>NZ_CP110091.1:0-3340423 GCF_050858985.1 Burkholderia sp. M6-3
ATGGCCACGAAGCGCGCCAAGAAAACCGATGTAGTCAGCCCCAGCTCGGCGGAATTGCGCAAGGCCGTCGAGGCGATCGCTATTCAGCCGAAGAGCGGCAAGATCACGCTGCTGACACGCAAGCTGTTCAATGTGCTGCTGGCTGTCGCGCAGCAAGCCGACGAATCGGGCGATACCTATCGCGCGTTACTATCGGACATCGTCGCCAACTCTGCGTTCGATTCCAACGACACCGCTCTCGTCAAGGAGCACCTGCGCCGGATGGTTTCGGTTCAGGTCGAATGGAGCACAGGCACGTCCAGTCAAAAGCCGGGCCGGAAGTGGGGCATCTCCACGCTGATCGCAGACGCGGAAATCCTCGAGGATCCGACCACTCGCAGGGTCTGGGTGGAATTTTCGTTCGCCCCGAAGATCAAGAAGAAGCTGCTCGATCCGGTTCAGTATGCGCGCCTTAGCCTGCAGTTCCAGAGCCAGCTGCGCAGTAGCGCCGGCCTCGCGCTGTACGAAATCTGCGTGCGCTATCTGACCAATCCAAGCCATCTGACGATGCGCGAGTCGTGGGAGTGGTGGCGCCCTATCCTCTCCGGCACGCCGGACACGGAAGCGGGCGACGAAGCGAAGCGCGAATACAAATACTTCAAGCGCGATTATTTGCGGCCCGCAATCGCGGAGGTGAACGCAGTCACAAATATCTTCGTAGAGCTGATCGAGCACCGCGAGGGCCGGCGTGTTGCCGAAATCCAATTCCGCGTGACCGAGCGCAAGCAGCCTATGCTCGCTCTTGACGAGCATCCGAACGTGTTCGACAGCACACTGGTGGATCGGATGGTCAAGATCGGCATTCCGCTGAAAGAGGCGCAAACGCTCTACGCGGACAGCGAGGAAAACCGCATCCGTGCGGCTTTGCAGATGACCGAGCAACGCATGCGTAGCACGTCATTGCCGCCGGTTCGCAGTGCGCCGGCGCTGTTCAAGGACGCACTGAAGAAAGGGTACGCACCGCCTGTCGAGACTGTGGCATCTGGTGGTGGCGCTAAGGCTGCCGTCGCGGCACCCGCGGACGATCTGAAGGCGCGCCTCTTGGGCGAGTATTCTGCGTATCGCCGAAGGGAAGCACGCGAGCTCTACGACGAACAGGGTGAGTCCGAACGGGACATCGCGCGGCAGTCGTTCGAGGAAGAAGAGTTGCCGGGGCTCGGCGCCCATATGCGCGACGATTGGCGTCGCCGGGGACTCGACTCGAAGATCGTCGAGACGGCGTTCTTTGATTGGCTGGCTCGCAAGACGTGGGGCGAGCCGACCGACGGCGATCTGCTCGCATTCACACTTAGTCAGTCGCGCGCTGCCTGATTAGCCGGCACGCGGCCGGCAATTATGGTCGCGGCGGCGCATCTGACGGCGGCTGCCGCCAGACCGCTTATTGAGCGACTATTACTTCAACATCTTTTCGATCTGTCGAAGAATATCGTCCCGCTTCTCACGCGTGAGGCCCTTGAGGCGCAATTCGATGCGGTCCTCTCCGTAGGTCTTCAAGTCGCCGACCGCCACTCCATCGAGCTTTACTTCCAGCCGCTGCGCATAGCGCTGGCGACCTGCCGGCTTGGTGCTTTCCTGTGCAGTCGCTCTGCCCTTGACGATGTCGGCAACCTGCCGCGTGCTGAGGTCGTCAGAGAGGATCTTGTTGATCAGACGCAGCGTCGCGTCGGCACCACGAGCCGCGTGATATCGGCCGACCTGATACGCCATGTTGGAGCCAAAACGGTCAGGCCGCGCAACCATCTCATGCATGACTGCTTCCGGCAACTTGGCAATCGACAACGCCACGGCCACCGTCGACTCGTCCAAACCAAGATGCTCAGCCAGTTCCTTCTGGCTTTGGAAATGGCGGTCGTCCAGAAAGCGTTTCCAGACCACCGCATTGTCGAATACTGTCTGCGAATCTCGCTGGACGTTGAGATCGTAGCCGAGCTTGTAGCTCTGGATTCCAATTGGCAGATCGATAACGATCGCCTTCACTGATTCCTTGTTTGCTTCCTTCAACGCCCGCACACGTCGACCGCCGTCGCTGACGAAGTAGGTGCCGGGATTGTCATAGTCAGGAATGACGTGGATCGCCTGCTGTTGCCCTTGCTTCGCCAGATTCACGGCGAGCTCGGCAATCGATGCCTTCACGTAGAAGTGTCGTGGATTGAAGGGGCTCGGCTTGATCATCTTCAGTGCAAGCTCGATGACCTGACCCGGGCGATATCCGTGTTCAACTCTCCATGCACGATAGGCGGCGGACTCGTGTTCGGTATCGATGGTGTCGAGGCCCGAATCGGTTTGCGGGACTATGCCCGGAAGTGGTCGCACGGTGCCGTCGGTGGCTTTCGAGGCATTGCTTTTGACCAGCCCGTCGATCGCATTCAGTCGGTCTAGAGCCGTTCGCTTCTCGCTGCTGGTCGTATCAGGACGTGCTTGAAAGCCTTTGGCAAATTGGGAGGGTTTCATTCAGGGTCCTTTATGCGCATAAATTCACGGGAGCAAGGCGGCGATTTCATTCGCGCACGCCCGTACTTCGATGGCGGCGAGCTTGGCGCCGCGATCGCTCATCTGTAGTACTGTTTGACCCAATGCCATTGCCTGCTTGTAGGCTTCGCGGGTAGGAATCTGGGTCTTGAGGAGAGGAAATCCAAGCTCTTCCAACGCACGCTTGAGCTCGCGCGTGAGCATGCGCTTTTCTTCCGTCTTGTTGAGCAGGAAAACTGCGCGTAGGTCTTCGTTCATGACCTGCGCTTGCTGGACGAGTTTGACTAAGCCAATGCTCGACCAATAATCAGCGGGCGACGACGACGTCGGGATGACCGCAACGCTCGCCGCGAGCAGGACGACGCCCGAGACTTTTTCCGTAATGGAAGGTGGGCAGTCGACGACGATGATGTCGTAGTCGCTAACGAACTTTTTGATCTCACGGTGAATCTGGCTGCCGGCTTCAGAAAGATTGACGACGGGGAACGGGATGCCGGTGTCACCGTCCGAGGATGCACTGGCCCAGTGGATCAATGTGTTCTGACCGTCGGCATCCACGACCAGGACTCGCTTTCCTTTCTCGTGGAAAGCCGCCCCGAGATGCATCGCGATTGTGCTCTTCCCGACTCCACCTTTTTGCTGAGTTACCGCGATGATTTCAGCTGCCAATGTTCACCTCTCTTTTTTAAGCGCAGATGGATTTTACCTGGAAGAATTCGTATTTCAATCGTTTCTTTGGAATCGAGATGGCATTAGCCGTTCAGCCTAGGTTTATGCGCATAAAGATGCGTGGGACGCGGCGCCACGTCACGCGAGGCGACGAGGCGATGTCAAGTGAGGCGTGGCGGAGGCATAGGTGGACACACGCGCCGCCGGGTAGATGATCGGCGTTTGTGAGCGGTCCTTTTGGCGTAAGTGCCAATCGCGTTGCGGCGGGTACCCGGCAACTTTGTTGCACCGCAAGTGTTGACCGCAGAGCAAGTGCGCACGCCCCGCTGCTACTCCGCTGCGCTATATAGGTTGGCAAGCGGTGTCGATAGGACGTCAAACCCTAGCGCGCTCGTTGGCGATAGACGGTCCACCGGTTTATGCGCATAAACTGCCCTTGCCGGAGTGCGCATCTTTGTTCGCTGCGTCACAGCGGCAAGTGGATCAGGACTCATGCCTCATTGCGGCAGCTACGGACCTGGGCCATCGCGCGTCGGCAAGATAACGGGCGGTCTGATGACGGGCACAAAACCCGACGTCCACCCATTCCGGCGCCGCAGGTGCGGGAAGATGAGCCGGGCAAACCTCGGCGGCTTTATGCGCATAAAGTTGCTATCTCCAGCGCACGAAGTAGATAGGGCCGACGGAGATAAAATCGGTTCGCGGACCCGAAAGAGCGGTCCCGCCGCCGCATCGGGACTACCCATAAATCTGGCATTCAAACCAGTTCTGACCCGTGCGAGCGGCTGTCAGCATCGAAGACTTTGCATTCGCAACCGGCCGCTTCGCAGAAGCCCAGAACAACGCGTTCCTCACAAACGACGTGGCGACCGCGCCTCGCCGTCAGTCACGCACCGAGGCTGCGGCGGACGGCACCGAGACCAGTCCGACCGGACAACAAAGCATCCGCCGATAGCGGATAAAATCTGCAACAACGTCCCCGATGTAGCAGCCTCACTCCTCCAAACCAACAATGGCAATATGATCACCATCTACCACAACGCTCGCTGCTCCAAATCCCGTGCGACCTGCGATCTGATTACCAGTACGTATAGCGACGGCAAAGAGATTGTTGAGGTCATCGAATATTTGAATCATCCGCTCACCGTCGCCCAATTGCAGCAGTTGAACATCCAGCTGGCTTGTCCGGTGCGCGCTATGATCCGCGACACCGAGCCCGAATACGAGTCGCGAGGCCTATCTGAGCCCGCGTTAACCGACGCTCAGTTATACGAAGCATTGGCTGCGCATCCGATACTTCTGCAACGGCCGATCGTCGTGCGAAACGGGCGCGCAGTGATCGGCCGTCCGCCCGAGAACGTGGCGAGCTTGTTCGTCGAGGACCTCACCAGAGCGCAGCAATGAAGGGTACGGCGTAGCCCCTACGCAATGCGGTTTGGGGAGAGACGTCGGCGACCGGCGCCACATTCTTGCGCAACCGTGTTGACGGCCATGATTTGCAGTTCGTCTGAACCTCTCGGCGGTCCCCTGCGTTCAGGCAATATGCTTGCACCGACGAGTATCCGCATGCGTTGCACCGGCTCAACCAAATGCAATGACACTCGCATCGAGGCGGTGAGTCGGCGCCGGTGGAAATGAAGGCAACGCCCCGGGCAACGACAACGTGCCCAACAAAATTGACCGCCCTGGCAGTAATTAACGCAGACCTGTCCCTTCCCGATACACGACACGAACTACGCTAGCGCAGCAGGAACAGACATGTGACACCCCCGCGCGTGCGGCTCACACACACAAAACGGAGTCCGAATGCTTGAACTACGCCCATCTTGTGAAGGATGCGGAAAGTCGCTGCCGCCGAATGCGTCCGACGCGATGATATGCACCTACGAATGCACTTTCTGCGAAGTGTGCGCGCTGACGACTCTGCGCAACGTATGCCCTAACTGCGGCGGAAATTTTGCACATCGACCGATACGCACGCGTGCTCAGTTAGCAAAGCACCCGGCCCGTAGCGAGCGAACCGCCGTTGCGATCGACGAAGCCTCGCACTCCGAATTCCTCGAGCGCTATCGCGCCACGCCACCCAGCGAACGTTGACGCTTCGGGGATATCCGCAGCCACCAGGAGCAGTGCGGCAAGCACCGCGAGTCCACTGGCACCGCAGCATCAATCGTCGCCGTTCATCCCGTCCGGCGTCGAGATGCCACTCATGGTATGAGCGGCGTCACGCAGCAGGCGAATCTGCTTGCGATAGTTGCGGCAGCCGCTGCAAGTCGGCAGATGCAGCCGGATGGCGACCCATTCGCCAGTCGTCAACGGACGGTCCAACGCGTCGGACAGCAGCCGGGTGATGTGCTTACATTTCCCCATTTGCATCCTCGCTGGATAGGCCCTTCTCGCTCAGACAGGTGCGCAAGCGAAGGCGCGCGCGATAAATCAGCACGCTGCAATGGTTGGCGGTCAGTTGCAGTTCCGCGCAGATCGCATCGGTGTCGAGGTCGAGAAATTCGCGCATCATGAAAACGCGCCCAATATGCTCGGGCAGATGCTCAAGGCATGCCTCGAAGAGCGCCCAGAATTGCTGCTGACGCAGCGCCGTTTCGGGCGTCGGCCACGGGCGCGGCTTGGTCTGTTGCGACCAGTGGCCGTTGTCCTTGAACAACTCGCGATCGAGTAGCGCCTCGCCGTCGAGTTCTGACTCGAGGGCGGAGAGGTTCACCGTGCGTTGCCGGGCGCGCAGCGTATCGACGAGCTTGTGCCGCAGGATGCCGAATACCCACGTCTTATGTTCCGACTGTCCGACAAACCGGTCGGCTTGCGTCCAGGCTGCGGCGAGCGCTTCCTGGACAGCATCTTCGGCAGCCGCGGCATCGCGTAATTGCAAACGGGCGAAGCGCACCAGGTCGCGACGCAGTTGAGCCAGATAAACAGGGTCGCCGAGTGTCCCGGCGCTCGCCTGCGTCACGGTAGGCTCCGCTGCACGCTCCGCGAAGCGTGCGCGCGGTCGTCTGAATGGTTGTCGCTCATAAACGGAGAGTTTGTCTCGCACGGGGTTCGGGCACGAGCGCCATTCTGCCGCAGCTTGCGGCGCAAGCGAATGGATATTGGACATACGCGGTCTCCAACGCGGGAATTTGTAGGCGTTAGTCGCGCGGGGCGGGCATCTTGTGACAAACAGAAATCGACTATTGCGAAAAACGAAAATAACGTTCGTGGCTCGTGCACCAGGTGTTCCTCTCCCGTCAAAGGCACGCCTGTCAGGGGATAGGCTAGCGAAGCATTCGTTGCGTTTGCATTATTTCAGTTAGTGAAAAGAAGTCTTCCCATCCAGCCCATTTTTAGGCAGGCATTGAATCGCTATTCTTCGGCCATCGATCGCACCAGATCGCCAGCCAACACCACGAGGAGTAGCACCATGAAACGCATTCTGTCCGCCCTGATCGCTTCCGTCGCTTTGTTCGCCGCCGCTTCGGGCGCAGCTGAGGCTGCTGCCCCGGCGCAATGCAATGGCCCGGCATCTTACTGCAACGTGTTTTTCGGCAACTAAGCTCCGGCTGCCGGCCCCCTGCATCGATGCAGGCGCCAGAGACTGACCGCGGAATTCGCCGAGGCAAACTGTCCGAAGCAAAAAAGGGCGCCCAGATGGGCGCCCTTTTTTCGTAGCAACGTCAGAACAAAACCAATCACGGGCGGGACGCCCGTTACCGAACCCGCGCCGCTGCCTAGGCCACCCGCACATTCCTGCGCTCTGACCACGCGTTTTCACCTGTGCGGTTGCGGCCGAATCCACTGCACGCCTGCTTGAACGTGCGGTAAATCGCACACCGTCACCCATCTCGATTGATCGCCGAAAAACTGCCGCTGCCTCCAAATAGCGTAGGCCGGAGGCAGGCTTGATTGACAAGGCAAAAGTAGCACTTATCCACAAGGTTATTCAGTAAAACTGTGGATAACTTTTGCACCTGCCGCGTTATCCACCGCGCCAGCGCAAAACCGCCATACTTTTCCGCCACTTTTTTCCATGGCGGCGCGGACGGACGCCCTACGCCCGGCTTTTTGCCTATGATGACAGTCCGTACCCTTCGCGCGTCGAGCGCCTTATTCAAGGAAGCGAATCATGGCCTTACACATTGCAGTCGTCGTTGGCAGTTTGCGTCGCGAGTCGTTCAACCGTCAGTTGGCCCAAGCTGTCGTCTCGTTGGCGCCGTCCGACTTTACGTTCGAGTTCATCGACATCGGCTCACTGCCGCTCTACAGCCAGGAGTACGACGCGGATTATCCCGAAGCGGGCAAGCAACTCAAGCAGCGGATCGAGGCGGCCGATGGCCTGCTGTTCGTCACGCCGGAGTACAACCGCTCGATTCCGGGGGTACTGAAGAACGCGCTCGACTGGGGCTCGCGCCCGTGGGGCACTAATTCGTGGGGTAATAAACCGGGTGCGGTGATCGGCACCTCGGTGGGCGCGACTGGCTCAGCCCTCGCGCAGCAACATCTGCGCAATGTGCTGGCTTATCTCGACGTCGCAGTGCTCGGTCAACCCGAGGTGTTCATCAAGCACGATCCCGCGATCATCAACGAGAAGGGCGAGATTCTGAACGATGGGACGCGCAAGTTCCTGCAGACTTTCGTCGACCGCTACGTTACGTGGGTCAAGCGGCATACCGCTGCCTGACACTGTGTAGCTCCGACCGTCCTGAAGGCGGTGGCGCCGCCGCACCTCCCGGTGCGCCGCCGCTACCGCTGCTCTCGTTTGCTCTTATACGTGGTGATGCCCGGTCACGCGCTCCCAGCCGTGACGCACGGCAAGCTTGAAGCGCTCCCAGGTGCTGTCAGGCGACGTCGTCTCCCAATGCCGTCGTGCTTCCGGTTCGACGTCGTCCCACGCCCTGTCCCGATAACGCACGTCCTTGCCGATTTCCGCACCATAGCGGTAGGCCGGAACGTAGTCTTCGTAGCGCGCGTCGTCGGCGGCGTACTGCTCGTCGTAATGCGTGCGGAAATCTTCTTCGTACTCCAGGTATTCGTTCGGAATCTGGCCGCTCAGGCCGGCCGTCGGTTGGGCCGACCCGGAAACCACTTCGGACGGCTGCATCACAGCGCCTGAGCCCGGCGCAGACCCGGCTGCAATCGCGCTGCGTCCCGCGTCGGGCGCCAGCGGGTCCGCCAGAGGCTCGTTCAGCGGATCGGTCTCGCGGCTTCCGGTGAGCGGCGGCGGGACGAACGGCTCCGCGTCGGTGCTGCGAGGCGAGGTCGTGTACAGCGGATCAGCCGTCGTAGCACCAAGCCCGCTGCTCGCACTGAAACCAGGCGAGGCAGGGGTTCCGACGCCGCCTGGCGCCGCGGTTTCGGTTCTGACGGATGCCGGCGTTTCGCGGACCGTCGAAGTCGTCATTCCGGGTTCGGGGCCGCGCGGTGTTCCCGGCGTGACCGCACCGATTCCCAGTTCGTCGAGTAACGAATGCTCGCGGGCATTCTCGGTGGCCGGCTGCGTGCCCCAGTCCGGCGAACGCTCGCCGATATCGGTAGCGCCTAGCCGCGTCAGCGTGTTGCGAGCGAGTTCCGCATGCGATTCGCTGGCAGCGTCGATTACAACGAGCACGGCTCCGCGCCGCACGGCTTCGGTGTAACGCGCGGTCTCCGGCGCACGTGGGCCGCTGGCAAAGAGGCTCGAAAGAAAGCGCTCTATGTTCGCGAGAACTCCCGAACCCGCGACCTCGGCGGTGGCGGAGCCGACTGACGGTTCGGCATTGGCCTGCAACTCGATTGTCTCGCGTGCGAAACCGGTCTGTACTAGCGTCTCCCGAGCGGTTTCGGCCTCAGGATAAGTATTAAACAAACCAATCACGGTATGTCGCATGGCTGTCTCCCGTTTTTGGGTAGGACGGATAGCGCGGCGCGCGCCATCCTGACTATCCAACGGTTGCCGCAACCTTCATGCCGGATTCCGGGTTCAAGCGCCGCGCGCCCCGCCCTGCTTGCCTGCGCGAAGCGCTTCACATCGACGACGCGGCAGCCTGCCCGCCGCGCTTTTTACAATCCAGCGCAAATTGAGCAAAAACGGGGATGGTGGCGGCTGAAGCCTCTGCCCACGGTCGGTCCTATTGCGCTTGATGCGCGGCCGGATCGAGCCCGGTCGGGGCGAGTTCGCGCTGGATGCCTTGCAGAAGACCCTCAAGCAGCGCGATGTCGAAGGGTTTGGACAGTACTCGCACGTTCACGTGTCGTGCCCGATCGAGTTCTTCCGCATAGCCGGTGACGAGAATGACGGGCAGCGTTTCATCGAGCGTTCTGATCGCCTCGGCCAGATCGATGCCGTTAAGGGCGCCCGGCATATGAATGTCGGACAGCACGAGTTCGAACGGCACCGGGTCGCCAGTGCGCGCCCGCTGTGCGTAAGCGTCGCGCAGCAGACGCAGCGCCATGTCCGCATTGAACACGCATGTGACCTGGTGGCCCATCATCTGCAGCAACGCTTCAGTACCTGCCGCTACTTCCTCGTTGTCCTCGACGAGCAGGATGCGCAGCCCCTGCAGCGCGCCCTGGTGCTCTGCATCCGTTTCAACCGGCGCGTCGACCGCTGACTCTTCGGGAGCACGCGGCAGATACAGCCGCACTGAGGTGCCGGCACCCACCGCGCTGTCGATGGCCGCAAGCCCGCCTGAGCGCTCGCAGAAGGCAAAGACCTGCGGCAGGCCGAGTCCCGTGCCCATGCCCTTCGCCTTGGTCGTAAAGAGCGGCTCGAAGGCGCGCGCGAGCACCTCGGGCGCCATCCCCGCACCGGTGTCCTCCAGCGACACCTGGACGAAGTCGCCTGTCAGCGGAAAGCCGTCTTCGTGACGGAACGTAATGTTGCCCGCACGCACGGTGAAGCGCCCGCCGTTGGGCATGGCGTCGCGCGCATTGACGGCGATGTTGATGAGCGCAAGCTCGAGCTCGGCAACGTCCACGCGCATCGGCCAGACGCCGGCGCCGATATCCATCACCAGCGAAACCTTGGCGCCGAGCGACGCGCGCAGCAGGTCGCGGCATGCGGGCAGCCAACGCTCGAGCGCGACGGTTTCGTTGCGCAGCGGCTGCTTACGCGCGACGCCCAGCAACTGCCGCGTGAGCGACTGGCCGCTCTTCAGCGCCCGCTCCATGGCCGACAATTCGCGGTCCAGCCCGGGCGCGCCGCGCCGCCGTGCGATCTGTACGTTGGCGGCAAGAATCATCAGCAGATTGTTGAAGTCGTGAGCGACGCTGCCCACCAGCGTGCCGAGCGCTTCCATCTTGCGCGACTGCCGGTACGCGGATTCGATTGAACGGCGCATCGACGCTTCCGCCTGCCACCGTTCCCACGCCTCTTCTTCGGCGCTGAGCCTCCGCAGTGACAGCCAGATCACGCACCATAGCGCGACGGACGGCGTGAATATCGACAGGATCAACACGGCCAGGTGCCGATACCAGGCGGCCCACATCGCCGATGCGCGATACCCGCACATGACGTAGACCGGATAAGAGCCGACGTGCCGGAACGCGACGATCATGTTGTCGCCGTCGACATTCGAGCGCATGCGCGCGACCCCGGCGCGCCGTCCCTGGTTCATGGCCTCGGCGAACGGCGAATCTGCCGCGACGACCGCCGGTTCGCGCGGGCGACGCGGATAGTGTGCGAGGACCGCGCCGTCGGAGCGCACGAGGCTCATGGTCATCGGCGCGCCGTCGTTGCCGCCGAGCAGTTCGCGATAGAACGCGTCGAAATAGCTCGGGCGCAGCGCGACCGACACCACGCCGGCAAAAGTGCCGTCGGGCGCGCGCCGTTCGACGCCGGTGTTGAACACCTGTTCGCCGGCGACATGTCCCGTCATCACCTTCGACACGTGTTCGAGGTCGTGGCCGTCGCGAAGGCCCACAAAATCGTCGCGCTCGCCAATGGAAATCGGCGGTGCCGGATAAACGCGGCTACTCACGAGAAGCGCGCCGTCGCGGCCGAAAATGGACACGGCGGCCACTTGCGGATAGCCGCCGCCCATTGTCCGCACTTTCCGATGAATGGCGGCCTCGCGCGCGCGAATGCCGTCGTCGTCCAAGCCTTCCGTCATATCGACGATGCGCGTGTCGAGCGTCTCGTTCATGTCGAAGACCTTCAGCGCATGCTCCTCGGCGACGCGCACGGTGCGCAGCGTCATGTTGGTGGCATCGGCTTCGCGGGTTCGCAGGTCGCTGAACGCCATGATCGCCACATAGAGGCATGGCAGCACGATCGCGGCGACCAGCAGCGCGATCAACGTCATTCGCCGGATCTGGAAGTTCTGCTCCGGTACCGCGGGAAACACGGCCTCATCCTGCCCATCAGCGGAAAGGCGGCTCGCTCGGTGCGGGTCGAACCGGTTTTGGGTCATTTGTTAAGCGCTCAGGTCTTCAGGGCTGGGAGGCACGGCGGATACGAGAAGCATAGTCGCAGAATGGCGGTAGAAGTTACCGTAATTGAAGGTGCCAGACATTTCGACACCTATTCATTGCCCTTTTAAAACAGTGAAGAATCAGGAAGCGCAAACGTACACAAAAGTATAAACGGGATTGAAACTATTATTATGCGGGGCGTATTTTTTCAAATAACGTCCGTGTAAGGAAGATATTGTTATCAGGACGAAAATACCGCGTATTGCATTTCGACTGGTTTGCTTTGAGAATCGACGCAATGAGAAAAAGTGCGTCCGCTATGTTCGGACGCATACGCCGCGAGGGCATCGGATCATGCGTTTACGCGTGAGTGCCGGCGTTCGCGGAAAACAAGCGCGCGGCACGGGACCAGCCGATCCAACCAGCCGCGCCTCATCTACGGGGTAGGCTCACATGCCGGTCATAACCGTCGTCCAGCGCACGCAGCCTTGCGCGCGCCATGGTTTCGCCAGACGCGCGTCGTCGCGCCACCTCCCCGCGCGGCCACAAGCAGCCCTCCAACGAGGCAACGCACAGCTCGCGGCTTGCCAGACTCCGCCCTAAAGGAATTCCACTATCCGCCGTTAACCCGTACGAGCTTATTCCGTCTTTCGACCCGCCATGCCTTTGCCAATCGTGATCGCCGATGATTCATTGCTTGCCCGCAAGGTGCTCACCAAGGCATTGCCGCCGGACTGGGACGTCGACGTGTCGTACGCGTCGAACGGGCGCGAAGCCCTCGCTCTGTATCGTCAAGGGAAAGCCTCAGTGATGTTCCTCGACCTGACCATGCCGGAAATGAACGGCTATCAGGTGCTCGAGGCGCTGCAGCATGAGGATCTGAACACCTTCGTCATCGTCGTCTCGGCCGATATCCAGCCGATGGCCCAGGCGCGCGTACGCACGCTCGGCGCCGCGGCGTTCATCGCCAAGCCCGTGACGCCGGAGGCGGTACTGCCCATCCTCAAGGAGTACGGGTTGTATGTCTGAGCCAGTCCTCACCGAAGATCAGCGCGACGCGCTGCAAGAGGTCGCCAATCTGGCGATGGGTCAAGCCGCGACACGTCTCGCGCGGCTGCTCGATTCGTTTATCGAATTATCGGTGCCGCGCGTGAGGGTGGTGGCCGTCAGCGAGGCCGCGCAAGCGCTCCGGGACATGACCGGTATTGAAGACCGGGTCAGCGCGGTGCGCCAGGGCTTTCGTTCGGACATCAAGGGCGAGGCGCTGGTGATTTGCCGCAGCGACAGCGTGGAGGACTTGTGCGCGCTGGTCAGCGACCCGTATTCGCGCTCCGCTTACGAAGCTGTGAGCCAGAAAGAACTGATGTTCGACGTGGCGAACGTGCTCACCGGCGCGTGCGTGTCGTGCATTCTCGACCAGCTCGGCCGCACGCCGGTGTTCTCCGCGCCCGGCCTGCTCGGCGACGCCTTGACGCTCGACGAAGTGTTTCAGCCGGGCGTGCTGCAATGGGAAGTCGCGTTGCTCGTCGAAGTCAATTTCGCCCTGGAAGACCAGAGCTTCCGCGCACATCTCGTGATGCTGATGGCTGAAGAGTCCATCCGTCATATGAGCGACGCGCTCGATGCGTTGTTGTCCAGCCTATGAGCGCGCCTGCGGAGTCGTTAAGCGATCTGGTCGTCGAGCGGGTGGGCTTCGGCATCTTCGTGCTCGATCGCGACATGAACGTGTTGATGTGGAACCGGTTCATGCAGGACCACAGCGGTCTGTCCGCGGAGCAGGTGGTCGGCAAGTCGCTGTTCTCGCAGTTTCCGGAACTGCCGCGAGTGTGGCTGTCGCGCAAGATCGAAAGCGTTTTTCAGCTGGGTAGCTTCGCGTTCAGTTCGTGGGAACAGCGCCCGTATCTGTTCAAGTTCGACCACGACCGGCCGATCACAGGCGGCGTCGATTATATGCAGCAGGACGTCACGTTCATGCCGCTCACGCGCGATCGGGAGGTAGTGGCCGTTTGCGTGACCATCTCCGACGTGACCCATGTGAGCATCGTGCAGCGAGAGCGCGAGGAGGCTGTCGCCAAGCTGCAGGAGTACGCCGACCGGGATGGCCTGACCGGCATTGCCAACCGCCGCTTCTTCGAGGCGCGGCTGCTCGACGAATATACGCGCTGGCAGCGCTATGGCGGCGACATGTCGGTGCTGTTGTTCGATCTCGACCACTTCAAGAAGATCAACGACCAGTTCGGCCACGGCGTCGGCGATACCGTTTTGCGCGTGATGGCGCAGCGCGTTGCCGGGGTCGTGCGGGCGCAGGACACGTTCGGGCGTTTCGGCGGCGAAGAATTCGCGTTGCTGCTGCCGTGCACGCCGTTGGAGGACGCCATGCGCGTCGCGGAAAAAATCCGCCGCACGATCGCCGATACGCCGGTCGAGGTGCAGGGCACGAGCGTGCCCGTTACGGCGAGCGTGGGCGGCGCGGCGGCGCGTGCCGGATCGCCCGCGTATGACGTGCTTATCAACGAGGCCGATGCGGCGCTCTACAGCGCGAAGCGGCAAGGACGCAATCGCTGCGTCGCGTTGACGTGAATGGCGGCGATTGACGTTCGCGCATAGCGCCCGGTTGCGCCAGAAAGCCGGTTCTGCCCGCGGCATCACGCGCCGCACGTCGCACCGGGCTCGCCGATCACAGCGGTTGTGTCGGTCATTGCTCTGTGGAAACTGCGTCGTCGGACAAACGTTGTTATACTTTTCGCCGTTTCCGGCATCCCAGCCGTGTGTTTCGCGCGTGTCCGCGCGCGCGGGTCGCCCGCCCTGCGGCGAGGCATAAAAATTCCTGTACGCCTTTCAGCGGGCGCCCTCCTGCGGAGATCGTCTTGGCTGTATCCAATCTTGTCGTGGACGATACTGAAATCGACGCCGCTGCCGCCACGTCCGGCAGTTCGTTCTATCTCGCAATGCGCATCCTGCCGGCCGCGCAGCGCGACGCGATGTATCAGGTCTACGCTTTCTGCCGCGCTGTCGACGATATCGCCGACAGCGACATGCCGCGCGCCGACCGCGCAGCGGCGCTCGAGCGCTGGCGCGCCGACATCGACGCGTGCTATACCGGCTCGCCGCGCGCCTCGTTGCGCGCGCTGACGCGGCACATCCACACGTTCCATCTGCAGCGCGAGGATTTTCACGCAATGATCGACGGCATGGCGATGGATGCGGCCGCCGACATCTGCGCCCCCGACGAGGCCACGCTCGATCTGTACTGCGACCGGGTCGCGAGTGCGGCGGGTCGTCTATCGGTGAGGATATTCGGGATGCAGGAGGAGCCGGGCCGTTTGCTGGCACACCATCTCGGCCGCGCGCTTCAGCTGACGAACATTCTTCGCGACATCGACGAAGACGCGGGCATCAACCGTTGCTATCTGCCGCATGAGTTGCTGGCGCGTGAAGGCATCGCGGTGAAGAATCCCTCGCAGATCGCCGACGATCCGTCGCTGCCGCGCGTCTGCGCAACGCTCGCTGAACGCGCGAAAGAGCATTTCGCCGCGTCCGACGCGATCATGGACCGCGAGCCGCGCACTCAGGTGCGCGCACCGCGCATCATGTCGGGCGTGTACCGCTTGCTGCTGGAACGCACACTCGAACGCGGCTTCGACATTCCGCGCACGAAGGTCAGCAAGCCGAAGCTGCGCATGCTGTGGATCGTCGCGCGTTACGCGCTCTTCTGAGCCGATGCCGAGACTCGTACATGTGGTCGGCGCGGGCCTCGCCGGCCTGGCCGCCGCAGTGCAGTTGCAGCGGCGCGGTGCGCGAGTCGTGCTTCACGAAGCGGCGCAACAGGCCGGCGGCCGGTGCCGGTCGTACTACGACGCCAAGCTAGGCGCAACGATCGACAGCGGCAATCACCTGATGATGTCGGGCAACGCCGCGACGCTGAATTACGCGCGTGCTATCGGCGCCGTGGACGAACTGACGGGACCGGCTCTGCCCGAATTCCCGTTCGTGGACCTGGCCACTCACGCGCGCTGGACCGTGCGCCTGTCGTCGGGACGGCTGCCCTGGTGGATCTTCGATCAGAACGCGCGTGTACCGAACACTGGCCCGAGCGACTATCTGAGTCTCGTGCCGCTGCTTTTCGCCAAGCCCGGTCGCAACGTCGCGCAAACCATGCGCAGCAATGGCCCGCTGTGGGACCGCCTGCTCGCGCCGTTGTTTCGGGCAATGCTCAACGCTGAGCCGCGAGACGCGTCGGCGCTGCTGACTGGGGCAATGGTGCGCGAGACGTTGATGGCGGGCGGCCTCGCGTGCAGGCCGCTCATCGCGCGGAACGGTTTGAGCAGCGCTTTCGTCGATCCGGCGTTGCGACTGTTGCAGCATGGCGGCGCGACGATCGAGATCGGCTCGCGGCTCGAAAAGATCCGGTTTGCGGCGAACGGCAGCCGCGTAGAAGCGCTTGATTTCGCCGAGCAGAGCGTCGCGCTGGACGTCAACCAGGCTGTGATTCTGGCCGTGCCGCCGGACGTCGCGCAGACGCTGGTCCCTGGCCTGCGGGCGCCGTCCCGCTTTGCCGCGACGCTCAGCGCGTATTTCGCCGTGGAACCGCCGTTCGGCTTGCCGCCCGTCACCGGTCTCCTGAACGGCACCGCGCAATGGCTGTTCGCGTCCGACGGACGTCTGTCCGCAACGGTATATGGCGTCGGGAATGTTGTCGACACGCCGCGCGAAGAACTGGCGGCGCGCTTATGGGCCGAGGTGGCTCAGGCGGCCAATCTGCCCGCCGCGCCGATGCCGGCCTGGCAGATCGTCGTCGACGAACGTGCGACTTTTGCCGCGTCGCCGGAACAGGAAACGCTGCGTCCCGGCACGCGCACTCGCTGGAATAATCTGATGCTCGCGGGGGACTGGACGGCTACCGGCCTGCCCGCGACGATTGAAGGCGCGATCCGCTCAGGCCAGAAGGCCGCGGATACGTTGCTGAATCAACCGATGGAACGCCGATGAACGATTTATCTCAAGCCCACATGCTGGGTGCCGTCATGCCCGATTTCGCCGACGAAGCGCGAGGCACGCCTGCCGTTTCGACCGATGCGCCCAACGCGGCTATCGCATCCGCAAAATCTGCGGGTTTTGCCTCTTCGCTCGACACCTCGATCACGCGCGCAACCGAGGCGATCCTCGCCGCGCAAAAGCCGGACGGCCACTGGGTCTACGAACTCGAAGCGGATGCGACGATCCCCGCCGAATACGTGCTGCTCGTCCATTACCTTGGCGAAACGCCGAACGTGGAGCTGGAGCAGAAAATCGCGCGCTATTTGCGCCGCATTCAGCTAGCCGACGGCGGCTGGCCGCTCTTTACCGACGGGGCGCTCGACGTCAGCGCGAGTGTGAAGGCGTACTTCGCGCTGAAGATGATCGGCGACCCCGTCGACGCCGAGCACATGGTCCGCGCGCGCGAGGCAATTCTCGCGCACGGCGGCGCGGAGGCGGTGAACGTCTTCACGCGGATCCTGCTGGCCTTGTTCGGCGTGGTGTCGTGGCGCGCGGTGCCGATGATGCCCGTGGAAATCACGCTACTGCCCATGTGGTTTCCGTTCCATCTGTCGAAGGTGTCGTACTGGGCGCGGACCGTGATCGTGCCGCTGCTCGTGCTCAACGCGAAGCGGCCGCTCGCGCGCAATCCGCGCCGTGTGCGCATCGACGAATTGTTCCGCGGCGCGCCCGTGAACACCGGCATGCCGCAGCGGGCGCCGCATCAGCATGTCGGCTGGTTCCGCTTTTTCCGGGTCGTGGATACGGTGCTGCGCGCGGTCGACGGTCTGTTTCCGAAGGCCACGCGCGAGCGAGCGGTCCGCGAGGCAGTGGCCTTCGTCGATCAGCGGCTGAACGGCGAAGACGGCTTGGGCGCGATTTTCCCGGCCATGGCGAATTCGGTAATGATGTACGACGTGCTCGGTTATCCGGCCGACCATCCGAACCGGGCAATTGCGCGTCAGTCGATCGAAAAGCTGCTCGTTATCAAGGATGACGAAGCATATTGTCAGCCCTGTTTGTCGCCGGTGTGGGACACGTCGCTTGCCGCGCACGCGTTGCTCGAAACGGGCGAAGCGCGTGCCGAGCAGGCAGCAGAACGCGGCCTTGCATGGCTGCGTCCGCTGCAGATTCTGGACGTGCGCGGCGACTGGATTTCGCGCCGGCCGAACGTGCGGCCGGGCGGCTGGGCCTTCCAGTACAACAACGCGTATTACCCGGACGTCGACGATACAGCGGTGGTCGCGATGGCCATGCATCGCTCGGCCGCGCTGACGCAGTCGAGTGTCGATCGCGAGGCGATTGCGCGCGCGCGGGAATGGGTCGTCGGCATGCAGAGCAGCGACGGCGGCTGGGGCGCGTTCGAGCCTGAGAACACGCAGTATTACCTGAACAACATTCCGTTCTCCGATCACGGCGCGCTGCTCGATCCGCCGACGGCGGATGTGTCGGGTCGCTGCCTGTCGATGCTCGCGCAACTCGGCGAGCTGCCGCAAAACAGCGAACCGGCGCAGCGTGCGCTCGACTACATGCTGAAGGAACAGGAGCCCGACGGCAGCTGGTACGGCCGTTGGGGTTTGAACTACATCTACGGTACGTGGACCGCGCTGTGTTCGTTGAACGCGGCCGGCATTTCGCACGACGACCCGCGCATCAAACGCGCCGCACAGTGGCTGCTGTCGATCCAGAACGAAGACGGCGGTTGGGGGGAAGCCGGCGAGAGCTACAAGCTCGACTACCACGGTTACGAACGCGCGCCGAGCACGGCTTCGCAAACGGCATGGGCGTTGATGGGCCTGATGGCGGCGGGTGAAGTGAATCACGAGGCGGTCGCGCGCGGCATCGACTATTTGCAGCGTGAACAACGCGAGCACGGCTTGTGGGACGAAACCCGTTTCACTGCCACCGGTTTCCCGCGCGTGTTCTATCTGCGTTATCACGGCTATCGCAAGTTCTTCCCGCTGTGGGCGCTGGCGCGTTTCCGTCACCTGAAGCGCAACGGGCTTACGCGCGTTGCCGTCGGGATGTAACGGATGCTTCGCCCGACAGCGCCGTCCGCCGATGCCGACGGCAATAGCTTTCCAGTCATCGTCGTAACTGGCATGGCGTTCGAAGCGCGAATTGCGCGGGGCCAAGGCGTCGAAGTGGTCTATGCGGCGCGCGCCGATCTGCTGGAACGCGCGCTGAGTGCAGCGGTGGCGCGGGGTTGCTCCGGGATCGTCAGCTTCGGTACCGCGGGCGGCCTGGCACCGGATTTGCAGCCGGGCGCGCTCATTGTTGCCGACGCCGTCGAAGGTCCGTTTGGCCGCATTCCCACCGATCCGGCCTGGACGAACAGGCTTGCCGCCGCGCTGGCGACCGGACCGCTCGCGTCACGCTTGCGGCGCGGTTCAATGGCCGCGGTAGCGGCGCCGCTTATGTCCGCCGACGACAAGCGTGCGCTGCATCGCTCGACGGGTGCATTGGCTGTGGATATGGAATCGCATCTGGCTGGCGCAATGGCGGCCGCCCGTGGGCTGCCGTTCGCCGTGTGCCGTGCAATTGTGGACCCCGCGTGGCGTACGTTGCCGTCGGCGGCGACCGCCGGGTTGCGCGATGACGGCAGCACCGCGCTTGCGCCGATCCTGCGCGAGCTGATGCGGCAACCGTCACAGATCGGCGCGCTCATTCAGGTGGCGATCGATGCGCGCGCGGCGCGCATCTCGCTGGTGCAGGCCCGGCAAGCGCTGGGTGCGGCTGAGGCCTTGCTGAAGCTAGCCTAGCGGTTCAGCAGCATCGACGAACGCCTTGGGCGTGTGTACGCCGATCTTATTGCGCAGCCGGCGCTGAAGCCGGTTGCTGATTACCAGCAGGCGCAGACGTGGTTGGGACAGCCGTGCCCGTACTGGGCGCTGAAGCCGCACCTGGCGCTGTTGCCGGAGCCGCAGTGGTCCCTGACTTAGCCCCCGTCGTTTCACTCGCTGGTACCGAGCCCGCAGCGCCGCTTGCCGGCGCGGGCGACTCACCCGGATCCGTGTAATTCGGCACGCCCGCCGGTGCGCCCGTAGCGGCACCAGAGGCCGCATCCGGCGTGTCGGCCGTATCGCCCGGGTCTGCGTAGTTCGGAAGCGTCGCCGGCGCGCCGGCCGCGGCGCCCTTCGCTGGAATGGTTGCAGCGCCCGAGTCGTCCTGATCGTCGTATTCCGGCAGCGGCGCGGCATTGTCGCCGGTGCCGCGCAGACGCGCCCGCCGTTGCTGCGTATAGGCGTCCCGCACGAACGAGTATTTATCCAGCGCCGCTTGCTGCAAAAGATCGGTCGCGCCCAGCAGGTCGGAGCGGACGCTTACGAACTGCAGCAAGTACAGCGGATTGCGCACCGCCGGCTCCATGTAGTTCAAGGGATTGAACTTCACGTCCACCACCAGCCCCATGCTGTCGCGCACGGTGCTCGGCCCGAAAAGCGGCAAGACCAGATACGGTCCGGATGGAATGCCCCAGTGTCCAAGCGTCAGGCCGAAATCCTGATGATGCTTGGGCAGCCCGGCCGGCGTCGCCCAATCGAGCAGGCCGCCCAGACCAAATGTGGAGTTGAACGCGAAACGGACGAAATCCTCGGTCGCGTCGGTGATCTTCAACTGCAGCAGTGCATTCGCGGCGTTGGTCAAGTCACCCAGGTTCGAAAAGAAGTTGCTGACGGCCGTGCGCAACGGCTGCGGCGTCACCTTCTGATAGCCCTTCGCGACCGGCACCGCGACATAGCGGTCGAGGCCTTCGTTGAAATTGAACACCGCCCGGTTCATCGGCTCCAACGGGTCGCCGGGCTTGCGGTCGGGACCGGTTGCGCAGCCGGTTATGAGGCCGGTGGCAGCAAGCGCTAGCACAGTGGTACGCAGTTTCATGCTTATATTCCTTTGTGCTTCGCGCGACGTGGGCGCGGCTTGCCCATCAGCACGGGTTGGAAAACCACTGCACCGATGAGCGTGCAAAACAGCGACAACGCCAGCAAGCGGCCCATGCTGGACGTCCCCGGATGATGCGATAGCCAGAGGCTGCCGAACGCCGTCGCCGTAGTCGCCGCGCTGAACAGTACCGCGTGCGTCAGGCTCGACTGCAACAGGCCCGTCTGCCCATTGCGCCACGCCATCACGAAGTAAATCTTGAACGCCACGCCGACGCCGAGCATCAGCG
This sequence comes from Burkholderia sp. M6-3, assembly GCF_050858985.1. Classification (NCBI taxonomy): domain Bacteria; kingdom Pseudomonadati; phylum Pseudomonadota; class Betaproteobacteria; order Burkholderiales; family Burkholderiaceae; genus Burkholderia; species Burkholderia sp. M6-3. Next base: position 20,744 of record NZ_CP110091.1, read on the forward strand.
GCAATGCAATGATATTCGCGAAGTTCAGCGGCATGCCGAACACCACGCACAACTCGAGCGTGACCAGCGCCGACACAAGCAGCGGAACCAGCGTGCGCAGCATGTCGCCAACGCGCCGCAGCGCGACCCACAGCAGGATCGCGATGGACAGCAGCGCCCAGCCCGCCGCCTGCAAGAACGCCTTGATGATCGTATCCGCGGAATGAAGGATCGAGATCGGGCCGCCAATCGCGCCGGGCTCGGCCTTTTTCACGGCATGGGCGAAGCGGGCGAGCGTGGCGTCGTCGTTCGGATCGGCGCCCGGCTTCACCTTCGGCGCGATGTCGACGAGGGCGCGGCCGTCCTTCGACACCCAGCCCTTCGAGATTTCCTTCGGCAGATTGTCCCGCGTGATCTCGGTCGGCTGCAGCAGGTTCTCCAGCTGCTTGAGCGCAATGCGCAAAGGCTCCGACATCGCGTGTTCCGCGCGGTCGCGCGTCGCGGAGTCGGCCGCGGCGAGCTTTTGCAGCGTGACCGACAGATGTTGCGCTTCGGCGGCGCCTGGACCCGGATGATCTTCGGCGGCGAGAGAAAGTTGATTCGACGCGCGCTTGAGCGCGGCGACGCGCACGGCGTCCGTGGCCTGTGGCGCGGGTTGCTGTTGCAGCGCGGGCAGCAATTGCTGCGCGGCGCTTGCGATCAGCATCATCTTTTGTTGCTGCTGCGCGGGAACGAAGGTGTCCAGAGTGGTGACGCGGCCCACTTCGGGCAACGCACGCAACCGCTCGGCCATGCGATCGGCGTCGGCAAGCGAGGGCGCGAGCACATGCACGTTGTTCACCGCGGCCTCGGGCGAATCCTTCAGCGACAGCAGCGTGGCCATCGACTCGGTATGCGGATCTTTCAGATGCAGCGGATTGAAGTCGAAGTGCAAACGCGTGAGCAACGGCGTTGCGCCGATCACGACGATCAGCGTGCCGATCAACACGGGCTTGCGATGATGGGCGAGAAAGTCGTCGACGGGTGCCAGTTGCTTGAAACCCGGCGACGCGGCTTCGCCCGGCGGGTTGAAGATCTTCAGCAACGCGGGCAGCAGTGTCATGTTGGTCAGATACGCGACGAACATGCCAACGCCGGCGATCTCACCCAACTCCGACACGCCGCGGTACGCGGTCGGCAAAAACGAGAAGAAGCTCAACGCGACCGCAACCGCGGCGAGGGTAAGCGGCACGCCGATACTGTGCGCGGTATGAGCAAGCGCGGCGGAGAGACGGTCGTCGCGATTGCGCTCCTCGCGATACTTGACGCCGAACTGCACGCCGAAATCGACGCCCAGCCCGACGAACAGCACCATAAACGCAACCGAGATCATGTTCAACGCGCCGACCATCATGAGGCCGAGCGCGGCGGTGATCGCGAGTCCAACGAACAGCGTGATGAAGACTGCCGCGATCATGCGTCCTGAGCGCAGCGCGAGCCACAGAATGACCAGCACCACGACGAACGTGCCGATGCCGTTGAGCACCGCGCCATCTTTGACTGACGCGAATTCTTCGTCCGCGAGCGGTTGTTCGCCGGTCAGACGGACGGTGGCGCCATAACGCGAGTCCAGATGCAGCGAGGCCGCCGTATCGCGAATCGCCTGCGACGCGGTCGCGCCCGGCTCGAGCGCATCGTAGTTCACGACCGGCTGCACGATCACGAACGCACGCGCCGGATTGGTCGCCGCGCTTTTGTCGACGAGCGCGCGCCACGAGAAAGCGGCTGGCTTGCCGGCCAGTACGAGGTCCAGCGTGTTGGCGCTTTGCGACAACAGGCGGCTCATGTCGGAGAGCTTCACCTGACCGATCTGCAGCGGCAGCAACAAGCTCGTGGTGAGCGTGCCCGCCAGTCCCGTGAGGCTGGGGTCGTGCGCGAGCGTGTTTACGAGCGGACGCGACTGCACGAGTTGCGACGTGGTCGACATGACCTCTTCGGTCGATGGGAAAAGCAGACCGTTATGTTCGAAGAACGGCCCACCGGCGGGTTGCGAGACCGCGACGAATTCTTTTGGCTCGGCTTTGAGCGCCGCCGTCAGCGCATTCGCTGCGGCGTCGGCAAACTCGGGCGCGCGCGCCTCCACGACGACTAGCACCGTTTGGCCGCGATCAGGGAAGGCCTGGTCCATCGCGTGCTCGAGCGTGGACCATTCCTTGTCGGTTTCGATCAGACGGCTGATGTCGGTGTTGATCTTGAAGTGATGCGCGACATAGATCCCGCTCAACACGGCGAGCACGATCGACAGCGCGATGATCCGCAACGGATGGCGCACCGAATAGGCGACGAGGCGAACAATAGATGACTTCAGCATGTAGGCGAACTTGGCCTTATCACGGGTGGCATTTTGACGAAAGTGCACAAGTATACAGAGCCCGAGCAAACCGGACCGTATTCGGCAGCAATGCGCGTAGCAAAAGCGGCTCCCGGTGCAACGTGAAGGGGCGGGAACGCAATGTCGCTATACTGGTCTATCCAGCTTTCGCCCCGATCTTACTGGTCGGCGGCGCACACTCTTTTCGGGTCTTGTCCAGCGTATGAAACGTTATCTGTCTGCTTTTCTGGCCGCGGCCGTAGTCTCAACGGCTGCCTATGCGCAAAGCGCGCCCGACGCGGTGGTAAAAAGTGCCGTCGAAGGCACGGTCTCAGCGATGAAGGCCGATCCGCAAGCTCGCGGCGGCGATATGGCCAAGATCACGCAACTGGTCGAGACGCGCTTTGTGCCGGCCACCGACTTCCAGCGCACTACGCGCATCGCGGTCGGCAAGGCATGGAGCACCGCCACGCCCGATCAGCAAAAGCAGCTCTATGAGCAGTTCACGCTGCTTCTCGTGCACACCTATGCTGCATCGCTTTCGCAGTTGCGCGACCAGGACGTCAAGTTCAAGTTTGCGCCGGCCAATGCATCGGGCGCCGCGAAAGACGTCGTGGTGCAGTCGCATGTGATCAGCAATGGCGGCGACGACGCGATCGACTACCGGCTCACCAAGGGCCCGTCGGGCTGGAAGATCTACGACATCAATATGATGGGCGCATGGCTGATTCAGGTGTACCAGACACAGTTCGCCGATCAGCTTTCCAAGGGTGGAGTCGACGGCCTGATCAAGTTCCTCACCGCGCATAACGCACGCAGCGGCGGGTAAGCCGGATCGGCAAGCCGATTGCCTGCGAGGTAGAAGCAGACAGGCAAAAGAAAAAGCGCGGTGGCCTTAAAGCCACCGCGCTTTTTTATGCATGTTTATGCAACGCGATTCTGGAGCGGCGCAGGGCCGCCCCGATTCGACGCTCAGTGCGCGGCCGTAGCCGTCTGCACCTTGTTGCCCTTGCCGGCCACCTTGATCTCTTCAAGCTTGATCTCGACGTGGCGCGAGAACACATATTCAGCCGGGCGCTGCTTGTCCAGCGGGATGTCTTTGGTGAAAGCACCCGAAGTCTTCGGGCCGCGCAGGCTGACCTTCAATGCCTTCAGCGGATGCGCAACCGTATCCATCACGGCCGTGGCTTCAAAGCCGCAGTGGACCATGCAGTCGGCGCACTTTTCGTAGTTGCCGGTGCCGTACTTGTCCCAGTCCGTGGTTTCCATCAATTCCTTGAAGGTCTTCACGTAACCTTCGCCGACCAGATAGCACGGCTTCTGCCAGCCGAACACCGTACGCGCCGGGTTGCCCCAAGGCGTGCATTCGTAGGTCTGATTGCCGGCGAGGAAGTCGAGGAACATGGCCGACTGGCTGAAAGACCAGTTCTTGCCATTGTTGCCGCGCTTGAAGATCTCGCGGAACAGATGTTTGGTCTTGTCGCGATTCAGGAAGTGCTGCTGGTCCGGCGCACGCTCATAGGCATAACCCGGCGAGACGGTGATGCCGTCCACGCCCATCGGCCCGACCGTGTCGAAGAAAGCGGCAACGCGCTCCGGCACAGCGTCGTTGAACAGCGTGCAGTTGATGTTCACGCGGAAACCGCGGCGCTTCGCTTCCTTGATGGCCGCGACCGCCTTGTCGTACACGCCGTCTTGCGACACCGAATGGTCGTGCATCTGCTGATCGCCATCCAGGTGAACCGACCACACGAAGTACGGATTCGGCTCGTAGTCGTCCATCTTCTTTTCCATCAGCAGCGCGTTCGTGCACAGGTACACGAACTTCTTACGCGCGATGATGCCCTTCACGATCTGCGGCATTTCCTTGTGCAGGAGCGGTTCGCCGCCTGCAATCGACACCACCGGGGCGCCGCATTCGTCAACGGCGCCGAGGCATTCTTCCAGCGACAGACGCTGATTCAGGATGGGGTCCGGATAGTCGATCTTGCCGCAGCCATTGCAGGCGAGATTGCAGCGGAACAGCGGCTCCAGCATCAGAGCGAGCGGATAGCGTTTGTTGCCGGAGAGGTGCTGACGCATGATGTATGCGCCGACCCGGACTTTCTGTAGCAGCGGAATAGACAAGACGTCCTCCTTAAACTTCGCGTGCGGCGAGTGGTTGCATCAGCTTCGATGGCAACTTGAATTCAACCTTCTCTTCACGGCCCGCCATCGTCGTGACATCGACGGGTCCCATTGCGCTTAGCGCATCGATTACGTTTCTGACCATTTCTTCCGGCGCCGAAGCGCCGGCCGTGATACCGATGGTCTGCGCATTCGCAAACCACTCCGGCTTCACTTCTGAACCGTCGGCGACGAGATAACTTGCCACGCCGCTTTCGCTGCCAATTTCCCGCAGCCGGTTCGAGTTCGAACTGTTCGTTGCGCCCACCACCAGCAACACATCCACCTGCTTGCTCAACTCGCGCACCGCGGCCTGGCGGTTTTGCGTCGCGTAGCAGATGTCGCGCGTGTCGGGGCCGACGATGTCGGTGAAGCGGCGCTGCAAGGCGTCGATAATGCCACGGGTGTCGTCTACCGACAGCGTGGTCTGCGTGACATACGCGAGCGGCGTATCGACCGGCAGCTGCAGATGCTCGACTTCGGCTTCGCTCTGCACCAGCAGCACTTTGCCCGGGATCTGGCCGATCGTGCCTTCTACTTCCGGGTGCCCAGCGTGGCCGATCAGAATCAGCGTGCGCCCGGCGCTCACATATTGACGCCCTTGCACGTGCACCTTGGTGACGAGCGGGCACGTTGCGTCGAGCACGTCGAGACCGCGGGCTTCTGCGTCGCGCTCAACCGTTTGAGCAACGCCGTGAGCGCTGAAGATTGCCACGGCGCCTTGCGGCACTTCATCGAGTTCTTCGACGAAACGCGCGCCTTTCTGGCGCAGATTATCGACCACGTGACGATTGTGGACAATTTCGTGGCGTACGTAGACAGGGGCGCCGTGCTGCTGCAGCGCCCGATCGACGATCTCGATCGCACGAACAACGCCCGCACAAAAGCCGCGGGGTTGGGCAAGGATGACTCGCATAAGTTGGCGGACTCCGACTGACGCGGGTTTCGAGCAAGTCGGAAATTCTGACTTTATCGCCGCGACCATCTAATTAGTTGACGTCTTGAGCCCCGGCGACGTGCCGGTACAGCAAAACCAAACGCGCATTCTAACGCTATCACGCCAGCTTTGCTTTGCCGGGGCCCCTACAGTGTTGGGCGCACGCGGCACATGCCCCTCGACCCGCCACAACTCATGCGGCAAAAATTGCACGCTGCACCGCTCTGGCGGAACCCTTAAACTACGTCGTCCTGTGAAGCGCTCGCGCCTCGCAATACAAAATGGTCGACGCTTGCTGCAAATTCGAGGGTAACGCTTAATGGGGTTGATGGCGGTGATTCTGTTTTTCCTTTCCTGTTTGTCCTTGCTCATCTGGATCGTGCTGCTGTTCGCCCGCGGCGGCTTCTGGCGCGCGCGTCCCGCCGCGCCGCTTACGCCCGAAGCGCGTAGCACATGGCCCGGCGTGGCCGCCGTGGTGCCTGCCCGCAATGAAGTCGATGTCATTGCACAGGCCGTTACGACGCTGCTTCAGCAGGATTATCCCGGCGAATTTCACGTGATCGTGGTCGACGACCACAGCACCGACGGCACCGCCGACGCTGCCCGCGCAGCCGCACTGCAGTTGCAATGCCCGGACCGTTTGACCGTGCTGAGCGCGAAGCCGTTGCCGCCGGGGTGGTCCGGCAAGGTGTGGGCGCAGTCGCAAGGCATCGAGGCGGTACGCACGCTCGGCTTGCCGGCCGACTTCTTGTTGCTGACAGACGCCGATATCGGTCATCCCGCGGAGGCCGTCACGCAACTCGTCGTCCGTGCCGACGTTGAGAAGCGCGATCTCGTCTCGCTGATGGTGCGGCTGCGCTGCGACTCGTTCTGGGAGAAAGCGCTTATTCCGGCCTTCGTTTTCTTCTTCGCGAAGCTGTATCCGTTCGCATGGGTCAATAATCCGCGCAATCGCACGGCGGCTGCGGCAGGCGGCTGCATGCTCGTGCGTCGCAGCGCATTGGAGGAAGCCGGCGGCATTGAATCGATTCGGGCCGAGCTGATCGACGATTGCAGCCTCGCGGCGCGCATCAAGCATCGCGGCACCGGGCGTCACCCGATCCGGCTCGACGTGGCGGCGCGAAGCGTGTCGTTGCGTCCTTACGATAGCTGGCGCGACATCTGGAACATGATTGCGCGCACGGCGTTCACGCAGTTGCATTATTCGCCGCTGCTTCTCGCGGGCACGCTTGCCGGCATGACGATCATCTATCTGATGCCGCCGGTCGCCGCCATCGTGCTCGGGCCAACGGGCTGGCCCGCCTGGCTCGCGTGGGCGGCCATGTGCTGCGCGTATGCGCCAATGCTCAGCTATTACCGCCGCTCGCCGCTATGGGCGCCGTTTCTGCCGCTCATCGCGCTGTTTTATGTGGGGGCGACGTTTGCGTCGGCGGTGCGCTACTGGCGTGGCAAAGGCGGGCAATGGAAGGCGCGGGTTCAGGCGCCCATGCAGGAACGTTGACGCGAGGCAGTAACGAAAAAGCGGCGCATTGCGCCGCTTTTCTTTTAGCCCTTTGTAAGCAGCATATAGAGTTGAATCACCATGTCCGGTGAAAACGTAAACGGCACCCAGCCGTGACCGGTATGGCGCATTACCAGCAAACGGTCGCCGTTCGACTGCTTCTGCACGGCCATGACCGGATTTTTCGTCGACACGAAACGCCAGCCCGGCGGGATGCCCGGAGGAGGTTCGGGTGTCATCGAGGCGCGCGCGTTCGACAGTTCCTCGATGAGCTGGCCGATCTGCTCCGCGCGCAATGCGACGGTCTGGCCGCCGATGGTCATGGTGATTTCGTTCTGCGCCGGACGGTTGATTTCCAGCGTGGGCAGAGCCGGAGGCGCAGCGGTTTGCGCACCGGCTTCGCTGACCGTGGCCTCGGCTTGGGCTTGAACTTCGACCGTTTCCGATTCGACGTCGGGCACCGCATGTTCAGCCGGCGCGTGCTGCGCGTCAGCCTGGTTGCGTGTCTCGGGGATGCTTTGGGCCTGCGGGGCCACGACAGCCTGAATGAGCTGATCGACGCCCACTTCGAGCGCGCCGAGCTGTTCGTGAAGGTTCATGCGAGATTTCTCTGGTAAGACCCGCGATTTTAACTGCTGCGCGTAGGCTTTACCTTCCGCAAATACAGCGACGTTGTAACAAAATGCTCGCGCTACGGCTTGAGATAGCCCGCATGCCGGAACCAGTCGAGCGCATCGCTCAGGCCCTCACGATACGGACGCGCCCGGTAGCCCAGTTCGCGTTCCGCCTTGGCCGAACTGAAGTACATCTTGTTCTTAGACATCTTCAATCCGTCAACGGTGACGAACGGTTCGCGCTTCGTGAACTTCGCGACCGCTTCCGCACCCATCGCGAGCGGGTAAAGCGGCCAGCGCGGCAAGCTGATGGTGGGCGCCTTACGGCCGGTGAGTGCCGCGATGTCCGCAAGCATCTGTTGAAGCGGCAGATTTTCGCCACCGAGAATGTAGCGTTCCCCGATCTTGCCGCGCTCCAGCGCCAGAAAGTGCCCGGCTGCGACGTCGTCGACGTGCACGAGGTTCAGCCCCGTGTCGACGAAAGCGGGAATCTTGCCGAGCGCCGCTTCCACGATGATGCGCCCGGTCGGCGTCGGCTTGACGTCGCGCGGGCCGATAGGCGTGGACGGGTTGACGATCACCGCCGGCAGACCCTCTTCGGCGATCATGCGTTCCACCGCGCGCTCGGCCAGCACCTTGCTGCGTTTGTACACGCCGATCGCCTGATCGGCTTTGAGCGGCGATGTTTCGTCGGCTGAATTGCCGGCGCTCGTCACCTTGAGCGTAGCCACGCTGCTCGTGTACACGATGCGCTCGACGCCTTCCTTCAACGCGGCGCGCATGGTCGCCTCGGTGCCTTCCAGATTCGAGCGCTCGATTTCGCTCGGGTCCGGCGCCCACAGCCGGTAATCGGCGGCGACGTGCAGCAGATAGCGCACGCCGCGCAGCGCGTTGCGCATGGACGCTTCGTCGCGCATATCGCCGACGACGATTTCCGCGTCGAGCGACTCGAGGTTCTGACGCGGGCTGGTGGCGCGCACCAGTACACGCACCTTGAAACCCTTCTGTTGCGCGATGCGCGCCACCGACGAGCCGACAAAGCCGGATGCGCCGGTCACGAGCACGAGATCGCCATTCTGTTCGGTCATTCTGTTTCCGTTCCCTGCGTGACAGTCGGGGGATTGTACGTGGCGAGCGGCGGCCGCGTCGTCCTCGCCTTGCGCACGGACCGGTCACGACCGTCGACGCGGCTATTTCAACCCGCGTTTCGCAAGCAGGCTCGCCGCGACGCGACTAGAATGCCCGCTTGAAAGATTGCGAGGAGAGAACGGCATGTCCCCAGATCTGGATGAGCGGATCGAAACGTATTACGTGCGCGTGCGTGGCACCGTGCAGGGTGTCGGCTTTCGTCATGCGACCGTGCGGCAGGCGCACGCGCTCGGCATCAAGGGATGGGTTGCGAATCTCGACGACGGTTCGGTCGAAGCGATGTTGCAGGGCACGGCGAATCAGGTCGACCGGATGCTGTCTTGGCTGCGGCACGGGCCGCCGGCCGCGCGCGTGACCGAGGTAGCCGGCGAAGAGCGCGTGACCGAAAAACGCTACGAGCGTTTCGAACAGCATTGAACGGCGCGTAGCCACATCGGCGGGTCGAGAGCCCGCCGCCCCTTTAGCCGTTGTGCGCTATTGCGCCACCAACAGGCTTTCGGCAAATCCCCACTCGTTTTCCAGCCACTGATGGCTGCACACGAATCCCGCATCGTCGGCGATCGCTGGCATTTCGTCGGCGCGATACTTGTGGCTGCTCTCGGTCCAGATCGTTTCGCCTGCCTTGAGCGACACCGTCAGCTTTGCGGCGGCAACATGCGCGGTAACGTCTCGCGTTGCACGCAAGTGCATCTCGACACTGCGTGCGTCCGGATTGAAACGCGCGACGTGCTCGAATGCGTCGAGCGGAAAATCGCCGCCGAGTTCGCGATTGATCCGCGCGAGCAGGTTCAGGTTGAACGACGCCGTGACGCCGATTGCGTCGTCGTAAGCGGCGATCAGCATGGGCGTGGGCTTGATGAGGTCGGTGCCGAGCAGCAACGCGTCGCCGGGCGCCAGCATGTTGCGAATGTCGCGCAGAAAGCGCGTCGCGGCGAGTCGGCCGAAATTGCCGATCGTACTGCCGAGAAAGAGTACGAGTAAGCGTTCGTCGGTTGCGCGCTTTTTGCTGACTTCCGCGAGACCTGCCAGATAATCGCGCTCATAGCCGACAATTGAAATTCTTTCGATATCGCCTAGTTCGCGCCTGCACAACTGCAACGCGGTGCGCGAAATTTCAATCGGGCAGTATGAAGTGGGGCGCTTTTTACACAGCGCTTCGAGAATGCGGCGCGTTTTGCGGCCGCTGCCGCTGCCGAGTTCGGCGACGGTTACGTCGTGCGGAAGATGCTCGACGATGTCCACCGCGTGCTTCGCCAGCAGCCGCTCCTCAGCGCGTGTCACGCCGTATTCGGGGAGCACGGTGATCACTTCGAATAACGCGGAACCGACTTCGTCGTACAGATACTTCGAGGGCAACTCTTTCTGCGGCGCATGCGTGAGGCCGCTGCGGACGTCGGCGGCGAAAGCGGAACGTTGATCGGGTGATGCGTCGAGCGAGAGGGCTGGCTGGGTCATGCTGGCTCCAGTAGTCACATGCGATGAGCGGGATGGTTGGCCGGAGGCGGCACGCGGGATCGAAACGATTGGTGCGTGCCGCGGAGGAAGCGGGCCGCCATGCGGCCGGGCTCGTTGATGTCGCAAACGCTGGTTGCAAGCGCTGCAGCGGAAGCTGGAAGCAAGATTCGCGCTTGATCGACGGAGTTGCTCGTCGAACGCGCACAGCTGACTCCCCGCGCGCGTGAAGTTATGTTCTAGTTCATCGACGCGCGTTCTGCACGGATTAATTGATGCCGCAAGAATGAAAGCGACGCGTAGTGTGTCCGTGCCACGTCGATAATCCGGCTAGAATGCCCGGCTTGCATCGCCGGATAAAACTACAAGAAGCGGCGCGCGACACGCGCTGCGGCTCACGGGACCTTTACTTCCAATGACAACTAGAATCGCGGTGCGCCGCCGTGTTGCGCCACGTGCGCATGCGCTCGCGCCGCAAGGCGAAGCTCTCGGCCAGCGGGGCGCACGATGAATCAGTATTCGCCGAAACGCGGCATCGCCTTATCGGTTAGCGCCTGCGCAATGTTCGCTCTGCTGTCGGCTTACGCGACGCTGCTCGCACCGCTCACCGGCCTCGATATTTTCGCGTGGCGTATCGTCTGGACCGTGCCGGGCGCACTGCTGCTGGTCGCGTCGCGCAAGCGCATGCCAATCCTGCGGCAACTTCTTTACCGGATGATGACTCAGCCCGCGCTCGGCGCCGCGATGCTCGCCGCCGCCGCGTTGCTCGGCGCGCAATTGTGGGTGTTTCTGTGGGCGCCGTTGCATGGCCGCATGCTTGACGTATCGCTCGGCTATTTCCTGTTGCCGCTCGTGATGGTACTGGTCGGGCGCTTCTACTATCACGAGCGTCTCGACGGTTTGCAGTGGGCAGCCGTGATATGCGCGGCTGCGGGCGTGGGTCATGAACTGTGGGTGACGGGCGCTTTCTCGTGGCCGACGTTGCTCGTTGCGCTCGGCTATCCACCGTACTTCGTGTTGCGGCGCAAAATCAAACACGATTCGCTCGCGCTATTCACCGTCGAGATGATCTTGTTGCTGCCCGTCGCAGTGGCGATGATCGTGACCGGCGGATCGCTCACGCTGATCTCCGGACGCCTCGACATGTGGCTCCTGCTGCTGCCTGGGCTGGGCGCGTTGAGCACGCTCGCGCTGGCTTCGTATCTGACGGCGAGTCGCTTATTGCCCGTCGCGTTGTTCGGCATTCTCGGCTATGTCGAGCCGGTATTGCTCGTGCTGGTGTCGATCATGTTGCTCGGCGAAACCTTGAGTGCCGCGCAGTTGGCCACGTACATCCCGATCTGGATCGCAGTCGTGCTGACAGCGTTGCACAGCATGCGGATCGTGCGCTTTGCGTGAGACTCAAGCGCCTGCGACGACCGTGCCGCTTTGCGCTCATTGGTGCGCTCACTTGTGCGCCGCCGCGCGCTGGTCTTTCGTCGGCGACGGCCCCAACTGGCGCTCTATCGCTTCACGAAGCGCAGGCCGCCAGCCAATGTAGAACATCGCTTCGGCCAGCACGAACAGCGGTCCGATCAGAAGACCGATCACGTCATCGACAAAAGCCGGCTTACGGTGCTCGTAGGCAATGTGGCCGATGAACTGAAACACCCAGCCGACCGCGAAGAGGCCGACGCCGGTTGCCAGCCACATCGCCGTGGACTGCGCCGCGATCCATTGGCCGAACACGATGCAAAGCGCGGACACGGCTGTCATCACCAAACCCAAAGGCACGTCGAGCACCAGGTAATAGAGCGTGGCCGCCGAGAACAACAGCCATGCGGGCGATAGGATCAACGGCGGCGCGGTTAGCGCGAAAGCCGGACGGCTCAGCAACACTGCCAATGCAAGCACGATCATCGGGATGCCGACGAAATGCGTGGCGATATTGCGCCGGTCGCGATGGTACGCCGCATACTGCGTAAGCTGTTGCGTCAGCGTTCTCATGGATGCCGCTCCTTCATCAAAGCCAGCATAATCGCGGCGATTGGAATCTGAAACCATCGGGTAGCCGACAATCGGTATAAGCGCGATTCAATGACCGCAAATATTCCTCGAAGTGAGCTTGCCACGCTGCTTTCGAACAGTGCATGGTTTCGGTCGGCACCGACCGTTTTGCAGACGCAATTGATCGACGCGGGCCGGGTCGAGCGCCTCGCCGCCGGCCAGCGTCTGTTCACGCGCGGCGATGCAGATGACGGCATCTATTGCGTGCTTGGCGGCGTGGTGCGAATCGGCGCGGCGAGTGAGAGCGGCAAGGAAGCATTGCTTGCCGTGATCGAACCGGTGAACTGGTTCGGCGAGATCGCGCTGTTTGACAATCGTCCGCGAACGCACGACGCGTATGCCGAACGCGATACCGAACTGTTTCATGTGACGCGCGCGGCACTCGTCGCGCTGCTTGAACGCACGCCCGCCCATTGGCACACCTTCGGCTTGCTGCTCACGCAAAAACTGCGTCTTGCCTTCGATGCAATAGAGGAAGCCGCGTTGCTGCCCGCAGCGCAACGCGTAGCGCGACGCCTGTTGCTGATGGCGGGTGGATATGGCGAGGGGGAAGCCATGCGGCGTGTCCTCAACGTGCCCCAGGAAGATCTCGCGATGATGCTCGCACTGTCGCGGCAGACCATCAACCAGGTGCTCAAGCAGTTTGAAACGCAGGGCGCGGTGAAGCTTGGTTATGCGGAAATCCAGATAGTCGACAAGGGCCGACTTCGCGAGCTTGCGCAGTTGAATCCGGATACACATTGACGGCTTGAGAGCGGCGTTGCCGCGTGATTGCCGCACGTTTCCACCGCTACGGCAACGCGAAAGCTTGCGCAAAAAAAAGGCGAGTCATGCGACTCGCCCTCCCTGAACGGCATTGCCCGGCTTCGATTAATAGCTTGATTCTTCTAATGCTTGGATGGCCGGTGCGTGCCGGAACCGTGCACGTGTTATTGCGTTTTGGTCGTGCCGGTCTTTGCGCCGTCAGCGCTCACCGGCGCATTGCTGGCCTCTTGCGCGCCGTCCGTTTTCTTGTTCGCTGCGCTGGAGTCGGCCGGAGTCTTCTTCACGGCGTTGTGCTTTTTCACAGTGTGCTTGGAAGACGTTTTCACATGCGACTTCGCGGTCGTGCCCGAAGGTGCTTTTGCGTGAGTGTTGGTGTCATTCGACGCGCCGGATTGCACGGCGGTGCTTGCCTTGAGATTCGCCTGGCCCGCGGGTTGCGTTGCTTCGGACGGTGCCGGTGCGGCAGTCTGAGCGAAAGCGGTTGACACGAGCAGAGCGGAAGCGAGAGCAGCGAAAAGCGTCTTCATGGTGTGACTCCTTGTTAAACCGGTGGATTCCTGCGAGCTTCTATTTCGCGGCTGGATTTATTCAGCGCTGCCGGTTTAACGCAGCCCGGAAGACAGCAGTTGACGATGTTCTGGTGACAAAACGTAACGGCAGAAACATATCGGGCTGCTGACCACTCTTCCGGCCTTCCTGCTCTCGACGATTCAAGACTTCAAAGGTTAGTTGAATGGATTGTCCACGACACCCGGTTTCGCATCTGGTTCGTCTTTCACTTTAGCGGGCAGCCCCGGATGCGCCTGCAAAGCTGCGACGATTGCATCCACCGCTTCCTTCAATGCGAGCGCAGCCTTCAGCCCTCGCTGGTCTTGCGTCAGTTCGAGCGTGCCGTTCAGCACGACGCGCTTCATACCGTTGCTCACGGTCATCGCGTCGCCCTGAAGGTTGAGTACGTCGTCGTCGTTCGAATAGGGTTTAAACACCTTTGAGTCCTCCCGGTCGCTGATCTTTGAGGTTCTCCGGAATGCCCGGAAAGCGAATGCCCGATGCTGCTTCGAGTTCGTGAATCGTTCTGATTTCGTAGCGATTCGTCGACACATTGTCGACCACTACCGCGAACGCGAGTTGCCGCGAAGGTACGTAGACGACCTTGAACAACTGCGTTGGAACGAACACGTGCGTGGGACCGATCGTCTGCAGTTGCTGACCGCTGAACATCGGACCGGTGACGACATATGTGTCGTCATAGGCCATTGCGATTTTGCGCACTGATGTTTCGATGCGCGCCCACAGTCGTTGATTGTTTTCGCGATTTTGCGGCACGATGTTCGCGAGCGAAAACGATTGTGCCATCGCTTGCTCATTCCAGCGATTTCCCGCAGGGCTCATATGTCCGCGATCGAATCCGCTGCGCTTGTAGTCGGCGAGCGTTGCGCCTTCGCCGTCGGGCAAGCGCGCGTCTTCGAAGAACTTGTTGGTGCGCACCATGTCTTTCGCCGCTTCAATATGATCGCGCGTCAAATGTTCGGCGGACCACAATGGACCGTGTGTGATGCCCGAATGCATGACGGCGAAATCGCTATAGCAAAGCATGCGCGTTTTGGGCGCCATCTTCTGATTGGTCAGAACGGGCCATTGCGCATTGGGTGTGAACTGGGTGCAGGAAGGCGCCGCAGTTGCGTGAGCGGCAACTGCAACGAGCAGACAGGCGAACCACTTCTTCATGGGTTAATCGGTGAAAAGAGAGGGGCGCAAAGTATAGCGTCGAGCGCGATGATCGAGCGATGTAAAAGCGAGGAGGAGAGCGTAGCGAAGAACGGCAACGTGACGCGACGTCGCGCGGGCAAAAAAATGGGCCGCCTTGCGGCGACCCGAATGCGTGGACTTCCGACACTACGCACGCAAACTTAAGGCAGGCTTAAATGCATGCGCGCGGAAAACGGTCCATCAATCGGCGAAAGGAAACGGTGCAGAGTGCTAAGCCAACGGATTCCGCACGCGCGTCGTGCGACGCGCGTGCGGGAACATCGACCGAGTAGAAAGGGTGTGGGAATTAATTGCCGAACACGCTGTTTTCGGCGTGCACGTTTTGACGATCGACCGCTTGCAAGCGCCAGAAGCCGCTTGTAGGCGCGCGGTTGCGCACGGCGGTCCACGCTGCGTCGCCTTGGGCAGCGCTCACGCGCTGCTTACGGTCGACGTGCAATCCACGAAGCGTACACAACGGCGCGTCCGTGCTCGGCGCGCACAGTGTCGTCACGTCACCTTCGTCGCGCAATTCGCCCCATGGGGGCAGATCGATCCCTTGATGCGCTTCTCTCGACCATCGGCGTTGGTCGGTGTCGAGCCATAGCACAGCGTAGTCGTGACTGACGGTGGGATCGGAACCGTTAATGAGAATGGTCAGGCGCATATCAGTTCCGTGCAAAGTACTCAGAATTGCCTTAACAGTCTATGTCGCAACGCCGGTTATTCAAGGCAAATGGTAAGACTTGTGCACGAAAATACGGACGCTACATGCACACGGCTGTACCATGTTCGCGTCGCGATCCGACCTCCGTTTTTCACCGCGCCATCTTGCTTTTTCGTTGCCGCTGCGCCGATCCTGGAGACGTGTCATGCAGCATCAATTTGTGCGTTTTGTGGCGCTGGCGGCGTGCTTAAGCGTGGTGCCGGCGACTGGTTTTGCGGCGGATAAAGCGTCGTTCGCCGAGCCCGCGCCGATCGTCTACGTGTCGGATTTCGAACTGGACGTTGCGAACGTTGCACCTGACAGTGGCCCCGGCCAACGCGTGCGCCGTCTGCGCGGATTATTGCCAAGCGGGCCGGGACCGTTGGACCACAACGCGAATCCGCAGGAGCACGCAAAGAACATCGTCAACGAAATGGCGGAGGCGCTCACGGCCGATCTGCGCGAAGGTGGCGTCGACGCACGTCGCATCGCGCCAGGTCAAACTTCGCCGGCCGCGGGCTGGCAAGTGCGCGGTGTGTTCCTGAGCGTCGACGACGGCAACCGTCTGCGGCGTGCCATGGTCGGTCTCGGCGCCGGTCAGACCGACATTCAGGTCGCCGTGTCATGCGACAGTCTTGCATCGGCGAGTTTGCCGCCTCTCTATGAAGCCGTGGAAGAGGCCGACAGCAAGCACGGGCCGGGCGCTGCCATCAAGCTCAATCCGTATGTGATCGCAGCGAAGTTCGTCATCGCAAGCGGCGACGAGAAGAAGACGATCAAGAAAACGGCTCAACAGATTTCCGATGCCGTCATCGCCAGGCTTCACGCCGCGGCGCCGTGATCGTCAAGCGAGATCCAGCGGCGCGGTCAAATCGCCAAGCGGCGCCAAACCGTTCTTTGCGAACGCACGATCACGCGCCACGACGCCGTCGAGCGGTGCCAGTCCATGCACGCGGCTGATCAGGCGAAGAATCGAGTTCGTGTCGTACACGGTGTGATCGACGTGGCCTTTTTTGGCGAGCGGTGAAATGACCAGCGCCGGAATCCGCGAGCCTGGACCCCAGCGGTCGCCATTCGGCGGCGCGACCGGATCCCACCAGCCGCCGTTTTCGTCGACGGTGACGATCACGACCGTATTGGCCCATTGCGGACTCTTCTGGATATGCTCGATCACAGTTGAGATGTGCCGGTCGCCGGATTCGACGTCCGCGTAGCCGGCGTGCATATTCAGATCGCCCTGCGGCTTGTAGAAGGTGACCGCGGGCAGACGTCCCGCGTCGATGTCGGCGATCAGGCGGTTGGTCGATGCGTCGCTGCCGAGGCCTGCATCACGCAGATATTTACGCCGCGCGGCCGTGCCAGGCGCGTAATTGGCGAAATAGTTGAACGGCTGGTGGTGATACTGGAAGTCGGGCACGGCACCGGTGTCCCGATGTTCCAACGCATATTGCCAGGCCCCGCTGTACCACGCCCAATCCACGCCCTTGTCCGTGAGACGGTCGCCAATCGTCGCGTAATTCTGCGGCGGGAGCACCCGCGGATTCGACGCATCCGCGAAAGCCGGGTTGCCGCCTTCCGCCGGGCGCACGTTGCTCGGCTGGTATGGCGGAGCCATTGTATTCACGGCATAGCCATCGGCGGTAAATGCGCCGTCGTTCACGAATTTCGGCGGACCGTCGATTGCCGATGCCGGGGAGTCCGGCGCGAGCTTCAGCCGCGCACCGGTAAGGTCGTCGCCCTCCACCACGGAGACCATTTTTTTCGCTGGGCTGTTGTGCACGTCCGGATAGAACGGCGCCTGCGCCGAGATCAGGAAAATGTGGTTCAGCCACGAGCCGCCGAACGCGGCCATGAAAAAGTTATCGCACAGCGTGTACTGCTGCGCGAGGCTCCAAAGCTTGAGCGTATCGGCGGAATTTCGGTAATGCCCCATGACGAGCCCGCCCGAATCGCCCCACGCGGCGAACTGGTTGTTGCGCCCGGCGTTGATCTGCATCTGGTTCTGATAAAAGCGATGCACGAGATCGCGCGTGATCACGCCAGTGGGCAACGGCGCGCCTTGCGCGTCGGTCAGGTGGAAAGGCCCATTGCGCAAATTGCCGATGTCCTTCTGGCCGATCATGTAGCGCTTGCCGTCCACTTCCTGCGCCTGCGGCACAAGGCCGCCCCAGATGGCAGGCAGGCGCTGCATCGGCGTCTTGCCGTCGCGGTCGAGTTGCAGATATCGCTCGGCGGTGACTGCATCGAGCGGATGCTGGATGCCTGGGAAATTGCCATACAGGTTCGCGAAGCTGCGGTTCTCCGCGTAGATCACCACGATCTGCTTGACCTGATCGCGCAACGCGGCGTCAAGCCGTAAGTCCGCGGCGGTACGCGGCGCTACGTCGCTCGCAGCCTGCTCGGTCTTGCAGCCGGTCAGTGCAAGCC
Organism: Burkholderia sp. M6-3; assembly: GCF_050858985.1. Lineage (NCBI taxonomy): Bacteria > Pseudomonadati > Pseudomonadota > Betaproteobacteria > Burkholderiales > Burkholderiaceae > Burkholderia > Burkholderia sp. M6-3. The sequence continues at coordinate 38,585 of NZ_CP110091.1, forward strand.
CGATGCCGACGGCCGCGAGGCCGGTAAGAACACGGCGGCGTTCGGGATTGTGTGGATCGTCTGCGGTGCTGGAGGCGTTGTCTGAGCTACCAGCGTTCGGCGGCAGGGAGGAGTCGTGGTCTGTCATCGGTCGGTTCCGAAGTGTGCGTGGCGAGCGCTCAGGTGCGGCTCGGGGCGGCGCGCAAAACGCCGGCGGAAGCTATGATTCGTTGCGGATACGGCTGGACGTGCAGTCGAACTACTGCGTCAATAGATGCGGCGGTTTTTCGAGCTAGGGCAATCGGCGTTTGACACGCCAACTGTTGTGCGTTGCATCGACGGCGAGCAGCAGCCAATGTCTCGCGTTGACAGGGTGGCGCTTCTGCGTCGCATAACCGTCTACCGTCAGTTCGAGTTCGTCGTGCGCTCGCAAATGACAGGTGGCATTCGCGCCGGAGCCGTCTGCGAACTCGACGACAGCGACCACCGCGGCGGCCGCTCGCTCCGACTCTGGTAAGTGCGCTATGTGCACCGCACACCCAGGATAGAGATGCGAATCGGCAACCTGAATCTGCACGGAATCAGACATGAGCGTGGCCTCCGGACGCTTGTGCGGAACGAAGGCGCGGCAGCGGGGCCTCGCGCAGCGGACCGCATCAAAGCATAGCACCGCAAAGACGCTATGATGCTGATCTGACCTCGATGAACAGCAGAAAACGGCAGCCAAGATGGCAAAAGAAGAGCAGACAGGAGCGGGACGCAAGCAGACAAAGCCACGCGCTATGGCGGCGCCGGCTTCGCATCACGACGAGATGTCGTCGGCGCACAAAGGCGGCGCCGATTCGGCGCATTCGGTCCGCTCCACGGCCAGCGCCGCCAGCGCCGCCAGCACCGCAACTGCCGACGAAGACAGCGCCGGCGGGTCGACCTATCTCGTGCCGGGCCTTGAGCGCGGGCTGCGCATTCTCTCGGAATTCAGCGCACGTGAGCCGGTACTGGGTGCGCCGGAACTGTCGAAGCGCATTGGCATTCCGCGCACCACCACCTTCCGCTTATTGCAGACGCTCGAAGCGCTCGGCTTTCTGGAGCGCGTCAATGGCGACCGTTACTTCCGCCTGAGCGTCGCTGTGCTACGACTCGGCTTCGAATATCTGAATTCCCTGGAATTGACCGACGTCGGCACGCCGATTCTCGAACGTCTGCGCGACGCCACCGGCCTGAGTTCGCATCTGTTGATCCGCGATCAACGCGACGTGGTGTTCGTCGGCAAAGCGCAAACCCATGAGCCGATGTTCAGTTCGGTGAAAGTGCACGTCGGTACGCGTTTGCCCGCGCATGCCACTGTGCACGGCCAGGTGCTGATGGGCGACCTGACTTTCGACGAGTTGCGCCAGTTGTATCCCGAATCGCAACTGGAGCGTTACACCGAGCGCACGCCGGCCACCGTCGAAGAGTTATATGGAAGAGTGCGCGAGAGCGCGGCGCTCGGTTATGCGCTGAGCGAGGCGTCGTTCGAGCGGGGCATCTCCGTGGTGAGCGCGCCGGTGCGCGATCAGAGCGGCAAGATCGCGGCCGCGTTGACAGTCACGATCCCACGTTCCGATCTCGGCGAGACGGAAGAACGCGAGCGGCTCGTTACCGCCGTTTGCCAGGCGGCGCTTGAGTTGTCCGAGCGGCTCGGCCACCGTCCGCGCGCCGACGAACCGACGGTGATGCAGGCTCGCCGCAAACCCGTCGCGGCGAGCTAGTTCCGAGCTTCGGATCAGAACGAGTGGTGGATACCGGTCAGGATGATCGTCTGGTTCCGGCCACTCGACACACCCGCCGTAAAGAATGCGGCGTCGGTATTGGACCCCGCGCGCTCGTACAAAGCATTCACGTACAACTGCGTCGATTTCGACAACGCATAAATGTCGCCGATTTCGAACTGAGTCCAGCGGTGGCCGGCCAGCGTCGTCGTTGCCGCGCCCCCGGCTACGCTGTTAAACGGTGTGAACTGATAATTCGCACCGACGTCGTAGCTCTGATACGTGTCAGAGTGTCCGGCCGACTCCAGCTTGACCCGCGTGTACAAACCATGCACGAGCAGCTTGCCGAACTGGTATGACGCGCCCGCGCCCATGTTCTGCACCTTGTCGGCGCTGTAGTTCGCTGCCGGCACGCCCTGGAAATTCGTAATGCCGGTCGTCACGATCGACGGCGTTCGATTGTGCTCGTTCGCATACGCTGCGCCGGCCTTGAACGGACCGTTCGCATAGCTAAGCGCGAAACTCAACGTCTTGCCGGTCGAAAAGTTAGTCGTGTTGCCGAGGCCCATCATCGCGCCGACTGAAAAGCCGTTGAAACTCGCAGATCGGAACTTCACCGAGTTGTCGAACGGCACGACACCCGTGTCCGCGAGTTCGTCGATATTACCAGGGTGGAACGCGTACCAGCTGGCGGCGAGATAAGCGGTGCTCAGCGGACCCAGCACATCGAAGCTGAACGGTGTCTGATGGCCGAGTGTCACCGTGCCGATCTTGTCCGAGCTCAGACCGACAAACGCCTGGCGATTGAATAGCGTGCCCGCCTTCGCGAAGGCTCCGGTGTTCGTATAAATGCCGTTCTCCAACTGAAAGATCGTCTTCAGACCGCCGCCGAGATCTTCTACACCCTTCAAGCCCCAGCGGTCCGGCTGCATGTTGCCCTGTTCCTCGATCCACTTCGTGTGGCCGCCGACATTGCTGATATACGCGATCCCGGCATCCAGGCTGCCGTATAGCGTCACACTGCTCTGCGCCCATGCGCCTGTGGTTGCGCAGACTGCCGTCAAGCCGGCTGCAATGATGTGCTTCACCGTTGGTTCTCCTGATCACGCGACCCGAATCGCTCGCACGAATCCGACGTCCCTGATCCTTTGCTGTGGGTTGATGCAGCTTGGGTTTATGCGCCAAAACTGCTACGCTTTATGTTCCACCTATGGGCGTCTGTATCACCTATGGAAAAGTATAGTGACTTCAAAAGCGATCAAAATAAATTTTCGGTGTCCGTAGAAACCCGAATGCGCGCGGGGCGTCTTCAGTCCACAAAGCGCTCAAAGCCCCGTGCTGTAAGCCACCGCAAGGAGGACCCTCAAGCCTCGCTGTACTCACAATGATGTGTTGCAGATGCCACACATAGTGTTTTCCCCTAACCGTCCAGATTTTTATTTTTTCCCGCCGACGACACTCCTATAATTATCCATACACGAACTGATGTTCCTTATGTGGAACACGGTGCTTCAGGAGAAGGCGAGAAATGACTGAACAATGGCGCTGCGCCGGCCATGCCGGCGACCTGTCCGAAGATGCGCCGCTCGAGTTCAAGCTCGACGGCACGGAGATCGGCATCTACAAGGTGGGCGATGCGCTGTATGCGCTCGAAAACGTCTGCCCCCACGCGTATGCGCTGCTGACGCAAGGTTTTGTCGACGGCGACACCGTCGAATGCCCGCTGCACGAAGCCGTATTCCATATTCCGACGGGCAAGTGTTTGAAAGAGCCCGGCGGCCGCGACCTCAAGATGTATTCGGTCCGCCTTGCCGGCGAAGAAATCCAGATCAAGGTGGAATGACATGCGAGAGGTAGCCGTGAACTTCAATCCCTTCCTGAAGCCGTGGCTTGCGCCGCAGCCGAACAACGTCGCTGGCAAGGGCGTCATCGAAAAGCCGGGCGAGACAGAAAACTTCATCTGGCAAACGCGCAAGGCCGAGCCGACCCAATACGAAAACGACTTTGGCGATGCGCTCGAAAAAGTCTTCGAAGCGGGCGCGGTGGAGTTGCAGGAAGTCGTCGACGGTTTGAACGGCATTGGCTTCCGCACGCCGGAAGGCAATGCGTGGAGCGCCGATCGCCTCGCCGCCGAATTCCGCCTGCTCGCCGAATAAGCGCGCTTTTCCGAACACGTTTCCTCGCATCTGCATCCGGAGTCTCTTCATGACGTCCCCCGCTACAAGTCAACATGCGGCCGATCCGATCCAGTCGTATCTGGACCGCGGTCTGCGCAATTACTGGTATCCCGTCGCGCCGAGCTGGCAAGTCGGCGACGCGCCGGTCGGCATTACCCGCCTCGGCGATCAGATCGTGCTGTGGCGCGACAAGGAAGGCAAAGTCCACGCGCTCGAAGACCGCTGCCCGCATCGCGGTGCGCGTTTGTCGCTCGGCTGGAACCTCGGCGGCAGCGTCGCGTGCTGGTATCACGGCATTGAAATCAACGGTGGCGGCACCGTCACCAAGGTGCCGGCCGTGTCGGCATGTCCGCTAGAAGGTCAGAAGTGCGTGAAGTCGTATCCGGTGGAAGAACATGCGGGCGCGATCTTCCTGTGGTTCGGTGATGACGCACACAAGGAACCCGCACCGCTCAGGCTGCCGGAGGAACTGGTCGGCGAGGAGTACGCGAGCTTTCTTTGCATGTCGAACTGGAAGTGCAATTACCAGTACGCGATCGACAACGTCATGGACCCGATGCACGGCGCCTATCTGCATGCAACGTCGCATTCGATGGCCGAAGGCGACAAGCAGGCCGACATGCGTGTGCGCAAAACCGAAACGGGCTTGATGTTCGAAAAGGTCGGCCAGCGCGATGTGAACTTCGACTGGGTTGAACTCGGCGAAACCGGTTGCCTGTGGATGCGACTCGCAATTCCGTACAAGAAGAAGTTCGGCCCCGGCGGCAACTTTGGGATCATCGGCTTCGCCGTTCCGGTCGACGAAAACAACTGTCAGGTCTATTTCTGGCGTACCCGAAAGGTGCAGGGCTGGCAGCGCGACGCATGGCGCTTTATGTATCGCAATCGCCTGGAAGGCTTGCACTGGGCCGTGTTGGAACAAGACCGCTATGTGCTCGAAAGCATGGCACCGAATGCGCGCGAGCACGAATTCCTCTATCAGCACGACGTCGGCATGACGCGAGTGCGCCGCATGTTGCGTCAGCGTGCGCAACAGGACTTCGCCGCGCTCGAAGCGCATCGCGCCGAAGCCGCGCAAACCGAAGCGGCAGGCCACAGCCATGCATAACGACGCGTCCGCGACGCTCAACGGCCGGCGCGTCCTTGTGACCGGCGGCGCGCGCGGCCTCGGCGCGGCGTTTGTGCGCGCGCTGGTGCAAGCCGGGGCTCAGGTCGTATTCGGCGACGTGCTGCACGAAGAAGGGCGCGCGCTCGCCGCGTCGCTCGCGGGGGAAGGTCACGCGGCGATCTATCTTCCGCTCGACCTCGCCGATCCCGAAAGCATCAAGCAATTCGCGGAACAAGGTGCGTCGCGACTCGGCGGAATCGACGCGCTGATCAACAACGCGGCCATCACAAATTCGGGCGGCAAGTTTGCCGACGAATTATCCGTCGATACCTGGGATGCCGTAATGAATGTGAACGTGCGCGGCACCTGGTTGATGAGTACGGCCGCATTGCCGTATCTGCGCGACTCGGGTCGCGGCAGCATTGTGAACATCGCTTCTGACACAGCAATGTGGGGCGCGCCGAAGCTGCTCGCGTACGTGGCGAGCAAAGGCGCAGTGATCTCGATGACGCGCTCGCTCGCTCGCGAATTCGGCGCGCATCAAGTGACAGTCAACGCGATAGCGCCTGGCCTCACCGAAGTCGAGGCGACTGCGTATGTGCCGGCCGAACGTCACGAGTATTACCTGCAAGGCCGCGCGCTGACGCGTGCGCAGGTGCCCGACGACGTCACCGGACCCGTGCTGTTCCTGTTGTCCGATGCCGCGCGCTTCGTAACCGGCCAGTTGCTGCCGGTCAACGGCGGCTTTGTGATGAATTGATCTTGTCGAATCCAAAGGAGAAAGAGATGGCTGACGCCGATATCGAACGCAAGTCGTGGGAACAACCTGCGGACGCGAGCTTTGCACAGTGGCTGGACAGCCGCGTCGCGCGCCTGGAAACGCGTCGCTACGACTGGGACGCGCTGAAGTTTCAGGCCGACTATGACCCGAAGTATCGCCGCGCGCAAATGCGCTATGTCGGCACCGGCGGCACCGGCGTAGCGAAGGACATGAATACGGTGCCCGCAGGCGGCTTCACGTTTTCGACGATGGTGATTCCGGCCGGCAATATCGGACCCAGTCATATTCATATGGACGTCGAAGAAATTTTCTTCGTGCTGCGCGGCAAGATGAAAGTGGTCTGCGAAAAGGATGGCGAAACGTGGGAAGCCGTGCTCGGCGAGCGCGATCTGATTTCGGTGCCGCCGGGCGTGTATCGCACGGAAATCAACGTCGGCGAGGAAGACGCATTGATGTGCGTGATGCTCGGCTCGCCGAAGCCGATCACGCCCACCTATCCGCCGGATTCGCCGCTCGCGAAGCTCAAGCGCTAAGTCGTCCCTGTACAGATACCACGAAGGAAATCATGTCCGCAGTCCCGTCCGCCGACGTCGATGCAAACGCCACGCTTGAAGCGCGCCTTGCGCGCTTTCCGGCGCGGCAGATCGAACTGGCGAACCAACGTGTGCTGAGCTATCGCGAAGCGGACGGCGCCGCTGCAAACGACGCGTTGCCGCTCGTCCTGCTGCACGGCATCGGATCGGGCGCGGCTTCGTGGGTGCAGCAACTCGAAGCGCTGGACGCAAATCGTCGCGTGCTTGCATGGGACGCGCCTGGTTATGGGATGTCCACGCCGGTAGCGCCGGAGTCGCCTGTCGCCGCCGATTACGCAAGCGTGCTGACGGAATGGCTCGACGCACTTCACATTGAACGTTGCGTGCTGGTCGGCCATTCGCTTGGCGCGATCATCGCCGGTGCGTTTGCTGCGATGCATCCGCAGCGCGTGTCCGGCCTCTTGCTGCTATCGCCTGCAGGCGGTTACGGCGCGGCCTGCGCTGACGTCCGCGAGACGAAGCGCGATCAGCGCCTCGCCATGTTGAACGAACTCGGCCCGCAAGGCCTCGCCGACAAGCGCAGCGCCAACATGTTGTCCTCACACGCAAGCGACGAAGCCCGCGCATGGGTGCGCTGGAACATGTCGCGCGTGATTGCTCGCGGTTACGCGCAGGCTACGCATCTGCTTGCCAACGCCGACCTCGCCGCCGACCTCGCGCGCTTCAAAGGCCGCGTCAATGTCGCGGTCGGTGCCGACGACACCATTACGACTCCCGCGGCCTGCGAGCGGCTCGCGCTCGTCGCGGGAACCCAATTGCAAGTCGTGCCACGCGCGGGGCACGCCGGCTATATCGAAGCATCTGCCGCGTACACCGCGATCATCGACACGTTCTGCCGCGCAAGCGCCGGACAACGGAGCCAATGAATGACGTCCGACACCATCAACGAGCGTGACGCCGAAGACGACCGCAACGACAGCAACGACAGCAATACCGACACGGGCTACCGCGTGCCGGGTCTGGAGCGCGGCCTGAAGATCCTCACGGAGTTTTCGCCTCGCGAGCCGGTGCTCGGCGCTCCCGAATTGTCGCGTCGCTTGAAGATTCCGCGCACGACCGTCTTCCGTCTGCTGCAAACGCTCGAATCGCTCGGCTTTCTCGAACGCGCCGACAAGGACCGCAACTACCGACTCGGCGTCGCGGTGCTGCGCCTCGGCTTCGAATACTTGAGCTCTTTGGAACTGACCGACCTCGGCTTGCCGATCATCGAAGCATTGCGCGACGAAACGGGCCTCACGACGCACATCGTGATTCGCGACGGACGCGATGTCGTATTCGTCGCCAAGGCGCAAAGCCACGCGCCGATCTTCAGTTCCGTGAAAGTGAACGTCGGCACTCGCTTGCCCGCGTATGCAACGACGCACGGCCAGGTGCTGATGGGCGACATGACGCTCGACGAGTTGAAGAAGCTCTATCCCGAGCCGGAACTGGAACGCTTCACGAGGCAGACGCCCGCGACCGTGGAGGACCTCTATGAACGGGTCCGCGACGACGCGCGGCGCGGTTTCGCAATCAGCGAGTCGTCGTTCGAGCGCGGCATTTCGGTGGTCAGCGCGCCGGTGCGCAACGACACCGGGCGCATCGTCGCCGTGATCACGACGACGATTCCGCGCCAGGAGATCGACGCATCGCTGCTCGACAGCGGTCTCGTCGACAAGGTGCGGCGCGCGGCCGACGAACTGTCGCAACGGCTCAACTACCGGCCGGGCAATGCATCGAACGCGGGCAGCAAATACATGAAGGCATTGGGACTCAAATGATTCAAATCGATCTGAACGGGCAGGTGGCGGTGGTGACGGGCGGCTCGTCCGGCATCGGCCTCGCGACAGCCGAACTGTTCCTGCGAGCCGGTGCGTCGGTTGCGATTTGCGGCCGCAATACCGAGCGTCTTGCGCAAGCCGAGGCAGCGTTGAACGCGCAGTTTCCTGGCGCGCAACTGCTCGCGCGCCGCTGCGACGTGCTCGACGCCGAAGACGTCAGCGCTTTTGCGCAAGCGGTGCAAGCCCGCTTTGGCCGCGCTGACATGCTGATCAACAACGCGGGCCAAGGCCGCGTGTCGACCTTCGCCGACACGAGCGACGAAGCGTGGCGCGAAGAACTCGACCTCAAGTACTTCAGCGTGATCCGCCCAACCCGTGCGTTTCTGCCGATGCTTCGAGATACGGCGAGCGCCGGCAATAACGCGGCCGTGGTCTGCGTGAACTCGCTGCTCGCGCTGCAACCGGAACCGCATATGGTGGCGACGTCGTCGGCGCGTGCGGGCGTGCAAAACCTCATCAAGTCGCTCGCGGTGGAACTCGCGCCGCAGCGCATCCGCGTCAATTCGATTCTGATCGGCATCGTCGAATCGGGGCAATGGCGTCGCCGTTATGCGAAAGAAGCGCAGCCGGACCAGAGCTGGGAAGACTGGACCGCGGAACTCGCGCGCAAGAAAAACATTCCGCTAGGCCGCTTCGGCAAGCCCGAAGAAGCCGCTCAAGCGCTCTTTTATCTGGCTACGACGCCGTCGTCCTACACGACAGGCAGTCACATCGATGTTTCTGGAGGCGTTGCACGACATGTCTAACAAAACCACCGTTGGCGAACTGATCGCCGCTTTTCTCGAGCAATGCGGCGTGAAAACCGCATTCGGCGTGATCTCGATTCACAACATGCCGATCCTCGACGCGATCCACAACCGCGGCAAGATTCGCTACGTCGGCGCGCGCGGCGAAGCCGGCGCCGTGAACATGGCCGACGGTCTTGCGCGCGTTTCCGGCGGCCTCGGTGTGGCATTCACGAGCACGGGCACCGCTGCGGGCAACGCAGCGGGCGCAATGGTCGAAGCGCTGACTGCGGGCACCGCGCTGCTGCACGTGACCGGTCAGATCGAGACCGAATATCTCGACAAGGATCTCGCCTACATTCACGAAGCGCCTGACCAGTTGTCGATGCTCCAGTCCATTTCGAAGGCTGCGTACCGCGTGCGTTCCGTCGAGACCGCGCTGCCGACGATCCGCGAAGCCGTGCGCGTCGCGCAAACCGCGCCGAGCGGTCCGGTGAGCGTCGAGATTCCCATCGATATCCAAGCCGCGGAAATTGAATGGCCCGCGGATCTGGCCGCGCCGCATATCACCACGCTCACGCATTGCAGCCAGCGCGTCGCGCGACTCGCGGATCAACTGGCAAACGCAAAGCGTCCGCTGTTGTGGCTGGGCGGCGGCGCGCGGCATGCGGCAAAAGCGGTGGAACGCCTCGTCGCGCTGGGCTTTGGTGTGGTGACGAGCGTGCAGGGCCGCGGCGTATTGCCGGAAGATCATCCGGCCACGCTCGGCGCGTTCAACGTGCATCCGGCGGTCGAAAGTTTCTACAAGACGTGCGACGCGTTGGTCGTCGTCGGCTCGCGTCTGCGTGGCAATGAAACGCTGAAGTACAAGCTCGCACTGCCGCAGCCGCTCTATCGCATCGATGCCGACGCGCTCGCCGATAACCGTGGTTATCGCAACGAGATGTTCGTTCACGGCGATGCGTCGGCGGTGCTCGAAGAACTCGCCACGCTGCTGGAAGGCCGCCTGAAGGTCGATCCCGCGTTCGCGCAAGACCTGGCCTCGGCACGCGAAAGCGCCGTCGCCGATGTGGGCAAAGGCCTAGGTCCGTACAAGCGCCTCGTCGACGCGCTGCAGGAAGCAGTGGGCCGCGACTACAACTGGGTGCGCGACGTCACGATCTCGAACAGCACGTGGGGCAACCGCATGCTGAAGATCTTTTCGCCGCGGGCGGGCGTGCATGCGTTGGGCGGTGGCATCGGCCAGGGCATGCAGATGGGTATCGGCGCGGCGCTCGCGAACAGCGCGGCGAAAACCGTGTGCCTCGTCGGCGATGGCGGCTTGATGGTGAACGTCGGCGAACTCGCAACGGCTGTGCAGGAAAACGCCAACGTCATGATCGTGCTGATGAACGACCAATGCTATGGCGTGATCCGCAACATTCAGGATGCGCAATACGGTGGACGCCGCTGCTACGTCGATCTGCATCAGCCGGACTTCGCACAGTTCTGCGACAGCCTGAAGCTCACGCATTACCGCATCAAGTCGCTCGATCAGGCCGACGCGATCATTCGCGAAGGCATGGCGAAGACCGGACCGGTGCTGGTCGAAGTGGACATGCTGTCGGTCGGCTCGTTCGCGACCGCTTTCGCGGGGCCGCCGGTCAAGGAAGAGGAGCCGGAACATGCGTGAAGCGTGCTACGCGGGGCACCACGCTCCCGTCGACGTCGCGATGATCGGCTTCGGCGCCATCGGCCAGGCGGTGTATCGCTCGGTCGCCGCCGATCCGACGGTACGCGTGTCGCACGTGATCGTGCCGGAGCGTCATATGAACTCGGTGCGCGAAGTGGTCGGCTCGACGGTGGACGTGGTGGCTTCGGTGTCCGCATTGAGCAGCCGCCCGCATTTCGCTCTGGAATGCGCCGGTCACAGCGCGCTGGTCGATCACGTGGTGCCGCTGCTGAAAGCCGGCACGGATTGCGCGGTGGCGTCGATCGGTGCGTTGTCCGATGTGATGTTGCTCGACGCGTTGTCAGCCGCTGCCGATGAAGGCGACGCGACGTTGACGCTGTTGTCCGGCGCAATCGGCGGAGTCGATGCACTGGCCGCGGCGAAACTCGGTGGCCTCGACGAAGTGCTGTACACCGGCCGCAAGCCACCCACGGGCTGGCTCGGCACGCCCGCGGAACAGGTCTGCGACCTGAACACGTTGAAGGAAGAGAAGGTGATTTTCGAAGGCAGCGCACGAGAAGCGGCGCGGCTTTATCCGAAGAACGCCAACGTTGCGGCGACGATCGCTCTCGCGGGGCTCGGTCTTGACCACACGACAGTTCGACTGATTGCCGATCCGAACGTGACCCGCAATGTGCACCGCATTCTCGCGCGCGGCGCATTCGGCGAGATGTCGCTGGAAATGTGGGGCAAGCCGCTGCCCGACAACCCCAAGACGTCGGCATTGACCGCGTACAGCGCGATTCGTGCGCTACGCAATCGCGCGGCCCGCTGCGTGATCTAGTGATTTAGACGATTCAAGCCAGCAGCTTGAGCAAAACCGGAATGACCGACATGACTCACTTCGATACCAGCCTTGTGCCGACCGGCGATATTTTTATCGGCGGCGAATGGCGGCAGGGGCGTGGCAACCCGTATAAAAGCCTGTATCCGGCGGACCAGTCGGTCAACATGGAGATTTCAACAGCCAATGCAGACGACGCCCGCGAAGCCGTGGAAGCGGCCGATATCGCATGGCGTAAAGCAGATTGGTCGGGTTTGAAGCCGCATCAACGCGCGCTGATTCTGTATCGCATCGCCGATCTGATCATGGCGCGTCATGAAGCGCTCGCGCAGTTGCAGCGCCGCGACAACGGCAAGCCAATTGGCGAAACGCGCGTGCTGGTGGCCAGCGCCGCGAACACGTTTCGCTATTTTGCGGCATGCCTCGAAACGCTCGACGAAGAAGTCACGCCCTCGCGCGGCGATTATCTGACCATGAGCGTGTACGAACCGATCGGCGTGATTGCCGCGATCACGCCCTGGAATTCGCCGATTGCGTCTGACGCGCAGAAGCTCGCGCCGGCATTAGCGGGCGGCAACGCCGTGGTGCTGAAGCCCGCTGAGGTGACGCCGCTGGTATCGCTGGCGTTGGCCCGCATCTGCGAGGAAGCGGGCGTGCCGAAAGGCGTGATTAGCGTGTTGCCGGGCAAAGGCTCGGTGATCGGCGACGTGCTGGTGCGTCATCCGCTCGTGAAGAAGGTCTCGTTCACCGGCGGCACGGAGGTCGGACGCGGCATCGCGCGGATCGCTGCGGACAAATTGATGCCGGTCTCGCTTGAACTCGGCGGCAAATCGCCGACCATCGTTTTCGACGACGCCGATCTCGATCACGCGGTCAACGGTGTGCTGTACGGCATCTTCAGTTCGTCCGGCGAGGCTTGCATCGCGGGCTCGCGTCTTTTCGTGCAGCGCTCGGTCTACGGCGCTTTCATGAAGCGTCTCGTTGAAGGTGCGCGCAAGTTGCGCGTGGGCGATCCGTCGCGAGTAGAAACACAGATGGGTCCGTTGATTACGCAAGCCCACCGCGAAACGGTCGAGCGTTACGTGGCGCTGGGTCTCGAAGAGGGCGGACGTCTGCTGTGCGGCGGCGAACGCCCGGTTGGCGATGGCCGTGAACAAGGCACCTATTTTCAGCCGACGATTCTCGAAGGCCTTTCAAACAACGCTCGCATCTGCCAGGAAGAAATCTTCGGGCCCGTGCTGGTCGCAATGCCGTTCGACGACGAAGCATCGCTGCTGAAGGAAGCGAACAACAGCGTGTTCGGCCTCGCTGCCGGCATCTGGACGCGCGATTACAAGCGCGCCTACCGGACCGCCCGCGCGCTGGAAGCCGGCACCATCTGGATCAACACCTACAAGCTGTTCTCGATCTCGACGCCGTTCGGCGGCTGGAAAGAGAGCGGCATGGGACGCGAGAAAGGCCGGCTCGGCATCCGCGAATACATGCAACAGAGGAGCCTCTACTGGGGCTTGAACGACGCGCCGCTGGCGTGGGCAAACTAGGCAAGAGGCAGGTTATGACGATTCTCGGCATTGAACAGATTATCTACGGCGTGACGGATCTCGATACCTGTCGCCGCTTCTTCGCGGACTGGGGTTTGAAGGAAGTTGCGCACGACGAAACGCATGCGCGTTTCGAAACGCTCAACGGCTGCACGGTTCTCGCCGTGGATGCAAACGACCCGTCGCTGCCTCCCGCGTTCGAAGACGGTCCCACGCTGCGCGAAGTGACGTGGGGCGTGGCGAGCAAAGAAGAGCTCGACGAATTGCGTGGGCGCTTCGCCGGTCAGCCAGGCCATTTTGAAACCGACGACGCCGTCGGCTGCATCGACCCGAACGGCATGGCGATTCGCGTGGAAGTGACCCGCAAACGCGCGCTCGACATTCACGGCTCGCCGTCGAACGTGTGGGGCCAAACGTTGCGTGTGGATCAGCCGTCGCCAATCTATGAACACGCCGAACCGGTTGAAGTGGGCCACGTCGTGTTCTTCACGAACAAGCTTGCCGAACAGGAAAAGTTTTATCAGGAACTGCTTGGATTCGAAATGTCGGACCGTTATCCGGGCCGCGGTGCGTTCATGCGCTGCGCGCCGCACGGCGGTCATCACGACATTTTCCTGCTCGCGCTGCCCAACGGTAAGCGCGGTTTGAACCACGTCGCATTCACCGTGCGCGACATCCACGAAGTTTTCGGCGGCGGCATGCATATCAGCCGCTGCGGTTGGGACACGCAGCTTGGGCCGGGACGCCATCCGGTTTCGTCGGCGTACTTCTGGTACTTCCAGAATCCGGCGGGCGGCCTGATCGAGTACTACGCAGACGAAGATCAACTCACACCCGAATGGCAACCGCGCGACTTCGAACCGGGCCCGACCGTGTTCGCCGAATGGGCGATCGACGGCGGCATCGACGGCAATACGCGCCGACAGAAAAACGCGAAGGCGCCGGAAGGCAAGTTCATGACGGAGCGCAAAAATGACTGATGCTGCTACCGCAAAAGCGCAAGCCGCCCATGCCGAACTCGAAGCGCCGCGCACGATCGTCGTGATCGGCGGCGGCCAGGCCGCTGGTTGGGTCGTGAAGACGTTGCGCAAGGAAGGCTTTGACGGCCGCCTCGTGATGATCGCCGACGAAGTGCATTTGCCCTACGAACGCCCGCCGCTCTCAAAGGCCGTGCTTTCCGGCGAAGCGGATATCGACACGGTGCGTCTCGTGAAGCCCGACGATTTCGACGCGCTGAACATCGAAGCATGGCAGCCGGATTGCGCGACGTCGATCGATCGCGAGCAGCGCATTGTACGCCCGTATCGATCACCGCATCTGCACCCGTGTGATTCGGCGTGAACGCGGTGCCGACAGGATCGAATCCGGCCGACTGGATGCCGTTTTGCGCGAGCACGTTCGTGAGAATCGCGTCGAGCGTGATGATGGCGATCTGAACCGAGGGCAACGTCACTTTAGCGAGTGCGGTGCTCGACGCGAGATCGGACGGATTGCCCGATGCCGTCAACATCGCGGCAATCGCGGTGGTGAGCGTAGTGATATTGGCAACGGCGGGCGCCGTGCCGTTGGGTAGCTTCGCCAGCACGGAGACAAGCGGACTCGAGAGGCCGGTCGCGTCGTTTGCCATCAGCAGGAAAGGCGCGGTCATGCCTTTGACGGAGATGCTGTACGCGCCTTGTGCGTTGGTGGTGGCGGTCGCTTGTGCCCCGGTGGAGTCCATCAAGGTCACACTGGCGCCGGCCCATGCGCTGCCGCTCGCTACGGTGCCGGTAACCGATGTCGCGGTGGCAGTTTGCATATTGGACGAGCCTGACCCCGACCCCGAACCCCCGCCACAACCGCTCAGTTGAAGAAACGCAAAAGCCACTGCGGCCGCGACGGCGCTGCGCACTAACGTTCGATGCATGAAATCCCCGATGCTGTGATTCGTTTTGATATCGGCCCGTTATGTCGATGAGCGTTTTTCAATCGTCGTGGTGTCGTCGGATTGGAAACGATACATATGTTTTTCTCGAGCTCTAACGGCCGTTTAATTAGCGGCTGATGGCGCGTTGGGAGAATACTTCAAATCGACGCAAGTGTGCCGCGTGGCAAAAGTGAATCCGCAACGCGTTGAAGCTTACGAGTCTCCGTAAAAGCGCGGGGTTAGCCGCCGATTAGTCCGCGGTTCAGGCTTACCGGAACGATCCGCGCTTGCTAGACTGGTTTTCGGCGCTCATCTCAAGCGCATTTTTCTTCCGCCATACGACTGCCGGGCGCCTGTCCGCAGCTCACTCATTGGAGACGCCATGTCTTATATGCTGCTGATTGTCGAGCCCCCGGAACAGCGCATCGAGCGCGGCGAGGCGAAAGGCCGTGAAGTCTACGATCAGATGGTGCGTTTTGCGGCCGACCTGAAAGAGCGCGGCAAATTGCTCGCAGTCGAATCGCTCACTTCTTCGCGCGACGCCGTGCGGGTGCAGGTGCGCGACGGGCAGCCGAAACTGGTCGACGGACCCTTTGCAGAAGCAAAGGAAATGGTCGGCGGCTTTTTCCTTCTGGATTGCGACTCGCGCGAGGAAGCGGTGGCCATTGCGCAAGCGTGTCCGGCGGCCACCTGGTGCACCGTCGAGGTACGCAAGCTCGGCCCCTGCTTCGCCTAGGCTATCGGCGGCTGTTTGCTCGGGGTTTTCACCAGGCGCCCGAGCTGTCTGTCGAATCGCTCGTGCATTGCTCGTCGTGTGAGTAAGAGCAGGCCAACGCGGCACGCTCAACGAGACATCCTCGAACCTCACGACGAAAGGAGTAACCGCGATGCGATTCATGATTCTGGTGAAGGCGACTGCCGCGAGCGAAGCCGGCGAGATGCCAGAAGCGTCCTTAATGGCCGCGATGGGCGCGTACCACGAAGAACTCGCCAAGGCAGGGGTGCTGCTGGACGCCACGGGCTTGCAGCCCAGTTCGAAAGGATGGCGCGTTCGCTACAGCGGCGGTCAGCGCTCGGTGATCGACGGTCCGTTTGCTGAGACGAAGGAACTGGTCGCCGGCTACACACTGATCCAGGTGCGTTCGCGCGAAGAAGCGATGGAATGGGCGCGGCGTTTTCCCGCGCCGTTCGGCGAACAGGCCGACGGTGAAATCGAGGTACGGCAGCTCTACGAACTCGAGGACTTCGAGCCCAGCGCAGAACTTGAGCGCTTTCGTGAACTGGAAGCGGGCCGCCGCTGATTCCACGCCAATCGATTACTGGACTCATCATGCACAAGCAGATCTTCGTCAATCTCGCGGTCGATAAACTCGATCGGTCAAAGGCATTCTTCAGCGCACTCGGTTTCAATTTCGATCCGCAATTCACCAACGATCAGGCGGCGTGTCTGATCCTCGGTGAAAATCTATATGCGATGCTGCTGGTCAAAGACCTGTTCAAGTCCTTCACGCGCAAGTCGCTTTGCGATCCGAAGGAAAGCACCGAAGCGCTCGTGGGCCTGTCATGCGAAAGTCGAGGCGAGGTCGATGCGCTCGTTGCCAAAGCGCTCGCTGCGGGCGGCACCGCGCCGCGTGCGCCGCAGGACTACGGCTTCATGTATGGCCACGGTTTCGAAGACATCGACGGGCATATCTGGGAGCTGATCTACATGGACCCCAACGCGAAGGCGCCGGGTTGAGCCTGTGACGAAACCGGCCACTCACCGTGCCATCGAGGCAGTCTGGCGGATCGAGTCCGCCAAGGTCATCGCCTATGTCGCGCGAATGGTGCGAGACGTCGGGCTCGCCGAAGAACTGGCGCAAGACGCGCTCGTGTCGGCGCTCGAACATTGGCCCGACGCGGGTGTGCCCGACAATCCCGGAGCGTGGCTGATGGCGACCGCAAAGAACCGCGCCCTCGATCGCTTGCGGCAGGAAGCGTTGCACGCGCGCAAGCGCGAGGAGTTGGGACACGATCTGGACGCGCTCGAGGCGCATGTCGTGCCGGATTTCGTCGATGCGCTCGACGCCGCGCGTGCCGACGATATCGGCGACGATCTGCTGCGGCTCGTCTTCACCGCATGCCATCCGGTGTTGTCCACCGACGCGCGTGTCGCGCTCACGCTGCGTTTGCTCGGCGGCCTGACGACGGACGAGATCGCCCGCGCTTTTCTTGTGCCGGAACCGACCGTCGCACAGCGCATTGTCCGCGCGAAGCGGACGCTGTCGGCCGCGAAAGTGCCGTTCGAGGTGCCGCAGGCGGAAGCGCGTGCGCCGAGGCTTGCGTCAGTGCTGCAGGTGATCTACCTGATCTTCAACGAAGGCTATTCGGCGACGGCCGGTGACGACTGGATGCGCCCCGCGCTCTGCGAAGAAGCGCTGCGGCTTGGGCGCGTGCTCAGCGGTCTCGTGCCTGACGAAAGTGAAGTGCACGGCCTCGTCGCGTTGATGGAAATTCAGGCGTCGCGCACGCATGCGCGCACCGATGCACAGGGGCGCCCCGTTCTGTTGCTCGATCAGGACCGAAGCCGTTGGGACCCGCTTCTGATCCGTCGCGGGCTGGCCGCGCTCGACACCGCGCACGCGCTTGGCGGCGCGAGCGGGCCATACGCGCTACAAGCCGCGCTGGCCGCGTGTCATGCCCGCGCGCATCGAGCCGAAGACACGGATTGGGCGCAAATCGTCGCGCTGTATGACGCGCTTTCGCAGGTGGCGCCGTCGCCGGTTGTCGAATTGAACCGCGCGGTTGCGGTGGGTATGGCCTTCGGACCGGCGGCAGGCCTGGAGATTGTCGATGCGCTCGCGGCAGATGCGGCGCTCGCTCACTATCACTGGCTTCCGAGCGTGCGCGGCGATCTGCTTGCGAAACTCGGTCGCATGGATGAAGCGCGCGCGGACTTTGAACGTGCTGCCGCGATGACGCGCAACGCACGCGAGCGCGAGTTGTTGCTCGAACGCGCGCGGGCGGTGATGCAGTAGGCTGCCGAAGTTTGTGCGCATAAACCGGGCATAGCCGCCGCACTGCGCGCGGTTGTGCGCCGACGACGGTGTTCTCTCAGGCACTGTGGGAAGTATCACCGAAGACGCAATGGAACCTGCTAGCGGATTAACTGACGCAAGCCCAACGCGATAATAAGGCCGCCGCACACCCGGTCGACCCATGCCTTGCTGCGCCGGTACGCGGACGCGATGCGCGCGTGCGACAACGTCAGCGCAACGAAGCCATACCAGCTGCTTGCCACGACGAACACCATGCCCAGCATCGCGACGAAAGTGCCGACGCTCTCATGCGGCGGCGCCGCCGACGAAAACACTGCGGCAAAAAACGCGACCGACTTTGGATTCGCGATATTCGTCGCGAAGCCTTGAGCGAATGCCTGGCGGACGCTGCCGCCAGGTGCTTGCACGTTCTGTTGCGGGTTGCCTGCGGAAGCCTTGAAGATCAGACGTCCACCGAACCAGATCAGATAAGCAGCGCCAGCCACTTTAACGGCGAAGGCCAGCCACGGAAACGCCGCGAACACAATACCGACGCCGAGAATCGCGCAGCTCGCCCAGAACAGATTGACGAGCACAATGCCCGCGACCACCGCCAGCGCTTCGGTGCGTGTAGCGGAGGCCGCCTTATGCGCGACCGCAACGAAGTTCGGACCAGGAATCACAACGCCGGCCACATACACGGATAACACACCTAGGGATGGTCTGCAAAAGTCCTGGCGTCGAAGTCTGGTTGTCCTATCCTGGAAGAACGGGAATTAAAGGAGTTCCTCGATGACACAGCTCGGTCTTGGCCTGGATCTTTCAACGAAACGCACGCGCAAGCGGGAATTTCTCGATGAGATGAGGCGCGTTGTGCCATGGTCGAGGTTGATTGCGTTGATCGAACCGCACTATCCGAAGGGTAAGACTGGAAGGCCGCCGTTTCCGGTTGCGACGATGCTGCAGATTCACTTCATGCAGCAGTGGTTTGGGCTTTCGGACCCGGCGATGGAAGAGGCGCTTTATGACGTGCCGCTGTACCGTGAGTTTGCGGGGCTGGACGAAGGTATGACGCGTTTGCCAGACGAAAGCACGATTCTGCGGTTCCGCCACCTTCTCGAAACGCACGGACTGGCCGCGCAGATGCTCGCCCTGGTCAATGAGATCCTGAGTGAAAAAGGCTTGATGTTGAAGGCAGGGTCAGCGGTCGATGCGACCTTGATTAGCGCACCGAGTTCGACAAAGAACGGCTCTGGCAAACGGGACCCGGAGATGCATCAGACGAAGAAAGGGAATCAATGGTACTTCGGGATGAAAGCGCACATCGGCGTGGACGCAGAGTCGGGGCTGGTCCACACCGTCATTGGTACGGCAGCCAACGTGCACGACATCAATGCGGCCGAAGCGTTGTTGCACGGCCAGGAAAAGGATGTGTACGCTGACGCCGGATATCAGGGTATAGAAAAGCGATGTCAGGCGAACCCGGTACGCTGGCATGTCGCGATGCGACCGGGCAAGCGTCGACAACTGGACCTGACCAATCGTCTGGACGCGATATACAACCAGATTGAGCGCCTGAAGGCTGGCGTGCGCGCCAAGGTTGAACATCCGTTTCGCGTGCTCAAGCAGCAGTTTGGTTACACGAAGACCCGCTACCGAGGATTGGTGAAGAACACCGCGCAGATCACGACACTGTTTGCGCTGGGCAACCTCTGGATGGCGCGCAAGGCTTTAAACAAAGC
The DNA here is from genome assembly GCF_050858985.1 of Burkholderia sp. M6-3. NCBI lineage: Bacteria > Pseudomonadati > Pseudomonadota > Betaproteobacteria > Burkholderiales > Burkholderiaceae > Burkholderia > Burkholderia sp. M6-3. The sequence goes on from NZ_CP110091.1 coordinate 58,217, forward strand.
GTGAAACGCCCGGCGCATCAGGCCGTGAGTCTCGGCAAACGAAGGTCATCATGCTTCAAAAGCCGCACGATCAACCTGCTGGCAGACTCTGCGGCCGATACGCCCAACGTGAAAAAAGATCGGCGCACATGAAAACATGTTGTGCAGACCTTCCCTAGAACGGCCGAACTATCTACCACGCGAAGCTCCGATCAAGCAGAGAAAAAGGCCATTGCACCGGTCGCGACGCCGGCTGCGGCAACCACGAACGACACATTGCGCAACCATTTCTTGCGCGTAAGCAGCGTGATCGCGCATAGAGCGATGGCAACCTGAATCAGCGTAGTCGCCTGCGCCCAGCGATGGTGGCCATGCAGCAGCGCCTCGCTCTTCGCGTCATTGTCGAGCACCTCTTTTTCTATCGCTTCAGCCTTCGCGCGGATCGGCTCTTTTTGCTGCTTGTACTTGTCGACATCTGCGAGAAATTTTGCATGCTCGTCAGAACTGGCGACCGACAGCGCCGCGCCCAGCTCCGCGAGGTTCTGCTTTTCGCCCTTAGCCTGGTAGTAGTTCCATTGGTTCGACGCTTCGGTCTTTTTGATCGCTGCTTCGTTCTTGTAGTACAGCGCGAGGTTCTCGCTGTTTCCGCTTTGGTACGCGCACAACGCGCCAATCGTCGCGAGAACTGCCGTTATCACGGCCATTCGGCTCCCGAAAGGGTCCGCGTCGTGGTGGCCGGCGTGCTGCACCGCATGGTCGTGTGGACCATGCACTTCATACTCTTCAGGCATCAGATTCTCCGAGGCAAACTCTTTTGTCGTATCCGGGCGTCGCGCGGGCCCGGCGGCCTCAATCTTAGCGCGTGACGTCACGACGATGGAGAAGCATGCATTCTGCGAGTGCCCCGTTGTTCGGGTTCAGGTGCGATGACCCATCCATAGCAGCAAGAGCGACAACGTCACGACAGAACCTACGGTCGATAGAAGAATTGTGCGCGATGTGATCTGTGCTTCGCGCTCATAGAACTCGGCCAGCATGAACGGGCCGGTGCCGGTGGGCAGCGCCGCGAGCACGACCGCCATTTCGACCAGCGCGGGCGAGAGCCGGAAGACGCGCGCCGCGAGCCACCATGTCAGCGCCGGCTGCACGACCAGTTTGACGAGCGTCAGCAGCAACGCAATGCCCCGTGTACCCGATTCGGACGGACGCTTTTCGGCGAGAAACAAGCCGAGGCTGACCAATGCGCAAGGACTGGCCGCGCCGCTCAGCAACTTGAGGAACGTCTCCGCGCTCGGCGGCATGGCCACGTGCAGACCGGCAAACAGCGCGCCCGCGATCGGCGACACGATCAACGGGTTGCGCGCCAGCGAGCGCAGCACTTTCAAGCCGAGCCTGTGCGGCGTGCGTTCGGTCTGCAAGCCGATTTCGATCAACACGATGGCGCCTGCAAACAGCACACAGGCGACGAGGATCGTCGCGATCGTGGTGGGTGTCAGGCTCGCCTGGCCGAACGCAATCATGCCGAGCGGAAAGCCGATGTAGCCGGTGTTCGGATACGACGCGGCAATCGCGTCGACGCTTGCATCGGCGAGATGGCGGCCGCTCAGCAGCCGCATGACGAGAATCACAGCAAAGACGCCAGCGCATGCGATCGAAAACGTGACGACAAACGCCGGCTGGTACAGCTGCTCCCATGTGGCGCGCGCCATGGTGTCGAACAGCAGCGCGGGCAACGCGAGCCAGACCACGAAGCGATTGAGTTCCGACGCCGAGTTCGGCCCGAGGACGCCGCGCCGCCGACAGGCGAAGCCCGCGAATATGAGGCCGAAAACGGGGAGCAGGATCTCGAGGGTGGCTAACATCGGTGGGAAACGCGCGAGCGATACGGCGTGTAAGAAGGCAACCCGTCAGCGTAGTGACTTGCGTTGATACAATCAAATACCGTTTTTTACGCTCGACGATACCTTTTATGCATCGTTGCTTGACTCAGGTGGACACGTGATCGACATCAAGCCGCTGCGCTATTTCGTGACGCTTGCCGAGACGCGCCATTTCGGACGGGCGGCGGCGCGCCTGAACTTGTCGCAGCCTCCGTTGAGCCGCCAACTCGCGGCGCTAGAAGCGAGCCTCGGCGTGATGCTTGTCGAGCGCGGCCCGCGCAGCGTCACGCTGACCGCTGCAGGCGAACGCTTTTACGCGGATGCAAAGGCGATTCTCGCGTCGGTCGAACAGGCGGTGAGCAATGCGCAGGCAGCAGCGTCGGGCGACGCGGGCAAGCTCGCGATTGGCTTCACGATGTGCGCCGCCTATAACGTCGTGCCCGGCTATGCTCGGGCGTTCGGCGCGGCGTACCCCGAGGTCGCGCTGAATCTGCGCGAAGTGGTGTCGAACGACCTGGCCGCGCAGGTGGTGGCGGGGCACATCGACGCCGCCATCATGTTTCCTCACGTGCCCGATAAGGGACTCGCCACGCGCACCATCTTGCGCGAGCCGCTTTGCGTCGCGTTATCGCGAGGTCACCCGCGGGCTCGTGCCCGGCGGCTCAAGATCGCGCAACTTGCCGGTGAGCCGTTCGTGCTGGCGTCCGCGGAAGTGGCGCCCACGTTACGCACGACGATCCTTGACCATTGCCGCTCAGGCGGCTTCGAACCGGACATTCGCTTTGAAGTGCAGCTGCAACAGACAGTGTTGAGCCTCGTCGATGAAGGCGTGGGCGTTGCACTCGTGCCCGCTTCCATGCGCAAGGCCCAGCTTGCGGGCGTGGTGTTCAAGCCGCTGGTGGACGCGCCTTTGATCGAGCAGGTGCTGGCCTGGTCGCCGGCGAACCGGAATCCGTGTCTGACGCGGTTCCTGGAGTTGGCTTCAGTGCGTGCTTGAGTGCGTATAACGCAAGCGCGAACGCAAGTGCAAACGCGAGTGCAATTTTTTTCGGCGAGGAATCTGCGATCATCGAAAGCACGCGCCTTAGCTAACCTCGCCTTTCCGCTGATCTTTCAATGCCGACCCAGCCGCCTGTTCTCACCACCGCCCGCTTGATCCTCCGCGCTCACACCCGCGACGACTTCCTCGACAGCCACGCGATGTGGTCCGATCCCGAGGTGATCCGGTATATCGGCGGCAAGCCATTTACGCGTGAAGAAGTGTGGGCGCGTTTGCTGCGCTACGCCGGCCATTGGGCGATGCTCGGCTACGGATATTGGGTCGTGCGCGACAAAGCCAGCGGGCGTTTCATCGGCGAAGTGGGCTTGGCCGATTATCAGCGCGATATCGAGCCCTCGCTGGCGGGCATGCCGGAAATGGGCTGGGCTTTGAGCCCTGCGCTGCATGGCCACGGCTATGCGACGGAAGCCGTGCGTGCCGCGTTGAATTGGGCAGACGAAAGATGGCCACACGCAGAGACAGCTTGCATCATTGCGCCGGAGAATGAAGTTTCGCTGCGAGTCGCGCACAAGGTCGGCTATCGCGAGCACCTTCGCACCACATACAAGGGGCAGCCGACCATCATGCTTCGGCGCGCACCTCATGCGGCGAAATAAGCCAGCACAAAGCTGGCTTATTCACCCTTGGATAGGTTGTCACTGACCTTCGCGAGACGCTGCTTTTTGTCGCGCGATGAGATCCGCTAGCCGCTCGACTTGCCGGCCTTCGGCGTCGAAGTTCGAGTTGTCGAGCCAACGTGTATAGCTCGGACGCAGCGCAGGCCATTCGCTGTCGATAACTGAAAACCATGCGGTGTCGCGGCTGCGCTGACGATAAACAATCGCCTGGCGGAAGATGCCCTCGAAGGTAAAGCCATAGCGCAATGCCGCAGCACGCGACGGCTCGTTCAGCGAGTCGCATTTCCACTCGAAGCGCCGGTAGCCGAGCTCGTCGAAAACGTATTGCATGAGCAGAAACATGGCTTCGGTCGCCACGCGCGTTCGCTTAAGACGCGGCGAATAGGTGACATGCCCGACTTCAATTACGCCGTTAGCCGGGTCGATGCGCATCAGCGCCAGCGTGCCGACCGCCTTCCCGCTTGCGGCGTCGATTACTGCGAAGTGCAGCGGATCAGCCGACGCGGCGATGCGCGTCAGATGCTCACGATAGGCGTCGACGGTTTCGAACGGGCCTATCGCGAGATACGTCCAGTCACGGGCGTCAGGTGCCGAGCGGTAGGCGTCGAAGAGATCCGCCGCGTGAGCTTCGACGTTGACCGGTTCGATCCGGCAGTAGCGGCCGGCTAGCGGCGTCCGCGCGGGCGGCTTGGCGCCGTTCCAGTCGGGCAACGGGGCTCCGATCGGCTGTTCGAACGCGTTACGTCGGGGTTCCATGTCTGCACTCCTGGCGTCTGGGGTTATCGTTGATCACAAAGAACATCATGAACGATACGGCAATCGTGGTATGTTAAAAAGATCCACACGAACCGTATCTGATAGGTCCAGCCGTCCATGATCGAGATTATTGGCCCGCTTGCTCATACAGCCGCGAACCGCGGGCTCACGGCGGGCGCCGGTATCGGCGACGCGCAGAAGCCCGCGCCGCTGCAGAAGCAGTTGATCGAGCGTTTGCAGCAGGCGATTCTCGGCGGGCGCTTGCCGGCCGGGTCGTTGCTGCCGTCGTCGCGACTGCTTTCGGCGGAAATGGGTGTGTCGCGCAACACCGTGGTCATTGCCTATGAACACCTGGCGGCAGTCGGTTATGTGGTGGCGGACAAGAAGGGCACGCGCGTAAGCCCACTGTCGAGCCGCGCGGCGCGTGGCGAGCCGCCCGCTCGATCTGCCTCGCCGAAAGTGGCCTACGCGGCCCGCGTCGGCCAGTTCACGGCGACGCGCCCGCCTGTGGATGCTGCGTTGCCGCTCACGCCCGGCACACCGGCGCTGGACCGCTTCCCGTTGGCCGCATGGCGGCGCGCGCTAGAACGTTCGATGGAGCGCGCGTTGCCGCTCGCGCTCGGCTACGGGACGCCAGCGGGTGAGCCGGCGCTGCGCGACGCCATTGCCGCGCATCTGCGGATGGCGCGCGGGGTGCGCTGCGAAGGCTCGCAGGTGGTGATCACCGAAGGCGCGCAGGAGGCGCTGAACCTATGCGTGCGCCTCTTCACGAATCCCGGCGATGTCGCGTGGATCGAGGACCCCGGCTATCGCGGCGCGAAGGCGGCGTTCAACCAGGGCGATCTGACAACGGTGCCCATGCCCGTCGACACGGAAGGCATGTCCGTGCCATCCGGCGCCTGGCGCGCGCATCCGCCGAAACTGATCTATACGTCGCCCGCGCACCAGTATCCGACGGGCGCGGTGTTGTCGGTAGCGCGGCGGCTCGAATTGATCGCCGAGGCGCGCCGCTGCGGCGCATGGGTGATCGAGGACGATTACGACGGCGAGTTCCGCTACGCCGGGGAACCGATTGCGAGCATGCAGGGGCTCGTCGACGACGCGCCGGTTCTCTACGTCGGCTCGTTCAGCAAGACGATGTTCCCGGCGCTGCGGATCGGCTTCGTCGTGTTGCCGCAGGCGATTGCCGCGCACGTCGAGGGAGCCTTGTGCGAAATGCTGCGTGGCGGGCATCGGCTGGAACAGCTTGCGCTCGCACATTTCATGGAGAGCGGCGAATTCGGGCGGCATCTTGGCCGCATGCGACGGCTGTATCGTGAGCGGCAGCAGGCGCTGCGCGAAGCGCTTAGCGAACACTTCGCGTCGTCGGAGATACTGGGCGGCGATTGCGGCATGCATTTGACACTTCGCTTGCCGCCGGGCATCGACGATCAGGCGCTTATCCCACGCGCACTGGCGAAAGGGCTAAGTCCGCGTGCGCTGTCCGGATTCGCGCTCGAGCCGCACGCCGGAACGAACGGCCTTGTGATCGGCTATGGCAATACCTCTGCGGAGGAACTCGCACCGGCCGTGCGGACCCTGTCCGAGCTCGCTGCCGGCATGGAAAAATCGCGTCGGCGCCGGGCCTGAGTTTTAGCGTTTGTCCGCGCGGCCCATGTCGCGCTATCGTGTCGTTTATGCGTGGCGGTTGCGACCAGGCAATGTCGACGGATCGCCCGCATCATGTTCCGCGCGCCGTCTGGTGCGCGTCGCCGGATGGCTGCGCAGTCTGGGCATGAAGCATCCCTTTGGTGTGGTTTTCTATGACGATTTATCCGATTGGAGATGACATGAAGGAAATCGAACCGACCCCGTGGTTTGAACTGGCCGCTGACTTGCCCGCGCGCGACGGCTGGTACGAGGTGCAATTGGCGAGCGGGGACACGGCTTTCGCCAAATTCGGCAAGGGCGAGTGGACCGAGAAGCCGGACGATGAGTTCACGCACTGGCGCGGGCTTTCCGCCGATCCATCGCAGGCGGGTGAGGGCGGCGCTGAAGACGAGGCCAAAGCAGTGACCGACGGGGCCGAAGCCGCCGGTGATGCCGACGCCAAAGGCGCAGACGAACCCATCGACGCTGAGGCCACCGCGGCGAACGGCGTACGAGCCGCATGGAACGCGTTCTTCCCAGGGCTTGGCGAAGAGCAGCACAAACCGGTGGATGCCGTTCCCAACGGAAAAGCGCCGCATTGATGCATGCAAGGGCGGCGGCTCATGGGTTGCCGCCCTGACAGATCAGACCTTCGGGCAAAACAAAGTATGAAAGTTACGCGGGAACCGGTGGCATTGCCACGCGCCACGCAGTTACTCAATCATGGACCGGTCACCATCATCACGAGCGCGCACGAGGGCCGCTCGAACGTCATGGCAGCTTCATGGGCGATGCCGCTCGACTTCGATCCGCCGAAGGTAGTGGTCGTGGTGGACAGCCGCACGCTGACGCGGCAATTGATCGAAGCAAGCGGTGTGTTCGGACTGCAACTGCCGAGCCGCAAATTCGCCGCGCAGACGCTTGCCGTGGGCACCAACGCGGGGCTCGAACTCGACAAGTTTTCGGCCTTCGAACTCGAAACGTTCTCTGCGGAAAAAATCGACGTGCCGATGCTGGCCGGTTGCATCACGTGGATGGAATGCAAGGTGAAACCCGACGATAGCCAGCGGCACGATCTGATTATCGGCGAAGTGGTGGCCGCCTACGCCGACAGTCGCGTGTACTCGAACAACCGTTGGCATTTCGGCGAAGATCCCGATCTTCGCACCTGCCATTACGTCGCCGGCGGGACGTTTTTTGCCACAGGCGACGCCTTCGAAGTGTCACCTTCGGCAAATGCTCTGAGCGCGTCGCCGGCGAGCCGGTAACGAACCCATTCGCTTTGCGCGCTCGCGCCGATCGATTCATAGAAGCCGATTGCGGGCGCATTCCAGTCGAGCACGCTCCATTCGAAGCGGCCACAGCCTGTCTCGCATGCGATGCGCGCAAGGTGGCGCAGCATCTGTTTGCCGGCGCCGCTGCCGCGCGATTTCGGCGATACGTACAGGTCTTCCAGATACAGGCCTTTTTTGCCGAGCCACGTCGAGTAGGAGAAGAAATAGACGCAAAAGCCGATCGGCTCGCCGTTCATTTCGCAGATGAGCGCGGTGGCCGTGGCTGCGGGCGAGAAGAGACTTGTTTCGATGTCTTGCACGGTGGCGACGACTTCGTGCTCAGCCTTTTCGTAGACCGCGAGTTCTGTGATGAAGCTGAGGATGAGCGGGGCGTCGGCGGCGGTGGCGGGGCGGATTCGGATGGTCAAGGTGGGTTCTGTTGTTGCGTTGAATGATCGAGTGTCGGAGCCTGATGCGCATGCAGCACGTCGGGTAGGCTAGCGCTCCTTTAGTTTGAACAGCGAGCATAGCAGTGACTGCGCGGAGGTTCCATGCGACGGACTCGTAACGGTGCTTAGTAAAGATGAAAGATCTTCAACCTGTTGTCCCATCGCGAGTTCAGGTACTCAACTGCGAGGCGGCGGTGGCACCGGTGAGGTTTGTCCTCACTGCATAGCAAGCATCCGCGATGGAGGTGTCAGGAATTTTGTGTGCTGAGGTCGGTTAAAAAATCTCAGCTCATGGCGGCGGTGAATCGCTCGCCGAACAGAATGGCGAACTGATTGACAGCTTGCCGCCAGGTGATAGGCGGCATCTTCCAATCCTTTTCGATGTTGCGCAAGGCCAGATACAGCAGTTTGCTGGCGGCTTCGTCGCTGGGGAAGTGGCCGCGATTCTTGACGATTTTGCGCAACTGCATGTGCATGCTCTCGATGGCGTTGGTCGTATAAACGATTCGACGCACCTCGGGGGGATAGGCGAAGAAGGGAATCACCTGTTCCCATTGGCGTTGCCACATGGCCGCGACGGTAGGGAATTTGCGGCCCCATTCGCTTTGCGCAAAGGCGTCGAGCGCCACTGCCGCCGCCTCGGCCGAGGCGGCCTGATAGACCGGCTTGAGCGCAGCCGCCAACGGCTTGCGGTCCTTCCAGCTCGCCAGATTCAGCGAATTGCGGATCAGATGCACGATGCAGGTCTGAATCTGGGCGGCCGGATAGACCGCTTCGATCGCCTCCGGGAAGCCGCGCAAACCGTCAACCACCGCGATCAGGATGTCGTGCAGGCCACGGTTCTTCAGTTCGTTGAAGACCTTCAGCCAGAACTTGGCTCCCTCGGTTTGCTCGATCCACAAACCCAGCACTTCCTTGCGGCCGTCGGCGCGAATGCCCAGCGCGAGATACACCGCCTTGTTCCTGACCGTGCCTTCGTCGCGGATCTTCAGCCGAAGTGCGTCGAAATACACGATCGGATACATCGCCTCAAGCGGGCGTTGCTGCCACTGTTCGACCTCGGCCAGCACTTCATCGGTGACAGTCGAAATCAGATCGGGCGACACCTGCAGGCCATACAGTTCCAGCAAATGGCCCTGGATCTCGCGCACGCTCATGCCGCGCGCGTACATGCTGATGACGTGATCGTCGAAGCCCGGCAGCCGGCGTTGATACTTGCCGACCAGTTGCGGCTCGAACGTTGCCTGCCGATCACGCGGGATATCCAGATTCAGTTCGCCGTTGGGCGTGATGACCGTCTTATGGCTCGTGCCGTTGCGGTGGTTGCCGGCCTTGCCTTGCTCAACCTCGTTCTCCAGGTGATGCGTGAGCTCCGCCGCCAGCATGCGCTCAGCCAGTTGCTTCTTCAGTTGCCCGGCCAGGCCCGATTCGCCGAGAACCGACTCCGCATCCTTGTTTTGAATCTGCGCCAGCAGTTGATCGATCAGTTCATCGGGAAACAGCTTCGGCGCCTTCGGGTTCTTGATCTTCTTAGTCACAGTTGCTTCGGTCATAGGACGTTGTTTCCGTTATCGTCTCATGACCTCGGCACACTAAAATTCTGACAGGCTCTCCGCGATCGAACAGCGCGATATCCAGATTGCTTTCCACGCGCCGTTTGGCGATCAGCTCTGTGTATGCGTCAGCGTAACTGTCCCACGTCATCTCTCTGTCCTGATACCGCCTCAGCATGCCTTTCTCCGGAGCCAGGTCTCTCAGTTCCACAAATTCAGCGCCGAGCAGCTCAGACAGAAAAAATTTCAAATCCGCTTTCTTTGCGAAGCCGGCCAACTGAGATGTATTGTTCAGACGGACGTCAAGCAGTGTGTGCACACCAGCCCCGCGCAGCAAGCTGAAAAACTTCTCCGCGGTCTTGTTCGTGAACCCAATCGTTGAAACGTCGATGTTTGTCACTTGCCTGGCGTCCTCGCTGCGTCATTTTTGGTCAAGTCATTCTTGATTCTTGGAACCAACTTCGATCACCCCTTCAAAGGCAACCATATCTCAAACCCGCCCATCCCACTAACCGGATCAAACTTCTCGTCATAGCGCTCGAAGTTAGGCGCATCGGCGGGAAGGTGTCCCGACGCCGGCAGCCACTTGTTCCAGATCGTGTTCCAGGTGCGCCGCACCGTCGACACATGCTCGCGATGACTGAACACCGCATATCTGTTCGCCGCAATGCGCAAACGACTGAACTCGCCCGGCAATGAAGAGAAGTCGTTCACTTCCACGCCGCACAGGTAGTCGATGTTGCCGGCGTCGTCCGCGTTGTAGCACACGCCATACGCGACGTTGCCCACCTGGCCCGGCACTTTGCCGACGTATGCGTTGAAGCGCTGCCATTGCGATGGAATCGCGGCGGCGCTCTCGCACGTATAGCGCGCACTTAGACCCGCGACGAGAAACGGCCTGCCATCCTCAAAGCGCGGCGGCTCCAGATGCGTAAGAAGGGTTTCGTCCATTTTGATCGGCTCCACGACGACAAGATTGTCGAGATGACCACGCGCGCGCAACGCCTCGGGCGTAAGCCCAAATTGCTCGCGAAACGCGCGCGTGAATGCTTCGTGAGAGCCGTAACCAGCGTCGATGGCGACCGTCAGTATGTCCGGCGCACCATTCGCGAGTCGCCGCGCGGCCTCGCTCAGGCGACGGCCGCGCATGTAGCGCATGACCGGCGCGCCGGTCGCTGCTTCGAAAGCACGCGCAAGGTGAAAGCGCGACACGCATGCACAGTGGGCGATGTCATCGAGAGTGAGTTCGTCGGCAAAGTGGCTTTCGATAAACCACAGCGCTTTTCCAACCGGATTCATAGCAGCTCTCATGTCAGCATGAAACCAGCATAGCCAGCCGCAGACGCGGGCATTTGATCGCGCTTGCGGTCTTGCAACGATGCAAACGACTAATCGACGCAGGCTGCGTGACCGATGCCACGAGCGCGAGCAAAGCGACCAGCTCACGCCGGCTGACAGCGCCGCGCGTGCATGTCGATCAGACGTTCTCGGTCGCCGTCGTATTGCCCGTGGGACGAGTCCGCCCGGCGGCGGACGCGCCGTGTGCTTCCTCCGCATCTGTATGTGTAGCGGCGTCCGCACCGCCTGGCCGTCCCGCGCGCAACATCGCACCGCCGATCACGCCTGCCGCCGCCGCAAAAATCGCGCCGAAGGCAAACGCCACGTGATAGCCGCTGTTGAGCGCGGCGAGCGCGTTTTGCGTCGCCAGCAAGTCACCGCTGCGCGCGGCCGCGAGACTCGCGAGTACAGCGAGGCCCAGTGCGCCGCCCATCATGAACGACGTATTGACGATGCCTGACGCGAGTCCCGAATCGGCGGGATCGACGTCGCTCATTGCGGCGAGCAGCATCGGATTGAAGGCGATGCCCGCGCCGAAGCCGAGCAGCATCATGCCCGGCAGCACATCGAGCACGAAGCTGCCACCCAGAGGTGCGCGCGCGAACAGCGCGAGCCCGCACGCGGCAACAAGCAGGCCCACCGCGAGCGGAATACGCAAACCGAAGCGCATCACCACACGCGCCGACAGGCCCAGCGAGAAGAACGCCATGATGAGATTGGCGGGCAAAAATGCGAGCCCGACTTGCAGCGGTCGATAGCCAAGCACGCGCTGCAAGTAAAGCGCGGAAATGAAGAACCACGCAAACATCGCGGCTGCCCACAGTACGCCGACGACGTTCGCCGTCGCCACGTTACGCAGACGGAACAGGCCGAGCGGCATCAACGGATGTTGAACGCGTGATTCGATGATGAGAAACGCCGCAAGCAACGCGAGCGCAACGAGCAGCAAGCCAAGCGTTTGGCCCGAAGTCCAACCAGCTTCATTGCCATTGACCACTGCATACACGGCTAGCATCAGCGAAACGGTGACCGTGACCGCGCCGGCCACGTCGAGCCGTTCGCCGTGCGCATGACCCCGTGCGGAAGGCAGCAGCGCCACGCACAACGCATACACGGCAACGCCGATCGGCAGATTGACGAGAAAGATCCAATGCCAGCTCAGCAGATTGGTCAACAGACCGCCGAGCAACACGCCGATGCTGCCGCCGCCCGCGCAAACGAAGCCATAGACCCCCATCGCTTTCGCGCGTTCGCCGGGTTCGGTGAACAGATTCATGATGAGCGACAGCGACACCGCGGACACGATAGCGCCGCCCAACCCTTGGACCGCGCGCGCACACACGAGCAAAATCTGTGAGTTAGCGAGGCCGCACGCGAGCGATGCCACGGTGAACAGCGTGATGCCGCCGAGAAACAGTCTGCGATGACCGTACAGATCGCCGAGCCGTCCGCCCAACAGCAGACACCCGCCGAAGGTCAGCATGTACGCGTTCACGACCCACACGAGCGACGTTTCCGTGAAGCCAAGATCCGCAGCGATAGACGGCAACGCGACGTTCACGATTGTCGTATCCAGCACGATCATCAGCACACCGAGGCACAGCACGATCAGCGCGAGCCAGCGTTTGTTGCCGTGAATGGAATGGGTCATGCGAGAACTCCTGAGCCGCGGTCGATGGAGATTGCCGGCGGCTTCGAGCATAGGTGCGCCGTTTCAATGCGATGCCGGACGGGCCCACGGCCCGGCGCGATGTTGATCAATCCGATGTTGATCAAGCAATTGGCAAGTTGTCGAGGGCGAGGGGTTTTTCAGTTTAGCACTCGCGAGTTTTGCGTCACAACTACGAATTCCTGGGCGGGTGGATTTTCTTTGATGTCCAAGCTGCCTTGAGACGGACTCAGACGCAAGTCGCCGATTCTGCAATTTTCCTAACGCTGCCGGGAATCACGACAGGTACGCAGGCAACTTCTCACACAGAGAAGGGGCGAATGACGGGCTGGTTTCAATCGAGTGCAAGCTGACCGTAGTTTTAAGAGTTGTCGGATGTAAAGATATTCAAATCTCCTCAACAGTTGCTACGTCGACTCCGGTCATAACAATCCAAGCCTAGTGCCGGACTTGTCGGCTTCTGCTAAGCGGTCGGCGCTTTATAGTGCGCTGTTCGCGGCCGGAGGCGACGGCGGGGGGATGGTTAAATGTAGTGGGAGAGAAGCTCATGAAAGCGAGTGCTTCGCGCAGTATGATGCTCACATGTCAATGTGCAATGCGATAGCGCCGTACATGGGAGGAGCGCGAGCCATCGCTCTGTGCAAGCAAAAGGCATTTCAAATCTATCAAGAATGTAGAGGTCATTAATGGCTAACCATCCACCATATTCTGTAGTTCTGACCTACCTCGAAGACCGTCAAGAGTTCTCCTTACAGGCCATTGATCGAGCCAAACTAACGTCTGTCGTGGCAGGCTCACTCGAGATTCCTGTTCTGCTTGACGAGCACAAATTTAACCTTGACGATGCATTCGCGCGACGGCTCGGTGCGGCAATGCTGGCCCTGATCGCACTTGGTCAACCCGCTATCGAGCAATACATGAACATTACCAAAGATCCAATCGAATAGCCGCAAGTAGCCGCGAATAGGGTGACTTGAAACCACGCGGACTGGGAGGGGCCAAGAACAAATTGGCCCTCCCCCTATGTGCACGGCAATTTACAAGCCAATGCTCGATGTCATGCGCCTCGCGCTGTGGTGGGTGCGAGCACCCCAGAGATGCCAAACATGCCGAGGATCTTGATGGCGAAACATCAACCGTATGATGTAGTCTTAAGCTACCGAGCGATCTTAAACAGTTGATCGTACATACCGTAGAAGTTGCAAAGCTCGCTCCGCTGTTGGCTGAAAGAATGGAGCTGCCTGTTTGGGATGAAGGCGACTCAACGATTGACGACGAGTTCGCTCGACGGCTTGGAGTCGCCATGCTCAACCTCATCGCTTTGGGTCAACCGGGCATTAAGCAATACATGAGGGTTACGCAAGACCCGACCGGCAGCCCGCCAAGTCCTCCAGGCAACAATTCATAAGAAAGTGACTCGGAGCCGTAAGTAAAAAGGGCGGACAGGTCGTCTGCCCTTTTTGCTTCTCATCACGCTCGGCTAGCCGGTTATCGAACAATGCGTGAGTTTACGATTCCATAGACTGGTCATACCGACTGCCTCGATAAGACCCTTTCGACCATCAGCCTTATCCGCCGCGCGTAGAAGACATCGCCCAAACCCGGGTATAACGACTGGTCGGCGAATTCGTTCATAGTAGTCCCCACGACTCTGGCGACCTTCCGGCGATTTGCCGAGCGGATGCACCGCGCGTAACTCGGGCGGCGCGAGCATGGTTTTCGGATCGCGCTCGTAACGCTTCACCTCGTACGGCACGCCGAGTTCTTCGAGCAGCCACAAGACGCGTTGCGAGCGGGAGTTATTCAAATGATGGACGGTCAGCATGGGTCGATAGATGGTGGCCAATGGAACGTCACATCATAAGGATATTGCGCAGAGGCAGGCCTCTAGCAGCTTGCCAACCTGGTCATACTCGCGACTTGCTTCCCATTAATTCGTTCGACGGTAACGTTTCGTCCAGCAATTTGCGCGCGCTTTCAATGCCGGCCACGGGCAGTCCTTTCGGATCGAGCAAGCCCACCTGCACGAGCACGCTAGCCTGATCCCAATAGATGTGCTCGTTATAAAGCTTGTCGCCGCGGAAGCACACGACCGCGAGCATAGGCACCTCGAAATATTTTCCCGTTGGCGCCACGCCCGGCAACAGCCAGTCGATTTCGCAGTCATGCGTGCAGCTGAAAATGAATTCGTCGACGATACGATCTGCGCCGATGGTCCGCGAAATCGGAATCAGCTTTGTATCAGCCGGATTCGAGTTGACGAAGTGATGCGTATAGAACCGCTTGAGGTTGTCGTGGCCGACACCGCCTGTCATGGTCGGCACGTGATTGACGTAAGGCTGCGCGACCATTGTGGGCATGACCGCTTCCACGTCGCGCGTGGCGAACTCGTGATAGCAATGCGCCTCCCACAGCGCGTTCAGATCGTAGACCGGTCCCAGCACTTTGCGCAGTAGCGCAAGCGTTCGCGAATACGCCATCATTGCCGCGGGCTTGTCGTATTGCGGACGCGCGGGCGCCGCAAACGCATGATCGCAACCGGGGTACACATACTGCTCGATTTGCGGACGTGCGCGCAGTGCAGCGCTGATTCGTTCGCGGGTTTCCGGCGGGCAGAGCGCGTCGTTTTCGGGGAAATGAAACACCATAGGGCAGCGCACGGCGGGCACTTCGTCCAGATAGGCATCGAGACCCACGCCGTAGTAGCTCACTGCGCAATCGACGTCGGTGCGTGCCGCGCTCAGGAACGCGAGCTTGCCGCCCAGGCAGTACCCGACTGCGCCGACCTTGCCGGCCTGCTCGGGCATCGCGCGCAGTGCGGCAATGGTGGCCGCGATATCGTCCACCGCCAGATCGGTGTTGAACTGATTCAGGTAGGCGAGCGCCTGCTTCATATCCGCTTCGCCATAGCCCAGTTCGATGCCTGGCTTGATCCGCCAGAAAAGATCGGGCACCAGCACCACGTAGCCTTCCTCGGCGAAGCGGTCGGCCGTCGCCTTCATGGTGTCGTTGATGCCGAAGATTTCCTGCAACAGAACGAGCCCGGGGCCCGAGCCTTGCGCGGGACGAGCAACGTACGCGTTGAAACGGCCGCCGTCCTGGGCGACGACTTCAATGAAAGAGCCGGCCATGCGTTTGTCTCCTGAGGTTTGCGAGGAATAGCGAGGAAGAGGCTACGCCATCGTACGCAATTCGAAGCGCTTGAGCTTGCCTGTTTCGGTGCGCGGCAGTGAATCGACAAAAGCGACCACGCGTGGATACTTGTAAGGCGCCACAGTGTTCTTCACGAAGTCCTGCAGTTGCGCGACGAGATTGTCGTCGCGGATGTAACCGGGGTTCAGCACTATGAACGCCTTCACGATTTGCCCGCGCGTTTCATCCGGCACGCCTATTACGCCGCATTCGGCCACCGCTTCGTGTTGCAGCAAAACGCTTTCTACCTCAGGACCCGAAATGTTGTAGCCGGCTGAGACGATCATGTCGTCGGCGCGCGCCTGATAGAAGACATAGCCGTCCGCGTCGAGATATACCGAATCGCCCGGTAAATTCCAGCCGTCGCGCACGAAATTCATTTGCCGTTCGTCTGCGAGATAACGGCAACCTGTCGGCCCGCGCACCGCTAGCTTGCCTATCGTGCCGGGCGCAACGGGTTGCATTGCGTCGTCCACGGCTTGCACGATGTAGCCCGGCACCGCGCGTCCAATTGCATGCGGACGAATCTCGTCGCCCTGCGCCGAAACAAAAATGTGGATCAACTCGGTGCCGCCAATACCGTCGATCATGTCGATGCCAGTAGCGCCGCGCCACAGCCGCCGTGTCGAATCGGGCAACGCCTCACCGGCGGACACGGTTTTCTGCAAGCTCGACACATCGTGACTCGCGACGAGCGGTGCCATCTGCCGATAGAAGGTCGGCGCGGTGAACATGATGGTTGCGTGAAAGCGCTCGACGGTCTGCAATAACGTCTCGGGCGTGAGCTTCTCGATCAATACCGTCGACGCTCCCACGCGCAACGGAAAACACAGCAAACCGCCGAGCCCGAATGTGAAAGCGAGCGGCGGCGTGCCGCAAAATATATCGCTCGCCGAAGGCTTTAGCACATGACGCGGAAACAGATCGCACATGGCGAGCACGTCGCGATGAAAATGCATGCAGCCTTTCGGCGCGCCCGTCGTGCCGCTTGTGAAGGCGATCAGACACACGTCGACGGCTGCCGTATCGCATGCGGCGAAGTCAGCGGGTTTGTTGATCGCAAGCGTGTCGAGTGAATCCACGGCATCGTCATGAAACAGCAGCGTTTGCTTTAGCTCAGCACAATAAAATTCGTCCTGAGGATCGGTGCAACGCGCGAGTTCTTCGGTCAGGCGTGCATCGCAGAGCGCCGCGCTCACTTGCGCCTTCACTATGATCTGCTTCAACTCCTTCGCGCGCAGCAGCGGCATGGTCGGCACGGCAACCAGGCCCACCTTAAGCGCAGCGAGTGCAGCAACTGCCATTTGCAATGTATTAGGCCCCCGCAACAGAATGCGATTGCCCGGTTGCAAACCCATCTCATCGACGAGTACGTGCGCGCTGCGATTGACCATCGCAAGCAATTCTTTGTAGCTCGTAGCACGCGGCTCGTTGTCGACCAGTGACCAGATAGCCGTACGCTCGCCATGACCCGCTTCGATCGTCCTATCCAGAAGTTCCGTCGCGCAGTTGAAACGCGCCGGATAAGCGACATCCGGATTGTCCAGCAGAAATACAGGCCATTGATCCTGCGGCGGAAGATTGTCGCGCGCGAAAGTATCGACGTGTGCTGACGGTTTCATCGTGGTCTCCACGGTTTCAAGCCGGCTCTATGCGCTTCAGTTGACGAGGGCTGCGTGTCCTTACTGCGGAATGACGGCGGTTGCTTCGATTTCGACCTTGGCTTGGTCTTCGATCAGCGCAACCACTTGCACCGCGCTCATTGCGATGTCGTAGTCGCCGATCAACTCGCGAAACGCACGGCCTATTTCCTTTAACGAAGCGAGGTACTCGCGCTTATCCGTCACGTACCACGTCAGGCGCACAAGATGCTCGGGCCTGCCGCCCGCTTCGTGCAGTACGGCCAGTACATTCTTGAGTGCCTGAATAGCCTGGCCCGCGAAGTCCGAGGTTTGAAAGCGCGCTTCTTCATTCCAGCCGATCTGGCCTGCAATGAAAACTTGCGTGCCGACCGCCGCGACGCCATTCGCATAACCGCGCGGCTTGACCCATCCGGCGGGGAGAAGAGCTTTTTTCATGTGCGTTGCGCCTCGCTGAGTTCAGGCTGTGGGGCGAACTTCGCCAGTGAGCCGGCGATGTCGGTGGGAATGTCGATCGAGCGGCCGCTTTCCAGCGAGGTTGTGACGAGCACCTGCTTTGCTCTAAACCGCGCCTCGCCGTTGCAGTGACCGAGAATATCGATGGTGATAGAACGCCGGCCGATAGCGGCAACGGTTAGCGTCAGCGTGATTGTTTCGCCCATCTGACTCGGGCGCGAAAACTCGCATTCCAGTTTGACGATCGGCAGGCCGAGGCGGCGCTGGCCGATCATCTGCGCGTAGTCGACGTGCAAACCCTCGTTGAACCAGTCTTCCACAAGCGCATTGGTCATCACCAGATATTGCGGAAAGAACACGATGCCCGCAGGGTCGCAGTGCGAAAAGCGGATACGTACGGGCCGTTCGAAGTGCATGGTCATTTCGCGCGTTCTCCAGCGCTTGTCGCCGCATGCTCTTTCAACAGATCGCGGCCCACGATCAATTGCTGTACTTCCGTCGCACCTTCGTAAATGCGCAGTGCGCGAATCTCGCGGTACAGCACTTCGACCGCGACGCCGCTTTGCACACCCATGCCGCCGTACAGCTGAACGGCAGCGTCGATCACCTGCTGTGCACCTTCGCTCGCGTGCCACTTGGCCATGGCTGCTTCGCGAGTCACGTTTTCACCCTGGTCGCGCAACCATGCCGCGCGATACACGAGCAGCGCACTGCTATCTATGGTCAACGCCATTTGTGCAAGCTTTGCTTGCGTGAGTTGAAAATCGCTCAAGGTCTGGCCGAACATCTTGCGCGATGCGGCTCGCGTCAGTCCTTCAGCCATCGCATGTCGTGCGAAGCCGAGCGAGGCAGCCGCCACGGACGTGCGGAAAATGTCGAGCGTGCGCATTGCGAGCTTGAAGCCTTCGCCGGGTGCGCCGAGCATCTGGCTGCGCGGCACGCGCGCGCCTGCGAAATGCAGGCGCGCCAGCGGATGCGGTGCGATTACGTCGATGCGTTCAGCGATTTCCAGTCCCCGCGTATCCGCATCGACAATGAACGCGCTGATGCCGCGCGCGCCGGGCGCTTCTCCGGTGCGTGCAAAGACCACATAGAAATCGGCGATGCCACCGTTGGAGATCCACGTTTTGTCGCCATCGAGCACGTAGGCGTCACCATCTTCGCGTGCAACGAGCGCCATTGCCGCAACGTCTGATCCGGCTTCTGGCTCGGACAACGCGAACGCCGCAATGGCGGTGCCGTTCGCCACGCGCGGCAAGTAGCGCGTTTTCTGTTCATGCGTGCCGCCAAGCGAGATCGCGCCGGAGCCAAGCCCTTGCATCGCGAGAGCGAAGTCTGCGAGGCCCGAATACCTGGTTAGCGTTTCGCGCAGCAGACAGACGGCGCGTGTGTCGATCGTGTCACCGTGGCCGCCATAGGCTACGCCGCCCACGCCATATTTCAACCAGCCGGCAGCGCCGAGTTCGCGCACCAGCTGACGACAGGTCGAATCGACATCGCCGTGTTCGACATGCGACAAATTCGAGCGGCACCATGATTCGATACCGGCAGCCAGTTCGCGATGCCGTGGCTCGAAAAAAGGCCACGCGAGCGCACTGTGCAAATCAACGTCTCTTTCAGCGCTCACCTCAGTCTCCCTCGAACACGGGGCGCGACTTCGCGGCGAACGCCTGATAAGCGCGCCCGAAATCGCGAGTACTCATGCAAATAGCTTGAGCCTGTGCTTCGGATTCAATCGCTTCGTCGATGCTCATGCTCCATTCCTGGTGCAGCATCTTCTTCGTGATGCCGTGCGCGAATGTCGGACCGGCGACGAGATCGGCGGCGAGCTGTTGCGCGTCCTCGAGAAGTGCAGAAGGCTCGCACAGCCGGTTATAGAAGCCCCATGCGTAGCCTTCGTCGCCGCTGGCGGAGCGTCCCGTGAAGAGCAGTTCGGCAGCACGTCCTTGACCGATGATGCGCGGCAGGATCGAGCACGCGCCCATATCGCAACCCGCCAGGCCGACGCGCGAAAATAGAAACGCGAGCTTGCTGCGTGCAGTGCCGAGACGCATGTCCGAGGCCATCGCGAGAATCGCGCCTGCGCCGGCGCATACGCCGTCGACTGCTGCAATCACCGGCTGCGGACAATGGCGCATAGCCTTGACGAGGTCGCCCGTCATGCGTGTGAAGAGAAGCAGTTCAGGCATTGGCAAATCGATCAGCGGTGCGATGATGTCGTGCACGTCGCCGCCCGAGCAGAAGTTTTCGCCCGCGCCGTGGATCACAATGGCCTTCACATCGGTCGCATAGGTGAGCTGGCGGAACAGATCGCGCAGCTCGGCATACGATTCAAAAGTGAGCGGATTTTTGCGCTCCGGCCGGTTCACCGTAATGGTCGCGACTTTGTTCGCGACCGACCAGCCGAAGTGCTGCGCTTCGTAACCTGCGAGTGTCAGGCGATTACCGGCCAACAGCGCGTCGGCGTTTGAATGTGGCATGTTCGTGTCTCCTGTCGCCGGGCGTTAGTCTTTCAGACTGTCCAGCAGATGTTTTTTCAATTTGCCGAGCCGCTGGTGCGTGCGCGACTTTTCCTCGAGACTGAGTCCGCCAAACAGTTCAACGACCCACTGCTCATGCGCGACCGCCATTCTGTCGAACGCTTTGCGGCCTGCGGGAGTAAGGCACACGCTGATTGAGCGGCGGTCGTTAGGGTCGGTATCGCGAGAGACCAAACCTTCTTTCTCCAGCTGATCAGTAATGCCGGTCACGTTGCCGCCCGTCACCATCAGGCGTCGGGACAGTTCCGTCATCTTGAGTCCTTCCGGATGACGTTCGAGTTGGGCCATCAGGTCGAAACGCGGCAATGTAGTGTCGAATTCGTTACGCAGACGTTTGCGCAATTCGGCTTGCACGAGGTTCGTCGTGGTCAACATGCGCAGCCACAGGCGCAAACCCATGTGGCTGTCCGCGCCAGTGCTCATTTCCAGATCCACGACGTTCTCCGCAGGCTTCGCAACGCCTTTGCGGTGCGCTTTCGTTTCTGCTGCCTTTGCATCGCTTGCTGCAATCTTCTTGACGTTGGCTGACCTGGTCACATTACTTCTCCACCGGAGATGGAAACGGATTGCCCCGTGATTGCATCGGAACCCGGCTGACACAGCCACAGCACGGCATTCGCGACCTGCTCTGGACTCACAAAGCGACGTTGCGGATTCGAGCGAAGCAGGCTTTCGCGAGCCTGCTCCTCCGTGCGCGACGTCTTGGTGGTGATCTGCTCGAGCGACGCGTGCAGCAATTCGGTCTCGGTATAGCCGGGGCAAACGGCGTTGACCGTCACGCCTTTCGTGGCAACTTCAAGCGCAAGAGAGCGCGTGAGACCGATCACGCCGTGCTTCGCCGCGCAATATGCGGCGACATACGCGTAGCCAATTTGTCCCGCCGTACTCGCCACGTTGACGATGCGCCCGTGTCTGCGTTCGAGCATGCCTGGCAGCACGGCGCGCGTGCCGAGAAAAACGCCGGTGAGGTTCACGTCTAGCATGCGCTGCCATAGCGTCATGTCGGTATGCGTGAACGGCGCGGCCTGTGCCTGCCCTGCGTTGTTGATCAGTATGTCGACGGCGCCAGCTTCGTTGAATGCTTGTGCAACGGACTCTTCTTGCGTGACATCGACGGTAATGCATGCAACGTCGCCCCATGCGCGGCATTTTTCGCGCTGAGCCTCTAGCCGCTCCGGATTGCGGCCCATCAGCGTAACGCGCGCGCCGGCGTGCAGCAGCGCTTCCGCAATGGCCGCGCCGATGCCGCTCCCGCCGCCAGTGACAACGGCATGTTGTCCCGCAAGGGGATATCGAATCGAGTTCACGTGGTTCCTTCCGCGCGCTGCGCGCGCTCTTGCGCCGAGAGGCCGGCATTTGCCGCAACCTGTGCGCGTTCACGTTCCAGATTGCGTTCGAGTTGCGACTTTGCGGCGGTGTACTGATTCGGCCATGTCACGTCGAAGTAGCCGATCTTCGCGGCCTCGTTCAATGTCCACGATGGATTCGCGAGATGCGGACGCGCGATTGCGCACAGATCGGCGCGACCGGCCGCGATAATGCTGTTCACGTGATCCGCCTCCGAAATCGCCCCCACCGCGATAGTTGCGATGCCGGCTTCGTTTCGCACGCGATCGGCGAACGGCGTCTGGAACATGCGGCCGTATACGGGCTTCTCGTCCTTGCTGACCTGGCCCGAGGATACGTCGATCATGTCTGCGCCCGCCGCCTTGAACGCGCGCGCGATCTGCACGGCGTCGTCGGGCGTGGTGCCGCCTTGGACCCAATCGTTCGCTGAAATGCGCACGGAAATCGGCTTGTCCTGCGGCCACACTGCACGAATCGCCTTGAAGACCTGTAGCGGATAACGCAGACGGTTCTCCAGCGAGCCGCCGTATTCATCGGTGCGATGGTTGGTTAGCGGCGAGAGGAAGCTCGATAAGAAATAGCCATGTGCGCAGTGCAGTTCGAGCCAGTCGAAACCTGCTTCAGCCGACATTTGCGTCGCGCGCACGAACTGCGCTTCTATCTCGCGGAGCTCCTCGTGTGTCGCTTCGCGCGAATGCTGGCTGATGCCCGGCAAATACTGCTGCGGTGATGCCGAGATGAGCGGCCAGTTGCCTTCGGTGAGCGGCTGATCGATGCCTTCCCAAGCCACGCGCGTCGATCCTTTTGCGCCGGAATGTCCGAGCTGAATGCCAATCCTGGCGTTGGACTGGACGTGCACGAGATCGACGATACGTTTCCATGCAGCGAGGTGCTCCGGCGCGTACATACCGGGGCATCCCGGCGTGATGCGCGCTTCGGGCGACACGCATGTCATCTCGGTCATAACGAGCGCCGCACCGCCCATTGCGCGCGCGCCGAGATGCATCAGATGATAATCGCCGGCGACTCCGTCGACGGCTGAATACTGCGCCATCGGCGAAACGACAACTCGGTTTTTCAACGTGACGCCGCGCAACGTGAATGGGGTGAACATTGGCGGAATAGAATGTTTTTGCGGCGCGCGTTCTACGCCTGAACGCCGCGCGAGCCAATCTTCGAAGCTGGACACGTAGCGCGCGTCGCGCTCGCGCAGATTTTCGTGCGAGATGCGCTGCGAGCGCGTGAGCAGCGAATAAGCGAACTGGTCCGGCTCGAACGATGTGTACCGGTCCACGTGTTCGAACCATTCGGTCGAATTGCGGGCGGCGTTCTGAATGCGCAATACGTCGACGCTGCGCACGTCCGTGTAATGCTTTAACGCAGCATGCAAATCGCCAGGATGCGCGCCGATGCTGTTGGCGAGTTCAATCGAATCTTCGAGCGCGAGCTTGGTGCCCGAGCCAATTGAAAAATGCGCGGTGTGCGCGGCGTCGCCCATCAGCACGACGGGTGTTTGCGTGCCGTCCGCATTGCTCCGCCAATGCACCCATTCCTGGTTGACGACACGCGGAAAACGGATCCATTGCGACGAGCCGCGCAAATGCGCGGCGTTCGACAATAGCGCGTTGCCGTCCAGATACTTCGCGAAGAGCTTTTCGCAGAATGCAATGCTCTCTTCCTTGCTCATTTCGTCGAGTCCGGCGGCGCGCCACACACGCTCCGGTGTCTCGACAATGAACGTGGACGTTTGATCGTCAAAACGGTAGGCGTGGGCCTGGAACCAGCCGAACTCCGTTTGTTCGAACGCGAACGTGAAAGCGTCGAACAGCTTCCGGGTGCCGAGCCAGACGAAGCGGCAATCGCGCATGTCCACGTTGGGCTTATAGGTCGGCGCGTACTTTTGACGAATCGCGCTGTTCGCTCCGTCGCACGCGACGATGAGATCGGCCCGGTATTCGGTGTCGTCGGTGACCTGCGTTTCGAACACGAGCTTTACGCCCAGTTCCTCGCAACGGGCCTGCAAGATATTCAGCAGACGCTTGCGACCTATGCCGCAAAACCCGTGGCCGGACGAGCGCACCTGACGTCCGCGGAAATTGATTTCGATGTCGTCCCAATGATTGAACGCGTCGAGTATTGCGTTTGCGCTTGGGGCATCGGCGGCGCGCAAGTTGCCCAGCGTCTGATCCGAGAACACTACGCCCCAGCCGAAAGTATCGTACGGGCGGTTGCGCTCCACGACGATGACCTCGTGCGCCGGGTCGCGGCTTTTCATCAACAGGCCGAAGTACAGCCCGGCCGGGCCGCCGCCGATACAGACAATGCGCATGCTGCTCCCCACTGTGAACTTGCTCGTGGAGTTAATTTAGGCCTAGATAGTTTAGGTGTCAAGCAAATATAGAGGCGAGGGTGGGGATTGGCTGCAAGGGATATTTTCGCAAGTTGTTGCCAAAGCCGAAAATGGCTCATGGCTACGTTCAGGCACTATCTTTTACCGCCAGTGAGACTCGCCCGAAATCAGGCCGGTACCAGTGGCGGCATGTCGTCGGGCGGCGACTGCACCGAATCGGAAGAAAGCGCAGCGTGCAGTGTAGCGGGATCGAACCGCCAGGACTCTGGCATACCCAGCGCTGCCCCGATCGACTCCGAACAGTGCCAACGACCCCGATGACGGCCGCGGCGGCGCAGGAAGGCGAAGAAGGGCGCGAAATCGTACGGTTCGCCGAAGTGGTCGTTGAACCACTCCACTGCGGCCCGCTCCGTCACCGGGTCGGTGGCGAATCCGACGACATCCCATCGGGCTGGGTCTAGTTTCGTAGTGATGAAGCGCACGCTCCCGTCCTCGAACGACGACGATGCACATAGATGCGCGTCGATAATTGGAGCGACGACAAGTTCGCAATGCGAATAGGGGCTGTTTGTCCACCACCGGATCAGGCGGTTTAATTTCCCGGCCAGGCCGGGACGCGTTCCCTTATAAAAAGCAACCTTCATCGATTAGCTCCAGGTGGTAACTCGCACGCGGCCGATCGTCGTCGCGGATTAGGTTGAAACACGAGCCGCTTATTCTTTCTTGCGTGAATGTGACATTCGCCGCTGCGCGATCGATGCCACTCTTCGATGCTCTGCATTGTATGAAGCCCATAGACCAATCCAGGGGCCTGCCGTCGTGCCGCTGCCCGGCGCAGATCTAACTATTAGTCGTCTGACCTTGCTGCCTTTTGAGTAAAACGGTTAGCAATATCGGTGTCCGAATCGCAAGGAGCAAGTGGCAAATAGATCCGGGATTGGCTTTGCCGTTTCGCATTTGCAATTCGCATTTTGCGATTAGAAAGCAGTGCTTATCCTCTGCCGAAGCCCCGCCGTTCAACTTTTTGCGCCTTTATCGCCCGATTTTAGGCCGCAATCGCACACTTCGAAACCTTTGAACTTAAATAGTTGCAACCAAGGTGCCACACGCGGCACCGTTAGCCGCGCCAGCTTTAGCGGCGACATCCATCAGGTTGGCCCCTAGCGCTGGTCAATGCAGCGCATCTCGCAGGTTCAAGGACTCTGATCGTCAGAGAAGCCGGAGGCAGTCGATGAACGCAGGACGGAGCGGATCTATGGCTAGAAGGGACCTCTTTTTCTCGATCATCATCGCCAACTACAACTATGGGCATTTCCTTCGACAGGCTGTCGAAAGTGCCTTGACGCAAGATTGGGACCGGCTGGAAATCATCGTTGTGGACGACGGATCGACCGACAACTCGGCCGACGTCATTCATTCGTTTGGTGAAAAAATCACGGCGATTTTCAAAAAGAACGGGGGCCAGCGGGACGCCAACAACGTAGGCTTCGCGAGAAGTACAGGCGACGTCGTCATATTCCTCGATGCTGACGACGTGCTAATGCCCGGTGCGTTGCGCGCCATTGCTTCAGTATGGCGAACCGGCCTGAGCAAGGTACAGGTGCTGATGGAGCGCGTCGACGCGCAGGGCCATCGCATACACAATGCGATTCCAAAGATTCGAAATGTGATCCCGAAGCTCCCGCCTGGACTATCGTCGGAAGCGATCCGCCACTGGGCTTATGAAACGTCCGAATACCCTACGCCGCCCGGCTCGGGAAATGCCTATGCACGCAGTTTTCTGGAAAAAATCTTTCCACTGGATGCGAGCTACGATTCGTTCACGGATTCAACCTGCATCGCCATGGCCCCCTACCTTGGCGACGTAGAAACGATCGCTGCACC
Organism: Burkholderia sp. M6-3; assembly: GCF_050858985.1. Lineage (NCBI taxonomy): Bacteria > Pseudomonadati > Pseudomonadota > Betaproteobacteria > Burkholderiales > Burkholderiaceae > Burkholderia > Burkholderia sp. M6-3. Next base: position 83,830 of record NZ_CP110091.1, read on the forward strand.
CTTGGTGCTCTATCGCATGCACGGCGCTAATGACAGCGCCATGAGCGCGAGCACGAGCAACTTTGGACGAGAAATCGCGCGTGCGCTCAAGCGTCACAGCGCAGCCTGCAAGGCGTGCGCAATGACCGGCCGGCCGGCACCGCCGCTCAGCACCCTTTTCTGTGCGCCTCACTTGTTGCAATTGCGCGTTGCCTCGTTACGGCTCACACCGCGACAGCATCCTCTGCCCGGCGACAGCAGAGTTAGAGCCCTGCGCGACGCCCTTTCCATTCCTTTTCGCGCAAGTTTCGAGCGCCCGGCTTTCCGCTGTCTTATCGCCGGTTGGAGCATTGCCACCTTGCTCGCGCCGAAAAACATTGCCAGCACGCTAATCCGCCGACGGTTCATATGACAGCGGTCGCAGGCCGTCAGATCCCTTCTTACCTTCGCGCGTGACACATCATGAAGGACATGACAGTCATCATCTGCAATCACAATTACGAGCAGTTCCTGGCGGAGGCAATCGATTCAGCGCTTGCACAGGACTACATGAGCACTGACGTCATAGTGATCGACGACGGATCAACAGACGGCTCGCGCGCAATCATCGAAGGCTATGGCGCTCGCGTTAGTTCCGTCTTCAAGAACAACGGCGGCCAGGTGTCCGCCTACAATTTGGGGCTGCATCTCGCCAGAACGGATTACGTGCTGTTCCTCGATGCTGACGACGTCTTATATCAGGGCGCCGTGTCGGAGGTGATGCAGCGCTTCGAGAGCGGAAATCTTGCAAAAGTGCAGTTTCAGCTTGACGTGATCGATCATACGAGCAAGCAGATGGGCGCTTATGTACCTCATTCTCGAATCGATGGTGATTGTCGAAAGCTTCTGCTCGATGGGTGGCTCTATCCGTCACCGCCGGCGTCTGGAAACGCCTATAGCGTCAGTGCTCTTAGAAAGATCTTTCCTGTGCCAGAAACGATCAAGGACCGATATGGCGCAGATTTCTATGCAATTTATGGGTCGGCTCTAGTTGGGCCAGTATCGAGTATTCCGGTGTCACTCGGCGGATATCGCGTATATGCAAGCGCCGGGAGAGACGCATTGTTTGCTAACTCCGATCAACAGGAAAAGGCCCCCAAGGCATTCCCGTCCCGCTGGGTTACCCTTCGGGAACTGGCCTGGTGCCGCATGGGAATGCAATTGCCCGCCGACTTCCACGATTTCGCATACGAACGAGCTCATTTCTATTCAAATGTCTACCATGCTCCGTTGACGACCCGTTGGCGTTGGATGCTGAGAGATTCGCATCGGTATCTGCATGCCATTGTCGCGAACCCTTTCTGGAGCCTGAAGAAGAAATTGGGGACGCTCGCGCTATCCAGCTTGTGTCTTTTTCCATACTCCCCTGTCGCAGACTACGCGGTTCGCTACATCTGCAATCCACTGGCCCGGTGCAGCGCCGCCCGTTAGGAAGAAGACCAGTATTCACTCGTTATGCAAGGTTCGCGCATAACGAGGGCTCGAACCCTAGCCATCCTCTCACGTTTAGTAAGCTTGTCTAACTTCGAACGGCGCTGATATGCCTCATCACCAGTCACAGTCAACCGTCGGCCTGTCTAGCAACCAATACCTGGCGGGCGAAGACCTTTCGTTGGCGCAATCTGTTGGGGATTGCGCGCCGACAGATAAAGCAGTCACAGGGATAACGGATGCAGCGGCCCCAACTGTCACTGTCGTCATGGCGAATTTCAACGGCGAACGCTGGATCGGCGAAGCCATTCAGTCGGTCCAGCGACAGAGCCTTGCAGACTGGGAGCTGATCGTCGCGGATGATGCATCAACTGACGCTAGCGTCGAAATCGTCCGCGCCTTTGCCGATAACGACTCCCGAATCAGGCTTCTGACCGCGTCGTTCAACGCGGGGCCGTCCACTGTTCGTAATCGTGCGCTGGAATGCGCGCGAGGACGCTGGATCACGTTTTTGGACAGTGATGACGTCCTCGCGGAAGGACGCCTCGAGTCGCTGCTGCAGCGCGCGGAGAGTTCTGGTGCAGGCATCGTAGCGGACGATTTACTGATCGTGGACGAGGAGGGCTCGCTCACTGGACATTCCCTGCTCGGCCTTGAAGGCTTCGAAAGTTTCGATGCCGTTTCCCTGATTCGAGCGCCACGCCTGGCGTATCTTAAGCCTATGATCAACGCTGGATTCCTGACAGGACTTCGGTATGAAGAGCGACTTCGTTCCGGAGAAGACTTCGATATCCTGTTGCGCTTATTGGTCAAGCACGATGCAAGGATTGGCGTCTATCCGGCTATGGGTTACTGCTATCGGCGCCGTGGTGGTTCGCTTTCCTCTGATAAGTCAGCGGACCGACAGACGCTACGAGGCATGCTTGACGCAAATGCGCGTTTCCGCGCATCGCACACGCTTTCTGCAAGTTTGGCCGCCGCGTGCGCGCGCCGGCATCGGTCTCTCAAAGCGTCTCTTCACTGGGTCGATGTGACCGAAGCGATTCGTGAAAAGCGTTTCGTGACAGCTGTTAGACACGTAATCGATCACCCGGGAGTTCTCAGTTGCGTTATACAGTTCTTCAACAAGCGGCTTTCCCTACTCATATCTCGGAGCAAGCGCCGCGCTAGAACATTTGGCCTGTGAACTGAGTGACGCGACAACGGCAGCCGTGCACCGCGTCCGTTTCTTGATCCACCCGCATCTCTTACACATCAGGTGATGGAAATATGTTGCGTAAGCTATCGCCTGCTTGCCACCGTCGGAATCGCATCCGCGTTCGTGAATATAATCCTCGCGCTTGTGCTCGCTCCCCACTACGGCGCCGTCGGACTCGCTTTCGCCAGGGTGATTGGCGAGATAACGCTCTCTGCCATGTTGATGGTAATCATGATTCGACTTCGACTGGTTCTCTTGATACCCGGTTGCGAGCGAGCGCTAATGTTCATCAGGAACGCGTGTGGGATCCATGATCCGGCACCGGCCCCCGAGGACAAGTAACCGAGTTGCGAAGCAACAGTAGCGGCGTGAGCACCACCGGTGGAGGAGTCCTGGTACGACCTGCCGTCCGGAAAGGGCGGTGGCCGAGCGTCGGCCGCCGTCGCCGTCGCCACCCTTGGGTGTTCAACCATCCGTCCTCAGACTGATGCCCGCCAGCAACGTCGCCAGGTGTTCGATGACGATCGGTTTCACCAGATGGTGATGGAAACCGGCGTGCGCACTGCGGTGACGGTCCTGGTCCTGCCCGTAGCCGGTGACAGCGATCAGCGTCGCGTCGGCCATCTCAGGGGACGCACGCAGATGCCGCGCCAGTTCGTTGCCGTCCATACCCGGCAGGCCGATGTCCAGCAGGCACGCATCGGGGCGCTCCCGCAGCGCACGCTCGAGCGCGCTCCGCGAATCATGTTCGATGATCACCTCATGCCCGCACGACGCGAGCAGCATGCCGAGCGCTTCCGCAGCGTCGACATTGTCGTCGACGACCAGCAGCTTGAGGCGCGGGCTCGGCGCCGAATCCGCGTTCTCCGCTTGCCGTTCTGAGGCTGCGGGCTGCGCCTGCATCAATGGCAGTCTGACCACGAAGGTGCTGCCGGTGCCGGGTCCCGCGCTGAAGCAGTGCACTGAGCCGCCGTGCAACTCGACCAGATGCCTGACTAGAGCAAGACCGAGCCCAAGGCCGCCCAGCGAGCGATCAGCCGAGCGCTCTGCCTGTGCGAAGAGGTCGAACGCGCGCGCGGCCAGCTCGCGTTCCATGCCGATGCCTTCGTCGCGCACTGTAATCACCAGTTCGTCGCCCTCGGCGTCGGCGCATATTTCGATGCGGCGCCCATCGGGGGTGTACTTGGTCGCGTTGTGAAGCAGGTTGGCGGCAACTTGAATCAGCCTCGCCTTGTCGCCCAGGACGGTCGCCTCCTGCGATGGCATGTGCACCGACAGTTGCTGGCCGCGCCCCTGCATCAGTGGGCGGACCTGCTCGATCGCTTCGGCGATGACGGTTTGCGTATCGACCGGCGCCCGCGCCAGCGTGACCAGCCCGCTCGTGACCCGCGACACATCGAGCAGGTCGTTCACGAGTCTGGTCATGTGGGCGACCTGGCGCGAAATGATTGCGCTGCTGTGGCGCACCTGCGCTTCGTCGAGCCTGCTGATCTTCAGCAGTTCGGCTGCGGCGGAAATGGGCGCGAGCGGGTTGCGCAACTCGTGCGCAAGCATCGCGAGGAATTCGTCCTTGCGCTGATCAGCCGCTCTGAGCTTCTGTTCCGCCTCCTTGCGGTCGGTGATGTCACGAAAAAACGAAGCGATGCCGCCTTCGCCGGTGGGATAGGCGCGCACCTCGACCCAGATGGCGTTACCGTCCGGATGGCTCTGACAATACTCCGACGCGCCGGCATCGCCGCTTTCCATCACCCGTCTATACATGTGCGCGCAATCGGAGTCGACCGCTTCGGGCCAAAGTTGCCAGTGGCTGCGGCCGATCACCTGTTCCTTCGTGCGGCGCGCGATACGCAGGCCTTCCGCGTTGATGTAAGTGACGTTCCAGTCGCGGTCCATCAGCATGAAGCCTTCGCCGATCGTGTCGAAGATATAGCGGCTGCGGTCGCGTTCGGCGCGCAATTCGGCCTGCGCACGCGCTGCCTCCACCGCCGACCAGGTGCGCTCGGCCATCTCGCGCGCGAGCCGGATATCGCTCGCGGTCCACTGGTACGGTTCGGCGCGGTGCAGGCCGAGGAAGGCGACCAGACGCCCGGCCTTGATCAGTGGCACCGCAACGAACGCGCGGATGCCGGTCAGCGTGTATGAGCTTGCGAACTCTGCGGTGCGGGGATCGGTCGCGCTGTCGTTTGCGGTCACAATCTGGCCGGCGCGCAGCGGGTTGATGATGGCCGGGCCGAAGTCGTCCAGTGCGAATCTCTTGCCGGCGAGACTCGGCAACGGTGGCACGGCCCAGTCGCGCGGCACGAAAAAGGTGTCGCTGGTTTCCCCGCATTCGCCGTAGATCACGCGTGCGAGTTGCAATTGCTCGCCGAGCAGCGCGCTCGCTCGGGTCACGACGTCCTCGGCAGAGGTCAGCGGGCGCAGTGCCTCTGACACCTTCAGATCGAAGATCGCGCGCCGTTCTGCCAGTACGCGTTCGGTCGTCTCTATCACTGTGCAGTACATGCCGCCGACGCGTCCGGAGTTTTCGTGCAGCGGCGAATACGAGAAGGTGAAGAAGCTTTGCTCAGGGTAGCCGCGGCGTATCACGGTGAGCGGCAGGTCCTCGAAGTAGGTCGACCGGTTCGACATTGCGCCGTCGATAATGGGCGCGATGTCGGGCCAGATTTCCGCCCAGATTTCCTCGAAACGGCCACCGAGCGCAGTCGGATGCTTGTCGCCCAGGATGACCGCGTATGCGTCGTTGTAGAGAAAGCCCAGCTCGGGGCCCGACGCGACGAACATCGGAAAGGCGGAACTGAGCACCATGCCGACTGCGGTGGTCAACGGAGCCGGCCATTCCGAGGGATGCCCGAGCGGCGACGTGCTCCAGTCGAGTTCGCGTAGCAACGCGCGAACTTCGCCGCCGCCTTCGAATGCCGTGCGCCAAAAATCGGGCATTTGTACTGCTCCAGGATCGTTTTGTACGCGCTTGCCGTGATTTGGAAACACTGCTTCGCGTGGTTTTTTGTCCGGTCGAGCTTTCCCGTTTCGATGCTTGAATGCGACGAACCGGTAGCGGAAGCGGGGTAACGGACGACGGCGACGAAACGCAAATGCCACATGTCGCAAGGCCCCGTTGGGCCAACAGGGGCAAGCTCCAGCCGTTGGGGCGGCTCGCACGAAAGTGAACACACTGTCGATTCCAGCGCTCCACTATTGAACGCTGTAGCGCCGGACGTCTCGGCCCTATCGCAAGCGTTGTGCCAACGCCTGATAACCTCGTCGCCCTCTCTTCAGCGTATGCCCGTAAAAACGGTCGCCGGATTCTACAAGGCGCCACTGCATTTCTTCAAAACTCTGGGTTGACAGAGACCCGCGCCTTTTCCCCCGAGCGTCATCGCCCATAAGTTCAGGAATACACTCAGAAGCGGAAGTGAGGCCGGTGAAGTCGTGATCGAATTGAATCCGAAGAAGTTGACGTTCGACCGCCGCGCCGGGGAAGCAACCTTCGATGCCGTAATCGATCGTCCGACCGCGTTGGGTCAATCGCGTGCTGTCCTGGCATGGGCAAAACGCGGCATTCGAAGTGACCGGTGCTCCATCGATCACAATGCGTCCCGCAGCGGTCGCATGTTATCGAACGGTAGTTAAGGGTCCGCCACGGTCGTTGAGCATCTGAAGATGGCTTCGTACGGAACTCGCGGCGGCCCATGACTCTGCGCCACACCACAGTGGTTGCTCTCTCATGGGCACCGAGAGTCGCTCCGACTGTTGCTCGGAAGCCTGGCCGGTGAACGTTCCCATATAGACCAACAGTTCATGAGAGGCCGCCGTGATTGACCTCATTGTCCCGCATCAAAAAAAGCGCATCGGCCAAGCCCGCTGCGTCCGAAAAGCGATCCAGCAAACGCGCAGAGAGCCCAGCCCAATGCCGGCGCCGCTTTAAAATGCGCTCTTTATGACCCCTCCGTCGGCCCGCAACGCAGCTCCGGTTGTGGCCGACGCAAGCGGACTGGCGACATAGGCCACGAGCGAGGCGATTTCCTGCGGCGTGCCGAATCGCTTGATGAGCGATGTGGGACGCACCTTCTCGAAGAACTCCTTCTCGAAGGCTTCGAACGACTTGCCGTCGGCCTTGGCAAGGGTCTCCACAAAATCGCCGACGCCCCGCGACTTCGTCGGTCCGGGCAGCACGCTGTTGACCGTAATGCCCGTGCCCGCAACCGCCTCCGCGAGTCCGCGCGAGACCGCCAGTTGCGCGGTTTTCGTCATCCCGTAGTGGATCATCTCGGCTGGAATCTGCACCCCGCTTTCGCTCGAAATGAAAATAATGCGGCCCCAGTTGGCTTTTTTCATCGCGGGCAGAAACAGGCGAGCGAGACGTACGCCGCTCAAGACGTTGACGTCGAAGAAACGCTGCCAGTCCGCGTCGGAAATCTCTTCAAAGGGCTTGGGCTCGAAGATGCCCAGGTTGTTCACCAGAATTTCCACGTTCGGATAGCGCCGGGCGAGTTCTTCCGCCGAAGCGGCCGTACTGAGGTCGCCGGCGAATCCCTGCACGTCGGTGCCGGTTTCCGCTTTTAGCTGTGCGACCACGTCATCCACGGATGACTGCGAGCGGCCGTTCACGATCACGCGTGCGCCTTCCTTTGCCAACGTGCTCGCGATAGCGAAACCGATGCCGGCTGTGCTGCCGCTTACCAGTGCGAGTTTGCCTGTGAGATTCAAGTCCATGAGTGATTTCCTTTCCGTGGATGAAGTAAGAACGGCGGCAGCGAAGCTTTGATGCCGGATGCCGCCAAGGGGTTCACGTACGTGTAATGGATGCCCCACCATCGACCAGTGAGGCCGTACCGGTCACGAAGGACGAATCGTCAGACGCGAGATAGAGCACCGAACGCGCCAGTTCTTCCGGCTTGGCGACGCGCTTGAGCGCATGCAGCCCGGTCACGAATGCCTGCGATTCGTCGCTGTCGTTCATGCTGCGATACATCTCCGTATCCACGGCGCCCGGCAATACCGCGTTGACGCGCACCCCTTGCGCGCCGTATTCGGCGGCAAGCGCCTGCGTCAGGCCAATCAGCCCGGCCTTGCTCGCCGCGTAAGCCGCAGTACCCGGAAACGCGAACGAGTAACCGACGAACGTCGACGTGAAGATGATCGATCCGCCACCTTGCTTGAGCATTTCAGGTATCTGGTGTTTCGCTCCGAGGAACGCACTCGTTAGATTGGTCGCAAGCGCGGCGTTCCAGCCGGCTTCGGAAATGCCGGTGCTCGGGCCCATCTCACCCAGTGTACCGGCGTTGTTGTAGGCGATATCCAGACGGCCAAAGCGCCCAATTGCAAGTTCCACCAGCGCTTTCGCGAAGTCTTCCGATTGCACGTCGCCCGCCAGATATGCGGCTTCGCCACCTTCGCTTGCGATCTCGGCAGCCAGCGCTTCGAGTTCCGCCGCGCGCCGGGCGGCAATGACCACCTTGGCACCTTCCTTCGCGAACAACTTTGCAGTAGCGCGGCCAATACCTGCACTGGCACCTGTCACGATAGCGACTTTTCCGGTCAAGCGTTGCATGTTCTCTCTCCTGATGCATTCGGCCAGTGCCCTATGCCTTGGCCCGTGGAAGCAATATAGGCTTCAGTCCTTATAGCGGAAAGGTCAAAAACATGGTCGTATCAGTCAGCTTTTGTGAACGATCGGAGTTGGGATGGACCGCTTGCGCGCCTTTGAAGTTTTCGTGACCGTGGTGAGCCGCGGCGGCTTTGCGCGCGCGGCCGAAGTGCTCGGCACGTCGCCCGCCAACGTGACCCGCTATGTGAACGAACTGGAAGCACACCTCGGCACGCGTCTGTTGAATCGCACATCCAGAACGCTCTCTCTGACCGAGGGCGGCGAGACGCTTTACGCCCGTTGCAAGTCCATTCTCGACGATGTCGCCGATACAGAAGGGCTGGTGTCGTCGGCGTCGGTCCAACCCCGCGGGCGCCTGCGCATCAATGCGCCCGTGAGCTTCGGCATTCAGTATCTGGCGCCGCTATGGCCGGAGTTCATGCGAAAGTATCCCGGCATCGAAATCGACGTTGGACTGATCGACCGCGTCGTCGATATCGTCGATGAAGGCTACGATCTCGCCATCCGCATTTCGCGAGCCGGTTCCTCCAACCATGCAGCCCGCAAACTGGCGACATCGCAGAACATTCTATGCGCCTCGCCGGACTACCTGGCTCGCGCGGGAGTGCCGGCGGCACCAGCCGACCTGATGGAACATCGCTGCATCGGGTACACGTATGCAGCCACCGGCGATGAGTGGCAACTGATCGATGCTGGCTGCAAGACCCACATAGTGAAAGTCGACTGTCACATGCATACGAATAACGGCGATACGGCGCGCGCAGCAGCACTCGCCGGGCACGGAGTGATCTGGCAACCCACATTCCTGATCGGCAACGACCTACGTGCCGGCACGCTCGTTCGCGTGTTGCCCGAGTATTGTCTGCCTGAGATCGACATACTCGCCATGTATCCGAGCCGCCGACACCTGAGCGCCAGGGTGCGGGTGATGATCGATTTCCTGGTCGATGCATTCGGCGGGACGCCCCCATGGGATCGGGACGACGAGAGCCGGACAGCTGTCACGTTGAGGGCCGGTTAAAGGCGCGTCTGGAGCGATCTTCCGACACATGCGGACGATGCCGGGCCGCTGCCTCGCCAGTAGCCCATGGTCATGCCACAAGCCGCGCCTCGACCGACGACAAAGTTTATCGCGGTAGGGCGGTTTCGATCACCGCGGCCATCGCTTCCGGGAGACAACGGCGAAACTCACCGCGATTGCCCCTTCTTTAGCGTGGCTTTCCTCTGCCAGTATCAGGTCAGCGAGGCGAGGGCGACGGGAGCGGCGCTCGTGACCGGCCGAACAGCGCGGCGTCGAATCAGGTTCTCCCGTGTCGTCACCTGCTGCGATTTCTGCAGGCATAGGCCCATGTGATTGACGTCTGGAGTTTGTCGAAGCCATTGATATTCGCTCGCTGAAAGATGTACTCGCATTGAACAACCTGGCTATCGATTAGTAAAATGAATGATTTGACCGATACGATAACGGCACAGAATGGAACTGAAGCTCTTAAGGACGTTTTTGTCCGTCGTCGAATTGCGTCATTTCGGGCGGGCGGCAGACGCTCTGCACATTAGTCAGCCGGCGTTGAGCAAACAGGTTGGCGCACTCGAGGCGAGTCTGGGCGCGAAACTGTTCGAACGCGGTCGTCATGGCGCGGAGTTGACGCAGTTCGGAGAAACCTTTTTGCCCGATGCACGCGCGCTCGTCGACGATGCGGACGAGATTCTTGCGCGTGCGCGAGAGGCGGGCAGCGGCAGGCGTGGACAATTGCGAATCGGCATTTGCCTGTCGGTGCTGACAATTGCGCCGCAGATCATCGCCGACTTCCGCCAGCAATATCCGGGTGTTGCGATTGCATTGAGCGATCTGTCTTCCGATGAGCAAGCCCGCCGTATTCTGTCGGGGAAGCTGGATGTGGGCTTTATGCGGGCGCCGTCGGTCGAGGGTCTTTCGTCAGTTCGCGTGATTGACGAAACATTGGCCCTCGCGTTGCCTCCCAGTCTGGAGCGTGTGCGTCTGCCCGCCGATTTCGGCAAGTTGAACGAAATGGGTTTCCTGGCGTTGCGTCGTGGGCGCGGGCCCGGACTCGCTGCTCAAGTCGACGCCTGGTGTCGCGAACAGGGCTTCGTACCCAATGTGACGCAACAAGCCGATGATGTGCAGTCCGTGTTGGCATCTGTCGCTGCAGGCGTCGGCGTTGCATTTGTGCCTTCAAGTGCGCAACATTTGCTCCGGAATGCTACGGTCCTGCCTCTGCGCGGAACGCATGCGAAGTGGCGTGTAGGGCTGGTGTGGGCGGATAAGCAGAAAAATCCCGTTACTTCACGTTTCGTCCCGTTCGTGCGCGCTGCGCTGAAGAACCTCTAACTCCGCATCGAATTGTCGATCAGTCCGGTTGCGCGTCAACCTGAGTTCCGCGCGACCGTTCCCCGACCCGAGAACCCTGCTTCTGAGCGCGTGCGCCATGGCCAAACTTCGCCCGATATGCGGCTGGACTCGTGAGCGCGATACGTCGGAAATGCCGTCGCATTGACTCCTCCGAGCCGAACCCCGCTAGCTCGGCGACGCGGCCAATGGGTAATGCCGACTGTGCCTCGAGCATCTCACGAGCCACCGTCACGCGTTCACGCACGAGCCATTCGTATGGCGCCATGCCGGTGGCGTCATGAAATTGCCGTTGCAACGTGCGCGGACTCATTGCGGCCCATTCTGCAAGCGAGCGCAGCGTGTGCGGCAAAGCGGGATGCTGGCGCACCCAATCCATCAATTTCGCGAGACGCCCGCTGTCGTCCTGCGGCATTGGACGCGGTACGAACTGCGCCTGTCCACCCTCCCGATGAGGCGGCACCACGAGCCTTTGTGCGACGCGATTCGCGACCGCTCCACCGTAATCGCGTCGCACCAGATGGAGCAGCATGTCCAGCCCTGCCGCGGAGCCCGCCGACGTGATGATCTGTCCTTCGTCGACATACAGCGCATCGGGCTGCACTTGAACTTGCGGGTAACGCTGCTGCAGTTTCGCGGCGTAGCGCCAGTGGGTCGTCACAGTCTTGCCGTCGAGCACGCCGGCCGCTGCCAACACGAACACGCCGGAGCAGATCGAGCAAAGACGTGCTCCACGGCGGTAAGCATTGCGGATCTTCTTAAGCAGCGCCTCGGGCGGCAATTCGTCCGCATCGCGCCAGCCCGGCACCACGATGGTATCTGCGCGGTCGAGCAATTTGAGCGTGTAGGGCGCAGCGACCGTGATGCCGCCCGCGGCGCGGAGCGGGCCCGGCTCGCTCGCGCAAACCGCGAATCGATACCAGTCGACACCGAGCTCCGGACGTTCGAGCGCGAACAGTTCGGTCACGCAGCCGAACTCGAAAGTACAGAGCCGGTCATAAGCCAGCGCAACGACGAGATGATTATCCATGGCGTGATGTTACCGAAGATTGACGATTACGCCACTTATCCGGATCGCCACTCGACGCCAGAATAGGTCTCCTGGATCACTTCGCCAGGCGCTATGTTCATCCGAGGATTTATGCAGAGTTCAAACATGTCGACTACCAACGCCGTCACCGCCGTGCCCCCAGCCGACAGCGCAGCCGCACTTGCCCACTTCCGCGCGACGCTCCAATTCGAGACCGATTGCTCCGATGTCGCCAGCGCGCTCGCCAGCGGCACGCCCGGATTCGTGCTGCTCGATGTGCGCGGTCCGGCGCTGTTCGCGCGGGGCCATGTGCCGGGCGCGATCAACCTGCCACACGGCAAAATAGTCGAGTCCAAGCTGGCGGACTATCCGCCTGAAACGGTCTTCGTCACGTACTGCGCGGGTCCCCATTGCAACGGCGCTACGCGTGGTGCAATACGGCTTGCTCTCCTGGGGCGGCCGGTAAAGGTAATGATTGGTGGGATCACCGGATGGCTCGACGAAGGCGGCAGCCTCACTGTGAGCGAAGTGGAGTAGTCACGCTTCTAGCTCCCGTCAACGTTAGCTCCCAATCCGGAACGGACGATGCCTTAGGCATCGTCCGACTGCTCCGGATCGCGCGGCACGGTCATCCACCGCAAGGCCGCGCGTGTCCTCTATAACCGCTCCTCAATAAGCCTGTTACTCGCGTTGCTCTCATCGCCCGTCCATCGCCGATTGTTGCCCTTCGGACAACATGGTGAACACCTTCGCGGTGCTACTGGCGTTCGCCACCCCTAACTACAATGCGTCGCAGGCTCGGTCGAAAGGCGAGCAACCGAAGCGCGCGAGATTCGTGGTCGTGCTCGTGAGCCGCACCGTGCGGCTTACCCCACTTAATCAACAGGACTATTGAAGATGAGCGAAACAACCCGCAATGTGCAGCCTGTGATCGCCGGCCTTGGCAAAGAGGGTGCAGGCGAACTCGTGTCTTCCCGCTACGCCGTGCGCGTGGGCGATGTCGACGTCGTGCTGATTAGCGACGGCGTTCTGCCGCTGCCGACGTCCACTATGTCCACCAACGTGAGCGAAGCGGACCGCAACGAATGGTTCGATGGCCGCTTCCTGCAGCGTGACATGTTCGACTGGGCGCTGAACGTCGCACTCATGCGCAGCGGTGACCGCCTGATCCTGGTCGACTCCGGCGTGGGCGATGGTTTCGAATACTTCTCTCGCGCAGGCCGGTCGGTGATGCGCCTGGAGTCGGCTGGCATCGACCTCGCTGCAATCACCGATATCGTGATTACCCACATGCACATGGATCACGTTGGCGGACTGAACGTCGACGGCGTCAGGGCCAGGCTGCGCCCGGACGTGCGCATTCACGTATCGCGCGCCGAAGTGGAGTTCTGGAAAAATCCGGACTTCAGCAAGACGGTGATGCCTGAAGCGGTTCCTCCCGCGCTGCGCAAGGCTGCTGCAAAGTTCGTCAAACTGTACAGCGAAAACATCGTACAGTTCGATCAGACTGTGGAAGTAGCAGCGGGCGTATCGGCACGGGTGACGGGTGGTCACACGCCGGGGCACTGTGTGGTGGACGTCGCATCGAACGGCGAGAAGCTGACGTTCGTAGGCGACGCGATTTTCGAAGTCAACTTCGACAATCCCCAATGGCAAAACGGCTTCGAACACGATCCTGAAGGGGCAGTAGACGTGCGCATGTCGCTGCTGAATGAAGCTGCCAATACCGGTGCTCTGCTGGCCGCAGCGCATGTCGCGTTCCCGTCCATCGGTCATATTGCAAAGAACGGCGACGGCTTTCGTTTTGTGCCGGTTCAGTGGGACTACTGATTGATACCTGAATATCAATCGTCGTCGTATAGATTGCAATGACGGTGGCAGACAACCGCCGCGAGTTCACGAGGCTTGCGGCGGTTTTTTGTAACCGGATGCGCGACGGAAACGGTGCGTCGAATCCTCACACAATAGACAGTACCCGCGGCATGCTGATCCATGTCCAGGCACAAGCGATTCCCGATCGCCCAAAGCACATGAGTTTTAACGGTGCCGTGGCATTTAATAAGCATATCTGATCAAGCAGCCGGATAACCGGAACCTCTGCGTGTCTTCACGGTCAATATTAAATGTCGCCCTATTCAGGGGATGCCAAATGACTGCCACTCAACCGGGAGCGGTGCTCCTTTCCGACGAGGACGCCCGGCGGCAACTGCGTCGCGCCGTCGTCGCCAGTACGATCGGTACTACGATCGAATGGTATGACTTCTTTCTCTACAGCACGGTTACGGGTCTCGTTTTCGCGAAGCTGTACTTCCCGCAGTCGGATCCATTGGTCGGCACACTTCAAGCGTTCCTGATTTATGCGGTCGGCTTCATCGCGAGGCCGGTCGGTGCGGCCATTTTTGGACACTATGGCGATCGCATCGGGCGCAAAGCTACGCTGATCGTCACGCTGCTGCTAATGGGACTCGCCACATTCGCCGTCGCATTTGTTCCAACGTACGCGTCGATTGGCATTTGGGGCGCCGTCCTGCTTACGGTGCTGCGCTTCATTCAAGGCGTCGGCGTGGGTGGCGAGTGGGGCGGCTCCGTGTTGATGTCGATGGAATGGGCCCGCACCGACGCGCATCGTGGCTTCGTCGCATCGTGGCCGCAGTTTGGCGTACCAGCGGGATTGTTCCTCGCCAATCTCGCCGTGCTGGCAATGAGCGCGATTTCTGGCGACGCCTTCATCACCTGGGGTTGGCGTGTCCCTTTCTTTCTCAGCATCCTGCTGGTTGGGATCGGACTTTATATCCGGCTGAACATCCTGGAGACGCCGATCTTCGCGAAGCTTCTCGCTGAGCGCAAGATCGAAAAGACACCGATGCTCGAAGTCTTGCGTCGCCAGCCGAAAGACATTCTTCTTTCGGCCGTGGCGCGTATGGCGGAGCAAGCGCCGTTCTACATTTTTACGGCCTTTGTCTTCACGTATGGCGTGACGACACTCGGCGCGTCGCGCGATCTGTTGCTGACGGCGGTCCTGGTGGCTTCAGTGCTGGAATTCGGCACCATTCCGCTGTTCGGCCATATTTCCGATCTGATCGGACGTCGCCGCATGTATATGATCGGCGCCGCGGCGGCAGGCTTGTTCGGTTTCGTCTATTTCGCCATGGTCGACACGCGCAATCCGACGTTGATTTTCCTCGCGATCGTACTCTCGCTCGTCCCGCATTCGATGATGTACGGCCCTCAAGCCGCACTGATTGCAGAGTCGTTCACGGGGCGGCTGCGATACAGCGGTGCGTCGCTCGGTTATCAGTTGGCCTCGGTGATCGCGGGCGGTCCTGCGCCGCTGATCGCGACCGCGCTATTCGCTTACTATCATTCCGGCTACGCGATCGCGTTCTA
Source organism: Burkholderia sp. M6-3 (assembly GCF_050858985.1). Lineage (NCBI taxonomy): Bacteria > Pseudomonadati > Pseudomonadota > Betaproteobacteria > Burkholderiales > Burkholderiaceae > Burkholderia > Burkholderia sp. M6-3. The sequence goes on from NZ_CP110091.1 coordinate 98,870, forward strand.
TGTGTTCGTTTGCGGAGTGCTCAGCCTGTTCGCCGCTTCGCGACTCGGCGACTACACGAACAAGGACATTTCGCAGGAATACGACGAGCCGCGCTCGATGGGCGAGAGCGGGCACGGTCATCGCCACGCCTGACTGTCAGGTGCGGCGCGGCAAAGCCCGCTGCATCGTGTAACTCGCGCTTTCCCGCCGGTGAAGCCGTCGCCGCGCCGGCGTTTTCCGACACCACGTAGTGTGACGTGCCAGCCCGTGCGTCTGTGAGATCATGCAAATCTCCATACGGATTGCGTTCTCACATGCCGACTTCCGCGTCCACCCACGGTAGTTCACTTTCGCTTGGCAGCGTCGGCACCATCCTTGCCTCGATGTTCTGCTTTGCAGTGGTCGATGCGTTGGCCAAGTCGGTTGCGCTGCAATATCCGGCCAACGAGGTCACGTTTTTCCGCATGCTTTTCGGCCTGGTTCCCGCCATTTTGCTGTGTTGCGGAGGAAGCCGGCCGCTCTCCGACCGCTTGCGGAATATCGACGTTAAAGGGCAGACCACGCGCGCGATCGCACTCCTCGGCGCCTCGGCTCTGTTCTTTGCCGGCCTGCCGTATGTGCCGCTCAGCGAAGCGGTGGCGCTCGCCTATTCGGAGACGCTGATCGTCATTGTGCTCGCCCCGCTAATGCTCAACGAGCGCTTGACGCCGCGCGGCGCCGCAGCCGCGATTGTGGGTTTTCTGGGCGTACTGCTCGTGGTACGGCCCGGCGGCGCGCAGACGTCACGGCTAGGGCCCGCGATTCTGCTGGCAAGTGCGTTTTGCGGCGCACTCTCTATCGTCCAGATCAAACGCATTCGTTCGACCGACGACTCCGCCACCACCGTTCTCTTTTTCACAGCAATGGGCACCGTGGTGATGGGTTGCACGTTGTTCTTCAGATGGCGCACGCCTTCGGTGGACGCACTGCTCGTGATGGCTGCACTCGGCGTCTTCGCGACCGCGGGCCAAATGTTGATGACGGTAGCCTTCCGCCGCGCGGATGCAGGCGCGCTTGCTCCGTATAACTACACGAGCATCGTCTGGGCGGCGCTTTTTGGCTATGTGCTGTGGGGCGAAACGCTGGAGCTTCTGTCGGTGGCCGGCATATTGATGATCGTGGGCAGCGCCATTGCGGTCGCGGTGCGCCGCAAAGCGCCCGAAGGACCTCTCGCCTGATGCGATGGCCTCCGGGCGCCGAATCAATGCAACTTGCGGCTAACGGGCGAATCGCGCTTCCGATGCAATTTGCACGAATTCGCCTCGATCAGCCGCCACTTTCCACCGTCGTCGGTCAAGCCACCTTGTAGCGCGGCGCCGGCGCATTGGTCGACAACAGCGAGAACATCGCGCGGCGCGCAGCCTCGTAGTCTTCCCACTTCTCAACCGCATGCAGTGACGGAATCGTGATCAGCTCGCCGCGATCGAAGCCGACCAGTGCTGCGTCGACCATGTCGTCGGCGGACATCACGATTGCCTTGTCGAGGTTTTCCAGCGGCAGGCCGCCGGTTTGCCAGAACTCGGTCGCGGTCGCGCCCGGCAAAACCGCTTGCACCTGAATACCCTTGTCGGCCAGTTCGTGCTTGAGCGACTGGCTGAAGGCCAGCACGAACGCCTTGCTACCGCCATACACGCCGTTGAGAACCTCCGGCGCAATAGCCACAATGGACGCAATGTTGATCAACGCTCCCTTGCCACGCGCGACGAAGCCGGGCACGGCCGCATACGTGAGCCGCGTCAGCGCGCTGACATTCAGGTCGATCATGCGCTGCATTGCATCGACGTCGCTGTCGACGAGCGACGTATGCGTGCCGACACCGGCGTTATTGACCAGAAGCGTAATGCTCGCGTCCTGTTTCAGTTTCGCTTCGACCGTTGCGAGCCCCGCTTTGTCGCCCAGATCGGCGTCCAGTATCTCGACGCTACGGCGCGTTTCGGTCGTGATGCGATTGGACAGCGCGGCAAGGCGCTCGCGGTTGCGGGCAACCAGCACGAGGTCGTAACCGCGGCGCGCAAGGCGGTCCGCGTAGATTGCGCCGATTCCCGACGACGCGCCCGTGATCAGTGCAGTGCCCTTGTGTGCTTCAGTCATGATGTCACTCCTTTGCAATGAATCGTTGATGGTGTGAACGAATTCTGTCCCGTTTTGACGGCGACGCAAATGACATATATGGTTAGGTTTCAGGACATACACTTGGACGGAGAACGGACATGCACCGCGTGGGATATTTGCTGAGCGACGGCTTTCAGGTCATGGCGATCGCCACGCAAGCTGTTTTTGAATACGCGAACCTCGTAGTGGGCGAGCCGTTCTATCAGGTGGAGAATTTTTCGCCTGCGGGCGGCGAGGTGCGTTCGTCGCTAGGTATGACCATGAACACAAGTCCGCTCAACTCGCGCCGTCAAACGGACACGTGGATCGTCGCAGGCGTGAACGATCCGCTCGCATTGCCGGCGCCCCAAGACGTGCTCGCGTTCCTGCGTAAAACCGGGCCGCGCGCGCGGCGCATCGGCGGCATTTGCACAGGCGGCTTTGTGGTGGCTGAGGCTGGTCTGTTATCGCAGCGTCGCGCCACGACGCACTGGGCCTACGCGCGTGAACTGCAGAAACGCTTTCCCGACGTTCGCGTGGAAGACGACCGCATTTATATCGTCGACGGTCCGATCTGGACGTCGGCCGGCATGACCGCCGGGCTCGATCTTGCGCTTGCGATGGTCGAAAAAGATCTGGGCGCCGAGGTGGCGCGCTCCGTTGCGCACAAGCTCGTCATGCATCAGCGGCGCTCGGGTGGCCAATCGCAGCATTCGGAAATGCTCAACCTCGCGCCCAAGTCGGACCGCATTCAGAGCGCGTTGAACTACGCGCGTGAGAACCTGAGCCGGCCACTTACCGTCGATGAACTGGCCGACAAAGCAAACCTGAGTCCGCGGCAGTTTAGCCGTGTGTTCACGCTCGAAACGGGGCAATCGCCTGCGCGTGCTATTGAGAGCCTTCGCCTCGAAGCCGCGCGCCTGATGATCGAGCAAAGCCGGCATCCGCTCGACGTCATTGCGAAAGAGACTGGGTTTCGCGACCGTCGCCATTTGCGCGAGGCGTTCATACGCGGATTTGGCGTGCCGCCGCAGGCGGTGCGTCGCGAAGTGCGTAGTGCAGCGTGAAAAAGAACGTGGTTTGCGGCGCGAAGGCAGCGCGAATTAACTGACGTCGCCCGTCTCGCGTTGCGGACGGCGCACAGCGCGCACCTTCCCGCTGTTTCCGCCGCCGCAAAAGAACTGCCCGCTGCCATCGGATTCGAGACCCGACACGCCGACGCCCTCGGGCATCTCGACGCTTTCCAGTACCTCGCCGGTACGTGGGTCGACGTGCCTCAACTCGCTTGCATCGTCTTCCCAGGTGCCGTGCCAAAGCTCGCCGTCTACCCAAGTGACGCCCGTCACAAAACGGTTCGACTCGATGCTCGAAAGCACCACGCCGGTCTCGGGATCGACCTGATGGATCTTGCGCTCGCGATACTCGCCGACCCACAATGATCCTTCGGCCCACGCGAGTCCCGACGCGCCATTGCCTCCCGGCGCAGGGATGCTCGAAAGCACGCGGCCGGTTGCCGGGTCGAGCTTGTGGATGCGGCCCGCGGCAATCTGAAACAGATGCTGGCCGTCGAAGGCGGTCCCCGCGTCGGCGGCAATTTCGATTGCGCGCAGAGTCTCCCCGCTCGCGGGATCGAATGCGTTCAGCGTCTTGCCCGTCGCAATCCAGACCTGCTGGCCGTCGTAGGTGACGCCAGCCACTTGCTGCACGTCTGGGAACGGACCATATTCGCGGATGATAGTGGCGTTCGATCGATTCATGCTGCCATCCTAATTGAGCGTGACGGGCGAGGGGAGTAACAACGTTGTCGCGAATCCAGCCGCTGGCGGGGCCATCCAGCGGCGCGCCCGGCCCCGGCCGAACGACTGGGCCTTGCCAACGGCGGCGAGCGAATCGAGGGTGCGCTGCACGGTGCGCTGGCTTGCGCCGAGTGCGAGCGCGAGCGCAGAACTCGACCACGACTCGCCATCCGCGAGCAGCGCGAGCATTGCCGCATGAGTCTCTTCGACGGGCCGCGCGAGTACCCGAACCTCTTGCCCATCGCGCGGCGCCAATGCAAAGCCACGCGGCGTCGCGCTGATATCGGCCAACGTGCCGAGCACCGTGCGAAGCCGGCCGATCTCCACCCGCAGACGCGCGCGGTGCGAGTCATCGGCATCTCTCGTTCTGAATGCGCGTGCGATCAGCGTGTCGCGCGACACGTCCGCGGGCCATGCTTCGGCAAGCTGATACGCGAGATTGAACAGTACCGGGCGCCTTGCCAGCGAGACAGCCGTACCGGATTTCTGCACGACATTGCGACAGGCGTCGACTACGAGTGCGTTAGACATTAACAGTGCTTCGACTTCGTCGAGCAGCAGCAGCCGTTGTTCGTCTCTTGCGATCAGGCGCGCGGCTGGCACGTTCAACGTATTCGATGCGCTCTCGATCTCGGCGATCAGCGCGGGAATTTCGGCGGCTCTCGCCGCGTGCCTGGCTCGTGTGAAGGCGGCGCGAGCCTTGTTGGCCTGCAAACGCCGTAGCGCGATGCTCGCCACCATGAGCTGGTGCGATGCTCGGAGCACGGGCGGCAAAGGCGCCGAATCGAATGTGCCGAGCATGCGCTCAGCCTCGTCGATATGTCCGATCAGAACAAGCCTGCGAACTTCCAGATAGCCGGCATGCGCGGCATTGACACGGTCGCCGTGTGCTTCGAGCGTCGCGCGCGCAGCGCCGAGCGCTTTCGCCGGCCACGCAAGATCGCGCGACGCCAGCGCGATCTCTGCCTCCGCCACGACACATCTCGCGCGGGCGACGGCTTGCTTCGAACCGAACGCGCGCGCCGCGCTTCGCACGAGCGCCTTGGCCCGGATGAAATCGCCCAGTTGCGCCATCGCGATGCCGCGAAGCGCGAGCGCGGGCGCGTCGCCGCGTAACGCGACGCGCTTCAATGCGCCGAGCGGATCACCCGCTGCGAGCGCCTGAGCGGCGGCCTGGATTAGCGGGTCCATGCTGATTGAAATCGCGCCACACTTGTCACTCCCACCGTCCGGAATCCCGACACTAATCTAGCACGACCGCCAACCAGTACGTCGTATCGAAAGCAATCGAGCGACGAGGAAACCGAACGGAGAGAACCATGACCACGACACATACGACCGGAACACGCGAGCAGTGGCTGGCAGCGCGCATCGATCTGCTCAACGCGGAAAAAGAGCTCACGCGGCGCAGCGACGAGCTGGCGCGCCGACGCCAGGAATTGCCTTGGGTCCGCATCGACAAGACGTACCGCTTCGATACCGAGCAGGGTATCGCGTCGCTTGCCGACCTGTTTGGAGGACGCTCGCAGCTTCTCGTCTATCACTTCATGTACGGGCCGGACTACAAGGCAGGATGCCCGTCATGCTCGTCGATCGCGGATGGCTTCGACGGCATCGCGATTCATCTGGCCAATCACGACGTGGCGCTGACGGCCGTATCCCGTGCGCCGCTCGCGAAGCTGCAGGAGTACAAGCGGCGCATGGGCTGGACGTTTCCGTGGGCTTCGTCGGCGGGCAGCGACTTCAATTTCGACTTCAACATTTCGTTCACCGAGCAGCAGCAGCGCGAGGGCACCGTCGAATACAACTATCAGCGCGGGCGTCATGCAATGGACGCGGTACCGGCGCCGGAGCCCGTCGCGCAATTCGCGGCGACTTGCGGTACCGACGCATCCACTTACGCGCGCGACCGGCCAGGACTAAGCGCCTTCGTGCTGGAAGACGGCGCGGTCTACCACACGTATTCCACGTACGCGCGTGGACTCGACGGCCTGTGGGGCATGTACCAATGGCTCGACCGTGCGCCGAAAGGCCGCAACGAGACGGGCATCTGGTGGCGCCGTCACGACGAATACGCAACGCGCTGAGGTGCATGATGAAGCCCGTGCACGCAAGCCGATGCGGTGACTTCGCGACGCAATACCTCGACATGCGTGCTTCTCGTTCGCGCGCATGCTTTTACGGTGTCTGTGCGTTGCTGTTCGCAGTCTGCGCGGCGGCAACCCTCGTTGCTTGCGGGTCAATGTCGACCATGGACGACATGCCTATGCCCGGCGGCTGGGCCATGTCGATGATGTGGATGCCCATGTGCGGCCGCACGTGGCCGGGCGGGGCGGCACGGTTCGTCGGCATGTGGGTCGTCATGATGATCGCGATGATGCTGCCGTCCCTCGCACCCGTGTTGTGGCGTTACGACGAGGCGCTTCGCAGAGCAGGGCACGCGCGAGTAGCGCTTATGACGTTGCTTGCCGGCGTGGGCTATTTAGCTGTGTGGGCCGCGTTGGGTACAGCGCTGTTTGTGTTCGGCGCGACGTTAGCGGCGCTTGAGATGCGCGTGCCCGCGGTTTCTCGCGTTGTTCCCATTGTGGCCGGCGTAATTGTGCTCAGCGCGGGCGCGTTGCAACTCACGGCGCTGAAGGCGCGTTATCTTCGCTGTTGCCGCCAGGCGGCTCAATCCTGCCTTCATGCGCTGCCTACGCGCGCGGTCGCCGCGATAAGATATGGTGTGCGGCTAGGCGTCCATTGCTGTGCGTGCTGTGCAAGCCTGACTGCGGTGCTTGCCGTTACCGGCGTGATGGATCTGCGTGCAATGGCGGCGGTCACGGTCGCTATTACGCTCGAACGCGTGGCGCCACACGGCGAATTCTTCGCGCGGGGCGTTGGATTTGTGGTGATCGGCGCCGGCTTGTTTATGATCGTGCGAGCCGCGGCGCTCGTCTAAGACTTGTATTCGACATCAGAAGAACTCACTCGATGACCCGATACGTTGCTCTTCTCCGTGCCGTGAATGTCGGCGGCACCGGCAAGCTTCCAATGGCTGAATTGCGAACTATGTGCGAAGCCGTTGGCTTCACCAATGTGCGCACGTACATTGCAAGCGGCAATGTCGTGTTCGACAGCAAGCTTGCCGAGGCATCGGTAAAAAGCCGGCTCGAGCGTTGCCTTGAAGAGTACGCGGGCAAGCCGGTGGGCGTGGCGGTGCGAACGAGCAAGGAACTTGCGCAGGTGCTGACCGCTAATCCGTTCAAGGCCGCCGCGCCGAACCGCACGGTCGCGATTTTTCTCGACACACCGCCGCCCGCCGACGCGTTGACTTACGCGAGCGGGCAGCGCGAAGAAGAAATGGCGCTCGGCGCGCGAGAAATCTACGTGCATTACAACAACGGAATGGCAGACACGAAGCTCAAAATCCCGGCCGCCAGAACGGGAACCGCACGCAACATGAACACGGTTGCGAAGCTGGTAGACATGGCAAACGAATAGCGCATGCGGGTTGTGGCATCGGCGGCATTGGCGGCATTGGCGGCATGAAAAAAGGGCGGGACGCAGGGTGCCGCCCGTCTATTAACCGCCAATTTTCAGATCAGCCGCCTAGCGCACCTTGCCCGCCTTCCACGCCGACAGCAACTGCTCGTACTTGACCGTCTCGCCCTTCGGCTTCTCGCTGGCGAGTTTCTTCCACGGCGCGTGTTGATCGGACAACCACTTCGACGGATCGCTTTGCGCATTCAGCTCCGGCGCACACACTTTCATGCCGGCGCGTTGCAATCGGGACAACACCTGGTCCATTTCCTTCGCGAGGTTATCCATTGCGGCCTGCGGCGACTTTTCTCCGGCGACTGCCGTGCCGACGTTCTTCCACCAGAGCTGTGCCATCTTCGGATAGTCGGGCACGTTGTTGCCGGTCGGCGTCCACGCGACGCGTGCCGGGCTGCGATAGAACTCGATCAGACCACCGTACTTGTCCGCGTTCTTCGTGAAGTAGTCGCTATGAATATCGGAGTCGCGAATGAACGTGAGACCGACAATCGATTTCTTCAGCGATACGCTCTTGGCGGTCACGAACTGCGCATACAGCCAGGCCGCGGCGCGCTGATTGGGCGGCGTCGACTTGAAGAAGGTCCACGAGCCGACGTCCTGGTAGCCGTTCTGCATGCCGTCTTTCCAGTATGCGCCGTGCGGCGACGGCGCCATGCGCCACTTTGGCGTGCCGTCCGGATTCGTGACATTGCCGGGCTTGAGCATCGACGCGGTAAACGCCGTGTACCAGAAGACCTGTTGCGCGATCCTGCCTTGTGCGGGCACCGGACCCGCCTCGCTGAAGGTCATGCCCGAGGCCTCGGGCGGCGCGTATTTCTTCAGCCAGTCAATGTACTTGGTCGTTGCATAGACCGCCGCGGGACTGTTGGTGCCGCCGCCGCGCGACACCGACGCGCCCACCGGATGACAGCCGTCCGGCGTCACGCGTATGCCCCATTCGTCGACCGGCATGCCGTTCGGGATGCCCTTGTCGGCTTCGCCCGCCATTGAAAGCCATGCGTCCGTGAAGCGCCAACCGAGCGACGGGTCTTTCTTGCCGTAGTCCATATGGCCGTAGACTTTTTCACCGTCGATGCTCTTCACGTCGTTGGTAAAGAACTCGGCAATGTCCTCATACGCGGACCAGTTCACCGGCACGCCCAACTCGTAGCCGTACTTCGCCTTGAACTTGTCCTGCAAGTCCTTGCGCGCGAACCAGTCGGCGCGGAACCAGTAAAGGTTGGCGAACTGCTGGTCGGGCAGTTGATAGAGCTTCTTGTCCGGCGCGGTCGTAAAACTCGTGCCGATGAAGTCTTTGATGTCGAGGCCAGGGTTCGTATAGTCCTTGCCTTCGCCCGTCATGTAATCGGACAGCGGCACGACCACGCCGTAGCGATAGTGCGTGCCGATCAGGTCGGAGTCGGAAATCCAGCCGTCGTAAATGCTTTGCCCGGATTGCATCGACGTCTGCAATTTTTCGACGACATCGCCTTCCTGAATGATGTCGTGCTTTACCTGAATACCGGTAATTTCGGTGAAGGCTTTCGCGAGTGTCTTCGATTCATAGATGTGCGTGTCGATAGTTTCCGACACCACATGTATCTCCTTGACGCCTTGCGACTTCAGTTTGGCAGACGTGTCGACGAACCATTTCATTTCGTCCATCTGCTGCTGTTTCGAAAGGGTGCTTGGCTGAAATTCGCTATCGACCCATTTTTGCGCTTCGGGTATGCCCGCTTGTGCCTGATTCGCAAGGGCACCTGACACGATGCCTGCCACTGCGAGCGCGACGATCCGTCTCCTCTGTTGCATGGTCTTCTCCTGTGTCTTTCGTGCCCCTTGAATCCGGCCGGAGCCCGCTCGGGGCATCAGCGGAACCGGGAGTTGCCAGCCTTCATTGCGTGTGTCGACTTGCTAGCCTTTCCACATGATCGCGAGCAGAACGAGCACCGAGGCCACGAATCCCGGCCACGAATTCGAGCCTTCGGCGCTGATGCCGATCCATGCGAGGTTCACATACGCCGCCGCGAGAAGACCGATGAACAGGCGGTCGCCGCGTGTGGTTGAGATGGGCAGAAAGCCCTTGCGTTCGGTCGTCGGCGAGCGCAGTTCCCACATCGTCATGCCGGCCAGCATTACGACAATGCAGCCGAAGAAGAGCGCCACTTCGGGCGTCCAGTACATCCACGTGAACATCAGACTCTCCCCATCGCAAAGCCCTTCGCGATGTAGTTGCGCACGAAGTAGATCACTAGCGCACCAGGAACGATGGTCAGCACGCCCGCCGCGGATAACACGCCCCAGTCCATGCCGGCCGCCGACACCGTGCGTGTCATCACCGCTGCGATTGGTTTAGCGTTCACGGAGGTCAGCGTGCGTGCGAGCAGCAGTTCGACCCAGCTGAACATGAAGCAGAAGAAAGCCGTCACGCCGACGCCCGACTTGATCAGCGGCAGGAAAATTTTCACGAAGAAAGCGGGGAACGTGTAGCCGTCGATATACGCTGTTTCGTCGATTTCGCGCGATACGCCCGACATGAAGCCTTCGAGAATCCACACCGCGAGCGGCACGTTGAACAGCATGTGCGCAAGCGCAACGGCGATGTACGTGTCGGTCAACCCGACGCTCGAATAGAGCTGGAAAAACGGCAGCAGGAACACGGCGGGCGGTGTCATCCGGTTGGTGAGCAGCCAGAAGAACATGTGCTTGTCGCCGAGAAAGCGGTAGCGTGAGAACGCATAAGCGGCAGGCAACGCGACGAGCACCGACATCACCGTATTCATCAACACGTAGATGATCGAATTGATGTAGCCCCAGTACCAGGACGGATCGGTGAAGATGATCTTGTAGTTCTCGAACGTCACGTGCTGCGGCAGCGTGGCGAATGCCGACATGGTTTCTTCGTTCGTGCGCAACGAAATCGACAGCATCCAGTACAGCGGAATCAGCGCGAACAACATATAGACGACGAGCACCAACGTGCGCATCCAGCGGCGCTTATCCTGCATGTTCGTCTCCTTCCGCAGCGGGGCCGCCTTTGCCTACACGGCTCATCCAGTTATAGAGAATGAAGCACAGCAGCAGGATGATGAGGAAATAGATCAGCGAAAACGCGGCGGCTGGGCCGAGGTCGAATTGGCCGACCGCTTTTTGTGTCAGGTACTGGCTGAGAAACGTCGTGGAATCGCCGGGACCGCCGCCTGTCAACACAAACGGCTCCGTGTAGATCATGAAGCTGTCCATGAAACGCAGCAGCACGGCGATCATCAGCACGCCGCGCATCTTCGGTAATTCGATGTAGCGGAACACGGCAAAGCGGCTTGCGCCGTCGATTTCGGCGGCCTGATAGAACGCATCGGGAATCGCGCGCAGGCCCGCATAGCACAGCAGTGCGACGAGCGGTGTCCAGTGCCAGATGTCCATCACGAGCACGGTGAGCCACGCGGCCGTGGGGCTCGCCGTGTAGTTGTAGTCGAAGCCGAGGCTATTGAGCCAATAACCAAGCAGACCGATATCCGGGCGTCCAAAGATCTGCCAGATCGTGCCGACCACGTTCCATGGAATGAGCAGCGGCATGGCGAGTATGACGAGCGCCGCGGATGCGCGCCAACCCGAAGCCGGCATTGCGAGCGCCAGGCCCACGCCGAGCGGAATTTCAAACAGCAGCACGCAAGCGGAAAATATGATCTGCCTGCCGAGCGCGTCGCGCAGATCGGGATCGGTCGTGATGTTGCGAAACCACTCCGTGCCGACGAACACATGCTGTGTCGGGCTGATGATGTCCTGCACCGAGTAGTTAACTACCGTCATCAGCGGCAGAATCGCGGAGAACGCGACGCAGATAAACACGGGCACGACCAGCAGCCACGCTTTCTGATTGACGGGCTTGTTCATCTCGCCGCTCCTTCGGAGATGCGTGCGTCGATTCTTTCGTCGTTGCAGAAGAACACCGTTTCAGGCGCGGCGAGGCGCAGCCAGGCCGGTCCGTCGACCACGCGCACATGCGGCTCGAGCTTGGCGTTGAACAGATGGCCGTCGCATTGTGCTGTGACGAGTTGATAGTTGCCGAGCTGTTGCGCGCGCAATACCTGCGCCTTGACCGCACCCGTTTCGCCTTCCTGTGCGAGCCGCACGAACTCGGGGCGAATGCCGAGTGTGAGCGAGCCGTTTGCATGGTCATGCGCGTGTCTTAGCGTGGCGAGTGTGTCAGTGTCCAGAGCAAGCCGTTGGGCGCCGATCCTCGCGCCTTCCGCGTCAAGCTCGATAGGGCAAAGATTCATGCCGGGACTGCCGATGAAGTAGCCGACGAACGCGTGATCCGGCCGTAGAAAAAGCGCATCCGCGCCGCCCTTCTGAACGACGCGACCGTTTGTCATGACCACGACTTCGTCAGCGAAGGTGAGCGCCTCGACCTGATCGTGCGTCACGTAAATCAGCGTGAGCTTCAGTTGCTGATGGATCTTCTTCAGCTGCCGGCGCAGCATCCATTTCATGGCCGGATCGATCACGGTCAGCGGCTCGTCGAACAGGATCGCTGCGACGTCCTGGCGCACGAGGCCGCGTCCCAGCGAAATCTTTTGCTTCGCGTCCGCTGCGAGGTTGCTCGCCTTATGCGGCAGATCCCGCGTCATATCGAGAATTTCGGCCACTTCGTGCACGCGCTTCCTGACTTCGGATGCTGGTATTTTGCGGTTGCGCAGCGGAAACGCGAGGTTGTCGAACACGCTCATGGTGTCGTAGATCACCGGGAACTGGAACACTTGCGCGATGTTGCGCTCGCGTGCGCCCAGCGCGGTCACGTCGCGTCCGTCGAACAGCACCTTGCCTTCGGAAGGCTTGACGAGACCCGACACGATGTTCAGCAGCGTGGTCTTGCCGCAACCGGATGGTCCGAGCAACGCATACGCACCGCCGTCTTCCCAGACCATGCTCATGGGTTGCAGCGCGTAGTCGTCGAGCGTCGCCGGATTCGGACGATACGCGTGCGCGAGATGCTGAAACTCAATGCGCGCCATAAGCGGCCTCCGGGCTAGATACGAGCTTCGTATCCGCGCCGAACACAAACAGTTCGTCGGGGTCGATGAATACGTCGAGTTCCGTGCCGAGTTCGATCTGATGCACGCCTTGCAACTGCGCGACGAGATCGATGCCGCCATTGAGCGTGTGCAGATGCAGATAGGTTTCCGAGCCGCTCAGTTCGGCTAGTTCGAGCCGGCATGGAACGGCGATCGCATGCGGTGTCTTCGCAGCAAGACGCAAGTGCCCCGGCCGGATGCCGATACGGCATGTGCCGTTCGCGGCGGTGCCGCGGCGGATCGGCACGTCGATGCCGATCGGCAGTCGTGCGCTGCCGTTACCGTTCAGTTCGCTCGTCAGCATGTTCATAGGCGGATCGTTGAAGACGGCTGCGGCGCCCACGTCAACCGGTGCGTTGTAGACGTCGAGCGTCGGGCCGAATTGCAGCACGCGGCCTTTATCGACGATTGCCGTATAGCCGCCGAGCAGCAGTGCTTCAAGAGGCTCGGTGGTCGCGTACACCACGGTCGTTTTGCCGTCCGCGAAAAGCGTGGCGAGTTCCATGCGCAATTCTTCGCGCAGCTTGTAGTCGAGATTGACGAGCGGTTCGTCGAGCAATACAAGCGACGTGCGCTTCACGAGCGCGCGCGCCAGCGCGCACCGCTGCTGCTGGCCGCCCGACAGTTCACTCGGCCGCCGCTCCAGCAGATGCTCGATATGCAGTTTTGCCGCGACTTCCTGCACGCGCCGGCGAATTTCGGCGGGGTCGGTCTTCTGTAGCTGGAGCGGCGAGGCGATGTTCTGAAACACAGTCATCGCCGGGTAATTGATGAACTGCTGATAAACCATAGCAAGGTTGCGCTGGCGCACACTGACGCCTGTCACGTCCTGACCGTCTACGAGCACGCGGCCCGCACCCGGCCTGTCCAGTCCCGCCATGACGCGCATGAGCGTGGTCTTGCCGGCTTGGGTAGGTCCAAGCAACACATTGATGGTGCCTGGCACGAGACGCAAATTCACGCCGTACAGATACGGTTGCCCGCCAGAAACGACACTCACTTGCTCCAGTTCCAGGACCAAATTGCTCTCCTTTCGGGCGCGAGATATGTCTGGGTGTCCGCGGAGCCGGAGCTTCGCGAAGGCGTCAATTGGTTTGCACTCGGATTACACTCAGCAAACAGAATGTCCCTTTTGTTGGTTTGTGTTTAAATCGGGGTTAACCTTACGAAAGGCGGAAATAGAGAACCTTGTCAATTTGGATGCTCTTAAGCTCGGCCAGCAGCCTTGAACTTCATTAGATGCCCAACAATTGGGAAGGCGATTTACGCCGCTTCCCTGTCCGATTTAACCTTTCGACTTAGGTTTACGTAATAATCGGCCCACGCTGCCCGTTTCGATTCACTAACCATTAAAAATGCGTAGGTCATGGCTTTTAGCGAACCAAGGTCTCCATTTTTCAGGTGGATCGTCTCTTCCGCTCAAAACCTGAGCGCCGAGAACCGGCAAATACTCCTCTCCAATCTTTTCACGCGAACATGGTCAATCGTGTTCGCGTCGATCTGCGAAATCAGCGTCTGCGCGACGGCCTACTATCTATATCCAAGCCTGCTATACGCGAGTTGGACAGGCGCCGTTGTTGCGCTACTCATGGTGCGCCTCTGGCTTATCTGGCTGTGTCGCCGCTGTAGTGCGCGGGATTTGCCCACGCCTACCTCCGCGTTTGTGCTCGCAAGCATTCTGTGGAGCGCGTTGTTCGGCTTTGGTAGCTTGCTATGCAATATCAGCGGCGACGCGACGCTCTTTCTGCTTGGCAATGTTTGCGCTGTCGGCGTTGTCGGCGGGCTGGCCGGACGCAATGCGGCCACGCCCCGGCTGGTCATGCTGCAGATCCTCTTTATTCTCGGTTTACTGGGAGTTGGTGCCGCGCTGTCGCCCGGCTCGGGGAAACTCGTGCTGCTGTTTCAGGCGCCGTTCTGTGCCGCTGGTTTCCTGACCGTTGCGCTGCGCAGTAATCGCGACACGGTCGCGCTGCTGCTCGCGCGCGAAAACAGTCAGCGGCTCGCGCATCACGATAGCCTGACGGGCTTGCCGAATCGTGCGCGCATTAATGAACTGTTGCTGGAGCGCACGGCGGTAGGCTGGTCGCATCGCGAGCCATTGTTCGCCGTTCTATTGATCGACCTGGACGGCTTCAAGGCAATCAACGACAGCCTGGGTCATGCCGCCGGCGACCAGATTCTCCAGGAGGCCGCGGTCCGCTTGCGTGAAGTGCTGCCTGCCGCCGACATCGTCGGACGCCTTGCAGGCGATGAATTCGTGGTCATTTCAGAAGCACCCGACCCGTCCCGCGATGTCCGCGTGCTGGCGGACAGAATCGTCAAAACGTTGGCCCGGCCCTTCGCGTTGAGTGAGGCGCTCGTTCATATTGGCGCGAGTGTGGGCGTCGCGCTGTGTCCCGAGCACGCGACGACCGGGCCGCAATTGCTGATCTGCGCCGACCGCGCGTTGTATGCGGTCAAGCGCAGCGGCAAGAGCGCGTACGTCATTTTCGACGCGGAGCAACACGTATCCGACGAAAACCTGAGCCTGCTGCGCAGCGACCTTGAAGGGGCGCTGCGTTCGTTCAGCGGACTGCGCATGGAGTATCAGCCGATTGTCGATGTGGCCAGCGGCTTTGTAACGGGCCGCGAGGCGCTGATTCGCTGGACGCATCCAACACGCGGCGAGCTGTCGCCCTCGGCTTTCATTCCGACTGCGGAGCGTACCGGCCTGATCCTCGCGCTCGGCGAATGGGCGCTATTGCAGTCGTGCAAGGAAGCGGTCATGTGGCGCGACAAGGTGCCGGTTGCGGTCAATGTATCGCCGGTGCAATTGCGTGAAGAGACGTTTGCGTCGATCGTTGCGGGGGTGCTTCGCAAGACGCGGCTTCCGCCCGAGCGTCTTAACATCGAGGTCACGGAGACGGTGCTGCTGAACGACGACGTCGTGACCCGGCGCAATATTTCGCGGTTGCGTGCACTGGGTATCGGCCTTGCACTCGACGATTTCGGCACGGGCTTCTCGACGATGTCGACGCTGGTGCGTTTCACATTCGACAAGCTGAAGATCGACAGTTCGTTCGTCAAGGAGTCGGTGCATCGGCGCGAATCTGCTGCGGTCGTGCGAGGGATCGTCGCATTGGCGCGCGAAATCGGCATGCCGACCACGGCGGAAGGCATCGAAACCGAAGAGCAACTCGACTTCGTGCGCCGTTCCGGCTGCACACATGCGCAGGGTTTTTTACTCGGCAGACCGGTGCAAGGCTGCGAGATCGCGCACATCGACGAAAAGCTGCCCGCGCAATCGGTGAATCCCGCCTAAGCGGTTCCATGACTGCGGCGCAGTATGGCGCCTCTATCCGACAGTGAGGAACACGTGGACTCGACACTCAAATTCCAGCTACGGCTCACCGTCTCGCTAGAACTTGCCGGCGCATTGCGCGCCGACTCTTCCGGCGCGGCGCATGTCCAGCTTCAACGAATTTTGCATCGGCATAACGCGACCGTGATCTGTCAGTACGACGCATTCGCGGACTACGTGAGCGAGGCGGAGCGGCTCGGCATCGAAAAGTATCCGCTCTATCAGTGGACGCGCGAGACGATCGAAAGCCCCGAGAAGAAAGCGAAGCACCTGCGCTCGTTCACGGTCTACGTGAATGGCGAACAGATCTACGACAAACAGACCGCCGATGCAATGGAGACCGAATTATTAGCGCTATGCAGCGAGAGCGGCGCATCCGGCGGTGTTGGAAACGGTATCGAAAGCGGTATCGAGCGCATTTCGAAGTTCGATACGAATCCTGCCAACAACCCACAGCCTCCCAGTCGTTAGCGTTTGACCCGTTTCATTCAACTGTCACTGTTTCGCGACTAGGATCACTGGTCAAGCCGCCAGTCCTTCCTACCCACAAAACACAGACATGTCGAACACAAAAAACGCTAAGGCTTCGCCAGCCGATCAGGGTGCTTCCATCGTTTCGCGTCGCGGGTTCCTGAAGTTCGCCGGCGCATCGAGTCTCGCAAGTGCAGCCAACGCGCTGTCAACGGCGCGCGCAGCAAGCGCTACGCCAGACGGCACACCGGAACAGGTACACCTGACCTGGGGCAACGATCCATCCAATGAAGTCACGGTGTCGTGGGCGTCGCTCGCGGCTGCCGTGAAGCCGCATTTGCGTATTGGCCGGGTTGGAGAAGGCAAACGGATCGTGCATGGCGTGCAGACCACGTACACCGACGGCCTCAACGGCGAAGTGGTATTCAACTATCACGCGCGTCTGCGCGACCTCAAGCCAGACACGAGTTACGAATACGAGGTCACGGCCGATAACGACAGCAACGCGGCGCGGCCCTTCAGCGGCAGCTTCCGCACCGCACCGCGAGGCCGCGCACCGTTTCGCTGGACGAGTTATGGCGACCTCGCCACGCCGAATACCGGCTGGGTGCTCTCGTCGCCGCAAAGCCGCTTCGCCGTGCAGGCGGTCGAGCGCTTTCAGCCGCTCTTTCACCTGCTCAACGGTGACCTCTGTTATGCGAATCTGAACCCGACACAGCAGCCCGAAGTGTGGCGCGACTTCGGCAACAACTGTCAAACTTCAGCCGCGAATCGTCCGTGGATGCCATGCCCCGGCAATCACGAGATCGAGTTTCACAACGGCGAGCAAGGGCTCGCGTCGTACCTCGCGCGCTACGCGTTGCCTGACAATCACACGCGATTTCAGGGGCGCTGGTACAGCTTCCGCGTGAGCTCGGTGCTGTTCATTTCGCTCGATGCCGACGACGTCGTCTATCAGGACGCCGCCGCGTTCGTGGCTGGGCCGGCACCGCTCGTGCCGGCAGCGAGCACCGGGAATCCGCCGATCGAGCCGGGCACGTCCTTCTATGTGCGCGGCTACAGCGGCGGCGAGCAAACGCGCTGGCTGGAGAAGACGCTCCGGCACGCGGCCCAGGACGACGACGTCGACTGGATCGTCGTGCAGATGCATCAGGACGCGTTGAGTTCTTCGAAGACGGGCAACGGTTCGGACAAAGGCATCCGCGAAGCCTGGCTCCCGCTTTTCGATCGTTATGGCGTGGACCTCGTGCTATGCGGCCACGATCACGACTATGAGCGCAGCTATCCCGTGCGCGGCTGCAATCACGATAAGGGCACCGATATCGCAACAGGTCGTCCCGTCGATACATTGCAGCCCAAGCCGGTGATGTCGGCAATTTCCGCTGGGGCGTCGACATTCGATACGAGCCATGGCACGATCCACCTGATTCTCGGCGGCGGCGGCACGAGCGCACCGCTCGACGTGTATGGCCTCGACGCGGGCACGGGCCTGCCGCAAGCGCGCATTTTCACGCGGCCTAACCGTCCGGTTCCAGGCAGCACGGCGGGCACGTTCGTGCGAGCGAGCGCCGATGCCGTTGAAGACGCAATCTGGTCCGCGCAACGAGACACCGGCACCGGCTACGGCATCGCCGTGTTCGATCACGAGCCGGGCCATCCGGGCGGCGAGACGACCATCACGATGAACTACTACCACGCACCCGGCGCGGACCAGACGCCTACATCGAACTACGAGCTGTTCGAAACCATCGAGCTGAAGAAGAAACGCAAGCGCTGACGCGCGAGCCGGGGAGAGGCAAGAAGCAAGAAGCAAGGGGAAGAGACGGCGCGGCAGGTTTTGTTACACGTCTTACCGGTACGCGATGAGGCGGTTACAGAAGCCTTTCGAATCGCCGGTTATACTCGCGCCGTCTCATAAAAACCAAAGACCTCTTATGTCGAAGCGAATTCTAAAAATTGTGGCTGTTGCAGCGCTCACGAGCGCGGCGTCGTTGTCGGCTGTGGCCGGCGATATGAACAATGCGCTTGGCGGCGCGCTCGGCGGCGTAGCGGGTGCGGCACTGGGCGGCGCGGTCGGCGGCAGCACGGGCGCTGTAATCGGCGGCGCGGTTGGCGGCGGCGCGGGCGGCGCGGTGACATCTAACCGCCGCGAGCGCACGGGCGCCATCGTAGGCGGCGCGCTGGGCGGCGGTGCGGGCACCGCAGCCGGCAACGCGATGGGCGGACGTGGCGGCGGCCTGATCGGCGCAGCACTAGGCGGCGGCGCGGGCTCCGCGCTCGGCGGCAATATCTCGCGCTCGAACTCGTATGCCGACGACTACTCGCGCGATTACCGGTCGGGCAAGAAGCGTCATAAGCATCGGCACTACGATTAAGCGGTGCGCCTGAGTGCGTCGGGACCGCACCGGCAATACACGTGCGGCCCGGGCACTTATGCCTTCGAAGACCCCGACGTAAACGCCAGCACCGCTTCCTTGAAGCGGGCGCTGCCATACACTTCTTCGATCAGGTCGTCATCGTCGAGTCGTTGCTCGACGACGATGCGGCGCAAGCTCTCCTTCACTGCTTTCTGCGTGACGGGCGAGAGCACCATCAACCGTTGCGCGAGCGTATGCGCCGCTTCCTGCAGCAGGCCAGGCGTGCAGACCTGATAGACGTATCCGCAGGCCAGCGCTTCGCCGGCCGTCAGATAGTCGGCGAGCAACAGCATCTTTTTGACACGCGGCGTGCCCAACGCCGCCTGGAGCCGCGCGATGTTGCGCGATGAAAGCGTATTGGACAGCGTCTTGGCAATCGGCGCGCCAAAGCGCGATGCATCGCTGCAAACACGGAAATCGCAGGCCGTGGCAAGCGCCAGACCGCCACCTACGGCCCAGCCGTCTATCACCGCGATGGTCGGCTTCGCAATTCGCTCGACTGTGCCGATCACGCGCTCCACGAACGCTTCGTATGCAACGCCATCGCGACCATCGCGGAAGCCCGTGAAGTAGCCGATGTCCGTGCCGGAGATGAAAGACTTGCCGCCGGCGCCGCGCAACAGAATGCAGCGCACGCCGCTATCCGCTTCGCACTGCGCCACGAGTGCGAGTAGCGACTCGTACATGTCGAGCGTCATCGCGTTGTGCCGCTCGGGTCTGTCGATCAGGATCTCCGCCGCGCCCGAAGGGTCGACGCTCAGGCTGACCAGTTCGCTCATGATGCGGCTCCGTTGATCTCCGCGAAGATCTCTTCGTTATGTTCACCGAGTAGCGGCGGATGGCGGCGCACGGTCGGCGGCGTGCCGAGCAGCTTGACGGGAAAGCCGATGTTCTTGACCTTGCCCTCGTTCGGATGATCGATTTCCATGCACATGTTCCGATGCCGGGCGTGGTCGCTTCCAAACGCTTCGGGATACGAAAGAATGGGGCCTGCTGGTATGCCGGCCGCGAGCAATACGTCGACCCATTCGCTGCTGTCGCGTTTGCCGAATTCCTGCTCCAGCACTTCGATCATCGCCTCGCGATTTTTCAGACGCAGCGACACGTTGGCGTAATCGGTATGGTCGATCAGATCCGGCCGCTCCAGCACGCGGCACAGCTTGGACCATAGTTTCTGGTTCGTTGCGCCCATGACGAAGTAACCGTCCCGGGCCTTCACCGCCTGATACGGCGCGCTCATTTTGTTGCTCGTGCCGAGCGGCGTCGGCGGCACGCCCGTGCCCCAGTAGTCGGACATGTCCCAGATCGAGAAGGCCATGATGGAGTCGAACAGCGACGCGTCGATATGCTGCCCTTCGCCGGTTTTCTGCGCACCGATATAAGCCGACAGGAGACCGTACACTGCAAACATCGCGCAGCCAATATCGGCAACCGGCACGCCCGCCTTGACAGGCTTGCCGCCTTTGTAGCCCGTCACGCTCATCACACCGGACATGGCTTGCGCCATCAGATCGAAGCCGGGCCGCGACGCCCACGGCCCGCTTTGCCCGAAACCTGAGATGCTCGCGTAGACGATCTTCGGGTTGATCGCCTTGATCGACTCGTAGTCGATCCGCAAACGCTGCACGACGCCGGGGCGGTAGTTCTCGACGATGACATCGGCCGTTTTGGCAAGCTTATAGAACAGCTCGCGCCCCTCGTCGCTCTTCAGGTCAAGTGTGACGGAGCGTTTGTTACGGTTGAGATTGAGGAAGCCCATGCTGTCGGGGCCCTTCATCTTGAAGCCCATTGAACCGCGCGTCTGATCGCCTTCTGGTGGTTCAACCTTGATGACATCCGCGCCCAGGTCGGCCAGCATCATGCAGGCGAACGGTCCCGCCATGACCTGACTCACGTCCAGCACGCGAATGCCCTGCAGTGGGAGATGCGCAGATTCCGTCATGTCGAGCTTCCTCCTCGGATAGTGGTGTGATGTAGCTCCACTGTCGCCGAGTGCGCAGGCTGCCGCAAGAATCGCCGCGTCATGGCTGGTTTCGCGGTTGGCGAAACCGTCGCCTGTCGCCCGGCTAGGCGCCGCCCTCCAGCAATTGAGCCACGACGTTGCGCAGCGTTTGCTCCTGAGCATGCCCTTCGACGCAGGACAATACGTAGCTACGCCGGGACCAGTCTGCGTCGAGCTCAACGGAAGCGAGCGAATCCTCGGGATGGAAGCTCTGTAAAACATCGGGCGGCATCAAGCCGACGCCGAGCCCGTGGCGCACCATGGCGAGCATCGTGTCGAAGCCGTTCACCGTGAAGTTGTTCGGGAACAGCCGCCCGCGGCTGCGATACGCGCGCTCGACCGCGGACAGCACCGCCGAGCCTTTGCCCAAACTCACAATGGGAAGGTCGAGAATGTCGTCGACGCCCACGGGCACCCGGTCGAATTCGAAATGTGCGCGGCTATAGACCAGCACGAGCCGGTCCTCCCTATATGCGGACTTGTCCAGATCCAGAAAGCCGCTTTTCTTCTCGTAGATGCCCACGTCGATCACTTTGTCGCGCAGCAG
This sequence comes from Burkholderia sp. M6-3, assembly GCF_050858985.1. Classification (NCBI taxonomy): domain Bacteria; kingdom Pseudomonadati; phylum Pseudomonadota; class Betaproteobacteria; order Burkholderiales; family Burkholderiaceae; genus Burkholderia; species Burkholderia sp. M6-3. The sequence goes on from NZ_CP110091.1 coordinate 120,147, forward strand.
TTGCTGCACGATCTTGCTGTTCTCCTCGACAATTTTCAGTGCGATGCGGGGGTACTTGCGCTGGATCGCGGCGATTTCACGAGCGAGGAACTGAATGACAACCGCTTTCGGCGCGCCGATGATGATGCGTCCGTCGAGCCCATGATTGAGCGCCTGTGCATCGCCTTCCATGCGGTCAATCAGGTTGTCGATCTGCCGGACATACGCCAGCAACTTCGCGCCTGACTCGGTGATCTCCACGCCGTGCGGCACGCGCCTGAAGAGCTTCGCGCCAAGTTGGTCCTCCAGGTCCGACACGCGCCGCGAGGCTGCCGCGACTGCCAGGCTCAGCTTGTCGGCAGCGCGCGAGATGCTGCCTTCTTCCGCAATGGTCAGCATCAGCCGGACGGTTGTCGTGTCGAATTTCACTTTGTCTCCACATGTATCGAACGATGATGGGCGCTCGCTTCGCCCGATAGTTTAGTGTGCCGCGACAGTCGGCATCCGGAACCGGTGCGTCGGACGACCGGCACGCATCGATCGCCGCATTGGCCATAGCGTCCTGACCGTAACGATAACGAAAAGGCTATCGCCACATCCCGTTTCGACATTGGAGCTCTCGCGTTTGCGTCCGAACACTTGTCATTCAGTATGTGCATACAAGTACAGCGTCACGCTGCACCGCGCATGCATACCGGCAACGATGAATGGTCTTCAACGGCCATCTTGACGGAGACACGTTTTGGACAAGTCCACCGGTTCGCTCACGGCCGCCGCAGTGCGTCCCGCCCGGTTCAACTTCCGTTGGCATGTGCTCATCTGGCTGCTGATCGGCGGCATTATCAACTACATGGACCGCGCGAGTCTTTCCATCGAAGCGCCGGGCATGATCCAGGAACTTGGCCTGACTCGCACGCAGATCGGCCTGCTAGGCAGCGTATTTGCATGGACGTATGCGGTGATGCAATTGCCGGCGGGCTGGGTGATCGACCGCTTCGGCGCAAAACGCGCTTACGCGTTCGCGATGATCTGGTGGAGTGTCGCGACGTGGCTCACCGGTGTGGTCGGTTCGATCTCCGGACTCATCGTGATGCGCGCGTTGCTCGCGGTGGGCGAGGCGCCATGCTGGCCGACGTCGGCGAAGATCACTGCCGCGTGGTTTCCGGCGAAAGAGCGCGGCTTTGCGACGGGCGTATGGGATTCGTCTTCAACGTGGGGACCGGCCATCGCGCCGGCCATGCTCGTCGCGCTGATGGTCGCGTTCGGCTGGCGCTCGCTGTTTCATGTGACGGGCGCTTTCGGCATTGCGTTCGCGCTGCTGTTCCTGATGTTGTATCGCAACCCGATGGACAGCAAGCATCTTTCCAAAGACGAGGGCGAATACATCGAAGCAGGTGGCGGCGGTCACGAACGGTCGCTGGTCAATTCAAAGCTGCGGTGGCGGTCGCTGTTCGCGCGACGCAGCGTGTGGGGCATGAGATAGCCAACCGCGATCTCGCCGAGGGCGCCGCCCGCCCAAGGATTCGCGTCGCCCGTCGCCGCGAAACGGTTATTGATTGCGTGCGTTCGCGCAGCTTGGCGTGTATGCGGGCATTCCCGTACCGGTTCGTATGCGCTTGCCTTCATCTCGGGCGGCGCTATTGCCGGATGCGCGGCACTGTTCTACTGGTTCATGGCTCGCGAACCGATTGTGGACGACGAGGTTGCGTGAACGAGGCGGCACCAGGAAAGGGTCGTCTTCGTGGGAACGACAGGCCGAAGGTCGGGAGACGGAGTAGCCACGAGGTAGTGTCTGCGGCATCCAGCGAGAAAACCGCCGGATGCCGTTTCAAATGAAGATGTACGCCGAACACCGAGATTGCTGGCGCAACCCAAAGCGGCCATCCGCTTGAGCAGTCGGCGGCTATTGCGTGCCCGGCTGCCTCTGAGCGCCTGAAGCGGGCGTCACACGGGCGGACTCCTTGACCAGCTGATCGGTCATCGCAGCCGCGACAGGATTCGAGTTGCGCCGATTGGTCGGCTCGCGATCCGTCACGGACGGCGGCGGCGGTGTCGGAGACGCGGGCGGCGGCGGCAACGACGGATCGAGCTTCGCCGACTCGCGGACGAGCAACTCCGTCATCAAGGCGCCGACGTCGCTGGAACCATGGCGACGCAAATCTTCATGGCTACGGGCGTCGTCCGTATGCTGCGTGGCCTTGGATCTGGCGCTGTAGCGTTGAGGCTGCGATTGGGTTTGAGGTTGCACCTGCGTCTGCTGAGTCTGCGTCTGCGGTTGTGCCGGTTGCGCGAGCTGGGCTTGAGGTTGCATCTCCGCCGCTGGGATATTCGACAGTGTGGTGGCCGGTGCCGTTGTAACTGCAGGCGTCGTCGGCATAGGCGCCGCCGGTGCGGGCGCACGCACATCCCCGCCACTCACAATCGTGCCGCTATTGGTTTTGGCGCTCGCGTTCGCGTCCGGCGAACCAGGACGCGCGATACTGCCCGCGATCACATGGCTTTCGCCGTAGGAGCGCGAATCGGTCGTGTCGGGCGCGGTCAGGGCCGCTTCGGCTGGGGGCGCCGACTTCCTGTCCTCGCGCGGATAAAACAGATAGCCGCAGACCACCAGGTCCGCTAGCACCAGACCGATAATCAACGTCTTGCCGGTATTCGTCATATCTAAACTGAAGCTTCATTCAAGGCAGTGTAAGGTCCATGATAAACGACGACTCGTTGCCTCACCGTGACGCACTCGGTTGCAAATCATGCGGGAGCGGCCAGGCGTCGACGCATTACGTGGATCGTACGAAGAGTTTCTAGAGAAGTCCGCTATTTGTCACCCGCCGTTATTCAACGTTTCGGGCCATCTTTTGTAGTCGTGTGGCGCTATTTGTAGAGGTGCATCCCGGCGCTTTGCTGGTTTTCCGGAGAACCCGCAACGCATCGGGGCAATAAAGGCGCGCCGAGCATTCTCTGTTACGCTGCTCGACTCATGGCCAACACGTAGAAGGAGCGTCAAATGAGCAAGGGGTATTGGGTAACCACGTATCGCAAGATCAAAGATCCGTCGAAGCTGGCGGCCTACGGTCAGTTGGCGGGCCCGGCCGTGGCCGCTGCCGGCGGCAAGTTCCTCGTGCGCGGTGTCGCGGACGAAGTTCACGAGCAGGGCCTGAAGGAGCGGACGGTGGTGATCGAGTTCCCGTCGTATGAAGACGCAGTCGCCGCGTACGACCGCGACGACTATAAGAAGGCGCTCGCAGCTTTGGGCGATGCGGTAGAGCGCGACCTGCGGATCGTTCGCGGCGCCGAGTAATTCGCTGAGAATGCGCTAGATAAAGCTGTTTATGGCGGTCGACACCTCGACCGCCGTGACTGTACCTGGAGCAGTGCGCAACAGCGCGGTCCGCAAGGACCTATTTCACCGCGCCCAACGCCAGCCCTTTCACCAGATACCGCTGCAACCACGCGAACACGATCGACACGGGCAACGTCGCGCAAAGCGTAGCGGCCATCACCAGATGCCATTCCACCACGTACTTGCCGGCGACCATGTCGGTCACCTGCACGGTCAGCGTCTTGTTCTCCGGCGAGCGGATCAGCGTGTACACCACGGCGAACTCATTCCACGCGTTGATAAACGTGAAGATCGCCGTGACGACGATGGCGGGCACGGCAAGCGGTAGAAACACCTTGAAAACGGCCTTCGTGCGGCCGCATCCTTCGAGCCACGCTGATTCTTCGAGATCGCGCGGCACCGTTTGGAAATACGACGACAGCATCCACACAGCGAATGCAATATTGAAGGCCGCATAGGAAACGATCACGCCGATTTTCGAATCGACGAGGTTGCCGTCGCCATAAGGAATCATGGCCGCGAGCCTGAACAGGCCGACCACCAGCAGAATAGGCGACAGCATCTGCGTGACGAGCAGGAACTGGCGATACGTTCCGCGTCCGCGAAACGGGAACCGCGCCAATGCGTAAGCCGCCGGCAAGCTCACTGCGAGCGCGAGCAGCGTCGAAAGCAAGCTGATCACCGTGCTATTGCGCAGCGCCACGCCAAAATTCGCGGCTTGCCACATATCGACGAAGTTGCTCCATTGCCAATGCACCGGCAGCCAGCGCGCCGGATATACGAAGATCTCCGAAGCACGCTTCAATGCGGTGAAGAGCATGATTGCGAACGGGAACAGCACGACCACCACGAGCGGCGACAACGCGAGCCAGCACCACAGCGAGCGTTTCGCTTTTGCACTGAGCGTCATGACGGTTCTCCTTCTTTCGCTGGCTGCAAGCGCAGATACGCCATCGAGAAAACGAAAAGCATGACCAGCATGATGAGCGAAACGGCCGCGGCTTCGCCTGGACGTCCGAGCCTGAAGCCGAGTTCATACAGATACGTGACGAGAATATGCGTGCTGTTGTCCGGTCCGCCTTGCGTCATGACCCAGATAATCGGAAACGAGTTGAACACATAAATGACGTTCAGCAGAATGGTCATATTGATGAAGGGCCGCAGCAACGGCAGCGTCAGCTTGCGAAACTGCTGCCATGCGCTGGCGCCGTCGATGCGCGCCGCTTCGTAGATGTCGCCTGGCACCGATGACAATCCGCCGAGCAGAATCGTCACGGTAAACGGAATGGAGACGAGAATGCCGACCGCGATCTCTACCGGAAAAGCGAACTCGGGAGTCGCGAGCCAATGAATCGGTCCGCCGATCAAGCCGAGGCGCTGAAGTGTGACGTTGACCATGCCGTAGTCGTCATTGAAGGCCCAGCGCCACACAACGGCGGTCATCGTCAACGAGACAGACCACGGCAGCATGACGATCGTTCGCGCGACGCCGCGTCCATAGAAATCCTGATTCAGCACGAGCGCAACGGGCACGGAAATCAGCACCGTGCCGCCCACTACGAACACGGTCCAGACTATCGTGCGCCTCGCTGCCGCGAGAAACGCGGGATCGCCGAAGATCGTGTAGAAGTTCTGCAGGCCCGTGAAATCGCGAATGGCGCCGAAGCGCGACACCTCATGCAGCGATTGCCAGACAATGTTGAAAATCGGATAGCTGATGATAAAAAGCGCCAGCACGAGGCTCGGCGCAATCAGCAACCAGGGCGCTTGCAGGCGTGAAGAAGCGGAACGGCTCATACGTGCTCGATCGTGAGACGCGCCTGCACAACGGAGCGGGCGCGACGGAATGGGCCGGATAGTCGATAACGTCGATGACAGTCTTACGGCCAGCATGATGGCCGGGATGCGCGCCGCGCGTTTCTATCCGGCTGCTATTGCAGCCGCGCGGCGCGCGTCCCGTGTGCAACGAATTACCGCAACCTCACCGCGTAGGGCCGCTCAATGACCGAGCGACTTGTTGGCTTGCGTGGCCGCCGCATTCAACGCGTCAGCCGGCTTGGCTTTACCCAGATAGATCGACTGCATTGCATCGGTCACGGCCTTCGCGGTGTCTTCCCAACCTGTTACGGTCGGCGCGAAGCGAGCCGTGGGCAGCAATGCGACGAATGCTTTGGTATCCGGATCGTTGAACGCCGGGTCCGACGATTCAGCCTTTGTGGTCGGCAGGAAGCCCTCGGTCGTCGTGAACTCGACGCGCGGTTCTTTCGTGAACAGATAGTCGAGGAACTTCCATGCGGACTTCTTCACCTTCGAGTTCTTGAACATCACAATCGAGTCCGTGACCGCGTAGGTGGCGTGAGTGGTGCCCATCGGAATCGGATCGATGCCGTACTTCAGGTTCGGCGCTTCCTTCTTGATCTGTTTAGCGAGGAACGGTGCTGAGATCATCATCGCAACGCGGCCCTGCTTGAAGAGGTTCTGCACGTCTTCGCGGCTATAGCCGGTGACGCCAGGCTGCGTCAGGCCCTGATCGATCATCGACTTGTAGAGCGTCGCCGCCTTGATGCCCGCGGGGGAGTTGAACGCCGCCTTGTTGTCCTTGCCGATTACTTCGCCGCCGTTCGTCCACAGTGCGTAGTAAAAGTAGACGTCCGTTTCGATTTCCTTGCCCTGCAGACCGAAGCCGGCAATACCTTGCGCCTTCAGCTTCTTCGACGCTTCGATTACGTCGTTCCATGTTTTAGGGCCGTCGGGATAGCCGACTTTCGCAAGCAGGTCCTTGTTGTAGTAGAGCGCTCGTGCGGAAGCCGCAATCGGCAGGCCGTAGACCTTGCCGTTGATCTCGCCCGGCGCGAGGAACGGGCCAATGAAGCGGCCTTTGAAGCTTGCATCCATGTAGCCGTCGAGCGGCTCCGCCACGTCGTCCTTCACGAAGTCGAGCAGCCAGCGCGTGCCCACGATCGCGAGATCGGCATTCGCGTTGCCGGAAATATCCGTCTGGAGTTTCTGTTGCAGCGTGTCCCAGTTCACGTCTTCGATCTTGATGGTCGTGCCGGGATTGGCTTTCTCGAAGTTGCGAGCCATCTTTTCGAAGTACGGCGCGGTCGCATCGCTGTAGTGCGCGACGGTCACGCGAACCGTGTCGGCGTGAGCCGCCACGGCAATACCTGCAAACGCGAGCGCCACGGCAACTTTGCCGAGCGCGAGGGAAGCACGGGCATGCAACGACATTTCTCTCTCCTGTGTCGACCTTAGTGAGTGCATTAGCGCTTACCAAGGTCCCATCAACGATTGGTGGGATGGTCCGCTGCCGTCGCCGGCCGCTGTGGTTGAATTGTTTGAAAAAATCCTACACGGCTAAAAATGCATTGTCACGTAGGGTCTGCGATATTTCGTTCGCGGCAGGTTTTGTGCATAAGATGACTGTAGGCAAGGCATATTCTGCGTGTGGCACGTGGCGCAAAAACCCAATATTCGGGATGACGAAATGCGACGCGGCTTCCATGCTGTAATAAATTTACAGGCGATTTAGATTGGCGCGGCAAGCGTGAAAAGCGAGGCGGACATGAATCGTGTGGTGTTGGTGACGGGCGCGTGCGGCGGCATCGGCAGCGTGTTGTGCAAGCGTTTCGTCGAGCAGGGCGACTCGGTCCTCGCGCTCGACATCGATGCGGCGGCGCTGGAGCGCTTGACGAAGCAACTCGGCGAAACGCAGGTCAGCCCGATTGCGGTCGATCTGGGCGACGCGGCCGCGGTGCAGCAAGCCGTTGCATCCGCCGTTGAAAAACGCGGACCGGTGGATGTGCTCGTCGCCAACGCGGGCGCGGCCGAAGGTCTGACGCTGGCCACGACCGATGCCGCGAGCTGGCAGCGCGACATTCACCTGAACCTGAACGGCACGTATCACACTGTCGAGGCCGTGCGTTCGTCGATGATCGAGCGCAAGAGCGGAGCGCTAGTGCTGATCGGTTCCGTGAACGGTTTGGCCGCACTCGGACATCCCGCGTATAGCGCGGCTAAAGCCGGTCTCATCAGTTACACAAAGGCGCTTGCTGTGGAATTGGGCCGCTACGGCATTCGCGCGAACATCGTCTGTCCCGGCACCGTGAAGACGCAGGCATGGCAGGCGCGCGTCGACAAGAACCCGCAGGTCTTCGAAGATCTGAAGAAGTGGTACCCGTTGCGCGATTTCGCAACACCTGACGATATCGCCGACGCGGTGCTGTTTCTCGCTTCGCCAATGGCGCGCGTGATCACCGGTGTAGCGCTGCCTGTCGACGGCGGATTGATGGCCGGCAACCGTCTGATGGCTCAAGAGTTGACGCTCGAATCGCTTTGATAGAAACCGCAAGACGATGAGGAAAGCATGGCAGCAGTGCAACTGAGCGGCATCTTCAAACGCTATGGCGACACGCAGGTCGTGCACGGCATCGACCTTCATATCGACGACGGCGAATTCGTCGTGCTCGTGGGCCCGTCGGGCTGCGGCAAGAGCACGTTGATGCGGATGGTCGCGGGCCTCGAGGAGATCAGCGGCGGCGACCTGATGATCGGCGGCACGCGCGCGAATAATCTCGCGCCGCAACAGCGCAATATCTCGATGGTGTTCCAAAGCTACGCGCTGTACCCGCATTTGTCGGTGTACGAAAACATCGCTTTCGGCCCGCGAATCCGCAAGGAGTCGCCGGCCAATTTCAAGCCTCGAATAGAGGCCGCCGCGAAGATGCTCAATCTCGGCGGCTATCTCGACCGTCTGCCGCGTGCGTTGTCGGGCGGTCAGCGCCAGCGCGTCGCGATGGGCCGCGCGGTGGTGCGCGAGCCGTCGCTGTTTCTGTTCGACGAACCGTTGTCCAATCTCGACGCGAAGCTCCGCGTGCAAATGCGCACGGAGATCAAGGCATTGCATCAGCGCCTGAAAAACACGGTGATTTACGTGACGCACGATCAGATCGAGGCCATGACGATGGCCGATCGCATCGTCGTGATGAACGCCGGGCGGATCGAACAGATCGGGCGTCCGTTGGAGCTTTACGACCACCCCGCGAATCTTTTTGTTGCAAGTTTTCTCGGCTCGCCGTCAATGAACTTTGCCGAAGGCGTTCTCGTGAACCGCACGCAAGGATCGGGACTCGCATTGAAACTCGCGGACGGCGGCGAGATCGTGCTCGAAGGCGCGCCGGCTTCCGCGGCGGTCGGCGCAAAGGTCACGCTGGGCGTGCGGCCCGAACACATCGAGACAATGACGCAGACACCCGACGTGACAATGCAGGTCGAAGTCGTGGAGCCGACTGGCGCCGAAACGCATCTGTACGGGAAGATAGGCGGCGACACGTGGTGTGTGACGACACGTCAACGTTCGAAAGTCGAGCCTGGCGAGCGCGTCACGCTGCGCTTGCCGGCCGCTCATATTCACCTGTTCGATACGGAGAGTGGGCGCAGACTGGTCTGAGCCGCGTGTTGCCGATCGAAGCTGCGACCCACGCGGATTCATTTAACCCTTAAGGAACACCGGGTGTCCGCACCGAACTTGATTCCCCACATCCGCAGCGCACTCGCCAATTTGCGGCCAGCCGAACGCAAGGTCGCGGACATGGTGCTGAGCGATGTCGACTTCGCGATGCGTGCGAGCATCACTGAACTTGCGCAGCGAGCGGATGTGTCGGAGCCCTCTGTCACGCGGTTCTGCCGCGCCATCGGGGCGCACGGTCTGCGCGACTTCAAGATGCAGCTGGCGCAGAGTGTGGCGGGCGGTTTGCCGTATGCGTCGGCGGCAATCGCGCGCGACGACGACGTGCAAACCTTGATGGACAAAGTGGGCGAAGCCGCCGTCGATGGCATCACGCATGCGCGCGGCGCGCTGGATCCTGCGGTGGTCGAAAGCGCGATTGCTGCGCTATCGAGCGCACGACGCGTGTTCTTCTTCGGCGTCGGCTCGGGTTCGGGGCTGGTCGCGCAAGACGCGGCGCTGCGGTTCCTGCGCCTCGACATCGCCGCCACGGCTTTTACCGACGGTCACTTGCAGCGCCTGTATGCGGGCATGATGGAACCGGGCGACGTCGCCTTTGCCATTTCGCATTCCGGACGCAGCACGGAAGTGAACGAAAGCATCCAGATCGCGAAAGAGCGCGGCGCGACGACAATCGCGCTCACCAACGTCGGCTCGCGCCTCGCGTGGCTCGCGGACATACCGTTGCTGCTGCGCGTGCCGAGCCCGATCGATCCGAATACGCCCGGCGTCTCACGGCTCGTGCACCTTTGCATCATGGACGCGCTGGCAATCGGCGTCGCGCTCAAGGCCGGGCCGAAGACGCTGGAGAAGATGCGGCATGCGAAGGCGAGGCTGTCGTCGCATGAGCCGCAAACCGGCGATTAGGCGCTCACCCCGCTCCCATCCACCCAAATCTCCGCGACAACCTCAACGTCGCCGCGCACAGCGTTTGCGCGGGTTCGCCCGTCGCGTCGCTGTCGAAACTGCCGCTCGGTCCCATCAACGCGAGCACGAGGCAGATGCTGCCGGTGTGGTCGAACACAGGCGCGGCCAATGTGTCGATGCCGGGCACCGGCCGGCTCAGCGCACTGTCCATGCCGCCCGCGCGAACTTGCGCGAGACGCTCCCGGTACGCTTCCTTCAGCGTTGCTCCGTGCTTGTCCGCTAGCGCATCGGCAGCGTTCGAGCCCGCCAGCCGCAAATGATCCTGCGCGAGCAGACCAGCACGGACATCGTCCGCTACATAGGCGGCGAACACGCGGCCGATCGCCGTATTCACCAGCGACATGACCGTGCCCACCCGCAAGCTCACATGCAACGGCCGCGCCGATTCTTCCAGCCGCACGACCGTCGGTCCGAGCGGACCGAGCACCGCCATCGCGACGCTCATGGCCGTCGATGCCGCCAGTTCGACGACTTCCGGCTCCGCCTCGCGCGTGGGCGAGAGTCGCTGCAGGCCGATCAATCCGAGTTCCAGCGCCAGCGGCCCGGCAGCGAAACAGCCGGACGCATCGCGGCTCAGCAAGCCGATTTTCAGCAGGCTCACCAGATGCGGGAACGCTTTCGCCGGCGGCATCCCAGCCGCGGCCGCGAGATCGCGCAGCGTCAATGGCCGCGCGGCCGCGACGAGCGCCGCCAGCAGCTCGCCGGTGCTGTCGAGTGACTGAATGCCGCGCTGCGGCTTCGCATCGGAGGAAGCGGGCGGCGGAGAAGAGGTATCGGTAAGTGCAGTCACGGTGCGGTCGATGCAAGCAGGTAAGATCCGGCGGCGAGTTCACCGCCAATGTCGCGAGCCGTTGCGAGCAACGCGCGAGCGACGGGGCCATCGGCGGTCGCGTCGATTGCGCCGGTCGAGCCGATCACCGTCAACGCCAAGGCTAGATGACCGTCCGGATCGAACACTGGCGCGCTCAGGCTGCTGATGCCCGGACTCGGCGCGTCGACGCTGCACTCCAGACCGCGCGCGCGAATCTTGTCCACCGCCGCCTGAAAAGCGGCGTCTTCGCCCGGTTTGGTGGACATGCTCGGCGCAGCGCCAGACTGATTCGCCCACATCGTGTCGAGCGTTTCGCGCGGCAGATAGGCACAAAACACGCGTCCCGTGGACGTTGCCGACAGCGACATTACCGTGCCCACATGCAGATTCACATGCAATGGAAACCCCGCATGTTCGTAGCGGACAATGGTCGGCCCCTGCGGCCCCGCAATGCAGATCGCGACGCTAAACCCGATTGCCTCGGCCAGCGCGGCCACGCGCGGCACGGCGGCGCGAAACGCCGGTTGACTCTCCAGATGCAAGAGCCCCAGACGCAACGACAACGGACCGGGCTCGTAGCGGCCGGTGAGTTCATCCCGCTTGATGAGGCCAAGGCGGCTCAAGCTGACCAGATACGCGTGCGCCTGCCCCGGCGCGAGTTCGGCGGCGGTGGAGAGGTCCGACAGTGCCAACGGCGCGCGCGCCCGCGCCAGCGCGAGCAGCACCCGGCCGCTGACTTCGACGCTCTGAATGCCGCGCTGCGTCTTGCCGCTGTCCGTCGTCTGGCTGCCGCCCGAGCCTTCGCCCGGGGATGGTTTCGCTGCTTTGCCCACGCCCGTGTTCGTCCGAAAAAGCGTCCATGTTAACCGAAGCCCGCGCTACAAACCCCGCTGTCCACACCGTCATGTTAGACGTTTCGATATTTGCGTATAGCGATAGATTTCGCTATTGACAAATAAACTGACGCGGCCATAAGATGCATTCACCCCGATACACCGGCGCAGTCACAGAGTCAAAAACGGGGCGAGACAACCTTCAATAACGTCAGCCCGCGCCAAGGCGCGCCGCCGGCCGTCTCGCCTCACGTCCAACTTTTGAGGGAGACAAGCATGGCAAAGGCATTCGCATCTCAGGCCGATCTGGAAGTCAAGAAGGTCACGTGGACGCAGTTGTCCGAGAACGCCTACGCGTACACGGCGGAAGGCGATCCGAACTCGGGCGTGATCATTGGCGACGACGGCGTGCTGATCGTCGACACCACCGCCACGCCGGCCATGGCGCAAGACCTCATTGCGAAGATTCGCAGCGTGACCGACAAACCCATCAAATACGTCGTGCTCTCGCACTATCACGCGGTGCGCGTGCTCGGCGCGTCGGCGTATTTCAAGGAAGGCGCGCAGGAAGTGATTGCGAGCCGCGGCACGTACGAGATGATCGTCGAGCGTGGCGAGGCGGACATGAAGTCGGAGATCGAGCGCTTTCCCCGTCTCTTTGCCGGCGTCGAAACCGTGCCGGGCCTGACGTGGCCGACGCTCGTGTTCGAAAAGGAAATGACGCTGTTCCTCGGCAAGCTCGAAGTCCGCATCGCGCATCTTGGCGCGGGTCACACGAAGGGCGACACGGTGGTGTGGCTGCCGTCGCAGAAGGTGCTGTTTTCCGGCGATCTCGTCGAATACGACGCGGCATGCTATTGCGGCGACGCCCAACTCGAACAGTGGCCCGCCACACTCGAAGCACTGCGTGCGCTCAATGCGGAGAAGCTGGTGCCGGGCCGCGGCCCAGCGCTGACCACGCCCGAAGATGTCAACAAGGGCCTCGATTACACGAAGGATTTCGTCACCACGCTGTTGCAGCAAGGTCGCGAAGCCGTCGCACAGAAGCTCGATCTGAAGGCCGCGATGGCGCACACGCGTAAAGCAATGGACCCGAAGTTCGGGCACGTGTTCATCTACGAACATTGCTTGCCGTTCGACGTCTCGCGTGCTTTCGATGAAGCGAGCGGCATCACACATCCGCGCATCTGGACTGCGCAACGCGACAAGGAAATGTGGGACGCACTGCAAGCCTGATCTGCATACGAATAGAAGCGAATAAAAGCAGGGAAGCACAGCAGAGCAAAGCGGAGAAGGACGGAGACACAAGATGAGCATCGACTACCAGAGGCTGTCGTTCGAATACCGGCCATGCCGTGAACAGGGCGCGCAAGGCGTGCACAGCGGAGCGGAGCAGCCGGCCTACCCGGTAATCGTGGTTGGCGCGGGCCCGGTGGGCCTCGCCACGGCGATCGACCTCGCGCAGCAGGGCGTGCCGGTCGTACTTGTAGACGACGACTGTTCGTTGTCCACGGGCTCGCGCGCGATCTGCTTCTCGAAGCGCTCGCTCGATATTTTCGATCGCCTCGGATGCGGTCAGCGAATGGTGGACAAGGGCATCAGCTGGAATGTCGGCAAGGTGTTCCTCAAAGACGAACTGGTCTATTCGTTCAATCTGCAGCCGGAAGCGGGCCACCATCGGCCCGCGTTCATCAACTTGCAGCAGTATTACGTCGAAGGCTTTCTGCTCGAACGCGCGCAGCAAATGCCGAACATCGAGATTCGCTGGAAAAGCAAAGTCGTCGGTGTGGAGCAAAGCGGAACGCCGGGAACGTGCGACGCAGCCGTGACGTTGACCGTCGACACGCCCGACGGTGAGTACGCTTTGCGCGGCCGCTACGTGGTCGCCGCCGATGGCTCGCGTAGTCCGATTCGCAATTTGATGGGACTCGACAGCAAAGGCGTCACGTTCAAAGACCGGTTCCTGATCGCGGACGTGAAAATGGAAGCGGACTTTCCGACCGAGCGCTGGTTCTGGTTCGATCCGCCGTTTCATCCGAATCAATCGGTGTTGCTGCACCGTCAGCCGGACAACGTGTGGCGAATCGATTTCCAGCTCGGATGGGACGCCGATCCGGTGCTGGAGAAAACGCCGGAGCGCGTCATTCCGCGTGTGCGCGCGTTGCTCGGACCCGATGCAAAGTTCGAACTGGAATGGGTCAGCGTCTATACGTTTTCGTGTTTGCGCATGGAGCGCTTCCGGCACGGCAACGTGCTGTTCGCGGGCGATTCCGCACATGGCGTGTCGCCGTTCGGCGCACGCGGTGCCAATAGCGGCGTGCAGGACGCAGAGAACCTCGCATGGAAACTGGCGATGGTGCTCGAAGGCAAGGCATCGGACGTGTTGCTCGACACGTATGCAAGCGAACGCGAATTTGCCGCCGACGAAAACATCCGCAACTCGACGCGTTCCACCGATTTCATCACACCGAAGAGCCCCGTGAGCCGCGTGTTCCGCGACGCTGTGCTGAAGCTCGCGCGCCACCATCCGTTTGCGCGGCAGCTGACGAACAGTGGCCGCCTCTCCGTGCCCGCGGTGCTGAGCGACTCGCCGCTGAACACGCCGGATAGCGACAGCTTCGAGGGGGCGATGGTGCCGGGTGCTGCCTGTGTGGATGCGCCAGTGCAGGCGACGCGCGAACCGGCGTGGCTGCTCGCTCATCTTGGCCAGCAATTCACTGGCGTGCTTTTCTGTGGCGAACACGGCATCGACTCCCAAACCGAAGCCGCGTTGAATGGCCTTCGCACAGGCGCGATTCCTATGAAACTCGTTGTGGTCGCGCGCGGCGAAGCGCCGGCGCCCGCGATAACGGACGCAAAAATTTTGCGCGACGTGGAAGGCGTGGCGAGCGCGCGCTACGACGCGCAACCCGGCACGTTCTATTTGATCCGGCCGGACCAGCATGTATGCGCACGTTGGCGGCGACTCGACGCGAGCACGGTGGAGAGCGCGTTGAAACGCGCGTTGTGCGTGGAAGGTACGGCCTGAAACCACCGCAAGCGTAGCGATAAATAGAATCTGGAGACACGACATGGCACTGAACACGCAACCGAATCTCGCGCGTCCCGACGATTTCTACGAGGCGTTGATCGACATGCATCGCGACCTCGACGACGCGCGCAGTCAGTCCGCCAACGCGCAACTCATTCTGTTGCTCGCCAACCATATCGGCGATCACGCGACGCTGCTCGAAGCGATCCGTCTCGCACGCGAAGGCGTCGCGGATCCAGCGACACAAGGCGGCGAGATTCATCCACTGGCAGCGTAATCGACGCTGCATGTAGCGTGAACGCGCGCCCGGCTCCCTGAGTCGCGCGCACTTCATCGCGACAGTAGGGCGGTTCCGCGCATTCGCACGCCGCCATCTCAGCAGACAACAACGCGGTGCATCAAGACACCGGACCCGCGGGTCCGTAGGACCCTTCACGCCTCATGTTTGGAGATAACCGATGAGTCAATCCCTTGCCCCCGCGCTTGAGCCGAGTTCAAGCACTGCCGCGCACGACGATCTGCTGTATCGCAAAGTATCGCTGCGCATCGTGCCGTTTCTGTTTCTCTGCTACGTCGTGTCGTTCCTGGATCGAATCAACATTGGCTTCGCGCAATTGCAGATGAAGCACGACCTTGGTTTCAGCGACGCCATGTACGGTCTCGGCGCCGCGGTGTTCTATATCGGCTATGTGCTATTCGAAGTACCCAGCAATCTCCTGCTGTCGCGATTCGGCGCACGCCGCACGTTCACGCGGATCATGCTGCTGTGGGGCGTGGCGTCGGTCGGCATGAT
Organism: Burkholderia sp. M6-3; assembly: GCF_050858985.1. NCBI lineage: Bacteria > Pseudomonadati > Pseudomonadota > Betaproteobacteria > Burkholderiales > Burkholderiaceae > Burkholderia > Burkholderia sp. M6-3. Next base: position 135,364 of record NZ_CP110091.1, read on the forward strand.
GATGGTGTCGACACCCGCGCACTTCTATCTGCTGCGGTTCATGCTCGGCGTCTTCGAAGCGGGCTTTTTCCCCGGCATCGTACTGTATTTGACCTATTGGTATCCGGCGCGCCGGCGCGCGGCCGTGCTGTCGGTTTTCTTCGCGGGCGTCGCGGTTGCGGGCGTGCTTGGTGGCCTGGTGTCGGGCTGGATCATGCGCGATATGGGCGGCGTGTTGGGTCTGTACGGCTGGCAGTGGATGTTCGTGATTGAAGGCGCGCCGGCCGTTGTGTTGGGACTCGTCGCCGCGTTTTATCTCGTCGACGGCCCGCAGCACGCAAAATGGCTTACGGCGGGCGAGAAAGCTCAACTGATCGCCGAGCGCGATGAGGACCGCACGGCATCGTCGCATTCATCACACTCGTTCATGCAGGCTTTGCGCAATCCGCGCGTCTACCTGTTTGCGTTCATCTATTTTTCGCTGACGTGCGCGTCGTTGACGCTCAGTTTCTGGATGCCGTTGATGATTCGCGACTTCGGCATTCGCGATGTTCTCTCAATCAGTCTTTACAGTGTCATTCCGAATGCAATCGGCGCGCTTGGTCTCGTGCTGATCGCGCGTCATTCCGACCGGCGCGCAGAGCGTCGGCGGCACTTCGCCGTATGCACCATTGGCGGGGGCATCGCGCTGTCTCTGTTGACGCTGCATTTAAGCAGTTTTCCGGCGATGCTCGCGATTCTGTCGCTCGCAACGCTGCTGATCTTCTCTGCGTTGCCGATCTTCTGGACCGTGCCGTCGAGTTATCTATCAGGCGCTGCGGCGGCGGGCGGGATAGCGTTGATTAGTAGCATCGGTATCACGAGCGGCATTGTCAGCCCGTGGGCGATCGGGCAGATCAAGATGCACACCGGCAGCATGGATACCGCGCTTTACCTACTGACGGCATTGCTGTTCGCGAGCGGTGTCGCGCTATTAATCGGCGTGCCGAAAGAGTCAAAGAGCGCGTGAGATCCCGCCGCTCGGAACGGGAGCCATCATGTAGAGTCGCAGTAATTCCACTGCGCCCAGTTCTGCCGATGTCTGACACCATCGAACCGCATCCGCTTCAGCATCAAGGCCCGCCCGACGTTTCGTTGTGGCGGATCGATCTGCATTTCGACATGTCGCTCGATGCCGCGGCGTTCGCGTGCCTCAGTCACGACGAGCGCGACAGAGCGCTCAACTTCCGCCAGCTTGACGACGCGCTGCGCTTCGCCTCGACGCGCGCGGCGTTGCGCGAGTTGCTCGCGCAACGCATGAGCGTCGAAGCTCACGCTGTGCGCTTCGCAATGGACGCAAACCGGCGGCCACGGCTCGCGGATTCGACAGCGCCGGATTTCAATGTGTCCCATGCGGGACGATTTGCTTTGATCGCGATGTCGAATGTTCGGCGCGTCGGTGTCGATATCGAACAGCACAGCGGCAGATTCGACTGGCGTTCCATCATGACGCTGACGCTCGACCCAGACGAAGCAGCGTGGATCGAGCGCCTCGATTCTTCCGAACAGATGGCTGGGTTCTACGACGCATGGACGGCGAAGGAAGCGCTCGTCAAAACTACGGGCGTCGGCATCACGCGAGGCTTGCAGCATCTCGCCGTACTGCCGCGCGAAGGCAATCGCGTGACGTTGCGCAATGCCATTGCGCACGACATGCGTGAGATCGCCGCGCAATGGATAGAAGCGCCGCATGGCTACGCGGCGTGCGTTGCGTGGTCGCTGCCGACGTCGATCCGGCCGCTCGCGCACTAACACGCGGACTGCCAGCACGCGCGTTGCCGCGCATCACAATGCAACTAACTGTCAGCCCCGCACCGCGCCTCCCGATATGATGGCGAAGCGCGACAACGCCGAGCAACAGAACCGCTTAGCAGCAATGCTTTCCCATCCAGACTAGCCCATGCCGACACATCCGCCCGACGCTGCCGCAGCTCCCATAGCCGACCACGCGGCGCAGCGCCTTCCTATGCTGATGCTGGCGGCCGCGTTGTCGCTGGGGAGCGCGATTGCGCTAGGCCTCGCGCGCTTCGCCTACGCGCTGCTATTGCCGTCGATGAAACTCGACCTCGGCTGGACCTTCGCTGAAGCAGGGGCAATGAACACTGCAAATGCGCTTGGCTATCTGCTCGGCGCGCTGGCGTTTCCGCGACTCGCGCGTCGCTGGCAGGCAGACAAACTGTTCGTGGCCGGGTGCGTAGCCACTGCGTTTCTCATGGCGACCAGCGGCCTGCTTGCCGATACCAATTCGCTGCTTGTGCTGCGCGTGATCACTGGCGCGAGCAGCGCTGCGGTTTTCATTAGCGGTGGCGTGCTCGCCGCGAGGCTTGCGTCGGCGAGTCCGCGCGATGCGGGCCTCGTTCTCGGCCTGTATTACGGCGGCACGGGATGGGGCATTGTCGCTTCGTCCGTACTGGTGCCGTTGACCATTCTCAACCGTGCGCATGGCTGGCAGTTCGCCTGGTTTGCGTTGGCTGCCGCATGCGCGGCATTTAGCGTGGCCGCCATCGGCGCCGCGCGCAAGATCGAGGGTGTGCACGCGGTGGCGGCAACGGCACCGGCGCACATGGGCAATACAGACGACGCCCAGCGCTGGCCGCATTTCGCTCGCGCGCTCGGCGGCTATGCGCTGTTCGGCGTCGGCTATATCGGCTATATGACGTTCATTGTCGCGTTGTTGCGCAACGCGGGTATGAGCGCCACTGTCGTCACGGGTTTCTATCTTTTGCTCGGCATCGCGACGGTGCTCTCCGCGCGCCTGTGGTCAGGGCTGCTCGACCGCATGCGTGGCGGTCAGGCGCTCGCCGTGCTCAATGCGTTGCTGGCGGTCGCGACATTGTTGCCCGCGCTATTCACGCAACCGTGGATCGCGTTCGTATCGGGCGCGCTATTCGGCGCGACGTTCCTGTCCGCCGTTGCATCGACGACGGCGTTCGTGCGCCACAACCTGCCGACGAGCCACTGGGCAAAAGGCATCAGCGCATTCACGATCGTTTTTGCATTCGGACAGATCGTTGGGCCGATGGTGATCGGTTGGGTGTCCGACGGAGCAGGTCTTGCTCGCGGCCTCATCTATTCCGCGCTGTTGCTGGCGGGCGGCGCTGTGCTCGCGGCATGTCAAAGACCGCTGCGTCGGAACTGAATGCGTGTATTGACCGCGAGCGGAGTCGGCTTATACCTGCACCGACGGAATACTTTTCATGCAGCGCAGCGCAAACATTGAGCGGCTATGACGAATGCCCGCGATCTTGTATAGCTTCTCGCGCAAGAAGCGCTCATAACCTGCGGTGCCATCGACAGCGACTTTGACCAGGTAATCGTAATCGCCCGACACAAGGTACGCTTCGAGAACTTCGGTGAGCGTCGCGAGCTCGGCGCCGAAGCGCGCGAGTGCGTCGTCGTCGTGACGGTCGAGCGTCACTTCGAGCAGCACGATGTCCGCAAAGCCGAGCTTCTGTTGATCGAGCAGCGCGACATAGCCGCGAATGTAGCCTTCGTTTTCCAGTTGACGCGTGCGATTCCAGCATGCCGTGGTCGACATGCCGACCAGTTCCGCCAGTTCCGCATTGCTTAAGCGCGCATTCTTTTGTAATGCGCGCATGATCCTGCGATCCTGATTGTCCAGCGCGCGATTTTTGGGGCTCATGGCCGACCCGGAAGGTTGTTCGTCTAACCTTGATTCTATCGGAAGAATGTCCCGAGAGTCGCTGCAACGCGTGTCGGATTTGGAAGCCTATCCAGCACGGTGGCCGGTATATTTTCAGGGTGCATTCGTGCCCGGGACAACCATCAGGCTCGACGCTAACGGGCCACTCGCGGCCACAAGCCGCTATGGGTGATCGCTGCCTTTACCGAAGGCGGCATGAGAGAAACTGCGACGCTACCGTATTGCAGCGAATGCTCGCTCTTGCACGAATGCATGTATCGCATGTATCGCGCGTATCGCGACGAGCATCACGAGGCGCATCTAGACCCGCATTAAAAAACGCGCGGCCACCTAAGGGCCGCGCCACGGGACAGGTCTCACGTGATCAATGGAAGATGAGGTACAGAATTACCAGCACGATTACCGGAACACCGAGAAGCCAGCCAAGTAGGTAAGGCATGATGTATCTCCTTTCGTATAAGGTTGGAACACGAAGGAGATTGAGCATCTCGCGTGCCCGGGTGATTTCCGATCACTGTATGCGGACGTCGAGCGCGCGCGAAAGCCCGTAAATCAAGGCAGATTCTCGCGCAACACAATACTGAACTGCACCGGCTTCACGTCGCTCATTGCATCGCGTTTGTCGCGCACGTTGCGGAAAATGCGCAAACAGTTTCCCACCATTGCTTGCGGCGTCTGTGTGATCAATGCGTCCATTGTTCCGTCGATTAGCAACGCTCGCGTGTCCGGCGTCAGACCATGTCCTACGAAAAGAATCTTCTGATCCGAGCGCGCTTCGACGATTGCGCGCCCCACGCCGTCCGATCCGCCGCCTCTGTTGTAAATGCCGGCGAGGTCTGGATGCTGCTCCAGCAGCCTGCGCGTCTGCACATAATTGCGCTCGCTGTCGTCCTGTCCTTCACGTAGTCCGATTGCGCGCACTTGCGGGAACGTGGATTCGATCAAATGAAGAAAACCGATCTCACGTTCTTCGTAACGCCGGGTCACGTTGCGGCCCGATGCGGTGCTGTTCGACGTGCTCGACGATTCGCATCTTCAAGCGATTGGGCGTTTGCTGACGCACCAGGCGAGAAGCGCCGCGCAGGCGTATGTCTCCGCGCTCGGGGACTCGGCCGCGAGTGAAGCAACGCCGCAGCGCGAGCGGTTGGCTCCTGCGCGCGGTCCCGTCTTCGTGATGGCGGGCAGCCTGTCGCCGTTGACTCAAGTGCAGATCCGCACCGCGCGCTCATATCGCCACATTGAACTGGACGCGCTGCAGATGACGGGCGAATCAGCACACAGCTATCTCATGGTGCAAGTGGCAGCAATCGTCGACGCGTTGCGCAACGGAAGCAACGTACTGGCCTTCACGTCGCGGCGCGAACCGGGCGCGATTGAATCGTCCGGCGCGTTGCCTCGGCTTGCGCATGCTTGCGCGGCATTGTTGAGGCAAGTGCTCGACGCGGAGAAATTGCAGCGTGTCGGCATTGCGGGCGGTGACACATCGAGTATCGCGGTGCGAGCGCTCGGCGCATGGGGTTTGTCGTACCTTGCGCCGCTGTCGGCTGGGGTGAGCGTGTGCCGTGTCCACGCCGACAGTCCTCAATTGGATGGCACCGAGCTAATGCTCAAAGGCGGTCAAATGGGCGATATAGATCTGTTCGAAAAACTGCTGGAAGGTCACGGCGACAACGAGCCTACTGGCTTTAGCCATTGTCGGCGAATCCCGGATACAACGTCATGCCGCCGTCGACAAACAAGGTTGTGCCCACAACGTAGTCGCTTTCATCCGATGCGAGCCAGACGGCAGCCTTGCCGATGTCTTCCACTTCGCCGACGCGGCCATAAGGAATCAGTTGCAATAGTTTGTCGCGCGCCGCGCTCGTGTCCCACGCGTCCCGGTTGATCTGCGTGCGAATCGCGCCGGGCGCAATCGAATTCACGCGGATGCGCTCCGGCGCCACTTCCTGCGCGAGTGACTTCATGAACATCTGAATCCCGCCCTTCGACGCGGCATAGTTAACATGTCCGGCCCACGGAATCACCTCGTGGACGGAACTCATGCAGATGATCTTGCCAACCGCTTTCGACACCGACGTCGGTCCGCGTCGGCGAAATTCTTTTACGGCTGCCTGAGCGGTGAGAAATTGCCCCGTCAGGTTGGTGGCCATCACCGTTTGCCAATCCTCCAGCGTCATTTCGGCAAAAGCACTGTCCTTCTGCAAACCGGAATTGGCGACGACGATATCCAACGTGCCGAAGCGAGCGCGGCACGCTTCGAACATTGCGTCGACTTCGACGGGATTCGACACATCCGCTTTAACCGCGATTGCGGCGCCGCCGGATTGATTGATTTCATCGGCGAGATTCTCGGCCGATTCAGCGTGCGAATGATAATTCAGAGCGACGGACGCGCCCGCATTCGCGAGCGCCTTTGCAACGCCATAGCCGATGCCCGAGCTTGCGCCAGTGACCAATGCAAATTGATTGGCGAGTAACTTTTCCATCGCAATTCCTCGGGCTTTGAACGTGCCTTTTGTCTAAGTACGAATATAGCGAGGCCGCCGGATTTGCGCGCAGTTCACTGCATCGCAATCCGGCGGCCTGGCCTGCGGGGACTTATTGATGATGTGACCGCATCACGAATCGGCTAAACGACGCCGGCGACAAGCAGCACGATCACAACGATGAGCACGATACCGAGACCACCCGTCGGCGCATAACCCCATGAACGGCTATGCGGCCACGTCGGCAACGCGCCAATGAGGAGAAGAATCAGCACAACCAGAAGAATAGTTCCCAACATATATGACCTCCGCTTGGTTGATGGAGTTGCCTATCGAGGAGCCTCGCACGCTTTATTGCCGTGCGTGGGACCAGGCAGCGTCGTCAACCTGCTGGAGCAAGCGTCGTGCCCAGCGTAGAACGCGAGGCGCGGTTACGCGCGTTGGCTACGCTCATATACCGGTTGCAGGTGCGGTCCTGGTGCCCGACGCGACGATGTCCGCGATGAACGCAAGGGCGAGCGCGACGCCGCCGCAAGCAAAGATCAACGCGTAGTTGTTATGCGAGTGTGAGAACAGATACGAGTAGCCATAACCACCGAGCGCCTGGAAGAGCGCAAATGCGGTTGTCGCGCGACTCCACGAGGCCCGTTGCTCGGTGTGATCGTGCGGCACGAGTTCGTGAATGCGACCGAGCGCGAGCGGGACGATACCGGGCGTAAAGACGCCGAGAATCACAGTCGACAATCCAAGGACCCATGCGTTGCCGGAAAGCGCAAGCATTGCAACGGCTACCGCTTGCAGTAGCAGTGCGACGCGATAAGCCTTGCCGTAACCGATACGATGCGCAACGTTGCCTGCGATGACTGGTCCCACGATCGCGGCAAGCCCATAGAGCACCCAGTAGTCCGCGCCAATTGCCGCGCCTCGACCGAGCCCGCGCGCCACGTAATCGACAAGCAGGATCATTGCCGGCACGAGACCGAGCGCGTTCGCCGCGTATTGCGCATACAGCGCACGCAGCCCGAGATTGCTGGCGTGTGAAGCATGACGATTGCCGGCTGCTGCAGCGGGTGCGGGAGGATTCGTCGACGGCCAGCCGAACCAGCTTACCGCCGTCAATGCGAGCGCGACTGCGCCAAGACCAAGCCATGTGGTTCTCAGCCCGAAATGCAGCAGTTCGGGTATGAGCGTTCCGGACGCTGCAATGCCAAGGCCCAGTCCGAGAAAGATCATGCCGCTGACAAAGCCGCGCCGCGGCGCGGGAATGTGCGGAAGAATAGAAGTCGCGACGAGCACCATGATGGCACCGCCGGAGATGCCCGAAAGCAGACGCCATGCGAAGAACCAGTTGATCGAGAGCGGATATGCGCAGGCGAAGAAGGCTGCGGTCACAACAGCCATCAGCAGACGCAACGCGGTACGGTTCGACAGCGCCGAGGCAAGAGGTCGCCCGATCAACGCACCGATCAGATAGCCCGCGAAGTTGGCGGCGCCGAGTGTCACTGCTTGTGACGACGTGAACCAGTGCGCCTGAATCAGTGACGGAATCAGCGGCGTGTACGCAAAGCGCGCGAGTCCGATTGCGACGAGGCTGCCGCACAAGCCGGCGAGCGTCGCGTAGAGCGATCGGGCGTCGAGCGATGTAGAGACCGGAGAGGTCAATGAGGGCGCTGAAGACATGACGATTCCTTTACCGGCCAACGTGCTGAACGTGGATTCGGCTATGGGTAAAAATGCGATGGTGTGCGCCCCGTTAGGCGCGTGATTTAGACGCCGCCGTGTCTGGCAGGTATCGCCGGCAAGCCGAGCAGCGCGAGAGCGGTTGCGGCAGCGCTCGTCAGCACGTCTCGTTGCGGATCGACCCGCGCCAACACGCGCATGCCTAGTACCGTGGCGAGCAGATGAGTGGCCGCATCGGCGGGCGATACGGTCGCAGCGATTGCGCCGCCCTTCTGCGCGGCGACAAGGCAACGATAAAAGAACTCGCGGATCTCGGCGATCTCGGTCGCGACGAGCTTACGAAATGCTTCGTCCTCCGACGAAATTTCGAGCGCCGAATTAACCAGCATGCAGCCGCGTTTGTGCGGATCGGAGACGGAGCGCTCAATTGTCTCGTCGAAGAAACCCGTAATGGCTTGAGCCGGCGGCACCGTGCTTTCGAAGCGCCTGATGCGCTCGCGCAGCGTGCAGTCCAGGTAGTGCTCGAGCGCGCGCAGATACAGCCCGCGCTTATCGCCAAATGCGTTGTAGAGGCTCGGCTGCGTGAGACCCGTCGATTTAACCAGGTCGCGTGTGGAGGTGGCCTCGTAGCCCTTGAGCCAGAAGGTCGCGCTTGCTGCTTCGAGCACCTCTTGCTCGTCGAATCCGCGGGGTCGCGCCATGATCCATGTCCTTTACCGCCTGTGCGGCAAATTCTGTATCGAACGATATAAAACTGGATTATATATCGATTGATACAGAACGCAAGGGCAATTTCGCCGGCGCATGTCCGGACCGCCGCGCCCCGCCAGCAAGGGCGCGGCGCGGCGGTTTCCAATTGCGGACATCTCACGCGTCCTACAGATAGGTGCCTTTGATGCGCCCTTCGAAGATGGCAGTGTTGACGTCGAAGTCGTCGACGTGGCCCGAGGCGCCGCCGTCGACTGTGACGACGACGGAACGGCCCCCGCGCACGAGTTTCATCTGCTCGGCGTCGAGCGTGGCTTCCTCGCGTGACGCGTCCGCGCAGCGGGGTAGGTCCTTGATAATGACGGTGGATTTCATGGCGATACTCCTCGAAGTGGGCGGGCGAGCACGGCAAGGTGCTCGCTTCTATTTCTGCAAGGTGTATGCCAATTTTCGTTCGATGAACGCGGAAGCTGTCATCTCATCGGCGACGCCGCGCCAGGCAACGATATGCGCGGCACGGCCGCCAGAAGCGCATTGCGATGAGCGAAAGACAGAAGCGAAGTGTGCGGACGTAACCCACATTTCACGTCCGCAATGTTGGGCAGCGGGCACGCGGGCAGCGCTGCGAAACAGTCCGCGCGCTGCGCCTCGCGCGACAAAAACAAAAGCGGCACGCGTCGATGACGCATGCCGCCGCACTGCTGATGTGAAAGCGAATCTAGCCGCGCCGCTTATCGCGCGTAGCGGCTACTTTTCCGATCGCCTGATGCGCGGCCGGAAAGCCGGGTGGATACTCGACGACCCGCGCGGAAACCGGCACGAGCGGCGCGGCGCGCGTCAGGCGCGTGCCAATGCGTGCACCGCCGACAATGGCGGCCATTGCCTCGCGGTCGAGTTCCACGCTGTCAGTAAGGTCGTTGATGAGAAGTCTGGCCATGGTGTGTCCGCCGAAGAAGCCGCGCGCTGCGACCGTTCACTGGTCTCGTCTGCGCTCACGGATAGGGTCAAGTGTGCTGAGGTCTCGTCGCGCTATAAGTATAGGAAATCTGTTTTGTGCCTGCCTGGCGGATATGGGCAGGCGGCATTAGGGAAGCACCCGGTCCTTCGTTATCGCCGGGACGTTGACGTTGGCAATGCCGATTAGACCGCCTGCCGAGGGCAGGCCGGCGCCGCCGGACACAGGCTTAGCCTCGGTAGGCGGCTGAGTACGCGGACTCGGGAAGGTCGCGAATCATGAGGGACGACATGGTATTTCTCCAAAGTGACGCAGAAGAAAAAAGCAACTGGCGCGAGGCGAAGCGGCATGAAGAAGCGGCCGCTTCGCCTCGCCGCTTATCGCAAGCGGATGTTGTTGCTCGCAACGTTGTTGCCGTTCGATCCGAGCAACCTGTCTGCTCAGGCGTCACTAATGCACGGCGTTTGCCAGATTTAGTAAAGGTTCCTAACAAAAGTATCAGCGCCTTTCTGGATGCGGCTTGCAGGCTGACTCGCCGTATTTGCGGCTCTCCGTTGCGGCCGGCGCAATCGCAGCGAGTGGTGACACTCTCCCGACAACCCGTCTGGTTGTGTTGGAGCATGCCCGACATTGGCTGCTCATGCATCGCGCGGGGCAATCCTGGTTTGCGAAAGCGCAGGCCGGGAGCTAGTATCGAAGCGGCACATGTAACTGGTTACGACAGCTTTCCTATCGGCCTCGGGAGCCTCGGTCGCGTGCGATCGGGGTCTATGGCAGCGGCGGCATCTCGCACAAAATGGCTAGCCTTGCGCGTGTGATTCACGACTTCCAGAACGGCGAGCTGTCCCGTGACGAGTTCGTCGCTCAACTCGACAGCACGTTGGTGACCGAAGGACTCGGTCCCGCGCAGCTGCTGGATATGCTCGGCGCCGCGCATCGCAAAGCGCCGCTGCCCGAGGACATTTACGTCGAAGTGCGGCGGCGTATCGAGCAGTTACGTTTGTCGAATGTGGCCGCTGGCGGCGACGAGACCGGCATCCAGACTACGGTTGAAATTCCATCCGCGCGCTCCGCAGGCGCAATACCCGCAGGCACCGGCGCGAGTGCGCCTAACGCATCCATCGGGTTAGGCCATGACCAGATCAAAGGCACCGGCGACACGCTGAACAACCGCTTTGTACTTGAAGAATGCCTGGGCGTCGGTGGAATGGGCACTGTTTACAAGGCGCTCGATCTGCGAAAGCTGGAGGCGTCGGACAGAAAGCCCTATCTCGCGATCAAGGTTCTCAACGTCCAGTTTCGCGGTAATCCGAATTCGCTAGTTGCGTTGCAGCGTGAGGCACGCAAGGCGCAGGTGCTCGCGCATCGCAACATCATCACGGTGTACGACTTCGATCGCGACGGGCCCATCGTCTACCTGACGATGGAGTACTTATCCGGCAAGCCACTAAGCCAGTTGCTGCGCACCCCGGGCTATCAGGGCATGCCAGTACGCGCGGCATTGCCCATCGTGCGCGGCATGTGCAGCGCGCTCGCGTATGCGCACGAACGCGGCTTCGTGCATTGCGATTTCAAACCCGCCAACGTCTTTCTCACGACGAATGCCGAAGTCAAAGTGATCGACTTCGGCATTGCCCGCGTGTTTCAGCGCCCGGAGGAAGAGAGCGATGCAACGGTCTTCGATCCGGGGAGCCTCGGCGCGCTGACGCCCGCGTATGCGAGCCCGGAAATGATCGAGCATCGCGAGCCCGATCCACGTGACGACATCTACGCGCTGGGCTGCATCACGTATGAACTGTTGACGGGGCATCATCCGTTCGACCGGTTGTCCGCCACGCAGGCGCGCAACGCAGATTTCAAGCTGCAACGACCGGCGAATCTCGATACGAGACAGTGGCGCGCGCTGCGCGCCGCGCTCTCCTTCGACCGCGCGACTCGCATGCCGAGCATCGCGCGCTTTATCGCGGAGTTCGACAACGAAGCGCGCGCCGAGAAATCGGGCACGTTGGCGAAGGCGGGGCTGGCGGGCTTCGCGGTGGTTTGCGCCACGGCTGTCGGCGTGTACGCGTGGAAGTCGGCGCCGAATCGTCAAAGTCCGGCGCAGTTGGGCGCGGGCTCGTCGCAGGGGCGCGTCGATCGGGGCGCCTCGTTGTCCACGCAATCGAGCGCTTCGGTGGCGACAGCGGGCGTGGTGTCGACTGGTTCGTCAACGGGCGCAACAACCAATGCACCAACGAACGCCTCGACGAACGCACCAACGACTGCACCGACGAATGCGTCGACAATTGCCCCACCGCCCGCATCACCCTCAGCTCCAAAGCCCGCATTGACACTCGCCGCCGTGACGCCGATGCTCGCCCAAGTGCCGTGTTCGGCGCTAACTGGATCGACGCAGGATCACACGTTGACGGTGCGCGGTTATGTCTCCCAACGCTACGGCGCCGCGCGTCTGAAAGATGGGCTGCGGGCGCTTCCCGGCGTGGATGACGTGAAACTCAACGTTCAGTCCGTGGCGGACGATAAATGCGACACCGTTAAGGCACTCGCGCCGTATTGGACGCAGAACTGGCAGGCCGGTCACATCGCCGGCTTGCAGGTACGTCCCCCGAGCGGTCAGTTGAGCGAGGGCGATCCGCTGGTTGTCGACGTGAGCACGCCCGGCTATGACTCATACGTGAACCTCGACTATTACCAACTCGACGGTAACGTGGTTCATATGGTGCCGAGCCCGCGCGCGAAGGACAATCAGGCGCCACCGCGTTATTCGGCGACGATCGGCAGCGCGGGCGACTGGGTCATTTCCAAGCCGTTCGGCTCGGAGATGGTCGTGCTTCTGATCACGCCCGCGCCGCTATTCGACAAGCCGCGCCCCGAAGCGGAATCGCGAGCCGATTATCTTCGAGCACTCGACGCGCGTCTCGCCCAGATCGGCGCGAAGTATGGCCGGGAGCGGATCGTCGCTGACTTCGCGCCGATCACCACGAAGCCTCACGCGCCATAAACCGCGCGTGCTCATCATCTCAACCGTGAAAGCGGTTGTAGCCCTGCATCACTTCAATTCTTTGACTACGCGAAAGCCGTCTTGCGATTGGCGCACACCTGAGCTGTATTTAAAGCGAGTCGCGCTGAGCATGTAGCCGCTGCCTTCCCGCCACGAGCCACCACGAATCACGCGCATGTCGCAAGTGGGGCTCTCCCACGCGCGGCCGTCTGCGGGCGCGGACTGGTACGAGTTGTGCCAGCAGTCGGCGGTCCATTCCCAGACGCTGCCGTTCATGTCGTGCAAGCCATATGGATTGGGCGCAAACGAACCTGCCGGCTCGGGGCCTTCCTTGTGCCACGGTTCGCCGCAATCCTTGCAGTTGGCGGTGCCCTTGCGCATCTGATCTCCCCACCAGTAAGCGCTTGTCGTGCCGCCACGGTCGGCGTATTCCCACTCCGCTTCAGTGGGCAGACGGTACGGCTTGCCGGTGGTTTTGCTGAGCCACTTTACATACTGCTGCGCGTCATCCCAACTGAGATCGCGAGCGGGTGCCGTCTTGTTCGCATTCGTTTCGGGAGTGAGTTTCGCACATGCGTTCGCAGCGACACATGCATTCCACTGCTCGACGGTCACCTCGTATTTGCCGATCGCGAACGGTGCCCCGATCGTCACGTGATGAACGGGCTTCTCCGATGGATCGTCGCTGCTGCTGCCCATCAAGAATGAGCCGGCGGGCAACGCGATCATGATTGGACACGCCGCACAATCGCGGCTTTCGCCCGCGACCGGCGCATGCGCTGCGGGCTTCTGAGCGGTTGCCGAGGCAGGCGGCGTTGGCGGTGCCGTAGTGCTCGCAGCGGGCGGTGTAGAAACGGCGCGCTGCCGATCTGGCGTCGCGGTAGCGGGGGGCGCTACAGGCGTTGAAGGGCGTGCGGCTTGCGGTGTCGGTGTAGCAGGTGGCGCTGCCGGTTGCGCGACGGGCGGCGCGGGGGAAGGTGCTGCAGCGGCCGCAGGCGCGTTCGATGCCGCCGCCCGCAAGCGATCTATGCGGGCATGCGCGAGCGTGGCGAAGCGCCCGTTGGGATAGGCCTTCAAATACGCTTCGTAGTCGCCGGGATAGTTACTGTCCTTGATCGAATTCCAGAACGTGATTTCGTATTGTTCACTGCTGTCTTTTGGCAGAATGCCGCGACTGTGCAGTGTCACGACAGTATCGTCGTGGGACTCGACAGTCATGACCGGGGTTTTGACCGCGTTGATTCCTGCATCTGCCGATGCCGTCAGCGTCGACGCAATCGAAGGACTCTGTTCGCCGCGCGTTACGTCGCGAACCTGGGACGCAACGTTTGCAAGCAGGCTCATCAGAGGCTGTGCTGGTGTTTCGTCGACTGTCCGCAGCAATGCCTGTGTGTAAATGCCATGGCGTATGCCGTCCGCCGCAAAACCGCCCGGCGCGGTCGCATAGGCAACGACCGTGTTCGGCGGAAGTGCGGACGCATCCGGCGCAACAGCGGCGGCGAATGGATTGTCGAGACAGGTATCGAGGATTACGAGGTTGAGTTGGCTGTCGCGTGAATGCATTGCTTGCACGACGTCATTCAGGTCGACGGCCTGGCGAAGCAACGAAGCCGGCGAGCGCATGTCCAGTCCGGCGGGAATCAGCAACGTCTGCCCCCCGATCCGCATGCCGTGACCGGCGAAATAGAATAGGCCGATACCACCTGTGGTCAAACGATCGCGTAGTTCGGCAATCGATCGTTGCATCAAAGCCGGCGTTGCGTTCGAAAGCACGGTCACGTCGTAGCCGAGCGCACGCAATGTTTTGCCGACGACTCGTGCGTCGCGCGGCGCGTTTTGCCTGACGACGTCGTGTGAATTGTTGCCATATTCGCCATTGCCTATCACGAGTGCAATGCGTGGCGCGCCAGGATAATCGTGTGCGGCTACAAACGGCGCGATTGCCCGGTCCATCGCACCAGTGCTTTCACGCGGCGCAGCGGCAAATGTATTGCCGCAATCCACCAGAATGGCCCCGGCCATCCACATCAGCAGGAATATTCGCCACATCTTCGGATCCTGTTTGTTCCGGACAGAACATAGGCATTCGCGTACAGCACCGGTCGGCGCTATGCGTCGCCGCCGCACGTACCGCGCACACGTATGGAACGCACGACGCGCTTTGGACCATCCACGTTGCAACGTATCAACAACCATAGCACGCACTTGGCGGGTCACAACCAACACTTCTACCGAGTGCGCTATACGGTTAACGAGTGTGGCGTATCTTTTTGGCAAGTTACGTCCTAAGCTGATTCACAAAGTAACGCGGCACGGTCGTTTTAACTACGCGGCCGCCGCATCGCGTGCGCGCTCGCGAACGCAGCAGAATTTGCCCGCACTGCCTCGCGCAGTCGAGGTGACCACGACCGCTCTTCGGGAGAGTGCGCTATGCGAATAACCAACGTCCCCGCTGTTCTCACCTGGAGTCTGACGGCCGCAACGCGGCTATGTGCATGGCGCACGGTTTTGCGCACCATGCTCGCCGTGATGATCGGTGGCGCGGCGCTGCCCGCCGTCACATTCGGCGCGTCGACTGCATCGCCCGCGGGCGCCGAGGAGTACATCATCTGGCCGCCCGATGGCGCCGTGATTCATGGCGGCAAGCTGTGGGTCCGCATGGGCTTGCGCAACATGGGTGTGTGTCCGAAGGGCGTCGTGTTTCCGAACACCGGGCATCATCATCTACTGATCGACACGGACCTGCCGGCGCTCGACCAGGAAATTCCATCGGACCGCAATCATCTGCATTTCGGCGCGGGTGAAACCGACGCGCGTATCGAGTTGCCACCAGGCAAACACACATTGCAACTGATTCTGGGCGATCACAATCACGTGCCGCACACGCCGCCCGTGTACTCGAAAAAGATCACCATCACCGTGCAATAAGACTAGCGCGAGCCGCGCGTTCATCGCGGACCGCTCGGAACGGAGAGACGTTCATGTACAAGCTCATCGCAGTCGCGGCGCTGGTGGCGTCGGCGACATGGGGTACGGCGGATTTTGCCGTGGCGGGAACCCCGGCGCCTGCGGGCGCTTATGCCTATATCGGCTATCCGAACGATGGCCAGGTTGTTCCAGCCAATAAGCCGTTTCGCGTGTGGTTCGGATTGCGTTACATGGGCGTAGCGCCAAAGGGCGTGAAGTATCCGAACACAGGACACCATCATCTTCTGATCGACACGGACCTGCCGCCACCGGACCAGGAAATACCCTCGGACCGCAATCACCTGCATTTCGGCGCCGGCGAAACCGAGACGATGGTCCAGTTGCCTCCCGGCAAGCATACGTTGCAGCTATTAATGGGCGACGATATGCATATTCCGCACAATCCGCCGGTGTACTCGAAGAAAATCACCGTCATTGCGCGTTGACGTGCAGCGCGTATGGCATAGACATCGAGCGGGCGGTGTCACGCGTTGACCAACCATTGCACGCAGGTTGTTGGTTGCAATCCATCATGTCGAGGCAGCCTCTCTTTACAGATAGAGCACCATCGCGAGGCTGCAATCTTCCCCAACGCCTTGCCAGCGACGTCTCGGCAAATCTCTTAGGATTGGAAAGCAAAACTGGCACAGCCTATGCGTTAGTGATACTCGAGTAGACAAGTTGCTCGAACCCAGACCGCAAGGCTGCGACTTTCCCTTTCAGGAGATTTGCCATGAACACGCTGATGATCCAGGACCTGTCCATCACCGAACAACTCGACAGTAAGGCGATGAGCGCCGTGCGCGGCGGCACCGGTCTAATGTATCCGCCGTCGTACGTGAACTTCGCACCGTTCTTTGCGCCGGACAACAGCAAGAAGGTCGATGCGACTCAACTGATCAGCACGACGCTTAATATTCAGAACGGCAACTGCAACAACGCAGCCTTCGTTACAGACGTCTCGGCCAAAATCGATCCACATGTGACGGCAAGCAACAACATCTACATGTTGTAAGCGGCGCGAGCCGACGCCGACGCCTCCCGTCCCGTGCGCGCCGGCATCGATCCTCAAAAGTTTGCGCGTCTAATCGTTCTTTTCACGCGACACCTCGTTACCGCACATCTCCCGAACCCATGTTCATGCACTGCTTCGATGGTGAAGCGGCGGCGGAGATGCTTTACTTGAAGCGTGCGTTGCGTCGTGCTGTGAAGTTGGCGTCATCGGAGAAAATCGTGTCAGCGTTGCTTGATTCACTGGTCCGTCAGCGCTCGTTCAATCACTCCACCGCGACGACGTTGCGCGGGCTGTGCGCGGCAACTGTCTGCGCCTTTTCATTGTGCGCATGCGTCGACGTCAGCATGCCCGACTACAAGCGGCCCGATACGCCTGCCAAAGCGTCGTGGTCCGATCACAAAGGCTCACCGATATCCGCGGCGGCCACCATCGAACCGGAATGGTGGAAGGGCTTCCAGGATTCGACTCTCGATTCGCTGATCGACAAGGCCATCAGCGGCAACTTCGACATCAAGGTGCTGGCCGCGCGCATCGACGTGGCCAGCACCCAAATAGGCGAAGCCCAAGCCGGCGCGTTGCCGACGATGGACCTCGGCGCCGGCGCAAGTTTTCAGAAGACCACCGGGCAGACTTTCGCGAAGCAATACAACGTTGCGGCGCAGGTCAACTGGGACATTGACATCTGGGGCAAGGTCGAGAAAGGCGTGCAGGCGCAAAAAGCCGAGTTTCATGCGAGCGAAGCCGACTGGCGCGCCGGCTATCTGGAACTGGTGTCGAATGTGTCGAGCACCTATTTCCAGCTGCTTCAGTTCGACGACCAGATAGACCAGCAGCAAAGAACACTCGTCACCAACCGGCAAATCCTGACGATCTATGAAGGACAGCGCCGCAGCGGTCTCATCCCGCAGACGCAGGTATTGCGTCAGCAGGCAGAGATCAATCGCCTGACGAATCAATTGCTCGAACTGGGACGCTCGCGCGATCTCGCGAACAACGCGTTGTGTACGCTGATCGGCGTACCTGCCGGCGAGTTTCGGTTGCCCAAAGGCCATCTGCAGCAGCGCGTGCAGTTGCCCGCCGTACCCGACGGCCTGCCTGCCCAACTTCTGGCGCGGCGCCCCGACGTGGTGGCCGCCGAGTTCAGAGTTCTGGAGGCGTACGACCTTGTCGGCGAGGCCAAGCTCGCGCAGTTGCCAACGATCAGCCTGACCGCGCATGGCGGCACGGCGAGTTTTGCTCTTACTGATTTGCTTAAGTCGTTCACATACGGCTTCATGCCCAGTATCAACATTCCACTGCTCGACCCCTCGGTGCGCGCCCATGTGAAGGTAACGCAGGCGCAATCGACAGTTGCAGAGCAGCAATATCGTGCAACGGTGATGGGCGCATTCGAAGAAGTGGAGAACGCATTGGTCAATCTGAATGCGCATAAGGCGCAGCGGGTTGAATTGCAGCAAGAGGTGGATCGTCTGCAAATCGTGGCTGATCAGATCCAGTCTCAGCTGAGGCTTGGTCTCGTGTCGCAACTGGAAGTGTTCGAAACCGAGCGGACGCTACTCGAGGCGCAGCAGTCTTTGCTGGCCAACCATGAACAGATTTTGTCCGACACGGTGCTGCTATATAAGGCACTCGGCGGCGGGTGGCCCAACGTCGACGTGCAGGCGCAAGTGAAATAGCAATAGGGCAGTACAACGCAAGTAAAGGAACACTGAGCTAATCCGCAATGTAGCCAGTGCGAGCTTTATACGGGTTTCATACCGGGCGCCCACTGGCTTCATAACCGACGACAGGGATTTGACACTCGCGATGCGTGACTTACAATCGTTGAGGAGCCGGCTTTGCAATGGCTCGCTAATAAAAGACCTTCTCGCCGTCGTCCTTCGTGCTGAATCCGCTGCACTCTCGCTGCAGCGGGTAAACGATTAGTGATCCGGATAAAATGGCCGACGGAGAAACACCCATTGCAGAGACGCGCGCGACTGTCGAAGCCGCTTTCGACGTGCTGTTGTCTCCGCTTGCGTCCGCGCAACGACCTGCGCTGGACACAATCCGGATTGTCGACAACCTGTTTGCAATTGGGCGCAGCGAAGCGCCGTTTACCGATTACCCTGCTGAGCGGATTGCGCGTCTATCGCGCCGTCACGCGCGGGTCTTCGTCGAGCACGGCGCGATTTATGTTGCGGACCTCGAAAGCAAGAATGGCACGACGGTAAACGGCACCGCAGTGCGCCAGACGCCGGCGCGTGTGCGGGCAGGCGACGAACTGTGTTTCGGCGGCGAATTGTGTTATCGCGTGAGCATTGAACCGCGCGCGCGCATCGTAGCGGCTGGCAGCACGGCACAAGCCCCTGCCTTGTTGCTCGTGCCGCAGCGCGACGATCTCGGTCTTCAGCCGATCGAAGTGCAAGCGTTCCCGTTCCTCGTCAGCAAAGCCGATGATGTCTTTTCGCGCTACAAGGACCGGTACCCACATCAGGTCAATTACATTTCCCGGCGACACGCGCATATCTTTCTGAAGGGCTCGGAGCTTTACGTCGAAGACCTGGGCAGCACGAACGGCACATTCGTCGGTGGCAAACGTCTCGACGAATCAGCGCTGCCTCTGACGGACGGCGACGTCGTTGCATTTGGCGGAGACCACTTCGTCTACAGGGTGACGCTGCAAAAACCGCCCGAAAACGAGCCGACCGTGACGCAACTGCTCCTCAATCCCTCAGTCGACGAAGCCGCGGACCCCGACAAAACAACGTTCGTGGGCGCTGCGAATTCGTTTCTCGACATCTTTTGCGTCGACCCTGCGCGGCAACGCGAGGACGAGATCAACGAGTCTGCACACGCGGCGTCGGCGCAAGCAAGACGCGCGTCGCCGGGCGGCGGGGTGCCGGCCGGCGTTGCGAAGGGCGCCAACGGGGGGCGCGATGCCGACAGCGGCGCGAATGGAGCGGATAACAGCCAGAGCGCGAGCGTTTCGAAGCGCAGGCAGCGCCGCTGGCGCCTCGTCGCGAGCGAGCTTGGCAAGACATTTGCGGGCGACGATCGTGCGGGCATGAGGCGCGTCGCCGCGTGGAGCGGCGTGGCCGTCGTGTTTTTCGCAGCCGCGGCGTTGGCGCTCTATCTGCGCGGTTCACCCGAGCGCGAGGTCAAAAATCTGCTCGCGAGCGGCGACTATACAAACGCCGTGCAGTCGGCAAAGAGCTATCTGGCGAGCCATCCCGCCGACACCAAAGTCAGCGCGCTTGCGAGCGAAGCACTGCTGAAAGCGAAGCTTCCTAGCTGGCTCAATGCACTGCAAAAGGCGCAGTTCGACCAGGCCGACGCAATGCTTGCCGACATGAAGTCGTTGAGCGCGAACAATGCGGATGCTGCGTCGTTGCTCGGTGAACTGCAATGGGTGGGCGATCTGGAGCGTTTCGTGGCGGGGCGAGGCGGCGTCGAAGCGCCGATCCACATGTACGCGGACGAAGCGACTATAGGCGGCTTGCTGCAGCGTTGGGACGACGATCCCAAGAGCCATCAACGTGCTCTCGACAGGATCGCGACATACGTACCCGTTTTTTCGGAACCGTACGCGCAGGCCTTGAGCCATCTGCGCAAGCTGGAGAGCGACGATTCGGTCTATCTCGCTGCGATCGAACGGTTAGACGGAATCATTCGCACCGAATTGGCGCGCGACAAACCAGAGGCACTGCCGTCTGTACTGGATGATTACGCGCAACGCTATCCGCGCCTCGCGGGGCTCGATCGTGTACGCGACGATCTGCGTCAATACACTGCTTTGCTCGAAGCCGCGCTGGCTCGCCAACTGTCCTCACTGCTTTCGCAGATGAAAGCGGCGCGCTTCAGCACGCTGCCGTTTCAGCAGCAATACCGGCAACTTGCGGCAACGCGTCTGCCATCGGCAGATGTAATCCAGCGGCTGGACGCTGTGTCCGAAGCGTGGAAGCGCGGCGACGCGCAACAGGCGCTGGCCGGCTTGCAGTCGATGCCAGCCGGTCCATGGTCCGATATGCTGAGCGCCGACCTGACTCGCAAAAAAGCGTTGCTCGACCAATACAGCGATTTGCAAAAAACGCGTGGTGGCAAAGATTACGACCAACGTCTGTTGTCGTTCTATGCGAGCCTGGATCCGTCGGCGGACGTCTGGTTCGCGCACTCGATCGAGAAGGACGTCGCCGCGTTGCACGATAAAGCACTGGCGCGTGCGCAAGACCTGATGCTGCGGGCGCAGAGCCTGTGGAAGCAATATCGCGCGAGCGGCTCGATCGGTGGGACGCAGCGGCTCGAAGCCGGCATCTCGCCGGGATTTCGCAACGAGGCCCGTTTGCTGTCCGACGCTCAAAGCGCAGCGCAACAGGGCATGCGTATCTATTCGCAATTGAAAGCGGACCATCCTGCCGACTTCGACCGCCTGCTCGCGGATATCGAAGCCGAAACAAGCTTGCAGCGCCGCTCGCTCACCGAGTTACGCATGGTGCTGGATCCGGGTCTTCTAAAGGCGAAGCTGGCGTTGATTGGAGGCGAGCAGAGTGAAACGCGACAGTCACCCTAGGCTGCTTTCGGAAGCGCTGGAAGATCACAGCGTCGAAGGTATCGCGATACTGACCGCCGAGCCGGTGCGGCTCGCGCGTGCGCTGATCTGGGCAATGGTCGGCTTGGTGGTGGCGGGACTCCTGTGGTCGTTCGTGGGCCGCGCGGACGTGATCGTGAGCGCACAGGGCACGCTATCGCCGGATTCGGAAGTGCGCCGCATTTATGCGCCGATCGACGGCGAGCTGGCCGACCTGTATATCGCCGAGGGCCAGCCGGTGTCGAAGGGCGACGTGCTCGCCCGGCTGAACGCGCGCGGCGCTATCGAGGCCGCGAGCAATGCGCTGCAGGCGCAACTGAAGCTCGAAGATGCGGAGCGCGACTGGAAGCAGTTTCCGCAAAAGAAGGCGCTCCTGGAACGAAGAGCCGCCGCGCTAAAGGCGCAAATGGAAGTCGAGGCCCGTCTGCATGAGAATCGCATTTCGGAAGGCACGAGCAAACTCGCGGAGGGGCAGAAAGCGGAACTCGACGAAGCGCGCAGCGTGCTCGATAACGCGCGGCGCGTGCGGGAGGCGGCGCGCCAGGAACTGGACCGCTATTCGCAGTTGTTCGCGCAGCCGGGCGGCGGCGGAATAGCCGAACTGCAGGTCGAGCAGAAGCGAACCGCTGCGATGGAAGCGGATAACGCCTATCGCGTCGCGCAATCGAAACTTGCGGAACTGGACTTCCGTTTGAGCCACGAATATGCAAAGGCGAATGCGGAACTGGAAACAAGCGGCCAGCAAACCACCGACCTTCAGCTTCAATATGACGCGGCCGTGCGCGACGTCACCGACGTCGAAGACAAGTTGCGGCTGCAACTACAGAGCGCGCGGCTTGTATCCGAAGCCGCCGCGCGGATACGTTTCGAGAACATCGACAAAGACAATTTCCTGCTGATTCTCTCGCCCGTTTCAGGTGTGATCACCGACGTCACGTCGACGCAGCGCGGCGACAAGATTCAGGCGAACTCGCCGCTCGGCGGCGTTGCGCCCAAAGACGCGAAGCCCGTGTTGAAGATCGAAATTGCCGAACATGACCGCGCGTTCCTGCACGAGGGCCTGCCGGTCAAGCTGAAGTTCAATGCGTTTCCCTACCAACGTTACGGGTTGATTAGCGGCACGCTTGCTTATATTTCGCCGGCCACCAAGCCTTCATTGCAGGACAAACAGCCGGTTTACGAGGGTCGCGTCACGCTCGATAAAGACTACTACGAGATTGCCGGCACGCGTTATCCATTGCGTTATGGCATGACAGCGAGCGCGGAGATCGTGGTGCGCGAGCGGCGGCTAATCGACCTGGGTCTCGATCCGTTCAGACAGTTGGCGGGTTGACCGTGCGGATCACACATCAACCATGGGAGCGGACAACATGACCGCGATAGTGCGAATCGATGATGAAGTTGTGGATGTCAGCGAATTCATTCGACTTCTGAAACTGACTGGCCAGTTCGAAAGCCTGATTGAGCAGATCGTGCGCGACAAGCTCACCGTGCATGCGGCGAAGAAGCAGGGCATTGCTGTCAGCGCCGACGAAATCCAGGAGCGCGCGGACCAGTTCCGGCGCGTGCGAGGCTTGCATCGGGCGACCGATATGAACCAGTACCTGGATGTGCTCAACGTGAGCCTCGACGAATTCGAGGCGTTCATCACTGACGGGTTGTATCAGGAGAAGATGCTGGAGGAGATCGGCAACGAGGCCGCCGTCAGAGACTACTTCGCGCTGAATTCACCGAAATTCGACGCGATCGAAGTGAGTCATATCGTGCTCGATAGCGAAGGCAAGGCGAAGGAAATGATCTCGTATCTGCGCGACGATCCCGACAGTTTCGCCGACATGGCTCGGGAGCATTCCATTGCCGATACGCGCGAGGCGGGCGGCGTAATAGGCAAGGTGCTGCGCGGCTCATTGAAGCCGGATATCGAGGCGAAGATCTTCAATGCGGCGGTTGGGGATCTGCTTGGGCCCTTCCCGTCAGCTGATCGATCGTGCTTTGAAATCTTTGCGGTGACGGCCAAATACCCGGCCACGCTCGACGCCGATGTCGCTGCCGAAGTGAGGCGCCTGCTGCGCGAAAGCTGGCTTATCGCGCGTGCGCAGGAACATGTGATCGAGGCGCGCTAACCGGGCGCAACCTGAAAAGCCGAATCGAGGTCCGCAAGCTTATGGATGCACCCCAGACCGCACCGTCCGCCGCCGAGTTTCTCGCTTCGGTGGAAATACTGTCGCCTTTTTCTCGCGATGAGATCGACCGCCTGGCTGAATATGCGCAGGCGCGCTTTTATTCGTTTGGCGAAACGGTATGTTCGGCAGGGGAGACCGCCGACGGCTTATACGTGGTCCGCTCGGGCTCGGTGCGCATCTTTGCCGAGGAGAACGGCAAGGAAACAAGCATGGGAGTGCGCAAGTCGGGAGAAATCTTCGCCGACATTGCGATGCTGCGAACTTATGTGCACGAAGCCTCGGTGCGGGCGTCGGCTAAGACGGAGTTGCTGTTCATCCCACGCGCGGCAATCGAGCCGGTGATCACGGCCAATCAGGCCGCGCTCGCTTTTGTCGCGAGCTATGTTGCAATCAATTCGGCCGGCGGCTTTGTTGCGCAGTTATTCGATTTGCGCGGCAAACTGAACAAGGCCGAGCTTGAAGAATACGTGCGCAGTGTGGGTGTCAAACGTGTGGCCGCAGGCAAAGAGATTCTCAAACAGGAAGCACGCGACGACAGGCGCTTATACGTCGTGCGCCAGGGTGAAGTGCGCATCGTTCGGCATGAGGAAGGGCGCGACTATACGCTCGCCACGCTCGGCGAAGGCGAAATATTCGGCGAGAAAGCGTGCCTGATGCGTCAGGAACAGATGGCCTCCGCGGTTGCGTCCACCGATGCGCGACTACTGGTGATTCCCGAGCGCACCGTTCATTTCATTCTCGAACGCAATCCGAAACTGCGCGAGGTGCTGGACGAGCGTATTCGATACGTCGACCGTGAGTTACAGCGGCAAAAGCGGCTGGAGCAACGCCGTAAGTTGCCGTTGATGCTGGACCTGCAGAGCAAGGCCGAGTTCGGCGAAAAAATAATCAAGCGTTTTGCGCTGGTCGAACAGGCCGAGGAAATGGATTGCGGGGCGGCATGCCTCGCAATGATCTGCCGTCACTACAGCATTCCGATGACGCTCGGCAAACTGCGCGAACTCGCCAATGTGACGACGCAGGGCGCGACGCTCGACAGCCTTGCCCGTGCGGGGGAATCGCTTGGCTTCACAGCGCGTGGCGTGCAATGCACGTTCGATTCGTTACGTGGATTCGATCTACCGTTCATCGTGCATTGGGAGGGCTACCACTATGTGGTGGTGTATGGGCTCTCCACGGAGTACGTATGGGTCGCGGACCCGGCGCTAGGCTTCCGCAAATTGACCGTAGAAGATTTCGAGCGCGGCTGGAGCGGCACATGCCTGCTTTTTACTGGCGGCCCGAACCTACTGCAAATGTCGGCGTCGCGTTCACCGTGGATACGCTTTGTCGGCTACCTGAAGCCGTATAAAAAAATTCTTGGTCACCTGTTTCTTGCGACGTTCGTGATCCAGGTACTCGGCGTGATTCCGCCGCTCATCATCCAGAACATTCTGGACGGCGTAATCGTGCATCAGAATGTGAGCTTGCTGCATCTGCTGATAGGCGGCCTCATCATCTCGAATGTATTCTCGCAACTCATGTCGTCGATTCGTGCGTACCTTGCCAATTTCATGGTGCGCAACATGGACTTTGCGATGATGTCGCAGTTCTTCAAGCACACGATGTCGTTGCCGTTCTCGTTTTTCGCAAAGCGCAAAACCGGCGACATATTTGCGCGTTTTCAGGAGAACCAGACGATTCGCGCGTTTCTCACGGAATCCACCGTAACGACAGCGCTGAATCTGCTAATGGTGTTCATCTACTTCACGATCATGTTCGTCTACAACGTGAAGATGACGCTGGTGCTGATCGGCTTCGTCATTCCAATCATGGCGCTGACCGCGTTGGCCACGCCCCGAATCAAGAATTATGCGCGCGAGGTTTTCAACGCATCGACGGAATCGAAGTCGTTCCTGATGGAAGCGCTCGCCGGTGTCGAAACGGTTAAGGGCATGGGCATCGAGCGGCCCGTGCGTTTGCGCTGGGAGAAGAAATACGCGAAAGCGCTGGAAGTGCAGTACCGCGCGCACGCTTTTAATATTCTCGTTGGGCTCGGCAGTCAACTGCTGAACGCTGCGACCACGATCGCGATTCTGTGGGTAGGCGCGAATCTCGTGCTCGCGCGCGAGATGACAATCGGCCAGTTGATTGCATTCAATGCATTCATGGGAAGTGTGCTTGGCCCCTTAATGGGACTCGTCGGATTGTGGAGCATGCTCAATGACGCGGGCGTCGCAATGGAGCGCCTTGGCGATGTGCTCGACATCGAGCCAGAACAGAGGCCGCAGGATCTGCCGTCACGCGTCATGCTGCCCGAACTGCAGGGCGAAATCAGCCTGAGCGGTGTGTACTTCCGCTATGGCGATAACGATTCGGCTTATGTGCTGGAGAACATCAGTTTCGACATCAAACCCGGCGAACTCGTAGCGATAGTCGGACGCAGCGGCTCCGGCAAAACGACGCTGGCCAAGTTGCTGGTCGGCTTTTACGCGCCGAGTGAGGGGAAGATGTCGATTGACGGTTACGACCTCGGCGTGGTCGACAAAGCCTATTTCCGCGCGCAGATCGGTTATGTGATGCAAAGCAATCTGCTGTTCTCGGGCACGATTGCCGAGAACATAGCCAGCGGCGACGACGCACCCGACCGCCGACGCATCGAGGAAGTGGCCAGAATGGCGGATGCGCATGCGTTTATTAGCAAGATGCCGCTCGGTTATGAGCAGATTGTCGGCGAGCGAGGAATAGGCCTGTCCGGTGGCCAGATCCAGCGGCTGTGCATTGCGCGCGCGCTGTATCACGATCCGCGCCTGCTGGTATTCGACGAAGCCACGTCTGCTCTCGATTCGCAGTCGGAGAGCAATATTCTCGGCAATATGCACGACATTCTGAAGGGCCGCACCGCAGTGATCATCGCGCATCGGCTGAGCACCATCATGCGTGCCGACAAGATTCTCGTGCTCTATGAAGGCGCAATCGTAGAACAGGGCCGTCATGAAGAACTGATCCAGCGCGGCGGCATGTACTACCAGCTGGTTCAGAAACAACTGAGTACGTGATGATGAAGATACTCGACCAGATTGAAGACATCAGTCCGGCAATTTCGTATGCCGGACTGATCGAGCGGATCGAGATTCTGCGCTCGACACTGCGGTGGTCGTCGCGGCTCGAGCGCACGGATATCGACAAGCTGCTCAGGCAAGCCACGTCGCTACGCGACGAGGTCATGCAGCTTTCGCATAAGGAGCGCTTCGTGCAAGCCGCGGCGGCAGCGGAGCCCGAACAGCGCGCTGAGCAGTCGCGCGGTGCACGCAGGCAGGCGCTACTCGAGCGCAGTTTCATTTTCGAGGGGACGTTCGGCGACAATCCGCGCCTGCTCGAATCGCTCGAAATCGCCGAGAAAGCGGCGCCGACCGACTTGCCCGTCCTGATCGACGGTGAAAGCGGAACCGGTAAGGAGTTGATGGCCAAAGTCATTCACGCCAACGGTTCGCGATCGGATAAGCCATTTATCTCCGTGAACTGTGGCGCGATTCCTGACAATCTGCTGGAGTCGGAACTGTTCGGTCATCGCAAAGGCGCGTTCACGGGCGCTTCGAACGACCGTAAAGGGAAGTTCGAAAGCGCGCATACAGGTACCATTTTTCTCGACGAGATCGGCGAGTTGCCGCTTGCGGGTCAGGTCAAGCTGCTGCGCGTGCTGGAAGCTCACGAGATTCAGCGCGTGGGTTCTGACGAAACCATTGCAGTCGATACGCGCATCGTCGCAGCAACGAATCGCAATCTGCGCAAGCTCAGCGAAGAAGGCAGGTTTCGCGAAGATCTGTTCTATCGGCTTAGCGTCATTCATGTGACGCTGCCGCCGCTGCGCGAACGCCGTGACGAGATTCCGCTGCTGATCGCATGGTTCGGCGACGAGGCGGCCGGCACGCTCAAACGCAGGCCTGTGAGATTAACCCCGCGTTTGCGGGACTTTCTGCTCAATTACGGGTATCCCGGCAACATCCGCGAATTGCGCAACGTGATGTATCGCATCTCGTGTCTTGCCGGGGATATGGCGGACATGGATCATTTGCCGACCGATATGCGCCCCGCAGCGCCGGGAACAGCGGCATTGCAAAGCGGCGCGAACAGCACAGGGCAAGAACAGATCAGCGTGGCGAACCTGATGTCGCTCAGCGATGCAAAGCGCGCCGCAAGCGACGACGCGGAGAAAGCCTTTCTGGAGCGTGGACTGCGCGAAGTGAACGGCACGGTGGCCGAATTGGCGCGGCGTATCGACATGAACCGGTCGCATCTGCAGATGCTGCTGAAGAAGCACGGCCTGCATTCGAAAGACTTCCGCAACCGTAATGTCCTCCCCACCAACCGGAACGGCGCCGCCGAGCATGCCGAGCAAGCGGAAGACGACGGCGAAGGCGATACATAACGCCGTCCGCCGTAAAAGTCGAACGGCGTGCGGCTCACGGCCTCACGGCGCCGGATTCAGAAGCGTTTTGTCCGCCGCGTGAGGGTCTTCGGCGCGTACCACGACCGCAGTAATGTTGTCGCGGCCGCCTCGCTCCAGGGCGAGGCTCACCAATTGATCGGGCGCGTTGCCGTGCGTTGCCGTAGACAATACAGATAGCATGTCGTCTTCGCCGATCTCGTTGCTCAGGCCATCGCTGCAAAGCAGGAAGATGTCGCCATCCGCAACTTCGATTGCGTCGTCGTCGAGTTCGAGCAGATCCGTCGCACCCACGGCCCGCGTGATCATGTGCTGCGCGGGATGATGCCGCGCTTCTTCGTCGGTAATCACGCCAAGCGACTTGAGCGCTTCGACCTGGCTGTGATCGCGCGTGAGCTGGCGTAGCTGTCCGTCACGAAGAAGGTACAGCCGGCTGTCGCCGGCCCATACATAACCACAGAAGCGATCGCAGGCGAGCAGCGCGACGACCGTGCTGCCAATGCGTTGCACCTGGCGGCGCGCGGCCTCTTCTCTCAACAGACGATTGGCAGCCTGTAAATGAGCGCGCGCGTCGGCCAGGAACGCTTTCATGCTGACGGGCGCGGCGAGCCGCTTCAATTCGTCGATGACGATGCGGCTCGCAACATCGCCGACCGCGTGTCCGCCCATGCCGTCGGCGACTGCCCAGCGTCCGAGTTCGGACTGGTCGAGGCAGGCGTCTTCGTTGATTTCACGCACGCGCCCCGCGTCGGAGCGCGCGGACGACGTCCATCGGAATAGGCTCGCACAAGTCACAACGGCTACACCATATCGTTTCTGCTGCGTGCGTCGGGAGAGACACTGATGTTCGAGTTGGCGCCGGTATTGCGCACATCGACCGACTGGAACTGGTTGATCATCTGGTTAGCATAGAAGTTGTTGGAAACCTCGTACAGGTTCACGACCGGCCCAATGCTCGGCGTTTCCCGCACATAAGGTTGAATCCAGCCATACACCCAGGGCGCTCCGCCGCCGCCGCGAATGGCCGCCATTGCTTTGCGGTCGAGCGCGAGGTTGAGCGAAAGATCGTTTACAGAAATAGAAGCCATGTCGTTCTCCGGTTGGCCGCGTGCGCAACGCGCGCGGTTTTAATGGATCTGGACAGGGTTCGTGCAAGTGCTATGCCAATCGCTGCATGACACCCCGCGGTTCGCCTCGCAACGTTGACTGGCCTGCGATTCCGCGCATTCGAGCACCGTTTGAGCGGTGCACCTTGGATCGATAGGTCGGCGCGTAACCGACAGACACGCTTGCGAACCGGTGTCGCGCCCAACACATTTTGAGCGCGTGGACAACAACTCACCTGCACCGTGAATCGCCATTCTGGCTGTGGCGAAAAGAGCGCCGCGCACCAACACTTCAGGCCATATTCTGTCGCTCGGCGGCCCACAGTTTGCCTCGTCGAAGAAGTGGCACTCCGCGCAAAGCCATATAAATAAAGGCTTTGGCGCACTTGGCCCGGATGATGCAAAAGACCTCGCAACAGTGTTGGAAACCAAGCGAGGCCAGCCATGAACACGATCCAAATCAAGACGAGCGACACCCGCGACGATTGCACGTCCACCATCGACTTGCCCATCGGCTCGCATCTCGTGTCAGCCCGCTGCGGTTATGAGCATCACGGCATCTACGTTGGCAACGGCCGTGTGGTTCATTACGCAGGCTTCGCCGGCTCGGTGCATCGCGGACCGGTCGAAGAAGTCGACCTCGATCGCTTCGCAGCAGGACATCCGCTCTCGATTCGCGCGGCTCCTCATGCACGTTATATCGGCGACGAAGCGGTGCGCCGCGCGCGCTCACGGCTCGGCGAAAACCACTATCGCCTGCTGACCAACAACTGCGAGCACTTTTGCGCGTGGGTTCTGCTCGGCGAAAGCCGCAGTGAACAGGTGCATTGCAGCTTGCGCCATCCGCGTACCGGCATGCATGTGCTGATGTGCCTCGTAAAGGCTTTCGTCGAAAGCGGTGCCACCGGCGCAAACAGCGGACAGCTCGCCGCATAGCTTGCGTGAGCTATCGGATCGACCTCGGGTATTCAAGTGAAGGAATGAAGGAGAACCATCATGGCAGCCGCTGAAAAGACCTTGCACTGGGCCGTCGACAAATGGCTCGCACCTACTCCGTCAATGCCCGCACGTGTTGTCGAGTTTTGCCACCGCGCTTCACATCAACGGTTCGTGCGTGTTGAAGCGCTGCGCCCGTCCGGCCTGTTGTCCATCTTCTTCTTCCGTCACGACGATGGCTCGTGGAACGTGTTTCCGCCGCAAGTAGAACGCCCCGCCATGAACGGCCATCGTCGCACCGGGCTTTGCTAACGCGGCATGTGTGCAGCCGCTTCCTTGATCAGCCACTGGCTAAACAGCAACATGGCGGGCGTCATCGCCTTGCCCTTTAGCCATGTGAGCCAGTAACTGCCAGCCTGCACTTCGACATCGAAGGGCCGCACGAGGCGGCCCGTGTTGATCTCGCGATCGAACATCAGCGCGGGCGCGAGCGCAATGCCTGCGCCCTGCATGGCCGCTTCGACCATTAGCCGGGACGAATCGAACACCGGTCCGCGAATCGGACGCGGCGCAATACCGGCGGCTGCGAACCAGTTGATCCAGTCGTCCGCGCGATACGAACGCAACAGCGTTTCGTCGACGAGATCTGCGGGCGTGGACAATCTCGCGGCAATCTCGGGCGTGCATAGCAGCGCGAGCGGCGCGTCGAGCAGGCGTGTGGCAAGTGACCCGGGCCACGTGCCGTCGCCGAAGCGAATCGCGAAGTCGAGCCCCTCAGTGGCGAGATCCACGAGATTGTTATTGGTCAGAAGCCGCAGCTCGACAAAGGGATGTGCATCGCGAAACGATTTGAGCCGCGGCATCAGCCAACCAACGGCGAATGTGCCGACCACGCCGACCGTCAACACTTCATGAAAGTGACCGCCTTCGAATTGTTTGAGCACCGCCTCGATGCGATCGAATGCGTCGGTCAGCACGGGGCGCAGTGCAAGGCCTTCATCGGTCATCGCAAGGCCGCGTGGCAGGCGTTTGAATAGCGCGGTGCCAAGACGCTCTTCGAGCGTTCTGACCTGCTGGCTGACGGCGGCCTGCGTGACGTTAAGTTCGAGCGCCGCGCGGGTGAAGCTCAGGTGCCGCGCGGACGATTCGAAGGCGCGCAGCGCATTGAGCGGAAGATAAGGTCTCATAGCCGAGGCATAAGTTTTTCTTGTGAGCGGACTAACTTATCATCGTTTGTCAGTGAAAGCTGGAAAACCGATAGTTGCGGCTTCACACAAGGAGCTGCAATGATCACGAGAAGAAAATTTGCGGGCACGATGCTGGGCTTTTCGATAGCTGGCGTTGGTGGCTTTGCTAGCGCTGTGTTGCGAAGCGGCGATGCATGGGGCAAAGACGCCGGACCGGTCAAGCGCACCACGGCGGCAACGCCGCGGCAAGAGTTGGCAAAGGCCGATACGATTCGAACGCGGCTGCGGGAGATCGAAGCAGATAGCGGCGGACGGCTCGGTGTCGCGATCGTCGACACGACTTCGGGCCTGCACGCCGGCTTACATGCGGACGAACGCTTTCCGATGTGCAGCACGTTCAAACTGCTCGTCGCGGGCGCGATATTGGCGAGGGTGGATCGCGGCGAGGAAAACTTGCAGCGACGCATCGTCTACTCGCATAGCGAGCTTGTGCCGAATTCGCCGGCGACATCGAAGCATACGCGCGAGCGCACCGGCAACACGGGAATGAGCGTCGCCGATCTGTGCAAGGCGGCGATCACGCTCAGCGATAACACGGCCGCTAACCTGTTGCTGGCGAGCTTTGGCGGTCCTGCCGCCTTGACCGCCTTTGCGCGCAGTCTGGGTGACGGCATCACGCGTCTGGACCGGATCGAGCCTACGCTTAACGAGGGGACGCCCGGAGATCCGCGCGACACTACGACGCCGAATGCAATGCTTGGCAATCTGCGCGAGCTGGCGCTGGGCGAGCATTTGACTTCGTCGTCGAGGGCGCAATTGCTCGCGTGGCTCGCGGCCAATGAGACCGGCGGCGAGCGGATTCGCGCAAAACTGCCGAAGGACTGGGGCGTTGGCGATAAGACCGGCACAGGCGATCACGGCACTGCCAACGACGTGGCGATCGTATGGCCCCCCGGCCGCGGTCCCATTCTCGTCGCAGTCTATTTGACGGAAACGGCAGGCGACGCCGCGCGTCGCAATGCGGCTATTGCGGACGTCGGCGCGCTAGTCGCGCAGTCGGTTTAGCGGCTGCGCCAACGGCCCGTGCTTTTACCCTGAAACGCGCTTGAGCATGATCAGCAGCGCGTCGAATGAAATCGGCTTGCGCGCGTACTGGATGGACGGGTTCTGCTGCACGGGAATGTCGGCGGCCGCGCTGCAGAGAATGACCGGAATGGTGCGCAGGTCCGGATCGGCGTAAAGCGCTGCGCAAAGCTCCAGGCCTGACATGACCGGCATCATGCAGTCCGACACGATGACGTCCGGCCGGGTCCTGCGTATCTGATCGAGCGCGACCGCGCCATTCGATGCGGTCAGCACCGTATAGCCGTGACGTTCGAGCAGCAGCCGCCACACAGTTAGGATGTCGAATTCGTCATCCACAACCAGAATGGTTTTCATGGGGGCTACGCCGGTCGCCGCGGCTGCAAAGTCGCGGACAAGCCTGTGGCCGAAGAAACCGCGACGCTAAACGGACTTTCAATAACATCCAGCCCGTGCGAGGAGATTACGAGCTCATGTGTAGACGGATCATGCGCGCTCTCTCGCTGCTTGACGATTGAGATTGCACGCCGCAGTCCTGCCTCGGTTTCGGCGTAGCGCAACATGACGAGATTTTCCGTAAGTGCCGATACACGGGTGCTTCGAGAATTGCCGCGGTCTGGATAGAGTGGCATTTCTTCGGTGATGAGCGCCGTGATGCCGGCTTCGCGCAACTGATGCAGCAATGCGTTCAGGAATAGCCCGAAGCGCTCGACGCGCAACGCGGAATCGCGGAAACCCTCCACGCCATCGATCACCATGCGCGTTGCCCCGATTTGTCTCGCCGTGGCAAGCGCGTTAGCGGCGATTTCGTCGACGGCAAGTTCAATGGCCGGCTGCCATTGAATGACAAGACGACCGTCCTGATACGCGTCGTTGAGGGGGATTGAAACGGCTTCTGCTTTACCGAGTAGTCGTTGCGGTCCTTCGTAAGAACCGAGATAGAGGCAACGTTCGCCGTTCGCGACACCCGCGGCAAGAAATTGCAGGCAAAGCATGGTTTTGCCAACGCCCGAAGGCCCGATCAACGTTGTAGTCGAGCCTTGTGACAGACCGCCGCCAAACAGAGTGTCGAGATGCGGCAAGCCGAAGCTGATCCGCGTTTTCAGATCCACCGGTCCGCTCGACGGGGCGCACTGCGATTCGAGACGCGGATACATGAGGAGCCCGCTCTCCGCGATGCGAAAGTAGTGCTTGCCCATCAGGTGATTGCGTGCGCGCAGCTTGTGGACTTCGATTTCGCGGGCGCGGCGCATACCGTCGCTGAAGCGGTTCAGTTCGATCAGTCCATCGACCAGCGTGTGCTCAGGATGCGGCTCGTTACCGGACAGCGGCGCGAGGAGCAGTGTCGTGCAGTCCATTGCCGCGACGAGCGCATTGAGTTCGTGAATGAACTTGGACAACGACAGTTCGGTTTCGCTGAATTCGCGCGCGCTGCGAAAGCCGTCGATGATCATGAGGCTCGGCCGGTAATCGTAGATGCTCGACGCAATCAGTTTCAGGAAGCCGTCCAGACCGTCCTGCATGAGTTCGTGATAACCGGAAACGAAAAGCATCTGCTGCGCGACTGCTTTTTCGTCGAAGAAAGTCAGGCGCTTCAGGTGTGCGAGCAACTTGTCGTGCGATTCAGCGATCAAGGTCATGTACAACACCTTCTCGCCCCGGCTTACGCGATGAAAGCCGATCTGGCTGGATAGAATCGTCTTGCCTGCGCCGGCCATGCCTTCGAGAAGATAGACGCCGCCCCGGACCAGCCCGCCGCCAAGAATCTCGTCGAGACCGGGCACGCCCGTATCAACGTTGGCGCGAAGAGAGGTCTGCGATTCGTGAATAGTCATTATGGTGTGCGTTGAAGTACAAACACAGGCGGCTCGCTGACGTCCGCCCGCGATTTAAACTAACCTTATAAGCAATGTACGTTCCCGGTACTGCCCGGCCATAACGCATGTGGAGATTGGCTGCTCGCAATTCTACGTGTCCGTCGAGCGCTTTACCACGGGCATTTGGCGGATGCCGACAGGCGGGTGAGCCGATTGCGCTCCGATACCAACGCAAGCGCAGCCAACCGGAAATGAAAAAGTTATTCTGCTTGGCGCACAAAGTACAAAACAGGTACATGCCACGCTACTTATCGGTACGGTTTTCGACTGAGCGCGAGCGAATGGCTCGTCTGACGAAGGCCACGCTTCGTGCGTTCATTAGCGAGCCGCTATATTAGCCATCCTCAATAAAGTTTGTTCTGACTGACTATGCTATCCGCGCAAATTGCGGACGAAAGTTTCGAGGTGGCGCTGCACCGCGCCGGCCGCTTCGAATTCAATACCTTCGAGCATCTGCTTTTCAATCGTTCTAACCGCCTGCTCGCATTGACGCAGTACGGCCCGTCCCTCATCGGTTAATTGCAGCAGCACGATGCGACCATGCGTGGGGTCCGGCTCGCGGCTCACCCAGTTGCGGCTCGCCATTGCGTTCATCACCTCGTTGGCAGACTGCGGCGTGATGAACGAGCGTTCGGCAAGCTGCGCGTTCGACGCCTGCCCCTTTGCTTCGAGAACGGACAGTGCGGTAAATTGCGCGAGCGTCAAGCCGAGCGGCGCCAGCGCTTCACTCATACGGCGCCGCAGGATGCGGTCGAGACTGCCTATCACATAGGTCAGCCGCAGGGTGGGCCGGCGAGTACGCGTAGTGGCGGCTTCAAGAGTCGAATTCTGGTTTTTGCTCATTGTCGGCACGAGATTCAGGCTATCCCGCATCTTATCGCGGCTTGCCGTATACAATTCGGCACCGCCTGAATTTTGCCAATACTGACATCGCACTCATGCCGAATCCGACCCGGGCTTTTCTTCTCGGCCCGCTGCTGAAAGGCGTTTCACGCTCGTTTTACCTTACGCTGCGCGTGCTGCCAGTGGGAATGCGCGACCCGATCGGCCTCGCCTATCTGCTCGCGCGAGCCGCCGACACGGTTGCGGATACCTCGCTGATCGCGCCGGAACAGCGCCTTCAGTTATTGCTGGCGTTGCGTGACCAGGTTAACGGTGTGTCGAGCGACGGCGCACTGTTCCAGCGTATGGCCGCGGAGGTCGCGGGCCAGCAGACTCAGTCGGACGAGAAGGTGTTGCTGGAATCGCTCGGTCCCGCGCTCGACGTCTTGGGGCAGTTGAATGAATCGGATCGCAAGGCCGTGCGAGGAATCGTTTCAACGCTAACCGAAGGCATGGAATTCGATTTACGCACGTTCCCCGACGAACGTTCGGGCCGCATTGCGGCGCTGCGCGAATATTCGGAGTTGGACCGCTACACATATCTCGTAGCGGGCTGCGTCGGCGAATTCTGGACCACGATGACCTACGCACATATGCCCGGCACGCTCAAAGAGCGGCCCGAGACAATGGCGAGCCGTGGCGTCCGGTTCGGCAAGGCGCTGCAAATGACCAACGTCTTGCGCGATTGCGGGAAAGACCTGCGTATCGGCCGCTGTTATCTTCCGCAAACATTGCTGGATCAACACGGCTTGAGTCCGCAAGACCTATTGTCGCCGGCCAATTCGTTGCGCGCGCGTCCGCTGATGATCGAGCTATTGCGCACCACGCTCGATCATTTCCGTGAAGCGCTCGATTACACGCTCGCCATTCCCGCGTTTTCCGTACGCTTGCGGCTTGCGTGTTTGTGGCCGATTCTGATTGGGCTCGAAACGCTGATGCTGCTCGTGGATAACGCGGCGTGGCTCGATCCGCAGAAAGTCTCGAAGGTGCGCAGGAACACGGTGTATCGAATCATTGCGTCGTCGCTGCTGCTGGTCGGTTCGAACCGGCTGGTGCGTCAGTCGACAGAGCAACGCATCCGGCACATAGAAGCCCGGCTTTGACCCGCTTGTGTGTGGTCCAACGTACTGATTAAAAACATGCCGGGCCGTAGTTTGATCGACAAATCCTTTGTCCGATCCGACTCACATGGCGCCGCCGGAAAAACAGCATTGCGACACACTCGATCTGATCCGGGCACTGGCGGCGGGCGCCGTTTGCCTCAGCCATCTGCGCAATCTGATGTTCGTCGACTACAGGTCCAGCGTGGGACTGGGCCTCGCGGGCAAGGCGTTTTATTTCGTCAGTAACTACGGGCACACGGCCGTCATCGTATTCTTTTTGCTGAGCGGGTACTTTGTCGGCGGCTCGGTGCTGCGCCAGGTCGGCAC
This sequence comes from Burkholderia sp. M6-3, assembly GCF_050858985.1. Lineage (NCBI taxonomy): Bacteria > Pseudomonadati > Pseudomonadota > Betaproteobacteria > Burkholderiales > Burkholderiaceae > Burkholderia > Burkholderia sp. M6-3. Next base: position 171,535 of record NZ_CP110091.1, read on the forward strand.
CGGCACGTGGAGCTGGCAGCGCTATCTGACTGAACGCTTATCGCGCCTGTGGGTCGTGCTGGTGCCGGCGCTGCTGCTAACGTTGTTCTGGGACCGCCTCGGTATCCAGCTCGCGGGCGGACCTTTCTATCTCGGGACTGAAGGCACATTCGATCAACAGATCAACGTTGCATCGCATCTGGGCCCGGCGACGCTCGCATGCAATCTTGTTTTCCTGCAAACCCTGGCGTGCGGCACATACGGATCAAATGGTCCGCTATGGAGCCTCGCTAACGAGTTCTGGTACTACCTGTGGTTTCCCGCATGCGTCGCGTTGTTGGGCCGCCGGCGCGGACCCGGCGGCTATGCGATCACCGCGTTTGCGCTCGGTACCATGATCGCGTTCCCTTCGCTGCAAAGCGGCTTCGGATTGTGGCTGCTTGGCGTGCTACTCGCGGTGCTGGAAAAGCGTTCTCCCGCGCGTGTGAAGCGCCGGGCTGTACCGTGGCTTACGCTCGTAAGCGGCATGGTGTTTCTCACCGCGCTTGTTTGTACACGCCTCTTTCTGCTCGATAACGACTGGATCGTCGGCGTGCCTTGCTTTTTGTTCCTCCGCTGCGTTCTGCTCGAGAATGTTCGCTTGCGCCTGCCGGTGCTGTCGCGGGCCGCAATTCTGCTTTCCAGATTTTCCTATTCGCTGTATCTCACGCATTTCCCGTTTATTCTTTTTGTAGCCGCAGTGGGTTTTAGGCAGCGCATCCCGTTCGATGCAAAAGGAGTACTCGTGCTGACCGGAATGCTCATTGCATGCTACGTGTACGCTTTCGCGGTTTATCTGTTGTTCGAGCGGAACACGCGACGGGTGCAGCAGCGCATGTGGCGGCTGCAGTCCGGGCATACAGCGCCGGAGGCAAAAGCCGCGCATGTGCGTCAGCGCGGCACTCTTACCTGACTTGGCGCTCACCCGCTTGATTTAACCCGGGTCAGCAGATAGGCCCGAATCGGGAAACCCCTAAGACCGTGTCCGGATGGTTCGCGTTAGTCTCTTCGAAAGAGGAGACATTCCATGAGGCAGGCATTCAATATTGCGGTGGTGCTGTTGCTCGGCTATCTGATGGCGGATCGGGCGCTGATGCGCGCGCAAGCCGGCGAAGTGGGGACGATCACATGCCATCAGGGCGCTGAACTGGTCAAGGCCGGCGCGCTCAAGAAGGGCTTTGGAGATGTCGGTGCGAGCAGCCAGAGCGAGAATTTTCTGTCGAGCTGCCTCGTCACGGGGCGCGGGCAAGTGGGCGATCTTATCGCTCGCGACTGAGCAGGTCCGTTCGGTCGGACGATGATCCGTTGCACCCGCAACGGTTCGCAGGGGCAAAAAAGTGCCTGGACTGACGAGTCCAGGCGAAGTCATCGGTAGCCGATGACGGAGGTAACGGATAGCAAACTGGCCCGTGATCGGAACAACCGGTCGCGGGCTTTTTCATTTTTAGCGGCTGACGCGGCTGGGCGCGTTGGCGGCGTGAGACGCGCGGTCGACTGCTGAGAACTCCGCCCCGCCTTGGCGGCGGCATATCGCGCCATTCTCAGCCTGTGCACAAACCCGGTTACCGCTTTTGCCTGCTGCGCTTAGTTGCCGAAGTAAATCGACTTCGCGCCATTCGCCGACACCGAGCGGCCGGATTCCGAAGAACCGTTCGCAACACCGCCATAGCTCGACACAGCCGGCTGCGCAGTGCCGTTTTGCGCGGCGACGCGAGCTTCTGCGGCTTGGATGTCAGCCGGATAATAAGGATCCGAGTGGGTCGGCTGATAGCCGGCCTTTTCCAGTTGAATCAGTTCCGCGCGCACCTGAGCGCGAGTCACGGGCTGGTTGGACTGCGCAAACGAAGCGACAGGAGCGGCCAGCACAGTGGCGATAACAACAGCTTGAATAAGTGATTTCATGATGAACTACCTCCAGTTCGGTCTTTATCGCGCTACGAACCTTGTTGTCCGCAGCCATTGATTACATTGTAGGTTTGCAAACTGGAGAGAGTAATGGCGCTTTTCGGTAAACTTCGTTGCTGGAATTGAGATAAACGCACGGGCGCTGTTCATTCCGGCCGACCCGCCAAGGGAGCCCCGCGTGCAGCGGCTCTCATTCACTCCCGCTGCGACAGCCGCGTGAATGCATGGCTGGTGCGCTCGTCACGCAGATCGCGGGCGCGATAGTAGTCTTTGCTGAGCCACTGCCCCAAGCCGATCAACGCCGAACCCAACACGTTTTTCAGGCTTACCCAGCGGTTCTCGGCGCGCGCAAATTTCGCCGCTGACACGACTGCGTTCGTTTCCAGTCGGTCGAGCTCGGTATGTAGAAAGTCGGCGAAATGGTGGAGCCCACGCTGATTGTTGTTCGACGATTTCTTTTCCAGTTCCACGTGATCCGGAATGAGCGACTGATTACTCACCCGAATGAATTGAGGCGTGTCGGCGCGGGGCGCGCCGGTGGTGCGGATCGCCAGGCCGACGCTCGACGAGGCTTCTGTGCGTTTGCCGAGCGGAGGCAGGTCCCACTTGTCGCAAAGATATTTCAGCACGCTGCAATGGTCGAATTGCGCGTGGCATACACCAGCGTCGCACCAAGGGGACACGAGGAGGGCGGGCACGCGTACGCCCAGCCGCCTGAAGTCGAACATGGACGTATGCTCGTCGGGCGCAACCGAGTCTGACGGTGGCGGTACGTGGTCATAGAAGCCACCATGCTCATCGTAAAGCACGACTAACAATGTGCTTTCCCACAATGCCTGATTCGATCGCAATGCGTTGTAGGTGTCCGCGATCAGCTTTTCCGCCTTCATGATGTTATGCGGCGGATGATCGTCGTTCTGTGCCTCGCCGAAGTACTTGGGCTCTATGAGCACGAACTCCGGAAATGCATCGGCTGGTCCTTCAGCATCGGGAAAGAAATTGTCGAAATAGCGGTAATTAGCGAGGTTCTCGGCTTTGCGCTGATTCTTGAATAGCAATGACGCGGGAAAGTCGTAGAAATAGACGGTCCAGGTCTTTTTAGCGTCGTTCAGGCGGTCAAAGATCGTATCCTGATCCTGCTCGGTGTACCACTTGGGATTGAGCGCGTCGAGGCCGGATGGCATTCCGACTTGCCCCTTCGAAGTGCCGGAAAGCGCGAAGTAACGGTTCGGCCAAGTTGGGCCGGGCAGAGATGAAAACCATCTGTCGCAAACAGTGAATTGCTCCCCTAGCGTGTGCAGCGCAGGCAGAAAGCCGCGCGGATAAAAGCCCATGACGTCTTGCCGCGCGGCAAGACTACTGTTGGGATAGTCGTTGGCGAAAGAGCGTACGAACCCGCTGTTGTTCGAGTCGATCTGTCTTAGCACGGCTGAATGCCCATGATCCGGATCGAGCTTCATTTGCCGTGCTCGCGTGGGCCGAGGAGAAAAGGTATGGCCCTTGCCGTCGTCGTTCGTTCTTGACGCAGCGTTGCGCACGCCGTCCAGACCCTCATGGACTTCGTCGAGGCAGCCCAGCATCTGGTCGAAGGAATGGTTTTCCATCAGCAGAAGAACCACGTGGCGAATCGGGTCGTTCTGCGCCTGTGCTTGTTGTCGTGCCGCGTTGCTGAGTTGGACGTCGTCCATGTGCATCGCTCCTGCGGGATTAAGCAAGACTGAACGTGTGAGGGCGTCAGTGTTGCAAACCTAGCGCAAAAAACGGCGCAACGAAAGCTTCATATCGCTATGAGAAGCCGGAGAAAATCGGCCCTTGCCCGCCCAGGCTCCGGCGGCCGAACACGTACGCGTGCGGCGTGGCGGCCGCCGTATGCGCCGCTGCAACCGGCGGCGTTGGTGACATCGGAATGCAAAAATGCCGTTCGGTCATTTACCGAACGGCATTTTCTTGTACCGCCGCGCTTTCGCGCGGCAAGGCGGCTCAGGTCTAGACGGCTGCCGGCCGCCATTTCAACAAGCGCTGCTCGACTGCGGTCAACAAGTAGTCCGCTGCCAACGCGACCACGGCCAGCACGATCATCGCGGCAAACACGCCGCTTGCGTTGAACGCACCTTGCGCCGTGGAAATCAGCAGGCCGATACCTTGTTTGGAGCCGAGAAATTCGCCGACCACTGCGCCGACGAGCGCGAAGCCGAAGCTCACATGCAGGCTTGCAAGAATCCAGCTCAATGCCGAGGGAATCACAACCGACGTGGTTACCTGACGGCGCGAAGCACCGAGAATCTGCGCATTCGCGATCATGTAACGATCCGCTTCGCGGACGCCCTGAAACGCATTGGCAAACACGACGAAGAACACCATGACCACGGCGAGTGCGACCTTCGAAGCCATCCCGAGGCCCAGCGCAATCACGAACACGGAGCCGAGCACCACACGCGGAATCGAGTTGGCGATCTTGATGTAGAGGCTGAACACATCTGACAGCAGCTTGTTGCGGCCGAGCAGAATGCCGCAGAACACGCCGGCAACGGAACCGATAATGAAGCCGAGTCCCGTTTCTTCGAGCGTGACCCAAACCTGCGTGAGCAGCGGGCCTTGAGACGTGCCGTTCACGAACCAGTCGACGATCTGATCGAAAATCGCGGTCGGCATCGAGAAGAAGAACGGGTCGATCCACTTCAGGCGCGCGGACAGTTCCCAGCCGCCGAGCACGATCACGAGTACGGCGATACGCAGCGCGATCACCAGCACCTGACGCTGCCGGATACGTTTTTGCGCGACCCGTTCGACCTGCGCGAGCGAGGCGGCGTCGATGCCCGAGGGCATCATCTGTTGAGGAGTTGTAGACATGTTTCGCTTTCCTTGATTAACCGATCTGCACTTCTTCGCGCAGGTCGTGCCAGATATCGCGCGAGATTTCGATGAAACGCGGGTCGTAGCGAACTTCCGACGTGACACGCGGACGCGGCAGATCGATCTCGTAGACCTTTTTCAGCGTGGCGGGGCGCGCGGTCAGCACGAACACGCGGTCAGCGAGTGCAATCGCCTCTTCGAGATCGTGCGTGACAAACACGACCGACCCGGCGCCGCCCCACAACTGCAGCAATTCGTCCTGCATCAACGTGCGCGTTTGCATGTCGAGCGCGGAGAACGGTTCGTCCATCAACAGGATTTCCGGCCGGTTGATGAAAGTTTGCGCGAGCGCCACGCGTTTGCGCATGCCGCCGGACAACTGATGCGGATAGTGCTTGCCGAACTTGTCGAGGCCCACGCGGCGCAACCACTCGTTCGCTTCTTCGTAGGCGGCGGATTTCGAGCGGCCGCGATACAGCGGACCGGCCGCGACGTTGTCAATGACCGAGCGCCACGGAAACACGGCGTCTGCCTGAAACACGAAGCCGATGCGCGGATCGATGCCGTCGACCGGCGCGCCCATCACGCGCACTTCGCCAGTAGTGGGCTTGAGCAAGCCCGTAATCATGCTGAGCGTGGTGGATTTGCCGCAGCCCGTCGGCCCGACAATCGCAACGAATTCGCCGCGCGCCACCGACATGCTGAAGTCGCGCAACGCGATGGTTGCCTTGCCGTCCGGAGAAATGAAACGGCAGGACACGTTGCGCATTTCGATAGCAGGCGTCTCGCGTGACATAGGTTGGTTCATCGGCTGGTGCCTCGCAGTTTGCTTGATGTGGATGACGTTACTTGGCCGCGGTCTTGACCGGTGCCGCCACGAAGTCGTTCGTGTAGGTCTTGGCGAGGTCAATGTGCTTGCCCTTCACCGAAGGGTTGAATGCGGAGAGCACTTTCAGCACGGTCTCCGGGCCGTCGGCGGGCATCTTGCCGTCCTTCGTAAACATGGGCAGCGACGCTTTCAGTGCACCGACGTAAAGGTCCTTGTTGTTGCCGTAGTAGTCCTTCGGCATCTTGGCCGCGATTTCTTCAGCGCTATGCGTGGCGATGAAGTTCAGCGTCTTTGCGAAAGCGTGCGAAAGCTTCGCTGCGTCGCTCTTGTGCGACTCGGCCCACGCGCGTTGCACGTAGAAGCTCGAAGCCGGATAAGTGCCGCCGAGCGCTGCGCGCGTGCCTTCGAGCGTTCGCATGTCGACCAGTACTTTCGCGTCGCCGGTCTTGAGAAGTTGCGAGACCGTCGGCTCGGTCGTCATGCCGGCGTCGATGCGGCTTTGTTTGATGGCCGCGATAAAGCTGTTGTCGGCACCTACCGGCAACAGCGTGTATTGCGTGGACGGAACACCCGCGCGTTGCGCAAGGTATTGCGTGAGGAAGCTTGTCGAGGAGCCGAGGCCGGTCACGCCAAGCGTCTTGCCTTTTGCGTCCGCCATGCTCTTGAAGCTGTCTGCCGCTTTCGTGGAGACCATTTCGACTTCGCCCGGCACCTGGCCGAAGATCACCAGCGCCTGCACTTCCTTGCCTTTGCTCTGCAGATCGATAGTGTGATCGTAGAAGCCCACTACGCCTTGCACCGCGCCTGCGAGCAGTTCGTTCTCTGCATCCACGCCGGCGGGCTGCGAGAGAATTTCAACGTCGAGGCCTTCGTCCTTGAAGTAGCCGAGTTGTTCAGTCAGCTTGGCCGGCAGGTAAATGATCTTGGTGGCGCCGCCGACCATGATCGTGAGTTTCTCCGCGTGAGCGGCGGCCGAAGCGGCGGCGAGGGCAAACGCAACACCGGACACAGCGGCAATCTGGCGCAAGGTACGCATGAGGCAGTCTCCTGGGGTTTGGCCGCCGCCCTATGGACCATGCGGCGCTTTTTGAGTGAATGACGGCGATTATAGAAATCGGAAACCTTCTGCCAGCTTTCGACGGTGTCGGCAAATAGTGAGTGTTAACCCCGAACCGCGTGAAATTGTGCCGCAAACCGCGCGCAACGCATCCAACGGAAGCTCCGGGTAGAACATGAAACTGTATGTGCCGAACCTCACGCGATACGCGCAGCGCGCTGTTTTTACGGCACAATCGACGCCCTGACTCTCGCCGTTTGTGCCATGAAGCTGCTGCTCATTGAAGACAATCCCACTCTCGCTCACTGGCTCGCGAAGATGCTGGAGCAGGAGGCATTTGCTCTCGACGCCGTGCAGGACGGCGACGCGGCGGACCGCCTGCTGCGCACGAATCACTATGACGTGATCCTGCTCGACCTCAATTTGCCGAAGCTGTCGGGCAAAAACGTGCTGCGTCGGCTGCGTCAGCGCGGCGACGCGACTCCCGTGCTGATTCTGACGGCGAGCGGTTCGATCGACGAGAAAGTGGAATTGCTCGGCGCGGGCGCCGACGACTACCTGGTGAAGCCATTCGAAGTGCGTGAGCTGATCGCGCGAATCAAGGTGGCGATCCGTCGGCAGTCGCCGTCGAAGGCGAGCGAAGTAGTGTGCGGCGACCTTGCGTTCGACATCGATACGCGTCAGTTCACATTGAAGGGCGCGCCGCTGAACGTCACGCCGCGCGAGCGCTCGGTGCTCGAAACGCTGATTCTTAGACTGGGCAAAACGGTGACCAAGCCCGCGCTCGTCGACGCAATCTTCACGCTCGCCGACGAGCCGAGCGAAGACGCGGTCGAGATTTATATCTCACGTTTGCGCAAGAAGCTCGACGGCAGTTCGGCGGCCATCGTAACGCTGCGCGGGCTCGGCTATCTGCTGCGCAAGAAAGAAGATGACCAATAGTTTGCGCGTCCGATTGTTATGGTGGTTGCTGGTGCCGCTCGCATTGTATGTGTTCGTGACTGGCAAGGCCGAGTACGACAATGCCCGGCGAACGGCCGATCTCGTGCAGGACAATCAGCTTATTTCGTCAGCGCGAATGATTGCGGGCGAAGTGGAATGGGTCGACGGTTTCCTACGCGTGGATGTACCGCCCGCTGCGCTCGAAATCTTCGCGTCGCCTTATCGCGATCAGGTGTTCTACAGCGTCAATGTGGACGACCGGCAACTGCTCGCCGGTACGCCGGAATTCCCGCCGCGTCCGGCGCAAGCGGCAGATACGCCGGACCACTACGACACCGCGCTATACGGCCAGAACGTGCGCGCCGTGGGGCTCGTTCGGCTCATGTACGACAACGGAGCGACGCGCCACGTGCGCGTCACCGTCGGCAAGACGGTGCGTTCACGCGACGCGATGGCCGAACAACTATGGCAACCGCAACTCGTGCGGCAGATCGAAATGATTGCGCTTGCGGTGGCGCTCGTGTGTATCGGTCTGACGTTCGAATTGCGTCCATTGATGAAGGTGAAAGACGAGGTGGCCGACCGCGATCCCATGCAACTCGAGCCGATCCGCGTAGACCGTCTGCATACGGAATTGCGGCCGATCGTCGAAGCCATCAATCAGTGCATTGCACGCCTCGGCGTGCAGGTCGCCGCGCAGCGCCGTTTTATCGCCGACGCCGCTCACCAGTTGCGTACGCCGCTGACGCTGCTCGGCACGCAGTTGCAGTTCGCGCGGCAGCAGGGTGGCGTGAATCCGGCGCTTGATGAAGCGCTGGCCGCCATGCATCGCAGCAACCGGTCAATGGTCGGACTTACCAACAAGCTGTTGCTGCTCGCTCAGGCCGAGGCGGCGGACAACCGGCAGGTGATCGTCGAAACGGTGGATCTCGTGCCATTGGCCATGGAAGTGGTGGAAGACTTCGCGCTGCTTGCGCAAGGGCGGCAAATCGATCTGGGCGCGGAGCTTTGCGACATGGCGCCGATGGCTGGGCACCGTGGCCTGCTTCAGGCGCTGATCGCCAATCTCGCAGAAAACGCAATCCGCTATACGGGCAGCGGCGGGCACGTCACGGTTGCAGTGACCGCCGACGCGCACAGGGTTACCGTTAGCGTGATCGACGACGGTCCGGGCATTCCAGCCGAATCTCGCAGCCGCATATTCGAACCGTTTTTTCGCGCCTCGACGGATACGGAGGGCACGGGTCTCGGACTCGCCATCGTGCGGGAAATCGCGGACGCGCACAAAGGCGATATCCTGCTCCAGGCGGGCGAGGGCGGCAAAGGCGTGCATATCGCCGTTTCCTTTCCGCGTGCCGCGTCGGGGCAGTCGCGCGCAGGCTAGCAGCGCGAGCTATTGCGGCCGGCGGCGGCTGTATCGCGTGAAAGTTCCGCGGTTGCCGCTGTGCCAGTGTCGAGATCAAAACGTATCAAAAGGCGGCGTTGTAAATCGCCAGTGCATCGGCCTCGCTGACAGGCCGCGGATTGTTCACGAGCAGGCGGGTTTGCAACATCGCGTCGCTGGCCATGCGTCCAAGCCCTTCGCGCTCGATGCCGACATCGCGCAGCCGCGCCGGAATCGCTGTCTCCGCAATCATCCGTTCGACGTTTTCGATCAGCGCCTGAGTCTTGTCCCTGGCGCTGCCGGTCGCTCCGGGCACGACCACGTCGGCCAGTTCCGCGTAAAGATGTGCCGCAGCGTCAGCGTTGAAGCGCAACACATGCGGCAGCACCAGCGCATTGGAAAGCCCATGCGGCACGTGATAAATGCCGCCGATCGGATAAGCCAGCGCGTGCACGGCGGCGACCGGAGAGTTCGCAAATGCCTGTCCCGCGAAAGTTGCGCCCAGCAGCATTGCCTCGCGCGCTTCGCGATTGTTCCCGTCCTCGCACGCGGGCAGCAGGTTGCGCGACAGCAGTTCGAGCGCCTTTATCGCGAGCATGTCGGATACCGGGTTCTTCAGATGCGCGGACGTATACGCTTCGATCGCGTGAACCATCGCGTCGATCCCCGTGGCCGCCGTGGCGGCAACGGGAAGGCCGAGCGTGAGTTCGGCGTCGAGAATCGCCAGATCGGCGATCAGTTGCGGCGCGACGACGCCCATCTTCCTGGCCTCGCCGACTGTGACAATCGAGACGGCTGTTACTTCGGAGCCGGTTCCGGCAGTGGTCGGCATCTGCACGAGCGGCAGGCGCTGCACCGTCACCTTGTTCACGCCATACATTTCACTGAGTTGCTGCTGTTGCTGTGGAGCGAGTGCTGCGATGAGCTTGGCGACATCCATCGACGAGCCGCCGCCCAAGCCCAGCACGATCTCGGCACCGGCGCTGCGCGCGCGAGCCGTCGCTTCAAGCACGATATGTTCTGGCGGATCGGCGATGACGTCGTCGATCACCGTCGCGTTCCAGCCATGCGCCGCGAGATCGGCAAGTGCCGGGTCCAGTAAGCCGCTTTTGTGCAGGAAGCCGTCCGTCACGACACACAGACGTTCAAGCGCCGGAAATTGCGCCCGCAACAAAGCGCCGAGCCGCCGAGCCGCACCGAATTCGACTATCAGCGTGGGCACCGTTTGAAAGCGGAATGCGTGCGTCATGCTGCTTCTCCCGGGACCATATGGCTCGACACTTCGCGTCGCTCCAGCAAGGGAACGACTGTGCCGAAACCAAGACGCTGAAAATGTTCGGTCTCGCGATGCTCCGCGAGGCCGTCCGCATCGCTGTACTGTTCGAGGATCACAAAATGGTCGGGTTCGAGCGGCGAGCGGAAGAATTCGTAGCAGAGGTTCTTCGGCTCCGCGCGAGTGGCGGCGGCGAGTTCGGTGAGATGCTTCACGATCGCATCTCCGTTGCCGGGCTTGGCGAAATAATGCGCGATCACCTGCAGGTAGGCATGAGCCATCAGTAACTCCAACAAGACAGTGGTCGAGATCTCACAGCGTGAAGCCGATGTCACCGCGAGCTGCCGATATTCCGAGCCAGGCAGACGCGGCGCCGAACCCCAGTTGTACCAGATTCAGATCGCCCGCTGAACGGCAAAGCCAACGTCCTGCTGCCTTCCGCGCGTGAACCCATCAGATCTGCAGGGCCATGTCACTCGGATATTGAGAATCATTCGCGTTTGCGATAGATTGTCAGTGTGTTTTTAGAGGGACGAGCGCGCCCGCCGCGTTAAACCGGGGCGCCAGCGTCGCGCCGGCACACGGCATCATCCAAAGGAATTCGTATGACCATGCTTTCGACGCCGCGGCCCACGCTCGCCGATCTGTCTATCGAGCCGGGCCTACCCACGGTCGTGTCGCCACGCGCGGGCGCGGACATGTCATTGAACGACGCCGCGTCGCTGCTGCATGCGATTGTCGGCGACACGCTCGAGCGCGTTGGCGGCGCGCTCTTTTCAGGCTTCCGGATTGATTCGATCGATGCATTCCAGGGTTTCGCCGCCTCGTTCGGGCATCCGCTGATCGGGTATGAATTCGCGTCCACGCCGCGCAGCCAGGTTGAGGGCGCGGTGTACACGTCGACGGAATATCCGCCGCATCGCTCGATCCCTTTGCATAACGAGCAGTCATACACCCGCGAATGGCCGTTGCGGATCTGGTTCCACTGCGCGCTCGCCGCGCGTTCCGGCGGCGCGACGCCGATTGCGGACAGCCGCGCCATTTATCGCGCGCTCGACCCCGCGCTCGTCGAGCGTTTTGCTCGCCGCGAACTGCTTTACGTGCGCAACTTCGGTCAGGGGCTCGATTTGCCGTGGCAGCAGGCCTTCGGCTCGGACGATCCAGCCGTGGTCGAGCGTATTTGCCGCGCGCGCGGCATTGAATGTGAATGGCGCGACAGCGAAGACGGCGAGTTGCTTCTGCGCACGCGCGAGCGTTGTCAGGCGGTGGCGCGGCATCCGCGCACGGGTGAAAACGTGTGGTTCAACCAGGCGAACCTGTTCCATCTTTCGTCGCTCGATGAAGACATGCAGGACGCACTGATCGATTCCGTCGGTCTGGAAAACGTGCCGCGCAATGTGTATTACGGCGACGGCGCGCCGCTCGAAGCCGACGCCCTCGCACAGATTCGCGGCGTTCTCGACGAAGAGCGGGTCGTGTTTCCCTGGCGGACCGGCGACATTCTGATGCTCGACAACATGTTGACGGCGCATGCACGCGACCCGTTCGAAGGGCCGCGTAAGGTGGTCGTCGCGATGGCACAGAGTTACCGTGAAGGCCAGACGGTGTAGCGGGAAACGACAACCGCGGCACGGTGTTCGGCGCACGATCGTGTGGATGGATTCGGCACAGCGTCAATGCAAATTATTCGCATCTGACGGAATTTCCGTGACTTGGGTCATCTATAAGACATATGTCTTCAGGCGTAGGATAAATCGCTGAAAGCCTTATCTGGCGGGCATCATCGCACTTCCGGCGGGTTCGCTGGCATGTTTGTTTAGCAGCGGATAGAGGAAAACGCGCATATACTCACGGTCGGGCCGTAAAAAGTAGTGCCGCGGGTCGCGCTGCGTTTTGCTGCTTCGTCGCAACTCGCTGGCTCAGCGCGTCCAACGCTCTGTCTCTCACTTCACCTAGCAAAGCATCAAACATGTCCACACCGCCGAAGATCATCTACACCCTGACCGACGAAGCGCCTGCTCTGGCGACTTACTCGCTGCTGCCGATCGTCAAGGCGTTCACGCGCTCGTCCGACGTGATCGTTGAAACGCGCGATATTTCGCTTGCTGGCCGGATCATCGCTGCATTTCCGGACTACCTGACCGCGGAACAGAAGGGTTCCGACGATCTGGCGGAACTGGGTGGACTCACAACGCGCCCCGAAGCGAACATCATCAAGCTGCCGAACATCAGCGCTTCGGTGCCGCAACTGAAGGCCGCGATCACCGAATTGCGCGATCAGGGCTACAAGCTGCCGCCGTACCCGGACGTCGCCACGACGGAAACGGAAAAAGACGTCAAGGCACGCTACGACAAGATCAAGGGCAGCGCGGTCAACCCCGTGCTGCGCGAAGGCAACTCGGACCGCCGCGCGCCGCTGTCGGTGAAGAACTACGCACGCAAGCATCCGCACAAAATGGGCGCGTGGGCTGCAGACTCCAAGTCGCATGTCGCTCACATGAGCGGCGGCGATTTTTACGGCAGCGAAAAATCGGCGCTGATCGCATCGGCCGGTGCGGTGAAGATCGAACTGACGGCTGCCGACGGCACGAAGACGGTTCTGAAGGAAAAGACGCCGGTGCAGGCGGGCGAGATTATCGACGCGTCGGTGCTCAGCAAGAACGCGCTGCGCAGCTTCATCGAAGCGGAAATCGCCGACGCCAAGAGCAAGGGCGTGCTGTTCTCGGTGCACCTGAAGGCCACGATGATGAAGGTGTCCGATCCGATCATCTTTGGTCACGTCGTGTCGGTGTTCTACAAAGACGTATTGACCAAGCACGCTGACGCGCTGGCGCAAGCGGGCTTCAATCCGAACAACGGTATCGGCGATCTGTACGCGCGCCTCAAAGACCTGCCGGCCGAAACGGCTGCGCAGATCGAAGCCGACATCAAGGCTCAGTACGAACAGCGTCCGCAACTGGCCATGGTCAACTCGGACAAGGGTATTACGAGCCTGCACGTGCCGAGCGACGTGATCGTCGACGCGTCCATGCCGGCCATGATTCGCGAGTCGGGCAAGATGTGGGGCGCGGACGGCGCACTGCACGACGCCAAGGCCGTAATTCCGGACCGTTGCTACGCGGGCGTGTATCAGGCAGTGATCGAAGACTGCAAGAACAATGGCGCATTCGATCCGGTCACCATGGGCACGGTGCCGAACGTCGGCCTGATGGCACAAGCCGCTGAAGAATACGGTTCACACGACAAGACGTTCCAGATTCCGGCGAACGGCGTGGTTCGTGTGACCGACGCAAGCGGCGCTGTGCTGATCGAGCAAACGGTGGAAGCGGGCGACATCTGGCGCATGTGCCAGACGAAAGACGCACCGGTGCAGGATTGGGTCAAGCTCGCGGTGAACCGCGCGCGTGCCACCAACACGCCGGCCGTGTTCTGGCTGGACGCGGCGCGTGCACACGATGCGCAGATCATCAAGAAGGTCGAGCAGTATCTGAAGGACCATGACACGAACGGTCTGGACATTCGCATCATGACGCCGGTCGAGGCAACGAAGTTCTCGGTCGAGCGCATCCGCGCCGGCAAGGACACGATCTCGGTCACAGGCAATGTGCTGCGCGACTACCTGACCGACCTGTTCCCGATCATGGAGCTGGGTACCAGCGCGAAGATGCTGTCCATCGTCCCGCTCATGGCAGGCGGCGGCATGTTCGAAACGGGCGCGGGCGGTTCGGCGCCGAAGCACGTTCAGCAACTGGTCGAAGAAGGTTTCCTGCGTTGGGACTCGCTGGGTGAATTCCTGGCGCTGGCAGCGTCGCTCGAACATCTGAGCAGCGCGTATCACAACCCGAAAGCGCAGGTTCTGGCCAAGACGCTGGATCAGGCAACCGGCAAGTTCCTCGACAACGACAAGTCGCCGGCGCGAAAGGTCGGCGGTCTCGACAACCGTGGCAGCCACTTCTACCTCGCGATGTACTGGGCCGAAGCACTCGCCGCGCAAACGGAAGACGTCGCGTTGCAGGCGCAGTTCGCCGGCGTAGCCAAGGCGATGGCCGACAACGAAGCGAAGATCCTCGAGGAACTGCGTGCCGCGCAAGGCAAGCCGGTGGATATCGGCGGCTACTACCGTCCGAATGTCGAACTGACGAGCAAGGCTATGCGCCCGAGCGCCACGTTGAACGAAATCGTGGACTCGATCGCGTGAAGTGTTCAGCCATGTGCTGAAGCGCGTGAGGAGCGGCCCGGGTGACAAAGCACTCGTGCACGCTTTGAAAGACGCAGTCAGGCAGGCACCTAACGCGGCATAGAAGTAAGCCGTAAGCATGACGATGGCGCTCTTGAGCGCCATCGTCGTTTCTGGATGCTCATCGCGAACGCGCGTAGTGCGGTCCATCAAACGTGAACGATTTCCCAGTCGCTCAGTTTCTCCGGAATTTCGAGTGTCGAGGTGTCGACTTCAGACAGATGCGGGCAGGTCAAGCCGCGCGCGAGGTCGTCGGCCGCTTGTTGCGGGCTGGAAAACTCGCCGAGTTTGTCATTACCGTACGATGCTTCCCAGCCGTCCTGGCCCGGCAAAATGTAGAACGCTCCTTCGGTCGATCCAAAGCGAAAGCCTTTCATTTTTAGTCTCCCAATTGCCAATAAAAACCGCTGTGCTCTGGCGGCTTCTTGCGTGGGATTCGGGGACTTTCCGAGATGGTTCTATCGCATCCAATCCACCGCACCGCATGAAGCGCCTGCTCTTGTAAAAGAGTCTATGTCAGCAGGCAGCGGAGCAAGTGGTCGTTGGGTGCTTCGTTCTAACGAAAATTGCATTTTAAAATCAGTAGGTTGCGCGCTTCATTTTGCGATGTGCAACGTGGGGCGACATTGCGAAATGACGAGTTTGTGCCACGCACCACGATTTTTTACGAAGCAGGGCCGCGTGTCGCATCGTGAAATTTTGGGTGCTTTGTAGATACACCTTCGTATGCGTTCAGGAAGGGCCGCCCGACAGCACGCGCTCCACGAACGCAATCATCACCTCGTTGAACAGCGCCGGTCTTTGCAGCGGCGCGAAGTGACTGACGCCGGGTAACACGTTCAATTCCGCACCGGGAATCGCGCCAGCGAGATATTCGGCATGCTCCCGTTTGATGAACTCGTCGTGTTCGCTTTGTGCGATGACAACCGGCACGCGGATTCGCGCGAGGTCGTCCGCGACATAGTTAGGCTCGGTCTTCATCATCTCGCTGACAGCGGCGACGAATGCGTCGAAGTCGTCGGGCGTGGCGGAAAGGCGTGCGTAGTCCTGACGGTGTCTGCTGAAACAGCGGTCGATAACCGGCGTCGCTACAAATTCTTTTGTGCCGCTGGGGTCCATGTTGCAGCCGAAGAAGAACACGCCGGCAACGCGTTGCGGCGCCACCATGCCCAGCACCATCGCCACACACGCGCCGTCGCTCCAGCCGACAATTGCCGCGCGTTCGAGCGCGAGCGCGTCCATTACGGCAAGCACGTCGGAAGCCATCAGTTCGTACTTGTACGGCCGCGCGTCGCGCGTGCTGCGGCCGTGACCGCGGCTGTCGATTGCCACCACGCGGTGTCCGGCTGCCAGGAGCGCCGGCACCTGGTAGCCCCAGTTGCCGCTGTGACCAAGTCCGCCGTGCAAAAGAATCACTGCCTCGCCACTGCCGTGAGACGCGTACCAGATTTGCGCGCCTTCGTGCTCGACCCAGCCTGACTCGTTCGACGCAGGCAGCGGCGGCGCGCCGTGCGCTTCGAAGCGTTCAAGCGAGTCGTCGTCCGGTTCCTGGAAAGCTGCCATCGCCGTTGTCTCCTCTTGTATTTCCCGCACTGTCATCGCAAGCGACAGCGTGCCAGCACAGCAGCGCGCATGGCAACGAACCTACGAGATTCTGCTGGCTCTTGGCGCCTCGCCGATTCTCGGAAACACACCGCCAGCGACCAACCGCCGTTCACTCAGAATCGAGCTTCCCGATCAACATTGCAACGAACGTCTCCGTGACACGCGGCAATGTGCGTCCACGCTTCTTGATCAGCGCGATAGGGCGCGTGAATGCCGGATCGTCGACGGGACGCACCACGAGTTCAGGCTCCGCCCGCACTTCGCGCGCCGACGCCGGCAGTATGGTTACGCCGAGCCCCGCACGAACCATGGCTACGGCGCTCATCATGTAGGTCGGCTCGCAGGCAATTTCCGGCAGGCACCGCGCGTTCGAAAACGCGCTATCGACAACCGCCCTCACACTCGTGCCTTGCGCCGTCAACACCAGCGGCGTCGCCGCAAGATCGCCAAGCGTGATGCGCCGACGCTTCGCTAGCGGGTGCCGCTTGGGGCAAACCACCACCAGCCTGTCGATGCCCGCATGTAGCACTTCCAGGTTCGCGTCGTCGAGAGCGCCGCCGGTCAATCCGATATCGGCCTCTTCGTTACGCACCAACGCATTGACCATGCTCGCGACGACATCGCGCACCTCGAAGCTCACGCGCGGCACGCTTTTCTTCAGGTCTTGAACGAGTTCAGGCAGCGAGCTTGCCGCGAAAGTCGGCAGGCAGGCGATTCGCACGGTACCGCTCGCGCCGTCGCCGAGTGCGCGAGCGTCGATCAGCACATGCTCCATGTCGTGCAGCGACTTTTGCAGAAGCGGCAGCAGATCGCGCCCCGTCGGCGTGAGCGCGACGTTGCGGCTGTTGCGGTCGAAAAGCCGCAGGCCAAGGGTTTCCTCAAGGCGCCTGATCTGCACCGTCAATGCCGGTTGCGAAAGGTGCAGGCGCGCGGCAGCTTGCGTGAAGCTGCCCGTTTGTGCGACCGCGATAAACGCGCGAATGTCCCGAAGATTCAGATCCATGATCATTTGTAATTGCTGCAATCAATTCATTTCAATTGATTTATCAGTGGGCTGAACTTACGCTGGATCGCAGTAAAAAACAACATTGGAGACAAGCACATGCTGCCATTACTGGGGCTGGCCACCATCGTCGTGCTGCTCGGCGCCATCCTGTCGAAACGTATGTCGCCCCTGGTGGCGCTCATCATCGTGCCGATCGCCGCGTCGTTGATCGGCGGGTTCGGCTTTCAAACGAGCAAGTTTGTGATCGACGGGCTCAAGGGCCTCGCGCCGGTCGTCGGCATGTTCGTGTTTGCGATTCTTTATTTCGGCACCATTACCGACGCAGGCACGCTCGATCCGATCATCGACCGCATTCTCCGCGCGGTCGGCACGCGGCCCACGCGCATCGTGATGGGCACCACGTTGCTCGCGCTGCTGATCCATCTGGACGGCTCCGGCGCGGTCTGCTTTCTCGTTACGATTCCCGCGATGCTGCCGCTCTACGACCGTCTCAAGATGGACCGGCGCGTACTGGCCGCGGCCGTTTCGATGGCGGCCGGCATCAACTTCCTGCCGTGGACCGGACCGATGATTCGCGCGTCTGCGTCGCTGCATCTGCCGATCTCGGCGCTGTTCAATCCGTTGATTCCGGTACAGGCAATCGGGCTCGTCTTCGTGTTCGGCGTTGCATTCTGGCTTGGACGTCGCGAGGAAAAGCGGCTTGGTTTCGGCGCTGCGAGCGGTGCGGTGCCGATGCCCAAACGCGAATTGACGCCAGAAGAACAGGCGTTGCGGCGACCGAAGAATTTCTGGTTCAACATCGTGCTCACGATCGTCGTACTCGGCACGATGGTCGTGATGGGCGAAAAAATTCCGCCCGCGATCATGTTCATGGTCGGCCTATGCGTCGCGTTGATGGTCAACTATCCGAACGTGGACATGCAGCGCAAGCGGATCGACGCACATGCCCGCGCCGCATTGATGATGGCCGGCATTCTTCTCGCGGCCGGCGTGTTCACAGGCGTCATGCAGGGCAGCGGCATGCTCAAGGCGATGGCGCAAGCAGCAGTTGGCTTCGTGCCGCCCGCGATGGCGAGCCACATTCCGGTCGCGCTCGGCATCATGTCCATGCCGCTTAGCATGCTGTTCGATCCCGATTCGTTTTACTTCGGGATACTGCCGGTTATCGCCGAAGTGGCGGGTCAGCTCGGCGTGCCCGCGGTGCAGGTCGGCCAGGCCGCGTTGCTCGGTCAAATGACGACGGGCTTTCCGGTCAGCCCATTGACGCCCGCCACCTTCCTCGTGGTCGGCTTGTGCGGGATCGAACTCGCCGATCATCAGCGGTTCACGTTCCCCCTGTTGTTCGGCGCATCCATCGTGATGACGATTGCGTGTGTCGCGTTGGGGATATTTTCACTGTGAGCTTTACGGAAACAGGTGTGAGCAGCATGACAGCCACTCAGCATGGACGCCTCGTGCGAATCGGCGCGGGCGCGGGCTATTCGGGCGATCGAATCGAGCCCGCGGTCGAACTCGCAGAAGACGGCGCGCTTGATTACCTCGTGTTCGAATGTCTCGCCGAACGCACGATTGCGATTGCGCAGCAGGCGCGCAGCAAAGACCCCGAACTCGGCTATGACCCGCTTCTCGAGACGCGCATGAAGGCGGTGTTGCCGGCCGCGCTACGCAATGGCGTGCGCATCGTCTCCAACATGGGCGCGGCCAATCCGCTTGCGGCGGCGCGCAAGACAGCCGAGATTGCGCGCTCGCTTGGTCTCGGCGACGTCAAGATTGCGGCGGTTACCGGCGACGACGTGCTCGATGCCGTGCGTGACGGTGCCTTCCGCTTCGAGGAATCTGGCGAGCTGGTAGCGGACTACCAGTCGCGTCTCGTCTCCGCGAATGCGTATCTCGGCGCGAGCGCAATCGTCGACGCGCTTGCGGCGGGCGCACAAATCATTCTCACGGGACGTGTGGCCGATCCGTCGTTGTTCGTGGCGCCACTGATCCATGAGTTTGGCTGGCACATGGACGACTGGCAGACGCTGGGTCAGGCGACGGTGATCGGCCATCTGCTCGAATGTGCGGGGCAAATCACCGGTGGCTATTTCTCGGACCCTGGGTTCAAAGACGTTCCCGCGCTGGCGAGGCTCGGCTTTCCCATCGCGGAAGTCGGCGAGGACGGCGCCGTGGTCATCACGAAGCTCGCGCAAGCTGGCGGACGCGTGACCGAGGCGACGTGCAAGGAGCAGTTGCTGTACGAGATCCACGATCCGCAGCGTTATTTGCAACCAGACGTGGTCGCTGATTTCTCGCGTGTGCACGTCGAGGAAGAAGCGCCAGACCGCGTTCGCGTGAGCGGCGGCCGTGGCGCGCCGCGCACGGGCACGCTCAAGGTCTCGGTGGCGTATTTCGACGGTTTTATCGGCGAGGGGCAGATTTCATATGCGGGCCCGGGTGCGCTGACGCGTGCCCGTATCGCGCTCGACATCGTGCGCGAGCGGCTTGCGCTGACCGGGGTTCAGACCGACGAGTTGCGCTTCGACCTGATCGGCGTGAACGCCTTGCATGGCGAGACTCTTGCCGCCAGTGCCGCGGAGCCCTACGAAGTGCGCGCGCGCGTGGCGGGGCGCACTGCGACGTTGGAACAAGCTGTGCGCGTCGGCAACGAAGTCGAAACCTTATACACGAACGGCCCGGCGGGCGGCGGCGGAGTCACGAAGTCGGCGCGCGAAGTCGTTGCGGTGCAATCGGTACTGTTGCCGCGCGAGCTTGTGAAGCCGACGTTCACGATGGTGGAGGCGTGAGATGAAACTACGTGAGCTGGCCCATTCGCGAACCGGCGACAAGGGCAATACGCTGAACATCTCGGTGATCTGTTACGACGTACGGCACTACGAGCACTTGCGAGCCGTATTGACGCCGCAGCGCGTGAAGGCGCATCTCGCCGATGTCGTGCGCGGCAATGTCGCGCGCTACGAACTGCCGGCCATTGGCGCGTTCAACTTCGTGCTCGGCGAAGCACTAGGTGGAGGCGTGACGCGCTCGCTCGCGCTCGACGCGCACGGCAAATCGCTCAGTTCCGCGTTGATGAGCCTTGAAGTCGAAGCGCCGCCAACGCTATGAATTGGCCGGCGGCAGTGCGGCGCCGTTCGTGCAGTGTTACTCGCCTCGCGCACTCGACTCATGCGCGCGTCGCAGCCTCTCGCGGCTGTTGCTCAGATGCATGCGCATCGCGGCGCGGGCGTCGTCGGGGTCCTGGCGCTCAATCGCAAGGTAGATGAGTTGGTGCTCGTTGAGCACGTTGCGCAAAGTCTCGATCTGATCGAGTTCTGCAATCTCCGCTGAACCAAGGCGCGTGCGCGGACTGACCGCACTCCCCAACTGGCTCAGCACGTCGAAAAAATAGCGGTTGCCACTTGCGCGCGCGATCTGCAAATGAAACTCGACGTCGTGCGCGAGGGTGTCGGTGCTGCCGCGTTCGAGTTCGGACTCGAAGCGAGCGAGCGCCGCGCGCATCTGTCTCAAGCTCTGCTCCGTGCGCCGCGCAGCGGCGAGCGCCGCAGACGCCGCTTCCACATCGATACGGAATTCAATGATCGCCATCACGTCGAGCATGCTCGACAGGTCGGCGGCGGGCAGTTGCATGCTTTTTTCAGCGGCCGGCGCGAGGACGAACGTGCCGATGCCATGACGCGTTTCTACCACCCTGGCCGCCTGCAGGCGCGAGATGGCTTCGCGCACGACAGAGCGGCTGACAGAAAGCTGCTTCATCATCGCGACTTCAGTGGGTATGCGGTCTCCTGGTCTCAGGACGCCGCGGCGGATTTCATCGGAAAGGGTGGCCACCACTTTCTCAGTTAGGCTGCTCATTGCTGTGGCTTGTTGACTAATCGGCTGGAAACACGCGGGTTGAGGGCGCGCGGGACGTCTGGTGACGTCTGGACATTAGCCATCATAGCGTCTGTCTAAAAATTCATGGCTCGACGATGATGAAGAGGCGTCGTCCGGCGCGGCCGTTCCTCCCCACAGTGACTTCCATGTCATCAGACGTCTTATTTTAACAGCCTAGCGGGCGGGAAACGCTGCTGGCGCACCCCGATACCGCACAAGGACGCGAGTTTTAGCCCAAAATAAAGGGTAAACACCACATTGGAAACCGCTGTGGATCGGCAGTAGACTGTCATCAGACAACATATCTGTGCGTCGCCGTGCCACTGCTGGCTATGCCAGTCACACATGACGCCAGATCAAAGCCGCTCGTCGGTCGCCACTGGAGACTCTCTTGACCTCTACTCTCACCGCCGCACTGGATCCACTGGGGTCCGCCGTCTCGAAGGTCAAGCGGCACGTGTTGCCGCTCTTCCTGATCATGTTCATCGCGAACTACATCGACCGCGTGAACATCGGCTTCGTCAACACCCACATGAAAACCGACCTGGGCATCGGCGCGGCGGGGTATGGGCTGGGGAGCGGGCTGTTCTTCATCGGGTACGCGCTTTTCGAAGTGCCGTCGAACGTATTGATGCAGAAGTACGGCGCGCGCGCGTGGCTCACGCGGATCATGGGCACGTGGGGTGTCGTTGCCGCGGCTATGGCGTTCGTGTCGAACGAAACGTCGTTTTACGTGTTGCGATTTCTGCTCGGCGTCGCGGAGGCCGGTTTCTTTCCGGGCGTGGTGTTCTATTTCACGCAGTGGCTGCCGCAAAAAGAACGCGGCAAGGCTGTGGCGATTTTTCTCTCGGGCTCGGCGATCGCTTCGGTGGTGTCGGGACCGATCACAGGTAGCCTGTTGTCCATTCGCGGACTCGGCCTGCACGGCTGGCAATGGATGTTCCTGATAGAAGGCGGCTTTTCTATCGTGCTGTGCGCGGTCAGCTGGATATTCCTCAAATCGCGCATTCGCGATGCTTCCTGGCTCACAGCCGAAGAACAAGGCGTTCTCGAAAGCACGATCGCCGCAGAACAGGCGGAGCGCGTGGCACACGGCGGCGCGCATCTGCCGGCCGTGAAGCTGCTGAAGGATCCGCAGATCGTGCTGTTCTGCCTCCTCTACTTCGCGATCCAGTTGACGATTTACGCGGCTACCTTCTGGCTGCCGACCATCATCCGCAAGATCGGCGGCCTGTCGGATTTCGAAGTCGGCATGCTCAACGCGATCCCGTGGCTCATCGCAATGGTCGCGATGTACTGCTTCGCATTGCTTTCGGCTAAGTGGCGTTTTCAGCAGGCGTGGCTCGCTGTCGCGCTCGTGATTGCGGCGTGTGGCCTCTTTGCGTCGACCTCGGGTAACCCGCTTCTGTCGTTTGTCGCGATCTGCTTCTCGGCGATCGGCTTCAAGGCGGCGTCCTCGCTGTTCTGGCCGATTCCGCAGGGTTATCTCGATGCGCGCGTCGCTGCAGCGGTGATCGCGCTGATCAATTCCATCGGTAATCTGGGCGGTTTCTTCGCGCCCGCCACGTTCGGGTATTTGCAGCAACATACCGGTTCGATCACCGGCGGACTTTACGGTCTTGGCGTGGCTTCGCTGATCGCGGCTGCAGCGGCTTTCCTCACGCGTAATCGGCGCGGCGACGGCAACCTGTTGCGCGATCCGCTGCAAGGCAGCGCACACTGACCGTTGTTTCGCTGGCTGCCTATCATGAGCCGTGCGCGCAAACAGTTTCCGTCCGGCACAGGTGGTGAGCGCATTTGCAAATTGCGTTGCTCGCCACCGTCCGGCTCACTATCTCAATCGGTCTAGTTCCTATGTCCACGAACCCATCCATTTCGAACGATACGCCTACCGTTACTGAACTGCGCGTCGTGCCGGTTGCCGGCCGCGACAGCATGTTGCTGAACCTGAGCGGCGCGCATGGTCCGTACTTCACGCGCAACATCGTGATTCTGCGCGACAGCGCCGGTCATGTCGGTGTGGGCGAAGTGCCGGGCGGCGAGAATATTCGCAAGACGATCGACGACGCGCGGCCGTTCGTTGTCGGTCAGTCGATCGGTAATTTGCAAGCTATCCTGAACAAGGTGCGCACGCAATTCGCCGACCGCGATGCCGGCGGCCGCGGTCTGCAGACATTCGATCTGCGCACCACGATCCACGCCGTGACCGGGCTTGAAGCTGCGTTGCTGGATTTGCTCGGACAGCATCTCGGCGTGCCCGTCGCTGCGCTGCTTGGCGAGGGTCAGCAACGCGATGCAGTGGAAATGCTGGGCTACCTCTTTTATATCGGCGATCGCAACAAGACCGACCTGCCGTATGCGAGCGGCGCCGATGGACGCGACGACTGGGACCGCGTGCGCACCGAAGAAGCGTTGACGCCCGAAGCCGTGGTTCGTCTCGCCGAAGCCGCGCAAGCCCGCTATGGATTCAACGACTTCAAGCTGAAGGGTGGCGTGCTGCCCGGCGACGCTGAAATCGAAGCAGTGACCGCGCTCGCCGAACGCTTCCCGAATGCGCGCGTGACGCTTGATCCGAACGGCGCATGGTCGCTTGAGGAAGCGGTCCGCCTCTGTCGCGACAAGCACGACGTGCTCGCATATGCGGAAGACCCATGCGGCGCCGAGAACGGCTACTCAGGCCGCGAAGTGATGGCGGAGTTCCGCCGCGCGACCGGTTTGCCAACGGCGACCAACATGATCGCGACCGACTGGCGCCAGATGGGCCACGCGATCCAGTTGCAGTCTGTGGATATTCCGCTGGCTGATCCGCACTTCTGGACCATGCAAGGTTCGGTGCGCGTCGCGCAGATGTGCAATGACTGGGGCCTCACGTGGGGCTCGCATTCAAACAATCACTTCGACATCTCGCTCGCGATGTTCACGCATGTCGCAGCGGCCGCGCCCGGCAAGATCACGGCAATCGACACGCATTGGATCTGGCAGGACGGCCAGCGTTTGACGCGCGAACCGTTGCAGATCGTCGGCGGCAAAGTGAAAGTGCCGCAAAAGCCGGGGCTCGGCGTCGAACTGGATATGGACGAGATCGAGAAGGCGCACGCGCTCTACCAGCAGCACGGCCTCGGCGCGCGCGACGACGGTGTCGCGATGCAGTACCTGATTCCGAACTGGAAGTTCGACAACAAGCGCCCGTGCCTCGTGCGTTGATTGCTTGCGACGCAGCTCGCCCGCTCATTCACATTTGACGATATTCACGCATATACAAAATGACCTCACCGCAAGAACTGAAAGCGATCGTATCCGAAGGTCTGTTGTCCTTTCCCGTGACCGACTTCGACGCGCAAGGCGACTTCCGCGCCGACACTTACGCGCAACGGCTCGAATGGCTCGCGCCGTATGGCGCGACAGCACTGTTCGCCGCAGGCGGCACCGGCGAATTTTTTTCGCTGACCAAAAGCGACTACACCAATGTAATTCGCACAGCGACTGAAACGTGCAAGGGCAAGGTACCGATTCTCGCGGGCGCGGGCGGTCCGACGCGCGTCGCAATCGAATATGCGCGGGAAGCAGAGCGCCTTGGTGCCAGCGGCGTCCTGCTAATGCCGCACTATCTGACCGAGGCTTCGCAGGAAGGTATTGCCGCGCACGTCGAACAGGTGTGCAACGCGGTAAAGAACATCGGCGTCATTGTGTATAACCGCGCGAATTCAAAGCTCAATGCCGATATGCTGGAACGGCTCGCGGATCGCTGCCCGAATCTGATCGGCTTCAAAGACGGCGTCGGCGAAATAGAGGCAATGGTGACCATTCGCCGGCGCCTCGGCGACCGTTTCTCGTATCTCGGCGGCCTGCCGACTGCGGAGGTTTATGCGGCGGCGTATAAGGCGCTGGGTGTGCCTGTGTATTCGTCGGCGGTATTCAACTTTATTCCCAAGACCGCGATGGCGTTCTATCGTGCGATCGCGGCAGACGATCATGCGACCACGTCACGGCTCATCGACGAGTTCTTCCTGCCGTATCTGGCGATTCGCAATCGTCGCGCGGGTTACGCCGTGAGCATCGTGAAGGCGGGCGCGAAACTGGTTGGTCGCGACGCCGGTCCGGTACGTGCGCCGCTGACCGATCTGACCGAAGAAGAGTGCGGGCAACTCGCTGCTCTGATCGCGAAACTCGGCCCGCAATAAGCGCGCTGCACGCGTTCGCCGCAGGCTTGGGATTTAGCCCCGGGCCTGGTGCCTAGCCGCGGCGGAACACCACGTGCGAAATCCGCTGCACCAGCAAAGCAGCGGCGAGCGCGGCCACCGCGGTCAGCCACACACCAATGTGAATGGACTGCACCAGCGCATCGCGCGCTGTGTCGATCAATGCAAGTGTGTTGAGTCCTGATGTCTTCATGTCCGCAATCAGCTTCAGGCGCGATGCTTCGTCGATCAGAATGCGCAGATCGACGAAGCGCGGCCGCCATTGCGATGCCGTGGGCTCGCCGAGCACGCTCATCGTTCGCGTAACGACGTCGCGATAATGATGCTGCACGACCGTCGCCACGATGCTCGTGCCCAGCATACCGCCCACCATTCGTGTCGATTGCAGCAGCGCGGTTGTGATGCCGAAGCGCTCGCGCCCCGCAATTTCCTGTCCGAACACATTCAGATTGTTGAGAATGAAGCCGAGGCCGATACCGACCGCGGCCATCGGTAATTCGATCCACAGGTGCGGTGTGTCCGGATTCGCAAACGCAAGACCGATCGACGCGAACAGCAGCAACGCAAAGCCGATCGAGAGGATGCGCGTCGGCTTCTTCATGTGAATCACGATGCGCGTATTCAGCAGGCTGCCGAGTGCGATGCATGCGGCAATAGGCGTGGCGAGGAGGCCGGCCTGTTGCGGAGAAAGGCCAAAGCCGCCTTGCAGCAGCAGCGGCGCGAAGAAAATCAGCGAGAACATCACGAAGCCGGACAGCATGCCGAGCGTGAACAGCGTGACGAGCTGCGAGTCTTTGAAGAGATCGAGCGGAATGATCGGATGCGTGGCGCGCTTCTCGCATACGAACAACGCAATGGCGCCGACGATCACACACACGGCAAGCGTGATGTTGGCGGCCGTCAAGCCGTCTTTCGGCACCGCTTCGATGAAAGCCTGCAAACCGCCCAGCACGGCGGCCACGAGCCCGGCACCGAGCCAGTCGATTTTGACCTCGCCGTCGTGCGGCCGCTGAAAACTCGGCAGATGCACCCAGATGAAGTAGAGCGCCGCCGCACCGACCGGCAGATTGATCAGAAACGTGGAGCGCCAGCCGAGGTGCTCGCTCATCCATCCTCCGAGCGAGGGACCCGCCGCCGTGCCAATGCCGTACGCCGCGGCCATCACCACTTGCCAGCGCACGCGGGCGCGCGGGTCGGGGAACAGGTCCGGTATCGACGCGAACGCAGTGCCGACCATCATGCCGCCCCCCACGCCTTGCAGCCCGCGCGCGATGACGAGAAACAGCATGTCGTTCGCGACGCCGCATAGGACCGACGCGACCGTGAACGTGATCACCGCGGCAATCACGAAGCGCTTGCGACCGAAGTAGTCGCCAAGGCGTCCGAACACGGGCACGGTGACGACCGACGCCAGCAGATACGCACTCGCGATCCATGCGTAGTACTCGAAGCCGTGCAGTTCCGCGACGATCGACGGCAGTGCGGTACTGACAACCGTTTGGTCGAGTGCCACGAGCATGTTGACGAGACCGATGCCGAGCATCGCGAAGAGGGCGTTCCGGAAAGGCAGCGCGGGAGCAGCGGCAGTGGAAGTCACGGATCTGGGCTGAAAGGGCGATTAGGGTGAAGCACTAAGGGCGCGAGGTCTGGACAACCGATTAATCAAAGTTGTCTGACCACTGTGGTCATTATACGGGTTTGCCCTTAGCTGAAACTATTCCTCTGCGCAAACGCAATCGCGGCGGTTCAAGACCGCGAGCAATTGGAGCTTTCCGGATGCAATCCGGCTTGGAGAGGGTTTGTCTCTACACATGCGGCCCCCATCGCTGCCGATAAATAAGCCGAGTGGTCGTGCGATGCTGCCGCGCAGCCTGAACGATTAGCGTGCGCGCATCGGTCCCACGGCCTCCTTCGACCGGACGAGACGGGAGCAGGCATGGATCGATTGAATTTCAGGCAGAAGCTCTGGGTGCCGCTTGTCGTCAGCCTGCTGGCGCTCCTTGCCGTGTCGGTGTCGGCGGCGTGGTTGTCGCGTGAGACGCGCGTTGAAGAGCGAAAGCACGACCTCGTGAATGTCGCGCACGTTGGACTCAGCATCGTGAAGGAATACGCGGCGCTTGCGCAGAGCGGCGCGCTCAGCGAGGCCGATGCGCGCAAGCAGGCACTCGAGCGGCTGCGCGGCGTGCGCTACGGCGAGGACGGCTACTTCCTCGTGCTCGATTCCAAGCCGCGCATGGTCATGCATGCGATGAAACCCGCCTTGGATGGCAAAGATCTCGCGGGCACCGCGGACGCCGACGGCCGCCATCATTACGTGACGTTTGCCTCGACGGCGCAGGCGCCGGAGGGCGGCTTCGTCGACTATGTGTTCCCGCATCCGGGCAGTCCACCGTCAGACGCAGTCGGCAAGATCGGCTACGTCGTGCGTTATGCGCCGTGGGACTGGATCATCGCGACGGGCGCTTACGTCGACGATATCGACGCCGCGTTCAAAGAGTCGCTCTATGTGCTCGGCAGCGTGGTAGGCGCGGTGGCGCTGCTATTGTCCGCGCTCGTCGCGTTCACCAATCGCAGCATTCAACGCACGATCGGCGGCGACCCGGCGTACGTCGCGCAGGTCGCCGGCGAGATCACCAAGGGCAACCTCGTTATTCCGGTCGAGATTCGCGAAGGCGATGAATCGAGTCTGCTGCATACCATGCGGCAGATGCGCGACGGCCTCGCAAAGACCATCGTGCAGATCGGCGGCGCGGCCGAGAAGGTGGCGACCGGCGCGCGGGAGATCGCGGAAGGCAACACGGATCTGTCCGCGCGTACCGAGAGCCAGGCCGCGTCGCTCGAAGAGACGGCGGCCAGCATGGAGCAGATGACTGCGATGGTCCGGCAAACATCGGAGAGCGCGCAGACGGCAAGTCAGTTGACAGCAAGCGCCGAGCAGATCGTCACCCAGGGCGGACAAATGGCAGCCGAGGCCGTGTCGACCATGCGGGAGATATCGACCGAATCGCACAAGATGGTAGAGATCATTGCGGTGATCGAAGGCATTGCGTTTCAGACCAACATTCTTGCGCTGAACGCGGCCGTCGAGGCGGCTCGCGCGGGAGACGAAGGCCGCGGCTTCGCCGTGGTGGCCGGCGAAGTGCGCACGCTCGCTCAGCGCAGCGCTTCCGCCGCAAAGGAAATCCGCACGCTGATCAGCCGCGCCGTGGGTCGCGTCGAAACCGGCGTCGAACTCGTCGACAAAACCGGTACGACGATTCAGGCGGCGAGCGACGCCATTGCGAAGTTGTCGGGCGTCATGCGCGACATCGCCGCGGCTGCCGCCGAGCAGAGCGCGGGCATCGATCAGGTCGGCGACGCCGTCACGCAAATGGACAGCGTCACGCAACAGAACGCCGCACTCGTCGAAGAGGCCGCGGCGGTGGCACAGACATTGACCGAGCAGGCGAGATTGCTGGAAGCGTCAATTCGTACTTTTCAGGTGCAAGACGATTCGCGCGAGGGTGGTGTGGAGCGGCCTGTACCGAAACACTCGAACCGGTTAGCCGTAGCGGTTTGAATGCGGGCCCCACAGTGGCGCTATGCTAGCGGTTTCGTTTGGAGACCCGCATGCCACAAACGACCCGCACCTCAGTTATCGCATTGCTATCGTGTCTTGCGTTGACTATTGGAACATCGGCGCAAGCCGACTCATCGTGCGATCCGGCATGCGGCGCGCGCGGCCAGCTTCTTGATCATCGGGTCACGTTGCGGCTCAGCGCTGCAGAATTGTCCGGTCGCCTTGCGTCGAGCCCCTCGGGGCGGCACCTCATGCGAATGGCGGGTGCGCCCGCTTGCGGCGTCGAGGTCGTGTATTTCCGCTATCGGACTATTGGCGGCGCGGGCGAGCCGACCACTGCAAGCGGTGCATTGATGACCCCGCAAGGCGAATCTGCGGTGTGCGGTGGGCCGCGTCCGCTGATGTTGTATGCGCACGGCACCACCACCGACAGCAAATACAATCTCGCCGATATCGCGCGGACCGACGCGGACAACGAAGGGGCCGGCGAAGGCCTCAGCGTGGCCGCGATGTACGCGGCTCACGGCTACATCGTGGCGGCCAGCAACTATGCGGGCTATGTTGGGTCCGATCTTCCGTACCATCCTTATCTGAACGCCGACCAGCAGTCCGCCGATATGATCGACTCTCTGCACGCGGCGCGGGCCATGTTGAACGGCGACGGCTCGCCCGCCGCCACGCGGGAGAACGGCAAGCTCTTCATTACTGGCTACTCGCAAGGCGGTTTCGTTGCGTTGGCGACGCATCGCGCGCTGCAGGCAGCAGGCGTCAAGGTGACCGCATCCGCTCCGGGCTCGGGGCCATACGCGCTTGCCGCCACCGCCGACGCCATCATTGCAGGCGAGGTCAGTCTCGGCTCGACGCTCTTCACGACGTTGGTCGTGACGGGCTATCAACACGCGTATAAGAACCTGTACCGCAAGCCGACGGAATTTTTCGAAGCCGCCTACGCGCACGATATCGAGCACGTGCTCCCCACTGCACAACCTCTCGATACGCTCTTCTCGCAACGGAAATTGCCGTCAACGCACCTTTTCAGCAGTACGCCGCCGGCTGCGCGGTTCGCGTCGATGACACCGCCCGCAGCACCATTGCTCACGCCGCCCGCATTGATGCCGCCCGCATTGACACCGCTTTTCGCCGCAGGTTTCGGCGACGCCAACCTCGTGCGTAACGCCTACCGGCGCGCGCTTCTGGAAGACGCGGCCGCCAATCCCGACGGCGCTTTCCCCGATGCAAGCGCAAGCCTCGCGCCGGCGGCCGAACCGCTGCATCCGCTGCGGCAGGCGTTCAAGCGGAACGATCTGCGCAACTGGGTTCCGAAGGCGCCGGTCCTGCTGTGCGGAGGCGGCTTGGACCCGATGGTGTTCTTCTTCAACGCCCGTATCGAGCAGGCTTATTGGCGCGGCGCCAATGTGCCTGCGGGGCTGACGTCCGTGCTGGATGTGGACTCGTCCGCGACCGGACCCGACGATCCGTTCGCCACCGTCAAGCAGGGCTTTGCAAATGCGAAGGCATCGATTGCACGGCAGGCCATTGCCGGCGGCGCGACAGACGGAGGCGGTGCCGCTGTATTGCGTTCCTATCACGGAGGGCTCGTTGCGGGCTCATGCATGATCGCCGCACGAGCATTCTTTGCGAACTTCTGAGTGCGCCTGGCTTTAGGCTCGGCGACTACGCGAACGCCGTCAATTGCCGAACAGCGTACTTTGCGTGCCGCGGGCAGGCGCAGGGCGCGCGCGTTTCGCGCCGACGTTGGCTGCGTCTGCGGGTGCTTGCGCCTGCCTGTCAGCGGCGGCTTCGAGCGACGTTTGCCCCGCTTCCAGCGACAGCAGCAACATCTTGTTCGCGAGGCCGCCCGCGAAGCCGGTTAGCTCGCCTGACGCGCCGATCACCCGGTGGCATGGCGCCACGATAGAAATTGGATTTCTGCCGTTTGCCGCGCCGACCGCCCGCACCGCGTTGATATTGCCGATCTGCGCAGCGATTTGTGCGTAAGTGCGCGTCTGGCCGAAAGGGATGGTCAGCAATGCGGCCCACACTTTCTTCTGAAACTCCGTCCCTTGAAACTGGAGCGCCAGATCGAACGCCTGCCTCTTGCCGGCAAAGTACTCATTCAACTGACGCTCGGCTTCGAGCAGAATCGGCCGATCGTCGGCTTGCATCGACTCTGCCAGGCGCACGCGGTTCGGCTTGTCGAATTCCCACAGAATGGCGGCTAGATGCTCGCCGTTGGCAACGAGCTTCAATTTGCCGACGGGAGAATCCATCAACTTGTAGGCGTAAGTCACTTATCTGCTCCTGCGAATTGAAGTGAGACAGCGCGGCACGCGAGTGGTGGCGCAATGACCCTACTGTGGACTTCCCGACTGCTGAAGACACTTCGGATCTTGCTGTCTGTTTCGTCGTCAAGTATGAAGGATTCGCGCGCGAGATGGTCAGCTATCGCTAACCGGCAGCGTGGCTTCACGCTGCACAACAGCACATCACGATATGACTCAGTAGAATTGACCCTTCGTGCACGACGGGCGCGGGCCACCGGATCTTCTTACGACTGTGACAACAACACTGGAACAACTGCGAGCGGGACAACTCTCGGGCGCACGCCAACTGAAACTCGCGTGCGGGCTCACTGAGTTTCCGCGCGAGGTTTTCGAACTCGCCGACACGCTCGAAATTCTCGATCTCTCAGGCAATGCGCTGTCAGCGTTGCCAGACGATTTCGCGCGGCTCCATAAGTTGCGCATTCTGTTTGCGTCCAACAATCCGTTCACCGAGTTGCCGGAAGTACTCGGGCAGTGCCGGCAACTGAGCATGGTTGGTTTCAAGGCGAATCGCATTGCTACGGTTGCCGGTAATGCGCTGCCGCCGCGGCTGCGTTGGTTGATTCTTACGGACAACCAGATCGACGCATTGCCACCGCAAATCGGTGACTGCGCACATTTGCAGAAGTTGATGCTGGCAGGCAATCGTCTGCGTTTTCTTCCGGAGGGACTGGCCGCATGTTCGCGGCTGGAGTTATTGCGGCTTGCGGCGAATCGGCTCGACGAATTGCCAGCGTGGCTATTTCGCATGCCGCGGCTTGCGTGGCTCGCCTATGCGGGCAATCCGTTCGGCGACGCATTGGAAGCGGCGGCGTTGACGGATACGCCGATCGCCGAAATCGGCTGGGACGATCTGCGCCTGCAGGAGCAATTGGGCGAGGGCGCCTCGGGTGTGATCTACCGCGCCGAACTACGTGAGCGGGATGGCGCATCCCGGCCCGTCGCGGTCAAGCTGTTCAAAGGCGCAGTCACGAGCGACGGTTTGCCCGACTGCGAAATGGCAGCCTGCATCCGGGCCGGCGATCACGCGAACCTGATTGCGGTCGCGGGGAAAGTAAAAGATCATCCGGCAAACGCGCACGGCCTCGTGATGGAGCTGATCGAGCCGCAATTTCGCAACCTGGCGGGGCCGCCGAGCTTCGAGTCGTGCACGCGGGACATTTACGCGGCGGGCGCACGCTTCAAAGCCGCCGACGTCCTGGATATGGCGCACGGCATTGCATCTGCCGCGTGTCATTTGCACCGGCGGGGCGTGATGCACGGCGACCTGTACGCGCACAACATTCTGCACGACGGTCGGGCACGTGTATTGTTAGGAGACTTTGGCGCCGCATCTTTCTATGCGACAGAAAACCGCGAACGCAGCGTCGCGCTTGAACGTCTCGAGGTGCGAGCGTTTGGTTGTCTGCTCGATGAATTGATCGAGCGTTGCGAAGCGAGCGATCGTAGCGATAACGGTCATGGGCGCGATGAACTCGCCGTGTTGAGAGACAGTTGTCTGAGCGAAGACGTTCAAAGCCGACCGCTATTCGAGCAGATCGCATCCGATCTCCGCGCGTTGAAGGCTCGGTAATGCTGAACTTGCAAGCGGCTTGCGGGCCGGTCAACCCGCATCCATCCGTTGGCGTCGATGCTGTTGTCGAGCGCTGCCAGCAAGGAGAGAAACCATGACGCAGGGAATGCGCCGCCGCGTGCTGATCGCCGGTGCTCTGGCTGCGGCCGGTCTCACGCGAGCGGCCGGCGCGGCAACGGTGGAAGGCGGCATGCCGAAGATCGCGCTCGTGCTGAAATCGATTAACGATCCGTTCACGGTCGCGATGGCTAACGCGGCAAAAAACTATCAGCAGCATTACGCGTCGCAATTCGCGTTGACGGTTCGCGGTACGGCGACCGAAGCCGACACGGCCGGACAGATCCGTATCGTCGACGATCTGATCAAGGCAAAGATGAACGCGATCGTGATTGCGCCGTCCGGCTCGAAACCACTGACGGCCGTGGTGGCGCGCGCAATCAAGGCGGGCATCATCGTGGTGAGCATCGACAATCCGCTCGACGACGCATCGCAGGACGCCGCGAAGATCTCCGTGCCGTTCGTCGGACCGGACAATCGCAAGGGTGCGACGCTGGTGGCGAACTATCTCGCCGAGCGGCTGCAGGCCGGCGACCAGGTAGGGATCATCGAGGGCATCGCCGCGGACCGCAACGCACAGGAACGCACGGCCGGCTACAGGGACGTCATGAGCACGGCGGGCATGCAAGTGGTCGCGACCCAGGCTGCGGATTGGGACTATGGCAAGGGCCGTGACGTCGCGTCGAAAATGCTCGGCCAGCATCCGCAGATTCGCGGCTTGCTCTGCGCGAACGACAATATGGCAATGGGCGCGGCAGACGCTGTTCGCGACGCGGGCCGAACCGGCGGCGTTTATGTCACCGGCTACAACGCGATTGAAGCGATCAAGCCGTTGATCGCCGACGGCCGTGTGCTAGCCACGGTCAATCAGTTCGCAGACCGGCAGGCCGTGTTCGGCATGGACGTCGCGTTGAAAGCCGTGACCGAGCAGAGAAAGCAGCGCGAGCTGTCGCGGACGATAGAAACGCCGCTGCAACTGGTGACGGCAGCGACACGGTAACCCCGCTTGCTGCCAGCCAACCAAATGGCGAATGCGCGGCGCTCTGACAAAGCGAACGCCAGACTGCCGGCTATCGTTCGCCTCCACAAGCGCTCAACGCGGGATCAGGTTTAGAAAGTGTCCCAGTCTTCCGTTCGGGTTGCAGCCGCAGCCCCAGCTCCACTGCTAGCCGTAGCAGCGATGGTGGGGCGCAGCGTGGGCGCCGCAGTGCGCCTGTTCGAGATCGCGCCGTTGTTCGCAGAGGCGCTTCGCGCGCGAGGCGCAGCGAAGGACGCATGCGTTGCCGACAACGCGGCGCCTTCGAGACGGAAGAACGACACCGACTGATTTAACTGCCGGCCCTGATCTTCGAGCGATTTCGACGCGGCCGCCGCTTCTTCCACTAGCGCGGCATTCTGCTGCGTGACCTCGTCCATTTGCGTGATCGCCTGATTGACCTGTTCGATGCCGCGGCTTTGTTCCGCCGATGCCGCCGCGATTTCGCCCATGATGTCGGTCACGCGTGCGACGGCCTGCGTGACTTCCGCCATTGTCATGCCCGCCTTGTCGGCGAGTGACGAGCCGTCCTGAATCTTCTGCACAGATGTGCTGATCAGGTCCTTGATCTCTTTTGCCGCGCTCGACGAGCGCTGCGCGAGGTTGCGCACCTCGCTAGCCACTACTGCGAAGCCTCGCCCCTGTTCGCCCGCACGCGCCGCTTCGACCGCGGCATTGAGCGCCAGGATATTCGTCTGGAACGCAATGCCTTCGATCATGCCGGTGATCTCGGCGATACGCGTGGAGTTGGCGCTGATCTCGCCCATCGTCCCCACCATTTGCCCGACGACGCCGTTGCCCTTCAACGCGACTTCGGATGCATTGGCGGACAAGGTGCTCGCCTGCTGCGCATTCTCGGCGTTCTGTTTGACGGTGGCGGTCAACTCTTCCATGCTCGACGCGGTCTCCTGAAGAGACGACGCCTGTTGCTCAGTGCGCGACGACAGATCCACGTTGCCCGACGCAATCTGACTCGAGCCCGTTGCGATGCTGTCCGCCGCATTGCGGACATTGCCGATCAGACAAACGAGGCTCGACTGCATCTCGCCCATCGATGCAAGTACACTGCCCGCCGGTGCAGTGCTCGCTCCGGGAACCGAGCGCAAGTCGCCCTCTGCGACGCGCCGCGTGACTTCCGCAAGCGCAACGGGCTCGGCGCCAAGCGCACGCAGCAAGCCGCGTGTGATGATGATCCCGGCTCCGACAGCGAGCGCAATCGCGCCGAAGCAGAAGACGATCAGCAGGTTGCGCTGATGTACGAATTGCTCCGCCGATTCCTGCGCCAACTGCATGGCGTGTTCATGCGTGGCCTCGGCGTATGCATTCGAAGCCTTGATCAACGCGGCGAGCAATGGCCTGCACTTGACCGCGATCTCGGCAATTGCGGCGTCGCGCTGTCCGTCCACGGCGAGCCTGTCGATCTCCAGCGCGACCGGCCGATAAAGCTGTTCGATCCGCGATATTTCGCCAGCCATAGCACGGGCCTTATCGGTCATGTCCGGAGCGCTCGCCACCATTGCATTGAATTTCTCGAGGTTGCTCTCCACTCGTTTCTCGGCATCGAGCACCGCGGCCTTTTCGACCTCGAGGTCGGCAGATGAAGAGACCAGCACCAGGTTGCGCACTGCCATCGCACGGTCGTCAACGGCGCTTCGAACCGACTCGGCCATCTGCGCGCGCGCATTGACGCCACTCATATAGCCGGTGAAGCGCTCGTTCGCATTGTTCAGCGCTTTCAGCGAAATGGCCGAGACAATCAACACGACGACAGCAAGGGAACCGAACGCGGCTGCCAGCTTTGCCTTTTCCGAGAGGTTACGAAAATTCATGATTTCTGGACTCCAGTCGACACTTTTCTGGCCGAGAACTAAGTCAAGCCTTTCGATTCCCTTTAACGCGAGGGGCAGCAGCACGCGATCCCAATCAGTTGGCGCCGGTGCTGAACGCAATAACGGCCAGCAGTGCGATGGCAATAGGGCGACTAGTTTGCGCAATTCACGCGCAAAGGTTTGCGCATCATTGATATTCGCTATGAAGCAATTGCTCAATCAGAAATCGCGACTCTCGCGCCAGTTCCGAGGCAATATGACGCCCGCGTGACATGGCAATGGCGGCCATCGCGGCTTCATCTTCTGCTGGTAAATTGCGGGTTGTTAGAAACCTGAAGCGGAAGCAGGCAATGGACGACTTATGAAATCTGAACTTCTGCTGCAAACTTACGGCTCGGACTCGTCGGGCATCGTGTGCGGCTTTGTGTTCTCGCCGACGCAACCGGGCCGGCCCATTTCCGCCGATGACGCGCTCGAATGGCTACATGCGCAGCAAAGCGCGGGTGCTGCGCCGCATGCCGACGAATTCATATGGCTGCATTTCAACCTGGCGCACAGCGCGAGTGAACGCTGGATGCGAGCGCAGCTCGATTTGCCTGAGACGTTTTTCGACGCGTTGCGGGAGGGTTCGCACTCGACGCGTATCGAGCAGGCAGACGGCGCGCTGCGCGCGGTGGTCAACGACGTCATGTTCAACCTCGAGTTCATTCCGTCGGAGATCGCGACGTTATGGATTTACACGCATCAGCGAATCATCGTGACGGCGCGTCTGAAGCCGCTGCGTTCCGTGGACCGGCTGCGCGCGTCGGTGAAAGAAGGGGAGGTTTTCCGCTCGCCAGTAGAACTGCTCGTCCATCTGATGCGCGACCAGGCCGATCTATTGGTGCAGATCGTCCGCCGCACGAGCGCGGACATCGATGGTATCGAGGACCGCTTCCTCTCTCAGCGGCCCACGCAAAACCGGCTGGATCTGGGCGCGATGCGACGCATGCTGACCCGTTTGCAGCGGATGCTTGCGCCGGAGCCGGGCGCGATTTTTCGCCTGCTCGCAAGACCGCCTCGCTGGCTTCACGCTGAAGACGTGCAGGATTTGCGCGAGTCGACGGAGGAGTTTTCAGTCGTGCTCTCCGACATGGCAGGCCTGATCGAACGCGTAAGACTGCTGCAGGAAGAGATCATTTCGAGGCTGGAAGAACAGAACAACCGTACTCTGTTCACGCTCACTTTGGTCACGGTTCTCGCGATGCCGATCAACATCGTCGCGGGGTTCTTCGGCATGAACGTGGGCGGCATTCCGTTTGCCGAGAACCGCCACGGCTTCTGGGTGATGGTAGTGCTCGTGGCCTGCTTCACGGGACTGACGGCCTGGTGGGCGTTCCGACGAAGAAAGGACCGATAGCGCGACTTGCGCATACTATTGCCGATGCACCGCGTGACGGCAAAGCGGCGGCATCGAAACGAAGTCTGTCCGTGCGGGGGCTATGCCAACGGACGTTAGAGAAAAATGAACGGCCGCACGCCGCATGTGCGGCCAACAATAATGCCAAAAGACCATGTCCAGTTCCCTTGCGCTGCTCGCCACCGTGTTCGTCTCATGCCTTTCGAGCGCGGCCGTGCTGGGTTACCTTGCGCGATGTAAGGTCGCCGGATTACGCCGCTGGCTTGCCGCGCACTGCCTGTTCGCCGTCGCATCCGGAGTGCTGTTTCTCGTGCATGGCCGCCCTTCGGCGGCCGTGATGCTTGCATCGTGCATGCTCGTGCTTGGCGGCGCGCTTCTCATGCTGCAAGGTTGCCGCGCGTTCGTCGGCAAGCCGCCGGGCCGGACAGGCGAGCATCTCGCGTTAGGCGTGTGCGTGGTTGCCGTCATGTACTGGACCTGGGAGTCGCCGAACGTCAGCGCGAGAGCTGCGGTCATGTCGTTCGCGCTTGCATATGCGCGCATCGCCGTAGGGTGGACGCTCTGGAGTTCGCGTGTGCGTGAGCGTCCGCAATACGGCCACTGGCTCGTGCTTTGCGCGGCGCTCGTCGGCGGAATCGTGTACTTCGCGCGCGGCGTTCTGAACGCTTTCTTCGCCGATCCTGCGACAAGCTGGCCGACGCACGTCGCTCCCGATTTCGCCTTTCTGGGCATCAGCATTCTTTCGTTGCCGCTCCTGTCGATCGGCCTCGTGATGGTGGCCAACGACCGGCTGATGCAACAGGTCGAAAAGCTGGCCACGTACGACGAGTTGACCGGCGCTCTCGTGCGTCGCGCATTCATGAACCGGGGCACGACGCTCTCGCAGATGGCGCGCGCGGCGCACACCGAATTGTGCGTCGCGATTATCGACATCGACGATTTCAAATCCATCAACGATCGACACGGGCATGCCACAGGCGACCGGGTTCTCGCCGATTTTGGCGCCGAAGTGCATCGGCACTTGCGTCCCGGCGACGTGTTCGGTCGCCTGGGCGGCGAGGAGTTCGCGATACTTTTTCCGCAGACGTCGATGGCGGAAGCGGCTCGCCTGGTCGGCAGCATGCTCGCCGCGGTCAGCTGCCCGCAGCCGGCTGCAAAAGGCAAGCTGTCGTATGCGTTCAGCGCCGGCATCAACGAATGCGCACAGGCGGAGAGTCTGAGCGACGCGCTGGCCGGCGCGGACGCCATGCTGTATCGCGCGAAACGAGCCGGCAAATGCCGGATCGAACTGGCGCGGACGGAACGCGCGAGCCAGCCTGCGGACGACATGGCGCGCTCGGCGTATTAGCGCCGCGCGTTGAACGTCTGCACGCTGCGTTGACGCACTATCGCGAGTTTTCACGCTCCAGCGGCTCGCCCAACACGAACGGTCCACCCTGAAAGCGCTGCGCCGGGTCGTCGCGTGAGCCGTCAGGCGCCGTTGCGGGAAAGCGCTCTGCAAACGGCGCGGAACTGTCGCGCGGATTGAAGCCAAGGAAACTGGCCTTGGTGTTGTCCCACCACTTGACCGGATTGTCCGACGCGCCGTACACCACCACATGCCCCACGCGGTTCGTGAACAGCGAGCAGCGCACGAGTTCGATGAAATCGCGATAGCTCAGGTACGTGACGAGCATCCGCGAGTTCTTCGGCTCTTCGAACGACGAACCGATGCGCATGCACACCGTCTCTATGCCGAAGCGATCGTAGTAGTAGCGCGAAAGCGCCTCGCCGAAGCATTTGGTCACGCCGTACAAGGTGTCGGGTCGCTGCGGCGCGTTGGCGTCGAGTACTTCGGTTACCGGATGAAAACCGATCACGTGGTTCGAACTGGCGAACGCAATGCGCTTCACGCCGTGTTTGCGTGCCGCCTCATAGAGGTTGTACGTGCCGGCAATGTTCGCGCCGAGAAGGTCGTCGAAAGGGGCGTCGATTGAAATGCCGCCCAGATGCACGATTGCGTCCACGCCTTCCACCAGTTGCATGACGGCCTCCCGGTCCGCCAGATCTACCACGCTCGTTTCCTCGTGCGGCGCTGACTCGCCCAGACTCGCAATGTCGGTCACACGAACCACATCGGCCCATTCTGCGAGCGCGCCGCGCAACTGGCGGCCGAGGTTGCCCGCGGCGCCCGTGAGAAGCAGTCGCCGGAACGGCTTGCGTGGTGCGGCGTCGGGTTGGGTCATCGTTTGGCTCATCGGTGAAACTCCTGCAAGTAGCTTGACTAGTTAGGTAAACGTTTTTGACAGCGGGTGAGTCGACGCGAAGCCGGGCGTTAGTGAACTTTTCGGGGTGTCGGAAGGGCCCGCATATCAGGTCTTTTCTGCGACAATCGGTTAACAAAGAGAAAACGTTACCTTCGGGATGAAAAAACTTTCTCCGACCATTCGCGATGTCGCTGCCGCTGCGGGTGTCTCGGTCGCAACCGTGTCGAAGTACATGAACGGCGCGCAACGCTTCTCCGCGCCGGTCGAGGCTCGACTGAAGGCCGCGATCGAAGAACTCGGCTACCGTTCGAACCCGCTCGCACGATCCATGATCACCGGCCGCACGCGCGCAATCGGGCTGACGATTCTCGACATCAGCAATCCGCACTTCACCAACGTCGTGAAGGGCGCGAACCGCATTGCGCTGCGCCACGATTACACGCTGCTGCTCGTCGATACCGACGAAAATCAGGCGCGCGAACGGCCGTTGATCGAAGCGCTTGCGCAGCGCGTGGACGGGCTGATCCTCAGTTCGCGCATGTCCGACAGCGAGTCGCAATGGTTGCTCGATCTCGGCAAGCCACTCGTGCTGCTGCGGCACAGCGATACGTTGCCGATTCCGAGTGTGGGCATCGACAACCGGCTCGCCACCTACATGCTCGCGCGGCATCTGCTAAATCTCGGTCATCGACAAATTGCTTACCTCGGCTTTGGACAGGCACGTATCAACGACGAGCGGATTCGCGGCGCGCGCGAGTGTCTCGAAGAAGCGGGTCTGACGCTCGATGTCTACGACGCGCATGCGCCGACCTCTCATGCCGGCGAACACGCATGTTCGCGCGTCATGCTCGGCCCGCGCAGGCCGCATGCGGTGATCTGCTATAACGACCTGATCGCGCTTGGCTTCATGAAAGAGGCCGCGTCGCTGGGTATCAAGGTGCCGCAGGAGTTGTCCGTAACCGGCGTCGACAACGTTCCGTACGGCGAATACGCAGCGCCGGCGCTGACCACGGTCGATATTCAAAGCGAGAAGATGGGCGAGCTCGCGATGCAGAAACTGATCGACGCACTTGCGGGCCACGCCGACACAGGACATTCGATGTTCGAGCCGAGGCTCATCGTCCGTGAATCGACGGCGGCCTGCGGCTGACACGCGTCGCGGTCTCACTCGCGGTTTCGCGCATTCACACATTCACGCTTCGAACTTCGCCGGCGCCATGCGCGGCGTCAGCATGTGCATCACGGCAAACGCGATGAGATAGGCAAGCGCGCCGATCGCGAACAGCACCCAGTAGTGACCGGTGCGTTGCAGCACCTGTCCGATCACTTCCGAAAACAGCACGCCGCCAATCGAACCAGCCATCCCGCCGATGCCGACAACCGCGCCAAGCGCGCGCTTCGGAAAGAGGTCCGACGCCGTGGTGAAGAGATTGGCGGACCAGCCCTGATGCGCTGCTGCCGCGAGGCCGACGATCGCAACCGCGCCCCATAGGTTGTCCACCTGCGAGACGAACGCGATGGGCAACACGCAACACGCGCAGATGAACATCGCCGTTTTGCGCGCGGCGTTCACGCTCCAGCCTGCACGTAGCAACGCCGACGAAAGCCAGCCGCCGCCGATGCTGCCCACGGTCGTCATCGCATAGATACAAACGAGCGGCAGGCCGATGTGCTGCATGTCCATGCCGCGCGACTCGTTGAGCCACTTCGGCAGCCAGAACAGATAAAACCACCACACCGGATCGGTCAAAAACTTGCCGATCAGGAACGCCCAGGTCTGCCGCTTGCGGATCAGCACGCCCCAACCGGGCGCGCGGGCGTTGGCGTTGGCGGCATCGAGCGCTTCGACTTCGTCGCGGGCTTCTTCGAGATCGTCGTCGTGTGAACGCGGTTCAGCCGAGCGGTAAAAAGCGAACCATACGGCGAGCCAGACAATGCCCAGCGCGCCGATGATCACGAACGCCGAGCGCCAGCCGAACGCCAGTGCAAGCGGCGGGATGATCGCGGGCGCGAACACTGCGCCGATGTTCGCGCCTGAGTTGAAGATGCCGGTTGCCAGCGCACGCTCGCGCCGCGGGAACCATTCGGCGGTGGTCTTGATTGCGGCCGGGAAATTGCCTCCCTCGCCTATGCCCAGCAACGCGCGAACCATTGCGAAGCCGGTTACCGAGCCTACCGCGGCGTGCAGCATCGCGGCAATGCTCCATACGAGCATTGCAAGCGCGTAGGAAATTCGCGTGCCGAGCCAGTCGACGATCCGGCCGAAGCACAGCAATCCCACTGCATAAAACGCGGAGAACGCGATCACGATGCGGCCGTACTGCACCTGGCTCCAGCCGATGTCGTGCTGCAGCAGCGGCGCGAGCAGACCGAGAATCTGCCGATCCATGTAGTTGATGACCGTCGCGAAGAACAGCAGCGCGCACACCGTCCAGCGATAGCGGCTGGCAGTACGGGCTAGACCGAGTACAGCAGTTTGCATGGATGTCTCCGTCGCGCAGCCTCGCTCGTCGCGCCGCGCTTTATATGCCGGGCGACGAGCGCCCCAAAGCCCGTCACGTACGACGCAGTGCAACAGCACCGAGTCGACGATTTGGACCTATTTAGGAAAACGTTTTTCTAAGCATAGAAGCTTTGCGGGATCTTTTCCAGTACTGAGTTTACCTAGGGTTGTGTGCGGGGCCGCAGTGGTGCGAGCATTCAGTCCTGACGAAAAGTTAATCGTTTTCTTGAGTTGTTCGGAGGCCAGTTGTGCTCCATCCAATTCCAATTAGGAGACAAACATGCGTTCCCCACTAGATCCACGCGGCGTGTGTGCCGCGAGTGCGCTGACACTTCTCATGACGGCCTGCGGAGGCGGCAGCGATACGATCCAGCCGCCTGCCGCCGCGCCCACGCCTTCTCTTCATTCAATCGTCTACGGGGCGACCGATACCAGCGTCCCGGCCGGGACCGATGTGCCCATTACGATGATGGGGCAGATGCGAGCGCTGTTCGACCTGATCAGAAAGGCGCCGGACTTTACGCAGGTCGTGATGGATCTCGGGGACGGCAGTCCGGTACACGTGCTCGACACCAACACCGGCGACAAGTTTCTGCCGGGCAAGCTGGCGCTCGGCCTT
Source organism: Burkholderia sp. M6-3 (assembly GCF_050858985.1). Lineage (NCBI taxonomy): Bacteria > Pseudomonadati > Pseudomonadota > Betaproteobacteria > Burkholderiales > Burkholderiaceae > Burkholderia > Burkholderia sp. M6-3. The sequence goes on from NZ_CP110091.1 coordinate 213,861, forward strand.
TCATACATCCTGATCGATATGAAGGCCAAGGGCGACCCGAAGTACGCGGACTACCTGGCGACGTACCAGAAGATCACCACCGCGATGATGAGCCAGACGAGCGGCGCGGATTACCTGTATGCGAACACGTCGTGGGGCGAATATTATTACCTGGTTACCCTGAACAATTTCAAGGCGCGCGGCATGCTGAATGAAGTATTCAGCGACGCGATGCTGGCTACGCTGCAAAACCGCCTGACGTTTTGCGACATGTTCGGCGCAGACTCCAGCGGCAAAACCAACACATGCCCTGCTGCCGGCGTGCCGATCGACGTTGCATCGCTCAACACCGCGCAGAACTATTACGCTGTCTCGTACGGTATTGCAGGACTACGGCAAAAGCTCGGATGGAGCAATCCGACTTTCTCGTCTGCGACCGACCCGGCCGTTGCGACGATGAGCGCACGCGATGCCTTGTTGTACACGCTCGCCAACCATATTCGAAACGATTCGTCCGGCGGGTTCTCCGACGAAGCGTCGAACACGCACACGACTTATTACGACAAGGCGCGTTTCGACAGATACAGCACGTTGCTAATCGGCGAAGTGGTGGAGCGCACACTGGAAATGGGTAATGAGGCCAATCTCACGCCGGAATTGAAGGGCTATTTGAGAAAATCGGTGGATCTCATTCTTCCGCAATTGAATGCCGACGGTGCGGGCTTCAACTACGGGCGCTCCATCGGTCCTTATGGCGACTCCGCATTCATGGAAGTGCTCACGGCGGCGGCCAATGCGGGCGTATTGACGCCGCAGGAAATGCGGATTGCCTATACGTTCATCTATAAGGCGGCCCATCGCTACGAGACGTTCTGGTATGACCCGACGTTGCCGACTCCTTCGGTGAATATGTGGGTCAAAGGCCGTGGCACCGACACATACCGCGGCAAGCCGCGCGTAATGGGTGAGAACTTCAGCCTGCTGCATCAGTACATGTATGTGGATGCGTGGTGGAGCAAGCTCGGCTTCGGCGGCAAGGCGCCTATGCCGGATTCCGACTTCCAGGCCTGGCTCGATGCGAGGCCGCGCTATACGCTCACCTGGTACAACCAGCCCACCGATACCGCGCACCCGTACAGCGCGGCGCTTGTCACGGTACGCGACGGCAATCGGGTCATCAATCTGAACCTGAGCCAGGCGCCAGACTACAACTCGTACACGCCGTATTACCCTGTTCCTTTCTCCGACAAGCTCATTTACGGCACGACGGACCTCGGCTATGCACTGCTCATTCCGCAAGTGTCGTACAACGGCAAGACGTACATACCGGTCACGTACTATAAAAATCTGAGCGTCACGCAAAGCAATGGCCAGGTGATCGTATCGTTCGATACCGCAAAGTTCAGACAAGCCACAAAGAACGCAGCGTTTTCCACCGACCTCGATTTGCAGGCACACACCGTTCTCACGTTCGGTCACGGTACGCTGACGCGAACCGATACGCTAAGCTCGGCAACGCTGACCGGCAATCTGGCCGTCGAAACGGATTTCACTTCGTTCGCCGATTTCCAGAAGACGACAGCCAGCAGCGACGGCTTCTCGGTCAACTACGCCAATAGCAGCGCGACTGCTTACGGCACGACCGGCTTCGACGGTTGCGCGCTGTCGAACTTCGACACAGCGGGCGGCGTGGCTAATCCCTTGTCGACAACACCAATCGGCCAGTTGCATTCGAAGTTTGCGTGTACCACGCAGCCCTTCACGCTGAACGCGGGCGGCAACCGTACGCTCGCCTGGAGCCTGAAGTACTCGAGCTAGTGTCGTTCAGTGGGGCTGCTCGATCATCAGATAGCGAATCACCAGCGCAGGGTCGGCTATGTCGAGTATCAGGCGCCGCAGGATGCGCTTGCGCATATGGTTCTCGTCGAGCAGCCACGGGCCGCCTGCGTCGCTCAGATAGCGGCACAGCGCGGCGCGCGTGTCGGTGTCGGAGGGCACGTTCAGGCGTACTGCGAGGAGCCCGGCGACGACGTCGTCGAGTTCCAGCGTCAGCGGACGCGAGTCGATGGTGAGCGTCAGTTCCATAGGTATTCGAACCTCACTCAAGGTGGCTGCGGCTGTTGCAAAAAGCGGCTCCGTCAGTCGCGAACCGACAGCGGAGCCGGACCGGAGCCGTGCCAAATATAAACACGGCAATGCCAGCCAAACTTTTCAATAATCGAGTTCCGGCGCGGAGACCGCACTTGTCGCCAGCATGCTGGCGGAAAGCGAAATAAGGTTTCTCGGAGCGACTTCAAGAGGGTAGTTACGAGGGAGTTTGTAACAAGATTTGTCGGCTGACGAGATAGCCGGCGCGCAGTATCGTTTGCGAAACGCGTACTTGAAAAACCTTGGCCGTCGGCCTATTTTATTTTCGCTCAGCAGTCGCGTTGCATGCGCTGCGTGTTTCGATTTGTTTGTCAGTGGGTAGATTTCCCTGATCGGCGAGCTGGAGCGCGTGGTCCGGTTCGCCCCACAGGGCGAAGGAGCAACACCATGAGCGATAAAAAATGGAACCCGTTCAAGTTTCTGCGCGGCACGGGCCGCAAGCCCGAGGCGGAGAATGCCTCGGCAAATACTTCGGCGCCGCCGTCCAGCGAGCAATGGCGCGCGGCGTGGCCTGACATTTCGCGGCTCTTTCCTCGCGATTCCTGGCGTGCCGTCGAGGAGTTCTTCCACGATCCGTTCGCAGGCCGCGGCGCGCTCGAGCGATGGTTTGGCGACTTCAGCTCGTCGCGCTTCCAGCCGCGTATCGACGTGGTCGACGAAGGCAAGATATTGCGCGTGACGGTCGAACTGCCCGGCATGGAGCGCGACGACCTGACAGTGAGCGCCGAGGACGGCGCACTCGTATTGCGCGGCGAGAAGAAGCAGGACGTGCATAGCGAGGAAGACGGTTGCTATCGGCTCGAACGGGCGTACGGAAGGTTCGTGCGCACCATCCCCATGCCGGAGAACGCCGATCCTGAGCGCACGCTGGCCAGGTTCGACAAAGGCGTGCTGACTCTAACCGTACCGAAGCAGGAGCCGACGCGGGCCGCGAGCCGCAACATTGAAATTGGCTAGCGCGATAGGAATTGCATCGCCGAGCGTCATAAGCGTCTGGCGGCGAACAGGCGCGAGGGGACCGGGCCGTTAGCTCAGCTGGTAGAGCAGCGGACTTTTAATCCGTTGGTCGGCGGTTCGAATCCGCCACGGCCTACCATCGAGTTCCGGCTAACCGGACCGGAACCGGGCCGCTGCGCCCGAAAAGAGTGCGCGTTGGCGCATCGCAGTGCAGGTCGTCACCGCGCGAGGGCACAAACAACGCCTGACGCGCGGAAAAGCAGCAACTTCTTCGTTGGCACGCTTCCCGCTTAAGGGAGTGGGCAAGGAGCCGGCGCATCATCCGGTTCGTCAAACAATTTGGAAATGGACGGCTAGGGTTCCGGCCTGCTTCGCGCAGGTGCTGGTCCGAGAGCTGTCGACCTCAGGCGAGGTTACACGGCGGGATAAAAGCCCGGGAGAGAACGCGATGTTTGCGCTGCTCCCTGCCGTCGCTAACCGTCCCCTCCGAGGTCAACCTCATGCGCAAGCTCGTTCGCTGTCTTGGCATTGCCGCCATCTCCCTCGCCACATTCGCCTCTAGTGCCGCGTTCGCCGCGGGCCGCAACGACTTCAAGGTTTGCTGGACCATCTACGCGGGCTGGATGCCGTGGGGTCAGGCGAAGACTCAAGGCATTGTCTCCAAGTGGGCCAAAAAATACGGCATCAACATCGATGTCGTGCAGTTGAACGACTACGTCGAGTCGATCAATCAGTACACCGCCGGCAAGTTCGACGGCTGTGCAATGACCAATATGGACGCGCTCACCATTCCCGCTTCGGGCGGTGTTGATTCGACAGCGTTGATCGTCAGTGACTACTCGAACGGCAACGACGGCGTGCTCATGAAGGGCAAAGGCAAACAGATTGCCGATCTGAAGGGACAGCAGATCAATCTCGTGCAGTTCTCCGTGTCGCATTACCTGCTCGCCCGCGCATTGGAAAGCGCGCATATGAGCGAGCGCGACCTCAAGGTAGTGAACACGTCCGACGCCGATATTTCAGGCGCTTTCGCGACGCCTGCCGTCCACAACGCGGTGACGTGGAACCCGATGCTCGCCGACCTGAGAGCACAGCCCAACGTGACCGAAGTCTTCGACTCCAGCAAGATTCCTGGCGAGATCATGGACATGATGGTCGTCAACACGAAGACGCTGCAGGCGAATCCCGCACTCGGAAAAGCACTGACCGGGGCCTGGTTCGAAATGGTCGCGTTGATGCACACCAACTCGGCAGAAAGCACCTCGGCTTTGACTGCAATGGCAAAAGCCTCCGGTACCGACCTCGCGAACTTCAGAGGCCAGCTTTCGACTACGGCGCTTTTCTACACGCCGAAGGCCGCACTGGATTTCGTCACCAGCCCTGACATGCCGAAGATCATGACGCGCGTCGCAAAGTTCTCCTTCGACCATGGTCTGCTCGGACAGGATGCCCGCAGCGCGGACGCCGTGGGCATGGCGTTCGACAAAAACGTCGTGGTGGGCAACAAGAACAACGTCAAGCTTCGTTTCGACCCGACCTACGTCGAGATGGCTGCCGCGGGCAAGCTCTGACACGGATATTCCCGGCTTAAAGAGGCGGTCACCATGAGATTGATCAATCGACATCCGAGCCGGATCGGCGGCCTGATGCTACTTCTGCTGCCGTTCGTCGTGCTATTGGTTGTGTACTTCATGGGGTCCGCCGAGCGGCTCAAGCTCAATCCCGATGACAAGCTGCTGCCGGGCGTGGCGCAAATGAGCGATGCGGTGAAAGCAGTCGCATTCACCGAGGACAAGCGCACGGGTGAGTACCTGTTGTGGGCCGACACGCTGTCGAGCCTGAGACGACTCGGAATCGGCCTTCTCGTCAGTGCGGTCATTGCTCTCGTGGTAGCCGTGGCAACGGGCTCGTTTCCGGTGATAAGTGCAACGCTATCGCCTTTCGTCACGGTGATCTCGATGGTGCCGCCGCTCGCGGTGCTGCCGATTCTCTTCATTGTGTTTGGACTCGACGAATTGTCGAAGGTGGTTCTCATCGTCGTCGGCATCACGCCGATGATCATTCGGGACTTGCATGCTCGCGCGCGAGAGATCCCAGCGGAGTTGTGGGTCAAGGCTCAGACGCTTGGCGCAACGAGCTGGACGTTGATCTTGCGACTCGTACTGCCGCAACTTCTGCCGCGACTGCTTGCGGCGATGCGTCTTTCGCTCGGAGCCGCATGGCTCTTTCTCATCGCGGCCGAGGCGATTGCGTCGACCGATGGTTTGGGTTACCGCATTTTCCTCGTGCGCCGATATTTGTCGATGGACCTGATTCTGCCGTACGTCGCGTGGATTACGCTGCTTGCCTGGCTCACCGACGAACTGCTTCGCCGGATCACGCAGTGGTGCTTCCCTTGGTATGGCGGAGGCGCGCGATGATCGAAGTTCGCAACGTCTGGAAAGAGTATGGCGATCAGGTTGTGCTCGAACGCCTGAACCTGACCGTTAAAGAGGGCGAGTTCTGTTCGATGGTCGGCGCGTCGGGTTGCGGCAAATCAACGTTTCTTCGACTTCTGTTGGGACAGGAGCAAGCGACGCGCGGCCAGATTCTGCTCGACGGACAACCGTTGCCGGGCGAGCCGGATGCACACCGTGGCGTGGTTTTTCAACGCTACTCGGTGTTCGACCATCTCACTGTGCTGCGCAATGTGACGCTCGGGCTGGAGCTTTCGCAAGCGAAGTTCACTGGGCGGCTCTTCGGCGCTCAACGGCGTCGGGCCCGCGACGAGGCTGTCGCGATGCTCGAACGTGTGGGCCTTGGCGCCGCCGCTAACAAGTATCCGCAGCAGCTTTCCGGCGGTATGCAGCAACGCCTTGCAATCGCTCAGGCGCTGATGATGAAGCCCCGCGTGCTGCTGCTCGACGAGCCGTTCGGCGCGCTTGATCCCGGCATTCGCCGTGACATGCACGAGTTGCTGTCTGACCTGTGGCGCGAATCGAAGCTCACCATCTTTATGGTCACGCATGACCTGAAAGAAGGGTTCACCTTGGGCAGCCGCGTACTCGTCTTCGACAAGGTTCGGGTGGACCCTCAAGCGCCCGGAGCTTACGGGGCACGCATTACCTACAACATTCCGCTCGACCGAAGCCGCGAATCCGTGTCCGCTGTTCACCTGGCCCGGGCGGCGGTGCAAGGCGCGTCGAGTCTCGAAGCAATCTCGGACTGAAGGGAACCCGGATATGAATCTGTTACTTGAAGAAACCGTGCCCGGCGGCGGTCATACGTCGCTCATCGTCAAACGCGGACAGTCGCTTCGCGTGACCGACCTGCACGGTGGCGCAAACGTCAGCGTCATGATGGTCAATGCAACGGAGAAGAGCGAGCGTCTCAACCTGCCTGACTCGTTGAAGTGCCAGCACACTGCGAAGCTCACTGCCGGCCACTGCCTGTATTCGGACATGGGCCGCGTACTCGCCGCGATCGTGGCAGACACGTGCGGCTGGCATGACAGCATCGGCGGGGTGTCGAACGCTGACGAGGTCTTCGAGCGATACGGCAGCGGGCGCTACCAGGAGTTGCGCAACGCTTTCTATCGCAACGGCACGGACAACCTGCTCGTCGAGATGAGCAAGTGGGGGCTCACCATCTCCGACTTGCTGATGACGCTGAACCTCTTCAGTCGTGTGGACGTTAGCGACGACGGAACTCTCAGCTTCGTGAAGGGCAACTCGAAGGCCGGCGATTACGTCGACCTGTATGCGCCGATGAACACGTTGGTCGTGCTGACTGCGATCCAGCATCCGCTCGACCCAAACCCCGAATATTCGCCGAAGCCTGTGAAGCTGGAATTGAGCGAGGCGGACCCGAGCGTGGCCGAAATATGTCGCACCGCATGCGATGAGAACGTGCGCGGCTTTATCAACACCGAACGATTCTTTCTCTGAGCGGGGGGCTACTCATGACCAGCGCACTTGTTGTCAGTGACAAACGTCCGGAAACTGCGGCTTTCCGCCAGACCGTCGCGGCGGGCGAACCGTGGCTTCACGAGGTGAAGGCCGGGAGTACATTGCGCATCGTCGATCTCGAAGGCAATCAGGCGGTCGACACGCTTTTCTATAGTCTCGCCGACCCTCGCGAGCGATTCGACCCGCAACGCACGCTGCGGCGTCAGAAAAGCCTGTATCTGACGGTCGGTTCGGTTCTGTACTCGAATCGCGGCAACGCGATGTTGACCATCGTTGCCGACACCTGCGGCCGCCACGATACGCTCGGCGGTGCCTGTGCGCAGGAGAGCAACACGGTTCGTTATGCGCTGGAAAAGCGTTACATGCACAGCTGCCGCGACAACTTCCTGCGTGCTTGTGCGCACGACGGCCGTCTTTCCAAGCAGGACGTCGGTGCGAACGTCAACTTCTTCATGAACGTGCCTGTCACTGCCGAAGGCGGTCTTACGTTTGAAGACGGCATTTCGGCGCCGGGCAAGTACGTCGAGTTGCGCGCGGAGATGGACGTCATCGTGCTGATTTCGAACTGCCCGCAGTTGAACAACCCGTGCAATGCCTACAACCCTACGCCCGCGGAGTTGCTGATATGGGACTGAAGCGCGTTCGCAGTTTTATCTACTTCCTCTTGCTGGTGCGCTCCGGACGCTGCGTGACTTGCACTCGCGAACAACTGAATCTGGCAAATCGCTGATGCGACTTCGGCCGTGGACGACCGCGGCTGCAAATTCCCACGGCGGGACGGCCCGCCTTTGAATCCGGGTTCCTCCCATGTTTGAGAAGATCCTCATCGCCAATCGCGGTGCAATCGCTTGCCGCATCCTCAGAACGTTGCGCGAACTCAATGTGACCGGAGTCTCCGTTTTTTCGGAGGCCGACAGGGCGAGCCGTCATGTGAGCGAAGCGCCGATTGCGCACGAATTGGGCGACGGCCCCGCAGCGATCACCTACCTGGATTCGGCGAAGATCCTCGAGATTGCTCGCCGCGAAGGCGTGCAGGCTATTCATCCAGGATATGGGTTCCTGTCCGAGAACGCAGCTTTCGGCGAAGCATGTGAAGCCGCGGGCATCGCCTTCATCGGCCCAACGCCCGCACAGTTGCGAGCATTCGGTCTTAAACATACGGCTCGGGAGATTGCGGGCAATCAGGGTGTGCCGATGCTCAACGGCACCGGTTTGCTGGAAGACTTGCCGACGGCACTCAACGCAGCTGAATCCATTGGCTATCCAGTGATGTTGAAAAGCACGGCCGGCGGCGGCGGTATCGGCATGCGAGTCTGTTGGCATGCGGACGAGCTCAGTGCGCATTTCGATGCGGTCAAACGCCTTGGCGAGAACAACTTCAGCGATTCAGGCGTGTTTCTCGAGAAATACATCGAAAGAGCCAGACATCTCGAAGTGCAGGTTTTCGGCGATGGAAAGGGGGACGCGATTGCGCTCGGTGTCCGCGACTGCTCGGTGCAGCGACGCAATCAGAAGGTGCTCGAGGAAACTCCTGCGCCTTGCTTGCCGGAAGGGATCGCAGAGGCATTGTGTGACGCTGCCGTCAAGCTTGCAAAGGCGGTCGATTATCGCTCTGCCGGTACGGTGGAATTCGTGTACGACAGCACCGCTCAGCAGTTTTACTTTCTGGAGGTGAACACACGTCTGCAGGTCGAGCATGGTGTGACCGAGCAGGTTTGGGGCGTCGACCTCGTTCGCTGGATGATCGAGTTGGCAGCAGGAACGCTCGCGCCGCTGAATGAACTCGCCGCAGGTCTCACACCGCGAGGCCATGCGATTCAGGCGCGACTCTACGCTGAAGACCCGGGCAGCGATTTCATACCGAGTCCGGGCCTACTCACCGATGTGGCTTTTCCGCAGGCCGACGGAAGTGCGCTGCGTATCGATACGTGGATTGAATCGGGCTGCGAAGTGCCGCCGTACTTCGATCCGATGCTCGCAAAGATCATCGCGTGGTCGCCGACGCGCGAAGAGGCGCGACACGCGCTGAACGATGCGTTGCAGAAAACCCGTATCTTTGGCGTCGAAACAAACCGCGACTACTTGCGCCAGATTATCGACGACGAGCCTTTTGCGTCTGGAGAACCGTGGACCCGCTGCCTGGAAGGCCTGAAGTATCGAGCGAGTACGATCGAAGTGGTCAGTGGCGGCACCCAGACCACGGTGCAGGATTTCCCCGGCCGACAGGGTTTCTGGGCAGTGGGCATACCGCCGTCGGGTCCCATGGACGACCGCGCGATGCGGCTCGGCAATCGCCTGCTCGGCAACGCGCCGGAAGCGGCTGCTCTCGAAATCACAATGAGCGGGCCGACGCTAAGATTCAACACCGACGCGGTTGTCGCGGTTACGGGTGCAGAGATTCCAGTGCTGCTGGACGACGTAACGCAACCGCTGAATACCAGCGTCTTTGTGCCGGCGGGTTCAGTGCTGGCGCTCGGTACGATCCGGGGCGGCGGTGCGCGCGCATATCTGTGTGTGCGCGGCGGCTTCGACGTTGCGCTGTATCTGGGGAGTCGCAGTACTTTCACGCTGGGCCAGTTCGGTGGGCATGGTGGCCGCGCCGTTCGCGCGGGCGACGTGCTTCATCTTTATCCGCTGCAGGATACGCAAGCTGGCGCGGCGCTCTCCAATGTGCCGAAGCTGGAAAGCGTTCGCACGATACGCGTGATCTACGGTCCGCACGGCGCGCCGGAGTACTTCAGTGCCCGTTATATCGAGCAGTTCCTCGATACGGAGTGGGAAATACATTTCAATTCGAGTCGCACCGGCGTGCGCCTCATTGGACCGAAGCCGGAGTGGGCGCGTGAAGACGGTGGAGAAGCCGGGCTGCATCCGTCGAATATTCACGACAATCCTTATGCAGTCGGTGCCGTCGATTTCACCGGTGACATGCCTGTGATTCTCGGGCCAGACGGTCCGAGTCTGGGTGGCTTTGTGTGTCCGGTGACGATTATCGAAGCAGACCTGTGGCACATCGGCCAGCTCAAGGCAGGCGACAAGGTTCGTTTCGTGCCCGTGGAAATCGAACATGCACGCGAAGCTGCACGCGAGCGTACCCGAGAGCTGGAGAGCCTTGAGATTGTGCAATGCGTGCCAGTCGAAAGACGCTCGTCGCTGACGTCTCCCATTGTTCTCGACTCGGGCGCTGCCGATGAAAGGCTCGTGGCACGCTTGTCCGGCGACACACATCTTCTGCTGGAGATTGGGCCGCCGGAACTCGACCTCGTGTCGCGTTTTCGCGGGCATGCGCTGATGCAGGCACTCGAAGCGAAAGTGCTGCCGGGCGTGATCGATCTCACGCCAGGAATACGTTCGCTTCAGATTCATTATCGGCCCGAAGATTTATCTCTTGCGCAACTGCTTGGCATCGTAGAGGAGGCCTGGGAGCAAGTCCTGTTGATGAAGGACCTTCGCGTTCCGTCGCGCGTCGTCCACATTCCTCTTTCGTGGGACGACCCCGCGTGTCAACTCGCGATCGAAAAGTACATGACGACGGTGCGCAAAGACGCACCGTGGTGTCCGAGCAACCTCGAATTCATTCGCCGCATCAACGATCTCGAGTCTATCGACGCAGTCAGGCGCATCGTCTTTGACGCGAATTATCTCGTGATGGGGCTCGGCGACGTGTATCTGGGCGCACCGGTCGCGACGCCGCTCGATCCGCGTCACCGTCTCGTGACGACCAAGTACAACCCGGCGCGGACCTGGACCGCGGAGAATTCGGTGGGCATCGGCGGCGCGTATCTGTGCGTCTATGGAATGGAAGGGCCCGGAGGCTATCAATTCGTCGGTCGCACGCTGCAAATGTGGAATCGCTATCGGAAGGTCGCGGACTTTGGCGGGCAGCCCTACTTGCTGCGTTTCTTTGACCAGATCCGCTTCTACGAAGTCTCGGCGGAAGAACTGCTGCGCATTCGCGCTGACTTTCCGCTCGGACGCTACCCGTTGCGGATCGAGGAGTCGGAGCTATCTCTGCCGGACTATCAGGCGTTCCTTGCGAGCGAATCGACCAGCATCGAAGAGTTCCGGTCCCGGCAACAGGCAGCATTCGAAGCCGAGCGTGAACGCTGGCGAGAAGCGGGCACATCGGAAGAGGCAATCGAGGCGCCCGTGGCCGAAGACGCTCAACTGGCGCCTCTGGAGGACGGCGAGGTGTCAGTCGACAGCGAGATCGCCGGGAGCCTCTGGCAGGTAAAGGTGAAGCCCGGCGACGTGGTTGCCGCAGACGACATACTGCTTATTATCGAGTCGATGAAAATGGAAATATCCGTTTGTGCACCCTGCGCCGGAACCGTCGGCGAGATTTACGTGGGTCCGGGCTCGCCTGTGCGCGCCGGGCAGCGGATTGCAGTCATTGAACGTCATTAAATACGAGGACACACAGACATGTCGTCATTTGACCTGCGCCTTCCGGCACTGCGGAATGCTTACCGTGCCGGAACCCTTGCGCCTCGTACTCTCGTCAATGAGCTTCTGCGGAAAGCCGCAAGGCTCAATGCAGAGTTCAACCTGTTCATCCATCTTTTGACCGAAGAAGAAGTCGCGCCATACCTCGATTGGCTCGATCGGCAGGACATCGAGAGCCTGCCGCTTTACGGCATTCCATTCGCCATCAAGGACAACATCGACCTCGCCGGTATTGAGACCACGGCTGCGTGCCCAGCTTTTGCGTACACGCCTACTGAGTCGGCGACGCTGGTCGCGCAACTGATTGCACTCGGCGCCATCCCGCTCGGGAAGACCAATCTCGATCAGTTCGCTACCGGTCTCAACGGCACTCGCTCGCCTTATGGAAAGTGCCGCAACAGCGTGCATCCCGATTATCCCTCCGGCGGTTCGAGCGCTGGATCGTCGTTGGCTGTTGCGCTCGGTGTGGCCAGTTTCGCACTGGGTACCGACACGGCCGGTTCCGGCCGCGTGCCTGCGGGACTAAACAATCTCATCGGACTCAAACCGACCAAAGGTATTCTGTCGACCGCGGGCGTAGTGCCCGCTTGCCGCACTCTCGATTGCGTCACGTTCTTTACTGCCACAGCAGAAGAGGCGAGCGAACTGCTCTCGCTGACAGCGCTCACCGATCCTCGCGACGCATACAGTCGCAAGAATCCGCAGTGGAATTCCGCGCGAGCCTTTGGCGCGCCGGCCGCTTTCCGATTCGGCGTTCCTTCGCAACTGGAATTCGCGGGATGTACAGAGAGTCCGGCGCTATTCGCCAAGGCTCGCGCAATGCTTGAGGCAGCAGGAGGCGAGGCTGTCGAGATCGACTTTGCCCCGTTCGTTGAAGCTGCAAATCTTCTTTATCAGGGGCCGTGGGTCGCGGAGCGTTACAGCGTGGTGGGCGAATTGATGTCGACAACGCCTGACGCGGTGCTGCCTGTCATTCGCGACGTGCTCGCCAAGGCGCCGGGCGCAACCGCTGTCGAATTGTTCCAGGCGCAATATCGTCTTCAGGCGTTGAAGGCTCGTTGCGATGCATTGATTGACACACTCGACTGCGTCCTCACGCCGACCTATCCGCGCCCTGTGACGCTTGCCGAACTGGAGCAGGATCCGATCGGGCCGAACTCATTGCTCGGTTACTACACGAACTTCATGAACCTGTTGGACTACGCGGCTGTCGCCACACCGACCGCATTCATGAAGAATGGGCTTCCGTGGGGCGTGACCGTTTTCGGGCGCGCGTTTACGGACCAATATTTGTTGGGCATTGCGGACTTGTTGCAACGGACGAGCGGCGTCGAATGCGTTGGTGGAAACACGATAGCGCTGTCGGAGGAGCGCAAGGCGACGAACGATCGAATGCTCCTCGCGGTATGCGGCGCTCACATGCAAGGCTTACCGCTGAATAAGGACCTGCTTTCTCGCGGCGCGATTTTGCAGCAGTCCACGCAGACGGCGCCGCGCTATCGGCTCGCAGCGTTGCCAGCGTCGCCAGATGGCACGCGGCGTCCGGGGCTATGGAGAATGGGCGATGGCGGCGTGAAAGTCGAGGTCGAAGTCTGGAAGATGCCTGCCTCGGAGTTCGGCTCATTCATCGCGACGATTCCGTCGCCGCTGGCTCTCGGCAAGATCGAACTGGCAGATGGCTCGTGGGTGACCGGTTTCCTGTGCGAACCGTATGGCGTTCAGGCGGGCACCGACATCTCCGAATTCGGCGGATGGCGCGCATGGCTTGCCAATGAGCGCGCCCTCGACGCTTGACTGCGGTGCCTACGCCTCGTACCGGAACACATATCTTCTCGTCCTAGTTCGTTGCTGCCATCGAAAAAGCATCGTTTGCGTGCCCCATGCAGTTTGCCGTTCCGCCGTTGTACTCCGGAGATGCAATGCGCGCGTTATCAGGAAGTCCGGTCTGACTTTCCAGGTCGCCATCGTACATCGGCAGCGCATAGTCGCTCAGGCGAATACTGACGACTTGCGCGCCCGCGCGTACCGCTGCTTCCGCGGCGATATCCAGACGCTGTTTGATTGACCGATCCGCTTCGTGTGCTGCCTCAGAATGCAACGATTTTGGTCGTCATGAGTAACTCGCTATTGAATGTGACTGACTAGCGGAGGCTGCTATCGCGCGCGCGATAACGGCTCAAGTGCAGCACGCCGGCTCGCAAAGCATGACTCAACGCGATTCTGTGCGGCTTGTCCACGCTTCTGCGTCCTCAAAATGATCCGAGCGTTGCCGGACTTCGTCCTGTTTGTAGCCGCCGGGCCTGTACCCATCGGCCTTGGCAGAAAACACTGTTTTGTTGGCCGTGTTCCAAGCATCAATCGAATTGAAAGTCGGGTGTCGCCATCCGATACTTGGCTTGTGTTTTTCCCTTGGACGAAGTACTCGGCGATGGATACACCGGCCGGATCAACGCGGTGAAAGGCTGGCAATTCGAACTCCCGGGAAGGAACGTCCCGATTCTCAACATAGCTTGCTGAGCCGTCCGTAAGGCGTGCGGTTCGACCAGGCGGATATTGGAGCAACGAACATGACGACGATTGCAGGAATCAAGATCCCCGACAGCAAATTGGCGCGTGCGGCCACGGAACTCGTTCGCGACACGGAGTCGGACCTGCTTTTCCATCACTCGACTCGCGTGTTTCTTTTCGGCGCTCTCACGGGTGAGCGCAAGCAATTGAAGTATGACCCAGAGCTTCTGTACATCGGTGCAATGTTCCACGACATGGGGCTTACCGAACAATTCAGAACGTCCCAGAACCGCTTCGAGGTGGACAGCGCGAATGCAGCGCGTAGCTTTCTCGAGCAGCACGGTATTCCCGAAGGAGATGTCGACCTCGTGTGGGACGCGATCGCGTTGCATACCACGCCGGGCATCCCGCCATTCAAGAAGCCGGTGGTTCAACTGGTGACGGCAGGCGTCGAGATGGACGTGCTCGGCTTTGCATTCGACGAGTTCACCGAGGAGCAGCGCAAGGTGGTGGTCGCTGCTCACCCTCGCGGGGAGAACTTCAAGGAGCAGATTATCAATGCCTTTAACGATGGAATGAAGCACCGCCCTGACTCGACCTTTGGGACTGTCAACGACGACGTGCTTGCGCTGAAGGACGTCAGTTTCCGTCGCAAGAACTTCTGCAGCATCATTCTTGGGAATGCGTGGAACGATTCGAATTACGCGTGCACTTGCAACGACCCGGCGCATAAGCATGGTTGAGCACATGCATGACTAACGCGTAATGTAAGCACGATGATCGCGCGCGATTCGCGAAACTGCAGGTCAGAAAGATCTCTGTCTTTCGGCGAAGACATTAGAAAGAGATACGGAGAACTGAGGTCCGCGCAAAGCGAACCTCAGTTCCTCCGAAAGCAGCCAAGCAGCAGCCGGAGAATTTGCCGAGCTGCTGCGTCCCACGAACGGCTTACTGCTTCGTCACCTGGCCATAGGCGATCACCGAGTTATCGGCTGCCTTGATGAGATAGACGATCGAACGTTGATACAGCGTCGTGCTGCCTGTAACGGGCAGGAACGTGATAGCTGCATTACCGGAGTAAGTCGTTCCGGAAGCCAGCACGCAGGTACTCGTGGTGCCGCTGACCGTCATCGTGTAGAGGTTCTTGTTCGAACCCGGCGTCGTCAATGTCAGCGTCCCGGCGACGGCGCAGCCGGAAAGGTTCCCGGTGAAGCCGCCGGCGGCGTCGATGGTCAGCGTCGTCCCACTTTGCGCCCACGTTCCCGTTACGCTCGATTGCGTGACGGCAAGCGCGTTCGCCGGATTGTAGTTCAATGCCAGGTTCACCGTTTGGCCGTTGGCGACATAGCTGCCGTTCAAGGTTTGCTTCGCGCTGTACGTTCCGCTTCCCGACGTGGCCGTATAGCGGAACCCCACCTGTGCTCTCGAAACCGCTCGTCAATGTCCAGTTCGGCTCCGCAGGCGCTGCGATGCCGCAGGCCGGCTCGACTGCCGCAGACCCACCGCAAATAAAGCCGGGAGGCATATCGCTAATGCGATGTTCCCGGACGCGCCAGTTTCTTGACGTCGGAGTGCCAGTGCAGGCGGGATAGCGATCTGAGCGACCGCTTGAAGGAAGAGTTGCTTGCGCTGAAATGAATATCAGATGTAGCCGTCATGATAACGGCCAAAGAGTTCGCCTGAACTCCATTTGCGAGACGCAGGCATTTCGCGGTCGGTTTCGCCGCGCTAAGTGTGCGTTAACCGCGTGTATCGACCCACTCGTGCGCCCAACGCGCGGAGTGCTGCAATGCCTGTTCTTCGTCGGTGAAGTAGTCGAGCGAATAGAACTGGTAAAGCCCTTCAGTGCGTGCGCTGTCGGCGCGCTCGAGCAAAAGGTTGGACGAGAATGTACCGTCGGGCAAGCGATGCGCCGATGGTTTGATGGCATAGCCGTTGTAAAGATGAATTTGTTGGTTTTGCATTTTATATTTTAATAATGTGCGAGTGCGCCTGCCGTGCGAACTTCTATTGAGTCGCGCGGACGAGTCGATTCAAAGCCATTGCGAGCCGAATCAGAACGCAGTCGGAAAGCTAAAGAGGGCGTTTAAGCCGAGGGGAGAATGAGGAGCAACGAGGCGATTGGCGCTTGAGCGAGCTGCCTGATATATGCAACTCAAAAGCGATTTGCGCCAACTGTGGGAGACAAATCTCCGCGAGGATGTCGCTGCAGCCCGATGTCCGTTGCCGGACACCGAGCCCTTCAAACTAGCTTACAGCGGCGTGATGTTGGCCGCTTGCAGACCCTTCGGGCCTTGCTTCGTTTCGAAGCTCACCTTCTGATTTTCAGCGAGCGTCTTGAAGCCGTTGCCGCTGATTTCGGAGAAGTGCGCGAACAGGTCGTCGCCGCCCTTGTCCGGGGTGATGAAGCCAAAGCCTTTGCTGTCGTTGAACCACTTAACGGTACCGGTATCCATGAAGAATCCTTGAGGAAATAAAATTGAAAATGTGCTCTGTGAAGGAGCGTTAGAAGCGTCAAGGAGGGAGAGGACAACGAATACCGCTGAGAGAGCGAGACATTGATGAACAGCAATCGAACTTCTTGAACTTCGGGTGCCACAGTAACCGCTCCGACACACCAGCGTCAACAGTTAACTTGTAACTGTCCTTTCGGGCGGCTCCACTGAGTTGGGCGAAGGCGCCGCAATGCGACCCCGTTAGCGGCTTGCCATTCCCTTCACTTCGTCGCCGCGACCATCAGAACGCGGCTGGCGCGAGGATGGTTTAGATGCCGACCTTGTGCGCGGTCACAATCAGACGCAAGCCAAGCGCTGCCACTGCGCTTGCGGCGACACGATCGATCCACGCCTTCCATTGCAAGTAGATTTCGCTCGGACGCCGGCTCGAAAAGCACAGCGCAACGACCGTGTACCAGCCTGCTTCGATGGCGAAGATCGCGGGCGGCAATGCAAAGTAGCACCACAGCGGCGGATGTTGCGGCAACAGCGCCGCGAAGATACTGCCGTAATAGACCGCCGTCTTCGGATTGCTCAGTTGGGTACTAAGGCCGATCCAGAAAGATTTGCGCGGATTCGTGGTAACGGTTTGCGTGGCGTCGAACGCGAGTGGTTTGGCGGCGCCGCGCCAGATCTTCGAGGCGAGATAGATTAGATAAAGCCCGCCGGCTACTTTGAGCCCGATGTAAAGCCATTCGACGGTGGCGAGCAACGTATATAAGCCGAGCAGCGCAATGCCGCTAAAAAAGACCCCGCCAATGCCCATGCCGAGCGCCGTGGCAAGACCGTCGCCGCGAGATAGACCGATCGCATTGCGCGCGACGATGACAAAGCTCGGTCCCGGGCTCATTGCGCCTAATAACAGCGCGGCGAGAATGGTGAGAATGGCGGTTGATGCTGGCATGGCAGTGCCTCCGTCGATTGCATATGAATAGAGCGTGTTGTCCAAACATAGCATGAGAGCGCTGGCTCTCATCTGACAAGCAGTACGAGCAGTGTAATGACCTACGCGCTCGCTGCAAGCAGCATTATGCGAATGCTAGAATTGGTTTCGATATGTTGAAGCTGCCTTCGAACACTGAGTCAGGCGGATGCAATCCTGCTATCGCGACGCATTCCGCTTGATACAGGCGCCTTTGATCGTGCGAGCGATCTTCCATGATATCTACGAGCCGTTGCTGACGGTGCGCCAATGCCGTTCTCCGAATTACCGGCGCACGCGGCACAGAACCTGAAGTTGCATGCTATACCGCCCACAAACTCCTACATTTGCTTTTGGTTCTCTTGCCTGGCTCCGTTATATCGCGATATTTGGCCTCTTGTGGCTGAGCATCGGCTGGACATTCGGCGCGACTCACGAGTCTCCACCGCATTCTTCGCTTAGCTCCGCGCGTAAAGTGAAAAAAGTCACCACCGGTGAGACGCGGCGGCGCGTCACACGCAAGCGCAAGCATGTCACCGACGACGAGCGTTCACTGCACGTCAGCAAGCTCGCGCCCAAGTCGCGTCGTCAGGCTTCGCGCGCCGCACGCGAGTCGCGCGCTTCAGGACGCGCTGCCAAACTGGCGGCGCGTCGCAACCGGCGGTCTGCGCCGGCCGCACGCGTGGTGGCTAATGCAACGCTTTCGGCTCATACGAAGCATGCGGGCCTTCGTCTTTTGCCTCGCTGCGGATATACGCCCAGGTCACGCGCATTGCTAAGGTCGAGTTCAGTCTTCGTTGTCGATGAAAGAACGCAAACGGTGCTCACCGAAAAGCAGGCCGATCGCGTCATGCCAATTGCTTCGATATCCAAACTAATGACGGCCGTTGTGTCTCTCGATGCAAGGCCCTCGTTGACGGCGCCGCTCAACGTTACCGTTCAGGATCAGGACTTCGACAAATTCACCGGCTCACGGCTTACCGTCGGTTCGGTTCTGCCGCGCGATGACATGCTGCATATCGCGCTGATGTCGTCGGAGAATCGCGCTGCCGCCGCGTTGAGCCGCGATTACGCCGGCGGCCGGCCGAGCTTTGTCGCCGCAATGAATGCAAAGGCGCGCGCACTCGGCATGCGGCATACGCGGTTCGTGAATGGCACGGGGCTGTCGCCGCAAAACGTATCGACGGCGCGAGATCTTGCTCGCCTCGTGGCTGCCGCTAGCCGCTATTCGTTGATCCGCGCTTATTCGACCGACCGGGATCAGTTAGTGTTTCCCGGTGGACCGCGCACGCGTTTGAGTTATCACAACTCGAATGCGCTCGTGCGGGGCGGCGACCGGTCGATTGTTTTGCAGAAAACAGACTTCATTAACGAAGCGGGGCACTGCGTCGTCGTGCGAATGATCGTGCATGGCAGGCCCATCGACATTGTCGTGCTGGGCGCACCAGGTCCGCGCGATCACATGGCGGACGTGATCACGATTCGCCGCTGGCTGCGTTGCTCATTGCGCTGACTAATCACTCAAGCCCGCACTTTTCTGCAGACGCAAAAAAAAGCCCGCGCAAGGCGGGCTCAACTACTCGGAGTTTCGCGATCCAGTCGCTAGACGGATCACCTTCAGTCTAGGTGAAAGCTTTGCGAAAGTGTAGGGGATTCGCGTTACATGTCGAAAAAAACCGTTTCCTTGTCGCCTTGCATATAGATGTCGAAGCGATACACGTTGGCGGTGTTCGGCTCGCGGCGCGCGATCAGGGTTTCACGCCGGTCTGCCGGAACTGCCGCCAGCACGGGGTCGCGCTCGTTGGCTTGCGCTTCGTCCTCGAAATAGATGCGCGTGAACGTGTGAAGCAGCATGCCGCGCATCGTCACGATGACGTTTAAATGGGGCGCCTCGTCGGGGCTCACGCGGCCCGGTTTCACCGTCTCGACGACAAACCGCTTTTGCGGGTCCGTGCCCGTGCCGACGCGCGCAAAGCCGCGAAAGCCGGTCTTGAGGATTTCCTCGCGCGATTCGGGGTAATGGCCATCGGCATCGACCTGGGATACTTCGAGCATGGCATCGCCGATCACTTTGCCGTCGCCGTCGAACACCTGTCCCACGATCGTGATGTGCTCGCCGGCTGCTTCGCGGTCGGCCACCACGGGCGTGAACAAGCTCTTGAAGTCGAAATCGTACTGCTGCGGGCACAGGCCGTACGCGAAATACGGTCCAACCGTCTGCGAGGGCGTTTGCTTAAGAGTGGTCATGGCTTAGCGCTCCATCGGAGTTTCGTTACGGCCGCGCAGCACGATGTCGAAGTCGTAGCCGAGCGCGTAGGCCTCTTGCGTGGTGTCGAGCGAAAATTTCGCAATCAGACGATCACGGGCCTGCTCAGGCGTGCCCTGGAAAATCGGATCAAATGCCAGCAGCGGGTCGCCGGGAAAATACATCTGCGTGACGAGGCGCGAACCGAAATGCTCGCCAAACAGCGAGAAGTGAATGTGATTCGGGCGCCACGCGTTCGAATGATTGCCCCATGGATATGCGCCCGGCTTGATCGTCAGAAAGCGATAGCGGCCTTCGTTGTCCGTGATGCAACGTCCCGCGCCCAGAAAGTTCGGATCGAGTGGCGCGTCGTGCTGATCCATTTTATGCACGTAGCGGCCAGCCGCATTCGCCTGCCAGATTTCCACGAGCGTATTGCGCACCGGACGTCCGCCGTCATCCAGCACACGGCCCGTCACGATGATGCGTTCGCCAAGCGGTTCGCCGTTACGGACCGCGTTACGCGTCAGATCGCTGTCGAGCGCGCCGAGGTCCTCGGTGCCGTAGACGGGCACGCGCTGATCGCGCAGCTTCTCCTTCAGCGGAATCAACGGACGTGTCGGGCCGCGTTTAACGGAGGAACCGTAGCCGGGATAGATGTATCCGGGATGCGACGCGAAATCGCGTGCGCTGAGAAAGGAATCGTCCATCAGTGTCTCCTTGGGGATTTGTGGGATAGGGCTTATTAACGGACTTTATCCAAACTGAACGGTTATGAAAAATGACGTTTTGGCGCTTTTCGTATAACCTTCCGTTATGCAACGCAGTCTCGCGGACAGCCGCGTCAAATTCCGTCATTTACAGTGCTTTCTGGCCGTAGCCCAATTCGGCAGCGTCCAGCGGGCCGCTGACAGCCTTTCGATTACGCAGCCGGCCGTCTCCAAGACGGTCGCGGAACTCGAAACCATTCTGGGTGTAAAACTCTTTGAGCGTGGCCGTCACGGAGCGGTGCCGACGCGGGAGGGGCAACTCTTTATGCCCCATGCAAGCGCGTGCGTCAGTGCGTTGCGGCAGGGCGTCGATCTGCTCGCGCGCGCGGAAGGCGCGGCCGCGGCCACGCTCGAAGTCGGGGTTCTGCCGACCGTCGCGGCGGCACTGATACCGCCCGTGCTCAAGCGTTTCGCGTCTCTTTGGCCACGCGTGATCGTGCGCCTTGCAACCGGCGCAAATCCTGAATTGCTCGAGCGCCTGAAAGCGGGCACGATCGAATTTGCCATCGGGCGACTAGCCGATCCCGAACGCATGGTGGGACTCAGCTTCGAGCAGTTGTTCACCGAACCGCTAATTGCGGTCGTGCGCGCGGGGCATCCGCTCGATGCAGCGCCCGGTTTGCCCTCGGCCGCATTGCAAGATTTTCCCGTCGTGTTGCCGCCGTTCGGAACGCTGATCCGACAGTCGGCGGAAAGTTTGTTGAGCGCGTGGGGTGTGCCGCCGCTGTCGGCGTTCGTGGAAGTGTTGTCGGTCTCGACCGGCCGTGCGCTGACGCTCGAGAACGACGCCGTGTGGTTTGTGCCGCTCGGCGCGGTGGAGTACGAACTGGCGCACGGCATGCTTGTGCGTCTTCCGTTGCCGTTCGCGGGCACTGGCGAGCCGGTTGGCCTGATCCGGCGCTCGGACACGCAGCCGTCAGCAGTGGGAAGGGCTTTTATCGACGCTGTGCGAGAAGTTGCTCAGTTGCGAATGGCGGCGAGCGCAAGCAGGCCCGCGGGCAACGCTGCACGCAAGCGTGCGCGCCGCACAACGCCGACGACTTGATGCGCGAAGCGCAGCGAGCGGTGCTACGCGATTAGCTGCGCGCGCAGGCCGGCTGCGGTTCTGTGAACCAGTCAGTACAAAATGAAGTTGCGAACGTCACGCTAGCCGGTGTACAAACACGTTGCAAAAGCCGTCGCCGACCGCGGGATGCAGCGCCGCGCTGCGAGTCGAGACGGGTTGCACAGACATCGGAAACACTGGAAACAGCGTCGTAAGACAGTACAAGGAGACTGCTATGCCTAGCGACTTGCCCACTCCAGACGCCGCGCTTCGCGCCGTGGCGGCGCCTGAGCACAATCCGCTCGGCACGGCCGGCCTGGAATTCGTGGAGTTTGCCTCGCGCGATCCGCAGGCGCTGGGCGAGACGTTCACGAAGCTCGGCTTCAAGGCAATCGCACGCCACATCAGCAAAGACGTCACTCTGTTCCGGCAGGGCGAAATGAATTTTCTGATCAACGCGGAACCCGATTCATTTGCTGCGCGCTATGCCGAGGAGTACGGCGCGGGAATTTGCGCGATCGGCATTCGTGTGGCCGACGCGCAACGCGCTTTCGACCGCGCAATCGAACTCGGTGCGTGGGCTTTCGAAGGCGAGAGGATCGGCGCCGGCGAGTTGCTGATCCCCGCAATTCAAGGCATTGGCGATTCGCATATCTACTTTGTCGACCGTTGGCGTGGGCGCGGGGGGCAACGCGGCGGCCTTGGCGATATCTCGATCTTCGACATCGACTTCCGTCCGATCCAGATCGACACGGCGCACGCCGACCTCAGCCATGCAGGCACGGGCCTTGTCGCTGTGGATCATCTGACGCAAACGGTCGGCGAGGGTCGCATGCAGGAGTGGCTCGACTTTTACCGCGACCTGCTCAACTTCCGCGAGATTCATGAACTGCACGCGAACTGGCATGTGTCGGCCGAATCGCGCGTGATGGTGTCGCCGTGCGGCGCGATCCGCATCCCGCTGTATGAGGAGGGCACGCGCCGGACCGACCTGATGCACGAGTATTTGCCGGATCACCCGGGCGAGGGCGTGCAGCACCTCGCGCTCGCCACAGACAACATATTTGCGTGCGTCGAGCAGTTGCTTGCAAACGGCGTCGAATTCGTCGAGCCGCCTCCACGCTATTACGAGCAGCTGGACGCGCGGTTGCCCGGACACGGCCTCGACGTCGAGCGGCTAAAGCGCACGCACGTTCTGGTGGATGGGGAGATCGGCCCGGACGGTGTGCCGCTGCTGTTTTTTCAGACCTTCGTGCGTCGCGGTGCCGGCGAGATTTTCTTCGAGATCGTGCAACGCCAGGGACATCATGGATTCGGTGAAGGTAACCTCAGCGCGCTCGCGCGGGCGCGCGAGCAAGCCGGCGCCTAAGGTCAGATTTCGCGCTGCTTTTTCGGCGATTCGTTGACGGCCGGTGCTTGCGGAATGTCGGCGCTGGTCGCCATCCACAATACTTCGGCATCCTCTTCACTTGTCGAGACTGCGGCGTGGCCGGTGCGGCTGTCGAAGTACAGGCTGTCGCCAGCGTTCAGATGTGTAGGGGCGTACAACTCGGAGTGAAGGCACACGCTGCCGCTGATCACGTACAAAAACTCTTCGCCTTCGTGACGGCCCCAGTCGTCGAACGCATCCAGCGTGTGTGCCGAGATGCGGATTCGGAACGGCAGCATTGCTTTGTGCGCGAGGTCGGTCGCAAGCAACTCCATCTGATAGCCGCGATACGCGTGACGTTGCCCTTCGCCTTTGCGCGTCAGCGCGCGACGTCCGCTTGCGCTCACTTTGGGCATCGATCCGAATAACTCGCCGATTTCGATCTTCAACCCGAGAACGATCTTTTGCAGGACGTCGAAAGTCGGGGACATGAGGCCGTTTTCCACTTTCGATAGGGTCGAGCGAGAAACGCCGCATAGGCGGCTCGCCGTTTCGAGCGTCAGATCCTGCGACTGGCGGGCAGCGCGGACGCGACGGCCAAGATCGGTCGTCGAGGGTTCAGCGGGCTTGGTGATCTGGGTGTCCATGAGGTCTGCTGCTTTCGTTGCTACCTGAGCGGTGGTTTCTGTTTCCGATAATAACATTTAGCGCGGATCGTGAAGTTAGCGCCTCGGCTGCCGAGTTGGCTGTCGGTGCGATCACGGACGGTCCTCGGACTTTCTGATTGGAAACAGGGGGTGCGGGGCGTTCAGCGCTTAATAGGCTCCACTCTGCGGCATTTCGATCGTTGTTACCAAAGGCTGTTTAAAAACCTTTCAATGACATAAAACTGACTCGGCGCGATTTGATATGCCCGTCGTCATGTGCATTAACTTAGGTTAAAAACCCGTGCGTGGATTGATTTATTGTCCCAATGTATTACGATGCTCAAACTAAAAATAGCAACAAGAAGATAAACCCTCATGTCGCAGAATCGGAAGAAACGCCAATCGGGGAATAAGGCACGCAGAAGGCCCTTGGGAAAAGCGCAGTTATTACCGCACTCGGCCGCGTACGTGCGTGAACAGTCGCTCTGCTGGCATCTGGCGTTGGCTGCTTTCAAAACCGGGAAGGGTAATGGGGATTTGCTCGCCAAAATCGTCAAAGCGCTTTATCTCGCGTGGTACCTTCAGGAGGCAGGTCATGGTGCGGTGGAGCGCGAGGTTTATCTCGAGGCTGAACGTATTCTCGATGTCGCAGCTTCGTGTGCAAGTCGGGGTGTTTGGATTATCGAAAGCGCGGATTGTCCGCCCATTATCCAGATTCTCGATCTACATGAACGGCAATTGCTTTGTGCCTGTCTTCGCTGTCGCTGAGGCGGAATTATGCATTGTGCGTTTTGGTAAAAGCGAGAAAAGGGCGCCGTGGTGATGCAGTCCTGTGAATTGCACAGTTCTTCGCGCCGATCCGTCAGTTCCTAAGGTTCCTCACTGCCGGAAGCGGCAACGAACCGACCTCTCGGGCAAGAACGGTGACGTAACCGGTGCATCCCAGCGGACATGAAGCCTACCGCTAACCCTGGCGCGCTGCTTGCTCATACAGTGCAGACCCAAATGCACGGAGCGCGAAAATGCCAAACAACGATTCAGACGAAATGGACGACCAAGGCAACGCTTCGAAGGCTACCGGAGCTTCAGGAGGCGGGTCGTTCGGTAACCAGCGCGGCGCACCAGTCACTGGTGGCGCGCCCGAGAACGGACAGAGAGGCGAAGGCGAGGTGCACCCTGCGCCAGACACTAATCCGCGAGGCAATCGCGCCCACGAAGCAACCGAGGGGCAGGACAACGGGCAAGACAAGGCATAAGCCAAAGCACACGCAGAGCGTTGACGGCGATATGCATAGCAACACGGTCGGTGGCGTTGCCGCGCAGCCGGGCAACTCCCGGATAGGCGACAGCGCCCGGCGGTACGGTTAGACGTCGAGCGATAGCAATTGCCGCGGTACAACGCGCGGTTCGGGACAGCGGTGTTCGGGCGTAATGGGTGCTGGAAACCTCCAACGGGGTCAACAATGACAGAAGCATGGCCACAATTCAATTCCCGACGACGACCCTCGACGATTCTGGCCAACACGAGTTGGCACCCTGACAAGTGGCCCGACGCAACGCTTCGCTCTTTGCGAAGCAACGAAGGGTAGATCCGCATTAGAAAGTCGACGGTCATTGGGACTGGCAGTCTTCCCGATCGCCTGGGAGACGTCTATGAACCGCAACAAGTGCCTGCACAAATGCGCGTTGTCCTGGCGCCGGGTAGTGTCGACCGGCCTGTTTGCCATCTTCTGTATTGCCTGTAGCGGCGGCTCGGGCGGCGACTCCAGCACAAGCAGTACGAACGGCGGAACCGGGTCCGGCGGATCGGGCGCCGGCGGGACCGGCTCGGGCGGATCGGGTGGGTCGGGCTCGGGCGCAACGTCTTCTGCGAGCGACGTTCTGACGTATCACAACGACCTCGCCCGTACGGGACAATACCTTGCAGAGACGACGCTGACGCCGGCCAACGTTAACCCGACCGGATTTGGCAAGGTTGCCTTCCTCGCGGCAGACGGCAAGGTCGATGCTCAACCGCTCTACGTTAGCAATCTCCCCATTGGCGGCACGGCGCACAACGTCGTCTATGTCGTGACCGAGCACGCCAGCATTTACGCATTCGACGCCGACACCAACACACAACTGTGGCAGCGCTCCCTGCTTGGCTCCGGCGAGACGACGAGCGACGATCGTCATTGCGGTCAGATCACACCGGAAATCGGCATCACGTCCACACCGGTTATCGACCGCAAGCGCGGCACAGCGGGTGTCCTGTACGCGGTCGCAATGAGTAAGGACGCGAGCGGAGGCATTCATCAGCGCCTGCATGCAATAGATCTCGTGACAGGAGCGGAGACGCTCGGGGGGCCTACCGAGATCGCGGCTACCTACCCTGGAACGGGCGCGAACAGCAGCAACGGTGTCACCGTTTTCGATCCTCAGCAATACGCGGAGCGCCAGGCGCTAACCCTCGTCAACGGCAATGTCTATCTTGCATGGACGTCGCATTGCGACCAGGGCACTTACGGCGGTTGGGTGATGGCGTACAGCGCGGATACGCTCTCGCAGACAAGCGCGCTGAACCTCACTCCAAACGGAAGTGAGGGTTCGGTCTGGATGAGCGGTGCGGGTATGGCATCCGACGGCGCATTCCTGTACCTCCTCGACGCGAACGGCACCTTCGACGCGACGCTGAATGCGCAGGGTTTCCCCATTGCAGGCGACTATGGGAACGCCTTCCTTAAGCTGTCGACTTCGCCGAGGCTTGGTGTGGCCGACTATTTCGCGACTTTCGACACGGTCGTGCAATCAGCGGGGGACGCAGATCTCGGATCGGGCGGTGCGTTGGTACTGCCGGACCAGGCAGATGCAAGCGGCACGGCCCGGCACCTCGCCTTGGGAGCGGGCAAGGATTCGAAGATCTACGTGGTCAATCGCGATGCGATGGGCAAGTTCAACACGAGCGCCAACCAGATCTGGCAGGAGATCGACGGGCAACTGCCGGGAGGCGTTTTCGGCATGCCTGCCTACTACAACCATGTCGTGTATTTTGGCTCCGTGGGCGACAATCTCAAGGCGTTCCCGGTGACCGCTGCGCTCCTCGCAACGACCCCGGCATCGCGCAGTCCCGGCACTTTCCCTTACCCGGGCGCCACGCCCAGCGTTTCGGCGAATGGAGCGTCGAATGGGATTGTCTGGGCCGCCGAGAACGGCGTCGTTGGCGCGCTGCACGCCTTTAACGCCAGCGATCTGAGCCAGGAACTCTACAACAGTAACCAGTCCGGTGCGCGAGACACATTCGGCGCGGGAAACAAGTTCATTACGCCAATGATCGCGCACGGGCACGTTTACGTGGGCACGACCAACGGCGTGGCGGTGTTCGGTTTGCTGAAATAGGGAAGAAGCTGAAGCTCGCGGCGCCCGGCCACGCGCGGCGAGCTTCAACTGCCGATCACCCTCTTTGCCTTTCTTTTCCTGACTCCGGGCTCGACTCCCACGCGCAGATCTCGCCGCTTAACCGCCTCGACAACAGCGCGAGCGATCTGCTCGAAATCCTCCTCGCGCTGCGACAAATAAAGCCATTTGCCGAGCACGGGATGCGGGGCGAGCTGCACAAACTCGTCAGTGAGATCTGCATGCCGATCACGCGACGTGCACACCAGCAGTCCATTCCAAGGCTCCTCGCCGTCGCCGACCGCAAGGCAGAGCAAGCCATCTACATAAGCCGCTTCGAAGCCGAACAAGCGCTTCCTCAGAAAGCCGGGATCGTCCTCAAAGGGCTCGAAGATCCACAGCAAAGAATTCTTAACGGATGAACCCATGACCGCTCCTGTTGGCGAGCGATCATCTTAAGGCGAAGAGACTGCATAAAGGAGACGCACAATCCCACAAGGCCTCGCGCAATAGCAACCCAGGCCGGCAACCGGCCGTTGAGCAAAATGACCAACGCTCACTTAGCCGACGCGGCAGCCCCTGCTTGCGACGAACCCGTCGCCGTAGAACCGTAGCCGGTAGTATCGCTTTGAGCGATCGCATTTTGCGCAGCAATGCGAGCTTCGGCTGCTTGAATGTCCGCGGGGTAAGTCGCATCCACAGCGACGCCCGGGTTGTATCCCGCCTGCTCGATCTGCTTCAGCTGAGCCTTCACTTCCGCGCGCGTGAGCGGCTGCTCCGACTGTGCAAGCGAGACAACTGGCGCGGCCACAACGACAACCAGCGCGACTGTTTTGATAAGCGATTTCATGATGCTTGCCTCCGGGAATGATGTACTCCGATGCCGCAGCGGATCGTCGGCACCATTCGCGGATTTTAGGAAGCCCTTATTGCAGGGAAAACCCCCAATGCAGTAATTCACTCTTGCAGCAAATGACAAGTCGGCGTGCTGTAATGGACGGTGTAAAGAATGAAGGCACTTCGTCAAACGCCGTGCCGCACGTCGACCTTGTACGCGGTGACTTGCCGGTAGGTGTCTCCTGCTCGAACAATTACATCGCCCTGTTCCGCCGGCATGTTCACCTGGTTCGGAAAGCCGCCTGCTTCGAGGCAAAGCCCTGCATGTGCCTGATAAACCACGCCGCCGCGTCCCGCGTCTCCTTTTAACCAGTTGCCGCTGTAAAACTGCAAGCCACGCTGGTCGGTTGACACGGTCAATTCCCGTCCGCTCCCCGGATCGTAAAGACACGCGACTTCGCGCATATGGCCGGCTTGATTGGCGCCAGCAGCCGCCTCGCGCAGTACGTAGCAATGATCGAAGCCGCCCGCTTGCACGAGTTGTCCGTGCGGCCAGTCGAGGCGGGCGCCAATCGGCGCGCTCTGCCGGAAGTCGAATGCATTGCCCGCTACATCCGCAAGCCTGCATGGAATCATTGCTGCATTGACTTCAAAGAACTGATCGGCGTCGATCGACAGCACGTGTCCGCGAATATCCGTGCCTGCGCGGCCCGTCAGATTGAAATACGCATGACTTGTCAGATTCAGCGGCGTGGCGGCGTCGGTAATGGCTTCGTATTCGATGGTCAACGTGCCGTCATCGTCGAGCGAATAGCGCACCTGCGTGGTGACGTTTCCTGGAAAGCCCGCGTCGCCTTCCGGCGACTCGAGCCGCATGAGCAGCGATCCGTTGTCCTCGCTGACATCCCACATCGCACGATGGAAACCTATGCTTCCTCCGTGCAGCAGGTTCGCGCCCTCGTTGCGGTCGAGCGTGTACTCGATGCCATCGAGCGTAAAACGTGCATCGGCAATGCGGTTCGCCCAGCGGCCGATCAGCCCGCCCATATACGTCGTGGCCGCGACATAATCGGCCGGCGTGTCATGCCCGAGCAGAATATCGCCGAGACGTCCGGTGCGATCCGGCGCATGCCACGAAATGAGCGTCGCGCCAAGGTCGCTGATGGCGATCTTCATGCCGTGCGCATTGCGCAGCGTGAAGAGCCGTACCGGATCGCCGCCATTGAGCGCGCCCCAGGGCTCGGATGAAAGTTGTGCGATGCTGATCATGTCGTCGATAAAAATTTGAGAAGTAAACGCATGCTCAGCCTGGCGTGGAAGCCTGGGTCGAGTTCACGCGATCCTGGTACTCGCGCGGCGTGCACCCGAGTTCACGCCGGAATACCGCATACATGTATTGGAGCGACGTGAAGCCGCAACGTATCGCCACTTCCGCACTCGATGCATCGCGCTTTGCAAGCAGCGCCTTCGCGACATCGAGTTTATGGCGCAGGATTTCCTGATGCACGGTGCATTTGCGTTCGCGTCGAAAGTACTCTTCCAGCGACGAGCGCGACACGCCCACGTAATCGGCCACCTGTTCGGTGCGAATGCCCTGGCACGCGTACTGACGGATGAAATGCCGCGCGCGCATCACATACGGACTCGCAAGCGGTTCGTGTCTTGTCGACTCGAGCACGTTGATCCCGACGGGCGGCACGAGAATGCGCCGCCCAGGAAAGCGTGCACCGCGCAGCATCTGATGCAAAAGGTGGGCGGCGGTGCGCCCCATTTCTTCGGTGCCCTGTATCACGGAGGAAAGCGGAATGCGTGTGAGCGTCCGCGTTAGCGGGTCGTTGTCGATGCCGATAATCGCGACCTCTTCCGGTACCGGAATGCCGGCAATCAAGCACGCTTGCAGCAAATGGCGCGCGCGCGCATCGGTCACGGCGATAATGCCGACGGGCTTGGGCAACTCGCGCAGCCACGCAGTCAGCTGTTCGGTCGCCTGGTTCCATGAAGGCGCGCTGGTCGACAGTCCGCGATAAATCTCACCCTGAATCTGCTCGGCGCTGTGTCCGTCCGTGCTGCGCAGATGCGCGAATGCAATTTCGCGCTGCTGCGCCCAGCGGTTCTCTTGCGCTTGCGGCAAGCTGTAAAGCGCAAAGTGTTCGAGGCCGGCGCCAATCAGATGCGTATAAGCCAGTGAAACGAGCTTGCTGTTGTCGGTCGCGATATAGGGTAAATCCGGGGGATACTGTGACGGGTCTTCGAACGACGATCCCACCGCGACGACCGGCAATGGGCAATCGCGCAATGCTTCACTCACGGCAGGATCGTCGAAATCCGCAATGATTCCGTCGCCGTCGAAGCGCTCGATACCCGTCAAGCGGCAACGAAAATCTTCTTCCAGAAAGAGGTCCCACGCCACGCGTGTGGACAGCAGGTAGTTACCAATGCCAGTAATGATCTCGCGATCGTAGACCTTGTTCGCGTTGAACAGCAGCGCGATCCGATGGGTCGTCTGTGGAGTTTGCGGACGGGTCATGGCGGTGCTGGGCATGCGGACAATTAAACCCGCAAAGCCTTCGTCTCCTATGTCGACAGAGCAGGCGCTGCAGCGTCTATCTCCGGCTCGATGTTTTTAAGCGTCCGGTTATTCTAGGCCGCGAATCGCGCACCGGTGCAAAACAAAATGGCGGGCGGTGAGAAACATCAAGCACGCTGCGCAATTTCGCAATTGCCGATGCTTGCGGCAAGCGGCAGCATGGCGTCACCTTATTGACCGGCGCGGCCATGTCCGCACGGGTTGC
Source organism: Burkholderia sp. M6-3 (assembly GCF_050858985.1). Classification (NCBI taxonomy): domain Bacteria; kingdom Pseudomonadati; phylum Pseudomonadota; class Betaproteobacteria; order Burkholderiales; family Burkholderiaceae; genus Burkholderia; species Burkholderia sp. M6-3. The sequence goes on from NZ_CP110091.1 coordinate 244,340, forward strand.
AGTGCAACAAATACTGGAGACGCTGATGTCCTACTTCGAACACATTCCCGAGATTCGTTATGAAGGCCCGCAGTCGGACAACCCGCTTGCGTACCGTCACTACGACAAGAACAGGAAGGTACTCGGTAAAACGCTCGAAGAACATCTGCGCATTGCGGTGTGCTACTGGCATACGTTCGTCTGGCCGGGTGTCGATATTTTCGGTCAGGGCACATTCAAGCGCCCATGGCAGCAGTCCGGCGACGCAATGGAAATGGCGCACCTGAAAGCGGATGCCGCGTTCGAATTCTTCTCGAAGCTGAGCACGCCGTATTACACGTTCCACGATACCGACGTGGCGCCCGAAGGCAGCAACCTGAAAGAATACAGCGAGAACTTTTCCCGCATAGTGGACTATCTCGCACGCAAGCAGCAGGACACCGGTATCAAGCTGCTGTGGGGCACGGCCAACCTGTTCTCGCATCCGCGTTATGCTGCGGGCGCGGCTACGAGCCCCGATCCAGAAGTATTCGCATTTGCCGCGACGCAAGTACGACACGCACTGGACGCCACTCAACGGCTGGGTGGCGAGAACTACGTGTTGTGGGGCGGACGCGAAGGCTACGACACGCTGCTCAATACCGATCTCGTGCGCGAACGCGATCAACTCGCGCGCTTCCTGCATATGGTCGTGGACCATGCGCATAAGATCGGCTTCAAAGGCTCACTGCTGATTGAGCCAAAACCGCAGGAGCCGACCAAGCATCAATACGATTACGATGTCGCGACCGTGCACGGATTCCTGTTGCAATACGGGCTTGCGAAAGACATTCGCGTGAACATCGAGGCGAATCATGCAACGCTTGCCGGTCACTCGTTCCATCACGAGATCGCAACGGCTTTTGCGCTCGATATCTTCGGCAGCGTAGATGCGAACCGCGGCGACCCGCAAAACGGCTGGGACACAGATCAATTCCCAAATAGTGTGGAAGAACTGACGCTCGCGTTTTATGAAATCCTCAAGCACGGCGGGTTCACCACGGGCGGCATGAACTGCGATTCGAAAGTTCGGCGGCAAAGTGTCGATCCGGAAGATCTGTTTTACGGTCACATTGGCGCGATCGACAACCTCGCGCTTGCCGTGGAACGCGCGGCTGTGCTGGTCGAAAACGACCGTCTCGACCAGTTCAAACGCCAGCGTTATGCGGGCTGGGACGCCGAGTTTGGACGCAAGATCCTGTCGGGCGACTTCTCACTGTCGGCGCTCGCCACCGAAGCGCTGTCGCGCGATCTGAACCCGCGTCATGCCAGCGGCCAGCAGGAGCGCATGGAAAACATCGTCAATCAGGCGATTTATAGCGGACGCTGAAGAGCACTGTTGCACGTGAATAAAACGCGCGGACATATACCGCGCGAATAAAAAAGCTTTGGGTTGTCGCTTGTCCGGACCTGCGGCTCGCAGCGCAGGCCGTCCAATCCGGAATTCCGGCTATCAAAAGAAGGAGACAGAAATGAAATTCGCAACACGTCGTACTGTACTGGGTTCGCTCGTATGTGGAGCGGTGCTGGCCACCCTGTCACTGGTGGCGCCACTTGCGCATGCCAGCAAGGATCATCCGGAGATCGGCTTCTGTATCGACGACCTTCGCGTCGAACGCTGGTCACGCGACCGTGACTATTTCGTCGCGGCTGCGGAAAAACTCGGCGCGAAAGTATCCGTGCAATCCGCCGATGCCAGCGAGGCGCGGCAAATCTCGCAGATTGAAAACCTGATCTCGCGCGGCGTCGATGTCATCGTGATCGTGCCGTTCAATTCCAAGACGCTCGGCAACGTGGTCGCCGAAGCCAGAAAGGCAGGCATCAAGGTCGTTTCCTACGATCGCCTGATTCTCGACGCCGACGTTGACGCCTACATCTCGTTCGACAACGAGAAGGTGGGAGAACTGCAGGCGGAAGGTGTTTATAAAGCGCAACCGAAGGGCAACTACTTCCTGCTTGGCGGCGCGCCGACTGACAACAACGCGAAGATGCTGCGCGAAGGACAGCTCAAAGTACTGAAGCCCGCCATCGACAAGGGCGATATCAAGCTAGTCGGGCAGCAATGGGTGCCGGAGTGGAGCGCGTCCACCGCGCTGCGCATCGTGGAAGATGCACTGACCGCCAACAACAACAAGATCGACGCAATCGTTGCGTCGAACGACGGAACCGCCGGCGGCGCGATCCAGGCACTGGCCGCTCAGCACATGGCGGGGAAGGTGCCCGTTTCGGGTCAGGACGCCGACCTCGCGGCGGTCAAGCGGCTGATTGCGGGCACGCAGACCATGACCGTCTACAAACCGCTGAAGCTGATTGCGGGCGAAGCGGCAAAGCTCTCGGTCGCGCTGGCGAAGGGTGAGAAGCCTGCCTTCAATGCGCAATACGACAACGGAAAGAAGAAGGTCGACACGGTGCTGCTGCAGCCTACGTTGCTCACCAAGAGCAACGTGGATGTAGTCATCAAGGACGGCTTCTACACCCAGGCCCAGCTCGCGAGCCAATGAGCGTAACGTGCGCGCGGTTGATGTCGATACATGCGGCAGCGTATCGGCATCAACGCGCGCCCTGCAGCGAGGCATAGCGAATGACGCAACCGTTACTGACGATGCGCGGCATCGTCAAAGCATTTTCAGGTGTGAAAGCACTCGACGGCATTGACCTGACGGTCTCGCCGGGCGAGTGCGTCGGCTTGTGCGGCGAGAACGGCGCAGGCAAATCCACGCTGATGAAAGTACTGTCCGGCGTGTATCCGCACGGTACCTGGGATGGCGAAATAATCTGGGAAGGCAAGCCGCTCAAGGCAACGAGCATACGCGACACCGAACGCGCGGGCATCATCATCATTCACCAGGAGTTGATGCTGGTGCCCGAGTTGTCGGTAGCGGAGAACATCTTTCTCGGCAATGAAATCACCCTGCCGGGCGGCCGCATGAACTACGCGGAAATGTACCAGCGCGCAGACGAATTGCTGCGCGAACTCGGCATTAGCGGAATCAACGCGGCGCAACCCGTCATGAATTATGGCGGCGGCCATCAGCAGTTGATCGAGATTGCCAAGGCGCTGAACAAGCAGGCGAAGCTGCTGATTCTCGACGAACCGTCTTCTTCGCTAACCTCGTCCGAGATTGCGATTTTGCTCGACATCGTGCGCGATCTGAAGCGGCGCGGCGTGGCCTGCGTCTACATCTCGCACAAGCTCGACGAGGTCGCAGCAGTTTGCGACACGATCACCGTGATCCGCGACGGGCGGCATGTCGCCACCGAACCAATGCATGCGCTTACCACGGACCGCATTATTTCGTTGATGGTCGGCCGCGAGATCAAGAACCTGTTTCCCCGCGAGCCGCATCCGATCGGCGACGTCATTTTCGAAGCGCGCAACGTAACCTGTTTCGACGTAACGAATCCGCGCCGCAAGCGCGTAAGCGATGTGTCGTTCGAATTGCGGCGCGGCGAGATTCTCGGCGTGGCAGGCCTAGTCGGCGCTGGTCGCACGGAGCTGATGCAGGCGATCTTCGGCGCTTATCCTGGCGTGAGCGAGGCGACGGTTTTAATGGAAGGCAAGACCGTGAAGATTCGCGCGCCGATCGACGCGATTCGCGCGGGCATCGGCATGGTGCCTGAAGACCGGAAGCGGCATGGCATCGTGCCTGGTCTAAGTGTCGGTCACAACATTACGCTCGCGGTTCTGCAGCGCTTTTCTTCTGGAGGACGTATCGATTCGGCCGCCGAACTCGACACGATTCACACGGAAATGAAGCGACTCTCCGTACGCGCCGCGCATCCTATGTTGTCGATCGCGAGCCTTTCGGGCGGCAATCAGCAAAAGGCGGTACTCACGCGAATGTTGCTGACCGACCCGAAAGTACTGATCCTCGATGAACCCACGCGCGGGGTCGATGTCGGCGCTAAATTCGAAATCTACAAACTCATCTTTCAACTGGCGCAGCGCGGCATGTCGATCGTGATGGTGTCGTCCGAATTGCCGGAAGTCCTCGGCATCAGCGATCGTGTGCTGGTGATCGGCGAGGGCGAATTGCGTGGCGATTTCGTCAACGACGGCCTCACGCAGGAAGACATTCTCAGCGCCGCTATCCGTCCCGTGCAGCGAGTCCCGAACCCAACCGCAGCGAGTGCCGCATGACGCCCGACGTTACTTCACAACGCGCCGACGATACCGCGCCGCGAGGCGCATTCGGCGGCTCACAGCGTATCCAGCAACTGTTCGCGCGTTACAAGATTCTCGCGTTGCTGATCGCCGTGGCCGCTATCTGGATTTTCTTTTCGGTTCTAACGCATGGCGCATTCGTGACGCCGCGCAATCTGTCGAACCTGCTGCGGCAAATGTCGATTACCGGCATGCTCGCATGCGGCATGGTCTTCGTGATCATTGCGGGTGAGATCGATTTGTCGGTCGGTTCGCTGCTCGGTTTGCTCGGCGGCGTGGCAGCAATACTCGACGTGAACCGCCATTGGCCGATAGGCGTCACGTTGCCGGTGGTGATGCTGCTCGGCGTGCTCGTCGGCGTTTTCAACGGATGGTGGTCCACCTACCGGCGCGTACCTTCGTTCATTGTCGGCCTGGGTGGCATGCTCGCCTATCGCGGCATTCTGCTCGGCGTGACGGGCGGCTCGACCATCGCGCCGGTGTCCGACGGTTTCGTGTTCGTCGGGCAAGGCTATTTGCCGACGCTTGCAGGCGATACGCTGGCTGTGGTGTTGTTCGTATTGCTCGCGTTTCTGACCCTACGTCAGCGCCGCAATCGCGAGCGATACCAGTTGAGCGTGGTGCCGGTCTGGCAGGACGTCGCGAAGGTGATTGGCGCAGGTGTGATCCTGGCGGGCTTCGTTGCGACGCTCGATCGTTATGGCGGCATCCCGGTGCCCGTTCTGTTGCTGCTTGCGCTACTCGGCATTTTTACGTGGATTGCTACGCAGACTGTATTCGGACGACGCATCTATGCGGTCGGATCGAACCTCGAAGCGACGCGTCTGTCTGGCGTCAACACGAATCGCGTGAAGCTCGCCATTTTTGCGTTGATGGGCCTGATGTGCGCGTTTGCGGGCATCGTGAATACGGCGCGGCTGGCGGCGGGTTCGCCATCGGCGGGGTCGATGGGCGAGCTCGACGCGATTGCGGCGTGCTTTATCGGCGGCACGTCGATGCGCGGCGGTTCCGGCACCGTGTACGGCGCATTGATCGGCGCGCTCGTCATGGCAAGCCTCGACAACGGCATGTCGATGCTCGACGTCGACGCCTATTGGCAGATGATTGTGAAAGGCAGCATTCTCGTGCTGGCCGTCTGGATCGATGTGGTGTCGGGCTCGAACAGGCGGTGAGTCGGTTGGCTATGGGGCGGCCCCGCCCCAAGTCACCACCGGTCACCCACAATTAATGAAGCACCCCACGACTCCCACCCAACCTCGCGCTTTGACGAAAGCCGCGATTCGGCGCCTCTACCGCTTCATCCGACGAATTTAAGTTCGCGCCCGCTCCCCCGTCTTACTACTATTGCGGGAACGCAGGGCGCGAAGTGGCGCCTTCACAGCTTGTTACCGGCGGCAAGCGGATAGGCAATCGTCATGAAGCGCAGAACCTTCCTTGTTGGCGGCGCGGGTGCGTTCGGCGCGTTGCTGGTCGGCTGGTCTGTGCTGCCTGTGCGGCAACGCCTCACCACGGCCGCGCCGCTGCCCGTCGAGGGCACGCAAGCGGCGCTCAACGGCTGGGTCAAGATCGCGTCGGACAATACCGTCACGATCATGATGTGCAAAGCGGAAATGGGTCAGGGCATCCATACCGGCCTCGCGATGATCCTCGCGGAAGAACTGGACGCCGACTGGTCGCGCGTGCGAGTCGAAGACGCGCCGATCGACAACATCTACAACAGCGTGCAAAGCGTCATTGACGATCTGCCGGTTCGTCCCGATCACGACAGCATCACGAAGCGCACGATCGTCTGGTACACGCGCAAATTGATGCGCGAGGCCGGCACGATGATGACGGGCGGATCATCGAGCATTAACGACCTGTGGACGCCGATGCGCGAAGCGGGCGCCTCGGCGCGCGCGATGCTGATCGCGGCTGCGGCGGCGCAATGGCACGTGCCGGCCGGCGAGTGCGTGGCGCAGGGCGGATACGTGAGTCATCCGTCGGGGCATAAGGCGAGCTTTGGCGAGTTGTCGTCGATGGCGGCTCAGCAAGCTCTGCCCGACAAGGTCACGTTGAAAGATCCCGCCGGTTTCAAGCTGATTGGCAAGCCGCTGCCTCGTATCGAGGCCGCTTCGAAGCTGAACGGCACCGCGCGTTTCGGTATTGACGCGTTGCCCGACGGCCTGCTCTACGCGAGCGTTGTAATGTGTCCCACCCTTGGCGGCACGGTCGCGAGCTTTGACGCGGCGTCGGCGGCGAAAATGCCGGGCTGCATCAAGGCTCTCGCCTTCCCGGCGTACAACGGCGGCACGGGTGGCGTTGCCGTGATTGCAAACAACCCGTTTCGCGCGATGAACGCGGTCGACGCCATCAACGTAACGTGGAAGCACGGCGCCGCGGCATCGCTCTCGAGCGCGGAAGTGGAGCACCGCCTTGCGCTCGCACTCGACGACGGCGACGGCCACGCGTACTACCATCGCGGCGACATCAACGACGCATTGAGCCGCGCGGCACACACCGTCAGCGCCGAATATCACGCGCCGTATCTCGCGCATGGCGCAGTCGAACCGCTCAATTGCACGGTGCAGGTCGCGGATGGCGCGGCGACCGTATGGGTGTCGACGCAAGTGCCGGCTCTCGCGCGGCATCACGTAGCCAAGGTTTTGCATATCGACGACGACAAGGTCACCGTGCATGCGCAGTTGCTCGGCGGCGCGTTCGGGCGGCGTCTCGAACTGGATTACATTGCACAGGCCGTGGTGATTGCACGCGAGGCGGACGGCCATCCTGTTCAAACGTTGTGGTCGCGCGCACAAGACTTCACGCATGATTTCTATAGGCCGGCATGCGTTGCCCGGTTGAGGGCCGGCCTCGATAACAACGGCAAATTGATTGCGTGGCACAGCGCATCCGCGAGTCAGGCGATCGTGCCCGAAGCGCTCTCGCGCTATTACGGCGTGCCGCGCCTCCCGATCGATAAAACCACCTCTGAAGGCGCATTCGATCAGCCATACGAATGGCCCGTCGTGCGAGTGGCGCACAAGATCGTGGAATTGCCGGTGCCGGTCGGCTTCTGGCGCTCAGTCGGACATTCGCATCAAGCCTTCTTCACCGAAAGCTTCACCGACGAACTCGCTGCCGCCGCGGGCCAGGATCCCGTGGCGTTTCGCGCGGCGCTACTGGCGCAGCACCCGAGGCATCTGGCGGTGCTGCAGCGCGTGGCCGCGCTGTCGGAATGGCACGAGCCGTTGACCCATGCCGCCGATGGCGCGCCGCGTGCGCGCGGCGTCGCGCTTCACGAGGCGTTCGGCAGTGTGGTGGCGCAAGTCGCGGAAGTATCGATCGGGCCGCGCGGGCGAATCCGCGTGCATCGCGTGGTGTGTGTTATCGATTGCGGCTTGCCTGTGAACCCCAATCTGATCCGTCAGCAGATGGAGAGCGGAATCGTATTCGGTCTCTCCGCTGCATTGCAGGACGAGATCACGATTGTGAATGGGCAGGTGGAACAGAAGAACTTCGTCGACTTTCCGGTGGTGCGGATCAACGATTGCCCGGTGATCGAAACCGACATCATGCCGAGTCGTCTGCATCCACAGGGTGTCGGCGAACCGGGTGTGCCGCCGGTCGCGCCCGCCGTGGCAAATGCGGTGTTCGCGCTGACCGGCAAGCGGCTCCGCACATTGCCCTTGAAGCTCACGTAAAGCGGGAGACACGCATGCGATCGCTGAACATCAACGGCCGAGCGGTGGCAGTGGAAGCGGAGCCCGATATGCCGCTGTTGTGGGTGCTGCGTTGCGAACTCGGCATGACCGGCACCAAGTTCGGCTGCGGCGTCGGCATTTGCGGGGCGTGCACCGTGCACCTGAACGACAAGCCGTGCCTGTCGTGTCAGACGCCCATGTCTACCCTGGATACGCAGAAGGTAACGACCATTGAAGGGATGCAAGGCGCCGAGGCCCAAGCATTGAAGGCTGCCTGGATCGATCTCGATGTGGTGCAGTGCGGCTATTGCCAAAGCGCGCAACTGATGGCCGCCTGCGCGCTCCTAAAACAGAAGCCGCGCCCGACTGACGCCGACATCGACGCGGCAATGAGCAACATCGTATGTCGCTGTGGCACGTATCCCCGCGTGCGCGCCGCGATTCACGAAGCGGCGAAGCGCCGGCCTGTGTAATAGCTGGCGCTCCATGGGCGATGGGAGTTAGCCCGCCAGCAACTCGACCACGGCCACGACGGCCGTGAAGATACCAATGCACCCGCCCAGTGCTGCTGCGCTTTTCATGAACGACGACATAGATTGGCCTCGTAACGTGTTGTGGTTGGTGGCACGTATTTAACCGCAATTGAAAGGCAAAAGAAATGTCTACAAAAATAAATCGTAAGCTTTCGCGCCGGTATTACGGGGCGTGGGTCACCGGCGTTGCCTGCTGTGATCTGACGGGCGTCGCCCCCGGTGATGTCGTCACATGCGGTGCCGCTGCCTGCGTCTCCTCCCAACCGCCGCCGAGAGCAAGGAACAGATTGACCTGGTCGATGGCCACCTGGCCTTCCGCGACTGCCACCTGAGATTTCGTCGACGTTAGCGTGCGGGTAGCGTCCAGATCCGAGATGAACGACTCGCGGCCCGCGCGATAGAGCCGATGCGTTTCGTCAGCGGATTGCGTCGCCGACTGCAGCGCGGCACGCAATGCGTCGGCGCGAGCGTAGTCGGAGGCATAGGTGGCGAGGCTCGTTTCGGTTTCGCGCAATGCGGTCAACACGACGCCGTCGAAGCGCGCGAGCGCGACCTGACTCGACGCCTGCGCTTCGCGTACGCGGCCACGCGCACCGTTCGCCGGGAACGTCCAGCTGATCAGCGGACCGAAACCCCAGCGCGCGGTCGGCGAAGTGCCGAGGTCTTCCAGAACGCCCGTCAAACCCGCCGATGCGCCGATGCTCACAGTCGGATACAGCGCGCCGGTAGCGACGCCAATGCGCGCCGTGGATGCGGCTAACTGACGCTCGGCCTCGCGCACGTCCGGTCGACGCTTGAGCAGCGCTGCGCCGTCGCCCACCGGAATCGGCTGACGGATCTGCGGCAGCTTTTCGCAAGCGAGAACGGCGGGCGGCAGGTCCGACGGCGCGCGCGCGAGCAAAGCCGCGAGCCGGTACTGCGCAATCTTGCGGCGCGCGGTGTAGCGCGGAATATCCGCGAACAACGTATCGACCTGCGTCTGGCCGCGCGTGACTTCCGTTTGATTGCCACGGCCGGCATCGCGCAGACGGCGCGATACATCCACGCGTTGTCGCTGCAATGCGAGTGACTGCTGCGCGATCTTCAGTTCCTCGGCCGCCGAGCATTGCTCGACGTAGGCGCGCACCACGTCGGCGACCACCGTGATTCTTGCGAGATCGCCGGCGGCCTGCACGGCCTCGGTGTCGGCTTGCGCCGCTTCCACGCCGCGCCGAAGCTTGCCGAACAGATCGATTTCATACGCGACGTTGATGCCGATGTTGCCTTCATTCACGACCGGCAGTTTTTCAGTCAGCAAGTATTGTTCGGCCGATTCCTGCGCGCGTTCAATCGCAACCGAGGCCTTGCCGGAAAACCCGCCCTGCGCCTGCGCGACGCCCAGCGCCTCGCGCGAGCGCGCGAGATTGGCGGCGGCCACGCGCAAGTCGGTATTCGATTGAAGCGCTTCGTCGACGAGACCGTTCAGCACGGGATCGTCGTACAGTTTCCACCACACAGCCGGTACGTTGCCGCGCGAAGTGAGCGAAGCGTCCGCGCCCTCGATCTGCGCATTCGCGAGCGGCGCGTTGACGAGTGCGTCTTTAGGCAGCGAGTAGTTGGGCCCGACGTTGATGCAGCCATTGAGCGCCGCCGTCAAAGGCAGCAGTGGCAACAGCCACAGTCGGCGTTGCAGTTGCAGTTGCGGTCGCGTCAGCCCGAGCGAACGCAGAAACGGCACGGTGCGCGGCAGTTTCATTGCGAGGCGCCCGAAGTGGCCGCGGCACTCGCAGGCGGCGCAGCGGATGCGCTCGAAGCTCCCCTGACATGCGAAGCGCGCGCATTCGCCAGGTCGCGCACCGACACCGTAGCGGTGCGCCCGGCGATCATGCGGAAATCTGCGGGCACTTCATCGAGCGCGACGCGCACCGGAATGCGCTGCGCAAGCCGCACCCAGCTGAAAGCGGGATTCACGTTCGGCAGCAGATTGGAGCCTTGCGTGCGGTCGCGATCTTCAATGCCCGCGACGATGCTTTGCACGTGTCCGCGCAGCAAATGCGGCTCGCCCATCACGTTAATGTCGACCGGCTGGCCGATGTCGATGCCGCCCAACTTGGTTTCCTCGAAGTAGCCGTCGACACGAAACGAATGCATATCGACAACCGAAAGCACCGCCCGCCCGGCAGCAACGAATTCGCCGGCACGCGGCGCGCGGTCGTTCAGGTAACCGTCCACTGGGCTCATGATCGTCGCGCGTTGCAGGTTCAGCTTTGCGGTGTCGATTGCGACGTTCGCGTCCGCGAGCGCCGCTTCCGCCTGGTCCACGCGCGAGCGGCTTTCTTCCGCGACTTCGGCGGCCACCAGATTGCCGAGTTTGCGATTGCGTACGTCCTCACGGCGCGCCTGATCGAGCGTGGCGCGGCGTTGCTGCGCGGTGGCCTGCGCCTGACGCAGCGCGAGCGTGTAACGCGCCTGGTCGATGACGAACAGCACCTGGCCTTGCCTGACCTGCTGGTTGTCCACCACTTCAACCGATGAGATCAGCCCCGACACGTCCGGCGCGACCTGGATCACGTCGGCGCGCACGTGTCCGTCGCGGGTCCACGGCGCGAACATGTAGTAGCCGACCAGCTTCCACAGCACGAGTGCCGCGGCCACGACGACGATCAGGGTCAGCACGATCTGACCGACGGAGAACCAGGTTTTTTTCACGTTGATTTCACGAAACGAGTCTGTGCGAAACGACGACGACAAGGCCCAGCACCAGCACATAGATGCCGAGGTCGAAAATGGAGCGATGCCACACGAAGCGGTAAAAGCCGACGCGCGCGAGCGCCGTGCGAATGGCGAGGTTGATCAGATAGGCGACCAGCATCAGCACGAGCACGGCTGGCACGAACACGCCGAAGATATCTATTTCACCGATCATCGCGGGAAGGGAGCAGAGTGTTGAGCGGCGGCATTACGCGTTCGCCTCAGTTGCGGGCGGCGTGGGTGTTTGCAGCGTGGCTGGAAATAGCGAAAGACGCAAGCCGACAAGCGCATGAAGCGCTTCGCGCAAATGACGTGCCGAAGCCTGCGAGTTCGCGCCCGGCGCGCCGGCATTGGCGAGCCCTTGTGCAATGACGCGCGCAACGGCCGAATCGATCGACGACATCAGGCTGTCCGGTACCGGTTCGCGCGAGCGACGGTTCACGCAGTTTTCATAATAGGCGCGCACGCCGTCGAGCGCGCGGTCGATCGCGGCGGGCGCTTCGCCGCCGAGCTTGCGCGTGAGACGTCGCAGATCAAGTGCATTGAACGCAATGCGCAGGTCGCGAAAGCTTTCGATGGAAGGATGACGATGGTCGTCAGTTGCCGCAAGCCGCGGGATCAATTGCATCAAACGGTCGAGCATGCGGGCCGCGTGATTGCGCGGGTCTTCAATTGTCCGCGTGGACGCGGTCAACGCGACGTCGGTCCAACTCGAACGCAACAGTCGCGCTGCGGCAAGTTCTGCGCCGAACGGGCGCGTGACTCGCGTCCACAGATACGCATACAGCAGCCCCGCGAGGCCCGCGAGATTGCTGTTCAGAAAGGTCAGAAAGTTGGCGTCGTAGGCGTCCTGAATGCTGATGAACGTGGCGGTGTTCACGGCGACGAGCACCGTGGCCAGGTTGAACTGCGGACGCGGAATCAGCGTGCCCACGAGAATGAACGGCGCGGCGAAGAGGACCACCAGCATCGGAAAGTCATGCACGTGCGGCAGCACCGCGAACAGATAGACGCCTGCCGCCACCACGGCGATAGCCGTAGCGACGAAAAAGCGGAAGACCATTGGCGCGGGTTCGTCGAGCGCGGCAAAAAAGCAGCAGGCTACTGCGGCAAGTGTCACGGCGCTGGCGCCGTCTGCCCAGCCCGATCCGATCCACAGACTGCACGCGAGAATGACAGCCGCCGCCGCCGATCCGGTGGAGAACAACATCATGCCGCGATCGTAGAAGCGCTCGGTGCCACCGAGCCGCCAATGACGGAAGCGAGGCCGCCATGATCCCTCTTCACGCGTGATGATGATGCGCAACGAGCGGCAGTCCTGCCATACGTCGATGACTTGCCTCATGCGCCATAACGCATTCGACAGCAATGCGCCGTCCCACGTCGCGAGCGCGGCGGGCGGCGGCTGCATCGCTGCAATGCGCTCACGCAGCGCATCTGCGGCGGCGTCCGGGTGATTGCCCGCGCTGGCTGCCGGCAGAGGCGCGTTGAACCACTTGATGACGTCGGTGAGCAGCGCCTCGAGACCGTCCGGCCACTTGTGACTGCCACTGTTGTACAGCGCGAGCAGCGGATCGGCGAGCGACGACATGATCGGCAGCAGCAATTGCATGCGTCCGCGAAGTTCCTGCGCGCGCGTGAGAATGTCGGGGCGTGTGTGGTCGTAGGCCAGTTGGCTCAACAGCAATTCCAGGCCGTTGATGGTGGTCGCGAGCCGCTGCCGCGCGGCGGAAATCGCCGTGCCCGCGATGCGGCCCGACAGCGTTTCGGTCGCGTAGAACGCGGCGTCGCGAAACCATGCGTCGGTCCGTTCGATGATGGTCGGCGCGAGCCGGCTCGGAAACACCACGCTGCCCACGATGCTCGCGCAAACAATGCCGAGGGTGATCTCTTCTGTGCGGCTAACGGCAAGATCGAACACGCCAGCCGGATTCGTGACCGCGGGCAGCGCGATGATCGGCATCGTATAGCTCGCGAGCAGGAACACGTAGCTGCGCGCAGTGCGGTCCGATACGGCGAGATAGAGCAGCGTGCCGACCCAGAGCGCGAGAATCACGCTGAACAGATACGGAGATTCGACGAAGGGCGGCACGAGCAGTACAGCCGCCGACGCGCCGAGTGCGGTGCCGAGCGCGCGATAGATCGCCTTTGAACGCGTTGCGCCGACGAACGGATTCGACACGATATAGACGGTCGCCATTGCCCAGTAGGGCCGTGGTAACTGGAGCGCCAGACCGATGTACAGCGCGATCATCGCGGCGGCAAACGTCTTGACCGAGAACAGCCAGTCGCGAACGGAGGGGTAGATCATGACGCGTTACGCCGATCTGTTGACGTTGCGTGGCGCAGTTGTGCGGCTGGGGCGGCTTGTCTTTTTGACCGGGCTCGCGGACCGCGTCGACTTCGCGGCACTGGCGCTTTCGGACTCTTCCGCGGAATCGGCTGTGAACGCGGCAAGCACGCGCAAGGTGGCTTCGAGGTCGCTGCGTGAAACGCCCTTGAGCGCCTGCGCGCGCAGTGTGACCAGTTCCTCTTCCATTTTCTCGGTCACCGCGCGGCCCGCTTTTGTCAGCACCACCGTTTTGGCGCGGCGGTCTTCGGGATCTTCGTCGCGACGCATCAGCCCCGCGGCACACAGTTGGTCCAGCAGGCGCACGAGCGAAGGTCCTTCGATGCCGATGTAATCGGCCAGCGTGACCTGACGAACCGCCTCGCCGAGCCGGCTCGCGGTGAGCAACGGCGTGGCGCAGGCCTCGGAGACGTTGAACGCGGACAGCACGCCATGACTCGTGCGCCGCCATTTTCTGGCAGCGATCACGAGTGTGCTGCTTACTTTGCGGCGTAAGGCGTCGAGATTCGTCATGGCCGGTATTGTATTTCCAAAACAATCGTTAGCAAACTATCGAATTGGAATTTTTAGCGGCGCATGGCGACGCGCGAGCGTCACGCGACCAGTCCGAGCCGGATCGTCCGCGCGAGATCGTCGAGCTGAAAAGGTTTACGCAGTACCGTGCAGCGTTCTACCGCAAGACCCGAGATGTCGATGTCGGCATAACCGGTGGCGAGAATCACCGGCAAATCGCTGCGCATCTTGCGCGCCTCGGCGATCACGTCGATGCCGTTCATGCCGGGCATCGCGAAGTCGACCATCAGCAGGTCCGGGTTGTCGTCCCGCAGGCGGTTGAGTCCGGCTCGTCCGTCAGCGGCTTCCGTCACGTGATAGCCGAGCATTTTCAGCGACTCGACGAGCATGGCGCGTACTTCGCTGTCGTCTTCGATCACCAGCACGCGCTTTTCGCCCACGGCGTTCGCTTCGATATTGGACGCCTCCGCAGCCTGCGGCGCGACGGGGTCGCGTAGCGGCAACCACACCTCGACCGTCGTACCGGCGCCTTCCTCGCTGAAGAGTCTCGCGGTGCCGCCTGCTTGCCGCGCGATGCCGTACACCTGGCTGAGGCCCAGTCCCGTCCCTTTGCCGATCGGCTTCGTCGTGAAGAACGGATCGAACACGCGCGACACGATGTCGGGCGGTATGCCCGAGCCGGTATCGGTGACTTCGATCACGACATAGCGGCCTTCGGCAAGCGTCTGATCAGGCGCCGTGCGCTGCTTCACGCGGACACTGAGCTGGCCGCCGCCGGGCATTGCATCGCGCGCGTTGATCGCGAGGTTGAGCACGGCCAGTTCCAGCTGATTGGCGTCGGCCTGGGTCCACATCTCGTCGCTTTCGAAATCGTTGCTGTAGCTGATACCCGATCCTAGCGACACGGTGATGATGTCGCGCATGCCTTGCAGCAACGCGACGACGTCGACGGCCTTGAGGTCGAGGTTGCTATTGCGCGAGAACGTCAGCAACTGGCCGGTCAGTTTCGCGCCGCGTTCCGTCGCGCGTTTGACCGTCGCCGCCATACCGCGAATGCGCTCGTCACTGCTCACCCGGGAGATCAGTTCCGAGTTGACCATGATGACGTTCAGCAGATTGTTGAAGTCGTGTGCGATGCCGCCGGTGAGTTGGCCGAGCGCTTCCATCTTCTGCGATTGCACGAGCACGGCCTGCACTTTCGCGCGCTCGTGAATCTCCATCATCAGCCGGTTGTTGGCTGAAGCGAGCTCGTGCGTACGTTCGGCGATGCGGCTTTCGAGCGAGTCGTTCAGTTGCACCAGCGCTTCCTGCGCTTCGATCCGCTCGGCCAGATGGCGGCGCGATTCATACTGCCGCGCACGGGCGCGCAGCGCCGAGGCTACCGCGCGGCGCAGTGTCTCGGAGTTCAGCGGACGTTCCAGCACGACCACGTTGCCCAGGCGCTCCAGCACTTCGATCCCGCGCGCCGAGCGATGCCCCACGCGCGTGGCCGCAAGCAGAATGAACGGAAAGTCGGACCACGCCGGCTGCTGCTCCAGCCAACGGAATAGACGCGTTGCATGCTCGCCGGCGAGCGCTTCTTCAGCGATGAGCGCGCTACCCGCGCCGGCGTCGAGCGCCTCGGTGAGGGCGTCCGCGTCGCGGCACGGCACGCATACACGATGATCCTTGTGCAGGACCTCGGCAATGACATCGGCGTCGCGGCCAAAAGGCGCGAGAATCAGGACCCGTTGCTCCATGACGTTACTGCCGCGACGTGTCGATGACACGCTCCGTCGTGCCAAGTAGCGCCGTGGTGCCGCGATAAGACGGCAAACCGGAAAGCACGCCTTCGAAGTCGCGCAGCGCTTCGCCCACTTCGACGCCGTGGCTCGTGAGCCGGAACTGGCGGATCGAGCGTTCATGGGCGTTAGCGCGGCTCTTTACCGCCGTCACGGCGGTCAGCACTTCACCGTGGTGTTCGAAATAGCGGAACAGAATGACGACGTCGCTCAGGTAGCTGATATCGATATCGTTCTGAACCTCGCCGATAATCCCATGCTGTCCCAGCACGAGCATCGTCATGACGCCTTGCTGGTTCAGATACCCGAGCAATTCGTGCATCTGCAACAGCAGATAGCGCTCGCCGGGCATTGCTTGCAGGTATGCATTGAGACTGTCGATCGCGACATATTTCACGCCTCTCTTCTCGACGGAGGTGCGAACGTCGCTCGCGAATTCGCCGGGCGAGATCTCGGCGGGATCGATCTGACGCAGCGTCAATAGTCCATTGTCGACGTAGGGCTGCAGATTCATGCCGACCGTGGCGCAACGCGCGACGAGGGTGACCAGCGTTTCGTCGAAGACATAGTAGACACAGCGTTCGCCACGTTCGAGAGCCGCAATCAGGCATGAAATCACGGTGGTGGTTTTGCCGACACCGGAAGGGCCGATCAACAGTGCATTGGTGCCGGGTATCAGTCCGCCGCCGAGCAGCGCGTCGAGGCCTGCAGTGCCCGTGCTCACCACATGTGTATCGAATTGCGTGTGATGTTCGGCCGCGACGAGGCGCGGATAGACATGGATGCCACCGGTGTCGAGCGTGAAGTCGTGGTATCCCTCGCGGAACTTGATGCCTCGCATCTTGGCAATGCGCAGGCGCCGGCGATTGCCACCATAGTCGTGCACGACGTTGTCGAGCGCGATCACGCCGTGAGCGATGCTGTGCAATTGCACGTCGCCCGGGTCGGACGTATTGTCGTCGAGCAGCAAGACCGTGCATGCGCGCGTGGCGAAATAGCGTTTCAACGCGAGGATTTGCCGCCGGTAGCGCAGTGCGTTCTGCGACAGCAGGCGCAACTCGGACAGACTGTCGAGCACGATCCGCACAGGCTTGATCTCGTCGACTTGCTGGATGACGTTTCGCACCGTTTCGCCGAGTTCGACCTCGGCCGGATGCAGCACCGTCTGCTCGAATTGCGGATCCAGACCTTCGTCGGAGAGCAGTTCCAGGATGTGGAACTGGCTCAAATCCCAGCCATGGCTGTCCGCTACCGAGATGAGTTCCGAACGCGTCTCGGACAGCGTAATGTACAGACCTGCCTGCCCTTCCTCAGCGCCCTGAAGTAAAAATTGCAACGCCAGGGTGGTTTTACCCGTTCCCGGCGCGCCCTCCACCAAGTACATGCGGTGCGGGGTGAGGCCGCCTCCCAGGATGTTATCGATTCCCTCGATTCCTGAGCAAAGGCGGTTAGGCTTGTGAGTGGCAGCGTCTTTTGACATAGCGTGGTTATAGCATCGAATAATTGGCCTGGTCCGTCAGCCGGTATCGCCAGAATGCAAGTTGCATGCCTATTGCGAAAAAACAGTAGTTGGACGGTGTGCGGCGGCACAAAAACGTGCTCAGCGCCTTGTCAGTTCGCATGGGTACTGCGCCTAAGGGAGGCGTCTGCCGGTCTCGGATAAATGAGCCTTGGGTGTTCCCAGAGTCACGACGACGCCGGCCGCCATGTCCAGTCCCGTCGTTGCGAGCGCTGCAGTTCGACGACCGCGAGCGGTCGGATTTCAATGCGCGAAAACACCGCTGGCGATGTGCCCAACACATGGACGATCGCCGCGCGGACCAGCGGCGCATGCGTCACGGCGACCACGTCGTGGACAGCCTGCGACGCGCTATCTGGCGCGACGTCTATTGCGTCGAGCCATTCGCCGATCCGCTTCACGACCTGACTGAACGATTCGCCGCCGTGAGGAGTGGCGTCGGGGTCGTGTGTCCAGGCTGCCAGCGCGTCAGGCGCTTGCGCGGCGAGATCGTTGAGGCATTGGCCGCGCCACTGGCCGTAGTCGACGTCCGAGAGCGCGGCGTCCACCTTCGCAGCGAGGCCGAGCGCCAAGGCCGTTTCGCGCGCGCAGGCGGCGGGGCTGACGAATGCGCTTGCATTGTCCGCGAACGACAGGCGCACTCGCGCAGCTTGCGCCTCGCCGAGGCCACGAGCGTCGAGCGGATCGTCGGCGGGAAAGCGGCCCGCGCGCATGGCCGCGGTCGGCGCATGGCTGACCAGTAACAGTCGCAGGTTCATTTTTGAGTTCCCGTCAATATGCGCTCGTGTCGCTGTGCGATAGCTGGCGCGGAAGTTTAGCGCGTAGAATAGCCGCACTGCGAAGCGCGGAAGCCGGTGAAAGCCCGGCGCGGTCGCGCCACTGTAATCGGCATCACAAGCCGAAAGCCAGACCTGAGCTTCGCATCATTCCTCTGCAATCGACTACGGGGCGCGCAACCCCAGGAGATGTCCATCATGACTGAAGCTGTTTTCGATACCGCCGGCCAGCCCGCCATTCAGCCCACGCCGATTCCGTTGCGTGAGCTGCTGCCCTGGGCCGTGTTCGGAGGATTGCTGCTGTTGCTCGCGCTGTATTTCGTCGGTGCGGAACAGGGCGCCATGTCTTTAGTGCCTGGCATGTACGTGCATGAGTTCGTGCACGACGGTCGCCATCTGCTCGGCTTTCCCTGCCACTAACGGAGCAGAACATGGTCGGTAAGTTGTTGTTGCGCGGGATGCTTGCAGGCATCGCCGCGGGGCTGCTCACGTTCGCGTTTGCGCGAGTGGCGGGCGAGCCGCAGGTTAATCAGGCGATTGCCTTCGAAGAGAAAGCCGGGGACGGAGCCGGCGCAATGCATGAGCATGAGCACGCCAGTGCGGGCGCCGACTCGCACGAGCAAGCGCATGAGCAGGAATTAGTCAGTCGCGATACACAAGCCGGATTGGGATTGCTGACCGGCGTAGTGGCCTACGGCGCGGCATTCGGCGGACTGTTCTCTCTGGTGTTTGCCTATGCGTACGGGCGAGTGGGGGCGATGAGCGCGCGTGCGTTGTCGGCTTGGCTCGCGCTTGGCGCCTTCGTCGCACTGGTGATCGTTCCCAACATCAAGTATCCGGCGAACCCGCCAGCGGTCGGCGACCCGGAGACGATCGGAACACGCACGGGCCTGTTTTTTCTGATGATCGCCATCTCGCTGACTGCGATGGTTTTTTCGCTGAAGGTCCGGCGCCGCGCGGCAATGAAACTTGGCGCATGGAACGGCTCGATCGTGGCCGGACTTGTGTTCATCGCCATCATTGCCGCGGTGCAGATGTCGATGCCCGTGATCGACGAAACGCCGGCCGGTTTTCCTGCGGCGCTGCTGTGGAAATTCCGTGTGGCTGCACTCGGCATGCAGGCGATCATGTGGGCGACGATCGGGCTACTGTTCGGCGCGATCGTCGAGCGGAGTTCGTTCATGCGTGTCGGGAATCGGACAGCGACCCGGTCGGCGTGAGGTCTTCTGGCGACTTGCGTTGAGCGGCTGGCTGCGTGAGTCGTTAAGGCTGTGGGTGTTGAGCGCGCGGTGGTATGACACGGGTTGGGAAACCGTAGGTGTGATTTTTTGGCCCCGTCACCGCCGCCAGTCGCGAGCACGCTCAACAACTACATGTTGACCACGCCATCGGACGACGACGCCATCGCATCATGAAAAATAACTCCCAACGTATGCCTTTGTCCCGATCTCAAACGGCTCACTCCGTGCCGCAAACTCACGCGGTACGTACCACGCGTGCCTTGCACCGGCCGATGATGAACCGCAAACACCACGGCATCTCCCTTGCGCAGCGGCACGACCTCCGCGCGTGACTGCATTCGCGGACGCTGCTCGGTCATCACGAATTCACCGCCGGTGAAATCCTCGCCGGGTCCCGACAGCAGAATTGCAACCTGTAGCGGAAACACGTGCTCGCCGTAAAGATCCTGATGCAGACAGTTATAGTCGTCGGTCATGTACTGCAGCATTAGTGGTGTCGGGCGCGTCTGGCCCGCAGCGTGGCAGCGCTCGATAAACTCCGAGTGTGCGGCCGGATAGCGGATGCCGATGCCCATCACCTCGTTCCAACGATTCGCCACCGGCACGAGATGCTGATACAACTCGCGGCGCAACTGTGCGATCAGCGCCGGCAACGGATAAGAGAAATACTTGTATTCGCCACGGCCGAAGCCATGCCGCGCCATCACTACGCGACTGCGGTACAAGTCTTCTCGTGGATACAACGCAGTGAGGGCATCGCATTCGCGCGCGTCAAGCAGCCCGTGCAGCATCGCGCAGCCATAGCCGTTCAGTTCTTCTTCGACGTGAAACCAATCAGTCGTCTCGATGCGCGCCGTCAGTGAACTTGCATGATTGCGGCTCTGCAACGGCTTCGAGTCAGTTTTTCGATCCTGTTCCGGCGATTGCGCGCGGGCATCTTTCGCCACCGTATTCATCAGAGTCTCCCTCAGCCATTTTCGAACGATGATTGAGTGTAAGCGCGTCTTTCCGGCCGCGCACTCCGACTCTTGCGCTGCAATTCCCCAACGTTGGAGGCGCGCCGATGAACCGGCGATGTGTCCGGCAAAACGATGTGTTGCGAGCGTGGAAAAGTCACACCACCCAACGATAACCTTTGCGAAGCGCGTCGCGTCGTTCATAGTAGGTGCTGTCAATGGGTCGCTCCATCGGAGGCTTGTCCATGTCGGATTCCCACCAGAAACTCGATGATTGGCTCGGCACCGAGCGAGTCGCCAAAGATCTCATTACCGCGTTTCCGCTCGCGGCTCTCGCCGCGACGCTGGATCGTGAGCAAAGCGGCGACACCGTTCCGCCGCTTTGGCACTGGCTTTACTTCTTGCCGATCGCGCCAATGTCCGAAACTGGCTCGGACGGTCATCCTAAGCGCGGCGATTTTCTGCCGCCGGTGCCGCTGCCGCGCCGTATGTGGGCCGGCGGGCGCATCACGTTTCATGCACCGCTGAAAGTGGGCGAGCGCGCCACGCGTACGTCGACCATTGCGAACATTGAAGACAAGACGGGTCGCTCGGGGCGCCTCGTGTTCGTCACGGTGCAGCACTCGATCGAGGTCGGCGGCGAACTGAAGCTCGACCAAGAGCACGACATCGTCTACCGTGACGCACCGCTAGCAGGCGCGCGGCCTCAGCAACCTCAACTCGCGCCGCAAGGCGAGCGTTGGAGCCGCATTATCGAGCCTGATCCCGTCATGCTGTTTCGCTATTCGGCGCTCACCTTCAACAGCCATCGCATTCACTACGACCATCCCTATGCGACGCAAGTCGAGGCTTATCCTGGCCTCGTGGTCCACGGGCCGTTGATTGCCACGCTGCTGGTCGATCTCGTTCGCCGCCAGCAACCCGACGCAACGCTGCAGAGCTTTGCGTTCAAGGCGCTTCGCCCGACGTTTTCGGGCCAGGCTTTCATGGTGTGCGGCGCGCCCTCGGCGGATGGGAAATCGATCGACCTATGGGCAAAAGATCACGATGGTTATCTGACGATGCGAGCGACCGCAGCGATTGAGTAATTCCGCGAACGCGAGGGGTCGACGATTATGTCCAGATAAAGACATAACGCTCAAGCGGTGAAAAATCCGGTCGTCTTACAGTTGCGTCCCGCAAATCAAAGTGATGTTTCTCTGAATCTGTAGGAGCAAGTCCCGCATTAACAGGTGATCTCGCGGAATCTCGGTTGTTTATGCGCATAATGCATCGCCGCTTGCCTGCGTGAGTGGTATCCGGGCGTCGCTCAAATTAGCTTGCGAGTCGCATGTGGCTAGGCGGCGACCCGCGCACACGGGCGTTCAGCGGCGTAACGCCTGAGCGAACGTTCTGCAATCGCAGTGACTTAAAAAATCATTAACCTCCATCGGCGCATTAATCAAGCGCAACTTGTGGTCAACAAGCACCTGAAACCTCTCTAATTGTTAAATGCAATGTCGGGTGGTTTGCTGTTAAAAATATCGGTTATCATCGCTGCCTTCAGCGATCGGTCACGGCGGCTTAATCCGGCCGGCATCAACGTTAATATCGTCGCATCGAACCAAAAAAAACTCGGATGAAGATGTCGCGTAAAAAGATTGCAATCCTCGTGGCCGCGCTTCTGATCGTGGGCGGCATCGTCATTCAGGCCGTGTGGCGTCCGTTCGCACATCGCAAGGCGACCAACGCGGGCGAAGTCGTTCTGGATATTCATCATCCCGACGCGGTGATCGACAGCGAAGCGCTGGCGCGCTTACCGCGCGACATGTTGCGCGTGCCGCTGCTTCACGACGTGCTCACGCAAGACTTCGTCGACTATTACGAATCGGCGAATACGCGCCTTTCCGCTGAAGGTGCATTGCGGCGTCTCGCGTTCGAACATCAGCTTGACTGGCGCGACGAACTGATCCGCCGCGTGTTCGACGAACCCGCGCATGTGTTGCTCTGGCGTTCGCCGGATGGCCGCCTCGGCTATTGGATCATGTCCGTGCGCCGCAACGGTCTTGCGAAGCTGTTGCAGGGCTTTGGCAACGTCGCCGCAAGCGACGCACAACTGAGTCAGGTCGCCAGGCTCTCCGGCGACGTACCGGTCTACGCGATGAAGCTCGCAGTTGGCCGAACGCTGCTGTTCGCGACGAAAGACGATCGCCTCGTCGTGCTGTCCGCGCCCGGCGTTCTGCTCGACGAAAAGGGCGGCCTGTTGGGCGAACGCGCCGATGCTGTGTCCGACATGCTGTCATCCGGTCGCGACGCCGCCGCACGCGCATATCAACTGGATGCACCAAGAGAGGCGCTGAAGGGTCATCGTCTGGTGGTGTCGGCGAATTACCTGTCGTTCGGTTATCAGGCGTTCTTTTCGGGCATCGACGCGCTGCGGTTCGACTTCTCGCCGAATGGCAGCGCGCCTGCTACCTGGCGGACCTCAGCCTTGATCGAGCCGGGCAAACTGCCGCAGCAGTGGAATAGCGCGGCCTTGTGGCACGCATTGCCGGCGAACGCCGCGGCGTGCACGAGCCTGCCCGCGGACTGGAAGGAGGCGTCGGCACTGCTTGGCAAGGTGGCCAATGGGGCGGACGCCGCCGGGGCAATCGGCGATCGTCTGACGGGCCCTGCGGCGGTGTGCTGGTATGCGAAATCCACGCTGGTTGCGCCGGTTTTCATCGCTCGAATCAACACGCAGGACAAGACACAGGACGCGGCCTCGATCGTTGCGCTAAAGACCGCCCTCGACAAAACATTCGGTGACGTGATTGGCGCATATGAGGCAAAGGCCGCGAAGACGGACGGCAACGCCGCTGACTATCGCCGTTTGCCGGTCACGAGGCGCGACCTGGGAGCAGACGTCACTGTCTGGCAGCGGCCGGTCAGCGCGCGTTCGGGCACGGCGTCGAGCAGTAGGGTGTCGTTCGCGTCGCAGTTATCGGCCGAGCGCTATTTCCCGGTGACGCTTGCGCTTGCGCACGGCTATCTGATTTTCTCGCCCGACTCACGTCTCGTCGACGACACGCTGGCAGTGCTCGACAAGCGTTACCCCGCGCTCGCCGACACGCTCGCTCCTGAGCGTTTGCCGCGCACCATTCTGACGCTGACGCCTTCGTCCGCTGCAGCACTGATCGAACGCGAAGCTGGCGCCGCACTGCCCGCCGATCAGGAGGCCGTGTTCCGCAACGCCTCGCGTACGCATCTCACACCAAAATTGCGCGCGCTCGCACACTATCCGCCGGTTTCGTTGACGCTGCCGCAAAACTTGCCAGGCTCGACCGGTTGGGTGCCGGTAGAGTGGTGGTTCGATCGCGCGAAAGGCGATGCGGGTTCGGCTAACGACTCGCCGCAAGCATCCGCAGATCAGCCCGACACAGAGGGCGATTAATGCGTCGCCTTCGCTTAGCCGGCGCGACTTCCCGCGTTATCACGACTTCACGCCGCGCATGGCTGTTGCGCATGACCGCGACGTTTGCAGCAGCGAGCGTCGCGCCTTATGCCCACGCGCTGAGTCCGGGCGCTACCGGTCCCGAGGCCGACGCGCTCACCGCGCAGCAATCTGCTGTGTTTCGCGCGTGGTTCACCCGCATCGTCGATCAGCAGATGCGCCGCGGCCCGACGCCGCGCTGGACGCAACGCGATTGTGCGGGACTAGTGCGCTTTGCCGTCGGCGAGACGCTGCGACCACACGACAGCAAATGGCTGCACGCCAACGGCATGACCGGCCTTGCCGACACGAGCAGTCTGCCGCCCGAACTGCGGTTGTCCACGGCGCAGCGAATGATCGCGAATCGCTGGACGCAACTCGACGGTTCTACTGGCGCATACGCGTCGGCCATCGCGCTGATTCAACGCAATAGCCGCTTCGTTTCGAAAGACGTCAACCAGGCACTGCCCGGCGACCTGCTGTTCTTCGATCAGGGCGACGACCAGCATCTGATGATCTGGCTCGATCGCTACATCGCTTATCACACAGGCACCGTTACGCCGACCGATACCGGTCTGCGCGCGGTCGCCGTTTCCGACCTGATGCAATGGAAAGATTCCCGCTGGCAGCCGCTCGACGGCAATCCGAATTTTGTCGGCGTGTTTCGTTTGGACTTTTTGACACCATGACCCGAATGAGCTTTGTGATCGCGACTTGCAAATGGTTGAACCCTATGCGCGGTCGCGCGACCGTTGCCATGGGCGCGCTGTTCGTGGCGATTGGGCTGATCACCGCAAGCGGCACCGCGCAGGCGGGCGACGACGCGTTGCCAGCATCGGCCGCATCGGCAGACGCCAGCATCGCCGCGAATCCGACGCTCAATCCGGCGCCGTCGAGCAACTTCGCTTCGCAGAAAGTGGACGGTCAACCCTTCTTTCTCCTCTCGGATGCGAGCTTCGGCAGCAATCAGCTCGCGCAGGTCCGGCTTGAGGCGCCCGGCCGAGATTTCAAGGACGCGTTGCAGGCATACGGCGGTGCGGACATCGTCGTGTATCGGGTGCCGAAGCCGCTCGAGTTTCTGAAGGCACAGAAGAATCTGCATCGGCTGAATGTCGCGCCGAATTATCAGGGCGAAGGCCTCGCGAACACGCTGGCTTATCTGTGGGACCGCTGGTTCACCGAGGCGCGCCGCGCATGGCAGCGCGTGCTTTCGTTCGCCACCCGCAGCAAGGCAACGGAGGCCGCGCCGCAATTCAAGCTCGGCGAACAGACCGGCAAGCAGACGCAGTTCGAGCCGAACTCGCAGTTCGCCCCGCTGAAAGGCTATGACATGGTCGCGCGTTTTCGCTATCCGATCTGGGACGCGAAAGTGATCGAGCCGCCCAAGGGCGTGCACCTCGCGGGCAGCAGCAGTAACTTTATCGAGGCGAGTTCCGGCAACGTAATGATTCCGGTCGGCAAGCTGCCGCCGGGCCTCTATATCGTCGAGGCGGTGATCGGCAACTATCGCGCGCACACGTTGTTGTTCGTGTCGGATACGGTGGCGGTCGTGAAAGCGGCATCGAGCGGAATGCTGGTGTGGACCACGCGGCGCGATAGCGGCAAGCCGGTCGCTAACACGGAAGTGCACTGGACCGACGGCGTAGGTGTGTTGCAAAGCGGCACGACGGGCAACGACGGCGCGCTCGTGCTGCAACACGTGAGCCCCGAGCGCAGCTACGTGCTCGGTGTCGATCCGCAAGGCGGCGTGTTCGTGTCGGAGAATTTCTATTACGACAGCGAGATCTACAACACGAAAATCTACGCGGTTACGGATCGGCCGATGTACCGGCCGGGCGATCCGGTCCATGTGAAGTTTATTGGCCGTACGTTTCAGAACGCGACTCAATCGTCGGCGCCTGCCGAGGCCGACATCAAACTTGAAGTGCTCGACCCGAACGGCTCGCCGGTTGCAACGTCGAAGACGCATTTCGCTTCGGATACCGGCGCGGACACGTCGTTTTCGCTGCCCGCAGACGCAAGCGCTGGCGGCTACACGCTGCGGTTCGACTACAACGGCGATGTGTATGGCAGCGCGTTTCGCGTTGCCGAATATGTGAAGCCGCACTTCGACGTCAATCTTTCAATGGATAAAGCCGACTACGCGACCGGCGAGCCGTTGAAGGGCAAAATCCAGCTGCGCTATCCGGACGGCAAGCCGGTGCGCGACAGCAAGATTTCGGTCACGCTGCGCGCGCAGAAAGTGACGATTGTCGACGGCGAACTGCACTATGCGGGGCTCTTCCCGGTCAAGCTCGAACAACAGGAACTCAAGACGGATAGCGACGGCAACGCCAGCCTGACGCTGCCCGCAGCGACCGAACCGAGCCGATATGCGCTGACGCTGTTCGCGCAGGACGGCGCCGCATACAAGGTGCGCGTGACGCGCGAAGTGTTGATCGCGCGCGGCGCGACGCCGTACCGGCTGACTACGTCTAAGTCGTTCTCGCAGCCGAAGGAATCGGTGAGCTTTGACTTGCAGGCGCTGGCCGCGGCCGACTCGGCCGCGCATGCGCCGGCGAAATGGGAATGGACGCGCCTCGAATCGCAGACGCACGCCGAAGGCGCGTTGAAAAGCGCGCCGAACGGCGCTGGCGGCAAGCTGTCCTTCGCGGTGCCATTCGATCAACCGGGTTCGTACATGTTGTCGGTCAAAGATGACGCGGGCAACCTGCTCGCCGCCGTCAGCCATTGGGTCGCGGGCGACGGCCTGAAGGCGATTCCAGGCAGCGTCGAGATCGTGTTCGATCGCGACCGGTACAAGATCGGTGACACGGCGGAAGCGCTGATCACCTTCCCGCTGCCCGTCGACGATGCGTTGCTGACGCTCGAACGCGATAACGTCGAACGACGCGCGCTGTTGAGCGCGGGCGGCGAATGGTTGCAACTGCAGCGCGTGACGCCGTCGCAATGGAAGGCGCGTATCAAGGTCGGCGAAGACTTCGCGCCCAACATGACCTTCTCCGTGCTGTACGTGCATGCGGGCGAATACGCATTTCAGAACGCGGGCATCGTCGTGGCACAGCCGCAGATCGAATTGAACGTGAAGAGCGACAAGCCTGTGTACGGTCCCGGCGATACCGTCACCCTGAATTTCGACAGCACGTTGAACGGCAAACCGGAAGCGGCGAATCTGACGGTGAGCGTGGTCGATGAAATGGTCTACGTGTTGCAGCCGGAGATTGCGCCGAACATCGTCGACTTTTTCTATCATCCGCGGCGCAATAACGTGCGGACGTCGTCGAGTCTGTCGTTCATCACTTACGACCTCGCGCGTTCGCCGCTCAAAGGTGCACCGGGCGGACCCCAACGGGCGAATTACAACGAGCGCGGCGTGAAAGTGCTCGAACGCCCGCGCCGCGACGATCAGGATACGGCCGCTTGGGAAGGCAGCCTGAAAACCGACGCCAATGGTCGCGCCACCATGACGTTCAAAATGCCCGACTCGCTAGCGCGCTGGCGCGTCACTGTGCGCGCGGCCGCGCCCGATGGCATGGTCGGCCAGCGCACCGCATACGTGCGCTCCGACAAGGCGCTGTATCTGAAGTGGAGCGGGCCGTCGCATTTCCGCATCAACGACCAGCCGGCTATCGACATGATCGCCTTCAACCAGACCGATGCGGACATGGATGCGCAGTGGCTGGTGGAAGGCGGCGGCCTATCGCTGAATCAGAAGGTCACGCTTAAGCGCGGCGCGAATTATCTGCGTCTGCCGAGCGGCGCGCTGAAGGCCGGCGTGGTCAACGCGACCTTGCGCAAGGGCGACAAGGATGTGGACCGCTTGCAGACCACGATTCGACTCGACGCGAGTGGCTGGCTCGATCTTCATCAGAATACTGTCGCGCTTGACGGCGCAGGCAAGCCGCTCAATCTGCCGCAAGACGCGCAGGACGTGAGCGTGCGTTTCGTCGGCAACGCCGCGAGCCAGTTCATGCGCGTGGCCGACGATCTGATCAACTACCCGTATGGCTGCGCCGAACAGACATCGAGCCGCTTGATTCCGCTCGCACTTGCACACGACGCGATCGGCCGCGGCGACAACGCGAGTTCGACGCAAGGAATCGAAGCGCTGTTGCGCAACCAGCGACAACGTCTGGCTATGCTCGCGGGCGTCGGCGGCACGTTCGGCTGGTGGGGCGATACGACCGGCGGCAGCGCGCTGATCACGGCATACGCGTATTACGCGGACTGGCTCGCGAGCCGCAGCCTCGGCATCAGCCTGCCGGCCGCGAACTGGCAACACGCGATGGAGGTTTATCGCGACGCCGGCGCGAAAGAGCCACTGCTTCATCGCGCGTTGGCGCTGTGGTTCATGCAGCAGATGGGCTTGCCGATCGCGACGCCGGTCTCGGGCGTGGCCGCCGACTTGATGAGCGACGCGGCGGCGGCCGCCGCCGCACCGGCTCGCAACACCGCTAATGCTACGTATGGCGCGTCGGACAGTATCGTCTTTGCGCAGCCCGATTCGCCGCGCGGCAAGCAGATGGCGATGCTGCTGATCGCGAACATGGCGCGCGCGACGGGCGCGCAGACGCCGGACGGTTTCGATGCTGCATCGAGCGCCGCGCGTGTCTCGTTGAGCAACGATCCGGCGCCGCTCGTCCAAAGCCTGCTTGCCATGTCCGGCGAAGGCGCGAGCGTCGATGCATCCGCATTGCTTGCAAGAAGCAGCGCCGATTACCCGACGCTCGACCGCGCACTGACGCTGCTTTGGCTGCGCAAGGCGCTCGGCGGCGATGTGGCGGCTACTTCGTTGCCGTCGCTGCAAGGCGCGGGCTGGTCGCGCGCCGCAACGCCGACCGGCACGCCACTCTGGAAATGGACCGCTGCCGGCGTGCCGTCCACACTCGACGCAGGCGCCGCACGCACGGACGTCAGCGCAATCGTCTCTTTCCGCAGTCATACGAGCGAAGACAGCCGTTTGAACATCGGCGTCGCCCGCCGCTTCTACAAGCTCGAACCGGTCGAGGTCAAGGCCGATCCGAAAAAGCAGGGCACGGCCGACAGCAATGTTGGGCGCTCTGCGTTCACAGCGCGTCCCGTGAAATCGGGCGATGCGATCGACAGCAATGCACTGTACGTCGACGAAGTCACGATCACGCCGCGCTCGGGCAACGCATATCACTACGGCCTGCTCGATGTGCCGCTGCCGCCGGGCGCGAGCGTCGAAGCGACGAGCTGGGGCGTGTCGATCGAGGGCTTGCCTGGCGAGAAGGAAGGCGAGAACGGCCCGCAACCGTTCGCGCGTGTTGCATCGTATGAAATGGGTGAACTCTCGTATCACCAGCCGGTGCCGGTGCTCGATCGGCCAGTGGCGTTGCGGCAACTGGTGCGCTTCGCGTTGCCGGGCACATTCGCATTGCCGCCCGCGCGCTATTTCCGCATGTATCAACCGGACGCGAAGGCGTTCGAAGGCGGCAAGAGCGATCGCGTGACCTCGTTGCGCATCCAGTAAGCGACACAGGCCATGTTCCTCGCGCTTTTCCGGACTGTCCGCGATCTTCTTGCAGCGGTGATGCTGCGGATCGCGTTCGCCGTGGGCGCGGTGTGCATGATCTGCGGCGTCACACTCGATCGCGCGTATGCGGCCGGGCCGGCTTCACTGCAGCCGGCGTCGAAACAGACATTGCGCTTCGCGTGGTTGCGCGACGGGCAAAACCAGCTGTGGCAAGCCGACGTCGACGGCGCACTTAGCGGCCTGTCTCCGCAATCCGCGCTGCTGCTGCCCGCCACGCTTGAAACGCCGCTTGGCAGCGTGTGGAAGCTGTTTGTCTACGGCTATCTGGTGGATCGAAACATCGCCACGCCAGACTACATGTGCAGCGGCGGCGATCCCGAAGAAGTGTATTGCTGCATGACGGGCGGTCATGTCGATCGCGAGCATGCGCTCGTGAAATCGTGCGGGCTCTTTTTCGAACCGGGGCGTCTGCAACTTGATCCCGCCGACTGGCGCAAATATTGGACAGCGGTACACGCGCCCGCCTGGTTGCGCGACCTTCACGCGATGACGCCGACGCATCGTGTGCCCGTCGTGCAACTGCTTGCCGCATTGCAGGCGATGCCCGTACGTCCACGCGAAGCGGCGGCCAGCACGCTGGTCTCCGTGCTGACGAGCGGGCGTGGCGAGGGAACGGTGTCGCTCTACGGCAGCCTGCTGCGCGCCAAAACGTGGACCATGCCCGATGCGGCCCGGCCAGGCGCATCGACGGGCGGCGCCGCAGGCTGGCTAGCGGATGGCACGCCGGTCTGGCTCGCCGGTCCGGGCGGCAGCGCACGCGTGCTCGCGTTGGCTGCGCCGCGCATTGCGCCGCTTCTCACGCGCGTCACGGTGCCCGATGACGGCGCATGTGTCGTCGTCGATTTCTTCAGCCGCTATCCGATTCGTGAAGTGCTCGGCCAGAAAGGACCCGCGACGGTGGCTGACGGGCCGCTGAACGGCGAGTTTCGCGTTGGTTTTGCGAACGGCAACTGGACGCGACTGACGAGCCGCGGCGAGTTGCGGCTCGACCGTAGCGCTGCGGGAGCGCCGCAAGTGGTCGGCCGCTTTGGCATGAACGACTATGTGGCGCGCGTAGTCGAGCGTGAAGGCGATACGGCGCAGCCCGAAGCGGCCAAGGCGCTCGCCGTGGCGGCGCGCACTTACGCCGTGCAGCACGGCGTATACGAGCACGGCTGTTTGCGTATCGACGACAGCAGCAACACCCAGCGCGTTCTGCCTAGCGCGCCGACTGCGGCGGCGCGCCGTGCCGCTGATATGACCGACGCGCTCGTGCTGACCGGCGTGCCTGTCCAGTATCACCACGACAAGGCCGCGGCAGGGCAAATGAGCTGGCTTGCCGCGAAAGCATCCGCGCAAACTGGCCTGACGTTCGATGCGATCCTTGCCCGCACATGGCCGCAAGCCACGCTGACTTCGTTCCAAAGCCCGTTGTCCGGCGATTGCATCGCGGTGACCGGCGCGCGCGAGTGGCTGGAGCGCAATGCGCCTTCCTGGGTGCGGCGCATGGATGGCGCGGCTGGATACGAGACGCCCGACCTGCCGGCCGTGTGTGCGGTCCGCGAAGGACGTCCGTACGCGGACGCGCAGCGCAATCGCGTCTATGTGTATCGCTTGCAAACGGAAGAGGATCGCATTGCGTTGGCGCATGAATATGTTCACCTCGCGTTTCAGCACCATCCGCGTGGACTCGACGAGGAATTTGTCGAGCGCACTGCCCGCATGCTGATTCGTACCGACAATCCGATCCAATGAACCACGTCACCTCCTTATTGTCGTTGAGCTGGTCTTCCGTGCTGCGGCGGGTTCGCCTGCGCGCCGTGATGCTCGTGGCTGTCGCTGCATGCGGCGTGTCCGGCACAGGCGTCGTTACACAGGCCCGCGCTGCTAGTGCTGATGGCGGCATCGCCGATCTCACCCGCTCGTTCGGCGGCTGGCGTCATAGCGGGTTGACCAACGAGGGCGAGCAATTCGTCGCGGCGTATCCGCGACCGCCGGTCGATCGTGGTGCGCAGCGTTACCGCACATTGATCGAGGGACGCCTGAAGCGTATCGACAAACACGCGCGCAAGCCGCCGACGCTCGTCGTCAACGGCAATCCGACGCCGCTCTACACGGACGACGAAGGCGCATTTGCGCGGCCGTGGGCATTCGGTGCGGGCTCGAACAGCATTGAACTCATTTCTGCCGACGGCAGGCAGCATCAGCGCATGCAGTTTTACGAAGCGGACGCCAGCAAGCCGCAGGCGAAGCTGCGCGCAATCGTCACGTGGAACGATCCACACGCTCAGGTCGATTTGCATGTGATCACGCCGGGCGGGCTGCACGCGTTCTTCGCCAATCCGACGCTCGAAGACGGCAGCGGCTTCGACGTCGACTCGGTGGACGGCGCGGGGCCGGGGATATTTTCATCGGCGGCGCCGGAGCGCGGCACGTGGCTGTTCTTCCTCAATTACTGGGGCAACTTTGATACGACCGGCTACAACTTCGACGCGTCCGCGCACGACCGCGACGTCATCACGGCGACGTTGACGCTGGTCTTCAACGAAAATACGCCGAACGAGCGGCGTGAAACGATGGTTGTGCCGCTGCGCAAAATCGGCGACCTCATGCTCGTGAAGAGCGAGCGACTTTGAAAGCGGGACGGGAGCAGTCACGATGAAGCCCAAAACGACGGGATGGATGAACGCGGCTGGCCGCAGCCTGCTGGTTCTCGGCTGCTTGCAGGGTGCGTCGGCCGCGCATGCAAGCGATATCGACTTCGCCGCGCCGCTGAACGGCTGGCGCAATACGAGCGGCGACAGCGAACGCTATACGCAAGACGTGCATTATCCGGCGGTGTCCGTAGCGACGCCGGAAGGGCAGTCGAAGCTTGCGCTGATCGAAGGGCAGATTCGTAACGTACCGAAAAGAAAGGGCAAGTCCGTGGGCACGCTGGTGGTCGACGGCACGCCGTTGCCGCAGCGTGTAGAGGAGGACGGCAAGTTCTCGCGGCCCTATGCGTTTCCTGCAGGCAGCAATGGCGTTGAATTGCGCGCGCCGGACGGCAGCCGCAAGCGCGTTCAGTTCTATGACGCCTATGGCGGCAAGACGCAGCCGAAGCTGCGCGTATTGCTCGCGTGGGACACGGACGGCACGGATCTCGACCTGCACGTGGTATCGCCGGACGGCGCGCATGCATGGTACGGCGATCGCGTCGTGGCGAACGGCGGCGCGCTCGACGTCGACGTCACGACTGGCTATGGGCCGGAGATTTATTCATCGGCGGCGCCGCTGAAGGGCACCTATCTCGTCTTCGTGAATTACTACGGCAGTGGTAACGACCGAAGCGACATGACCGTCGCTCAGGTGACGATCATCACCAACGAAAACACGCCGAACGAAAAGAGCGAGACGATCCGCGTGCCGATGCGCAAAGCCGGCGAACTGACGCTCGTGAAGACGTTTGTGATGCCTTGAGCGCAGCCTCGTTGCCGTTTGTCTTTTGACTTGAGACTTGCCGCGTGCAGACGATGAAAACTGTGCGCGCTCAGGTACTTGGACGACTCTTGCGCAGGATATCCACAGCCTTCTGAACAGTTTCTGTGGACAACATGATGCGGGGCGGAACGCGTCGTTGTTGACACCGCGTCTGCGCTTACCGTGCCTTACAGAGCGTCAAGTTTCAACCGGTCACGGTCGATAGAGCCTGTATCCGGCGCTACGCCGAGCGCCCTGAAGAAACGAACGGAGCTTGCAATGCAAATCGACAGTGCGTTGCCGTCAACACGACAAGCAGCTGAACGCACGACAAGGAGTGCGTCGTCAACTGCCGTCCCTGGCGACAGCGCCGCCACCGCGCGCTCTGCTACCTCGAATGCGTCGAAGCAGGACGAGGCCGTGCGCATCTCCACGGAAGGCGCAGCTGCGGCGGCTCACGACACGAATATAGTTGATGGCACGAGCGCGACCGGTGCGGACAGCGAGGGCGCATCGGCGACGGATTCGTCAGCGGTGAAGTCGTTTGCGTATGGCACGCTCGGGCTCGAACGGCCAGATCAACCGCACGAAGAGCGCAACGCTTTCTACACGGCCGGACGTTGGCTGGCGGCGGGCATCACCCTTGGCGGGATCATCTCGCTGCTTATTTGAGAACGGTGGGATTCTGAAGCTTAAGGCGGGAATTGCGCTTGCCGTGCATGGCGCACGGCAAGCGCGGTGAAGCAGAGTCAGACTTGCTGGATCAACGGTCGAGGAACGACTTGAGTCGATCGGCACGGCTCGGATGCATCAGCTTGCGCATGGCCTTGCTTTCGATCTGACGGATACGCTCACGCGTGACGTCGAACTGCTTGCCCACTTCTTCCAGCGTGTGGTCCGACTTCGTGTTGATGCCGTAGCGCATACGCAGCACCTTGGCTTCGCGCGGCGACAGCGAGTCGAGCGCATCGTCGATCGCGGCGCGAAGGTCGGCCTGCATTGCCGCGTCTGCCGGCGACGATGCCGCCGAGTCTTCGATCATGTCGCCGAGCGTGGCGTCGCCGTCGTCGCCGACAGGCGTTTCCATCGACACCGGCTGCTTGGCGATCTTGAGGATGCCGCGCACTTTCTCTTCCGACAGGTCCATGCGCTCGGCCAGCACCGACGGGTGTGCTTCCTGACCGGTCTGCTGCAGGATTTCACGTGAGATGCGATTCAGCTTGTTGATCGTTTCGATCATGTGCACCGGCACGCGGATCGTGCGCGCCTGATCGGCGAGCGATCGCGTCACGGCCTGGCGGACCCACCACGTTGCGTACGTGGAAAACTTCCAGCCGCGGCGGTATTCGAACTTGTCCACTGCTTTCATCAGGCCGATGTTGCCTTCCTGAATCAGGTCGAGGAACAGCATGCCGCGATTCACGTACTTCTTTGCGATGGAAATGACGAGACGCAGGTTGGCCTCGATCATTTCGCTCTTGGCTTTGCGCATCTTCGATTCAGCCGCGACCATCTGGCGGTTGATCTCTTTCAGATGCTTGAGCGGCAGCGAGACGGTGGCTTCAATGTCGATCAGCTTTTGCTGTTCCGACTGAATTGCCGGCAGGTGACGCTCGAGCGCGGCGCCATACGACGTCGTGCCGCGTGCTGCACGCTCGGTCCAGCCGAGATCGGCTTCATGACCCGCGAACGATTCGATGAACTTCTCGCGCGGCATGCCGCTCTTCGTCACCACGATCTGCAGAATGTTGCGTTCGATCGCGCGAACCTGCGCGACCTGATGCTGCACGTCGCCGCACAGACGGTCGATGGTGCGCGCCGTGAAGCGGATTTTCGCGAGGTGTTGCTGAATTTCCTCGCGCGCGCGCTGATATGCCTTGGAGCTGACGTCGCCGCGAGTGTGCGAAGCGTTCATCTGGTCGTACAGAATGCCGACTTGCGCGAAGATCTCGAGGCAGTCGCTCGTGAGCTGCTTCAGACGCGCTTCGTCTGCTGCAGACGAATCGGCCGGGCCGACGTCGTCGTCGCTATCGCTGTCGTCGTCTTCTTCCGTGTCCGAATCCACGTCGGCAGTCGCTTCGGCGCTCACGGTCTCTTCTTCCGCCGCGATGTTGTCTTCGTTGAGTCCGTCGACGAGTTCGTCGATTCGCAGCTCGCCGTCCGCAACCTGCTGGGCGCTTGCCAGGATCGCGGAAATTGCGAGCGGGCATGCGGCGATGGCCTGCACCATTTCGTGCAGACCGTCTTCGATACGCTTTGCAATCGCGATTTCGCCCGCGCGCGTCAGCAACTCGGTCGCGCCCATTTCGCGCATGTACATGCGCACGGGGTCGGTCGTGCGGCCGAACTCGGAATCCACCGTCGACAACGCGACTTCGGTTTCTTCGTCCGCCTGATCGTCGGAAACGACTGCCGGAGCGTTCGAGTTCAGCAGCAGCGTTTCCGCGTCGGGGGCCTGCTCGTAGACCTGCACGCCCATGTCGTTGAACGCGCTGACGATGCTGTCGATCGCCGCGGTTTGCGCGAAGTTGTCGGGCAGGTGGTCATTGATCTGCGCGTGGGTCAGGTAGCCTTGCTCCTTGCCCAGCTGGATCAGCGCGCGCATCTGGCGCTGGCGTTCTTCGGCTTGCTGCGGCGGCAGTTCGGCCGCCACGGGGATCGCTTTACCCGCGCCTTTGCCCTTGGGCGTACGGCCCGACGGAGCCTTCGTGTAGGCTGCGGTTTCGTGTTGCGAATCTTCGCGATCAAAAGGGTTCACGTATTCTCCTCGAGAGGCTTCGCTATGAGACGCAAGACGCGACCGTCAGGCGTTTCGAGCATGGCTCAACATCACCTGAGTGACTCAACGCGGTTATATGGCTGTGTGCTCTGGGGAGCAAAAAGATGAGCCCGCTTGGAGCGGGCCGATAGAAATGTGCGAAATTCGCGCGGCTCGCATTATATACGAGCTTGCGCCTTCGCGCGCATTGTGCGCAGCAATTCGTCGCACGCTGTTGCCGTAGATCCGTTCGCTGTCGGCCCGTGGCGGCGCGGAGCGGCGCGCAAAAAAGTTTGTTGCAACAACGGACAGTTCTCTCGCGACGGACGGCAGACTCCCGACTATAGACCAACTTGTTCGTGTTCACACGACTGCGTTCCACTGCGAATCGAGGGTCTACTATATGTAGGGCGAACGCTTTGCGCGCCGATTGGCGCTTCTGTGAAAGAAAATTCGTCGAAGGGGGTTGACGACCTGTCACTCGCTCTTCATAATCTCGTTTCTCTGCTGCAGATGCAGCGACGCAGAACGAAGCGGTGCCGGGTAGGTGTGGTAAGGCGGCGCGGCGTGAGGCGAACCGATCTTTAAAAACTAACAGCCGATAAGTGTGGGCGCTTGATGCGCGACGCGGGTGGATCTTCGGATTCACATAAAGCGAAAGTATCAAGTCTCACACAGTAATGAAAGGAAGGTTTGGTCATCGAGAGATGGTTGAACACTTCGTCAGTACGTTGAGTGAGCGACCGGTTGGTAAGACAACCGAAAACAGTAACAGGTTTGAACTGAAGAGTTTGATCCTGGCTCAGATTGAACGCTGGCGGCATGCCTT
Organism: Burkholderia sp. M6-3; assembly: GCF_050858985.1. NCBI lineage: Bacteria > Pseudomonadati > Pseudomonadota > Betaproteobacteria > Burkholderiales > Burkholderiaceae > Burkholderia > Burkholderia sp. M6-3. Next base: position 280,638 of record NZ_CP110091.1, read on the forward strand.
ACACATGCAAGTCGAACGGCAGCACGGGGGCAACCCTGGTGGCGAGTGGCGAACGGGTGAGTAATACATCGGAACGTGTCCTGTAGTGGGGGATAGCCCGGCGAAAGCCGGATTAATACCGCATACGCTCTGCGGAGGAAAGCGGGGGATCCTTCGGGACCTCGCGCTACAGGGGCGGCCGATGGCAGATTAGCTAGTTGGTGGGGTAAAGGCCTACCAAGGCGACGATCTGTAGCTGGTCTGAGAGGACGACCAGCCACACTGGGACTGAGACACGGCCCAGACTCCTACGGGAGGCAGCAGTGGGGAATTTTGGACAATGGGCGCAAGCCTGATCCAGCAATGCCGCGTGTGTGAAGAAGGCCTTCGGGTTGTAAAGCACTTTTGTCCGGAAAGAAAACCTCGTGGTTAATACCCGTGGGGGATGACGGTACCGGAAGAATAAGCACCGGCTAACTACGTGCCAGCAGCCGCGGTAATACGTAGGGTGCAAGCGTTAATCGGAATTACTGGGCGTAAAGCGTGCGCAGGCGGTTCGCTAAGACAGATGTGAAATCCCCGGGCTTAACCTGGGAACTGCATTTGTGACTGGCGGGCTAGAGTATGGCAGAGGGGGGTAGAATTCCACGTGTAGCAGTGAAATGCGTAGAGATGTGGAGGAATACCGATGGCGAAGGCAGCCCCCTGGGCCAATACTGACGCTCATGCACGAAAGCGTGGGGAGCAAACAGGATTAGATACCCTGGTAGTCCACGCCCTAAACGATGTCAACTAGTTGTCGGGTCTTCATTGACTTGGTAACGTAGCTAACGCGTGAAGTTGACCGCCTGGGGAGTACGGTCGCAAGATTAAAACTCAAAGGAATTGACGGGGACCCGCACAAGCGGTGGATGATGTGGATTAATTCGATGCAACGCGAAAAACCTTACCTACCCTTGACATGTATGGAACCCTGCTGAGAGGTGGGGGTGCCCGAAAGGGAGCCATAACACAGGTGCTGCATGGCTGTCGTCAGCTCGTGTCGTGAGATGTTGGGTTAAGTCCCGCAACGAGCGCAACCCTTGTCCCTAGTTGCTACGCAAGAGCACTCCAGGGAGACTGCCGGTGACAAACCGGAGGAAGGTGGGGATGACGTCAAGTCCTCATGGCCCTTATGGGTAGGGCTTCACACGTCATACAATGGTCGGAACAGAGGGTCGCCAACCCGCGAGGGGGAGCCAATCCCAGAAAACCGATCGTAGTCCGGATCGCACTCTGCAACTCGAGTGCGTGAAGCTGGAATCGCTAGTAATCGCGGATCAGCATGCCGCGGTGAATACGTTCCCGGGTCTTGTACACACCGCCCGTCACACCATGGGAGTGGGTTTCACCAGAAGTAGGTAGCCTAACCGCAAGGAGGGCGCTTACCACGGTGGGATTCATGACTGGGGTGAAGTCGTAACAAGGTAGCCGTATCGGAAGGTGCGGCTGGATCACCTCCTTTCTCGAGCTAGACGTGTCAAACGTTGAGCGCTCACGCTTATCGGCTGTAGTAGTAAAGAAACGCAGACAGACTCAGGGGTCTGTAGCTCAGTCGGTTAGAGCACCGTCTTGATAAGGCGGGGGTCGATGGTTCGAATCCATCCAGACCCACCACTGTCTTGTCTGGTGCGCTGGGCGTCTGAATACCTCTGGGGTCACTGTATGACTGGGGGATTAGCTCAGCTGGGAGAGCACCTGCTTTGCAAGCAGGGGGTCGTCGGTTCGATCCCGTCATCCTCCACCAATCCTCAATGCGTAGGGTTCTGTGTCAGGTACACAGAGCGTTGTGCATTGGCGATTGAGCCAGTCAGTAAGGATACGCGGTTACAGCAATCGCGCTATCGGCTGAACGTTCTTTAACAATCAGGAAGAAGTAGTAAAGAGATTCACGAAAGTGTACTTAGAGATGGGTACATGAGTAGGTGAATCAGGGTTGTGATTGTATCGATGTATTTTTAAGTGATCGAAAGATTGCTTTGGAATACGGCGCAACACGAATACTCAACCTGTAACGATTGTGAATCGACAGAGACACACCCGTTATAGGGTCAAGCGAACAAGTGCATGTGGTGGATGCCTTGGCGATCACAGGCGATGAAGGACGCGGTAGCCTGCGAAAAGCTACGGGGAGCTGGCAAACGAGCTTTGATCCGTAGATGTCCGAATGGGGAAACCCACTCCGTATGGAGTATCCATGACTGAATCCATAGGTCATGTGAAGCGAACGCGGTGAACTGAAACATCTAAGTAACCGCAGGAAAAGAAATCAACCGAGATTCCCAGAGTAGTGGCGAGCGAAATGGGAGCAGCCTGTACTCTTTATCTTCATTGTTAGTCGAAGGCTCTGGAAAGTGCCGCCATAGCAGGTGATAGCCCTGTAGACGAAAACAGCGAGGAAGAACTAGGTGTACGACAAGTAGGGCGGGACACGTGAAATCCTGTCTGAAGATGGGGGGACCATCCTCCAAGGCTAAATACTCGTGATCGACCGATAGTGAACCAGTACCGTGAGGGAAAGGCGAAAAGAACCCCGGGAGGGGAGTGAAACAGATCCTGAAACCGCATGCATACAAACAGTCGGAGCCTCGTAAGGGGTGACGGCGTACCTTTTGTATAATGGGTCAGCGACTTACATTCAGTGGCAAGCTTAACCGATTAGGGCAGGCGTAGCGAAAGCGAGTCCGAACAGGGCGTTCAGTCGCTGGGTGTAGACCCGAAACCAGGTGATCTATCCATGGCCAGGATGAAGGTGCGGTAACACGTACTGGAGGTCCGAACCCACTAACGTTGAAAAGTTAGGGGATGAGCTGTGGATAGGGGTGAAAGGCTAAACAAACCTGGAAATAGCTGGTTCTCTCCGAAAACTATTTAGGTAGTGCCTCGTGTATCACCTTCGGGGGTAGAGCACTGTCATGGTTGTGGGGTCCATTGCGGATTACTACGCCATAGCAAACTCCGAATACCGAAGAGTGCAATCACGGGAGACAGACATCGGGTGCTAACGTCCGGTGTCAAGAGGGAAACAACCCAGACCGCCAGCTAAGGTCCCCAAATATGGCTAAGTGGGAAACGAAGTGGGAAGGCTAAAACAGTCAGGAGGTTGGCTTAGAAGCAGCCATCCTTTAAAGAAAGCGTAATAGCTCACTGATCGAGTCGTCCTGCGCGGAAGATGTAACGGGGCTAAGCCATATACCGAAGCTGCGGATGCACATTTATGTGCATGGTAGGAGAGCGTTCCGTAAGCCTGCGAAGGTGCACTGGAAAGTGTGCTGGAGGTATCGGAAGTGCGAATGCTGACATGAGTAGCGATAAAGGGGGTGAAAGGCCCCCTCGCCGTAAGCCCAAGGTTTCCTACGCAACGTTCATCGGCGTAGGGTGAGTCGGCCCCTAAGGCGAGGCAGAAATGCGTAGCTGATGGGAAGCAGGTTAATATTCCTGCACCATTGTTGAATGCGATGGGGGGACGGATCGCGGAAGGTTGTCCGGGTGTTGGAAGTCCCGGTCCTTGCATTGGAGAAGGCGCTTTGGCAAATCCGGGCGCGTAATTCAAGGGTGTGAGGCCAGTCACTTCGGTGACGAAGCAATCGGAAGTGGTTCCAGGAAAAGCCTCTAAGCTTCAGTTCAACAAGACCGTACCGCAAACCGACACAGGTGGGCGAGATGAGTATTCTAAGGCGCTTGAGAGAACTCGGGAGAAGGAACTCGGCAAATTGGTACCGTAACTTCGGGATAAGGTACGCCCCTGTAGCTTGACTGGCCTGCGCCAGGAGGGTGAAGGGGTTGCAATAAACTGGTGGCTGCGACTGTTTAATAAAAACACAGCACTCTGCAAACACGAAAGTGGACGTATAGGGTGTGACGCCTGCCCGGTGCCGGAAGATTAAATGATGGGGTGCAAGCTCCTGATTGAAGTCCCGGTAAACGGCGGCCGTAACTATAACGGTCCTAAGGTAGCGAAATTCCTTGTCGGGTAAGTTCCGACCTGCACGAATGGCGTAACGATGGCCACACTGTCTCCTCCCGAGACTCAGCGAAGTTGAAGTGTTTGTGATGATGCAATCTCCCCGCGGCTAGACGGAAAGACCCCATGAACCTTTACTGTAGCTTTGCATTGGACTTTGAACCGGTCTGTGTAGGATAGGTGGGAGGCTGTGAAGCGTGGACGCCAGTCTGCGTGGAGCCATCCTTGAAATACCACCCTGATCTGTTTGAGGTTCTAACCTTGGTCCGTAATCCGGATCGGGGACAGTGCATGGTAGGCAGTTTGACTGGGGCGGTCTCCTCCCAAAGTGTAACGGAGGAGTACGAAGGTACGCTAGGTACGGTCGGAAATCGTGCTGATAGTGCAATGGCATAAGCGTGCTTAACTGCGAGACCGACAAGTCGAGCAGGTGCGAAAGCAGGTCATAGTGATCCGGTGGTTCTGTATGGAAGGGCCATCGCTCAACGGATAAAAGGTACTCTGGGGATAACAGGCTGATACCGCCCAAGAGTTCATATCGACGGCGGTGTTTGGCACCTCGATGTCGGCTCATCTCATCCTGGGGCTGTAGCCGGTCCCAAGGGTATGGCTGTTCGCCATTTAAAGAGGTACGTGAGCTGGGTTTAAAACGTCGTGAGACAGTTTGGTCCCTATCTGCCGTGGGCGCTGGATATTTGAAGGGGGCTGCTCCTAGTACGAGAGGACCGGAGTGGACGAACCTCTGGTGTACCGGTTGTCACGCCAGTGGCATCGCCGGGTAGCTATGTTCGGAAGAGATAACCGCTGAAAGCATCTAAGCGGGAAACTCGCCTTAAGATGAGATATCCCCGGGGCTTCGAGCCCCTTGAAGGGTCGTTCAAGACCAGGACGTTGATAGGTCAGGTGTGTAAGCGCAGTAATGTGCTCAGCTAACTGATACTAATTGCCCGTAAGGCTTGATCCTATAACAGGTGTGTCTCGACCAGCGTTGGCGCTTCAGCGCCTACACTGGTCCGATCCCCGAAGGGGATGCGCTTGAACTCCCAGTGAGTTCGCGCCAGACACCCAGGTTGAGAGATCAGTGTTGTGCCAGAAACAACACAACCCGCACGTGCTGAACGTGCAAAACGAGAGGCATCCTCTCAACTACTTCTTCCAGATTGGCTGTGCCGCCCCAAAGGCGACCCAGCAACCCGTCAAAGCCTGATGACCATAGCGAGTCGGTCCCACCCCTTCCCATCCCGAACAGGACCGTGAAACGACTCCACGCCGATGATAGTGCGGATTGCCCGTGTGAAAGTAGGTAATCGTCAGGCTCCCCAGCAGCACCAGAAACCCCACCCCAGCAAAGGTGGGGTTTCTGCGTTTACGCGGCGAAAAAAACATCTAGGCAAACAAATCGTCGTCAATCGACGAAAAACGGCTCGAAGCTGTTCGAGCCTATTCATTCAGTCGAGCAACCGGGCGACAATTAGGCCCGCTTTCGCGTCGCAAACTGATCCGGCAGCCCCGCGGTAAAACGGTCGAGCCGCTCACTGACCTCGGTAACTGCCCAAAGCGGAGCGCGGTGCAATTGCTGGTCGTAGTTGGTCGCGATCTGTGCAAATATCGCGAATCCGTTTTCATCGAGCATCCATCTACCGGTATCTCGTCCGGTGTCGAATACCTTGGCTATCGCGCGCTCGGCCTCGCCAAGTTGCTCGCCAGTCGCTGAGCCGAAACCCGATTCGGCCAGAAAACCCGTCAGCAGCATTACTTGCGTCAACGTCTGAGCATCGCCTATCCCGCCGTCGCCTCGTCGCAACGCGTCTAGCGCCAGATGCACGCGCAAGGCGAGATCGTCGGCGGTTTGGCGTGCCATCGGCAGCAGCATCGCCTTGGCATGCCGGGCGCGTGCCGCGCCGGTATTTCGGGAAAACGGAATAGGTTGCGCCATGAAGGTCCAGTGAACGAGCTGTGCAGATGCAATAACGGCGCGCGCGTCAAAAGGTTGAGCCCTCTTGCCGTTAGCCGTCGACTCCCTTGGGCACCGTCCCCGCCAACCCAACGACAACCGTCTTGAAAAGCCGAAGTTGAATCAACATCCTTGACGCGGCCAACCGCTGTTGCCCACGCTCGTTGTGACGCAACTTGTGGGCCGATCGCCTCAGGTTGACCGCGTCGTTTACGTTAGCGTCATCGCCCCCTGGCGCCTACGCATCCCATCGGCGGCGTCGGCGGCAGGAGGCGACAAAGCAGGTCGCAACGCTTATTGCGAGCGCTCGCGATTGCGCCACGACGCTTCAACCGATCACTCCTCGCGAACCCGCATCACGAGCCTCGACGCCCCGTGTACGTGATTTCGTCGTCGCTTCGCAGACATATGCCCATGTAATCCAGGCACGTAAGCTGGCCCACGCAGCCCATGCGACTCACGCAAACTGGGTGACTCACGCAACCCACGCAACCCACGCAACCCACGCAACCCACGCAACCGACGATCCCTCGCGACTAGCTTTGCCACCAACGTCGGCCGGCAGCCTCGACCAACACTCACAGCGCCGACGCCGCCGCCAACCCCGGCAACCAACCCCATCACTCCCCCGCATCACTCCCGTCTGCCTCCGCCTCCACGGGACCAGCACTTCGCGCCCGCACCCGGCGGCGGATCTCCGAGTCGAGAATAAGTCGCCCGCGCAGTTTCCCCTTCATCCGTTTCACGTAACGCGGCGCCTCGGTCATATGGACCGTCATCAGCTCGCGCACCTTGTCGACGTCACGCTCACGCGCCGCCTTCGTGATCGCCTTGTGAATCTTGACGTTGGCTTGGCCGAACCGCTCGTGCTCGGCCTGAGGCGTATCGTTACGAAACTCGATGAGCTGCCGGATCATCTCGTTGATCAGCTCGCAACTGAAACGCAGGAACGGATTCGGGTTAGCCGCCGCCAGAATGTCGTGGAAGTTCACGTCCTCCTGGCGTTGCCGGACGATGTCCTGCCCGCCGTGCGCCGAAGCTGGCCGATCGCAGCAAGCAATGCTCGCCTCCAGCGCTTCGAAATCCTGTTCTGTCAGGTGCGGGACGGCGCCTGCCGCGAGTTCCGGCTCAAGCAGTTTGCGCACGGTGTAAATGTCGTCGATCGAAACGTCCTTGAAGAACAGATAGTTCTGCAGAAGCTGCAACGTCCGATCGAGCGGCACTTCCACGACCATGCCGCCGCCGGCAGGGCCCGTCGTCACCTTGATGAGCCCTTGAACTTCGAGCGACTTCAGCGCCTCGCGAATCGTGCTCTTGCTCACCGAGAAGAGTTGCTGCAACTCGACCTCGCGTGGCAGGCGATCGCCCGGCTTCAGGTCCTTTTCCGTGATCAGTCGCTTGATTTCTTCCGCGACCAGGTCGCCGCGCTTTTGCTGCTTGATCTCAATCGCTGCGCCAGCCTTGGTTCGATCCATGGCCATCTTCATGCTCCCATTTGTGTACTGCACCATCGGCGTTGCGCCGGCGCCCACTGCGTCGCAAGCAAACCTGCCGCGCTGCCGCCAGGAATTTTGCCTTATTGACACCGGAATTTATTGTACCTACGATCGGATTCAACCTATTTATCATGATAAATAGAACAAAGCCGATGTGGTGGAAAGTTCACCGTGGCCAGCAAGCTTTCACAGTCGTTCAGTGCGTGTCTCTTCCAAGGAGCGTCATTTTGAATCGCCGAAATATGTTGAAGCTGGCCGCGTTGTCGGCCGTTCCGGGCTCGCTGGGGTCGCTCGTCGCGCGCAGCGCCTTCGCGCAGGCAGGCAGCGTGCAGTTCGCCTGTCCGGTGCCGATGTCAGGCGCGTTCGCCGCCAACGGCAAGTATGCAGACCTTGGTATGAAGCTCGCCATCGAACAATATGGCAAGGTTCTCGGCGAACCGCTCGCCTATTCGGTGCTCGACACGGAAGGCAAGCCGGCAACAGCAGTACGCCGCGTTCAGGAAATCGCGCAACAGAAAAATGCTCGATTCTTTGCAGGCGGTATTTTGTCCTCCGAATCATTGGCGATGGGCAAGGAAGTCCAAAAAGCCGGCGGCGTCTTCATCACCACAGCGGGTGCGGACGAGATCACTGGGAAAGACTGCAACGATGCGACCTTCCGCTGGTCGGTGCCCACGTATGGCGCAATTGAACAGACCGTGCGTCCGCTGATCCAGATGATGCCGAAGGCCAAACGCTGGTACACGATCACGCCGCAATACGTGTTCGGCGACGGCCTGTTGTCCGCCGCAAAAGCCGTCTTCAAGGAGAAGGGCATCGAGCACGTGGGCAACAGTTATCACTCGCTGAACGAAAAAGAGTTCAGCGGTTATTTGACGAACGCAGTCTCCGCCAAGCCGGACGTGTTGCTCATCCTCAACTTCGGTTCGCAATCTTCCGACACGCTGCGCCAGGCGGTGAGCTTCGGCATGAAGAACAACTGCACGATTCTGCTCGCGTGGGCTTCCGGTCTCGAGCAGTTCGAATCGCTCGGTGCGGACTTGTGCGACGGCGTGTATTTCGGCGCACAGTATTGGCACGCAATCGACTCGCCGCTCAACCGCGATCTCGTCAAACGCACGCAGGCGGCCTTCAAGACGAATCCGAACTACAGCCTGGCGGGCTCGTACATCTGCACGAAGATTTTGCTGGACGGCATTGTGAAGGCCGGCAACGTCGATCCGAAAAAAGTGGTCGCCGCGCTCGAAGGCATGAAATACGATGGTTTGACAGGACCCGAAGAGGTTCGCAAAGGCGATCATCAGGTACTGAAGAACTATTATCTGTTGAAGGGCAAGGCGAAGAGCAAGATGAAAAACGCCGACGACTACGCGGATATCGTCAGTTCGGGGCAATCGTTTCTGCCGCTCGACAAGACCGGTTGCAAGCTGGCGTGATTCGCGCAGGCGCCGCGGTGTCTCGCACACCGCAGCACGTACACATGCGAGCGCATGAGAGCACGAAGCGCACGCACAAGCATAGGCAGTGAATTTCGCCAATTCCTCACACGGACGCCATGAACGTTTATCTCCTGCAGATCGTCAACGGCATCGGGGTCGGGATGCTGTATTTCCTGCTCGCGGTGGGCTTGTCGATCGTGTTCGGCCTCTTGCGCTTCGTGAACTTTGCGCACGGCGCCTTCTATCTGCTCGGCGCCTACTTCTGCTATCAGGCGATGCAGTGGTCGATGAGCTTCTGGACAGCGCTGATCGTCGTGCCGGTTGCGGTCGGCGCCTTGGCATGGGTCGTCGAAAAGCTGATTTTGCGGCACGTCTACGCGCAGCAGCACGAGTTCCATATTCTCGTGACCGTGGGCCTCGCGCTCGTCGTGCAGGAATGCGCGATCCTCGTGTGGGGGCCGCTCGGTGACAATGTGGCCGTTCCCGACATGCTGAACGGCGTGGTGATCTGGGGCAGTTTTGTTTATCCCAAGTACCGTCTGTTTGTGATCGGCTTCACGGCAGTGCTCGCGACGCTACTCTGGTGGGTGCTCGAGGGCACACGTCTTGGCAGCGCGGTGCGCGCCGGCAGCGAGTCGACGGAGATGGTCTCACTGCTCGGCATCAACGTGTTGCGGGTGTTCAGCCTCGTGTTCGCGCTCGGTGCCGCAACCGCCGCGCTCGCCGGCGTGCTCGCCGCGCCGATTCGCGGCGTCGATCCTTTCATGGGCATAGAGGCACTCGGCGTCGCTTTCGTCGTCGTGGTGGTGGGCGGCATGGGCAATTTTCTCGGCGCGCTGGTCGGTGGCCTGCTGGTTGGCATCGTGCAAAGCGTCATGAGCACGCTGTGGCCCGAAGGCGCGCGCTTGATGATTTACGTCGCGATGGCGGCCGTCCTTCTGCTGCGGCCCAATGGCCTACTCGGGAGAGCCGCGTGATCGATACTTCGAAAGCCGCCGACACGAAAGCAGTTCCGCGTGCATCGCAGCCCGTTCTGCGACACGCGCTGCATCGCTATCGGTTCCTGTTGCTCGCGCTGCTCGTCGTGTGCATCTTGCCGCTAACGTTGCGCTCCGGCTCGCTCGCGACAGAAGTGCTCGTGTTCGCGCTCGCCGCATTGGGCTGCAATCTTCTGCTCGGCCACACGGGACTGCTGTCGTTCGGGCAGGGCATTTTCTTCGGACTCGGCAGCTATAGCGCGGGGCTCGTGCTGACCAGGGCCGCGTTGCCGGTGCCCGTCGCGCTGCTGGCGGCAATCGCGATCGGCGCAATCGCGGCCGCATTGGTCGGATGGTTTTCGATCAGACAGCGCGGCACATACTTCGTGATGCTGACGCTCGCATTCGGGCAGCTGTTCTACTTCCTCGCCTACACCACGCCGGACCTGACCGGCGGCGACAACGGACTGCTCGACATTCCGCGACCGGCGCTCGGGTTGGCCGGCAAAGCACTGATTCCGCTCGCTTCCCCGTGGCAGTACTACGGCTTCGTCGCGGTACTTTTCCTCGTCGTGTTCTGGCTGTTGATGCGCGTCTCGCACTCGGTATTCGGCCGCACGCTGCTTGCGATCCGCGACAACGAAGCGCGCGCCGCCGCCGTCGGCTACGACGTCAAGCGTTTCAAGCTGATGGCGTTCGTCATCTCCGGTGCCGTAACCGGACTCGCGGGCGCACTGCATGCGTTGATGACCGGCATCGCGCCCCTGTCCAACATCGATTACCACACGAGCGAAATGATCCTCGTGATGACCGTGATCGGCGGCACCGGCAACCTCTTCGCGTCCGTGCTGGGTGCCGCTTTCTATGTGCTCTTCGCCGACTGGCTCTCGACGTTATGGCCACGCTGGCTGCTGTTGCTCGGCATCGTGCTGATGGCGGTGAGCCTGTACATGCAGCGCGGTCTATGGGGACTCGGCGAGCGCATCTGGCACGCCCTGCGCCGAAATGACAAAGCCGATGCAGACGCAGCAGCCGACGACACCGCAAAGGAGCGCGCATGAGCGAGGCAATTCTGAACGCAAGCGGCCTCGTGAAACGCTACGGTAAATTCACGGCGCTCTCCGAGGTCAATCTGCGCATCATGCCGCGCACCGTGCACTCGGTAATCGGTCCGAACGGCGCGGGCAAGACTACGCTTTTCCATGTGCTCACCGGCACTCTGCCGATCACCGCGGGAACGATTGTCTTCGACGGACACGACGTGACCCACGAGCCCGATCACAAGCGTGTGCGTCGCGGCGTCGCGAGATCGTTCCAGGTGACGAGTCTGTTCGCCAATCTGAGCGTGCAGGAAAACTTGCGGCTCGCTGCGCAAGGTGTCGACTCCGTGCGTGCGCTCAATGCATGGACGCCGCCGCGCGGCGCACTGGCTCACACCGAAACCGTCGACGACATACTCGAACGCCTCGCGTTGCAGCGTTTCAGCAAAGTGTCAGCGGGCGCTCTGTCGCACGGTCAGCAGCGGCGGCTCGAAGTCGGCATGGCACTCGCGGCGCGTCCCAAGGCAATCTTTCTCGACGAGCCGACGTCGGGCATGGGTATCGACGATCTCGACGACATGAAGCAATTGATACGCGGCCTGCGCGAGGACTACACCGTCGTCCTGATCGAGCACAACATGGGCATCGTGATGGACATCTCCGACACGATCACCGTCATGCAACAAGGGCGCGTGCTGGTGGAAGGGCGCCCCGACGAAATTCGCGGCGATGAGCGCGTGCGCAGCGCCTATCTCGGCAACATGATTACCGGAGGCCGCGCATGATTCTCGACGTGCAGCAGATTCACGGCTTCTACGGCAAAAGTCACATTCTGCAGGGCGTTTCGTTGCAGATCGCGGAAGGTGAGACGGTCACGCTGCTGGGCCGCAACGGCGCGGGAAAATCCACCACGCTCAAGGCCATCGCGGGCGTCGTCGCGCCGAAGAACGGCAGCGTGACGTTCAACGGCGCGACCATAAGCGGGCTGCAGCCACATAAGATCGCCTCGCGTGGTGTGTGTTTCGTGCCCGAACACCGCGGCATTTTCCGGTTGCTCACCGTGGAAGAAAACTTGCGACTCGGCGCGCGCAAAGACTCGCCGTGGCAACTCGACGACATCTACCGCATTTTTCCTCGGCTGAAAGAGCGACGTACGAACGGCGGCGGACAGCTGTCCGGTGGCGAACAGCAGATGCTCGCGGTTGGCCGTGCGCTGATGAATCATCCACGCCTTCTGATGCTCGATGAACCGGTGGAAGGCCTCGCGCCGGTGATCGTCGAAGAAATCGTCGCGCAACTCAAACTCATTCGCGAGGCAGGTGTGGCGATCTTGCTCGTTGAGCAGAACCTCGAAGTCTGCACGCAACTCGCGGATCGTCACTACATCATCGAACAGGGCGTGATCGTTTATTCGGGCGACAATGCGTCGTTCGCCGCCGACGACTCGATCAAGGACCGCTATCTGGGCGTCGGCGTTGTCTGAGTCCGCGCCGACTTCACTATGAGGAAGCACTGATGCAAGTTCATGAATCGCAGGCTACCGAGGCAGTGAGTCGTTTGCGCGTCGATGGCGAACGGCTTTGGAACAGTCTCATGCAGCTCGCGAAAATCGGGGCCACCGAGAAGGGCGGCGTCTGTCGGCTAGCGCTAACCGAACTGGATCGCATTGCGCGCGATCAGGTCGTTAGTTGGGCGAAGGAAATAGGCTGCACGGTTCGCGTCGACGCGATCGGCAATATTTTCGCGCGCCGCGCGGGTTTGCGCGACGATCTGCCTCCCGTGATGACCGGCAGCCACATCGACACGCAGCCGACCGGCGGCAAGTTCGACGGCAACTACGGCGTGCTCGCTGGCATCGAAGTGCTGCGCACGTTGGCCGATGCGAACGTTACAACGCTCGCGCCGATCGAGGTGGCGGTCTGGACCAACGAGGAAGGCTCGCGCTTCGTTCCCGTGATGATGGGCTCAGGCGTGTTTGCAGGCGCTTTCACGCTCGAACATGCTCTTGCGCAGCAGGACCGGGACGGCGTGTCCGTGCGCGACGCGCTGACCGCAATCGGCTACGTTGGTGAAAACGCGAAACCGCATACCGTTGGTGCGTATTTCGAAGCACACATCGAGCAAGGCCCGGTGCTGGAAGCAAACGATAAAACTATCGGCGTCGTGCAAGGCGCACTCGGTCAACGCTGGTACGACGTGACCGTGCACGGCATGGAAGCGCACGCAGGGCCGACGCCGATGGAGTTGCGCCGCGATGCGCTGCTGGTCGCCGCCGACCTCATTCACGCCGTGAACCGTATTGCGCTCGATCATGCGCCGCATGGACGCGGCACGGTGGGCTGGGTCGACGTGCATCCCAACTCACGCAACGTGATTCCGGGCCGGGTCAAACTGACGGTCGATCTTCGCGCCGCCGACGACACTACGCTGACCGCAATGGACAGCGCGCTGCGCGGCGCCTGCGCGGTCGCGAGCGAGAAAGCGGGCATCGCGGTTGACGTCGAGCCGGTCGTGTACTTTGCGCCGCAACCGTTCGCGACGGAACTGGTGGCCGCCGTCAAACACGGCGCGGACATGCTGGGCCTCTCGTCAATGGACGTGATCAGCGGTGCTGGCCACGACGCCGTGTATCTCGCGCGCGTCGCGCCTGCCGCGATGATCTTCGTGCCCTGCAAGGACGGTATCAGCCACAACGAAATCGAGGACGCGCGCGCGGATCACCTGGAGGCCGGCTGCAACGTGTTGCTTCACGCCATGTTGCGAGCGGCGCAAGTTGTCCAGACAGCGCCGATGCCGGAGGGGTCGAACGTATGAAGATCCTCATTGCGCGGATGAATCACGAGACGAACACGTTTTCGCCGGTGCCGACGCCGTTGTCCGCTTTCGGCCAGAACGGTGCGAACGCCGGCCCGAGCTTCAACGACGACGCGTTCAACGACAACAAGGGCATGCAAACCGCAATGGCCGCGTTCATCGACGCCGCTGCCCGCGAAGGCGCGCAGATCGTTACGCCGGTGTCGGCGGCGGCCAACCCGAGCGGGCCGGTAGAAGCGGCCGCATACGACGCAATCTGCGACGCAATTCTGGCAGCCGCGAGCGGATGCGATGCAGTGATGCTGGACCTGCACGGCGCAATGGTCGCGGAAAATTCGAATGACGGCGAAGGCGATCTCCTCGAACGCGTGCGCGCGGCATTGCCCAATGCCCCGATTGCCGTCGCGCTCGATCTGCACGGCAATGTCACGCAGAAAATGATCGACAACGCGGACGTAATCGTCAGCTTCAAGACCTATCCGCACGTCGATATGTATGAAACCGGCGCGCACGCCGCGCGTCTGCTGTTTGAGCTGATACATGGCAAGGCGAAGCCGGTCATCGCCTGGCGCCAGCCGCCGTTGCTCACGCACACGCTGCGCAGCGCGACCGCCGAGGGTGCGATGAAGCGTGCCGTCGACGCCGCGCGCGCCGCCGAGGCCGACGGCATGCTCGCGGTCTCGGTGTTGTCCGGTTTTTCGCTCGCGGATATCGCTGCACCGTGTATCAGCGTCGTGGTTGTCGGCAATGGCGAGCGCGCGCAGGCGGAAGCCGTGGCCGAGCGAATCGCGCAACAAATCTGGAACGAGCGCGAGGAGTTCGTCTATCGCAGCGCGCCGCTTGCGGAATCGGTTGCGCAAGCGGCTGCCCTCGCAGAAGACGCCGACAAGCCGGTGCTTCTGCTGGACCATGGCGACAACTGCATGTCGGGCGGCACGTGTGACACGATGGATCTGCTCGAAGAAGCGCTCCGGCAGCATCTGGAAGGCATCGTCACCGGGCCGTTGTGCGATCCGCAGGCGGTGGCCGCATTGATGGCCGCGGGCGTCGGCAGCACGGTGACCATCACGATCGGCAACAAGGTTGGAAGCAGTGCGGTGACGCCGCGCGCTCCCGTCGCAATGACCGGTGTGGTGCGAGCCTTGACCGACGGCGAATATGTGATCAGCGGGCCGACTTACACCGGGCAGCGAGCCCACATGGGGCGCGCCGCGGTTCTCGATACGGGCACGGTGAAACTGGTCGTGACCGAGCACACGCATGAGCCGTGGGACCTGGGCGTGTTCGAAAGCGTTGGTATCGACCCGCGTCTCGCGCGTTTCCTGCTACTCAAATCGCGCATGTATTGCCGTCCGGTTTTCGTGCCGATCTCCGCCGGGCTCGTGGAATGCGATAGCCGGGGCGTGACGAGTTCGGACTACGGCCTGTTCGCTTTCCGGAATATCCATCGCCCGGTCTTTCCGCTTGATGCAAATGCCGAATGGAGCGCGTCGTAATGAGTGGCGCGAGCGTCGACAACAAGAATGCCGTCCGGCTCTTGTACAGTTTCGACAGACTCTCTATAATTCGCGCCTCTACAGGCTCGTAGCTCAGTTGGTTAGAGCACCACCTTGACATGGTGGGGGTCGTTGGTTCGAATCCAATCGAGCCTACCAACGCATCAGTGAGGTGGACGAAAGCGGCTCTCCGCTTTCGTCCACTGTCCTGTCAAAAACAGTCGCTGTAACTCCTCGCTTTCTTCTCTCTGCATTCAGTACGTCGCGCGTTGCACGGCAGCTGTCGTTGCGGACGCATTCTCGACCGACTCAACGTCGAATCCATAGAACGAACGAGCAGTGGTGCGCAAAATCGCACCAAGAGCGATCGAATCGAGACCGGCGTCGAGCAGCGTCGACAAGGTGTCACCATAACTCGTTACCGCTTCGTATTGCGTGTGCGGCCAGTCGCTGCCCCACATCAAACGGTCCGGCCCAAACTGCTCGATTAATTGCCGTGTCGCATCCGCAACGAACCGCGAGCCCGGTGCGGTACAGCGATATGCGCCCGACAGCTTCACCCACAGACGCCCCGTCTTGCCAAAGCCGAGCAGCGCTTTGAAACCCTGGTCCTGTGTGCCCAATGCGGGATCGGGCCGGCCGAAATGATCGACCACGACTCGCACGCCGCGCTCTAGGAGCTGGTCGATCAGCGGTGCCAGATCGGCTGCGTTTCTATGCAACTCGACATGCCAATCCAGTCGCGCAACGTGGTCCAGCAACGACGTCCACGGTCGCGCGCGCAAATCCGGCAGCGTCTGCTCGATAAGGTTAAGCCGAACGCCCGTCACGCAATGCCTGTGCAGATCATCGAGCTCATTCGCGCTTGTGTCCGGGGCAACGACAGCAACGCCGCGCAAACGCTCGGTGTTCGCAGATAGCGCTTGCAACAGGTAACGATTGTCGGTGCCGAGAAAGCTGGGCTGCACGAGCACCGCATGCGTCATTCCATGCGCGTTCAGCAGCGGCAGAAAGTCGTCGAGCGTTGCGTCGTAGGCCGGCGCGTAGCGGCGATCGCCGGTCAGCGGCAAGCCCTGCTCGAAAACGTGTGCGTGGGTGTCGACGCCACCCTGTACAAACGACGGTAAGGATGCATGTGCGTTCATATTCAACTGCGCGGAGAGTTCAGGTTGAGGCGCGCTGCGTCGGCGGCATCTGCGGCATCTGCGGCCTGCTCCGGCGCGGTGTCACGCAGACGCTTGCCGCGCGTTTCCGGAAGCAGTAGTACCGCGGTCATCGCAAGCCCGTAGGCAATGGCTGCGTCGATGCCGATGGCCGCGCCGAGCGACATCGAATGGCTCATGTAGCCGACCAGGACCGGAAAGCCTGCGGATGCAATGCGCCCGAAGTTGTAGCAGAAGCCGACGCCGGTGCCACGCATGTCGGCGGGATAGAGTTCGTTGAAGAGCGGGCCGAGGCTCGCCGGAATGCCGGCGGCAAAGAGGCCGAGCGGGAAGCCAAGCACGAGCATCTGCATATTCGTCAACGGCAACATGACGTATGCGAGCACGGTGACGATGCAGCAGAAAGCGAATAATGCGATGTTGCGACGCCGGCCGATCCGATCGAGCAGGTACGCGCTCAGCATGCAGCCGCACCAGAACGCGACGATCACGACGGCGAGGTAGCCGCCGGTATTCAACACCGACAAATGCCGTTCCTTCGCGAGAAACGTGGGCAGCCACGTCATGATCGCGTAGTAGCCGCCGTGAGCACCCGTGCCGAGCACCGCACCGATGATCGTGGTTCGAAGCACGCGAGGCTGAAACACTTTCAGGATCTGACCGAACGCTGAGACCTTGGGACCGACTCTCGCGCCGGCGGGCTCAATGTGCACCGGCTCTTTCAGATTGCGCCGCACGAACAGCACGAGGCCGGCGGGCAGCAGGCCGACTGCAAACATCACGCGCCAGGCGGTGTCAGAGGGAAGCCATGAGAATACGGCTGCGTAGACCAGCACCGCGGCGCCCCAACCCACGGCCCACGCGCTTTGCACCGCGCCCATTGCCTTGCCGCGATGTTCGGTGCGGATCGTCTCCGCCATGAGCACAGCACCGGCAGCCCATTCGCCGCCGAATCCAAAGCCTTGCAGCGCTTTGAGCAGCAACAGCTGCGGGAAATTCTGGGCGAATGCGCACAGGAAAGTGAAGCCGGCGAACCAGAGAATCGTCATCTGCAAGGTGCGCACGCGGCCGAAGCGGTCCGACAGCGCGCCAGCAATCCAGCCGCCTAGCGCCGACGAGACCAGGGTCACACCGCTGATCGCGCCCGCCTGCGTGTGGTCGATGCCATACGCCGCGATGATCGCCGGAATGGCAAGCGTGAACATCTGCACGTCGAGCGCGTCCAGACCCCATCCCGCGAAACACCCCCAGAAGGTGTTGCGCTCGACAGGCGTACCCTGCCTGTACCAATTGAACATAGCCATCTCCGTCCGTTCGTCTTGCTGTTTGGTGATTCATATATATGACTGTATGAATCTTGCGCCCAATCGGACTCCAGGTCATTGGGTAATAACCCTCGCTCGCTTTCGATCGATTCAATGCGGTACAGTAGTTACTCCTCTGCATAACTGTATGAATCCATGAATACGGCGTCTTTCGTGTCCAGGCCGGACGACCGGCTGCCCCGTTATCAGCAATTGCGCGACGACCTTGTGAGCCGCATTGCCGCCGGCGAATGGGCACCCGAAGAGGCCATCGCTACCGAGGCGGAACTAGGCCAGTTCTACAACGTGTCGACCGGCACCGTGCGCAAGGCGATCGACCTGCTGGTCAGCGACGGCGTGCTCACCCGCACCCAAGGCAAAGGCACGTTCGTGCGGCGGCCGCGCTTCGACTCGTCGCTGTTCCGCTTCTTTCGTTTTGTCTCGCGCGACGGCCAGCCGGTGCGTCCCACCGCGCGCGTACTGAAGCGCGAGGTGGTGAAGCCCAGTGAAGAGATTCGCAACGCTCTGCGGATGAATGCCTCGGAGAAGGCGATCCACCTGTCGCGCGTGCGAATGATCGAAGGACAGGCGGTGTTATCGGAGGAAATCTGGCTGCCGCGCGCCCGTTTTGAAGCGCTTGCCGCGTTGCCGCTCGACAAATTCGAAGACCTGCTGTACCCGCTCTACGAACGGCTCTGCAAGCAGATGGTGGCCTCGGCAACCGAAATACTCCGCGTAGAACAGGCTACCGCCGAAACGGCTTCGCTGCTCGGCATGAAAACCGGCAGCCCGGTGATTCTGGTTCACCGCGTCGCCTCCGACTTCGCCGGCACGCCGTTCGAATGGCGTAGCACGCGTGGCGCGGCCGACACGTTCCAGTACCAGGTTGAAATCCGCTAGACCCGCGTTAGCCCGCCGGTTTCCGCCGTACATAGCTTCCCACTCAGGGTGGCGTTGCCCGTCATGCGGGTATCACCCCATGGCGCCCGGCTCAAATTCCTACAATCATATATATGACTGTATCAATTTTTATTTGCCGGGCAGTCGGGCAAGCGGAGAAACCATGTCCACACAACTAACATTCGAGCAGCAGGTCATGAAAAAGATGGCGTGGCGGTTAATGCCGCTACTCATCGTCATGTTCCTGATTTCGTTCATCGACCGCCAGAACGTCGGCTTCGCCAAGCTGGAGATGGTGCACGACCTCGGCATGACTGAAGCGTCGTACGGATTGGGCGCGTCGCTGTTCTTCATCGGCTATCTGCTGTTCGAGGTGCCGAGCACGCTCGCGCTGCATCGCTTCGGCGCGCGCGCATGGCTCGCCCGCATCATGATGACGTGGGGCATCGTAACGGTGCTGATGGCGTTTGCCCGGTCGCTGCCGGTGTTCTATTCGTTCCGCTTTGCGTTGGGCGTCGCTGAAGCCGGGTTCTATCCGGGCGTCATCTATTACCTCACGCAGTGGTTCCCGCAGAGCTATCGCACGAAAGTGCTTGGCTTCTTCACGCTCGGCAGTTCGCTCGCCAATATGCTCGGCTCGCTGATCGGTGGTCTGTTACTCACGCTGGGCGGCACCTGGGGATTTGCCGGCTGGCAGTGGGTGTTCATCGCGACCGGCCTGCCGGCTGTGGTGGTTGCATTTGTCGCGCTGAAGTATCTGCCGAATTCGGTGAGCGACGCACCGTTCCTCTCGCAACAGGAAAAGGATGTGGTGCTCGCCGCGCTCAAGCGCGAGGCGGCGGGCGATGCCAAGGCGACGCATCCGTGGGCTGCGCTGCTCGATCCCAAGGTGCTGATGTTCGCGCTGACCTACATGCTGATGTCGACGTCGCTGTACGGCGTGACCTACTGGATGCCGACGCTGCTCAAGAGCGACGGTGTGTCGTCGTCGCTCAATGGCGTGCTCAATATGATTCCGTGGGCGCTCGCCACGCTGCTGTTGCTCTGGCTTCCCGGCAAGCTCAAGCGTGAGCGCGTGGTGTTGAGGGCGATGAGCATTGTTGCGGCAGTTGGCGTGGTGGGCTTCGCGTCGAGCCTCGTGCTGCCGACCGCAACGCTGCGCTTTGCGGCGCTGTGCCTGGGCGGGGCATGCATTCCGTTACTGTATCCGTGCTTCTGGTCGCTGCCGCCGCGCTTTTTCTCGGGCGCTCGCGCCGCTGCGAGTGTCGCGGCGATCAATGCGATCGGCAATCTCGGCGGCTTCGCGGGACAGAATCTGATGCCCTATGTCGGCAAAGCGGCGCATAGCCAGATTGCGCCGATGCTGGTGCCTACTGCATGTCTTCTGACGTTGGGAATTGGTACGGGCATCGCTGCTTTGATCAGCGCCCGCCGTCGCACGACACTTGCAGCAGCAACGGTACGTTAGCGCGACTAGACGCGGTGTGACGCGGCCGTGTCTATGCAGGGCCGCTAGCACGCGTTGTTAAACCCGCGTTGTTAAACCCGCGTCAAGGACGAAGCAGGTCGAAGCTCGCCAGCACGAGTACGCCGGTCACCGCGATCAGCGCGACCGAATGCTGGCCGAAGTAGAGAAGCGCCGCAGCAGACCACGACGCGAGCGTAAACACCGCGAGCTTTTTCATCGGAACCCCAGGGACGCGGCGAGCAAGCCGCTCACTATGCCGCAGACCACCACGGCCAACGCGACGACGGTCAGGACCCGCTTCGGAAACGAGCGACCCAGCATCGCCATAGACGGTACGCTGATTAGCGGCAGCGTCATCAGCAGCGCGCCCGCAGGCCCGGCTGCCATGCCGAAAGACAGCATCGCCTGAATGATCGGCACTTCGCCCGCAGTGGGAATCACGAACAGCGTGCCGGCGATGGACAACGCGACGATCCACAGCACGCTGTTGTCGATGTCCGGCCCAACGTGCGGGAAGAGCCAAGCACGTGCCGCGCCGAGAATCAGCACCAGCACGATGTATTCGGGCACGAGACGCAGCGTCATCGTGCCGAGTATTTTCACCCAGCGCGTGAATGCGGTGCCCGGTTCATCCGTCGTGACCAGTTGCGCGATGGCTTCGCGCGACGCCTCGGCTTCCTTCGGCGTCACCATGCGGTTCACGAGATAGCCAAGGCCGAACACCATCACCAGGCCGAGAGCGAGCCGCAAGCCCATCCACTGCCAGCCGAGCACGAAACCCATGAAGATCAGTGTGGCCGGATTGAGCGCCGTATTGCCGAGCCAGAATGCGATTGCCGCGCCGGGCGCTGCCTGCCGCGCCCGCAGTCCCGCCACCACCGGCGCTGCGCAGCAAGTGCACATCATGCCGGGCAACGACATTAGGCCGCCTTTCACGACGCTGCTGAAGTCGCTGCGGCCGAGCGCGCGCGCGACCCATTGCGGCGGAATCAGCGCCTGCACCGCGGAGCCAAGCAACAGGCCCAGCACCATTGCCTGCCAGATGGCCTTGCCGTAGGCAAGCGCGTAGTCGATTGCGGACTGCCAGGACGCTGCGGGCGCGCTCGCCGACGTACCCATCAGGATCGACTTGCCGATTGAATGCTGGCTCGCGGCGACGAACGCGCGGTTGTAATACGGGAACCACTTCACATAGAAGAGTCCGACGACGGCGATCGCGAGGAATACGATCCAGCCAAGCGCGACGCGGGGCTGCCGAAGGGTTGATTGCATGTTGTTCGTAACGTTAAGGTTGGGTCAGACTAGCGCGACTGAACGCTTATCGAGTTGCGCGAGGAGCGCTTTAGCCTGATCGACGACGTCTGCGTCGTTCGGCCGAAAATTGATTTTCAGCGCCTGCGGCAGTTGCGTGAAATGCTGATGGCTGCTGCGTGCGTATGCCGGATCGTAGTGGAGTTCGATCAACTCGTTCGCGAGTTCGGCGCGGCGATTTTCGTCGACAAATTTTTGCCACCCGGCAACGCGCTCGCGGCTATGCAAGCCGATCAAGCGTTCCAACTGCGCCTTTAACGACTCAGGGTCGTCGAACAGTTGCGCGTAGTCGTGAAGCAGAAACTCCGAGCGGTCTTCGCGGCTCGTCGCCACTTCCACACAATCGCCGCGATGAAACGTGTCGAGCAGGGCGAGCGGCAGTGTGATTGCGCCGATGCGGCGGCTCTCCGCTTCAACGAACACCGGGCGCGCGGGATCGAAGGTGCGCAGCGCGCTCACGAGCAAGGTGTCAAAGCCTTTTTGCGACGGCTGCGCGACGCCGGCCCATGCGCCGAGCAGCGAGCCGCGATGCGCGGCGAGCGCTTCGAGGTCCAGCGTCTGCGCACCTGCTTCGCGGAGCGCGGCGAGGAGCCGCGTCTTGCCGCTCCCGGTCGGACCGACCAGTGCGACGTAACGGAATTGGCTCGGCAGCGTGGTCAGCGCCTCGACGGTTGCGCGCCGATAAGTCTTGTACCCGCCGTCGAGTTGACGCGCGGGCCAGCCGATCATGTTGAAGAGCGTGGTGACGGAGCCCGAGCGTTTGCCGCCGCGCCAGCAATAAACCAGCGGCCGCCAGTTGCGCGGCCGGTCGGTGAACGTCGTTTCCAGATGAAGCGCGATATTGCGGGCCACCAACGCCGCGCCCACCTTCGTGGCTTCGAACGGCGACACCTGCTTGTACATCGTGCCGACCAGCACGCGTTCCTCGTTGCTGAGCACCGGCGCGTTCATCGCGCCTGGAATGTGGTCTTCGGCAAACTCGAGAGGCGTGCGTACGTCGATGATTTCATCGAAATCACCTGCTTGATCGAGGCTGACGAGTAGGTTTTTCAAGGGCGTACGGAGGAAAAGCGGACGAAGCGCTGCCAGATAGACCCAAATTATCGCATGCGGCGTGATTGGCGGCAGGGCACGGCTTTCTGCAACTTTTCACCGCGCCTTGTTAGCCGCCGCCTTCTTTCAGATCACTTCTACGCGCCCTGCGCCTGCAACCATTTCGCCGATCACGCGGGCGTCGCCGAAACCGTCGGCGTGAAAGAGCGCCAGCACGTCGTTCACAGCATCGGGTGAACACGAAACCAGCAGACCGCCCGAGGTTTGCGGGTCCGTGAGCAGGGTGCGCGCGCTCGGCGGCAAAGTTGCGGGTAACGAAATATCTTTACCGTAAGCATCCCAATTGCGCCCTGAGGCGCCCGTGAAAACGCCGGCTTCGGCAAAGTCGACTACGCCCGGCAGCCACGGCAGGTCGGCGTAACGTACGCGCGCGGTGAGCTTCGAGCCGCGCGCCAGTTCCAGCGTATGGCCGAGCAGGCCGAAGCCCGTGATGTCGGTGAGCGCATGCACGCCGTCGAGCCCGGCGAGTTGCGCGCCCGGCCGGTTGAGCTTGGTCGTCGCGCCGATCATGGCGGCGTAGCCGTTCGCGTCGAGCCGGTCTTTCTTCAGCGCAGCCGAAAGCACGCCGACGCCGAGCGGTTTGCCGAGAATCAGCACGTCGCCGGCCTGCGCGCCCGCGTTGCGCTTCACGCGCCGCGGATCGACCACACCGATTGCGACGAGGCCGTAGATGGGCTCGACCGAGTCGATCGAATGTCCTCCCGCGAGCGGAATGCCGGCGTCCGCGCACACCGACTCGCCGCCCTTGAGCACCGCCGCAATCACCTCGTGCGGCAATACGTTGATCGGCATTCCGACGATAGCGAGCGCCATCAGCGGTTTGCCGCCCATTGCATAGACGTCGGAGAGCGCGTTGGTCGCGGCAATGCGGCCGAAGTCGAACGGATCGTCGACGATCGGCATGAAGAAGTCTGTGGTCGCGACGATCGCCTGCTCGTCGTTCAGCTTGTAGACGGCGGCGTCGTCGGCGGTATCGTTGCCGACGAGCAGGTCCGGAAAGAACGGCAGCGGCGCGCTGCGTTTGAGCAGGTCAGCGAGCAGGCCGGGGGCGATTTTGCAGCCGCACCCGCCGCCGTGCGAGAGGCTGGTGAGGCGGGGCGAGGAGCTTGCTTGGGCTTGAAGGTCGATCATTGTGGCGCGAATTTGTGGCTTCGAATGATCGCATTATGAGGGTTGTGGACTCCGTGCGCTTCGGAGTTCCCCGTAGCCGAACCGCGGCGCCGGCCGAATTCAACGCGGAATTCAACGCAGAATGTCGGTCGCTTTGTGATTCCCGTCCACGCCTTCCACGAGGATTACCGGTCCGCGAGCATGCCGCATGCGCAACGGCAGGATGCGCCGATACGCGTCCGACGCATACCAGGCGCGCGCCGTCGGAAGGTCGGGAAACTCAATCGCGACCAGGTCGCCGTGCCACTCGCCTTCCACGACGTGCGGCCGTGCGCCGTGTACGATGAATCGGCCGCCGAATGGCGCAAGGGTTGCGTCGATACCTTCGAGGTACTCGACAATCTCAGCGCACATTTCAACGTCGTGCAAATGGGCAATCGCATACGCAGTCATGTTCACTCCTCCATGCATGAAGAAACCGGAACTTGCATGCTGCGTATGATTGCCCTCGCCCGGAGGCGCGTCGATTACCTCGCAGGTAATGGAATCCGCAATGTGCGGATCTAACCGAGCCAGCCCTTGATCGACTCGATCATCGCGGAGGTCGAAATACCATAGCGGTCGTGCAGTGTCGGCAGTGCGCCCGCAGCGAGGAATGCATCGGGCAGCGCCACCTGCCTGAACGGGCACGACACTCCGGCCCGCATCAGTTCGGCCGCAATGGCCTCACCGAGACCGCCGATGGTCGTATGGTTCTCCGCCACCACGACGAGCCTGCCCGAACGCTTCGCTTCGCGCACGATCGTCTGCGTGTCGAGCGGCTTGATGGTCGGCACGTGCAGCACGCCCACGCCGATGTTGTCGCGTTCCAGCGCTTTCGCGACTTCGAGCGCACGCATGGTCATGATGCCCGACGAGATCACGAGCACTTCCGCGCCGTCGCGCAGCATCTTTGCCTTGCCGAGTTCGAACGTGTAGTCGTATTCGTCCAGCACCGCAGGCACGTTGCCGCGCAAAAGACGCGCATACACAGGGCCGTTGTGTGCGGCAATGGCCGGCACCATCTGTTCGATATCGAGCGCATCGCATGGATCGATCACGGTCATGTTCGGCATCGCGCGCATCAACGCAAGGTCTTCCGCGGCCTGGTGGCTCGGACCGTAGCCAGTGGTCAGCCCGGGCAGCGCGCAGACGATCTTCACGTCGAGGTTGTCTTCGGCAATGGCCTGGTGCATGAAGTCATACGCACGGCGCGTCGCGAACACCGCGTAGGTAGTCACGAACGGCTGCGCGCCTTCGTGCGCGAGGCCCGCCGCTGCGCCCATCAGCAATTGCTCGGCCATGCCCATCTGGTAGTAGCGTTCAGGGAATTCCTTCGCGAAGATATGCAGGTCCGTGTACTTGCCGAGATCGGCCGTCATGCCGACAACGTTGGTTTTCTGCCGAGCCAATTCGGCGAGCGCGTGACCGAAAGGCGCTGAGCGCGTGAGCTGGCCCTCGCCCGCAATGGACGCGATCATCGCCGAGGTCTTCAGGCGCGGTTTGCTCATGGTTGCGTTGCTCATGCTTGTCTCCCTGCTTCAAGTGCTTCGAGCGCCAATTGCCATTCGTGCGCATCGACGCGGATAAAGTGGTTCTTCTCGCGCTCTTCGAGGAACGGCACGCCGCAACCCATGCGCGTATCGGCGACGATCATGCGCGGCTCCTTGCCGGGATGCTTGCGGGCCGCGTCGAACGCGGCGGCCACGGCGCCGATATCGTTGCCGTCCACACGTTGCGTGAACCACCCGAATGCTTCGAGCTTCTCCACTAGCGGTTCGAACGCCATGATCTGTGTCGACGGCCCGTCGGCCTGCTGGTTATTCACGTCTACAACGGCGATCAGGTTGTCGAGCTTCCAGTGGCTCGCGGACATGATGCCTTCCCAGATTGCGCCTTCGTCGAGTTCGCCGTCCGAGAACAGCGTGTACACGAACGACTTCGAGCCCTTGCGCTTGAGTCCTAGACACCGGCCGACCGCAATCGTCAGTCCGTGTCCAAGCGAGCCGCCGGACATTTCCATGCCGGGCGTGTAGCTCGCCATGCCGGACATGGGCAGACGGCTGTCGTCGCTGCCGTAGGTCTCCAGTTCTTCGGCGGGCAGAATGCCTGCTTCGAGCAGCGCCGCGTACAGCGCGATCGCATAGTGTCCGTTCGAGAGCAGGAAGCGGTCACGCTCTTCCCACTCGGGATCTTCCGGGCGATAGCGCATTGCGCCGAAGTACGCGACGGCCAGTACATCGGCGATGTCGAGCGCTTGCCCGATATAACCCTGGCCCTGCACCTCGCCCATTAACAGTGCGTTTCTGCGGATGCGGTAAGCGTGTTCGGCAAGCGATGCCGTCGACGCATTGGATGGACTGTTCATGTCGTCTCCTGAGATTTAGGCGGAATAGTTGGAAAAGGTCAGCGGTTCACGGATTTCGCGGGCACGAGGAACACCAGGCATGCGCCGAGCGTCACCGCCACCGAGATGAAGATCAGTCCAGCTGTCGAGCGGCCTGTCATGTCGTTGAGCCAGCCCACGATGGCGGGCGAAAAGAATCCCGCAAGATTGGCGAAGCAGTTCACAGCCGCGATGCCGGCTGCCGCAGACATGCCGCCGAGCAGCGCCGTGGGCAGCGACCAGAACTGCGACGACGACGCGAGGATGCCGGCAGCCGCAATGCTCAAACACACGATCGACGCCGGCACGCTGCCGAGCGCAGGCAGGACCGCAAACCCCGCTGCCGCGATCAGCATCGGAATGGCCAGGTGAAGTCTGCGTTCGCGCCGACGGTCCGCGCTCATGCCGATCAGCGGCAGCGCGACGATCGCGCAAAGATACGGAATCGCGGTGAACACGCCCACCCACAGCGGATCGGCGACACCTGATTTACGGATGATCGTCGGCAGCCAGAAAGTCAGCCCGTACTGACCGAGCACGACACAGAAATAGATCGTGGCCATCAGCCACAAGCGACGGTCGCCGATGAACGAGCGAATCGAAATATGGGCAGTGGTGTGCGCGTTATCGCCGGCGACATTGCGTGCCAGCAGATTCTTCTCCGACTCCGTGAGCCACTTCGCTTTGGCGATACCGTCGTCGAGATACAGAAGAATCGCGACTCCAAGCACGAGCGACGGCAGAGCCTCGAGCATGAACAGCCACTTCCAGCCGGCCATATTCATCGCACCGTGGAGCGAATGCATGATCCAGCCGGACAGCGGACCGCCGACTATGCCCGCAAGCGGAATCGCCATGAAAAAGAGCGACAACGCCTTGGCTCTGCGGGCAGCGGGAAACCAGTACGTCAGATAAAGAATGACGCCGGGCGCAAAACCCGCTTCTGCAACGCCAAGCAGAAAGCGCAAAACATAAAACGCGGTGGGCGACTTCACGAAGACGAACGACGCGGAAATCACCGCCCACGTCAGCATGATTCGCGCGAGCCATTTGCGCGCGCCGACACGGTGAAGCACCAGATTGCTCGGCACCTCGAACAGGAAGTAACCGAGAAAGAAGATGCCCGCGCCCATGCCGTAGACGGTCTCGCTAAAGCGCAGATCGTTCAGCATCTGCAGCTTCGCAAAGCCGACGTTGACGCGATCCAGATACGCGCCGAGATAGCACAGCATCAGAAACGGGATCAGCCTGCGGCTTACCTTGGCGTAGGTGCGCGATTCGAAGCTCGTCGCGTCTGAGTGCGCCAACACTTCGCCGTCGATAGCAGAAGCGGTGTATTTCGATTTCATGTTTTGTCTCCTTCCATGGGCCCCGGGTTCGCCCGGGTGCCAGGAACACAGCGCCGCCTTGCGGGCGAGCGCTGTCGTCAATGAATGAGCATGCCGCCGTTGACGTCGAGCGTGACGCCAGTCAGATACGTCGAGAGATCGCTCACGAGAAAGAGGCACGCGTTCGCGACATCGGCGGCGTCGCCCAGTCTGCCGAGCGGAATGCCTTTGAGGATGTCCACGCGCATTTCCGCAGTGAGCTTGTCGCCGGTGATGTCGGTCTGGATGAGCCCCGGCGTGATCGAGTTGACGCGGATGCTGTCGGGACCGAATTCGCGGGCCATTGCACGCGCGAGACCGAGTACACCGGCTTTCGCCGCGCTGTAATGCGGGCCGCCGAAAATGCCGCCGCCGCGTTGCGCCGACACAGACGACATGCACACGATGCTGCCGTGCTTCTGCTCCTTCATTGCAGGCAGTACGGCTTGCGACATGTAGAGCGTGCCGCGCAGATTCACATCGACGATTGCGTCGAAACCTTCGGCGCTAATGTCTAGCGTGCGCACTGGCTGCGTGATGCCGGCGTTGTTGACGAGGCCGTCTATGCGCCCATATCGTTCGAGCGTGGCGGTCGCGGCCTGCACGCATGCAGCTTTATTGGTGACGTCGCAAGCAAGGCCTAGATGTGCCGCGCCCAGATCGGCTGCGGCCGCTTTCGCGTCTTCTTCGCGCAGATCGAGAATCACGACGCGCGCACCCTGGGCGGCCAGTGCCTTCGCCGTCGCCTTGCCGATTCCACGCGGGGAAGCCGCGCCCGTGACGATAACCACCTTGTTCTCGAGCAGCATCACTTGTCTCCTGAATGTTGATGTGATGGAGCCAGTGTCCGGCACGCCGCGCGTGGCATCAACGCAGTACGGCTCAACTATGCTTGAGAAATTTTCAGGTGTTCGGGAGGGCGGACGCGACGCTTGCTGCGCGGGGGTTGGCGGCCTGCGAAGCAATCCGCCGAATGAGCAGGGTGCTGGAATACCCTGGTGTCGATCTGCCGGTGTTTTTAAGCCGCGCGTTCTCTCTGACCGATTTCGCGGTCGATCCACGCGATGAATCGCGCGACCCGTGGCAACTCCGCATTCTGCGGCGGACACACCAGATGATGCGCGCCGACCTCGACCGCATGCGAGTGATCGAACACCGGCACGAGCGCGCCTTCCTTGATCCGTACCGACGCGAGCATCAGACTTTCGAGCGCGATGCCGAGTCCGAGCGCCGCCGTTTCGAGCGACATGTACGAGCGGTCGAACGAGAAATCGAACGTCTTGTGCGCGGCGGAGACACCGGTACGCCCGAACCATTGCTTCCACTGAACGAGCGGCGTTTCTGAGTAGATCAGACGATGGGCAAGAAGATCTTCCGGCGTCTTTACCGGGTGGCTCCGCAAATAGGCCGGCGATGCAAGCGGCGCAATGAACTCGTTGCGCAGCGTCCGCACTTCCAGATCGCGCCAGTTCGCATAACCGTGGCGAATGTCGATGTCGTAATAGCCGCTTGTGAACGACACATCTTCGTATGAGCATGCGAGGTTCAGCTGGATGTCCCCGTTCGCTTCCTGAAACGATGCGAGTCGCGGGAGCAGCCACATCAGCCCGAAGCTGGGGCTCGAATGCACGCGCAGAATGTCGACCTCGGTGCGGCTCGACGCGCGCTCGGTCGCGCGGCTCAGGTCCGCAAGAGAACCCGTGACGTCCGAGAGATAGCGCTCGCCTGTCGGCGTAAGCACGAGGCCCCGGCCTGAGCGGTAGAACAGCGTCTGGCCGATGATCGACTCCAGATTGCTGATCTGATGACTCACTGCCGAAGCGGTCAGCCCAAGCTCCTCCGACGCACGATTGACGCTCCCAGTTCGAGCCACGCTCTCAAAAGCGATGATGGCTTTGACGGGTGGTATGCGCATGGTGAAGTCTTCTCGGTGCGGTTGTGAAGTGTTCGGATGCCGGCCATACGAAGGCAAGCACAGTAGTGCGGTAAACCATGAACCGGTCTGGCGCAACGCAGCGAGCGCGCGAGACGCAGCCCCGATTATCCGTCAATTGTCAGTGACTGCTTCGCCGGTACGCGCTTTGCTGGATCGATGCAGGCGACGAAGCGGACCCGCGATCGCCGGCAGCAACGGCATGGAGGCGTGGCATGGGATGTGGCGCGAAAGGTGTCATGACGCTCGGGCAGGAAACAGACATTGCCGGCGAGGAAATGCTGAACATGCAGCACCTGGAGGCGAGCCCGGACGGCAAATACGTTTTGCTCGTCGAAACGGAGCGGTCCGAATGGGGCATTCAACAGCAGACCAGTTACAGGATGCCCGCGAAGCGTCTGATCGAGTTGATCAGAACACAAGGCGAGCGGGTGGACGGCTAGCCCTCGCCGGGAACCCGTTTCCATGCGACAGATGCGCGGCAGTTTAGTTCAGCGTAGGGGCGGGGGTGCGCCGGCCGTGGCGCGCGAGCGTGTCGCGGTAGATGCCCGGCACTTGGGCAAGTTGCGCGGGCGTGCCTTCCTGAACGACGCGGCCGCGGTTCATCACGATGATCCGGTCGAACGACTGCAACGTCGACAGCCTGTGCGCAATCGCGATCACCGTGCGATTCTGCATGAGACGTTCGAGCGCGGCCTGAATGACGATTTCCGAAGCGGTGTCGAGTGCCGAGGTCGCCTCGTCGAGCAGAAGTATCGGCGAGTCCTTCAGGATCGCGCGCGCAATTGCGATGCGCTGGCGCTGTCCGCCGGAGAGCTTCGCGCCGCGGTCGCCGGCTATCGTGTTCAAGCCGTCCGGCAATGCCCCGATGAAATCCATGCAGCTGGCGTCTTCGCACGCGCGCCTCACGTCGGCTTCGCTTGCATCGGGGCAGCCATAGCGGATGTTGTTGAGCAACGAGCGATGAAGCAGCGTGACGTCTTGCGGCACCACCGAGATCGCCGCTTGCAGGCTTTCCAGCGTCACTTGCGAGATGTCCTGGCCGGAAATGCGTACGCATCCGGTGGCCGGCTCGTAGAAGTGCTGAAGCAGCGCGAGCACCGTCGATTTCCCCGCGCCGGACGGTCCGACGAGTCCCACGCGTTCCCCTGCCTGGATGTGCAGCGTCAACTCGTTCAATACCCGCCTGCGGCCCGGATAAGCGAACGAGACGTTGTCGAAATCGACTGTCGCCTCACGCACCTCGAGCGGTATTGCCTTGGGCGGTTCCGGCATCGAATAGGGCGTCAGCAAAGTTTGCGATGCTTCCGCGAGGCGCGCCACGTGCTGGGTTAAATCGACGAATGCCACCGCCACGTCGCGCGAACCATGCAGAATAGAAAAGCCCAGAGAGCCGACGAGGACCACGTCGCCGGTGCTCGCTCTACCTTGCGTCCAAAGCCAGACGGTCCAGCCGAGCACGCCCGCCGACAGCACCACGGTGGCGAACGCATGCAGCAGGCGCAGTTTCTCCAGATACAGCAGACTGCGCTTGCGCGCAACGGCCTCGGCTTCGAGATGGCCGTCGAAGCGCCGTTGCTCCGCGTCGACCGCGCTGAACGCACGCACGAGCCCCATGTTGCCAATTACGTCGACCAGTTCGCCGTCTACGGAAGCCGCCTGGCTCGCGAACGCCTCGTGCCGCGACGTGCCCTTGCGCGCGAGCCAGAAAAGACACGCGGTGAGGGCTGCGGAAACGGCGACGAGC
Organism: Burkholderia sp. M6-3; assembly: GCF_050858985.1. NCBI lineage: Bacteria > Pseudomonadati > Pseudomonadota > Betaproteobacteria > Burkholderiales > Burkholderiaceae > Burkholderia > Burkholderia sp. M6-3. Next base: position 311,677 of record NZ_CP110091.1, read on the forward strand.
GCGACGCTCATCGGAACGCTCACCGTCGCCACCATCACGATCGCGCCGATCACGGTCAGCGTCGGCGGCAAGGCTGTCCATGCGACCGTATTTTCGATGATGTACACCGCGTTCGCCGTGGCCGACACCCGGCTCGACAGAACGCCCGGCTGTTTGTCCGCGAAAAACGAAGGCGCATGTCCCGTCAGATACTCGAACATGTCCTGGCGGATGTCGCCTGTCACGCGCACGAATGCGCGTGCCGCGACCCAGCCGGCGACGCGCCACATCAGGTTGTCCGCGAAGATGAGGCCGACGAGCACGGCAAACGCGTACATGACCGTCTGGGGATGCGCGCGTCCACTCGGCAGCGCGTCGATGAGATTGCGGATACCGTATTGCGACGCGAGCGCGAAACCGACCGCGGCCACGACGCTGACGAGCATGATGACGTGAGCCACTTTGTGGCGCGCGACATAGCGCCAGATGAGACGAACCGGCCGACCGGCATAGCGGGATAGAACGCGCGAGCGCCGCCGTCCGCGCACGCGGCTAGCGCGACTCCGATCGCTCCGATCGACGAGTTCCATGGTGCCTTCCCGAACTGGTGCGCCGGCGGGCGACGGGGTCCTTCCGGGGAGGGAGGCGTGCCATGTGTCCGGCGAAAACGCTGCGCAAGGCCTATGCCTTGCGCAGTCCCGCCGGATTACTGCAGATTACGTTGGCTTATTGCCGCTTGTCCTGCTGGCGTCGAACTGTATGACGTGTTCTGCCAGCGAGCCGTTCCTTCGCTCGATGTAAACGGTGCCGCGATACGACACTTGCCAGCCGTCGCGCGGCGCAATCAGCGGCATGCTCCCGCCGGCGCGGCTGTCTATGCCGCCTAGGCCCATTGCGGGCGCAGGAACGTTGTTCTTGAGCGTCGCGTTCGACGAGATTACGTTGTCGTGCCACGGCGACAGTCCTCGCTTTGCTTCAAGACCTTTGCCGTCGGTGTCGACGGTGTTATCGGTCGACGCCGTGTTGGCCGCGTCCACCGAGACCGTGCGGCTGCTCGCCCGGTGCACCGGGTCAGGCGAATCGGCGGTCAGCGCGTCGAGATCGATAGGCGGCAGATTCTGCGCGTTGTCGCTGCTGCCCGTTGGCTCGGCCGCGCCGGCGTTACTCGAGCTGCCAAACTCTTTCGCTTGCGTATGAGCGTCTGGAGAAGCCGTTCCGGCCGCAGGGGTATGCACCGGACTCTTTGCGGCCATTTCGTTCTGCTGTTTCTGAGTGGGATTGTCTTCCGCGTTTTGCATGTCGCTACTCCTGCCGTTGGGGACTCCGCAGCCGGGGCGCGCAAAGTCTGCCGCTCTTTCCGTTCCGCGAAGTCCGCTGCAACCCTCGTGTGAACGCATCGTATGAAAGGGTTACTTGAAGCGTTGAAAAAAATGACCGGCGCCGGTCTCGCGTATGACGTATGTCTCCGCGATGGCGGGCGCCTGGCTATACAGTCGCAGCGAACGTTCCCGGCAGGTGGAGTCGCGGCGAGCGAGGCCTGGCCAAGTTCGCTAGTTGGCGAGGCTCGGCGCTGTGACGGCGCCGTAATACGTCGCGGCGCCAGAGCCTCCGCTAGCCGACGGCGCCTTGTAGCCCGCAATGAAATGGCCGTAAATGTACGGGTTGCTGCCGTTCACCGCACCGTCGATATGAAAAGGCGCGAACCCGACGATGGGCACGGGGCTGCCCGTATCGAGCGAATTGACCACCGGCAGCAGAACATCGGCGGGAGCAGGCACCGAGTTGTAGATCGTATTCTTCACGCCGGATTGAATCCATGTCGTATCGCCGATATTGAGCGGCAACGGATTGCCGTTGGCGATCAGATTGCGGATCGATGTCACGTCCTGAACGTTGTACTGGAACGATGTCCATTGCCCGGAGCCCACGCTCGCCGCGCAACCGGGATAGTGGTAAGTCGATCCTATGCTGAACTCCTGAGGGCGGCCGGTTGCGGGATCGTTCACCGGTTGTCCCGTCGCTGCGTTCCAGTAGGCCGTATACAGGCACTTCGAAATGGCGGTCGGGAAAAGTGCGCCGGGTGCGGCGTAGCCCGGCGCCGAGATGACCGCCACAGCCGTTGCGCTGATCGGCATCGTGTTGATGCCGATGATCGGCGCCAGCACGAGCGGAAGCGGTCCACCGTTCTGCCCGGCCGCACGGCTTACAGTCACTCGCACGGCGGGTTTGTCGTAGGCGCCGGGCGACGGCACAGGCAGCGACTGCAAGCCGGCGGGTGTGCCCGTCACGTTCCAGTAGCCGCTCTGAACCTGGGCCGTGAGCAGTAGTGTGCCTTCGGTCCGGTTCAGCGTGATCGCGGACTGGGCTTTCATTTCCGCCTGCGTCCAGTTTGGGGTCGCGTAGTTCGGCCCGAGCGCTCCAGCGCCGGCAAGTGCCGCCGCATCGGCAGCGTTCTGCAGTTCGTTGCGCACGACCCACGCGCGGCCCAGGTCGACCGCGAGCGCCGTCGTGCCGATCAGCACGGTCAGGCACAGCGCGGTCATCACCGCTACGGCGCCGCGTTGCCGGTTCCGCGCCGGCGCAGGATTTTTTCGGGGTCTCATGTGAACCTCCATCGCGTGTGGATTGCGCGAGGCAGTGGCGAGCTGCCGGTTGCGCGTCGTTATTCGTAGTTCATCGTGGTAATGGCGGTGATGGGCACCGAGCCCACCAGTTGACTGACGATCGTGCCGAGTCCCACGCCGCTATACGAATAGGTGAGCGTGACCTTGAGCGGCTGACCGGTCGTGGTGCCCGACGATTGATCCACGGCCACGCTCACCGGCGACGGCGACGCGCCAAAGCTGATCAGGTACGTCGACGCATAGTTCTGCGCGACAGTGGTGATCTGTGCGGCCGTGAGTAGCGGTACCTTGTACATCACGCCGGCGCGTGCAGCTTCGCGGCTCGCATTGGTGATCACCGCCTTGTCGTACAGCGCAATGCTGAACTCGACCATGCCGAACACGATCAGCAACAGCAGAGGCAGGACGAGTCCGAACTCGACCGCCGCGACGCCCGCCTCGCGGCGCCGCCCGCGTCTGCGCGAGACCGGGCGCGTTCCGGAAAATGATGAAAAGTGCGTTGTTCGATGATTCATTTTTCGTCCCCTGTGCGCGTTGTCGTTTTCAATCAATGCGTGCGCTGCGTGCCGATGAGTGCCTCACGTGCCGAGCGTAGGCAGCAAAATGCGGTAGATGTGGATGAACGCCGGTCCCATCAGCACCGTCATCAATGCGGGGAAGATGCAGAAGATCAGCGGGAACAACAGTTTCAATGCGATCTTGGCGGCGCGTTCCTCTGCGCGCATTCTGCGGCGCGTGCGAAGCGTGTCCGACATCACGCGCAACGAAGCGCCGATGCTCGTGCCGAAGCGATCCGCCTGGACCAGCATCGAAGCGAAGTTGTCGACGTCCTCGACGCCCGTGCGCAACGCGAGGTTGCGCAGCGCCTTTTCCTTCGTGAAGCCGGACCGCAGTTCGAGCAGCATCAATTGCAGCTCGCTTGCGACTTCGGGACTTGCGAGCTGCATTTCGTTGGCCACTCGCATCAGTGCGGCGTCCATGCTGAGGCCCGCTTCCACGCAAACTGTCAGCAGATCTAGCGCATCCGGAAAGCCTTCGACGATCGCGCGCTGACGCCGCGCACGGCAGCGCGCCAGTATGATGTTCGGCGTGTAGTAGCCGATCGCCGCGAGTATGGCGAGAATCGTTGCGCTCACAGCGTACTGTCCGTTGACGACCGGCGTGCGGATCAATGCGATGAGGCCGACAAGCGGCAGCAGCAGTGCGAGCACGGTCTTCGCGGCGAAATAGAGCCCGGCCGCCGTCGATGAACGCCAGCCCGCGTTCATCAAACGCAGCCGTAACGGCGAGTCTTCCCAGCCCTCTTTTGGAATGGACAGTTGCGAAATCGGCCGCGAGATTTCCGCGATTTTCTCGGCCCAGCCCGAGCCGGCCGAAGACTGCGTTTGCCGCGACATCGACACGCCTCCGGCCTGCTGGATGCGGCGCTGCATATCCTTTGGCGTCAGCCACCACATGAGCGCAACCACGCCGGCGAATGTGGCGACGAACACGCCGCCGAGCAGCAACATGGTCCCTGAATCGAGCGTTTCCATCGTGACTCTCCAATTGGGTTTTCTTCACGCACGGCCGGCGCTATACGCGAATCCGCACGATCCGCCGCATCCACAGCACGCCGAACAGCATCGACACGAATACCGATTCGATGACCTTGAGTCCGGCGGGATCTTCCCAGAGCACCGAGAGAAAGCTCGGGTTCAACAGATTCATCGCGCCCGCTGCAGCGAACGGCAACAGGCCGATGATCCATGCAGACAGGCGCCCTTCGGCGGACAGCACGCGCACCTGATCGAACAGACGCAGCCGGTCGCGAACCAGCGACGCAATGCTGTCGAGAATCTCGGCGAGATTGCCGCCGGTCTCGCGCTGGATCAGCACCGCGATCACGAAGTAGCGCAGATCGCGCACCGGCACGCGCGTCGCAAGATTGAGCAGGGCTTCGTTCATCGTGACGCCGTAATTGATTTCGTCGAAGACGGTACGGAACTCGCCGCCCGTCGGCTCGGCGAACTCGTTGCCGAGCATGCCGATGGCGCTTGAAAACGAATGGCCCGCTCGCAATGCGCGGCTGATCATGTCGGCGGCCTCGGGCAACTGCCGCTCGAGCACACGCAGGCGCCTCGCGCGAGCGCGCAGCACGCGCAGCATTGGAAGCGCGAGGGCTGCCGCGACGGCGAGCACCATGACGAGCGTCGGCACCGGCACTGGAGAGAAACTGGCCGCGAGCAGCACGACAACGACGGCCGCCACGCTGTGCATCACGAGGCGCCCGACCGTGTGGCTCAACCCCGACTGAACGACGATCCGGTCGATCGCGTGGATGCGCGGCACCCGCATCATCAGCGCGTGGAGCGGCGCCGAATTGCTGAGCATGCGCTCCTTCAGGATGGACAGGCGCTCGCCGTGCACATGCGCGCCCGCCGACAGCGCTCTGATCCGTTGATCGAGGCGTCGCGCGGCGGGCCCATGATGGCTGTTCCACCATTGATACACCCCTTCTATACCGAGTACCACCGCAACGAACAGCAGGAAAGCGAAGGCGTAAAAGATCGGATTCATAGATGCCTCACAAAGATGAGCCGCGTGCGCCGCGCCGACCGTTACGCCGTATCGAAGCGCCGCGCCGGATCGTAGAGCTGGTCGGGCAGTGCGATGCCGAACGCCTGCAATCGTTCGGTGAACTTCGGCCTTACGCCGGTCGCGCAGAAGTGGCCGCGCACCGTGCCGTTCTGATCGATGCCCGTTCGTTTGAACGTGAAGATCTCCTGCATATTCACCATCTCGCCTTCCATGCCCGTCAATTCCTGAATGCTGACGACCTTGCGCCGGCCGTCGGTCAAGCGGGCCACCTGGACCACCACCGAGATCGCAGACGAAATCTGCTGGCGCAGATTCTTCGGCGACAGCGCGAGGCCGGCAAGGCTGATCATGTTTTCGAGGCGCGTCAGCGCATCGCGCGGCGTATTGGCGTGAATCGTGGCGAGCGATCCTTCGTGGCCGGTGTTCATCGCATTGAGCATATCGAGCGCTTCGGCGCCGCGTACTTCGCCGAGGATGATGCGATCCGGCCGCATCCGCAGCGCGTTGCGTACAAGCGTGCGTTGGGTGACTTCGCCGCGTCCCTCGACATTCGGCGGCCGCGTTTCCAGACGCAGCACGTGCTGCTGGCGCAGTTGCAACTCAGCCGCGTCTTCGATCGTTACCACGCGCTCGCCTTCGGGAATGAAGCCCGACAGGATGTTCAGCAGTGTGGTCTTGCCGCTGCCCGTTCCGCCCGACACCAGCACGTTGACCTTTGCACGCGTGAGCGCATCGAGCAGTTCGGCCATTGGCGGCGTGAGGCTTTGCGACGCCACCAGGTCGCTCATCTGCAGCGGGTTCACTGCGAAACGCCGGATCGACATGAGCGGCCCGTCCACGGCGGAAGGCGGAATGATCGCGTTGACGCGCGAGCCGTCAGGCAGGCGCGCGTCGACCATCGGACTCGATTCGTCGATGCGCCGCCCGACCCGCGAGACGATCTTCTCGATCACCTTCATCAGGTGCGCGTCGTCGTAGAAGGTCACGTCCGTGAGTTCCAGACGTCCCCCGCGCTCGACGTACGTCGTGTGGTACGTGTTGACGAGAATGTCCGATACGCTCGGGTCGCGCAGCAGCGCCTCCAGCGGACCGAAACCGAACATCTCGTCGTGGATGTCGGTCATCAACTGCCTGCGTTCGAGGTCGTTGACGGGTGCCTTGTCTTCTTCGAGGATGCGCGCGATCAGCCCGCCGATCTCCTGGCGCACCTGCTCGGCCGGTAGCCGCGCGAGACGTTCCAGTTCGACCCGATCGAGCACGGCTTCGTGGACCTTGCGCTTGAGCGTCTGGTAGGCGGCGCGCGCGAGACCGAGCGGCGCGCGTATGCCCGCCTGACGTTCCGGCAGCGCATGGACGGTTTGTGACGACATCTGTTCGCGTAGTGACATGAGATTCTCCTGGCTGACGTTATGACGCCGTCGACTGCCGCTGCGTGGCCGAGCGGCCAAACAGCCGGGCGAGCAACGGGTCATCGCGCTTCTTCTGCGGGACGACGCCTGTCGACTGATTGACGATGCTTTGTGCGAGCGCCTGTATGCTGCGCGTGAGCGCGCTGTTGCGCGCATTCTTCAGCAACGGCTCACCGAGGTTGACGGCCTCGGCAGCCGCTTGCGGGTCGTCGGCGATCAGATGCGAAGGGCGCCTGCCGAGCACCTGTTCGAGCGCGCTCGCGGCTCGCTCGTCGTGGCGGCGGTGCCGGTTCAACAGCAGGCGCATCCTGTCGGGCGGATACGCGAGCGACACCAGCATCTCCTGCAGACGGCGGCCCGCGCGCACATAAGGCATGCTTGTCTGAAGCACCAGGTGAATCTCGGCGCTGCGATCGAGCGCGACGATGGACAGCGCATTGATGCTCTGGCCAAGATCGAACAGCACCACGTCGTAACGCGGCGCCGCAACGCCGAGAATCCATTCAAGCTGTTCTTCATGAATGTCGAGCGCCTTCAACGGATCGCCTGCGCCGGCCAGCACATGAAAGCGGGGCGTGACGTGCGTGAGCGACGCATCGAGAAGCGCGGCGTCGATGCGTTCGATCTGCGCGCAGATTTGCGGCAACGTCGACGGCGGCTCCTGATCGCTTACGAGAAACGCGGCGTCGGCGAACATCTGGTTCAGGTCGACGAGCAGCACCCGCTTGCCGTGCAGCGTCGCGATCGCGTGGCCCACGTTCGCTGCGATCAGGCTCGTGCCTGCGCCGCCCTTGCACGAAATGAACGACACCATATGCGTTTCGTGGCGAGTCTCGTCGGCGTGCGGGGCCATGGCACGCTGCACGGCGGCGCCGAGCGCGCGTGCGTCGAGCGGCCAGTTCAGCACGTCGCGAACGCCCGCGCGCATTGCGGCGATCAGCGTGTCGGGCGACGTCTGCGGCAACAGCAACAAACACGTGAGGCGCGGATAGCGGTGCACCAGCAGGTTGACGGAATCGAGTTCGGCGCGCTCGATCGACGCCGCGTCGATGATCAGCACGTCGAACGCGTCGAGACTGTCGCCGCGCTCCAGCAACGTGGAGGGTGCGCCTTGCATGCGGGTCGTCGTGCAATTGCCGCAGTCCGTGACGAGGCGAACGACCTCTGACATTCGGCCCGTGTGCTCGGAGTTGATGAGGATATTGATCATGATGTTGTCGTCCGCGGAATCGTTGCCGGGTTGGCCTTGCGACGGCTCGCGCCGCTGCAAGGCTCACGTTGCCTACTCGCCGTTCGCAGGCGTAGGCATGGCCGCGCCCGCACCGCCGGCAGAGCTGCGGCCCACGCCGATCACGAATGCATTGGCGGAAGTTGTCGGTGCCTTTAGCGACGCGTTGTAGTTCGACATCGCCGCGACCGCGGCCTTGCCGTCCACGCCCGCCGTCGACGGATTTTTCGAGGCCGCGTCCGGGTCGATGATCTGGGCCTCGGTGTAACTGCGCACCGATTCACCGAAGTGCCGATCGAAGTCGGGCGTCGTCGACATGCAACCGTTGAGCGCGAAGCACGCCGGCAGGAGTAACGCAGCCCAGCGCAAGGAGGAAATGGTGTGGTTCGTCATGACGTTCTCCGAGGGGTTGCGTTAGTTGTGAGCAGCAATCTGCGCGGCTTTCGCCTCGATGCTGGCGGCGAGTGTGGCCGTGCGCGATGCTGTGTATGTGGTTCTGTTCGTCCCCGTGGGCGTGGCCGCGTGTGGTGATGACTCGACGGCTGGGGTGCTGCCACGAGCCGGCGTGCCGGCTTGCGGCTCAGGCAGCGGTCTACTCGCCGCTGAGGGATTCGGCACCATTGCGGAGACGGGCGGCTCGGCGGCGGGAACGACTGCCGGAACCTGCGGTTGCGAGGGCGCCGGAGCCATCTCCGGGGACGGCGCGGGCGCAGGCATCGGCGGTGCGGGCTTGTTGCCGACGGCCGGATCGCGGCCTTCCATGTTGCCCATCAGATAAACGTCGGCCTCGTTCGGCGTCCTCAGGTGGTCGGTGGGCAGCGGCAGATGCGCCGCCGTTTGCAACGGCTTCACGAGGTGCGGCGTGATAATGAACACGAGTTCGGTGCGGTCCTGCTGATACGACGTGCTTCTGAAGAGCGCGCCCAACACGGGTACTTCGCCGACACCCGGTATCGCCTTCAGCGTGCCCGACGCGTTGTTCTTGATCAGGCCGCCAATCGCGAAAGTCTCTCCATCGTTCATCTGCACCGTCGTGGAAGCGCGGCGCGTGGTGATCAGCGGCAAGATCGTCAGATTGTTGGTATTCGTCGCACCGACCGTAACGCCGGTGGACGACAGCTCCGACACTTCCGGCGCTACCTTCAGGTTGATGCGGCCGCCGGCGAGTACAGTCGGCGTGAACTTCAGGCCGACGCCGAATTCCTCTTCCTGCAAGACGATGGTCGCCACGCCGTTCAGATTGCTTTGCGGAATCGGAATGAAAACCTTGCCGCCTGCGAGGAATGTCGCCTCCTGCCCGCTCAACGTGACGAGATTCGGCTCGGCCAGAATCTTCACGAGGTTGTCGCCGTGCTGTCCGTCGATCGCGACATTGAATGGCCGGTTATTCGCTTTGTTCACGTCGACGATGCTCGACACCCCCGCGAGCAGGTTGCTGATCAACGCGCCGCTCCACGAGCCGAAGCCGCCCTGAATGTTCATTGCCGAGCCCAACTGATTGAGCACTGTCTTCGACACTTCTGCGACCTTCACTTCGAGCATCACCTGTTGCGGCGAGTCGACGCTCATCATGTTGAGCACGGTCGCGGCCTTCGCGTTGCCGTTCGACGCGCCGTTGGCTGCCGGCAGCGAACTGCGTGCGTATGCTTTGGCGATTTCGTGTGCCTGAATAGCGGCCTGTGCATTCGATACGCGGCCGGCGAGCACGAGGTCTCCCGCGACCGTCGAGACGCGGATGTTCGGCTCATCCGGCATGAGTTGCGACAGCGAAGTCTGCAGACCGCCGGAATCCGCGTTCACTACCACGTTGATGACCTCGCACGCGCCGCTCTTGCCTTGCACGATCATGTTGGTGGTGCCCACCGCCATCCCGACCACGTACAGCGTTTGCGGCGACACCATGGTGGCCTGCGCTATCAGCGGATTGCCCAGCGTGCGGTTGCGCACCGGTTCCGCGGTGTGCATCAGCGTCGACTTGCCGATTGGCACTACCACCGTACTTTGCTCGTTCTGCGTGCGGCTGCATGCAGGACCGCGGGCGGCGGCGCTTTGCATTGCGCTCGCGGGCTGCGCCGCCGTGGGATTCATGCTGATGGTCATTTGCACCGGACCGCGCGGCATGGGCACGGCGACGCCTTTGCCGGACATGCCGGGATCGAGCGCTTCCTGGGCGTGCACCGCCTGCGTGCCGAGCAGCGATGCGCATATCGTTGTGGTCAGCAACGCGGCGCGCATCGCACAGCCGTTCATGATTTTCCGTTGACTCGATTTCATTTTCTTTATCTCCCCGTAGCCCCGTTGCGAGCGAACTGTCGTGCGCGACACTCGGCGGCATTGCCCGACTGTTATGTGATCAAAAGCATTCCTGACTACCTTGCGTTCCGGATAGCACGCCGACACAGTCGCGCTTCGGCGCGGGGCGGGCCGTGTATTTGACGCGCGCAGGCGCCGCCGCCACAACGGGCGCGGACGCCGGCGCGGCGGGCCTGCCTAGCAGCGTGACCTTGGTCGCGCCGCCGGTGGGCAACGCGCGGTCGTCGATCTGGTTGCGCAGCACCAGCGACAGGCTGCCGACGCTGCGCGCGAGATCGAGCTCTTCAGCCTGGTCCGGCGTCACTTCGAGCGTGACCGCGTTGACGACCTTGGGCTGCGTATCGTCGCGGCTGACCTGCTGCGCGACGGCAAGCACGAGAATCTTTTCGAGGACGATCTTCGAGATGCTCTGCTGCGGGTCCGAGTTTTTCGCTTCGGGTTCCTGAGTGTTGACGATCACGTCCACATAGTTGCCGGGCAGTGCAAAACCCGCCACGCCCACGACATCGTTCACGCGCACCGTGATCGCACGCCTGCCTTCGCCGATCACGGCCGATAGCCCGCCCTTGGTGCCTTGCGGAGCGAGCTTCGATTCGATCACCGGCTCGCCGGGTTCGAGGCTCGTGCGCACCACACGCCCGTCGAGTGCTTTGGCATCCTTGAACGCGCCGGGCGGGACGCTTGCGGAGGGCCAGTTCACGGTGCGGATCATGTTCGGATTCAGCGGCTGCCCCAGACTCACTTCGGCGGTGGCCACCGCAACCGGCGTGACGGCCGACGACGAGGCCTGCAGCAACCATCGCGACGCGAAACCGACGGCGGCAAGACCCGCGAGCAGAGCCATTCCTAACATCACAATTGCGCGACTGGTCTTCATGGTGATACTCCTTTCATGCGTTGCGATGGCATCTGCTGATCAGACGCCGGCGTACCGTTTGCCGGCTTGCCCGGCATGGGATAAAAGCGTGTCTTCATGTTCCGGCGCGCTGCCGAAATAGCTGTGCCATGCATGCGCCAGGCGGTATTCGGTGACGACCGGTACGTCGCCGTGATAGAGCGCGAACGAATGCAGCACGGCGAGAAGATCGGCCGGATAACAGGCGAGAAGCGGTGTCCGGCTGCGCAGATGCAATTGCTGCAGCAGGTACTCGAACACGCCCGGTGCCTGTTCAATGTCGTATGCCGTGCATTGAGCGTCGAAGAGGCGCCGGTAGTCGTCGAGGCACAGCGGGCCGACATGGAGCTTCGAGCCGAGCCTGCGCAGAAAGGCGTTGTCGCTCAGCTCGGCAGGGGTGAGGTTTGTCGAGAATACGGGCCACACATCGAACGGGCTCACGAAGCGCGCGCCCGATTGCAGCGAGAACTGATCGACGCCGCGATCGAGCGGCGTGATCCAGCGATTGAGCAGATCGGCGGGCGCGACGCGCTGACGGCCGAGATCGTCGACGACATACATGCCCATGTTCGCCTTCATATGCGGCGGTGCCTGATAAAAGCCGCTGTTCGCGTTGTACTGAAGATCGAGCATCGCCAATGTCAGCTCGCCGCCGGACATCACCACCGGCCGTTCGCATACTCGCCAGCGGCGATCAGTGACGTGAGGCAGGGCGTTAGCGCAAGCGTCGCGATGAATCAGCGGGTCGTGCAACTGGATGACATCGCCCGCTACATGAATCGCATAGGGAACCGGCACAGCGCCTTGCAGCAACTCACCAAGCCGTTCGGCGAGGTAGGTCTTGCCGCCGCCCGCCGGGCCATAGAGCATGACCGGGCGGCCGGCGTTCAACGCGGCGACTGCGGAATCGATCAAGGGCATATCGGCGATCAGATCCGGGAAGGCGGCGCGCACGTCGTACTGCGCAATGCGGAGGCGTTTCACCGAATACGCGTTGATCATGCTCACATACGCCTGGAGCGTGACCGGCGCGGGGCCGCAATAGGTGGAGCGGCTTGCTTCGTGAGCCGCGAGAGCGCGGCCGGCATCGGTGAGGCGCAGATAGACATCGCTATCGGCCGCGCCGCGATGGGCGATTTCGACAAGATGTTCGCGCACGAGGAAGCCGATCGTTTCTTCGAGTGCCGCTGCCGTCAGGCAATGCCGCGCAATGAGATCGCCGAGCGACGATTTGCCGTTCTGCAGAAGGGACTTCAGGATCAGATGCGCGACGAAGAGCGCGGGCAAGCCGGTGTCCGCAACGGTGCGCGGCGCGCGTAATACCATCTGGTTCGTGCAACTCTGGCCGACGTCCATGTCGAGAGGTGTGCTCGTTGCCTGGGCTGTGGCCGTACCGTTCGTATTCATGTCCTGCTCCCCGGTGCCGCGCGCTACTTTGAGCACGGCTTTATCGTTTCTGATGCCGGATCGTCGTCCGGCACGCGGTTGTGAATCCGTTACGCCGTTGCCGTCAGCAAGACCGAAATGGTTCCTGCTGCGATGGCTGCGCCGTAGGGCACCGATCCCACCGATTCGATGGAAGCCGCGCCTGCTTTGCGTAACGTGGGCTGGGCAATGACCCGAAGATTCGCCCAAACCTTTCCCAACTGATGACGCCGTCCGGTACGCACGAGCATCCATATGCCGCCGATCACGCACGTGGCGAGAGCCGCATGGAACACGAGCAAAGGGCCAATCCATGCGCCGACCATCGCGAGCAGCTTGACGTCCCCCGCAGCCATGCCGCGCACGAGATAAAACGGCAGAAACAGCGCGAATCCCACAACCGCGCCCGTGAACCACGCGCCGGTGCCGTCGCCGAATCCCTTGAGCCAGCACTGCACAAAAAACGCGCCGAGCAGACCGGCGCCGACCAGCATGTTCGGAATACGCCGGCACTGGATGTCCGTGCTGGCGGCGGCGACCACGAGCGCGATGACGCACGGGGCGATCGGTGGCAGGACGTTGCTGGTAATCAACATGGCAAGCTCTCGTCGGCAATACCGCAAACTGAAGAAGGGCGATGCGATGGACGACGGCGCGAACGCGGCACGCCCATCGGCACTTCGCGCGAAACTAGGCCAGATAGCCGGAGATCGCGATGAACTTCGCCTCGAGGTTCGTCCCGATGGCCGTCACACCGACGATGATGGCGAGCGCGATGAGCGTGGCGATGAGGCCATACTCGATTGCGGTGACGCCTTGTTCGTCGTGGGCGAATGCGTCAATGGATTCAATGAGCGATTGCATGATCAACTCCCGTTCAACTGGATGGCGGCCTTGCGGGCCGGGCAGCGGCTAGCGGCAGTGGCGGCGGACGGTACGCTTGCACGATTCGTCCGCCGGCACCGGCCGGTATTTACGCGAGCTTCCCTGCGATGAAGTTGAACTTCGCGTTGAGATTGGTACCAACGGCCGTCACGCCAACGATGATGGCGAGCGCGATGAGCGTGGCGATCAAGCCGTATTCGATGGCGGTCACGCCGTCTTCGTCGCGAATGAATGCCTTTGCGCTGTTGATAAACGATTTCATGATTGATCTCCCTTTAGGATGGCTAACTTAAATGTCATCGAATAACTACGGTTTGGGTACAACGTGCTGCTCACTACAAGGGTGCTACAGAAAATGGCGTCCGGGCGCTGCGTATGAGAGCGGCCGGGCAGGAGCCGAAAACGGCCCACTACGATCCGTGTGCTGACGATGTCGCGGCGCGATTGTCAGCGGGATTGTCTGCGCGATTAGCTTGCGGAAAACAGGGGACGTAAGCGGCGCATTGAACATGACCGCTAGAGGGGATGCCAGAAGACGACGCGCGATGCGCACGGCACACCGCGAGCCCGTTCGAATGAGGATGAGAGACTGCATCTTCTGGTACTCCTTGTATTCTTTTATTTCGCAGCCGGATCGTTCTTCTCGCCGCTCGTTCTCGAGCGTTTGAGAGAAGCCCCCGTTGGCAGGACCTGGTCGATGGTCATGTCGCCGGCTGTATGAAAAGATAAAGGCAAGGAGTGGGCCAGTCATGGTCGATTCCTTAGCGTGTCGGGGTTGCAGCCAGTTGACTGCACGTCGCGAGATGCCGGTATGCGTAGTTCTGACCGACTTGCATCACTTCTGCGTCATCGTCAGGTCATTCTTCCCGTGGCGTAAAACGGCGCTTTTCGGCCATGGCTATGCTGTGCAGCCCAAATTTAGGGATTTGACCCAGGTGCGCCGTTCGCGGCTTTCCCCGACGAATTGAGGCGGTTTATCGGCCGGCATCGGACCGAATCGTTTCAACTTTGAATCGCGGGTAGCCAAGCGCGCACTGCAAATGGCCCAGTGGCGGTTTTTTGCGTGTACTGGAGCACTCACATACAAGACTTGCAACGACCTGCGTGCCCTTCGACGCTGTTGGCGCGCGCCGACGCCAAAGCGCGCCGACAAATAACGTTATCGAAATCGATTCATTCCCATGCCTCGCGCGGCTCGGTACGCTGACGTATCGACCTGACTTGAGGGCTTATGGCTCATTCCGCTCCAACTTCTTTTTCAACGCGACGGCGCATGCTGAAACTGTTGGGTGCCGTGCCCGCTCTCGCGGCGACCGGCGCTTTACATTCGCAACGTACGCTGGCTGCGGATCTAGCATCGACCACGCTCGTACTCGGTGACCAGGCCGGCGGCACGCGCGCGCTCGTCGAGGCGGCCAAAGTGCTCGACGGAGCGCCATACGCTTTTCGCTGGGCGAATTTTCAGGGGGCTGCGCCGCTGTTCGAAGCGCAGCGCGCGGGCGCCGTCGATCTCGCACCGGCAGGCGATTTGCCGGTACTCGCCGCGGCGGTCGGCGATCCGACGCTGAAGATCGTGGCAACCCGTGTGGGCTCGGGAGCGCAACTCGGCATCCTTGTCCCGCCGAACTCCGCGATACGTGCGGTTGCGGACCTGAAAGGGCGCACCGTGTTTGTGTCGTCGGCACGCGGCAGCATTTCGCAATTCCAGTTGTATGGCGCGCTCGCCGAAGCGGGTTTATCGAAAGACGACGTGACGGTGCGCTTCATTTTACCCGTCGACGCGTTTGCGGCGTTCGCTTCCGGATCCATCGAAGTGTGGGCGACATTCGATCCGTACTACGGCATTGCCGTCCAACGCGGCGCCCGCATTTTGCGCGACGGCACTGGCATCAATAGCGGGCTAGGCTTTATCACTGCGTCAGGGGCGTCGCTTGCGGACGCCGGCAAACGCGCGGCCATTGCCGACGTGTTGTTGAGGCTGCAACGTGCGGGTGAGTGGGCGTTGGCCAACCCCGATGCATATGCACAAATCTATGCAACGTTGACGCGCTCTCCGCTCGATGCCGCGAAAACGATCACGCGGCGCGCGTCGCTCAAACAGCATTTCATCAACGATAAGGATATTGCCGCGCTTCAGAGAGTGGCCGACAGTGCGAACCGCGATGCGATTTTGCCGCGCCGCGTGGATGTTCGCGCGATATCGGAGACACAGATCGCTCGACTGGCGAGCGGTTAGGGCGTTACTGCGTTCGTGCTTGAGGGCTTTAGGGAAGCAATGGCACGTCTTCAATCAAATCGGCTTTCACCGCGCGAATCCTGCGATCGACAAAATAGCCGCCGCCTTCGGTGTAGTGCAGATAGAGACGTCCGCATAAGACGCACTTCCACACTGCACAGCGGTTGTACGGAAAGTAGCGCGGCGCAATGGGCGCGTCGGCCGACCAATAGGTTGTCTTGTCCGGCAAGTACTCACTGAAAGTCGGCTCCGCATAGTCTTGCGGCAGCAGCGTGCCGATTTCCTCGAACTGCGTTTCGTCGAGAGAAAGCGGCTGCGACTGCCAGCCGTCTAGCGGCGTCTTCATGCAGGCACATGGCCCGGCGGCGCGTGCCTCTGCGGCACGCGCCAGTTCAACGAGCATTTCAGCGTTCAGATATTGCGCCATGAGGCTCACGTTCAGGGGTTCATCATCCTGTCGCGTTGAGGGGCAACCCACGAGCGGTCGAAGTTGCCTTCGGCAATCGACTTCAAGGCCGCCATCTCTTTCGCTTGTTGGCGGCGCGCGCCTTCGATAACAGCTTCGGCGTCGGCGGGCGCGATTGCGAGCAGGCCGTCTTCATCGCCGACAATGATATCGCCTGGATGGACCACCATGCCGCCGACGGTGACAGGCACGTTGATTTCGCCAGGTCCATTCTTGTACGGACCACGATGTGTGACGCCGCGTGCGTACACCGGAAAGTCGCGCTGACCTAGCGCGCCGACGTCGCGTATCGCACCATCTATCACGAGTCCCTCCACGCCCAGACTCTGAGCGAAGCTCGCCATGATCTCGCCCATCAGCGCCTGGGTAAGGTCGCCGGCGCCGTCGATCACCAGCACGTCGCCGGGTCTGCAGAAATCGAACGCCCGATGAATCGCCAGGTTGTCGCCAGGCCGGGTATGCACCGTGACCGCGGTGCCCGCAAGCGGCTTCGGCCGATGATACGGTCGCAATCCGAGCATGCCGCTCGCGCGTGCCATGTTGTCGCTGAGGAGGGACACCGCAAGTTCGCGCAATGCACCGAGAGTCGCTGCTGTAGCCTGGGGTGCCGACTCATACTCCCGCCATCCGATTGGGTTCATACAATAGCTCCTTGCGCCGCGAGTTGCCGGTCGAGTTGACGCGAAAGCCGCGGATACACGGCACGCGCGTTGTCCTCATATATGCGTTGGCGCTCCGCGTCACTAAGCCATTCGATTGCATCGATATAGCGGCGCGTATCGTCGTAATGGTGTCCGGTCTCCGGATCGATGCCTTGCACCGCGCCTATCGTTTCTGACGCGAACAGAATGTTTTCCACGGGGATTACTTTCGCGAGCAACTCAGCGCCCGGTTGGTGATAGACACAGGTATCGAAGAACACGTTTTTTAGCAGGTAATCACGCAGCAGTGGACGCTGCATGTCCTGCGCGAGGCCGCGATAACGCCCCCAGTGATAAGGCACTGCGCCGCCGCCGTGCGGAATGATGAAACGCAGCGTGGGGAAGTCCGCGAACAGGTCGCCAGTCAGCAACTGCATGAACGCGGAGGTGTCGCCGTTGATGTAATGCGCACCGGTTGCATGGAAGTTCGGGTTACACGACGACGACACGTGGATCATCGCGGGCACGTCGAGTTCGACCATCGTTTCATAGAGCGGATACCACGAGCGATCCGTGAGCGGCAGACCCGACCAGTGTCCGCCGGATGGATCGGGATTCAGATTGCAGCCTATAAAACCGAGTTCTTCGACACAGCGCCGCAATTCGTCGATACAGTTCGCGGGCGGCACGCCTGGCGCTTGCGGCAACTGGCATACGCCCACGAAGTTGCGCGGAAACAGCGAACACACGCGATGCACGAGGTCGTTGCACTCGCGTGACCAGTGCGCGTTTGCTTGCGCGGTGGCGAGATGGTGGCCCATGCTCGCAGCACGTGGCGAAAATATCGTGAGGTCGGTGCCGCGTTCGCGTTGAATACGCAACTGGCCCGTTTCGATGCTCTCGCGGATCTCATCGTCGCTAATGTTAGGGCGCGCGGGCGGCGCGTGGCCGTCCTTTAACGCGGCAATCTGCTGCGTGCGCCAGGCTTCGTGCTGCGGCGGCGAGGTCGTGTAATGCCCGTGACAATCGATGATCATGGTTTGCAATGCCTTTGCTTGTTGTCGCGATGTCCGTTACGCACGTGGCGCGGCGTCGCCTGTGGCGAGCGATTGTGTTTCGTCTTCCGATGCCGTGACGCGCATCACCAGTGCGATAACCGTGGCCACGAGCAGGAACGCTGCAATTGTCAGCAACGCTAGCTTGAAGTTGCCGGTTGCGCTGCGCACGAGACCAATGCTCCATGGGCCGACCAGGCCGCCGAACTGAGCAATGGTGTTGATGAGCGCGATGGTTGCGGCGCCTGCCGCGCCGGTTCTGAACGACGATGCAAGGCTCCAGAACAGCGGATTGCCCGCGTAGATAAACAGGCCGGTCACGCACAACAGCACGTAGGCGATCACCGGATTCGGCGCATATGCGCTGCCGGCAATGGCAAGCGCACTCATCCCGTACACGAAAGCAAGGTGTTTCTTCCGGTCGCCGGTGCGGTCCGAGCTGCGGCTGATCAGAAAGGTGCCGAGTACGCCGAGTAAAGGCGGCGCGGCGGACAGAAAGCCGACTTCGAGATTAGTAAGGTGTCCAAGGCTTTTGACGATCTGCGGCAACCACAGGAACAATCCATAAATGCCGACCAGTGCGCAGCCGAACAGGCAAGCCAGACTCCACACACGAATGTCGCCCGCCACGCGCATAAGCGGGAAGTGCGTGTTGCCGCCCAAGGCTTCTCGTTCTGCGGCGAGCGTGGATTCGAGCCAGCGCTTTTCGTCGACGGAGAGCCACTCGGCGTCGGCCGGGCGCTCGGTCATGATGCGCAGGGTGAGGAGACCGAGCAGCATTGCCGGCACGCCTTCGAGAATGAACATCCACTGCCAGCCGTGCAAACCGAGAATGCCGTCCGCGTACGTCATGAGCGCCGTGGAAATTGGTCCGCCCAGCACTGCCGAAAACGACCCGGCGATGATGTAGCCGCCCACCGCTCGCGCCCGGTAGCGCACCGGAAACCACTTCGTCAGATACACCGCGACGCCCGGCAAAAAGCCTGCTTCCATGACGCCCAGCAAAAAGCGCAGCACGTAGAAGCTCGTGTCGTTGAACACGAACGCAGTCACCGCGGCCACGGCGCCCCACGTCAGAAGAATGCGTGCGATCCAGCGCCGTGCGCCGACGCGATGCAACAGCAGGTTGCTCGGCACTTCCAGCAACATGTAGCCGACAAAGAAAATGCTGCCCGCGAAACCGAACACAGCGGGACTAAAGCCCAACTGCTTGTTCATGTCGAGTGCGGCGAAACCTATGTTGATGCGGTCGAGGTAATTGAAGAACATCATGGCGAAAAGCAGGGGCATCAGACGCCCATATACCTTTCGCATGGTTGCGGCTTCGTCGATCGGGTTCATGCTGTCTCCTACCTTGCGGCGACGGCGAGTGCGCCGTCCCTGCGTTCTTGTCATATGTGCAGGCAATGATAAGAACGGGCGGGTGAGCAGTCCAAGACCGGTTGCTTATGCTTCTATAGGCTTTTGCTTATAGTGCGGTGTTCTCAAGCGGCGGCGGAAGGCAGGCGAGGAACGCACGTAAGTGCGGCGACGCGTCGTCCGAGCGAAAAGTCGCAGCGAGCGTCGAGCGGTACCTGGAAGCCGGTCCTGTCAGGTGGCGATAGACAACGTCACTGCGGCCCAGGCGCGCTACCGACTCGCCAATGAACGTGACACCCAGCCCAGCGGCCACGAGCGCGATAGCGGTTTGAATCTCATACGCCTGATGAGCGACGAACGGCGTCAGTCCGGCATCGCGATACAACGATAGGACCGAGCGTTTGAATTGTGCATTCTGATGCTTCGGGTAAAGGATCAAAGGCGTATCGGCGAGATCGGCGATCTTCAAGCTCTTCCGCGCGGCGAGCGGATGGCCCGGCTCCAACGCGGCCACCACCCGTTCGCGCAGCAGCGGGTACGACGTGCATCCTTCGATTGCCAGCGGCTGACGGCCAATGCCGATGTGAATCCGCATGTCGCGAAGCGCATCGGTCTGTTCTTCGGTGAGCATTTCGAAGAGCTTCAGTTCCACCTGCGGATACGCTTGATGAAACGCTTTGAGCGCGGGCGGCAGAATGCTGTACATCGCCGAGCGCGTGAAGCCGACGCTGAGCCAGCCGCGCCGGCCTATGCCGATTTCCTGCGTCGCGAGGCTCGCCTGCTCCAGAGCACCGAGTATCTGGCGAGCCTCTGTACACAAGTAAAGTCCCGCTTCGGTCAGCGTGAGCGGCCGTCGAGCGCGGTCGACCAGTTGCGTGCCGAGCCGCTCTTCGAGCGAGCGGATCTGTTGGCTCAGCGCGGGCTGCGCAATGTGAAGCCGTTCAGCAGCGCGGCTGAAATTCAGCTCCTCGGCAAGAATCACGAAGCACTGTAGAGCCCTAAGATTCATAGCGATTCTATTTGACGTCGGTACGCGCAGAATACCCTACACTGTCGCCTATGATCCGCGAAAATGAGGAGCGCAATCAATGCGACTGACCGACTTCGACACGTTGACGTTCGATTGCTACGGCACACTCATCGACTGGGAAACAGGCATTTTCGAAGGATTGCGGCCGCTTCTCGAGCGCGTCGAGCAAACGCTGACGCGCGATCAGGTACTCGAAGCACACGCGCGACACGAGTCGTCGCAGCAAAAGTACACGCCTTACCGGCGATATCAGGAGTTGTTGCCTATCGTCTATAAGCGCCTCGCGGAAGAGTGGCGCGTGCCGTACACGCTCGACGACTGCATGGCTTATGGCAGATCAATTCAGAACTGGCCTGCCTTCGACGATTCAGCCGCGGCGTTGCAGTACCTGAAGCAGCACTACAAGCTGGTCATTCTTTCGAACGTGGACAATGAGAGCTTCAGCTACAGCAACGCAAAGCTAAAGGTCGAATTCGACGCAATCTTCACCGCTGAAGATATCGGTTCGTACAAACCGTCGCCGCGCAATTTCGAGTACATGCTGGAGAAGCTGGGCGAACGCGGCATCTCCAAGAACAAGGTTCTTCACACGGCGGAAAGTCTCTTTCACGATCACAAGCCGGCGAATGAGTTCGGACTTGCGTCGTGCTGGATCTATCGCCGGCATGCCAAAGAGGGGTTCGGCGCGACAATGGACCCGGGCTCCCAGCCGAAGATCGACTTTCGCTTTAACAGCATGGCCGAACTGGTGGAAGCCCATCGCAATGCTTTGGTCTAACCCGAGGCGAACGCTTACTGGTCGAAGCCGCCCTGGCACAGGTACTTGATCGACAGATAATCGTCGAGTCCGTACTTCGAGCCTTCGCGGCCATAGCCCGATTCTTTTACGCCTCCAAACGGCGCCGCTTCGCTCGACACAGCGCCTTCGTTGATACCGATTACGCCTGCTTCCAGTCGGGCGGCGACACGGTCGATACGCCGCACATCCTGCGTGAAGAAGTAAGCGGCGAGGCCGAACGGCGTGTCGTTCGCGAGACGCACCGCTTCGGCTTCGTCGCTGAAGCGGAACAGCGGCGCAACCGGTCCGAAGGTCTCTTCGCAGCACACCAGCATGCCGTCATTTGCGTCGGTCAGCACAGTCGGTGCATAGTAGTTGGGGCCCAGTTCCGTTAGGCGCTTGCCGCCGGTCAACACTGTTGCGCCTTGTTTTACGGCGTCTTCCACGTGACGCGCGATCTTGTCGATTGCGCGCTCGTTGATCATCGGGCCGATTTGCGCGCTCGGGTCCGTTGCGGGCGCAACCTTCAGGGCCGCCACGCGTTTCGCGAGCAGATCGGCGAAACGCTCATAGACACCGGCTTGCACATAGACGCGATTCGGGCATACACACGTTTGCCCGCCATTGCGGAACTTTGCTGCGATCAGACCGGTGACGGCGGCGTCGAGATCGGCGTCGTCGAATACGATGAAAGGCGCATTGCCGCCCAATTCGAGCGAGAGCTTTTTCAACGTGGCGGCGGACTCGCGCGCAAGATGCTTGCCGACCGGCGTCGAACCGGTGAACGTGATTTTGCGAACGCGAGCATCGGCGAGCCAATCGGCCACCGCTTCAATGCCCTGGTCGCGCGAAGCGGACAGCATGTTCAGCACACCGTCGGGCACGCCGGCTTCCTGTGCGAGGGCGGCGAGTGCCAGTGCAGTGAGCGGCGTGTCTTCGGCGGGCTTGGCGACCACCGTGCAACCGGCCGCGAGGGCCGGCGCGATCTTGCGGGCGATCATCGCGAGCGGGAAATTCCACGGCGTGATCGCGGCCACGATGCCGATGGCTTCCTTCACCGCGCTCATGCGTTTGCCGCGTTGCTGCTGCGGAATGATGTCGCCGTAGATGCGCGTCGCCTCGTCTGCGAACCACGTGACGTATGACGCGCCATACGCGACTTCGCCGCGGCTTTCCGCCAGAGGCTTGCCTTGTTCCGTCGACATCAGCTTGGCGAGGTCTTCGGTGTTCTCAACGATGAGCGCGTGCCAACGGCGCAGAATCTCAGCACGTTCGCGCGGCAGCTTGCCCCGCCATGCGGGCAACGCGCTGGCCGCGGCGTCGGTGGCGGCGCGTGCGTCGGCGGCACTGCTGTTCGCCACTTCGACGATCGTGTCGCCGGTCGCGGGATTAGTGACGGGAAAGCGCGCGCCGTTCGCGGCGGCGATCCATTTTCCGCCGATGAAATTCAGCGGGCGAATCAGTTCATTGCGCGTCAATGCGAGAGACATTGCGTTGCTCCTTGGGTTGCCGTTTTGACTGTATCGGGCGTACGGTTTCTGTAAGCGCGCAGCAGGTGTAGAGCAGCGCGAAGCTCGTTCCATAAGCCGATGCTACGCGCGTCCGGCAATCAATGAATCGCCTCAAAAAGCGGCCCACGGTGCGCACATTGTTTTTTTCGGGCGCCTACAGCATATTCTGCTGATTGCATTGGGGAGTTAGCGCGTTCGACACAGCCGGTCGACGCGCGCACGACACGTGGCGGCGGCCCGAGCAGCATTGACGGTCGCAGGCGTTAGTGCGCTAACGCCTGCTCGTTGCGCGCCGTCGCGCACTCGGACGTGAACGCCATGCTGGCCTGGTCGGGCGTCATGCGCGGCGCGTTGGGCGCATAGATTTTCTCGATGATGGCGGCAAACGTCTGGCGGTCTGCATCGTCGCGATAGTACTTTGCGGCCTGATCGAGCGCCTGCGCTTTGGTCTTCTTGTGCGCGCGCCACGAAGCGACCTGGCCGGCGATATCGCCAATCGCAAAGCACTGATTGCTGACCGTTTGTGCCACAGCCCGAACGGCCGTTTGAGCAAGGCATCCCGCAAGCAATGCCGATATCACCACGCGTTTCATGACGACGAATCCTGTTGGGCGCAAAGGTCGCAGTTTAACGCGGTAGCGAGCCCTTGCTGCCCGCGTCGATTCGTCGCTGTGGGCGATTATTTCTTGTCCGGCTCGGCTTCGGTGTCGGTGCCTGTTTTGCCGTTGCTTCTGTTGGTGACCGCGCCCGTTTCATCGAGTTCGTCATCCAGGTCGTCGTCGTTTTCACCGGCCGGTGGGTGGGATTGCGCCGCCATGCCGATAACAGGAACATGGCGAACGGGCAGCGAACAGGCAAGAGATCCGGCAAGAGAATCGAGGTTCATGTCGTGTGCTCCATAAGATGGTCAGCATCACTTGCAGCAAGCCCCGCACCCGGCAACGCAGGTTGCAGCTTCAAAAGAAAAAGCCGCCTCGAAAGGCGGCTTGTCTGGATCAGCAACGCACTTCCGTGCAAGGCGCTCAGTGTCCGAACGACTCCGCTTTAGCCACCGATGCATTCGCCACATGCGGCCTCGCCGCCTGCTTGATCAGCAGCGCGATGCAGGCGATGACGCCGGCCACGGCGATCGTTGCGAAGATGCCGGCGAACGTGAAGTGACGGCGTGTGAGTTCCGCCACGATGAACGAACCAGCAATGCCGCCGAAGCGTCCAATACCCAGCATCCACGCGACGCCCGTGCCGCGGCCTTGCGTTGGGTAAAAAGCGGCAGCGAGTGCGGGCATCGACGATTGCGCGGTATTCATCAGCACCCCTGCAACGAACACGATGAACACGAGCGCGCCGACATTACCCACCGCCTGGCCGATGAAATACACGCTCACGGCGGTCAACGCATAGCAAGCCGCGATGATGCGGTTCGCGTTGAAGCGATCCATCAGCACGCCGCACACTACCGCGCCTACGCCGCCGAGCGGGAACAGCGCGGAAATCAGCGTCGCGCGTTGCGGCGTGAGGCCGGCGTCCTTCAGCAGAATCGGCATCCAGTTGATCGATGCGTAGAAGATTACGAGGCCCATGAAGTACGTGATCCACAGCATCAGCGAGCCGACGATGTACGCGCGCGACAGCACTACACCCGCGCCCTTGCCGCCGGTTTGCGGCGCGGTTTCCGTCATCATGAACGAGTCCGCCTGCGCGGCTTCGCTCGAAATGCGCGACAGAGCGGCGCGAATTCGCGCAACCGGCTGATTGTTGGCGACCATGTAGCGAACCGACTCCGGCATCTTGATCACCAGCAGGACCAGCAACAGAAGCGGGGCGATACCGCCGAGCACCAGCACACTGCGCCAGCCGAAATGCGGGATCATCCACGCGGCGAGGAAGCCGCCGAATGCCGCGCCGAGCGGGAAGCCACAAAACATCAGATTGATCACGGTCGCGCGGCGGCTGTCCGGGCAGTACTCGCCCATCATCGTGACGGCGTTCGGCATGGCCGCACCGAGGCCGACGCCGGTGATGAAGCGCAGCACCGTCAGATATTCGATGCTCGTCGAAAATGCCGAGCCGAGGCAGGCGGCGCCGAACAGCAGCACCGAACCCAGCAGCATTCCCCGCCGTCCGAGCCGGTCGGACAACGGCCCCGACACCAGTGCGCCGCATGCAAGGCCGAACAACGCCGCGCTTAGTACGGGTGCGAGGGCCGGTTTCGCAATGCCCCATTCCGCGAGTAGCGACGGCGCAATGAAACCGATGGCGGCTGTGTCGAAACCGTCCAGCAGGACGATGACGAAACACATGAAAAAGACCAGCCACTGGAACGGTGAAAATGGATGTTCGTTGAGGAAGGTCTGAACGTTCACAGCGTTGCTGCGATTCATGATGCGTCTCCTGACTGCAAAAAGGCTCGTCGCAGCGAGCCTCGTCTTACTTTCCGATCGCGCGCCGTTGGGCGGCGCGCAATGCCTGCGCCTGCGACTCTGTCGGCTTCATCCATGCATGGTATGCGGACAGGGTTGCCGTCGCTATGAATTTATTTGTTCGTATATAGAACTACGATTCTTTCAGCGAACAAGCGCCACTGTAAGTAATTTGATAACGGCAGGTCAACGCGGGATTACCCGACACTGTGGCGAGGCGCGTCGAAAGGAAAGGGCGGTGACGAAGCGGAGAATAGCGCGGAGGCCGCGGCGCGGCTGAGCGCGCCGGGTAGCAACTGGAAGAGTCGATCAGAGGATCACATAGACCTTGCGCATAGTCTCGTCCACTTCCCAGAGACCTTCGGTATTGGCTTCGAAAAACAGCGTGTCGCCGCTCGCAAAGTGGACCGTCTCCTCGTTGTCGGGCGTAAAGCGCCCGTGCCCGGCGATGATGTGCATCACTTCAGCCTGCTTGACCGAGCGGCGGTAAGTGCCGGCCGAGCATTCGAAGATGCCCGTGTCGATGGCTTCCGTTCCTTTGATCACCCGCTGCACGCCCGAGACGCGGATCGGCGTGGTGCCGGGCAGTCCAGCCGTGCCCCAGTCCTCCAGATTCTGCAGATTCACGCTTTGTTTGATTTGTTGAACCTTCATGGCTTTAGCCGCCTTATATAAATGCACGCGTCCGCTTACTGGCCGCTGGTTGAAGTGTTGGCAATGGTTTGTTCGATCTTGCCGAGGCGCACGACCGTCACGCCGGGGCGCAGCTGGCGCAGCGAAGGCATGACGAGCATGCAGTTGTCGTAAGGCGTGGTGACGGCTTCGCCGTTGGACCAGCCGATGACAGCGCCGGCTTCAGGAAAGATTTCGAGCCCGGTGTACGGCCCGGCGAAACGAAAGTCCATGCTCGTTGCGACGACCGGTTCCGTTACGCGCACGATGTGCTGCACAGGCGGCAACGGCGCGAGCCAGTCAGGCGGCAGATCGCTCTGGTCGACCACACCGGCGAGCAGCAGGAAACGCGCAGTCGTGTCGCGTGCCACTGCCACTGCAGTCTGTTCCCAGTGCTGCCCGCATTCGATCAGCAACGCGTTCTTCGGGCTGGCTGCGTCGCCAAAGCCTTCATAGTCGCGCATGCGGCGGCCTTCTGGATGGCCTTCGTCGCAAATCACGGTGGCCGGTGTGCCGAGCCGCGTGGCGAGATCGATGCCTTTTTGCAGCGGCCCGGCCACGATCAGCGGCTTGCTCTTCTCGTGCATCGAGTGCAGGTCGAGCAACAGGTCGACGCTGTCGATGACCGGCCGCATCGCCCGCGCGCGCGTTAGTTCGCTGGAGGTTCGCGACACATCGTCGAGCAGGGCGGCGGTCCAGACGCGGTTGAAGTCCTGATCGACGAACCGGGCGGCGTCCGGCTTCGCGGGATCGAAGCTCAGGTAAGCCGCGACATTCGCGAACGCGAGCGTGAGGCGCCCCCGGCGCGGGCGCAACGCGCGTCGCAGCAGGTCGTCCACGACAATCGCACCGCACACTTCGTTGCCGTGCGTGAGCGCGTTGATCATGACGTGCGGGCCGGGCACGCCGGAGTCGAACGTATGAACGTAGGCAATGCCCGACGGCGATTGTTCGTGTGCCGAGATGTCGGGGAACTCGACCTCGATGGGGTAGGTGTCCATGCTCATGCGAGAGTGTCCTGGCAAAAAGATTAGTGAGCTTCAGCCGAGTTTCGCGGCAATGGCCTGACCGACTTCGGTGGTGTTCGCCTTTCCGCCAAGGTCGCCGGTATGCGGGCCTTCAACGAGTGTCGCTTCGATCGCGGCCAGAATCGCGTCGTGTGCCTCACGCTCCTTGCCCTCGTGATTGCCGAGGAAGTCCAGCATCATCGCCGCGGACCAGATCATCGCGATCGGATTGGCGATGTTCTTCCCGGCGATGTCCGGCGCCGAGCCATGCACCGGCTCGAATAGCGAAGGAAACTTGCGGTCCGGGTTCAGATTGCCCGACGGCGCGAGCCCGATGGTGCCCGTGCACGCGGGACCGAGATCGGACAGGATGTCGCCGAACAGGTTGGTGGCCACCACCACGTCGAAGCGATCCGGGTTCAACACGAAGCGCGCGCAGAGAATGTCGATGTGCTGCTTGTCCCACGTGACGTCCGGGTACTGCGCCGCAATGCCGGCTGCGCATTTGTCCCACCACGGCATGCTGATCGCGATACCGTTGCTCTTGGTTGCAACGGTGATCTTCTTGCGCTCGCGACGTTGCGCAAGATCGAACGCGAACTTCAGCACGCGTTCGCTGCCGTGCCGCGTGAATACCGATTCCTGCAGTACGAACTCGCGCTCCGTGCCTTCGAACATCACGCCGCCTACCGACGAATACTCGCCTTCGGTGTTTTCACGCACGATCCAGAAGTCGATGTCGCCGGCCTTGCGCCCCGCGAGCGGCGACGGCACGCCGGCGAAAAGACGCGCCGGGCGCAGGTTGATGTACTGGTCGAATTCGCGGCGAAACTTGAGCAGCGAGCCCCACAGTGAAATATGGTCGGGCACCGTGTCGGGCCAACCTACCGCGCCGAACAGAATCGCGTCCGCCGATTGCAGTTGCGCCTTCCAGTCGTCGGGCATCATCTGGCCGTGCTTCGCGTAGTAGTCGCAGCTCGCCCATTCGATGTGCTGATACTCGAGTTCGATGCCAAAGCGCGCTTTCACCGTGTCGAGCACGCGAAGCGCTTCGGGCATGACTTCGACGCCGATGCCGTCGCCGGGAATGACAGCGATCCGATATTTTTTCGACATGTTGTGCTCCTCCATTAGGGCTAGTACTGATTCGATAACGGTTATTCTATTCTTGCAGTTTGGCTCTAAAATGATCGCTTTAGTTAAGCCACTGTGCACGATTCGTGTACAAACCTCCACGCCAGTGAGCGACCTATGAACGCCGCCCCGTCACCCGATCTCGGCGATTTGCGCGTGTTTTGCGAAGTCGCGCGCAAAGCCAGTTTCAGCGCGGCGGCGGAGGCGTTGTCCGTGTCCGCAGCTTATGTCAGCAAGCGGATCAATGTGCTGGAGACTACGCTCGGCACGCGTTTGTTGCACCGGTCCACGCGGCGCGTGGCGATCACGGAAGCCGGCGAGCGGGTCTATACGTGGGCCGAGAAGATTCTCGACGACGTCGATCAGCTGGTGGAAGACGTGTCGACCACGCGCCGTATTCCCGGCGGCAAGCTGCGTATATCCAGCAGCTTCGGTTTCGGCCGGCGCTTCGTTGCACCCGCGCTTGCGGGGTTTTCCGAACGTTATCCGCAGTTGAGCGTGCGCCTCGACCTGTTCGACCGGCTCGTCGATGTGGCCGGCGAGGGCTTCGATCTGGACATTCGTATTGGCGACGACATCGCGCCGCATCTGATCGCGCGGCGGCTCGCGTCCAATCATCGCGTGCTATGCGCGTCGCCCGATTACCTCGCGCGGCATGGCGCGCCGCGTCAGCTAGCCGATCTGTCGTCGCATGCGTGTCTCGCGATCAAGGAGCGCGATCATCCGTTCGGATTGTGGCGCTTGACCGTGCGCGGCGAGGCGGCGTCGATCAAGGTTACGGGACCGTTGTCGACCAATCATGGCGAGGTGGCAGTGCAATGGGCGCTGGCCGGACGCGGCATCGTGCTGCGTTCGATGTGGGACGTGCGGCCGCTGCTGGAAAGCGGGCAGTTGCAGCAGGTGTTGCCGGAGGTGACGCAGCCGGCAAACTTGTGGGCGGTGTATCCGGCGCGGCTCGCGCAGTCGGCGAAAGTGCGGGTCTGCGTGGACTTCCTCAGCGAGGAGTTCGCCCAGTGGAGCCCGCCGGAACACAGCGCCTGATAATGCCTAGTGATGATTCTGCGAGAACAACGTTTCGAGCGGATAGTGGCTCTTCACGAACGGCGACTTGATGATCACGTAGCTGAAGTACTTCTCAATGCCGATGTCGCGTTCCAGTAAGCCTTCAATAATGCTTTGGTAATGGCTCACGCTGCGGGTGACGAACTTGAGCAGGTAATCGTAGCCGCCGCTTGCGAGATGGCACTCGACGATCTCATCCACGTCGCGAATCGCATTCACGAACTTGGTGAAGTCTTCGCGCCGGTGATCGGCGAGCGTGACTTCGGTGAAAACGATCTGCACGTCGCCCAGTTTTTCGAGCTGGATTTGCGCACCATAGCCGATGATGTAGCCGGCTTTCTCCAGGCGCTTGACGCGAATCAGGCAGGGGCTGGGCGAAAGGCCAACCGCATCGGCAAGCTCGACGTTGGTTATGCGGCCTTTCTTCTGCAACTGCGAAAGTATGCGCAGGTCAATACGGTCCAGCTTGCAATCGCTGCTCATCGTAACGTTGTAGCTCCGGCGGTTGGGGTAAGGGGCTTAAGGCGCCCTCTACTCTAGCATGCAGCGGCAGTACTTTTGACCTGGTTCTTAGCCGCGTTTTTGCCGCTTAGCGCGGCCCGAACGTCGGGTTGCGCGAGCACGTCGTCCAGTGTTTTTTCGAGCCGCTCGAACATCATGTCGAAGTCCGATTCGGTGTACGAGAGTGCCGGTGCAAAGCCTAGAATGTTGTCGCCGAATGCGCGGAAAATCAGGCGGTTTTCATACGCCGCAGCGGCAATGCGCTCCGACAGCTTGAGTGCCGGGTCGAATTGCGCCTTGCTGTCCTTGTTGCTGACGAGTTCAAGCGCGCCGAGCAAGCCGCGGTGACGCGAGTCGCCCACCAGAGGATGCTCGAGCAACGCGTCGAGACCGCGCGCAAAACGCGGTGCACGCGCTGCGCCATTCGCAAGCAGCCCGCCTTCGTGATAAAGCCGCAGCACTTCGAGACCGATTGCCGCGCTGACCGGATGCGCGGAATACGTGTGACCGTGGCCGACAATCGCTTCGGCGTCGCCACCGGCAATGCCTTGATAGATTTCGTCAGACATCAGCACGGCACCCATCGGCGCGTAACCGGCGGTCAAACCCTTCGCGACGGTCATCAGGTCCGGCTCCACGCTCTCGCCCTGGCATGCGAAGAGCGGACCCGTGCGGCCGAAGCCCGTGATCACTTCATCGGCCAGGAACAGAATGCCCAACTTGCGGCAGCTTTCGCGCATTGCCTTCAGCCAGCCGACTGGCGGCACGATCACGCCGCCCGAGCCTTGAATCGGCTCGCAGAAGAACGCGGCGACATTGTCCGCGCCGAGTTCCGCGACCTTCGCTTCGAGCGCGGCGACCGACGCGGCGATTAGCGCGGCGTCGTCGGCGAAATTGCTGCGGTATGCATACGGTGACGGCAGGTGATGCTGGTTCGGCAGCGGCAGATCGAAATTGCGGTGGAACGCGGGCAATGCAGTGAGCCCCGCGCCCATGCTGGACGACCCGTGATAGCCGCGTTGCAACGCGATGATGTGCTTCTTCGACGGGCGGCCCGTCGCGTTGAAGTAATGCGTGATGAAGCGGATTGCCGAGTCGACCGCGTCCGAGCCGCCGAGTGTGAAGTACACATGTTGCAGCGACGCCGGTGCCACGCTCGCCAGTTTCTGTGCGAGTTCGATCGCAGGCTCAGAGCCAAAATGAAAATAGCTGGTCGCGTAGGGCAGCTTTTTCATTTGCGCGGTGGCGGCTTCGACAATGCTCTGCTGGCCGTAGCCCACGTTCACGCACCACAAGCCGGAGAAGGCGTCGAGCAGTTCATTGCCGGCCGCGTCGCGCAGAAACGCGCCGCTGGCGGATTCGAGAACCGTGACGCCGCGAGCTTCGTGCGCACGATAGTTGATGACAGGGTGAATCAGATGCTGGCGGTCGGCTTCAATGAGCGATTGAATCGGCATGATGGGTTCTCGTCGCGGGAAAGGGCTGTTGACGGTTCCATACTACTGATCCAGGGCGATCGCCCGCTTGCCTAAACAATTGCCTGAAAAGCGCGCGCGACGCGTTTTGATGCATGCCCTTAGCATTTTGTGCTGCGGACGTTGAAAAGTGCTGCCGGGCACATGTCCAGTGACATGTGTGCCGCTTAGTAGCCGCGCGTACGGTCGATCTGACCGAGCATCGGCAGACCTTCGCGATGACGGCGCAAGTTGTCGAGCACCACGTCGACGGCGGTATCGGGCCGCGTGGCGCTGGCGATATGCGGCGTGATGCGTACGCGTGGATGCGTCCACAACGGATGGCCGGCCGGCAAAGGCTCGGGATCCGTCACGTCGAGAATGGCGTTGAGCAGTTGACCGCTGTCGAGTGCTGCGAGCAAATCAGGCTGATTCAGTTGCGGGCCGCGCCCGGTTTGAATCAGCGATGCGCCGCGCGGCAGCCTGGCAAACAGGCTCGCGTCGAGCAGGCCGCGCGTGGCGGACGTGAGCGGCAACAGGCAAACGAGTATGTCGGTGCGGGCGAGAAACGCGTCGAGCGAGCCTTCGCCCGCATAGCATTCGACGCCTTCTATTTCACGCGGCGAGCGGCTCCAGCCTGCGCACGCGAAGCCAAAAAGGCGCAGCCGTTCCAGAACCCCGGTGCCGAGCACGCCGAGTCCGAGCACGCCGATGCGCCGTTGCGCAGCCGGCTTCAGCGGCAGTTCGCGCCACACTTGCTGTTGTTGCTGAAGACCGTAGTCGAACAGATCGCGATGAATCGTCAGCGCGGCCTGTGTGACGTATTCGACCATTCCTTCCACGATCCCTGGTTCGATCATCCGCACCACCGGCACATGTGCCGGCACGCCCGACAGATCGAATTGATCGATGCCCGCGCCCACCGAAAACACGACCTCCAGATTGGGAAACGTGAGCGTGGGATTGGCAGGCGGTTGCCAGGCGGCGAGATAGCGAATCGCGGCGGGATCGCCGTGATCGGGCCAGATATGAAACGGTAGGTCGGGCGCCTTCTCGGCGAAGAGTTTCGCCCATTGCGCCCCGCGCGCCGGGTCTGCTTTATAGAGGAAGGCCATGACGGGTCAGAAAATCGCCTGATTGATGATGCCGTATTGCACGCAACCTGTCGCCTTGGCCGCCACGCTCTCCGGCGCCGCGTTGCGCACCATTCTGACGACGGTGTCCACGCGCGGCAGGCCGAGCTGCTCCAGCCATTCGGTCAGACCGCTATCGCCTGGAGTATCGACGCGCACGAATACGCCTTCATTGAGCGCGAGCCAGTGGCTGATGAGCGCCTTCGCGCGGCTCGCATCGCCGGAAAGAGGCGCGACCACCGGGCCGATCGCAAAGCCGCGTCCGAAGCGGCGAAAGAGCGCGAAGCCGACGAGTTCGCCGTCGCGGTCGAGCGCAATGCCGTCGGCGTTCTCGAGCAGCGCGGGCAGGACCTCGCTGCGATCGAGGCCGCTTGCCTGCGAAGCCAGTTCCACGAGCCGCGCGGTGTCGCTTGAACCTAACGGACGCAGACGCTCGCCGGGCGGCAACGACACGAGCGGCGGCTGAAATGCCGCGCCCTGATGCTGGTCGAGCGTGCCGGCCGCGCGGAAGCCGAGCTTTTCGTAAAGCGGCTGACCGGCGGGGGTTGCGTGCAGGAACGTGATCCGGCCGCCGAGTTCTTCGAGCAGAAGCTCCATCAGCTTTCTGCCGATGCCGCGTCCTTGCCGCGCCGGCGACACGATCACCATGCCGAGCGACGCACGGTCCGCACCGTACTTCCAGCAAAGCGCCGTGCCGATTACGCCGCTCGCGTCTTCCGCGACGAAACCCACGCCGAGCTGCACGACGAATCTCCAGTCATCCGCGCGATGCGGCCATTTGAGTTCGACCGTCAACGCATGAGCGGCGTCTATGTCGTCGAGGGTAAAGCGTCTATAGGTAATCGAATCGGGCACGCCGCACTCCATGAATGGCTAAAGGCTTACGCGTCACTTTGTCATCCGGGGCGCGGTGTGACTAGGACGATCTTTCTATGTAACGCGCTCCAGAGGGCCACATTGCAATTCGATGCAAAACACCAGGTCTGGACATGCATTACAGGCGGGTTCTGCTGCGCGGCGAATTTTGTCGGCGACATATGCCGGGCACGCGGCTCTACGATTTTGTCATTGCGATGACCTGCTACCAACACATCGCATGCGTCTTTATCCAGTCACCACACAGGACACTTTCTCATGGACAGCTTCAATCCGGACGATGTCGAGATTCGCAGCGGCCATTTCATCGGCGGCGAGTACGTGGAAGGCGGGCAGCACGGCGCGCGCCGCATGGACGTAGCGCGGCCGTCGGACGGCGTGGTCTACGCGAGCGTGCCGGTGGCCGATGCCGACATGGTGGACCGCGCGGTGCAGAACGCGTGGCAGGCGTTTCGCACCAGCGGCTGGGCGCGCATGGCGCCACGTGAGCGCGCGAAGATCATGCGCCGTTTTGCCGATCTGGTCGAAGCCGACGCGCCCGCGCTCGGCCGCCTTGAAGCGCTCGGCTCGACCCGTCCGGTCGCGCAAGCTGTGTCGTGGGACGTGCCCTTCACCGCGGAAGGCATCCGCTTCTACGCGGAGTTCGCCGACAAGCTTGGCGGCGATGTCGCGGCTACCGACCACGACCATCTCGGCATGACGATCGCCGAGCCATACGGCGTGATCGGCGCAATCGCGCCGTGGAATTTCCCGCTCGTAATGGCTTCGTGGAAGATCGCACCAGCGCTTGCCGCGGGTAATGCCGTCGTGTTGAAACCATCGGAGATGACACCGTTCTCCGTGCTGCGCCTCGCCGAGCTGGCCGTGCAGGCGGGCGTGCCGGCGGGCATGTTCAATGTGGTGCAGGGCGACGGACGCACGACTGGCGACGAACTGGTGCGTCATCCGAAGATCAGCAAGGTCACGTTCACCGGCTCGACTCGCACCGGTGCGTCGAT
This sequence comes from Burkholderia sp. M6-3, assembly GCF_050858985.1. NCBI lineage: Bacteria > Pseudomonadati > Pseudomonadota > Betaproteobacteria > Burkholderiales > Burkholderiaceae > Burkholderia > Burkholderia sp. M6-3. The sequence continues at coordinate 345,348 of NZ_CP110091.1, forward strand.
CATGTCGGCGTGCGCGATGAGCGGCACCAAGCCCGTCACCCTCGAACTGGGCGGCAAGAGTCCGCAAATCGTATTCGCCGATGCGCCGCGTCTTGACGACGTGGCGCGCCGTATCGCAGGAGCGATTACCGGCAACGCGGGGCAGGTGTGCGTGGCTGGTTCGCGGCTGCTCGTCGAGCGCAGCCTCGCTGAACCGCTTGCCGAGCGTATCGGCAGGATCTTCGCCGAATTGAAACCGGGTGCGACCTGGGCGGCGGGCACGACGCTCTCGCCGATCATCTCCGAGCCGCAGGCGGCTCGCATTGAAAGCATCGTGGGCCGCACGATCGACGCGGGCGCAACGCTGCGTTACGGCGGCGCGCGTGCCCAGGCAGGCGGCGGATCTTCAGGCGCGTTCTACACGCCGACCTTGCTGACCGATGTCACCGCCAGCTCCGATGCCGTGCGCGAAGAAGTATTCGGCCCGGTCCTCACGCTGCAAACCTTCGACACCGAAGAAGAAGCGCTCGCGCTCGCACAGCATCCCGAATACGGGCTCGCGGCCGGCGTGCATACCGCCGACCTCGGCCGGGCGCTGCGTTTCGTGCGCGGACTCGAAGCGGGCACCGTGTGGGTCAACCGGTATGGCCGCACGTCCGACTTCATGATCCCGACGGGCGGCTACAAGCGTTCGGGCATCGGCAAGGATCTGGGACGCCAGGCTTACGAGGCCAACCTGCGCTTCAAGAGCGTGCTGATCGATCTGCGGCAATGACGGGCGCCCGCGTGCACGTTCGGCCCACGCGAGCCAAGCCTGGCAAGGCTTCCAGCCGGTAACCGCAGACTGTGCTGCGCAACGGCCTCAAAACGAATGGTTTGTGTCACAAGCAGCGCGCGAATCAGGAACATCTATGTTTTTGCGCTGATTAAATCTTTTACAGGAATGAGCTTTCCCTGTTTTCGCCAATGAGCTCGACGCGAGTTCACTATCACGATAGGACTGCACCATGATCGAATTCGAACCGAAATACATTACCTTCGACTGCTACGGCACGCTGACCAAATTCCGCATGGCCGACATGACGCGCGAACTGTACGGCCACATTCTGAAGGCCGACGACCTCGAAAAGCTGGTCGCGTTCTACGCCGGCTATCGCCGCGACGAAGTGCTGGGCGCATGGAAGCCGTATCGCGATGTCGTGGTGAATGCGCTGCGCCGTGCGTGCGCGCGCATGAATGTCGAATTCAATGAAGCCGGTGCGCAGAAGATCTATGAAGCAGTGCCGACGTGGGGTCCGCATCCGGACGTGCCCGAGGGTCTTTCGCGCCTTGCAAAGAAGTACAAGCTCGTGATTCTGTCGAACGCGTCGAATGACCAGATCCAGAGCAACGTCGACAAGCTCGGCGCGCCGTTCCATGCAGTGTTCACGGCAGAGCAGGCGCAATCGTACAAGCCGCGCATGCAGGGCTTCGAGTACATGTTCGACAAGCTGAACTGCAATCCGGAAGACGTGTTGCACGTGTCGTCGAGCCTGCGCTACGACCTCATGACCGTGCACGACATGGGCGTCAAGCATAAGGCCTTCATCAACCGCGGTCATGAACCGTCGACGCCGTATTACCAGTACTACGAAGTCGACGGCATTCCGGGGCTGGCCGCCGAACTCGGCCTGTAAGCATCTGCCGAACAAAGGACACACCGGATGAAGCTCGAATCCTATTGGCTCGACACCGCGCCGCCGTTCGTCACGGCGTGTGAAGGCCCGGTCGACGGCCTCGCCGACGTGGTGGTGATCGGCGCGGGTTTCACCGGCTTGTCGGCGGCGCTGGCGTTGGGTAAGCGCGGCGCGTCGGTAACGGTGGTGGACGCTGGGCGCGTCGGCGGCGGTGCATCCGGCCGCAACGGCGGGCAGGTGAATACGGGCGTCGCGCAAGACTTCGTCGCGCTCGCCGCGCAACTCGGTATCGAGCGCGCCAGCGCGTGTTACCGCGCGTTTGCGGATGCCGTCGATACGGTCGAGCGTCTGATCCGCGAAGAGCAGATCGACTGCGACTACATGGCGACCGGCAAGCTGAAGCTTGCGTCGAAGCCGCATCATCTCGCGCATCTGGGGAAGACCGCCGAGCTGATTCGCCGCACGGTAGACACCGACATTGAACTGATCGACGGAGAACGTATTCGCAGCGAGGTTCAGTCCGACAGTTTTCATGGCGGATTACTGCAGCGTCACGGCGGTCAGATGCATATGGGCAAGTTCACGGTCGGGCTCGCCGAGGCCGCGGTTCGTCGCGGTGCGAAGCTGTATGAAAACGCGGCGGTCACGTCGATCGTGAAAGACGGCGGCGCGCATCGCGTCGTCACCACGCGCGGCGAAGTGCGTGCGAAGCAGGTGTTGATCGCAACCGGCCCGTCGCGCCATGGACCGTTCGGCTGGTATCGGCGGCGTCTTGCTCCGGTCGGGTCGTTCATCGTGGTCACCGAGCCTTTGCCGCCGGAACTGTTGGCGAAGGTGCTGCCGAACCGGCGCGCTTATACGACCACGCGCCTGATGCATAACTACTTCCGCGTGACACCCGACTCGCGCCTGCTGTTCGGCGGCCGGGCGCGTTTCACGGCGTCGGAGCGTCCGTCCGATGCGAAGAGCGGGCGCATCCTGCAACAAGGTCTGGCCGCGATGTTTCCGATGCTGTCGGGTGCGCGCATCGACTATTGCTGGGGCGGTCTGGTGGACATCAGCGCCGACCGTCTCCCGCACGCCGGGCAACACGACGGCATTTATTTTTCGATGGGTTACAGCGGCCACGGCACGCAGATGTCCACACACATGGGTCAGGTGATGGCGGACGTCATGGACGGCCGCGAAGACCGCAACCCGTGGGGCGAGTCGGAATGGGCCGCAATACCGGGCCACACCGGCAAGCCCTGGTTCCTGCCGCTCGTGGGGACGTACTACCGTATCAAAGACATCTTTTATTGAAGTCCTGTTGTTGTGTTTGTTATTGAGCCCCACGCAGTCATCACAACTGCCCACCCTTGCGGAGAAGTTCGATGGATAAGGAAAACTCGAAACACGGCGCTTATAACCTCGGTAACGGGTTGGAGCAATTGACAGCCCGGGGCGCGTCGCGACGCGATGTGCTGCGCGCGATGGCCGCGGCCGGGATGATGTCGATGACGGGCGCCGGGCTGCTTAGCGCAAGCGGCGCTGCACTCGCGCAGGCGGCGCCCAGGCAGGGCGGCAAGATTCGCGTGGCGACACAGTCGGCGTCCGCGTCTGACACGCTCGATCCCGCGAAAGGGGCGCTCGCCACCGACTATGTTCGTTGCAACATGTTCTACAACGGCTTGACCGAACTCGACTCGCATCTCGGCGCGAAGATGGCACTCGCCACGTCGCTCGATACGAAAGACGCGACCGTGTGGGTCGTCAAGCTGCGCAACGGCGTGCAGTTTCACGACGGCAAGTCGCTCGCGCCCGCCGATGTCGTCTATTCGATCATGCGCCACAAGGACCCGGCGACAGCGTCGAAGGCCAAGACGCTCGCCGATCAGATCAAGGAAGTGAAGGCCACGGGTCCGGACGAAGTGACGATCACGCTCGAAGGCGCGAACGCCGACTTGCCGGTGATCCTCGCCACGTCGCACTTCCTCATCATCAAGGACGGCACCAAGGACTTCAAAACGGCTGTCGGCACCGGTCCGTTCAAGGTCAAGGAATTCTCGCCGGGCGTTCGCACGGTCGGCGTGAAGAACGAGAAATACTGGAAGCCGGGCCTGCCGCATCTGGACGAGGTCGAACTGATCGGCATCGGCGACGAGTCGGCACGCGTGAACGCGCTGCTTTCCGGCGACGTGCAGCTGATCAACGCGGTCAGCCCGCGCTCGGCGCCGCGCATCAAAGGCACGGGCGGCTTCTCCGTGCTGGAAACAAAAACCGGCCAGTACACGGACCTGATCGTTCGCGACGAAGGCGGCATTACCGGCACCGACGATTTTCGGCGAGGCATGATGTACCTGCAGGATCGTGAGCAGATTCGCCGCGCGGTCTTTCAGGGCTACGGCGCGATCGGCAACGATCAGCCGATCGATCCGACCAACAAGTACTACCTGGCCGGTTTGCCGCAACGCAAATTCGATCTGGACAAGGCGAAGTATCACTTCCAGAAGGCAAAGGTCGGCAGCACGCCGATCCAGATTTTCGCTTCGCCGGCGGCTGAAGGTTCGGTCGAAATGGCAATGCTGCTTCAGCAGATCGGGCCGCAAGCGGGTTTGAACCTGCAGGTAACGCGCGTGCCGGCGGACGGCTACTGGTCGAATCACTGGATGAAGCATCCGCTCGGTTACGGTTCCGTCAACGCGCGCCCGAGCGCCGATGTGCTGCTCACGCAGTTCTTCAAGTCGGACGCGCCATGGAACGAGGCGAACTGGAAGAGTGCGAAGTTCGACCAGTTGCTGGTCGCAGCGCGTGGTGAACCGGACGAAGCCAAGCGTAAGCAGATCTACGGCGATATCCAGGTGCTCGTGCATGAAAACGGCGGCATCGGCATTCCGCTGTTCCAGAGTTCGCTCGATGCCTATACGAGCAAGCTCAAGGGCCTCGGCTCGATTCCGCTTGCAGGGCTGATGGGTTTTGCATTTGCTGAAAACGTCTGGCTAGAGGCGTAATGTAAAGGCGCTCCGGTTCGGTGAACCGGGGCGCCGTTTCCCCCGCAATACGCAATGCGCGCCATCCGCGCCAAAGTGCACCGGCTCGCCGTTGCGACGCGGCGCGCATGTTGCAAAAAAGGAGGCGACTTTCAATGAAAGCACACGCGCAACGACTCATTGCCGCGCGCCTCGGCCTCGCGCTGCTCACGCTCCTGCTGGTCTCGGCCATCGTGTTCGGCGTGACGGGCCTGCTTCCCGGCGACGCCGCGCAACAGGCGCTCGGCCAGGCGGCCACGCCGGAGGCCGTCGCCGCCCTGCGGCATCAGTTCGGGCTCGATCAACCCGCGCTGCAACGCTACTTCGAGTGGCTCTTTCATATTGTGACCGGCAACTTCGGCACCTCGCTGTCCAACAATCTGCCCGTTAGCCAGCTGATCGCGACGCGCCTGCCGAACTCGCTCGTGCTCGCCGGCTTGACCGCCGTAGTGTCGGTGCCGGTCGCGCTGGTAATCGGTATCGCGTCGGCGATGTTTCGTGGCTCGCTGCTCGACCGTGCGCTCAATGTGCTGACGCTGTCGACCGTTGCCGTTCCCGAGTTTCTGGTCGCGACGGTCGCAGTGTTGATCTTCGCCGTGAAGCTGCGGTGGCTGCCCGCGCTGTCGTACCTGTCCGAGGTGAATTCGTTTGGCGCGCTGCTGCGCATCTACGCGATGCCAGTCATGACGCTGTGTTGCGTGATCGTCGCGCAGATGGCACGCATGACGCGCGCGGCGGTGCTCGATCAGCTTAACTCGTCGTATGTGGAAATGGCGTTGCTCAAGGGCGCCTCGCCGGGCCGCGTGGTGTTGCGGCATGTGCTGCCGAACACCATTGGGCCGATTGCCAATGCGGTCGCGCTGAGCCTTTCGTATCTGTTCGGCGGCGTGGTGATCGTCGAATCGATCTTCAATTATCCCGGCCTTGCGAGCCTGATGGTCGACGCCGTGACGAATCGCGACATGCCGCTCGTGCAAGGCTGCGTGATGGTGTTTTGCGCCGCGTATCTCGCGCTCGTGCTGATCGCGGATCTGTGTCAGATCGTATCCAACCCGAGGCTGCGTCGATGATGAGCCGACCTACCAATCCCCACGTTCCTCACGCCGGCACCGAGCTATACGACGTCAGCCGCGATGAACTCGTCGCCGAGACGCCACCCGTCGAAGTGGCGGGCGCGAAGCACAACGTGTTGCAACGCCTCGTGCAGCGCTTTTCGGTGCTCGGCCTGCTTGGCCTGCTCATCGTCCTGTTCTGGCTGCTGGTGGCTTTCGTCGGGCCGCTGGTCGCGCCATACAAAGGCGGCGCGCTGACGTCGACGGAAATCTTCGGCCGCTACAGCGCAGCCTATCCGCTCGGCACGGATTATCTCGGCCGCGACATGCTAAGCCGCGTTCTGTACGGCGCGCGCTATACGGTGGGCCTCGCGCTCGCCGCCGCGTTGCTCGCGAGCGTAATCGGCACGTTCTTCGGACTGCTCGCGGCGGTGTCCGGCAAATGGGTGGATGAAGTGCTGAGCCGCCTGTTCGATGCGCTGATTTCGATCCCGAGCAAGGTGCTCGCGCTCGTCGTGATCGCGGCGTTCGGATCGTCGATCACGATGCTCACCACAGTTGCCGCGCTCGCATATATTCCAGGCGCATTTCGTATCTCACGTTCGCTCGCATTGAACCTGATGGGACTGGAATACGTGCAGGTGGCCCGCGCACGCGGCGAAGGCCTGCTGTATATCGCGCGCGTCGAAGTGCTGCCGAACATGATCCATCCGATGCTCGCGGATTTCGGGCTGCGCTTCGTGTTCATCGTGCTGTTGTTGAGCGGCCTGAGCTTTCTCGGCCTCGGCGTGCAGCCGCCTAACGCCGACTGGGGTTCGCTCGTGCGCGAGAACATCGGCGGCTTGTCGGAAGGCGCGCCCGCAGTCCTGATGCCGGCGGTGGCGATTGCCACGCTGACCATCGGCATGAATCTACTGATCGACAACTTGCGGCGTCGCAGCCGTAGCCACGGAGACGCATGATGGCCGACCGGCACATGATTGAAGTGAAGGGGCTGCGTGTCGTCGCGGGCGCGGCGCACGGGCCGGTGACGGAGATCGTCAAGGGCGTCGACTTTTCGGTGGCGAAGGGCGAGGTGCTCGCGCTGATCGGCGAGTCTGGTTCGGGCAAGACGACCATTGCGCTGTCGCTGCTCGGCTATGCTCGCGCGGGCTGCTCGATCAGCGGCGGCTCGGTGCGCATCGGCGGCGTCGACGTGCTGTCGCTCGACGCCCGGGGACGCCGCGCGTTGCGCGCGCGCACAGTCGCATATGTCGCGCAGAGCGCGGCGGCCGGCTTCAATCCGGCGCGCACGATCATGGATCAGGTCACCGAGCCTGCGCTGCTGCATCAGTTGATGACCAAAGACGCCGCACGGACCAAAGCAATCGGGCTCTTTCGCGCGCTTGCGTTGCCTGCGCCGGAGACCATCGGCGAACGGTATCCGCATCAGGTATCCGGCGGCCAGTTGCAGCGCTTGATGGCCGCGATGGCGCTGATTACCGATCCGGCTGTCGTCGTGTTCGACGAACCGACTACCGCGCTCGACGTCACCACGCAAATCGAAGTGCTCGCCGCTTTCAAGAAGGTGGTGCGCGAACTCGGCACGACTGCTGTGTATGTGTCGCACGATCTTGCAGTCGTCGCGCAGATGGCCGATCGCATCGTCGTGCTGAACGGCGGTGCGGTCAAGGAGAACGGCGCGGTCGCCCAGGTACTCGACGCGCCCGTCGACGCCTACACTCGCCAGCTGCTCGCCGCGACGCGCCGCCCGGAAGCGTCATTCGACACGCCGCCAGAAGAAGCAAAGCGCGTCGCGCCGCTGCTGGAAATCCGCGGACTGTCTGCGGGTTATGGCCGCATCGACCGTTCCGGCGTGCCCGCCGTGCGGGTGCTCGATGACGTGAGTCTCACCATCGCCCGTGGTAGCGCGCTCGGCGTGATCGGCGAATCGGGCTCGGGCAAGACGACGCTCGCGCGCGTGGTCGCGGGTCTCGTCGACCGCGCACGCGGCGACGTGCTGTTCAATGGCGAGCCGCTGCCGGCGCAACTGTCGCGCCGCACGACCGAGCAGTACCGGCAGATCCAGATCGTATTTCAGAATGCGGACACCGCGCTGAATCCGAGCCATTCGATTGCGGAGATTCTGGGCCGGCCGCTCGCGTTTTATCACCATCTGCGTGGCGCCGCTGCAAAGAAACGCATGCTCGCGCTGCTCGATCTGGTGAAGCTGCCGGCTTCCATCGCGACTCGCACGCCTGCCGGTTTGTCCGGCGGCCAGAAGCAGCGCGTCAATCTGGCGCGCGCGCTCGCCGCCGATCCGGCGTTGATTCTCTGCGACGAAGTGACCTCCGCGCTCGACACGGTGGTCGGCGCGGCGATTCTCGATCTGCTCGCCGAATTGCGGCGCGAGCTTGGCGTGTCGTACATGTTCATCAGCCACGACATTTCCACCGTGCGCGCGATCTGCGACGAAGTGATCGTGCTGTACGCGGGTCAACGGGTCGAAGCGGGACAGCGCGACGTGCTCGCCGCGCCGCCGTATCACCCGTACACGGAGTTGCTCGTGGATTCGGTGCCCGAACTAAGACCCGGCTGGCTCGACGCGCGGCGTCACGTGGCTGCTTGCGCATTGCCCGCGATGGGCGAGAGCGCCGACGTGCCCGAACTCTGTTCGTTCCGGTCACGTTGCCCCGTGCGAATCGACGGTATGTGCAATATGACCGCGCCGTCGCTCAAGAAACTTCCTTCCGGCGCAGAGATTCTTTGCCACCATTCGGCGGCCGAGCTGAGCCGTTTGCAAACCCTGGAGACGATCCCGGCATGAACCAGCGATTTGTGCGGTTAGCGGAAACCGGTCGCAAGACCTTCCCGATTACCGTCGACGGTGTGCTACGCGAAGCCGCCGAAGGCGACACGCTGATGGTCGCGTTGCTCACGAGCGGAACCACGTTGCGCGATTCCGAATTCGGCGATGGCCGCCGCGCCGGCTTCTGTCTGATGGGCGCGTGTCAGGACTGCTGGGTGTGGACCGCGCAAGGCGAGCGTATGCGCGCATGCAGCACGCCGGCGGCGCCCGGCATGTCGATCGTGACGAAACTGGCCGAAGCCGGGGAGGGCGTATGGCCCCGCGTGTAATCGTGATCGGCGCGGGACCGGCGGGGGTGCGTGCCGCTGAGGCGCTCGTCGAAGCCGGGCTGCGTCCCACCGTTATCGACGAAGGCCGGCGCGACGGCGGACAGATATACCGGCGTCAGCCTGAAGGTTTCTCGCGCAGCTATGACACGCTTTATGGCACGGAGGCGGAACGCGCCGCTTCGTTGCACCAGAGCTTCGATTCGCTGAGAAGCAGGCTCGACTATCTGTCTGAAACGCTCGTATGGAATATCTCGGCGAATGCGGTGCACACAGTGAGCGGCACACGTTACGGCACGCTGCCGTTCGACGCGCTGATCATTTGCAGCGGCGCAACCGATCGGCTCATGCCCGTCAAAGGCTGGCATCAGGCGGGCACCTATAGCCTTGGCGGCGCGCAGGTCGCGCTGAAATCACAAGGCTGCGCAATCGGCTCGCGCATCGTAATGATGGGCAGCGGGCCTCTGCTGTATCTCGTGTCTGCGCAATATGTGAAGGCGGGTGCGCAGATCGCAGCAGTGCTCGACACGTCGACCTTCATGCAGCGCATCGCCGCATTGCCGCGCTTGCTCGCGATTCCCGCCGCGCTCAAGAAGGGCATTGCGTTGACGCGCGTGTTGTCGAAAGCGCGCGTGCCGGTTTATCGCGGCGTGCAGCCTCTGGAGATCAAAGGTTCCCCGCAAACCGGCGTGAGCGCCGTGGAAGCGGCGCTGCCGGGCGGCAAGCGCGTCGAGTTAGCGTGCGATGCGGTCGCGCTCGGCTATCACTTGCGCCCGGAAACACAACTTGCGGATCTGGCCGGTTGCCGCTTTGTTTTCGACGACGAAGCGCAGCAGTGGCTCGCGCAAGTGGACAACGACGGCCGCAGTAGCGTCAAAGGCGTCTATCTCGCGGGCGACGGCGCGCGCGTGCGCGGCGCGGACGCGGCGGAACGTTCCGGCCGCCTCGCGGCGCTCGCCGTCATGCACGACCATGGCATGCAGACGGAAGGCATGAAAGACATCGACGGCTTGCGCGCTGAACTGGCGCACTTCTCACGCTTTGCCGCGGGCTTGCGCGAAGCGTTTCCGTGGCCGGCGAAGTTCGCTGCAACGCTGCCGGACGAGACCATTGTTTGCCGCTGCGAAGCGATTACTGCGGGCGAGTTGCGTCGCGTCGTATACGAGGCGGGTGCGCGGGAGGCCAATCGCGCAAAGGCGTTTTCGCGCGTCGGCATGGGGCGTTGCCAAGGGCGCTATTGCGCTCACGCGGGCGCGGAGATCATTGCGGCGGCCGCTTGCGTGCCGTTGTCGTCGGTGGGACGGTTGCGCGGCCAGGCGCCCGTCAAGCCGCTGCCTGTTGCACTCACCGAGGCACTCACCGAGGAGGTGACGCAATGACCGCGGCCACTCGCAACGAAGCGGACGTCATCGTGATCGGCGGCGGCATCATGGGCACCACGACGACGTTCTTCCTGAGCCGGCGCAATCGCTCGGTGATTCTGCTGGAACGCGGTCTCACGGGGCAGCAGGCGAGCGGTGTGAACTTTGGCGGTATTCGGCGGCAAGGCCGCGCATTGCCGCAACTGGCGATGGCCAACCGCGCGTTGCGTACGTGGCAGCGTTCGGTTGAATTGCTCGGCGACGATGTCGAGTTTCTGCCGGTCGGCCATACGCGCGTGTGCTATCACCAGAAAGATGTCGAGAATTTCGATCAGTACGCGATCGACGCGCGCGCTCACGGGCTGGAGCTCGAAGTGCTGCACGGCGAAGCAATGTTCCGGCGCTTTCCCTTTCTTGGACGCGAAGTGCTGGCTGCGTCCATCTCGCCGCTCGACGGCCATGCGAATCCGCGACTGGCCGCACCGGCATTCGGACGCGCGGCGGCGCGGCTCGGCGCGCAGGTGATCGAGAACACGGAGATCGTGCGCGTCGAAAAAGACGGCGACCGTTTTCGCGTGGAAAGCGCGCAGGGCGACGTATACCGCGCCGCGCAACTGGTCATATGTGCGGGCGCCTGGGCGACGCGTCTTACCGAACAATTCGGCGAGGGTGCCCCGCTTACCGTGAGCGGTCCGCAAATGTGCGTGACGGAGCCAGTGCCCTACGTGTTCAAATCGTCGATGGGCGTGTTCACGTCCATCAAGCAGGAAGGCATCTACTTCCGGCAGATTCCGCGCGGCAATATCATCGTTGGCGGCGGTCCCGCCGGGCCGGCCGATCCGGTGACGAGCCGCGCGTCGGTCCTGCCCCAGAACACGGTGCGTCAGCTCGCGCAGATGCGGCGGCTCGTCCCCGCGCTCGCGCCGTTGCATGTGATTCGCGTGTGGAGCGGCGTCGAGAGTTATCTGCCCGATGGCGAACCGGTGATCGGGCCGAGCAGCAAGGTCGACGGTCTTTTCTATGCATTCGGCTTCAACGGCGCCGGGTTTCAGATTGGGCCGGGTGTCGGCGAGACGATGGCGGAGCTCGTCGATACGGGCAGCACGCCGATTCCACTGGACAAGTTCGCCATTCAGCGTTTCGCAAAAGAACCAGCGCCTCGCTCGAGCATCGTGACGTCATGAAACAGTCCATCACCCTCAATGCCGCGCGGGCTTTCATCGAAGCTCATTTCAACGAGCCGGTGACGCTCGCGCAACTCGCGGCACTGTCCGCGCTCAGCGTGTCGCGCTTCGCGACGGTGTTCAGGCAGCAATACGGTTCTTCGCCGTATCGCTATCTGTGCGGCGTGCGGATTCAGCGGGCTCAGACGATGCTGCTTGAAGGCGTGCCCGGCTCGGTGGTCGCCACCGAGGTCGGTTTCTTCGACCAAAGCCATTTTGGCCGGCACTTCAAACGATGCTGCGGCATGACACCCAGCATGTTCATTCAACGCGCGACGGCCAGTACTGGCAATGCGGGCAAGCAATGCAACGTGAGCGCGAAAGCTAGCGCGGTGCGTTCAGCTTCCGCCATAAGGTCGTCTTGCTGATGCCGAGGGCGTCGCAAACGGCGTCGCGGTCGCCGCCGTGCGCGGCAAGGGCGGCACGGATCTCGTCGGCTTCCACATGACGGCTGCGTTCGCGCAACGTGAGCGCGGCTTTCTTTGAGCGCGTGTGGTGCGGCTCGATAACTTCGGGCGCGATCGTGCGCAGCATGTCGCGTGTAATGAGCGGTTGCGCAATTGCGCCGTTCCCGCCCGGCGTGATTCGTGCGCCGGCGTCCGCGTGCAGTTCCACGTCCGTCTCGGTCTCCATCTCCGCAAGCTCGACCGCGATACGCTCGACCACGTTCTGCAATTCCCTCACATTGCCGGGCCACGCATAGCGCTGCAACGGTTCCGCGAGCCCGGCAAGAATGCGTTCAGCAGCGGCGGCGTCGGGCAGGCGCGCGGCGAGCCTCGGCTCACGCGCTGCGGCTTGCAATAACAACTCAACGGCGAGCGGAATCAGGTCCGTTGGACGCTCGCGCAGCGGCGGCAGCGCAATGCTGAGAATGTTGAGCCGGTAATACAGATCGGCGCGGAAAGTGCCGGCTTCGATGCCCGCGGTCAACGCACGGTGCGTCGCCGCGACAACACGAATGTCGACGCGCGTGGGCTCCGTCGAACCGAGTCTCACGACTTCCCGCTCCTGCAGCACGCGCAACAAGCGGCTTTGCAACGAGAGCGGCATTTCGCCGATTTCATCGAGAAACAGCGTGCCGCGATGCGCGACTTCAATCAGCCCCGCCTTGCCGCCTTTGCGCGCGCCGGTGAACGCGCCTTCTTCGTATCCGAACAGCTCGCTTTCCAGTAAGGCTTCGGGAAAGGCGCCGCAATTAATGGCGACGAACGCGAAGTCGCGCCGCGCGCTCAGGTGATGCATGCTTTGCGCGACCATTTCCTTGCCGGTGCCGCTCTCGCCGAGAATCAACACGGTGGCGTCCGACCTTGCGTAACGCTGCACGAGCGCGCGCACCCGTTGCATGGGCTCCGACGCGCCGACCATGTCTTCAAGCCGATACCGCGCGCTGAACTGCTGCACACGCTGACGCGAGCGCAATGTGCGGTCGAGCCGCTCGACTGCGCGCGATTCCTGGAAAGTCAGCACCGTGCCCGCCGCGGCTCCGCTTGTTGCAAGCGGCCCGCGATGCACCACATAGCTCGCGCCGCGTACCGTGCAGAACGCGTCGCCGTCCGAATCGGGCAGGCTGCCGTCGAGATCCGGTGCAAGGTCGAGAAACACGCGGCCCACTGCTTTTGCCGGGTCGATGCCCAGCACGGCGGCAAGACGCTGGTTCATCGCTTCTACGCGGCCTTCCGAGTCGAGCGCGACGACGCCGTCGCGCAAGTGTTGGAGCAGGTTGTCGAGCCGTTGACGGCGGATCGTTTCGCGCCGCGTGGCTTGCGCGACTTCGAGCGCCGTGTCGAAACCGGCGCGCACCGACGCGCGTGAGTAGAGAAATACGGCGCCCATGCCGGCGTTCGCGGCCAGGTCGGTCACGAGGCCTGGGCCGACCACCACGTCCACGCCCCGATCGCGTAGATCGAGCACGACGCTTTCCGCGTCTTGCGCCGACTGATGCGAGGCGAACGTCACGTCGAGCCCGAATGCGGTGACGAAGCGGCGAACCTCGTCGGGCGTATTGCCGTGTGTGACCAGCGCGACTTTCGAGCCGTCGCGGCGAGCGCGCGCGAGCGCGTGCATCACGTCGAAACCCGTTGGCGTAATCATCACGACCGGCACGGCTACGCGCGTTTTCAGATATGCGCCGTTCGAGCCGCCCGCAATGACGACATCAGGACGCGACGCTCCTGCGGCCTCGATCTCGCGAACAGCGTCTTCGAAACCTTGCGCAACGATACGCAGGTCGGCGCGCTCCACATATTCGCCGGCGATGTCGAAAAACAGGTCGCGCAGGCGGCTGATGCTGAGCGCCCAGATGCGCGGGCGCTGGACAGGGTCGAAAGGGGTTGTGCTCACGGCAGTGACGCGCGGTGCGCTCTCGATTGGCTAGATGCGGTCATTATGCGCGCATCCATTTCAAAAATGAAACCGGTGTATTTCATGAGTGAAATCACAGGCATTTCGCGGAAGGCGTGATCTCCGTCGAAACAGGCACTTAGCGCCCGCTGAAGCACATGGCCCGATCTTTGCATTTAACGACCCGTTCAAAAACGTGGCATTGCAACTGGAGACAGACTAATGAGCGAAGCAGACAACAGCACGCCGAACGCGGGCGCATTCAAACCTAAGAAATCCGTCGCGCTGTCCGGCGTGACCGCGGGCAACACGGCACTCTGCACGGTCGGCAAGACCGGCAACGATCTGCATTACCGCGGCTACGACATTCTCGACATCGCGGGCAATTGCGAGTTCGAGGAGATCGCGTATCTGCTCGTGCACGAAAAGCTGCCGACACAGGCCGAACTCACTGCCTACAAGACGAAGCTCAAGGCGTTGCGTGGCCTGCCCGCCAATGTGAAAGCCGCGCTCGAATGGATTCCCGCTGCCGCGCATCCAATGGACGTGATGCGCACCGGCGTCTCGGTGCTCGGCACCGTGCTGCCGGAGAAGGACGATCACAACCTGCCCGGCGCGCGCGATATCGCCGACAAACTGATGGCGTCGCTCGGCTCGATGCTGCTCTACTGGTACCACTATTCGCACAACGGCAAACGCATTGAAGTGGAAACCGACGACGATTCGATCGGCGGCCACTTTCTGCATCTGCTGCACGGTGTCGAGCCGTCGAAGTCGTGGGTCGATGCAATGCATGTGTCGCTGAACCTGTATGCCGAGCATGAGTTCAACGCGTCGACCTTCACGGGGCGCGTGATCGCGGGCACCGGTTCTGACATCTACTCGGCGATCACGGGCGCGATCGGCGCGCTGCGCGGACCGAAGCACGGCGGCGCAAACGAAGTCGCCTTCGAGATCCAGTCGCGCTACCAGACGCCGGACGAAGCGGAAAGCGATATCCGCCGGCGCGTTGAGAACAAGGAAGTGGTGATCGGCTTCGGTCACCCGGTCTACACGATCTCTGACCCGCGCAACAAGGTCATCAAGGAAGTGGCGAAGAAGCTTTCGAAGGAAGCGGGCAACAACAAGCTCTTCGACATCGCGGAAAGACTCGAATCGGTGATGTGGGAAGCGAAGAAGATGTTCCCCAACCTGGACTGGTTCAGCGCCGTGTCGTATCACATGATGGGCGTGCCCACGGCGATGTTCACGCCGCTTTTCGTCATTGCACGCACGGCTGGATGGAGCGCGCACATCATCGAACAGCGGATCGACAACAAGATCATTCGCCCGAGCGCAAATTACACCGGACCCGACGATCTGCCGTTCGTGCCGCTCGCGAAGCGCGGCTAACGCCGTCAGAGCCCTCGCGCAAGCACGTGGACCTGGCTCGCCGATATCCCGAGCCAGGGCCGCTCTTCGCCGTAGCGAGCTACACTAGACCGATTGCTTCACCCAGGCAGGAACGCGCCGTTAAAAACGCCCGCTCAATGCGATGGCCGCCGCTCTTGTTCCCGCATCATTACTGTTGGTCCCCCACGCCATGAATACTGCCTACCGCAAACGCCTTCCCGGCACCCAGCTTGATTTCTTCGATGCGCGTGCCGCCGTCGACGCAATCCAGGCCGGCGCATACGACAAGCTGCCGTACACGTCGCGCGTGCTCGCCGAAAATCTCGTGCGGCGCTGCGATCCGGTGACGCTCGTCGCGTCGTTGAAACAGATCGTGGAACGCAAGCGCGAACTGGATTTCCCGTGGTTTCCCGCGCGCGTGGTATGTCACGACATTCTCGGCCAGACCGCGCTGGTCGATCTCGCCGGTTTGCGGGACGCGATCGCCGCGCAAGGCGGCGACCCTGCGCTGGTCAATCCGGTGGTGCCGACGCAACTCGTCGTGGACCACTCGCTTGCCGTCGAGTGCGGCGGCTTCGACCCGGACGCGTTCGCGAAGAACCGGGCGATAGAAGACCGCCGCAATGAAGACCGCTTCGATTTCATCAACTGGACGAAGCGGGCGTTCCGGAACGTCGATGTGATTCCGCCGGGCAACGGCATCCTGCATCAGATCAACCTTGAACGCATGAGTCCGGTCGTGCAGGTGACCGACGGCGTCGCGTTTCCCGATACGCTGGTGGGCACGGACTCGCATACGCCGATGGTCGACGCGCTCGGCGTGATCGCGATCGGCGTCGGCGGACTGGAAGCGGAAAGTGTGATGCTGGGCCGCGCGTCGTATATGCGTCTGCCGGATATCGTCGGCGTGGACTTGACGGGTAAGCCCGCTGAAGGCATTACGGCAACCGACGTCGTGCTCTCGCTGACCGAGTTTCTGCGCAAGGAAAAAGTTGTCGGTGCATACCTCGAGTTCTTCGGCGAGGGTACGGCGAAGCTCACGCTCGGCGACCGCGCGACGATTGCGAACATGGCGCCCGAATTCGGCGCGACGGCCGCGATGTTCTATATCGACGAGCAGACCATCAAGTACCTGAAGCTCACCGGCCGCGACGACGAACTCGTGAAGCTCGTCGAAACGTACGCAAAAGAAGCCGGCTTGTGGGCCGACAGTCTCACGCATGCCGAGTACGAGCGCGTGCTGAAGTTCGATCTGTCCACGGTCGTGCGCACGCTCGCCGGGCCGTCGAATCCGCACCGGCGCTTGCCGGTTTCCGAACTGGCGGCGCGCGGCATCAGCGGCAAGGTCGAGAACGAGCCGGGCTTGATGCCCGACGGCGCGGTGATCATCGCGGCGATCACGAGCTGCACGAACACCAACAATCCGCGCAACATGATCGCGGCCGGCCTGCTCGCGCGTAACGCGAACCGGCGCGGGCTCACGCGCAAGCCGTGGGCGAAGACATCGCTCGCGCCCGGCTCGAAAGCCGTCACGTTGTATCTGGAAGAAGCGGGCTTGCTGCCCGAGCTCGAACAGCTTGGCTTCGGCGTCGTCGCGTATGCGTGCACGTCGTGCAACGGCATGTCCGGCGCGCTCGACCCGGCGATCCAGAAGGAGATCGTGGAGCGCGACCTGTATGCAACTGCCGTGCTGTCGGGCAACCGCAATTTCGACGGCCGCATTCATCCGTTCGCGAAGCAGGCGTTTCTTGCTTCGCCTCCGCTCGTGGTGGCTTATGCGATTGCGGGCACGATTCGCTTCGACATAGAGAAGGATGTGCTCGGTGTCGATGCCGATGGCAATAGCGTGACACTCAAGGACATCTGGCCGTCGGACGAAGAAATCGACGCAATCGTGGCTTCGAGCGTCAAGCCCGAGCAATTCCGCAAAGTGTACGAGCCGATGTTCGCGGTCTCGGTGGACACGCAGGAGAAAGCGAACCCGCTCTACGACTGGCGTCCGATGAGCACGTACATTCGCCGTCCGCCGTACTGGGAAGGCGCGCTTGCGGGTGAGCGCACGCTGCAGGGCATGCGTGCGCTCGCCGTGCTCGGCGACAACATTACGACCGACCACCTGTCGCCGTCGAATGCAATCTTGCCGGACAGCGCAGCAGGCGAATACCTGACGAAAATGGGTTTGCCCGAAGAAGATTTCAATTCGTACGCGACGCATCGCGGCGATCACCTGACGGCGCAACGCGCCACGTTCGCAAACCCGACGCTCAGGAACGAGATGGTGATCGAAGACGGCAAGGTGAAGGCCGGTTCGTTTGCACGCATCGAGCCGGAGGGCAAGATCACGCGCATGTGGGAAGCGATCGAAACTTATATGGAGCGCAAGCAGCCGCTGATCGTGATCGCCGGAGCCGACTATGGCCAGGGGTCGTCGCGTGACTGGGCGGCCAAGGGCGTGCGTCTTGCCGGCGCGGAAGCGATCGTCGCCGAAGGATTCGAACGGATTCACCGCACGAATCTTGTTGGCATGGGCGTGTTGCCGCTCGAATTCAAGCCGGGCGTGAACCGCATCACGCTGGCGATCGACGGCACCGAAACCTTCGACGTAATCGGCGAACGCAAGCCGCGCACGGATCTGACGCTGGTGATTCATCGCCGAAGCGGTGAGCGCGTCGAGGTGCCGGTGACCTGCCGGCTCGACACGGCCGAAGAGCTGTCCATCTACGAGGCCGGTGGCGTGCTGCAGCGTTTTGCGCAGGACTTTCTGGAGTCGTCGAAGGCGGCGGCTTAATCAATATCGTTCAGGACACTGTTTCATGGCGCATAAACCGCAGATCAGAATTCCGGCCACTTACATGCGTGGCGGCACGAGCAAAGGCGTGTTCTTCCGCTTGCAGGACTTGCCCGATGCGGCGCAAATGCCCGGCGCCGCGCGCGACGCGCTGCTGCTGCGCGTAATCGGCAGCCCGGACCCTTACGGCAAGCAGATTGACGGCATGGGCGGCGCGACGTCGAGCACGAGTAAGACGGTGATCATCGCTAAAAGCAGCAAGCCCGATCACGATGTGGATTACCTGTTCGGACAGGTGTCGATAGACAAGCCGTTTGTCGACTGGAGCGGCAATTGCGGCAATCTCTCTGCTGCAGTGGGCCCTTTCGCGATCAGCGCGGGGTTGGTCGAGGCGAACCGGATTCCGCGCGACGGCGTGGCGACCGTGCGGATCTGGCAGGCGAACATCGGCAAGACGATCATTGCGCACGTGCCGATGACCGACGGCGCAGTGCAGGAAACGGGCGACTTCGAACTCGACGGCGTGACCTTTCCAGCGGCGGAAGTGCAGCTCGAATTCATGGACCCCGCAGCGGAAGAAGACGGCGCCGGCGGCTCGATGTTCCCGACCGGCAATCTCGTCGACGATCTCGAGGTGCCGGGTGTCGGCACGCTCAAGGCAACCATGATCAACGCCGGCATCCCGACGATTTTCGTGAATGCCGAGGCGATCGGCTACAAGGGTACGGAGTTGCAGGACGCCATCAATAGCGATGAAAAGGCGCTCGCAATGTTCGAGACGATTCGCGCACACGGCGCGCTGCGCATGGGGCTGATCAAGCATCTGGACGAGATCGCGACGCGCCAGCACACGCCGAAGATCGCGTTCGTTGCGAAGCCGGCCGACTACGTGTCGTCGAGCGGCAAGCGGATCGGCTCGGGCGACGTGGATCTGCTGGTTCGCGCGATGTCGATGGGCAAGCTGCATCACGCGATGATGGGCACGGCCGCAGTGGCGATCGGTACTGCGGCGGCGATTCCGGGAACGTTGGTGAATCTGGCGGCTGGCGGCGGCGAGCGTGAAGCTGTGAGGTTCGGGCATCCGTCGGGGACGCTGCGGGTGGGGGCGGAGGCGGCAGTTGTCGGTGGCGAGTGGGTGGTCAGGAAGGCGGTGATGAGTCGCAGTGCGAGGGTTTTGATGGAGGGTTGGGTCAGGGTGCAAGGGTAGGGAGAGGCGCTCCGGTGCTGGCCGGATGCGCCGCGTCGAATACGGACTCGGACTGGGACCAGGACACGGACTTTTAGCGCGCCCGGTTGAACGTGCGTGGCTTCGCACTGGTTATAATCCCCGGGCCATCGAGAAACACTCAACGGTCAGGTCTGGAAGCTGTGATCGTGACCACGCATCGAGCCTGTCAGAATTTTAGTGTGCCGAGGTCATGAGACGATAACGGAAACAACGTCCTATGACCGAAGCAACTGTGACTAAGAAGATCAAGAACCCGAAGGCGCCGAAGCTGTTTCCCGATGAACTGATCGATCAACTGCTGGCGCAGATTCAAAACAAGGATGCGGAGTCGGTTCTCGGCGAATCGGGCCTGGCCGGGCAACTGAAGAAGCAACTGGCTGAGCGCATGCTGGCGGCGGAGCTCACGCATCACCTGGAGAACGAGGTTGAGCAAGGCAAGGCCGGCAACCACCGCAACGGCACGAGCCATAAGACGGTCATCACGCCCAACGGCGAACTGAATCTGGATATCCCGCGTGATCGGCAGGCAACGTTCGAGCCGCAACTGGTCGGCAAGTATCAACGCCGGCTGCCGGGCTTCGACGATCACGTCATCAGCATGTACGCGCGCGGCATGAGCGTGCGCGAGATCCAGGGCCATTTGCTGGAACTGTATGGCCTGCAGGTGTCGCCCGATCTGATTTCGACTGTCACCGATGAAGTGCTGGCCGAGGTCGAACAGTGGCAGCAACGCCCGCTTGAGGCGATGTATCCGATCGTGTATTTCGACGCACTTCGGCTGAAGATCCGCGACGAAGGCACGGTCAGGAACAAGGCGGTGTATCTCGCGCTGGGCATTCGCGCCGACGGCCGCAAGGAAGTGCTGGGTTTGTGGATCGAGCAAACCGAGGGAGCCAAGTTCTGGCTGAAGGTCTTCAACGAACTGAAGAACCGTGGCCTGCACGACATCCTGATCGCGGTGGTTGACGGTTTGCGCGGCTTCCCGGAGGCGATCGAAGCGGTCTATCCGGCCGCCCAGATTCAGACCTGCATCGTGCATCTGATCCGCAATTCGCTGAATCTGGCGAGCTGGAAGGACCGCAAGCCGTTGGCGGCTGCGCTCAAGCCGGTCTATCAGGCCGCCTCGGCCGAGGCGGCGGCAGTGGCGCTCGACGCCTTTGCGCAAAGCGAATGGGGCCGCAAATTCCCTACCGTCGCGGCCATGTGGCAACGCCAATGGGAACAGGTGATTCCCTTCTTCGCCTATCCCCCCGAGGTGCGTCGAATCGTTTATACGACCAACGCCATCGAGAGCATGCACATGCAGTTGCGCAAAATCGTCAAGAATCGCGGCCACTTCCCCAGCGACGAAGCCGCCAGCAAACTGCTGTATCTGGCCTTGCGCAACATCGAAAAGGATTGGAAGATGCCGCCTATCACCTGGCGGCAAGCTGTCAATCAGTTCGCCATTCTGTTCGGCGAGCGATTCACCGCCGCCATGAGCTGAGATTTTTTAACCGACCTCAGCACACAAAATTCCTGACACCTCCCACGCATCCGCCCACATGAGGCATGCGTCTGCCTCTGCTGGGCTGTGTTGCCCATCTCAACCGAATGCCCGCCGACCTACTGAAGTCTTAGCGAGATCGCACAATGAGTAAGAATAAACGCCGATCGCAAGCCGATTCTCGGCCACCCGTCGACGCTCTCCAGTACGAAAAGCTTGCGCTCTCGGCTTTCCATCTCTGTGACCGGCAGATGAACAAGCTCGACTCGTTGATCACGCTTGCGTCCACGATATGTAGGAATCCTGCTATCACGATTGACGAGCGACGCCGGCAGCAGACCATGCTGGAATTGCTCGTCAGCACCGGCGAGCAATATCAGCAGGAGCTTGCGTGTGACCGCGAACTCTTCCAGGTGATCGCACTCGACGCAAAAGGAGTGGCTAAGAAGCGCATCACGGCGAGCCGGGCGGCGCGCCTGCTTGAGGAAGCAAAGGAGGTCGCGTCGCGGGTGCCGGACATGAGCACCGGTCCGCAAGAGACCGCTTACGTCGATGAAGCGTCAAGCGACGACGTGGAAGCCGGACCCGGCCCCGACGTCACGCGCCATTGAACGCACACAGCGTTGCCGGCGACCGAAGGCCGCCGTTCTCCGTGCTGGTGTCCGTCTGACCACAGGTCGCCTTCGCAGCGTTACTTCGCCCCGTGTTTGGCCTGCCAGCGTTGCATGAAGCCGATTTCGTCATGCTGCGCCTTGATGATGTTTCTCGCCAGGCGCTTCAACTCCGGGTCTTTGCCGTACTTGAGTTCGACCTGCGCCATGTCTATCGCGCCCTGGTGGTGCGGGATCATGTGCGCGACGAAGTCTTTATCGGCGTTCCCCGTGTAGGCCGGCGCGCTCATGTCTTTCATCATCTTTTCGTCGGCGGCTTTGAATGCCGGCGTCGAGTCGCCGGAAGCCGCATCGGCTGAGGAAGACATGTCCATGCCGGGCATGGAGGCCGTATGTTGCGCGCGAACAGGCGCGGTGGCGACGGCACATGCCACGCCGCCGAACACGCACAATGCACGAAAAGCGCGAAGTTTCTTCATAGTCGATTCCCATTAAAAAGTTGTTCGAGCGACGCGCGGCTATCAGTCTCTCACCGACGGATGAAATCCCGCCGACGCGATTGCTTCCGTGAGTTGCGTCGATGTTAGCGTCGACGCGACCTTGACGATCTTCTTGGACACGTCGATGTCTACCGCGGCAGCCGGATCAAGACCGGCAATCGCGCGAGCAATCGCGTTTGCGCATCCGCCGCAAGACATATCCGGAACGGCTAATTCCAATTTCATTTTCAATCTCCTGAGAGAAGTCTCAAGACGATCTTGCACCTTCCCACGGCGGTAAGGTCAAGCCTGCGAGCATGCGTCTTTACCTTTACCGCTGACGTCAATCTGTGCCCTTCATTGGGAACGGTCCTACACAGGCGCTCGTCCGGGACGTCGATAATCGGCGTGACCTCAAGCGCAGGCCAGCGTTCGCAGCCTGCGCCAGTCGAGGTCTCACGATTCATCCACGCAGACTCATTCGCGCGATCATGCAAACCCAGTCCCCTGTATCACCCCAAGCCATTTCGCTCTGGTTCAACGAAGCGGAAGAAGCACGCCTCGCGGGTCGCTTCGACACGGCGCAGGCGCTTCTCGATCGAATCATTGTGCATGATTCGGCGCACGCGGCCGCGCTTTACTCGCGCGGACTGGTGGCGCTCGCACGGGACCAGCTGCCATTGGCACAACGTTGGATCGAGCGGGCGGTAGAAGTCGAGCCACAGCCGCCGTTCTTCGATATGTTGTGCCTCGTTCAGATCAGGCTGCGCGCGTTCGCGAGCATCGTGCAAACTGCCAGCGCGGGGCTCACGTATCAGCCGGATTCGCTTGCGCTTCACTATTACCTCGGCGTCGCGCTGCAGTTGCAAGGGCGTGCGGAAGAGGCGGCAGCAGTCTATCGCAGGTTGATCGAACTGAAGCCGGACTATGTGCAAGCGCACGCGAATCTGGGCGTCGTCGTGAAAGACCTGGGCTCGTTGAGCAAAGCCGAGCAGCACCTCAGACACGCCATGACGTTAGACCCGTCCAATCGTGGCGCGCGCGCAAGTCTCAGTCAGGTGCTGCTGGCAGCGGGCCGATACGAAGAAGCGTGGCCGTACTTTGAAGACCGTTGGGCCAATTTCGTCGATGCCGGCGGGCAGCCCATATCACAGCGGCCGGAACTCCCATGGCCGCAATGGAAGGGCGAGGATACCGGCGTGGCGGGCGGCGCGCGTCTGCTCGTTCTGCCGGAGCAAGGTCACGGCGACAGCCTGCAATTCGTGCGTTACCTACCGCTCGCACTCGAACGTTTTGCTCAGGTGGGCTATATCTGCCCGCCGTCGCTGCGGCGCCTATATGAAGAGTCGTTGTGTGCGCGCTGGCCGGGCCTGGTCATGCTCGACGACGTCATGCCTGATACCAAAGAGTGGGACTGGCAGTGTTCATTGATGTCGTTGCCCCTCGCATTCGGCACCCGCCTCGACAACATTCCGGCCGACGCGTATCTGCGCGCAGAGCCGCAGCGTTCGGCCGAGTGGCGTGCAAAACTCGGCGCGTTGTCGCGGCCGGACCTGCCGCGCGTCGGTGTCGTATGGGCCGGCGGCCACTCCGGGCTCACCGAAGATCGCGCGCGCAGCCTCACATCGGCGCAGTTCGCCCCATTGCTTTCTTTGTCGCGGATTCGCTGGATCAGCTTGCAGAAAGCCGACGACCTCGCGAAGCGTGCGAGCGCCTCGACAAAAGCGTATCTCACCGACTGGATGGACGACGTTTCGGACTTTGCGGACACCGCCGCGATCATCGACAACCTGGACCTCGTCATTTCGGTCGATACTTCGGTCGCTCATCTGGCAGCGGCAATGGGCAAGCCGGTCTGGTTGCTGAATCGTTTTGCCGGTTGCTGGCGATGGCTGCGCAATCGCGACGACAGCCCGTGGTATCCGACGGTGCGCATCTTCACGCAACCGCAACGGGGAAATTGGGACGAAGTCATCGAGCGCGTCGCGGCGCAATTGAAGCAGCGTTATGAACCGGGCATAACTTACCGTTCCTTTGTGCGCTAGCTAACTTAAAGCCGCGCCAGATTTACTGGATGGTGAGTTCGGGGTGCTAAGCTCGGGCGCTGTCGTGTTGTGATTTCTCTCGCCGGTAAGGCGGGTGCCGTTTGCCAAAATAATCGATCGAGAGGGGCCGGGCATGTTGAGAAAAGTCGTCGACAGGGCAAAACAGATCCGACGGAGCGAGCGATTCAAGCATTCCGTCGCCACGCCTCGCCGCATATCGCTTCATGCGATGCAGCGCCTCAACCGGGGCGTCTTTGCGATCGAGATCAAGGAGAACTCCGGCTTTTTCTCCGTCATGCAAATGGTGTTGTTCATCCTCATGTTTTGTGAGGAAAAATGCCTGACGCCGCGCATCAGCGCTCGCGGCGGCCTGTATGGCGATGTCGATGGAAAGGTCGACTGGTTCTCCGCGTTCTTCGAACCGGTACGCGCTCCGGCTGCCTTGCCGCTCGCGCGCAAGCTCAGGACTTCGACGGTTCGTGACCTCGTGCAGTTGGGGTTCCGGCAACGTTACGAGCACTTGCTGGAACTCGGCAGCGCAAGTGAACTGTTTTTTGCATACTATCGGCCGGCGCAGCATATCCTTCGCGAGGTCGATGCAGTCTGCGAGCACCTCGGCATCGGCGCCTTCACACTGGGCGCGCACTTCAGAGGCACTGACAAAACGCTCGAAGCGGTTCCCGTTTCGTGGAAAGACTTTTGCCGTCACGTCGAAACGACGCTAGCGGAAAATCCGCGTTTGAACCGCATCTTCATTTCAAGCGACGAACAGGCTTTTGTCGACTACTTCGTCGCGTGGCCGTTCAGCAAGCCGGTGAGCGTCGCGCCCGCGAGGCTGCTCGCGAACGGTGCGACGCCGGTTCATTTCAGCGGCTTTCCGGGGCTGGAAGTCGGTCGCGAAGCGCTGGTCTCCAGTTTGCTTTTGTCGCGCTGCGGCTATCTGGTCAAAACGCCGTCTTATCTGTCCGCATGGTCGCGAATCTTCAACCCCGCGCTGCCCGTCAAGCTCGTCGCTCCGCCGCGGCCAGATGCGTTCTGGTTTCCCGACAGCCGGCTGTGGCTCGAGCAGGAGGCGCGCGACAAAGCGGCTTGAATGCCGCGTCGCTGATGCCGCGCGACTGCCCGACTCGCGACATGCTCGAGCGGCTTGCGATATGCTTTTGTGACAAGCCGCGCGCCGAGCGCCCAAGCACATCACAAAGGACTCGCAACATGAAAGCCGTCAAGATCGGAACGCCTGCCAGCGTCGACAATCTCCAGTTGGTCGATATCGACGATCCGGGACAGCCGGGCCCGGGTCAGGTCCGCGTGCGTATTCACGCCAGCTCGTTGAACTTTCACGACTACGGCGTCGTAAGCGGCGTGCTCCCCGCCGACGCCGGGCGTATTCCAATGGCGGACGGCGCGGGTGTCGTCGAAGCGGTCGGCGAAGGCGTCGGCGAATTCAAGGCTGGCGACCCTGTGGTGTCGTGCTTCTTCCCGTCCTGGGAGAACGGTACGCCCACGATTGGCGACTTCAAAACCACACCCGGCGACGGCGTTGACGGCTATGCGCGCGAAGTCGTCGTGCTGCCGAGCCACTACTTTACGCATGCGCCGAAAGGCTACAGCCACGCCGAGGCCGCGACGCTCACCACGGCCGGACTGACGGCATGGCGCGCGCTGATCGTCGACGGTCAGTTGAAACCGGGTGCGACGGTGCTCGTGCTCGGTACCGGCGGCGTGTCGATCTTCGGCTTGCAGCTTGCCAAGGCGATGGGCGCCTCGGTGATCGCGACGTCCTCGTCGGATGCGAAGCTCGAAAAACTGCGCGCGCTCGGCGCCGATCATACGATCAACTATCGCGAGAATCCCGAGTGGGGCAAAACGGTGCGCTCATTGACCGGGGGCAGAGGCGTCGATCATGTGATCGAAGTGGGCGGTCCCGGCACGTTGCCGCAGTCGATCACCGCCTGCCGGATAGGCGGCCATATTGCGCTAATCGGCGTGCTGACCGGACGCGCGGGCCCGGTGCCCACCGCGGCGCTGATGGCACGGCAACAGCGGCTTCAGGGGCTGATCGTCGGCAGCCGGCAGGATCAGCGCGACATGACCCGCGCGCTCGAAGTGACTGGCATCAAGCCTGTCATCGACAGCACGTTCGAACTCGCGAGGCTCGGCGATGCGTTCAGGCACGAAGCGGCGGGCGCACACTTCGGAAAGATTTGCGTATCGATCTGAGCGCGACGCGGTTGAGCCTCCGCGCAGCGCGGTGACGCTCAATCGCGCTGCGCCAGATCTGCGAATGCGACGCCTTTGGCCCCGCATGCTTCGGTGAACGCTTCGTCGTAGCTGGAGAAGAACACGGTGCGGGTCAGCGCAAGCGTCGTGAACAGATCCACCAGCACCGCACGCGCGGCGGCGTCGAGTCCGCCAACGGGCTCGTCCGCGATCAGCACTTTCGTTTCGCCAATCACCGCGGCTGTCAGAAAGAACTTCTTGCGCGTGCCGAACGACATCTGTTCGAAACGCTTTTCCAGATGCGGCGTGAGTCCGAAGCGGTCGGCGAGCGCCAGCGTCGCGTCGCTGACCACCGCGTCTCTCGCCGAAGCCACGCGCTGCAGATATTCGCGACCGGTCGGATCAGGCGACGGCATGCAATCCTCCGGCACGTACGTCAGCAGCGATTGCGCGGCCTTACGCGCCGTCCGCAGTGAATGGTCGCCGATCCAGATTTCCCCTTCATCAGCCTCGATCACGCCGGCAAGCATGCCGAGCAAAGTAGATTTGCCGCTGCCGGACTCGTCGTTGAGCGCCACGCAGCCTGCGGCAGAGTCGTGCCACAGTCGCTGAAAGATGACGCGGTCGCCATAGCGCTTGCTGAGGTTTTTGAAACGAAGCATGAGAGTGACGTGTAGTGTGAGTCGCTACGCAATGCGCATTGTGAGGAGCGCGCGATCTTGGACGGGATGGCGAAGCCTACCAAAAACCCGGACGATTGCCCCGATTTACCGCGGCTTGGCGGCGGTATCGACGAAACGCTGGCCGCTAATCGCCAAACTGCATCGCCCTCACCAAAAAATAGGGCGGGGTGAAATGATAGGTCTACAGAATACGCGGCCTTTTTTGCGCTGCTAAACTGTGCGCCGGAGCAGTTTTCTTCCGCACTCATGCGCCACTCGCGCCCCCAATTTCCGCCAGCCTTAACCTGCGGGATAAGCGGTAGAAACAGGCCTTTTCTGCGATTTGGAAGAAGCAGCCGCACGGCATACTGGCTTATATGCGGCGGGTGAAAAAGGGACGCATGGTTGGGTGTCCTTTCTTCCAGGCAGGCATGGCGTCGCAATTGCCGATTCCTCTCCCAACCGCTCATCCTCTCTAATTCGATTTGTATCGGGGCTCGCTTGAGCCCGTTTTTGGAAGTGACTCATGAAGCCGGGAAAGAATTCGCTTGGGAAAACTCGCACGCGCAAAATCGTCGTTGCGGCGGCAGCGGTGCTCATCGCATTGACGCTCGCATTCAGTTTGTGGCATTACCAGAAGCGTTCCGCGCAGGTCGCGCCCGCGCTGACCGGCGTCGCCAACCAGATGCGCCACGACACGTCGGCCTGGACGCGCGAGGAGAAAGACGCATCGCAAATGCTGCGCGACATTCATGACGCGAAGGTTGCTGCAATCGGTGTGAGTCCCAGTGCGATTCTCGTGTCGAAGCGCGACGGCTCCAAATATTTCGTGACCGACCACAATGCGACCTTTTCGCACGCGCTGTTACTCGGCGAGCCGAAGAACGGCGACGCGGCTTCGTACCAACTGGTGTGGCTGCCCGACGCGGACATCCGAACGGGCGGTTCCAATTGGGTGCAGGCTTTCGACCAGACGCGCGACGTAATCAGCCTGCTGCTGCCGTTGCTGCTGATCGGCGGCATGGTGTGGTTCATGCGCCGTGAGATGCGCGGCGGCGCGACGTTGCTGGGCAAGGCGCCCACGCTGCGCTTTGACGACGTGATCGGCGCCGGCGAAGCGAAGGCGGCGCTCGCGGACATTCGCGGCTATCTGTCGAACCCGAAGCAATTCACGTCGATGGGCGTACGAGCGCCGTGCGGCATCCTGATGGTCGGCGGCCCCGGCGTGGGCAAAACGCGGCTCGCACAGGCCTTGGCAGGAGAATGCGGCGCGAGTTTCATCTCGATCACCGGCAGCTACTTCAGCGCGAAGTATTACGGTGTTGGCATCCAGAAGGTCAAACATCTGTTCGAAATGGCGCGCAAGAATGCGCCCACGGTCATCTTCATCGACGAAGCCGACGGCCTCGCGAAGCGCACCGACACGGGCGGCGGTCCCGTCGAAGCGGAGAGCAACCGCATCATCAATCAGTTGCTTGCGGAAATGGACGGCTTTGCTTCGAACGAAGGCGTGATTATCGTCGCGGCCACCAATCATCCGGACAATCTGGACGAGGCGTTGCGGCGGCCCGGCCGTTTCGATCGCACCGTGCAGGTTCGCCTGCCCGATCGCGAGGACCGCGCGAAGATCTTCCGTTTCTATGCCGAAAAGCTGAAGTCGAAGGCCGCGGACATCGACTACGATCAACTCGCGCGCCTTACCACCGGCTTGTCGCCGGCGACCGTCGCGATGGTCGTGAATCAGGCGGGGCTCGTCGCGCGCAAAGCCGGCGACACGGAAATCGCGGCAAAGCATTTCATCGAGGCGATCAAGATCGCGCGTATCGGCGACGTGAGCGGTGCGGAACGCGCATTGACCGAGGACGAACGCACGCGTATCGCCGTGCATGAAGCCGGGCATGGGCTGGTTGCAGCGCTGCTCGGCACCGGCGTACTCGAAGAGGTCACGATTCTGCCACGTGGAGGCGCGCTGGGCGTCGCGCTTATCACCAAGGCGCAGGACAAGCATCTTTATCGTGAGACTGAGATCCGTAATGAAGTGAAGGTCTTGCTCGGCGGTCGTAACGCGGAGATCCTGGCGTTTTCCGAAGCATCCAGCGGTGCCGCCTCCGATCTGCAGGAAGCGTCTCGTATCAGCCTCGACATGGTGTCGAAGTTCGGCTTCAACAGCGACGGCAATCTCTTTAGCCTCGCCGCTTTGCCCTCGCAATACGCGGGTTTGCAGATGAAGGGTGCGATCGAGCAGGCAAACGTGCTGCTCAAGGAGTTGAACGAGCAGTGCTATAGCCTTCTGCACGCGTATGAACCTGTGCTGCGCGCTATCGCCGATGAACTTCTCGAGCAGGAAACCGTGCCGGGCGAAACGGTGTATCGCCTGATCAAAGAGCACAAGAGCACGCTGAAGATCGTGCACGAGCCCGAGGCGGCCTGAGCGGCCACGCACTACTACTACGGTTGAGCGGCCTGACACCACCGCGCTACGCGAAGTCCGACGGTCCCGGAGGTGGAACCCCGGGAGGCGTTTCTGTCTCGCCCAACGGATCGCGCTTGGCTTCGTCGTCATCGGCAGGCAGCGAGTCTGCGCCTTTTTCCGGCAGAGGCTGGTCGAGCCCCGGTTCGACCGGTGTCGGGATTGCATCGCCAATGGGCTTCGAGACCTCGGTCGGCGGACCGCCCGGATCGGCCGATTTGTCCTGGTCATGCTCGTCCGGGCTATTGGGCTGAGTGGCCACGGCGCATCTCCAGTTGGTAACGGTCATGTCATCTGTCAGCAACCGCTGTGCCATGAGCGCAACCTCATGCAACCTCATGCGGCGTCTGAAGCGGTTCCCTTGTCCGGCAACGCACGCCCGCTATTCTGCTTCTCCGGTGAAGTGGACGTCAGCGTTGCCGCGTCCCTCGACTCAGCACTTACCTTGTCCGAAGCGGCATGCCGCGTCTTCAAACGAAGGATGGGTTCTTCGATGATTCGCCACGACAGCACCGCCAGGCCAAGCGAAATCGCAAACGACGCCCCAATCCCGGCCACATGTGCCCACAGCGGCACCACACCGCCGAACAGTGCTTGCGCACGATGATTGCGCGTCAGGTCCGGCACGAGGTTGTGATACAGATAGAAGCCATAGCTGATGCGTCCGAGGCCCGCAAGCCAGGGCGCTTCCAGCAGAGCCAGCACGACCGCATTCCGGCAGCACGCAATCGAACACACCAGGGCCGCTATGCACAGCCCATACGCGCCGCTGACGACGGTAAAGAGCAGGGGATTCTCGATGTCGCTCCACGCCGGCTCGGTTGCACAAAAGCCCACGAGACTAAGGCTTAAAACAAACAGGGTGGCGCCGTGTCCGAGCCAGGCGCGCACACCTCGTGCACCGCCTGCACCACGTGCACCGTCTACACCGCCGGCGTTCTCCGAAATCATCAAGCCGCCCATTCCACCGAGCGCCAGCAACCAGAAGTTGCTCAACGGATGCGTGTAGATCGTGATCTCCTGCCAATGCGCGGCACGCATCGCAAGAAGCGAAACCAGTCCCGTCACGACGATCAGCGTGCATATCGCCAGATGCCGCCGCGCTGCGAGCAGCAACAGGAGCGGTGCAACCACGAGATAGAACTGCTCCTCGATCGCAAGACTCCACAAATGCGAGTAGCGCCCCGGCCAGTAGTGCAGCACCGAGCCGATCCAGAAGTTCGACAGGTAGGCGAAGTGATACGGCATGCCGCTCGCGAGTTCCGGACTCGCCATGCCGACGAGCATCAGCGCGCCCATCACCGTGAGCATCAGGTAATAGATCGGAAAGATTCGCAGCGTCCGCCGAAACAGGAAGCGCTTGAGTTCTGCTCCGAAAACGCTGCGGCTCTGCTCGATGCGCTGCCGCTGGGCCGACAGAATGCCGATGATCAGAAAGCCGCTCAGCGCGAAGAAGATCCACACGCCCAGATGGCCTATCTCGCCAATGTCGCCGAATAGCCGGTGTTGCAGAAAGACCATCAGGACTGCAATGGCGCGCAGTCCGTCGAAGCCGGCAATCCTGTTGTTCATGTGAGTGTCTTCCAATGCGAGGGCGGTGCGCGGCGCGCGACCGTTCAGGTCGGTAATGGAAGGACCGGTGCCGCGCAAATGAAAGCTCGATCACGCAAACGAGCAGCGGCAAAAAGAAGGCGTCGCACTGACGCTCAACGCGCCCGCCGAACGCAGGTCGGCGGGCAAGCGTGTCCGGTCCACATGAGTGGCCGCCGTGCGGAGATACTTTCGTGCAGGTTGCGCGAACTCCGACGGTCATGCATGAATTCATCCTACGATGAAAAAAAGCAAAAAAAATCGCATCGTGCGATGAGCCGATTTTTTTCCAGGACGCGAGTCTGCCGTCTTTGCTCGTTCCACATGAAAGCCGCAAAAGTTGCTGCAAATCCAATGCGCGGCGAATCACTCTTACCGCATGCCGACAAGCGGATTTCAGATTGCCAGCGCGGCGGCGCGAAAAACAGGCTGCTTGTCAGCACATACAACTTGACCGCACGGCATCGGCAATAAGGCGATATCTTGACGCGTTGCTGGATAACTTTCCTGCGAGAACACGAATGGAAATTCGCCGCGGACGCTCCCTCGAAGTGGACTTCTTTCGCGGCGTCGTGCTGATCGTCATCGTGCTGGACCACATGCCCAGCAGCACGCTTTCTCACCTGATGCTGCATGCTTACGCACTTTGCGATTCGGCTGAGGTGTTCGTGTTCCTCGGCGGCTACGCGTCGGCGGCGGCGTACACAGCGGTGGTTGCGGCCCGCGGAGAGCGGGCCGCCAAGCTGCGCTTCGTGCGACGCTGCTGGGAGATCTACCGGGCTTATCTGTTGACGGCAGTACTCACGCTGCTCTCAGGCGCGGCGCTCGCATTTCTGCGACTGAACCACCCGATGGTCGAGCTTACCGGCTGGCCGCCGTTCGCCATGCAGCCCCTGCATCAGACGTTCGAAATCGCGGTGTTGCGACGGCAGCCCTACCTGTCGAGCGTGTTACCGATGTACCTGTTCTTCGCGCTCTGCGTGCCCCTTGTGGTGCCGCTGGCGCTGCGCTCGCGCATCCTGGCGCTCCTGCTCAGCACGGTTGTCTGGTGGCTCGCGCGGCCGCTAGCCGGGCTATTGAGCATTGACGACATGGCCGAGTGGGCTTTTAATCCGTTTGCATGGCAACTGATGTTCGTGCTCGGCATTGTGTGCCGGCTCGCGCCCATCAGCGAGCAGTTTCATGCCGGCGAGGCGGCGCGCTGGTTCACGCGTGCCGCGATTGCCGCGGTGCTCGCGTTTGCCGCCGTCAAACTGTTCGTGCTGACGCAGCCGTTGGCCGGCACCCTTAAACAGAATCTTTCCGTGGATCGCGTGATCAACTTCATTGTCATTGCCTGGCTTGCCGCGCGGCTCGTGCGCATGGGCAGCATCGCGCGGCTCGCGCAGCGTTTGCCCGCCGTGGTCACCGTGGGCCGGACCGGCCTCGTATGTTTTGTCGGCGGCACGCTGGTGTCGTTGATCGTGGACACAGCGACGCCGCATACGTTCCACGGCTTTCGCGGCGTATTGATCGGACTGGCCGGAGACTTCGTCGCCATTGGTGCGCTGCTCATGCTTGCGCGCGGCTGGCACGGCTGGAAGGGACAGCAGTTGCGTGCGGCTGCGAGCGGCGCGCGTTGCGGATGAGGGCGTGGTCGCGCCGCATGCGTTTCATGCGAACTCCAGGTGTCCGCGCATGGGCGCTCGCGGCCGCCGTTGCCGGTACTCCGCTGGGGCCGGGTGCTCATACGGCGTTCGCCGCGCAGAAGGAGGCGCCGCTCTCCATGCGTTGCGCCGAATTCGCGGGTGCCGTGTTGCCGCCGGAGGTTATCGCGTTGCCCACGGCCGGCGCGCAGATCGAGAGCGCTTCGATGGTCGGTGCAACCGCGCCGGGCAATCAGCAAGGCGGCGAGTATTGCCGCATCACGGGTCGTATCAAGGCACTTAAAGCGACTACACCCGACATCCGCTTCGACCTGAATCTGCCGCGGCGCTGGAACGGCCGCGCGCTGCAAATCGGCGGAGGCGGCTATAACGGCGTCGTGGTGAGCGGCACGGGCGTGATGCCGTTCTCGCCGGATCGCGCGCCGCTCGCGCAAGGCTATGCGACCTTCGGCGACGATTCCGGACATGTCGGCGATTCCTCGCTCGCGGTGTTCGGTCTCGTCGACGAAGCCGTGACGAACTTCGGCTATGCGCATCTGAAGAAGACACACGACGCCGCGCTTGCACTGATTGCGCGGGCTTACGGTCGGCCACCGCAGCGTATGTACTTTGGCGGCGGCTCAACGGGTGGCCGCGAAGGCTACACGGTGATACAGCGCTTTCCCGACGACTACGACGGCGTGATCGCCAATTCGCCCGCGCTCAACTTTTCGGGCGTTCGCCTGATCGGCGTCAAGCTCGGCCAGGCGGAATATGCAACGCCGGGCGGCTATGTTCCGCCGTTGCTGCTGGAGCAGGTCTATCAACGCACGCTCGGCGTGTGCGACCGGCTGGACGGCGCCGCGGACGGTATTGTGAGCGACGTCCCCGCATGCCGCGAGCATGAATCGGAAATCATTGAGTCGTTGCGTTGCGCGGGACGCTCGACTTCGAACGAGCAATGCTTGAGCGAGTCGCAACTCGCCACGTTGATGGTGATGCGCGACGGGTTGTCGCTGCCGTACAAACTCGCTTGGGATGTCGCCGGCTATCGCGGCTACAACGTGTTCCAAGGTACGCACCTGACAGGCTCGCTCGGATTGGGACATCAAGCTGAGCGCCTCGCCGTGCCCAGGTTTTTTGCCAACGGCTATTTGTTCGCGCAAGGTGACGGCTACATACGCTACTTCGTTGCGCGTGACGCGGGCTTCGACTCGCTCAGATTCGACCCGCAACGTCCGGGCAAATATCGCGCACAATTGACCGCGCTTTCCGAAACCATCGGCGCGATGAATACGGACGTTGCGCGCTACATTGCGCACGGCGGCAAGCTCATTACGCTGCAAGGTCTCGCCGACGAAGTCATTAGCCCGAATCAGACGATTGCTTACCATCAGGCATTGGTCGATCGCTACGGGGTGGACCAGGTCAATCGGTTCATGCGCCTTTACATGGTGCCCGGTTTTCAGCACGGCAGCGGCGCATTCATTCCTTCGGTGGACCTGCTCGGTGCGCTCGATAACTGGGTGACGCGCGGAGCGTCGCCGGAAACGTTGATCGCCACCGACATCGCCGCGGCGACCAATGGACGCTCGCGCCCACTGTGCCGCTATCCGCTGTTTCCACGCTATACGGGTAAGGGCAATGTGAATCTTGCAAGCAGCTTCGTGTGCACGGAACCCTGACCATGTGCTGCGATTCTGCTTCGATGCAACGCGCGACTTCTTTACATTGGAGCCGTTGCAAAATCCACCATCCGGTTCGCGGCGTCGCGGCGCGGTTCGAAAACAGAAGGACGGCGACGCCGCGCAGCGGCACCGCCGTCCTTCCTAACGCCACTCGTGCAGCGTCAAAAGCTGCCTGAACATCGGCCTTCGTTACTGGCCGTTCTTCATCGTGCCGTTGGTGCTGCCTGTACCGTTGCTCATGCCGTTACTGGAGCGATTGGTGGTCGCGCTATTCGGCGATGCGCCGGTACCCGTGCCCATGCCGCCACCGGTGCCGGTCACGCCCGGCGAGCCATAGCCCGAGTCGCCCGGGTGCTTCATCGTGCTGGGGCCCACGCCCGGGGTTGCGGTGCCACCTGCGCCGCCCGTCGTGCCGCCGCCAGCGCCCACGCCGTTACCGCCCGAACCGCCTGCCCCCGCGCCAGCGCCACCGCCCGCACCGCCGCCCGCCTGCGCAAAGGCTCCGCCCGAGAGTGCCATTACAAGCGCCGAAGCGAAAATTGTCTTGGTAAAGCGTTTCATGGTTCATCTCCATTAGAGTCGATCGATGTCACGCGAGCGCGTCGCACTCACATGCGAAGACTGCCGCAAGCACTGTGCCTTAAGTGCCGGCATTCAACGCGCCGGCGCAGCAGCATGGCGAGGAATCGAGCATGACGCGTTCCTGAGACGGCCCGGCCCTGCGCTGTCATCGCGTTTAGCGGCGGCGCTCGCATCGCCGTTGCGTTCAGCTGATATCGCTACGGAAACCGAACTTTCTTGCAGCGCAGCGAAGGCCTCGGCGCTGAGAACCGCCGCATGCACCGCCGAGGATGCTTTCACTGCGGCGCGATCCTTTCGCTGCACGCTTTCGCAGATTCCATTACATTGCGGGTGCGGTCGCGCTTGCGCGTCATTTCCTCCACTTTCACAGCGGTGTCTGCCATCGTCGAATCCATGCAGCCAATCGTCTCAGTCAAGAATCTGTCGAAAACCTATGCCAGCGGTTTTCAGGCGCTAAAAAACATCAATCTGGCGATCAACCGGGGAGAAATCTTTGCCCTTCTGGGGCCGAACGGGGCGGGCAAGACCACGCTCATCAGTATCGTCTGCGGCATTGTCAACGCGAGCGAAGGCAGCGTGACGGTCGACGGCCGCGATATCGCCGCCGACTATCGCGGCGCTCGCTCGCTGATCGGGCTCGTGCCACAGGAACTCACCACCGATTCGTTCGAAACCGTATGGGCGACCGTGTCGTTCAGCCGCGGCCTCTTCGGCAAGCCGAAGAACCCCGCGTATATGGAGAAGGTGCTGCGCGACCTGTCGCT
Source organism: Burkholderia sp. M6-3 (assembly GCF_050858985.1). Lineage (NCBI taxonomy): Bacteria > Pseudomonadati > Pseudomonadota > Betaproteobacteria > Burkholderiales > Burkholderiaceae > Burkholderia > Burkholderia sp. M6-3. The sequence continues at coordinate 380,731 of NZ_CP110091.1, forward strand.
GTGGGAAAAGCGCGATAGCAAGATCATCACGCTGTCCGGCGGCATGAAGCGCCGCGTGCTGATCGCGAAGGCGCTGTCGCACGAACCGCGCGTGCTGTTTCTCGACGAACCCACGGCGGGCGTCGACGTCGAATTGCGCCGTGATATGTGGAAGCTCGTGCGCTCGCTCGCGGCAAGCGGCGTGACGATCATCCTCACTACGCATTACATCGACGAAGCGGAGGAAATGGCGGACCGCATCGGCGTGATCAACGGCGGCGAAATCATGCTCGTCGAAGAGAAAACGGAGTTGATGCGCAAACTCGGCAAAAAGCAGCTGACGCTGCAGCTGGAAACTCCGCTCTCCGCGTTGCCGGCGGCGCTCGCAGGCTACGGTCTCGACGTCGCGAAGGGCGGCAACGAGTTGATCTACACGTATGAAGGCGACGGCGGTCGCACCGACATCATTGCGCTGCTCAAGGCGCTCGACGACGCCAGCATCCGTTTCAAGGACCTGCACACCACGCAGAGTTCGCTTGAAGACATCTTCGTGAGTCTGCTTCGAGGTAACCAATGAATCTCTACGCCATTCGCGCGATCTACAAGTTCGAGATGGCGCGCACCTGGCGCACGCTGATGCAAAGCATCATTGCGCCGGTGATCTCCACATCGCTGTACTTTGTCGTGTTCGGCGCGGCCATCGGCTCGCGCATCAAGGAGGTGGACGGCATTAGCTACGGCGCGTTCATCGTGCCCGGACTGATCATGTTGTCGTTGCTGTCGCAGAGTATTTCGAACGCGTCGTTCGGCATTTACTTTCCGCGTTTCACCGGCACGATCTACGAGTTGTTGTCGGCGCCAGTGTCGTATCTGGAAATCGTCGTGAGTTACGTGGGCGCGGCGGCGACCAAGTCGATTCTGCTCGGGCTCATCATTCTCGCGACGGCGGGCCTGTTCGTGCCGCTGCAAGTGCAGCATCCATTCTGGATGATCCTGTTCCTCGTGCTGACGGCGGTTACCTTCAGCCTGCTCGGGTTCATTATCGGCATATGGGCGGATAGCTTCGAAAAGCTGCAACTGGTTCCGCTCCTGATCATTACGCCGCTCACGTTTCTCGGCGGGAGCTTTTATGCGGTGAACATGCTGCCGCCGTTCTGGAAAGTCGTGACGCTGTTTAATCCGATCGTCTATCTGGTGAGCGGATTCCGCTGGAGTTTCTACGGTCTCGCGGACGTCAACGTCGAGGTGAGTCTCGCTATGACGACTCTCTTTCTGGCCGTGTTTCTTGCGATCGTTGCGTGGATCTTCAAGACGGGTTACCGGCTCAAGAGCTGATTACTTCTGCTGATAAGAGAACGGCATGACGGCGCTCGCCGTCATGCCGTTCGCATGGGTTACTGCAATACCGCCCTGGTCTACGACACGTAGGCTTTCGCGACATTGATCAATTGCACGCGGTTGCGAACATTGAACAATTGACGCAAACGCCGCAAGTGATAGTCGACGTTATGCGGCGACAGCCCGAGGAAATACGCAATTTCCTTGTCGCGCTGCCCCTGAACTACCGCCTTCAGCACCGCGTGCTGCAACTCGCTCAGCGTGACGCGCTGCTGCTCGGGCGTCATGCCGATTACGCTTTTCGCGTGCGTCCAGATGAATTCGTGAATCGTGTGCGCGAACATCAGCGTTTCCGCGACGATCGATTCGGTCATCCAGCGTGGATTGCCGATCTCCGAATTGAAGCACAGGCTCGCGCTCAACTCCGGCTCGGGCAGCGGCATCTGCGTGAGAATGCCGCTCTTTCGGCCAGTCTCCTCCAGCATGTCGATCAGGCCGCCGAGCCGCTCGCTGCGCATTTGCGCGCGCGGCAGGTCGGCGCGCATGTCGACCGTGTTCCAGAGGAACGGCATGCCGGTCGGCGAGGCCAGCGCCACGCGCGGATCGAGTTCGAAATAGCGCTCGCGGAAATAGCGCGTCAGCCAGCTTTGCGACTCGTAGCTCGTCAGCACGAACATTGTCTTGCGATGCGCGAACGTGCGCGTGGCCGTATAACTGAACGAGTTGAAGCCCAGTTGCCTGATGCGTTGCCGCACGAATTCGATGCGGTCCTGCGCACTGCCAAAACGCACCAGTGGACTGATGACGGGCGCGCGCCGTGCGGCGGGCGCGGGCGTGCCGATCTCCTCCTCGGTGAAGAGGGTCAGGAAACCAGCGGGCGCCGCGCCTGTTGCCGCGCGGCTCGATACCATCGATGCTTCAGCCGCGTGGGCTGACTTGGCGGGCTGCCGCGTGCCGGTCGGGTAGGCCGGTTGTGCGGTGACCGCCGGGTTGTATGCTGCGGATGCATGGCCGGATTCGCCCTGCGGCGAACCGGTCAGCCAATGCGGCAGCGTATCGCATTCGTGTTCCATGAAACGGTAGCTCCGGCGTTCGAAACGCGTGAAAGACGACACCCTAATGATTAGCTATTTCCGAAAATTGCGGTAGCCGGTTCCTTGCTATCATTTTCGCGATCTTGCGCTGACAGCCGACCGGTAACGCGGGTGTGACAGAGTTCTCTCATTTGCATACGGCACCTCCTTGGGAATGGACGTGATGACACGAATTCCAAAGCTGACAACGACGCTTGCCTACGACCGCTATATGGCGGGCCAAAAACTGGTGTCGAGCGTGGATCGCCCGTGGCGGCACCTGGTGTTGCGCTCCTATCTCGAACCGGACGAGCAGGAACTGCTGGAAGCACCCGGTCTGCAAGACCTCACGCTGATGACGCTCGCGAGCGGCGCCGAGCATCTCGAGCGCAATCTGAACGGGCGCTGGGAAAGCGCCGACCTTCGAGTGGGCGACGTCTGGTACGTGCCGCCCGCGCCGGTCTCCTGGCGGTGGCGTTCGATCAGCGATAAGCCGCTGTCGACCGTCCATTTACATATTGAGCGCAGCCTGATCGACAGCGTGGCCGATCAGATGGAACTCGACGGATCGCGCCGCGAACTATCGCTCAGCGACGCAATGCGGTTCCGCGACCCGCTGGTCGGCGCCATGCTGAACGCATTGCACCGCGCCGCCAGCGATCCGGCCGACTCGCGGCTTTATGTCGATGCGCTGATCCACGCGCTTGCCGCGCATCTTCTTCAACATTATTCAGGCGGCCGGCAAGCGGGGACGGCGCGCCTCGCGCAGCCCGAACGGCTGGTACCGCGCCGCATCCGCCGCGTGACCGACTACATACGCGCGAATCTTGGCGCGGATCTGGCCATTGGCGATCTCGCCGCGCAGGCTGGTTTAAGCAGCTTCCACTTTGCCCGCGTGTTTCGCCGTGAAACTGGCGAAACCCCGCACCAGTACGTGACGCGCCTGCGGCTCGAACAAGCGGCGAAGCTGCTGCGTTCGACCGATCAAACGGTGCTGCAGATTGCAATTGCGGTTGGTTACGAGAATGCCAGTCACTTCTCCGTACAGTTCAAGCGCGATTACGGCGTCACACCGCTTGGCTACCGGCTGCGCGGCTGACGGGCGGTTGGCACGCCAGCAACGGCGGGCAACTGGACAGTGTAGCCACAGGCGGGGTTCCGGCAACAGCCGGTGAGAAACGGGGACCGCTGCACTAGTAGGTGCGAGCGGCGCCCTCCGAGGCCTGGCGGCGCTGCGCCGTTCTTCGCGCTTTGGGTTGGCGGCCGGTCGACTGCGCCGTGCAAGGGAAGGCTTAGCCGGAATGCCGTCTGTAGGAATCACGCACCTTTCGAAGTGTGCTGTGCATTGCGCGGCTTGCAAACTACGAACATTCGTGGCGCAACGTGGGGCGAATCTGGCACGGGGGTGCCGCCTCCACCCGCGCACGCTGTGATTGGCGCCGGGCGCTGCTGATCGAACTGGCCTGACAGGCGGGTTGCGAACTGTATCTGTCTAAGCCTTGCACGGGACGACAGAATGACCGGCCCACGGCTTGGCCCGAGCCGCATCCGACCGACCATCCTCATCCTCATCCTCATCTCACCGACTTACCGGATACCTAGCGATGACCCGACTTCGAATCACCTCCTGCGGCCACGTCTTTATCGCCGAAACGAATCCCGACGCGCCGCAAACCGTGGCCGCCTTCCTGAAGCTGTTGCCATACCGCCAGAAGATCATCCATGTGCGATGGAGTGGCGAAGGCTGCTGGGTGCCGCTCGGCGAGTTCAAGCTCGAGAACGACGGCGTAGTGGTCGGCTTCGAGAATCACACGAGCCATCCGTCGGTCGGCGACATTCTGTTTTATCCGGGCGGCTACAGCGAAACGGAACTCCTAATCGCCTATGGCTCGTGCTGCTTCGCGAGCAAGATGGGGCAGCTCGCGGGCAACCATTTCCTGAGCATCGTCGAAGGCAAGGAGAACTTGCGCGAAGTGGGCGTCAAAGTACTGTGGGAAGGCGCGCAAGACGTGCTCTTCGAAAAGATCTGAGCGCGCTCAGCATTTCACAACGCGCCGCGACGCTCGCAGCCCCAGAGTTTTTCTACTTACGAGCCAGCATTGACTGGCTCGTATTTCTTCCAGGCCGGTTCTCGGCCACTCTCAGCATTCCGCCTAAAGCCGCTTAATTACGCAGATTCCGGATTAAGACATTTGGCAGTTTCCGTCTGAATCGTATTATGCCTTTTAGCTAATTCAAGCGAAAAATTAGCTTTTAGGATTAATCGTATTCGCGAATCATGGAGGCGACTGCACACTCGCGGTTTAAGCCTTGTTTGCCGGTTAATCCGGAACGTCCTGAGTCTGTCCATTGCAAATAATACTTAGGATGACATAAGAAAATATTGGCAAAGATTAATCGATTCCGAGTGGGAGGAATGTTGAATAAGACCTATAAAACGGTATGGAACGAAGCGAGGCGCGTCTACGTGGTGGCGTCCGAAGCGGCGAAAAGCGGCGGCGCGGGATGCGCTTCGGTATGCCGGGCCGTGGCCGCTGCGAGCGCTGGCCTGGTCGGCGCGCTGATGTTTGCGCAGCCGGCTGGCGCTCAGGAATGCGCGCCAGCCGGCTGCGCGAATGTGGCCGACGCGTTGTTCTACGACAGCGGAGCACATGACATGGTGACGCTCGGCAACTCGGGTACTCCCGTCAAGCTGACTAACCTGGCGCAAGCCGCGCTGAACTCGAACAGCACCGATGCGGTAACAGGCGCGCAACTCCACGCAACGAATGACGCGGTAGCGCAGAATTCGGCAAACCTTTCCAGCCTCGCCAGCAACCTCGACAACGGTCAGATCGGGCTGGTTCGGCAGGACCTCGGTACGGGCAATCTCACTGTTGGCGCAGGCATTGATGGCCGTTCCGTGGACTTCACCGGACTCGGCGGGCCACGTGAGCTGCTCGGAGTCGCGGCGGGCACCGGCGCGCAGTCGGCGGTCAATGTGACGCAACTCAAGCAGGTCGTGTCGACACTGGGCGGCGGCGCATCCGTCAGTGCAAGCGGCTCGACAGTCGGTCCGAGGTATTACGTGCAGTCCGCCACGCAAACCACCGTCGGCAACGCGCTTACTTCGTTGGACGCGGGCATCACGTCACTGCAGTCGCAAATCGTGTCCGGCAGCATCGGCCTCGTCAAACAGGATCTTGGTACGCGCGACATCCTGGTTGGGCCGTCGTCTACAGGTATTCGACTCAACGTAGCGGGCTTGAACGGCAACCGCACGGTCACCGGCCTGTCGCGCGGCGCGATCGGCGCGTCGAGCACCGACGCCATGAACGGTGCGCAACTGTACGGCAACGCGGCGAGTGTGGCCGCGGCGCTGGGCGGCGGGTCGGCGATCAATGTAGATGGCACCGCAAAGGCCCCTGCCTACAACATCGGCGGCGTTACATATGGCGACGTCGGATCGGCTCTAGCGGCAGCAGTCACGACGAGCGTTGCAACCAGTACCGCGACGAGTACGGCAACGGGCGCGAGCGCGATCGCGGCGGCCACTGCCAATTCGGTGCAATACGACTCTTCCGTGCACGACAGCATGACGCTCGGCAGCGCCGGCGCGCCGGTTCGCGTGACCAACGTCAGCGCTGGGCAACTCACGAGCGACAGCTTGGACGCAGTGAACGGCGGGCAACTGTTCGCAGCCAATCGGGCGATAGCGTTGAACAGCGACAACATCGCAACCCTCGACGAGCGCGTCGGCACCAACACGACGAACATTGCCAACCTCGATCAGCGCGTGAACGTGAACACAACGAAGATCGCCGGGCTCGACACGCGCACCACCACGCTCGAGGGCAACCTCACGAACGTTGCGAACCAGATCACGAACGGCGAGATCGGAGTCGTCCAGCAAGACCTGGTGTCGCGCATCATCAGCGTTGGACAGAATACGAATGGCGCACGCGTCGATTTTGCGGGCACCGGCGGCGCGCGCCAATTGACGGGCGTCGCGGCGGGCCGCACGGACACGTCGGCGATCAACTTCGCGCAGTTCAGTCCGGTCGTGGCCGGACTTGGCGGCGGCGCACAGATCGGTATCGACGGTTCGGTGATCGCTCCGTCGTATCACGTGCAAGGCAGGACGCAGAGCAACGTCGGCGATGCGCTCGGCTCGCTCGACAACGGGTTGACCACCTTGCAGCAGAAAGTCGAGGTAGGCGGCATTGGCCTCGTGACGCAGGATCCGGCCTCGCGCGTCATCCAGATCGGTGCGTCGACGGACGGCCGGGCAATCAGCGTGGCGGGCACGCTGGGCAACCGTGTGGTGACCGGCGTCGCACGGGGCTCGCTGAACGCGGCGAGTACCGAAGCGGTCAACGGCTCGCAACTCTTCGCGCAGGCAGCGAGCACGGCCACGGCGCTAGGCGGCGGCTCCACGGTGAATGCCGACGGCTCGATTAGCGCGCCGTCGTACAGGTTGGGCGGCCAGGTGGTGAACACTGTCGGCGGCGCGCTCAGCAATCTCGATGGCCGCGTCACGCAGAACAGCGGTGATATCGCTGGCTTGCAAAGCGCGGTCGGCCGCATCGGCGGAACGGTCGCGAACGTACTGCAGTACGACAGCTCGGCACATGACAAGGTGACGCTCGGCGGCATATCGGCTAATGCGCCGACAGTGCAGTTGACCAACCTGAAGAATGGCGAGGTCTCGGCAACCAGCAGCGACGCGGTCACCGGCGCGCAGCTGTGGCAAACCAACCAGCAGATCAGCAGCATCGACAAGAGCGTCAAGAACTATGCGGCCACTGGCAACGCCTACATGGCCGTCAACAGTTCCGCAGAAGCTCCGCAGGCCACCGGGAACGGTTCGCTGGCCTTGGGCGGCGGCGCGAAAGCATCGGCTGCAAACACGGTCGCGCTTGGCGAAGGGTCGGTCGCGGATCAGGCGGATACGGTCTCCGTAGGCTCGCCGGGCAACGAGCGCCGCATCACCAACCTCGCTCCAGGACAGGCGGCGGGCGACGCCGTCAACATGCAGCAATTCCAAAGCGGCATGGGCGATCTCGCCCGGCGCGCCTATGCCGGAACGGCTTCGGCGATGGCGATGAACATGGTCCCCGACGTCGACGCGACGAAGAACCTCGCAATCGGCGTGGGCACAGCGGGCTATATGGGGTATCAGGCGGTCGCGGTAGGCCTGTCGGCGCGCGTCGCGCAGAATTTCAAGGTGAAGCTGAGCGCGGGCATTAGCTCGGTGACGACCTCGGTGGGCGCCGGCGCCGCGTATCAGTGGTGAGGAGGTGAAACCAGGCGGCGAGAGGTGCCGGTGGCGGGCACCCCGCCGTGCACAAACGGCGGGGTGCGGGTGCGGCTTACTGGAACAGTTTCATCGCTTGCGCGAGCGTGTTGTACACGCCCCACGCAAGAGGAACCATCACATACAGCCAGAATACGGCGAGCTTGACCTTGTTGGTCGGGTGAACGGGTTGAACGGTCGACATGCGAGTCTCCTTATGCGCCCTTGGCGACTTGTGCGTCGGTCATGTGATGCTTGTCGTCCACACGCTTGACCAACAGATTGCAGATGAAGCCGATCACCAGCAGCACGGCCATGATGTGAACCGTCATCGTGTAGGCGTCGGCTTTTGCGACACCGTGCGCGACTTCATAGGCGCGGATGTAGTTGACCAGCACCGGGCCCGCAACGCCAGCCGCGGCCCACGCGGTCAGCAAACGTCCATGAATGCCGCCGACGAATGCCGTGCCGAACATGTCGGCGAGATAGGCGGGCACCGTCGCGAAGCCGCCGCCGTACATCGTGAGGATGATGCAGTAGGCCAGCACGAAGAGCGCCATCTGACCGGACGCGGCGAAGCTCGGCACCAGGAAGTACAGCACCGCGCCGAGCGCGAAAAAGATGAAGTAGGTGTTCTTGCGGCCGATCCAGTCCGAAGCCGATGCCCACACGAAGCGGCCACCCATGTTGAACAGCGACAAGAGGCCCACAAAGCCGGCTGCGGCGGCCGCTGTCACGGTGCCCTTGAAGCTTTCCTGGATCATCACCGAAGCCTGGCCGAGAATGCCGATGCCCGCAGTAACGTTCAGGAACAGCACGAGCCAGATCAGATAGAACTGCGGCGTCTTCAGGGCCTCGTCGATGTGCACGTGGTTGCGCGTGATCATCTTCTGCTGCGAGGTTTGCGGCGGAGTCCAGCCTGCCGGTTTCCAGTCCGCCGGCGGCACGCGAATGGCCAACGCGCCAATCGACATCGAGATGAAGTACACGATGCCGAGCACGATAAACGTTTCAGCTACGCCGATGCTCGTTGCGCTGCGGAAGTGATTCATCAGTGCGACCGACAACGGCGCCGCGATCATCGCGCCGCCGCCGAAGCCCATGATCGCCATGCCGGTCGCCATGCCGCGGCGGTCCGGAAACCAGCGGATCAGCGTCGACACTGGCGAGACGTAGCCCAAGCCGAGCCCGATCCCGCCGATCACGCCATAGCCGAGATACAGCAGCACGATCTGGTGCAGGTACACGCCCAGCGCGGAAATAAGGAAGCCGCCGCCGAAGCAGCAGGCGGCTGTGAACATCGTGCGACGCGGGCCGACGTGTTCGAGCCACTTGCCGGCGAACGCCGCCGACAGGCCGAGGAATACGATCGCGAGCGAAAAGATCCAGCCGAGAGAGGTCAGCGACCAGTCGTCGGCAGTGGATTGCGTGATGCCGATAACCTTGGTCAGCGGGCCGTTGAACACGGAGAACGCATAGGCCTGGCCGATACAGAGATGAACGGCAAGTGCCGCGGGCGGAACCATCCAGCGCGAAAACCCGGGTTTTGCGATGGTGGCTTCCTTGGAAAAGAATGGCGCGGAGCCTGAATTGTGCTGCGGCTCGGTGATACTGCTCATGGTCGGTCTCCCGGAAAGCGAAGTCTTTGTTATCGGCGCATCAGACCGAATGCTTTAGTGTTGGCGGCGTAAAAATTGCTATCGGATGCTGGTTCATATATGCGGCTCAGCTTCATATGAACGCGCGCAAATTTCGCTGGAAACTTGCTTGGTCGAACGATAGGGCGGCAGGCCCGGGTTGGCAATATGAGATAGAACTGCATAAGGCATTGCCCGAGGAAATGCGACGGAGATCTGTCACATCGCGGCAGCCATCGCGTCAATTCGAGGTACGGCCTACCGAAAAGAGCCGTTCCACCGAGACCATAAAGTAAAAAAGCCAGCAATGGCAATCGCGCCACGCCGGCTTTGTCTCAACCGCGGTCGGTCGTTCAGACAGCGCGCCCGGTTTTCATCTTCGCGGCGACTAGCACTGAAATCAGGCAACCGATCGCGAGATAGCCCGCCACCGGATGCCACGAACCGCCGGCAAAACTGACCAGCGCGACCGCGATGAACGGCGTGAAGCCGCCGCCGACCACACTCGCTACCTGGTAGCCGACACCCGCGCCGCTGTAGCGATATTCGGTGCCGAAGAGTTCGGTGAACATCGGCTGCTGAACGCTTACCACCATGTCGTGCGCGATGTTCGCGAGCATCACGGCGAACACGACGATCCACACCGTCGAGCGTGCTTCGAGGGCAAGAAAAAACGGCACCGCGCTGAACATGCCGACGAGCGCGCCGACTATATAAACGCGGCGGCGGCCGAAACGGTCCGCGAGCATTGCAAAGAGCGGAATCGTCACGCAGCTCACGGCGCCGACGAGCAGGCCGATCGTGAGGAAGAATTCGCGCGGCATGTGAAGATTCGCCGTCGAGTAGTTGAGCGCGAACGCGGTCACGATATACATCGTGAACAGCTCGGCGAGACGCAGCGCAATGATCAGGAGGAACGCCTTCGGATGACGCAGCAAAGCTTCGACAATCGGCAGCCGTACACTGCGCTCGCCGCGCGCGCCGACTTTTTCGACAAACTCCTGCGACTCTTCCATGCTCGAGCGAATCCACATCGCGATCAGCACCAGCACCACGCTGAACAGGAACGGCAAGCGCCAGCCCCAGCTCATGAACGACGCGTTATCCATAGAGCGGCTGATCAGCGCGACGAGGCCCGTCGCCAGCACGAGGCCTACGCCGTAGCCGACCTGCACGCCGCTGCTGTAAAACGCCTTCTTCTTTTCCGGCGCGCTTTCGACGGCCATCAACGCTGCGCCGCCCCATTCGCCGCCGACCGCGAAGCCCTGAATCGCGCGCAGCGTGACGAGCAGCACCGGCGCGAGCCAGCCGATCGTCGAAAACGACGGTAATAAGCCGATTGCAGCGGTAGAAAGGCCCATCATCATGACAGTGAGCACTAACATGCGCTTGCGACCGAGCCTATCGCCAAAGTGGCCGAACACAAAGCCGCCGAGCGGGCGGAACAGAAAGCCGACGCCGAATGTGGCGAAGGCGGCCAGCGTGCCCATCGCCGGGCTTACCTTCGGAAAGAACTCGGCGTTGAAGACCAGTGCTGCAACAATCCCGTACAGAAGGAAGTCGTACCAGTCGACGACAGCGCCGACAAAGCTGCCGAGCGCCGCTTTGCGTGCCCGGCTGCGCGCCGCGCGATTGTCGGCCACTGCGGCCGGCGAGAGGGTGGTGCTCATACGGTCTCCTTGGGTTCTCGAAACGACTGCCGACCGGCGCCGTCGCGGCTTACGCGGCCGTGGCTGATCGGTTGCAGGATGTGCGGAAGATTAATACGAGGCAGGCGCCGAACAATCCGCAATTCGGCGATATTGCGCGATCATCGGACGCTGCTGCGCGCATAGCGCGCGTTTTCCGCGTATACACGGAGCGGCGCGAGTTTAATTGAAGGGCAGGCGGGACGGAGCGGTGCGTGCTACCGTAAGAGGTGATGTGAAAACAACAGTCACTGATATACTACATACCGAATATTGATTTTTGCGGCGATGCAGCATATGATTGAGTCATTCGTTCACTCAATCGTTTGGAGCTACAAATGGAATTTGTTCCTCTCTCGCTGCTGGCTGCCGCTGTTGTTGGCTTGGGCTCTGCCGCCACCGTTCTGCTGGCCCGCTGGATTCCGCAGCCGGTCGCACAACTTGCAGCGCAACATGGTCGCTTCATCGGCCTTGATGAGCAGCGCGCGGAAGCGGCGGTGCCTTATCGTATGCATGTTCAACAAGAGGCGATGAATGTCGTCGGAACTTCAAACTGAAGCAGTGGCAACACCTCTGACATTGTCTTTACAGCCTATCGGCGCAAGCGCGAGCTTGCGCGATCAGGCTTACGCAATGTTGCGTCAGGCTATTGCCGACGCGGACATCTACCAGACTCGAGATGAAATCCGTCTGGACGAGCGCGTGCTGAGCGAAACGCTCGGAGTAAGCCGGACACCGGTGCGGGAGGCAATGACGCTGCTCGAGCAGGAAGGCTTTCTGCGCATGGTCCCGCGTCGCGGCATATACATCGTGCGCAAGAGCAAGCGCGAGATCGTCGAAATGATCCACATGTGGGCCGCGCTCGAGAGCATGGCTGCGCGTCTCGCGACGCAGCGCGCTACAGACGAGGAAATCGCCCGCCTGCGGCACATGTTCGATAATTTCCGCGACGCTACGCCGGCCGAGCACATTGCCGAGTATTCGGACGCGAACATCGCCTTTCACCAGGCGATCGTCGAGTTGTCGAAGTCGCAGATCATTCTCGACACCATCAAGAATATTTTTATCCACGTGCGTGCGATCCGGCGCATGACGATCTCGCAGAGCGATCGCGCGTCGCGGTCGATCGTCGACCATTTACGCATCATCGAGGCGCTGGAGAAGCGGGACACGGAACTGGCGGAACGTCTCACGCGTCAGCATTCGCTCGACCTGGCGGCGTTCGTGGAAAAGAATTGCGATTTTCTCGACTGACAACGTAAACTTAGACGAGGCCGCTGCCAGCGGTCTTGCATCAGTAGCAAAAAGCCCGCGGTGTTCGCACGCCGCGGGCTTTTTTCATTGGCGATTGGCGCGTAGGGAAACACCGCGCTTGACGTCTTGTGAAATGTGGTATGTGATATATCAACAGTGAGCGTTTGTGCAGTCCGCTCAGTGTTTTCCCTCGAACCGATGTTCGGGACGAGCAGGGATAAGCAGCAATCCCTTGTCCCGTAGGGCTCTTCAGGGAAATGCAAGTGTTGAAAAGGCCGTTGGATAACTCTTGCCTCTTCTTGATATATCACATACCGTATGTGGAGAGGTCGGGCTAAAAACGCGAAGGCGAGTCCCGGAGCGGGGCATCAGTCGACAACCGTTACAGAACCACCAAGCAGCAGTCTTTCATGGGACCGGAGTAAGCGCTCACGCGTAGACCTCCATCGATGCCAAAGCATGGGACCGGACCGAGCGCAAGAGCGCAGGCTCCGGTCGACACACAGGAGACGACCATGTCTGCAGTTGTTTCATCCCTGAACCCAAGCACAGCCAGCACCACTGCCGAAGACACGCTCAAGCAGAAGACGCGCAACGCGGGCGTCGTCTCGGGCGGCCATCTGGTCGCGAAGGCGCTAAAAAACGAAGGGGTCGATACGATCTTCACGCTGTGCGGCGGCCACATCATCGACATTTACGACGGTTGTGTGGACGAAGGGATTCGCATCATCGACGTGCGCCATGAGCAGGTCGCCGCGCACGCGGCAGACGGCTATGCACGGCAGACCGGCAAGCTCGGCTGCGTGGTCACCACCGCGGGGCCCGGCTGCACGAACGCAGTGACGGGCATCGCGACCGCGTTCCGCTCGGAGAGCCCGATCCTGCATATCGGTGGACAGGGAGCGCTGACGCAGCACAAGATGGGGTCGCTGCAAGACCTGCCGCACGTCGACATCATGGCGCCTATCACGAAGTTTGCCGCCAGCGTGTCGAGCACGGAGCGGGTCGCCGACATGATCTCGATGGCCGCGCGCGAGTGCTTCAACGGCGCGCCCGGCCCGGCTTACCTTGAAATTCCGCGTGACGTACTCGACCGCGAAGTCGACCTCTCGCGCGCGGTCGTGCCGCAGCCGGGTCACTATCGCGCGTCGACGAAATCGATTGGCGACCCGCGCGACATCGAGAAACTCGCGGACATTCTCGTCAATTCCGAGCGCCCCGCGATTCTGTACGGACAGCAGGTGTGGACCGCCCGCGGTCATGAGGAAGCGATCGCGCTGCTACGCGGCCTCGACGTTCCCGGCTATTTCAACGGCGCGAGCCGCGGGCTCCTGCCGCCGGGCGATCCGCATCACTTCGACCGCACGCGTTCACAGGCGTTTGCCAATGCGGACGTTCTCATTGTCGTCGGCACGCCGTTCGATTTTCGGATGGGCTATGGCAAGCGCATCAGTAAAGAACTGACGCTTGTGCAGATCGACATGGACTACCGAACTGTCGGCAAGAACCGCGATATCGACCTCGGCCTGGTCGGCGATCCGGGTGCGATCCTCGCCGCCGTATTGCAAGCCGCAAGTGGCCGCCTTAAGGATGACAAGCGCCAGGCACGCCGGAAGTGGATGGCGCAGTTGCAGGACGCCGAAGCGACGGCAACCGAAAAACTCATGCCGCTCTTCAAGTCGAACAGCACGCCGATCCATCCGTATCGCGTGGCCTACGAACTCAACGAGTTTCTCGCCGACGACACCGTTTATATCGGCGACGGCGGTGACGTCGTGACGATCTCCGCGCAAGCCGTTCGTCCGCGCCGCCCTGGCCAATGGATGGACCCGGGCGCGCTCGGCTCGCTCGGTGTCGGTACCGGATTCGCGCTTGCGGCCAAGATCGCGCATCCGCAGAAAGAAGTGCTCTGCTACTACGGCGACGGCTCGTTCGGCATGACCGCGTTCGACATGGAAACGGCGAACCGCTTTGGCGCACCGTACCTCGCGGTGATCGGCAACAACTCGGCGATGAACCAGATCCGCTACGGCCAGCTAGCCAAATATGGCGACGAGCGCGGCAATGTAGGCAATCTGCTGAGCGACGTGCCCTTCAGCAAGTTCGCCGAAATGCTCGGCGGCCACGGCGAGGAAGTGCGTGACCCAGCGCAGATCGCAGGCGCGTTGCAGCGTGCCCGCGAAGCGATTCATCGCACGGGGCGCTCGGCTGTCGTCAACATCTGGGTCGACCCGCGCGAGTACGCGCCGGGCACGAAGAACCAGACCATGTACAAGTAATACGGATACCTTAGGAGACACGACATGGGCAAAGCACTCGACGGCGTGCGCATTCTCGATTTCACGCATGTGCAATCGGGCCCGACATGCACGCAATTGCTGGCGTGGTTCGGCGCGGACGTGATCAAGGTGGAGCGAGCCGGAGCAGGCGACATCACGCGTGAACAACTGCGTGACATTCCGGACGTGGACAGCTTGTACTTCACGATGCTCAACCATAACAAGCGTTCGGTCACGATCGATACGAAGAACCCCGAAGGCAAGCAGGTTCTCGAAGCACTGATCCAGAAATGCGACGTGCTGGTAGAGAACTTTGCGCCGGGCGCGCTGGATCGCATGGGTTTTACGTGGGAGCGCATTCAGGAATTGAACCCGCGCATGATCGTTGCGTCGGTGAAAGGCTTTGGCCCTGGTCCGTATGAGGACTGCAAGGTGTACGAGAACGTCGCCCAATGCGCGGGCGGTGCGGCATCCACCACGGGCTTCGACGACGGCCCGCCTGTGGTGACCGGCGCGCAGATCGGCGACAGCGGCACGGGGTTGCATCTCGCGCTCGGTATCGTCACCGCGCTTTATCAGCGCACCCAAACCGGCCGGGGACAGCGTGTACTCGCGGCCATGCAGGACGGCGTGCTCAATCTGTGCCGCGTGAAACTGCGCGATCAGCAACGGCTCGAACGCACGGGTGTAATGAAAGAGTATCCGCAGTATCCGAACGGCAAGTTCGGCGAAGCGGTGCCGCGCGCGGGCAATGCGTCCGGCGGCGGTCAGCCCGGCTGGATTCTGAAGTGCAAAGGCTGGGAAACCGATCCGAACGCATACATCTACTTCATTACGCAGGCGCCGGTGTGGGCGAAGATCTGCAACGTGATCGGCAAAGAGGAGTGGGCCACCGACCCCGACTACGCGACGCCCGCCGCGCGTCTGCCGCGCTTGAAAGAGATCTTCGCGGAGATCGAGCGCTGGACCATGACCAAGACCAAGTTCGAGGCCATGCAGATCCTCAACAAGTACGACATTCCATGCGGGCCGATTCTTTCGATGAAGGAGATCGCGGAAGAACCCTCGCTGCGTCAAACCGGCACGATCGTCGAAGTCGATCATCCGACGCGCGGTAAATATCTGACAGTTGGCAATCCTATCAAACTGTCCGACAGTCCCACCCAAGTCAAGCGCTCGCCGCTGCTTGGCGAACATACCGACGAAGTCATGGCTGAACTGGGTTATTCACCCGAACAGATCAGCGCATTGCGTACCGCCGGCGCCATCTAGGCGCATTACAAAAACCGTAGTGCAAGCCGCCCGCCGCTCGCCATTCAGGCGAGCGCGGTGCCGGGCGGCGCCTTTCGAACCCGCATTGGAGACGGCAGGACATGGCATACGAAGACACGCTCTCACTGAAAGAACGCGGCACCGCCCATACGCCCGACGGCCACGCGCAGGTCGCCAACAAGGACGTCGTGCGGCATATTCTCGATCACGCCAAAGCGGAAGGCCGCACCTCGCTCACCGCGCCGGAAGGCAAGCTCGTGTGCGACGTCTACGGCATTTCGGTGCCGAAAGAAGCGCTCGCCACGACTGCGGCCGAAGCCGCGCAATTTGCTACCGAGATCGGGTTTCCGGTCGTGTTGAAGATCGTTTCGCCGGAAATTCTCCACAAGACGGAGGCGGGCGGAGTGCTCGTTGGCGTGAAGAATGCTGCCGACGTCGTGCAGGGCTTCGCAACGATCATGGAGAACGCAAAGCGCTATAACGCGCAGGCGAATCTGCTCGGCGTGCAGGTGCAGCAGATGATCGGCGGTGGCCAGGAAGTGATTGTCGGCGCGGTCACCGATCCGTCGTTCGGCAAGCTGGTGGCGTTCGGCCTTGGCGGCGTACTCGTCGAAGTACTGAAGGACATTACGTTCCGCCTCGCCCCGGCTACACGCGACGACGCGCGTTCGATGCTCGACGGCATTGCGGCCGCCGAGATGCTGAAAGGCGTGCGCGGGGGTGAGCCGGTCGATCGCGAGGCGCTCGCCGGCTTGATTGAAAACGTGTCGCGGCTCGTATCCGATTTCCCGGAGATATCGGAGCTCGATCTGAACCCGGTGTTCGCGAGCAAGCGTGGCGCGATTGCCGCCGACGTACGGATCGTGCTCGACTTCGAGCCTCCAGTCGAGCGCTACCGGCCGAGTCAGGAAGACATCGTGCGGCAGATGAACCGCATCATGAAGCCGGATCGCGTCGCTGTCATTGGCGCGTCTGCGGAAGACGGCAAGATCGGCAACTCCGTCATGAAGAACCTGATCAACGGCGGCTATCAGGGAGAGATCTATCCGATCCATCCCAAGGCCGACGAGATCATGGGACGCAAGGCTTATAAAAGCGTGCTGGACGTGCCGGGCGATATCGACGTTGCCGTATTCGCGATTCCGGCAAAATTTGTCGCCGGCGCGCTGACGGAAGTCGGCAAGAAAGGCATTCCCGGCGCGGTGCTGATTCCCTCAGGTTTTGCGGAAACGGGCAACGTGGAGGGCCAGCAGGAAATCGTTGCGATTGCGCGCGAATACGACATTCGCCTGATGGGCCCGAACATTTACGGCTTTTACTACACGCCGAAGAATCTGTGCGCAACGTTTTGCACACCGTACGATGTGCAGGGCAAGGCGGCGTTGTCTTCGCAGTCCGGTGGTATCGGCATGGCGATCATCGGCTTCTCGCGTTCGGCGAAGATGGGCGTGTCGGCCATTGTAGGTCTCGGCAACAAGTCCGATATCGACGAAGACGACCTGCTGACCTTCTTCGAACAGGACGAGAACACCGACATCATCGCGCAGCATTGCGAAGATCTGAAAGACGGTCGCGCATTTGCGGAGACCGCGGCGCGCGTCTCGAAGAAAAAGCCAGTGGTGGTGTTGAAAGCGGGCCGCACGAGTCTCGGTGCACGCGCTGCGAGTTCGCACACGGGCGCACTTGCGGGTAACGACCGCATCTACGAAGACGTGTTCAAGCAGTGCGGCGTGATACGCGCCCGGTCTCTACGCGACCTGTTGGAGTTTGCGCGCGGCATTCCGAAACTGCCCACGCCGAAGGGCGAGAACGTGGTGATCATCACCGGGGCGGGCGGCTCGGGCGTGCTGTTGTCCGATGCTTGCGTGGACAACCGTCTGTCGTTGATGACCATGCCCGCGGATCTCGACGCCGCGTTCCGCAAGTTCATTCCTCCGTTCGGCGCGGCAGGGAATCCTGTCGACATCACAGGCGGTGAGCCGCCGTCGACGTATCAGAACACGATACGCCTCGGCCTCGAAGATCCGCGCATTCACGCGATCATTCTCGGCTACTGGCACACGATCATTACGCCGCCGATGGTGTTCGCGCGACTCGTTGTCGAGGTGAAGGAAGAAATGAAAGCGCGCGGCATCGAGAAGCCGATCGTCGCATCGCTCGCGGGCGACGTGCAGGTGGAAGAGGCGGCCGAGTACCTGTACGCGCATGGTGTTCCCGCGTACGCGTATTCGACAGAAATTCCTGTAGCGGTGCTGGGTGCGAAATATCAGTGGGCGCGCGGTGCCGGGTTGATTTGACCCGACGCGTAAAACGGGAGGCGGCACGGTTTTCGTCGCGATGAGCGACGAAGATCGTGCCGAAGCGCTCAAGGAGCGGCATATGGATACGTGGATGCGTTTCATGTCGAGCGACGGCGGTTTGGTGTTCGGCCGCGTCGAAGGTGCCTACCTGCACGAGTACGAAAGTCTCGATCAGCCGGTACCGACCGGCGTGGTGTTGTCCACGCGCGCACTGACGCCGCTCGCGCCTTGTGCGCCCGGCAAGATCGTCGCGCTGTGGAATAACTATCACGCGCTTGCCGCAAAGCTCGAGAAGCCGGTGCCGACGCACCCGCTGTTTCTGCTGAAACCGGCGGGCTCCGTGATCGGCTCCGATGAGCCGATCCGCCGGCCGGCCAGCTACGCGGGCAAGATCGTCTATGAAGGTGAACTGGGCATTGTGATCGGCCGGCGCTGCCGGGATGCCGATGTCGAGGAGGCCGCGCAGGCGATCTTCGGCTACACGCTCGTCAACGACGTGACCGCTGCGGATCTGCTCAACGAGAATCCGCATTTTCCGCAATGGTGCCGCGCCAAGGGCTTCGATACTTTCTGCTGCATTGGCCCGGCGATCGTCTCAGGCTTCGATTGGCAAAGCGCGAATCTGGTGACGATGCTCGACGGCGTCGAGCGGCAGAACTATCCGCTCTCCGACATGGTGTTTTCGCCGGCCGAGCAGGTGAGCCTCATTTCGCAAGACCTCACGCTTGAACCCGGCGACGTGATCGCATGCGGTACGTCAATAGGCGTGGGGTCGATCAAGGACGGAGCGACGGTGTCGGTTTCCATCGAAGGGATCGGCACGTTGCGCAACACGCTGAACCCGGCACGCGCGGCCGGTTCAGAGACGCCGAAACCAGGCGTCGTAGCGGGACTCGTTTGAACGGTGGGTCGGTCCGCGGGCCACGAGCGCGCGGAGTTGCAGCGAGTACACGAAGGAGCATGCGTGTCGCAAGCGTCAGACAGTACCGTGTGGCTGGGGTTGTTTGTACCGTTGACGGCAACGCTTGCCGGGCTGTTGGCTTGTGCGCTCGGCTCGGTGCTTGCGGCGCTCGGGCAATTGCCGTTACACGGGCTGCCTTTGATGCTGCGGCCCTTACCGCGGATGCCGATTCATAACTCGCGCTCGCGGTCGTGCTCGAATGCGGCGCCCGGAAGTCAGCCTTGCTGGCGTGCCGCCGCGTTGGCCGCCACCGTTTCCGGCGTGTTCGCCGCGGGCCTCGGTGCCGGCGTCGCCGATATTTGCGCGGCAGTTGCAGGCGCCGTTGTCGGTGCGCAGCTCGTGCGCCGGCGCAATTTCGCACGGCAACCCCCCCTCGTCGCGCTGGTGGCGAGCGGCATGGGCCTGTCGATCGTGGTCGTCGGCGTCGGGCGGTATTTATCGCCGCCGTCGTCACTGCCGTCGTCGATCGAGGCGGTCTTCGAGCGAATCGAGCTTTGCACGGCCGTGTTCGCCGGCGCTTTGATCTTCGGCACATCGGCGATTGCATTCTGCAAAATGCGCGGCGTGTTGCCGCTTCGTGTGGCGGCGCGTCGGGGCCACGACGTCGTCAACGGCGCCGCGTTTCTGTTATGTGGATGGCTCGGCTACGGGTTCGCGACTGAAGCGGTACAGCCGTTCGGACTCGCCGCGCTGCTCGCAATCAGTGCGCTTGCATCGTCAATAGGCGTGCATGCGATGCTCAGGCGCGAGTATTCCGAGTATTCCGAGCGTTCCGGGTATTCGGAGTTTTGCGAGTGTCCGAACGTCCACGCGCATGCCCATGCCGCGCGCGGCGTTCGCAGCATTGCTGGCGCGATGGACTGGCGATCTGACGCACAGCCGGACGACATGTGTGACGCGTGGGAGGCTGGCATGGTGCGCGCGGCAGCATACCGTCACCGTCGAGGCTGGCATAACAGCGGCAACGGGCAATCGCACACTCGCGCATCTGCGGCGCGCCGCCTGCCCAACCGATTCCCGGTAAGCCGACAGCCATGAAGCCCGCCACGATGAAAGCGCAGACCTCGACGGCCAATCTGTCAGCAGAAGGAACGAGAACCACAGAGTCTCTACGCGGCGGGAACATGTTCCCGCCGCGCTGCTCATTCGCCAGTAGCGGCAAATTCGCTGTAGTACTGCGCTTTCTTCTGCAGGATCAGTTGAGCGAGAAAATCGGCGTCATAAGCGCGGTGAAGATGTGCGTGAAAGCGCTCGATAAAAGCGGTGATGCGAGCGGCTTCGCTGTTGAACTCGCTGAGAATGTCGAGCGTGGCGTGGTCCCAGCGAAAGCGCAGACCCAGATCGCTGAACGCGGCGTTGTAGGCGCTCAGATGCGGGTCGTTGGGATGGTCGGCGGTAGCGCGGGCTGTCCGTGCGCTGGCATGAGTCGCAACCGAAGCGTGGTTCATGATCGGCCTCCTGGGCTGACAAGTGATGGAACTTGCTTGCAGCATAGAAGTACTGATCGATTTGCAATAGTTAAAGTTTTATTGGATTTCCATAGGCTATTGCTTATACACGCTCAGTTCCTTCACCCGAGTGATCTTCTCGATGAGGCTCGCGCCTTCTTCCATCAGAAAGCGCTTGAACGCCACGGCAACGGGCGGCAGACGCTTGTTTTTCCGATGAACGACATACCAGTTGAGCATGACCGGGAAGCTCTCGACATCGAGCACTACGAGGTGCCCCAACTGCAACTCGAGACTGATGGTATGCGCGGACAGAAATGCGATGCCCATGCCGGCAATGACCGCCTGCTTGATCGTCTCGGTGCTCTTGATCTCCATCGCGATCTTCAGATTGGAGAGGCGACCGGCGAATCCTTCCTCCATGGAGTTCCACGTGTCCGAGCCGCGCTCACGTACGATAAATGCCTCGTTCGCCAACTGGCTCATCCTGATGTTGCGCTTTTGGGCGAGCGGATGCGTAGGCGCGGCCACGATTACGTACGGGTGCGGCGCGAACGGCTCGTTCGTGGCGTCCATTTCATGCGGCGGGCGCACCATCACCGCGAGATCGGTCTGGTTGGTCGCGAGCTGATGCAGCAACTCCTCGCGATTGTGCACTGCGAGATTCAGCACGACGCCCGCGTAGCGCCGCGTGAACTCTGCGAGCAGTCGTGGGAAAAAGTAGTCGCCGGCGCTGATGACCGCCACATTCAGCTTGCCGCCGGAGACGCCTTTCAACTGGCTCATGGCTTCGTCGACTTCGTGAAACTGCTGAATGATCGCGCGGCTGTAGTGCAGCATTTCGGTGCCGGCTGGCGTGAGGTAAATCTTCTTGCCCAGCTGTTCGAAGAGCGGCAAGCCGGCGTGCTCTTCAAGCTGACGGACCTGTGTGGAAACGGCGGGTTGCGTGAGGTGCAACTCCTCGGCGGCGCGCGAAAAACTCAAGTGGCGCGCCACGGTCTCGAATACCTTCAACTGCCGGAGCGTGGCATTGCGCATCGTCATGGCCGATGTATAAGCAAACGTGAATCAACATAATAACAAACTTTAATTATTAGTAATTCAGCAATGACCCTAGCATGAGTTTGTAAAGAAAAACGAAGCTGCCGGCCTCACACTCGGGTTAACGCTTGGATTCAGGCGTGGCGGGACCGATAGGGAATCGGCGGAAGCAGCAGAAAGGATTGGTCGGAATTAAGAACTTCCCAAAAGGCGATGATTAATTCGCTAATTAAAAGGAAGCGATTTAAAGACGCAGATATAAAAATTCCCGAATTGCAAGGCTTTTCGGGTCATAACGATAAGGCGGGACACATACAGCACGGCGCAGTGGCCGGCTGCACTAAATAATTGCGGAGACAAGGCACATGGACGATATCACTCAACAGACCACGGCCCGCGTATTCTGGGCGAACCGTTGGTGGCAGCTCGTCATCGGCATGGTGTGCATGGCGTTGGTGGCAAACCTGCAATACGCGTGGACGCTGTTCGTCGCCCCAATGGACGCGCGGCATCACTGGGGCCAAGCCTCGATTCAAATGGCGTTCGCGATCTTCATCCTCACGGAAACCTGGCTCGTTCCATTGGAAGGCTGGCTCGTCGACAAGTTCGGTCCACGGCCGGTGGTGGCGGGCGGCGCGGTGTGCGCGGGCATTGCATGGGTCATGAATTCGTACGCGACGACCTTGCCGATGCTTTACGTCTCCGCGGTTATCGCTGGGATTGGCGCGGGCGGCGTGTACGGCACCTGCGTGGGCAACGCGTTGAAATGGTTTCCCGACCGCCGCGGCCTCGCTGCGGGCCTGACCGCGGCCGGCTTCGGCGCCGGCGCAGCAGTGACGGTGATTCCGATCGCGAACATGATCACCCGCTCCGGCTACGAGCACACGTTCTTCTTCTTCGGTATTTTCCAGGGCGTCGCGATTCTGCTGCTCGCCATGCTGCTGGTGAAGCCTGTGTTGCGCAAGCACGTGCCCGCCAGGAAGAAATTCGCGGTGTCGAAGGTGGACCTCACGCCCGGCCAGATGATCAAGACGCCAGTGTTCTGGGTGATCTACGTTTCGTTCGTGGCGGTGGCGGCCGGCGGCCTGATGGCAACCGCGCAGATCGGCCCGATTGCGAAAGACTGGGGCCTTGCGCGCATTCCCATGACGATTTTCGGCGTCACGCTGCCGCTGCTGACAGCCACGCTTTCCATCGACAACGTCTGCAACGGCTTCACGCGTCCGCTGTGCGGTTTCATCTCCGACAAGATCGGCCGTGAAAACACGATGTTCGCGATCTTTATCGGCGAAGGTCTCGCGTTGCTCGGCATGATGGAGTACGGCACGAACCCGTATGCGTTCATGACGTTTGCCGCGCTGATCTTCCTCTTCTGGGGCGAAATCTTCTCGATCTTCCCGGCAATCTGCGCGGACACGTTCGGCAGCAAGTACGCGGCGGCGAACGCCGGCACGCTTTACACCGCGAAGGGCACGGCTTCGCTGCTGGTGCCGGTCGCGTCGGTGTTGTCGGCAACGGGTGGATGGAGCCTCGTGTTCACTGTTTCGGCTGTGATTACGATTGCCGCCGGCGTATCCGCGAAATTCATTCTCGCGCCGATGCGCTCGCGCTGGATCCACTCGCAGGACGAGCCTCAGCCGGGCGTGCTCGCCGTCGCGGGTAACGGCAAAGCCTCGCGGCTGAGCCACTGGCCCGAGCAAACCGGCGAATAGGCTGCCGAGCCGTTCGCGGCCGGCCATGACCTCATGAATGTTTCGTTGCAGCAACTCAAGGTGTTTGTCGCCGTCGCGCGTGAACGGAGTTTCACGCGCGCGGCGCGCGAGTTCGATCTGACACAGTCGGCGGTGAGCCGGTGTGTGCGGGAGTTGGAAGATGCGGTCGAACTCAAATTGTTCGATCGCACGACGCGCCAGGTTCAACTGACGCACGCGGGCGCAAGTCTCGAACGAAGGATTGGCCGCCTGCTCGATGAAATCGATCTGACGTTGCGCGAAGAGCGGGCCGCTTACGAAGGACACCGCGGCGTCGTCGCAGTGGCGAGCAATCCGGTGTTGTCGTCGGGATGGGTCGCACAGGGACTCGCGCGTTGTGCGACGGCATTTCCAGAACTGACGGTCACCGTCGAGGATCAGCCCCAAAGCGGCGTACTTGCGAGCGTCGAGCACGGCGAAGTCGATTTCGGCGTGGTCTCGCTGGCCGCGCCGCTCGCCAACGACCAGTTGCACGCGCAGGTCATGTTCACGACGCCGTTGCACGCGGTGATGCCGTCGACGCATCCGCTGGGCCGCCACGCCAGCGTCGCGTGGGCGGCGCTGCATGACTGGGCGCTCGTCACATTGAATGCGGACGCGGGCGTGCGTGCGGCGCTCGATCCGGCCTTCAACGCGAACGGACTGAAGCGGCGCCCGGTGCAGGAATTCGGACATGTGGCGGCGGTGTTGCGCATGGTGGAACTTGGGTTGGGCGTCGGCGTTCTGCCCGTCGACACGCATTGGCCCGCCGTCGGCGAGTCGCTGGTGAGCCGGCCGCTCGTTCCTGAAATCGCATTGACGACGCTACTCGTGCATCGCCGCAATCGCTCGCTAAGGCCGAATGCCGCGGCCGCCTGGGCGGAGTTCGCGGCGCATGGCGGAGCGCTCTCCAGGAACGCGAGTCCGGACGACGGTCCGGACGAAATCTCCAACCCGACCGCACATACAACGTCGGCCGCATCCCCGCACGCGACACCTCGCGACCCTTCACGGCCTGCGGTCGCGCGCAGCGGCGCGGCGCTTCACGAGCCGTAGCGCTCGATCGACTTGCCGAAACCGGCCTTCGCCCCGAGGCCGGCTAGCAGCAATCAGCCCAAGCAACATTTCAATGCAAGGAGCTTCATGATGGACACTGATACCGGCCTCAGGCGCCATGACCTGTTGATCGACGGCAAGCGGTTGCCGCCGGGCACGGGCGAATATTCCGTCAATATCAATCCGGCTACCGAGGAGCCGATCGCGCACGTTGCACAAGGTAGCGCCGCGGACGTCGACACGGCAGTGCACGCAGCGCGCGCCGCATTGAAGGTGTGGAACGGAATCAAGGCGGCGGAGCGCGGCCGCATTCTGTCCCGCCTTGCCAGCCTGATGCGCGCCAATCTCGACGAACTGGCCGCGCTCGAAAGTCTCGACGCGGGCAAGCCGATTGCCGCCGTCATGCGCCAGGACGTTCCGGCCGCGATCGATACGCTCGAATACTACGCAGGCTGGTGCGACAAGATCAACGGCCAGGTGGTCCCCGTTCGGCCCGACGCTTTGACCTACACGTTGCGTGAACCGGTCGGCGTGGTCGCTGCGATCGTGCCGTGGAACTTCCCGCTGATGATCGGTATGTGGAAAATCGCGCCGGCGCTCGCGTGCGGTTGCACACTGATCGTGAAGCCCGCCGAGATCACGCCGCTCAGCGCGTTGCGCATTGGCGAACTCGCGCTCGAAGCGGGCGTGCCGCCTGGAGTACTGAATATCGTCACGGGCAAGGGACGTGTGGTCGGCGACGCACTCGTCGCGCATCCAGGCGTTGACAAGGTTACATTCACCGGATCGCCGTCGGTGGGGCGCGGCATTCTGCAGGGCGCGGCGGGCAACTTCAAACGCGTGACGCTGGAACTCGGCGGCAAGTCGGCCAATCTGATTTTCCCCGATGCGAATCTCGACAACGCAGTGCGGGCCGCGGCGTCAGGCATCTTCTTCAACACGGGACAAGTGTGCTCGGCGGGCTCGCGCATTCTCGCGCATCGCGATGTCTACGACGAAGTGGTGGAGCGTCTCGCCGCGCGCGCAAAGTCGATCAAGGTCGGCGATCCGTCGTTGCGCGAGACGTCGATGGGTCCGCTTATCTCCGCCGCGCAAATGAAGACCGTACTCGGCTATGTCGATGCCGGACGCTCCGAAGGCGCGTCGCTCGTGACAGGCGGCGCGCGCATCGGCGAGCGCGGTTTCTTCGTGGAGCCGACGGTGTTTGCCAACGTCGAACACGAAATGCGCATTTCGCAGGAGGAGATTTTCGGGCCCGTGGCGAGCGTGATTCGTTTCAACGATGAAGCGGACGCTATACGTATCGCGAACGGCACGTTGTACAGCCTCGCGGCCGGTGTGTGGAGCGCGGACATTGGTCGCGTGCATCGCGTGGCACGTGACCTGAGAGCGGGGACCGTCTGGATCAATACCTACGGCTATACCGACGTGCGCCTGCCTTGGGGTGGCTCGGGCGATTCGGGCTTCGGCCGCGAGCACGGCGACGTGGCGATTGAAAACTTCACCGAGCCGAAAGCGGTCTGGCTGGCCATCGATCAATAGCAGCTGTATCTTGCCGCGCAAATGAAAAGGATCGGACGCCTCGCGGAGTCCGATCCTTTTTCAACGTACCGCGATGAAGGTGAGAAGCGCGAGAAGCGCAGGCAAACCCTATCGGATTACGCGCCTTGTAATGCCATGCGTTCGCGCAGTTTGACGAGCGCAAGCACGACGTCGATGGTAGGCGTCGGCTCGTTGACTAGGCGTCCCATTTCCTGCACCACGGTCAGAAGCGGATCGATTTCCATCGGCCGCCGGTTCTCCAGATCCACGAGCGTCGACGTTTTAT
This sequence comes from Burkholderia sp. M6-3, assembly GCF_050858985.1. Taxonomy (NCBI): domain Bacteria; kingdom Pseudomonadati; phylum Pseudomonadota; class Betaproteobacteria; order Burkholderiales; family Burkholderiaceae; genus Burkholderia; species Burkholderia sp. M6-3. Next base: position 406,890 of record NZ_CP110091.1, read on the forward strand.
GTGCACCGACCGCGCCCGCGCCGTCAATGCGCTTTTCCACGTCGACCCGAAAGTGCACACCGAACTGATCGGCAATCCGCTTTGCCTCGAGCATCATGGTGCGCGACACAGCGCGCGTGCCGGGGTCGCTCGTGAGCACGTCGAGTGTCGCGTGCGTCAACGCGCTGATCGGGTTGAAGCACAGATTGCCCCACAGCTTCAGCCAGATTTCGTCGCGGATGTTGTCGCGGATCGGTGCCTCGAAACCCGCTGCCTGCATGATCTCGTGCAACTGCTGGATGCGCGGCGTGCGCTCGCCGCTCGGCTCGCCGATCGGAAACTTCTTGCCATATACATGCTTGATGAGGCCCGGTTCCACGATTTCCGCGGCCGGATAGAGCACACATCCGATCGCCCGTTCCGGGCCGAGCTTCGTCCATTGACTGCCGTCCGGATCGACGCTCGCGAGCCGCGTGCCGGCGAACTTGCCGCCGTGCTGATAGAAGTACCAATACGGAATACCGTTGACACCGGTCACGACGGCAGTGTGTTTGCCGAGCAGCGGCTGCATCGCGTCGACCACGCCAGGCAACGAGTGCGCCTTCAACGTAATGATCACGAAGTCCTGCACGCCGAGTTCGCTCGGGTCGGACGTGCAGCGAACCGGCGCGCTGACCGTCTCGCCGTCGATAATCAGACGCGCGCCGTGCTCGCGCATTGCCGCGAGATGCGCGCCGCGCGCGATGAAACTGACGTCGGCGCCGGCGCGTGCCAACTGCACGCCCATCAAGCCGCCTATCGCTCCTGCTCCGAAGATGCAGATCTTCATGATGCCGCTCCTGTGACTATGAGAAGTCGCTTGCCCATGCCGCCTCTCGCCGAGCACGGCGGCGGGTCACTTAATGAGCATAGGGGCGTGCGGTCAATACAGATAGTTAAACTTTCTCGGCGCAAGCATTAGGCATTGCTTATGGACGGCGCGCTTCTGCTCGCGGCTCCACGCAGCTCAGGCACGTCTGACCAGCAGGAAACTAAGTCCGATGGCCGCGAGGAACGCGCCGCAGGAGCGATTGAACCAGCGCCTGACGCGAGCGCGCACAAGCCACTTGCCGAGATGCATCCCCGCCCACGAGTACAGCGCGATAGCCACGCATTCCAGCACGAGGAAGCTGACGCCGAGTGCAGCGAATTGCGGAAGCATCGGTTTCCCGATGTCGACGAATTGCGGTAGAAACGCGGTAAAGACGAGTATCGCCTTGGGATTGCCCGCTGCCACGAGGAATTCCTGGCGTGCGATCCGCGCGAGCGATGCGGGTTGCTCTTGCGTAGTGTCCACCGCAGGCGCGTCGCTGCGCCACAGTTGAATGGCGAGCCAGATCAGGTAAGCCGCGCCGCGAGTTTGATGGCGAGAAAGAACCACTCCGATGCATGCAGCACGACCGCGAGACCGGTGGCGGCGAGCGCAATCATGGTTGCAAACGCGACCAGCCGCCCGGTCCCGCCGAGAAACGCGGTCATGAAGCCATGCCGCGCGGCCACGTTGATCGAAAGCAGAATGTTCGGCCCCGGCGCGAGATTGATAGCGAAACAGGCGGGGAGGAAGAACAGCCAGGCGGTGGTGGACATGGAGCCTCGCAGGGAATGAACGCGCGGGCGCGAGCCAGGTGCAAACCCGCAAACCCGCAAGCGCGCAATTGCGCAATTGCGCAAACGGAAAACGCGCTGCGCTGGTTCCGATTGTAGCGAAAACCGGTGGCGCTTCTGCTCGCGTCTGAGCTGACGGGCGTTTGCAGGTGTCGTTGGAAGACGCCTCTGGCGGAAGCCTCTTGCAGGCCCCTCAGTTTTCAGTTCACTGCATTAATGAATCCGCTATCGCTCACCAATGCGTCGACGCTAAGCCTCACCGTGTCTTCGATCGCAATGGAACTGCTGGTGAATTTCGGCGATTTCCGTTTGACGGTCTTGGTGGTCGAGAACACGACCTTTTGCGTGGCGGAATCCGTCACCACGTAGCGCATCTTCAGTGTCCATTGCGCGGGCGAACGGACGTCGTCGACAGTGAATTTTTCGATGTTGCCGCTCAGCACTTTCCTGCCATCGTTGAGATGGAAGCCAGCAACCTTGAGACGATTCGCGATGCTCTCGCGCACCGCCTGGTTGATATCGTTTTTCAGCACCAGGGCGGTCATCGCCGTGTTTTCGATGCGATTCGGCGACATGCGCCCTTCGACAGCCGGCATGTACGCGAAATCGCGCGCGGGCGCGACGCTCAGCCAGCCTGTGGAGTGTGCCGCCGCGCGGGGCGGGCTATTCAGCCCAAACCACGACCACGAGCAGGCGGACAGCATCAGGGGCAGCGCGATTACGCCGCAGCCCTTGAGCACGATATTTCCCAAAGTCGCCGGCGTGCCCGCTGCCGGGCGCGCCGGATGACGCGAAAGCGAACCATGCCGCGCCGATTCGGGCGCTGTGCTGGAACAAGCGGCGGTCGAGATCAGAAGAGTGGCCCTTTAAGTGGTGATACATGCCGTTGAAGAACAGCATGGTAACAGCGGGCACCTGCGCGCCATCTTCGAAATAAAAAGTGCCTGGGCGTCGCCATTAGAAGAACCCGGCTTTGCCCTGTGTCATATCGACTAGCGTGCGCCGTGCGTCGTCGACCGCGTTGACCGGCAAGCGGATGGTCATCTTCACGAGCATTGCATGCGCGGTGTCGGCGAGCGCGTAGCCTTGGGCTTCGATCCATCGCCGCACTTTCGCTTCGTCGGCGTAACCGACTTCGACGGTCAGCGACCCCTGTGCGATCCGTTCGATTCGCGGCGCGTCCAGCAGCGCCGAAGCGATCGCGTCCGTATATGCACGCACGAGGCCGCCCGCGCCGAGTCTGACGCCGCCATAATATCGGACTACCGCGCCCAGCACGCCGTCCAGATCGTGATGCCGTAGCACTTCGAGAATTGGCCGGCCCGCGGTGCCGGACGGCTCGCCGTCGTCAGACATGCCGGACTGGCCGCCTGCCAGCAGCGCCCAGCACACGTGCGTTGCGGTTGGGTGCTCGTCGCGCAGACGGCGCAATTCGTCCATCGCGGCGTCGCGATCCTCGACCGGCACGGCGTACGCAATGAACCGGCTCTTGCGAATCTCAAGTTCGTGGATGTGCCGCGTGGACAGCGTGTAAGTCACCTTGGTAATTCCAGTCAATAGCGATAAACAATACAGCTCGCGAGCCCGTTGAAGCCCGAGACTCGAATGATAGCCAGTTTGCGGCGCCGGCAAGCGCGCTACGTGCGTCGCAAGTACACTGTTCGAACTGTCCGCTTGCATCGGATGGGCGCAAACAATCTGGAGACGACATGCTCGAGCTATCCTCGTTAGGCACTTTCATTGCCGTTGTATTCGGCCTCTTTCTGATTCCCGGGCCCGCCGTGCTGCTGGTTTTAACACGCACCGTGCACGGAGGACGCAAGGCCGGCATCTTCACCGGCCTTGGCATTGCAGTGGGCGACTTCATTCACACGCTGGGCGCAGCGGTTGGCCTTTCGGCCTTGCTGATGACGTCGGCACTCGCGTTCAACGCGGTCAAATGGATTGGCGCTGCGTATCTGGTTTATCTGGGCATTCGCGCATTGCGTGAAAAGCAGACCAGCGCGAATGTGCCCGCGAGCGCGCCCGTGTCCGCATCGAAAGCGTTTTTTCAGGCCATTCCCGCCGAGGTGCTGAATCCGAAGACCGCGCTTTTCTTTCTCGCGTTTCTTCCGCAATTCGTTCATCCCGAACATGGCTCGACGTTTTTGCAGTTTTCGACGTTGGGCCTGATTTTCGTCGGCATGAGCGCGCTTTACACCACGCTGATTGTATTGACGATTCGCCCGCTCGGCAGGCTCATCAAGCGCCTGACGTGGCTGCGCCGGTGGCAGAAAAAGATCATCGGTGTACTGTTTATTTCGCTTGGACTGCGCGTGGCGACGCAAACGCGCTGAGCGCCCGCGTATTCCCACCGCCTTTCTGCCATCTATGCGAGCGGCGAACTTTCTTGTCATAGTTAGCGCTTTCCCGTTCAACTGTCCTGCATTGCACGAGAATAGAGATGGACCACATCGCCGCTTCCGCAGTCACGCCGGCACGCCGGATCGAGTTCTGGTTCGACTTCGGCAGCAACTATAGCTACCTGAGCGTCATGCGCATCGAGGCTGAGGCCGCGGCGCGACGTGTGAGCGTCGATTGGCGGCCGTTCCTGCTCGGGCCGATTTTTCGCGCGCTCGGTTTCGACAATTCTCCGTTCGTTCTGCAAAAGGAGAAGGGCGCCTACGTGTGGAAGGACATGGAACGGCAGTGCCGCAAATACGGCATTGCGTTGACACGTCCAAGCGTTTTTCCGCGCGCAGCTTTACTCGCACTGCGTGTAGCGCTGCTTGGCGCGGAGCGCGAATGGATTGCTGCTTACTGTCGCGAGATCATGCAGCAGAATTTCGTGCATGACCGCGATATCGGTTCGATTGAAGTAGTGAGCGAAGCGCTCGCGAAACTCGGTTTGCCCGCGCAACAGATCATCGCCGAAGCGCAGAGCGACGCGAACAAGCTGCGTCTGCGTGAACAGACCGAAGTTGCTGCGTCGAAAGGCATTTTCGGCGCGCCTACTTTCTTTGTCGGCGACGAAATGTTCTGGGGCAACGACCGGCTGGAAGACGCGTTGGACTTCTGCTATTCGTCGCCGCGCTGACAGAAGCGCCTGCCAGGCACATGCGATACGACGGCCTGCGCAATTTCAAGCGGGGTACTTTCGGCGGGCACCACGCGGCGACTTGCTTCGGGCGTGTGCTTCATGGTCCATTCGACGAGCCGGTACGAACGTCCCCAAGGCGGTTGCAGCGGGTCAGAGACCTTGCATGAGTGAATCTGCCGGACCCATTCGTTGTCAGGCATGGCGCGCAGATGCTCGAATACCTTGTTCTCAACCATGGTGTGACCTCTTTCTTTTTCGCAGGCATGCAACCTGTCTTTTGGCGCGTCGGCAAACATCGCTGAAAAAAACGCCGCCGGTGATCAGGCGGCTCAACAGGGGATGTTGAGTCACATGGTTGCAGCAAAGAATTAAGCGAGACTTAAGATCGCGCAAAACCGTACGCGTACGCGTAGCGGTCGGGTTGAGCGCCACGCCTCGGGTCACGCATCCGGCGGCACGCCGAGCAGTTGCAACGCGCCGCCCGTTACGGCGCTGAACACCGGGCCGGCGACAGTGCCGCCATAAAAAGCCTTGCCGGCCGGGTCGTCGATCATCACGGCGACAATCAGTCTCGGGTCGCTCATGGGCGCCATTCCGACGAAGAGTGCACGGTAGCGATTCTTCGCGTAAGTCGCGCCGACCTGCTTGCGCGCAGTCCCAGTCTTGCCGCCCACGCGGTAACCTTCCACTGTCGCGGCGCGCCCCGTGCCGCCGTCGCCCGTGGCCATTTCCAGCATCGAGCGGATCGCGCGTGCGGTGCCGGGCGTGGTGACCGCGTGGCGGGTTGGAGCAGAAGCGCCCGCGTCATTGCCGCCCGCCTCGGTGCTTTCGCGTAGCAACCGCACGCGGTGCATCGTTCCGTCGCCGGCATAGGCGGTGTAGATCTGTGCGATCTGCAATAGCGAAGCGGAAAGTCCATAGCCATATGCCATGGTCGCCTGCTCGATCGGGCGCCAGCGTTTGTACGGGCGCACCTTGCCAGACGCTACGCCTGGGAATGTCAGATCGGGCCGCAACCCGAGCCCGTATTCCTGGTACTTCGTCCAGATTTTCTCGGCCGGCAAATTGAGCGCGAGCTTGGCAAGCGCAATGTTGCTCGACTTTTGCACCGCTTCCGCAACAGTCATCGCGCCGTGATTCGACGTGTCGTGGATCACTGCGGGACCGATCTTGTACCAGCCCGGCGCCGTGTCGATGACGCTTTGCGGCCGCACTTTGCCCTCGTCGATGGAAAGCGCGACGACCACTGGCTTGATCGTCGAACCCGGCTCGAACGTATCCACCACCGCGCGATTTCGCAGTTGGCGCCCGGTCAGACGCGCGCGGTCGTTCGGATCGAAGCTCGGATAATTGGCGAGCGCGAGAATCTCGCCGTTGCGCGCGTCGAGCACCACCACGCTGCCTGCTTCCGCGCGATGTCTGGCAATCGCGTCCTTCAGCTGCCCGTATGCGAGTTGCTGAATGCGCCGGTCGATGGTCAGGTGGATCGTCTCGCCGTTCTCCGCAGGTACGAGCGGGCGCGTCTCGGACACGACGCGGCCGAGCCGGTCGCGGATTACTTCGCGATGGCCGAGCACGCCGAGCAGTTGTTCGTTGGCCGCCAGCTCGACGCCTTCCTGACCGTTGTCCTCGATGTCCGTAAAGCCGACCACGTGTGCCGCCGACTCGCCTTCCGGATAGAAGCGCTTGGAATCCGCAATCTGCGTGATGCCCGCGAGTCCGAGCTTGGAAAGATGACCGGCGGTATCCGCGTCGACCTGACGCTTCAGCAGCACGAACGTCTTGTCGCCGCTCAGACGACGACGCAGTTCCGCGAGCGGCAGATCGAGCAGCTTCGAAAGCGGCGGCAACGCGGCTTCGTCGAGCAGTTTCGGGGACGCCCAGATCTCGTAAGTCGCCAGACTGACGGCCAGCATCGAGCCATTGCGGTCGACAATGCGGCCGCGGGTTGCATCCAGTTCGATCGTGCGTTGGTAGCGCTTTTGCCCTTGATCGACGTAGAAGTCGCGATTCACCACCTGAACCCAGAGCGCGCGGCCGGCGAGCGCGGCAAACGCGCCGAACACCAGCACGACGATGAACTTCGAGCGCCACATTGGAAGACGCGCAACGAGCAACTGGTTCTTTGCGACCGGCGCGTACGGGTCGCGTGGTTGAGACTTTTTCTTCTGGATCATAGAGGCGGATAAACAGCGGATTGACTTGCATCGCTCAAAGGCGGCGCGGCTCATTGTAATGAGAACGTAATATGTATGAGAGATTACTGCAAGTCAACTCGCGCGACGGGCGAAAAAAAGCCGCGCGGATCCGAAAATCCGTGCGGCTCGTGTTCAAGTGCTTCTGTCCGTCGCGTTGTCTAGTTGTCCGTTGTTTCTTGACGCTTCCCGTTGCGCTCTCGCGCGCCTGTTACGCGCTTGTCTCGCTCTTCACCGTCAGGCCGGCAGCGCAAAGCTGGAAATCGCTTCGCGCAGAACGCCCACCTGGTCTTTCAGTGAATGCGCGGCGGCAGCGGCCTGTTCCACGAGCGCGGCGTTCTGCTGCGTGACCTGATCCATTTCCCCGACCGCGCGATTCACCTGCTCGATGCCCGCGCTCTGCTCGCGCGACGCGTTGCTGATTTCCTCGAGGATCTCGTTCACGCGACGGACCGATTGCACGATCTCGCCCATCGTCGAACCCGCGTTGGACACGAGCGATGCGCCTGCTTCGACGGTATTCGTCGACGTTTCGATCAGCGCCTTGATCTCCTTGGCGGCCGTAGCCGAGCGTTGCGCAAGGCTGCGCACTTCGGCGGCGACCACCGCGAAGCCGCGTCCCTGTTCGCCCGCGCGGGCCGCCTCGACCGCCGCGTTCAACGCGAGAATGTTGGTCTGGAACGCGATGCCGTCGATTACCCCAATGATGTCGCCGATCTGCCGCGAGCTCGTCGTGATCTCGCCCATCGTACGGACCACGTCGTCGACGACGCGGCTGCCGCGCGTGGCGACGTCCGCGGCCTGACCCGCGAGTTGGGCCGCTTGCAACGCGCTGTCGGCGTTCTGCTTCACATTGACCGTCATCTGGTCCATGCTCGACGCCGTCTGCACCAGCGCGGCCGCCTGCTCCTCGGTGCGCTGCGACAGATCGGTATTGCCCGCGGCAATTTCGCTCGCGCCGACGTTGATGTTTTCGGTGCCGGTACGAACGCGCGAAACGGTATCGACGAGACCCGCCTGCATGGTGTGCAACGCATGCAGCAGGCTGCCGGCGTCGTTGTCGTTGACCGGTACGCGCGTCGCAAGGTTGCCGCGCGCCATCAGCTGCGCATGTTCGACGGCCACTTCCAGATCGCCGCCGAGCGAGCGGCGGATGCTGCGCAACACGACCAGCATGATGGCCGTGGCAACAGCGCCGAGCGTGACGGTGATGGCGAGCCAGCGCAGGAGACTTGAATAAAACGCGCGCTGCACGTCGTCCATATACATGCCGGTGACGACATACCAGTCCCACGGCTGGAAGTGCATCGCATAGCTCGTCTTGGCTACGGGCTTTTCGCTGCCGGGCTTAGCCCACAGATAGTCGACAAAGCCGCCGCCTTCTCGATTGCCTGCGTTGACGATGTCCACGAACAGATGGTTGCCCGCCGGATCGGTGAATTGCGCCATGTTCTTGCCGACCAACTCTTTCTTGAACGGATGCATCAGCATGACCGGCTGGGAATCGTTCACCGAGATGTAGCCGTCCTTGCCGTAGCGCATCGCCTCGATCGTGGCGAGCGCCTGCTTCTTCGCTTCGTCCTCGGTGATGACGTGCTGCTGCGCCAGCGTGTAGTAACGGCTCACCACGTGGTTCGCCTGGTCGATCAGCGACGTGAGCTGATCGCGCCGGTCGGCAATCATCGACGCACGGTTTTGCCATGCACCGAAGCCGCCGATCAGGATCAGGCCGAACCACAGGACGGCGATCATTGAGGCCAGTTTTTTGTTCAAAGTCATAGCAATGGGTCGTGCTTTCACAAAGGGTCGATCGGATTGGCTGTTTGCTTTTCGCTGACTGTGTTTACGGCAGTTGCCAGTTGTCTCCTGAGGGCAGGGGAAACCCGCTGTTTCAGCAGGGGTTTTGTCTGACTAAATGTCGTCTGTGGCTTGCTGAGACCCCGAGTCGCCGGTTTATAAAAATGCAATGAAATTTGAAATGCAGTAATCAATTAATCGTGAAGCGTTATTCATCGGTCTTCGCGAAAAACCCGGACTTTATTGAAATGCGCTTGTTGCAAATTGCGTTGCTGGATTACGCCGATTCGGCTGCCGGCGCCCGGGGACAGGGTGTCGTGTCAAGTTTCCACAAAACGCCAATTAATTCCAAAGGCCACGTGGTTGCGGGTCGCTGCAAAAATCGACACATTTTTCCACTTAACAGCAAGGCAGAAAAGGCAGAGCCGTCTAAATGACCAATAAATGAAAATTCCGCTATAGTCGCCATTTTCCAGTCGCCAGCCGGGCAAAAAGAGCGCCAATAAGCCCGCCACAAGGAGTACCGAAAATGAATGCCCGCGAACCCGCGTTCGTCTCCGCTTCCCGCAGCGCACGTCTGCGTCAGATGCTTGTCAGCAACGAACTCGAATTCATGATGGAGGCCCATAACGGCCTGTCCGCCCGCATCGTGCGCGAAGCAGGTTTCAAGGCGATCTGGGGCTCGGGCCTCGCGATTTCCGCGCAATTCGGTGTGCGCGACAACAACGAAGCAAGCTGGACGCAGGTGGTCGACAACCTCGAATTCATGGCCGACGCAAGCGATCTGCCCATTCTGCTCGACGGCGATACCGGCTACGGCAACTTCAATAACGTGCGCCGCCTCGTGCGCAAGCTCGAACAGCGCGGCATTGCCGGCGTATGTATCGAAGACAAGCAGTTCCCGAAAACGAATAGCTTCATTAACGGCGAAGCGCAGCCGCTCGCCGATATGGACGAATTCTGCGGCAAGATCAAGGCCGGTAAGGACTCGCAGTCGGACGAAAATTTTTCGATCGTGGCGCGCGTGGAAGCGCTGATCGCAGGCTGGGGCATGGACGAAGCGCTGCGCCGCGCGGAAGCCTACCGCCGCGCCGGCGCCGACGCGATTCTGATTCACAGCAAGCTCTCGCGCCCCGACGAAATTCTCGAGTTCGCGCGTGAGTGGGCGGGCCGTGGGCCGCTCGTCATCGTGCCGACCAAGTACTACAGCACGCCGACCGAAGTGTTCCGCGAAGCCGGCATCAGCACGGTGATCTGGGCGAACCATCTGATTCGCGCGGCGACCTCGGCCATGCAGGCGGTTGCACGAGAGATCCATACAAGCGAAACGCTCGTCAATGTCGAAGACCGCATTGCCGGCGTCAACGAAATTTTCCGCTTGCAGGACGCGGACGAATACTCGGAAGCGGAAGACCGCTATCTGTCGAGCGGCCGCGCGGCGAGCGCCGCTGTCGTGCTTGCGGCGAGCCGCGGCAAGGGCCTCGAAGCGGTCACTCAGGACCGTCCGAAGGTCATGCTGCCGATCGCCGGCAAGCCGCTGTTGCGCTGGCTCGTCGACGCGTTCAAGAAGCAGGGCGTCAACGACATCACTGTGGTCGGCGGTTATCGCGCCGATGCAATCGACACGGCCGGTATCAAGCTCGTGGTCAATGACAAGCATGCGGAAACCGGCGAACTCGCATCGCTTGCGTGCGCACTCGACAAGCTCGCGGGCGACACGCTGATTTCGTACGGCGATCTGCTGTTCCGCAGCTATATCCTGCGCGATCTGGTGGAGAGCGAGGCCGCGTTCAGCGTCGTGGTGGATTCGTCGTTGACCGATGCCGAAAACGCGAGCGTGCGCGACTTCGCATGGTGCTCGTCGGCCGACGACCGCGGTCTCTTCGGCAACAAGGTGCTGTTGCGTCACGTTTCGAGCGGGCAGCAGGCGTCGTCGGAGATTGCCGCGCAAACGCCGCATGGCCGCTGGGTCGGTCTTCTGAACGTACGCGGCGAAGGCTGCGAGCGTCTTCGGGCGGTCATGCAGCAGTTGCAGGCGCGTGCCGATTTCGCGTCGCTCGACATGCCCGCTTTGCTGAACGCGCTGATCGAAGCCGGTGAATCGATCGAGGTGCAATACGTGCATGGCCACTGGCGCGGTGTGAACGATCTCGAAGACTTCCGCCGCGCCGGCGACTTCGCGCATGGCCAGACGCCGCTCGCGGCGTCGGTCGGCACGCAGGCAACGGATTCCGCGAACGGAGCCGCGCAATGATCGAGGCGGCACAGTTCGTCGAGGCGGCGCGCGATCGCGGTTTCGACTGGTACGCGGGCGTGCCGTGCTCGTATCTGACGCCGTTTATCAACTACGTGTTGCAGGACGAGTCGCTGCATTACGTGTCGGCGGCGAATGAAGGCGACGCTGTCGCGCTGATCGCGGGTGTCGCGCTCGGCGCGCGCGATGAGCGTGGCGGAGGCACACGCCGCCGCGGCATCACGATGATGCAGAACTCCGGGCTCGGCAACGCGGTGAGCCCGCTGACATCGCTCACGTGGACCTTCCGTTTGCCGCAATTGCTGATCGTCACGTGGCGCGGCCAGCCCGGCGTCGCCGATGAACCGCAGCACGCGTTAATGGGCCCCGTCACGCCCGCGATGCTCGACACGATGGAAATTCCCTGGGAGACTTTCCCGACGGAAGCCGACGCAATCGGCCCTGCGCTGGATCGCGCCATCGCCCACATGGACGAAACGGGCCGCCCGTACGCGCTCGTCATGCAAAAGGGCAGCGTCGCGCCGTACGAGTTGAAGGCGAGCGCCGCCAGCGAGCGCCGCGTGCCGATGGCAGCGCGTTCGCAGTTCGCCAACGTGGCCGCGAGCGAACTCGCGTCGCGCCATGACGCGCTGAAGAAGGTGATCGCGCATACGCCGATCGAGTCGACGGTGGTTCTGGCGTCGACCGGTTTTTGCGGGCGCGAGCTTTACGCAATCGACGATCGTCCGAATCAGTTGTACATGGTCGGCTCGATGGGCTGCGTGACGCCGTTCGCGCTGGGTCTGGCGCTCGCGCGCCCGGACCTGCACGTCGTCGCGCTCGACGGCGACGGCGCCGCGCTGATGCGAATGGGCGCCTTCGCGACGCTCGGCGCATACGGCCCGTCCAATCTCACGCACGTGCTGCTCGACAATGGCGCGCACGACTCGACCGGGGGACAGGCGACGGTGTCGTCGCAAGTCTCGTTCGCGGGTGTTGCGGCGGCGTGCGGGTATGCGTCGGCGGTCGAAAGCGACGATCCGGCCGTGCTCGACCAGTTGTTCGAATCGGCCCCGCTCGACGGCCCGCGTTTTGCGCGCCTCGTGATTCGCCGCGGCACGCCTGACGGCTTGCCGCGTCCCACCATCACTCCGCCCGATGTGAAAACGCGCCTGATGCGCCACATCGGCGCCGCGTGAAGTCAAAGTAAAGGAGCGCCCATGCTGCTGCTCAATCCCGGTCCGGTGACGCTCACCGAACGTGTTCGCAACAGCCTGTTGCAGACGGACCTGTGTCATCGCGAAAGCGAGTTTTTCGATTTGCAGGAAGAGGCGCGCACGCGTCTCGTCGACCTGTACGGTCTCGATGCGAGCGAATGGCAAGCGGTGCTGATGACGGGCTCCGGCACGGCCGCTGTCGAAAGCATGACGGCCGCGCTGGTGCCGCAGAACGGCAAGCTGCTGGTGGTGGAAAACGGCGTGTACGGCGAGCGCATTTCGCAGATCGCCGCGCAGTACGGGATCGCGCACGAGTCGCTCAAGCACGACTGGATGCAGGCGCCCGACCTCGCGAAAATCGCCGAACGTCTCGACGCCGACAAAGCGTTCACGCATGTTGCCGTGATTCATCACGAGACGACGACGGGGCGTCTGAACGACCTCGCGGCGTTGGGCACGCTGTGCCGTGCGCGGGGCTTGCGTTTGCTGGTGGACGGCGTCAGCAGCTTCGGCGCCGAAGCGATCGATTTCGCCGACGCGAGCCTCGACGCGGTCGCCGCCACGGCCAACAAGTGTTTGCACGGCGTGCCGGGCGCCTCGTTCGTACTGGTGCGCCGCGCCGCGCTCGCGCAGGCGGCGAGCCGCACGTACTACCTCGACCTCGGGCGGCTCGCGCGCTTGCAGGATCAGCGCAACACGCCGTTCACGCCGTCGGTTCATGCGTACTACGCGCTCGTCGAAGCACTGCGCGAGATCGCCGACGAAGGCGGCTGGCGCGCCCGTCATGCACGTTACGCGGCGCTCGCGGAACAGGCGCGCGCGGGGCTGGCCGAGCGCGGCATCGGCAGCGTGTTGGCGCCGGCGGAATCGTCGGTGGTGTTGCGCGCATACCGGCTGCCGAGCGGCGTCACGTATGCGCAACTGCACGACGCGCTGAAGGCGCGCGGGTTTGTCATCTATGCGGGACAGGGCGGCCTGTCGGCCGAGCTATTCCGCATTTCGACGATGGGCAATATCCACGCCGCCGACATCGACCGGCTTTTGCAGGGCTTTACCGAACTGACGCGCTGAGCGCCGCGCTGCACGCTCACACAGGGTCTTTGTCTGGCGGCCCTTCCGGGCGCTGCGGCTCCTCGGTGTGATGACCGGGCGATGGCGGCGTCAGCGGATCGCCTTCCGGATCACGGGTCGGATCGGCGTTAGGGTCGGGGATCGGGCTTGTATGCATGTCGTAGCTCATTGCATCACCTGTGGTTGAGAACTCTGCGATAGCGGGACGGCGTCCGGCGTTCTCTTCAAGCGTAGACGCTTCCTGTCAGGCTTGACCGCCAGAGTTGCTGCGCTGATCGTCCTGTTACTTCTTCACGCGACGGCCTACGGTGAGGTGCCAATAGCGCTCGGTGGCAAAAACATCCTCGTAGTTGCCGGCGCCGAACGCGCGCAACTGGCTCTGATACGCATTGACCGCTTCGCGCTTGATCTGTCCGCGGCGCTGCGCGTCGATCGTGTGCCCGGCGCTCGGATTGGCCGGCGTCGCCACGATGCCGCGCTGCGCGAGATCGGCAAGCCGTGCCTGCACGACACCCGGCGTGCGCCGGTGAATGGCTTCTTCGTAGCCGAACCATTCGAGATGCGACAGGCGCGGCAGGATCTCGCAGCACGCTTCGAATACGCGCACGTGGTCGTCGTGAAACAGGCCGAGCGGCATCAGCAACGTGTTCGCCGTAGTTCGGTAAATGGTTTCCTCTAGCGCCGCTGCCATTTTGCTGATCGACGGCGAGTCGGAATACTGACTGTCGCGAAACGGCATTCGGAGCGGAATCGCATCGAGCAATTCAAGCGCGCGATTGTCTTCGAGCGTGCGCTCGTGTATTGCCTCATGGGCGTCGCTGAAGCCCGACTTTTCATCCCATTCGGTACGCATCGTATGCTCTGGCGGCGCGGCGAAGACCGTACAAACCGCAGCGTCCGGATGCGCGGCGAGCAATGCGCCACAACTGAACACGGCGTCGTCGAAATGAGGTGACACGATGAAAAGGCGCGGACTGGTTTCGCTCATGGGAAGTCGGGTGGTTGCGAAACGTGCGCCGCGTGAGCGGCGTAACGTTGCGTGACAATCGCGGCGTCACATCAGCTTAGGCGGAATTGGAACGAGTTGCGCGGCAGATTCGCGGTCTATTCACGGTTCCGATTGCATCGAGCATTCATCATGTTCCGCGCAAGCCCCATGCCTGAGGCCTTTTCGCTTTTGCGGCCGATCAACGTAAAGCCCGCAAATCGTCCGGCGTGTCGATATCGCGCAAGATTCCGGCGTCGTCGACATCGAGCCTCATGACGCGTTCGGAGCCGAGCAACGAGCGCGCGCCGCTGTCTCCGTCGAGGCACAGCAGCGCGTCGCGGTGGTCCGCGCCAAACCCTACGGGATGGCCGCGCTGCCCGTCGTAAAACGGCGCCACGATCGGCGCGCCGCCGTCGAGCGCGCGCGCCACCGCTTCGATCGTGGTGATCTCGATGCGCGGCATGTCCGCGAGCGCGACGATCCAGCCCTCGGCGTCCTCGCTCGCCTGAATACCGGCAGCGAGGCTTGCGCCCATGCCGCGTTCGGCGCCGGGCGCGAACGCCACGTCGCAGCCGGCATCGTTTAAAAGCCGCGCAAGCGCTTCAGCGCCCGGCCGCACCACGGCCAGCACGTGCGGCACGACCCTCAGTAGCCGGTGCGCCGCTTCCTGCGCGACCGGCGTGCCGTCGGGCAGCCGCGCAAGCAGCTTGTTTTGCAGGCCGTGCGGATCGAAGCGGGAGCCGACCCCGGCCGCGAGCAATATGCCAGTGGCGAGCGACGCGTAAGCCATGGATGGGCACCGTTGAGTAAGATGCCACCGATTGTGCGGCGCAACGCACCGCGAGGCAAGCGGCCCGCGCAGGGCGCTCAGGCCTGCCTGGTCGTCATCACCTTGTCGAGCGTTATCGGAAGATCGCGCACGCGCACACCGGTTGCGTGGTACACCGCGTTGGCAAGCGCGGCGCACACGCCCGTAATGCCGATCTCGCCGATGCCCCGCACCCCAAGGGAATTGATATACGGGTCCGGCCGGTCGATAAACGTAATATCGAGTGCGCCGATGTCGGCATTCACTGGCACGTGGTACTCGGCGAGATTTGCGTTCGTGAAACGCCCATATCGCGTATCCAGCGAGGTTTCCTCCTGCAACGCTGCACCCACGCCCCATACAATGCCGCCGAGCATCTGGCTGCGTGCGGTTTTCTCATTGAGCACGCGCCCCACGTCGTACACGCCGACCACGCGCGGCACGCGAATCGTGCCGAGGTCCGCGTCCACATGCACTTCGACGAACACCGCGCCGAACGAGTGAAACGAGTACTTCTGCTTCTCGCCGCCCGGCTTGACGGTGGACGTCGCCTCGATCGGTTTGCCGCCGGAGCGCGCGACGATCGCTGCCGCCGGATCGCGCTTCGACGGTTGCGAGCGGCTCGTTACCCAGCCGTTCTCCACGGTGATGTCGTCGAGCGCCATGCCGTGCACGGGCGACGCAGGGTCCGCCAATGCCAGCGCGATGAGGCGTGCGCGCGCCTCGGTCGCGGCGTCGCGCACGGCCGGCGAAACGCTCGCCGCCGATTGCGAGCCGCCCGACACCGGTGCCTTCGGTAGCGACGAATCGCCGAGCGCAAAGTGGATGTTTTCCGGCGCGAAGCCAAGCGCATCGGCGGCGACCTGGGTCATCACCGTGTACGTACCGGTGCCGATGTCCTGCGTGCCAGAGGCCACCATCGCAGTGCCGTCGGGCAAAATCCGCGCAATGGCGCTTGCTTCACTGCGATTAGCTGGGTAGGTGGCGGTCGCCATGCCCATGCCGATCAGCGTATTGCCGTCACGCATGGAACGCGGTGCGGGGCTGCGCCGCGACCAGCCGAATTTCTCCGCGCCGATCTGATAGCACTCGCGTAACGACTTGCCCGACCAGGGCTTGTTTTCCTGCGGATCGGCTTCCGCGTAGTTCTTCAGGCGCAACGCGAGCGGGTCCATTTTGAGCGCCGCCGCCAGTTCGTCCATTGCCGATTCCAGCGCAAACGAGCCGGTCGTCTCGCCCGGCGCGCGCATGAACGTCGGCGTGCCGACGTTGAGCGGCACCAGCCGGTGCGTGGTCACCTGGTTCGGCACCGCATACAACATACGCGTGACCATGCAGCACGTCTCGGTCCAGTCTTCGATCACGGACGTGTCCGAAATGCTGTCGTGACGCATGGCGCTCAGCGTGCCGTCGCGCCGCGCGGCCAGCACAAGGCGCTGTTCGGTGCGCGGACGTGCGCCGACCGGACCGAACATCTGCGGCCGCTCGAGCACGAGCCGCACCGGACGCCCGGTCTGTTTCGCGGCCATTGCGCACAACGACACATGCGACCAGGACGAGCCCTTGCAACCAAATCCGCCGCCGACGAACGGCGAGATCACTCGAACGTCGCCAGGTGAAATGCCGAGCGTTCTGGCCACCGCCTGCGCTTCGCCGCTCACGCCCTGGGTCGAATCGTAGAGCGTAAGCTGCGGGCCGTCCCAACGCGCCATGGTCGCGTGCGGCTCCATCGGATTGTGATGCTCGATGGGCGTCGTGTACGTTTCGTCGATATGCACCGCGCTGTTCTGCATGCCGTCTTCGAAGCTGCCACGCTGCGTGTCCGTTTGACGCCCTTGCGGTTTGTCCGGGGCATGTGCATTTGCCTTCGCCTGTGCGAAGTCGAGCGTGGCCGGCGTGCTCTGATACGTGATGCGCAACCGGCGCGCGGCATCGGTCGCATGTTCGAGCGTATCGGCGACGACTACCGCCACCGGCTCGTTGTTGTAATGCACCTGGTTGTCCTGCAGGAGCGACAGTCGACGACCCGCAGGCGGGGCCAATTGCGCCTTGCCGCCGCTCGGCAGACGTGGCGCGTTCTGATGCGTCATGACGAGCAGCACGCCGGGCACGGCCTGCGCGCGGCTTGCATCGATCGACGCAATCGTGCCGCGTGCAATCGTGCTCGTCACGAGCACCGCATGAGCGAGGCGCGCTTCCGGAAATTCCGCGGCATAGCGTGCTTCGCCGGTTACTTTGAGTAGACCGTCGGTGCGGTCGAACGGTTGACCGATCAGCGTCATGCGACACCTCCTGCGCGGCCGGCGGCCTGATTCACTGCACGTACGATCGCGCGTTGCGCGAGCTGCACCTTGAAGCGGTTGTCGGCGAGCGGCCGGGCATCGCGCAATGCGGCGGCAGCGGCGTTGGTGAGCGCGGCTTGAGTCAGCGGCTGTCCGTTCAGCATCTGTTCCGCTGCGCTCGCGCGCCACGGTTTGTGCGCGACGCCGCCCAATGCAATGCGCGCGCTCTGCACGCGCTCGCCGTCCATCTGCAAGGCAGCGGCCACCGAGACCAGGGCGAATGCGTAACTGGCGCGGTCACGCACTTTCAGGTAGTGCGAATGCGCGCTGAAAAGCGGTGGCGGCAGATCCACCGCGGTAATCAGCTCGCCGGGACGCAGCGTGGTGTCGACATCGGGTCTGTCGCCCGGAAGCCGATGAAATTCGGCGAACGGAATGCTTCGCTCCCCGGCCGGACCACTCACGCGGACCACCGCATCGAGCGCGGCGAGCGCCACGCTCATGTCCGACGGGTTGACCGCGACGCACTGCGGGCTCGCGCCGAGAATCGCGTGCATGCGGTTACGCCCTTCGAGCGCCGCGCAGCCGCTGCCCATTACGCGCTTGTTGCACTGGGAGAAAGCGGTGTCGTAGAAGTATGCGCAGCGGGTACGCTGAAGCAGATTCCCGCCGACCGTCGCCATATTGCGCAATTGCGACGACGCACCCGACAAGAATGCTTGCGATAACAACGGATACTGTTCGCGCACCAACGCGTGGTTCGCGGCGTCGCTATTGCGCACGAGTGCGCCGATGCGAATGCCGCCGTCGGGCAGCGTCGCCACGCCGTCGAGTCCGCCGATATGCGTGATGTCGATGAGCCGCACCGGCCGCTCGACACCTCCCTTCATCAGATCGAGCAGATTCGTGCCGCCGCCGATGAACACCGCGCCCGGTTGCTGCACGGCGCGCACTGCGCCGGCGACATCGGCGGCGCGTTCGTAGGTAATCGCATCCATGCCGTCGCTCCGTTAGGCGTTGCCGCGGTTATCGTGGTTGTCGTGCTGGTCACGATGGTCGGCGCCAGCCGTGCCCGCATTCTGACCGCTGCCTTCATGCGCCGCGCGTATCGCGGCCACGATATTTGCATAGGCGCCGCAGCGGCAAATGTTGCCGCTCATGCGTTCGCGAATCTCATCGTCGGAAAGTTTGGCGGGACGTTGGCGCACATCGGCGGTCACGACGCTCGCGGTGCCGCTGCGAAATTCCTGGAGCAGGGCGGTGGCCGAGCACAGCTGCCCCGGCGTGCAGTAGCCGCACTGAAACGCATCGTGCTCGATGAACGCGCGTTGCAGCGGGCTCAATGCACCATTGCTCGCGAGCCCTTCGACCGTGGTGATGGTCTCGCCTTCATGCATGACGGCGAGCGTTAGACATGAATTGATTCGGCGTCCGTTGGCGATCACCGTGCATGCGCCGCATTGTCCGCGGTCACAGCCTTTCTTCGTGCCCATCAGACCTGCGTACTCGCGCAATGCATCGAGCAAGGTCACGCGCGGTTCGAGCTGCAACGTATAGGGGCGGCCGTTGACGTTCAATTCGACGGGGCGTGGCGGCACGGGAGCAGGCGTCTGCGCGGGCGCGGCCACAGATGTTTGCGCTTGTGCGCGAAGGTGCGGTGCCGCACCGACAGTCGCGGCTGCTGCAGCCGATTGTAGAAAACGGCGACGCGAAGGTTGGTGCAAGGCGGCGGCTTCGTCACCCGGATCATGACATTCGTTATCTGTAGTCATAACGTTCTATTGACTCCGCTGAAAGGTCAATGCAGGCTGACGATGCGTCGGTATCCGAAGCTTCGCGTCCAACAACCGAGGGTAACAAATCCGGCGCAGTTGCGTGAACAACGCTGACGCAAAACGGTATTGTGAAAATAACGGAGACAGCACACATGAGAACACCCATTGGAGTCGGGCACGCGCTTCCCCTTGCAATCGTTGCCGCTATCGGTGTGAGCGCCTGCCACGGCGGAAACGACGACATCACGCCGCAGCCGCAAGCCAACGTCCTGCCCAGCTTCATCGCGGGCACCGTCAAGACACAGTCATATGACGGCAATAGTGACGACCTGCTCACGGCCGGACTCGGTAAAACTGGCCTCGCTTCAGCCACTGCTCCCGCGATTGCCAACGCCGCGCAACCGACCGCCGCGGAGCTGCGCCGACTCGCGATCTGGTCGAACTATCGCGCGCTCGTCGATATGACGAGCAACGGCGGGTATGGGCGCTTCTGGGGTCCCAATATCGATGTGAACGGCAACGACACGTTGGGCGAAGGCAAGATAGCGGGCAAGGAGTACCTCGCTTTCGCAGACGACGGCAGCGGTAAGCAGAATGTCAGCGTGCTCGTCCAAATTCCGGCGAGCTTCAATGCGGATCAACCGTGCATCGTCACGGCAACGTCATCGGGTTCTCGTGGAGTGTATGGTGCGATCTCCGCGGCCGGCGAGTGGGGTCTCAAGCACGGCTGCGCGGTCGCCTACACGGACAAAGGCTCGGGCAACGGCGCGCACGAACTGTCGACGAATCGCGTGACGCTGATCGACGGCACCTTGCAGGACGCGAATGCCGCGGGCAACGCGAGCCTCTTCACGGCCAACCTGGGCAACACGGATGCCGCCACCTACAACAGCCAGTTCCCTAACCGGTACGCTTTCAAGCACGCGCACTCGCAGCAGAACCCGGAGCAGGACTGGGGCAAGAACACATTGCAAGCGATCAAGTTCGCGTATTGGGCACTCAACGATTCGTATGGAACGTTGAACGGCTCGACGCGCACGGTACGCTATAACCCGGGCAGCATCACGACGATTGCGGCATCGGTGAGCAACGGCGGCGGCGCGTCGCTCGCAGCCGCCGAGCAGGATACCTCCGGGCTCATTACCGCAGTGGTAGTCGGCGAGCCGCAGATCAACGTGCGCGTGCCCTCGCAAGTGTCGGTGACTCAGGGCGGTGTGCCTGTCGGCGCATTCGGCAAGCCGCTCGCGGATTACATGACGCTCGCGAATCTGCTGGAGCCTTGCGCGGCGCTCGCGCCTGCCGCAGCCGGCGCGCCGTATCTGACGGCGCTGCCGCTTGCCACGACCACCGCGATTCGCACTGCGCGATGTTCGGCGCTTGCGGCTAACGGTGTGATCGCGGGGGCGGACACCGTCACCCAGGCAACCAATGCGCTCGCGCTGTTGCATCAGAACGGCTACGAGACCGACTCCGACGTGCTGCATGCGCCGATGTGGGATTCGCAGGCGGTGCCCGCCGTCGCCGTGACTTACGCGAACGCTTATGCGAGAGCGAGCGTGAGCGCGAACCTGTGCAACTTCAGCTTCGGCACGACGAGTTCGACGGGCGCGGCGGGCGTCACGCCGGCTGTGTCGCCGATGCTCACTGTGTTCGGCAACGGCAATGGTGTGCCGCCCACCAACGGTATCAACCTCGTCTATAACGCGGGCACGGCGGGCGCATTCGACCACCGGCTCGCAACCGCCGATGCGAGCTATGCGGGCGCAGCCTGCCTGCGTACGCTGTGGACCAACGGCGGGCTGACAACGAGCGTTGAAGCGATCAAGGTGAATGCGAATCTGCATGGCAAGCCCACCATCATCGTGCAAGGCCGGGCCGATGCCCTGGTGCCGATCAATCACGCGTCGCGGCCCTATGTTGGAACGAACCAGCTGCTCGAAGGCGGCGCAAGCAAGCTGTCGTTCTATGAAATCACGAACGGCCAGCACTTCGACGCGTTCCTCGGCGTGGCGGGCTTCGACAACCGCTTCGTGCCGCTGCATTACTACAACATTCAGGCGCTCAATCTGATGTGGAGTCATCTGAAGAGCGGCACGCCGCTGCCGCCGTCGCAAGTGGTTCATACGGTGCCGCGCGGCGGCTCACCGGGCGCTGCGCCCGCGTTGACCGTCGCCAACGTGCCGGCGATTGCGGCCAACCCGGGCGGCAATGCCATCACGGTGTCGAAAGGGGCGGTGAACGTGCCGAACTGATTGTGGCTGAGTGTCGATAGCGGACCACACGCGCGGTGTCTGATCGCGCGTGTGGCTGCTACGTTCAATGCCAGGCCGGGTATGAACGATGCTACCTGTATTCGGAATCAAGCGCGTTCAGAGGACAGCCGATGCAGTTCGACTACAAGCATTTCCACATCGATTGCCGCGCACGCCACGCCGACGAAGGCGTCTACTACGCGCGGGCGAAAATCACTCGCATACCGCAGAAAAACGAGCATTTCCGGTCGCACGACTCCGGTGACATCGACGCTTTTTCGAACGAAGCCGATGCGATCGCCTGCGCGCGGTCGTGGGCAATCGAATGGTGCGATGAGGCCGCCGACGCCGTGTCGGGAACGGCGTCGAAATAACTTGCGTTGCAGGAGGAACCGTCGTGGCGAGGCTGCGCATTGCGACATTCAACATCAACGGAATCCGTTCTCGCCAGGCCGCGTTGCTGCAATGGCTGGAGCGCGAAGCGCCGGACATTGTCTGCTTGCAGGAACTGAAGGCCGCCGATAGCGCGTTTCCCGCCGACGCATTGCGCGACGCGGGCTACCACGCCATCTGGCATGGCCAGAGTGCGTGGAACGGCGTGGCGATTCTGTCGAAGGGCGAGCCGCCGCTCGAAAGCCGCCGCGGCCTGCCGGGCTTCGAAGAGGACACGCATAGCCGCTATCTGGAAGCGGCCGTCGACGGCGTGCTGGTGTGCTGCCTCTATCTGCCCAACGGCAATCCGCAGCCCGGTCCCAAGTTCGAGTACAAGCTCAAGTGGTTCGACCATCTGATCGACCATGCGGCGAAGCTGCTCAAGAGCGGACATCCGGTCGTGCTGGCCGGCGACTTCAACGTCGTGCCTACCGACGAAGACATCTACAACCCGCGCTCATGGCTGAAAGACGCGCTGTTGCAGCCGGAAAGCCGCGAGCGCTACCGGCGTCTCGTCGCGCAGGGATGGACGGACTCGCTGCGCACGCATTTCGGCGAGGAGCGGGTCTACACGTTCTGGGATTATTTCCGCCGGCACTGGGACACGAATTCCGGCTTGCGCATCGACCATATTCTGCTGAGCCCGGACCTCGCGCCGCGCTTGCGCGACGCGGGCGTGGACCGCTGGGTGCGCGGCGAGCCGCATGCGAGCGACCATGCGCCGACATGGGTCGAGCTGGACATGGGCGCGTCGCGTCGCAAGACACGTAGCTGAAGCACGTATCTTGCGACTGGTAATGACGCATCGATTCGCGCGGTAGCGCTAGCGAACTATCGTCGCGCCCGGAGCCGGATGCATGCGCGCCGCGACAGCCGGGATAGCGGAGCTGGCAGGTACGTTTTCATCGATCGACGTACGTCCGCCGTCGTGGAAGAACGCTTGCTCCGCGGCCTTGTTCATTACGAGAATGCTGATGCGCCGATTGGTCGGTTCGTCGACGACATTGCTGTTGAGCGGCAGTACATCAGCAAGACCGCGCACTTGCAGCAGCTTTTCGACGTGCATACCGCCGGCCACCAGCGCGCGCCGCGCGGCATTCGCGCGCTCGGAAGAAAGCTCCCAGTTCGAATAGCCGACCGGTCCGCCGGTGTACGCCACGGCGTCGGTGTGCCCCGCGATTGAGATGCGGTTCTCGACGTCGTTGAGCGCGGCGCCGATCTGCGTGAGTATGGCGACCGCGTAGCTCTGCAGTTTCGGACTGCCCGATGCGAACATCGGGCGGTTCTGCGAATCGACGATCTCGATGCGCAGTCCTTCGTTCGTGATCGAAATGCGGATCTGGTCCTTGAAGGCCTTCAACGCAGGACTCTGTTCGATCAACGAGACCAGCTTCTCTTTCAGTTGCTGCAAACGGGCCGTGTCAGCGGGCGCGACCGTCGGCACCACGTTCACAGGTATGGCCGGTTCGATCTGGGTTTTCTTGCCGTCGCCGGGGCGCGTGTCGGAGATGTCGCGGCCGCCGCCTTGCACGATGTTCGGCCGTGCGGCTGCCGTTCCTTCGTTGCCGCCGAACAGGCTCGATAACGGCGTGTTGAAGTAGTCCTCGATGCCTTGCTTGTCGAACTTCGACGTCGAACCGAGCAGCCACATCAGCAGGAAGAACGCCATCATCGCAGTGACGAAGTCGGCATACGCGATCTTCCACGCGCCGCCATGATGCCCACCGTGGTCGTCGCCCTTTTTCGAGCGGCGCACGATGATCGGCGGCGGCCCCTCGTCCTGGGAGCCGCGTGACCTTCTTTGCGTCATGACGCGGCTCCCTCGGTGGCCGGCTTCGGCGATTTGGTCGCGCGCACGGCGTCGTCGAGTTCCTGAAAGCTCGGGCGGTCGGCGGTGAACAGCACCTTGCGGCCAAACTCCACCGCGATGGGCGGTGCATAGCCCGACAGCGAGGCGAGCAGCACCGCCTTCACGCATTGGAACGGCTTCGCTTCGGCACGGCCCTTGGCGTTCAGCAGATCGGCGAGCGGACCGATAAAGCCATACGCGAGAAGAATGCCGAGGAACGTGCCGACCAGTGCACCCGCGATCATCTCGCCGAGCACGGCGGGCGGCGCACCGACCGAACCCATGGTGTGAACCACGCCCATCACGGCGGCAACGATGCCGAAAGCAGGAAGGCCGTCGGCCATCTTCTGGATTGCATTGGCCGCCACCGACGCTTCCGCGTGATGCGTGGCCAATTCTTCATCCATCAGGTCCTGTACTTCGAGTACGTTGACGTTGCCGCCCGACATCATGCGCAAATAGTCGACGATAAAATCCAGCAGATGATGGTCGGCGAGAACGTGCGGATACTTTTGGAAAATGACGCTTTCTTCCGGCGCAAAGACGTCGGCCTCGAGCGACATCATGCCTTCCTTGCGGGCCTTCTGAAGCAGCTCATAAAGCAGCGCGATCAGTTCCAGATATTTTTCCTTGGTGTAGCCGCCGCCCTTGAAACATTTAGGAATCGCCTTGAGGGTTTTCTTCAATGTCGAAGTCGGATTGCTCACTACGAACGCACCAATTGCCGCGCCGAAAATGCACAGCAATTCGAACGGTTGAAGGAGCGCCGGTAAATGGCCGCCCACGCCAAGAAAGCTCCCAAGGACGGAGCCGATCACCAACAGCCAGCCAATCGCAACAAACATATATTCTCCATAATCTTGCGCGCCGCACGTTGTGAGAATGAGCCCTTGATCAAGGGCATTTGCGTGCGTCACAGAATTTCCGCATGTACTGGTAAACGGCTCGAAAGGGTGATTGCTGAAGAGCGCGAAGCAACCGCAATTCAAATATTGCGAGGCTCGCTCGCGCATTCATTCGGCATCGGTAAAAGCGCCCGCACCTTTTTACCGGTTGCTCTGCTAGCATGCAGAGCGACCCGCGTCAGGGCTCCTCGACGGTGAACTCTCAAGACGAACGGAGATGACTATGAAAGCCAGCACCATTGCGGAGCGCGAGGCCCGCGGACGTGCCGCCCGCGAAAAATCGAAGCGGTCGAGTCATAAAACGGTGGGCGCATTAGACCGCGATCCGATCGAGTTTATTAAGCAAAGCAGCGAAGGCCGGGTGCAGAACCTCGTGCCGCTGCGCTACGGACGCATGGCCGTGTCGCCGTTCACGTTCTTTCGCGGCACCGCGAACCTGCAAGCTCACGATCTCAGCCAGGTTCACGACAGCGGCCTGACCATGCCGATCTGCGGGGACGGGCATCTGATGAACTTCGGCGGCTTCGCGACGCCCGAGCGCCAGCTGGTTTTCGACCTGAAAGATTTCGACGAAGTGTCGGTGGGTCCATTCGAATGGGATCTCAAACGCCTTGCCGCAAGCCTCGTGCTGGCCGCGCGTCACATGCGCCTGAGCCGCGGCACAGCGGAGAATCTGATGATGACCGCCATAAGCGAATATCGCAATCGCATGGCGCAATACGCACAATGCGGCGCGCTGGAACTCTGGTATGAGCGCATTACCTTCGACCGCATGGCGGAGACCGCGCTGTCGCCGGAGCGCCGCCGCGCGGTGCGCCGCGGGATGGAGAAGGCCGCGAGCCGCACGCACGAAAGTCTGTTCGAAAAGATGGCCGAGCATGACGGCGAGCGCTGGGTGATTCGCGATTCGCCGCCTGCGCTTTTTCACGTGCTCGGCTCGAACACGCTCTTCACCGCCGAAGAGACCGATGAACTGAAAGGCTCGCACGGACACAAGATACTCGACGGCATGTGGAGCGAGTACATGAAGACGATGTCGCATGACCGGCGCGAACTGCTTGGTCAGTTCAGCCTGCAGGACGTCGTATTCAGGGTGGTGGGCGTGGGTAGCGTGGGGACGCGCTGCATGGCCGTGCTGCTCGTCGACCCAACGGGCAAGCCGCTTTTCGTACAGATCAAGGAAGCGAGGCCGTCGGTGATCGCCCGCTATTACAAGTCGCCACCAGTCAAGCATCAGGGCGAGCGCGTGGTACAGGGGCAGCGCATGTTGCAGGCCTCGAGCGACATATTTTTAGGCTGGGCGACGAGTTCGCTCGGCCGCCACTACTACTTCCGTCAATTGCGTGACATGAAGCTGTCCGCGAGCATCGAGTTGTTCGACAGCGATCTACTGGACGGTTACGCGAGGCTATGCGGCTGGGCAATGGCGCGCGCCCATGCAAAAGCGGGCAACCAGGCGGTCGAAGTGAGCGCGTATATCGGGCGCGGCGATCAGTTCGCCGAGGCGCTGGCAGTTTACGCGGCGAGCTACGCCGATCAGGTGGAGCGCGACTACGATGTCTTCGTCAAGGCATGCCGCAGCGGTGTTATCGAGGCGCGCTCGGACGAAGACATGGCGGCGGATTTTCGCATGTGACGGGTTGAGCACACCACTTGAATCAACGCTGTAAAGCGTCGACCCTCGCCTCGCGCAGCGTCACGAAGCGCAAGTTTCTTTTTCGAGCCGCCTCGATGACACGTGGCAGCACGGCGAGAATCAGCGGCTTTCCGTCGGCGGTCAGCGCGGCATTGCCGTCGTGCAGCAGTAGTATGTCGCGCGGCGCCAGACCGTCGAGCAGCCTTCGCGTGACGACTTGTGGATCGCGCTCGCGTGTGTCGTAGCCGCGCCGAGTCCACGCCGCTAACCGCAAATCTAGCTTGCGCAGCACCGGCTCCAGAAAAATATTGCGCAGGCCCGCCGGCGCGCGAAAGAACATGGGCCGCTCGCCGCTGAGTTCTTCGAGCGTGCGTTGCGCGGCATCTATCTCGCGTAGAAGAGCACCCGGAAACGTCACGGAAAACGTGTGCACGTGAACCTGCGAATGGTTTTCGAGCGCATGACCGCGCGCGACGATCTCGCGTGCGAGTTGGGGATAACGCCGCGCCTTTTCTCCTATGCAGAAGAACGTGGCGCGCACGTGCAGCGCATCGAGCAGGTCGAGTACTTGCGGCGTGACGACGGGATCTGGACCGTCGTCGATAGTCAATGCGATTGCATCCGCGTTGCGCGCGCCAGCGGGCAGGCGCGTCCAGTTCGGACCCAGCAGCGAGGTGCGCGGCAGCAGTCCGGCCACGGTAAATACAGCGTGATTCGCGAAGATCGCGGCGAGCCACCACGGCCATGCGCGGGGCGCCAGCAGCCATGCGACGAGCACGAAGACGTGCCATGCGGCGGTGGCGGTGAGCATCGCGGGATAGCCGGTCTGAGGCCACCGGCGCAGCGGTGGCGCTCCAGCGTCGTTCGGCGTGGAGAGTTGGTTCATAAAGCGTGCTTCCGGTAATTGCGCGGGCAAGCAGGGCACCGCGCGCAACGTCGAACGATACCATTGATGCGCGGACCGGCACGCTTGCGGACAGGAACCGCAATGAAAGCGCGCCGACTGCATGATGGAAGCTCTCCCAAGCGGCATTTGTGATCGACCGTCCGCTGCGGTATGGTTCGAAAAGGTGCCGAACAATCGTGCAGGAACGATGGTGCGGGGCGGCCCTTCATTCATGGAACAGGGAGACGAGCGGTGACGGTGACGGGAATCAGAAAGGTGGCTTTGGTAACGGGTGCGGGCAGCGGCATCGGCCGTGCATGCGCGGTGCGTCTCGCGGAGCATGGATATAGCGTGGTGCTTGCGGGCCGTCGTCAGGCGGCGCTCGACGCCGTAGTCGAGCAGGCGCACGCCGTGGGCGGAGAAGCGTTCGCGGTGTCTTGCGACGTGACGGACGCGGACAGCGTCGACGCGCTGTTCAACACGGTCCGCGAGCGTTATGGCCGGCTCGACTTGCTGTTCAACAACGCCGGGCGCAGCGGCACGCCGGTCGACATAGACGAACTCGATATAAACGAATGGCGTTCGGTGGTCGACACCAACCTCACTGGTGTGTTCCTCTGCACGCGCGCTGCATTCGGTCTGATGAAAACGCAGAATCCGCGTGGCGGGCGCATCATTAATAACGGCTCGATTTCGGCGCACGCGCCGAGGCCAAACAGCATTGCCTACACAGCGACCAAGCACGCGATCACGGGCCTCACGAAAGCCGTGTCGCTCGACGGCCGGAAAT
Organism: Burkholderia sp. M6-3; assembly: GCF_050858985.1. Classification (NCBI taxonomy): domain Bacteria; kingdom Pseudomonadati; phylum Pseudomonadota; class Betaproteobacteria; order Burkholderiales; family Burkholderiaceae; genus Burkholderia; species Burkholderia sp. M6-3. Next base: position 434,708 of record NZ_CP110091.1, read on the forward strand.
ACGACATCGTGTGCGGGCAGATCGATATCGGCAACGCGGCCACGGAAATGGCCGAGCGTATGGCGCGCGGCGTGCCGCAGGCGAACGGCGAAATCGCGGTCGAGCCGTTGATGGACGTGCAGCATGTCGCGGACGCCGTGCTGCACATGGCGCAATTGCCGCTGTCGGCAAACATCCAGTTCATGACCATCATGGCGAGCAAGATGCCGTTTGTCGGGCGCGGTTGACGGCCACCCGCGCCAAGCGCGGCGCGGGAGATCAACATATACTGAGCGCTTTCCTTCTTTGCCTTCGCTGCCTCGCATTGCGTGCGTTCCGAGCGTGTTCACGTGAAGTCATCAGCCGTGCCCCAAGCCAGCACCGTGGACGATCCAAGACCCGCGCCACCGGTGCAGCCCGACCTCGAGGATTGTTGCCATAGCGGCTGTAGTCCGTGCGTGTTCGATCTTTATGACGACGCGCTGGAGCGCTACCGGGTCGCGCTGGCCGAATGGGAAGCGCGGCAGGCGCAACGTGCGGCAGGTGCAATCCCGACGGCGAAGCGCGGCGTGCGCAAGCGCCGGTGAAGCACCGTCGCGCGCTTCTTGCCCCGCCGCAGTCATCAGTGATCCCGTCATGACCGACCTTTTTTCCGCGCCACTCGAACCCTTCAACGAATCGCACACCCTCGACGATCTGCACGACTTCGTGCAGCGCTACCCGCGTCTCTTCGTGCTGACGGGCGCGGGCATCAGCACGGACTCCGGCATTCCTGGCTATCGCGACGACAACGGTGAGTGGAAGCGCTCGCCGCCCATCACGCTGCAGGAATTTCTCGGTACGGACGCAATGCGCAGGCGTTACTGGGCGCGCAGCATGGTCGGCTGGCCGGTCGTTGCACAGGCGCAGCCCAACGCCGCACATGTCGCGCTTGCGCGCCTCCAGGCGGCCGGCCATGTGCCGACGCTCGTCACACAGAACGTCGACGGTTTGCATCAGCGTGCGGGCAGCCGCGATGTGATCGAATTGCACGGCGGCATAGACGGTGTCGTTTGTCTCGATTGCGGCACGCAGCATTCGCGTGCGTCGATCCAGCAGACGCTCGAGGCGGAAAATCCCGCGCTGCTGAGCGTGACCGCCGAAACTGCCGCCGACGGCGATGCGCATCTCGAATGGCACGCGCTCGAAGCGTTTCGCGTTCCGGCGTGCACGAATTGCGGCGGCTTGCTGAAGCCGGCGGTGGTGTTTTTCGGTGAAAGTGTGCCGCGCGAGCGTGTCGAGGCGGCTTCGCATGCGCTCGACGCCGCGGACGCCGTGCTGGTGGTCGGCTCGTCGCTGATGGTCTACTCCGGCTATCGCTTCTGCGTGTGGGCGCAGAAGCAGCGCAAACCAGTCGCCGCGATCAATCTCGGGCGCACGCGCGCCGATCCGCTGTTGTCGCTGAAAATTGCGGCGCCATGCGCCGATACGCTGACCGCTTTAGCCGGCCGTCTCGCGGTAGATTGAACTGCGGCTCGGTACTAATACAAGCGAATGCAAGCCATGCAGCCTTCTCCAACGCAAACAATCCACACTACATCCACATGACCGAACCTATTCCGTCGATGCGGCAACATTCGCCCTCCGCCGAGCGCAATCGCGAACCGATCCTCTCGGTCTTGCGCATGGCGTTACCGGCCACGGGCCGCGTACTCGAAATTGCGAGCGGCACGGGTCAACACGCAATGTACTTTGCCGGCGCGATGCCCGGACTGGACTGGCAACCGACCGACGCCGATGCACAAGCGCGCGAGTCGATCGCCGCATGGATCGCGCACGGCGCGCCGCCAAACGTGCGCGCGCCGCTTGCGCTCGACGTGCATCAGGCAGACTGGGGCGTGGGCGTGCTCGATGCGGTGGTCTGCATCAACATGATTCACATTGCGCCGTGGAGCGCGGCGCAAGCGCTGTTCGCGGGCGCAAGCCGCCATCTCGCTGGCGGCGGTGTACTGTATCTGTACGGCCCTTACAAACGCGGCGGCGAGCACACAGCGCCGAGCAACGAGGCATTCGACCGGCAATTGCAAAGCCGCAATCCGGCGTGGGGCGTGCGCGACATGGAAGCGGTCGTGGCGCTCGCGGCATCGGAGAGATTCACGTGCGACGAGCCGGTCGCGATGCCGGCCAACAATTTCAGCCTCGTGTTCCGAAAGCGCGAAGCACAGGCGCATTGAACGCGCGGAACGGGCGCAAAGCCGTGTTGCATGCCCGATAACGAGCGGCAAACCGGCATTTCTTTTATGCTTTCACCCTCGACGTCCGGCCGACGTTCTTTCCGGCGCGGCGTCACGACACTTTTGGACACTGGAGAATTCACATGGGCAAACAGGCAATCGGCGTGGTGGGGCTGGCGGTCATGGGCCGCAATCTGGCGCTCAACATCGAAAGCCGCGGCCACGCGGTGTCGGTCTACAACCGTAGCCGCGAAAAGACCGACGAACTCATCGCCGAATATCCGGACAGGAAGCTGGTGCCGGCATTCACTCTCGAAGAGTTCGTGGAGTCGTTGGAAAAACCGCGCCGCATTCTGCTCATGGTCAAGGCCGGGGAGCCGACCGACGCGACCATCGCATCGCTCAAGCCGCTGCTGGAAAAGGGCGACATTCTGATCGACGGCGGCAACACGCATTTCACCGACACGATCCGCCGCAATCAGGAACTGGCGAAGGCCGGCCTGCACTTTATCGGCACCGGCGTGTCGGGCGGCGAGGAAGGCGCGCTGAAAGGTCCGTCGATCATGCCCGGCGGGCAACGTGACGCATACGACCTGGTTGCGCCGATCCTCACCGAGATCGCTGCAAAGGCGCCGGACGGCGAGCCGTGCGTCGCCTACATGGGCCCGGACGGCGCAGGCCATTTTGTGAAGATGGTGCATAACGGCATCGAATACGGCGACATGCAACTCATCGCCGAAAGCTATGCGGTCCTGAAGCAGGTCGTCGGCCTGTCGAACGAGGAACTCGGCAAGGTCTACACCGAGTGGAATCAGGGCGAACTCGATAGCTATCTGATCGAAATCACCTCGAAGATCTTCAGCAAGAAAGACGAGGAAACCGGCAAGGATCTGGTCGACGTGATCCTGGATCGCGCAGCGCAGAAGGGTACCGGCAAGTGGACGAGCCAGAATGCGCTCGACCTCGGCGCGCCGCTGCCGCTGATCACAGAGGCCGTGTTCGCACGCGTGCTTTCGTCGCTGAAAGACCAGCGTGTTGCCGCGAGCAAGGTGCTCGACGGGCCGAGCGCGAAACCGCTCGGAGCTGAGCGCGAAGCGTTCATTGAGTCGGTGCGCCGCGCGCTGTACTTCAGCAAGGTGATCTCGTACGCGCAGGGTTTCGCGCAGTTGCGCGCGGCTTCGGAAGAGTACAAATGGGATCTGGATTTCGGCACGATTGCCAAGATCTTCCGCGCCGGCTGCATCATCCGCGCGCGTTTCCTGCAAAAGATCACCGACGCCTACACGAAAGAAAAGACCATCGCGAACCTGCTGCTGGACCCGTACTTCCGCGATATTGCGAGCAACTACCAGTCGGCGTTGCGCGAAGTGGTGGTCGCCGCAATCAATGCGGGCGTGCCGGTCCCGGCGTTCGCGTCGGCGGTTGCATATTTCGACGCTTACCGCTCGGAGCGGTTGCCCGCAAACCTCGTGCAGGCGCAGCGCGACTTCTTCGGCGCGCATACGTTCGAGCGGATCGACAAGCCGGGCAGCTTCCACGCGAACTGGAGCTGAAGCGCTGTAACCCTAGCAGCGCGCGCCCGGCGCGCGCCGTTCTAGGGTATTGAAATGCCTGGCCGGCATTGTTGCTGCGAGCGTCGGTCATTTCGACACTCACAGGACTGGAACACCGACTATTGCAATTTACGGAATAGAGTTTCGTCGTTTTAGGGGTTTCCCCTAGATGTTGTGGCTCCTAAACTTCTATTTAAGCGCTAGGGACAAAAAGCCCGAAGCGAATCACAACAAGTTCTGGAGGTTATACATCATGAAGACTCTTATCTCTGCCGTAGTCGTCGCCGCTGCTGTTTTCGCCGCTCCTGTCGCTTCGTTCGCTCAATCGAACCAGCCGGTCACGCGCGCCCAAGTTCGCGCCGAACTGGTCCAGCTCGAGAAGGCTGGCTACAACCCGGTCGGCGACCATGTTGACTACCCCGCAAACCTGCAAGCTGCTCAAGCACGTGTCGACGCTCAGAACGGCACCGCGCAAGCCGCGGCTCAAGTAGCCAACAGCGGTTATGGCGCACCGATCGCAGGCAGCTCGCAAGCAGGCCGTGCGGTCACGACCGATCGTAGCTCGGTGTATTTCGGCAACTAATCTGGCAGTCGAACGGCGCCGCATCGGGCAGCCGTTCGCGTAAAAGCCAACCGGAGGCGCCACCTGACCGACAGATGGCCGCCGATAGAAAAACGCCGTCAAGGTTTTTGCCTTGACGGCGTTTTTCTGTTTACCGCGTCGACGGAGCGTGGCGCGTGGCAAGCGAGCTGCGCCGCGCGCCTTCTTCGTGCCCTTCGTAACGGAACCAGGCGATTCAACGAGTCGGCAAATGTGGAATCGCTTCGTTGCTCGTCAGATTGAGCTGCTGCATCTGCCGATGTGCCTTGTTCAGATGCGCCTGCGCGGCCACGCGTTGAGCTTCGAGCTGGGACACTTCCTTGCACACCTGATGCTGCCGGCTCGTCGCCGCCTGCTCTTGTGCGCTACGCCGCTGCAAATCGCTGCGTAGCCGTTCGGCTTGCGCTTCAGAGCGAGCAATCTGGCGGGCCAGCTGTTCGTTCTGCGCCTCCAGTTGCGCGCGGCGGGTTTCACAGTCCGAGAGCCGCGTCGCCTGGTCTTCGAAATGATGGAAGGCCGCTTCGGCGGCTTCGAGGTCGGCGGCTTTCAACGCACGCCAGAGCGCGCCGTCCTGATAGAGCGCGACGTAGTACGTTACCTCCTTCGCATGAAACAGAAGGCTCACCGAATACGCGAAGCTGCGAAACACGCGAAACGGCATAAGCGCCTCTTCTTCGGCGAGCCATTCGACTTCGGCCGTATTCGCGATCTGCACGCCACGCGCGCTCACCTGCGACGGCACGGTCTGCACGGGCCGCAATGTCAACACCGGACGAGCGGCGCCGCGCGCCACCGCCGCCGACGCCGGGTCGGATGCGAACCCGGACGGAGCATCGGACGAAAGTGCGGGCGACGCGTCGGACGCAATTCCGGGCGGCGCGTCGTCGGCGTCCTCGGGCGGGACGGGCGCGGCGGCATTGTCCTGCGCGACCCTGACGACATGCGATGGGCCTGCCAGCACGCTACGGCGGTTAAGGAGACTTTTCACGGCGGTTCCTCCAGTTGACTCGCCCGAAGGGCCAGACGGCGCCGGCAATAAAGCGTTCCGGCTAACTGGCGGATTGGGCGGTGAGCGAAAAGCAATGGCTCAGCGGCGCGAGTGGGCGGATGCCACGGTTGCGCCGGGGCTGCGCGTGCCTGCGGATGTCGTCCGCGAGCGCAGCTCTAATGCAGGGTGCGATGCCGGCCTATGTCCGCGAATAACGCGTGGCTCGGCTCGAGCGCAAGCAGCCACGATTCGTCGTAGCCGCTCAGAATGTCGAGCGCCTCACGCAGACGCTCGATGGCCAGCGCGGGGATTTCGACGCGCGCCTCCACGCCGCCCGACAATCCCGCGATACTCGCGAGTTGCACGAGTGCGTCGGCGGCCTCGGCCACATCGGCCGCAAAAACCAGATGCGTGTTCAACAATTCGGCCAGTCCAGGCGACGCCGCCACGTCGTCGACATTGAGTTGCACGGCGAGAAATGTGGCTTTGTTCATCGTCGACTCCATGCGGGATCCGGTCGTTTCAGTCCACGCCCCGTCGGCGCAGCAAGGTTGAGTATAGGCGAGCGTCCAAAGGTTTCAATGATCACACCATTGCGCCGGCACCCGCTCCCTGGACGTGGCGCGCGTGTCGCGCGACTTATAATGAGCGTTCAAAAAGCTGCCCGGCAGCGCCCGGCCTGGGCTGCGTCCATGGCCGATTGCGACTGGCGCAAAGGGCGCTCTCTCTACCAAATGCGTTAGCGACCATGAAGATCATTCGCAGCAAGAACTTCACCGCCACGCGCCCGTGGGGCGCGCTCGACATTGCCAACATGGGCGGCATCACGACACGTCTGCATTGGACGGATCAACCCTACAAGTGGCACGTGAACGACGGCGAAGAAGTATTCGCCGTGCTCGATGGCCGCGTGGAGATGCGCTATCGCCAGGAGGGCGTGGAGCAGGCGGCTATTCTGGAAACGGGCGATGTGTTCTATGCGTCGGTGGGCACCGAGCACGTGGCGCATCCGATCGGCCCGGCGCGCATTCTCGTGGTGGAAGCCGAGGGCAGTGTTTAAGTTTGCAGGCGCGGTAACGTGCGAGGTTGTCGTGTGCTGACCCGCGAGCGGTACGGCAATTGCTACGGGGATCGATCAAGACGATCGATCAGAAGCTCGAATCCAAAAAATGTCGAGGACAAATCACATGATGAGACCATGGCAACTGAAGGGGAGCCGTTTGCTGGCGACTGCCGCGCTAGGCGTGATACTCAGCGGCTGCGCGAGCGCGCCGTGGGACAACACGCCGTTCTACGGCAACACACAGTCCCGACCCACCACGCTCAGCACGGTGCCAGTGCCGGCGGGTTTCTATCGCGTCAATCCCGGCGATACGCTTGCCGGAGTTGCATCGGCTTATGGTCATAGGCCGCAGGACATCGCGACGTGGAACGGTCTGCCGGTCAACGCGGCCATTGCTCCCGGGCAGGTGCTGCGCGTTGCTCCGCCGATGGCGTCCGGCAGCGTCGCGGCGCCGCCCGTCGCTGCGGCACCGGCCGCGCCCACAGCACCAGCCGCACCGACGGCGGCGGCCGCGCCGCAGCAGGGCGTGCTGCAATGGCCGTTGCGGGGGCCTATCCTCAAGACCTTCGCCGCAGGCAAGTCGAACGGCATCGTGATCGGCGGACGACCGGGCGACCCCGTCAAGGCAGCCGCCACCGGCCGTGTGGTCTACGCGGGTTCGGGCATCGAGGCGTACGGCCCGCTCATCATCATCAAGCACGACGACTCGCTGATCACCGCTTACGGCCAGAACAGCACGCTGCTCGTCAAGGAAGGCGATGCGGTTGCGCAAGGCCAGACCATCAGCGAAGTCGGCGTGGACAGCCGCGGCGTCGCGTCGATCCAGTTCGAGGTTCGTCAGAACGGCCAGCCGGTCGATCCGCTCGCCTGGCTGCCTAAATCAGGCGGGTAGGCGCAGTTGAGCCTGGCTCGAGCCGGGCCTGCGCGCGGGATGAACTGCTAACTGAGCCCGGTACGCTTCAATGGACTTTCACGCGGACATGCGAGCGCCGCGTGAATTGAATACACTGTGTGGCTCACGAGCCGGCGCCGCTGCTGCCGTTCCAACCATTGCGACCGTTGCACGCGGACGGGGCAAGCCGGCCGACCGTCACGGCCTCTCACACGAAAGACGCACAGGGACACACAATGATCGATTTGCGCAGCGATACCGTAACCCGTCCGACTCCGGCGATGCTCGCGGCGATGTCAGCCGCCGAAGTCGGCGACGACGTCTGGGGCGACGACCCGACCGTGCTGCGTCTGCAGTCGACGCTTGCCGAGCGTACCGGCAAGGAAGCCGGTCTGTTCTTCCCGAGCGGCACGCAAAGCAACCTCGCGGCGTTGATGGCGCACTGCGCGCGCGGCGACGAATACATCGTCGGGCAGTTGGCCCACACGTACAAATACGAAGGCGGCGGTGCGGCGGTGCTCGGTAGCATCCAGCCGCAACCGCTTGAAAATGCCGCAGACGGTTCGATTCCGCTCGACAAGATCGCGGCTGCAATCAAACCGATCGACAACCACTTTGCGCGCACGCGTCTGCTGGCGCTGGAAAACACCATCGGCGGGAAAGTGCTGCCGGAGGGTTATGTCGCCGAAGCGGTAGGACTCGCGCGCGAACGCGGGTTGTCGGCGCACCTGGACGGCGCGCGCGTTTTCAACGCGTCGGTCGCGTCGGGCAAGCCGGTTGCGGCGCTGTGCGAGCCGTTCGATTCAGTTTCGATCTGTTTTTCGAAAGGCCTCGGCGCGCCGGTCGGCTCGGTTCTGGTCAGCAGCCGGGCGCTGATCGACGTGGCCCACCGCTGGCGCAAGGTGCTCGGCGGCGGCATGCGCCAGGCGGGCGTGCTGGCGGCGGCCTGCCTGTATGCGCTGGATCACAACGTCGAGCGTCTCGCCGACGACCACGCGAACGCCGCGCATCTGGCGGCCGGGCTGGAAGCCATCGACCAGGTGAAAGTGCAGTCTGTTGCAACCAACATGGTGTTCGCGCAGTTTCCGCAGCAGCATTGCGCGCCGCTCGAAGCCTGGCTCAAGGAGCGCGGCATTCTCACGCAGATGTTGTACGCGTCGAGGTTTGTTACGCACAAAGACGTGTCGCGTGAGGACATCGACACGTTCATCGCGGCCGTGAAGGGGTACTTTGCCGCGCGTTGATTGCGTGCCGCTCTGGAAGTAATCGAGCAAGACGTGGCAGGTGACGTATTGATCGCCTCTTAGCGAGCCGGCATCGCGCGGTGTCCGTCCGGCCGTGCTCACTCACGCTGGCCATCGAGCGGATATCAAGCTGTAATCAATTGACGAGAACGGGCGCGCTGTCCAATAGCGCGCCCGTTTTCATTTCCCCGACGTTTGCACATGCGCGCCTGCCCGATGCGACGGCGCAAGGAGCCGCAATCCGCTCGCCAGACTCGCCGCGCCCGCGAAGAAGGCGCCCGCGCCGAGCGCGAGCGTCGGCCCGTGCCTACCCGCGATCCCGAAGCTCAACGCGACCAGCGCCGCGCCGGTAGTCTGGCCGAGTAGCCGCGCCGTCGCGACGATCCCGCTCGCCCCGCCGCTGCGCTCGGGCGGCGCGCTCGCCATCAGCGCTTTCAGGTTCGGCGATTGGAAAAAGCCGAAGCCCGCGCCGCAAATCGCCATCCGGATGCCGATGTCGAGCACGTGCGGATGCACCGGCAGTAGCGCAAGCGAGGCCATTCCCGCCGACATCACCGCGAGCCCGACGGCGCCGAGCAGGCCGGGCGGATAGCGGTCGGACAAGCTGCCCGCGAGCGGCGCTGCCAACGCGACGACGACCGGCCACGGCGTCATCAGGAAGCCGGTTTCAACCTGGCTGCGGTGCAGTACATCCTCGAAATAGAAGGGCAGCGAGACGAACGCCAGGCCTTGCGCGGCGAACGAGCACACGGCGGTCACTGCCGACAGCGCGAACACGGGCCGCTTGAAAAGATCGACCGGCAGCATGGGCGCCGGGTGCCCGGCTTCACGGCGAATCAGCAGCAGGCCGAAAATCACCGCGACGGCAGCGGCGCTCAGCACGAGTTGCGTCGATGCGCGCTGGGCCGCTTCGCCCAGCGCAAAGATCAGTGCGGCGAACGTCACCACGTTCAGCAGCGCGGCGAGCGGATCGAAGTTGTGCGCGCCGCGCTCCGTGTGCGGCAGCGCGGGCCATGCGAACGCCAGCGCGAGCACCCCGAGCGGCACATTGACGGCGAACAGCCACGGCCAGGAAGCGACCGAGAGAATCAGCGACGCGACCGTCGGGCCCACCGCAAACGACACGCCGACGATGAGCGCGTTCATACCGAGCCCGCGTCCGAGCCGGTGCGGCGGATACAGGAAGCGGATCAGCGCGGTGTTGACGCTCATGATCGCGCTCGCACCGAGGCCTTGCAGCACGCGTGCACCCGCAAGCATGGGCAGGGTGGGCGCCATCGAGCAAGCGAGCGACGCGATGGTAAACAGCGCAATGCCGCCGATATAGATCCGCCGATGCCCAATGATGTCGCCGAGCGCGGCAAGCGGCAGCAGCGTCGCGACCATTGCGAGCTGATAAGCGTTGATGATCCACACCGACGCAGCGGGCGCCGCGTGCAGATCGGCGGCGATGGCGGGCAGCGCGGTGTTGGCGATCGCCGTGTCGAGCGTCGCGAGCGCGACGGCAAGCATGATCGCCGCCATCGCACGGCGGTTGGCGGCGGACATTGGAGCATCCGCGGGAAAGGGCGGCGCGGACGCCGCGCTCAGCTTGTCGGACAAGGCATGGCTCGTCGGGTGTGCGTGTCGACGCGGCACGAATCTGAACATGTGGCGCGCGAGTGGCAGGGTTGTGCGTAACGCAAGGCGCGGGCTTGTTGGGCGAACGCCCAAGGCCGCCGCGCGGCGAATGTAGCGATTGTTACAGAGGCCGGGAAATCCTGCAGCGCAAGCACGAACTGTAAGGTGTATGAAAAACGAATGTGTGTGCAACTAACTGTCAGCCCCGCGGGGCGCCTTCGAGTTGACGCGCGCCGTCGCCGGTTGCGAACGGCACCGCTCGCCGTCACACGCTTGATACGCTTGTCGTCAGCATCAGCCAGATGAAGCTTGAACTGAAGCGCTTGTTCGGCCGTCCGGACGTTACGAGCGGAAAAAATAATTGTTTCTGTCACGTGATTTGCGTCGCATCCTGTCACGCTTGCGGCGAACGCCTTCACACTTTGGCATCACTGCTTTGATCAACCGGATGCACGCGTGCAGTGCCCGTTCACGCGCGCCTTGCACCGTGCGCGTGCGCAAAAGTGGCCGGCTCTGTACGTGGCCGCCCGGACACGCGGGCATGGCATGTGCGTGACCAGCACCCGCGCTCGCCGACATCCGGGAGTCGTAAAATGTCCTACTCTGATTCTTAACCCGCCTGACCGGCACGCGCCTCCCGTCCGTCATCTGTGCGGTTCGCGCATGTCGCAGCGTTTTTTCCCGGAGGCTTCGATGACAGCCGTCGATCTGGAATTCGACCAGCTCAACAGTACCGTCGACGCGCTACGGCGCTCAATTTCCAATCGCATGATGTACGGCGTCGGCAAGGACGCCGTCACCGCGCATCCGCATGACTGGCTGCACGCCGCGGCGCTCGCCGTGCGCGACCGGCTCGTCGCCCGCTGGATGAAAACCACCCGCCTGCAATACGAGCAGGACGTGAAGCGCGTCTACTACCTGTCGATGGAGTTCCTGATCGGCCGGACCTTTACCAACGCGTTGCTCGCGCTGGGCATTCACGATCAGATGAAGGAGGCGTTAGCGAGCCTCGGCGTCGACATGGACGCGCTCATCGACATAGAGCCCGACGCCGCGCTCGGCAATGGCGGTCTCGGCCGGCTCGCCGCATGTTTTCTCGATTCGATGGCGACGCTCGGCATTCCCGGCTTCGGCTACGGCATCCGTTATGAATACGGCATGTTCCGACAGGAGATCGTCAACGGCGAGCAGGTCGAGGCGCCCGACTACTGGTTGCGCGCGGGTAATCCGTGGGAGTTTCCGCGGCCCGAGATCAAGTACACCGTGCATTTCGGCGGCCGCACCGTTCAGCGCGGCGATCAGGTCGAATGGATCGATACCGAGCATGTGAACGCAACCGCATACGACACGGTGATTCCCGGCTACGCGACCGACGCGACCAACACGCTGAGGCTGTGGTCCGCGCGTGCCACCGACGAACTGGACCTCGGCGCGTTCAACCGCGGCGACTACCGCAATGCGGTGGACACGAAGAACATGTCGGAGAACGTGTCGCGCCTTCTTTATCCGGACGACTCGACGCCGGCCGGTCGCGAGCTGCGGCTGCGTCAGGAGTACTTCTTCGTCTCAGCGACCATGCAGGATCTGATTCGCCGCTATCAGCGCACGCACAGCACGTTCGGGCGCTTCTCCGAAAAGGTCGCGGTGCATCTGAACGATACGCACCCCGTGCTGGCGATTCCCGAGCTCATGCGTCTGCTCGTGGACGTGCATCACCTGCCGTGGGACAAGGCGTGGAAACACGTCACGCAGATTTTCTCGTACACGAACCACACGCTGATGCCCGAAGCGCTCGAAACGTGGGACGTCGAGATGCTGTCGAGGCTGCTGCCGCGGCATCTCGAGATCATCTTCGAGATCAATGCCGGCTTTCTGAAGCATGTGAGCGAGCATTCGGGCCATGACGCCGAAATGATCCGCCGTATTTCTCTCGTCGACGAATACGGTCAGCGGCGTGTGCGCATGGCGTATCTGGCGATTGTCGCGAGCCACAAGGTGAACGGCGTGTCGAAGCTGCATTCGCAGCTCATGACGCGCGACATCTTCGCCGACTTCGCGCGCATTTATCCGGACCGCTTTACGAATGTGACTAACGGCATTACGCCGCGGCGCTGGCTGTCGCAGGCGAGCCCGTCGCTGTCGTCGCTGATCGATCAGCGGATCGGCACGCATTGGCGCAGCAATCTGTTCGAGCTCGAGCAGCTACGCGAGCTACGCAGCGATAGCGGCTTTGTCGAAGCATTCCGTGAAGCGAAGCGGCAGAACAAATTGCGCCTCGTGCAGCGGCTCGCACATCACACGAAGCTGCATTTCGATCCCGACGCGCTGTTCGATCTGCAGGTGAAGCGCATTCACGAATACAAGCGGCAGCTGTTGAACGTGCTGCATGTGATCGTGCGCTATAACCAGATTCGCGCGAATCCGGAGCACGATTGGGTTCCGCGTGTCGTGATGTTCGCCGGCAAGGCGGCATCCGCTTACCGGATGGCGAAGACGATCATCAAACTGATTGGCGACGTGAGTCAGAAGGTCAATCACGATCCGCTGATCGGCGACCGCCTCAAAGTGGTGTTCGTGCCCAACTACGGCGTGAGCGTGGCGGAACTGATCATTCCTGCGGCCGATCTCTCCGAACAGATTTCGATGGCAGGCACCGAAGCGTCGGGCACCGGCAATATGAAGCTCGCGCTCAACGGTGCGCTGACGATTGGCACGATGGACGGCGCGAACATCGAAATCTGCGACGCCGTGGGCCGCGAGAACATCTTCATCTTCGGTCACACGGCGGACGAAGTGGACGACCTGCGCGCAAGCGGCTACCGGCCGCGGCAAGTGTACGAGGAGAACGCAGAACTGCGCATGGCCCTCGACCAGATCCGCAGCGGCTATTTCTCGCCGGACGATCCGCTGCGCTTCTCGGATATTTTCCACACGCTGGTGGACTGGGGCGATCACTACATGGTGCTTGCCGATTTCGCCGCGTTTGCGAAGGCGCAGAGTGAAGTGGACGCGCGTTTCGTCGACAAGCGCGCGTGGACCGAGAGCGCGATCGAGAACGTGGCGGGCATGGGGCAGTTTTCGTCGGATCGAACGATCAGCGAATACGCGCGCGAGATCTGGCGCGTCGCTCCGCTCAATCTGGGCTGAGCGTTCGCGTTGCTCCGCTGCGGATGGCGTGGCTACTCAGCGGCGAGAAAAAAGGCCGCGCGTCTGTTGAACGACGCGCGGCCTTTTCTTGTTGAAGCTATGTTACGGCGTGAGGTTTTCGACCGCCCGATTCGCGTAGAGACCCAACTGGGCGCGCGGAAAATCGAACAGCACGTCGATATTCTGCATGCCCATCAGACCGATCACGATGCGGTTCTCGCCGGGCTGCGCCTTGACGATGGTCACTTGCGCGTCTTGGTAGCGGTGCACCCAGTTGCCCGAGCCGACAGCTGTGTTGTAGTTGCCCTGTATCAGCACTTTGCCCACGCTGTCGTCGCCGGTCCAGTTCGGCGCGGTATCCGTTTCAATGCGGATCATGCCGGTGGTGGCCGTGGCGAACACGAGCGGCGCGCAAAACGTCATCTTGTCGCCGACATTGATGCAGCCTCGCGGCCATTGCATCGTGCCGTCGTTCGATACGGTCATCGGCACGATCGTGTAGTCCTTCGTGATTGCGCTCGACGGGCTCAATAGCAAATACGGCTTCGCGAAGTTCGAGTGCACGAGATACCGCTCGCCAATGTGGCCGGCTAATGCGCGCAGCGGCTGTGTGCAGCAGGCGTCGCCCGGTTGCGCGGCGCCCACGCCGAAAAGCCCGGAGAAGGCCCAGCCGAATTCGCCGCTGTAGCCGTCCATCGCAACGCAATGCCTCGAGGTGGTCTGGCAACTGACGGTGTCGACCGCTTGCGCGCCGATCTGTACGGCCTTCGATCCGGCGACGCTCAGCGGCAACTTCACGGCCGCGCCGGAAACCTGCGCGCCGTTCGCGAGCAGCAGCGTGCTCGTCGGCGCTGCGCTCGCATAGTCGGAACCCGGCAGCACCGATTTCAATACACGAACCCCTTGCGTGCCCGTATCGAGCGCGACGTAGACGGGTTTGCCGTCCAGTTCGACTGGCAGGCCGAGACGCGCGTGATCCTGGTCGGCGCGTTCCACATGGAGAGGAATCAGCACGCCGTCTTTGCCGCCGTTGATCAGCGAGACCGCCGGAGCCGGCGGCGTGGGCGTCGGGAAAGTGACCGAGCAGCCGCTGAACGTTGACACCGCGCAGGCGGAGACCAGCGCGGCAGCGGTGAAACGGGAAAGTTGACGGTGCAAGTGCCGGCAGGCGGCATCGACAATAGGCAGGGACATGAGGCACGCTCGCAAAAGCGCGGTCCCTGGCGAAGGCGATGCATACGACCCTTTTACGGAAAGAGATGCACCGGCAAGGCGCCAGCAAAACGCACCAGCAAAGCCACCGGCTCTTACTGGTTGCTAGCAGTGCGAGCAGACTGCCCCGATGCCGCGGCACATGCAGCTCGTGCGGCAACGCGAGGCCCTGCGCCAGGGAACGCGCGATAACAGAAGCGGCGACTCTACCTGCGCACCGGTGCGCACTTGCAAAGATGTGTGAAGGCCTGGACCGTGGCGCGACGCGCGGCACTGGGGTCTCTTTGCGTCGATGGATATACCGCGCTGTGAGCACTGCCGGCGGCGGTTGCTTGAGCCCGCGGGCGCGGGCCCCGCTTTGACTTGCTCAGGCTTTCTACGCTGCAGAAGCGGCTGTGCTTTTAGCTTCGTTCACGGCCGCGCCGACGCGCTCGACGAACTCTCGATCGACGCTCGAAAGCGCCTCGCGTTCGCCATTGGCCGTTTGCACCATCAGACGATACGTGATGTCCTGCGTCACCCAGGTTAGCCAGCCGACAACCACCAGCATCACGCCACATACGATGCCCACCGGCGCGTGCAATACGCCGCCAACAATCCCGCCGACGAGCCCCAGCAGCGAGATGGTGACCGGCAATACCTTGTTCTTCTCCACGGTGACGACCTTCACGCTGACGATGTCGCGCAGCGGAAAGACCTGGCCAGCGGATGAGAGCGCGTTGCGCGTGACAGACACGCCGCGATCGTTGAATGGGTTTTCCATCGAGATTGAATGCAAGCTGTTGCAAAGGGCGCAGGGTACCAGACTTCAAATTCCTAAAGTTACGGATTCTTTCATTGGCTCCCAGGCCCGTGGAGCGAGGAGGCACGATATTGGTGACTAAAAAAAACAGTTACGGGTTTTTCTGACTAAATAATGGCGGAGGGTTTCAAGGGCAGATTGCGGCAGCGAGCCTAGCGTACCGCTAAATTCTGGCGCTCAGCTCGAAGCCGACGTCGAAGAATTTTTTCAACCTAGCAGGTTGTTGTTTGCAGTAGGTTTCCATTGTACGGCTGTCAACCTCGTCGGCGTGACGCCTACGTTAACATCAGGCAGGTCGTCGGCCATTGCCGACGTTGGAGCGATCCGGGTTCTACGTCAGCAACGTGGCGGACTGCTGACGGTGGCGGCATCGAACAACCCGATGACAGCTTCCCGCGTCAGCGAAGTCACACTCCCGACCCTGAACGGACGACCGACGGCGAATATTGATTGTCCCTTACTCGTCCGTAACGGACCGTCGACAGAAGTACCTAAAGCTTGGACCGCTCACATGTCTGCCTCGACGGGTTGCAGAAAAGAATGCGGGGCAACGACACATTTCAATCCACTGCATTGATAACAAGCGAACATCAATGCTTTGAAAAAATTCACTTATCGCGTCAATTTATTTGCGTGAGTATCTGTACTCAAGATTCCAGCCAAATTGGCACGCAAAAAAACGCATCGGAGACAAGCCATGCACGACGCAAGACGCGTTCGACGCGGCTAACGATTGCCACTCGGGGCCGCCAGGTCTCGTGGCCCAGCCTCCACGCATACCAGACATCGCAACCCGAGCGCCAATGGCGCGGCGGCCGCTTTGTCACGTCCGGCGCTCGTTCGAACACCCGTTTCTCATTCATCGCAATGCCCTTCAGGAGACAATCTTCATGCAAATCACCGGTATGTTGCACGGCGCGCGCCTGCTGCAATTCGTCGGATTCCCGGCGAGTGAAATCCTCGGCCCGAGCGCCAGCGAGGAAGAGATCAAGACCTTGATCGATCGCCATCGCCAGATTTTCATCAAGCCCGTCTTCAAGGGCGGAGTCGGAAAGAAGGGCAAAGCGGGCTTGCTCGGCCGCGCCACCGATCTCAAGACGGCGCTGAGCGAGAAAGAGCGGTTGTACTTTGCCCAGCATGCCGTCGGCCATTTGAAAGCGAAGGCGAATGGCGTGACGTTCGAAGCCGGCGTGCCGGCCGAGCATGAAGTCTATTTCTCGATCACCGATTCGACCCGCTTTCGTGCACCGACGATGACGCTCTCCCACAAGGGCGGCATGGATATCGAAGAGGTCGATCCGAAACATGTGGCGATGGTGCCTTTTGATGCGTTGACGGGCCTCAAGGCGTTCGTCGTGGCGAACGCGCTGAGCGAGATCGGCGCGCCGAAGGAGATCATCTCGCCGCTCGTGCAGCAGTTGCCGAAACTCTGGGAGCTCTTTCACGACTTCGGCATGACGACGCTGGAGCTTAATCCGATCCGGATGCGCGAGGACAAGAACGGACGGCTGACACCGGTCGCCTGCGACTTCAAATGCGGCTTCGATCGCGACGACCCGCGCTGGACGCGTCTTGGACTGCCGCAACACCTGTTTGCCGCCGACTACTCCGACTTCGAGCAGGAGATCAATCAATTGCGCACGCATCAGGGCCAAAGCGATGTGTACGTGATCAACGACAAGGGAACAATCCTCGCGCCGACGTTCGGCGGCGGTGCCAACTCGCTCGTCACCGAAATGCTCGGCGACGCCGCGATCATTTCGTCGGATTTCGGGGGCAATCCGCCCTACGCGAAGATGAAGGAAGTGGCCCGTATCTGTTTCAAACACTGGCTCAAGCAGTCGAACGTGCTTTTCATCATCGGCGGCAAGTCGAACAACACCGACATCTTCGAGACGCTG
Organism: Burkholderia sp. M6-3; assembly: GCF_050858985.1. NCBI lineage: Bacteria > Pseudomonadati > Pseudomonadota > Betaproteobacteria > Burkholderiales > Burkholderiaceae > Burkholderia > Burkholderia sp. M6-3. The sequence continues at coordinate 451,923 of NZ_CP110091.1, forward strand.
CGCGCGATGGCCGATGCCCTTCGTGAACACTTCAGCGAGCATGGACCGACGCCGCTCTACGTGGTGCTGGGTCGCGGCGGCCCAAACCTCGTGCGCGGCATGGCGGCGTTGAGAGACACCTGCGACTCCCTCGGCCTGCCTTACAGACTTTTCGGATTCGACTCCGACATCAGCGAAGTCATCCAGTACGCACGAAAAGCCGATGCGTGGATGCGAGAGGGTGGCCGGGCCAAGATCGCAGCACGGATCGGCGCGACCGCGATGAAAGCCGAAACGGCTCAGGCTTGAGGAGCACGACATGTATAAACAACACAGCAACCCGTTCAAGTACTTCGTCGGCGTAAACTCGCTCGCGCAGATCGCCACGCGCGACGATCGCGTGTGCGTGCTCAATATCCTCGGCGGTGAGTCTTCGGATGTGACACCCGTTAGTCATGCCTTCTCGGGCGGCAATATCGTCTTCGGTACGGCACCGGGGAAGGGCGGGCAAACGCTCTCCACATCGGCCGGCGATATCCCGGTGTTCAACAACGTCCGCGAAGGGCTGGAGGCGGGGCACCGCTTCAACTGCGGCGTGGTGTATCTGCCGCCATCGGCCGCCCGCGACGGCGTCGCCGAACTGATTCGCGTCAATCCCGACCTGAAGAAGATTTTCATCATCACCGAGAAGATCGCCGTGCATGACGCCCGCGAAATCCGCGCGATGGGTCAGCAAGCGGGCATCGACATCTTCGGGGCGAACGGGCTGGGCGTCGCGGACTCGTGGAATCGCGTGAGAATCGGCGGAGCGCTCGGCGGCGACAATCCGGACGATTCGCTGCGCAAAGGTTCAATCGCTATCTTCTCCAACTCCGGTGGATTCAGCACGACGATCGCGCAATATCTGCGCATGAGCGGCTGGGGCACATCGACCGTTATTTCGAGCGGCAAGGACGTCTACATCCACTACGCCGCGCCGGAATTCGCATTCGCACTCGCCAACGATGCGCGCAGCAAGGCCGCCGTGCTCTATTGCGAACCGGGCGGCTACTACGAAGCCGATGCGACCTTTACGAAACCGGTGGTTGCCTGCGTGGTGGGCCGGTGGAAAAGCCGGCTGACGCGCGCGGTCGGTCATGCGGGCGCGATGGCCGGCGGTTCCGATGACGCGCAAGCGAAGGAACGCTGGTTCATGGAGAAGTTCGGCGTCGACCGGCTCTTTAGCCCAGACGATCCATGCTGCTCGGCCAAGGGCGCGGTCGTCACGAACATTGCGCATATCCCGGCGGCGCTGACCGCCGTCATGCGCGCCAACGCGACGATGCCCGACTTCGAGCCCGAAGGCAGCCTCGCGCTCAAGCCGTGGTTTGGCTCCGATCAAGAGATCGAGTTGCCGTCTGATCTTGCGATTCCCGTGGTCCGCGCGGTCGCTCCGTATGACGAGCAAGTCTTGCAGGTCAACAGCCAGATCGGGGCGATTGCACCGCGTCAGACGCTCAAGGACGCATCGGGCGCGTCGCAAATGGACGCGAAAACGCAGGTCAGCAGCCTGCACGGAACCTCGATGCTCGACGCTGCGACGCGCTCGCTCGAAGCGAATGTGAACCTTGCCTTGCTGCACGAATCCGGCGGCGAGAACGACGAGAGGCTGATCAACGTAGCGATCGCGGCTTCGGTCAATCTGCATGGAACGCCGGAACTCGTCGCGGCCCAGGCGGCGCGCGAGGCGGGCAACGCCCCGAACGCGATTCTGGCGGCTGCGGCATCGATCGTCGGGCCGAATCGTCAGCGGGCGGCGCGCGATGCCGCCAAATGGCTGATTGATCGCTTCGCGGCTGCGGGCCTCACTAACGCGCTCGATGAAAGCTTCGACATCGGCCAGATCGACGCCACCGGCTGCGAGCCGCTCTTCGTCGATGCCCGCGATCCGCGCGCCGAAGCGATGCTCGCGGGACTTGCGAAGCGTGAAGCCAGGTCAGTGCTAATCCGCTGGCTGGCGGCGCAGCCGGCGCACCCGACGGCGGATGCCGTGCTCGCCGCGATCACGACCACGTTGGCGTGGGGTCCGCTCATGCGCAAGCGTGTGTCGCGCGTGACCGCAGAGAGCTTGCCTTGGTGGACGATGCTGTTCGGACGTTTGATCGGCGCTTCGGCGGATGCATCTCGTCACGCCCCGGAAGGCTTCTGCGGCTTCACCACCGAATCGCTGCTGAATGAACGCAGCCTCACCGAGGTTTGTTTCGCCGCATTGCTCGATCTCGAACCCGGCCGCGACGATCTGTTCGCCTTCAAGACGCTCGTCGGTCTCCTGCTCACCAACGGTCCAGGAGCCATCTCGGCGCAGGGTGCGAAAGGCGCCGTCTCGGCCGACGGTCCGGAAAGCCCCGAGCGCGTGCAACTCAACAAGGCGCTGGTCGGCTTTCTTTCGCATACCGGCTATACGCATGGCGGCAACGGCTATGAGGGCGTCGCGTTCCTGATCGAAGCGTTCCGGGATAGCGGCCTCGACGATCCGGCCGACCCTGAACATGGCGTGGACCTGCGCGCGCTGGCCGAGCGCTCGGTTGAGCGTTACGCGCAATACAAGGCGCGGCAGAAACGCGCGGGTAGCCTCGACATCGCGAAGCTCCCGGGCGTCAATCATCCGGTGTTCAAAGACAGGCCCGTCAATCACGACCCCCGCGAGGTGTTCATCGCAAACTTGTGCGAGAAGCGCGGGGAATACAACGTGTTCCATGCGTTCTATCGCGAAGTTGTACAGGCGTTGTTCGATGCCGGCGTGTCCCGCAACGTGTACTGTGTCAACATAGATGCGGTGATCGCGGCCCTGCTGCTGAAGATGTTGTGGCAGCCGCTTCAACGTGGTGAATTGACCGAGCGCGATCTGGAAAGCGCCGCGTTCACGATTTTCCTGTATCCCCGCATGCTCGGATGCGCGGCGGAAATCGACGATCACCTGAACCGGGGACGCAACATGGACACCCGCACGCCCGCCTCCCAGTGCCGCTTCGTGGCTTGAAAGCAACCTGGCACTGGTAACCAGCGAACATCATTTGTTCCGCAAATAGCACTTAGCGTTTCCCGCTGTCCGGGCGAGTATTCGACAAACAACAATCCGCCCGAACACCACGAAGTTCAAAGTTTTCAGGAGACACCTGTATGCATCCCTCCTCAAGCAGCTTGCCCCCGGGGCAGACGAAGACGTCCGCCGTATTACGCGTGACAGCGGGCAACTTCCTGGAGCAGTTCGACTTCTTCTTGTTCGGCTTCTACGCAACGCAGATCGCCGCGGTTTTCTTCCCGGCGGCAAGCGAGTTCGCATCGCTGATGATGACCTTCGCCGTCTTCGGCGCGGGCTTCCTGATGCGGCCGCTAGGTGCGATCATCCTCGGTGCCTATATTGATGATGTCGGCCGCCGCAAGGGCCTGATCGTCACCCTGTCGATCATGGCGAGCGGCACCATCCTGATCGCGTTCGTGCCCGGCTACGCGACGATCGGACTGTTCGCGCCGTTGCTGGTTCTGATCGGCCGCCTGCTGCAGGGTTTCTCGGCGGGTGCGGAACTGGGCGGTGTATCGGTCTATCTTGCCGAGATGGCGACGCCCGGACACAAGGGCTTCTTCACGAGCTGGCAGTCGGCGAGCCAGCAAGTGGCGATCGTCATCGCCGCCGCGCTCGGTTTCGCGCTCAATCAGTGGCTCGACACGGCGGCGATCGCTGCGTGGGGATGGCGCGTACCGTTCTTCGTCGGCTGCATGATCGTGCCTTTCATCTTCATTCTTCGGCGCAATCTCGAGGAAACGGAGGAATTCAAACAGCGCCAGCATCGTCCGAGCATGAAGGAAGTGTTTGCAACGCTCGTGCAGAATTGGACTGTCGTGATCGCCGGCGTGCTTCTGGTCGCGATGACCACCACGAGCTTCTATCTGATCACCGTCTACGCGCCGACCTTCGGCAAGACCGTTCTGCATCTGAGCACCGCCGACAGTCTGCTCGTCACGCTGTGCGTGGGCATCTCCAACTTCATCTGGCTGCCGATCGGCGGTGCGCTCTCGGACCGGATCGGACGCCGTCCGCTTCTCCTCGCGATGACGATCCTCGCGATTGCAACCGCGTACCCCGCGCTGTCGCTGCTCGCCCACGCGCCGAGCTTCGTCAACATGCTGCTCGTACTGTTGTGGCTCTCGTTCATGTACGGCATGTACAACGGCGCGATGGTCGTCGCGCTGACCGAGGTGATGCCGGTCGAAGTGCGCGTCGCCGGTTTCTCGCTCGCTTACAGCCTCGCGACGGCGGTTTTCGGCGGCTTTACGCCCGTTATCTCAACCGCGCTCATTCACATGACCGGCGACAAGGCCGCGCCCGGCTACTGGATGAGCTTCGCCGCGGTGTGCGGACTCGGTGCGACACTGGCACTGTATCGGCGCCGTCCCGTTCGGCTGCATGCGGCGTCTTGAAACATCGCATCCTTTCGCACATGAAATCCATCCTTCTGAAATTCTGTACCGCCGAGCTCGTCGGCAGCGCGGCCGTCGCGGCAAATGTACAGGCCGCCGATTTGCATGTGATGAGCTCCGGCGGCTTTACCACGGCGTACAGGCTGCTTGCCCGAAGTTCGCGGCATCGACCGGCAATACGCTCGATGCCGCGATCGGCCCGTCGATGGGCAAGTCACGGCAGTGTCATTTCGGGGTCTTCCTGGCGGCACCGGCCATGCCGCTGCGTTTCGTGTCGAGGATTGTCTGATAGAACTGCTGCGCGGCCGGCGCGAGCGGACGCCTCCTACGCCGGACGATGCCGACTCGCCTCGTCACGACCGGATCGACGAGCGGCACGCTGGTCAGGATCGGATGGTCGCGCATGGGCATCGCCATCGAAGGCACGGCGGCCACGCCGAGTCCCGCTTCGATCAGGCCGAGCATGGTGGTGACATGCCGCGTCTCGCAGACGCTCGGCACCGACGGCGCCACGGTCGTCAACGCCTGATCGAGCAGCAAACGGTTGCCGGAAGTCTTGTCGACGGAAACGTATTCATGTTCGTACAACTCGCTCCATGACACGCGCGTTTTTTTGGCAAGCGGATGATCGCGACGGCACGCTGCGACGAAACGTTCCTGCAGCAGGACCTTGAACTCGACCTCGGTCTCCTGGCTGCCCATGAAGCTCACGCCGAAATCGGCTTCACCGCTGATGACCGCGCCGAGAACTTCGTTCGCGCTCGAGTCGAGGAGCTTGACCCGGATGCGCGGATAGCGGGAGTGATAGGCAGCGACGACGCTCGGCAGGAAATAGTAGGCAACCGACGGCACGCACGCGATGGTCACGTGGCCCAGGCGGCTGGTGGAGACATCGCGGATGCCGAGCAACGCGACATCGAGATCGTCGAGAAGTTGTTCCGCGCTTGGGGCGAACACACGGCCTACGGTCGTGAGCGTGACACTGCGGGTGGTCCGCTCGAAGAGCCGCACGCCGAGCGCTGCTTCGAGCTTCTCGATGCGCCGGCTCAGCGCCGGCTGCGAGATGTTGACCGCATCCGCCGCCTTGCGGAAGCTGCCCAACTCCACGACGGCTCGAAACGCCTGCAAATCGTTGAGGTCGAAGTTGACGCCCACGAGGCATTCTCCGCTACTGGATGCGGCTATTTTGCATGATGCGAGCGGAAGCGCCCATCGAGGACAACACTCGGTAATTCAACTCGCCAGAGATCCCACTGAAGTCGGGAGCCGCAGGCCGGTGTCGTTATGTCAGCGGTCATTCATGGCCGAGAGGTGGATGCCCGGTCACGGCCGGTTGTACTCGCACGACATCTCGCCAGATAGCAGCCGCACCCACGTCAGTGACGACGCTGAAATTGTCGATGGCGCCAGACACGCTCTCGGCCCGGGCATTGACCAGCCTGATCGTTGGATAGCGCGCAAGTTGCTGCCGCGCTCGAGCAGGATGTCCAGTGGCGGCTTGTGATCGTGGCCTAGCAGGCCACGCGAGTGGCCGGCAAAGCGGTTGTGCGGACGGCCGGTGGCAAGAACGGTGACGTTGCGGCGGGCACGGCCGAACTGCAGGACGGCGGCGAGGCCGGCAAAGCTGCCGCCGATGATGATGACGACATTCCGGTGCCCTGCGTCGGATTTCGCCTTTCGCGATTATCAGGCAGTCCTATCCTCAGCTGAATAACGCAAGCTTCAACGTTTTGCGCCTTTATCCATCGATTTTAGGCCTTAATCTCTTCCTTTTGAACCGTTGAACTTAAATACTGGCAATTAGGCCTCTGCGACGACTCCACACACCGCGTCCTACGGTGCACAAGCTTTGCGATCAGGTAAATAGTCACTTACTCGTCGAAGCGAACATCCAACACGTCATGGACACCTAATTATTAGCTGGGCCGGAGGTAGCAATGAACGCTGGCCGGAGCGTATCTATGGCTGAAAATGACCTCTTTTTCTCGATCATCATCGCCAATTACAACTATGGGCATTTCCTTCGACAAGCTGTTGAAAGTGCCTTGACGCAAGATTGGGACCGGCTGGAAATCATCGTTGTGGACGACGGATCGACCGACAACTCGGCCGACGTCATTCATTCGTTTGGTGAAAAAATCACGGCGATTTTCAAAAAGAACGGGGGCCAGCGGGACGCCAACAACGTAGGCTTCGCGAGAAGTACAGGCGACGTCGTCATATTCCTCGATGCTGACGACGTGCTAATGCCCGGTGCGTTGCGCGCCATTGCTTCAGTATGGCGAACCGGCCTGAGCAAGGTACAGGTGCTGATGGAGCGCGTCGACGCGCAGGGCCATCGCATACACAATGCGATTCCAAAGATTCGAAATGTGATCCCGAAGCTCCCGCCTGGACTATCGTCGGAAGCGATCCGCCACTGGGCTTATGAAACGTCCGAATACCCTACGCCGCCCGGCTCGGGAAATGCCTATGCACGCAGTTTTCTGGAAAAAATCTTTCCACTGGATGCGAGCTACGATTCGTTCACGGATTCAACCTGCATCGCCATGGCCCCCTACCTTGGCGACGTAGAAACGATCGCTGCACCCTTGGTGCTCTATCGCATGCACGGCGCTAATGACAGCGCCATGAGCGCGAGCACGAGCAACTTTGGACGAGAGATCGCGCGCGCGCTCAAGCGTCACACCGCCGCATGCAAGGCCTGCGCAATGACTGGCACAGCGGCACCGCCGCTCAGCACACTTTTCTGTGCGCCTCACTTGTTGCAATTGCGCGTTGCATCTTTACGGCTCACACCGCGACAGCATCCCCTGCCCGGTGACAGCAGAATCAGGGCCCTTCGCGACGCCCTTTTAATTCCTTTCCGCGCAAGCTTCGAGCGCCCAACCTTTCGCTGTCTTATCGCCGGTTGGAGCATTGCCACCTTGCTCGCGCCGAAAAACATCGCCAGCACGCTGATTCGCCGACGCTTTCTATAAATTGTTCCGGGTCATCAAATGGCCTCTTATCCTCGCGTAACACATCATGAATGACATGACAGTAATCATCTGCACCCGGACGACCCATTGGCGGTGGGGGCTAAGAGATTCGCATCGGTATCTGCATGCCATTGTGTTGAACTCTTTTTCACGCACGGTCGCCGCATCATGCAGACAAGACACTAGATGCGACTACGTCCGTTTTCGATTTTTCTGAAGGGTGACCTAACTCCTTCAGACAGTGTTCAAATTTTCTAGCACGAAACGTCCGAGGCAAACACGCCCCCCGGCAAAAAACACGCGGAGATTGGTTATGCACGACCTTGTGAAGTCCACCCTGAAGGAGATATTGCCGCCGGGGCTCGTACGTTTGCTGCAGCCAAAAGATCGGTCTCTCGATGCTTGGGGAACCCCTCGGTACGGTCTGCGCGGATTGAAGCTTCCCGGCGGACAGCACTTCAATTTCCGACCGTCAGTGCCGGACCGGGCGGTGTGCGAACAGATTTTTTTTCGACGCGACTACGCAACGGACCATCTTCAACGGGCGCAAGAAATAGTCGACTTTTATGAGATCTGCCCGGATCCGATCATCGTCGACGCAGGAGCCAACATCGGAGCTAGCGCGGTCTGGTTTGCGCTCACGTATCCAAAGGCCAAGATACTAGCTATCGAACCGGACGTATCGAACTTCGAACTTCTCAAGAGCAACTCGATTCCATTCGCATCCATAGCCCCGTTGAATGCCGCCATTGCATCGACCAGTGGCACGCTTTATCTTGACGATCCCGGGGGAGGCGCCTGGGCGTATCGTACGGCTAACCAGCCCACCGAGCACTCGTATCCCGTCGAAGCGATGACGTTGGAACAGGTGATGGCGAAATCGAGCGGAACGCCATTCATCCTGAAGATCGACATCGAAGGTGCAGAAGAGGACCTCTTCTCGCGCCCCTCTGATGACATAAACAGATTCCCGCTGGTGATCATTGAACTGCACGACTGGATGATTCCAAGGAAATCGACCAGTCGGAACTTCTTGAAGTGGCATGTCGAAATGCAACGTGACTTTGTATATTCCGGCGAGAACGTTTTTTCGATTTCCAATGCGATTCGACGGGTGTGAATTGACGCCTTGTGTCACGGGTCATCACTGCGCTTTGCTAACCGGCACGACCATTCGGGCTGGGTTGTAAACCAGCCGGCGATTCGCGTACAAAATTCCCGGAGTTTCGGGCGAAGAAAGGCTGAAATGTTTCCTTGAGTGGCTAACGCATTCGGCACCGAGTGCATGCCGGAAGGCAAACTCATGCCCCACTTGTCGCTCGGCTGCCGGAACCATCATTTGTGCATGATGGCGGCGGCAAACGGCTTCCCGTCGCTACTACGGTAGCGATGATACGGAGGCAGCGATGGTGACCAGTTCGCTCTTGCGGTCCAACCAGCTGGCTGGACGCACGGACATAGCCTCTATCACGTCCTAGCGGGTTGGCGTATGGAGTCACGGCCATCATCCAATCTTTGCGGCTCAAGCCGGTATATGAGGGAATTACGAAGGTCGCGAGCCCTGAGTTCTGGTTCGCTATGCACCTTGCCATGCTCGCGGGATCCAAGACCAGCGATCCCGTTAATTGGTGGCTGATCCGCATAGGTGAAGGAAAAAATGTAGCAGTCGTCGATCCAACGGTCCAACGAATGCATCGATCGTTTCGCGACACAGCCGGGTTAGTAGGTATGTGGTATCCGGCCTGCGGCCTGCGGAAAGCGACGGCCTGTTAGGCGCAATCACCACTCTCGCACCCCGGAGGATCATATGGCACAACAGCAACATCAATCTTGCATAGAGGCCTGCGACGCGTGCGCTGCGGCCTGCGACCATTGCGCAACGGCATGCCTTTCCGAACAGAAAATGCGCGGAAACTTGCAGGAAATGCGCCGAAGACTGTCGGGCTATGAGCCGATAAGCGGCAGGCCGCTCGGTGTGGTTGCCATGCTCCTCCCAATGCTGAGGAAGCGACACGGGCGTACGCGGTGCGTATTGCGTGAATCGCCGCAACTGCATTGCGCCCGTTGACGGCCAGCCGGCGTTCGCAGCATCTGCTCAAAGCCATTCTCCGAATGACCGCTCTGGCACCGCGGAGTGCCTTTGATCTGCAATTGGTCGAGCGGCCGAGCTGGGTCGTAAGGACGCGTTCGTCGATGTGAGCGTCGCCGCTCAAGATCCGGCTCGAGCGAACGGCCGGTTAGCGTCGTGCAGCCGCCGTATCCGTGTCGGTAGCTGAGCGTCTGCAATGGCCGACAACTGCGCGTTGAGCATCTGGCGGGTTTCAGAGTGGACCGGTCGTTCGAACGACCACCGCATGACCCAGGCGAGCGGCAGAAAGTGGCCGACCACTGCCCGATGCGATTGGAGGTTCGTCTACATTGCAGCGTCGTGCACCTCGCGAGCAAGGGCAAGACTTAGCCTGGAGCAAAGCACGGTAATCCAACCACACCACAAGCTCGGCTCGACCCGGCCGCAGAAGAGCAGCCCGCTCGGCTCAGCAGATGCCCAAATATACCGGACGTCGCCTTCGCGTCCGTACCAGTAAGCGCCATTTGGGTCAGCCATCCATCCATCGAGTGTCTCGTAGATGGCTGCGACTCTTCGCCAGTCCTCTGGCGATAGGTTGGTTGGCACATTGAGCGTTATCGATTGTTCCATAAGCATGGGAGTAGACGCTTTCAGCGAATCGACGAGATCTTGGTGGTGCGCGCTCAGCCATCTGCGCTCAATTCGAGCAGCGGATTGAGTATTTGCAGGATGTCTGCAACGCCTACAACTCGCGACCCTTCAGCTACTTCAACACGTCGACCGATCCAAAACGTTTGCGGGTATGCCTCGGGCGTTAAAAGCCAGACATCCGCCTTGCTCCGCTGCCCCGTGCAAACTCCAGTCGCGTCGACGAACTCGTGATGTGCGGATGACCAGTAGTCAGCGCGCACCTTGTAGATCGGGCGATAGCCTGAAAAGACCTCCTTCGACGAACCGTCTGATCGGTGTGCTGTTAGGGAGAGGTTCACAACCAGGTCGGGCGGACGAGGGGGGCGGGACATAAACTGGTTGGCAGTAGCGGGGGTATTGAAACGACGATTGTCATCGATTTAGCTCGTCGCGTCGAATGTCCCCTCCTGGCCGCGTGCTGCCCGATGCGGTCGGCATACTTCGACCGCAATATTCCTCGACCCCCGGCGGGGGCCGTGCGTCGAAGGCCGCATCTTAAGAGCAAAGTGACGACTTTATTTCGCGTCTAGCAAACCCATGCTGAGTATTGCTCGCCACGCTATCGGGGCGATCCGTAGCGCCGAGTTGGCGACTTTATAGGCGCAACGTTGCCCCCCCAGCAATCCTTCCAGGCCGATCCGACTCAGCGCATGGCCTTTTTGACATCTTTCTTTTTGACGTCATTGCCGGGCCGTTTTGTCAGGATTGCGCTCGTAATAAGGTGAACTAGATGATCCGCCCGTGGCGCGAATGAGGGCAGATCAACAAGCCAGCCCAGCGCTGCCATCAGGCCGAACATGTCGTCCCCATTCATATCGGCACGTGCTGTCCCCGCGGCTTGGGCACGCAGCAACAGCCGTGCGCTCGCTGAGTGCACGGCTGCGCATGAAGCGTAAAGCGCGGAGTCCGGGTTGGTATGAGCTGCCGCCATCAGGGCGACAACGCCCCTATAGCTTTGGGCAAATGCGATCCATTCGCGAAACCAGGACACGAGCGCTTCGTCAGGTGAATTCGACGTTTCGAGTTCGCCTGCCTTCTGCGTCAGTTCGTCCAGATTCGTACACAACAACGCTTCAAACAAGGCTTCTCGCGTCGGGAAATGACGTAGCAATGTAGCCAACCCGACGCCGGCCCGGCGGGCGATATCTCGCATCGACGCGTCGACACCGTCCTTGGCTACCACGTCGTGGGCGACCGCAAGTAGATGGCTGTAATTTTTTTGGGCGTCGGCTCGCATGGGGTCCCTTGACAATCGGATCACTGATCCGTATATTTGGATCACTGATCCGGATACTGCGAATCAGGATATGGATCGGTGATCCAAATGATACAGCGCCTTTGTACCAATGGGAACAGCGGCGCTGCCTGACACCCTAAACGAGAGGCGAAAGATCATGAAGAAATTGGAAGGTAAGGTTGCAGTCGTCACAGGCGGAAGCAGCGGGATTGGCTTGGCCACAGCCAGGCGCTTCGTGGAAGAAGGTGCGCACGTTGTGATCACCGGGCGACGGGAGCAAGAACTTCAGAAGGCCGCTGCCACCATCGGGAGAAACGTTACGGCGGTCGCGGGCGACGTGTCGCGCCTGGAAGATCTGGACCGGCTCTTTGCTGTCGTGAAGGAGAAACATGGTCACATCGACATTCTCTTCGCGAACGCGGGCGCAGGGACGGTCGCGCCGCTCGCGTTAGCTAGTGAGGCGCATTTTGACCAGACCTTCGACGTAAACGTAAAGGGAATGTTCTTTACGGTGCAGAAGGCCCTTCCCCTCTTCAAGGACGGTGGCTCGATTATCCTGACCTCCTCGGTCGCAAACGTGAAAGGGCTTCCGGCATTTACTGCTTACGCCGCGAGTAAGGCGGCCGTGCGCAACTTCGCGCGCGGTTGGTCTTTGGAATTGAAAGACCGCAAGATCCGTGTGAATTGTGTGAGCCCCGGAGCAATCGACACCCCGGCCTTGACGACGACGACCGGCCTTACCGCTGAACAGGCTGAGCAAGCGCTCGCGCAGTTCATCGCGCAGATCCCGATGGGCCGCAGGGGCATGCCTGAGGAACTTGCGGCGGCAGTCGCGTTCCTCGCCTCCGATGAAAGTTCTTACATCACGGGTATCGATCTTCCCGTCGATGGGGGCTGGGCGCAGGGCTGATTCTGTTGCGCTCCCGTGGCTGGCCCACAAGCCCCGCCAGTCGTGGGACCACGTTGCTGCAATGCCGGCCGGCCTCTTTCCAGGGTGTTTGACCGACGCGACCGACGACAGGCTGATCGGGGCAACGGATAGTGACAGCGAGTTCTGATTGAGACACTTCGCGCGCGATCCGAACCGAGAGAAATGGAGAATTTCCGATGAGTACCGAGAAGAACGTCCAGACCGTGAAGGACTTCTTCGCCGCGATTGGCCGCGGCGACAGGAAGGGTCTGCTGGCGCTGGCCGCCGAAGACATCGAGTGGATCATTCCGGGCGAGGACTGGCCGTTGGCCGAGTAACGCATATTTGATGCCTCCGAAATAGTAGAACCGCAGAACGAGACGTTTGAGCGTGGTCGGGCTGCACTGTTTCAGGTTGGCGTGCTCTTTGATAAGGTTGGTAAATTTCTGCCGTCCAAGGTTAGACGGTATACGAAATTTGAGTATTAGGGATGGTCTGCAAAAGTCCTGGCGTCGAAGTCTGGTTGTCCTATCCTGGAAGAACGGGAATTAAAGGAGTTCCTCGATGACACAGCTCGGTCTTGGCCTGGATCTTTCAACGAAACGCACGCGCAAGCGGGAATTTCTCGATGAGATGAGGCGCGTTGTGCCATGGTCGAGGTTGATTGCGTTGATCGAACCGCACTATCCGAAGGGTAAGACTGGAAGGCCGCCGTTTCCGGTTGCGACGATGCTGCAGATTCACTTCATGCAGCAGTGGTTTGGGCTTTCGGACCCGGCGATGGAAGAGGCGCTTTATGACGTGCCGCTGTACCGTGAGTTTGCGGGGCTGGACGAAGGTATGACGCGTTTGCCAGACGAAAGCACGATTCTGCGGTTCCGCCACCTTCTCGAAACGCACGGACTGGCCGCGCAGATGCTCGCCCTGGTCAATGAGATCCTGAGTGAAAAAGGCTTGATGTTGAAGGCAGGGTCAGCGGTCGATGCGACCTTGATTAGCGCACCGAGTTCGACAAAGAACGGCTCTGGCAAACGGGACCCGGAGATGCATCAGACGAAGAAAGGGAATCAATGGTACTTCGGGATGAAAGCGCACATCGGCGTGGACGCAGAGTCGGGGCTGGTCCACACCGTCATTGGTACGGCAGCCAACGTGCACGACATCAATGCGGCCGAAGCGTTGTTGCACGGCCAGGAAAAGGATGTGTACGCTGACGCCGGATATCAGGGTATAGAAAAGCGATGTCAGGCGAACCCGGTACGCTGGCATGTCGCGATGCGACCGGGCAAGCGTCGACAACTGGACCTGACCAATCGTCTGGACGCGATATACAACCAGATTGAGCGCCTGAAGGCTGGCGTGCGCGCCAAGGTTGAACATCCGTTTCGCGTGCTCAAGCAGCAGTTTGGTTACACGAAGACCCGCTACCGAGGATTGGTGAAGAACACCGCGCAGATCACGACACTGTTTGCGCTGGGCAACCTCTGGATGGCGCGCAAGGCTTTAAACAAAGCGTGAAACGCCCGGCGCATCAGGCCGTGAATCTCGGCAAACGAAGGTCATCATGCTTCAAAAGCCGCACGATCAACCTGCTGGCAGACTCTGCGGCCGATACGCCCAACGTGAAAAAAGATCGGCGCACATGAAAACATGTTGTGCAGACCTTCCTTAGAGGCTTGATTAATTGCCAAAGATACTCCATTGTCTTCGAAGCATTCGAGTCGTTATCTGGAACAGCAAGTAGCGCAGACGGGAGGCAGAGTCGGCCCCAAGTTGCGTGGGGTTGTTTCATCAAGCCATCTATTTCGACAAGGCTAAATCTGCGGGGACGTCGCGCGGTTCGCGCTTCATTGGGCTCTCCAATCCACATTGCGTACACACATTCATCGAAGACGTGAGTGAGACGCAGAAACTGGGCGTGACCGTCCTTTATCACGCGCAAGACCATTCCGGGTCGCGGATGTGATATAGGACGTGGTTGGAAGTCAGTCATTATTGACACGGCGCAAAACGACGGGGCAGTTTTTCGCGATCCGCCCTGTCAGAGCAATGGGAATGAGGCGACACCACGCGCAATAGCGAAAAAGATCAAGTGCGGTGTCCGGGCGAATTTGGAGACCTTTGCGTGCTAAGTCGACCACTTCGCTGAGAACGAGGTTGTTCTGATAGTGATCCATGAAAAGCTTGGCGAACTTGAAGGCGATCTCGGAATCCGGTGCCACCCTGTGTCGATACCAACCGCGAATGAAGCGCAGTGAATCGAGCACTGTTCTATCTAGCGCTGACGTCCCGACCAAACTCCAGCCGATGCCGTGTTCGTCGCACCACTGTTGCGCGACTTGCTTAAGTCGTTGGTTCCTCACGGTAATCCGAGCGGGGTTCTCTACTAACGCGACGGCTCGAAAAGTGACCCCTTCGGAAGCTGTCTCCGTAATGAGAAAGTCAAGACTGATTGGCTCCGGAAAAATGTCATGCTTGGGATGCGATACGCCAAACTCAGAGCATAGTCGCAGTGTGCTATTGATATCGAGGATCGGCCAAGATTCCCGCACGTCCACAATCTCGGGCACACGTTCCAGAAGGAGCAGGTAGGTCAAAGCCCGTTGGTCAAGCAATTCGTATCGTCGATTTACACGTATGCCGTGCACGCAGGCGGCAGTGCCTTTGATACCCGAGTTTTGAATATTACGCCAAGGTTTGTAGGCTGTGCGCGACCCAACACCCAACCCGCGCCGGATTCGGGAACGTAGATAAACAGGATAGAGGTTTGAGTCTCGTCCCCATTCCATAGTGCTTTGAGAGTAGTTCGAGGGACGTAAAAATCCAAGGATTTGGAGAAAAATCCCGCTACTTTAGGAAACCGACGCCAGACTTCAAAGTTCCAACGGAAATCGGTTCTTGCACTGCCCGGCAGCGGATTGCCAAGCGGGTCGCTGCGGGCAAGTGCCCGATCCTGGCTGCGCACAGAAAAGCGCAGCATAATCGGAGGCACGAGGTGCACGGGCGCATTGAATGCGGGCGCTTTCACAACAGCTTGGCATGTGCGAGCCCATCAGCGTTTCGCAACGATTCAAAGGTCAGATCGTGAAATCCGGACAAGGCGCGATATGCGTCGCTCTCACCGCCGCTGCGCTATTTGGCGCCGCCACGCCGTTGGCCAAAGCGTTGCTTGGATCAGTCGATCCGTTCATGCTGGCAGGACTGTTTTATCTGGGCAGCGGAGCCGGGCTCGGTTTGGGTATCGCGTGGCGTTCACTGATGTCGCCCGGCTCGCGCCCGAGCACCGGCCATCGCCTCAATAAAGGCGAGCTGCCTTGGCTTCTTGGGGCGATTGCAACGGGCGGCGTGGCGGGTCCGGCGTTGCTGATGCTGGGACTATCGAGCACGCCGGCGGCCACGAGTTCATTGTTATTGAACCTCGAAGGCGTATTAACCGCTGTAATTGCCTGGGTGATCTTCCGCGAGAATGTCGACGTTCAGGTCTTCCTCGGCATGGCGGCGATCGTCGCGGGGGGCATGATTCTGTCGTGGCATCCGGGATCGACGCGCATACCTGTCGGGGCACTGGTGATTGTCGGCGCGTGTCTGTGCTGGGCTATCGACAACAATCTCACCCGCAAGGTCGCTGCAAACGACGCAATGGTGATCGCATGCGTCAAGGGCCTCGTGGCCGGTCCGGTGAATCTCGCGATTGCGATCGCCGCCGGCGCTTCGCTTCCATCTGCTGGAACCGTGGCGGCGGCCATGCTGACCGGGCTGGCCGGTTACGGCGTTAGCCTCGTGTTGTTCGTCGTCGCTCTGCGCCATCTCGGTACGGCGCGTACTGGCGCTTACTTTTCGGTCGCACCGCTATTCGGCGTGATGCTGGCACTGATCATCTGGCCTGCGCTGCCCGATCTGTCTTTCTCAGCCGCCGCTCTTCTGATGGCGCTGGGAATCTGGCTGCACGTGCGGGAAAGGCACGAGCATCGCCATAGTCATGAGCGACTTGAACACACGCACCGGCATCGTCATGATGAACATCATCGGCATGAGCACGACTTTCCTTATTCCGGCGACGAGCCGCATACTCATCCGCACGTCCACCTGCCGGTCACGCATTCGCATGCGCATTTTCCCGATATTCACCACCGCCACCGCCATTAGCGCCCGGCCGCGATAGGCGAGGGCAGTCATCCGCTTGCGCTTAGCGCCTTGAAGAGCGCGTGATGATCGAACGGTTTCTGACAGCGCGGATAGTGACGATAGCGTGCATCGACCGCGTCGATTCCATAGCCTGTCGCGAAAACAAACCGTATATGTCTCGATGCGAGCGCGTCCGCCACCGGATACGACGGTTCACCATTCAGATCGACGTCGAGAATCGCCGCGTCGATGTGTTCGTTGCCTTCCTCGACCAACGTGACAGCTTCGCGCGCTCCCGAAATCGGTCCCACAACGCTTGCTCCAGCGCCTTCCAGCACAGTGGAGAGCGCAAGCGCGACCAGGTAGTCGTCTTCGACCACCATGATCCTTTGACCTGTGAGCACGTTTGCGAACCCCATGTTCAACCCCTTTTGACCGCTGCCGCTAATGAACCGCAGGCATCGGTATTTCGATATGACACGAGACGCCGTCCGCATTGAACAGGAGCGCCGTCTTTGCGCCGAGAGTGAACTGCAGCGCCTTTTCGATCAATTGCCGGCCGAAGCCGGTCCTCGTGCTGTCCGGAGCGACACGCAAGCCGCTTTCGATCCAGTCGAACACCAGCGACGCAGCGCCCGGCAATTGCGTTTCGACGCGCCAGCGCACCGCGAGCCGCGCCTCCTTGTCCCTGAGTGCGCCGTACTTCACCGCGTTTGTCGCCAGTTCGTGCAGCACGAGTGCAATTGTCTGCACGTTCCGAAAACCCAGCGGCACGACGGGCCCGCGCAGTTCGATGCGCTCGCTGTCGGCCACGCCGAGCGCATCCAGTTCGAGGCGCACGATCTCCCGGAGGTCGATCAGATTGCCGTTTGCGTCGCCGATTAGCCCCTGTAGACGACCAAGCGCCGCAAGGCGGCTCGTGAACGTGTCGAGCGCCGGATCGCCTGCGAGCGTTTGTTGCGCGATTGACTGGATGACCGCCAGCAGATTACGCGTGCGGTGTTGCAGTTCCGCAATCAGAACCTCCTGACGTTCTTCCGCATGCACCATGCCCGTTATCTCGACGAAGGCGATAACCACACCGTCGGTTTGCCGGTCGCCATTGCGATAGGGGGCGAGGCGCACGAGAAAATGCGAAAGACCGTCTTTCCCGCTTACCTGGCGCTCTCTCGGCTGGTTCGTATTGAAGACAGCTTCGATATCGAGCTCCAGTCCGGGCAGGTCGAGACGGCTGACGAGCTCCGTGATAGGGCGCCCGCGGTCAATGGGGCGAATATGAAAGATGCCGCCCATTGCCGGCGTAAACGAGCGAATGACCAGATTGCGGTCGAGAAAAACGGTCGCAACCGAGGTGCTCTCGAACAGGTTTTGCAGGTCGCTGTTGGAGCGGTCGAGCGCGTCGATCTTGCCGTTCAGTTCGAGATTGACGGTGTGCAGTTCCTCGTTGAGCGAAACCAGTTCTTCCTTCGACGCCTCGAGTTCTTCGTTCGACGACTGCAGTTCCTCGTTGACCGATACGAGTTCCTCGTTCGACGATTTGAGTTCCTCCAGCGCCGTTTCGTATTCTTCGATCATCGATTGCAGGCGTTCGCGCGTGTCGCGCAACTCCTTTTCGAACTGCACGGCCGTGCCGTCATGCATGGACTGAGCGCGTGCAAGCGCCTCCTCGCGCGCGAGCCCCGGGCCCTGGTCCTCGAAGACAACGAGATACATGTGCTCGCCGTGCACCTGCTCGCTCAGCGGTTCGACCGTCAGGCTGATGATCTGCACGCGACCGCCTTCGCCCTCGACCACCACGCCTGCACGCGTAACCGTGCGGCCCGACTCGACAGCTTCGCGAAACACCGAGCGCAGATCGAGGCTGAGCCCCTTGCGCGCCAAGGCGAAGAGTTGCCGCGTCGGCACACCGGGAGCGGGCTCCAGGTACTTGCCCGTGCGGCCCGAGTAATACACGACGTCGCCCTCGCGCGTGACCAGCACGTGCGGCGGGGTGAACCGCTCGAGCATGTGGTTGTCGACCACGTGCCGCAGCCCCGCGCTACCCAGCGAAGGACGCGTCGGCGTGAGTGAAGCAATCTGCCCGATCCTCAGCGCCGATATGGTGAGAGGCAAACGAAGTTGCGGCGCGACGTCGGCCCTGCGCCGGAAAATTCGGTGCTTCTTGTCGACGGGCGTAAAGAGTTCGTCGAACTGGCTGACGTTTTCCGACGTGCCGAGAAACAGATAGCCGTCCGGACGCAACGCGTAGTGAAATGTCGGGATCACCTGGTTCTGGATTTCACTGCCAAAGTAAATTAGGAGATTGCGGCACGAGACCAGATCGATGCGCGAAAAAGGCGGGTCGCGAATCACGCTATGCGGCGAGAAAATACACAGGTCCCGCACTTCCTTCGAAAGCACGTAGCTGCTGCCGTCTTCAACGAAGAAGCGCCGCCGCCGTTCTTCCGAGACACCTTCGAGCAGCGGCAGCGGATAGCGTGCCGCGCGCGCGACGCCGAGCGCGCCGTCGTCAATGTCGGTCGCGAAAATCTGCACTTGCGGCGCGGTGGCGCGGCCCTCCATCTGCTCGCGCAAAAGTATGGCGATCGAATAGACTTCCTCACCGGTCGCACAGCCCGGCACCCACACACGCACGGTGTCCTCGGCGCCGCGTCCGTCGAGCAACTTTGGAAGCACCATCTCGGCAAGCGTCTCGAAAGCCGGTGCATCGCGGAAAAAGCTGGTGACGTTGATCAGCAGGTCGCGAAAAAGCGCGGCGACTTCTTCCGGTTCCCCGGCGAGTCGCGCCACATAGGCGTCCGGAGTCTGTATTTCAAGCACCTGCATGCGCCGCTGTACGCGGCGCAAGAACGTCTTGATCTTATAGCCGCTAAAGTCGTGCCCCACCTGATTGCGCAGGATCGCGTAGATCGCGTTGCGGGCTTCGTTGAAGTCGCTCGCGTCGCCTTCGCCGGCCGGGCCCGCAGCGCGTTCGTCGAGCGTTTCGAGCCCGTCGAGCACGAAGGCTCCCGCTGCGAAGTTGACCAGCTTGCCGCCCATTTCTTCGGCAGGCACCGCGAAATCGACAAGGCCTGTCGCGATAGCGCTTCTGGGCATGTCCGCATGGTGCGGACCGTAGCCGTCGCTAGCCTGGGCAAGGGTAAGTCCGCCGCGTTCCTTGATCGCCTTGATCCCCAGCGTGCCGTCTGTGTCAGCGCCGGAAAGGATCACGCCGGCAGAGAGTTCGCCGACGTCGGCAGCAAGCGTGCTCAGGAAAATGTCGATGGGTTTGCGCTCGCGCCGGCTCCTGTCCTGTTCCTGAACATGAAGCGTCCGGTTTGCCACGCTCACGACGGCATCGCTAGGCAGCAGATAGACGTTGTCATTCTGGATTCGCATGCCGTCGGTGATGGCGTGCACCGGCATATCGGTAAAGCGCGCCACGATCTCAGGCAGCATGCTTTCGCGGTCCGGACTCAGGTGCGTGACGATCACGCAGGCGAGGCCCGGCTTTTGAGGCAAGCCGCGAAAAAAGCCTTCCAGGGCCTCTACTGCGCCAGCAGAGGCTCCCACGCCGACAATGGGGAAGTCGGTGGCTGGCGCCATGGTTTCTCCTTGGTTCATGCCTCGCTACGGCCGTGGGTGCGCTCAATATGCGTTGTGCGCACTGCGCCGTTGCCGCTGCCGGACACTGCACGACGTGCAACGTCCTGTTTCAGCAAGCACGAACCGACACCCACGACTTCACTCACGGTGCCGTAGCGGCCTTTATTGATTTCTTTCCGTACGAACGAAGCCAGATGCTCCGTCAAGCTGACATTGGATGCATGCTTGCTGAGCACGTGAACCTTTCGTGACTGGTGGGATCACTCAATCTTACCCTTTCAATGCCACGGTCGGCGCATTTGCTGCTAAGGGAGCCGCCTTGGGATTGGTCACTCAACTGGTCACGCAACGACCGTTCCCGCTGTGTCGGATGGATAGCCGGGCAGCCCGATACGGCCTCAACCGAAGAATGCTGCTTACCTGTCGGCACATGGGTCCAAATCCGACGGCTTGCGGGTGATGCGTCGATATCCGGCGCACGGCGAAAGCGCCGGCGCGCTGCCGCTTGCGTCGGTCAACGCGTTGGACGATGATGGTGCGATGGTCTTCGCCTGTGTGCGTGGGGGTAAATGTCATGGCTACTTTCGGTATCGACGCTGTGCGTATCGACCCTTCGACCGACCGCATCACGCACGTGCGCTGGGCGGCTGTCGATCCGGCAACACGGAGCTGGCTGTCTCCCACTTCGATTGTCGAGGTGCCTCAGGTCGTGGCCGCTATCCGTCGCGGCGACGCCGTCTGGTCTCTCTTTACGCTCGGCGGCACGCGCTTTCTCGGGCCGAAAATCGTCGCCGTCGCTCATACCAGCGGGCACGACGGGATCGACACCGACGTTCCGGACGGCCACATCGAAAAATGCATTGACGACCTGCCGCGCATCTAGCGCGCGCGGTCGGCTTTTGCTGCACTTCGTCGGCAACCGCAGTTCTCCACCTCGGCCGATGGTCCGACAATTGGCTGCGAGCCAGCTCGCAGCGAGCCGCTGCATGTTCTTTATCGAGTCATGTCGATTTCCCCGTAGTCGGATCGTCGTATCAGTGTGTCCAACTTCTCAACTGAAAGGCTGACCATGACTACTGGAACCATCCGACTCCACCGTGTATTGCGCGCGCCTGCGGAACGCGTCTATCGCGCGTTCCTCGAACCGGACGCACTGGCGAAATGGCTGCCTCCGTATGGCTTTACTTGTCAGGTCCACCATTACGAAGGGCGCGTGGGCGGTACCTACAAGATGTCGTTCCGCAATTTCGGCAGCGGCAATAGCCACTCGTTCGGCGGCGAGTATCTCGAACTCGTGCCGTCCGAGAAAATCCGCTACACGGATCACTTCGACGACCCGAACCTGCCGGGCAAGATGTCCGCGACGATCACATTCCGCCGGGTGTCGTGCGGGACCGAGGTCTCGATTCTGCAAGAAGGCGTGCCCGAGGTCATTCCCGTCGAAATGTGCTACCTCGGCTGGCAGGAATCGCTGATGCAACTCGCGAAACTCGTCGAACCCGAGATCGTCGACTGAGCACCGACACCACCCGATTTTGTCCGGCGCCATCTGCGCGTAGACTGAATACAGGTCCCGTATCCGCTTGTGACGTGTCGTTCGTTGCATCCGGAAGACGTGCTGCAAAGCGGCGATCTGCTGCAATGCGGCATACGACCAGGCGGGCGCCGGCTCACGACGGGAGGTGGCGATGACCGATTTCAACGAAGCGCGCGAACGGATGGTCGAGCGGCAGATCGTCCGGCGCGGCATTCGCGATCCGCAGGTGCTGGCCGCAATGCGCGCGGTACCGCGCGAGGCTTTCGTGCCGGATTATGTTCGGGATCTGGCGTACGAGGACAGACCCCTGCCCATCGGCAACGACCAGACCATTTCCCAGCCGGCCATTGTCGCGACCATGATCGAGGCCGCGGAACTGCAGCCCGGCGACATCGTGCTCGACGTGGGCACGGGTTCCGGCTATGCAGCTGCCGTCGCGGCGACGATTGCCGCGCATGTTTATTCCATCGAGCGACACGCGGAACTCGTTGAGACGGCCCGCGACATTCTCGCGCGGCTGAATATATCCAATGTGACGGTTCATCTTGGCGACGCGACGACAGGCCTCGCGGAACACGCGCCGTACGACGCGATCATTGCGGCGGCGGGCGGGCCGCATATTCCCGCTGCATGGCGCAACCAGTTGGCTATCGGCGGCCGGATCGTCATGCCGGTTGGCCGTGAACTGCATTATCAACGGCTCGTCAAACTGGTTCGCCGCGGCAAAGACGACTATCACAGCAGCACGCTCGGCGAGGTAAGTTTCGTTCCGCTGGTAGGCGCCGACGCGTGGCCGGCGCCGGATGCGGCTCAGTGCGATGCGGGCGGCACAGTCGGCACCGGCGGCGCGGACGACCGGCGTCCGTGCCCGATGAGCGCCGGCGCACACGCCAGCCGGCATCGCTTTCTCGCAGTGGCTTGAACGGTATCGCACGGCGCCGGGGAGACATCGACATGAACGGTTACCAGATCACGTTTTTCACACAGCACGATCGCCGTCATCGCGGCAAGCCGGTTGCCGACTGGCTCGTCCATCTGGCCGGCGAACTCGGCTTGCGCGGCGCGACCGTGATACCGGCAAGCGAGGGTATCGGCCACCATCGCCGCGTGCACTCGTCGCACTTTTTCGAACTGGCGGACCAGCCTTTGTCGATCGTGATGGCGGTGACGACCGAAGAATCCGGCCGATTGTTCGAACGCCTGCGGGCCGAGGGCGTGCATCTGTTCTACGTGAAGACAGCCGTGGAATTCGGCGTAGTTGGAGATGAGAACAGCGGCGGGGTCGCGAATTAAAGAGCCGCATTGATCGCGACACAGCGATCAATGCGGCTCTCGTGAGCGTGTCGAAAACGAATGTTAGCCGTCCGGCTACCGCGTTGGCATTCAGCCGTGTTGCTGCTTGCGCGCCCATTGCGCGAGACCGGCGCAGGCAATCAGCAAGCTGCCCGTGACGAAGAACACCGAATGCAATCCCAGGTACACGCCGATCTGCCCGCCGATCACCGGCCCGATCACCTGGCCGCTGAATTGCGCGGACTGCAGATAGCCGAGCATCTGGCCGGTTTTGCTTTCGTCGACGGAGTGCCTTGCAAGCTTTGAGATGGCCGGCAGAAGACCGGCGAGGCTCATACCCATCAACAATCGCAAGCCGGCGAGTTGCCACCATTGCGTGACGAAGGCTTGCGGAATCATCGCGATACCGGTCACGACCAGGCATGCGACAATCACGTTCCAACTGCCGATGCGGTCGGCGAGTGCGCCAAGCCGGGCCGCCGTCAATATGCTGCCCAGCGCGGAACACGCCATGACCACACCGGCGATACGAGTAATGTTCCCGGGCGCCACGCCGAGCCCGCCAATGTAGACGGTGATGATCGGTTCGATCGACATGTTGGCGAGCAGCACCATCATCGCGGTGGCGAGCAGCGCGGTGACGATCGCGTAGTTCGTGCGACGGGCAGGCGGCGCCGCGCTGGTGGTCTTGCGGGCGGCGGCGTCGGCAGGATGAAAATCTTCTTTGACGACGAAGATGGTCAGCAGGGCCGCGACCGCGATCATGGCTCCTCCGGCGAAAAACGTGCCGCGAATGCCGAGCCACGCCGGCAACACGCCGCCGACCAGAGGGCCGATCAGACTGCCGGCCAGCGCGCCGGTCGATAAAATGCCCAGCGCCCAGCCCGCGCGCTCGCGCGGCACCTGAGTGCCGACCATAACGGTAGACGCGGACGCATAACCGCCGACGAGTCCCGCAATCAACCTCAGCGCGACAAGTTGATGCACGGTATGCGCGACGCCGATCAGCGACATGACCACGGCCATGCCCACGGCGGCGCGGACCAGCATCGGCTTGCGGCCGTAACGATCGGCAAGCCGTCCCCACAGCGGCGCGGTAACGGCGGTTCCGAGGAACGTCGCGCCGAACGCGATGCCCGACCATTCGATGATTGCCGACTGCGATGACACGCCGAGTTGCTGCACATACAACGGCAGGAACGGCAGCAACATGCTCAAGCTCACGAGTGTGGTGAACGATCCGAACACGCAGACAACCAGATTGCGCCGCCAGTAGCTTTCGTTGCGTTCGGCGTAGCCCGGCCGCGCGGACTGCAGTCCGGAAGGGAATGGGGAGCTGGCTGCCTGGTTCATGTCGTCCTCTGCGCGATGATCCGACCTGTCTGAGTACAGTCAGTCTAGATTGCATCGCATCGCGCGAGAATCCACGGCACGCGGAAGATATTCTTCCGCCGGACGGTTCAATCGGGACCCGTGACGCTGCCGAGTACCTTGAAGTGCTTACGCAGACGTGGCGCGGCAAAGTCGACGAATGCACGCACCTTCGGAACCGAAAGCCGCCCATGCGGCGTAAGCAGATGAACCGGCAGCGGCGCCTGTTCGCTGTCGGGCAGGACGATCTTCAGCGATCCCTTTTTGACTTCCTCGGCGACGTGATACAGGAACATGCGCGTGACCCCGTGACCGGCCGCCGCCGACGCGACGGCCGCACGAATCGTATTGACGATGAAGCGCGGAGTGAACTGAACGACCTGCGGTATCGGCGAGCCGCTCGACGTGGGAAAGGTCCATGAGTCGACGCCGAAGTGCGTCATCGAAATAATCTGATGCTGTGCGAGATCGGCGGGGACCTTGATGCGCGGATGCCTTGCGAGGTACCTGGGCGAAGCAGCCACGACGCGCCTCACTTCACCCACCGGGACCGCGACGAGCGTCGAATCGGCAAGATGCGCGATGCGCAGCGCCACGTCGATTCCTTCGTCGATCAAGCTCACCGGCCGGTCGAGCAGCTGAAGCCGGATCGATACCGCGGGAAAGCGTTCGATGAATTCGTCGACGATTGGCCGCAGTAACTCTTCGCCCGCGGCGACGGGCGCGGTCACCGTCAGCAGACCGCGCGGCGCCGAGCGTTCGTGCGCGACGAGCATGTCCGCTTCTTCGAGGTCGGTCAGGATGCGCCGGCAGGCGGACGCATAACGCTTGCCCGCTTCGCTGAGCTTGATGCTGCGTGTCGTACGATGCAGCAGTGCCGTGTCCGTATGTGCTTCGAGGAACGCAATCGCACGGCTCACGGCCGCGGGCGAGCGGCCTAGCCGGCGGGCCGCGCCCGCAAGACTGCCTTCGTCCAGCGTGGCGATGAATACTTTCATCGCGTCGATTCGGTCCATGGCGATTCCCTCATGCTCGACCAGGTGATGGTGCAAGCATTATCGCTTCACGACCGCGCAAAAATAACGACGCCGCACCCGTAAAAGTGGCGGCGCCGCGGCGCTACGTTACTGCGGGCAGTTTCAAACGATCGCGATGACAACGTCGATATTGCCGCGAGTCGCCTTCGAATACGGGCACGTTTGATGTGCGGTATCGGTAATCGCCTGAGCGGTCTCGCGGTCGATTCCGGGCAGGCTGACGTTCAGCCGCGCTTGCAGGAAATAGCCGCTGTCGTTCATCGCCAGATCGATTTCGGCGTCGACGGCGGTGTCTGCCGGCAGCGCGACTTGCAGCTTCTTCGCGGCGAGCCCCATTGCGCCGATGAAGCACGCGGACCATCCGGCAGCCAGCATCTGTTCCGGATTCGTGCCGGTCGCCGACGCGCCGGGCGAGCCGAGCTTGACGTCGAGCCTGCCGTCCGAGCTGCGCGATGCGCCATCGCGTCCGCCGGTGGTATGGGTCTTGCCGGTGTACAGCACCTTGGTTGATGAGTTCATGATTGGAGTTCGCTTAATAGGTGGTGGGAACAGGTTGATCTCGAGTCCGACGCTTAGCTGCCCTGATAAAGCTTGTTGAGTGAAGCGATCTCACCGCTTTTCGTCGCGCGAGCCAGTTCCTGACGCACTTCGGCACGGCTTTTCGCCGCAGTTTGCGTCGGCGTCCACTGGTGCGTTTGCTGCGCGTCAACATTGCTCATCGCAACCGCGGAAGGATTGGCGGCAAAAGCGGAAAGAGTGGTAGCGGAAAGGGCCAAAGCCAAAGCGATCGTGGATACTTTCATGTCGTGCTCCGTAAGAGATAAAGTAAAAAGCGCCCGTGAACCGGGAAGCGCGCTGCAGTTCCGGCAATGCCGGTAAGACTGCGTCAGGAGCGCTGCCCGTGTTCCGTCGTTGAGGCATTAGAACGGCGGCGGGTATCTGGCTTGTGTCAGCAAAGCGGCGTATTGCAATGCTGTGTATCGCGTGAAGCCGCATATACACTGCGATACAAAGCCGCCGCCCGTGCAGTGAGATTTAGCGCATGACGCTATCTGGCGATCGTCCGGCTCTCTAACCTGTTCGCGGATGCGCCCGTGGATGAGTTTTTTGTCTGACCGAACCGCGACGCCGCGGGGCCGCCACGGGCGTCGGTGCAATGTTATGTGTCAGGCGCTGGCCCGGATACATTGCGACATAAATCGCCGCTCTCCGCGCGCTATAAAGCAGACATTCCCCTATCAGGAGAGTCCGCATGAACACCCATTTGCTGAAAGGAAGCTGCCACTGCGGGGCTGTCAAATTCGAAGTGAACACGCCGGTCTCGCCCGCGGCGCGCTGCAATTGCAGCTTGTGCCGGCGCAAGGGCGCGCTGATGACCCCGCCGTTCACGGCTGACCAGTTGACGATCAAGCAAGGCGAGGATGCGCTGACGCTGTACCAGTTCAACACGCGCGTGGCGAAGCATTTCTTCTGCAAGCACTGCGGTATTTATCCGTTTCATCAAACGCGCAAGGATCCGAAGCTCTGGCGCGTCAATATCGGTTGCCTGGAAGGCGTCGATCCGTATACGCTGGATGCCGGTCTTTCCGACGGCGCCAGTCTTTCCGTCGTGGAGGACGCATGAGGCGGCTGCTGGCAATCATCGCGTTCATCGCGGGCGGCATGGCTGCGGAATGGGCGCATCCGGTGCAGTGTTCAATGCTGTGTACGAGCCGGGTGCAGGTGAAACGTCAAAAGAGATGATCCATTGATGGACACGATCGACCACGTACTGATCGTCGACGACGATCGCGGAATCCGCGAACTGATCGCCGGCTACCTGGAAAAGAACGGCATGCGCGTTTCGCTTGCCGCCAACGGACGACAGATGCGGGCCGTGCTGGATCAAGGCGCGCCGGACCTGATCGTGCTCGATCTGATGATGCCCGGCGAAGACGGCCTCGTGCTGTGCCGCGAGTTGCGCGCGAGCAAGTTCCGCACGGTGCCCGTGCTGATGCTGACAGCGCGCAACGAGGAAGCGGACCGCATCCTGGGTCTGGAAATGGGCGCCGACGACTATCTGCCGAAGCCGTTTGCCGTGCGCGAACTGCTCGCGCGCATTCGCGCCGTGCTGCGCCGCGCGCGCATGCTGCCGCCCGGCATGCAGGTAACGGAGACTGCGCAAATGCTGGAATTCGGCGACTGGCGGCTCGACACCACGGCGCGTCATCTGCTCGACTCCGAGGGCACGATGGTCGCGCTAAGCGGCGCCGAATACCGTCTGCTGCGCGTGTTTCTGGATAATCCACAGCGCGTGTTGACGCGCGACCAGTTGCTCAATCTGACGCAAGGCCGTCAGGCTGATCAATTCGACCGCTCGATCGACCTGATGGTGAGCCGCCTGCGTCAGCGCTTGCGCGACGTCGCGCGCGAACCGCGTTACATCAAGACGCTGCGCAGCGAGGGCTATGTGTTCTCGGCGTCCGTCAGTGCGATCGAGGATCAGCAATGAGCCTTATTTCGTCGCTGCACTGGCCGCGCACGCTCTTCGCAAGGTTGACGGTGATCCTGTTCTTCGGGCTCGCCTCTGCGCAGGCGTTGTCGTTCTGGCTCACCATGACCGAGCGCGACCAGACCATGACGAACGTGATGATGGGCTACATCGAGCGTGAGGTCGCGAGTTCTGTCGCGCTGCTCGACCATCTGCCCGCTAACGAACGTGCGCAGTGGCTGCCGCGTCTCGCGCGGCGCAGCTACGAATTCATGCTTGGGCCGGGCGTGAGCGGTGGGCCGGTGGACGCCAATCTGTCGGCGCGTGTCGCGCGGTCTATCGACGAGGGCATAGGCACCAACTATCCGCTCACGGTGAATGCGGTTCCGGGCGACCGCGAACGGCTGCAGGTTCACTTGAAGCTCACCGACGGCACGCCGCTCACCATCGACATGCGCCCTATGTCCGGCGCGCCGTTATCGCGCTGGCTGCCGCTCGTGTTGCTGCTGCAACTCGTCGTGCTGCTTGGCTGCTGCTGGCTGGCCGTGCGCACGGCCACGCGCCCGCTGCACGATCTGGCGGTCGCCGCCGACGCGCTCGGCCCGGATCTCAAGGCTGCGCGCCTGAGCGAAAGCGGGCCGTCCGAGGTCGCGCGCGCGGCGCGGGCATTCAATGCGATGCAGGAACGCATCGCGATGTACGTTACCGAGCGCATGCAGATTCTCGCGGCCATTTCGCACGACCTGCAAACGCCGATCACGCGCATGCGTTTGCGCGTCGACATGATGGACGCCGAATCCGAAGGCATCAAACTGCGCCAGGATTTACAGGAAATGGAAGCGCTCGTGAAAGAGGGCGTCACCTATGCGCGCACTTTGCACGGCGCAACGGAATTGCCGTGCCGTATCGACCCGGATGCGCTGTTCGACAGTCTGGTTTGCGATTATGTCGACGCCGGGCAGGCGGTGTCGTTGGAGGGCCGCTTCGGCATGCCGCTCATGACGCGCCCGCAGGCGCTGCGGCGTATCGTCGGCAATCTGGTGGATAACGCTCTGAAGTTCGGCGGCAGCGCGGAGATCGAGGTGGCGATGTTGCCTGGTGGACAGGCGAGCGTTGCCGTCCTCGACCGCGGTCCCGGCATACCGGCCGATTCGCTCGAAGATGTATTCCAGCCGTTCTACCGGCTCGAAGCGTCGCGTAACCGCCAGACCGGCGGAACCGGACTTGGTCTCGCAATTGCGCGGCAACTGGCGCTCGCCATGGATGCAACGCTTGAGCTCCACAACCGCGCTGGCGGTGGGTTGGAAGCGAGGCTCACGTTGCGCAACCTCGTGATGGCGTCGCCTGCCGCGGTGGCGTAGAGCGGCCACGGCAGCGTTCGCTGCAATGCATATCACGATTGATCGTTTGGCCGCGGCGGCGTGCATTGCTAGCATCGTCGACTTCTTCATGAAGCGCCGCTGCCGCAATGACCTCAAGCAAAACGTCGCCCGATCTGCCGCCATCGCGTAGCCGCCGCCGGCTGCTGGGCCGTCTCGCCGCAGGCGGTCTGGTTGCGTCGCAAGCTGCGGCCGCTGGCGAGCTGCTGCGGCCGCTCGAAGTCGCACCGTCTAGCCGCACGCCCGGCGCGCCCGTACTCGATCATCCCTATGGCGTGCCGTCGCCGCGCGAGGCCGAAGTGGTGCGCCGCAGCGCACGCGCATGGCCGCTGCCCGGCGCGGCCTCGTCGATGACGCCGCTCGCCGATCTTTTCGGCACCATTACACCCAACGGGCTCGTCTACGAACGTCATCATGGTGGCGTGCCCGACATCAATCCAGATCAGCACCGCCTCGCGATTCATGGCCTCGTGCGCACGCCGAAGCTGTTCACAATGGACGATCTGCTGCGCCTGCCCGCGGAGTCGCGAATCCACTTTCTCGAATGTTCCGGCAACACCGGCAGCGAGTGGAACGGTCCGAGCGGTCTGCCCGTACAACTGACTCACGGCCTGTTGTCGTGTTGCGAATGGACGGGCGTGCGTCTTTCCACGTTGCTGGAAGAGGTAGGCGGCGTGTCGACCCAAGGCAAGACTAACGACGGCCCATGGCTGCTCGCTGAAGGCGCGGACGCCGCGGCCATGACGCGCAGCCTGCCGCTCCATCGCATACTCGATCGCGCGCTCGTGGTCTACGCGCAAAACGGCGAACGCTTGCGGCCCGAGAACGGCTATCCGCTGCGGCTCATCGTTCCCGGATTCGAGGGCAATACGAACGTCAAATGGCTGCGGCGGCTGAAAGTGGTCGACGCGCCGCTGCAAACGCGCGAGGAGACGTCGAAATACACGAATCTGCTGGCGGACGGCAGCGCGCGCCAGTTCGTGTTCGAAATGGACGCGAAGTCTGTCATTACCCGGCCGTCGCCGGGGCATCGCCTCACCACGCGTGGTTATTACCCGATCAGCGGCATTGCGTGGTCGGGGCGCGGCACCATTCGCAAGGTCGAAGTGTCGACCGATGGCGGCGCGTCCTGGCGGCTGGCGCGTCTGGACAGCGTCGCACGCGATCGCGCGCTGACGCGCTTCGAGGCGGATTGGCGCTGGGACGGCGCGCCGTCCTCGATCGTTTCTCGTGCCACCGATTCCACGGGCTACGTGCAGCCCACGCGCGCGGAACTGGTCGCGGCGCGCGGCCTGAATTCGCAGTACCACTACAACGCGATCCAGCAATGGCGCGTCGATGCCAGCGGCGAGGTGCGCAATGCATGAGCGCCGTTCAACGGGTAGTTCCGTACGTTCAGCGTGCGTCGCGCTGGTGTCGATCATGGCGCTCGTTGCATGTTCAACGGTTGCTCCCGATGCTCGCAACGTAAGCGCGCCGCACGACATCGGCACGCCGCTCACGGAGCAGGCTATCGCCGCATGGAACATCGACGTCGCGCCCGACGGCCGCGGCCTACCCGCGGGCAGCGGCGATGTTGCGACCGGCGCGCACGTGTTCGCCGCGAAATGTGCAGCGTGCCACGGTGCGCAGGGCGAAGGCGGTCTCGGCGATCCGCTGGTGGGCGGCTTGGGCACGTTGTCGAGCGCAAAGCCGAGGCGCACCGTAGGCAGCTACTGGCCCTATGCAACGACACTCTTCGACTATATCCGCCGCGCGATGCCTTACAACGCGCCCGAATCCCTTTCCGCCGATGAGGTCTATGCGCTCAGCGCGTTCCTGCTGAACCGCAACGGCATCGTTCCCGCCGATACGCGGCTGGATGCAGCGTCGCTGCCGCGTGTCGCCATGCCGAATCGCAACGGATTCGTGCCCGATCCGCGTCCCGGACGACTGTGACGCACCGCGCAAACAAAGGCTCTCGCGCGGCTCTCGCGCGTTGAAACATCGGGTTTATCACTCCAGCAGATATCCGTATCGGATTTGCTTCGTTGTCCTCGCGCGCGTGCGCCGGTACATTCATCTGACTGCGCCGGTACGGCGTTCCGCGAACAGATACGACGAAGAGTTTCCCGTGACGACAGCCTTTGCTCCCATCGCCGCGCACGACGCCGGCGGCGCCATCGCCGATCAGCACATCGAGATTCGCGCTTTCGACGGCCCCGTCGGAGCCGAAGTGCTCGGGCTCGATCTCAGCAAGCCGCTCAGCCCGCAGAACTTCGCGCGCATTCACCGCGCGCATCTCGACCATCATGTGCTGGTGTTCCGCGATCAGCGCATCACACCGGATGAGCAGATTGCATTTAGCCGCCGCTTTGGTCCGTTGCAGATCCACGTGCTGCACCAGTTCCAGTTGCCTGGCCATCCGGAAGTTCTGGTGGTATCGAATATCGTCGAAAACGGGCAGCCAATCGGCCTTGGCGACGCCGGCCACTATTGGCATTCGGACCTGTCGTACAAGGAAAAGCCGAGCCTCGGCTCGTTGTTGCACGCGCAGGAATTGCCGGCCGAAGGCGGCGACACGCTGTTCGCGAACATGCACCTTGCGTGGGACACACTGCCCGCGCATCTGCGCAGCGCGGTGGAAGGGCGGTCCGCCGAGCACACCTATCTCGCGAAATACGCCGAGTTGCAAAAACGCAGCCCGTGGCGGCCGAATCTCTCCGCGGAGCAGATCGCGCAGGTAAAGCCGGTGGTCCATCCAATTGTGCGCACGCACCCTGAGACCGGGCGCAAGGCGCTGTTCGTGAGCGAACATTTCACGACGCGCGTGATCGGTTTGCCGGAAGACGAGAGCAGGCAATTACTCGACGAAATCTTCGCGCATAGCGTGCGTGACGAGCATGTGTACCGGCACCGCTGGGCCGAACACGACATGGTGTTCTGGGACAACCGCTCATTGATGCACCTCGCGGCGGGCACGCCTGACCATCTGCGTCGCAAGCTTTATCGGACGACGATCGAAGGCGATGTGCCGTTCTGATTACGTCTCGCGCGCCGAGCGTAGCGCTACAGCTGACAACTCAGACAACTCAAACAATTCACACCTCTCGCCGACCGGAGTTCCGATGTTTGCCAGGTTTCATTCGACCGCCGCGCAGTCGTTGCTTGCCCGCCGTTTCGCTGCCACGTTGATCGCCGTCTCTGTCGGCGCGACCGGCATGAGCGCTGCCGCGCCTGCGCGAGCCGAAGGGCAGATCCGTATCGCCGAGCAATTCGGCATTGTCTATCTGCTCTTGAACGTTGCGCGCGATCAGCAGTTCATCGAGAAGGAAGGCCGCAAGCAAGGCCTCGATATCAAAGTGGACTGGGTGCAACTCTCCGGCGGGGCAGCCGTCAACGACGCATTGCTGTCGGGCGCGGTGGACATTGCAGGCGCCGGTGTGGGCCCGCTGCTGACTATCTGGGACCGCACGCATGGCAAGCAGAATGTGAAGGGCGTCGCTTCGCTCGGCAATCTGCCGTACTACCTGGTGAGTAACAATCCGGACGTCAGGAGCATCGCCGATTTCAGCGCCAAAGACCGCATCGCCGTTCCCGCAGTGAATGTGTCGGTGCAGTCGCGCGTGTTGCAATATGCCGCGGCGAAGCGGTGGGGCGACAAGGAATACAACCGCCTCGACAAATACACACAGGCACTGCCGCATCCTGATGCGGCGGCGGCGATCATTGCGGGCGGCACCGAAATCAGCGGGCATTTCGGCAATCCGCCGTTTCAGGATCAGGAGCTCGCAGCGAACCCGAAGGCGCATATCGTGCTGAATTCTTACGATGTGCTCGGCGGGCCAAGTTCGGCAACGGTGCTCTACGCGACAGAAAAATTCCGCGAAGGCAATCCAAAGACCTACCACGCGTTTGTCGATGCACTGGCCGACGCGTCCAGGTTCATCGCCGCGAATCCGGAAGCTGCGGCCGACATTTATGTGCGCACGAACAAATCGAAAATCGACCGTGCGCTGCTGCTGAAGATCATCAGGAATCCGCAGGTTGAGTTCAAAATCGCGCCGCAAAATACATTGGGGCTCGCGCAATTCATGTATCGCGTGGGTGCGATCAAAAACGAACCGAAGTCGTGGAAAGACTATTTCTTCGACGACCCCGCAACGGCCGCCGGCAGTTGAGCATGACGCGCCGCGTTTTCAACATCGACGGAATGCAGCGAGTGCCTGACGGTTCCGCGCAATCCACATCTCGGGAGCGATCCGATGGTGGCTAATCCTACGCTTCTCTTTCCGCACAACACCGACCGCACGGCGCGCAGCGGGCCCGCCGTCAGCGAAAAGCTGCTCGCGGTGGAGAACGTCAGCCTCGAATACCGGACGCGCGAGCGCATCGTCCGCGCGACGCACGATGTCAGCTTCGACGTCTTCGGCGGCGACCGCTTCGTGCTGCTAGGACCGTCCGGTTGCGGCAAGTCGACGCTGCTCAAGGCGGTGGGCGGCTTCATCGAGCCGGCGTCAGGCACCATTTCGCTCGACGGTCAGATCGTTCGCGGCCCAGGCGCCGACCGCATTGTCGTGTTCCAGGAGTTCGACCAGTTGCCGCCGTGGAAGACAGTGCTGCAAAACGTAGCCTTTCCGCTGCGCGTTGCGAAGAAGCTCTCTCGCGCGGAGGCCAATGAGCGCGCTCTGCATTATCTGGAGAAAGTCGGCCTCGCTGCGTTTGCGAACGCTTATCCGCATACGTTGTCGGGCGGAATGAAGCAGCGCGTGGCCATCGCGCGGGCTCTCGCCATGCAGCCGCGCGTGCTGCTGATGGATGAACCGTTCGCCGCGCTCGACGCATTGACGCGCCGCAAGATGCAGGAGGAACTGCTGCGCCTGTGGGAAGAAGTGAATTTCACGCTGCTCTTCGTCACGCATTCAATCGAAGAGGCGCTCGTCGTGGGCAACCGAATTCTGTTGCTGTCGCCGCATCCGGGCCGCGTGCGTGCGGAATTGAACAGTCATCAGTATTCGCAGGACAGCTTTGGGCGCAGCGATTTCCAGCGCAGCGTCGCACGTATCCATCATCTGTTGTTCAACGAGACGGAGGCTGTGCAATGAGTTCGCCCGCTACATTACTGCCGCCGGTTCGCGAAGAATACGAGCGCCCTCTGGAACCGCTCGGCGAACTCGTCATTGAGGCACCGTTGCCGCTCGCGAGGCGCATTTTCGCGCAGAGCTGGTTGCGCAAAACGCTGATTGCGCTGGTGCTGATCGCTGCATGGGAAATTGCGGCGCGCGTGGTCAACAACGACCTGTTGCTGCCCACGTTCGGCGCGACGTTGAGCGCATTCGTGCAGGGCGTGTGGTCCGGCGAATTGCTGCAAAAGACGGCCGTGTCGATGTCGGTACTGCTGCGCGGTTATTTGCTGGGCGCGACGCTTGCGTTCGTGCTGACATCGCTTGCGGTGTCCACACGAGTGGGGCGCGATTTGCTGTCGATGCTGACCGCGATGTTCAACCCGTTGCCTTCCATCGCGCTGTTGCCGATTGCATTGTTATGGTTCGGCCTCGGCACGGGCAGCCTGTTGTTCGTGCTCGTGCACTCGGTGCTGTGGCCGCTGGCGCTCAACACGTATTCGGGCTTTCAATCGGTGCCGGCCACGCTGCGCATGACCGGACGCAACTATGGCCTGACGGGAATGCGCCATGTATTGCTTATTCTGGTGCCGGCCGCATTGCCGTCGATTCTCGCGGGCTTGCGTGTAGGCTGGGCATTTGCCTGGCGCACGCTGATCGCGGCAGAACTCGTGTTTGGCGCGAGTTCGGGCAACGGCGGACTTGGTTGGTACATCTTTCAGAACCGCAACGAGTTGTACACGGACCGCGTTTTCGCGGGGCTCGCCGCGGTGATCGTGATCGGACTGCTGGTCGAACATTTGGCGTTCGATACGCTGGAGCGGGTTACGGTGCGGCGCTGGGGGGTGCAGCAGTAGTTGGGGGCACTGCGGCCGCTGGGCGAACGGCACGCACGCCGCCTCGCGCTTCGATGCACAACCGATCCGGGCACCCACGCACCACCACGGTAAAGCATCGACGCAACCGCACCATCACCCGCGCGAACGTGCCGCACCCACCGACAACGGCCGGTCCTTCTCTTCGTCCTTCACTTTGTTGCGTCCCGCGAGTTCGGCCGTCGTTTCCGCGCCGAACAGAAACACCGCTGCGGAGAAGTAAAGCCACATCATCAACACCGCGAGCGAGCCCGCTGCGCCGAACGAACTGGCTGTGCCCGCATGCGTGAGGTAGAGGCCGAACAGGTGCCGGCCGACCGAGAACAATACTGCCGCCGTCATCCCGCCAATCGCGGCGTGCATGAAGCCCACGTGCGCATCCGACATCCATCTGAGAAGCGCGGTGAATGCGGCGCCCAGCACGATAAGTCCGATTACCGTTTGCAGGATCGCGGTGACGACGACCAATGGCGAATCGCCGAAAATCGCATGGCCTGCATACGTGATCGCGGTGTCGAGCACGAGGGATACGACGAGCAGAAAGCCGAGGCCGAGCACCATGCCGACCGACACCAGCCGGGTCCGCACGAGCCAGGTGATGCTGCCCTTGCTTTTGGCGTCTTTCGCAGCTTCGAGGACGACATCGAGCGCGGTGTTCAATGAAGTGAAAGTCGCGGATGCGCCGACGATCAGCAGCACGAGGGACACCACCGCGGCAATGCCCCCGCCGCTGGCCCGATGCGCGTGCTCGACGATGGTCTGCATCGCCTCGGCCGCGTCTTTGCCGAGAATGCCGCGCATCTGATCGAACAGACGTCCGCGTGCCGCATCTTCACCGAAGAACCAGCCGGCGACCGCGAGCACCATGAGGAGCGTGGGCGCCAGCGAAAAAGCCGAATAAAAGCCGACGCTGGCGGCCATCATCGGGCAGCGGTCCGACATGAAACGCTTGCCTGCGTTCACGCCGACGGTGAAAGCGTTACGCAACCATCCGTGGTTTTTCGACACCGCCGCGTGGGATGAGATCTTGTTCATATACGCCTCGCCATTGAACTTGATGACGCTCCGCGGCTCCGGTTTACCGGCGGCTAAGCCCGCCCGGCGGGCCGCAGCGCTGGATTGCATTGCGCATCCCTTGTGCCTGCCCGCCACGCGAGCCACGGCTGTCAGCGTCGGAATCGACCCCGGCCGCCGCGGCTTGCCCCTCTACGCTGTCCGATGTCGACTAGCGCCTCGTCGAAACGCGCGACGCCGCCGTAGTTTTTCTTTTCCGCCGCAGCAGATCTTCTCGTTTGTCCAATGGCCGCGCAAAGCCGATAGTTCAGTCACCGAGGGCGCACTGCAAAACCCGCTCAGCAAGCGGCACCCGGCCAGGCAGCACGGCAGGCAGCACGCTCTCATATCTGAATCTAAATACTTTGGAGCACAACATGAATACGTCGGAAAAAGTCGCAGTGGTGACGGGCGCATCGCAAGGCATCGGCGCCGAATTGGTCAAGGCATTCCGTCAACGCGGTTATCGCGTGGTCGCAACGGCGCGCGGCATTACCCCGTTCGACGACCCGAACATCGCCACGGTCGCCGGTGACATCGCCGACCCGGCCACCGCGCGGCGAGTGATCGCAGAAGGTGTGGCGCGTTTCGGCCGCATCGATACGCTCGTCAACAACGCGGGCGTCTTTCTCGCGAAGCCTTTCACCAGCTATACCGCAGAAGACTACGCATTGGTGAAAGGCGTGAACCTCGACGGCTTTTTCAACATCACCCAACTCGCCATTGCCGAAATGGAAAAGCACCAAAGTGGGCACATCGTCACCATTACGACGAGCCTCACGGACCACGCTGTTAGCGGCGTACCTTCGGTGCTTGCATCGTTGACGAAAGGCGGCCTGAACTCAGCGACGAAGTCGATCGCCATTGAATATGCAAAAGCGGGGATTCGCGCCAACGCGGTGTCGCCTGGCATCATCAAATCGCCGATGCATGCTGTTGAAACGCACGCAGCGCTTGGTGCGCTGCACCCGGTCGGCCACATGGGCGAAATGGACGACATCGTGCAGGCTGTGCTGTACCTCGACGCGGCGCCGTTCGTGACGGGCGAAATCCTGCACGTGGACGGCGGCCAGAGCGCCGGTCACTAAACCCATCGAAACTCATCGGGCGCCGATCCGCGGCGCCCGCTTTGCCATGGAGGAAGACATGCCTATCGTCACGATTCAGGTTACGCGCGAGGGAACGAAGCCAGGCGCATCGTCGGTCACCGCCGACGAGAAAGCGCGCTTGATCAGCGGTGTCAGCCACGTGTTGCTCGACGTGCTGAACAAGCCGCTTGAAGCCACGTTCGTCGTGATCGAAGAAGTGGACATGGAAAACTGGGGTTGGGGCGGCTTGCCAGTTCAGGAATACCGCAAGCAGAAAGCGCTGAAAAGCGGCGAGAGCGGCAAGACCGATTGAGCCACGCGTCTACCGCGCGCTGGCTTCCGCAAGAAGCCACTCCTTGAATGCGACCACCGCGGGCTCGTTGCCGTTGTCTTTCCGGTGGACCACGTAGTAAGCGAGTTCGCAAGTCTGCGCCTCCGGAAATGGCCGGACAAGACGGCCTTCCGCTATGTCCCGTTCCACCAGACAGGTTCTGCCGAGTGCCACGCCATTGCCTGAAATCGCAGTGTGGATCGCGGCGGCGGAGTCGTTGATTTGCAGCCCGCGGTCGCAGTCGACGACGCCCGCGTTACCCGTCTTCTGAACCCACGAACGCCAGGTGGGGAAGGTGGGAGCCATGCGCATCGATATGTCGTGTATCAACGGATGGTAATTCAGATCGGCGGGTGTCTTAAGCGGATGTTCACCCGCGAGTAGCGCGGGGCTGCACACCGGGAAGAACTCGTCGCGCATCAGGAACGTCGCGGTAAGGTCCGGCCACTGGCCCGTGCCGTAGCGAATGCCGGCATCCACTCTGTCGGCGGTGAAGTCGACGAGTTTGAGCGACAGGTCGATGCGCAGATCGTAGCGCGGATAGTTGCGCTGAAATCGTTCCACGCGGTACAGGAACCACTTGTCGGCGAGAGCGGGCGGCACGGTGACCGTCACCGTGATGCGCTCCTTGCTGGCCTTCAAACGCTCGACAGCCGTTGCGAGCAGTTCAAAACCCGCCTGCAGTTCGGGCATGGCCGCGCGGGCCGCGTCGGTCAGCATGAGCCGCGACGCGCCCGACGTCGAGCGATGAAACAGCTCGATCTCCAACGTTTCCTCCAGCCCGCGAATCATCTGGCCGATCGCGGCGGGGGTCACGTGCAGTTCTTCCGCAGCGGCGACATAACTCAGATGCCGGCCGACCGCCTCGAAAGCGCGCAGTGCATTCAGATGATTGGGTGCTCGCATGGGCCGTCGCCAAGCCTGGTTAATTTAGATTGACGCATGCTCGCAGGCGGACCTGGCGTCGTCAATACCGGAATGCGGCGGCGCCGCATGGCGTCAACCCGGTTGCGCCAGCAACTCGCGAATCTTTGCCTCTGTCTGTGCATAATCGCCTTCGCCGAAGTGGCTGTAGACGACGTGGCCTGTCTTGTCGAACAGATACAGCGCGGGCCAGTACTGGTTATTGAACGCGTTCCACGTCGCGTACTGGTTGTCGAGCGCCACCGGATATTGAATGTCGAACTTCTTGAGTGCCGCGCTCACGTGTCCGGCGTCGCGCTCGAACGGGTATTCCGGAGTGTGAACGCCGATTACTTCCAGTCCCTGATTGCCGTATTGCTTGTACCAGCCCTTCACGTACGGCAGCGTGTTGACGCAGTTGATACACGAATACGTCCAGAAATCGACCAGCACGACCTTGCCGCGCAGTTGCGGCAGTGTGAGCGGCGGGCTGTTGAGCCACTTGTCGATGCCGGTTATCTGGGGCGCGGCCGGCGGATTGCGTTCGGCGGCGGTAATCGCGCTGCCGCGCGTCGCAAGCAGACTGGCAAGTAGCGCAAACGCGATAAATGAGCCGACAGTGGCGATCGTTTTGAGTCGGGCGTGCATGATCGAATGTCCTTTTAGAAGACGCGGGTTGCGCGCAAGGGTTGATCGGTAGGCATGACGTCATTGGGCGCCGCCGACGTATCTGGCATGTGTCGCCGCCCAAGCTCGTACGCAATGTTTTGTGTCAGCACTGCCGCCCGATACGCTGAGATACAAAGTCATGTTCGTCCGGCCAGGCTCAACGATTTTTGTGTCGCACTGTATCCAGGCAGCCGCGGATACATGAGCTTGCACTTCGCCGCGTGCACCGACACAAGCCCGATACGTGCCGGTAGTTCAATGCATGTAAGCGTTCCGCCCTGGTCTACTGACCTGGCCGACGAACTCATTGAACGAAAGGACATCGTTATGCTGCTCATACCTCTCGCCTTTGCCGGCGGCATGCTCACCATTCTCAGTCCGTGCATTCTCCCGGTCGTGCCTCTCGTGTTTGCGCGCGTCGATCAGTCGTTCGTCCGGCACGGGTTGCCGCTGCTGGCCGGC
Organism: Burkholderia sp. M6-3; assembly: GCF_050858985.1. Lineage (NCBI taxonomy): Bacteria > Pseudomonadati > Pseudomonadota > Betaproteobacteria > Burkholderiales > Burkholderiaceae > Burkholderia > Burkholderia sp. M6-3. Next base: position 491,526 of record NZ_CP110091.1, read on the forward strand.
ATGGCGCTTACCTTTGCGGCCGTCGCGAGTCTCGCCGTGGCCGGCGGCACCTGGGTCGCACATGTCAACGAATACGGCCGGTGGATTGCGCTCGCCTTCTTTGGCGTATTCGGCGCTGCGCTGCTGTTTCCGTCGCTGGCCGAGCGACTCACTCATCCGCTCGTCAGTGCCGGCAATCGTCTCGACGGCGCGCTGCGCCGCGACGGCGGCCAACCGCGCGTGGTGTCGTCGGTGCTGCTCGGCGTCGCGACCGGGCTGTTGTGGGCTCCGTGCGCGGGCCCGATTCTCGGTCTCGTGATGACCGGCGTGATCCTGCATCGGCCAGGCGGTGCGAGTGTCTTGCCGTTGCTCGCGTTCGCAGCGGGCGCGGCGGCTTCGCTTGCCATCGTCCTCGCAATCGGCGGGCGGCTGCTCACCGCGCTCAAGCGCTCGTACGGAGTGAGCGAGCGCGTGCGCCAGGTGCTCGGCGTGGCGGTGCTCGTTTCCGCTGGGGCAATCGCGCTCGGCGTGGATACGCGTGCGTTGGCCTATGTGCCTTCGCTGAATACCACTGGCATCGAAGGAAAACTGGTTCAGCGCTGGTCGCCGAGGGCGAACGCGCAGCGCCCTGACCACGGCGCGTTGCTGAAGGTCAGCGCGAGCGCTGAGGGCAGCGAAGTATCTAATCCGATGCGTGTTGCCGCGCCGCTTGCGCTGCCCGTGGAAGGCGCGATGCCGTCGCTGTCAGGCGCGGTCGGCTGGCTGAATTCGCCCCCGCTGAAAACGGCCGATCTGCGGGGCAAAGTGGTGATCGTCAACTTCTGGACGTATTCTTGCATCAACTGTCTGCGTACGTTGCCGTATCTGAAGACGTGGTCGAGCCGTTATCGCGATCAGGGGCTCGTCGTCATCGGTGTGCACGCACCGGAATTCGCGTTCGAACACAACATTGTGAACGTGAAGCGAGCCGCGGCGGATCTCGGTGTCGATTATCCGATCGCGATCGATAACAAGCTCGTCGTGTGGCAGGCGTTCGACAATCAGTATTGGCCGGCCTTTTATATCGTCGATGCGCACGGCGACATTCGCTATCACCATTTCGGAGAGGGCGGGTACGAGCAATCGGAAGAAGTCATCCGTCAATTGCTGGCGGACGCAGGGCATACGAAGCTGCCGGCACCGGCGGGTGCGGCGAAGGCGACGGGAATTGAAGCCGCCGCCGCCCCGCGGGATTTGCGCTCGGGCGAGACTTACGTCGGTTATCGGCAGGCGGAAGGTTTTGCGTCGCCGGAAACGCTCGCACCGGACGTGCTTCGCACTTACACGTCGCCCGCCCGACTGCCTTCCGGAAGCTGGAGCCTCGACGGCGAGTGGAACGTCGGCGGCGAGCGCGCGCAGTTGGCTAAAAGCGGTGGAAAGATCGCCTACCGGTTCCACGCGCGCGACCTGCATCTTGTGCTGGGGCCGATGGCGGACGGCAAGCCTGTGAGGTTCAAAGTCACGATCGACGGCAAACCGCCGGGCGCTTCGCATGGCGCGGACACGGACGCGAACGGCATCGGCGTTGTCGATGAAGACCGGCTTTATCAGCTCGTGCGGCAAAGCGGGCCGGTTCAGGACCGAACGTTCGAGATCCAGTTTCTCGATTCCGGGGTGAGCGCGTACGCATTTACATTCGGCTAGCACAACCGGAGTTCGCTTGCGGAGCCGGCGGGACAGGCAACTGTGGCACGCTGTCCGTGCCTGCGCGGCGCGACGCAGGAGGGCGACGCGAGGACCTTCCTGCAAGCCCGCCGTGGAATGCGACTTGCTGCGCTGCGATAGTTTTTATTGCAAAATCGTGACACATGTCCCAGACAACGAGTAGCTGCCAGAGATGGAGCGCCCGCCAGGTGCGGGTATTGCACGAGGTGCCGCGCGTCCTCGTGGTCGACGACAACGCGGGCGCTGCGGAAGCGCTCGCTACCTATCTTTCGTACGAGGGTGTAGAAGCGCGTGCGGCAATTGGTTGTAACGAGGCGCTGCGCTGCGTGAAAGACTGGGTGCCCGACGTGGTGGTGCTCGACATCATGATGCCGGAGCGCGACGGCTACGAAACGGCAAGCGCATTGCGCACCTATCTCCCCACGCCGAGTCTTGGCATTGTCGCGTTTACCTCGCTAGACGAGGACCATGTGCGGGAAACCGGGCGTGGCCGCCACAATTTCGACGGCTACTGCCAGAAGGGCACCGCGCCGACCGCTTTGCTTGCGCTGATGCGCAATCTTTGGCGCGAGACAAACTGATTGTCTTCCGTGAAGGCGGCCGTGGGGGTTTCTGAGGGCGAGCGACCGGGAAAAATGAGAGCGGTGTCCATGCAGTTCGTGCGGCTTGCTCGCGCCCCAGCCGCACGGCCTTCGTCAGCCCTTGACGTGGCTGCTCGAGAGCCAGCCGCCGCTCACGCCGATCTGCGCGATCTGCTTCGCCACCGCATCGGCCAGCCGCGTGGCGTCGGCGGACACGCCAGCGCGCTTCGTTTCGGAGACCGCGTGCAAACCGCCGCCCACGGCCGCCGACGTCACGATACCTCCCGCCGCCGCGCCCACGCCGGCCGTCTCGGCCATGCCCGGCGTCTTGCCGCTGTCGGCGCTTGCGTCGAAGGTTTGCACCAGCTGCGGCGCGCCGCCTGCGGGCTTATAGAAGATTTGCACCGAACTGCTCACCTCGCTCTTGCCGGCCCCGAGACCAATCAGTGTCCGACGGCGGCGGTTTCCCGCGTCGATCTTATCGAAGCTGCCTTGCACCATCAGCACGTTCTGATCGGCGGGCGCGGGTATGTCGGAGCGGATCGCGCGCAGGCCCATCGACTGCAACTGGTGCACGATTTCGTTCGCGACCTGCTCGCGGACTTCGGTTGCGTCGTTGGATTGCTCTTGTGCTGCCGATGAACCGCCGATATGCGTCTTCAATTTCTGCAGCATGCCGCCGTCGAGCTTCACCTGGTCGGCTTGCGTATCGAACGTGTAGACGTAGATGTTGTCCGGAAGCACGGTCGGCTGCGCGGTCGCTGCGCTCGTATTGGTGACGCTGCCGCCCGCGCAGCCCGTCAGCAACGCGCTGACGCTGACAAGTGCGATGCAGGCAACACGGGCAGTGTTCTTCTTGATGAGCTTGATTGAACTGAGCATGGTTGTCTCGTTGTCGGCACGCGGTGCCGTAGTGTTCGAACGTATCTTCCGATGACCGGCAACCGGGGGATCGTGATCATCGGCGATAGGTATCGCACGTAAAGCACTCTTGATCGCTTGCGTTCCGTTTCGTACGCACCGGCAGCGAAACGAAGTATGGGGGAGGCGCTTGTCCAACTCCATCGAACAATTATTTCGCGCAATGTCACGCGCCGGGCGGGCGTTTTTGCGCGGGTTTAATGCACCGTGGAAAGCTGAGAAGCGTCGCCCGGCCATGGCCGGCGCAACGTGGAGGAAGGTTCAGTTCAACGCAAGCGTCACGATGCAGCAGAGCACGAACACAAGCAAAGCGGCGGCAACGGCCACATCGACTGGATAACGCATGCTTCACTCGCACTGGCGTTTAGACAGCCTTTATCGTAATCACCTGACGGAAGACGAAAAAGCGCCCAGTGAGCGGCAATGTGCGAGAACTAACGCTGCGCGACGAACGTCGGCGAGGCCTCTTCGCGGCAGCGCTTCCAGTGGGAATAGTGTTACTGCGAGTGTTACTGCGGCTTGGTCTGCGGCGCGTTGTCAAATGGCATGCGCGGCGGCTTGCTGGCCGCGGCGAGGTCTTCCGACAGGCTCGTGCGCAATGTGGCGATCGCCTGGTCGGGATTGGCGGGCTTCAACTGTTCGCGGGCAAGCGAGTCGTACACGTAGTGACGCAGCATCGGATCCTGCGTCCTGTTGAGCACGTCGTGATACACGGCGACGATGTCACCCGGGCGTCCGGTCAGCGCGTACAGTCGGCGCAACTGTTCGAGGTCGTTGATCACGGCGAAACCGGGGCCGATGGGACCCATTGGACCCATTGGACCCATCGGACCCATTGGCCCCATAGCGTCATGCGGATCTCGCGCGCCCTCGCGATGCGGCGCTTCGCCATGGTGAAAGGTAGGCGGCGCCGGCAGGCCGTCTTCCGCATATGCGGCCATTGTTGCCATGGTCAGCACGGCGGCCACCGCCGCGCCGAAAATCTGTTTCTTCATAAGGTCGCTCCTATCGACAGAGCGCCGGCGCGACAGTGCGCCGGCTCATCCTAACGATAGACGAGACGCCGTTGTGCCGGGTTACACACTGGCTTCTCCACGCTTACGAAGTCTTGCGCCCATGCCTTTCGCCCGACGAGCTATTCGCGTCGCGTGGCGCGCGGGAATGGCGCATGCGCTGGCGCAATAGCGTGGGATGGCGCATGATTGACGCAATGTGCCGTCCGACCCCACAACCGCGCAACGCTGTGGCGGGGCGCGGCGCACCGGATACCGCGGGTGCCTGCATCGCGTGAATCGTGCGGCGAGGCGCCGGTGGCGATTGTTCAACCGTAAAGGAGGATTTCGCATGGACCGACCTGATACCGCCAATCCGTTTGGCGATTTCACCAAAATGCTGGAGCAGTTCAAGCTGCCCGGTTTCGACGTGCCCGCCATCATGGAAGCACGGCGCAAGGACGTCGAAGCACTGGTTCAGGCGAATCAGACAGCATTCCAGGGCATGCAGTCGCTCGCGCAGAAACAGGCCGAGATGCTGCGCACGACGCTCACCGAGTTGCAGTCGCTAACGGGCCAGCTTTCGGCGAGCGGTTCCACGCCTTCGGCGAAGACAGCCGAGCTGATCCAGCAAAGCCTGCACAAGTCGCTCGCGGATATGCAGCAGCTTGCACAGGCGGCGTATCAGACGCAAGCCGAGTCGTATGCGGTGATCGCGAAACGCGTCGAAGAAAACGTGCAGGAATTGCGCTCGCTTTTGCAACAGCAACAGCCGAAAAAGTAAGCGCGCAAGAGTGCTGAATCGCTTCTCTGCGGCAGGTGTTGCAGAAAGCCAATGCCGCGAATGGTCGTCGGATTCCGGCGAGCCGTTCGCGGCTTTTTCTTGTATTGAGGCCGCCCGAATGCGGCGCAATGTGCGTCAGCGCACGCTTTACGTTGCCTGCTTCGCCGCCGCTTCCTTCGCCGGACTTTTCGAGCTTTGCGAAGTCGATGATTTATTGCCTGCGTCCGCAATCACGCGATGCACGAAGCGCAGTTTGTCCACTACCGGTACGGCCAAAGTGAACGGATAACCGTCCGGCATGCCGAGGCTGCGGTTCAGGCTGTTCAATGCATAGGTGAGTGGATACCAGCGCTTCATCAGATTATCGAAGCTTGCGTCTTCAACCGGCGTACGGTCGGTCAGCGTCGGTTCGCTCGGATCGTCGGGTAGCAGCGCCACGCCGTACGAGGTCGATGTGTCAAGCACGTCGACGATCAACATGTAGTGCGCCCACGTTTCGGCCCAGTCTTCCCACGGATGCATCGTCGCATACGCGCTGATGTACGACGCCTGCCAGTCGGCCGGCGCGCCGTCGCGATAATACGCGTCGAGCGCTTCGGCATAGTCGGCGCGCTCGTCGCCAAAAAGCTTGCGGAACGGTTCGAGCCAACGCGGGTTGTTCTCCACCAGCTGACTGAAGTAGTAGTGTCCGGTCTCATGGCGGAAATGGCCGAGCAGCGTGCGGTACGGCTCGCCCATCGCGGTGCGCACTTTTTCGCGGTGGGCGTCGTCGGCCTCGGCGATATTCAGCGTGATGAGTCCGTTGTCATGCCCGGTCATCACACGTGAACCGTCGCCGCCGTCCTCCAGAAACTCGAACGCGAGACCGTGCTCGGGATCTTCCTGGCGCGATTCGATATCGAGGCCAAATTCGGCGAGCGTGTACAGCAGCCGGCGTTTCGCCACTTCCAGCCGATACCAGTAAAGCCGGTTCTCGGGCGCGCCGAGGTTGGGAATGGTGTGTGTCAGCTGGCATGACTGGCACAACGTGTCCTCCGAATCGGCCGGGATCATCCAGTTGCAGACGTTTTCAACGGAGTAGTTATGGCATTGCCGGTAAAGCGCGCCGTCCGCATCCGGGTGCAGGCTGCGCCAGCGTTCTTCGCCCGCGTCTTCGAAAGCGCTGATCTCACGCAGTTCCGGCACATAGCCGAGTAGCGCCTCGCAGCGCTCGCACAGGACGTTCTCGAAGAACACGAGGTGCGAGCAGCGATTGCAGTGGAACGTTTTCATGGACGAAGCCTGAGCGGTAAGTGACGGTAAGGAGCGTCGACGTCGCGCAATGTTCATGCCGCATTTGCCAGACGTCACCGCTTTAACGCACAGTATGGGCATGATCGTGCATCGGCGCCGCCTCTATTTGGTGCACGGCTCTGCCAACAGCAGTACCGTGGCTGCATGCGGCTTTCACACGAACGGCATAAAGCTTGCTTTTGGCGGGCTGCCAACCATAGACCAGGAGTCCGGTGTGTCCATACGCGTCGCGTTGAACCACGTCACACATTACCGTTACGACAGGCTGGTTTCGCTGTCGCCCCAGGTCGTGCGTCTGAAGCCTGCGCCGCATTGCCGGACTCCGATCCTTTCTTATTCGATGCGGGTCGAGCCGGCTCAGCACTTCATCAACTGGCAGCAGGACGCGTTCGCCAACTATCAGGCGCGGCTCGTTTTCCCGGAAAAGACGCGTGAGTTCAAGGTGACTGTCGATCTGGTTGCCGAAATGGCCGTCTACAATCCGTTCGATTTCTTCCTGGAGCCGTCGGCCGAAAAATTTCCGTTCGACTATTCGCCTGACCTCGCTCTCGAACTCGCGCCGTATCGCGTGACGCGCCCCATGACGCCGCGCTTTGCTGAGTTTGTTGAAAGCATCGACCGCGCGCCGACGGCGACCGCGGATTTCCTCGTCGCGTTGAATCAGCGGCTGCAACGCGAAATCCGCTACCTGATACGGATGGAGCCCGGCGTCCAGACGCCCGAGGAGACGCTCGTGAGCGGCGCCGGATCGTGCCGCGATTCAGGCTGGCTGCTAGTCGAGACGTTGCGCCAGTTGGGCCTTGCGGCGCGCTTCGTGTCGGGCTATCTGCTGCAGCTTGCGCCCGATATCAAATCGATCGACGGCCCGAGCGGCACCGAAGTCGACTTCACTGACCTGCACGCATGGTGCGAGGTCTATCTGCCAGGCGCCGGCTGGATCGGGCTCGACCCGACTTCGGGGCTGCTTGCGGGCGAAGGTCACATTCCGGTCGCCTGCACACCGGAACCCGGCAGCGCCGCGCCGATTTCGGGCGCGGTGGACGAATCCGAAGTCGAGTTCAGCCACACCATGTCGATCAGCCGAGTGCTCGAAACGCCGCGCGTGACAAAGCCCTATAGCGACGAAGTCTGGAGCGACGTCCTCGCCATGGGCGCGCACGTCGACCGTCGACTCACGGACACGGACGTGCGCCTGACGATGGGCGGCGAGCCGACGTTCGTGTCGGTGCGCGACCGCGACGCCGCCGAATGGAACACGGACGCGCTAGGCCCGACCAAACGCGGCTACGCCGTCGCACTGATGGACAAGCTGCGCTCACGCTACGGCGCGAACGGCTTCCTGCATATCGGTCAGGGCAAATGGTATCCGGGCGAGCAGTTGCCGCGCTGGGCGATGTCGTTGTACTGGCGCGCCGACGGCGAGCCGTGCTGGCAGAACCCGGAGCTGTTCGCCGACGAACGCGAGCCCGGCACCTACACGGCCGCCGACGCGCAGCGCTTTCTCACGCACCTCGCCGCGAAGCTGTCGCTCGACGAAGACTGCATCCTGCCCGGTTTCGAAGACGTCTGGTACTACCTGTGGCGCGAACGGCGTCTGCCCGTCAACGTCGATCCGCTCGATGCGCGCCTCGACGACGAACTCGAGCGCGTGCGTTTGCGCCGCGTGTTCGACGCGGGACTCGGCGGCGCGACCGGCTATGTGCTGCCGCTTGCGCGCGAGCGCGATGTGCCGCACGAGGCGCCGAAGTGGGTCAGCGGCCGCTGGTTCTTTCGCGACGAACGCATGTATCTGATTCCGGGCGATTCGCCGATGGGTTATCGCCTGCCGCTCGATTCGCTGCCGTGGGTGTCGAAGACCGACTATCCGTATCAGCACGCACACGATCCGTTCGCGCCGCCGGTGCCGTTGCGTTCGGCCGCGCAGTTGCGCATGCAGTACGACGGCGAGCGGCAAGAAATGACTGGCGCTGACGCGCGGCGCGCTGCGACGTTGTCGTCGTCGGCGGGCGATCTGTTGAGCGGCATGCCCGGCAGTGCGGTCCTCGCGTATGCGCCTCAGCGTGGCGATACCGGCGCGTCTGTTGCGCCCGCGCGCGGCGAGTCGTCGAAGGAAACGCTTCGCACCGCGATTTGCGTCGAGGCGCGCGATCCGAAGCGCGCAGCCGGTCCCAAAGCGGAAGCCGCTGGGCTCGGCAGCGGCCGATCGCTCCTGCACGTGTTCATGCCGCCGCTCACCGAACTCGACGACTACCTCGATCTGCTGGCCGCCGTCGAAGCGACGGCTTCTGAGTTGCGCATGCAGGTCGTGCTTGAAGGGTATCCGCCGCCGCGCGATGCGCGTTTGAAGATGTTGCAGGTCACGCCCGACCCCGGCGTGATCGAGGTGAACATTCATCCGGCAGCGGACTGGGATCAACTGGTCGATCACACCGAGTATCTCTATCAGTCAGCGGCGCAGAGCTATCTGAGCAGCGAGAAGTTCATGACCGACGGGCGCCACACCGGCACCGGCGGCGGCAATCACCTCGTGCTCGGCGGCGCGACGCCCGCCGACAGTCCGTTCCTGCGGCGTCCGGATCTGCTCGCAAGTCTGATCGCGTATTGGCATAACCATCCGTCGCTTTCGTATCTGTTTTCAGGGCTTTTTATTGGCCCGACGAGCCAGGCGCCGCGCATCGACGAAGCGCGCAACGATCAGGTCTATGAACTCGAAGTGGCGTTGCGCGAATTGCAGCGGCAGATCGATCTGCTCGGCGGACGCGATAGTGCGAACCTGCCCGCGTGGATGATCGACCGCTCGTTGCGCAACATCCTGATCGACGTAACGGGCAATACGCATCGCGCGGAATTTTGCATCGACAAGCTGTACTCGCCCGATGGACCCACGGGGCGCCTCGGCCTGCTCGAACTGCGCGGTTTCGAAATGCCGCCGCACGCGCGCATGAGTCTCGTGCAGCAGTTGCTGCTGCGCGCGCTGGTCGCCCGTTTCTGGCACACGCCGTACACGCAGCGGCTCACGCGCTGGGGCACGGAACTGCATGATCGGTTCCTGCTCGGCACCTTCGTGAAGATGGATTTCGACGACGTGCTGGACGAACTGAACCGCGCGGGTTTCGCGTTCGACAGCAGCTGGTTCGCACCGCATTTCGAGTTCCGCTTTCCGCTGGTCGGCGAGACCACGGTGAGCGGCGTGTCGCTGACTATTCGTAACGCGCTCGAACCATGGCATGTGATGGGCGAGGAGGGCTCGCCGGGCGGCACGGTGCGTTATGTGGATTCGTCGGTGGAGCGTCTCGAGGTGCGTGCGCTGGGGCTTAACGAGAATCGCCATGTGCTGACGGTCAACGGCGTGCCCGTGCCGTTGCAGCCGACAGGCCGCGTCAGCGAATATGTGGCGGGCGTGCGGTTTCGTGCGTGGTCGCAGCCTTCGGCGTTGCATCCGACCATCGGCGTCGACGCGCCGCTCACGTTCGATCTGGTCGATACATGGAATGGCCGCTCGGTGGGCGGATGCCAGTATCATGTCGCACATCCTGGCGGGCGCAACTACGAGACGTTCCCCGTGAACGCCTACGAAGCCGAAAGCCGACGGCGCGCACGGTTCTTCGCGTCGGGCCATACGCCGGGGCCGCTTGCAGTCGATGCGCCGCAACGTAGCCTCGAATTTCCGTTCACGCTCGATTTGCGCTACTGGTAAGACAGCTCACCTTCAATAACGACACGACCTTGGCTTTTCAATCGACTTTTCCCTTCGAAACGTCCGCGACCCGTGCGGACGCTTCGTCCCTGCTGCGGCTTTTACCCGCTCACGAGGGACATTGGGACGAGTTGCGCGACGCGTCCGGCGCGCTGCGCGCCCCTTGGCGGCAGTTCTTCGAGCGGCTCGGCGAAGACGGCATCGCGCGGCTCGAAGGTCACCGCGCTTCGGTCGCGCAGCAGATCCGCGATAACGACATCAGCTACAACGTCTACGCGGATAACGGCGAGCCGCGCGCGTGGGCGCTCGATCTGCTGCCGTTCCTGATCGGCGAAGCCGAGTGGGCGCATATCGAGCGAGGCGTCATACAGCGCGCGCATCTGCTCAATGCGATCGTCGCCGACATCTATGGGTCGCAAACCTTGCTCCAGCGCGGACAGTTGCCTCCCGCGCTGGTGTTCGGTCATCCCGGCTATCTGCGCCCCGTGAAGGGCTATGCGCCGCCTGGCGGGCAGTTCCTGCAAGTGGTCGCAGTGGACCTCGCGCGTGCGCCCAACGGCGAGTGGACGGTGATGGCGCATCGCACCGAAGCGCCCTCTGGCCTCGGCTATGCGCTGGAAAACCGGCTGATCGTTTCGGCGCTATTTGCCGATCCGTTCCGTTCGATGCACGTAAGCCGACTCGCGCCCACGTATTCGCAGCTGATGTCGACGCTGGTTCAGGCGGCGCAGGCGACCATGCGTCACGATTCGCCTCGCGCCGATGCTTCGCCTCACATCGCGTTGCTCACACCGGGGCCCTTCAGCGAGACTTACTTCGAGCACGTGTTTCTCGCGCGGTATCTGGGCGTCACACTCGTGGAAGGCAAGGACCTCACGGTGCGCGGCGACATGCTTTATCTGAAAACGCTCGCCGGTCTGGAACGCGTGCACGTCGTGTTGCGCCGTCTGGACGATGCGTTCTGCGATCCCGTGGAATTACGAGCCGACTCGACCATCGGCGTGCCGGGCCTGCTGCAGGTCATGCGTGCCGGCAACGTGATCGTTTCGAACGTGCCTGGGTCCGGCTTTGTCGAGTCGCCCGCCTTGCACGGATTTTTGCCCGGCATAGCCGAAACGCTGTTCGACGAAGACCTGGTTTTGCCGAGTGTGGCCACCTGGTGGTGCGGCGAACAGGCGGCGCGCGAGCACGCGTTCGCGCATCTCGAAGAAGCCTTTATCGTGCCCACGTGGCCGGTTGCGGCCCGCGATGCGCCGCCGGGCGTCGAGCAGGGCAGACAGCGGCTGTCGACTTGGCGCGAGCGTATCGAGGCGACGCCTGGCAACTTTACGATCCAGCAGGCGCAGCGTCTTTCCTGCACGCCGCGTTATGAGGACGGCACGATCGGCGGACGTCCTTCCGTGTTGCGCGCGTATGCGATCGCCGATGCGAACGGCGGCTGGCACGTCATGCCCGGTGGCTTCACGCGCATGGGCGCCGAGAGGCAGGCCACGGTATCCATGCAGTACGGCGGCAGCAGCGTCGACACGTGGGTGCTGTCCAGCCAGCCCACGTCGACCTTTACGCTGCTACCTTCGCCGATGCAGCCTGCGGATCTCGCGCGCAAGCATCGCACCGTGTCGAGCCGCGCTGCGGAGAATCTCTTCTGGGCCGGACGTTACGGCGAACGCGCGGAAAACAACGTGCGTCTGCTGCGCTTCATTCTGGGCTCGCTCGAAGGCAGCGATGCCGACACGATGCTTCCGACGCTCGTCGAACTTGCGCTGCACTGCGGTCTTCTGCAAGCGGGCGACATCTCCGTGCCGCACACGCCGCAAGCATTCGAGCGCGCGCTGGTCGCCAATCTGAGCGAGAGCACGGGCGCCGCGAGCATCGGTCAGAACCTGAACTGTCAGGCTCGCTCGAATGGCGAAGTGCGCGGGCGGTTGTCGAACGATCATTGGCGCATCGTTCTCGCCGCGCGCAACGACTTCCGCGACGCATTGCAAACGCTGATGCCGGCTGCCGGTATCAGCGACGCTTTGCCGCCGGCAGCGCTGAACGGCCGTGCTACGAATGGCAGCAGCCGTTACGACCGCGTCACGCTGATGAACGCGCTCGAACGGCTGTCGGTGCAATTGTCGGCGATCAGCGGCGCACAGGGCGACCGTATGACACGCGACGAGGCGTGGCGGCTCCTGTTCGTCGGGAGGCATATCGAACGCGTGTCGGCCATGAGCACGTTTGTGCGCGTGGCCGCCGACAAAGGCCAGCTTGCAACGCCGGCCGGTTTCGACCTGCTGCTGCAATTGTTCGACAGCACGCTCACCTACCGCTCGCTTTATCCGGGACGCTTCGAAGTGCCGGCTCTGCTCGATCTGCTTGTAATCGAGCCGACCAATCCACGCGGCATTTACGGTGTGTATGAGCGTTTGCGCAAGAAGCTCGACGAAATCGCGGTGGCTGCGGGCAGCACGCGGCATCGTCCGTTTGCGGAATTGATGCCGCCAGCCGCATCGTTGCCCACGCTTGCGTCGCTGTGCGAGGTTGACCGGGAAGGCGGATATTGCAGTCTGACTGCGGTATGCGATCAGATCGGCGGGTTCGTCGGCGCGGCGGCGCATGAAATCAGCGCGCGCTATTTCAGCCACGCCAGCACGGTCGCATCGCAGGTGTGGTCATGAAAAACGCGCCCGTCGTGCTGTCGGTTTCGCACCGCACCACGTATCACTACTCAACCTATGTCGAGACCGCGCAGCATCTTGCGACTATCCGGCCTATTGTCTGCGCATGGCAGCGGGTCGTGTCGCACGACGAACGCATCGAGCCGCGGCCCTCGTATCTGAATAGCCGTATCGATGCGTTCGGCAACGACGTTCTCTATTTCGCGCTCGACACGCCGCATGAGCGGCTGCAACTCGTCAGCGAAACGACCGTGGCGCTCACACCGCGCTGGGCCGACCTCGATCCCCAGGCGACACCGGCGTGGGAAGAAGTGGCCGACGCGCTCGAATTTCGCGTGGGCGGAGAGTTTCGGGCCGAGGCGGAGTTCTGTTTCGCGTCGCCAAATATCGTGCCGCGGCCGTCGCTGCGCGATTATGCGTTGCCGAGTTTTGCGCCCGGCACGCCGGTTGCCGCTGGTGCAATCCATCTGATGCACCGCATTCACGAGGACTTCGCGTACAAGCCTTCGGCGACCATGTTCGATACGCCCGCCGAGCGTGCGTTCGAATTGAAGAGTGGCGTATGTCAGGACTTCGCGCAGGTGATGATCGGCTGCCTGCGCTCGCTCGGTTTGCCCGCGCGCTACGTGAGCGGCTATCTGCGTAATGATCCTCCAGCGGGGCAGCCACGGCTGATCGGCGCGGATGCGTCGCATGCCTGGGTGTCGGTGCATTGTCCCGGCAGCGGCTGGATCGACCTCGACCCAACCAACGACGTGCTCGCCGATACCGATCACGTCACGCTCGCTATCGGCCGCGATTACAGCGATGTGTCGTTATTGCGCGGCATGATCCTCGGTGGGGGCGCGCATCGCGTCGAAGTGGGCGTGACGGTTCTTGCGCTTTAAAATCGAGCCTATGCGGTGTAAAAGTACTTGACGAAGTGCATATGCACACCTAGACTGCGAAGCATGAACCGTCCTCTCTCCTACGATGAATGCAATTGCTTTGCGCTGCGGCAGGCGGCGCGGCACATTACGCAGCTGTACGAACGCCATCTCAGCACGGTGGGGGTCACGGCGGCGCAATTCACCATTCTCGCGAAACTCGCCCGCACGCCGAACTTGCCGATCCTCGATCTGGCAGACGCAATGGTGATGGAGCGCACCACACTCGTGCGCGCCATGAAACCGTTGCAACGAGACGGTCTGGTGGTTGCTGAATCGGCTGAACACGACGGCAGGACGTATCTGTTCAGCCTGACGGAGAAGGGCGAGAAGACTTTCGATCAGGCGGCTATCGCATGGCGGGCCGCGCAAAGCGAGTTCGAAGAGAAGTTCGGACGCGATCGCGCCAAAGCATTACGCGCCGAGTTGTTCACAATTACCGGCTAACGCCGAAGCATGGCTCGCGAATAGTGTCGTTCGCGAGCTTTTTATATCTGCGTGTGTGCGTATGCACTCATTGGAGTCCCAGCGATGGAAGAGCCATTCGACGACGATTGTTTCGCGATCCGCCAAGCGGCGCGTTATGTCTCGCAGATCTACGACCGCCATCTGGCAAGCGTGGGCTTGACGATCACACAATTCTCCTTGCTTGGCCGCCTCAAACGCACGGGCCCAATGACGATGAAGCAGCTGGCTGAAGCCATGCGCATGCAGCGCACCACGCTGGTTCGCACGATTCAGCCGCTGCGCCGCAGCGGGCTGCTGTCGAGCGAGGCGCACGGCCCGGACGCACGAGCGCTGTCGGTCACGCTCACACCAGAAGGTGAGGTGCGGCTCGAGGCGGGGCGTAAGCACTGGCACGCCGCGCAGGCTGAATTCGAGCACAGCTTTGGCGGGCAACGTGCGCAAGCGTTGCGCGGCGAGTTGTTCGCAATCACCGGCCACTTGTGAATTGAGCACAGGGCAATGACCGACCGGTAGCAATCAAAGCAATGAACGGGCGCCATCAATCGGCGCTATTTTTTCAACTTTGCCAGTGCATACGCACACATACAACCATCATGTCCACCACACCTTCGACTGTTGCGCCAGCGGGCGCCGCGCAGGCCGGCAAACCGGCCAGGCGCGTTCCGTGGATGCTGCTCGCGATCATCACGGTGCTTGCCGTGCTGGCGCTCGCCGCGTCGTACTGGTTCTTCCTGGGACGCTTCGTCGAAACGACGGACGATGCCTACGTGGGCGGCGACGTCACGGTCATGGCGCCGAAGGTGAATGGCTTCGTGGCTGACGTCCTGGTGAAGGACAACCAGTTCGTGCATGCGGGGCAAGTACTCGTCAAGCTGGACTCGCGGGACTACGACGCACGCCTCGCGCAAGCCACGGCAGAGGTCCGCAGCGCCCAGGCCGCCGTGACCGAATTGCAGGCGAAGAAATCCTTGCAGCTTGCAACGATCGACGAACAGGCGGCAGAAGTTCGCGCCAACGGTGCAGAACTGACACGCAGCGCAGCGGATCAGGCTCGCTATCGCGAACTCGTGAAAGACGACGCGGTATCGAACCAGGTCGTGGAGCGTGCCAATGCCGATCTCACCAAGGCGCATGCCGCCGTGGATCGCAGCGGCGCGTCGTTGATCGCGGCGCAGCGGCAAATAGCCGTGCTCGACGCGCAGATCGGCGACGCACTGGCCCGCATTGCCACCGCGGAGGCGGCGCAGCGCGTGGCGGCGCTGAACGTCGAGTACACCACCATTCGTTCCCCGATCGACGGCTACGTGGGCAACCGCACCGCGCGCGTCGGACTGCTCGCAAACACCGGCGTTTCGCTGCTGACGGTGGTGCCAGCGAGCGGATTGTGGATCGACGCGAACTTCAAGGAAGACCAGCTGAAGAAGATGAGCGTCGGCGACACGGTCGATGTCGATCTGGATGCTTCCAGCACACGCATCCGCGGCGTGGTGGAGAGCCTCGCTCCCGCAACCGGCGCAACGTTCAGCGTGCTGCCCGCCGAGAATGCGACCGGCAACTTCACGAAGATCGTGCAGCGGGTGCCGGTGCGAGTGCACCTGATCGTGCCGCAGAACATGCAAGGCGTGCTGCGTCCCGGTCTCTCGGCGACGGTAAAGGTTCACCTCGACCACGTCGACCACGCCGGCGCTCAAAGCGCACCGGTTCGCGGATAAACCATCATGACCGACGTTTTCGCCAATCCCGCCGACCAGCCGACACGCACGAAGGTCTTTGCATTCGCGCTGATGTGCCTCGGCTTTTTCATGGCGACGCTCGATATCCAGATCGTTGCGTCGTCGCTCAAGGATATCGGCGGCGGCTTGTCCGCTAGTCAGGACGAACTCTCGTGGGTGCAGACCTCGTATCTGATCGCTGAGATTCTCGTGATTCCGATGTCCGGCTGGCTTACGCGCGTGTTTTCCACGCGCTGGCTGTTCGCATTCTCGGCACTTGGCTTCACCGTCACGAGCATGTTGTGCGGACTCGCATGGGACATCAATTCGATGATCCTGTTTCGCGGCCTGCAAGGTGCGCTAGGCGCAGCGATGATTCCGACCGTGTTCACGACGGCATTCGTGTTGTTTCCGGGCAAGCAACGCCTGATCGCGTCGACCACGATCGGCGCGCTTGCGTCGCTCGCGCCGACTGTGGGGCCTGTAATCGGCGGATGGATCACGTCGCAATGGTCGTGGCACTGGCTGTTCTATCTGAACCTGGCGCCGGGTCTTGTCGTCGCGTTGACAGTGCCGAAGTACGTGCATGTCGATAAAGCTGATTTGTCGCTGTTGAAAAAAGGCGACTACCTGGGCATTGCGCTCATGTCCGGCTTTCTCGGCTGCCTCGAATATGTGCTCGAAGAAGGACCGCGCAAGAACTGGTTCGGCGACGACGTGATTGTTCTGTGCACCTGGATATCGGCTATTTGCGGATTTCTTTTCCTGGTGCATGCGTTTACCGCAAAGGAGCCGATTGTCGATTTGCGCGCGTTGGCGGTTCGCAATTTCGGCATCGGCAGTTTGCTGTCGTTCATCACGGGCATTGGGATCTTCTGCACTGTTTTTCTTACGCCGGTATTCCTGTCACGCGTGCGCGGGTTCGACTCGCTGCAGATCGGCTTTGCGTTGTTGTCGGTAGGCTGCTTCCAGTTGCTAGCGCTCGTCGCGTACTCGACGCTCGCGCGCTTTGTCGACATGCGACTCTTGATGGTATTTGGCCTCGCGTTGTTCGGCCTTGGTTGTTATCTGTATGTGCCCCTCACTCATGAATGGGGCTGGCAGGAGTTGCTGATTCCGCAGGCGCTGCGGGGGATCGGTCAACAGTTCTGCATTCCCCCAATCGTCACGATGGCGCTCGGCTCACTACCGCCGTCTAGACTTCGGTCCGCAAGCGGCCTCTTCAATCTGATGCGTAATCTGGGCGGCGCAATCGGCATTGCAGTGAGCAGCACGATGCTGAACGACCGGCTCAATTTGCACTACGAGCGGCTCGATGAACACTTGACGGCGGGTCGTCCGGTAGTCGAATCGATCTTGCAACAGCAAGCCGCGCATTTCGCGGCACTCGGTGGAAACGCGCTGAATGCAGCCAATGCAGGACTCGGCGCATTGCATGCGGTTCTGATGCGGGAAGCCCTGGTGCTTACCTTCTCCGACACCTTTCTCGCCGTGTCGCTGTGTTTTGTCGTGGGCTTATTGAGCGTGCTTTTCTCGCGCCCATTCGGAAATGCCGCGCCCCCGCCCGATGCTCATTGAGGACCTGATGATGAAAACGATCGCTCTCAGAGTACTGACAAGCGCTCTAACGCTGGCGCTTGCCGCGTGCGCCGTGCAGCCGGCGACGCACGCGGATCTGCCGCAGACGGTGAGCCCGCTCGCGCCGCAAGCATGGAGCGTGGACGCGCCTCAAGACAGCGTGAGCGCCAACGTGTGGTGGGATCAGTTTGGCGACCCTGTCATGCATCGGCTGGTCGAGTCGGTATTGACCGGCAATCTTGATGTGCAGGCGGCAGTGGAGCGCGTCAGGCAGGCGCAGGACCTGGTCACGCAGAATCGCGCTGCCTTGCTCCCTGAGTTGAATGCTGGTGCCACCGCGTCGTACTCGCGTCAAAACACACCGCCGCCGCTCGGATACGTGCGCCAGGCGGGTGCTGGACTCGCGGCCAGTTGGGCGCCCGATGTATTCGGCGGCGAGCGTCTAGCCGTTCTGACGGCGCAAGCACAAGTGTCGGGCCGGCAGTCGGCGTTGAACGAGGTACGGCTTGCGCTCGCCGCCAATGCGGCAGCGGCCTATATCGATCTCCGTTGGGCTCAGGCGCAGCTGCAGATTCTCAACGAGAACGAGCAGATACGCGCTCGCGCGCTGAAGCTCACGCAACAGCGTCTGCATTACGGCCTGTCGTCGCAACTCGACGTTGCGCGCGCGCAGAACCAGTTGCAGGACTTGCAGGCGCAGATTCCACGCATGCAGACGGCCGTGCAGCATCAACTCAGTCTGATCGCGGTTTACTCGGGACGCACACCGGAGAGCGTGGATAGCCTGTTGCTCGCCGATGCGCGCGACATTCCCGTGCCTGCACAGCGTGTGCCGCAAGTGCTGCCTTCAGAAGCACTGCTGCAGCGGCCCGATGTGCGTACCGCGTATGCCACCGTCGAGCGGCGCGCTGCGGAAGTGGGCGTCTCGAAAGCCGAGCGCTACCCCAAGTTCCGGTTGAACCTCGCCGATGGTTTGCTGGCCTCATCGTACCTCGGACTGCCCACGCTGACCGATAACCTGTTTAGCGCCGCATTGAGCGCGACGAGCCCGATTTTCAACGCCGGCCGAATCACCGCGAATATCGATGCGAGCGAAAGCCGCATGCGTGAGTCGCAACTAGGCCTGCAGCAGACGATGTTGCAAGCGCTAAAAGAGATCGAAGACACGCGGAGCGAGCTGGTGAACGGCGCCGTACAAGTCGAGCGCCTTGGAGGCGCGCTGGATGCGTCCAATCAAGCGTTGCGTTTGTCGAGCGACCTGTACAAAGGCGGTGCATCCAGTTTCCTCGATGTCCTCGCCGCGCAGGAGGCGTACTTGCGCGACGCCGAATCGCTGAACCAGGCAAGGCGCGAGCATGCGCTTGCCGCCGTTGCCTTATATCGTTCGCTGGGCGGTGGCTGGGATGTTCCTGAAACGGTGACGGCAGTGTCGTTGAATAATTGACTTGCTGTGTGACCGGTGCGCTGCGGGTTGAGATTGTGCGGGCATGCAGAATGCGTGGGCGAAAGTGCAGGCGGGAAGGCGGCTGGCTTTCGCCTTGGTAACGATACAATCCGATGACACGACGAAGCCGACGAGGTCATGATGGCACGGCCGTTCTTCACAATTGGGCACTCCACGCGCACGCTGTCCGAACTGATTGATTTGCTCAATACTTCGGATATCGAAACATTAGTCGACGTGCGTAGCATTCCACGTTCTCGTACTAACCCGCAGTTCAACCGCGATACGCTGCCGGAGTCGCTGGCGCCGGCACATATCAAGTACGTGCATCTGGCGGAACTCGGAGGGCGTCGTGGCCGCCGCAAGGATGAGGGTCCGTCTCCGAACGGGTACTGGACGCACCCCGCGTTTCGAAACTACGCCGATTACGCCATGACGGACCCTTTTCAAAAGGGTCTGGCTGAACTTCGAGAACTCGGACATCGCCGGCGCTGCGCGATGATGTGCTCAGAAGCAGTGTGGTGGCGTTGTCACCGGCGCATCATTACGGACTATCTGCTGATGCACGGTGAAACGGTAATGCACATCATGGATGCGCATCACGTTAACCCGGCGACTATCACGCCGGGTGCCAGCGTGCAGCCCGATGGTTTGCTCGTCTATCCGGCGCAGTCCGCTTCGCATTGAAGCGAACCGATTTCAATTAGCCCGCTTTGCCGATGGGCGCAAATCGCCGTTTGCCACGCGCCGGCGTCAGACGGCGAAACCGCTCTTTCTTGTGCTCTTCTTCAAAGTGACTGAGCGACGGCTTGACGAGATCGCTGCGCGAGACGATGCCGAGAAGACGCATCGACTTTGCATCGGCTACAACGGGCAATCGTTCGAGGTCGTGTACTGCCAGCCTCGTCGCTACGAGGCGACAGGTCTCGGAGGGCAACGCGAACGCCAGTGAACGCTGAGCGAAGACGTCCGCGACGCTCATGGCGGGCCGCAGGTTCGGGTCCTCGTCGCGAAACTGTTCGAGCAGCGCGCGGTCGGCCACACCGATTACCGCGGCGCCACGCGTCACCGGATACGCGCGACGCGTCTGCTTTGCACCGAAGAATCTGTCGAGCGCCGCGCCGACCGTCATGTCTGCTTCGATCGACTCGACGGAGGTTGTCATCACCTCGTCCACATGATGGCGCTCAAGAGGGTCCACGCCGTATTCGCGGTAGATGTGATAACCACGTCGCGCGATTTTTTCGGTCATGATCGAGCGGCGCATAGTGACCGTGGCAAAGCCGTGAGCGACCAGCGTAGCAGTGAGCAAGGGCAATAGCGCGTTGCTGTCGTGGGTGAGGCCGAACGCGAAGACAATCGCGGTCAACGGCGCACCGAGTGTCGCGCCGAGCGTTGCGGCCATACAGACGAGCGGCCACAGTGCAGGTTGATTGCCGGGCAGCCAGTGTGAGAGAACGGTGCCGAGTCCCGCGCCGAGCATCAGCAGCGGGGCGAGCACGCCACCGGATGTACCCGACCCGAGCGCGACGACCCACATGATGGCTTTCACCGCGAGCAGCACGATGGCAATCTGCAATGCAATGTGTTGATGCAGAAGGTCGCCAATCACGTCATAACCTACGCCAAGTGCTCGCGGCTCGAGCCACCCGCCGATACCCACTACGACGCCACCGAGTGCGGGCCACCACATCCAGTGGATTGGCAGCTTGCCGAACAGGTCTTCGGTTTTGTAAAGCGCGGCGGAAAGTCCCGACGCGAGCGCGCCGGACAAAAGCCCTGCAATCATGCAAGAGAATAGCGACCACCCATCTGGCGCGGCTGTTTCGAGCGGAAACAACGGATCTGTGCCGAAGAAGGCCGCGCGAGCGAAACCGGCCACAGCGCAGGCCACGGCCACGGGCAGAAAACTGCGTGGCCGCCATTCGAAGAGCAGTAATTCCACGGCCAGCAGCACCGCCGCCACGGGCGTGCCGAACACGGCGGTCATGCCTGCTGCGGCGCCTGCCACGAGCAGCGTCTTGCGCTCCGCGGACGTGACTTTGAAGCATTGCGCAATCAGCGACCCGAGCGCGCCGCCGGTCATGATAATGGGGCCCTCAGCGCCGAACGGGCCGCCGCTGCCGATCACGATGCCCGACGACAGCGGCTTGAGCACGGCCACCTTGGGTGACATCCGGCTTTTGCCGAACAGGATCGCCTCGATCGCCTCGGGAATGCCATGCCCGCGAATCTTTTCCGAGCCGAACCGCGCCATCAATCCGACGATCAGTCCGCCGATTATCGGCACGCCAATGACCCAAACGCCAAGGCTGTTATGGGCGGGCGAACGTTCGACGAACGACAATGTGCCGAAGAAAAACAGGTTCGTGAACAGATGAATCAGGTTGAGCAACACGAAGGCTGCGAGCGTGCTGACTGCGCCAATGCAAGCGGCGAGCGCGAAAATGCCCGGCAGTCGCGCGTTGGCGGAGAAGTCCCGCTTGTGGGAGTCGGTGTTCATGATTAGTCGAGATCGATCTGAGGAACCTGGAAGGCGCCCTTGAGCGATCTGAGCTCGGCGCGATGAAGCTCGGCAAGTCGCGCAAGCACTCTTTCGCCCGCTTTTTCAATGTGTACTTCGACTTGGCGGCGGTCGGTCTCGCTAGTTTGACGGCGCACCAAATTGAGTGCTTCGCAGCGCGACACCAGCGCGACGACGCCATGATGCTGAGCCTGAAGCCGCTCCGCGAGTTCGCCGACGGTCGCCCAGTCGCGCTCCGGGTATCCCTTGATATGCAGCAGCAACAGATACTGCAGCGGCGTAATGCCTTCGCTCTGCGCGGCCTGTTCCGAGAACCGTTCGAAGCGCCGCATCTGATAGCGAAACTCCGACAGTTGCTCGAAGTCGGCTTTACGCAATCCTGGAGACCGTTCTTTCATTGCTCACCGCCAGTGTAGATAAGCAAAAATTATATCACGAAATGATGTAATTTTGAGGGCGGAACTTTCCGTCAAACGTTGTCGTTGCGGTTTGGCGTGCAACCGCGCGCAGTGCCGTGCGGTGCTGCGATCACGCGGCCTGCTGCGCCTTGACCACTGTCTGCCGATAGAGCCCGGATATGAGATCCACTTGCGTAATCATGCCGACCACGTGGCCAGCGGTATCCAGCACAGGAATGTGGTGGTGACCGTAGGTGGCGAACATCGGCACGAGTTCGGTAATCGGCGCATTGGTCTTGACGGTGCGGACGTCGGTGGTCATTACGCTGCCGACGGTTGGCGCACGCAGTGCATCGCCGCGCAGCCAGCCATCTATATAGGCAATGAACGGCACGAACTGGCCGAAAATTCTTTTATCGACGAGATCTGCACGCGTAACGATGCCGATCAGGCTGTGGTCAGTGTCGATCACCGGAAGCGCTTTCACCTTGTTGCGTTTCAACAGTGCCCATGCAGCGACCGCGCGGGTGCCCGCCGACACCGATACCACATGACGCGACATGATGTTCTCGCAGGTCAGTTCGTTGAAACTGCGTGAGAAGGCTTGAAGTTGGGTCTCGCGCAGCAGCGATTCCAGGTCGTCCGGGTCGATGTCGAGCATTTCGCTGCGGCGCTTGAGTACGGCTTCCAGATCGGCGCGTGTGAAGCTGGCGCGGGAGTCGGCGTCCGCGGTATTGCCCGCCGTGCCGCGCGCCGCGCGTGCCGAATGCGGATACCGGTGGCCGGTGGCGGCGTGGTAGGCGATCGCGGCGGCGAGCAGCGCGGCCGACTGTATCGCGATCGGTTCGAGCACGAAGCGGTAGCCGAGCGCATGAATGGCCGGGCCCCCGAGCACGGCGGTCAACGCGACGGCGCCCGACGGCGGGTGCACACAGCGAAGCGCGAACATACCGCAGATGGCGAGCGCGACGGCCAGCGCGGCCGCCAGTGTGGGATCGGCGATCACGTTCGCGCACGTCACGCCGATCGTCGCGGAAACGAGATTTCCGCCGATGATCGACCATGGCTGCGCAAGCGGACTCGCCGGCACAGCGAAAAGCAGTACGGCGGAAGCGCCCATCGGCGCAACCAGCAGAGGAATGTTCGCGCCCGGTCCCAACAGCAGATACATGGAGCCGCCGGTGAATGCGATACCGAGCAGCGCACCCAGACATGCGCGCGCGCGCTCCTGCCATTTGACGGTGACCGGAACGGGAATAAAGCTGGAAAGCCAGCGCAGGACAATGGAGCGGGACAAGGTGCGAACGAGGAGTTAGTCGATTGTACTTGGCTGCGAAGATACCCGCGAAAGCTGCGCCAACGCGAATACCGTGTGGTCATAATTATATTTCAATATGATATAAAATGCCGGCCGTACCTAGGGGTGACGCGGGCGGCGAGGGGCATTCACGCGACAGGGCTCTTTGCGATTGGCGATCAGCTTGATCAGATTCCGCACTTCGCCAGAGAACTGAATGTGGATCTGATTTCCGGCGAAGGAAACCAGCGGTTCAACGAATTTCGCACCCACCGTTCGCGCGTTCGACTTCGTTGACCCGATCAATAGCAGGGTGCCGCGCATACATGTACGTCCGATTGAACGGATAGTCGCTGTGAGCCCATGGCATGCGGCCCGCGTGACCATCATCGGCTTTTACCGACTCTGCGGGGCGCGACGCGACGATCTGGAATAGCGACGTCCAGCCGCGCTCGAATCCCATTGCAGATCCCGCCAGATACAGCCGGTACGCGCGGATGATTTTCTCCGCGTCCTTGCCGAGCACTTCGCGTGCTTGATCGAGATGTGCTTCCAGTGCATCCGCCCAATGCCACAGCGTTTTTGCGTAATGCGGACGCAGGCATTCAGCGTCTACCGGATCGAGATTGCCGCGCGTCATCGCATTCATCATGACGCTGACGTGTACCAGTTGGCCGCCCGGAAAAATGTATCGGTCGATGAAGTCGCCCATACCGCCGCCGACCTCCGCGTTGTCGGCGCCGCCCGCGGTAATGCTGTGATTCATCATGAGACCGCCCGGTCTGAGCAGACGCCGCATCTTCGCAAAGTACGCCGGCAGGTTCGGCCGACCGACGTGTTCGCACATACCGACCGACGCGATCTTGTCGAACGTCGCGGATTCATCGACGTCCCGGTAGTCCTGCAGCAGGATTGTCACGCGGCCCTGAAGTCCCTTTTGTTCGATCAGTTGGTTGACGTACGCGTGCTGGTTCCGGGAAAGCGTAATGCCGGTCGCAGCAACCCCGTAGTGTTCGGCAGCCCACAGCAACAGCGCACCCCAACCCGCGCCGACGTCGAGAAAGCGCTCGCCCGAGCGCAACATGAGTTTCCTGCAGATGTGGTCGAGCTTGGCTTGCTGCGCGTCGGCGAGCGACATATCCGGCGAAGAAAAGTAGGCGCATGAGTACACGCGTAGCGGGTCGAGCCACAGCGCGTAAAAATCGTCGGAGACGTCGTAGTGATGCTGAATCTGAGCGGCGTCTTTGGCGCGGCTATGGTGCGTGTGCTCCCAGATCGCGCGGCGCGCGCGGCTCACGTGGTCCAGCAGCCATCCATGTGTTTCGTGCGTGGGATCACTGCGCAGCAAAGCCGGCGCCGCTGCCATGAGGTCGTGCATGCTGCCGTCTATTTCCAGCCGGCCTTCCACGTAGTCTTCCGCGAGTCGCCCGATCGCGCCCTGAGTCAGATGCAAGAGCGCCCTCGTGTCGCGTATTTCGAACGACAGACGCGGCTCGCGCGCGCCGATGCGCTGACCGTCGGGCAGGGCCACGGAGCATGGCACCGGCATGCCGGCGATCTGCTGTTCCGCTGGCGAACGCAAGAGACTCCAAAGCGTCATGGCGTTGACTCCTTGCAACAACCCTGATGATTTTCCCGAGCATCATTCGTGCCGCGACGCCAGTGAACCGGTCGTTACAGTGAGCTACCCGGAGCTTTTCCTGACTCGGCATACCGCCGTGGGTCGAGGGTTTTCCATGAGAGTCGAATGCCAGAGAATCGACGTTGCAGCGAGGATCACCGCGCAAGTTCAGTCTGCTTCTACTCATTGCCAAGCTTTCAGCACAGTGACAGGATACTTACATGACGGCGCCATCGGGGGCGCCATAGAACCACACGTCGATACGATCATGCAGCGCAGGAGCTTTGTACTCGCGGCGTTGAGCACGGCCGGCATGCTTGGCAGGCCGCATGCAGGGTCATCTGCCGACTTCGACATCGTTCATCCGCGAATCCGCACCGGCGGTGAGGTTCATGCGGCATTTGCTCTTGCAGTGCTGGACCTCGCGATGAGATCGGCAAAAGTCACCTATACGATCCGTCAGGCCGACGTGGCCATGGAGCGCGGCCGCGCGCTGGCTGAGCTGGCCGACGGCGACTCCGTTAATCTTCTTTGGACCAGCATGGATAGCCGGGCGGAAACCGGGCTGAACGTGGTGCACATTCCGGTGAACCGCGGCTTGATCGGCTATCGCGTGTTCGTGATAAGGAAAGACCGTCAGGCCGACTTTGACAAGGTCGACAACGTAGCAGATCTGCGCCGGTTGACGGCGGGCCAAGGGCTCGACTGGGTCGACACGGAAGTCCTGCTCGACGCCGGCCTGAAAGTGGAGACGTCCAGCACGGACACGTTATTCGCAATGACGCGCGCGGGACGAATAGACTATTACCCGCGAGGCGTAATCGAAGCGTTCCCCGAACTTGAAGCGCGCAAGCAGGCGGAGCCCGACCTGACGGTTGAAAAACGTTTGCTGCTCAAGTACCGGTCGGACTTTCTCTTTTACGTGGCTCGCCGTGATCCTAAGCTCGCTATAACATTAGAGCGCGGCTTCATGGCGGCTTACAAAGACGGCTCATATATGAGGCTCTTCGATTCTCACCCGTACATTCAGCGCGCGCTGGCGCAAGCCAATTTGCGCGAGAGGAAAGTGATAGAACTGGACAACCGCTATCTGTCCGCGGCTGACCGAAAGATTCCGGAAGAGTATTGGGCGCAGTGGCCGGTGGCCGTGCGCGCGCGTGCGCCTTAGCGGGGAGAGCAGGGAATTTAGCCTCGCTCGCGCGAACCGGCGAGCGGGGTCAGGATTTCCTTACGCTCGAATCAGGATACCCTTGACGGATCATCCGCGCTGCCTGACTGTTGCGCGACGACTACCGTTCTATGATGGATGAATCAAAATGGCCTAACCGGGTAACAGAGATGATTTCCTATCCGTCGCAGCGTGAGACCGAGGTGGAGCATATCAACTCGATCTGCTTCCGTCTCTTCGATATCTGGTGCGAACGACGCAGCATCACGCCGTTAGGTTATCTGATGCATTGCTGGCCGCTAGTCGATAGCGGACCCAAGGCGATCCGGCGAGTTGGAGAAACGCTGCGGGAACTACGAAAGTCGCATCCAATGGAACTGGATGACGAGGCGACGGCAATGCTTCGCGAGCTAACCGAATGCGTCGACGAACTGCTGCTTCGTGCGGTTCACGAGCCGCAAGGCGTAATTGAAATCCGGCTGTCATCCTGAGCGATGCGGGAAATTGGCGCGCACTGCGGCAAGCAATGGAGTAGGTAACGAAGCAGAGTACATTGCGACGCGCGCGCATCGCGTCATAACATGGTAACAACCGCTTTTCGGCGTGGGCGCTTGAAATAGCGGCGCGCTGCGCCAGCACCGAACGAGTAACGACATCACCATGCTTGCGGGGGCAATATGGCTGTCAACCCCATGGGGGAGTGGTGGTATCCGCTCAGGCGGTTACGGCACAGTATCGTGCTCCGGCTTCTTGCCATCGCGATCCTGTTTAGTTGTGTGCTGACCTTGTTGTTGACCGCGTTGCAGATTCACCGCGATTACAGCCAGGGCATTGCGCTCATAGAAAACCGCCTTTCGGACATCGACAAAAGTTACCGCGACAGTCTGGGCGAGGCGCTGTGGCGGCTCGACGAGGCGCAGTTACGGCTTGAACTCGGCGGCATTCTGCGTCTGGCAGATATCAGTGTGGCTGAAGTGCGCCAGTCGGGCGGGAGTTCGGCGCCCACGCTCGTAAGCGCGGGCCGACCGGTCAACGGGCCGGCGATAGCGCGTGAGTACCCGCTCATGCATCGCGTGCTCGGCAACGACCAGCGCATCGGCACGCTATACGTGCAGGCGACGTTGAGCGATCTGTACGACGATCTTAAACACACGGCGTTGCTGATTCTCGTCACTCAAGCCGCCAACATTTTCCTTGTTTCGCTTTTCATCGTCTTTATTCTGAATCGGCTCGTGACGCGCCATCTTGCGGTGCTTGCTCGTACCGTAGACGGCTACGACTTTCGCGAGCCAGCCGAACCTCTTAAGTTAAACCGGCGTGCGCCCCGCGAGCCCGACGAACTGGAGCGCGTGGTGACGGCGTTCAATTCGATGGGCGCCCGGTTGCATCGCGCATATCTCGACGAACGGGAGGCCGGTGCCGAACGCGAGGCGCGCCGCGCCGCCGAAGCAGCGAATCGAGCGAAGGGCGAGTTCCTTGCCAATATGAGTCACGAGTTGCGCACGCCGCTGAACGCGATTCTCGGCTATGCGCAGATCTTGCGGCGCGACCCGGGTTTGAGCGAGAGACAACGCGACGGCGTCGGCGTCATTCAACGCAGCGGCGAACACCTGCTCGGACTGATTGCAGATGCACTCGATTTCGCGCGGATCGAAGCGGGCCGGTTGCGCGTCGAGATTGGCGACGTGCCGCTTGCCGGCACACTCGATGCGATTCGCGAAATCATCGAAGTGAAAAACGCGCAGAAGCATGTCGAGTTCATCTGGCGGGTGGCGCCGGACGTGCCCGACGCCGTTCGCGCGGACGAACGGCGCTTGCGTCAGGTGCTGCTGAACCTGCTCGCAAACGCGTTCAACTTCACGGATCAAGGCAGCGTGAGCTTGCTGGTCGAAATGACTTCGAACAACAGCGTCTGTTTTGAAGTGCGTGATACAGGCATCGGCATGGACGCCGACAAACTTCAGACCATTTTCGAGCCGTTCGAACAGATTGCGCATCTGGAACGCGGCGTGGGTGGGACAGGGCTCGGCCTGACGATCAGTCAGCAGTTTTTGCGCGCAATGGGCAGTGAAATTCACGTGCAGAGCCAGCCTGGCCGCGGCAGTGTATTCTGGTTCGAACTGCCGGCGGCGTCGGGTGCGTTACCCGCCGCGCCGGTTGTTGCCGACGCGCAAATGGCGACGGGTTACAAGGGTGCGCGCCGCAAGGTGCTGGTGATCGACGACGTCGCGATGAACCGTGCGGTGCTGGTGGACTTTCTCGGCCGGCTCGGGTTCGCGATCGTTGAAGCGACCGGCGGCCGCCAGGGACTCGCGAAAACGTTGAGCGAGCGACCGGCGCTGATCGTGACGGACATCTTAATGACCGATATGGATGGACTCGAAGCGACACGCAGGTTGCGGCAGATTCGGGGTTTTTCGGAAGTGCCGGTGATCGCGACATCCGCGAGTCCGTCAGGCGCAGACGAGCAGCGCAGCCTCGAAGCCGGCGCAAATGCGTTCCTTCCAAAGCCGATCGACTTCGGGAAGCTGCTCGCGCATGTCGCGCGCCTGCTCGATCTCGAATGGACCTACGCGCCCGCGGGCGCTACGACCGGCGTGCAGGATGCCCCTGCTGGGCATCCTGTCGCGGTACCCGAAGACGAACTCGAAGAGTTGCATCTGCTCGCGCGCCGCGGCGATATGCAGGAGATAAGGCTGTGGGCCGAACGGGTCGCGACGCATGATCCACATTACCGCGCATTCGCCGCGCGGATTCTGAGCCTCGCGAAAGGCTATCAATCGAAAGCGCTACTCCAACTCGTCGAGGAGCAACTCGAACGCAGGGCGGTCGGATGAACGGCACCGCGCTTCCCGCTGACGACTCGCCCACGGTCCTGATCGCGGACGACAACCCGGCCAATCTGGCGATCGTTGTCGAGAGTCTGGTAGCGCGCGGCTTCAAGGTGCTCGTCGCGCTAGACGGCCCGGAGGCGATCCAACGCGCGCAATTCTCGCAGCCCGACCTGATTCTTCTCGACGTGAGGATGCCAGGCATAAACGGCTTCGAAACCTGCCGGCGTCTCAAGTCGGACGAGCGCACGCGCAATATCGCCGTGATCTTCATGACGTCGCTAACGGGTAGCGAGGACATGGTGGAAGGCTTTTCGGCTGGCGGCGTCGATTACCTGACGAAACCCGTCCACGTCGACGAAATGATGGCGCGCATCAGCACGCATCTTGCGCTCAGAGGCATGCATCAAAAACTCATTGCGCAGAACCGGCAATTGCAGGACGAAGTGCTCGTGCGTCAGCGAGCCGAGGCCGCGTTGTCGCGCGTGCGCGACGGCCTCGAAGCAAGTGTCGCGCAGCGCACGGACGAACTGGGGCGCGCAAATGCGACGCTACAGTCGCAGATCGAGGAACGCAGGCGTGCTGAGGCGCGGCTCGTCGCGAGCGAGTTCCGTTTTCGAACGATCGTCGAAACGAGTCCGGTGCCGCTTTGCATTACGTCGATGCCCGAAGGGCACGTTCTGTACACGAACAAGCCGTTGCGCGAACTCTTCGGCATCGATTATGTGACCACGCATATCGGCAACATCGCCGAGTTGTATGCGGATATCGCAGACCGCGACCGCCTTGTCGAAGACCTGCGTCATGAAGGAAGCTTTCGCAACACCGAAGTTCAGTTAAAGCGTGCGGACGGCTCGACGTTCTGGGCCATCGCGACTGCGCGTGTCGCGACCTACGACGATGCGCCCGCGATTTTCGTCGGCCTCAACGATATTACGGAACGCAAGCGGATCGAGCAGGAACTGGTGGAATCGCGCGAGCAGTTGCGCGAACTGTCCGCGTACATGGAAGCCATTCGCGAAGAGGAAAGAAAGCGTATCGCGATGGAAATTCACGACGAATTGGGCCAGTTGCTAACGGCGCTCAAGATGGACGTGTCGCTGCTTAAAATGCGACTTTCCGGCGATCTGGAAGTGGCGAAAAGAACCGACGACATGCGCGAGCTCGTTGAAAGAACCATCTGGATGGTGCGCAACGTCGCGAGCCATTTGAGGCCTGCAGCACTCAATTACGGAATCGTATCGGCGCTCGAATGGCTCGTCGACGATTTCGGGCGGCGCAGCGGACTTGCCTGCCAGTTTCGTCTGAACGGCGGAGAGCCCGTGCTGTCCGATGCACACGCAACCGCAATGTTTCGAATCGTGCAGGCTTCGCTGACAAACGTCGCGCGGCATGCATGCGCGACGCGAGCGGACGTCACGTTGACGAATACGTCGACGGCACTCGACCTGCATGTCAGCGACGACGGCTGCGGTTTCGATCAGGACGCCGTGCGTCGCGACTATTCATACGGATTGCTCGGCATGAGCGAGCGGGCGCGTCTGATAGGCGGCTCGCTGCTGATCGATAGTGCGCCGGGAACGGGCACCGCGGTCTCGATACATATACCGCTTCAGGACGGGGTTCAGACATGATCAGGCTTCTGATTGCCGACGACCATCCGCTAGTGCGCGGAGGTCTCAAGCAGATAATCGAAACGACGCCCGACATTATGGTGGCGGGCGAAGCGGCGCAAGGTTCTGAAGTAATCGAGAAACTGCGCACCTGTCAGGTGGATTTACTGCTGCTCGACATGACAATGCCGGGGATCAGCGGTGTCGATCTGATCCGGCGCGTGCGCGCGGAACGGCCGTCGCTGCCGGTGCTCGTGCTGAGCATCCATAACGAGGCACAGGTGGTCTCTCGCGCGCTACGTGCGGGCGCAACGGGTTATGTCACGAAAGACAGCAATCCCGACGTGCTGCTCGCCGCAATTCATAAGCTCGCCGAAGGCGGACGCTTCATCGACCCGAAACTGGTGGAGGGAATCGTCTTCGAAACTTACTCGGGCGACGCGCCGCCGCACGAAATTCTTTCCGACCGCGAGTTTCAGGTTCTTCAAATGCTTGCACTCGGCAAGAGCCTGAACGAAATTGCCGATGCTTTCGCGCTCAGCGCGAAAACGATCAGCACGCACAAGATGCGACTCATGCAGAAGCTCGGCCTGGCCAATAACGCTGACCTGATTCGCTATGCGATAAGGCACGGACTGGTCGCCGAATAGATAGTGGACACGCGTCAGGAAAACCTGAGTACTGAAGCAGGCATTCCTGATCTGACATTCCGCCGCCGCCGATGGAGGCGTTGCCACCGTCGTTCTACGATGCACTATGCGAATGAGCGGAGGAGTTATGGCGGCGTCAGAGCGATCGTTGCGCGAACTGGTCGAGAAGTGGCTGGACACGAGCGGCGCAGCATCGGCTCGAATCCAGTTGCAGCCATCCGCGGGCCAAGGAAACAGACGCTGCATATGTGTCGAGGCACAACGTGAGACGGGCACGTTGACGCTCTTTTTCTTCCGTCACGGCAACGGTTTGTGGCACGTATTCCCGCCTGACGAGCGGCCCGCCATGAGGGTAGCCACCAGCGCCGGCCAGGCGGCAATACGCACGAAGAAGGGAGGATCATGACCCACGACGAATGGGGTTGGGGATCGCCGAAAGTATTGGCGCTGCGTATGTGGATGAGCGTGTGGTACGACCATGCGGTCGTGTCCGGCTTCATTCGCACGTCCTTCACGCTGAACGACGCGGACGCCGAGCGGCTCGAAGGCTATTTCAATCTCGGCCTGACACCGGAGGAAGGGGCTCGCGTGTTCTTTTCCAAATCGCATTAAATCCTGCTTTAAACATTTCTCTCCAGAAGCAGTTTCGTTTAGCATCAGTGCCACTTTCATATGAAGAACTTGAGACATGGCACTCATCGCACGCAACGTACTCGGCATTGCCGTACTGCTCTTCATTGCTTTCATCTTTTCGACGAATCGGCGCGCCATTCGCTTACGGACTGTAAGTAGTGCCTTGCTCGCGCAAGTCTGCATCGGCGCATTTATTCTCTTCGTGCCGCTTGGCAAGACGATTCTCGCGGCAGCGGCCGCAGGCGTAAATAACGTGCTTGGTTACGGCAATGCCGGCATCGAGTTCCTGTTCGGCGGACTCGTGCAGTCCAGAATGTTCGAGGTTTTCGGCAACGGTGGCTTCGTCTTTGCCGTGCGGGTGTTGCCGGCCATTATCTTCGTCACCGCGCTTATTTCCGTGCTGTACTACCTGGGCGTGATGCGCTGGATCGTGATCGTGCTGGGCACGGTGTTTCAGAAGTTGCTCGGCGTGTCGAAGCTGGAGTCGTTTTCCGCTGTCACCACGATCTTTCTCGGCCAGAGCGAAATGCCCGCGGTCGTCAAACCGTTCACGCGCGACATGACGGGCGCCGAACTGTTCGCGGTGATGTCGAGCGGCATGGCCGCGGTTGCCGGTTCGGTGCTGGCGGGTTATGCGGGTCTTGGCGTAAGAATCGAATATCTGCTCGCGGCGTCCTTCATGGCTGTGCCAGGCGGGCTGTTGTTCGCGAAGATCATTCATCCGTCAACCGAGCCGAGCCGCGTTCATCTCGACAACCTGAATTTCGACGAAAAGCGTCCCGCGAATGTGATCGAGGCCGCTAGCTCGGGCGCGACCGTGGGCCTCAGGATCGCGGTCATGGTGGGCGCAATGCTGATTGCGTTCGTCGGTCTGATCGCGCTACTCAACGGCCTCGTTGGCGGCATAGGCGCCTGGTTCGGCCACCCGCAACTGTCGATGCAATCGGTCCTCGGTGTGGTGTTCGCGCCGCTCGCATGGCTGATCGGTGTGCCGTGGAACGAGGCGGCGATTGCCGGCAATTTCCTCGGGCAGAAGATCATTCTCAATGAGTTCGTTGCATACGCATCGTTGTCGCCGTACCTGAAAGATGCGGCGAGCGTGACTGCTGCGGGCTTGCATGCGCTCGATCCGCGTACCATTGCTATTCTGTCGTTCGCGTTATGCGGCTTCGCGAACTTTGCGTCGATTGCGGTGCTCACGGGCGGCTTTAGCGCCGTCGCGCCGGAACGTCGCGCCGAAGTCGCGCGATACGGGTTGCGTGTCGTGCTCGCGGCAACGCTCTCCAATCTGATGAGCGCGACCATCGCGGGCATGTTCATTACGCTCAATTGAATCGAGGATGTCTTGCATGAACATGGAACAGCTGTTGGAACGCGCGGGTGTGGCGCGAGAAAAGGCCTATGCGCCCTATTCGAAATTCAAGGTCGGCGCGGCGTTGCTGACAAGGGACGGCCGGGTGTTCGACGGCTGCAACGTCGAGAATGCGTCGTACGGTCTATGCAACTGCGCTGAACGTACCGCGTTTTTCAGCGCGATTGCGGCGGGCTATCAGCGCGACCAGTTTGCCGCGCTCGCCGTGATCGGCGATACGGAGGGGCCGATTGCACCTTGCGGCGCGTGCCGCCAGGTGATCATCGAACTGGGCGGTCCCGAGTTGCCGATTCGGCTCGGCAATCTCCACGGCGCCACGCGCGACACGACCGCGCGCGAACAACTGCCGGACGCGTTCTATCTATGAGCACGCTATGAGCACGCACAAGCTGATCTACGACACGGACCCCGGCGTGGACGATGCCATGGCGCTCGTGTTCCAGGCGCTGCATCCGGATATCGAACTGCTCGGATTAACAAGCGTATTCGGCAACGCAACGATCGAGACCACCACGCACAACGCGCGCTTTCTTGCGGGTAGGTTCGCGCCGGGCGTGCCGGTCGCGCGCGGCGCTGCGGCGCCGCTCAAGCGAGCCGCGCCGCAGCCGCTCGCGTGGATTCACGGTGACAACGGACTCGGGAACATCGCGCTGGGCGCCACCGAACATGCGCCGCTCGATGCACGGCCCGCGCACCGATTCATCGTCGACACGGTGCGTGCGCATCCTGGCGAAGTCACGCTGCTTGCAGTCGGCCCGTTGACCAACCTTGCGCTGGCCCTTGCGGAAGATCCGCAGATCGCGCCGCTCGTCAAGCAGGTCGTGATCATGGGCGGCGCATTCGGCACGGACGGCGTGCTCGGCAACGTCACGCCGGCAGCCGAGGCCAACATTCTCGGCGACCCCGATGCCGCAGACATGGTGTTCGGCGCGGCGTGGCCCGTCGCGATTGTCGGGCTCGACGTCACGCAGCGCACCGTCATGAGCCAGGACTATCTGGCGTCGATCCGCGACCGTGGCGGCGCGGCGGGCCAGTTCGTGTGGGACGTGTCGCGGCATTACGAGGCGTTTCATCGGCAGAGCGCGCAGCTCCAGGGCATCTACGTGCACGATTCGTCGGCCGTCGCTTATGTACTGGCGCCACATCTGTACATCACGCGCAGCGGTCCTGTGCGAGTGCTGACGGACGGCATCGCGGTCGGCCAGACTATTCAGAAGCCGTCCACTATGCCCGTGCCCGCGCCGGACTGGGACGAGCGGCCTGAGTGCCGGGTTTGCGTCGCTGTTGACGCGGCCGGCATGCTCGCGCTGTACGAGAGTACCGTGTGCGCAAAAGGTTGAACGGTCGGTGCCGTTGACCGGACGAAGAACGCAGAGTCACTTCACGCCCGTCACGCCCGGCATGGGCGCTTGTCCGATGCGTTGCGTCGATCTTTGCTACATTGCTTCGAGCGACGACATTCACTCGAGAGGTCAGAGATGCGAATTCTAGTGGTGGGAGCGGGGGCGGTAGGCGGCTATTTCGGCGGACGACTCGCGGCGGCGGGGCAGGACGTCACGTTCCTCGTGCGCGCGGGCCGCGCGGACAAGCTTCAGCGCGACGGACTGGTGATCAGGAGCCCGCGCGGCGATCTCACTCAGCACGACGTCAAAACGATTCTGGCCGGCGTGAACGCCGAGCCGTTCGATCTCGTGCTGCTAAGCTGCAAGGCATACAGTCTCGACGACGCGATCGATTCATTTGCTCCGCTCGTCGGCGAATCAACGCTGATTTTGCCGATGCTCAACGGCATGCGTCATATCGACGTGCTCACGGAGAAATTCGGCGAATCGCGAGTGCTTGGCGGCCAATGCGTGATTGCTGCAACGCTCAACGCGGATCAGCAGATCGTGCACCTGAACGAGATGCATGCGGTTACTTTCGGGGAACTGGCGGGCGGCGTATCCGAACGCGTACAAGCCATTGCCGATGCAATGGCCGGCGCGAACTTCGACGTCACCGTCAGCGAGAACATCCTGTTGCGCATGTGGGAGAAGTGGGTGTTCCTCGCCACGCTGGCGGCGAGCACTTGTCTGATGCGCGGTTCGATCGGCGACATACTGTCCGCGCCCGACGGCAAGCGCGTAATCGAAAGCCTGCTCGGAGAGTGTCGCGCGGTTGCGGAACAGAACAGCTTTGCGATGGCGCCAGACTTCGATGCGCGCGCAACGCAAACGCTCTTTACACCGTCTCCGCTCACTGCGTCCATGTTGCGCGACGTGGAAAATCACTCGCATACTGAGGCAGATCACATCCTCGGCGATCTGATCTCGCGCGGCGGCGAAGCGCAAAACGGCGAACACGCTTTGACGTTGTTGCGCATCGCGTATAGCCATCTGAAGACGTATGAAGCGAGGCAAACGCGCACGTCGTAAGCCTCGGGTAGCAAGTCGCGAGTCGTGTGACTGGAGGTTGCCGTAACCGCTCAATGACCGGAGGTGAACATGCCGGCTCCAATCGGATCAGTGCCCGCGCTCAGCGCGGCGTCGGCCACGATTTTCTCCATCGGTATCGCGTTCCTCGGCTACTGGGGAATGTATGAGCCGACCGGGTGGCGTGTTGCCGACATTATTGTGTTCGTACTCGCGCTGATCGGCTTTGGATGCCTCGGGCTTGTACCGTGGATGGCCACGAGCCCCGTGGAGCCGGAGACAAGCGACGTCAGGATACGCATTGCGCGTCATCTGTTTCTTGCGGGCGTCATGGCAATCTGGCTGGCGGTGGCGATTTCGGTGATCTTCTGAGCTGCCATCAACATGACATAAAAACGCGCGCCTCGTATTAGTATGGCGCGCGTTTCATTCAAGCGAAGCGGGGAAGCCTAGCGTTCGATCTGCCGGTTCCAGCGCGTGTCCCATTGCGCACGGTGCGCGTTGATAGTGTCCCAATCCACCACCGTGACTTTGCGCACGAGGTCTTCCACGTTGCCGAGGCTTTGCTGCATCGGCGGCGTCATTTTCGCGAGACGGTTGGTCGGAATCTGGCGTCCGGCTTCAGCGGCTTTCGTCTGCGCCGGCGCGGACAGCAGGAACTGCGCGAGCTTTTGTGCAAGTTGCGGGTCGGGATTGTTATTGACCACGCACAGATCAACGAGCAGCAGCACGGGACCTTCCTTCGGATTCACATAGCCAACCGGAATTCCCTTATCGGCCAGATCGCCGACGGCGGTCGGCGTCAGCGGAAAGAGGCCGGCCTCGCCGGTTTGCACCATTTCCGAGATCTTCGCCGAGTTCGGCACGTACTCGACGACGTTGGGGCCAACCGTGCTGGCCCATTTCGTGAAGCCCGGTTCGACGTTCTGCTCGGTGCCGCCCATCAAACGGTTGATCGCAAGGAAACCGTGCAGGCCGAACGTGCTGCTCGAGGCGGACTGGAACACCACCTTACCTTTGTATTTCGGATCGGCGAAATCCATCCATGACGTAGGCGGCGCCCAGCCTTTTTCAGCGAACAGCTTCTTGTTGTATGCGATACCGGTCATGCCGAGTTGCACGCCCGCGCCCATGTCGTCCTTCATACGCGCGAACGGATAGAGTTCTTTGAGCACCGGCGAGTCGTCGAGCTTTTTGCATACGCCCATGCTGACCGCGCGCGCCATCACGCCGTCGTCGAGAAACACCACGTGAATCTGCGGACTCGCCTTGTTTGCGAGCAGCTTGGCGAGAATATCCGACGACGTGCCCGGCACCACGACTACTTTCACATTGTTCGCTTTCTCGAAGTCGGGCAGCACCTGGCTCGTGTACGCCTTTTCCATCGGACCGCCATTCATGCCGATGTAGATCGTCTTCGTCTGCGACCATGCGGGTGCTGCCGCGCCGAATGCGCACAATGCGGCCAATGCCGCGATCGTCCTGAACAATTTCATTGAAAGCTCCTGAGTTTCACAAACGTGATCTAAGCGACGGATGAAGTAGCAAGCTGTGCAAAGCGGCCAATCGAAAAAGCGTCGAGAGGCGTGGCCGTGGCGCCGTCGATAACGAGATCGGCGAGCACCTCGCCAACTCCGGGCGCGAGCAGAAAGCCCCCGCCCGAAAAGCCGAATGCATGCAACAGACGCGGCACTGCGCGGCTCGGCCCGATGATCGGATTGCTGTCGGGTGTCTCGCCTTCCACGCCGCTCCATGTGCGAATAAGTAGCGCCTCGCGCAACGCGGGCAGCAGCGCGCACGCGTCGCGCATGACGGCCCGCGTGGTTTCCGTCGACGGCTGTCCGTATTCGCCGTTGCCATGCCCGCGCCCGCCGCCGATCACGCAATTGCCGCGCGCCACTTGTCGCGCGTAGATGCCCCCGCCAAACACGCCCAGGTTGTGCGTGATGAAAAGCGGCAGCGGCTCGGTGACCCACATGTTCGGATAGATCGGCTTCATCGGCGCGCTTTCGCCGAAGTAGCCCGCGACCGTATTCGCCCACGCGCCGGCGGAATTGATGAGCCAGTCCGCGCTGATCTGCGTATCGCCCGCCCGCATGTGGAAGCGCTTGCCGTCGTGATGAATGCCGCTCAATGCGGTTTGCTCGCGCACGTCCGCGCCCGCGGCACGCGCAGCGCGCGCAAATGCGGGCGACACGAGGCGCGGATTCGCGTGTCCGTCGCTCGCGCATAGCGATCCTCCGACCGCCGCCGCGCCGAGCCACGGATAGCGCTCGCGAAACTGCGCGCCGCTCAGCAACTGCGCGTGGAGTCCGTAATCGCGCGCCATGTCCGCCCATTGCTGAAGCGCGGCAAGGTCGTTCTCGCTGCGAGCGAGGCGTAAATGTCCCGACACCGTAAATTCGCCGTCGATGCCGATCAGGTCCGGCAAGCGGTCCCAGATACGACGCGCGCGCATGGCGAGCGGCATCTGCTCGACTGGGCGGCCCTGGCAGCGTACGCCGCCGTAGTTCACACCGCTCGCCTGCGCGCCGCAGAAGCGCCGCTCAAAAAGGCCCACGCGCAAGCCGCGCCTGGCAAGCGCGAGTGCCGCCGACGAACCGACGAGACCGCCGCCCGCGATCGCCACGTCGTAGTGCGGTGCGTCACTCATCGCGGGCCTCCTCGGGAATCGGAGCGACATCGTCGGCATACATCGCGGGCGACAGCGGGATGGGTTTGACCGGCGGCTGGCTGCGCAGGCGGCCAACTGCTTCGAGTGGGCGGCCGGTTTCTTCGGCGAGCAATAGAAGCGCGGCTTCGCCGCACATGCGTCCCTGGCAACGACCCATGCCGACGCGAGTCAGCGCTTTCAGGCGGTTGATCTCGTTCGCTTCGCCACCGCGGATGCAACGCCGTAACGTGCCCGCATCGACTTCCTCGCAACGACAGACGGTCATGTCGTCGGGCCATTGCTCGGCGCATTTCGGGGGCGGTTCGAATGCCGTCTCAATGCCCGCGCGGAAGACGGCGATATGTTGCAGCTTGCGTTCAATCGATGCGGCATCGAGCATGCCGGGTCCGCGTGGATGTTGGATGCCGAGATCGTCGAGCAAGGCCAGCGCGGCGCGGCGTCCCGCGAGTTCGGCAGCGTCGGCGCCCGCAATGCCTGCGCCGTCGCCGGCCAGATAGAGGCCGCGCACGGAGCTGCGCCCGGCATCGTCGAGTTCGGGCAGCCAGCAACGGTTGAGCGCGTCGAACCGGAAATGGCAACCGGCGAGATCCGCAAGCTGCGTTTCGGGCTTCAGCCCGAAGCTGATGCCCACTGCGTCACATGCAATTGATTCGGTAACCGAACTATTTTCGGAGGAGCGCCATTCGATGGCCTCGACATTGCGCGTGCCGCGAATACCAACAAGCTTCACGCCCCGTTCGATACGTATGCGATGCGCGTTGAGCCAGCCGACGTAATACAAACCCTTGGCGAATGTCGCCGGAAGCCGGGCGAGTTTCGAAGCGGCCGAAATCTGTTGGCTGAGCGGGCTCGTATCGAGCACGGCCATGACCTGCGCGCCCGCTTTGACGTACTGATATGCGACGAGATACAGCAATGGTCCTGTGCCCGTGAGCACCACGCGCCGGCCGATTGCGCAACCTTGCGACTTTAGCGCGACCTGTGCCGCGCCGAGTGTATAGACGCCGGGCAAGGTCCAGCCGGGCACTGGCAAGACCCGGTCCGTCGCGCCGCTCGCAATGATCAGATGCGAGAACGGCACGCTGATTTCGCGTCCCGCCTGAAGTGTGTCGAGCCGACCGCTTTCGCAAGCCCACGCGAGAGTGTCGGGCCGATAGTCGATGTAAGGTAGGAGCGCTTGCATTGTCGTATGCAACGCGTCGGCCTTGCGAGCCTCGAAACCGTAGAGCGTTTTCTTCGAGCGCTGGAAGCCGCCGTGTTCCGGTGGCTGCCGGTAGATCTGCCCACCCCAGCGCGCATTTTCGTCCACGACGATGGGGCGCATCCCTGCCGCAACCAGGGTTTCGGCAGCGCGCACGCCTGCCGGTCCGGCGCCGACAATCACTATGCGGCGATCGTCGCTCATCGCGCGTCTCCACTGTGGCTTTTCGCTGCGGCGCTTGCCGGTTCGATACGCGTCAGCACACGCAGTCCCGGGGTGACGAGCGTCGAGCACGCGCGCAGTCGCTTGCCGTCTTCGGTGCGCATCCAGCAGTCCTGGCACGCGCCGATCAGGCAGAAGCCGGCGCGCGGCGCACCGCTGAATTCGCTGTCGCGCACGCGCCGCTGTTGCATCAGCACGGCGGTCAGCAATGTATCGCCCTGCAGAGCGGCCACTTTCCGGCCGTCGAGATAAAAGTGCAGGGGTTCGCGCCGCATTTCGGCGATGCGGACGAACTGCGCTTCACCTGTGGGCACTGCGGCGTCGGACGGCGAAGATTTGGACTGCATGAGGGCGTGAACAGAAGAAGACATCAGTGCTGGCCGATCAAAATGCGGTTGAGTCCATACACGCGATCGAGCAGCAGCATTGCGCCCGCCGTAATGAAGATCACGAGCGCGGAGACGGAGGCCATCATCGGATCGATGGATTCTGTCGCGTACATATACATGCGAACGGGCAGCGTGACGGTTTGCGGCGACGTTACGAAAATCGACATCGTCAGTTCGTCGAAGCTGTTGATAAAAGCCAGCAGCCAGCCACCGGTGATGCCGGGCAGAATCATCGGCAACGTGATGCGGCGAAACGCGGTCCACGGATCGGCTCCGAGCGAATGCGCGGCGTGTTCGACGCTGCGGTCGAGGCCGCTTACCGAGGCCAGCACGAGCCGCATGACGAACGGCGTAATGATGATCATGTGCGCGAGGATCAACCACGCGAACGAGCCAGTCGCGCCGATCAACGCGAAAAACCGCAGCAGTGCGATGCCGAGTACAAGACCGGGAATCACCAGCGGCGAGAGCAGCAAGCCGTTGAGAAAAGCGCGGCCCGGAAAGCGCGCGCGGCCAATGGCGAGCGCGGCAGGCAGCGCGACGATCAGCGAGAGCGTCGCCGATGCAAACGCGAGCTTCAGGCTGTTGAAAAACGCCGAGATGAAGTCGGGGTAGTTGAGAATCGCGCGAAACCAGCGCAGCGAGACACCGTGCGTCGGCAGCGTGAGCGTTTCGTCGGGCGTGAAGGCGACCAGCACGACGATCACAAGCGGCGCGAGCACGAACGCAATGACGAGCGTGTGGAAAATCAACGCAATGGGACCGTTCTTTCTCATGATGTTTCCGCGCGATGAACCGCTGTGTCAGCCCAGGCTTCTGGTGTATCTGCGTTCCAGAACCCGGTAGTAAGTGAGCATCACGATCAGATTCGCGACCAGCAACAGCAGCGCGATGGTGGCGCCGAGCGGCCAGTTCAGCGAGCCGAGGAATTCGTCGTAGACGGCGGTCGCGGCGACCTTCAGCCGGCGTCCGCCGAGCAGTCCGGGAATCGCGAATGCGCTTGCCGACAAACCGAACACCATCAGGCTGCCCGACAGAATGCCAGGCGTGAGTTGTGGCAACACGATGCGGCGCAGAGTTGTTGCGGGCGAAGCCATCAGCGACAGCGCTGCGTTCTCCGTTTGCGGATCGAGTTTCTGCAACGCGGTCCACACGGGAATCACCATGAAGGGCAGCATGACGTGCACCAGTGCAATGACGATCGCGAAGGTGGTGTACTCGAGCTTGTAAGGTCCGAGGCCGAAGAGGCCGAACGCCTGATTCACGAGTCCGTTGCTGTTGAGCAGCATGCTCCAGCCGAACGCACGCACGACGACCGAGACGAGCAGCGGCGCGAGAATCACCAGCAGAAACATCGAACGATACGGATCGCGCATGCGCGACAGCACGTAGGCCTCCGGCGTGCCGATCACGACGCACAGCAGTGTGACGAGAAACGCTATGCCGAACGTGCGCAGAAAGATCGTGTGGAAATACGACGAGCCCAGCACTTCCGCGTAATTGCCGAACTGGAACGCGGCGAGCGGGCCGCTTGCCGGATCGAAACGATAGAAGCTCAACACGAGCGTCATCAGAAGCGGCACGAGCACGAGCGCGACGAACAGCAGGAACGCGGGCAGGCACATGAGCCACAGCGGCAAGAATGCGCGCCATGGCGCGCGCCTTGCGCCTGCGGACGCGGACTTGCCGTTCTCCGTTGCAGGCAGCGTGCTATCCATGATGCGCATCCCGCTGGATAAAGCGGATCGCTTCGCTGTTCCAGTCGACGCCGACTGCCGCGCCTTCAGGCAACGGCTCATTGCCTTCGTTCTGGCAGCACACCAGCACTTCGCCGAGCCGGCTGTCGAGACAATACAGCCACTGACTACCGAGGAAAAAGCGGCTCGTGACCGTGGCCGGCACGCGTCCCGCGTCCGGCGGACACAGCCGGAGTTTTTCCGGGCGAATGCACAGCGTTACCGCGTCGCCTACGCCGATCACGCGCTCGCGCATCGGCAACTGCGCGGTACGGCCGGTCTCGGACAGATCATGTCCGAGGTCGATGCGGATCGCGTCGCCCTCGCGCGCGATCACCGTGCCCGGCAGCATGTTGGCCTTGCCGATGAACTGCGAGACGAAGCGATTCTCCGGGCGCTCGTACGCCTCGTACGGTGTATCGATCTGCGTAATGCGGCCAGCTTCCATCACCACCACGCGGTCGCTGATCGACAGCGCCTCTGACTGGTCGTGTGTAACCATGATTGTCGTCGTGCCGATCTTGCGTTGAATGCCGCGCAGTTCGAACTGCATGTCTTCACGCAGCTTGGCGTCGAGATTCGACATCGGTTCATCGAGCAGCAGCACGGGCGGTGCGATCACGATTGCGCGCGCAATCGCCACGCGCTGCCGCTGCCCGCCCGACAACTCGCGAGGGAAGCGGTGCGCGAGCTGATCGAGCCGCACGAGCGACAACGCTTCGCGCACGCGTTCGTTGCGCTCCGCCTTGTCGACATTGCGCATTTCGAGTCCGAAGCCGACGTTCTCCGCGACGCTCATATGCGGGAACAGCGCGTAGCTCTGGAACACCACGCCGAGGCCGCGTTTGTTCGGCTTCATATGCGTGATGTCGCGACCGTCGAGCGTGATTCGTCCCCGCGTCGTTTCGAGGAAGCCGGCGATCATCTGCAGCGTCGTCGTCTTGCCGCAGCCCGAAGGGCCGAGCAGCGAAACGAACTCGCCTTTTTCCACCGACAGATTGACGTCCGCGACGGCCTGGAGGTCGCCGAACGATTTCGTGACGTCTGTAAGTGTGAGGAACGACATGATGTGGCCTTTAAATGCCTCGATGACGCCGACTCTAGCCAGCCAAATTATGCGGCGTCAATTTGAAATTCCGTTTGACGATATTTAAATCAAAAAGATTCCGTTGAATGGAATGCAGACACAACATACGCTATGAAGTGTTTCACTGCGAGGCAGTGGGGCAAACCCTATAAAAGCGCCGCAGCGTTGTGAGGCTGGGCGACCGGGAGCGATTCCATGAAGGATGCAAACGCTTTATAGTATTCCGGTGATTGAAATACGAACGAGCCAAAAGAGATGAAAGCTGCCACCAAGCGAGATACCGGAAGTGGGACCGCCGAAGCCGCCGAACAGGGCGCGGCGCCCGGTACGGGCATGCTGGAACGCGCTTTCGCCGTGATTCGCGCATTGTCGGAAGCTCAGCCCGACGGCGGCCGCGTCACGCGTCTCGCGAAAGCAGTGGGTCTGACGCAAGCCACCGTGCATCGCATCCTGCATGCGCTGATCGCGGAAGGCATCGTCGAGCAGGACGAAAACTCGAAGCTTTACCGCCTTAGCGTGAATTTTTTCGCGCTCGCGGCGCAAGCAGGAAACCCGAGTGGCATGCGCACGTTATGCCGCCCCGCGCTGTTGAGGCTTTGCGCGAGTCTTGGCGACACGATCTTCCTGCTTGTCAAAAGCAGTTTCGACGCGGTGTGTCTCGACATCTGCGAAGGCCCGTTTCCGATCCGCTCGTTCACGGGCGATATTGGCGGGCGCGTGGCGTTAGGCGTGGGGCAGGGCAGTCTCGCGATTCTCGCGTTCCTGCCCGAGGCGGAGCGCGAGGAAATCATCCGCTTCAATGTGCCGCGAATTCGCGGTTACGGAGTGCTGGACGAAGTGTACTTGCGCACTGAAATCGAACGCGTGCGGCAGTTGGGATACGCGGGCCGCAACAGCGGCGTGCTCGACGGCATGGCAGGCGTGGCTGTGCCGATTCTCGACCGCACCGGCGTGGCGGTCGCGGCATTGAGCGTGGGTACGCTGGCGGCGCGTTTGAGCGACGACCGCTTGCCCATGGTCGTCGAACTGCTGCGCCGTCAGGCGGAAGCGATCGGCCCGCAAACCAATCCGTTCGATGTCGCGCTGCGCCGGCCCATGCATGGCTTGTCGCGCGCCATGACCAGTGTGCGCATCGCGGGTTCGGAGCAGGAATAAGCAGCACAGGCGTCCGATAAAAGGGCGTCGCGTGCGGACCACCCAACGCGACGCCCTTGCATCCGGCACGAACGGTGCGCCTAAAACACCTTCACGGGCACGTTCACGACGAGACGGTATTCCATGTTGTTGCCGTCCGAGTAGTGATAGCTGGCGTTATGCCACATCGCGATGAACGTGACCTTGGTGTCCTTGAAGCGGCCGCTTTGCAGTGTATAGCTCGGAATAAAACCGAACTCGTGATGATGGCCGTGCACCGGCTCTCCGTTCTTCCAGTAGAGATCGTGCAGCGCGGCTGACGGCGACGCGTTTTCCGCAGCGCCCGCCGACCCATCGGCGCCCCAGCCATACGCGCCCCAGAACATCGCCTTCAGCCCCGGCACGCCCGCGTACTTTCCGTCGAACGTATAGCGCAGCTGCAGCGACTGTTCATGCGGCGCGTTGTAGTCGACGTCCATCGAGTTCGTCAGGTAGATGCCGTTGGTTTCGTTCACGTAGTCGAAGAACTGGTCGCCGAGTACCTGCTGATAACCGAGCAGCAGCGCGTGCGGGCCGTGTTGCGCGGACACGGACACGCTGTATGCGTTGCTGTTGATGTGCCCCTGACGCGACGCGCCTGTGTCGTGCGTCGAGTAGATGTTGGCGAGCCCGCTCCATTTGATCGTGGTCGGATCGCCGAACGACTGCGCGACCGAGCCGTAGTACTGGCGCCAGACGTCGTCGGCCTGATCGACGTACAGAGCCATCTCGCCGTTCTTCGCATAGTGCCAGGTGCCGCCGAGATAGGTCACGCGGTCGATTCGCGTGCCGCCATACGATGTGGTCAGATTGCTCAGATTCGTGTGACCGCGTGCATCGACCTTGGTGAAGCTGCCGGCCTCGAGCGTAGTGTGAGCAAGATCGTTGCTGACGAGAGAAACGCCGAGAAAGGTCGGCGGCAGCGCGCGGTTGTCGTGCGGTTCGAGAAACGGGTTCGTCACGTCTTGCAGACCGTATTTCACGACGGTTTCCGAAATGCGTCCTTTGATGTCGTACATGCCCGGGTACGCCCACGCGAGTTGTTGCGACCCGCCGCCGCTTTTCCCAACGTGCACCATGTTGCCTGCGCCGTTGCCGCCGTCGAGTTTCAGCGCCGCGAACAGCGACGCGTCGACGCCAAAGCCGATCAGACCTTGTGTAAAGCCGGATTCATAGTTGACCTGCATGCCTTGCACCCACGCATGACGGTAAGTCGGTGGCGCCTC
Source organism: Burkholderia sp. M6-3 (assembly GCF_050858985.1). Classification (NCBI taxonomy): domain Bacteria; kingdom Pseudomonadati; phylum Pseudomonadota; class Betaproteobacteria; order Burkholderiales; family Burkholderiaceae; genus Burkholderia; species Burkholderia sp. M6-3. Next base: position 536,494 of record NZ_CP110091.1, read on the forward strand.
GAAGTAGTCGGAGTAATTGCGGAATTGCAGGTTCAGGTGGCTATCAGCGATAAAGCCCTGGCTCGCCGCCTGGCTCGATGGCGGCGTGGGCGGCGTGACGATTTGCGAGGCCTCGGCGTTGACGATAGCGTTCGTCGTGTCAGGCTGATCGTTCCGGATCTGACCGCCCTGGTCCGCGCGGCGCTTGTTCGCAGGCTGAGCCTGAGACACCTGCGCGGGCGACGACAACGTTTGCGCAGCAGGAGGAACGATAGCCGGGCTGGTCGAGGGCTGCGCTATGGCGTCGTCGGCATATGCATTCGCGGCAACGGCCATAGCGGGGAGGGTAATTGCACAGCAAAGCGCGGCAGTGAGTCCGGACTTTTTTGACCGGTTTTTTGTTGGGTTATGTTGCATTGGGAATGTCTCGACAGTTGTTATTGAAACTCTGGCTGGCGCTTAGCCAGTCCATGCTGATCGCTCGTCATGCTGATGACATGACGAGCGAATCCCACGGCGTGGCATCAACGCCGCGCCGGTGAATGTGGGGCCGCTGGTTAAAACGTCCGGAACCTAATCGTTGCTAACGCGGATGCACGCCACTCGTGTCGAGTTCGCGCCGTGCGTCACGGGTTGCGGAATCTGGGTCGCACAAGCGTCGATCGCATCCGGACACCGTGTGCGAAATGCGCAGCCCGACGGTGGGCTCAGCGGCGAAGCGATTTCGCCGCGCAACAGCAGATGGCGGCGCGCTCGCTCGATCGCCGGATCGGGCACCGGCACAGCGGACAGCAAAGCGCGCGTGTAAGGATGACGCGGCGTGCCGTAGACATCGCGCTTGTCGCCGAACTCCATCACGCGTCCCAGGTACATCACGAGCACGCGGTGACTGATTGCCTTGACGACCGCGAGATCGTGCGCGACGAACAGTAGCGACAGCGACAACTCCCGTTGCAGATCGCGCAACAGATTGACGATCTGCGCCTGGATCGACACGTCGAGTGCGGACACCGGTTCGTCGCAAATCACCAGTTGCGGCTCGCCAATCAACGCGCGCGCAATGCCCACGCGTTGACATTGGCCACCCGAGAACTCATGCGGATAGCGGCGTAAATGCTGTGCGTTCAGGCCGACCCGCTCCAGCATGGTCAATACTCGGCGCTGCACGTCGGCGCGCGCAATGTCCTTGCCGTGCGTGAGCAACGGTTCGGCGACGATCTGTTCGATCGTCATGCGCGGATCGAGCGATGCAAGTGGGTCCTGGAAAATCATTTGCACGTCGCGGCGCAACAGCGTCGTATCGCGGCGCGCGTTGGGCAATACGGTTTCGTTGCCGAGCCAACGCACACTGCCGCTTGCGACTGGCGCGAGCCCGATGATCGCGCGCGCGAGCGTCGACTTGCCGCAACCGGATTCGCCGACAAGGCCGATCGTCTCACCACGTCGCACGCTGAACGACACGCCGTCCACGGCTCGCAATGTGGTCTTGCCTGACCACGGGTAGCCACCGCGTGGCACACCGAATTGCACCTTGAGTTGTTCGACTGAGAGCAAGGTCGTTGCTTCGCCGCTTGCAATGGAAGTCGCGTTCATACGTGTTGTGCCTCGAGTATTTCTCCGACCGGACGATGGCAGGCGCGCAGTGCTTGCGGATCGCCGTCCGCTGCAACGAGGGCCGGACGCGACTGGCGGCACTGATCGCTGCAGTACGCACAGCGCGGCGCAAACGCGCAACCCGCGCCGACTTCGCCAGGCAGCGGCGGATTACCGGGAATGGTTTGCAACGGACGGTCGTCGTCAGGGCTGTCGGTGAGACGCGGCAATGCGTTGAGCAGCCCGCGCGTGTACGGATGCGTGGGCGCGGCAAAGAGCGATGCGGCACTCGCCTGTTCGACGGTCTGGCCGGCGTACATCACCATCACGTCGTCGCAGAGGCCCGCGACGACGCCCATGTCGTGCGTGATCAGAATGATCGCCGTGCCCCGCTCGCGATTCAGCTCGCGCAACAACTCGATGATCTGCGCCTGCACGGTTACGTCGAGCGCGGTGGTGGGTTCGTCGGCGATCAGGATTTCGGGCTCGGAAAGCAGCGCCATTGCGATCATCACACGTTGCCGCATGCCGCCGGAAAACTCATGCGGATACATGCCGATGCGGCGTGCGGAATCGGGGATGCGCACCGCTTCGAGCGTTTCGATCGCGCGGCGGCGCGCGTCGCGACGCGACATCTTGCGATGCAGTTGCAGCGTTTCGGTCATCTGCCGTTCGATCGTCAGGAACGGATTGAGCGAGGTCATCGGGTCCTGAAAGATCATGCCGATGCGATCGCCGCGGATTCTGTTGAGCGCCGCTTCGTTCATCGCAAGCAGGTTTTCGCCGCGATAGAGCGCTTCGCCCGACACGTTGCCGTTGCCCGCGAGGAGACCCAGCAAGGCCATGACCGTCTGGCTCTTGCCCGATCCGGACTCGCCGACAATGCCGAGGGTGCGGCCCGCTTCGAGCGAAAACGACACGCGTTGCACCGCGTCGACGGGTGCGCCTTCGCGGCGCGTGAAGCGCACGCTCAGGTCTTTGACTTCGAGTAGCGGCATGTCAGCGGTCCTTCGGATCGAAAGCGTCGCGCAAGCCGTCGCCGACAAAATTCACGCAATAGAGCGTGACGCACAGCATCACGGCCGGGCATAGCAGAAGCCAGGGCATGGATTCCAGCTTCTGCGCGCCGTCCTGAATGAGCACGCCCCAGCTTGTCATCGGCTCCTGCACACCGAGGCCGAGGAACGACAGAACCGACTCCGTCAGCACGACGTTGGGCACAGTCACACTGGCGTACACCACGACGACGCCGAACAGGTTCGGCACGATATGACGCACGATGATCGACCGCGAACTCACGCCGATGGCCTTAGCCGCGTCGATGAACTCGCGCGAGCGCAGCGACAGCGTCTGGCCGCGCACCACGCGCGCCATGTCGAGCCACGAAAACGCGCTGATGGTCAGCACGACGAGATAGAACGCGCGGCCGAACATCGTCATCATCAGAATGGCGATCAGCATGTAGGGAATCGCGTACATCATGTCGACGATGCGCATCATCACCGCATCGACGCGGCCGCCGAGATAACCCGCGGTCGCGCCATATGCAACGCCGATCAGTCCGGACACGAGCGTGCCGAGCAAGCCGACTTCGAGCGAAACGCGCCCGCCTTGCAGCGTGCGCGCGAGCAGGTCGCGGCCAAGCTCGTCGGTGCCGAACCAGTGCATGTTTTGCAGTGTGGGCGGCAGGCTGATCGCGGACCAGTCGCTGTCGATAGGGCCGTTGGGCAGCAGCCACGGACCGGCCACGCATGCAATCACGATCAGCAACAGCACGGCAAAACCGGTGAACGCCGCGCGGTTGCGCACGAAGCGCGCGGCGGCGGTAGCGAGCGGCCCGCGCGAACGGGGGGCGCTGGCAATGGCCGCGAGCGGATCGAGCGCCGCGGCAGTCGATTGAATGGAGCGGGCCATGATCAGTACCGGATACGCGGATCGAGCCACGCATACGCGAGGTCGACCAGCAGATTGAAAAGCACCGCAACGGCGGTTGTCAGCACGACGAGGCCGAGCACGAGCGTGTAATCGCGATTGATCGCGCCGTTCACCACCAGTTGGCCGAGCCCCGGCAGTGCGAATACCGACTCGGTCACGACAGCCGCCGTGATCGACGAAATACAGACCGAGCCAAGCAGCGACACGACAGGCATGAGCGCCGGCTTGAGCGCGTGACGCAACACGATCGTGCGGCCCGGCAAGCCTTTCGCGCGCGCTGTCCGAATGAAATTGCCCGACAGCACTTCGATCATGCTGCCGCGCATCACCCGCGCAATTGCAGCCACATTGATGAACGTGAGCAGCACGATCGGCAGCACGCGATAGCGCCATTCGCCTTCGCCCCAGCCGCCCGCAGGCAGCCACCCGTGACCTTCCGAAGTCTTCAGCAGAATCGCGAAGATCCAGACGAGCACAGGCCCCAGCACGAACGGCGGCACGACGTTGCCGATGTTGCCGAGCACCATCACCGCGTGATCGACGAGACGGTCGCGGCGCACCGCGGCCAGCGTGCCTAGCGTGACGCCGATCACGACTGCAATCGGCACCGACACGCCGCCCACGCCGAGGCTCACCGGCAACGCTTTCCACACCAGGTCGTTGACCGACCAGTCGGCGTAGCGGAACGACGGCCCGAGATCGCCGTGCAGCAGCGAACCGAGGTAGTGGAAGTACTGCAGCCACAAGGGTTCGTCGAGGTGATACCTGGCGTTGAGATTCGCGAGCACGGCCGCCGAGAGTTGCTTCTCGGTATCGAACGGCCCCCCCGGCGTGAGATGCAGCAGCAGATAGCACGCGGTGATCACGGCGAGAATCGTCGGGATCGCCCAGAGCGTGCGGCGCAGCGTATAGGCCAGCATGTCGATGCTCCGCGCTTAGTGCTTGATCAGATACATGTCTTGTGTGGCGCGCTGGTCGACGTAGTTGGTCGACGTATAGCCGCCCACATACGGCTTCACGAGCCGCACCGCCGAGTACTGGAAGAGCGGCACCATCGGGTAGTCGTTCATTGCCGTGTCATGCGCCTTCGTGAGAAGCTCGGTGCGCTTCGCGTCGTCGAGTTGCTGGTTGGCTTCGTCGACGATCTTGTCCACTTGCGGATTACAGTAGCGCTGATCGTTCTGCACGCTGTTGCAGCGGATCAGATCGAAGTACGACATCGCGTCGTTGTAATCGACGAACCAGCCGTCGCGCGAGGCCTGCACCTTGCCGTCATGCCGCTGTTTGAGCAGCACCTTGTATTCGACGTTTTCGAGCTTCGTATTCACGCCGAGCTTGGTGCGCCATTCGGACGTCGCGAAGAGCGCGACCTTCTTGTGCAGGTCGTTCGTGTTGTACGTCAGCGTGAAAGTGAGCGGCTTCGCGTCGGAATAGCCGGCGCTCTTCAGCAGATTGCGTGCGTAGTCGACGCGCTTTGCCATCGGCCAGCCGGCCCAGTCCGGCTTGAAGACTGCCGCGCCTTGCGTACCCTTGGAGATGAGGCCGTACATCGGCAGCTCGCCGTCGGCGGTCAGACGCTGCGTCAGCAGGTCGCGGTCGAGCACCATCGAAAGCGCCTGACGCACGCGCTTGTCCTTGAAGATCGGATCTTCGTTGTTCAGGCTGTAGTAGTAGGTGGCGATTTGCAGGCCGGTCTTGAGCTCGGGGCCGAACTGCTTGCTCACTTGTGTATAGATGCCCGACGGAATCGAATACGTGTAATCGAACTGGCCGGCCTGGTACATGCGCATCGCCGTTTCATCGTTCTCGATCGGCAAATAGGTCACTTTCGTGATCACGACTTTGTTCGCGTTCCAGTAGGTCTTGCTCTTCGCACCGACGAGACGGTTGTTGGGTTGCCAGTCGGCGAGCGTATAAGGACCGTTGCCGACGAAGTTGCCCGGCCGCGTCCACTCGTTTCCGAACCTGGCCACGACGTCGCGGTTGACCGGCGCCATGGTCGGCATCGCAGCAAGCTGCGGGAAGAAGGCTGCAGGCACTTCGGTGGTGACTTCGATCGTGTATGGATCGACGGCTCGCGCGCCGAGGCTCGAGAGCGGCGCCTTACCCGCGAGAATTGCCTTCGCGTTCTTCATGAATTCGACCAGAACCGTGTATTTAGAGCCGGTCTTCGGATCGAGCACGCGTTGCCATGCGTAAATGAAGTCTGCCGCCGTGACCGGCTGGCCGTTGCTCCAGCGCGCGTCGTGGCGTAGCTTGAAGACCCACGTGTCGGGCGCGGTGCGCGTCCACGATTGCGCGACGCCCGGGACGACCGCGCCGGCCGCGTCGATGCGCGTGAGGCCTTCGAACACGTCGAGCGCGATGGTGTTGCCTGTCCACGATTCGATATGAGCGGGGTCGAGCGATTCGGTTTCCGCCGGCACCTGGCGGGTGATCTCCTGGCTGGCGGCGAGCGTGACGCCGGGCGGCACCGTGACGGCAAACGCGGACGAGGTAAATGTAAGGACGAGCGCACTCAGCGCCGTCGCATAGGCAAACGGGGTTTTCATCGGTTCAGAATCGCAGGAAAGGTCGAGAGAGAAACGCGCTGACGCGGGAGCGCCCGGCTGTCTTATTCGGGCCTGGGCGGCCCTTGTTGTTTGTCCGACATGCAGGAATCCTTACATTTGGTAATGCAGGCTGTCCCTGCCGGATGAACCGGAAAAGGAGCCCGCTTCTTTAAAACAGTCTCGGTGTGCCGACCCAGACGACCACCGACTCCACGCGAGCGGTGTTCACCCAGCTGTGCGGCACCGTCGATTCGTAATGCGCGCTGTCTCCCGCGCGAAGCACGAACGTCTTGCCTTCCAGCGTCAACGACACTTCGCCGTCGATCACATACATGAACTCTTCACCGGCATGCGTCGTGACTTCCGAGCGCTTTTGCCCCGGCGGCATTCTCACGAGGATCGCCTCGAGCTGACGGCCGCCCGTCACATTGGTCAAGCGGGCGAACAGATTGGCCGAGTCCGCGAAACCGAAAAACTTCAGCTGATCGCCGCGGCTCACCGATCGCTCTTCACTAGGCGTGTCGACGAAATACTGAACCGTCACTCCCAGCGCGTGAGCGATGCCGGCAAGCGACGTGATGGAGGGCGACGCCAAACCTCTCTCCACCTGCGACAAAAACGGCTTGGAAATTCCCGCCGCGGTTGCCGTGTCGTCCAGCGTTCGCTTGAGTCGTTGCCGCAACGCGCGGATCTTGCTGCCTATTTCGAGTGCCGCATTGCTCTTATGAATTGTCGTGACCATAGCAGGAGGAAATTAGCCCGTCAAAATTTGTTTGATATATGCAAATATGATTTGATGACGCTTTGACGGGACTGTGGGCCTGGAGCCCCGACTGGATACGCGCCACATTTTTCGAGACAACACGCTATGTTGCCAGAAGCCACACGACCTCCGGCCAATTTGACCGATGAGGCCAGGAAAACCGGGCGTCTCTTCCGCCAGGATCGCATGGGGCGTCGGCGCTGTGCGGGCTATGCAAACTGAATATCAATCGTTAAAGGCATGACACGAAGGACAGTTTCCGCACACGCAACTGGGCATGTGATCAAAGGTGGCTTCACGCATCCACCATGCACGCACGCGCAACCGCGCAAGCCGGATCGACGCAGCATCCCAATCCCTAAGTATGGGCGAGCGAGATGCAAGCCCGAACACCGGGACCGATAACTCATGAACGTCGGGCCGTTCTCCGCAATTTGATTTTTCGCGGCGGCTAGCAAATTCTTGCCACCGCACATAACCGTTTCAAGCAAGAGGTAGATGATGAAATCATCCAGACGCGCTGGCGCGCATATTTCGCAGACACGTTCTTTTTCGACCGTCTTTCTGATCGAGATGTGGGAACGTTTCGGCTACTACGGCATGGCCGCGCTGCTCGTGCTGTTCATGATCGACAAGCTGCACTTTGCGGACAGCCACGCGACACTCACGTGGGGCGCCTTCACCGCGCTCGTCTATGCGTCGCCGTCTATTGGCGGCTGGATTGGCGACACCATTCTGGGCGCGCGCCGCACGATGATTTTCGGCGCCGTAGTGCTGGCCGCCGGCTATCTGATGCTGGCGCTGCCCAACGACCAGCTTGCGTTCATGTACGCGTCGCTTGGCGTGATCGTCGTGGGTAACGGCCTTTTCAAGGCGAACGCGGCGAATCTCGTGCGGCGCATCTATGAAGGCGACGACGCGCGCATCGACAGCGCGTTCACGATTTACTACATGGCGGTCAATATCGGCTCGACCGTGTCCATGCTCGCCACGCCGTGGATCAAGGACCACTGGGGCTGGCATACGGCCTTCGGCGTCTGCAGCGCGGGCATGCTGTTGTCGGTGGCGAACTACTTCGTGATGTTCCGCACATTGGCGCATATCGGCTCCGCCCCGGACGCCGAACCGGTACGCTGGCGGCGCGTCGGCGCCATCGCAGTTGGCGGCGTCGTGCTGGGCGTAGCGACCATGTTCGTGCTGCAGCACAAGGCGATCGCAGTCGCCTGCGTGTATGCCGCGGGCGCCGCGATTCTGGCTATTTTCGGCTACATGCTGCTCAAGTGCGAACGCGCGGAGCGCGCGGGTCTCGTGGCTGCTCTGATCCTCACCGCTCAGGTGATCCTGTTCTTCGTGTTCTATGTGCAGATGTCCACGTCGCTCACGCTGTTTGCGCTGCGCAACGTCGATCCGCGCTTTACGCTGTTCGGCGCGACGCTCTTTACCTGGAGCGCGGCGCAATTCCAGGCGCTCAATCCCATTTGGATCATGCTGCTGAGCCCGTTGCTTGCGCTGCTTTATACGCGGCTCGCGAAAAGCGGCAACGACGTCCCGGTCGCAGTGAAATACGCGTTCGGCTTCGCGGTGGTGGCGGCCGGCTTCTTCGTCTATGCGGCAAGCGGTCACTCTGCTGTCAACGGACGCGTGTCGTCGTGGTTCATGGTCGGCGGCTATGGGTTGTACTCGCTCGGCGAACTGCTCGTGAGCGGCCTCGGCCTCGCGATGATCGCCCGCTACGTACCGGCGCGTATGGGCGGCTTCATGATGGGCGCGTACTTCGTTGCGACCGGTGTGTCGCAGTATCTGGGCAGCGTGGTCGCGAATTTCGCGCAGATGCCGGCCGGCGACATGGACCCGCTCGTGTCATTGCCGCTTTATACGAAGCTCTTCACCGGTCTCGGCTGGCTTGCCGCCGCCGGTGCGCTCGTCGCGGTACTGCTGTTGCCGCTGATGCGCAAGCTCTCGCGTGAACATCAGCGATCCGGCAACGACGCGCGCCACGGCGCAACGCAGTCTGCTACGCCCGCCAGCGCCGTGACGGAATAAGCGCGGTTCGCCCGAGCGCCGTGGATTCACTCTGCGGCTGCCGTCTTGCTGCCGTTTGGCCTCGCCGAAGTATCATGGCGCGGACATCTCAGGTAGCCAGTCAAATGGAAATCCACATCGCCGTAGAAGGGCATCACGACCTGTCCGGACAGATTTATCGCCAGTTGCGAGCCGGCATACTCGAAGGGCGTCTTGCCGGCGGCACGCGGCTGCCGTCGACGCGCGATCTCGCGACGCAGTTGGGCGTGTCTCGCAAGACAACGCTCGACGTGTTCGAGCGACTTCTCTCGGAAGGCTATCTCACCGCGCGAGCCGGTTCGGGGACGTTCGTCGCCGACGGTCTCGAGCGCTTGCCGGCGGAGCGCTCGTCGCATGCGCGCGTGGCGGATTCGTCTCGCGCGCATGCGAAGGGCAAGCGGGACGCCGCGCGCGCACAACCGCTGTGGGAGCAGATGCCCGACAGCTTGCCGGTGCCTCGGCCATCGGTGGCGTCCCCGTACGACTTCGTCGGCGGCGCCACCGACAAGACGCTGTTTCCATTCGACGTCTGGCGCCGCTGTGTGAATCACGCGTTGCGTACGCAAGCGCGCGGACAGGGAACGTATCGCGACGCAGCCGGCGAACAGGAGTTGCGTCTGGCGATCGCGCGCTATCTCGCGTTCAATCGGGCGGTGTCGAGCAACTGGGAAGAGGTGATCGTCACGCAAGGCGCGCAGCACGCGCTCGACCTGCTCGCGCGCGTGACGCTCGGTCCCGGCGAAGTCGCCGCCATCGAAGATCCCGGTTATCCGCCGGCGCATGCCTGTTTCGAGGCGACCGGTGCGCGCGTGGCGCATGTGCCCGTCGACCGTGAAGGTTTGATCGTCGGCAAGCTGCCTGACAACGCGCGGCTTGTCTACGTGACGCCGTCGCATCAGTTTCCGCTGGGTATGCCGATGAGTCTCGAGCGTCGCGTCGAGCTGCTTGAATGGGCGCAGAAACGCGGCGCGGTAATCATCGAAGACGATTACGACTGCGAGTACCGTTTCGAAGGCCGGCCGATGGAGCCGTTGAAAAGCCTCGACCGCGCCGGCCTGGTTGCATACGTGGGCACGTTTTCGAAAACTATCTTTCCGGAGTTGCGGGTCGGCTACGTGGTGCCGCCCGCTTCGCTTTACGGGCCGCTTTACAAGGCGCGCCAGATTGCGGATTGGCACGGCTGCACGCTGACGCAAACCGCGCTGGCGTCGTTCATGCTCAACGGCGAGTTCGCCAAGCACTTGCGGCGCATGCACAAGACGTACGCGGCGCGGCGCGCGCGACTGCTCGAACATCTGCAAGGCGGGCTTTCACCCTGGTTCGAGCCGATCGTGCCGGCGGCCGGCATTCATATAGCGGCGCGCCTGCGACCACCGCTGACTGAGCAGGCCGTGGTGACGGCGGCGCGGGACGCGTCGATCGGTCTGTATGGACTCGCGCCGTTTTATCAGCGCGCTAAACCGCAGGCCGGGCTGATTTTCGGCTACGGCAACATCGCCGAGCCACATATCGATACGTCGCTTGGGAAACTTGCGGGCATCCTTGCGCGCCTCGCTTCGTCGCAGGGGAACTGAGACGTCCGATGCGACGCGATGGCGTTGCATGGACTCGCGTGGCCCGGCCAATGCGGAGTTACCCGAAGCGCCGGTTGCCAGTCGCTTCGTGAATCGAAGACAAGGCCAATGCCGTCCAGCGAACGTCGACACGCGGTGCCGCAGCGCCGAAAATGACCGGGCGATGGCACATCTCGATCCGTCGTGCCGTGCAGAATGTGCCGCTATACATGCACTGAAACCGCTTGTAACGCACGTTACGTGTCCGTGTTGAAGGAGCTGCCGAAGCAGTTTAGCCCCTGAAACAAGGATCAAAATGTGTTGCGCAGTCTGCGCCGCGCAACAAACCTGCGCTGTTATACATAAAAGAGTCGCGCAAATCGCATCAGCGCTTGTAGAATCCGGCGTTGAAGCGTGCACATACCGTATGCGCTTCGTGCAATTCACTGACCACAACAGGTAGGAGAAACATGCCGACTTCCGCAAAAAAGGTGGCCAAGAAGGCTGCTGCCCCGGTACCGACCAAGAAGGTTGCTGCAAAGAAAGTCCCTGCGAAGAAAGCTCCCGCAGCTAAGAAGGTCGCCGTGAAGGCGTCCAGCGCACCGTCGCCGATCAAGGACACCTTCACGAAGGCCTCGCTGGCTGCACACGTTGCTGAACGCGCCGCTGTGGAACCGAAGGCTGCGAAGGCTGTTCTGGCCGCGCTCGAAGACACGATCCTCGGCGCTGTTCACAAGAAGGGCGCTGGCGAATTCACGCTGTCGGGTCTTCTGAAGATCGTCGTGCAAGCTGTGCCGGCCAAGAAAAAGCGCTTCGGCAAAGACCCGTTCTCGGGCGAAGAGCGCTGGTTCCCGGCCAAGCCGGCTAGCGTGCGCATCAAGGCACGCCCGCTGAAGAAGCTGAAGGACGCTGCAGCAGGCTAATTGCGCATCGCGCGTCGCCCAGGCGGTTGACCACGTTCGCGTTGGTTGACCTCCGCGGCTCACGCGCTGCAATTCCGCACTGCAAGTCGTATGAATCCCCGTGAATGAAAATTCACGGGGATTTTTTTTGCGCCGATGTTTGCGCTCGTTCTTGCGTTCCTGATGCGCGCCGCAGGTCCCAAAAGCGCGATGCGGTGCATCCGCAATGCGTTCGTGCACTGTACTAGCGCATCGTGTGCTGCCGCAGTACGATGAGAGCGAGACCCTTTGCCCCGCTATGCGCTGTTCGTGTGCACGTCTGCGGTTTCATGCGCTAAAAACCGAATGGCATAGCGCTTGCTTGAACGAATATCGAACACCGAATGCGCAGCGCATTCGCCTTCTATCCGACAACAAGAGCGGGGCGTGACATGCGATGCTATGACGAGATGCGTCATCATGACGATGCCGTGCGGCCACATTACGCGCGCTTCGAACGGTGGCTCTCGAAGCAGGGAAACGAAGCGATCGCACGCAAGCGTGCCGAAGCGGACCTGCTGTTTCGCCGGGTCGGTATTACGTTTGCGGTGAACGGCGACCTGTCGGGAACCGAGCGGCTCATTCCCTTCGACCTGATTCCACGCATCATTCCGCGCGACGAATGGAAGACGCTCGAAGCGGGGCTACGTCAGCGGGTGAGGGCGCTCAATCTGTTCATCCATGACGTGTACCACGATCGCAAGATCGTGCGCGCGGGCATCGTGCCGGCAGATCAGGTTTATACCAATGCGCAATATCGGCCGGAAATGCAGGGCGTGAATGTGCCGCTCGGTGTTTACGCGCATATTGCCGGTGTCGACGTGGTGCGCGCTGGCGACGAGGGCGAGTTCTACGTGCTCGAAGATAATCTGCGGGTGCCGTCGGGTGTGTCGTACATGCTCGAGAACCGCAAGATGATGATGCGGCTTTTCCCCGAGCTTTTCGTACAGAACCGCATTGCGCCGGTCGCGCATTATCCCGATCTTCTGCTCGATACGTTGCGCTCGGTAGCGCCCGAAGGCGTCGACGATCCGGTCGTGGTGGTACTCACGCCGGGCATGTACAACTCCGCGTATTTCGAGCACACGTTCCTCGCGCAGCAGATGGGTGTCGAGCTGGTGGAAGGCAAAGATCTTTTCGTCGACGACAACTATGTGTTCATGCGCACGACGCAGGGACCCAAGCGTGTGGACGTGATCTATCGCCGCGTGGACGACGATTTTCTCGACCCGCTCGCGTTCCGTAACGATTCCGCGCTGGGCGTGCCGGGCCTCTTGACTGCGTATCGCGCGGGACGGGTCGCGCTTGCGAACGCGATGGGCACCGGCATCGCCGACGACAAATCGATCTATCCGTACGTGCCGGAAATGATCGAGTTCTATCTGGGCGAGAAGCCGATTCTCAACAACGTCCCCACGTTCCAGTGTCGCAAGCCCGACGATCTGGCTTACACGCTTGCGCATCTGCCGGAACTGGTCGTGAAAGAGGTACATGGCGCGGGCGGCTACGGGATGCTGGTCGGACCCGCTTCCACGAAGGCCGAGATCGAAGCATTCCGCGAGCGTCTGATCGCGCGGCCGGCGGGCTATATCGCTCAGCCCACGCTGGCGCTGTCCGCTTGCCCCACGTTCGTCGAAGCCGGCATCGCGCCGCGCCACATCGATCTGCGTCCGTTCGTGCTGTCAGGCAAGACCGTCACGATGGTCGCGGGCGGACTCACTCGCGTCGCGTTGCAGGAAGGTTCGCTCGTCGTCAATTCGTCGCAGGGAGGCGGGACCAAGGACACGTGGATGGTCGACTGACGCAGTTGCTGCGCGGTTGCAACCACCGCGCCTGCAACCCAGCGCGCCGGGGCATTTATCACGAAGCCGCCGGCGCATACGGATAACCAGCGCGAGCTTTCACTTCATCGAGCTTCGCGTCATCAGATACGGAACGCCGTCATGTTAAGCCGCACCGCCGATCACCTTTTCTGGATGGCCCGCTACATGGAGCGCGCGGAGAACACCGCCCGCATGCTCGATATCAACCTGAAGGCGCTTTTGCTGCCGCAGACGCCCGAGCAGGAGGCGCGCGCACAACGTTCGGTGCTGCGCATTTCCGAACTCGAAACAGCGTTCGCACAACGCTACGACGAGCCGACGCGCGAACACGTGCTCGACTTCATGGTGGCGGACGCGAACAACCCCTCGAGTATTCACTCGTGCCTGCAGGCGGCGCGCGAAAACGCGCGTGCCGTGCGCGGTACGTTGACGACCGAATGGTGGGAGACCATCAACGATACGTGGCTCGAATTCAACGAGCGCATTTCGTCTGGCCAGGCGGCTGCAAATCCGGGCGCGTTGTTCGAATGGGTAAAGTTCCGTTCGCATCTTTCGCGTGGCGTGACGATCGGCACGGCGCTGCAGGACGATGCGTTTTTCTTCACGCAGCTCGGTACTTTCCTCGAGCGCGCCGACAACACCGCGCGGATTCTCGACGTGCGCTTTGCCGACGTCGAACCGAATTCACGCGACGCCGCGCGTCAGCTCGAAGACTTCTATTACTGGACTTCGATCCTCAGTTCTGTGTCCGCGCTGGAAATTTACCGCAAGGTGTATCGCGATGTCGTCACGCCAGCGCGTGTGGTCGAGCTGATGATCCTGAACCAGCAGATGCCGCGTTCGCTGCTGGCATCGCTCGAAGGCGTCTGCGCGAATCTGGCGATGCTGCGAACGTCCGGCTCGAACCAGTGCGAGCGTTTTGCCGGCAAGCTGCGCGCCGAACTGCTGTACTCCGACATCCGGCAGATCTTCGAAGCCGGCCTGCACGCCTACCTGACCCAGTTCCTCGCTCGCGTGTTCGAGCTGGGCAATCTCGTCGCGCGTACTTATCTCATGCTGCCAGTCGCCTGACGGAGTGCTTATGTATCTGACGATCCGCCACGACACGTCCTATCGTTACGAAGCGACTGTCCATTATTCAATCCAGCAATTGCGCCTGACGCCGGCCAACGGCGCTTCCCAGATGGTGCGGCGCTGGAGCATCGACACGCCGGGCAAGCTCGACCCGGCCTTCGACGCCTATGGCAACGTGCTGCATACGCTCGTCATCAACAAGCCGCATAGCGAGATCCGGTTGCAAGTGTCGGGCGAGGTCGAGACGATTGCGCTGATCGACGGCCGGCTTCTCGACGACGTCGGCCCAATTCCGCTCGAGCACTTCACGTGCGCAACGCGTCTGACCGAAGCGGACGCGGCGATCCGCGAACTGGCGGCCTCGGTCCCGAACCTCACCAGTTCAGCGAATCTGATCGCGCTGTCCGAACGGATCGTGGAGCGCGTGAAGTACCACCCCGGCATCACCGAGGTCACCAGCACGGCGGCGCAGGCGCTCGCGCTCGGCAATGGCGTCTGTCAGGACCATGCGCATCTGATGCTCGCTTGTTGCCGCGCGCGTGGAGTTCCGGCGCGCTACGTGAGCGGCTATATCGAACCCGGCGACGTGCCGCATGCGGCGAGCCATGCATGGGTGGACGTGTGGGTAGACGGCACGGGCTGGGTCTCGATCGACGTCACGCATGCGGCCTTTGCCAGCGAAATCTACTGCCGGCTGGCGGTCGCGCGCGACTACGAAGCCGCGGCGCCGGTGCGCGGCCGGCGGATCGGCGGCAGGGAAGAGGAGTTGGAAGTTTCCGTCACGGTCAGCGCGCAGATGTCGCAGTAGTTGCGGCAGCGCCGCAAGCGCACCGAAGGTGGCGGTGTACGCTGCCACCGGCGCGTTCGGTCCGCAATTGCCGCGCACGCGAGTCTGTTTTCTGCGGGCGCCTGTCGAGTGCGCGCGCTTTCCCGCTTGACGTTCCGCGTAGCGTCCGCTGCGGCTGTCCGGACGTGCCGGTGTTCGCCACTATCAAGAACAAACCGGCCGAGGCCGTAATACGGTGAAGAGGCGCATCTGCGCCGCATTACAATAGCGCCGTTCAGTCGTTTTTCGCGGGTATCCTCTCTTATGACTTACTGTGTAGCGATGTCCGTCGACGAGGGCCTCGTGTTCCTTTCGGACACGCGGACCAATGCGGGCGTCGACCACATCAGCACCGCCCGCAAGATGTCCGTGTTCGAGCAGCCGGGCGAACGCATGCTGGTGCTGCTCGGCGCGGGCAATCTGTCGCTGACGCAGGCGGTGTTGCACGAACTGTCGGAGCCGAGCGATCCGTCGCAGCCCACGCTGTGGAGCGCGCCCACCATGGCCGACGCGGCGCGCGTGATCGGCCGCGCGGTGCGTTGCGTGCATCAGCGGGAGGCGGAAGCGCTGCAGGAATTCGGCGTCGACTTCAATTGCAGCTTTATTCTCGGCGGGCAGATTGCCAACAACCGGCCGCGACTGTTCATGATCTATGCGGCGGGCAACTTCATCGAGGCCTCGGCGGTCAACCCGTATTTTCAGATCGGCGAGGCGAAATACGGCAAGCCGATTATCGACCGGGTGCTCACGCCGTCCACGCCGCTCGACGAAGCCGCGAAGTGCGCGCTCATCTCAATGGACTCGACGTTGCGCTCGAACCTGTCGGTCGGGCTGCCGCTCGATCTGCTGGTCTATGAGAAAGACTCGCTGCGGGTCACGCGTTTCGTGTCCATCGATCACGACAACGCCTACTTCGAGATGATTCATCGCACGTGGGGCGAGCGGTTGCGTCAGGTGTTCGGCGAGATCCCCGATCCCGACTGGCACGAATCGCCCAATGTGCCGATGCTGCAGCGCGAGCGCGCGCTTGTGATGCATCGAGCGCCGGTGGGTGCGGACGGCGTGGAACACGATCTCGACGCAAAGCCCGCGCAGACTCTGGCGCAGGCGGAGAAGGGCAAGGCGCAGCGCAGGTAGCCGTTGGGTGGTCTGGTGATGGCTCACGTTTGCGCGCCGCAATCGACGCGCAGCCCTTGGCACAAGCGGATAACCCCTAGACGCGTGCTCTTTCCGTCGCCCCAATGAAGAAAGCCAGCCTTCGGCTTGCGCCTCTGGCTGGCTTCAGGGTGCGGCTCGATGTCTCGAGCCGCGGGTCATGTCGTTCTATTAGAACTTGTGACGGATACCCAGGCTGACGATCGTCTGCGACGACGAGCCCGACTGGTAGCCGTACGAGCCGACGGAAGCGTCCGCTGTGATGGTCGACGTACGGCTTTGACGTTGCGTACCGTTTGCGTGCTGGTATGCGCCGATCAGGTACAGGTCTGTGCGCTTCGACAGGTTGTAGTCGCCGCCCAGCGAAACCTGGTTGTAGCTTGCCGACGTGTCACCCGAGCCGTGCGTGTAGGTGTAACCCAGACCCAGCAACATTGCCGGCGTCAACTGGTAGCCAACATAGCCGCCTGCAACGTTGTACTTTTCTTGCTGCGCGAATGCCGACAGGCCGTCCGGCTTGTACTGTGCGAAGCTGTAGCGGATGTTGAACGTGAACGGACCCGTGACATACTGACCTGCAGCCGAAGCGATGCTGATCGACTTCGCCGACTGGTACGCACCGTTGATCGTCGAGCCGTCGAACGTGCCGTCAGACGTTGCGGTCGCACCCCAGCCCGGCGTCGGGGTTGTTGCGGTCACGCCACGGCCTGCTGCCGTGTTGCCGTTGTCCATGCGGATGTAGCCTGCTGCTACGCTGAACGGACCGCCGCTCCACGTTGCTGCGCCCGACCACGTCTGGCCTGCGCCCGTCGAGCCTGCGACGCCGCCCAGAGCGTACATGCCTTCAACCTGGAAGCCGCCCCACACCGGCGACACGTACTTGATTGCGTTGTTCGTACGCGAGCTGTTGTCGTTGTTGTCAACGTCGCCCGGCGTGGTGAACGTGCTGCCGAAGAAGTTGTCAGCCGTCAGCGGCTGGACCATGTCAACGACCGGGTCGTACTGGCGACCCAACGTCAGCGTACCGTACGCATCTTGCGTCAGACCGACGTATGCCTGACGGCCAAACAGACGGCCACCCTGGTTCGACTTGCCGGTGTTCGGATCAAAACCGCTTTCCAACTGGAAGATCGCCTTCAGGCCGCCGCCCAGGTCTTCCGTGCCCTTCATGCCCCAGCGGCTACCCTGCAGGTTACCCGCGTACATTGCGAACAAGTGGTTGTTGGCCGTGTTCGCATGATTGACATACTGGATCGATTCATCGATCAAGCCATACAGCGTCACGCTGCTCTGGGCATGTGCTGCGCCTGCAGCGCCGAGCAGGGCCAACGAGAGGGTCGACAGTGCGATTCGTTTCATCCAATTTCTCCACGCAGATGATTAGTTTACTTGTTGCGGAAAGGAGAATAGCTCACGGCGTCAATCGGTAAGAACTGGAAAAAAAAGAGTGTCGCCAAAAACCGACAATCGTCGCAAAGCCTTGTATTTAAAGCGGCTTTGGGATTGTTTCTTTTTTCGCAATATTGATTCGTTGTATTCGCATTATTGTTGTTTCGTTGGCCGAGACCGTATCGGAACCGGCCGTTTAGGCAATTATGTGTAAGTAAAATGTAATAAAGTCGTCTAAACAGAGACTACGGGTTTTGGAGCGGGGCACGGCAGGCGCAGCACGACTACGCCGAAGAGCGGACTAGACATGCCGGCTCGATTGTGATTAATGCGCACCATTGCGGGGCAAAACGGTCGCAGCAGCCGTTGCGCTACCTTGGCGCGATGTCGTCGTCTCGGTTGTGACGCGCGATGGTGGCCGCCGCGAGGCCGGCAGCCGCGGCGAGGGCGACCGACTTCCACGGGTGCTTGCGCACGTAGCGATCTGCCTCGACCGCTTTACGGCTCGCCCCGAGCAACGTGACTGCGGCGAGATGGGTCGCTTGAGCTTCCGCCGAGATTACCGAGCGTCCGACGTTCAGCGCCGTCGCGCGCGCGGACGCCTTTTTGCGTAGTTGCAAGCGGCGAGAGTCGTAAGCCGTCTGCGTGGCGGCTTCCGTTTCCGCGTGGGCGCTGCCGAGCGAAGCCGTCGGCGCGTCGCTGGCGGACGCGTCGGCGCCGGCGCGCAAGGTCGCGTTTGCCGGCACCGTCGACGCCGCCAACACCGATGCAAGTTTCGCGCGGCTGCCCGGCGGCGAGTCGGCCTGCATGCCCCAGCCGCCGCGCGGGTCGTTGAGACGGCCCCGCGCGGCCGAAAACTCAGCGCCGAGCAGCAGCACGGCGGCCGAGAAGTACAGCCACATCAGCAGCACGGCGAGCGATCCCGCCGCGCCGAACGAGCTTGCCATGCCGGCGTGCGCGAGATACAGCGCGAACAGCTTCTTGCCGGCCGAAAACAGCACCGCCGCGACGACCCCGCCGACCAGCGCATCGCGCCAACGTACCTTCGCGTCCGGCAGGAATTTGAGCAGGCCGGCGAACGCGAACGCGAGCACCAGCAAACCCACGCCGAGTTGCAGCAGATTGCCTATCACGACATACGGTGAGTCGCCCCACAGCCATTTGCCGATGAACGTGATCACCGTATCGAGCACGAGGGAGACGATCAGCAGAAAGGCGACGCCGAGCACCAGGCCGAACGAGATCAGCCGCACGCGCACCAGCGCGATCACGCTCGATGTGCGTGGACCGGTGTTCGGCCACACGACGTTAAGAGCGCTGTTTAGCGACGAGAAAGTGGCTGACGCGCCGATTGCCAGCATCGAGAACGAGATGATGGCCGCGATGCCGCCCGCGCTGCCGCTGTGGTGCGCGTTCTCGACGATGGTCTGCACGCCCGCCGCGGCCTGGTCGCCGAGCAGTCCGTGAATGTGGTCGAACAGTTCACCGCGCGCGGCCTCGGCGCCGAAGAACCAGCCCGCCACTGCGATCACCATGACGAGGGTCGGCGCGAGAGAAAAGGCGGCGTAGAACGCAATGCTCGCCGCCATCGCCGTGCAGCGGTCTTCGGAGAACTGCTTGAGCGCTCCGATTGCCCAGTTGGCCTGCTGGCGAGCCGCCTGCTGGAGGTTCTCGGCGGAAAGCGTGTCGATGTCCATGGTCGAAGTCTCGATGGGGTACAGGCGCCGGCCGCACGCGCGAACCGCTCGGCCAGCGCGGCGCAGCCTCGTAACGCTGTCTTTCGCAAACCTTGTGCCTGTGACTATAGCAAGCGCGCTAGTCCGCGAGCCGCTCGGCCACGCCGATGCACGTTGCCGCTAGAATGCGATGGCTTCCCTCATCTACTTTTATAGACCGCCATGCATTCGCACGAAGCCTTAACGCAGTTGGACGTGATCCCCGCCGAAGAACTCGCCGCGCGTTTGCCCGCACATGTTCTAGCGCAGTTGCCGCAAGGCGTAACCGTTTTCTCCGTGACCGACGACGCTTCCGACACCGCCGCTTTCAGCGCGCGCTACGGTTTTGGTCTTGAAGACTGCGCGAATACGATCGTGGTGCGTTATAAAAAAGACGGCGGAGAGCATTATGCGGCGCTCGTTTCGCTCGGGTCGTTGCGGCTCGACGTCAACGGCGCGGTGAAGGCGGCGCTCGGCGCGCAGCGGCTGTCGTTCGCCAAGCGCGAGGTGGCGGTCGACTTGAGCGCAATGGAGTTCGGCGGCATTACGACTTTCGGACTGCCTGCGGACTGGCGCATTCTCGTCGATGCCGCCGTGATGGAGCGCGCGCAGATCGTCATGGGCGCGGGCATCCGCGCGGCGAAGCTTCTGCTGGCGCCCGACGTGTTGCGTCAGTGGCCGCGTTGTGAGGTGGCCGACCTGACGTTGCCCGCGGAGTGAATGTCGTCGGCGTGCCCATCCAGGAGCACGTCGCAGGAGCACGCCGCATGAGCGCGAGGCATGAGGACTTGAGGCGAACCCTCAGGCGAACCCGACACCCGCACGGCTCAGCAAGCGCCGGTTATGCTCGGAAAGGTTCTTCACGCGAAGCTGTTTGCCGGCTTTGCGATAACGCTCGTAAAGACCTTGCAGCGCCGCGAGCGCGGAATGATCTGCGAGCAGCAAATGACTGCAGTCGATCGTGACGTCCGCCGGATCTTGCTGCGGATCGAATAACTCGTGAAAACGCGCGGTGGAAGCGAAGAACAGCGTGCCGCGCGGCACATAGGTTCTATTGTCGGCGCGGTCTTCGATATGCGCGTGAATTTCGCGCGCGTGCTGCCACGCAAAGTTCAGCGCTGCGATCACGATGCCGCACAGCACGGCAATCGCAAGATCGGAAAACACGGTGATGAGCGTGACCGCGATGATCACGAGTGCGTCGTTGCGCGGCACTTTGCCGAGCACGCGCAGCGAACCCCATGCGAAAGTCTGCTGCGCGACCACGAACATTACGCCGACGAGCGCCGCAAGAGGAATGCGTTCGATGAGCGGCGACAGAAACAGGATGTACATGAGGATCATCACGCCGCTGACAATGCCCGAAAGGCGTGAGCGTCCCCCCGAATTCAGATTGATCATCGTCTGGCCGATCATCGCGCAACCGCCCATGCCGCCGAACAGACCCGAGGCGATATTCGCCGCGCCCAACGCGAGACATTCGCGGTTCGGCTGACCGCGGGTCTCGGTGATCTCATCGGTCAGATTGAATGTCAGCAGCGTTTCCAGCAGACCGACAATCGCGATCAGCACCGCATATGGCAGCACCACTTGCAGCGTCTCCAGGTTCAGCGGGACGTCGGGCAGATGGAAACCCGGCAGGCCGCCCGCAATGTGCGCCATATCGCCGAGCGTGCGCGTAGGGAGATGCAGCAGTTGCGCAAATACGCCCACGCCTACGATCGCTACGAGCGCGGGCGGCGCTGCCCGCGTGACGCGCGGCAGTACATAAACGATCAGCATGGTGAGCGCGACGAGGCCGCACATCATCGCGAGCGCGTTGCCGTGCAGCCATGCTTCGCCTTGCGGCGTGCTATGCCGGAAATGCGCGAGCTGCGCGGTGGCAATTACGATTGCGAGTCCGTTGACGAAGCCGAGCATGACCGGATGCGGGACCATGCGGATCAGTTTGCCGAGCCGCAATGCGCCGAACAGCACCATCAGAACGCCGCTGAGTATGACGGTAGCGAGCAGATACTGCGCGCCGTGCTGAACGACCAGCGCCACAATAACAACCGCCATCGACCCGGCCGCGCCCGAAATCATTCCCGGGCGACCGCCGAAGACCGCAGTGATCGTGCAGATGAAGAACGCGCCATACAGGCCCATGAGGGGGTTGAGGTGCGCGACGAGCGCGAACGCGATGCATTCGGGAACGAGCGCGAACGACGAGGTCAGACCCGCGAGCACATTCGCGCGGATTCCGGAAAGCCTTGAGGGCCAACCGTGAGTAGGGCTAGCGGTATTCATCTTGAGCGAGGTGGTTTGCCGCGGCGAACGTTGCATTTGCAGATGCGGATGCCGGGCAATATGAGCGTCCTGGCCTGAAGTGTTTCGTGGGCCGGGCGTTTGCGAAAGGGGTGGATTTTACAGCAGGCCAGCGGTTTTGACCGGTGACGCTCTCAGCGTTCGCGGTGGATCGCACTGGCTCGCGCGGAGAAGCGCAAGACCGTCGCCACGCGGTCCGCAATGCGGCCGCGCGGCTTCTCACGTCGATCAGATGATCAGGCGCGAGACCTTCGTGCCTTCGAGCGATACGCCGGCCATCAGGCCGCCGTTCGTCAGAACGAATGCTTCAATCGGGCTCGTCGCGGTCGACGTATCGATCGCTCCATTCGCGCCGACCTTCAGCACGGCAACGGTCGCATCAGCACCGGCTGCCCAGCCCTGGCTGTTGAGGAATTTGTCGAGTGCGTCCTGCGTCATGAAC
The DNA here is from genome assembly GCF_050858985.1 of Burkholderia sp. M6-3. Taxonomy (NCBI): domain Bacteria; kingdom Pseudomonadati; phylum Pseudomonadota; class Betaproteobacteria; order Burkholderiales; family Burkholderiaceae; genus Burkholderia; species Burkholderia sp. M6-3. Next base: position 558,602 of record NZ_CP110091.1, read on the forward strand.
AGGAAGACGAGCGCTTTCGACTGTGCGCCGATCTGCAAGCCGAACGAGCCGGCCACCGTGCTGTAGTAGCCGCTCGTGTGGCCACCGACGCGCAACGCGCCTTCGCCATATTGGCCGCCGACCCAGAAGCCCGCGGAGATCACCGACGGAAACACCAGCACCCCGCGCGCTTTCGCCACGAGTTCACGCGAGCCGCCGACGTTCGCATACAGACGCGACAGCGTCGAGTCGACGCCCGCGTTTATCGTATCGCGCTTGCTGGCGTTGGCGGACGCCGACCCGTTCGAAGACGAGGACGTGGTGGTGCAACCGGCGAGGCCGAGACCCGCGGTAGCGAAAGCCGCGCCGGCCGTCGTAATGAATTGTCGTCTGCGCATGTTATTTGTCCTTTTACGTTATCGAAGTGGTTTTTCTTTGTCGATGAAACGGTAATGCCATGACGCCGGCCGTTAGCCCGGTGTCCACGATGATGCAGCATTTCCCGTGCCTGCGCATGCCGCGCGCGCAAAGGCGGCATGGAGGCCCGCGCGGCGCGGGGTTCGCGCACGCGGGTATGTCGAATCTCGCGTTCCGCTGCTACACGGCCGGGCGAATGTTCTGGTTGTGACTGAATAGATTGTGCGGGTCGTAACGGCTTTTCACGGCGACAAGGCGTTCGTAATTCGGACCGTACGCATCGGCGACGCGGCCCCCTTCTTCTTGCGTCATGAAGTTGACATAGACGCTGCCGAGCGAGAACGGTGCCGACGCGTCGAAAAATGCGCGCGCCCAGGAGATGCAACGATCGTCGTCGGCGGAATCTTCCCAGCGGCCATGCACATTCATCGCGTATTGAGTATCGCGACTCGAATACGCCGTCGCGTTCACCGGTACGCGTTGCGTTTGTGCGCCAATCTGCCCAAAGAAGATCTCACACTGCGGAGACGGCAGATTCTCGATCGACTGGAGCAGTGCTTCGATCAGGCCATCGTCGATGCTGGCTAGGTTGTGGGACTTCCAGTAGTTGCGCGATCCCGGCGCGAGCAACGGGTCGAACGCCTTTTGCCACATCGCGTACGGCATTTCGCCGAGATGTTCGCCGACCGGTGTGCCGAAAGTCTTTACTGGTGCGACGGCCGAAGGACCGTTCGCGGTCGGCCCCGTGTAGCACATCGCGAAGATGATGACAGGCTTGCCGTGCACGTCGGGGGACAAGAACGGCAGCGGCGGGGCTAGGCGCAGAACGGCCCACACACTGAGTTCGTCCGGCATGTCCGGGGTTGCTGCGCGATATTTGACGAGCGCGTCCCGCGCCTGATCGAGCGGTAATACGACGAGTCCGCCGAACACCATCGGTCCTACAGGGTGCAGCTCGAACACAAATGACGTAATCACGCCGAAGTTGCCGCCGCCGCCGCGAATCGCCCAGAACAGGTCTTCGTTCGATTCGGCGCTGGCGCGAAGCAATTCCCCATCGGCGGTGACGACGTCGGCTGAAATCAGGTTGTCCACTGTCATGCCGTATCTGCGGCTAAGCCAGCCGAAACCGCCACCAAGCGTCAAGCCTGCGACGCCCGTAGTTGAGTTGATGCCCAGCGGAGTCGCGAGTCCGAAGGCCTGCGCTTCATGGTCGAAGTCAGCGAGCGTCGCGCCCGGTTCGACGTACGCGCGTTTCGCGAAGGGGTCGATTCGCACGGATTTCATCAGCGAGAAATCCAGCACGAGACCGTCGTCGCACACGGCGCTGCCGGCAATGTTATGACCGCCGCCGCGAATCGCAAGCGGCAGACCGTTGTCGCGCGCGAAGGCTACGCCGCGCCGCACATCGGCGACACCGGCGCAGCGAAGGATCATCGCAGGGCGCCGGTCAATCATTGCATTCCAGATGCTGCGTGCTTCGTCAAAACCGGCATCGTCGGGCAGCATGAGCTGCCCGCGTACAGCGGTTTTCAGTTCCTCGATGGCGCTGTTCGACACATGAGCCATGGTTTGTCTCCAAGGTTTGGTGAGGGCGCTCGTCGAGCACCGTTGACTGACCAGGTAGATCGCAAGAATCTTGACAGCTTGGTTCAGCGTTCAGTAAACGGGGCTGTCTTATATAGTCAAACGCACGTAAACCCGCGTACGGCCCGACGCTCGTGCGGAAGCCCGCAGCGCGGGCGTGCGCAGACGCGAGGCGGCACTACAGCGGCGCTCGTGTGGCCAATGGTGCATGTGCTTGCGGAAAAGGTCGTGTCTGAAAGTGTTGGATCGCCAGTTGTGCGAGCGTTGCGCTACGACACATATGACAAAAAGACCAGCCGTGTGCAGCCCGCACGACTAGCGAGGCACCTCGATTACTTTCTCGTGAACCACGAGAAAAATTCTTTCGCCACTGGCGCGGCCGTCTTCGCGTGCGCCGCCGGTAAAGCTGCCGAACGCGGGCAATACGCCGTGTCGCGGGCCGAAACGAAAGCACGGCACGCGAACCGAGTCGTTGCGTGTTGCAATTCGATAGACAGGATGCAAATGGCCGACGAGCGCATAAGCACCTTCGACGTTTTGTGGGTGATGACACAACGCCCACGGTCCCATGCGCCACGGCTCCTGCACATAGTCGACATTGAGCGTGGCGGGCAAGGCGCCCGCGTGCCGATCGTGATTGCCTTCAACCAGCATGACCCGCAAAGCCGCATGGCGGGCGCGCCAGACGTGCAACGCATTGAGCATTTCGTCGGCGTGTGCCTCGCGCGCATGCAGCAGATCGCCGAGAAATACGAGCGTGGTCGGTTCGAATTCGGCGATCAGAATGTCGAGGCGCATCAGATTGTCGGCAGTCGAGCCGACTGGCACCGGAACGCCGCGCGCGCGGAATACCGCGTCCTTGCCGAAATGCGCGTCCGCAACGAAAAGGCAGCGCAACGCGGGATCGAACGCGGCGCGCAAGCTCGACAGCACGAGCGCGTGTCCGGCGATGTCGACCTGCAACGAAGCAGGCTTCATGCGCGAGCCGCCTTTTCCAGTTCCGCGAGCATTCGCTCGACGCGATCTGCGAGCTTCTCCGTGCTGACTTTTTCGCGCAAGCGTCCGACAATGAGCGGGAACGCGAACGGCGTTGGTTTTTTCGGGCGCGTGAGAACGAGGCGGCTTTCGTTCATCCGTTCGAGCGCGGAGCGAATGCGTTTAGCGTCGAGTTCTTGCAATAGCACTTCGGCGTCTGCCTGATTGAGTAGTAAATTGCCGCTGTCGTGGTTGCGGAAGATATCGTAAAACAGACCGCTGGAAGCCTGCAATTGCCGCGCGCTTTTCTGCTGGCCGGGATGTCCCTGGAATACTAGTCCCGACACCCGCGCAATTTCCCGGAAACGCCGTTTCGAGAGTTCCGACGAATTGAGGCTCGCGAGTATGTCGTGGTCGAGTTCTTCAGGGGACAGCAAACCGCCCTCTAGTTCCGCAGCCCAATCGAATGGTTGCGCGGACAACAGCTCGAAACCGTAGTCGTTCATTGAAATGGAGAACGTGCCCGGTTTCTCTCGCGCCACTCTCCATGCGAGCAATGCGCCGAGACCGATATGCGCCGTGCGCCCCGCAAATGGATAACAGAAAAAATGGTGCCCTTCGCGCGATTTCAGTACTTCTGCGACCAGCACGCCGGGCTCCGGCAACGCCGACCACCTCTTCTGCAATTCGAGCAGCGGTCGAACCGCGCGCATTTCCGGTTCGTCATAGATGCCGTCCGCGGCGCGCGCGAGCATCGTCAATGTCGCCTCGGCGAGTTCAGAGGAAAGCGGCATGCGGCTGCCCGCCCATTGCGGCATTGCACCGCGTCCCGACGCCGCGCGCTTGACCCATGCGGTCATGTCCTGCACCCGGATCAGTTCCAACGCCCGTCCGCCGAAGGTAAAGATGTCGCCCGGCTTAAGTCGCGAAACGAAAGACTCTTCTATTGCGCCGATGCGTCCGCCCGCCAGATAAGCGACATTCAGTGTGCCGTTTGCGACGATAGTGCCGACGTTATTGCGATGCCGCCGCACGAGGTCCTCGCGTGGCACGCGGTAGAAGCCGTCGCTTTCGCGCACCACGCGATGGTAGTCCGGATATGCGCGCAACGCGGTGCCGCCGCCCTCGACGAAGCCTAGTGCCCAATCGAATTCATTTTGCGTGAGATGCCGGTACGCATACGCGGTGCGGATTTCGTCGTAAAGCTCACGCGCGTCGAAACCGCCGCCGATCGCCACGGTCACCAGGTGTTGAACCAGGACGTCGAACGGCTTCTCCGGCGTTTCGCGGCCTTCTATTTGCCGCTTTTCAACCGCTTCCCGCGCGGCAGCGGCTTCGACGAGTTCCAGCGCGTGCGTGGGCACGATCGTCACGCGCGACGGCCGCCCCGGCGCGTGGCCGGAGCGGCCGGCACGCTGCATCAAACGCGCGACGCCTTTTGGCGAGCCGATCTGGAATACACGCTCCACCGGCAGAAAGTCGACGCCCAGATCCAGGCTCGATGTACATACAACTACTTTCAACAAGCCGCTCTTCAAGCCGCGCTCGACCCACTCGCGTACTTCCTGATCGAGCGAGCCGTGATGCAATGCAATTGCACCCGCCCATTCAGGCCGCGCTTCGAGCAGTGCCTGATACCAGACCTCGCATTGCGAGCGGGTGTTCGTAAATACAAGCGACGTATGCGCTTCGCCAATGGCGTCGGCGACCGCCTCGACCTGCCGCATGCCCATATGACCGCCCCACGGAAATCGTTCGATAGTCTCCGGAATAACCGTATCGACGATCAATGCTTTGGGCAGCTTGCCGTGCACGCTCACGCGCGGCGTTCTGACAGGCGCGAGAAGTACTTCGGCTGCGAAAGGAAGATTGCCGAGTGTCGCCGACAAACCCCACACCTGCAGTTCCGGTCTCCAGTGCGCGAGCCGCGCAAGCGCGAGTTGCGTCTGCGTGCCACGCTTGTTGCCGAGCAACTCATGCCATTCGTCGACGATCACGAACTTTAGGTGCGACAGTACTTCGCGTGCGTCGGCTCGCGTGAGAATGAGCGACAGGCTCTCCGGTGTGGTGATCAGCGCGGACGGCATGCGCCGGTTCTGCCGCGCGCGTTCTGCGGACGATGTGTCGCCGGTTCGCAGACCCACTGTCCATGGCACGGCCAGTTCGGTTGCCGAGCTTTGCAGTGCACGCGCGGTGTCGGCCGCGAGTGCGCGCATTGGCGTGATCCAGAGAACCGTGAGTGGCTCGGGCTGAGTAACTGCCGCTCGTTTTCGGGTGACAGTGGGTGCGGACGACGCGCTCGAAGCAAGGGCGGCGAGCGCGCCGAACCATACGGCCCAGGTCTTACCCGCCCCAGTGGTTGCGTGCAGCAACCCACTCGCGCCTCGTTCCATTTCGCGCCAGACATTGCGCTGAAAGTCGAAAGGCTGCCAGCCGCGCGCCTCGAACCAGGCGTGAAGCTTGTCGGCAAAAGGGCGGCGCGCCGCATCTTCGTCGATGGCGAATGGCAGCGGCTCGAATGCCGGCTCACGCGCGTCGAGCCGCGCCTGCTGCTGGCGGCTGCGCGGAATGCGTCGCGGCCGGGGCGCGCGACGCCGCTCCGGCATAGCCGTGGGCGGTGGAACGTCGCGGTTGTCGGGATCGGCCGGTTCACTCATCGAAAGCGCTCATTAGCATCGGGTTCGCATCGCGGCGATTGTTCGCAATGCAGCTTCTGTGTGGACCACGCATGTACCGTGCTGGTTCACCATATCCTCGCACTCCCACTTTGTGACCGTCCGTGATTAAATGCCGTGGCTTCACATGTGCTTTGAAAACGGAGTCTACGGTGAATAACAAGCTCGCGTCGTTGCCTCGAGTGCCATTGCGAATTGCCGCTGCTCAGGCGCAACCGGTTTGCGGGGACGTGACGGCGAACATAGCGAAGACGGTCGAATTGACCGGTCGTGCCGCCGATCGCGGCGCAAGACTGGTGGTTTTTCCCGAGAAATTCCTGAGCGGGTATGAGCCCGGCCTGATTGCGGGCGATCCGTCGGAATACGCGTTCGGTCGATTGGATTCGCGCCTCGACCCGATTCGCGAAGCGTGCCGCCGGCACGCGATTGCGGCGATTGTCGGCGCGGCCACGCGCGACGCCGATGGACTGCACATCTCATCGCTCGTGTTCGATCGTCGCGGCGAAGACGTCGAGCCTTACCACAAGCAGTATCTGTATAAAAGCGAAGCGAAAATCTACCGTGCAGGCACGCAAGGCTGCATGCTGGAACTCGACCGATGGCGGCTCGCGCTCGGCGTGTGCTACGACTCTGGCTTTCCCGAACATGCACGTCATGCGGCTGTGAACGGTGCGCATGCCTATCTGGTCAGTGGACTATTCAGCGTCAAGTCCGGCTATCACCAGTCACGCGTCTGGTTCCCTGCGCGCGCGTTCGACAACACGATGTATGTTCTCTTGTCCAACCATATCGGTACCACCGGCGGTTGGGAGACGTGTGGCGCGAGCGCGATCTGGAGTCCGTATGGCGACGTGATTGCAGAAGCCGGTCGCGAGCGGGAAGAAGTGATTAGTGCTTTGCTCGATCCCGCGGTTCTTGCCGAGGTCCGGGAACGCGAAACGGCACTTGCGGACTTCGTCGCGCATGTCGACGCGCCGGCGCGCGACCATGAAATAAGGCGGATAGACTGACGGCACGCAGCAGTCGTTGCGCTAGAATGATCTGTACTACCCATCTGGAGATTCGTTTTGAAATCTATCGTTGCTCTGCTCGCTGCCACTGTACTTTCGTCCACCGCAATGGCCGCCGCTCCGGCTACGGAAAAGCTGCCTTCAGGCGTAATCGTCGAGCACCTCGTGCAGGGTACCGGCGCGCAGCCCGCGGCCACCGATGTGGTCAAGGTCAATTATCGTGGCACGCTTGCCAACGGCACTGAATTCGATGCTTCCGCGAAGCACGGCGGCGCCGCGACGTTCCCGCTCAACCGTGTGATTCCGTGCTGGACGCAGGGCGTCCAGACCATGAAAGTGGGCGGCAAGGCCAAATTGACGTGCCCAGCCGCTACCGCTTACGGTAGCCGCGGCGTGGGCGTTATTCCGCCGAACAGCGACTTGACGTTCGAAGTCGAGCTGGTCGACATAGTGAAATAAGGCGGCGCACAATGCGCTGAAAAACAGACCCCGCTACGAATACCGCAGCGGGGTTTTTTTATGGGCGTGGCATTGGGACAGTGCAAGTCGGCGCAGGCGGAGAGGAAAACATCATCAAACAATAAGAAAGAACACCGGCAGGCAGCGGCATGCTTTTAAGTCACCGTCCACTCGCTCGTTTACCAATGCTGTTGTTGTCATTCATCGTGCAGTAGGAGCGTATGCCATGAACATCGACTTTCACTACGGCGTGGTCTATATCGTTGCCCGAGTTGGCGGGATGACGCCCAGCGAGGCGTTGACTGTCGCCCATGCCTGCCAGTATGTCGACGACGCGACCACGCCGGGCATCCTCCGTTTTCAGGGCGGAGAAACGTTCGAGCGCTTCGCCACTGCCCATAAGACGTTCGACTACGCCAATACCGAGAACGACCAGAACCGGCTCGTATGGGCGCCGTTCCATTTTCTGCCGGCAGGAGTGGGCGCAACGCTGGAGGAAAAAGCCGTGTGCCGTGCGGACAGCGCAGTCGCGCGCGAGGTCGTGCGTCGAGCGATCCGTCAGCGCGGCGCGGATATGGGCTTGCATCGTCTCGGGGTCACGCTTCATACGTATGTCGATACATGGGCGCATCAGGGATTCGCCGGTATCGAAAGTCCGGGGAACCGGGTTCATTCACTCGTGGCGCAGGATTGCACGCGTCATGGCTGGCTGGCCAACCTCACGCTCGCGATGCAGCACCTGATCCAGCACGTCGAGGAAGATGTCCTTACGCTCGCACTGCCCGTCGGACACGGTGCTGCCTTGCACTATCCGGATCAGCCGTGGGCAAAGTGGCACTACATCGACGGCCGGAACACGCTGATACAGCGACATAACCTGCCCGAATTCGTCGCGGCCGCGGATATGGCGTGCCGCGCGGTGCGCGCGTACGTTGCCGGGCGAGAAGACTTCGAAAACGAAGCGGGGCTGCCGGAAAACGTCAAAGAGGCCGTGACGGAATTGCTCGATACCAACCGGATCATGGACGACAACGAGCGCTTGCGCGCTGTCTGCGAGGTAGTCAGAAGCGGCGGTATTCCCGGCTTGAGAGAGCCCATTCCCGATTACGTCCCCAAGGGCGTCGGCTCATGGAAATTCAAAGCTACCGGTCTTCGTTCTGAAGACGACTCCGGCGACAAACCGGTCTGGACCGAGGCATTCGAAAAGAGCGATTACCGGCTCTTTCACGACGCCGTCAAACAGCACCGTTTCTTGACGACCCAGGAGATTCTGCCCGCCTATGGCCTGCGGATTGCCTGACGCGCATCGCTTTTAAAGCTCACGTTTGCGAGGCTGACCTGCGTGCTGGACACGCGTAAAACGGCACAGCAAGACCAGTAACGCATGGTTACCGGCCAAAGCGGCGTTAAAAAACGAACTGGAAGCCTTTGAATATTCGAATGCTTGCCTATAGTAGAAGCGAGTATTGCCGCGACGCATAGTGGCGGCTCTTTCTTTATATAGGTGACGGGGTACCGACATGACGCCATCGAATGCTGCGATCTATCAGTCGCAGACTTGCACGCCCGAGTCGTTGCGAACACTGGCCGGCTACCTGGAACTCGCGCTCGACGAAGGGGAAAGCGTGGTCCTGATGCGGGTAGGTACGCAGGTACGCAGCGTTTATGTCGGCGATCCGTCCGGCGTTTTCGAAGATCTGCGGGACGAAGGCGTCATACCTGCCCAGCAGGCGGACGAGATCCTGGCATTGACGAGAATCGGCCTCAACCGGATCACCGCCGACGACCAGCAGTACCGCTTCTTGCGCGGCGTCAGATACATTGCCGACCGCCAGGTTGCGGTGTTTACGCCGACCTGATCTGTCTTGCAACAATTGGAAAGATAAAGAGAAGGCGAATAGCAGAAAGAAGTAAGCCGATAGGGAGACCAAAGAACATCGAGGGCAAAGAACGAAGGCTCGAAAAAGGCGTCTATTGAGTGCATCGAAGAAAAGTTTCGTACTCCGGCACGCATAGCGGAAATAAACTCGGGTTTTTACGACCACTCGGCTATGCCTTTCTGACGCTATTCATGGCATAGTTAGAACGATTACCACATAAGGAGCAATTTAATGCCCACGTTAGAGCAGATCCAGGCGAAGCTTAAGAAGCTCCAGGCGCAAGCTGACATCCTGATTGCAAGGAAAGCACAAGTCGCAATCGACCAGATCCGCGACCTGATGCTCAAGCACGGCCTGACCACCGCAGATATCGAAGCCAAAGCAAAAGCGCGCCGCGAAGCCAATCGTCTTAATGGCAATAGTGGAAGCGGCAAGGCAAAGCTTGCAGTTGCCGGCCAGAAAGTACCCAAGTATCGCGATCATAAAACGGGCGCGACCTGGACCGGACACGGTCGCGCGCCGGGTTGGATTGTTAGTGCGAAAGACCGGAGCGTGTTTCTGATCGACGGCGCAAGCGAATCGAACGGATTCACGAAGGTTGTCGCTAGTGGCGCGAAAGGCAAAGGTCAGCCCAAAGGCGCGCAACCGCCCAAGTATCGTCATCCAACCACTGGCGCGACGTGGAGCGGACGCGGCCCTGCGCCCGCATGGCTCGCATCGGTCAAGGATCGCACGAGGTTCCTGATAGATAGCAGTGCAGCACCGGCGTCTGGCACCGCCAGCCAGAAAACGGCAGGCAAGGCGAAGTCGGCAGCCACGAGCGGCGTTGTCAGTAAAAAGGCCGCCGCGAAAAAAGTCGTGGCGAAAAAGGCGAAGGCGGGAGCGCAATCGGTAACGGCCAAAACAGCCGCTGTAAAAAAGTCAGCCGCGAAGAAAGTTACAGCGCGAAAGACAACTGCGAAAAAGGCAGCAACAAAGGCCGCAACGAAAGCTGCAACGAAAGCCGCTAGCAAGGCACCAGGCCGCAAGAGGGCGGCAAAAGCGGAAACGGCAGTAGTAAGCGCGTCCGCACCGGTCGTTTCCACCGTGCAAGCCGGCGCGTAAGCGTACTGGAATAACGAAGTACATGACCAACGCGCTCGAATCATCCCGGCAGGAGGACCAGGTTCTCCTGCTGGACTCAGTTCCTCATCCCGCAGACGACGCTCCCGAACCATTCATTGTCGCGAGCGACCGGCGTGTGATTCTCGCTTATCCCATTGCCGAGTCCGACTTCGAGCGGTTCGGTCCATTCGATCCGGACGACGACCCTTTCTGCACGGTGCTGTTTCCCGACACCACGTTTCATCGACTTGGGCCGCCGGGCGAGCACGATATGCAGATTCACCCGCTTGCTTCGCAAGGCCTTGCTGCTTTCTCGGTCCACGAAGTCATCAATTCGTCTCTTGTCGAAGAGCTTTCCGCAGTTTCGTCACCGGAACTCACGAGGCGCCATTTCGTGATTACGTTTCAGCAATCGACGTTCGAATGTGTGGCGTCTGATTACACCGTGGTCGGCGTGTATGGCGCGGCGGAGATCGCCAGCCGCGAAGCATTTGCGCTGGTGCGGTAGGCAAATCGACCGCAGCGTCCATAAAGCGTGCGGCGCGACTCAGCTTTCTTCGCGCTAGTTGCCCGGATCGACTACAGGCCGGTCCGGGTCCGCAAGCGTTTGATACGGCAGTCTTGCGGCGTGGGGATGAGTGGTCGTGTCGTCGATCACGCGTTCAACGTCCGCGGTTTTCGCAAGTTTGGAGAGGAATGTCTGCTTGTCGAAGCCTGCTGCAACGCAACCCTGCACATAAATAAAACGGCGTTGCAACGTGAGCCACAACGTCGACTGTTCGCGCCAATGCGTGGCGGAATTGATATTGGCCAGACGCCGCTGTACGGCCTCGGCAATTTCAGCATCGTACAAATAGGCGTTCGATAAACGGCAGCGGCCTTCTATCCAGCAGCTGTTGCCGCGTTCAATGCGGTAATGACTGTCGGCCAGCCATTCCTGTTCGGTTTCGAGCGGTCCCAATGGCACTGGGCATCCTTCAATCGCCTTAGATATCTGAAAGAACGGATCGTGTCCGCGATTGATGCGCTCTTCCTGGCCGTGGGCACCGGGAGAAACTGAAACTAACGCTGACGCCAGCATTACCCCCACACATAACGCCGCGCATTGCAATGCACTGGCGGGCGTCCGCATTAATCGTCTCATTGTCTTTGTCTCCACTCGGTGTGCAGCGGGACATCGTTTCGTATTAACGGCTCGCGCGCCGGTTCTCAACCGCGAACTTGATCAGTTCAGCCTGACCTTCGATATCGAGCTTGCGCTTCAAGTTCAGACGATGCGTTTCCACAGTACGCACCGACAGATCATTACGTTGAGCGATCTGCTTGCTCGACAAGCCCTCGGCAAGTGCATCGAGAATATCGCGTTCGCGCGGCGTAAGCCGCTCGACCGGCGATTGCATGGCCGACGCATGAATCAGCCGGGCGCCGAGTCCCGCGCTGAAATACGTCTTGCCATCGAGCACTGCGCCGATGGCCTGAATGATTTCGGTCGCCGGTGAGTCCTTCAGTACATAACCGCTCGCGCCTGCACGCACGGCCTGCGTGACGTATTCGAGGTTGTCGTGCATGGACAGCATCAATACTCGAATTGCCGGAAAGCGCTCATGGAACATGCCGGCGAGTGCAATGCCGTTCATTCCGTTCATGCCGACGTCCATTAACACGAGATGCGGTTCATGACTCTCCGCGAGCGCAAGTGCTTCCTGCGCATTACCCGCTTCGCCGACAACCTCGATGTTGCGCACGGCTTCGAGCCGCGCGCGCAGACCGTCGCGTACGAGTGGGTGATCGTCGACCAGGATAAGGCGGGCCGCTGCGTGCGAGATGTCGTTCATAAAGAGGTCTCCTGCATGCTCTGGGTAGGAAGCTCCGTGGTGCCGATGCCGAGCGGCACGCGCGCCTTGACCAGCGTGTGGCCAGGCTGGGAACTGAGTGCAAGCGTTCCCCCTAGTGCTTCTACGCGCTCGCGCATATTGCGCAGGCCCACGCCTGACCGGCGGCCAACGAAGGCGTGCGTGACGTCGAAACCCGAGCCATTGTCCGCGATTGTCAGTGTGACCGCGTCGTGGGCGATTTCCAATGCGAGCGCCGCGCTCGACGCGTGCGCGTGGCGCACGATGTTGGTCAGCGCTTCCTGTGCGATACGAAACAGCACCGTGTTGACCGCATCGGGCAATGGCGGCGCATAAGTGTGTGCAATTTGCGTGAAGCCGATTTCAATTCCCGATTGTTCGCTCAGTTCGCGGGTAAGTTGTTCAATGGCTGCCGCGACGCCAAGGTCGTCGAGCATCGACGGGCGCAGCGCATGGGAAATGCGGCGCACTTCACGCAAGGTATCGCCGAGACGCGTGAGACTCGTGGAAAGCGCGGCTTCGGCGGCGGGCACGCGTGTTTCGCTGCGTTCGAAGCGAGCAAGCGCGGACTCGAGCAGCAGTTTCACCGACACCATCATCTGGCTAATGCCGTCGTGCAATTCACGCGACAGCCGCGCGCGTTCGTTCTCCTGTGACTCGACAACCTGTTGCGCGAGCCGCTTCAGTTTCGCGTCCGCGCTGCGATATTCGGTGACGTTGAGCACGAGCGCGCACAGTGCAATCGCGGCGAGCCCGGCCAGCGCGATCGCGTCGATCCACATCATCGTGCGGTCGATATTCATCGCCGCCCGTTCGTCGATATGCGCGAGCGTTGTGTCGACGTCGTCGAGATAAATGCCTGTGCCGATCATCCAGCCCCAGCGCTCGAGCGGCACGACATAGCCGAGTTTTGACGCCAGTTTGCCCGTCGACGGACGATGCCACAGATAACGCACATAGCCGCCTCCTTGCGAAGCCGCAGCGAGCAGTTTGCGGATGGTCGGCACGCCTTGCGGATCGCGCAATTCCGATAGATCGCGGCCGACGAGGTCCGGTTCGCGCGGATGCATCAGCGAGCGGCCATGCATGTCGTACACAAAGAAATAACCGTCTTTGCCGAAATCCATCTTTTCAAGGATGTCGAGCGCTCGCGTGCGGCGCAGTGCATCGTCGCGCGCATTGTCCTGGCTTGCTTCATAAAGCGGTGCGATTGCGGAAGTAGCCAGTTCCACGTAATGCTTGAGCTCGATTTCCTTGCTGGTCATGTACGCAGCCTGGGTCGTCGCGTGCTGCGTCTGCGCGAGCGCGGTCGCTTCGCGGCGCACACCGATTTCGATGCTGGCAATAGCCGCGAGAAAAGGCACGATCGCCAGCAGAACAATCTTGGCTTTGAGTTTCATCGTTGAAAAAACGGCCGGTAGGCTACGTAGTAATACGTAGCCGGCTTACGTAGTTGCGCGCTTGTGAGGACGCTTACGAAGGCGAATACTACATCCCCGCGGCGTACTGCGTCTTTCCGGGCCCCTTTCGGCTTCGTGCCGCCGCGCATTTCGTATGAACGTTATGAGCCGGGCCCTGTTAATGCTGCGCCTGACAGGCGTTAGCAGCGCGCAAAGGCAAATTCCGGTTTGGCACCGCGGTATTGCAAGCAGATGCCCGGTGCCGGCTTTCCGCGTGCCGGACCACAAGTCCGGATGCGTGGTGTCAATAATAGATCTAGGAGAAGTACATGGAGACCTCCCCCACCGCCGGCCGGTCATGGCTTTGGCTCATTCTTTTGCTCCCGTACATCGCGTTGCTCTGGTTGCCGTTCTATAACGACACGCGTCCGTCGTTCGCCGGTTTTCCGTTCTTTTACTGGTATCAGTTCTTGTGGGTGCCGTTGACCTCGCTACTGATTTACGTCGTGTATCGAGGTGTCAAATGAGCGATCTGAATCCCGTCAATCCGGTGGCGATGACCGTCTTCATCGCGTTCTTTGTTCTCGTTACGGTGATTGGCTTCTTCGCGGCGCGCTGGAAGCGCGGCGACCTCACGCAACTGCATGAGTGGGGGCTTGGCGGCCGGCAGTTCGGTACGGTGATTTCGTGGTTTCTGGTGGGCGGGGACTTCTACACCGCATACACGGTGATCGCGGTTCCGGCGCTCGTGTACTCCGTCGGTGCTTATGGTTTCTTCGCGCTGCCGTACACGATCATCGTTTACCCGTTCGTGTTCGCTGTCATGCCGAAACTGTGGAAAGTCGCACATGCGAAAAACCACATCACGGCAGCGGATTACGTGCACGGTGAATACGGCGGCAAGTGGTTTCCGGCCGCTGTCGCGCTGACCGGCATTGTCGCGACCATGCCGTATATCGCGCTGCAACTGGTCGGCATGCAAGTAGTGATCAAGGGGCTTGGCGTGACCGGCGAATTGCCGCTGATCGTCGCGTTCGTGATCCTCGCGCTTTATACGTATGCGAGCGGCTTGCGTGCTCCGGCGATGATCGCGTTCGTGAAGGACATCATGATCTATATCGTCGTGATTGCGGCGGTGTGGCTGATTCCCGCGAAGCTCGGCGGCTACGCGCATGTGTTCGACGCAGCCGATACGTACTTCAAGGCAAAGGGCGGCGCGACCGGCATCATCCTCAAGCCGACGCAATTCACTGCTTATGCGTCGCTCGCGCTGGGTTCCGCTCTCGCCGCGTTCATGTATCCGCATACGATGACGGCGGTGCTGTCTTCTTCGTCGGCGACTACGGTTCGCAAGAATGCGATTTTCCTGCCGGCTTATACGTTGTTGCTGGGTCTGATCGCGTTGCTCGGCTACATGGCGATTGCGGCCGGCGTGCATGTGAAGTCCGCGTCGGACATTGTGCCGGCCCTCTTTGGCACCTTGTTCCCGTCGTGGTTCGTCGGTTTCGCCGCGGCGGCGATCGCGATCAGCGCGCTGGTTCCCGCAGCAATCATGTCGATCGGCGCGGCCAACCTGTTCACGCGCAATTTGTGGCGTCCGCTGGTGTCGCCGAACATCACGCCGGAGGCCGAGGCGTCGAACGCCAAGATCGTGTCGTTGGTAGTGAAGTTCGGCGCGCTGCTGTTTATCGTTTTCCTGCCCACGCAATATGCAATCGACCTGCAATTGCTCGGCGGCGTGTGGATCCTGCAGATTTTCCCGGCTATCGTGTTCTCGCTGTACACGCGTCGTCTGAATACGCAGGGCCTGTTCGCCGGCTGGCTCGTGGGTATCGTGCTCGGCACGGCGCTCGCTATTTCACAGGGGCTCAAGCCGGTGTTTGCGCTGCATCTCGGCGATGCTGTGTACCCGATCTATATCGGCCTCATTGCACTGGTGGTGAACATTGTCGTGACGTTTGTCGTCTCTGCCGTGTCGCCGCGCCGGGTGGCAGTTAGCGCCTGATTGTCCAGTTCCTGTTCAGGTTGGCAGACGCCGCGGGCCGTAAGGCCCGCGGCGTTTTTGCTTGATCGAAAGAACGCACCGCAGCCTGCGCAAACGCCCTAGACCAATACTTCGACCGATTGCATTGCCCGGCGAATGTCGCCCGTCCGGGCCCACGATTCGTCGCGAATCGTTTCGATCAGGCAATCGATAAAGCATCGCGAAGCGGCATCGGCCGGCTCGCCAGTACGCACTATGACGCCGACGGTGGACTCATCGAGTTCGTCCCGCAACGGGATCGCACACAGACCGTCACGCGCCGCGCAGAGCTCGACAAGAGGCCAGGGAAAAATGCTGAGCATGTCCGTGCGCTTGAGCAGCGCGACCGCGACAGTGAGCGAGTGCAGATAGTGAATACTGCGTGGCTCGGGAAACGCGCGGCGGCCGAATATCTGATACGGCGCTTGCGCGTCGGTTTCCGGGTCCAGCGCCACGAGCCAGTCAGCGTCGCGCAACTCCGCCAGCGAGCGGCACTCCGCACACGGGTGATCGTGCCGCGCCACGACCGCGCGGCTCGATGCGAATAGCGGTTGATAGGTGAAGTCGCAACTTGTCGCACCCGGTGCCTGACGGCCCACATAGATGTCGAGACTGCCGTCGCGTAAGCGCGGTGTCGCAATCGCCAATAAGCCTTCAAATAGCTCCAACTGAATGGTCGGCATCTTCGCGCGAAACCGGGCCACTGTTTCCGGCAAAAAGGTAAGCGCGACCCATGCAGTCACGGCGATGGACAGACGCCCGCATGGTTCCCCGCGTATTGCGTTCATGGCTTGCTGCGCACGCTTCATTTGTGCGGCCACGAGGCGCGCGTGCAAGAGGAGGGTTTGTCCTGATGCCGTAAGCGTCACACCGGAAGATGTGCGCACAACGAGTTGCATGCGTACCGCTTCTTCCAGTTGTTGAATGCATTGCGTGACGGCAGCCGGCGATGAATCGAGCGCTCGCGCGGCGCCCCTGACACTGCCCGCATCCGCAATGGCGATGAGAGCGCGTAGCTGATGAATTTTCATTATGTTGTCCAGCGGTTTGTGCGGGGCGCGGTGAAGCGTTTGCCGTTGCTTTACGCGTTCACCAACGCGACCCATTCTCAGAAGTGCTATGCCGGAATATCTTGGAGGCACGGATACGGCGTTGCAGTGCCCACCTGTTCTCCCCGCTTTACCAGGATTTGATATATGGAGTCCTTAAGGTAAATGATGATTCGGTAAATGCATAAAACAAGCTGAAATTCGGTTGATGTGTAATGCTTATCATAGGAGCGTAGCGATGACTCAGCAAGTCTCGGTATTGCCGGCGAGCCGTTCGCACGCAAAGTCCCGCTCTGCGTCTCGCAGCGCGCCGTCGCACCATGCGCGCAGTTCGGGGGTGATCGCGCAAAGTCCAGACGATGGAAACGTTGCGCACGCATCGTCTTTCGATCTGCTCACGGGCGTGTACGACCGCGCCTGCGCAACCAGGCGCGCGGGACATTTGCTCGCAGCTGCGAAGGCGGGAGACGTTGCGATGCTGGTCGTCAACCTCGACGGCTTCAGCAGAATCAACGACATTGCTGGCTATGATCTCGGCGACCGGCTCCTGCGCCGTGTTGCGCAGCGGCTTGCAAGCTCCATCTCTGAGGACGAGTTGCTCGCCCGTATCGGCGGCGACGAGTTCGTGATCGTGGCGCAAAGATTCGGCGATGCGTCGAGGCTGACCCGATTCGCGCAACAAGTGCTCGCGTCGTTCGGCAAGCCATTCGTGATCGCCGGGCGCGAGTATCGCGTGAGTGCATCAGTGGGCGTTGCGGTGTCTGACCGCGATGCGTGCAATGCGGCTTCCCTGATGCGCGACGCCGGGGCGGCGATGCGCCACGCGAAGCGATGCGGTCGCGGCACCTTGTGCTTTTTCACGGGCGAGATGCGGGAAGGCGTGCAGCGCCGCTTTGCGATCGAAGGTCTGTTGCACCATGCACTCGCCCGCGGCGAATTCCGACTTGCCTATCAGGCGGTAGTGGATGCGACGTCACGCAAGACGATAGGCGTCGAGGCGTTGGCGCGGTGGACGAGCAACGAACTTGGCGACGTTCCGCCCGCCGAGTTCATTCCGGTTGCGGAACAGGCAGGATTGATGGAAAGCATCGGCGATTGGGTGTTGGAGGTGGCATGCGCGCAGGCTGCAGACTGGCGCTGGAGTATCGCGCCGGACATCGCTGTCTCGGTGAACATTTCGCCGTCGCAATTCAGCGAGCGTCTGGTGCGACATGTCGCTGCGTGTCTCGACAACAGCGGTCTCGAGCCTTCGGCACTGCACCTCGAAATCACCGAGGGCATGCACTTGCCCGATGACGCGGCCGTGCGCGCCACCACCGCGGCGCTTGCAAAGCTTGGCGTCAAGCTGGTAATCGACGACTTCGGCACCGGTTACGCGTCGATGTCATACCTGAAGCGGTTTCCAGTGGATAGCCTGAAGATCGACCGGTCAATCGTTGCGGGTTTGCCGCGCGATGCAGATTCGGTGGCGATCACGCATGCGCTCGTGACAATGGCCCACGCATGCAATATGCGCGTAACGGCGGAAGGCGTGGAAACCGAAGCGCAGGCCGTTACGTTGCGCGAAATGGGTTGCGACGCGCTGCAAGGTTATCTGTTCAGCCGCCCATGCAGCGCTGCAGAATGCGCGGTCGCATTGTCGCGGCACCCCGTGCGAATGAAGAGTTGCTGCGTGGATAAGTGATCCTAACTAAAAGAAGTAGCGTTTTCTACCATGGCTTCTAGAATCAACTTTATAAAAACGACGAGATCGAGTGCCCGTCGCACGGGCGGTGTTGCACTAATGAGGAGAGAGACTATGTGCGATGCAGAAGTCGCTGCTGTGTTGCTGAACCGTTGCACACTTCAGCCATTCGACGAACCGGAGCCGTCTTACCTCGGCATACTGCGCGAAGGAAATCTGACTTTCAAACACGAGCATGGCTTCGTGGGATTACGCGATATTCCCGATAGCGCCGCGTGCCGTACCGAGTCGCTGATTTTCGCCGACGGCTCGCGTGCGTTGCGGGTTAGCGCGGCCGAGAGCGAAGGTGGCTGGACCCGCTGGGCGGCCTTGCAACCGCTGCACTGAGCCCGGCGGCGCTGTGGTGGCGCAGATAAAAGCGAGCGGCAATGACGCCGCTCGCGTTCGCCGTTAGAACCGGTCAACTCTGAACGGTCGCGGGTCCACCAGCGTTTGCTCTCCGGTCATCATTTCGGCGATGAGGCGGCCTGTCACTGGCCCCAGCGTCAGTCCGTGATGCGCGTGGCCGAATGCAAACCACAAGCCCTGATGTTTTCCAGCGCGCCCGATCACCGGCATCATGTCGGGCGTGCAAGGCCGCGCGCCCATCCACGGTTGATCGTCGACACGTTGGTCCAATGGGAAGAGCGTGCGTGCAATTGGTTCGACAGCGGCGAGTTGCGTGGGGGTTTTCGGCGCGTCGCGCAGCGCAATTTCGGCGCCCGTCGTCAAGCGGATGCCGCGCGCCATTGGCGCAAGCAGGTAGCCATTTTCCACGTCGAGCACCGGATGATTGAGGCGTGCCCCAGCCCGTGGCGAATAGTGCATGTGATAGCCGCGCTTGACGCCGAGCGGCAGGGAGTACCCGAGCCTCGAAGTGAGAACGTCCGACCACGGCCCGAGTGCGACGACCACCGAAGAGGCCGCGATAGTCCCCGCGTCTGTCGTCACCTCCCAGCCATTGCGAAGCGTGTTCGCATCGCCAGTGAAGATGCGTCCGCCGAGTGTCTCGAAGTGCTTCGCGTAGGCTGTGACAAGTGCGTTGGGATCGCTCACCGAATCGGCTTGCGTGTAGCGCAATCCACCTTGCAATGCCTTGTCCAGATCGGGTTCGGCCAGTTGCAATCGAGCCGCGTCGAGCGTTTCGAATTCGACGCCATATTCGCGGTGCCATTGCTCCGCGAGGCGCACTTCCGCGTCTTGGGCCGCATTGCTGCGAAACACCTTAATCCAGCCGGTGGGCCGAAGCAATGCACTCGCGCCTGCGTTTGCGGCCAACTCGCGGTGCTCGCTAATGCAGTGTTCGATGAGCGTCGAGTACGACTTCGCGATTGCAGCGTGTTTCGCCGGCTCGGAATTGCGCCAGTACTTCCACAGAAACGGCGCGGCGTGAAACAGCGCATCGCCATGGTAGCGAACGTCGAGCGACTGGTTGCGCGCATACCGAAGCAGGGCGCCGAGTCCGCGTGGGAACGCATACGGATAGACGCCTTCGCGCTGGATCAGGCCTGCGTTGCCAAACGAAGTCTCGTTGCCGGGCAGCTTTCGATCGACCAGCGCGACCTGGCGGCCGCGTTGTTGCAGGTGCACGGCGACGCACACGCCGACAATGCCTGCGCCTAACACTACGGTATCGAATTTGATTGCAGTCATCGGTTAAAGCGCTGAAAGGCCCGAGCCATTCGAGCAGGACCGGTTGAGAAGGTAAGGTGCGCGTCGAGCAGTTCCACAGGCGATTGTCTTCGCGCTAATCATGCGGCGCAACTCGACCGCTCTGCGCCGGGGCAATCCGCGGTCGGTAGTCATCGCCTCTTCGCTCATTGCGTGTTCATCGTCAGCCGAGCGCTTCGCCCGTACGGTCTCGCAGCCAGATCACGGGTACTAGCGAGATCGCGCAGGCAGCGGCGACATACCAGGCCGGCGCGAGCGGATTGCCGGTGCGTGCGACCAGCCAGCTTGCAATAAACGGCGAGAAGCCGCCGAAGAACGAGGCGCTCACCACATACGTCAATGCAATTCCCGTTGCGCGCACATGTTTCGGGAACAGTTCCGGAATCATCACCAGCACCGGCACGATCTGCCCGGACACGAACACGGCGAGCAGCGCCGAGACCATGCAAAGCGCTGCCATGGACGGATGCGCGCTCAGAAATGCGAACGCCGGATACACGAGCAGGAGCATTGCCACGCGGGAAATCACCAGCACCCGCTTGCGGGTGAAGCGATCGGCCAGCATGCCCGCGAGCGGCGCCGCAACGAAGAGCGCGAGCGAACTGACAATACCCGAGATCACCGCGGACGTGGAAGAAAGGTGCAGCGCGCGCACCGCATGGCTCGGCAGAAAAAAGGCGGTGATATAGACAGAAACCGAACCGCCCAATTCGGCGAAGGTGCCGAGAATCGTGAGCTTCAGGTGCGTGGTCAACGCGGCCTTCAGCGCGCCGCGCGGCGCGGGTTCGCCGGGCTTGCGTTCGGTGAGCGTTTCTTCGAGGCGTCTGCGGATCAGCATGCCGGCCGGTGCCGCGACAATGCCGAGCACGAACGGAAGACGCCAGCCCCATTCGAGCACCGCCTCCTTCGGCAACAACACGTTGACGAGCGTTGCGACGAGCGCGCCGAGCACGAGCCCCGCTGCGGTCGCGGCGAAGTTCCAGCTTGCAAAGAAGGCGCGGGTGTCGTCGGTCGCGTATTCGACGAGCAGCGTCGTGCCAGGCCCGAACTCGCCGCCCGCCGCGAAGCCCTGGATCAGGCGCGCCACGAGCACGATCAACGGCGCGGCGAGTCCCGCAACCGCATAAGTCGGCGCGCACGCGATCATCGCGCAACTGAGCGCCATCAGCATGATGGTCAGGACCATCGCGTTCTTGCGCCCGGCGCGGTCCGCATAGGCGCCGATCACCACGCCGCCCAGCGGCCGGACCACGAAGCCGACGCCGAATACACCGATCGACAGCAGGAACTGGTTGACCGGCGACGCGCCAGGAAAGAACAACTGGCCGATCTGAATAGCAAAAAAGCTGTAGATCGTGAAGTCGTAGAACTCGAGCGCGGTGCCGATGGTCGTGGCAGTGATGACGCGGGTCTTCGTCAAACCGGGCTTACTGAGAGCAAGGGTAGACACGATAGGGTTCCCACAGAAAAGGTGGAATCGACGTGAGTTATCATATACGAGAAAAAATAAATTTCTCACATACGAGAAATTTTCCTTGCAAGCGGAATCCGGTGAGATGGCCAAAGTAGCAGTGAAACAACAGGCGGCGCTCGGACATGAAGCGCCGCCCTTGCTCGATCACAAGCTGGTGGGCGCACATTTGCGGCAGGCGCGCAAAACGCGCGGACTGACGCTGGCCGAACTGTCGGAGCGCTCGGGTATTGCGGTATCGACGATCTCGAAGGCTGAGCGCGGCGACATTGCGCTCACCTACGACAAGTTCGCGGCGCTCGCGCATTCGCTGGAACTCGAATTCGACGCGATCTTCGGGCGGCGTCGCAAGCCGGCCGCCGGTGCGATGAAGCCCTCTTTTACGGCGGCGGGCAAGCAGCAAATCTACGACACGCCGAACTACGAGTACGGGATGCTGGCGAACAGTCTCACCGGCAAACGCATGATGCCGATGCGCGCACACATTCACGCCCGCGCCGTGTCCGACTTCCCCGAGTACATCCGGCACTCGGGCGAAGAATTCGTTTTTCTGCTGAGCGGCAAACTCGAACTGCGTTTCGAGAACGGCAAGTCGTTCAGGCTGATGCCGGGCGACAGTCTTTACTTCGACAGCTCGGTGGGGCACATCTATCTGAGCGTCGGCGACGAAGACGCCGATGCGCTCGTGTGCTGCGTCGATACGGACGAACATCGTCCTCGCGGGGCTATCTGAACCAATGGGTTCGTCCTTGTACGTCGCGTGACCACGGGGCCGCGGGCCAGTCGTGCGGACTCTATCGAACGCAATATGCGGGGCCGCGAGACGTCCCTGTTGCGGACCGATCTTTGGGGGACGGAAGCCGTCGTCCGCGTCAGCGTGTAAACTGCTGACTTTTTTGCATCTGGTGGTATGTTGCAAGCCCTTCAGCGCACAGCTCCCAGCGGCCCGGCGCTCATCCGCCTGCTGGCGCGTTTCGCCGATGCCGATGTCTCCGAACCCCGGCAATCGCTGTCCGACAGGCTGAGCCAGTGGCTCGGCTGGACGGACGCGATTGCGCTGTCTTCGGCGCTTACTGGCGCGCCGCCCTCGGTGCCTGCGGCCGCACGAGCGTTCGGCAGCGCGGAGGAGGCGGAATGCGCGCGCGTGCGTGCGTCGCTAGTCAAGACCATTACGGGCGACAGTGCGTTCGCCGTCGCGAGGCGCCGCGGTGCCGGGTACGTCGAGCCGCAGGCCGTGCCGGTGGACTACGCGTTGTTTCGCCAACGCTACCAGGCCATGCAGCAATCGATGGAAACAGGTGTCGGCAATCTGCGCGGCCGGCTGCGGGCGCTGCTCGCCGCGAAAACTCCCGCAATGGGCCGCCTTGCGCTGCTGGACGCCGTGATGGAACGTGCGCTCGGCGAGCGCGAGCGGAATTTGCTGGCGAGCGTGCCCGTGCTGCTCGCCGGGCACTTCGAGCGGCTTCGCGAGGCCGCGCAGCAGGCGCAAGACCAGGTGCCGGCACCGGACGACGGTACGCAAGCGGATGGTGCAGCGAGCCGGCCCGCGAGCGCGGCAGCAGGCAACGCCGCAGCCGCAGCCGCGGGCAGCAGTGCCGCTGAGGGCAGCGTTGAGGCGAAGGCCCACGTCCAGGCTCAGCTCCAGCCGCAAGCGCCCGCTCTTGACGGTCCGCCGACGTCCGCCCACGCGGTCGCGCCCAATGCGTGGCTCGACGTTTTCCGCAAGGACATGCAGAGCGTGTTGCTTGCTGAACTGGATGTTCGTTTACAACCGGTCGAAGGGCTGCTCGCCGCCCTTCGTACTCGCTAACTGGGACACTATGTCCAGATTTCGTATTGAATTCGTTGTGTTCGCGGCAGGTCTCGCCGCGGTGTGCGGCATCGCTATCGGCTATGTCGGTTCCAACTGGCTGGCGCTGGCGGTCACGTTGCTGATCGGCGCCTGCTATCTGGCGGGCGCGCTCGAATTGCGTCGCTATAGCCAGGCCACTGGGACGCTCGCGCGTGCCGTGGCCGGTTTATCCGAGCCGCCGCCGCAGCTTGGCGCGTGGCTCGAACTGCTGCATCCAGGTCTACGTAACGCGGCGCGGCTGCGTATCGAAGGCGAGCGCGTTGCGTTGCCGGGCCCTGCACTGACGCCTTACCTGGTTGGCTTGCTGGTGCTGCTCGGCATGCTCGGCACTCTGCTGGGCATGGTCGTGACGCTGCGAGGCACGGGCATGGCGCTCGAAAGCGCGACCGACCTTGCAGCGATCCGCGCTTCGCTGGCCGCGCCGGTCAAGGGGCTCGGCTTCGCATTCGGCACGTCGATCGCGGGCGTCGGCAGCTCGGCGATGCTCGGCCTGCTGTCGGCGCTCTGCCGCCGCGAACGGCTCGAAGCGGCGCAACGTCTCGACGTCAAGATTGCGACGAGCTTGCGCATCTACTCGCAGGCTCATCAGCGCGACGAAAGCTTCCGGCTCTTGCAAACGCAGGCTGAATTGATGCCGACGCTCGTCGATCGCCTGCAAACCATGATGGCGGCGATGGAGCAGCACAGCCTCGCTTTCAATGAGCGCCAGCTTGCGAGTCAGGAGGCATTCCACAGCAATGCACAGGTCGCCTATACGCGGCTCGCGGCGTCGGTCGAGCAGTCGCTGAAGAGGAGCATCGCGGACAGCACGCGCGCCGCCGGCGAGGCGCTGGAGCCCGTCATGCAGGCAACGATGGCCGGCCTCGCGCGCGAGAGCGCGGCGTTGCACGCGAGCGTGGGGCAGGCGGTTCAGCAGCAACTGGATGGCCTGTCGAGCGGGTTCGAATCAGCCGCTGCGACGGTCGCCGACATCTGGAGCAAGGCGCTTGCCGGACAGCAGCGCTCGAACGAGGACATGACGCAGCAGTTCCGCGCGTCGCTTGAGCGCTTTACACAGACTTTCGACGAGCGCTCGGCCGGCCTGGTCGACGGCGTGTCCGCGCGGCTGGAAGCCGCGGCGGGCAATGTCTCGCAGGCGTGGAAGGAAGCGCTCTCGCGTCAGGAGCAGGCCGGCGAGACGCTTGCAGTGCGGCACGAGCAGGCGCTCGCTGCGGCGGCGGCGAGCTTCGAAGAACGTTCGGCGTCGTTGGTGCGGACCGTCGGGCAGTCGCATGCGGATTTCCGAACCGAACTGGCCTCTCAAGACGAAGCGCGGCTCGCGGCGTGGACCGCGACGCTGGCCTCGATGGCGGCCAACCTCGGCAAGGAATGGGAGCAGGCAAGCGAGCGCAGCGAAGAGCGGCTCACGGCGTGGACTGCGAAGCTCGATTCGATGGCGGCCACGCTCGGCAAGGAGTGGGAGCAGGCAGGCGAGCGTGATGAAGAGCGGCTCTCGGCGTGGGCCTCGAAGCTCGATTCAATGGCGGCCAGCCTCGGCAAGGAATGGCAGCAGGCAGGCGAGCGTAATGAAGAGCGGCTCACGGCGTGGACCGCGAAGCTCGATTCGATGGCGGCCACGCTCGGCAAGGAGTGGCAACAGGCAGGCGAGCGCAATGAAGAGCGGCTCGCGGCGTGGACCACGAAGCTCGATTCGATGGCCGTCACGCTCGGCAAGGAATGGCAGCAGGCAGGCGAACGCACGGCGAGCCGTCAGCAGGAGATATGCGATACGCTCGCGCGGACCGCGACCGATATCGCTGCGCAGACGCAGGCGCACGCGAGCGAGACCATCGGCGAAATATCGCGGCTGGTGCAGGCAGCGTCGGAGGCACCGAAGGCCGCCGCCGAAGTGGTCGCGGAACTGCGTCAGAAGCTCTCGGACAGCATGGTGCGCGACACCGCCATGTTGCAGGAGCGCAGCCGCTTGATGGAGACGCTCGAAACGCTGCTCGATGCTGTCAACCATGCATCGACGGAGCAGCGCACGGCGGTGGATGCGCTCGTCGCGACGTCGGCGGATCTTCTCGAGCGTGTCGGGACCAGGTTCACCGACAAGGTCGAAACTGAGGCGGACAGAATCGGCGCGATTGCCGCGCAGATCACCGGCGGCGCCGTCGAAGTGGCGAGCCTCGGTGAAGCGTTCGGCTCGGCCGTTCAGCGTTTCGGCGAGTCGAACGACAAGCTCGTCGCGCATCTGGAGAGAATCGAGGCTGCGCTCGACAAGTCGCTCGCCCGCAGTGACGAGCAGCTTGCGTATTACGTCGCGCAAGCACGAGAGGTGGTCGATCTGAGCGTGATGTCGCAAAAGCAGATCGTCGAAGATCTGCAGCTGCTCGCTGCCCAGCGCGCCGCGGATGGAGCCGAGGCAGCATGAGCGGGATGAGCGAGGACATCGACGGCGGCGTGGAGCAGGGCGCGCCGATCTGGGCGGCGTTCGGCGACCTGATGTCCGTGCTGCTCGGCGCGTTCATGCTGATTCTGGTGGCTGTCATCGGCGTGCAGCTCGAACTGTCGAACAAGCTCGACCAGGAGGTCAAGCAGCGTCAGCTTGAAACGCAGCGCCGCAAGACGCTCGAGCAGGCGCTGGCGGGGCCGCTCGCGGCGGGCCGCGTGACGCTGGTGAACGGACGTATTGGCATCAGCGGCAACGTGCTGTTTGCGCTGAACTCCGACCAGTTGCAGCCGCAAGGGCGCGATCTGTTGAAGAGCCTCGCCGGGCCGTTGTCTGCATATCTGCGCGCGAACGACCAGATCCTGATGGTGAGCGGCTTTACCGACGACCAGCGGCTGCGCGAAGGCAACCGCCGTTTCGCGGACAACTGGGAATTGTCGGCGCAGCGCGCGCTGACAGTGACCCGCGCGCTGATCGATGCGGGCGTGCCGGCGTCGTCGGTATTCGCTGCGGCGTTCGGCTCCGGACAACCCGTGAGCTCGAATGCCGACGAACCGGGGCGGGCGCGCAACCGTCGCGTGGAAATAGCGCCGGTTCCGAGGCCGTCGGCTGCGGCAGGCAAGCCTCATGAGTAACAGCGAAAACGTCGACGCAAGGCCGACGCCGGGTGTGCCGCATGCTGAATGCACGGGTGAAACGGTGCAGACGGCGGAGGCAAACCACCCACCTAGGAGCGCGCCGACGAATTCCGCCGTGCAAGCCCCGCGCGCCACCCT
The DNA here is from genome assembly GCF_050858985.1 of Burkholderia sp. M6-3. NCBI lineage: Bacteria > Pseudomonadati > Pseudomonadota > Betaproteobacteria > Burkholderiales > Burkholderiaceae > Burkholderia > Burkholderia sp. M6-3. The sequence goes on from NZ_CP110091.1 coordinate 584,937, forward strand.
CGACGCGTGGCGCGAGCGCGGCGCCGACCGCCTCGATCCGCTGCGTTTCGCTTTCATCGACGCGTTCGAGCGCCGTGCCGCCGCGCACACCGGCGCTGCGCGCCACGTGCTCGACGAGAAGCTTGCCTCGCTACTGGAAGCCTATGCGCGCAAAGTCGACCTGGCGGCCACCGCCGGTCATGCGTCGTCTCCGGATGGACCTGGACGCGGCACCCTTGCCGAACTCGTCGGCTACATGCAAGACGAGCCGCGGCACCTTGCAGGCGACCGGGCTCCATACCCGGAGCTTCCCGCTCTCGACTATTTCAGGGAAACGTGGGCCAAGGTCCGCACTGAAAAGCAGTTGCGGCAGTCGCTGCAGCCAGCGCCCGGCAATGCCGGTCCGCTCAATTCGAGCAGCCTCGTGCACCGTTCGCTGTCGCTCATGCGCGAGTTGTCGCCGGGCTATCTAAAACAGTTTTTGTCGTACGTCGACGCGCTGTCCTGGATGGAGCAATTGAGCGGCGGCGTCCCGGCCAGCAAGGATGCGCCGCGCGCCGGGGCGGCGGCTAAGGGCACTCGCAGCAAGGCCCGCTGATGCCGGACGGCGTGTGCCGTGGCATATTGGTGGGGTAGCCATCGAAAGGAGCCCACCATGCGAATCCAGACGTCATTTTTATTCGATCTCGACGGCACGCTCGTCGACAGTGTTTATCAGCACGTGCTGGCGTGGAAAGAAGCGCTCGACAGCGAAGGCATTCCCCTGTCCGTCTGGCGGATTCATCGAAAGATCGGCATGAGCGGCGGCCTCTTCACCAATCAGCTTCTGCGTGAGACCCACGGAGAGATCAGCGCCGAGCGCAGCGAGCGTCTGCGTCGTGCGCATGCGACTGCCTATCAAAACTTGCGCGCGCAGGTATGTCCGCTGCCGGGCGCGCGCGAACTGCTCGATGCCTTGACGCAAGCGGGCACGCCCTGGGCGGTGGCGACCAGCGGGCGCATGGAAACCGCTGCGGTGAATCTCGAAGCGCTCGGCGTCGATCCGGCAAAAGCGGTCGTCGTGACGCGCGACGACGTTAAATATGCGAAGCCCGACCCCGACCTTTTCCTCGCGGCGGCCGAACGCCTTGGCGTTGAGATCGAACACTCGGTCGTAGTAGGCGACAGCATCTGGGACATGCTCGCGGCGCGGCGTTGTCGCGCGCTCGGTGTCGGATTGCTGTCGGGCGGCTACGGCACCGAAGAGTTGGAGCGCGCGGGCGCCCTGCGCGTCTACGACGACCCCGCAGCTTTGCTCGACCATCTCGATGAAGTCGCCTCGCGGCCCTAATCGCGAGCATTCCGCGGCCGCAATCAACGCGGCCGCGGCGGCTCGTTCCACCCATGCTCATCCGGTTGATTCAACGCGCATAGGCTGCCGGCACCGCGCGTAACTTTGTACTGTTCGCGCCAAGAGCCCTGTACTATATGTTGAAACGGGGCCGGCCCTGCAACCTGCGATAGTTGACCGGCGTGTACGCACATGGCGGCGCGCCGGTATGTTCCATGAGCTCATGCGGTGGCCGGCGAGCCTGTCACGGTAACGCTCTGCGGCGGCCCGACGAACCACGCTAAAAACATGAACAAGTTTATTCGACCACCCGTCTCTTATCCGACAACGGTTGTTTTCGTCGACGATAACGACAACTACCTCGACGCCCTGCGCCGCTTCTTTCCGGACGTTTTCACCAATCTGTTCTTCTCGCGTCCTCAGGCGGGGCTTGCGTTCATACGCCAGCATGCGCGTGAGAACTCGCTGGAATTCGCGCCGGCTTCGGCCTGTTTGAGCGAGACCGGTTTTGATCGCTTTGTCGAGTCATCGCCGCAGCGCGATGTGCTCGCGCGCGCAACGCGTTTCTCCGAAGTGGCAGCCGTCGTAGTGGACTACGACATGCCGGGCGTAAGCGGTGTCGAGTTTCTGTCCTCCATATCCAACCTGCATTGCGCGAAGATTCTGCTCACAGGCGTCGCAGACGAAACTGTCGCTGTCAAAGCGTTCAATGCCGGCATTGTCGATTTATATCTGCGCAAGACGGACGCCGATTCGGCGAACCGGCTCGTCCACTTTCTCAAAGACGCCAAGAGCCGTCACTGCTCCGAAATGGGCTGGCTCGCGCTGGGCGAGAACGGCATGACGTATTGCGACCCGCGCACGCGCAAGGTGCTGGACGAAGTGGTGAAAGACAAAGGCATCGTCGAGTATTACTGGCGGCCCGAGCAGAATGCGATTCTCATGTTCGATCGCGAGGGAAGGGGCAGTGTCTTCGTCGCGTGGGCCGAGCACGACTGGATATCTCAGGGCGAGATCGTCGCAGACGAAAGCGGCCCCGCCGAGTTGCTGAAACAGATGGCGGTGCGCGAAGTCATGCCGCTTTTCTGGCCGCATCTCGCCTACCGGTCGGGCGTCGAATTCAGGATGCTCAAGCCGCAACCCATTCCTGGCTGGGGCGACGCTTTCTACTGCTGGAGCCCGATCGAGACGCCGGAAGTGGTCCAGGCCGGCGTCAGGCCGCTCACGTTCGCGCAGTGGCGGAGTGACCGGGCACGCTAACGTCCGCCGGCACGTCGCGCAACATGTACGCCATCCCCACTGCCTTCGTGTCGGCCATGTTCGCCGTGTTCGGTCTCTACGTGGTCATCACGCAATTGCCGTTACACCGCGTGGGCTTTTGCGGACAGAAAGCCGCAGACTTCGCCATGCATCGCCTGCACGCCAGGGCTCGATTCGATAGCGCGCCAGCATCCATGTACGAGTCCTGTGCCGATCCACAGGTGCGCTTCTCCGCCTGCAGCCTGAATGCGTTCGGCGAACACGCGGGCGTCGTCTCTGAGCGGATCGTGTTCGGCGCCTATCGCAAGCGTAGGCGGAAGGCCGTCATAACGCGTGGCGTCGAGCGGGATAGTCCACTTGAGGTATTGCGCCGTTTCGCCCCAATACGTGTCGCGAAACGCATGGACGTCGGTGAGCGTGAGCATGGGCGCTTGCGCTTCGGTATCGCGTGAGGGCGGCTGCGGGTCGGTGCCGAGCATCGGATAAATCAGCGCAAGACCGCTTATTCCTTCGATGCCCTCGTCGCGCAATCGCATCGCCACACTGGCAGCGAGCGTGGCGCCCGCGCTATCTCCCGCGAGTTGCAGCGTGGCGCCGTCAGGCGAATCGAAGGGCAGCCGCCGTTCCAGCGCGGCGAGCGTGACCTCCATGCAGTCGTCATGCGCGGCCGGTGCGCGGTGTTCGGGCGCGAGCCGGTAATCGACGGCGATTACATCGAGGCCGGTATCCGCGGCAAGGCGCGCCGTGATGACCTGATGACTGTCGAGCGATCCAAGCACAAAGCCGCCACCGTGGAAATACAGCACAGTACCACGCGGCGTCGCGGCCGCTTTTGCACCGTTGCGATACAGCCTTAGCGCAATCGGATGGCCTGCCGCGGTCAGGAATTGCGCGTCTTGGGTGACGACTTCTGCCGGCAAAGGCGGAGTGAGCGCAGCCGCGTAGCGGTCGTAGATTTCGCGCTGCTCGCGCGGCGTCAACGAGGTGCTGTGCCCCGGATAGACCGCGGCGGCTCGCGCGATAAATTCAGCCATCTGCGGCTCAAGCATGTTGGCTCCGGCTACGTTGTGCGGCGGCGGGCAGGCCGATCATGCGGCCCGCGTAGGTCGCGGGCGGCAATGCAGCATGAGCGTCGGCCAGTTCCCGCACGCGAGCGGCTACGTCGGCATCGAACGCGACCGAGCGCGGCCCGCTCGTGTCCACGTGCAACAGCATCTGCTCGCCCGCCGCGACCGGCGTGTCGCTGCCGTCGGCGAACATCTCCAGGTAGAGTTGCAGCCGCTTCGCATCGCACCCGAGCACGCGCATATCGACCCGCACGCGCGTGCCTTCCTTGATTTCGTGCAGATAGTTGATGTGCGCTTCGAGTGTGTAGATCGAGCGCCCACGCTCCTTACGCACAGCGTCTGGCAAACCGATCTGGTCGATCAGCTGGTCGGTCGCAAAGCTGAAGATCAGCATGTAGAACGCGTCGCGTAAATGGCCGTTGTAATCGACCCATTCCGCGCGCACCGTGTCGCGATAGCAGGGCAGGGCAGCGGTTTGCAGCATGTTGCGGAGTCTCCTTGTCTGGTGCCTCGCCTGCTTCGCGCTTTGCGGCGTACATGGCGGAAGCGGCGCGACACGGTGTGGTGCCGCGCATTGCGAGGCTCGCGTCAATCCGCCGGCGTCAGTCCGTGCCGCGCCTTGGCTTCGCCGATTGCGGCCAGCACACTCGTGATGCAGTCGTCGCGATAACGCTCCAACTGCTTGATCGAGCGCGGGCCGACCTGCTCAGCGGTGCCGTCCACGACGCGGTCGATCAGTTCGTCGGTCAGCTTCGGCGCTATCAGTTTAGTCCACGGCAGCTCCAGCGCGGGACCGAACTGCTGCATGAAGTGGCGCATGCCTGCATCGCCGCCTGCAAGGGTGTAAGTAAGGAACGTGCCCATGAACGACCAGCGGATGCCTGCGCCGAAGCGGATGGCGTCGTCGATTTCGCCGGTGGTCGCCACGCCTTCACTGACCAGATGCAGGGCCTCGCGCCACAGCGCTTCGAGCAGCCGGTCGGCGATAAAGCCGGGCACTTCCTTGCGAACTCGCAGCGGGCGCATTGAAAGCGAGCGGTACATGTGCAGCGCGGCGTCGATGGTTTCGGGCGCCGTCCGCTCCCCGCCGAGCACCTCGACGAGCGGCAGCAGATACACCGGATTGAACGGATGTCCGACGATGCAGCGTTGCGGATTCACAGCCCGCGCGTAGAAGTCGCTCGGCAATAGCCCCGAAGTGGACGAAGCGATGATCGCGTCCGGCTTCGCGGCACGGCTGATCTGCTCGTGCAGCGCGAGCTTCAGTTCCTCCCGCTCGGGCGCGCTTTCCTGAATGAAGTCCGCGTTCGCGACACACGCTTCGATCGTATCGACGAAGCGCAGTCTCGACTGCGACGCGCCCTCGGCGAGGCCGACGCGTTCTAGCGCGGGCCACGCATTGGCGACGTTCTCGCGCAGCTGCTTTTCCGCGCCCGGTGCGGGGTCCCACGCAATCACATCGAGCCCGTGCGCGAGCGCGCGCGCCACCCAGCCGCTGCCGATCACGCCCGCGCCGATCGCGGCAAATGTTTTGATATCGACGATCACTGCCATTGCTGACGTTTCCTTGTTTGCCTATGAGTTCTTCGATGCCCTAGCCGTTCGTGAGCATGCAACGCCGCACGCTTAAACGTATTCCCCGGCCACGCGCCGTTCGAGTTGCCGTTCTCCGCGCGCGGGCAGGCCGAGCTTGCGCCGTCCTCCGGCCGGTGTGAGCGCACGTCCGCCCAGGCGTTCGATGATTTCCACCGCGCGCTGCACGAGCGTGCCGTTCGTTGCGGGCACACCCTTATCGAGCCAGATGTTGTCTTCGAGACCGACTCGCACATGGCCGCCGAGCAACATCGCCTGCGCGACCATCGGCATCTGCATGCGGCCGATGCCGAAACCTGCCCATTGCGCGCCGGGCGGCAGGTTGTCGGCCATGGCTTTCATCGTCGTGGTGTCCGCGGGCGCGCCCCACGGAATGCCGAGGCAAAGTTGAAACAGCGGCGGCGCGTCGAGCAAGCCTTCCTTCAGCAATTGTTTTGCGAACCACAAATGACCGGTATCGAAAATTTCCAGTTCCGGCTTCACGCCGAGTTCCTGAATGCGCGCTGCTCCGGCACGCAGTTGCGCGGGCGTCGAAACGTAGATGTAGTCGCCGTCGCCGAAATTGAGCGTGCCGCAATCAAGTGTGCAGATTTCCGGCAGCAACTCTTCCACGTGCGCGAGGCGTGTCAGTCCGCCGACCAGATCCGTGTTCGCGCCAAAGCGCATCGGGTCTTCGCCGGGACCGATTTCGAGATCGCCGCCCATGCCCGCCGTCAGATTGATGATGACGTCCGTACCCGACGAACGAATCCGGTCGACTACCTCGCGATACAACTGCGGATCGCGGCTGCCGCGTCCGGTTTTTGGATCGCGAACATGGCAATGGGCGACGGTGGCGCCCGCTTTCGCCGCTTCGATCGCGGCCTCGGCGATCTGCCTGGGCGTGACAGGAATGGCGGGATGCTTACCGACTGTGTCGCCCGCGCCGGTGACCGCGCAGGTCACGATGACTTCATGGTTCATGCGTACTGGTTCCTGTAGATGAAAGTGTCACGACTCGCGCGCCGACTCATAGCCCGAGGTAGGCCTTGACCGCGGGCAAACCGTCCTTGCCGTCATAGGTCTTCACGCCGGCAAGCCATGCGTCGAGTACTTGCGGGTTTTTCTTCAGATAAGCCTTCGCGGCATCCGAGGGCTTTTGCTTGTTCATCACCGATTGCATGACCAGGTTCTCCAGTTGCGTGGAGAAGCGCAGGTTGCTCACGAGCTTGCCCGCGTTCGGGCAACGCGTCAGATAATCGGGCGACGTCAGCGTATAAACGCGCGCTTCGCCATCGTTCGGGCCGAATACGCCCTCGCTACCGGACAGGTATTTCATGTCGATCTGAATGTTCATCGGATGCGGCTCCCAGCCGAGAAACACCACCCATTTCTTGTCGCGAATCGCGCGGTCCACGGAAACGAGCATGCCCGCTTCGCTCGATTCGATCAGCTTGAATCCGCCGAGACCGAACTGGTTGGTGGCGATCATTTTCTGGATGGCTGCATTCGCGCTGCTGCCGGGTTCGATGCCGTAGATCTTGCCGTCGAGCTGATCGCGATGTTTGGCGATGTCCGCGAATGTTTTGAGGCCCGCGTCATACGCATAGGCGGGCACCGCGAAGGTCGCCTTTGCGCCCGTCAGATTGGGAGGCTGCAACACCTGGATCGACTTCGATTCGACGAACGGCGCGATGGCTTTTTCCTGCACCGGCCACCAGTAGCCGAGCGACACATCGAGCTGCTTGCTCTTCAGGCCCGCGAACGAAATCGGCACGGAGGCGACGGTGGTAACCGGCTGATAACCGAGCCCCTCGAAGACGGTGGACGCGAGTGCAGTTGTCGACGTGATGTCAGTCCAGCCGATGTCCGCGAAATGCACGGCGCGGCAGGTGGCCGGGTCCTGCGCAAACGCAGGCAGCGCGGTAACGGCGGCGGCAAATGCGGCCGCGAGGTACGCAAGCCGGGCCAGCCGCGTTTTGATGCGTAATTCCATGACGTTCCCCTATTGACGCTTGTGCGCATTTAACCGCGCGTTGTCGAATGGACCGCTTACCGGTGAGGCCGCAAGGCAGTGCTGCGAAACGACGGAACCGCCTGCCTCGATGCCCTAACGTTAATGCCCCATATTGCCGCCAAAGCGACCGTCAGCGACCCGTTCTTGCTTCCACGCGACAACAAGGGAAAATCAGCATGCGCCGACGTTGCCGTGCGGTTGCAATGCAGCAATCGGCTGGGAGATTTTTGGCGCGCCTTGCCCGCCCGCGACGCGCTTGCTACGCTCGCCCGGAACCGCGGGGCGGCTTGCGCTTGCCGCTTTCGTCTCGCATCGTCGTCTTCGCATCTGACCGGGTCCCGCGCAATGCCTGAAGAGATATCGTTCCTGCTGCTGCCTGGTTTTTCGGCAATCGGCTTCATGTCGGCGGTCGAGCCGTTGCGCGTTGCGAATCGCTTTCGCGGCGAGCTGTACCGCTGGCGCATCGTGAGCCTCGACGGCACACCGGTCGCGGCCAGCAACGGCATTTCGATCAACGCCGACGCGGCAATCGCCGAAGTGAACGATGCGCGGCTGCTGTTCGTCGTGGCGGGCTTCGAGCCTCTCGCCTGCTACACCCGCGATCTGGCCGAGTGGCTCAGGCGCCTGGACCGGGCCGGCGCGACGCTGGGCGGGATAGACACGGGCAGCTTCGTTCTCGCGGAAGCGGGGCTGCTCGGCGGCGAGGACAACGTGACTGTGCATTGGGAGGCGTTGTCGGCGTTTCGCGAGCGCTATCCGTCGCTGAATGCCAGCCAGGAACTCTTCGAAATCGGCGCGCGGCGCATCACATGCGCTGGCGGCACCGCGTCGATCGACATGACGCTCGACCTGATCGGCCGCAAGCACGGCGCGGCGCTGGCTTCCGCCGTGTCCGAGCAGTTCGTGGTGAGCCGCATCCGTCAGCGCTCCGACCATCAACGCATGGAGATCGCCGCGCGCTACGGCGTGCACAACCGCAAGCTGATTCAGGTGATCGGCGTGATGGAGCAGCACATGGAAGAGCCGTTGACGCCCGACCGGCTCGCCCAGGAGATCGGCGTGACGCGCCGGCAGCTCGAACGGCTGTTCTCTGCGTCGCTAAAGGACACGCCGACGCACTTCTATCTGCAGTTACGCCTTGCTCGCGCGCGCGAGTTGCTGCAGCAGACCGACATGTCCATTACGTCGATTTGCGTCGCGTGCGGGTTTGAGTCACCGTCCCACTTCTCGCGGACGTATCGCGCGCGATTCGGCGCAAGCCCACGCAGCGACCGTCAGGTAACCGGCGGTCTCGTGTCCAAGAACGCGCTAATCAGCGCGCACGCCGCTGAATTATCACAAATACGGCAATAGTGAATTCTTTGATCTGGGGTTTACCCTAGGTGTCTCGCCTCCTAAACTGTGTCCATCTGCTGAAGACAAACCGCCTTCAGCCCAGCACAAAACAATCTCTGGAGGTAGTAATCATGAAATCCCTGATCGAAGCTGCTGTTATCGCCGCTCTTATCTCTGCACCGCTCGCCGCTTTCGCGCAATCGAACCAGCCGGTTACCCGTGCTCAGGTCCGCGCCGAACTGATCCAGCTGGAGAAGGCGGGATATAACCCGGCAACGTCGAACGACTACGATTACCCGGCAAATATTCAGGCTGCTGAAGCACGCGTCGCCGCACAGAACCGTGCAGCTCAAACGAGCGGCTACGGCTCGGCAACGAACGGCTCGTCGCAAGCAGGCAACCGCGCTGAAGTGACGTCGAGCTCGTATTCGGCTCCGGTCTACGTCGGGCAGTAACGGAACAGCGGCGCGGCGCCTTTCGCCGCGCGAAAAAAAACGGCACGCTTTTGCGTGCCGTTTTTGCGTTCAGATGCCACCCACGCACATGTACTTGATGACCACGTAGTCGTCGATGCCATAGTGCGAGCCTTCGCGCCCCAAGCCCGACTGCTTGACGCCGCCGAACGGAGCGACTTCGTTCGAGATGAGTCCTGTGTTGATGCCGACCATGCCGTACTCCAACGCTTCGGCGACGCGCCAGACGCGTCCGATGTCGCGACTGTAGAAATACGACGCGAGGCCAAACTCGGTGTCGTTCGCAAGCGCGATGACTTCCTCGTCCGATGAAAACCGGAACAGCGGCGCGAGCGGACCGAAGGTTTCGTCGCGCGCGACTTTCATGTCGGGCGTGACATCCGCGAGTATGGTCGGCTCGAAGAAGCCGTGACCCAGCGCATGACGCTTGCCGCCCGTCACGACGCGCGCGCCTTTGGCGAGCGCGTCTTCGATATGCGACTCCACCTTGAGCACCGCCGCCTCGTTGATCAGCGGACCCTGCGTGACGCCTGCCTCGGTGCCGCGGCCTACTGTCAGTTGCTCGACGGCGGCGCGCAGCTTCGCGGCGAACGCGTCGTACACCTTGTCGTGCACGTAGAAGCGGTTAGTGCAAACACAGGTCTGGCCGCTATTCCGATATTTCGATGCAATCGCGCCGGCCACGGCGGCGTCGAGATCGGCGTCGTCAAAAACGATGAACGGCGCGTTGCCGCCCAGTTCGAGCGACACCTTTTTCACCGTCGGCGCGCACTGCGCCATCAGCAGACGGCCAACGGGCGTCGAGCCGGTAAACGACAGCTTGCGCACGATCGGATTGCCGGTCATTTCCGCGCCGATCGCTTTCGGCTCGCCCGTCACCACGTTGAACACGCCGCGCGGAACGCCCGCGCGTTCGGCCAGCACGGCGAGCGCGAGCGCGGAAAGCGGCGTCGCTTCAGCCGGCTTGACGATGATTGGGCAGCCCGCTGCGAGCGCCGGACCGACCTTGCGCGTGATCATGGCGGCCGGGAAATTCCACGGCGTGATCGCCGCGCAAACGCCGACGGGCTCTTTCGTCACGACAATGCGCTTGTCGTTTGCGGGAGTCGGAATGGTGTCGCCGTTCACGCGCTTGCCTTCTTCCGCGAACCATTCGAGGAACGAGGCCGCGTACTGGATTTCGCCCTTTGCCTCGGCAAGCGGCTTGCCTTGCTCGGTGGTGAGAATGAGCGCGAGATCGTCGGCGTTCTCCAGCATCAGGTCATGCCATTTGCGCAGGATCACCGCGCGTTGCTTGGCGGTGCTCGCCCGCCATGCGGGCCATGCGGCGTTGGCGGCGTCGATGGCGCGGCGCGTTTCCGCGGTGCCCATGCGCGGCACTGTCGCGACGACTTCTCCGGTTGCGGGATTCACAACTTCGAAGGTCGAGCCGTCGCCGGCGCCTTGCCATTCGCCCGCGAGATAGGCGTGGGTCTTCAGCAGAGCCGGGTCTTTGAGAGTGAGCGTGGTCATTGGGCGTTTCCTCAAGCTGCGACAGCTACGCTGTCCTTGATGACGTCTTCGAGAATCGCAAGCGCTTCGTCAAAGACCGTGTCCTCGATCGTCAGCGGGAACAGGAAGCGCACCACGTTCGAATAGACGCCGCACGCGAGCAGCAGCAAGCCGCGTTCGAGCGCGCGTGTTTGCACGCGTTTCGTGAATTCAGCGTCGGGTTCCGTGCTGCCGGGCTTGCAGAACTCCACGGCCACCATGCCGCCGGGGCCGCGCACGTCGGCGATTTGCGGCGCCTCGTTTTGCAGCGCGATCAGCTTCGCCTTGACGCGGTCGCCGAGGATCGTGGCGCGCTCGCACAGCTTCTCTTCGTCAATGATGTCGAGTACCGCAAGCGCGGCGGCCACCGCGAGCGGGTTGCCCGCATAGGTGCCGCCGAGCCCGCCGGGCGCCGCTGCATCCATGACGTCGGCGCGGCCAATCACGCCCGACAGCGGCATGCCGCCCGCGAGACTTTTGGCAACCGTCATCAGATCGGGCACCACGTCGTAGTGATGCATTGCGAACAGCTTGCCGGTGCGGGCAAAGCCGGTTTGCACTTCATCGGCTATCAGCAGAATGCCGTGCTCGTTGCAGAGCTTGCGCAGCGCGCGCACGAACTCGGCCGGCGCGGGATAGAACCCGCCTTCACCCTGAACCGGTTCGAAGATGATCGCGGCAACCCGTTTTGGATCGATGTCGGCCTTGAAGAGGAATTCGATTGCTTTCAGCGAATCGGCCGTGCTCACGCCGTGCAGCGGATTGGGGAACGGAGCGTGGAATACGTCGGAAGGAAAGGGCCCGAAGCCCACCTTGTACGGCGCGACCTTGCCGGTCAGTGCCATGCCCATCAGCGTGCGGCCGTGAAAGCCGCCGGTGAAGGCGATGACGCCCGGACGGCCCGTCGCGGCGCGTGCAATCTTGATCGCGTTTTCAACAGCTTCCGCGCCGGTGGTGAAAAACGCGGTCTTTTTCGGATGATCGCCGGGCGCGCGCTCGTTGAGCTTTTCCGCGAGTTCGACATACGACGCATACGGCACGATCTGATACGCCGTGTGCGTGAAACGGTCCAGCTGGTCGCGAATGGCGGCGACGATCTTTGGATGACGATGGCCGGTGTTGCACACTGCGATTCCGGCAGCGAAGTCAATGAAGCGGCGACCCTCCACGTCCCATAGTTCCGCGTTCTGCGCACGCTCTGCATAGAAATCGCACATCACGCCGACGCCGCGCGGCGTGGCGGCATCCTTGCGGCTCTTCAATTCTGCGTTCTTCAGGTTCATCGCGTGGCTCCTCTGTGTCGGCGGACGCCGCGCGTCGCGCGGCACATGGAGCGACTATAGTTAGATTTGGCTCTTAGCTTCAGAGCCATTTAAATGAAAACGTTGGAGCCAATTGGGGACGCTGAGGAGAAGGGCATCGCCTGCGTGAGTACGCCAGGCGAAGTTCGAGATTGAGAATTCGCAGTTCCGAAGCGGCAACTTGCCAGCGCAAGGCCGCTGGCCGCTGGCCGCGCCACGCTCATCAAATCCGGATCAGCACCGCACCCAGCGTCACCAGTGCACATGCAACGATGCGCCGGGAAGTGAGCTTTTCCCGCATGAAAAGCCAGCCGATCAACACCGCGAAGATCGAGCTCAACTCGCGCAGCGCGGAGACCATCGCGATGGGCAGATAACGGTACGCCTCGATGATCAGGCAATACGCGACGAGCGCGAGCGCGCCGGACGCCATGCCCTTGAGCACCACCGAGCGGCCGATGAAAAGTCCTTTGGCGCCGCCGCGCCAATGCCATGCGAGCAGGAACTGCGGCACGTTCCAGATCAGATAGACCCACATGATGTAGCTGAGGCCATTGCCTGCGACGCGCGCGCCGATTCCGTCGACGACCGAATACGTCGCGATGAAAAATCCCGTCAACAGCGCGAACGGCACGCTTTCGCCGGAGAAGCGCATGCCGCGGCGAAACGCGAGCGAGACAATCCCGATCGACACCAGCGCGACGCCAATCGCGGCGAGCGGTTTGAGCGATTCATGCGCGAACACCAGTGCGCCGACGAAGACGAGCATCGGCGACAGGCCGCGCGCAATCGGATAGATCTGCCCGAAGTCGCCGCTTCGATAGGCGCGGATCAGCGCCAACAGATAGCCGAACTCCAGGACCACCGACGCGAAGATATACGGCCACGCGGCAGGCGCCGGCAACGGCAGGACGATCACGCCCACCGCGCTCACGGCGATGTACGGAATCGCCATCATTCCGAGCAGCCACACACGGTCTTCGGACAAATGCAGGAAGGCGTTCCACGTGGCGTGAAGGAGCGCCGACAGCAGGACCAGCAGGACGACAAGGGTTTCCATCGAAGGTCAGGACAGGGCTAGGTTGGCTGGCCTGACTGCCGGCCGCAAGCTCGTGATTATTCCAGCAGAAGACGCAAATGGACGAGTGCACGACCAAAGTGGAGGGGCTTTATGGGGAAAAACGAGGCGATTTGTGGCGATCCGGAAGACGTCATGATGACGTCCATGCGACGTTAATATGACGCGCGTATGTCAGCATTTCCTCGCTGCGCAGCCGTCATGCATGCCGACCTGCGGCCAGGCTATATTGCTTCATTCGCCGTGCCGTCCCTGACACCCAGCACTCCTCGCGACGCCCCATGCAGCCTTTGAGCTTCCTTCCCGACAGCTTTGCCGAGTACGAAGATCTCAAGGCGATCCTCGATCAGGGCAGTGCGAGCTTTGCGATCCGCACGCTCTGCGAGACGACGGTGCGCGGCCGGCGTTTCGGCGTGCATGTCGCGAGCATCGGTTCGACCGATCCGCGCGCGCCGGCCATCGGCTTCGTCGGCGGGATTCACGGACTCGAGCGAATCGGCTCGCAACTGGTGCTCGATTACATGCGCGCGTTGCTTGCACGGCTCGAATGGGACGAACTGCTGGTCCGGCAACTTCAGTCGATCCGCCTTATCTTCGTGCCGATCGTCAATCCGGGCGGCATGTGGGCGGCCACGCGAGCCAATCCGAACGGCGTCGACCTGATGCGCAACGCGCCGCAAAACGCGGACGAGCGTGTGCCGCTGCTGGCGGGCGGCCAGCGCGTCGGCGCCTGGCTGCCGTGGTATCGCGGACGCCGCGGCGCTCCGATGGAAGCCGAGGCCGCCGCGCTGCTGCAGGTAGTTGAAACGGAACTCGCCGCGCGGCCCTTGAGCATCGCGCTCGATTGCCATTCGGGTTACGGCTGGAACGACAGCATCTGGTTTCCGTATGCGCGCACACGCAAGCTGATGCCGCATCTGCCGGAAATGTACGTGCTGAAAACCATGTTCGAGCGTTCCCATCCGCATCATGGCTATACGTTCGAGCCGCAGAGCCATCAATATCTGCTGCACGGCGACCTGTGGGACTTCGCGTACGATCGCGCGCCCGCACCCAACGTCTTTCTGCCGATGACGCTCGAACTCGGTTCGTGGCTATGGATCAAGAAGAACCCGCGGCAATTGTTCTCGCGTCAGGGAATCTTCAATCCGGTGAAGGCGCATCGCACGGCGCGTGTTTTGCGGCGCCACGCGAACCTGCTCGATTTTCTGGCGCGCGCCGTTTTTTCGGCGCAGCGCTGGCTGCCGCAAGGCAATCGCCGCGAGCAATTGCTGCAAAGCGCGATCGATCACTGGTACAGACCGGACAACGCATGAGCACGTGGATCTTGCTGCGCGGACTGACACGCGAGACACGTCACTGGGGCCGTTTGCCCGATGTGTTACGTGAAGCCGCGGGCGCTTCGGGCGTGAGCTTGATCGACTTGCCGGGCAACGGCGAATTTGCGCATTTACGCGCGCCTGCCACGGTCGCCGGGATGGTTGACTTCGTGCGCATTGCTGCTGTGCAAGGAGGGGCGAAAGGCACAGGCACGGTCGGCACCGGTCCAACGGACATAACCATGCGTGGTCCATTCAACGTGCTGGCGATGTCGCTCGGCGGCATGGTCGCGACCGCCTGGGCGCAACAGTACCCCGACGAGATCGGGCGCCTCGTGTTGATCAACACGAGCATGCGTCCGTTCAGCCGCGTACACGAACGGCTGCGTCCGTCCGCGTGGCCTGGTCTATTGACAATCGCCATGCATTGGAACGACGCCGTGCGCGCAGAGACCGCCATTCATCGATTGACGTGCAACAACGCCGATACCCTTGAAGCCGATCTTCAATCATGGAGCATGATTCGCCGCAGCGCGCCGGTGAGCCGCGGCAATGCGTTGCGCCAGTTATCGGCGGCGGCGCGCTTTACCGCAGACGCGGCTAAACCGGCTTGTCCGCTGCTGATTCTGTCTTCGCACGACGACCGGCTCGTCGATCCGGTTTGCTCCGCGAAGCTGGCCGCAGCGTGGGGCGCGCGTCATCGCGAGCATGCATGGGCAGGCCACGACCTGCCGCACGACGATCCCGCGTGGGTCGGCGAGCAGGTGAGTGCATGGCTTGCGCATGAAGCCGCCGAAGCGGACCGCATGCGGCAAATGGCGATTGCGCGCTTGCAGCATAAGCCCGGGCAGCGGGTATAACCTAAGTCGGTGCATGGGTCGCATTGCGGCGTGCAGGCGCATAATCCTTGTTCAGACGATGCATGCGATCCGGGCGATACCCGCCACTGCCGACAGCCGGGGAGTTCATCATGCAAGCAAAGAACGAAGAAGCCGTCACGCACTTGCTGAACGATGTCGTCGAGTTTGCACGAGCGCGCTTGCCCGAGCCGACGTTTCACATCGTCGAGCCCTTTCTGCGGCACTACTACGATTTCGTCGACGTCGACGATCTGCAAAGCCGCTCCATTCCCGATCTGTACGGCGCCGCGCTCGCGCACTGGCAGACCGCGCAGCGCTTTGTACCCGGCAGGGAAAGGCTGCGCGTCTACAACCCGATTCTCGAGCAGCATGGCTGGCACTCCGATCACACGGTGATAGAGATCGTCAACGACGACATGCCGTTTCTGGTCGATTCCGTTTCGATGGCGGTCAATCGGCAAGGTCTCGCGTTGCATTCGGTCGTGCATCCGGTGTTTCGCATCTGGCGCGCGCCCGACGGCGACATCGCGCGCGTGACGCAGGGCGCGGAAGAGGCCGCCGACACGCGCTCGCAATTGGCCTCGTTCATTCACTTCGAAGTCGACCGTTGCGGCGACGCGGCGAAACTGGACGCGCTGCGCGACGATATCGCGAAAGTACTGCGCGACGTGCGCGCCGCGGTTGAAGACTGGCCAAAGATAGTGGAACTCGCACGCGTCACGATCAAGGCCATGAAAGCCGGCGAGAGCGGGCCGGATGCGATGGAAGCGCGCGCGTTTCTCGAATGGATGGTCGCCGACCATTTCACCTTTCTCGGCCACCGCGACTACGAACTCGTGCAACAGGGCACCGGCTACGGCCTGCGCGCGGTGCCGGGCTCGGGCCTCGGCATCATGCGCGATGAACTGCGTGCAACGGATGGCGCCGCAGCGGCGCCAGAGGTGACCGTCTTACCGCCGGCCGCTGCCGAAATCATTTCGAGCGCCTCACCGATTTTCCTGACCAAGGCCAATTCGCGGGCAACCGTGCATCGGCCCGGCTATCTGGATTACGTAGGCATCAAACTCGCGGGTGCTGACGGCAAGGTGGTCGGCGAGCGGCGCTTCATCGGCCTCTATACGTCGACCGCGTATTTTGTGTCCGCGGCCGAGATTCCGATCGTTCGGCGCAAGTGCGCGAACATCGTGAGGAGGGCCGGATTCTTGCCGAAAGGTCATCTGGCGAAATCGCTCGTGACGGTGCTGGAAACGTATCCGCGCGACGAACTGTTCCAGGCCGACGAGAACCAGCTCTACGATATCGCGCTCGGCGTGCTCCGTTTGCAGGAGCATCAGCGCACGCGCCTTTTTGTGCGGCGCGACCGCTTCGACCGCTTCGTGTCGTGTCTCGTGTTCGTGCCGCGTGACAAGTACAACACCGATTTGCGGCAACGAATCGCCAATCTGCTTACTGACGCATTCAACGGAGCGAGCGTCGAGTTCACGCCGCTGCTTTCCGAATCGACGCTCGCGCGTATTCACTTCGTCGTGCATGCAAAACCCGGTGGCATGCCCGATGTCGATACACGCGAACTCGAAGCACGTCTCGTGCAGGTCTCGCGCCGCTGGCAAGATGATCTCGCCGATGCGCTGCTCGACGCGTTCGGTGAAGAGCAGGGCAATCGTCTGCTGCAGCACTACGCGGATTCGTTTCCGCCCGGCTATCGCGACGACTATGCCGCGCGCACGGCGGTGCGCGACATCGAACTGATCGAGCGCGTGCAGGGCAGCGAGCGCCTCGCGATGAATCTGTATCGGCCAATCGAAGCTGGGCCGCGCGCATTCCGCTTCAAGGTCTATCGAGCGGGAATGCCGATCGCGTTGTCGCGCAGTTTGCCGATGCTCGAACACCTGGGCGTGCGTGTCGATGAAGAGCGGCCGTATCTGATCGAAGCGCTCGGCGCGACGCCTGCGTGGATTCACGACTTCGGGCTTGAAGTGGTCGACGACGCCGAGTTCGATATCGAGCGCGTGAAAGATCTCTTCGAAGATGCGTTCGAGCAGGTGTGGACAGGCGCGATAGAAAGCGACGACTTCAACCGCCTCGTTCTACGCGCGCAATTGAGCGCGCGCGAAGTGACGATACTGCGGGCGTACGCGAAGTATCTGCGTCAGGTGGGCTCTACTTTCAGCGATGCGTATATCGAGCGCGCGGTGACCGGCAATCCCGCGATTGCGCGCATGCTGGTCGAACTCTTCATCGCGCGGTTCGACCCGTCATTGGCCGGCACACGTGAGACGCGCGTGGAGAATTTGCTGAAGACGATCGACAGTGCGCTCGACCAGGTGCCCAATCTCGACGAGGATCGGATACTGCGGCAGTTTCTCGGCGTCATCAAGGCCACGCAGCGCACCAACTATTACGTCTTCGATGCTGACGGAAAGCCGAAGCCGTATCTATCATTCAAGTTCAACCCGGCGCACGTGCCCGGCTTGCCGGAGCCCAAGCCGATGTTCGAGATATGGGTCTACTCGCCGCGCGTCGAAGGCGTGCATTTGCGCGGTGGACGTGTGGCGCGCGGCGGCTTGCGCTGGTCGGACCGTCGCGAGGATTTCCGCACTGAAGTGCTGGGTCTGATGAAGGCGCAAATGGTGAAGAACGTCGTGATCGTGCCGGTCGGCTCGAAAGGCGGCTTCGTCGTGAAGAACCCGCCGCCGCAATCGGAACGCGACGCATGGATGCGCGAAGGCATTGCGTGCTATCAAACGTTCCTTCGTGGTTTGCTCGATCTGACCGACAATCTTGCGGGCACGACGGTCGTGCCGCCGCGCGACGTAGTGCGGCACGACCCAGACGATCCGTATCTGGTGGTCGCCGCGGACAAAGGCACGGCCACGTTCTCCGACTACGCGAACGCGATCTCGCAGGAATACGGTTTCTGGCTCGACGACGCCTTTGCGTCGGGCGGCTCGGTCGGTTACGACCACAAGAAAATGGCGATCACGGCGCGCGGCGCCTGGGAGTCCGTCAAGCGGCATTTCCGCGAAATGGGCGTCGATACGCAGACGATGGACTTCACGGTGGTCGGTATCGGCGATATGTCCGGCGACGTGTTCGGTAATGGCATGTTGTTGTCGCCGCATATCAGGCTCGTGGCCGCGTTCGATCATCGGCATATTTTCCTCGACCCGAATCCCGATCCGGCAGCCAGTATTGCCGAGCGCGGACGTCTCTTTCTTCTCGATCGATCGAGTTGGGCCGACTATGACCCTTCGCTGATTTCAGCGGGCGGCGGCGTGTTTCCGCGCACGGCCAAGACCATTGCTCTCTCGCCGGCCGTGCAATCGGTACTCGGCATCAGCGCAGCGGCGCTCTCGCCGGCCGAACTGATGCGCGCGATTCTGCAAGCGCCCGTCGATCTGCTCTACAACGGCGGCATAGGCACGTATGTGAAGGCCTCACGTGAGACGCACCTGCAGGTTGGCGACCGCGCGAACGATGCGATCCGGGTGAACGGCGCGGACCTGCGCTGCAAGGTCGTAGCCGAAGGTGGCAATCTGGGGCTCACGCAACTCGGCCGTATTGAGTTCGCGCAGCGCGGCGGCCGCATCAATACCGATGCAATAGACAACTCCGCGGGTGTCGACTGTTCCGACCATGAGGTCAACATCAAGATTCTGCTGGGACTCGTGGTGGCCGACGGCGAGATGACCGCAAAACAACGCAACGCGTTGCTGGCGGAAATGACCGACGAAGTCGGCCTGCTCGTGTTGACGGACAACTATTACCAGACTCAGGCGCTTTCCATTGCAGGCCGTTATGGTGTCGAACTGCTCGACGCTGAAACGCGCCTCATGCGCTATCTGGAACGGGCCGGCCGCCTGAACCGCGCGATCGAGTTTCTGCCGAACGACGAAGAAGTGGCTGAGCGGCAGGCCGCGAAACAAGGGCTCACCACGCCGGAGCGTGCGGTGCTGCTCGCGTACAGCAAGATGTGGCTGTACGACGCGCTACTCGATTCTTCGGTGCCCGAAGACCCGCTCGTCAGCGACATGTTGATCGAATATTTTCCGAGGCCTTTGCGCCAGCGCTTCAGCGAGCCGATGCAGCGTCATCCTCTGCGCCGCGAGATCCTTGCGACTCATCTAACCAACGCGTTGGTGAACCGCGTCGGCTGCGAGTTCGTGCATCGGCTGATGGAGGAAACCGATGCGCAACCCGGCGACATCGTGCGGGCCTGCATCATGGCTCGCGATGTGTTCGATCTCGACGATGTGTGGCGCAGCATCGACGCGCTGGATAACCGCGTCGCCGACGACGTGCAGGCGCGCATGTTCGTCGAGGTCGCTCGGCTCGTCGAACGATCCGCGTTGTGGTTCTTGCGGCATTTGTCGTCGCCGGGCGTGCACAGCGACGATGTGACCGGCCTGCTCGCGCGTTGCCGCGACGCCGCGCAGCGTCTCGCGCCGCAGTGGCCCGCTTTGCTGCCGGCTGCCGATCTCGAAGCGCTATCCGAACGCCAGCGTGTGCTGGTCGACGCCGGCGTTGATAGTGAACTCGCGGTGCGCATTGCGAGCGGCGAGATTTCAGCGGCGCTGCTCGACATCGCGGAAGTGGCGTCCACGTGCGAGCGCAAGCTCGAACTGGTGGCGGGTGTGTACTTCGCGCTCGGCACTCTGCTCAACTACAACTGGATCAGCGAACGTGCGGCCGCGCTGCCCGCGCCGTCGCACTGGGACATGCTGGCGCGCGCGTCCGCATTGGCCGAACTTGCGCGACTCAAACGCGCGCTCACGATGAGCGCGCTTGCCAGCGCCGACGACGCGGCCACGCCGGACGCGCTGGTTCAGGCATGGCGCGACAAGCGCGCCACGCAGCTCGAGCGTTATGCGCGCCTGCTTGCCGACCTGAGGGCCACTGGCGGAGCGAGCCTGTCGATGCTGCTGGTGATTGTTCGGGAAATGGCCGCGCTCGAGAGGGCATGAGCATTGCGTGGGGGAAGCGGTAAAGAAAGGCTGGTCAAAGTTCCACGCACGCGGGGCGCATAGCACCGCGGTTGGACGCACGTTGCCCGGCATGTCCATAATACGGATTCCCGGCAAGTGAAAGCCTTTTGAAAATCGACTAACGCCCTCCACGACGATGAAAGAAGAATCGCCGAAAGCCATTATTTATGCGCTTGCCGCCAACTTTGGCATTGCCGTCTGCAAGTTTGCCGCTGCGTCGTTCACCGGCTCCGGTTCGATGTTCGCCGAAGCTATTCACTCCACCGCCGACTGCGGTAATCAACTGCTGCTGCTCTTCGGCTTGCGCCAGGCGCGCCGGCCGGCAAGCCCATTGCATCCGATGGGCGGCGGGCGCGAGATCAACTTCTATTCGCTGCTGGTCGCGCTGTTGCTGTTCTTCGTCGGCGGCGCATTTTCAGTGTACGAAGGCGTGCATCGCCTCGTCGCGCGGGAGCCGCTGCAATATGCGTATGTCGCGCTCGTAGTGCTCGGCGTCTCCGTGGTGCTGGAGGCGTTCTCGCTGTGGGGCGCGATGAAGGAGATCCGCAAGGTGCATCCCGAGAAAACGCTGTGGCGCTGGTTCAGGGAAACGCGCGAGTCCGAGTTGCTGGTGGTCGCGGGCGAGGATATTGCCGCGCTGGCCGGCTTGGGGATGGCCTTCGTGGCCGTGCTGCTCACTTTGGTGACCGGCAATCCTGTCTATGACGCGCTGGGTTCCATCGCCGTTGGTCTGCTGCTGATGGTGATCGCCGGCCTCGTGGCGCGCGAAGTGAAGTCGATGATCGTCGGCGAATCGGCAAGCCCCGAAGTGCGCCGCGCAATCGAGGCGCATTTGCGCGCACGCGGTGAGATTCGCAGCATCATCAACATGATCACTCTGCAATGGGGACGCCATGTAGTGGTCGCCGTGCAGGCTGAGATGATCGACTACGCGAGCGGCCGCGCGCTGGTCGACGCGATCAACGTGATCGAGGCAGATTTGCAAGCCGCATTTCCGCAGGTGCGCTGGGTGTTTTTTGAACCAGACGTGCCCCGCGTCTAACCATGCTTTTTCGGCACACGTGACTCGCGCAGGGCTTTGCGCGAGTTACGCAATCGGCACTTCATGTAGTGGAAAATAATTTCTTCGCATCTATACTTCTTTCGGCTTGAAGGCGGCACTCTCCCAAACTGCATCACAAGCAAAAGGAAGATCACGATGCTGACTCGCACGTTTAACGCTCTCTCGGTCATTGCACTCGCGGCATGCACAGCCTTTACTTCCGGGCCGGCCAGCGCGGACGACAACGACGCTTTCTCGCATGACGGCGGCGGCTCGCGCGGGCGGCCAGTCAAGGTGATGATTATTTCGATGTTCGGTCCGGAGGGCCAGGTGTGGCTCGATAAGCTCGGGCCATGGCGCGATATTCCGGTAGACGGCCTGTCACCCGATTACCCGGCAGTACATTGCAACCGCCAGGACGTATGCGTAATGACGACCGGCATGGGTCACACGAACGCCGCGGCGTCGATCATGGCATTGACGTTCTCACCGCGATTCGATTTGCGGCATACGTATTTCATGGTGGCGGGTATTGCCGGCATCGATCCTCAACAGGGTACGGTCGGCTCCGCTGCGTGGGCTAAATATCTCGTCGACTTCGGCATTCAGTGGGAGATCGACGGGCGCGAGATTCCGGCCGGGTGGAACACCGGCTATCTCGGCATCAACACGAAGAGCCCTTCAGAAAAGCCGCCGCTCGATTACCGTACCGAAGTGTTCCAGCTCAATACGCAACTCGCCGATACCGCATTCGCCTTGTCGCGCAATGTGGTGCTTTCCGACAACGCGCAGGCGCAGGCCGCGCGTGCGAAATATTCGTACGCGCCTGCTAATCGCCCGCCGACCGTTATTCAATGCGATACGCTCGCCGGCGATACGTGGTGGTCGGGCACGCTGCTCGGGCAACGGGCTCGCGACTGGACCAAGATCCTGACGGATGGAAAGGGCGTGTATTGCACCACGCAGCAGGAAGACAATGCCACGTACGAAGCGCTAAAACGCGCGGCTTCGGTGCATAAGGTCGATTTGAACCGCGTTGCCGTGGTGCGTGCGGGCTCTGATTTCGACCGTCCGTACGACGGACAGACCAGCGCCGACAATCTGCTGAACTACTCCGCGCAAGGCGGGTTCACGATTGCTCTCGAAAATCTGTACCGCTCAGGTAATCCGCTCGTGCAGGACATTGTCACGCACTGGAGCGAATGGCGCGAAGGCGTGCCCAAACGCTAACCAGCTAGTTGCATGCGGGCCGCTTCATGCGGCCCGCACTGCAATGGCGCGCGACACTCAACGTTGTGGTGCGCGATACGGTGTCCAGACGGGGGCGTCTGTATCCCAATGGTCGAGTTCCGATGGTGTCATGATGTGCTCCTTTATGAAGACTGGAAAGCTATCGTGGTGATTGGCGTTTAATCCGGAAAACTAACGATTTTCTCGTTCGATTTCCTATGTGCTCAGTGCCCCGCTTGTTGCTCCGTTTAGTGCTTTGCTTATTGCTCGTTACTGGCCATTAGCCACACGCGTGACGTCGCCGCTCGTGCCTTCCTGCAACGCGATGCGCGCGGCCTGCGTCTGACCGATCAGACCTTTGTTCGGGTAGCTCGTGCGATTGAGCGCGGGCAGCGAACCGTCACGATAGGCGGCGACCAGCTCAGCCTGCACTTCGGCGCGCGTTTTTCCGCTCGTCGTCGAAGTCGGTTGTGTCTGATAAGTACCGGCGTGCCCAATGCCGTTGCCGCCGCCGTTGCTTTGTGCAAATACCGGCGCGCTGGCGAGCAGCGAGAGAGCAAGACCTGCGAGAAGATTGCGTTTCATGATTCACTCCTGTCGATTCGTTTGCAGCACGAGGGGCGCTGCGACAGGGTGAAATGTAGACTTCGAGTCGACCTCGATAAATCGCGCTTTCGCGAAATGAATTGTCGCGATTTCGGAACAATCGCGCGACGACCCCTATAAACACGGGCTCAAACAACAACCGCGGCATTAGCGCCGCGGTTGGAATTCACTGTTCCAGATTTTGTACTTCAATCTAATTGAATTACGCGACCCATTCGGAAATAATCGGCGTGTCGAGTGCAGGAGCCGATTCGCGTTCTTCCAGTGTGCGTTGCGAGCATGTTGCGTCGAGCGCACCGCGGCCGCTCAGCAATGGGCAGCGATCGAATACTTCGGCGATCCAGTCTACGAAAACACGGACTTTAGGCGACAGATGCCGACTGTGCGGATAGACTGCGGAAATCGGCATCGGCAAAGGCTTGAGTTCTGGCAGTACTTCAACCAGTTGGCCTGAACGCAGATGCGGCAGCACCATGAAACGAGCCGGCTGAATCAGGCCAAAACCTTCCAGCCCGCAGGTCACGTAGGCATCGGCGTCGTTGACCGACACAATGCCCTTCATCTTTACTTCAACCTCTTTGCCATCAACCATAAACGCCCAGTCGAGCGTGCGTCCCGTACGGCTCGAGAAGTAATTGACTGCTTTGTGATTTTCCAGGTCGTCGAGCGAAGTCGGCATGCCGGCCCGTTCAATGTATTCCGGGGCGGCGCAGGTCACGCCCTCGAATAGGCCAATACGCCGTGCCACCAGCGAAGAATCCTGGAGTGCGCCGACGCGCACCACGCAATCCACGCCTTCCTGCAAAAGGTCGACCTGTCTGTCCGACAAGCCGAGTTGCAGGTCGATGTCCGGGTAGCGCGTGTGGAATTCACATAGTTGAGGAATCACCAGCAAGCGGCCGATCGAGCCCGGCATGTCGATGCGCAGCTTGCCGTGCGGCTTTTTATTGCCGCTCTGAAAACTGGCCTCGGTCTCTTCGACGTCCGCGAGAATGCGCACGCAGCGCTCGTAATAAGCGGCGCCGTCCGGCGTAAGCGACAGGCGCCGCGTAGTGCGGTGCATGAGCCGTGTGCCGAGGAACGCTTCGAGGTTCTGAATGATCGTGGTAACCGATGCGCGGGGCAGGTCGAGCGTTTCCGCCGCACGGGTAAAGCTGTTGGTGTCGACAACGCGTGTGAACACTTGCATGGCCTGAAGCCGGTCCATTGCAAACCTCCAGAAGGGGCAGGCGTACTGATCAGGATTCGAATCCGCGGAGCAATCGGATGGATTGTTCAGGGGCGCCGAATTGTGTTGCCGGATTATAGGCATTTATTTACGAGTCTGCCGAACCCACAATTCGCACCATTGAAGTTCTTTGCGCATTGCGCGGCTCGACATGCAAGCATTTAAACCGCCGTACTCCTTTGAGCCCACCGGCAGTGCACCGGTAGAGGCCGACAGCACGGCACTCGAAGTCACTGACGTGCAGATAGAAGGGCACGCTCAGGACATCACATTGCGTTTGTACCGGCAGGGAAAGAAAACCGCACTTCCAGTACTGCTTTATTTTCACGGCGGTGGCTTTACGAAGGGATCTATCGATCAAGCCGACTTCGCCTCGCGTTATTTCGCAGAACATTTACCGGCATTGGTGGTGTCGGTCGGTTATTCACTGGCGCCGGCGTTTCCGTTTCCCGCCGCGCCTGAAGACGCGCATCGCGCGGCATTGTGGGTACAGACGCGGGCGCGTGCTTTTGGCGGCAATAGCAGAAAGGTTGGCGTAGCGGGCCATGACGCCGGCGGGCAATTGGCCAATTGCCTCGCGTTCATCGCGCGTGATCGCGGCGACGTTCAGATCGCCGCGCAGGCTTTGTTTGGGCCGATGCTGGACCCGAGTCTCACCCGCCTTGGCGACGAAAAGCGCCTCGGCTCGGACATCACGGCGAGAGAGTGCGCGGCTTGTTACCGCGCGTACTTGCCGCAAGCGTCGCAACGCATGCATCCGTATGCGGCGCCGCTCGAATCGTCGCGACTCGCGGGCCTGCCGGCCACGCTGATCGCGACGGCGCAAAACGACGTGCTGCACGTCGAGGCGGAGAAATACGCAAGCAGCCTGATCGATGCAGGGGTGCTGACCCAGGTGGTCCGCTATCCCGCCGTCTCGCATGCGGCGTTGGCCGATCATCCGCCCGCCTTGCAGGAAGCGGTGCGATTTTTTCAGTGGCGCTTCGATGCGCGCGCCCATCGATGAAACACAAATAAGCAGAACTTCAATCAACGATACCGGGAGCTTCAAATGACCATTCTTCCTCTTTCCCGTCGCCGTGTGGCGATAGCCGCGCTAGCCGTGCTCGTCGTCGCCGGACTGGGCACGTTCGGCGCAATTCGTGTCGACGCCAGTTCGCCTGCCGCGCCGACCATCGTGCCGGAAGTCGATGTCGCTACTGTGGTGCAAAAGACCATTACCGACTGGCAGAGCTATTCGGGCCGCCTTGAAGCGGTAGAAAAAGTGGACGTCCGTTCACAGGTGCCTGGCACGATCGTGTCGGTCAACTTCAAGGACGGCGCGCTCGTGAAGAAAGGCGACACGCTGTTCGTGATCGACCCGCGCCCGTATGCGGCGGAAGTGGCCCGAGCGGAAGCGCAGCTCGCGGCCGCGCAGGCGCGCACTGGCTACACGCAAAGCGACTGGGAGCGCGCGCAGCGCCTGATTACCGACAACGCAATCGCCAAGCGTGATTACGACGAGAAGCAGAATGCCGCGCGCGAAGCGAGCGCGAACCTGAAGGCCGCGCAAGCCGCACTCGAAACCGCGCGCATCAATCTCGGCTACACGAAGATCGTTGCGCCGGTTTCAGGCCGTGTGTCGCGTGCGGAAATCACGGTAGGCAACGTGGTGTCGGCCGGCGCGAGTTCGACGCCGCTCACCACGCTCGTGTCGGTTTCGCCGATCTATGCATCGTTCGACGCCGACGAACAAACGTATCTGCAATACCTGCGTCGAGCAAAAGACGGCGGCAAGGTGCCGGTCGAACTCGGTCTCGCCGACGAAAGCGGCTACTCCCGCAACGGCGTTATCGAGTCGGTGGACAACCGGCTCGATACGTCGTCGGGCACGATTCGCGTTCGCGCGCGTTTCGATAACCAGGACGGCACATTGATTCCGGGCCTCTACGCACGCGTGAAAGTGGGCGGCAGCGAGCCGCACCCCGCGCTGCTGATCGACGACGCCGCCGTGGGCACCGACCAGGACAAGAAGTTCGTGCTGGTGGTCGATCAAAACAATCACGTTGCATACCGCGAGATTTCCGTCGGCGATATGCAGGGCAACCTGCGGGTCGTGAAGGGCGGACTGAAGGCGGGCGACCGGATCGTCGTCAACGGCATTCAGCGTGTGCGTCCGGGCGATGCAGTGCGTGCGCACATGGTGCCCATGACGACCGACCAGGACCCGAATAGCGCGCCGCTTGCACAGACGCGCGCCAAAGCGGACAAGAATTCGTGAGCGTCGCCGCCGCGGCATTGAACGCGCGGCGCCTTGCTCCAACCGCTTGCTCCAACATCAAGAGCTTCCAATGAACATATCCAAATTCTTCATCGATCGGCCGATCTTTGCGGGCGTGCTATCGGTATTGGTTCTGCTGGCGGGCGTCATTTCGCTCTTCAAGCTGCCGATCTCCGAGTACCCCGAAGTGGTCCCGCCATCGGTCGTGGTGCACGCGCAGTATCCTGGCGCAAATCCGAAAGTGATCGCGGAAGCCGTCGCTTCGCCGCTCGAAGAGCAGATCAACGGCGTCGAGAACATGCTGTATATGCAGTCGCAAGCAAATAGCGACGGCAATCTCACGCTGACGGTCACGTTCAAGCTCGGCACGAACCCGGACCTCGCAACGCAACTGGTGCAGAACCGCGTGAACCAGGCACTGCCGCGTTTGCCGGAAGACGTCCAACGGCTCGGCGTGACGACGATCAAGAGTTCGCCCACGCTGACAATGGTGGTCCACCTGATCTCGCCGAATAACCGCTACGACATGACGTATCTACGCAACTACGCGTTGCTGAACGTCAAGGACCGGCTCGCGCGTATTCAGGGCGTCGGCGAGGTGCAATTGTGGGGCTCGGGCGACTACGCGATGCGCGTGTGGCTCGATCCGCAGAAGGTCGCGCAACGCGGTTTGACGGCGACCGAAGTGGTCAACGCGATTCGCGAGCAGAACATTCAGGTGGCGGCCGGCGTGATCGGCGCATCGCCTTCGGTGCCGGGCACGCAATTGCAGTTGTCGGTCAATGCTCGCGGCCGTTTGAAGACCGAGGGCGAATTCGGCGACATCATCGTGAAGACCGCGCCCGATGGCGGCGTGACTTATCTGCGTGACATCGCCCGTGTCGAACTGGCCGCGTCGGAATACGGTCTGCGTTCGTTGCTCGACAACAAGCCGGCGGTTGCGCTCGCGATCAACCAGGCGCCAGGCGCGAACTCGCTCGCGATTTCCGACGAAGTTCGCTCCGCGATGAAGGACCTCGCTCAAGACATGCCCGCGGGCGTCGAATACAAGATCGTCTACGACCCGACGCAGTTCGTGCGCTCGAGTATCGAGGCGGTCGTGCATACGCTGCTCGAAGCAATCGCGCTGGTGGTGATCGTCGTGATCGTGTTCCTGCAGACGTGGCGTGCATCGATCATTCCATTGATCGCCGTGCCGGTGTCCATTGTCGGTACGTTCTCGCTGTTGCTTGCGTTCGGTTTCTCGATCAATGCGTTGTCGTTGTTCGGCATGGTGCTCGCCATCGGGATCGTGGTGGACGATGCGATCGTGGTGGTGGAGAACGTCGAGCGGAACATCGAAAGCGGGCTCAGTGCGCGCGACGCTACCTATAAGGCAATGCAGGAAGTGAGCGGGCCGATTATCGCCATCGCGCTCACGCTCGTTGCCGTGTTCGTCCCGCTCGCGTTCATGACGGGCCTCACGGGTCAGTTCTACAAGCAGTTCGCGATGACCATCGCGATCTCCACGGTGATCTCGGCGTTCAACTCGTTGACGCTGTCGCCGGCGTTGTCCGCCATGCTGCTGCGCGGTCACGGCGCGAAGGAAGACTTGCTGACGCGTGTGATGAATCGCGTGCTGGGCCGCTTTTTCAAAGGCTTCAACAAGGTGTTTCATCGCGGCTCGACGGCATACGGCCGCGGCGTGACCGGCGTGCTGCGCCGCAAGGGTGCAATGCTCGCGGTGTACGCGATTCTGCTCGGTGCCACGGTGCTGATCTCGCGTGTCGTGCCGGGCGGCTTCGTGCCCGCGCAGGACAAGGAGTACCTGATCGCGTTCGCGCAGTTGCCGAATGGTGCATCGCTGGATCGTACGGAAAAAGTGATCCGCGACATGAGCGCGATTGCGCTCAAGCAGAAGGGCGTGGAAAGTGCGGTGGCGTTCCCGGGTTTGTCGGTGAACGGCTTCACGAACAGTTCTAGCGCGGGCATTGTGTTCGTCACGCTCAAGCCGTTCAAGGAGCGCGGCGACAAGAAGCTCTCGGCGGGTGCGATTGCCGGCGCGTTGAACCAGCAATACGGCGCGATCAAGGATTCGTTCGTCGCGGTGTTTCCGCCGCCACCTGTGCTCGGTCTCGGCACGCTCGGCGGTTTCAAGATGCAACTGGAGGATCACGGTGCGCTCGGTTACGCGGAATTGAACAAGGCAGCAGAGGCATTCGTGAAGAAGGCCGCGCAAACGCCTGAACTTGGCCCGACCTTCTCCAGCTATCAGATCAACGTTCCGCAATTGAACGTGGACCTCGACCGCGTGAAGGCCAAGCAGCTCGGCGTGCCGGTTACTGACGTGTTCAACACGATGCAGATCTATCTGGGCTCGCTGTATGTGAACGACTTCAACCGCTTTGGCCGCGTGTATCAGGTGCGGGTGCAGGCAGACGCGCCGTTCCGTCAACGCGCCGACGACATCCTGCAACTGAAGACGCGTAATGCCGCAGGCGATATGGTGCCGTTGTCGTCGCTCGTGTCGGTCACGCCGACGTTCGGTCCGGAAATGGTGGTGCGTTACAACGGCTATACCGCAGCGGACATCAACGGTGGACCCGCGCCGGGATTCTCGTCCGGTCAAGCGCAAGCCGCGGCTGAGCGCGTAGCCGCCGAGGTTCTGCCGCGCGGTGTCAAGCTCGAATGGACCGACCTCACATACCAGCAGATTCTCGCCGGTAATGCGGGCCTGTGGGTGTTCCCGATCAGCGTGTTGCTCGTGTTCCTCGTGCTTGCCGCACTGTATGAAAGCCTGACGCTGCCGCTCGCCGTGATCCTGATCGTGCCGATGAGCGTGTTGTCTGCGCTGACCGGCGTGTGGCTCACCGGTGGCGACAACAACATCTTCACGCAGATCGGCTTGATGGTGCTGGTGGGCTTGTCGGCGAAGAACGCGATTCTGATCGTGGAGTTCGCCCGAGAGCTCGAACACGACGGACATACGCCGTTGTCGGCAGCGATTGAGGCGAGCCGCCTGCGTTTGCGGCCGATTCTGATGACGTCGATCGCGTTCATCATGGGTGTGGTGCCGCTGGTGTTGTCAACCGGGGCCGGTTCGGAAATGCGTCACGCAATGGGTGTCGCCGTGTTCTTCGGCATGCTCGGTGTCACGCTGTTCGGGCTGATGCTCACGCCGGTGTTCTATGTGGTGCTGCGTACGTTGGCCGGCGGGACGATTCACGTCGCGCAGAAGGATTCGCCGCGCATTGGCGCACCGGTCACGGACGCCTGAGGAGAAAACAACAATGAAACGCTTTGAAAGTTTGAGTGGATGGGGCCGGGCAGCAGCCAGCGGTTTGCTGCTCGCACTGCTCGCCGCCTGCTCCGTGGAGCCTACCTACAAGCGGCCGGAAGTGGACACGCCCACAGCGTTCAAGGAAGCCCCGGTAGCGGCTTCGGGGGCCTCGGCAGCTTCGGCGCCCTCCGCTGCATCGGCACCGGACGCCGGCACGTGGAAGACGGCGCAACCTGCCGACGACGCGCATCGCGGCGAATGGTGGAAGATTTTCGGCGACCCGCAACTCGACGCGCTCGAGGAGCAGGCGGCCGCGGCGAATCAGGACCTGAAGGCGGCAGCAGCGCGCGTGCAGCAGGCCCGTGCGGTGACGCGTGCAGCCAAATCGGACTGGTTTCCGAAGATCGATGCCGGCTTCGGCCCGACCCGCGAACGTGCGTCCGCAGCGTCGCAATTCCTGCCGGATAGCGCCGGTGGCACGACCGGCACCATCTGGCGCGCGCAGGTCGGCGCGTCGTATGAAGCGGATCTGTTCGGGCGCGTCAGCTCTAACGTCAATGCGTCGCGTGCGGACGAGCAGCAAAGCGAAGCGCTGTTCCGTTCGGTGCAATTGTCGTTGCAGGCCGACGTCGCGCAAAACTATTTCCAGTTGCGCGAACTCGATACCGATCAGGATCTGTATCGCCGCACAGTGGCTTTGCGTGAAGATACGTTGAAGCTCGTCGAGCGTCGTTTCAAGGAAGGCGACATCAGCGAGCTAGATGTTTCTCGCGCCCGCAACGAACTTGCGAGCGCGCGTGCGGATGCCGTGGGCGTCGCACGTCAGCGCGCGGCGTCGGAGCATAGCCTCGCGATCCTGCTCGGCAAGCCGCCGGCAGACTTCTCATTCGCAGAAGCGCCGCTGGTGCCGATAGCGGCGCGTGTGCCGCCAGGCTTGCCTTCGGCGCTGCTCGAACGGCGCCCCGACGTGTCGGCAGCCGAACGCGCGATGGCGGCGGCAAACGCGCGCGTCGGTCTCGCGAAGTCGGCGTTTTTCCCGAAGCTCGATATCACGGGCGCATTTGGCTATGAGTCGGCAACCTTGGGCAATCTTTTCATGTGGTCGAGCCGCGCGTTCATTCTCGGGCCGTTTGCCGGCACTGCATTGACGTTGCCTCTGTTCGACGGCGGCCGGCGCAAGGCGAATCTCGCGCAGGCTCGTGCGAAATACGACGAGGACGTCGCGCAGTATCGCCAGCAGGTTCTGGTGGCGTTCCGCGAAGTCGAGGACAACCTCGCCGACCTGCGCCTGCTCGACGACCAGATGCGCGAGCAGAACGATGCCGTGCAGGCCTCGCAGCGCGCGGCGCGTCTGTCGCGCACGCAGTACACCGAAGGCGCGGTCAGCTATCTGGACGTGATCGACGGCGAGCGGCAGGTGTTGAGTACGCAACTGCAGGCGAGCCACTTGCAGGGCACGCAGGCTGTCGCGACGGTCAACCTGATTCGTGCCCTCGGCGGCGGCTGGGGCGATGTGGCTGCGTCCGACACTGCAGTGGGTTCCGCTGCACCGGCTGCAACGCCGGCTTCGTCAGCAGCGCCTGCCGATCAGGTGGCCAAGCGCTAGACGTTTTACTGCTGAGGCTGGACTCGAGTTTCAAACAGGCCGGATCGCGCGACGAGCGCGGTCCGGCTTTTTTCTGCGCAAATCTTTTTTAGCACTTTCCATTCGAAAATCCGTTCGTAGACCCGTAGGTATCGTGGACTCTATGATGATTCGCACCATGACGCGGGCCGTCGAACAGGCTCGCTGCGAACCACATCACGTATCAACTACAAGAGTCCACCATGCGCAATTTCGCTTCAAACGTGCGGCGTTTTTTTCACGCGCCGACGCTCGCGCTTGTCAGCGCCTTCGGCTTCGCACTGGCACTGCCCGCAGCGCCCGCATTCGCAGCGGACGCGCCGACACTGAAAATCGGCACGGCCACGAGCCCGCAAATCGAGGCACTCAAAGTAGCCGTGCGCGAGGCGAAAGAGCAGGGGCTCGACGTGAAGGTAATCGAATTCACCGACTGGAACACGCCGAACGCCGCACTCGCGAATAGGGACATTGACGTCAATTACTTCCAGCACATTCCGTTTCTCGAAAACGCGAAGAAGCAGGGCGGCTATAACTTTGTCGCAATTGCCCCTGGCACGATCATGAAGATCGGTCTGTATTCGAAGAAGATCAAACGCTTCGACGAGTTGAAAGACGGCGCGACCGTGGCGATCGCTAACGATCCTGTCAATGGCGGGCGCGGCTTGTTGCTGCTGCAACGCGCGGGGCTGATCAAGCTGACGCCCGGAATCGACTATCGCGCAACCACGCTCGACATTATCGACAACCCCAGGCATCTGAAGATTGTTCAACTGGAAGCATCGCAACTGGCGCGTTCGCTCGACGATGTCGATCTTGCACAAGGCTATCCGAGCTTCATCAAGCTCGCGGGTACGACGGACCCCAATAGCGCGCTGCTATTCGACGGTCTGGAGAACAAGAACTATGCAATTCAGTGGGTCGTGCGTCCGGAGAGCGTGAACGATCCGCGCGTTCGCAAGTTCATTTCGATCTATCAGCATTCGCCGGCTGTGCGCGCCGCACTCGACAAGGCATTCGGCACTCTGTACGCAGTCGCCTGGTAAGCGGCGCGTTTCGCGCTGAATAGAAACAACGGGAGTGACGCGATGCCGAAGAAGAAGATTGTGTTGAACGCATTCAACATGAATGCGGTGGGCCATATCAATCACGGCCTGTGGACGCATCCGCGGGATCGTTCGGCGCATTACACCGATCTCGACTACTGGACGAGTCTTGCGCAAACGCTCGAACGCGGCAAATTCGACGGGATCTTTCTCGCAGATATTGTCGGCGTGTACGACGTGTATCAGGGCGGCCCCGAAACGCCGTTACGCGAAGCCGTGCAGATTCCAATCAACGATCCCTCGCTGATCGTGCCCGCGATGGCGCATGTGACGCGACATATCGGTTTCGGCGTGACGTCGAATCTGACGTATGAGCCGCCGTATCTGTTCGCGCGGCGCATGTCGACGCTCGACCATCTGACCAAAGGGCGGGTCGGCTGGAATATCGTCACCGGCTATCTGGATAGCGCCGCCCGCGGCATGGGTCTCGCGCAACAGATCAGTCACGATGACCGCTATGACCGTGCCGACGACTATATGGATGTGGTCTACAAGCTCTGGGAACAAAGCTGGGAAGACGACGCGGTGGTGCGCGACCGCGCTTCGCGCATCTTCTCGCAACCGGGTAAGGTACATCGCGTGAAACACGACGGTCCTTTCTATTCGATCGACGCGATTCACTTGAGCGAGCCATCGCCGCAACGCACCCCTGTGTTGTATCAGGCCGGATCGTCGAGCCGCGGCGTGGATTTCGCGGCACGCCATGCGGAGTGCGTGTTTGTCGGCGGACAGAACAAGCAGTTGACGCGTTCGATCGTCAACGACATTCGCGCACGAGCCGCGAGCTTTGGGCGCTCGCCTGACGACATCAAGATCTTCGCGGGCATCACCGTGGTGGTCGGCGAAACCGAACGAGCCGCACAGGAAAAGTTCGAAGAGTACCGGCGCTATGCGAGCGCTGAAGGCGGCATCGCGCATTTCTCCAGCTCGACAGGTATCGACTTTTCGCAATACGAGCTGGATGAGCCGATCTCGTATGTGAAGACGCAATCCATGCAATCGGCGGTCGAAGCCATTTCGAAGAAGAGCGTGAGCGGCGTCTGGACCAAGCGCAAAGTACTCGAACAGATGACGCTCGGCGGTCGCGCAAAACCGGTGGTGGGCTCGCCCCAGCAGATTGCGGATGAACTGGTGTCATGGATCGACGAAGCGGGCGTTGACGGTTTCAATCTGACACGCACAGTGATGCCTGAATCGTTCGAGGACTTCGTGGACCTCGTCGTGCCGGAGTTGCAGAACCGCGGCGTCTACAAGGAAGACTACGATCCCGCGCCTACGCTGCGAGAGAAGCTGTTCGGCGGCGGCCGCGCGCGTTTACCGGACGTGCATGCCGGCGCACAGCATCGGCGAGCGCCGCAAAGCGGCATCAAACAAACCGTGGAAGCCTGAGAGGAGCGAAGCGATGGCTAATCTTTTCGACGTGCCGCAGTTCATCGAAGAAGCACCCTCTGCCGCAGTCGAGCATCGTGGGAACGCGGCGCCAGCGGCCGTTGTTTTCGACCACGTCGGCAAAGTATTCGAGGGGACCAACGGTGCTCCGACTGCAGCGCTCGCAGACGTGACATTGAACGTTGCGCGTGGCGAGGTGTTCGGCATTATCGGTCGCAGCGGTGCAGGGAAGTCCACATTGCTGCGGCTAGTGAACGGACTCGAAAAGCCGAGTTCGGGCGCAGTGCACGTGAACGGAATCAATGTCGGCGAACTCGACGAACGCGGACTCGTGACGCTACGCCGTCGCATCGGCATGGTGTTTCAGCACTTCAATCTGCTCTCCGCGAAGACCGTGCGTGAGAACATTGCGTTGCCGCTGAAGATCGCCGGCGTACCGAAAGCGGCGATCGACAGGAAGGTCGATGCGTTGCTCGAACTCGTCGGCCTCGCGGCAAAGCGCGACGCTTATCCAGCGAGCTTGTCCGGTGGACAGAAGCAGCGTGTCGGCATTGCGCGCGCACTCGTCACGGACCCCGACATTCTGCTGTGCGACGAAGCGACGTCCGCACTCGATCCAGAAACGACACAAGCGATTCTCGCGCTGCTGCGTGACATCAACCGTCGGTTGAGCCTGACCGTTGTCCTGATCACGCATGAAATGCAGGTGATTCGTGAGGTGTGCGATACGGTCGCCGTGATTGAGCGCGGCCGCGTAGTCGAAACAGGCCCGGTCTGGCGAGTATTCGGCGAGCCGCAGCATGACGCAACGCGGGCGCTGCTACGCACGCTGGTTCACGACCTGCCGGCGGATCTTGCCGACCGCGTGAAGCCGCTTGCCGGGATCGTGCAAGCCGACGCGCGCGTTCTGCTCGACGTGCGCTTTACTGGCGGCAATGCACGTGACCCCGACCTCGCAGGTCTGACTTCCGCGCTGAGCATCGACGGAGGCGGCGTGAGCTTCGTGCATGGCGGGATCGACCGCATTCAAGGGCATGCGCAAGGGCGCCTCATCGTGTCCGCGCAGGTCCGCGCGAAGAAGGGCGCCACGGTGCATGCGCAGGTCGCCGCGTTGGTCGAACGCGCGCGCGGCCACGCTAACCACGTCGAGGTATTGGGTTATGTCTGATCTCTGGCTGTCGGAACTCGTCGGTGCGATACGCGATACGGTTGTAATGGTCGGCGTGTCCGCAGTAATCGCGGCACTGGTCGGCATTCCGTTGGCGCTCGTGCTGGTCACGACCACGCGCGGCGGCATCTTCGAAAAGCGCGCGGTGAACAGCACGCTCGGCGCGCTCGTCAATGCGTTTCGCTCGACGCCGTTCATCATTCTGCTGGTCGCGCTGCTGCCCCTCACGCGCTTGCTGATCGGTACGACCATCGGCGTATGGGCGGCAATCGTGCCGCTCAGCATTGCCGCGATTCCGTTCCTCGCCCGCGTAGCCGAAGTGAGCCTGCGCGAAGTGGACCGCGGCCTGATAGAAGCAGCGCAGGCAATGGGCGCGCAACGCAGGCATATCATCTGGCATGTGCTGTTGCCCGAAGCGCTGCCAGGCATCGTGGGCGGCTTTACGATAACCGTAGTTGCGATGATCGGATCTTCGGCGATGGCCGGTGCGGTCGGCGCAGGCGGCCTGGGCGATCTTGCGATCCGCTACGGCTATCAGCGTTTCGATACGACGGTGATGGTGACGGTGATCGTGTTGCTGATCGCGATCGTGACCACGGTGCAACTGGTGGGCGATCGCTTCGTGCGGCGACTCGCGCAGCGCGCGTGAGGGGCGTGTGAGGGGCGCGTTCCAATACTGATTGCCGTGTTCGCGTCGGCCTGCTGACACAGTGCAATCGCATGACGAATGACGCGCGCCCTATCGGTCGCCGATCTCACCGCCTATCATGAAAGCTGCCGGATGCGCCGCGAGCCTCTCGCGAGCCCATTCCACCTGCACGGCAGGGTCGCCCCGAAAACATCATCACGTGGAAATAGCATGAACGATTTTCGCCAGACTGCGGCGCTGCAGACGCGCGACGCGTCCGCCGCACCAGCCGTGCGCGATCTCGCCGGCCTGCTCGCGGCACTGCATGCGAGCGCCGCGGAGCGCGACCTTGCGGGCGGTCACGCCGCGCAGGAGAAACAATGGATCGCCGACGCCGGCCTGCTCACGCTTGCCGTGCCGCGCGAATTCGGTGGCGAAGGCGCTTCCTGGCCGGAAATCTACGACACCATTCGCAAGATCGCGCAGGTGGACAGCGCGCTCGCGCATCTGCTCGGGTTCACGTTCTTGCAAGAGATCAGCGTCTATGTGTGGGGTAACGCAGAGCAGCGTGCCCGCTACCTGAGCGGTACGGTAAAAGACCGCTGGTGGTGGGGCAACGCGGTGAATCCGCTAGACACCCGGCTCGTTGCCAACGCAACCGGCGACGGCGGCTATGTTCTGAATGGCGAGAAAGGCTTTTGCTCGGGCACGCGCGGCTCGCAGATGATGACGGTTTCCGGACACGATCCGCAGACCGGCAGCACGATGTTCGCAGTCGTGCCGACCACGCGCGAGGGCATCACCGTCAACGAAGACTGGAATCCGATCGGGCAGCGGCAGACCGACAGCGGCAGCGTGTCGTTTGTCCAGGTCCGGGTCGAGCCGGAAGAAGTCCTGCAACGTGCCGACACGCCATACGCGAGTTTGCGCACGCTCGTATCGCAGCAGGTCATGACCAATCTGTTCGTGGGCATCGCGCAAGGCGCGCTCGATGAAGCGCGTGCGTACGTCACGAAATACGGCAAGCCGTGGATGACTTCGGGCGTAACCAAAGCCACCGACGATCCGTATCTGGTCCAGCGTTTTGGCGAAATGCGTATTCAGGCGGTGAGCGCCGAAGCGCTGGCCGTGCGCGCCGCGCAAGCGCTCGATGCCGCGTGGCGCGAAGGCCCGTCGCTTTCCGCGGAAGCGCGCGCGCACGTTGCGCTCGCTACTTCAGAGGCGAAAATCGTCGCGCATCGTGCGGCGCTCGACGTCAGCGAAAAACTGTTCGACGCCTGCGGCGCGCGCGCCACGCATGCGCCACTCGCGCTCGATCGTTTCTGGCGCAACGCTCGCGTGCACACGCTGCACGATCCGCTCGACTATCGCGTGCGCGACGTCGGCCGTTACGCACTCAGCGGGACATTGCCGGAAGTTTCTTTGTACACTTGAGGCGGTCCGCGGTGCAGCCAGTCTGTGCCGCGTTTTATTCCTTCTCAGAGATCTCCGGATTGCAGTTCAAATTACCGACCACGGCAACAGCGCCGTTTTGCCCGTCTGAAGTGCAAGGCTCGGTCGCCGTTTCGCAAGGCGCGCCTTTCTGGAAAAAGATCCTGCAGTTCGCCGGCCCTGGCCTGCTGGTTTCCATCGGCTATATGGACCCGGGCAACTGGGCGACCGACATTGAAGCCGGCTCGCGTTACGGCTACAGCTTGCTATTCGTCGTCATGCTGTCGAGTCTCGCGGCGATGGCGTTGCAATGTCTGAGCATGCGTCTGGGTATCGTCACGGGACGCGATATGGCCGAGTTGTCGAGGGCGCGTTATTCGCCTGCGGTCGCGCGAGGGCAATGGTTTCTTGCCGAGCTTTCGATCGTCGCGTGCGATCTCGCAGAAGTGCTGGGCGGCGCGCTCGCTTTTCATCTGCTCTTCAAATGTTCGCTTACCACGGGCGTGTTGTTGACCGCGTTCGACACGCTGATCGTGCTTGGGCTGAAAGGCAAGAACTTCCGCGATCTGGAAGCGATCATGCTTGGACTGATCGCGACGATCGGCGTCGGGTATATCGTCGAACTCGCACTCGTGAAGCCGCATTGGCCGTCGGTCGCGCAAGGACTGATTCCGTCGTGGCAGGCGTTGAACTCGCGAGAGCCGGTGTATCTCGCGATCGGCATTCTCGGCGCGACGGTCATGCCGCATAACCTGTATCTGCACTCGTCTATCGTGCAAACGCGAGCGGTGAAGCGCGATCCGGCGAGCATCGGCTCCGCGATCGGCATGTCGCGCATCGATACCATCGTGTCGTTGCTGCTGGCGCTGATGATCAACATGGCGATCCTGATTCTCGCGGCCGCCGCGTTTCATGCGACCGGCCATAATCAGGTCACCGAAATCGAAGACGCCTACAAGCTGCTCGCGCCGATTGTCGGCACCGGCTTCGCGGCGGTGTTGTTCGCGATCACGCTGCTCGCGTCGGGACAAAGTTCGACCTTCACCGGCACGGTTGCCGGGCAGGTCATCATGGAAGGCTTCCTGAAGCTGAAGATTCCGTGCTGGCAGCGGCGTTTCATCACGCGGGCGCTTGCGTTGATTCCCGCACTGATCGGCGTGCAAATGATGGGCAACGGCGCGGTGGGCAAGCTGCTCGTCGCAAGTCAGGTCGTGCTCAGCCTGCAATTGCCGTTCGCGCTTTATCCGCTGATCCGCATGACCGGCGACCGCTCGCTGATGGGCGAGTTCGCGAATACGCTGCTCACACGGATCGTCGCGTGGACGCTGTTCGCGGTTATTACCGCGGCGAACCTGTGGCTTGTCGTGCAGACGGCGGGACTCGTTGGAGACTGAAGGGACGAAGTGCGGCGCGGCCTGGTGCATCGCCGCGTTGCCGCGCGAATAGCGTGAACGTTGAACAAAAAAGGTCCGCGCAAATTGGCGGACCTTTTATTTTGAGGCTTCGGATTCGAATCGGGCGGACCAGCCGTCATCGAAGTTCAATCTGGCAAGCCGCGTGGCTCAGGCGGCCTGGGCGACCTGCGCGGCTTCGAGTGCTTCCTGGCGAGCGGCTGCGGCTTTCTTCGTCTTGCCCGCACGCGACGGCGGCTGGCATGCGCCGCACACGACGTTGTGCTGCAGGTCGTGCTTGTGTGCGACGAACTTGCCGGTGCAACGGCAGCACTTCGTCAACTGCAGGATGTCGGCGTCGAAGAAACGCACCAGCGTCCAGGCGCGCGTCAGGTCGAGCACCGGTTCGGTTTCGCTGTGCTTGCAGTGTTCGAGATACAGCCGATACCCTTTGGTCAGCGCATCGAGATGCGAGCAACGCGCTTCGTTCTTCAGGAACAGGTACGTGTTGTAGAACAGCGACGCGTGAATGTTAGCAAGCCACGTCATGTACCAGTCCGCCGAGAACGGCAGCATGCCCTTGGGCGGCGATACGCCCTTCACCTCGCGGTACAGGCGGATCATGCGGTCACGCGAGAGCGTCAACTCGCTCTCGAGCACCTGCATGCGTGCGCCGAGTTCGATCAACGCGATCGCACGAAACACTTCTTGTGCATCTTCCGTCAGGCTACGCTTGAGCATCGCAGTCACCCTATTAGGCAAATTGCTCAGCGGGCTGGCCTGCAAGCAGGATGGCCGCGTGAGTCGGTGCAACTGCGGTGTGCTTCGTCGTTTGCGTCAACGCCGACAGCATCGAGTGGTCGTTGAAGCGGAAGAAACACAACAGCTGATCGGAAGAGGCCAGCTTGACGATCTGTGCGAGCGACAGCCCGGCAAGCAGATCAGCCAGTTCCGACGACAAACCCAGACGGAACATTCCGATCGGTTTGTCCTCACGCAACATACGTTGCGCAAGCATGATGTACGACAGGTTAATCTCGCGGATTGAGTCCAGCGTCTCGCTGCTACGGTCCATTTTCTCTGTTTCCGAAGCCCCGAATTACTATGTCGGCTTTTTGCCGTTATGTCTTTTATGCCTCGCCGAAAACGTTGTCCTTCGGCTACAAGTCGTCCCTGATACACATGGCGACCTTTTGATACATCGCGTTACATTTCGTAACAGCTTGGGACGAATTGTATGAAGGGCAAAACCAGAAATCAATCCCTTCTCAAAAAAATATCTCGAAAAAGTACATGAAATTTCGGTAAGAATTTCACCGGCTTGTAATGCGCCGCTCTGGACGCCTTTTCCGCCTTGGGAAGCTTTCGTCAGATCCATGAAAACCCTTGTACGGCGGGGATTAGACCGTGTCGTCCGCGCAACACCGAGGTAGATCCGAGAGAACCGGTAATTAAGACTGAATGGAAACGGATCGAAAAGCCGGCGCCAAGTCGTGTAATTACTACCTGCCGAATCCCTGTTTCAGGGACGGACCGACTTTGTAATGAAAAGATGGTGCCCCGGTTACAAACTCGGCGAGTTTGTAACCGGATCGGTAAGAATTAGCAGCCCGTCGGGTGAACCCGCTCGACTTCGAGCCCGAACGCGGGCCGCAGGCGCGTGCCGAGCACGTTTCCGATGAAGGCGGCGACGAGCCACAGCCAGCCGTGCAGGCTGCCTGAAACGATGCCGCTAAAGTAGGCGCCGATGTTACAACCATAGGCGAGGCGGGCGCCGTAGCCGAGCAGGAGGCCGCCGACGACGGCAGCGATCAGCGAGCGCGCCGGCACTTTCCAGACCGGTGCGTAGCGGCCGGCGAGTGCGGCGGCGGCCATGGCGCCGAGAATGATGCCAATGTCCATCACCGTGGTGACGTCATGTGTAACAGGCGCCGCCAGCGCGCCCGCGTTCGCGCGGGTCGCCCAGTACGGCCAGCTCGCCACGTCCACGCCCAGCGCCGCAAAAAGCTTGGCGCCCCACAACGCGAACGCCGAGGTCACGCCCCACGGACGTCCCGACAGCGCGAGCGTCGCGAAGTTGAGCAGCACCAGCGCGAGCGCGCCGACAAAGAGCGGCCACGGCCCTTGCAGCCACGGGGATGCGCGCGGCGCACGCGCCGGCTCGTTGACGAGGCGCCCATGCCGCCGCCGTTCGACGATGACGGTCAGCGCCGCGATCGCCGCGAAAATAACCAGGTTCAGCGCGATCGCGGCGCCAGCGCCGAGCGTGTTGACCATCGACAGCGGCTTCAAGGCGGGAAGTGCGGTCCAGAACGGCATGTGCGCGGTCGCCACGACCGAGCCTGTTACAAATGCCGCGAGCGTGACGATCATCCGGGTGCTGCCGCCGCCGACGGTGTACAGCGTGCCCGACGCGCAGCCGCCACCCAGCTGCATGCCGATGCCGAACATGAAGGCCCCGACGAGGACCGACGTGCCGGCTGGCGCAACGAGCCCCACCACCGGATGGCCGAACAAGGTCCCCGACGCGAGCACCGGGAAGAACAGCACGACGCCCACGGCGAGCATCAGCATTTGCGCGCGAAGCCCCGCGCCGCGGCCGTCGGCGATGAATACCCGCCACGCCGACGTGAAACCGAAAGCCGCGTGATAGAGCGACATGCCGAGCAGGGCACCGACTATATAGAGCGCGGCCTGGCGGCCACTGACGGTCTGAGCCAGATACACGGCACCGAGCGCGATGAGAAGGAGAGCCGCGGCAAGCGGTTTTGGGTTGAGGTCGAAACGGCGTGGCGCGGGAGAAAGAGTAGAGGAAAGTTCGGACATGATGAGATTGACCGACAACGCACGCGCGCCGACGGCCCGGCGGGCGGCTGGCGAGCGTTGTTGGCAGACGAGCGAAAGCGCAATGAGGATCGAAAAAGATAGCACGTAGTGCATATCCGCGCAGGCGCGGGGTGCGTCGCTGTTTGCCGCTATGCCGCTATGCCGCTGTCAAGCCGTGCAATGCGGCTGCGGTCTGCGGATCGGCTGGAAAGAACGCTTCAATCGCCAGTTCCGACAAGGTGACGTCCACCGGCGTACCGAACACCGTCGTCGTGCTGAAAAACGACAGCACGCCAACCGGCGTGCGCAGACGCAGCGGCACCGCAATCTGATTGAGCGGGCTCTCGCCGGGCTCGGGCGGTTCCGCGCCCGGCGGCGTTGGATAAGCCGCCAGTTCGTCGCGCAACGCGCTGAGAGTTTCGTCGGCGCTTACGTCGATCTGCCGTTGCAGCCGCGCGAGCACATGCTCCCGCCACGCGTGCCAGTTGACGATGGACGAAGCAATGCCTTCCGGATGCAGGCTCAGGCGCAACGCATTCACGGGCGGCTTCAGCAGATCGGGACTCGCGCCCGAAAGGAGCGGCCCTAGCGCGTTATTCGTGGCGACCATATTCCAGTGCCGGTCGACCGCGAGCGCCGGATACGGTTCGTGGCCCTTCAGCACCAGTTCGACGGCTTCGCGCGCGGCGCTCAGTTGCGGGTCCGATAGCGGACGTTCGCGAAACAACGGCGCGTAACCGGCCGCAACAAGCAACGCATTCCGTGCGCGCAGCGGCACGTCTAGGCGCTCGGCAAGATGCATGACCATCTCGCGGCTCGGCATTGCGCGGCCGGATTCGACGAAGCTCAGATGCCGCGTCGAGATGTCGGCTTCGGCGGCGAGCAGCAACTGACTCATCCGTCGCCGCTGCCGCCATTCACGCAGCAGATCGCCGACGGTGCGGCTGGTCGCGGGCCGTGTCGACGTGGCGCTTTGCGCAGAAGAAAGTGTGTTCATGCCACCGATGATAGCTAAAGCGCCGCGTCAATCCATTACCTGCGAGGTAATGCGCTCGGCGCACTGCCGCGCACTAACGCCGGGACCGCCGGGACGCGCCGCGCAACGATTACCTGCGACGTAATCGACGCGCGGCCCGCTAACCGCGAATCTTCACTCCGAGCCCGCCGCATGCGACGTGTATGCCGAGCGTAGCGCTCAGTCATTGCCAATCAAGGAGTTGCAGATGAACGCGCATACCGATCTGATCGACCGTTATTTCGACGCATGGAACGAGACCGATGGCGAGCGCCGTCGCAAGCTGATCGCGGTGACATGGGCGACCGACGCCGACTACCGCGACCCGCTGATGGCCGGCTCCGGCCACGACGGCATCGACGCGATGATCCGCGCGGTGCAGGAGCGCTTTGCGCATCACACGTTTCGCCGCTCGACCGACGTGGACGGTTTCGGCAACCGCCTGCGCTTTTCGTGGGCACTCGTCACGCCCGACGGCGAGGCGATCGTCAAGGGCTCCGACTTCGGCGTGGTCGACGCGCACGGCCGTCTGCAGGCCGTGACCGGCTTCCTCGATCAGGTGCCCGCGGGCGCCTGATCGCACAAGCGTCCGCAGCTTCGCTACCGTCATCTTTGCGTGGAGACGATCATGCACGAGCCCGTCATCAAGTTTGCGCGATACGCACACGCCATCGATGCGCTGTGCGGCGCGATTGCCGGCTTCGCGCTGCTCGCCGGCCCGCGGGCATTCATGTTTACCGCGTTACTCGGCTGGCGCGAGCCGGTAGCGGGCGGCGCGGGTCTGATGCTGCTCGCGGTCGTCGGATGGTTGCGGTGGCGTTGCGGCGGGGCGCCGCGGCGCGTGGGCGGCACGTCTTGCATTCTTCACTGGAATGTCCCCGAAATGCGCAACGTTGCTTGCTACAATCGATTGCCGCAATGCGAGCCATTCGAATAACCGCAAGCAACTTGCATGGAGACACAGTGCTTAAGAATCTCGATCCTCTGCTCAACGCCGACATACTGCACGCCCTGCGCTCAATGGGACACGGCGACGAGCTCGTCATTTGCGACGCCAACTTTCCGGCCAACTCCGTCGCGCGTTCCTCGGTGCTCGGCAAGCTGCTTCGCCTCGACGGCGTGAGCTCGCCGCGCGCGATCCGCGCCGTGCTCTCGGTGATGCCGCTCGATACGTTCATCGACCAGCCCGCATCGCGCATGGAAGTCGTCGGCGAGCCGCATACCATTCCCGCCGTGCAGCGCGAGGCGCAGGCCGAGGTCAATGCGGCCGAAGGGCGCGACGTGCCGTTTGCGTCCATCGAACGGTTCGCGTTTTATGAGCGCGCGCGCAAGGCGTATTGCGTGATCGCCACCGGCGAGGAGCGCGGCTATGGTTGCTTCGTCTTCACAAAAGGCGTTCTGCTCGCGCCGGACGCTCCTCGCTCGTAGTCGCCAGTCTGCCGCTTTGCGTCGTTCAAATGCTTGCCCGTCTTGGAAAGCGCGGGCAATGCACATATGCTCAGAGGCAAAGCAGGGAACTGCAGCCTTCTAGTCGGGTCTGCTGCTTATTCATCTACAGGAGTCCCCCATGACGCGTCCCGTCGATTCCGGCGTTATTCTCGT
Source organism: Burkholderia sp. M6-3 (assembly GCF_050858985.1). Lineage (NCBI taxonomy): Bacteria > Pseudomonadati > Pseudomonadota > Betaproteobacteria > Burkholderiales > Burkholderiaceae > Burkholderia > Burkholderia sp. M6-3. Next base: position 628,845 of record NZ_CP110091.1, read on the forward strand.
CGCACGCATTGCTCTCGCTGTTCTGTTTCTATGGGGCGGTGTGATGAAACTGCTGGGCTATGCGGGCTTTGTCGGCTACCTGCACTCCAAGGGCGTGCCCTTCGTGCAGATCGCCGCGCCGATCGCCACCGCGGTCGAGGCAGTGGGCGGGCTCCTGCTGATAGTCGGCTTCAAGGTGCGCCCGCTCGCGCTCATCATGGCGGTTTATACGGTGGCCACGGCTGTCCTGGGTCACGACTTCTGGAACGTGACGGACGCCGCCTTGCAGCGCGACATGGTGATCCATTTCTGGAAAAATATCGGTATCGCCGGCGGTTTTCTGCTGCTGTTCGTGACCGGTGCGGGGCGTATCAGTATCGACGGTGCGCGCGCGCCGCGCAGCGGGTTGGGTCTTTGAGCGCACCATACTCAGCGATTCCCCGCTGGTTTTGCCTGACTGACGTATTCCGGCTGCAAACAAGGGAGTAAATATGATTCAAAGTTTCGAGCAATCCATTGGCGGCAAAGTGTTGCAGTTGTGCGCGAGTCTTGGAGAAGGGCCCACGCCGCATCGCGTGATCATCAGCCTCGCCGAGTCCGCAAAAACACTTGTGGTGCTGGATGCGTCCGGCTTTTTGAGCGCAATCAAGGCCGAGATCGAAGAGCCCGAAAAACTGATTGCCGACGCAATCAGCAAGGCGCAAAGCGAAGGGCTGATCGAAGCTGCGATCAATACGGGAACGATTCAGGAGGCATCGCTGTAACGCGCCTGGAGCTTTACGCACACGCTGTTATTCACCGCTGATAATTCTGTTGACGACCCCCGCGGCACCCGAGCCGCGGGGGTCGTTTTTCTTCTGTCATCCGCGAAGGCCGTCCGGCCAGACGCGCAAGTTCAGCGCGAATTGCCGACCGGCGCGGAATCCGCCTCACGCCTCGTCTGCGACGACGAATGCGGCTGCGGGTGCACGAGACAGCTGATCACGCCAGCAAACGCGAGCAGGCCGACCGAGATTGCGGTCGCCGCTTGCATCCCCGAGACGATTTGCGTGGCCGCCGCCCCGCTGGCGAGCGCGCCGAATGCGGCCACGCCCACCGCGCCGCCCGCCTGGCGGGCCGTGTTCAATACCGCCGACGCCGTGCCCGCCCGCGACGCTTGCGCCGACGCCAGCACGGCGGTCGTCATCGCGGGGACGGCGAGTCCCATGCCTGACGGAATCAGCAGGAACGGCAACAGCAGGCCGATCAGCGGCGTGCTCGCGTCGACCAGATGCAGCAGGCCGTAGCCGAGTCCGGCGGTGATCGCGCCGGCGATCATCGGTACACGCACGCCGAAGCGGCCCACCACCCAGCCGCTTGCGACGTTCGAGATCAGGAAGCCGCCCGTCAACGGCAAAAATGCCAGACCGGCCTGCAGCGCCGTATAGCCGCGCACCCGCTGCAGGTAGAGGCTCAGCACGAACACCATCCCGTAATAGGTCATGTTCACGCAGATGCCGAACAGCACGGCCGCGCTGAAGCTGCGCCCGGCGAAGAGCGAAAGCGGCAGCATCGGCGCGCTCGCGCGCGCTTCGACCGCGACAAACGCGCTGCCGGCGAGCGCCGCAAGCACGAAACCACCTGCGACGAGCGGATGGCTCAGTCCCAGCGGCCGCCATTCGATCACCGCGGCGACGAACGCGGTCAACGCGACAATGGCGAGCGTCTGGCCGCTCAGATCGATGCCGCGTGGCGTCGGCGGAGCGGTTTCAGGACGAGCGGTTTCAGCACGAGCGGTTTTCGGGACAGCGGCTTCAGGGCGTGGCACCCACAGCAGAGTCGCCAGAAAACCGGCAGCGCAGATCGGCAGATTGACAAGAAAAATGCTGCGCCAGCCGAACGCGGCGATCAGCAGCCCGCCTGCTACCGGGCCGGCCGCGATGGAGATCGCGCCCGCCGCCGTCCACAGCCCGACGGCGCGAGCCCGCAGTTTCGGGTCGTGTCCATACGACTGATTCAACAAGGCAAGCGAGTTCGGCAGCATCGCGGCGGCGCCGATGCCTTGCAACGCTCGCGCGGCGACCAGCATCGGCGCGCCGGAGGCGACGCCGCAAGCGAGCGACGCGAGCGCGAACAGCACGATACCCGCCGCGTACAGCCGGCGCGCGCCGAAGCGGTCGCCGAGCGCACCGGCCGACAGCATCAGCACCGCGAAGGCGAGCGTGTAGGCGTCGACGACCCATTGCAGGCCCGCGACATTCGCGTGCAGATTCGCGCCGATCTCGGGCAGCGCAATATTGACGATTGTCACGTCGAGTTGCGTGACGACGAAGCCGACGCTGACGGTCGCGAGCACGCGGCCGAGGGCGGGCGAAACGGTACGTTTTGTGGAGGTCATGCGCTATATCGTAGGCACGATGTGGCGCACCATGTTTCGGGGCGGCGTGAAGTGTCGATGTCGGTGGAAAACTGCGGCAGTTGTGGGCTCCGGAGTGGGGTGACGAGCTGGACGCTTATATGAACGCCGCCCGGCTTGCAAGGTAATAACGCTGCGACGTTCGACAGGGATTTGGTTGCAGGCTTATATCCGGCATCTGCAGGCCGAGCCTGCGTGCCCTGATGGAATTCGCCAAGAACGACCTCTGCTATCTAGCGCGCTCGAAGCGCTCAGCGTCAATCAGGTTTGCGTTCTTGCGGACCAACCTGTCTCGCCATCACATCATTACCAACCTTCGCAACCTTTCTGCATGGCTCGCGCGATGCGGAAATTTTTCAGGCTGTCTTTTGTAGTGCGTAGTCTTTTTGATACGTGCGGTTGTTCGCCAGCAGCGACCACGCTGTCCGCGCCATCTTGCTTGCCAGTGCGACTGCAACCACGTTCGCAGGTCGACGTCGCGACAGTTGCTCGCACCAGGCCTCCTTGCTCCTGCTTTTGAAGAGGACCGCACGTGCACCGTGGATCAGCAGCATCCGAATATAGCTGTCGCCGCGCTTGCTTATGCCGCCCAATCGCACCTTTCCGCCGGTACCGCTTTGCCTGGGCACCAGGCCGAGGTATGCGGCAAGTTCTCGTCCCGATTTGAACGCGGCGGGATCGCCGATCGTCGCGACCAGGGCTGTCGCCGTCAATGGCCCAATACCCGGGATCGTCGAAAGCCGTCGACATGCTGCCTCTTGCCGCTGCCAGACAACGATCTGCCGCTCGAGCTTGCGGATCTCGGCTTCGATGCGTTCAATGAACTGAAGCTGGTCGCGCAGCGCACAGAACAATGTGCCCGGAACGATCTGCTCAATTTCACCCAGTCGCTCGCGGACCTCGGCCAAGCCCGCGAGACGTCCCGCTCTCAGCGTTACGCCAAATTCATACAGCAGGCCGCGCAACTGGTTGACCTGCATGGTACGTGACTTGACCAGCAGTGAACGGATGCGATGCAATCCGAGCATGGCCTGCTGATCTGCGGTCTTCGGTGCTACGGACCGCATGCCGGGTTGCTGCGCTGCCGTCCAGATTGCACGAGCATCTGTTGCGTCGGTCTTGTTATTCTGGACGAACGGGCGAATGAACCGTGCATGCAGCAATACGACTTGATGACCTAGCGCCGCAATCTTGCGCGCCCACCAGTGCGCACTCCCGCAGGCTTCCAAGGCCACCCGACTGGCCGCTCGCTGGCCAAGGAATTCTATAAGCTGTTGCTTCGTGAATCGCCGGTTCACAACCTCTCCGGTTTCCGCTTCGATCCAATACATCTGGAACGTGCGCTTTGCAATATCGAGCCCGAACGTCGTAGCATTCATGATGGTCCCTCCGTTCCCTCAAGTGGTCGCGACAACTTCCACTAATGGGATGGTCCACCCCACCTCGCTGGACAGGTTAGGCTGGCAGTGTTCATACCGAACTGGAGGCCACCATGGACGACGTTACGCTCGTTGGTATCGATCTTGGCAAACACAGCTTTCACCTGCATGGGCAAGATGCGAAAGGCAAGGCTTTGTTTCGTAAAAAGATGAGCCGCAAACAACTGATCGAATTCTTCGCGACTTTCCATGCCTGTACCGTCGTCATGGAGGCCTGCGCCGGTTCGCATCATATGGCGCGGAAGCTGGCCGAGTTCGGGCACACGGTGCGCCTGATCTCGCCGCAGTTCGTCAGGCCATTCGTCAAATCGAACAAGAATGATTTCGTCGATGCAGAGGCGATCTGCGAAGCTGCGTCGCGCCCGGCGATGAGATTCGTAATTCCGAAGACTGAGTCGCAACAGACGCTTTCGGTGCTGCACCGTGTACGTGAATCGATGGTGCGCGAGCGGACCAGAACCGTCAACCAGATGCATGGCTTTCTTCTCGAGTTCGGCATCAGTCTGCCGGTAGGCAACACTGCCGTCACACGTCTGCCGTCTGTGCTCGCTATGCATGAACTGCCGCCAAGACTGGTTGCGATCCTCGAACGCCTCCATCAGCACTTCAAGTACCTTGAAGAACAGATCGGTGAGATTGACCAGGAGCTTGCACGTCAGCTCGCCGACGACGAGGTCGGACAGCGCCTGATGAGCATCCCGGGAGTCGGCCCGGTCACCGCAAGCGCGTTGGCCGCAAAGATGGGCGACGCAAGGCAGTACCGATGCAGTCGCGATTTTGCGGCATCGGTTGGGCTCGTGCCCCGGCAATTCAGTACGGGCGGCAAGACCAATCTTCTTGGGATCAGCCGGCGCGGCGACAAAAATGTCAGGCGTCTGCTCGTCCTGTGCGCCCGAGCCTACATGCGAGGGTTGGAGAAACGAACCGGTCGCCTGGCAGACTGGGTCCGCGCAATGCTCGCTCAACGACATTCAAACGTGGTGGCGTGTGCGCTCGCCAACAAGCTGGCCCGAACGGCCTGGGCGATTGTTGCGCGCCGAACCACATTCGACGCCAGCTACGCAACTCACCCGATCTGAACGAACACAGCTTCATCTTTACTTAACACAATCACCCAACTGGTTTTGCGACGACTGAAAATTGATGACGTGAACGGCGCAGCGGCCTGCCGAAGAACCTGAGTGCCAAAGAGGCTTTTCGAAGCCGATCCACTGTTAAGGATCGTCAGGCGCGAATCTCATCGTGGCGCGGGGAGCGATCCCCACAATGACGCCGAATAGATTTAAGCAAGCCAACTCGCCATCGAAGATCATAGTTGCAAAAACGGGGTGGACCATAGATTTGGCACATTGATGCCGTTGCGTTCTGGAGGGACCCAGTACCTCCAAAGGCACTTCAGTGTTCAGAGCCGAAACGACCGCGACGGGAGGGTGGCGTTCATACCATCTGTCTACAAGCGGACAGGAAAACGCCGGCGCAAATAAAAACGGCGCGCCCGAAGGCGCGCCGTTCTCTTCATCACCGCGTGCGCTGGATCAGCGCGTCTGCGGCGCATCCTTGATGAACAGCGTGGTCAGTGCACCGATCACGCAGATCGCGCCGACATACAGCGGCGCGGCCATCGGATTGGACTTCATCATCAGCGAAACCGCGATTGGCGTGAGGCCGCCGAAGACCGCATAGGCGACGTTGTACGAAAACGAGATGCCCGAAAAGCGCACGACCGGCGGGAAGGCTTTCACCATCACGAACGGAATCGCGCCGATCACGCCGACGAGCAGCCCGGTCACGCCGTACAGCGGCACGAGCGCCGAGGCATCGACGGAGAGTTGCTGGAACATCACGTAGTACGTCACGCCCAGCGCAAGGCCGCCGATGAAGATCGTGCGTCCCGCGCCGATGCGCCCGGCAATCGAGCCCGCCATCACACAGCCGATGGTCAGGCACAGCGTCGCCACGCAGTTGGCCAGCAAAGCGGTGGCCGGCGCAATGTGAAACTGCTTTTGCAGCAGCGTCGGCGTCATCAGAATCACGACGACGATAGCCGCGGACAGCATCCACGTGAGCAGCATCGAGACGATCACCGCCCGGCCGTGGTCGCGCAGCACGGCCTTGAGCGGCACTTCGGCGGCAATCGCCTTGCGCTGCTTCAGTTCGGCGAAGACCGGCGTCTCGTGCAGCCAGCGGCGCAGGTAGACGGAGAACATGCCGAACACGCCGCCGATCAGAAACGGAATGCGCCACGCGTAATCCGCGATTTCCGCGGGCGCGAAATTGCGATTGACCGCCGACGCGATCAGCGAACCGAGCAGGATGCCGGCCGTGAGGCCCGCCGTCAGCGTGCCGCACGCATAGCCGATGTGCCGTTGCGGCACGTGCTCGGAGACGAACACCCACGCGCCCGGCACTTCACCGCCGACCGCCGCGCCTTGCATCACGCGAAACAGCAGCAGCAGGACCGGCGCCATGACGCCGATGCTCGCGTAGGTGGGCAACAGGCCCATCATCAGCGTCGGCACGGACATGAGCAGCACGCTCAGCGTGAACATGCGCTTGCGGCCGAACAGATCGCCGAAGTGCGCCATGATGATGCCGCCGAGCGGCCGCGCGAGGTAGCCCGCGGCGAAGATGCCGAAGGTTTGCACCTGCCGCAGCCAGTCCGGCATCGCAGCCGGGAAAAACAACTGGCCGATTGCCGGTGCGAAGAACACGAAAATGATGAAGTCGTAGAACTCGAGCGCGCCGCCGAGAGCGGCGAGGCCGAGCGTCTTATAGTCGCTGCGCCCAAGAGGGCGTGGGGTGACAGCCTGCGCTCCACCCAGATTTGTCGCTTGCATTGCTTTGTCGTTGTCTTGAATTGGAAACCACGTGTCGCGTGGAAAAACGGCGGTCGTCGGGCGAGAAGTGTGGCGGCGGCTGGGTAGAGCGCGGGACACCGGCGCACCGGCCCGGGTAGGGCGGCGCGATGACGAGAGAAGCCAGCGCGGGATTTTACAGGATGAAAGCGATTCGCTTCGGGAAGTGCTTAATTAGATTGGGAAAAGTTCCGCCTATCCCTCAATTTCCCGGATCGTGCGACGAACCGCACGCGTCACGCGAAGGCGCTTGTAGTCCGTCGGCCACTCTTCGACGCGATTCGTCAGAGCGCGCGTCAAATTCAGATTGATCCTATGGGATAGGGGCTAGGCGCCTTTGAGAATCGCGTCCACGCCACCTGTTAAGAGTCATCCCATGCGCATTGCCATTCTTCAACGCGATCCCGTCATGCGTCAGTCGATTGAAAAGATCCTGACGAGTGCCGGCCATACCTGCGCGGGCTACGACGACGGCCTCACCATGTCGAAGGCGCTGGCCCGGTCCACCGTGGATCTGCTCGTGCTGGACTGGCACGGCACCCGTCTGTCGGGCACCGAGGTGTTGAGGACGGCGCGTGCGGTCGGCGGCGACCGCGTGCCGGTGATCTTCGTGTCGAGAGACACGTCGGAAGAAAGTATGGTTCGCGCGTTCGTCAACGGCGCCGACGACTACACCGCGCTGCCGGTTCGTCCCGCGGAATTTCGCGAGCGCGTCGCGGCGTTGCTGCGGCGCGCCTATCCGGACCGCTTCAGCACCTCGAGCTTCGATGTGGGCCCGTACCGCTTCGACACACATCGCCAGATCGTCATGCTGCGCGGTCAGCCGGTCTCGTTATCCGGCACGCAATACCGGCTTGCCTCGCTGTTCTTCTCGAACATTGGCCGCGTCATGTCGCGCGATCACATCTTCGCGATGGTGTGGGGCCGTGAATTCCGCGAGTTCACGCGCACGATCGACAGCCATGTGTCGCGACTGCGCCTGTTGCTCGAAATCGAGCCGCAAAACGAGTTCCGCCTGCAGCCGGTTTACAAAAGCGGCTACAGGCTGCTGCATTTGCGTCAGGAAGAGGCGATACATGAGCAGCAGCAGGCCGCCTGAACTTTGCGGTTGGCTCAAAGGCGCGGCAGTTCCGGACGCGTTTCGAGGGCCTTGCGAATCAGCGCTTCCACCGCGACGCGCTCGTCGCCAGCAAGAGGCAGGCGCGGCGGGCGCACGGGTTCCGTGCCGAGGCCAACCATCGTTTCGGCGAGCTTGATGTTCTGAACGAGCTTGTGCGAGACGTCGAGTGCGAGCAGCGGGGCGAACCAGCGGTAGATCGTCCGCGCTTCTTCCAGCCGTCCTGCTTGCAGCAGTTTGTAGATCGTCACCGTCTCATGCGGAAACGCGCATACGAGACCTGCCACCCAGCCATGCGCGCCCATCAGGATCGCTTCCATCGCCAGGTTGTCGACGCCGCACAGAATGGCGAAACGGTCGCCGACCGCGTTGATCAGATCGGTCACGCGCCGCACGTCGCCGCATGATTCCTTGATGGCGACGATCTTCTTTTCGTCGGCGATTTCCGCGAACATGTCGGGGGTCATGTCGACGCCGTACGCGAGCGGATTGTTATAGATCATCAGCGGGAGCGCACTTGCATCGGCGACGCTGCGGAAATGGTGCAGCGTCTCGCGCCGGTCCGACAGATAGCGCAGTCCGGGCAGCACCATGAAACCATTGGCGCCACGGCGGCTGCCGGCCTCGGCCTGGCGGCAGGCGTCGAGCGTGCTGTTTTCCGCGATGGTCAGCAGCACCGGCACGCGGCCGCGAGAGGCTTCCACGGCGATGTCGAGCACCTCGAGCTTTTCGTCGAGCGAGAGCGTCGAGGCTTCGCCGAGCGATCCGCACACGATGATTCCGTCCACACCCGCGTCGATCTGCGCTTCGATATTCTTGCCGGTCCACGCACGGTCTATGCTGAAATCCGCGTTGAACTTGGTGGTGACTGCGGGCAATACGCCTTCCCAGATATGCGCCACGACTGCTCTCCTGAGTGTGATGAGTTCAAGCGCAGTGTAAGCAGCGAAAACGCTGGCGTCTTGCGTCAATCGCGCGTCGCTAATGACGATTTCGGCACAGTGATGGTGTGGCCTCGCATGCACGATGGCTCAATTGAGAGGGCCTTTCACATAGATTCGGCAACTGGTCGCTGAAGCGGCCTCGTGTGCAACGAGGCGTACGGCATGCGATCCGCGCTCCTGATCGTGGCTCCGCGCATTGCGCCGCGCTCACCGTTCCAAAGTGGCCGCGGTTTCGCGCACATGCGATGCTGCGACCCAACGGCACTGTGCCGAAATCGTCACAATCCACGCGCAGGCTCACCAAGACTGCCGCCGTCGCCGTTCCTATCATGTCCGTCATGAAAACGCTCAATATCATCGACTCGCACACCGGCGGTGAACCGACCCGCCTCGTGGTGTCGGGCGGCCCGGATCTCGGCGGCGGAACGCTGGCGCAACGGCTCGACGTATTTCGCACTCGTTTCGACGATTGGCGCGCGGGCGTCGTCACCGAACCTCGCGGCTCGGACGTGGTGGTCGGCGCGTTGCTGTGCGAGCCCGACGACCCGTCATGCGCGGCCGGCGTGATCTTCTTCAACAACGTTGGCTATCTCGGCATGTGCGGTCACGGCACGATCGGCCTCGTCGTTTCGCTTGCGCATATGGGGCGAATCGGACCGGGGCGCCATCGGATCGAGACGCCGGTCGGCGTCGTCGAAGCGACGCTCAATGACGATGGCAGCGTCGCCGTGCGCAACGTGCCCGCCTATCGTTATCGCAAGGCGGTTCAGGTCGATGTGCCGGGACATGGCGTGCTGACGGGCGACATCGGCTGGGGCGGCAACTGGTTCTTTCTCGTCGCGGAGCATGGCTATTCGCTGGAGGCTGCACGCATTCCCGAGTTGACCGGTTTCAGCGCGGCGATCCGGGATGCCCTGATCGCGCAGCGCATCACCGGCGCGGGCGGCGCGCTGATCGACCATATCGAACTCTTCGGGCCCGGGTCGGGCGACGACATCGACAGCCGCAGTTTCGTACTATGCCCCGGCAATGCGTACGACCGCTCGCCGTGCGGCACGGGCACGAGCGCGAAAGTCGCGTGTCTCGCGGCGGACGGCAAACTCGCGGAAGGGGCGGTGTGGCGTCAGGAGAGCATTATCGGCAGCGTGTTCGAGGCGAGCTATCGCCATGCCGGCGCTGACGCGTCCGCAAATCCTGGTGGCGACGGCATGCCAGTTGTTTCACCCCGCGGCGACATCCCAGCAATTTCAGCCGACGGCGCACCCGTAATCCCTACGATCACCGGCCACGCCTATATCACAGCGGAAGGGCGGCTTTGCTTCGACGAGCGTGATCCGTTCGCGTGGGGCATCCGCACGGTATGACGGCGGACGCGTTGATTGTCGGCGCGGGCATCGTGGGCGCGGCATGCGCGGCCGAACTCGCCGCGCTCGGCATGCGGGTCGAGGTGCTCGACGCGCAAGGCATCGGCGGTGGCGCGACGGCTGCGGGCATGGGCCATATCGTCGTGATGAACGACTCGCCTGCGGAATTCGCGCTGTCACGCTACTCGCGTGAACTCTGGCTGGACCTCGCGCCGCAGCTGCGTGCGCGAGATGCGTTCGCGCGCTGCGGCACGCTCTGGCTCGCCGCCGACGACGAAGAGTTGCATGCCGCCCGCGCAATGCACGCCGCCTACGAAGCGCAAGGCGTTCCGGCGGAACTGCTCGACGCGCGCGCACTGCGTGCGTGTGAACCGGCGGTTGTTTCGTCGCTAGTCGGGGGCTTGCGCATCGAGCACGACAGCATCGTCTACGCGCCGACCGCGGCGCAATGGCTGCTGACGCAATCGCCGGCGTTTGCGAATATTGGCGTGCGGCTCGACGCGCGGGTCGTTTCGGTCGATGCTGCCGGCGTGATGCTTGCGAACGGCGAGCGGCGCAGCGCGGCGCACGTGATCGTCGCGAACGGCCTCGGCGCTCAGGGGCTGATACCGGCGCTGCCGCTGCAACCGAAGAAAGGCCACCTGTTGATCACCGACCGCTATCCCGAACTGATCCATCATCAGTTGCTGGAGCTCGGGTATATCAAGAGCGCGCATCATGCGACCGGCACGTCCGTCGCGTTCAATGCGCAACCGCGGCCGACGGGGCAGGTACTGATCGGCTCGTCGCGTCAGTTCGACACGACCGACCCGGCGGTCGAGATGCCGGTGCTCGCACAAATGCTGCAACGTGCCGCGCACTATCTGCCGATGCTGCCGCAACTGAACGGCATCCGCGCATGGACCGGCTTTCGCGCGGCATCGCCGGATGGTCTGCCGCTAATCGGCCCAGCCGGCGAGCACGCACCCGGCGTGTGGCTCGCCGTCGGTCACGAAGGTCTGGGTGTGACGACTTCGCTGGCGACTGCCGCGTTGCTCGGGGCGCAAATCGCCGGAAACGCGCCGGCCATTCCGGTCGAGCCGTATTTGCCGAGCCGTTTGGTTTCCGTGCATGAGGTGGCGCATGACTGACAGCGGCGAGCGCATTCGCTTGACCATCGACGGCGTCGCTCTCGAGGTGGAAGCCGGCACGACGGTGGCTGCGGCGCTTGTCCTCGCGGGTTCGAAAAGCGGAACGCGGGTGTCCGTAGGCGGCGAGCCGCGCGCCGCGTTCTGCGGCATGGGCGTCTGCCAGGAATGCCGCGTGACGATAGACGGCCGCGCGTACGTGCTCGCGTGTCAGACGCTTTGCCGCGACGGCCAGACAGTGCGCACGCAGCAAGAGGGCGCTCGATGACTCAGCATTTCCATGTGGCCTCTGCCTGCCATCCGCCGGCGGATTTGCCGCCCAGGTTATTCAGGCCGCGCGCAAAAGTCGCCTCTACGGTTACGCAACACTCGCAGCATGACATTGAGCCAGACCTTTACCGCAACGGCGATAACCCGCGGAACGTAGAGGTTGACGCATCGTGAGCCAGCACTTCGACGTCATTGTGATCGGCGCCGGTCCGGCGGGTTTGCACTCGGCGCTTGCTTCGGCGCGCGAAGGCGCGAGCGTCGCGTTGCTCGACGACAACCCCCGCGCCGGCGGACAGATCTGGCGGCAAGGCCCGGGCCATTCGCAATATGCGCCGCTGCAAAAGCTGCTCGCCGATCTCAGTCGCCGCAGCAACGTCACGAATTTCCGATCGACGCGGGTCGTCGCGCCGCTCCCGCCGCGCGGACTGCTGATCGAATCGGCGGAACGGGGCGGTATGTGTCTGACATACGAACACCTGATCCTCGCGACCGGCGCACGCGAGCGCTTGCTGCCATTCGAGGGCTGGACCTTGCCCGGTGTGACCGGCGCGGGCGCGCTGCAAGCGCTGATCAAAGGCGGCATGCCGGTGCGCGGCGAGCGCGTCGTGATCGCCGGCAGCGGGCCGCTGCTGATCGCGGCGTTAGCCACGGCGCGCGCGGCGGGCGCACGGGTGCTCGCGGTTGTCGAACAGGCATCCGGTGTCGATGTTCTGCGCTTTGGCGCGTCGCTGATACGCGAACCCGCGAAGCTGCGGCAGGCCTTGAGCATGTCGCGCGGCTTTGCCGGCGTGCATTACTGGACCGGCAGCCTGGTAGAGGCGGCGCACGGGGAGGGCCGCGTCCAGCGGGTCACGGTTCGGCGCGGACAGACCAGCGTCACGCTTGACTGCGATCGCATCGCGTGCGGCTTCGGACTGGCGCCGAATGTCACGCTTGCCCAGGCGCTCGGTTGTGCAATCGATGAAGCGGGCGGCATCGTCGTCGATGCGGCGCAGCGCACATCGGTTGACGGCGTGCTGGCGGCCGGCGAATGCACCGGCGTGGGCGGCGCGGAACTCGCGGCAGTCGAAGGGGAGCTTGCAGGCCTGACCGCGAGCGGCGCAACGTCGGATCGCAGCGCACTGCATGCGCAACGCGAGCGATGGCGCCGCTTTGCAGCGCGCATCGACACCGCCTTCGCATTGCAGACGCCCGCGCGCACGCCGCCCGCCGACGACACGCTGCTGTGCCGCTGCGAGGATGTGAGCGTCGGAGAAGTGCGTGTGTTCCGCAACTGGCGGGACGCAAAGCTGCATACCCGTTGCGGGATGGGCGCGTGCCAGGGAAGGGTATGTGGGCTCGCCGCGAGTGTGTACTTCGGCTGGCCGTCGGCGACGCCCCGGCCGCCCTTCAGTCCCGCGCAGATCGGCACGCTGATCGCGGCAAGCGCACAGCCGCCGCAGGTGGACTGACTCGCGCCGCGCGTTGCCGGCGAGCGGATATTGTCGGCCAACCTGCCGCTTTATAATCGACCGCGCATGCAGCGCGGATCGACCGCAAGCCAACCGCCCGGCATGCAGCGCTTACTCCTGCGCTCTTATAAACGGCTCGGACCCACGGGACCTGCACGATGAACACGCTGGCTCATCAGTTTTCACCTGACGAAGCAACGTTGTCCGGCATGCTGTCGCACTTCAGGCAGTTGGAGCCCGTGTTCGACGCGCTGCCCGACGTCGTTTTCTTTGTGAAAGACGCGGACGCGCGCTATGCGCTGGTCAACCGCACGCTGGCTTCGCGTTGCGGGTTCAAGGAAAAGACGGCGCTGTTGGGCAAAACTGCGGAGGATGTGTTCCCACGCCGCTTCGGCCGCATCTATACGGCGCAGGACGAAGGGGTGATCCATGTCGGCAACCAGATGATCGATCAACTGGAATTGCACCTTTATCCTGGCCGCCAGCCGGGCTGGTGTCTGACCACCAAGCAGCCGTTGCGCGATGCCGCGGGCGTGATTGTCGGGCTTGCGGGCATTTCACGCGATCTCAGAGCGGACGAAAGCAGCCATCCGGCCTATAGCCGGCTCGCCGCGGTGGTGCAGTTCATCCAGGAAAACTATGTGCAGCCGCTCAATCTCAAGCAGTTGGCGGTGATGGCGGACATGTCCGTCGCGCAACTGGAGCGGTATTTTCACAAGGTATTTCATCTGACTCCGCGCCAGGTTCTGCTCAAGACACGGCTCGACGCCGCCACGGCACTGCTGGTCTCGCACGACAAGGTCACCGACGTCGCCGCACTGTGCGGCTACACGGACCACAGCGCCTTCACGCGCCAGTTCAAGGCGACCGTCGGCGTTACGCCGACCGAATACCGGATGCTGCTGCACGGCACTTCGCGGAGTTGAGCGTCGGCATATGGTTCGCCGTAAGCATCATTACTATGTGTACGTCGTCGTACTCGACGACAAGGTCTGGAACGAGGCGCGCTTTCGCCGCGCGAATCCGGATTACCGGTTCGACAAGCCGTGCGTGTATGTAGGGATGACCGGGCTCGATCCCGATCTGCGCTTCGACCGGCATAAAGCCGGCATTCAGGCAAATCGGTATGTGCGCGATTATGGCCTGCGCCTTGTGCCCGAGCTATATGAAGTGTTCAATCCCATGCCGTATCGCGGCGCACAGGAAATGGAAGTGGAACTGGCGATTGGACTACGCGAAGCGGGCTACGGCGTATGGCAGGCGTAAAGCGTGCGTTACTTGACGCCCAGCCCGCGCAGCACGGCATTGCCTTCGGGCGTGAGGCGGATGCGCGAGCCGCCCGCTTCGTTCGAGATCGTTTCGATCAGGCCGGCTTCGTGCAGTTGTGGAATTTCGGGTTTGGCGGACGCGTCGATAGGCGCGTGCAGCAAAAGCAGCAGCGTCGCCAGTTCATGATGACTCAGGAGGCGCCGCAGGATGGTCGGACGCTTTGCCGGCGCGGGCGTGTCGTTAGTATTCGGTTCGGGTTGGTTCATGGTGCGCACCTCGTGCGGGGTCGTGTCCGAGGCATCATGCGGACGAAGTCTTAAACGATTCTTAAGACCCATTGTCCTGTAACACCGTGACATGAAGATGGCACCGGCGCACCTTACGAACGCTTAACAGCGCCGCTTTTTTGGCCCGCTAGGGCAACCCGGGCTTACGGCGCGCAGGTTTTCCCGGCCGTTTCGATCCACAGATTGTTCACATGGCGCTTGCCCGCATAGAAACGGTAAGTGGTCGCTCCGTTGTCGCTGCGCACCTTGATGATGTTCGAATCGCCGAAGTCCAGCATCTGGCCTTGCGGGATCGACGTGGATTTGAACGCGGCATTATGGTTCGATGCCAATTGCGTCAGGCAGGCGACGACATCGTTGACCGAGCGCTGCGTGTTGGTGTCGGTGACCGGCTCGCCGGCATCCGGGTTCTTCTGAAAGTAGGCGCAAGCGCTGAGAAGCAGGGGAACTGACAGGACTACGGCAAACTTCTTCATATCTCTCCTGGCGTTTCATTCGGCCGGCGGTGGGCGCGGTTCGTGCTACGGGCGTCGCGAGCGCGCTGCTCTGGCGTGGCCGCCGCCCTGGCCGACCTGCTTGAACCGCCCGACCCGAGTACCGACGCGGCCGCGCGGCGCGGACCGCGACTTAAGACGCCATTATATCGGGCGAAGGGCGTACTCCCGCGGATGCCGCACGACGCGTGCCCGCGCGGTCACGATTCGCGATGCAGTCAATGCAACGCGACTTGCCGCGATTCCCGGTTCACGATTTCTCGATTCGCATTCCCGGTCCACGCAAGCCGCCGGCGAGCGCCGCCTACTTGCGCCGCTGCGCTTGCGCGGCGAGCCGCACCGCCGCGTTGCTTGCGCCGTAGCCGTCGTAACCGCCGCGCCGCTCGACGATCTCCATGAAGAAGCGTTGATCGAGCTGTTCCGTGTAAGCGTGGAAAAACTCGCCGCCGCGTTCATCGCGGTCATACAGGATGTTGTGCTCGCGCAGCGCTTCCAGCATGTCGTCGGGCAGCGCGTAGCGGGCGGCAAGATCCTCGTAGTAATTACGCGGGATGCGCAGCACCGGCAAGCCATCGGCGACGAATTCCGGAATCGCGCTGAAGATGTCGCTCGTGCTGAATGCAACGTGATTCAAACCGGACCCGTGATAGGTATGCAGCGCCTCGGCCACCGCCGTGTGGTGATCGACTGAAGCGTTCAGCACCACTCGGACCGAGCCGTCGCGGCTGCGCAGCGCGCGGCTGCGAACAAGGCCGTAAGGATCGGGTACGAGCACACCCGGTTCCGCCTGAAAGCCGAACGCGGTGCGCAGAAACAGCACCCACGTATCGAGCGAATTCGCCGGCACGGCGAGGCACACGTGATCGATGCGGGTCAACGGCCCGACTTCGAACGGGCCATTGACGTCCGTGAGAACGAAGTCGGCTTCGAACAACGTGGGCTGATCGGGCGTTTCGTCGACGAAATAATTCAGGCTGCCGTCTGGCGCCTGCACGGCCGGAAGCACGCGTTCGTTAGGGCCGATCTGACCGGAGAACGGCGCGTAGCCGAAGCCGGCGGCGCGCTCGAAAGCCTGATTCGCGTCATTCACCCGAAACGCCGACGCGCACAGCGACAAGCCGTGCTGCTGGAAGAACGCATTGGCGAACGAATCCGGTTCCGCATTCAGCACGATCGAGGCGGCACCGTGCT
Organism: Burkholderia sp. M6-3; assembly: GCF_050858985.1. Classification (NCBI taxonomy): domain Bacteria; kingdom Pseudomonadati; phylum Pseudomonadota; class Betaproteobacteria; order Burkholderiales; family Burkholderiaceae; genus Burkholderia; species Burkholderia sp. M6-3. Next base: position 645,027 of record NZ_CP110091.1, read on the forward strand.
GATACAGCGTCACATCTTTCGAACGATGCTGGCCTGCCTGGCGAAAGCGCAGCTTGCCGAGCCAGTCGGCGAGATGCGCGCGTGTCGTGTCGTCAACGGCGAATTCCAGAAACTGATAGCCGACATGCGCGGGAGCCGCGGGCGACTCGTACAACTCGCCGACCGGCTGCTGCGCGGCTTGCAGCAACGCACGGGTCTGTTCCTCGAGAAACAGCAACGAGCGATGCCCGTCCGCAGCCGTGATGTTGGTGGGCGCGGCGCGAAAGCCGTCGTTGAAAATCTCCAGCGAAAGCGGGCCCTTGTAGCCCGTCTTGACGACTTGCGCCGTGAAGTTGGCTACGTCGAAATCGCCCTGGCCCGGAAAGCAGCGGTAATGGCGGCTCCATTCCAGCACGTCCATGGCGAGCTTGGGTGCGTCCGCGATCTGCACGAACGCGATGCGCTCGCCAGGAATGTCGGCGATCGCGTCCACCGTATCGTTGAGCGACAACGTGTGAAAGCTGTCGAGCACGAGTCCGAGACTGCGGTGATTCACCGCGTTCACGAGCTTCCACGCATGCCGGTACGTCTTGACGTGCCGGCCCCACGCGAGCGCTTCGTAACCGGCGACAACGCCTGCCGCCTCTGCAGCTTCCGCGAGCGCGCCGAGCTGGTCGGTCATTAGCGCATCGTCGCAGATGGTGTCCGGCGACACGTTGCTGCATACGAGAATGCGGTCCGTGCCCAGTTCATGCATCACGTCGAATTTGCGTTTCGCGCGGTCCAGGTTGCGCGCGAGACGCTCTGGACTTACGCCGTCGAAATCGCGGAACGGCTGAAACAGCATGATTTGCAGCCCGAGATCTTCGGCAATACGCCGCACGTCGGCGGGCGAACCATCGAAATAGAGCAGGTCGTTCTCGAAGATCTCGACGCCCTCGAAGCCGGCCGCCTGGATCGCGGTGAGCTTCTCTACGAGGGTGCCGCTGATCGAGACGGTGGCAATCGAACGTTGCATGAACAGCTCCTGCAAAAACAGTTGGACGGAGATTGCGAGCGCGCGCCATTGAAGCCAACGCGCCGGGCCACTGCCATGTTGCGGCGCGGAAAATGGGCTAGTTCGTTACTCGTGAAGCAAGCGACAGGCCGCAAATGTCCATAGTAAGCGCAATTTTCGATAGTCTATACAAACTAACTAGATGGTACAAATTCGTATAAACCCCGAATGACGGAGAGGGCTCATGCGAGCACACTTCGCTTTACGTTGAGGAGCGTTTTGCGCTTGTCGCGATCCGCTTCATTGTTCGAGTTTGTTGCAACTGCGTTGGATGGGGCGAGAGTAAGCGCTAAAGCGCTAACTCTTGCCGACAGCTTTGCATGGGACGGGAGTAAGCGCTAAAGCGCTAACTCCCGCCGACAGCTTCGCATGGGACGGGAGTAAGCGCTAAAGCGCTAACTCCAGTCGACAGCTTTGCATGGGACTGGAGTAAGCGCTAAAGCGCTAACTCCAGTCGACAGGAGATCGATGTCATGAGTTTTGCTTCCGTACTGGTCCTCAATGGACCCAACCTCAACCTGCTCGGTACACGCGAGCCGGCCATCTATGGCGCCGAAACGCTCGACGATGTCGCGAAACTCTGCCGCGATGCCGGTGAGCGCCTCGATCTCTCAATCGACTTCTGCCAGTCGAACGCTGAACATCAACTGATCGACTGGCTCCACGCAGCGCGCACCAAGGTCGATGGCATCGTCATCAATCCCGCTGCATATACGCACACGTCGGTGGCCATCGCCGACGCGCTCAGCGCAATCGAAAAGCCCGTCATCGAAGTGCATATTTCAAACGTGCATCGACGTGAACCGTTCCGTCATCACTCGTATGTGTCTGCGGTGGCGGATGCAATCATCGTCGGGTGCGGCACCCAAGGCTACGTGCTCGCACTGGAGCGAATGGCCACCATCCTCAAGAATAGGGCGGCGAAATGAACGTGCCAATGAATGAACAAGCGAATGCAAAAACTAGCGCACAGGCCAGTGCAAGTTCTTTTCTTGTCGGTCTGATCGGATCTGGCATCGGCGGCTCGCTGAGTCCCGCGATGCACGAGGAAGAGGGCAGCAAGCTCGGCTTGCATTACGTGTACCGCCGCATCGATCTCGAAGTGTTGAAGCTCGATGTAGCAGCGCTGCCCGATCTGCTGCTCGCGGCCGAACGCATGGGCTACAACGGTTTGAACATAACGTATCCGTGCAAGCAGGCCGTCATTCCGCTACTCGACGAATTGTCCGACGACGCCCGTGCGCTGGGCGCAGTCAACACCGTGCTTTTCAAGGACGGCAAACGGATCGGACACAACACGGACTGGTCCGGTTTTGCCCGCGCGTTCCGCCGCGGCTTGCCGGACGTGTCGCTTGAGCGCGTGGTGCAACTGGGCGCGGGCGGCGCGGGCGCTGCGGTCGCTCACGCAGCCCTCGCAATGGGCACACAAACGCTCACGCTGTTCGACGTCGACGCTGCTCGTGCCGCGTCGCTCGCTGCCGAGTTGCAGAAGCGCTTTGCCGATCGGACGGTCACTGCTGGCACGTCGCTCGGAGAGACGCTCGCGGCCGCCAACGGGCTGATTCACGCAACGCCGACCGGCATGGCCAAATTGCCGGGACTGCCTTTGCCGGCCGAATTGCTGCATAGCGGTCTGTGGGTGGCCGACATCGTCTATTTCCCGATTCGCACCGCGCTGTTGCAGGCAGCTGAAGCGCTCGGCTGCCGCACGCTGAGCGGCGGCGGCATGGCGGTGTACCAGGCCGTCGACGCAATGCGCATTTTCACCGGGCTCGAACCGGACGCCGAGCGCGTCTACACGCATTTCCAGTCGTTGCTGGAACGCTAACCGGTAGCGCACACCGGCAAACGACGACAGATGATCAATGAGAGGAGACTACAACCCCATGCCGCAATCGACTCAAACCAGACCGGCCGACGCGACGCGTCAGGCCGGCGCAAGCACGACTGCCAGCAGCTCCCGCCGCTCCAACGCCCGTTATCAGATACTGGGGTTGCTGGCCGTCGGCACGATGATCAACTATCTCGACCGTACGGTGCTCGGCATTGCCGCGCCGCAACTGACCAAAGAACTCGGCATCAACGCTGCGATGATGGGGCTGCTGTTCTCGGTGTTCTCGTGGAGCTACGTTGCTTCCCAGATTCCTGGCGGCCTCTTCCTTGACCGTTTCGGCAGCAAGCTCACTTACTTCCTGTCGATGACCTTCTGGTCCCTGTGCACGCTCGCGCAAGGGCTCGTGCACGGCATTGCCGGACTGTTCGTCTTTCGCCTCGGCCTCGGCGTCTCGGAAGCGCCGTGTTTCCCGACTAATAGCCGCGTGGTTGCGACATGGTTCCCGCAGAGCGAACGCGCGATGGCGACCGGCACCTACACCGTCGGCGAATATATCGGCCTCGCGTTTTTCAGCCCGTTCCTGTTCATGCTGATGGGCGCTTTCGGCTGGCGTTCGCTGTTTTACGTGGTGGGCGGCGTGGGTATCGTGTTTGGTGTGATCTGGTGGCTGATGTATCGGGAGCCGCGAGATCATCCGTCGGCGAATCAGGCGGAACTCGACTATATCGAGGCAGGCGGCGGTCTCACGCACCGTCACAAGGATAGCGGCGCTGCTGCCGCGCCCGCGAAAAGCGGCTTTGAATGGCGCACCATTGGCCGCCTGCTCAAGCACCGTCAATTGACGGGCATCTGTCTTGGCCAGTTCGCCGGCAACTCGACGCTCGTGTTCTTTCTCACGTGGTTCCCGACTTACCTTGCCACCGAACGTCATATGGGCTGGCTCAAGATCGGCTTTTTCGCGATCATGCCGTTCATCGCGGCGTCGATCGGCGTGATGTTCGGCGGCCTCTTTTCCGACTGGCTGCTGCGCCGCGGCAAATCCGCCAACGTGGCGCGCAAGCTGCCGATCATCGCCGGCCTGTTGCTGGCCTCGACGATCATTCTGGCCAATTATGTCGAGAGCAACGTCGCGGTGATCGCGATCCTGTCAGTCGCATTCTTCGCGCAAGGCATGGCTGCGCTCGGCTGGACGCTGGTGTCCGACATCGCGCCCGAAGGGCTGCTCGGCGTGACAGGCGGCATCTTCAACTTCGCCGCGAATCTGGCCGGCATCGTGACGCCGCTGGTAGTCGGCTTTATCGTCGCGGCAACCGGGTCGTTTGTCGGCGCGCTCGTATTCATCGGCGTGATTGCATTGATTGGCGCGCTGTCGTACATCTTTATCGTCGGCGATATCAAGCGGATCGTGCTGGTGGATTGAGCACTCGTTCGACTGCGAAAAAAAAGGGACGTGGCGCAGGCCACGTCCCTTTTTTCATTCGTCCGTGAAAGTGGACTATAAGAGGCTCGTCAATCTTCCTTGCGAACGAAGCGCAGCACCGCATCGACGATCATTGCGCGATGACGCGCACGCAATCTGGGATGTGACGGATCGCGCCCAAATGCCGTGCCGAACGTATGACGATTGCCGACGCGATGAAAGCACAGTGAACTGATCAGCAGATGCAGGTCGATCGCGTCGACGTCGCTGCGAAACTTGCCCGCGGCGATACCGCGCGCAAGCAGATCTTCGATTGTATGAATGACGGTGACGTTGCGGCCTTTGAAGCTCTTGACCTGCTCGACATACTTTGCGCCGTTGATATTCTCGATCGTGACGAGGCGCACGAAATCCCGCTGGCGGTCGTGATAGTCAAACGTGAATTCGACCAGCGCGCGCATGCCTTCGACCGGGTCGAGTTCGCTGACGTGCAGATCCTGTTCGAGCTCACGAATGTCGCCGTACACCTTCTCCAGCACCGCCTGGTACAACCCTTCCTTGCTGCCGAAGTAGTAGTACAGCATGCGCTTGGTGGTGTTGGTGCGCTCCGCGATGGCATCGACGCGCGCGCCCGTCAGCCCCATCGCGGAGAACTCCTGGGTCGCGACGTCGAGGATATTGCGCTTCGTCTGCTCGGGATCGTACTTGCGGCGGGCGTCGCTACGTCGGGCGTCTTTGCGCGGCGCGTCGGACGGGATGCCGTTGGTATCGGGCTCGGCGGCCTTGCTTCCCTTTTTCATTGTGTATTCGAGCGGCAGTGACCGCGCATTCTAGCATGGCGAAAATGGCCTCTGGCGCGGGGTTTTTACGCGAAACAGGCCGCATCTCGCAGCGGTCTGGCGGAGTTTCGAGCACCTACGCGCAAGCCAACCGCATCGACGCGGCGCTGCCTCGGCAGACCGCACCGGCAGCGCCTTAAGCTGTGCGGACATAGCCGCGCGTTCGCAGCCCGCGCGATGTGTTTTCAGACGGAGCCGCGCGCCCGCGTGCGGCGCGCGGCGAATACGTCGCGCGTTTGCATCGCGGTGTACGTGAGTTGAGCGGCGGCGAGACCGAGTGCGCCATAAGCGGGCGTGAGGCCAAACGCGGCGAACGCCTCCGGAACCGCACGCTCGCCCGCAATCGCCGCGGCCAGCAGTTCGCCGGACACGGTGGTCGGTGCCATGCCATGTCCGCCGAAGCCGACTGCATGCCAGACGCCGTCCGCGGTGCGACCGATCTGCGGCATCTTGTGACGCGCGTAGCTCATGAGGCCACCCCACGCGTAGTCCACACGCACGTCGTGCAATTGCGGATACACCTTCAGCAGATCGCGCCGCAGTAATCGGGCGATGACTTGAGGCGCGCGGTCACGCACCGAGATGCGTCCGCCCCAGAGAATCCGCGTGTCGGGCAGAGGCCGATAGTAGTCGAACGCGAAACGGGTGTCGTAGACGGCCGCGCGCGTGTCGATCGCATCGTGCAGCCGCGCGCCGAGGGGCTCGGTCGCCATCACATAGGTGGCGATGGGCAGCACCGCGCGCTCCACTTTCGCGTAGACGTTGCGCGCGTAACCGCCGCCCGCCATCACGACGTGCCGCGCGTCGACGACGCCTTGCGGCGTGCGAAGGACGAAGTCGGCACCTTCGCGCTGCAAATGCACGACGGGCGACTGCTCGTGAACCCGCACGCCGGCATTGGCCGCCGCCTCGGCCACGCCGAGTACGTATTTCAGCGGATGAAAGTGAAATGCGTTGCGCTCGAACAGGCCACCGTGATAGCGGCGCGTCTTCAACTGGAGCGCCAGATGTTCGGCTGCCACCGGTTCCCAGTCGACGCCGAATGATTCGAGCATCAGGCGACGCTGAGCTTCTAGCCGCGCAGGTTCGTCAAACCAGTTCGCGAGAATTACGCCGGCGTCGGTGACATCGCAATCTATGCGGTATCGCGCGATGCGGGCCCGCATCAGATCGACGGCGTCGGTGGTAAGCGCATATAACTCGCGCGCGCGAGCCGCGCCGAGCGTTTTCAGCAGATCGGCACAATCGAGGCTATAGCCGCCGAACACAAAGCCGCCGTTGCGTCCCGATGCGCCGTAACCGACCTGCCGCGCTTCGAGTACCACGACGTTCTTCACGCCTCGCTCAACGAGACCTAGCGCCGTCGACAGCCCCGCCAGTCCGCCGCCGACAATACAAACGTCCGCGCTATGTTGGCCGACGAGCGGCGCATACGCGGACGGGCGTGTCACAGTGGCTTCGTAAAAACTTTCCATGGCGGCTAGCGTAGCGGCAATCGCACGTCCCCGTCCAGCCGCACCCCGCTTTTCCGATGGCGCCGCTATCGCCTCTAGTGAGCCCAGCGCAGCACCAGCGGATCGAGCCGTCGCGCGATTTTGAGCAGTCCCTCACGGGTGGCCGGGCGCATTGCCGGCAACGGATGACGTACCGCGTCGGAGCGAATCACGCCGCCTTCCTTCATCAACGCCTTGCACGATGCGAGACCGCCCTGGCGGTTCTCGTAGTTGATCAGCGGCAGCCACTGCTGATAGTGAGCGGCGGCAGCTTCGGTGTCGCCTGCAGCATAGGCGTCGACGATCAGCCGGATACCGTCGGCATACCCGCCGCCCGTCATCGAACCGGTTGCGCCTGCATCGAGATCGGCCATCAACGTGATTGCTTCCTCACCGTCCCACGGTCCCACGATCGCGTCGCCGCCTAACTGAATGAGCTCGCGCAGCTTGTTCGCCGCTTGCGGCACTTCGATCTTGAAGTACGACACGTGTTCGATCTCACTGGCCATACGGGCGAGAAACGGAGCGGACAACGGCGTACCGCTGACCGGCGCGTCCTGAATCATGATTGGGATATCTATTGCGTCGGACACCGTGCGGTAGAACTCTTCAATGCCACGCTCGCCGATGCGGATCGTTGCGCCGTGATAGGGCGGCATGATCATGACCATTGCGGCGCCTGCTGCTTGCGCGCGGCGGCTGCGTTCCGCGCATTGATGCGAACTGAAATGCGTGGTCGTGACGATAACGGGTACGCGGCCCGCTACATGTTCGAGCACCACGTGCATCAGCGTCTCGCGCTCGTCGTCGGAAAGGGCGAACTGTTCGGAGAAGTTCGCGAGAATGCACAAACCGTTCGAGCCCGCGTCGATCATGAAGTCGATGCAGCGCTTCTGACCTTCCAGGTCGAGCCGGCCGGCGTCGTCGAAAATGGTAGGCGCAACGGGGAACACGCCGCGCATTGCCGCGGTATTAACGGATCGAGTCATGATATGGGCGCTTTGGGAATGTAATGAGGCGGTGGAAGTGTCTCTGTCGGTCGCGACTCGCGCTTCAAATGCTTCAAGTGCGTGAAGTGCGTGAAGTGCGTTAAGCGGTCTCATGGTGCTTATTGCCGCCGACTATACGACTGCGCGGCACACAGGTATATTGAATTGTTTCCATCTCGTGATCGCTTTTACGACTCACCCGCCATCTTCATGAAAAATACGTTGAGTGTTCTGCTAGGCAAACTGCGCATGAAGCAGCTCCAACTGCTGATCGTGCTCGACGACCAGAAGTCGTTGCATAAAGCGGCAGGCATGATGTCCATGACACAATCGGCCGCAAGCAAAGCGTTGCAGGAACTCGAATCAATGTTCGACGCGGCGCTTTTCGAGCGCACGAAAAGCGGCATGATCCCGAACCAGCTCGGGCATTGCGTGATCCGCTACGCGCGCCTTGTGGCGACGGATCTCGCCGCGCTGTGTCAGGACGTTGCCGAAATTCGCTCAGGGCACGGCGGGCGCCTCGCGATCGGCGCGATCATGGGCGCGATTCCCGAATGCGTGATTCCGGCCATCAATCAGCTGCATGCGCGGCAGCCGAATCTTTCTATCGAAGTGGTGGAAAACACGAGTGCGCGCATGCTCGCCCAACTCGACGACGGCCGCCTGGATCTCGTGATCGGCCGAGCCGCCGTGGCTGCGGATCCGTCGAAATATCAGTATCGTCCGCTCGCCGACGAGCCGTTGTCCGTCGTGGTCGGGTACGGTCATCCGGCGCTGCCGCGAAAGAATGTGCAGTTGAGCGATCTGGCGGATCACCGTTGGGTGGTGTATCCATCGCATATGCCGTTGCACGCGCTGCTCGAACGGGAAATGGATCTCGCGGGGCTGGCTATGCCAGATAACCCGATCTCGACTGCATCCACTTTTGTGACTGTCGCGCTGCTGCAGAGCAGTGCGGATCTGGTGTCGTTGTTGCCGACCGCCGTTGCTGACATGTTCATTCGGCAAAAAATGCTGCGTCGCGTGCCGGTCGCGCTGAAGTCGCCTTCGCAAACGTTCGGCGTCGTGACGCGTAAAGGCGGCGTGCTGTCGCCGCCCGCCGAGCGCTTCGTGGAATTGCTGCGGCATCAGGCGCGAGAAGAGGAGAACTTGCCGGAAAAAATCCGTCGGTCAACACGCACGCCCATATCGACGTCTGCGCGGACGCCGACACCAACGCCGCGGCGCCAGGCCGCCCATGCAGCCGCAAAGCGAAAACTTGCGTGAGTCAGCGGTTTTTTCAGAGTGCGGCAAGACGTCGAATATCGCACGGCGATTCGCGCTTTGCTATCTTCTTGCGACGAGTGTTGTAGCGGCGACACTGGGGTAAATCCGGGCCAATGGCGCGTCTGCCCCCGCGCTACACTGCCTTGAGGGCGTCGGAGTGAAAAGGCTGGCGCCCATTCGGGGAGAGCAGTCATGAATCGGCCATCGGTTCGATTTCCGCTTCGCGCCACCGGCACCGCTTCGGTCCGCAAGTGGTTCAAATGGGCGCTGGCGGCGGCGTTGTTGTTGGGATTGGCGTGGGTCGTGCGCCTATGCGAACTCGAAATAGAAACTTCCCGGCTGCAGGCCCACTACCTCTCCGAACTCACGCGCGACATCGGCTTCGCGGTAGACGATGGTCCGAGCCATTCCATCCGTTTTCCCGAGGCGGACAAAGGTCCGTACGACACCCGCCTTGGCTACGCATTGCTGCCGTCAATCCAGCAGCGCTTGCTGCAGCGCGGCTTCGAAGTCACCGCACAGGCGCGCGATTCGGAGCGCATGCTTTCGCTAGCAGATAGAAGTCTTTTCTTGCCGTACGTCGAGAAGGACCAAGCCGGCTTGCAACTGTTCGACGGCACCGGTGCACCTCTTTTTAGCGCGAGTTTTCCTGGGCGGGTGTACGACAGCTTCGAGGCGATTCCGCCTGTCATCGTCAACTCGCTTCTGTTTATTGAAGACCGCTATCTGCTCGATCCGGATCAGCCTAACCGCAACCCGGCCATCGACTGGGGTCGCTTTAGCCGCGCACTGGCCGATCAGGGCGCTCGCGTATTCAACCATCACCAGATGGCGCCCGGCGGCAGCACGCTCGCCACGCAGATCGAGAAATTCCGCCACTCGGCGGGCGGCCGCACCGCAACACCGCCGGAGAAGCTGAGGCAGATTGCGTCCGCTTCCGTGCGTGCGTATCTGAATGGTCCGCAGACCATGCCCGCGCGTCGGCAGATCGTCATGCACTATCTGAATTCGGTGCCGCTTGCGGCGCAACCTGGCGTCGGTGAAATCAGCGGCATGGGCGACGGTCTCGCCGTGTGGTACGGTCGCGATTTCGCGGATGTGAACCGCATACTGAACGCGCCTGCAACCACAGAGAACCTGCCACAGCAAGGCGAGGCATTTCGCCAGGTGCTTTCTCTGATGATCGCCCAGCGCGCGCCGTCCTATTTCCTGCATCGCGGTTATCCCGACCTCGAACGATTGACCGACAGTTATTTGCGGCTGCTCGCGAATGGCGGCGTGATTTCCGCCGCTTTGCGCGATGCGGCGCTTTCTGCCACGGTCGATTTGCACCGCGCGGGCAAACCCGCTCAAAACGCCGGCTCGTTCGTGTCGCGCAAAGCCGTTACGTCGATGCGCTCGAACCTCCTCGCAGCGCTCGGCATTTCGAGCTTTTACGAACTCGACCGGCTTGATCTGCAAGCCACCGGCACGCTCAACAACGCGGTGCAGCAGGCCGTGAGTGAACGGCTTGCCGCTGCCGCAACACGCGACGGCGCGAAGGCCGCGGGCCTTGTCGGCTTCGAAATGCTGCGCGCATCGGACGATCCGTCGAAAATCGCCTACAGTTTCACGCTATTCGAACGGCGCGACGGAGCGAATCTCGTGCGTGTGCAAACGGACAGCGTGAACCAGCCGTTCGACATTAATTCGGGTGCGCGTTTGAACCTCGGGTCCACTGCAAAACTGCGTACCGTGGTGACGTATTTGCAGATCGTGTCGCAGCTGCATGCGCGTTACGCTGCTCGCAGCGCGGCGGAGCTCAAAACCATCAAGCCCGATCCGAGCGATCAATTGACACGCTGGGCGCTGGACTATCTGTCGCACACCAAGGATCGCACGCTTCAATCCATGCTCGACGCAGCCGTAGAGCGCAAGTACTCCGCGAGTCCCGGCGAAACCTTCTACACGGGCGGCGGCGCGCAAACCTTCAATAACTTCGAATCCGACGACAACGGTCGCATTCTTACTATTCGCCGTGCGTTCCAGCATTCGGTGAATCTGGTTTTCGTGCGGCTGATGCGCGATATCGTCCACTATGAGATGGTCCAAACCACAGGACCGTCGTCACAATGGCTCGGCGATCCGGCGATCCGCAAAATGTACTTGACGCGTTTCGCCGATCAGGAAAGCCGCGTTTACATGAATCGTTTCTACACGAAGTATCACGGCAAAACCCAGGAGCAGGCGTTGGCGCTGTTGCTGCTCGGCGTGCGCAAATCGCCGCCTAAAGTCGCCACGGTGTTGCGTAGCGTTGCGCCCGACAAGTCCAACGCATGGTTCAACGAGAAGATGCGCGCCGCGCTGAAAAATACGCCGGCCGCTTCGGTGCTCGACGACGAAGACCTCGCGAACCTTTATGCGAAGTACGCAATCGACCGCTTCAATCTGAACGATCGGGGTTATATCTCGAGTGTGCATCCGCTCGAACTATGGACGCTCAACTATCTGCGTGAACATCCGAACGCCACGCTCAACGACATTCAGAACGCAAGCAGCGATGTGCGTCTCTCGACCTATTCATGGCTCTTCAAGACGCGCTATCACGCGACCCAGGATCGCCGCATCAAACGCATGGTCGAACTGCGCGCGTACGACACAATCGGCAAGTCGTGGCAGGCGCTCGGCTATCCTTTTGCAACGCTTACCCCTTCGTATGCCGCTGCGATCGGTGCGTCCGGTGACAGACCCGCAGCGCTAGCACAACTGATCGGCCTGATCGCAAACGACGGCAACAAGGTTCCGACTGAGAACCTCACGCAACTGGACTTCGCGAAAGACACGCCGTACGAAACGCATTTCCGGCGTGCGTCTGTCGCTCCGCAACAGCAGCTTTCGCCTGAAATTGCGGGGATCGTGAAGGGCATGTTGCGCGATGTCGTGACGGGTGGCACGGCGCGGCGTCTCGCGCAGGGCATGACATTCCCGGACGGCCGGACCATGGAGGTATACGGCAAGACAGGTACGGGCGATCAGCGCTTTAACGTATTCGCCAAGGGCGCGCGCCTCATTGAATCGCGCAAGGTGAACCGCAGCGCGACGTTCGTATTCGCCATTGGCGACCGCTTTTACGGCACGCTGACCGCGTGGGTGCACGAACCTTATGCGGCGCACTATGAATTTACGAGTGCACTTTCGGTGCAACTGCTGAAGTCGATGGCGCCCGCGTTGCAGCCCCTGCTCGAATCTGCGCCTGCAACGACCGCTTCTGTCTCTGTCCAGAAGGTGGTCGCGCAGTGAAGCGGCCGCGGCAGATCAATATGCGGCTTCTGTCGCAGGTTTGAGAAACAGTTCGTGCACCGGCGCGAAATGCGCGTAGAGCGGCAGGATTGCGCCGCCCATTGCGCGCGCGTCGGCACCAATTGCGCCTTCCAATAGTTGCGGGCGTACCATGCCTTCCCATTCGAATCGGTCCAGCACGCGCTCCGTGCGGCGAATGATTTCGCGCACCATTTGCCGGTCCAGTTCGCCGTCGATCACGACCGCTTCGAGGTCCAGCAACGCGGCGGCGCTGGTGAGCGCGTTGGCGATCGCAGGGCACGCGGTATCGAGCCATTCCTCGGTATGCCGCCACATTTCCGGCGCCAGCGCCCGATGATCGTGCGCAGCGGCTGCCGGTTTCCCCGCGTCGGTAAACAGGCGTTCCAGTACGAAACCGGAGGCCGCGTGCAGCAGTTGCCGCGCAGGTTTGCGCGCGCCGCCGTCGCGCAGCGGAATAGAGCCGACCGCGCCGGCGTTGTCGTGCGGCCCGCCATGCAGGCGGCCGTCGATAACAAGCCCGCCGCCGATGAACGTGCCGACGAACAGGTACAGGAAATTGTGAATGCCGCGCCCCTGGCCCATCACGAGTTCTGCGGCGCACGCGGCTGTCGTGTCCTTTGCGAATTCGACCGGCAGCCCCGTCATGGTCGCGATGCGCGAACGCAAGTCGATCTCGTGCCATGCGTCTAGTGCGTCGGGCGGCGCGCCGAGAAAGTCGCGCCAGCCGCCGAGCCACAACGGCGCAGCCACGCCCACGCCGACCACTTTGCTGGCGTTCGCGCCGAGCGCCTGATTCACGCGCGCGAGCTTGCTTTCGAGTGCGGGAAACAGTGTGCGCGGATCGGGGTACGGGTACTCGAACACATCGCGGCACATTACGCGGCCGGCGAAATCCATCGCCAGTACGTCGAGACTGCGGCGGCCTACCTTGATGCCGATCGTGTACGCGCCGTCCGCTCGCAACGCGATGGGCACCGACGGCTGGCCGATCCTGCCGCGCACCCGAGCCTGCTTTTCCAGCAGACCATCGTCGATCAGACGATCGACGATCATCGACACGGTCTGCATCGAAAGACGCGTGAGACGACCCACGTCTGCCTTCGGCAACGGTCCATGCAGACGGATCGTCTGCAGCACGATCCGCTCGTTGAATTGCCGCATGCCGACCTGATTCGAGCCGACCGTGCGTTTGAGGGGCGGGCGCATGCCTGTGGTATCCATGCTCATGAGCCCCTCAGCGATGTGATTGCATCATGCAATCGCCTTGACGTCGGCCTCTTTTGCGCCAGTCATGATCGCAACGGCCTCCGACATATGCACGTCTTTGGTATTGACGAGCGCGGCACGCCGGCCGAGCCGCTGAATATGGATGCGGTCAGCCACTTCGAATACGTGCGGCATGTTATGGCTGATGAGAATCACCGGCAGCCCGCGGTCGCGCACGCGGCGAATCAGTTCGAGCACCATGTTGCCTTCCTTCACGCCGAGCGCTGCGGTCGGCTCGTCGAGAATCACCACATGCCGCGCGAATGCCGCGCTGCGCGCGACGGCAACCCCTTGACGCTGACCGCCGGAGAGCGTTTCGACCGCCTGACGCATCGAGCGAATGCCGATTTGCAGGTCTTTCATATGGGCGGTCGCTTCTTCAAGCATGCGGCGTTTGTCGATCATCTTGAAGATCGAACCGCGCCAGCCGGGTTTAACCAACTCGCGCGCCAGAAACAGATTTTCTGCGATGCTCATGGCCGGCGCGACCGCGAGTTCCTGATATACGGTCTCAATGCCTTGCGCGCGTGCATCCAGCGGACTGCGGAATTTGACGGGCTTGCCGTCTAGCAGAATTTCGCCTTCGTCCGGCACCGTGGCGCCGGAAAGTGCCTTGATCAACGACGATTTCCCAGCGCCGTTGTCGCCGATCACTGCGAGAATCTCGCCGGGCAGCACTTCGAAGTCGCAGCCGTCGAGCGCGGTCACATTGCCATAACGTTTGACGAGGCCACGCGCCTGCAGAACGGGCAGCGCGGCGGAAGCGGAAGTAGGTGTCGACATGACGGGCTCCTGTCGGCCTGAGTTAGCCAATGCGCTGACTCAGGCTTCATGCAATAAGGTTGCGATTGAAAGCTCAACCGCGGCGATGAGAGAGTTTGTCCGCGGCCACCGCGAGAATTACCAGCATGCCGGTGATCAATACCTGGTAGACCGAAGAAACGCCGATCAAGGTCAAGCCGTTGCGGAACACGCCGACAATCAGCGCGCCGAGCAGCGTCCCGGAGATCGACCCGCGCCCGCCGAAGAGACTGGTGCCACCGAGCACTACCGCCGTAATACTATCGAGGTTCTCGGTTTGGCCTGCTTGCGGATCGCCCACGCCGGTGCGCGACACCGACAGCAACGCAGCAATGCCGTAAATGGCGCCGGCCAGTGTGTAGACGGTGAGCAGGATCTTCTGCGACGACAAACCCATCAGCCGCGCGGCCTCGGCGTTGTTGCCGAGCGCATACAGATGGCGGCCGGGCACCGTGTCGCGCAACACGAACCACGTGGCCAGATACATCAGCAATGTGAGGACGGTGCCGTACGTGACGTCGGCGGGTCCGAGCTTGAACGTGTTGCCGAAGAACATGATTGCGTCCGGCAGATTCGACACGCTTTCCGCATTCGAATAGATTTGCGTAAGGGCGAACGCAATGTTCAGCGTGCCGAGCGTGACGATGAACGCCGGCAATTTGATCCGCGTAATGAGCACACCGTTGAGCACGCCGAACAATGTGCTCGCACCGATGCCGCACAGAATCGCGAGTACGGGCGGCAGGCCCAGCGTCACCGCGAACTTCGTCATGATGATGGAGCCGAACGCCATCACCATGCCGCAGGAGAGATCGATGCCGCCAGTCAGCACAATCAGCGTCTGGCCGATTGCGATCACCGCAACGACCATCGTCTGTTGAAGGATCAACGAGAGGTTCTGGAACGACAGGAAACGGCTGCTTTGCGAGATGAAGAAACCGCAAGCCAGCGCGAGCGCAATGAGCGGCCCGACTTCGGCAAGCGACGGCAGACGGTCTGAGAAATGGCGCGGATGGCCTGCGGGAGCGGAAGGAGTCGACATGATGGATGTCCTCGAAACATGAGCGTGGCGTGCGCCGCGCGGCGAATCATCCGGCGGCCCGACGAGCGGGCCGCCGTACAGTGCGTGTTACTTGTTGCCCCAGCAGTTGTCGAGGCCGAAGGTCGTGTCCTTGCTGTCGATGCCGGACATCGGCTTGTCCGTGATCAGCGTCACGCCCGTGTCCTGGTAGCCCGAAACCTTCTTGCCGGTCTTCGCGTAATCGACGCCTGCCGTTACGCCGAGCGCGGCCATTTTCAGCGGATACTGCTGCGAGGTCGCGGCGATGGAACCGGCCTTGACGTTGCGCACGCCCTCACAGCCGCCGTCGATCGAGACGATCATCACGCTCTTGTCCTTGCCCGCTGCCTTCAGCGCGCGATACGCGCCCGCGGCCGCAGGTTCGTTGATCGTGTAGACCACGTTGATATCCGGCGATTTCTGCAGGCAGTTTTCCATCGCCGTCTGGCCTTTCGCCTGATCGCCGCGGGTGTCCTGGCTGCATACGATCGAAGGGTCGCCTTGCTTTACGCCGAACCCTTCCAGAAAGCCGTTATGCCGCAGCACGCCCACCGAAACGCCGGGCGCGAGGTCGAGCGTGGCGATCTTCGCGGGCTTGCCGTTCAACGCCGCCTTCGCGTATTTGCCGATCAGCACGCCGGCTTTGAAGTTGTCGGTCGCGAAGAGGGCGTCAGTGGCGTCTTGCGGGTCCGTCGGCGTGTCGAGCGCGACCACCATCACGCCGGCGGCGCGCGCTTTCTTGATGCTCGGCACGATCGCCTTCGTATCGCTTGGAGTGATCAGAATCGCTTTCGCGCCTGCCGTCATCATGTTTTCGATTGCCGTCACCTGGCTCGCGTTGTCGCCGTCGAATCTGCCGGCTGCGGTAATCAGCTTGGCGCCGTCTTTTGACGCTGCCGCCTCCGCGCCTTGCTTCATCTTCACGAAGAACGGATTGGTGTCGGTCTTGGTGATGAGGCCGACGACCGGCTGGTCGGCTGCCTGACTTGCGCTCGCGCACCAGACCGCCGACGCCGCGACGCACATCGAGACGATCTTCCTGGCGACAGGAAGCCTGGGGGAATTCAGATTCATGGGACGCTCCTCCGGTTATTGGCAATGACGTTCTTGGAACTGCTGGCGGTTGCACACACGAACGCTGCGCGGGTGCAACCTGGAATGCGGCACGTCCGAGCGGTGGAAGTAAGACCGTGGACGCCGCCTAAATCACTTTGGTTGATTTAGTACAGCAGGCGGCGAGGGGCGCGTCAAGGAATCTCGTTGGACGCGGACTGGGCCGCATATACCTTTGGAGGACCCGAAGCGCCTTGCGTGGCGGGGTTTTCAGCCAGATGGTGCGGCGCAGCGTCTGTGCGGCCGGATTGGGGAAAGTCCTGGCTTCAGTGAAAGCCGGTAGAAAGGTATTTCGTGCGTTTTGACTGCATCGAGGAGGGTGTAAGCGACGCCCGAACGGGTTCCGGACGACGACATTTCCAGCCTCAATTGCGCGTTCAGGAGGAGCGCGGCGTGCCAGTCGACGCACGCACCACGAGTTTCGGCGGCGATGAAATTCGCATGGGTACATTGGTCTCGTCGGGCCTGGCCTGCCCATACGACGATTCGATGAGTTCGCGCAGCAACGAAACCGCGAGCCCGGCGACTTCCACGGTCGGCACGGCGACTGTGGTCAATGCAGGCCGCGACTCGCGCGCGAGCTGGATGTCAGTGATGCCCACCACGGAAAGATCGGCTGGTACGGCGAGACCGAGGTCGGCTGCGGCATGCATCGCGCCGAGCGCCGGCAGGTCGTTGGTCGCGAAGATCGCAGTGAGTTGCGGATCGGCCTCGAGCAACTCGCGCGCCGCGCTGTAGCCACCCTGGATCGTATCCGCAGCATGTTTGACCCGGTTTTTGCGCACCCCGGCCGCACGCAGCGCGTCGACGAACCCTTCATAGCGGGCCGCGTGAATGCCGGAAGCCTTGCTGCCGACAATCGCGCCTATCCGCCGATGTCCCAAGTCGAGCAGATGCTTTCCGGCGAGCTCGCCGGCCAGACGAAAATCCACCGCAACGCAGGGCAGACCGGGTGGCTCGTTGGGTCGCTCCCACATGCATAAAACCACGGGAGTGCCGCGCGATTCCGTCACGTGAAGGTCTGCGAATTGCAGGTTCGCGTTGGTCACGAGCACCCCCTCGGAAAGCGTGCCGGCTATCTGGTCGAGGTACGCGCGGCCGGTTAGCGGATCTTCGTTAGTATTGCAAATGATCACGAAATGCCCACTCGTTCGCGCCGCGCGTTCGACGGCTAGCGCGAACTCGGGGTAGAACGGATTGGCGATGCTCGACACCATGAGGGCGAGCGTCGGGGCGCGCCCTTCGGCGAGCGCGCGGGCGGCGAGGTGCGGCCGGTAGCCGAGCGCGTCGACGGCTTCGAGAACCCGTTGACGTGTGCTCTCGCCGACGCGCCCGCGATTGCGCAGCACGTTCGATACGGTGGCAGGCGTGACGCCGGCATGGCGCGCGACTTCGCTAAGTGTGGGCATGTCTCTTCATTATTTGGGATGGCTGCCCGGCATTTGCATCGGCGGGCAAGGCGCGGCAACATCTGTCGCACAGACAAAACGATAGCGGAGACAGGCAAGGCCGGCGATCGCATGCGATCGATTTTTTTGGCCATGTTGATTAAGCGCTTAATCTCCGCCGTCGAGCCGATTAAATCACGGAGTCGAGGCGATGGCGAGCATTTCGTTAAGAGGCGTGCAGAAAGCGTATGGCGACGGTGCGCCGGTGATTCGCGACGTCGATCTCGAGATCGGCGAGAACGAGTTCTGCGTTTTTCTCGGCCCCTCGGGCTGCGGCAAATCTACGTTGCTGCGGATGATCGCAGGGCTCGAAGACCTCACCGACGGTGACCTGTTCATCGGCGGCGAGGTCATGAACGACGTGCCGGCGGCGCAGCGCGGCGTGGCGATGGTGTTTCAGAGCTACGCGCTCTTTCCGCATATGACCGTGTTCGAGAACATGGCCTTTGGACTAAAGCTCGCCAAAACCCCAAAAGATGAGATCGACCGCAAGGTGCGGGAAGCCGCGCGCATTCTGCAACTGGAAGCGCTGCTCGAGCGCCGGCCGAAAGCACTGTCCGGCGGTCAACGTCAGCGCGTTGCAATTGGCCGCGCGATCGTGCGCCAGCCCGGTGTGTTTCTCTTCGACGAACCGCTCTCCAATCTCGACGCAACGCTGCGTGGCCAGACGCGCATCGAAATCGCGCGGCTGCACAAGCAGTTCGCGAAGGCGAGCGTGGTCTATGTGACGCACGATCAGATAGAGGCGATGACTCTCGCGGACAAGATCGTCTTGTTGCATGCCGGGAAAGACACCGAACGTTACGGCAGCATTGCGCAAATCGGTGCGCCGCTGGAGTTGTATCACCGTCCCAGGAGCCGCTTCGTCGCGGGGTTCATCGGGTCGCCGCGCATGAACTTTCTGCCGGGACGTGTCGCTTGTGTCGACGTGCAAGGCGTTGTCGTGACGCTTGATCACACGCACGAGAGCGTCCGCGTGCCTGTGGATGGTGCCGCGTTGCAGGTCTCGCAAGCGGTGACGCTCGGCGTGCGTCCTGAGCACCTTGAATTCATCGACTCGTCCTCGTCTCATCACGACGCCACCCTTTCGCGCACCGTCTCGCTCGTCGAACAGCTCGGCGAACACAGCTATGTGCACCTCGATCAACCCGGCGGCGCCGCGCTCATCGCGAAAGCGCCGGGCGATACGCGACTCGCGCCAGGCGATCGCGCAAACCTGCGTGTACCGCGCCACGCTACTCACCTGTTCACCGAAGACGGCTTCGCCGCTCCTTCGCTTGAATCCGTCGAACACTACGCATAAAGGACATTCGGATGCGCCTTGGAGTCTGTTATTACCCGGAACACTGGCCCGAGTCGATGTGGGAAGACGACGCGCGCCGGATGAAAGCGCTCGGTATCGAGCAGGTGCGAATCGCCGAGTTTGCGTGGAGGCGCATTGAGCCGACGCCTGGCGAATACGATTGGGCGTGGCTCGATCGCGCAATTGAAGTACTCGGCGCCGCAGGCTTGCAAGTCGTGATGTGTACGCCCACCGCGACACCCCCAAAGTGGCTGATCGATCGCCATCCGGACATCTTGCCGATTGGGGCGGATGGCCGCCCGCGTACGTTCGGCTCGCGCCGTCACTATGACTTCTCGTCGCCGTCGTATTTCGCGGCCTCACAGAAAATTTGCACTGCAATTGCGGAGCGTTACGGCAAACACCCGGCCGTTGCGTACTGGCAGACCGATAACGAGTTCGGCTGTCATCACACGGTGGTGAGTTATTCGCCCGCAGCGGTGGCGCGCTTTCGCGACTGGCTGAAGGCACGCTACAAAACGATCGACGAATTGAACCGCGCGTGGGGCACCGTGTTCTGGAGCATGGAGTACCGCAGCTTTGACGAGATCGACGCTCCGGTGGCGACTGTGACCGAGGCACATCCTTCGCATCGGCTCGATTACCGGCGCTTTGCGTCCGACGAAGTCGCGCGCTATAACCGCATGCAGGTCGAGATCATCCGTGCGCATTCGCCGGGACGGCCGGTAGCGCACAACTTCATGCAGCTCTTTACCGAGTTCGATCACTACAAGGTCGCTGCGGATCTCGACGTTGCCACTTGGGACAGTTATCCGCTCGGCGCGCTGGAAGAACAATGGTTCGCGCCCGATGTGAAAGCGCGCTGGCTGCGCAGCGGTCATCCGGATTTCGCGTCGTTCAACCACGACGTATATCGCGGCATGTCGAAGCTGCCGTTCTGGGTGATGGAGCAACAACCGGGTCCGGTGAACTGGGCGCAGTGGAATCCGTCGCCATTGCCGGGCATGGTGCGGCTGTGGAGCTGGGAAGCGTTCGCGCACGGCGCGGGCTGCGTATCGTATTTCCGCTGGCGTCAGGCTCCGTTCGCGCAGGAGCAGATGCACGCGGGCCTGAATACGCCGGATAACCGACTCGACGTCGGCGGTAGCGAAGCGGCGCAAGTGGCGTCGGAAATTCGCACGGTGCTCGCGGCTAATGCTCATGCCGATGCCGCGGTCCGTTCGAAAGTGGCGCTCGTCTACGACTATGAAGCAAAGTGGCTGTTCGAGATCCATCCGCAGGGTGCGGACTTTCACTATCCGCGCTTCGCATTCGAGTACTACTCGGCATTACGTGCGTTAGGTCTCGATGTCGATATCGTGCCGGTCGATGCATCGCTCGACGGCTACAGCCTGATCGTCGTGCCGCCGTTGCCGATCGTGCCGGCGGATCTGGCCGCGCGTCTTGCCAGCTCGGGGGCGCAGGTCGTGCTTGGGCCGCGCACCGGCTCGAAGACTCAGGACTTGCAGATTCCCTCGAATCTGCCGCCGGGTGCGCTCGCCGATGTGTTGCCGCTGCGTGTCTGGCGCGTCGAATCGATGCGGCCTAACGTGACCGAGGCCGTGCGGCTTGCCGGTACGCAAGACGCGAGTGTTGAAGACGGCGTCGCGCGTCACTGGCGCGACTTCATCGAAAGCAGTGAAACGAATTCTTTCGATGTACTGGCGCGTTTCGCCGACGGGCACCCGGCGTATGTGCGTAGCGGTGCGTTCCATTACCTCGCCAGCTTGTTCGACGACGCGCTGACGATCCGGCTCTTCGAGCAGATCGCGCAACGTGCCGGCGTCGAAACGATGCAGCTTGGCGAAAGCGTTCGCATTAGCCGGCGCGGCGCGCTGACCTATGTGTTCAACTACGGCGACACCGCGCACACGATCACCGGTGCGGCAGACAACGCATTCTTGATTGGCTCACGTGCTGTCGAGCCGCAAGGCGTGGCAGTGTATTGAGCTGGATGACAGGTGCGGCGAGTGGGACGATGTGCAAACCGGAATTCCATGCAGTAAAGACAATGATGCAAAAATCAGGAATAAAGGAGACAGGTAGCATGAAAATGAAACCACGCAAGGTTCTGCTGGCACTCGCGGTCGCTGCGGCGGCTCTCGGAACGTCCGTCGTCAGCACTGCGCAGGCCGGCACGCTGACCGCGAATATCGCATTCAAGGGGGCGAGTCAGCGCGCGGTCTGGCAGTCTGTTGTGGATGAATTCAAGAAGGCGCATCCCGGCATCGACGTGAAGGTATCGTTTATCGACGAAGAGGCGTACAAAGTGCAATTGCCGGGTTGGCTCTCCACTGTCGCGCCCGATATCGTCAACTGGCATGACGGCGAGCGCATGGCGTATTACGCGCAGCGCGGTCTTTTTGAAGACCTGAGCGGCGACTGGGCGAAGAACGGCTGGAACGACATGTATGCCTCCACGAAGGAAGCATCCTCATATAAAGGCAAGCAATATGCGGCGCCTACGGTGTATTACTCGTGGGGCATGTTCTATCGCAAGGATCTATTCCAGAAAGCCGGCATCTCTGGCGAACCGAAAACGTGGGATCAGTTTCTCGACGACTGCAAGAAGCTGAAGGCAGCCGGCATTACGCCGATTGCCGTGGCGGGCCGCGATGCATGGACGCTCGCCGGCTGGTTCGACTATCTCGATCTTCGCTTGAATGGCAACGCATTTCATCAGAAGCTGATGGCGGGTGAAATTGCATACACCGATCCGCGTGTGAAGAAGGTCTATACGACTTGGAAGCAGTTGATCGACGCGGGTTATTTCATCGACAACTCCCTGTCGTACGATCTGGATTCGGTGCAGCCGTTCCTGTTCCAGGGCAAGGCCGCGATGATGCTGATGGGCACCTTCATCACCGCAGGCTTCCCGCCGAATGTGAAACCGGAGATGGGCTACTTCCAGTTCCCGATCATCGACGCCAATGTGCCGACCGCCGAAGACGGTCCGGTCGAATCGCTGCATATCCCGTCGAAGGCGAAGAACAAGGCGGACGCTCACACGTTCCTCGCGTTTGTCGAAACGCCTGAAATCGGCGCGAAGCTTGCTGCCGGTCTCGGGTCGCTGTCGGCGAATAGCAAGTCGCCGGAACCGGAAGATCCGATCTCCAAGATTGGCTTCCAGATTCTTGCCAATACGAAAGGCGGCATTGCGCAGTTCTACGATCGCGACATGACGAAGGAAATGGCCGATGAAGGCATGAAGGGGATGCAGCAGTTCGTCTCCGATCCGTCGAAGCTGGACAGCGTGCTCGCGCAACTGGAGCAGACGCGCAAGCGCATTTACAAGAAGTAGTGGGCGGTGGCGGCCGTTGAGGCGCCTTTCGGGGTGTCTGGACGGCAGCTCTGCATGGGACCGGAGTAAGTGCTGATGCACTAACTCCGGTCGACAGCTCTGCATGGGACCGGAGTAAGTGCTGAAGCACTAACTCTGGTCGACAGGAGAATGATTTTGTCGCATTCCGTCACTCGTCATACTGTGGGCGGTCCCGCTGAACCAGGCGGCTCGCCGCTGCCTGCGTCGGGCAGAACAATCCGGGACCACGCTCGCGGGCGTCGTCCTTCGCCCACAGCACGGCGTCAACGACGCGCCGCCTTTCTGTTTCTCGCGCCCGCTTGTGTGATGGTGGCCATTTATGTGATCTGGCCGATCCTGTCGACGATACGCCTGAGCTTCTTCAACTGGGACGGCATGACGGAGCCGACTTTCGTCGGCCTCGCCAATTACACCGAGTTGTTCCATACGCAGACGTTCTATACGGCGCTAAAGAACAACCTTGTCTGGCTCCTGCTGTTTCTGCTCGCGCCGCCGATGGGACTCGCCGTCGCGTTGTATCTGAACCAGGCAGTGGCTGGCATCCGGATCGTCAAGTCGCTCTTCTTTGCGCCGTTTGTATTGTCCGGTGTGGTGGTCGGGCTGATCTTTTCGTGGTTCTACGATCCAACATTCGGTCTGCTCGCGGTGATCCTCGGTCACGGCGTGCCGGTACTCGGCGATCCGCGCTATGCAACGCTAGGCATTGTGTTCGCCGCGCTGTGGCCGCAAACGGCCTATTGCATGATCCTTTATCTGACAGGGCTCACTTCGCTAAACGCGGAACAGATCGAGGCGGCGCGCATGGAAGGCGCACGCGGCTGGTCGATGCTGTGGCATGTGATCCTGCCGCAACTGCGGCCCACCACCTTTATGGCAATCGTCGTCACGATCATCGGCGCATTGCGTAGTTTCGATCTGATTTCGGTGATGACGGGCGGCGGTCCTTTCGAAAGTTCGACCGTGCTCGCCTATTACATGTACGACCAGGCAATCAAGTACTACCGCATCGGCTATTCGGCGGCCGTGGCCGTCGTGCTGTTCGGCATCATGCTGGTGTACATCGTTTATCACTTGCGGCGGATGCTGCGCGCCGAGCAATAAGGAGCCCACCATGTTTCCAATTCCGATCGACAAGTGGAAACCGGCAACGCGCCGCGTCTACAAACTGACGCTGCCGATCGCGTTGCTGATCTGGCTTCTACCGATGATCGCAGTGCTCGTCACATCGATACGCTCGAGCGAAGAACTCAGCGAGGGCAACTATTGGGGATGGCCGAAGCATTTTGCGCTGTTCGACAATTATCGCGAGGCGCTGACTACTTCGCCGATGCTGCATTACTTCTGGAACAGCGTGCTGATTACCGTGCCCGCGGTGATCGGTTCCATTGCACTCGCCGCAATGGCCGGCTTTGCGCTCGCAATCTACCGCTTTCGCGGCAATTCCTCGCTGTTCGCTACTTTTGTTGCGGGCAACTTCGTGCCTGTGCAGGTGTTGATGATCCCGGTACGCGATCTGTCGTTGCAGCTAGGGGTGTTCAACACGGTGAGCGCCCTGATTCTTTTCCATGTGTCGTTCCAGACAGGTTTTTGCGCGCTCTTTTTGCGCAACTTCATCAAGCAGTTGCCGTTCGAACTGGTCGAGGCGGCGCGGATCGAAGGAGCGAACGAGTGGACGGTGTTCTTCAGAATCGTTCTTCCGCTGATACGGCCCGCGCTCGCGGCATTGGCGATTCTCGTGTTCACCTTCGTGTGGAACGACTATTTCTGGGCGTTGTGCCTGACGCAAGGCGACGACGCTGCGCCAATCACCGTCGGTGTTGCCGCGCTGAAGGGGCAATGGACGACCGCATGGAACCTCGTTTCCGCCGGCTCGATCCTGGCTGCGTTGCCTTCCGTCGCAATGTTCTTCGCGATGCAGAAGCACTTTGTCGCAGGCTTGACATTCGGCGCGACGAAGGGTTGAAGCAGCTACCCGATGACCTTGCAAGCGCGTGACCGAAGAAATTGCAAATCGAGTCGCGCGTATTGAGCGTTGAGAGTATGAGCTGCAAACGTTTGCGCGATTGCCGTCGCGTTTGCCCTGATTAAAGATTGGGATGGGCTTGTCGTTATCTAGTGCAATATGTCAGACCGTCGAACTGACTCGTGCTTGAAGAAGGCACGCGCTGGACCAAAAAGCTCATCGGGGGTACCAATCTTGAACCAACAACGCACGCCATGGACGCGCACGGCGGCTCCGGGGGAAGTCATCTATTCAGAAGGCTTCCTGGGCGACGCAGTGATCTACGTCATTGCAGATGGCAAAGTCGAAATCTCCACCCAGTGCGACGAAAAAAAGGTCATTCTGGCTACGCTCGGCAAGGGCGAATTTTTCGGGGAAGCGGCGTTGTTGCCGCCCGAACCCCGAGCACACACGGCGAAGGCACTGAGCTTCTGCCAACTTACCGCCATCGCGGGCGGCATTGTCGAAGAAGAACTCGAGCGCGTCTCGCCGCTGCTGCGCCATATCGTGCGCACGATGATCCGTCGCGTCAAAAAGAAAGACGACATTCTCGCGACCAATACACATGCCGATTTTCTACCCGGCGTCCTTTCCTACGCGCACGTTCTTTCGTTGATGGCCGGAGCCGAGCCGAACGACAGATTCGATGGACGCGCGCGCCGTCCTCAAAACGAGGAAATCTCGATTCCGCTTTCCGAAGTCATCAAGAAATGCAACGCGATAGCGGGCCACTCGCGTCCGCATGTGATGGCAATGCTCAAGCGCATGGAGAAGCTCAATCTCGTATCCATCGAAGGGGGACGCTCAGAGCGGCTGAACAATACGTCTGGGCGCTATTCGGCAAGTGACGGCGCGGCGGGCCGGCAGCTCGTCACGTTCGACGCAGTGAAAATCACTGAACGCGCGCAGCAGGTGGCGGACCACGATCTGGATGTATCGATCAGCAGCGAACTCGAACTGATCGAACTGGACGACCTGGAAGCCTTGATCGGCGTCGATCGGAAAGTGATTCTGAACAAGCTCTCTCACGCGGAGATCGCCGAGGACATCTTCGCGTTCCGCAAGACCAAGGTACTCAACTACGTCGAGGAAAAAGGTCTCAGTTACTTTTCGCGCCGCAACGCGCGTGGCGCAGGCGAGTTGAAATCGCTCGACGATCTGGAGTTTGTCGATCAGCGCACGTTGTTCGAAGCGGTGAGTGCGTTCGATACCTATGACCTCGCGAAACTGCTGTCCGCGTCGGAGGGACAGCCGATCGACGAGCGCCTGCAATCGGTGATGACGGAAGCCCGCAAGAAAGAGGTGTCGTGGGTCATGCGTCGAGAGATCAAGATCGACCCGGTCGAGATCATCGAAATCGAGCAGCGGTTCCTCGATACGGTGCGAGCGCTGAAGTCACCCGTGGCGAATACTGCTCCGGCTGAGTCCTGATGCCTGCGGCGCCCAGTCCGCAATACCGGGCGCGACGTTTGAACGTTTAACTGTAATTCGCAGGCTACTGCAGCCGGTCGCGAGGACGTATGGATCTTTTGACGATATTTGGCGTAGTGTTCGGCCTGACGGCGATCGTCGCGGGCTTCTCGCTCGAGGGCGGCAACTTCACGTCGCTCTTTCAACTGGAGGCGTTTGTCATCGTGCTTGGCGGCACCTTCGGGGCCGTGATGATCCAGAACACGTGGGCCCGCTTCTATGACGGCGTAAAGCAATTGCGCTTTGCTTTTGTCAAGGCGCGGCAAGTGGATCGCGAGAGCCTTTCCGTTCTGCTCGAATGGGGCGATCAGGCAAAACTCAATGGCATGCTGGTATTCGAGTCGATCGACGCAAACGGGATTAGCCCGTTTGCCAAGCGAGGTCTTGAGCTGCTGGCAAATGGTGTGTCGACCGCAGTGCTCGAAGATGCGTTGCAACGCGAGGTCGATGCCTATGAGCGCAATCACATGGCGGCCGCGCGAATCTGGCAGCAGGCGGGCGGTTATGCGCCGACGTTTGGCATTCTGGGCGCGGTGCTGGGGCTCATTCAGGTGACGGGCCATATGCTGGAACCGTCGCAACTGGGGCAGGGCATTGCGGTCGCGTTTGTCGCAACGCTGTATGGCCTGGCCGTAGCCAACCTCGTGTTTCTGCCGCTATACGGGAAGATCCGCGCTCAGGTGGACAGCGAATTGCGTTTCAGGCGTTTGTACCTCGACGGCCTACTCGCCATCTCGCGAAAGGAATCGCCGCACACCATCGAAACGCGTCTGGCTGGAGACGTGCGCGAACGATCCGCCGAACTGCTCGGCTAATGGCTCGGCAATGCCTGAGCATCAATTCATAGCGGACTCGCGTGTATGAGCACATCGACTGGCAGCAAGCGTCTTCCGACGGACAAGACAGCGCATCAGGACGGTCACGATAACGGCGAGCAGTCGGACCGCTGGCTGCTTTCGTACGCCGATCTGATCACCACGCTGATGGTGCTGTTTCTCGCGCTGTATGTCCTGCAACTCGCGAAGAACAGCGAGCTGCAAATAAAAACGCTGCAACATCACCCGGTGAAGGAGGCTGTCGACGTGCAGCCGCCCATTACCGCAACGGATGCAAAAGAAGCTGCGAAGAAGCAACTTCTCTCGTTGCTGGAGCCTTTGCAGGGCAACCGTCAGATCACGATTTCGCACACGCCTCAAGGCGTTGAAATTGCGATCAACGCGAAAGTACTGTTCAATTCCGGCGACGCTCGCCTTTTGCCCGAATCGTTCGCTGTGCTGGATCAGATCGCCAAGGTGCTGCGTGAGCGCGCGAGAAACAACGTTCTGGTCGAAGGACACACCGACAGTTTGCCAATAGCGACGGCGAAGTACGAATCCAATTGGGAACTGTCTTCCGCTCGTGCGGGCGCTGTCGTGCGCTTCTTCGCTGACAAGGGTATTGAAGCGCACCGTATGGCCGCCATTGGCCGTGCCGACAATTTTCCACTGGTTATCGGCAACGACGCGGCGGCCAATGCTGCGAATCGCCGCGTCACCATACTCGTCGAGTATTGAATGTCACGGTGCGAGCGCAAGGTACTGGTGTAGGGACTGAATCGCGGCCGCGCCTTCCCCGACGGCCGCCGCGACTCTTTTCACCGAACCGCTGCGCACGTCGCCCACTGCGAAAATGCCGGGTCTGCTGGTTTCGAGGAAATGCGCGGGGCGGTCCGAGGTCCACTTGTGAGCGACATCGGGGCCTGTCAGCACAAAGCCATTCTTGTCCAGTTCGACGCAGTCGCCAAGCCATCCGGTACTTGGCTGCGCGCCGAGAAACAGAAACACGTGGCGAATAGCCTTTTCCTCGATTCGCCCCTGCTGGTTCCACTGAATCGACTCGAGATGTTCTTCGCCATTTAGCGCGACGATCTGCGTTCGCACGTGAACCGTGATGTTCGGCGCCGCTTCGATCCGCCGGATCAGGTAGTTGGACATGCTGGCGTTGAGTCCTTCGCCGCGAATTACGATATGCACATGGCGGGCGAATCCGGAGAGAAATACCGCTGCCTGTCCCGCCGAATTGCCTCCGCCGACAATGACGAGTTCTTCATTTCCGCAAAAAGCGGCTTCCATGAACGTTGCGCTGTAATAGACGCCCCGACCCTGGAAATGCTCGAGCCGCTCAAGCTCCGGCTTGCGATAACGCGCGCCTGTTGCGATCACAACGGCGCGGGCATAAACATGCTCGTCGCAATTCAGGCGGATATGGAACGGCTGTCCTTTGTCGCATTCGATATCGAGTGCCTCGATCGGCACACCGACTTCCGCACCGAACTTCCGGCATTGGGACAGGCCGCGTCCGGCGAGTGCCTGGCCGGAGATGCCCGTCGGAAAGCCAAAGTAATTCTCGATCTTCGAGCTGGTGCCCGCCTGGCCACCGGGCGCCTTGGTGTCGAGAACCGCAACCCTCAGTCCTTCCGATGCGGCGTACACGGCCGCTGCGAGACCGGCGGGTCCCGCGCCGACCACCACCACGTCGAATCGCTCGCCATTCAATCTGTCGGGGCTCAGGCCAATCGCGTCCGCCACGGCGCGATTAGTCGGCCGCTTAAGGATAGTGCCCTGCAACGTGACGAGTACCGGAAGATCTTCCTCGGTCGCGCCGTAGCGATCGAGCAGTGCTTTGGCCTCTTCGTGCTCGGCAATGTCGAAATACGCCGACGGTTGCGCGTTGCGGCTCAGGAAATGCCGCAATACGAGTGTCGGAAAAGAGCCGGAACTGCCGATGACGACTACGCCGCCGCTTTGATCCTGAATGTACGCGACGCGGCGCAGGATATAGGCGCGCATGATCGTCTCGCTCAGTTGCGCTTCTGCAACCACGAGTGCGCGCAGTGATTCCTCGTCGATCACGATCACCTCGCAATCGCTCGTTGCGCGTGCCGACGCCACTGCACCGCGCCCAGCCAGCGTGCCGACTTCGCCGGTAAAGCTGCCAGGCCCGTGAGTACCCAGAAAATGCAGGTTTTCGCCGCTGCCGCGCGTCGCCTCGATGGTGCCTGACACGATCGCGAACATCGGAACGTGGCGATCGCCTTCGGTGAACAGTACCTCGCCGGCGCTTAGCTTGCGCCGCTCGCCGTATCTTTCCAGCACCGCAAACTGCGCGTCGTTCAGCCTGGGAAAGATCTGGTGGTGACGGCTGCCGCCTTCCAGCAGACCTTCACGCTTACCAGAAGTTTTGTCGCTCATGAGGTGTCCAATTAGAAAGACGCACGGTGCAGCGCGTCGCTACGCTGCCGGATTGGAACGACGATGCGAATAATCGGCATCATGGGAATGGCGGTGCGCAGCGGCTTACGCTGAGATTGTGCGCCAGAGTCGGTCCGCCAGTAAAGGGCAGCGTCAGGCCGGACAGGGCAAGGCGGCGCATGCACGGGGGTGACAATGGCATACCGCGCGGGGCTGCACACATTCAAGTTCACGCATCTTTTGCCGTTAATAACCAGAGAGAAACAGACAACGAACGGGCTCGAAAAGCATGCGCGATTTCACAGTAAGAAAAAGCTTACTCGCAGTACTGGTCCTGTTTGCCGCGATGATCACGTTTGGCGGCGTGGTGGGTGTCTTCGCGCTCGGCCGCTCGAACGAGAACGCGCAACGGCTCCAGGAGATTGCAACTCAGGAGATACTCGCCAACGACGGCTACAAAGACAGCACCCGTACCCGGGCAGCTCTCACTCGCGCGTACGCGGCGCTGAAGGAGCGCAACGATCTCGCCACTCGCGATTCTGCACTCGCTAGCGCGCAGCGAACCCTCGATCGCGCGGACGCCGAAACGCGTGCTTTTGCGGCGGCGTCCCGATTCGTGGGACAGGACGATGCGCTGAAACAGCAGCTTGTCGACTCTTCGAATGCGCTGGCCGCAACACTGAAGAAGTCGTTCGACGCACTCCAGCGTGGCGACACCGACGCCTACGTTGCAATCAACGACCGCGACATTACGCTTGCCGGTCAGGTCTATTCGGCGAACGTGGAGAAGTTTCAGAACCTTGCTGGCGCGTTGGCGAAGGAGTCCGCGGCGAGAAACGAACGGGAATACGGCTGGATCGTCACGATGGTCGTCACGGGCGTCGCACTTGCCCTCGCATTGATCGTTGCGACGCACTTCGCGTTGCGTAAGATCGTGATCAACCCGTTACAGCAGGCGTCGAAACTGCTCGACCGGATTGCCGGCAATGATTTGACCACCTCTATTCCTGAAGGCAGCAAGAGCGAAATCGGCCAGTTGTTCATGTCGATGTCGCGCATGCAGGCCGGGCTCGCGCAAACGGTGTCGAACGTCCGTGTCAATTGCGAGGCGATTCACGGCGGCGCGCGCGAGATTGCTGCGGGCAACCTCGACTTGTCGAGCCGCACCGAGGAGCAGTCGGCATCGCTCGAAGAAACGGCGGCGAGCATGGAGGAGCTGACCTCCACCGTGAAGCAGAACGCGGATAACGCTCGCCAGGCGAGCACGCTTGCGGCAAGCGCTGCCGACGTGGCGCAGCGTGGCGGCGACGTCGTGCAGCGCGCGGTGCAGACGATGACCGCCATCACCGCTAGCTCGCAGAAGATCGCGGAGATTACCGGCATGATCGACAGCATCGCGTTTCAGACCAACATTCTGGCGCTCAATGCCGCTGTGGAATCGGCGCGGGCCGGCGAGCAGGGTCGCGGCTTCGCTGTCGTTGCCGGCGAAGTGCGCACGCTCGCTCAGCGCAGCGCGAGTGCCGCGCAGGAAATCAAGTCGCTCATTTCCGCTTCGGTAGATGACGTGCGGCACGGTAATGAACTCGTCACGCAGGCCGGCCACACGATGACCGAAATCGTCGGAGCGGTTCAAGGTGTGGCGACCATCATGGCGGAGATCACGTCGGCAACCGTCGAGCAAACCGCTGGCATCGAGCAGGTTGGCAAGGCCGTGAGCCAGATGGACCAGGTGACGCAACAGAACGCGGCCCTCGTTGAAGAGGCTGCAGCTGCAGCGAGTGCTCTCGAGCATCAGGCCCAGTCGATGACCGATGCAGTGTCGGCATTCCGCCTCCGCTAACCCAGGTTGATGTTCGTATCCACTCGATCGGAAAATAAAAACATGGGCGTTAAAGCCGTCTCGCGTGTATTCGCAATTCTGTTAGCCGGTGTAACGATGTCCGCCGCTACACATGCCGCCACTTACGCGTACGTGTCCAACGCGGACAGTCAGGACATTTCGGTGTTCAGCCTCGATGCAGCGAATGGCGCACTGAAGCCAGTGGAGACGGTGGGGCTCGCCGGCACCGTCATGCCAATGGCTTTGTCGCCGAACCACTTGCGGCTTTACGCCGGTGTGCGTTCGAAACCTTATCGCGTGGTGAGCTTCGCAATCAATCCGCTCAACGGCCGCCTCAGCGAACTGGGCAAGGCGCCGCTCGCGGAAAGCATGGCCTACGTGTCCACCGATTCGAGCGGCCGTTACCTGTTCTCTGCTTCTTACGGCGGCAATCTGCTGGCCGTGAACAGCATCGACTCGAATGGTGTGGCGCAAGACGTTCAGCAGATCATAAAAACAGGCCCAATGGCGCATGCTATTCGCAACGCGCCGGATAACCGTTATGTATTCGCGTCGGTGCTCGGCTCCGACGCCTGGTTGCGCCTGAAGTTCGATCCGTCGAAGGGTTCACTGACCGAAGACGGCGCGCCTGCGTATTCGCTTGCCGCCAAATCGGGACCACGTCATTTCGTGTTCTCGCCGGATCACCGGTTTGTTTATCTGATCGATGAACTCGACGGCAAGCTGCACGTGCTCGCATTCGACAATCAGCGTGATTCGGCTAAGCCGGTGCAGACCATTTCCATTCTGCCGCCCAATTTTTCCGGCGATAAGCCATGGGGCGCCGATGTTCACATCACGCCGGATGGCCGCTTCGTGTACGCGTCGGAACGCACTTCGAGCACGCTCGCTGCTTATCGCGTGGAGCGGGCGTCGGGCAAGCTGACACGTATCGGCACTTACGCCACCGAAAAACAGCCGCGCGGCTTCAACGTCGATCCGTCGGGCAATTATCTGCTCGCGGTCGGACAGTTGTCGACGAGCCTGAGCGCATACAGGATCGACCGGAAGACCGGTGCATTGAGCGCGCTGGGGCAATACCCGGTGGGCAAGGGCGCGAACTGGATCGAGATAGTGCAGTTCGACGGTTCGAACGCCGAGTAGATATCACGGCGAGCTGCGACCGCTCGCAGCCGCCGATGCAAAACCACGTCGGCGGCCGCGGCTAACGCGGGCATGCTCCTTTACTCGATCCCTTCGTGTTTCAACGCGAGTTGTACCGCAGGCCGCGTCCGCATGCGTTCTGCAAAGTCCGCGAGTTTTTGCGGCACTTCGATGTTCGCTTGTTTGGCCCACAGAAGCATTGTGAACAGGTACGCGTCCGCGACGCTTGCTTCTGCACCGAACAGATAGTCGCCCTTCAGCATGGTCGAAACGAGCTGGAAACGCTGGCCCAGCTTCTCCCGCGCGGCACTTGCTTCTTCATTCGACGCGGGTTTGAATACGCGGCCGAATTGCTTGTGCAACTCTGTTGAAATGAAAGCCAGCATCTCGACCAAACGTGTCGCGCCTAGCTCGCCCGACGGTGACAGTGACGGCTTGCGTTGTGCGACCCATGACAGGATTGCGACGTTCTCCGTGAGCCGTTGACCGTCGTCGAACTCCAA
The DNA here is from genome assembly GCF_050858985.1 of Burkholderia sp. M6-3. Lineage (NCBI taxonomy): Bacteria > Pseudomonadati > Pseudomonadota > Betaproteobacteria > Burkholderiales > Burkholderiaceae > Burkholderia > Burkholderia sp. M6-3. Next base: position 677,744 of record NZ_CP110091.1, read on the forward strand.
TGTCGGGACATAGCTCTTTGGGTTAATTTCGTTGAAATTTTGACCCGTCTCCGTTGTTTTCGTTTTCAGGTCGACGCGCACGCGGTCGAAATCCATACCTGCTTCGTGCATCGCAATGTGATCGGCCAGACTGCACGCGCCCGGTGAGTAATAGAGCTTCATGATGCGGTCCTCCATATAGTTTAGTTGGCGATCTCTTCAGGGCAGCATTCGGCATGCCCTACAAAATGGCCGCTATGTCATTTCGTAGGGCATGTCATGGCTAACTGGCCAGCGTCGCACGCTTACTCGTCGTGGTGACCCGGAAGCACTGCGCCAAGCACCTGCTTTGCGGTCTGCACAATCACATTGCCTTCGTCCGGGTCGCCCTTCAGCAAGGTCGATGCAAATGCCTTGGCCTGTGCCAGCGTGATGTGCGGCGGCAACGGCGCAATGTTCGGATCGGCCTTCACCTCGATCACGACGGGGCGATCCGCGGCCAGCGCTGTGTCCCACGCGGCGCCCATCTGCTCTGCGTCGTCGACATAAATGCCTTTCAGGCCAATCAACTCCGCGAACTTGTGATACGGCACGGAGGGAATGTCCTGTGATGCCTCGAATTTCGGATCGCCCTCCATTACACGCTGTTCCCACGTCACCTGATTCAGATCCTGGTTGTTCAGCACCATGCAGATCCAGCGCGGATCGGCCCAGCCTTTCCAGTACTTCGAAACGGTAATGAGTTCGGCCATGTTGCTCATTTGCATCGCGCCGTCGCCGACAAGAGCGATCACTGGGCGCTCGGGATAAGCGAACTTCGCAGCGATCGCATACGGCACGGCCGCGCCCATTGACGCAAGACCTCCCGACAGCGAGCACATCATGCCGCGTTGCACTTTCAGATCGCGTGCGTACCAGTTCGCGCAGGAGCCCGAATCGCTCGTCACAATGGCATTCGACGGGACACGCGGCGACAGTTCCCACACGGTGCGTTGCGGATTGACCGCGTTCTTGCCCGGCTCGTGTGCGCGCTTGTCGAGCGTCTTCCACCAGTCGGCAGTCCAGCCTTCAATCGTTTTGCGCCACGCGCGATCCTGCTTGTGTTCGAGCAACGGCAGCAGCGCGCGCAGCGTTTCCACGCTATCGCCGACAAGATTCACTTCCATCGGATAACGCAGGCTCAGCATGTCGGCCTTGAGGTCGATCTGCACACCGCGCGCCGCACCTTCTTTCGGCAGGAACTCTGAATATGGGAAGCCCGAGCCGATCATCAGCAACGTATCGCACTCGGTCATGAGGTCGTAGCTTGGCTTGGTGCCGAGTAGACCGATGGAGCCGGTGACCCACGGCAAATCGTCGGGCAGAGCCGCTTTGCCGAGCAGAGCCTTCGCGACACCTGCGCCCAACTTCTCAGCGACGGCGATGACTTCATCGGTCGCGTGCAATGCGCCGGCGCCGACGAGTATCGCGACTTTCTTGCCGGCGTTGAGCACGTCCGCGGCCTGTTGCAGATCTTCCGCTTGTGGGACGAGACGCGGCGCGCGATAGCCGACACCCGAATGCAAAGTGCCATGCTTGCGCGCGGGCGGCTCGTAAGGCAAGTCCTGCAAGTCGTTCGGCAAAACGAGCGCGGTCACCTTGCGCTCGGAAAGTGCGGTACGTATCGCGCGATCCACGAGATGGCGCACTTGCGCGGGCACCGTGGCCTGCTGGACGAACGCGCCTGCGACATCTTTGAACAGCGAGACGAGATCGACTTCCTGCTGATAATGACCGCCGAGTGCTGAACGTGCCTGTTGACCCGTTATCGCCAGCACTGGCATGTGATCCATTCGGGCGTCGTAGAGTCCTGTAACAAGGTGCGATGCGCCGGGTCCGGACGTCGCGATGCAAACTCCGAGTTCGCCGGTGAATTTGGCATGGGCCGATGCCATGAAGGCCGCCATTTCCTCATGACGAACCTGAATGAATTCGATCGGCTCCGGTTGACCTGTGGTCTTGCGATGTTTTTTGGCCTCCGTTTGTGCCCGATTCAGCGCGCCGAATACGCCATTGATGCCGTCGCCAGGGTAACCAAAGATACGGCGCACGCCCCACGCCTGTAGTCGCTCGATAATAAAGTCGCCGACGGTGATGGACATGGATAGCTCCTCACAAAAGTATTCATGATGTAGATCCAGACGGAGTTGCAAAGCGCGTTCCGCGTTCTTTCATGCAGAAAGAATCACCATGCCATGCAGATCTAGTGGGCTCGCTTTTTGCTGCGCTGCTATGCACACGTGCTGCGCGAACGAGGCACAAGGGATCGCTATGAGCAAAGTTGTTGTCGTGACCGGAGCGGGCGCCGGAGTTGGACGCGCGGCTGCAGAGGAGTTTGCGCGGCACGGCTACGATGTCGCACTGTTATCGCGCGACCCGGCGCGGCTCGCGCGCGCCGCCGACGAGATCCAGCGTGCATATGGCGTGCGCGCGCTGGCGATTCCAACGGATGTCGCCGATGCAGAGCGCGTAGAAGAAGCCGCCTCGCGGACGGAGGCGGAACTCGGTCCTATCCACGTATGGGTCAACGTTGCAATGGCCACCGTCTTTGCACCCGTGTCGAAACTTACCGCTCAGGAATTCGAGCGAGGAACCCAGGTAACCTATCTCGGCCAGGTGCATGGCACGATGGCCGCGCTGTCGCGGATGCGTACGCGCAATCGCGGCACTATCGTCAACGTGGGTTCCGCGCTTGGGTATCGCTCGGTGCCGCTGCAGTCGATTTATTGCGGAGCGAAGTTCGCGGTGCGCGGCTTCACCGACGCGCTGCGTTCGGAGATCATTCACGACCGGCTCAATGTGCATTTGACCATGGTCGATCTACCGGCACTGAATACGCCGCAGTTCGACTGGGCGCTCAACAAGATGGGCAGGAAGGCAAAACCGGTCGCGCCTATTTTCCAGCCGGAAGTAGCCGCACGTGCCATCTATTTCGCCGCAACGCATAAACGACGCCAGGTATGGGTGGGCTTTCCGACGGCCAAAGCAATTCTTGCAAACCGCATCGCGCCCGGATTGCTCGACAGATATCTGGCAAATGCGGGCTACGAGGGACAACTGACCGACGAACCGCTCAGCCCCGACGCGCCCAGCAATCTCTTCGATCCAGTACCCGGCGATTTTGGCGCGCACGGACGTTTTGACCGCGAGTCGAAACCGGCAAGCCGCGAAATGTTAGCGGTTCGCCACCGCGGCGTTTTATGCGCTTTGGCCAGTATCGGGATCGCTGGCGGCATCGGTTTGCTGATCAGAAAGAGCCGAGGCGCATAACGCGCACGCGTGCAGCGGTGCTCCTTGCCGCGCTGGGAGACGTGAATAGCCTGGATCGGTAACAATACGCATATCTCCGGCTGTCTCGACCTGTTACCCCATCGCCTTTAGGAAAGCCATGTCCCAACCGCTCACAATTGATTTCGTCTCCGATATCGCATGCCCTTGGTGCGCCATCGGCCTTTCCTCACTGCAGCTCGCGTTGGCGCGCCTGGGAGATGCCGTGGATGCACAGATCGTCGTACACCCGTTCGAACTGAACCCGCAGATGGGTCCCGAGGGCGAGGCGATCGTCGACTATCTGGGCAAGAAGTATGGGCGCACGCCCGAGCAGATTGTGCAGACGCAGGAAATGATTCGCGAGCGCGGCGCAAGCGTCGGCTTCAACTTCGGACCGCGCACTTATGTCTATAACACTTTCGATGCGCACCGCCTTTTGCATTGGGCCGGTCTTGAAGGCAAGCAGTTGCCGCTCAAGCTTGAATTGCTGCGCGCTTATCATTCCGAGGGCCGCGACCCGAGCAACCATGACGTGCTCGTCGCAGCAGCTCAGGCGGTGGGACTGGACGCCGATGCAGCGCGCAACGTGCTGCAAAGCGGCGACTACGCCGACGAGGTCCGCGCGGAAGAACAGGAATTCCAGTCGCATGGCATCCAGTCGGTACCTGCGATCATCTTCAATCGCCGCTACCTGGTGAGCGGCGGCCAACCTGTCGAGACCTTCGAGCAGGTCATCCAGCAGATTCTCGCCGAGGCGTAAGCCGGCACTCCCGAATTGAAATGGCCGCATGCAGTCATGCGCGCTGTGACGCAAACGAAGTACCGCTGGAGGCAATCGTCGATGATCACAAAGCGGATCGCTGCCGCGTTGTTCGGCTTCGTGCTGATGGCGCTTGCCTGCGCGTGCCATGCGCAATACACGACCGACTGGCTCGCCAATACCTACGGCACGCTCGCGGCGCACGTCGGCAACGGCGCGCGCTCGATGTGGGTTGCGCCCGAAGGGGTGATTTATACGTCGTCGCTGTGGGACGAGAACGAGGGCGGTGTGGCGATCTATCAGAATGGCCAGAGCATCGGCTCGATCGGCACTCACGCGGACTTTCAGGGCAGCGCGATAACAGGTAATGCGACGTCGATCTTTACGGCATTGCAGTACAACAGGTCGTTTGGCAGCGGCTCCGTGGGGCGCTATAACCGCGCGACGAAAGCGCTCGAACTTCGTATTCCCGTCAGCGTGTGGACCGGCATACCTCACGCCGATGTCATCACCGGGCTCGCCACGGCAGGCACGCTGCTTTATGTCAGCGACTTTTATGGTAACCGTGTCCGCGTCTATACAACCGACGGCGTCTGGCAGCAAGACATTAGCGTAGCCGCTCCAGGCGCGCTTGCGCTCGATAGCGCGGGCAATTTGTGGGTTGCGCGAAAAAGTGCAGGCGTCGTAGCCGAATTCAGTGCGGGCGGTGCGCCTTTGAGTACGATCCAGATGCCTGCTGCATCGCGGCCGTCGGCACTTTATTTCGATGTGTCGACGGGACAACTCATGATCGGCGACGAAGGGCCCGACATGAACATCAAGATCTACAACGTTGCGGGCACGCCGACATTAGCCGGCACGTTCGGCATTCAGGGCGGCTATCTGGACACGACGACGGGAATCAAAGGACAGGTTGGCGATAAGCGCTTCACGCGTGTGGCGGGCATTGGCAAAGACGCAGCCGGTACTCTCTATGTGCTGAACAATCCGTGGGGCGGCGGCTGGGACCTTGGCCGCAACGGCCCGACGGATCTGCATGCATACGACGGGGGCGGCAATCTGAAATGGAAACTGCAGGCACTGAACTTTGAGGCCGTCGCGGCGCCCGATCCCACGACAGACGGCGCCTGGTTTTACAGCGGTGCGCACATTTATACGGGCGGCGCGGGCGGCACCTTCGTTGCGAATACCGTCGATCCGTTCACCTATCCTTCAGACCCGCGACTGAACATTAACGACACCCAGCGCGGGCAGCACTTCGGTCAACTCGTCAGCGTGGGCGGAAACCGTATTCTGGTTGCGTCAGGTCAGAATCCCGATACATTCAACTTCTATCATTTCAACGCGGCGAGCGGCTACATTGCAATACCGGACGGATCGATTCCGGGGACTGCGTTCAACACGACGGTGAAGATAACCGGGGGCTTTTGCATCGATAGCCGTGGCGATGTGTGGGCCGGTCTCGACAGGACCAATCATATCTATCACTACCCGCTCACAGGTTTCGACGGAAACGGCAAACCGTTGTGGGGACCGGCAATCACAATTTCCATTCCGCTCAGTATCCGGCCGTTGACGCGCATCATCTATCTGCCGGAGAGCGACACGATGATTCTCGCGCAAGGCGTTGCGGGGAGTTGGGACTGGACGGCGATTCAATCGCGCATCGAGGTTTACCACGGCTGGAGTGCGGGCAATACCACGCGGCCGCAGCCGGTGATCAAACTCACCGGTGCCAATCCGAAGTCGATTACTGCAGCGGGCAATTATCTTTTCGTCGGGTACGTGCATACGGTGCCGAACATCGACGCTTTCAATCTCACCACCGGCCAACTCGACACCACGCTAATCAACAACAGTCCCGGTACGGTGGATGTCGGCAACGACGTCGATTCGATGTACGGGCTTCGCGCATTTGTGCGAGCGAGCGGTGAGTACGTGGTCACAAAAGACAACTACAACGGATCGAGCATTATCGTTTACCGCTGGACCCCGTGAGCGGGCGCGATGCAACGGGGCTATCGGATAAGATACGGCCCTCGTGGCAATTTCCCTGCTTAAAAGGAGTGGTTTCAGTGATTCAGGCGAGTAACGTATTCAAGGAGAACCTTGCGCAAATGCCCGCGATCGACGGTATCGCACGCATCGATCTGATCGACGCGCAAGACGCGGTGGTGGCAAGCATCGAGAACAAGCCGGGCAAGCAGGGCTCGCTCGCGGTGTACAACTATTTGCAGCAGACCTTCGGCACGCTCGACGCCAAAGCGGCCGAGCATGGTCTCGCGGTGTTTGGCGAACATACCGCTGACGCGCGCAACCGGCCAGGCGCGCATCCGAATGTCGATCATCTTCTCGCGATTGCAGCAGGCGCGCCGGCATTGCGTATCGACGTTATTCAGGCGGGCTGAACCGCTTGCGGTGCGCTTGAAAGTATTTCGGGCGCACAGTGCTACCGCTCCACCGACTCATATGGTGTAGCTCGCTTGCGCCGCGAAGCACGTCCGAATAGTACGCGGTCGCCGAGCCACACTACGATCAGCGTGGCGCCCATCAACGGAAAGACGATGCCCAGCATGATGAGGCCGGTCTTCCAGCCGCGCATCGGCGGTGCGGCTCTTTCCCGCGAAGGCGCTCCGAGCGAGCGCTGGGGCCTGCGCTTCCACCACATCACGCAGCCGGTTACGGCCATCATCGCAAGACCGAGCGAGATCGTGGCGCACAAGATCTGATTGGCAACGCCGAAATAGCGGCCCATATGCAATGACGTGCCGTAGGAAACCGCTTTCGATACTGCTCCGTAGTCCGAATAGCGAATCTCCTTGAGCACGGTGCCGCTGTACTGGTCGATATAGATTGTCCGTTCCTTTTGCGGATCGGCCGGGAAGTAGGAGACGGTGTACACGCCCGTTGCCGAGGTGGGCAATGCGATGTTGTAGCCGCTCGTCACGCCGAGCGCCGCCGCTTGCGAGACGATGCGCCCGAGCGGTAGCGGGGGCGTTGTTCCTTCATTGGCGGAAGCGGGCACAGGCGCATTGCCGACGGCCCACGGCGTTTGCGGCAACGGCAAGTCGTCCATGACCATGCCGGGCATCGAGTCATCCTGCGCGGCCTGTGTGTCGTGGCCGGCGTGTCCGGCGTGCGTTGCACGAGCTTTTGTTTCCGTCGTGTTTGCCGTCGTGTTTGCCGTCGTGTTTGCCGACGTGTTGGCCGTCACGTCGCCGCGCGCCGCGACGGGCAGCACGGAGCGCAACGGCAAGCCGCCCCAGGTGCCGGGCGGCGCGCCTAGATTGGCGGCGCTCGCGAGTGCCTTGAACTGCTTGCCCCACGAGCCGGACCACGGAAGACCCGTCAGCACGAATGCCAGCGTGCCGAGTGCGAGCCAGATGCCCATCACCGCGTGAACGCTTTTCCATAACGGACGGCCTTTCAGTGTGAGGCGCGGAACCAGCGCATCGCGTGCCCGCGTCGCTCCACGCGGCCACCACAGCGCAACGCCAGTGCCGATCATCACGAGAGTCCAGCATGCGGCGAGTTCCATCAGCAACTCGCCCGGCTTGCCCAGCAACAGCTTGCGATGGAGCATGCGGTCGATCTGCATGAAGCGATTTTCGACGCTCAACGTGCCGAGTACTTCTGCGTTATACGGATTCACATACACGCTTTGCTTTTCCCCATCCGCGAGACGGAAGATGAATTCCATGCTGCGCTCAGGCGTATCCGGGATAACGGTAGTCACGGCAACGGAACCTGTCGGCATCGCAGCCCGCGCTCGCGCAAGCAGTACGTCGGCTGGCATACGCGGTGCCGTTCGAGATTCGACGACGAGAAGCTGCGGATAAAGCAGCGGTTCAATCTGCGGTTGAAAGCAGTACAGCGTGCCTGTTATTGCCAGCACGACGAGGAACGGCATCACGAACAGTCCGGCATAGAAATGCCATCGCCATAGCGTGCGATAGCCGTTGCTGTTGGTCATGGTGCGCGATGCAGCATTTTGCTGAATGGTGGTGGACATGAAATCCTCCTGCAAAAATGATCTGGTTCTTCCTGATTTGCACGGCGCCACGCATTACATGCGCAGCTTTGCTTCCACGTAGAAGGTGCGGCCCGGATACGGGTGATAGACGTAGTACCGCTCATCGAAAATGTTATCTACGCCAATGCCCACTTCGCTGAGCTTCGTGGGCTTGAAGGTGAACTTGGCGTCTGCCACTGCATATGAGCTTGTGCCGCCAAACACGTCCGGATTCGTGTCGGTGTTAGTGAGCGTGTTGTACTGGCGGCCTGAATAGCGTGCGGCAAGCGTCAATGCCGAATGCTCGTCGAAGCGATAGGTCGCTGCAATGTTCGCGCGCCACAATGGAATGCGATAAAAGTACTTGCCGACGCTTGCGGGGTTTTGCGTGTTGGCGAGAATCTTCGACTGCGTATAAGCGACACTCGCAAGCAGATCCAGTCCCCGCATGAATACGTTCTCGCCTGCATAACTCGTTTCGACGCCTCGCGAGCGCACCTTGCCGATGTTCTGGAAGTTCGTCACGTTTGGAATCACGGTCGTATCCGTCTGGCTGAAGATCGTGTTCTTCACGTCGTCCTGAAACAGCGAGAAGCGGAAAATGCCATTCCAGTGCGCCCATTCGGCTGTCAGTTCTTTCGAGAGATCGTCTTCCGGTTTGAGGTTCGGATTGTTATTGACGATTGACGAGCCATTGATTTGCCCCTGGAATAATTCGCTGACGGTTGGGAAGCGATACGCGCGGCCAATCGATGCACGCAATGTCAGCTCGTCGCTCACGTCGAACGATAGAGAAGCCTTCGGCGAAAAGTGCCGCTGATTTGCGTCGCTCAGCGCGATCGTGGTACCGGGCAGGGACTGCGATCCGTCGTATGCATGCCAGTCTTCGTAGCGTATGCCGTACACGAATCTCCAGCGCGGCAGGAAGCGCCATGCATCCTGTGCGTACAGCGCCTGAGTTTGCGTCTTGCCGGCGAACGAGTTGGCAAACGTAGCGGCTGCGCCGTCGCGCCAGTTGAGCGTCGAATAGCTTTCGTTGTCGAGAAAGTAATCGTCGTAGTGATAGCCGAAGCTCAGCGCGTGATTGGCCAGTCCCGCCTGCGTCGATGCCGGTGTGTAGGTGGTGCGCAGATCGAGCGTTTTCCAGCCCGTACCATCGCCGAAAGTGACGGTGCCCGCGCCATTGCCGGGCGCTCCGGAATTGGCGAGACGCGCGACGCTATCGCCCACGTCGTAATACGATGCGATCACCTCGCCATTCCAGCCCGTCGCATGGCGCGTTTTCAACGACACGCCGTATAGCCAGTTCTCGCTATGTCCGAGGCTCGGTGCAAACGCGGCTGCTGGAACGGTGTACTCGTATCCGTCAATGGCTACCTTTCCGCTGTACACAGGGTTGCCGTTTGCGTCGCGCAGAAAGCTCGACGTCTGACTGTTATACGTTTGATGCCAATAGCCCAGCGTGAAACCGCCTTGCAGTGTCGGCGTGAAGTCGTACTGCATCTTCAGCTTGAACTGGTCTTGCACCGTGTGTTCAATGCCTTCGCCGTTAATGCCGAGTATGGCCGTCGGTGTATTGGTCTGGTTGTTGTAGAAGTAGGCGCCGGTCACGGGCGTGTCGCCGGCTCTCGCAGGCGTGCCCGATTTGGCGAGTGTTGCGAATTGCAGCGGCTGACTCGTGTTTTCCAGGTGGTTCACGCCCAGCGAATAAGAGAACTTGCCGATCCGGTCGCCTAGCGAAGCACTCGCTTCACTGCCGTTGAAATTGCGATTCACGCCGTAGAGACTGAAATGCTGGGTGAATGCTTTTACGTCGGCCTCGGCTTCGAACTTCTTCGGCATGCGCGTGCTGATCAGCACCGTTGCACCGAGCGAATTGCCCGGATAGAGCGCGGAATAGGGGCCGTAAATGACGTCGACTCGCTGGATCTCGTCGGGAGAGACCATCGACCAGCGCGGTGGAAAAGAATAGCTGTTGCCGAGCAGATTGCTGAGCAGCAGGCCGTCCGCATAGACGAGACCGCGTGCGCTCTGTGTGTTGCTTGTCCCGCGCACGGCGATGATCGAATTCAGATCGCCGATAAAGCGCTTACGGACCGCAAGGTTCGGCATGTACTTCAACACGTCTTCGGTGTTGACGACATTCCAATTGGAGAATTGATCGCGCGTAACCGTTTCGACTGTGGCGGGCAGATCCGGGTCGAGTGCTCGCGTTGCGGCGGTCGGATCAGCGGCGCTATTCGCGCTCACGCTTACGGTGGGCAGCGTGGTTTCGGCGCTGGCTGTGTCGGCACGAGCGGGCGACGCTGACAACGCCGCAAACCCTGCCAGGCCCGTCACAGCAGCCCGGAAGAATGCGTGCAAATACGACGCAAATGAAGCGCAATGCAATCGCGCGAATGTGAAAACCCGAAAGGTGCGGACGGCACGAGTGGCGACGCCGGCACCACGCTCGAAGCGGACGCGAGCGGGCAACCTTCGCAGCGCGAAGATGAACATGACAGTTTCCTTGATGCATTGAACGGACGATCGCGCGCGCCGTCGACGAATGCGACGAGTGCGGTCAATGCGCGATCAGGAACAACGACAATCAGGAAACGACAGGGGGTGCTCTTGGGCGCCCGGACGGAAACGCGCCGAGCGGTGTAAAGCGGGTGGAGAGAACAGGCGGTGCAGTGCCCGTAACCATAACGGCTAGTGGCGCGGGCGTTGTGGCAACTGTAGGCATTGCCACGTGATGTTGCAGGAGATGGCAGTACCCGCAAGCGCCGAAGGCGTCGTCGTGACTGAGATGCACCGCCATTGCATCGGCATGGGCTGCCTGATCCGCCGCGCCGGGCTGGACCGTTTGCAGCGCCGAACACAACGCGGCGATCGGCTCCTGCGCGCGGTTGGACGCCAGTACCTGACTCACGGCGGGCGCAAACACGACGAGCCACATGGCGATGAGGCCAAGCCAGGCGGTCAGACGGTTGCGGGAACGTGGAGTCATGGCGATGAGCAAGGAAACGCGGGCGATTCTAGCATTGCACGCCGTTTTTTTCTGCCTGATCCTGGCTATAGCTGTGGATTGACGGTGTAAAACCGCTCATTTCGCGCCGTTACAATCGCGCCGCATCGCTTAATCTGCGTGCTACATGTTCGCTTTCGTGCAACATGCGCGACTCCGTGCGCGAATGCCAGACCGCAACGTAACCCGACTCATGACTCTCACGCAGACGCTCGCCTCTTCTATTACGGAACTGAACCAGCAGGCGATGGCGCTTTATTCCGCGGATCAATTCGCTGCGGCATTATCGACCGTCATGCCGGTGATCGAGCGGGACGAAAGCGCGCTGGACGACGCTACGATTCACGCAATGGCCGACGCGCTCAACCTTGCGGGCGCTTCTTCGTGCCGTCTAGGCTCGCCGGACGACGCCGAGCGTTATTGGCGCCGTTGTTTGCGCATGACGCCCGGCTACGTCGAGGTATATGAAAGCCTCGGCGCGCTGCTGAAAGCGCGTGAACGTCTCTCCGCGGCAAAGGCAATCTACCGGCAACTGATCGTTCTGCAGCCCGGACATGCGGATGCCCACAATCAGCTAGGCGCAGTACTTTATGCACAGGGCTATCACGAGGATGCGGAAGCGTCGTACCGCAGGGCGCTCGTGCTACGCCCGGATCACGCAGAAGCGCACTACAACCACGGCGTCGTCCTGCACGCACTGCAACGCCTGGACGAGGCCGAAGCCGCTTATCGCGAGACGCTCGTCCGATTGCCGGCGCACGCGGAAGCACACAACAACCTGGGCAACGTATTGATGGACCTTGGCCAGGTTGCGCAAGCGGACGCTGCTTATCGCGAGGCGCTCACGATCAGGCCGCAATATCCGGAGGCATTGAATAATCTTGCGGGCGCGCTCAAGGCCGCGCAGCGCCTGACCGAGGCAGAACTTGCGTGCCGGCTTGCGTTGACCATGCGGCCCGATTACGCGGAAGCCCACGTGAATCTCGGAGCCACGTTGACCGATCTGCAGCGGCTGCCCGAGGCGGAGGCGGCATACCGCAAGGCAATCGCGCTTCGTGCCGATTACGCCGAGGCGTACTACAACCTCGGCATTACACTCTTCAAGCTCGAACGTCTGACCGAGGCCGCAGAGGCTTACCGCGAAGCGGTTCGCCTGCGGCCCGGCATCGCGCCCGCGCACAACAATCTCGGCTGCGTGCTGCGCCTGCTCGATCGCTTGCCTGAAGCTGTTGAGTGCTTCGAGCAGGCTCTGTGCGTTCATCCCGATCTCGCGGAAGCGCATTACAACCTCGGTGCTACGCTCGCGCAGCTGAAGCGCTTGCCCGAAGCAGAGAGTGCGTACCGTCGCGCGCTTGAACTACGTGCCGATTACGGCGAAGCGCGCTTCGGGCTAGCCACGTTGTTACTCGGCATGGGGCGTTTCGACGAAGGGTGGCGGCTATACGAATGCCGTTATCGACTAACCGGTTTCGTGCATCGGCACACTGCTCAGAGACTGAGTTGCCCGCAGTGGCAGGGCGACGCACTGTCGGGGCGTTCGCTGCTCGTCTGGCAGGAAGACGGTCTCGGCGATATGCTGCACTTCAGCCGTTATTTCGCCTTGCTCAAGGCGCAGGGCGCAGCGCATATCGCGTTCGCGTGCGCGCCTGCGCTGCATAGGCTGATGGCTTGCGTAGACGGCGTTGATGCCGTACTCGACCACGACACCGCCGTCGCGCGCGCCTCCGCTTACGACTGCTGGACGAGTCTGCTGAGTGCGCCGCTGCATCTGCGAACGGCTGTCGACACCATCCCGCGACCGGTCCGGCTTGCGGTGGAACCGTCGCTCGTCGAACAGTGGCGGACCGTTATCGACGCACTGCCGCCGGGTCGCAGGATCGGCCTCGTATGGAAGGGCAACGCGAAGCATCATAACGACGCGAACCGCTCGATTCCGTCACTCGCGACGCTTGCGCCGCTGTGGAGCGTAGACGGCGTGAGTTTCGTGAGTCTGCAAAAGGGGCAGGGCGAGGACGAAGCACGAAATCCGCCTGCCGGTCACCCGTTGCTTCATCTCGGCTCGATGGTGACCGATCTGGCCGACAGCGCTGCGATCGTCGGGCAACTCGATCTGGTGATTTGCGTGGATACGTCGATCGCGCATCTCGCTGCGTCGCTCGGCAAACCTTGCTGGGTGATTCTGCCGCAAAAAGATGTCGACTGGCGCTGGATGCACGACCGTAGCGATTCGCCGTGGTATCCGCACACGGTGCGGTTATTTCGCCGCGAGCGAGGGGAGCAGTGGGCGGTGGTCGTCGAAAGGGTGAGGCAGGCGTGCGTGGCGCGGTTCGGCGTGCGTAGTTAGCAAGAAGCGGCGCAAGCGCGCCTCGACTCGCTGGCAATACGGCTCTAAGCCGCGACTACTTCGCTCGCTTTGGCTTTGGCTTTTTGCTGGACGTGTTCAACGCGATTGCGGCTCGAATGAGGGACTTGAACGCATCCGCATCAAGTTCTTCTCCCTCATGAATATCGATTGCGCGCCGCACGTTTCCGTCGAGGCTCGAGTTGAACAGCTTCGCCGGGTCATCCAACGATGCGCCCTTCGCGAAGGTCAGTTTCACGACCGACTTGTAAGACTCGCCCGTGCAGATGATTCCGTCATGCGACCACACGGGCGTGCCCATCCACTTCCACTCTTCCACCACATCCGGATCAGCCTCTTTGATGAGCTTGCGCATTGTGCTCAAGGTAGTCCCGCGCCAGTCTCCGAGGTCCGCGATTCTTTTGTCGATCAGTTCGGAGGCAGGCTGGGTTTCTGTGGAAGCGGAGCGGTTCATATCGTTCTCCTCGGCTTTCCGGTTCAAAGGTCGAACTGCGTTGCGTATTCGGTGTTCAGGCGCGGCCACTCGAATTTCATTGCTTCGCCGGCGACGATACGTCCAATGGGATCGTCGGCAAGGAAATGGTCGAGTACGTCCAGGCAGATATGCCAGCCGGCCGCACCCATCGATATGAAGTTGCGATCGATGTTGTGCCATAGCGTGAGACGCGTGCCGTCGCCGAGCGCTTCGAGTTGCCAGCGAAGATCGTTCTCGCCCCAGCGATACTCCAGAAGGTTGGGCGCGTCGGCGCGTGTCACCTGAGTCTCGGACACTTGCGGTGTGGGCGTGCCCACCGTGGAGAGCTTCACTGGTCCGACCGAGGCGAGGCTGTGGTCCGCGTCGAACGGTGCCCATTCGCGCAGGCTGGCGGGATCCGTCAGCGCTTGCCACACTTTGTCCGGCGAATGGCGCAACTCACGCACGAGGACGAGTGTCCATCTGTCTCCGTCTTTCTGAACTGTGGCTCCGGCGGCAGGACCGGGCCGGTAAGACTCGCGATTGCTCATCGTTTCTTCTCCTTGCGGGGCGGTGCGGGATGGGTCTGATCGAGATGACGCTCGAGCGCGTCGAGATGAACCGACCAGAAACGGCGAAACGGAGCGAGCCAGGCGTCGATTTCCATAAGCGGCTCGGGCTTGATCCGATACACACGCCGCTGCGCCTCGACACGCGACTCAACGAAGCCGGCGTCGCGAAGCACTCGCAAATGCTTTGACACAGAGGGTTGCGAGAGCTTGAGCTGTTCCTCGATATCACCCACGGATTGCTCCGAAGAGGCAAGAAGACTGAGGATAGCGCGGCGGCTCGGCTCGGCGATGACAGCAAATGTTGAGTCCATAGTGCTTATATACCTCGTGAAGTATATAAATGTCAAGCCGCGAGGCATGACGAAACACGGTTGCCTTACGGTCGTGATTGCGGCCTTGCTTGCAGCTTTTTAGTACCCGCCCCGCGCGCTGACGTGCGATCCCGCAGTGTTCTTATACGATGCCGCCAGATCTGCCGCCGCGCGGCTCAGTAAACCGGTATCCGTTCCGACCGCGACGAACGTCGCGCCGGCCGCAAGGTATTCGTCGGCGATCGCCCGATCCGGCGCCAGTACACCCGCTGCCTTGCCCGCGCGCCGTACACTTTCGATGCCGCCGCGAATCGCCTCGCGCACGCTGGTCTCGCCGGGTTGGCCGAGCAGGCCCATTGACGCACTCAGATCCGCGGGTCCGAAAAACACGCCATCCACGCCGTCGACAGCGGCAATTGCCGTCAGGTTGTTCATGCCTTCCACGGTCTCCACCTGCACCAGTACACAGAGTTCGTCCGCGGCGCGGTTCAGGTAGTCGGGGATGCGGTTCCATCGCGACGCGCGCGCCAATGCACTGCCCACGCCGCGAATGCCCTGCGGCGGATAACGTGTTGCCGCCACCGCGTCGGCCGCCTGGGCGGCGGTGTCGATCATCGGCAGTAGTAACGTCTGCGCGCCGATGTCGAGCAGTTGCTTGATCAACGCGCTATCGCTTCGCACAGGACGTACCACCGGATGCGACGCATAAGCCGCTACCGCCTGCAACTGCGCGAGCGTGCTGCGCACGTCGTTCGGTGCGTGCTCGTTGTCGATCAGGAGCCAGTCGAAACCGGCAGTGGCGAGCAACTCGGTCACGTAGGCGTCGGCCAGCGCCGCCCACAAGCCGAATTGCGGCGTGCCTTCACGCAGTGCGCGTTTGAATGTGTTCTGCGGCAAGGACATGTGCGTACTCAAATGAAGTTCAAACCGATGCCGCCGAGCGGACCATAATCGACGTGGAAGGTGTCGCCCGCTCTGGCGGGAATCGGGCTCGTGAAGGAACCGCTCAGAATTACGTCGTTCGCATTCAGCATTTCGTCATAAGGGGCAATCTTGTTCGCGAGCCACGCGACGCCGGTTGCCGGGTGATTCAGCACCGCCGCCGCAAGCCCGCTTTCCTCGACGGCGCCGTTCTTGTAGAGCAACGCACCGACCCAGCGAAGATCGACATCAAGCGGACGCACCGGACGACCGCCCAGCACGATGCCCGCATTCGCCGCGAAGTCGGAAATGGTGTCGTAGACCTTGCGCGGGGCACGCGTCTCGCGGTCGAACTGCTCGATGCGCGCGTCGATGATTTCCACTGCGGGCGTCACATAAGCCGTTGCATCGAGCACGTCAAACAGCGTAACGCCTGGGCCTTTCAGGGGCCTGCTAAGTACAAACGCAAGTTCCACTTCGACGCGCGGCGCAATGAAGCGGTCCGCGCGAATGTCCTGACCGTTTTCGATAAACATGCTGTCGAGCAGCGGCGCATAGTCCGGCTCGTCGATCTGCGAGGAACGCTGCATCGCGCGCGACGTGAGGCCGATCTTGCGCCCCTTGATCACATGTCCTTCGGCGAGCTTGAGGTTCACCCATTCGCGCTGGATCGCGTAACCGTCTTCCACGGTCATCTGCGGATAAGCGGCGGAAAAGTGGCGCAATTGCGTGCGTGTTTTCTCTGCATTGTCGAGTTGTGCGGCGAGCTCGCGTATGGTTTGTTGGTCTAGCATGATGAGTTCTCTATTGAGCCGCTGTCAGTGTGTTCCGGCTCGCTACTGCGCTTTGAGCCGCGCGTGCAGGTTGTTATGCTTCCAGGTGCCTGCTTCGCTGAATTCGTTGATTTCGAGCGATAACGCTAGTCCGCTTTGTTCAAACTCATCGGCGAAGTGCTGTTTGATGAGCGCGAAGAGCGCATCGCCCGTCGCCTTCTTCGTGGCATCGGAGCGGCCCGCAGCGATCTTCAGGATTGCGTGGAGAAATGCTGCGTCGGCGCGTCCGTCTGCAATGCAGTAGTGTTCACACCGCAACGCGCGGACGCGAATGCCCCCAAGCGGAAAGACACGTTGTTCGTTATCGCGCTGTTCGGCGAGGCATTGAGCGAGGGTATTGCACAGGCGGCTGATACTTTCTGCGTCAGCAAGATTCGCGCTGTACTCGAGTGTTAGATGCGGCACGTCAGTCTCCTTTACGCAAGTCAGGCGGTCAGTGGAGTCACCGGAAAGATCGCATTGATCTGTCCGGTACCCGAACTGCCGAAATACGGCGTGACGACTTCTACCTTGCCGTCATAGCGGTCCCAGCCGAGCGCGCCTAGCAGCATCGCCGTGTCGTGCATGCCGCCTTCGCCCCAGCATTTTTCGTTGTAAAGCGGCAGCATTTCGCAGAACGTCCTCCAGTCACCGGCTTGCCACAACTCGACAACCCGGCGGTCCATCTGTTCGAGAAACGGACTCCACACTTTATGCATGAACTGCTCGGCGGTGCCGTTGTTGGCGAAATGGTGACTCAGCGAACCGCTGGCCAGAATCGCGACGGTGCCGTCGTAACGCTCTTCGATCGCCTTGCGCACAGCGAGACCGAAGCGCGCGCTCGTATCAAGGTCATGCCACATGCACCAGCCAGCTACCGACACCGCCTTGAAGTGCTGATCGCCGTTCATATAGCGCATGGGCACCAGCGTGCCATATTCGAGTTCGAGCGTGGTCTCGCTATGCGCTCGGCTTTTCACACCCATTTCGTTGGCCACTTCCGCAATCAGATTGCCGAGGTCCACGTTGCCCGGGTAAGCGTACGGCATGTTCTTGATGAAATGCGGTAATTCGTTGCTCGTATAGATGCCTTCGAACTTCGGCGCGCAATTGATGTGGTACTCGCTATTAACGAGCCAATGCACGTCGAATACGACGATCGTGTCCACGCCCAGTTCGCGGCAACGCCGGCCAATCTCACGATGGCCGTCGATTGCGGGCTGACGGCAACCCTTGTGCGGCCCGTCGAGTTCGGACAGATATAACGACGGCACGTGTGTCACTTTTGCTGCCAGCGCGAGTTTGCCCATCGCGGTCTCCTCTTGTTTATGTCGCGAACCGTAGTGCGGCTCGCGCTCGACATGCCGGCGTGTCAGACGCCCCAGCGTGGGATGTGATGTGAACCGAGCGACACGCAAACGTTCTTCGGTTCGAGGAATACTTCATAGCTCCACGTACCGCCTTCGCGCCCCACGCCCGATGCCTTGGTACCGCCGAACGGCTGGCGCAGGTCGCGCACGTTCTGGCTGTTGACAAAGCACATGCCGGCTTCGACGGCAGCCGCCACACGATGCGCGCGCCCCGTGTTCTCCGTCCAGATGTAGCTCGACAGACCGTATGAGATGTCGTTCGCGAGTCTGATCGCGTGGGCTTCGTCGTCGAATGGGATCAGGCACGCAACGGGGCCAAAGATCTCTTCCTGCGCAATACGCATACGGTTGTCGACATCGACGAATACCGTGGGCATCACGAAGTTGCCATGACGCATGGAGTCGGGCAAGCCGGGCATGTCGAGACCGCCGCAGGCAAGCGTTGCGCCTTCTTTCGGTCCGAGTTCGATATAGCTGCGCACTTTCGCCAGGTGCCCCTGGCTGATCATCGGCCCGACGATCGTGCTGTCGGCAAGCGGATCGCCGACCGTGAGACGCTTCGCACGTTCGATAAAGCGTTCAGCGAATTTCGCGTAAATCGACTTTTGCACGAGAATCCGGGAGCCGGCCGTACAGCGTTCGCCGTTGTTCGAGAAGATCATGAATACGGCAGCATCGAGCGCGCGTTCGAAATCGGCGTCGTCGAAAATAACGAACGGCGACTTTCCGCCGAGTTCCATTGAAAACTTCTTGAGTCCGGCGGTCTGCACGATCCGGTTGCCCGTCGCAGTCGATCCGGTAAAGGAGACCGCGTGCACGTCCGGATGCGCGACGAGCGGCTCGCCCGTTTCTTTGCCGAAACCATGCACGACGTTCAGCACGCCGGCAGGGATTCCCGCTTCGAGAGCAAGGTTGCCGAGCATCGACGCGGTAAGCGGCGACAGCTCGCTCATCTTCAGAACCGCGGTATTGCCGAACGCGAGACAGGGCGCGACCTTCCACGTGGCCGTCATGAACGGTACATTCCACGGTGAAATGAGCGCGCACACGCCGACCGGATGAAAAAGCGTGTAGTTCAGATGCGTGTCGGTAGGGTACGTGTGGCCGTCCACGCGTGTGCACATCTCGGCGAAATAGCTGAAGTTGTCGGCCGCGCGCGGCACGAGTTGCTTGCGCGTCTGCGAAATGGTCTGGCCTGTGTCCTTCGTTTCGGTTTCCGATATCTCAGGCACGTTCTTGGCGATCAGCTCGCCGAGCTTGCGAATTAACTTTGCGCGTTCCGCAGCGGGTTTGCCCGCCCATGCGGGGAATGCTTCCTTTGCCGCTCGCACCGCCGCATCGACTTCCGCCTCTGTGCCACGGGCCACTTCCGCAAGTACTTCTTGCGTCGCCGGATTGACCGTTTCGAAGTAATCTTTCGCGCCGCCTGCTTTGCCGTTGATCAGATGTTCAATTCGCATTGCGTTGTCCTTTGCTTTTTTCTGGCAGTCAGGCGCGGCCGAAGTCCGCGTCGGATGCAATCGTATTGACGAGACGGCCGAGGCCGTCTATCTCGCACACCACTTCGTCTCCCGCATTGACGTTGACGATGCCCTCGGGCGTACCCGTGAGTATCACGTCGCCGGGCGCAAGCGTCATGAAGCTGCTGAGATATTCGATCAACGCGGGGATATCGGTCACGAGGTCCCGCGTATTGCCGCGCTGTTGCAGCGTGCCGTTGACGAACGTGCGCAACTCCAGTTGCGTGACATCTTCAATGTCGGTTGCGTCGACGAACCATGGGCCGAGCACCGTGCCGCCGTCGCGATTCTTCACGCGCAGGTTGGGGCGGTAATAGTTTTCGAGGTAGTCGCGGATCGCGTAGTCGTTGGCGATCGTATAGCCGGCCACATGTTGCATCGCATTGTCGCGCGTCACATGGCGAGCGCCCTGGCCTATTACGACAGCGAGCTCGCACTCGTAGTGCCTGAAGGCGACGCCGGCCGGGCGGCGCGTAAAGCCCCGATGACCGAGAACCGTGCCCGGTCCCTTGAGGAAAACGAGCGGCTCTTCCTGCTTGTTGAATTGCAACTCTTTCGCGTGCTCGGCGTAATTCAAGCCGAGCGCGAAGATGGTGCCGACTTCAATGGGCGCGAGCCAGACGACCCGATCTTCGCGACACACGCGCCCGTCTGCAAGCAGCACGCCCTGTGCATGCGGATAGGCTTCGTGAATCGCTCCGGCATACGCAACACGGCCGCGCATCATGGCTGTTCTCCGTCTAATTCTTCTGGGCCGATGAACGACACGTGAAGCGGCGGAAGCGCGCCGATCGAAAGTGTCGCCGCGTCGCCGACGTGGGCAATAGGCGAGCCATGCGGAACGCCGAGCGTGATGACGTCGCCCGCCGCGAGCGTCATGAATTCGGTGACGTCGGCAAGCAGTCGCGCCACACCGCGTACCGACGAAGCGGTACTCGCCGCGGAAGCACCGGCACCGTTTAGCGACACCGCGATGGCCAGATCGTCGGGATTCGCAACATGGCGCGCCGCAACAACCGCAGGTCCGACCACACAGAAACCGTCGCGGGCGCGAAAACGCACCGACGGTCGATAGACACTCGCATGCGGCACGCTGAGATCGGCCACGACCGTATAGCCCGCGATGTAATCGAACGCGCGCTCCACGCTAACCTGCGTTGCGGTGCGCCTAATCACGATGCCGAGCGACGCGCCTACTTCGACGCCCGGTGTATCGTCGGGTATGACGATTTTCGCGCGATGTCCCGCGAGCGTGTTGCGCGGCTTCAGATAAAGAACCGGCGCGTTCGGCGGTGATTTGTACGGCGCTGCGTGCATTGCATCGCCTAGCGCCTCCAGCGCCGCACGGTCATTCAGCAATGTTCCGTAGATCGCGCCGGGAACCGGCGGACGGCAGGCGATGCCGCGCGCGAGTAACGCCGCTGCGGCATGCGCGTCGACATCGCGAGGCAGCGCGTCGCCTTCAGGGTGCAGCAGATGATCGGCAAGTGCAAACATGACCTGACAGTGCCTCTGAATGGATACTTGGCATAAACACTAACATGTTAGTAGTATTGCGCTTGATATGATCCAGGGTCAATAGCCAGTCGGCTGATCGCGGGTTTTCCCTTAAGCTTCGACGGCTGCTTCCAACCATCGTCCACTATGTCTTCGTCCGCTTCCACACGAGTTTTGCACCGCAATCTGCCGATGCTGTTGCTGCGCGCCCGAGAAAAAATGATGGAGCGTTTTCGTCCATTGATTACCGCGCACGGTTTGACTGAGCAGCAATGGCGCGTGATTCGCGCGCTCAACGAGCACGGCCCGATGGAGCCGCGCCATATCTCCGACATCTGCACGATTTCGAGTCCGAGCATGGCAGGCGTGCTCGCACGCATGGAGAGCATGGAGCTAGTGACGAAGGAGCGTTTCCCCGAAGATCAGCGCCGCGTGCTCGTGTCGCTAACGGACACGAGCGTCGAGCTGGTGCGTGTGATCTCGAAGGATCTGGAGGCGCACTATCGGGAGCTGGAGCGCAAGGTGGGGCCGGAGATCGTCGAGCGGGTTTATCGCGCCGTGGACGATCTGCTGGCCGGTCTCGAGGAAGAAGACGACTGAGCGGGCACGCAGCGTTGCTTACCAGCCTTGGAAACGCATCCAGGGCGTGCTCTGGCCGTCTGGCGCAACGGCGTAGTACTCGGGGAACTGCGCGCCGGTCGCGCACGCGTGATTAGGCAGAACGCGCAGTTTCATGCCGATCGGAAAGCGTTGCGTAATGTCGCCGTTAGCTTCGTGCGCGCCTTCTTCGATCGGTGAAAGAATGCCGTGTTCCTGGTTCGCGCCGCTCACCACGTAGCCGGCAAGCGGCGTGCCGTTGAGCAGACACGGCTGACCATAGCTGAAATCGTGCGCCTGCTTCGAGGTGCCGCGATCGCGGCTAAAAGCCATCCATCCGGCGTCGAGTATGGCCCAGCCTTTCTCGGGCTGATGACCGATCACGGTGGCCAGCACGCTCAGCGCAATGTCCTCGAGCGCACAAACGCCGACGTTGTGCATGACGAGATCGAAGAATACATAGACGCCCGCCCGCACCTCGGTCACGCCATCCAGCTGTGTGGCCGCGAGCGCCGTGGGCGTGGAGCCGACACTGACCTGCGGGCAAGGAATGCCGGCCTCGCGCAAGCGCTTCGCCGCGCGAACACAGCCGGCGCGCTCCTGTTCCGCCAGCGCGGCGAGCGCTTCTGGCGTGTCGAGTTCGTAACTGGAGCCCGCGTGCGTCATGACGCCGCCGACGGTCATGCCGTTCTCGTGCAGAATGCGGCCGACGTCGAGCAAGCTCTCGTGCTCCTGCGTGATGCCGGAGCGGTGCCCGTCGGTGTCTACTTCGATCCATACCTCGAAAGTCGCGCCATGTTGATCGCCGAACGCGGCGATTGCCGCTGCCGCGGTCGGGTTGTCCACCACCAGCTTGAGATTGCAGCCCTGACGGCGCAGCGCCAATGCTCGCGGTAGTTTCGAAGGCGCGATGCTGACTGCGTAAAGAATGTCATTCACGCCGGCGGCATGGAACGCTTCGGCTTCCTTTAGCGTGGAGACAGTGATGCCGCGCGCGCCGGCCGCAATTTGCGCCCGCACGACGTCGATACATTTGGTGGTCTTTACATGCGGACGGAACGCGACGCCGAGCGTGTTCATATGCGCCTGCATACGCGCAATATTCTTTTGCATCCGGCCGATGTCGATCAGGGCCGCGGGCGTTTCGATCTGGTCGAGTTTCATGCTTTCACCGGGAAGTGGGCGGGATTTGGAAGTTACGGCGCAGCCCGTGGGAGCGGCACACCAGACGCCAATTATAAAGTCGGCATACGGCGCGAAACTTCAGCGGATCGAATTCATAGACTCAGTGTGGCTTAATGCGAGATTCGCCACGGTGGCAGTGGCCGGAATCTCGCCTGCAAGTGCTGCATGAATGTTCGCGTACGCGCGGGCAAGCCAGCACGTTGATGGGTGAGCGCGATGACGTTCGCGTCCGGAATCTTCCATGCGGGCAGCAAGCGCACGAGCCTTCCTTTCGCGATGTCGTTCGCTACGTCCCATTCGGAACGCAGGATCAGGCCGCGGCCTTCGCATGCCCATTGACGGATCACGTCGCCGTCGTTGCAGCTCAAGTGCGATGAAACGCGTACGCTGCGGCGCGTGCGGCCGCGGCTGAACTGCCAGAGGGTGACGTCTTCGTTATTCTCCCGCAGCACGATACAGGGTAGCCCGGCGAGGTCGTCGGGCGACTCGGGCGCGCCCATACGTTTGACGAGCGCGGGCGCCGCGCATACGAAGCGCGCGTTGGGGGCGATCGTGTAACCCACGCGGTTGGATATCGGCAGGTCGCCGATATGCACGACGATGTCAAAGCGTTCAGCCGTTTCCATGAGCGGCTGGTCCGACAGCGTCAACGCGACGTCGATATCCGGATGCTGCTGCTGAAAGTCGGCAATCGCGGGCGCCACGTAACGGCGCCCGAAACCGAGCGGCGCGTTGACTTTCAATGTGCCGACCAGGCCGCCGCGGCGCATCTGCAGATCTTCGAATAGCGTATCGAATTGCCGAACCAGTTCCGCGCCGCGCTCGCAGAGCAGCGTACCTTCTTCGGTAAATTGAAGGCGGCGCGCGCTGCGGTTGAGCAGTTGAGCACCGAGCTTCTTCTCCAGTTGTTGCAGACGCTGCGTGATTGCCGAAGGTGACAGCCCCAACTTTCGCGCCGCGGCGACGAGGCTGCCGCTTTCGCGTATGGTCAGCAGGAAGCGTATATCGGCGGAATCGTTCATGAAGGTGCTGTTTTGAGTCCTCGACCCTGGAGCTTAATGCGTTTGCCGGCACGCTTCCAGTGCCGGTGCAGGATGAAAGGTAAACTGGTGCTTGTGTAACGCAGACGACAGCTCAAAACGCTACAGTATGCGCAGCATGATTCGCTATCGCTTCACTAAAAGAGAACACCGATGCCGTTGTCACATGAGGCCGACGCCGCGCCGACAAGTGCCCTGAAACAGGGCGTATTTCTGCACACTGGGTGGCGGAGCGCAGGCACCTGGGTGTGGTCCCGTCTTCGGGCGCTCGACGCTGTAGCCGGCTTTTACGAGCCGCTCAGCAACGTACTCGCTGATTTGAGCCTCGCAGATGTTGCCGCAAGCCGTCCCACGTTGACCTCCGGGCATCCGCCGCTCGCCGCCCCTTACTTCGACGAGTACACGCCCTTTCTGCAAGAAGGCGCGCGCGGCGTGGCCGGCTACAGCAGGCAATTCAGCATCGACCGTTTCGGCGGCGTGCCGGATGCCGGATTCCCGGCGCTACATGCGTATTTACGCAACTTGTGCGAGCACTCGACGCGGCAAGGCAGCGTGCCGGTGTTCAAGTTCTGCCGGTCTTCGGGAAGGTTGCCGTGGCTCAGACACGCCTTTCCCGGCGCGATGCACGTCGGTGTGTTGCGCAATCCTGCTTCGCAATTTGCTTCCGGCTGGCTCCTGAACCAGCAATGGCGTAATCCGTTTTTTGTTGCCGCGCCTTTTCGCGTGCTCGGCTTGAATCGTGCCGAACCGGTGGTGAAGCAGGTTATCGACATGTGCGATGTAAAGTTGCCGTCCGCCACGCCGGCATCCGACGACGCCTACGCAACGGCCTGCGAACAGTACGCACGCAGCGCGGAAGGCAATAATGCATACCGCGCATTCGTCGCGTTGTGGATTCTTTGCGGGTGGCGAATGGCGCAGGGAGTCGATCTGCTCATCGACATGGACCAGCTTGGGCAGTCGCGCGAATACACTGCTCATCTGCGAGCAAGCTTCGAGGCGCAGAGCGGCTTGTCGCCCGATTTCAGCGGCGCGCGCGATCTGGTCGCGGAAACGCGGCGTAACTCGGCGCGCATCGTCGCAATAGACGGCGGGTCGATGCGCGCGGTACATTCCGCAGCGCTAAAATTTCTCAAGGCGCAAAGCGGTGTGGAGGCAGCCTTCATCGAACGAGTGCGCGAGAAAATGGTCTTCGCTAACGAGTTGACTGCGCAATGGCGCTAAACGCGCATTGTTCTTCTGCCTAAGAAGCCACCGCCTTTTTCGATTCCGCCATTGTTTCTGCCCTCAGCCGGTCGTAGCTGGTCTTGTCGAGCGGCACCGCGCCCGGCTGACCCAGATCGGACAGTTTGACCCGGTAGTTCTCCCGCGCGCTCCATGCGGTCACCGCCGCAATGATCGTGATGCCGAACGTGATCGCTCCAATCGTGAGCGGAACATTGTGCGATCCCGGCGGCGCGACATACGCAAATAGTGCGGGGAGCAGCGCCGTAATCGTCGTCCCGATGTTCTGTCCGATCGCCATCGCGGAGACGCGCGAGCGGGTGGGAAAAAGTTCTGGATAGAAACTCGGGAATATGGCGTTATAACCCTGGTAGATGATGCCCCACATGAGGATCGACATGACGATCGCGAGCGCTACGTTGTGGATACTGATCGCATAGAGGTACGCAAATGAGAGAAGCCCCGCGCCGAGCGCGCCGACAATGATCGGCAGGCGTCGGCCAATCCGGTCCGACAGATTGCCCACGTAAGGGATCACGAGCACGGCCACAATGTTGCCGATTACCGGAATCCATAGATAAACGCTTTTCGAAAAGCCGATACCGTACGCGGCCTGCACCGCATAGGCAGCGCCGAAAATCGTCGCGACCACGGGAATCACGTTCATCAGCGAGCAGCCGACCACGCGCAGCATGTCCACCCAGTTGTAGCGGAACGCCTCGGCGATCGGCGACTTGGGCACGCCGCCGCTCGCATCTTCTTTGGCGAAAGCGGGCGTTTCCTCGACCTCGCGCCGGATGATATAGCCAGCCACGAGCACCACGGCACTCAGTAGAAAGGGAATGCGCCAGCCCCACGAATTGAAAGAACTCTCCTCCATGAAATAGGCGAGCGGCAGAAACACGGCAGCAGCGAGAATCTGTCCGGCCTGCACGCCTTGCAGCGTGAAACTGGCGTAATAGCCGCGTCGTCCAAATGGCGCATGTTCAAGAATCATCGAGCTCGCGCCCGAGATTTCGCCGGCGACCGCAAAGCCCTGAATCAGACGAAGCACAACGAGCAGCGCCGGTGCAAGCAAGCCGACATGCTGGTAGGTGGGCAGGAAGCCCACGGCCATCGTCGAAAAGCCCATCAGGAACATGCAGACCAGCAGAACGTTCTTGCGGCCATGCGTGTCGCCCCAATGACCGAGCACGAACGCACCGATTGGCCGTGCGACGTAACCCACACCGTAAGTCGCGAGCGAGGCGACAATCGCGATCTTTGGGTTGCCGGACGGAAAAAACAGCTGAGGAAAGATCAGCGCCGCTGCCTGCGCGTAAATGAAGAAATCGTAGTATTCGAGTGCCGAGCCGATCCAGCCACTGGCGGTTGCCTTGCGCGCCTGCCCGCGATGCTTGCGGTCATCATCCACCGATACATTCGTTGTCATGTTGCGCCTCCTCACCTGATTTTTGGGTGACCAGCTTCTGCGGCTGCCTCATTTGGCGTCCGGCGCGCCAACTATGCAAGCCAGGATTTGTACGACGGGGTCTGGGCTCGCGGCAACGGCATGCTGCGATGCGGAAGAACGCAAAAGGCAGCCGGTCAAGCGCAGTGCGCCCAGCACAGTTGCCGCACAAAAAACAATACAGTGAGGCGCGGTTCTGTTTTGCTGTATCGGGAATATGCGGCGCAGCGTGGATACAGTTGACGGACTCCAATCCGTCTGTCCGCCCGGTCCGAATGCCGCGGCACATCCCGAATCCGAGGTAATCAATGAACGCAGCAAACGAACAAGCGAAACTTTCGGTGCAGCAGATCGGCCACTATATCGGCGGGGCTGCGGTCGACCCGACCAGCGGCCGCTTCAAGGAAGTATTCAATCCCGCGACGGGTCAGGTGACAGGGGCGGTCGCGCTTGCGTCGATCGAGGAAGTAGATGCTGCAGTGCAATCCGCGAAAGCCGCCTTCGCCGCGTGGAGCGAAACCGCGCCGCTCAAGCGCGCGCGCATTCTGTTCAAGTTCAAAGAACTGCTCAACAAGCACCACGACGAACTCGCGATGCTCATTACGCGCGAGCACGGCAAGGTATTTACGGACGCGCAGGGGGAGGTCGTGCGTGGCATCGAAGTGGTCGAGTTCGCATGCAGCATTCCGAATCTGCTGAAGACCGATTTCACCGACCAGATCGGCGGCGGCATCGACAACTGGAATCTGCGCCAACCCCTCGGCGTGGTCGCGGGCATTACGCCGTTCAATTTCCCGGTCATGGTGCCCATGTGGATGTTCCCTGTGGCGCTGGCTTGCGGCAACACCTTCGTGCTGAAGCCGTCAGAACGCGATCCTTCGGCGTCGCTGCGCATTGCAGAACTGTTGA
The DNA here is from genome assembly GCF_050858985.1 of Burkholderia sp. M6-3. Taxonomy (NCBI): domain Bacteria; kingdom Pseudomonadati; phylum Pseudomonadota; class Betaproteobacteria; order Burkholderiales; family Burkholderiaceae; genus Burkholderia; species Burkholderia sp. M6-3. The sequence continues at coordinate 705,038 of NZ_CP110091.1, forward strand.
AAGAAGCTGGTCTGCCGGACGGCGTGTTCAATGTGGTCAACGGCGACAAGGTGGCCGTCGATGCACTCATCGAACATCCGGATGTCGCCGCCCTGTCGTTCGTCGGTTCGACTCCGATCGCCGAGTACATTCATACGGAGGCTTCGAAGCGCGGCAAGCGGGTGCAGGCTCTCGGCGGTGCCAAGAATCACCTCGTGGTGATGCCCGACGCCGATCTCGACCAGGCCGTCGACGCGTTGATCGGCGCCGCATACGGATCGGCCGGCGAGCGCTGCATGGCAATTTCGGTGGCGGTGGCTGTGGGTAATGTCGCCGACAAGCTGATCGAAAAGCTGGTGCCGCGCGTCAAGTCGCTCGTGATCAAGAACGGGGAGAACCTCGACGCCGAAATGGGCCCGCTCGTGACCGCCGAACACAAGGCGAAAGTCGCGGGCTATATCGCATCGGGCGAAGAAGAGGGCGCGACGCTCATCGTGGACGGCCGCGCGCATCCGGTCGCGAACGAGGCGGGCTTCTTCATTGGCGGAACGCTGTTCGACAATGTCGGCACGCAAATGAAGATTTATAAGGAAGAAATCTTCGGCCCCGTGCTTGCCGTCGTGCGCGTGCCTGATTTCGCAAGCGCGGTGGAACTCATCAACGCGCATGAGTTTGGTAACGGCGTGTCGCTCTTTACGTCGGACGGCGGTGTAGCGCGCGCTTTCGGCCGGCAAATTCAGGTGGGCATGGTCGGCATCAATGTGCCCATTCCGGTGCCAATGGCGTGGCACTCGTTCGGTGGGTGGAAGAGGTCGCTATTCGGCGATCATCATGCGTATGGTGAAGAAGGCGTGCGCTTCTATACACGTTACAAGAGCATCATGCAGCGCTGGCCGGATAGCATCGCAAAAGGTGCCGAGTTCACGATGCCGGTCGCGAAGTAACTTGCGCTACACGCCTGATGAAGACTCTTCTTCCGCTTCATCCAGGACGGCGTTTTGTACGGCTATCGCCGGGCTCACATAAGGTGGCGCCTGGCGCGGCTCGTCAATGCTGTAGCGCAGACGTCCCGCGTCGACGTACACGCGAAGGCCCCGGTATTTGACGAGGTACAGCAAGCCCACGAGCGCGGCGGCGAAGCCCGACGCCGCGCCCACGCCGAGCGCCCAGCGCGGGCCGAAACGGTCCGCGACCCAGCCGACCACGGGCGCGCCAAGCGGAGTGCCCCCGAGCGCAATGGCGAGCAGGATCGCGATCACGCGGCCACGCATGGCCGGCTCCGTGGAGAGTTGCACGAGACTGTTGGTGGATGTGTTGAAGGTTTGCGTCGACACGCCGATGAAGGCGAGCATCACGCCGAAGAGCACATAGTTCGGCATCAGCGAAGCTGCCGTGCAGCCCACGCCGAAGACTGCCGCAGCACCGAGCAGCAAAGCCATGCGCGGTTGTGCGCGGCGCGCCGCAAGCAGCGCGCCGGTGACGGAACCGACCGCCATGGTCGAACTCAGCACGCCGTATTCGCCCGCGCCCGCATGGAATGCGGTGACGGACATCGTCGAAATAAAAATAGGGAAGTTAAGGCCGAACGTGCCGATCAGGAACTGCATGAGCAGCGCCGCCTTCAGATCGGGGCGCTTCCATACATAACGGAAACCTTCGACGAAGCTGCCGCGCGAGCGCATTGCTCGAGGCTTTGCATGTAGCTCGCGAGCGCGCAACATGCGCAATGCGCCGAGGACGGCGATAAACGAGAGCGCGTTGATCAGAAACACCCAGCCAGTTCCGACCGACGCGATCAACAGACCCGCCACCGCCGGACCGATCATTCGCGCGGCATTGAACGACGTGGAGTTGAGCGCGACCGCATTGGAAAGATCGCTTTCGCCGACGAGGTCGGACACGAAAGTCTGACGCGCGGGCGAATCGAATGCGGTCACGCAGCCGAGCAGTCCTGCGAAAACGTAGACCTGCCAGAGTTGCACGAGGCCGGTAATCGTCAGCAGCCCAAGGCCGAGCGCGAGACTGCCCATGGCCGCCTGCGTGATGAAGAGCAGCTTGCGGCGGTCGAAATGATCGGCCGCATAGCCGGTGAGCGGCAGTAAAAGCATTTGCGGCCCGAACTGCAGCGACATCACGATACCGACGGAAGTCGCATTGTGTTGCGTGAGTTCCGTGAGGACCAGCCAGTCCTGCGCGGTGCGTTGCATCCATGTACCGACATTGGAGACGATCGCACCACTCGCCCACACACGGTAATTGAAGTTACGCAGCGAACGGAACGTACTGCTCACCGGAATTCATCTCCTACGAAAGTCTGGATGGTGTCTGGCCGGCAGCGCATGCTCATGCGTGCGTTTGCTCGAGCATGGCGAGCACTTCCTGCGTGGTGCCGGTTTCGCCGAGCCGCGGGAAGATTCGCGTGAGGCTGTTCGTGTGAGCGTCCAGGTGCAGGTCGGTCATCGCGTCGACAGCAAACGCGATGTTCAGACCTAGCTCGTGGGCGAAACGCGCGGTTGATTCAACGCCGACGCTGGTCGCCACACCCGCCAGCACGATTTGCGTTACACCTTGCTCGCGCAGATACGCTTCGAGATCAGTATTCGTGAATGCGCCCCACGTGTGTTTCGTCACGAGATGATCCGACGCTTGCCGGTTCAGTTCGGGCACGAGGTCGGTAAATCCCGCGGGGAAATTGCCGGTAGGACGCGCCTGTTCCGCGCGCCCCGGCGCGCCGCCCGCCACGTTCACCAGCACGACGGGCAGACCGTGGTGGCGAAACGCGTGGGCTAATTGGGCCGCGCGTGCGACCACTTCAGCGGTGGGATGAGCGGTGGGCATTGCGACGATGCCTTGCTGCAAGTCGATCACCACCAGTGCGGTCTTTGCGTCGAGCGTGGTCAGTGCCATGTGAACTCCAGTTCTGGTTTGCGCGAGAGTTACGATTCGGTCAGGCGTTTGAGTAATTCGACCCCGGCAGCAAGTTGCTGCTGCTCGGCTGCCGAAAAGCGCGTCTGGATAGTGCGAAACAGCCAGTCTTCGCGTGCGGCGCGACTTGCCTTGATCTTCTTACGGAAGGCGGGTGTGAGCGAAAGAACGGTTTGCCGACCGTCGTTCGGATCGGGGGCGCCGCTCACGAGGCCTGCGGCTTTCAAAACAGAAAGCGTCTCGCTCATGGATTGCGGACGCATGCCCTGGGTGCGCGCGAGTTCGGTGACCGTTGCGGGGCCGTCGCGCTCGAGCAGGCCGAGAACCTGTATCTGCGAAGGCGTGAAATCGCCGAGATGCGCCTCTTCACGCAGACGGCGACGCAGCTTGCCGGTCAGCACCCGCAGGTCTTCGGCGAGTGCGTGAAGCGAATCGGAGTCGAGCGGCGGATCGTTCTTACCCATGTGTGCCAACTGAAAACCAGACGAATATACGAAGGTAACCTGTGTAGGCTACCTTCGTATATCGCACGGGTCAAGTGGACTGTCAGTCTCTCAGGTTGTCGGCACACGGTGCGGCCGCGGCGCGACCGGCGTTCTGCTACGCGTGTCTGTCTGTTCTTCTTCCGCGCGAATGATCGCGAGCAATTGTTCGAGCCGCATCGGACGGCCGGTCAGGAAGCCTTGCACCACATCGCAGCGCGCGTCGCACAGCCATTCGAGTTGCGCGGGATACTCGACGCCTTCCGCGACGACCAGCAGGCCGAAGCTATGCGCCATCGAAATGATCGCGGTGACGATGGGCTGACCGCCATTGGGCAATGGACAGATGAAACTGCGGTCGATCTTGATGCTGTGCACCGGAAAAGATTGCAGGTATGACAGCGACGAGTACCCCGTGCCGAAGTCGTCGAGCGACAGGCGCACGCCGGCGGCGCGCAATTCCTGCATTGCCTGAATGCCCACCGACATATTGGACATCAACTGGCTCTCGGTCAGTTCGAGTTCGAGCAGCGAGGCCGGCAGCCCGCTTTTTTTCAACGCGGTGCATACTTCGTCCGTGAAGCCTTCGGTTCGCAGTTGGCGTGCGGAAATGTTCACGGCCACATGCACGCCTGCATTCGTGCCGGCATTCCAGTTCGCCGCGTCGCGGCATGCACGCGACAAGACCCAGCGGCCAAGCGCGACGATCAGATCGCTGTTTTCGGCAATCGGAACGAATTCGGCCGGCAAAATCGGGCCTTCCGTCGGATGCGTCCAACGGACGAGCGCCTCCGCGCCGAGCAGCCGGCCGGAAAGGCAGTCGAATTGCGGCTGATAGACGATGTCGAGCCCCTCGTGTTCGAGCGCCTTGCGCAGTTCGGCTTCGATGCGCGCGCGCCGTTGCGCCTCGGCTGTCATCTCGCTCTGAAACTCGACGGCAATGCTCTTGCCCCTGCTTTTCGCCGAATACAGCGCAATGTCCGCATTGCTGACCAGTTCCGCGATTTCGGCGGTGTCCTCGGGATAAACGCTGAACCCCACGCTTGCCGTTACGGCCGACTCGATGCCGAGCAGGACGAATGGGCGTGACAGGTTGCGCGCGACGCGGCCCGCGGTGGCGCGTGCACGAACGCGGCTAGCATCGGGCCCGAGCACGATAGCGAATTCGTCGCCGCCGATTCGGCTCACCAGATCGTGAGGCCGGACCACGTTGCGCAACGCCTCGGCGACCTGCTTAAGCAGTTCATCGCCAGCGCCGTGGCCGAGCGTATCGTTGACGGTCTTGAAATTGTCGAGGTCCACCATCATCAGCGCGACGCGTTTATTCGCGGCGCTTGCCTTGTGCAGGCGCATCTTGAGTTCGTCGTAGAACGCACGGCGATTAGGCAGGTCCGTCAGCGGATCAGTCGAAGCAAGATATTCGAGGTCTTTCTCCGCGCGCGACACACGCTCGCGCATGCGCTTCATGACGAGCGATGCAATCCACACCGAACACAGCGACGCGCCGACGAGAAAGCAGCCGTACTGGGCAACCTGCGTTTTTATCGCGTCAGTCGTCGCTACGACCACGATGCTGCCGAGCAACCGGTCGTTATGAATGATGGGCGCCGCGACGAAAATGTCATCGAGTGAAAGACGGCGCGAGCTGCCCACGTTCGCGAGCGTGCCTTCTTCGTAGTCAGCGTGGCTGAGCCCGGGGCGCGCATAGCGCACGAACAGTTCGCCATCTGGTGTATAGACGGTTGCGCTCTCCACATGCGGAACCTTGCGAAGCGAGCCGAGTACTTCAGCAGTCGCTTCGCGGTCGCGGAACATGGCCGAGGCCGTCAGATTTTCCGCGAGCACCGATGCCTGCATGCTGACGTCGTCGGTCAGCGACGCGCGCAATGAAAGCCCCTGATAGATCAGCAGCACGACACTGGAAATGAGCAGCGCGATCGCCACGCCGACCAGATTCACATGTTCGCGTGGCCATACAAGCCGTGACCATGCAGAGAAACTTTTCATAGAACCGTCCTTGCGAGGCGCATGAGTTTCGAACTGAGCGTGATGCGCCGGCGTGAAGCCTCGCTAACGTTGATATCGAACTTAAGATGATCGCCGTCGCGCACGAGGCGAATCACCCAGCCTTGCTCCGCGGTGTCGGCCTCGCTCACGATCACGACGGGCGCGTCGGATGCCAGCAGCGCCTTGACTGCCGCGCTCAATGGAGTGCTTGCGGTTAACACGACGAGGTGGCAATCGGCGGCTTTTTCCGTGCGAGGCAGCGGCCGAACGCGCCATCCCTGTTTGCCCGCACGCTTGCCGTCGAGCTTGGCGAGCGCCTGACCGAGCGGGCTCTCCTGTTCCACGCACACTGAGAGGACGTTGTCCGCCGAGCGTCCTGGTGGCCAGTCGGTGAACTGCGCAAAGTTGAAGATGTAGGCCGCCTCGAGGGCGGACAGGTCCACCTGTGCATCGACCGATGTCTGCACGATCAGCGGCGACGCGAACACGAAACACGCCGCTATGGTCCTGATGCGAACGCGATTCATGTCAGAACCCGTAGACGGCCTTGAACAGGAAGGTCCGGCTTTGCTGCGCAACTGTCTCCTGGGTGAAGCCCGGACCCACTGGGTCGGCGTACCGTTTATCGGTCAGGTTATAAATGGAAAACGACAGGTCCGCACCGCGAATCAGCCGGCGCGAACTCAGCGTGAGGTTCGCGAGGCAGAAACCGCCGGTTTCGCCGACCGCGGCCAGTCGCGTGGACGTGCATTGCACTTCGAGTCCCGATACCAGCGCATTCGCGAAGAAGGGCACGGCCACATTGGCTTTCGCGAGATGCTTTGGTGAGTTCTGGAGCGCGGCCCCGGTGTTGGAGTCGTGAGCTATCTGGTACGAATAGCTGGCGCGCACCCGCGTGCCTGCCATTTGCTGTTCATAGGCGAGTTCCGCGCCGCGCGCGGTGGCGCGATCGACATTGCGGAAGATATAAAGACCGGAACTCTGCTGTGTCGTCGTGATCAGTTCGCGCGCGTTGTACTGGAACAGCGAGAGTGTCGCGCGGGCCGTGGCGGACACGGCTCTTTCATATACGAGTTCGGTCGTCGCGATGTGCTCTGCCTTCAGCGATGAATTACCCAACTGGCCGTCGGCGCCGCCTACCGTGTAGTACATCTCGTATGCGTTCGGCGCGCGATAGGCCTCGCCGTACAGCAGTTTGAATGTATCGCGCGGAGTCAGCTTGTAGACGAGCCCGATGCGCGGACTCAGGTTGCCGCCCGAGGCCGTCTGCTGGTCGTAACGCAAGCCCGCATTCAGCGTGAAATTCGCGGGCAACGTGATTTCATCTTCGATATAGACACCGGCGCGGTTGCCGCTGTGGTGGTCGTCGAGGAGTTGCGAATACGGGTCGACGTTATAGTTGTACTGGTTAAGACGCGCGTCTCTGGTGAAGTCCGTACCGATCACGATCCGATGCTTGTCGATCGACGACACGGTCGCGTGCACATCGGCGCCGTACCAGAGCGCGTGGCTGCCGTCGACATTGGCCACATACGGTTGCGGACCATAGACTGAGGGCATCTGGTAGTCGTAGCGGCCCCAGTACACCTGCGATGACAGCGTCACGCCATCGGCAAGCAAATGCTGATACGAGAGATCCAGATAGCTTCGCGTGTCCGTCACGCTGAAGGGCGCATTGAACACCGCGCCGTACGGCGCATCGGGCACGCCCTTCGTGCGGTTTCCGTAAATGAACGTCAGCCGGAAATCGCCGTATGCGGCCTTGCCGAGGAAGCTCTGCGCGCGGTCGTAGTCGAGCCGGTTGGCGACGCCGTTGTTCTGCTCGGGCGTGTCGAATGCCGGGTAGTACAGATCCTGACCGCTGCGTCCATACGACGTCGCGGAAACAAGAATGTCGGCTCCGTGCGCACCATGCCAGCCGTATGAAGCACGCGCCTTTTTCTCGCCGTAGCTCCCCACCGCGACGGCGGCTTCCGCGCCCGCCAGATCGCTGCCGGTTTTCGTAATCACGTTGATCACGCCGAAAAGCGCGTTCGCGCCGTACATCGCCGAACCCGGGCCCGGCACATACTCGATGCGCTTCACCAGATCCATGTCGAGCGGGAAGTCCGTGCCGATGGGTGCCTGACCGTACACGCCGTCGTTCGTACGCATGCCGTCGATCAGCAGCAGGAACCGGCTGTTGTAATCGCCAGGACGCTGAAAGCCGCGCGAGCCGAGGTATTCATATGAGCGGTCGTTCGTCACATACAGGCCCGGCAACGACTCGAGCGCATCCGCAAGCGTCCGCCAGCCGAACTGACTGATGTCTTCGGCGGTAAGAACGACCACGGCGGCTGGTGCATCGGTAACCGACTGATCGAAACGTGACGCCGTGCTGACAGTGACCTGCATCAGCGCCTCCAATGGCATCGCCGCCAACTCCTCGGTGTCCGGGGACGAAGCTGCGCTCGCGCGAGGCTCGTTACCGGCGAAAGCTGCCGGCGAACAGAGCGTTGCCAGTCCCGCGACAGAACAAGCGACCAGGCGTTGAGAAAGGAAAAAAGAAGCGCGCGTAGTTGGAACCATGACAGCCGGTAAATCGGGAACGCTCCTTCAAAGTGGATCGTCACATGCTTGTTATCGGCGCGAGCAAGGGAAGCTTGAATCGGCGTGAGCCGCCGCGTTGAGCGCTGGCTAATTTCACGGCAGCCCTGGACAAGGCTGAGGTTGTAAAAAGGGAAGAGGGATATCAACCGTTTGGGCCATGCATGGCGCGAAAATCCGAAGGCACATGCCGCGTGCATAAGCTTTTCCAGATCGTCGAATAGCGCGTGGCGCATGGATTTCGGCGGTATCCAACGGAGGCCGTGTGAAGTCGCGGCACGCGGCTTGCTGTAATAGCCGTTTTTACCGCAGCCCTAACCGTCATGCAACAAACTTTCAATTCCAGAACTCTCGGCTCCATGCGACAGGCGATGATCGAACGTGATCTCGCCCATATCGAACAGGTTCTCGTACGCTCGCATGCGAGTGCTAGCGACAATTCGGCTTTTCCGCTCTCCTACTGGCATGACCGTCTGAGCCGCATCAAGGACGGCGGGCAACTATGGGGCGTACACCTTCGTAAAATCGATACACTGCAGCGCCTGCTCAACGGCGCATTGCCGCAAGGTTAAGCCAGTCGTCCGACACTGAAACGCGCGCCTCCAACGCATAGGCGCGCGTCATGACTTACCCTGGTTGCGCCAACACGCACGTCCATGTAGCGGCGCGTTTTTGACGTCGGGCACAGGCTCGATGCTCTCGATATGCGCGATGCGCTATTCGTACTTCGCTTGTATCCGCCGTTTCTCTCTCCGCATCCGCCGTTCTCTTCCCTGTTCCTCTCTGTTGCGCGCCGGCTTTCTTCGGCTCACTCCCATCTACTGCCGGTGAGTTCTCTTCGGGCGTTCACGCGGCGCGCTTCTTGCGGCGTGTCGACAACGCATGCCGGGGCTCCGGCTGCGCGGCCAGTGCTGTGCACCCTCGTGCGCGCAAACCACGGAGAGCAAACATGGAAACAGGAAAAGTGGAAGGGGCAGTGAAGGAAATAGGCGGCAAGGTGCAGGAGAAGGCGGGCGAGATGCTCGGCGACACCGGGACCCAGATGGCCGGCACCGCCCGCGAACTAAGCGGCAAGGCTCAACAGGTGTGGGCGGATCTCGCGGACGTCGTGCGCGAGACGACCACCGAGCGGCCGTTCACCGCGCTCGCAATTGCGGCGGCCGCGGGCTTCATTCTCGGCGCGCTGCGCTCGGCAACCGCACGCGATGTTCGTGGCGACAGGGATTACCGTTAGATACGGTTGACACAGAGTCGATTGCATCGTCGGATCAAGCGCTCGTCGCCGGTTGACGTAACCGGTGGCGAGCGCCCGTGACGGCAATTGCTGGCGGGAGATACAGGATGTCGATACATACCAAAGTGAGCCAGTGGCGCAACGTGGCGCGTTTCTGTTCGAGTCGGGCGGTGGACTACGCCGAACTTCTGGCACTCGAACTGGAGGAGGCGAAAGGGCGATTGGTGCGCGAAGTCATCGCGATGGTCGTGCTGGCGGTCGCTGCCATGTTCACCCTCTCTTTCCTGTGCGTGGCCATCATCGTGACGGCATGGAACACGCCGTACGTCATTGCCGTTGCGTGGGGTGTTGCGGCCGCGTGGCTCGTCATATCGATCGCCACCTTCGCGATGATGAAGGCCCAGAAGCCCGTCGAGCCGTTGCATGTGCTGCGCGACGAAGTGTCCCATGACCTGGAAGCCCTGAAGGACGCCCTGAAATGAAACACGATCAAGCCTGGCATCAGGAACGCCGCGCGGCGATCCTTCAGCGCATGGCCGCCTCTCGAGCGCGCCTGCTGTCCGCAAATCTGGCACTGCACACGCCTCGGCGAACCTCGATAGTGGGTGTGCCGGCCGTCAACGCAATGACTTCTCTCGCTGACACGCCTTACCTGGCACTGGTGCTCGCGGCCGGTCTTGCGGCCGTGCTTCTCGGACCGCGCAAAGCGATTGGAACGCTCGCACGCACAAGCGTGATGGCGTGGCTCACGAGGACCGCGCGCAGTGTGTTTCAGCGCTAGCGCGATTTGACGCTTTCATGCCGGCGCCATCGACTCCACCTGCGATGCGGCGACTATCGCGCGGTACGAGACCGCGCGGCACGCCGGATGCGCAAGTGTTCGCGTTTCACCCGCGAGTAGTTGAACCGTTCAGTGTGGAGGATATATGAAGGCGCTTAGATGGCATGGCAAGAAAGACATCCGCTGCGACACTGTGCCCGATCCGAAGATCGAACACCCGCGCGACGCGATCATCAAGGTATCGAGTTGCGCGATTTGTGGCTCCGACCTGCATCTTTACGACGGCTTCATGCCCGGCATGGAGTCCGGCGACATCATGGGCCACGAGTTCATGGGCGAGGTGGTGGAAGTCGGCAAGGAGAACAGCGCGCTAAAGGTGGGTGACCGCGTGGTCGTGCCGTTCACCATAATCTGCGGCGAATGCGATCAATGCAAACGCGGCAACTTTTCCGTGTGCGAGCGGAGTAATCGCAACAAGGACATTGCCGACAAGATGTTCGGCCATACCACGGCGGGCCTGTTCGGCTACACGCATCTGACGGGCGGCTATCCTGGCGGGCAGGCCGAGTTCGTACGCGTGCCGTTTGCGGACAAAACGCATGTAAAGATCCCGGACGGTCTGAGCGACGAGCAGGTGCTTTTCCTCGGCGACATTTTTCCGACCGGCTGGCAGGCTGCGGTGCAATGCGATATCGAGCCCACCGATACCGTCGCGATCTGGGGCGCCGGCCCGGTTGGGCAAATGGCGATTCGCAGCGCCGTGCTGCTCGGCGCAAAGCAGGTGATTGCGATCGACTGCGTCCCCGAGCGCCTTTCGATGGCGCGCGCGGGCGGCGCCGTCACGATCGACTTCAAGGAAGAGAGCGTCCTCGAACGGTTGAAGGAACTGACGGGCGGCAAGGGGCCGGAAAAATGTATCGACGCTGTGGGCATGGAATCGCACGCAACGCGTTCGGTAGACGCGATGTATGACCGCGCAAAGCAGGCCGTGATGCTCGAAACCGACCGGCCGCACGTGCTGCGCGAGATGATCTACGTTTGCCGTCCTGCGGGAACGTTGTCGGTGCCGGGCGTCTACGGCGGTCTGGTAGACAAGATTCCGTTCGGTGCGTCGATGAACAAGGGCCTGACATGGCGCATGGGACAGACGCACGTCAACCGCTGGACCGACGATCTGTTGCGGCGAATCCAGGAAAAGCAGATCGACCCGTCGTTCGTCATCACGCACACGGTTTCGCTCGATGAAGGCCCGCGCATGTACAAGACGTTCCGCGACAAGGAAGACGGCTGCATCAAGGTCGTGCTCAAATCTTGACGCGTCGGGCAGTGATCGTCGCGACACTGGCGCTGTCTGTTATTTCACGTGAGCTGCGCTGACGTGGCTCCCCAGAATGAAGGTGATGTAAATGGATTCTCGTACTGAACCGAAGCAGGAGAGCGTTCGCGCTCTGAAGGAACGACTGCCGCAACCGGATTCGATCGCGCGCGGCCTTGGGTGGTACAGCATTGCGCTTGGCCTTGCTGAACTGGTCGCGCCGCGCATGATGGCCCGCGTGGCAGGTGTCGAGACAGGACCCGGCACCATGCGCTTCTACGGTTTGCGCGAACTTGCGTGCGGCGTCGGCATACTGGCGTCGCGCGATCCGCGGCCATTCTTGTGGGCGCGCGTAGGCGGCGATGCGCTCGACCTTGGCACGCTGGCGCTGACGTCGAACAAGTGGAGCGCACGTGACCGGCAACGGGCGGCCGCCGCGGCCGTGAACGTGGCCTGCGTCACGGCGCTCGACGTGTATGCCGCCAATTGCGTGGAAGGTGCGCCGCGTTTGCCGTCGGCGGACTATGGTGATCGCACCGGTTTTTCCAGCTCGCCCGAGCAGATGCGAGGCGCCGCGCTCGCAGACTTTGAAACGCCACGCGACATGCGCACGCCGGATGCGCTAGCGCCCTATACGCGCGGCGATCAGTCGTCGGCGACGGGTCAGCGCCTGCGCGCGGGGCGCGCGACGGGCGCCGCATAAGCGTTCGCATCAGCGTAGAAGGCGTACCCTCCCGACGGCGGGTACGCTTCATTTAGCGTTAAGTTTGCGCACTATATCGGCTTGTCTTGCACGGTGTCTTTGCAGATCGTCTGCTACGCGAGCGACACGCGAACAGCGTCACGCTGACAGATCGTCTTTGCTGGTTGGATGGCCTTCGGCGCCACCCGGTTCGAGATCGGGATCCACGTGATCGTGCTCAGGGGTGTACGGCCCTTCAGACGGGTGTTCTTTTCCCTTCGGAACCAGAGTCGGGTCGATGCTTCCATGCTCCCGCTCTTCCACTGTGCCGTCGGACTTGATCTTGACGTCTCCATCACCCAGTTTCTCGCGCCGCTGGTCCGCGCGTTCCACCGGATCGGACGGTTCCTGGTTCATGCTTTTCTCCTCTCAGGTTGATTGACGCTTCGTTCACGCACATCGAAATCGAGCAAAAGGGATACCCGCTGCGCAGGCGATGTTTCAGATGGAGCGTTGCACGCGGATTGCTGCGCCGTGACAAGGCACGCGAATTCAACGCGGGCTTCGATGCAGGCAGCCATGGGCCGCGACGCTGTCAGACCTGAGAGAAGGAGAGTGCAGATGAAAGCAGTGGTATTTCACGGCATTGGGGGACATCCGTCTCGACAATGTTCCCGATCCCAGACTCGAACAAGCTACCGACGCGCTCGTACGTCTCACGTCGAGCGCGATTTGCGGCACCGATCTGCATATGGTGCGCGGCACATTGGGCGGCATGGTGCCGGGCACGATTCTCGGTCATGAAGGAATCGGCATCGTCGAGGAAGTGGGCCGCAGTGTGCGCAATCTGCGCCAAGGCGATCGCGTGCTGATTCCGTCGACTATCTCGTGCGGATATTGCTCGTATTGCCGCTCGGGCTACACGGCCCAATGCAACAACGCAAATCCGAATGGCGCGAGCGCCGGCACAGCATTCTTCGGTGGACCGAAAACGACCGGCCCATTCCAGGGTCTGCAGGCGCAATACGCGCGCACGCCGCTGGCGCACGCGAGCCTGATCCGTTTGCCCGACGAAATCGACGACGATCGAGCGATCCTGCTCTCCGATATCTTTCCCACCGGCTATTTCGGCGCGCAGCTCGCGGGCGTTCGTACCGGCGATACGGTCGCGGTGTTCGGAGCGGGTCCGGTGGGCCAATTTGCCATTGCGAGCGCGAAGCTGATGGGCGCCGGCCGCGTGATTGCGGTGGATCGCATAGCGTCGCGGCTGGACATGGCTCGCACGCAAGGCGCAGAAGTGATTAATTTCGACGAGGAAGATCCGGTCGACATGATTTTGCAACTGACCGGCGGCATCGGTGTGGATCGCGTGATCGATGCAGTGGGCGTGGACGCGGTGCGTGCCGAGCACGGCCCGGCCGCGCAGAAAGAGCGCGACCAGCAACAGGCCTTCGACAAGGAAGTGAAGGAGATTGCGCCCGATACGAACCCCGATGGCGATAACTGGCGTCCGGGCAGCGGACCGTCGCAAGTATTGACGTGGTCGGTCAGAGCGGTGGCGAAAGCGGGCACCGTGTCGATCATCGGCGTGTATCCGCCGAACGACCGCGTTTTTCCGATTGGTGAAGCAATGAACCGCAATCTTGTCGTGCGCATGGGCAACTGCAATCACCGCGCGATTACGCCGCATCTTGTTGAGATCGTGCGTAACGGCTCGTTCGATCCGCTTGCCGTGCTGACGCAGCGCGAGCCGATTACCGACGCGATCGAGGCATATCGCGCGTTCGACAATCGCGAGCCGGGCTGGATCAAGGTCAAGCTGCAACCGTGAGCGGCGGGTTACGCGGCTGCGCGCGGGTTTCGTCTTTCACATCGTCTTTCACACTCATCTCACTACAACCGCGGGCGAAAACGCCCGCAAGGACGCTTGTTTCCAACCATGACAGTCGACCAACGGCTTCGCAGCATGCGCAAGACCATGCGTGACATGTTCGGTATCGTGCGCTTGCGCGCCGGTCAGGAGGACATTATCCGCAGCGTATTGCAACACAAGGACACGCTTGCCACGATGCCGACCGGCGCGGGTAAGTCGCTTTGCTATCAGTTGCCGGCGCTGCATCTCGAGGGCACGACGCTCGTCGTGTCGCCGCTGATCGCGCTCATGAAAGACCAGGCCGACAAGCTGGTTGCCGCTGGAATTGACTGCACACTCGTGAACAGCACGCTGCGTAGTCGCGCCGAGCGCGAAGCGCTGGAGCGGATTGCTTCAGGCGAGAGCGGCATTGTGTTCGTCACGCCGGAGCGCCTCGCGCAACCGGCCTTCATCGAGACGTTGCGCGCGCGCCCCGAAAACCGCGTCGGACTAGTGGTGGTCGACGAGGCGCACTGCGTATCGCAATGGGGACACGACTTTCGCCCCGCGTTTCTGCAGATCGCGGCTGCGGTTAAGTCGCTCGGGCAGCCGCCGGTGCTTGCGTTGACTGCCACCGCGACGCCACGCGTGCTCGACGACATCGTGCACTCGCTTGCATTGCGCGAACCGCGTGTGGTTCGCACGGGCACGTATCGCGAGAATCTGCGCTATCGCGTCGTGCAGGTCAGCACGGCGGGCGGCAAAGACGGCGCGGCACGCGCCGTGACCGCGAAGCGCGAGCAATTGTCGAAGCTGATTGCATCGCTTAGCGGGACCGGCATCGTCTACGCGGCGACCGTGCGCGACGTCGATCGCATTTACGGCTGGCTCACTGAGGCAGGCGAGTCGGTCTCGCGCTATCACGGTCGAATGGCGGCTGACGCTCGCGAAGAGGCGCAGGAGCAGTTCATGTCGGGCGCCACCCGTTTGATGATCGCAACCAACGCGTTCGGCATGGGCATCGACAAGGCGGACATACGCTTCGTGATCCATTACCAGATTCCCGGCAGCCTCGACGCTTACTATCAGGAAACGGGACGCGCGGGCCGCGACGGCGAGCCCGCCGATTGCGTGCTGCTATTCGATCTGAACGACCGGCGTATTCAACAATTCTTCCTCGCGGGACGCTATCCGAGCGTCGAACTCGCGCAGCGTGTATATGACACGCTTGTCGCGCGTATTGGCGACGAACCGAAGGGCGTCACGCTGGCCGCGCTCAAGCAGGAATTGCCGGATGTCGGTGCGGGCAAGCTGGAAGTCGCGTTGAACATGCTGGTCGACGCCCGCGTGGCCGGCCGCGACCGGCAGCGTCGCTATCGTCTGCGAAGCCGCGAGGGCGCGAAGGAATCCGCGCGCGACGCGGTTGCCAATGCCGCGGCGAAATTCGAGCAGATGAGCGCGCACGACAGGGAAACGCTGCAGCAGATGATCGACTACGCGCAAACGGGTCAATGCCGGTGGCGCGCGATTCTCGACTATTACGGCGACTCGCCTTCCGCCGAGCGCTGCGGCGTCTGCGACAACTGCGTGAATCCGCCGCAAATCGACATGGCGCCCGACGCTATCGTCGCACCGCAAACGCACGCGAATGAAGTCGCACAGCGCAAGCGCGAGAATGCGCGCAAACCACGCGTCTGGACTCCGGGCGATGCCGTGCGCGTGCCGCGCTATGGCGCCGGTGAGGTCGCGCTGGCGAGCGGCGAGCAGGTGGCCGTGCAGTTCCCCGACGGCAGCACCCGCACGTTTCTGGCGAGTTACGTGAGGGCGGGGCGCTGATCCGTATGCGCCCCAATCGAGGCAACGTCGGCCGTCGCTTCCGACGTTGCCTCGATCCGCGCGCGGAAGTAGCGCGCGGTCTCTTTGAGTCCGTCGTCGAGCGAGGTTTTGGGCTGCCAGCCGAGCAGCTCGCGCGCGCGTGAAATGTCCGGTTGACGATGCCACGGGTCGTCGGTCGGCAGCGGATGCAATTCAAGCGGCGAACTGGAGCCCGTAATTGCCACAATCCGTTGCGCGATCTCGCGCATGCTCACTTCGTGCGGATTGCCGAGATTGACCGGGCCGCCGGGGTCTTCGGCGGTGTTCATCAAGCGGATGAACGCGTCGATCATGTCGTCCACGTAGCAGAACGAACGCGTTTGGGAGCCGTCGCCATAGAGCGTGATCGGCTCGCCGCGCAGCGCCTGCATCATGAAGTTCGACACCACGCGGCCATCGGCGGGATGCATGCGCGGCCCATACGTATTGAAGATTCGCGCAATGCGAATGGAAAGGCCATGTTGACGGCGGTAGTCCATGAAGAGCGTTTCTGCGCAGCGCTTGCCTTCGTCGTAGCAGGAGCGCGGTCCGATCGGATTCACGTGGCCCCAGTAGTCTTCTTTCTGCGGATGTACGAGCGCATCGCCATACACTTCGCTCGTCGACGCCTGGAAGATTCTTGCTTTCACACGCTTGGCGAGTCCGAGCATGTTGATCGCACCGTGCACGCTCGTCTTGGTGGTTTGTACCGGGTCATGCTGATAGTGAATCGGCGACGCAGGGCAGGCGAGGTTGTAGATCTCGTCGACTTCCACATAGAGCGGAAATGTCACGTCGTGACGCATCAGCTCAAAGTTCGGGCAATCGAGAAGATGCGCGATATTGTCCTTCGTGCCCGTATAGAAGTTGTCGACGCACAGCACGTCGTGGCCTTGCGTCACGAGCCGCTCGCACAGGTGTGAGCCGAGAAAGCCGGCGCCGCCTGTGACCAGAATCCGCTTGCGGGTGAGTTCTTTCATGTTGCGTGGTCCTAGTCGTCTTACGATTGTCCGGCGCAAGCCGCGCCCATCTTTGGCCTACGCGGTCACTTGCAGCAGCGCGTCGTGCCAGTCCTGCGCGAAACGGTCAATATGGAACCGCTCCAGCGCCGTGCGTCGCGCGCCCTCGCCGAGGCGCCTTGCTTCCGCAGGATCGCGAAGCAGTTCATGCATTGCGTCGACAAGCGCATTCACGTCTGTATGCACGAAACCGTTTTCGCCATTGCGGATCACCGTCGCCAGTTCAGTAGTCGCGAGGCCCACGATCGGCATGCCGATCGTCATCGCCTCTACGATGGCGAGGCCGAGACTGGTCCAGCGGATCGGGTTGAAGAAGAAGCGATAGCGCGCGCTGAAAGCGGCCAGATCCAGATTGCCGACTTCACCAATGCCGTCGAGCCGCTCGGCGTCCATGCCGACCAGATCGAGCGGCACGCGCGTGCGCACATCGGCGAATACGTCGGCGCCGAGGCGGCGGCCGCGCTGAGCGAGATGATTCACGACGACAATGCCGCGCTCCAGTTCGCCGGTATAGTGCACGCCTTCCGGCACCACCACGCCATGTTCGATTACGCGCGTGGGCGTCACGCCGCAATCCCACATCAACTGATTGAAGTGCGTGACGTGAACCAGCAGCGTGTCCGGGTCGTCGACCCAATGCCATTGCTGGAACGGATTTTCCTGCGGCGGATCGTGTTCGATATACACGCGCGGCAAGCGGCGCTGCGCGTCGCTCAACACATGCTCGCGGTCGTATTCCCAATGCGTCTTGTGCTGATACAGGATCACGTCGAACTCCTGATCCGGCACGTCGTCCGCATTGATTTCGTGGACGTTGTCGCCCCACGGCAGCACGCCCACTTTGCCCGCATAGCCAGGCGGATGATCCGGCTTCGTCACCAGATAAAAATCGTGCGGCGCCTGTGTCAGGTAGTACAGGTAGTTGCCGTGCACGTGCCATGTCAGCACACGGAGACGGCGGCAGTTACGCAGCATGGTGCAACTCCTCGAAGGATCCGGTTTCGGCATGCGTATGCAATGCGCAGGGACCGGCCGGATGCGCGCCACGAACTTCGGCCAGTTGCGCGCGCGCCGCCTCGACGACGCGGTCCACGCCGATGTTCAGGGCACAAGGGTGGCCGTAAGGACACTCGCGGAACATGCACGGGCGGCACGGCGGATAGTCGGCAAGCACGCGGTGCCGCTCGTGATCGAGCGGTGCCCATCGGCGCGTATCGCTGCCCGACGCGACGACGACGGATGCGGTCCCCATGGCCGCGGCGATATGTGAAATACCCGTGTCGTTGCAGACGACGAGTTGCGCGTGCGCGACCAACGCGGCCAGTCCGCCGAGCGATGTCGAACCGGCGAGGTGCAACGCGGGCGCGGTCATCGCACCGAGCACCGCGCCAGTCAGCGACGCTTCCGCCGCAGTGCCGGTGATGGCGATCTGCCAGCCATCGGCGGCGAGGCGGTCCGCGACTTCCGCGAAACGCTCGACCGGCCAGCGGCGCGAAGGCAATTGCGCACCTGGATGAACCAGCACGAGGCGCTCCGCTTCGATGCCATGCGCGGCCACTAACGACGCGTATTCATCGCCATCCCGCTCGCAAAGAGGGAACGACAATTGCCGCTCGGTGGTTTCCGCGCCGAGCGCGCTCATCAATGCGAGGTAGCGCTCGGGTTCTGGCAGGTCGTCTGGCCAGTCGATAAACACGCCTTCACGCGGCCGCTCGTCCGGTTGCACGAAGCCCGCATAAGCGTTGGCACCGAACTCAAGCAGCAGATCGTTCGCAATGCCGCCGCTGCCATGAAGCTGGATTGCGAGATCGAAGCGTTGGGCGCGCATCCATTCACGGAATGCGGGCAGCCCTTCGTCCGATTCGGGTTGCTCGGGAAAGCCTGCGGCTCCAGGAAAGACGACCAGTTCGTCGACGAGATCGGCGTAGCGCTCGACAAACGACTGCGCCCACGGCAAGCCGATCAGCGCGATGTGCGCTTGCGGCGCGGCTGCGCGCAGCGCTCGCAGCGCTGGCACCGAGCAGAGCATGTCGCCCAGTTGCAATGCACGGAAGATCGCTATGCGGCGCGGCGCGGCAGAGGCGATGAACGAGTCTGCATTCATAAGAAGAGCACCTTGTAACGTACAGCACCGTAGAGTCGCCAGAAGATCGACAGGAATGGAATCGGGATCGACGTCCACGCCATTTCGGCAATGTGGCGCAAGCTGCGGTCCCTCCCGCGCAAACGCATTGCGCAGAAATAAGCCGTCAATGCGAACCACGCCAACACTGCTAGCGTCACGGTATTGCCATCGCCCACGAAAACGCCGACTAGCGCTGCCAATGCGGCGCAGAGAATGAGGTAATACAGCAATGGGGGCGACGAGCGAATCCGCGTTTTGAACAGTTCGGGGTGCTTCTTGTAGAGCAACGCGTCGAACTGACTCTTCTTCTGCTGCGAGATGCTGACGCCCCAGCGCGCGGGGCGCACCGGGTGCACGACCACCGCATCGCTTGCACGCACGATCTTGCCGCCCGCTTGCAGCAGCGTGAACTGCAAATCGGAGTCTTCGCGCCACGCCGAGGTGAAACGCTCGTCGAAGCCACCTGTCATCGTCAGAAAGCTGCGCGCTACGAATACGTTGGCGGTCGCGAATTCCGCACGCTCGAGGCCGCTCGCATCCGCCTCGTAGTCGGTCGGCGAAGAGGGCAGCGGCACGACGATCCGGCCCGCGGCGGCTGCCGCTCCATGGCGAATCGCGGCAAGCCCTTCTTGCAGCCATTGCGGATCGGGCAACGTGTCGTCGTCGGTAAAGGCGATCACCGGCGAGCGCGCATGTTGCCAACCGGCATTGCGTGCGCCTGCGGGACCCTGTGTGCGAGTCACCGGCACGTAGCGCACGGCGAGGCCGCGCTCCGCCTGCTCGCCGGCGATGCGCGCGACACATGCGCGAGTCGCTTCGTCGGGACCGTCGTCGCAGACCACGATCTCGTAGCGATCTGCGGGAAAGTCCTGTTCCGTCAATGCGCGAAGACACGACGCGAGCATGTCGGGCCGCCGATAAGTCGGCACGACCACCGACACGTCGAGGTGCGCCAGCAACACGCCCGGATACCCGGCTGCAATCGGCTCCGCTTCGCTATGCGGATGGCCGAAGCTGCCTCCTACGTCCATCGGTCGCGTAGCGGATGGACTCATGCGCCGCTCCGCGCTTTCTCGACGAGGAAGGGGCCGATCACGAGCGCGTCGAGCGGCGAAGTCCAGAACGATTCGACCGCATCGCGGGGCGAATTCACCATCGGCTCGCCGCGCGTATTGAATGACGTGTTGACGAGAATCGGCACCCCGGTGCGCTCGTTGAACGCAGACAGGAGATCGTAGTAGGGCGGATGCTGCGAACGGTTCACAGTCTGCACGCGCGCGGTGCCGTCCACGTGACGCACTGCCGGAATGCGCTCGGCCTTGTCGGCGCGTACGTCGAACACGAACAGCATGAACGGTGCGACCTGGCCGTTCACGAACCATTCGCTCGCATGTTCTTCCATGACGACCGGCGCGACTGGGCGGAAGTCCTCGCGATCCTTGATCTCGTTGAGCTTCGCCTGCATGTGCGGATCGACCGGCGAGGCGAGGATCGAACGCGCCCCGAGTGCCCGCGGACCGAACTCAGTGCGGCCCTGATACCAGCCGATCACCTTGCCGCTCGCTAGCAGGTCGGCGGTCTCGCCGGCGATGTCGTTGAGCCGCCGGTACGGCACCTTCGACCATTGCAGGAACTGTTCGATTTCCTGTTCCGGATATTCGGGACCGAGGTACGCGTGGTCCATTACCCAATGACGCTTGTGATCGCCGCGCTCGCCGCGTTCGCGAGAATCGATCCACAACGCTGCGCCAAGCGCGGTGCCCGCATCGCCCGCTGCGGGCTGAACCCACACATCGTCGAATGGACCTGCGTCGCGCAGCTTCGAATTCATCACGCAGTTCAGTGCGACGCCGCCTGCCATGCTGAGCTTGCTCAAGTGGGTTTTCTCATGCAGCCAGCCCGCGAGTTGCAGCACCGTTTCTTCGAGCACACGCTGCAACGAATGGGCAATATCGAAGTGGCGCTGTTCGAGCGGGCCGCCGCGTTCGCGTGCCGGACCGAAGCGTTTGACGAGGCGCGGGGCGTCGACCGTATAGCTGCCGTCGCCGCGATAACGCACGATATCGCGGAACACATCGAGGTATTCCGGCTTGCCGTACGACGCCAGAGCCATCACCTTGTACTCATCGGACGAATGCAGGAAGCCGAGCCAGTCCGTTACCGCTTCATACAGCAGTCCGAGCGAGTGCGGCAGTTCGACCTGCTTGAGCCGCGTGTATTTCCCGTCGACGAACTGGCCCATGCTGGTCGTCACGCCTTCGCCGCGGCCGTCCATGGTGAGCACCGCCGTATCCTCGAAAGGGGCGGCGAGAAACGCGCTGGCCTCGTGCGCGAGGTGATGGTCGACGAAATGCCACTTGAAGCCGTTGTCGCGGTCCACACCCTGAAAGCGCCTGCGCAAGTGATGCGGCGCGCCGTCGAGCAATTGGCCCTTGGCGTTCGCGATATAGCTGAGAAAGAGCGGGTCCCACGGCGATGCAGACGGGTCGGACAGACGCGTGTTGGCCGGATCGAACGGCAATTCGATAGTCGCGCCGGGACGCTTCGGCATGCCGCCAAAGAGGCTCGGATCGTATGAGTAGGCCACATGATCGACGTCTGCCAGCGTGATGCCGGCGGCTTTCAGGCAGTAGTCGATCGCGTCGAACGGCAGTTGCCAGGTCGAAAAGGGCACGGGGCGCTTCGCATGCTTGACGTGCGTGAAGCGTTCGTCTTCGGCGGCGGCGAGCACCACACCGTCGCGCAGCAGGGCTGCGGCGCTGTCGTGATAGACGGCATTGATTCCGAGTGTGTACATGAGCGTTCGCAGTAGGAGTGGGTTTCAGGGAGCCACGGGTTCATCGGCGAGCGGCGGCGCCGCGTCGCTGTGGTGGGCGTTGAATTCGATAGCGTTCGAGCGGTGAGCGTCGGAGTCGACGGAGGCTGCGCGAGCTCGTGTTTCGGCGCGCAATTCGAGCGCCGCTTTCACGACCTCGCCGGGCGTGACGCCCAGCAGGCACGCATGATGATGCTGAGGACACACGCTGCGGTAACACCAGCGGCATTCGACATCGCGAAACAGCACGCGATTCGGCGTCTGCCACGGCGTGTGCTGCGGATTGGTCAACGCATACAGATCGACCACCGGCGTGCCGAGCGCGGACGCGAGATGCACCGGCCCGCTGTTGTTCGACACAAGCACGCTCGCTTGTTCGATCAGCGCTGCCAGTTCGCCGAGCGTGAGCGCGCCGCTCATATCGTGCAGTTGTGAGCGAACTCGAGGCGCTGCGGCGGCGATCACCGCGTCGACGAGAGGACGCTCGCTCGCACTGCCGGTGATCAGAAGCGGCGCTCCGGTTTCGGTGGCAAGGCGCGTCGCGATCCGACCGAAGCGCTCGGGAGGATAGCGCCGCGATGCGGCGGTTGCACCGGGGTGCAACACGATGCACGTCGTGTCGGTTGTTGCGCCGCTGTGCACGCCTCTCGCGGTCAACTTCTCTGCAAGCGTTCGCCGGTCCGACTCCTGCACCGTGAAGCGCATACGCGTGTCGGGGGCTTCTGCGCCGACCTGGCGCACGAGGTCCAATTGCCGTTCCACCTCATGACGGGTGCGCTGCTGCGGCTCCGGCTCGCGGAGCCAGTCCGTTAACAACTCATACGGGTTCTCACGGCAATGCGCGAGCCGCCGCGGAATGCCCGCGAGATGGCACAGCATCGCCGCGGGCAACGGGCTCTGGCTATAGACCGTAAAAATCACGGCGGCATCGAAGCCGCCGCGCCGCAATCGTTCCTGCATGCGCTGATCGTCGGCAAGCGAACGCGCGCTCGTCGGCGGATTCGCGACCCATGGCGCTTCGTATTCGATCACGTCGTCGACATCGTCGAGAAACGGCGCGAGTGCAACGCCGCTGCGCGACGCAAGCAGCGTAATGTGGCGGCCGGGTGAGGACTCGCGCAGTGCGTGCAGCGCGGGCGTGGTCATCAGCACGTCGCCGAGATTGTCGAGCCGCACGCACAGAATGCGCTTGACGTCCTCGCCCCAATGCGCAAGCTGCGGGCTGTCGGGCACGCGAGCGTGAGCGAGTGTCGGCTGGGCGATCAGCAGCGGCGCATTCATCGAGCGGTTTCCTCGCCGGCGGGCGCGGGCGGCGCCGCTGCTCCCATAGCGCTTGCGACGATCCGGGCGGCCTCGTGCAGATCCGCGGCGCGCGCAGTAGGAACGCGCTGGGGTCCTTCTATCCACTCGGTCTCATGGCCGTTGTCGAGCAGAATCGTGCGGCATCCGGCACGATTGCCCGCTTCGACATCGTCGAGAATGTCGCCGATGAACCAGCTGCGCGCGAGGTCCAGCCGATGCTCGCGGGCTGCGCGCAGCAACAGGCCTGGCGCCGGCTTGCGGCAATCGCAGGCGGTCGAATAAGGCGCAACGGTGCCGTCCGGATGATGCGGGCACCAGTACGCGCCAGATAGCATCGCGCCGGATTCGGCGAACATGTGCGTGAGTTCGGCTTCCACGTTCTTTAGCGCCGCTCGCGGGAATTTGCCGAGTGCGACACCTGACTGATTGCTGATCACGAACAGCTCGAACGGCTGGGTCGCGAGCAGCGTCAATGCTTCGCGCGCGCCCGGTGCGAGGCGCATCAGCGAAGGGTCGATGTTGTAGGGCACGTCCTCGAGCAACGTGCCGTCTTTGTCGAGAAATACAGCGGGTCGCAGCATGACAAAGGCGATGTAGAAAATGTGAGCGGAATCGCCGCAAGCGGACCATGCGTCCGCGCCGGCTCGACACAACTGGCTGCGCTATCAGCACTGCAATGCTGCGCGGCGCCTAACGGAACGATGCGCCGGCCGCCGCTCGCAGCGGAACTTCCACGCGGTCTTCCGCGACTTTGGAGGGCACGAGCCGCGCGGTGCGCATATAGATCTGCGCGAGCGACTCGCCCACGCCGCGCCATGTGAACTCCTTGCGCGCGCGTTCAACGCCTGCTTCGCCCATCCTGCGCGCGAGCGCGGGGTCGCGCCGCAACTGGTTCAGGCGCGCGGCGAGCGCCGCCGGATCGCGCGGCGGCACGAGAAAGCCGGTGATGCCGTCTGCAACCGAATAGCGGATGCCGCCGACATCGGCGCCGATCACCGGCGTGCCGCAAGCCATCGCCTCGACCGGTGTGATGCCGAACGGCTCGTACCAGGGCGTCGTCACGAACACGTCTGCGGCGCTGTAGTAGTAGCGCAATTGCGCGCGCCCACGTCGTCCCACGAAAATGGTTTGTTCAGCCACGCCGCATTCACGCGCGATGCCGCGAAGGCGCGCGATTTCCGGCGTGGCCTTTTCATTCGGCGCGTCGGAGTTGCCGCCCACCACGTAGAGTTGCGCGGAAGTCCTGAAGGCTTTCTTCAGTACGCCCACGCCGCGAACCACGTTGTCGATGCCTTTACGCTGCACGAGCCGCCCGAGCTGGAGTACGGTGAACTGGTTCTGCTGCCAGCCGAGTGCGTCGCGAGCGGCTGCACGGTCCATCGGGTGAAATTCGTCAGAGTCGAAACCGCACGGCACGATCTCGATGCGCGCCGGGTCGGCGTGGTAAAGCTCGATCAGGTCTGCTTCATCCTGCGGGCATTCCGCGACCACCACGTCGGACTGCGCGACGAGGTCGTCTTCGATTGCGAAGCGCTCGTCAGGAAAGCCGTCGCTCGCGCCCTGGTGTATCCGCCGAACACGGCCGAGCGCATGAAACGTCGTGACGAGCGGCACGCCGAGCGCGGCTTTGACCTTCAATGCCGCGAGGCCCGACATGAAGAAGTTTGCGTGCATGACGTCGTATGGCGTTTTCTCGCGGCGGAAGAATTCGATCAGGAACGCGGCGAACTCGTCCATGAAGGGCAGCAGCAGTTCTTTCGGCAATTGCATCGGCGGCCCTGCGGGGACGTGGATCACGCGGACGCCCTCCATGTCGGAAATGAGCGGCAGTAACGCGCGGTCGCGCCGTGTGAACACGTCTACCTGATGGCCCATCTCTGTCAGTTCACGCGCAACATTGGCGACGTAGATGTTTTGTCCTCCGCTGTCGACGCCTCCGGCGACGGCGAGGGGCGAGGCGTGTTCACTGATGAGGGCGATCTTCATTGACATTCCTTCGCGGAGATTGGCATTAGCGGGGGCGTCCATGGCGCGTTTTGCTGAGCACTCGTATGCAATTTCACGCAATACAACGCTGTTATCCGGCATCAGCATGCGGTGTGCCTATGCGCTCTGATTGATGCGCGAAGCGCAATAGGGCGTTGGGTGCGGAGAAGCGCTGTAGCGTTCCCTTTTTTCGCGTCAGGAAACGGTGTGGCGTTCCCTTTTTCTACAAGCGGCCATGTAAGTTCGATCAGCGTCAGCGACGTAGACGAAAATATTTTCTTCAACGTGCGGCTCTCATCGCGTCCCGCTAATGTGTCGTCTATGCTAAGTTTTGTCCGGCGGCGGGCGCAGGGTTTGCTGCGCGGTGTGCTCCGCGGTGTCTCACTACTGCCCTAGGCGCACGTGCCAGACGGCACGTTACTCGTCGCGCCGCTTTGCGAATCCGCTTCGTGGAATCTAATGCCGGTTGCAGTTCACGCGCTGCCACGGCCTTCTCAGGACACCATGCCGAACTCCGCAACGCTGCCCCGTTCCCAGTTGACCCGCCGCATTGCCGCCGACCTGATGCGCGCAGTCTGGCGTTATCGCAACCAGACTGTCGCTGCCTTGCTGCTGATGGTGGCGGCGAAGCTCTCCACCGTTCTGATTCCGCTCGTGCTCAAGCATGTCGTGGACGAGCTGGGGCACCCGGTCGCGCAGGCGCTGTTCCCGGTCTTCCTCGTGTTGGCTTATGCATTACTGCGTTTTCTCGGCGATGCATTGAACGAAGCGCGCGACGTGGTGTTCAGCATCGTCACTCAGCGCACCGTCGCCGCATTTACCGAGCGGACTTTTGCGCATCTGCATCGCATGAGTGCGCGCTTTCACACGAAGCGCGAGACCGGCGCAATAGTTCGCGATGTGCAAAAGGGCGCCGACGGCATCGGCTTTCTGCTCGGCGTCGCGCTTTTTACGATCGTGCCGACCGCGTTCGAGATTGCCACCATCGTCGCGATCATGGTCCACAATTACGCGCGCGAATTCATGATCGCGATTGCGGCAACCTTCGTTTGCTATGGGGCGTATACATTTGTGTTCACCCGGCGGCGCGTCGCGTTCCAGCGCGCGGTGAATGCTCTTGAGGCGCAATCGGACGGCCGGCTCGTCGACAGTCTGCTTAACTACGACACGGTCAAATACTTCGCTACCGAAGACACCGAAACGCAGCGGTTGTCTGTTGTGCTCGACAAGTGGGTGCACGCCAGAACGGCGAATCAACGCGCGCTGACGGCGCTGCACGTCGGACAGAGCGCGGTGATCGCGTTCGGCATTGGCGCAATCATGCTGCTCGCGGCGCAGCACGTGGTGGCCGGAAGCATGAGCGTCGGCGATCTGATTCTGGTCAATGCGTACATCATCCAGATCTGCATGCCGTTGAATACGCTCGGCTTCGTATTTCGTGAGACGAACGACGCGATGGTCAACGTCGAGCGCATGTTCGAAATCCTGGCTGCGCGCGGGCGGGTTGGCGAAGATATCGACGAACCGGCCGCGAAACCGCTGGTGGTGAGCGCAGGACAGATCTCATTCGAGCACGTGGACTTCGGCTACGACCCAGCTCGGCAGATTCTGCGCGACGTGGACTTTCATGCCTATCCTGGCAAGACGCTGGCGATCGTCGGCGGAAGCGGGTCGGGCAAGTCGACACTCGTGAAGCTGCTCTTTCGTCTTTATCAGCCAAACAGCGGCAGGATTCTTATAGACGGACAGGACATCGGTCATGTCACGCAAAAGAGCCTGCGCGAAGCAATCGGCATCGTGCCGCAAGACACCGTGCTGTTCAACGAAACCATTGCCTATAACATCGCGTACGGCAGGCCCTCGGCAACGCGCGCGGACGTGGTGCGGGCGGCGCGCGCGGCGCAACTCGACGAATTTATCGAACGTCTGCCCGATCATTACGACACCCGCGTCGGCGAGCGCGGTGTGCGGCTCTCGGGCGGCGAGCGCCAGCGCATTGCCATTGCGCGCGCCATCCTGAAGGACCCGCGCATCATCGTATTCGACGAAGCGACCTCCGCGCTCGACACACGTTCGGAGCGTGCGATCCAGACTGAACTGACGCGGCTCGCGCAAGGCCGCACGTCGATTGTGATCGCCCACCGGCTATCGACCGTGGTCGACGCCGACTGGATTCTGGTGATGGAGCATGGCCGCGTGGTCGAGCAGGGCACGCACCGCGAGTTGCTCACGCGTGAAGGCGTGTACGCGAAGATGTGGTCCCTGCAATGGCAGCAGGGCGAGCTCGAACATGCGCAGCGCAAGCTCACCGCGCAGTCTGTCAGCCTCGCGGCGCTAATGGCGGGTGTGATCGACGCGTTGCACGACGAAATTGCCGCGCAGCGGGTGACGTTGTACCCGCAGATTAGCGACAACGATCTGCGCGTGACCGGCGACCCAAGCGTGCTGCAACCGCTGATCGCCGAGCTGTGCCGCAACGAGATCGTGCACGCGAGGCCGGGGCAGCGCATCGAGCTTCGCGTCGAGCGGCATAACAATCAGGTGTGGGTCTCGGTACTCGGCATGGGCGAAAAACCCGCTGAACTGTCGCAAGCGGCCGCTCGTTATATGGAAGACGCGCTGGCTGCGGCGGGCGGCAGCTTCACGCTAATGACGCTCAACGGGCGGCTCGCCTATGTCGCCATGCTGCCGTTGCGTCCGGTGGCCGACGCTGATTCAGGTGCACGTTCGGCGGCGGTACCGTTGACCTCGGAAGTGGACGGCGCAGCGCCGCTAGAAGGTCTCTTTGTCATGGCTATCGACGACCAGGAAGACGCCCTCGACGCATTAGAGGCGGTGCTTGCGTCGAGTGGCGCGCGCGTGCGCACCGCGTCGTCGGGCAAGGAGGCCCTCGACTGGTTCGCCGCCACACCGACCACACAGTGGCCGCATGCGTTGCTATGCGACATCGTGCTCGCGGACGAAGACGGTTATGACGTACTGCGCCGTTTGCGACGCCTCGAAGCCGATCGGCAGCTGCCGCTGCAGGACCGCGTGCCGGCGATTGCAATTACCGGCTATGCGGAGGGGGAAGACCGTGTGAGAGCAAAGGTGGCCGGTTTTCAGGCGCATCTTTCGAAACCGGTTGCACCGGAAAAGCTGATAGGCGAAATTCGCAATCTCGCCATGGCGTCCGCGCGCACGGGCGCATAAAAAACTCGAGGCGGTGCGCGTTCGCCGCGCACATACGCGCCTCTCCACGCGCGGCGGCTCAAGTACGCGCGTCGACCTTGCTTACCGTTGGCTTTGTGCGGGTGGTGGCTGGCACCGGCGCCGCCATTTGACGCTCGCCTGTGCGTACGCGTTCGCGCAGGTTTAGCACCTTAGCGGGCACTGGCTTGCGGTGTCTCAATGCCCATGCGAGCCCGCGCAACAGCGGAACGGCGTCGCGCGCGAGTGTGCCTTCGCGTGAGAACGTCGCGAGCGCATGCATGGTCGCGCGGCTCGCCTCGGGCCAGGGCAGGCGCAGGCACGCGATCCACGCGGCATTACGCGCGAGCGTGCGGCGCCGCAAGCCGCTATCGCGTGACGGCGACGGATGATGGTGCACGGTCAATTGATCGCAATAGACAATCGCATGTCCGGCCGCCAGCACGTCCAATGCGACCAGTTCTTCTTCGCCGCCGATAAAAAGGCGCGGCTCGTAGCCGCCCAGTTGGCGAAACAATGACGTGCGAAAAACACATGCACCTGCCATAAAGCCGATTAACGCGGGGCCCGGCAGCCCTTCGCTGCCGAGCGGGCTTGCTCGCATGACCGAGCAGGTCGGGTCTGTGAGGTTATCCTCGCCGACCGCCACGCGCGCGCTCAGTACGCCCGCGTTCGGCCACGCATCGAGCAGTTGCACCGCGCGATCGAGGGAGCCGGGCTCCCACCACGTGTCGTCGTCGCAGAAAGCCACGTAGTCCGTTCCGACATACGCGGCGGCGCGATTACGCCCGGCGGCGCCGAGATTCGCCCCGCATTCGACGATGCATACAGTGGGAAACAGCGCCTTCACGAGCGCGACGGTGTTATCGCTGGAGCCGTTGTCCGCGACAAAAATGGGCGGGTTTTCGGGAAGGGCGAGTAGGCGCTCGAGGGTGGCCACAAGCTCATCGGCGCGGTTGTACGTCAGAACGACGACCGAAATGCGCCGGGAAAGCGATTTTTTTTCCATGCGGTTCTTTATTCTTGACGAGGCGATGCCCCGTTCAAGCAAACCGTGTGCCGTCCGCTTTCAACTAGCTTGAGGCCTTCTGCAGTCGCCAATACTTTTCGGTCGAGTAGAGCGCGCTTTGTCCCTGCGGGCCGAATGCGCGCAACTGGCTCACGTACGCGGCAATGGCTTCTCGCTTGATCTGCTCATGCGCGCTGGATTCATTGTCCGGCGCGCCCGCGTCGGTGATGGAGGACAGAGCGTGGCCGCGGCTCGTCAGTTCTTCAATGCGCTCCGATACCGCTTCTCGCCTCTGTCTATACGGCACGTCTTCGTAGGCGTGAAATGCGATGCGGGGCATATCGATGAGCGCGAGACATGCGTCCGACACTAAAGTGTGGTCGGAATGGAAGATGCCCAGCGGGAAGAACACGTTCTCTGGAGTGTGCTCGTTGAACGTGCGGCGAAGCGCTGCGATCAGATCATCGGGCCTCGGAGTCAACTGGTATTGCGCGTCGCAGAAGGGCAGATGTACCGGTTGCGCGCCCAGCTTCTGCAACGCCCGAATGTCCTCCTGCTTGCGCGTCTGCATTGCCTCGAACGAGTCCGTGAAACCGGATTGCCGATCCCAGTCAGTGGACATGTTCTCAGGTGGTGGCGCGGCAAACACCGTGCACACGATGGCAGATGGCTTAGCTGCGAGTAACAGCCCGCAACTCAAAACGGCGTCGTCGAGATGTGGAGAAACGACGAGCAAACGGGCGCACGATTGCATCATTTTATGATGGACTTGCTTAAAGACGACAGGAATAGCTGGATTGCAAATAGCGGGCCTGGCAATAAACATGACCTGAAGCTGACAGGAATGACCTTTGCAAACCCGTGAGCGTATTGCTTCCGATGATCTGAGAGGACGAGCATGACAGACAACGACAAAACCGGAACCGAGCGGCGCAGGCTCGGCGGCTGGCTGCCATCCAACGAGGAGCATCTCGCGCGATATCGCACCGACCTCGCGGAAAAAGCCCGCGCTCGCGCGATGGATGCGCCGCGAACGTCGGCGGTGGAAGATCTGGCCGCGCTTGTGAGCGGCGACCCCGTTCTTCGGATGGACATGACGCGTGCAATCAATCAGGCGCGCGAAGCGGGTTATGTGCTCGGCTATTCGTCAATAGACGAGTTGATGGTCATCATCGATTACGTAATGACGTATGCGCCGCCGTTCAGCGAGGCCAGTCTGATTCACTGCCCGTTGAATGCCGTGCTGGACTGGCCGATGTGCATGCCGTCCGGCTACGCGCTGTTCCGCGACCCGGCATTGAACCAGCGGCTTAAGCATGTGCTCAATTGCTGGTGCGGGTTCCTGAGTGGGCCGCATTCGCGGGAACACCTGAATACGTCGGCGCCGAATGGATGGTTTTCTCCCGAGGCCGATGAGAAAATCGGCATGTCGCAGTTCGTCTGCGATACCGAAAAGCCGTATTGGGGCTTTTCGTCGTGGAACGACTTCTTCACGCGCCGGTTCCGCGAGGGCGTGCGGCCGGTCGATCAGCCGGATAACGACAAGATCATTGTCAGCGCCTGCGAGGCGGCTCCATATAACATCCAGGCAGACGTCAAGCTGACCGACACCTTCTGGATAAAGTCACAGCCTTATTCGCTATTGGATATGTTTTCTGCGAGCCAGCGCGAAGTCGCACAGCGCTTTGTCTGCGGCTCGATCTATCAGTCCTTTCTCAGTGCATTCAATTACCACCGGTGGCATGCGCCGGTAAGTGGCGTCATCAAGAAAGCGT
This sequence comes from Burkholderia sp. M6-3, assembly GCF_050858985.1. NCBI lineage: Bacteria > Pseudomonadati > Pseudomonadota > Betaproteobacteria > Burkholderiales > Burkholderiaceae > Burkholderia > Burkholderia sp. M6-3. Next base: position 735,955 of record NZ_CP110091.1, read on the forward strand.
ACGCGCTGGACGGCACCTATTATTCAGACGCCGATTCGGAAGGCCGCGACGCCGGCGGTTTGAATGATTCGCAGGGCTACATTACCGCGGTGGCGGCCCGCGCCGTGATCGTTATCGAAAGCGACGATCCCGCGATAGGTCAGGTCGGCTGTCTCTTCGTCGGCATGGCCGATGTGTCGTCGTGCATGATAGAGGCGTTGCCTGGCCAGCGCGTCGCCAAGGGCGATGAAATAGGCTTTTTCCAGTACGGCGGTTCGACCTGCTGTCTCGTCTTCGAGCCAGGTGTCATCAGCAGTTTCGTGCCGCAGCCGCCTTTCGACAAGCCGCCGCCAGTCAAGGTGAATGCGCACATTGCGACCGCGAGGTAATCCGGCTGCGGTCACTTTTGATTTTCAACGAGCGTGGAACTGATGTTCGAATGCCGCGAAGCGCAATGCGCTTCGCGGCATTTTTTCGTCTTGATCGCGGGGCAGCGCGCCGTGGGAATCGCTTAGCCCGGCTGCTTACCCGAGCCAAGATCGGCGCCCGTCATCGGATCCGATTCGGTATCCGATGCGGTTCTCTCGGCCAGCGCGCCTAGCACTTCGACATCGGCTTGCGTCACGTTGACCGACGGCATACCGTCGCCGCCATCCACTGCCGGCTGCGGTGCCTCGACGAATTCCCATTCCGGGCCCTCGTTCCACGGACCGCGTGCGTCGCCTTCTCCGGCCGACATGTTGTAGTACACGTTTGTAAATTCCGGAACACCCGGCAGCTTGCCTTGCGGGAAGTTCGGCTGAATTGAGTGCAGTGCTTTCTCGAACGACTTCTGGTGAGCGATCTCGCGCGTCATCAGAAAACCGAGCGCTTCCTTGATGCCCGGGTCGTCCGTGACATTCAGCAGGCGCTCATAGACGATCTTCGCACGCGCTTCCGCAGCGATATTCGAGCGCAGGTCGGCGGTCGGTTCGCCGATCGTGTCGATGTACGCAGCCGTCCAGGGTACGCCCGCGGAGTTCGTGAGCGCAGGCCCGCCGCCATACAGCAGCGCGGTGGTATGCGAATCGTTGCCGCCGCCTGTCAGCGAGCGGTACAGCTCTGCTTCCTGCTCGACGCCTTCGGCGAGTTGGCCTTTTGCACCCTTGTTCAACATAGCGACGATGGAGCCGATTACTTCAAGGTGACTCAGTTCTTCAGTAGCGATGTCGAACAGCAAATCCTTGCGGCCTGGGTCGTCTTCTGCGACGGCCTGAGTGAAGTACCGGCACGCGGCTGCCAACTCGCCTTGAGGTCCGCCGAATTGCTCCAGCATCAGATTGGCGAGGCCCGGATTGGGCGCGGCGACACGCACGGTGTATTGAAGTCGCTTGTTGTGGACGAACATTGGTTTCTCCGTTGAGTATGGTTGGGAAACTTTCGACTGCACGCTTCCTTGCGCATTCCGCATACCTGGGCCATTAAATGGTCATCCCGTGCGTGCTGATGTTCTGGCACACGCGTTGCGGATTGCAGGGCTCCTAACCACTACCTTGGGAGTTGCACATGACACAGCGAAAGACCATCGACGATCTGTTCGTTCACATGCTGTCGGATATCTATAGCGCCGAGAAGCAATTGACCAAAGCATTGGCAAAACTCTCGCGTGCCGCGTCCGATCCGCAATTGAGCGAGGCGTTCAAAATGCACCTGGAGGAAACGCAAGGTCAGGTGGAAAGAATCGATAAGGTTGTAGAAACGAGCGGCGTGAAGTTGAAAAGAATGAAGTGCGTCGCGATGGAAGGCCTGATCGAGGAAGGGCAGGAGCTGATCGACGAAATGGAAAGAGGCGCAGTGCTCGATGCGGGTCTGGTCGCCGCCGCGCAAAAGGTCGAACACTACGAGATCGCCGCATACGGCAGCCTGTGCGCGATCGGAAAGCAGCTGGGTTTCACCGAAGCGGTCAATTTGCTGAAGGAAACGCTGGAAGAAGAGAAGGCGACGGATTTGAAGCTGACCGAATTCGCTGAGCGAGCCGGCAACGAAAAGGCGAAGCAGCAGAAGTAAATGGGGAAGTCTCGCCAACAACGACGCGAGACTGATAGAGCTGTGTTGATGTTTTAATCCGGCCCGTTCAGGGCCGGTCTTCTTGCGAGCCACGCGCACGGCATGGTCCGCGGCAACTTTGCGCGTCAGGTCTTGTCGCCGACCGCACGGCTGCCTACTGCGTCGAGCTTGCCCTGCAGTTCCATCTTGCGCTGCGCGATTTTCTGACCGAGTCCCTTCACATTGAGATTGGCCTTTCGCAATTCCGGAAATAGTTCGTTCTCTTCTTCTTCGACGTGATGTTGCACCATTTCGCTCATCACCTTGAACGTCGCGTCAAAGCCTTTATCGCCCGCCTTGAGCGTTTCGAATTTGCTGATCAGTGTTTTTACGAGAAAGTGTTCGACGTACGCTTCTTCCACGTCGACCACATCGCCTGACGGCAGCGCTTCAGCCGCAGCGGGGTAGAGCAGTTCTTCTTCGATGATGGTGTGAATCGTGAGCTCTTCGCACGCGCGCTGTGCCAGCGTGGCTTTCGCTTCCAGATCGTCTTCTTTGGCTTCTTTGAACGCGGTGAATAGTCGCTCGACGGCGCGGTGATCCGCGATCAGCAGTTCGAGTGCATCGTCTGTATTGGGGTTCGGTTGTTTTTCGGGCATGTCGCTCTCCGTGTTGAAACGCCGCCTGGCGGCAGGTTTGAACGGGGTAACGCAAGCACTGTGCCCATGCGCCGCAGTTCAGCTTTTGCTCTTGCGCGGTGCTGCAGCGTTCAGCAGCGGATTGAATGCTGCCGTTCTCTTCGGCTGCCGCGTGGGTGCGTCGGAGTCTTTCTCTTTGTTTCTGGCTGTGTCTTTCGCTTTGTCTTTCACGTTCGCGGCACGGCCGCGCCGCGTAGCGCGAGCACTGCCGGACAATTGCTGAGCCAGTTCCGCGCTGTCGTCATCCTGGTTGGAGGACTCTTCTTCGCGGTCGTCTACGTCCTCTGCTTCTTCTACTGCGCTCGCGCCGCGCGCGCTATTGTTAGTTCGCGCTACGCCGGCTATGTGCTCGATTACCGACAGGAAGGATTTGCTCGCCGAACGTAACGATTCGCCAGGCAGCACGGTGAGAACAACAACTTCGTGAAGCGAGCGGCCGTCGACGGTACGTAGAGACGGTTTCGTGTCCCAGTCAGTGTTCTCTTGTGCGAAAACGGCCAATAGTCGTTCGAGGACAGCGGGCGACAGAACGCCGCCGTCGTACAGACTGATGATTGCGCGCTCGGCGAGAGCGAACGGCGAAGCGGAAGTTTTAGGCATCGTGTTGTGCTCCTCGCCGGGCGCGCTATTTCTACGATCGGTCGTCGGTCAGACGCTTTGCCTTGCTTCGCTGCCCTTCAATTCGCCGTGCCGATGCGCGTGCGTGGCCGCGTATTTGAGCTCAAAGTGCGCGCCTTTGCCACTGCGGGTAGGTGGAAAATGTTCTCCCTCCACGCACGTTACTTCGAAGGTGTCTTTGCCGTCGTCGTGAACGACTGAATAGATGCCAGAGGTCTTGACGATTTCGCCGGGCTTGAACGAGTTATCTCCTGCCATTGTGAAACTCCGTGGGTGAGTAAGCGACAAGCGTCGTCATGCAACGCTCGTGCCACGCGTCTCAGGGTGCCCTCAGAATGCCCGCAACGGGCTCGATCTCCGTGCGGGCCCCATCGGACTGCTTTCTTCCAGAAGTATCTGAACGATGCCGCGAGTCGACACGCTGACCCATGCCGAATGAATGTCTTTCGGGCTGACCCAGCGGCATCGGCTGATCTCACTGCCTGGTATCGGCTCGACGTGGTCGGGAATACGCGCGGCAAATACATAGTGTCGAGTGCGGGCGCCCCAGAACTCGAAAATGTACCGCAGCGCCATGTCGCTCATTTGAGTTTCTTCAAGAAGCTCGCGAGCGGCCGCGTCGAACGCGGGCTCGCCTTCCTTGCATCGACCGCCGGGCAGCGCCCACCGTCCGTTCGATCTCGCGACGAGCAGGATGTGATTAGCGCGCAGGCAGAGGACGGTGGCTCGATGCTTCATGACATGTCGGGGTAATCAGTGTGACTTTGGCGCACGCCGCATGTTGCATGCCTTGCCGATGAGTCCGCCGGGAACCGTAAATGCTACTTGCAAAAACAGCTCTTTCGGCCAGGCGCTGGCGTTTCTCGTGTAATCCAACTCGAATCATTGTCTGCAGAGGTGGTGAATATGTCGAAGCCACATCGGTTTCCTCCCGCACTTGCCGTCCCCGCTGTCGTCTTTATCATTATCGGTCTGGCGCTAGCTGGGGGCGGAGTCCCGCTCGTCGCGCTGGGTGGTTCGTGGTATTACGTGGTGACTGGTATCGCGATTGCGTTGACCGGCGTGCTGCTCAGCATTCGCCGACGTTCGGCGCTATGGTTATTCGCGCTGATTCTGTTCGGTTCGACGGTCTGGGCCGTGGTGGAAGCGCGCTTCGACTTCTGGCAATTGCTGCCGCGCTTGTGGGTGTGGCTTGTACTCGCTCTGTGGCTATTGCTGCCGCCCGTCACACGCAAACTGGTGTTCGGGCCACCGGCCGCGCATCGCGAGGGCGTCGTGCCGTTGACTGCCGCCGTGATCCTGACCGTACTGCTCGGCCTCGTCACGGCGTTCAACCATCCGTATGATCGCGCGGGCACCTTGGCTTCCACTGCCGCTCCCCCTACTTCACCAATCGCCGGCGACGCGAACCGGCAGGCGGCCGACTGGACCGACTACGGCGGCTCGCCGCTCGGTCAGCGTTACTCGCCACTTACGCAAATCACGCCGGAAAATGCTGGGCAATTGAAAGTGGCCTGGCAATTCGAAACAGGCGACAAGCCGGGCCCAGGCGACCCCACCGAAACTACCGATGAGAATACGCCGATCAAGGTCGGCAACAAGCTCTTCCTTTGCACGCCGCACAGTATCGTGATCGCGCTCGATCCGGCGTCGGGCAAGGAACTCTGGCGATATGATCCGCATATTCAGAGTCCCGTTGGCTTCAAGCACTGGGAACATATGACTTGCCGCGGCGTGTCGTATCACGACGACGCCATGTATCCGGCAAATGCCGCGGTAGCAGCGGCGGATAATGCGGCGGCGGCTTCGGTGCCGACTTCAGCGCCTACTGAAGGCGCGGCTGCAAGCAGCGATTCGGTTGCGAGCGCTGCCGCTTCGAATCCCCAAGCATCGGCTTCGGCGCCTGCGACGGATGGCGCGTCGGCAACCACTGACGCGGCCAACGGTGCTTCCGCAGCGGCGGGCGTGGCGCAGTCGGCATCCGCAGCCACGGCCGCCAGCGATACGTCGGCTGCGACCCAGCAAACGGCCGCCGCTGCCGTGAGCGCTGAATGCCCGCGCCGTATCTTCCTGCCGACCGCCGATGCACGACTGATCGCGCTCAATGCCGACACGGGCCAGCCATGCACGCATTTTGGCAATAACGGTCAAATCGACCTGCGCACGAATATCGGCCCCTTTACGCCGGGCGGTTATTACTCGACGTCGCCGCCCGCGGTGACCCGCGATCTGGTCATTATCAGCGGCCATGTCACCGATAACGAGTCGACCAACGAGCCCTCGGGGGTCACCCGCGCGTTCGACGTGCACGACGGTCACCTCGTGTGGAACTGGGATGCGGGCAATCCAGAGGAGACCCAGCCGATTGCCGGCAACCAGACGTACGTGCGCAATTCGCCGAACATGTGGTCGGTCTTCAGTGTGGATGAGAAGCTCGGCATGGTGTATCTGCCACTGGGCAATCAGACACCCGACCAGTGGGGCGGCATGCGCACGCCGGCTTCGGAGAAAGTGGCGGCTGGCGTCGTTGCACTGGATCTCGCAACCGGCAAGATGCGCTGGAATTACCAGTTCACTCACCACGATCTGTGGGACATGGACGTAGGCGGCCAACCTTCGCTGATCGATCTGCAGACACCCAGTGGCGTGCAACCTGCGCTGATCGCATCGACGAAACAGGGCAGTTTGTACGTGCTGAACCGCGAGACCGGCAAGCCGATCGTGCCGATCACGGAAGAACCGGTGCCGCAGGGCGCGGGAACCGGCGATCACACTTCGCCTACGCAACCGTTCTCCGCACTGAACTTCAAGCCGCCGAAAGTGCGGGAACGCGACATGTGGGGTACCAATCCTTTCGATCAGTTGTGGTGCCGCGTCAAGTTCAAATCGCTGCGATATGACGGCATGTTCACGCCGCCGTCCGAGCAGGGATCGCTCGTATTTCCGGGCAACTTCGGGGTGTTCGACTGGGGTGGCATTGCAGTGGACCCGGTTCGGCAAATACTGATCGCGAATCCGAGTTACATGGCTTTCACTTCAAAGCTGGTGCCGCGCTCGCAGATTCCGTCCGATAACGGAGAGAAGAAGGGCAGTGAAACGAGCGGTATCAAGCTCGCTCGCGGCACGCCGTACGGTTTCGAGCTCAATGCGTTCCTGTCGCCGCTCGGCATTCCATGCCAGGCGCCGCCGTGGGGATATGTCGCGGGGGTCGATCTGCGCACGAACCACATTGTGTGGGAACACAAGAACGGCACGATCCGCGATAGCGCGCCGTTGCCCATTCCCATGCCGCTCGGCGTGCCGAGTTTGGGTGGCATGATCACGACTGCAGGCGGTGTGGCATTCCTCTCCGGTACGCTTGATTACTATCTGCGCGCTTACGATGTACGGACTGGCGACCGGTTGTGGCAAGCCCGCTTGCCCGCAGGCGGGCAGGCAACGCCAATGACCTACGCCGACAGCAACGGCAAGCAGTATGTGCTGGTCACCGCGGGCGGGCATGGCTCGCTTGGCACGAAGCAAGGTGATTACGTGATCGCGTACACGCTGCCCTGAAACAACGTTTCTTAGGATCGCGCGCGAGCGGTTGCCGCAGGAACATCGCGGTTCGGGGCCGCCGCGCGCTTGCAAGGGGCGCGCGAGTTTCTGCGTCAAGTGAGCGAATGCATCCCAGTGTGCATCCGTTTGAAAACGTTACGCGTCAGCACGCAAACATTCCAGCCGCCCCGACGCATGCAGAAGGTTCGAAGATCGCTCAATGCGTAGCGGCGTGTAATACAGCTTTCAATATGCCTGCCACGAGGGTGACGGTTGAAACGCCCAGCAACCACAGGCCGACAAACCATGCGAATCGTCGCCACATGTTAGTGATATCCCTCGCCGGGACGCATTTTGCCTTTGAAAACCGAATAGGCATACACCGTGTAGCCGAGAATCATCGGAACGGTAATCGCTGCACCCACCAGAAGAAATAAGAGGCTCGCGTGCGGCGCGGCGGCATCGCGGAACGAAATGGCAGGTGGCACGAGATACGGATACAGACTGATCAGAAGACCTGCATAGCAAAGAATGAAAATGCCATAGGCGAAGAGTAGAGGCAGCGCCTGGCGCCGCGCCGATAGGCTGCGCCAGAAGCCGGCCGCGAGAAGAATCAGCAATACCGGCACGGCGGCGGTGAATGCAATGTCCGGCCAGCGGAACCAGCGCGCAGCGAGCGAGCCTTGCAGCATCGGCGTCCACAGCGTAACCACGACGATCAGCGCAAGCACCGCCACTGCCGTGGTGCGCGCATAACGCCGGCAGCGCTCGTGCAGCGGTCCCTCGGTGCGCCAGATCAGCCAGCACGATCCGAGCAATGTATAACCGACGACCACGGCGAGGCCGCACAGCACCGTGAAGCCGGTAAGCCAGTCCCACCAGCCGCCGGAATACGAAACTCCTTTCACATGGATGCCCTGAAGCAGCCCGCCCAGCACGAGTCCCTGGCACAAAGCGGCCATGGTGGAACCCGAGAAGAAAGCGACGTCCCACCACGCGCGGCCTGAACCTGTGGCGCGGAAACGGAATTCAAAGGCCACGCCGCGAAAGACGAGTGCGAGCAGCATTGCGATGATCGGCGGATAGAGCGCAGGAAGGATGATCGAATAGGCGAGCGGAAACACGGCGAAAAGCCCGCCGCCGCCGAGCACGAGCCATGTTTCATTGCCGTCCCATACGGGGGCGATGGTGTTCACCATCAGGTCGCGATCGTCCCGGCTGCGTTCGACGGCGAACAGGATGCCCACGCCGAGATCGAATCCGTCGAGCAGCACGTAGGCAAGTACAGCGAACGAGAGGATAGCGGCCCAGACGAGCGGCAGATCAATCGTGGCGGTCATGGCGATCGTCCCGTACAGAAGTGTTGCCAGTGGTGGTCGATGCGGGCTGCCGTTGCGCCGGCCCGGGCGTGATGCCCGCGCTGCGATGCGGCTTGTCCTTGGCGGGCCCTTCTGTCGCGAGCGATGGCGGCCTCGCCATGAGACGCAGCACAAATACCATCGCCGCGCCGAATACGATCAGATACACGACGCCGAAAGCCGCAAGCGATGTCGCGACGCCGGGCGCGGCGATGGGCGACACGCTGTCGGCGGTGCGCAAATGGCCATACACCGTGTAAGGCTGACGGCCCACTTCGGTCACGGTCCAGCCACATAACAGGGCGATGAGGCCGGACGGTCCCATTGCGACCATCAGCCGGTGCAGCCACCGCGCGCGATAAAGCGAATGACGCGCTCGAAGTGCCAGACTCGCGAAACCGGTCAGCGCCATCAGCACGCCAAGGCCGACCATGATGCGAAAAGCCCAAAAAATAAGCGGCGAAAAGGGGCGGTCTTCACGCGCGAATTCCTTGAGTCCTCTGATAGAGCCGTTCCATGTATGTGTGAGGATCAGCGCGCCCAGATGCGGGATCTCGACGGCGTAGTCGGTAGTCTCGGTTTTCATGTTTGGCATGCCGAACAAAATCAGCGGTTGGCCTGGCTTCGACTCCCAGTCGCCTTCAAGCGCGGCGATCTTTGCGGGCTGATGCTTGAGCGTGTTCACGCCGTGCGCGTCGCCGGCGAGAATCTGGATCGGCGCGACGATGCACGCCATCCATAGCGCCATGGAAGCCATTAGGCGCGCGGGCTCGTTACCGGGATCGCGCAGCAGATGCCACGCACCCACCGCGCCGACGATGAACGCCACGCTGAGATAGGCCGCGAGCACCATATGCACGAGCCGGTAGGGAAACGACGGATTGAAGATGATGCTGAGCCAGTCTGTGGGAGAAAAGCGGCCGTCGACCAGCGCGAATCCTTGCGGCGTTTGCATCCATGAATTTGCGGCCAGAATCCAGAAGGCGCTTAGCAAAGTGCCGATAGCAACGAGCACCGTGGCAAGAAAATGCAGCTTGGGGCCGACGCGGGTCATGCCAAACAGCATCACACCAAGAAAGCCGGATTCCAGGAAGAACGCGGTCAGTACTTCGTAACCCATAAGCGGGCCGACAACAGGTCCTGCCCGATACGCAAAGCCCGCCCAATTGGTGCCGAACTCATATGACATGACAAGGCCAGACACCACGCCTACGCCGAATACCACTGCGAAAATCGTCAGCCAGTAGCGGAATACGGCCAGGTAAACCGGCTTGCCGGTGAAAAGCCATGCGCCCTCGAGCACCGCAAGATAGCTGGCGAGCCCGATGGACATTGCCGGGAAAATGATGTGAAAGGCGATGGTGAAACCGAACTGCGTTCGGGCAAGAAATAGTGCGTCGACCGAGGGTGGCATTACGGTACCTCGAGTAATGGACGTGGCTGACCTGATGGACGGAATCGCAATTTTGCGTCGCAAAGCGTGCTTCTGAATATAAGCAAATGTATAAGCAAATGCGCGGCCAGATTGTGTCCGCCGACAGAGCGTGGACGTCGGCGCGAGACGGTACGAAAGACTCGTAACCGTATTGTCAGGAGCATGCGCTCTTTATGCCAACAGGTACACACTTTGCTCTCGTTGTGTATTGACGTTCGCGCGGAGACCGTAATGAAAGAAAAGGACACGACACGAGATTACCCCTACGCATCGGGCGGATGGGGATCGCTGAAGGCAGTTACCACAATCCTCGCGCAGGAGCATGTCGGCCTGAAAGACAGTGCTGTGCTAGCGAAGCAGAATAAGCCGGACGGCTTCATGTGCGTGAGCTGTTCGTGGGCCAAGCCGGCCGACCCACACGTCTTCGAATTCTGTGAGAGCGGCGCGAAGGCTACCGCCTGGGACCTCACGGCCAAGCGAATGACGCCAGAGTTCTTTCAACTGCATACCGTGACCGAATTGCTGTCATGGCACGACCATGACCTGGAAGAAGCGGGGCGGCTCACCGCGCCGATGCGCTACGATCCAGCCACCGACAAATACGTGCAAGTGGAATGGCAACAGGCGTTCGATGAAATCGGCCGCGAGCTCAACAAGCTCGAGCCGGACAGTGTGGTGTTCTATGCGTCGGGCCGAGCGTCGCTCGAAACGTCGTACATGTACCAGCTTTTAGCGCGCATGTACGGTACAAACAATCTGCCCGACAGCTCCAACATGTGTCACGAAAGCACCAGCGTCGGGCTGAAGGAAGCGATCGGAGTGGGCGTCGGCACCATTACGCTCGACGACTTCGAGAAGACGGACCTGATGTTCTTCTTTGGCCAGAATGTGGGCACCAACAGCCCGCGCATGCTTCATCAATTGCAGGACGCGCGCAAACGCGGCGTGCCGATCATCACGTTCAATCCGCTTCGCGAGCCGGGGCTGGTGCGTTTTGCGAATCCCCAATCACCGGTGCAGATGCTCACGCCCGACAACACGCAGATCAGCACGCAGTATCATCAACTCAAGACAGGCGGCGATACCGCTGCAATTCTCGGCATCTGCAAGGCGGTGATTGCCGCGGACGATCTCGCCATCCAGCAAGGTGCGCCACGTGTCGTCGATGCGGATTTCATCCGCGATCACACGACCGGTTACGAAGCATTTGCAAGCTATGCGCGCGAGGCTTCGTGGGCGGACATCGAAAAGGTCAGTGGTTTGACTCGCGACGCGATAGAGGCGGCCGCAGACGAGTACATGAAGGCGAATGCGGTGATCGTCCACTACGGAATGGGACTGACGCAACACCGGCTGGGCGTGCAAAACGTCCGCATGGTGTGCAATCTGCTCTTCCTGCGGGGCAACGTGGGCAAGCCCGGTGCTGGGCCTTCGCCTGTGCGCGGTCATTCCAACGTGCAGGGGCAGCGCACGGTCGGCATAACAGAGAAGCCCGAACTGGCGCCGCTCGATAAGCTCGCAACCCAGTTCTCCTTTGAGCCGCCGCGCAAAAAAGGCATGAATACCGTCGAAGCTTTTGAAGCCATGCTCAAAGGAGAGGTGAAGGGCGTATTCAACCTCGGCGGCAATCTCGTGCGTTCCGTGCCGGACCGCTTGCGGATAGAACCCGCGTGGCGAGGTTTGCGCCTTAATGTGAACGTTGCGACCAAGCTCAATCGCAGTCATCTCGTACACGGTGAGATCTCGTACATTTTGCCGTGCTTGAGCCGCATCGAAATCGACCGGCAGGCGAGCGGCGACCAGGCTGTCTCAATGGAAGACAGCACCGCGTGCATGCACGGTTCGCGCGGCGTGGCGGAACCGGCCAGCGACAACATTCGCTCGGAGCCCTATATCGTCGCGGGAATCGCGAAAGCGACACTGGGCACTCGCTTCAACGTGGATTGGGATGCGTGGCGAGACGATTACTCGGTGGTGCGCAACGAAATAGAAAAGACTTATCCAGAGATATTCCACGACTTCAACCAGCGCATGTGGACGCCCGGCGGATTTCACAAACCTCTCCCCGCCCGCGAGCGGCAATGGAAGACGAAAAGCGGCAAAGCGGAGTTTCAGGTGCCGAAGGCACTCGGTGAAGATCCCGACATGCCCCAGCGCGAAACGGACGCGCTCAGACTAATGACACTGCGCTCCGACAGCCAGTTCAATACGACGATCTACTCGCTGGACGATCGCTTTCGCGGCGTGAAGGGTAACCGCATGATTGTGCTGATGAATGAGGACGATATGGCGGCGAGCGGTCTGACCGAAGGCGACAAGATCGGCTTGCAGACCATTTCCGACGACGGCTTCGACCGGCGCGTAAGCGGCCTTACCGTCAAGGCTTACGACATTCCGCGTGGCTGCATTGCCGGCTATTACCCGGAATGCAATCCGCTGCTGCCGCTCTGGCATTGCGCCGAAGAAAGTAAAGTGCCTGGCGCCAAGTCCATTCCGGTGCGTATTGTCGAGAAACCGATTACGACACCTGCTCCATGACAGACCCGCCGGGCGAGGATTGCCCGGCGGATTCGCGATCCACTTTCAGCACGGTCAATCGGCGTAGCGCGATCTGCGTGACTTCGGCAAGCATTGCGTCGCGCCGATCACGAGCAGAGACCCGAGCAGGAAAGTCGCAATCGGGAATGTACCTGCGGTATTCACTGCAATTTCGCGCGGACGCTCACCAAGAAGCTGCATTCTACGGCGTGTCATTTTCGAGCCGAGCGAACGCAGCTCGCCTTTCAAGGCCCGCTCGGCAGCGGGCAGTAGTACGGTCTCTTCGTCGGCCACGTGATGCATGACCTCGCGCATCAGTTGCTGGAAAAGACCGTCGTATGCGGCATCCTCGGGTCCGCTTGCGCGTAGCTTTGCGATCGTGGCGCGCATTTCGTCGTGTTCGGGCTGGCTCTTTTCGAGTGTTTTATCCTCGCTCATTACTCCGGCCAATGCTGGATAGAAGATCTCTTCTTCGAGTTGCGCGTGAATTTCGAGTGCCGCACAGACGGAATTGACGATTGCGCGCTTGCGCCACCACGGCGTGTCTGTGTGATAACGATGAAACGCGGCAAGTACATGCATATGATCGAGCCGGATCATCGCGGTAATGGTGGGAGACATCGACGAATTGGTATCGGGCATGGCAGTTCTCCAGAATGACGCGGCGCCGCGCGTCGGTTTGTGGGGATTGTCTGCACGCGAAGTCGACATGCGCAATGGGCACGCGAATCCGGCATGCGGGCGCTCGCGGATGCGCCACACACCGCATTCGCCATACCTGCAACGTCCCGCTAACCGGGAATCCTTTCGATGTCTCGCAGCCAGATCGTTGCCTCGCTGTCGCTCGGTGCACGCCAGTCGCCGCGCGGCGACAACGAGCCGCCCGATCCCACCTTGGGCGCATTCGGAATGCAGGAACGCTTGAACTGGCTGGTGTGAAAAAAGCGTTCGGCGAAGATCGCCAGATTGCGCTTGATATCGCCAAGCGTGTATTCGTTGCGCGCCACATGTGGACCCGCCGGCCAGACGCCGCGCTCGCGGTCGGCCCATGCGCAATGCGCGAGGAACGCGACCTTCGACGGTGAAAAGCCGAAGCGCAACAGGTAATAAAGGTTGAAGTCCTGCAACTCATACGGGCCGATAATGCTTTCGGTCTTCTGGTCGATGACTTTGTCGACCTTGCCGGGCACCAGTTCCGGACTGATCTCGGTCGCCAGTATCTGCTCCAGCACATGCGAGCCCGCGTCGCCGACCTGCCCGGACTCGGCGACCCAGCGCACCAGATGCGTAATCAGCGTCTTCGGCACGCTTGCGTTGACGCTGTAATGCGACATGTGATCGCCCACGCCATAGGTGCACCATCCGAGCGCCAGTTCGCTCAGGTCGCCTGTGCCGATCACGATTGCCTGATGAAAATTGGCGAGCCTGAAAAGATGACTGGTGCGCTCGCCCGCCTGAACGTTTTCGAACGTGACGTCGTATTGTTTTTCGCCCGACGCAAACGGATGGTGCAAGTCGTGAAGCATTTGCATGCAGCTCGGGCGTATGTCGATTTCCTCCATCGAGCAGCCCACGGCTTGCATCAGATCTTTCGCCTGTTGGAGTGTTCGGCTGCTGGTCGCGAAGCCCGGCATCGTGTAGCCAAGAATATTCGAGCGCGGCAGCTTCAACCGGTCCATGGCTTTTGCGCACACTAGCAGCGCCTGCGTGGAATCGAGGCCGCCCGAGACACCAATTACCACTTTCGAGATTCCAGCCGCGCCGAGTCTTTGCAGCAGCCCCTGCACCTGAATGTTGTAGACCTCGGCGCAGCGTTCATCGCGTGTCGCGGGATTTGACGGCACATAAGGGAAACGGTTGATTGAACGCATGAGCGGCAAATGCTCCGCATCGGGAAGCGAGGTCGGCACGCTGATCACCTGGAATTTGCCGACCTCGTTTGCGTGGCGGCGCGTGGACTGGCCGAACGTGGTTTGCCTCATTCGTTCGCGCGACAGCCGTTCAAGGTCGATGTCGCCGTAAATCACATGGGACGTGTCGACGAAACGCTCGGATTCGGCGAGCAGTTCGCCGTTTTCGTAGATCAGCGCCTGGCCGTCCCATGCAAGGTCGGTTGTAGACTCGCCGCGGCCTGCAGAGGAATATAGATACGCGGACAGGCATCGTGCGGATTGCTGCCCAACCAGTTGGTGCCGATAACCGGACTTGCCGATCACAATATTGGATGCCGAAAGATTGACGAGCACTGTCGCGCCCGCGAGCGCCGCAAACGACGACGGCGGCACGGGAACCCATACGTCCTCGCATATTTCTACGTGAAAGCGAAAGAGCGGTGCGTGCGGGACGTCGAACAGCAATGACGCGCCGAAGGGCGCATGCTGTCCGCATAACGTCACTTCGGATGTCGACGCGTTCTCCGCCGCACTGAACTGGCGGGCTTCGTAGAACTCGCCGTAGTTCGGCAGGTAGCTTTTGGGGACCACACCGCACAGCTTGCCGTTCGAAATCACTAATGCGCAATTGAACAGCTTATGCTCGATCTTCAGTGGTGCGCCGATCACCAGTACCGCGGGTATGCTCGTAGAGGCCGCAACGATCTCGCCGATTGCCGATTCGCAAGCGTCGAGCAGTGCTCGCTGGTGGAAGAGGTCGTCGCACGTATAGGCCGATATGCCGAGTTCGGGAAACACGACCAGCAGCGCACCTTTTTGTGCGGCCTCGCGGGCCAGTTGCAGCGTCTGTTGCGCATTGAATTGGGGATCGGCCACGCGGCACACCGGAACGGCAACCGCGACACGTGCAAAATCGTGACTGTACAAGTTGAAGAATGATTGTGTCATGATGTGCGGCGCCTATGAATAGCCGGTTGGATGCGAAAGCTTATCCGCTCCAACCAGTGTTGAACACAGCCCGATGCAGCGTTCGCGACGCGTTCAGGCGGCGTGCGGCGAACCGGGTCGAGCGTATCGTACGTTCGGCAACTGATTGAAGTAATACTCGACTCGCGAAAGCGCGTAAAGCGCTGCGTTTCGGCGGATGGTGGTGCGGTCTCCGTCGAACACTCGCGTTTCGGCAAACATGAATTCACCGTCCCGGCGCTTGTATCGCCACGCAAAGCATTGTGTGCCTGCCGGCAGATCCGTGCCTTTCGGCGGCGGACCCGCGAGCCCCGTATTCGAGACTGCGATATTGGCCGAGCACCCTTCGAGTGCGAGTACACCTGTGGCCATCTCCCGGGCGACTGCCTCGCTCGTCAGACCATGTTCTTCGATCGTCTGCGACCGCACGTTGAGTACACCGCATTTACCCGTCGGCGAGTACACGACAAGGCCCACGTCGAGGCATGCGCCGCTGCCCGGTACGTCTGCCAGCAGGGATGCAATGAGACCGCCGGTACACGATTCGGCGGTTGCGATCACAAGACCGCGCGACGAGAGAAATCCAACCACGCTGCGGGGAATGTTCATTTTTTCGTCCTCGTTTATCCGGGCTCGTTCATTTACGATAAGCCAGTCAGTTGTCATCGAGCAAGTGCAATACCCGTGGCGCATTCGTCTTCATCCAGCGGCACGGCGATTGCTCGATGCGCTTGTCCCTTCACCGGGACGCCATGGTTGTTTGTTCGGTTAGGCGCGCCACACGGCGAGCCGCTTTTTTCTGGGCTGCACGCGCAGCGTTTGCGCGCCGCTTTGTTGTCGGTACAGCGCTTGCTCTTTTTGCTTCGCATGTGACGGCTAGGGAGGCGACGTACATGATGTTTCCAACAATCGTTATCAACCGCGAGGATCCGTCCTCGATTGACGCACAGACGCTACTCGACGAACTGAGCGCGACGCTGGCCGTGTTTACCGGCGATGGCGGACAGAGCCGCTTTTCCATTCACGACGTCGCACTTGAGCGCTCGCGCTTTCTCGTTGCGAGGACCGGCTTTTCAACGCCGCTTGGCTGTGGCGCGTTTCGGCCGTTAGGCGAGCACATTGCCGAGATCAAGCGCCTCTATGCGCGCCCCGGCGCGGAGGGCGCAGGCAGTGCGATTCTCGCGCGACTCGAGAAAGAAGCAGCAGATCTAGGCTATCAGGCGTTATGGCTCGGCATGCACGTGAACAATCGTCGCGCGATCGAGTTCTACGAGAGACACGGTTTCCATCGCATCGCACCCTATGGCCCATACGTGAGCAAAGACGATTCGTGCTGCTTCGAAAAGCGCCTCGACGGACAGGCGCCCGATAACCAGCGCGAGGCCACCACGCGCGGGGCGTAATGCACATTGAATCGCACAGGCTGCGAGCCACGCTACTTGTGAATTTTTTCGCGCAGCGATTGAATGTCGTTGGCCGTTACAGGTCGTGCGTCATTGCCCCATGAAGTGCGGATCCATGAAAGCACGTTCGCCATTTGCGCATTGGTGAGCGTTTGAGCGAAACCGGGCATTGCTTGACGTGGCGGTCCGCTAATAGTCGCGGGACTGTTGCCGCCTTCCACCATCAAGCGAATCAGCGAGGTCGTATCTTCGGTGATCACTGATGGGTTGCCAGCCAGCCGCGGAAATACATTGGGCACGCCCGCGCCTTGCACACCGTGGCACCGCGCGCAGAACGAGATATAGACCCGCGCACCGACCGATTGAGGCGCATCGACTCGATTGCCGTTGCGCGACGGCAAGTCGGGCTGCGCATGCGGCTCATAGCTCCCGGAGGGCTTTTGCGCCGGCAGTGACTTCAGGTAGTGCGCCATGGCGAGCGCATCTTCGTCGGTCAGATATTGGGTGCTGTCTTCCACTTGCTCGACCATAGAGCCGAATGCGACGAGGCCCGCACCGTGTCCCGTCTTCAGAAATGCGGCAAGATCTTTTTCGCCGATACGTCCGAGTCCCGAGCCCGGATCGCGGGTCAGATTCGGCCCGAACCAGTTGTCGTTGACTCCACCCGTCAAATACAGGGGCGACGACTCGTCGTAGCCGCGTTCCTGAAAGCCTGGCCCACGAGGCGTGTGACATGCGCCGCAATGCCCCGGACCTTGCACGAGAAATGCCCCGCGATTCCACTGCGCGTCACGTCCGGCCTTCGGCTGATAGGGTTCTTTCGGTGCAAACGCGAGTTGCCAGAAATAAAGCACCCAGCGCTGATTGAAGGGGAACGGCAGCTTGGTGGGCGGAGCCGGTTCGGGCGCCGGTTTTACACCGTGCATGAAATACGCGTAAAGCGCGCGCATGTGGTCGTCGGACATTTTTGAAAACGACGCATACGGCATCGCCGGATAAAGCCGCTTGTTGCCCGGCGACACGCCCTCCCGCACGGAACGTGCAAAATCTTCGTAACTGTAGGCGCCAATGCCGTACCGGCGGTCCGGCGTGATGTTGCTGCTCATGATCGTGCCGAATGGCGACGTGAGTCCCAAGCCGCCGCCATAGGCTTGTCCGCCGACGGCGGTGTGGCAACCCGCGCAGTCCGAGGCTTTCGCGAGATATTCACCACGCGCTACGAGGGCCGCGAGCGCCGGGTCCGATGCGCCGGCGGGCTCGGCTGTGACACGCGGAGCCGTGAACGCGCCGAGCATCGCCGTGCCGGCCAGCACGATCAGTTTGAAGCGCCGCATCATGAGGTGGTATCCCGACGCGCGGCCAGTGTGTTAGGCATGAGGGTGACTGGCGCTCGATGCGTCAGCCAGCGCGCGCCAGTCAGAAGCGCTGCGATCAGATAGGCCAGACCGCCAGGCACCCACATTACGAGGCCGCCGAGTTGTTGATCCTGCAACGGATCGAAGCCGAGCGCCGAGGTTGGCTCGATATAAGCCGGGTACCAGAGCCCCGGCGCAAGCGTCAGTAATGCGCCCAGCGCGCCGGTGTGAACCATCGTCGTGAAGAGCGACAACATCGCATAGCCGCTTTGATCGCGCCGCGCGCCTTCTCCGAAAACGACCCACCAGAACACGAGCGCGCTCAGCAGGAAGCTCGCGTGCTGAAGCGTATGGATACCGGCCGACGCGAGCGCCGCTTCGAAAAAGCGGGGCATGTGCCACGCCCACAGCGCGGCGGCGTGCAGCAGCCATGCGACGGTGGGCGCACACAGCGCGCGCCACAGTCCGTACGGCACCGGCGTGCGGACCGCCGCGGCTATCGCGTGCCGTGCCGCGGGAGGAAAGGCCCACAGCCATACCGCGAGCGGTCGGCCGAGCACGAGCAGCGGAGCGGCCACGATCATCATCAGTTCATGTTGAACCATATGCGCGGAAAAGAGCGCCGCGCTCAATGCGTCGAGTGGCGAGTTGAGCGCGGCGACGAGCGCGAGCCATCCGGCTATGAACGCGCATAGCTGACGCGTGCGAATGCCGCGCCCGCGTCGGCTGCGCGCGCGCAGACGCCGGTAGCCGGCTGCATAGAGGCCGAGGCTCACGACGAGCAGTGCGACGACCCATGGTTCGAAAGTCCAGCGCAGCACGGGCGGCGCGCTTCTCTCCGCGGCAGTCAGCACATGTGCCTGTGCGCCCGGCGGAATACACAATACGGCCAACGCGAGTGCGCAGCGCATTGATTTGTTCATTGCACGCAGGGGGAAATAAGCCATTGCGGTATCCACATTGCGACGAGTGCAAGCGTCGACAGCATGCCGACCCAGGTGGCCGCGCACGCAAGCATTGCGGGACGCGCGGGGAGCGCGGTCGCCGTCGCGGGGGCGATCATGCCGGTCTCGCGCCAGCGGCGCCACGCCAGCAGCGTGGCGACCATCGAAAACAGCAGCGCACTGCCGGTCACGCTGCCCAGAGGCAGGACCGTTCGCCACGCACAGGAGGGCGTGACGAGCGCATAGTCAGCGCTCAGCGCGGCCAGTACCGCGGAAGGCGCGCCGAGGAGCGCGAGCCAGGTTCGCATGGCAAACCTCCATCACAAGCGGGGAGCGAGGTAGATCACCGCATAGATCGGCAACCAGCTGAGTACGACGAAGTACCAGTACAGCGCGTTCTCGCTCACGTCGACGAAACGTTTACCTTCAAACGGACCGGTGAACAGCAGCACGGCGAGCACCGCGGTGTCCAATGTGTCCGTAATGAGGTGCGTCGTGTGCAGGCCGAGCAGCAGCCACACGACCGAGCCGTAGGCGTTCGTGTACCAGCTCACGTTCAGTGCGGCGAACTCTACGCCGCGCACCACCAGAAAGCCCACGGAGAAAACCAGGCATACGGAGAGCCACAGACGCGCGCGGGCGCGCTGCTGGCGGTCCGCAGCTCGCTTTGCAAGCTGGTTTGGCCACATGCTCACCAGGAGAATCGCGGTGTTTGCGGTGCCCCACAGAAGGTCGGGCGGCGCCGCATTGAGCGGCCACTTTGCAGTGAGACCGCGTAGATAAAAGTACGTCATTGCCGCGATGGCAAAAACGGTCCCCTCGATCAGCATCAGGCAGATGGTGCTCCACCACATCAGGCTGCGATGCCCGAAGCCGAAGCTCGGCAGATGGCGCACGTCCAGCATCAGCACGGGAGTGGCGCCCGCATCGTTTTGCATCGCGTCTACCGGCGCTTTGCGCAGTTCCGTCATGGCCGCTGCTCCAGTTGCACCGCTTGCTGGTTCTGGCCGCGATTCGGCCAGAACCAGCCGATCAACGCGACCGTGACCGGCACCGAGCCCCACACGACAGCCCATGGCGAAAAGATCGAGCCGATAAACAGCACGGTGGTCGCCACCGCACTGATAAACGGCCAGATGGAAGGCGACGGAAACAGCAGACGCAAATCGGGCAGCGCGTCGAGCGCAGTAGTAGACAACACCTCACGCGATTCGGCAGCAAGGCCGCTGACGTAGGCAGGCTGCGCTGAGGGTTCCCACAAAGGGTCGCGTCCGTGAACCACTGGCAGCGCGTCGAAGTTGTGCGGCGGCGGCGGACTCGTGGTGCTCCATTCGAGCGTGCCCGCGCCCCACGGATCGGCGCCCGCCACTTCGCCATGCCGGTAGCTGTGCACCGCGTTGACAATAAACAGCAGCACGCTGACACCTATCGTTAGCGCGCCTATCGTGGCGGCCAGGTTCATACCGTCCCAGCCCATGCCGTGCGGGTAGGTCCACACGCGGCGTGGCATGCCGTGCAGACCGAGCACGTGCATTGGAAAGAACGCGACGTTGAAGCCGATAAAGAACAGCCAGAATTGCAGGCGCCCCAGCGTCTCGCTCATCAGCCGGCCAGTTGCTTTTGGATACCAGTAGTAGAACGCGCCGAATAGCGGAAATACCGCGCCGCCGAGTAAGACGTAATGCAGATGCGCGACCACGAAATAGGTGTCGTGTACCTGCAAGTCGAGCGCCACCGATCCGAGCATCACACCGGTCATGCCGCCCAGCACGAGAATGAAGAAGAAGCCGAGCGCAAACCATAGCGGCGTCTTCAGATTGAGGCGGCCGGTCCACAGCGTAGCGATCCAGCAGAAGATCTGCACGCCTGAGGGGATGGCGATTACCAGACTGGCGGCTGTAAAGAAGTTCTTGCCGAGCGCCGGAATACTCGTCGCAAACATGTGATGCACCCATAGACCGAACGCGAGAAAGGCCGTCATGATCAGCGCGAGCACCATGACCGGGTAGCCGAAAATCGGGCGGCGCGCGAACGTTGGAATGATCGAAGAAAGAAAGCCGAGCGGCGGAATGAAGATCAGGTACACCTCGGGATGTCCGAAGAACCAGAAAAGGTGCTGCCACAACAATACGTCGCCGCCGCGCGCCGCGTTGTAGAAATGCGTCCCGACCAGACGGTCGAGAATCAGCGCGGTGCTGCCGAGCATCACCGCCGGCATCGCGAACAGCACCATGAATTGCGTGATCAGCGTGGCCCACACGAATAAGGGCATGCGGTTGAGCGACATGCCGGGCGCGCGCATCTTGAAGATCGTCGTAATGAGCACGACCGCTTCGAGCAGCGAGGCGAGTTCGGTGAAGGTGATCATCTGCGCCCAGATGTCGACACCCTTGCCCGTCGAGTAATCAGGCCCGGCCAGCGGCACGTAACTGAACCAGCCTGCATCCGGCCCGGCGCCGAGCACGAACGCCACGTAAAGCGTCACGCCGCCGAACAGGAAGACCCAGTAGGCGTAGGCATTCATCCGTGGGAAGGCGACGCTGCGCGCGCCGATCATCAGCGGCACGAGCCAGGTGGCGACGGCCTGCATGACCGGCACGGCGAAGAGGAACATCATCGTCGTGCCGTGAATCGTGAAAAGCTGGTTGTATAGCTCGGGACCGACGAGACGATTGCCGGGCCGCGCGAGCTGCAGGCGCATGGCTAGCGCGAGGAGGCCGCCCAACAGGAAGAAAACGAACGTGGTGATCACGAAGCGCCGTGCCACGGTTTTGTGGTTGACAGCGGAGAGCCGGCCCAGCCAGCCCGGGGAATCGCTCCATGTGCGCGCAAGCGCTTCGGCGACCTGCTGGCCGGCAGCGGGGCCGTCCACCAGATGCGCGGCCGGCCGTCCTGGCGGGGATTGGCGTTCGCTCATTGGAGAGTTCTTATCCATGCGATAAGGGCATTCAGGTCCTGCGCCGACAGCTGGCTTGCCGGCATCGTGGTGCCTGGCTTCATGCTGCCGGGCGCCTTGATCCAGGACTCGAGATTGGCGGGGGTGTTTTCGAATGTTTCGGCGGCCAGCATTGGACGGCTCATCACGTGGGTGAGGTCGGGGCCGATCACCCCGTTTGCGGACGTGCCCCGCACGGTATGGCAGCCGGCGCAGTTGCCGGTCGTAAAGAGCCGCTCGCCTTGCGCCTGTAGCGCGTCGACAGGCTGCGGTGCAGGCGTCCGCTGGCGCGCGACCCACGCGTCGTACTGGGCGGGCGGCTCGGCGACCACCGTGAATGCCATCAGCGCGTGTTCGAGGCCGCAGAATTCGGCGCACTGCCCGCGATACGTGCCGGCGCGGTCGGCACGGAATTCGATCGTCGATTCGCGGCCTGGAATCATGTCCTTCTTGCCGTGCAGATTCGGCACCCAGAACGTATGAATCACGTCGTCGGCTTTGAGCGAAATGACGACGGGCCGCCCGACTGGCACGTGCAGTTCGTTCGCGACCGCGAATCCGCTGCCGGGCGTGTCGTCCGCGTAGCGCGCCTCCCACCACCATTGATGCCCGGTCATCTCCAGATGAACCGCGCCGGCGACGGGTAGTCGCGAGAGCGCGCGATCCGTCATGATATCGGCGAGCAGCAGCCCGAAGAGCAACACCACCGACGCAATCGACGCCCCGCTCACCACGCGGCCCACGCGTCTCTCCGGGCGCTCGAGCGAGCCCAGATCCGGGCTCGCATCGCGGCTGACACGCGGCGCCCGCGCCACGGCGAGGAGCAGGGCGATCAGCACCGCCGCGAACACGAGCGAGCAGACGGTCAGCGTGACGGTCCAGAGTGAGAAGATGTGCGCGGCCTGCACGCCTGCTGGACGCAGCGCGTCGTGAGCCGGGGCGGCGGGCGCTTCGAACGCAAGGCCGCCGGATAAAGCAGCCGCGAGAGCGGCTGCGGCCCTGAGCGCAATCGCGCCGCGCGGCGGCCTGCCTGCAACGCGCTGCAGATCGGTTCGGGGTGCTTGGCCGGATTTCATGCTTGGGCGCAATGGCTCATGGGGCTTTTGTGAGTGGCTTAGCAATCCCTGTACCGGACCAGATCAGGCGTTGGGCGTACTATGGGCGGCTCAGGCCGCTTACACTCGCTTACGCTCGTCGTGGCGGTCTTACGGAAACACTCTTCATATCGCAGGCGTTCGCTAATAAAATGTCAGATGCGCATAAAGCCGCAAAAGGACCGGCTTGACGTGGGCTTTACGTGCAAAACAACGAGAACAGTAGAAAACAACATGCGGTGCGCCGTCAGCGGCGCACTAAAAGCAGATTAGGTCCACAGCCTATTCTCGATGGAGCAGGTTAATGGCGCATGCATACGAGCCCGATGACATCGTTCAGAACTGGGCCAACATCTGGGTTCAATCCCTGCGCGACTACGCGGTGATCGGTCTGTCCGAAGACGGCCGCATCCGCTCGTGGAATGCGGGCGGTGAAGCCATTCACGGCTTTCGCGAGGACGAGGTCGTCGGCAAGCCGCTAGATATCTTTTACACAGCTGAAGAGCGCGCGAAGGGCTCGCCGCAAAGGGCGCTCGACACGGCGCGTAGCGAAGGGCGCTTCGAGGGTGAAGGGTGGCGGCTGCGCAAAGACGGTAAAGCATTCTGGGCGAGCGTCGTGCTCACGGCGCTGCGCTCGCAGGACGGCGCGCTTCTCGGCTATGGCGAGATCGTGCGCGACATGACCGACAAAAAGACGGTGCACGACGCGGTGCTCGAAAGCGAGCGCCGTTTCCGCCTGCTGGTGGACGGCGTGACCGATTACGCGATCTTCATGCTGTCGCCGGAAGGCATGGTGACCAACTGGAATTCGGGCGCGCGCCGTATCAAGGGCTATACGGCGAGTGAAATCATCGGCTCGCATTTTTCGCGCTTCTATACGCCTGAAGACGCCGCCAGCGGACTGCCGCAGCGCGGGCTCGCCGCCGCTGCACGCGACGGCCGTTTCGAAGCAGAAGGCTGGCGCGTGCGCAAGGACGGCTCGCGTTTCTGGGCACACGTCGTAATCGACGCGATCCGCGACGGCGGCGCGCTGGTCGGATTTGCGAAGATCACGCGCGATATCACTGAGCGCATGGAAGCGAATCGTCTGCTTGAAGAGACACGCGTCGCGCTCGTGCAGTCGCAGAAAATGGAAGCCATCGGCAAGCTGACGGGCGGCGTCGCGCACGATTTCAACAACGTCATGCAGATTTTGCGCGGCAACCTCGAATTGCTGGAAAGCCGGCATAAACGCGACGGCTGGACACGCGAGCGCCTCGACAAGGCGATCGACGCGGTCGAGCGCGGCGCGAAGCTCGCGTCGCAATTGCTCGCGTTCGGGCGCCAGCAGCCGTTGCGGCCTATCGTGATCAATCTTGCCGCCGCGATTCGAGGCATGGACGACCTGCTGCGCCGAGCGCTCGGCGAAACGGTCGAGATCGAGACCGTCGTGTCGGGTGGATTGTGGAATACCCTCGTCGACGTCCATCAGATGGAGAACGTGATCCTCAATCTCGCGATCAATGCACGCGACGCGATGAAGGAGGGCGGCAAGCTCACGATGGAAGTGTCGAACGCCATGCTCGACGAACAGTACGTCGCGGGCTTCCCAGACGTGCCCTCCGGCGAGTACGTGATGCTCGCCGTAACCGACACGGGTGCCGGCATGGCACCCGATGTCGTGCAGCGGGCGTTCGATCCGTTTTTCACGACCAAGCCCGAAGGCGAGGGCACCGGCCTTGGTCTGAGCATGGCCTATGGCTTCGTCAAACAGAGTGGCGGCCACATCAGGATCTACAGCGAAATCGGACACGGCACAACGGTGAAGATCTATCTGCCGCGCTCGATGGGAGACGCGGTCGAGGCACCGACCTCGCCGCCGGTCACATTAACGCTGCTTGGCGGGACGGAAACGATCCTGGTCGTCGAAGACGACCAGGCGGTGCAATCGACGGTGGTCGACACGTTGTCGGGTCTCGGCTATAGCGTGCTGAAGGCCAACGACGCCGAGCAGGCGCTCGCGGTGGTTCGCAGCGGTGTGCACATCGACCTTCTCTTTACAGACGTGGTGATGCCCGGTCCGTTGCGCAGCCCCGCCATGGTCGCCCAGGCGGTGCAGTTTTTGCCGCGCATGAAGGTGCTATTCACGTCCGGCTATACGCAGAACGCGATCGTGCATGGCGGGCGGCTCGATCCTGGCGTTGAATTGCTGAGCAAACCATATAGCCGCGAACAATTGGCGTACAAGATCCGGCAGATACTTGGCGTCGCTCCACTCGCGCGTACCGGCGACGCCGGCGAAAATGAGGGAGGAACGGCCGACAAGGGGCTGCGCCTGCTGCTAGTGGACGACGATCTCGATACGTCCGAGGCGATCGGCGAACTGCTGAAGCTGCTGGGCCACGACCCCGCTGTCACCGGCTCGCCGCAAGAAGCGTTGCAGCTCCTCTCGGAACAACCGTTCGACGTGCTGATTACCGATCTGTCCATGCCGGTCATGTCCGGACTCGAACTCGCGCAACGGGCTACCCAGATCCGGCCTACATTACGTGTGATTTTTGCTTCGGGTCACGAGATGCCGTCGGTGGACAAGCTGCCGTTTCGCTGGGGAGCGCTGCGCAAGCCCTATAGCATGGACGAATTGGGCGCGATGCTGCGCGGTTTCGACAAGTAGTCCGGGTAGGCTCCCCGCGCGTCAGCGCCCGGTGCAGTTGCAAACGAACTTGAATTGAGCGACCGCAAGCGCGGCTTCCTTTTTGCCGCGTTGTCGCAATTCTTCTGCGAGGAGCTTCTGGAACAGGGGCAGCTTCGTTTCGCCGTACAGGTCGCAAAACTCGCCGATCGTTTCGACGATTGCGCGCCTTTGTGTCTCTGGACTTAATGTACTGCTAATGTGCGAAGCGCCGCGCGCGAGTTCAAGCGCGTAGGTAACACGGGCAGTCGCGGCGGCGGCGCCTGAAGGTCCCTTCGGCATAGGGGTTCTCTCGTATTTTTATTTGATGTTCGGCGAGCGTTGCTCGCCAGTGTCGCGTGGCAAAAGGCTTTCATTAAATTTATCGCGCAAATTCTGAAGGAAATCTTAAGGCAGGGCTTTTGCGGCCAACATGCCTAGCTTTTGCTGCGCATAGCATCAACGGTGTCGGAAAACTCCAAGGTGCCCAAGGTGCCTTGTCTCGCTGTCTGTGCGCAAAGGCGCGCGCTATCCTGCTCACTGCGCCTGATCGGCGCCAGTCCGCTGATCTTCTCGGCCAGCATTCGCTCGTACACGCCGAAGTGCAAGTCCACCTCTTCCTGCGTGACGACTGTCACGAAGATCCGCACTTGCGAGGGCATCAAGCCGAGAACCGTGGCAATTGCCGTTTCGAGTTGCGGAGCGCAAAGCCGGTCTTCGGCGAAGGTCGTTCCGACCGATACGTCGTACGATTTTTCCTCTCGCACCGTGACATCCACGAGCCTCGCGCGCGCACTCATATTGTTCTCTATCGCCATGCGTATGACGTCCACGGCGGTTCTCATTGCTTCCGTTGGAAAGCCTCCCGGCGAGCGCAGGTAGACCCGATGCCGTCCAAGAGTCAGCCAGTCCGAATCGAATTCCATGCCTGTTTCTCCGACACTTTGATCTCGCACGACTATGTGGTTTCCGTTGTGTTTTTCAAGGCCAAATATTTGCGCAAAAGGGTCTTGAAATCGTCGTGTCCGAATCTATTTTAGATTCCGCTCAGGCAGACGCGCCGTTCCGGCGGCGCGCTGCGTGTTTCGATTTGTCTGTCAGCCGGTGCGGGCAGGCGGACTGGAGCGCGTAGGCCCGTCCGTCTCCTTGCCCCGGTGCTACCGAGGAGGAAACGATCATGAGTGACCTTTACTTCGCGACCGACCTGTTCAGCCAGCTCGACCGTTTGCAGCAGCAGATGTCGGCGGTGTTCGGCGGTTTCCCTTCGAGCATCCGCTCTGGCCGGATGTCGGCCTTTCCGCAAATCAATATCGGCACCACCGACGACTCGATCGAGATCGTCGCGTTTGCGCCCGGTATCGATGCGTCGCAACTCGACGTATCCATCGACAAAGGCTTGTTGACGATTGCCGGCGAGCGCAAGCGCGTCGCGCCCGAAGCGGACGAGTCCACGCGCCAATATGCGCAGGAGCGTTTCACAGGCTCTTTCCGCCGCGTAATCGAACTGCCGCAGCAGGCCGACCCCGACAAGGTCGAGGCGCGCTACACGAACGGCTGTCTGTCGATTAGCGTCGGCAAGCGCGAGTCGTCCAAACCGCGTGCAATCACCATTCAATGACCTCACGATGATGGAGCGAATCATGAGCGATACGACTGAAGTTGTTCAAAAGGAGCAGCAACCCGTGGCGCGCGGCGAGCGCGAGCCGGCTGAGCAGCGCGCGACGCTGACGCCGCCCGTCGACGTGATCGAAAACGCACACGGCGTCACGCTGTGGGCCGACCTGCCGGGTGTGTCGAAAGAGAATCTGGAGGTGCGTGTGCACGACGGCAATCTGCACATCGAGGCCGAAGCGAGCGTGCCGACGCGTGCCGGCTTGCGTCTGCAACACGCGGAAATCCGCGCGCCGCATTTCTCGCGTTCGTTCACGCTGGGTGCGGAATTCGACACGTCGAAAATCGAGGCAAACCTTCAGGATGGTGTGTTGAAGCTCGTCATTCCGCGCCGCGAAGAAGCGCGGCCACGCCGCATTGAAGTGAACGTCGGCTAATGCTGTTTGCCACGGCCCCGCAAGGGTCGTGGCTTATTGATTCGGCCCGGCAGATTGCTATCCGAAAAGTTGTGCGCCCGCGCTGGTGTCGGATGCCGGCACCGGCGCACGCGTTCCCGCAAGAAGATTTTCATAAACGCGCAGATAGTCGCTCGCCATGCGTGCAGCCGAGAAGCGCTGCTCGAACGAACGGCGGCATTGTGCGCGATCTATTTCGCCGACTCGCGCGACCGCGCTGACAGCCTGCTCGACGTTATCGACGATGAACCCGTTCACGCCATGCGTCAGCACTTCGGGCACCGCGCCGCGTCCAAATGCAATGACCGGCGTCCCGCATGCCATTGCCTCGATCATCACCATCCCAAACGGCTCCGCCCATTCGACCGGAAACAGCAGCGCTCGCGCATTCGCGATGAGTTGCCGGCGCAGTTCACCGCCGACTTCGCCGAGGTAGTCGGTGAAGTCGCGCGAACCTTCCAGCAGCGGTTCGATTTGCTGTGCGAAGTACTCCCGCTCGCCGGGATGAATTTTGCCGGCCATTTTCAACGGCAGTCCAGCGCGTCTTGCGATTTCAACGGCGAGGTCCGGCCGCTTGCCGGGCATTAAGCGGCCGAGAAAGAGTAGATACGACGCAGGCTCCGGCTGAAACGCGAATTCGTCGAGCGGTAGACCGTGATAGATCGTTGCTTGCCAGTTGGCGGACGGCACCGGCTTGCGCTGATCGTCCGAAATCGACACGAGCGGCGCTGACGCGAATTCGCGAAAAAGTGGCCCGTGATCCACAGGCAGCAATTGCCCATGAAGCGTGGTTAGCGACTTGCACGGTAACGCTCGTGTTAGCGGAAAGTGCAGCGGATCGCCATGAAAATGCACGACGTCGAACTCATTCGCGAGATCCGCAACACGCGCCAGCTGCCTCACGTGATGCGTGAGCGTGTCCCACACGGCCGTATCGCGCCACAGTCCGCGCTCGCAGATCGGCACCAGACGTGCAGCCGTGCTCGAGTCGGCCGTAGCGAACAGCGTGACATCGTGGCCGCGCCGAACGAGCTCTTCGGTGAGGTAGGACACTACGCGCTCGGTGGCGCCGTAAGCAAACGGTGGGACGCATTCGTAGAGAGGGGCGACTTGAGCGATTCTCACGGGGGCAGTCGTGTCTTGAGGTTGGGTGGAACGCGCGTCCGCGGAACATGCGAACGCGGCCATCGTTGCAGGCTTCAGGATTTGTCTTTCTTCACTTCCGACAGATCGTCCTCTTTTACTTCCGCTTGCCGGACCGTGGTGCCCTCGTCGTCGGTTTCGGAGACATCGGTTTCAAATGTTCCTTTGCCGGACTGATCGTTGCCCGTGCTTTGCGCGGTGTCGTCTGGATCATTCGGTTTCGTCGCCATTGCATTCTCCCGTGGGTTGGTTGGAAGGCAACCGGAGTCGAGCAAGGGACGCTCCCGGCCAACATCAACAGACGTCTTTAGATGACGCCGATTCTCGTCAGGCACGCTTGTAATCGTTGCGATGAAACGGCGAAATTTCTGCCTGGGGAATGCCGCGATCACGAACCCGCGTCGCGGCAGGAGCAAGGTAGATACGCATCACGGGCGCGGGCGCGGCATGGCGGTTGCTGCGTCTCTCATGTCGCAACGAACATTGCGCCGCTTTGAGCTACCCCGTTCGAAAATCAGTGAGGAAACGCATGAAAAAGATGACAGTAATTGCAGTAGCGTGCGGTTGTTTCAGCCTGCTTCCGGTCGCCGCGAATGCACAGACACAAGCCGCTTCCACTACCGCCGCGAATCCGCTCGCACAGGTGGACAAAGACTTCGTTCAGGCCGCATCAATGTCTTCGTCGACGGAGATCGACGCGGCAAAACTCGCGACTAGCAATTCCAGTGATAAAGACGTGAAATCCTTTGCGCATCACATGATGCTCGATCACACGAAGCTGACCGTCCAGCTGAAAATGGCCGCCCCGCATGGCGTGGAAGTACCGAAAGACAATTCGGACCCGAGTGTGCTCGACGCATTGAAGCCGCTAAAGGGCAAGGAATTCGATCAGGCGTATATCCAGAAGGTCGGTCTTGAAGGACACAAGCAAACCATTGCAGCCTTCGAAAAGGAAATTGCGGAAGGGCAGAACGCCGACCTGAAGAAGGCCGCGCAGAAGGCGTTGCCGACAATCAAGGAGCATTACCAGCGGGCTCAACAACTTGCGGCGAAGAAGGGCGTGACCCAGTAGTACTGTTGTTGTCTGCGATTCGGGCTCGGCGTCAATGCTCGAATCGCACAGGAAATGGTATGTGCGCGACGCGTGGCACGCTGCCTGCTGCGCCGTTCGGCGGGCGGCCGGCATTGCGTTGAGTCGGGCTCAAGAGTCTGAGCG
This sequence comes from Burkholderia sp. M6-3, assembly GCF_050858985.1. Taxonomy (NCBI): domain Bacteria; kingdom Pseudomonadati; phylum Pseudomonadota; class Betaproteobacteria; order Burkholderiales; family Burkholderiaceae; genus Burkholderia; species Burkholderia sp. M6-3. The sequence goes on from NZ_CP110091.1 coordinate 765,807, forward strand.
AGTCTGGCACGGGCAAACGCAAACATGGCAACCAGTGCCGTGCCCAAAGGTCACCGCACCATCGTATTGGGAGAGCGATATGCACACTGAGGACGCCCCGCGCTCGGCGGTCGGTCAGACGGCGCAGACAGGTGGGTGCGCCTGCGGAGCCGTGCGGTTTGAGGTTAGTGCAGCGCCGAGGCGCGTCTCTCTGTGCCATTGCATGACCTGCCGTCGCGTGCATGGCAGTGCATTTGGCGCATATGCGATGTTCGCGCGCGACGTCGTCCAGTTCTCGGGACCTGTCCAGATGTGGCAAAGCTCGCAGGAGGGCAGGCGATATTTCTGCCCGACCTGCGGATCGGTTGCGTTCATGGAGTACGTAGAAAGCGATGAACTCGACATACCACTCGGCGCGTTCGATAGCGTCGGGATCTACGAGCCGACTTACGAATTATGGTGCTGCCATAAAGAACCCTGGCTACCGCAGGGCGTTCGTACCGAATACGAAGAAGAAAGTCCCAATTAGTCTTGCAAGCAGTGCGCAGTACTTTGACGAACTACTTCGTGAATGAAGGAGCTGAAAATGAGTGATCCAAAGCAATCCAACACACAACCGGGTAATCCGAAGAACGCGGGCAAGCAGAGCGGGCAGCAACAGCAGAATCAGCAGAAGACGCCGCAGCACCAGGGCGGTCAACGTCAGCCCTGATCGGCCTCTGAACGTTTCACCGGCGCCGTAATTCGGGCGCTGATGTCCCGTTCCGCGGGAGAGGGCGCGGCGCGCATTCGATGTGCGCCGCGCCTGCGTTTGACGGATCGATGCACGTTATTCGTGGCCCCTGAAACAGTCGACTCGCAATTGCAGGAATCGAGATGGTGAGAAGGAAGTTGCACTTTCACAATAGTTCGCTGCGGCATCCTGCATCGCCCGACGGTATAACCATTACCGCCAGCGATTACAGAATCTACCCGACGTATCGGCGCACCGTGACCGGCACGTTTACCGGCGACCTGAAAGTCGTACGCACAACGGACGACCGGCTGATATTTCCGTACGACGGCGCGCCGATGATAGGTCCGTTCGAAACCGCGCTGGAAGCACGTGAGGCCGCAGCGCGCAAAGGCGCCGAAGTTGTTGCGGCGGACCTGCTGAACCCGGAGTACTGATCCGCCTGATTGGCCGGGAGCCCATCGCGTTGTGCTAATAAAAATGGAGACGTCAATGAAGTCACTGGACATCGATCGTTTGCGCCCCACGCAAGTCACGCACGGATTGCGCGAGGTAGAGGACAAAACGCGCTTCTATCAGTCGCTGTCCGGTCATGAACTTGACATGGCCATTGCGGAGAAACCCGTCCCGATCGTCCTTGGGCCTCGGGAAGAACCGTACGTGATTGACCATCACCACGTGGCCGCGGCTCTTTGGCAGGCTGATATAACGTCGGTGCCGGTCGTGCTGATCCGGGATCTGTCCACGTCTTCGCTGCCTGAATTCTGGCTCACGCTCGAAAACAATCGTTGGACATATCCATACGATCAGCGTGGCCACAGGGTGTCCTTTGCGGATATGCCGCTGCGCGTTTGGGAGATGATAGACGACGAGTTCCGCAGCCTCGCCGCTTCGGTGCGCGATGCCGGCGGTTATCAGAAAACGAGTGTGCCTTTGGCGGAATTCCGTTGGGCGGATTTCTTTCGCCAAAGGCTCGCGCTTCCCGCGGACGCGTCGGAATACGGTGCCCTGGTGCAACGAGCGGTTGAACTGGCGAAGAGCCCGGCTGCGCTTGGCCTGCCCGGCTATGTCGATCCCGACGCCGCTGAACAGGGTGCCTCGACCGGTTCGGGCGAGGCACAGAATTAAGCGCGTTCGTGCTCTTTGCCCTTTCCGGCGCCCGTTTTTTCCACGCAGGCATCCACGTCGACAGTCTGCTTGCCTGGTGTGCCTACCCGGCTCGCCAACCGCAAATATGCTTCGGCGAGCCGGCGAAGATCGTCTTCGGATGCGTCTTCAATACCGATTAACTGATTGTTCGCCGCGCGATGCGAAGCCAGCAATTCGTTGAGCTTCAGATGCATCGCAACACTGTCCTTGTTCTGACTTTGCTGGATCATGAAGACCATCAGGAAAGTGATGATGGTCGTGCCCGTATTGATGACGAGCTGCCAGGCGTCGGAATAGTGGAAGAAGGGTCCCGTGACGGCCCAAACGATAACCGTGATGACGGCGATACCGAATGCAATCGGTGATCCGGCGAGCCGGGTAACCGAACTCGCGAAGTTGTCGAACGCCCGCGTGACGGGATTGCGCGCCGCGTAGGCCGGGCTGGACGTTTGCGGAACGGTGTCGATGCTATCCGCGCTTGAGCGGGGTTCTCCTGGTCGCATTTCATTCTCCGGGATGTTGCTCATGACCGGGAGGTAGCACATTGCGTGCCGTCATCTCAGCAGCAGGAGCATCCGCCGAAATGCCGCATCCCGTAGCTTCCGGTTTCCTCGCGGGCGTCTGGCGAGCCGCCACCGAGCGAGGGCGCGCCGATTACAACCCGTGCAGCTGCGGCCCCGCACTGAGGGCACGCCACAGGTTCATCACGCTCCGCAATGCGGCGCACCGTTTCGAAAGCGCCGCATTCGGCGCACTCATAGTCATAAACTGGCATGGCGTGTGGCTCGGTTAGGTCAGTAGTCACTCGAGCCTACTGACCGCGGGTTAAGTAAACAGTCTAGTCTGCATCGGTGCGCGCCTGTTCGAGCTTTGCGCGCACGCGGTCGGCGAGCACTTCGGGAGCAAAGGGTTTGCGGATGACTTCCATATCGGAGAGCGCATCGCCTGGCGCATAGCCGGTGACGAGAATGACCGGCATCGACGGATACCGTTGCCTCACGGCTTCCGCGACCTGCCGCCCGTTGATCGTGCCGGGCAAAGCGACGTCGCTGATCAGCAGATCGAAACGCGCGCCTGCGTGCAGCAGCCGCAGTGCCGCGGCGCCGCTGTCCGCCTCCAGTACCCGGTAGCCCTGTTCCCTCAATTGCTCCGCGGTGACTTCCCGCACGATTTCTTCGTCCTCGACAAGTACGATGGTTTTTGCCGGATCCTTGTACTCGTCTTGCATATCTTCCTTCTGCACGGAGGCGGGCAGGCACAGGCGTACGGTCGTTCCTTTGCCGAGAGCGGTTTCCATCTGAACGATTCCGCCGGATTGCCTGACAAAGCCGTAGATCTGGCTGAGGCCAAGACCGACGCCCTGGCCCGACGGCTTGGTCGTGAAAAACGGCTCGAACGCGTGTTCCATGATTTTCGGTGACATGCCGGTGCCCGTGTCCGACACAGCAATGCAGCAGTAACGTCCGGGTTGAGCATCGTCGAATCCGGCGACTTCTGCGTCAGTCAATATGACTTCGCTCGTGCTGATGGTGAGCCACCCGCCGTCCGGCATCGCGTCGCGAGCATTCACGCACAGATTGACCAGCGCGCTTTCCATCTGGTTCGGGTCGCACAAGACCAGCCACGTCCCGTCACCGAGTTTGAGTTCCAGGTTGATGCCCGAACCGACGACGCGGCGAATCATGTCTTCCATGTCATGCGCGATTGCGTCCAGACTCACGAGACGCGGCTCGAGCGTTTGTTGGCGTCCAAACGCGAGCAGCCGGTGTGTCAATGTCGCCGCACGGCTTGCGCCTTTTTCCGCCCGCTCGACCAGCGTGACGACGTCGGTTGGCCGGCCCTGCTGCATGCGCACCCGGATCAGACTCAGACAACTCATGATGGCCTGCAGCATGTTGTTGAAGTCGTGAGCGATGCCGCCGGTGAGTTGGCCAATGGCCTTGAGTTTCTCGCTGTGGCGCAAACGTTCTTCGGCGCGCGAGCGTTCGCGGCTTTCACGATGAAGCGTATCCACCGCCCGCTGCAATTCCGCAGTGCGCTCGGATACACGTCTTTCGAGTTCCTCGCTGCCGCGTTCGAGCGCTTCGCGCGCGCGAACCTGGTCTTCGATATCGGTCGATGTGCCGAGCCATGCCGCGACGCCGCCTTCGGCACGCAACGGCTTCGCGCGGGTCTGGAACCAGCGGTACGTGCCGTCGGACGCGCGGCGAATGCGGTGCTCGACCGCATATTCGCCTTTCATGCCGCACGTGGTCCAGGCCGCCATGGTTGCCTCGCGATCGCCGGGATGCACAGCGTCCAGCCATCCGAAGCCGAGGCTGTCCTGCTCCGAAATGCCGCTGTATTCGATCCACTGTGGACTGCCCCACGTGCGCTCGCCGGTAATGAGGCAGGTGAACACCAGTTGCGGTATCTGCGTCGCAAGCATGCGGTAGCGCTCTTCGCTCTCATGCAGCGAGACGGCATGCTTGCGCGTCTCGGCCGCAATCCGAAGCCGTTCGACCGCGGCGGCGAGCAGGTTCGCATACGAGCGCAGAAATTCGGTGTCGAGGTCGTTGAAGTCGCGCGGCGTGCGACTGTCGACTTGCAACACGCCGTATGCAGGCCGTTCTTTTCCGCCGAGAATGACGACGTTGATCAGTGCCTTCACGCCCGCATCGACGATGAACTGCGAATAACGGAAGCGCTTTTCGTTGGCAATGTCGGGCGAGATTGCGGGTTTGCCAGTTTGCAGCGCATAACCTTCCGACGAACCGCGCTCCGCTCGCGCCGTGGCATGGCCGACCACGCCCGGCGGCCAGCCCACGCCGGCGCGCACGAGAAGCGTAATTCGATCGGCCTGCAATTCCATGACTTTGGCCATGTCGGCTTGCAGCGCCTGAGCGACGAGACGGCATGCTTCGCACAATATTTCGTCGAGGTCGTCGGAGCGAAGCGCAAGCTCGCCGAATTCGGCCAGAATCGCCTGCTGGTTGAAGAGAATGGCTTCGCGGTCCGCTGTGCTCACGGCAAGTGCCCCTGCTTGCTATGGTGATGAAAGTGAGCCATCCCAACTAACGAAGGCTCTTTGAATGTAACTGTCGAGCCAGATTCATTCCTGCCAGGCCGAAACACCCACTACGTTGTGCATTGCGGCGGCAGAACACACGTGAGGGCCGGACGCCCGCGAGGAACGCGCGATGCTGAATTAGCGGGAGTGCATGCAAACCAAGGAGAGGCACATGGCGACGTCTAATTCAAGTTCGAGCGGCGGTCCCATCCGCAAATTCATCGATGTTCAAAAGGCGCTGAAGGGCGCTTCGTATCCTGCCGACAAAGCGAGCCTGCTGGACACTGCGAAGGGCAATGGCGCCGACGATGAGGTGCTCGATGCACTCGAACGCTTGCCGGATCAGGAGTACGGCAGCCCCGCCGAGGTGTCGAAAGGCGTGGGCGACGAATAGTGGCCGGCGGACCAACCCGGGCGCCCGACGCGCGGAGGCAACTGTCTCCGCTGTCAAATGTGCAAGCGTCCGGGAAGTAAATACACGTGGCTCGCGCGTCTTTGTTGAGGCATTCCCATGGAATCTTCCGACGGGCGTTCCACGCGTATGCGCGATCACCGTTCCTCTGGCTCGTCGAGCATCACCGACAGCGTGCCCGAATCGTTCTGGATCCCTGCATCGAGATTGATCGCCCCTGGCGTTTCTTTCTCGATTGCGCGCAGCAGGCGCGGGGTAAACGTTGCGCCGAAGCGCGAAATCATCGCCTCGCGCGCCATGTCGTCTGCGTAGGCGAGGTTGCGTAACTCGTCGAGCGGCACTCCGACGAAGAGGTTCAACGGATACGGCGGCGCTTCCGGGTCCTCCGATGCCGCGTCCGGCGCTGGGGCACGGATGCGCAGTCCGGGTTGCAGATGCGCCTCGAATTCGGCGGTGACTTCAAAATTCGGTGCGAAATTGAGCGACGTCTTCGCCTCGCTCTCGAGAAACGGCGCGACGCCGTCAAGGCGCGCAAGTTCTTCGTCGCTAAGCAGCATGATCCGGTTCTCCTTGGGTTTGACGGAGTGCAGTGTGCGGTATGTGGTGCATGTAACAGGAATTGCAGCAAACCGCTTGCCGCGCCACGTGGATTGATCTATTAGTTTCACCAGGCACAGTCGATGCTGCGCCGTTCTGCTATCGACAAAGTCATGCCGCGCCTCGCGCAACGACGAGTCGAAACCGAACGGGTGCCACCATGCATTGCAATCCGAAGAGCGCGTTACTCGCCATATCCATTGCGGCGCTAGCCGTAGGTGCGTCTGGCTGCAAGAAAGAGGACAACACCAGCAAGGACACGATGAGTTCCGCGAGCAGCGGGGTGATGAGCAATTCGGCGGGCGCGAATGGAACCAGTGGCCAAAGCGACGCCGCGAAGCGCGCGAGCGAGAGCGCAGCTGCGGGCGGCACGAGTCAACCCAGCAGCGCGCCGCCTGCTGCCTCCGCAAGTCAATAGTGTGTGCGCGTCTGAGTGCATGCACGGTTCGATCCGCGGTCATTCGAGCTGCGTTTGCTGAGCCTGTAAGGGGATCTCATGAGCGAATCTTTGCATCGGCCGTCACTCGGCGCCGCTCTCTATTACAAAGATCCGTTGGCCGCTCTTGAGTGGCTCGAACGGGCCTTCGGCTTCACCCAGCAACTCGTGATTACCGACGACGCCGGGCAACTCGCACACTCCGAGATGCGTTTCGGCGACAGCTACGTGATGATCAGCCGCGAATGGTCGGCAGACTCCGTGAGCCCGGTTACTGTGAGCGGGAAAAATACACAGTCAGTGCATGTGCAACTGCGCGACGGTATCGACCAACATTGCGCTCGCGCGCGTGCGGCGGGTGCGGTCATTACCCGCGAACCCGCGGATCAGTTTTACGGCGACCGCGTTTATGCGGCGCGTGACCCGGAGGGGCATATCTGGAGCTTCGGGCAAACCGTGCGCGCGGTATCGCGGGAAGAAGCGGAACGCGCGAGCGGGCTGAACATTGAAGGCTGGATCTAGCGGTGAATGCGGGGGAGCAAACGCAGGTCGGCAGCCCCGCGCGATTCGCGAAGAGGAGCGCGCAGAAAGTAAGCTGAAAGCGCTCGCTCGCTCAATGAATACGCGAGCGGCTGTTGACGAGTCGCCACAGCGCGCTTGCGATCAGCGATCCGACGCCGAGCGCAACGCCTAACAGCACGATGGAACTCATGTGATCGCGTACGAGCGGCACGTTGCCGAACAGATAGCCGGCCGCGACGAGAGAGCCGATCCACAGTGCCGCGCCCGCGGTCACGAACGATACGAATCGCGCAAACGTCATGCGTGAAACGCCGGCCGCGAACGGCGCGAACGTACGCACTACGGCAATGAATGGCGATAACAGAAAGGTCAATCCGCCGCGAGCTTCGTAAAAGGCATGCGCGCGGCGCAGCGCATTCTTGTCGAGCCAGCGGTAATTGGCCGTATAAACCTTTTCACCGATCGCGCGCCCAATTGCATAGTCGACGATGCTTCCCGCCACCGTAGCCGCGAATAGCACTGCGATCACGAGCCAGACGTTCAACGCGCCGGTGGCTGACAGGCCGCCGCAAATGAAAATGAGCGGGTCGCCCGGCAGGAAAAATAACGGCAGAAAGCCGATTTCGACGAACACGATAATGAACAGCATCGCGTACACGGCTGTACCGTATTGGACGATCAGGCTGCTCAGGTGCTGATCGAAGTGCAGAGCGATCTGCAGCATTTGCATGAGTTGCATGCTGGCCCCAGGTGGTCGAATGTTCAGCAGTGTAGTCCGGCCGCCGCGCGGATACTTGTGTATTTGCGCGCGCGGATGTCAATATCGCGTGTCACATCCGTGAACGGACGAACATCAACCATCGAATAACACCATGCAACATTTAGCCGATGTGACCTTCCGTCTTGCCGCGCCCGACGATGCCGAAACGGTTCGCACGATCGAATTCGAGGCAAGCTTGCGCTTTGTCAGCGTCGGCATGTCGGGCATTGCGGATGCGCCGCCGATGAGTCTCGCTCTCGTGGAACGGAAGATCGCGGCACAGGAGCTGATCGTGGCGGTGAATGCCGAGGGAACATGCGTGGGCTTCGTGATGTTCGAGCCGCAGCCCGCGCGTATCTATATCCAGGAACTCGATGTACTGACGTCGCATGCCGGTCGACGCATCGGCGCCGCGCTGATCGAACAGGTCGCGCAACTCGCGCGCTCGCGGCAGATCATGCAACTGGTCCTGTCGACGTATCGCGAAGTGCCGTGGAACGCACCGTATTACCGGCGACTCGGTTTCCGCCATATAGATGAAGCCGAACTCGACGCGGCTCTACGCGCACGGCGCGATGCACATATCGCACGAGGCCTCGACGAGTCGAAACGCGTATTCATGCGGCGCGATCTTGGCTAACGGTTTGCGTTACAGAGACGAGCGTCGCCGCAGACGGAAAAAAGCGGCGGCGCCGCAGGAGATTCACTCTCCGACCCCGCCCGCCGCTTTTCGCTTCGTTTTACAGCCGCTGCTTTCACAGCCACATTACGGCTGCTTCACGATCACGCGATTGCGCTTACTCCACCGTTTCAAGCGTGGGGTAATCGACGTAACCGGTCTCGCCACGTGCGTAGTACGTGGAGGGATTCGGCTTGTTCAACGGCGCATTGGTCGCAAAACGGCGCACGAGGTCCGGGTTCGCGATGACCAACTGGCCCCACGCAACCGCGTCCGCTTCGCCTGCGTCGAGTACTTGCTGCGCGGTTTCCTTCGTGAACTTCTCGTTTGCGATGTAAGGGCCGCCGAACTCCTTCTTCAGCTGCGGGCCGAGACGGTCCTCACCCAACGCTTCGCGCGCGGCGATGAACGCGATTTTGCGCTTGCCGAGTTCGCGAGCCACATAGCCGAAGGTCGCAGCCGGATCAGAATCGCCCATGTCGTGCGAGTCGCGACGCGGCGCGAGATGCACGCCGACGCGATTCGCGCCCCACACGTCGATACATGCGTCGGTGATTTCAAGCAGCAAACGCGCGCGATTTTCGATCGGGCCACCATACGCGTCGGTGCGCTTGTTGGTGCTGTCCTGAAGGAACTGGTCGATCAAATAGCCGTTTGCGCCGTGCACTTCAACGCCGTCGAAGCCTGCTGCTTTCGCGTTTTCGGCACCTTTGCGGAATGCCTGCACAACGCCCGCGATTTCGTCGAGTTCGAGCGCGCGAGGCGTGACATACGGGCGCTCCGGACGCACGAGACTCACGTGGCCTTTCGCGGCGAGCGCGCTCGGCGCCACCGGCAATTCGCCGTTGAGGAACAGCGGATCGGAAATGCGGCCCACGTGCCATAGTTGCAGGAAGATCTTTCCGCCGGCTGCATGCACTGCGTTTGTGACGAGCTTCCAGCCTTCCACCTGTTCCTGCGACCAGATGCCCGGCGTCTCGGCATAACCGACGCCCTGCGGCGTGACCGAGGTGGCTTCGCTGATGATGAGGCCCGCCGTGGCGCGTTCAGCGTAGTACTTCGCCATCAGCGCGTTCGGCACGCGGATTTCCTCGGCGCGCTGACGCGTCAGCGGCGCCATGATGATGCGGTTGGACAACGTGAGGTCGCCAATTTGCAGCGGATCGAAAAGAGTCGGCATAAATGTTCACCTTTGGCTGAGGCGAGGACGCCTTGAGCCGAGAAATAGTTGCATTGCAACGAAAGAGTGAAAGAAGCGGCGATGCAAGACCGGTCAGAGCTTCGAGTTCATGTGCTCGAGAAAAGCCTGAATCACGGGCTCGTTGCGTTTGAAGAACACCCATTGCCCCACGCGTTTCGACGTGACGAGCCCCGCGCGCTGCAACGCCGCGAGGTGGGCCGACACGGTGGACTGCGAGAGCCCGCAGCGCGCGTCGATTTTGCCGGCACAGACGCCATGGTCGAGCGGGAGTTCCTGATCGGCGAAGTGCGCATGCGGCTCGCGCAGCCAGCCAAGAATCTCTCGACGCACCGGATTGGCGAGCGCCTTGTGTATCGCGTCCATGTCAGGCGCGATGGGAGTTCGTTTCATTCGTCAACTACCAGAACTGCTGTAATGGTCAGGCGTGGGCGAATTGCCGCCCACGGACTTGCATCGCTACAGAACGAAGTATATATCGGAATTAAACGATATGTTCGGAGGCACTACCGGCGGCAGGGAAAAGACTGGTAGGCACACAACAAAGCGTGCACTTTTCCATAGAGGTTAGAAGCACACGCAAAAGCGTGGGCATCTTCGGGCGGCGACCAATCTTTTTGTTGCCTCGGAAGAGCGATAGGAAGTCGCGCGCCCGAACCGGACATGGCTACGATGGCAGCTTTGCCGCGAGTACATCGATGTTCATGATTTCCGGCGGTTTGGCGAAGAGATCTGGCGCCTTCGCCATCAGCGCCTCGGCAACTTTGCCCGAGAGGTGCGCCTGGCGGCCGGCGTCGTCGGGGAACGCATCAAAGATGCCGTACACCGACGGCCCGATTTTGAGCCCGAACCACGCAATCGTCGCGGGTTCCTGCTCGACGAGCGGCAGTCCACCCATCAGGAAGTTTTCGACTTCCTGCTCCTTACCCGGCTTCGCTTCGAGCCGGACGAACAACGCTGTCCTGATCATGCCTGCCTCCTTGTTGATGCCGTTTGCGGGTGTCGACGGACACCCCCATGATCTCCAAGCACTGCGGCACGGTCGGCCTCGTCGATCTACCAGGTGTCCTGGCCGATTACCGCGACGTCGCGCATCGTGAAAACGAACCGGCGGGGTTCCATGTTCTCACTTGCGTTCCCCACGATATCACGAAGAATGACGCCGCCCGCGCGCAGTGCTGAACAGCTTGAACATTTCTCGATTGAATGCGGGGATGAGGTCATGCGCCGGCCGTGCGCCGCGCCGGTTTCGATGATGGTCCACAGGCGGTGGCAGATTGCTGCCACCGATGATGCTGCCTGGTTCGGCCTCCCGCGCCGACGCCCACCGATTCTTCGAGCATGTCGAGTTCAGTGCCGACCTCGAGCGCGGCTTTGTGAAATACCGCCGGCAATTCGCCTGCACGTAGTTTCTTGCGTCGTCAGTCAATGACGCATAAGACGACTTGCCGTGGCCTTGAGTGTCTTGACACACGAGGCAACATACCCGCCTGACTGCTTATGAGAGACACCTCGTGGTGTGATTCCTTGTTGCTCGGTCGTCTCCTCATCAAACGTTCGAGTGGTGCGAGATGGGCATACGAAAGGCGGGACATTGATAGTTACGCTGTACGGTGTTCGTGCCTGAACTTCAGGGCAGTGCGGAAAGCATTCATCGCCTCGCAGAAGCGCGCGCTACCGACGATTCTCCGCAACTGACATAATCCGCTCACCGGTGTCGAATTAATGAGCTGGTTCGGCGATGTCACCGCCGACGTCGCCGGCGACAACAATGCATGGAGGACAAATGTCGAAGCGCGGGTTGTTTGCGGTATTGCTACTGACGCTTGGCGTCATTGCGCATTGTGCGGCCGCGGAACCCATGATCGAACTGACGATAGGCGGCAAGACTCAGTCGTTCAGCCGGGCGGCATTACTGGCGCGCCCGGATGCCGCCGAGATTCACGTTCCGCGAGATGTCGCCTACGGTACGACGACCACCTACCGCGCAGTGCCGCTGGCCGGCCTGCTCAACAGTGCCGAGTTGCCTGCGGACAGCGTGCTGGAGGCACGTGCAACCGACGGTTTCGCCGCGCAATTGCCGATGGACCTTGTGAGTAACCGTAATCCCGCGACAGCCGTCGCATGGCTCGCGGTCGAGGACCCGGTGAAGCCATGGCCGAACCTACCGGGAAAGGCGGTCAGCGCGGGACCCTTCTACCTGGTCTGGGTCGGCAGGGAAGCGGTATCCGTACGCAGCGAGCAGTGGCCTTATCAGATCGCGAAACTTGCTACGCAACCGTCTCCATCCGCGCGTTGGCCGGTGCTCGCCGTCGATCCGGCGCTGCCGGCAACCGATCCGGTCCGCGCGGGCCAAGGGCTGTTCATCACTCAGTGTCTCGCCTGTCATCGGCTCAATCACGCGGGGAGCGCCGACACTGGCCCCGACCTCAACGTGCCGATGAATCCAGTCGAGTACTTCCAGCCCGCTGCATTGCGCCGCTACATTCGCAATCCCGCATCGGTTCGCGACTGGCCGGGCCGCACCATGCCCGCTTTCCCGCCAGACCAGTTAAGCGATCGCGAAGTCGATCTGGTCGTCGCTTATCTTGCGTATATGGCACAGCGGAAGGTAGGACGGTAACGCATACGGGTCCAGGCCTGGACGATGCAGAGTAGTCGTTAACCGGTCCACGCAAGTTGGAAGCTGCTTCGTCAGGCGGGCGTTCTGGCGCGCGGAAATCGACCAATTTTCGCCGTTCGCCCATTGTCTGAAACGGACATTCGCATGTCGGCCTGATTCACATAGCGGACCTTCGGCAGCCGGTATGTTCTTTGGGTCATTGGCCCTTGGCACAATGTAGCTCGTCGATATTTGCTTGCGCCGCTAACGTGCGGCATGCGCATGCTCACGCAACTCACCGGGAATCAACGCGCGCTCGAGGCCACCATCACTGAGCCATACGCGCGTTTTCTGCGCGGCCCGTTCGATCAATTGGGCGCACTGGGTATAGTCGTAAGGCGAAACATCGAGTGGACACAATGGCGGAACGACATAGATCTGCGCTCGCGTCGAATAGAATTCCAGGTCGCGAACGAGCTGGCGTGCGATGACGAGCGTCAGCGCATGCATGGCTTGCGCGATCGCGCTACGCGGCGGCGCATGCAGCGCACATGCGAAGCCGGCTGGCAGCACGATGATGCGCGTCGCACCACGCGCGACCGCTACTGAGATCGGCGTGTTGTTGGCTACGCCGCCATCGACGAGATCCACGCCGTCGATACGCACCGGCGGAAACACGCCGGGTATCGCAGCGCTCGCCTGCACGGCGTTCACGACGGGACCGGCAGAAAGAACGACTTCGCTGCCTGTAAGCATATCGGTCGCGACGATGTGAAGCGCCAACGTCGCTTGCTCGATCCGCTCATACGACAGATGTGTCGCCAGCAGTTGGCGCAATGCGTTCGCCTCAACGAGGTGAGGACGACTGCGCAGAATCATCGCAAGCAGGCCGAGCATAGAAAACGGCATGATGTCCTGTCGCCGGATCTTGCACCATAGCGTTTCGAGCATTGCGACGCCATCGCCGTCCGGACGTCCGGCGAAATACGCTGCGTTGATTGCGCCCGCGGAGGCGCCTACCACGCAGCCTGGATACTCACCGCGTTCGAGCAGTTCGCGCAGCATGCCAACCTCGATCGCGCCGAGACTGCCGCCGCCAGCGAACACAAATGCGGTTAAACCCGAAGGGTGAGCGTTCATGGCTCTTTGAAACTTCTGCTCGTGGATGAATACGCAGTGCTGCGACCCAGCAGTTCAGTCTGCATCGTACGTCCCTTTCAGGATACCCGCCAAACGTCGGCAAGATCAGACGTGATCCTTCGGGCTTTTCGGAAAGCTGATATTCGCGCACGTTGCCGTGCAGTCTCTGCCGGCAATGCGTGACCGTTCATGGACTCGACCGTCGTCGCGAAGGAGCGGGCGACCGTTGGACCGCTGGAAGCGGCCGTTGAAGTGGATCGGCATCGGGTAGCCGCAGCGGGTCGGAATCAAACGGCGGCGAACCTGCCTCCACCGTCGAGCGGTTCCGCGGCGCAGCACGTCGGCGGGGTGGGTACCTTGCCGGTTTGCATTTGCGTCTTGCGGCAACCATACTCGTTCCGTAAGGCATTTTCCGGGCGAACTGCGATGAACCGTAGCGTTTCTCAAGGCAACCAGCAGGAGCATGCGCATGCCGACGCTCACAACCACGACGGTAGCGCGTTGTCGGAGATGGAACTGCGTGTCCGTGCGCTGGAATCCCTGCTGGTAGAGAAGGGGTACGTCGATCCTCGTGCTCTAGACATCCTGATCGAGACATACGAGCACAAGGTAGGGCCGCACAATGGCGCACGCGTGGTTGCGAAGGCGTGGCGCGACCCGGCGTTCAAGCAATGGCTGCTGGACGACGCTACCGCGGCGATCGCTTCGCTCGGCTACACCGGCAGGCAGGGCGAACACATGGTGGTGCTGGAGAACACGCCCGCTGTGCACAACATGGTGGTCTGCACGCTGTGCTCGTGCTATCCCTGGCCGGTGCTGGGGCTTCCGCCGGTATGGTACAAGTCGGCGCCGTACCGGTCGCGCGCAGTCATCGATCCGCGTGGTGTATTGAAGGAGTTCGGCTTCGAATTGCCCGCCGAAGTTGAGTTTCGCGTGTGGGATTCCACCGCGGAGGTCCGGTATCTGGTGTTGCCCATGCAGCCTCCCGGAACCATGGACTTTTCCGATGAGGCGCTGGCTGGACTGGTAACACGTGACTCGATGATCGGGACAGGATTGTCAAAGACACCGGAATCGAAACAGGAGCCCGCATGAACGGCGCACAAGACCTCGGCGGCATGCAGGCATTCGGTCCGATACTGGCGGAAGCCGACGCCGCGCTCTTTCACGCTGAGTGGGAGCGCCGCGTGCTGGCGATCACGCTGGCGATGGGCGCAGTCGGCAAGTGGAACATCGACATGTCCCGTGCCGCAAGGGCCGCCTGCGCAGTACCTCTCCAGCAGCTACTACCAGATCTGGTTCGAGGGACTTAAAAAGCTGCTGGAAAGTACGGGACTGGCAACGGCGGAGGAAATTGCGACCGGCGTGTCGAGAAGTGCAGCGGCACCGGTCCCTCGCATATTGATGGCCGACGAAGTAGCCGCCGCGTTGCTCAGGGGCAGCCCTGTCGATCGCGCCCCGGCCGCCCGCGCACGCTTTAGCGTCGGCGACAGAGTGCGGAGCCGTCCGCTGAATCCGCCTACGCACACCCGTTTGCCGCGCTATTGCCGCGACAAACCAGGGTGCATTATCGCCGTGCACGGCGCGCACGTTTTTCCCGATGCCAACGCGGTTGGGCTCGGCGAACAGCCGCAATGGCTCTATACGGTGCGCTTCGATGCCGCCGACCTGTGGGGGACGGATACGACAGCGGCGTCGGTCTGTGTCGATTGTTGGGAGCCGTATCTCGACTATCCGAACGCCGGGCTGCCTGACATGACTTCCGACCGGCCGAACTTGCCTGAACTGCGTACCGCTTTGCCGGCGTTGCCTTGCGACGACGCAGGGCCCGTTTTTAGTGCACCGTGGGAAGCCCAGGCCTTTGCCATGACAGTAGCCTTGCACAGGCGCGGCATGTTCACCTGGGCCGAATGGGCAGAATGTCTGAATCAGGCAATCCGTGACGCGCAGGCCGCTGGCGACCCGGACCGCGGCAACACTTACTACAGCCACTGGATGACGGCACTGGAGCGCATCAGCACCATCAAGCGACTGGTGACGGACGACATGCTTCGGCAACGTCGCACTGCGTGGGAAGTCGCCGCACGCCGTACCCCGCACGGGCAGCCGATTGAGCTTGGGTGACGACCATCGCACGCCTGTGATATAGGCTGCTGAGCGCTGGATATCGGCCATTTCGCCTCTCGCACTTGACCGGCGGCAATGGGGTCGACCTCTGCCCGGCGCAGAATAATCGCGTTGGCAGGCGAATCCGTCGGCTGACGTCGGACGCGTTGGGCAGATCGGGCCGTAAGACCAGCCCTTCGCATAGACATTCGAACAGCGGCTCTGCCGTGGACACCGGTCAGGCGAAGGGCAACGTCCGGCATTGAGGGTCATGCCTGCACTCGCCAGCGAGCCGCACACCCGACATGCAATCCCGCGTTTTCGGTATAGGCTGATAGCCAGGAGCGCAATAGGAGGCGGCATGGAAACGGAGCTGAAGCTGCGAATCCCCCCCGAAGATCTCGAGAAGTTGCGCCGCGCGCCTTTGCTTTCGCGACCGGAAGGCGAAGTGGAAGATCCCCGATTGCTGACAAGTACTTATTTCGATACGCCCGAGCTTGCGTTTCACCGATGCAAGGCTTCGCTGCGCGTGCGTGTCGTGGGCGACCAGCGAGTCCAGACGTTGAAACTGGAAGGATCGATGCAGGCGGGCATGTTCGACAGGGACGAGTTCGAGATGCCCGTCGATGGCGACACGCCCGATCTGAAGCTGCTGCAGGACCAGATATCCGCTGATACGGAATGCGGCAGGCTGATCCGTGACAAGGCCACGGCCGCCCGGTTGGAGCCGGTGTTTGTCACGCGGATCAAGCGGTCCGCCATTGCGCTGCGCTTGCCGTCCGGAGACGAACTCGAAGTTGCGCTCGACGAAGGGACTGTCGACGCGGAGTCCGGCTCGATACCGATCGCGGCTGTCGAACTGGAGCTAAAACACGGCCAGCCAGAAAGCCTGTACGGCATCGCGCTCGAACTGCTGGAAATCGTGCCGCTGCGTATCGACCATCTCAGCAAGGCCGATCTTGGCTATGGACTGCTCGTCGCGGAGCACAGCGACGCGGTCAAGGCCGAGCCGGTGCAACTGAACAAGCGCGATTCGGTCGAGGACGCATTCTGCAATATCGCGTGCAACTGTCTGGCTCAGGTCCACGCGAATGAACGTGGCGTCGTGTCCGGCCACGATCCGTCGAGCGTCCATCAGATGCGCGTGGGGCTTCGCCGTCTACGCTCCGCACTCGACCTGTTTGCAAAGCTGATTCCC
The DNA here is from genome assembly GCF_050858985.1 of Burkholderia sp. M6-3. NCBI lineage: Bacteria > Pseudomonadati > Pseudomonadota > Betaproteobacteria > Burkholderiales > Burkholderiaceae > Burkholderia > Burkholderia sp. M6-3. Next base: position 782,367 of record NZ_CP110091.1, read on the forward strand.
GCTTATCCCGGCCTTGACGACGAACTGCGCTGGATTGCATCGGAACTCGGCGCCGCACGTGACTGGGAAGTGCTCGCGGGATCGACGCTCGAACATGCGGGGACCAACGGCAACGCGGACGAAATCCTGCCTGTCCGGCAGGCGTGCGAACAGATCGCGGTCAACAACCGGCAGCGGGCGGCAGCCGCAGTCGAGTCGGTTCGCTATACCCGGCTGGTTCTCCAACTTGCGCTCTGGTTGAATCGAAAGGGATGGCAAGACGGGATGTCCGACAAGCAGCGCGAGGGGATTGGCAAGCCCGCCGCGCCGTTCGCCGCGGACGTCCTGCGTCGTCGACACAGGAAACTGCTTGACCGCGGCAAGCGGCTCGCCGATCTCGATGATCATCGTCGCCACCGTGCCCGAATCGCAGCCAAGAAAGTCCGATACGCCACCGAGTTCTTCGCGTCGTTGTGTCCAAGACGCGCCGTCCGGCATTACGTCAAAGCGCTGACGGCGCTTCAGGACGATCTGGGATGGCGTAACGATGCGGTCGTCGCCGACCAGTTGCTGAAGCAGGTGACGCGAACCTCCCCCAATGCCGCACCGGGCGCCGCTTTCGCGCGAGGTTATCTCGCTTCACGCGTCGCTGCCGATTATCAGACATTGAAGAAACGGTGGAAACGTTTCAGACGCCTTTCACCACCGCACTGAGCAAGCCTGTGGTTCCGCGGGGAAAAGGTCGCCTTTCCGGCTGGTGGAAGTCGGACGCTTTCGAGGTCAGAGGATTGCTCAGCCCTCGGTTGGTCGTTGCGGTGACTTCCTGGTAGTGATCGTGGCGTCCGTCTCGCGCAGCGCAGCATTCGCGTTCACTAACAATGCCGCGTCGTGGCCAAGCAGCACTGCCTCGACTGCTTCGAAGGCTTTCTTCAGCTCCTTCTGCCCAGGCTTCGTGGCACTACCGTTCTTCGAAATGGCGTCAGCTTCCTTCTTCAATCGCTTTACCAGCTTTGCAGCAAACCGGCTGTCGAGCGATCTGTTCTGGACGAGTTGCTTGATCTGAACTGCCAGCACCGTCAACGCCTGTTCAGTCGTCTCATTCGAGGTGCCGTCATCGTCGGACCGCAATCTCGTGCCTATCAAGTTCTCCAGTGTGTATTTACTTTCTACGGATCGCGGCGAAATAGAATTGTGAAGCTGCCAATCGGGATGTATCGAAAAGTCTTCCTCACAATTTCGGCCGGTCGCCCCTCGTTTTCGTCTTCCGAAGTGTTCTTTAGCCACGGCAGAAAATTGAAACTCGCCGATCGCGCCAGCCCAAGCCGTTACCCACCGAGTGGCGAGATCCCGCTCAAAGTCTGACCCGGCACGCATGAGACGGTCGGTCGCGAGACGCAGGCGGCTCATTGCGTATTGCCTACGCTTGCGCTCCCGGCATCGGCTCGAGACGTGTGTCTGCATCGCTGGTGAATGAGGAAGATGGAGGTGCCGAGGCACGGCCAGACTGGCAATTCATGCTACCCCAATGAAGCGACGTCGAACGCGGCCCAGACGTGTTTTTTTGCAGATGGAGATCGGGTCACTGGCTGCCGCCAGTAAGGTCAGTTGTGTGAGCCGTGGTATGAAAGGCCGGCTAGCACCTGATGCTCGTCTCTGCGGGCAGCGTCTTCCACCGGGAAGGTTCTATCGCTGAAAGCGATCAGTTTGAAATCGCATCCCCTGACTCGCGGAACGGTGATGCCTCAAGGCCCGTTTCCCGCTTGCTCGAAAACGTGCAATTCCGGAACGGCGGGGTAACCTAAGTCCTGGATAGTAGTCATGGTGCATTCTTCCGTCTGAGCAAGCGCAAACGCGGCGACGTTAGTTTTCCAGTCTAACTGTACCTGGATGCGTCGCAATATTGGCGTTGTAAAAATATCAAATCTTTGCGTCACACAGTTCTGAAAGATATTCGGCCACCGCTCAGTGTGCGACCATCAAACGACCAGCTTTTCCTGAACACAGAATGAAGAACCGGGGGCTCCATGAGCAGCGATGCGCTCGTTTGGGCGGGGGTGCCGCATAACAGTGATGGCATCGTATTCCAGGTCCGTGTGGTCCGAGGACTTCAGCGTTTCCATATGTCGCGCCGCGTGCTCGAGAATGTGTTCGACCTGGAACCAGGCGCGTCTGACGCAAGACAGCTTGAACTCTTCTACACGTGTCTGAAGCGCATCCTGGTTCAGGCCACAAGCAAGCGGCCGATTGCCGGTTCAGACACGGTCGCACTCCAGTCGACTGACTTCATCGCATCGGGCAAAAACGAAAATCGTTCGAGTCTCCATGCACTGGCGGAAGGAAGAGCATAAACATCGCTTTGGGTAGCCCGTTTTTGCGGCCACGTCGTTCAATTGTCCTACTGACCTTCGGCATCCTGGACAATGGACTCGCTGCAGTGCGACCGACGGATCGAGAAGCCGCTCCAATTGGAAGTCGCCGTTGTAGTCGCGTTGCGTAGTGTGAAGCCGAGGCTTCCTGGCGGCGTTGGTTGCGTGCTATTCACTTTGAAAACCGCGCTACTTCCTGCGCTGTTGGCTCATGAGTTTCACGATGCCGGTTGTCGGCCCGCTTGTTATAAGGCGAGGGACGTCGTCAACGTGCACCCAGCGACATTTAGATATTTCGTTACTGGGGCGAGCCTTGGCGCGATTCGAGATTTCGCAGGAGAACACGTGATGGTGCTTCTGCTTGCCACGGAAGTCGAAAAGATGTTTGGCTGACTTGCCGGTCAGCCGCGTTTCTTCCTTGAGTTCTCGAAGCGCGGCGTCCGAGCGATGTTCTCCCCGCTTGAGGATTCCGCCCGGCAAAGCCCACCTCGATTCATTGCGTGCGACCAGGAGAATTCGCTTGCCTCTGCGGCAGACCACGGTGGCGCGTTTCTTCAAAACAAACTCCCACGTATGTTCCAGGAATTTTGGAGGCGCGCTCGATGCGCGAGCGTATGACCTAGGGAAGGTCTGCACAACATGTTTTCATGTGCGCCGATCTTTTTTCACGTTGGGCGTATCGGCCGCAGAGTCTGCCAGCAGGTTGATCGTGCGGCTTTTGAAGCATGATGACCTTCGTTTGCCGAGATTCACGGCCTGATGCGCCGGGCGTTTCACGCTTTGTTTAAAGCCTTGCGCGCCATCCAGAGGTTGCCCAGCGCAAACAGTGTCGTGATCTGCGCGGTGTTCTTCACCAATCCTCGGTAGCGGGTCTTCGTGTAACCAAACTGCTGCTTGAGCACGCGAAACGGATGTTCAACCTTGGCGCGCACGCCAGCCTTCAGGCGCTCAATCTGGTTGTATATCGCGTCCAGACGATTGGTCAGGTCCAGTTGTCGACGCTTGCCCGGTCGCATCGCGACATGCCAGCGTACCGGGTTCGCCTGACATCGCTTTTCTATACCCTGATATCCGGCGTCAGCGTACACATCCTTTTCCTGGCCGTGCAACAACGCTTCGGCCGCATTGATGTCGTGCACGTTGGCTGCCGTACCAATGACGGTGTGGACCAGCCCCGACTCTGCGTCCACGCCGATGTGCGCTTTCATCCCGAAGTACCATTGATTCCCTTTCTTCGTCTGATGCATCTCCGGGTCCCGTTTGCCAGAGCCGTTCTTTGTCGAACTCGGTGCGCTAATCAAGGTCGCATCGACCGCTGACCCTGCCTTCAACATCAAGCCTTTTTCACTCAGGATCTCATTGACCAGGGCGAGCATCTGCGCGGCCAGTCCGTGCGTTTCGAGAAGGTGGCGGAACCGCAGAATCGTGCTTTCGTCTGGCAAACGCGTCATACCTTCGTCCAGCCCCGCAAACTCACGGTACAGCGGCACGTCATAAAGCGCCTCTTCCATCGCCGGGTCCGAAAGCCCAAACCACTGCTGCATGAAGTGAATCTGCAGCATCGTCGCAACCGGAAACGGCGGCCTTCCAGTCTTACCCTTCGGATAGTGCGGTTCGATCAACGCAATCAACCTCGACCATGGCACAACGCGCCTCATCTCATCGAGAAATTCCCGCTTGCGCGTGCGTTTCGTTGAAAGATCCAGGCCAAGACCGAGCTGTGTCATCGAGGAACTCCTTTAATTCCCGTTCTTCCAGGATAGGACAACCAGACTTCGACGCCAGGACTTTTGCAGACCATCCCTAGCCACGCATGCTAAGGAAGGTCTGCACAACATGTTTTCATGTGCGCCGATCTTTTTTCACGTTGGGCGTATCGGCCGCAGAGTCTGCCAGCAGGTTGATCGTGCGGCTTTTGAAGCATGATGACCTTCGTTTGCCGAGACTCACGGCCTGATGCGCCGGGCGTTTCACGCTTTGTTTAAAGCCTTGCGCGCCATCCAGAGGTTGCCCAGCGCAAACAGTGTCGTGATCTGCGCGGTGTTCTTCACCAATCCTCGGTAGCGGGTCTTCGTGTAACCAAACTGCTGCTTGAGCACGCGAAACGGATGTTCAACCTTGGCGCGCACGCCAGCCTTCAGGCGCTCAATCTGGTTGTATATCGCGTCCAGACGATTGGTCAGGTCCAGTTGTCGACGCTTGCCCGGTCGCATCGCGACATGCCAGCGTACCGGGTTCGCCTGACATCGCTTTTCTATACCCTGATATCCGGCGTCAGCGTACACATCCTTTTCCTGGCCGTGCAACAACGCTTCGGCCGCATTGATGTCGTGCACGTTGGCTGCCGTACCAATGACGGTGTGGACCAGCCCCGACTCTGCGTCCACGCCGATGTGCGCTTTCATCCCGAAGTACCATTGATTCCCTTTCTTCGTCTGATGCATCTCCGGGTCCCGTTTGCCAGAGCCGTTCTTTGTCGAACTCGGTGCGCTAATCAAGGTCGCATCGACCGCTGACCCTGCCTTCAACATCAAGCCTTTTTCACTCAGGATCTCATTGACCAGGGCGAGCATCTGCGCGGCCAGTCCGTGCGTTTCGAGAAGGTGGCGGAACCGCAGAATCGTGCTTTCGTCTGGCAAACGCGTCATACCTTCGTCCAGCCCCGCAAACTCACGGTACAGCGGCACGTCATAAAGCGCCTCTTCCATCGCCGGGTCCGAAAGCCCAAACCACTGCTGCATGAAGTGAATCTGCAGCATCGTCGCAACCGGAAACGGCGGCCTTCCAGTCTTACCCTTCGGATAGTGCGGTTCGATCAACGCAATCAACCTCGACCATGGCACAACGCGCCTCATCTCATCGAGAAATTCCCGCTTGCGCGTGCGTTTCGTTGAAAGATCCAGGCCAAGACCGAGCTGTGTCATCGAGGAACTCCTTTAATTCCCGTTCTTCCAGGATAGGACAACCAGACTTCGACGCCAGGACTTTTGCAGACCATCCCTAATCCAAATAGCGGATGCGCGACGACGTCGCGAGGTACGGGCGGCATATGCGCCACACTTTAAAGGGATGTCATCAAAGGTCACAAAGAGCGCCGACGCCAGCAGATGAGTATGGTAATGTCCGGGCAAAATGTATTTTGTCCACCTCGAGGCCAAAATGGATATGGACGGTGACTGGCCCTTGCCGCGGCTAAACAACCGCTTCAAAGTTGACCGGCAGCGGCCCGGTTCATCGCTATCAAAAACCAACTCTATCGCCAGCACGTTCGCATCGTTGGCGGCGCCGGTGGTAGCCGAGGCTGTGCAAAAGGCGAGAGATCTGTCCACACAGAGCGATGCCGAGGGCTTCCATCAGCTTCGAGTCGCGTTCAGAAGGCTTCGTGCTTTGTACTGGGCGTACTCGCCTTACCTCGGAGAGGAAGCGACCGCACAAGCCACCGATGAATTCAAGCGTCTTGCAGCGTTGGCAGGCGGAACGCGTGATTGGGATATCGCAAGCGATCTCCTGGAATCCGCTCAGGCGTCCCGCGCATCGATCGCGCTGCTCGTGGCCGCGGCGCGCGAGAAGCGAGCACAGGCGGTGGTGCATAGCCAGACGATGATCAAAAGCGGCGATGTCGAGGTATTTCTGAACGACGTCTTACTTCGCGCGCAGGCAACGCTGCAGTCGCGTTGCAACGATCTTCCTGTCGGAGCTTTTGCCAAGGCGCGGGTTCGTCTTGCTCAGCGCGCACTTCGAAAGCGAAGCAGGCGCGCAGCACGCAGCGGGACCGCCCACGAGGAAACGCTTCACGATGTTCGAAAGGCGAGCAAGAGGCTGAGGTATCTGCTCGAATTTTTCCAACCTGTTATCAAAGGCGAGCACGCACGCACGATCAAGGAACTGGCGTCCGTGCAGAACAAGCTGGGACAGTTCAACGACATTGCCGCAAGTGAGGCCCTGATTCGCAGCGCCTCATTTAGCGAAGTCCCACCTGAAGTTGTGCAGGAGTCGTTGCAATGGTTGGAAAAGCAGAAGTCTCGACGAATGCGTGCAGCGTCACGCTGGGTTAGAGCCATCGCTAGTTGAGCCTGGAGTGAAGCTCACGCGCTGAGTGTGGGGGCAGCACATAGGGGTTTTTGAGCGCGTTGCCATGCTGCGATGAATCGGATACAGCGCGTGAAGCTCGCTGGGTTCCCGTCTCAATGATGAAAGTACCCGCACTAACGTACCTGCCGTCAACGAGGGAGCAGCGAGGTAGCTTGGCAGAAAACCTATCCCGGCGCCGCCTTCAAGAACGATTTTGCGCGGCCGCGTCAGGGATGATTGCCTTACCACGCGGCTGTATGGTCAATTCCGTTTGGCCATCCTGAAAGACCCAGCTAGTGGGAGCCTCCCGTATGACGAGCGTATGTCCATGAAGATCAGCTGCCGCCATCGGCACGCCCGATCGCGATAGGTAGCAGCCCGCGGGGTTCCCTGAGGACATCGCAACGCTTGCTGCGGCCGTTCCGCTCATCAAGCGGCTCGGCGATTCCAGTCTTCCATAGCCTTTGCGGCTTCTCAAGCTTCCTCGAAAGGATGAACCATAAGTTTCGTTGCGATCTTCTTCGCGGGTGCCTTTTTGTGTAACGCGATGCCGCATCTCACCGCAGGTCTGCGCCGTGAGATGTTCCCGTCCCCTTTCTCGAAACCGCATGGCAGGGGGCCGTCGTCGCCGCTGGTCAATTTTCTGTGGAGCATGCTCACGCATTGGTCGGTCTGGCGCTGCGTGTTCCCAATCCGTTCGCGCCCGGTGTGAACGTCGATAGCGCGGCGATGCTCGTCGGCGTGCTTGTCATGGGTGTTTTCTCATCGGTTCATTTCGGTCGAGTGCGTCGCGAAGGGCTGTTTTGAGCGCGGCACAACGCGAGCGGCTGGGTCCGCTGGTCTGGAGAATCACGACCGTCGCCGTACTCGGCTCGCTGCTTGCACAGCTTGATGCGGCATCGTCAACGTGTCGCTGTCCGGTCTCGGGCTCATGCTGCTGTCGCCCGCAATCGCGATGATATTGTTCGGCGCAGAGCGCATCGGGCAGCATATGGGGATCGTCGCGATGGTGGCGGGCGTCGTATTGTTCGTCGTGCTTTTGCAGGTTGAAGCACGCAAGGCGGGGCGGGCGCTGATCGATCTGAGGCAGTTTCACAATCGCACGTTTACGGCGGCCGCACGGTGGCGAGAGATAAGGGCGGCAGAACCAGCCGAACTGTTCATAGGTGCAAGGCTCGGCAGTACGCTAGCGAGCGCACTGAGCGTGCCGGCAGGGGGGACAATAGGGTCATTAGTCGCTATGAGCGTCGCAAAGCTCGCTGAATGTCGCGCGGCGATTTGTTGATCGGACTGCCGCCGCGGCAGGCGCCGATCGCCTTGCGTCTTCAGATTGCCAGGACGATGCTGGCGACGCACGACGCCAGCACGAGAACACTGACCTTGTCTCTCAATGCGAACACAATTGGATCGTCGTGCATCTTGCCCCGAAAAGCTTTCATCCACACCCGGCTGATCCAAAACAGCATCAGGCCAAACAGCGCCCAGAGGCTTTCCTGATGGCGGTACATCAACCGTACCTCAGGCGAATTCAGGTACAACGCTAGCACCAACACGGCCATGTATCCCGCTGCGGTGCCGAACGACTGGAGAATAGCGAGGTCCTGCGTAAGATATCCCCGACCGGCTGCGGCTGCCTTACCTTCCTTTTGTACCACGTTGAGTTCGGCGTAGCGCTTCACCATCGCCAGGCTCAGGAAGATCGACACTGAAAACAATATGAGCCAGTACGACAGCGGAATTTGTCCCGCTGCGCCGCCCGCAACGATTCGCAACGTGTAGAGCGCTGCGAGCGAGAACACATCGACGAGCATCAGTCGCTTACACACGAACGAGTAAGCCAGCGTTAGCGTTAGATACAGGGCTAGCACTAGCCCGAAAGTCACTGGGAGAAATGTCGAGAGGCCAGCGCTAAGGGCAAGCAGTAAGAAGGCGAAGGCTATCCCGAACCAAAGTGGAAGCGCGCCGGATGCGAACGGTCTATTGCGCTTCCGCACGTGCCGTCGGTCCGCATCAAGGTCGAGCATGTCGTTGACCAGATATACAGACGACGCGCACATGCTGAAGGCTAGAAAGGCGATCACGGCATTCAGGACTGCAGTTGTATTCGTGAACTGATGCGCGGCGAGAAGGGGTAGAAAGACCAGCGTGTTTTTGGACCACTGATAGACCCGCGCCGCTCGCAGTACGGTGTTGAGCGACGGCCTCGACTCGTGGAAGAGAATGACTTGCTCATTGACCTTGCGGGCGGCCGCCGCAATCCTCTGATCGCCGACAACGATTGCCGCACGTGCCTTCTTCCAAACAGGCAAGTCAGTCATATCGTTCCCACAGTAGTCGAAACCATATTCACCGAATCGGTCTGAGAGCGCGCTGGCCTTATTTTCGCCACGCAGGTTCAACTCGCCATTGCTTGCCATCACCCCGCTAAAGATTCCGATGTGGGCAGCAATTTGCTGTGCGAATTGTTCATTGGACGCGGTGCATAGAAACAACTCTCGCCCGCGTTGCTGCTCGGTCCTTAGAAAGGCGAGCAAACGGCCGTTGTACGGAAGAAGTTCAACGTCGATGGTTACGCGCCTTGCGACCTGCTCTTTCAGGCAACTCTTGCCATGCATAAGCCATGCCACGCACATAAAAATATAGAGCGGATTGTGCTTGACGAGGGCCAGGAGGGATTCGACCAGGAGGTCAGTTCGGGCGAGCGTGCCATCGAGATCGACACACAGCGGAAGAGCTTGGAATCGCATGGCGGCTCCCAGTGGCAAAGCAATTTAAGCGGCACTGTTATCCCCTACACCCGAGCTCCGCCGCAGCGCGGACCTTACGGCGACTTCAACTGCATGTCTGTTCGAAATCGCACATAGCGGGGCGCATGTTCCTCGGATTTCCGGGAGTTGGCGTGCGATATAGCACAGACGAAAAACGGTCGCGTTAGAATAGCGGCAGTTGCGCAGGCTCGTTGGGCGGCGGCTCGACAGATTGATCAGGAGTTCTCCATGTCGAAACGAGTGGCACTATCTCGTCATGCCGCGTGGGTATTCCTTGCCGTTGTTTATTATCTAGCGGCGGGTGCGTCTTTTAGTGGCTTCTTCCTCAAGTGGCACTTTCATGAGACGGAGCAGTATTCGCTTCCAAAAATGCTCGATGGCAACGCCCCACGCCCGTTCGTGTATCGGCAGTTACTGCCAATGAGCGCGAATGCCATAGCGAGATTTGTACCACCGGTAATCGAAAGGAAGTTTTTAGACAAACTAGCGGAGGAGCCACCCGTCTCAAACCCAATTCAGCGCTATTATCCAACCGCAACAGACGCTGCCAATCGGCCCTACGCGCTACGCTATTTTCTGGTGTACGCGGCGTCCTTCCTGTCGATGGTCGCCGCAATGTTTGCGATCCGCGCGGCATGCATTGAGGTCATCGGCGACAAGGTGGCGGCCACGCTCACGCCACTTGTGTTGGCCCTATTTTTCCCACTCATCCTCACTGAAGGTGGCTACTTCTACGATATGCCGGAGCTGATGTTTATGGCGGTCGGAATATGGCTAGCGCTAAAGCGACGGATTATAGTGCTCGCCGCAGTCACCGTGGTCGCCACGCTTAACAAGGAGTCGTATCTCTTCTTTGTGCTAGCGCTTGTACCTTTCATCGCAGTGCACTACTCGCGAGGAAAGACAGCGACGCTGGCAAGCGTCCTTCTCGCGCTCGCCGCTTCAGTCAATATATGGATGAAACTTCGGTATGCGGCCAATAGTGGTGGCTCTGCGCAATACCAACTACTATCGCACTTGGAGTATTTGATCGATCCCCGCAATTACTTCAGAATGGAGATGAACTACGGGATTTTGACGACAAAGGGATTCAACGTGATCCACTTGTTGCTAGTCGTGCTCTTGTTAAAGAACAGCTGGCGCACCTTACCTCCGGTTGTCCGTTCGCACGCATGGATCGCGCTATCAATCAATGTGCCCCTGTTCATTGCGTTCTGCTATAAGGACGAACTGCGCAATTTGAGCCTGCTTGCAATGACTCTCGCATTTTTGATATGCGCGACCATCTCGTCGGCGCTGCAGCAAGCGGCCGCGCAGAGTCACGCGGACAGTTCGGATCACGCCAGCTTGCCCGCACGAGCGGACCGGACAGTGTCCGAAGGACAGTGAAGCCTTCTGGCGGCTCGTTCGAGGGCAACCTGGATAGCCGCACCCCCATGGGTCAGGATTCAATGGTACCGTTTCACGCGCAGTTCTCCGTTGTCAGTTCGATTCGGTCGTCTCGTCACCGGCCAGTTGACAGTCACATCATCGTCGCATTGATTACGCACAACCATATCGGACTTGCCATCACGTTCCTCTCCGTGGACAAAACCCGGCTCTGGTTATCGGCCAGTTTCGACTTGAAACAGCGACGAGTGCTTACGCGACGCATTCGGGCGCAGATGGAGGATACTTGGTAGCAGCAAGCCAACGCGTCCAGCCGGGACTCTACACATGAAGACACTTTCTCTACTGACTCTTTGCGCAGCGCTGTTCTCGTTCGGCGGTGCGGCGTACGCGCAAGTGGACCAATCGGAGCCTCAGCTTCTCATCAAAACCGCGACGCAACAGATACTCGACGAGGTGCGGACCCGAGCGATCGCGCCAGATGATATTCCTCGCATCGTCGATATCGTGAACCGGGACATTCTTCCCTACACTGATTTTCACCGCACGACGTCGCTGGCGATGGGCCGCCACTGGCGGACAGCTACGCCCGCGCAGCAGCAGCAACTTGTTGAACAGTTCAAGATGCTCTTGATCCATACCTATTCAGGTGCTATCGGTCAGCTCCGTCCAGACCAACGGATCGACTACCCGCCGATACACATCGCTCCAACCGATACGGACGTGGTGGTGCGCACGGTTGCAATCAGGAACGGAGAACCAGCAGAGATCGACTACCGGCTGTACAGCACGCCGCAGGGCTGGCGGTTGTATGACCTGAATGTACTCGGCGTCTGGCTAATCCAGACATATCGGCAGCAGTTCAGCGACAAGATCCAGGAAAGCGGTGTTGACGGCCTGATCCAGTTTCTTGCTGAGCGCAACCAGCAACTCGCTTCCGGCAAGCAGTAAGTGACCGACGGGTATGGTGGCGGTGGACGCGCACCGGCCCAGCCTCGAAAAACTGGAGCGCGCGTAGATCGGCAATCGGTTCGCGGCGACAGACCTTACGCAAGAGCAGTGATGGTGATGAGGCGTGGCTAGCCCGCACCGTCGGGTTCTCCGTCTGCCGCCTCGTTTGCAAAAGACTGGGAAGAGCAGTCGCCAGCGGAGGACCTGGACGCGCTCATACATGCTTTCGGTGCACCGCCGTTCCCCAAGGCCCTCAGAGTTTACACATTGAAGATGGCCGCGTTTGCACGACTGATTGGGCTCTTTTATCCTATTCGAGTTGAAAAGATCTGAGCTTGCCCCCGAAAAACGAATCCCTTGCTGAACAGGTAAACTCAAGCAAGGAGAAGAACGATGACAAGCAAGGCAAAGCGAGCACAGTACACGCTCGAGTTCAAGCTGGAAGCGGTACGGTTGGTGAAAGCCGGGCAAAGCATGGCAGCAGTGGCGGCGACACTGGGTGTGGTTGAACAGACACTGTACAACTGGGTGAAGGCTGACCGGGAAGGCAAGCTCGCGGGAGCAGGCACGAAGCCCGTGAGCCCGGAACAGATGGAGCTGGCGCGGCTGCGTGCGGAGGTAGCGCGCCTGAAGATGGAGCGAGATATATTAAAAAAGTGCGCAGCGTACTTCGCGAAGGAATCGATGTGAAGTACGCCTTCATCGAGCACAATCGACGCTACTGGCCAGTCTCGGTGCTATGCGAAGTGCTGGAAGTCAGTCCCAGCGGATATCATCAGCGCCGGCAACGCACCGCGCAGGACAAGCCGCACCGAAGCCGCGTAAGCAACGATGCACTGCTCGCGCAAGTCAAGGCAATTCACACGCAGGTTAAAGGCGAATACGGCTGGCCCCGCATGTGGAGGGAGTTGCTCACACAAGGCGTGCGCGTGGGTAAAGAACGGGTTCGCAAACTGATGGCGCAGCATGGCATTCGAGCTCGCCACAAGCGCAAGTACATCGCGACGACAAACTCTAACCACGATTTGCCGGTGGCGCCGAATCTGTTGGAGCGCAACTTCACCGCTAACGCACCGAACCAGGTCTGGACGACCGACATCACGTACCTGGCGACAGCCGAAGGCTGGGTCTACCTCGCGGTTATCATCGACCTGTTCAGCAGGCAGGTGGTGGGCTGGTCGATGCAGCCACACATGAAAGCTGAACTAGTCACGGACGCATTGCGAATGGCGTGGTTCCGGCGTCGCCCTGACGCCGGCGTAATCGTGCATAGCGACAGGGGCAGCCAATATTGCAGCGGCCTGTTTCAGGACACATTGAAGGCCTACGGCATGCGTTCGTCGATGAGCCGACGTGGAAATTGTTGGGATAATTCGCCGACGGAAAGTCTATGGGGTTCGCTGAAGGTAGCACGCATGCACGGACGACACTTCGCCACTCGGCGAGCAGTAATGGATGAGGTGATTGACTGGCTGGGCTTTTACAATGCGCGTCGGTTACATTCAACGCTCGATTACGTCAGCCCCATGACGTTCGAAAAGAACTGGTTCGCAGCTCAGCGAGGCGAAGCCGCATAATTCCCCCCAGCTATGGGATTCGTCAAACGAGGGCAAGGTCAATCAACATGAGCACCGGGAAGCCCCAAGAGGGGGCTTTAGCGGCGTGCGACAGTTCAATGAGGTCGCGTTAAAAGACATGATGAAGAGCGGAGTGTTTCCCCGCAAACTCGTCAGCGATGTCTTTGCACTATTTTGTAAAGACTCCTTGCCGAATGCGGTAGATCTCGACATGAGCCGCGAATGATCGCCCCTTTATGGTGGGGCTAATCCGCAGCACGCTCGTCAGCGAAGAGCCGTGCGGCAGTGTCATCTCGACGCCTGCGTCCTTGAACACGAAATAAGGCGCGGCAAACTCTTCGAGCCAGAATCCGGTTTTCCGGCCCGTATCGCCGAGCCGTCGTGTGAAGTCAGTACCACCAGGATTTTCATGACAACCTCGCGAGTCCGTTCAATTCACGTTGCAACGAGCCGAAAAGCGGTGTCAGTGATCGATGGTGATCCGGTCGTCGACCCGCATCACACCGGGAGCAAGCCACGCGATCCGCTCGGCTTCCTCGCGCTCGGCCCACGACCGAGCCGTGCCGCGCAGGACGACCTTATTGCGTTCGGCCTCAACTGTGATGTGCTGTGCGTCGACTTCCCCGTTGCGCTTGAACGCGTCGTCGATCTTGCGCTTGAGGTCCTCGGGCTTGACCTTCGGCTTGATCTCGATCTCGATCTCGATCTCGTTCGTCAGGCTGGTCACGCCGCTCACACGCAGCGCCGTGTCGGCCGCGCGGCGGCGCTGATAATCCCATTCGACTTCGCCCTTCAGCGTCACGTGTCCGTCCCTGACGACTGCCTTGATATCTTCCGCCGCATAAGGCACCTCGGCCTCCAGTTCGGCAATGATCTCGCGCACGATCTCCGGATCGGGCCGCTTGTTGATCTGCGGCAAACGCACCTCCACGTCAGTTCGTACTCCACGTCCCGCTTGATGTCGTCGTCGGTTCTCATCGCTGCTCCTCCTCGGTTTGCTGAGGGACTAATGCGCGCACGCGGGCCACGCGCATCCGTCCACGGTACGACAACGGTAGGGCGGCGCGGGGCAGAATTTCTTCCCTTCGCCTGCGCAGTTTTTGTGGAATGCTGCCGTACGTTCACATCTGAAAGCCGTGCAGCAGGAGCGCAGAGATCCGACACGTCTCTGCAGGAATGAGGAAGAAGTGCAGCCGGCAGGAGCCTAGTGTTGAGGTCATCGTCATCGGGTCAATGGCCACGTCGACGAGATCGGCGCCATCTCTCAGCCTGCATCCGTGGTCGGGATCGCGATGATCGGCAGGCTCCATTCGAGCGTGACGCCTTACCTAGGCCGCGATGGGAACATCGATCGGACCTCACACCCAACAAGGAGAAATATCATGGCTGGGAGTGGCAATCGCGTAATAACGTTCATGGGTCCGATGAAGATGGAGCTGCAGACTTTCGACTATCCGAAGCTGGTCACGCCGACAGGCAAGAAAGCCAATCACGGCGCCATCCTCAAGATCGTGACGACGAATATCTGCGGCAGCGACCAGCACATCTACCACGGCCGCTTTGCCGCGCCTAAGGGGATGGTGATGGGACATGAGATGACCGGGGAAGTCATCGAGGTCGGGCCGGACGTCGAGTTCATCAAGAAGGGCGACATATGTTCGGTCCCGTTCAACGTCTCTTGCGGGCGCTGCCGCAATTGCAAGGAGCGGCACACCGATGTGTGCATGAACGTCAATGACGCCGTCGATTGCGGCGCCTACGGCTTCAATCTCGGCGGCTGGCAGGGTGGACAGTCCGACTACCTCATGGTGCCGTACGCCGATTGGAACCTGTTGTCTTTCCCGGACAAGGACCAGGCGATGGAGAAGATCCGGGATCTCACGCTGTTGTCGGACATCCTGCCGACCGGCTTCCATGGTCTGATGGAGGCCGGGGCCAAGGTCGGCTCGACTGTCTATATCGCCGGGGCCGGGCCGGTGGGCCGGTGTGCCGCGGCCGGAGCTCGCCTGATTGGCGCGTCCTGCATCATCGTGGCCGATACCAACCGGGCGCGGCTGGACCTGGTGAAGAATAATGGCTGCGAGGTGGTCGATCTCACCAGGGACACGCCGGTGGCCGACCAGATTGAAGCGATTCTGGGCAAGCGGGAGGTGGATTGCGGCGTGGATTGCGTCGGGCTGGAGGCGCACGGCAGTGGTCCAGAGGCGAACAGCGAGCACTCGGAGGCGGTAATCAACACGCTTATCGAAGTGGTGCGGGCGGGTGGGGCGATGGGCGTCCCCGGCATCTATACCGACGCCGACCCGAAGGCGAGCACCGATCTGACGAAGAAGGGCAAGCTTCCCATTGACTTCGGCAAGGCCTGGATCAAGTCGCCGAAACTAACGGCGGGGCAGGCACCGATCATGCACTACAACCGCGACCTGATGATGGCGATCCTGTGGGATCGGATGCCCTATCTTGGCGCCATGCTGAACACCGAGATCATCACGCTGGAGCAGGCGCCTGAGGCGTACAAGACGTTCAGCGAGGGCTCGCCGAAGAAATTCGTCATCGATCCGCACGGCAGCGTGAAGAAAGCCGCATAGAGCCGGCAGATGATACGGATCGCTCGGCTGCTCCTCCCCTTCGGGCGCCCCGATCTGTCACATGAGGCGTGCGAGATAACGGGACGGGTCATCGGCTCGCGAGGGCGCCGGAGATAGACGCGTGACATCACGCTGGACCATGGAGCAGGAAGTCGTGGCAAGCAATCGGAGCGTCGTCGATCGAGGTCCCGGCAAGGTCGCCGTCGAGACCTTCCCAGACCCCGCTCGGGCGCAAGCTCGATCACGGGGTCTGACAGATCTTGACAACTTCCTGCTCATAGAAGCCATCAGCCGACTCGCTGGCGGGAACGACACATGTGCGGCTCGCGATATGCACGTCGCACACAGGCGTTTCTCTCGTGCTTTGGCCCGATCAGGCAGCACTTCGCTTCGCCCAGACATCAGGTGAACACGTCATGTCATCGCGCCATACCCAAGAAACGCATCGCCGCCCGGCATGGTTGGACCGTCGACGCTGAATCGGAGCAGCTATCTGATCAGGATACCTACGGTTAACCAGAAACATACCCTGTGCAGCGCCAAAGCCTGTCCACTACGCATTCAAGACACACGCCTATACGATGATCAACCTGCGACAACACGACTGAGCGTCGGTGCAGGGCATGCAGTTCATTCATGTCGCGAGGCGCCACGAACAGGCACGTTATCGCCAATCCGTTCTAGTGTGTTGAACAACTCTCGCCCGCTGTAACGGAAACTGGCATTTTTATGGAGTACCTATGAAAGCTGTTGTCTACAACGAGTCGGTTCCGCTCGGTTCGCCGGATGCCCTGACCGACACCACGTTGCCCGAGGCTGAGCCAACCGGGTATGACCTGTTGGTGGAAGTGCATTCGGTCTCGGTGAACCCGGTCGATACCAAGATCCGTGGCGGTGTTCTGCCGCCCCCAGTGGTGCCAAAGGTGCTGGGCTGGGATGCGTCCGGCGTGGTGCGCGCCGTGGGCGACAAAGTAACCCTGTTCAAGCCCGGCGATCGCGTCATGTACGCCGGTTCGCTGTTACGGGCGGGCACCAACAGCGAGCTGCACCTGGTCGACGAGCGCATCGTCGGTCCGATGCCGAAGAGCCTCAGCTTCGAGGAAGCGGCCGCCCTGCCGCTGACCTCGGTCACGGCGTGGGAGTTGCTGTTCGACCGTTTGCAAGTGCGCGAAGGCAAAGAGCCGATCGGAATGCTGCTGGTCATTGGCGGCGCCGGCGGCGTCGGCTCGATACTGATCCAGCTGGCGCGCCAGCTGACCGGCCTGACCGTGGTCGCCACCGCGTCGCGGCCGGAAACGCAGGAGTGGGTGCGCGAGCTGGGTGCGCATCACGTGATCGACCACACGAAGCCGATGCCGGCGCAGCTGCGCGGCCTTGGCATTGATGAGGTCGATTACGTGGCGAGCCTGACCCACACTGACAAGCACCTGGTTGAAATCGCCGAGATGCTGGCGCCGCAGGGCAAGCTGGGGCTGATTGATGACCCCGAGTCGCTCGACGTGCCGATCCTCAAGCCCAAGAGCATCTCGCTGCACTGGGAATTGATGTACACCCGCTCGATGTACCAGACCCCGGACATGATCGAGCAGCACAATATTCTGGTCCGGGTCGCCGAGCTGATCGACGCCGGCGTGCTGCGCACAACGCTGGCCGATCACTTCGGCACCATCAACGCGGCCAATCTGCGCCGCGCCCATGCCTTGCTCGAGAGCGGCAAGGCGCGCGGCAAGATCGTGCTGTCCGGCTTTTGAGATTTTGAGGAACGCGCCATGAAAACCAAAGTAGCCATCGCATGACTACTTGGTCGGCGATAAGTTGACGGGTGTCGACATCAACTCTCGTTTGTTGCCCAGACCTGCCTGAAGTTTTGTGGACGCGACGCGTTCCCGACTATCACGGCGTTTGTCAATCGCATCGAGACACGGCCTGCTTACCAATGCGCGATGGAAAAGGGCGTCGCGTAAGCGACCCAACGGTGCGTGAAATCGGGCCGCCGTGAGGCGCCGTCTGGTGCTGACACCGCTGCTTTTGGGGAAAGGGTTCGTCGTCCCGGCTTTGATGGTGCGCACCGTTACTCTCGCGTCCATCTTCCACCGACCTTCAGTCGACTTTCACGCCGATTCGCTCAATGCGGGTTCATTGGCGATCTGCTTGATGACCGCCTCCATCAAGCCCGGAAAGCGGGCATCCAACTCGGCGCGCCGCAATGAGTTCTGATGCACGGTGCCAGCAACGCGCGTGCGCACCAGGCCCGCTTCGCGCAGGATCCGGAAATGATGGGAGACGCTCGACTTGGGGCGGCCACCGTCGAGGTCGCCGCAGGTGGCCTCGTCGACCGTTGAAAGTCGACGGACGATCTCAAGGCGCACGGGGTCGCTAAGCGCGTGGAAGAGCCGCCCGAGCGTGAAGTCCTCGGCGCCAGGATGGGTATAGGTGCGCATTGTGCAAATGGAAGTGGTTTCTGCCATACTCAATAGTTCGATATTCGTCGAACTAACGTACAAGCCTTATCTGGAGTTTAACCTGATGTCCGCATTATTTCAGCCCTACAAGCTCAAGGACGTTTCCCTACGCAACCGCATCGCAATTCCGCCGATGTGCCAGTACACCGCCGAAGACGGTCTGATCAACGACTGGCACCGCGTGCACCTGGCCGGTCTGGCACGCGGGGGCGCGGGGCTGGTGATCGTCGAGGCAACCGCGGTGTCGCCCGAGGGCCGGATTACCCCGGGCTGTGCGGGCATCTGGACAGACGAGCAGGCGCAGGCTTTCGCGCCCGTGGTCGCATCGATCAAGGCAGCGGGCGCCGTGCCGGGCATTCAGATCGGTCACGCGGGCCGCAAAGCCAGCGCGAACCGACCATGGGAAGGTGACGACCACATCGCCGACAGCGATCCCCGGGGCTGGGCGACCCTCGCCCCGTCGGCGATCGCCTTCGGCGGTGGCCTGCCGAAAGTACCTAAAGCGATGACGCTCGACGACATCGCACGCGTTCGCGAAGACTTCGTCGCGGCTGCCAGGCGCGCGCTCGACGCCGGGTTCGAATGGCTCGAATTGCACTTCGCGCACGGCTACCTCGGGCAGAGCTTCTTTTCCACGCACTCCAATCAACGCGACGACGCGTACGGCGGCAGCCTTGAGAACCGCAGCCGCTTCCTGCTGGAAACGTTGGCCGCCGTACGCAAGGTATGGCCTGAGCATCTGCCGTTGACGGCGCGATTCGGCGTGATCGAGTACGACGGACGCGACGAGGAAACCCTCGCTGAGTCGATTGAACTGGCGAAGAACTTCAAGCGCGAAGGGTTGGATATGCTCAGCGTCAGCGTGGGCTTTTCCACGCCGACGGCGGCCATCCCGTGGGCGCCGGCGTTTCTTGCGCCGATCGCCGAACGCGTGCGCCGCGAAGCCGGCATTCCGGTGTCGTCGGCATGGGGCATCGATACGCCGGAACTGGCGGACCGCTCCGTAAAGAATGGGCAGTTGGACCTGGTGATGGTAGGGCGCGCGCATCTGGCCGATCCGCATTGGCCGTACCACGCGGCGCGCAAGCTGGGTATCGAACGACCGTCGTGGACGCTGCCGGCACCGTACGCGCATTGGCTCGAACGTTACGCGGTTGCTTGAGCGACAACCGTATGTCGTGAAATGAAGGGGCGGAAAGTTATGGCTATCCGCCCCTTCGTTCCCGGACATTGATTGAATCGTCAACGGACTTCCGCCCGCACGGCCGATCTTGGCACTGCGTTTCAACTGAATCCTTTACTACCACCCCGATGAAGGGGATGGATGTCGATCAACGGAGCGCAACCGGCGCGGCTTCCGGGGTCCACCGATTGCGCGTACGCCCGCGGATCGGGTAGGGTATCAACTTCACTTCATGCCCTTGCACGCCAAACAATAAACAAGCAGGCACTGATCGATGCGGTCGCCGCGAAGACGGGCTCCCCGACGAGATCGCGCCGGGCGTGATCTACCTCGCGCCCAAAGCGAGCGCGTTCATGACGGGCTCGGACCTGGTGATAGACGGCGGCCACACCGTCTGGTGAACGGTCGTGAGCGCACGCTATCGGAAACAGACATCTGAAACGGAAACCTGACATGTCGAAATCGACAGTAATCGATGCGCTGCTCGCCGAACTCGGCGCGGATGTCGTGCAGTTGCCGGCCGAGTTCGGCAGCCGGCAACTACAGGACTGGAGTGGGGTGCCCGGCGCGGTGCCGGCTGTCTTGATCCGGCCGCGCAATACGGAGGACGTGGCCAGGGCGTTGCGCGTGTGCCATGCGTTCTCTCAGCCCGTCGTGACGCAGGGCGGCCTGACCGGTCTCGTCGGCGGAGCGAACGCGCTCGGCGGCGAGGTGGCGCTGAGCCTCGAGCGGATGAACCGGATTGTGGAAGTGGATCGCACCTCGGCGACGATGACGGTCGAGGCCGGCGTGCCTCTGCAGGTCGTTCAGGAGGCGGCGCTCGATGCGGGCTTCTATTTTCCGCTCGACCTCGGCGCGCGTGGCAGCTGCACCATCGGCGGCAACCTCGCGACCAATGCGGGCGGCAATCGTGTGATCAAGTACGGCATGATGCGCGACCAGGTGCTCGGTATCGAAGCCGTGCTCGCCAATGGCGAAGTGACGAGCGGCATGCACAAGATGATCAAGAACAATAGCGGCTACGATCTGCGGCATCTGCTGATCGGCAGCGAGGGCACGCTCGCAGTGATCACGCGGGCAGTGCTGCGCCTGCGTCCACGGCCGACGGCCGTCGCCACCGCGTGGTGCGCATTGCCCGACTACGACGCAGTAACGAAACTGCTGGCCTGCTCTCAGGCGCAGCTGTCCGCTGGCGTGTCCGCTTTCGAGGTGATGTGGGCGGGCTATTACGACGCGGTGCTGGCGAATCTCCCGTTACGCGCGCCGCTGGACAAACACTACCCTTACTACGTGCTGCTCGAAAGTGTGGGCGGCGATCCAGAGCGGCATGCCGAGGCATTCGAGGCGTTTCTCGGCGACATGCTCGAAGCGGGCGTGGTCAGCGATGCGGCGCTTGCGCAGTCAGAAGCGGATGCGCAGGCTTTCTGGACGATTCGCGATGCGCCCGGCGAGTATCCGAAATTTATTCCGCACCACAGCGCGTATGACGTGAGCTTCTCAATCAGTGACGTCGGCCAGGTGGCCGCGCATTGCGAGCAACGTCTGCAGGAACGGTGGCCTGATGCGCTAGTCATGATCTATGGGCACCTTGGCGATGGCAACCTCCATATTGTTGTCGATATCCCCGGTTCGGAAGGGCGATTGCACGACGAGATCGACCGTGTGATCTACGACGTAACGCGCGAATTTCACGGCTCGGTATCCGCGGAGCACGGCATCGGCGTCAAGAAGAAGGCTTACCTTGGCCATACGCGCAGCGATGCGGAGATTACTGCAATGCGGCTCATTAAGACGGCGCTGGATCCGCGCTCGATCCTCAATCCCGGAAAGATCTTCTAATGGTGCGCGAGTTGGCTGCCATTGCCGCAAACGCTGAAGACGCCGACCTCTAGCGGTGGTTTTCGTGTCTGGTGAAAGAGCGCCGCGTTCGCTGGTGTTGTTCGCCGCGAGGATGGCTCGTCAGCGCGCTCGAATTGAAGCATGGACGCAGTACTGGGACCGGGCACGCGCCGCACGATTTTCGGGGCGGGCGTGCGGTGACAACGCTGATCCGGACCACGGCTTGTGATCCATCAAAGTTTGCCGACACTGGCCACGGCGATGGTCGCCTGCGGGGCACCGGATGTCCTCGTGTGAGCCGCCGGTTCTAGTGATGCGCATACAGGGGCAGAAAGGGGTCCTTCGACCGCGGAGCGCCTTCGCTCGTGGGCCGCGAGTCACCGCTCGCAGCGACGGGCGATGGGCATTGCGGGATATCGGAGCGAGGCGTAGAAAGGCTCAACATCTTCGAGAAGCTGTCCGCTACGCGCACGCGCGCCGTCACGTTGAGGGCTCCGTTGAGCCCAAGCAGCGTGTCCGTTGTTTTCAGAATTGAGCTGTGGTCGTACACCGAATGGTCAATGGTGCCAGCAGGAACGAAAGGAGAAACGACGATGGCCGGTACGCGTACGCCTAGCTTGTCAAACGCAAAGTTATGGGTTTTCAGGCGGCCATTTTCCGGCGAGCCCGGCGGCTCAGCATTCGGAGGTGTCACATGGTCAAAGAATCCGCCATGCTCATCGAAGACGATGAGCAGGACACTGCTCGACCATAGTTTGCTGCCACTGATGGCATCGTACACTTGCTTGACTAACGCTTCCCCATTCCGAACGTCGCCGGCCGGATGCATCGAATTGCCGTTCCTGAAGTCATTCTTCGCATCGTACGTTGGCTCTATAAAGATAAATTTCTCGGTCAATGAATTATCGGCAAGCCGGGAAAGCAGCGTATCCATCCGAACGAAACGGCTGAGCAGATTTTGCATCCCGTGAATACCGCGGGCCTGTGCAACATCGCCTTGCACGATAAGCCAGTCGGAGTCCTGAAGCTTTGAGAAAACGGTCCCATTCGGAAAAGTGAAGAGTGGCGCGTTGAAGAACACCGCTTCCACAACTTGCGCGTCACTCGGAGAATGGTCGAGCCCGGACGAGGTGCCCGCTACGGCAAAGAAACGATTCGGCCACGTTGGTCCCGGCATCGATGCGAACCAGTTATCGCACACACCGTACTGGCGGGCCAGGAAGTTTAGTACCGGGAGCTGGTCGGGTGTGAAGGCGTTGAAAGCGTCGGCTACTACGTCGGAATGGTCCTCGTACGTCGCCGCAAAGCCCATCGTCGAAGCGTCCGTCGCAAAAGGTGGATAGCCGTTCGGACCCAAAACGAGGGAGTCGTTACGCACGGTGTCTCCGCTGGCAACCTGTAGCCCGCACAGCTGGACACAGGCGTCGGTAAATTCGTGCCCCGGGTCAAAGCCCAGCGCGTAGGGCGCACCTTTTCCGAGCTGATAGGCGGTTCCTGACCGTCCGAAATTGACTATGGGCGTCGTCGGCAGTCCGTTGGCGGTTGTGGTCTCACCTGACGGTGTGACGCCAGTCAGATTTGACCATCCAAACACGCTGTCGTAAGAACGATTCTCAAGCATCAGAACGAAAACGTGCTGTATCGCTGCCATAGGTCACCTCAGAGTCCTGTTGGCCGTGCTCTTTCATGTTGGCGGCAAGCCAACACAGAAGGCGCTCGGGCCACCACTGTCAGTTCGACTTCGTGCCACCTACTGTTAGACGTAAGGAACTGGTTTATTTATATGCTGGCTTCCCGAAAACGCAATGACAATACACACGCTACCCGAGTGCCGGCTGCGTCTTATTCCGCTATCAGGCAGCATTGGGAAATCAGACGGGTAAGATCTAGCCCAAAGACCTTCTTGGGAGTTGGCCAATGTTTTTCAGAACCGTTCTGCGAGGCGTTGCATGCATCTCTTTCGCCCTGTCGCTATGTGCGTGGGGCGGTAGCAGGAATGCATCGGCCCCGGCGTCGACACAAGACCAGCTGCCGACGACCACACCCGTGAAGCACCTCGTTGTGATTTACAACGAGAACGTCTCTTTCGACCACTACTTTGCCACCTACCCAAATGCAACCAATCCGTCGGGGGAACCTGTTTTTAATGCTGCTGCGGGGACTCCGGCGGTGAACGGTCTGAGCGGCACACTGCTGACTAACAATCCAAATTTCATCAATAAGCTCAACGGTGCGGGCGCAGCGAATCCGTTCCGGCTGGACCGCATGCAGGCTGCCACAGCCGACCAGGGCCACGCCTATACGGCAGAGCAGCAGGCCTATAACAATGGCGCGGCGGACCTGTTCCCGTTGTATGCCGGTAAAGGGTCACGCGGAGGTGTAGGCGCATCCCGCACGACCGGGCAGGTTATGGGCTACTTCGACGGCAACACCGTGACTGCCATGTGGAACTACGCTCAGCATTTTGCGATGAGCGACAACGCATACACGGATACGTACGGTCCGTCGACGCCCGGTGCGCTGGAGGTTATCTCCGGCCAGACTAACGGTGTGCAACTGGTCAAGACCAGCCAGCAGCCGTTCAATCTGAAGTCCGCCCCCGATTCGTACTACGTCAACGACGGCCATGGCGGCGTTACGCTCATCAATGATGTCGACCCCGCGAATGACCTTTGCTCGAGCAGGAGCGACCAGGTCCTGATGTCGGGCAAAAACATTGGCGACCTGCTCAACGCGAAAAACATAACCTGGGGTGGCTTTATGGGCGGCTTCAACCTGTCGACGATCAACCGCAACGGCACCTCTGGTTGCGAGCGCAGCACAGTAACGCCGGCGGTCGGCCACACAACAGCCGATTACATCGCCCACCACAACTGGTTCCAGTATTACGCATCGACATCGAATCCAAAGCATCTACGTCCGAGCTCGACCGCAGTCATCGGCTACACGCTTCAGTCCGACGGCAAGACGGTTGACCCGGCAAATCACCAGTACGACTCTGACGATTTCTTCACAGCGGTGAAGGCCGGGAACTTCCCGTCGGTCAGCTTCATCAAGGCTCCGGCGTTCCAGGACGGACATGCGGGTTACTCGGACCCGCTTGACGAACAGGCGTTCACGGTCAAGGTAGTCAACTTCCTGCAGCAACAGCCCGACTGGAAGAGCACGGCGGTTATCGTCGCGTGGGACGACTCCGATGGCTGGTACGACCATGCGTATGCGAATCCTACGAACTCGTCGTTCGACCCTGAGGCTGACCAACTGAATGGTCCCGGAAAATGCGGTACGGGTGCGGCTCCGGTAGGTCTAAACGGCGCCGGAGTGAACGGCCGATGCGGCCCCGGTACGCGTATCCCATTCATCGTGATTTCGCCTTGGGCCAAGGCGAACTACGTCGACCACACGCCGATTAGCCAGGCATCGGTGATTCGCTTCATCGAAGACAACTGGCTCGGCAGTCAACGCATCGGCGGCGGCTCGTTTGATGCAACGGCCGGCAGCATCATGGGCCTGTTTGACTTCAGCGGCAGCGGCCAAAATCCGACTCTGTTCGTGGAACCGAACCTAGGCTCCGTGGTTCCTTCCGTACCCGCTATCTAATCACGATTCCCATCCGAGCTGACGCGAGGCGAGCGGGCCAACAGCTGGCATTGCCAACCTTTGAGAGTTGGCAATAACTGTTCTTTTCGGACTGCCGGGTCAATGGCTCGATGCCTGTCCCGCTGGCGGCCCTGACGAGGACCGACACTCTTCAAGACCGAACCCGACCGAGGCTCGAATTGCATCTCGCCAGTTAGCGTCGTGAAGAGCCGACGGCGCGACGCGCTGGCTGCTAACGCTGGCAACGCGCTCGCATTGCACCGTTCGTCGGTGCGGCGCCGCATACATCAATCGGCGAGCCGGTCCACAGCATTAGTGATGTGCAAACAGTGTGTTTGCGCGGGTAGCGGCCGAAGTGCGCTGCCCCGACTGCACCGCTCCGCTGGGCGCTCCACCCACTCCTTGCGTATTGGCTTGCGCCGAAGAGTGTCCTGCTGCCACGCGCGAATCAGCTGCTTGAATGTCAGCGGGATAACGAGCTTCGTCGCGTTTTGCCGGGTTGTAGCCCTCCTTTTCCAACTGCACGACTTCCGCGCGTACCTGTGCCCGGTCGACCGGTACGTTCGACTGCTGGGCGAAAGAGGAGAGCGGTGTGGCCAGCGCGACAACTATAACGACTGCTTGAAGTGATTTCATGATTGGTACCTCCACAGTGATTTCCGTTGCGAACAACCCTGTTCGACCGGTAAATGCAGGTTAAGGTACACATGCTTAAGCGCACATTATGCAAGCCAAAGGAATTGCTAGTCGTGTAAGTCCCAAGCCTTTGTTCCCCTCGTCTGGCTTCCCCATCAGCATGCCTTAAGCTGGAATTGGCAATATGTGATTACAGGCACGGCACGACGGAGGACGAGATGCATCAACTGCTGTTAACCGGATTGATGCGTTGATGTCCGGTCTGCACGGGAATGGCACGACGACGGACCGACAGGCGATAGATATTCACTCTTGACGCCGGTGAGGCACTTCTTTTGCCGGCCTTTTGACCCCCGAAGTGTCGGCCAACGGCATACGTGCGCGGTCCGCACTTATGTCATGCATCATCAAGCATAAAGCTGAAGTACCGCACACTTTGTCGTTGAGGAGACAACGCATGCGCCTACTACTCGTTGAAGACGACATCATGATTGCCGAGACTGTACTCGAAGCATTGCGAGGGCTTGGCCATGCAGTGGACTGGGCGCGAGACGGGCGAGAAGGTGAACTCGCGCTTGGAAATGACGTGTACGACCTGGTCCTGCTGGACCTGGGGTTGCCCAAACAGGACGGCCTGGCCGTTCTTAAAGGCTATCGGGACGGCGGCGGAAGCGCCGCCGTCCTCATCATGACTGCGCAGGATGCGGTGACCGACAGAATCTCGGGGCTCGACGCGGGCGCAGATGACTATCTGGTAAAGCCGTTCGACTTGAATGAGCTCGCCGCACGGGTGCGCGCGCTGCTTCGGCGGCGGGTCGGACAATCGCGGCCTGTATACGTGCACGGTGCGCTCACGCTAAACGAGGTTTCGCACGAGGTAATGGTTCGCGGCGCGCCTGTCACGCTCGTCGCGCGCGAGTTCAGTCTGTTGCGCGCGCTTATCGAAGAGCCGGGCAAGGTTTATAGCAAAGCGGAACTGGAGGAGAAACTCTACGGTTGGAACGAGGAGGTAGAGAGCAATACCATCGAAGTGCACATTCATAATCTCAGGAAAAAGCTGGGCGCCGAACAGATCGTGACAGTTCGAGGCATCGGCTATCGGCTTGCCAGCACAGCATGAGGTCAGTGCGTACACAACTGCTCGTTGGCCTGATTCTGGTGCTGGGCGCAATGAGCAGTCTTGCGGGATATGGCATCTTTCGTAGCGCGCTCGGAGAGGCAAACGAGCTGTTTGACTATGAACTGCGCTCGGTCGCCATTTCTCTGCCGCAGTCGGTGGCCGATACGGAACTGGCGAGTAGGGCGTCTGGCGACTTCGAGGGATTACAAGAGGACCGTGTTGCCATCCAGGTTTGGGACGCGTCCAACCATCTGACCTACGAGTCTATGCCGAGCGCCAAACTGCCGCGCCTCCACGCGGGATTTCAGTCCGTCGAAGTGGGCGAGCGTCACTATCGTGTTTTCGGATTACAGCAGCCTTCCCGCTTTATTCAGGTTGGGCAGCCCCGGTCGGTCCGTGACGAGGCTGCCCTGAAACAGGCGTCAAAGACGCTCTGGCCTCTGCTGGCTATATTGCCCCTTGAAATCGCTCTCGTCCTGCTGGTTGTGAAGCGGGCGCTGCGACCTCTCACTATCATCTCCAGGTCCCTGGCAGCCCGTTCGATTGAAACGTTGGCACCCATCGGTATGGCCGATACTGTACCGACCGAAATCGAGCCGCTCGTTGAGGCATTGAATGACCTGCTAATACGTCTCGACAAGGCACTGTATGCACAGCGCGTCTTCGTTGCCGACGCGGCACATGAACTTCGAACTCCTCTAACGGCGCTGAAGCTTCAGATTCAGGTGGCGCGGCGGCACCATGCGCAGCCCGGTGACGAGGACCTGCTGCGGAAACTGGAAGACAGGGTGAACCGCGCAATCCATCTCGTCCGGCAGTTGCTGACGCTCGCGCGCGAGGATGCGGAGGCGAGCGTGCGCGCGGGGAATGCCGACCTCCGTCGTGTGGCCACGCAGGTTGTCAGCGACCTCTCGGTGATGGCGGAACATAAGGGTATCGACCTGGGTCTGGACTGCGCCGGTCTCGCGGGGTCGAACAGTCCAATCGTCGTAGTTGGGGACGACACCTCGCTCGCGACGATGGTCACCAATCTGGTCGACAATGCCATCCGGTATACCTCTTCCGGCGGCCAGGTCGATGTCCGACTTTGCGTGAACGACGTTGACGTGACGCTGGAAGTTATCGACAACGGACCGGGGATACCGCCGGCCGACCTTGAGCGCGTTTTGGACCGCTTCTATCGTGCGGGAAACACGACTGGACAGGGTAGCGGACTCGGATTGGCCATCGCAGCAAAGGTGGCGGCCAAGCACCACGCGAGGTTTTCTTTGCGTAACCGAACGGATGCCCAAGGATTAAAGGTCTCTATAAGCGGACTGCGTCGTGCTTCTGCGGACGCTCCAGCCGTACCGAGGTCATCAAATGCGCGTCGCGAGCCGGACGGACGCACGCGCACCTGACTGCCGCGTAACACGGCGTGACTTGCAATGCCAGCCGGCCTCCTCGTCAACATGGCATAGTGCAGCATCTCAACCGCGGAAACGGCAATGACGACACTCGAATCCTTGCAAGCAAAAAAACGCAGTGTGTTCCGCTCCTGCTGCCCGGAAGTCAGCGAAGGCCGGAAACTATGTCAGGGGCCCGCAGCCAGCGCTCTATCGTGACCCCAAGAGCGGCGCGACGTGGAGTGATTCAAAGCAACCGGTACGCGAGTCGCGCGGCCGCTCTCGCGGTGCGTCTGTCCTGATCGAGCGTCGGGTTGTACTCTGCGATATCCGACGCGCGGAGCTTGCCCGAAGCCCGCACGCGCAGCACCATCGCTTCAACCACCGATAGCGGTACGCCCAGCGCAGCGGGTGCCGACACACCCGGCGCCGTGGCGGCCGGCAACACGTCGAGATCGATCGTCAGATAGACGTCATCCGCCGCGTCCAGCAACTTCTGAAGCTCATTCAGGCGCTGCGGCAGTTTCGTTTCCTGCATATCGACGTCTAACACGTAGTGCACGCCGAGTCGCTCCGCATGCGCGAATAGCGACGCTGTATTGCCGAGATCGCTGATGCCGAAGCACACATAGTTGAACGACACGCCTCGTTCCACACAGTCAAGCGCGATCTGATCGAACGGCGTGCCGGAATTCGCAGGACGCTTCTGACGCAGATCGAAGTGAGCGTCGAAGTTGATGATCAGCAGCTTGCGCGATATCAGTGGCGTGGCCTTATTCTCCGCTTCACGCTGCTGATGCAGTCGTAAACCGCTATACGTGCCCCACGCGACCTCATGGCCGCCGCCGAACACCAACGGGCGTCCGCCGCCCGCCAGCACCTCGCTGACCACGTGGGCCAGTTCCGCCTGCGCGGCTTCGAGGTCGCCGTCATCGCACACCACATCGCCTGCGTCGGCAAGCGCCGCTATCGCCGCTTTGGCCGGCAAGCCTGCCAGCATACGGCGCAATTCCTTGGGCGCATGCGCTGCGCCGATCCTGCCTTGATTGCGGCGCACCCCTTCATCAGAGCTGAAGCCCACGATCACCGGCGCATCGCGCTGCACCTGCGGCGCGCTACCGAACGGCGTCACCTGATTGAAAACACGCCGCGTGTCGCCGGGTTCGCCGTCGTCGGAACGGCCTGCCCACACCTTGCCATCGAATGGGACTCTCATGCGCGTGACAACACCGCCTGCAGGAATGCGCGTGTGCGCGGCTGCGATGGCGCAGAGAAAATCTCAGCCGGCGGCCCCGCTTCGACGATCACACCGCCGTCCATCACGACCACCACGTCGGCCACTTCCTTCGCGAAGCCCATTTCGTGCGTGACGACCACCATCGTCATGCCTTCGCTCGCGAGCAACTTCATCACTTGCAGCACTTCGCCGACCAGTTCGGGATCGAGGGCAGACGTCGGCTCGTCGAACAGCATGACCCGTGGCTGCATCGCTAGCGCGCGAGCTATCGCAACGCGTTGTTTCTGACCGCCCGACAGACTTGCCGGCATCACGTCCGCCTTGTGCGCGAGCCCGACTTTCTCCAGCAACGCGATCGCAGCCGCTTCGGCCTGCGCCTTGCTGGCGCCACGCAACATGCGCGGACCCACTGTAATGTTATGCAGCACCGACAGGTGCGGAAACAGATTGAACGACTGAAACACCATGCCGACTTCGGTGCGCAGCGCATTCAGCGAACGCTCCTTGAGCATCTCGCCCTGGTCGACTAGCCGATGCCCACAAATGTCGATCGTGCCGCGTTCTGCCTGTTCGAGTCCGTTACAGCAGCGTAGAAATGTACTCTTGCCCGAGCCGCTCGGCCCGATCACCACCACGACCTGCTGCGGATGGATATCGAAGTCGATGCCGTTGAGCACGGTATGCGAACCGAACGATTTGGTCAGCCCGCGAATGCTAACGATGGGCTCATTGAGCTTGGCCACGGTATTCATTGCACCATTCCTCCAGCACGCAAGCGGCGTTCGACGCGATGCAGCGCGTAATTTGTCGCCTGTGTCAACACCAGATACACCAGCGCGATGGCGAGATACACCTCTAGCGAACGATAGGACACACTGATGATCTTTTGGCCTTCATGCATCAGATCGTCGATTGTCAGCAGCGACACCAGCGCCGAGTTTTTGATCAACGCAATGAATTCGTTGCCGAGCGGCGGGATCATCCGCACGATCGCCTGCGGCAGAATGATCGCGCGCATCGCCTGCCCGGACGACATGCCGATCGAACGCGCCGCTTCCATCTGCCCGCGATCGACTGACTGAATCGCGCCGCGCACGATCTCCGATACGTAAGCCGCCGAATACAGACCGAGCCCCAGCATGCCGCACAAAAACGCCGGCAGCAGAATGCCGAATTGCGGGAGGCCGAAAAACAGCAGGAAGAGTTGCACGAGTAACGGCGTGCCGCGGAAAAACGTCAGGTACGCGGTGCAGAACCCGTACACGATGCGCCGCTGCGGCGTCAGCCGGCCGATGCCGATCAACAGACCAAGCACGCAACTGAGCGCGAGCGACGCGGCCGTCACTTCGACCGTCACTATCGCGCCGTGCATGATGTCCGGCCAACCGGCAATCACCGGCGAGAAGTCAAGTTCCATTTGGTTTGTCCAGCCGCTTATTGCGCACTCGCGCCGAACCACTTCTTGACGATCGCCGCATACGTGCCGTCAGCCTTGATCCTGGCGAGCGCGGTGTTGAAGGCTGCCTTCAACTGCGGCTCGTCTTTGCGCACGGCGATGCCGTAGGCTTCGGTTGTCAGCGTTTTGTCGAGTACGCGGAAGCCGGCGCGCGTTTTCGCAACTTGATACGCAGCTGGCTTACCCGTCACAGCAGCGTCGGCACGACCGATGCCCACCAGGTCGAACATTTCCTGGTTCTTCTCGACCTCGACGCGATTGATTTGCGGGAAGTTATCGCGCAGGAAATTCACCGACTTCGTGCCCACCTGCACTGAGACTTTCTTGCCGTTCAGATCGGTCACCGTCTTGATCGGTGAATCGCTTTTGACCAGCACGGCCAGACCCCCGGCGTAGTACGAATCGGTGAAGTCGACCACTTTCGCGCGCTCGTCGGTAATGTAGATGCCGGAGATCGCAGCGTCGAAACGATGCGCGATCAGACCTGGAATCAGCCCTTTGAAGTCAATGTCGGTCCATTGCACGCGTTTGCCCATCGCTTTCGCGAGCGCATTCATGAGGTCGACGTCGAAGCCGGTGCGCGCGCCGTTCTCGGTGTACTCCATCGGTGGGAAAGTAGCGTCGGTGGCGACGTTCAGCACATCCGGCGTTTGTGCTGACGCCGCGCCGGAAAATCCGCCAAACGTCACGGCGAACGTGATGCATGCGAGGGACAACAGTCGTTGCAGCTTCATGGAGTAGGCTCCTTGTGGTTTTATCAAGTCGTGCGGTTAAGTCGAGACCCGAATCGAAGAACGCAATTGAAAACGCTTCGTCCCGCTAGTCGGTTTGCATATGCTCGGAAATGGCGCGGGCCGTACGTAGCGTCCCGTCGATGAATTGGCTTTCTCGTCCGATGGCGCGCGTTGATGGCGCCATCAACGTGATCGACGCGCCGCTACCGGTGCCGCGTCCACTGTGATGAAAGATGGGGGCGCTGACGCCCCACACGCCCGGGTCGACTTCGCTGTCGCTAACGGCGTAACCCTGGGCTCGAATCTGTTGAAGTTCTTCTTCGATCGCGGCCCGGCCGACGGGGTCGTTGTCGAACACGATGTCGAGCACTTCAGCGCGTGCCCTGCCGGCCATGAATGCCAAAAGGCATTTCGCCGACGCACCCGCCTTGAGAGGCACGGCGCGGCCTTTCTCGAACGAGCAGCGCAACGAATGCTGGCTGTCGACCATCTCAAGACACATCACCTGATGCCTGACCGCGACCACCAGCCCAATGCTTTCCTGCGACGCGCGCGCGAGTTGCTGCATCTCACTGCGGCTCGCTTCGACAAGCAGTGAATTCACATCGAAGCCAAGCGCGAGTTGCAAGCTGATCGGACCGGGCGCGTAGTACCCAGCGTTTTCGGCGACGAAACCCCAGCGCTTGAGCAGTGCGATCTGACGGTACAGTGTGCTTTGCGCAAGCCCGGTTACGGCTAGCAGGTCCTTAACCGACATCGCCTTGCCATGACTGGCGAGCGCGGCCAGCACCAGCAACACCCGTTCAGCCCCTGTCACATTCTGTTCAACGTTCACCATCACGCCGCCCGCGACCTATCATGACCGCAGAATGCCAGACCATTCTCGATTTGCAAAAATGATATTCCCACTCAATGGGAACAATAGGGCAGGGATTTCCCTTGGAGCGGCATCGGCGCGCCATACTCGCACGCGAAACGATCTGTTGATTCACGTCGTTGGTGGGCAAATCGTTACCACCGCCGATCGCGCTCGAACGCCCATTTCATCATTAAGCCGCGAGCGTCGGCG
Source organism: Burkholderia sp. M6-3 (assembly GCF_050858985.1). NCBI lineage: Bacteria > Pseudomonadati > Pseudomonadota > Betaproteobacteria > Burkholderiales > Burkholderiaceae > Burkholderia > Burkholderia sp. M6-3. Next base: position 814,777 of record NZ_CP110091.1, read on the forward strand.
CAGCCTGCTGCATGGAATTTCACCAGTGGAAACGGTTTAGCTGACGGCGGACTGAACTAAACCGAAAACCCGTTCCGTTGATAACTGAGTGTTGTCCGCGGCCATCGGCGCTCCGGTCGAACCGCCAGGACGACCCTACGGTCGGCCTGTCACGCGCTGCACCATCCCGTAGAGCACGGACATCTGCAGACCGCTTTTGAGTGCGTAGTTCGGGTCGTATTGATTGGAGTAGCCCCACCAGTCGAAGCATGCGTTCGGGTTGGTCGGCCCCGGCGCAGACGACGCGCTCGTGTCGGGATACACCACCACAAGCTTGTTCGTGTCGGCCCATTCGTTGATGCCGGCCTCGCTGACCCAGCGGTTTCCGATAAGTGACGCCTCCTGCAGACAGCCGTGCAGAGCGAGCACGAATCCGCACGTTTCACCCTTCGCACAGGCTTGGGGAACAAAAACGCTGCCTGTCGAACTCATCGAAACGTTTGCGGACGCCCCGAACTCCGTTTGATCGAATGAAGACAGCGTACCCGTCAGCGCTCCGGTTTTGCGCGGTTTCAATGGGCCGAGGAACATCGTCAACCACGTCTTGACTGAATCGTAGACTTCGCCGTTGGCCGAACAGCGCACCATGTAGGGACTTCCGAGAGTGCCGCACGCAAGTTCGCCGTCAGGCGATTCCCAGCCGTGCTCGGCGGGAAACGTATTGTCAAAATGAACATTCGCTCCGTAATGTGCGTATTCCGAGTCGAGGTCGGCCATCTCACGTGGATTGACGACTTCGTCCAGTGTGCCGGACCACAGATAGACCGGCTGTCCACGCAGATTCGTTGCGGGGTCGATGGTCCCGAGGGACGATTGCGCGTCAAGGTACGCCTCGGATGGCACCAGCGTGCTGTTATACGACGCCTGATTCGTCGGAAGCGTCTCGCCGCCACAGTTTGCCAAAGCCGTAGCGGCTCCGCCGGTGCCTGCACACCAATACACCCCGCCAGCGTAAATAGCGGCTCCTTTGAAAGTAGAAGAGTGGGCAACGTGCATCTGCACTGCCGCGAAACCGCCGGACGAGATACCTGCGACGAACACCTTCGCCGGGTCAATCTTGTAGCGCTGAAGCTTGACGATTGCAGAAGGGGCCGACGCACTGTCCGAGGTGAGACTCGCGGAGCTGGCTACCGCCTTTGCCGACGTTCCGGCCGAATCGCCACTACCGCTGCACCCGGCAAGGCCGATCGCAAATACAAACGCCGGCGCTAACCGCCGGGCCAAAGTCTTCGTTGTCACTGTCGTCTCCTCGGCGGAGCAACGTACACAAGCAGCATCACTCCGACTGTAGAACTGGCCGCGGTTTCGCCTCCCGCCAAAATCTCACTAGCACTAGTGATCGACAAAGCGCGCATGTCTGCGGCGTACGATGCGCCCGACGATATCCCGCGCAGCAAAAACCGCTCCTGCAGCACGGCACTCCTGGAACGTCGGTTCTGACCGCACGCTCCGTCGACGGACCGATGAGCGATGCGGGAACGCCCAGGCTGCTGAGGCAGCAACCACAAAAATAGTGCACGAGCACGGGTACCTTCCGCGCCGCGAATCTCGATGAGATTCCACGAAAATCGACATCCGCTCCGACTCAAACGTTGAACGTCCGCTTTCCCGGCTCGTCTTCGTCTAGTTGTGCTTAGGGTGGGGCACCGCCAATCGTCGGCCCAAGTACTCCGCCGTAAAATAGCTTCGCCTGTTACAGCGAAGGCCACGAGGCACTATGAAAACCCGTACACGGTTCGTTACCGCAATATTGGGGGTGCTCGTCGCGGTTGCGGTGCTCTTTTTCCCGTTGCCGCAGCGGCTCGAGTTCGATACGCGCATCGTTACCGTTGCGTCGATACAGCGCCCGCCCTCGGAAGTGTTCGACTATGTAACGACGCCGGCTCACTGGCCACTCTGGCATCCGTCTTCGCTCGCGGTCAGCGGATCGGTGGACCATTCTCTCGATGTGGGCGAGCAGGTGACGGAGGAGTTCAGGGTGGCGGGGAGGCGCGGCCGGGTTGTTTGGACAGTCGCTGCACGTGTTCGGCCGAGCAAATGGGTGATAGCAGGAAAGATCGACGGCAGATCGGCCGGCACGGTCACTTATTCGCTGACGTCGACCGTGAGCGGAACCCGTTTTGAACGTGACTTCACTTATCGCGCGCCATCGTTGTGGTTTGCGATATTGAACTGGTCCGTGCTGCGCGCGCGGATTCAGTCTGAATCGGATACGGCAGTCTTGCAACTCAAAAGCCTTGTGGAAGCGTCGCCGCAGCGTAAGGCGTTGCTCTATAACGTGATCAGATCGGACTGCTGGTGCGGTTCCTCGCTCCGTTGATCTATCTCAATGGGCGGGCAGCAGAAAGCGACAACATCGAAGACAACCGGATCGCCATTGCGCAACATGCTTCATTCATTCTTTGCTTTTCCCGCCGACGTTCAGCGATTTACCGCCAGATAAACCCGGGCATTTTCACTGCACAGAGCGAGAGCGAAGGAACACGCCGCATGACAGGCCGATGAAGAGCGAACTCGCGTGTATTTTTCAGCGTTGCCGTCGTGAACCGGCGTGCGCTCCGACGATCCAATTCGTTTGCGCAAGCTGGTCGCACCGTGCATGAAAGCAGGATTCCGCGTGCCGCTCCGATCTCCGACGGACCAACCCGCTTGCACCAGCCTGGACCATACTTTCGATCGAGTCGGCGACGATGTTCAATCTTTCTCGCAGTGCAAGGTACTGGCGCAATGCTGTCGGCGTCGCGCTTCTGTCCAATGCGGCGCTCTTCGCGTCGGTCTTCGGCGCAGAAGCGCTTGACGCAAAATTCGACTGCGAACAGCCGCCGCACGAGTTCATCACGGAACTCGTCAATGAGCACGCGATCGCTCCCACTCCAATGCATGTCGAAGCCAATTCCGTGAACGCATTTCGCGCCATCTCCGGAAGCGATCTGAGCGCCTTCGGTTTTCCGGTCTACGCGGTGCTCGGCTATGAGCTCCACGACCCAATGTTCAGGAAAGGCGGTGGGCAGGCAATTTCCGGTCCGGTATACGGCGCCGTACTATCGGGCCCGCGGGAGACGATCGAAACCCGCGTGCGCGAAGCAGGTAGCAAAGCGACGGTACGTTCGGTGGTGCCATTCTTGTTGACGGCCGTGGTGTGCGGACCACCGTAATACCACCGGCCGGCGCGCGCAATCGCAACCAGTTCAGGACAACGGGGGCGCGCGAATGCCGCCGGCCGGCTCGCTGTGACGCTGCCGGTTCGCCGTGCGTGCACTCGCGCGTGGCGCGCATTCCGCACCCCTACGCGTTTTGCTGCATACGGGATCGATGCTTCCGTTCAGAAACGGTGGCGTAGGCCGACGGTCGCTTGTACCTGGTTAGTCGTGGAAGATGGAGCACTCACACCGTTGATCCACGCAACGCCGAGTGGCGAGCTCGAGCTGGCGCTCACACTTTGCCAAGCACCTTGAAGATAGATATCCGTGCGTCGTGACAGGCGGTAGTCCGCCAACGCGCTTACCTGATTCCAGTGCGGGGCGCCGCCACCGGCGTTGCCGCCCGCGCGCGAGTACGTGTAAGCGGCCGCGAGTTCTACCGCGGGCGTCAGCGCATAGCGGATGTTCCCTTCATAGTTCTGGAAGTGTGTACTGAAGCCGGTCAGGAACAATTGGGTCAAATTCGTCTGGCTGTACACGAAGCCGGCTACCGCAGGACCGAACGAGTAGTTGATGCCCGCTCCCCATGTTTGTTGCCGGCTAGCCAGTGCACCCAACGGAACAGGTGTCGGCGTCAACAGTCCGGACAGCGTGGAGCCGGTCGTATCGGTGACCGCACCACCGGTATTGATCTGCGCCGGCGTTGCGGCGGAGTTGTTCAGGTGTAGATATCCAGCGCCGAAGTTCAGTGGCCCCCACATATACGAAAGACCGACACTGTACGCCCGATTATTTGCAAAGCCGTTAGCCTGATTCGAAAAACCGTACAAAGCGCCCAGTTTGAATCCGGCATATTCGGGACTCATGTACTTAACCGAGTTGTTGATCTGGAACGAATCGTTGAGGTTGTCGACATCGAACGGATGGGCAAAGTGAATCCCGCCGTACTCGGTGCCGGTCAATGCGAGCGGCGCCACGAAGTCGACCATGCCATCGGTTTGACGTCCCAGCGTCAGTGTGCCGAAGTCCTGACTCGACACTCCCACGTAAGCGAGACGATTAAAGATCCGATTGCTGGACGCCATCTGTCCGTTGTTCAAGTTGAAGCCGTTTTCCAGAGTGAAGATCGCCTTCAATCCTCCGCCGAGATCTTCCGCACCACGCAGCCCCCAGCGGCTGTACTGGATCCCGCCGCTGGTCATCTGCCAGTTGCTGTGGCCGCCCGATCCTGTCCCGCTGATCTGGCTATTCGTGTAGGTCAGGCCTGCGTCGATCAGACCATACAGTGTGACACTGCTCTGCGCGTGCGCGACGCCTGCCAAGGCGGTTAGCGCAGCGCCGGCTATCAGGGACTTTTTCATCAGAGACTCCGGATTGAACTGCTCACAGGTTCATTGGAACACTTCACGCCCCGTATTAGCGACATGCTTACTGTGAATATTTCTACCGTCGCTTTCAGACGTTAATCCATTTCGTGTACCGGCAGCTATCGTGTGATAGGAGGTGTCGCTCGATGGCAACAACGCGATCCGCAATATGAGTCAGCGTACGCCAACTTCGCGGTAGTACACGCCATTTGCGCCGTATGAAGGCCTGAATCGGGAACCACCCCACGTGTTGTACATACTGCTCTGCACAGGGCCCCGCGCACAGCCGGGAGCAGCGTTGCGTAGATCGCGCCTATCGGGAAGTTAGCACTGCGTGCCGATCACAGGCAGCCGGAAGTCGCGCTCTATCCGCGACTCCGCTTCAAGAAAGCGCTCACGGAGGCACTAGCCGAGGTCGCCAGGCAGAAGCCGCACACCCCCAACCGAACGGGTCGGGCCGACATTGGGCGCCGTCTGGTACCGTGGATCAAGTGTTCGTCGGACGGGGTCGCCGCAAAGCCCCATATCGGGGGTTGTGAAGTTCAACGATGAACATCGACAGTAGGAAGGATTGCCTGACCGCGCGTCGACGCCTTCGACCGCGCAACTGCGATCGGCATGACGACAGAACGCTCAGCGCGCGCCGCGGACGGCTGGGTTCGACCCTACCTGCCCACAGCCGGCTGCATGCCTTGTTCTGGCGGCGGTTCGACGCTATTTTCCGGTGATGGATGGTCCTCTTCTTCCGGAAGTGGCTCGACGCTCTCCACGGTGGCCGGCGAAATGTTCTTGACTACGACGGGCGGCTCAACGCTCTGCACGGCGGTCGGCGGATTGCTGTTGCCCGCGACGGGCGCCGCAACAATTGGCGCCGGGGCTCTGTGCTGCAGTTCGGTGCTCAGGCCCGTTCCGACGTTCGAGGTGGTGGTGTTCGCACTCTTGAGGACGCCGCGCGCATCGAACAGGAACACCGCCGCCGACGTGTGGGTGTCGGCGCCACCGACCAGGGACCCGATAAACGGGATGTAGTTTTCGGGGTGCGGCCTCGACGTCACATACGTGTAAACGAGCAGCATCGAACCATCGTCGAGAGCGGTCTGCACTGATGCCGGGCCGAGCGTGGCCGTCACTTCCTGAACCGTCGTCACGCCACGCCTGAAGGTCGCCATCTGTTCAGGCCTCACTTCGACCCCGGCGGACATGCAACCGACCAGCAGCGCACCGCTCAGCAGCCCGAGTACCAGTCCGTGTTTCATGTCGCCCCCGCCCCGTATTATTTAATTCTAGGACGATGCAGTGCGCTCGGCACGCTGCGAGAAATCGGTACCGGTACACCTGACCTTGCCGGCCACGCAGTTGTGCGCTTCAACCTCGTCCTGGCGTGCGATGCCAATTTCCGCCACGGCCGCGCACGCACAAGCTGTGGTGGCTTTACGCCTGATGTGCGGACATTTCGTGCCAACTCGGACGCGTGATTTCCGTCTCGCTTAGAGCGCCAGAGCATTTGCGACTGGCGCCACAGGTTTGCGGCTCTGCGACAGAGTAGTGCAACTGGGCTACGCCGGTAGACCTGCGACGGCTCGCGGCTAGTTCCGGTCGTTCATTCTGAGAAAGCGGAGACGTTCGAACGGCTCGCCGACGTCGAAAGAGGCCATTCCCCTGCGCACCTTCCGCGTTAGCGCTTGCCCTGCATGCCGTGCCAACGGCTCCCGTTACAACAGTCCAAATGATGACTCGCGAGCGTGCAAAGCGTTCCGGCATAACACATGGGCGTTCATTGCCGTTGAGCCCAATCCCATCCGAACGGATCGGGATCACGGCTTACGTTATCGTCTCCGTCGCCCGTATCGCGCATTGCGGCATTTACCGTAAAAGTAGCCTGAGCGATGATGTTGTCGGATGCATTGCCGACATAGACCGTATAAGTCCCCGGGCCAATCGTCCACGCTTGCGAGGCACTGTCCCAGTAGCTAAGTGCATGGAAAGCATTAATGGGGTAGATGGTCAGCACAAGGTTTTGCTTTTCTCCTGGCTTGAGAGACACCTTCTGGAAAGCAATAAGGCGCTTTGGGGGTTCGCCGATTTTCCGGGGTAACCCAAGATAAACCTGCGCTACCTCCGCGCCTTCGCGCAGCCCCGTATTCGTTACAGACAAACGGACCTGAATAGGGCCATTACCCGTATAGCCACCCGGCGCAACGCTTACGTCAGAGATCTTGAAAGACGTGTACGACAGGCCATGACCGAAAGCGAACAACGGCTTGATCGCGCGAGAGTCGTACCACCTGTAACCCAACAGAAGGCCCTCCGAGTACTGCACCACAGGATTCGGCCCTGACGTGCCGGGATAACGGTCGGGTGTACTCGTCGGGGTATCCGTCGCCAGCTTCGGGTAGGTGACCGGCAGTTTGCCGGAGGGATTCACCAGTCCAAACAGCAATCGTGCGACGATGTTTCCGTCTTCCTGTCCGGGATACCAGGTCTCGAGAATGGCAGGAACCTGGTCTGCCCACGGCATCAAGACCGGGTCACCGTCCTTCAACACCACGACGGTCCTTTTGTTGCTACTTGCGACGGCCGCGATCAGTTTGTCCTGGCCTTTGGGCAATGACAGGTCTGGACGATCACTGCCTTCACTGGTGACGACGCCCGCCATCACGATCGCGACGTCGGCTGATGCTGCAGCCGAGGCGACGGAGGCATCCATGCTGCCGTCGTTCGCTGCAGCCAGCACCTTCACGGTCGCGCCGGAACCGATCTGCTGGAGGACGTTCTTTATCCCTTGCTGCGGCGTTACCGTGTAGGTCGGCAGCACGTTCGAACTCCCCCCGCCGCCGCTCAATGCGCCATCCACATAGGTATTGTGACCGACAATCACAATGGATTTGATCGACTTTGACAGTGGCAGCAGATTACCGCTGTTCTTCAGCAGCACAGCAGATTGTTCACCGACCAGGCGAGCTTCCGCTCCGTCAGTCTGGATCGTTGAAGAATCAAGCGGCGTTCGGACGACTGGGCGATCAAAGATTCCGGCCCTGAACATCTGGGTATAGCGACGGGTCAGCGCCTGGTTGATTGCCGATACTGTCAGTGCACCTGTCGCGAGCGCCTGGCCAACATTGTCTGGCGTGAACCAGATACCCGAAGGCATTTCGAGGTCGAGACCCGCGTCCATCGACGGCGCGGTTGAGTGAGTTGCGCCGAAGTCGGATTGAACGTAGCCGGCAAAGCCCACCTCGCCGCGCAAAATGGCATTTAACGTGTGAGGCGTTTCGCAAGCGTACGTTGGACCAATCTTGTTGTAGGAGCACATCACCGACGCGACGTTGCCGCGTCGTATAGAGACCCCGAATGGGAGCAAATAGATCTCGTGAAGCGTGCGATCGTCGACAAGCACACTGACGGTACCCCGGTTCGCTTCCTGCTCGTTGAGCAGGAAATGTTTCGCCATTGCAATGACGCCGTTCGCCTGCTCAGCGCGGATCTCGTTTTCGGCCATGACGCCCGCGAGAACGGGATCTTCACTGAGGTATTCGAAGTTTCGGCCGCCTTGCCCGACGCGAATGGCGTTCATACCGGGAGCCTCGACGACGTGCAGGCCGAGAATGCGCGCTTCGTGGCCCACGACGTTCCCATATGCCCATGCGAGTGTGGGATCGAAACTCGCGGCGAGCGCCATCGACATCGGCAATGCCGTCGCCCGATCCTGTGGCACGCAATCTCCCGCGCCCACGCCAACAGGGCCATTTGTAATCCGGAAGGTCGGTATGCTTAAGGACGGAATACCCGGGATATGACGCGTACTACTGCCGCACGCAGGTACTTCCGGGATCGGCCCACTTTGGCCGTGTAACTGTTCCACCTTCTGATCGAGTGTCATTGCACCGACTAGCAATGCAGCGCGCTGGCCAGGCGCAAGGGCCGCATTCATCCATGGCAAGGTGCCCGCTGCGATACCGGGCGCGCTGGACAACAGCGCAGCGACTGCTGCGAGAGACAGGGCACTCTGAACTGTAATGTGGATCGCACGTCCTGACGCCCGGTACCAACGCGATGTTGTAGTCAATTCACACATTTCATTTCCTCGCCCTAGTGAACAAGGAAATCGGGGCACGATATGCAGTGAGCCTTTTTCTTTTTCGCCACGCCTCATTGACTATTTGGCGGCCTTCTTTCTTGAGTCACTATTCGCGTGAGGGACAGTTATTGCGATTCATATCCAGGAGTCGACGCTATCCACTCGCATTAAACACGCGCATGGATGATCGGCATATGGATGATTCTAGTTGGCACGTTAGAGGCGACCCCAATGTCGTAAACCCTCAAACGGTGGTCCGCTTTCTGATGGTTAGCACGGTCGGCCCAAGCATCATGACCATACGATTTACCTTCACGTTGCCAGCCTCCACGAACGCTTGGCCCCACGTGAAGCTGGTAGCATTCGCGCAGAAATCGCTGTCATCGCTGTTCGTCTTCACGCGCACAAGACCGGGCATATCCGGACGCACTCATCAAAGTGAGTCTTGCGGGCGACCTTGTCGCCAGGTAGGACGGCGCGCGTCTCGGCCAGTTGGTCACGACTCTGCCATACAGGTCCAATCTACGGAGAGCGGGACGATCTTCGCCGTGCAGATGCCCCGTTTTCCGTCGTTCACCTGCTGACCAGGCTGGTGGCACCGATATATGCTTCAGCTAGCCATTGGGCGGATCAGCCGTAGATCGGACTCGTGCTTCGAATGGCCGTCGTACTCAGGAAGCTGTCCCGTAATGGACATGCAGGTCAATGTCGTCCTCGGGGCGCTTTGTGTCTTTGCATGAGAGGCCGCGCCCGTGGCGATCGTCGCGCTCTGTCGTTAGGCGCCAGACGGCCAGTTTCTGGTGCTCGCCTGAATCATAGGGCGGCCACTCGAACGGCCGGCGCACTCCGGGCCCGGCCACTCGCCGCCCTCGAATTAAAACGACTCCAGCGGTCCCACAGCGCGCCGAACAACGGCAGTGCCAACGTGAATGCCCGATTACCCGGGCAGCACATTCGCAAACGCGCCCGATTACTACCGAAGCTCGGCGGTTTCCTGCATCGCCGACTGCATCTTCTGAACGGCGTCGAGCGTGGCTCGTTGAGCGGCCAGTCCGAAGTTGCGCTTGAATTCGCTGAATTCAGCGTGGCCCGAGCCCGTAACTGCCTTCTTCGCCACGATCTTGCCGCTCGGGTCAGTCACGGTGCATTCGAGCGTCACCGTGAAGTCGGTCGGCGGCCAAGTGAGCAGGCTCGGCGAAGACGAGGTAGTTGTAATCGTCGGGATCACGATGTAGCTCACGTTTTTCGACCGCAAGGTCGCCGCGTCGGGCGTGGTGTTCAGCTTGACGACGTCTTTGAAGATGTTGCTCAGTTCGAGATAGATCGGCAGTTCGAGATCGTGATAGGGCTTGTAGGCGACCTTGTCGCCGCCACCGCCCGGTGTGACGACTTCCTTGTTGCGCTCTTCGTCGGTGATGACGAGACCGACCGTCTTGTCGATCGGCGCAACTGTCTTCGAAACGAGCGCGGCGTTGTCGCCCGAGATCGTTATGTCGTGCGCGCAACCCGACAGAAGCGCGATCACGCTGGCCGCGCATGCCGCGCGGAATACTTTGCTGAATGCCATGAAAAAATTTCCTGATTGAAGTAATGGACGGATTAGCGGATGGCGCTGATGAACGCCGGATCGGAATAGAGTTCGCCGAGAAGCTTCTGCACGATCAGCGGATATTGTTGAGTAGCTCTCGGCACGGCGATTGCCGCCGCGAACGAGGAATCCCATTCGCTGCGCACGGTTTTCACTTGGTCGTAGCGCACGGCATCATCGCGCTTGACGACAAAACGGGCCGCAATCGTCCCAGTAGCCGTGCCGATGCCAACATCAACATTGTTTTCGAGGAGTACCCCATCCAGCTCGACCGATGCGGACGGTGAAAGCGTGCCGGAGAGCCTCAACTCCTGCGTAACAGCATTCGACAGGTACTCCGCGAACGAATTGCCGACGGGCGAGCGCATCACGTTTGCGCGCACGGCTTACGGGTAGCGATTGTTGCCGCCATCCAGACTGCTGAAGTCGCCGATGCGCGCGTGCACGGGCGCTGCGCTCTTGAGCGTCTGGATATTTTCAACGGAAGGCGAATAAGGTGTCGCGACGACCGAACATGCAGCAAGCATGGTCAATGGCGCGAGTAAGGCAAGTATTCTCGGATTGGTCATATTGTTCTGGTCATTGTGCTAGTGAACGGACGGGGCCACGAATCGGTCTGCGGACCCTCTCGTTATATCGGCAGCAATTTGGAGAATTTAAGCGTCGGACGGAGAGATCAGTGCGATGTCGCATTCCGTCGCCTTTGTCAGTGCGCGAATACTTGCGCACGCTGAACTCTTACATCACGATTGCGGACATCCAATGCCAATAAGGCCAGCTGAAGCTGCCTCACTAACGCAGACAGCTGACCGTTAGTTTTTTGGCTGAGCATCCACCGGCCGACGCTGCAACCGAATGGCCGTTGTAGTCAAGTAACTGCCATGGAAGCGTCGCTGGGTCGCGTGACGCTTGCGGGTCGAGCTAAGCCGGATGCGAACTGATGAGCCGCTACTCGTATCGCCGCGTTCCGCGGCGGGCCTCAGGCGGCCGACTCTTGTTGCTGTCGGACCGACGCCGAGCAGTTCGCCGGCGCGTTTGGCGACATCGCTGAACGCGCCAAGAAAGCGATCGGCTTAACGTGCATCCCCCAAACCCAGCTGTCTTATGCCGGCGATCGCCATCCGTTCTCGGATTCAAGCTTTTGGTAAGTTTTTTTCATCGGCGCACCCTACACAGGGTCGGGTGTTGCACTTCAAATCCGATGGCGTGGTTCATCTGTTATCTACACTGGCTAGCTAAGAAAAATAGATCGAAGAAGTGCCTAAACCGTTCGGAGCGGGCAAATGCGCGGGACGGCGCCTTAATCCAGACACACATCATCTCGCTTCGCTATCGGGTTCGAGGCCAACTGACCTATGTCAAGCCGCATTGTGTTCGCGCATGCATACTGCAGTCACGGAGGATGGTCGGAGAGTCCCATGGCACAGTTGATGAAGGCCGCGGCCGTGGACGCATTTGGCGAACCGCTACGCGTCCAGGAGGTCCAGGTGCCCACGCCGGGCTCGGGTCAGATCTTCGTCAATATCAAGGCGCCGCGCGTTCGCCATACCGACCTGCATGCAGCTGACGGTGATTGGCCCGTTAAGCCGACGTTGCCATTCATCCCCCGTCACGAAGGCGTCGGTTTCGTCGCAGCAGTCGACGCGTCGACTACCGATCCGGACGAGGTCATTCAAAAGGAGATCGGGGGAGCTCATGGCGTACCCGTGACCGCCGTATCGCGCGGCGCCTTTGCGCAAGCGCTCGGCGTGGTCCGCCGCGGCGGCACCGTGGCGCTGAACGGGTTGCCGCCGGGCCATTTCCTCTTGCCGATATTTGCAACCGTGCTCAACGGCATCACCGTGCGTGGTTCGATTGTCGGGACACGCCGCGACTTGCAGGAGTCGCTTGAGTTCGCCGCAGATGGCCGTGTACGCGCACGCATTCATCGGGACCGGTTGGAAAACATGAACGCGGTGCTCGCCGATCTGAAGGGGGAGATCGACGGACGCGTGGTGCTGGCGCTCGATTGATCGGCGCCAACGCCTGTTGCAGTGAGGCACGTGTTGACGGTTGTTTTGGAGGACAAAGCAATGTCTGAGATCCAGAAGGAGGCGCAGGTCGCCGGTTCCAAATCGGGCAACAAGCCAGGAAACAAGGAATTGGGCAGCAAGGCATACCAGAAGGAATTGGCTCTATTGCATGCCGAACTGGTGAGATTGCAGGAATGGGTAGTGAAGAGCGGTGCCAAGATCTGCATTGTGTTCGAAGGGCGCGATGGCGCGGGAAAGGGTGGGGTGATCAAGACCATCACCGAACGCGTGAGCCCGCGAGTTTTCCGGGTGGTCGCGCTTCCAGCGCCCACGGATCGGGAAAAGACCCAGATGTACTTGCAGCGCTATCTTCCGCATCTGCCGGCGGCCGGGGAAGTCGTGCTGTTCGACCGCAGTTGGTACAACCGCGCAGGTGTCGAGCGGGTCATGGGCTTCTGCACGGAGGCGGATGTGCAGATGTTCATGATGACTACACCGCTCGTGGAGCGTGCCGTCATCGATTCCGGAGTTATCCTCATCAAGTACTGGCTCGAAATCAGCGAGAAAGAGCAGACGCGCAGGCTCGAAGCCCGGATTCACGATGAGCGCAAAATCTGGAAACTTTCGCCAATGGACATCGAGTCCTACCGCCGCTGGTACGACTATTCGCGGGCGCGCGACGCGATGTTCAGCATGACCGACACTGACTTCTCGCCTTGGTATGTCGTACGGGCGGACCGAAAGAAGCGCGCGCGCCTGAACATCATCAGCCACCTGCTCAACGTGGTTCCGTACGAGACTGTTCCGCGGGAGAAGGTGTCGTTGCCACCACGACAGAAGGCGGGGGGCTATCGCGAATCGGACCATCATTTCAGGTATGTGCCCGAGAAATTCTGAGCGATGCCACATTGGGTCTCGCAAGGAACGGAGATTGATGAGCGCCCACTGTAATCGCCGATGACGCGCCCAGTCCCCTTCCTGTTCCTGCATCGCGTCTTCGCACAGGACCAGAGTCCCCTTTCCGCTGACGGGCCCGGCTGACATGATCTATTCGGCAAAACGGGTCGGATGGCGAGCATGGTGTGCCAGGTGCTCCCTCCGAATGTTTCGAACTGCGATTCGAAGAACGGATTCGAGGAACGATCGGGATGTACCGGATCGAAGAACCCCGGCTTGGCGGCCTGCGTATCAAGGAATGGCGGCGCAGAGCACGCCTCGCGCTCGGCTTGTTGTTTCTGGTGTCGCTGGGATCGTCGGCAGGGCTTGTGCTGCTCGACCACTCGGATTCGCCGTTGCCCACGAAGATGTTCACGGCCTTGTGGGATGCGGTCAACCTCGTTACGACTTTAGGCGACTTCTCGGATTTCAATCCGGACCAGAAGAGATTCATGCTGGTCGCCATACTGGCAACGGTGGTGGTTGCCGGCTACGCGTTGCGCCAGTTGACAGGGATGTTGTCGGGCGACGACGTGATGGTTTTCTGGGAGAACAGGACCATGGAGCACAAGCTGGAAACGCTGAGCAACCATGTCGCAATCTGTCCGTTTGGTCCGGTCGGCCAGGTGGTCGCCGCCCGGCTGCGGGATTTGGGAGCAACGGTGCTCGTGCTAGATACCGACGTAAAGCAGGCTGAAAAGGCGTCCGGACTGGGATACATGGCTATCCTGGGCGATCAGAGCACGTTCGACGACGTACTCGAACGTGCGAGGCTGGATACCGCCAGTGCGCTTTTTTTGACGGGCACCGATCCGAACAGCAATCTGGAGATCACGCTGGTGGCGCACACGCTAAGCCCCGGGCTCCAGATCGTAGTGTCAGGTGAGAATGATCTTCGCAGAATGTTGCTAGCGAAGGCCGGCGCGTCGACCGTTATCGACCAGAACGACATAGTTGCGTGCGCCATGGTCGGGCAGTTCTATACGCCAAAGGCATGAAGCATGAGTGCTCGGCAAGCGCGATTTTCTGGCGCTCTCTCGGCTGTATCGACAGGGTTTCGCATCGGCTGCACGGGTTGCCCTGATGACTGCGGGGTAGCACATGTTCGGGCGATGCGGGCGTCCGAATGGTCGCAGCAACACTTTGAACTTGCTCACTGCCCGTCACGCGATGCTAAGGAGTCCGCTCGATTATGGGACGCGATTTATCAACACATCCCGCTGCCGGCGTTCGCATTCCGGTGCTGGAATGGGTCCGCGACTATCAGAAGGAGTGGATCAAGCCAGATATCATGGCCGGTGTGACCGCTGCAGCGGTCGTTCTTCCGAAGGCCATGGCATACGCGACGGTCGCGGGGCTGCCCGTGCAGGTCGGGTTGTATACCGCCTTTCTTCCGATGGTGATCTACGCGTTCCTGGGATCGTCGCGGCCGCTAAGCGTGAGCACCAGCGCAACGATCGGCATCCTCACCGCGGCGGCCCTGGCCCAGGTAGTCCCCGATGGAGGGGCGGCAGAGCTGCTGAGAGCTTCTGCAACGCTGACCTTAATGGTCGGGGCTATTCTCACGCTCGCCGCGCTCCTGCGGTTGGGATTCGTTGCCAACTTCATCTCCGATCCTGTGCTGACCGGGTTCAAGGCCGGTGTCGCGGTCGTCATCGTGCTAGATCAGTTGCCGAAGCTGCTCGGCATTCACTTTCCGAGGGGGGCGTTCTTCCACAATGTACTAGCCATCGTCACGGGGATTCCACACGCGTCAGGGACGACAGTCGCTGTGGGCGCGATGACGGTGGGCATTCTGGTGGCAATCGGGCATTTCTTTCCGCGCGCACCCGCGCCGCTGGTTGCCGTGGCTTGCGGGATCCTCGCCGTGGGCCTGTTCGGCCTGCAGTCTCACGGGGTCGACACTGTCGGCCGCGTGCCGACGGGCTTCCCTTCCTTCACCATGCCGGACCTTTCGCTCGTCGCGTCGCTTGGGCCATTTGCCGCCGGCATTGCACTGATGAGTTTTACCGAAACGATCGCGTCCGGGCGAGCGTTCCTGGCGCCCGGCGAACCGACGCCACAGGCGAACCGGGAGTTGCTGGCGATCGGTCTTGCCAATGGGGGAGGCGCGCTGCTGGGCTCCATGCCGGCGGGCGGAGGAACGACCCAGACGGCCGTGAACCGACTCGCAGGGGCTCGCAGCCAGCTTGCCGAACTGGTCACGGCTACCGTCGCGCTCGGCACGATGCTTCTGCTCGCGCCGTTAATCGGACTGATGCCACAGGCCACGCTGGCAGCGGTTGTCATCGTCTATTCGGTCGGCCTGATCAAGCCCTCGGAATTTCGCGCGATTGTCGCTGTGCGACGTACAGAGTTCGTGTGGGCACTGGTCGCGCTCTCGGGCGTAGTGCTCTTCGGCACTCTGCTGGGCATCCTCGTCGCCATTGTCGTGTCGCTCCTGGCGCTTGCTCACCAGACGTCCGACCCACCGGTATATGTGCTGCGCCGCAAGCTTGGCACGAACGTGTACCGTCCTGTATCCGCGGAACACCCCGACGACGAGGATTTTCCCGAACTCCTGCTATTGAGGCCGGAAGGACCTATCTTTTTCGCTAACGCTGAGCATGTCGGCCAGAAGATCCGCATGCTGATCGAGCGAACTCATCCACAGACTGTCGTGCTTCACATGCGCGCCGTAATCGATCTCGAGTACACGGCGCTCAAGATGCTGACGGAAGCGGAAAAGGAATTGCGCAGGCAGGGCATAACCCTCTGGCTCGTTGGTCTCAACCCGGGCGTGCTGGCAATGGTGCAGCGTTCACCGCTCGGCGAGACGCTCGGACGCGACCGGATGTTCTTCAATCTGGATCGGGCAGTCGCCGCATGGGAGGCGCAGCGACCACAGGGGGCGGCGCGGGGAGCGACGCACTGATTACGCGTAGTGTGCGTCGGCCGCAGGTTGCGGTGCCAAGGTTCAGCCAGCGCACGCTTGACCGGCGTCAGTTTAGCTTCACTTTCCGTCAACGGCCTCTGAGGTTGACGAGTGTGCGCCAGCCTGCCGGCTTTCGACAATCGATGCGCAGCCTCTTATCGCCCACCATCGGTTATCGCCAACTTCACGGCCTCTTCACGACATTCCTTCGTATAAACAGCCTTCGGGACTCGATTTACTAAAACGTCCAGTCCTTCATTTTACGGAATGTTGGCGTCCACTTTTTTCAACCGCTTCAGCTCGGCCACCGGAATAGATGAGGTTGTGCTCAGTAATGATGATATAGTCAAGTATGGGTCTAGGTTCAATACTTGGTCCCCATGTCGACATTCGCGCGGAGCGCCCGGTCCAACCTGCAGGCGCTGGGTCGAGGTGTCGAAATATGGCCACGTTTGACCTGTGTCATAGCTCGCGAATGGCGCAGGAGCATGCTGCACGAGTTGCGGTGTACGCACAGACGGGCGAGCCCGTGAGCAAACACCGGGGCGGCCGCGGGCCGGGCCTTGATCAATTTCGCAATGGAGGATCGTGTCATGGACGCAGCCACGCAATCGGTGCGCAGTCAGGAAGTTGCCGGAAACATCTTGCTCGGGCTGCAAAAGCGTGTGCAGAACGCGATGGCGCGGTATGAGAAACGGTTGCATGGAGCCCTGGATGGCGGGGCCGGCTCTGACGAGGGCATTGCTACGTTCGCATCGGGATTCAACCCGTGGAACACATGGCATTACGCCGTCGACGTTGCGCAACGCTCCATTCTGTTCTGGGATACCTTGCGCGAGCGCGGCACTGGCTTCGTCGAGAGCGCTGCACAGGGCCTCAAGCCCGCGCTGCATTTCGACTATGAGATCGTGCTCGACGGCAGGCAATTCGGGCGACCTGTCAACTACGCGCTTTTATGCATTAAAGCGCCTGAGGGCGTGGCCATCGACGCGAAGAAGCGCCCCTATCTGATCATCGATCCGCGCGCCGGCCATGGCCCAGGGATCGGCGGCTTCAAGGACGATTCGCAGGTCGGCGTAGCGTTGCGCGCGGGCCATCCCGTCTACTTTGTTGTGTTCTTCCAGAATCCGGAGCCCGGCCAGACCTTGCTCGACGTCTGCGCTGTCGAGCAGGAGTTCGTCAGGAAGGTGCGCGCGCTGCATCCGGACAGCCCCAAACCAGCGATCATCGGCAACTGTCAGGGTGGCTGGGCCGCGATGATGCTCGCAAGTTCCTCTGCAGAAGACACGGGACCGATCGTGATCAACGGCACACCGATGTCTTACTGGAGCGGCGCGTTCAGCGAAGGCGCGGGCGACAATCCGATGCGCTACGCTGGCGGCATACTGGGCGGCACCTGGCTCGCGTCGTTCTCATCGGATCTCGGTAACGGCAAGTTCGACGGCGCTCACCTCGTGCAAAATTTCGAGTATCTGAACCCCGCCAACACGCTGTGGGACAAGTACTACCACCTTTACAGAGACATCGATACAGAGTCGCCGCGTTTCCTGGAGTTCGAGCGCTGGTGGGGCGGCTACTACCTGATGAACCGCGACGAGATCGAGTGGATAACGCGCAACCTGTTCATCGGGAACAAGCTCTGGTCGGGCGAAGTGCGTGGCGCCTCGGGCAAGGCGTTCGACCTGCGGGATATCCGCTCGCCGATCATCCTGTTCGCCTCGATGGGCGACAACATTACGCCACCGCAGCAAGCCTTCAACTGGGTAGCCGACCTCTACGGCAGCACCGAGGAAATCAAGGCGCGTGGCCAGGTCATCATCGGTCTGATGGACGAGGAGGCCGGACATCTTGGCGTGTTCGTGTCGGGCAAGGTGGCGAAGAAGCAGCATGCGCAAATCGTCAACGTGCTCGAGACAATCGAGAGGCTCGCACCGGGCCTGTACGCGATGTTAATCGAGGAGGCGGAGAGCGCCGACGGGAAGGTTGCCTACGAGGTGACGTTCGTCGAGCATCGTCTCGAGGAAGTCGTCCGCCGTTTAAACCGCTTCGGGCGCGAGGACGAAAAGCCTTTTGAAGCCGTGGCGGAGCTTTCCGAATTCAACCAGCGCCTCTACGAACTGTTCGCCCAGCCATACGTGCAACTGGCGTCGAACGAGACCACAGCGCATCTGCTGCGGGAATTTCATCCGCTGCGCTTTCAGCGCTGGGCCTTTTCGGACCTGAATCCGTGGCTTGCCTGGCTGCAGCCGATGGCCAGCGCGGTCAGGGCGAACAGGCAGCAGAACAGCGACATCGGGCCGTGGCGCGAGGCAGAGCAGCGCGGAGCGGAAGTCATCAGCGCCTCGCTGGATCACTACCGGGCGATGCGCGATGCCGCGGCCGAGACGCTGTTCTTTGCTGTCTACACCCATCCCTGGCTGACCCATTTCGCTGATCGGCACCGCACTCGCGAAGCAGCCGCGGCCGTCTCCAACGATCCGCGCGAGCTCCCTTTCGTGAAGGACGCGCTTGCATCGATCGGGCAGGGCGGCTACGCCGAAGCGGTCGCGCGCACGGCATTCCTTCTGTTCGCTCGCAAAGGAGAGCCTTTGCCGTTTGCGCTGCTTGCGACGGCGCGGGAGGTAGTGGACAGCTACGCGGAATATCTGCCGAGCTTGCCGCTCGACGAGTGGCGGCGCATCCGCGGCGAACAGGAACTGGTTGCCACCTACGAGCCGCAGCAGGCGATTGCGACGTTGCCGGCTTTGCTCGCCAAACCGGAAGACCGCGAGCGGCTATTGGCGTTGATGGACAGGTTGCTGGCTGACGAGCGCCTAAAAGGCGTGACGCCGACCGCACAGCGATGGGAGGCGTTACAGCGCATTCGCGCGGTGCTCGGCGGGCCGCCGGCAGCTCGCCCTGTTGCGGGGCTCGAGCGTGCGCCGTCGTGAACGTGCCACTCTTTTCGTAAACGGATCCGCCATGGAAGCCAGACACTCGAAGTATCACGAACTCATTGGCCACTGCCGGACGCTGGCGCCGATACCCACAGCTGTTGCCCATCCATGCGACAGGAGCTCGCTGGAAGGCGCCGTGGAAGCCGCGCGGGAAGGTCTGATCGCACCGATTCTGGTCGGGCCGCGCGCGCGCATCGAATCGATTGCCGCGCAGTGCAACCTGTCGATCGGCGATTACCCGATCGTCGATACGCCGTTCAGTGAGGCTTCGGCGGCAGCCGCCGTGCAACTGGTGCGCGAGGGCAAAGCCGAGGCGCTGATGAAAGGTAGCCTTCACACCGACGAGTTCATGGCGGCGGCGGTTCGGCGCGATGCCGGGCTCCGCACCGGCCGGCGCATCAGTCACTGCTTCGTCATGGACGTGCCTGCGCACGCAGACCCGCTGATCGTGACCGACGCCGCCGTGAACATCGCGCCGACTCTCGAGGAGAAGGCTGACATCTTGCAGAACGCGATCGACCTCGCGCACGCGCTGCGGTTTCCGCAGGTACGCGTGGCCATCCTTTCGGCGATGGAGACCGTCAATCCGAAAGTGCCTTCGACGATCGAAGCCGCCGCGCTGTGCAAGATGGTGGACCGGCGGCAGATTACGGGAGCGCTCGTCGACGGCCCGCTTGCGCTCGATAATGCCATCGACCCCAAGGCAGCGCGCATCAAGCAGATCGATTCGGCCGTGGCCGGGCGGGCCAACGTCCTGATCGTGCCGGACCTCGAAGCGGGCAACATGCTCGCCAAGAGTCTCTCGTTCCTCGCGGGCGCGGACGCGGCCGGCATTGTGCTGGGTGCGCGCGTGCCGATCATCCTGACGAGCCGTGCCGATTCGCTCATTACGCGGCTCGCGTCGTGCGCGGTGGCGGTGCGCGTCGCGCTTGCGCGGCGCGACGCCGCTAAGATCGTCGGGTGACGCCATGGCAGACGTGATTCTGGTATTGAATGCCGGCTCGTCGAGCATCAAGTTTTCCGCATTCGAAGAGGAGGGCGACGCGCTCGAACTGGTCGTGCATGGGCAGGTCGACGGCCTGTACACGTCAAGTGCGCGGTTTGAAGCCGTCGACGGTCACGGCGAGAAGCATGCGAGGGAATGGAGCGACGGCGGCGAGCTGGATCATCGCGAAGGCCTCGAGCACATCGGTGCGTTCCTGAGTGAGCACCGCGAAGGACACGAACTCGTCGCGGTGGGCCATCGCGTCGTGCACGGCGGCCAGCACTTCAGCGGTCCGGTGCGAGTCACGCCCGCCGTAGTGGACGAGCTGGCGAAGCTCACGCCGCTTGCGCCGCTGCATCAGCCGCACAACCTGAAGCCCATCCGCATCCTCGAAGAGATGCAACCGGACGTGCCGCAGGTGGCGTGTTTCGACACGGCTTTCCATCGCACGCAACCGGAGGTGGCACAGGCGTTCGCGCTGCCTGCGTCGATCACCAGCCGGGGCGTGCGCCGCTACGGCTTTCATGGGCTGTCCTACGAGTACATCGCGAGCGTGCTGCCTGACGTCGATACGAGAGCAGCCAGCGGACGCACTGTCGTCGCGCACCTTGGCAATGGCGCGAGCATGTGCGCGCTCGTCGCGGGCAAGAGCGTGGCTAGCACGATGGGCTTCACGGCCGTCGACGGCTTGCCGATGGGCACGCGCTGCGGCAACCTGGACCCGGGCGTAATGCTCTACCTGATGGAAGAACTCGGCATGGACGCGCGTGCCGTCGAGGATCTGATCTATCGCCGTTCGGGGCTGCTCGGCGTGTCCGGCGTATCGAGCGACATGCGCGCGCTGCTGGCAAGCGACGATCCTCACGCCCGTTTCGCCATCGAGCTCTACATCTACCGCATCACGCGCGAACTCGGCTCGCTTGCTGCGGCCATGGGGGGCATCGACGCGCTCGTTCTCACGGCGGGAATCGGCGAGCATGCAGCGGCGATCCGCGAGGGCGTGGTGCGGCATGCAGCGTGGCTCGGCGCGGAGCTCGACGCCGAAGCGAACGGCAAGGGCGCTCCCCTCATCACCACTGCGTCGAGCCGGATAGCGGCGTGGGTTATCCCGACTAATGAAGAGCTGATGATCGCGCGCCATACGCGAGCGGTCCTCGAATGAAGGAGAAACGCCATGTCACCCGACGACACTGATCGATCACGCCCGGTACTTGCGGGCATGAAAGCGCTGATCACCGGCATTGCCAACGAACATTCGATCGCCTACGGTTGCGCGAAGGCGTTTCGCGAGCTTGGTGCGGATCTGGCCATCACCTACGCGACGGAAAAGGCCCGGCCTTATGTCGAGCCGTTGGCGAGCGAGCTTGAAGCAGATCTGTTCCTGCCGCTCGACGTCGGCGACGCGGCGCAGCTGGAAGCGGTATTCGGGCAGATCCGGCAGCGCTGGGGACGTCTCGACATCCTGCTGCACTCCATTGCATGGGCGCCGAAAGACGATTTGCAAGGCGGGCTGTTGCATTGCTCCGCCGAGGGCTTTGCGCGCGCGATGGACATTTCGTGTCATTCGTTCGTGCGCATGGCGGCGTTTGCCGCGCCGCTCATGGACAAGGGCGGCACATTGCTCACGATGAGCTACTACGGTGCGAACAAGGTCGTGCCGAACTATAGCGTGATGGGGCCGGTTAAGGCCGCGCTCGAAGCCTGTGCGCGCTATCTCGCTTACGAGCTTGGACCGAAGGGCATTCGCGTGCATGCCATTTCGCCGGGTCCGCTCAACACACGGGCGGCTTCCGGCCTCAAGAACTTCGACCTGCTGCTCAACGAGGCGGCCGAGCGCGCGCCGCTCGGCGAGCTGGTCGACATCATGGACGTCGGCTATACCTGCGCGTTTCTCGCAACCCCCTACGCGCGTCGGGTTTCGGGCGAAACGCTGTATGTCGACGGCGGCGTCAACATCATGGCCTGACATGGCTTCGGAAAGGAAACACCATGACTCAACTTTTACTGGGTAACGTCGAAGAAAACGTGCGTGACGACGAAATCAACGAGTTCCTGCAGAGATACGGATTCCCTCCGTTCGATTCGATCGAACGCGTGCCCGCGGGAAGCGGACAACCCATCGCGCTGCTCAGGTTCGGCGACCTCTCGTCTGAGGCGCTGAACCTGCTTCGTTCGAGGATTCACAACATGTTCTGGAAGGAACACACGATCAGTGCGCAGATCCTGCCGGAAAGGCAAGATTGAGCCTCAAGGTTGCGGCCGAGAATCTTCTAATGACCGAAACGATGGGAAGCGCCACTTTCGCAGAACGACTGCCGCTCGGCAGTGTCCATAGCATCGACCACCCGATTGCGACCGTTTGCCTTCGCTCGATATAGGGCTGTGTCTGCCTGCCCCAAAAGGGCGGGCGCCGATTCGGCCGGATTTGGGAACGTGCTGGCGAGGCCGACCGAGACGGTGACGGGCGCCCCGGTCGGTGATGCCGATCTGATCCCAAGTTTCTCGACAGCAGCTCTTAGCGACTGCGCGACGCGCAGTCCCGCCGCCGGTTCGCACGTCGGCAGAACCACCACGAACTCTTCGCCACCGTAGCGCGCGACGAAATCGCCCTGCCGCCGCAGGGTGCCTGATAGCGCCCCTGCGACCCTCTTCAGGCAGTCGTCGCCGGCCATATGTCCATACGTGTCGTTGTACTGCTTAAAATGGTCGACGTCGAGCAGCAGGACGCATAACGGCTGTTTGCTTGCCGAAGCTAGTGAAAATTCATGCGCGAACCGGTCGTCGAAATAAGCACGGTTGAAAACACCGGTGAGGCCGTCGCGTGCCGAGGTCTCAACGAGTTTCCGGTGCGTCTCGGACAGTCGCCGATAGAGGCCCGTAGTCTCGTAGATGAGCATGCCGAGTACGGCGCTTGATGACACCATAGAAGCTACACGCGCTGCGTACCATCCGACGCTGTATCGCGCGCCCGCCGAAAGGGTGAGCGTCACGTCAATGAGCGCACCGACCAACGCGACGGCGAGCCACAAGTCCATCAACGAGCGCACGCGGGTTGTCGACACATGCAGCCCCAGCGCCGCGAGGCAGAGCGCTTCGACAATGATCCCTGCGGGGCTGTCCGACAACTGGGTGTACGAACCGGATGTCGCGACCAAAGGCGGGAGGTGAGATTGTCCCGCGGTGGCGAGGATGCACAGTCCAACCGCCACACCGACGGCGCCAACTGCGACGACTCTGGCACGAGCGCGGTGTTCCATGCTCGCGGGAACCGACCGGGCGAACAGCGATGCTGTAACCAACGCGGGAAAGCCGCCGTGCCAGAAAACCCAGATCCATACCGCCGTCTGCGGTCCCGCGCCTAACAGGCCGGTAGGCGAAAACACGCCCGGAAAGACGAGCAACTGGATGGCGGCGATGACACTGGTGAACGAATATGCGCCGCTGAGCGCCGCGAACAGCAGCCTGCCTGAGACCGCGTACTGTGTCCACAGCAGCAGGGCCGTCAGGGCTTCGGTCAACGTAACCAAGGTTGAGAACACCGGGAGAAACGGCGGAACGACCGGACCCGGATCTTTGGCATACGGCCAGACCAGAGCGGCGGCGGCAATCGCCAGTACGGCGACAACCGCGGCCATAACTTTGTGTCGGGGCGTGGACGGCAGGTGGACAAGCGTCGTTTGCATTGGAAGAAGAGTCGCAAGTGCGGCGGGCGCCACTATAACCCGGGCCGCGGAGGGAAACCCTTCGCTTTGACGGCAGCATGCGGAATTTCTTGAGCACCGACGCCTTCCAGGCGGGTCTCCTTGCCCGCTTTCTTCCGAAGCGGTGTTTGTCATTCTTGCCGCGAGGCAGGCGCAATTGGACATGTCACGCACTCGAGCCATAGGCAATTGGCGGCCAAAGCCGTCATACTTGGTCGCGGACAATTCGATGCTTATTTTGCAACCTTCCCATGGAAGGATGTAATTCAGATCGTCGAACAAGGATTGTGCATGGTGTGCCGGGAAGAGCGGCTCCGGCTTGCGCGAAAGGACTCACATGATGCCAGGTAATAAGCGTAACCAATCTACCGACGCGCAAACGCATGGAGCCGAGCGCGGACTTGACCGCTTCGAGGGATTCAGCGACGCGGTTTTCGCGATCGCGCTGACCCTGCTGATCGTCGAGATCAAGGTCCCCGGATCTCCCGAGGGCACGCATGGCTACAGCGACCTGGCACGCGCCATGGCGGAGCAATGGCGCGAATTTCTCGCGCTCATTCTCTGTTACGTCGTGATCGGGGCGTACTGGCTGCAACACCATTATTCCGGTCGCATTTATGCGAAGAGTGATCACTGGTTCGGCGTGATCAACCTCCTGTTCCTGCTGGCGATCGTCGTCATTCCTTATCCAATCCGCGTCTGGTGCTTCCACCTCGGCACGGCCTTCGAGCCCGTCGCGTCAGTGACCCTGGTTGCCGGTCTTGCCCTGACCGCCTGCACCTGGATGGCGAAGTGGTTCTATGCAATACCCGGCCGCCGGCTGATGGACGAACGGCTCGCGCCCGATTTCCTTCAGCAGATGACACGCCGCTACGGCGTTGCAACGCTGGTCCAGATCGCTGCAATTCCCGTCGTGATCGCGGCGTCGCGCATCGGAGTGGCCATTGCACTGCTGTGCGTCGCCTTCTTTCTGCTGCCACAGCCCACGCCGCGCTACAAACCGAAAGAGGAGCCGAGCGAGGCTGAGAAACTGAACAAGTAGCTATTGCGCAAGGTGAATCCAGGAACAGTAGGTGAAGACGACCAGACTGGAGGACGCGTGATCATGGAAACAGTCGCGACAACATCTCACCGAAGAGGGGACGCCGCAGAAGAACAGGCACCGCGAATGTCCGCTTCCTGGTGAATGGGAGGTGACTTAAGCGTCGGTTTGACGTCTTCGCCGACGGTCCGATGGCGGTCAGGCGTCGGCGGTCGCCATCAGGCGGAACACGGCCACTCGCGAACGTTCAACGACCTACTACCGATGACTGGAGTACTTCCCAAAGTGGCCAGGAGACGCAACCACTTTCGCTACGCCTTCCCACGCGGGTTTGCATCGTCCTGGGCTTCCAACGCCGCGACCATTTCACCTGCGGCCAATTGCAGTTCCGGTACATAACGACGCGTCGCTTCCACAAGTGTCACCGCGCGTGACAGAAAAACGACGTTCAAACTCGCGAGGACGCGCTCGCGCGATACGATCGCGACCGCAACGGCGCCGATCCTGCTCTGAGCCGCCCAATCACCGTGATTCGACCCGAAACCATCGGCGCGCACGCGTCGAATGAGGTTGCGAACTAGTGCATCGCTGGATGCCAGCGCCTTTTGTTCATCCCCGCCCGCACCCGAGCGCAGCAAGTCGAGAATATCCTCACGCTCGCTGTCGGGACACATCGCGAAATAGGCGCGGCCCGCCGCCGTCAAAAGAATCGGCAAGCGCCGGCCTACCATCGACCGATGAAACGATAGTTGGCTGAACCGGTGCGTCGTCTCGCGGATGATCATCGCGTCGCCGTCGGGCGTCGTCAGATCGGATGGCCACGCTACGCGCTGCAGCATCCGACCCATGATGGGCGGGGCGACCGTCGCGATGCGTTCGTCGTCGGTGAAGCCTTCGCTCAATGAACGGACATTGAGCGTCAGGCGAAAGCTGTCGTCCGACGCGCTGCGCCGCACGAACCCTTCTTCGACCAGCGTCTCGAGCAAGCGCCGCACGGTGGTGCGGTGCAAGCCGATTGCGTCGCTGATCTGCTGGCTCGTGGCGCGTCCACTTTCCATCGCATTGAGCGCACGCAGAACCTGCAGTCCGCGCGCCAGACCTCGAACGTTCGTGTACGTCGCCACAGAAAAATCCGTTTGAAATCAACTATGTGCATTGTATGCACATTTCTCAGATTTTGTTGAGGGTGCGGGTGACGCTCCCTAGACTTGCATCAAAACCAACTATTCAAAAGGAGACGCACCGGGTGACCGACGTCACGTGTGCCTCTCCTGAATCTGACTGAACGAACCAGTATCGGACGCGACCACGGACCTCATCCGGGCGCGATCAAGGAGACAGACATGGAACCCGCCGTCGACACGGTGGCCGCTAGCGGCCGCCCCGAGATTGTGTCAACCGACATCGCCATTATCGGCGCCGGACCGGTTGGCCTGATGATCGCCAATTATCTGGGACTACAGGGCGTGCGTGTCGTGCTGCTCGAAAAGCTCGATCAGATCATCGATTATCCGCGCGCCATCGGCCTCGACGACGAAGCCTTGCGCGTGTTCCAGTCCGTCGGGCTGGCCGACGACCTGCTGCCGCATACGACGCCGGAACACTGGATGCGCTTCGTCACGCGCACTGGTCGCTGTTTTGCTTCGATCGAGCCGCGCACCGATGAATTCGGCTGGTCGCGCCGCAACGCCTTCATTCAACCACTGGCCGATCGCATTCTGTTTCAGGGATTGCAACGGTTCCCGCACGTACAGGTGCTGTTCGGACACACGGTCGATGGCTTCACACAGGACGACACCGCCGTAACGATCTACGCGCACGATGAAAGCGGCGTGAGCAAATCGATCCGCGCGGCCTATATGATCGGCGCGGACGGCGGCAACAGCTTCGTTCGGCGCACGCTCGACGTGCCGTTCGAAGGACGCACCAAGGCGAATCAATGGATTGTCGTCGATGTACGCAACGACCCGATTGGCTCACCTCATGTCTACATGCATTGTGATCCGGCGCGGCCATATGTGTCGGCGGCTTTGCCGCACGGCATCCGGCGCTTCGAGTTCATGGTGATGCCGGGCGAGACGGAAGAAGAACTCTCGACACCGGAGAACATGGCGGCACTGATCGGTAAGGTCGTCGCCGACCCCGATCAGGTCGACTACATCAGAAAGCGCGTGTACACGCACAATGCGCGCCTTGCGAGCACGTTCCGCATGAAGCGCGTGCTGCTCGCGGGCGACGCCGCGCACATCATGCCTGTGTGGCAAGGACAGGGCTACAACAGCGGCATCCGCGACGCGAACAATCTTGGCTGGAAGCTCGCCATGGTGGTCAAAGGTCTCGCGGGCGACAGTCTGCTCGACACCTACACGACGGAGCGCCGCGCCCATGCGCGCTCGATGATCCATCTGTCGGAAGTCGCGGGCGACATCTTCGCGCCGACGAGCCGCCTCGGCACGACGTTCCGCGATGCTTTCGTGCGTTCGCTCGCCGTGCTGCCGTCGCTCAAGCGCTACTTCGTGGAAATGCGTTTCAAACCCATGCCGCGCTATGAATCGGGGGTGGTGCTGCTGCCTGAGCGCGAGCGCCGTGACGGCTTTCTCGCTCGATTGCTGGAGCGCTCTGGCCATTCGGCAACTGGTCGCATGCTTGGCCTGATGAGCGAGAAGCGCGAGTCGCTGATCGGGCGTCTTGTGCACGGACGCGATCCGCAAAGCCAGTCGCCCGTGGGCCGCATGTTCATCCAGCCCCCCGTTCGCACGGAGGACGGCGCAGTGATGCGCCTCGACGATGCGATCGGCAATCGCTTCGCCATCATCGGATGGGGTACGGAGCCGACGTTCGGACTGACACGGGAGGCACGCGAGACGTGGGCGCGAATGGGCGGCTGCTTCGTGATCGCCAAGCCCGACACGCAGTTGGACTATCGCGACGACGTGCCGGCAGACGTGATCGCCATCGGCGACGTGAGCGGTCGTCTGAAGGAATGGTTCACGCGCGCCCCAGAGTCGGTCGTGCTGCTGCGCCCGGACCGCTTTGTCGCAGGCATATGCATGCCGCAGCAGGTGTCGCGCAGTATCGCGGACCTGGCTGGCAAGCTTGATTTGCGATCGCTCGCTACGCCCGCCGTTCAGTACACAGACGATGAAGCTGGCTGTGCCGCGACCGTCGCAGTCGAAACAGGAGCCTGACATGCCGATCCTTCTCGAATGCCTGTCCCACACGCCGCTTCACGGTTACTTCGACCCCGCGCCGGAGATCGTCGCCGAGGTAGAACGTGTGCAGCGCAAAGCGCGCGCGCGCGTCGAAGCATTCGATCCGGAGCTGGTCGTGGCCTTCGCGCCTGATCACTACAACGGATTCTTCTACGACGTGATGCCGCAGTTCTGCATCGGCGTCGCCGCGACGGCGATCGGCGATTTCAATAGTCTCGCCGGCCCGCTCGACGTGCCGCAGGACATCGCGCTGGCGATGGCAGAGCACGTGCTGGCGAGTGAAGTCGATGTGTCGGTGTCGTACCGGATGCAGGTCGATCACGGATGCGCGCAGGCGTTGGAAGTGTTGACTGGCCGCCTCGATCGTTACCCGGTTGTCCCTGTCTTCATCAATTCGGTGGCGTCGCCGATGGCATCGTGCCGCCGTTCGCGCCTGCTCGGCGACGGGATCGGCCGCATTCTCTCGCGTACAGACAAGCGTGTGCTCGTGATCGGCTCGGGCGGCATCTCCCACGAACCGCCCGTGCCGGACATCGCAGGCGCAAGCGCAGAGGTCGCCGAACGATTGATCGACGGACGCAGTCCGTCGGCTGAAGCGCGCGCGGCTCGGCAAGCAGCCACGGTAGCCGCGGCGAAGTCGTTCACGAGGGGCGACAGCCATTTGCATCCCTTGAATCCCGATTGGGATCGCGCGTTTCTCAATCGGCTCGCAGCGGGCGAAGTCACCGCCGCCGACGGCATGACCAATGCCGCGATCACGCGGGACGCCGGCAAGTCCGCACATGAAATCCGCACATGGATCGCGGCGTTCGGCGCGCTCGCCGCGTACGGCCCGTACCGCGCATCGCTTGATTACTACCGTCCTATTCCCGAATGGATTGCGGGCTTCGGCGCGATGCATGCGCAGCCTGACACACAAGGAGATGTTCATGTCCAATGAAGCAATCGAACGTGCATTGGCTGAACGCCTGCGCGATGCCGAACACACAAGGCAGCCCATCGCGCCGGTGCGCGGCGAGATTTCCACCGACGATGCCGCACTTGCGTACGCCGTGCAGCGCGCGAACGTCGACGCGCGATGCGCTGCCGGCGAGCGCGTGGTCGGCCGCAAGATCGGTCTCACGTCGCCTGCCGTGCAGCAGCAACTCGGTGTCGATCAACCCGACTTCGGCACGCTGTTCGCATCGATGGCCTACGGCGACAACTCGCCGATGCGGCTATCGCGTCTCATCCAGCCGAAGGTCGAAGCGGAGATCGCGCTAGTACTTCAGCGCGACCTCGTGCAGGACGAGCACACGTTCGCCGACCTGATCGGCGCGACCGCCTACGCGCTTGCTGCGATCGAGGTCGTCGACAGCCGTATCCGGAACTGGGACATCCGCTTCGTGGACACCGTCGCCGACAACGCGTCGAGTGCGATGTTCGTGCTCGGAAGCCGTCCGGTGCCGCTCTCCGCAATCGATTTGAGAGCCTGCGCAATGACGCTTTCGCAGGACGAAGAGGTGCTGTCGCGCGGCAATGGCTCGGCATGTCTCGGCAATCCGCTCAACGCAGCCGTGTGGCTTGCTAATCGCATGGTGCAACTCGGCACGCCGCTTCGCGCCGGCGACGTCGTGCTGACGGGCGCGCTCGGACCGATGGTAACCGTCACGCGCCCCGGCACGTTCACCGCGCAAATCGACGGACTCGGCAGCGTCTGCGCCACTTTCACCGACTAAGGAACTCACATGGCAACCGACAAACTCAAGGCCGCTATCATCGGCTCCGGCAACATCGGCACGGATCTGATGATCAAGATCATGCGACACGGCAAGCATCTGGAAGTGGCCGCCATGGTCGGCATCGACGCGGCGTCCGATGGTCTCGCGCGCGCTGCGCGCCTCGGAGTCGCGACGACGCACGAGGGCGTTCAGGGACTCGCACGTCTGCCCGAGTTCGACGACATCGACTTCGTGTTCGATGCGACCTCTGCTGGCGCGCACGTCAAGAACGACGCGTTTCTGCGCGCGCTCAAGCCAGGCATTCGCCTGATCGACCTGACGCCAGCGGCGATCGGCCCGTATTGCGTGCCCGTCGTGAATCTGGACGCGCACATCGACAGCAGCAACGTCAACATGGTGACCTGCGGCGGGCAAGCGACCATTCCGATGGTGGCGGCTGTGTCGCGCGTGGCGAAGGTTCATTACGCGGAGATCGTCGCGTCGATCAGCAGCAAGTCGGCCGGACCCGGCACTCGCGCGAACATCGACGAGTTCACGGAAACCACGTCGAAGGCGATCGAAGCGGTGGGCGGCGCCCACAAGGGCAAGGCGATCATCGTGCTGAACCCGGCTGAGCCTCCGTTGATGATGCGCGATACGGTCTACGTGCTCTCCGAGCTTGCCGACCAGGCAAAGATCGAAGCATCGATCGAAGCCATGGCCGCCGCCGTGCAGGCCTACGTGCCGGGCTACCGTCTCAAGCAAAAGGTTCAGTTCGACGAGATTCCCGCCGCCGAGCCGCTCAGCATTCCCGGGCTCGGCCGCGTCAGCGGATTGAAGACTTCCGTGTTTGTCGAAGTGGAAGGCGCCGCGCACTATCTGCCGGCCTATGCCGGCAACCTGGACATCATGACCTCGGCCGCGCTTGCGACGGCGGAACGCATGGCCAAATCGCTCGCGAACGCATAAAGGACCATCGAAATGAGCAAGAAACTCTATATCTCGGACGTCACGCTGCGCGACGGCATGCATGCGATCCGCCATCAGTATTCGCTAGAGAACGTGCAGGACATCGCCCGCGCGCTGGACCGCGCGAAGGTCGACAGCATTGAAGTCGCACACGGCGACGGCTTGCAGGGCTCCAGCTTCAACTACGGCTTCGGGGCGCACAGCGATCCGGCATGGATCGAAGCGGCCGCCGATGTCGTGAGCCACGCGAAGATTGCGACGCTGCTCTTGCCCGGCATCGGCACGATTCACGATCTCAAGGCCGCCTACAACGCGGGCGCGCGCGTCGTGCGCGTGGCAACGCATTGCACGGAAGCCGATATTTCGAAGCAGCATATCGAGTACGCGCGCGAACTTGGCATGGACACTGTGGGCTTCCTGATGATGAGTCACATGACCACGCCGGAAAAGCTGGCCGTCGAAGCGAAGAAGATGGAGAGCTACGGCGCGACCTGCATCTACGTGGTGGACTCGGGCGGCGCGATGAACATGAGCGACATTCGCGCGCGCTTCAAGGCGTTCAAGGCCGTGCTGGAACCTGCCACGCAGACGGGCATGCATGCGCATCACAACCTCAGCCTCGGCGTGGCAAATTCGATCGTCGCAGTGGAGGAAGGATGCGACCGCATCGATGCAAGCCTTGCAGGGATGGGCGCGGGAGCCGGCAATGCGCCGCTCGAAGTGTTCATAGCGGCGGCAGAACGGCTCGGCTGGCATCACGGCACCGACCTCTACACGCTGCTCGACGCCGCCGACGACCTCGTACGACCGCTGCAGGACCGCGCCGTCCGCGTGGATCGCGAGACGCTCGCGCTGGGTTATGCCGGTGTCTATTCGAGCTTCCTGCGCCACTCGGAAATCGCGGCGAGGAAGTACGGCCTCAAGACCGTGGACATCCTCGTCGAACTGGGAAGGCGCCGCATGGTGGGCGGCCAGGAAGACATGATCGTCGACGTCGCCCTGGATCTCAAGCGCGGGCTCAACACGCCCAACTAGCGCAACTTCTCGTTTGAACGGATGCAGTCATAGACCGCAGCGCTATCGCCGCCAAGAGCGATGCTGAACCTACATTGGAGACATCATATGAAAACCTCAAGACCCGCTCGCGCGAGCGGCGCCATTACCGTCGGTTTGTGCCTCATCGTCGCATTGCTCGAAGGACTCGATCTGCAATCCACAGGGGTCGCCGCGCCACGCATGGCGCGCGAATTTCACCTCTCGGTCGCGCAGATGGGATGGGCGTTCAGCGTCGGCGCCCTCGGCCTGCTGCCAGGCGCGGCAGTTGGCGGGCGCCTCGCGGACCGGCTCGGCCGCAAGCGTGTGCTGATGCTCGCGGTGGCGCTGTTCGGCATTTGCTCGATTGCGACGACTCAGGTCTGGAACTTCGAGAGCCTGCTCGCCGCGCGCTTCCTGACGGGCCTCGGACTCGGCGCCGCGATGCCGAACCTGATCGCGCTCTGTTCCGAAGCCGCGTCGCCGCATCAGCGCAGTTCGGCAGTCGGCGCGATGTACTGCGGCATGCCGTTCGGGGCGGCAATCGCAGCCGTGATCGGGATCGTCAGCCCGGGCGATGAAGGCTGGCGGCACATCTTCTATGTCGGCGGGGTTGGACCGTTGCTGATCCTGCCGCTGCTCGCGTTCTTCCTGAAGGAATCCGCTCACTTCATCGCGGCCAGGTCGACCGAATCTGCGCATCATGATCCGGCACCCGGTGTCGCTCAGGCACTCTGGAAAGAAGGCCGCGCCGCTACGACGCTCGCGCTGTGGATCAGCTTTCTCGGGACGCTGATCGTGCTGTACTTCTTGATCAACTGGCTGCCGTCGATGGTGCTGAGCCGGGGCCTCACGCGCGTGCAATCGAGCGTCGTGCAGATGATGTTCAACATCGGCGGCGGCATCGGTGCCATCGTCATCGCGGGGCTGATGGACCGGATCGGCCGGCGGCCTACCGTCACGGGCATGTACATCGGGATCGCAGTGGCGCTCACCGTGCTCGCGAGTGCTGGCTCGAGTATGGGGATGGCGTTCGGCGGTCTGCTGGCGGGTCTGTTCCTCGTCGGCGGACAGTCTGTGCTGTATGCGCTCGCCAGCAACATCTATCCGACGCAGGTTCGGGGCACGGGTGTCGGCGCCGCCGTCGCGGTGGGGCGCATGGGCTCGATCCTCGGGCCATTGATTGCCGGCCAGTTGCTCGCGATCGGGCGAAGCGCGTCGGTGCTGGTTACCGCAAGCATCCCGATGATCGCGGTGGCTGCCATCGCGGCGCTGTTCGTGGTAGCCAGGTTTCCGCGGGCCTCATACATGGCGGTGGCGCAGTAGGTCGCGCGCACTCGAATCATCCAATGCAGCGGGCTTTCGCCCGTTCCGATACCGACTCTGAAACGAGGTGACTTGAAATGACAGCAACGAAGGTTCAAAGCGAAACGGCGACCAGCAAATTCGTGAGCATCAAGGAAGGCGAGGGCGAACTGCGCGTGCATTACAACGATGCCGGCCAAGGCGACGAGACGGTCGTGATGTTGCACGGGTCTGGTCCCGGCGCGAGCGGTTGGGCGAACTTCAACCGCAATGTCGACGCATTCGTCGACGCCGGTTATCGCGTGATTCTGCTGGACTGCCCCGGGTGGGGAAAGTCCGATTCCATCGTGTGCCGCGGTTCGCGTTCAGAACTGAATGCACGCGTCCTGAAAGGACTGATGGATGCGCTTGACATTGAACGCGTCCACATAGTCGGCAATTCGATGGGCGGTCACAGCGCGGTCGCGTTTGCCCTGGCCTACCCGGAACATGTGGGCAAGCTGGTCCTGATGGGCGGCGGCACGGGCGGCCCTAGCCAGTTCGTGCCGATGCCGACGGAAGGCATCAAGCTGCTTCAGGCGCTCTACCGTGAGCCGACGCTCGGCAACCTGAAAAGCATGTTGAACGTCTTCGTGTTCGACACCAGCACGCTGACCGATGAGCTGATGCAAGCGCGGCTGGAAAACATGCTTGCGCGGCGCGATCACCTTGAGAATTTCGTCAATAGCCTCGCGGCCAATCCGAAGCAGTTCCCGGACGTCGGCCCACGTCTCGGCGAGATCACCGCGCCGGCGCTCGTCATCTGGGGGCGCGACGACCGCTTCGTGCCAATGGATATCGGACTGCGTCTTGTGTGGGGAATGCCGAATGCCGATCTGCATGTTTTCGGTCGATGCGGCCATTGGGCGCAGTGGGAGCATGCCGGGAAGTTCAATCAGATGGTGCTGGAATTCCTGGGGCGTTGAGGCGATTTACAACGGCGTGTGCGTGCGGTCGGCGTTCGATCGAAAGACCAGGCGCCGAGCCGCTGTGTGCGTCGGCGTCACTGGAAACGCCGGTCTAGGCAGTCCGATTTGCGCCTCGAGGACCGGGATCTTCGGCACTGGCAGCGTGCAGGCGTTCAAAATCAAGAATAACAATTTCCCCGAATTTCAGATCGACGATACCTTGACTCTCAAGGTTCTTCAGTAGCTGGTTCGTCGTCTGTCGAGTAAGCGAAACCATTGAAGCCAAGGTATCTTGCGAGAGCTTTATCCTACTCCGTTCAGCATTAATCCCGCCGTAGCCACCAGCGATCAGCAATAAGCGACTTGCCAGGCGCTGAGCGGCGGGCAACAGTATCATTGCTTCGTTGTTCTCAAAGGAGATCCGGATTTTTTGCGCCATCAACAAGCCAAAATTCCGCCAGTAACCAGGGTGAGATCTGAGCAGGCTTTCCAACGCGGGACCGGGTACGTGAAGCACGAGAGTCTTACTTAATGCTGAGGCATCGTGTGGGCGAGGCAGCCTGTCGAACATTGAGACTTCTCCGATCCAGGCGGTCGGCCCAAGTACGGCGAGCAACGCTTCTTTTCCATCCGCACCGACGGTGCCGATCGACAATGCACCATCGAGAATCGCGTACAGGCCGAACGACTGTTCTCCGCGCCGATAGAGCTGTTGCCCCTTCTTCAATCGGAGCAGGTCTGAGCGATCGACAAGATAGTCCTGAAGCTCGGTCGGTAGATCCTTGAACCACGGTGTTGTTGCAAGTTGTGGCCGGTAGCGTTGTACATCGGAATTCATAGGGTGCCAATCTGTCGGGTAGCCGATAGATATTAGCCGCTTTTGACGGCATGATCGGGGCTCATATCTGACGACGCGAGAAGGCCATCGCGGGCGTCAGCCCTGATCCCGCGGCACGAGCGGCAGTGATGGCAAAGTGGCCAGGCCTGCTGCCCCACGCGCGCGGAACGAATGACTCCCTCGAGGTACACAGTCGTGGAACATAAACACATTCCGGGTCTTGTCGATGTCATCAAGGTAGACCAGCCTGCTGGCATTCTTCAAATCGCACGTGATGGCACGGTTGACCGTGCCTTTGGCTCTGGTAAGCCATTGCTCAACAGCCTGTTGGTCCGCCGCATACTTGGGGTGCTGTCCTACAATGGACATCGATTCCCAACGATGAGCGCGAGACAAGCGATCCGACGCGAGGTTCAACAAGACGCGTTGTGGCAGAAGCTCAACGCAACCGCACCGGATATCCGCGCGGCCCCCGCCGACCTGGAACCATTGGCGGTATGGATTCGCGACTCGAACCCCAACATCGCGGTCGGGCCGCTCGTGCAGCAGGTCATCGGCCGCTTATTCAGTCCCACCTTCGAAGCTGGCGAGGCCACCTGGGCCGCTGCGCAAATTATCGCTGCGTCGTTAGCGCCGGGTAATGCGCTGCGTAATCTGGCCTGGAAAGTCACGGGCAAGGTGACGCGCGCCAAGGCGTTACTCGCTTCGATGGTCGGTGGAGACCTTGCAGGCGTCCACGCGGTCAGTGTAGCAATACACAATATCGTAAGAGGCCTGGATCGAATGCGCGATCTTTATCTCGACACCTCCATGCGGCAGACACTCACGCCCGAGATGGCCAGCCAACGCTGCCTTTTTGCCCCGAACGTGGTCCTTCGTCAAGCGACATCGAGTGGAACGGTGGGTGGCTGTCCCTACGCCGCGGGTACGCTGCTGTTGCTGGAGCTGGAGAAGGCCCGGCAGGCGAGTGGTGACGAATCGATGGTTTTCCTTGCCGACACATGGAGTCGCTGCCCGGCCGAGCAATGGGTACCGGCGATGCTGGAAGGCGTATGGAGACGAGCCACTCACGCTCACGGACAGTAAGACTCGCGTCGTCTGTCGCCCGACGTGCGCCAGTTGAAGGCTAGCGATTCGACGATCAGATTAGACAGCGGTCGATTCGATAAACAGCGTGCCCGCTTCCGACAGTGCCAGTCCTGCAGTTCGGCGTTTAGCTGCGGGGGAGAGGGAAGCAAGGCTTTTGTGTAGCGAACTGGTGGCTATGCCAAAAAATCCAGCCGCGTCATGCAAAATGAGCACATCTAGGATGTGGAGAGTGACTCGTGGGCGTCAATTTCGATTTGAACGACTTGCAGGCGTTTCGCGCGGTGGTGGAACTGGGGAGCTTCCGCAAGGCCGCCGAGGCTGTCAGCATCTCCCAGCCGGCCCTGAGCCGTCGCATTGAGAAGCTCGAGGAAGCGCTCGGCGTGCGTCTCTTCGAGCGCACCACGCGCAGCGTCACGCTCACCACCGTCGGCCGCGTGTTCGCTCCAAGCGCCGAACAACTGCTCGACGATCTCGACGTCGCGTTGCTCGGCATCCGCGATGTCTCTTCTAGCCGGCTGGGTCATGTGACCATTGCCTGCGTGCCGTCGGTGGCGTACTACTTTCTGCCCAACGTCGTCGCAAGCTACCATCGCCGCTTTCCGCGCATCAGGGTAAAACTGCTGGATTCGAGCGCGAATGAGGTGCTCGGCGCTGTGATCAGCGGTGAGGCCGATTTTGGCGTGAGTTTCATGGGTAGCCAGGAGTCCGAGGTCGAGTTCAAGGTGCTGCTGCAGGAGCGCTTCGTTGCCGCTTGCCGTCGCGATCATCCGCTCGCGCGCAAGAAGCGCGTCACCTGGAACGAGCTTTACGAGCATGAGTACGTGTCAGTGGACAAGACTTCCGGGAACCGCCTGCTGCTCGATCAGGCACTCTCGGCAGTGGCGCCGCGCGCGCCGAGCGTTTGCGAGACCCGTCATGTCACGACCATGCTCGGCCTCGTTGAAGCGGGGCTCGGTGTCGCCGCCGTACCGTCGATGGCCATGCCCGGCCGCGATCATCCGATCCTCACGAGTGTGCCGCTCGTTGAACCGGTGGTGAAGCGGCGCGTGGGGATCGTGAGGCGCCGGGGGCGTCCGCTTACTCCGGCCGCGCAGGAATTTCACAGAACGATTGTCGAGATGAGGCAGGGCGGGGTCGAAGGCAGCGATGGCTCTGACGTCAACACGTCTGCGAAAGAACGGCCAGCCCGGAAGACCGCATCGTGAGGTCGGC
Source organism: Burkholderia sp. M6-3 (assembly GCF_050858985.1). NCBI lineage: Bacteria > Pseudomonadati > Pseudomonadota > Betaproteobacteria > Burkholderiales > Burkholderiaceae > Burkholderia > Burkholderia sp. M6-3. The sequence continues at coordinate 851,819 of NZ_CP110091.1, forward strand.
GAGACCGCTTCGTTCGCTTTATGTACAGGTGCTGCTGGGCATGGTGCTCGGCGTGGCAGTCGGTCATTTCCTGCCGCAAGCGGGCGCGCTGCTCAAGCCTTTCAGTGATGCGTTCGTCGGCCTTGTGAGGATGATGATTGCGCCTATCGTCTTCTGTACGATCGTCTCCGGCATCACGTCGCTTGCAAGCGGTAAGGCTATCGGGCGCACGATCTTGAAGGCGCTGGCGCTCTTTTACTTGCTCACCGTCGTGGCGCTAGCTTTCGGGCTCGTCACCGCCATCGTTCTGCGACCGGGCGCGGGTATGCACATCGACGCGCACGGTCTGGACACGAGCATCCTCGCGCAATATGTGAAGCACGCACAGCCGGGCGGCCTGGTCGCATTCGCGCTGAGCGTCATTCCGGAGACGATGCTCGGCGCCTTCGAGAAGGGTGACGTACTGCCAGTACTGCTGCTCTCGCTACTCTTCGGCTTTTCGCTGAACTCCTGCCCGAAGGCGGCCCGGCCGGTGCTCGCGCTAATCGACGGCGCCGCGCACGTCCTGTTCCGGATTCTCGCGATGATCATGCGACTTGCCCCGCTCGGCGCATTCGGTGCGATGGCGTTCACGGTGGGCCGCTTCGGCATCCGCTCGGTCGGCTCTCTCGGCATGTTGATGGTGTGCTTCTACGTGGCATGCCTGCTGTTCATTGCGCTGGTGCTCGCTTCACTCGCGCGGCTGCACGGTTTCGCGCTTTGGCGGCTGTTGCGTTATATGCGGGAGGAGTTGCTGATTGTTCTCGCGACATCTTCCACGGAGCCGGTACTGCCGCGCCTGATCGTCAAGCTCGAGGCGCTGGGTTGCGACAAGGGAGTCGTGGGGCTCGTGCTGCCCGCCGGATATTCGTTCAATCTCGACGGCACCGCGATCTATCTGACGCTGGCTTCAATGTTCATTGCGCAGGCGTGCGACGTGCCGCTTTCCGCGCCTCAGATCGCAATGATGCTCGCGGTTATGCTGCTCACGTCAAAGGGGGCGGCCGGCGTGTCGGGTAGCGGACTCGTCGCGCTCGTGGCGACGCTGACGGTGATCCCGGATCTGCCCGTAGCTGGTGTGGCGCTATTGGTGGGCATCGACCGCTTCATGTCCGAGGCGCGTGCCCTGACGAGCGTGATCAGCAACGCTTGCGCTGTGATCTTCGTTTCGATGTGGGAAGGGGCGTGCGACCGTCCGCGTCTCGCTCAGATGCTCGGGCCCGCAGCGGAAACTGCAGGCGACGCGGACGGTGCGGAAGACTCGGCGAGACGAACCCCAGGAATGTGACAGGAAGGCCGCAGCGAGCAAGCCTTCCTTCAGGTTTGCGTCAATGAGCGGAAACGGTATCCAGCCCGGTCGACTTCACTTCTGGCTGGACGCCGGGCGAAGCGAGATAGTCGAGCAGCGCTTTTGCTTCTTTCGGGTGCTGCGCACTGACCGGAATGCCGGCCGCGAAACGCGTGACTGACTGCAGCGATTCGGGGATCTTGCCGACGAAGGTCGCGCCCTTGACAGGCAGCAACTCGCTCACCTGCTGGAAGCCGATTTCGTAGTCGCCGTTCGCCACGACCGAGGCCACTGGAATGCGCGGGATCATCTTCGCCTTCGCTTTGACCTGATCCTCGATGCCAAGCTTCTTGAACAACTCCCGCTCGATATAGACACCGCTGGCGCTGTCCGAGTAGGCGATCGACTTCGCATGCAGCAGCGTCTGCCGGAGCCCGTCTACGGAACTGATATCGGGCTTCGTCGCGCCTTCGCGCACGACCATGCCGATGCGCGAATCGGCCAGCTCGACGCGCGATCCGGGGACGACCTTGCCTTTCTGGATCAGATCGTCAAGCGCATATCCGACCATGATGACGGCGTCCGCCGGCTCACCACGCTCCAGCCGGTTGGGAATCGCTTCAGGCGATTTGCCCATCGACGGACCGAGCGCGGTGTCGAGCGTGTTGCCCGTCTCCGCCGAGAATTTCGGGCCGAGCACCTTGTACGCCGCAGTAAAGCCGCCGGAACTCATGACGTGCAGATCGGCGGCTTGCACGTTCGCCGCGGCGGCCGAGGTTGCAACCAGTGCTGCGGCGCACAGTTTTCGAATCAGGTTTCTCATGATCGTAGTGTTGTCGGAATGTGGGTGTTTCTGGATGCGGAGCGCGGAAGCGGATCAGTGCGCCGGAGTCAGCGTCGTTGCGCGGCGGCGATACAGTGCGAACGTGGCCATCAGCGCGCATGCAGCGGCGAAGCTCATCCAGTAGCCGGGTGCGGCCTTGTCGCCCGTCATGTGAATGAGCGCCGTGGAGATCGCCGGCGTGAAACCGCCGAACACCGCCGTCGCGAGGCTATAGGCGAGCGAGAAGCCTGCGACGCGTACTTGTGCCGGCATCACTTCTGTCAGTGCGACGACCATCGCGCCGTTATAGATGCCGTACATGAACGAGAGCCAAAGAAGCGCGAGCAGCATGTTGAGGAAGCTCGGCGCGTGCGCGAGGAGTGACAGCGCCGGGTACGCGGTCGCGATGGCGAGCACCGTCATCGCGACGAGGAGCGGCCGGCGGCCGAGCTTGTCGGAGAGAGCCCCGCCGATCGGCAGCCACACGAAATTCGACACGGCGACACACAGCGTCACAAGCAGACTGTCGGCGGTGCTCAAGTGCAGAACGGTCTTGCCGAAAGTCGGCGCGTAGACGGTGATCAGATAGAAGCTCGCGGTGGTCATCGCCACCAGCATCATGCCTGCAATCACCACGGTCCAGTTCTGGACCAGCGTGCGGAACACTTCCTTCATGCTCGGACGATGCTGGCGCGCCTTGAACTCCTCGGTTTCCTGCAGATTACGACGCAGCATGAAGATGAAGGGCACGATCATGCAGCCGACGAAGAACGGAACGCGCCATCCCCAGGACGCAATGGTAGCGGCGCTCATCGACTGGTTGAGCGCGAAGCCGAGGGCCGCGGCCACGACGATCGCGACCTGCTGGCTCGCGGACTGCCAGCTCGTGAAGAAGCCCTTGCGGCCCGGCGTGGCCATCTCGGCGAGATACACCGAGACGCCGCCCAGTTCCGCGCCCGCCGAGAAACCCTGCAGCAGCCTTCCGATCAAGACGAGCGCCGGCGCCACGAGGCCAAGCGTTGCGTAGCCCGGCACGAACGCGATCAGGATGGTGCCGCTCGCCATGATGGAGAGCGTGACGATAAGACCTTTGCGGCGACCGACGTCGTCGATGTATGCGCCCAGCACGATCGCGCCCAGCGGTCGCATCAGGAAACCGGCGCCGAAGACCGCGAACGTCATCATCAATGAGGCGAATTCGCTGTCAGCCGGGAAGAAGACCTTGGCGATCTGGGTGGCATAGAAGCCAAACAGGAAGAAGTCGAACTGCTCGAGAAAGTTTCCGGCCGTTACGCGGAAAACCGCCGCGGCCTTTGAACGGCCCGACGTAAGAGTAGAGGGCGAGGGGTGCATCGTTGTCTCCTGAAATCCCGAAAGATGCTGTGGTTCCGCTCTTTGTGGATTCGGGAATATTGACTCTCGCCAGTCAAAACGATAAGTGCAATCTTTTTAACGATTGATGTTCATTGGTTATCAATCGGCGCTGTGCCGGCTCTGCCTGGCCGAGCAGGGTGGTTGCGGCGCAATTCTGCGATCATTGCTGACAATCTGAACTGCTGGAATGAGCATGGAACTTCGGCATCTTCGCTATTTCATTGCTGTTGCTGAGTTGCGCAGCGTGCGGGCGGCGTCCGAGCAGCTGCACGTCACGCAACCGGCGATTTCCCGCCAGATACAGGATCTCGAAGACGCCATCGGCGCCGCGCTATTCGAGCGCACGCCGCGCGGGCTGAAGCTGACGCCCGCCGGCGAGGCGTATCTGCTGGAAGCACGCGAGATCCTTGCGCGTGTCGATGCCGCGAACCGGCTGGCGCGGCGCATCGCATCCGGCGTGCAGGGTCACCTGCGCATCGGTTTCGTTGAAAACGCCGTGTGGAGCGGCCCCGTTTCGAGCGCGTTGAGCGCTTTCGAACAGGCGGCACCGAATGTCGCCCTCGAACTGACGCCGATGAACACGCCCGAGCAGCTCGACGCGCTCGCCGCGGGACGGCTCGACGGCGGCTTCTGCTATCGCTTCGGCGCGTTGCCGGAAGGCATCGCGAGCCTGCATGTGCTCGACCAAAGCGTGGTGCTTGCCGTGCCGCAAGCGTGGCCGCATGGCAGCGCGGGCGCGGTCAGCGCACATGAACTCTCCGGCAGGCCGTTCATCGCGTTCCCGCGCCGCGTCTATCCCGCTTACTATGATCGCCTGCTGTCCGCCTGCGCCGAACGCGGGCTCACGCTCGATATCAGGCAGGAGGCGTCGACGGAAACCGCGATACTTTCGCTGGTTTCGGCGGGGATGGGCGCGGCCATCGTCAATGCCGCGAATCGCGACCGGCCGCCCGCGCGCGTGCGTTTCGTCGACTTGCCCGACCTGGAGATTTCCTTGCCGCTCGAATTCTGCTTTGTCGCACAGGAGGCGGCGCACGAAGCGAATCCCACGCTGAAACGTTTTTTGGGCCTGCTGACATAGCGGCGGGCAAGCGATGCCTGCAAGGCATCGCCCAGCGCAGAAAACGGCATTGGCCGGACGTTTTTTCGTCGCCGATAGTAAAGGCACCCCAAGCTCTTTACTGTTCGAGCCATGTCCACTTCCGCTTCGCTGATCACTACAGATATCGACTTCGAACGCTCCGGCTTCCAGACCGGCACGCTCCGTCTGCCGTATTCGCATGACCGCTCGGCATACGGCCACGTGCCGATCCCGCTCGCCGTGCTGAACGCGGGTGCCGGCACGGGCCCGACCGTTCTTCTGACGGGCGGCAATCACGGCGACGAATACGAAGGACCCGTCGCGCTGATGAAGCTGATGCAGCGCATGCCGTCGATGACCATACGCGGTCGCCTGATCGTGATACCGGGTCTGAACTTTCCAGCCTTCATCAACGGCACGCGAACATCGCCGATCGACCGGGGCAACCTGAACCGCCTGTTTCCCGGCGCCCGAAATGGCCCGCCGACGGAAATGATCGCGCACTACGTTGAAAGCGAACTCCTGCCGCGCGCCGATGTCGTGATCGACCTGCATGCCGGGGGCGCGTCGTTCGAGCATGCGCCCACGCTGCTCGCGTCGCCGCCTGCCGAAGGCGAGCGGCACGCGTTGTATATGGACCTCGTGCGCGAGTTCGGCGCGCCGAACACGATGATCATGGACCTGCTCGGCGAAGACCGCACGTTCGCGGCCGCAGCCGAACGGCACGGCAAGCTCTTTCTGTGCGGCGAGTTCGGCGGACATGCGGGCTGCGACGCGGCGAATCTGGCGATTGTCGAAAGCGGCTTGCAGCGCGTGTTGGTCCGGCTCGGCGTGGTCTCCGACACGCAGCCGGAACCGGCCGGCAAGACGCGCTTTCTGCGCGTAGAAGGCGCGCGTGCGTACGTGTACGCGCCGCTTGCGGGTGTATTCGAACCCGCGTTCAGACTCGGCGATCAGGTGCGCAGAGGTCAGCTGGCGGGGCGCCTGTACGACCCGCACCGCCCGTGGCAGGCGCCGGCCGATATCACGTTTGGCAGCGACGGCATGGTCATCTGCATGCGGACCTTTGCACGCGTGGAGCCCGGCGACTGCATCGCGCTACTCGCTGCACGAGCCAACGCCGATTGAGCTAAGACTACCTACGCCGGAGACCGCGCATGAACGTTCACCCTGTTTCACCCCAGCCCGCCGATGTCGTTGCACGCACCGGATCTTTCGATAGCGTGCGCCATCCCGTGTATGTCGTGCTGCTGTTTTTCGTCTGTTTCGCATTTTCGTATCTGGACCGCCAGGTCGTCAGCATTCTCGTACAGCCGATCAAGCAGTCGCTCGCGCTTACCGATACGCAGATCGGCCTGCTGCAAGGATTTTCATTCACGATGTGCTACGCAACGGCAGGTGTGTTCGTCGCGAGGCTCGTCGATCGCGGCAACCGCGTGAAACTGATCGCCGCGTGCATCGCGATCTGGGCGATTTCGACAATGGCGTGCGGCTTCGCGACCAACTTCACGGAACTGCTGCTCGCCCGCGCCGGGACGGCGGTTGCCGAGGCCGCCTTGAGTCCCGCGGCGCTGTCGATCTTCAGCGACATATTTGCTCCGCGCCGCGTTGCGCGCGCGAGTAGCGTGTTCATGCTCGGGCCATACGTAGGCGGTGGCGCCGCGCTGTTCGGCGGCGGTATGCTGTTGTCGGCGGCAGCTGCGGACGACGGCAGCGCATGGCTCAGCGTACACGGCTTTGCGCCGTGGCAAGCGGTGTTTGTTGCCGTGGGCTTGCCCGGCATACTGCTGGCCGCGCTCGTCGCGTTCACGGTTCGCGAACCGGTGCGGCTCGAAACCAGCATGCGTGGCGCGCATGTGCAGAATGAGATGCCGTCGCTACGCGACGTGCTTGCCGAACTGTTCGTGCGTAATCGCTTCTGCCTGCCTTACTTTGCGGCCTACGTCGCGCTGATCACGCTGTTCTACTCGCACGCCGCATGGTTCCCGACGTTGCTGATGCGCCATTTCCACCTCGCGCCGAAAGCCGTTGGACAGATGGCCGCACCTGCGTACATGGTCGGCGGAATTCTAGGTGTGGCATGCGCGGGAATGCTCGCAACGCGCGTGACCGACGACACCACCTTGCGCAAAGTGCTGGGCTTCTCCGCGTGCGCCGTTGCCTTGCTCGTGCCCGCCGCCATCGCAATGCCGCTCGTTGCGAGCAGCAGCCTTGCCATCGTGCTCTATGGCGTCAGCGCTTTTACAGCCAGCATCGCAATGGGGCTTGCACCCGTGCCGTTGCAAATCGCCGTGCCGAACCGCATGCGCGGCCGTTCGCTGGCGCTCCTCGTCTTCATGACGAATGCGATCAGCGGTGGCGTGGGCCCGCTCTCGGTTGGCTATCTGAACGAACGGCTGGGGCACACGGGAACGAGTCATGGAAGCGCACTGGCGCTGGTCGGTGGCGTGTCGGCGCTCGTCAGCGCGTTACTCTATGCAGTGGCGACCCGGCGCGTTCGCGCTGCGACGGCTGAGCGAAACGCGCACTGACACACACTGAAATCTGCAGTCGAACCGAAGAGAACGGATTGCCATGAAACCCGTCTCACAAGTCCATCACGTCGGCGCCGCGACCATCACGCGGGTCGATGAAACCGGCTTCGCGCTCGCGCCGAACCTGTTGTTCCCGGCGTGGAGCGATGAAGATGGTCGCGAGCTCGAGGAACGCTTCGCCACCGAAAGCTTGGATTTCACTAACGCGCGAGTGTCATTGAAAACGCATCTGTGGGTCGTGGAAGTCGGCGGTGTGAAGATGGTCGTCGATACGGGTATCGGCAATGGCAAGTCACGGCCGTTCAGCGCGCTCTTCGACAAGCTCGACAATCCCGTCCTCGACCGCTTCGAATCGGCCGGCTTCAGGCGCGAGGACATCGACTACGTGCTGCTCACGCATCTGCACGTCGATCACGTCGGCTGGAATACGCATTGGCAGGACGGCCGCTGGGCGCCCGTGTTTCCGAACGCGACCTACGTGTTCGGCGAGCGCGAACGCGACTTCTTCGCTACCCCGGAAGGCGCGGCGCGGCGAATGGTATACGACGACAGTGTGCTTCCGGTCATCGAGTCCGGTCAGGCGCGTGCCGTGCCGGATGCTGGCGCGGAGATTCTCGACGGCATCCGTTTCCTGCCGACTTTCGGCCATAGCATCGGTCACATGGCCATCGAGCTTCGTTCGCGTGGCGAGACAGCGCTCTTTTCCGGCGACGTGATGCACAGCGCGGTGCAAGTGCATCGGCCCGAATGGAATTCAATGTTCTGTCTCGATCAGGAGCAGGCGCGCGCTTCGCGCGAGCGTCTGCTCGCGCATGCAGCGGACATGGGCGCGACGGTGTTTGCCGCGCATTTTGCCGAGACATCGGCGGGGACCGTGCGGCGCGTCGAAAAGGGTTTTGAATGGCGCTATGCGTGAGGGCGGGGAAGTGATCTTGCCGTGCGGTGCATCGGCGATACAGCACGCACGAATCCGCGCAGGACGCATCGGCTTCGGACTCGCGCCGTGCGCGAAGTATGGCGGCCCTTCCAATCACGGAATCTGTCGCGTCGATCGCCTTGAAGTTGGCGACGCCGACGCAGAACTGATGAAAGCCAATCATGAGCGATGAAGAACAGCGCGAAGCCAGCCGACGGAGACCAGTTTTGCCATCAGCTTGAAACTACAGCTGTATTCACCGCTTCGCAAAGCCGCGATAAACCTTGAACCGTTTTCGCAGGCAACTATGCTTTAAAAGAGCCGGAGCGCAATGCTGAACCGGCTTCCCGCTCGAATCGACCGCCCCGCAGGACGACGGTCAACATGGGCTAACGCTGACGCGGCGGCCCGGAACCGCAACGGTGTTCATCATGCGTTCTGCTCGTTTCTGGACGGTGGCAGGCCTGCTTGCGCTGTGCGCGTGGAGTACGGTTTGCGCCGCAGCTGGGCCGGCATCCACGGCTTCGGCTGCGTCGTCGCCGTCCATGCCTTCCAAAGGAGTGCGCGCAAGCCCGCCGCGCCGGATGGATCTGACGAACAAGCCTCGGCGCGGCGATTTCGACGCAATGCTCGAACGCCGCGCGATCCGCGTGCTCGTACCTTTTAGTCGTACGCTGTATTTCAATGACCGGGGACGTGAACGCGGATTGAGCGCAGATTTCGTGCGCGATTTTGAACGGTACGTCAACAAGACCTACGCCGATCGCCTTGGCAAGCGCCCGATCACCGTGTTCATGATTCCGACGACGCGCGATCGGCTGCTGCCCAGCCTCAACAGCGGCATAGGCGATATCGCCGTTGGCAACCTGACGGTCACCGACGAGCGTCTGAAACAGGCCGACTTCGTCACGGCGCGCGCCATGAAGCCAACGCGTGAGCTGGTACTGACGGGGCCGAAGTCGCCGGAATTGTCGAAGCTCGACGATCTGAGCGGAAAGACCGTCGACGTGCGTCGCTCCAGTAGTTACTACGAAAGTCTGAGTGCACTTAACGGCCGCTTCCAGAAAGCCGGTAAGCCGCCGATGCGGCTAGTGCTGCTGCCGGATGCGCTCGAGGACGAGGATGCGATGGAGATGCTGAACGTCGGTCTGCTTCAGATCCTGGTCGTGGACGACTGGAAGGCGCGGATGTGGGCGCAGATGCTGCTGCATGTGAAGGTGCACGACAACATGTCAGTGCGTGATGGAGGCTATGTGGGTTGGGCTATTCGCAAACAGAGTCCCAAGCTCAAGGCTGTGATCAGCGATTTTTACGACAATTTCATCACGAAGCAAAGCGTCGCTGAGGTTCGCCTCAAACAGTACATGCAAGGCATCAAGCAGATCCATAACAATGCTGAGAGTGCCGAACTGAATCGCTTCAATCAGACGGTGGCCTTATTCGCGAAGTACGGCCATCAATACGACTTTGATCCGCTCATGCTGGCGGCCCAGGGTTTTCAGGAGTCTCAGCTCGACCAGCAGGCCAAGAGCCGCGTGGGAGCCGTCGGCATCATGCAATTAATGCCGGCCACGGGTAAGGAACTCAATGTCGGGGACATCCGGGTAACGGAGTCGAACATTCATGCCGGCGCCAAGTATCTCGATCGACTCATGACACGTTACTTCCAGGGCGCGCACTTCTCGGAGGTCGACCGCCCGCTGTTCGCCTTCGCGAGCTATAACGCGGGGCCTGGAAGCATCGCGAAGATGCGCAAGGAGGCCGCGGCCCGCGGCCTCAACCCGGACGTCTGGTTCAACAACGTCGAGATCGTCGTGGCAGAGAAGATCGGCATCGAGACAACCACATACGTGCGAAACATCTACAAGTACTACGCGTCGTATCGCCTGCTCACGGAAGCGCAGGCGCAGCGAAGCCGTGCAGGGCAGCAACTGGGCCGCCAACCTTGACGTTAGGTGAATGCCTCGCGGGTTGCTTCGGGCGCGCGTGACGTGGTTGCGTACCGGTGATTACTCTACGACGACGCCGAGTTGCTGAAGGAATGTCAGGTTGTCTTCGAGATGCCAGTTGTCCGTGATCTTGCCTTCACGAATGCGGTAAATGTCCGTTGCGATGAAATCGACTGTTTGGCCTTTGCCCTGAGCGCCGTTGAATGTGCCGGTGAAGTGGCCGGTGAAATGCAGATGCGTCACGACGCGATCGCCGGCCACGATCATCTGCTCGACCGACGCCTTAACGTCGGGCACGGCCGCATGGAACGCCCTTGATGCTGCGAGCGGTCCGGCGATACCTTGCGGACGGCCCGGCGGCAAGGTGCGATCCGTGAAGTTCTCCGCTAGCGCGGCGCGGGCCTGCGCTTCGTCGCCGGTGGTCCAGAAGGTATCGTAGGTACGCGCCGCGCGAATCTGTGCGTCGAGCTGCTTCTTCGGAAGCGTGCGATCGACAATCAACGTTTGCGGCTCTACGAGATCGTGGTCAGGCGCGGACGACGTGGCTGCGGCTGCAGGTAATGCGGCGGCAAACAGCATGATGGCCGAAGCAGCGAAAGCGGCACCGACTTGCGAAACGAATGGGAAAGCGCGGGGCATGATTGTTCTCCGGATGCGTAGGTGTGGTGAGAATCGGTTTTGAGTTGCTCGGTGGCCACGGAGCGCTGGGAACCGAATGCATTCTCCATTCAGCAGGGCCTGTTTGATAATTGGTCTAGAGGTTGATTGTTTTTCAATCAAAACTGAATAATGCTTCGCCTCGCGAAGGCGCAAAAAGCATAGGTATCGGCATGCATCGGCGAGGCGGGTGTCTATTCTTCAGACACTATGACCAACGCGTGTCAGGTCAGCTCTGCAGTCGTCGTCAGGCATTCCGCGCCTCACGCGGAATGGGGGCTGACATTCTCCAAACTACCTCGGCCCGCGCGGGCGCAATGCGCCGCCGGCCGGCAAACGGACGCGTGTGGCTCGACATCGGAGCGCGCTCACGGGCTGTCCTTTTACCCATGCGACGCTCGCGAGTGAGCTGGCCAGTAGATGGCGAACGTTTGGCTGCAAGCGCATGGACCTCGCCATGAAGCAAATGCTTCCGTGAAAATCGTTTCAGCTGTTCACCTCAGGGAGGTCAGCGATGAAATGCTCCTTTCGTGCAAGGCTTATCCAGTCTGCCTGTATCGTGCTGCTCGCCGTACCTTATGCAGCATGGGCGCAATCTCAAACAATAGTCACGATCGCTGGCACTGGGGTGCAAGGGTACGCTGGCGACGGCGGGCAGGCTACGTCAGCGCTCATTGCTCCAGAGGGTCTGTCTGTCGACCACCACGGCAACCTGTTTGTCGCCGAACCGGTGAACCACGTGGTCCGGCGTATCGACCACGCCACGGGGATCATCACCACCTTCGCGGGCACCGGTCAAACGGCCTATAACGGCGATGGGTTGGAAGCAACAGCGACAAACCTCGGCTATCCACAAGGTGTCGCGGTCGGACCAGACGACGATGTGTATATCGCCGATTATGGGTCGACCAGTCGCATCTGGCGCGTCGATCATCACACACTGACGATTCACACGGTTGTCGGAGGAAGCCAACGTGGGTTCTCAGGCGACGGAGGACCGGCAAGCGCTGCATTGATCAACGCGACGGACATCGCCTTCGATCGCGACGGAAACCTCGTGATCGGCGATTCTGGCAACCAGCGCATTCGCCGCGTCGATCGACGCACCGGCATTATCGCGACAGTGGTGGGCGGTGGCATAAATGGAGCGGGTCCGGCCAGCGGCCCTGCGGCCGCAGCCGGCTTCCTGTACTACATCACGACGGCGTTTAACCAGCGCAACGACATGTTCTTTGCCGACGCTGTTCTTAGCACCGTTCGCGAACTGGACAGACAGCGTCAAACATTTACGACAGTCGCGGGCGTCTATCCGGGGACGACAGGAGTAGCTTTTCAGGCGGGCTACAATGGTGATGGACAGCCTGCCACACAGGCGCTACTTAACTATCCCTCGCATATTGCGACAGATTGCGCAGGAAACCTAACCATCAGCGATAGCGCCAATTACCGCGTGCGGCAGGTGGACCGGGAGACAGGAACCATTGAGACTATCGCCGGCACGGGTACGGCGGGCTACTCGGGTGACGGAGGTCTCGCGATTCAGGCTATGGTCATGCAGCCACGGGGCCTCACGTTCGCGCGTGACGGTGCCCTGTATGTCGCCGATGGTTTTCGGATTCGCAAGATTGCCGGGCTACCGGGCCATCATCGCTGGGATTGCCGCGATAACCGTCGCTACGGTCTTGACCGCGACGGTCATGACGGTGACGACAAGCACTGAGGAATTGTGACCGGCCGAAGTTCGTTGTGCGCCGCTAGGTGCAGTGGGCCGGTTTCCGGCCGCTCGCTGGAGTCATGGGGCGGCCAGCCGAAGGGCCGGTGCTCGCAAGACCATTGGCGAACTTACCGGTTTCTGCCTGATCACGCCGGTCTCTGGTACCTATGCGAAGCCGCATCCAGACGCGCCTTGGCAGACCGATCATCGGTCGGGTTCCCGGATGAGCAGCCGCAGTACCGCTGGGGAGACGTGGGCTGCCAAACACGTCTGGCCCTTTCGCGCCTCTGACAAAGCGGTCATCTGGCCACATACGAGATGCCCGGCGTGCGTCTTGCAAAGAGGTTGCCGCGGGGTTCGGCGCTTGTTGCCTTGGTCACGCGGTAGCCATGGCTTGCCCACATCCGTGTTCGTGGATCAGCGCAGTTCGAGCCACAGCGGCTGATGATCGGACGAGCGGCTATTCTGGTCCACGTCACAATCCACGATGCGCGGCTTCAAATCCTCGGTGACAAAAACAAAATCGCATGCGAATGGTCCGTCGGACCATTGCTCGTGATCATACAGACCGACTGTCGCAGCCCGCGGGGCACCGGGGTGCGCGCAGGTCCATGCGTCGGCGAAGGCGGGCGCGCCAGGGATCGGCTCCAGCATTTTGCAATAAGCAGAACTTTCGAACGCGCTGTTGAAATCTCCGCACACGATGGCAGTCATCGGACGTGCCGTGTCGGCGAACGGACTGTCCAACTTTTCCGCTTGTGCGGGACGGCGGGCATGGTCGCACGCTTCCTTATGCAATTCGCGCAGCCTCGTCACTTGCGCCAGCCGTTGTGCTTCGGAGTAGAACTCAAGATGAGTGCTGATGGCGCGCAGCGGGCCAATATCTGTCTCGATCACAGCTTCGAGAGCGACACGCAGCATCGACGGCTTGGCGGGGTCGGCTGGCCACGGGAGCGAATGACGCAGCACCTGCTTGACAGGCAGTCGGCTCACGATTGCATTACCGAACTGACGCCGCTGTCGTGCTGCCCCGATAGGCGGAAGATCGGAACCGATCGCATCGACCACAGTCGCGTCCGGCAGCAACGCGGCGAGTTCGGCGAACTGATCGGCAGACGGGCCGCCTGCCAATCCGCCCTGCGCCTGTCCCTCATGAAAGCCGCGCGTGACTTCCTGAAGGCACAGGATGTCGAAATCGCACAGCGCCTTTGCCTCGCGCACAATGCGGGCGAGGTCGACGCGGCCGTCTACGCCGCGTCCCCACTGGATGTTCCAGTCGACGAGACGCATGACATCCTCCTGCAGAAGTCATGATTCACAGTTTACCGCCGCGATGTCCAATAGATAAGCCGTGAATGCCCAGAAAACGACAAACTGTTTGCCTCGTTGCGAGCGTGCCCTCCTCATAGACGTTAGGTTATTCCCGGCGACGCTGCACGTGACGCCATTCCAGCCGTCAAATCGGGCCGGTCGATGCTGACGTGCTTTCCAGGAGGTTTGAATGCAAGCAGAGGCGGATAGCGGCCGGTCGTTGGTCCCTGTTCGGTCACCCGCGGACGTTCGACATCGCCGCGCATACTGCCCACAATCAGCGATGGAGATGCGAACCGTGACGGCAGACGTAGATGCCAGTTGTTCTACAGATTTGACGACGCCTCATGCGCGGGTGCCGGAATTACACCGGGCGGGCCGTGTCAGCACCAAACCGCTCAACAACAAACTCAATAAAACCGCGAAGCTTCGGCGATCTCTGTCGCTCTTGCAGATAGAGAAGACTCATCGACCGTTTGGGCGCGGCAAAGTCTGGCAAGATCTCGATCAGACGCTTCTCGCGAATGTCCTCTCGTATCAACATCGAAGGGAGCAGCGCGATACCTAGTCCTCTCAATGCTGCCCGGCGCAAGGCTTCGGCGTTGTCGATTTTCAATCTGCCATCCACGGGGACGCTGACCGGCCCATCCGGTCCGTGCAGCGTCCATCCGGGTCGCGCCGTGTGCCATTCCGATCGCGGCGGGTATGCATAGGTGAGGCATTGATGGTCGCCAAGCGCTTGCGGTGTGGTCGGCGTTCCGTTTACGTCGACATAGCCGGGCGACGCGCATAGCACCAGCCGATACGGAGCAAGAGGACGCGCCACCGCTTTCGGGTTGGCCAGAGCGCCGATGCGAATTGCAGCCTCAAAACCCTCGTCGAACAGATCCGCGAGCGCGTCGGTGGCGACGATATCCAGCTTGATCTCGGGGTAGCGCTCGTAATAGTCCGCAAGCGCGGGAATCAGGCATTCGTTTGTAAACACCACCGGCGCAGTGACGCGTAAGCGTCCTCGTGGCTTCGCGAGGTGGTCGAGCGCCAGCCGCTCTGTGTCGTCGATCAGGTCGAGTATCTCAATGCATCGCTCGTAATAAACCTGTCCGAACGCGCTGATTTTCTGTCGGCGGGTCGTGCGGTGAATGAGCTGCGTGCCGAACCGATTTTCCAACGCCTGAAGATAGTTGCCGACCATGGTTGGCGACAGGTCGCATGCCTCCGCCGCCGCCGTCAGGCTGCCAGTTTCCACGACACGTGCGAAGACGGTCATCGCCTTGAGAAGGTCCATTGCTCAATGGTAGTGGATTCTGCTTCAAGACGTGGTGCGTTTATCGATCTGCAATCGAGGAATACATTGCTGTTACGTGAGCGAAAGGAGAGGCGAAATGCTGTATGAACTGGCGACGTTGTCGTGTCCGCTCGTGGAACAGGACGCGGTGTCCAATTGCGCCCATCGCTGGGTATCAAATGCCGACGCGGCAGGCAGGCTGCTCGGAGCATGGCGCACGGAAATCGGCGAACTGTCGCGCATTGTGGTGATGCGCAGCTTTGAGACGATGGATGAGCTGCAACATGATAGAAATCGCGCATTGACCGCCGAGCAACCCTTCGGAATTGAAAGCGCGTGCGTTCAATTCACCATGGAAAGCTACGCTCTTTTTCCCTTCTTACCGGATATCGAGCCGGCGGCGACCTTTGGCAACTTCTACGAGATTCGCCGTTATTGGCTGAAAGCCGGAGGGATTGCACCAACCATTACCGCCTGGGAACGCGCACTGGGTCCGGCCGAAGCCTACACATCGCACCTCATTTGCAACATGTACGCACTCGATGGACCACCGCGCATTACGCATATCTGGGGATTCTCGAGTCTTGAGGAGCGTATGACATTGCGAAGGCGGCATTACGCTGAAGGCCTTTGGCCGCCCAAAGGCGGTCCGGAACAGATTACAAACGCAACGTCGGCGATTTGCCTGCCGGAGGTGTGGTCGCCTCTGCGTTGAATGCTTGCTGGCGCAGCGCTCCTGAGCGGATTGACAGTTTGCCCACGCACCAAAACGTGTTCTCATGCCTTCGGCTTGGCGTAAAAGCCACACGGTATGTCTTGGCGGTATGAGAGAGGCATGAATGTCCGCTCCAGAGGAAGGCGACCGACCGCTCCGGCTCGTACAAGCGTCTCTCGTTCTAACTTTGCGCAGGTAAGCGGCAACGAACGTTGGCGTTGATTCGCGGCACGGCATCCAGTGTTTATCGGCTTGCCCGAGCGATGTGTGCAACGCCGGGGAGACGGGCGCGACTGCGCGCGCCCGGCACAGGCGGCCTGAGTCGTTCAAGCACGCCCGAGCGTCTCAAGCCATCCGCGCGCAAGCGTTGCACCAGTCATCAGATGGCATTACTTCGAACGTGACGCTTTTCCGTTTTCTCTCGAACCACATTAAGAGCGAGCGGCATGCGATCTGAAAGAGCACGTCCGCCCGTCTCGAACAACTGCAACGAATCCAGTCAGCACTCGACCAGCGCCTTCACGACGGTCCGCCCAGGCTCCATCAGCTTCGGAAATTCGGTAGGCACGTCGGCCAGGCTCATGCGGTGAGTGTTGAGCGCTTTGTCGGGAATGCGGCCCGCACGCATCGCTTCAAGAACCGTTTCGAAGTCTTCGGCGGTCGCATTGCGGCTGCCGAGCAGGGTCGCTTCGCGCTTGTGAAACTCTGGATCGGAAAACGTGATCTGGCCCGGCACGATCGAAATCAGCACGTACTTGCCGCCGTGGGCGATGAACTCGAAGCCGCGGTTCATCGCATTGACGTTGCCGGTTGCATCGAACACTACGTCGAAGAACTCACCGTCTGTGAGCGCCGCAAGTTCTTCCACGTCGTTCGGACCGATCTGAACTGTCGAAACGGCAATGTGCTCGCGGCAGAACGCAAGACGGTCCGCGCGCGTGTCCAGGCATGAGACCTGCCCGCCGCGCAGGCTCGCAAACAGCATGGCCGCCATGCCGATCGGCCCCGCGCCTACGACGAGAACCCGCTGACCGGCCGACACGTCGGCGCGCCGGACCGCGTGAGCGCCGATCGCGAGAAACTCGAGCATCGCCGCCTGGTCCAGTGTCACGCCATCGGCCTTGTGCACGAACTGCGCGGGCACCGACAGGTATTCAGTCAGCGCGCCGTCACGATGCACACCGAGAACCTTGATGTTGACGCAGCAGTTGGTTTTCCCCTGCCTGCAGGCAATGCACTCTCCACACGACAGGTAGGGCATCACATAGACGGCGTCGCCGGGCGCGACGTGCGCGCCGGGGTCCGCCTCGGCGACGATGGCCGACAGTTCGTGTCCCATCACCCGCGGGTATTGCAGGTAAGGCTGATTCCCCGAGTAGATGTGCATGTCCGTGCCGCAAATACCCACGCGGCTGACCCGCAGAAGTACTTCGCCGTCTGCGCGGCGAGGTGGTTCGCGGTCTTCGCGGCGCAGCACGCCAGGCGATTCACAAATGACGCTGAGCATGGGCTTCCTTTATTGGGCTTGTCGATCGCCGGACGGCCGATCGGTTGTGAAGAAACGGCGGGCCTCGGGAACCGGAGCCGATCCGGCTATCAGCCCTTCGTGCTGCAAGGCCTGCCACAGCTCTGGCGGAACTGGCGTTTCAAGCCATGCGATGTTCTTTTGCAACTGCTCGATACTGCGCGCACCGACAACGCACGACACGACAGCGGGGTGGGCCAACGGAAACTGGAGCGCCGCTGCAGCGAGCGGAACCTCGAACTTCGCGCAGGCGTCGGCAAGACGCGCGACTTTCCGTGCTACTTCGGGCGGCGCGTCGGTGTAGTTGAACTTGCCGTTGCCCACGAGCACACCGGAATTGAATACGCCGCCGGCGACGATCCTCACGCCGTTGCTCACACACTGGTCGAGTAATGGCGAGAGCGCTTCCTGTTCGAGCAGCGTATAGCGGCCCGCCAGCATGATGAGGTCGAGATCCGCTTCCTGCATCGAATCGACTGCGACCTGCCATTCGTTCACGCCGAGTCCGATCGCGGAAACGGCATGCGAGTCTCGCAGTTCCGCGAGAGCCCGAAAGCCGCCGCCACGTGTCAGCTGTTCCCAGTAGCGTGAATGCGCATCGCCGTGCGTCGCCGCGCCGATGTCGTGAACATAGAGGATGTCGATCGTCTGCATGCCGAGACGTTGCTGGCTATCCTCGTACGAGCGCATGATGCCGTCGAACGTATAGTCGAAACGAGGCCGGAAGGGCAGGGGTTGCGCCCAGTTGTCATCGCCTGGCTGCACCGTGTCGTCGGGCCGCATGAGCCGCCCGACCTTGGTGCTCAGTACGTAGCGTTCGCGCTCGCGCATCTGCAGCGATTGTCCGACGCGCCGCTCCGAAAGCGTATAGCCGTAGAACGGCGCAGTGTCGAAATAGCGGATACCGGCGTCCCACGCCCGCTCGAGGAGCGCATTGGCCTCGGCGGTCGACATGGGCTTGTAGAGGCCGCCCAGTTGCGAGCAACCGAGGCCGAGTGTGGTCATCGCCAGCCCGCTTCGCGGCAGCGCGTGAGTTGCAAAAGCTTTCATGAAGGCGTGTCTGAATGGAGAAGATGCCGGCGAACGGCTTCTAAAAACCGCTGCGCCGGCCCGTTCGTCAATAAAGAACGTTCTTTGCTTCTGACGAATCGAGGTTCTGTTTCTCGACCATCATGACGCCCGTGTCCACCTGCTTCGAAACGGGCTTGCGTTCAATGACGTTGACGAGGGTCTGGATGCCCTTGTAGCCCATCTGATAAGAGCTTTGAACCGCAATGGCCTGAATCGTGCCGTCACGAACGAAGCCTTGCAGGTCCTGATTGCCGTCGAAGCCGATTGCAATGACCTTGCCGCCTTTTCCGGACTGCTGAAGAGCGCGTCCCATTCCCACGGCGGTGGGCTCGTTCGCGCCGAATATGCCCTTGAGATCGGGGTTGGCCGACAGCACGTCGGTCGTCTGATTCAGAGCGTTCGCCATCTGCGACTGCGAGTAGAACGGACCCACCAGTTGCAGCTTCGAATGCGCCGCGATGTACTTGCGGAAGCCGCCGACACGGCCCACTTCCGAGCCTGCCCCCGGCACGTACGACATGACCGCGACCTTGCCGGTCTGCCCAACCCGATCAATCATGGCCTTCGCGCAGAGTTCGCCGGCTTTCACGTTGTCGGTAGAGAGGAACGACTGGTAGTACTGCTTGCCGGCATCGGACACCGTCGAGTCGATCAGCACGACAGGGATATGGGCTTCCCACGCTTTCTTCATGGCGGGAACGAGCGCATCGGGGTCGGACGGCGCCAGCACGATGCCCGCGACATGCCGGTTCACGGCATTCTCGACCATGTTGACTTCATCGGCGATGGCGGATTCGGCTGCGGGACCCTGGAAGGTCATCGTATAGCCCTTAGCGTCGGCCATCGCGGCGGTCGCGCCTTTCTGCACGTTCTGCCAGTAGTTGGAGTTCGCCGTCTTCACGATGACTGCAATTTCGCCGCCCGCCGCCTGCGCATACGCGCTGAACATTGCACACATTGCTGCGGCCGCAGCCAGCACGGATACCTTTTTCATGTCTCGCTCCTTGATTGTGGTCTGTACTTCGTCTTCTGATTACAACTTCCGGTTTCGGAGTTGATCGATCCATACGGTGCCGAGAATCACGACACCGATGATGATCTGCTGGATAAAGCTCGATACACCGTTCATGTTCAGGCCGTTGCGCAGCACTCCGATCACGAATGCGCCGATGGTGGTGCCGGAGATCGTGCCGACGCCGCCCATCAATGACGTGCCGCCGATCACTGCGCTTGCAATGGCGTCGAGTTCGTACATCACGCCTTCGTTCGGCTGGGCGGTGACGAGGCGCGACATCAGTACGCAGCCGGTAGCGCCTGCCAGCAATCCGGACAGCACATAGGTGAAGAGCTTGACGCCCTGCACGTTGACGCCGGAAAGCCGCGCGGCTTCTGCGTTCGATCCGACCGCGTAGATGTGACGGCCGAGCGAGGTTCGCGACAGCAGAACAGAAACCGCCACGAATAGAATCACCATGATGACGACGGGATAGGGAATGCCTGGGAAGACCGTGTCGGGAAAGCCGTCAGCGCCGATATGCGAGACCTTGAAGAGGGCGCCGTTGCCCAGTTCGCCAAAGGCGTCGCCGAGCCCGGAGACGGGTCTTGCGCCCGTGATCTGCAGCGCGAGACCGCGAGCGACCAGCATCATGCCGAGGGTCGCGATGAACGGAGGCAGCCCCATGCGCGTGACGCAGATGCCGTTCACCCATCCGCAAGCGGCGCCGACGAGCATGCCGCCCGCCATCGCGACGGGTACCGGCACGCCGGCCTTGACGAGCAGGGCGGCCGCGACACCCGCCAGCGCCAGCACCGATCCAACCGACAGATCGATGCCGCCGGTGATGATGACGCACGTTGCGGCCACGCCGAGATACGCAATGGACGTGACCTGCAGCGCCACCGTCATCAGGTTGCCGACAGAGAAAAATGCAGCGCTGGTGAGCGAAAATGCGACGATCAGTACTACGAGGCTACCCAACGCGGCGAATTTTTGTATCAGATCGCGGCGGCGCTGTCGTGCCTGTTTGTCCAGGGCCTGCGTGCGGCCCGATGTGATTTCAAGCATGACTTCTCCCGGATGCGTAGTGCAAGATCTCCTCCTGACTGGTCTGTCTGGTCTCGAGTACTGCGGTAATGAGCCCCTCGTGAAACACGGCGATGCGATCGGTCATGCCGAGCAGTTCGGGCAACTCGGAACTGATCAGGACAACGCCGACTCCGTCCGCGGCCAGCCGGTCCATCAATTTGTAAATGGCGTACTTCGCGCCGACGTCGATGCCTCGCGTCGGCTCATCGAAAAAGAGGATGCGCGAGCCGCGGTACAACCATTTGCTGATAACAATCTTCTGCTGGTTGCCGCCAGAAAGATTTCTTGCGATCTGCTTCACCGTCGGTGTACGGATCGCGAGTTCGCGAACGTAGCGCTCGGCAATAGCCGTCTCTTCCGAAAAACGCAGGAAGCCACGCGACGATATAGCGCGGACATTAGACAGCGTGATGTTTGCGGCCACCGGCATCGACAGTGCAAGTCCGTCTTTCTTCCGGTCCTCCGACAGATAGGCGATCCCGTGGCGGATAGCCTCGCGCGGCGAGCGGATCGTCACGGGCGTGTCACCCAGCTGGATCGAGCCGGAGTCGAGCCGCTCCGCGCCGAAGATCGCGCGGGCGACTTCGGTGCGCCCAGCGCCCATCAGGCCGGCGAAACCGAGAATCTCGCCCTTGCGCAGGTCGAACGAGAGCGGGCCGAAGGTGTCCGTCCGCTGCAGATCGCGCACCCGCATCAGAACCTGTTCCGTCGGGACCGACTCGCGCGGCGGATAGGCGTCGTCGAGCGCGCGCCCCACCATCCGGGCCACGATTTCGTTGATGGTGGTCGATGCGAAATCGCTCGTTGCGATATGGCGGCCATCGCGCAACACGGTGACGCGGTCCACGATCTCCGCCATCTCGTCGAGACGATGCGAGATGTAAAGAATCGCTACGCCGTCGGCGCGCAGTTCCCGGATGATGCGAAAGAGTTGGACCGTTTCCGATTCGGTCAGCGATGACGTGGGCTCGTCCATGATGAGTACACGTGCATCCAGTGACAGCGCCTTTGCAATCTCCACCATTTGCTGCTGCGCAATCGAGAGGGCGCCGACCAATGTAGTTGGCGACACGTTCAGCCCGATGCGCTGCAGGCAGCGCTGCGCATTGGCGTTCAGCGTGCGGTAGTCGACGAACGGGCCGCGCTTGGGTTCGCGCGCAAGGTAGATGTTCTCCGCGACCGACAGGTGCGGCACCAGGTTCAACTCCTGGTGGATGATCGCAATACCTGCGGCCTGGGCGTCCGACGTGGAGGCGAACTGCACCGGCTTGCCCTCGTAGCAAATGACGCCGTCGTCCGCGTGATATTGGCCGCTGATGATTTTCATCAGCGTCGATTTGCCCGCGCCGTTCTCTCCACAGACGGCGTGTACCTCTCCGGAGCGCAGATCGAGATCGATGCCATCGAGCGCCACGACACCGGGGAATCGCTTGCTTACACCCTTGAGTTGCAGGATTTCCCGAGGGGGCGGCACATCGGGCGCACGGCCCGGCCTCCGCTGTGTGGTCGCTTCTGTCAATCCCGTCTCCAATATGTTCAGGACTTCACCGTTCGACCCGTCGAAAGCCAAGCCAGCGGTCAGTCCAATTTGGGCAGATTAAAACGCACAAACGGTTGTTTGGTCAAGCCAATGTAGAATTTCATAACTGTTCATTCCAGTAGGGAAAACCCCGGCGGCGACGCCGCTGCTTGGCCTGCCGAGGCCATCGGACCCCATGCTAGACTTTGGTGCGGTCCGTTTCGCGGCTCGTCGACAGGACATTTTGAACAATGAAGCAAACTGAACCAAAGCGGCTTTACCAATCTGTGGCCACGCAGATCCTTTCTCTCATTCGAAAGGACGAACTGGCGCCCGGCGCACGTCTTCCGCCCGAGCGCGAGCTTGCCAATACGCTGGGTGTCTCACGCCCTTCATTGCGCGAAGCATTGATTGCGCTCGAAATCGGCGGCCAGATCGAGATACGGATGGGGTCGGGCGTGTACGTGCGCGCTCCGGACGAAGGCGGTGACAACGCGGTGCCGGCTCTGGGCGAAAGTCCGTCCGAATTAATGCAGGCCAGAGCGGCAATAGAAGGAACAGTGATCGTACTGGCCGCCGGCAAACTTTCGGCGGCCACGCTCGACAGGCTGCGGCGCACGGTCGAGCGAATGAAACGCCTCGCATCTGCCGGAAAGTCGCCCGTCGATGCGGACCGGCAATTCCATATGCTGATCGCGGAGACGGCGGGCAATTCAGTGCTGAGCCGCTTCGTTGCCGAAATGTTCGATAGCCGCCACGACCCGATCGCTGCGGCAATTCGTGACCACTCGGAAAGCACCGAAACATGGTCGGTCGCGGTAAGGGAGCACGAGGAAATTCTGAAAGCGCTGCAGTCGGGAGATCCGATCGCGGCGCAGACGGCGATGCGGACGCACCTCAAAGCGTCGGAGGAACGCTGGATAGCAGGTGCATTGCGGCAGGAAGACGTTTGAGTCTCCAGCCGACGCATCGGTCGGCCTAAGCGCCTTTCCGTGAACTAGCCGGCGGTCACGTTCAGTAGTGAGCCGCCGGTCGTTCAGCAGATAACGTGCAGTGCGTCAGGCGATCGTGTCGGCCACTGCACCATCCAGCGCGCAACGCCGTGCCGGTGGTGAATGTTCTAGGCGTCGATCTGCCGACGCAAGCTCTCTCCGGCCAACGGCATGTCGCGCAGCCGCTTGCCGGTCGCATCGAATAACGCATTGGCGATCGCGCCCGCGGTCGGACCCATCGATGCTTCTGCGGCGCCGAGAAACGGCGCGCCCGGCCGGTCGATCAGATGCACATTGACGCTGTGCGGCGCCGCCGAGTACCGCAGAATGGGGTAGCTGCTCCAGTCGAAACTGCGAATTCTCGATGTATCGAACTGCAGCTCCTCGTAGAGTGTCCAGCTCGCCGATTGAATCACACCGCCTTCAATCTGGTTGCGTATGCCGTCAGGATTCACGATCTGGCCCGAGTCCACGGCGACTTCCGCGTGTTCGAGCCTGACCTGGCCGGTCTCGGGCACGACCGACACCTCGACGGCGATCGCGACATACGCCATCAGATTTTTATACTTCCCGAACGCAAAACCCACGCCGTGATTACGCTTGCGCGGCGGTCTGGGCCAGCCGAATCGACGCGCGGCTAGCTCGATCACGTCGCGGGCGCGCGGATCTTGCATATGCTTGAGCCGGAACGCCACCGGATCGGCGCCAGCGGCCGCGGCGAGTTCGTCCATGGTGGCTTCGATCGAGAAGACATTCATGTGCGCTCCCAGCGAACGCATGGCCGACGTGTGCAGCGGCATGGTCGGCGAGAAGTTGTTCGTCACATGCATGTTCGGGAATGCGTAAAGCGGAATCGCGTTGCGGTCGCCGCCGCCTTCCGGTTGCACCATTGGCACCGACGGCGCCGGCGCGAACGGCTTTTCCAGCATCTGCGCGGGAATGAGCCGCCCCGCGTTGACGATACGTTCATTGTGGGAACTGCTCCACAGCGAATAATTCCAGTCGACGATCGTGCCGCCCGCATCGAGCGACGCGCTGACCTCCGTGACCATTGCAGGTGTGAAGTGATCCCACGTGTGTTCCTGCTCGCGCATCCACTGCACGCGCACGGGTGCGCCATCCATCTCGCGTGCGATCAACGCCGCGTGCGCGGCTACGTCGTCGGCGCCGTTATGGCCGTAGCAGCCTGATCCCTCGACATGGACGCAGCGAATCTTCTCCTTTGGCATCGACAGCATTTCGGCGAGCCCGTCGCGCAGCGGATAGACGCCTTGCGAATGCGTCCAGACCGTCATCGCGCCGTCTTTATAGAGCGCCACCGCGCACGACGGTCCAATCGAGCCGTGCATCATGTAGCGTTTGCTGTACCTCGCGCTCAATGTCCTGGCCGGCGTTCCGGCCGGTGTATGAACGTTGGCGATCTCGATGTGTTCAGTTGAAATCTGCTTCAGGTCGCGATGCACCGTAGACGGATCGGGCAAGCTGCGCCCGGCAGTCCATCTGGAGCCCGCCGACAGCGCGCGCTGTGCTTGCACGGCCTGCCATTCACCTTTCGCAACCACCGCGAGCATGCTGCCGTTGCGAACCACCTTCACCACTCCCGGCATCTTCAGAATCTCGGGCGCGTTGGTCTCCAGCAGTTTCGCCTCGTAGACGGGCGGCATGACGACGCGTGCGTGCAGCATGCCAGGCATCGTCATGTCCTGGACGTAGCTTGGGAGGCCGGTGACCTTCGCCGGAATATCCAGCCGCTGCAGCGAGGTGCCGATGACATCGAACTTCGCCGGGTCCTTCAGCGGCGAAGCAGGCGTGGCCACCCGATGCAGATTCACCAGACGGACCGCTTCACCGTACGTCATGGCGCGGCCATCGGGTGCCTTGATCACTGCGTTGCGGGCGGTCAGTTCGCCGCTCTGCACGCCGAAATGCGTCGCTGCCGCGTCGACCAGCAGGCCGCGCACCTGGGCTGCGGCGTTCAACAGGGCGCTGCCGCTGTCGGCAATCGTGTGGCTGCCGGCGGTGAGACCTTCGTCCGGCGACGCACCGGTATCGGCTGTCAGAAACGTGATCAGCGAAGGTGCCATGTCCAGTTCTTCCGCCGCGACCTGCAACAGCGCAGTGCGCACGCCGGTGCCGAGTTCGACCTTGCCGGTATGCACGGTTACCTTGCCCGCCGCGTCGATCCTGATCCAGGCGTCGAGATACGGATTGGTCTTCAGGCTGCCTGCGAGCGCTTGCGTTGCCTTGCCGATATGTACGGCGGCGCCTTCGTCGGCGATCACTTCCTGCGCCATTGCCTTGACGCCCGGCAACATGCTGAAGCTCACCATCAGCGCGCCGGACATCATGAAGCGGCGGCGCGTTTCATCGATCTTTTCGTCATTGCCGCTCATTGCGCGCCTCCGCGGCTTGCCGTGTGTAACGGTTCGTTCGTGAGCGTGCCGCCGGCGGGCAGATGCGCAACCTCGCGAATCGCGGCGAGAATTCGCAGATGCGTGCCGCAACGGCAAAGGTTAGGCTCCATGTGTTCCAGCATTTCCCGCTCGGTCGGCCGCGGGTTGCGATCGAGCAGAGCCTGCGCGCGCATGATCATGCCGGCGATGCAGTAGCCGCACTGCGCCGCCTGATGATCGATAAACGACTTCTGCAACGCTCCGGGGTGCTCGACGGTGCCGAGGCTCTCGATGGTGCGAACCGGCCGCGCGCCGATCGACGAGACCGGAATCAGGCACGAAAACACGGCCTGATCGCCCACGATAACCGTGCAGGCTCCGCATTGTCCGAGCCCGCAGCCAAACTTTGCGCCATGCAAATGCAGGTCGTTACGCAGCGCATACAGCAACGGGGTGGACGGATCGATATCGAGCGAGTGCTGCACGCCATTGACGGTTAGGGTGATCATCGCGCGTCGTTCTCCTTTCTGACTTTAGCTACCGACTCTTCGACGTCGTCCCACGGGCTGCGCTGCGAGTAGGTTGCGCGAACGTACGGCGCCAGGTCGGCGACCTGCCTGTTGTTGTAAATCTGTGCGAAGGCGGGCATGTAGTTGAGCGCATCTTCGCCATGCCAGTTGATGCCCCCAAGGATCATCTGGATCGCGTTGCGCGGCGTCGAGGCGTTGACGGCCGTGCTGAGCGCGAGACTCGGGCGCTCTCCGATGGATTGCATCGGCGCTTGCGGACCATGGCATTGCGCGCACGACGCGCCGAACAGCACGGCGCCCCTTTGCGCTTCGGCTGGAAGCGATGTGCTGACCACCGGCCTTGCATCGGCGGATCGCGGCTTCTGGATCGACAGGATGTAGGTGGCGATAGCCTGCACATCCTGCTCCGGCACGGTGGCCAGATCGCGCGTGACGGGCAGCATCGGCCCAGCTGCGGCGCCATGCTCGCTGGCTCGGCCGGTGCGCAGGTAGGTCACCAGTTGCGCCTGCGTCCAGGGCTTGGGCGCAGCATCCAGAGCATTGAGCGCGGGGGCTTCCCATCCGTCCACGATGCCACCGTCGAACGCGTGGCCCGACTTTTCTCCACCGATCGGATTAAGCGGGGAGTGGCACGACGCGCAGTGACCCAGGCCATCGACGAGGAGCTTGCCGCGATTCCACTGCGCATCTTTGCTTGCGTCCGCCGCTTCGGGGCCGGGGCGCAGGAACAAGATGTTCCAGAAAGCGAGCAAAGGCCTGAAGTTCAACGGAAAGATCAGTTCGTTGGCCGGCGCGTTTGCCTTCACCGGCTCGCGCGTCATCAGATACGCGTAGGCGGCCGAAATGTCTCCGTCCGACATGCGGGTGAAGTGAATATAAGGAAACGCGGGGTAGAGCAGGTGCCCGTCACGGGCGACGCCGTGGCGCATCGCGCGCGTGAACGCGTCAAGAGACCAGTTGCCGATACCCGTGCCGACGTCGGGCGTAATGTTTGTCGAGTAGATCGTGCCGAAGGGCGTCGCGAGTGGCAGGCCGCCTGCGAACGGCTGACCGCCCTTGGCGGTGTGGCAGACGATGCAATCGCCGAGCGCCACCACGCGCGCGCCGGCAAGTTTCGTCTGTGCGTCGAACGATGCAACTGGCGGCGCACCGATGGGGGCGATGGCCGGCTTCCACATCAAGGCCGCGGCGATAGCCAGCACGGCCACGACGGCCCCGCCGGTTCCCCACAGCAATCTGGGTCCTGGAGTCATTCACACGCCCTTTTTCAGATGGATTGATTGCAAACTTCGGATGCCTTAGCGTATGCCTTGGCGCATGTTTGAATGCATGCGCTGATAGATGCGCAGGCGCACGCCTGCGCGCTGTCAGGCTTCAGCAGCGCCGGCTCGCACAGCGTGGCCGGCGCTGCTGCCGAACGGATAGTCGATATAGCCGCTCTCGCCGCCGCCATACCAGCCGGCCGATTTAGGCGACGCGAGCGGCGTTGCTGTTGCAATCCGCGCGACGAGGTCCGGGTTGGCAATGTACGCACGGCCGAACGCGACGAGGTCGGCGTCGCCAGCGCGGATCAACGCGTCGGCCCGGTCGATGTCAATGCCGCCGTTGACCATCAACGTGCCGTCGAAAACCTTGCGGGTGCGTTCGATAATGCGCGGCAAGTCCGGTGCGCCGCTCCAGCCGTTCGTATCAGCGGCATGCACATACGCGACGCCGAACTCGTCGAGCATCGCGCCGACGTAGTCGTAGGTGCCGTCGGGGTTCGTGTCGCGAACGTTGTTGTAATGCGCGTACGGGGAGATGCGTACGCCGACCTTGTTCAGCGGAACCGCCGTGCCGATTTCCGTCAGTACATCGCGCAGGAAATTGGCCCGTTTTGCAATCGACCCGCCGTACCGGTCGTCGCGGGTATTCGTTGTGGACGAGAGGAACTGGTGCGGCAAGTAACCATTTGCAGCATGTACTTCCACACCGTCGAATCCTGCGGTGATCGCGTTGACCGCGCCTTGCCTGAACGCATCGATCGCGAATCTGACTTCCTGCAGCGACATGGCGCGCGACGGCGTTGCATGAATGCGCGTGTAGTGGCCGTTCTGCAATTGAGCCCACACCTGCAACTGTTCCAGGTCGTCATTCACGCCGGAGGGCGACAGCGGCACGTCGCCTTCGAGCAGCGTGAATGAACTGACGCGCCCGCCGTGCCAGAGTTGCATGAAGATTCGACCGCCGGCGGCATGCACGCGGCTCGTGACCATGCGCCAGCCGTCGATCTGCTCAGCGGTCATGATGCCCGGCGTGAGTTCGAATGCAACCGATGCGGGACTGACATTCGTCGCTTCGGTAATGATCAGTCCGGCGGACGCTCGCTGCGCATAGTATTGCGCCATCATTTCGGTTGGCAGCCCACGCACGGGTGCGCGCGAACGCGTCATGGGCGCCATGACCACGCGATTAGGCAGACTCAGGCCATTCAGGTCGTAGCTGTTCAGCAGGGACGATTGGGAAGACATGTTCTATTCCTTTTGCACGATCGGGCGTTGCTCAGACGCGGCACTGCACGCAGTAGCGTATTCGCAGTGCCGCGCTTATTCCTGAAATCGCGCTGAATTTTTGTTAAGCCGGTCGGCATGTGCGCCGGACCCGGCGGCAACTCGCATCTCTGCAAGATCGGCTTATGCGTTGCGTGCGGCGTGCGGCCGTCCGATGACGAGGTAATGAATCAATGCGACGACCGGGAAGGCCGTGGCCACTGCCGCGACCAGCGGCCAGCCGCCGTGCTGATACAGCGGGCTTGCGAGTGCGGAACCGGAAGCGCCGCCGACGAAGATGCTCGTCATATAGAGCGCGTTCAGACGGTTCCTGCTCGCTGCGTGTAGCGCGTATATCTCGCGTTGACCCAACACCATGTTCATCTGCACGGCGAAGTCCAGAATGATTCCCGTCGCGACGAGGCCGAACACGCCCCAAGCCGGATGGATCAAGGCCGGCGTATAGGCAAGCGCGCCTACGACGAGTGCGATCAACGTGGCGCGGACCGTATGCCCGGCGTCGGCGAGGCGTCCTGCGACCGGTGCGGACGTCGCGCCGATTGCGCCGACTAGCGCGAAGATGCCGATTGCCGTTTGCGACAGCCCGAAGTGCCGCGTCAACTCGACGGGAATGGCCGTCCAGAACAAACTGAACGAAGCAAACATCAGCCCTTGATACAACGAACGGTGACGCAGAATGGGCATGGTGCGCAGCAGATGCGCAAGCGAGCCGATCAACTCGAAGTAGGTGGCCTTATGTTCCGGCTGGCGGCGTGGAATGGTCAGTGCAAGCACGCTCGTCACCAGCGCCATGAGGACGGCGGCGGAACCGAACACGGCGCGCCAGCCGAAGTGACCGGCGATCACGCTGGAGATCGGACGCGACAGCAGGATGCCGAGCAGCAAGCCGCTCATGATCGTGCCGACTACCTTGCCGCGCGATTCGTCCGGCGCAAGATGGGCGGCGAGCGGAATGAGGATCTGCACGGCTACGGAACTGAAGCCGACCAGCAGCGAGATACCGAGGAACCAGCCCGGCTGATGCGCGAACGCCGCAGCACCCAGACTCGCGATGGACACGAGCGCGGTCGTAATCATCAGCTTGCGGTTCTCGAGCAGATCCCCGAGCGGCACGAGAAAGAACAGGCCGAGTGCATAGCCGATCTGGGTCAACGACACGATCAGACTCGCCGTATTGGAGGACATGTGAATGTCCGGGGCGATCAGCTCGGTGATCGGCTGAGCGTAATAGAGGTTGGCGACGATAGCGCCGCAGCAAAATGCGAACAGCGCGATCAGTGATTGCGTTAATTTGACGGTACTCGTGCCGGGAGTGGCAACAGATGCCTCGATTGACATGACAGCTCCTTGAACTGGGGAAACAAAATAGCGAAAGCGAAAATCAGCGCGCGATGTTCATCAGCCGGTTGCCGAGCGATATGCCCAGTTCGGTCATGCGCCTGCCGCGCTCTAATTGCTGGGTCTCCCAACGCTTGAGCGCCGAATCGATCGAGTCGCCGCTTTGCTGTGCCGAGCGCAGCGCGAGCGCCAGCGCGTGCGCATTGGAAGCGGCCTTTGCCGTGCTGCCTGCCGTATGCGGACGCGGCACCGAGGCGGCGTCGCCGAGCAGCAGGGCGCGGCCGAAGACCATCTGCGCAGCGCGCAGATCCACGATAGGCTGCATGAACGGCTCGTCGGTCGCATCGACCAGCGCGCGGAATGTCGAACCCATCATGAGCTTCGCGTCGTCCCGCAACTGGGCGATGTCCGCACGCTTCGTCGAGCCCGGCGGCAACGAAAACGACCGCGCCACGCCGTCACGGTCCATGAGCAGCGCGTCTAGTTGCGCGCGGCTGTATTTGCGGTACCAGACCCAGTTCCAGCGACGCTCTCCGGCCACCGTCGAATCATCGTCGCCGGGTATCAGGTACGACAGCGCCGAATGGCCGTCGCCATGCTGGAACGAAAAGCGCTCACGCAGCGTGTCGGCCGCGTGAACCGGCAGATCGCGCTCCTGGACGAGTCCACGCCACGCGACATAACCGGCGTAGGCTGGCACCACTTCAGGCAGCAGGCGGCCTCTCACCGTCGAGCGGATACCGTCGGCGCCGATCAGCAGATCCGCCTCTTCATGGCGGCCGCTTTCAAAGAGCGCGATGGTTTGCTCGCCCTGCACGCGATAGTTGACGAAGGCTTCGCCAGCATGCAGATGTTCAGCCGGCAGTGCATTCTTCATTGCGCGATACAGCAGACTCCACGACGTCTGCATCTGCGGCATGTGAAGCTTCTCGACAATGTCGTCATGCCGGTCGAGATAAATGCGCTCGCCCGAAGCGACGCCGGGCGGGTCGGGCAATTCGACGCCGGCAAAGTGGAGCGCCTCCAGTACGTCGGGCTGCAGCACGACGCCGCCGCCGCGGCTCTCGAGTTCGTTTGACGACGTCTCGAACACGTCGACGTGCCAGCCCACCGCGCGCAAGGTTGCGGCTGTCAGCAGGCCGCCGAGCGAACCGCCAATAATCACGGCGCGAAGTCCGGAAGGGGAACTCATGCTGCGCTCCTCAGCGCTGCAGATCGCAGCGCATGCGCGAAGACGGCAGCTGGCTGTGCGCCGCTCACTGTTTCGCCTTCGATCACGGTGGTCGGCACTGCCTGTATGCCGAGTTTGTCGGCCCGTGCGCGCGCAGCGTCGATCTGCTCTTCGCCTGCGTTCGACAGCAGATACGCGCGCGCCGCCTGTTCGCCGAAGGCATGCGCGGCGGCAATTGCAGCAAGCGTGTCGAGCGAGCCGATGTCGCGTCCTTCGGAAAAGTAGGCGCGGTAGATGGCTTCGTAGAGCGCCGCTGTCGTGTTCGGTTGGTCGCGCTCCTGGGCGAACTGCATCAGATGATGCGCAAGACGCGTGTTCGGTGTGAGCAACACCCGGCTGTAGTCGAAGTGCGCGCCGGCTGTCAGTCCGGCGGCTGCGACCTGCGCGTCCATTGCCTGCGAATGCGCCCAGCTGCCGAACTTCTTGCTGCGATAGGCGCGCCGGTCCATTCCTGCGACCGGCATCGACGGATTCAACTCGAACGGCACATAGCGGATCGAAACCGCGTGAGCCAGGCCCGAATCCGCGAGCGCGGCGGCAAGGTTGCGTTGCCCGATCCAGCACCACGGGCAAATGAAGTCGTAATTGACCTCGATATCGACGGTTTGCATGTTTCACCTCTCACTATGTATAGGAATGCAGCATAGGCGTTGCGCACTGATGGCGGAATGGGCCTAAAATGCAATCTCGCGTTGCGCTGGACGCAATGAATCGTTGGTCGGGCCTTATATGGACAAACTCCTCGCTCTCACTACATTGCTCGAAGTCGCCGATGCGGGCGGCTTTTCAAAGGCCGCACAACGTCTTGGAGTGGCGACCTCGTCGGTCACGCGCCTGATGGATTCACTCGAAGCCTCGTTAGGCACCGCTTTATTGACTCGCACGCCGCGCAAGGTGAGCCTGACTGACGCCGGCATTGCTTATGTGGAACAGGTGGGCAAGGTGCTCGACGATCTGGCCGAGGCGGACGAAAGTGTGTTCGACAGCGGCGCCTCGCCGGTGGGGGCGCTGCGCATATCGGTGCCGTCCACGTACAGCCGGTTGCGGCTTGCCCCGCACCTCGCGGCGTTCCTGTGCGCCAATCCCCGCGTGTTTCTCGACGTCGTCGTTGCGGATCACTTCTCCG
The DNA here is from genome assembly GCF_050858985.1 of Burkholderia sp. M6-3. NCBI lineage: Bacteria > Pseudomonadati > Pseudomonadota > Betaproteobacteria > Burkholderiales > Burkholderiaceae > Burkholderia > Burkholderia sp. M6-3. The sequence continues at coordinate 883,844 of NZ_CP110091.1, forward strand.
ACCTCGCGCTCGACCGGATCGACGTCGCAATCCGCATCGGTCTGCCTGATCGCGACGCCAACCTGATCGTGCGCAAACTGACGGACAACCCACGTTATGTCGTGGCGAGCCACGACTACCTTGCGCGTTGCGGCACCCCGCCAACTCCAGACGCGCTCGCCTCACACGAGTGCCTTCGGATTGCATACGGCGGTGGCTATCGTTCGCGTCAGGTGTGGACTTTCCGGCGCGAGTCGGTTGAAGGGCGCGTCGAAGAGCGTGTCGAGGTGCGAGGCCATCTGCTATCCAACAGTCTCGATATCCTTCACGAAGCCGTTCTTGCAGGACGGGGCGTGGCCTTGCTGCCGGAATGGCTCGTCGGCGACGAGATTCGTGCGGGACGTTTAATGCGACTCTTCGAAAACTTCGACGCAAGCCCTCATCAGGGCGACGCAATCGTGTACGCGGCGTACCTGCCGAATCGACGTCATTCGAGCAAGGTGCGCGCGCTCGTGCAGTTTCTCGAAGCCCGGCTCCAGATGGCGCTGGAAGGCTGAGCGCCGACGTGGCAATCAACGGTACTTTTGCAGGCGTTCCTATTCGAACATTCAGTGCGTTTTCTACAGGCTGCATTAAAACCGCGTCGGTAAAATGGGCCTCCATTTAGCCGGCACGCACGCCGGTTTCTGAATCCCTTAACTCCAACCTTCCACATGCAACCACTAGAATCGCGCTCCATTGGGCACTCGTTGCGCTGGGCCGCAGTGGTGGTTCTGATCGGAGTAGCCGGCGGCGTGGCCGGGTTGGGTCTCGCCGCGCTCTTGCATACGGTTCAGCATGTCGCCTACGGCTACAGCATCGAAACGATCTTCAGCAAGGAGAGCTTTCAACAGGGCGTGACGGCTGCGAGCCGCTCACGGCGAGTGGAAATGCTCGCGCTCTGCGGGCTGGTCGCGGGAGTCGGCTGGTGGGCGGTCTATCGCTGGTGCCGACCGTTGGTGAGCATCGCGCGAGCGGTGAGCAGCGACGATCCGCGCATGCCTGTTTTCGCGACTGTCTGCCACGCATTGCTGCAGATTGTCACCGTCGCGCTGGGCTCGCCGTTGGGGCGGGAGGTCGCGCCTCGCGAAATCGGCGTGATGCTGGCGGGCAGACTGACGTCGTTCGCCGGACTCACGGTGGCCGAGTCCAGAATCATGGTCGCATGTGGCGCTGGCGCGGGCCTTGCCGCCGTCTACCACGTGCCGGTGGCGGGTGCGGTTTATGTGCTTGAAGGATTGCTTTTCACTATCGGCCGGCGAGCCGTTGTGCCGGCCGTCGTCACTTCGGCGATCGCGGGGTTCATCGCGCGAGCCGGTCTCGGCGACTTTCCACAATACGACGTGCCGCATTATGCGTGCACCGCTTCGTTGATCGTGTGGTCGGCGCTGGCGGGGCCGCTGATTGGCCTCGTGGCCTGGCAGTTCACGAGGCTCACCGACCATGCACGCGCCCGCGCGCCGCGCGATAGCAGGCTGATGCTGCTGTGCGCGGTCAACTTTCTCTGTATCGGGGCGCTCGCCATCAAGTTCCCGCTGTTGCTGGGTAACGGTAAGGGACCGGCGCAGGTAGGGTTCGACGGCTCGCTCACACTGCAGTTCGCCGCTGTTCTGCTCGTGCTTCGCGTGCTGATAACGTGGACGAGTCTGCGTGCCGGCGCGGCAGGCGGACTGCTGACGCCCGGCTTGTGCAACGGCGCATTGTTCGCCATCGTGCTGGGCAGTGTCTGGTCGGCGTGGTTGCCCGGTGCGCCGTTGGGCGCGTTCGCTGTGATCGGCGCGGCGGCGTTTCTTGCTACCTCGATGCGCGTTCCGTTGACGGCGATCGCACTGATTTTCGAGTTCACCCGGCCGTCGCCCGAATTCATGATCCCGGTAGCGATCGCAGTTGCCGGATCGGTCGCCATGTCGAGCTACGTTCGCCAGGTGTTCGACCCGGCGCGCCGCCCCGACTTGTCCGCGAAAGTAGAGCGCGCGAACGTGTAGCCTGCTTCCTGTTCGAGTGTGGATTCCGCCTCGCCTTCGATATGTCCGCTCAGACACGTCGGGCGCAGGTTGTCGGCATCACGCCGACTTATTGCAACGCGGCGTATTGTTGCCTGCTAACGGTCTGTACCGGCCGCCCTGGCTGCAAGCGTGCAACCTGCACATCCAGTTTCTGCCGCAACGAGGTGGTGAGAAATTCAACGAACGTTTTGACCTTCGCATCGACGTACTGGCGCGACGGATAAATAGCGAACACATTCACGGTTTCAAGTGGGTAACCGGGGAAGAGCTGAACGAGCTTGCCCTCCTTGATGTCCTCCGCGACCGAATAGGTCGGCACCGCGCCCACGCCGGCGCCTTCGAGCAATGCGATCCGAAGCGCCTGCATATTGTTGACGATGAAATGCCCGGCCAGTTCCGTGCCGACTGGAGTGCCGGCCGTGTCTGCTGGCCACTCCGGCGGCGCGTCGAACGCGGAGCTGACTTGCATGAGCGTGTGATTCGCGAGGTCTTTCTCTGCGGCGATGGGATGCCGTGCGAGATATTCGGGCGCGGCCACGAGAATGCGTTCGCACTGCCCGATCAGCTTGCTGATATTGCGAGAGTCCGGCAACGTCGACGCCGATACGATCGACACGTCGAAATCGTCTTCGATCAGATTAGCCATGCGCGGCAGCAGTTTCAGGTCCACGGAGACAGCCGGGAATGCCTCGCGATATTCGACGATCGTCGACGTCAGCTGTTTGAGCCCAATATCCGGTACGGCGTGAACGCGCAATCTGCCGCGTGGCAGGGTGTGCGCATTGCTCGCTTCCGCCTCGGCCGCGTCGAGATCCGCAAGAATCTTCTTGCAACGGTGGTAGTAGCGTTCGCCGCATTCCGTCAGCGATACGCTGCGTGTCGTTCTCTGCAGGAGCCGCGTGTGCAGATGTCCTTCGAGCGAAACCACCGCGCGCGAAATGTTGCCGGCGCTGCAGTCCATATGTTTTGCCACTGCGCTGAAGTTGCCGGTCTCCGCGACTCGCGAGAACACGCGCATGCTGAAGATTCTGTCCATAACCGCTTCGCCTCCCGATCAGATTGAGCCGGGCATTCAATGTCGCCCGTTGAGAGAACAATACTTTTGGCGGCAAGCGCGCACCATCACCTCAAATGGATGCGCGGATCATCAATGCATTCAGCCATCTAATCCGGAGGTATAGGTAGCCTTCGTGCCGCCGGGCGACTGACACAATTCTGCCGGGGCAATTAAGTAGTTTTTAGATGCGTTTCAGGACATCTGGCCGCAACTCACATAATGTTGGACAGGTCTCAAAGCATTTGCCCCCGCGCATGCGGGGGCGCATTCGCGTCGGTCCGGACACGCGTTCGAGTTCGGCGCCCAGTCGATCTTCATCTTGCGAGAAGGAGTCAAACATGGCTAGCAACACGATCGCCGCATATCTTGCGGGCAGTCTCGCCGCGGCAGGCGTCGAGCGGATTTGGGGCGTGACCGGCGACAGTCTGAATGGGCTGGCGTACAGCCTCGACCAGATTGGCTCGATCCGCTGGATGCACACGCGTCACGAGGAAGCGGCGGCCTTCGCGGCCGGCGCGGACGCGGCGTCGACCGGGCGTCTCGCCGTATGCGCGGGCAGTTGCGGACCGGGCAATCTGCATCTGATCAACGGTTTGTTCGATTGCCATCGTAATCATCAGCCGGTGCTCGCCATTGCGGCGCACATTCCGTCGACGGAAATCGGCACAGGCTACTTTCAGGAAACGCATCCGCAGGAGTTGTTCAAGGAATGCAGCCATTACGTCGAGCTGGTCTCATCCGCGTCCCAGTTTCCGCGTGTGCTGGCGCGCGCAATGCGCACCGCGATCGAGGAACGCGGCGTGGCCGTCATTGTCTTGCCAGGCGATGTCGCGCTGAGCGAAGGGCCGGCGGAAGCGCCTCTATGGGTCGACAGTGCACCGGCGCGCATTCTCCCGGCCGAGGCGGATCTGGACCGGCTCGCGCAAATGCTCAATGAGTCCGACGCGGTGACGATCATGTGCGGCAGCGGCGTGCAAGGTGCGCACGACGAAGTGGTCGCACTCGCCGACACGCTCGGCGCGCCGGTGGTTCATGCGCTGCGCGGCAAGCAGTTCATCGAATACGACAATCCCTACGATGTCGGCATGACAGGGCTGATCGGCTTCAGTTCGGGCTATCACGCGATGATGTCGTGCGACACGCTATTGTTGCTGGGCTGCGACTTTCCCTATCGTCCGTTCTATCCGGCTGACGCGAAGGTCATTCAGATCGACTGGAAGGGCTCGCAACTCGGACACCGGGCGCCGCTTGCACTCGGACTTGTCGGCACCGTGAAGGAAACCGTAGCCGCCACGTTACCCAGGCTGCAACGTAAAGCGGACCGCGGCTTCCTGGAAAACGCCCGCAAGCACTATGCGTCGGCACGCAAGGGTCTCGACGATCTGGCGACGCCATCCGGCGCGGGCCGCCCGATCCATCCACAGTACCTGGCGAAGATGATCGACGAGACCGCAAGCGACGACGCCATCTTCACAGCCGACGTCGGCACGCCCACGGTATGGTCCGCCCGCTATCTGACCATGAACGGCCAGCGCCAGTTGCACGGTTCGTTCAATCACGGGTCCATGGCGAACGCCATGCCGCAGGCGCTGGGCGCGCAAGGCGCGAACCTTGGGCGGCAGGTGGTCTCGCTCTCGGGCGACGGCGGGTTGTCCATGATGCTGGGAGACCTGCTCACTGCCCGCCAGCTCGATCTGCCGATCAAGGTCGTGGTGTTCAACAATAGCCTGCTTGGATTCGTCTCGATGGAACTCAAGGCGAGCGGTTATCTCGACACGAACGTCGATCTGAGCAAGACCGATTTCGCGGCGATCGCGAAGGGCGCCGGCATCTTCAGCATTCGCGTCGAGGAATCGGAAGACGTAGCGGGCGCGTTGCGGCAGGCGTTTGCCCATCCTGGGCCGGCGTTGGTCGACGTCGTCGTCTCCAAACACGAACTCGCCATGCCGCCAACAATCGAGCTCGCTCAGGCAAAGGGCTTCAGCCTTTACATGATGCGCGCGATCCTGAACGGCCGGGGCGACGAGATCGTCGAGCTGGCGCGGACCAATCTGCGCTAGCCGTACGCGTAACAGGCGTCACATGAAAGCGGCCGCTACCGGCCGCTTTCTCTTGAACGTCGCATAGACAAAAACAGTGCATTTGCGCAAATCGCAGCGGTCCGTCTATCGCAAGCTAGACGCGTGAGAAGGCCCGGCGCGGCACTGGTCAGGGCCGCGCGGAAAATCAACGCTTCCGAAGCCCACGCCCCGAAGAACAAGCCATGAATGTGCAGACGGACAGCGTCGTTCTCCCGCGATGGCGGGACGAGTTGACGGCGTACTGGAAAGACGACGGGCCGCGCTTCTTGCATATCGCCAAAGTTGCGGTCGCGGTGACGCTCGCAATGGGGCTATGCATGCGACTGGAGCTTCGCGCGCCCGGCACGGCGATGGTCTCGTGCGTCATCGTCATGATGCATCAGCAGAGCGGCATGGTCATCGCGCGAGGCTTTTACCGCGGCCTCGGTATGGTGTGCGGTAGTTTTGCCGGCCTCGTGATCGTCGCGCTGTTCCCGCAGCAGCCCCTGATGTTTTTTCTTGCGTTGGCAACGTGGATCGGCGTCTGCGTTTTCGGTGCGTCGTACTATCGCAACTTCCAGTCGTACGGTTTCGTCCTGACGGGATACGGCAAAGCCATCACGGCGATGCCGGCCTGGTCCAACCCGTATGGCGTGTTCGACAACGTCGTGTTCACGGTCAGCGAAGTCGTGATCGGCGTAGTCAGTGCCTGCCTGGTGAGCGCGCTCGTGTTCCCCCGGCGGGTCACGCCGGCGCTCCTGGCGGCGGGCAGCAAAAACTTTTCCGAATTGCTCGAAGCGCTGCACACGATGCTCGGACGGGCGCCCGCAAGCGTTGGGTTCAAACCGTTTGTCGATCTGATCAGCGAGCGCGCCGGTATCGAAAGCCTGCGCAGCGGCGCGTTATTCGAGGATCCGTCGATCCGGCTGCAACACCATGTCCTGCTGGCGCTCGATCGAAGCTTTCTCGACATGGTCGCGTGGATTCACGCGCTGCATCAACTGAAAGCGCGCGCTTCAGCTAACGCGCACCCGCGCGCCGTGGCCGCGGTCGACGAACTGATCGACGCGTTGCTCGCCATTGTGCCGGGCCCGGTTCAACCGGAGATCGTCACGCTCGACCAGGTACGGGCATTGTGCAGCCGGCTCGCCGCGTTCGAGCAGGCTCTGCCTGCGCGGCTGAGCGGGCTGCTCGAGTCGCTGGCGGACCTGTCGCCGCATCAACGGCAGTTCGTTGCGACGACTGGGGCCGCGTTGTTTTATTCGATTGCCGACCTTCGTGTGTTGTGCAGCAGCTATCTGCAGATACGCACGACAGACGGGCGCTCATGGCCGCAATCGGTGATTCAGGCGCTCGGCCGTTTCGGGCGCACACGTGCAACCGCCAATCGAGTCGCCGCGCTGATTGCCGGCGTGCGCGCTGCCGCCGCGGTGTCGGTGGTCGCGGCGGCGTGGCTCGCGTCGGGCTGGCTCGGCGGATCGAGCGCGATTGTTGCGGTCGCGATCACGAGTTCGCTGTTCGCGCTCGTGCCCAATCCGACGATTGCGAGTCGGCAGATTTTCGTCGGTTGCCTGCTCGGCTGGGCGGCCGGCTTCGCATTCAACTTCCTTCTGTTACCGCACTTCGACACTTTTGAGTTGCTCGCCCTGTCGATTGCGATTTTCGTGATGGTGGGCAGTTACCTGAATACGTTTCCAAAAACCGCGATTCTCGGACTCGGCTTCAGTCTGTATTTCTGCTTCATCGTGAATATCTCGAATCCCACCGTATATAACCCGAGCGCTTATCTCGACACCGGGTTTGCGTTGCTCGTCGGCATCGGCACTGCGGCGGTTGCGTTCTCAATCATCGTGCCGCGTGCAGGAGACTGGATCACGGCTCAGTATCTGAAGCAGATACGCGCGTTGGTCGCAACGGGCGCGCGCGACGGTGCGCTGGACGATCTGCTTTTCACTTTTGAATTGAACGTGCGCGATTTCATCATCGAGATCGCGTCGGCGCCCACGGATGCCCGTGTGGATCGCAGCCGGCTGATCGGCTGGGCGTTCGCAGCGCTCGAAATCGGCCGGGCGATGATTCAAGTGCGGCTCGACACGGAGGAACTCGGCGAAACGCTGCCGGCGAAGTGGCCCGCCGTCCAGCAGGCGTGGCTATCGGCAACCGCCAATGTATTCGCGCAGTGCTCGCCGCAGGCCGCAGATGCCGCGCTCGCCGCGACCCTGGAAGCGCTCGAAGCGCTCCCGCTCGCGCCGAACATCACGGTCGATGCGACGATGCTCGCGCACTGTCGGATGCGCGCACTGCTGCATATCACTGAACTGACTTTGCATGACGGTACGTTGTCCTTCTGGGCCAACGTGGAGAAGCCAGCATGACGGCCCGCTGTCTGTCGTTTGGCGCGGCATGCCGCTCGCCGGTCGTCGCGCTCGCGTCTGCGCTGCTTCTGAGCGGATGCATCAACAGCGGCGGCATCCATACGCGCGAGTCGATGATCGATCCCGCATCACTCGATCCAGGCGCCGCGCTCAGCGCGACGCAACATGACGCGAACTGGCCAACCGATCACTGGTGGCAGCGCTGGAACGACCCTCAACTCGACGCGCTCGTGCGGGACGCCACCGCCGGCAACCCCGGCTTGCGCACGGTCGAAGAGCGGACCGAGGCGGCGCGCTATCAGGCGCAGATCGCCGGTGCCGACGAACTGCCACAACTCAACGCCGGCGGCACTTTCGAGCGCAGGCGTTACGCGCGCTACACGACGCCTGCGCCGCCCGGCGGAACAACCGTGTGGAGCAACAGCGTTCAGGCGGACCTGTCGTTCGACCTCGATCTATGGGGCAAGACACGTGCGTTGCGCGAGGGCGCGCTCGACAACGTGCGGGCTGCTGCCGCGGACGCGCGCTTCGCCGAGATCGAATTGCAGACCGCGGTGGTGCGCAGCTATGTGCATCTATCGCTGCAATACGCGCTGCTCGACGTTTATCGCGCGGTTCAGGAGGAACAGCAGCGCACGCTGGACATTGCGACTCGCCGCTGGCGCGCGGGCGTCGGCAGCCAGCTTGAAGTAAGCCAGGCAGCGACCCAGTTTCAGACCAGCGCCACGCGGGTACAGCAGGCGCAGCAGCAACTGGCGTTGAGTCGCATCCAGATTGCCGGCCTGGCGGGCAAGGGGCCCGGCTACGGCGAGGCACTGCGCCGGCCCGTGCTGGCGCTGAGCGTACCGGTCGCGCTGCCGGCATCGCTGCCGGCTGAACTGATCGGGCATCGGCCGGACGTCGTTGCCGCGCGCTGGCGAGTGTTGGGCGCGGACAAAGGCATCGACGCCGCGCATGCCGACTTCTACCCGGACATCAACCTGATAGCCACCGCATCGCTCGGTTCGGCTGCGACCTTCGGCGGCTTCTTCAATTTCATCGACAGCAACGGTGTCGGCCACGGCGTCGGAGCGGCGATCTCACTGCCGATCTTCGATGGTGGACGCCGGCGCGGCCAGTATGGCGTGGCCGTCGCGTCTCGCGACGCCGCAGTCGACGCTTACAACCAGAGTGTCGTGAGCGCAATGCAGGCCGTCGCCGTGCAGGTCGTGTCGTTGCGCTCGCTCGCGCAGCAGCAGGCATCGATTGAAAGCACGCTGGAGTCGTCGCGTCGCTCGTTCCGGCTCGCCGACGCCGGCTATCGCAGCGGCATCTCCGAATTCCTGAACGTGCTGGCGGCGCAGAACGTTCAGCTACAGCAGGAAGAAAACCTCGCGAATATCCAGGCCGGGCAACTCGACGCCTGGGCGCTGCTCATGAAGGAGCTGGGTGGCGGATTCACGCCGGAGCAGAGCGGTTCCGCTTTTGAAGGAGCGCAACGTGCCGGGCGAGATTGAATTCTTTTCCTTGCTGCTGCCCGGACTGCTGCCGATTCTCGCGGTGTGCGCGGCGAGCTTCGTCGTGATCGACCTGATTCTGGCGAAGCTGGGGCTCTATCGCTATACGTGGCACCCGAGCCTGTTCCGCGTCGCGCTGTTCGCCGCTATGTTCAGCGGCGCGTCGCTGCTTTTATGGCGATGACCCATAGCCGAGGAGAGACCATGAAATCAACGACCGCCGACCCCTACCAATGACGATAAACAAGCAATCGATCTTACGCGCGGTGTTCACGCTCACGGCTCTCGCCGTGGCGGTCGTGCTGGTCCGCCTGTTATGGCTCGACTACATGTTTTCTCCGTGGACGCGCGACGGCAGGGTACGGGCGAACGTGGTGCAGGTCGCGACCGACGTCTCCGGCCTCGTCGCCGAGGTGCGGGTCAAGGACAATCAGTGGGTACGCAAGGGCGACGTTCTGTTCATTCTGGATCCGGCGCGATTCCACTATGCGCTAGCGCAGGCCGACGCCGACCTGCTGAGAGCCGAGGCTCAGGTCGCACAAGCGAAGGCGCAGATGGCGGCCAGCGAATCCAGTTTTGCGATGAAGCGTGCGCAGGCCGCGCGCCGGGCTAATCTGGCCGGCGATGTGATCTCGGACGAAAGCCGGGCCGATTCGGCTTCGCTTGCGAGGCAGTCGGGCTCGTCTTACGCCGCCGACGCAGCCGCGTATAACGCCGCTCAGGCCGCGTATAAGGCAGCCGGGGTCGCGCGGCAGACGGCGGCATTGAACCTCGCGCGCAGCGAGGTTCGAGCGCCTTCGGATGGCTTCATCACTAACCTGAATCTGTATCCCGGCGACTTCGCAACAGCCGGCACGGCGCGCATGGCGCTGATCGACTCGCATTCTTTCTGGGTGTACGGCTATTTCGAAGAAACCAAGCTGCCGAAGGTCCATGTCGGCGACCGGGCGGTGGTGCGACTGATGTCGGGCGGAAAGGAGATCCAGGGCCATGTGGAAAGTCTGGCAAGCGGTATAGCGGACCGCGACAACCCGACCGGCAGCGACCTGCTTGCCGACGTCAACCCGATCTTCACCTGGGTGCGGCTCGCGCAGCGGGTTCCAGTGCGCGTACATCTCGACCGGATTCCGGCGGATATCAAACTTGCCATGGGAATGACCTGCACCGTGACGCTGCAGCCACGAAACATGGATTAAGCAAGAGAAGGCGCGCCCGCGGGGACGGTTGAGTGACCATGCCGCCGACGCCGTGCGAATTCGAAAACAGACCGGCCGAAATGACGCGAAACTGCGGGACGGCGCAATGCATTCGAGCCGTCACGCGGCTGCGAGCGTGCGAATGGGTAGGCAGTGAGCGGGCATTTTTAACCGGTTGGTCTTTTGGAGAAACAATATGAAGCTCAAGTGGGCACTGGTATTCGTAGCGGCATCGACCTTCGGTGCTATGTGTCAATCCGCGAGCGCACAGGTGGCGGGCGCTCAGCCCATCGGCATCAGCGTTGAGCAGGCTGAATTGATCATTGAAGGCTGGAGCGCCAAGAAGAGTTTGCTGGGCAAGAGCATCTACAACGATAACGGTGAAAAAGTGGGCGTACTGCACGACATCATCATCGCGCCTGACAACGCCGTTTCGTTCGCAATCGTTGCGGCGCATCAGTTCCTTGGCGTATCGGCGCACGATGTGGCGATTCCCTTGTCGCAACTGGATTACGTGAACGGCAAGCTGGTGTTGGCGGGCGCGACTCGCGACGCCGTCAAGGCGATGCCTGTCTTCCAGTACACGAAGGTCCGTACGGTCCCGATCGCGCGCAAGGACTTCGGCCACCATTGAGGCATCCTCCCGCCTTGGCATGACGCCCGCAAACCGCCGTGGAACATGGCTTTCACGGCGGTTTTCGGTTCTACGACGGCAACTCGTCGTGCAACGTTTAAGGAAAAATAAGTATCACCTTTTGACGCGGGCTCGCGCATGATGCCATCAGATTTGAAAGGGGTTGGTTCCGGTAGATCTGAGTGTCATGTGCCCGGACAGCCGCGCCGGCTGACCGGTGACGGACAGGCTGCCGGTATTCGTTCACGAACGCCCGTTCCAAAAAGTCCTATGTCCATGGTTGTCAGCCTCGTCACGCCCGGTTTTCACCTGGTAGCGCGTTGATCCGCCGGCATGAAAACTTACCCAAGCGTTCTACTCGCCGCGAACCGCGACACCAGCATTCCCATGGCGCTCGCCGCGCTCATCGCGCTGGTCGTGTTCCTGATCGACGCGCTCACGCCGCTCGACATCGCCATCGCAGTCCTTTACGTGGTGGTGGTGCTGCTCGTCGCGTCGACCAACAATCGAGCGGTCACTGTCGCGACAACCTGGGGCTGCGTGGCGCTCACGCTGCTCGGATTCGTGATGTCGCATGAAGGCGGCTATCTGAACGGTGCGGCCGCGCGCTGCCTCGTGAGCCTGGTCGCGATCGGCACCACGTCGGTCCTCAGTCTGAGGAACCAGGCCTCCGCGATGACGCTGCAGGAGCAGATCCAGCTGCTCAACCTGGCTCATGACGCGATCGTCGTTCACGACATGAACGACCGCATCACGTTCTGGAACCACGGCGCGGAAGCCTTGTATGGCTGGACTGCGCAACAGGCGCTCGGCCAGTCGATTCATCAACTCACACAGACCTCTTTTCCGGTTTCGCCCGAAGACATCAAGGACGAACTGCTGCGCACCAATCGCTGGCATGGCGAGCTTCAGCGCGTTCGACGCGACGGCCGCGTGGTCGCCGTTTCGACCCGCGCGGCGCTCTGGCGCGACGCGACCGGCACACCTCGTGCAGTGCTCGCCACCAACAACGACATAACCCGCCGCAAGGAGATGGAGGCTCGGGTCCAGCGTCAGCAGGAAGAGCTGCGCGCCACCATCGACGCGATTCCCGGCATGGTCTGGAGTTCATCGGGCGACGGCACGCTCACGTTCATCAACCGGCGCTGGACCGACATGGGTGTGACGCTGGAAGAGGGCGGGAGCGGCGCGGATGTCTGGCCGGCGATCGTGCATCCGGCCGATTTGCCGCAGATGCAGCGCACCTGGCGCTCGGCAATCGCAACCGGCGCTTCGTTCGAGAACGTGTCCCGAGTCCGCACCGGCACCGGCGCCTACCGGTGGATGCACCTCGGTGCGGAGCCGCTGCGCGACGAAGCCGGTGCGATTTTGCACTGGTATGGCGTCAATACCGACATCGAAGACCGTAAGCAGGCCGAGCAGGCACTGGAACGCAGTGAGGCATTCCTCGCCGACACCCAGCGTTTGAGCCGCACAGGCAGTATTGCCACGCATTTTCCCGACGCGTCGATGTGGTGGTCGGACGAGTCCTACCGGATCTTCGAATACAGCCGGGAAGTCGTCCCGTCCTTCGACGCGATCCTCGCACGGACCCATCCCGCAGACGTCGCGACGGTTCGTGGCGCTTTTGAGCAGGCGAAAGTCGGCGTAGCACTAGTCGATGTCAAGTACCGCCTTGCAATGCCCGATGGCTCCGTCAAATATGTGCACTACGTTGCCCATTTGACCAGGCCGCAATCCGGCGGCACGGAATATGTCGGTGCGCTGATGGATATCACCGAAACTACGCTCGCTCAGGAAGCACTCGCGCGCTCGAGCGCCGAACTCGCGCACGTGACCCGAATCACCATGCTCGGCGAACTCGCGGCGTCGATTGCACACGAAGTCACGCAGCCGATCGCGGCCGTCGTGGCATGTGGCGGCGCAGCCTTGCGGTGGCTGAACAGACCGACCCCCGAGTTGGACGAAGCCACGCGATCCGTCACGCAGATTGTCCGGGACGCAAAACGTGCCGGTGAGATCATCCAGCGAATCCGGGCAATGGCTAAAAAGCGCGACAGTGTTCCTGCACCGGTCGCTCTGAACGGCATCGTCACCGAATCCGCGGAATTGATGCGGCGCGAGTTCGAGTGGCATGCAGTCGAAGTGCAATGGGACCTTAGCGAGCCGTCACCGGAAGCGTGTTGCGACCGAGTGGAATTACAGCAGGTGTTGATCAACCTGCTAATGAACAGCGTGCAGGCAATGGCCGACGTGAGCGGCCCGCGAAAGCTTCGTATTGCCACAGGTATGTTCGACGCCGGCCATGCGCTCGTGAGCGTGCAGGATTCGGGCACGGGCATCAGCGAGGACAATGCGGACCGTATGTTCAGTACGTTCTTTACGACGAAGTCCGAAGGCATGGGCATGGGACTGTCGATCTGCCGCTCGATAGTCGAGGCTCACGGCGGCCGTATCTGGGCGGAATCGCCGGCGACAGGCGGCGCTCTGCTGCAGTTTATCCTGCCGATCGACGATGGGAGATGTCATGAGCAGTAGCAATACGAGCCAGGATCAGCCCGACGGTGCGGCCGCATCGGTGGTCTACGTAGTGGACGACGACGAGTCGATGCGCGGCGCCGTCAGCATGTTGCTGCGTTCGGTGGGGCTAGCCGTGCAAACCTTCGCCAGCGCGCAGGAATTTCTTGCCTTCGAGATGCCCGACGTGCCCAGTTGCCTGATTCTCGATGTTCGCCTGAAAGGCCAAAGCGGACTCGCGGTTCAGGAGCAAATCGCGGCGAACAAACTGGGCTTGCCGATCGTTTTCATGACGGCGCACGGCGACATTGCAATGACCGTGAAAGCCATGAAGGCTGGCGCAATGGATTTTCTGGCGAAGCCGTTTCGCGACCAGGACATGCTCGATGCAGTCACGCACGCGCTCGCGCGCGATCAGGAGCGGCGCGAAGCCAATCGGGTCGTCGACGATCTGCGCCGCTCTTATGAATCGCTGACCGCGCGCGAACGCGAAGTGATGGCGTTCGTCGCCGCCGGGCTGATGAACAAGCAAATTGCGGGCGAGATGAACCTGAGCGAGATCACTGTGAAGATCCATCGCGGGCAAGCCATGCGCAAAATGGGTGCACGTTCGCTTGCGGAGTTCGTCTTGAAGGCCGAAGCACTCGGCGTAAAAGCGCCGCAAAGTACCGCTGGTCCGGCGGCGCGCGGCTCGCGTAACTGAACAGGCAGCGCTTTCGACTTTAACCGTCGTCGGAGCGCTGTTTCGCCCCGAAGACGATCCGCGTTATACGCGCGTATAGGTCATATATCCGCTTCGCTTTAGAAAAAAGCGCGGCAATGCTTTCTTTCTTGACACGCTAGAACCCCAGTGCGCGCGACGCACAGCGAAGGGCCGCATCCGCACGTCCGTTGCGCAATTAAACCTGCAGATGAGTCGACCTAACCATTGGTCATTTGACTCAACCTTATGTAGGGCTAGTGGGCGCATTTGCGGTGCGTTACCTTGTCGTCACTGCAGCATTCATTCCAATTCGCACTATCACATCACTTATTCTGGATGACCGATCATGACCAGTTCGATGTCTTTGCCCGCCGTGGATGTCATCCATAAAAGAAGGGCGAGTTCGATTGGCAGCGAGCGTCAGTGGCGCTGTCCCGACGACGAATGCGACGAGAACACGCCGCAGAAAAACGCTATTGTCATATCGCGGTGGATACGTAACGACAGCGAGCGGATCGAGGTAGTCAATGAGGGCAATACCGCGCATCATTGTATTGCGATGAATCTGAAATGCACGTCGCTGACTTTCTCTCACGCGGGGCAGATCTTGGTTCGCGGACGCGTCACTGCTGGGGCCATTCAAATTACCGCTCCCGACGTGCCATGCGGCGCGGTGTTCGACTCTGCCGCCGACGTGCTGCATCTATTCGTCTCCCAGCAGGTTCTGGGCGAGTGCTTCGAGGACACATTCGGCCGTCCGCACAAAGGCGAATTACGCATCGACGATCCGAAGCTGGTGCGCGATCCCGCTCTTGAACGCCTCGCGCAGGCGCTAGCCGTATCGCAGTCGGACGACGCGACGCTCGGCAAGCTCTTTACCGATAGCGTCAGTCTCGCGATTGTTTCGCGTGTCATTGCGCGGCACTTCACCGTGACGGAGCGCAAGTCGCGAGAAGCAAGCGCACTGCCGCCGTGGCGGCTGAGTCGCGCGATCGAATATGTCGACGCCCATTTGTCGGAGCCGATCGGACTCGCGGACATTGCCGGCAGCACGGGTCTCACCCGCATGCATTTTGCCTCGCAATTCCGGCGTGCGACCGGCATGCGACCTCACGAATATCTGTTGCGTCGGCGGATCGAGCACGCACAGCAGCTTCTTCTCAACTCGCGCCACAACGTTCTCGACGTGGCGCTCAGCTGTGGTTTCCGCTCGCAAGCTCACTTCACGACCGTATTCAAACGGCTGGTTGGAGAGACACCGTATTGCTGGAGGATGAAAAAGAATGTCGATCGCTAAACAGATCCATGCGTTTCTGCAAGTCAGTGAAGCCTTCTTCCGGCAATCAGGCACGCCCATGCATTTCTTCCCGATGCCTCGCAACCAACATGCTCTCGAGGCAATTGACGCTGACGGCAATGAGGTTGCGTGCAGCGACGGCAGCAGGGCGTACGCACATAACGACATGAGAATTTCAAATGACGTGCTGGCGGGTTCGGGCGCTGCGATATCGAACGACGAACGGCGCACGCTGATCGGCTGATTCACCTGATAGAGGAGTGTCATCATGCTGGACAAAGCGAACTACACGGACCCGTGGCTGCGCACACTCGGCTTGCTGTCCGCGCTGTCGGGCGACACGGATTTCGACGACCACGAGTTCGTGGCGGCTCTTACACACAACGGACAGTGGGATCGCCGCGCGTCGGTCCGGGGACAGCATCGCGAAGTCCAGGTCCGCGTGATCGACCGGCCTTCGCCGTCCACCGCGACGCTGGCGTGGCGCGACTCGACGCACTGCTCATATGGCGATCAGGTCTGGCACATGAGCCATGCACGCGTTGCCGGCGTGTGTGCGATGAGCGGACGGCCGATCCAGCGCGGCGATGCAATTTACAAACCACGTCCGTGCCGGCCCGCGCCGCTCAATGCCGGTGCGATGATTCTGTGTACCGTCCTGAACACTGCCCTTGAGGCGTGATCGGCAAGCAACAAAGCCGGCACGAGGCCGGCTCAGTTTCCTCGGATCGGCGAGGTATCAGGAGAAGCACGTTGCGCTAGTCGCCCGCATGTGATCCGGTCACGACCTTGCCCCGGAAGATGTAGTACTGGTAGAGGTTATAGCCAATCATCACCGGGAACAGAAAGCCAATCCCGATCAGCATGAAGACCAGCGTCGACGTGTCCGAGGCGCTTTCCACGATGCCCAGCTTGCCTGGCACGAAGTCTGGAAAGAGGCTGATTGCGAGGCCGGCGAATGACAGTACGAACAGCACGACAGCGCCCCGGAACGGGCCGCGCGAACTGCCCAGATACAGCGCGGCCAAGATGAACGCGAAGGCAACGGCGGCGGCGAGCCCCAGCATGACGAGTACGTGGAACACGCCTGGTTGACTCCAGCGGACGTGCCCCACGTCGCTGACAAACCACGTAGCAACGGTCAGAATCACGGCGGCCGCCACAGTGACGAATGCGCTTAGCAATGCAAGCCGCCGCGACCATTGTTCGATCGTACCGACTGTCTTGTTGACGAGATAGGTCGAGCCGAGCAACGAATAGCCGGCCACCACGCCGACTGCCGACACCACGACGAACACGTCGCTCAAACCGCTGGGCGTGAGACCCGTAATGACTTTGCCGAGCACGATGCCCTGCGCGATAGCGGCGACCAGGCTGCCGACTCCGAATACCTTGTCCCAGAGCGGACCGTGGCTCACGCTGTGCCTGAATTCGATTGCCGCGCCGCGCATGATCAGGCCCGCGATCAGCAGCATGATGGGCAGATAAAGATCCTGCAGAAGCAGCGCATAGGCCTCGGGAAAAGCGCCAAAAAGTGCGCCGCCCAGCACGACGAGCCACGTCTCGTTGGCGTCCCACACAGAGCCGATTGTCTGCACCATCACATCGTGATCTTCGCGCCGCTTACGCAGCAGGCTGAGTATTCCGATGCCGAGGTCGAAGCCGTCGGCGATGACATAGAACACGAGCATGAGACCGATCACGCCGAACCATGTGATCGCGAGCATCGTGTGAGTCGAGCTGTCCATTGGAGGGCCTCGCAATGAAGTGGTTTAGTACTCGGTGACTGCCGAATCGCGCTCTGCCAGCGCGGCGGACTGCGGATTCACGCTGAGGTCGGGGCCGGTTCGCAGCCAGTTGCGCGCCAGTACGAAAAACGTCAGCAGCAGAACCACGTAGAAGACGAAGAACATAACCATGCTCAACGTTACCGACGAAGCCGACACGGTGGAAACGGCGTCTTTCGTGCGCAGCAGACCATAGACGACCCAAGGCTGGCGTCCCACTTCGCGCACGATCCAGCCGGCCTCAACGGCTACGTAAGGCAGCGGGATACATAGCACCCATGCAAGCAGCAGTTTGCGCCGCGCGAGCAACTGTTCGAGATTGCCGCGCGTCTTGCGCAGAACGTATGCGGTCCAGAATGCCAGCACCATGAAGAGAAAGCCGATGCCGGCCATCACACGGAACGCGTAATAAAGCAGCGGAAGCATCGGCGGCTGGTCGTCGGGCGCGAAGTCCTTGAGCCCCTTCACCTGGCCGTGCAGCGAATGGGTGCCGAGAATGCTCAACATGCCCGGAATTTCAATCGACCAGTCGTTGCGCTGCGCCTGCTCGTTCGGCCACGCGAGCAGCGACCACGACGCGCCGGTGCCGGGCGCATTGGTGACCCAATGTCCTTCGATCGCCGCGCCTTTGGCCGGTTGAGTCTTGAACACGCTACCGCCGCTCGAATCGCCTAACCAGATCTGGATTGGCGCTGCAAATACGAGCACGAGCAACGCGATCCTGAACGACTGCGCGAAGAATTCCGGATGGCGACGCTTGAACAGATTCCATGCGGAAATTCCCGCGATCACGAACATGCCGGTTTCGATCGCCGCGACCCACATGTGGGTGACGCCCCAAACCATATCCGGATTGAAGATCGCGGCGGCATAGTCGGTGACGATGATCTTGCCGTTCTCGACCGTTACGCCCGCGGGTGTCTGCATCCACGAATTGGCAACCATGATCCAGAACGCCGAGATACTCGAACCGAGCGCGACCATCGAGGTGGCGAACAGGTGCACGCCGCGCGGCACGCGTCCCCATCCGAGCACCATCACGCCGATGAAGCCCGCTTCGAGCATGAAGGCCATCGCGCCCTCGAAGCCGAGAATGTTGCCGAAGAACTGTCCGCTATAGCGCGAAAAACCCGCCCAGTTCGTGCCGAACTGAAACTCCATCGGAATGCCGCTGACCACGCCGACCGCAAAGTTGAGCACCAGCAGCTTGCTCCAGAAGCGCGCCTGGCGGTAATAGGAGAATTTGCCGGTATGCAGCCACAGTGCCTCGATCAGGACCAGAAATGCAGACAAGCTGATGGTGAGAATCGGCCACAGGATGTGAAAGATGGCTGTCATCGCGAACTGCGCACGCGACAGATCGAGCACGTCACTCAGATGCATGATGAACCCTCACAGTATCGAGAACGGTCGCATGGTGGGAAGAGTCGGCGCCGACGGCCGCGGCGCGCGAGATCTTCACCGGCACGGACTTGTAGGATGGCGTACGGCTTTGCGGGTCGAATGCGTACAGTGGAACGAGAGGGTTCGCCTCCGGATAATAGGCGCCGCAGCAGCCGTCGGGCAGCGAGTATTCGACGACCTTGAAGCTTCGAATCACGCGCTCGATTCCGTCGGTCGACAAGGCCCAGACATCGATGCGTTCGCCCGGATGCAGGTTGCGCTTGTGCAATTCGCGCGGATTCATGAAGACGACATCGCGCTGCCCAAAGACGCCGCGATAGCGGTCCGAGTGCGAATAGAGCGTGGTGTTGTACTGATCGTGACTGCGCATCGTGGTGAGCCATAGCGCGTCGGGATCGTGGTGTGCCGGATTTTCGTCGAGTCCTTTGAAAACCAGAAAGTTGGCCCGGCCGTTGGGCGTGGCCCAGACCCGCTCCCGGGCAGTCGATGCAAGATGAAAACCGCCTGGCACGCGAATGCGTTCGTTGTATGCCTGGAACATCGGATAGACGATTTCGATTTTCTCGCGGATGCGGTCATAGCTCGCCACAAGGTGTTCCCAGTCGACGTGTGAGCCGGCTCCGAGAGTGGCGCGCGCAATGCCCGCGACAATCGCCGGTTCGCTTTTCAGATGCGGCGAGGCTGGCTCGTTCCGGCCGCCTGAAGCATGCACCATCGACATGGAGTCTTCGACGGTGATCGACTGCGGTCCGTCTGCCTGAATATCGATCTCGGTGCGGCCGAGGCACGGCAGGATCAACGCTTCCTTGCCATGCACGAGATGGCTGCGATTGAGTTTCGTTGCGATGTATACGGTCAGGTCGAGTTTGCGCATTGCGGCCTGCACGCGCACCCAATCGGGCACCGCTGCGGCGAAGTTTCCACCCAGCGCGACGAAGACTTTCGCGTCGCCGCGCATCATCGAATCGATCGTGGCGATCACGTCGTGGCCGTGGTCTGCGGGCGGCCGGAAACCGAACGCTCGCTCGACGCCGTCGATCAACGCCGCCGACGGCTTCTCCGTGATCCCGACGGTGCGATTGCCCTGCACGTTCGAATGTCCGCGCACCGGGCACACGCCCGCGCCGGGGCGGCCGATATTGCCGCGCAACAGCGCGAGATTCGCGACCTGCTGAACGTTTTCCGTGCCGCGATGATGCTGTGTCAGCCCCATGCCATACACGAGAATCACATTCTTCGCGCTCATGTAGATGTTGGCGGCGTTCTGAATATCGTCGCGCGACAGGCCGCTCTGCTGGACGATGAGATCCCACCCGGTGGCGCGCAGATCGGCGGCGAGGTCCTCAAAGCCGTGTGTGTGTCCTTCGATGAACTCAATGTCGAGTACACGGGGCTGGTCCGCGGCGAGCGCCGCATCGTCGGCCTCGACGAGCGCTTTCATCATGCCTTTGAGCGCGGCGACGTCGCCGCCGACGCGGACCTGATAGAGAAACGAACTGATCTGCGTGGAGCCGAGCGTCGCCATCTCCACAGGATCTTGGGGTGCCGCGAAGCGCTCCAGCGCCCGTTCGCGGAACGGATTGAACGAGACGATTTTCGCGCCGCGCCGCGAGGCGCTATGCAGATCGCTCATCATGCGCGGGCTGTTGGTGCCGGGATTCTGGCCGAAAATAAAGATCGCATCCGCATGCTCGAAGTCCTCGAGCAGCACAGTGCCCTTGCCGACGCCGATCGATTGAGGCAACCCGACACTCGTTGCTTCGTGGCACATGTTCGAGCAGTCGGGGAAATTGTTGGTGCCGAATTCGCGCACGAAGATCTGATAGAGAAACGCCGCTTCGTTGGATGCACGCCCCGACGTGTAAAAGTCCGCCTGATCAGGATGGTCGAGACCGTTCAGATGCTTCGCGACGAGCACGAACGCGTCGCTCCATTCGATCGGCACATAACGGTCAGACGCCCGGTCGTACACCATTGGATGCGTCAGGCGGCCGGCCATTTCGAGGTCGTAATCGTCCCAGGCGCTCAGCTCGGAAACGCTATGCGCTGCGAAGAACTCCGGTGTGCAGCGATTGACGGTGGCTTCCCAAGCCACTGCTTTCGCGCCGTTCTCACAGAACTCGAACGACGATGTGTGCTTGGGATCGGGCCACGCGCAGCCGGGGCAGTCGAAGCCTTCGGGCTGATTCATTCGCAGCAACGTCTTCGCGCCCGATATCGCGACGCCCTGCAGTGTCAATGCCTCGCCGGTTGCCTTGAGCGCACCCCAGCCGCCGGCGGGTTCGCTATATATACGGATCTGCTTCTTCTTTGCCATCACCATTTCCCGCCGTTTTGTAGAGGGCACGGGCGCAGCATGGCACGCCGCCCGACGCGGCAATTGTGCAAACGCCCGTCCGTTTCAGATTCGCACGCCGGTCTCCGGCTTGCCTGCGTCGCGCGCGACTGGCAGGCGGCTCGAAGCGGCCAACGATCCCGACGTTGAACAAGGGGATTGCGCCTGGATCCTGGAAGCTCGCTGCGGCGCCTCCGATCGGCCGGCTTCGAGCGCGATGCGTTCGAGCGGTAGCCGGGTGTCGCGGTCGGTCTGTTCGAGCGCTTTGCGCAAGTCCGGTGCGCAATGGCTAGTCGCGACACACCACGCCGAAATCAGAAGGCCAGCCGCAACGGCTGCAAGGCGATAACCGGGACGAAATTGCATTGCTCTGCGGGCGGCCATGTCGTGCAATCCCCAAAAGGAGGCCGCAACAGGCCGTGCGGCCAGAGCAGCAAGTCGGATGATGGCGGCCAGTATGTCGGCCGTTGCACATGCGAGCTTTCGTTCCAGCACGGCTAATTGTTTATTTGCACGTGGGCGGCCGTTGCGCGGCGCCGGCTTTCTGTTTCGCGCGGCCACGGCTCGCGTCGAGCATCCGCAAGCATGACGGTCTCATACGAAAGTGTGAGTAGGCGCATGTAAACCACGACGCGCCACGGGCGAGAGCCCGTCGCGCGCAATGGGACAGCGGGAAGGATGCGGCAGCCTGCCGAGGCGGTGACTGCCGTATCCCTATGGATAGTGGTTTCGGCTGACGCCTCCTATTACCATGACTTAACCGGCGCTGGCCTCGTCACCGCCTCGTGGGCAAGGTTGCGAAAGCATGAAAGCTATTGCTTCGCCGTCCCGCTAATCAACCAGACGTGAATCCCGCATGATCAAAATCGGTCGAATAACAGTGTCGCTGGAAATGCGCGAGGTCTATTTCGGTGCAGAATTGGTACCGCTGGGAGCGCGCGCGTTCGGCATCCTCGAACTGCTGATCCGGGCTCGCGGCGCAACCGTTACGAAAGACGAGATCTTCGAGCACGTGTGGTCGAAGTCGGTGGTTGGAGAAAATAACATCCATGTGCAACTGTCCGCCTTGCGCAAGATTTTCGGCGAAGATAAGCAGGCTATCCGCACGATTCCCGGAAGAGGTTATCGCCTGACCCTGGCGGTGGAGATAGAAGACTCTCTGGAAGTGCCCGCGTCTACGCCGACGCCTCGCATTGGGGCCGGTCGCCTCAACAGTTTGCCGGCGATGCAAGGGCCTTTGATTGGCCGCGACAGCACGACCGCGGAACTCGCGCGGGCGCTCACTACGGGGCCCATCGTGACACTGGTGGGTGCGGGTGGCATCGGCAAGACACAACTGGGTATCGCAGTCGCGCGGTCAATCGCGGATGCGGCCGGGATGGAAGTGTGTTTCGTGCCTTTGGCATCGGTCGCAAGGGCGCAGAGCATCGTCAGCACCGTGGCAGCGGCGTTGGGTATAGCAGGCGACAATGGCGACGCTCCCGAGTTGAAAGATCTGGCTGCGGCCGTTCAGGGCCGCAAGCTGCTCGTTCTACTGGACAACTGCGAGCATGTCATTGAGTCGGCAGCGACCGTTTGTGACGTACTGGTCCAGGCAAGCGCCGATGTGCGGATTCTTGCGACCAGTCGCGAGCCGCTCCGAACGAGGGGCGAAATTACGCATTGGGTCGATCCAATGGAGACGCCCGCCGTGGGGGCGGGACTGCATGCCATCCTCGCATGCAGTTCGGTGAAGCTCTTCCTTGCGCAATTGAGCGCGTTCGATGCCGCCGCAATAAGCGACCGTTGCAGTCTCGAGATGATCGCTGCAATCTGCCGTCGGCTCGACGGCGTACCGCTCGCTATCGAACTGGCGGCGGCACGCTCAGCAGTGTTCGGCATCGGCAGGCTGATATTCGAACTCGACGACCGGTTCCAGTTTCTGACTGGTGGGCGCCGTACCGCGCCGCGCCGTCAGCAGACCCTGGAGGCATCGCTCGATTGGGGCTATGAATTGCTGAGCGACGTCGAGAAACTCGTGTTGCAACGGCTCGGCGTATTTCCCACTCGTTTTTCACTTGAAGCGGCATGTGCTGTCGCCGCCTTCAGTCAATTGTCGTGCAACGAGGTCACGGAAGCGATCGTCGGCCTCGCGTCGAAGAGCTTCGTGAGTACCACTGGCGGCAGCAACACCAAGGAATATTTTTTGCTCGAAAGCACCCGGGAATACGCGCTGCGCAAGCTGTACGGATCCCGAGAAGCGAACGAGGCGTTGTCGCGGAAGGCGGCGTTTCTCGCGAAATCGGAAACCGTGCCCGAGCGCAGTCTGGGGATGGTCGCGCGACGCAGCCTGACTGTGGTTGAAGCCGTGGCCTCCTGGTAACGGCATTGGAGTGGTGGCAGCTATGAGTTTTGTGTGCATCGTTGACGATGACGCCTCCATACGGAGCGGCGTCGGCGATCTTCTTAAAGCCGTGGGTTACAGCACGTTGGCTTTCTCTTCCGGCGAGGAGTTTCTCGCGTCGCCGCTGATTGACGATGCGCTTTGCGTATTGCTGGACGTCAGGATGCGCGGCATGCCGGGACTGGAAGTCCAACGTCGATTGAACGCGGGCCACCGGTCGATACCTGTGGTATTCATGTCGGCGCATGGCGACGGGCAGACGGTCGAACGGGCCATGCGCGACGGTGCGGTGGGATTTCTTCGAAAGCCCTTCGCTGAGGAAGTGCTGCTCGATTCGATCGAGCTTGCCATTGCGCGGAAGAATGACGAGGCTTGATTCCATGATCGATCGCTGCGAGCTTTTCGTAAAGGCTCGCAGCGATCGCATATCAACTGGTTGGTCGACTGCTAGTCAGCGTGATGTGACATCACAACCCACGATTCGGCGTCGGACTCGCTCTGCTTGCCGACTCGATAGCCGCCGCGACTCCCTGACCGTAAGCCGGATCGGCCTTCGTGCAGTGCTCGATGTGCAGCTTTTGAATCGGTTCTGACACGCCCGCCATCGCGCGTGCAGTGTTGTCGAAGAGCGCCTGCTTCTGCTCCGGCGACATCAGGCGGAACAGCGCACCTGGCTGCGAGAAGTAGTCTTCGTCGACGCGATGGTTCCAGTGATCCGCAGCTCCTTCGAGCGAAAGCGGCGGCTCGCTGAAATCCGGCTGGTCGAGCCATTCGCCGCGGGTATTCGGGTTGTACGGCGTCGTGCCGCCCATGTTGTTGTCCACGCGCATCGATCCATCGCGATGGTAGCTGTGGGTCGGACACCTAGGCGCATTGACAGGAATCAGGCTGTGATTCACGCCGAGCCGATAGCGCTGGGCGTCGCCGTACGAGAACAGGCGACCTTGCAGCATCTTGTCCGGAGAAAAGCTGATGCCCGGAACGACGTTCGCGGGATTGAACGCGGACTGTTCGACTTCGGCGAAATGATTGTCCGCATTGCGGTTCAGCTCCATCACGCCCACTTCGATCAGCGGATACTCTTTTTTCGACCAGACCTTGGTGAGATCGAACGGGTTGAATGACGTCTTTGCGGCATCCTGCTCGGGCATGACCTGCACGAACATTGTCCACTTCGGGTGTTCGTTGCGCTCAATTGCTTCGTACAAGTCGCGATGCGAGCTTTCCCGATCCACGCCTACAAGCGCCGTCGCTTCGGCGTCGGTCAGGTTCTGGATGCCCTGTTGTGTGTACAGATGGAACTTGACCCAAAAGCGTTCCTTGTCCGCGTTAATGAAGCTGAACGTGTGGCTGCCGAAGCCGTGCATATGCCGGAACGACTTGGGAATGCCCCGGTCGCTCATCACGATCGTGATCTGATGCAGCGCTTCGGGCAATTGCGTCCAGAAGTCCCAATTGCTTTCAGCGCTGCGCAGGCCGGAACGCGGATCGCGCTTGATCGCGTGATTCAGGTCGGGGAACTTGAGCGGATCGCGCAAGAAGAAAACCGGCGTATTGTTGCCTACCAGATCCCAGTTGCCTTCGTCGGTATAGAACTTCACTGCAAAGCCGCGAATATCGCGTTCGGCGTCGGCGGCACCGCGCTCGCCGGCAACCGTTGAAAAACGCGCGAACAGGTCGGTCTTCTTGCCGATCTGCGAGAAGATCTTCGCGCGTGTAAATCTGGTGATGTCATGCGTAACAGTGAAGGTGCCATATGCGCCCGACCCCTTGGCGTGCATACGCCGCTCGGGAATCACTTCGCGGTCGAAATGCGCGAGCTTTTCGAGGAACCAAACGTCTTGAAGCAATGCGGGGCCGCGCGGCCCGGCTGTTTGAACATTCTGATTGTCTACAACAGGTGCGCCAAAAGCAGTCGTTAGCTTCTTCACTTACTACCTCCAATGATGGAAGAAAAACTCCTGAATGCGGGGCCATGACGTACCGCGGCGTTATGCGGAACGGCTGCCGCCGGTTCGAACGGCTTGACAAGCCCACGCGAAAGGTCCGCCGCGCGGGTCCTACGGCTGCAATCTTAGCGCTCGCCTGGTAGCGCGGGGTGCACACCCGTGCTGTTTTGGGGCGAGGCATGAATCATGTGCAAGACAGTCGGTATTGAAGGATACCAATATGAATCGCTTTTAACATGTTCGTTAGCTCCGCTCCGATTTTCCGGGAGACACCGACGAGCGGCATTGGTCGGCGCGACACCTGAGGCGACGGGTTTATTCCATTGCATGACAACAAGTTTGTGGACCGTCCATTTCAGGAATTCCAGCGTGCTGTGAAATAGTCGCGCTGCGTCGACTGTTATGGATGGGCGGTGATGATCGGCATGTTGGCGCGACCGTTCCGCTCGATTTGAACGGAGCATCCGGCTCTGCTGGTAACTCGCCCTATCCGGGCGAACATGTGTTCTATAAGTGGCGCGTTTCGCCCCGACGATCCTGTCCAACGGCGTCGCGCTGTCGTCGGATCCGCTGCTTACGCGTGCCGGATCCGCGGCCGCCAGGATTGGCGTTCAAGTCGGCTGAGCGCTTGCGGTATGGAGGCAAGCCGCTGGTTCAGATGGTTTACCTGCCCGAGCGCGGCGTGCCCGTCACGCTTTGCGTAATCAAAGATTCGCGGCCCGATGAGTCGATCGCGCAGAAGAAGGTAGACGGCATGACTGCCGTGTCCTGGCGGCAAAACGAACTTGCATATGCGTTAATCGGCACTCCGCTGACGCTGCCGCGTTCGCGCGACCTGCATTTGCGGGGTCGTCGCGGCATGACTCGCGACCCGCGCCGCTTCCTCAATGCTGCGGCCACTGCAAAAGGCATGCGAATTGCTCACCTCCTGAGACCGTTGCGACGGTCGCGATTGCAGGCGGGCCACGTCAGCGTCGCGCAACATGACGGAGCAATTCAATATGACGCAAAAGAAAATCGCACAAACGGAAGATGAATCGACGTTGAACGCCGGCTCTGGCGACGACAATCCGAAGGTGCATCCCACGTCCAATGCCGAGAAAGATCCGGACGACTGGGTCACGGGCGAAGAACCGATGACGGGCGCTCAAGCCTCGTACTTGAAGACGCTGTGCGAAGAAGCAAAAGAGCCGTTCGACGGCTCGCTGACGAAGGCAGAAGCGTCTCGACGCATTGACGAACTTCAGGGAAAGACCGGTCGCGGAAAGCCCTGATCGGGCATTCTTTCGCCATCCATGTGGTGCGGCGCGCGCGTGGAGTAGTCCAGGGCAGTGAGGTGGTTCTCTGCACGCCGTCCGCGTGACCGGCATATTTACTAATCGCCTGCAGTTGGCACCTATTCCGGAAGCGTCAAATCCCACGCAGTTCCAGGGGCGGGTTGCGAGCGGTGATGAAGCTGGCCGCCGATGCTCGACAGTATCCTACGGCTCGTACGCAGGCCGATGTGTTCAAGAGCACTCGGGAGCAGGCCGCGTCCATTGTCGGCTACGCAGATTGAGTATCCGCCAGACGGGTTTCGCGTCAAACTTATTGTCAGCTGCCCAGGAGTCCCGGCGAAAGCATGTTCTACCGCGTTCGCAACGAGTTCGTTCACCACTGTCCCGATTGCGGTGCACGTGTCCAGAGTCACGGAGATGCCCGATACGAGATTGATCTCAAGCGTGATACCGCTCTCGCGCAAGCCATAAAAGTCGTGGAAGCTGTCGGCCATCGACGCGAGGTATCGCCCGAGATCGACAAGTTCGCCATGATCGCCTAGCCCCAGCAGATGGTTGTAGAGCGAAGCCATGGCGAAGACGCGGCGCTCGACTTGCTTGAAGCTATCGCGCACATGCGGATCTTTGGCTAGCGCGCCATTGCGTTGAAGCATTGCAACGATGAGCTGGAAGTTGTTACGTATGCGGTGCTGCTGTTCCCTTAACAGGTCTACCTTGGCATCGCGATCGGCGGTGAGCATGGAGCGCGTCCGGTACTTCTCGATACTCTCCGAGAGTGCGCTCGCCACCGACGCGAGAAACGACATCTCCAATGCCCCGAAGTGCGTCGGCTCGCGAAAATCCACCTCGAGAATCCCGTAGGCGCCGCTGCGATTGATAAGAGGAAGGTTGACCGACGTGACGACCTGGTACTCGATGAGAATTGCTGGGACCTTATCCTGCGGACGCAGGCGAACGTCTGGCTCGACCACCGGCTTCGCATTGGCCAGTGCCTCGCCGGCTGGATTCCAGGCCTGAACGGCGCCCGCAGAGCGGCCAATCACTTCTGCGCCCATGCCGTATTGCCCCCTGACGACTAGCGCGCCGCCGTCTCCTTCGACTTCGAGCACCTTTGACATTGGCGCATTGCAGCCGAGCGCGGCGCATTTTGCCGCCTCGTCGAGGATGGTTGCGAGAGAGACGTTGTCTTGCAAGGCCTCTGTCATTCTTGCAAAGGCTCGCCAATGGCGCAGAACGTCGGTGAGCGCAGCTGTCTCGCCGGGTGCTGGCCGAAGCTCGTCGATAGATGCCGCCAACGTTGCTTTGCGTGCGTAATGCGCCATATGCGTACCGTCGTCTGTAAGCCCGATGATGCATCCTAGCACTTTGCACAGGTGGATCCGATTGACGTGGTCATGAATGCGGCCAGACGCGGCATGCGGATCATGCTGTGATGCAAAGGAAAACGGGATCGACGCTGCGCAGTAGTCAGCGGGCGCACCATGTGGTGAGCGGACAATGTTGGCGCACATGTCCGGTTTGTCGGAGCTTAGGAGAAGCTTCTGCCATGCACGCAGAACAGTGAAAGTCGTCAGTTCTGGTATCTATCGTGAATCCGAAATAAAACATTGACCTTGCACAATTCAGGTCACTGCGGTCCGCTCGATCAATCAGCGCGCGCAGCTCCGCAACACGGCGGAGCGCGCACGTGCGTCTCGTGACTTCCCGCCGTTCCTATTTGCTGATCTGCTGCGGCTCCACCGATATGGCAACGGCTTCGTTGTAGACGACTTCTACCTGATCCCCTTTCTTGACGCGCTTGAACTGTTCAGGATCTTCTACCACGATATCGACCAAATTGCCCTGCGGACCCTTCAGCGTCACCGTTCTGGTGTGCGGGTTCAGGGCGACGACATTGGCCATCACCGTGATCGCACGGGCAGCCGAGCCTCCGGGTTTTGCGCCTTCTGGTGCGCGGTTGAGCGTTTCACTCTGGCTGATTGTCGCGGGTCCGGTGGTTTTCTTCAGGCTCAGCGTGAGCGCTTGTGTGTATTCGGCTGCGACCGTATCGCCGAGCTTCAACTGGTCGAAGTTCTTCGCTTCTTCTCCGACCGTGAGTTGCACGATCTTCCCTTTGGAGTCTTTCAGCCAGACAGTCCGGGTATCGGCTTCGATGCCGACGATGGTTGATTTTGTCTTGACAGTTCCAGTCACGGAAACCTTGCCCGGCTCTCTCGTCACGTCGTACTGCGGTGTCGTATCGGCGATTACTCCATGTGAAAAGGCCGCAGCCAGCGCGACGATAACGAGCTTTGTGGTGTTCATTGCTGATCTCCTCGAGTGTCCGACCGGGGGCCGCCGCGCGAATTACGCGGCGACGGCGTCACACATAGGCATGTGTGCAGCGCCATCACCAGGCGCTGTTCATTTGATGGTGTAGCCTCGCCCTTCCATACATGCGGCATACGCGCGGTTGAACGTATCCATGGCGCCTTGAGATTGCGCCTGACCGGAAGCCTGCGCTGCACGCTTGTTCTGCCGCGCCCTGGCGCCGCCGACCATGGTGCCCGCGGCTGCGCCGACGGCCGCGCCTTTCCCGGCATCTCCGCCAATAGCACCGATCACTGCGCCACCGGCCGCGCCCCGCGCGGCACCTTGAACGCGCTCGCCACCGCCCACAGCGGGGCCCGATGGCGGCGGCGGAGCGTTGGCGACCGCAGCGGGGTCGACGCCCGTGTTGTTCTTCGCCCAGGAATAACACGCACTGTCGTCCTGCTGCTGCTTCTGGGCGCTTTGTCCTTTGGCCGGGTAGGCTATCGGTTTGGCCTGCGGCGCGCCGGAGCCTAATAGTATGCAAATGGCGAAACCGTACACGGAGCACTTCCTTAGTGTGTTCACAGCACCTCCTCGGTCGGGCAATGTGCCGTAGCGGCCCGTCTCCTGATGATTGCGTTCATAGGCCGATGCACACAATGAGACCATGGTCCTATTCGGCCAGGTGCGACTCTACATCGGCCTCCCATCGGGGCCTCTGGTCATGCATTCGCAGTGACGTTGCCTTTACGCCCCATTTGCACGCGGTGCTGTGACCGCAATGTCAGGTGGCAGAACCCGCAATTCGCTTAGGACCAAAGTCCGATTCCAGGTCTCTGAGGAGCGGCTTACGCTTGAGTGCGAGTACGGTCATGGGCGCTGCCAGTGGCGCTAATGCAGCCGTCCCAGTTGCTTGGGACGTGCTGCTCGCCGGCTCTCGCACTGGAGGAAAACTTTCGTGACCAATAAAGTGCGCGCCGCTGGCCGGGCGACGGATGCGGCCGCGCCCAGCGGTTGGCGCTCGGTCTTTCCGCCTGCACAATGGCTCGCTTCCTATCAGCGAAAGTGGCTAAGGAAGGACGCGATTGCCGGCGTCACGTTAGCCGCGTATGGCATTCCTGTGTCATTGGCTTATGCGTCGCTGGCCGGCTTGCCGCCGCAATACGGTATCTATTGCTATCTAGTGGGCGGCGCGTGCTACGCGCTTTTCGGATCGTCGCGGCAACTTGCGATCGGCCCGACGTCGGCTATTTCGATGCTGGTCGGTCTCACCATTGCAGGCATGGCGGATGGCGATCCCGCCCGGTGGGCCTCGATTGCCGCGCTGACTGCCTTATTGATTGCAGGCATGTGCTGCATTGCGTGGCTGCTGCGTCTGAGTTCGCTCGTCAACTTCATCAGCGAAACAATACTCGTGGGCTTCAAGGCGGGCGCTGCGCTGACCATCGCGTTGACCCAGCTTCCGAAACTTTTGGGCACGAAAGGAGGGGGCGAGTCATTTTTCGAACGTCTCATGGTTCTCGGCGGACAGATCCCCACTACTTCGCTGACGGTGCTGATTTTCGGTCTCGTCTGCATCGCCGTTCTAGTGTTGGGCGAAAAGTACCTGCCAGGCAGGCCGGTCGCGCTCGCGGTCGTTGTCGTCTCGACCATTATTGTTTCCGTTACTTCATTGGCGGCGCACGGCTTCTCTGTTGTAGGTGCCTTGCCCCGAGGGCTGCCCGAATTCCATCTGCCGACGCTGCGCGTGCGAGACGTCGATGGCATCGTCTCGCTTGCTTTTGCCTGTTTGCTGCTGTCTTACGTCGAGAGCGTCTCCGCTGCGCGCGCGCTCGCGCAAGCCAATGGTTACGAGATCGACGCCCGTCAGGAATTACTGGGCCTCGGTGCGGCGAACCTGGCCGCCGGGCTGTTCCAGGGCTATCCGGTCGCCGGTGGACTGTCTCAGTCTTCCGTGAACGACAAGGCCGGTGCACGAACACCATTGGCGCTCGTGTTTGCATCGTTGACGATCGCCTTGTGTCTGATGTTTCTGACCGAACTGCTCAGGAACTTGCCGACCGTGGTTCTCGCGGCAATTGTGATGGTCGCGGTCAAGGGACTGGTCGACGTGAGAGAGATTCGTCATCTCTGGCGCGTAAGTCGCTATGAGTTTGCCGTCTCGTTTGTCGCATTTGCGGCAGTTCTGATGCTCGGCATTCTGAAGGGCGTGATCGTCGCCGTTCTCGTCTCGATGCTGTTGATTATCAGGCGGGCCGCACGCCCGCATGTTGCGTTTCTTGGCCGCATTCGCGGAACCCGGCGCTTTTCCGATATCCAGCGTCATGCGGACAACGAATCTATTGCGCACGTGCTTGTGTTTCGGGTTGCGGCGTCGCTGCTGTACTTCAACATCGAGCACGTGCGTCAGACAGTATGGGCAAAAGTCCACGAAGTCACCGAACCGATCAAGCTCGTGATATGCGATCTGTCGACGTCGCCCGTGGTCGATCTTTCAGGAGCGCGCATGCTGTCCGCATTGCATGGCGCGCTACTAGCTGAAGGGATAGGCCTGCGGATAGTCGGCGCGCACGCTGAGGCGCGCGACATACTCCGCGCCGAGAATCTGGAGGCACGTGTTGGTCCGATTGGACGCCGGTATTCGGTGGCAGACGTTGTCGATGAATTCGAATCCGGCCGTGCGGCAGGCTCGAAAGGGGCGCTGCGCGACACCGAACAAGCGGTGACGACGGTCGTGACTAAACCGGACCGAAGCGGACAAGGTTCTTGACGGGAAAGGCGCCAAAGCGCACTCGAGCGAGACAGGCGATTGGCGCTGCATATCCTGGCGTGCCGCAATAATGCCGCGCAACAGGTCAGCGCATGTTAAGCACTCAACGCAGTTTGGCAGCAACGAGGAGAACGAGATGAACAGACAGATGAGCGATGACTCGCGCGTTCGTGCGATCGCGGCAGCTCCGGTTCCGGCTGCGGTTGCTTGTTTCTTTCAGCCGGTGCGTTCCGAGCCGTCTCCTTCAATGGCCGGGCGCCCCGCACTTGCCCAGATGCGACCGACACGCTCGCTTGCTCGCCTGTTTCTACGGTGCCTGACTGGGGCTGCGCTGCTTGCCGTGAGCGCGGGCAGCGTTGCTTCGAATTTGAACTTCCTGAAAGACACGCCGATCAGCTTCATGAGAGAAGCTGATCGCAAGGCACTCAACGACGCCGCGCAAAAGGCGCTGGAAAAGAAAGACGGCGAGGTGGTTCCGTGGAGTAACGAAGGAACCGGTAACCCGGTTGCGATCAATGGCACCATCACGCCGCACGACACGTCGACGAAAGGGGACCGGACGTGCCGTACCACGACGCTCGTGGCAAATGCGAAAGGTCAGACACAAAGTTGGACACCGACTGTCTGCAAGACTGCCGGCGGACCGTGGAAAATACTCAAGAAATAGCGGATCGAAGGCATCAGGGCGTGCAGATACGCAGGTATCTGCGCGCCATGTCCGGCGGGTCGTTCAATTCCAGTGACAGCGTCGCGCTCCGCTGCGCCAGAGAGCAACGCAATCGGCGCGGTCAGAATCGTTCGGCCACGTATTTGAATGGATAGTCGGGCTCCTTGTAACCGTTCGGCTTTTGCCGGGCCGGTAGGGTGACCTTTTCGCGCGCGATCGCCTTATAGGGAATCTTTTGTAGCAGATCGCTAATGATATTGAGTCGCGCACGCCGCTTGTCATTGGATACCGCGACAAACCATGGGGCGAAATCGGTGTCGGAGGCTTCGAACATTGCGTCGCGCGCACGCGAATAGTCGTACCACCGGCTATAAGACTTCAAATCCATGCCGGAGAGTTTCCAGACTTTACGCCCGTCGGTGATGCGATCTTGCAGACGGCGAGTCTGTTCTTCTTGACTGACTTCGAGCCAGTATTTGAGCAGAATAATGCCGGACTGAACGATTGCACGTTCCACCAGCGGCACCGCTTTGAGAAAGCTCACGGCTTCATTTTCCGTGCAAAAACCCATTACGCGCTCAACGCCTGCACGGTTGTACCAGCTGCGATCAAAGATCACTATTTCTCCGGCCGCGGGCAGGTGAGGCAGGTAGCGTTGCACGTACATCTGGCTTTTTTCGCGGTCCGTGGGTGCAGGCAATGCGATCACACGGAATACACGCGGACTCACTCTTTCGGTGATTGCCTTAATCGCGCCGCCCTTGCCGGCGCCGTCGCGCCCCTCAAAAACGATACAGATCTTTTGCCCGGTTTGAACGACCCATTCCTGCAGCTTTACCAGTTCAACCTGCATTGGCGTGAGTTCGCGCAGATATTCCTTGTTGGATAACGTCTCACGCTTACCTGGCTCGTCCTGCTTACTTTGGTGCTTCGTCATTGCAATCTCTCCGCGCGCCGCCACAGCCTCGGTTGATGATTCACTAGAGTAAGCGGCGGCGTCGAGTCGAACAATGAGCCTTTGGTCCAATAGCGCGGCTGGTCGTCCTGTTCTATCCTCGGGACGTCCCGACGGGTGCAAGGGTAGAGCAAGACGCGCCGCGAACACCGGGCATGCCAGGTCGTTCGTGAAGCTAACGAACCGGAACCGCGATGAGACGATCCGAAACCAGCATAGCGTTTGCATTACTCGGCGTATTTGTCTGGCTTGGCGGTCTTTACGCCACGATACGCGGCCTTATCTATGAAACACCGGGTTGGTTCCGCTGGGGCGTGCTGGCCATCATTCTCGGCGTAGCGACATTTGTCATTGCGCTGAATCCGCTTGCGAATCGTGGGTCGCGAAAATGACAGAGGTTACCTACTGGGCAACCTGCCATCGCAACACCGGATGCGTCGCACCCGCAGGCATGGCCCACGCGCCAGTGGAGCTGAAGTCGTAGGTGGGACCGAAGCTCGACGGCATGCTCATCTGTGCCGTGGTCAACCCCTTTGCTGCCGAGGTGCCCGCGCCACTATAAACATCGCGTGTTGCCAAGGTGGTTTGAATGTCCCAGTACACGTCACCCGCAATGGTGCCGTTGTTGGTGCTTGCGACGCCTAGCGGGGGCGGGCCGAGCGTCGGATTGGTGTTCTGTACAACTTTCCCGGTGGCGAACGACTGCTCGATGGTGCCGCCGTTTCTTTGAACCAGCGCGGCACTGCCGTCCGAACACTGTGCGCCGTTTCCGCCGCCGCAATAGTTCGGCTGGAACGACACCTGTCCTGTCGCGTATGACTGCGAGATGAGTCCCGAGTTGCTGCCGACCAGTCCTCCGCCTCCTCCTGTATGCGCCTGCGCCGCCACTGCGCCCGTTGCATACGACTGCCGGATCGTCCCCACGTTGATTCCGACCAGTCCGCCGAGCGAGCCTTCGGCGGACACGTCCACGTTGCTGCCAGAGCGCGTGATCGTGCCGTAGTTGTATCCGATCAGCCCGCCTGTGCTGGAGGCGTAGCGGTAGCCCCCAAACGCGGAAGCGGATCCATTAGTGCGTACGTAAGTGACGAGTCCATAGTTGAATCCGGCCAGCATGCCGTAGGAACCGTAGTCCTGCTGATTATTGATCTTCCCATTCACGTCTACATGACGCACGACACCCGCCGCGCCGATCACACCGAACAGGCCGGCTGCGCGCTGATCGGGACCGCCGGTCATGGAGCCGGGTGTGACGAGCACCGTGCTCGACAGTGAGAGTCCATTGATTGCATGCCCCATGCCGTCGAACTGACCCGAGAACGGCGTCGCGCCGTCGCCGATCGGTGTAAACGGAAACGGTGGAGGGAAGCCCGAGGTCGCGCTTGCGTCGATGTCTTTGCCAAGCGCGTAGCTACCGGCGAGATCCGTCGAGATCTGCTGCAGGTCGCTCAGCGAATTGATCAGTTTATAAGCTGTCTCCTGGGTCAATAGACCGCTGTATGGCGCGGCCGTCCACGCGCTATTGGTAAGTACTGTGCCGGGGCTGTAACTGCCGTTCATATCGTATAGCGCGCTGACGATGCCCGTACTCGCGGACCAGTCGAGCGTGCCGCCGTTCACGACGCTGCCGGTGTTGTCGATGCCCGACGCGTCCGCGCGCAACGTCAGATTGCCGGAGCCCGAGTTCTTGAGGGTGACGCCCGGCGCAATCGACACATCGTGGTAGGCCTCGAGCGATAGGGCGGCGGGGCCCTGCCAACTGATGCCTGAAGCGACGCTTAGATCGCCGGATGCACCGTTCGCGCCCGTGGTCGTTACGTTCACCGATGTGCCCGCGTCGAGGCTGCGCCGAAGTGCTCCGGCAGCCGGCTGGTCGATCGTAAAAGCGGGAGTCGTTACGTTCCATTGCGACGCTAGCACTCGTGCGCCGGGGACGAACGAAAGCACTCGTGCCTGTGTATCGACAGTGCCGCCGCTGCCATTCGCATTGAAGGCGGAGATCGTGCCGCCCTGCGTGATCCCGCCCGTATCGGCGACGAGCCAGACGTGTCCATCGCGCGTTGCGGTGCCGGTTGCGCGTGTGCGTGTGCCGCCGCCCGCAAGCGCATAGATGTTGCCATCCGCGGCTTGCAGGTTGATCTGTGCGGCCAGCAAAGGCCCCTCGTTCGCGATGGTGCCGTTGCTGCCGGTCTGCACGAAAAGCTGTTTGCTACTCGACGAATCCTGCAGCAACAGTTTTGCGCCGACACCGAATTCCGCTGTCCCGTTAGGTGCCTCGACGGTACCCGCGTTGACGACAACCTGCCGAGCGATCAGAAATACGTCGCCGCCAGTCGAGCTGATTTTGCCCAGATTGACCACACTCGCATTCGAGTCGCCGGAGAACGTCAGCGAGCCGCCGTTCATGAACGCGCAGTTGCAGACATTGAGCGTCGACGCGAGGAAGCGTCCACCCGTGCTCACGACGCCGGACGGTCCAACGACGATTCCTTGCGGGTTGATCAGATAGAGGTCGCCTGTCGCGCCGAGCTTTCCAAGGATTACGGAAAGCGAGCCGCCCGTCACGCGATTGAGCGTTGCGCCCGAGCCGTTCTGGAACGTGACGGCATTGTCCTTGCCGATTGAAAAGCTACGCCAGTCGATCACGCCGCGCGTGGAGCCGGGCTGGGTCACGACCAGGTTGTTGCCGCTTGCGTTAATGGAGCCTTGCCCGCTAACGAATTGACCACCTTGCGGTAGTACGCCACCTGCGAGGGCGACCGTAGCCGAAGAGACTCCCGCAAGTGCAAGTGCAAGTGCGAGTGCGAGTGCGATGGCGATCGAGCGATGCGATGTGCCACAGACTCGGCAAGCGGGATTTCCAGGTGGTGATAGTGGTAACCGAAACGACATGGATGCCTCCTCGGTATCAGTCTGATTTCGTCTGCGGCGGTAAACAGCTGCTGATGGCTAACGACGCATCGTCTGACGTAACTGGCTCAGATCAGCTTAGCAGCGCGGTTGGCTGACACGCCGTAATAATCACATCAATTTGCGCCTGACGATGCCGCTTTTGGCGGATGTGTCGGCAGGCGGCCAATGCCTGCCGCTTGGCATGCGCTTTCGCGCTCAACGTTTTTTTTGCATCCGCACCCTACGCAAGCAGCAATTTATTGCCGACATCCAGACATGAGTTGCATCGCCTGAAGCAGGCGACGGGAAGAATTACCGAGCCCCATTTCTCGTGGCGTTCTTCTTATTGGCGCGAACGCCATAGATAAGGATGTCGAAGGAAATCGGCGCTCCTCCCGGACACGCATCCCACATCCCCTGATCGCGGATTTTTTCTGGGCGCGCCCCGGCGCTGGATTGCCTTGTCATGGTTAAACGACGTGAGTTTATCGGCTTGCTGACGGCTGTCGGCGGCAGTTATATGTTGAGCGCCTGCGGCGGCGGTTCGGGCGGAAGCGCTGGCGGCACGGCCAATGCCGGCGTGACCAGCAGCGCGGCGCCCGGTTCGAACGGCGCGGGTGCCGGCACAGGCAGCAACGGAACGCCGGCGACAACAGGAAGCCCTGCGAGCACCCAGACCAGCGCGACGTCGACGGGCACGAAGGGCGGGTCGTCAGGGTCGAGCAGTAACGGCGGCGCGTCGAACCACGGTGCGCCTGCATCGGCGGACGGCACGTTGGTCCCGCCTGCCGTGTCGATCATCGACAACCAGGCGGCGGTCTGGACGCTCGTCGGCGGATCGGTGTACCGGAATGGCGCACGGGCCGGCAGTACGTACAACGTGTCTTTGCTGCTCTGGTACGGCGGCGGCATCTATCACGAGGGAACCGGCGGCCAGTTCTACGGCTGGAACGGTTCCAACTGGTTCGCGTGCAACGATCCGCGCCTTGGCGGCACCTCGGCCGACGGTACGACGATCCCCGGCGCGTCGTACATCATCGACAAAGTGGGCGCGATCTGGAGCGTCGCAAATGGAGTCGTGCTTCGCAACAACGCCGCGGTCGGCGTGACCTCCAATGTCTCGCTGTTGCTGTGGTACGGCGGCAAGCTGTGGTACAGGGCAACGGGCGGCCAGTTCTATGTGTGCAACGACATTGAGCAATGGCTGCCTTGTACCGATCCGCGCATTTCCGTGGCGGCTACTAGCGGCACGTTCCATGGCATCAACGGGCATTACGATTATCGTTACACGCCCGCGCAAGTCGTGTCCATCATGACGAACATGGGATGTTCGACCTATCGCGTCGGCGCCACGGACGATCCAACGCAGCTCGGCGCGGTGGTCAGTCTTGCGCAGGCGTTCCAGGCAGCAGGCTTGACGCTGTTCGTGCTGATCGACATCGGTGTGCGGGACTGGAGCAACGTGCTCTTTGCCAGCGAGTCAGTGGCGTACGCCCGGGGGCACTCGTGCGGCGCGACGGTCGCTGCCGCGCTGGCGCCGTATGGCGTGGTTATGTACGAGTGCGGCAACGAGTTGACCCGAGATCCCGCGATCATTCTCGACTCGACCAATGCGGGGACGAAGGCCGTCGACTTCAACAACGGCAACTGGCCAATCATGCGTGGCGTCATGCGGGGCATGATAGAAGGCGTGAAATCGGCGCAGGCCTCGGCGAAGTGTGGAATCAACTTCTGCGTCGCCGACGTCGGCGCGGCCGACGCGTTGTGGGACGGCACGCAGCCGGACGGCACAAGCGGTTATCCGACGGTACGCTGGGACCTCACGACGTGGCACAACTACGAGGTATACGGGGACATCTTCGATATCGGCTCGGACGGCTCCGGCCCCGGCTTCGATCTGCCCGCGTACTGTAAAGCGCGCTACGGTGCGCCGTTTCTGCTCACCGAGTGGAACACTGGACCGGAGAAGACTCAGGCGTATCGCGCGGATTACATCAGCTCGCGCTATGCGACCTACTATCAGGCGAGAAAAACGAAGAACGTCCAGTCGGTGATGTATTACGTGCTCGATAGCGGTAACGCGACATATGGCCTGATGATAGATGGCGTGACACTCAATCTGCCGTACAACGCGTTTGTCAGTTTTGTTGCGAGCCATCCCGACAACTAAGCCTCGGGCTGGACGAGTGGCTCGCTCTATGGACAGCGATTAAAGCCCGGTCCGGCGCTGCGAACACTGGTAGAAAAAGAGCGGCGAGGGCGGGGCAACGAGCGGGCAGCTTCAGGTCAACCGCTACTGCTTACGCAGGCTTCAACAGTGTCCGCCATTCCCGCAGGCTGCCTGTGGCCGGTGGATTGTGGGAATGACTGAGGCATACAGGAGCTCCGGAAAGAGCCTCGCGCATCTCACGAGCGCGAAGCCGGTCAGCAATGACATGAGCAGCACAGGCAGGCTGTCATCGCCGTCGACCGCGGAAAACAACTCGTGCGAAACGAACGGCGAAAATGCCTGTGAGCGGGAATCGACCGCTCGCGCGCCGCGTTGGGCCGGCAAAAGCCCAACGTCATACTTAGAAGCTGTTGCGAAATTAAGTTCTGGGCCTGTTAACTTTTCTGACTTGGTGTTAACTTCCTGTCTTGTTTTGTCCAACAGGAAGCGATGCCTAAAGAACTCATCGACGACGAATTGTGGTTGCTCATCGAACCGCTTTTACCTGCTCGGGCACCGCGCAATCGCCAGTATGCGGGCCGCAAGCCGACTCCCGACCGTGCCGCGCTGACGGGCATTGTGTTCGTACTGCGCTCCGGCATTGCGTGGAATCTGCTACCGCAGGAGATGGGATGCGGTTCGGGCACCGCCTGCTGGCGGCGGCTCGTGGCATGGCAAGAAGCAGGAGTCTGGCAACGCATCCACGAAACGCTGCTGGCCGAACTGCGTCGCCGTGGCGAAATCGACTTGTCACGAGCGCTTGTAGACAGCTCGTCGATTCGCGCGATGCTGGCGGGAAAAAAACCGGCCCGAATCCCACGGACCGGCGCAAGCTCGGCAGCAAACACCACCTCATCGTCGACGCGAAAGGCATCCCGCTCGCGGTCATTCTGAGCGGGGCGAACCGCCACGACGTCACCCAGCTTGATGCACTCGTCGATGCCATTCCACACATTAGAGGCAAGCGGGGACGCCCGTTGCATAAACCGCAAATCGTTCAGGGCGACCGGGGCTACAGCTCGGAACCACATCGACAGCGTTTGAGAGAGCGCGGCATCACGCCGGTGCTCGCAAAGATTGGCTCGCCCCATGGCAGTGGTCTGGGCAAAACGCGTTGGCCAGTCGAGCGCTCGATTGCATGGCTTCACTCGTTTCGACGCCTGAAGATTCGCTACGAACGTTATGCCCATGTCCATGAAGCCTTTCTGTCCCTGGCTTGCGCCTTGATTTGCTGGACGCGACTCAGGCCAATGTTTAACTAATTTCGCAACAGCTTCTTAGTCGACGTAGCGCAAACCCAACTGTTTCAACGGCTCGCGCATCTGATACATGTCGAGGCCGAGCACGCCCGAGGCAAGCTTTTCACGCTTCTGCCCTTCGTTTGCCTCGCGTGCGGTGGCTTTATCGAGCGTGTCTTGTGCTTTTGCCGACGGCACCACGACCACGCCGTCCTGATCCGCAACGACCACGTCGCCCGGTGTGACGAGCGCGCCCGCGCAGATCACCGGGACGTTGACCGAGCCAAGGGTCGCCTTGATGGTGCCCTTCGCCGAGATCGCCTTGCTCCACACCGGAAAGCCCATTTCGGTGAGCACGCTCACGTCGCGCACACCCGCATCGATGATCAGCGCCCGTGCGCCGCGCGCCTTGAAGCTCGTTGCAAGAAGGTCGCCGAAATAGCCGTCGGTGCAGTCGGCCGTGACGGCTGCCACTACGATGTCGCCGGGTTGAATCTGCTCGGCCGCAACGTGCATCATCCAGTTGTCGCCGGGATGCAGAAGCACAGTGACGGCAGTGCCGCTCACCGGCGCGCCTGCATAGATTGGGCGCATGTACGGCTTCATCAGGCCCACGCGTCCCATGGCTTCGTGAACGGTGGCACTGCCGAGAGCGCCGAGGGCGTCCGCGACACGGCTGTCCGCACGCGCGATATTGCAATAAACCACTCCGAGTTCGTACATGTTCAACGTCCTTGTGCTTTGAGTGCGGCATCGAGGCGCGGATAGACGCGCCGTGCGTTGCCCTCGTAGATCTGGTCGCGCTGCTCCGGATTGATGGCCGCTGCCTCTACGTAGCGCTTCGTATCGTCGAAGTAATGGCCCGTTTGCGGGTCGATGCCGCGCACCGCGCCGATCATCTCGCTCGCGAACAGAATGTTGTCGACGGGAATCACGTTCGTAAGCAGGTCGATGCCCGGCTGGTGATACACGCAGGTGTCGAAGAAAATATTCTTGAGCAGATGCTCTTCGAGCAGCGGCTTCTTCATTTCCTGCGCGAGGCCGCGAAAGCGTCCCCAGTGATACGGCACTGCGCCGCCGCCGTGGGGAATCACGAAACGCAACGTCGGGAAATCGCGGAACAGGTCTGACGTCAGGCACTGCATGAACGCCGTGGTGTCCGCGTTCAGGTAGTGCGCGCCCGTAGTGTGAAAGCACGCGTTGCAGCTGGTGCTCACGTGGAGCATTGCCGGGATGTCGTATTCGACCATCTTCTCGTAGATCGGATACCAGTAGCGGTCGGAGAGCGGCGGGCTCGTCCAGTGGCCGCCCGACGGATCGGGATTCAGATTGATCGCGACATTGCCGTACTGTTCGACGCACTTCACGAGTTCGGGAATGCAGGTAGCCGCGTCCACGCCGCGGCTCTGCGGCAGCATCGCGGCGGGAATGAAATGCTCGGGGAACAACTGGCTTACGCGATAGCACAGTTCGTTGCAGATCGCGGCCCACGTGCTCGACACGTCGAAGCTGCCGATGTGATGCGCCATGAAACTGGCGCGCGGACTGAACACGGTGAGGTCGAGCCCGCGTTCGCGCATGAGGCGCAACTGATTCGTTTCTATCGACTCGCGCAACTCGTCGTCGCTGATCCGCAACTCGGACGGCTTGGGCGCCTCGGTGGGGTTGCCCAGTGCGGCGATCTGGCGGTTACGCCACGCCTCCAGCGCTTTTGGCGCGGTCGTGTAATGACCGTGAATGTCGATGATCATTTATGTACTCCGAAATAAAATGCGGTATGACGGGACTTTTCGCGTGACTACCTAGGCCTACTCGTTCGCCTCGGTCTGTCCCAAGGCGTCGGGACGCCCGTCGTTCAATGACTGATGCTCACGTCGCGCGTTTGCAGATGCCGCGTCAAGAGAAGCCGCTTTGAGCAAAGGCTCTTGGTCGCCGCCTAGCGCCTTCGTCGCGCGCGCCGCGAATTCGAGCAGGCGCGGGCGGTAGCGCTCCATTTCCCGCATGCCCATGCGCGCGGACGGTCCGACAATGCCGAGCGCGCCGACCAGTTCCTGACCGACGCGGAACACGGGGGCCGAGATGCCCGACGTTTCGCGGTCGCGTTCGCCCATCGACAGATAGACGTAGCGCGAGCGGACCGTCTCGTACGGCTCACCCGGTTCGCCTGCAAACGCGAGCAGCACCCGTCCACCCGCGCCGCGTTCGAGCGGCTGAGTGTCGCCTTGCTGCACTTCCGCGCGAATCGAATGACGCGATGCGATGCGGTAGAGGCACACGCGGTGATCGTGCTCGCGCACGTGAAACGAGACGGCCTCGCCGGTTTCCGCGCTGAGTTCCTTCATGGCGGGCAGCAGGACGTCGCGCAGATCGAAGCCGGCTTCGTAGACGGCGCTCAGATGCACTGCCGCAGACCCGATCCAGAAGCGGCCGTCGTCGCGGCGAATCAGAAGCTGGTGGTGGCAAAGCGCCTGCGCGAGCCGCGAGAGGGTGCTCTTGTAGAGTCCCGTGCGCTCGGACAGCTGGGTTAGCGTGAGCGGTTCGTCGTCGCGGCGAAAGGCGAAGAGAATCGACGCCGCACGGTCGAGAACGTCGATTCCACTGGCCGTGACGCCTTGCGGCGCGCGCACAGTTTCGCTGTTGCGAGGCATATGTCCGTTTCCGTTTAGTTCTATCAGATAGAACTGATAATCGCAGAATGGAACAATGCTATTCCGGTCGCTTGTGTCCGTCAATCACTCAGCCGCGCGGCGTGTCGGTGATATCCCTGAGCGACAGGTCGGAATGGTATCGCTACCATCGCAATCATCCCGAAAAGCTCCGCCCGCCGGCAGGATTTGCGGCGTGATGGTAGCGCTACCATGGAGACATCAGTGGCGAACCGTAAAACCTCGGAACAGCTGCGCAGCTATCGCTGGTATGGCGTCAACGACCTTCGCTCATTCGGCCATCGGTCGCGCACTGCGCAAATGGGCTATCACGCGTCCGATTACATGGGCAAGCCGGTGATCGCCGTCGTCAACACGTGGAGCGAGATCAACTCCTGTCACACGCATTTCAAGCAGCGCGTGGAGGAGGTCAAGCGGGGCATCTGGCAGGCCGGCGGCTTCCCCGTCGAGATGCCGGTCATGACGCTCGCCGAGCCGTTCCAGAAACCGACCACGATGCTGTACCGCA
This sequence comes from Burkholderia sp. M6-3, assembly GCF_050858985.1. Taxonomy (NCBI): domain Bacteria; kingdom Pseudomonadati; phylum Pseudomonadota; class Betaproteobacteria; order Burkholderiales; family Burkholderiaceae; genus Burkholderia; species Burkholderia sp. M6-3. The sequence continues at coordinate 926,535 of NZ_CP110091.1, forward strand.
ACTTCCTCGCGATGGAGACCGAGGAAATTCTGAAGTCGTATCCGTTCGACGGCTGCGTGCTGATGGGCGGCTGCGACAAGACCACGCCCGGCCTGTTGATGGGCGCAATTAGCATGAACCTGCCGTCGATCTTTCTGCCCGCCGGCCCGATGCTGCGAGGCAACTGGAACGGCCGCACGCTCGGCAGCGGGTCGGACACGTGGAAGTACTGGGCCGAACTGCGCGCGGGCAAGATCACGGAAGACGAGTGGAAGGGCATTGAGAGCGGCATCGCGCGCTCGCCTGGCCACTGCATGACGATGGGCACCGCGTCGACCATGACGAGCGCTGCCGAAGCACTCGGCCTCACGTTGCCCGGCTTTTCGTCGATTCCCGCGGTCGACTCGCGGCATGCGCAGTTCGCGTCGCTGACGGGGCAGCGCATCGTCGAAATGGTGTGGACCGATGTGAAGCCGTCGGACATCCTCACCGCGAAATCATTCGATAACGCCGTGACCACCGTGCTGGCCATGTCGGGTTCGACTAACGCGATCGTGCATCTCGTGGCGGTCGCGCGCCGCGCCGGTATCGACCTGACGACGGCAAGGTTCGACGAGCTTTCGCGCATCACGCCGGTGATCGGCAATCTGCGCCCGTCGGGTCAGTATCTGATGGAAGACTTTTTCTATGCGGGCGGCTTGCGCGCGCTGCTGCTGGAACTCGGCGATCTGATCGACGGCTCGCAGATGACGGTCAACGGTTCGACCCTCGGCGAGAACATCGCGGGCGCTGAAATTTTCAATGACGATGTGATCCGCAAGCGCAGCAATCCGGTGGTGGCGAGCGACGGCCTTGCGGTGCTGACCGGCAATCTCGCGCCGGACGGCGCCGTCATCAAGCCCGCGGCGATGGAAGCGCATCTGCTGAACCATCGCGGCCGCGCCGTGGTGTTCAAGGACTACGCGGATATGGCGGCGCGCATCGACACGGAGGACCTCGACGTCACCGCCGATTCGGTGATCGTGCTTCAGCACGCGGGGCCTGTGGGCGCGCCCGGCATGCCCGAATGGGGCCAACTGCCGATTCCGCAGAAACTGTTGAAGCAGGGCGTGCGCGACATGGTGCGTATTTCCGACGCGCGCATGAGCGGCACCAGTTATGGCGCGTGTGTGTTGCATGTGGCGCCGGAGTCGTTTGTCGGCGGCCCGCTTGCTCTCGTGAAGGACGGCGACATGATTCAACTCGACGTGGCCGCGCGACGTCTGCATCTCGAAGTGAGCGACGAAGAACTGAGCGCGCGCAAAGCCGCATGGCAGCCGCCGAAGCTTCCCTTCGAACGCGGCTTCGGCGTGATGCATCAACTGCATGTATTGCAGGCGAATAAGGGTTGCGATTTCGATTTCCTCGAAGAGCCGGTGAAAACAGCGGCTGCGCCAAGCGCGCCGACCACGCACGATGCGCCGGGTGCGAAAAGCAGCGAACCCGAAATTCACTAATCAAACCGGAGCCCTGAGATGACCGCATCCGAAATCGTCTTGAGCGAAGAGACGCTCGAACAACTGAGACACGTGAGCACGGCGACGTTGACCACACAACTTTTCAAGCGCGGCTTGCGCAACGTGTTTTTGCAAGGCGTCGCGCCGCTCGCCAAGCCGGCACCAGGCACGCCGAATCTGGTGGGACCCGCGTTCACGTTGCGCAATATCCCGGCGCGCGAAGACCTCGATCACGTCGGCGTGTTTCAGGACCCGGACCATCCGCAACGCAAGGCAGTCGAGACCGCGCCTGTCGGCAGTGTGCTCGTGCAGGACTGCCGCGGCGAGCGCTCGGTGGCGTCGGTGGGCTCGATTCTCGCGCTGCGCCTCGCTAAGCGCGGGGTCGCGGGCATGGTGTCCGACGGTCCGGTGCGCGATAGCGGGACCATCGCGGCATTGGGCTTGCCGATCTGGTGCGCGGGCGCGAGCGCGCCGCTGAATCTGGCGAAACATCATGCGGTCGACATGAATGTGCCGATTGCCTGTGGCGGCGTGCCGGTTTATCCGGGGGATATCGTCGTCGCGGATGTGGACGGTGTCGTTATCGTGCCGCGCGAGATGGCCGCCGATGTCGCGCGCGATGCGGCCGAACAGGAACAGCTCGAGCAGTTCATCGCCCAGCGGATCGACGAAGGCAGGCCGTTGCGCGGCACTTATCCGCCCAATGAAGAGACCATGGCCGCTTATGCGCAGTGGCGCGCACAACGCCAATGAGCCGCTGCGCCGCCCGAGTACACATCATTCACGCTTGATCTATCGCAGGACACAGGTCCGCGCATCGAACGCGGCCGGAGGAGACGCTGTGAGCACCACGACACCGGCAATCGCCGAATCGCGCCTGATCAACCGCCTTGCGCTGCGCCTGATCCCGCTGCTGGGGCTGCTCTATCTGGTCGCTTATATCGACCGCTCCAATATCAGCTTTGCCAAGCTGCAAATGCTCGGAAGCCTCGGACTTTCCGAGGTTGCCTATGGGCTTGGCGCGTCGCTGTTCTTTATCGGCTACCTCATTTTCGAAGTGCCGAGCAACGTGATGCTGCACAAGTACGGCGCTCCGCGCTGGATGGCGCGCATCATGTTCACATGGGGCGTCGTGACGATACTGCTCGCTTTCACGCAGAACGCCACGATGTTCTATGTGCTGCGCTTTCTTCTCGGCGCATCGGAAGCCGGTTTGTATCCTGGTGTGATCTATTACCTCACGCTGTGGTTTCCGGCGCGGCATCGTGTACGTATGCTCGGCTACTTCACGGTGGGCAGCAGTCTCGGGAATATGCTCGGCGCGCCGATCTGCGGCTGGCTGCTCGATAAGGGCGGGATTGCCGGGCTGCATGGCTGGCAACTGGTGTTCATCGTCACGGGGCTGCCGTCGGTTCTCTTGACGGTCGTTGTGCTGTTCCTGCTGCCGTCGTCGCCGAAACAAGCAAAGTTTCTTTCCGCCGACGAGAAAGCGTGGCTCACGCACACACTCGACGCCGAACGCGCGCAGATCAAGTCGGGCGTCGCGACGCACGGCTCGTTGCTCAGCGTACTGACCGAGCCGCGCGTGATCGGCATGGCGCTCTACTACATGATGCTGTCGATCTCCGTCTACGGCGTGAGCTACTGGTTGCCGACGCTGGTCAAAGGCTTCGGCGTGAGTAATACGACGAACGGGCTGCTGAACATCATTCCATGGCTGATGGCGACCATTGTGCTTGCGTGGCTGCCGTCCAGACTGCGCGGTGCCGGCAATCGCGCAATCATCGCGATGCTGGTTTCGGCTCTGCTGGGTGTTGTGTGTTTTCTGAGCGCGGTGTTTCTGCCGACCAACACGCTGCGATTCATCGCGTTGTGCTTCGGCGCGCCGTGCATGTATCTGCTGATTCCGTGCTTCTGGACCTTGCCGCCGAAATTCCTGTTCGGCGCGCGTGCCGCGGCCGGCATCGCCGCGATCAATTCGCTCGGCAATATCGGCGGCTTCATCGCGCAGAATCTCGTGCCGTGGGTTCGGCAGACAACGGGCAGCGTGAAGGCGCCGATGCTGATTCCCGCGACCTGTCTGCTCGTGTTCGCCGTCATTACGCTGTTGATCTTGCGCCGGGAAAGAGGCGCACGCGGGGCGCAACGTGCTGTCCCTCTGACCGAGTAGGCTGTGCGACCACGCTTTGACATGCGGGGAGTCTGGCCGGGCCGCGTTTCGGTTGCCGCGATTTAGCGAAAGTCGGCGTGGTTCAGCCAGTTTAGAATACGGCGCGCGATCCATTAACTTCCGTCAGCACCCATGCCGAACCAGAAACCGCCCGCTGCCGCCGACGCCGATCTGCCCGACGCGGCGGCGCGCGCCAGACGCATGCGCGGCGGCCCGAAAGGCCTGCGCATCACCGACGTCGCGGCGCAAGCGGGTGTCTCCCCGATCACGGTATCGCGCGTATTCAATAGTCCTGCGACGGTGGCGCCGGAAACGCTCGAACGCGTGCGCCAGGTCGTGCAAAAGCTCGGCTATGTGCCGAACAGGCTTGCGGGCGGCTTGTCCTCGTCGCGCTCGCGGCTGATTGCCGCGATCGTACCGACCATCGCCCACTCTCTGTTCTCGGAAACGATCCAGGTCTTCAGCGAGACGATGTCGCGCGCGGGCTACCAGGTGCTGCTCGCCTTGAGCGGCTACGACGATTCGAGTGAAGAGGCGTTGCTCGACGCAGTGCTGAGCCGGCGACCCGAAGGCGTGCTGCTGACCGGCGTCGCGCACACCGACTCCTTGCGCGAGCGGCTTGCGAACGTCGGCATTCCGATCGTCGAAACGTGGGACATGACGGATCAGCCTATCGACATGCTGGTCGGTTTCTCGCATTACCGGATCGGCGTGGCGGTGGCCGAGCACTTCCTGCAAAGGAACGTGCGCAAGCCCGGGCTCGTGTCGGCAAACGACGAACGGGCGCTCGCGCGTCGCCGTGGCTTTTGTGAGCGGCTCGCGCAGGCGGGCATTCGCGATATCGCGGAAGTACTCGTCGCGCCGCCTAGTTCGGTTGCCCTCGGTAAGGCGGCATTGCCCCGGCTCGTTGAGCAGTCCCCCGATATCGACGCGGTTTTTTGCGGGTCGGACCTGCTCGCCATTGGAACGTTGAGCGCGGCCAGACAATTGGGGTTGAGCGTGCCGTCGCAACTGGCGATCTGCGGCTTCGGCGATCTGGAGTTCGCGACCGAGACGACGCCCGAGCTTACCTCTGTGCACGTCGACGGCACACGGATCGGGCTCACCGCGGCGCGCTGCCTGCTAGACCGGCTGGCCGGCACAGAGCAGAACAAAGTAACCGACGTGGGCTTCCAGATCGTGGAGCGCGCAACGACCTGATCCGGCTTCGGCCATATCTCCATCACGCCGTTGCATATGCGGCGCCTGTCAGGCCGTCATGGCCTCTTTCTCCTGGTGTCTTTGCGATTGACGAGGCGGCGAATCGAGCACCGCGAGCGCGCAACACTTGACGCAGATCAGAAATACACTCACTCGCGACTATTGCGCATGAGCACGCGCACGTGCATCGAATGCCGATGCGGACATTGTTTGATTTAGCTTGTCCGAGATCATGTTCCAGTCCGGTGGGCGCTCTTAGAATCCGACCGCGCATGAAGTAATTGGTCTGGTCTTCATGGCGAGAACATTTTGTAGCGTTCCAGATCGGTCCATGGAAATCAGGCAGATATGGTGAATAAGAAGACCATTGAACGGGTGTTGGTACCCGTGGGGGCTGGACTCGTCGCGTGTCTTGCGGGGTGCAGCAATCTCGACGTGCTCGATCCAAAGGGCAGCGTAGGTGTGGCCGAAAAGTCGCTGATCAGTACGGCGACAATGGCCATGCTGATCGTCGTCGTGCCGGTGATCGTCATGATCCTGGTGTTTGCCTGGCGTTACCGCGCAAGCAATCGTAGCGCGACCTATGCACCAGAGTGGGCGCATTCCACGGCAATCGAAACGGTGGTGTGGACCGTTCCCACTCTCATTATTCTGTTCCTCGGAATTCTGACGTGGAATACCACGCACGAACTCGACCCATACCGACCCATCGAATCGGCGGTCAAGCCGATCAAGGTCGAGGTCGTGGCGCTCGACTGGAAGTGGCTTTTCATCTACCCGGAACTCGGCGTTGCTTCGGTCAATCAGCTTGCGTTCCCCGTGGGTACACCGGTTGATTTCAAGGTCACGTCCGATTCCGTGATGAATTCGTTTTTCATCCCGCAACTGGGAAGCCAGATCTACGCAATGGCGGGCATGCAGACGCAACTCCATCTGATAGCCGACCATGCCGGCGATTACGCCGGTATCTCCGCGAACTTCAGTGGTAAAGGTTTTTCCGACATGAAGTTCCGCGCGCTCGCCGTGACGCCCGCTCAGTTCGACGCGTGGGTCGAAAAAGTGAAGGCCTCGCCGCGCCGGCTCGATATGAACGAGTACAACTCGGTGGCGCAACCGAGCGAGAAGGAGCCCGTCGGCTATTTCTCGACGGTGGACCCGAAGGTCTTCACGAACATCATTGCAAAGTACAACAACGGCAATGTCCTCGATTTGCAGAACAGCAATTGCCGCACAAGGGGTTAGCATATGCTCGGAAATCTGACACTCTCCGCGATCCCGTTCGATCAGCCCATCATCATGGGAGCGGGCGCACTCATGATCGTCATGGTGCTCGCCGTGGTCGCGACACTGACGCGGCTCCATAAATGGAAATGGCTATGGCACGAGTGGCTGACTAGCGTCGACCACAAAAAGATCGGCGTCATGTATATCGTGGTCGCGGTGCTGATGCTCGTGCGCGGCTTCGTCGACGCGGTCATGATGCGTCTTCAGCTTGCTCTGACGTATCACTCGCCAGGCTATCTTCCACCGCACCATTACGATCAGATCTTTACGGCTCACGGCGTCATCATGATTTTTTTCATGGCAATGGCGTTGATGGTCGGCCTGTTCAATCTGGTGGTGCCGCTGCAGATCGGAGCGCGCGACGTCGCGTTTCCCTTCCTCAATTCGCTCAGCTTCTGGATGACTGCGATTAGTGCGATCCTGATGAATCTGTCGCTCGTGATCGGAGAATTCGCGCAGGTCGGCTGGCTCGCGTATCCGCCGTTGTCGGAGTTGAAGTTCAGTCCGGGCGTCGGGGTGGATTACTACATATGGAGTCTGCAACTGTCAGGTGTCGGCACACTGATTACGGCGATCAACTTCTTCGTGACGATCGTGCGGATGCGCGCGCCCGGCATGACGCTGATGAAAATGCCGGTGTTCACGTGGACGGCGCTCTGTTCGAACGTGCTGATCATGGCCACGTTCCCGATTCTCACGGTGGCCTTGGCGCTGCTCGGGCTCGACCGCTACATGGGCATGCACTTTTTCACGAACGAAGCAGGCGGCAACGCAATGCTTTACCTCAATCTGATCTGGGCATGGGGCCACCCCGAGGTCTACATTCTGGTGTTGCCCGCATTCGGCATTTATTCGGAAGTCATTGCGACCTTTTCGAAGAAGCCGTTGTTCGGCTACCGGACGATGGTTTATGCAACGTGCGCAATCATGGTCCTCGCGTTTCTCGTCTGGCTGCATCACTTCTTCACGATGGGCTCGGGTGCGGACGTCAATGCATTCTTCGGCATTATGACCATGGTCATTGCCATTCCAACCGGTGTGAAGATATTCAACTGGCTGTTCACGATCTACCGCGGGCGACTCGAGTTTTCCGCGCCCGTGTTGTGGACGATCGGTTTCATGATCACGTTCACTATCGGCGGCATGACCGGCGTGATGATGGCGATTCCCGGTGCGGACTTCGTGCTGCATAACAGCCTCTTTCTGATCGCTCACTTTCACAACGCGATCATAGGTGGCGTGGTCTTCGGCTACCTCGCAGGCTTCCACTACTGGTTCCCGAAAGCATTCGGTTTCAAGCTGAACGAGAAGCTCGGCAAGTGCGCGTTCTGGTGCTGGTTCGTGGGCTTCTATGCTTCGTTTATGCCGCTCTACGTGCTGGGCTTCATGGGTGTGACTCGCCGTCTGAACCATTACGACAACCCGGCGTGGCATCCGTGGATGATTGCGGCTGCATGCGGAGTAGCCCTGATCGCGGTCGGCGTGGTCTTCCAGGTGGCGCAAGTATGGGTCAGCGTGGCAAACCGCAATAAACCCGAGTACCGCGACGTAACGGGCGACCCTTGGAACGGTCGTACTCTGGAATGGGCGACCGCGTCGCCGCCGCCGGTCTATAACTTCGCCGTCATTCCGACGGTGCATGAACTCGACGCCTACGCTCACATGAAGGAGACGACAAGCGGACTCGCGAAAGTCCCGGCCTATCAGGCGTATCAGGACATTCACATGCCGTCCAATACCAGTGCGGGGTTGCTCATCGGTCTGTTCAGCCTCGTGCTCGGTTTTGCCGGCGTCTGGCACATCACCTGGCTCGCTGTCGCGGCACTGCTGGCTATCGTGGCCACGCTAATTGCACGCAGCTTCGGCGACAACGACGGTTATTACATCTCCGCCGACACCGTGCGGGAAATCGAAAGTAAGCGTGGCCCGGCGGCCGCGGCGGTCCAGAGCCGCGAATTCGAAGCTGTGGAGGCCTGATCGATGTCGCAAAAAACAATCCCTATGGCGCACTACGGCGCACACGATGACCACGGTTCGTCGGATACGGTGTTCGGCTTCTGGCTGTATCTGATGACCGATTGCGTGCTGTTCGCATCGCTATTCGCTGTGTTTGCGGTCATGTCGCATCAGTTCGCGGGCGGCCCGTCGGGCAAGGATCTGTTCGACATGGGCGACGTCGCGGTAGAGACTGCCGCACTGCTGTTGAGCAGTATCAGCTATGGCTTCGCGATGCTAGGCGCCCGGCGCGGCAGGTCCGCCGCCGTCCTGGGCTGGCTTGCGGTGACCTTCGTGCTCGGTCTTGCGTTTCTCTTTCTGGAAATGCGCGAGTTTTCGCACCTGATTGCCGAAGGAGCCGGACCTGGCCGCAGTGCATTTCTGTCGTCGTTCTTCACGCTGGTGGGCACGCACGGACTGCATGTTACGGTGGGCCTCGTATGGATGGCGGTACTGGCCGTGCAGATCATGCAGAGTCCGAAATTGTCGGAACGCCAGATCACGCGTCTCACGTGTCTAAGTCTTTTCTGGCATTTCCTCGACATCGTGTGGATCTGCGTCTTTTCCTTTGTCTACCTCGGGAGCGTGCTGTAAATGGCTCATATGCAATCAGTTCCGGCGCAGCAGGGCAACGGCAGCATGCGCGGTTATGTTGGTGGATTTCTGCTTTCCGTGGTGTTGACCGCCGCTGCCTTCGGGCTTGTGATGCGCGGCGCTTTCCCGGCGCAGACGGCGATGATCGCGCTATCGATTCTTGCTTTCGTGCAGATCGTCGTGCATCTGGTGTTTTTCCTGCACATCGACATGTCGGCCGGACAACGCTGGAACGTCATGGCGCTCGGTTATACCGCATTAGCCGCATTGTTCCTGATCGGCGGCACCGTGTGGGTCATGCATAACGTCAGTATGAACATGATGTCGCGGTAGTCCGTCGCCCGTGCGGTCTTGCGGAACATGGTCGGTCTGCTTGGTCGCGACGTACGGACCAACGCCGGCCGATAGTGCGAGGCGGTCGCAAAGAATGCGCGGGTAGCGCGCAGTTGCGCCGCGACACTGTCGCGGCGCGATTGGATATGCTCGTCTTCGTGGATGAATGACCCGCTCACGTCGACAATGCACCACAATCCCTGCGGATATTCGAGACTTCCTGGGCTGCTCGATTCCGAGCCGTTGCTGTTGAGGATCGTTTTGCCGAACAGGGTGGTGAGTTCGTCACCGGTGACGTTCGACGTCCGCGACATCGGCCGTTGACGTGGCCGCGGCTTACCGACGCATCGAGTTGATAACCGACGCCGAACATCAAAGCAGTCGTGTTCGGGCCGCCGAACGCATGCACGTAGTTAAATTGCGCCTGGGCGATCCAGCGTCGGGCGAAATCATAGGCGGCGCGCACACTCCCCAATACCCCCCCAGCCGTGTGTGTTGGAATAGTCACCTCCGGCGGTATGGCCCGCCGACAGATCGAGCCGGTCGTTCCATGACGACAGGCATCCCGATGCTTGCAGTGCCTGTCCGTCGCGATGATAGTTGGGCAGATGGCCTTCGCTGAGCCATGAAAAACTCCATGCCGCGTATCGTCCCGAGCGCTCGCGATAAATGGCGCTCTATGAACAGGTGTTCGTGCCCGCACTGAAGAGCGGTGGGGCCAGCAGCGAGAATTCCTGTGCCTGCGCGTGCGGCGACAGGCGACGGGCACGTGCGCGCGCCGGCCTATTCGTTTCGCAATGTCGTTGAACGGCGGCGAGCAGTTGAGCCGGCATCTATATACGGCGCACACCTTCTCCTGCGCGAAGTTCGCGAGGCGCGGTACGGCGCCGGCCGCCATCTCCGTGGTGTCTACTCGCCGTTTACATTCGACGACGCGCCAAAGATCAGCGCGATTTCTTCAAAAACGCGACGGCGGGTATCGTCATGATTTAATTTCGCGCGGTTCAGTGTCCAAGATTAAAACTGGACGCTTGATGAATTAATCTGGATTACTACCGCGTTAAATCTAAAGGGCGACGCGGTCGCCGAGCATCAGGACATTTTGATCGCGTTAGTTCACTCGTGGAGTGAGTCGACCACACCCCGTGGTTGGACACTGCCTCTGGCCGCCGTTTCGCCCCGAGCGCTGGAAACTAAAGCGGAATAGCGTAAACCACGAGAAAGGAAATTTCTTCAGAAGATTGAAAGAGGAAATTTCCATCCGTGCGGATATCAAACGACGATGTTGTCCGGTCTACAATCATCTGATTTAAGAATAAATTTCCCGTTCGTTCGATGACGCGTGTCAGATTGGGAAACTATTACTGAAAGTGGCGTCAAAAACGAAACGTCTTACCGGGGTCAGCTAACCCTACGTGCTATCCATCTAATCTTCCGATCATCATCAGAAAGCAGAAATTTTTGCGAAATGCGAAGTTCACGGAAAGGATCGTGCTTTTTGGCCGAAAACGACTATTTTCCATGTGACCTACCTGACATAAGCGGGTACGATTTACCCCTGTCGCGGCATGGAAGCGAACAACTTTCCGAGCAGTGCAGTCACTTGCGTTCTCTTGGTTAAACGTTTGCGCGGCAATGCGACGTGTTCCAGCGGCGAAAGCGCCGCAGCGGTTGTTCCAGATGGTTCATTAAGTATCGCGGCGTCAAGCGCAGCGCGATAGGCGCAGCTTTGTCTGTTTGCCTGGGCATGTCAGTCCACGTTGTCTTTGGCAATGTGATTGCAATTACAGCGGTTGCTGGCGATATGACACGTCATTCTGGATCACTAAGTACAACGAATTAATAAGAGCTGTTTAAAAACAACTCTGCTGAACTTCAAAAACTCATCTTCGGCTTTTTTATCGAGACTTTCTCGACAGTGGGAAAAACAAACATGGTAAAACGACGACAATTTCTTGGAGGCCTGACGGCCCTTGCCGGTAGCTATCTTTTGAGCGCCTGTGGTGGCGGCGGTGAAGACGGCGGCGCGAGCCTGGCAGCCAAGGCTTCCGCAAGCCCAACGGCGAAAGCTGCCGCTGCATCCGCGAACGGAACTGCCATCCCTTCGGCCGCTTCTATCACCGACAGCTCCGGCGACGTATGGACGCTCGCCAACGGCGTGATCTACAGAAACGGCTCTACCGTTGGCAATACGTACAACGTGTCGCTTGTGCTCTGGTATGGCGGCAAGATCTGGCATTGCGGCACCGCCGGTCAGTTCTTCGTGAACGCGGATGTTGCAGAGCAATGGCTCCCTTGCAACGATCCGCGCATCGACGTGGCTCCTGTTCCGGGCAGCTTCTATGGCATGAATGGCCACTACGACTATACGTACACGCCCGAGAAGGTCGTGTCGATTCTGAAGGCCATGAATTGCACGAGCTACCGCGTTGGCGTGTCCGACGATCCGAGGCAATTGAATGCTGTAGTCAAGCTCGCGCAGGCTTTCCAGTCGGCAGGACTCACGCTGCTCGTGTTGATCGACGAGGGTGTGTATGACGCAAGCGGCGCTGTGATCGGAAGTGAGTCGACCGCGTATAGCCGCGGTTACTCCGTGGGTTCGACTGTCGCGAATGCATTGAAGCCCTACGGCGTCACGATCTACGAATGCGGTAACGAGTTGACGCGGCAAGACGCGACCGTAATGGACTTCACCTACGCCGGCTCAAAGGCGAGCGACTTCAACAATGCAAACTGGCCTGTCATGCGCGGCGTCATGCGCGGAATGATTGACGGTGTGAAGTCGGTGCAGTCGTCCGCGAAGTGCGGCATCAACTTCTGCGTTGCAGACGTGGGTGCAGCCGACGCGCTATGGGACGGCAGGCAACCCGACGGCAGCGGTGGTCATCCGCAGGTACGTTGGGACATTACGACCTGGCACAATTACGAAGTCTATGGCGACCTGTTCAACATCGGGACCGACGGCGCAGGTCCGGGCTTCGACCTCGCAACTTACTGCAAGGCCCGCTACGGGGTGCCGCTTATCGTCACTGAATGGAACGCAGGTCCGGAGCGCTCGGAGAGCTACCGCGGAAATTACATCTCGGACAGGCTTGCCGCATTCTACGGCGCACGAAAGACGCACAACATTCAGTCGGTCATGTACTACGTGCTGGATAGCGGGAACAACACCTACGGCATCATGATCAACGGCACACCGATAGACGCGCCGTACAACGCATTCACCAGCTTTACGTCGAGCCACGCCGACACCTGAGCGCGCTTCACCGCTCATCGGTTAATGAACCTGGTTCCCGCCTGCGTTGCAGGCCGGGGCCGGGTTCATTTCGCATCTGATTGCTATTAATAATTGGTTCGTGCTGGGACGATGCGACTGTCCGATGTCAGCGGCAGAACGTGTCCGGAACGAGTCTTCCCCAGTCGTAATCGGTGCTATCCGGCGTGAAGGGCAGAACACCTGCTCCCGGCGTAAAAGTTAGTTCCCCGAAGTACACCAGGTTGTCCGGTGCGTACAGGTCGACGCGAACATAGTCGAAGTCTTCGCAGAGCTTCGTGGCCGCTTGCAGAATCGCGTCGAGGTTCTCGGGGCGGGGTGCCGGCACCGGACTGCGTTTGTAATAACCGATTGCTATGTCGAGATGGTTCCAATCGACGTCGTACACATCGCCTCTTGTGTTCCCGCCAAATCTGTCGGAGATCACCAGGATGTAGATGATGGGTCGTCCGCTACGGCCGCCGAAGCAGTGCAGTTTGTAGTCGGCGGGAATGTTGCCGCTGCTGTCGAGTAGCAGCTGCTCGAAGAAGATGCGCGGCTTGATCTTGCGGTAGTGCCTTTCACGAGCAATCTTGTAGAAGTCGAGCGACAGCCAGTAGTTTGCAAGGTCCCGCAACTGTTCGAATGAAGTTGCCGACTTGTTTTTGACGACCTCCACATAGCTGCTGCCGTGATTTGCCTTCATTACGAATGCATTCGGCAGAGCATCGAACACTTCTTGCGTGAAAGCGTCGGGGACGGCTAGCAACGGTATAACGTGCTTTTCGCCCAGCTTTTTCGCGACATACTCACGGACCGTGAGCTTGTCGGTCAACTCGACGAACCATGGATCCGGCCGCAAGTTCTTCTGCAGGATCTTTTCGTTGAAGGTGGTGGGCCGACGCAGATTCGGGTAGCGGCCAATCTCCTTGTGATGTAGCAGACTGAGAAACAACGGCGCCGGCAGCATCGATTTGGCCGCTTCCTTGAGCCTTCTAACGCTCGATTGTCTGCGCGGTTGCGCTGGCTTTCCGGCGTCGTGCGACAGCAGCCAGTCGTCGGGTACGTCGTCTTCCGACATGCCGGCCTTCCTGCCCCGCAGGGTAGATGTACCGGCTTCGTTGGAGAACCGCGCAGATTTGGTGGTTGTCATTTTCTGTTCCATATCTGATAGCTTGGCGACGCTCGATTCGCGCGCAAAGCCGGACGGCACGGTCTCTCAACCGCGCGCCGCCTGGCTGTGTTGATGCCGGACCGTCAGTCGTCGATTGCCACGCATCGTTCTGCCACTTCCAGGCGCTGTTGCGCGCGGAATTGAGTGGGAGACATGCCGTAGCGTTCCTTGAATAAGCGGCCGAGGCGATTGCCGTCGCCCATTCCACACCGCCGGGCAATCTTGTCTACCGGCAAATCGGTGTTGCGCAGCATTGCGCGAACAACTTCAAAACGGGTGCGCAGCAGGTATTCGAGCGGGGTCATGCCGAACTCAAACTTGAAACGACGCTGATAATTTCGTTTGCTCATGGCCGCGCACTCCGCAGCCTTTGCCACGGAGATAGGGTTGCTGTAGTTCTCCTTGATCCAACGCGCAGATTCGCGAATCTTCTCTGTCGTGGTGGTAATGCTCGCATCGTCCAGTTCGAATTTGTCCGACTCGACATAGGTCGTCTGCAGCATGTCGGCAATCTTTCGGGCGATCTCGGTACTGAGGTCGCGTTCGATTTGCGCAAGGGCGAGGTCTGTCGGCGTGGCACTGCTGGTCCGCGTCGTCGTCGGAGCGTCGTCGAACACGAAGATCGGCACTGTGGAATGCAGCGGATCCTTGCAAATGACGACCATGTTCGCGCCTTGCTGGATATCGAACGATGCAATAGAACCTTGACGGGCTATCCATGAGAGCAGACGGTCGTTGGATTCCAACGCCCTGGCCGCGTCGCGACAGGCGACGAACAACGCGTGGAATTCGCCGAGCCGATGACGCTCGATACTTTGGGTCCAGATCGATATGCCAGACGAACTGGTTACGAGTCCGCCGCTTTCAGAAAGCACTGAAAGCGAATAGGGAGACCCGGGTGCTGTGTCTTCTGACAATTCGTTTGCCAGACGGAATGCGTCGCCGATAGATCCAGCAGTCGCCATGGAGCATTCCTGGGACACTAAGAGTCCAATTTGTTTCGCTGCTTTCCGTGTTGCAGCCTTTGGACTGGTCCGGTGCGCATCAATGTACGACCTGAGAAAATCGGTGGAAGTCGTCACGCTTAGTTCTCCAAACAGGGTGAATCACTGCCTACGTGACGAGATTAGCGTACTCAAATGACCCTGGCGATGGTGGCCGGTAATCGATGGTGTTTTGGCGCAATTCGGATGATTGGAGAAATACTTACCTTGTGTGGCTGAATAAAGGCATACGAAAGCCTGTCCGAGTCAGCAACAATTGCTTGATCGAGCGAATGAGTGGTTGCCGGGGAAAAGACCGCTTTTCGCCCCGAAAGGCCCGTGGCAGAAGGGATTGCGAGGCATTCGACACCAGCAGCGTCGGATCGGCCCCGTCAGAGGAGACAGAAATGGCGCATAACGCTGAATGCGCAGACCGGTATCACTCTGTTACATCCATTGCAGATAGCTACAACACTTTCTAAATTGTGTGTTGCGTGGTGATCTCTTCCACGGAATCGGCCATTAGCACCCGAATTTACGCCCCGGATGATGCACTCATTCGAACCGACGCTATGCTTCACTGCAGCATCTGTAGAAAAGTAGCGGTTGCCCCGGTAGGCGCTATCGAATGCCAGCAATGCGCAATTTCTTCACCTTAGTCATGTAAAGAAGTTGGTTGGGGTGTAGTAATTGCCGTGTCTTTAAGTGCTTTGCACTGACGACGTACGACGAGGCATCGCTCACGTGAGTCCGGGGCGGACCGCGCTTTGCGAAGTCGATCGTAGGTCGGTCTCAGGTGTAATAAAAAGCTAACGATTTGTAGTACGGAATTAAACGCGGAGCGCGGTGTCAAGCGTATCGCTTCGTGATCTGGGGGATTGAAAGTCTGGAGACGGGGGCGAGCCGTGTTGCCAACGGCGCAGCCTTTGATCAATTCAAGCAGGTGGACAGCCACTTGGCTTGGCAAACCATGACGTAGTCCCCGATCAAACGTCGGGCCTACGCCATATGCGTTCCTGTCAGAGACGGCGGGAGCCGCGGACCGTTGGTTGAGCCAGGCGGTGTCGACTCATTACTGTGCCCATCAAACATGGAAGGATCAAACCGGTGGACTACTATCCTCTGAATTCGCTCCCGGCGACTGCCAGTACAGAGCGCGGCCAACTTAGCCCCAGTGCCATGTTGCGTCTGATGCGCGACCATATCTGGGAGATCGTACTTACCACGGTCGTCGTGTTCAGCCTCGCCGCCGCTTATCTGCTCATCGCGTCACCGATCTATTCGGCGGATGTACTCATTCGCGTAGATCCGCCCGAACCGAATGCGCTTGGTCTCGCACTCCAGAATCAGGAGAACCTGCCTCCGCCTGCACCGTCTACTGTGACGGAGATGGGGGTCATGCGCAGCCGCTCCGTGCTCGAGCCAGTGATCCAGCGTTTCCGGTTCGACGTCTCGGTGACGCCGCACAAGCTACCGCTGCTCGGCGACATTGCAGAGAAGTTTGCGACGCCTGGTGAACCATCCCGGCCATGGCTTGGGCTCAAGTCATACGCATGGGGAGGCGAACAGGTAAAGATCGGCACGCTTGACGTTCCCAAAGATCTGGAAGAAGAAAAAATGACGCTGGTTGCTGGAGAGGACAATACCTACGAATTGCGCGGGCCGCAAGATCAGGTATTCCTCCATGGCGTTATCGGCAAACAGGTGTCCAGCAATGGCATTTCAATGCGCGTGGACGAACTTGTCGCGCGCCCGGGCACCGAATTCACGGTAGTGCGGTGGAATGCTGTGGACGCCATCAAGCGTTTCGACGCGACCATCAAGGTTAGCGACAAGGTCAAAGACTCCGGTCTTCTTCAGATCGAGTACACCGACAAGAGTGCGGCGAAGGCTGCTGAAGTCGCGAATGCGTTGGGTCAGCAATACCTGGCGACGGCGATTGCTAGCCGGCAACTCAATGACACCACTACGCTTGCGTTCATCAACGGAGAACTTCCTCGCCTGCTCGCAGACCTGAGGAAAGCCGAAGAAGCGCTAAAGGCATTCCGGGCCAATTCTCAGTCGATGCAGCCGACAGCAGAGGCGCAGGCCTACCTGCAAGGCGGTCTCGACATCGACCGGCAAATCGCAACGCTCCAGCTGCAACGCACACAACTGCTCGAGCGTTATACGCCGCAGAGCCGTTGGGTACAAAGCGTCGACACGCAGCTCGCGCAGCTGAAGAACGCAAAGGCGAGTTTCGACGGACATTTCAACGGTATGCCCGCGTCCGAACGTTCGAGCGTCGATCTGATTCGCGCGCAGAAAGTGGCGGAAACGATCTACCTGGGCATGGTGCAGAAGGCCGAGCAATTGCAGGTGCGGCGCGCAAGTACCACTGGCGGAGCGCACGTGGTCGACGAAGCGATTACGCCGCATCGTCCGGTTAAACCCAAGCCGATTCTGGTGCTTCCTGGCGGTCTCGTACTCGGCCTCGTATCCGGCGTTGTGCTTGTCTTCATGCGCCGACATGTGCTGACGGGCGTAACGGATCCGCGTTATGTGGAACGCAGAATGAGCGTGCCGGTATTTGGCGAAATCCTGTTTAGCCAGCAGCAGTTGTTGCTCGACAGAACGAACGCCAACGCGAAATCGCTGCCTGGTGCTGCCGCGCGAGCAGGACTGCCTCAGCCGGCCACGGGCGGCGTGCCAGAAATCCAGGTGGCGGGCGGTGGCACCAAGGTGCTTGCTGAACGCTTCCCGAACGACACTTCTGTGGAGGCGTTACGAGCAGTGCGCACTTCGCTGGCTCGCGATCTCGCGCATTCACGCAACAACATCTTGATGGTAATCGGGCCGACTCCATCGGCGGGGAAGAGCTTTGTCGCGGCCAACATTGCGACTTTACAGGCCGAGATCGGCGCGCGAGTTCTTCTGATCGATGCCGACATGCGTCGCGGCCATCTTGCATCGCTCTTCAATCAGAGCAATCGCGGCGGACTTTCCGAGGTGCTCTCGGACCGTATGCCACTGCGCAATGCGCTGCGTCATACGGGTATCGACGGTCTCTCGTTCATGTCGTGCGGTTCGCGCCCTGACAATCCAGCCGCCTTGCTCGCGAGACCGCGTTTCAAGGAAGTGCTGGAGCGCCTGAGCGGGCAGTTCGATCTGGTGATCTTCGATACGCCGCCGTTCCTTGCGGTCACCGACGCGTCGATTATTGCGAGCGAAGCGGGTGCATCGCTACTCGTGTTGCGCTCGGGCATGCAATCGGAGGAAGAGATCGAGGACACCGTGAAGAAGATGGAGCGCGCGGACGGCCGCATCGCTGGTGCGGTGTTCAACGGTATTCCGCTTCGACGCAGTACTCGCACGTACGGTTATGCAACCAACTATGCGAGCGACTATGGCGATGCCGACGCAACCAGTGGATCCCTGCGAACGTGAGCGAGTTGCTACGTCGTTCGATGAACTCGCAAAACGGAGAAGCAGATGGCGTTTGCAATCAACGGTAAATTCACTTCGCAGCCGGTCACGGGCGTGCAGAGAGTCGCGTATGAGTTGACGAGAGCGATGCAAATGCGGGTTCCGCCGGGCGAGAAGCTCGAGGTATTCGTTCCGCGCGATGCAAAGGAGCCGGGCGCGCTGCTGAAATGGCAGCGACGCTTCCCATGGCTTCGCGGCACGCTGTGGGAACAGATCACACTGCCCATTGCCGCGAGAGGCGTCAGGCTCGTCAACCTGTGCAACATGAACCCGGTGTTGAAACGCCGGCAGGTGGTGATGCTCCACGACATGGCGGTGTATGACGTACCGGGCGGGTTCTCCAAAAAGTTCGTGCTGTGGTACCGCCTTTGTTTCTTCATACTGCCACGAATGCAGCCGATGATTCTGACGGTGTCGAAGTTCTCCCGATCGCGCATCTGCCATCACCTGAAGATCGACGAATCGCGAGTCGCGGTTGTAAGTCCCGCTGCGGACCACCTGGACCGCGTTACCTCGGACCCTGCGGTGATCGAGCGACTCAATCTCGTCAAGGACGCCTATTGCGTCGTGGTCGGCAGTCTCGATCCACGCAAGAACCTGCAACGCGTTCTGGAAGCGATAGAGAAGCTCGGGCATCTCGACCACGTCAAGTTCGTAGTGGTCGGCGGCAAGAATGCACGCGTCTTCAATAGCGAACTCGCGGAAGAGAAGCCGCAATCGGAAAGAGTGGTGTGGGCCGGGTTCGTCACCGACGGCGAGCTGAAAGCACTCTACGAAAACGCAGGGTGCCTTATCTTTCCGTCGCTGTACGAGGGTTTCGGCTTGCCTCCGCTCGAGGCCATGTATTGCGGCTGTCCCGTAGTCGCATCGTCGCTGACCTCTATACCGGAGGTTTGCGCAGATGCGGCGATGTATTGCGACTCCACATCGGCGGACGACATTGCCGCGAAGATCTCTCTAATGATGACAGACGACGTATTGCGGCAACGTTATAGGGCAAAGGGACTCGCTCGTGCGCGCGAATTTCGCTGGGACGTGACCGCGCAAACCGTGCTCGAGATTCTCAAGGGGCAGGCGGGCGTGCGGTTGTCTGGCGTGCCGGCCCGCGCGTCGGCGGGCTAGCGCATGTCGGTAGGCAGGCCAATGTTTCGCATTCGAAAGAGTGTTGGCAGACGTCGGGCGTTGGGAACAATCGCGGCCCTTTTTGGTGCGGCCATAACGCCTGCGCGCGGCAAGACTTCGTCGTCGGCCGGTACAGTGCCGCAAGCGCAAAATACGGGCGGTCGCAGGATCACGGACCTGATCGGCTCGAACGGATGGGCTGGCGCAAGCAACGACGTCGAGATGTGGCGGCAAATGGGCATCACCTGGGGGCGCGATTCGGTCGGCCCCGGCCAGCCGGATTCACCCGCGGAGCCAATGCGTGTCGACAAGACTGGATCCCAGTTCGACAACGACCTTCCGTCAGCGCTGCTGCTGAACAATCGCAATGGCATCAAGTCGCTGTTGCTGCTTGGCTATACGCCACCCTGGAATGCCACCGTGCCCGGTGACAGCAATTCTGCGCCCGTGGATGTCCGGGCGTGGACCCGTTACGTCGAGGCAGTCGTGCGCAAGTACTCCGCACCGCCGTTCAACCTGCGCTATTTCCAGATCTGGAACGAGGCGGCCGGGAAATTGTCCGGCGGTTTACCGCAGGCTACGTTCTGGCACGGTCCGAACTTCAATAAGGACGAAAAGCACGCGAAGCCGTACGAGCGTGCGATGCAGGACTACGTTGAACGAGTGCATCTACCTGCCGCCCGCATCATCCGGAAGTACAACGCGTATATCGTCTACGGCGGTTGGCCCGATCAGGGCGGCGTGTCCAACTTCTGCAAGTGGCTCGAGTACCGAAGTCCCGCTTCGAATGAACGCATGCTGGACTGGGTCGACTATCTCGACACGCATTACCTGGGCGTCGCCGATCTCGATCCGCTGTATCAGCAATACGTGAAGAACGGGCCGGCGCGCGGTATCTGGCAGACCGAAATCGGCGATGCGTACATGAAGAATCCGCATTACCTGCCGGAGTACTTCTTCGACTTTGCGGTGTGGGCGCTCGATCGTAACTGGAACGAACCTAACAAGTACGTGTCCATGATCTATCACTGGGACGGATACGAGCCGTTCCGTCTTACTCATCGCGGTCCACCCAGGCGGACCTACAACGTGTCGGGCAGAAGCCTCTGCGTACTTCATCAGACTGTTTCGGGCTCGCTGGCAAGTTTGGCGAACCCGTTGAAATTTGGTGCAGGCGCGTCCGGCAGCGGTCTGCGCTCCGGCAATGACATCGTGCTTCAGGTTAATGGATCCGCCGGGTGGCGCACTGTGACAGTTGCGGGGCTTAAGCGGCCTTCGGGCCGCGAAGTAAAGATTGATTTCATAGACGCGGTGACGGGCACAGTAAGTGCACCTGATGCCATTACGACCACTTGGAGTGACGACAGTTTGCAAATGCGATTCAAGGTGCCGGACAAGGTCAATGGCGCCGAAAACGATCCGCCAACCCACCTTGCTTACATCGCCGTCCGCTCGCTTGCGTAGCAATTCCGACTCACCGAAAACTTCAAAATAGCGTCGAATGCCATGAACCAGGTCACAGTTGTCATATGCAACTACAACTACGAACGCTATCTAGCGGCCGCGATCGATTCCGCACTCAACCAGGACTATCCAGGCACGCAGGTTGTCGTGCTCGACGACGGTTCGACTGACGGATCGCGGAAAATTATAGAAAGCTACGGTAGTCGGATTACCGCGATCTTTCAGGAAAACGGCGGCCAGGTCGCCGCATACAACCACGCGATCAGTGCGCTGGAAACGGAATACGCGATCCTTCTCGATTCGGACGACATCCTGTATCCGAGCGCCGTGTCGGAGGTAATGCAAGTCTTCAATAGCGGCTCCTGGGCGAAGGTGCAGTTCCGGCTCGACGTCATGGACGCAAGCGGAGCGGCGACAGGTGCTTACGTGCCGAACACCGAACCGCCCGTCAATTGCGGAGAGCTGCTGCAGGCGGGGTGGCTCTATCCGTCGCCGCCGGCCTCTGGGAACGCGTATCGGGTGAGCGCACTCAAGCAGGTATTTCCTATTCCCGCGCCGGGAATCAATCGCTACGGCGCCGACTTCTTCGCGATCTACGGTGCTGCATTAGTCGGCCCGGTGGCCACGGTGCGCAAGTCGCTTGGCGGCTATCGCGTGCATAACGCCGACGGCGGCACGGTGTCCTTCGCAAATTCGGAACAGATCTCCAAGGCGCCGAAGGCGCTGGGCATGCGCTGGGCGATCCTGAGAAATATCGCGCGGTCGCGTCTGGAGATCGAGCTGCCCGCGACGTTTCATGATTTTGGCCACGAGAAGGCGATCTTCTGTTCAAGCGTGTATCGGGCGACGCTCGTTCATCGGTGGCGCTGGATGTTGCACGATTCGCGCGGCTACCTGCATGCGATCGTGGCCAACCCATTCTGGAGCGTGAAGAAGAAGTTCGGCACGCTGTTTCTTTCCGGCCTGTGCCTCGTACCGTACTCGCCACTTTCTGACTTCGTCGTTCGCTACATATCGAACCCGCTCGCACGCCGACGCGTGGCACAGCGCTAAGGTCAGGAATACGCAATTGGAGAACGGAATGGAAAGACGAGACAACGCAAGCGTCATTGCGTTCGTTTACGGCGGATATTTGATGAGGTACGTGTACCTCATCATCGTGGTGCCGTTTTATGGAAGAATTCTCGGCGTGTCCGAGTACGGGCGGGTGCTCGCGTCGATGTCGCTCATGAACGTGATCTGGATGCTCGTGAGCTACGGATTTACGTTTGTTGGAATGCGCGAAGTCTCGAAGGCGCATTCGGTGCAAGAGTGCAATTCCATCTACTCGCTGCACGTCAGCGCGCGTCTATTGCTGGCCGCGCTCGGCGGATGCATTGGCCTCGTCGCCACCATGTGCTCGCCGACATTGTCTGAGCGACCTCTTATCGGTGTACTGGCTACATTGCTCGGCATCGTCTCGGCGCTGAATCTGGGCTGGCTATTCCAGGGGCGTCAGCGTTTTCGTACGCCGATCATGATCGAGGTCTTCGGCTTCGCCTTGAGCCTAGTTCTAGTGTTGAGCTTCGTGAAGGAGCCTTCGGATTCGGTGTGGGTGCTTGCGAGCCTGCTGATAGCGGGAGTGGCGTCGTCGATCATTTCGTATGGCATTACCACTTCACAACTGGGATTGCCGCGTCTGAAATTAGAAGGCGTGATGCCGCTGATTCGCAGCTCGACGATGCTGTTCTGCTATTCGTCCGGCTCCGTGGTACTCACGGCGTCGTCGACGTATCTGCTGACGCTGTTGTCCACGCCTGCGCAGGTCGGGTATTTCGGCGCGGCTGAGCGCTTCGCGACTATCGCGCTCAGCCTGATGGGCCCCGCATCGCAGGTATTCGTCCCGACGATTTCGCGGCAGCTTGCTCATGGCGATAAGGACGGCGCGCATGCAACCACTCGCCAGGGCGCGGCGCTTCTGCTCGGCTATGGCCTACTCGTTTTTTGCGGCGCAATGACGTTGTCGCCTTTTGTCTTGCCGCTGATTCTCGGGCCGGCGTTCGAGCCTGCCGCTCGGGTTCTTCAATGTTTCGCATGGATGTTCCCGTTCGTCGCCTTCAACGAGTTCGTCGCGTTCTATGTATTCGTTCCGCGCAGAAAGGACCGGCTCCTTGCGTTTGCGGGAGTGGCCTCCGGCCTCGTCAATCTGGCCGCGGCGCTGCTTCTCGCGCCGCGTTTCGGGGCAATTGGCATGGCAACTGCGCGGGTCATCGGCGAGGCGACCCTCGCCGTCATCCTGATGGTCATCATGGTCCGGCTCGAATTGGTTGGGCTCGTGCCGGGCGCACGGCGCGCTGCAGGAATGCTGGGGCTTGCATGGGGCGCAAGAGCCCAAGCAGGCGCGACCAAGGACGACTGAACCGGACTGCCGGCGCTGAAGCGTCCGGCGCGTAATCTCACAGGAGGTTGAAGTGAAAGTCGCTATTGTTCACGATTGGCTCGTGGTTTCGGGCGGCGCAGAGAAGGTTTTAAAGAGCATCGTCGAATGCTTCCCGAAAGCGGACATCTTCTCGATTGTCGACTTTCTCGAAGATCGCGATTGTGTGAAGGGTAAACCTGTCAACACATCGTTCATTCAGAAGATGCCTTTTGCGCGTAAACGTTATCGGGCGTATCTGCCGTTGATGCCGATCGCGATCGAACAACTGGACCTGTCTGCCTACGACCTCGTTATTTCGAGCTCGCACGCGGTGGCCAAGGGCGTGCTGACGGGCCCCAATCAGATTCACATCAGCTATGTGCATTCGCCGATTCGCTATGCGTGGGATCTCCAGCATCAGTATCTACGCGAATCGCACCTGAACAAGGGCTTCAAGTCCATTATGGCCCGTGCGCTGTTGCACTATATCCGAGGGTGGGATTCGCGTTCGGCGAATGGAGTGGACCATCTGCTTGCGAATTCGCACTTCATTGCGCGAAGAATCAGGAAGGCGTACCAGCGAGACGCTACGGTTATCTATCCGCCGGTCGATCTCGACAACATGGTCATGTGCACGCAGAAGGAGAACTTCTACGTGACCGCATCACGCATGGTGCCGTATAAACGCATAGACCTGATCGTGCGGGCTTTCTCGCAGACGCCGGAGCGCAAGCTAGTGGTGATCGGCGACGGCCCGGAAATGAAGCGCATCAAGGCGGTCGCGGGCCCCAACGTGACGATACTGGGCCACCAGCCTCTGGAAGTGCTGGTCGATCATCTGCGGCGCGCTCGCGCTTTTGTGTTCGCTGCGGAAGAGGATTTCGGCATCTCCGTGGTGGAGGCTCAGGCATGCGGGACGCCGGTGATCGCGTTCGGCAGGGGAGGCGCACTGGAATCGGTTGTAGGCTTGCCACTTGAGCAACCAACCGGTGTCTTCTTCGGTGAGCAGACGGCTGAATCTTTGCTCGAAGCAGTAACACGGTTTGAGCGCAATGCTACGTTGTTCGACCCGGTCAATTGCCGCCAGAATGCCGAACGGTTCTCGACTGAGAACTTTAAAACCGCATTGACGGATTTCATTGACGCACGGCTTCTTCGCAGCTCAATCGAACAGCTCCGCCCATACCTCGTGCGCGAGCGGGCTGTTGAAGAACGTCATCTGGCGAGCGTGCCTTCGTAAGTCTGAAGGCGATATTTGACGCGGCCGGCAAGAGCCATGATCGAGTGAGCGTGGCTGTGTATTTGCGGGGACCGCGTTTCAATAAGCCGCTGAAGCGGCGCCTGGTGTCCATAGGCGAGCGCGCAGACGAACAGAAGGCTCGCGGCCAACCACGCGGGCCGCGCACGTTCGGACTGCTCGGAAAGGGCCTTTCGCAGGAACATCAGGCCTACGATCGCGCCAAGAATCCACCCTGCAATCACCTCCGGCAAGGTATGCGAGAGGTCCATCAGGCGCGATACGCCCGTTAGCGCGCCGATTCCCATTCCAGCCGCAACTCCTAGCGACGGCGGCAGACGCCACCACTTCAATTGCAGTGCGAGCGCGACCATCCACACGCATGTCGACAGCATCGCGTGGCCGCTAATCACGCGGAAATGCGAGGCGGGAAAAGAAATGCCCCAGCCGGCGTAGAAGATCTTGCTCGCGCCGACAATGGCGATGCCGGCAGAAAGCATGACGATCCACCGGCAGGCGAGCTTAACGTTAAAGAGAGCGATCCAGCAGGCGCAGACAGCGGCCACGGGTAAGGTGACGGCGGCATCGCCTATGTTGGTGAATACTGTCCACATAGGGTTCCCGTTCTTGTTGGGTTTCGCTATAGCGGGAACTGACGTTCCCGCTACAGCGCGGCAGGCGTAGCAACTTCTTAGACGCGACGGCGGACCAGCGATTTGCGCCGATTGAATTCCGCAGTGATCGCATTGGCGGATTGTGACGCCAGCAGCAGGGAGATGACGAGCGAGAGTATCAAAACGTTCGAAGGCGACACGAGCCGATGCTCTGTTGCCGCCATGACCAGCAAACACACGGACGAGATTTCGACGAAGCGGAACGCAGAAAAGTTCTGGCCGCCTCCGACCAGTGCACTGGCAGCCGCTCCATCTTTACTCCACTCCACCAGCTTCCAGAAGAAGCTCAGCGTGAGGAACAGACCCACCACACCAGTTTCGGCGAGCGCATTCAGGTAAGAGTTATGAGCGTGCGAATCACTGTGTTCGACCACGATGTCGGAAGGCGCACCGAACAGGTGAAAGTACGACGTTACAGTGCCGATGTGATCGTCGAATGAACCAAAGCCGAGGCCCACGATCGGGCTTTGCTCAAAATAGGCGAGGGCGCGCGGCCACAGCCATTCGTAGCGGATGTTGAGGTTGGCGACCTTGGCATCCTGATTGTGGATATTGAACGGGTAGCCCATGTAGTCGATGGTCCCGTCGGTGTGGAAGACGGCCATTGCAAGGGAGCCTGCAATCAGACCGCCCATCAACACAGCCAGTAGCCAGCGCTTACGGCCGAAGTAGAGGTATGGCAGTACTGCTGCGGCACCGAGCAGAGAGCCGCGACTGTATGTTGAAAACAGCATCATTGCGTTGGCCGCGATCAGCGCGAGCAGCAGTTTGCTGCGCTTTTGCAGATAGCATCCAACACCCAGGCAGAACAGCATTGCGAAGAATCCGCCCGCTGCGTTGCGCGCGATGAAGTAACTGCCGAAGCTGTTGTCGGGGTTCGTGAAGATGCTCAGTATGCCGGTCTCGACGACGTAGTAAGCGTACGGCGGAATATTGATCCCGACCGCGAAGATGAAGAACGTGCGAAGCACTTTGTTCAGATCCAGCCGATGCACATAGAGGCAACCGGCAAAAATGGGAGCGTAGGAAATGAAGAAGTTGCCGTCGCGCCGGTAAAACTCGAATTCGGTAAACGATTTCGGATCGTAAAGCAGCGTGGATACGACGATTAAAGCGGTCAGCGCCGTCAATGGTGTAATAAAAGCCGGATAGCGCCGGCCGAAAAAACGCCATGAGCAAAGAACGATCGGTACAAAGCCGACCGCGCTAAGAGGCACGAGATTCGTAACAGTAAGAAACAACGCAAGTAGCGAAATGTAAGCCATTGCGACTCCCGAAAAACAAATGGCGCATAGCCTGCAATGACATGGCCATTACGTGCGAACACAACCTGGTTGGAGATGCGGCGCGCTGCAGCGGGGCGGCGAACCTGAATTGAATTGGGTCCTGCGTATGGATGAATGAGCTACCCAAGCACCCACGAAGGTACCACGTATAGGCACTGATTTCCACGCGCTGCCGCACAGACGGCGGCGATAACAATGGTCTCGCAGACGTGCGCGCTCGCTAATGCCACCACGCTGGCCAAAACCTCAACTGTTCGCGCCACGATTGCTGTGGTGCAGCGTGAGGTGTCTATGATTGATCACATCGAGTAATGCTTCAGTGGCATCTGCATTCTGGCGCCACGCCGATATGTATGCCGTTTGTTTTTTCGTGAGCGACCCGCTGCTGCCTGAGTGCGCAAGGGTGGACGCTCACGGACGAGAACCCGGTGTGCATCCTTGCTTTACGCGGACAGAACGGCTCGCGTAGCCCGTTGATGCCCACACCCCGTCATTGATCACATGTGAGACCGGAAAGTGCCGACGTATAGCGTATTTCGTCGGCGCTTATGCGATTAATCGCTGTCCGGCCCATATGTCTTGGAGCGATAAATGGATAAAGTTTTTGCAACCGCCGGCGAGACGGACTTCGAAGCTCAGCACGTAGCATCCCAGGAATGCCCACCGCTCGCGCAAGTCATTCTCGCAGGCGGCTCGGGCACGCGTCTATGGCCTGTGTCGCGTGAGCAGTTCCCGAAGCAGCTGATCGATGTGATTGGCGATAAGACCTTGTTGCAGGCCACGATGAACCGGATGGATGACTTCAATCCGCTATGGAGCGTCGTGCCCGATCCGGTAATTGTGTGCGGTGCCGAACATTATTTCGCAACTTCTGAGCAGGCTCGCGAAAGTGGCGTGAATGCCCGTATCGTCGTCGAGCCCGGTCGCCGCGATACAGCGCCTGCGCTGACCCTTGCCGCGCTGACAGCAGCATCTGAAGGCACGGACGTAATTCTCGTCGCGATGCCTGCGGACCATGCGATTGCAGATCTGACGGCGCTCCATAAGGCAATTGAAATTGCGGCTCGCCACGCGGACGCGGGCGCTATTGCCACGCTGGGCGTTCCGCCTACCGGCCCGGACACGGGCTTTGGGTATATCCGCCTCGGCAGTGCACTGTCGGACGGCGCACATCGAATCGAACGTTTTGTCGAGAAGCCGGCGCCCGAGCTGGCCGCGCAGTACGTCGAGTCCGGCAATTACTGGTGGAATAGCGGGATGTTCGTAGTGCGCGCATCCGTATGGCTCTCCGTGATCCGTCAGTTCCAGCCGCAAATACACGATGCATGCGTGCGAGCTTATGAAGGCGCCAAGGTCACCGACGGCTGTGTCGTTCCCGATGCTGAAGCGTTCTTGCAGTCGCCGTCGGACTCGATCGATTATGCGGTCATGGAACATTTAGGTAAGCCCGAATCGCCGTTCTCGGGCGTGGTCGTGCCTCTGGAAGCCGGATGGTCGGATCTGGGCTCGTGGGACGCCGTGTGGCAGGCGATGGAGAAAGACGATTGCGGCAACGCGTCGAGCGGACGTGTTCTCTTCGAAGGCGCGACGGCAACTTACGCTCGCTCGCAAGGTGGCCGACTGCTCGCATGCGTCGGTACGAACGATCTGATTGTCGTCGAGACGGACGACGCTGTCCTGGTGGCTGACCGTTCGCACGTGCAGGACATCAAGGGACTCGTGTCGCGTATCAAGGCGGAGAAGTCACCCGAAGCGGATGCGCACAGAAAGGTGCGTCGCCCGTGGGGCTTTTACGATTCGATCGATCAGGGCGACCGTTTCCAGGTGAAGCGAATTGTTGTGATGCCGGGCGCGCGCCTGTCGTTGCAAATGCACCATCACCGCGCAGAGCATTGGATCGTGGTGAGCGGTACCGCTCTCGTCACGCGCGGCGAAGAACAATTTCTTCTTGGTGAAAACGAGTCGACGTATATCCCGCTGGGTATTCGTCACCGGCTTGAGAATCCCGGTTGCGTTCCGCTTCAGATCATTGAGGTGCAATCCGGAACCTATCTCGGCGAAGACGACATCGTTCGATTCGACGATAAGTATGGCCGTGCTGGTTGATCGGCCGTGGCGAACCAGAGAGCGTACGAGGGAACTGCTATGCGATTGATCACAGGTCTAATGGCCAGGCTATTCGATGTGGCGATGATCCTCGGAGGCGCGGTTGCCGCGTCTCACATCCGCTTCGACGATTTCGCGCAACGAAACTTCTACCTGGCATTTGTCGCGTTTGCGGCGGCGTTTTCGCTCGCTGTGTTTCCGGCACTGGGCGTCTATCAGTCGTGGCGCGGCCGGTCGAAACGCGTTCTCGCCGGGCAGGTGGCGCTTGGCTGGCTCGTGGTGCAGGCCTGCGCACTTGCGTTGATGTTCTCGCTGCACCGCATCGATTTCGTGTCCCGGTTATGGTTTGTGTACTGGACCGGCATCGCTGGCGGTGCAATGATCGCAGGGCGCATGGTCACCCACGTTCTTCTCGGACGAGTGCGCAACGCAGGATTGAATCTCCAGAAGGTCGCTGTCGCCGCGTGTGGAGAACATTGCGACGAAATCTTGCGCAAGATGGAGATGGAGCCGGCTGCGGGCTTTCGTGCAAACGCTGTCTACAACCTGCGTCCGGACAAGGAAACCACGATGTCCGTGCCCGTGTTCGAGCAGCGCGCCGCGTTCGCGAAATACGTGCGCGAACAGCAGATAGATGAAGTGTGGCTGGCGTTGCCTTTGTCGGAAGAACGGGCGATTCTGGAACTGGTCGATGAATTCCGCAACGATCTGATCAATGTGCGCTTTATGCCGGATGTCCGGGCGCTGGCCCTTTTCGATGGAAGCGTGACCGAGTTGCTCGGCTTTCCAACCATCAACCTGGCCGCCTCGCCACTGCCGCCGAACGCTCTCGTGAAGAAAGAACTGTTCGATCGCATCTTCGCACTGATTGCGTTGATTGCTGTCTCGCCGATTCTTCTCGCGTGTGCGATAGCGGTGAAACTCAGCTCGCCCGGTCCTGTGTTCTTCAAGCAATGCCGAAAGGGCGCGGACGGCCGCGTCTTCATGATTTACAAGTTCCGGAGTATGCGCTTGCATGCGAAGAAGGAAGGAGTGCTAGAGCAGGCTACGCGTGGCGACCCCCGCATCACAAGGGTCGGACGGTTCTTGCGGCGTACGAGCCTCGACGAGTTGCCGCAGTTCTTCAACGTACTGCGTGGCGACATGTCCGTCGTGGGGCCGAGGCCGCACGCGCTCGAGCACGACGACCTTTATCAGCACATCGTATCGGGCTATATTCACCGCTATCGGATCAAGCCCGGTATTACCGGGTGGGCACAAATCAATGGCTTTCGCGGGGAGACGGACCGCATCGAGAAGATGGAAGGCCGCGTAGCGCACGATTTGTACTATCTTCGGAACTGGTCGTTCGCGCTCGACGTCAAGATCATTTTCGCGACTATATTCAAGGGGCTGCATCATCCCAACGCTTACTGATCCGTCCGTTGGATCGAGGCCCCAGTAATGCAGTGAAGTACGTGCGGAGCTCAAGCATAATCAGCAGGGGGAGGGGACTATGAAACTGATCGACGTGGAGACAGTAGCCAGACGTTCAATAAAGAGCGTGGGGCGATACGCATTCCACCGGGTGCATGGCGTCCAGGCTAAGCGCGTCCTGCGGCAACTGGAGAAGAAATACGGACCAGCGGACCCGGCGACTCTCAAGCAGGCCGATACGTACGCACTGGACGTATTCGGCGATGCGATCTACGCACCCTGGCTTCGCGTTTATGCTGCGTTCAGCGGCACGTTCAAGGAAGGCTGGATCCCCGACAACTTTTACGGCGGCGTGGTCGTGCCCAATATGAAAGGCGGCTACGGCAGGATCTCGAATCTGAAGCCCATGTCGCGGGTTATTTTTGGCGGTGACGCGTTTCCCGACATTGCCTACTTCGCGAATGGCCTGTTCTTTACGGACCGCAACGTGGTGGTTCCTGAAAGCGAACTAGCAGACGCGGTGTTCCGCGACTGCGATAAGGTCGTCTTTAAACTGGACGGCTCAGGGCAAGGCAAAGGCATTCATTTCTTCGACCGGAAATCGTTTGACTGCAATCTCATCAAATCGCTCGGCAACGGAGTACTACAGAAGTTCATCGTTCAGCATCCATTGTTGAGCGCGTTCGCCGCCAACTCGGTCGCGACCTTACGCTTGACCACGGCGGTGGATGACCTTGGTCGCGCCTCGCTGCGCGCCGCATTTTTGCGCGTGGGCAGGGCGAGTCATACCCATATCACGGTGGATGACGAAGTCTGTGTGCCCGTGGACCTGGTAACGGGTGAATTCGCTCGCAAAGGTTTCATGAGCGACTGGGGCGCGACTGAAGAGCACCCCGATTCTAAAGTCAGGTTCGCCGGATTGAAGATGCCTGCGTTCAGCGATTGCATCGACACCGTTCTGCAACTCCATCGCAAGGTGCCGTTTGCGCGCTGCATCGGGTGGGACGTGACAGTCGATAGTGACGGCAAAGTGCAGATTATGGAATGGAACGGCGAACACAACGATGTGAAGTTCAGTGAGGCGACGCAGGGCCCCTGCTTTCAGGACCTGAAGTGGGAACTGCTGAAGGGTAGCGCCCTATGACGGTATTCAGCGAGGAACGCGCGTGAGCGAACAATTGTGGTGCGTCCATATTGAGGGGCCGGACGACTTTATTGCTATGGCTTCGCGAGAAGCGGCGCAGCGCGAAGCGTCGGCTATCAATGAGTATGTGGAGCGCTCAGGCCAAGCTCAGGGCGCCGCGCGTGCGCGCGCGGTCGCAATGGAATGGCCGTTCCCGCCGGAGGGCCACGCCCGCGCGCTGGAGAGCGACTGGGAAGACTTGCAGCGCATGCCGCATCGTCAGCAGCAGGGCGGGTCGTCGCAACAGGGCCTGTTGACGAATATCGCGCGGCGCGTGAAGGAGCTCATCGAAGTCGCGCGAGGCGCATGACTGAACGGCCACGCGGCCGCTCAAGTGTTCAAACCCCCAGACGCTTCACAATTGCCGTCTTTACGACCGGCATGCCAATCTGCAAGAGCTTGCGGAAGCCTTCGTCGCGCCCAACCTTTTGCTCGACGTTATCTATCATCGCCTGCATGACGTTCGCGGGATAAAACTCCCGGAAAAGACTGTTCGCCCCGATTTGCTCGAAGACGTGATGAAGGAATGAGCCGCGCGGCGGTCCCACTCGTTTGAACAAGCCCATCTTCACAACGCGATTATTCCAGAGGTGCAGCGAGTACGAATTGGCGCACAACGCTGCGCACTCGTCGAAGTACTGCGGAAGAAATACCTTGTAGTAATCGTCGAAATGTACCGGATAGAAGTCGCTTTCCGGTACTCCGGCATCTACGCCATATATGGACGTCAGCAAACGCGGACCTGTGTCACCCCATTTTATGGAGGTGCCTTTCATCGCTTCGATCCGTTGTAAAAGCTCCAGCAGGCGCGGATCGGTGGGGTCGAGGCGCAGCAGAGCAGTGCAAATGCTGGTGGCCGACTCCCGCCCGATAATGTTGCCCTCCAGGCTGCGATCAAACGCGCGCAAAAGCAGCATGTCGGTGTCAATCCAGATTTCGTCCGTCTTCGTAAACATGACGAAGCGAAAATAGTCGGTGAAATGCGCTATTGACGGGGTACCGTCAATAGAAAATGCTGTTAACGCGTCGGGTTTCACAATTTCGCTTGCGTCCTTGACGATCACGCCCTTGGGTACGTTCTCTACCTCGCCATAGGTATAAAGCGCGACATCACTGCCATAGGCGGTGAACGAACTCAAACAGGCCACCTCATAGGCCGAAAGCTCTGGGCCATGCCAAAACGACGCGAAACGTGCGCTACTCATAGTCTATCCATTGGGAAATATCTGGTGCGGTGGGAAGCAGGCGGGACCCGAAACTGGTCGGGCCACTAGAGGGCGGACGGCGCACGCGCCTCTGCCTGGAATGCATGTGGCCCAATGATAAACACGCGACAGATTTTCATATTAGTAAAGACCCTAAATGTAGGACATTTGTCGCGAAACGTTGAGTGTAATGGCCGTTAATGTCCTTTCGCATCGCTACCGGACGCGACGGCGCGGCAGGCCGACACGCCTTTGCCGCGCCACTTTTGCGCTACGTCAGTGCAGATCGGTTCGTCCTGTGGACGACACGACATTGCCTGCACCGTCCAGGATTGCGACAGGCCCGCTTTGCGTGGCTGGCGGCTCGTCAATCACGAGCGGGCTTGTTACGGTTGTGCGTTCCGCCGGTGCAATGCCGATCGCCCCAGCGCTGCCAAGAAACGAAAACAGCGTGGACAGGTAACTGCTTACGCTGTCCTGGAGCACACCTGCTAGCTCGTTATGCGTATCCACGGCGATGTCTTCGACATGCCCCCAATACGCGCAGGTCTTCTTCATTGCGGCGGGGATTTGCTGGAACTGCAGATCGATTACCTGATCCAGGGACACCGAAGATAGCGCGGCATCGACAAGCGCCTGCTGCTCGGACAAGGACGTCTTGACGGTCTGTACGTTCAATTCGACAACTTTCTCGAGGCCGGCAACTGCTTTGGCTGCCATTTCGTAGGCGACAATTGCATTGTCTTCGTGGCGAATTTCCGGCTGGGTCAATACAACAGCGTTCATAAGGGTGCTCCGTGTCAGTGCGAGGGGAGGGAATGCGCAACAACGCGCAGTGTTTAAGCAACGGCTATTCCTCGCCATGCAAACGGATCGAACGCATGTCGGCAATTTCGCCAGTGGCGCGGCTCCCAGCGTCAAAATACTATTGACTTGCGCCGGCAGGCGCGTCGCTTGCCGCAGTGGCGGGCGCCGACACGGCAGGCCCGCTTTGCGCGGCGCCACTCACTGCGGCCGCGCCGCTCGCCTGGTCTGTTGACGAAGTACCGGAGCGGTTGCAACCGGCCAACGCCATGGCAAGCGAGACTGCGCACGCGGTGACCCACAAAGCCGAATTTTTCATGGTCGTGAAATAACGTGTGTTGAGGCGACACAAGGAGCGCGCCGCATCGCCACGGTGCAGCAATGCGTATGCCGCGCGCGCAGTACTGTCGTCTCGAACAGCGCGACCACGCAACCCAGCTTTCGAGCGGTTATGCTGGAACCCACTCACCTAGACGACAAATGGAAACTTGCCATGACTGAGCCCGACCTCTCAAACGTGTATCGAGGCTACATCGCCTGCCTTAACAGTCAGGATTGGATAAGGTTGGCGCAATTCGTCCACGACGACGTTTACTACAACGATCAGCGGATCGGCTTGTCGGGCTATCGCACGATGCTGGAGAGGAATTTTGCGGAGATTCCAGACCTTCATTTCGACATCGAACTGATGGTTACCGACCCTGCGTATGTGGCGGCGCGGCTGCGCTTCAATTGCACACCGAAAGGGAAATTTCTCGGTCTCGAAGTCAACGGCAGAACGGTGACTTTCACCGAAAATGTGTTCTACGAATTCCGCGGCGAAAGAATTGGTCAGGTGTGGTCCGTGATTGATAAGGCGGCTATCGAAGCGCAGTTGTAATTCCAAGCAAAGCGAGCAGACTGTTATGGGTTGCTGCCAAGCGGATTGCCAAGCGGATCCCCAGGCGAATTCCCAGCCTGGCTGTCAGGCTGCGTGCCAAGCGCCTGAAACAGCGCAGCAGTGTCGGTGAAGCGGTTTGCTTGAGCCCGCGTTTGATCGAGTGCAGTTTGCAACATCTGACGTTGAGCATCGAGTAGAGCAAACTGGCTGATTCCGCCGGCCGCATATTGTTGAGCCGCAACGCCAACGCTTGCCTCGGCCTCCTGTGCGGCCTCGGTGCGCGCCTGAAGTTCTCGAGCGTCGTTCTGCATTGCCGTCAGCGAGTCGGCGACCTGTTGCAATGCTTCGAGCACGGTTTGCCGATAGCTCGCGAATGCGGCGTCGTATGCGGCCTGCGCCGCGCGTTTCTTCGCGTGCAGTTCTCCGCCGTGAAAGATCGGCTGAGTCAGATTCAGGCCGATATTCCACACGTTCAGCCCATTCACGATGTCGCCAATGCGCGTGCGTTCCGAGCCGATTCCCGCCGACAACACGAATTGCGGATACAGGTTCGCCGTGGCGACGCCGACATTTGCGCTGGCTTGATGCAGCAAAGCTTCCGAAGCCTGGATGTCCGGCCGCGCACGAGCGAGTGTTGACGGCAGAGCGACTGGAATATCGACTGGCAGATGCAGCGCGTCGAAAGTAATTGTGTCGAAATCTGCTTCAGATGGCGCTCTCCCGAGCAGAATGGCCAACTGATGATCCGCAGCGGCCAACTGGGTTGCCAGCGGCGGCAAAGACGCGCGAGTCTGTGCAAGCAGCGTGCGCTGGCTGCGTACGTCGAGTTGCGACACGCCGCCGGCAGCTAAACGCGCTTCCATGATCGACAATTGATGAGCCTGTGCGTCGACAAGCCGCTGCGTGAGCGTTATCTGTAGTTGCAGCGAGGCGCGGCGCACGGCGGTAGACACCACATTTCCCGCAATCGCGAGCCGTGCCGCATCGAACTCATACGATTCGTAGTCGACTTGGGCCATGCTTGCCTCAAGCGCGCGCCGATTGCCGCCGAAGATATCGAACACATACGAAACGCTGACCGATGTGCTAAATAAAGAGAACGGCCCTGGGTTCTCGACATTCGGAATGCCGAACGCAGCGGGGTCAACCTTTTGCCTTGCACCCGAGACAGTTGCGTCGATGCCCGGGAATTGCGTACCGCCCGCGAGTGCGGTGTAATTTTCGCGCGCTTCGAGCAGCTTGGCGCGCGCTTGTGCGAGCGTCGGACTTTCACGCAATGCGGCGTCCACGAGACGGTTCAGCGCGTCTGACTGGAATTGACGCCACCACATCGACGTTGGCCTTGGCGTGAGGCTGAATTTCTGCGCGGCGCCCGCCGCTCCGTTGGACGCGACAGTACGCTCGGGCAATGTCTCGCGTGTATAACTTTGCGTGCCGGGCGCCGCCGGTGCCTGAAAGTCCGGTCCCAAGGTGCAGCCGCTCAAAGCCACTGCGCAGGCAAGAAGAAGTGTTCTCATGGACATTCTCCTAGTCGAGCGTGCGCCGGTAAAAGCGTAGCGCAATTGCCATGACGATGGCTGTAAACAGAGCCATGGGCCACACCGAAGGCCAGAGGTCCACCCATCCGACGCCCTTGAGCAAAATTCCGCGAATGAGCCGGTTGAAATACGTCAACGGCAACAGGTTGCCGATGAATTGAGCCCATTGCGGCATACCCGCAAACGGGAACATGAAACCGGATAGAAGAATATTCGGCAGGAAATAGAACACGGTAAGCTGCATGGCTTGCAGCTGATTCTGTGCGAGCGAAGACAATGTGATCCCTACCGTCAGGTTCGCGGCAATGAAGAGCAGCGCCGCGAGGTAAATCGCCACCGGGCTGCCGACAAAAGGCACATGAAACACGAACCGCGCCGCAAACAGAATGATCGATGCCTGGATAAGCCCGATGGCGACGTACGGCACGATCTTGCCGGTCATGACTTCGATCGGCAGAACCGGCGTAGCCAGCAGGTTTTCCATGGTGCCGCGCTCACGTTCACGGGTGACGGCGAGCCCAGTCATCATGACGAGTGTCATCGTCAGGATTACGCCCATGAGTCCGGGAACGACGTTGTACTGGGTAATGCCTTCGGGGTTGTACAGATTGTGAACCTGCACGCCAAATGCGCTCTGCCCGCCATTCAGATGTGCGAGTGGTCCTGTGATGTCCTTGTCGGCGACCGGTTGCACAAGGTGCGGGAGCGCGGCGACGGCGGTTTGCGTTGCGGTAGGGTCGGTCGCGTCGGCTTCGAGCAGCAGCGAAGGGTGCTCGCCACGCAGCAGCTTTCTGGAGAAGTCGATGGGTATAT
This sequence comes from Burkholderia sp. M6-3, assembly GCF_050858985.1. Taxonomy (NCBI): domain Bacteria; kingdom Pseudomonadati; phylum Pseudomonadota; class Betaproteobacteria; order Burkholderiales; family Burkholderiaceae; genus Burkholderia; species Burkholderia sp. M6-3. The sequence continues at coordinate 962,587 of NZ_CP110091.1, forward strand.
TCAGCACGAATTGCACGCGGCCCCTCGCAAGCGCGCGGCGCCCGGCTTCTTCGTCTGGCAGCGTCTCGACGATGTCGAAATAGGCCGAGTTGGTCATTGCAGCAACGAAGCTGCGCGAAAACTCGCTCTCATCGTGCACGATGATGGCAGTGGGCAAATGCTTCGGGTCGGTGTTGATTGCGAAACCGAAGAGCGCGAGTTGAATAATGGGCACACCCACGATCATCGCGAATGTGACGCGATCGCGCCGCAGTTGAAGGAACTCTTTCAGTACCACACTCCACCAGCGCGTCAGCGAAAAAGCAGTACCGGTGCTCACGTTTGCCCTCCAAAGTTGTCTTTCGAATGACTCATCAGATAGATGAATACGTCTTCAAGACCTGTTTCTATGGGCTCCATGCGAAGCGTCGTGCCTGCGGTGGCCTGCCTGATGGCGCGTTCGAGCGCCGCGTGATCCCGCCCGCTCGCATGCAGTGCGGCGCCGAATACAACGGTCTGATCGACACCGGGCGTTGCACGTAGCTTCTCCGACAGTTCGGTCAGGTGCTCGCCTTCAATCGACCACGTCGCAAGATCCTGCGACTCGATCACCTCTTTCGACGTGCCTTGCGCGAGCAGCTTGCCGTAGGCGATATAGGCGAGCTTGTGACAGCGCTCGGCTTCATCCATGTAATGTGTGCTGACGAGTACGGATATGCCGCGTGCCGCGAGGCGGTGCAGTTCTTCCCAGAAGTCGCGGCGTGCAGTGGGGTCGACGCCCGCAGTCGGCTCGTCGAGCAGCAGCAATCTGGGTTCGTGCAGCATGCATGCCGCGAGCGCGAGACGTTGCTTCCAGCCTCCTGAAAGCGACCCTGTCATCTGATTCGCGCGGCTTTGCAGCCCGAGTGCTTCGAGCGATTTATCGACTGTTTCGCGCCGGTTGCGCATCTGGTAAATGCGTGCGACGAAGTCGAGGTTCTCCCGAATGGTCAGATCTTCCCAATACGAGAACCGTTGAGTCATATAACCGACATTGCGCTTGATCTGCGCACTGTCGCGACGGATATCGTAGCCGAGGCATGTGCCGGTGCCCGAGTCGGGTGTGAGCAGTCCGCACATCAATCGGATGCACGTGGTCTTGCCGCTGCCGTTCGGGCCGAGGAAACCAAAAATCTGGCCACGCGCCACTCGCAATGAAACGTTGTTTACGACGTGCTTGTCGCCGAAATGTTTGTTGAGTTCATGCACGTCGATGACGTACTCGCGGGAGTCGGAGTCACTGCTCATTTGAGCACCACCGTCACCGGCTGACCGGGATGAAGTTTTGTTGCATCCGCAACGGAGGGGTGCGCCTCGATCATGTAAACAAGCTTTGCTCGGCTTTCGTTGCTATAGATGACTGGCGGCGTGTATTCCGCGTTGTTCGAAACGTAGGTGATTTTTGCCGGCACATCCGCCGCACAACCGTCGCAATGCGTGATCACCTCGCGACCCGGCGTGAGTGCGCCAACCAGCGTCTCGGGCACGAAAAAGCGTACCTTGATGTTCTGCGGCGGTAGCATCTGCACAACTGGGCTGCCCGCCGGTACCCATTCGCCGTTGCGATAGAGCGTGTCGTAGATCAGTCCGTCGGCGGGCGCATTGACACGCTTCTGATCCAGCTTCCACTGCGCCTGCGCGACCACGGCTTCAGCCGCTGCGACCTGCGCCTGCTGGGCGCTGATCTGCTGCGAACGCCTGGGCAAACGCGCGACTTGCACCTGATTCGTAAGTTCACGCACTTGCGCCGACGTGGCGTCCGCATTCGCACGCGAATCGTCGAGTTGAGCTTTCGAAATGCCGCCTGCGCTGTACTGCGCTTCGTCGCGTGTGAGTTGCAGCGCCGCCTTACGCGCGTTCGCGGCAGCCTGAGCGAGCTGTGCGCGATTGACGTTGACTTCCGGCACGCGCTTGCCGGTCTGGATATCGGCGAGCTGGGAGCGCGCAGCCGCGAGTTGTTCCTGCGCCTGCTGCAGGGCGGCCGTTTCGTCGACGACGTCCAGAGCGAATAGCGGTGCGTCTGCTTTGACGGTTTGTCCGCGCGTGACCTGCAACTGCGTGAGCTTGCCCGCCTGCGACGAACCCAGGTAGACATATTCGCCCTCTACATAGCCCTGATAGGCATTCTCGTCGCGATGCGAGCACCCCACGACGAGCAGGACGCCGAAGAGGAGCGTCCATGCGGAATGCCTGATTGATTTGATGAAGTTCTTCATTGATCTGGTTCCACTCTACGCACCGCGGTCGCGGCGCGTGCTCAGCGGGCATTCCATTCTCATCGCCGGGAAGTGTCATTCCTGATGCTTCCCCGAATGCTCGATCTGCAAGGATGAAGTAAAATGAATGCTATGTGAATTTGAATTCAAATTCAAACTGTTTTTCGAGCGAAACTGAGTCATGCCAACAAAACCAGTGACGACCCCAGGACACGTCGACCGCAAACAGAAAGCTGGAAAGCCGCAGGGAACAACACCGGCCCAAGCGACGAAACCGACGAGCCGGGCAGTGCAACCCGACGCCAAACCTCGTGCAAAACAAGCAGCAGAGCGTGAGACGCCACCGCGGCCGAAAGCAGTGAAGCGCGCGAGCCGGCCTGACGGAGCGGCGACACGCCAGCATCTGCTCGACATTGCGGGGCAGGTCTTCGCAGCGCGCGGTTTCGCCGAAGCCACCAGCAAGGAAATATGCGAGCGTGCGGGCACGCCGATGGCGTCAGTCAATTATCACTTCGGTAGTCGCGAGGCGCTATACGAGGCGGCACTCGTGGAGGCGCATCGTCAGGTAGTGAGCCTCGACGAATTGACCGCACTGACAGAAGGGGCGGGCGACCCTCGCGACAAGTTGCGCGCGGTGATCTCGCGATTCGTCGGCCTGTCCACCAGCACGAGCGCGCCGTGGGGATTCATGCTGATGTTGCGCGAGATGCTGTCGCCGTCGCCCGCTATTCCGGCGCTCATCGAAAAGGCGGTCCGGCCAAAAGCTGCGGTTCTGCTCGGTTTGATGGGGGAAGTATTGCAGCTGAATCCGCAGGAGCCGACTGTGCAGCGAGCAGTGATGTTCACCGTGCTGCCCTGCATCGCGTTAATGATTGCCCCCCGGCAGGCGCAGGCAGCGTTGCTGCCCGCCGTTGCCAAAGATAAGAATGCGCTCGTGGAAGACTTCGTCCGCTTCGTCATGGCGGGGCTGGATGCAGTCGCCGCAGCGCACCGGGCGCGCAAGTAATTCTATTGGTCGAACGCGATTGCGCGCCTGCGCAGTTCTCGCATTGCGCTGTCCAGATGAGCGCGCGCGCTCTCCTTGTCGCCGTCGCGCATCTGTTCATAAGTGCGCTGCGCTACGTCGTGCGGCACGGCTTTGAGTGGGCGATTGCTGCTCATCGCCTTTAGCTGGACTTCCGCGGCGCGCTCCAGGTAGTAGAGGTCGTCCCACGCTTCTGCAATACTCGCGCCGGCTACCATTACGCCGTGATTCTTGAGGAACAGGATATCCGCATCGCCGATCGTCTCCGCAATGCGATCGCCTTCCGAATCGTCGAGCGCAAGCCCGTTGTAGTTCTCGTCGACTGCGGTGCGGCCATAGAACTTGAGTGCTGTCTGCCCGAGCCACAATAGCGGCGGACCTTCGAGCAGGCACAACGCCGTGGCATTCGGCATATGCGTGTGAAACGCGGCCTTCACGCGCGGCTTCAATCGATGCAAACGTGCGTGAATATAAAACGCGGTTGCTTCCGGCTGGCCCTGGCCCGCTACGACATGCCCGTCGACGTCGCAAACCAGCAGCCGTGAAGCCGTGATTTCGGAGAACGCATAACCATACGGATTGACGAAGAACAGGTTGTCGTGCCCGGGCACCACAGCCGAGAAGTGATTGCAGATTCCCTCTTCAAAACCGTACTGCGACGCCAGTTGAAAGCATGCCGCGAGTTGAATTCGTGCTTCGTTGATGGCGTCGGATTCGAGCCGCAACGTCGGTTGCGGATTCGCCGCGCCAATGGATGAAAGCGTGTGCGCCATGGTCGTAGTTCCTGAAAGTCACCAGCCGAGCGAAGCGAAAAGTGCCGGTACCTGATCGAGTGTGGAGAGCGTTGCATCGGGTGTGTAGTCGGGCAGCAGCGTGCGGCCTGTTGCACGATCTATCCACACGCAGCGAAAGCCGACGTCGCGAGCGGCCGCGTGATCGAGATGCGGACTCGCGCAGATATGTACGACTTCGTCGCGCGTCACGCCGAGTTGCTCATGCGCGTAATCGAACAGCCGTCGCGCGGGTTTGTAGGCACCCGCCTGTTGAGCGGTGATGACGCGGTCGATATGGCCGCCGAGTTGGGCGACGTTGCCGGCTATGACGTCGTCGTCGGTATTCGACACGATGCACAGACGGTAGCCATCCTGCTTCAGTCTCTGCAATGTATCGACCACTTCCGGAAACGGCGGCATGGCGGAGATGCGGTCGGTCAATGTGCGGACATCGCGTTCGTCAGTGGGCAGCCCGAGTTCCGTGAGTGCGAGATGAAGCCCAGCGCCTGCCACCTCGCGAAACGAGCGATGCGGCGCAGTCTGTTCGAGCGCATGCTCGTGCCGGTCGTACACTGCGATGAGCCGTGCCGGATCGACGTCGTGCCCGCGCTTGGTTTCGAGAATTTCGCGGACGGCCGCCTGCAACCCTTCGTCCCACTGGATCAGCGTGCCGTAGCAGTCGAACGTAAGCCAGCGGGGGCGGGCGGTGTTGTGCAGTGACATAAATGGACTCCGACGTAAGTAGATCTGTGAATGACGTCAGATTAAGCGGATTGACAGATATTTGAAAATTAAATTAACCTCTCGACGTCAGTTGCATCTTAAATAAGGAGGCGAGTCCGTCATGCTTGATCTCGACCTGCTGAACACGCTTATTTGCGTCGTCGACGAAGGCAGTTTCACGCGCGCGGGCGAGCGCGTGCATCGCACGCAGTCCACGGTGAGCCAGCAGGTTCGGCGGCTCGAAGAACTCGTCGGGCGCACGTTGCTGATGCGGGACCGCACCGGCAATCAGGTGACGGCAACCGAGCACGGCGAACTGCTCGCGCAATACGCGCGGCGGCTGCTCGCGCTGGCGCAGGAAGCACAAGATGCGTTGACGAGCGACGTCGCGGTCACGCCGCTTCGAATCGGCGTACCGGAAGATTTCGACGCGCGCCGCATGTCGGCGATGTTGTCCGGCTTCGTCAAGACGAAACCAGGCGTGCGGCTCGAAACGGTGGCCGGCATGAGCGCCGAACTGCAACGCAGGCTCTCGGGTGGTGAGATCGAGATCGCACTGGTCAAACGCGAGCCGGCGAGCGGGGAGTGCCTGGCATCATGGCCGGAGTCGCTCGTCTGGGTGCGAGGCGCGCATGCTCCAGCGCCGGAGGAGTCGTCAGACGAACCCGTCCCTCTCGCGCTATTTCCGCAAGGCTGTGTCTACCGGCAGCGCGCGATCCGGGGTCTCGACAAGGCGCATCGCCGCTGGCGAATCGCATTCGGAAGCCATAGCCTCACGGGTATCCAGGCGGCGGTTTCTTCAGGGCTCGGCATCTCCGTTCTGCCGACCACCGCGGTCCTCCCGGAGCACCGCGTATGCAACGGCTTTCCGCCTTTGCCGCCGACAGAGCTCGCACTTGTCAGCTCCGGCGGCGTGCTCAACGTGCATCAGCGCGCGCTGGTCGACTTCCTGCTGGCGGAGATGGAGGCGTAGAAGGGCCGGTGGAATGACAAACAAGAATTGAAAAACCGGCCCGACTGCTCGACGCCTACGACAGGTGATGCACTTCCTGCAACCCGAACACTGGCGTTGGAATGCCTTCCATGCGAGCCTTCAGTTGCAGAGAGAGATACTGCGAGTAATGCCGCGACTGATGCAGGTTTCCACCATGAAACCACAGCGCCTGCTGCTGTGTGGGCTTCCACATGTTGCGCTGTTCACCTTCCCACGGACCTGGATCTTTCGTCGTATTCGAGCCGAGTCCCCACACCTTGCCGACCTTGTCGGCCACTTCGCGTGAGATGAGATCGGCGGCCCAGCCGTTCATCGAACCGTAGCCTGTGGCATACACGATGAGGTCCGCTTCGAGTTCGCTGCCGTCGCTGAGCAGCACCGAATGCTCTTTTAGTTCCACCACGTCCACGCCGCTTTTCAGCTTGATCTTGCCGTCGGCGACGAGTTCGGACGCACCGACGTCGATGTAATATCCCGAGCCGCGACGCAGGTACTTCATGAACAGACCCGAATCGTCGTCGCCGAAATCTAGCATGAAGCCGCTCTCTCCGAGCCGCGCGTAGAACGCAGCATCGCGTTCGCGAATTGCGTTGAAGACCGGGATCTGGAACTCGTGAAGAATCGCATATGGTATGGAAGCAAAGGTCAGGTCAGCCTTCGCGGTCGTCATTCCCGCCGCCACTGCGCGCTCCGAATAAAGATCGCCGAGCGCGAACTCCATCAGCGAATCCGATTTAACGATGTGCGTGGACGAGCGCTGCACCATGGTCACGTCGACGCCGGCTTCCCACAGGGCCGCGCAGATGTCGTGAGCCGAATTGTTCGCGCCGATCACGACGACTTTCTTACCGTGATACGCGTCCGGACCGGGATGCCGCGACGAATGATGCTGCTCGCCCTTGAACACGTCCATGCCCTTGAAGCTCGGGATATTCGGCTTGCCGGACATACCGGTGGCGAGCACGAGTTGCTTCGGCCGAAGTGTGAGATTGCGGCCTTCCCGTTCGACTTCGACGATCCATTCGCCCTTGGCTTCGTCGTAGCGCGCGGATTGACACACAGTCGAACCCCAGTAGTTCAACTCCATGACCTTCGTGTACATCTCGAGCCAGTCGCCGATTTTGTCCTTCGGTGTGAAAACCGGCCAGTTGTCCGGAAAGGGCAGATAGGGCATGTGGTCGTACCAGACCGGATCGTGCAGGCAGAGCGTCTTGTAGCGCTTGCGCCATGCGTCGCCCGGCCTCTCGTTTTTGTCGATGATGATGGTCGGCACGCCAAGCTGCCGCAGCCGCGCACCCAGTCCGATACCGCCTTGTCCGCCGCCGACGATCAGGCAGTACGGCTCTTCCGAGGTGCCGAGTGCGTCCAGTTCCGCCTCGCGCCGTTCTTTCCAGCTGGTGCGGTCGCGGCGTGCACCGTGCTCGGCGCCCATAGGCCGCCTCGGGCCTTTCGGCTCCTCATGGCCTTTCAGTTCCGCCATGGTCGTGAGCAGGGTCCAGATAAGGCCGTCCTTCAGGCGAATGAAACCGCTGCCTCGCGCGACTCCGGTTTCGAAAGTGATCCAGCCTTGCGCAATGCCGTCGGCTTGCGTCGCCGTTTCGTTCTCTGCAAGCCGGAGTCTCGACGGCTTGATCGCGTCCAGCTGCGCATCGAGCATCGCGGCGATTTGCTCGCGGCCTTCGAGTGTCTTGATGTTCCATGTGAACGCGACCAGATCGCGCCAGTAACAATCCGGCTGAAACAGGTCGACGGCGGCCTGGGTGTCGCCGCGTTTCAGCGCGGCTTCGAGGCTTTCGAGCACCTGGGATATGGCTTGATTTGCAGTGTTTTCAGACATGGTTGCTCCTCCATTTGAAACGGATAGTCGGACTTCATTGGTAGCGCGGGTTCTACGCCCGCTAGGGGAATCGGGGCAGCGCCGCTAGCACTTGTGCGGCGGCAGGATGCGCAGCTTCGCAATCCGCCGGTACAAGGTTGCGCGGGACATGCCGAGCGCTTGCGCGGCCAGTTCAGTGCGCCACTTCGCGTCGTTCATTGCATCGACGATGCGGCGGCGTTCGAGCGCGTCGCTTTCGGACAGAACCGGTGCAGCGTGTGGCGCGGCACTCTCAGCGTTATCGCTACTGCTGTTCTCTCGCGGCGCGGCCGTCCTGCTTCGCGCAAGCCGCGCGGCGGAGGGCTGACGCACGCGTGCATAGAGCGGCGAGCCGGTGTCGCCCAGTCTCAGCGAGACGAGGCCGCGGCCCGCTTTCGCGTTGAAGAGACGCTCGGCGGGAACGTCGAAAATCTCCGACACCTGGCGCGGCAACTGGTTGAGCGCCGGCACACATTCGCGTGCGCGGCGGTTTGCGGCGACGACGTGGCCGCGGGCGTCGATCGCAATCAGGATCTCGGGCTGCGCTTCGACGTAATGGCGGTTGCGATGCGCAAGCAGCACCCAGCAATCCGCGGCCGCGTTGAGAAAGCAGGCGTCTTCGATCAGCAGCGCGCTTTGCCGCACGATGTGATTGACGAGCCGCTGGCTTTCGCGATCGTCGGGGGAGCGCACGGCCGACGCATCGAGTACGCCAAGCAATTCGCCATGCAAACCGAAAATCGGCGATGCGCTGCATGTGAGGGTGGTGAAGGCCGCACGGAAGTGATCAGTTCTATGCACGGTAATGGGTTCGGCGTCGAGCAGCACCGTCGCGACACCGCAGGTTCCTTCCTCGCTTTCGGACCAGCATGAGCCGAGATAGAGCCCCGCGCGTTTGAAATCGTGCCGGCGGTCTTTATCGACGCGGTAGTCGATCGTCACGCCCTGTGCGTCGGTCAGCATCACGCAGTAGTCGGCTTCCCGCACCATCTCGTGCAGCCGCGACAGGCACTGGCCCGACGCGCGCAGAAACGATTCCTCGCGATGCTGCACGTCGCGTAATTCCGGCACGGTCAGAATGCGCGGACCGGCGGTCGCGCCCGGATCGAGGTGATATTGTTCGAGCGAACGTTTATACGACGACGCAAGCCGCTTCCCGTCGGCCCCCGCACGCGTCGTCCGTCCTTCTATGACGTTGCATATGCGGTCGATATGTCTCGTTGACGGAACGTAGGGCATGACGAGTCTCCGGGCGAACTCAGCGCGAACTGGGTGCTGGAGACATTCTGCGCCTCTACCCGGCGCGTGTCTCCGAAGCCTGAAACGTACGGTACGTTTGTAGCATGCGCGAATCGGCAGAGCACATTGCAGTGCACCATCGTCGCCGGTGAGATTTTTTTCTCAGCGTGCAAACGCGCGCGAACGCGGTGTGCACGCTTGCCGGGAGCAATAAAAAACCGGCCCGCAGGCCGGTTTTTTATCAGGTGTAAAACTCAGAATGTTTGCCAGGTGTCCGCGCCTGCGCTCTGTAATTCACGTTCTTTGGGCTGCGTTGGCGCCGTGAGCGACGATACAGCGGCTTTTGCGAAAGTCGTGACTGGTTTTGACTGCGACGTCGCGGGTTTCCTCGACGTCGCAATGGCGCGCGCCGGCTTCATTCGAACGCTGTGCGCCGTGTTTTGCACCGCCTGCTGTGCCGCGTCGACACGGAAGATAGATACCGCCGCACGGAGGCTTTCCGCCTGGTCCGACATGGCCTGTGCAGCGGCGGTGGCTTGCTCGACGAGCGCCGCGTTTTGCTGCGTCACCTCGTCCATTTGTGTGACGGCCACGTTGACCTGCTCGATACCCTTCGTCTGCTCGGACGATGCCGACGCTATCTCGCCCATGATGTCGGTCACCTGTCTGACCGAGTGCACCACTTCACCCATCGTTTGACCCGCATTTTCAACGAGCAGCGAGCCGTTTGTCACATGAGACGCCGACGCTTCTATCAGGTCCTTGATTTCCTTTGCCGCTGTCGCGCTGCGCTGCGCGAGCGTGCGGACTTCGCCGGCAACCACCGCGAAGCCCCGGCCGTCTTCGCCTGCGCGAGCGGCCTCGACCGCCGCGTTGAGGGCGAGAATATTCGTCTGGAACGCAATTCCTTCGATGACCGAAATGATTTCGGTCACCTTCGCCGAACTCGAAGAAATGTCTTGCATGGTGGCCACGACCTGCTGAACCACTTCGCCACCCGAGGCCGCCGTCGCCGACGCCGCCGACGCGAGCGTGCTGCCCTGGCGCGCGTTATCGGTGTTGTTGCGCACGGTCGAGGTCAGTTCTTCCATGCTAGCCGCGGTTTCCTGCAGCGATGCGGCCTGTTCCTCGGTGCGTTGCGAGAGATCCTGATTGCCTTGTGCGATCTCGCCGGCAGCCACGGAAATCGACTCCGCCGATGTTTTGATGCCTGACACAATCGACGTGAGCTTCTCGCGCATTGCCTCCAGAGAAGCCATCAAACTCGTCCGATCGCCTGGGGCCACTCGCACGCTGACGGTGAGGTTGCCTTCGGCGATCTGTGCCGCCATTTCTTGCGCGGCGCTCGGCTCGCCACCCAACTGGCGCAGAATGCTGCGCGAGATCAGCGCGGCGGTGACGATTCCCAGCAGCACGGCGATACCCGCAATGACCGCGACCATCGTGCGGACCTTCGCGTAAGTGGCGACAGCGCTCTCTCGAGCTTCCTTATTCTGCTGGTCCTCTAAAGCCGCCAGCTCGACTGCGCGTGCGAGCCACACTCGCTGCGGCGGACGTGCGTTCTGCAACAGCTCCTGCATCGCGCCGGCGGTGTCGTGCGCCAGTGCGAGGTCCATCGCCTTGCGCTGCGGCGCGATCGCTGCAGCTTCATCCTGCTTGATCTGATCGAGCAGCGAACGCTCCTTTGGCGCCGTGTCGGGCTCTTCAGCGAACATACGTGCGAGTTGCTGGAATGCGTCCGCATAAAGCTGGTCCTGCTTTTTCATGCGTTCCGCCTCTTGCGCAACGTCGCGCGGATCGCTGATCAACGCGAGGTTGCGAAGCGCGATGGCGCGATCCTGTATCGACGAGCGCAACTCGTTCGCAAGACGCGTTTCCTCGTTATTCACGCGAGCGATGCCGTCCAGACTCGCGTCCAGTTCCGAGAGACCATATAAGGCAATGGCGGCGAGCACCAGCATGAATGCCGTCAACAGCCCGAAGCCGGCTTGCAATCGTGTCGATACCTTGATGTTGTTCATTTCCGTCCGCATTAAGAAAAGGCGTATGTCTGGTTTACGTCTGCCTGACGGAATACTGAAGGTTTGTAATCGACGGCGTCATGTCGCGCCGCGACGGACCGGTGCAAGGACATCGCGGCAAGATGGGGACCAGCAAAATTTGCCGGACGTGTTGCGCCGATGCGTTACTGCTGTCATCGGCGTCGCATGATTCGCGGCCCGTTCAAGGCTGAACCGGTATCCATGTCGGGTCGGGATCGAATGCTTTCAGCGCTGCCGCTTCTCGCGCCGAATTCGGCCCGAGGTTCTTCTGATAAACCTGGCCGTCCTGATTAACCATAAAGCTCATCACGCCGGTCTTGCCATACTCGCTCGGCCACGCAACAAGGCCGCAGCCGTTTGTCATCGCGCCGTTTTCGACGTAGTTGAGCGCGCCGCGTTTCGCGTGCGGTCCTTGTGCGGTCAGGATACGGAAGTGATAACCGTGGTAGCCGTCCTTGCTGAGCGAGCCGGTTTTCGGCATGGCGACAGCGAGCGGGCCGAGCGGGCTCTCGGCTTCGCCCTCAGCGGTGGGCCAGTAGAGACCGTCATGCTTGCCTGGCGTGCTGAGCAGCCGCTGCGCATAGTGACCGGTCGACGCACGATAGTCGCGCTGAGCGTCGAGATAGGCAAGCGAGGTCATGATCGCTGCGCGTTCGTTGCGGCCGATCCTGCGCGTCAGAATTTCGTCGCTGCCGGCCGGCGGATCGAAGCGCCAGCCGTTGGCCGCCTGCACGAGCGGAATCGGCAGTGTCCAGCCGCTCGTGCCCACCGACAGGTGCTTGCTCGGACGGCCGTGAAGCGGCGCTGCGTCGTCCACGATCCGATGGCCCGCAGCCCAGGCGCCGAGGAATTCGTAGATGTCTTCTTCGCCGACGTCCTTCGTCGGAATGAAGCGGTTGTAGTTCGTGCCAAGCACGTGTTGCATGGCCGCGTGATCGTTGGTGGCGATCGCGTCGACGAGTGCGTCGGCGGCGGCTTCCGGTGTCGGATACACGGCTTGGGCCTGCGCCGGTGCGGTGCAAAACAATAGCGTTGACAGTGCGATTGCAGCGCTGGCAAGACGAGGTGATGAGCGCCGTGCGGCGACGTTCGCGAGGAAAACGCGGGTCGAGTGAATGCGGTTCATGAGCGGCTCCTGGGTATCGTTCAACGTTGCCGGCCAAGGTGGCGCTGTCCGCCGCCGCCCGCACCAAAGCCGCCGTGCGGCTGTCCGCCTCCCCCCGCGCCGAAGCCGCCAGTGGGCGGGTGTCCGCCGCCGCGAGATTGCCCACCGCCGCCAGCACCCAGGCTACCGCCGTGCGCTTGTCCGCCGCCGCCCGCGCCGGAGCCGTTGCGTGCGCCGGCTTGCGCTTGCCGGCTCTCTTGCCCGCGGTGCATGTCCTGCTGCGCCGCCGCGCCGTTGCCGGCACCGCGCAGCGCATTGTCGCGATTCACATTCTGTGCGCTCGACCGGATATTGCTCGCGTCGGCGCCGCCGTGCTGGATGCCCTGCAAACGCTCGCTCGCGCTGCCGCCCAGATTCTGGCCAGTGCGGTTCTGCAAGGTCTGTTGCGCCTGCGCGCGAGATGCCGACATATCGCGCCCCCGGTAAGCGTCGCGCTGAGCGTTACCCATATTTGTGGACGCGTTACGGTTGAACGTGGTCTCGCGGTTCCATCGGGTCGTGTTGCTGTTCACATCGAGGCGCCGGTTGACGTTCACGTTGTTGTACCGGTTGACGTTGATATTGACGCTGTGATTGTTCCAGTTAACGTCGCTCCACAGCGCGCTCGTGATCGCGATGCCCGCGCCGAACGCAAGGCCCGCGGCGAGTCCGCTCGCGACCGCGTAGCCCGGAGGCGGTGGTACATACACAGGCGGATACGCGGGATAGGGCCACGCACCGTAGACCACAGTCGGGTTATACGTCGGCACGTACACGACTTGTGGATTGGCCGGCACGATCTGGATCGTGCTCTGCTCGACGATAACCTTCTGTTGTTCGGATGTCTTCAGATTGCCCGCCTGTTGCGCCTGCTTGCGCAGCCGTTGCACGGAGTCCATCACGTCGTTCGGCTGCGCTAGAAACGCATTGCCGAGCTGCGCGACCCAGTCGGGTTTCGAGGCCATCGTGGCAAGCACCTGGGGGAAGGCCACCAGTGATTGCACGCTCGGGTCCCACGGCTCTGCTGCGACCGCTTTGACCGCATCGCCTTTGATGTTGGGGTTTGCTTTCGACCAGGTCGCGGCGGCCCCGACGTCCTGTGGAAAGGTGGATGCCATCAGCACCTGGGCGAGCAGTGCGTCGGGGTAGAGCGCGATCGGCGCGGTGAGCGAATCGAGTTGCTGCTTCGACACGTTCGCTGCGGTTTGCGCATGAGCCGCGGGAACCGCGACCTGAAGCATGACCGGCAAACCATGCCAGCATGGCGAGGGCGATCAGCGTCGCTCTCTGGTTTGCGCGTGAGCGTTTCACGATGGACTCTCCCTATTTCTAAGCTGCGTCAACTCATTACGGCGTACAACATATATCGGACTTCGAAAGACGTGGCGTCTGCAGGAGACATACGTACCGTATTTCATGCACGCGTTTTGAGGTCCGGTAGTGCGCCAATGGAGAGATTATTAACCGGCTTTTATATGGAATTTCAATGCGCGGGAAAATATATTCAGGTTGAAGTTGGCGAAACGATCACCTAAGAGCACGATTTATCTATTGCTTCAGGGCATAAAACCGGCGGTCGCGAAAATACAGACACGTCTAATTGTTTCCTTGCGTTTCGTCCTGAGTTTTTCTATCTTCGATGCAGGAAGCTGCCACCTCCGGCATACGCCGCGGCGTAAAATGCGGCTTGCAAATGCGCGTACAAACGCGGCTTACTAGCGAATAAGGCGATGCAATACAGCGCTCGCTTCAACGCGTCGTTCGAATGACGTGGGTCACTCTGCAATGGAGGCAAGCAGCGATACCGGCACGCCATGACAGCTCACTGTCGCGACAACCCCGACGCCGAGGCCTTCGACGAACTTCACGCGAGTGTCGAACGGCGACACCTGTTTATCGACGCGCAGAATGTTGAGCGGCCACGTTGAATGCGATAGCCGTTCATGCGCAATGGCGCCGATCCACAGCGGCACGGCTGCCGCGCCGTCGCCGACCGCATAACCGCTCGGCCAGAAGCGCAACACGTCGCGCTCAGAGCGCGTGTCGCCGGGACGCATGAAAACGAGCGACGACGGCACTCCGTTGTTCAGCCTCGGCAGTACGGGCAGAGCGATCGCGGGCACGTCGGGCGAGGCCAGCGAGAGCAGGCTATGGGCGGACACGTCCGTGCCTTCGAGCCATCCCTCACTGCGCAATTGACGGCGGATCGCGTCGCCATCCGATACCCATTGCAGCGTGAGCGGCTCCTCGCGGTCGCCGCCCATATCCGAGCGATAGCACGGCAGATGCTTCCACACGGAATGCGTCCATTGCTGCTGCGTCACGCGCGCGAGCGGCAGAGGCGCTGGCGTGCCGGGCGGCGTCATCATGCCGAGACCCGACTGCAGACCCATGCTCGCGAGCACCACCACGAGGACGATTGCCGGCATCCAACGGCGGGTCGGTGGCGGCTGCGGATGTCGCAATATCGCAGTAAGCGCGACGATCGCCACCCACACGTACGAGAGCGCGGCGCCGCCAATCGCGTCCGATACCCAGTAGCGGCCGAAGTACACGCCCGCAAGCGCGACCACGGATACGACAAGCGTGCTCGCGGTGACCACCAGCAATCCTTCGAGCATGCCGACCCGCCGCGCGAGCAGGAACGCAAGAAATCCATAGACGATGACCGTGGCCGCCACGTGGTTGCTCGGAAACGCGTAGGTATTCGTCATGAGCGCGTTCGGCGCGGCGCGTTGCATTGCGAACTGCAAGGCGAAGATCAGCATCTGCGAAAAGACGACGGCCGCGAGCCAGTAGCCCACGGTGAGCCAGCGCCGCTCCAACAGCATCCACAGCGTAACGGTAATGATCAGCGCGGCGAGCGTCGCGCTGCTGCCGAGCGTCGCGAGAGCGGCGAGCACCGTGTCGCCCCACGGCGTGCGCACCGATTGCATGAAGCGGTACACGGACTCGTCGACATGGGTGAGCGGATCTCCGGCGATCACCTGATGAAGCACGCCGAAGAACAGTGCGCCGCACACCAGCACGACCAGCGACGCCAGCAGGACGCTGGTGGCATCCGGCGCTTGCGGGTCCAGCAATCTTCGCGCAACACGGCCAAGCGGCCCGGGATGACGGCAAGCCCAGCTGCCGAGATGCCGCCCGGCCGCGTTCGACCACGCGCTGGCGTGCGACAGCAGGAATGCAGCGGCGCGATAGCTGAGCCAGACGCTGCCGACGAGCAGCGCGAGGACCACCACGAGCCGGAACGAGACGGCCCCGGCGAGCAGCACCGAAGCGCCGAACACGACGCCCGGCAGGATATGCGCCGGTGCCCATAGCAGCGCCGAGAGCACGTTCATCGCGTAGAAGCGCACGGGCGACATGCCGAGCATCCCGGCGACCACCGGCACGATCGCGCGCAACGGTCCGACAAAGCGCGCGAGCACTACGCTCTTTGCGCCGTGCTTGTCGAAAAAGCGGTAACCCGCTTCGAGCACTTCGGGATGTCGGGAGAAGGGCCAGAGCTTGACGATGCGTTTCTTGTAGCGGCTGCCGAGCCAGAAGCTGAGGCCGTCGCCGGCAATCGCGCCGACGATTGCCCATACGAGGACCCAGCCGAGGCTCAGCGAGCCGGTGCCGGTCAGTGCGCCCGCGAGAAACATTGCGGTGCTGCCGGGAACGAAGGTACCGACGACCGCGACCGACTCCAGAAAGGCCGCGAAAAATACAACCGTGAGCATCCATTCCGGATGGCCGGCCAACTGATGCAAGAGATGAAGGTAGGCTTGCTCCATTGTGCTCGATCGGCCGTTATGGCGTCACGATCGATCATAACGCGCATGGAGCGTTTCTATTCCCCAACCGGTCCTTTTCGCGGGCGTCGGGTTGCACGAGGACCTCGGTAACCCGTCCCGTAGAACCTGTGACGGCGTGAACGAAGTGGGCAACGGTTCGTCATACTGGTCGAGGGGCGCGTTACCTAACGGAGTGCAGCAAATGAAAATCGCAACTGGCGGTGTGGGGCGGACGGTGGTGATTGCGGCATGCTTCGCCGGCTTCAGTGGAATGGCTTGCGCGCAGTCGGGCAGCACGAGCGCGGGCGTTGGCGGCTTGAGCGCTACGCCGTCGGGCGGAAACGTCAATGACGGTGGAGCAGTGGGCACTACTCTGGCCCCCACGCCTGGCCTTGCAACGCCGGGAGGCGCTGCGGGAACTGCCGGGACCGGCGTGATGGGTGCCGGCGCTGGCCGCGTGCCCAACAACATGCGTGCGAACGGCACGAGCCTGAACCAGAACCCCGATCCCCGCGTACCGAATCTGAGCGGAAGGCCTCCGGCGCCGCGATAGATCGAGCCGCGCGAGCTAAATCAACTGGCGCGGCCGGCTTAAAATGGGCGTTCCACCAACCGGTTGATTCGACTACAGGAAGCGCCCATGGCATACGGTGAGCACAAATACGAAGTGTCCGTGCAGTGGACAGGCAACCTCGGCAGCGGCACCTCAGGATATCGCGACTACAGCCGCGATCATGTGATTGCCGCGGGAGGCAAGCCCGACATTCCAGGCTCGTCCGATGCCGCGTTTCTCGGCGACGCGAAGCGATGGAACCCGGAAGACTTGCTGGTCGCATCGGCTTCGGCCTGTCACAAGCTGTGGTATCTGCATCTTTGCGCGGACACCGGAATTGCCGTGGTGCAGTACCAGGATCACGCCGAAGGGACCATGCTCGACAGTCCGCAGCAAGGGCGCTTCTCGCAGATCGTTTTGCGCCCGCGCGTCGTGATTCAGTCGGGCGGCGACGTCGAACTCGCGCGGCACCTGCATCACGTCGCGCACGAGAAGTGCTATATCGCGAATTCGGTGAACTTCCCGATTCGGTGCGAGCCAGTGATCGAGACGAACCCGGGCTGAGCGATCCATTGCCGGGCGCTGCTGGCTGCAAGTAACCGGAAGCTAGCGCGCCTTTCCTGTTGAGCGCCTATCAAGCGCCTATCAGGCGGCTATTCAGCCGCTATCGCACGGGACACCCCCAGCGCTTTAGCGATTGCCGTCGAGCAGATCGCCCAGCAGTTCGTCGAACGCGGCCTGCGCGTCTTCCAGTTCCTGCAGCGCGGCGTCGAAAGTCTGCAGCGCGAATTGCGAAGGATTGCCGCTGCCGGCCGGCGGAAATTGCGATTGCAACGATGCAAACGCTGTCTTCACGCGTTGCGTCGCGGTCAATACGCGCTCCATTGCAGCGCTCTCTTCGGCGCGGGCCTTGTCGTGATCGATGTTGCCGGTGTTGTCCATTCGGTACTCCGTGTTCGTGGGTGCGGCGCGCGCCGCGTGAAATGGCGTGACTATGCCACGTTCGGGCTCACGATAGCGGCAAGCCGCCGTCGGCCTTTACTTCGCGCAACGACAATGCCGATTCGACCGACGTCACGCCCGGCAGACTGCGCATCTGGTCGCGCATGAAGCTGCCGTAGTCGTCCAGATCACGCGCCACCACCTGCAAGATGTAGTCTGCGCTGCCCGACACGTTGTGACAGGCGATCACCCGCGGTATGGCCTGCACCTCGCGCTCGAACCGGTTGGCCAGATCTTTGTCGTGCACGGCAAAGCGCACGAGAATGAATGCGACCACGCCGAAGCCGAGCGCCGAACGTGCGAGCACTGCGCGGTACTGGCCGATGTAGCCGTCGTTCTCCAGACGCTTGAGGCGTCGCGCGCACGGTGTTTCACTCAGGCCGACCAGTTCGGCGAGCTTCGCGTTCGACATGCGGCCGTCTTTCTGCAGCGCGGCGAGGATCGCGCGATCGGTCTTATCGAGGTCAGTTGACATGGGTTGGCGGGCGCTTTTCGGGTTTTAGTGGGAAGCTGACGGAAACAGCGCGATGTTAGCGCATTCCGCCAAATTTCCAGTCTGAACTCCGGAAATTCGCCAGCAAAACCTCCGTCGACAATAGCAAGATAGAGCCTCGAAACAACGAGGCTCTCATGATTTCCGCACACCTTCTTGCTGTCTATATTGCCGCGCTGCTGGTCGTCTATGCCGTACCCGGTCCCGACATGGCGTTGATCCTCCAAACCAGTATTGGACGCGGTGTGAGGAGCGGCTTTGCGGCGGCTTGCGGACTTGGTCTGGCGCGTGCGACTCACGTCACGCTCTCGGCTTGCGGCGCCGCCGCGCTGTTGCGCAACGCGCCGTGGCTGTACGACGTGGTGCGTTATGGCGGCGCGGTTTATCTCGCCTGGATCGGCATCCAGATTTTCCGCTCGCCGATGTTCGCCTTACCAGAAGGCGGCGCGGCGGGCGTCGAAGCTAACCGCTCGACGGACGCAGTGGCGACAGCAGGCATGCGGCAGTTGAGGGCGGCGTTCGTCAAAGGTTTGCTGACCAATCTGCTAAATCCGAAAGCGCTGCTGTTCTGTTCGGTCTTGTTGCCGCAATTCGTGCGTCCGGAGGCGGGGCCCGTTGCGTTGCAGATGATCGAGTTGGGTTCGGTGCTGCTCGCGGTAGGCTTTTGCTTCGACCTCACGTATGCGATCGGCGCGGCGCGGATCGCGGGATGGATGCGCGCGCACCCGCTTGCTCAAACGTTGCAGCGCTGGACTTTCTCCGCGGCGTTGATCGGATTCGCACTGCGACTTTCTCTGGATTGACGCGGATTCAACCGGCTCTAGCGGTTCAGCTTGCGTTCGCGGCGCGAACGGTCGTCGATAATTTTTCTGCGGTGCTTGTCTTTCATCTTCTTCCAGGTTTTGCATTCGTCGCGGGTGCGCAAGCAGCCAATGCAAAAGCCGGTTTCACTGTCGAATTTGCAGATGTCGATACAGGGCGATGCTGTGCTCATAGCCGGTGGACAGGTTGTGAAGGGCAGTGGAGGTGAGGCGACTTTCGCACGCCGCATGCCTGTGCGCCAAGTGATTGTGTTAATAAAGCTGATAGAGCGCCGATGGAGCGCCCATTCAGCGGCCATGTCCGGCCCGCAATTACACGAACACCACCGACATGCTTCGCCTTCGATGAAAACTTTTCTGCTTTATGCAATTACCGCCCTCGCCGAGATTATCGGCTGCTATCTGCCGTGGCGATGGCTGAAAGAGGGCGGCTCTGTCTGGCTGCTCGTGCCGGGCGCGCTCAGCCTCGCGCTCTTCGCCTGGCTGCTCACCCTGCACGGCACCGCCGCGGGCCGCGTGTATGCGGCGTACGGCGGCGTGTATGTGGCGGTGGCGATCTTGTGGCTATGGGGCGTCGACAAGGTGCGGCCTACGTTCTGGGACGCAGCCGGCGTCGCGGTGACGCTTGCCGGCATGGCAATCATCGCATTTCAGCCGCGCGCCTGAGCGCGTGAACCAGCGCGCCCGGCTGCCGATGCACCGCGGCGCAATGCCGGCGCGGCCCAGCGCATCCCTATTCCTATCGCTTACTTCAACCCGCCCAGATAGTCGAGCTTGCCGAGTTCCACGCCGTTGTGGCGCAAGATGTCGTACGCCGTGGTTACGTGGAAAAAGAAGTTCGGCAGCACGAAGCCCAGCAGATACGACTGTCCCGTGAACTCGACGGGGCCGCTGCGCATTTTCAGCGTGACTGTGCGCTCCTCCGATCCGTCGATCTGCTGCGGGCTGAATTCCTGCAGATAGTCGATCGTTTTCTGAAGGCGGGCATGCAGTTCGTCGAAGGTCTGTTCGACGTCGTCGTATTTGGGCGCTTCGACATTGGCGAGGCGCGCGGCGCAGCCCTTTGCGGTGTCGCTTGCGATATACACCTGACGCACGAGCGGCAACATGTCCGGCGCGAGGCGGGCGTTCGTGAACACCGACGGATCGATCTGCTTTTCGGCTGCGTGTGCCTGAGCCTTGCCGAGGATGGCCTGCAGATTGGTGAGGCCGCGAATCAGCACGGGCAGTGATGCTTGATACATCGAAATTGACATGGGGTTCCTCTGATTCTTCGATTGCCCGCGCGGACGGCGCGTAAGGCAATGTAACGGCGGGATAGCCGCTGCAGCATCATAGCGGAGCGACGCGAACCGCGCATGACGCGCCGCCGCGTTAGCCATTCGGCCTACTGCCGCCTGCGCCGGAACTGTGTTCGAATGCATTGGTCCGAGGGTTTGCGAAGTCCTGCAAGCCGCACCTTGAAATCAGCAACGTGCCGTCTGTCGTCGGGCAGAGAGCGGACAGGGCGCCCCCGCCAGTCCCTCGTGCATCCGGCGCCGTCACGCCAACAGGAGAGTCGACACATGGCCACCAAGCACCCGCTGCCCGGAAGCGAGCGAACGGTAGAACAAGGTTCGAAACTCATCGGAGCTTGCGATCCGTCGGAAAAGATCGAGGTTTTCGTGATGCTGCGCCGCCAGCAGCAGGCGCAGTTCGACGCGCTGATGAAACGCATAGAGGCAGGCGACCCGAACGTGGAACCGCTGTCGCGTGAGACGTTGGCCAAAGACTATGGCGCAGCCCCGGGCGACATCGCCAAAGTCAAGGCATTCGCGGCTGCGCACGGCCTGAGCGTGGTGCGTGAAGACCCGGCCGCGCGCTCCGTGCTGCTCTCCGGAACCGTCGCGCAATTCCAGAGCGCATTCGGAGTCAAGCTTGAAAAGTATCAGCACCATACGGCCGGGGAATTTCGCGGCCGTACCGGCTCGGTCAGCGTTCCCGACGATCTGCACGGCGTCGTGGAGGCGGTGCTCGGGCTGGACAACCGTCCGCAGGCACGGCCGCACTTTCGCATCCGCCCGCCGTTCCGCCCGGCCCGGACGCATCAGGCTTCGTTCACGCCGATTGAACTGGCGTCTCTCTACAAATTTCCCGAAGGCGACGGCGGCGGCCAGTGCGTCGGCATCATCGAACTGGGCGGCGGGTATGACCCGGCTGACCTCTCGTCGTACTTCAAGAGCCTCGGCGTGCCGTCGCCCACGGTGAAGTCGGTGAGCGTCGATCAGGCGCGCAATGAGCCGACTGGCGACCCCAACGGTCCCGACGGTGAGGTCACTCTCGACATCGAGATCGTCGGCGCGATCGTGCCCGGCGCGACCATTGCCGTGTACTTTGCGCCGAACAGCGACGCGGGTTTCATCGACGCCGTCAGCCGTGCGGTGCACGATACGGTCAACAAGCCGTCGGTCATCTCGATCAGTTGGGGCGGTCCAGAATCCATCTGGACCAGCCAGTCGCTGAAGGCGTTCAACAGCGTGCTGCAAACCGCGGCCGCGCTCGGCGTGACGGTCTGCGCCGCGTCGGGCGATAGCGGATCGAGCGACGGCGCGGGCACGGGAGATCAGGTCGATTTCCCGGCGGCGAGTCCGTATGTACTCGCGTGCGGCGGCACGAGCCTGAGCGCATCGGGTACGTCCATCACGCATGAGGTAGTCTGGAATGACGGCCCGCAAGGCGGCGCCGGCGGCGGAGGCGTGAGTGGCGCTTTTTCGTTGCCGGCCTGGCAGGAGGGCTTGTCGGTTGCGATGTCGAAAGGAGGCAAGAAGCCGCTTGCGAAGCGCGGCGTGCCCGATGTCGCGGGCGACGCCTCACCGCTGACCGGCTACACCGTGCTCGTCGCGGGCACACAAACCGTAGTTGGCGGCACGAGCGCGGTGGCGCCGCTCTGGGCCGCGCTGATTGCCCGCATCAACGCAGCGAAAGGCAAGCCGGCGGGCTTCGTGAACCCGAAGCTCTATAAGGCGGCGGGCGTCTGCAACGACATCACGCAGGGCAACAACGGCAGCTTCGCGGCGTCGGCGGGCTGGGACGCCTGTACGGGACTCGGCAGCCCCAATGGTCAGAAAGTGGCCGGAGCACTATAGTCAGCAGGAATCCGCAGCACCGGCACAAGACGTGAACGTACCCAGGGAGTCATCATGACAAGCACAGAGTCAACGTCCGTTAGTCCGCAATCGTCGCAGAATTCTCAAACCTCGGGCACGCCCCCAGCGGCCGGTGCGAAACGCAAGGCGGCGGATCAGCCTTTCTTCGATCCAGTTGCATACGGCAACGGGCCTGACGACTCCGTCACGGCCACGGACGAGAGTGCTGCGATCACGCATCACTCGGTCACGATAGGCGGCAAGAAGATCAATTACACGGCGACGGTGGGTCATCTCGTGATCGTCGACCCGAGCAGTTCGGAACCCGCCGCGCGGATGTTCTACGTCGCGTTCACGCAGGACAACCAGAAAGAAGAAACGCGGCCGCTCACCTTCTTCTATAACGGCGGACCGGGCTCGTCCGCGGTGTTCGTGCTGCTCGGCTCGTTCGGGCCGCGCCGCATCAAGACGTCGATGCCGAACTTTACGCCGCCCGCGCCCTACACGATAGAAGACAACCCCGACAGCCTGCTCGACAGAAGCGACCTGATCTTCATCAATCCGGTCGGCACTGGCTATTCGGCGGCTATCGCGCCGAAGAAGAACCGCGATTTCTGGGGCGTCGACCAGGACGCGGATTCGATCGCGCAATTCATCAAGCGCTTTCTGACGAAGAACAACCGCTGGAATTCGCCGAAGTACCTGTTCGGCGAGTCCTACGGCACGGCGCGTAGTTGCGTGGTCGCCTACCGGCTGCACGAAGGCGGTGTCGATCTGAACGGCATTACGCTGCAATCGTCGATTCTCGACTACACGCAGGCGGGCAATCCTGTCGGCGCGCTGCCCACGGCCGCCGCCGACGCGTGGTATCACAAGAAGCTCGGCATCGCGCCGCGGCCGACCGATCTGGGCGCATTCGCTGAAGAAGTCGCGCAGTTCGCGCGCACCGACTACCTGGCGGCGCTGCGCAAATTCCCGACCACCGATTCTGCGACGGTCGAGAAACTCGCCGAATACACGGGCATCGACAAGACAACCTTGCTTGCGTGGAGTCTCGATGTCGCGTCGTACGACAGCCGCGGCAATTCGCTATTTCTGACCACGCTGCTCAAGCCGCAAGGCCTCGTGCTTGGTGCATACGACGGCCGGGTCACCGCGATCGGAACCGGCATAGCCGGCAAGGTCGATCCCAATTCGGGCGGCAACGACCCGACCATGACGGCGGTTTCGGGCGTCTACACGACGATGTGGAACGTCTATCTGAACGAGCAGTTGAAATACACGTCGAACTCGGCGTTCACGGACCTGAACGATCAGGCGTTCCAGTTCTGGGACTTCAGTCATATCGACCCGACCGGTGCTCAAAAGGGCGTAGACGACAAGGGCAACGTGATTCTGTACACGGCCGGCGATCTGGCCGCCGTCATGGCACTGAATCCGGACCTCAAGGTGCTGTCGGCAAACGGCTTCTACGATTTCGTCACGCCGTTCTATCAAACTGTGCTCGACCTGCAGCAGATGCCGCTGCTCAGTCAGCAGGTTCGGCAGAATCTTTCGGCGCGCTTTTATCCGTCGGGTCACATGATTTATCTCGACGGCGGCTCGCGTACCGCGTTGAAGGCGGATCTCGCGGCAATGTACGATTCGGCGGTGGCGAACACCGAGGCACTCAGCCGTATCCGGGCGCTGCAGGCTCGCGTGGCACAGTAGGTCGGGCGGTGGTGAGTCCGCGGCGGCATTTCGTCGCCGTGGAAGGTCCATCGCAATGCGCGTCGTGCATCCGGCGGGCAAGCATTTTTTTCGCATGCGTATTGAATGTGTTTTAATTACCTTGCGAATTGACTATTGCGTGCCTCCGCAGGCGCGCCGACGAATGAACGCAGACATTGCAGACAGGCGTCGCAGCGGCTATTCCAGCGACCACACAGGTAGGATCTTTAGAGCACATCTGCTCGCGCTTGCGTCCCGGCGTCCGCGCTCGTTGCGGTTCGCCATGGCGCTGAGCGCCACCGCGCTTTTCGCGTTGCGCGTTGGTGGCGCGTACGCGCAGGAGGCACGCATGCTCGACGAACGCGTCACGCAGCAATCGATCGGCGAAACGATATGCCGCCCTGGCTATGCGAGCGCGGTCGCGCCGCCGTTCGATGAACTCATGGCGCACAAAGACCGGATGCTTGCCGAGCGCGGTATCGATGCCGACGATGGCGCCGATTTCGCACTGGACAGGCGCGTACCCGTGGTGCTGGGCGGTTCACCGGACGCGCCTGCCAACCTCGGTCTGTTGCCGTGGGCGGGCCGCCAGGGTGAGCGCCGGAAAGCGCGCGCGGCGGTCATGCTCAAGCGCTGTGTCTGCGAGGGCAAGGTCAGTCTCGCGGAGGCGCAAGCGGCGATCGTCGGCAACTGGTCGGTGGTCTATTCGGGCTTCAGCCAGACCTCGTGTGACGTCAGCCGGCTGGACGTCGCCACCAGCGCCGAGAGCGGGCGAGCCGCCGGACATGGCTCACAGCCTTGAGGCTGTGTTCCCCGGAACCTGCGTGCCGCTAATTAAATTCGTTCGCATGGGCCTGGCCGCGCTTATGTGCAGACTGAAGAGGGTTTTCTCTCGATGTGCGCCCGTGAGTCGCTTGCCGTTCATCGCGCCATCTGAACTTATTCCTGGAGAATCATCATGATCCATTCACCTCTTGCCCCGGCGACGCTTGCCGCACTGACCTTCGCGTGTGCCGCCGGCAGCGCGTCCGGATTCGCCGCCGAGTCGGTTCATTGCGGTAAAGCCGACGCGCTGCAGATTCGCGGCGATGTGCCTGCAGCCATCAGCTTCGACGTGTATCGCCAGTTGCGTCCGTTGAATGCGCAACGCGTTGCGCTGTTCCAGTCGGCTGGCGAAGTGAAGCACCTACCCGATGGACTTGCGGTGTGCGAGGTCGCGGACGACGGCGTCGACGATCCGTCCGCAGTCCTGGTCGAACTGCCGCAAGGCAAGAACGCATGGTGGGTGAGCGCAGCCAACGTTCAACAGGCTGATTGATCCTCTTGCGATAAGCCGGGTTGGCCCGTTGCACCGGCGTGATCACTGCGGCGATGGACGCGGCGGTCCGTTTCTTGCCGCCCGCGTCCGCAGGCCGACAGGCGCGGTCCCTAGCCCGGCGGACCCGAAAAGCATGCGGCTTCGCTACCCAGCGAATGTTCCGCTGTTCAGGTACAGTGCACTGACTGCGTCTTTAACGCGGGGTCTCCAAGACGCCGTGACGTGCTGCATGCGTGGACGCAAGTGGCTTTCTGAAGCAGGGCCAGCCCAATTACCGGAGATTCGAATGATTGCCTTCTACCTGTCATTGGCCGCGCTTGGCGCAGCGGGCGCCGCACTCATCCGTGAACTCGCCGCCGCGCAGGCCAGACAGCGTGCCGCCTTGCGCCGCGTACACATACATTCCGCCGACCGCAGTACCCGTCGAGGATAGGCCGCATGAACCTGATCGTGCGCAACATCGCGCCGTCGTGCAGCGAGCAGGAAGTGCGCGAATTCCTCCAGCGCGAACTGGGACACTACGCCCGGAATGTAGAGGTCGTCGACGCCGGTACGCCCGGCGCCTATGCCACGGTCGAACTGGACGCGCAGGTGCCGTATGTCGGCGACGTTATCGCGCGCCAGATTCATGGCAAACAGCTGGGCGGCATGGTGCTCGAGGCGAGCGCCGATCTGTTCACCGACGAGCCGCCACCGGAGCAGTGACTGCTGGGCCTTCCTCTGGCGTCTTCCGCAGGGAAGGCGCGAGTGGGGTGCGGACGATGCGCAGAAAGAAGCGCTTCAAGACTTGAGCCGGCGGCGCGCCCAACTGGTGTTCGCTGCGTTGCTGTGCGCCTCGTGCCGTCTTAGAAGCTGTTGCGAAATTAGTTAAACATTGGCCTGAGTCGCGTCCAGCAAATCAAGGCGCAAGCCAGGGACAGAAAGGCTTCATGGACATGGGCATAACGTTCGTAGCGAATCTTCAGGCGTCGAAACGAGTGAAGCCATGCAATCGAGCGCTCGACTGGCCAACGCGTTTTGCCCAGACCACTGCCATGGGGCGAGCCAATCTTTGCGAGCACCGGCGTGATGCCGCGCTCTCTCAAACGCTGTCGATGTGGTTCCGAGCTGTAGCCCCGGTCGCCCTGAACGATTTGCGGTTTATGCAACGGGCGTCCCCGCTTGCCTCTAATGTGTGGAATGGCATCGACGAGTGCATCAAGCTGGGTGACGTCGTGGCGGTTCGCCCCGCTCAGAATGACCGCGAGCGGGATGCCTTTCGCGTCGACGATGAGGTGGTGTTTGCTGCCGAGCTTGCGCCGGTCCGTGGGATTCGGGCCGGTTTTTTTCCCGCCAGCATCGCGCGAATCGACGAGCTGTCTACAAGCGCTCGTGACAAGTCGATTTCGCCACGGCGACGCAGTTCGGCCAGCAGCGTTTCGTGGATGCGTTGCCAGACTCCTGCTTCTTGCCATGCCACGAGCCGCCGCCAGCAGGCGGTGCCCGAACCGCATCCCATCTCCTGCGGTAGCAGATTCCACGCAATGCCGGAGCGCAGTACGAACACAATGCCCGTCAGCGCGGCACGGTCGGGAGTCGGCTTGCGGCCCGCATACTGGCGATTGCGCGGTGCCCGAGCAGGTAAAAGCGGTTCGATGAGCAACCACAATTCGTCGTCGATGAGTTCTTTAGGCATCGCTTCCTGTTGGACAAAACAAGACAGGAAGTTAACACCAAGTCAGAAAAGTTAACAGGCCCAGAACTTAATTTCGCAACAGCTTCTTAGTCTCCGCTTCCAGCCTCCGGCCAATCGAACAGCGTGTACGGCAACGCGCGCTTGTGCCGCGTGATCTCGTAAAACCGCAAGATGATCTTGCGGGCCTCATCGCTTACGGATTTTCCTTCCAGGAAGTCGTCGATCGTCTCGTATGGAACGCCGTAGGCGTCTTCGTCGGGCCGTTGCGGGCGCAACGCTTCGAGGTCCGCGGTCGGCACCTTGTGAGCGAGCGCGTCCGAGGCGCCCAATGCTTTCGCGACCGCACGCACCCGCCGCTTGTTGAGTCCGGCGAGCGGCAGGACATCGGCGCCGCCGTCGCCGAATTTCGTAAAAAATCCCATTAGCGACTCGGCCGCGTGGTCGGTGCCGATTACCACGCCCATGCGCGTGCTGGCTACCGCGTACTGCGCGATCATCCGTTGCCGAGCCTTGATATTGCCGTGGACGAAATCTTCCTGCGCCTCGTCCGCGAACGGCAGTCCGCTCTGATGCAACGACGCGAGCATCGCGTCGGCGGCGGGCTTGATGTCCACGGTCAAGGTCTCGTCCGCGCGAATGAAGCTCAGTGCCTGCTGCGCGTCGGCTTCGTCTTTCTGCTCGCCGTGCGGCAAGCGTATCGCGACGAAACGCGCGTCGTAGTTCGCGGCGCGCAGTCGCTCGACGGCCAGTTGCGCGAGGCGCCCGGCGGTAGTCGAATCGATGCCGCCGCTGATACCCAGAACGTAGGCTTTCAGGCCGTTGCTGCGCAGATAGTTCGCGAGAAAAGAGGCGCGGCGCTCGATCTCCGCGTGGGCGTCGAACTCGGCGGTGACGTGCATTTCGGCGGCGATGTCCGCTTGAATCGCGGCCGGATCGGTTTGCTTCATGATCTTCTGCTCCTCGCGCCCGGGCGCAATGTCAAAGAAACAACTTCAGCGCGACAGTGGCGAGCACGTAGCGGACCCGCCGAAGGTCCATCCGCCGAAGGTCCATCGACAGATTGCCATACGCTGAGTAACATCCTCGTTCCGAGCGCCGCATCAACCTGCGAGCAACCAATAATAATCACATCAGTGCGAACCCGCGATGAACCATCTCAAGCGGCCTCGCCCGCCTGTATTCGTCTGTCCGACTTTTGCGCGAGTCGCCGCGCAGTGCAAAGCCGGCTGTATGCCGTATGCATTTTCCTTGCCGCTTGCCACGCGCGAGTTGTATTGCGTCATGCGGCGGACGCCTGGCCAGGTGCTATCCACCTTTGCCAGGCTGTGCAAGCTCACATGCGGCGTTGCGCTTGCCGTCTCCGCTTGTGCGGCCTTCGCTGCCGGGCCGCCCGCGGCAACGGGCGACGCGGCGTTTTCCGTCGATGCGTCGTCCGTCGCGGCACCCGATGCGGCCGGCGGCGTGGACCCGCGCCGGGCATTCGCGTTGCGCGATGTATTCGCCCACCACGTGACGCGTCGGCTCAATGTACCGGCCTCCGAGCAGCGCGCCTACGCCGCTCGTCTGCAAGCGGCGTTGCATGAGCACGAGCTCGGCGAACTGTCCGGGGAATACGTCGTGATGGTCGACCGCAATGCAAACGTGCAGGCGCTGCTGATCTATTTTCGCGCGGCGCCCGCCGACGCCTGGCAGATGATCGGCGCGTCGCCCGTGTCCACCGGACGGCCCGGCGAGTTCGACCACTTCGTCACGCCACTCGGCGTGTTCGAGCACACGCCGTCCAACATGGACTTCCGCGCTGAAGGCACGGAGAACGAGAACCATATCCGCGGCTACGGCAAGCGTGACATGCGCATTTTCGATCTGGGCTGGGCGCAGGCAGAGCGTGGCTGGGGCAAGGGCGGGATCTCGCAGATGCGGTTCCAGATGCACGCCACCGACCCCGACCGGCTGGAGCCGCTGCTCGGCGTGCGCCACTCGAAGGGTTGCGTCCGGATCCCCGCATCGCTCAACACTTTTCTGGATCATTACGGGATCCTCGACGCGGAATATGAGGCGCTCGTCGACTCGGGCAAATCGCTGTGGGTGTTGAAGAGCGATCGGCAGATCATGCCGTGGGCAGGGCGGTATATCGTCGTGGTGGATTCGGCGCGCAAGGCCCGTCCGGCGTGGGCGCCGGCGCCCGACGCAAGGACGCGCGCCAAAGTGCCGGCAGCGGCGGACACGGCGGATTGATGTGCGGCGTTTGGCCTGCGGTCAGCGTCTCGAGCGCCATGCGATCCGCGCATTAGTGCAGTCGACACGATGCCGTCCGCGCATCACCGCAGCTGACGCCTTGCCATCAGTGCATTAGTGCAACCAACGTATGCCATCAATGCGTCAGCGCAGCCATCAACGCATCAGCAACATCGTGCCCGCGCCAAGGATTCCGCCACACAAAGCGCACGCCCACAACAGCGCCCGCGTACGCCGGTATTCGCGGCCGATGTCGGCGAGCAGTTGGGCGTTGTGCCGCGGCGTGCGCGCGCGGTCGTGTTCGTGCTGCAGATAGCGCACGGCCAGTTGCGGCACGCGTGGCAGCATATGGGCGAGATGCGGCAGCTCGCGTGAAATGCGCTGGAACCAGCCCCGATGATCGACGTCGCGCCGCGCGATGTCCGCGAGCACCCGCCGCGCGATGTTCCATGTATCGACGCCCGGATGCAGCGCGCGCGCGAGCATCTCTGCCTGATGGAACGATCGTTGCGCGGTAGCGAGTCGGCCGGAGACAACACCATCGAACGGAAGCACCGCGTGCAGCAGTTGATGGAAGAGCGACCCGGCGGAGCGGTCTTGCGCAGCCGCCGCAAAATGCGCTTCGGCTCGGGTACGCAATTCCGCTTCGAGCATTTCGGGGCGAGTCTGATGCGGCACATGCCCGGCGTCGCGATGCAGTTCGGCGAGCCGGCCGTAGTCCTGCTCGAATAGGGCGGTCGCGCCATGAACGAAGAACTCGCGCTCGCCGGTCGAGAGGCTCGACATGATCGAAAATTCGGCCAGCACGAGTCGTCCTAAAGAATTGGGCTCGATGCTTACGCGAACCCGTCGCGCGTCAAGCGTCGCGTGAAAGAAGCCGTGTTCGAATGCCTGCTCGGTCACCACTTCCACAATGTGGGCAGCGAGCGGTGCGAGTTTCACCTGATGCGCATGTAGACCGCCGAGGTCGGTAGCCGGCAGCGTGTCGATGCGCTGCATAGTGAGCGTGTGACTGGTGCAAAGGTCCCAGATCACGTCCGGTACGGCGAGGCGCGTGTCGCCCTCGAAATGATGGCCCGTCTGGCTCAGGTTGGCGGCTTCGGATCGTAGATCGAAGCGGCGCTGAATCTCGTCCGCGAAGGTTTGAGTCAGCGCCCGCAGCCGCAGGCGGCGCGCGGTGCTCGACAGCTTTTCCAGCCAGCGGGCGACCCAGCGCAAAAGCGCAAGCTCGTCGCCGATCTGCTGCAACTGGCCGGCGCGTAGCAATTTGATCGCCACTTCGCGATGCCCGTTGACCGGCATCAGCAATCGCGCGAAATGCGTCTGTTCGGCGAAACCGCTGCGCACCGGTATCAGGTCGACCGCGCTGAAGAGGGTGGCGAGCGGCCGGCCGAACGCTCGAGTCAAGGCTTCCTCGGATTCGCGCGGCGGCAGCGGCGTTTCCATATGATTGATCGCGTCGATCGCGTCGTGCAATGTCGAGGTTGCCAGTTCAGGGCGCTCGACCAGCGTCTTCGCGAACTGGCCCGCAAGTGGGCCGAGCGCGGGCAGCAGGCTGTGAACACTGCGCGCACTGCGTGTCGACGAATGCACGCGGCCGACGAGTTCGACCAACCAGTGCAGCTTGCGATTGGCTGGCGCGGCGAGCCAGATCAGGCGCGCGCCGTAACGCAGTGCGTGGTAGAGCAGGAGTAAGCGGCGAAACAGTGGGGGCATCGGCAGTTCGGTTGGCGGCAATGCGGCGCACAAGAGCTGGGCGCGGCGTGGCCAGGACAATCAGATTATCAGGAATGCGCGCCGACGGCGCATCTGCGAACCGGCAGCTCGGTCTTGCCAGGGAGTCCGCGTGCTGGACGCGTCAGTCTCGCTATGCGCTCTATGGTGATCGCATCTGACCATTGTTCGATCATCAACACTGGTTTTTCCCGAAGCCAATGAGGCTCGCGATTGCGCTGATTGATTCGATATCGAGCACATGCCGGAAGAACGAACGAAGCTCATAACCCACATAAGCAACACGTGTCAGCGCCGTTGTCTTCTGAGGAAAACAGTTCTCGAAATAGTGTTCTCGCGGCGGCGGCGGCGGGGAACATACATCCGTCACGATGCTATGGCGAAAAACTTAAGGAAAACTGAAGGAAATTGCTTTGCAGATTTTATGACGGTTTTTTTAACGACGCAGTGACAAATGTGTTCTGACGCACAGTTTGGAACAACTAGACCACTATTCTCGAAGCGGGAAGTGTATGCAGTGCGCGTTGCGTGAACGTATCGAGCATCCAAACACATTCACACGAGGAAATGATGGCCGAAGCGAGCGTACCCCTTTGTGTCGATCTCGATGGCACGCTGACGAGCACCGACCTCCTGGTGGAATCGTTTCTCGTGCTTGTAAAACGAAATCCGCTGTATGCGTTCTTATGCATTGGCTGGCTGTTGCGCGGTAAGGCTCATTTGAAGGCGCAGATCGCACAGCGTGCCGCGATCGACGTGACCTTGCTTCCTTATAACGCGCGCCTCGTGGAGTTTCTGCGAGAAGAACGGTCGTATGGCAGAGATCTTTATTTATGCACCGCTGCAAACCGCAAGTTCGCTGAAGAGATAGCCTCGTATTTTGGCTTCTTCAAAGGGATTCTAGCGAGCACTGACGCCCACAATCTGTCGGGTGTTCACAAGGCGTCTGCGTTGTCCGAAGAATTCGGTCCGCACGGTTTCGACTATTGCGGCAACGCGCTGTGTGACGTGCCGGTCTGGAAGCAATGTAGACGGGCGATCGTTGTGGGAACGCGCCAGATCGCCGAGGCGGCCGAACTGGTCAATCACAAGGTTCTCTTCTTCGAGGATCGGCGATCGCTAATCGGCCTTACTGTCAGGGAAATGCGTGTTTACCAGTGGGTCAAGAATCTCCTGATTTTCGTGCCACTGCTCGCATCGCACCGATTTACCGAGGGGGACACGCTGCAAGCCGAAGTCATTGCATTTTTTTCTTTTTGCTTCTGCGCTTCGTCTGTATATCTGCTGAATGACATGCTGGACCTCGACGCGGACCGACGCCATGTTCACAAGCGCGATCGGCCGTTTGCGTCAGGACAGTTATCGCTGGCTTTCGGCATGCTTCTCGGTTGCGCGCTTCTTATCGCCTCGGCGGGATTTGCTCTGCTGCTGCCTTTTACCTTTCAGCTGGTACTGGCCGGTTACTTTGCGACCACGCTTGCTTATTCGCTCAGGCTCAAACGGTTCATGCTTGTCGACGTCTTCGTTCTAGCGGCTCTTTACACCGCGCGCGTCGTGGCCGGCGGCGCCGCAGGCGACATCCCGCTTTCCGACTGGTTGATCATGTTTTCGATTCTGATCTTTCTGAGCCTCGCCATGGTCAAACGCTATGCCGAGCTCGACGCACTATTGCGTGAAGCGAAGGCCTGCGCAGTGGGGCGCGGGTACGTCACACAGGATCTGGGCATTCTGCGTTCGTTCGGCACGGCCTCCGGTTATGTCGCAGTGCTGGTTCTCGCGCTGTATATGAATTCGTCCGATGTACGCGCGCTTTATCGACATCCGCATGCACTCTGGCTGCTATTCGGGCTGCTGCTCTTCTGGATCAGCCGTGTATGGATGTTAGCCTTTCGCGGCGAGATGCACGACGATCCGATCGTATTCACCATCAAGAACCGCCTGAGTTTGCTCGTCGTATTCCTTTGCGTGGCGACGGTGATAGCGGCAAGTTGACCTTTGAGCATTCAATCGATGCAACTGGTTTTCTTTGTTAGTCGGCCCTGAACAATTCGGTTCTCGTGCCATTCGCGTTACGCCGGCACTTCGGTGGCAGTGTGGCAGTTGAACAGGGCAACGAGAACGAAGACACAAAGAAGCCGCAGCTTCCTCAGGATCATCCGGAAGTTGTGACCGGCGCCGCACAGCACCGCGTGCATCGCATCGCCGAGCGCGCCTTTGAGCCAGTTGCGATCAAGTTTTCCGTCTGTCTTCATGTGACCGATGGCTGGCTCGATTGCGCTGCGTCGCCTGATCATCGCTCGTAGTCCGCGTGTGATGCCACGCCGCAACCCCGGGTGATAGATCTTCACGCCATCGACGGCGACACCCTTGTAGCCGCGATCGACGATGGCGACTTCTGGCGTGTCGTCGCACAGGATTGCCGCCTGCTCCAGCGCTTCAGCCAGCGTGTGCCCGTCATACGGATTGCCCGGCATCGAGCGCATGCCAACGACCAGGCCTTCCTTGTGGGTCGTCGTGATCGACACTTTCACGCCGAATTCGTAGGGCGTGCGGGCCTTTCCCTTTGCCAGACATTCAACTTCCGGTGCGTGCAGCGCGTAGAGCTTATTTTTGTCCTTCGGCTTCTGCGCCAGGATGCGCTTCGTGCGACCAATTAACTCCTGCAACGCCACACGACCTGAGTCTGGCACGTGGGAGAGCTGCCGCTCCACATCACGCATCACCCGTCCAACGCGCGAACGCAGCGTGCGCAATGTCTTTCTCATGCGTTTGTACTGCTTCGCGTGAGCGTAGCGGCCAATCTGCAGCCCCAGTCGCGGCGCCTCGCGGTTGTAGTTTTGCCTCAGTTTCAGACCATGCCGTGCCGCAGCCTTCACCAGATGTTCGCGACACCGTTCGAGCAATCGCGAATCGGTTGGGTGTGCGATCGCCTTCTCCATGACAGTCGTATCGACAATCACGCGCTTGACGCTCGAGGCCTTGATCACGCCAGCGCGCTTCGCTGCTTCGATCGTCTCGGCGAGCAATTCTTCAACGCCGGCTTCGCCCAGTCGTTTGCGCCAGCGCGTCAGGCTCGACGGGTCGATTGGCGGCTCCGTCTGGAGATACGTCTCGCCCGTAAAGACCTGCCAGTAGGGGTTCTCAACCCATTGCCAGACGACCTCTTCGTCGGACAGGTCGAACGCGTGCTGCAAATACAGCAGCCCGGCAATCAGTCTGGGCGACGTCGCCGGTCGCCCCTTGCGCGATACAAAGCTTTCGCTCATCGACGCGCCCAGTCGCGCCCAGTTGATCAGGTCGGCCAAACGTATCAACGGATGCTTCAGGTTGATCTGTTCGCGCAGCGGTTGGCGGAAAAAATCTCCCTCCGTCACAGGTGTCTTCGGACCCATCCGCACCTCGTCGAAAAATGCAGGGTTCTCGCGTTAATGTGCCAGGTTCCTGCAATTCTCACAACACCATTTCGGCCTCAAAGCTCTGCTGCACAAGGAGCTCCGAATTGTTCAGGGTCGACTTGTTATTTTCGTCAGACCTCCGTTGCTATAAATGCCGGCTCGGTTAGGTCTGCGAGCAAGTCGAATGCCTATACATTCCTCCAAAAGTGCGGGCGCTGCGGCGCGCACTTTTCCGGCCTTAATGTCCCCTGCTTGTGCCAGTACTTCGCGCGATATGTTGCGCTGAGCAGCGTTGCCCGATGACGGCGATCATTGGGCTGACGTCGACTAGAGAGCTTGAGGGCAATGTGAAAGCATTCCGCATTTTGCGGCCGGAGCGGAGACCTTTCTTCATTCTTGCGTGCGCCAACGCGCATTCGGGAGCCGGTTCCCGGCATCGCACGGTGGTAAATAACATAATCTGGGTGTACCGCAGGCAGCAAAGCGACTCGTTGGGCGGGCCTATTCCGCAAGACGGATGGTTACCGTCCTGTCCCAGTACGTACCTTATTGTCTACGCGAAAAATGAATAGCTTCGACACGAGCATCGAGACTTTTTTTAGCGGATTCCATTCTTGTGTCCTCTGTAATCATGCGGTGCAAGCCATCGCGGACATGTACACATTTAAAGGTCTGGTGCTGATTCCCGTTTTGTGGTGGCTATGGTTTCAGTCTGCCGAGCGTCGGCAATGGCGGCGTGAGGTCGTCATTGCGACTACCGTGAGCGGGCTATTGGCTCTGCTCGCTGGAAGACTTCTGGCGCATTTTTTACCGTTCCGCACGCGCCCGGCGTTTTCGCCCGACCTGCATCTTCACTTCCCAGTTGTCCCGCAAAGCGAAAGCTTGTTATCAGCGTGGAGTTCATTTCCGAGCGATCACGCAATGTTGTGGATGTCGGTTGCGGTAGGGATCTTCATCGTTTCTCGCCGCGTTGGCATTCTGGCGCTGCTGTATGTTGCAATATTCATTTGCATGCCGCGCGCTTACCTCGGCTTCCATTACCCGACCGACCTGTTGGGAGGAGCCGCGATTGGCATCGTCATCACCTACGTCATGACTCGCGACTCCGTGAGAGCGCATTACGCGACGCCCATGTTGCGCTGGATCGAGCGCAATCCAGGACCATCAGCCATGTTGGGTTTCGTGCTGTGCCTGGAGCTCGTTACCCAGTTCGATGAAATTAGAGCCTTCGCCACTTCCGTCTTCAAGGTTGTCTGATTCGTTTTATTAGACGGTAGACCGGACGATTCAAGCGGACCGGTTACGCGAATACTGGCTCTCTCGACTCTTATCCCGCCCGTAGCATGCAGTCACGTGGCTGTCTGGTTGCGTGAATAAAGAGGCGAGATGAGCGTCGTCCTTCTCCAGGTCGTATCCAAAAGGCCGAACGTCTACACAATCTGAAAGGGGTGTTGATGACTGCTCGAAACGGAACGGCATATACCGGCAGGCCGTTGTATTTGTGGAGCGTCTGGCTCATTGCTACTGTGGTGGCTTCCACGCCGCTCTTTGTCTCGTCGATTCCGCCGTTGGGACAGCACTTCTATAACATCGTCAGAGTAGACATTCTGGCGCATCCTGGTTCCTACGCTGGCAACTTCGTCGTTCGGTGGGACCCGTTGCCCGACCTTGCAATGGACCTGACCTTGCCGTGGATCGCGAAGCTGATGCCGGTGGAGTGGGCAGCATGGTTCTTTATCGTGGTCGAACTCGCGTTGCTGAGCTCGGGCTGTCTGGTTCTCAGCCGTGCTCTGAATGGCCGGTGGTCGTGGTTCCCGCTGTTCAGTTTCCTGCTTCTCTACAACTGGATCCTGATACGCGGTTACGATAACTTTCTGTTCGGGACCGGCCTTTGTTTGTGGGCGATAGCCTTGCATGTGGCGCTTCGCCGGTCCACGGTCGCGCGGATCATAGCGTCGTCGTGCAGCGCCCTTGTGATTTACTTTTGCCATCTTTTTCCTTTGGCCGTTTTTGCACTGGTCATAGGAACGTGGGAGCTTGGCTGTTTCCTGCAGGAAGGGAAACTGCGAATCCGCTCGCTTGTCATGCACGCAAGTGCAAGCCTGGTTCCGTTGGTACTTCCCGTTGTGTTACTGGCGCATAGCAGTACCGGCGGACTTCGTGGCTCTGTCGACTTCGGCGTCGTTCATATATTCGCCAAAATCAGCCGTTGGCTCGATGTCTTCGCAATCGGCAATCCCCCGGCCGACGTCGCAGTGCTGGCGAGCATGGGCCTGACAGTAGCCGTCGGCTTTCTAATGAGATGGTGGACCTGTAAGCCTGAGTGCCGGATCACGGTGATTGCGCTTCCGTTGGTAGCGCTATTCGCGCCGTTCTCCGCATTTGCTTCTTATGGCGTTGTCGAGCGATGTGCGCTGAGCTTCGCATTCCTGCTGACAGCCCTGGTAGATGTGCGGGCCTCCGCACCGCATCTGCAACGTATCGGCGCGCTAGCGCTTGCGATTGTTTTCTTGTTTCGCATTGCGACGGTGACGGCCGATTGGCGTGCGGCGAAGCCTTCCATTCAGGCGTACCGCGCTACTTTCGCGTCGTTGAAATCGGGCTCGGTTTTGTTTCAATACAAACAGGATACGACGTATCCGTCGCCAAGGACCGCGCCTCACCGCTGGAATCCGTATCTGGATAAGGTCGTTGCGCTTGCAACGCTCGATCGGGTTCTCGTGCCGGATCTCTATCTGAAGGCGGGCCAGCAGCCAGTGCTTTATCGCGCAGAAAACGCCGCATTGAGGAAGTTCCAGGACGATATCGAGAATGGCGACACGGCATTCCGGGCGAACGACGGTATGTTGCGCGCGTGGGCCGCGGACTTGCAGAACAGGTTTCCAGACCTGCAAACCCGATTCACGGAAGTCTATCTCGCTGTGTTCGATCCGCAACGGCGCCTGTCTGAAACACTAACCGGTTGGCAACTCGTTGCGACGCTACCGGAACATCGACTCTACCGAATGCTTCCTCGTTGAGCGCGGTCATCGCGAGTTGCGTCACAGACTCCGGCGCTCGCGGTGTTCAATCAATGCGGCCGCTCATTGTGGATGAGCGGCCGTGCATATTCGCGAACCTACATGCCGATGCTCGACCCTCCGCTCGAACTCGTGCCTGTGCTCGTTCCCGTGGCGGAACCCGAGGTCGATGCCGGATTCAGATCGATTCTTCCATAGACGCCGTCTGCTTCGTCATTGGGCCCCGCCGCGAAGAAGAGCGTAGTAGCAGGCTGATTGTTGAGCCCGTTGCCGAACGCAATGCCCCACAAGCCCGGCTCGACGATCGCACTGCCGTTCGAACTCTTGATGGCGCCCATCGACTGGCCGCTCGATGCGTTGAAAGCGTTAATCGTGCCGTCGCCGAAATTGCCGATCAATATCGCGCCGCTCAATGAGCCGAAATTGCTTGGCGCTTGCGCAATACCCCATGGTGCATTCAGCGCACCGCCCGTTGCAAAGTGCTGCTTGAGGTTACCTGCCGTATCGAATACATCCACCATACCCAGTCCCGCTCCGGCGACGTCGTCATGTTTCTCTGCATCCTGCTCCGCGTAAGTGACGAACAGGTTCGATCCGATCAACTGGATGCCAAACGGCGCAAAGCCGGCAGGAATCGACGGATCCGTAAAGGCGCCGGGCATGGCGACCTTGGCAAAATTGGTGTCGAAGACGTCGATTTTTCCGTTATGGAAATCGGTCGCGTAGAGGAAGTTGTTGCCGTTGTTGGCCGCGAGCGCGAGGCCCTTGTACACGGCGCCGCCGGTGCCGTCGTCGTACATGACGAACGCATTGGTTGGCCCAACGGCAGGCGCCCATGCGGTGACGGTGCCGCCTTCGCCCACGAAGATAAATGCGGCGACGCCAGACTTGCCGTTTTGCGTCACGTTGAAGCTTTGCGTGCCGTTGAATACGATGCCTGTTGGCGACGCTGTCCCATTCTTGCCGTCCGGGATCGTGACGACGAGCGATTGCGGCACGCCGTTGCCGTCATAGAGTGTCGCGAGGTTGGTTCCGTTGTCGGCGACCCAGACGAAGCCTTTCGGATTGAAGGCCACGCCCCAGGCATTCTTCAGATTGACGTCGGTGTGCGCCGCCGACACGGCGCCATCCGAGACGAGCGCCGTTGCGGTGAACGACGACTGTGCAGGCGGCCCAGAACTGGGAGAACTGGAACTGCCACCGCATGACGCGAGTGTCGCGATAGCTGCGCTGCAGGCTACGACGGTGAACGCTGCGAGTAGAGACTTCATGGCCGCACTCCTTGTTCCGTCCAAAGGTCACAACGCTCAATGAACGAGAGGGCGATCGGGTTTATTCCAGTGGAGGGAACTTATTTGCGAGTACTTTCTATGGCTGAACTGGATAGATAAAAGGAGGTTGCGAATTCACGTGCTGGCCTTGCGTTTGCCGCGTGGCGACTAACTCCGATGTCGCGCAGCGATTACATCCAATGTAATTGGCGCCATGAGCGGCGGCATCTAGTCTCTGTCTGTCGCGCTTCCATTCCGGTTGCGCTCGCCGCCAAGGAGATACCATGTCCCGCTTTCCCACGTACACGATCGAATCCGCTCCGGCAGAATCAACGCCCGTGCTCCAGCAATTACAAAAGGCGTTCGGCCTGATACCGAACATCGCGGCCAAGATGGCGCGGTCGCCTATGCTGATCAACGGTTTTATCGGCCTGTTCGAGCGTGTGCACGCGAGCAGTTTGACCGAGCCGCAAATTCAGACGCTGCTGCTGACCAACGCAGTGACGAATGCAAGTGTCTGGGCCGTCGCATTTCACACGGCGCTGGCGTTGAAAGAAGGTGTGCATCCCGCCGACGTAGACGCAATCCGCCACGGTGTCCTGCCTGATGACCGCGAACTGGCCGCGCTATCCGCATTGGCGCGCACGCTGATAGAAAAGCGCGGCCACCTGAGCGAATCGGACCAGACAGGTTTCCTGGAAGCCGGGTTCAGCGTTGAGCAGATACTCGAAGTTATTGCGGTGGTTGCCGCATCGACGATCACGAACTATGCGGGCAGCGTCACCCGGCCGCAGCTCGAAGCGCAGTTCGAGGAATTCGTCTGGCTTGCGCCCGCACGCTGAATTATTTTGTTCTTTACATTGATCCCGGAAATCCGATGAACGCGAGCAGTCACGATCCGA
Organism: Burkholderia sp. M6-3; assembly: GCF_050858985.1. Taxonomy (NCBI): domain Bacteria; kingdom Pseudomonadati; phylum Pseudomonadota; class Betaproteobacteria; order Burkholderiales; family Burkholderiaceae; genus Burkholderia; species Burkholderia sp. M6-3. The sequence goes on from NZ_CP110091.1 coordinate 1,001,648, forward strand.
AAGTGCCGCAAAGTGAGCTTGGCGACTTGCTGCGCTATTGGCGCGATATGCGTGGCGTGAGTCAACTGGATCTGTCTCTCGAGGCTGGTGTTTCGCAGCGCCAGATCAGCTTTATCGAAAGCGGGCGCAGCGTGCCGGGCCGGGACACGCTGCTGACGCTTGCACAGACGCTCGACGTGCCGCTGCGCGAGCGCAATGCGCTGTTGCTCGCGGCTGGCTACGCACCGGTGTATTCGGAATCGCCATGGAACGCACAGGAGATGCACAGTGTGATCGCCGCGCTGGAGCGCGTGGTTCGCCACCATGAGCCTTTCCCGGCGATCGTGATGGATCGCTACTGGAACGTTCTGATGACCAACGACGCGGCGCCGCGCTTCTTCGACTGTTTCATCGACATGACCTCGCGCAAAGGTCCACGCAACATGCTGCATCTGATCTTCGATCCGCAGGGCATGCGTCCCTTCGTGGCCGATTGGGATACGGTCTCGCGAAGCTTGCTGCAGCGGGTGTATCGGGAGTCGATCGGTCACGTCGTCGATGCCGGCACGAGGCATTTGCTCGACGAACTGCTGGCCTATCCAGATGTGCCGCGCGACTGGAAGACGCATCATGCGCCGGCCGCCGGGCCCACGATTCCCGTCATTCCGATAGGCTTCATCAGCGGGGACGCGGTGCTTCGATATTTCTCGATGGTTACGACCGTTGGTGCGCCGCAGAACGTTACCGCACAGGAGATACGCCTGGAATGCATGTTTCCCGCCGATGACGAAACCGAAGCGCGCCACCGGCAGTTGTTCGCCGGACATTCGGAAAAACGTTGAACCCGTGTGCGATGGGCATAAGGCAGACCGCCGCCCATCCCGGCAGCCTTGACGATTTGCGGCTGGTTTTACTCGGCGCTGAACAGTCATCGCACGGGCGTTGAGCCGTGTGCAAGAGAGGCGAGCGTGAACTCAAAGTCGCGTGCGGCCAGCCGACGAGCGTTTCCAATCACGGTGGAACGGTAGTTCCTGCCGCTGGCAACGCCGCGTCCCGCCAGTGCGGCACGCGTGTCACGACCCATTCAGCCGCGGTTAGGCCTCAATCAAGCTTCGGGCTTTCCGCCGATGGTGTTGCCTTGTTGCCAGGCGCGCTTACCTTCCTCGGACAATTCTCCGCTGCTGTGCGACGCGTCCGGCTGTGTACCTTCTACTGCCATCGAGCCGCCCGGCTGTTCCTGGGCAGGGACGCGTTCACCCTTGCGCGCTGCCGCGCGATCGTCCTGAGTGCGTCCCGCGTAAGTTTCTGTTGCCATTTCAACCTCCGGAAAGAAGAGAATCACCCCGCGTCACTGTGCGCATTGCGCGTGCCAGACGCGGTGTGCGCGTCGCATCGAAGGCGTTCCATACGGCCGGTGAGGAAATCGTCACACAATTTTCTCTCCGTGTATGATTCCGGCGTCGAAAGCTGTTGCGGCACGGTTGAATGCATTGCGTGTAAGAGTCGGGTCTGCGCGAACGTCGCGTCGCGCTCGCATTGACGCACTCGCCGGGCGAGGTAGAAATCGCAGTGCATTGCTCTCGCGACTGCTGGAAGGGGCATTGAACCGCGCTGGTGCAATCGCGGGCAGACCAATGCGCAGATGAACATCTAGCCAATGTGCGAGCCCGGCAACGTGGAGTTGCACAGACGCCGCTTGGAGATACATAAAGCGGTTCTGGGAAAAGGCTTTGACGAAGATATGCCCCGCGTGACAGCTCTCGCGGGAAGAAGAAGGAACAACGCTGAATGCTCGCAGAACAACGTCACCAATACATCCTGGCGCAAGTCGCTAAAACGGGCGCGCTGTCAGTCGCCGAGCTGGTGCGCGAACTGAACGTGTCGCGCGAGACCATTCGCCGTGACCTCAACGCGCTCGCCGGACGCGGCCTGCTCGTCACCACCCACGGCGGCGCGCTGTCGGGCGACCGGCGCGAGCCTGACCTCGACACGCGTGAAGCGGCAAACGCCGGCGCGAAGCGCGCGATCGGCGAACGTGCGGCTGAGTTCGTTCCCGACGGCGCGTCGCTGATCGTCGATTCCGGCAGCACGACGCAGGCGGTCGCGCGAGCCTTGCTCGACCGGCACCGTCTGTCGGTTTACACCAATGACTGGCGCATCGCGCTGCTGCTCGGACGGCGCAACGACAATCGCGTCACGCTATTGGGCGGCGAACTGTCCGATATCGAAGACGCCACCTTCGGGCTCGACACGGTCCACCAGCTCACGCAATATCACGCGGACTTCGCATTCATCGGCGCAGGCGGCATCTCGCCGGACGGTTATCTCACCGACTACAGCCGCATGGCGGCCGAAGTCCGCAGCCGCATGATCGCCGCCGCCGATACGGTGGTCGTCGTGGCCGATCATTCGAAGTTCGGCCGCGTCACGCCGGTGCGGATCAACGGCATTGAGTCGGCGCGGTATCTCGTGACCGAGCTGGCCCCCGAGCGCGCCATCGGCAAGGCGATTACGGCCCATGGCCCGGAAATCGTGATTGCCTGAGTCCATGTGCGCGGCCGGTGCGCGCGCTACGGCGACGGGTTGCGACACGCGTCGCGCCGCCTGCTGCCGGTAGAGCGCAGTCCCGCATGATCCGATTCCCGATCAGCGGCGATGTGGCAGCGGCTGTGCTCAATCTCATCACGTCACTTTCCCGCTACTCCGTCGGCTTGGCTATTATTGGCGAATTGTGTCAATTTTTGGAATTCGACAGAATAGTCATGGCGTTGTCATCGAAACCTGTGATCCTTGCCGTGCCTTACAGGCATGGCAGGCAGCGCGAACGTGATAGACAGGTTGCAAATCTCGGTTGGGAAGACGCCGCCAGGTTGTCGGCAATCTGCAATCGCTTGATCGCATCGGGGTCGGCTGCGGCAACATGCAATAAGTCACGCAAGCAGCACATAAGCGGCACATCAGCAACACGCACCCAAGCAGCAAATAAAGCGCAAACGGCGCGCGCCACGCGCCGTTCAATCACAACAGGTATCGGGTTTTCCCGACCGTCTGGTTTTTTGCCTTTCGGAGAAAGCGACATGACAAAGACAAACTCCCTTCAGACCACGGGCCTCGCACGCAAGCTTCTGCCGGCGCTGGTTGCCGCCGCGATGTTCGGTGGCGTGGCCATGCAGGCGCAGGCCGCCGATGCGGTGGTGCTGTACACCGCCGACGGCCTGGAAAATCTTTATAAAGACGTGCTGCCGGCCTTCGAAAAGAAGGAGGGCGTGAAAGTCAACGTCGTCACCGCGGGCAGCGGGGAAGTCGTGAACCGCGCGACAATTGAAAAAGACCAGCCGAAGGCGGACGTGATCGTCACGCTGCCGCCGTTCATCCAGCAGGCGGATCAGAGCGGTCTGCTTCAGGCATACCAGAGCGCGAACTACAAGAACGTGCCGGCGATCGCCAAGGCGCCGAATGGGGCTTGGGCGACCTTCGTGAACAACTACTTCTCGTTCGCGATCAACCCGGAAGTCACGAAAAACCAGCCGAAAACCTTTGCCGATCTGCTGCACCCGGACTACAGCGGCAAGGTCGCTTACTCGAACCCGGCGACGGCGGGCGACGGCATGGCCGTGATCATCCTGACGTCATCGCTGATGGGTGAGGACAAGGCATTCGACTATCTGAAGAAGCTGGAACAAAGCGCCAAGTTCCACACCAAGGGCACGGGCTACCTCGACGTTCTGCTGTCGCGCAACGAAATCGCGTTCGCGAACGGCGATCTGCAGATGGATCTGGACGACGCGGCCAACGGCGGCCTGTCGCTCAAGCCCGTGTTCCTCGCGGCGGCGCCGGGCGAGCAACCGACAACGTTCCAGTTGCCGTATGCAATCGGCCTCATCAAGAACGGTCCGAATCAGGCGCAAGGCAAGAAGCTGATCGACTATCTGATGTCGACGGAAGTGCAGGCCAAGGTACCGGACATCTTCGGTATTCCGGGCCGCACCGACGTGCCGCTCGCCGGCAAGAACGGCGAGACCGTCAAGCAGGCGATTGCGGGCGTGAAGCTGATTCCGGTGGACTGGAACCACGTGATGGCCAAGAAAGCTGACTGGACCGCGCGCTGGAAGAGCGACGTGATCGGTTCGTCGGGCAAGCAGATCGAAGTGGTCAAGCCGAAGTAAGCCGCTTTTTAGGCTTTTCAGTCTTGCTTCCCAGTCGAAGCACGCAGCGCTCTCGCGATCGGTGTGATCGCCGGCGCGCTGCCTGAGCATCAATCTTGTTGGAGGATGAATCCGGTGAATACGGCCAGTCTTGCTGGGCGAGGCGCGCTCGACGCCTCGCTGGACGCGCTCGGCGCCGCGCGTTCGGACGCGCCTGGCGGCGTGCAGATCGATCACCTGACGGTGCGCTTCGGCTCGCGCACCGTGCTCGACGATCTGTCGCTGACCATCCAGCGCGGCGAACTGCTCACCGTGCTCGGCCGCAGCGGCTGCGGCAAGACTACGCTGCTGCGGTTCATCGCCGGGTTTATCGAGGCGGACGGCCTGTCCGGCACGCTCACAGTCGCGGGCCACGATCTCACGCACGTGCCGCCGCATAAGCGCAACCTCGGCCTGTTGTTCCAGAGTTACGCGCTGTTCCCGCATCTGTCGGTATTCGAAAACGTCGCGTTCGGCTTGCGGGCGCGGCGCGTATCGGCGAAGGACATCGCACGACGCGTGGCCGAGGTGCTGAAACTCGTGCAACTCGGCGACGCCGGGCACGTGATGCCCGCGCAGCTTTCCGGTGGCATGCAGCAGCGCGTGGCTCTTGCGCGCGCGCTCGTGATCGAGCCGGACGTGCTGTTGCTCGACGAGCCGCTCTCCGCGCTCGATGCCAATCTGCGCGTGTCGGTGCGCTCCGAACTGAAGGCGCTGCATGAGCGCCTGCCCAATCTGACCATTGTCTGCGTGACGCACGACCAGGATGATGCGCTGGTACTGTCGGATCGCACGCTGTTGATGCGCGATGGCCGTATTGCGCAGCTCGGCACGCCGCAACAGTTGTACGACGCGCCGAACGACGGCTTTGTCGCGCGCTATCTCGGCACGGCGAATCTGCTGCCGCCGCAAGTCGCTTTCGGCATGGACGACGCGCGCTACAACGAGCGCGAGCGGGTCGCCTGTCTGCGGCCGGAAGCGCTGCGCATCGTGCCGCTTGGAGAAGGACAGCTGCACGGCGTAATAACATCGGTCGAATGGTATGGCGCGGTATTGTCGGTGTCGGTCGCTTTGGACGCGATGCCAAACGAACCGCTCCTCGTCACCATGCAGCGCGGCCACGGCATGATGCCGGAGAAAGGCGCGCGCGTTTCCCTGCGTTACGAGGCTGACGATGTCGTCCTTATCCACCCCTGAGGCATCGGATTCGCTTCCCGCCTCGGCGGCAGCCGCAGCCGACGCCCGCCGCAGCGCGAGCGCCGCTTTGCATCGGGCCGCGGTGAAGCGCCGCGAGCGCATGGCGCAATGGCATCTTTTGTTCATCGCGGTGGTCGTGCTCGGGCCGCTCGTCATCTACCCGCTCGTGCGCCTCGTGTTGCTGAGCCTGGGCGGGCCGCATGGCATCGGCCTGCAGGCGTATGCGGCGTTCTTCGGCAATCCCGAGACGCGCGGCGTGATCGGCACGACGCTGTGGATTCTGTTCGCGAGCGCCGGACTTGCATCGCTGCTCGGCGTCGCACTGGCGTCGTTGCTGTTTTTCAAGCCATTTCCGGGCGCGCGGATGGTTACGCGCTTTCTCGAACTGTTCGTCGCGTTCCCGTCGTTTCTGGTCGCCTTCACGCTGATTTTTCTGTACGGCTCGCAGGGCTCGGTCAGCATCGGCTTGCAGCGGCTCTTTCATCTGGAGGCGCCGCCGCTCGATTTCCTGTTCGGCGTGGGCGGCGTGATTCTCGCCGAGGTCGTGTTCTACGCGCCGTTCGTCGTGAGGCCCACTCTGGCTTCGTTCGCCACGCTCGACATGCGTCTGATCGAAGCCGCCAGAAGTCTCGGCGCTAGCGGCTGGATGGTCGCATTCAAGGTGATCGTGCCGCTTGCGTGGCCGGGTATCGCTGCAGGCACGATCCTGTGCTTTCTGCTGACGCTCAACGAGTTCGGCATTCTGCTCGTGCTTGGCAGCGCGCATCTGATCACGTTGCCGGTCGCCATTTACAGCTCGGCCACTGTCGACCTCGATCTGCCGACGGCGGCAGCCGGCGCGGTCGTCATGCTGATCATGTCCTTGTCGCTGTACGCGTTGTATCGCCAGGTCAACCGTCGCAAGGTAAAAGGAGCGGGCCATGGCCGTTGAACTCGACCCGACCGTGCTGCCGGTCATGCACAAGAAGGCGCGCCCGGTGCGCCGGAGTTTGTTCGTGCGGATGCTCGGCGGCCTGTTTCTCGGTTTTGCCGCGCTGTTGTGCTTCTGGCTCTTCGTGTTGCCCGTGATCGTGGTCGGCTTGTCGAGCGTGGCGGCGCACTGGTCCGGCACGATTCTGCCGGCCGGCTTCAGCACGCGCTGGTTCGAGCGGCTCGGTTCCAGCGACTTCGACGCGCTCACAACGAGCCTCGAGATCGGCATGGGCGTCGCCGTGCTCGGCACGATTCTGGGGTTGTGGCTTGCGCTCGCGCTCGAAGGACGCGACCGGCGCGGGCTCGGCGCGTTCGTCGACACCATTGCCATGATGCCCAACGGCGTGCCGAGCGTGGTGCTCGGTCTCGCGGTGCTGATCGCGTATCACAAACGGCCTGTGGACCTGTCGAGTTCCGCGGCGATCGTCGTCTTTGTTCAACTCGCGCTCGTGCTGCCGTTCTGCTACCGGTGCGCGGCGGCTGCGTTGCGCCCTGAACTGACGATTTTGCGCGAAGCGGCCGCGAGCCTCGGCGCGCCTCCGTCGATGGTGCTGCGCCGCGTCGTGCTGCCGCAACTCGTGCCGGCGATCCGCGCGAGTCTCGCGCTCGGGTTCGCGCTGTCGCTGGGCGAACTGGGCGCGACCCTCACTGTTTATCCCCCCGGTTTTGCGACGGTGCCGATCGTCGTGGTCGGTCAGGTGGAGCGCGGCTACTACCTGCCGGCGTCCGCGCTGTCGCTGATTCTGCTGCTCGTCTCGCTCGCCGCGCTGCTGCTGATTGCGGCCCGTGTGCCGCGCCGTCGGATCGACTGAACCTGCGTTTTCCTCGTTTTCCCGTCTGCGCGTCGTGCGGGGCGCAGACATTCCACATACTTTCGATGTGGCGAAATTTGTCAAAATGACCGAATATATGCAAACTGCTTCTGTCGATCCGATTGAGGTTGTGCGCAGGCATTCGCTGACAGCACTGGTTCGCGACGAGATCGAAAGACACATCGTCGAAGGCGAACTGGCGCCGGGCGCCAAACTCAACGAGGCAGACTGGGCGGCGCGCCTGCAGGTGTCGCGCGGGCCGGTTCGCGAGGCGTTCCGCGCGCTCGAGCAAGCCGGGCTCGTGCGCACCGAGAAGAATCGCGGCGTGTTCGTGCGGACGGTGTCGCTCGCCGAAGCCGACGAGATTTACGCGGTGCGCGCGGTGCTCGAAGAGGCGGCGTGCCGGATGTTGGCCGCGAACATCGACGCGAGTCAGTTGGCGGTGCTGCGCGATTGGCTCGGTGCCATGCGCGCTGCGCTCGATGCGCAAGATCACAATGCTTACGCGCGGGCCAACGTCGCGTTTCATGACGCGATCGTAGCGGCGGCGGGCAATCTGAAGTTGTATGAGACGTATCGAAGGCTGGTGAGCGAGTTGAGTCTTTTCCGGCGCGCGGCACTGGTGGTGCATGCCGATGCGATGGAGCGCTCGCTAGCGGAACATCGCGCGATTCTGACCGCGCTCGCTTCGCGCGATGCCGCGCATGCCGCGGCGCTGATGCACGCGCACGTGCACGGCGGGTTGCAGCGCGCGCATGAGGCGTGTGAGGGAGGCGGTGTGCCGGGTAGGCCGTTGGTAACGGCGCGCGGTGCGTCTGCTGCGGGCGATTGACCGATGACTGCAGGGCGACTGAAGGGCGACTGAAGCGATCGCGTCGTCGTAACGCATTGGCTTGAGCACGCGTGCGTAGCACGCAGGGACGGGAACAATGGCAAGCGCAAACGAAAACGCGAAGCAACGCACGATCGAGGTCAACGGTCGCGGCTACCGGCTGCCTGAGGAGCCGACGATTGTGATCTGCGTCGACGGCTGCGAGTTCGATTATCTGGAAGCTGCGGTCGCGGCGGGCGTTGCGCCGTTCATCGGCAAGATGCTCAAGGGCGGCGCGGCCTTCAAGGGCGATTGCGTAATTCCCTCGTTCACGAACCCCAACAATCTGTCGATTGTCTGCGGTGTGCCGCCGTCGGTGCACGGCATCTGCGGGAATTACTTCTGGGACCCGAACGCGAATAGCGGCGCGGGTGCGGAAGTGATGATGAACGATCCAGCCTATCTGCGTGCCGGCACGTTGCTGGCCGCGGCAGCGGAAGCGGGCGCGCGCGTCGCGGTGGTCACCGCTAAAGACAAGTTGCGCCGGCTGTTGGGCTGGCAACTGAACGGCATCTGCTTTTCCGCGGAAAAAGCGGACACGGTGACGCGTGAGGAAAACGGCATCGACGAAGTACTGGAACTGGTCGGCTTGCCGCTCCCCGACGTGTACAGCGCGGCGCTTTCGGAATTCGTGTTCGCTGCCGGCGTGCGGCTCGCGCAAACTCGCGAGCTCGACCTGATGTATCTGTCCACGACCGACTACATACAGCACAAATGGGCGCCGGGCACCGAAGGCGCGAACGCGTTCTACGCGATGATGGACGGCTATCTGGCGAAGCTCGACGCGCTCGGCTGGGTGATCGGGCTCACCGCCGATCACGGCATGAACGCGAAGCACGATCCGCAAAGCGGCGAGCCCAACGTGATCTATCTGCAAGACATGCTCGACGAATGGCTCGGCGCTCGCAAGGCGCGCGTGATCTTGCCGATCACGGATCCGTATGTGGTGCATCACGGCGCGCTCGGTTCGTTTGCGACAGTTTATTTGCCGCGCGATGTCGATGTCGCGCAGGTGATCGAGCGGATTCGCGGGCTGCAGGGCGTCGAAATTGCGCTCGATAACCACACGGCGTGTGAGCGCTTCGAGCTGCCGAATGACCGCGTCGGCGATATCGTCGTGATCGGCACGAAGCATGTGGTGCTGGGTACCCGCCGCGACGAGCACGATCTGTCGGGGCTCACGGTGCCGTTGCGCTCGCACGGCGGCTTGTCCGAGCAGGAAGTGCCGCTCCTTTTCAACCGGCGTGTCGACGGATTGCCGGGCGCGGAGAGCGGAAAGAGGCTGCGCAATTTCGATATCTTCGACGTCGCGTTGAACCGCGTGTCGGCATCATGAACGCGACGCTGCGGGACCATCCGGCGTTCCGCGCGGAAGCGCTGCGGCTCGAAGGCGAGCGCGCGGCGCGTCCACGCTCGCTCGATGTAGTCGATCCGTACACGGGTACGCGCGTGGGCACGGTCGCGCTTGCGAGTGTCGATGATGTGCGCGCGGCATTCGAATACGCCGCTGCTTATCAGGCAAAGCTCACGCGTTATGAGCGCTCGCAGATTCTCGAACGCGCGGCCACGTTGTTGCGTGACAGGACCGAAGAGGCGTCGGATCTGATCTCGCTCGAATCGGGTTTGTCGAAGCAGGACTCGCGCTATGAAATTGGCCGCGTGGCCGACGTGTTCAGGTTTGCGGCAATCGAAGCATTGCGCGACGACGGGCAAAGTTTCTCGTGCGATCTGACGCCGCATGGCAAGCGGCGACGCGTGTTTTCGCAGCGCGAGCCGCTTGCTGGAGTGATCGTCGCGATCACTCCGTTCAACCATCCAATGAACCAGGTTGCGCACAAGGTCGCGCCGGCAATCGCGACGAACAATCGCGTGGTGCTGAAGCCGTCCGAGAAAGTGCCGCTGTCGGCGCTTTATCTCGCCGACATTCTGTACGAAGCCGGCTTGCCTGCGCCCATGCTGCAAGTGCTGACCGGCGACCCGCGCGAAATCGCCGATGAACTAATCACGCACCCGTTGGCTGAACTCGTCTCGTTCACGGGCGGCGTGGCGATTGGCAAATACATCGCGGCGAAGGCGGCGTACCGCCGCGTCGTGCTCGAGCTAGGCGGCAACGATCCGCTGATCGTGCTCGAGGACGCCGATCTCGAGCGCGCGGCGACGCTCGCGGTGCATGGCTCGTACAAGAACTCCGGGCAGCGCTGCACGGCAGTCAAGCGGATGCTCGTGCAAAAGCGCATCGCCGCCGATTTCGCCGATCTGGTCGTCGAGAAGACGCGGGCCTGGACTTTCGGCGATCCATTCGATGCGGCCAATCAGATGGGCACGGTCATCGACGTCGCCGCGGCGCAGCTTTTCGAGGCGCGGGTGAACGAGGCGATTGCCGGCGGCGCGCGGTTACGTATCGGCAATCGACGCAATGGCGCGCTGTATTCGCCTACGGTGCTCGACGGCGTGGAGCCGGACATGACGCTCGTGCGAGAGGAAACCTTTGGGCCGGTGTCGCCGATCATCAGCTTCGACACGCTCGACGACGCGATACGCATCAGTAACGGCACATGCTTCGGATTGTCTTCAGGTGTATGCACGAATCGGCAGGACGCGATCACACGGTTCATCAACGAACTGCGAGTGGGGACGGTCAACGTGTGGGAAGTGCCTGGCTATCGGACAGAGTTGACGCCGTTTGGCGGCATCAAGGACTCGGGGCTCGGCTATAAGGAAGGCGTTCAGGAAGCGATGAAGAGTTTCACTAACCTCAAGACTTTTTCGTTACCGTGGGAGTAATAGCGTGGCATTGAGTGTGACGGACATCCGTTCGCTGTTCGAGCAATACGGTGACATCGCTTATAGCGGCGAACCGGTAACGCAGCTTCAGCACGCATTGCAGAGCGGCGCGCTGGCTGAAGAAGCGGGTGCCGGCGACGAACTCGTCGCCGCTTCGTTTTTGCACGATCTCGGGCATCTGCTGAATCTTCAGGGCGCGACGCCGACGGAGCGGGGCATCGACGATCTGCACCAGTACTTTGCGTTGCCGTTCTTGCGGGCGGTATTGCCCGATGCGGTATTGGAGCCAATTCGTTTACACGTCGACGCAAAGCGCTGCCTTTGCGCGATCGACCAAGGCTATTTCGATCAGCTTTCCGCCGATTCGGTGCGGAGCCTGAGTCTGCAAGGCGGCATCTTCAGCAGCGAGGAAGCGGAGAGATTTCTGCAGAAACCGTACGCGCAAGACGCGCTCCGGCTGCGCAAGTGGGATGACCGCGCAAAAGAAGAACACCGCATCACGCCGGCTCTCGATCACTACCTCGATGTGGTCGAGCGAGTCATGCGTAAGAGCGCGATGATCTGACCCGGTTGGTGTAGTTCTGGCTTGTCCACGTTCTTGTCTTGGCGCTGGTTCTTGCGCAAATTCCGTGTGTCGAAATAACGCTTGCAAGGTGCTGGCTGGCTCGCTAGAATCTCGCTCTTTCGTGCTCCGGACGCCGGGGCACGGGAAGCGGGAAAGCCAGTAGTGGCAAGGCTTCGAGCGGTGGCAGCGGGTTCAGGCAGTAACAGAAACCTGTTGACGGCGCAGCCGGAGTTCTTCATAATCTCGTTTCTCTGCTGCAGATGCAGCGACGCAGAGCGAAGCGGTGCCGGGTAGGTGTGGTAAGGCGGCGCGGCGTGAGGCGGACCGATCTTTAAAAACTAACAGCCGATAAGTGTGGGCGCTTGATGCGCGACGCGAGCCGGGCCTTTCGGGGTCTGGCGCAAAGCGAAAGTATCAAGTCTCACACAGTAATGAAAGGAAGGTTTGGTCATCGAGAGATGGTTGAACACTTCGTCAGTACGTTGAGTGAGCGACCGGTTGGTAAAACAACCGAAAACAGTAACAGGTTTGAACTGAAGAGTTTGATCCTGGCTCAGATTGAACGCTGGCGGCATGCCTTACACATGCAAGTCGAACGGCAGCACGGGGGCAACCCTGGTGGCGAGTGGCGAACGGGTGAGTAATACATCGGAACGTGTCCTGTAGTGGGGGATAGCCCGGCGAAAGCCGGATTAATACCGCATACGCTCTGCGGAGGAAAGCGGGGGATCCTTCGGGACCTCGCGCTACAGGGGCGGCCGATGGCAGATTAGCTAGTTGGTGGGGTAAAGGCCTACCAAGGCGACGATCTGTAGCTGGTCTGAGAGGACGACCAGCCACACTGGGACTGAGACACGGCCCAGACTCCTACGGGAGGCAGCAGTGGGGAATTTTGGACAATGGGCGCAAGCCTGATCCAGCAATGCCGCGTGTGTGAAGAAGGCCTTCGGGTTGTAAAGCACTTTTGTCCGGAAAGAAAACCTCGTGGTTAATACCCGTGGGGGATGACGGTACCGGAAGAATAAGCACCGGCTAACTACGTGCCAGCAGCCGCGGTAATACGTAGGGTGCAAGCGTTAATCGGAATTACTGGGCGTAAAGCGTGCGCAGGCGGTTCGCTAAGACAGATGTGAAATCCCCGGGCTTAACCTGGGAACTGCATTTGTGACTGGCGGGCTAGAGTATGGCAGAGGGGGGTAGAATTCCACGTGTAGCAGTGAAATGCGTAGAGATGTGGAGGAATACCGATGGCGAAGGCAGCCCCCTGGGCCAATACTGACGCTCATGCACGAAAGCGTGGGGAGCAAACAGGATTAGATACCCTGGTAGTCCACGCCCTAAACGATGTCAACTAGTTGTCGGGTCTTCATTGACTTGGTAACGTAGCTAACGCGTGAAGTTGACCGCCTGGGGAGTACGGTCGCAAGATTAAAACTCAAAGGAATTGACGGGGACCCGCACAAGCGGTGGATGATGTGGATTAATTCGATGCAACGCGAAAAACCTTACCTACCCTTGACATGTATGGAACCCTGCTGAGAGGTGGGGGTGCCCGAAAGGGAGCCATAACACAGGTGCTGCATGGCTGTCGTCAGCTCGTGTCGTGAGATGTTGGGTTAAGTCCCGCAACGAGCGCAACCCTTGTCCCTAGTTGCTACGCAAGAGCACTCCAGGGAGACTGCCGGTGACAAACCGGAGGAAGGTGGGGATGACGTCAAGTCCTCATGGCCCTTATGGGTAGGGCTTCACACGTCATACAATGGTCGGAACAGAGGGTCGCCAACCCGCGAGGGGGAGCCAATCCCAGAAAACCGATCGTAGTCCGGATCGCACTCTGCAACTCGAGTGCGTGAAGCTGGAATCGCTAGTAATCGCGGATCAGCATGCCGCGGTGAATACGTTCCCGGGTCTTGTACACACCGCCCGTCACACCATGGGAGTGGGTTTCACCAGAAGTAGGTAGCCTAACCGCAAGGAGGGCGCTTACCACGGTGGGATTCATGACTGGGGTGAAGTCGTAACAAGGTAGCCGTATCGGAAGGTGCGGCTGGATCACCTCCTTTCTCGAGCTAGACGTGTCAAACGTTGAGCGCTCACGCTTATCGGCTGTAGTAGTAAAGAAACGCAGACAGACTCAGGGGTCTGTAGCTCAGTCGGTTAGAGCACCGTCTTGATAAGGCGGGGGTCGATGGTTCGAATCCATCCAGACCCACCACTGTCTTGTCTGGTGCGCTGGGCGTCTGAATACCTCTGGGGTCACTGTATGACTGGGGGATTAGCTCAGCTGGGAGAGCACCTGCTTTGCAAGCAGGGGGTCGTCGGTTCGATCCCGTCATCCTCCACCAATCCTCAATGCGTAGGGTTCTGTGTCAGGTACACAGAGCGTTGTGCATTGGCGATTGAGCCAGTCAGTAAGGATACGCGGTTACAGCAATCGCGCTATCGGCTGAACGTTCTTTAACAATCAGGAAGAAGTAGTAAAGAGATTCACGAAAGTGTACTTAGAGATGGGTACATGAGTAGGTGAATCAGGGTTGTGATTGTATCGATGTATTTTTAAGTGATCGAAAGATTGCTTTGGAATACGGCGCAACACGAATACTCAACCTGTAACGATTGTGAATCGACAGAGACACACCCGTTATAGGGTCAAGCGAACAAGTGCATGTGGTGGATGCCTTGGCGATCACAGGCGATGAAGGACGCGGTAGCCTGCGAAAAGCTACGGGGAGCTGGCAAACGAGCTTTGATCCGTAGATGTCCGAATGGGGAAACCCACTCCGTATGGAGTATCCATGACTGAATCCATAGGTCATGTGAAGCGAACGCGGTGAACTGAAACATCTAAGTAACCGCAGGAAAAGAAATCAACCGAGATTCCCAGAGTAGTGGCGAGCGAAATGGGAGCAGCCTGTACTCTTTATCTTCATTGTTAGTCGAAGGCTCTGGAAAGTGCCGCCATAGCAGGTGATAGCCCTGTAGACGAAAACAGCGAGGAAGAACTAGGTGTACGACAAGTAGGGCGGGACACGTGAAATCCTGTCTGAAGATGGGGGGACCATCCTCCAAGGCTAAATACTCGTGATCGACCGATAGTGAACCAGTACCGTGAGGGAAAGGCGAAAAGAACCCCGGGAGGGGAGTGAAACAGATCCTGAAACCGCATGCATACAAACAGTCGGAGCCTCGTAAGGGGTGACGGCGTACCTTTTGTATAATGGGTCAGCGACTTACATTCAGTGGCAAGCTTAACCGATTAGGGCAGGCGTAGCGAAAGCGAGTCCGAACAGGGCGTTCAGTCGCTGGGTGTAGACCCGAAACCAGGTGATCTATCCATGGCCAGGATGAAGGTGCGGTAACACGTACTGGAGGTCCGAACCCACTAACGTTGAAAAGTTAGGGGATGAGCTGTGGATAGGGGTGAAAGGCTAAACAAACCTGGAAATAGCTGGTTCTCTCCGAAAACTATTTAGGTAGTGCCTCGTGTATCACCTTCGGGGGTAGAGCACTGTCATGGTTGTGGGGTCCATTGCGGATTACTACGCCATAGCAAACTCCGAATACCGAAGAGTGCAATCACGGGAGACAGACATCGGGTGCTAACGTCCGGTGTCAAGAGGGAAACAACCCAGACCGCCAGCTAAGGTCCCCAAATATGGCTAAGTGGGAAACGAAGTGGGAAGGCTAAAACAGTCAGGAGGTTGGCTTAGAAGCAGCCATCCTTTAAAGAAAGCGTAATAGCTCACTGATCGAGTCGTCCTGCGCGGAAGATGTAACGGGGCTAAGCCATATACCGAAGCTGCGGATGCACATTTATGTGCATGGTAGGAGAGCGTTCCGTAAGCCTGCGAAGGTGCACTGGAAAGTGTGCTGGAGGTATCGGAAGTGCGAATGCTGACATGAGTAGCGATAAAGGGGGTGAAAGGCCCCCTCGCCGTAAGCCCAAGGTTTCCTACGCAACGTTCATCGGCGTAGGGTGAGTCGGCCCCTAAGGCGAGGCAGAAATGCGTAGCTGATGGGAAGCAGGTTAATATTCCTGCACCATTGTTGAATGCGATGGGGGGACGGATCGCGGAAGGTTGTCCGGGTGTTGGAAGTCCCGGTCCTTGCATTGGAGAAGGCGCTTTGGCAAATCCGGGCGCGTAATTCAAGGGTGTGAGGCCAGTCACTTCGGTGACGAAGCAATCGGAAGTGGTTCCAGGAAAAGCCTCTAAGCTTCAGTTCAACAAGACCGTACCGCAAACCGACACAGGTGGGCGAGATGAGTATTCTAAGGCGCTTGAGAGAACTCGGGAGAAGGAACTCGGCAAATTGGTACCGTAACTTCGGGATAAGGTACGCCCCTGTAGCTTGACTGGCCTGCGCCAGGAGGGTGAAGGGGTTGCAATAAACTGGTGGCTGCGACTGTTTAATAAAAACACAGCACTCTGCAAACACGAAAGTGGACGTATAGGGTGTGACGCCTGCCCGGTGCCGGAAGATTAAATGATGGGGTGCAAGCTCCTGATTGAAGTCCCGGTAAACGGCGGCCGTAACTATAACGGTCCTAAGGTAGCGAAATTCCTTGTCGGGTAAGTTCCGACCTGCACGAATGGCGTAACGATGGCCACACTGTCTCCTCCCGAGACTCAGCGAAGTTGAAGTGTTTGTGATGATGCAATCTCCCCGCGGCTAGACGGAAAGACCCCATGAACCTTTACTGTAGCTTTGCATTGGACTTTGAACCGGTCTGTGTAGGATAGGTGGGAGGCTGTGAAGCGTGGACGCCAGTCTGCGTGGAGCCATCCTTGAAATACCACCCTGATCTGTTTGAGGTTCTAACCTTGGTCCGTAATCCGGATCGGGGACAGTGCATGGTAGGCAGTTTGACTGGGGCGGTCTCCTCCCAAAGTGTAACGGAGGAGTACGAAGGTACGCTAGGTACGGTCGGAAATCGTGCTGATAGTGCAATGGCATAAGCGTGCTTAACTGCGAGACCGACAAGTCGAGCAGGTGCGAAAGCAGGTCATAGTGATCCGGTGGTTCTGTATGGAAGGGCCATCGCTCAACGGATAAAAGGTACTCTGGGGATAACAGGCTGATACCGCCCAAGAGTTCATATCGACGGCGGTGTTTGGCACCTCGATGTCGGCTCATCTCATCCTGGGGCTGTAGCCGGTCCCAAGGGTATGGCTGTTCGCCATTTAAAGAGGTACGTGAGCTGGGTTTAAAACGTCGTGAGACAGTTTGGTCCCTATCTGCCGTGGGCGCTGGATATTTGAAGGGGGCTGCTCCTAGTACGAGAGGACCGGAGTGGACGAACCTCTGGTGTACCGGTTGTCACGCCAGTGGCATCGCCGGGTAGCTATGTTCGGAAGAGATAACCGCTGAAAGCATCTAAGCGGGAAACTCGCCTTAAGATGAGATATCCCCGGGGCTTCGAGCCCCTTGAAGGGTCGTTCAAGACCAGGACGTTGATAGGTCAGGTGTGTAAGCGCAGTAATGTGCTCAGCTAACTGATACTAATTGCCCGTAAGGCTTGATCCTATAACAGGTGTGTCTCGACCAGCGTTGGCGCTTCAGCGCCTACACTGGTCCGATCCCCGAAGGGGATGCGCTTGAACTCGCAGTGAGTTCGCGCCAGACACCCAGGTTCAGAGATCAGTGTTGTGCCCGATACAGCACAACCCCGCATCGTCTGGTGAGCATCACCAGAAACTACTTCTTCCCGATTGGCTGTACCGCCCCACCGGCAGTACGGCAACCCGTCAAAGCCTGATGACCATAGCGAGTCGGTCCCACCCCTTCCCATCCCGAACAGGACCGTGAAACGACTCCACGCCGATGATAGTGCGGATTGCCCGTGTGAAAGTAGGTAATCGTCAGGCTCCCCAGCAGTATCAGAAACCCCACCCCAGCAAAGGTGGGGTTTCTGCGTTTACGCAGCGGTAAATTCACACGACGGAGACCTTGGGCCGGCCGAGCCCTGGACTTGCCCCCGCATGACCGGACATGCGGTCACGCTTAGGTTGGTGAATTTGCTCGCTGGCGAAACTCGCGTGGCGAGCAGTATTTCAGGGCGCTGTGCGGATGCGACTCGTTGTAGTGGTCAAACGCGATGGCCAGGTTCTGCAACGCGGTTCTCGCGTCCGGCTTGGGCATCCACGAGACGTAGTCTCTCTTCATCGTTTTGACGAAGCTCTCGGCCATGCCGTTGCTCTGCGGACTTCTGACCGGCGTCGTGATGGGTTTCAGGCCCACTTTTTTCGAGAACGTCAGCGTGTCCTCGGCCAGGTAGCAGGAACCGTTGTCGCTGAGCCATTCGATTTCGTTGTCGGCTTTCAGCGCACCATCGAAACGGTTTTCTACAGCCTGAAGCATCACATCGCGCACCATGTCTCCGGTATAGCCTCCAGTGGTCGCAGCCCAGCTCATGGCCTCCCGGTCGCAGCAGTCGAGTGCAAAGATGACGCGCAGCGGCGAGCCGTCATCACAACGGAATTCGAAGCCGTCCGAGCACCAGCGCGCATTGCTCCGGTCCACCGCGACCCTGCCGTCGTGTCGGCGCGTTGACTGGGCATGGCGCGGGCGGCGTTCGAGCAGCAGGCCGTAGGTATGCATAACCCGATAAACCCGTTTTGCATTAACGCGAGGCTGCCCCTGTGCGTCGCGGTTTCGCCGTAGCAGGGCCCAGGCGCGCCGGTAGCCGTAAGTTGGCAAATCAGCGACCAACTCCTGGAGCTCCGCGACGAGCGGCATGTCGTCACGGGCGGGCGTCTTACGCCTGTCGACCCATTCAGCGTCGCGCTTTGATTTCACCGCGAGATTCGAGCGCGACACACCCAGGACTTCGCAGACCGTCTTCATCGGTCGTCCCCCGGCAGCAATGGTGAGCGCGCAATCAATTTTTTTGCCCGGCCGTACTCCACTGCTTCGCGGAGGATTTCCACTTCCATCGTCTTTATATGGACGCCTCCGGCTTGCCAAGGACTTGTTGCGTTGTCGAACAGATGCAGGCTGCGGTTTTATATTCGGCCCGTGCAGGTCGATGCCCGCTGGCCCCAATGGAATCCGCTGACTCAATCCTCATTTTTGCCACGGACCATGACGTCCGGAAGACGATGCAGGTTTGATGAGTCTCGGTCTTACCTGTTTACCATTGCAACGTCACCTTGCGCAACCTTGAACGATAGAGTTGAGAATCAGAACGACGTGGTACGGTGGTGGGTCAAGTCGCCGCGACGGGCGGTGGGTAGCTAGCGCTGTATGAACGACCGTGGGCCAGCAGCGCCCATATAGTTCGGGCAATTTTGTTTGCCATCGCAACGACTACGACATTGAGCGGACGACGCATGCTTAATTGCACGGCCCACGAACCTGGGTCTTTCGCATGTTTCATGACGGAGCGGGCACCGTGAATCATAAGGGTCCGCAGATATCGGTCTCCTCGCTTACTGATGCCAAGCAGGCGGACCTTGCCACCAGTTCCGAACTGCGCGGGAACAAGCCCCAGCCACGCCGCGAATTCCCGCCCGGACCGGAAGGCTTTCGGGTCGCCCATGGAAGCGACAGCGGCAGTAGCAGTGAGGAATCCCACGCCCGGGATTTCTGCGATTGCCCTGCAGGCCGGGTTCTCACGTAACCATGCACGTAGTCGCTGCTCAATGACAGCAATCTGCTTGTCGATATCGACTAGCCGCTGCCATTGCTCTCGAAGAGAATCTATCAATACCCGTGGCAGGCGCGAATCGAGACGCTGCAGGACGTCTGGCATGGCCCGGTTCATTGCCGCACGCCCAACGCCCATCACTTCTCCGTACTCTCCCAGCAAACCCCTCAGACAGTTGGACTGGGAGCGTCGGAATATAACGAGCTGCTGCCGCATTCGATGCAACGCAAGAACGGCCTGCTGGGCTTCAGTCTTAACCGGCACGGCCCTCACACCCGGGTGTTTTGCTGCTGCCCAGATGGCACGCGCATCAGCTACGTCATTCTTGTTTCCTGTCACGAACGCCTTCACCAGCTTGCCGGGCATCAGCTTGACCTCGTGCCCGAGCTCAATGAGACGACGTGCCCAGTGCTGTGAACCTCCACAAGCCTCCATCCCAACAAGGCATCGTTCGCGATTAGCAAAGTGCTCCAGAAACTCGGTACGACGAAGCTGTCTGTCGAACACCTCGCCGGTATCTGTAACTATCCAGTGCAGCTGGAAAACCCGCTTGGCGATGTCTACGCCCACGACTGTCGGTTCCATTTGCGCTCTCCGGTAGGACGAGGCCTCAATTATGCGATGAGGAGGCGTCCATACCATTTTTGCCCAGCAGTCGCTGGAGTTCACGAATCTGCTTCATCGCTTCGGCCAGGTCGGATGCAGGCACAACCTGCTCGCCAGCACTGACTGCTGACAGGCTTCCGTCCTGATAGAGCTTGCGCCAGGCGAACACCTGGTTTGCATTCACCTGATGACGACGGGCAACTCCGGAAACGCTTGCTCCGGGCTCGAAGGTCTCGCGCACTATCGCGAGCTTCTCATCGACAGAGCGCCGGCGGCGCTGTTCGGGCTGGGTCAGAACTTCAATCGGTTCCACGTTAGAGCTGGGCTTAAACATAGGCGTAAGACTACCTCAAAGTTTAAGCGTTACCTCGTGTCCGGTTTTCGCGGGGGCCGGCCCAAGCCCGCACAGCTTCGCCGCCGCGGTCGAAACGCCGCGGCGTTTCCGCGTCCAGCTTATTACGTCGTGGTTTCTCCAGCCAATCCCGAAATCACCACCGGCACCGTGCCCACAGCGGTATCCATTTGACGCATGTCGGCCAACAGCGCCTCATCGCGGGCGATCACCTTCGGCAAATGCGTGCGCAAAAACTCGACCCATGTCCTCGTCTTCGCGTCGATGAACTTCCGGGATGGATACAGCGCATAAACGTTCATCTTCTGCAGCGTATAGTCCGGCAGTACCCGCACCAATGTGCCATCCCTCAATCCGGCGATGGCAGCGTAAAGCGGCACCATGCCAATTCCCATCCCTTCCCGGATCGCAACGACTAGCGACTCCGCGATATTCACCTGCACCGGGCCGTCGATCTGCATCGCCTCACTGCCGTTGGGCCCGTCGAGTACCCACTCGTGCGGCGCAAACGCTGGCGTATGCAGGATCAAGCACTCGTGATTCGCAAGATCAGCGGGTCGTTCGGGCACACCGTGCGCTGCGACATACGCGGGCGATGCGCAAAGTATGCTGAACGTCGTTCCAAGCGGGAACGAAACAAGGTCGGAATCGGGTAGCGCAGACGCACCAATCACTGCGACATCCGCGCTGCCTTCGAAAAGATCCGGTATGCGCTGCGACAGCGTCAACTCCACGGTCACCTCAGGATAAAGCGCGCGATAGTGTGCGATCGCGGGCAGCACATAGTGTTGTCCGATGCTTGCAAAGCTATGCATACGAAGCGGGCCGCTCGGGCGCTCATGTGCGCCGCTGGCTTCTTCTTCGGCGGTGTCGACGTCGGCAAGTATTTGCTGACATCGCTTCAGATAGCGCTCACCGGCGGTAGTCAGCGCCAGACGGCGCGTCGAACGGTTCAACAAGCGTGTGCGCAGATGGGCCTCAAGTTCGGACACTGCGCGCGACATCGCGCCCGTCGTCGAATTGAACGATTGCGCGGCAGCGGTAAAACTGCCGGCTTCCACTACGCGCGAGAACACCCGCATGTTTTGTAACGTATCCATCAATCCTTCTATTTCATAGCTGAAGCCGTATTGTCCGCTCGACTGATCGGCTCATTGTTGTTTGTTCTGGAAGGGAGGTTCCGCGGCTGGTCTGTTAATGCCGGCATCGCATGCTTCTACAATCGGCGCCTTACTGCCGGTGTCCACATCAACCGGCGCTTTCTTCCGCGACAAGCCCAGGCGCATTGCCTTCCAATGAAACGCCAACATGCGATTAGTCCAAACTCAGATTCCATTGAAAAGTGGCATGCGTTATTGCAGGGTTTGAGTCCAGGCGTCCGCGACTGGGTGAGTACGGACGGACTCGTTTGGCTGCACCTACTGAAAACGGTCACCGCAGGATTGCTGGCACTCGGCATAGCGATGGTGCTGGATTTGCCCCAACCGCGTATTGCTATGAGCACCGTGTTCGTGCTCATGCAACCGTTCAGCGGGATGGTGCTCGCGAAGAGCTTCTATCGGATTGTCGGAACGGCGGTGGGCGCGATGGCAGCGCTGGCGCTCGGCGCGTTGTTCGTCCAGCAGGCTGAGTTGCACATGCTCGGCATGACCGTCTGGGTCAGCGCATGTATCGCAGCGGCAGTCCGGTATCGGCATTTCAGATGGTACGGCTTTGTTCTCGCGGGTTACACAGCGGCGCTGATCGGCATTCCGACCGTAGCGACACCTCACGATCTTTTCCTCGCGGCGCTTACGCGCGCAGCCGAAGTGACGGTTGGGATCGTGTGCTCAAGCGCGGTAAGCGCGTTGGTCGTACCCCAGCGCTCGAGCCTTGCGCTACTGCGCGCACTGGAACTCCGGTACTGTAATTTTACTGCGTTCGCGGCCGACGTGCTTTCTCGCCAGATGAGTCGCAGCGCGTTCGAGCGGCGTTTCGCGGCTCTGGTCGACGAAATCGTTGGCTTTGAAGCAACGCGCATCTTCGCCGCTTTTGAAGACCCGGCGATGCGTTTGCGCAGTCATCGCCTCGGCCGTCTGAACAGCGAGTTCATGGATGCCTGCGCGCGTCTGCATGCGCTGCATCAGTTGCTCAAGCGCTCTCACGCCGGCAACGCGTCCGCAACGATGGCCACTATCGACCCGTGCCTTCGTGAACTGGCGGCATTGCTCACCTTGCAGCGGAACGCGTCCGACCATGTATCGCATGTGAGCGCCCGACTCCGTCAATTTCAGACGGCGCTTCCGCGGCAGATCCGACAGATAAGAGGACAGTTGCACGAGGCGTCGGCAGAATTGCTGGCGGATTTCGATACAGCAGCAGAACTGCTATACCGCTTTGTCGATGAATGCGCGAAGTACTCGGACACTTACAGCGCGCTTGCCCGGCGAGATGAGCGTCCACAACAACGCAGCGCAAACCACTACGTTAGTATAACGAACGGTTATGTGGTGGCCTTCACGTTTATCCGCTCGGCTACTGTGATGGGCAGCGCCGCCTGCTTCTGGATTGGGACCGGTTGGCCGAGCGGCGGCCTTGCCGTGATCGGCGCAGCCCTCGCTTGCGCGCTGACGTCGACCGCGCCGGACCCTACAAACATGGCTGTCCAGATGGCGCTCGGTTCCGCATTGGCGACCCTGGTTGGTTACGCATTCACCTGCTATGTGTACCCGAATATCGACGGCTTTCCGCTTCTCTGCGTAATGCTTGCTCCTGTGTTGGCCATAGGTGCGTATCTGGCGACGCGGAAGCGGACAGCGGGGCTCGGCGTCGGCTTTTCGGTGTTCTTCTGTCTACTCGCCGGGCCGGATAACGTCGTGGCTTTCGAGCCTGACCTTCTCATCAACAACGGCGTTGCCCTCACGGCATCGATGTTTCTCGCCGCCATTGTCCTCGCCACGGTCTTTCCCGCCGATATGCGGTGGCTCATCGAACGAATCATAGGTGATCTGCGGGCGCAAGCCGTGCTCGCATGCAAAGACCAGCGGCCGGAACTCAACCAACGTTTTCAGTCGAGTACCCACGACCTCGCTTCGCAATTGCGTCTACTGCTGACGAGGCGATCGCGGCGTCGCCGTCACGCGTTGCGCTGGATGCTGGCGACGCTCGAAGTGGGCCACGCCGTAATCGATCTACGTAACGAAGTGAGCCGTGCCCATTATCTGCAACCGCTCGATCCGCGTTGGCGTCCGGCTGTCGAAGCCGTGCTCGATCGTCTCGCGCAGCTGTTCGAGCGGCCCGACGCGCGAACTTTGGACCGCGCCTTCGTGGCGGTTCGCTCGGCTATCTGGATCGCGCAGGACCTGTTGGCCGCGGTTCGCACAGATCCCGGCGAACGTCACGACGTGCAGCGCATTCTTAGTTGCCTTCATTTCATCCGCACAGCGTTGTTGGACAAAGATGCGCCTTTCGCATCGCGCTGACGGAAGTGTGCGCCTTCATCGACGGGATCTTTCCGCCGGATGGAAAGGTCACTTCTGGGCCGCCCCGTTTATTCGCACATGCAGCGGCCATATAGTTTCATCGTTGTCTCGCAGTAACCGTTAGTCTTGGAGAACGAAATGAAATTGAAGATTGTCCTGGCCGCATGCTCTTTGTTTGCCGCTGTCGCTCATGCACAGACGCCGCAGGTCGCCCCGCAACAGCAGGCGCCGCAGGCGATTGCCCAAAGCAACGATAGCGTTGCCCCGGCGAAGCCGGCTGTCGCGCCTGCGAACAACGCCGACGAGTGTGTCGGCCCAGTGAGCTTCTGCAACATTTACTTCGGCAGCTAGAAGCATCGAGCGGCATTACGCCGCGTCCGAGAGCGTGGCGCGACGCATGGATGATGACGCCGCGGCCACTGTGAAAAGCCGACCGCCGACCAAAGCGCACCGCAGACGCGCGCACCGGTAGAGCGATCGCTGACCATGGAGGGACCCGTTTCATGTACGAAGACCGGATTCGCTGCGATTCGCTGCGCAATAAAATTACATCCGCCGCCGACGCAGCACTCGCAATTAAGGACGGCATGCGCGTGGGCGCGAGCGGCTTCACGCGCGCGGGAGACGCTAAAGCGGTTCCGCTTGCATTGGCCGAGCGCGCTCGCCACGAAGACAAACCGCTGCGCATCACCTTAATGACGGGTGCGTCGCTCGGCCATGACGTGGACCGCATGCTCACCGAGGCTCATGTGCTGGCGCGCCGCTTGCCGTTCCAGGTCGACAAGACCCTGCGGGACGCAATCAACCGCGGCGAGGTGATGTTCGTCGACCAGCATCTCTCGGAGACGGTCGAAATGCTGCGCGCCAACCAGCTCGGCAAACTCGATGTCGCGATCATCGAAGCTGTAGCTATCACGGAAAGCGGTGGCATAGTGCCGACCACATCGGTGGGCAACTCAGCAAGTTTTGCGATACTCGCCGATAAGGTCATTGTTGAAATCAACCTGGCCCAACCGCTTGCATTGGAAGGGCTGCACGACATCTGGATCCCAGGCCGTCGGCCGAATCGCGACCCGCTCCCGCTCGTTCAGCCGCGCGATCGCATCGGCACGCCGGCGATCGAAATTCCAGCCGACAAAATCGCGGCGATCGTTATAACCGACAAGCCTGATAGCCCTTCTACAGTGCTGCCCGCAGACACGGAGACGAGTCTGATAGCGGGTCATCTGATCGAATTTTTCCAGCATGAAGTTGCGCACGGACGTATGCCGCGGCGGTTGCCGCCGTTGCAGGCGGGCATAGGCACGATCGCGAACGCTGTATTGGCTGGCTTCGTGGATGCGCCTTTCGACGCGTTCGAAATTTACTCCGAGGTGCTGCAGGATTCCACTTTCGACCTGTTGGACGCCGGCAAGGTTACGTTCGCCTCGGGTGCGTCGATCACGTTGTCTGCCGCGCGTCAGGCGCAGGTGTTCGGCGAACTCGAACGCTATCGCAGCCGCCTCGTGTTGCGCCCGCAAGAAGTGAGCAACCATCCCGAAGTGATTCGCCGGCTCGGACTGATCGCATTGAACACCGCACTCGAATTCGACATTTACGGCAACGTGAATTCAACGCATGTGGGCGGCACGCATATGATGAACGGCATCGGCGGGTCCGGCGACTTTTCGCGCAATGCGTCGTGTGCGATCTTCGCGACCAAGTCGACGGCGAAGGGCGGTCTCGTTTCCAGCGTCGTACCGATGGTTCCCCACTGCGACCACAACGAGCATGACGTGGACGTGGTCGTGACCGAACAAGGCTTGGCAGATTTGCGCGGTCTCGCCCCGCGCGAGCGCGCCACGCTTATTATTCAGAACTGCGTGCATCCGCAATATCGCGAGCTGCTTCGCGACTACTACCGGGATGCGTTGCGAGCCGGAGGTCAGACACCGCATCGGCTCGAAGAAGCTTTCGCCTGGCATGCGCGGCTACGCGACACTGGGTCGATGTTGCCGGCAGCGCAGGCAACTGCTTAAGTCAGGACAATGCTGGCGTCAGGTGCGTTGCCCCCGACGCCAGCATTGTGCAACAGCGCTACGTTTAGCCGCCGCGCCGAACGAGGCGGATAATAAACAGCAGGATGACCGCGCCGATCACAGCAGTGATGATTGAGCCGATCCAGCCGCCACCCAGCGAAATGTGCAGCACGCCGGCGAGCCAACCGCCAATGAACGCGCCCACAATGCCGACGATGATGTCGACGATAAGGCCGAAGCCGCCGCCTTTGACGAGCACGCCGGCCAGCCAGCCAGCGATCGCGCCGATGACAAGCCAGGCAATGATGCCGTGTTCCATAATCGAGACTCCATGGTTGAATGTGGAAAATACGCGGTCACAAAGCTTAGTCGAAGCCGGTGGGGCAGTCCATATTCAGGATGCAGAATTAACATTGTCTGAAACTGTTGTAAGCCAGATGTAGACAATGCATGCGCACCAGAGCGACCAGGAAATTTCGACGACCAACGCAGACCGATCAACAAACTAATACGGAGTCCAAACGTTGACGGCGGTCATCATGATATACACACTATCAGCACGTTTCGTATTTCTCCGGGCATCGCAAGATTCTTACGCCTGCCTGGAAGAATAGCCAGTTTGCTGAACCGCGTTGGTTCTCCGCCGTTCTCTGCCGTTCATGTCGTCGAGGAATGTATGAAAACTAAAGCTCTTGGCATCATTGCAGGCGCATTGATTGCCGCCGCCCCGTTCGCGTCCTTCGCCGCAGGTCTACCTGCTCCGTTTGAAGGAAGTAGTACGCTGCAGGCGGAAGGTGTCGTGACATCTGTCGACCGCGCAAAGCATTCCGTGACCGTGCGAGACGTGCAGGGCGGTGAGGCGTCGTTCGACGTTTCGGATACCCGAGACCTTGCGCGAATCAGCCAGGGCGGCAAGGTTCATATCCGTATGATGCGTACCGCTGTGATCAGGGTTACCCATGGTGCGAACGGGGAAGGCGCAATCACTCCTGCCGCTGCGCCACTCGGGCAGCCCAACCCCGAACAGAATGTAAGCGCTCAAGTGCAGGCAATCGACCATGCTTCCGGCGTGATGGCGCTGAAAGACGCAAACGGCTCGGTCTTCCATCTCCAGAGTCGCGATCCGGCAAAGCTGGCAAACGTAACGCCGGGCATGCAAGTGTCGGTGGCGTTCGCGCCGCAAATCAATGTCGCGGTCGCGCCCGTGCAGTAACGAGCGTTTTGATGTGCCTGCCTGCTGCGTCGGGCGAACAGAGCATGTGCTTTCGTACGCCGCTTCCAGCGGCACTTAGTCTGGCTCGCCGGGCACAAGGCGCACCCGGGTGATCTCCGAAGGCGCCCCAAGCCGCTTCGGCGGTCCCCAGTAACCGGTGCCGCGGCTCGTGTATACCCACAATCCGTTCAGACGTGCGAGGCCAGCGGTGAACGGTTGCTGAATCCGCACGAAGAAGTTCCACGGGAAGAACTGGCCGCCGTGCGTATGACCCGACAGTTGCAGCGTGAAGCCGGCGGCAGCGGCTGCTTCGGCGGAGCGTGGCTGGTGTGCGAGCAGCACTTTGATCAGCACATCGCCCGGTGCACCCGCGATCGCTGCCATCGGGTCACTGCGGTGCAGCGGATCATGATGGCCAGCCGAATAATCGGTTACGCCGGCAATAACGGCGCGCGCGCCGTCGTGTTCGACGATCACGTGTTCGTTCAGTAGCACGTTGAGCCCGAGGCGCCGGAATTCGTCGATCCACGCGTTGGCTCCCGCGTAGTACTCGTGGTTGCCAGTAACCAGGAACGCGCCGTGGCGTGCGCTCAGGCGCGAGAGCGGCTGTGTGTGATGAGTCAGTTGTGGGACCGTGCCGTCCACCACGTCGCCTGTCACGGCAATGAGGTCGGGCTTCAGATGATTCACCGCGTCGACGATAGCGTCCACATACCGGCGCTTGATGGTCGGACCCACGTGAATGTCGCTGATCTGAACAATCGTGAAGCCATCGAGGGCGGCTGGCAGATCTTCGATCGGCACCTCGATCGTCACAACGCGGGCGCGGCGGCGGGCATTGAAGAGTCCGACCAGTGTCGACAGTATTGCAAGCACCGGCACGGCAGCCGCAGTGCCGGTGCGCCACCGAGCAAGGGCGATTGTGCCTGGCCAGATCGCGTCCACGGTCATCAGTGAGGCCAGCACCAGGTCGCGCGCAAATGTGAGAACCAGCAGCGAAGAGAAGAAGCCCATTGCCAGCAAGCCGACCCACGCGAGCCGGTCGCCGAGCGGTTGCTGTTTGATCGTGCGCGCAAGCATGCCGAGCGGAATGAGCAAGACCGACAGCACGAGCCACAAGCCTGCTAGCGTACGGACGGTCATGCTCACCGGCATGTCCGGGATCAAACGGAAGCCGACGTAAATGTGCAGCAGGATGCCAATCAGGATCAGGCGTACAAGGAACGATGAGCGGCGCATAGAGAACTTGAAGGCGGGTAGGGGCCGGGAGGACGAGCGCCGGCGGTGGTCGGTCGCTGCGGCGATGTAACCGACGGGCTGGCTCATTCTACCGGCATGCGCAACGGCGTGCCGGCGCACGAAATGCACGGGTGTCCGCGGGAAGTCGAGTGCTTCGCTGCAGCGCAGCGATAGTGGCATGCAGCCAATGCGTCGACAAAGCATTTGCCGGAAGCCATCCACCACGAGCAGGCCTCGGCACGCTGATAACCCTAATTAAATGGGCTTTGAATTAAGCGTGGGTGTGAGCTATGCTGAAAGTGAGCCGGCTGGCAGAAAGAGTCGCTGCAACGTCTATCGACACGACAGCGATCGAATTCAGTCGGCGTTATCGCCACAAAGGCGAGGCAGGAGGCGATCATGAAGCTGCTCGGATCAGGTCATCGTTTTCACCCCGGGGGGCCTGCGCACCGTACTCATCACGTGGGATACGAGGGCAGTCATGTGATGTTGCCTCTCGTCGGCCTGTCGTTGATGGCGTTGGGTTTGTACCTCGGCGTGCGCAACATAGACTTCTCCGAGCTCGGCAAGAGCGCCCTATTCGGTGTCGTCATGCTGTGCGTCACGCTTGGTATTGCGGGGCTGTTCGGGGTCGTCGGCGCCTGGCTTCGTTCCAATGGCGACGAAACCGTAGAAAATTTCTGCTTCGTCGGCGCAGTGATAGGCGTCGTCGTGTTCTACATCGCAATCTTCACCTGAAACGGCGTGCGTCAGACTATCCGCGCGGCCTCGGCGAAGCTCAAGCGGGGGCTGCGCGGAAACAGTTTCGACGCATCACCGTATCCGAGATTGACCAGGAAGTTCGACCGGATCGTCGTGCCGGCGAAGAAGGTCTCGTCGACCTGGGTTGCGTCAAAGCCCGACATTGGCCCGGCGTCAAGGCCAAGCGCCCGAGCGGCGAGGATCAGGTAGCCGCCTTGTAGCGTCGAGTTGCGAAACGCCGTGTCGTCAATAGCTTTGTCATTGCCGGCAAACCAGCTGCGCGCATCGGCATGTGGGAAAAGCTTCGGCAGATGCTCATAAAATGCCAAATCCATCCCGACAATGACCGTCACCGGCGCCGCCATCGTCTTGTCCACGTTACCGGGGGACAAAGCGGGTCGCAGCTTCTCCTTGGCAGCCGGGGTTTTGACAAAGACGAATCGCCCTGGACTGGAATTCGCCGACGTCGGGCCGAGCAGCGTCAACTCGACAAGTTGCTCGAGCAATGCGTCATCAACGGGTTTCGGCTGCCAGGCACTATATGTGCGAGCTTCCCGAAACAACTGGTCGAACGCCTGATCCGATAGATTCATCATAATGGTCCAATGAAGGTGGCACCGGAAAGTGCTGGACGCGCTCGTGCCGCGATCGCAGCGCAATGAGAAGCGCCATTAGACGCATCCGCCGAGTCCAATGAAACCGCAAAGCCGCTAAAGCAGGCGGGTAGTCTTTGCCACCATAATAGTCAACGTTCCATTGCGCACGCTTCGCGCTCGTTTCAAGCAACCATATGACGGACCTATTCGATGACCTTCCGACGCCTGACGTCGCCTGGTATCCCGACTGGCTCGCGCCCGATAGAGCCGAGCAGTGCCTTGCGCAACTTCTAGCCGAAGTCGAATGGCGGCAAGATACGATGGGTACGCCCGGCGGCCGCGTCGCGCTGCCGCGGCTAACCGCGTGGCAGGGCGATCCCGACGCGGTGTATGTCTATTCCGGCATACGCAATCTGCCGCAACCGTGGACGCCCACAGTCGCGGAACTAAAGACCGCTGCCGAAGCGGCCAGCAATGCGCGGTTCAATAGCGTTCTGCTCAATCGCTACCGCAGCGGCACGGACAGTATGGGATGGCATGCGGACCGCGAGCGCGAGCTCGGGCCACAGCCGGTCATCGCATCGGTCAGCCTGGGCGCGGCGCGCACGTTCGACCTGCGGCATAACAAAACCGGCACCATCCAGTCGTTCTCGCTGAAAAGCGGCAGCTTACTTGTAATGAAGGGCGAGACACAGGCCGAATGGCGGCATAGGGTGCCGAAAGAGCCGCGCGTAGCAGGCGAGCGCATCAACCTGACCTTCCGATGGGTCACACCCCGCGAGGAAGCGAGTCGGCCGTCGCGCGCCTGAACGCCCGCTCGCAGATTCGACTTCCTGGACGCAGCAAAACGCGTGTCACTCAGCAGGTAAGCACATAAAAACCACCGGCCGCTTTGCGCCACTCCGATCCATGAGCGGATTAGCGCCCCCGAGCTTTGCACCCGCCGTCTCCGCATAAGCCCGCGTCCTATATCAAAATTGATATTGCCGCCGCGAATCATATGATTGGACTGTTAAGGCCCGGCACACTACGCTACATCACGATCCACGCATCGCGCAGGCCTCAGGGCCGCGCGGATTCGACGGGGTCGCCTACACAACAACGATCAGGAGACAGTCATGGCGAATACACGACGCGCCGCATGTCGTGCGTTGGGCGCGCTCGCCCTGTGCGCGGGTTTCGGTACGCTGACGCTGGCAACGCCCGGCGCCTATGCGCAGGACAAACAGATCACGCTGGGTTTCGCCCAGGTCGGCGCCGAAAGCGCATGGCGGACCGCCAACACGGAGTCGGTGAAATCCGCGGCGGCCGACGCCAAGATCAAACTCAAGTTCTCGGACGCGCAGCAGAAGCAGGAAAACCAGATCAAGGCGATCCGTTCGTATATTGCGCAGAAAGTCGACGTCATTGCTTTCTCGCCGGTCGTCGAATCTGGCTGGGAACCGGTGCTGCGTGAGGCTAAGGCCGCGAAGATTCCTGTGATCCTCACTGACCGCAATATCGACGTCAAAGATACCTCGCTGTACGTGACGATGATCGGCTCTGACTTCCTTGAAGAGGGCCGGCGCGGCGGGAAATGGCTCGCCGACCACTATAAAGATGCTCAAGGTCCGCTCAACATCGCTGAATTGCAGGGAACCGTAGGCTCTGCACCGGCGAACGACCGGCACGCTGGCCTCATCGAAGTGATCAAGAGCGATCCCAAGTTCAAGGTTATCGCGTCGCAAAGCGGCGACTTCACGTTGGCCGGCGGCAAGCAGGTCATGGAAGCGTTTATTAAAACCTATGGGAATAAAATAAATGTAGTTTATGCGCATAACGACGATATGGCGCTCGGCGCTATCCAGGCAATGGAAGAGGCGGGCATGCATCCAGGCAAGGACGTCATTGTCGTTTCGTTCGATGCAACCAAGGGCGGCTTCCAGGCGATGGCCGCGGGCAAGATGAATGTCGACGTGGAATGCAGTCCGTTGCTCGGACCGCAACTCATGTCGGCGGTAAAGGATGTGGTGGCCGGCAAGCCGTTGCCGAAGCGCATCCTGACCGAAGAAACAGTCTTCCCGATGAGCGTTGCGGCGCAGACGTTGCCGACGCGAAAGTACTAGGAAAAGTAATTAGTCTTCCTTGCTATTTTCCTGTATGCCATAACAGTTAATCCAGCACTGGCAGTAGCAGAGGAAGCTGTAATCGAGCTTCAAAAGTTTCTCCAGCGGTGCCTGACCGTCCGATTGCTTGGGCAGCGGACGGTCTCTTTTCACCCGATGCTGGGGCTTGCCGTAACGATGGCAACACAGGCACGACGCGCCAAGGCACCACGACACCAACGCACCGCCGCTCGAGCGAGGTCTATGACGCATCCCGCTTCCGAACCGAATCCGCCGGCCACGAGAACGCCCCCGTTCGTTGCAGCTACCGTTGCGGTAGACCGCGACGTGGACCCCTGCGAGCCGATTCTTGCGACCACCGGTGTCAGCAAGACGTTCCCTGGCGTCAAGGCGCTCCAACGCGTCGATTTCCGGCTGTTCCCCGGCGAAGTTCACACGCTGATGGGGCAGAACGGCGCAGGCAAGTCTACTCTGATCAATGTGCTCACTGGCGTGATCGCACCCGACACCGGGACGATCAGGCTGGCGGGCGAAGTCGTTGCGTTCGCTTCGCCGCAGGAAGCCGAGGCGGCAGGTGTACGCACGCTGTATCAGGAAGTCAATCTGTGCCCGAACCTGTCGGTCGCTGAAAACATTTTCGCCGGCCGGCAGCCGCGGCGGTTCGGCGCGATCGATTGGCCCGACATCAAACGACGCGCGCAAGCCGCACTGGCACGCCTCGATATCTCGCTCGACGTGACGCGCTCGCTCGACGCCTATCCGATCGCAGTGCAGCAGATGGTGGCCATTGCCAGAGCGCTTTCCGTCGATGCACGCGTGCTCATACTCGACGAGCCTACGTCGAGTCTCGATGACAGCGAAGTCGCTCAGCTCTTCAAAATACTTCGGCATCTTAAGCAATCTGGAATCGCGATTCTGTTCGTCACGCACTTTATCGAGCAGACGTATGCTATTTCCGATCGCATTACGGTTATGCGCAACGGCGAGCGCGAGGGCGAATACCTCGCGCGGAATCTGTCGGCCGATCAACTGGTCGCGAAGATGGTCGGTCACGAGCGCATGAGTGAGCGCCTTCGCGAAGCCGCGCATGAAGCGTCCGCTCCGGGCGGAACGGAACGAGGCGAGCGGGCAGCGTCGGCGTTTATCGAATTGCGCGGCGTGGGCAAGCGCGGCACCTTGCAGCCGATCGACCTGAATGTCGAGCGCGGTCAGATACTCGGACTCGCCGGACTGCTCGGTTCCGGCCGCACTGAGACGGCGCGGCTGTTGTTCGGCGCGGATCGTGCCGATAGCGGCACGATGCTCGTGGATGGCAAACCCGTACGGCTGCGCTCGCCGCACGATGCGGTGCGCCACGGCATTGCGTATTGCGCGGAAGACCGCAAGAAAGAGGGCATCGTCGCGGACCTGTCGATTCGCGAGAACATCCTGCTGGCATTGCAGGCAAGACGTGGATGGTGGCGCAAGATCAGCCGTCAACGCGCGCGCGAACTGGCCGACTTGTGGATTGAACGGCTCGGCATCAAGGTCTCGGACGCTGAGCAGCCTATCGGGCTTCTATCAGGTGGCAACCAGCAGAAAGCGCTACTTGCGCGCTGGCTCGCCACCGATCCGAAACTCCTGATTCTCGACGAACCCACGCGCGGCATCGATGTCGCTGCGAAATTCGACATCATGGACCGTCTGCTCGCGTTGTGCGCAAACGGTCTGAGCATTCTGTTCATTTCGTCCGAGATCAGCGAAGTGCTGCGCGTCAGTCATCGCGTGGCCGTCTTGCGCGACCGCCGCAAGATCGCTGAAGTCGAGGGCAAGGCGTCGAATGAAGACAATATCTACCGACTCATCGCGGGGAGCGGCGAATGAAGCTATCGAACTGGCTCGCGCGTGACGGCGTCGAGCGTCCGTTGATCTGGCCGTGCGTGACACTGGCGTTGTTGTGCGCGTTGAACCTCTGGGTCAATCCGCATTTCCTGTCGCTGCGTATGCTCGACGGCCATCTGTTCGGCGCGCCGATCGACGTGTTGAACCGCGCCGCGCCGCTCGTGCTGGTCGCGACCGGCATGACGCTCGTTATCGCGACGCGCGGCATCGACATTTCGGTGGGCGCGGTCGTCGCAATCGCCGGCGCCGCCGCGGCGACGATACTCGCGACGCAACCTGTGCCGACCGGCAGCCTGATCGCGCAGGCGTTGCTTGCGGCGCTGATCGTCGGTGTGTTGAGCGGCATGTGGAACGGTTTGCTCGTGTCCTTTGTCGGCATGCAGCCGATCATTGCGACGTTGATTCTGATGGTCGCAGGTCGCGGCATCGCACAGTTGTTGACGGCCGGGCAGATCATTCCGATCGGCGCGCCCGGCTATCTGTTCGTCGGCGGCGGCTACTGGCTCGGTGTGCCGTGCTCGGTATGGATCGCGACGATCGCCGTGCTGGCGACAGCGGCGCTCGTCGAGGGAACGGCGCTCGGGCTCTTTATCCGCGCGATCGGTGTGAATCCTGTTGCGACGCGCCTCGTCGGCTTGCGCTCGAAAGCGCTCGTCTTCGCGGTGTACGGCTTCTCCGGCCTGACCGCGGCGATGGCGGGCATCCTGATCAGCTCGAACGTGCGCAGCGCCGACGGCAACAACGCCGGCCTTCTGCTGGAACTCGACGCTATTCTCGCCGTCACGCTCGGCGGCACGTCGCTGCTCGGCGGCCGCTTCAGTTTCGCCGGCACGGTGCTCGGCGCACTGATCATCCAGACGCTGACCTACACGACGTATTCGATCGGTGTGCCGCCCGAAGCTACGTTGGTCGTGAAGGCGGCGGTCGTGCTCACGGTTAGCGTAATCCAGTCGCCAGCCGCGCGCGCACTCGCAATGTCGGTCGGCATGCAGATGATCAAGCAACGCGGGGTGGCACGATGAGACGATTCTTCTCTGCGTGGGCGCATATTGTCGATCCGCGCACATTGCCCATTGCGGTCACGATCCTGCTGTTCTGCGCGCTGTTCGGCTTCGGTTCCGTGATGTACACCGGTTTCTTCTCGTGGCAGGTGCTGCTCGATCTGCTTGTCGACAACGCTTTTTTGCTGATCGTTGCGATCGGCATGACGTTTGTGATCGTGTCCGGCGGCATCGACCTGTCGGTGGGTTCCGTGGTTGCGCTCACCACCATCGTCGAAGCGGTATTGTCGGAACGCTATCACTTATCGGTGTGGGTGATCGTGCCGATCGTCTTGGTGATGGGCACCGTATTTGGCGCAGTGCAAGGCGCGCTGATTCATTTCTTTCGCCTGCAGGCGTTTATCGTGACGCTTGCTGGGATGTTCTTCGCGCGCGGCTTGTGTTTTCTGATCACCACGCAGTCGATCACGATTACGGATCCGACCTTTCACGCGATCTCGGCATTCCGGCTCGACATCGGCATCGGCTCTGTGACGGCGAACGTGCTGATCGCATTCGTCGCGCTGCTCGGGGCGATCTACGTCGCTCACTTCACGCGTTTTGGCCGCAACGTGTACGCGGTAGGCGGCAATGCGCGCTCCGCTTTGCTGATGGGGCTGCCGGTCGCGCATACGCGCATCGGCGTGTATGCGCTGAGCGGCTTCTGCTCGGCGCTCGGCGGCGCGGTGTTCACGTTCTACGTGTTGTCCGGCTACGGCCTGCAAGGGCAAGGCATGGAACTCGACGCCATCGCGGCAACCGTGATCGGCGGAACGCTGCTGACGGGCGGTGTCGGCTATGTGGTCGGTTCGCTGTTCGGCGTCGGCATTCTCGGCACGATTCAAACGTTGATTACGTTCGACGGCACACTCAGTTCCTGGTGGACCCGCATCGTGATCGGCGCGCTGCTTTGCGCTTTCTGTTTGCTGCAACGGCTGATCGAACGGCATGCAAAGTCGGTGCGGCGACCTGGCGGCACCGGCGCGGTCGTCACGTCGGGACGCGGGCGCGGGCAAACCGAGCCTTCAGGCGCATCGGATTCGCACGTGATAGGACGCGCGCCCGAGCAGGCGTGAGCAGTGGCCGGCGGCGGGTGAGAGCCGCGGACTATGAACAGCGAACTCAGCGGCCCATCAAAACGCGCCACACCCGCCGCGTACCTCACTCCCTCAGCGCCTGCCCCCGCGTTTCCGGCAGCGTAAGCGCGGCGAGAATCACTATCCCGTAGGCTGCCGCCGCGAATGCGCCGATCGCATGGCCAAGCGTCATTGTCTGCGACACGTAGCCGATCAGGAATGGAAACGTCGCGCCGATAGCTCGCCCAAAGTTGTAGCAGAACCCTTGGCCCGAACCGCGAATCCGCGTAGGAAACAACTCGGTCAAAAACGCGCCCATGCCAGAGAAAATCCCCGATGCGCAAAACCCAAGCGGGAAACCGAGCACGAGCATCGACAGATTATCCAGCGGAAGCTGCGTGTAAATCGACGCAATCGCGCATGAGGCGACAGCGAACGCGATGAACGCGCGCTTGCGGCCAATGCGGTCGCTGACATAGGCGCCCGTCAGATATCCGCAATACGAGCCGACGATCACGACGCCCAGATAGCTGCCGGTGCCGATCACGCTCAAGTGCCGCTCGGTTTTCAGATACGTCGGCAGCCACGTGGTCACCGCGTAGTAGCCGCCTTGCACGCCGGTCGCGAGAATAGATGCACGCAGCGTCGTCCAGACAATATCGCCGCGGAAAATGTCGAGCATCGAAGGACGCGCCTGAGCCGCATCCTGAGCTTCTTTTTGCCGCCGATGTACCTCCGGCTCTTCGACGAAGCGGCGGATCCAGATCACGAACGGCGCCGGCGCAATGCCGATCGCGAACAGCACACGCCACGCGTAATCGGCGGGGACGAGCGAGAAAACGGCCATGAAGAGCAATGTCGACACGCCCCAGCCGATCGCCCAACCAGCCTGCACCAGTCCCACCGCCTTGCCGCGGTCGCGCGCGCGGATCACTTCGCCGATCAGCACGGCGCCCGCGGTCCATTCGCCGCCGAAACCCAGCCCCATCAATCCGCGCGCCCACAGAAGTTGCGAGAAGTTCTGCGCCAGCGCGCAGGCCAGCGTAAAAATCGCGAACCACAGAATCGTGATCTGCAAGGTCTTCACCCGGCCGACGCGATCGGACAGTACGCCCGCCGCCCAGCCGCCGACCGCCGAACTCAGCAGCGTGACTGTGCCGATCAGTCCTGCATCGCCGCGCGTGATGCCCCACGTCGCGATCAGCGTCGGAATCACGAAGCTCAGGAATTGTGTGTCCATTGCATCGAGCACGTAGCCGATCTTGCAACTCCAGAACGCGCGTTTCTCGGCAGCGGAGATCTGCCGATACCACGCAAATGGGCCTTTCGCTGCGACGGAGCCGTCGTAGCGCTCGGCGTCCGCGGTCAACTGCGCTTTGGTTTCCATGCTTGAACTCCGGTCGTCGTGATGGGCCGCGTCTAGCGCGCGGCTTGCGGATGAAATGGCGCCGCGCTAGATGACGGCGAGCGAGGCGTTGGGAATGTCGGTGACGAGCATGTGTCCCGGCTTGTGCGCGATCGCGAACGGCAGGCGCGCGCTCTCTATGGCGGCTTGCGGGGTGACGCCGCATGCCCAGAACACCGGCAGTTCGTCGCTGCGCACTTCGACTGCATCGCCGAAATCGGGCCGGCTCAGATCGCGAATGCCGATCAGCGACGGGTCGCCGATATGTACGGGCGCGCCATGCACGGCGGGAAAGCGGCTCGTGATCTGAATCGCGCGGATTGCGTCGGCGGCTTTCAGTGGGCGCATCGAGACGACGCGGTTGCCGCCGAACACGCCTGCCGGCACGTTGCGCTCGCGTGTGCGATACATGGGCACATTGACCTGCTGTTCGATATGGCGCAGGCCAATGCCTTCGCGACGCAGCATTTCTTCGAACGAAAACGAACAGCCGATTGCAAACACCACCAGGTCGTCGCGCCAGAGCTCGTTGAGGCTGTGCACTTCTTCGGCGCGCTCGCCGTGGCGATACACATAGAACGCAGGTACGTCGTTCCGAATATCGAGGTCGGCGCCGAGCGAGGGCACGCGCCACTGGCCTGGGTCTCCGATCCCCAGCAATGGGCACGCCTTCGGATTGAGCGTGCAGAAACGCAGAAAATCGGCGGCATATTGCTGCGGAAGAATGGCGAGATTAGCTTGCGCGTAGTCGCCGCAAAAGCCTGCGGTGGGACCCGACAAGCGGCCGCTGCGTATCTGCTGACGAAATTCGGATGGCGTGTAGGACATGAACGGCTCGCTTCGGATTTAACGGACTGACCTTCTGATGCGTTCCAGAGTAGTAACGTCAAAAATATCCATCCAGCGAGATTTTCTTCCGTTCCGTTAAATTAAACTTAACGGCGAGAGTGCCGCTTTACGACGATCATGCCGCCTGTTCATCCGCTTTATTGCGAGACCACATGCAATGAATACCCGCTTCGTGGAAACATTTCTGACGCTCGCCAGGCTCGGCAGTTTTCGTGCGACGGCGGCGGCGATGCACGCAACGCCCGCCGCCATTTCACTGCGTATCAAGACGCTGGAGTCGGAGCTCGGCGTCGAATTGATCGAACGCGATGCGCCCGAATTCAAGCTCACCGCAAATGGCGAGCGGCTGCTTGCGCACGCGCGCTCTGTGGTGCAGGCCACGCGTTCGCTGCAACTGGCCGCACAGGACGAAACGCAGTTGGCGACCCGGCTGCGCCTCGGCGTGATCGAGACGGTCGTGCATAGCTGGTTGCCCGACTACATCCGCATGCTGAACCTGGAGTACCACCGCATAGTCGTGGACCTGACCGTCGATCCGAGCGCCGTGCTCGGACCTCGCCTGCGCGCCGGCGAACTCGATCTCGTGATCCAGGTGGAAGAAGCGGGCGAGCGCGAGACATCGATTGTGTCGGCATTGCTGGCAAGTTATCCGGTGCGCTGGATCGCGCGCAGCGACCTGATTCCCGCGAGCCGTGCGAAGCATGTCGGGGCGCTGCTGCGCAAACCGGTACTCACGTTCGGCCGCGGCACGGCGCCGCAAATCGCGGTGGAGACCATCGTGCACACGCTGGCCACGCGCGCGGGCGTACCGCTCGCCGATACGCAGGTGACGTGCATGCCGTCGGTCGCGGTCATCGTCAAACTATTGCGCGACGGCTTTGGCATCGCGGCTGTGCCCGCGCTTTTTGTCGAGCCGTATCTGACGAGCGGAGAGTTGGGGCAGTTGCAGGTGCGTCCGTTGCCGCCGCCGATCAACGTGGCGATGTACTACCGCGACGATGCCGACGTCGGCGTGCTTGCAGCGGCGCGCGTTGCGCGCAATGCCTGCGATGCGTATGCGAAAGCGATGGGGCGGCAGTTGATCGAGAAGCGCCAGTGAGGCGCGGCTTGCCTATCTGGTTTCGAGGCGCCGCTGTGCTGTCGCCGTCAGGCGTTCGAGCGGAAGCGTGCTGGCCGCGAGCGCGGCGATGTCGGGATAGTGTTCGCGCGTGATGTCGGTCAACACCTGGCCGGGCGGCGCTTCTATCGCGACGCGCATGCCCATTTCCTGCATGACGGTGAGCGCGTCGAACCATCGCACGGTGTAGCGCATGTTGGTCGCAAGGTCGTCGCGAATCGCGTCAGCCGTGTATAAAGGGCGGCCACCGCGATTGCCAATGTAAATACTTTGCGGCGCGCTGAAGTGAAGGGTACGCGCGTAGGCCGACAGTTCGTTGCTTGCGTTCGCGAGCAATTCGCAATGTGAAGGCACGCTGACCGCAAGGCGCGTCGCCTTGCGCGCCCCCGCCGCTACCGCGCGGGCGAGGAAGCTGTCCAACGCGGCGTTCGCACCCGCCATGACTATCTGCCGCGGCGCGTTCACATTGCCGATGTAGACGGGCGGCTCGCCTGCGTCGGCATGTTGGGCGGCGAGCGTTGCGAGCTGGTGCTCCGTCAGCCCCGACACTGCCGCGAGACCGTAGCCCGATGGGTAGGCGGCCTCCATCAGTTCGGCGCGACGGTGGACCATCTGCAATGCGTCGTGGAAGGCGAGCGCGCCGCAGCTCACCGCCGCCGGATATGCGCCCACCGACAACCCGGCGCTCATCTCGGGCGACAGCCCTTCATCGGCCAGCGCGCGGGCGAGGGCCACCCCCGCCACGGTCAGGCCGCACTGCACGGCAACGGTCGAGCGCAATGCATCGGGTGTGTCGAGCGAAAGGACGTCGATGCCGAGTACGTTGGAAGCCTCGTCGAGCGTCGCATGCACGGCGGGATGTGGCGGCAGCCGATGCAGGAAGCCGTCGGTCTGCGAACCCTGGCCGGGGAAGATCAGCGCGAGCATCAGACGTCGGTCGGCTGAACGGCGGCCCACGGATCGGCAAGCAGTTGCGGACCGCTTGCGTGGCGCGCCATCACGCGTGCTTTGCCCGCGGCCCACTCGGTTAATGCGACACCGCCTGCCGGCGTTTCCAGTTGCGCGTCGATGCGAATGCCGGTTTGTCGCGAGAGCGCGTCGAACCGGTTCAGCAAGTCTGCGGCGCAATCGCGCGATAATCGTTCCGGTGTCCGAATCAAAAGATCCAGGTCGCTCGATTCCGACACTGTGTTTCTCCGCGTTGCCAGTTCAAAACCCGCGCTTCCGGTGGGGCCCCACACGAGTCGATTCAATGCGCTGGTCGAATCCCGCTGCAACGCGGCGAGCGCGACAAAGGCGGGCAATGCGGCGCGCCCCGCGAGCGGCTCGTTCCGCACGAGCGCTTCGGGCGCGGTTGCTTCGACGATCTCCGCCGATGCCACCCACGTGCCGTACCGCTGCGAGCGCTGCGCGCCGCGCACGCCGACTGCGACGACGCCCAGCGCGGTAAGCGCACGCCGCACGACCGCATACGGCGCGCGCTCGAAAGCGTCGCGGACCCATGCGGGTTCGCCTTCGAACGTAGCGAGACGCCGCAAGTGCAGCAGGTCGTGCGGCCGCCAACGTGTATCAGACGACCCGGCGCACGGCGCAGCGGACTGCGCGGTGAAGGGCGGCGCGGCACAGACACGCATTACACGGCATCCCATTGTTCAGCGAGCCGCCGGCGCACTTCGATAGACGCCGCGCGGCTCTTCTGCGCGGCCGCCGATTCCAGCCGCCGCGACAGGTTGCGGCTGCCCGTGCGTGCGCTGCTGATCTGTTCGCACAACACCTGCCGTACGCGCTTGATTTGCGCGGCGTCAGGTGCATCCGCGTCGATGCCTTCTATCAGTTGATCGAGCAGTCCGAGCTTCGCAAACGAGGCCATTGAGTACGACATCGGCACAATGGTTTCGCCGAGTGCATCGAGTGCTTCGACCGTGCGACGGGTGACGCGCGCGGCGGCTTCCTTGCCCATCGCATGGACCATCGTGCCGGGTGCATCGAGCGCGACAATGCGATTCGCTTGATAGCCGTGTGCGAGGAATGCGCCCGACATCGCCGGTCCGACGATCAGCGCGATAACCGGATGTCCCGCATCGCGAGCCGATGCATAAGCGTCGACGGCGGCGGCACACGCGAGGTGAATGCCGAGCATTTCCTCGCGATAGCCATACGCCTGGCTTTTCACGTCGACGATTGCGACGATAGGGCGGCGCGTGCTGCTCGCCGCATCCGCCGCGATTGTTTCGCGGACCGCTCGTGCAAGTTGCCAGCCTTGTTCGAGACCGACCACGTTGTCGGTCGCGCGCGGAAAGCGGTTGGCGGGATCGGGCACGACGGTGATGAAGCGCGCGGTCTCGTCGCCGAGCGGCGCATCGCCGCTCCACACCGGCGCCGCGCTACGGGAATCGCCGGCGAGCGCGTGGAACCAGCGCGCGCCGCGGCTCAGTTGGGTGTCGCTCATGCTTGCTCCTTGCGCGGCTGATTGGCGTCTTGCTTCGTCGAATAAACCTCGCGCATGCTTTCCGGCGTCACGCTGGCCGGGTCGATCCGCGCAAGCCGTTGCAAGAACACATCGACCTGTTCGCTTCGGTGTGCTGGCGGCACGCCGAGCGCGAACGCGGAACGCACGGCGGCGCGCACGGCCTCGGCGTCGTCGTCGACGAGGCTATCGGCGAGCGCCGTCGCCGCGCGCTGTTCTCCGCCGATCAGCTGCCACACGCGGCGCCGGTCGCTTGCATCCAGCTCTTCGATGCCGGCTTCCTGTTCGATCACCTCGGGCCCGTTCATGCCGAGCCGGCCCTGTTTCGTCACGACGAGGTACGAACACAGCGCTGCCGCGAGCGACATGCCGCCGAAGCAGCCGACCATGCCCGCGATCACGCCGACCACCGGCACATGACGACGCAGCGCAACGATTGCCGCCTGCATCTCGGCGATCACAGCGAGGCCCAGGTTGGCTTCCTGAAGGCGCACGCCGCCGGTTTCGAACAGCACGACCGGCCGCACGATCTTGCCGCGCTCGCAATCGCGCAGCGCCAGTTCGAGAGCAGCGGCGATCTTGCTGCCCGATACTTCGCCGATGCTGCCGCCCTGAAACGCCGATTCGATCGCGGCGATCACAGCGGGCTCGCCGTCGATCGTGCCGCGCGCGATCACGCCGCCGTCGTCTGCCTGGCAAACGACGCCTTGCAGCGGCAGCCAGGGCGACTCGATCCTGTCGAATGGGCCGAGCAATTCGCGGAAGGTGCCCGCATCGAGCAACGAGCGGGCCCGCTCGCGAGCGGGCAGCTCGATGAAGCTGTCGCGCAGCAGCGGCGCGGCATGCGTGCTGGCAAGCGTGCTCATGCGTCGTCTCCCTGTT
This sequence comes from Burkholderia sp. M6-3, assembly GCF_050858985.1. NCBI lineage: Bacteria > Pseudomonadati > Pseudomonadota > Betaproteobacteria > Burkholderiales > Burkholderiaceae > Burkholderia > Burkholderia sp. M6-3. The sequence continues at coordinate 1,043,708 of NZ_CP110091.1, forward strand.
CGGCGGCCTCGACGGCTTCGGCGAGCCGCAATGCCACGACGCCGGGCGTCGCACCGAAGTCGTTGATTTCGATTTGCGCGGCACCGTCGTAGCGAGTGAAGAAGCGGTCGAGCACGCTCTTCCAGATGTGACTGTAGCCGTCCACGCTCGTGCGCACGACGACATGCGCGGTCAGCGCGTTGGCGTTATCGGCGGGGGCGAGCAGCACTTCCAGATCGCCCGAGCCGACCACGCCGACATGCGCGCGGGTCGTGACGGCGCGTTGCGCCGGATAGTCGAAGGTCAGATGTTCCATGTGGCTCAGCTCCCGCTGGCGTCGTGATGCGCCAGCATGTCGAGAAAGAGGGTGGCGGCGAGCAGGTCGGCTGCGCCGCCGGGCGATGCGTTGAGCGACAGCAATTGCTGTTCGAGTGCGGCGAGGGCGATCTGGCCTTCGCGTGTCGAGCTGCCACCGGCTTGCACCACGCGCTGCGCGCCTCGCTGACCGGCATGCAAGCCGTCGAGACCGGCGCGATGCAGCAGGCAGGTGTCGTCAAGCGAAGCCATGATCGAGAGCAGGGCGTCGACGCGCGCGGCGTCTTCGGCGATGCCGCGTTCGCGTGCCGCGATCAACGCGGGCAAGCCCGTGCCGATCACATGCGGAAAGCCTTCTTGCGCTTCGCGGCGTGCGCCGCCGACCTGATAGCGCTGCCGCACGCGCTCTCCGTGACTGTCGGTGGCAGCGGCAAAGCGGTCGGGGAAGCAGGCGATCTGCGCCGCGCGCCGGCAGATGCCCGATGCGTCGAGCCGGCTCGCGGTCTGCTGCAACGACGCGCCCGCGACCAGCAGGCCGACAATCCAGATTGCGCCGCGATGCGCGTTGCTGCCGCCTGTCGCGCGCAGCATGTCCTGCTCGCCCGCGCGGCCGATCTGCGCGAGTTCGGTGCGCAATAGCGCCGACGGTTCGCCGCGGCGGCGCGCCGTGCGCGCTAGCGCGTCAAACGTCGGTTCGAGCGCATGCGCCGAGCGCCGCATGATTGCGAGGTCGAGGTCGCGATGCGCGCCGCTGCCGCGCCGATCGACGAGCGCGGGCTTCGGCGTGAGTTCGGCTTCGTCGATTAGCGCGGTCACGGCGTAATGGGCGAGTTCCGCGTCGGTGAGCAGCTTCTGGGTAGGCTTGCTGACGCGAGCGCCCGGCAACTGCGCGGGCCCGACTTGCACGGCTTGCCCAGAGTGTGTAGGCGACCGCTCATCGCGCTCGAACAAAAGAGCAGCGGCTCTCATCACCAGCTCCTGAAGCGAGCCGGCGGCGCATACAAACCGCCCGACCACGTGACCAGATCGTCGATGCTGCGTGCCGCCAGCAGCGAGCGCTTCGCTTCACCGCGGCGAATGCCAAGATCTTCCGGATACGCGACGATGCCGCGCCGGCGAAGTTCGGCAGTTTTCTCAGGTCTCGCACGCAAGCCGATCGGCGTCACGCCGGCCACGGCGGCGATCGCGGCGCGCCGTTCGTCGATGCCTTCGGCCTTGTGCAAATGCGCGATGCCTTCCTCGGTGACGACATGGCTCACGTCGTCGCCATAGATCATGACCGGCGCAATCGGCATGCCGTTTTTCGCACCCACGGCGACGGCATCCAGTTCGTCGACGAAGGTCGGCTCGCCGCCTTTCTTGTATGTCTCCGCGAGTTGCACCACGAGCTTCTGACCGCGCGACACGGGCCCCTGATCCTTGAGAAGCTTGAGCCACGCTTCGCTCGAATGACGGCGGCCGCGCGGATCGTGGCCCATGTTCGGCGCTCCGCCGAAGCCGGCGAGACGTCCGCGCGTCACCGTGGATGAATTGGCGTCCGCGTCGATCTGCAACGTCGAGCCGATGAAGAGGTCGACGCCGTATTGGCCGGCCAGTTGGCACAGCACGCGGTTCGAGCGCAGCGTGCCGTCGTTGCCGGTGAAGAACACGTCCGGACGCGCCTCGATATACGCCTCCATGCCGACTTCGCTGCCGAAGCAATGGATGCTGTCGACCCAGCCCGATTCGATCGCGGGGATCATCGTGGGATGCGGATTAAGCGTCCAGTTGCGGCAGATCTTGCCCTTCAGGCCGAGCGACTCGCCGTAGGTGGGCAGCAGCAACTCGATCGCCGCGGTGTCGAAGCCAATGCCGTGGTTCAGAGAACTCACGCCGTACGGTTCATAGATGCCGCGTATCACCATCATCGCGGTCAGCACCTGCAGATCGCCGATATGGCGCGGATCGCGCGTAAAAAGCGGCTCCACCGCGAACGGCCGGTCCGCTTGCACGACGACGTCGACCCACGAGCCTGGAATATCGACACGCGGCAGTTCATCGACGATCTCGTTGACCTGCACGATCACGATGCCGTGACGAAACGCGGCGGCCTCCGCGATGGTCGGTGTGTCTTCGGTGTTCGGGCCCGTGTAGAGATTGCCGTGACGGTCCGCTTTTTCTGCGCAAAGCAGCGCGACGTGCGGCGTCAGGTCCACGAACATGCGCGCGTAAAGTTCGACGTACGTGTAGATTGCGCCGATTTCCAGTTGCCCGTCTTCGAGCAGTTGCGCGACGCGCAAGCTCTGCGGCCCGGCAAACGAGAAATCCACTTTATGCGCGATGCCGCGTTCGAACAGCGCCAGATGCTCGGGGCGGCTGATGCTCGATATGAGCAGATGCACGTCGTGAAGCTTCTGCGGATCGACCTTCGCCAGCGAGCGCGACAGAAAATCCGCCTGCTTCTGGTTGTCGCCCTCGAGCGCGACCCGGTCGCCTGGCTGGATCAGCGTTTCTAGTGCATCTACGATGCGGTTGGGCGGCAGGACGCCGTCTTCGAGCCATGGCGCGATAACGGCGAGGCGGCGGTTCTTTTCGTCGCGGCGCGTGGTCCACGAACGTGCGGCGGATGACGCTTCGGCGGATGGATTCATCGGCTCAATCAGCTCCCGGTGGTGATGCGCGGGGGTCTGCCGCGCGGCTTGGGCCGGTTCGCGAGCGCGGCTTCCGCCTGCGCGCGTTCGGTCAGGAAACGGTGGAGCAGATCGCCCGTGCCGAGCAGGTGCGCGACGACTAGCGCTTGCGCGCCCGGCACGTCGCGCCGTTGCACGGCGTCGAGCAATTCGCTGTGTTCATTGTCGGATTCGCCCTTGTAAGAAGGCAGACCGAATTTCAGGCGCAGATACCGTTCGCCACGCCGATGCAGCACGCGGATCAGGTCTTCGAGCTGAGGACGCGCGGCCGGCGCATACAGGCTCATGTGGAACTCGGCATTGCGCGCAACATATAGCGACGGGTCCGGCTCGCGCTCCGCCGCGCGGCACAGCGCCGCGCATTCGCGCAGCGTGGCCGCCGTGTGTCTGGGTATTGCCAGCCCGATCGCAAGGCTCTCCAACGCGGAGCGGATCTCGTAGATTTCACGCGCTTCATCTGCGGACAAGGGCGCGACGGTCGCACCCTTGTGCACCGCGACCTTCGCCCAGCCTTCGGTCTCCAGCAGGCGCAAGGCCTCCCGCACCGGGATCGCGCTAACCGAAAAGTGCCGGGCGAGCGCGTCCTGGCGCAGCGGCGCGCCGGGCGCCAGCGTGCCGTCGATAATTGCCTCGCGCAACGCCTCCGCGATTACGCGGGACGTGCTCTCTCGTGGCGCGGCTGCAGGAAGAAGCGGAGCGCGCACGGGGGCATCCAGGGGAAAACCATCTGTTGCGTCGTTCATGGTTCAAATATTATATATAAAACGACGCGAATTAAACGCGGGCAAACCCGGAATTTCTCTCCGGGCCCCGCAGGGTGCTGTGGGCTTGTACGGCAACCATGGCTTCACGACAGCTCGCGTCCGGTCGTTTCCCTTTCATATGCAGGTAACAGCAGGCAGGAGGAGCACGATGAGTTCACTCACCGACCGCACGTCGGCCGCACGGCGCCGCACGCCGTTGAATCGCTCGCAGATTGCGGGTTTTTGGGGCGCTTGGGCCGGCTGGACGCTCGACGGCATGGACTCGTTCATCTACGCGCTCGTGCTCACGCCGGCGCTGACCGAGCTATTGCCGCGCTCCGGCTACGCGGCGACGCCCGCCAACATCGGGCTGGCCGGTTCTATTCTGTTTGCGCTGTTCCTGGTCGGCTGGGGCATGTCCTTCATATGGGGGCCGCTCGCCGATCGCTTTGGACGAACCAAGGTGCTGGCGGGCACGATCTTCACATTTGCGATTTTTACGGGGCTTGCCGCGACCTCTCACAACGTGTGGGAGTTGGGAATCTATCGCTTCATCGCGGGAGTCGGCATAGGCGGGGAATGGGCGCTCGCCGGCACCTACGTGGCGGAAGCGTGGCCGGAGGATCGTCGCAAGATGGGCGCCGGCTATCTGCAAACGGGGTATTACGCGGGCTTCTTCCTGGCCGCGGCACTCAACTACACGATTGGCGTGCATTTCGGCTGGCGTGCGATGTTCCTGACGGGAGCCGTGCCGGTCGTCGTCGCGATTCTGATTTTGTTGCGCGTGAAGGAGTCCGAGAAATGGCAGAAGGCCGAGGCGAACGCTGAACGCGCGAAACCGCTGCGCGAGATCCTGGGACCGGCCTACCGGCGACGCACATGGGTCGCGTGCATTCTCTTGACGATTGCCATTATCGGTTTGTGGGCGGGGGCCGTGTATGAGCCGTCGGCCGTCATTCAGCTTGCGTCCAAGGCGGGGATGGCGAAGAACGATGCGATCAGAATGGCGTCGCTCGCAACGGGCTTGCTGTCCATCGGCACGATTCTCGGATGCCTCGCATTGCCGCCGCTCGCTGAACGCTTCGGGCGCCGCAAGACGCTAGCGTTCTACTTCGCGGGAATGGCGGTGGCGATCACCGGCAGTTTCGGCTGGGCCTTCTATTTGCCGAACGGGCTCGCGCCTTTCATCGCATGGCTGTTCGTGCTGGGTTTCTTCGGCGGCAACTTCGCGCTGTTCAGCTTGTGGTTGCCCGAGCAGTTCGAAACACGCGTGCGTGCGACGGCGTTTGCGTTCTGTACGTCGTTCGGACGGTTTGTTGGTGCGGGCGTGAACTTTCTGCTTGGCGCGGCGGTTCTTCACATGCACACGCTTGGGGTGCCGGTGGCTCTGACGGCGCTCGTGTTCGTCGCCGGTCTGTTTGTCATTCCGTTCGCGCCGGAGACGAAGGGTGAAGTGCTGCCGCAGTAAATTCGACGGGCTTCGCAGCGCGGTGCCGGCCGTTTGCCGGCACTTGTCTGCCACCAAGCCTGAACGTCAACTCACTCTGCATGACCCCGCGCGCGCCGGCGCGGGAGCAGCAACGAAACAAGCGGCCAGCCGAGATTCACCCCGAGACTCGCAATCACGATGAGCGCCATACCCGCGAGTTGCGGCAGCGAAAGCGCGCGGCCGTACACGATCGCATCGACGGCAATCGCGGTGAGCGGATAGATGAACAGCAGCACCGCGATGATCGGCGTGGTGAGCTTGGGCAACGCGCCGTAGATCAGCACATACGAGAGCCCCGTGTGCAGCACGCCCATGCCGACGATCCAGAACCACTGCATTGCCCCAATGTGCCCGGCATCAAAGGGCGCAATAAACGGCGCGATGATCGGCAGGAACACCACACCCACCGCGCATTGCGCGAGTGTCAGCAGGTGCGGGCGCAAGTCGCCGAGTCCCTTGGCGATCAACGTGACGCTCGCATAGAGCACCGAGCCGCCCAATGCTTCGCCGATGCCGATCAGATAGCTCGTATGGCCTTGCAGATTTTCCGTGGCCGCCACACCCGACGCGAGCACGAGCCCGACGAACGCGGTCGCGATCCAGCCAAGCCGATCGGCGCCTAGCCGTTCGTTGAAGAGCGCGGCGCCGATCAGCACGACCCAGAAGGGCTGCACGTGGAACACCACGGTCGCGACAGCAATACTGGTGCGATGGATCGCATCGAAAAAACCGACCCATTGCGTGACCATCAGCACGCCGGAGATCAGCGCGAGTACGACCGTACGCCGTGTGAAATGTGCGCGCGTGAAGAAGCCCTTCCATGCGCAGTACGCGGCCAGCGAGAGGAATCCAAACAGGCAACGAAAGAACACCAGTGTCAGCGCGCCGAGTCGCGCTTCCTCGACAAAGACGCCGAGCGTGCCCATCAGCAGCCCTCCGCCGGCCAACGTGATGGCGCCCTGTTGACGTTGGGTGAGGGTCATGCCGATCGTCTCCGTGAAGTGATGCAGCCAAGTATTGCGCCGGTTGCGCGGCGATCACAAACGAATTAAATTGAGAAATTCCATAAGCGGGATTGATAAATCATGCACCCCGAGTTCGACGCCGATCTGTTGCGCACTTTCGTCGCGGTCGTGGATACAGGCAGTTTCACGAAAGCGTCGGCAATTGTTCACCGCTCGCAGGCCGCGGTCAGCATGCAGATCAAGCGGCTCGAAGCCATGCTCGGCACCACGCTGTTCGCGCGCAACACGCGCAACCTGTCGCTCACGCGGCCCGGCAATACGCTGCTCGAATATGCGAGGCGCGTGCTGGCATTGCACGAGGAAGCGTGGTCGGCGATCGTTCGGCCCGAAGTTACCGGACGCGTGGTGCTCGGCGCGCCGGACGATTACGTGTCGTCGCTGTTGTCGCCGGTCTTGCGGCGATTTTCGAATCTGTACCCGCACGTGGAAATCGAAATCGTTTGCGCGCAGAGCACTTCGCTCGCGCCGATGCTGGCCGACAACAAGATCGATCTCGCCTTTGTCACGCGCGACCGCAAATTGCGCGGCGAATTCGTTCGCAGCGAGCCGATGGTGTGGGTAGGGGCTAGCGTCGATACGCCGGTACTGGCAGCGTCGCCGTTGCCCGTCGGGCTGTACGAGCCCGGCTGCGTGGCGCGCCAGCATACGCTGGCCGCGCTCGACGGCGCGCGGATTCGCTATCGCGCGGCATTCAGCAGCGCGAGCCTGATGGGCCTCGTCGCAACGGTGGACGCGGGTTTGTCGGTGGTGGCGCTCACGCGTTGCAGTGTGCCGCCGCGCCTCGCTATTCTCGGCGAAGCACAAGGCTTGCCGAAGATAGAGCCGCTGGAAATCGTGGTCGCGCGCAGCGCGAAGTCAGACAGGCCGACCTGCGATTATCTGGCAGCGCAGATGGTTCAGGATCTGTCGTTACGCAACCAGCCGCGCGGCTCGGCGGCCGCCCAGTGAACGGGTGCGGACGACTTCACGCTTTTCGGTCGCAGCGCGATGCGAATCAAAACGTGATGTTGGTGCGCAGGCCGACGACGAACGTGTTGCGCAGCGGCTTCGTCGGATCGTTCGGATTCTGACCGGCGCCCGCGTTGAAGGTGTATTGCGCGTCGGCCTGAAGCATCCACCACGGGGCGATCTGGTACTGGTAGGTCGCTTCGAGCGCGGTTTCACTCGTGCGAACACCGTACGGGCCGCCGCTGAATGCCAGGTTATCCTGATCGATTCCGTGTGCGTGGTTGCCGATCTTGATGTACGTGAGCGCCAGACCCGCGCTGTCATTGTCGCGGCCGGCGAACGGCGCTTTGAGCACGACGCCCAGATTAGCCGCGACGCTCACCAGGTTGCGGTCACCCGGCGCACCCATCACGCGCGCGAACACGCCGAGGCTGCGCGCTTCGCCCGGGTTGGGCCGCCAGATCATCTGATCGGCCACTGCGTAGAAGCTGTAGTCGCCGCGATGGTTCGCCGCGACGCCCGTTGACGCGGGACTTGCTAGCGACACACCGTTGCTGTCGTAGCGTTGATCTGCGAAGTGGCCATTGTTGTACCAGACACCGATCTTGTAGGTACCCGGCAGTCCGCCTCCGGCAGTGCTCGCCGCAGGCGGCGTGTCGCTGTCTGCCGGCTGGTTGATCGCATACTGCAACTCGCCGATGAACAGCGTGCCGTTATGCAGGTTGAAATTAGTCCCGCTGCGGTTGTTAGGATTGTTGCCGAGCGGATCGCCGTCGAACACACCGGCGAGCGCCGTCAACGAAGGCGTGATCTGTCCGCGCACGCGCACGCCGAGCGCCGACAGTGGGTACGCCGGCCCGCCCGACGGCATGTCGTAAGTGGGCAGCGCGGGCCAGCCGAACATCGTGTTGATGAAAAGCGCGGAGTACGTGCTGGAAATGAACTCCTGGTCGATACTTTGCTGACCGACCTTCACGTCGATCCGTTTGTTCAGGAACGACTGCTGATACCACAGCTCCCACAGGCGCGTGCTGTTTTCGGCTTCAATGCCGCTTGCCGTATTCAGCGTGCCGAGTTTGTCACCGCTGAAATTGCCGCCGTGAATCTGCAATGCGCTCACGTTGAACTGGCCGCCCGGCAAGCCGAACGCCTTGTCGGTATCCAGTTGGACAGTCGCGGTAGTCACGCCGTCGTACGCGGCGCCGCGCGCGAGGCCGCCGCGCAGGTTGCCAAGCAGTTCGCTGGTTTCAGTGAGAGCGAAGCTCACGCCATATTTGCCGAGCCACGGGCGCAAGCCACCCATATCGCCGAAAATCTGGTCGCGGCTCCAGAAGCCGGTCTCGCTGGCTGCGGCTTTGCCCGTATCCGCGCCTGCTGCTCCGCTTGCTTCGCTTGCGTCTTGCGCGGCGTCGGCATTTGCGCCTGCGTTGGCATCGCCTTGCGCCATTGCCGCACCCGAAGTGCAAGCCCACGCGAACGCCGTGCACCACGCTATGCGCCGAAACGAACGCGTGCGGCTGCGCCCGGCCGCCTTGCTGCCAGATGACAGAAATTCGAAGCGGACAGGCAAGGATGCAACGGGGCGAATGGATCGGGCGAGCTTCATCAAAATGCCTTGAATGTTGTTATCGACTGCTTTCGTGCGCCGCGGCGTTAAATAGCCATTTAACCGGGCGCAGGCCGGCATCGGTTCGCGCGAACCGGACAATGGGCGTGATCGTACCGAGGCATGTACCGGTGCGTCAACGAGATGCAAATGACTGGCGCCAGCATGCCGGGACTCACGCGTCGAAAATTCGTGCGAACGCGTAACGGTGCGGCTTGTCGAACCGCACGAGTTTCCGCAGTCTCTTACAAGGGAGTTACATATGAAGCGTGTCCTTCTGATTTCGTTGCTGGCGAGCGCCGGTCTTTTCGCAAGCGGCGTTTCGAACGCACAGTTGAATCTGAAACAGTTTGGCATTGGTGGCGGGGACACATCCGCGGATGCTGGCGCGGCATCGTCTGGCGGCATATCGCAGTTGTTGCAAACGTATGTGGGTGCGAATCAGCAGGTGCTGAGCGGGCAGTCGTCGCTTGCGTCCGCAATGGGTCTGTCGAGCGCGGCCGGACAGGCGCAGCAGGCCGCCGGCTTGCTGAGCGGCGGTACGCCGTCGGTCAGCCAGTTGACGCAAGTGGGCAGCACGCAGCAGTCGCTGTCGCAAACGTTGACGCAGGCATTTGCCAGCCGTGCGGGTGGAACGGGCAACGCAACGCAAACGCCAGTGAACAAGCAGGCGTTCACCGACGGGCTGGCGTCGCTCGGTAAAGGCGTCAGCCAGTATTCGAGCTTGCAGTCGGGCCTCGGCAGCATCGGGCAGATGAATCCTGCTTCGCTGCTGCAGGCCGGCATGAATCCGCAGACCGCGCAGAGCGCGTCGTATATCGCGCAATCGGCGCCGGGGCAGTTGCAGTCGCTGATGTCGACGCTCAGTTCCGCGGTACAGTTCGCAACGAGCAACGGTATCAGCGTGCCGTCGATCGCGAAGTCGGCGCTCGGAGGCGGGCAGTAGCGCAACTAGAATCAGACGGACGACGCCCATGTCACACACACTCAATCTCGACAATTACTTCGAGCGCATCGGTTATACGGGCCCGCGTGCGCCGACGCTCGAGGTGCTGAAGGCAATTCACCGGTTGCATCCGCGAGCCATTCCGTTCGAAAACCTGAATCCGCTCACGCGTCGCGCAGTGAAGCTGGAACTGGAATCCGTCGAAAGAAAACTGGTCGACGATCACCGGGGCGGCTACTGCTTCGAGCAGAACGCGCTGCTCGCGAACGTACTGATCGAACTGGGCTTTCAGGTCACGCCGTTGCTTGGGCGAGTGCTGTGGGGCCGGGAGCCCGACGCGGTTCCACCTCGTACGCACATGGTGCTGCGAATCGATGTGGATAACGAAGCATGGATCGCGGACGTGGGTTTCGGCAGCGTTACGCTGACATCGCCGGTGCGGTTGACGCCGGGCCTTGCGCAACGCACGGACCTGGGCATCTTCCGTCTCGCCGACGCCTCGCACGACGCGCTGTATCTCGAAGTGCAGGCGCGCGATCAAACGTGGTCGCGCGTCTATCGCTTCGATTTGCATCCGGTCGAGTGGATCGATTACGAAACGTCGAACTGGTACACCTCGACATCGCCGGAAGCGGTCTTCGCGAACAATCTCATCGTGTGCCGCGTGTTGGACGACACGCGCCTCACGCTGCTGAACGATCAACTGAACGAGCGCGCGGCGGACGGCGGTATTTTCCGCGAGCAGCGCCTCGCAAGCGTTGACGAACTCGCGGCCTGTCTGCACGATCGCTTCGGTCTGAAGACCGGCGACATCGACCTGGCGGAGATTTTCGAGCGCGTGCGCACGCCGGCCGATTCCGCGTAATTCCTCGCCCGCGCCGTCGGTCCTTTCATCTCGCCGACGTGTCCGCGCAGCGCACCTCCGCGTTGCATTCCTCGAACCTGTCTAGACAAAGTGCATCATGCCGACGCATCCGCTGCGACCCGGCAGGTGTACGCCTTCGCCGCCGATCCCCTCGGAAAGCCCCGATTCGCCGCTCCTTATAGGGGCTTACCCGATGATCGCGCAATTTTTCCAAGAATCCCCTTGCGACGGCTTTTTGACTCATGCAGACTTGTCTATACAAATTCAGCGGCGCTCAAAACGCTGGTTCGCATTCCGGTTCGACGGTTTACTCAATCAAAGGAGTTTCGACGTGAAAGTGAAACGCACCACGGCAGCAAAAGCATTGATCGGCGCCGTGCTCGGCGCCGCGGCGATTTTGGGCGCACCGGCGCAGGCGAAGGAATGGAAGACGGTGACGATCGCGCTCGAGGGCGGCTATGCACCGTGGAACCTGACCTTGCCCGGCGGCAAGCTCGGGGGTTTCGAACCTGAACTGGTTGCGAACCTCTGCGAGCGCATCAAGCTGCGATGCAACCTCGTCGCGCAAGACTGGGACGGCATGATCCCGGGTCTGCAAGCCGGCAAGTTCGACGTGTTGATGGATGCGATCTCGATCACGCCGGAGCGCGAAAAAATCATCGCGTTCTCGAAGCCGTATGCGGCCACGCCCGCTACGTTTGCGGTGGCCGACGCCAAGGTGCTGCCCAAGGCCGCAGCGGACGCGGGCGTCGTCAAGCTCACGGGCGATCCGAAGTCCGATCAGCCGACCGTCGACGCGCTGCGCAAGCATTTGAAGGGTAGGACCATCGGCATCCAGTCCGGCACCGTCTATACCAAGTTCATCAACGACGGCTTCAAGGACATCGCCACGATCCGCGTCTACAAGACGTCGCCCGAGCGCGATCTCGATCTGGCGAACGGGCGTATCGACGCGTCGTTCGACGACGTGACGTACTACGCCGCGAACATCGACAAGAAGGAAACCGCATCGATCGTAATGGCCGGCCCGAAGATCGGCGGTCCGATCTGGGGCCCGGGTGAAGGCCTCGCGTTCCGCAAGCAGGACGCCGACCTGAAAGCGAAATTCGACACCGCGATCAGCGCGGCGCTCGCCGACGGCACCGTCAAGAAGCTGTCCGCCAAGTGGTTCAAGACCGACGTCACGCCCTGATTCACGAGGCGTTGCACGAATGCTGCATGCGTGGGCGCGAGCTCGCGCGTGCAGCTGTTTCATCGTCCGTCAAGACGGGAGGTAGGCAATGGCTCTGATACAGATGCTCGGCTTCGGGCCGGAAGGTTGGGGCGGCGTGCTGCTGCTCGCGGCGTTGATGACTGTCGCGCTCACGCTCGCGGCGCTCGCGGTCGGGGCCGTATTCGGCGCCCTGGTCGCTGCGGCTAAGCTGTCGCGTCTGCGCACACTGCGCGTGATCGGCGACATCTACACGACGGTGTTTCGCGGCGTGCCCGAACTGCTCGTCATCTACCTGTTCTACTTCGGCGGCTCGACGCTCGTGACGACCGTGGGCCAGTGGTTCGGCGCCGAGGGCTTCGTCGGCGTGCCGCCGTTCGTGATCGGCGCGCTCGCTGTCGGCATGATTTCCGGCGCTTATCAGGCCGAGGTGTATCGCTCGGCGGTGCTCGCGGTATCGCGCGGCGAACTCGAAGCGGCGCGCTCCATCGGCATGCCTACCCTCACCATGGCGCGCCGCATCCTGATTCCGCAAGTGCTGCGTTTCGCCTTGCCCGGCATCGGCAACGTATGGCAACTGAGCCTGAAAGATTCCGCGCTGATCTCGGTCACGGGTCTCGCCGAACTGCTGCGCACAAGTCAGGTGGCGGCGGGCTCCACGCATCAATACTTCACGTTCTTCGTGGTCGGCGGCGCGCTGTATCTGCTGATGACCAGCATCTCGAACCGGGTCTTCAACCACGCCGAGGCACGCGTGGGCCGGTCCTTCAAGCGCAACTTCGCGCGCAACTGACGGCGACGGCATCATGAACTTCGACTTCGATTTTCTGCTCGATACGGTGAAGCAACTGCTCGCCGCCGTACCGACCACGCTCGGCCTGTTCTTCTGTTCGCTCGTTCTCGGGGGGCTGCTGTCGCTCGTGATCGTCACGATGCGCGTGTCGCCGCACTGGCTGCCGAACCGTTTCGCGCGCGCTTATATCCTCGTGTTCCGCGGCTCGCCGCTGCTGATCCAGATGTTCCTCGTGTACTACGGCATGGGGCAGTTCGGCGTGATTCGCGAGAGCTTCATGTGGCCGGTGCTGCGCGAGCCGTATATGTGCGCTGTTTTATCGCTCGCGCTCTGTACCGCCGGTTATACGGCCGAGATCATTCGCGGCGGCCTGATGGCCGTGCCGGTCGGCCAGATCGAGGCGGGTTACTCGATCGGTCTGTCGGGCTTTGGGCTGCTGCGCCGCGTGATCGGCCCGATTGCACTGCGCCAGTGTCTGCCTGCTTATTCGACAGAAGCCGTACTGCTCGTCAAGTCCACCGCGCTCGCGAGTCTCGTTACCGTGTGGGAAGTGACCGGCGTCGCACAGCAGATCATTCAGCAAACGTATCGCACGACGGAAGTGTTTATCTGCGCCGCGCTGATCTATCTGTTCCTGAACTTCATTATCGTTCGCGCACTCGGCATGCTCGAAACGCGCCTGTCGCGGCATCTGCGTGCGGCGCCGAAGCAGACCGCGCCGAGCCGCCCGGTGTCCGCCACTACCGAAGCACGCCGCGCCGCGCCCTGAGCGCCGGCCATTCCGGATGAACCTGGAGAATTCCATGAACGCTACGGCACCCGTTGCACTGTCGGTCAAGAACATTCACAAATCGTTCGGCGACCACCACGTGCTCAAAGGCATTTCGCTCGACGCTCATCAAGGCGACGTGATCTCGATTCTCGGCGCGAGCGGCTCGGGCAAAAGCACCTTCTTGCGCTGCCTGAATCTGCTGGAGACACCCGACGACGGTTCCGTCGCGCTCGCCGGAGAAGAACTGAAAATGAAGCGCCGCGGCGACGGCAAGCTGCAACCGAGCGACCGCCGCCAGGTGGACCGCGTGCGTTCGCAGCTCGGCATGGTGTTCCAGAACTTCAATCTCTGGTCGCATATGACGGTGCTCGAAAACCTGATCGAAGGGCCGATGCGCGTGCAAAAGCGCAGCCGCGCCGAGTCGGTGGAAGAAGCCGAGGCGCTGCTCGCGAAAGTCGGTCTCGCGGAAAAGCGCGGCCATTATCCGGCGCATCTGTCGGGCGGCCAGCAGCAGCGTGTGGCGATTGCGCGCGCTCTTGCCATGCATCCCAAAGTGATGCTGTTCGACGAACCCACGTCGGCGCTCGATCCCGAACTCGTTGGCGAAGTGCTGCGCGTCATGCGCTCGCTTGCCGAAGAAGGGCGCACGATGCTGGTCGTCACGCACGAAATGGGTTTTGCGCGGCACGTGTCGAACCGCGTGATGTTCCTGCATCAGGGCCAAGTGGAAGCCGACGGCACGCCTGACGAAGTATTCGTCGAGTGCAAGTCGGAGCGCTTCCGTCAATTCGTGTCGAGTCATCAGGACCGCACGACCAACTAATCCGTATCGCCACGCACTCTACCGAGCAGAGCAACATCATGGCCGTGATTCGTTCCGATCGTCCTCTCGACTGGGCCCAGGTGGCGGCGGTCGCCGCCGGGGAGCCGCTCGAACTTTCCGCCGACGCGCGCGCGCGCATTGCGGCGGCGCATGTCCTGGTGCAACAGATCGTCGAGCGCGGCATTCGAGCGTATGGCGTCAACACGGGCGTGGGTGCGTTGTGCGACGTAATCGTGTCGCCCACCGAACAGCGCACGCTGTCGCGCAACATTCTGATGAGTCACGCAGTCGGTGTCGGCACGCCGCTCGGTGTCGCCGAGACGCGCGCGATCATGGCCGCCGCCGTCAACAATTTCGCGCATGGGCACTCGGGCATCCGTATCGAGGTCGCGGATCAACTCGTGGCCTTGCTCAATGCCGACTGCTTGCCTGAAGTGCCGGCGTTCGGCTCGGTCGGTTATCTGAGCCACATGGCGCACATCGCGCTGGTGTGCATCGGCGAAGGTCATGTGCGATATCGCGGCGAGCGTATGAAGGGCCGCGACGCGTTGTACATGCTCGGCCGCGAACCGCTCGTGCTGGAAGCGAAGGAAGGCCTCAGCCTGATCAACGGTACGCCTTGCGTGACCGGGCTTGCCGCATTGGCGCTTGCACGCGCGGTGCGTCTGCTCGATTGGACCGATGTCGTCGCGGCCATGAGCTTCGAGAATCTGCGCGGCCAACTGGCAGCGTTCGATGAAGATTCGCTCGCGCTGCGCATCTCGCCGGGCTTGAACCTCGTAGGCGAGCGGATGCGGACCGCGCTTGCCGACAGCGGCATTCTCGCGGCCGTGGTCGGCCAGCGCACGCAAGATCCGCTCAGCATGCGCACCATTCCGCACGTGCACGGTGCGGCGCGCGACGTGCTCGCCGCGACCGCGGACGTGGTCGATCGCGAACTGGCGTCGATCACCGACAACCCGATTGTCGCGGGCACGCCGGAAGATCCGCGCGTCTATTCGCAGGCCCATGCGGTGGGCGCATCCATTGCGCTTGCGATGGACAGTCTCGCCACCGCCATCGCGCAGGTCGCCGCAATGGCCGAACGGCGGCTCGATCGTCTCGTCAATCCGCTGGTGAGCGGCTTGCCTGCGTTTCTGGCCGAGCCTGGCGGTACCTGCTCGGGCTTCATGATCGCGCAGTACACGGCGGCCTCGCTGGTCGCGCAGAACCGGCGGCTCGCGCTGCCAGCGAGTCTCGACGGCGGCATCACGTCGGGCTTGCAGGAAGATCATCTGTGCCACGCCACGCCTGCCGCATTGAAGGCGCTGGAAATCATCGACAACGCGGGGCGGATCGTCGCGATAGAGCTGCTGGCCGCGGCGCAGGCCTACGACCTGCAAGCCACCGACGCCCCACCGGCGCCGCATACGCAGGCGTTGTGGCAGCGCGTGCGGCAGATCGTGCCGACGTATCGCGACGACCGTCCGCTCGCTGACGACATGAGCGTGGCGTTCCGGATGATCGCTGGCGAGGCGCCGCCGCCGTTGCCTGGCCCTGACAAGCTGAGGCAGCGCAATTTCAGTGTGGTTGCGGACGCGTCTATCGGGAAGGTCGCAGCGGCGAGTAACCTCCCAGCCGCCGCAAATAGTGTGGGCGATAGCGCGGGCGTGATGAATGTAGCGGGCCATGTCGCCATTGCAGGCAGCGTGCCGGTCGTCGCTCACGTGGCCTGACAGAGACATATCCGGTGAGCGGGCTTACCCGCCGGCGAACCGACCGAGGTGTCCCCAAGGGACTTACTGCGGGGCGTACAAGCGGTACAACGGATGCGATCCGAAACCCACCCACGAGGTCGGAGTGAACACAACTACAAATGAGCAGAAGCGCGCACAACAAAGCGCGGAGACAGTTTCACAAGCCGCCCCGCAAATAAGCGCGGCAAATGGCGGCAACGCGGACCGCGCCGTGTGCAAGGAGACGCCCGCGAAAGCAATGCCCGCCTATGAACAGATCAAGCGCTATGTGATCCGGCGTATCAGCGAAGGCGACTGGAAGCCGGGCGGACTGATCCCGTCCGAAACGGAACTGGTAAAGGAGTTCGGCGTCGCTCGCATGACGGTCTCGCGCGCGTTGCGCGAATTGACCACGGAGCGCGTGCTGACCCGTGTGCAGGGTTCCGGTACGTTCGTCGCGCCGCAGCGCTACGAGTCGACGGTGTTGGAAATCCGCAATATCGCCGATGAAATCACCGCGCGCGGTCATCGTCATTCGGCCCGCGTGTTGACGCTCGAACCGAGCGACGACCCGCAGGCGCTCGAAGCGCTCGGCCTGTCGAGCGGCCCGGCGTTCCACTCGTGCATCGTGCACAGCGAAGAGGGCGAGCCGATCCAGTACGAGGATCGCTACGTGAACCCGAAGGTGTTCCCCGAGTATCTGCAGCAGGACTTCACCATCGAGACGCCGAATCATTACATGGTGCGCCTCGCACCCATCCAGCGCGCGGAGTTTCGCATCTACGCGCAGAAGCCGGACGCGTATGTGCGCCGTCATCTGTCAATGGAAATTGGCGAGCCGTGCTTGCAACTATGGCGTCGTACGTGGGTCGGCGAAGACGTGGCGACGTCCGTGCAGTTGTGGCATCCGGCGTCGCGCTTTCATCTGGCGGGCAATGTGTGACGGGTCAGCACGTGCACCGGCACGGCGGGAAACCAGGTTGTGACGCGTGGCGCGTCAGCCTTGCCGTTGCGACATATCCGGCGAAAAGCGGCAGCCGAGCCGGTACCGCGAGCCGGGATGTACGAACCGCGCGAACGTCACCGCAACACCGCTCGTCCAGGTTCGACGCACGAGCGTGAGACACGGTTCTTCCGCGCGAATTTCGAGTAGTCCGGCTTCGGCCTGAGTCGGTAACCCCGCGTCGACAATGTGTTCGACGTCGTGCGCAGGCACCGTTTCGAACAGATACTCCGACGGCCGGATCGCCGAGAAATCCTGCTGCAGAAAATCCGGCGCAATGGCCGGATTCACGTAGCGATCCTCCAGTTGCACCGGCAAGCCATTCTCACGGTGCACGCAAACAACATGAAAAACCGAAGCGGCCGGCGCGAGCCCTAACGCATTCGATACGACGACAGATGCCGTCTCGCGCTGCAAAAGCACGGTACGGTAGCTGTATTCGTGTCCGCGTGAGCGAATCTCATCGCCGATATGCGCGATCATCAGGAGCGTGGATTGCGGTCTTGCTTGCGCGACGAAGGTGCCGACGCCCGACACCCGCGTAACGAGCCCTTCGTGCGCCAGCTCGCGCAGCGCGCGATTGACGGTCATGCGCGAAACACCCAGCGTCGAAACGAGGTCCAGTTCGGAGGGCAGACGCTCGCCGGCCTGACGCGCGCCCGATTCGATGATGCCAAGAATATGCTGCTTGACCTGCTCGTAGCGTGCAGCCGGCGCTTCACCTGCAGCGCTCGTACCCGCAGTCGCGTCGCGCGTGCTTCGAACCGCGGCGGCTGGCGGCTTGCTGTGGGCTTTGTGGCTCTTGCCGCGAAGCATGGAGGACATCGGCAGCCCCTGGTTACTGTCCGCGCAATGCGGTCGGGGCAGGGCGCGCGTTCATAGCGGCTCTGCGTCGTCTGGGCCGCGCGCCCAGAAAGCGTTGCGGTCGAAGTAGTTCTGCAGGAACTGCCGCAAGCGCGGCTGTCCGGCGTCATGGAAAACTTCGCGCGGTTGGCCCTGAACCGCAATGCGCCCTTGGTCGATGAACATGACTTTGTCCGCGACCTGCGCGGCAAAGCCCATTTCATGAGTGACGACGGCCATCGTCATGCCGTCGCGCGCGAGTTGCTTCATCACTTGCAGCACCTCGCCGACGAGTTCGGGATCGAGCGCCGAAGTGGGTTCGTCGAACAGCATGATGTGCGGCTCCATTGCGAGCGCTCGCGCAATCGCGACGCGCTGCTGCTGGCCGCCTGAAAGTTTCGCCGGGTACGCGTCGCCCTTATTCGAGAGGCCCACTGTTTCCAGCATCGCGTTCGCGCGGCGGCGCGCGTCGGCGTGAGGCAGACGCCGCACACGCAGCAGCGCTTCCATGACGTTGCCGAGCGCCGTCATGTGCGGCCATAGATTGAATTGCTGGAATACCATGCCGACGTTACGCCGCACGCGATTGATTTCGCCCTGCGTCGCACGCACGCGCTTGCCGTTGCGCTCGCTATAGCCGAGCAGTTCGCCTTCGATGCGCACGTCGCCGTGATCGTATGTTTCCAGCGCAGCGAGGCACCGCAGCAGTGTGCTCTTGCCCGATCCGGAAGGCCCGATGATGCATACCACCTCGGAGCGGGCAATCTCCAGATCGACGCCGCGCAGCACTTCGACTTCGCCGAAGCGCTTGCGAAGATCGCGCACCTGGATCAGCGGCGATCCATGTCGGGCGTGAACGGCGGACACGGAGGAGGGCATGTCGGCGATAGCGTTCATGAAGTGATCCGATTCCTTTTATGCCATGAAACGCGCGATGCGGGTTTCGGCCCACATGCCCGCGCGCGACGTCAGTTCGACGAGCGCGAGATAGCACACGCACAGCATGAGCAGCGTTTCCACGAAAGCGAAGCTCGCCGAGCCGATGCCGGTCAGCACGAACGTCAACTCGGGGACCGTGACGATGGACAGCACAGCGGTCTCCTTGCTCAATACGATGATGAGGTTGGTCAGCGCGGGCACTATCAACACCAGCATTTGCGGCATCTGGATGCGCCACACGGCCTGTGTGCGCGTCAGGCCGAGACACGACGCCGCTTCGAGATGACCGGGCGGCACCGATTGAAAGCCGGAGCGAAATGCTTCGGCGAAATACGCACTGCCATAGAGGCCCAGACCGAGCACGCCGGCTGTCATCGGTTCGAGCGTGAGGCCGAACGACGGGCCGCCGTAGTAGAGCAGAAACAGTTGCACGAGAAATGGCGTGCCGCGAAATAGCTCGATATAGAAGCGCAACAGACCGCGTACCCAGCGTCCGCAAAAGAGCTGCAGTACCGCGATCAGAAAGCCGATCACCATGCCGATCACGACTCCCGCGGCCCAGGTGCCGAGCGTGGTGGCAAGGCCCGCTGCGATCGGCTGAAGATTGTGCGTGATGACGGTGGGATCGAACTGTTGCATAGCGAAGGCTCCGGGCCGATCAGGCGTGCTTCAGACGGAACTCGGCGGCATGCGCGATCAGCGCGAGCGCACCGCAAATCACGAAGTAAATAAGCCCGGCGGCAAGATATGCCTCGAGCGGTCTGTAAGTACTCGCGGCGATGTTCTGCGCGGTGCGGGTCAACTCCGCCACGCCGACAACCGAAATCAGCGACGAAGCCTTGATCAGCAACACCATTTCATTGACGAGCGACGGTAGCGTCAGGCGAAACGCCTGGGGCACGAGAATGCGCCGGAGCGTGTCGAACGGCGAGAGGCCGAGCATGCGTGCGGCTTCTATATGCCCCGGCGGAATGCTGAGAAAACCGCCACGCAGAATTTCGGCAATGTAGGAGGCCGAGCACAGCGACACCGCGCTGATCGCGGCGACGAGCGGCGATACGTTGATGCCTGCGAACGGCAGCAGGTAATACACCAGCAGCAATTGCACGAGCATCGGCACGCCGCGAAAGAAAAACACATACGCACCGCCGAATCTGCGCGCGACGCGATTCGGCGACAGGCGCGCTGCGCACACGCCGACCGCGACGAAAAAGCCGATGAAAAGGCCCGTCAGCGAAACGCCGATGGTGGCAAGCGCCGCGTGCAACAGGAGCGGCATGCCCTGAACGAAGACGGTCGTGCTGAACATGGGCGTCGACCTCGCCAATGTGCGTTAGGTACGCATTAAACAGGCACTAGCGTGCGCTGAATATGCGTGCAATGTGCTTCTGGAACAAACTCAATAGTTCGGCGCGGGCATGGTCGTCGGGGCGTCCATTGCAACGCCGAACCACTTCTTCTGCAAAGTCGCGAGCCGTCCGTCGTTGTGCATTTTCACGAGCGCCGCATTGAACGCGTCCGCGAGCGGCTTGCTGTCGGCGTCTTTGCGCAGGCAGTAAGCAAAGTACACTTTCGCGCCGAACGGCGGCTGCACCACCGCGAAGGTTTCAGGACGCTGTTTGGCGACGTAGGCGATGTTGGTCATTGAATTCGCCACCGCGGCAATGCGGCCGGCGGCGAGGTCGGCATACGCCTGATTGTTGTCGACGTATTCACGAATTTCAGGCGGCTTCGGCAATGTGGCGACATATGCCTTCAGCTGATCGAGCTGAGCCGAACCCTTGCCGGCGCCCACGGTCTTGCCCGCGATGTCCGACGATTGCTTGAGGGCGGTGTCGTTCGCGCGCTTGAGCAGTGCGTCGGTGGCGTCCGCAACCGGCAGCGTGTATGTGTAGCGTTCCATGCGCGCCTTGGTGACGGTGAGCGGGCCGCCCACCATATCGAACTTGCCCGCTTCGAGGCCGGGCAGCACGCTCGGCCACGGCAAGTCGATAAAGCGCACCTTTACGCCGAGTTCCTTGCCAACCTCGGCGAACAGATCCTTGTTGAAACCAGCCTGTTGACCGTTTTCGAGGAAGTCGAAAGGCGCGAACTGCATTTCGGTGCCGACTACGAGTTCACCGGCCTTCTTCACTTTGGCGAGCTGGTCATCCGCATGAGCGGCAACACTCGCGGCGCACAATGCCAGCATGACCAAACGACACTTCCAGCCTGAAAGGATGCTCATGAGATTCTCCGGTTGGCAAAGCGAGGCCCGCACAAAGCGGCTCGGCGTAAGTCATGCGAGGCAGTATATACCGCAGTATTCGCGCGAAATAAATAAACGCGCCAGTAGAGAAAAGCCCTTATGGGAAGAGCCGCACGTTCACTTGCGAGCACGCTTTTGGCGGTATATACCACTGCAATGACCTGGCGACCCGCCGGTCCGGCCGGCCCTCCTACGGAGCAACGCGATGCCTGTGACCCGTATTCCACTCATTGACTTTGCCGGCGTGCGCGCGGGCGACCCGCATGCGTTGCAGCGCGTGGCGCGCGAAATTAGCGAAGCGTGCACGACGATCGGCTTCTTCTACATCGTCAATCACGGCGTGCCGCAAGCGACAATCGACGCGGCGGCACAGGCGGCGCGCACGTTCTTCGCTTTTCCACCCGAGATCAAACGGCGCGCGGCGGTCAATCATCGGCATCGCGGTTTCAATGCGCTTGGCGACGCGACCATGTACCAGGCAAAACGGCCTGATTACAAAGAGTTCTTCAGCATCGGACTCGAATTGCCCGAAGACGACCCGGATGTGCTCGCGGGCCAGGCGCTACGCGGACCGAACAACTGGCCGGAGTTCATGCCCGAGCTGCGTCCCGCGTTGTACGGCTACTACGAGGCGGTGGGCGCATGCGGCGCCGATCTGCTGCGCGCGGTGGCGGTCAGTCTTGGCGTCGACGAACATTTTTTCGCGCCGCGTTACACGAAGCGGATGCAGCGCACGCAGATGGTCTACTATCCGCCGCAGCCGCCTCAGTCGGACGAGGACCAATTCGGTGTCGCGCCGCACACCGATTACGGCTGCATCACACTGCTATGGCAGGATCAGGTGGGTGGCTTGCAGGTGCGTGAAATCGCTAACGATACGTGGATCGATGCGCCGCCTGTGGAGGGCAGCTTCGTCGTCAACGTCGGCGATCTGCTTGCGCGCTGGACCGACGACCGGTTTCGCTCGACACTTCATCGCGTGATCAACGCGTCCGGGCGTGAGCGTTATTCGATCGCGACGTTCTACGATCCAACCTACGGCGCAATCGTCGATCCGCGCGATCTGGGCGCCAGCGCGGACCATCCGAAGTATCAGCCGGTGGCCGCGGGTGACTATATTCTGGGGCGCATCAACGATTCAATGGGCTATCGCAAGAAGCACGCTGCACAAACGACATAAGCAAACAGGTAACCGAAGGAACACTTGCATGACCGACAACAGCAACGCGAACCCGCCGCTCAGCACGGCTGCGCTCACTGCTCCGCTTGCCGCAACGCTCGACGCGCTGCGTGCCGCGCTCGGCGACGAGGCGGTGCGCGTGGGCGACGAGATCGGCGAGCGCGCGCTGACCGACTGGACGCGTCACGCTCCGACCCGGCCTGCCGCATTGCTGCTGCCGCGCAGCACCGAGGACGTCGCACGTGCGCTCGCCATTTGCCATGCTGCCTGTCAGCCAGTGGTGCCGCAGGGCGGTATGACGGGCCTCGCCGGCGGAGCGATTGCCCGCGCCACCGACATCGCGTTGTCGCTGGAACGCTTGACCGGCATCGAGGAAATCGACGCGGCATCAGCCACGCTGACCGTACGCGCCGGCACTACCTTGCAAACCGCACAGGAGGCGGCGGCGCAAGCGGGCTTTGAACTCGCGCTCGATCTCGGCGCGCGCGGCTCATGCCAGATCGGCGGCAATCTCGCGACCAATGCAGGCGGCAATCGCGTGATCCAGTCGGGGACGGCGCGCGACCAGGTGATGGGCCTCGAAGTCGTGCTCGCCAATGGCGACGTGCTGACCTCGCTTGGCAAGATGGTCAAGAACAACACCGGCTATGACCTCAAGCACTGGTTCATCGGCTCCGAAGGCACGCTCGGCATCATCACGCGCGCGGTGCTGCGGCTTCATCCGCAGCGCGCCGCGCGTCACACGGCGCTCGTCGCACTCGACGGCTATGAGGCGGCCGTCAATCTGCTTCGGCGTCTGTCGACGCGTTTCGGCAACGACATCGGCGCATTCGAAATCATGTGGCCGGACTTCTACGAATTCGGCGTCAAGCTGACGGGCGAGCGTTCGCCGTTCAACGGATCGCATCCGCTCTACGCGCTGATCGAACACGCGAGTTTCGATGCGAGCGACAACGGCGAGCGCTTTTCCGCCGCGCTCACCGACGCGCTCGAGCAAGGCGCGATCCGCGATGCGGTGATAGCGCAATCCGTGGCAGACGCGCGTGCGCTATGGGCAATTCGCGAATGCACCGCCGAATTTCCAGTTCGGCTCGACGCGATCAATTTCGACGTGAGCCTGCCGATCAGCGTGATCGGCGAATTCGTAGAACGCTGCCGCTCGGCCCTGAACGAACGGTGGCCCGGCAATGAATCATATTTCTTCGGGCACATCGGCGATTCGAATTTGCATGTCACTGTGGACGGCCATTCGATCCCGGGCGTCGATCATCACGCCGTGTACGCGTTCGTTTATGAAATGCTCGGGCCGCTGCATGGGTCCGTGTCGGCCGAGCATGGAATCGGTTTGCTCAAGCGCGAGTTTCTGCCCATCTCGCGCTCGCCTGCCGAACTCGCAGCCATGGCAGCAATCAAGCATGCGCTCGACCCTCACTGCATTCTCAATCCAGGCAAGCTGTTCTGAAATGCGGCTTTAGTGCGCGTTCAGATAGCGCGCAATAGACGGATAGACATCGACTGCCGCGTTTTTGCCGAAGATGCAGTCGATGTGTCCGTAACCCGGGATCAGATACCGCTCATAAGGCTGCTCGGGAAACGCATTGACGAGCATTTCGTAGGTGAGCGCGGTGCTTTGCGGCACATACGTTTCGTTGCAGTCGCCGTGAATAAAACCGATCGGAATCCGCATGCCTTCCAGGCCTTTCATGCCGCGCTCGCCTTTCAGATAAACGTCGTCACCATCGGCGTTGACGACGTTTCCCGCGCGCACCATGGCAGCGAGATGCTTGAACACGCCGACGTCGTGTACGCCGAGCAGTTCCTGCAAATTCGAATGAAGCGTCTCGCTCACCTGCGCGTGTTCGTACAGCAGGCCGTACATGAAAGTCGCGCGATGACAGATCGGGTTGCCGCAGCCCTCGTCGTGATCGACCGGATAGAGCCGCAGTGCTTCGTCGAACAGATTGTGCGGCCACCTTTCGTCCTTCGTGTAGGCGGTGAGGTCGGTCACGCCAAGGTGCTGCATGATGTCGGGGATATGCAGGCCGGCCTTGATCCTGCCGAGCCGGCCGGGCACCGGATGCGCGGCCACCTGTGATATGACCGCAGAGCGCACGCCTTCTAGTCCCGCCATCAGCGACATGCTCAACGCGAGGCCGCCCATGCAGTGGCCTAGCGCCTGGATATCCGCTGCGCCCGTCACTTCGCGAATCTTTGCAACGGCTGCGGGAATATCTTCGAGCGCGACCTTATCGACGTTCGTCGGCACGAGCATGCTCGGCATTTCGATGCTCACGCGAAGATCCACGAGCCACACGTCGTAGCCCGCGGCGCACAGATATTCGACGAGGTTGGTGCCGACCAGATCCGTCGAGAAGATGCGGCTCGACACGCCCGAGCCGTGAATCAGCAACACAGGGCGCGCGTTCTTGCGCGCGGGATCGACGTAGCGCGTGAGCCGCAGATGCGTGCCGTCCAGCGTGTCGAAAAAGAACACCTGTGGCGCCGGCGCACGAAGGGCACGCTTCAGGCGTGGCGCCCCGTTCGGGTCGTAGTACTGCAAAGGCGCGGCAACGCCGCCATATTCGCTGAACAGCACGCCAGCAAAGAACTTGCCGAACTTCAACGTCCATTCGAGACGCGTTGTCAGATCGGGCGCATTGGTGACTTCGAGCGTGCGTTGCTGCTTCAGGAAGTTTTCCGGCGTGATGATCAGCTTCGCGCTGCCGACAGGCGGCGCGTCGATCGACGGTGCATCGCGAACCTGCGCATACAGCGTATTCGTCTGCTCCCACAACTCGAGCGGCGACGTACGTGTAATGATCTTTTGCCCGCTCAGATACCAGGTCTTGCCTTCTGCCGAATTGAGCGTCATTCGATAGTTCATGTTGCGCTCGTCAACGTCGTCCGTGTCGGCCACGAAGAGATTGAAGGTGCCCTCGGTGATCGTCATTGGCTGCGCGGACAGAGCAGGGCAGGTCAGCGTGCCGGCCGTCCTCGCCATATGATCTGGATTGCCAAGCATATCGGCGAGGTCGTCGGATTCGACGGTGAGCGTGAACGCCATGGGGCTTGCAGCGGCCTCGTTCGCGCCGGCCGGCGTGTAGTGGCCGACCATGGTTTCGGTGAAACGCAGTCCGATCTTCTGCACGGGTGGCGTGCCGGCAGTGCCCTTCGAATCGTAGTCGATCGTCCAGCCGCGCGATGCCGCCAGCAGCGCGCAATTGCGCTCGGCGAGCGCCGAGATCGTCCACAGCGGATTCACGCCGAGCGACATGGGCATGACTGCGCCGTCCATCACGTAGAGGCCCTCGTGTACGTCGGTGCCCGTCTTGCCGCTAAAAACGCGGCCCAGATGATCGACCACGCCATGCTCCGCGTCCTCGCCCATCGCGCAGCCGCCAAGCGGATGCACGGTCACGGTCCGGTTGCCGAAAATATCGTTCGAAATCGGATCGCGCAGGTATTTGCCGCCGAGCGGGACCGTCGCCTTTTTCAGCGTGTCCTCGACGGTTGCGAAAATCGGCTGCTTGCCCGCGTTTTCCCATGCGATGCGCGGCCGTCCCTTTTCATTCACGCTGATCTGGCCGCTTTCGTCGTCATGCGCCATCACGAGGTAGCTTTGCGTGTGATTGAGCGCGCCGCGATAGGGTCCGTGCAGCAGCCCTTCGACGACCCGTGCGTCGTAAGCAAGCTGCTGTTCGATCGTGCGGGGTCCCGAAACATCCACGCCCGAGAGCGGCGCAGCGGCGCCTAGCATGCCGACGAGCGCCGCGCCGATCGGCCCGGCGAGCGAACCTTCCTCGATCACGAAGCCGTCTTTGACGTCCGCGGTATTGCGATGATCGATCAGGCCAGTGATAGTCGGGCCGACCGGAGGTATTTCGCGATCGACATGCGCGCCCCAGCCGACGCCGTTGATCACTTCGTCGGTGTTGTACGCGAAGGCGAGCACGTCGCCGTTGCCGGTGAAGCGCTCGCCGAGCATGGCGGATACGGTCAAGCCCTCGTTGCGCGAACGCAGGAGCAACGCGCTCGAGCCGATTGTTCCCGCCGACACGATCACGATGTCGGCGGTGACGAAGAGGTCCGGCGCATCGTAGCTCTCGCGGCCGAGGCGCACGAGCTGGTAGGCGACTTGCCACTTCTGCGTGTCTGCATTGCGCACCACCGAATGTACCGCAGCTCCTGTGAAAATCTGCGCGCCGTGCGCGACGGCATCGGGCAGATAGTTCATGTGTGTGGAATTCTTGGCCTCGTAGTTGCAGCCCGAGTTGCAGTCGCCGCAACCGGTGCACGCTTTCTGCGGGACGCCGGCCGCGTTGGTGCGGTCCTCGAACGTAACGGTCACAGGTGGCGTGCTGAAGCGGTCTGCCATGCCGAGCGCCTCGGCGGATTGGCCGAGCGCAACCAGTTTCGGCAATTTGCGGAAGTGCGCCGGGACGGGCGACGGTTCGAGCATGTCCCACGCACGCTGATAACCTTTGTCGCGTTCGGCCTGATCGGCGCGCAACGCGGCGGGCCAGCGCGGGTCGTCCCACAAACGCGGATCGGCCTTCAACGCGACATTGGCGTTGATCAGCGAAGTACCGCCGAGGCCGCAGCCGACCACGGCGTTGACGTCGTCGTTCACATGCACTTCGAGCAGCGCAAGCGGCGAGCCGATTTGCGCGAGCGCCGTGTTGTATTGCACCTGCTCGGCGCCCTGAAACGGCGTGCGCGGGAATTCGCCGGCCATGAATTCGCGCCCGCGTTCGAGCACGCACACGCTACGACCCGCGCGCGCCATGCGGCTGGCGGCGATGGCGCCGCCGTAGCCCGAACCGATCACGACGACTTCGTAGTGCGATTTCATCGCCGTCATGGCGCTCGATAAGCGGTTCATACTGGACCACCTCGTCAGGAATCGATGCTGGGAAACGGATCCGGGCTGCGCAACGAAGACGGCGCGCTCTCGCGGTTTTTTTATCGTAGGCGGTGCGGGATGACAAAAAAAGGCGCATCGAAGCGATGCGCTACGCGGCATTGGTGCCGCCCCCGGTTTTTTCCTGCTGCCTCGCGCTGATGCATGTGCGCTGTTACGCGGCTACTTCATTCATTTCGCTATCGCTCGATTCTGCCGCAAGCAGGTTGAGCGCAAGCAGAATGGCGCCACGATTGTCGACGTCTATTTCGATGCCCAGCACGTCCGTGAGCCAGCGGCCGATCTTCGTGTTGGAAAAATCGTCGGCGGTGGCCGTCTTTTTCATGGTGACGCCGAGTTTGACGGCGCGATAGTGATACGAGGGCACACGATGCTGGGCCGCAACCGCAGACAATCCGCCTTTGCCTTCCGAGCACCAGCCAAGGCTGCCGGCCAGCACGATGCGCTCGGGCTCGTCGAGGCTTTCGATAAATGCGCGAGCTGCGAGCCGCACCCCTTGCTCGTTGAGACCATATTGCAGCAGCACGCTTTGCACGGGGTCTTCCAATGCCTGGGCGTGCAGATCGATTTCCTGCGCCATGCCGTCGGTTTCCATCGACACGTTGCGTTGATGGCCGGCGCTGCGCAGGCAGTCGATCAGATAGCGGCGAAAGTACGCGCACAACGCGTAGCCGTTGGACGGCGCGCTGTCCGCGCAGGCATGCGTTTCCGTGTGGCCGGGCGCGAGGCGCAACACCTTGGAATAAATGAACTGCGCGACCAGTTCTTCCTTGTCTTCGCCGAGCGCCTGCAACTCCAGCGGGTGATACGTACGCAAGGCCCGCTTGACCAGTTCGACCATGGACACCATCTCGTCGGCGGACAGCTGGGTACGGCGGCGCCATAGATCGGGCAGGATCGCATCGTCGAGATTGCGGACGAACTCGTGGCTCGGAACTGCGCCCATGAAAGCCTCCATTAGGGTAAGGCGAGAAGCGCGGTGAGCCTCGACTGCAGGCGAAGAATCGACGATGGAACCGTTTGGGCCGCGCGATGTTGTGAAAGCAGTATGGTCGCCGCCGACGGCTTCGCATATATGGATTAAGTCGTAGCTGATGGGTAAACTGCCGGGTAAACCATCCGACGGGGCGCCCCTCATTCGTCTGATGAGAAAGCGGTTGCGCCTCGCCGCTGCATTGCCGTAGACCGTGCAAGCTCTTGCGCAACACGCCGGGCCGCGCTTCATGCCAGCGCCGGGCTTTCGCGCCACATCACCGAATTTGCCGTGCCCCACAAGGAGACCGCGCGATGCGGGCTGACCCGATCCAGCGTGCAATCGACGAAGACCTGGTGCGCGTGCTGTACGCACAAGACCCGATCGCGTTCTTCTCGCACTGGTTTTCGATCGCGGTGCTGGTGGCGCTCTACTGGCCCGCCATACCCTCGCCGCCGCTTTTCATTGCCTGCTTCGGGTTCTATGCGGCGGCCAATTGTGCGGGCCTCGCGCTGTGGATCTGCAACCGGCGTTATCCGCATCTCGTTTCGCCGCGCGGCTGGATCAATCTGCATGCCGTGCGTGGCGTGCTGCTTTACAGCGCGCCTGGAATCGCCATCTGGTTCGCGTTCCAGAGTCCGCAGAGCGATTTGCCGCTCTTGCACACGGTGATGCTCGTCACGCTGGCAGCGGGCGTGTTCATGTCGAACGGTTTCGACATGCTCAATTTCGCCACGGCCATTCCATTCCTGCTGTTCCCGTCGATCCTGCTGCACTTCGGCACGCATACGTTCGACCGCACGATTCTGGCGATCGTGCTCGCGTTCTTCTTCTGCGCGATCAACGTGTATGCGCTGAGCTACCGGAAGCTCTTCCAGCAGGTGGTGCAGGCGCGCGTCGATCAGCAGTACCTCGCGGAATCGCTTGCGCTGCAAAAGCATGTCGCCGAAGAGGCCAGTCTCGCGAAAACGCGCTTTTTCGCTGCAGCGAGCCACGATCTGCGTCAGCCGCTGCACGCGATCGGCCTGCTCGCGGCGTCGCTGAACGATCCGGCGGCGACGCCCGCGCAGCACGCGAAGACCGCCGAGCACATTGTCTATAACGTCGAAGCACTGAATCAGCTGTTCAACCAGGTGCTCGATCTCGCGCGGCTCGAGAGCGGCGTCACGCAGGTGATCCGTCTGCATTTCCGGCTCTCCGAGTTGTTCGAGCGCGTCGGCAGCCAGTATCGACCGCAGGCGGCGGCGAAAGGGCTCGCGCTTCGAATAGCGCCGACGTCGATGGTGGTCCACGACGATCCGGTGCTGCTCGAACGCGTGCTGAGCAATCTGCTGTCGAACGCCGTGCGCTATACCGAGGAAGGCGCAATCTGGCTCGGTGTCCGGCGCGCGGGGCGAACCACGGGCGGCTATATAGAGGTGCGCGATTCAGGCATCGGCATTCCTGCTGAAGAGCACGAACGCATTTTCGAGGAGTTCTATCAGGTCGCGAACCCGCAGCGCGACGCGCGCCAAGGTCATGGCCTCGGGCTGCCGACGGTCAAGCGACTGGTCGGCATGCTGGGCGGCGAGTTGCAGTTGCGCTCGGCGCCGGGCCGCGGTTCGGTGTTCCGCTTCCCGGTGCAGGAGGGCGACGCGAGCGCGATCGTCGCGAGCCTGAACGAAGCGGGGGCGGGCGGGCCGTCGGCGCAAGGGCGGCAGGTGCTGTGCATCGACGACGAACCGTCGATTCTCGAAGGCCTTTCCGCGCTGCTGGGGCGATGGGGCTGCACGGTACGCGGCGCACGCGACGAAGCCGCTGCGCTGGCCGCGCTGGCGGACGGTTTCGTGCCCGATGCGGTGCTATGCGACTATCAGTTGGCCAATCACAGGACCGGCGCGCAGGCGCTCACGGCAGTGCGCAGCATGCTCGCGCACGCAGGCCACGAAGGTGTGGTGACGCTGCTGATTACTGGCGACATGGCGTCGGCCGAACTGGCTGCGCTCGCGTTGCAAGGCATTCCGGTCTTGCACAAGCCGGTGACGGCGGCGCGTTTGCGCCGCACGCTGGAAATGCTGTGGCAACAGGCGGAATTGGACAAGGGGCATCAGGGCGCCGCTTCCGAATCGCCTGCGGGCCACAGCGTCGATGCAGGCAGTGAAGGGACCGTGCTGAGCGAAGAGACTGGCGGCGCGCGGGCGACCATGCCGCGAGGCAGGGCGGGTGTCGAAGTGCGGCATCGTCCGCAGAGCGCATCGCAACAGGAAGGGTAGGCGGCGATAGCAGGGAGGTCGCGGGTTTTCGCAGCAGCGCGGCGCCAAAGTCAAGAATAGGCGCAGGCAAGCACGAGCAAAAGCGGTTCTGCGTCACGACGTGCCCGCCAGAGTCCATAAATGCAAGCACGTCGCGCTGCCGACCACCGCCGCTACAGCGTTTTCCCAGCTTCGAGCCAGCCGTTGATCACCGCGATTGCCATGGACCGGTTGTGCACGCCGAGCGCCCGGAAAATCACCGATAGATGCACCTTGACGGTGCCCTCGGCCACGCCGAGTTCGCGTGCGATCATCTTGTTGGTCCAGCCCCGATGCACGAGCCGCATGATTTCCTGCTGACGCGGCGACAGGTTCTCGAGCAGATGCTGCTGATGCGGCTGCAACGCCTGCAACTGTGCGATCGGTTCGGTCAGCGTCGCCGTGCTCTGGCCGGCGCCGCCCGGCGCTGCCTGCTGCGACGATCCTGCACTGGCGCGCTCCGCGCATGAGTCCGCGGATTGGGAGTCGCGTGAGCCAAGCAGGCTGAGTGCTTCCATCGGCACATATGCGCCGCCCGACAGCACCAGCTCGATCGCCTTCAACATGACGCTTGCGGGTTGCCGCTTGGGCACGAAGCCAAGCGCGCCGGCGGCGAGCACCGCACGCATCTCGTCCGGCGACTCTTCGGCGGAAAGTACGACTACCGGGAGAGCCGGATTCGCCTTCAGCAGTATTTCGAGCGACGACGCGCCGCTCATGCCCGGCATATGCAAATCGACGATTGCGAGATCGTAATCGGCATCGGGCCGCGCCGCGGCGGCGAGTGTTTCCCAGGTATCGGCTTCGTCGAACTGGGCGTCGGCGTCGAGTCCGCGGAGCATGCCTTTGACGCCTTGCCGGATCAATTCATGGTCGTCCGCCACAAGAAACTTCATGATGTCTCCACGAGTCGGGCTTGCGCGTTGTGGACTACCGCTGTTGCTGGGTCTTGTTTTACTTCTCTTGTCGTGAATCGCATCATTGCCGGCTACCCCGTGATCATAAGCCGATCAGTGCGGGACGGCGGGCCTTGCGGCTCGCCGTCTCGGTCATTCTCTGCTGGTGGCATCGCCGGCGCCACGTTTTCATCTATGCCTGATCCAGGCAGGTCTCTCTCGCGCATTGGTTCCGGCTTGCTACGTAGACGAGCCGTGCGCGTCGTTTTTGAAGCCGCGGCGGCCTGATACGAAAGCTTATGCGAGCCGGATAAACCGTACGGGCGCACGCGCGGCGAGCGGTCATTTCACGGCAAATAGCGTTGCATTCATCAGAACCTTGAAGGCGAAGCCGAGCGACATGGCCGAGCCCACTCCGAGGCACCACAGCGCAATGAACCAGAGCCAGCCCGGCAGCTTGCGCGCGGAGTTAGTGATAGTGATGTTGGTCGCCATGACGCACCTTGCCTCGGAATACCCAGTAACCCATCGTCGTGTACGCGATGATGATCGGCAGAATCACCGCTGCGCCGACCAGCGTGAACGTCTGGCTGGAGCGCGGCGCGGCCGCGTCCCACAGCGTCACGCTCGACGGTATCGCATACGGCCACAAGCTCACCAGCAGTCCGGCATAACCGAGCAGCACGAGCAGTAACGCGAGGACGAACGGCGTGTTGTGATGCCGCTCCCGCACCGCGCGTCGCATCAGGACCGCGCAGGCCGCGACCATGAAGGGAACAGGCAGCAGCCGATAGAAGAGGCCGTCGTGGAACCAGCGCTGCGCGATGTTCGGGTCTTGCAGCGGCGTCCAGAGACTCACCATCGCGATGAAGCCGAGCAGCACCACCGTCAGCGGCCACACCACGCGATGCAGGCGGCGCTGCAGGTCGCCCTCCGTTTTCGCGACAAGCCAGCAGCAGCCCAGTAATGCGTACGTGACGATGAGCCCGAGGCCCGTCAGCAGGCTGAACGGGGTGAGCCAGCCGAAGGCGTCGCCGGCATAGGCGCCGTCGATCACCGGAATGCCTTGCAGAAATGCCCCGAGCACGACGCCCTGGAAAAACGTCGCGCCCGCCGACCCGCCGATGAACGCGAGGTCCCACATATGCTTCGTGCGATTCGCCTTCGCGCGAATCTCGAAGGACACGCCGCGAAAGATCAGGCACACGAGCATGAAGATGAGCGGCAAATACAGCGCAGACAATACGGTGGAATACACCATCGGGAACACGGCGAAGAGCGCGGCCCCGCCGAGCACGAGCCAAGTCTCGTTACCGTCCCAGACCGGCGCGACGGTGTTCATCATCAGGTCGCGTTCGCTTTCCTCGGGGAAGAACGGAAAGACAATGCCGATGCCCAGATCGAAGCCGTCCAGCACGACATACATGAAAAGGCCTAGCGCGATGATTGCGGCCCACACTACGGTTACGTCCATTTTGTTACTCGCAGGCGATCAGGGTTAGGCGGCGTCGATCATCTGATCGGCGGCGGAGAAAGGGCGGCGCGCGGTCTGGTTTGGCGTTTGCCCGGGCACGCCGTGCGGCGTGTGTCCAGGAAGCGCCGGGCCCGAACGCATCAGCTTGAGCATGTAATAGATGCCCGTGCCGAATACGAGGAAGTAGACGACCACAAACGCCATCAGCGAAATGCCGACCTGTTGCGCGGTGAGCGGCGACACGGCTTGCGACGTGCGCATCACGCCATAGACGACCCATGGCTGACGGCCGGCTTCAGTCGTGACCCAGCCGGCCAGCAGCGTGATGAAACCGCTCGGACCCATCGCCACGGCGACGCGCTGGAACCACATCGACTCGAACAGGCGCCCACGACGGCGCAACACCCACGCGGCGACCGACATGACGATCATCAGCACGCCCAGCCCGGCCATGATCCGGAAACTCCAGAACACCACTGTCGAGTTGGGCCGGTCTTGCGGCGGGAATTCCTTCAGACCGCGTATTTCGCCGTCCCAGCTATGTGTGAGAATCAGGCTGCCCAGGTGTGGGATCGACACTGCATAGCGCGTGGTCTCGGCCTGCATATCGGGAATGCCGAATAGGTTCAGCGCGGTGCCGCCTTTTTCGGTGTCCCAGAGGCCTTCGATTGCAGCGATCTTGGCCGGCTGATATTCGCGCGTGTTCAAGCCATGCTGATCGCCGACGAACGCCTGGATCGGCGTGAGAACCAGCAGCAGCCAGAGCGCCATCGAGAACATCTTCTTGACGGCCGGATCGCGCCGTCCGCGCAGCAGATGCCACGCGCCCACCGCCGCCACGACGAGCCCGGCGACGATAAACGCCGCGAGTGCCATATGCGCGAGCCGGTACGGGAACGACGGATTGAAGATGATCTTGAACCAGTCGAGCGGCACCACGCGGCCGTTCACGACTTCGAATCCTTGCGGCGTCTGCATCCAGCTATTCGACGCAAGAATCCAGAACGTGGAGATCAGCGTGCCGATGGCGACCATCAGCGTCGCGCCGAAGTGTGCGCGCGGACTCACGCGCTGCCAGCCGAACAACATGATGCCGAGGAAGCCGGCTTCGAGGAAAAACGCGGTCATGACCTCGTACATCAAGAGAGGTCCGGTGACAGGGCCGGCGAAACTCGAAAAGCCCGACCAGTTGGTGCCGAACTGATAGCTCATCACGACGCCGGACACCACGCCCATGCCGAAGGCGACGGCGAAAATCTTCGACCAGAAGAGGCACAGGTCCTTGTAGTACGCCTTGCCGGTTTTCAGCCAGCGCCATTCGAGTACGGCGATAAAGCTCGCGAGGCCAATGCTCAGCGCCGGAAAGACGATATGGAAAGAGACGGTGAACGCAAACTGGATGCGGGCAAGGTCGAATGCCGATATTGCGGAGTTCATGATCGTGAAGTGCGTGATGCCGCGTGGGCGGACTACGCGCGTCGACCGGTGTCGGTGCGCACTGCGTTTCGCAGATGGCCGAAGATTAGGGGAAGAGCGGGATTTATGCTGCGCCGCGACGTGCGTCAAAAAACCGCGTTGTTTTATAGGTTTTGGCGGTTCTTATGCTGCAAGCCGTTGACACATATCAGGTTTTTCTTATTGCCAGTTTTGCGCTGGTTAAGCGGCGTGACTCGAAACTGCGGCAATCGACCGCGTCGCAGCAAAGCTGTGCGAAAGCGGTGCTGCTGCGGACGATGCACTTCGGAGGCCTAAGACCTCCTTGGATCAGATGCGCGGCATGTCGTGGTGCTATGGACCGATACAATGTCCACGAGAAGTTATACGACATCGCATGAAGATTAAACGCTTTACATCGCAATTCGTCTGAGAGAAAGCTTTGAAAGGCGCGTTTTCTCAGGGTAAATGCCTAATTGAATTCCGCTTCCGCATCATAGATAGTACGTTATCGTACAACTAGATCGAGCAGTAAGCGATCTCACCCAAGCCGAGGTGTGGATTATCCCCGCCGCTCGCAAGCCGGTGCAGTAAAGGAACCCCTATGAAGAAGATTGCCCTGAGTGGCGCCGGAGGCCAGCTTGGCTCGGTCGTGCGCGCCGCATTCATTGCGCGCGGCACTCCGTTGCGTTCGGCGGCGGGCTCGAAGCCGCTGACGCCTCTCGTCGAAGGCGAGGATGTAATGCACGGCGACTTGCGCGATCCGGCGGTCGTCGATCGGCTGCTCGACGGGGTCGACGTGTTGATCCACTTCGCCGGGACGAGCGTGGAGCGTCCGCTGCCCGAGATCATCGAAAACAATCTGCGCGGTCTCGTCGAGGTCTACGAGGGCGCGCGCCGGCACGGCGTCAAGCGGATCGTGTTCGCGAGTTCGAATCACGCGATCGGCATGTACCCGGTGACGGAACGCCTGAGCCTTGACTGCGAACTGCGCCCGGACGGCTTCTATGGGCTGAGCAAGGTGTGGGGCGAAGCGCTCGCGCGCATGTACTGGGACAAGCACGGTATCGAAAGCGTGTGCGTCCGGATCGGCAGTTGTCTCGAGCGTCCGACGGAGCCGCGCCATCTGAGCACCTGGTTCGGTCACGCGGACCTGATGCATTTCCTCGACCGCTGCATCGAAGCAGAAGACCTGGGCTTCATCACCGTGTGGGGCGTGTCGGCCAATACGCGCAGCTGGTGGGACAACAGCGGAGCCGAGCGTCTCGGCTACACGCCGAAGCAGAACGCCGAAGACTACGCCGAGGAGGTTCTCGCGCGACCCAATCCGCTCGACGCATTGGGTCAGCGCTTCCAGGGCGGCGGGTTTGTCGGCATCGACTATTCGCGCGACGACGCGGACAGCGGCACGGAGAGCGGCGCGGGCGGTGCAGCCGCTTCGGCCGCGCGGCCGTCCTGAACGATCAGGTATTAGGAGACGCAGCAATGAAGATCAAGGGCATCCGTTGGTGGATGGTCAGTCTGGTCGCGGCCGGGCTCATCATCAACTATCTCGCGCGCAATACGCTGTCGGTGGCCGCGCCGACGTTGATGAAGGATCTGCACATCACGACCGAGCAATACGCTCACGTGGTCGTCGCGTGGCAGCTTTGCTATGCATTCATGCAGCCGGTTGCGGGTTTCCTGCTGGATACGGTCGGCACCAAGATCGGTTTCGCCGCGTTCGCGCTGGCGTGGTCCCTCGCCTGCGCGGCGGCGGCGTGGTCGACCGGATGGCGCAGCCTGGCATTTTTCCGCGGCCTGCTCGGCATTGCCGAAGCGGCTGGCATTCCGGCCGGCGTAAAGGCCACCAGCGAGTGGTTCCCGGCAAAGGAGCGCTCGGTTGCGATCGGCTGGTTCAACATCGGTTCGTCGATCGGTGCGTTGCTGGCGCCGCCGCTCGTGGTGTGGGCGCTGCTGCACGGCCTGTGGCAACTGGCGTTCGTGATCGTCGGTGTAGCAGGCATTGTGTGGAGCGTCGTATGGATGGTGCTGTACAAGCATCCGCGCAACCAGAAACTGCTCGGCGACGGGGAGCGCGACTATATCCTCAGCGGCCAGGAGGCAAAGCACAGCGACGCGGGCGCGCCCAAGCGCAGCTGGTCGGCCATGCTGCGCAGCCGCGACTTCTGGGCGATCGGCATTCCGCGCATTCTGTCGGAACCGGCATGGCAGACGTTCAACGCGTGGATCCCGCTGTACATGATGACCGAGCGTCACATGAATCTGAAGGAAATCGCGTTGTATGCATGGATGCCGTTTCTCGCGGCGGATATTGGCTGTGTGCTCGGCGGCTATCTGAGCCCGCTGTTTCATAAGTATGCGAAAGTCTCGCTGTTCACGTCGCGCAAAATGGTGTTCGTGGTCGGCGCGCTGTGCATGATTGGACCGGCGTGCGTGGGCCTTGTTGCGAGTCCGTACGTCGCGGTTGCGCTGCTGTGCGTCGGCGGCTTCGCGCACCAGACCTTGTCCGGCGCGCTGTATGCGATCACGTCCGACATGTTCGGCAAGAACGAAGTGGCTACCGCAACGGGCATGGGCGGCATGGCCGGTTATCTGGGCGCTGCGGCGTTCACCGCGTTGTTCGGTGTCCTCGTCACGCAGGTCGGCTACAGTCCGCTCTTCGTCGTGCTGGCCGTGTTCGACATTATTGCGGCCGCCGTGGTGTGTCTGCTCGCGAAAAGCGCGGACAGAACGGCAGAGCCGCGTTGGTCCCAGCCTGGCGCTGCGGTCACCGCGAAGTAAGTGGCGACAAGTCCGCCACGAGCCGGCGCGACGTTCCAGCCTGAGTGGAAACGCCAAGCGGCGCCTTCGTGCTCCGCTTTTCTTTTCGAACCACCTTTCCCGCATTAAGGCGATCTTCAGCGCGATGGCCGTCAGGTCGCGCGCGTGAGCCACACGGTGCCGGGGCCTGTGGGATAATTGCGAGCTTTGCCCGGGGCGCGGCTCAAAAGGTTGTTCGCACGGGCGCTCGAGGGGCCTTCACTCCCTTGGCCCGCTTCTTTCAAGCGATATTCATTCAACCACCACGATGCCCGCATACCGTTCCAAAACCTCCACCGCCGGTCGCAACATGGCTGGGGCGCGCTCCTTGTGGCGCGCCACCGGCATGAAAGACGAAGACTTCTCGAAGCCGATTATTGCGGTGGTCAATTCGTTCACCCAGTTCGTCCCCGGACACGTGCACCTGAAAGACCTTGGCCAGCTCGTCGCACGCGAGATCGAAGCCGCAGGCGGCGTAGCCAAGGAATTCAACACCATCGCCGTCGATGACGGCATTGCGATGGGCCACGACGGCATGCTGTATTCGCTGCCGAGCCGCGACATCATCGCGGATTCGGTCGAATACATGGTCAATGCGCACTGTGCCGACGCGATGGTGTGCATTTCGAACTGCGACAAGATCACGCCCGGCATGCTGATGGCCGCAATGCGCCTGAACATTCCCGTGATCTTCGTGTCCGGCGGCCCGATGGAAGCCGGCAAGACGCGCCTCGCCAATCCGAAGACCGGCACGATCGAGTTCAAGAAGCTCGACCTCGTGGACGCGATGGTGATTGCCGCCGACAAAGCGTATTCCGACGCCGACGTGGCCGAAGTCGAACGCTCCGCATGCCCGACCTGCGGATCGTGCTCGGGTATGTTCACGGCTAACTCCATGAACTGCCTGACCGAGGCGCTCGGCTTGTCGTTGCCCGGCAACGGCACCGTGGTCGCGACACACGCGGACCGCGAGCAGCTCTTCAAGCGCGCCGGCCGCCGCATCGTGGAACTGGCCCGCCAGTACTACGAGCAGGAAGAGGCGAGCGTGCTGCCCCGTGCGGTCGGCTTCAAGGCGTTCGAAAACGCCATGACGCTCGATATCGCGATGGGCGGTTCTACCAACACGATTTTGCACCTGCTGGCAATCGCGCGCGAAGCCGAGATCGACTTCACGATGACGGACATCGACCGTCTGTCGCGCATCGTGCCGCAGCTGTGCAAAGTGGCGCCCAATACGAACAAGTATCACATCGAGGACGTGCATCGCGCAGGTGGCATTATGGCGATTCTCGGCGAGCTGGACCGCGCCGGCAAGCTGCACACGGACGTGCCCACGGTGCACGCGCCCACGCTGAAAGACGCGCTGGATCAGTGGGATATCGTGCGCACCGGGGACGAGGCCGTCAGGACCTTCTACATGGCGGGCCCGGCCGGTGTTCCGACGCAGGTGGCATTCAGCCAGAACACGCGCTGGCCCAGTCTCGATCTCGACCGTGCCGAAGGTTGCATCCGGTCTTACGAGCATGCGTTTTCCAAGGAAGGCGGTCTTGCGGTGCTGACCGGCAACATCGCGCTCGACGGCTGCGTGGTGAAGACCGCCGGCGTCGACGAAAGCATTCTGGTCTTCGAGGGCACGGCTCACGTCACCGAATCGCAGGACGAAGCGGTGGAAAATATCCTCGCGGGCAAGGTCAAGGCGGGCGACGTGGTGATCGTGCGCTACGAAGGCCCGAAGGGCGGCCCGGGCATGCAGGAAATGCTATATCCGACGAGCTACATCAAGTCGCAGGGTTTGGGCAAAGCGTGCGCGCTGCTGACGGACGGCCGCTTCTCCGGCGGCACTTCGGGCCTGTCGATCGGCCATTGCTCGCCGGAAGCAGCGGCAGGCGGCGCGATTGGCCTAGTGCGCGATGGCGACAAGATCCGCATCGACATTCCGAACCGTACCATCAACGTGCTGCTGTCGGACGCCGAACTGGCGAGCCGCCGCGACGAGCAGAACGCGAAGGGCTGGAAGCCTGCCAAGCCGCGTCCGCGCAAGGTGTCGGCGGCGCTGAAGGCCTACGCGAAGCTGGTCATGTCGGCCGACAAAGGCGCGGTGCGCGATTTGTCGTTGCTCGAGGACTGATTGCGATAGCGGCTGCGGCCGGTTTTCGTTTCGAAAAAAACCGCTCATCCGAGCGGTTTTTTTCGGGCCCGCCGCGCTCGCCTTCTAACGCTGATCGGTCACATTCGTGTTGTACGTTGTCGAGCCGATGACGACGTTCTTCAACGTGATGCCGTTGACGTTGTACGCATAGATCGGTCCGGGCGTGGTCGATGTAGCCGGTCCCGCGCAAACCGCCGTGCCCAGGTTGCAGTTCGAGATGGTGACGCCTGTGATCGGCGGGATCGTCGGCGCGGGCGTGGGTCCGTTGTAGTCGAACGCAACCGGACCTTGTGCGACGATCGCCTGGAAGCACGAACCGGTGACGCCGCCGGAGGTCACGTTGCTCGCCTGCACATTCGATATGTTCACGTTCTGAACGACGGCAGGCCGTGTTCGTATCGCGTCGTTGGCGGGCTGATAATCGCAGTCGAACGTGATGAGGCCGCCTTGGGCCGCTGACGGATTCGCCGCGCTCGGGGTGACCACGCCGAGCGGCACCGTGCCGTTGATCGGGCTGCCCGCGAGCAGCGCGCTGCCGTAGCCTCCGCCTTTCAGTGCGACGCCGTTGGGCAGCGTCACCTTGTCGACATAGAAGTTTTTCACGAAGCCGCCGCGATTCATGTTCGTCTTGATGCGGATCGCGATGTTCAGCGGATTGGTCGCCCAGTTCTGATTCAACATTTGCAGATTGCGTGCGTAAATGTTCTGCACGCCGCCGCCCATTTCACTGCCGAGCGTAATGCCGCCGTGACCGCTATTCATCGTGCAGTTCTGGATGACGTGGTTCTGCGCGGGACCGTATTGCGTGTCGAGATCCTTGCCCGACTTGATCGCGATGCAGTCGTCGCCCGTATTGAACGTGACGTTGTCGCAGAGCACGTTATTGCACGCGTCCGGATCGAAGCCGTCGTTATTCGGGCCGATACTGTTGGTCGTGACGCCACGAATTACCACGTTCCTGCA
Organism: Burkholderia sp. M6-3; assembly: GCF_050858985.1. Classification (NCBI taxonomy): domain Bacteria; kingdom Pseudomonadati; phylum Pseudomonadota; class Betaproteobacteria; order Burkholderiales; family Burkholderiaceae; genus Burkholderia; species Burkholderia sp. M6-3. Next base: position 1,083,701 of record NZ_CP110091.1, read on the forward strand.
ATCGGTCGGATGATGCTGCCAGAACGGCGTGTTATTGGTGCAATAGTTCTCCATCAACACGTTCGTGCAGCCAATGAACTCGACCATGCACGGGCGCAGATAGTGGCCGATGCCGAAGATACGCTTCGCAATCGGAACGCCAGCTTCCGAGAGAGCGGGCAAGTAGTTCTGATCCTGTTGCCATGGCGTCGTCGGACTCGTCAGCTGTGCGTAGAGCGCATCGGAAATGCCTGGTGCGGCGGTCCGGAGGTCCACATTGTTCGGATTCCGATATACCTGCGAAGGCGTCGACGAATTCACGCATCCGTACGCGCCATTCGAACCCTTGAATGTCCACCAGCATGTGGCTGTGTTGCCCGAACCGGAGAAGGGCGTCATGGCATGGCCGTTCAAAACCGAGGTTGCATCTTCGCCGGTCAACGCGATGTTGGTCTGATTGCGGGCGTACACCGGTGAGCCGTAGTTCAGGCAATCATTGGCCTGCCAGCGGCTGTAAAAGAGTTTGCCGTTCGCACCGCAGTCTACCGGGCCGTCCTTCGCATAGTCCGCCGGATTCGGGCTGAAATAGATCGTGCAATTCGCGCTCAGGTGAAAGTTGACGTTGCTGAGCAGCACGATCGGCCCGGCGCAATACCATGTACCGGAGGGCACCACGACGCGTCCGCCGCCGGCCGCGTTGCAGGCCTGAATCGCGGCGAGAAACGCGGGCCGCGAGTCGAACGACGACGGCGCGTGAGTCTGGTTCGAGCCGGGGCTCGCGGGTGAAGAAGAACCCGTGTATGGATTGGTCGCGGCGACAACGGCGCAAGGCTGTGCGCCGTATTGCGTGACGACGAAGTCGTGTGACGGGAACATGGACTGCGTGACGCCGGCGAGCGACGCGATGATTTGCGTCGCCGCGCCGGCACTGCCCCAGATCGGATCTTCAGGTGTCAGGCCCGAACTGCCCGAGCCGCCGCATGCGGACAGCCCGCCGACGAGCGTTGCGCCCGCCGAGGTCCCGGCGAACACCATGAAAGCCCGGCGCCCCGGCGAAGCAGGCTCGGCGCGACCGGAGTTTGTCGATGTCGCCCCTTGGCTGCCGCTTTTATATTGAGTTGTCACGAATGTCTCCATGCCCTTGAGGGCGTTGTAAATAATCGTCGATGCTCGAAAGTACGCGGTTCATCGCGACCGCTTTAATTCAGTCAGTCATCCTTAATAATTGAAAGAAACGAAGGGATTTTGTCTTCTTGCGTGAGTTGAAACGCAATACGCGCCGCTTTGCCGGTTCGTCGGAGTGAACGGAAAAAGCGGCGCGACCGGATGCGCGTGGCGGGTCAGGCTGTTTGCTGGCCGATTTCGTGATTGGCAAGCACTTCGAGCGCGCGCACCATCGCGGAGTGGTCCCACGCCTTGCCGCCGTGCGCGACGCATGCGTTGAAAAGTGCCTGACAGGTGGCGGTATTCGGCAACGAGACGCCGAGTGTCTGCGCGGTCTGAAGCGCGAGATTCAAATCCTTTTGATGCAGTTCGATCCGGAAACCGGGGTCGAACGTGCGTTTGGTCATACGCTCGCCGTGTACTTCGAGAATGCGCGACGACGCGAAGCCGCCCATCAGAGCTTCTCGCACGCGAGCCGGGTCCACGCCGGCTTTCGACGCGAGCAGCAGCGCCTCGCCGACTGCCTCGATAGTGGCTGCCACGATCACCTGATTGGCGACCTTGCATACCTGTCCGGCGCCGACCGCGTCGATTAGCGTGACGTTTTTGCCCATCATGTCGAACAACGGCTTCACGCTGTCGAAGGTGTTCTGCTCGCCGCCCACCATGATGGTGAGCGAACCCGCCTTCGCGCCGACTTCGCCACCCGACACCGGAGCGTCGAGATAATCCGCGCCGGTTTCACGCACGCGAGCGGCGAAGTCGCGGGTGGCCATCGGCGAAATCGAACTCATGTCGACCACCGTCTGCCCGGCGCGCAAGCCGCTCGCCAGCCCGTTTTCGCCGAACAGCACGCGCTCGACGTCCGGCGTGTCCGGCACCATGATGAAGATCACGTCCGCTTGTGCGGCGACGGCGGCGGGGCTGTCGCAAGCCTGCGCGCCGGCTTGGGTGAGATCGCCGGGCACGCCGCTGCGCGTGAAGGCAGCGAGCGTGACGCCGTTCTTGAGAAGATTGGCAGCCATGGGCTTGCCCATGATGCCGAGTCCGATAAAGCCTGCTTTTTGCATGGAATGCTCCGGAGATATCGTGGCGGCCACGGCTGTGCCGGGTAGTGTGCGCTTAGCGCGCGGTTCAGCTTTGGCCCGCCGGTTTCTGTATGAAGTGTTGGTGGACCGTCTGCGCGGCGTTCCTCAAAAGCCCGAGGTCGGCGCAGACGGCGAGGATGCGGCAGCCCATGTCACGATAACGCTCCGCGTCGGCTTGCACCGGTGCAAGAATGCCGCTCGGCTTGCCGGCGGCCTGCGCGCGCTCGAACACATGCGCGATCGCCTGCTGCACGTCGGGATGTCCGGCGTTGCCCAGGTGCCCGTATCCCGCGGCGAGGTCCGACGGCCCGACGAAAACGCCGTCTACTCCGTCCACGGCAAGAATCTCGTCGATGGCCTCTACCGCATTGCGGCTCTCGATCTGCACGATCACGCAGACGTTGTCGTTGGCAATGTCAAAATAGTCGGGTACCGTCGCATAGCGGTTGCCGCGGTGACCCACCGAGACGCCGCGAATGCCCTGTGGCGGATAGCGGGTGGCCGCGACCGCGCGCGCCGCGTCGTCGGCGCTATCGACGAACGGCACGAGGAAGTTGGAAAAACCGCTGTCGAGTAGCCGCTTGATAACGACGCTGTCGTTGCTGGGCGGGCGCACCACCGGCGCGCTGCGGCTGTCCTTCAGCGCCATCAGTTGCGGAATCAGCGTGAGGACGTCGTTGGGTGCATGCTCGGCGTCGAGCAGCATCCAGTCGAATCCGATCACGCCGAGCAACTCCGTGACGATCGGGCTGGCGAGCGAGGCCCAGCAGCCAATCAGGGTTTCGCCTCCGCGAACCGCCTGGCGGAAACTATTGGGAAGGGACTGATAAGGCTGGCAGGGCGCGGCGGGCATGAACGTTTTCCTCGACGGCAATGGATCGGGCTAGTTCCGACGATGGCTGACCGCATGTTATAGGTCGTCGTATATCTATTTCAGATTAGCACCCGGGGAAGACGTTGTAACGGGCACGTTAACCCGAATCTATGCCGAAGCAGGGCGGTTCAGGTTGCGCAGGAATGCCGCTATGTTGTAGGATGACTTATATCTTTAGCATTCAATCCAAAGGAAAAGACATGTCCAGTTCCAGCGAAGTCATCGGTCGGATCACCGGCGAAATGCTGATCGGCCGTCAATCGGTGCGTGGCGCCGAAGAGGCGCTGCACGCATTCAATCCCGCCACCGGTGCGGACATCGCCGAGCCGGTTTTCGGCAGCGGCACGGCTCGCGACGTCGGCCTTGCGTGCGAACTGGCGCAGAAAGCGTTTGATCCGTACCGCCTACTGCCGCTCGCAGTGCGCGCAGAATTCCTGGAGCGTATCGCCGACGGCATCACTGCGCTGGGCGATGCTCTCGTCGAGCGTGCGCAGCAGGAATCGGGCTTGCCGAAAGCGCGCCTCGAAGGCGAGCGCGGCCGCACGACCGGTCAGTTGAAGCTGTTCGCGCAATTCGTTCGCTCGGGCCAGTGGCTCGACGCGACGCTCGACTCGCCGCTGCCTGATCGCAAACCGCTGCCGCGTTCCGACCTGCGCATGCAGAAGATCGCGATCGGCCCGGTCGCCGTGTTCGGCGCAAGCAATTTCCCGCTCGCGTTTTCGGTGGCAGGCGGCGATACGGCTGCGGCGCTCGCGGCCGGTTGCCCGGTGGTGGTGAAGGCACACCGCGCTCACCTCGGCACGTCGGAAATGGTCGGCCGCGTGATTCAACGCGTCGCACAGGAAATGGATTTGCCCGAAGGCGTGTTTTCGCTGATCGTCGGCGCAGGCAATTCGGTCGGTGAAGCGCTGGTCGCGCATCCGGCGATCAAGGCGGTCGGCTTCACCGGTTCGCGCGCGGGCGGCTTGGCGCTGATGCGCGTCGCGGCGGCGCGTCCCGAGCCGATTCCGGTCTTTGCGGAAATGAGCAGCATCAACCCGGTGTTCCTGCTGCCGAACGCGCTCACGCAGCGCACCGAGAACATCGCTCGTGGTTTCGTGGATTCGTTGGTGCTCGGCGCCGGCCAGTTCTGTACCAACCCGGGCCTTGCAATCGCTGTGGACAGCGACGCGCTAAAGAACTTCGTCGCCGTGGCGTCCGAGGCGCTTGGCGGCAAGCCCGCGCAGACCATGCTCACATCGGGCATCCATTCGGCGTACACGCAAGGCGAAAGCAAGCTGGCCGGTATTCCGGGCGTGGAGACGGTGGCGCGCGGCGTCGACGTGACGGGGCCGAACCAGGCGCGCGCGGCATTGTTCGTGACGGACGCCAAAACGTTCCTCGCCACGCCGGCGCTGGAAGACGAGGTGTTTGGACCGGCATCGACGATCGTGCGTTGCAAGGACGAAAACGAACTGCTGCAGGTTGCCGAGCACTTTGCCGGCCAGTTGACCGCGACAATCCAGATGGACAGCGCCGACGTACCCGCAGCCAGAAAGCTCGTGCCGATTCTCGAGCGCAAGGCTGGCCGGCTTCTGGTCAACGGCTATCCGACCGGCGTCGAAGTGTGTCACGCCATGGTTCACGGCGGCCCGTTCCCGGCTACATCGGATAGCCGCGCGACGTCGGTCGGCACGACCGCGATCGAGCGTTTCCTGCGCCCGGTCTGCTATCAGGATTTCCCGGCCGACCTGCTGCCGCAGGCGCTGGCTGACGGCAATCCGCTCGACCTGTGGCGCCGCCGCGATGGCGAAATCACGCGCAGCTAATCGTTGCGATTGAACTGCGGCTGGAACGAAAAATGGCCGGGGAGGCGACTCCCGGGCCATTTTTTTGCGTATCCGCCGTGAGAAAGGGCGAGGTGCTCAGCGGCCCGTCAACTATGGCTTTCTGAGATTTCGTTCGCGCGTCGCAGCCGTTCGCGGCTGTTGGACAGATGCATGCGCATGGCCGCGCGCGCGCCTTCGGCGTCGTGCCGGCTGATCGCCTCCAGAATGCTCTCGTGCTCCAGGTTGACGAGCGACAGGTACGCGTCCGGCTCGGCGCGCGCAATGCCCGCCGAGTCGAGCCGGTTGCGCGGAATCAGCGCGCTGCCCATTTGCGTGAGGATGTCCACGAAATAGCGGTTGCCGGTAGCGCGCGCCACCGAGATATGGAACTGCAAATCGGCGTCGACGCTGTCGCGTCCGTTGTGGCGCGTCGCCTCGATCGCGTCGAGCGCGGCGCGCATGCGGGCGACGTCTTCCGGCTTCGCGCGTTGAGCGGCGAGGCCCGCACATTCCGTTTCGAGGCTGATGCGCAGTTCGAGAATCGACAGCACGTCGCGCAGCGTGGTGGCCGGCACCATGTCGATGCCGAGCTTTTCGCGCTGCGGTTCGAGCACGAAGCTGCCGATGCCGTGACGCGTCTCAATGATCTTGCCCGCCTGCAGGCGCGAAATCGCTTCGCGGATAACCGTGCGGCTTACGCTCAGCGTGACCATGAGTTGCGATTCTGTCGGCAGCTTGTCGCCGGGCTTGAGGGCGTTTGACGCGATCTGCTCGGTGACGTAATTGACGACGAGCTCGGCGAGATTACGAGCGCGTCGTGGCGGTGCCGCGGATGCCAGTGGTGTAGCCATCGAAAACGCCCCTTGAATCAGGTAGTTGCAGAGACTTCGTGCGATCCATTATACCGTCGTCTGACGACTGATTATAGAAAGGCCGGATCATTTAGCGCCGTGCCGCGGCCGGGAAGCGGCGGCGCGCGGTACGGCGCTGTCGGGCGGCGACGCGGCGCGGCGCTTAGCGCGGGCGCAATTCCACGCGCTTGATGTCCTTCACGATTACGAGGTAGCTGAACACAGTGAGCAGCGCATTTGCGCCGACGAAGACCAGTGCGCCATTGAACGAGCCGCTCTTCGCCACGAGATAACCGATCACGATCGGCGTGACGATGCCGGCCACGTTACCAAACATATTGAAGATCGCGCCGGACAGACCGAGCGCTTCCTTCGGCGACGTATCCGCGACCACCGCCCAGCCGAGCGCGCCGATGCCCTTGCCGAAGAACGCGAGTGACATCAGCGCGACGACGACCCAGTCGGTGGACACGTAGTTGCAGCCGATGATCGACACCGACAGCAGCATGCCGCCGACAATCGGCACCTTGCGCGCGACGGTCAGCGATTGGCCGCGCCGGATCAGCGAATCGGACAGGATGCCGCCGAGCACGCCGCCCGAGAATCCGCAGATCGCGGGCAGCGACGCCACGAGGCCCGCTTGCAGGATCGTCATGCCGCGCGCCTGCACGAGGTAGATCGGAAACCACGTCAGGAAGAAGTACGTCAGCACGTTGATGCAGTACTGCGCAAGATAGACGCCGACGAGCATCCGGTTGCTCAGCAATTGACGCACGAGGGACCAGCCGCCTGCCTTCTCGACGTTTTCACGACGCGCGTTATGTTGGCCGCTTACCACGCCGCCGCCCTGTTCGATGTACTCGAGCTCCGCAGCGGAGACGCCAGGGTGGTCGGCGGGATGCTTCATCACCTTGAGCCAGGTGAGGGCGAGCAGTAAGCCGGCGACGCCCATCACCACGTAGACCATGTGCCAGCCGAACGCGTGCGTGAGCCAGGCCATCAACGGTGTGAATACGACTGCCGCGAAGTACTGCGCCGAGTTGAATATCGCCGATGCCGTGCCGCGTTCCTTGGTCGGAAACCAGCTTGCCACCACCTTGGCGTTAGCCGGAAAGGCAGGCGATTCCGCCGCGCCCATCGCGAAACGCAACAGGAAGAGACCGGTGACCGCGGCAGCCGCGCTGCCGAGCAGGCCGATCGAGCTTTGCAGCAGCGTGAAGAGCGACCAGAAGAAAATGCTCGCGGCATACACGCGCCGCGCGCCGAAGCGGTCGAGCAGCCAGCCGGCCGGCAGTTGTGAGAGCACATACGCCCAGCTGAACGCGGAGAAAATGTAGCCCATCCGGATCGCGTCGAAGCCGAACTCGGCGCGCATTGCCGAGCCGGTGACCGACAGCGTTGCGCGGTCCGCGTAGTTGAACGTGGTGATTACAAAGATAAGCAGCAGGATTGCGTAGCGGACTTTCGTGCGCTTCGCAACGTTCGCGGAACTTGCCGTGCGGCTCAGGTCCATGGTCATCTCCTTAGTTCTTATGCAAGGGGGCGGGTGTCCGGCCTTGGCGGCGCGGCGGCTCAGATACGCATGTGCAAAAAACGCCCGGCGACGGTGTTGTCCCCGGGCGCTGTTGCGCTGCCGCTTGTGCGGCGCTTATTTGCTGACCGGCGCGAAATCCACGCGCCGGTCAGGCGCGCAGCATTACTGCGGGCCGAGCGTCTTGATGAGCGCGTCGAGTTGCGCCGTTTCTTCTTCGGTCAGATCGGTCAGCGGTGCGCGCACCGGGCCGGCGCTATGGCCAACCAGCTTTGCACCTGCCTTGACGATGCTGACCGCGTAGCCGGCGCGGCGGTTGCGGATCTTCAGGTACGGCAGGAAGAACTCGTCGATCAGCTTGCCGACGGTTGCGTGGTCGTCCGCGGCGATAGCGCGGTAGAAGTCCATCGCCGTCTTCGGAATGAAGTTGAATACTGCCGACGAGTACACCGGAACGCCCAGCGCCTTGTATGCCGCGGCGTAGACTTCCGCGGTCGGCAGGCCGCCGAGGTACGAGAAACGGTCGCCCAGACGGCGGCGGATCGTTACCATGTTTTCGATTTCACCCACGCCGTCCTTGAAACCGATCAGGTTCGGGCAGCGCTCGGCGAGCCCTTCGAGCATGTCGGCGTTGAGCTTGGAGTTCGCGCGGTTGTAGATGATCACGCCCATGTTCGGCACGGACTTGCAGACCTCTTCGGCGTGCGCGGCGATACCTTCCTGGCAGGCTTCCGTCAAATAATGCGGCATCAGAAGAATGCCGTTCGCGCCGTGGCGCTCGGCTTCCTTCGCGTACGCAATCGCGACGCGCGTCGGGCCGCCTGCGCCGGCCAGAATCGGTACCTTGCCCTTGCACACTTCAGTCGCGGTACGCACCACGTTCGAGTAGTCGTCATGCGTGAGCGAGAAGAACTCGCCCGTGCCACCCGCCACGAACAATGCCGACGCGCCGTACGGAGCCAGCCATTCCAGGCGCTCGGCGTAAGTGTCGGCGCGGAAATCGCCGTTCTGGTCAAAGTCGGTGACGGGGAAGGAGAGGAGGCCTTGCGAGACGATCTGCTTGAGTTCCTGCGGTGTAGTCATGATGTATGTATCCGGGCGTCGCTAAGGGTTGAGATCGGTTGGACCGTCGATCGATAGAAATGAAGATTTCTTATACGTCATCGTACAACAACAATTCGGCTAACTCAACGGAGTTTTCGCGGCATAATGCTGGTCATAGGGTAAATACGGAACATGCGGGCAAACATGTATGTTGTAGGATGACGTATGAATTGCTGCCGCAGAAGGCGTAAATCGCCATAAGGATCGATGCAATGGAACTCTCACCCCTCTACATTCGCGTTCACCCCAATGACAACGTCGCGATCGTCGTCAACGACGGCGGCCTGGGCGAGGGCGCGGTATTTCCCGACGGCCTCGTGCTGCGCGAGCGCGTCCCGCAAGGTCACAAGGTTGCGCTTGCGGATCTGGCCGAAGGCGACGAAGTCATCCGCTATAACGTGGTGATCGGCTATGCGCTCAAAGCGCTGCCCAAGGGAAGCTGGATCAACGAACACGTGATCCGCATGCCGAGCCCGCCGGGGCTCGAGGACCTGCCGATCGCCACCATCAAGGCGCCCGAAATGCCGCCGCTCGAGGGCTACACGTTCGAGGGCTACCGGAACGCCGACGGCTCAGTGGGCTCGCGCAACATCCTGGCGATCACCACGACCGTGCAGTGCGTCGCCGATGTCGTCGAGCACGCGGTGGTGCGCATCAAGTCCGAATTGCTGCCGAAATATCCGAATGTCGACGACGTGGTGGGTCTCGGCCACACCTACGGCTGCGGCGTGGCGATCGACGCGCCGGACGCAATGGTGCCGATCCGCACGGTGCGCAATATCGCGCTGAATCCGAACTTCGGCGGCGAGGTGATGATGGTGAGCCTCGGTTGCGAGAAGTTGCAGCCGGAGCGTTTGATGCCGCCGGGCACGATCCCCATCGCCGCGGCGCAGAACCCGAGCGAAATCGCGGATATCGGCGATCTCGGCGCCGACGAGAACGGCGACGTGGTCGTGCTGCAAGACGAAGCGCACGTTGGCTTTCAGTCGATGGTCGAGTCGATCATGAGAACGGCCGAAAGTCACCTGAAGCGGCTGAACAACCGGCGTCGCGAAACCTGCCCGGCGGCGGATCTGGTCGTGGGCGTGCAGTGCGGCGGCAGCGACGCGTTCTCCGGTCTCACTGCGAATCCGGCCGTCGGCTTCGCGACTGACCTGCTGGTGCGCGCCGGCGCGACGGTCATGTTCTCCGAAGTCACCGAAGTACGCGACGGCGTCGACCAGTTGACGGCGCGCGCGGCGAATGCGGACGTCGCTCAGGCGATCATTCGCGAAATGCAGTGGTACGACAATTATCTGAAGCGCGGCGGCGCCGACCGCAGCGCGAACACCACGCCGGGCAACAAGAAGGGCGGCCTCTCCAACATCGTCGAAAAGGCGATGGGCTCGATCATCAAATCGGGAAACTCGCCGATTTCCGGCGTGTTGTCGCCGGGCGAGAAAGTGCGCCAGAAAGGCCTGATCTACGCGGCCACGCCGGCGAGCGACTTTATCTGCGGCACGCTTCAGCTTGCGGCCGGTATCAACCTGCACGTCTTCACGACGGGCCGCGGCACGCCATATAGTCTCGCGGAAGTCCCCGTCATCAAGGTCGCTACGCGCTCGGATCTGGCGCGCCGCTGGCATGACCTGATGGACATCAACGCGGGCACGATTGCAACAGGCTCGGCAACGATCGAAGAGGTGGGCTGGGAGCTGTTCCGCTTCATGCTCGACGTTGCGAGCGGCCGCAAGAAGACCTGTGCGGAGAAGCTCAAGCTGCACAATGCGCTGGCGCTCTTCAATCCGGCGCCGGTGACCTGACCGCCGGATTCAGCGGGCCGCGATTTCGCGGCTCGTTTTACATTGGGCTTGACGGCTCGTTGCATGACTGGCTCTATTCGCCTTTATTGCTTGACTGACAGTAGCTACTCATAAATACAAAAGACATGACTGATTCGAACTCTGACCGCGCGGCTGCACAAAAACCTTTCCGACGCCTTCTGCTCACCGGGGCGGCGGGCAACCTCGGCACGCAATTGCGCGGCGCACTCGCGGCGTGGGCCGACGTCGTGCGCGTAACCGACATCGCGCCGCTCGGCGAAGTGGCTGAGCACGAAGAAGCGGCGATCGTCGACCTCGCAGACGAAGCCGCGGTTCACGCGCTGCTCGAAGGCGTGGATGCGGTGATCCATCTCGGCGGCATTTCCGTCGAGGCGCCTTTCGAAGATCTGCTCGAAGCGAATATTCGCGGACTGTACAACCTGTATTCGGCTGCGCAGAAACAGGGTGTGAAGCGCGTCGTGTATGCGAGCTCGAATCACGCGGTGGGCTTTCACCCAGTGACCGAAGTGGTGGATATCGACGCGCCGTTGCGTCCCGACAGTCTGTACGGCGTGACCAAATGCTTCGGCGAATCGCTGTCGCGCTATTACTTCGACCGCTTCGGCCTGGAGACGGTGTGTCTGCGGATCGGCTCGTCGTTCGAGCAGCCGAAGAACCCGCGCATGCTCGTCACGTATCTGAGCTATCGCGACTTCATCGAGCTGGTGCGCTGTTCACTGTTCACCAATCGCGTCGGCCATGCGATCGTGTACGGCGTCTCGGACAATCGCACGAAGTGGGTCGATAACACGAAGGCGGCGTTCCTCGGCTTTCGTCCGCAAGACAGTTCGGTACAGTTCGAACATCTCTTCCCCGTCGCGGCTCCGACCACCGATCTCGACGATCCTACGCAACGCTTCCAGGGCGGCGCGTTCGTACTGGCCGGACCGATGGAGCCAAAGCGATGAGCGCGGCGGCCAATCCGCGCGTCGAGCGAGTCGAGGCGGCGGGGCAGGCGCCGGCTCTCGTCGGCGAAAGTCCGGTCTGGCGTGTTGCCGAACAGGCGCTTTACTGGGTGGACATTCCAGCGCGGAAAATCGTGCGCCTCGTGGTGGAGACGGGCGAGCGCTCTGAATGGCTGTTGCCGGAGAAGGTCGCGTGCATCGCGTTCGACCGTCGCGGCACGGTACTCGCAGGCTGCGAGACTGCCTTGTTTGCGGTGACCTTGAGCGGCAGTTCGGCCGATGCCACGGCGCAAGCCGTGCGCGCCAACGAGCCCGTCGAAGTAACAGGACGCAAGCTCGCCGCGCCTGTTTTCCCCTTTGAGGACATGCGTTTCAACGACGGCCGCTGCGACCGGCAAGGCCGCTTCTGGGCAGGCACGATGGTGCAGGACATGTCTTTGGTCAATCCAGCCGGTGCGCTCTACCGGTTCGACGCGCAGGGCGTGCTCTCGGCGCCGGTTGTCGACGGACTCATTACGCAAAACGGTCTCGGCTGGTCGCCGGATGGCAGGACCATGTATCTGTCCGACTCGCATCCGCTGCGCAGGCAGATATGGGCTTTCGACTACGAAGTCGAAACGGGTGAGCCGAGCAACCGCCGCGTCTTCGCGGATCTGAACCATTATGTTGGCCGGCCCGATGGCGCCGCTGTGGATGCCGACGGCTGCTACTGGATCTGCGCGAACGACGCGGGCGCATTGCTGCGCTTTACGCCGCAAGGCAAACTCGACCGGCAGATTGCCGTGCCTGCAATCAAGCCGGCCATGTGCGCGTTCGGCGGACGCGATCTCGACACGCTTTTCGTCACGTCGATTCGTCCGGGCGCGGGCGCGAGCGAACATGACGGGCATCTTTTCGCGGTACGTCCTGGCGTGACCGGCTTGCCTGAGCCCGAATTCGCCGGTGATCTCTAAGAAGCTGTTGCGAAATTAGTTAAACATTGGCCTGAGTCGCGTCCAGCAAATCAAGGCGCAAGCCAGGGACAGAAAGGCTTCATGGACATGGGCATAACGTTCGTAGCGAATCTTCAGGCGTCGAAACGAGTGAAGCCATGCAATCGAGCGCTCGACTGGCCAACGCGTTTTGCCCAGACCACTGCCATGGGGCGAGCCAATCTTTGCGAGCACCGGCGTGATGCCGCGCTCTCTCAAACGCTGTCGATGTGGTTCCGAGCTGTAGCCCCGGTCGCCCTGAACGATTTGCGGTTTATGCAACGGGCGTCCCCGCTTGCCTCTAATGTGTGGAATGGCATCGACGAGTGCATCAAGCTGGGTGACGTCGTGGCGGTTCGCCCCGCTCAGAATGACCGCGAGCGGGATGCCTTTCGCGTCGACGATGAGGTGGTGTTTGCTGCCGAGCTTGCGCCGGTCCGTGGGATTCGGGCCGGTTTTTTTCCCGCCAGCATCGCGCGAATCGACGAGCTGTCTACAAGCGCTCGTGACAAGTCGATTTCGCCACGGCGACGCAGTTCGGCCAGCAGCGTTTCGTGGATGCGTTGCCAGACTCCTGCTTCTTGCCATGCCACGAGCCGCCGCCAGCAGGCGGTGCCCGAACCGCATCCCATCTCCTGCGGTAGCAGATTCCACGCAATGCCGGAGCGCAGTACGAACACAATGCCCGTCAGCGCGGCACGGTCGGGAGTCGGCTTGCGGCCCGCATACTGGCGATTGCGCGGTGCCCGAGCAGGTAAAAGCGGTTCGATGAGCAACCACAATTCGTCGTCGATGAGTTCTTTAGGCATCGCTTCCTGTTGGACAAAACAAGACAGGAAGTTAACACCAAGTCAGAAAAGTTAACAGGCCCAGAACTTAATTTCGCAACAGCTTCTAAGTCGCTGCGCCCTGTTCTCGGTAGGGCGCTGGCCTGGTAGTCCGGTCGGCGCCCCTTCCTCGCAGTCACTAATTCATCACTCGTCATACAACATTGTCGTGCGGACGCGACGTTTTTTCGGTTATTCCGAATAATGTCAGTCGTTCCGCACGCGTTCTTCACTTCTACGCGCAATCGGGCAGACCGCCTCGCCGGGCCTCGCCCACGGCGCGTTCAGGTCATTCATAGCGAACTGTGGTTTCCTCGGGTAAATACCGTCTGTACAACTCAAACTGCGTTTTATAGACTTCGTAAGTCGTCGTACAACGTATAAGCGCAAACAGACAGCTTTCTGCGCTTTTCGAGATTGCAACGCGATGAATGGCAGCTTTGGCGCGCGCAATCGCTCGCGTGAAAGTGCGCCGACGCAGCAGAAGTACAAGAAGTCGAGTTGTCCGACAGGAGTGCTGATCATTGTGCCGGGACGTTGCACGGACAGCACGGCAAAGCATTTGCCACGTAGGAGACCGCGAGCGCCGCATCGGGATACCCAGCCAAACCATGTCACATCCGGGACCGTCCGTTTGCAGCCGGCCGTTCGCGTTTGGCCAGCCGTCAGCAGCCCTTCGCATCGATTGGGTGTCTATTTTTCAAGGAATGTCATGATGAACAAGAAGTTCGCCTCTTCCCGTGTTTCGTTGATTGTCGCCGCATCGGTGCTGGCCTTTGGCGCCATGTCGGCGCAAGCGCGCGTGTTCCGCGTGTCGGACGTGCACGGCGACGCTTACCCGACCAATATGGCCGTGAAGTACATGGGTGAGCAGATCAAGACGGCAACCGGCGGCAAGGATTCCGTGAAGGTCTTCGGCAATAGCGCACTTGGTTCGGAAAACGACACAATCGATCAGGTGCGCATCGGCGCACTCGACATGGCGCGTGCAAACGGTGCGGCATTCAACGAAATCGTACCTGAGTCGATGATTCCGTCGCTGCCGTTCCTGTTCCGCGACATCGACCATTTCCGCAAGGTGATGTACGGCCCCGAAGGCCAGAAGATTCTGGACGCCTTCAAGGCAAAGGGCATGATCGCGCTGACTTTCTATGAAAGCGGTGCTCGTTCCATCTACACGAAGAAGCCGATCCGCACGCCGGCCGACATGAAGGGTCTGAAGGTCCGCGTACAGCCGTCCGATCTGATGGTCGACGAAATCAGGGCAATGGGTGGCACGCCGACGCCGATGCCGTTTGCCGAAGTCTATACGGGGCTGAAGACCGGTCTCGTCGACGCAGCGGAAAACAACCTGCCTTCTTACGAAGAGACCAAGCACTTCGAAGTCGCGCCGGTCTATTCGGAAACCCAGCACTCCATGACGCCGGAAGTTCTCGTCTTCTCGAAGAAGGTGTGGGACACGTTGTCGCCGCAGGAGCAGGAAATCATCAAGAAGGCCGCGGCCGACTCGGTGCCTTACTACCAGAAGCTGTGGACCGCGCGTGAGAACGACGCGAGCAAGACGGTGACCAAGGGCGGCGCGCAGATCGTTGCATCGTCGCAGATCGACCGCGCGGCTTTCGTCAAGGTGATGCAGCCGGTTTGGGCGAAGTACGAGAAGACGCCGCAAATGAAGCAGCTCGTCGACGAGATTCAGGCAATCAAGTAACGCTCGCATCGCGCTTTCGCGACAGCGGAATAGCCTTGCAGAAGTACTGCGAGGCTTTCCGCTGTCTGCGCGATTGCGTAACGGGTGACGGAAGTAGCACGTCTAACGAGTAAAAACGGTCCGTCGTAGGCAAGAATGGGGTCAAGAGATTCATGAAACGCCCAAACGATTTTATCTTTCGCGCGCTCGCTGTCATCGCCTCGCTCAGCCTCGCAGCGCTGAGTCTGCTGGTGATCTACAGCGTCGTCATGCGCTACGTGTTTAGCGACGCTCCCGATTTCGTCGAGCCCATCGCACTGTTGCTGGTGATCGTGATCGCGATGTTCGGTGCGGCGCTGAAGGTCCGCGAAGGCGGCCATATCGGGCTCGATTCGCTGGTGAAGAGTCTGCCGGTGAAAGGTCAGCTCGCTGCACACACGTTCCAGCATCTGTGTCTCATCGCGCTCGCCGTGGCGATTTTCTTCGGCTCGCTGCAGATGGCCGAGACCACGCTGCATGACAAAATTCCAATTCTCGGTTTGCCCGAAGCGCTCCGCTACGTGATCCCGGTCATTGCGAGCGTCTGCATCGCGTTGTTCTCATTCGAGAACCTTCTGACGCTTTTCGCAAAGAAACACAAATAGAACAATCATGGAACTTGCACTCCTCTCTATTAGCTTTATCGTCTTTCTGGTGCTCGGCGTTCCTGTTTCGTTCGCGCTGGGGCTGTCGTGTGTGCTCACGTATCTGTATGAAGGGCTGCCGGCGGCCACCGCGATGCAGTCGATGATCTCGGGAATGAACGCGTTTTCGTTCCTCGCAGTGCCGTTCTTCATCTTCTCGGGCGAACTGATGTTGCACGGAGGCATTGCCGATCGCATCCTGCGTTTCGCGCAGGCAACGGTCGGTCATTTCCGCGGCGGCCTCGGCATGGCGAACGTCGTCGCATGTACGCTGTTCGGCGGCGTCTCGGGTTCGCCCACGGCGGACACGTCGGCAATGGGCGGCGTCGTGATTCCGCTGATGAAGCGCGAGGGTTACAGCGCCGCTTACGCGGTCAACGTCACGACGCATTCGTCGCTCGCGGGCGCGCTGATGCCGACGTCGACGAACATGATCATCTACGCGTTTGCGGCACAGGGCATTACCGGCACGCTGAACGGTGTGCCGATGAGCGGCGTGTCGATCGGCGATCTGCTGTTCTCGGGGCTCTTGCCCGTGTTGTGGGTGATGGGCTTCGTGCTGATCGCCGCGTACTGGCAAGCCGTGCGCTATGGTTACCCGCGCCGTCCCGACGGTTCGACCGAACTGCAGCGCTTCCCGGGCTGGATGGCGGTCGCGCGGACCTTCCTCGGCGCATTGCCCGGCCTGATGGTGATCGCGATCATTCTGGTCTGCGTGGCGAAGGGCATTGCAACAGCGACGGAAGCCGCTGCTATTGCGGTGGCTTATTCGCTGGTGCTGACGGTCGTCGTGTATCGCTCGATGACGCTGAAAAAGCTCTCCTTCGCACTGTCGAAGGCCGCGAAGACCACAGGCGTCGTATTGCTGCTGATCGGTGTATCGAACATGCTCCGCTACCAGATGGCGTATCTGGAGATCCCCGATGCGATCGAGCACATGCTGGACGGCGCGACGAGCATTCCCTGGTTGATGCTGCTCTATATCAACATCATTCAGGTATTCCTCGGCACGTTCGTGGACATGGCGGCGCACATTCTGATCACTACGCCGCTGTTCCTGCCGATGGCGATGCACAGCGGTGTCGGTCCCGTGCAGTTCGGCATCATGATCCTGCTGAACTGCGCATTGGGCCTCGTTCACCCGCCGATCGGCTCGGTGCAGTTCATTGGTTGCGCGATCGGCAATGTGTCGATTGGGGAAACTACCAAGGTGGCTTGGCCGTATTACCTCGCTATCTTCAGCGCCATCAATATTGTGACCTACGTGCCGATGTTTTCCACGTGGTTGCCGAGCGTGATAAATGGACACCCGGTTTTCTGACCTGAAATCCCCGATTCACCGGTTGCGCGGTTCAGACAATGACCGGTAGTCAAGAACAATTTTTTAAAGAGGAGCATAAATGAAAAAGGCACTAGCAACCTCCGCCCTTGGCCTGTTCGCCCTTGGCGCACACGCACAGAGCAGCGTGACGTTGTACGGTATCGTCGATACGGGGATCGGCTACCAAAGCAGCTCGACGACGCTCGGCTCGACTTCGGGCGGCCGATCGGTTGTCAAGATGAACAACGGCATCTGGGCGGGTAGCCGCTTCGGCCTGAAGGGTAGCGAGGATCTTGGCGGCGGCACGAAGGCCATTTTCCAGTTGGAGCAGGGCTTCAACAGCGCTACCGGCGCGCAGAGCGTGAACGGCCTTGGCTTCAGCCGCCAGGCATGGATCGGCGTGACGAACCCCACGTACGGTACCTTGACGGCTGGCCGTCAGTACACGTCGTACTACACGCTGCTCTCGCCGTATAGCCCGACTACGTGGCTGACCGGCGCTTACGGCGCGCACCCGGGCGATCTCGATTCGCTGGATACGATCTATCGCGCGAATAACTCCCTCGTGTACACGTCGCCCAACATGTATGGTCTGACGGTAAGCGGTTCGTACTCGTTGGGCGGCGTGCCGGGCAGCTTCAACGCCGGCTCGACGTGGAGCGCCGCGGTGCAGTACCTGAACGGTCCGTTCGGCATCGCAGCAGGCTTCCAGCGCATCAACAACTCGACGCCTGGCGGCGGTCTCTGGGGCCCCGAGTCGACTACGTCGAATAACGGCGCGACGACCGGCCCGGGTCTGTCCGGCATCACCAACGGTTACCGCACGGCGCAGGCTCAGCAGCGCGTTGCAGTCACCGGCGGCTACACGTTCAACTCGCAATGGGACGTGTCGTTCTCGTACTCGAACGTGCAATACATTCCGGGTGTGAACTCGGGTTTCCGTCATCAGGCGACGTTTAACACGGGTGGCGCAGTGGTGCACTTCAAGCCGATCGGTGCACTGGATCTGGCAGCCGGCTATAGCTACACGCGTGCGACGGAATCGAATGGCATCTCGAGCGCAGCTAGCTATAACCAGTTCAACCTGTCGCAGTACTACAGCCTCTCCAAGCGTACGGGTCTGTATGCGGTGGAAGCGTATCAGCGTGCGAACGGCCAGACGATCGGCAACAACGGCGTGAGCATCATCAACGCGACGGCCAATATCGGCGACGGTCAGAACAGCGCGCCGTCTTCGTCGCGTAGCCAGGTTGCAGGCGGCGTGGGCATCATTCACCGCTTCTAATGGCTTCAGGGTAGCGGCGGCGTGTTGTTACGCCGCCACAGCGGCGCATTTAATTCATGCGTCGCTGAGCAATAAAACCGCTGCGCGCACCACGCGCGCAGCGTATCAATTCAGCTTTCGCTGTCGGACCACAAGCGTCCTCCTGTTGCCCAATTCTCGCGCTTCACGTCGGTAAGAGTGATGTCGACCGAATTCGGCTCGACGCCGAGCGATTCGCAAGTCGCTTTCGTGATTGCTTCGACGAATTGGCGTTTCTGTTCCAGCGAGCGGCCTTCGAACAGTTCGATACGAAACGTGGGCATGGTTCGGCTCCGTTGAGAATCTAATTGATATCACGCGCCGCATAAGCAATTGCGGTAGTCATTGCGCGGTATGGTCAGGGTAATTCAGGTACTAATCGCCCGTCAGTCGCGATAAGTCGGGTCTAGGCGGTCCAGCTTGCGCAGCAACGCAGGCCATTCCAGTGTTCCTTCCACTGCGCCGCCGTCATAGAGTTGCTCGGCTGTGCGCGTGGCGACCGCGTCGTCAGGCACGACAAGCGGGGCGCCGCATGCTTGCGCCTGCAACTGGATCTCGCACGCTTTGAGCAACGTGGCCATCAACACATACGCTTCGGCGACGGTGCGGCCCACGGTCAGCGGGCCGTGATTGCGCAGCAGCATGGCGGGTTTGTCCGCCAGATGCTCCACGAGGCGCCTGCTTTCGGCCGGCGTAAAGGCGAGGCCGTCATAGTCGTGATACGCGAGCTGACGATAAAACCGCAGCGCGTGTTGTGACGCGGGCAGCAAACCCGCAGGCTGTGCCGACACGGCCACGCCTGCCGTACTGTGCAAATGCATAACGCAGAACGCGTCTGCGCGTGCCGCATGCACGGCGGCGTGAATGGCGAAGCCGGTCACGTTCACCACATGTTCGCTGGCACCGACAATATTGCCGTCGATGTCGATCTTCACGAGATTCGACGCGCGCACCTCGTCGAATGCAAGACCGAATGGATTGATCAGAAAGTGGCCCGGCTCGTCCGGAACGCTCGCGGAGATGTGCGTGTAGATCAGGTCGTCCCAACCGTTGAGCGCGACGAGGCGATACGCGGCGGCCAGGTCGACGCGAGTCTGCTGCTCGGCTTGCGAAGTCGGCCCGGATTGCTCAATGCGGCCTGCGGGTGTGTGGATGAAAGACATAAATGGCTCCTGAGGTGGTCTGGTATTCCCCGATCTTGCCTGACAGGCGGAGTCTCAGCGAACAGCACGCTGCCTCAGCCATTGCACGCTCCACGTTGCCGCGACGAAAGGCGCGCTTAGCGCGGCGAAGCCGACGTGAGCCGCCGCCGCTTGCAACGCCACTGAGAGTGCCACGCCGCCGAGCATCCACAAGACGCCGCAGTCGGTCAGTGCAAGCGCGGTGAGGGCGCCGTTGAATCCTAACAGGCCTGCATCGAACGAGGTTGCCCCCGCGCCCAGTAGAACATGTAGGCTGGTTGCGAGCGCCGCGCCCGTCAACGCGCACAGCGCATGCCGTGTCGACGCCGCCGCGATCCCGAGCAACACGAATGCACCGGCCATTGCGCCCGAGGCGAAGCCGGTTTGCGCGAGACCGGCGAGCACGCCACCGGCGAACTGCGCCGCGTCGAGCGTAGGAGTTGCTGCGAGACGCGCCGGCTCGGGTCCGCTTGCAGCGATCGGCAGCCAGAGCCACGTGACGATCAGACACGAGCTCGAGAAGTAGCCCAACTGTCGCGTGCGCAGCCATCGTGACCACGGTTCGTGAAGCCATGCCGTGCCTGTGGCTGCGAGAATCGCGACGGCGGTGGCGGTCGCATTGTCGGCGATGAAGCTGAACGCGGCGAGTCCCGCCAATGCACCGTTAAAGCCGTACAGGCCAGCGCGCAGGTCGTCGTCGGAGTGAGCGGCGAGCATCGCGCTCACGTTGGCGGCCACTGCGCCGATCAAAGCAGCACAGGCAAGGCGCGGGTCGCAAAGCAGCCAGCCGGCAACGAGGCATGCCCCCGTGAATGCGTTCGCCTGGAGCACGATCTGCCCGCAGCTGCGCAGCAGGGTGCGCAAGGCGGCGGAACGCGCTTCGGTCGCGGCGGCATGCATGGTATCGGTCGATGAGCGTTTGGCGGAGCGCATCTGGAATCGAATGGCGCGCCGGAGGCGAACAGTTGCGAAACGCGAGGATAGGGCACTCGCGCGGCTGTGTGCATGCCCGCGCATTGATAGTGGCTATTTGGGCAGCATCCGCACGATGTGCCGGTAGGCACGCGCATCGGCGAGTCTCCCGCGTTAGGCTACGATATGAAGTGCGACGCGCTTGCTGCGCGTTTCACCATAAGGAGGCATCTGATGCGGGAAGTACGGTGGGCATCGCAAGAGGCAGATGGAATCGAACACCTGTCGTTCGACGCACGCGACGACGGCTTCGACGTGGAAAGCGTCGTGGTCGGGCAGCGTTACGGCAAGGCTTACGGGTTGCACTATATGGTCCGCTGCGATGCGCAATGGCGCACGCGTTACGCATGGCTGAAGATCGTGGGCGGCGGAGAACTGGAACTGCACGGCGACGGCGAGGGCAACTGGCGCGATGGGCACGGCCTTATGTTGAGCGCGATCGAAGGATGCATTGATATCGACATTGCCGCCACGCCGTTTACCAATACGTTGCCGATTCGCCGGCTGCAACTTACGCAAGGTGAGCGTCGCCCTATACAAGTCGCGTACATTTCCACACCGGACTTGCAGGTCACGCGCGTCGAGCAGGCGTACTCGTGTATTGAATCGGACCGCGAGTACCGCTATGAAGGCATTTTCCGCGACTTCACGGCGAATATGAAAGTCGACGATGACGGCCTTGTGATCGACTATCCGACGCTATTCACCCGCCTGCCGCGCGAGCGTTGAACGTGGGCGCGACCGGGCCACCCGGCTCTGACAGATGTCGCGCGACAAATCGTTCTATGTTTGCAGCAACTAATTGCGGCTCGCGCAGCACGACCCAATGACCTGCGTCGAGTTCGACGCGGTCATAGGGTCCCAACCACGCTTCCTGGCCCACCGACAATTCCGGCCCAACATAGCGGTCACGCAATGGCACGATGAACTGAACGGGCACATGCACGGGGCGCGCGCGCGGATGCAAGAGTTTGTCGATGAAATTCGCGCGATAAAGGTTCAGTCCGTTGATCGCATTGCGCATCTGCGTGGAGTCACGCGACGCGTCAACGCGTTCCGTGATTCGTAGCCACAACGGCCACAAGCGCACTCCGCCCATGCGCCACACCAGTTCCGGCAGCCATGGCAAATGAAAGAAGAAGATGTACCAGGATCTGAGCAATTGACGAATGCTGAGACGCGGCGATCGATTCGCTATCCTATGTTTGTTGTGAGCGTCACGCGTGCCACGCAGCACGACCGAAGCGTAATCGAGGCACGGGCCCGAGATAGAGGTAAATGACCTGATGCGTCCTTTGAGCTGCGGGTCGGTTACGGCTTCCCAGCTTTGAATCGAACCCCAGTCGTGGCCGACCAGATGAAAGGGCTGCTCACCGCAGGTGGCGTCCACGACTGCGCTCAGATCTGCGGCAAGTTGTGCAATACGGTATCCGTCGCGCGTGGTCGGCGCTTCCGATGCGCCGGCGCCGCGCACGTCGTAGCTTATAACGCGGTAGCGCGAGTCGAGTTGCGCGCGAACCGGATCCCATACGGCGGCCGAGTCGGGATAGCCGTGCACCAGTACGATCGGCGGCGCGTCACGCGGTCCGCTCACGTAGGCCGCAAGCCGCACGTCGCCGGCATCCACCGGCAACGCGTCGCGTATCACGCGGCCGCCTGCACGCCGCGCCGTGCTGCTCTACGCGAATTCGGCGCGGCCGCGTTCGAGGCGTCGACCGCCGCTACGAGGCCGTCGATACGCGCGAGTTGCGCGCGATTGTCGTGATCCCACGGATGAAAGCCGGGCCGGAAAAAGCTCAGCCATTCGGCCGCTATACGCGGAAAGACGCCATGACGCGGGCCGTACAGGTATTTCACGACGCGCCACATGCCGCGCAGATGACCGCCGCGTTTGCGGTCCGCAATCAGAAGACGCACATGAAAGTCGAACACGATCAGCCAGAAAGTGATGGTGGTGGCGAGCATAACGCCTGTACGTAATAGATAACGCCCCAGTCCAGGTTTGAGTACCGTATTCCACACGTCGTAGGAAACGGCTTTGTGCTCGGTTTCTTCGAGCGCGTGCCACGTCCACATTTGCGCGTAACCGTCGGCGGACCCTTCGATGCGTGACGCGTCCTCGAGCAGCAAGCCGGCGAGCATCGCCGTGTAATGTTCGAGGCACACGGTGACGGCCAATTGATACGAATGCGGCAACACCTTGCGGCCGAAGTTGAGAATCGCCCATAGCCGTTTGTCGAGCTTATGCGCGGGCAAACCGGCTTGTTCCAGTAGATCGTTGTATTCAACATGCTCGCGCGTATGCATCGCTTCCTGGCCAATAAAACCCAGTACCTGCTTTTTCAGCACCGGGTCGTCAATCTGATCGCGATAGTTGCGCACGCTGTCCATGAAAAAGCGCTCTCCGGCGGGAAAGAGCAGCGAGAGCGCGTTGAAGAAGTGTGTCACATGCGAGCCTTGCGCGTGCCAGTCGCACGCACGGTCCTGCGGGAGGTTGAAGCGTAAATCGCGGCGAACGGGCATCATGGCCTTTCTCCTCGTGATTCTATGAGCGTCTGGATAGTGCTGTCAGGCGCGTACTATCGGGCGTGCATCATCAAGCGCGCCTTCCGTCCAGTTGCGCCGCGCGCCGGGCGCGTTTTTCCGCATTGCGCTTCATGCGCCGCGTTTGCAGCACGACAAGTGCCTGGTAAGCAGCGGGCAACGTGCGCGCGAGCCAGTCGGCGGCGCGTGCATCGCGGCCAATTAGCACGCGCCGCTTGTTCCTGCGAACGCCGTCGAGAATCGTACGGGCGGCTTTGTCGGCGGTGGTGATGAAGAACTTCTCGAAATCGTCCTTGCCTTGCTGCTCGCTCTCCAGCATGAAGCCGACCATATTCGGCGCAATGCGGCTCGACTGCGCGATGCTTGTACGGATGCCGCCCGGATGCACGCAGGTAGCCGACACGCCGCATTTCATCAGATCGAGTTCCTCGCGCAGTGCCTCGGTGAAGCCGCGGACCGCGAACTTCGTCGCGTTGTAGCCACTCATCCCAGGCTGCGCGAAAAGGCCGAATACACTTGACGTATTGACGATATGGCCTTCGCCCGATGCCCTCAAGTGTGGCAGAAACGCCTTGGTGCCATGTACGACGCCCCAGAAGTTGATGCCGACGATCCACTCCAGATCTGCGTATTCCATGCCTTCGATCGTACTGGAGAGAGCGACGCCCGCGTTGTTGAACACGAGGTTCACGCGCCGATGCTGCTCGACGGTTTCCGCGGCCCACGCGAACATTGCGGCTCGGTCGGAGACATCGAACACAGCGGTGGTGATCAGCAGCGGCGCGCCGACGATATGTGGTGCGGCGGCTTGCGCAAGTCGAGCGGTCTCCTCGATGCTCGTCGCGTTGCGATCGGCAAGAGCCAGGTGGCAGCCTTCTCGCGCGAGCCGGATCGCGAGCGAGCGACCCATGCCGGAACCCGCGCCTGTGATCGCAGCGACTTTATCGTTGAAATGCTTCATTGGTTTTATCTCCCGTCCTCTCTGAATGTGCGTTGTCGTTATGTGTGTTTCAGGTGACTTCGGTCGACGCGGCAGGCTGCGCGCTACCGTGCACGCTGTGCGTCGAGGTGGTCTGCGCGATCGTTGTCCCGGACGCTGACGTAAAAGCGAAGTAATCGTCCATATTGAAGATGCTGGTGGCCTGGCGGAATTTGTACGCGAACCCCGGCCACAGCGTAGTGTTCCTGCCGGTTCTCGGATCGAGATACCAGCTCTTGCAACCGCCCGTCGACCAGATTGCGCGGCCGAGTTTGTGCTGGATCTTTTCGTTGTACGCACGCTCCACCTGCGGGCGAACTTCGATAGCCTCGGCACGCTCGCTGCGCATGGTTTTCAGCGCGCGCAAAATGTACTCGACTTGCGACTCGATCATGAACACCATCGAGTTATGGCCGAGTCCCGTGTTCGGACCCACGATCATGAAAAAGTTGGGATAACCAGGCAACGACGTGCCGAGATAGGCATGCGCGCCGTCACGCCACGTATCGACGATGTCTACGCCGTTGCGTCCCCGCACCACGCCTCGCGCGAACGGATCGGCGACCTGGAAGCCGGTGCCGAAGATCAGACAGTCGACCGGATGACGCGCGCCGTCACTGGTGATGACCGCGTCTTCGTCGATGCGCTCGATAGCGCTCGTCGTCACCGTTACGTTCGCCCGCGATAAAGCGGGTAAGTAGTCGTTCGAGATCAGAATGCGCTTGCAGCCCATTGTGTAATTCGGCGTGAGCGTCGTGCGCAATTCAGGATCGGGCACCTGACGGCGCAAATGCCGCTCGGCGACTTTCTGCGCGGTCTTCATTAGCGACGGATGGATCGCGAAGCCGAGCGCGCGCGATTCGAGCATGCAGTAGAGTGCCGAACGCATGATCTTTTGCGTAAATGGCACGTGCCTGAAAAGCCACTGCTCGAACGGTCGCACCGCGCGGTCGGCCTTCGGCATGATCCACGGCGGTGTACGCTGGAACACATCGAGATGCGCGACGCGAGATGCGATTTGCGGCACGAACTGGATCGCACTGGCGCCGGTGCCGATTACGGCGACGCGCTTGCCTTCGAGCGGATAGGCGTGATTCCAGTGCTGCGAATGAAACGCCTTGCCCTTGAATCGTTCAATGCCGGGAATGTCGGGTATCGCCGCGCGCGACAAGCCGCCGATCGCTGAAATCAGTACCCGCGCCGACCACTGTTGCCCGTTGGCGAAACGCAGCTGCCAGCGGTGGCACGTGTCGTCGTAGACCGCGCTCACGAGTTCATGTCCAAAACGCAGATGACGCTCCACGCCGAAGCGTCGCGTGCATTCCTCGAGATATGCGCGGATTTCCGGCTGACGCGCGAACATGCGTGTCCAACGCGGGTTGGGTGCGAACGAAAATGAATAGACGTGCGATTGCACGTCGCACGCACAGCCCGGGTAGTGGTTGTCGCGCCATGTGCCGCCAACCGACTCGGCCTTTTCTGCAACGATGAAGTCGGTGAAGCCGGATTGCCGCAAGCGAATCGCCATGCCCAGCCCCGCAAAGCCGGTCCCGATAATGGCGACGTCCGTCTCGATAGGCGCGAACGCGCTGTGGCCCGCGGCGTCGTGTGGCGTGCGTGCGTTCATCCGGATCGCCTCCTTATTACGCTGATAACTGTTACATTGATGGATGTAACGATAGGGCGGAAGTACGGACGACGCAAGGGCACGTCTAGACGCCAAACTCTAGGGTTGAAAGGCGGGGACTCAGGCCATTGCTGACCGAACGCCGACCGGCGCCTCGGACTACTTCTTCGGCCGCTTCGGTTGACCGGCGGAGCGGGCCAGTTTCTTTTCCATGATGGCCGCGACGCGATCGCCGAGGTAGTCGCCGGAGGCCTCTTCAAGCGCGCGGTTCATCTCGCTTTCGACGAGCACCATAGCGAGTGGCCGCACGCGCCAGATCGCGTCCACGAGGGCCGGCACGTCGGCGGGAGGCGGCAGCGCGTCCGGATCGTAGCGGTCCAGTTGGCGGACCACCAGATCGACGAGTGCGTGGGCGATTGCGCTGAAATGCGGCCGTGCGACCCCGACGGCATCGAGCAGATCGGCCAGCGGAATGCCTTCTTTCGCGAGCGTGGCGCCAGCGGCGAGTGCAGTGGGGCTGCCCGACACGAACGACAGGCCCTCGCGTTCCAGCAGGCCAAGATCGACCGCTTTCGCGAGCGCGCTCGGCGAAGCTTTGTCGCCGAACATTTGCAGCAGTTCGACCAACGAATACTTCTTGGGATGTTCGCGCGACCAGCGCCCGCCAATCGCGGTTTCGAGGCCCAGAATGGAGCGAAGATCGTGGCCTTCGTCCACGGCCTTGATCAGATCCTGGATGTTCGCGAGTGTGTAGCCGCGAGAGAGCAGATGATTGATCAGCTTCAGACGCGACACGTGAGCGTCGTTATACACGCCCACTCTGCCGCGTTTTTCCGGCGGCGCGAGAAGGCCGCGGTCCTGGTACGCCCGCACGTTTCGCACCGTTGTGTCGCTGACGCGCGCGAGTTCGTCGACCGTGTACTCGTTGCGCAGCGCGGCGCCTGCGGACGTGTCCGAGGCGCCGGACGAGGACGGCGGCGAGGTGGAGGGCGGCGTGTTAGGCATGCCCGGAATTTTACCCCCGCTGTATGGAGGCGGACCAGCACGACGCTCGGGTTGCGCCTTTACGGTTCGTAGTCCGGCGGCGTCGAAGCGCCCGCACCCAAAGTCCGCTGCATCAGCGTGGTGTCGAGCCATCTGCCATGCTTGAAACCGACGGCCCGCAACGTGCCGGTCAACTCGAAACCCAACTGTTTATGCAGCGACAGTGATCCGCCACTCCCGCCGTCCGCGATCACGGCGACCATCTGGCGCCATGGCCCGGTTTCGCATCGGTCGATCAGCGCCTGTAGCAGCACGCGGCCGAGGCCTCTTCCGCGATAGGCGTCGCTCACATAGATCGAATCTTCGATGGTGTTCCTGTACGCCGCGCGAGGGCGGTAAGGCGTCGCATAACAGTAGCCCGCGACCTCTCCGCCAATCTCGGCGACCATGTACGGCAGTCCATGGCTGCGCACCGATGCGAGCCGCATGCGCAGATCGTCCACGGAAGGCGGCACTTCTTCGAACGACGCGACGCCGGTCAACACATGGTGCGCGTAGATGGCCTGGATGGCGGGCAGGTCGGCTTCGGTTGCGTCGCGGATAAGCGGGTCGCTGCCGGTCGACTCAGCGGTTGCTGCGCTTGCAGTGGTTGCGTCCGGGGCGCCGGATGCTGGGCGGGCTGTGGTCATACGTAGTCCTGGTGCGGCCGGTGCGGCCTGTCGTGTCTCTTCTTCTGAGGATACGTTTGACTATGCCCGCCGCGCGCGCAAATTTGAAGCCGGACAAAAATCGTTGCGTGACGACTCGGCGCCAGGTCAGGCCGTGCGGCGCGCCGGCGTCGCTTTGGAGAAGTGCCGGGCGCCGGCCACGCACGCTACGACTGCGACGGCGACCGCGATCATCGAGGGCGGCACCTGTTCGTGCAGCAACAACCCTGCAAGCACCAGTCCGAAAAACGGCTGCAGCAATTGCAACTGTCCGACTCCCGCGATGCCGCCGAGCGCGAGGCCGCGATACCAGAATACAAAGCCGATCAGCATGCTGAACAGCGACACATACGCGAGCCCCCAAAGCGCTGCGTGGCTGACGCCCTCGAAAGAAGCCGGGCGGGTCCACCATGCGAGCGGCAACATCAGCGGAAGCGACAGCACCAGCGCCCATGAAATAACCTGCCAGCCGCCGAGATGCCGCGATAGCCGCGCGCCTTCCGCATAGCCCAGCCCGCACACGACGATCGCGGCGAGCATCAACGCGTCGCCCACCGGAGACGCGTCGAGACCGTGGCGCATCGCAAATGCGATCACCGCGCCGCTGCCGAGCGCCGAGAAGAACCAGAAGGCCGCTTGCGGACGTTCGCCGCCGCGCAGCACGCCGAAGATCGCGGTTGCAAGCGGCAGCAGCCCGACGAACACGATCGCGTGCGCGGAACTCACGTGGCGCAGCGCAAGCGCGGTAAGAAGCGGAAAACCGACCACCACGCCGAGCGCGACGATTACGAGCGGAACCATGTCGCGCCGTGCGGGACGCGCCTCGCGGAACACGAGCAGCAGCAACAGACCGAGCGTGCCCGCGATGGTCGCACGCGCCACCGTCAGGAACACCGGATCGAGCCCTTGCACGGCGATGCGCGTAGCCGGCAGCGAACCGCTGAAAATCAGCACGCCTATGAGCCCGCTCAGCCAGCCATTCGTTGTCTTGTCCACTAGAGGTCCACGCGTATTGGAATGAAGCGTATAGCATCCGCTTTCATCGCGAAAAGGTTAAGCTACGGATCAGTACAATTCGTGCAAACTGTACCGACGAAGGAGCAGTACAGATGGAGCAAGGTGGGCAGATCCAAGGACTCGGGAAACCGCAAGGAACACGCGTAGGCATCGTCATGGACAATTTGCGCGAACGCATTGCGAGCCGCTCGCTGATGCCCGGCGCGCGCGTGCCGTCGATCCGCGTCATGACTGAAGCGCTCGGTGTGTCGAAGTCGACGGTGGTAGAAGCGTATGACCGGCTCGTCGCTGAAGGTGCGATCGTGGCCCGGCGCGGCTCGGGATTTTTCGTGTCAGGCCATGCGCCGCCACTCGCGCTCGCCGATCTCGGGCCGCGCCTCGATCGCGAGGTCGATCCGCTGTGGCTCACTCGCCAGTCGCTACAACCCGGCTCCAAAGTGCTGAAGCCGGGTTGCGGCTGGATGCCGGCGTCCTGGCTGCCAGAGGACGGCGTGCGTCGCGCATTGCGGGCCATTGCGCGCGATCCGCAGTCGCCGCTCGCCGACTATGCGAACCCGTATGGCCTGCCCGCGCTGCGTCAGCAGCTTGCCTGGCGGCTCGCGCAGCACGGCGTGGAAGCGCCGCCCGAACAGATCGTCCTCACCGACGGCGGCACGCACGCGCTCGACCTCGTGTGCCGTTTTCTGCTCGAACCGGGGGACACGGTTCTGATCGACGACCCGTGCTATTTCAACTTCCAGGCGCTGTTGCGGGCGCATCGCGCGCGCATCGTCGGCGTGCCTTATACGCCGTCGGGTCCGGACCTCGCAGCCTTCGAGCGGGCGCTGGTCGAGCATCGTCCTCGGCTTTATGTGACCAATTCCGCGATTCATAACCCTACCGGCGCGACGCTCGCGCCAGCGGTCGCGCATCGGCTGCTCAAGCTCGCCGGCGAACACGGACTGATCGTCGTCGAGGACGATATCTTCGCGGACTTCGAAGACGAAGCCGCGCCGCGGCTTGCCGCCTTCGATGGGCTCACGCGGGTGGTGTCGATCGGCAGCTTTTCGAAGACGCTTTCCGCGGCGGCGCGTTGCGGCTACATCGCCGCGCGCGCCGAATGGATCGAGCCGCTGATCGACCTGAAGCTCGCCACGTCGTTCGGCAATGGGCAACTCACGGCGAGCGTCGTGCATCGGTTGCTGGTGGACGGTACTTACCGGCGTCATCTTGAATCGATGCGCGCGAAGCTCGCGGACGCGATGGGGGAAACCATGCGCCGACTGAACTACGCGGGCCTCGACGTATGGACGCAGCCGCGTGCGGGCATGTTCGTGTGGGCGCGCTTGCCCGATTCGCTCGACGCCGCCGACATCGCGCGCCATGCGCTAGGCGCAGATGTCGTGTTCGCACCGGGCAATGTATTCAGCGTCTCGCAATCGGCGGCCGGTTACCTGCGCTTTAACGTCTCGCAATGCAACCGGCCGAAAGTGTACGAAGTCTTGCAGCGCGCGATGGAGAACTCTGCCGCATCCGGCGAGCGCAAGCGGGCATAAACCGCAGCAGGAGCGCTCACTGATGCATTGGCGCTCCGCATGCGGATGTATTACTACTTGCACAGCAGAAGCAGGCGTTCCTGATTCGTACAGTTGCTGCGCGGCTTTTCCGAGACCTGAGCCGCGGCCGCGTTGATGCCTGCACTTCGGTTCGCAAGGCACGCGCGTAAATGCTTCTCTACAGGTGGGTAATATTTCCAACCGCGCACGAGGCTGGGCAATTCAAGCTTGACCTGTTTCCATTTCGGATGCCCATGCTCCTGCAGATTGTCGAAGTTCGCGCATAGCGAGTCGGCAAAATGATTCAGGTTGCCGACGGTATCGCGCAGACCATAGTCATAGGTGACGAGAAAGGCCTTGACCGTGAGCGTGGGCACGTCTTCTTTCAGCCAGTTCGGATAGCTGCTCGCGCGGATCGTCGCGGGGAAATAGGTCTGCTTGGCACGGACGGTTTCGGGTGCAGTGGGTTCGGCTTTCAGCAGACGGATCTGCTGCAGCAGCTCCGGGTTCATATCGTTGAACAGTTTTGCCGGCTGGCCGACCACGATGATCGCAACGTCTACTTTCTTGACGATCAATGCGGCAAGTGCGTCTTCGTTGCTCAGGTGCTGGATGTTCTGTTCGGGAATAGGCTGGCCGAACATAAGGCGATACAGGGTAGTCGCCGATTGCGCGGTCCCGCTGCCGAGCAGGCCGACGCTGATGGTCTTGTCCCTGATGTCGCCTAGACTTTTGAGCGGCGAATCCGCACGCACCACGACGTTAATCTCTTCGTCGTAGAGCGGCATGATGAGGCGCAGCGGGCGGATGGCGGTACCGGCGTCGGGATTGCCCGAGTTGGCCATGTCGATGTAGGCCTGATACACATCGGACTGCACCAACGCGAGTTTCACGCCCGGCTCAAAGCGCATGCGCTGCACGTTTTCGGCAGATCCCTTCGACGCGACCACGGCGAGATCGATGCCCGCCGGCTGCGCGACCCATTTCGACAGATCCTGACCGATCTGAATGTAGGTGCCGCGTTCGGGGCCAGTGACGATCTTGTAGTGCGCGGGTTCGGCACTCAGCAGCGAAGACGTGATCAGCAGCATCGCTCCCAGCCATCCCGTCAGAAATCTCTTTAGCATGATCTGCACCTATCGGGTCGGGTTGGCAATTTTACAGCCATTAAATTCGGTGTCCGAACTATTTGGCGGCCGACTGCCGCGGCAGCCTGGCATTGCTCGTTGTCTGGGTACTGAGCGGTGCCCAGCCGGTTTCGCGAATCACACGCTCGAGGATCGTCTTTGCCGTGTCGTTGCCGGTGTCTAGCGCCAGCGCCTCGTTCGCATGCTCTCGCGCGCACGGCCATGTTTGCTGGTCCGCGCACATTTGCGCCGCCAGCAACGCGGCGTCACGGCGCGCGGTCAACGGCTTCAATTCGGCGGCGAGACTTTGCGCGTCGCTGCTCTCGGGTTGCAGCGATTGTGCTGCGCCCAGGGCCGCTTGTGCCGCGTTCAGATCGTTGGCGCGCAATGCGGTGCGGGCCGCCCGCAGGGCTTGCGCGCCGTCGCGGAATTGCGGTGTGGCCGTTTTCGCTGAAACCACCGCGATCGGTACTGTGGCCGGTATTGCCTGTACGGTGTTTCGCAGGCCTTCTGTGCCGGTGGATTTGCCGGGCATCGCAGCGATGCGCGAGTCGGCTGCCTGATCGGGCGAGTACAGCGCGATGGTCCCCGTTGTCGTTCTGGCGTCGCGGGCGGTTTCTGCAGATTGCTCGCCGTTGCCGTAGTGCAGGTCGCGGCTGTCGTTGAATAGCGCGTAGCCGACATACGTCAGGCCCGCGGCGACAATGGCCCCGGTCGCGAGTAGCGCGTGGCGCATGCGCAGACCCGCGCGCTGCGTCACTTCGGCAGGATCGGCAACGGGCAACAGCGGCGTGTCGGGCGAAACCAGCGACGAAGACGACGCCTGAAGCGCGCCTGCCGGAGCGAGGTTGAGGCCGGCATGCAGGGCGCCGCCGGGGAAGTCGGGCTCGTTGAACGCCGGCGCGCCGAATCCGTCGTGCAACGTCGACATGTTCAGCGTGCTGGCTCGACTCTCATGCAGCGCGCTGCGCACAGGTGCGCGTGCGTCGGCATCGAGCGGATGAAGCGAGCCGCAATACGGGCAATGATCCACTCGCCGGTAAAGCGCACCGCCACATTGTTTGCATGGCGTCGGAAAGCGATCGCCGGCTAAGGTCTGAGTGGACATGCTATGGCCCCAACTGAGGAAAACAATGCCGTTACGGCATGCTTCCGATCGCGCTTGAAGCGGTATGAGTGTCCGCGGAAACCACGATCTACATGCGCCAGAGAGTCCGGGCAGGCAAGCGAGGCTTGCGTGCCGTCGTTTTCAATATGTGGCGTTTCGAAGCGGACGTCAATGGACGATCGACCCTATGTTGTGTGCGCTACCGCACATTGCCAGGTAGGACGAATGATCGTGCACATCATGAGGACGAACGCGCGCAATTCTTTTTATGGTAGGGCGCGCATTTCGCAGACGAATTTCGGGCGCATGCAATCGATATTTCCATGTGGCGCCCGACGAAGTGCGATGCTTCAATGCTCACGCAACGGATGGTCCTTCAGCAGCCAGGCGAGCACGAATGCGAGCAATACGACACACGCCGCGGAGAGATACACGGTATGCAACGCGCCGGCAAATGCCTGTAGATAGTCGGCGCGCAGTGCGTCAGGCAAATGGCGGATCGCGGCGGGTCCGAGCGCATGCGGCAATTCCGTCTCCGGTGGGATCAGCTTTTCAAGCCTTGCGGCAAGGCCGTTGGAAAAGACGGCGCCGAACGCGGCCACACCGATCGATCCACCGATCGAACGAAACAGCGTGGCGCCCGATGTGGCCACACCCATATGCTTGAATTCGACGGTGTTCTGCACGGCGAGGATAAGCACCTGCATCACCATGCCGAGACCGCAGCCGAGCACGCCCATGTCGAGATACATCACATGAATCGGTGTGTCGATCTGCAGGCGCGCGAGCAGCATCATGGCTATCGCCACGAGCAAGGTGCCCGCAATAGGGAACATGCGATAACGGCCAATTTTGCTGATCAGACGACCTGTCACCATCGACATGACGAACAGGCCGCCCATCATCGGCAGCATCTGCATGCCGGCTTCTGTCGGCGTCGAGCCTTTGACCACTTGCAGATAGAGCGGCAAAAACGTGACGGAGCCGAACATCGACACGCCCACGATGAAGCCGATCAGACTGCTTAGTAAAAACGTGCGCTGCCTGAAAAGTTCGAGCGGCATGATCGGTTCAGCCGCGCTGCGTTCTTCGTGGATGAAACCCCAGATCGCGACGAGCCCCATGCCGAGCGTGATCCACAATTGCGGCGACGACCACGGCAAGATCGTGCCGCCCTGGCTCGTGAACAGAATGATGCAGGTGAGTGCGCCGGCAAGGAAGGCAGCCCCCATATAGTCGATGGTGTGCTTGACGTGATGCAGACGCGGCTTGAAGACCGCGCCGATCACAGCCAGCGACACGATGCCGAGTGGCAGGTTGATATAGAAAATCCAGCGCCACGTAAGGTGCTCGACAAGAAAGCCGCCGAGCAGCGGACCGACCACCGTTGCGAGACCGAACACGCCGCCGAACACGCCTTGATAGCGGCCACGTTGCGCGGGCGGAATGACGTCTGCGATTGCGGCCATTGTCACGACGAGCAGACCGCCGCCGCCGAGCCCTTGCAATGCCCTCAGCACGATCAACTGGGTCATGTCTTGCGCTATGCCGCACAGCGCGGAACCGACGAGAAAGAGCACGATCGCCGTCTGGAGCACGATCTTGCGGCCGAACTGATCGCCGAACTTGCCGTACAGTGGCACGACGATCGTCGAGCTGAGCAGATAGGCTGTCACGACCCACGACAGGTTATTGAGTCCACCCAGTTCGCCGACAATCGTTGGGAGCGCGGTCGACACTATCGTCTGATCAAGCGCAGCGAGCAGCATGACCAGCAACAGCGCGGGGAACAGCAGGCGGATCGGCGGGTGGTCGGCGGTCCGTTCGACTGACTCCGGAGCCGGCTCGTGTCGCGTCACTGCGGCGTGCGGGCCGTCGTTCAGCAGTCGCTGCGGCTGGGCGAGCGCGGCTTGTCGGCTGGGCTGTTGCATGGCATTAGCGCCTTGAAATTAATTAACTCGAAAGTTAATATATGCGACATTCTATCGCGCGTCAAACGAGTGCAATGGCAAGAACTCCATCAGTTGGTAAGAAGACGAGCGGCGCGAAGGCTTCCGGCGGTAGCGGCTCTGAGGCGAAGCCGCACAAGCGCGCGGGGCAAACGGCGGCGGTTGCCGCAGATCCCGCGACAGGCGCCCCGGCAAAAAGCGCGTCAGAGGGCGCATCTTCGAGGCGGCCTGGCAGACCGCCGGGCGCTTCGCGCGGAGCGGAGCAGCGCACTCGTCTGCTCGACGCGGCGCTCGTGCTGTTCGCGCGGCAAGGCATCGTCGATACGACGCTCGGCGAGATTGCCCGCGAGGCGGGCTTCACGCCGGCCATGATGCATTACTACTTCAAGACGCGTGAGCAACTGCTCGACGTGCTCATTGAAGAGCGCTTCGGCCCGTTGCGCGCGAGTCTCGGCGTGCCGTTCCAGGAGCATGCGGACGATCCCGTCGCGGCGATCACGCAACTCGCACAGCGCATGGTGCAGGCTGCGGTCGAGCGGCCGTGGTTTCCGTCGCTGTGGGTGCGCGAAGTCATCAGCGATAGCGGCCTGCTGCGTCAGCGCATGCAGGAGCGTTTCGGCGACGCAACTCAGAAGACGTCGCTTGCCGCCATTGAGCGATGGCAGAAGGAAGGGCGTTTGAATCCGGCGCTCGAGCCATCGCTAATGTTCGTCACGCTGCTCGGGCTGACACTATTGCCTCTCGCCACGTCGAAGCTGTGGCGCCGCGATCCCAAACGTCGCCTGATTGGCGGCGACGAGATCGCCCGCCACGCGGTGGCGCTTCTCGCGCAGGGCATTAGTCCGAAGAAAATTGGTTAACCATGCAACTTACTTGCTGCATGCCTTGCGATGCGCGGCACATAACGTGCTACCAGTGGGGTAAATGCGAACGCCGGGCAACGGGGCTGCGGGCGTCGCAGAAGAAATCGGCAGGAATGACGAAATGACGCCGCGGCGGCAAGTGAAAGCAATCAATCGCCTATGCCGCTGCGGCGAATCGGGTGTCGGCCCCGGTCGCCGGGAGCCGTTTTTTCATTGGCGTGCAATTTTGGCGCGTTACTGTGCGCGCGTTGCAGGGGGCCATGTCTACAATCGTGGGCCTTTTTTGCAACTCGGCACATGAATTCGAGTCGGAACCATGAACAGCAATTTCGCGGCCGCGCAAATCGGCGGCAAGCAACCCTCCCAGCAGGGCGACACATTGGCCAAGCCTGACGGCCTGACCGGATTTTTAGAGCAACAACATAAAATGAACGGAGCATTGAGACTCGATCAGGCCACGATCGTGCTCGTAGAAGACGACCCGGACAGCCGGGAATCGCTGACCTTGTTGCTGGAAGCGGAAGGGGCAAACGTCGTTGCCGTGGCGGATGCGGAAGAGGGCGTCGAAGCGGCCGTCCGGCTGCTGCCGGATGCAGTGGTATGCGACCTCGAGCTGCCTGCCATGGACGGCTTCTACCTGATCCAGCGGCTGCGTGATCACGAGATTCGCAGCGATCATGCGCCTTCTGTAGCGGTTGCGCTGACGGGACATACCGACGACGCTTACCGTCTGCGAAGTATCGGCGAAGGCTTCCAGCACTTCATGACCAAACCGGCGTTACCGGAAGATCTGGTGACTTTGCTGCACGACGCCATAGGTGCACGCGGAGCCCGCTGAGCAGGTCACAACGCGGCGCGAAGCGTAAAAGGCTTTGCGCCGCAAGCACAACACATTGCCGCTATTTAGCCGCAATGGGCGCCGTCGATCCCGTCTTCGGCACAGCCGCTGCGGCCGCCTCTGCCGCCTGACATGCGGAACACAATCCCTTCAGTTCGATTTCGTCGCTTGCGATCCGGTAACCCGCATCTTCGATTTGCGCGACGAGCGCCTGGCGAAGCTTCGGCTGATGCAGTTCGGTGACGTTGCCGCACTGCTGACAAACCACGAGAATGCCGTGCTGGCATTGCGTCAGATCGTGGCACACCGTAAATGCATTAATCGATTCGATCCGATGCACGAGACCCGCCGACAACAGAAAGTCGAGCGCACGATAAACCGTGGGCGGCGCAGATCCCGGATGAATCTGGCGCATGTCGTCGAGCAGCGAGTACGCCTTGGTGGCACGTCCCGAATTCAGCAGCAATTCGAGCACTTTGCGGCGAATCGGCGTGAGCTTCTCGCCGCGTTCGCGGCAATACTCTTCCGCGAGAGCCAACGCGGCCTCGGGTGAGTCGCTGTGCGCGTGCCCCGGCGCCTGAGCAGCGGCATCCGCGGAAGCTGCGGTTTTCTCCGTGCGCACAGGACTGGCTGGGTTTGCGGCGGTAGCGGCGGCGGGCTTGGCGTTCTTCATGCGTCGATTATAAAGGCCAACCATGGCCAACGCCTGTTGCCAACCGGTTGCCGCGTCGGCGTGAGTCGCCGCGCTTGACGCGCTCACAGTAGGCGAAGGCGACCGGCCCGACGTCTCCGCCGATTGCGCACCGCTGGCCGCACTAGTTCACGTGAGCGGAAAGTCGACGTATTTCTTGAAGCCCGGGCGGGTCGCAATGCGCGAATACCAGCGCTCCAGGTTCGGTAGCGGCGGACGCTCCACGCCGTCCAGGCCGAACCAGCGTTTCGCATACGCACCGATCACGATATCGGCCAGCGTAAATTTGTCGCTTTCAAGGAAGAAGCGTCCCTGCAGATGCGTGTCGAGCATTTGCCACAGCGCGGTGACGTTGCGGATGTCTTCGGCGAGTCTGACCGCATCGCGCTGTTCGGGCGGCGTGCGCACGAGCGTCCAGAACACTGGCCGCTCGGCCGGTTGTAGCGTGGACAGCGACCAGTCCAGCCAGCGGTCGATGCTCGCACGTAGCCGCGGTTCGGCGGGATACAGCGGACTGCCCGCGCCGTACTGCAGCGCCAGATAACGCAGTATCGAATTCGATTCCCACAGTTCGAAGTCGTCGTCGACCAGCGTGGGAATCTTGCCGGTCGGGTTCATTGAAAGGTACGCCGGTTCGTTGTTGCGGCCGAATTGCATGCCCGCGTCGATGCGCTCGTACGGCAGCACCAGTTCATCGCAGCACCATAAAACTTTTTGCACGTTGACTGAATTCGTGCGTCCCCAGATCGTAATCATCCGGTTAATCCTTTTTTGTCGACAGTTGGCAAGCCGTGCATCGTGCTCGGCGTTCAACCAGTAACGATACACGATGCGCATACGTTTGGATGCGTGCGCAGCGATGCGGCCATCTCGCAACGCAGCGCCGGACCGCCGGACCGCCGGCCGCTCAATGCGTTGCGTACAATGAGCGCACCGAAATACGACGAGGCACCGCATGGCCCGCATTGTCCCCGACGACTGGAAGAGCCTCGCCGCCACCGGCGCGGCGTCGCGCGAGCGGGAAACGCTCGCATTGCTGGAACAGGCGCTCCCCGACGATTACACGGTCTATCATGGCGTGCACTGGACGCGGCTCAACCAGAACTTTTCTGTATTCGGCGAGGCCGATTTTGTGATCGTCAGTCCGGCCGGGCGCGTGATGATCGTCGAACAGAAGACGGGCTTTCTGCGCGAAACACCGAAGGGGCTCGTCAAGGTTTATCTGCAGACCGAGCGCAACGTGGCGATCGCGCTCGCGCATACCATCGAAGGGTTGCACCGGCGCTTTACTGCCGCGTTCGGCGCGGGCACTTATTTCATCGAAGAATTGCTGTATTGCCCCGACCATATCGTGAAGGACGCCGCGATTGCAGGCGTGAATCCCGCCCGGATCGTCGACGCGACGCGACGCGACCGGCTCGCCGCGGTGATTCGCGAAGCGCTGCCGGCCGACGAGCCGCGCCTGCCATGCGCGTCGAAAATCCACCACTTTCTCGCCGATGAACTCGCGCTCACCCCAGACGCAAGTGCTCTCGTCGGCCAGGCGGGCACGCTCGTCACACGCCTCGCGGGCGGTCTTGCAACGTGGGCGCGGCGGCTTGAATTCTCCCCGTTTCGCCTGCGCGTGATCGGCACGGCCGGCTCCGGCAAGACGCAACTGGCGGTGCAGGTAATGAAAGACGCCGTCGCGCGCGGCCAGCGTCCGCTATATGTGTGCTTCAACCGGCCGTTGGCCGACCATATCTCGCGCGTGGCGCCGCCCGAGGCGAAGGTCGCGAACTATCATCAACTGTGCGACTGGATTGCGCGCGATGCTGGCCGCGAGCCCGACTTCGAGTCAGGCCAGGTGTTCGATCAACTCGAAGCGATGTTTGCGGAAACGCCGATCGACGCGCGCTGGCAATTCGACGTGCTGATCGTCGACGAAGGCCAGGATTTTCAGGAGACGTGGGTCGCCGCACTCGAACGCCTGCTGAGCCCGGGCGGCGCGTGGTGGTGGCTCGAAGATCCGCTGCAAAATCTCTATATGCGTGAACCGGTGTCGCTGCCAGGTTGGACGACGCTGAAAGAGACCACCAACTACCGAAGCCCGCGCGACATTCTCGACTACGTGCGCGACGTGGTCGGCGCAGCGGTGCCTGTTGCGGCGGCGCTTGCGTCGGGTAGTCCATTCGACGGCTCCGATATTTCGCTGTCGGTCTACGACGAAGCGAACGCCGCCGACGGCAGCATCGAAGCGACCAAGCGCGCGATCACCCAGGCGCTGTCGCTTGGCTTTCGCAAACAGGACATCGCGGTGCTGTCGTTTCGCGGACGCGAAGGCTCGGCGATGACCGCGCAGGATCATCTCGGCCCGCATCGGCTGCGCAGTTTTACCGGGAAATATGATTTGTTTGGCAATCCAGAATATCGCGACGGCGACGTTCTGTTCGAATCGATCTACCGTTTCAAGGGGCAGGCGGCGCCTTGCGTGATTCTCACTGAAGTCGACTTCAGTGCATTCGACGAACGTATCGCACGCAAACTTTTTGTCGGCGCCACGCGGGCAACGATGAAGCTCATCATCGTCGCTTCGCAGCGCGCGGCCCAGTATCTGCATTTGCGCGACGGCAAGGAGAGAAAGGAGACTAAGGAAGCGCGCGAAGCCTGACGCGCGCTCACCCTCACTCGGACGCCCACGCGCGCGCGCCGACCAGCATACCGGTGTGCGTCTGGGCGTCCCACCAGATCACGCGCAATAGCGGCGCCTGCTGTGCAATCAGCAAAGCTTGCACCGGATCGCTTTCCACGAAGTGCGTGACGCCGCCCGTGAGCGCCGCAGCCGCTTTGTGAGCGGCCGCACCGGCCGGGCTCTCATCGTGCGTGACGGGCGTGCGCATCACCAGTTGCATATGGCCGAAGCCATGCCGCTCCAGCCACGCTTGTGTTCGGGCGCGGTCCATTTCAGGCCGGCCCGTGATGATTGTGCGAACGCGCTTGAGGTCGATGCCCGGCAGCACTTCGAACGGCAGCAGTGCATCGCGTTCGAGCAGTGCCGCGGCGAGATCCTCGTCATAGCGCGCAAGCGGCACGTCGGGCAGCAGAATGCCGTCGAGGTCGATCGCATAAGAAGCTGTTGCGAAATTAAGTTCTGGGCCTGTTAACTTTTCTGACTTGGTGTTAACTTCCTGTCTTGTTTTGTCCAACAGGAAGCGATGCCTAAAGAACTCATCGACGACGAATTGTGGTTGCTCATCGAACCGCTTTTACCTGCTCGGGCACCGCGCAATCGCCAGTATGCGGGCCGCAAGCCGACTCCCGACCGTGCCGCGCTGACGGGCATTGTGTTCGTACTGCGCTCCGGCATTGCGTGGAATCTGCTACCGCAGGAGATGGGATGCGGTTCGGGCACCGCCTGCTGGCGGCGGCTCGTGGCATGGCAAGAAGCAGGAGTCTGGCAACGCATCCACGAAACGCTGCTGGCCGAACTGCGTCGCCGTGGCGAAATCGACTTGTCACGAGCGCTTGTAGACAGCTCGTCGATTCGCGCGATGCTGGCGGGAAAAAAACCGGCCCGAATCCCACGGACCGGCGCAAGCTCGGCAGCAAACACCACCTCATCGTCGACGCGAAAGGCATCCCGCTCGCGGTCATTCTGAGCGGGGCGAACCGCCACGACGTCACCCAGCTTGATGCACTCGTCGATGCCATTCCACACATTAGAGGCAAGCGGGGACGCCCGTTGCATAAACCGCAAATCGTTCAGGGCGACCGGGGCTACAGCTCGGAACCACATCGACAGCGTTTGAGAGAGCGCGGCATCACGCCGGTGCTCGCAAAGATTGGCTCGCCCCATGGCAGTGGTCTGGGCAAAACGCGTTGGCCAGTCGAGCGCTCGATTGCATGGCTTCACTCGTTTCGACGCCTGAAGATTCGCTACGAACGTTATGCCCATGTCCATGAAGCCTTTCTGTCCCTGGCTTGCGCCTTGATTTGCTGGACGCGACTCAGGCCAATGTTTAACTAATTTCGCAACAGCTTCTAAGTCGCGTAGTGGTGATCGTCTGCCATTGCCGGCGCATCGCCTGCTTCGACGCGCGCCCAGTCGTTGCGATAGCGCTCGGTGTAGGCCTGGCGTTCCCACGGGAATAGCGCGAAGTAGCCGCGCGCATCGATTGCGTAGTCCGGCTGCGTGCGGCTGAGGTCGTCGACGGCGCCCGTCAGCGTCTTCACATCGAGGCCATGCTGTTTGAGGAACGCAAGGCAGTCCACCAGCGTAAAGCCGCGGCCCGCAATGTCTTCGCACAACAGGACCTTCGAGCCGGCCGGCGGGATGGGCAGCGTCGAGTCCCACGCCACTGTGCGCGACGTGCGGTCATAGCGCAGAAACGCGACCGGCGCGCCGGCCGAGTGCGAAACCATCAGTGCGAGTGGAGCACCGCCACGCAGAATGCCGATTGCCATCGCAAAACCTTCGGCGAGCAACGCGGGTTGCAGCGATTCGATCCAGTGATCGAGTTGCTCATAGGTAAGGGGCAAAACCGGCTTGTTCATAACGCTCGTGAGGTCGCGCAACGCGAGTGGGAAAACCGCCGCCTGAAGCGCGACGCGTGTTGGCAGGTAGCGCGGCAGTGGGCCTTCGTTTTTTCCTGCAACGAATTTTGACGATATTATGCATGCCGTTCAGCGATCGCGCGTCGGGGTGGCGCGTGTGACGGCAAACGCGGGGCGATGCGCCGCAAGAAAAACAACAGACCACGGAATAAAAGAGCAGATGACCAAAGTAACTGCAAGACTGCAACGCAGGTTTGGCGCGCAGGCGCGCGCGCGGTGGGCGATCGGGTTGATGTTCGCGCTGACCGCCTGGAGCGTGCAGGCACAAACCGACGCTACGGCGCTCTCGCTCGACGTGTCCGGCAAAATCGGCAAGACGAACGACGCTGCGCACCGTTCATATCGCTTCGCCGAGGCGCAGCTGCTTGCGCTGCCGGCCCACTCGATCACCACTGCCACGACGTGGACGCCGCGCTCCACCTTCACAGGACCGCTGCTCGCGGATATTCTGAAGACGGTTGGTGCGTACGGCACGCAGGTTGAAATCCGCACGCTCGACGACTACACCTACACGGTCCCAGTATCGGATTGCGACCGCTACGGCGTGGTTGTGGCGTACAGCATGAACGGCCGGCGCCTGAAGATCAGCGACTTCGGGCCCCTGTTCCTCATCTATCCGCGCGACGCGTTCCCCGATGAACTCGCGGGCGCCTCGGGCGACTCCAAATTCGTATGGCAGATCAAGGCACTCATAGTCAAGTAACGCGCCGTCCGTGGCGCCGGGTTTTGTATGTGCTGATCTGGCTCACCGCGCTCGCCGCGCCGGCCGGCGCGATCGGCTATCTGCTCTACGCGAACCTGCTCAATCCGGGCACGACCGAGTCCCTCACAGGTTCGTACGACGGCTTCTATTGGGACGCGGCGCAACTGCAAATCGCCTACGCACGCTTCGAGAACCAGCTGTTGCTCTACCAGGCCGGCGTCGATGACGACTATCAGCGGCTCACGTTGCGCTACCAGTTGCTGCAATCGAAACTGCACGTCATGGAAGGTTCCACGCTCAGGCTCACGACGCAAGTCGCGCTGGTGCAACGGCAACTCGACGAGATCCATGCGCTCGACCGCATGCTGACCGGCCTGGCGCCTCAGGTCGCGTCACTGCCCAACGATCCCAGCGGAGTCAACCGGATCGTCGCGCAGTTGCGCCAGCACTGGAACGAAGTGAACGATCTCGCGCTGAGCCGCCGTTTCGCCGATGTCGCCGACCGCGAAGCGATGAACCGCGATTACATCGACAAGCGCCGGCTGCTTTTTGCAGGCGGCATGATCCTGCTGCTGCTGTCCGCTGCGGCGACGCTGCTGCTCGTGGTGAATGGCCGGCGTCGCACGCGCCTCATGCATCAGCAGCACGCGGCGCTCGAAGCCGAGCACCAGGCGAGCCGTGCGGCGCGCGAGGCGAGCCTCGCGAAAGACGCGTTTCTCGGCATGATCAGTCACGAGCTGCGCACGCCGTTGCACGCGATTGTGTCGTCGATCGAGTTGCTTGGCTTCAACTATCACTCGGAAGCCGACCGCAAGGTGATTCAGCGGCTCGAAACCGCAGCGCGGCATCTCGAAGCGCAGATGAAGGACCTGACCGATTACGCGCGCCTCGGCGCGGGCAAGCTCGAACTGCGTCACGAGCATTTCGAGCCGCGCGAGCTGCTGGCGTCCATCGTCGACGAACATGCCATGTCCGCCGCCGCGCGCGGCCTCACGCTCGAGAGCGAGGCGAGCGGCGTGAGCGGGCTCGTCGATTCGGACCCGCACCGCATTCGCCAGATCGTCAATAACCTCGTTACGAACGCAATCCGCTATACGGAAACCGGCACGGTGCGCGTGAAGCTGATGCAGCGGCCGGCGCTGCTGAGCTTCATAGTCAGCGACACGGGGCCGGGCGTATCGCAGGCACAGATTCCACTGATCTTCGAAGAGTTCACGCAGCTGGACAGTTCGCGCACGCGCCGCTTTGAAGGCGCGGGCATGGGACTCGCAATCGTTCAGGGACTCGTCAGGTTGTTCGGTGGAAGCGTTGAAGTGTCGAGCATGGTGGGCGAGGGCACCACTTTCACCGTGACCATTCCTGTTACGCCGGTCGCGTCTGCTCAGGTGCCCGGCGTCACTGCGCAGGCCGAGCCGGGCGGCGCGCGGCCCAGCGTGCTGATCGTCGACGATAACCGGCTGATGCGCGAGTCGCTCGGTGAAATGGTTGCGCATATGGAGTTCGACGCGCACGCCGTCGCCAATGCCGACGATGCTCTCGCGTGGCTCGATGCGCATCGTTGCGACGTGGTGCTGCTCGATTTGCACATGCCCGAACGCGACGGCTACGCGTTTCTCGCGGATCTGGCCGCGCGCGGCGGGCCGTCGTCGGAAGTGCCGGTAATCGTGGTCAGCGCTTATGCGCCGGAGACCGGCGCGAGGCAGAGTGGC
Organism: Burkholderia sp. M6-3; assembly: GCF_050858985.1. Taxonomy (NCBI): domain Bacteria; kingdom Pseudomonadati; phylum Pseudomonadota; class Betaproteobacteria; order Burkholderiales; family Burkholderiaceae; genus Burkholderia; species Burkholderia sp. M6-3. Next base: position 1,126,786 of record NZ_CP110091.1, read on the forward strand.
GAGACAGAGAACGGCGCGCTGCCGTTCTTCGAGGCGTTATTAAAGCCGATACATTACGGGGATCTGCGCAACGCGTTGCAGCGCGCGCTGGCTTCCCGGCACACCGTCTAGGACAGCGCTGCGCGGTTCACGACCCGGTCATGGCCGGTTCAGCCGCTTGGATAGATCGGCCACCAGAATCGCCATGCGCGCTGGCTTTTCGTAGCAGGCGACGTCGTAGTTGCGGATGACCTGGCTGATCTCCGATTCGCTCGCCTTGCCGGTGAGCAATTCGCCGGTCAGCACGAAGATCGGCGCATCGGGATTTTCCGACGCGCGCACCGCACGAATCGCGGCCGCCGATGTCTGCGTGCCGAACAGCCAGTCGATCACGATGCCGTCGAACACCTGGGTTTGCAACTGTTCGGCGAAAGCCGAAAGGCCGTAGATCGCCACTGCGGTGAAACCGCTGCGCTCGAGATAATCTCGCAGATTGTCGGCGCTCGCCTGATCGTCGTCGACAACGGCGATGGTCGGCTTGTCCGTTTCCGCGCGGCGCGGATAAATCTCGATCTTGTGGACTTCATACGCGCTTTGGTAGAGCGCGCCGTCGTGACGCGCGACGCGCCACTGGCCGAGCTTGGAGTACGCGACGAATTCCGGCCGGCTGCCCGGTTCGAGCGCGGCGCCGACCCAGGCGGTGCAGGGCAACTCGATTGCGCCGATGCAGAACACGGCCTCCTGCGCAATGGCGCCGACCATGCCTGGGTCAAGCGATTGAGCGCCGAACAGTTGCGCCGCAGGCTCGCCGTACACCTCGGCGACTTTCTTGATTTGCGACAGGGTCCACGGGCTATTGCCGCGCAGCTTGCGGTGCCCCTGCGAAAAACTCAGATCGAGGATGCGGCAAAGTTCTGTGGTTTGCTGTCGCTTGCCGATTCCATGCCGGCTCATCAACTCGCGCACGCGCTCGGCGACTGCGATGGAGTCTGGTGAGTGTGTTTCGTTGGTCATACTGCGTGAAAATCCGCCGTCTTAAAGGGCTGTGGGGGCGATACGGCAGGCGTAGCGCGGCCGTGCATCATGGACACAAGGCAAAGCAGTACGCGGGGGACAGCAAATGTACCGTAAAAACATCCCGGTCAGGGTTTTTGTAAAGGCGCCGCTGTTTCTGTCAGGGAAAGCCCGAAATTCGACAGATTTACGGTCATACTCGCGCACGCCGCTATGCGTAGTGCATAAAACGCATTTTACCGGCGAAACCGGGCCGCATCCACCGAGCGCCCGGCCGGCGTCAAGCCGCGGGCATCTTCGCAAGTTTCGTAGCGGAGTTCCGCAGGCCCTTGAAGATCCGCTCGGCCACCTTGCCCGGGAATCGCTCGGGCAATTCTGCCGTGACCTGTTCTATCACGCTCGGCGTCTGCCCGATCAGGCGCTCGATCAGCGGTTCGGCGCTCGCGCCATACGAGCACTTGAGCGCCATCGTGTTGAAGTGGCGCCGCTGCACGTCCCGAAAAGCGTCGTGCTTGCTGCGCGACCACATGCCCATTGCGAGGCGTGCCTTGAACCACGACCATTGGTTAGGGCCGTTTCCCTCCACCGGCCAGATAGACATGACGTCGTAGAGCGGTGTTAGCCGGTACTGGCCGCCCGCCAGCAGGCGAATACTGAAGTTTTTCGCGTGGCCGTCCGGCGCGGCGAGCATCCAGAAGAGAATCTGGCTCGCGAGCAGCGTCTCGATGTCTTGCTCGGCCGCGACCGACTGTTGCAGCACGCGCGCCAGATCCAGCACGCCAGGACCTCCTTCGTTCTCGTACTTGAGATGCGAAGGCACGCCGTACACCTGGCAAAAGTCCTCCTGAGGCAGGCGCAGCAGCCATTGCCCGCTCGAATGCAGTTGCCGGTCGAAACGCTCGACGCTCAGCACGCGTTGCTTGCCAAACGTCACGATTTCCGTGTTCGCTACCGGCAAGCCGAAAGCGCGCAGTATGCGCAGGCACAGCCATTCGTTTTCGACCGACGTGCTCAGATCCGCCAGCTTGTTGCCGACGAGTCCGAGCGGCAGCTTGAAGATATGGGTGGTGGGCGTGGCGCCGTGCGGCCGTTTCCATTGTTCGTCGTGCCACAGCAGCGCAGTTTTCTCCTGTGCGCCAGCAAGCGAAATGCGGAAATCGTCGATTTCCTCTGTCGCGCCGAGCGCGGGTGCGCTGACGGTGCGCGTCAGCATGGTCTCGATCTCGGCATCGGTCAGCGGCGTGCCCTCGATGCGGTCTACGCCCACCGGCGCATCGTCTTCGGGCAGCAACTGGACGGCGCCCACGCAGTCGCGGCCGATAGCTTGCAGCAGATCGAACGCGTCCAGCGTTTCAGTCCGGTAGCGCTGAGCGATACGCTTTCTGATGATGTCGCTGTCGGGCAGCAGGTTGTCGAAGTAGTTGAGCACCCGCGGCCCTTTGTGCGCGAGGTTGCCGGGCATGAAAGGCAGCGAGAGCGACAGCGGCCGGCCGGCGGGCGAGCCGATCCAGGTGGCGTCGTAAGAAAATTCCATCGGACCGCGGGCAGGAAGACGCCACACGCCGACGCGTTCGCCGTTCGCCCAGACGGAAAGCGCGCGTGAGTGGGTAGGGCGGGCCATGCTTACCATTCGGTGGAAAGCGCCGGTGCGGAGGCCGGCTGGTTCTTGTCGCGCAGTTGCAGCTGCAGCCCATAAGCACCGCACAGCGATAGCAGCTGGGCGACGGTCAGCGCTGCTGCGTCGGTTTCCCACGCCGAAATACGGCTTTGGCTCACGCCCACTCGTGCGGCGGCTTCGGCCTGCGTAAGACCCGCTTGCCGGCGGCTTGCAGCCAGCAGTTGGGCAATTTGGTCTGGTGTGGCGATGGGATGGAGCATGGCAAATATCCGTCGAACGAATAAATGCATTTTATTCGCCATGCGAATATCTGGCAAATATTCGTGTGGCGAATAAACGCCAATATCTGCGAGACGGATATTTGCAAATTATTCGTCTCGCAGATAAACCGCATCCTCCCTGAACTGCGCGAACGACGCGGTTCCGAGCGACTCCTGCAGGGCTCCGGGCGCCGTCGCCATTGCGGACAATCGGTTCGCCTGCGAAGATTACGCTCGCACTTAAAACCACTCGCCCGATGACCACGACTTATCCGCTGCACGCCGGCTTCAGCGTCAACGACCAACCGTTTCCCAAGCACGCCGACGTAGTCATTGCCGGTGCCGGCATCATGGGTTGCGCAGCGGCCTACTATCTCGCGCGGCGCGGGTTGTCCGTGGTCGTACTCGACAAGTCCCGCATCGCCGGCCAGCAGTCGTCCCGAGCCTTGGGTTTCGTGCGCCAGCAGGGCCGTGAATCCGCCGAAGTCCCGCTGATGATGGCGAGCATACCGTTGTGGGAAACGCTCGAGCGCGAGTTGAACTTCGACCTCGAATGGCGTCAGGGCGGCTGCCTGTATGTGGCGAGCAGCGAGGAGGACTGGACCTCCTTCCAGCAATGGATGGACGTCGCGCGGGAACACGGGCTCGACACGCGTACGCTCGATCGGAAGCAGATCGATTCGGTGGTGACCGGCATGCAAGGCCCGGCGCTCGGCGGCCTCTATACGCCGAGCGACGGTCAGGCCGAGCCGCGCCGCGCCGCTGCCGCATTCGCGGCGCGGGCGCGGGAAGCGGGCGCGCTATTTTTTGAAGGCTCCGGCGTGCTCGGCGTGGAACGCGCGGGCGGCGCGATCGCCAGCGTCGTCACAGAGCGCGGAACCATCCGCACGTCGCGTTTCATTTGCGCGGCCGGCGCGAGCAGCTGGCGTCTTCTGAAAACACTGGGCCTGGAATTGCCGCAGCAGGCGGTACGGGGCACTTGCATGCGCACGAACCCATTGCCGCCCGTCACCGCGTCCACGTTCTGGGGACATGGTCTGGGCGTGAGGCAACGCGCGAACGGCGCGATCAATCTCGCCGACGACATGCAGGTCGACGTCGACATGACGCTCGGCCATTTCCGCGCGCTGAAATGGTTTCTGCCCGAACTGTGGAGTCAGCGTCAGAAGTTCAGCTTTCATCTGAACGGCGCCTGCTTGCAGGACTTGCGCGACCGGCTGCCGGGCAGCGTGCCGCAGAGCGAGCGCGTGCTTCATCCGCGCGACCCGCACCCGCAGCCTAACGTGAGCCACGCGCCTCGCGCGCTTGCCAAACTGCGCTCGCTGTTTCCCGCGCTGAAGGACGCGCAGGTGGTCGAGTCGTGGGCGGGTCTGATCGACGTGTTGCCCGACGGGATTCCGGTGATCGACGCCCCGCCGCAGGTCAGCGGTCTTACGATCGCCACCGGCTTTTGCGGCCATGGTTTCGCGATGGGACCTATCGTCGGCAAGCTGCTTGCGGAGATGAACGACGGCGGGCAGGCGTCGCTGGATCTGTCGGCGTTTCGCCTGCAGCGTTTTTTCGACGGCACCATGCAACGGCCTCGCAGCATGTTGTAAGCGCGTCTACCGTCTTCGCGTCCCACACTTTTCATTGATCGCCTCAGCATGAACGAACCGACCCTGCGCCACGCCGGCGTGCCGTATCACCCGCAATGGGGCAGCCCCGAATGGGTCCGCCATATCGTCGAGCAAAACGGCGATCCTTGCGACGATCCCGGCTGGCAGAAGAGCGGCTTTTCGGACCCGGAGCAATACCGCTTCTGGGCCAAACGCCTGTGCGGTCTGACGTGCCTAGAGTCCGCACTCGACTACTGGCGTATCGAACATCCGCCGCGCGCCGCGCTGCTCGACGAAGCGCTCGCGCGCGGCGTGTATCGAATTCGCGACGACGGCGGCGTCGACGGTCTTATTTATCACCCGTTCGCGGCGTGGGTGCAGCAGGCGTTCGGGGTGCGCGTCGACGTACTGTCAGAGGCGACGCTCGAAGAAATCGCCTCGCGTCTGAATTCGCGGACGCTCGCCGTTGTCTCCGTCAGCCCTGAGATCCGCTATCCAGAACGGCCTAATGAGCGCCGGGGCGGTCATCTGATTCTGCTGCACGGCCGCGATGCGAACGGCGTGTGGTTCCACAATCCTTCGGGGATCGGGCCGCAACAGGCCGACGTCTATCTGCCGTTCGCGACGATGACGCGTTTTTACGCCGGCCGCGGGATGGTGCTTAGTGTGGGCGCGGGCTGAGGGCGAAGGCTTGAGGCGAGGGCTGTAAAGCAAGCGCGGCAAGATGGGACGGCATGCACCGTGGGCACAACCGCCCAACCGCACAGCCCGCAGTTGATCAGGCCCGTTTTCTGCTGTGACGTTGTATCGACATTGCGATACGGGACCCGATATGACCAGAATCCACGCCTTGCTCGCCGCGAGCTTTTTCGCCATCAGCGCCATTACCACAGCACATGCCGCGACACAGGACGAACAGGCCAAGGCCTGTCGCGGCGACGCAATGCACTTTTGCGCCGCGGACATTCCTAACAAAGCGAAAATTACGGCCTGCATGAAGCAGCACGTCGACGAACTGAGTCCGCCGTGCCGAGCTATGTTCAAAGGCGGCAAAAAGTCCGGCGACAGCAGCGCGAATTCGGGCGCTGCGCAGTGAGTCGGCAGTGAGTCCGCTGTGAGCGAGCGGCACTCGCGTGACACGCGGGAAGGGAGGCCACCCGGGGAATTGCAGCGCGGTCATGGCTACCTTCACGGTCACCGTCACCGCCATAGTCATCGTGCGAGATCTCAATGCGCGCTCTGAAGGCGGCGCGGCGTCGTAGAATCGCCTGTCTCCACTGTGACCAGACATCCGCTCATGACCCGTCCGACCACGCAGATTTTCGACGCCGCCGCGACCGCGCGGCTCACACCGTATGCCGAACTCGTCGACGCGCTGAAGAGCGCGAGCATCGAGTACGCGCAGCAACGCATAGCGAGTCCCGAGCGGCTTGTCGTGCCGCTGAATCAAGGCGGCATTTTGCTGTCGATGCCGGCAACCTCGCCGGATCTCGCAATCCACAAGCTCGTCAACGTGTGTCCCGGCAACGGGTCGCGCGGCTTGCCAACGATCCACGGTCAGGTGATGGCATTCGACGCCGACACTGGCGAGACGCTGTTCATCCTCGACGGCCCCACGGTCACGGGCCGCCGCACCGCGGCGATGTCGATGCTTGGCGTCCGGACACTCGCCGCGGCCGCGCCTCGCGAATTCGTGCTGATCGGCACCGGCACGCAGGCGCTGAATCATCTGGAAGCAATAGGCGAGCTGTACCCGGACGCGCGCGTGTGGGTGAATGGCAGTGCGCCGGCCCGCGCCGAAGCGTTTTGCGCCGCCCATCGCGGCAAGGCATTCGAAGTCCTGCCGCTTGCGGATCCGGACGCAGCGCTGCCCGAGTCGGTCGACACGGTCATTGCTCTGACCACGAGCCGGCAACCCGTCTATCAGGAAGCCCCGCGCGCGAGCCGCCTCGTGATCGGCGTCGGCGCCTTTACGCCCGAGATGGTCGAAATCGGCGCCCGGACGATCGCGGACAGCGCACTTTTTGTCGACGACGAAGCCGGAGCAAAACACGAAGCCGGCGATTTCATCCAGGCAGGCGTGGATTGGAGCGACGTTCGGGGCATCGCGGCAGTGCTGGATAACTCAATGCCGCTGCCGGATCGAACGCCGATCGTTTTCAAAAGCGTCGGCTGTGCGGCTTGGGATCTGGCGGCGTGCCGGGTCGCGCGCCAGGCTTTGGCCGGCGGCTGAGCCGGGCGCCGCGCATTCTGCACAGAGGAAGCGAACGGCAGTTGCCCGGTGGACCAGGTCGACCAGCCGCCGCCGCGGCCTACTCAGGCCCGGTAACGCTAATCGCATCAAGCGCAATAAGAAATCCCATCAAAACAGTGGCTTGCCGGGCCCCGTTGGCATATTGCGCCAATGTGCGGCGCATGTTGCCGTGCAAACAATCCCAAAACGTTGCACCATAGGCGTCTGCCAGAAAATTGTGCCGATCAGCGTGCCGAGGCCGCCTGTCCACTTTTTCTGCCTTTGCCCCAGGCCTCGGCCCGAACGGCCCGTTGGCTCCTGGCAACGCTTTCTTTCTCACGACGCTGCGACCGCGCTATGACGACCCAACACGCTTCTGCGACTCCCGACCTTCCGCTCGACATGATCATCTTCGGCGGCACTGGCGACCTGTCGTTTCGCAAGCTGCTCCCTGCGCTTTACATGGCGCATCTGCACTGCAACCTGCCGCCGGAAACGCGCATCCTGACGATCGGGCGCAAGCCGTGGTCGCGCGATGAGTACATCAACGAATTTATGGAGCAGAAGGCCAAGCCCTTCATCGAAAAGAAAGCATTCGATGCCGCCGCGTGGGACAAATTTCTCGCGCTGTTCGAATACGTGCGCATGGACGTCGACTCGCCAGAAGACTATCAGCGGCTGAAGGAAGCGTCGCGCGAAGGCGTGCGCCGCGTGTTCTATCTCGCGACGTCGCCCGATCTGTTCATGAATATTTGCGAGAACCTCTCGGGCGCGGGCCTCGTAGACGGCAACTCACGCGTCGTGCTCGAAAAGCCGCTCGGTCACGATCTGGCGTCCGCGCAGGAGATCAACACGGCGGTCGGCAAGCATTTCAGCGAAGCGCAGATCTACCGGATCGACCACTACCTCGGCAAGGAAACCGTGCAGAACCTGATGGTGCTGCGCTTCGGCAATCCGATTTTCGGCCCGCTGTGGCAGGCGCCCTATATCAAACGCGTGCAGATTACGGTGGCCGAAACGGTCGGCGTGGGCAGCCGCGCGGGCTTCTACGACAAAACCGGCGCGCTGCGCGACATGGTGCAGAACCACCTGCTGCAACTGTTGTGCATCGTCGCAATGGAGCCGCCCGTGTCGCTGGACCCGGACGCGGTCCGCGACGAGAAGCTCAAGGTGCTGCGCTCGTTGCGGCCCATGACGCCCGAGGACATCGCCCGCGATACCGTGCGCGGCCAGTACACGGCGGGTGCGGTAGACGGCGAGGCCGTGAAGGGCTATCTGCAGGAAGACAACGTGCCGGCCGGAAGCCGCGCGGAGACGTTTGTCGCGTTGCGCGCGCATATCAACAACTGGCGCTGGGCCAACGTGCCGTTCTTCCTGCGTACCGGCAAACGTATGCAGAAAAAGGTATCGGAGATCGTCATTGAATTCTCCGAACTGCCGTTCTCGATCATTCCGAGTGGCGGACGCAACTACGGCAACCGTCTCGTGATCCAGTTGCAGCCCGAAGAGTCGATTCAGCTGCAAATGCTCGCGAAGGAACCGGGCAGCGGCATGCACATGCTGCCGGTGAATCTGAACCTCGACCTGCAGCAGGCGTTCACCGAGCGTCGCGCGGAAGCCTACGAGCGTCTGCTGATCGACGTGATTCGCGGACGCCTCACGCACTTCATGCGTCGCGACGAACTGGAAGCTGCGTGGGCGTGGGCCGAGCCGATTCTCGAAGGCTGGGCCAAGTCGGGCGAGCGGCCGCGTAACTACACAGCGGGGACGTTCGGACCGGCTGCGTCGACGGCACTGATGGCGCGTGAGAATGCGGTGTGGGCGGAGGAGTCGCAGTAAGCGGTTTTTTCTGTCGCACCGTGAAAAACGGCCCGCTGAATCAATGCGGGCCGTTTTACTTGTAGCGAACTGACCTCAGGGCAACGAAATGGTCAGCGTGGCCGATTGCGGCCCCAGCTTGACCACCTGCGAATAGGGCGCCAATGTGCGCAACGTCTGATCGCGCAAATACGTGTTCAGGCCGAGATAGGCGAGCAGTCCCACCAGCGCGAACACCGCGCCGATCGACCACAACGGCACTTCGCGCTTCAGACGGTGCGCGACCTGATCGGGCAACGGCCAGTGCGGTGCGAACGGCGCACGCTTGCCCTTCATGTGCGCGATTTCGTCGCCGATACGCGCGGTCAGATACGCAAGCTTCTCCGGCCCTTCCAGCAAGTACTTGCCTTGAAAGCCGAGCAGCAGGCACATGTGGAACACCTCGAGCGACTGCAAACGAGCCGCGCCTTGCGCGCGGCATTCTTCCAGATACTGGAAGAATTTTTCGCCCGCGAGCTGCTCGCCGAACAGCACCAGTTGCAGCGGCCGCCGCTCCCATTCCGTGCGAATCTTGAACGTGGACGACAACACCGACTCGTCGATCGCCGCACAGAACGCAAACTTCGACGCGTAGACATCTTCGGCGGAGGCATTGAGCTTTTTCGCGCCGCGCTCGAAGTCGCCGAGAAACTGCTGAATGCGCTGGCTGAACTCGTGTGCTTCGCCAGGCTCGCGGCCGTTCTTCAACAGGAACAGCATGAAGAAGCCGTCGTACAGCAGGTCGAGTAGCGAACGGACCTGATAGCTCGGCTCGGTCGCCGGGGCGGGCGTCGTGGCAGGCGTGCTGCCGCCGAAAAGTGAAGGCGCGTAGCTCATGATGTGACCGCGATCAGTTCAAGTTGAAGATCGTTGATACCCGAGGGTGCATAGATCATTGCGGATTGCGCTTGCAACATGCGCTCATACAGGGCGCCGCGCGGCTCGAAGGAGAAATAGCACGCCCCTGGCCGCACCGGAATCGCAGGGGGCACCTGTGGCGTGTAGACGAGTCGCACGCCCGGCATGGCCGAGAGCACGAGCTTGTCGACGTCGTCTGGCGCGCCGACCTTGAAGCGTGCCGGTACCGCTTCGACCAGTTCGGCGGTGGGCATGTCGGCGGATACCGCGATATAGAAGAGCGTTTTGTCGTCGATCTTGCCCGAGTCCAGTCGCCCGGCATGGAACGACGGACGCACTTCTTCGAGCGCGATCGCGAAGTAGCGTGTGGAGATCACGGTTTCCAGCAGATCGCGCAGGATCATATCGAGCCGGGCAAAGCCGGGGCCCGGATCGTCGTGACGATAAGCCGGCAGATCGGACAGCGCGTAGCCCTTGGAAAACGTCATCAACTGGCCGGCGAGACGCAGCAACTCCTGAAACAGCCGCTCCGGATGCAGCGCCGAATGCTGATATAGATGAGCGAGCGACGCGAACGCCGCGCTCGCCGTGTGCAGCAGCCAGAACGACGCAATGTCGCCCGAACGGAACTCGATGATGTTCTTGGTCGGTTCGCGGTGAAACCCGTATAGCGCGTTGACCTTGGCCTGCAACGCGTCGATCAACTGACGCAGCCGTTGATGCAGAACCGGCGAAGCGTCGATTGCGAGGCAGGGCGGCACGAAGCTGTCGTCGATTTCGAAGCCCGACGTAGCTGTGCGGCGCACGCGCACGAGCGGCACCGAAAGCAGTTGATCGCGCGGCTCGCTGTGCGCAATCAGCTTGACGCTCGTCTTGAGGAAGGTGATATCGGCTTCGGCCGCGTCGGTGAAATGATCGGCGACGGGAGTCTGCTCACTGACGTAGCGCGCGACGAACCCCGCGTTGTTGTCGTGCGAATAGTTGGCGCCCGTCTCGCGCAACGGATGCAGCGCAAGATAAAACGTAAATTCGTTGATGCCGTCGGGCAACGTGTCCAACGCGATGGGCGGTGGCAGGTCGTCCGCTTGCGGCGCCGAATACAGTGCGCCGTCGGGGAACACCAACGAAAGCTCGCTGACACGCAGCACGTTGCTGCCAAGTGCATCACGGTCGAAGCGCGCCGAACGCACGCCCCAGTTGTACGGCTGGATAGCCTGAATGGACTCGAACAGGCGCGCCTCGTGATAGGCGTCCTGACGCTGAAAATGCTGCGGCCTCAGAAACAGGCCTTCCCCCCAGAGCACTTTTGCGGAATAACTCATCTCAAACCTGTTATATGGATTCAGCGTGCGGCGCGCCCGCAATAAGCCCATTCGGGCGCCGCATTGTTAATTCTCTTGAAAATGTTAAATCTCACTGCTTCCGCATCTTTCGCGACGGGTTTTAACCACAGCTAACAGCGGAAAGCATATTCAGCGGCTGCGCGGGCAATCCCTGTTCTGGCGGGATCACCGTGCCGTTGGTCACCGTCATTGCGCAGTTATGCAGGCCGATCATTATGCCGGATTTCTCCGACTTCGCCGGGTCGAAGGCGAATTTCCAACGCTGCATGGCCGGATCGCGGAATAGAGCGACGATACCGAAGGCTTGCGCTTCACGCGATACCTTTTCGGTAACAACGTAACGTTGGCCCGGGATCAGCGTCACTTCACGCACGCCCAGCAGATCGCCGCCGAGTATGGTCTTTTCCTTCGCCGGGTCAGTAAATGCGTCGAATGGCGCCTGCTGGAATGAAGTGGGATCTTTCAATGTGTAAAGCCGCACCACCAGCGCAAATGGCCGCCTGTCATTTGCAGCATTCAGATTGGGCGCCGCATATAACGTGAGGCCGACATTGCGCGGCGGTTTTTGCGCGTCCGGCAAATCCGGCTTGCCGAGGCCGCTCGCCTGCAAAGCCGCATTGGCAGCGGCTCCGAGCACGGTAACGCCTGCGGCACAACCGCCCAGCGCGGCGCACAGAGCGGCGTTTGCAATCAATAGCGATGCATGGCGAACAAGACGCGAATTCATATACATCGACCGGCTGGCCGCCGTCCCCCGTCTAAACATCGATAACAAAAATGATTTCTGCAAAACTTCACCAACTAATGCCGCTTTCTGCCGTTTACTGCCGCGCGATGCCGCTTGCATGTAATACCACGCATACATTGGCTTTGCGGCCGCCGAGTGGCAAAATTTCCCGTTTACCCTACTGCCCTATTGCGACAGGAAACAATTTCTGCATGCGTGGTTTTAAAGATCCATGCGTATTTTTTTCGTGCAATGCTTCTTCACGTGAAAGTTGAATTATCGAAAATTGGCCTGTACTATACCCGCGCACTTGAAGCAAAGCAAAACTCCGGTTTCTCCTTGAATTAAAAAATCGCACGTCGGTGAAAAACGATGAATGACCGTCTGTTAGTAAAACTATCTGGGGTAGTGTTGGCATGCGGCGTGATGGCCGGTTGCGCGACACAAGGCAACAACACGGCGACCACACCGGAGGCTTTTAATAAGCAGCTCGCGGACGCAGATACTGTAGCGAAAGGCGGCGATCAGGATCGTGCTATCGCGCTTTATCAGCAGCTTTCAAAATCAGATCCGACGCGCGAAGAACCTTGGTCGCGCATTGCGCAGATCCAGTTTGCGCAAGGTCATTACGGTCAGGCTATCGTCGCCGCGCAAGAGGCCTTGCAGCGCGACCAGACCGACCGTCAGGCAAAGAGCGTACTGGCCGTGGCGGGCCTTCGCGTTGCCACTCAATCGCTCGGTGAATTGCGTCAGGACGCGTCACTCGCGGGCGACGCCAAGTCGGACGCGCAAGCGCTCGCCAAGCAGTTGCGCGACACGCTGGGCGAAGCCACGCTGTTCCCGCCTGACCCGAGCGACAAGACGGCTGCAAAGAAAAAGCGCGTGATTCGCCGCGTCGCGAAGAGCAAGACGGTGGAGGCGCCGGAAGCGAACACCACGGCTGCGGCTCCGGCCGCCACGCCGGCGGCTCCGGCGGCGCCTGCTCCTGCGGCACCCGCAGCGCCCGCCAAAGCTGCGCAAAGCGGCGGCGCGTCAGATCCGTTCAGCGCGCTGCGCTGATCTCCACGTCTCACCATCAGCATTCGGGAGCCGACGATGGCGAAGAAAGAAAGCATACAAAAACGCTTGCAAAAAGTGCGGCCGCCCCGCGTGCAGCTCACCTATGAGGTCGAGCGCGGCGATGCGATCGAGGTGAAAGAGCTGCCGTTCGTCGTCGGCGTGGTGGCCGATCTGGCGGGGCAATCTGAAGTCGATCAGCCGAAGCTTCGCGATCGCAAGTTCGTCAATATCGACCGCGACAATTTCGACGACGTGATGAAGGCGATTGAGCCGCGCGCTGCGTTCCAGGTGGAGAACCGCCTGAGCGAAGCCGGCGGAAAATTTGCCGTAGATCTGCGTTTCAAGTCGATGGCTGATTTCAATCCGGACGAAGTCGTCGCGCAAATCGAGCCGCTGCGGCGTCTGCTCGAAGCACGTTCGAAGCTCGCGGATCTGCGCAACAAGCTCGCCGGCAACGACAAGCTCGAAGATCTGCTTTCCGAGGTGCTCAACAACACGCAACAGTTGCAAACCCTGGCGAAAGATCAGGGCAATGCGGCGGGCCAGAACGGCGGCGCGCCGGACCACGACAAGCAAGGCGAATAAGTACGGGGTGTGAGATGAACCAGCAAACAGCAGCGGCCCAACTCGCTACTGCGCAAAGCGGTCCGGAATCCACGCTGCTCGACGAGATCGTCGAGAAAAGCCGCGTGGCGAAGTCCGATTCCGAACATGCGCGGGCGAAAGACCTGATCGGCGAACTCGTGCACCAGGTGCTCGACGGCACCGTGGTCGTCTCCGACAACCTGTCGGCAACGATCGACGCACGCGTTGCGGAACTCGACCGCCTCATTTCCGCGCAGTTGAGCGCGGTGATGCATGCACCCGAATTCCAGCGTATGGAAAGCACCTGGCGCGGTCTGGACTATCTGTGCAAGGAGAGCAACACCGGCGCGACGGTCAAGATCAAGGCGCTGCATGCGCCTAAGCGCGACCTCGTACGTGACTTCAAGACCGCGATCGAATTCGATCAAAGCGCGCTCTTCAAGAAGATCTACGAAGAGGAGTTCGGCACGTTCGGCGGCTCGCCGTTCGGCGCGATCATCGGCGATTTCGAGGTCACGCGTCAGCCCGAAGACGTCTATTTCATCGAGCAGATGTCGCATGTCGCGGCGGCCGCGCATGCGCCGTTTATCGCTTCGGCGTCGCCCGAATTGCTAGGCCTCGAAACGTTTGCCGATCTCGGCAAGCCGCGCGACCTCGGCAAGGTGTTCGATACAGTCGAATACGCGAAGTGGAAGTCGTTCCGCGACTCGGAAGATTCGCGATATGTGGGCCTCACGCTGCCGCGCTTTCTCGGCCGCCTGCCGTTCAATCCTAAAGACGGCGCCACGGCAGAAGGCTTCAACTTTGTCGAAGACGTCGACGGCACCGATCACAGCAAGTACTTGTGGTGCAACGCGGCGTGGGCATTCGCTGCGCGCCTCACGGCTGCATTCGACGATTTCGGCTGGTGTGCAGCCATTCGCGGCGTGGAAGGCGGCGGTCTGGTGGAAGATCTGCCGACTCACACCTTCAAGACCGACGACGGTGAAGTTGCGCTCAAATGCCCGACCGAAATCGCCATTACCGATCGCCGGGAAAAAGAGTTGAGCGACCTGGGTTTCATTCCGCTCGTGCATTGCAAGAACTCCGACTACGCCGCGTTCTTCGCCGCGCAATCGGTGCAGAAGCCCAAGAAGTACAGCACCGACAGCGCAAATGCGAATGCCGTTCTGTCCGCGCAATTGCAGTACATCTTCTCGGTATCGCGCGTTGCGCATTACCTGAAGGCAATGATGCGCGACAAGATCGGCAGCTTTGCATCGGCGCAGAACGTCGAAGTCTTCCTCAATCGCTGGATCTCGCAATACGTGCTGCTGGATGACAACGCAACTCAGGAACAGAAAGCGCAGTTCCCGTTGCGCGAAGCGTCCATCCAGGTCTCGGAGATTCCGGGCAAGCCCGGCGCATATCGCTCGGTTGCTTTCCTGCGCCCGCATTTCCAGCTCGACGAACTGTCGATCTCCTTGCGGCTCGTCGCCGACCTGCCGAAACCGGCCAATTCATAAACGAAGTCAGAAAACCCGGGCCGGCCGCCCGGGTTAGCTGTTAAAACCACCTCTTTGGGGAGTCGATGAGTTATGAAGGACATCTATTTAAAATTCGGCAATCCGGCGATCAAAGGCGAGTCTGCCGATAAAGATCACGCTGGCTGGATCGAAATCGATTCGTGGAGCCACTCGATCACGCAACCGCGCTCGGCCACGGCTTCGACCGCGGGCGGCCACACGTCCGAGCGTTGCGAACACGCGGACATGCAGTTCACGAAAGACATCGACGTAGTCAGCCCGCTGATCTATCAGCACGCATCGGGCGGCACGACGTTCGACGAAGTCACCATCGACTTCATGCGTTCGGACGGCGAAGGCAATCGCATCAAGTACCTCGAAGTAAAGCTGAAGTACGTGATCATTTCGAGCGTGACGCCGAGCGTCGTCGGCGAAGGTCTGCCTACCGAACAGTTCTCGCTGAAGTACGCAGCCGTGCAGTGGAAGTACACGCAGCAGAAGATCGGCGGCAACCAGGGCGGCAACGCGCAGGGCGCGTGGAGCCTGACGAAGAACGACAAGACGTACGCGGTCTGATGCATGGGCGCGCACGCGGCGCGCGGCCCGCGAGGGCTGCAGCGCAAGGCGTGCGCACTGCATCTAACCGCTTCTTCGGACGCCGATGAAACGCTTCGAACCCAGCTTTCTCGACAAGCTGTTCGACGACGAACCGCATCTGCCGGCTTCACCGGCGATGCGGCAATTGTCGTTGGAGGAGTTAAAGGGCACTGTCGCGCGAGATGTCGAAGCGATACTGAACACGCGCATCGCGCTGACCGAGCATGAACTCGCGGCTTTGCCTGAATGTCAGCGCTCCGTGCTCACGTACGGCCTGAACGACTTCGCAGGACTGAGTCTCGCGAGTCACTACGACCGCACGTTCATCTGCAAATCGATTCAACAGGCAATTGCGCGGCATGAGCCGCGCTTGCAGCAGGTATCGGTCACGCTCGAACTGAACGAACAATCGACCAACGCGCTGAATTTCGCAATTCAGGCGCTGCTGGTCGTTCATCCGGCAGAAGAACCGGTGAGTTTCGACGCGATGTTGCAGCCGTCCACATTGCAATACTCGGTGACGCGCGCACGCGCAAAATTGTAAGCGCTGTTTTTAGCTTGATACCGCTTGGCTTCAGTGCCGCTTTTCCGCCGCCGCCACGCGCACCGGTGGCAGTTGTGAAGCGGAGAAGGTTCGGGTTCGGGGATTAGATCGATGGAAGAATTGCTGCCGTACTACGAGCGCGAGCTGTCATTTTTGCGGCGCTATTCGCGCGACTTCGCGGAACGCTATCCGAAGATCGCCGCGCGTCTTGCCATGTCGGGCGAGCACTGCGAGGACCCGCATGTCGAGCGAATGATCGAGTCGTTCGCGCTGCTCGGCGCGCGTATCAACAAGAAGCTTGACGACGACTACCCCGAGTTCACCGAAGCGCTGCTCGAAGTGCTGTATCCGCATTATCTACGGCCATTTCCATCGTGTTCGATTGCGCAATTGGGCAACTCCGCCGCATTGAGTCATCTGACGGAACCGGTCAAGATCGAACGCGGTACTGAGCTGAAGTCGCGGCCCATTCGCGGCGTGCAATGCCGTTTCCGGACCGCGTTCGACGTCACGCTCGCACCGGTCCGTATCTCCGAGGCGAAGTACACGTCAGTCGCGATGGCGCCCAGCGCGACCGTGTTACCCGGCAATGCGACCGCAATCGTTTCGATCACCTTCGAATCCACCGCCGCGCAACTCGATCTGTCCGCGTTGAAGGTCGGTACGTTGCGCGCGCATCTGCACGGCGAGCAGTCGTTCATTGCGGCGCTCGCCGACTGCCTGTTCATCAATGCAATGGCCGTCTATGTCGAAGCCGACCGACGCGGGGTATGGACGCAACTGCGTGCATCGCCGCTCGCGCAAGCAGGCTTTGACGAGCAAGACGCGCTGATCGACTATCCTGCCAAGTCCCATCCGGCTTATCGGCTTCTCACCGAGTACTTTGCATTCCCGGAAAAATTCAATTTCGCCGACTTCGATCTGACCGCAATGACGCGCGCGGCGGGACGCTGCCAACGGCTGACACTGCACGTCGTGCTGAAAGACGTGCGCAGCGATTCGCATGTCGCCAGGCTTCTCGATGCTTTGTCGGCGCATCATTTCCGTCTCTTCTGCACGCCGGTGGTGAACCTGTTCGAGCAGCACGGCGAACCGATTCGCGTGACCCATCAGGCGGTCTCGTACCCGGTGATCGCTGAAGCGCGCCGCGCATTTGCCTATGAGGTTTATTCGATCGATTCGGTCAAGCTCGTCAGGCAACAGGCCCACCAGGAGTCGGTCATCGAATTCAGGCCGTTCTATTCGCTGCATCACGGCGAGGCCGCACGCGCCGGACACTACTGGTTCGCGCGCCGCAACGATTGGGTCGCGCAAAAGAGCCCAGGCTACGAGACCGAGATCTCGATTGTCGATATTGACTTTGAACCGGCGGCGCCGCAAACCGACACGTTGAGTCTCGATCTGACCTGTACGAACCGCGACTTGCCCGCAGGCCTCGCCGTGGGTCTGGAAGGCGGCGATCTCTTTCTGGAAGGCGGGTCGCTGACGGGCAGCATTGCGATGTTGCGCCGGCCCACGCCGAGTGTGCGTTTCGAACGCGGTCGGGCCGCGCATTGGCGGCTCATCTCGCATCTCGCGCTGAACCATGTGTCGCTCGCGAATAGCGGGCTTTCCGCGCTGAAGGAAATGCTGGTGCTCTACGATTTGCGGCGCACGGCGGTGTCGGCGCGGCATATCGACGGTCTTGTCGGGATCGAGCAGCGCGCGGCCGTGCAATGGCTGCCCGGTAAACCGTTCGCGACGTTCGTGCGCGGCATCGAGATTCGCTTGACCATCGACGAAGAACATTTTGTCGGCACAAGTCTCGCGTCTTTCGTGCGCGTGATCGACACATTCTTTGGGCTTTACGTACATTTGAACAGCTTTGTGCAACTGGTCGTCGTGTCGAAGCGCACTGGCGAGGAGATCTTGCGATGCAAACCGCGCAGCGGCGAATCGATCCTGGCGTAGTCGAGCAGCTTCTCGACGAACCACATCGCTTTGAATTTTTTCAGGCGGTGCGGCTGTTCGAAAAGTGGTTCGCACAACAATCGCCGTCTGACACGGGACGTTCCGGCGATATCGTCGCGCAGCGCATTGCGTTTCGCAATTCGCTCTCCATGTCGTTTCCGCCGAGCGAGATCCACGGTGCGCAATCGTACGACGAAGAAGGCACTGCGTTAAAGGAAAAGGCCCAGCGTACGGCAGCGCTCGAAGACGGCTCGCTCGAAAAAGTGGACATCACGCCGGCATTTTTCGGCTTGCTCGGCGGGCAGGGCGCGTTGCCGCTGCACTACACCGAGCAGATCATCGCCCGTGAACAGATCAAGCGTGACCGCGCCGCGCGCGAATTTTTCGATGTGTTTTCCAATCGCGCCACCGCGCTTTTTTACGCGGCCTGGAAGAAGTACCGCTTGCCGTTTCATTACGAACTGGATCGCGACGAACGCTACTTGCCACTGCTGCTTGCGCTCGCGGGCGTTGCGGACAACGACACCCGCACCAGTCTGCAAACTGGCGAGGGCGCGCTATT
This sequence comes from Burkholderia sp. M6-3, assembly GCF_050858985.1. Lineage (NCBI taxonomy): Bacteria > Pseudomonadati > Pseudomonadota > Betaproteobacteria > Burkholderiales > Burkholderiaceae > Burkholderia > Burkholderia sp. M6-3. Next base: position 1,145,075 of record NZ_CP110091.1, read on the forward strand.
CGACGAAGCGATTGCCGGCTATGCGCTGCCTGCGCGACACAGGCCAGTGTCGGCAGCGTATTTACAACGCACGTTGTCTGAATACTTCAAGGTGCCGGTGCGTGTCGAGCAGTTCGTCGGCAAATGGTATGACGTGCCGCGCGATCAATTGACGCTGCTCGGCAGCGTCAACGCGACACTCGGCGCAACGGCGCTCGCCGGGGAGCGCGTCTGGCAACGCGACATGCGCGCGCGGCTCGTGATAGGACCGCTCGATAAAGCTGACTACGAGGCGTTTCTGCCCGGTGCGGACCGTGCCGTTGCGCTGGAACGCATGCTTACGCTGCTGGCAGGCATCACGCTCGAATACGAAGTGGCGCTAGTGCTGCGCCGCGAGGCCGTGGGCCCGACGTTTCTCAGTAACGGCGCACGCCTCGGTTGGGACGCGTTTCTGTGTACACGCGACGCCGAGCGCGACCGGATGGATGCGCGTTACGAACTGCACGTGATTCACTGACCATAACGATAGAACCTGACCGGATCGCACGACATGAGCACGTCCCTCAATACCCTGATCGCGAAACTGAATCCGACTTGCCGGCAAGCAGCGTTGCTGGCGGCGAACAACTGTCTTGCCCGCGGTCATTACGAGGTGGACCTCGAACATCTGCTGCTTGCGCTGCTCGATGAACCGGCAAGCGATGTTGCGCTAGTGCTGCGCGCAAGCAGAATCGATCCACATGCATTGCGCGCGGATATCGAGCGTGAGTTGCAGCGCCTGAAAACAGGCAACACGCGTACGCCAGTGTTCTCCAAACAGCTGATCGATCTGCTCGAACAGGCATGGCTGATTGCGTCGCTCGATTCGCAGATTGGGCGCATCCGTTCCGGGCATTTGCTGCTCGCGTTGCTGAGCGCACCCGATCTCGCACAATTCGCCGAGCGGATGTCGCCATTGCTGGGCGATGTGCGTGTGACGGATCTGAAGCATAAGTTCGATGAGTTGACTGCGGGCTCTCGCGAAGTCGAGCGCAGCGCGGCGCAGGGTCCGGACGAAAGCGCGAGCGGGGCGGCGAGAGCGGACGCGGCCGTGGGCGCACCGTCGAAGACGCCGGCACTGGATACCTACACCAGCAACCTCACGCAGCGAGCGCGTGAAGGCAAGATCGATCCGGTGATCGGCCGCGAAGGCGAGATTCGCCAGACCATCGACATACTGATGCGGCGCCGGCAGAACAATCCGATCATGACAGGCGAGGCGGGTGTCGGTAAGACCGCGGTAGTCGAAGGGCTCGCGCTTCGCATTGCGGCAGACGACGTGCCCGCGCCGCTGAAAGGCGTGGCTGTGCATGTACTCGATATGGGCCTGCTGCAAGCGGGCGCCAGCGTGAAGGGCGAATTCGAGAACCGCCTGAAAAATGTGATCGACGAGGTCAAGAAGAGCCCGCATCCGATCATCCTGTTCATCGACGAGGCGCATACGATCATCGGCGCTGGCGGGCAGGCTGGCCAGAACGATGCGGCGAATCTGCTGAAGCCGGCATTGGCGCGCGGCGAATTACGCACGATCGCGGCGACTACCTGGAGCGAGTACAAGAAGTACTTCGAGAAAGACTCAGCCCTGGCACGCCGTTTCCAGGTCGTGAAGATCGAAGAGCCGAGCGAAATGCTTGCGGCGGCGATGTTGCGCGGCATGGCGTCGTTGATGGAAAAGCACTTCAACGTGCGGGTGCTCGACGACGCGATTACCGAAGCAGTGCGCCTCTCGCATCGGTACATTAGCGGCCGGCAACTGCCGGATAAGGCGATCAGCGTCCTAGACACCGCTTGCGCGAAAGTCGCGCTCGCGCATAGTTCAACACCGGCCGCGATCGACGACACGAAGAAGCGCCTCGAGCGTATCGACGCGGAAATTGCGGCGCTCGAGCGCGAAGTGGCGAGCGGGGCGCTTCACGACGAACGCCTCGCGCAGTTGCGCGAACTGCGCGAAGAAGACCTGAAGGATCTCGCCGACGACGAAGCGCGCTACGACAAGGAGCGCGCATTGGTGAGCGAGATCGTCGGCTTGCGGGCGGAGATCGACGCCGCGCGGGTGAGTAGCGCGGACGCGGAGCAAGCGGCGAAGGCGCAACAGGCGCGCGAAACGCTCGCGGTTCGCGTCGCTGAATTGCATGAATTGCAAGGCGGTCAGCCCATGGTGCCGTTGCAGGTGGACGGCCACGTCGTCGCGGAAATTGTCGCGTCGTGGACAGGCATTCCGCTCGGCCGCATGGTCAAGGACGAAATCCAGACTGTACTCAACCTGCAGCCCTTACTTGGCGCGCGGGTGATCGGACAGGATCATGCGCTCGAAGCCATCGCACAACGAGTCCGCACGGCAAGTGCGAATCTCGAAGATCCGAACAAGCCGCGCGGTGTGTTCATGTTCGTCGGACCGTCGGGCGTCGGCAAGACCGAGACGGCACTCGCACTCGCCGATGTGCTGTACGGCGGCGAGCGCAAGATGGTGACAATCAACATGAGCGAGTACCAGGAAGCGCACAGCGTGTCTGGCCTCAAAGGATCGCCGCCGGGCTACGTCGGCTATGGTGAGGGCGGTGTGCTCACAGAAGCGGTGCGCCGCAACCCGTATTCGGTCGTATTGCTCGATGAAGTCGAAAAGGCTCATCCCGATGTGCTCGAAATGTTCTTTCAGGTGTTCGACAAGGGCACGATGGACGACGCTGAAGGCCGCGAAATAGACTTCCGCAATACGCTGATCATTCTCACGTCGAATGTCGGTGCGCAAGCGGTCATGCAGGGGTGTCTTAACAAAACCGCCGAGGAATTGCCTGACGCCGACGCACTTGCAGAAACCTTGCGCCCGCAACTATATAAAGCATTCAAACCGGCTTTTCTCGGGCGCATGAAAGTAGTGCCCTATTATCCGATTTCCGACGACGTGCTTGCCGAGATCATCGTGTTGAAGCTGGAGCGGATTCGCCGCCGCATAGAATCGAATCACAAGGCGGTGTTCGAGTGGGACGAGTCTCTCGTCGATGCGGTCCTCGCGCGCTGCACCGAAGTGGATTCCGGAGCCCGCAACGTCGACCATATTCTGAACGGCACGCTGTTGCCCGAAGTCGCACAACACGTGTTGGAGCGCATAGCCAACGGCGTGACGATTCAACGTATTTCGGTGCGCGCAAGCGAGGCTGGCGAGTTCGAATACGCCGTCGCCTAAGCAATTTCACAAATGCATTCTGATAGCTCTGTGCCATGCCGACCAATCTGAACACGCTGCTCGCTCCAATCAGCGAAGCCGCACCCTGTGGCGAAGATCTGCTGTTTTCCGCCGACTTCGATGCGATCCAGCACGCCCGGCGTTTCGAAGACCCATCGCTGGATCAAGGCGAATGGATCACCGAGATCAAGGAAGCTGACTGGCCGTTCGTTATCGAGCGTTCGAGTGCTTTGCTGCAGACGCAGACGAAAGACTTGCGGCTCGCTGTGTGGCTCACGGAAGCGCTTGCCATAGAAGAAGGCGTGAGCGGACTCACGCAGGGTTACACGCTGCTGGCGGGGCTGTGCGAGAAGTTCTGGGACACGGTTCATCCGCTGCCGGAGGGCGACGACACCGAATATCGTCTCGGCAACGTTGCATGGCTTGTTGGGCGCACCGGGGATCTGCTGCGCGCCATGCCCCTTACGTCGTCGCAAGGCAACCTGTACAGCACGATCGATTGGGACGTGGCAACACACGTTGCGCAAGCTGTGAAGCGCGATCCCGATCATGCCGACGACATTGCGCGCGGCAAGCCGTCCATCGAGCAGATCGACTCATCGAAACGCGCGACGCCGCCCGTGTTTTACTCGACACTGCTAGCCGAACTCAAGGCGTTCGAAGCGGCAATGCTCGCACTCGAACAGGAACTGGACCGTCGCGCCGCCGACTCGGCGCCGAGCTTCCGTCAGGCGAAAGACGCGTATGAAAGCGTTTATCGTCTGGCCGAACGTTTTGCGCGCGAACTGGGCGTGAATGCGGATGCGCAACCGACGTCTGTCGACAGATCGAGTGCGCCCACGCATCACGAACTGGAACGGGCCGAACCCACCTTCAAGACTTCACCGCAACGCGAGGAGCCCGTGTTGACGACGCCGCCGACCAACGCAATCGCAGGAATCCAGAGCCGCGCGCAGGCCGTCGCGCAGTTGCGCGCGGTGGCCCGGTTCTTTCGCACTACGGAGCCGCATAATCCTGCTGCTTACTTTGCCGACAAGGCCGCCGAGGCCGCGGACATGCCGTTGCATCAGTGGCTTTCGACCGTGGTGAAAGACGACGGGTCGCTCGCGCATATCCGCGAGTTGCTCGGTGTAAAGCCGGAAGAAAACGGCTAGAGGTCCGCGCTAAAACAAAAAACCTGGCTTCGAGTCGCTTGACCGAGCCAGGTTTTTTTACGCGAGCAGTTCAAGTGCCGACGCGTTGGTTCGCTCAGGAACCCGCGCGAAATTCGATGCGGCGATTGCGTGCGCGCCCATCGGCGCTATCGTTCGATGCAATCGGCTGATCGGGTCCGACGCCGGTCGTGCTCATCTGTTGCGGCGGAATGCCCTTCGCGACGAGGTAGCCTTTCACGGCATCGGCGCGTGCCTGGCTCAAGGCGATATTCGAGCTTCGGTTACCCGAGTTGTCAGTGTGACCGATAATCGCCACCGTCTTCGTGGTCATCTTCAGCATCGCAGCAGCCATCTGATCGAGAATGGCGCGGCCTTGCGGCGTCAGCGTCGCGCTGCCGGTCTCGAATTCGATCGTACGATTCGCGAGCGTCTGGTCCAGCAGGCCCTGCTCGGACGCACTGACGCGCAGACCGTTCTTGATCGTATAGGTGGGATTCAGCGCATTCGCCATATCGCTCGCAAGTTGCTGACGCTGCGACTCGTTGCGTACTTCTCCCTTTACGTCGATCTGCGTACCGTCGATTTTCAATTGGCCCTTGCTGATCTGCTTCAGTTGCGGGCCGATCAGCTTTTGTACGTTGGCGGACCAGTTGGGCGGCGTCGCGACGTCCGCGACTTCGATCTGATCGACCACGCTGGCTGCACCATACGTGTCGCGCAAACGTGCGAGCACGGCCGCCTTGGTCGCTTCGTCCGGTACTTTGCCGCCCACCACGACCTGGCCCGGCGCCGCGTTAGCGGGCGGCGGCGATGCCGTGACGGCGCCGGTGCCCGCGCCGGTCGTGCCGCTCGCGAGGCCGGCGGTGTTCACCGCGGGCCCCACTTTGCCAGCAGTAGCAGACGGGCTGGCCGAAGGCGCGGGCAGTGTCGTGGTGCGAATCGAAATGCCGCTGTTGTCGACCGGCGTGACGCGGGCAGGGCCGTCGTTGTCGGCGTGCGCCGAAGCGTTGAACATCAAGCCCGCGAGTAGCACGGCGATCCTGGTGCGTGAGTTCAGCATTGCATTACGCTCCCGTGAAGGCTTCGCGGAACGTGTCGATGCTGACGCGCAAGGACAGTTGCGGTTGGTCGAGGTAGCTGACAAGCTTGCTGATGCCATGATCGTTTTGTGCGTGTTCGTCGATCCATTCGGGATCGTCGATATCGATGTTATGTGCTGCGTACGCTTGCGGATCGACGACGCTATGCAGCGTTTTCGCCGACGCGCCGTTGAACCCGACAATGAGCCGCTCGCGTTCGGCGATCGTGCCGATAAAAATCGCCAGCTCGAAATCCGCCTGCGCGACGAACGGCGCGATCAGTTCGAGCCAGAATGCCGCAACGAGACTGCGATAGAACGGATCGTTGGGCAGCGGCAGCGTGAGTCCGCGTTCCAGATGCGACGAGCCGCTTTGCATCACGGGACGCAGTAGAGAACCGAGCGCGAGCATCGCGCCGCGCAAGCGCACCGGATGGCCGCTTGCCAGCAACATCTGTTCGAGCCCGGCGAGTGTCTGGTGCTCGACAAAGTCGTTGAAGGTGCCGTCATGCGGATTGCCCGGACCGCCGCCAATCTCGATCGGCACCTGCGTCTCGCCCAGCGCCTGCAATGCGCCGGCCGGCTCGCTTGCGCCAAGCAAAGGCCTCATTTGCGCCGACACGCGCGACCACAAACGCGCGAAAGCGAGCGGGCTGTGCGCGAGGAACGTGAGCGGCTTTTCGACTTCGAGTGCGGTTGCCGCAAGAAACGGAAAGCGGCGCGACGACTGATCGTGACTCGCCACCATATGGCCCGCAATGGCGAGCTTGCTGCGCGAACCGAGGAACGCGAAGTGCATGGGCTTTGCATTTTCATAGACGATCTTCCAGCGCGGATCGTCGGTGAGTAATTCCATTGCCTCGGCAATCCAGCGGTCGAGCGTGGCGAGCAACTGCGGGTTGTGCGCGCTTTTTACGAAGTCTCCACGCGACGGAATCTTGCCGAAGTACGCGATCTGCGCCTGCACGGTCTGCGTCATTGCGCACTCCCTGTGTTCGAAACCGCAGTGGCGGCCGTGGCCGGCCGCGCTGCTGGCGACGCGGGCGCCGCCGTGTTCGTGGCCGTCGCGGTGACCGAGTTGGCCGCCGCACTCACGTCCGCTACCGACGACGGCAGGCGCAAACCGCGCAGGCTCTGCTGTTGTGGCGCGTCACTGCTGCTGCCCGATGCTTGCGACGTGCTGATGATGCGCATGCTCACCGCCACCGTCACATTGCCCTGGGTCCAGGACAGGTCGAAGGTCCCATCCGGGCGGCGCTTTCGTTGCGCCGAGTTGATCAACTTCTCGAGACCGTAGCGGCCCGGCTCGTTGACGAGTTGCAGCGTGCGACCGTCGAAGGTCGTCGCGTTCAGCGTAGCGCCTGGCGAGCCCGACGGATTCGGCCACACGAAGTTGGTCCACTGCGGCGGCGTGTTGCGGTAGCGCATCTGCTGACCGTCGATCGCGAGCGTGTACTCGGTCGTTCCGCTGCTCGGCTGCGGCAGAATCTGGAACACCGTCTGTGGCTCGGCGGAACTTTGACCCGCCGACGCACCTGCTGCGCCGCCGGCGAGCGGCGCGACCCAACGCGCGAAGCCGTTGGTGAAGTCGGGCGTGAGCGCGAGGCCCATGTCGCCCCACGTCCGGGCGGTGAGCGTGTCGCCGCGGCGCACCGCGAGCGGTCCGAGCGTGGTGCCGACGAACTTCGCAATCGAGCCGTCGGGTCCGAACACCTGCGCAATCTCACCTGCGCCGGCTTCCACCTTCGCGTCGCCGGCAAACGGATACTTGTTCGAAAGCGAACTCTGGAACGTCTGATACACCTGCGCATTCCACACCTTGTTGACTTCGACGCTCGCGGGCTGAATCACCACTGCATACGCGGCCATCAGCGGACGCACCAGCAGCGGCCGCAACGCCTTGCGTTGTGAGTCGGTGAGACCCGTCAACATCTGCTCGTCGACATACTTGAGCGAATCGGCCAACTCGGAGCCGCTGCCGTCGAGCGTCTGCTGCATGAGTTGGCGCGCGCCCGGCCCGGGATCGCCCTGATTCTTGATGACGTTAAAGCGCGTACGGACCTTCGACAGCGTGTCCATGTAGCCCTTGAGCATCGAGCCGTTGTCGCCCGTCACGACAATGCGGCCGAGCGCGGAGAACTCCTGGCCGATCGGGCCCATCGGCAATTCGACCGGATTACCGTTGATGTCGATGTTCGCGTTCAATTGACCGGTCGGCGCGCGCGCGAACCATTGCTTGAACCAGCTCGTCACGCCGCTTTGCGCGCGTTTCAGGTTCGCATTGAAAAGCGACGGGTTATCCCACGAGGTCTGGTCGTAAGCAGTTTCGAGTACTTTGCGAATGGGCGAATCCTGCGGATCGCCGAGACGGTTCATTGCGTCCACCGCTTGTCCGAAACTGCCGAAGCTCTGCACCGCAATACCTTGCATGAACTTCTGCCAGTGCATTGCGTACTCGGTCTTGTACATCGTGACGAGTGCTTTCTGAATCTGCTCAGGGCTGCCTTCGAGCGTGAGGTCGTCGTGTGCGGAGGTGTTGAGCACCCAGTCTTTCGCTTGCAGTTCTTTCGTCGCGGCGTCGCGGATTGCAGGCTGCACGTACTGGAACCACGCTTCGCGTGTGAACGTGCCGGGGATCGCGTAGCTGCCCGCCACGAGCGCCGTATTGTTTTCGCCGACGATGCGCGCGATGGTCATTGGCGCGAAACGGGTCGACGCGCGCGCCTTGATCTCTTCGTAGACACGCTGACGCGCCGGCATGCCGCGCACCACGCGGCGCAGGTTCTCGCGCGTCTGGTCAACGAGGCCGAGATTCTGGTCGATCATCGGCCAGTCGTCGTCGGATACGCGTGACAGGTAGAACGTGATCATGCGCTCCGCGCTGCGGATCATCTCGTCGCGCGGCATGTTGCCGCGATTCGTTTCAAGCCAGCCGCGCCAGAAACGCGCAACCTGGTCGGTCAGGTGAGCCGTTTCCACGTGACGTTTGTCACTTAGCATCAGATACGTCTTGAGCGCGTTGTACGCGTCTTCCACATTGGTTGGCGATGCGTCGCTATAAAGCCCGCCCTGGCTGTTCGCCGCCATGGCCGTGTGAGCCGAGACGGGAATGGCGGCTGCATCGGGCGTGCGGTTAAGCGGCGCAAGCTGGTCGGGATGCGCGTTGACTTCCTTCAGGAACGACGCGAGGTTCTGCGAAACCGGATCGAGCAGGATCTGGCGCACGCCGTTGTAGTACTCGGTAAGCAGGCGCTCTTCGAGACGGTCGCCCTGGTACAGACCGAATGAAACGGCGAGCGGCTTGTCGCGGCGGAACTGTTCCAACTGGTCGATACGGTCTTCGAGAACGTCCATGGCCTGCAGGCGCGATTGCAGATCGTTGCGGTTCTGCTGCAGGCGCACCACGTTGTCGAGGTCGGCTTTCACGTTTTCGGCGAGTTGCTGATTGCCGATAGTCGACCAGGTCCAGCCGCCGAGTGCGAGCGCCAGCGCGGCGACGAAGCCGAAGAACGTTGCATAGCGCATGCGTGTTTTCGCGGGGCTTGCAAACTGCTTGACCGTTTGCCGGTCTGCGAAAATTACTTTCGAAAAAAGATCGCGCAGAAAGAAGCCGTTCTTCGAGAATGCGCTATGCGGCTTCGGCATGCTGTCGGCGCTCAGGCCGAAGCGGTGGGCGATACGCGTGGCCGCGGAGCTATTGGTTTCGCCTTCCTGCAATGCGCTCGTGAAATAAAAGCCGCGGAAGATCGGCTTGTACTGGAACGGGTTCGTTTCAAACAACGTGGCAAGGAACGCTCGCAATGCCGGCTTGATCGTCGAGAATTCCAGTGGAAAACTCAGTTGACCGGGCGAGAGCTTATTGCCGCGATTGATTGACATCTGCGCGACGCTGATTTCTTTCAGGCCGTCGTACAGTTCTTCGAAGTGCTCGTCGAAAAGCCCCACTACGTCGCGCTTCTCGTCCGGTTCATAGGGCAGGGTGGCGCCCCACACCCGGTCGTATTCATGACGGTCGCTGCCGCTGAAGAATTCGGTGAAGCCCGTAATCAGGTCTGCCTTCGTGAACATCACGTAGACAGGCGCGAAAACTTCGAGCTTCTCGGTCAATTCCTGCACGCGCTGGCGGAGGTTCTTCGCGAGATTGATTGCAAATTCCGGCTTGCTGCTGGTGAGCTCCGCAATGCTCGCCGTCACGATGATCCCGTTGATTGGTGCTTTGGGCCGGAAGCGTTTGAGCAGGCCGAGAAAGCCGAGCCATTCGGTGCGGTCTTCCTCATGCACCGAGTAACGGCCGGCCGTATCCAGCAGAATGCCTTCCGTCGTGAAGAACCAGTCGCAGTTGCGCGTGCCGCCAATGCCGTGAATTACCGCGTTGTTCTTGTCGGCGAAGGGAAATTGCAAGCCCGAGTTCAACACCGCGCTGCTCTTGCCGGCGGCGGGGTTGCCGATCACGATGTACCAAGGCAACTCATAAAGTGCGGAGCCGCGCGAGACCTGACCGATCTTCGAGGTCTTGATGGTCTTGACCGCATCGACGAGGCGCGTGCGCAGCACATCGAGTTCCGCCTGACGGGCGGGCGTGGGCGCAGGACCGGCCTCTGTGCTCTGTTTCTCGGCCTGCTGTTCCAGCATCTCGCCGAGCTTGCGGTTCGCGCGCCGCGCGCGCAGGCGGCGCACCGCCCACACGAGCAGCCATAGCGCGATGACCACGCCGAGTGCGATGGCCGGCCACATCAGGTCGATCTGCAATGTATCGGCGCCGACGAACAACACGGCAGCGAGCGCGAGCAGGCCGATGATCGAGAGCGTGCGTGGATGGGTCAACACGTTGAGAATGCGTCGCATAAGCCGTTCAGGTCTTGATGATTGGTGTTGTGGCGCGTGCTGTGGCAAACGGCATCACGCGAGTGCAGCGTTTGAAACCGAAGCGAAAGAAAACGAAAGCGGGTTCGGGACAAACATGAAAACGGGCGAATTGTTAAATGCGTGACTGCGGTGCTTGCAAATAGCGGCCTGATGAATGCACCGTTGTATGGCCGATTGCGGTTTGCATTGCCGCTTTTTGCCATAAATAATGATTGAACGCCCCATTTTCCGGCCTCTTGTACCCGTTACGTCTTAATGACCCCGTCCGAGGACGAAGCCGGGTTTGTGATATTCAACGTGTCCGAGATCCATCATTTTCCAGCGGCCACCCCATGTCAGGCCGACCTGTTCGGCTGTTTGCCCATATAACTGATAGCCTCGCATCGCCCAGGGATCTTTTTCTGAAATGACGAGCTTGCCGTCGCGTAGAAACGCATTGTCCGCCGCAAGACCGTATTGGTGATAGCTTTGAAATGCAGCGGCATTGGTGACGTTGCTCCCCATTTGCGCGAGCCGGTTTTGCCGCTCCGGACTGCGATAACCTTCAAGCAAAGCCATTTCGTACCCGTGCTGCTCGTGCATGATTTTGTAGACGAGCAATAAACGCGTTCTGAAATCGGCATCGAGCAGATTCCAGTCGCGGCTCGCATCTTTCAGCGCGGGCCGGATCTGCTCGACTTCACGCGTGGCAAACACCTCCGGCGGCAGCGGCGGCGGGGGTACGAGCTGTTCGCCGTTTAGTAAGGCGGCAATTTTCTCGTCGGGTACCCGCGCTGTTTCGTCGAATTGGAATAACTGCCGGCCGCGTAATGCCAATGCCACCAATGGCGGCGTCGCAAGAATACCTGTGGTGGTAAAAATCAGCAAGCGCCGACGCGCCAGTAATTTCTTCATATCCACCGCGGTAGATTGCGAAATTCTTGCCGAGCGTGCTAATTGGCCGCGTGCGACAGATGCGCTACGCGATGCCCCGCGCATAACGCGTCCATGAATGGTCAATGCAGCGTCTAATAGAGAAGCTCGGACTGCCGGCAAAAGCAGCATTGCGGCGATCACAACCGCAATGGCGAAATAGGCAAGAAGTACTACGGCAATCAATGGCGACCCCGGAAATTGGAAACAATTGTATTTTGTAATGCTTGCTCTTAGAATCAGGCCTGCTCGGAGAGGAGCCGGAGCAGTATTATCACGGCGAAATAATCCAGGATTCAATGAGACAGTGAATGAGTGCGCCGGAAAATTCAAATTCCAAAGCCCCGCCTAGCCTGTTATCCGATAAGGCTAAAGGCGCAGATGGCAATGGTTCGCGAATTCTTGCGAATCTGGAAGGCCGCGTCGCGCCGCCTAACGATAAACCACGCCGGTCAAGAACGCCTCTTGCGCTGGTCGCCTTGCTTGTGATCGCAGCGGGGGGCTGGGGCGCGTGGCACATGCAACAAGGTGCGCCTGTGGAACCGGTCACCGGCGCTGTGCCCGCGGGTGGGGCCAACGTCGTCAGGGCCCCCGTACCGGCCTCCGTTGCGAGCGCAACCGTGCAGGTCGCCGCGAATGCGCAAGCGCCCGCGCCGGCATCCTCGCAAGCAGCGACGATCATCGCCGATGACAGCGACAGCAAAGCCGCGGCTTCTTCTGCATCGGCGTCCGCGGGTCTCGCGGACAACCGCTTGTCGCGGGCGCTTGCTGACGGCGCGGTGCCGAGCGGCGCTTCAACCTCGGTTGCTGCGGTCGCGCCGGTCGCTGGCGCGTCCGGAACGGCGCCAGCGGTTGCGCCGGCGGCGAAGCACGACAAGAGTTCAACGGCCGTTGCAAGCAGGAGCAAGCACGAGGCCGCGGCGCACGGCAAGAAGGAAACCGTAACGGCAAGCGCGGGCAACCATCGTTCGGGCACGACGACCGCCGCCACGCAGACGAAGAAAGCGAAGCCGGACACGACGTCGAAAGATGATTCGGATGCCGATCTATTGGCCGCGCTCGTTGCGCGGACCAAACCGGCGGACAGCAAAGCAGGCGGCAATAGTCCGGCGACCAGGGTGCCTACCTCGGCAGCGGCGGGCAATGCAAAGCTTGCCGAGCGGGTGAAAGAGTGCGGGCAGCGTGGCTTTTTCGAAGACCAGTTGTGCCGCTGGCGCGTGTGCGACGGTCACTGGGGCAAAGATCCCGCATGCCCAAGCTCTGCGCAGCAAGCGCGTCAGCCCTGACTCTTTGCCATACGAGTGTCCCGTTCAAGAGACCTCGACGAGGTTGGCATTATCCGCGAGCCTCGTCGATACTCCGGTTTGATTCTGGCGTCTTTAAGTCTATGATGACTCTCCCCAGTCGCACACCGATGCGATAGAACAGGAGACATCAATGAAGCGGTTTTTCGTGGCATTGAGCTATGTAGCAAGCGTCGTGACTGCTCTGGTCATTGCGGCATGCGGCGGCAGCGAACTGAATTCCTCCAATCCCCCCAAAGTCATTATCGACAGCGACTACAACACGCTGAGCGACGACGGCCAGCTCGGCGTCATGGCGGCACAATTGCAGGCACAGGGATCGCTGAAAGTACTCGGCATTACCGTAGTGTCGGGTAATCAATGGTTGAAGCAAGGCGTGGCGGATGCATTGAAATCCGTCGAACGGCTCGGCGTTGAAAAGCAGATCGGTGTCTATGCAGGCGCAAACTATGCGCTGTCGCATGACTTCGCCACGATCCAGGCAGAAATGGCGAAATACCCCGGCGGCGACGGCTATCTCGGCGCATGGGGCACTCCCGAGCCGAAGTCGGATAGCGACCTCGTGGCACCGCCCGACGGCTTCGCGACGCACACCAAGGTGCAGGGCAAAAGCGCGGTGGATTTCATCGTCGATTCAGTGAAGCAGAATCCCGGCGAGGTGACGATTCTTGCAATCGGACCATTGACCAATATTGCGCTCGCCGCGCGTCAGCATCCCGAGATCGTGCCGTTGATCAAACAGATCATCTATATGGGGGGCGCGATCGACGTGCCGGGCAATACGACACCAACGGCGGAATTCAACTGGTGGTTCGATCCGCAAGCAGCGAAAGAGGTGCTGCGTCTGCCGGTGAAACAGGTCGTCGTGCCGCTCGACGTGACTGACACCGTGAAAATGGATAAGGCGCTTTACGACCGTATCGCGCACGATCCGACGAAGCAGACCATCATTACTCAATTGTTCAAGACATTGAATGGCTACGGTTTCGATGGCAAGAACGGCTTCGAGACGAACCCGAACTACACCACGAACATATGGGACACACTGACACTCGGGTATCTGATGCATCCTTCGTTTGCAACCCAGACTGTGGACGAGTGGGTGGACGTGGATACGAGTTTCGGCGCGAATGACGGCAAAGCTAGCGGCTATGCAAGCTCACCGCCGGCTGGCTTGCAGAAGATGACCATCGTCAAACGCTTCGACAACCAGAACTTCTTCAACTTCTATGTGGACTTGCTGACCCGGCCGGTGCCGCTGCCAGGCTGATCTGTTGTCACCCGCGTACTGCTGCGAGGCCGCACGAGTCCGCTTCACGCGGGATGCAAGCCACGCAGCAATTGACGCACGCGCGAGAGGTCCTGATCGACGTGTTCGGCGTTTTCGAACAACTCCGCGAGCCAGTCCACGAATGCGCGCACTCGGGGCGACACACGGCGATTCTTCAGATAGGCAACCGAAACAGGCATGGGCACAGGCTTCCATTGCGGAAGTACTTCACGCAATAGTCCAGAGTCGAGATATGGTTGCGCGACGATCCGCGCGGGTTGAATGAGCCCGTGGCCTTGCAGCCCGCAGGTGAGGTACGCCTGCTCGTCGCTGACCTTCACGAAACCATTCACTTTGACGCTTTGCGCTTCGCCGTCCACTTCGAAATCGAATGCCACTTCGCGGCCGTTATGCGGCGACATGCAATTGACTGCGACGTGTCCGCGCAGGTCGTCGAGGTCGGTGGGCGTGCCGTATCGCGCGAGATAATCCGGGCTTGCGCAGGTCACATGCTCGAGCGTGCCGAGCTGCCGCGCGACGAGATTCGAGTCCGGCAATTCACCGAGCTGGATGCTGCAGTCGATGGCTTCCGACACCAGATCCACCGTACGGTTGCTGACGCCAACGGCAAGGTCCAGGTTGGGATAGCGCATGTGGAAGTCGTCGAGCGCAGGCAGCACGATTGCGCTTGCCACCGAGCCGGGCATTTCGATGCGCAGGCGACCGGTGAGGTTATCGGTGGCGTGACGGATGCTGGCTTCCATTTCGTCGATATCGGCGAGGATTTGCGCACAGCGTTCGTAATAGGCGGCGCCTTCCGGAGTGACGCTGAGCCGCCGCGTGGTGCGGGCGAGCAACTGCGTGCCGAGCAGGGCTTCCAGATTCTGGACGATGGTAGTCGCCGTCGCGCGCGGAATGTTCAGCGATTCCGCTGCGCGGGTGAAGCTGTTTGTGTCCACGATCCGGATGAATGTGCGCATGGCGGTTATTCTGTCTATCATTCGGTGCCTCTCGTTTGGGTTTAGCTTTTTGCCTTTGCGGCGGGCTGTTTGGGTGTTTGCTTGATTACGTTGGGGTTCTGTTTTTTGGAACCTTTGGCCTTTCCTTGATTTCACGGCGATCTATTAGCGCTGCCCCTGTGCGGGGCGGCACTTACTTTCTTTGCGGCCGCAAAGAAAGTAAGCAAAGAAAGCGGCTCACACCGCTAGCTCATAAGTGGGTCCCCCGGCTCAAAGGGGGCAGTGGTGCATCTGGAATCCGTGCCCTCGCACATTCCGCACTCGTGACAAGGCAGTCATTCTTCCGGCAACGCTTCGCGCGCCGTGGCGGTAGTTCATAAAACCGTCGGTACTTCGTGTTCCAGGCAGTCATGCCGCGCCAAGCGTTTTCAAGCGGAAGCACTACCTATACGCAGCAACGAAGCGGATGGCGTTTGCTTGCCTGTCCGACGAGCGCACCGCGCGAGGCGGGAAGTATGACTGCCTTGTCACGAGTGCGGAATGTGCGAGGGCACGGATTCCAGATGCACCACTGCCCTCTTTGAGCCGGGGGACCCACTTATGAGCTAGCGGTGTGAGCCGCTTTCTTTGCTTACTTTCTTTGCGGCGGCAAAGAAAGTAAGTGCCGCCCCGCACAGGGGCAACGCAAATAGACCGCCGTGAAATCAAGGAAAGGCCCAAAAGGGCCCTAACCAGAAACAGAACGCCAAACCACAAAAAAGCCAAAAAAACAAAGCCACCGCCCGCAGGCGCGAAAAAAACCACGCCGCAGGCAGCAACCCTCTCAATCACTTCCGCAAAGAATCCAGATCGATCACAAATCGATACTTGACGTCGCTCTTCAACATCCGCTCATACGCCTCATTGATCTTCTGCATTGGAATGACTTCCACGTCCGAAGTGATTCCGTGCTCACCGCAGAAGTCCAACATCTCCTGCGTCTCGGCAATTCCGCCGATCAGCGAGCCGGCCAGGCGGCGGCGCTTGAAAATCAGGTTGAACACTTGCGGCGACGGATGGTCGTGCTCCGGCGCGCCTACCAGCGTCATCGTTCCATCGCGCTTGAGCAGGTTAAGGAACGGGTTCAGGTCGTGCGGCGCAGCCACCGTATTCACAATCAGGTCGAAGCTGTTCGCATGCGCTTCCATTTCTTCCGCGTTCTTCGAGATCACCACCTCATGCGCGCCTAGCCGCTTCGCGTCCTCGATCTTCGACGGCGAAGTCGTGAACAGCACGACATGCGCGCCCATCGCACGCGCCAGCTTCACGCCCATGTGACCCAAACCGCCGAGGCCGACAATGCCGACCTTCTTGCCGGGGCCGGCGCCCCATGTGCGCAGCGGCGAATACGTCGTGATGCCCGCGCACAGCAATGGCGCAACGCCGGCGGGGTCGAGATTTTGAGGCACACGCAGCGTAAATTCTTCGTCGACGACGAGTTGCGTCGAATAACCGCCGTACGTAATCTGTCCGTCGACGCGGTCCATGCCGTTATAGGTACCGACAAAACCGTTCTCGCAATACTGCTCGAGCCCTTCGGCGCAACTTGCGCAGGTGCGGCACGAGTCGACGAGGCATCCTACGCCTACGAGATCACCCGTCTTGTACTTCGTGACGTCCGGTCCCACTGCGGTGACGCGGCCGATGATCTCGTGACCGGGCACCACGGGATACACCGTGTTCTTCCATTCGTTGCGGGCCTGATGCAGGTCGGAGTGACACACGCCGCAATACAGCACTTCCATCTGCACGTCGTGCGCGCGCAGTTCGCGGCGCTGGATTTCAAACGGGGCGAGCGGCGCGCTGGCGTCGGTCGCGGCATAGGCATATGTCGTGCTCATGGGTAGCTCCAGCAAAAGAGGGTGAATGTTGCAAGGCGCTCGCGATGGGCGATACATGTCGCCGATGCGGCCAGGTCTTGCCAATGTTTCGATCAGAGCGTCGGACCACCGCGCGGATCGGAACGCCCGCATGGGTGGCGAGTTCACGACGTGAACTGCCGACCAGGCTGCTGGCGTAGCGCGGAAAGGATGATCCGGCAGGGTTCCCATAGTAGGAGCGCGAGGCCACTCAGTGAATACCTGAATGTCTTGAAGATTTGCCTAAAACTCCTGGAGAGGAGCGCACCAGGCAGTTTGGTGCTAAATTTCAAGCATTATTCTCTTGCACGTCACTATATCGTCATGTCGCAGCACTCGTCCGAACTGTCGTCACCCTCAGCCGAACTTCCAGTGGCTGACGCCGCGCAGCAGCGCCTGATCGAAGTATTCGACATGCTCGCGCCGAAGCCCGGCATGACGCGTTCGAGCCTGGAAGGTGTGAATCTGATGCGCGCCAACACCCCGCTGCCGCGCATGCCGGTCATGTACGAGCCGAGCATCGTTATTGTGTGTCAGGGGCGCAAGCGCGGCTATCTCGGGGACCAGGTGTTCCAGTACGATGCGCAGCAGTACCTCGTGCTGTCCGTGCCGCTGCCGTTCGAATGCGAGACCGAGGCGAGCTTTGATCAGCCGTTCCTCGGCATCTCGATCCGGGTCGATCTGACCATGGTGGCCGAGTTGCTGATGGCGCTCAACGAAACGCAAGGCACCGCGAAGAACGAACCACTCGGCATCTACTCCACGCCGCTCGATCCTGCCTTGAGCAGCGCGGTGCAGCGTCTGCTGGATGCGCTTGCGGCGCCGCTCGACGCGCGCATTCTCGCGCCCAGCATCGTGCGCGAAATCTGTTATCGGGTGTTGACCGGCGAGCAGGGCGACGCGATTCGCGCGGCGCTCACGCATCAGAATCACTTTGGCCGCGTTGCGAAGGCGCTGCGTCGCATCCACGCCGATTATCATGGCGCGCTCGACGTCGATACGCTTGCTGCGGAGGCCGGTATGAGCATCGCTGTTTTTCACGCGCAATTCAAGGCGGTGACAGCGACTTCGCCGATGCAATACGTGAAGACCACGCGTTTGCATCACGCGCGCCTGTTGATGGTGCAAGACGGTTTGAATGCGGGCGCCGCAGCGGCGCGCGTAGGTTATGAAAGCGCCTCGCAATTCAGCCGCGAATTCAAGCGCCTGTTTGGCCTGAGTCCCGTTGACGAAGTGAAGCGCATGCGGGCAATCTACGACTCACCGCCGCCGCGAGTCGTGCAGCCGGTCGCACGTTATGTTACGGCCGTGTAAGCGTGCTTCCTCACACCTTCTTCAGATACGCGGCCTTCAACATGAAATTGCCGGCGTCCATTTTGCAGTCCACCTCATGATCGCCACCGGCGAGCCGAATGCTCTTCACTTTCGTGCCCATTTTCAGTGTGATCGACGAGCCCTTTACTTTGAGATCCTTGATCAGCACTACCGCATCGCCGTCGGCGAGCACATTGCCGTTGGCGTCCTTGACCACGCGTTCGTCTGACTGGTCAGCGGATGTGACGGCGGCGATTGGCCACTCGTGCGCGCAGTCCGGGCAGACATAGTTCTCGCCGTCCGGGTAAGTGTTGTCCATTGCGCATTGGGGGCAGGCAGGAATTGTCGACATGATTCTTTTCGGAAGGCGCGTGCGCCGAGGATTCTCTTAAGGGGGGGCGAGTATAGCCGACGCCTGCGTCGCGCTATCCCGCTTTCAGACGCCGCTCGCGTCCACACTTGGCCGCAGCTCGTAGTGCGAGCGTTTTTCTTGGTACATCAGTAGATCCGCGCGCTGCACGCCGGCTTCAAGGCGGTCCCCGCGTTGGCAGGTCGCGGCTCCCATTGAAAAGCTCAGCGGCGAGCCCGGATAAAACTGGTTGTTCATTTCGACGAGTTGGCGAATCGCGTCGATCATCGCCGCGCCGCCGCGCTCGTCGGTGTTCGGCATCAGGATCGCGAACTCGTCCCCGCCGATACGGGCGGCCTGGAACGGCGACTCCAACGCTTTCGCCAGCACTTCGCCTGCGCGGCGCAGCAGCGCATCGCCGGCAGCGTGGCCGAGTTGGTCGTTCACGCGTTTCAAGCCGTTCAGATCGGCCATGATGATGGTGACGGGCCACGGACCTTTGCGCTCCAGCCGGTTCAGTTCGTCAACATAGAACGAACGGTTGCGCAGCTTGGTGAGCACGTCATGCTTGCCAAGAAATTCCAGGTACGCTTCGGCCTTCTTGCGTGCGGTGATATCGGTCAGCGCGACGAGCACGAGGTCCCAATTCTTCTCGTGGCCAGGCAGCACGGAGAATTGCAGGTGTACGTGTACCTCGCTGCCGTCGAGCGAATAGTTGAGCACCTCGCGCTGCTGGAACAGTTTGCCTTCCCACAGGTCGAGTAACTGCTCGCGGAAATGCGGACCCATGTCGTCGCGGAAAACTTCCGGCAGGCGCGCGAGCAGCGTTTTTTTGTCCGGCGCGGCGAACATTTCGAGCGTGTGCCAGTTCACGTCGAGCACGTGAATCTCCTGCATGCAGCGCTCGACGAACTCCGGATGCACATCGGTAAATACGCGGAAATCGCTAATGCCGGCCGCCCGCGCCTGATCGAGCAGTTGCTTGACCGCGCTGAAATCTTCGACCCATAGCGATACCGGCGAATGTTTAAACAGGCCGCGCGCATATTCCTCGGCGAGCGTCACGCGACGCCGCGCGGCCTCCAGTTCGGTGATGTCTTCCACCGACACCAGCACGCGGTCCCAGCGCTCTTCGTGACCCGGCAGCACGGAGCCCTTCAGCAGTACGTCGAGGCGCCGACCACCAAGCGTGTAGTTCACGGTCTGGCTCGTGAAGTGGGCTTGCCCGGCCCACAACTGACACAGCTCTTCCAGGTGCGTCTTCAGCATATCGTCGCGGAACACCGTGGCGAGATTGTCGTTGAGCGTGGCGAAATCGGCGGCTTCGAATTGCGTCAGCGTCTTCTGATTCACCTTGATGACGCGAATGCTACGGGCGCATTCCGCAACCCGTTCGGGCGCATTCGCGAAGTGCGCGCGCAGGTCGGTCACGCCTTCGGCGCGCCATGCGTCGAACAGATCGCGCACGCCGCTGAAGTCTTCGACCCATAGCGAGACGGGCGCGAGGTCGAACATCTTCGAATCGTCGTTGGCGGGCTTGGGGACGCCTGGCAGAGTATCCAGCATGAGGTTCTCTTAGCGAAAAGTCCGGCTATTTTACGGCCCCTTTGAAGCCGCCTAAAAAACAAACGGCTTTCATCGGCTTGCAGCAGGGCTTCGCGTCAGCACGCAATAATTGGTCTTGCTACACTCGATTCGACACGTTTCGTTTGCCAACCTGCACACACGCCACCGGGAAAAAAGGACGGACATGAAGCCTTCTCTGCTGATTCTCATTCATCTCGACGACGCGAGCCGCGCTTCTATCGAGGCGGAATTCGATAGCGTCTACGCGCCCGATCCGGCGCAACATGCCGCTGTCATCGCCACTCACGGCGCAACGATCCATGCGGTGCTGACGAACGGCACACGTGGGCTCAGCGCGGCTGAGATCGATCGCATGCCAAAGCTCGGATTCATCAGCGCACTCGGCGCAGGCTATGAAAACGTTGCCGTCGACAATGCGCGCACGCGCGGCATCGTGCTCGTGAACGGAGCGGGCACCAACGATCACTGCGTCGCCGACCACGCGTTTGCGTTGCTCCTGTCGATCGTGCGCGATGTGCCGCGACTCGACGAGGCCACGCGTGAAGGCGTATGGCGCGATGCATTGCCGATGCGTCCGAACGTCTCGGGCAAGCGTCTCGGCATCGTGGGGCTCGGCAACATCGGCGAGAAGATCGCGCGGCGCGGCGCGGGCTTCGACATGGAGATCGGCTATCACAACCGCAAGCCGCGCGAAGGCATATCGTTATCGTATTTCGACGACGTCGAAGCACTCGCGCGATGGTGCGACTTCCTAGTGATCGCGACGCCTGGCGGTGCGGGTACGCACCATCTGATCGACGCCAGGGTTTTGGAGGCGTTGGGCCCGCGTGGTTTCGTCGTCAACGTTTCTCGCGGCAGCGTGCTCGATACCGCTGCGCTCGCGCAAGCGCTCGTAGCAGGGACGATTGCAGGCGCGGCACTCGACGTCTACGAGGGCGAACCGGAGCCGCCCGCCGCCTTGCTGAAGCTGCGCAACGTCGTGTTGACACCGCACGTCGGCGGACGCTCGCCCGACGCGATAGCGGCAGCGGTGAACAATTTTCTGCGGAACGCCGCACGGCATTTCGCCGGCGAGCCTGTGTTGACCCCGATCTGACCAGGCGCCGCTGTCTTTCGTCTGTCCATTGCGACCGCCGTGAACGCCGCCGCCTACGCATTTGCCAGAGGTGCAATGGTGCGGCGGTAGACTCATAATGAGTGTCCCGCGTCATGGTCGACCTATTGGTGATATGAAACGCAGAGATGCGCTCGCTGCATGCTCGCTAGGCGCTCTGCTCGGCCCGGTCAGCCTGGCTCGCGCATCGGCGGGCAGACCTCGGGTGGTGTTCCTCAACCCGGGTGAGGCCGTCGAGCATGGCACCGGACAGCACTGGCAACTTGTGTCGGAATTCATGGGCATTGCGGCGCGGTCTTTCGACATGCGTCTCGACGTTGTGTACGCCGAGCGGGATCATCTGCTCATGCTGCGTCAGGCCGAAGAGGTCGCGCGCCGCACCGATCCTCCCGATTACGTGGTAATCGTCAATGAAAAAATGGCCGCCCAGCAGATGCTTCAGTCGCTCGCTCGCTCGTCTTCGAAAGTTGTCGTCATTCATAACGACCTCACCGAGCGGCAACGTCGCGAGATCGGCGACGAGCGGCAAGCCATACGGAACTGGATCGGAACGGTGACAGCCAACGCGACGAGCGGCGGCTATCGTCTGATGAGCTACTTGTGCGGCAGGCTGGCCGGCGAACCGGCCAGGGTGATCGGCATCACCGGAGATCCCAACACGCCGGTGTCGCAGGAGCGCGCGTCGGGTGTCGACGCGTTCCTGTCGCGCGCCCGCGGCTCGCGAATGTATCAACTGGTGTTCAGCGACTGGAGCTACGCGGATAGCGAGGAAAAGACACGCGTTCTGCTTGCACGCTACCGGGATGCCAATCTCGTTTGGGCTGCTAATGATTCAATGGCGCTAGGTGCGTTAAGCGCGGTCCGGTCGCGCGGCGCGCGCGTGCTCGTGGGCGGCATGGGCGCGCTGCCAGGCGCGCTGCGCAGTGTCGCCGAGGGCGGACTGGCCGCGATGGTGGGCGGCGACTACTTCATCGGCGCGTGGGCGATGGTGCTGCTATACGACTACCATCACGGCAAAGATTTTGCGGCATCGGGAGGCGCCCGCCAGACGCTGGACTTTCTGAGCGTGGTTCATCAGGGCAACGTCGAGCGCTTCAGCCAGGCGATCTTCGATCATGGCGACGAGCTCGATTTCACGATGTTTTCGAAGGTGCGGCATCCCGAACCCGGCCCCTACGATTTCAGTCTCGCGCGGCTTGTCGGTCCATTCGCCGGGAGCGGGTGATGCGTCCATTTTCGCTTCGGGGTCTACGCTCGTTGAATCTGCACGCGAAGCTCATGCTCGCGCTTGCGATACTGGTCGCGGTGGTCGCGGGCACGTCGGCTTATCTGCTGATCGAGCGCCAGCGCGCGCAGAAATTTTCCGAACTCGAAGAACGTGCCGCCCGCATTTCCGATCTGTTCAGCCGTTCGCTCGCGTTGCCGCTCTGGAACGTGGACCGCGGCGCGATCAGCGCCCAGCTTTCCGCACTTTCGCCGAATCCGGAGGTCGTGCAGTTCACGGTCACAGCGGTAGGCTATGGCGTCGTGGCCGAGGCGAAGGGTGCACGCCGCGCCGACCCGTCCAGCGACGTCGTGCGCGTGCGGCCGATCGAATACCAGCCACCGGGCAATGCGCCGCGCGAGAAGCTCGGTGAGGTCCGCGTCCAACTGTCGAGAGCACCGGCAATGCAGGCAATGCGCGATGCGCGCAACGCAATTCTCGCGACGATAGCCGCCATGGTCGCCACGCTCTATGCGGCCACGCTCGTCCTGTTGAACGGCATGGTGCGCGGCCCCATCAACCGGCTCGAAGAAATGGTGGATCGCATTGCAGGCGGCAATCTCGATGCGCGCTGCGCAGTGGAGTCCGACGACGAACTCGGCCGCCTCGCTGCGCGCGTCAATGCAATGGCGGACCGCCTGCGCGAATCGACGGCGCGCCTTTACGACAGCGAACAGAAGTACCGGAGTATTGTTGAGAACGCGCTCGAAGGCATTTTCCGCCTGCATCGCAACGGCTGGCTGGAGGAAGCCAATCCGGCGATGGCACGTCTGCTCGGCTACGGCAGTGCGGCGGCGCTGGTCGCTGCGGGAACCGGCGAGCCGGGCAAGCGGCCGTTTTCGTCCGAGCTGGTGGAGGACCTCTTTGCGCGCCTGAAGCGGGACGGCGAAATAGCCGAGTTGGACTTGCAGCTCACGCGACCTGACGGCACTGCTATCTGGGTACAACTGAGCGCACGCGGCGTCGCGCACTCGCATGGCGAAATCGTTCGGCTTGACGGCCTGCTCGCCGATGTCACGGCTCGCAAGCATGCGCTGGACAATCTGCGCCGCCACCGCGACAGGCTTCAGGTGGAAGTCACTGAACGCAAACGCACTGAGCAGGAACTGCGGGCTTCGCGCGAGGAGCTTCGGCAATTGTCCTGGCACCTCGAAGTGATTCGTGAAGAGGAAAGAAAGCGTATCGCACTCGAGATCCACGACGAGCTCGGCCAGCTTCTGACCGCGCTCAAGATAGACATTTCATTGCTGCAGATGAAACTGGCGGGCAATCCAGACGCGCTGCGCAAGACTGAAGCAATGCGCGAACTCGTCGAGAAAACCATGTGGATGGTGCGCAACGTGGCCAATCATTTGCGGCCCGCAGCGTTGAATTTCGGCATTGTGTCCGCGCTCGAATGGCTTGCCGAGGACTTCCACGGACGCCACCATATTCGCTGCTCGTTCGTGACGTATGGCGACGAGCCCGTACTCGAGGATTCGTGCGCGACGGCCATTTTCCGCATTGCGCAGGAGTCGCTCACCAATGTGGCGCGCCACTCGGGCGCGTCGCGCGTGGTATTGACGCTGCGTTCGGACGACGCGTCGATCGACCTGGAGATTCGCGACGATGGTTGCGGTTTCGATCTGAATGCCGTGTCGGCCGGGCACCGCGGCTCGTATGGATTGCTCGGCATGGCCGAGCGCGCCCGTCTGATCGGCGGAGCGCTCTCGATTGCGAGCAGCGCCGGTTCCGGCACTGTCGTCGCGGTGCGCATTCCTCTATCGGACGATGTGCGGGCAACGTTCGTTTCGTGAGTTGGTGCGATGAGTCGTTTCAGACGAGTCGGCGCGCGTCGGCTACGAAAGTCTCTCGCAGTTCCGTGGTGAGCCGTCTGCAGTGTCGTCGGACGCTATCCGGTCCCAAGCCGTTATGAGCCCGATCGTCACTCGGACGCTCAGAGGCCGACTCCGCCGCTGCAGACCGTCATTCCGACTAACCGGCCGCCGGAATGCGGTCTAGCGGCAATCTCCCGGCTATTTGTGCGTGATGCGCCTGACCGTACTGGTAACCAGGTCGACGTAGAAGAGGTCTCCGTCTTGACCTGCTTTCAAATCCACCGGTCCTCCTTGCAGACCCTTCGCGAAAGTCTGTGGCGTGTTGTCGGGAGGCCGCATTGTCCAGATGCATTTGCGCAAAAGATCACCGAAGTACAGCGCGCTCTTGAACTGAACGGGATAGGTTGTGCTCGTGTCGTCAGTGAACCCAATGGCTGAGAGCACGCTGCCGTTCTGGTCCGGCCCTCCGCCGGACGGCTTGCCGCCGCAGGTCCTCCCTCTTTGATCGTCGAGCGTGACGTAACCCAGGTGAGCGTAAGCAAAGAACGGCGCAGTGACACCCCCCACGCTCCCGCAGTAGGCAGTGTTCTGGTAGTCGGGTTGCGGAGCCGCAGCAGCGTTGTTACTGGGGTTCCATCCTTCGTAGCACGGCCATCCAAAGTTCTGGCCCGCGACGCTCACATGATCGATGGACTCCCAGGCGTTCCAGCCGACATTGCCGATATACAGTTCATCCGTGCTGGGCGCGCGCGCAAAGCGGAAAGGATTGCGCAGGCCGTTTGCAACCATGGCAATGCTTTGGGTGGTCGTGCCTGGATTTGCGATCCGTAAAATAACGCCATCGCTGTAGGGCGAGACACTCTGACTACGGAACGCCCCCTGTGGCAGATTCGTGCCATCGCCGCAAGCGTTATCCAACTGACCGTAGTCGACCTGATTGAAGCTTGCGCCGTCGCCAGCGCTAACGTAGAGCGTTTTGTTATCCGTTCCGAAAACCAGGCCACCGATACTGTGGGACGTGTAGAAGAAGCACCAGGTCTGGTTGCCTGACGCTGCGGCGGGCAGGATCTTCGTTTCGCCCGTCCCTGTCAAAAGGGAAAGCTGGCCATGGGTAAGGACGTTTCCGCTGCACGCCCCAGTAGCAGGTGGCGTGGTGTAAAGCACGTAGACATTGCCGTCGTTCTGGGGATCTACTGCAAGTCCTAGCAGTCCCCGGTCGGAATCATTGCAGACTTCGCCGCTCAGGTCGGCAAACAGCAAACAGGTGGGAGCTGACAAATCGCAATTCCAAACCCTGCCGCCTTTTTCGGCAACGAAAACCCTCGTTTTATTCTTATTGAAACTTATCGCTGTCGGCTGGTTAAGACAGCCGTTGAATAAAATCTGCTCGGTGAAACCCTTTGGGAGGGTCGGTTGCGGCCTGGTGATGGAAGTGCGTTGGCACGTAACCGACTGCGTAACAACCGCAGCGTTGCGGACAGCGGCGTCGGGGGAAACCGCCTCCGCCGCACCGGGCAGAAACGGTAAGGTCAGCAACAGTACCAGCGCGGCGATTGCGCCGCTTTGGCTTAACCAGTTTTTGCTATAGCGCGACATTTTGACCTCCCGCACGGATCGGACCGCGAGGCAGCGCCACCCACCGCGTGAATCGTTTGCTTTCGACGCCGCAGATGTTAAATAGTGGTCTGTGCAACGGTGGGCGGCGGACAAAACACTGTCAGCGTTTGCCACGCGAGCCAGCTGAGCGGGACGCTGAAGCGTAGCCGGCACGCGCGCTCGCAAGGATGCGCAGTCGTAATGCTGTGCATCGAGCCGCTGATGAGCGGCCCTTGTTATGTAACGAAGAGCTACTTTCATACGCAACCAAGTGGCACACATTAACGAGTGCGTTGGTTCGAAACCGCCTCGCTGGGCCGCGCGCTCTTCATCGCGAAGATTCATCAATGCATCGCATGCAAACTGGCGGCCCGGGGTTTTCCCGGCACGACACAAGTTGATAAAAAATCTCGGTTACTGATCGTTGCAATTTGCTCGATTTATTTGGACCGCCTTTCCGTATCCTTCGGCAAACAACAACGAAGGAGAATTTCCCCATGAGAACAACACGCGCCGGCCGAAGTTGGGGCTGCCGTTTATGCGGAGCAGAACGGGCAAGTCATCAAAGGCACTGTTGCCGACAGCAACGGGCAATTCGTGCTGACGCCGCTCGAGCAGAGTTCAACCAAGGGGAACTACGATGTCGTCATCGTAAAGAACAACGTTGCGACGGGCATCGTGCGCTCGGTGCCGGTGGTCGTTAACACGTCGACCATCGTCGCTACATCGTCAGTCCCGATCATATTGCCCACCTCCGTCATGCACGTTGCAAGCGGGACGGTTCTGCCGGTTAGCGCGCAAGCCATCGTGCGGGCGTTGCAATCGATTAGCGGCATCAACTACGAAGTCACCAGCGCCAACGCCAATTCGGACACCGGTGTCTACGCGTTGAGCAAGCCAGCCGCTGCACCTCTGGTCGGCACATATTCGGGAAGCCTCCCGATTGCGCTGACCCCGGTCGCAAGCGCCGCCGGGCAGTACACAGCGGAAGCCGATAGAGTCAGCGGTGCCACGCACTCCGCCGCAGTCAATGTATCGACGTCCGATCAGACCGGCGTCAATTTCAGTTTCTAACTAGGGATGGTCTGCAAAAGTCCTGGCGTCGAAGTCTGGTTGTCCTATCCTGGAAGAACGGGAATTAAAGGAGTTCCTCGATGACACAGCTCGGTCTTGGCCTGGATCTTTCAACGAAACGCACGCGCAAGCGGGAATTTCTCGATGAGATGAGGCGCGTTGTGCCATGGTCGAGGTTGATTGCGTTGATCGAACCGCACTATCCGAAGGGTAAGACTGGAAGGCCGCCGTTTCCGGTTGCGACGATGCTGCAGATTCACTTCATGCAGCAGTGGTTTGGGCTTTCGGACCCGGCGATGGAAGAGGCGCTTTATGACGTGCCGCTGTACCGTGAGTTTGCGGGGCTGGACGAAGGTATGACGCGTTTGCCAGACGAAAGCACGATTCTGCGGTTCCGCCACCTTCTCGAAACGCACGGACTGGCCGCGCAGATGCTCGCCCTGGTCAATGAGATCCTGAGTGAAAAAGGCTTGATGTTGAAGGCAGGGTCAGCGGTCGATGCGACCTTGATTAGCGCACCGAGTTCGACAAAGAACGGCTCTGGCAAACGGGACCCGGAGATGCATCAGACGAAGAAAGGGAATCAATGGTACTTCGGGATGAAAGCGCACATCGGCGTGGACGCAGAGTCGGGGCTGGTCCACACCGTCATTGGTACGGCAGCCAACGTGCACGACATCAATGCGGCCGAAGCGTTGTTGCACGGCCAGGAAAAGGATGTGTACGCTGACGCCGGATATCAGGGTATAGAAAAGCGATGTCAGGCGAACCCGGTACGCTGGCATGTCGCGATGCGACCGGGCAAGCGTCGACAACTGGACCTGACCAATCGTCTGGACGCGATATACAACCAGATTGAGCGCCTGAAGGCTGGCGTGCGCGCCAAGGTTGAACATCCGTTTCGCGTGCTCAAGCAGCAGTTTGGTTACACGAAGACCCGCTACCGAGGATTGGTGAAGAACACCGCGCAGATCACGACACTGTTTGCGCTGGGCAACCTCTGGATGGCGCGCAAGGCTTTAAACAAAGCGTGAAACGCCCGGCGCATCAGGCCGTGAATCTCGGCAAACGAAGGTCATCATGCTTCAAAAGCCGCACGATCAACCTGCTGGCAGACTCTGCGGCCGATACGCCCAACGTGAAAAAAGATCGGCGCACATGAAAACATGTTGTGCAGACCTTCCCTAGAACCATGTGATAAAGGAAGGGCGCAAGCCCTTCCATAGGGAATACGATGAAAAAAATCTTCTGTCTGCTGACGGCCGGGGCCGCTTTGTTGAGCGGCTGTGCGTTGTACGTGCCGGATTCTCCGGGCGTCGTTGTCGTGCCACAAGGCGGCCATCAGGGCGGCCCGGGCAACGGCTTCTGTCCGCCGGGACAAGCGAAAAAAGGGAATTGCTGACGAGAGCAAAGAAATACAGACGGCGCCTGCGGGCGCCGTCTGTATTTCATCGAGTCGAATGGCTGATTGCAGTGTGCGGCTGCGAAACCTTCATCGAGCGACTATCTGTTTCAGAACAGAATGTGCGCCTCGCCGCATCTCTCGTCGCGCCAGTACCCCCGTTTGGTCCATCGCTGATTCCGATCGAGTGTGCTCGACGCACCTTCTTGTCGAATGAAGGCAGCCAGATGCTCGGTGACGCTGATGTTCAACACACGTTTGCTCGGGGCTGGCAGCAAAGCGTCGAAACGCTTTTCAACTTCCCCTATGGCTCGCAGCTACGCCCCCGCCGGCAAGCGCGAACATGGCTACTGTGTGCTACCTTTTCTGCTCGACGGTGCGCTTGTAGCGCGCGAGGACCTGAGGCGGATCGCAAGCCTGGCGCGCTGACTTTTCAGCGGTGTGCTTGTGCCGGATGCGCCGCGACGCTCGGCGCAACGGCTGATCGATGAGCTTTATTTGATGGCGTTGTAGTTGGGTTTGTCGGAGTACGCCGCCGCAGCTGCTGCGAGCGACTCTTTTCGGCGATCCAGCGCGTCGAGGGTCTGCCAGCGTCTGTCAACCTGGAACCTTAACCCATCGGAGGTGACCTGCATGAACGAGCAGCCGGTGAGAACGGTCGCGACCGAGAGTCTGCGAATCGCTTTCCTCGACTATGGTCCCAGCGACGGTTGGCCCGTCATCCTGTCGCACGGTTTTCCCTACGACGTTCATGCCTTCGATGACGTGGCGCCGATCCTCGTCGACGCTGGAGCGAGAATCATTGTTCCCTATACGCGCGGGTTCGGTCCTACCCGCTTCGCTGCCGATGAGATCATGCGAAGCGGGCAACAAGCCGCGCGCGGTCGCGATATCGTCCAGCTTGCGGACGCTCTCGGCCTTGAGCGCCCGATCCTCGCCGGCTTCGACTGGGGCGGCAACGCGTCGTGCGTCGTCGCGGCGTTGTGGCCGGAGCGGATAGGCGGCCTTGTCTCGTATGCGGGCTACGACATCATCGACGTCAGCGCCCAACGACGCCCATCCGCGCCTTCGCTCGAGCACGTTTGCTGGTATCAGCATCTGTTTCAGACCGAGCGCGGGCGCGCATGCCTCGCCGAACACCGCCGTGACCTGTGCCGGATGCTGTGGGAAGAGTGGTCGCCGGGCTGGCGGTTCGACCAGGCGATGTTCGACCGTACGGCGGCGTCCTTCGACAATCCTCACTTCGTCGATGTCGTGATCCATTGTTACCGCCACAGCTTCGGCCTCGCAGCCGGCGACCCAGCGTTGGACTCTCTCGAAGAGCGCCTCGCGCAAAAGCCCGCCATAGCGGTGCCTGCAGTGACGCTCGACGGCACGAGAGACCCGCTGAAACCCGGCGGGACGTCAGATCACAGCCGCATGTTCATCGCCGCGCACGAACACCGCGTGATCGATGCGGGGCATAACCTGCCGCAGGAGCAGCCCTCGGCTTTCGCCGACGCGATCCTCAAAGTGCGCGAGTGGCAGTAAGAGCGACCTGTCGCGCTGTCCGATGACCTGGACACGCGGGTGAGTAACTCGCCGTCCTTCCCGTCACGCCGAGCAACGAACGATGGCGCCCGTCACCCGCAAGCCCCCACTTCGCCGCACGCCGTGCAGAAGTCGCAACCGTCCTTGCGAATCACCGCATTCGCGCCGCACGACCCGCATTTGCGCCCCAGCATCGTATGCAGTCCTGGTAGCACGCCGGGCTGCGTCGATTGCAACGTGCTGGTTTCCGCTTCGCCCGGATGCGGGCGGATGCCGAAATCCGCGGGCAGCGCGGTTTCCGCTCTCATCTGTCCGCGCGGCAAACGCGCGAGCAGGCGCGATGGAACCTGATTGCCCTCGGCATCGAGGAATCCACGCCGGTGCAGGATCTGCTGGATTGCAAAGGCGAGGGCGGCGACTTCTGAATCGTGCCAGCGCGGCGTGCGGTGACCGTCCAGACGCTGTACTTCGCCAAGACGCACCTGCCCGCGATCCCACGACACCTTGCGCATGTCCTGCAGATTGCGTGCGACGAACCCGCCGCGCGCGGCGAGCGACAGCGAACGCATCGTGGCCGTGATCCATTGCTGCGACTCGTCGCGCTGACCGGTCGGGATAAAGAACTCGATGGGCCGCTCGATCGTCACGTCTTCTCCTCCGAGACGCCCTGTCACCTCGATAAACGACACCGCGACGTACAGCGATTTCTTGCCGGCTTGCGTCAGATACTCGACCTTCTCGATGATCGCCGGCAGTTCGCCTTTCGGCCGATGGTCGATCGCGATACGCAGCGGATCGAGATCGGTTTCAGCCAGCGTGTCGTCGGCTTGCGGCGGGCTTACGCTGAGCACCGCGCCGAGGGTTTCATTCGGCCGATACGTGGCGAGACCCTTGAGGCCGCTTTTCCACGCATCGAAATAGAGGCTCTCGAAGGCTCCGAACGGATAGTCGGCGGGCACGTTGACCGTCTTCGAGATCGACGTGTCCACGTAAGGCTGCACGGCCGCCATCATGTCCAGATGATCGCGCGCGGACATTTCCAGTGCGCTGACAAAATAGTCGGGCAGCCTGCTCACGTCGCCGCCCAGCTCGCGGTAAAGCCGGTACGCGTAGTCTTCGACGTCGAACGATTCGCGGCCGCCGTCCGCCATCACTTTCATGCGCGTGTAGGTCCACGAGAATGCAGGCTCGATGCCGTTGGACGCGTTGTCCGCAAATGCGAGGCTTACGGTGCCGGTCGGCGCGATCGACAGAAGATGGCTATTGCGAATACCGTGGAGGCGAATCGCCTCCTTGATGTCATCGGGCAAGCGCGATGCGAACGTGCCGGCTTCCAGGTAGCGCGCGGCATCGAAAAGCGCAAACGCGCCGCGCTCCTTCGCGAGTTCCACCGAAGCGCGATACGCCTCGTCGCGCATCAGCCGCGCGATGCTCACGGCGAAGTCGCGGCCTTCCTGCGAGTTGTAGCGCAAGCCGAGCATCACCAGGGTATCGCCGAGGCCGGTAAAGCCCACGCCGATGCGGCGTTTCGCGCGCGATTCGTCGTATTGCTGCGGCAGCGGCCACAACGTGACGTCGAGCACGTCGTCGAGAAAACGCACCTGCGTGCGCGTGCGCCTCGCGAGACCGTCCCAATCGAATGATGGCTTGCCGCCTTTCATTTGCGCGAACGGATCAATTACGAAACGCGTGAGATTCAGCGGGCCGAGGTTGCAGCAGCCGTAAGCCGGCAGGGGTTGTTCGCCGCAAGGGTTGGTCGCGCGGATCGTTTCCACGGCGCGCAGGTTGTTGTCGTCGTTCATCCGCGAGATGAACACGATGCCCGGTTCTGCGACGTCGTAAGTGGAGCGCATGATGCGGTCCCAGATCTCACGCGCGGGCCGCTCGCTGTAGACCCACATACCGTCGTTCCGCTGCCTGACGTCGCCTGCCGCGCGCAGCGCCGGCGATGGCTCGGCGCGATGCACGAGTTGCCAAGGCTGATCTTCTTCGACGGCCCGCATGAATTCGTCGGTCACGCCGACGGAGACGTTGAAGTTGTTCCAGCGTCCCTTCGAGTGCTTCGCCTCGATGAATTCGAGCAGGTCCGGATGATCGCAGTCGAGCACGGCCATCTGGGCGCCGCGCCGCGAGCCGGCGCTTTCGACCGTGCGGCAGGACGCGTCGAACACATCCATGTAACTGCACGGACCGGACGCCGACGAACTCGTGGTGTGAACGCGCGCGCCCTTGGGCCGGATCGCCGAAAAGTTGTAGCCGACGCCGCCGCCGCGCCGCATCGTCTCCGCGGCTTGCAGCAGCGCGACGTAGATGCCGGGCAGCCCTTGTTCGTCGACGCCTTGAATCGCGTCGCCGACCGGTTGCACGAAGCAGTTGATCAGCGTGGCCGCGATGCCGGTGCCCGCCGCGCTCATGATGCGTCCGGCGCCGAGC
Source organism: Burkholderia sp. M6-3 (assembly GCF_050858985.1). Taxonomy (NCBI): domain Bacteria; kingdom Pseudomonadati; phylum Pseudomonadota; class Betaproteobacteria; order Burkholderiales; family Burkholderiaceae; genus Burkholderia; species Burkholderia sp. M6-3. The sequence continues at coordinate 1,177,198 of NZ_CP110091.1, forward strand.
GCGCCGTGTCGCAGATTATCGACGAAAAGCGCTTCTACCGACTCACGCAGTTCCGGCGGTTCAGCCTCGGCGACGCCACGGGCGACGCGCCTGAAGACGTCGTCGGCGGATTGCTCGTCGCCTTTCGCGTACTTTTCGAGCAGGACGTCGGTGGAAAATTGTTGCGGAGCGACTGGAGGAGTGGGAGGCGCGCTCGCCGCGCCGGTGTCCTGCCGGGTCGACGGATGCGGCGTGTCTTCTGCCATGGTATGCCCTCGAGCAGCGCCGTGGCGCGCACGGCGCGATAGGTGAATATGCACGTCACGTTACCGCCGTGTGGTGAGCAGGCAGGATGACGTGACGCAAGCAGGTCCACCTTAACGCACGTGGCGAAGGGCCGCAATCGGGAAGGGATTGTGCGCGGCGCGGTCTGGGAACCGCACGGCCGCGCCGGCATGCAGACAGGGATACAGCAGAAAAATCAGGCTTCGGCAGGTAGCGCGCCGACAATCTCGGCGCAGATCATGGCGGACGCATTCGCCGGCGCTGGGCGCTCGGCCGGCTTGAATACCGCGTCGCCGCGTCGAATCTTGCGACGCGTCACTGCGCACGTTCCCGAAGTGTGCGCGGATCTGCGCCGCCAGCGCTGCTCGCCGTAATGACATCGCCCCGGCTCGACCCAGCGGATCACCAGCGTCGTGTCGGAGCGCTCGAGAATTTCGATGCGTACGCCGTTGGTACCGTCAAGGGGGATGGACTCCAGGGTCATCATCGTCGGCTCCGTATTTGTGGGTGTGCCGAATGTAGACCTGCGCGCGCCGCAGAGCCATTGTGTCCCCGTTGAAACACTGTTCCCCAATTAGCAACAATCAGACTTGACTTTCGAAGGGGCTTGAATCGGCGGGGCCTGGCGGCGAGCTTGCTAGCACGAAATGGGATAGGAGCGTTTTTTGCAACGCAGTGTTGTAACCGCTGAGACACCAGAACCGCGGCCAGAGGCGTGCGCGCGCTTCCTTTAAGATGTCATTGCGATGGTTCGAACGCGTCCTGCAAGTCTAACGTGTTTGGCTTTGGCGAGTCGGCTCGCGCGCATCCCGGTTTCAACACATAGGCATTCATAGAAGAGCTCACATGAATTCACGTCCACCCGTCACCCCGCCAGAGTCGACGCATTCCACGGAGTTGCTGGCAACGCCTGGGCGCGTCAACAAGCAGAGGGCGGCTTCACTGGTGCTTTACATTGGGCTCGTGCTGCTGGCGTTGTGGGTCGTGCGAGACTTCATCCCGGTGGTCGCGTGGGCAGGCGTGCTGGCTATTGCGCTGTGGCCGTTGCTGCGCAAGGTCGAAGGCCACCGCTGGCTCAACGGCCGCACCACCTTGATCGCGGCCGTGCTGACACTTGCGATAGCGTTGCTCGTGGTGTTGCCGGTCGGCATCGGCATTGCTCAGGCCTTGCGCGAAGCGCGTGACCTCACCGAGTGGTTCAAGACCGCGCAGGAGAACGGCATCGCAATGCCGGATTTCATTCACCGTTTGCCGTTCGGTGCGCAGCAGGTCGCGGCCTGGTGGCAGACCTATCTCGCGCCGCCGTTGCGCGATTCCGCAGCGATGAAGGGCTTGCACGGCAACACGGTGGTCACACTCGGGCGGCACTTCGGCGCGCGCGCCGTGCATGCGGTCACCGTCTTCGCGTTCGTGCTGGTGACGTTGTTCGTGATCTTCCAGGCAGGGCCGCGTCTGTCGGGCGCATTGAGCCGAGGCCTGCGGCGCGGTTTCGGTGAAGACGGCGCGCAGCTCGTTCAACGCATGGCCACGGCGGTACGCGGCACCGTGTCCGGACTGGTGGTGGTGGGACTAGGCGAAGGCGCGTTGCTCGGCGTCGCCTATTTCGTGACGGGCTTGCCGCATGTGGCGCTGCTTGCGCTCATCACCGCGATTGCCGCGATGTTGCCGTTCTGCGCGCCGATTACTTTTAGCCTCGCCGCGTTGTGGCTGTTCTCGCAAGGATCGGTGGCTGGTGCAATCGGTCTGCTGGTGTTCGGTGCGATCGTGGTGTTCGTCGCCGAGCATTTCGTGCGGCCGGTGCTGATCGGTAATTCGACGCGCCTGCCGTTTCTGCTGGTGCTCTTTGGCATTCTAGGCGGCGCCGAGACGTTCGGCCTGCTCGGCCTCTTTATCGGCCCGGCGTTGATGACCGTGCTGATGGTGCTGTGGACCGATCTCGTGCAGTAGTTGCATGCACATCAATGCAATGCCCGGTCCCGCTCTGCGCGGCGCCCGCGTCTGCGCAGCGCCCGCATCTGCGCGGCGCCCGCTTCAGGGCCGCTGATTCGACGGATGCTCCTGCACCGGCGATCTCGCGCAGCCGAGTGTGTATTTGAATGCGCCCGGCAGCAGGGCGCTCCAAACGTCCCACGTGTGGCCGCCGTCGATAATGCGCAGCGCTGCCGGATTGCCGGCTAACCGAAGGTGCGTGTAAAGCAAAGACGCGTCGGCCTGAATGGCGAGATCGTCGTCGCCGGCGGCGATAAAGATGGGCACGCGATAAGGCCGGCTCATATAGCGCTCCCACTGCGCCGGGTAGTTCAGCTCGTGCCAGATGCGCGGATCGAATTGCCGCTCCCCGAACACGCCGACACGACGCGCCGCCGAACCGCGCGGCGGCTCGTTTGCATAGATGGCAGGGCTCAGCAGCAGCGCGCCGCAAAACCGTTCCGGCTGCGTCATCACGTAGCGCAACGCGCCGAAGCCACCCATCGAGACGCCGCCGATCATCCGCCCGGCGCGCTGGGTCGATACGGCGTAGTGCGTTTCGATCTCTGGGAGGAGATCGTCGAAGAAAGCCGTCTCCATCTTTTCCTTGCGATCGACGTACCAGTCGGTGCCGCCTTGCGGCATCACGACCGCAACCGGCGGGATATCGCGGTGTTCGATCAGCGCGTCGACCGTGCTTTGCAGATGGCCTTGGGTGATCCAGTCATTCGCGTCGCCATTGTTGCCGTGCAGGAGATAGATGACCGGAATGCGCGCCGCGTCCGGACGATAGCCGGTCGGCAGATAAAGCGTGTAGGACCAGTCGCGTCCGAGCGCGGACGAATGGAAGCTTCGATTCGTTACCGTGCTTGCAAAAGACGAAGCGCCGCAAGCGGCGCAAAGAACAGCCAGCACGGAATGTAGGAATGGACGCATGTCAGGGTAGGAAGCAGCCGCGCCCGATGACGCGCGGCCGTCATGCTATCAGCATCCGGTGGATGTTTGTCCAAACAGCTTTACGGCGATCCTCTGTTCTGGATCCTGGGCACGCAGTGGGGTAAAAGCTTTGCAAAGCGGCGTGTCGAGGGTGCCGCCATGCGCATTGCCTTAGGCGCGTTACGGCGACGTGCGAAGCCGCGTGCTGAAAAGACGTGTCACCAGGCGCTTGAGCGGCTCGGTCCCGCATGCGACGGCGAACAAGGCCGTGACCGCGCAAGCGTCGGCGAGCAGACCTAGCGGATAGTTCAGATAGCCGTCGGTTGCCGCATACAGCACCGAGTCCACCACGAGCGAGATCACTGCGCCGGCAATGAAGCAAAGCAGGCCCTTGCGTCCGATGACGCCGATCAAGGGCAGCGACTCGGCAAGTTTTCTTGCCCAGCCAAGCTCGATCAGGTTGGCGACGAGCCACGCGATAGCAAGGAAGTTGACCGCTCGCAAGTAGGACAGGTTCTGCTTGAAGCTCGCATCGAGCGGCTGGCGTTCGATAAGAAGCTTGTAGTAAGCGGCGAGCGCGACTACCGAGCAGGCCGCGAAAGTGACGAGCCAGCCGAAGCGATGTTCGCTCACTCGCTGATAGACGGGCTGGCAGCGCGCGAGCGCGCCGAGCACGAACAGCAACTGCCAGGCGAACGGGTTGAAGTCCCAATGCATGTCGGGCGCGGCCGGCAGATACGCATTGATGGCCGGCGCGCCGGCCCACAGCGCGACGCTGCCCGCAAGCAGAAGCCAAGGCTTGCTGCGCGCAAGCGGCAGGATCATCGGCACGAGCAGCGCGAAGAACGCGTACATGGGCAGCACCGACGCAAGGTAAGGCTGGCGGCGGAACAACAGGATGTCACGCATGGCGGCGACGGGCGTGTCCATCAGGTCGTCCAGGTCGGTGATCGCGAGGTTCGGCGCCTCGATGCTGAATGCGTTCAGGACCGCGCTCACGAGCAGCATCAGGCCGGCGGTCACGAGGAACGCCCGATAGATTTCCAGCGAGCGCCGCAGGAAGCGGTTGCGCGCGATGGTTTCGCTACGCCGCTCGGCGAGCGCCGCGTAGGCCGTCGCGGTCGCAAAGCCGCCGAGAAAGACGAAGACTTCCGCGGCGTCGCACAGCGCGTACGCGTGCAGCGTGACGCGCGACAGAATGCTTCCGCCGATGTGGTCCACCACGATGATCAGCAAAACGAGTCCGCGAAAAAAGTCGAGCTCGACTAAACGGGATTGCGACGGTTTCATTGTTTTTATGCCAAAAGCAGCCGCGTGCGACGGCGCGCTCTTTCAGCGCGTCGGGCGTCTCACAAGGCTTTGGAATAGTGGATGAGTGCTGCGGCGGCCGCGCAATTGCGTTGCCGCTGTCGACCGGCACGAAGGCACGGTTGCACGATGCAGTAAAAATGACCCGGGCAGAGCGGCGGAGTTCCGCTTCGGTGCCGCGAAAGTCAGCGATTATATTTCTTTCTGTGACAAGTCTGCTTGGAGTCACGCAAATGGGAAGCCCGCCCACATGGGTTGTCGGCCGGATAGGCGGTTAAAGACAGTGGAGATTTCGCAACGTTTTGACATATCCACGCGACACCCAATGGACGGACGGCTCACGGCGTGTGAGGATTTCCCGTAAGCGCGTCAGGCATCTAGAAGCGCGTTGTCGTAGGGTCAAGAAGAATGCGTCGGATCGAGTTAGGCCCATTACTCGAGTGCAGGGGGATCGTCATGAACAAGCAAGTGTTCGCGCTCGCTGTTTCCACCGCTGTGTCCGCTGCTTTTAGCGCACCGGCTTCGGCGCAGACGAGCGTCACGCTGTACGGCGTGCTCGACGAAGGTATCAACTACACGAACAACGTCGGCCGTGGCCATGTCTACGAGTTGGCGAGCGGCTATGCGCAAGGGAGCCGATGGGGGCTCAAGGGCGCGGAGGAACTGGGCGGCGGCCTCAAGGCAATTTTTCAGCTCGAGAATGGTTTCGACCTGAGTTCCGGGCGATTCAATCAGGGTGGCCGTATGTTCGGGCGGCAGGCTTTCGTCGGCCTGAGCGCGGACCGCTTTGGCACGTTGACGTTTGGGCGCCAATACGATTCGGTAGTCGATTATCTGGCGCAGACAACGGCCAATGGCAATTGGGCCGGCTCGCTCTTCTCGCACCCCTACGATAACGACAACACGGATAACTCGTTTCGCCTCAACAACACCGTCAAATACACGAGCCCGTCGCTTAGCGGTTTTCAATTCGGCGGCACATACAGCTTCAGTAACGATACCAACTTCGGCAATAACCGCGCTTATAGCGTCGGCGGACAGTACGCCTATGGAGGGCTGCTCGTGAGCGCCGCCTATTTACAGGCCAATAATCCCGGCAATGGCGTGAATGGTGCAATTACCGCCAATGACGCCAGCTTTATCGCGACCCGTATGCGCGTATTCGGCGGCGGCATTACGTATAACTTCGGTCCGGCTACGGCGGGCTTTGTGTACAGCAACTCGAATTATCTGAATCCGACCGGCAATGGTTATCTCGGCGTTACGCCGCTAGTGCCACCCGGCGTATTGCTGAACTCGTTGAAATATCAGAACTTCGAGTTGAATGGGAAATACCAGTTTTCACCGGTGCTGTTCGTCGGGGCGCAATACGTGTACACGATTGAAAACTATGATGCGTCGAGCGGCGGCGTCAAACCGAAAATCCATTCGTTTGGTTTGATGGCCGACTACAACCTGTCCAAGCGTACCGATGTCTACATTCAAGGCGAGTACCAGCACGTGACTGGCGACTCGACTTACTCGATACTCGATGATGCGTTTATAACCGGCACACAAGCGCCGTCGTCTACATCGAAACAGGTCGTGGTGCGCGCCGCGATACGACATAAATTCTAGATCCGGTCTGCACGCCGCCGCCGATAACGACCATAACGACAAGACAAAACGACAATACAAAGAAAAACGCGCCCCGATGAGCAGTTCACGAGGCGCGCCGTTTTTTGCCGGCCATTCGCACCGGCTGCTTTATTCGATGCTCAGTTCATCAGGACGTTTTGCACCAGAATGCCGGCCATCACGCCCGCGGGAATGCCGAAGGTTCGCCCGCGAAGAGTCGCACTCAGATCTTCGTCAAGAATAAAGCTGCTGCGGCGCTTGCTCCACAGGGTCTTGTACAGAACCGGCCTGGTGTCGGCGATAAGGAGCGAGATGACCGCCGTCGCAATGACCTGTTCGACTGCATGCAGTCTGGCCATGAACGGGGAAAGTTCAGCCCCGACGCAGAACAGCACCATGATGGCGGTAGCGATCACGGCGCCAAAGAAGAAACCGCTCATGAAGCGGTTGGCTGATGTAAGAGAATCCACTTGAGCCTCGACTTCTTCATCATCCCGGTGGGGGGGTGATGAAGCAAAATATTCTGAAGGGAAGGTTTTCAGTTGAGCAACTGGGGAGCTTTTTCGTTGCGCGGCAGTCAGCATCAAAAGAGGCCTAAGAATATTTTCTTTATGCTCTTCAACCTATCGTCCATTTCCTAATCACGCTTCGGAGAAATCCTAAAGCGCGAGGGCGGATGCGGGCGCCGCCCCGGGCTCAGTCAACCGTGGGACATTGACCCGACTTCTTCGATGGAGATTCCATGAGCAATCGTGCGACGCAAATTCTTCCTCACCATCGCTATGTTCATTCGCTGGGCGCGCCGCTCGCCTGCGTGCAAGGCACAATCAGCAAAGTATTCGCAAGTCCGGACAACCACCACGGCGCGAATCATCAGCATATGGTCATCAAGATCGACAAAGTGTTGAAGTTCGAAGGCGGCACGCAAAGCCTCGTCGGCACAGAAGTGTTCGTGGCGGTTCGATTCGGCGACAACGAGGGACTGGCCGAAGAGATTCCCGGACTACAGGCCGGCCAACCGATCGAGGTGCAAGGCGAATACATTCCCGAGGCGAGCGCCTATCCGACCGACGACAACTCCGACCCCGTCCTGCCAGTCCTGCACTTCACTCACCATCCCGTCGGCTACGTGCGCTATGCGGGGCAGTACTACAGCTGACGCTTGCCGGTTCGACCGCCGTGCGTGGCCCATCGCGTTTTCGAACCGGCAATTCAAGTTATGACGGCAGCGTGCCGTTAAGCAGATGGCGTCGACCGCGTTGCCCGCCCGTTGCGCGCGCAACGACGCATGCAAGGCCGTGCGTAACGTTTGTATCAGACTGTGTGACGCGCCGGGTTTTTTGTTGAAGCCACTTTACAATTCTGCTGGGAATTTAGTCCGGTCTGGCCCGTCCGCGGCGGGAGTGGCTGCTTTGAGCGCCCGAATCCGCCGCCGCGCGAGCGACGAATCGACGAGCCGGGCCGGTCGAATGCAAGGCAATGACAGCAAGGGTGCGGGGCGCGCGACGCGCGCTCGCCAGGTCGCAACACGAAAGGCCGCGCGTCGTGCAATCGCGCGCATCGCATGCGGCCAGGCGTCTGCGACCTGCCAACAAGATACGTCAGGATTTGAACATGATCGGAAAGCGTTTCGACAGAGCAATAATGGTCGGCATTGCCGGCGCGTCGCTGGCGCTTGCGATGACCGGTTGCGCGAACGTCGGGCAGCAGGGTGCGCAGGGCGAGGGAGCATCGGCAACAGGCGCCACAAGCCTGGCAGGCACGGCGGGACCGTCTGCATCGGCGAATACGCCAGCGCCAGCCGCCAATGAAGCCTCACCACTCAGGAAAGCGCCGCCGCTGGTGTATCGCGTTAAGCGCGGAGACACGCTGGCGCGCATCGCGCAGCGTCATCATTGCAGCGTCGGGCAGTTGCAGGCGTGGAACGGCCTCAAGGCTTCGTCGCGGTTGAAGCGGGGCCAGGTATTGCGTGTTGCATCGCCGGAAACCGTGCAGGCGGTCAACGCGGCAGCGGCTGCCGCCAAAGCCACCGCTGCTAAGTCGAGCGCCTCCGTCGCGCAGACTTCCGCGGGCGATGCCGCCGCAGCCGGAACGCCGCCAGCCGCGCAAGCTTCGGCCGGCCCGAGCGCTGCCGAAGCGCGCGAAGTCGCGCAACAGACCATGCGTCACGCGAACGGTGTTTCGCTCGCGTGGCCAGCAGGTGGCCGGGTGGTCGAGGGGTTTCAGCCTGGTGAGACGCGCGGCATAGAGATCGGCGGCAAGGCAGGCGATCCGGTTCGTGCTGCGGCCGACGGCAAGGTCATGTACGCCGGTACAGGGCTGAACAGCTACGGCAGTCTCATCATCGTCCAGCACAACAAAGACTTTCTTACCGCCTACTCGCATAACCGCAAGCTGCTGGTCAAGACGGGAGACATCGTTCGTCAAGGGCAGCAGATCGCCGAGATGGGCGATCAGAACAACTCACGCGTCTCGGTCGGTTTCGAATTGCGCCACGACGGCAAGCCCATTGATCCAATGCCGTACCTGCCGCAAGGACGCGGCTAGGCGCACCTCGGCGGGCGGCTTCAGTCGAGCTGCCCAAGCCACCCCAGCGCCGCCGCGACGATTGCTTCCGGCGCATCTTCCTGCACCAGATGGCCTGCGCGCGGCACGGCCTGAAAGCGTGCCTGCGGAATCAGCGCGGCCAGACGACGGCCGCGCTCCAGTTCAATCCACCGATCCTCTTCGCCCCACAGAATTTGCGTCGGGCAGTGCAGTTGCGCATAGCGGGGTTCGACTTCGTCTGTGTAGCGCTGATCCATTTGCGCGATCTGCCGGTAGAACGCAGCTTGCCCCATCGCGCCGAGCCACGGCGTCACGTACGGCGCAAGCTCCTGATCCGTGATGTCGCGCGCGATCGCGCCGCGCACATACGCGTTGACCACTGCCTCGTGAATATAGGGCGGCAGCCCTGCAAAGGCGTCGCCGTGGCGGCGCACATGCTGGACGAACGGCGAACCCCACGGCGCGAGCGCGACCGGATCGATCAGCATGAGGCTGCGGTAGTCACAACCGTTAATCAGATGCGCACGCAACGACGTGGCTCCGCCGAAGTCATGCGCGATCACATCCGGGCTCTCCAGTTGCCAGTGCGCGAGCAACTCGGCGAGCAACTCATTCTGGACACCGAGCGACACGTCCTGGCCGTCGCACATGGCGGACTGCCCATAGCCCAGCAAATCGTAATAATGGACCGTGCGATGTTGCGCGAGATATGGCGCGATGCGATGCCACACATAGGATGAAAACGGTGTGCCATGAACCAGCACGAGTGGCGGACCGGTTCCTGTCACGTTGAAGCGCACGCTTTGATCGCGGAACGTATAGGTTTGGGGTAGTGGCCAGTCGTTCATGGCAGTGAGCGGTCGTGACGAAGTCTGCTTACGTTAGCAGGGCTCGCGACAGCATGCATGACGGTTTTGCGTGGTTTTACGGCAGGCGGCGCGATGCACCTCCAGACTCGGCTCGGCTTGACCGCCCACGTCCCGCAAAAGCTCACCTTAAAATTGTTCAGCAAACCCAGGCAATTTGGTCGATAGGTCTTTCATCGCGTTTGCACGGCACCTCCGTCGACCAGTCACGCATCCCTCATCTTTACGAATCGCGCATGAATGCCCTTGAATCAGGGCGATTTTGCGCCGTGATGGTTGGCAAAGCCTGGTAATCGCTGATTGGCGAAGCTTCGCCGCCTATGAACAACCACACCGGATAGACGCAGATTCCTCACATGCAACGGCTTGCGAACGGTGAGGAAATCCGGGAGACGCTGGCAGTCGGTGACTACTTCGCTTGCGCGCCGCGCAAGAGTTGCGATACCTGGCCATGCATATGCAGTATCGCCGGATCGGCTTGCAACAGCGGCAGATAACGCGGCAGGAAAATATTGTTCGGCTGGTCGGGGGAGAAGAGGCCGGTAACGGCTTCGGCAGCGGCGATCCGGTCCGTGGCGTCGGCTTCCTTGTCGTCGAGAATTTCATCGACGTTCGCGATGATCGTCGAGAGCGGCGTGAGCCAGCGGAAGCCCGTACCGTTGATCAGCACTTGCAGAAAGGCCGCAGGCGTGACCGGGCCGAATTCTTTCTCGTACGACGCGCGCTCATGATCGAGTATCGCCTTATGCAGCCCCAACAAAGGTTTGCGGATTTCCGAGAGGAATTGGGTGCATTGCTGGTCGTTCATGATGCGGCTCCTTCGGATAGTCAGTGCAGGTCTCGTCCATGCTAACAAAAATGCGGCGCCTGGGGCCGCTCAGGTGCCATTGCACACCAATGGCGGCGTCCAGGCGAAGTTCTTAATGCACGGCTACAATTCGCCGAACCCTCGCAGCCGATAGCGCGATGCCTGGCGTGCAGTTACGCGACGACGCCTTTGCAACGGCGCATATTGGCATTGCGCATTAGTCATTGCTGTCGAATAAACGCGGCGAGTCATTGCGTTTTGAACGCCGGTCGTGACTAAACAGCTTGGCAAAAGATAACCCCACAAGGAGTCGCTCATGACAACATTCAATATCAACGGCGAGACACATACCGTGGACGCGCCGCCCGACATGCCTCTGTTGTGGGTCCTTCGCGATCTCGTCGGCTTGACCGGCACGAAGTTCGGCTGCGGTATCGCTCAATGCGGCGCCTGCACCGTTCATCTCGACGGCGTCGCGGTGCGCTCGTGCGTATTGCCGGCGGCGGCTGTCGGCGACAAGAAGATCACGACCATCGAAGCAGTCGGCAACACGCCCGCGGGCCAGAAGGTGCAGCAGGCGTGGCGTCAACTCGACGTGGTGCAATGCGGCTACTGCCAGTCGGGCCAGGTCATGTCGGCGGCCTCGCTGATTGCGAGCAACCCCAATCCTACCGATGCTGACATCGACGCAGCCATGGCCGGCAACATCTGCCGCTGCGGCACGTACAACCGCATTCGCGTTGCAATCAAGCATGCGGCGAAGGGGGTCTGATATGTCGCAAGGATTGCTCGATGCACAGAACGGCGCAACGTCCTCGCCCGAAGCAAACGGAAAGCGCGGCGTGTCGCGCCGCACGTTCCTCAAGCTGAGTGTGACCGTGGGCGCGGCGGCGGGCGGCGGGCTGCTGCTCGGCTTCAGCATGCCGGCCGTCAGTCAGGACCAGAAAGCCGGCAAGTCGGTGATTGGCGGCGACGCAAACGAAGCGGCGCAGAACGGCATGTTCGCACCGAATGCGTTCATCCAGATCGACACGGCGGGCAAGGTCACGCTGGTGATTCCGAAGGTCGAGATGGGTCAGGGCGTCTATACGTCGATTCCAATGTTGATCGCCGAAGAACTCGAAGTGCCGCTCGACACAGTCACGCTCGACCACGCGCCGCCGGACGAGAAGCTCTTCACCGACCCGCTGCTCGGCGGCCAGCTCACTGGCGGATCGACGTCGATTCGCTATGCATGGGAGCCGATGCGCAAGGCAGGGGCCACCGCGCGCATGCTGCTTATCGGCGCGGCCGCGCAGCAATGGCAAGTGGACGCCGCGAGCTGTCATGCGAAATCCGGCCAGGTCATTCACGCGGCGAGTAACCGCAGCATCGGCTATGGCCAACTGGTGGATGCCGCGGCCAAACTGCCGGTGCCGCAGAACGTGCCGCTGAAGGACCCGAAAGACTTCAAGATTATCGGCACGGCCGTGAAGCGCCTCGATTCGCCGGAAAAAGTGGATGGCACCGCAACGTTCGGCCTCGACGTGCGACTACCCGACATGGTCTACGCGGCCATCGCTAACTGTCCCGTGTTCGGTGGCAAGCTCGCGAGCGTCGACGATACCAACGCGAAGAAGATTCCCGGCGTGCGTCAGGTCGTCAAGATCGACAACGCGGTCGCCGTGATCGGCGATCACACGTGGGCAGCCAAACGCGGGCTGCAGGCGCTCGACATCAAATGGAACGAGGGCGCGGATGCAAAGCTTTCGATGAAGCAGATCGTCGACGATCTCGCCAATGCGTCGCAACGCAACGGCGCGGTCGCACGCAAAGACGGCGACGTGGTGCACGCCTTTTCCAACGCGAAGACGCGAGTCGATGCCGTCTATCAGCAGCCGTTTCTCGCGCATGCCACGATGGAGCCGATCAACTGTACGGTGCATGTGCGCCCCGATGGCTGCGAAATCTGGCTCGGCTCGCAGGTGCCCACGCGCGTGCGCGACGCGGCGATGGCCGTGACCGGCTTGCCCGCCGACAAGATCGTCGTGCACAACCATCTGATCGGCGGCGGCTTTGGTCGCCGGCTCGAGTTCGATATGGTCACGCAGGCGGTCAAGATCGGCAAGCAGGTGTCGACGCCCGTCAAAGTGCTGTGGACGCGCGAAGAAGACATTCAGCACGACATGTACCGGCCGTACTACTACGACAAGATTTCCGCAGGCCTCGACGCCAACGGCAAGCCGCTCGCGTGGCAGCACCGGATCGTCGGTTCGTCGATCATGGCGCGCTTCGCGCCGCCTGCATTCAAGGACGGGCTCGATCCCGACGCGGTCGAAGTCGCGTCCGATCTGCCGTACGACTTGCCCAACCAGCTTGTCGACTACGTGCGCCAGGAGCCGCACGCAATTCCCACCGCGTTCTGGCGCGGCGTGGGCCCGACGCGTGGCACGTTCGTGGTCGAAAGTTTTATCGACGAACTCGCGGCCGAGGCCAAGGTGGACCCCGTCAAATACCGGCGCGATCTGCTCGGCAAGACGCCGCGCGCGCTGAACGTGCTCAACACTGCCACGCAGGCGGCCAATTGGGGCAGCGCGGTGCCGAAGGGGCAAGGGCGTGGCGTGTCGGTCATGCATGCGTTCGGCAGCTACTTCGCGATCGTCGTCGATGTCGCGGTCGATCAGGGCGAGGTGGCGGTCAAGCGCGTGGTGTGCGCGGTCGATTGCGGAATGGTCGTCAATCCGAATACCGTCGAAGCGCAGGTGCAAGGCGGGATCATCTTCGGCATTACGGCAGCGCTTTATAGCGAGATCACGATCAAGGACGGGCGCGTGGAGCAGAACAACTTCACGGACTACCGGATGCTGCGTATCGACGAGACGCCGCCTATCGACGTGCATATCGTGAAGAGCAGCGAGGCGCCGGGCGGCATCGGCGAGCCGGGAACAGCCGCGCTCGCGCCCGCGCTGACCAACGCGATTTTCGCGGCCACTGGCAAGCGGCTGCGGCAATTGCCGGTCGGCAGCCAGTTGAAAACCGCTTAACGGGAGCCCGACATGAAAAACACTCTGAAGGGTTTCGGTGCGGCGCTATGCGTGGCGTTGCCTTTTCTGACCCAGGCATCGCCGGCAAGCGCGGCATCGGCAGCCGACCCGGCACTCGTGCAACGCGGCGCTTATCTGGCCAAGGCCGGCGATTGCGCCGCATGCCACACGGCGCCGAAAGGCAAGCCGTTCGCGGGCGGCTTGCCGATGAACACGCCGATGGGCCAGATCTACACCACCAACATCACGCCCGACGCGCAAACCGGCATCGGCAGCTATACGGAACAGGACTTTGCCCGCGCCATGCGCGAAGGTGTCGCGAAAGACGGGCACAACCTGTATCCGGCGATGCCGTATCCGTCGTATGCAAAGGTCAACGACGAAGACATGAAAGCGCTGTATGCGTTTTTCATGAGCGGCGTCGCGCCGGTGCAGCAGGCCAATCGCGAGTCCGACATCAAATGGCCGATGAACATGCGCTGGCCGTTGAAGCTCTGGAACATGGTGTTCCTCGAGAAGGGCGTGTACCAGAACAAGCCGGGCAAGGATGTCGCATGGAATCGCGGCGCGTATCTGATCCAGGGACTCGGGCACTGCGGCTCATGTCATACGCCGCGCGGCATTGCGTTCCAGGAGAAGGCGCTCGACGAAACCGGCAGCGCGTTCCTGACTGGTGGTCTGCCCGACGACTGGTACGCGACGAACCTTACCGGCGAACATAACGTCGGCCTCGGGCGCTGGAGCGATCAGGACTTGCAGGCGTTCCTGAAGACCGGCGCGAATCGTCATGCTTCCGCATTCGGCTCGATGACAAGCGTGATCAACAACAGCACGCAGAACCTGAACGACGGCGATATCGCGGCGATGACGACGTATCTGAAGTCGCTGCCGGCGGTGGGCGGCGCCGGTGCGCCGCCCTACAAGTACGATCCGCAAACGACGAAGGTGTCGCTCAACCGTCCCGCGAACGATGCCGGCGCGCGCGTCTACACCGCGTATTGCATGCATTGTCACGGCGTCGACGGACGCGGTTTTGCGCCGATGCTGGCGCCGTTGGCCGGCAATCCGAACGTGCTGGAAAAGGACGCGTCGTCGCTCATCAACGTGACGCTGAACGGCACCGAGGACCTCGTGATCGGCGGTATTCCGGCGCCGTATCCGATGCCGAAGTACGCGCCGGTGCTCAACGACCAGCAGATCGCCGACGTGCTCACGTTCGTGCGCGCCGGCTGGAACAACGGCGCGCCAGCAGTCACCGCCGCCGACGTGACGAAGCTGCGCAAGTCGACTCAAGCGGCGCGCTAGCTGTAGCGTAAAGCGTGAGCGCATGAAAAAGCGTCAACCGTCTTTCGGCGGTTGACGCTTTTTTCCATTCTGCGACGCACGTGGCTCGCGCTCTAGCGATGCTGTCCAACCTTTTGCCGCTTCTCCAGCACGCGTGCGTACCAGGTCAGCGGAAAGCACATCGCGAAGTAGATCATGGCGACCATCCCGTAGATCGGAAACGGCCGGAACGCTGCGTTCGTGATCATCGTGCCGGTCTTCGTCAATTCAGTGAAGCCGATAATCGACGCCAGCGCAGTGCTCTTGACCACCTGCACGAGAAAGCCGACCGTCGGCGCAACGGCGATTTTGAGCGCCTGCGGCCAGACGATATAACGCAACTGCTGGCTGAAGGTCATGCCGAGACTGGCGCCAGCGGCCCACTGACCGCGCGGCACGGCTTCCACACAGCCTCGCCAGATGTCGACCAGATACGCGCTCGTGTAAAGCGTGAGGGTGACCGTGGCGGCGACCCACGGCGACACGTCCACGCCGAGGAACGGCAGACCAAAAAACGCGAGAAAGAGTTGCATCAGCAGCGGGGTGCCCTGAAACACCTCCACATAGAGCACGACGATGCGGCGCAGCCACGCGAGCGGCGACACACGCATGGCGAGCAGGATCAGGCCAACGATGCCGCCGCCGACAAACGCGATCAACGAAAGCAGCACTGTCCAGCGCGCCGCGAGCAGCAGATTGCGAGCGATATCCCACAGGGTGAATTCGACCATGATCAACGCTCCGCGGGGAGGGTGCGGGCGCCGCGCCACATCAGGCGGGCGCGCCAGCTGCGAGGCGCGCTGTCGGCGCCGCGCGCGGTGCGGCCTGCGAACAGGCCACGTCCGAACCGGTTGAGGATTTGCCGCAGCACGATGGACAGGAGCAGATACGTCGCCGTGATGATCAGGTAGCTCTCGAACGAACGGAAATTGCGCGACTGAATGAAGTTGGCTGCGTACGTGAGATCGGGAACGGAGATCTGCGACACCACCGCCGAGCCGAGCATCACGATCAGCACCTGGCTCAGGAGCGCGGGAAACACATTGGCGAGCGCCTGCGGCAGCACGATGTAGCGAAACACTTGCCGTCCATGAAGACCGAGCGCTTGCGCGGCCTGAACCTGGCCGCGCGAAATGGAGTCGATGCCTGCGCGCACGATTTCGATTGCGTAGGCACCGAGGTTGACGGTCATCGCCAGAATCGCCGCCTGTATTTCGTCGATATGAATGCCGAGGCTCGGCAGGCCGAAGAACACGAAGAACAACTGCACGATGAACGGCGTATTGCGGATCAGTTCCACATAGCTCGCCACGACCCAGCGCGCCCATTTTGGTCCGGCCACCGCGACGCTCGCGCCCGCGATGCCGACCACACCGCCGAGCAAGGTCGAGATCGCCGTGAGTCCCAATGTGACGGCAACACCGCGCGCGAGCATCCCCGCATAGAGGCCGAAGCCGCTGAAATCGAACGCATAGGTCATGGCGTGGCGCTCATCGTGAGTCAAACTCCGTACAGGAAATTCAGAGGTCGGCCGGCAACGGCGTGCGCAACCATTTCTGCGAAATCGCGTTCATGGTGCCGTCCTTGCGGGCCTTGGCTATGGTTTCGTCGACTTTCTGCTTCAGACGCGGCTCGTTCTTGTTCAAACCGACGTGATCCGGCGAGCTGAAAAGCGAGAACTTCTGCTCGGGATCGTTCGCGGGATGACGCGCGAGAATCGTGGCGCCCACGTCGTTGCCGACGACCATCAACTGTACCTGACCAGAAAGAAACGCCGAAATTGCTCCGTTAGGATCGTCGAAACGTTTGATGTTCGCGCTGGGGGGCGCGATTTTCGTCACGCTCAGGTCTTCTAGCGTGCCGCGCGCGACCGAAATGGACTTGCCCGCCAGATCGGCGGCGTTTTTCACCGGCAATGCTTTCGGGCCGAACACGGCCAGGTAGTACGGTGCGTACGGCTGCGAGAAGTCGATTACCTTCTCGCGCTCGGGCGTCTGACCGACCGACAGCAGCATGTCGGCCTTGCGGTCCGCGAGGTACGCCATGCGGTTGTCGCCCGTCACCTGCACCAGTTCGACCTTGGCGTTGAGCGCGCGGCCGATCAGATTCGCGACGTCGATGTCATAGCCCATCGGCTTCATGTCCGGCCCGATCGAGCCGAACGGCGGATAGTCCATGAACACGCCAATGCGCACGGTGCCCGATTTGGCGATGCTGTCGAGCGCATCGGCATGAGCGGCCGGCGAAAACGCGCTGAGCGCGCCGGCGCCGGTGAACGCAAGCGCTGCGGCCAGCGTAGCGAATGCGCGTCGCGCTGTCGATCGAACGGGCTTGAGTTGATTAATGAGCTGATTCATGGTCTGTCCTCTGTCGAATGTGTGCAACTGTCGTGTTGGAATACGATTGATATCACTACGCCGCGCGCGCGGCGATCAGCTTGCACGCGTGCGGCGGCAGTTCGGCCAGCACCGGCATGCCGAGCGCGAGGCCCGGTGTTTCGCGGGGTGTGGTTGCGGCAGTCAGCGTAAAGCCGGCGCAATCGATCGTCGCCTCAAGCGATGCGCCTACGTCGCGGATGAACGTGACCGTCCCGGCCAGCCGGTTCGGGCCCGCGGCGGCGCCGGTCGCGGATTTCACGCAGACGTCCTCGGGACGTATCAGCAAACGGATGTCGCTCGTGGACTCCGGAACGCGAGCCGCCTGCGACACCGCAATGCGCACGCCGCCAGGCAGACTGACCGCGCCCGCGCCGTCGTAAGTGACCGGCAGGATATTACCTAGTCCGATAAAGTCGGCCACGAACTCGCTGACCGGGTCGCGATAGATGTCGAGCGGCTTGCCGACCTGAGCGATGCGGCCTTTTTCCATCACGACGATTTCGTCGGCCATGGTCATTGCTTCGCGCTGGTCGTGCGTGACCATGATCGTCGTGATGCCGAGGCGCTGTTGCAACAGGCGGATCTCAACCTGCATCGCTTCGCGCAGTTTGGCGTCGAGCGCGGAGAGCGGTTCGTCCAGAAGCAGCAGTTTCGGCTGCGACGCGATCGCACGCGCAATCGCCACCCGTTGCCGCTGACCGCCGGAAAGCTGGGTGACCGGCCGGTTCGCCATGTGCGGTAACTGGATCAGTTCGAGCAGTTCGGCAATCCGGCGCGCCTGTTCGGGCTTCGGCGTCTTACGCAGCTTCAGCGGATAGGCGACGTTTTGCGCGACGCTCATATGCGGAAAGAGCGCGAGCGACTGGAACACCATGCCGAAGTCGCGCTGATTGGCCGGCACGCGCGTGATGTCGCGGCCCGCGAATTCGATGCTGCCCGAGGTCGGCGTTTCGAGGCCGGCGATCATCCGCAGCAAGGTGGTTTTGCCGCAGCCCGACGGGCCGAGAAAGCACACGAGCTTGCCGTCCGGCACGCTCAGATCGACGCTGTCGACGGCATAGGCCGCGCCGAAGCGCCGGGTCACGGCCTGCAAGGTCAGATGAGTCATCGAATGCTCCAGCAAGAAGGCGTCGGAAAAACACGAGCGGTCACAGCGCAACCCCTTCGTCGCCGATCAGCTTTTCGAGCAGCCAGATCAGCGCGAAATCGATCGCGACGATAAACACCGCGAAGCAGAACACGGTTGGATCGAGCGACGACACGGTGCGGCTGTAGAGCCACACCGGCAAGGTCATCGTGTCGATGGTGTACAGGAAGAACGTCACGGTGAATTCGTTGAACGACACGATGAACGCGAACAGCATGCCGGCCAGAATGCCGGGCCGCATCAGCGGCAGGATCACGTCGACGAGCGCGCGGCCGGGGCTCGCGCCCATCACGCAGGCCGCTTCTTCGAACTCGGGACCAATCGACGCGACCGACGCCGCGCAGTTTTTCACCGTGAAGGGCAGGGCCAGAATCACGTGCGCGACGATCAGGCGGAAGACGCCGAGTTCGATCGGCAGCACGTTGAAGACGAGCAACAGCGACAGGCCCAGCATCACGAGCGGATAGACGAGCGGCAGCGCGACCAGTTGTTCGACCGCCGGTTTGCCGCGAAAGCGATAGCGGCTCAGCGCGTAAGCCGCAGGCACGGAGACGAGCGTCGCGATCAGCATGGTCGACAGCGCGACGATCAGGCTCGTGCTCAACGCGGCGCCCATCGAAAGCGAACTGGTTGCGTCCGGCGACACGAGGCTTTGCCATGCGGCGCGATACCAGTGCAGACCGTACGCGCGCGGCGGGAATTCGAGCGTGTCGGCCGCGCTGAACGACATCGTGATCATGG
Organism: Burkholderia sp. M6-3; assembly: GCF_050858985.1. NCBI lineage: Bacteria > Pseudomonadati > Pseudomonadota > Betaproteobacteria > Burkholderiales > Burkholderiaceae > Burkholderia > Burkholderia sp. M6-3. The sequence goes on from NZ_CP110091.1 coordinate 1,196,124, forward strand.
TGAGAATGGGCAGCGCCGCGACGAACAGCACGACAGCTGCGAGCAAGGCGGTGGCCTTGCCGAGCTGACCGGGCAGAGCGTTGGATAGCCGCGGCCCGCGGGGCGGCGGCGACGCGCGATGCAGGCGCGCGCTCGGGATGGGCGTGCTCATGCGTGGGGCTCCTCGGCGAGACGTTGCGTGCGGCGCACGAGTCGTTGTGAAAGCGCCATCACGGCGAGCGTCGCGATCATCAGCACGACACCGGATGCCGACGCGGCCGGCCAGTTCAGCAAAGGCGCAACCTGATCGTGAACCAGCACCGCGAGCATCGGCACGCGGCGCCCGCCGAGCAGCAGCGGCACGGCAAAAGCGCTGGCGTTATAGGCGAACACGAGTAGCGCGCCCGACACCAGGCCCGGCATGGCGAGCGGCAACAGGACATGCCGTAGCGTTTGCCAGCGCGTCGCGCCGAGCGTCGCCGCGGCTTCCTCGAACGAACTGGAGACGGCGCGCATGGCACTCGAGAGCGGCAGCACGGCAAGCGGAAACGCCGTCTGGATCAGGCCGAGCAGCACGCCGTTTTCACGGTACAGCCACATCAACGGACGATGGATGAGACCGCTGCCGAGCAGCGCGTGATTGAGCAAACCGGCCGGGCCGAGGATGATCAGCCAGCCATAGCCTTGCAGCAGCAGATTGACGAGCAGCGGCAGCAGCACGCCAGCCAGCAACAGCCGCCGCGCGAGACGCGACTTCGTGCGCGCCATCGCGAGCGCGACCGGAATGGCCAGCAGCACCGCGCAGATCATGCTCTGGAACGCGAGCTTCAATGTGAGCCACAACGACCGCATGAAGTAGCCGTCCAGCAGATCAGCGTAGTTCTGCAGCGTGAAGCCATGCCATTCGTTGCCTTGCGTGCCGAAGCTCATGCGTAACACGACGAGCGCCGCCGCGCCGAGCACCGCGAGAAACAGCAGGATCGGCGCGAGCAGCAGCCATGGCCGCGCCTTCTGAGCGACGCTGGCTGCAGGCGCGTCGGGTCCTGCGGCGTCGGGCCCGGGGTTGAGTGCCGCGCGGGACGCGGCGCTCATGCCAGGCGCCGCCTCGTGAGCCGTAGCATCGGAGGAGGCCGCTGAAGCACGCCGCGAGAAGCGCGCGGGCATCGTCGTCATGCCGAAAAGATTTCGGTGTAGCGCTTGATCCAGGCGGGCTGCACGGCGGCGAGCGCCTTGTCGTCATGCAGCACGGCTTTCTCTGCGATCTGCTGCGCGCTCGGCACGAACGCGCGGCTCTCGGCGGGAATCACCGCTTTCGAATTGACCGGGCCGTTGAGCACGTCGGCGGCCATGCGGCCTTGCACGCCTGCATCGAGCGAATGGTTGATGAACGCGTGGATGAGATCGATGTCGCCGGGATGCGCTTTCGGGATCACAGTGAACATCAATTGCGTGGCGAAGCCCTCTTTCATGCCGTACGTCACGCCCATCTTGTATTCGGGCTTGCGAATCTGATCGGGGAAAAATGCCGGCGAATAGATGCCGCCAATGTCGAGCGAGCCGGTGCGAAAGAGATCGGCCACCTGATTCGGATTTTCACCGAGCGTCATGACGTGGTCTTTCAGCTGCATCAGTTTCTTGAAACCGGGCTCGATGTTCTGCTGGGAGCCGCCGTTCATCTTCGCGGCGATGATCGCCAGGTCGACCGCTTCAGCCCATTCCGGCGGCGGCAGGAACAGGCGGCCGGCGTATTTGGGGTCCCACAGCGCTTCATACGACGACGGCGCGGTTTTCACCGTCGACGTGTTGTAGATCAGACCGTCCGACCACAGCAGGTAGCCAATGCCAAATCCGTTCGCGCCGGTGCGGTATTGCGGCGCCACTTCTTTCAGGTTGGGCAGCTTGTCGAGATCGGGCTTCATCAGCAAGCCCGCATCGCCGAGACCGGCTGCGCCCACGCCCGCGAGGGTGATGACATCGTAGGTCGGGCGCTCGCCTGCGGCCTTGACCTTCGCCACCATGCCCGATGTGCCGTCGGCGCGGTCGGCGATGACCTTCGCGCCGGTCTTCGCGGTGAACGTCGCGGCGATGTTGCGTAGCGCGGCCGCGCCGGTGTCGTCCGACCACGTCAGGAGGCGCAACGTCTTGCCGCTGAAGTTCTGCTGCTGCGCGCGCAGATTGACGAACGGCATCGGCAACGTGGACGCCGCGAGCGCTGCGCCAATCGTCTTGATGGCCTGCCTTCTGCCCCGTTTGATCTCTTGCATGGCGGTCTCCCTGTGTTGAACGCCTGTTGCCTGGTGATAATCGCTGTGACCGCTGCCGCCGCACCGCACAGCACCGTTGGTTGGCGTTGGCGGATGCGTACTGTGGATGCACTCTAGGTTTGCCAAAATCCGTCAACAAACGAAATATGCGCATGGAGGGCATGACGTAATCTCATGACGGGCCCGTCTCGCGAAGTGCCGGGAGCGCGTCACGCGATCCGCTCGAAGGTTGAGCCACCGGCGCATTCGGGTTAACGTCCATGCTTTTCCCCACTCCGCGCTCGCCGGTAGGTATGAGCAAAGCTCGGTTCTGGTGCGCTTGCGGGAGCCCCGTGCCCCACTGCAGTGCGCGCTGCGCATCTGCGGCGCGGTTTTCCATCGGCGCATGAGCGCAACGCATGCCGCTACGCGTTGCCACGACTCGTGCGGCGACGCGTGATCGCGTATCCTGTGGGCAGGCGACGAGTATGGACATCGGTCCTTCTCGCCGCCTCAATGATTTTTTCTGATCCGGATACCTGATACTTCGATGCGACGCCTTCCGCCGCTCAACGCGCTGCAGATTTTCGAAACCGTTGCGCGCCACCGCAGCTTCACGCGTGCCGCCGATCATTTGTGCCTCACGCAAGGCGCGGTGAGCCGGCAGATCATCGCGCTGGAGGACTACTACAAGTTTCCGCTCTTCAAGCGCCACGCGAAAGGGCTGACGTTGACTGCCGAAGGCGAGTTGCTGCTGCCGGCGGTGAAGGAAAGCTTCGCGCGAATCGAAGAGATTTCGCTGCGCTTGACGCGCCAACGCACGGACCTCGCGCTGAAGGTGCCCACTTGCGTCATGCGCTGGATGCTGCCGAAGATCATGCGCTTCCAGGCTGAATATCCGGATCTGCATGTGCAGATCACCACGACATGGCAGCACGACGTTGACTTCCAGCTCGAACCGTTCGATGCCGCGATCATTTATGGCTCGTCGCCCGGTGCTGACGTGCAGGCGGTGCCGTTATTCGAGGAGCGTCTCACGCCCGTGTGCGCGCCCGATCTGTTGAAGGACAAGCCGCTCGCGGCCGTCGGGGATCTCGCGCGGCATACGCTGTTGCATCCCACGCGAGATCATCGTGACTGGAAAATGTGGCTTGCCAAGGTCGCCGAAGCAGACACGGCAGACGCGCGCGAGATCGACGCCGAGCACGGGCCGAGCTTCGACACCCTCGACATGGCAACCAACGCCGCGTTGCAGGGCTTCGGCGTGGCCATCAGCGACCTGGCGCTAATCGACGAAGACGTGGCCGCGAGGCGTCTCGTTCGGCCTTTCGATATGGTCCTCAAAACGGGTTGGCGCTACTACTTCGTGTATCCTGATTCGGTTGCGCACCAGCAGAAGCTGAACCTCTTTCGCGACTGGATCGCCGCGCATTGGGAAGAGTAGGTTTCGATGTTCCGCGCGTTCGAAGGCGGCGCGGTGGAGCGCAAACCTACGGCGCGAACGACAGGAACAGATATGCGGCGAAGAGCGACAGGTGCACCGCGCCCTGAAGGATCGTCGTGCGTCCTGTGCTCAGGGTCAGCGTGCCGACAATCAATGTAAGCACGAGCAGCACGGTCTCCTTGCCGTCGAGGCCGAGCACGAGCGGTTGCCCCGTCGTCAGGAACACGGCCGCCACGGTAGGAATGGTCAAGCCGATACTCGCGAGCGCGGAGCCGAGCGCCAGATTCAGGCTGTTCTGCAAGCGGTCGGCACGCGCCGCGCGCACGGCGGCGAGACCTTCCGGCAGCAACACCAGCGCGGCGATGATGATGCCCACCACCGCCGCCGGCGCGCCGGCATTCTGAACCGCTGTCTCCACGACCGGCGACAACAGTTTCGCGAGCAGCACCACCGCGACGAGGCACACCACTAGCAGGCCGCCGCTCGTGAGCGCGAGTCCGGCGCTGGGCGGCGCGGCGTGCACGTCTTCGTCGGACACGTCGGCGAGAAAGTAATCGCGATGGCGAACCGTCTGCACGAATACGAACACGCCGTACAGCACTAGCGACGACACGCCGGCGAAAGCAAGTTGCGACGGCGACAGCATCGGGCCGGCGCTCGTCGTCGTGTAGTTCGGCATGACGAGCGTCAGCACCGATAAGGACGCCAGCACGGCGAGAGCCGCAGCCGCGCCGCGGCTCTGAAAATCCTGCTCGCGATGGCGAATGCCGCCCACCAGCAGACACAGCCCGACGATCCCATTGCAGACGATCATGACCGCGGCGAACACGGTATCGCGTGCGAGGTCGGCTTTCTCGGGGCCGGACGTCAGCATGACGGAGACGATCAGCGCGACCTCGATCACGGTCACAGCCACGGCGAGCACTAGCGTGCCAAACGGCTCGCCGACGCGGTGCGCGACCACTTCAGCGTGATGCACTGCCGTAAACACCGCGGCGCAGAGCGCGATACCCACTAGCACGAGCAGTAACTGGTTGCCCGGCAACGCGTAGGCCGCGCCCAGTACGATCCACGCAACCAGCGGCACGGCGAGAGTCCAGCGGGGCAAGACGGTCGGCGGCTTGGCCATCGGGCTTCCTTTTGTCTTGTACTTGTTTGTGAATCGTGCGACGAGGCAGGCTTTGGAAACGGGAGCGACGAATTAAACCGGTGCCTTAGGAGGATGGTGCAACGGTTTGGATGGTAGAGCTTTTTTGTCAGGCGCGGGGAAGGTTTGTTGATGGCGGTGCGGGTCCTGGCAGCACGAGATTGGGTAGGGGATTGCCGCGCTGGAGGCCGCGCTGGAATGGTCTGGCCGGGATTGCCGACTGTGGGGTGCGGACTGTGGACTGCTACGCGCCACAATGCAGCGACGCCTGCTAAAGAGTTGCTCGAGCCTGTTACGCCCGGCAGAGTGCCAACGTCAGGCAACTCGACGCCGGCACCTGCCGAGGTTGCAGCCGGCGCCACGCGAGCGCCGGCTTCTGGTCGTTACTGGCCGACCGGGCGAACCGTCAATGCGTTCTTCACCGACGTCACGCCGGCCACGCCTTGCGCCGCTTGCGTTGCGATGTCGACTTGCGACTGGTCAGGCACCGTGCCGGCCAGCGTCACAGCGCCTCCGCGTGCGCGCACGTTGATGTTCGCGACGCTCAAGCCCTTGGTCTTGGCGAGCGCGCTACGGACCTTGCGTCCGAGCGCACGGTTGGCAGCCTTGGCCTGCTTGCCCGTTGCCGCCGACGACGCCGCGGTTGCCGGTGCGGACGCTGCCGCGTCGCTGCTTTGTGCGGATGCGTTGAGCGATGCCAATACGATCAGCGCGCCGCCGACCATCTTCATTGCCGTGGATGCTTTCATGCGAGTTTCTCCTTGTCGTGAATATGCTCGTCCCCTGGCGGAGACCATGTGTTGCACTACGGGTACAGCGGAATCAAATCGGAAGGACGTCACTGCGGGTCTTGCAAATGCTTGAGTCTGGCGAGCTCATTTTGGCTGCTTCGACGGGCCGAAGCCCGCGTGAGCCGGTGCAGGCTTGCTTGGGGCCGGAAGCAAACGATACTCCAATTGGTTCCAGGGTGAATGCGGCGGTGGCCGGAATGAGGCTTTGCTACAACGGTGAAGCCATGATGAGCAAAGCTTTGCTGCATATCCGGGCGGGCTGGTGTAAGGCCGTGGCCTCGCGTGTTCCCAAAGAGTGGGCCTAACCGTGGACTAACCAGCCCATCAGCGGGCGGCCGAACCGACGCACCAATCACTGCAACAACCGACGCATTCAAAAAAGGCACGCTGCATGAGCAAATCATTGCTTCCCATCATCCCGTTGTCGCGTAACGATTTGCCCGTGGGGGCCGCGGACCTCGCGCGTTTCATGGTCGGCAAATACCTCGTGCACGATGTGCCCGAGGGGCGTATGAGCGGCCGCATCGTCGAGACCGAGGCATATCCGGTAGGCGATTCGACCAGCCATGCGTTCATCGGACGCCGTCCATACAACGGCTCGATGTTTCTCGCGCCCGGCTACGCCTACGTGCGGCTCACCTACGGCCTATCGTACATGCTCAATATGTCTGCCGAAGCGGAGAACATCGGTGCGGGCATTCTGATTCGGGCGATAGAGCCGCTCGAGGGCCTGCCGCTGATGGAAGCGCGCCGCCCCGGCGTGCCGCTGCGCGACCTGGCGCGCGGACCCGGCCGCCTCACTATGGCGTTGGGCGTCGGCCAATCGTTCGACGGCCAGGACCTTTGCGGCGGGCGCGACCTGTGGATCGGTGTCATCGAAAAAGGCGATATGCCGGTCGGTGTGACGACACGCATTGGCTTGTCCCGCGAAACGCATCGGCCGCTGCGTTTCTTCGAGCCCGGCAGCGCGTTCGTCAGCGGTCCGCGCAAACTGCTTCTTGCGCCTCACGCCGACCTCGGCGGCAATTTGCAAAATTGACCGTCTTGCCGACGCCGATCTCGCGGATAAATACCGCAGCTTCGGACCTCGGGAAGACAGGCGTGGCACGTCGGCGAAATTATTACGGCAACGATGCAAGCTGCATTTCGCGTGGCGGCAATTCAGTCTGACTTTTTCGATTACGACAATTATGTATCTCACAATTAGGGGTTTTCCCTTGGTGCGCCGGTGACTAGACTGGAATCACTCGCTTCCACGCGGTGTGGCAAGCAGCAAATAAAACCAAGTCTGGAGGTAATAATCATGAAATCGCTTATGAAGGCAGTCGCCATTGCAGCCGTCCTCGCCGCTCCGGTCGCATCGTTCGCTCAGTCGAGCCAGCAACCCGTGACGCGTGCGGAAGTCCGCAACGAACTGATCCAGTTGGAACGGGCAGGTTACAACCCGGCAGTCAGCAGTGACCCGACCTACCCGGCCGACGTCCAGGCCGCCGAGCGTCGCGTCCAGGCGCAAAACCCCGCGGTTGCGCAAACCCAATTGCCGGTTGCCGACACCAGCGGTTACGGCGGCGTGGCGAATGGCTCGTCGCAATCGGGCGGCGTGCGTGAGCCCATGACCGGCCCGAAGTCGGTGTATTTCGGCAACTAAAGTTGGGCAACTGAGTTTCGGCAACCAGGCCGCGTCGGCAGTAGCGGCTGGTTGAGTCTACAACCGGCCGGTCAGTTTCATACGGCCGCAGAGCGCTGGATTCATCAAGCGCGACACGGCCGGTGCCGCAAGCATTGCCAGTCTGGATGAGAGCAGGAGAGCGCGCCGCTGGAACAGGCGGCGCCCGTCTTCGAGCCGGGATGGAAACACCGAATTACGTGGTTCTGACACGTTGGGCGGGCTAGCGCAGAGACTCAAGCCCGTGGCCGACACCGCGTCACACAGCGCTGTAGCCTCTTACGCAGGCAAAGCGTTGCGCGGTGTCACATACCGCCCAGGAATTCACAGGAACCTCCGCTGCCGCAAGGTAGCTTGGCCCAACCGTTCAGCGATTGGGCTTTTTTTGCGGCTCATACATGCGGCAGGCGCGGCGCGTCAGGGACGCTCGCCGTGAATATAGAACTCGAGTTGCTGGATGGTGAACTGCTGTTCGGCGATGATGTTCTTCACGAGGTCGCCGATCGACACCATTCCCACGAGCCTGTCGTTTTCAATCACCGGCAAGTGGCGCATACGCCGCTCGGTCATGAGTGCCATGCAGTCGTCGGTGGTCTGCTCGGGGCGCACGAAGCGCACGGCCTTGCTCATGATCTCGCGCACCGGCGTGGCCTTCGATGACCGGTCCATCAACACGACTTTGCGCGCGTAATCGCGCTCGGTGACGATCCCCGCGATGCTGTCGCCGTCCGTCACGACGAGCGCGCCAATGCCTTTCTCAGCCATCAGCTTGATCGCTTCGTACACGGAGTCGTCGGCCCGTATCGTGTAGACGGTCGTGTTGTTCGGTTTGGTTTTAAGAAGCTGTGCAACGGTTGTCATGGAGCGGCTCCGTTTCGCGGTGCAGCACGCCGGCGCGGCGGCTGTCGAGGACCAAGCAATTCCAGTATAGGCGCGAGACGCCAGCCAGTGTGTTCGGGAATACCTGGAGCGCGCGAAGCGTTTACTTCGGGTAGTGCGGCCTCACACTGTTGCACGAGCGGTGCATCGGGCGCTTCGCTGGTGCAAGATTCGTGCGCTATGCATGGGCATACGGTGAGGTCGGCCGATTAGCGGTAAACTCCTGTCCGTACCTTATCCCCGGTTTCATCGGGTTCATGTTCAGCACCTTTGTCTAACGCCATGCTCACGTCTCACGATCCGTCGCCCGTAGTAGACGGCGCCATCAACGGCGAATGCGTCGTTCTCGACGCCACCGCCACGCTTCCTACGCGCTACGGCACGTTCACCTCTTACGTGTTTCGCGTGGTTGAAAGCGGCGCCGAACATCTTGCCCTCGTGATGGGCGACGTCGCGAACAGGTCTTCGGTGCTGACACGTTTGCACTCCGAATGCCTGACGGGCGACGTGCTCGGCTCGTACCGCTGCGATTGCGGCGAGCAGCTCGATCTGGCGCTGCGCTATATCGCTGCCGAAGGTTGCGGCGTGCTTCTGTATCTGCGTGGGCACGAAGGCCGAGGCATCGGTCTGTCGAACAAGATCCGCGCTTACGCGCTGCAGGAGCAGGGCCGCGATACCGTCGAGGCCAATCTCGATCTCGGTCTGCCAGACGACTCACGTGAATACGACTCGGCGGCGGGCATCTTGCGCACGCTGAAAGTGACCTCGGTCCGCTTGATGAGCAACAATCCCGAGAAGTTCGACACACTGTCCAAACACGGGATTCCGGTCTGCGAACGCGTCGCGCTCGCCATTCCGATGCGCGAGGAAAACGAGCGCTATATCCGTACGAAGCAGCTCAAATTCGGGCATTACTTTGATGAGAATGAGTAGGCGGAAATCGGTATCTGTGCGTAGTTGCGTGCGGTGAGCCGGATCGGCGGATAGCGGACGCGTCGCTCAGTGGGGCGGGCGAGAACGGCTAAACACCCCAAGCCTTGACGTCATGTTACGGATGCTCATTGTGATCGGAGTACTCGCTGCCACGTTCCAGTGGCGCGATGCTGTGCGTGCAACGGGAGTGCCAACATACCTCTGAATCACTGCTGGCGTCGTCGGCGCTTGCTGCGCAGCCATTTTCCTTATATGGGCAGTCCGTCTATATATGTCTCAGGCCACCGGTCGTGTTCGAGCAGACGATCTAACAGATCCATCGAGCCGAGTGGGGATCGAGCTTGCGAGTGAAGTCGCGGATCGACTTGATGCTGGGTACGTCCTTGCGCACGGTCATGCCTACTATTGCGGAATGGGACTGACCAAATACGGCGATGCCTATATTTATTCGGTCGTGGAAGATGGAGAGGTCATCACGCCAAAATCCGGCGAGGAGTTTGCCAGGGTTGTGGCGGTCGCGGGAGGGAAGATGTTCAAGTCGTTTTATCGGCTCTCGCCTGGTGGGGCTGAGCGCTTCTATACGCCTATGTTCGCCGGTCCCGACGCGTGAAGGGAAATCAGCCTGCCACTGGCGGGTCGAGACTGCGTGACTTTAGAGCCGCCGTTCAGCCGCGTTGACCTTTATATCGACCGGTTTGCAAGGATCGAGCGAACGGATGTGAAGTACGGGCTTCTTCGATCGCTTCCAGATCGACGGGATCGGTCACTCAAAGGGTCAATGAGTTTGCTCGCGTGTATGCGGCGCAGAGCCGATGACGCAGTCCCTATTGCACCTATCTGACCTGCAGCGAACCTGTCATGTCGGTGATTATCGGCGACCAGAAGGACTGTTCGCCGGCCGGGTACGAGAATTGGACCGCGACAAGGGTGTCGCCGTGGATCAGCATCTTCTGGTACACAATCTCGCCTTTTGGTGTCCGGCACGAAAAGGCGATGAGATTGCGCTTGCTGACCTCAAAGCTGGCCTGTTCGCCGGCACATTGCACTGATTGCTCAAAGCGAAGGAGCTGTGCCGGCGTCTCACCGTTCGCGTTATATCGGCCCCAAACCGGGAGGTGTCAGGAATTTTGTGTGCTGAGGTCGGTTAAAAAATCTCAGCTCATGGCGGCGGTGAATCGCTCGCCGAACAGAATGGCGAACTGATTGACAGCTTGCCGCCAGGTGATAGGCGGCATCTTCCAATCCTTTTCGATGTTGCGCAAGGCCAGATACAGCAGTTTGCTGGCGGCTTCGTCGCTGGGGAAGTGGCCGCGATTCTTGACGATTTTGCGCAACTGCATGTGCATGCTCTCGATGGCGTTGGTCGTATAAACGATTCGACGCACCTCGGGGGGATAGGCGAAGAAGGGAATCACCTGTTCCCATTGGCGTTGCCACATGGCCGCGACGGTAGGGAATTTGCGGCCCCATTCGCTTTGCGCAAAGGCGTCGAGCGCCACTGCCGCCGCCTCGGCCGAGGCGGCCTGATAGACCGGCTTGAGCGCAGCCGCCAACGGCTTGCGGTCCTTCCAGCTCGCCAGATTCAGCGAATTGCGGATCAGATGCACGATGCAGGTCTGAATCTGGGCGGCCGGATAGACCGCTTCGATCGCCTCCGGGAAGCCGCGCAAACCGTCAACCACCGCGATCAGGATGTCGTGCAGGCCACGGTTCTTCAGTTCGTTGAAGACCTTCAGCCAGAACTTGGCTCCCTCGGTTTGCTCGATCCACAAACCCAGCACTTCCTTGCGGCCGTCGGCGCGAATGCCCAGCGCGAGATACACCGCCTTGTTCCTGACCGTGCCTTCGTCGCGGATCTTCAGCCGAAGTGCGTCGAAATACACGATCGGATACATCGCCTCAAGCGGGCGTTGCTGCCACTGTTCGACCTCGGCCAGCACTTCATCGGTGACAGTCGAAATCAGATCGGGCGACACCTGCAGGCCATACAGTTCCAGCAAATGGCCCTGGATCTCGCGCACGCTCATGCCGCGCGCGTACATGCTGATGACGTGATCGTCGAAGCCCGGCAGCCGGCGTTGATACTTGCCGACCAGTTGCGGCTCGAACGTTGCCTGCCGATCACGCGGGATATCCAGATTCAGTTCGCCGTTGGGCGTGATGACCGTCTTATGGCTCGTGCCGTTGCGGTGGTTGCCGGCCTTGCCTTGCTCAACCTCGTTCTCCAGGTGATGCGTGAGCTCCGCCGCCAGCATGCGCTCAGCCAGTTGCTTCTTCAGTTGCCCGGCCAGGCCCGATTCGCCGAGAACCGACTCCGCATCCTTGTTTTGAATCTGCGCCAGCAGTTGATCGATCAGTTCATCGGGAAACAGCTTCGGCGCCTTCGGGTTCTTGATCTTCTTAGTCACAGTTGCTTCGGTCATAGGACGTTGTTTCCGTTATCGTCTCATGACCTCGGCACACTAAAATTCTGACAGGCTCCCAAACCGCGACGTCTCCATGACCTGATCGCGCTGAAAACTGCACGCCGTCGCCGTTGTCTGACTCGCGGCCCTTTACAAGTAGATCCGCCGGATACTGAATAGAGAAGTCATAGCGCACGTTGGTGTAGACAGCCGGTCGCTTGCCGCCTTTCTTCACGTCCGCAGCCGGCACCGTCGCTGTCTGATCGGCAAATGTCATGAATCGGACGCCCTCCACCGGAACGCAGGGCTGGGCTGGCCTGGAGGGGTGCTCAAGGCTGAAATCGATGAAACGCGGATGCGCTGCATCCACATCGAGCGTAAGAACCAAGAGGCCATTCGGCCCCATGTCGCGGAACTGATTTATCGTGGCCCAGTCACCGTTCGGCAGCGCTTCGCTACTGTCGCCGGCCTCGTCGGTGTCGGAGTGAAAACGGGCGTTGCCATCGAAGACGGCGCGGCACTGGGCAGACCCTGCGTATTCGACGTGGTAGTGAACCGAGCGCTTGCCGTCGATCGGCGGACCTTCGGAGACAGTAGCGTCGGCTGTCCGTCCTTTCTCGGCCCAATGAAGGGTCGTCTTTTCTAGAGCCTTGCCGGCGGGCACCTTTTCGGCCGCCATGCTTTTGCCGTGCCCCGCGAGGAGAACAATTAAGAGAAAGACGGCCGTTACTTGATTCCTGAGCGACATAGTGGATAGTTCTGAAAGTGGGGCGCCCGATGATGGCACAAGCGATGAAAACGGGGACATGAAAAAGCTGCAACCTCGTGACGATCATCCTCAGGCTGCTGTCCGCACCGAACCTCAGAACACTGCGTGCATCGCATCGCCGAGGGTGCGTTTGAGCCAGTTCCGGTCGAGTTTTGGGTCCGTCTTCATTTGGTCAACACCGGTGCGATCGCGCTGCGTCGTCGCATCACCGCGCCGCCTGAGGTCGCTGCACATCCCGCAGGCGCGGTCGTCGATTGCTCGCTCGCAACCTTCGAGAGTACTGAACTGAATATCGGAAGCGTATTGAATGCAACCGATGAAGAATCTTCTGGCGCGTGTTACACAGCATGCCGGTTTATTAGCCGACCGGCGCAAGAAAATCGACTGTTGCTGTCTAATGCATGGCACGAGCCGGCTTTGCCAATTACCCCTGAGAATGGCAACACCGGTCATACGGCGGTCGTTATTGGGCGGTAATTCCGGACAGCCGCATGCAATCTACCGCCCACTCGAAGAGGACCACCTGTAAGGAGCACATTTATGCGTGACGGGGTTCGTTATGAGCCAGCAGCGACCGGATTCACGCCTGCCTGGCTGGATATTGCGTTCAAGGAACGGGGCGTCAGCCGTTACGGACCAGGAGAATCCAACCCGAGGATTGCCGAATACAACAACACAACTCAACTCGCCGGTTATGACGACAAGATTTCGTGGTGCTCGTCATTCCTCAACTGGTGTATGAAGCAGTCAGGCATTCCCGGAACGGGATCGGCATTAGCTCGCTCGTGGCTCTCATGGGGCAATCCGCTCGCTGCGCCGAGACTTGGTTGCGTTGCAGTGTTGACTGCCGACGACGCCGTCGAATGGAAAGGACATGTCGGGTTCTTTATCCGATCGGACGCCGACAACGTCTACCTGTTCGGAGGCAACCAACTTGGAGAGGTGAGGGAATTGGCTTATCCGCTCGAACGCGTGCTGGCGTATCGCTGGCCGTAAGCAAAACCCGTTCGAATGACGAGGCAAGAAAGCGGCTTGGGACGCTATAACGGGCGAAATGCATCGCGCGGAGAGACTGCGGCCTCATGTGGAATGTCGAGGCGTTTTCTGAGCGCGAGCGCCCGTCGAAGCACCGCCACATCGGTCGAACGATCCGTTTCCAGTGACCCTTATATGCGTCGTGCGTTAGCGCGGTCATCGGCCGCCAGACAGGCTAACGCTTCGCTCGCAATCGAGGCCGTCTGCACCTGCGCCCCAGAGCTACGCCCCTCCGGAACTCACTTCATTCTCACGACGACCTTGCCCCTGGCGCGTCCCTGGGCCAGGTATTCGAGCGCTTCCTTCGCCTGCTCAAACGGAAACACCTTATCGATCACTGGACGAACCTGTTCCGACTTGAGGAGTTCGCCGATTTCAGAGAGTTGGGTTCCGTCGGGGCGCATGAAGAGAAATGAATACGCCACATCCCGCTTCTTCGCGAGCCGCTTGATCTTGCGGCTCATTAGGCCGAATACCAACCTCAAAATAAAGTTCAGCCTGCGGGCGCGGGCGAACGCTGCGTCCAGCGGCCCGATGAGCGACACGATCTTGCTCCCCGGTTTGAGAATACCTATGGATTTCTCAATCGCATCGCCTCTGATGGTGCCGAGCACGACGTCGTAGCCGTCCAGAACTTTCTCGAACTCCTGCTTCTTATAGTCGACAACCTCGTCTGCACCCAGACCGGTTACCAGTTGTACGTTGCCCGTGCTGGTTGTCGTTCCCACGCGGGCACCCAAGTGCTTTGCGAGCTGGATCGCAAACGTGCCAATGCCGCCCGACCCGGCAGGAATGAAAACTTTCTGGCCGGCTTGAAGATTGGCGCGCTCTTTCAACGCCTGCCACGATGTAAGCCCGACCATTGGAACGGCCGCGGCCTGCACAAAATCGAGGTTGACAGGCTTCGACGCAGCAACGCTCTCCGGCACCGCCGCGAATTCAGCGATTGAGCCCCTACCGAGATCGAAAAGGCTGGCAAAGATTGCATCGCCCGGTTTGAAACGTGTCACGTTACTGCCGACCTCGGTCACCACACCGGCAATATCGCTGCCCAGCGTAGCGGGCAGCTCGAACTTGAGGACGGGCTTGAAGGTCCCCGACGGAATCATGTTGTCGATTGGGTTCAACCCCGCCGCGTGGACCTGGACCAACAGTTCATCAGGCTTGAGCGTGGGGCGGGGCACTTCGGCGAACCCGATTTCAAGTGTCTTGCCGTAGCGTTTGAAGGTGAGCGCTTTCATGGTGTTCTGAATCCAGTTCTGGGTACCTATCGCCGGCCGCGATGTCTTCAATGCGCCAGGAATTCCAGCGCTTTGATCACGAAGTCGGTGTGATACTGAAAGATGCCTCCGTGTCCTGCGTCCTCGTAAACGACGCATTGCGCGTTGGGAATGCGGCGGGCCATATCGCGGCTCAAGGCGGTAGGTACCATGATGTCGTTGTCTCCATTGGCGATCAGGACAGGCATGTGCAGGCGGGCGAGATCCTGCGGCGCCTGCCGGCCCCAAGCCTTGATCGCCTTGAGCTGGCGAAGCAACGCGCGGGGTGTCGGCCCCTTATCGCGCTCCGCCGTGCGTTCCTTCAGCCTCTTCAGGAATGCGCTCGCTGCCGCGCGGCCATTGGCGGTAGAGGTGAAGAACAGATAAGTCTTGGGATCGCGCATCGTCACCAGGCCCTTGAGCATCAATGGCCAGGACTTGGCCCCCACACGGTCGATGCCCCGACCGCCCGCGGGCCCCGTACCTGTGAGGATAAGCCTGCGCACCAGATCCGGCGCCTTTAGCGCCACGTCCTGCGCGACGAAACCGCCGAGCGAAAAGCCGAGCAGATCGACCTGACTGAAACCCATCGCGTGAATCAACGCGATGGTGTCGCGCGCCATCTCATCCACTGTCACGGGCGCGAGGCCGCCAGACAGCCCGATTCCGCGATAGTCGATGGCGATGATGCGATGCTTGCGAGCGAGGCCATCGACGATGCGCGGATCGAAGTTGTCCAGCACGGCGCCCCAGTGATTGAGCAGGATCAGCGGAATGCAGCCGTGCGGGCCAAGCTCGCGGTAAGCGAAGGTGGTTCCGGCCGCCCCGATCTGGCTGTTCTGTGCACGGGCATAGGACATTGCCGACTGGCTAACCTTGCCGGTCGAGTCGATCGTCTGCAACGCGCGCGAGCGTTGTGTGTGCGTGATGGTCATCGAGCTACCTATGTCGGGTACCGGTCGATAAGACATGGCTGGGTTTCGGGTAAAACAGAAGCCTCAGTGCTCAGGCTTCTGACCGGTAGCGATCGGCCGCGTGCGCCTGTCGAATATCCGACAGAAGCCCTTGACGCGCGCCATCCAGCGCGTCCCAGCGGCCGGCCACATGCAAAGGCGGGATGGTGACCAGTTCGCGGCGGTCGAAACCGACGAGCGCCGCGTCAACCAGTTCGCCGACCTCCATCACCTCAGTAAGCGAATTGACGTCGATGCCGGCGCGCTCCCAGATTTCCGTACGGGTCGCTGCCGGCAGCACCGCCTGCACATAGACGCCGCTGGGCGACAACTCGAGGTGCAATCCCTGCGACAGAAACAGCACGAACGCCTTGGTCGCGCCGTAGATCGTCATGCCAAACTCGGGCGCGAAGCCCACCACCGAGCCAACGTTGACAATGGCGCCTGTGCCCGACTCGACAAAGCGCGGAGCGACCGCGGCTGCCAGCCGTGTCAGCGCCGTGGTGTTGAGCGTGATCAGGCGTTCGATGCCCTCAGTGGTCTGCTCCAGGAATCCGCCCGACTGGGCCATTCCCGCGTTATTGATCAGGATACCTATGCGAGCGTCGTCGCGCAGACGAGTCTCGACTGCCGCCAGGTCCCCCGGCTGGGTCAGGTCAGCCTGCAGCACTTCGACGGCAACACCGCTTTCTTCACGCAGGCGTGCGGCGAGCGTATCGAGGCGTGCCTTGTCGCGTGCAACGAGCACAAGGTCGTGGCCGCGGCGTGCGAAGCGCTCGGCGTAGATGGCACCGATGCCGGAGGATGCGCCGGTGACGAGAACAGTCGGAAGTGTGGTCATGAGTAGTTTCCTTCGAATGAGTGGTTTGAATGGGGCGCAAGCGCTGCGCGCCTCAAGCGGTGATGGTTGGGTAATCGGTGTAGCCCGCGGCGCCGCCACCATAGAGCGTGGCGAAATCGGGCTGAGCCAGCGGGGCGCCGGTCTTCAGGCGTTCGACCAGATCGGGATTGCTGATAAAGGCACGGCCGAACGCGAACAGGTCTGCGGTGCCCTCGTTGAGCCTGACGGTGGCGAGCTCCAGGCCGTAGCCATTGTTGGCGAGATAGGTCTGCCTGAACCGCTGCCGCAGTGCGTCGTAGTCAAACGGTGCGAAATCGCGTGGGCCGCCCGTCGCGCCCTCGACCACGTGCAGGTAGACGATGCCCAACGCGCTGAGCTGCGCGGCGATGTAGTCGTACTGCGGCTGAGGATCGCTGCTCGAAATGCCGTTTGCCGGCGACACAGGAGAAATGCGCACGCCGGTGCGATCGGCACCAATTTCTTTCACCACGGCCGCGACGACTTCCAGCAACAGGCGCGCACGGTTCTCGATAGAGCCGCCATAGGCGTCAGTGCGCTGGTTGGCCCCGTCCTTGATGAACTGCTCCAGCAGATAGCCGTTCGCACCGTGAATTTCCACGCCGTCGAAGCCGGCCGCAATCGCGTTGGCCGCAGCCTGACGGAAATCGTTCACGATGCCCGGCAATTCGACAAGCGCCAGCGCACGCGGCTGGGATACATCGACAAATGCGTTGTTGACGAAGGTCTTTGTCTCCGCGCGGATCGCCGAAGGCGCGACCGGCGCAGCGCCGCCAGGCTGGACATCGGCGTGCGAAACGCGCCCGACGTGCCAGAGCTGCGCGAAGATGTGCCCACCCTTGGCGTGCACGGCCTCGGTGACCGTGCGCCAGCCGGCAATTTGCTCAGGCGTGTATAGACCCGGCGTGTCCTGATAGCCCTGAGCCTGGGCCGACACCTGGGTGGCTTCGGTAATGATGAGGCCAGCCGAAGCGCGCTGAGCGTAATAGGTCGCGGCCAGTTCGCTTGGCACGAGCCCCGCGCCCGCGCGATTACGGGTCAACGGTGCCATGACAAAGCGATTGGCAAGCGTCAGGCGGCCAAGGGCGTACGGCTCGAAAAGCGTCTTTGCGGTCATGTCGGTCAGTTTCTGGGTTGTCAATGGACGCAATGATGATGAGCATAATCTAACGTGTCAAGGTTTTGATGATGATCGACATCAATGTATAATCGAGCCATCGAGCACATGAACCACTGTGGTCACGAAATGAAGATCACCAAAGCACAGGCGCAGGCCAACCGGGAACACGTCGTCGAGACGGCTTCAAAGCTGTTTCGGGAGCGCGGCTACGATGGAGTGGGCGTTGCCGATCTGATGGCAGCCGCTGGCTTCACGCACGGCGGCTTTTACAAGCAGTTCGGCTCCAAGTCCGATCTGATGGCGGAATCGACGGCCTGCGGTATGGCGCAGACCGTGGCGCTGAGCGCGGGTGTCGACGCACCTGAGTTTGTGCGGTACTACCTTTCCCGCGAGCACCGCGACGCCCGCGCGACCGGTTGCACAATGGCTGCGCTGGGTGGGGATGCCGCACGTCAGTCGGACGCAGTTCGGGCCGAGTTTGCGGCCGGCATTGAGAAGCTGCTGACTGTGCTTTGCCCGGAAGGCGGTGCGGGGGACGGTGCGGACACGAGCCAGGCGCGAGCCAGGTCCCTCGACATGCTGGCGCATGCGGTCGGTGCGATTGTCATGTCGCGCGCCTGCCCGGACGATTCGCCGCTGGCCGACGAAATCCTTGCGGCTTGCCGCGACCAGATTCTGGCGTCAATGAGCCCGTCGACGACCGCCGGCGAAGAACCGTAAGGCATTGGCCTGCACCTGCGCATGCGTTCGTCGTGCGCATTCACGACGGAGAGAATGCCAAGCCCGCATGTTCGCGATCGCCTGGCTGTTGAGCCACAGCCCATGAAAAAAACCCGCCGGGCGGACTGGCCGGCGGGCTCCGAGATCCGAACCTCGGGAACAAGTCTGGAGGGTTCGGAAGGAGAACGAACTGCGATGGCTGGACCAACCGCCTGGTCTTCCCACTGTGCTCCCGGGTATGAAGCCGTCACACGCTGCAAAGCATCCATCATGCGGTCCGGGCTTGCGACGCCCGATCCCTGGACTCACGCCTTGACAAATTGCAGGCCGCCGAAATTCTGGATCGTGGGAATGTCGACTTTCGTGTACGTGCTGATCTGGGTAACTGGTGCGACCACGATACTCGGGCTGGCGAAGCCGCCACCATAAGCAGCATTGAAGTTCCCGAAGTTGTAGTTGCTGCCGCCGCGTACAGCGGAGAGAGCCTTGGCAGACAGTTCTTCGGTGTGGGCAATATCTCTGATGGTCAGCGAGGTCATGGTAGGTCTCCTGGAGCTGTTTCTTCTGTTTCGGTTTAAAGAGTGTGGTTCGACGTGCAAGCGGGGAGAGCGCACCTCTATGGGATCGGACGGCATCCGCTATCAGCGCGACTCTCCGCGGCGCTTAACTCACGCCTTGGCAAGCTGCAGGCCGCCGAAATTCTGGATCGTGGGGATCTCGACTTTCGTGTACGTGTCCGTCTGCGTGACGGGTGCCACTACGACGCCCGGGCTGGCGAAGCCGCCGCCATAAGCAACATTGCCGTTTCCGAAGTTGTAGTTGCTGCCACCGCGTACAGCGGACAAGGCCTTGGCGGACAGTTCTTCGGTATGGGCGATATCTTTGATGGTCAGTGAGGTCATGGTAGGTCTCCTGGAGCTGTTTCAGTTTCGGTTTAAAGAATGTGGTTCGACGTGCAAGCGGGGAGAGCGCACCTCGATGGGATCGGACGGCATCCGCTGTCAGCGCGACTCTCCGCGGCGCTTAACTTACGCCTTGGCAAGCTGCAGGCCGCCGAAATTCTGGATCGTCGGGATCTCGACTTTCGTGTACGTGTCCGTCTGCGTGACGGGTGCCACTACGACGCCCGGGCTGGCGAAGCCGCCACCGTAGGCAAGGTTGAGGTTTCCCGCGTTGTAGTTGCTGCCGCCGCGTACAGCGGACAGAGCCTTGGCGGAAAGTTCTTCGGTGTGGGCGATATCTTTGATGGTCAGCGAGCTCATGGTAAATCTCCTGTGAAGGGTCTTCGGTCTGGATGGAAGAGCACTATTTGTCGCGCTCACAGGGGTATTTGCATAGGGTGTGCCAACGTGAACCGGGCAAGCTGGAAGACTCACATAAGTCGCTGAATATAAATGAAAAAATAAAGTAGCTTGCGAGGTTTGAAGGCGGTTGCGGGGCGGGGAGGCAGCAACAGGTGTCGTGCTATAGCAAACACGTTCTGGCCGAGTGTCTGCATTGAGTGAACGGCTGCCCATTCAAGCACATTGATTCGTTCGAATACGGGGACTCGTCAGTTTGTTGGCGCCATACCTCATGTACTTGGGCCTGCCGCTGCGACCGTCACAACAGCGCAAAAACACCGCTTAAAACAAGCTGAAATCATCGTTGCTGTCGGGAATCGCATTGAGCAGATCCCGAAGCGCACGCCAGCCCAGCAGTGCCGATAAAGTCATCACGAGCGCGAGCAAGCCGCTCGCACGGCTGGCCATTCTTCTCGCCTCGCATCTCAAAGGGCAGGTCGACATCTCCGTGGTCCTCGATCAACCGTTCTGTGCCGCGTCCTGCGGCATGATCGTCGCTAACGCCTGCGCCAACGCAGTGGGACCGAATCGCCGTTCACTAACGCCCGCTTGCACGTCGATGCGTCCCGCGTTGTGCGCGTCGTACAGATCCACGATGAGCCGCGCGTGTTGCTCGCTCAAGCCCGCGCCTTCGAGCATCGCGGCCCATTGCTCCCGCGGCACCGCGTGCGGCACGACAGGCCGGCCCGACAGTTCGCCGATAGTGCGGGCAACTTCGTTCACACTGACGCGTACTTCACTTTCTATGCTCACCACGCGAGGCGAACGCTCACGCGGCTCGACGTCGAGCAGCAATTGAGCCGCCAGCGCGCCGACATCTTGCGCAGCCACAGTAGGAAAGCGCTTTTCCAGCGGATGATGCAGGCTCGGCAACACGCCCTTGGACAATGCGAGCGGCAGTACGCGCGCCCAGTTGTGCATATGCTCGGCCGCGCGCAGGAACGTCAACCGGGTGTCGACGGTACCGAGCTGCGTTTCGAGGTAATGGAAAAGCGTCGTGATGCCCGTTCCGCTCGGATGCTCGGCGCCATAGTCCGAAAGCGCGAGTACGTGCGGCGGCGGATTCGCGCGCAATGCTTCGACGCTCACATCGATCATGTCGCGCATCGCGTTTGCCGGGTCGTCGTCATGGCGCGGCAGCGGACACACAATCTGCACCGCGTGCGCGTCTTCTAATGCGCGCGCCACCGCTGCCCGGTCGTGCAAATCCACGACCGCGACATCGCAGCCGATTCGCTCGAACGCATCGGCCTGCGCCACGCTATGAACCACGGCGCGCACGTCGCGGCCGGCGCGTCGCAACGCGGCTACGCTCACTTTGCCAACATTGCCGCCTGCTCCAAAAATCACGAACATCAGGTGCTCCTTACCGGATCGTCATGAGAGGATCATAAGGACGCGCCAAGCGCAAAACGCGCATGCAAGGATGCCCGTGAGCAGATTCGGATGACTTGTTGCTCGTCGGCGCTGCGCACGGGAAGTCAGGAGGCGTACTCAGCGTAGGCGCTAAAAACCATGCACAATGCCCGCAGACCGACTGCTATCCGCGAGATAAACGATGAATGCCGTCCCAGAGACCCGCACGCAGATCCCACCCGCGCATAGCGGCGCCCGTATTGCGCTGCGTTCGAGCCGGCTGCTCGGCTGGCAGGGTTTCGGCGCGGAGCTGGTGAACGTGTCAGCTGGCGTGCACCGGATACCTGCTTTCAAGCATCATCGAATCGGCGTGCATGTGGGCGCGCCTGTCCGCGCGCACTGTCGTTGCAACGAGAAACCGCACTCGCGCATTCAGGCGCACGGCGACGCCGACGTGATTCCGGCAGGACTCGACGGGCAGTGGAGCGATGAATCGGCCTGCACGATTTTCAGCATCTGGATCGGCGAAGATTTCGCGCGCAGGACCGCTGAACAGTTGGCGCTCAAACCAGACGGCGCGCAGATCCGCCCGCAATTCCAGATGCGCGATCCGCGTTTTCAGCACCTGGCGTGGGCGTTGCGTGCGGAACTGGAAGCAGACGTCGCGTCTGACCCGCTCTATGCCGAAAGTCTGTGTACGGCAATGGTGGTACGGCTGATTGGCGGCGCTGCGTCGCTAGACAACAAGCGGCGCACGCTCGCACCGCGGACAGCGGCGCGTGTGACGGAGTTTATCGAAGCACATCTCGACCGGCGTCTCACGTTGAGCGAGCTTGCCGCGCTTGCCGACCTCAGCGTGCCGTACTTCAAGGTGCTATTTCGCGCGACGCTCGGCGTGCCTGTGCATCAATATGTGGTGCAGCGGCGCGTAGAACGCGCGCGAATGTTGTTGCTGCAAGGCCGGCTGAGCGCCAGCCAGGTCGCGCTCGACGCGGGCTTCGCACACCAGAGCCATATGGCGCACTGGATGGGGCGGCTCCTCGGCATCACGCCGCGCGAACTCGTGAAGTCGAGCTCGCGCTGACGAGCACAATAGGCCGTACCGGCATCAGCTCGACGGCGCCGCCGCTCCCGTCAGTTGCGAGTACACGTCATGCGACAGTTGCAGCAACTGCTTGCGATCGATACCGCCTGACACCGCATAGCCGAAATCGCCGTCAACCCAATAGAACACGTTGACCGGCCCGTCCTGATACAGCTTGAACGCTGTCGTGTTCGCGTTCACCTTGCGGCGCGAGATGCACAGCGTCACCCGTTCGCCATTCTGGCCGCGATACATGAACTGCGCGGTGTCGCCGTCCGGACCGGGCAGCAGGCGGCCACCGGAGAGCGCGAAGCCTGCCTTCGACAACATGGGCGGATGCACATTCGTGCCGAGGCGGCTTGCCAGCCACTTCACGAAGTCCTGCTCGTGATCCGCGTTCATGTCGGTGGGCCGGTCCACCGCCGGCATATAGACGACATGCGCAACCGCAGCCTGACGCGCGAGTACTTCGGTGCTGTCCGCACTGACAGGGCGCGTGTCGGACGAACCCGCCACCGAAGACAACGTGTCGCGTCCCATGTGCGTGCCGACGCCGATGCCAATGCCCATTACCAGCGCCGCCGCCATGCCCGCGAACTGCGGCCAATTGGCCGCGATGCGCGAGCGGCGCGGCGCGCCCGGCTGCAAGCGCTTCGGCACGGGCTCGTTCAGCACGCGGTCGTAGCGCTCATGGAACATGCTGTTCAGCGAGAAATAATCGCTGATGCGCGTGGCCAGATCCGGATTCTGTTCGAGCGCGCGCTCGACGTCCGCACGTCGTTCCTCGGACAGCGTGCCGTCCACATAGGCGTGCAGTTCTTCTTCGCTAATTGGCGTAATTTGCTCGCTCATCGCACCACCTGTAATTTCGCACCGGGCTGGCTGCCCGCCATCAATGCCCGAAGCCGTTCGCGACCGCGCGAAAGCCGCGACATGACCGTACCGATAGGCACGTTCAGCGCGAGCGCGACGTCGGCATAGCTCATTTCCTCCAGCCCCACCAGCAGCACGACTTCGCGCTGCTCGACGGGCAAACGCTGCAACGCGTAGTCGAGATCGCGCATTTCCAGCGAACGGGATTGTTGCGCCGGCACGGCGAACTCGCTTTCATGCACGCTTTCGTCGTCGACCGCCACGTGAACCGCGCGTGACGACGCCTTGCGCGCCTGATTCGCGAATACGTTGTGCATGATCGTAAATAACCAGGCGCGCAGATCGGTGCCGGCCTGGAACATTTCGGTGCGGCCGAGCGCGCGTTCGAGCGTGTCCTGCACCAGATCGTCCGCGAGGTCGCGATTGTTGATCAGCGCCCGCGCATAGCGCCGCAAGCGCGGCACGTGTTCCATCAACTCGTCACGAACATCCATTATTCATCCCGGTCATGGGGCCTCTCGTGGACACGGAGCGGCGGCGCTTCGTCGGGCGTCGCACGCGTTTGTAGTGCAAACACGCGTGAACGCATTTTATTCCGTTGATTAAGCGACTCGCCGCAAGATCGTGCGTTGTCATTGCATGGTCATGACGTCGGCGGCGCGCATCAGACCGTGTGTGCGTGCATTGCCGGCGACCACGAAGCGCTGCCGCTGCGCCGTCCATGTCAACAGCCGCACATCGCCGATGCGGCGCGCCGACCATTGCGGCTGAGCGGGTGCGAGCAGTGCGAGCGTCGACAGCACCACGACGGGCTCGTTATCGCCATTCAGATAAATGAATTCGGTGGCGCGCTGCAGCAGACCGAGCGACACGACGCGCTGATCCACGAGCCGCAGCCCGATTGCTTCGAGGTTGGGAGCGGACGGGTCTCTGCGAGTCGGCGACCCGGCGGGAAACGGGGCGGCGGCGGTTTCGGCCAACGCCATGATGGCTGCGTTGTTAAGCGCCTGCCGCGTGACCTCGGTGGCCGCGAACCATCCGCTCACGGCGATGCACGCGATGACGAGCGCAACCAGCACCTTGAGCGGCTTGCGCAAGCGCAGCCTCACCGCGCTGCCCCAGCGGCTGCCGGCGTTGCGCCGCCCGTTGAACGCGCTAGCCTCGGGTTCGTCGGCGGTCTGAAAGGAGCGTTGCATCTGTTCGTTGAGCTTGCCGTAAAAGGCGACCCGGCGGGCTTCCGCCGGATCGCGGCCGAGATAGTCGCGCAGAAACGCGGCGCGCGCCGGCGACAACGTGCCGTCGGCGTAGGCCTGAATGTCGGCTTCGGAAAGCGGCGAATCGTTGGGGGCGTCGGTCGGGTTCATGGGAAAAGGTCTCCGGGCAAAATCCGGCTATTGAGGTGCAAACACCGCCGCGCTGCGGTTTATTCCGTTCTCGTCACCGGGTTTGCGCAACATCTTTTACTGTGCCATCGCAGCGTCGCGGAAGCTAGCAAACCCGTTCGCGAAGTGCTTTATTCCGCGCAACGGAAATGTTTTCTCCACGTGGCTTGCGCAGGAATAAAAGCCGGTGAGGCGTGGTTCTCCCTGATGCAAACCCGCAACCAACTCACCGGAGTTCATCATGAAGAAGATCGCTTTTGCCGCATTGTCCGTCGTCGTTCTGGCCGCTTCGTCGAATGTTTTCGCGCAGGGAAAAACCCGTGCTGAGGTCTACCAGGAACTGATCCAGGCACAACAGAACGGTCTCGATTACGTGACCGACGCATCATATCCGGACGTCAGCCCCGTCTTCGCGCATATGGTCGAACA
Source organism: Burkholderia sp. M6-3 (assembly GCF_050858985.1). Taxonomy (NCBI): domain Bacteria; kingdom Pseudomonadati; phylum Pseudomonadota; class Betaproteobacteria; order Burkholderiales; family Burkholderiaceae; genus Burkholderia; species Burkholderia sp. M6-3. The sequence continues at coordinate 1,220,793 of NZ_CP110091.1, forward strand.
GCACAAGCAGGCGCTTGCTGCCGAGGCGGCCGCGAACCGCGTCGCGAGCGACGCCAGGCCAACGGGCAGCATGAATTGAGGGCGTTGAATTGCCGACGGCCGGCGCGCGTGGCGAACGGGCGCGTCGGAAATTGAACGGAATAGACTTGCGTCGCGCGTGTTAGCAAATCAACGCCTCGATTCGGCAAGGAGTCTCCGTGACAAAAAACACCGTTCCCGATCATCCACCTCGTTGCGTGCCGTGCCGGCTTGCCGCGATAGGCGCCGTCGTGCTTCTGTCCGCAGGCGGCTTCGCTTATACGGCGGGGTGGTTGACGCCGCAACGCCTGAGCGCGCCGCGCATCGTCAATACGCTTCAGGCCGTGGCGGGTCAACCGCATCCGGGCTATCGACGCAATCATGCGAAGGGCCTGTGCGTCGAAGGTTATTTCGACAGTAACGGCCAAGGCGAGCGCGTCTCGCGCGCGGTCGTATTCGCGCCCGGACGCACGCCGGTCACCGGACGCTTTGCGGTGCCCGGCGGCAATCCGTCCGCGCCCGATACGAGTTCCCCGGTCCGCAGTCTCGCGCTGCTCTTTCAATTGAAGGACGGAGAGCAGTGGCGCACCGGAATGAATTCGACGCCGGTCTTCGCCGTGCATACACCTGAGCAGTTCTATCAGCAACTGCTCGCCGCAACGCCCGATCCGGCGACCGGCAAACCGGACCCGGCCCGGCTCAAGGCCTTTTATGCAGCCAATCCGGAGACCCAACCCTTCCAGGCGTGGGTGAAAGCGCATCCGCCTTCGTCGAGCCTCGCGAACGCCGCGTACTACGGCATCAACGCGTTCCGCTTCACTAACCAGGCCGGCGACACGCGCGCGGTGCGCTGGGCGATGGTGCCGGAGACGCCGTACGCGCCAATTACGGACGCGCAAAAGGCCGAGAAGAATTTTCTCGCGGCGGACCTGGACGAGCGTCTGCAGAGCGGACCGTTGCGCTGGCATCTGATCCTGACCGTTGCTCATCCGGGCGACCCCACCGACGACGCCACGCTGCAATGGCCCTCCGATCGGGAAAATATCGATGCGGGGACGCTCGTGATCGAACGCAGCACGTCGCAGGAAAACGGCACTTGCCGCGACGTCAACTTCGATCCGACGATCGTGCCGGCGGGCATCGCGCCGTCCGACGATCCTTTGCTTGCCGCGCGCTCGGCGGCCTATGCGCTGTCGTTCAAGCGACGCACGCGCGAGGAAAAGCTGCATCCGGAACTTCATCAGATCCCGACGACACATGGAGAGCGCTCATGACGTGGACCCGCACGCACTTCAGTCCGCTAGCGCGGTTTCTGCACTGGACGATGGCGCCGCTCATCGTCGCGATGCTGTTTATCGGCGTCGGCATGGTCGCAACGGTGTCGCGCGCGCATGACACGCTGATTGCGATTCACAAGCCGCTTGGCATCGCTTTGCTGCTGCTCGTGGTGATACGCGCAAGCGTGCGCATCCGCCGCGGCAGTCCGCCATTGCCTCGCGACATGCCCGCATCGCAAAAAATGGCGGCGAAGGGCTCGCACGCGGTGCTCTATGCGCTGATGTTTGCGATGCCGCTGATCGGCTGGGCGATGCTGTCCGCGGCGGGCTATCCGCTCACGCTATGGGGTCCGTTGCATTTGCCGCCGATCGCGCCGCATAACGTCGAGCTTTTCGCGGTACTGCGCGCGTTGCACACGTGGCTTGCTTTTGCGCTGTTCGGCACGGTGCTGCTGCATCTCGCGGCGGCGCTGTTTCATGGCCTGATCCGCCGCGACGGCGTGTTTTCGAGCATGGCGCGCGGCGGACGCTAGATGCTGCGCGCTAGTTGCGGATTCGCTCGGACCGGGGATCGTAAGGCGCCTTCAGGTGAAGAGTAGCCGGCAGCAATTCGCCGGCTAGGTCGATCGCATATACGCCGCTCGTCAGATAGGCGGAGTCTGCTGCGCCATCGGAGTTATTGACGTAGCCCATCGCGACCGGACACCCGAGCGTATGGCCGAATGCCGCCGAACTCACGAAGCCGACCGGTTTGCCGTCGCGCAGAATCGCTTCGCCGCCCCAGAGCATGCGATCCGCTGCGCCGTCCGCGGTCAGCACCACCATGCGGCGGCGCAGCGGTTTGTCGCGGAGTTCGAGCAGTGCGTCGCGGCCGCGGAATGCAATGTCGGTGTCGAGTTTGCACGCGAATGCAAGGCCCGCTTCAAACGGATTCGTGTCCGGTGTGAGCTCGCGGCCCCATGCGCGGTAGCCCTTTTCGATACGCAGCGAGTCGATCGCGTTGTAGCCCGCATTGACGAGGCCGAACGCTTTGCCGGCTTCATGCAGGATCTCGTACACGCCCACTGCGAATTCGACCGGCACGTACAGCTCCCAGCCCAGTTCGCCGACATAGGTGAGGCGGGTCGCGCGCACGGTTGCATAGCCGATATCGACTTCGCGGCTTTGGCCGAACGCGAACGACTCGTTGCGCCAGTCTGCTTTCGACACGCTTTGCAGAAGTTCGCGCGAACGCGGCCCCATCACGGCGAGCACCGCGTATTGGCTCGTCACGTCCACGAGCACGCAGTGCTTATCGTGCGGAATTGCTTTATCGATCATGTCGAAGTCGCGCGTGGTTTGCGCCGTGCCGGTAACGAGCAGGTACTGATCTGCGGCGAGGCGCGTGAGCGTGAAGTCCGATTCGTAATTGCCGCGTTCGTTGAGCATGCCGGTGTAGACCGTGGTGCCCGGCGGTACGTCGACGTCGTTCGCAACCAGGTTTTGCAGGACGCTTTGCGCGTCGCGGCCTTTCACAAGAAATTTGGAAAACGACGTCATGTCGAATAGCGCCACGCGTTCGCGGCACGCACGGTGTTCGGCGCCGCTTAACGGCAGCCAGTTTTGCTGGCCGAACGCATAGTCGATGCGTGCTTCGTCGCGCGTCGGCGCGAAGAAATTCGCGCGCTCCCAGCCCATCTTGCTGCCGAAACACGCGCCGTCCTCGCGCAGCAAAGCGTACAGCGGCGAGCGGCGAAAAGGACGGGCGCTGTCGAGTTCGCGATTGGGCCACGGCATCGCATAGTGCAGGCCTAGCGTTTCCTTCACGCGATCGTGCAGCCACGTGTCGTTACCATTAAAGCGTGCAAAGCGGCGAATGTCGACCGGCCACAAATCCATGGTCGGCTCGCCCGCCACAATCCATTCGGCCAGCGCCATGCCGGCGCCGCCCGCCGAGGCGATGCCCATCGAGTTGAAGCCCGCGCCGACAAAAAAGCGTCGCAGTTCGGGCGCCTCGCCGAGCATGAAGTTGTTGTCGGGAGTGAACGATTCGGGACCGTTGTAGAACTGGCGTACCTGCGCCGTTTCGAACGCGGGTACGCGTTGCAGCGCGTTCGTCATCAGGATTTCGAATTGATCCCAATCGTCGGGCAGCAGCTGGAATTCGAAGTGTTCGGGAATGCCTTGCATGCCCCACGGTTTCGCGTTGGGCTCGAAACCGCCCATGACGAGGCCGCCCACTTCTTCCTTGAAATAGATGAAGCCGTCCGGATCGCGCATGACGGGCAGGTCGGGGTGCACGTCGGCAATGCGTTCGGTGACGATGTAGTAGTGCTCGGCCGAGTGCAGCGGCACCGTCACGTCGCACAGGCGGCCCACGGCCTTGGCCCACTGTCCGGCGCAATTCACGACGATCTCGGCGCCGATCGTGCCCTCGTCGCCGTTCTTGTTGCGCCACGCGACGCCAGTCGCTTCCCGTGCGCCGTGGGCGTCGCGTGTGTGGATAGCCGTCACGCGCGTGTTCTCGACGATGCGCGCGCCGCGCATGCGGGCGCCGCGAGCGAGGGCCTGGGTGAGATCGGTGGGATTCGCCTTGCCGTCGCCGGGCAGCCAGACGGCGCCCAGCAGGTCGTCGGTGCGCATGACAGGCCATAGATCGCCGGCCTCGCGCGCGCCGATCACGTCGCAGGCCACGCCGTACGCGCGAGCCACGGCGGCGGTGCGCTTGAGTTGAGTCATCCGCTCGGCAGTGCGGGCGACCGACAGCGAGCCGCATTGTTTCCAGCCCGTTGCAAGACCCGTCTCGGCTTCGAGTTCTGCGTAGAGCGCGGTCGAATAGCGGATCAGCTTCGTCATGCTTTCCTGAGCCCGCAACTGGCCGACGAGACCGGCCGCATGCCACGTCGTCCCGCAGGAAAGCTGGCCTTGTTCCAGCAGGACCACGTCGGTCCAGCCGAGCTTGGTCAAGTGGTACGCAACGGAGCAACCAATGATGCCACCGCCGATGATGACGACGCGCGCGTGCTGAGGGATGGATGTGGACATGTGTTGAATCAGAGGAGTGATGCGCGAAGATTGCCGCATCAATGCACATAATGCAACGGGCGTTGTTGCAAGCATCTAAGATGCTGTCTCGACACAGAGCCGTCATTTATTAGCTGTAAGGGTACTGTGCAGGCTGAGTCACGCGGCGCTAGCGCAGGTCATCGGCTCTGCACTCACTGCGGATTTAAATGTGGATGTGTGTGGAAATCAATGAGGATGGCCACCCCGAACCGTGGTTTTTGCTAGACTCACCGAAGCCCACATTCGTGCACTCCATGTTCTCTACCCAACGCCAGAGCGAAATTCTGCAGCTTGTCCGCGAGCAACGCACCTGTACGATCACCGGTCTCGCCGCGCGCTTCGAGGTTTCAGACGAGACCATTCGCCGCAATATCAAACCGTTGATTGCGCAGGGCCTGCTTCTAAAAGTCCACGGCGGCATCATGTTGCCCGAGCGCCTCGACGAACCGCCGTTCGAGCGGCGCATGGCGGCCAGCCTTGCGGGCAAGCGGGCAATCGGCGCGCGCATCGCTGAACTGGTGAGCGACGGCGATTCTCTGATTCTCGACGGCGGCAGCACCTGCGTGCATATCGCGCGGGCGCTGACAGCGCGCTCGCGGCTCACGGTCGTGACCAACTCCATCGAAGTGGCCCGGCTGCTCGCGCCGCGCAACGGCAACCGCGTGTTCATCGCGGGCGGCGAAGTGCGTGCCGACGATAGCGCCGCGATTGGCGACAGCGTTCAGGGTTTTCTGCGCCAGTTCCATGTGCGTTACGCGATCGTCTCGGTGACCGCGATCGACATGCAGGCGCATTTCATGGACGCGCTTCCCGCCGACGTCGCGTATTCGCTCGCGGCGTTCGCTCAGGCGGAGCGTCGGGTGGTGGCGGCGGATCACGCCAAATTTGGACACAGCGCGCTGCTGCACGCGTTCGCCGCGGATGGCGTAGACATGCTCGTTACCGACGAGGCTCCCGCGCCGGCGCTTGCACAAGTGTTGACGGCCGCAGGTGTCGAGGTGCTCGTCGGCGCGCCGCACGGCGGCGGGGCGAGAAGCGGCGAGAAGGGCGGCCAGGACCAGTACGACGCGAAGAACGGGAACGGCGGGAACGGCCCGCGCTCGCGCTAGCACCCGGCCTCGTTGAGAGCGGCTCGAACGCTGGCACTGGCCGACGCACCTGAACTCAGCCCCCAGCTTCGCCCTAGGCGAGCGCCGCCGCGCACAGCCAATTCCCGCCGACGCGTAAAATGGCCGGCTATCACTGGCAGCTTGGCTCCGGGCGAACGTAGCAGTGGACAGCGCCGTCCGCCGGCAGTTGCCTGCCGCGCCGCCTGCCTTCGCCGGCTTGAAGAGGATGCACCCTGATGTCGTCAGTTTTCTTTGATCGGGAACGGATTGCAGAATGGCTCGGTGAGAACACCGTCGCCAAGGCGCGCGCGGTCGGGCCCGTCAGCAAAGTTGCATGGCACGGGGCCACGCTGACTGGCGACGTACAAGGCTCGCAGCCGCTTCCTTACAGAACGCGGGTCCGTTTTCGCACCGACGGCGGCTTGCCGTGGGCGCAGAGCGACTGCACCTGCCCGGTCGGCCGCAATTGCAAGCACGTCGCCGCGCTGCTGCTGGCCGAGCTCGAATACCACGACGAGATGGACCACATCATCGACGTGGACGGCAATGAGCGCGAAGACAGCGCCGCCGTTTTCGCCCGATCTGCATCGGCGGAACACGCTGCGTTGCAACCTGGCGTGCGTCCCGAACTGGTCAGCTGGCTCGAACGCTTCCGGGCACGCGCGGAAGCCGCCGATGCCGCTGTCCAGAAGGCAAGCGCCGCGCGCACCGAGACGCTCGCCTACCGGCTGAACTGGTCTGACTTCCACATGCGGCACGAGGTCGTGCTGCACCGCGCGCGCTGCCATCCGGACGGTCGGATCGTCTCCGTCGGCGAAACGTGGGGCAACGTCGAAGCGGCGCTCGTCAAGCAGCCTGGGTTCGTCTCCGACGAAGATCTGTCCATCTTGCGCGGCCTGTGGCTCGGCCGTTCCCGCGAAGATTTCGGGCAATTCGTTCTTCGCGGCACGAACGGCGCCGAGATGCTGCAAAAGCTCATTGCCACCGGGCGTCTCTTCGTCGACTTCGGGATTGCGCCCGGCCATGACGGCCCCACGCCGCTCGCGCGTGCAGCCGACCGACCCGGGCGCATCGAATGGGAGCCGCTTGCCGACCAGCGGCTGCGCCCGGTTCTGTGCACCGAGCCGCGCGCGAGCATGGTGTTGCCGACCGAGCCCGTCTGGTATGTGGACGGCGTGGCGAACGAGGCTGGTGTGGTCCGCTCGTCGTTACCGTTCCAGCAATTGCCCGATTACCTCGCAATGCCGCCGATCTCGCTCGCCGAAGCGCCCCTTGTCGCGTCGGTGCTGCGCGAGGTTGCGCCCGACTTGCCGTTGCCGCCCACGCATGACTCGCGGGCGATCCGGGTGATCGACGTGGAGCCGGTGCCGGTGCTCACGCTCAATAGCCACGCGCTGCCGTCCGCCGGAAAGGCCAAAGGCCTGGCCGTCGAACTGGCCGGCGTGAGCTTCGACTACGATGGCGTCAGCATCAACGTGGACAGCAGCGTGACGCTCGTGCCCATGCCGGGCGGCGACGTCATTCATATCCGCCGCCGCTACGAGGTCGAGAAGAAGCGCCTGCTCGAACTTCGCAAAAGCGGGCTGCAGAAGGTGCCCACGAGCCGCGTGTTCACGTCGCGGCAACTGCCCGATACGATGCTCGGCCTGGCCGATGCGGACGCCTGGTCCTCGTTTGTCAGCGACGCGGTGCCGGAACTCGTCAGCAAAGGCTGGCGTGTGACGATGGCGCCCGAGTTCCGCTACAACGTGATCGAGATCGACGCGATCGACGGCACCGCGAATCAGGCGGGCGACGGCTGGTTCGATCTTGAAATGGGTATCCGCATCGGCGAGCGCAATGTGCGGCTCGAGCCGCTGCTCGCCGATCTGTTCCGGCGCGACCGGCGCTGGCTGGGCGGCACGCTGGAGGCGATCGCCGACGACGAGCCGATTGAACTGAAGACCGAAGAGAACAAGCGACTGCGGCTGCGCGCGGACCGGTTGAAGCCGGTGGTGCGCGTGCTGGTCGATCTGTTCGATTCACTCGGTGCGAGCCTGGCCGAGGGCGCGCCGCTGCGCGTGCCTTCCGTGGACGCAGGCCGCCTCCAGGCATTGAACGATACGGGACGCTGGCAATTTCGCGGCGACGATTCCATCCGGGAACTCGCGCAGCGTCTGCAAGCCGGTCCTGGCTTGCGCGAGGTGCCGGTGCCCAGCGGTCTGCGCGCTGAACTGCGCGCGTATCAGCAGCAGGGTCTGAACTGGATGCAGTATCTGCGCGAGCAGGGTCTCGCCGGTGTACTCGCCGACGACATGGGCCTTGGCAAAACCGTGCAGACGCTTGCGCATATTCTCGCCGAGAAGGAAGCGGGCAGGCTCGACCGGCCGGCGCTGATCGTAGTGCCGACCACGCTCGTGCACAACTGGCGCGAGGAGGCACGACGCTTCGCGCCCGAGCTGAAGGTGCTGGTGCTGAACGGCCCGCAGCGCAAGGAGCGCTTCGATCAGATCGGCGAACATGAACTGATCCTGACGACGTACGCGTTGCTGTGGCGCGACCAGAAGGTACTCGCCGAACACGAATATCACCTGCTGATTCTCGACGAGGCGCAGTACGTGAAGAACGCGACGACGAAAGCCGCGCAGGCAATCCGCGGCTTGAACGCGCGGCACCGGCTGTGTCTGACCGGCACGCCGCTCGAAAATCACCTGGGCGAACTGTGGTCGCAGTTCGATTTCCTGCTGCCGGGTTTTCTTGGCAGCCAGAAGGATTTCACGCGCCGCTGGCGCAATCCGATCGAAAAGAATAACGACGGCGTGCGCCGTTCGTTGCTTGCGCGTCGCATCCGGCCATTCATGCTGCGGCGTCGTAAGGACGAGGTCGCGAAGGAATTGCCGGCCAAGACGACGATTGTGTGCTCTGTCGACCTGGAAGGCGCGCAGCGCGATCTGTACGAAACCGTGCGTACGGCGATGCAGGAGAAGGTGCGCGCGGCCGTCAGCGCACAAGGCCTCGCGCGCAGTCACATCATCGTGCTCGACGCGCTGTTGAAGCTGCGGCAAGTGTGTTGCGATCCGCGACTGGTGCGCACGCTCAGGACCGCGGGCGAGGGCGCCGAACGCAGCGAACACGCAGCGGCGAAACCGGCGAACCCTGATAAGGCGGAAAAGGGCGCACGCGGTATGCGCTCCGCCAAACTCGACCTGCTGTTGTCCATGCTGCCGGAACTGATCGAAGAGGGACGCCGCGTGCTGTTGTTCTCGCAGTTCACCGGCATGCTCGCGCTGATCGCCGAGGCGCTGGATGAAGCGGCGATTCCCTATGTGATCCTGACGGGCGAAACGACGGACCGGATCACGCCCGTCGAGCGCTTTCAGCAAGGCGAGGTGCCACTGTTCCTGATCAGCCTGAAGGCGGGCGGCGTGGGCCTGAACCTCACCGCTGCGGATACGGTGATCCACTACGACCCGTGGTGGAATCCCGCCGCCGAGAATCAGGCCACCGACCGTGCGCATCGACTCGGACAGGATAAGCCCGTGTTCGTCTACAAACTGATCGCGGCGGGCAGCATCGAAGAAAAGATCGTGGAATTGCAGGAGCAGAAGGCAGGTCTTGCCGACAGCATTCTTTCGGAAGACGCCGCCGGCGCAGCCAAGTTCTCCGACGACGACATCGACGCGCTGTTCGCGCCGATGCCCGAGCTCGAAGGCGGAAGGTGACGCGACCCGTTTTCGGGACAGTGCGCGCGAGTCACGCACTCATCAGCCACTGAATGCCGACGTTTTCCGGTATCGAATATTCCCAGATTTGACTCCGCATTGTTCAAAGACGTCACAAGTCGTCAAGAAACGCGGAGTTTGTCTGCCTGCCGTCAACGGTTGCTTCCCGTACTCGTTGAACACGCGACCATCATCAGGTCAGTCAACGCAGTATGTTAAGGAAATAACCGTTATGAACAAGCATTTCGTCGCCGCCGCTGTTGCCGGCCTTTTCTCGATCGCAGCGTTTGCGCAGGCTTCGGCACCGGTCGCGGCATCGTCGCAAGCTGCTGTTGCTGCTACCCAGCAGGAAGCAGCGCCGGCAGTCAAGCAACACCACGCCACGAAGCAACACAAGCACGCGCATAAGCATTCGCACAAGCATTCGCACCATGCGGCATCGGCTGCAGGCGGCGAACAGAATGCCGCACCGATGTCCGACGAAGCAGCGCCCGCCAAGCCGTAACCGTTACGCCGCGTAGCGAGCCTGTGAAGACGCGGGCCGGTGCATGGCATCGGCCCGTCTGCCGCCTGCAGTTCATCGACGAAAACCTGCGCGAAACATAAAACACGGTCTTTTTTCGGGCAGCCCGGTGGCTGACGCAGAGCGTCGTTCGCGTTGCCGCTTGCAATCACGTCTATTTAGTTAGGACTCTTGTATGAAACGTAACTGTCTTTCGATCGCGTTTGGCTGCGCGATGAGCCTGTCCGTCGTCGCTCAGGCAAAGAGCTTCGGCTTCGAGCTCAGCCCATCCACACGCACGACTGCGAATGCTCCAACGACACAAGGCTGGCACGACGGACGTTATTGGGACGGTCACCGTTCGTGGAGCCGCGACGAGTGGGAAGGGCGGCGCACGCGTGCAGGTCACGATGATGCTTATCGCTTCAATCGCGGCACTCATTGCCCGCCGGGCCACGCGAAGAAACACGATTGCTGATGTTCTCGCCCGCAATGAACGCGCGCGCCGCCTGCGCAGCGTGTTCGGCAGGCGGACCTCGCCGTGCTGACCGCCGCGCTGACCGCCGTGCCGACGGCCGTGCCGATCGCCGCGCCGCCGCAGCAACGGTAGCCCGATGCGCCGCCTTGCACTACCCCGATCTCGCCCACTGCTCTAATGAAAATCTGTTTGCCCCGTTTCGCCACACCGGCTGTCCCAATCCTGCTCGTCTTCTCGTTGGCCGGCGCGCTGAGCGGTTGCTCCCTGCTCGCGCCGAGCGGTGCGCCTGCGAGTCCGCCGTTGGCGTGGCCCTCCAACTGGGCGCCCGCAGTGCCAGCAGTGCCAGCAGTGCCTGCAGTGCCTAATGAGGCAATGGTTCCGGCTGGGTTCTATCGGGTGAATTCGGGCGATACCTTGACCGGCATCGCCAGGGCTTTTGGCCGCGATGCAGCGGCCATTGCGCAGTGGAATCATCTGTCGGCGGATGGCGCCCTGGATGCGGGGCAACTGCTGCGTGTCGCGCCGCCAGCGGGAGTGCCGAGCGCGCCTGCCGGATTGAATGCGCGCACGCCTGCAAGCTCCGAACCCCGCGCGAACGCAATGCAGAGTGTCGCGCCCATCGGCAAAGCGCGACTGGCATGGCCGGTTAACGGGCCGGTTGAAGCGCCGTTCGTCACAGGAAAAACCAGGGGCATTGCGATCGCTGCGGCCGCTGGCGCACAGGTGAGAGCGGCGGCGAGCGGCAGAGTCGTGTACGCGGGAGGCGGCATTGCGGCTTATGGTCTGCTGATCATCATCAAGCACGACTCACATTTGCTGACCGCCTACGCCAACAACCGCGCACTGCTGGTGAAAGACGGCGCGCTCGTCAAGAAAGGGCAGGCGATTGCCGAGCTTTCGTCGGACTCCCACGGCGACGCGTCTTTGCATTTCGAAGTGCGCGACGGCGGCAAGCCTGTCGATCCGCTCCTCTATCTTCCGAAGCGCCCTTAAGCCGGTGCTCACGCGGCATTGCCGCTTTCCTCGAACCGGACCGACGCGGCGCGCTGTTACATGCAGCGCGCTGCGCAATGTAATGCCCTATGACCTTTCGCTTCACCAACTGCACCGGCTCAACCGGTCTCACCGGTTTTCTTCGCGAGGCAGCAAATCCTCTCGGTCTCACGCTCGCGTCGCTTGGCTGTGTGTGGGCGCTGGCGGGCTGCGCGCCGTCGGTCGTCGAACCCGTCGCGCTGCGCAGCGGCGAGCCGCCCATTCGTACAGTCACGCAGACAGCGCCTCATGCGTTGCAAGGTAGCTCGACCGATGATGACGAGCGAGGCGCTGCACTTGCGCCGAGCTTATCGGCTGCCGAGCCGCAATCCGACGCGCAGTCCGCGGATGAAGATTCGCCGGTCGCGCCGGCTTGCGCTTGCAGCAGGCGCTTTCTGCAGACCGGCCTCGCGTCGTGGTACGGGAAGATGTTCCATGGCCGCCGCACCGCGAGTGGCGAGCGCTACAACATGCACGCATTGACGGCCGCGCACCGCACTTTGCCCTTGGGCGCCTGTGTGCGAGTGACGGCGGTGGGGCGAGAACGTTCGGTGGTCGTGCGCATTAACGACCGTGGGCCGTTCGTTCACGGACGGATCATCGATCTCTCGTATGCCGCTGCAGAGGCGATCGGTGTGAACGTTGCGGGTACCTTGCCCGTCAAGCTCGAACACATTGCGCCCGCGCGTGGTCAGGACGGCGCTCGTCGCTGCACAGACCGGGCAGCCTGAGGGTTGGCTGCATATGTTGGCAGGTTCCGATGCGGCCGGAGTTCAGGCGACTAAAAGCTTGAGCGAGAGGATTACCTGCGTGCGAGTTTCTCGCCTTTACGGCCTTGTGTAACAAATCATCGCCGTCTGTAAATGTTCACACGGCCACACTTTTCCTCCAGAGGGTTCGTTGCCGCGCGGTGTTGAAACGTCGGCGGTTGTTGTTATGGCCTGCGTAATATCTACCGCCGCGTTCGTTACAAACGTAGTTCTTTCATCTTGAGAATCAATTTCTGAGCGGTTAATTTCTGTGCACTCGTGAGGTAGCCCCCGCGAGCGTGTGATGTTTTTTACGGCGTCGTCCCAACCAGGCACGACGCCGTTTTTTTTTGCAGTCGACAGCCGACGCGCAACGACTCATTGGCGCACTGTTGGACAACCGCCTTAGGCGGTGCGTCGGCTGAGCCGCGAAACGCGCGGGTCGCCCGGGCAATCGGAGCGCGGCACGGTGTATTGAGCGGTTGCCCAAGACATAACCTGAAAGCGCGCCGTCACCGTGAGATGTCGATCCACTGATCCATTGTTTTTTGACTGGTTTGTGCGGACTTGACAGCTTGATTGCAAATCTACAACAGCGGCACCACCGATTTGACAATCCTTAAACGATTTATTTTGAGACCGTTTCTATACTCACTCAAATTGTCAAATCGCTGTTTCCCGAAAAGCTTGTCGCGGTTTGAAAACACAGGCGCGGGGCTTGAACCGTGCGAGAGAGACCAATTTTTATATGGCGAGCCCATGCCGGCCGAAACTCTAGCCGGCGTAATCTGAGGTGTCGGAAACGGCGCGCAAAACCGGCAAAAGCGGCATGTGAGCCGACAGCCGTCGCTGAACCGTTTAACGGCATTCAGCAAAGATCGTCCGTCTTTTCGATTATGATTATCGGCGGTTGATAATCGCCGTTCCCAAATCGAAAAATGCGCGCTAATTTTGAGATGGGGTGGCAGCAGGGTTGTACGGGGCGCGAGGCGAAGGACCATTAGTCGAAAGAGAGTTAAACAAACTTCGAACCGAAGCTGAATGAAAGGCCGGATCGCCGGTGCCAGCGAGCACGGGCATCCCGGTCGATCCGCCGGCTGGCCGGTAATGGCCGTGGCCGCTGATGCGCCGCTGCGCCCGTTACCGGCAAACGACGAACGAACGACGAAGTCGCGTTGCGGGGTTTTTATGAGAATTGCTGTCCTGGATGACGATTCGGCTCAGGCCGATCTGGTTTGCCAAACACTGTCGGCAGCGGGCCATGTCTGTCACGCATACGTTGCGGGACGCGAACTGGTGCGGCAGTTGCGCCGCCAGACATTCGATCTGCTCGTGCTCGACTGGAATGTGCCTGACATGTCGGGCGAAGAAGTATTGCGCTGGGTCCGGGAAAGCCTGTCAGAACGCTTGCCCGTGCTGTTCATGACGAACCGCGGCCAGGAGAGCGACATTACGTCGATCCTGAACATCGGCGCCGACGACTACGTCGTCAAGCCGGTCCCGGCCGCCGTGCTGCTCGCGCGCGTCGGTTCGCTGCTGCGCCGCGCTTATCACCTGAAGCCGTCGGCGGCGACGGAAGTCTTCGGCGAATTTGAGTTCGATCTGCATGCAAAGCATGTAGTGGTGCGCGGCACCAAGGTGGCGGTCACCCAGAAGGAGTTCGAACTCGCGCTGTTGCTGTTCCAGCATCTGAGCCGGCCGCTGTCGCGCGCGCATATTCTCGACGTCGTCTGGAAGCAGGCGACGGACATTCCGTCGCGCACGATGGACACGCACGTGTCGATGCTGCGCAGCAAGCTCGGCCTGCGGCCCGAACACGGCTACCGTCTGACGCCGATATACGGCTATGGCTACAGACTGGAGCGGCTCGAGTCGGCCAGCGATACACCGGCAGGCGCAGACCGTTCGCAAGCGGGGCAGGCGTGACGTTTTCCGTCGACGACGCTTCAGCGATACCCGGCAGGACCGCATCGGCTGGCCGCCGCGCGAGCGCCGTGCTGGTCGCCGCGGGACTCTTCGCCTTCGCCTGCTTCGCGCCCGCTTCGGCACATGCGCAGCCGTCACGGGCGCCAAAGCAGCGCGCGAAAGCCGCGCCTGCCGCCTATGTTTCCTATGTGACGCACGCAGGCGACACACTCTATGAAATAGCGAGGCGCTATCTCAGCGACACCGCCGACTGGGCCGTGCTCAGTCGCTTGAATCAAGTGCCCGCACCACGTCGCATGCCGGCCGGCATTGTGCTGCGTCTGCCCGCCGACAAACTGAAGCAGGACCCGGAGACGGCACGTGTGATCGCGACGAGCGGTCCGGCCGAACATGCGTCGGGCGCGAGCCCTTATCTGCCGCTTACGACGGGCGCAACGCTTGGCGAAGGCGACCGCATCCGCACTGGACCTAACGGTTTCGTCACACTGGAGTTGTCCGACGGCTCTCATCTCACGATGACGCAGGACGGCGCGCTCGACATCGATCGGTTGCGGCGGACCACACTGACGGGCGCGGGCGACCGTCAACTGGAACTGCGCCGCGGGCAGGTCGAGAGCCAGGTCACGCACGCGACGAAGAAAGACGACCGCTTCCAGATCCGTTCGCCGTCGGTGGTTGCGGGCGTGCGTGGAACGCGCTTCAGGGTCGCTTACGACGGCGACGCGCAAACCACGGCTGTCGAAGTGCTGGACGGCGCGGTCGGCGTCGATCCGGTCGTGGCGCTCGCGCGCAAGTCGGCACCGCCGCCAGGCGTGCCGCTGCAGGCGTCGGCGCAACTGCTCACGGAACGCTTCGGCAGCGTGACACGAGCCGGCGCCGCGATAGGGGATGCAGTCGCGCTGCTTCCCGCGCCCGTGCTCAAGGAGCCGGCGAGAGTGCAGGACGGCAAGACGGTGGCTTTTGATCTGATTCCGGCCAAGGCCGCCGGAGCCGCCGAAACCGCCGAAACCGCCGAAACCGCCGAAACCGCCGAAACCGCCGAAACCGCCGAAACCGCAACAACCGCAACAACCGCAACAACCGCAACGACCTACCGCGTGCAGATCTCTCGCGACGCCGACCAGCTCGACCTAATCCGCGACATTCGCGTGAGCGCGCCACATGCGGAATTTGGCGATCTGGCAGACGGCACGTATTTCGTGCGCATTGCGGCGATCGACGCGAACGGGCTCGAAGGTTTGCCGCAGGTGTATGCCTTCGAGAGACGGCAATTCGCGGTCGGCGCGTCGGCCGCGCCGCGCGGGGGTAGCCACGATTACGAATTCCGCTGGTTCGTGAGCCGCGCGCCGGCATCGACGCAAACGCGTTTTCGCTTCGTCATGGCGACGACGGCCGATCTGCGTCATCCGATTGTCGACCGCGCGGATCTGACGGGCGGGCAACTGGTGGTGAGCGATCTGCCGCCAGGCGTCTATTACTGGACCATCGTTGCGGAGCAGTTCGACAACGGCCGCTTGTACGCGACCGCCAGCGGAGTTCGCATGTTCACGCTTGCGCGCTGACGCTGGTAGATTCACTGGCCCGGAAGTGGCCCGGTCCGTTTGCTGTTTTTGGCTTTCTACCTTCTGACATCGCGCCTTGCCCACCACATCCACGCGCTTGAGCCTCGACCCGCGCGCCCGTCTCGGACGGCGTGCCGGGCGTCGTTTTCTGATCGAATGGGCGGCTATCGGATGCCTGGGTCTCGTCGTGATCGCGCTCAGTTCGTTGGGTCGCATGAGCGCGAGCGTCGATCATCTGGTGTACGACCGCTTACTGAGCCTGCATGCGCAGGCGGTGCTGCCGGACATCGTCGTGCTGGAAATCGACAATGAAAGCATCGCGCAGCTCGGCCGCTGGCCGTGGCCGCGCAGCGTTCACGCCCGATTGCTCGAGCAGGTCGCGAAGGCAAAGCCCGCCGCCGTCGTCTACGACGTGCTCTTCACAGAAGCTAATCCAGACGATGCCGAACTTGCCCGCGCCATCGCGCTGAGTCCGACCTATCTGCCGGTGCTCCTCACGGATGCCGGGCGAGGCGCGCCCGCTGTCGTCGTCGAACCGGTGGCGCCGCTCATGGGTGCGGCGGCCGGCCTCGGGCATATCAATCTCGAAGTGGACAGCGACGGCATCGTGCGCAGCGTCGCCCAGTTCGAAGGCGACGCCGACTCGCGCTGGCCGCAGTTGATGCTCACAGTGGCGCGCGCGGCAGAACGCGGCGCGCTAGGGTTGAACGTGCAGTCGGCGAGGCGCGCGTCTCTGGAATCGGCGAGCGATGCAAGCGATCGGGACACCGGTGCGCGCAACGACGCAGCGAGCGACGGCCGCTTCCTGATCCCGTTCAGCCCGAATGCACAGAGCTACGAGAAGCTCAGTTTCGCGAGCGTGCTCGCGGGCCAGGTGCCGCCCGAGAAATTGCGCGGGCGCATCGTCGTAATCGGCGTGACCGCATCGGGTCTCTACGACCGGTTTGCGACGCCGGTATCCGGTGCATTGGGGCCGCTGCCCGGCGTCTATATCCACGCGAACGTGCTCGATACGCTGCTCACCGGCCGCGAAGTCGCGCCCGCCGCACGATGGCTGCTGCTCGTCGTCTCACTGGCGCCGCTCGCGGCGTTGCTGGCCGGTTTCCTCGTGCTGTCGCCGCGCCGCTCGCTGCTGCTGACGGGCGCGCTGTGCCTGCTCGCCATGTCCGGCAGTGCAATTCTGCTGTACGGCGCGCAGTTGTGGTTGTCGCCCGTGCCCGCGATTCTCGGCGTGGTGGCCGTTTATCCGATCTGGAACTGGCGCCGCCTCGAAATGACGATGGCGTATTTGCGCAAGGAGTTGCAGCGTCTCGCGGACGAACCGCATCTGCTGCCGCAAACGCCGCAGCGCCGGCGCCAGTTCGGCGGCGACGTGCTCGAACAGCACATGGCGCTGATGGCGCAAGCTGCACAACGCGTTCAGGACATGAAGCGCTTAATGTGGGACAGTCTGGACAGCATGCCCGAGCCGATTCTAGTGAGTGACATGCAGGGCATCGTGCTGATCGCGAACCATGCCGCGAAGGCGCACTTTGCACGGCTTGGCGCGCCGATGCCCGAGGGGCGCTCCATGCAGAAGGTGCTGGGTGGCCTGACGTTCGTCAAGGCCATCGACAGCGGAGCAGGATCGGATGCCGAAAACGATCTGCTGGCCCGCGCGCATTGGCCCGCGCTGCTCGATCCCACGAGCCGCGAATTTGCCGCGCTGATGGCGCAGGGCGTCGAAGTGCGCGACGCCGACGGGCGCGATCATCTGCTGCGTTACGCGAACTGCACGAACGCTCAGGGCGAGACGACCGGATGGATAGCCGGTCTCGTCGATGTCTCTGCGTTGCACGCCGCCGAGCGCCAGCGCGAAGATGCACTTCGGCTGCTGTCGCACGATATGCGCTCGCCGCAGGCGTCGATCCTGGCGCTCGTCGAGATCGAGCGGGCCCGCGAGAAGCCGGTGCTCGCGCGCGGCTTGCTAGAGCGCATCGAACGTTACGCGCAACGTGCGTTGACACTCGCCGACGACTTCGTACAACTCGCGCGCGCCGAGTCGCAAACCTACCTGCTGGAGCCGGTGAATCTCGCCGAGCTGATGATCGACGCGTGCGATGAAGTCTGGCCGCAGGCACACGCGAAGCGGATCGCGTTGCACACGGAAACAGACCTATCGGCGGAAGGCCGCGACATAGACGATATCGGCGACGAGGGCCACTGGATCTGCGCCGATCGTTCGCTGCTGACGCGTGCCCTCGTCAACATCCTGAACAACGCGGTCAAATACAGTCCGCCCGATACGCGTATCACCTGCGAGCTATCGGACGAGGCGCCCGCGCGCACCTCGGCGACGCCCGGTTTCACTTCGGCCGTTACATCGGATCGCGTGACGCGGCGCGTGTCGTGCACGATCCGAGACCAGGGCTATGGAATACCGCAAGAGCAGCAGGCACAGCTATTCGAACGCTTCAGACGTTTTCACGAAACAGAGCGGCCAGAAGTGGGCGGCGCCGGGCTCGGGATGGCCTTCGTCAAGACCGTGGTCACGCGCCATGGCGGTGAAGTGAACGTGGTGAGCGCGCCCGGGCGGGGCACCGCAGTCACGATCTATCTGCCGGCACTGGAAGAAGCGCAACTGGATCGGCCTGCGAGCCGGCGTCATGACGCCTGAGCGCGTCTTATCGAATCGGGGAGCGAACCGTGAAAGCGGTGGAAGCGATGAAAGCGATGAAAGCGGTGAACGCAATGAAAGCGACTCTGGTGTGTACGGCGCTTGCTGCGGCGACCCTCGCCGGATGTACCGGCATGCACGCCGACGTGCACACCGCGACGCCCGCATCCGCCCTAGCTGGCGAGCGGACGTACACGTTCGCGCGTCTGCCGATGCAGGAAGCGCGGGCCGACCATGTGCAGTTCGAAACCGTGCTGCGCGACGAGCTGGCGAAGCAAGGTTTCGCGGATACGGCGGAGCGGCCCGCGCATTACGTGCTCTCGGTCGGATACGAGACGCGGCCCGCGCAAATCGGCGTTGGCGCGAGCGACTGTGCGTCTGGCAATTGCGGCCCGCTGACCGACGCATCGGTCTCGCTATTCGGCGCACGCGTCTACCGTCATACGCTCACGCTGCGGTTTTTCGAACGCGAGAGCGGGCGCGAAGTGTACAAGGTCAGCGCGGCCAGTACAGACCGCGACGCCGATCCGCTGCGCGCCATGCCCGCATTGATCAGAAGTGCGCTGGTGCAGTTCCCGTTCAACGCACCGGCCGACTGGCGCGTGAGATTGCTCCCGAATCAAAAAGGCAGCCTGCCTGAAGTAGTCTCGGTGACGCCGTTGCAGAGATAACGCCGGCTACAGCGGATCGCGCGGCGACTGCTCCTGCGGTATCGAATCTTCGGGCCAGCGGTTTTCAAATACGCAATCGGCGAGCGGCATGCGCTCTGCCCATCGTTCGGTTTGCAGCATCGGTTCGCTATAAAATCGGTCGACGTGGCCAAGGCACAGTATCGCGACCGGCCGCGCGCCTTCCGGCATGCGCAGCAGCCGACGCACTGCATCGACGTCGAAGAGGGACACCCAACCCATGCCGAGCCCTTCCGCGCGGGCGGCGAGCCACATGTTCTGGATCGCGCAGGCCACCGATGCGAGGTCCATTTCCGGCAGCGTGCGGCGGCCGAAAATATGCCGCTCGCGGCCGTCCATCAGCGCCATGACGAGCAGTTCGCCGCACTCCAGTATGCCTTCCACTTTCAGCTTCATGAACTCTTCGCGGCGCTTGCCGAGCGCGTCGGCCGTAGCCAGCCGTTCGCTTTCGACGTTCGCATGCAACGCGGTACGCAAGGCGGGATCGGTGATGCGCGCGATGCGCCAGGGCTGCATGAAACCCACGCTCGGCGCGTGATGCGCGGCATCGAGCAGACGCTGCAATACCGCGGCATCGACGGGATCGCGCACGAAGTGGCGCATGTCGCGGCGCTCGTAGATCGCGCGATAAACCGCGTCGCGGTCGGCTTCGTTAAAAGGCTTCGCCATTGAACAGAGCGGCCGTGAAGGCCGGGTTGGAGGGCCAGTAAGCATGCATGTAAGTCGCGACAATCGAGCCGACGCGATATACAGCCTCGCCGGGTGCATCGCCTTGAGGCCGCGTGGCTGAGCGCAACGGCGAAAGCGGCGTGCCGAGCTTCGAGTAGTGAAACGTGTGGCCGGTCACTGGGCCATGCATGCTGTCGATCTGTTGCATGCCGAGCGCGGTGAAGCGTGTTTGCATCGTCGCGTGACCGGGCAGCAAGCCCAGCATCGACGTGCTGACACCTTGCGTGTCAGTGAGCTTATCGAGCAGATAAAGCATGCCGCCGCATTCGGCGACGAGCGGTTTGCCGGCCGCCGCGTGCGCGCGGATCGCCGCGGCGCTGCGGGCATTCGCGGCGAGCGCCGCGGCGTGCAGTTCGGGATAGCCGCCGGGCAGATACAGCGCATCGGTGTCGGAGGGCGGCGCTTCGTCGGCGAGCGGCGAAAAGTAGTGAACGTGGGCGCCGAGCGCTTCGAGCAGCGCGACATTGGCCGGGTAGATGAACGAAAACGCGGCATCGCGCGCGATGGCGATTTTTTTGTTGTGCAGAAGGCCGGGAAGTACTTGCGGCGTAGCCGCGCCGAACTCCACTGCGGGCGGCAGCCCGGCCAGAGTTGTATGACTGAGCGCATCGGCGGCGCGATCCAGACGCGCGTCGAGATCGTCGATTTCCGCGGCCTGATGCAAGCCGAGGTGGCGATCGGGCAATTCGATTTCGTCGCTGGCGGTAATGTGCCCGCACCAGCGCAGAGTCGCCGGCAACGCCTCTTCGAGCATCTGCGCGTGACGCGAGGAACCGACGCGGTTCGCGAGCACGCCATGAAACGGGACCTGAGGCCGGAAATTCGCGAGGCCGAACGCGACCGCGCCGAAGGTCTGCGCCATCGCCTTCGCCGAAATCACCGCGAGTACCGGCACACCGAACTCGGTCGCCAGATCGGCGCTGCTCGGCGTGCCGTCGAAGAGGCCCATCACCCCTTCGATCAGGATCAGATCGGCTTCGTCCGCCGCCTGCGCGAGAAGATTGCGGCACGCGTCCTTGCCGACCATCCACAGATCCAGCGACAGCACGGGCGCGCCGCTTGCGCGCGAGAGGATCATCGGATCGAGAAAGTCGGGCCCGGTCTTGAACACGCGCACACGCCGCCCCAGTCGCCGATGGTAGCGCGCGAGGCCCGCGGTGATCGTGGTCTTGCCTTGACCCGACGCGGGCGCGCTGATAAAGAGCGCAGGGCAGGCGGACACGTTCAGAACTCCACGCCGCGCTGCGCCTTCACGCCTTGCTCGCGATACGGATGCTTGACGATGCGCATTTCGGTGACGAGGTCGGCGGCTTCGATCAGCGCATCGGGCGCGTGGCGGCCGGTCACGACCACATGCAGCATTGCTGGACGCGCGTTGATGACGGACAGCACTTCGTCGAGCGGCAGATATTCGTACTTGAGCACGGTGTTCAGTTCGTCGAGGATGACCATCTGATAGTCGCCGCTTTCGATCATCCTGCGTGCTTCGTCCCAGCCTTTGCGCGCGGTGGCCATGTCGGCGTCACGGTTCTGTGTGTTCCAGGTGTAGCCGTCGCCCATCGTCACGAAGTCGCAGTTGGCAATCGCGCCGAGGAAGTCGCGCTCTGACGTATGCAGCGCTCCCTTGATGAACTGCACGACGCCAAGCCGCATGCCGTGGCCGAGCACACGCACGGCCATGCCGAAAGCGGCGGTTGTCTTGCCCTTGCCGGTGCCGGTGTTGACGATCAGCAGGCCCTTTTCGACGGTCGCGTTGGCCTGCTTCTTTTCGTGGCCTTCGCGCCGGCGTTCGGTCATGCGTTGATGCGATTCGGGGTCCGTCTTCATGGAAGGTCCTGTTGGATGGTGGTGACACTGTGTGCTGGCGCTGGTGCGGTCGATGCGATCGCCACGGTGACACCAGCGTAAACGGTTTTGCGAGCGATCAGATGTGCGGTGCAACCGGCGGCCACCGCAAGCAACGCGCACGGTTCGCATACGCCGTCCACGCCGAGATGCTCGCGCGCGGCGGCCGACGGTTCGTGCACATCTATCGCTAGAATCTGCTCGCGGCTGAACAGCTGTAGCGCGAACCTGTGACGCGCGCAGAACTCCAGCAGGCCCGGTTCGTCCGCTTTCGTTTCAATAGAGGCTACCGTTGCGATCTGTCCGAACGTGTGCGAACCGAGCGCGGCGCGCACCGCCGTTTCGATCTCGTCCGCCGATGTATGCAGGCGGCAGCCGATGCCCACGCTAAGCGTTTTCATTTCGCGTCCGGCGAAGATGCCGTTTCTGATGAGCTTGCCGCGGCGGCACGCGCGAGCGCCAGCGACGCCACGCCGCCTACCACCACGATCGCAGGCGAGCCGAGTCGCGCGCGCGCGACGGCATCGGCAAATTCGCCGAGCCGCGAAAGCGCATGGCGTTGCTCCGGACGCGTGGCCGACTCGATTGCCGCACAAGGCGTGTCGGCGCGCATGCCGGCCGCGAGCAATGCGCTGACGATATCGTTCAGACGCCGCATGCCCATGTAAACGACGAGCGTCATGTGGGTGGCGGCGAGCGCGCCCCAATCCGGCTCGCTGCTGCTCGCGCCGTGGCCGGTCACGAATATCACGCCTTGCGCGTGATCGCGGTGTGTAACCGGAATGCCGATAGCTGCGGGCGCCGCAATACCGGCTGTGATCCCGCTGATGATCTCCACCTCGATACCGGCCGCATGCAGCGCCTGCTGCTCTTCGCCGCCTCTGCCGAATACGAACGGATCGCCGCCCTTGAGTCGCGCGACGCTGCGCCCAGCATGCAGATGCTCGAGCATTTGCGCGACGATGCCTTCTTGCGGCGTCGACGGATGACCGCCGCGTTTGCCGACGTAAACAATCGACGCGTCAGCGCGCGCGAATTGCAGCACGTCGGGATTCACGAGATCGTCGACGAGTATCACGTCGGCTTGTGCCAGGGCGCGCGTTGCCTTCAACGTCATCAGTTCGACGTCGCCGGGCCCTGCGCCGATCAGCCACGCGCGTGTCATCGCGCCTCGCTAACCGTGCACGGCAACGACGTTGCGCGCCCCGCCGGCGTACGCCATGCAGTGCGGCACGCTAACGGGCCCAGGTGATTGGAGATCGAAGTCATTCAAGCGGTGTCTTCACGCACGACAGCACGCGCGGGTGCGAACCCGGTTGCCACATCGTGCTTCAGCGCCTTCACATCCGTCCCTCGCGGATTCCGGCTGCCGGCGGCGTGACGTCGAGAAACGCACGGCCACCTCCGCATCTGGCCGGTATCCGGGCTGGCGGCCTCACGCGCTTTGCCTTCCCGCCCGCATTCATTCGAATGTATCGGACAGTGGCATCGAAAACGCATGCGCGGCGCAGCATGAACATTGCACCGCAGGTCGCTTACCGTTGCGGGGACAGCACAGATTGAGCGCAGGAGCGCTGCCTGTTTCCCGTTTAACTGCACACGCGAATGCATGTGCGGGCACCAAACGCGCGCATACGATAGCACACGAGAAGCCCGTGTGATAAGCGCGCCGGGCCCGCGTTTACTTGACGGCGCCAGACGGTCGGCCTAAACTCGCACGCACTTCTGGTGCTCGTGTGCGCGCTCGTGCGCATGCAGTTAAACGGGAAACAGGGCGCCCGCCTGTCACGGTTTTGGGTCAACCTGTGCTGCCCCCGCAACGGTAAGCGAAAAGTGACGTCACGGCGGTTTGCGTGGCGTCGCAGTGCCGGCTTCGGTGTCCACGCGCAAGGCCGCGTGGGCATATCACCACTGGGCGAGAAATCACTCGTTCGGGAAGGGGAAGCGGCGCTTTCGCCAGCCCGGATACCGGCCGGAACACGAAGGGCGAACGTCGCGGGGATGCGGCGCTGCGCTCATGCCCTCACACCCGTTTTCTGCGTTTTTCCTGTTGTAGCAAGGCCGTCGTTCATGCTTGAGGTACGCGCTGGACCTCTTGCGTGCGGACTACGCCGGCCGGCGCCTGCAACTCCTGGGATGGACCTCACGATGCAAACTCAAATGCGCAAGATCCCCGTCACCATCGTCACGGGCTTTCTCGGCAGCGGCAAGACCACTCTGTTGCGGCACATTCTCCAGCACGCGGGCGGCAAGCGCATCGCGGTGATCGTCAACGAGTTCGGCGAACTTGGTATCGACGGCGAAATCCTGAAGGGTTGCGGCATCGGTTGCGACGAGAATGGTGTCGAAACGGAAGGGCAATTGTATGAACTCGCGAACGGTTGCCTCTGCTGCACGGTGCAAGAGGAGTTTTTTCCGGTGATGGAAAAGCTCGTTGAGCGCCGTGAGCAGATCGACCATGTGCTGATCGAAACATCGGGTCTCGCGTTGCCGAAGCCTCTCGTACAGGCGTTCAACTGGCCGCAGATAAAAAACAGTTTTACCGTCGATGCAGTGATTACCGTGGTCGACGGTCCCGCTGCCGCAAGCGGCCAGTTCGCGGAAAACCCGCTCGCTGTCGACGCGCAGCGCAAAGCCGATCCCAATCTGGACCATGAATCGCCGCTCCACGAATTGTTCGAAGATCAATTGGCTTCAGCCGATCTGGTGATTCTGAACAAAACAGATCTGCTCGATGAGGCTCGTCAGAACGCGGTCGAAGCCGTGATCCGCGAAGAGATTCCGCCGCAAGTGAAGGTCGTGCGCGCGCACATGGGGCAACTCGATCTGCACACGCTGTTCGGGCTCGAAGCGGCATCCGAAGAAACGATTCACCTGCGCCACGACCATCACGGATCGGCTGACGACCCGGATCATCACCACGATGAATTCGATTCGGTAGTGGTGCATGCAAACGTGCTGTCGCGTGACGCGGTAATCGCCGCACTGCAAGCGCTAGTTCAGAGCAACACGATCTACCGTGTAAAGGGTTTCGCGGCCTTGCCGGGCGCAGCAATGCGTCTCGTGATTCAGGGCGTGGGCCGGCGCTTCGACAGCTATTTCGATCGGCGCTGGCAACCCGGCGAGGCGGGCGAAAGCCGCTTCGTGCTGATCGGTGAAGACCTCGATCAAGCCGCGCTGCAGCGCGCGTTCGACGCGGCGCTGGGCGTGTCGAACGCGCAGGTGCCGGGCGTCGCAGTGCAGCAGGCGTAAGCGCACATGCATCTGCTGCGCACCACGCCGGGCGGTTTCGTCGACGATACGCAAGGCGTGATCCGTATCGATCAGCGGCCTGCGGATATCGTCGTGCTCAGTTCTGCGGACACCACGTTGTCGCTGCTGGCAAGCGTGTTTCCTCGTCTCGGCGACGGCTTTCCGAGCGTGCGCCTCGCGAACGTAACGTATCTGCGGCAACCGGCGTCGGTGGATTTCTACGTCGAAGATGTGCTGCAACACGCGCGCGTCGTCGTAGTCGATCATCTTGGCGGCGAAGCGTATTGGCCGTACGGTATCGAACAGGTCGTCGCGCTAGCGGAGCGCAAACAGCAAACGCTCGCGATGTTTTCGGGCGATCTGCAGGAAGATCCCAATCTGCTTGCGCGCAGCACCGCGGACGCGGATCTATGCCATCAGTTGTGGCGTTATTTGCGGGAAGGCGGTCCCCAGAATGCCGAGGCGTTTCTGCGCTGCATCGCGTATCGCGCGCTCGGTTGGGGACACGAGCCTGCGCCGCCCCGCGCGTTGCCGGCCGCGTCGCTTTACCATCCACAACGCGACACGCCGACAATCGCCGACTGGCAAGCGCGCTGGCGGCACGACGCGCCCGTCGCGGCGATACTGTTCTACAAGGCGCATCTTCAGGCGGCCAACACAGCGGTGTTCGACGCGCTGATCGAAGCGCTCGACGCACAAGGCGTGAACCCGCTGCCAATCGCGATTACGTCATTGAAGGACGCGGTGAGTCGCGAAGTCGTACAGTCGTTGTGCGCGCAACATAACGCGGCGCTCGTACTCAACACGACTGCGTTCGCCGCGTCCGCGATCGATGATCCCGAACCGCTCGCGCTCGCCGGCGACGCGCCTGTGCTTCAGGTGATTCTGAGCGGCGGCAACCGCGAGGACTGGCTGAAGGACAATCAAGGCCTGAATTCGCGCGACATCGCCATGCATGTCGCGCTGCCCGAGGTGGACGGTCGCATCATCACGCGCGCAATCAGTTTCAAGGGACTCGCGTATCGCTGTCCGCATACGGAAGTCGACGTGGTGCGTTATCAGCCCGATCGCGAACGCGTGAATTTTATTGCCGAGCTGAGCCGCCGCTGGGGCCGCCTGCGCTCGCTCGGCAACGCGGACAAGAAACTCGCGCTGATTCTCGCCAACTATCCGATGAGCGAGGGTCGCATTGGGAATGGCGTCGGACTGGATACGCCGGCGTCGGTGGTCGGAATTCTGTCGATGTTGCGCGACGAAGGCTATCGCGTGGCAACCGTGCCCGAAAACGGCGATGCGCTGTTGCAGAAGCTGACCGAGGGCGTGACGAACGATCCGGTGGTGCGCGATCTGCGGCCTGCTTTGCAAAGCTTAGCGCTTGCCGATTACCTCACCCATTTCAACGCGCTGCCCGCCGAAGCGCGCAATGCGCTGAATGCGCGTTGGGGCTCGCCAGAGCACGACCCGAGCGTGCGGCGCGGCCGTTTCATGATTGCGGGTTGGCGTTGCGGCCACGTGTTCGTCGGCATTCAGCCGTCGCGTTCGCGCGAGCAAGGCGATTACGCGAGTTATCACGACGCCGAGCTCGTGCCGCCGCATGCATATCTCGCGTTCTATTTCTGGCTGCGTCATCAGTTCGGCATCGACGCGGTCGTGCATGTCGGCAAGCATGGCAACCTCGAATGGCTGCCCGGCAAGAGTGTTGCGTTGAGCGATACGTGCTGGCCGGATCTGATTCTCGGGCCCATGCCGCATCTGTATCCGTTCATCGTCAACGATCCGGGCGAGGGCAGTCAGGCCAAGCGCCGCGCGCAAGCCGTGATCGTCGATCATCTGATGCCGCCGCTCACGCGCGCCGAAAGCTACGGTCCGTTGCAGGACCTCGAGCGCCAGGTCGACGAATACTATGAAGCGTTGATGGTGGACCCGCGCCGCTCGAAGCTGTTACGGCGCACGATTCTCGCGACTATCGTCGAACATAAGCTGCATGAAGAATTGAGCCTGTCCGAGCCGAAAGGTGAAGACGACGAAGATGCGTTGCTCACGCGCGTCGATGCGTGGCTGTGTGAACTGAAAGAAGCGCAGATTCGCGATGGTTTGCACACGTTCGGCCAATCGCCGCAAGCAGCGCAACGACGCGATACGCTGCTTGCGTTAGCGCGCTTTCCCGTCGGCGATGGGCAAGGTGGCAACGCAGGGTTGATCGATGCGTTGGCGCGCGATCTGCAGATCGATCACTTTTTCGACCCGCTATCGGTGGATTGGTCCGCGGCCTGGACGGGTGCGCGTCCCGACATTCTGCAACAGGTCAGCAATGCGCCCTGGCGGCATTGCGGCGATACGCGCGAGCGTCTGGAACTGTTCGCGGCGGAAATGCTGCGGGGCCTATGCGAGCCGCAAGCGCATGCGCATACAGATACGGCGAGCGCATTGGCGAAGGCGCCGCTGCCGCAAGCAGAGCGCGTGATCGAGCGCTTGCGCAACGACGTGCTGCCTCGGCTCGACGCATGCGGTACGCAGGAAATGACGCATCTCAGACGCGGTCTCGAAGGGCGATTCGTGCCGCCGGGGCCGAGCGGTTCGCCATCGCGTGGCAGACCCGATGTACTGCCGACCGGCCGAAACTTCTATTCGGTCGACACGCGTGCGGTCCCAACGCAAGCGGCCTGGTCGTTGGGGCTCAAGTCGGCGCAGCAGTTGATCGAGCGGCATTTGCAGGAACATGGCGATTACCCGCGTGCGATCGGTCTGTCCGTGTGGGGCACCGCGACGATGCGCACCGGCGGCGACGACATTGCGCAAGCGCTCGCACTACTTGGGGTGCGACCGAAGTGGGCGCCTGGCAGCCATCGCGTGACCGACTTCGAAATCATGCCGATCGAAGCGTTCGACCGGCCGCGCATCGACGTCACGCTACGTGTGTCCGGTTTTTTCCGCGACGCGTTTGCGAACGTGATGCATCTGTTCGATGTTGCGGTGCAAGCCGTCGCCGAACTGGACGAACCAGCAGAACTAAACCCGATCCGCGAGCGTGTGCTGCGGGAACGCGATGCGTTGATCGCACACGGTATGGACGCGACCGAGGCACGCAAGCGCGCCGGCTGGCGCGTATTCAGTGCGCGTCCGGGCGCTTACGGCGCCGGTTTGCAGGACATGATCGACTCGCAGCAATGGCAGACCGACGCCGACCTCGCGAATGCATATCAGGCTTGGGGCGGTTATGCGTACACGCAGAAAAACGCCGGCGAAGAAGCGCGTCACGCATTCGGCACACGCCTCGCCGCGATGGACGTCGTATTGCAGAATCAGGACAACCGCGAACACGATCTGCTCGATTCGAACGACTACTATCAGTTTCAGGGCGGCATGGTCGCGGCCGTACGCCATCTTGCCGGCAATCAGCCGAGCATTTATCACGCCGACCACAGCAACCCCGCCGCACCGCGCGTTCGCACGCTTCACGAGGAAATCGCGCGCGTAGTGCGCTCGCGCGTGGTCAACCCCAAATGGATCGACGGTGTTAAGCGCCATGGATATAAAGGCGCTTCTGAAATTGCAGCAACGGTCGATTATCTCTATGGCTATGATGCGACCGCGCGCGTGGTTGCGGACCATCAATATGCGCTCGTCACCGATGCTTACCTGAACGATGCGGATACGCGCGAGTTCTTGCAACGGCACAATCCACATGCGTTACATTCGATTTGCGAGCGCCTGCTGGAAGCGATGCAGCGCGGTCTGTGGCAGACGCCCGGCGACTATCGCGCTCAGGTCGAACAGCATCTGCTCGCGAGCGAACAGCAGATTGAAGGAATGCAATCATGAATGCAGCCACGCAAGATGCGCGGCCAAATCCTGCGCAAAACCCCGCGCAAAGGCCGGCGTTTCCTTTCTCCGCATTGATCGGTCAGGCGCCGTTGCAGCAAGCGCTGTTGCTCGCCGCGATCGATCCGGGGCTGGGTGGCGTGCTGGTGAGCGGGCCGCGAGGCACGGCTAAATCGACAGCCGCGCGCGCGCTCGCCGAGCTGCTGCCCGAAGGGCAACTGGTTAATCTTCCGCTGGGCGCGAGCGAGGATCGTCTGATCGGCACGCTCGATATCGAAACCGTATTGCGTGACGGCTCCGTGCGCTTTTCGCCCGGTCTGCTAGCCAAGGCGCATCGTGGCGTGCTGTATGTGGATGAAGTGAATCTGCTGCCCGATGCGCTCGTCGACGCGTTGCTCGACGTCGCAGCGAGCGGTGTGAACACCGTCGAACGCGACGGCGTATCGCATAGTCACGAGGCGAGCTTCGTGCTGATCGGCACCATGAATCCCGAAGAGGGCGAGTTGCGGCCGCAGTTGATCGACCGTTTCGGCTTGATGGTCGAGTTGCAGAACTGTTTCGAGCCGCGCGTGCGTGAAGAGATCGTGAAGGCGCGGCTCGCATACGATCTCGATCCGATGGCCTTTCGCGCCAGTTATGCTCGTGAGCAGGCGCATTACGTCGAGCGGATCCGTGCGGCACGCAACAAGCTCGCGCAGCTTTCTTTCGACGGCGCCGTGCATGCGCATGTCAGCGCGTTGTGCATCGACGCCGCAGTAGACGGCTTGCGCGCGGACCTGGTGATGCTCCGCGCCGCGCGAGCGCTCGCGGCGCTGGAGCAGAGCGATGCTGTAACGTCGCAGCACGTGGATAGCGTCGCCGAAGCGGTGCTCGTGCACAGGCGGCGTCAGCGGGATACGTCGACTGCTGACAATGCGGCTGGTGGCGAAGCAATGTCACGCGATTTGCCGCAGAGTTCGGCTATGCCCTCATCTTCTGATGTCGAGGCCGGCGATGGCGACTGGGGCTATTTGCCGCCGCAGCCATCCGCGACGACGCACGTCAAAGGCGTCATACCGCTTAACGTAAAAAAACGCTGAGCCATCGGAAGGGCGCCGCCGCTGACTCGCGCAGCGGTTTCCGATGGCGGCAACGGGCGCAGACGCACTCGCGTTCGTGCAGCAATGTGCGTGCAGATCCGCGTGGCGAGCCAACGCGGCGTATCGCATGGCCGCAGACGTTTGCTGCGAGTGGACAGCGACGAGCGAAAGAGCAGCGAGAAGAGCGCGGGCAACCCGCGCTGCGTGCCGAAGATCTGCGTTTCGTGCGCGAGACGCCGCCCGGCGGTGTGCTGCACTGTTTCGTGCTCGACTGCTCCGGCTCGATGCTGGCCGGCCAGCGCCTCGCACTCGCGAAAGGTCTGCTGATTGCGCTGTTCGATCGCGCGAGTGCAATGCGCGCCGAGGCTGCGCTGATCTGCTTCGGCGGCGCCGGCGCAGACCTGCGCTTTGGCCCCGCAGTGCCGCGCTGGTGGAACGAGCGTTGGCTTGAGCCCGTCGGCGGTGGCGGCGGGACGCCGTTCGCAGCGGGCATTCGACATGCAACGCAGTTGCTCGGGCGCAGTGCGCGCCGCAGCCCGGCGCAACAGCGCTGGCTTTGGGTTCTGACCGACGGCCGCACAACTGATCAAGCGACGCGCCCATTGGATGCAGACGAAGTCGTATTCGTCGACTTCGAGCGCGGCTCGATACGGCTCGGCCGCTGTGAGCGGATGGCGAGCGCCTGGGGCGCACGCCGTGTCACGCCGGAAGAACTGATTGGTTGATACGCAAGCGCGCTTCGCAGACTGCTCGCTGCGGGTTATTTCAAGCCGTGCGACCACTGCTGCACATCGTCCTGACGATCGAACACAAAGACCTTCAACGCTATCTGCTGAGCCGGTTCGAGTTGATCGAATTCGAGTCCATGAACCGAAGAAGTGTCGGCGCCAGTGCTTTTCTGCAGGTTTCGGATCACAGCCGTGGTCCGTAGCTCTGTGTCCATCTCCGCCGATCCGAGCCGGAAAGCCACGCGCAACCGGTCGCCGACGGCACCCAGGGTCCACGGCGCCATCAGCGACATGCCAAGCGCACTGAGGCTCTTCGCTACGCCGAGACCGTCGTAGGTGTCCCCGGTTTCGCCGACGCCGAAGCGCACCGCGAAATGCGTTTGAACGCGCATCGACTTGCGTTCGCGCAGACGCCGGATTGGGCCGGGGCGGGATAGCACCACGTAATCGAACGGAGAGCGGCAGACGGCTTCGACGGTGCATACGAATCTGAACACTGCCTGACTTGCAATCGCTACGATGTCGACGTTTTCACCCAGGCCGAGCGCAAGCATGCGGCCCTGCTGAAGCGGCGGAGTGATGAACAGCGAATGATTGGGCGCAAAACCGATGATGCGGCATGGATGCATTGGCGCGCCGCTGCCCATTTGCAGGCGTACGCCAACCAATGCACCGATTTCGACGTGCATGTCGGCGAGCGTCAGCGGTGTCTGCGCTTCGGCATGCGTATCCGCTACGGCCGCTGGCTGTGCTGGCGCGTCCGGCAGGTCGCCGCGGCGCGGCTCGAAGTGCTTGAAGAGAAAGGCTTTTTCGTCGGCAGTCGCGAGAACTGTGCCGCCTGCAAAAAGCAGCGAACCGTCTGCATCGACGATCGGCCACTCGAGCGGTGTGCCTACCGGTACGGCGTCGGCGCTGAGGACCGACGAAGGCGCTGCTGGCGCGGGATTCGGGACTTGCTGGTCGGCTGATTCGTCCATTGAGCAGCGATCGTTTGAGTGGCGGGATATCCAGTTTAACGGCGACCGGCGAGAGATCTTTAGTTGGTGCGGGACCGCAGGGTCGGTTCTTCCGTGTGTTCGTAATCGGACAGGCGGCCAAATTGTGTTGGATACCTAACTATTTTTAGATACCCGGAAAAAGTACTGCCAGTTCCGTTTTCAACTTTTTGAAAATAATTGCAGATGAGGGGTTGACGGGCTGCGGGCTGCATCGCATAATTCGCCTCCCGTTTGATGACGGACGCGAAGAAAGCAGAGCTTCTTCACGAATGATCTTTAAAAACTAACAGCCGATAAGTGTGGGCGCTTGATGCGCGACGCGAGCCGGGCCTTTCGGGGTCTGGCGCAAAGCGAAAGTATCAAGTCTCACACAGTAATGAAAGGAAGGTTTGGTCATCGAGAGATGGTTGAACACTTCGTCAGTACGTTGAGTGAGCGACCGGTTGGTAAAACAACCGAAAACAGTAACAGGTTTGAACTGAAGAGTTTGATCCTGGCTCAGATTGAACGCTGGCGGCATGCCTTACACATGCAAGTCGAACGGCAGCACGGGGGCAACCCTGGTGGCGAGTGGCGAACGGGTGAGTAATACATCGGAACGTGTCCTGTAGTGGGGGATAGCCCGGCGAAAGCCGGATTAATACCGCATACGCTCTGCGGAGGAAAGCGGGGGATCCTTCGGGACCTCGCGCTACAGGGGCGGCCGATGGCAGATTAGCTAGTTGGTGGGGTAAAGGCCTACCAAGGCGACGATCTGTAGCTGGTCTGAGAGGACGACCAGCCACACTGGGACTGAGACACGGCCCAGACTCCTACGGGAGGCAGCAGTGGGGAATTTTGGACAATGGGCGCAAGCCTGATCCAGCAATGCCGCGTGTGTGAAGAAGGCCTTCGGGTTGTAAAGCACTTTTGTCCGGAAAGAAAACCTCGTGGTTAATACCCGTGGGGGATGACGGTACCGGAAGAATAAGCACCGGCTAACTACGTGCCAGCAGCCGCGGTAATACGTAGGGTGCAAGCGTTAATCGGAATTACTGGGCGTAAAGCGTGCGCAGGCGGTTCGCTAAGACAGATGTGAAATCCCCGGGCTTAACCTGGGAACTGCATTTGTGACTGGCGGGCTAGAGTATGGCAGAGGGGGGTAGAATTCCACGTGTAGCAGTGAAATGCGTAGAGATGTGGAGGAATACCGATGGCGAAGGCAGCCCCCTGGGCCAATACTGACGCTCATGCACGAAAGCGTGGGGAGCAAACAGGATTAGATACCCTGGTAGTCCACGCCCTAAACGATGTCAACTAGTTGTCGGGTCTTCATTGACTTGGTAACGTAGCTAACGCGTGAAGTTGACCGCCTGGGGAGTACGGTCGCAAGATTAAAACTCAAAGGAATTGACGGGGACCCGCACAAGCGGTGGATGATGTGGATTAATTCGATGCAACGCGAAAAACCTTACCTACCCTTGACATGTATGGAACCCTGCTGAGAGGTGGGGGTGCCCGAAAGGGAGCCATAACACAGGTGCTGCATGGCTGTCGTCAGCTCGTGTCGTGAGATGTTGGGTTAAGTCCCGCAACGAGCGCAACCCTTGTCCCTAGTTGCTACGCAAGAGCACTCCAGGGAGACTGCCGGTGACAAACCGGAGGAAGGTGGGGATGACGTCAAGTCCTCATGGCCCTTATGGGTAGGGCTTCACACGTCATACAATGGTCGGAACAGAGGGTCGCCAACCCGCGAGGGGGAGCCAATCCCAGAAAACCGATCGTAGTCCGGATCGCACTCTGCAACTCGAGTGCGTGAAGCTGGAATCGCTAGTAATCGCGGATCAGCATGCCGCGGTGAATACGTTCCCGGGTCTTGTACACACCGCCCGTCACACCATGGGAGTGGGTTTCACCAGAAGTAGGTAGCCTAACCGCAAGGAGGGCGCTTACCACGGTGGGATTCATGACTGGGGTGAAGTCGTAACAAGGTAGCCGTATCGGAAGGTGCGGCTGGATCACCTCCTTTCTCGAGCTAGACGTGTCAAACGTTGAGCGCTCACGCTTATCGGCTGTAGTAGTAAAGAAACGCAGACAGACTCAGGGGTCTGTAGCTCAGTCGGTTAGAGCACCGTCTTGATAAGGCGGGGGTCGATGGTTCGAATCCATCCAGACCCACCACTGTCTTGTCTGGTGCGCTGGGCGTCTGAATACCTCTGGGGTCACTGTATGACTGGGGGATTAGCTCAGCTGGGAGAGCACCTGCTTTGCAAGCAGGGGGTCGTCGGTTCGATCCCGTCATCCTCCACCAATCCTCAATGCGTAGGGTTCTGTGTCAGGTACACAGAGCGTTGTGCATTGGCGATTGAGCCAGTCAGTAAGGATACGCGGTTACAGCAATCGCGCTATCGGCTGAACGTTCTTTAACAATCAGGAAGAAGTAGTAAAGAGATTCACGAAAGTGTACTTAGAGATGGGTACATGAGTAGGTGAATCAGGGTTGTGATTGTATCGATGTATTTTTAAGTGATCGAAAGATTGCTTTGGAATACGGCGCAACACGAATACTCAACCTGTAACGATTGTGAATCGACAGAGACACACCCGTTATAGGGTCAAGCGAACAAGTGCATGTGGTGGATGCCTTGGCGATCACAGGCGATGAAGGACGCGGTAGCCTGCGAAAAGCTACGGGGAGCTGGCAAACGAGCTTTGATCCGTAGATGTCCGAATGGGGAAACCCACTCCGTATGGAGTATCCATGACTGAATCCATAGGTCATGTGAAGCGAACGCGGTGAACTGAAACATCTAAGTAACCGCAGGAAAAGAAATCAACCGAGATTCCCAGAGTAGTGGCGAGCGAAATGGGAGCAGCCTGTACTCTTTATCTTCATTGTTAGTCGAAGGCTCTGGAAAGTGCCGCCATAGCAGGTGATAGCCCTGTAGACGAAAACAGCGAGGAAGAACTAGGTGTACGACAAGTAGGGCGGGACACGTGAAATCCTGTCTGAAGATGGGGGGACCATCCTCCAAGGCTAAATACTCGTGATCGACCGATAGTGAACCAGTACCGTGAGGGAAAGGCGAAAAGAACCCCGGGAGGGGAGTGAAACAGATCCTGAAACCGCATGCATACAAACAGTCGGAGCCTCGTAAGGGGTGACGGCGTACCTTTTGTATAATGGGTCAGCGACTTACATTCAGTGGCAAGCTTAACCGATTAGGGCAGGCGTAGCGAAAGCGAGTCCGAACAGGGCGTTCAGTCGCTGGGTGTAGACCCGAAACCAGGTGATCTATCCATGGCCAGGATGAAGGTGCGGTAACACGTACTGGAGGTCCGAACCCACTAACGTTGAAAAGTTAGGGGATGAGCTGTGGATAGGGGTGAAAGGCTAAACAAACCTGGAAATAGCTGGTTCTCTCCGAAAACTATTTAGGTAGTGCCTCGTGTATCACCTTCGGGGGTAGAGCACTGTCATGGTTGTGGGGTCCATTGCGGATTACTACGCCATAGCAAACTCCGAATACCGAAGAGTGCAATCACGGGAGACAGACATCGGGTGCTAACGTCCGGTGTCAAGAGGGAAACAACCCAGACCGCCAGCTAAGGTCCCCAAATATGGCTAAGTGGGAAACGAAGTGGGAAGGCTAAAACAGTCAGGAGGTTGGCTTAGAAGCAGCCATCCTTTAAAGAAAGCGTAATAGCTCACTGATCGAGTCGTCCTGCGCGGAAGATGTAACGGGGCTAAGCCATATACCGAAGCTGCGGATGCACATTTATGTGCATGGTAGGAGAGCGTTCCGTAAGCCTGCGAAGGTGCACTGGAAAGTGTGCTGGAGGTATCGGAAGTGCGAATGCTGACATGAGTAGCGATAAAGGGGGTGAAAGGCCCCCTCGCCGTAAGCCCAAGGTTTCCTACGCAACGTTCATCGGCGTAGGGTGAGTCGGCCCCTAAGGCGAGGCAGAAATGCGTAGCTGATGGGAAGCAGGTTAATATTCCTGCACCATTGTTGAATGCGATGGGGGGACGGATCGCGGAAGGTTGTCCGGGTGTTGGAAGTCCCGGTCCTTGCATTGGAGAAGGCGCTTTGGCAAATCCGGGCGCGTAATTCAAGGGTGTGAGGCCAGTCACTTCGGTGACGAAGCAATCGGAAGTGGTTCCAGGAAAAGCCTCTAAGCTTCAGTTCAACAAGACCGTACCGCAAACCGACACAGGTGGGCGAGATGAGTATTCTAAGGCGCTTGAGAGAACTCGGGAGAAGGAACTCGGCAAATTGGTACCGTAACTTCGGGATAAGGTACGCCCCTGTAGCTTGACTGGCCTGCGCCAGGAGGGTGAAGGGGTTGCAATAAACTGGTGGCTGCGACTGTTTAATAAAAACACAGCACTCTGCAAACACGAAAGTGGACGTATAGGGTGTGACGCCTGCCCGGTGCCGGAAGATTAAATGATGGGGTGCAAGCTCCTGATTGAAGTCCCGGTAAACGGCGGCCGTAACTATAACGGTCCTAAGGTAGCGAAATTCCTTGTCGGGTAAGTTCCGACCTGCACGAATGGCGTAACGATGGCCACACTGTCTCCTCCCGAGACTCAGCGAAGTTGAAGTGTTTGTGATGATGCAATCTCCCCGCGGCTAGACGGAAAGACCCCATGAACCTTTACTGTAGCTTTGCATTGGACTTTGAACCGGTCTGTGTAGGATAGGTGGGAGGCTGTGAAGCGTGGACGCCAGTCTGCGTGGAGCCATCCTTGAAATACCACCCTGATCTGTTTGAGGTTCTAACCTTGGTCCGTAATCCGGATCGGGGACAGTGCATGGTAGGCAGTTTGACTGGGGCGGTCTCCTCCCAAAGTGTAACGGAGGAGTACGAAGGTACGCTAGGTACGGTCGGAAATCGTGCTGATAGTGCAATGGCATAAGCGTGCTTAACTGCGAGACCGACAAGTCGAGCAGGTGCGAAAGCAGGTCATAGTGATCCGGTGGTTCTGTATGGAAGGGCCATCGCTCAACGGATAAAAGGTACTCTGGGGATAACAGGCTGATACCGCCCAAGAGTTCATATCGACGGCGGTGTTTGGCACCTCGATGTCGGCTCATCTCATCCTGGGGCTGTAGCCGGTCCCAAGGGTATGGCTGTTCGCCATTTAAAGAGGTACGTGAGCTGGGTTTAAAACGTCGTGAGACAGTTTGGTCCCTATCTGCCGTGGGCGCTGGATATTTGAAGGGGGCTGCTCCTAGTACGAGAGGACCGGAGTGGACGAACCTCTGGTGTACCGGTTGTCACGCCAGTGGCATCGCCGGGTAGCTATGTTCGGAAGAGATAACCGCTGAAAGCATCTAAGCGGGAAACTCGCCTTAAGATGAGATATCCCCGGGGCTTCGAGCCCCTTGAAGGGTCGTTCAAGACCAGGACGTTGATAGGTCAGGTGTGTAAGCGCAGTAATGTGCTCAGCTAACTGATACTAATTGCCCGTAAGGCTTGATCCTATAACAGGTGTGTCTCGACCAGCGTTGGCGCTTCAGCGCCTACACTGGTCCGATCCCCGAAGGGGATGCGCTTGAACTCGCAGTGAGTTCGCGCCAGACACCCAGGTTCAGAGATCAGTGTTGTGCCCGATACAGCACAACCCCGCATCGTCTGGTGAGCATCACCAGAAACTACTTCTTCCCGATTGGCTGTACCGCCCCACCGGCAGTACGGCAACCCGTCAAAGCCTGATGACCATAGCGAGTCGGTCCCACCCCTTCCCATCCCGAACAGGACCGTGAAACGACTCCACGCCGATGATAGTGCGGATTGCCCGTGTGAAAGTAGGTAATCGTCAGGCTCCCCAGCAGTATCAGAAACCCCACCCCAGCAAAGGTGGGGTTTCTGCGTTTACGCGGCGAAAAAACGCGACGATAAAACAGCGAGGCCACGTCACCCCTCACTGCCTGCCGATCCGCAGCGCGTTCGCATAACCCGTCAGCTCCAGATAAGCCCGCCCGAGATCCGCGCCGTCGCGGCTCACGCGCACCGCGCCTTCCCAGTACACCGCGCCCGTAGACTGCCGCGAGTCCAGTTCCTGGTCGTCCATCAGCGGATCGAGTTGCCATGTCAGCGCACCGGTTCGCACCGACATCGACACCGGGTATGACGCGTTCGTACGCGGCGAGCGCCATGTGCGACGAGCCGTAAAGTCGACTTCGCCCGGAGCGAACGTCGTGACTCGTCCGTCGCGGTCGCGGAATGCAGCATGGGCCCACGTCGCATGTCCGTCGCGGCTGCGCACCTTGAAGGCCATCAGCGCTGAACCGTCGGATAGATTCGCGCCCAGCCAGTCCCATCCAACCGCATTTGCGTCGAGCAAAGTGCTCGACCACTCATGATCGAGCCATGCAACGCCCGTCACGGCAGTGTCGCCTTGCGACGAATCGCTGTTGACGCCCGGTCGCCTCACGCTGCCCGACACGCGCAATTGCGGCTCGCTGTAGTAGTAACTCGCCTGTTCCGGCCGCGGGCCTTTGCGTGAGTAGCCATGTTCGCCCTGAATCAAAGGGGCCTGTGTCGGCGTTAGCTGGAGATGCAACGCGAACTCGCCGGCATCGGCAGTGACATCGTAGCGGCCATTGACGGCACGAACGATTTTCCACGCGTCGAGCTTGACGTCGGTATTCGCGGGCTTTGCGTAGGCAAGGCCAAATCCCTCGCGGCCAATCCGCTGGTCGTGCACGAGGTGACCGAGTGTCGGATCGCTCAATGCGGCGTGTGCGATGATCAATTGAGAAGGCGCGAAAGCACTCGGATCGGCGGCATCGTGTCCCGTTGCTGAACGAAAGAACGTGATCTGAAAACCGAGCGGCCGGTTATCGGGCGTAGTCAGCCAGCCGGTGGCGTACCACCACTCGGTGCGAAAATCGGCGTGAGCGCCGGTGTCCATCGGCAGCGCGATCTGATGGTCTTTCGTGACAACGGCGAATTCCGGCGTTGCGGCAAAGGCTATGTTGGCCGACAAGGCGAACGCGCCGACAACGAACAAGTGCGAGACCCGTGGGCGAGTCTGGCGGAAACGCGCGGCCGAAACCTCGATCCCCGCTTTCGCCGAATGCATGGATTGAAGCGCCAATAGCCGGCGCAAAGCTCGCATCACCAGTCCTCCTTGACCGCGCGCACTGCATCCACGGAAATGGCGCCACGTCCCGCAATCACCGCTGTCGAACACGACGACGCAAGCATCACGAGCGCAACTGTGGCCAGCATCGTCCACGGAACATGCAGCGACATGCTCCAGTGGAACGACTGCGGATTGACGACGAATACGAGAATCAGACTGATCGCGAAGCCGAGAACGAAGCCCATTGCGATGCCGCATGCGGTGAGCATGCCGCCTTCGAGGGCGAGGATCGCGAGAATTTGCGAGCGCGTCACGCCGACGTGCCGCAGCATGCCGAACTCGCGAGCGCGTGCGAGCGTCTGCGCCGAAAATGTTGCGGCCACGCCGAACAAGCCGATGACGATAGCGACCGCCTCCAGCAGATATGTGACTGCAAAGCTTCGGTCGAATATCACGAGCGTGCGCGCGCGAATGGCGCCAGGTTGCGAGATGTCCAACCTCGCGCCGAAAGGCAGTGCACGCAACCCGGCTATCGTGCGCTCGATGCTCGAACCTCGCTCGACGGTGACCGCGACATCGGTAGCGCTCGTGTCGGCGGTGAGGCGACGGTAGTCGGCAAGCCGTATCTGGATCGCGCCCGTCTGCCGCGCGTAATCGCGCCATACGCCGGCCACCACGAACACATTTGCGCGCTCGCCGACGGGCAAGCGGATACGCTGTCCGGGCTTATAACCATATAGATCGACCATTGCTTCGGACACCCAAACAGGTGTTTCAGCGCTTTGCAGATCGCGCGGCGTAAGCACAGGTCCCGTCATTTGCAGATTTGCACCCGGATCGGTTGCGTCGATCTCTCGTGCGAGTATCGCGACGTCCGGACGCGCCGGGTCGAGCGTGATATGTGAAGTGCGTGCGAACGCCGCCCTTGCAATGCCCGGCACCGCTGCAAGCCGCGTCTGTTCGGCAAGACTCAAGCCGCCTGTGTCGCCGTTTTCCGCGACGCGCACGTAAAGATCGGCCGACAGTAGATGAACCAGCCAGTCCTCGACGGACACGCGGAAGCTGGCCACCATGATCGCCATCGCCACGATCAGCGCGAAACTCGACAACACGCCGCCCATTGCAATCGACGCATGGCCCGGCGCATTCGCGAGACGCGCGAGCGCAAGCGTACTGGCCGCGCCGGCCCGTGAGCGGGATGCGAACCCCCGGCTCGCTACGCCGAATATGAAGGCGGTGACCCGCGGCATCAATGCAATTCCGCCGATCAGCAGTAGCGCGACGGCCACATAACCGCCAATCGGCGCGTCGAACCATGGCGGCGCTTGCGTGAGAAGCGCGGCGATAACCAGGCACAAGAGGGCGGGCCACGGCGTGGCGAGCCGCGCGAGCGCCCCTTCTTCGGCACCGGCCTTGAGTGCGGAGGCGGGCCGTGCGCGCGCCGCTTCCAATGCCGGCGCGAGGCTGCCGAGAACTGCCACGGCGATGCCGAGCGTCAGGAAAATCGCACTTGCGACTGGTTCGAAGCCGACCTGCGGCTGCACGCCGGGAAAGTAGCCGCCGCCGAGATCGCTGCCGAAAAAACGCAACGCGCCGGCAGCGAGCGCATAACCGAGCGCGAGGCCGCATAGCGAACCAAGCAAGCCGAGTAGCGCGCCTTCCAGCAGGATCTGACGCAACAGTTGGCCGCGCGTCAGTCCGAGCACGCGCAGCATCGCAAACTGCGCGCGACGACGCACCACGCTGAGTGCCTGCGTCGAGAACACGAGGAACGCCCCGGTAAAAAGCGCAACCAGCGCGAGCACGTTCATGTTGATTCGATAGGCGCGCGACAGCCGGTCCGTGCGGCTCTCGACGTCACGCGCTTCGGCGACGACCCATTGGCTGCCCAACTCATTTTGCAGATCGCGTTTGAAGCGCTCGCGGTCGACACCGCGCTCGAGCTGCACGTCGACGCGCGAAAGCTTGCCGACCTTGCCGAATTTCCATTGAACCGCGGCAATATCCATGATCGCGAGCCGTTGACCCGGCCTTGTTCTCACAATGCCACCGGCCACGCGCAAGTGCACGATCGACGTGCCGCTCTGGAGCGCTACCTGATCCCCCGTCTTTACGTGCAACCATTCTTGCGCGGCGGTCGAGAGAAACACGGCGTCGGACGCGAGCGTGTCGAAAGGCTGTCCGGTCGACGGCACGCCCATCAGGTCCGGCGCAATGCGGCTTGCCTTGAACACGTCGATGCCGAGAACAGGTAAAGCCGTGTTCTGTCCCGGCACCGTGACGTCTAGCGCAAGAACGGGACTTGCAAGCGCGACACCTTTTTGCGTGGCGAGGCGCGGATAGATCGACTCGTCGAGTAGCGGTTGAGCGCCGCGAACCTGCAGATCTGCCTGGCCGGAGAGGCTGCGCGCCGCAGCGGAGAACTCGTTGAAGGCCGCGCTGTTGATCAGTTGCACAGCGTAACCGAGCGCCACACCCAACGCGATGGTTGCAATCGCAACGAGCGCGCGTGCCCGATGACTGCGCCATTCGGCGGCGAGCAGCCAGCGTGCAAGAATGCGATGTCCGCGTCCGAGTGCGGAGCGCTGCGAATCAGCGGGCGTCATCGGTTGAACGGGCAGTGGTTCGCGCGCCGTGTTGCACCTGTGAAGATGCCGGCACTTCCGACGCGGCGTGCAAGCCGCCATCGCTGAGAATCATGATGCGGTCGGCGACGGCGGCAGCGGCCTCCGAGTGCGTCACCATCATCGTGGCCGCGCCGGTCGCCTTGCTTTGCGCACGAAACAACGCGAGCACGCCGTGGGCGGTATCGGGATCGAGGTTGCCGGTCGGTTCGTCGGCGAGGATCAGAGTAGGGCGATGGACCAGGGCGCGTGCGATCGCAACGCGTTGCATTTCGCCGCCCGACAGTTGCCGCGGAAAGTCGTCACCGCGGCCTTCGAGTCCAACTGCCGCAAGCATGTCGAGCGCCGCGGAAGAGGGCAACTCGTTTAGCAGCAGTGGCAGCGCGACGTTCTGCGCAAGCGTCAAATGTGGCAGCACGTGAAACGCCTGAAACACGAAACCGAGTTTTTGCCTGCGCAGACGCGTCGCGGCATTGTCGTCGAGACGCGACACGGCATGGCCGCCGATCATCACATCGCCGCTGTCCGCCTGGTCCAGACCGGCGATCAGATTGAGCAGCGTCGATTTCCCGACGCCTGAGTCGCCCATAATCGCGACAAATTCTCC
Source organism: Burkholderia sp. M6-3 (assembly GCF_050858985.1). Taxonomy (NCBI): domain Bacteria; kingdom Pseudomonadati; phylum Pseudomonadota; class Betaproteobacteria; order Burkholderiales; family Burkholderiaceae; genus Burkholderia; species Burkholderia sp. M6-3. The sequence continues at coordinate 1,262,299 of NZ_CP110091.1, forward strand.
GGGCGCGAGCGAGAAGTCGAGATTTGCGAGCACGACGCGGCCCGCGCCGTAAGTCTTGCTGAGCCCGCGGCACTCGAGCGCGGGAACGACACCTTCGTGAGAAAACACCATGCAAGGTCCGGAAAATGAGGTCGACGCGGCTGCATCCGCTCGCTGAATGAGCGGCCTTCGATGTGTTGACCGCCGAAGTATATTCGGCTTCTGTAAGGTGCGTCGGCGCATCCGCTCGTCGTGTGAAGCCTGCGTCCGGTGACGGCTTTTCCCGACACCGCACCGCGTCCCGTGCCTGCACCTGCATAAAAAATATTTCTGTCCAAGACAGCGCGGGCCGCAGATCGGTGCGCGAAAAGACCCATACGCGGCGCTGTCGAACGCATTGTGTGTGCCTCGCGACGATATGGCCATCGAGCACGTCATGAACTGCCCGCAAATGGGCCTCAAAATGCGTGCTTCTGCGGGGAATTCGCTTGGCGGGAAAGGATCTTCGCGCTGTTTGTGCAAGTGCACATTTTTGCAGCTTGTGCAAGTGAAGCTGCCGCAATAAGTCATTGTCTAGGGCATCAGCGCAATGTTGCGCTGCAAAACTATTCTTATCTTGGTAATCTCCCACCTCGTCGTTCGACTGCGGGTAAACGTGTAGTCGAGCGAAGTCTGCACACGTCGCCCTGCTGGCCCCGAACCCTACATATTCGCTTCAATGCTTTCGAAATCGAAAGCGTTGGTACGACGTTTTGTACTTCAAGTTTTCGACAGCGCACATGCCATTGCCTCTCCTTAGTCTGCTTATCTGGATCCCTATCGTTGCCGGCCTCGTCGTTTTGCGAGCTGGGTCGGACACGGCTCGCGACCGTACGCGGTGGCTCGCATTGATCGGCGCGTTTGCGGGCTTTGTGCCCGTGATTCCGCTGGTCGCAAATTTCCGCAACGAAGCGACGTCGATGCAATTCGTCGAAAACGTCAGATGGTCGCCGACTTTCGATATCGCGTGGCACATCGGAGTAGACGGCATTTCGCTGTGGCTCGTCGCACTGACCGCGCTGACGACGATCATCATCGTGGTCGCTTCGTGGGAATCGATCACCGAGCGCACTGCGCAGTACTTCGGTGCATTCCTGATGTTGTCCGGTTTCATGCAGGGCGTGTTTACGTCGCTCGACGGCATGATGTTCTTCGTCTCCTTCGAAGCAACGTTGATTCCGCTTTATTTGCTGATCGGCACATGGGGGCACTCCAATCGCTCGTATGCCGCAGTGAAGTTCTTCTTCGTGTCGTTCCTTGGCTCGCTGATGATGCTGATGTCGATGCTGTATCTGTACAGCCAGACGCATAGCTTCGACCTCGCGCTGTGGCGGGAAACGCGCCTTGGCACGATGCCTCAAGTACTGATCTTTCTCGGCTTCCTCGCGGCATTCGGCGTGAAGGTGCCCATGTGGCCGCTTCATACATGGTTGCCCGACGTGCACCTCGACGGTCCCACTGGCGCTGCCGTGATGATCGGCATGCTCAAGCTCGGCGGCTACGGCTTGTTGCGTTTCGCATTGCCGATTGCACCGCAGGCAAGCCACTTTTTCGCGCCGATGATAATCACGCTGTCGCTGGTCGCAGTGATCTATTCGAGTCTTCTCGCGCTCGTGCAGACCGACATGCGCCGCCTGCTTGCGTATTCGACGGTGGCTCACATGGGCCTCGTCACGCTCGGTCTGTTCGTCTTCAACCGTATCGGTCAGGCCGGCGCGATCGTGCAGATGCTTTCGTACGGCGTGGTGTCCGGCGCCATGCTGTTGTGCACGGGCATGCTCTACGATCGCACCAAAACGGCCGCGATCGCCGAGTACGGCGGCGTTGCCAACACCATGCCGCGTTTCGCCGCGTTCGTGATGTTGTTTTCGATGGCGAATGTCGGCCTTCCGGGCACGTCGGGTTTCGTCGGGGAATTCATGGTGCTGATGGGCGCGATTCGCTTCAACTTCTGGATCGGCGCAATGGCGGCGTCTACGCTGATTCTGAGCGCGGCCTACACGTTGTGGATGTATAAGCGCGTGATTTTTGGCGCGATTGCGAATGCGCGTGTGGGCAACCTCAAAGATGTCGGCAAGCGCGAATTCGTGTTGCTCGGCGCGATGGCGCTGCTGGTGCTCGCAATCGGACTGGATCCGAAGCCTTTCACCGATGCCATCGACCCGTCGGTCGGTACGTTGCTGGCGCAATCGGAGCGCTCCACGCGTCCGGAGCCGACGCCTCGCGATGGCGGCGAACACCTGCAAGCAGCCGCCCCCGCAGCGGTCGTTGCGGCGACGCGTACGCCAGGGTGACAGGGCAGTGTGAATGCCGGAATAGTCGATTCCAGTTCGGCAAAATGCGCGCACAATAGATGTCGCATATGCCGAACTGAGCCCGAATCGCACTTTCATGCAGTCACAACAGGAGAGCCCATGAGTCAGCAGAAAGCCGTGGAGTATTCCGCAGCATCGCCCGAAGTCAAAGCCGTATACGACGATATCAAGGAGACGCGTCAGGTCGACGACGTCAACAACTTCTGGAAGTACATCGCGCAGCATCCGCCGACGCTCGCGCGCACGTGGGACAGTCTGAAAGACGTGATGAAGCCCGGCGCGCTCGATCCGTTAATGAAAGAACTGCTCTACGTGGCCGTGAGCGTAACGAACAACTGCGGTTATTGCGTTGCGAGTCACACGGCCGCCGCTCGCCGTGCGGGTATGACCGACGAGATGTTTGGCGAACTGCTCGCAGTAGTTGGCATGGCTAACGAAACGAACCGCCTCGCGGTGGGATACCGCGTGCCGATCGACGCAGCGTTCGAGTAGGCCGATTCACGCCTTGCCGCGCCACGCGGCAAGCAAACCCGGCAAGTCGTTCATGTCGCGAAACACCCGAGCCACGCCGACTGCCTGCAATGCGGCAGCGCTGCTATGCCCGTACTCGTTCGGGCAGTAACCGAATACCGTCGCGCCGGCTGCAACGCCGGCAGTCGCGCCCGTCACCGTGTCTTCGACAATAGCGCAGTGTGCCGGGTCCACATCCAACGCCGCCGCCGCGGCGAGATACACATCGGGGAACGGCTTGCTGCGCGGCGTTTCGTGACCGCTGAAAATGCGCCCCTCGAAGCACGCCAGGATACCCGCCTTGGCCAATTGCAATTCGACTTTGATCCGATCCGCACCGGACGCAACGGCAATCCGTCCCTTCAATGATGTGTGAAGCGAACGTACCGCTGTCGCGGCGCCCGGTATCGCCGTCAGTTCCTGTTCGAGCGCTGCGTTGCGGCGCGCGCGAAATTGCGTCAGCCAGTCGGTCGTGATCGCAACACCAGTGCGCGCTTCGATCAGCGGCGCTTCGTCCTTTACCGCCTTGCCGACAAAAATACGCATCGTCTCTTCAATGCTCAGGTGCCAGCCCAACTCACCGAGCATCTCGGTGAGTACGCGGTTAGTGATTGGCTCTGAGTCGACAAGCACGCCGTCGCAGTCGAAAAGTACGGCGTGAAACGGGAAATCGGCCATCGGGAAGAGTGGAAAGAGATCGCGGAACGGGAGAGCATACAACAACGCCCCGCGTGGCGCTGCGCGCTTGCGTGGCCGCGCGCAGCCCGAAGAGTCACGATCCCTTAGCGTCAAACCCGTCACTCAAGGTCTTCATGAACGCAATAATGTCCTGTATATCCTGATCCGTCATTGCAGGCTGATCTCCAGGTTTGCGATCGAACGGTGCGTCGGACACATCGACATTCGCGTGAAACTGCGGCGGCAGATCGTTGTACTTTTGCACCTTGCCCGATGCATCGCGCGGATAGATCTTTTCCGGCGACGTATTACGCAGATTGTAGAAGTCCATCACCTGTTTCAGGTCGTGATACACGCCGTTGTGAAAGAACACCTTGCGGTTCGCGACATTGCGTAGCGTGGGTGTGAGGAACATGCCGCAATACTGCGTCTGCTTCGCGAGATCTCCACGAAACGGCCCACATACCCCCATATCGAAGAACTTCGGATTCTTGTTCGCAGGAATGGCCGGATTGCGCGGCACTCCCAGCGCTTCGTATTGCGTGTCGGTAAACACCGGCGGCAGGCCGTCCTTGCTCGGCTGACTCAGGTGGCAGCCCGCGCAATTCGCTTTGTCCTTGTCGTTGAACAATTGCAGGCCGTGCAGTTCGGCATGCGTGAGGCGAGCTTTGCCTTCCAGCCAGTAATCATACTTACTCGTGAACGCGTGGAATGACGGATCTTCAATCTGATACCGCCCCACCGCGAACATGGCCTCCGAAATCAGCAGGCTCGGATTGCCGACAATGGCCGGCCCGAACATCTGCTTGAACTGGTCGATGTACTTCGTCTGCAGCAACTTGTGCGCGACGTCTTCCGGCGTTTTGTTGGCCATTTCGACGGGATTCGTCAGCGGGCCGATTGCCTGGTCCTGCAAAGTATCGGCGCGGCCGTCCCAGAAGAGCCCGCCCTGCGGCACCATCGCCGGAGCGGCAGGCGTGGCGAGAGCGGTCTTTTGCGCGCGCGCGACGCCACTTGCCTGCGAAGCGAGTTGCGTCAGATCCACCGGCACATCCGTGTCGCCCTGGTCGGGACCAATGCTGAACGGAGCCTGACGATATAGATACGTGAGCGATGGCGGCGGACGAAAACCCGCGTCGGTCATATGCGCGCCGCCGAGCTGAACAGGAAACGCGTTATCCGGCGCGTACGAATTCTTCGGAGAGTGACACGACGCGCAAGACTGCGTGCCGGAAGCCGACAGCGACTGGTCGAAAAAAATCTCCTTGCCGAGCAGCGCCACCGCGCTCAGTGGCGCGCTTGCCGGACGCAAAAGTTGCACCGGTCGAGGGTTCGCGCCTGTGAGGTCTTCAACGATCGCGCCGACTGCGGCCGGCATCCGCTCTGGATAAACAAGCGCATATGCGCTGAGCGCGACGGCCGCAATAGCGATGCAGGCGGCACTTCGCGCAAGCAGCCGGAGCGCTGAGCGGCGCGTGAGAACGGGACCGGGTTCGCCGCTCGCGGGAAGAGTCGGCGGCAGGGCGGCGTCGGGAGCTTGGTTCATGGCGGTCGTGACAATAGTTCTTCTGATGCGATCAAAAGGGCAAATCGAGCCAGCACGTATGCACTGGCTCGACGCCGACTACGCTTTGCTGCAAGCCGTGCTCTGCGTCATGGCACCGCGTTCGTCAGCGATGCGCGCGAGATACTCGCGCATCGCATGAACGCGGGTTGCCTGATCGCAAGTTTCTGCCCGGCTCCTGTCCAGCTCCTCGTCAGATTGCAGGCGCTTGCGCCAGCGTCGTACCGAGGTTCTGGTCCAGATACAGCGGCGCATTGTTGCCCGAGCCCGAGAAGTCGAACATGTTCATGATGCTGCCCGCAGTGGCGTCGAACGAACCGCCGCCAATGCGTTGACCGCTGAGCCAGTTGTCCTCGATGAACTTCACGACCGATGCCTGAGTGATCGGCGTGTCGTCGACGAAGTTCGCCTTTGCCCACGGCGAGACCACGATAAACGGCGTGCGCGTACCCGGACCGCAACGGCCGTTCACGGCGCCGCCGTTCACGCCCTGCGGCTGCACTGCGCCCGCGGCCGTGCACTGGCCTGCCGCGCTCAGGTTGTCGCTGCCCGCCACCGTCTTGCCGCCTGCCGATTGCGGCGTCGTCGAGTCGAACGACGAACTCGTAGGCGCCTTGTAGCGATGGTCGTACCAGCCGTCCGAATCGTCGTAGGCGATGATCACGGCGGTGTTCTTCCAGTCAGGCTGCTGCTGCAGGAAGTTGATTACCTTCGTGACGAAAGCCTGTTCGTCGATCGGGTCCGAGTTGCCCGGATGGCCGTCCCCGACCGCCGACGCCTTCAGGAAGTTGACGGACGGATAGTTGCCCGACTTCACCGCGGCAAAGAAATCGTCGATGTCGTACTGGTGATGGACCGGCGTTGCGGTGTTGTCGAGCGGATCGGCCGCACCGATCACGGCCGTCGACGACGGACGCGTATGCGCAAGGTTCGCCGTGCTCGCGTAGTACTGGAACCACGCGTGGTGCTGCACGTAGTCGGTCTTCGTCGCGTTGAGCACCTGCGAGAAGGTCGAGCGGGCGCAGCCCGTTGTGCCGTTCGCGTTGACCGTCTGCAGATTGAAGCCGCCCATGAAGCCGCCCCACGTGATGTTCTTCGCGTTGAGCAGGTCGCCGATGTTCTTGTTGTTGGACGACATCGTGCCCGTGACCGTGCTGCCGGCCGCGGTCGTGCAGACGTCACCGGTCGGGTCGAGGTCGCCGACCATCGTGAAGCCGCCGGCCGAATCCGGAATCGCGTTGCCCGACGTGCCGCCCGAAACGATCACACCGTTGTTCTGGCCAGACACGACTGCGAGTGCGCCCGGTGTCGACGGACCATACGTGTCGGTGTACGCGTTCTGGTTCATCGCGAAGTGCTGCGCGTAGTTCCACAGCGCTGTGACGGTGTTGCCGTCAAAGTAGCCGAGCACCTGGCCCTTCGTCGCGAATGCGCCGGTGCTGCCGGCGATCGTCGAACCGGCTGCGGTGAAGAGCGGGAACGAGTCCATTGCGCCGTTGTTATAGGCGAGCTGTTCGGCGGCGTATGCGTGGTTCTGACTCGACGTGTTCGCTTGCGAGCGGTCGAGGCGGAACGGCAACAGATCCGCTGCGGGCAGACCGAGCCCGGCGATGGTCACCAGACCGACCGTGCGGCCTGCCGTATTCGGCGACGTAGGTAGCGCATTGGGGTTGGTCGCGATCAGATTGTTGCTCGCGAGGTTATTGACCGTTGGCGTGCCTGCGGCCGCCGTGAATTGCGGTTCGCCCACCGGATTCGACGCTTGCGGATAAGTCGCGAAGTAGTGGTCGAACGAGACGTTCTCTCCGAAGATCACGACGACGTGCTTGATCGGCGTGGCAGTAGCAAGGGCATCCTGTGCCGTCACCGACGCTGTCGGCGACGATGCGCTCGGACTGATGCTGTGATTGCCGCAAGCGGCGAGCGTCAGCAGTGCGGCAAAGGGAATGGGTAACAGGGTTCTACGGAACATGTGACTGGCTCCAGATTCGACTTCGCCGTTCAGCGCTTCCATTAATGTACGTGTGGAGTTCGCTGGGGATATTGTTTATTGGAAATGGTGCGCCGCTTGTCGCTGCTCCACGCTGCAGCAACCACAAGCTGCGCGCATTGAAGCATTCGATGATTAAGATTTAAGGGCGCGCATATTACGTTGGCTCTCGGTCGCCATTCATTTCGATAACCGTTGCTGTCGTAGCGCTGACGGTGGCGCTGGCGGGCGGTGGCAGCGAGCACTAATGGGCCGGGGCGACGCGGCACGATGGATGCTGCGGCATCCAGACTTAGTTCGCCGGACAGGCCGCCCAAACAGGTGCGCTGCCGTGATCCCGTTATATCTTTTCGAGGATTCGCCATGACAGTGAAGCTCAAACCGGTCGGTCAGCAGGTCATCGTCATCACCGGGGCGACGAGCGGTATCGGCCTTGCTACTGCGCGTCTTGCCGCGAGCAAAGGAGCGCGGTTGATGCTGATCGCTCGCGACGAGGAAGCGCTGACCGCGCTCGCGAGGCAACTCGGCGACCAGGGCGCGCTCGTCGACTATGCGGTTGCCGACGTGAGCAACGCTGAGCAATTGCAGGCCGCCGCAGACAAGGCCATTGAACGCTTCGGCGGCTTCGACACGTGGGTCAACAACGCCGGCGCGTCGATCTACGGCCGTTGCGCCGACGTGCCCATCGACGAGCAGAAAGAGTTGTTCGAGACGAACTTCTGGGGCGTCGTGCAGGGATCGATGATTGCGCTCGCGCACCTGAGGCAGCGCGGCGGTGCGCTGATCAATCTGGGCAGCGAGCTGTCGGACATCGCGCTGCCGCTGCAGGCCGCATATGTCGCGTCGAAACACGCAGTAAAGGGCTATACCGACGCATTGCGCATGGAACTGCTCGACGAGCGCGTGCCGGTTTCAGTTACATTGATCAAGCCGTCGGGCATTCATACGCAGTTTGTCGAGCATGCCCGCAATCATCTCGACGTGCAGCCAAAGCTGCCGGCGCCGGTCTATGCACCGGATATTGTCGCGAGGGCGATTCTGCACGCAGCGGCCACGCCGGTGCGCGATTTGTATGTCGGCGGTGCATCGGCGGCAATGGTCACGTTCGCGCGTCGCGCGCCTAATCTATATGACCGCGTGATGGGCCGTCTTGGCATATCGTCGCAACGGACTCAGGAGCCGCCGCATACGGCGGCCGGCAATCACGGCGGCGATGGTGCATTGCGCGAGCGTTCCGAACAGAAGCGCCGGGTGTTGGAGTCGAGCCTGTACACGCAGGCGTCGATGTATCCGCAGCAGACGGCATTGCTTGCCGCGGGCGCAGCGGCCGTGTGGTTGCTCGCGCGTTATGCGCGGTCGTCGCATGGGCGACGCGTATAGGCGAAGAGCCGCGCGTGTGATTCACTTACCAGGATAAAGGGCGGCCAGGAAGAAGGTGGGCAAGACAAAGGGTAGCAAGACAAAGGGTAGTGCCTCATAGGCGACAGCAGCGCGGGAGCAGTGCAAGGCGCAACCCTTCGTCCTCCGATGCAATCAGGCGTAATGCCATTGAACAACTCGGGGCGATCAGCCGCCGCCGCCGTTCGGGCTGCCTATCGTGAGCTTGTTCGATACGGACTTCACGCCAGCGACGCTTTTCGCCACGTCCTCGGCTTGCGGAATCTGAGCACCGTCAGGCACCGATCCTGTCAGCGTCACTGCGCCGCCACGGGCTCGCACGAACACGTTCGACACATCGAAGCCCTGCGCTTTAGCCAACGCCTTGCGCACGTCGAGACCGAGCTTGCGGTCCGTCTTTTTCACCGCTTTTGTGCGCGCGGTGGAGGAGTCCGTCATGTCGGACGGCGCCGCATCGCTCGATTGCGCATAGGCGCTCGATGCAGTTGCCAGACACAATGCAATGCCGAGCGTCTTCAAAAGATTGACTGTTTTCACGTTTTCTCCATCCTCGAAAAGTTGATGTCGCTTCGTTGCATGCAAAATAATACGCGCCTGTGAACGGTGTCCGCTCACTGGGAGCATCCTGTCTTGTAGAAACGCAATGCCGTGGCGCTCCCGGCGCGCTTAAACAATAGTTCAGCACGCGCGCTCATGCTGGAAAAACTGGCGGTGGCGTATGCACTGGCAGGCATCAGTGCGCCATATGCAGTTTGGCATTAAGCTCTCAACGGCGAACCGTGCGTTGCATCGCGCACGATCCGCCGAAGAACGATGAGTCGCACATAACCTTGAATGCACTTGCCAACTTAAGAGGGAGTCAGCCATGAAGCGCGTTGCCATCAAACAGATCATGCTGGGCCTTGCCGTTACCGCGATGGTTGCGGCCGGCATGCCACTCGCCGCCGCGCAAACCACGACCGACACTGACACACAGACCGTGCAACCCGGCGGAGCCAGCGCCGCCAAGCCGACCAAAGCCGAGCGTAAAGCGGCCCGCAAACAGGCTCGCGCGAAGAAGAACGCAGAGCTTAAGAAGCTGGAGGACGCAGGCTATCAGCCGTCGCGGAACGACCCGAACTATCCGACCGATCTGCAAAATGCGCAGAAGAAGGCGGGCATCGGCACAGGCGCGAGCCAGTAAGCATTAACCCGTAATTCGTGCCATCGGGCAGCGAGATGTCGATGCTGCCCGGGGCAATGCTCGATCAAACGGCGCGCGTGGGGTGAGCGGTCGTTTCCACTGACGAATCACACGCGACTAGCCGCCAGTAAAAACTCGGTGTTGCGCAGCGAGACCGGCGCGTCTGGTCGTCGCGCGGCGTTTTTTCTGCTCTCGAAACCCTACAGTTGGCTTGTAGCGACATCTTCGCCTGACGCTTCCCATATCGGCGAAACCCTTACCCATCAAGGCTTTCACGGCGGCTAAACTTCGTCCGTGCCACATGAGTGTCGTATTTCCTCATGTGGTTGTCGCAAATAGTCGGCTAGGCGTACTTTTTTCTGGCAACTATGTATGCACAGCGCGGACGACGTCCGCTCGCAGCTTTGCATGGGACCAGGGTAAGTGTTTTGCACAAACTCTGGCCGACATAGGAGAGCATTCAATGAATTCCCCCAAGGTCGTGGTCGAAGGGCTGTGCAAGGTGTTCGGCACTAACCCGAAACAGGCGCTCGCCATGCTGGCGGGCGGCGCGACGAAAGAAGAAGTCTTCGCGCGGACCGGTCAGATCGTCGGCGTTCACAACGTATCCTTCGAAGTCAAGGAAGGCGAGATCTTCGTTCTGATGGGGCTCTCGGGCTCCGGCAAGTCGACGCTGATCCGCCTGATCAACCGGCTCGTGGAACCGTCGGCGGGCAAGGTGCTGATCGATGGGCGCGACGTGGCCAGCGTGCCGCGCGCCGAATTGACCGCACTGCGCCGCAAGGACATGAGCATGGTGTTCCAGTCGTTTGCGCTGATGCCGCAACGCACTGTGCTATCGAACGCAGCGTTCGGGCTCGAAGTGGCGGGCGTCAGCCGCAAGGAACGCGAAGCGCGCGCGATGACGGTGCTCGAGCAGGTCGGCCTCGCTCCGTTCGCGGCGAAGCTGCCCGCGCAACTGTCGGGCGGCATGCAGCAGCGCGTGGGACTTGCCCGGGCACTCGCGGTCAACCCGTCGTTGATGATCATGGACGAAGCGTTCTCCGCTCTCGATCCGTTAAAGCGCAAGGAAATGCAGAACGTGCTGCTCGATCTGCAACGCGAGCAGCAGCGCACGATCCTGTTCGTGTCGCACGATCTTGAAGAAGCCATGCGGATCGGCACACGCATCGCGATCATGGAAGGCGGCAAGGTGGTGCAGATCGGCACGCCGCAGGAGATCATCACGAATCCCGCCGACGATTACGTGCGCGCTTTCTTCGAGGGCATCGACACCAGCCGTTATCTGACGGCCGGCGATCTGATGCAGACCGATGCCGTGCCGCTGATGCATTCGCATTCCCCGCAGATCGACGCGTCGAGCGTGGCCGCCACCTTGAACGGCAGCGCCGACTATGCGTTCGTGCTCGACAGCGAACGCAAGATTCGCGGCTTCGTGTGCCGCGACGAAACAGGCAGCGCGTCCGCGAAACTGAACTACGTCGAATGCATTCGACGCACCACACCGCTAGACGATGTGGTCGAACGCGTGGTGGCGAGCCGCGCGCCTTTGCCGGTCGTCGAAGCAGACGGCTCCTACTGTGGTTCGGTCAACAAGACGAACGTGTTGCACGTTCTTACGCGCCATCGAGGTTCCCATGTCTGAAGTCATTCCACTTGGCGCCTGGGTCGACCACGGCGTCCACTATCTGCTCGACCACGACGCCAAGACGTTCGATTCCATCGGCAAAGTCATCGAGGGTTTTGCGGCGCTGATCGAGCAAGGTCTGCAAGCCGTTCCCATGTGGGCGCTGATGGCGTTTTTCGTCGGCATAGGATTGTGGCGGGTGGGCTGGCGTTTCGCGCTCTTCACCTTGCTTGCGATGCTGCTGATCTACGGCACCGGGTTCTGGGATCAGATGGTGATCACGCTCGGTCTCACGCTGTCGTCTACGTTGATCAGCCTCCTGCTCGGCGTGCCGCTCGGCATCTGGACCGCGAAAAGCCGTACCGTCGAAATGGTCGTACGTCCCGTGCTCGACCTGATGCAGACCATGCCCGCATTCGTCTACCTGATTCCCGCGGCTATGCTGTTCGGCCTCGGCCGCGTGCCCGGCATTCTTTCCACGGTGATCTTCGCCATGCCGCCCGCGGTGCGTCTCACGTCGCTCGGCATCAAGCACGTGAACCGCGAGATCGTCGAAGCGGGGCAGGCATTCGGCTGCACGCCGTGGCAACTGCTCTACAAAGTGCAGTTTCCAAATGCGCTGCCGTCGATCATGACTGGCGTAAATCAGACCATCATGATGGCGTTGTCGATGGTGATCATTGCGTCGATGGTCGGCGCGGGTGGCCTTGGCAACGACGTGCTCGCCAGTATTCAGCGTCTCGACATCGGGCTCGGCTTCGAAAGCGGACTCTCTGTCGTGATGCTCGCGATCATTCTGGACCGTATCACGGAGAGCTTTGGCCGCTCGCCCGGCATGGCGCGCGCGCCGCTTCTCTCGGGCTTGCGCAGTCTGATGAAGGTGCGCCGCGCGCCGGCGGCGCAGCACAGCTGAGCCGCATATGAAGCGCGACGCGATCACCCAGGTCGAGGCCCCTTCAGAATCGCCGCTTTCCCGGCTCGCGCACGTCGGCTTTCTGACGCTGCCGAACTTTTCGATGATCGCGTTCACGAGCGCGGTCGAGGTGCTCCGCATGGCCAACTACGTGGGCCGCGCGGAGCACTACAGATGGTCAGTGATCACGCCGGACGGCGAACCGGCGCGGGCGAGCAACGGTATTACGGTGAAGCCCACCACGACGCTCGCGCAAGCCGGCATGCCCGACGTGCTGATTGTTTGCGCGGGCTGGCACGTGCGCGATTATGTCAACGATACGGTGATCGGTTTGCTGCGCGACGTGGCGGCCGCGAACATACCGCTCGGTGGCATTTGCACGGGACCGTATGCGCTGCTCGCCGCCGGGCTGCTCGACGGCTACCGCTGTACCGTGCATTGGGAAGATATGTCGCCGCTGCACAAGAGTTACCCGCATGTGCGTTTCGCCGACGAGCTCTTCGTGATCGACCGCGACCGCATGACCTGCACGGGCGGCACCGCGCCGCTCGATCTGATGCTGAAACTGGTCGCCATGCGGCTCGGTCACCCGGTGGCGGCGCAGGTGTCGGAGCAGTTCATCGTGGAAAGAATACGCGGCTCGACCGACTATCAGCACATACCCGTCGACGCCCGCGTCGGTTTCTCGCGTGCCGAACTCATCGAGGTCGTTCGATTGATGGAGGCGAATATCGAAGAGCCTTTGTCACTCGACGAACTCGCGCGGCTCGTGCATCTGTCGCAGCGCCATTTGCAGCGCATGTTCAAGATGTTCCTGAGCGTGTCGCCGACGCACTATTACCTCACGTTGCGCCTGCGGCGCGCGCGTGAACTGCTGCGCAATACCGACGCTTCGATCGCGCGCGTCACGGCCGTTTGCGGCTTCCATTCGCCGTGCCATTTCAGCAAGGCATATCGCGCGCAATTCGGTCATGCGCCGAGCGTCGAGCGGCGGCTGTCGGCGTAGGAGGTCGTGCTTCAAGTGCGGTGACGTGCGTCGCGGTTGCCTCGATGCGCAGCAGGCAGCGTCGATAAAATTCAGTGTAATAAACAGTCAAGCATTCAATCACCCTGAGGAAACGCCATGAAACGTTTGTGGGCTGCGTCGTTGTGCGCGCTGTCTGTGTCGTCCGTTCCTTCGGCTTTCGCCGCCGAACCCGCAACATGCCGCGACGTCCGCTTCGCCGACGTCGGCTGGACCGATATCGCCGCTACGACAGGACTTGCATCGACGGTGCTCGAAGGACTCGGCTACAAGCCGACCAAGACGATCGCCTCTGTGCCGATTACCTTTGCCGGTGTGAAGAGCAAGCAGATCGACGTATTCCTCGGCTACTGGTCGCCGACCATGGACCCGATGATCGATCCGTTCAAAAAGGCCGGTCAGCTGAGCGTGCTGCCTACACCGAACCTGACGGGCGCAAAGTACACGCTTGCCGTGCCGGACTACGCGTATCAGGCGGGTATCAAAACGTTTACCGACATCGCGAAGAACTATGACAAGCTCGGCGGCAAGATCTATGGCATCGAGCCGGGTAACGACGGCAATGCGTTGATCAAGAAGATGATTGACAGCAACCAGTATGGGCTCGGCAAGTTCAAGCTCGTGGAGTCGAGCGAGGCGGGCATGCTGGTGGAGGTGAACCGTGCGATCCGCGACAAGAAGCCGATCGTGTTCCTCGGCTGGGAACCGCATCCGATGAACGTGCAGATGAAAATCGATTATTTGTCCGGCGGCGATGACGTATTCGGTCCGAACTACGGCGAGGCCAAGGTCATGACGGTTACGCCGACCGATTACTCGACACGCTGCCCGAACGTCGCGAAGCTCGTGTCGAACCTGCATTTCACGACCGACATCGAGAATCATGTGATGCTGCCGATCATGAACAAAACGGACCCCAACAAGGCCGCACGCGAGTGGTTGAAGGCGAATCCGGCAGTGCTCGACCAGTGGCTCGCGGGCGTGAAGACGTTCGACGGCAAGGATGGTTTGCCGGCAGTGAAGGCGTATGTGGCGGGGAAGTGATATCGGCTTTTGGCGCCGCTTGATGCGGCGCTAAAGCGCCTGTTGGAAGGTTTCAGGCTAGTAGACAAGGGCCGAAATCAAACGGCATCGACAAAACGCCTTGAATCAGGGCCTCAAATCGCCTGCGCCCGCCCCGGAAACGTCTCGTCGAAATCCGCACCATATTCCGCTTCCGCCGCCGTGCCGCGTTGCTCGCGATACATCATCGGCGGTAAGCCGAATTGTTTGCGGAATTCGCGGCCCAGATGTGACGCATCGGAAAAGCCGCAACTCGAAGCAATGTCGGCCACCGTCTTGTCCGAGCTGGTCAACAGCCAGGCAGCCGTGCGCAGGCGCACCTGCTTCGCATAAGCCTGCGGCGCCTTGCCGGTTTGCGCCTTAAAAAGCCGCTCCAATTGACGCGGCGACAGATCCAGCTTGCGCGCGAGTTCATCGAGCGAAAGCGAACGCCCCACGTGCTGTTCCATCAGCAGAATTGCGCGCTTCACTTTCGGGTGCGCCGCAGGTGCAAGTCCCGGCGGATGCGGCTGCGGCGCGTTGCCTTTCTGCATGTCGTCGACGAGAAGAATGCGCAGCGCTTTTTGTACCGTTGCGGTTTCGAAGTGGCGCAGAAGAATAGCCGCGGCCACGTCGATAGAAGCGCGCCCGCCTGAACACGTAATGCGCCGGCGATCGATCACGAACAGCCGGTCTGCCACGAGCGCCTCTTCATTCACCGACGGAAAACGCTCGATGAAATCCCAGTAGTGAAACCAGCTTACGCAAATGCGATGGCCGTCGAGCACGCCCGCGCGCATCAGCGAGAACACGCCCGTACACATGCCGACAAGCGTTGCATCGGCTGCCGCGGCGCGCCGTATGAACGCAAGGGTCGCGTCGTTCGCGGCCGGTCCCGAATGCAGCAGGCCGCCTACCACGACGACGTAATCGAACGGTTCGGCGCTGTCGAAGGTTTCCCACGGGGTGATCTGGATTCCGCAGCTCGCGCGTACCGGAGCGAGGGTTTCCCCTATAACGCTCCATGAACAGCGCACGGGCTTGCTGAAGTCGCCTTCGTCCGCGGATAGGCGCAACAGGTCGACGAAACCCGAAAACGCCGTCAGCGTGAAGTTCGGCAGCAGGATGATGCCAAAGCGGATGCGCTGCTTCGGCGTGCCGTCGATAGATTGAAGGGGAAGCGGTTCAGCGGAGTTCATGCATGCAGCCAGAGCAAAAAAGGTTGAGTCAAGCATAGCACCGGGATTCACCGGGGCACGATCATATATGTCGTCAGCATCGCGAGGCGCAGGGGCGGCGCCTGTCGCAAATGCGTCAGAAGCCTTCGTAAATACGTCGCGACGCTTGGCGCGCAGTGCGCTTGACGCCACTATCCCACTGTCATGCCGTTTTTATTCTATCGGTCCAATTTGACGTGCGGTGCAATAGGGCCTGTTTCGAGGTAAGTCCCTCCACCCAGGCATTGCAACGCACAAGGCTAGCCATGAACGTCAGCGTATTCGATCTGTTCAAGATCGGTATCGGTCCCTCCAGCTCGCACACCGTCGGGCCGATGATCGCTGCTTGCCGCTTCGCGTCGCATATCGAAGACGCCAACCTGCTCGGGTTCGTGCGCCGCGTGAAAGTCGAACTGTTCGGCTCGCTTGGCGCAACCGGCAAGGGCCATGGCACCGACAAGGCAGTGCTGCTCGGCCTGGAAGGCAACCTTCCCGAACTGATCGACCCGGACGCGATCGAGCCGCGTCTGCTGGCGATTCGCGAGACGAAGCAACTCGCGCTGCTCGGCAAGCATCCGGTGAAGTTCGACGAGCGCGAGCATCTTGGATTTTTCCGCAAGCTGATGCCGGGTGCGCCCGGCTCGGGCATCGTGCATCCGAACGGCATGCGTTTTCAGGCATTCGACGAGTACGGGCAGCTGCTGGTCGAAAAAGAGTATTACTCGATCGGCGGCGGCTTCGTCGTGAACCGCGAGGGCGATCGCGTGAACGGCGTACGTGCGGGCGCCGAGGTGCCGTATCCGTTTCGCACCGGCGACGATCTGATGCGCGTGTGCCGCGAAACGGGCCTCTCTATTGCCCAGGTGACGTTGCGCAACGAATGCGCGTCCCGCTCCGAACAGGAAGTGCGCGAAGGCCTGCTTGCGATCTGGCGCGCGATGTCGGCTTGCGTCGAACGCGGTTGCAAGGTGCGCGGCGAATTGCCCGGACCCATGCATGTGAAGCGCCGTGCTGCCGACCTGTGCGGGCAATTGCGCTCGCGCTCCGAGGAGTCGCTGCGCGATCCGCTTTCGATGCTCGACTGGGTCAACCTGTATGCGATGGCCGTGAACGAAGAGAACGCGGCAGGCGGGCGCGTCGTGACCGCGCCGACCAACGGCGCGGCCGGCGTGATTCCGGCCGTGCTGCACTACTACGTGAAGTTCATGCATGCGTCGAATGACGAAGGGATCGTCAACTTCCTGCTGACGGCCGCGGCTATCGGGATCATCTACAAGGAGACCGCGTCCATCTCCGGCGCCGAAGTGGGCTGCCAGGGCGAAGTGGGCGTGGCCTGTTCGATGGCCGCAGCGGCGCTTGCCGCAGTGATGGGCGGCACGCCGACGCAAGTCGAAAACGCCGCGGAAATCGGCATGGAACACAACCTCGGAATGACCTGCGATCCGGTCGGCGGACTCGTGCAGATTCCGTGCATCGAGCGCAATGCCATGGGCGCGATCAAGGCGCTGAACGCCGCGCGCATGGCGATGAAGGGCGACGGCCAGCACTACGTATCGCTCGATAACGTGATCAAGACGATGCGCGAGACGGGCGCGGATATGAAGACGAAATACAAGGAGACGTCGCGCGGCGGGTTGGCCGTGAACGTCATCGAGTGCTGAACCGCGCTCTATTGAAGTCGTGATGAAGCACCAGGCATCAAGCACCACGAGCACTACAAGCACCATAAGCACCGACAGTACCCACAAGGACCAACGATGAGCCGCTATTCGATATTCAGCCTCTTGCGCAACGGGATGTCGTATCACGAAAACTGGGAGCGCCAGTGGAAGAGCCCCGAGCCCAAACGCGAGTACGACGTGGTGATCGTCGGCGGCGGCGGACACGGTCTCGCCACCGCCTACTACCTTGCTAAAGAACATGGCGTGCGCAATATCGCCGTGCTCGAAAAAGGCTGGATCGGCGGCGGCAATACGGCGCGCAATACGACCATCGTCCGCTCGAATTATCTGTGGGACGAGTCGGCCGCGCTGTACGAAAAGGCAATGAAACTGTGGGAGGGTCTCTCGCAGGATCTGAACTACAACGTGATGTTCAGCCAGCGCGGCGTGATGAACCTCGCGCATACGCTGCAGGACGTGCGCGACACCGAGCGGCGCGTGAATGCGAACCGCCTGAACGGTGTCGATGCCGAATTCCTCACCCCCGCACAGATCAAGGAACTGGAGCCGACCATCAATCTGAATAGCCGCTACCCGGTGCTGGGCGCGTCGATTCAGCGGCGCGGCGGCGTCGCGCGGCACGATGCGGTGGCTTGGGGCTTCGCGCGTGGCGCAGACCAGGCGGGCGTCGACATCGTGCAAAACTGCCAGGTCACCGGAATTCGCCGTAACGGCAGCCAGGTGACGGGCGTCGATACGACGAAGGGTTTCATCAAGGCAAAGAAAGTCGCGGTGGTGGCGGCGGGCAATACTTCCACGCTCGCCGACATGGCCGGCGTGCGCCTGCCGCTCGAAAGCCATCCGTTGCAGGCGCTGGTGTCCGAGCCGATCAAGCCGGTCGTGAACACAGTGGTGATGTCGAACGCCGTGCACGCGTATATCAGCCAGTCCGACAAAGGCGATCTGGTGATCGGCGCGGGCGTGGACCAGTACACGGGTTTCGGACAGCGCGGCAGCTTCCAGATTATCGAAGGCACGCTCGAAGCCATCGTCGAAATGTTCCCGGTGTTCTCGCGCGTGCGCATGAACCGGCAGTGGGGCGGCATCGTGGACGTCTCGCCGGACGCATGCCCGATCATCAGCAAGACCGACGTGAAGGGACTCTATTTCAATTGCGGCTGGGGCACGGGCGGCTTCAAGGCGACCCCCGGTTCCGGTTGGGCCTATGCGTACACGATCGCGAAAGACGAGCCGCATGAGTTGAACGCGCCGTTCTCGCTGGATCGCTTCTACACCGGCCATCTCATCGACGAACACGGCGCCGCCGCCGTCGCCCACTAACGCACTAGCGCTGGATAGAGAGACAAACATGCTGATGATCGAATGCCCCTGGTGCGGGCCACGCGCCGAAACCGAATTTTCCTGCGGCGGTGAAGCGGACATTGCGCGTCCGCTCGATACCGAGAAGCTCACCGACAAGGAGTGGGGCGACTACCTGTTCATGCGCAAGAATCCGCGCGGCGTGCATCGTGAGCAATGGATGCATACGCAAGGCTGCCGCCGCTGGTTCAAGGCGCAGCGCGATACGGTGAGCTACGAGATCCAGGGCTACGAGACGTTCGACCGTCCGCTGCTCAAGATGGATAGCAACGACGGCAAGGCACAAGAGGGCAAGACGCAATGAGCCAGAAAGACCGACTCCCGAATGGCGGGCGCATCAACCGCGCATTGCCGCTTACGTTCACGTTCAACGGCCGCCAGTATCAGGGCTATCAGGGTGATACGCTGGCTTCCGCATTGCTCGCCAACGGCCTGCATTTCGTTGCGCGTAGCTGGAAATATCACCGGCCGCGCGGCATCGTTACGGCCGGAGTGGAAGAGCCGAACGCTGTCGTGCAACTGGAAACCGGCGCCTACACGGTGCCGAATGCGCGTGCGACCGAAGTCGAGTTGTATCAGGGGCTCGTCGCGAACAGCGTGAATGCGAAGCCGAGCATCGAGAAAGATCGCATGGCGGTCAATCAGAAGTTCGCGCGCTTCATTCCGGCGGGCTTTTACTACAAGACCTTCATGTGGCCACGCAAGTTCTGGCCGAAGTACGAAGAAGTGATCCGCGACGCCGCGGGTCTCGGCAAGGCGCCTGAGCAACTCGACGCCGACCGCTACGACAAGTGCTTTGCACATTGCGACGTGCTGGTCGTGGGCGGCGGGCCGACCGGTCTCGCGGCAGCGCACGCAGCTGCTTTGTCGGGGGCGCGTGTGACATTGGTCGACGATCAGCCGGAACTCGGCGGCTCGCTGCTGTCGTGCCGCGCGGAGATCGACGGTAAGCCTGCGTTGCAGTGGGTGCACAAGATCGAAGACGAACTGCGGCAGATGCCCGACGTGAAGATTCTCACGCGCAGCACCGCGTTCGGTTACCAGGACCACAATCTCGTCACGGTGACCCAGCGCTTAACCGATCATCTGCCCGTGTCGCAACGCAAGGGCACGCGCGAACTGATGTGGAAGATTCGCGCAAAACGCGTGATTCTCGCAACCGGCGCGCATGAACGGCCGATCGTGTTCGGCAACAACGATCTGCCGGGCGTGATGCTGGCTTCAGCCGTTTCGACCTATCTGCATCGCTATGCAGTATTGCCGGGCCGCAACGCAGTAGTCTTCACGAACAACGACGACGGCTATCAATGCGCGCTCGACCTGAAAGCGGCCGGCGCGCAGGTGACGGTGATCGATCCGCGCGCAGGTGAATCGAAGGGTACGCTGCCCGCGCTCGCCCGCCGCTACGGCGTGAAGGTGATCGGCGGCGCCGTCATCACGGCGGCGCACGGCAAACTGCGCGTGGCGTCGGTGGATATCGCTTCATATGCAAACGGCAAGACCGGTGCGAAGCAAAGCGAATTGCCGTGCGACCTGCTCGCGATGTCCGGCGGCTGGAGCCCTGTGCTGCATCTGTTCGCGCAGTCGGGCGGCAAGGCGCACTGGCATAACGAGAAAGCCTGCTTCGTGCCCGGCAAGGCGATGCAGGCGGAGACGAGCGTCGGCGCCTGCAACGGCGACTTCACGCTGGGTCAGGGCATCCGTTTCGCTGTCGACGCAGGCATCGAGGCCGCGCGTGCCGCAGGCCATATCGTCGCCCGGCCGAATCCGGTTCAGGTCGCCGAAATCAGCGAAGCAAAGATAGAGCCGCTGTGGCTCGTCGGCGGACGCGAGCTTGCAACGCGCGGACCCAAGCAGTTCGTGGACTTCCAGAACGACGTGTCCGCGGCGGATATTTTCCTGGCCGCCCGCGAAGGCTTCGAGTCGGTTGAACACGTAAAGCGTTATACGGCGATGGGCTTCGGCACCGACCAGGGCAAGCTCGGCAACATCAACGGCATGGCGATTCTCGCGCAGGCGCTCGGCAAGACGATTCCGGAGACGGGCACCACGACGTTCCGCCCGAACTACACGCCGGTGACGTTCGGCACGTTCGCGGGCCGCGAACTCGGCGAATTTCTCGATCCGGTGCGTAAGACGGCTGTGCATGAATGGCACGTGGAGAACGGCGCTGCCTTCGAGGACGTCGGCAACTGGAAGCGTCCGTGGTATTACCCGAAAGCGGGTGAGGACATGCACGCGGCCGTCGCACGCGAGTCGCTTGCGGTACGCACCAGCGTCGGCATTCTGGATGCATCGACGCTCGGCAAGATCGACATTCAGGGTCCCGATTCGGCGAAGCTCCTGAACTGGGTCTACACGAATCCGTGGAGCAAGCTCGAAGTCGGCAAGTGCCGCTATGGCCTGATGCTCGACGAAAACGGCATGATTTTCGACGACGGCGTGACTGTGCGCCTCGCGGATCAGCACTACATGATGACGACGACTACGGGCGGCGCGGCGCGCGTGCTGACGTGGCTCGAACGCTGGCTGCAAACGGAATGGCCGGACATGCGCGTGCGTCTTGCGTCGGTCACCGATCACTGGGCGACTTTCGCCGTGGTCGGTCCCAACAGCCGCAAGGTCTTGCAGAAGGTGTGTCACGACATCGACTTCGCGAACGCTGCGTTTCCATTCATGAGCTATCGCGAAGGCACGGTCGCGGGTGCGGCGTCGCGTGTGATGCGCATCAGCTTTTCCGGTGAACTCGCGTATGAAGTGAACGTGCCGGCGAACGTGGGACGCGCGGTGTGGGAAGCGTTGATGGCCGCGGGCGCCGAGTTCGACATCACGCCGTATGGCACCGAAACGATGCACGTGTTGCGTGCGGAGAAGGGCTACATCATCGTCGGCCAGGACACGGACGGCTCGATGACGCCTTACGACCTCGGCATGGGCGGGCTCGTCGCGAAGTCGAAAGACTTTCTGGGCAAGCGTTCGCTGACCCGCTCCGACACCGCGAAGCCGGGGCGCAAGCAACTGGTCGGGCTGCTCTCCGACGATCCGTCGTTCGTGATACCGGAAGGCTCGCAGATTGTCGCCGGTCCGTTCCAGGGCGACACCGCGCCGATGCTCGGCCACGTGACGTCGAGTTATTACAGTCCGATTCTCAAGCGCTCGATTGCGATGGCCGTCGTGAAGGGCGGTCTCGAGAAGATCGGCGAAACGGTCACGGTCCCGCTTTCGAGCGGCAAACAGATTGCAGCGAAGATCACCAGCTCGGTGTTCTACGACAGCGAAGGAGCGCGTCAACATGTGGAATGAAACTAAAACGGCGACGTCGGTCGTGGACCGCGCTGTCGGCAGGCAAACCGGCGTATGGCAGGAGTCGCCGCTGGTGGGCGTGGATGCGCTGCTCAAAAAGCATCAGGCCACGGCAGGCACGGCATTCAGATTGAGCGAGCGGCCGTTTCTCGAACTCGTGAACGTGCGAGGCGATACGCGCGACGCCGCGTTTGTGCAGGCGGTAAAAAACGTGCTCGGTTGCCCGCCGCCGGAAAAGGCCAACACGATTGCGCGCGGCAACGGCTACGACATGCTTTGGCTCGGACCGGACGAATGGCTCGTGCGCTCGGCCGTCGCGCATGACGCAACGCGCACTGCGCCGTTGCAGGCAAAGCTCGGTGCAGCGTTTGCGGGCGTGTTCGCGTCCGCGGTGGACATCGGCAGCGGCTATACGGTGCTCGAAATCACCGGTGCTCGCACGCGTGAAGTGCTTTCGCGTGGCTGTCCGCTCGATCTGCATCCGAAGTTGTTCGGCGACGGGCAGTGTGCGCAAAGCCATTACTTCAAGGCGTCGATGACGCTCGTGCCCACCGGCGCCGACAGTTTCGACATCATCGTGCGTCGCAGCTTTGCCGACTACTTCGTGAAGATCATGCTCGACGCAGCCGAGCCGTTGATGTCGTGACTGCGGTAACGCCGCGAGCGCTGTTCCCGTGGACCGCTCGCGGCTTTCGCGCTGCCCGACTCACATGACGTCGACCCGTGTCGTCACTGCGCGCCTCACCGAGCGCGCATGCCAGCAAGGCGATGCCGATGCCGCGCTCGCGCTGCTCGATCAGAGCATGCTGCTGCGGCACCGGCGCATCGCGCTGATCCGCTATCTACTCGCACAGCAACTGGGCGCGCCGTTGCAGGCGCGCCACCACGAATATGTGCAGAAAATCGCCGCCCGGCTGAGCGCGGACGCGCTCGCGCGCGTTGCGAGCGCGGCGCGTGCGCGGCTGCGCGCATAGCGGGTAGCGTGTAGCTGTTGCATCGCGCCCGGCCGGAGGCCGGTACAGCCTATCAGCGCGAGGATGGTTGAACGACGCCCCCGTTCCATCCCGATGACGTATTTCTTCTATGTAGCCGATTTATGTCGGCGTCTACTGAATGTGCTCATCGAAACATCACTCGCGGCCGCGCCGCAATCTTCAGGGGATGCCATGCCTACCGCTTCTCAGTCTCGCGCGAGCGCCGCCGCGCGACTCGAACGGCTGCCGTTCTCCGGCTATCACCGGACCATCTTCATCATTATCGCGATTGCGTTCTTCTTCGATTCCGTCGACCTCGGCACGATGACCTTCGTACTCGGTTCGATCAAGACCGAGTTCGGTTTGTCGACTGCGACCGCCGGCCTCGTCGCGAGTGCAAGTTTCTTCGGCATGGTGGGCGGTGCGGCGGTCGCCGGCTTGCTCGCGGATCGCTTCGGGCGCCGACCGGTGTTTCAATGGAGCATGGTGCTTTGGGGTCTCGCTTCCTATCTGTGCTCGACTGCGCAGAGTGTCGAAGCGCTGATCTTTTATCGGGTGCTGCTGGGCTTCGGCATGGGCATGGAGTTCCCGATCGCGCAAACGCTCCTGTCGGAATTCGTTCCGGCTTCTTCGCGCGGGCGTCTGATCGCGTTAATGGACGGCTTCTGGCCGCTCGGTTTCATCACGGCAGGCGTGGTGTCGTACTTCGTGCTGCCGACCTTCGGCTGGCGAACGGAGTTCGCGTTACTCGCGATTCCCGCCGTGTTCGTGCTCGTCGTGCGACGCATCGTGCCGGAATCGCCGCGTTGGCTCGAACATCGCGGACGTCTCGGCGACGCCGACAAAGTTCTCGCCGACATCGAAGTGAAGGTCATGAAGTCCGCGGGGCTGAGCCAGCTGCGCGCGCCGGTCATGCTAGCCGAACCGGTGGCTGCCAAAGGCGCCGGCGCGTTCCGCGAGATATGGAGCGCGGCTTACCGGCGTCGAACGGTCATGGTGTGGACGTTGTGGTTCTTTGCGTTGCTCGGCTTTTACGGTCTGACGTCATGGCTCGGCGCGCTGATGCAGCAGGCCGGCTTCGCGGTGACGAAGTCAGTGTTGTACACGGTGCTGATCTCTCTCGGCGGTATTCCGGGTTTTATCTGCGCGGCATGGCTGGTTGAACGCTGGGGACGCAAGCCGACCTGTATCGCGTCGCTTGCGGGCAGTGCGGTAATGGCCTACGTATACGGGCAAACTGCGCTCCATGCCCAGACGCCCACGTTGCTGATCTGCGCGGGGCTTGCAATGCAGTTCTTTCTGTTTGCAATGTGGGCTGTGCTTTACACCTATACGCCGGAGCTCTACGGCACCGGCGCGCGCGCCACGGGTTCGGGCTTCGCCTCGGCGATTGGTCGTGTCGGCTCGCTGATCGGGCCGTATGTGGTGGGCGTCGTGTTGCCGGTGTTCGGCCAGGGCGGCGTGTTCTCGCTTGGCGCGATGTGCTTCGTCATAGCGGCAGCCGCCGTGTGGGTACTCGGCATCGAAACCCGTGGACTCGCGCTCGAGACGCTTGTGTCGGAAGCCGTGGAGAGCGACGCGCACGGCGTGCTCAGTCCGGCGCGCGAGTAGAAGCGTTCGCCCGCCACGGCGCAGCGGTTGCCTGTCCGCTGCGCCGTGGCGCGATCGCGCTTCTCGTCGCTACTGTGAGCTCGCGACGAGTGCCGACATGATCCGATACGCCGCGCTGACGCGGTCCTCGATGGGGAAGTTTTTGTTGGCAAGCAACACGACCCCCAAGCGTTTCTGAGGCACGAAGGCGACATAGGTGCCGAAACCATTTGTCGAACCGGTCTTGTTGATCCACACGTTCTGCTGTGGCGGCAGCGGCGGATCGATCGCAGCGGCCGGTGTCGGAGTGACCGCCATGGCGGGCGCGTTGCCTTCATGCAGAGCGGAGAGTGCGACTGGATACGCGTATTGCTCCCATATCAGGTCTTGCGTCAGCACGCCGGCCTTGAAGTAGCCAATGTGCGTGGCCGTAATCGCGCGCTGAAGCTTGCTGTCCACGTCGATCAGGTCCATGTTCGCCTGAACGAAACGGACCATGTCTGCGGCGGTGGTTTTTACGCCGTACGCTTCGTCGGCGAGAACGCCGCCTTTCATGCGGACCGGTGCGCCATCTTTCGTATAGCCCTGCGCGTAGTCGGACATTTTCGCCGTGGGAACGTGGATATAGCTGCTCCTCATGCCGAGCGCGGGAAACATGTGCTGCTCGATTAGCGGCGCAAAGTCCTGGCCCATGCTTCTCGCGGTGATCAGACCAAGCGTGCCGATACCGGGATTCGCATACGTGCGGTAAGTGCCGGGCGCGTACGCGGGCTTCCATGCGTTGAAGTACTGCAACAGCTGGGCGTTGTCATGAATGTCGTCGGGTACCTGTAGCGGCAGACCGCCGGGCGTGTGCGTGCCCAGGTTCAGAAGGCTCACCTTGCCGAACGCGCTACCTCGCAATGACGGCAAATATTTCTGCGTCTCGTCCGACAGCTTCAGTTGACCGCTGAGTTGCGCGTAGGCGGCGAGCGTCGCGGTAAATGTCTTGCTGACAGAACCGATTTCGAATAGCGTGCGCTGCGCGACAGGCTTGCCTGTCTGTAGCGACGCCACGCCATAGTCGAACACATAGGTCTTGCCGTTCGCGATCACGCCGATCGCCATGCCTGGCACATGGTATTTCGCCATCAGCGGTTCGATTGCCGAGTCCACTACGTTTTTGATGGCGCCATCGGTCCCGCCGGCTGCATGGCTTGCCGGTGCGATTGCGCCCAGCGCGAAGACGGCGGTCGTCATTACGCTCACGGCTTTTACTTTCATATGCAGCGGTTTCCTTGAATTGTTATCGACAGGTGTGCTGACGCAGCACTATCAGGCTTTCGCCGAGCGCTGACAATCGAGGATAACTTGCGAGAGGGTCAAGAAAAAGTTATGGGCGGCAAGAGCTCGCCGCCCGGGCGGAAACCTGGAATCCGGAAACCGGAATCCTGAACGCGGAACTCAGACGGTCGCTCGTTCACGCTTCCTGGCAGGCGCGCCATTCGCGACGAAGTAAGGTGTGTCCACGCGCGCCAACGGCTCGCGCCCACGAATGCGGTCCGCGATCTTCTCCGCCAGCATGATGGTCGGGGCGTTGAGATTGCCCGTGGTGATGAGCGGCATGATCGACGCATCCACCACGCGCAGCGCTTGCAAGCCGTGCACGCGGCCCTCGTTGTCCACCACGGCCATGTCGTCATAACCCATCTTGCACGAGCAGGAAGGATGAAACGCCGTTTCAGCCCGCGCCCGCACGAAACTGTCCAGCTCGGCGTCTGTTGTCAGTTCAGCGCCCGGATTCAGCTCACGTCCGCGATAACGATCCAGCGCCGGCTGCCGCATGATCTCGCGCGTAATGCGGATGCCGTCGCGGAACTCGCGCCAGTCGAGCGGATCGGCCATGTAGTTGAAGAGAATGCTCGGATGTGCGGCCGGGTCGCGCGATGTGAGCTTCACGCGCCCGCGGCTCGGCGAGCGCATCGAGCCGACGTGTGCCTGAAAGCCATGCATCTTGATCGCGTTCGAGCCGTTGTAATTGATCGCCACCGGCAGAAAGTGGTACTGGATGTTGGGCCACAAGTCGTCGTCGCGTGTACGGATGAAGCCGCCCGCTTCGAACTGATTGCTCGCGCCGATGCCCGTACCGTTGAGCATCCATTCGAGCCCGATAGCCGGCTGGTTCCACCATTGCAACGCAGGGTAGAGCGAGACGGGCTCCTTGCACTCGTACTGAATGTACATCTCCAGGTGGTCCTGCAAGTTTTCGCCGACCCCCGGCAGATCGTGAACAACAGGAATGTCGAGTTCACGCAGCCACGTGGAGCGACCCACGCCGGAGCGTTGCAATAATTGCGGCGATGCGATCGCGCCGCTGCATACCAGTACTTCCCGGCGCGCGTGGGCATTCACCGTCGCGCCGTTGTGCAGATACGCGACGCCTACCGCGCGTTTGCCGGAGAACAGCACACGATCGCTCAACGAATGCGTGACGATGGTCAGGTTCGCGCGAGCTCTCGCGCGATCCAGATAGCCGCGCGCGGTGCTGGCGCGCCGGCCGTTGGGCGTGACAGTGCGGTCCATCGGACCAAAGCCTTCCTGCTGATAGCCGTTCAGATCGTCGGTGCGCGGAAAGCCCGCCTGGACGCCGGCCTCGACCATCGCTGCGAAAAGCGGGTTATTGCCGGGCTTGCTCGTGGTCACGTGCACGGGACCGTCGCCGCCGTGATAGGCGTTCGGCCCTGCGTCGCGTGTTTCGGCTTTGCGAAAATAGGGCAGGCAGTCCAGATAGGTCCAGTTTTCCAGACCGCGCCGCGTGGCCCAACCATCGTAATCGAGCGCATTGCCGCGGATATAGCACATGCCGTTGATCAGCGACGACCCGCCTAGTCCCTTGCCGCGGCCGCACTCCATGCGACGGTTGTTCATATGCGGCTCGGGGTCCGTCTCATACGCCCAGTTGTAGCGGCGCCCTTGCAACGGATAGGCGAGCGCGGCGGGCATCTGCGTGCGGAAATCGAAGCGATAGTCGGGGCCGCCGGCTTCGAGCAGCAGCACCGTGACGTCGGCGTCTTCGGTGAGACGCGACGCCAGCACGTTACCCGCCGAACCGGCGCCGACAACGATGTAGTCGTATTCGTTCGAAGTCATGGCTGCGCTCCTCAAAACACCGGTTGATACGGACCGAGCTCGACCTGCACGGACTTGATGCGTGTGTAATGCTCGAGCGTGGTAATGCCGTTCTCGCGGCCCACGCCCGATTGCTTGTAGCCGCCCACTGGCATCTCGGCCGGCGACTCGCCCCATGTATTGATCCAGCAAATGCCGGCTTCGAGCCGATGAATCACCCGATGCGCGCGCGCCAGATTGTCGGTGACGACACCGGCGGCGAGGCCGTAAGCGGTGCGGTTCGCACGCTCGATGGCTTCGTCTTCATCGTCGAAAACCAGAATGCTCATGACCGGGCCGAAGATTTCCTCGCGCACGATGCGCATGTCGTCATGGCAGCCGGTGAACACAGTTGGTTCGACGTATTGGCCCTGGCCGAAATGGCCTTCGCTCAGGCGCTTCCCGCCCGCAATCAACCGGGCGCCTTCCTGAACGCCGCTATCGATATAGCTGAGCACCTTCTGCAATTGCGCAGCGCTAACGAGCGGGCCGAAATTGGTCGAGGCGTCGCCTGGCGCACCCACGCGGATGCGCTTCACACGCTCCAGCACTAAAGCTTCAAACTGTTCGAGCACACTGCGTTGCACGAAAACACGTGTGCCGTTCGTGCAGACCTGGCCCGAGCTGAAGAAGTTGGCGCTCATCGCGATGTCGGCGGCGCGTTCGAGATTCGCGTCGTCGAAAACGAGCAGGGGAGATTTCCCGCCGAGTTCCATCGTCACTTCCTTCAACGACGATGCGCCCGCCATCGACATCACCTTCTTGCCGGTTTCCACGCCGCCCGTAAACGAGATTTTCTCGATGTCCGGATGCGCGGCGAGCATCGCGCCCACGCGGCCGTCGCCTTGCACGACGTTGAACACGCCGGCCGGCACGCCGGCCTCCGTGTAAATTTCGGCGAGTTTCAAAGCCGACAACGGCGTGACTTCGCTCGGCTTGAAGATCATCGCATTGCCCGCGGCTAACGCTGGCGCCGACTTCCAGCACGCGATCTGAATCGGATAGTTCCATGCGCCGATACCCGCGCATACGCCGAGCGGCTCGCGCCGCGTGTACACGAACGACGTCGGCCGCAACGGAATCTGCTGCCCTTCGATAGCGGTGGCAAGGCCCGCGTAATACTCGATCACGTCCGCGCCCGTGACGATGTCCACGGCCTGCGTTTCCGCAATCGGCTTACCTGTGTCGCGCGTTTCGAGTGCGGCGAGTTCGTCGTTGCGCTCGCGCAGAATGTCGACCGCGCGACGCAGAATGCGTGAACGTTGCATGCCCGTGAGCGCGGCCCACTCGCGCTGACCTTCACGAGCGGATTGCACCGCGCGGTCCACGTCCGCGGCACTCGCCTGCTGGACGGTAGCGAGCGTTTCGCCGTTGGCGGGGTCGACGGTGTCGAAAGTTTCTCCGCCGGTCGCGTCCAGATAGGTGCCGCCGATATAGAGACGTTGCGTTGGGAATACCGCCATGACTTGCTCCTTTGTGAAGATATCGCTGGTTCCTGTCTGGCAGATCTACGCCGAATCGCGCGCCGCCAGCACCAGGTCGATGTATTCGTTTGCCACACGTAGCGCCGCTTTGGTGTCGAACGGTTCGCCCGACAGCGCGCCGCGCAACCACAGTCCGTCGATCAGCGCAGCGAGCCCGCTCGCCGCCCGCCGCGCGGCTGCGCGTGGCATCGCTTTCGCAAAATCGGCGCACAGATTCGAGTTCAGACGCCGCGTATTCACGTATTGAAGCCGACGCAAATGCGGCTTGTGCATGCTCTCCGACCAGAAGGCGAGCCACGTCTTCATGACGGGCGCGCTCGTTTGCTCCGCATCGAAGTTGGCGGCGACTACCGCTCGCAGCCTGGAACGCGGGTCGGCCTTTGCCGCGCGGCGCCGACGCGAAGTGGCCTGCCACAGATCGCGCAACACGTGCCGCATGGTGGCTTCCAGCAAGCCGTCCTTATCGCCGAAATAGTGGCTGACGATGCCCGTGGAAATGCTTGCGCGTTGGGCGACGGATGCCAGCGTCGCGCCCGCTAGCCCAGTCTGGTCGATGGTGAGCAGCGTGGCGTCGATCAATTGGGCGCGGCGAATTTCGCGCATTCCGAGCTTGGGCATGTTGATGGTGTGAAGATTGGACGACTCGCAGCTAGCGAAGACCACATATTCAATCGGCGCATGGTAGGTTTTTTATATTGAACGGTCAATCAATAAAGACTGGCGTCCGCGGCCATGTCGGTTACGGCCAAACCCATGTCGGGTTCCATGCAGGTGATTGCTCGCAGCGGGCGCTACGCTCGTTGAACGGCGCGTGGCACACAATCCGCGCGTCTCTCACAAGACACGGAGACATTCAATGAGCAGCAATCGCGGCGTCGTATATCTCGGGCAGGGCAAGGTGGAAGTGCAGTCGATCGACTATCCGAAGATGGTCGATCCACGTGGCCGCGCGATCGGCCATGGCGTAATTCTGAAGGTCGTGAGCACGAATATTTGCGGCTCCGATCAGCATATGGTGCGCGGCCGCACGACCGCCGAGGTGGGCCTCGTGCTCGGCCACGAGATTACCGGCGAGGTGATCGAAGTGGGTCGCGACGTCGAGACGCTGAGCATCGGCGATCTGGTGTCGGTGCCGTTCAACGTGGCCTGCGGTCGCTGCCCGACCTGCAAGTCGCAGCACACGGGCGTATGCCTGAACGTCAATCCGTCGCGCGCGGGCGGCGCTTACGGATATGTCGACATGGGTGGCTGGATTGGCGGACAGGCCGAGTACGTGCTGGTGCCGTACGCCGACTTCAACCTGCTGAAATTCCCCGATCGCGCGCAGGCCATGTCGAAGATCCGCGACCTCACCTGTCTGTCCGACATTCTGCCGACCGGTTATCACGGCGCAGTGATGGCGGGCGTGAAGCCGGGTTCGACCGTCTACATTGCAGGCGCGGGGCCGGTCGGCATGGCGGCAGCCGCGTCGGCGCGCCTCCTGGGCGCGGCCTGCACGATTGTCGGCGACATGAACGAGGAGCGTCTTGCGCATGCGCGCAAGATGGGCTTTGAGACCGTCGACCTGTCGAAAGACGCGACGCTTGGCGAACAGATCGAACAGATTCTCGGCAAGCCGGAAGTGGATTGCGCGGTGGACTGCGTTGGCTTCGAGGCGCACGGTCATGGAAGCAGCGGCTCGCATGAGGAAGCGCCGGCCACGGTACTGAACTCGCTGATGGAGATCACGCGCGCAGCAGGCGCGATCGGCATTCCGGGCCTTTACGTGACCGACGATCCGGGTGCCGTCGACGCGGCCGCTCGCAAGGGTAGTCTGAGCATCCGCTTCGGGCTCGGTTGGGCCAAGTCGCACTCGTTCCATACGGGCCAGACGCCGGTGATGAAGTACAACCACAACCTCATGCAGGCGATCTTGTGGGACCGCTTGCCGATTGCCGACATCGTCAACGTGACCGTGGTGTCGCTCGATCAGGCGCCTGATGGTTACCGTCAATTCGACGGCGGCGCGCCGCGCAAATTCGTTATCGATCCGCACGGCTTGCTGAAGGCGGCGTGAGCATCGCAAGAAACTAGAGGCGGCCAATCAAGAAACGCGTTGAACGGAGATCCGTTCAACGCGTTTTTCTTTGACGCTGGCGAGTACTGGCGCTCTTCAGGCCGCCATGACCGGTGACGGCGACAGCGAAGGCGATTGCTTGCGACGCTCACGCGTGGGCGCGGTGCCGAACGCGTCGCGATAACTTTTCGAAAAGTGGCAGGCGGACTGAAAACCGCAAGCCATCGTGATGTTCATGATCGACATGTCGGTTTGCAGCAGCAGTTCGCGCGCGCGTCGCAAACGCAGCGTCAGATAGTAATGCGTGGGCGTCATCCCCAGATGCTCGCGGAAAAGGCGCTGCAACTGCCTTTGCGACATGCCGGCGAGTCTCGCCAGTTCCTCGCGTGACAGCGGCTCCTCGATGTTGTTCTCCATCAGCGAGATCACTTCGAACAGCGACTTGTTGGCCGAACCGAGTCGCGCGACCAGCGGCATTTTCTGTTGCGCGCTCGTATCGCGCACATGTTCGACGATGAACTGCTCGGCGATCTGCGTCACACGCGCGGTCCCGACGCGCGGAGCGATCAGGTTCAGCATCATGTCGAGCGGCGCGACACCGCCTGTGCATGTCACACGGTCGCGATCGATCACAAACAGTTCTTTCAGAAAACGCGTGTCGGGGAATTCTTCTTTAAGCGCCGACATGTTCTCCCAGTGAATCGCACAGGCGTAGCCCGCGAGCAACCCGGCACGCGCGAGCGCATAGGTGCCCGTGCACAGGCTGCCGAGCACACAACCCATGCGGGCGAAACGGCGTAATGCGGACAAATGGGCCGGCGTGGTCGCGTGTTGCACGTCGATGCCGCCGATTACGAACACGATATCCGGCTGGCCGACGCATTCGACGGGACCCGTATCGACCGACAAACCATTGCTTGCCGTCACCGGGCCGCCGTCGGGACTGACGATCGACCAGCGATATAGCGTCTGCCCCGTCAGGTAGTTCGCCATGCGCAGTACTTCGATCGCATTGGTGAATGCGATCATCGTGAAGTTCGGAACGGGCATGAAGGCGAAATGCGACAGTGACGCCGTGCGATCGGTGGACATGAGAGGAGTGATTCCTTGGAATCTATAGTGTCGCGTCGCCGTGGGGAGCGGCGACTTCTTCAATTTTGCGTACTAGCGCAACTACCATGCCATCAGGCTAAACCCTTGGTTGGCAATGCATATGCGCGGAACGCTCGCGAAACGGCACCAGGAGTGCACACAGCAGCACCACAGCAGCACCACCGACGCCGAAAACCCGCACCTTAACCGCGCATTGCGTTCAGCTGCTGTTCAGAATTCCTTCAGCATGGAACGGTCGTTCGACGTGCGCATGGCCGCGCGAGCGACAGTACTCAGGGTACTTACCGAGGCGCCGGTCACGACATTGGCAGGCTCGCACGGGCGACTTGTCGAAAAAGGTCGCTCATGGCGGAAAAGGCAAAGAACGCGTCTGAATTCATAAATTGACGCGCGATGCAAGCGTCAAGAATAGACGCAATGCAAGCCGGTAGCAGCAGGGCGCAAGCGCCGCACAAACTAAGCGTCAGCGCGGCTTCCGGGCCTTCCCGTCAACGATTCCACGGACCTTCCATGTCGAACCCGAATCCTTTCTTCGAAGAATCGCTCGCCACGCGCGATCAGGCGGTGCGCGGCGCTATTTTGAAAGAGCTCGAGCGCCAGCAGTCGCAAGTCGAACTGATCGCGTCGGAAAACATCGTGTCACGCGCGGTGCTCGAAGCACAAGGCTCGGTGCTGACCAACAAATATGCGGAAGGTTATCCGGGCAAGCGTTACTACGGCGGCTGTGAATACGTCGACGAGATCGAGACCCTTGCGCTCGAACGCATCAAGCAACTGTTCAACGCGAAGTTCGCCAATGTGCAACCGCATTCCGGCGCGCAGGCAAACGGTGCGGTCATGCTAGCGCTGGTGAAGCCGGGCGACACGGTGCTCGGCATGTCGCTCGACGCGGGCGGGCACCTCACGCACGGCGCGAAGCCGGCCATGTCGGGCAAGTGGTTCAACGCGGTGCAGTACGGTGTGAGCCGCGACACGCTGCTGATCGACTACGAACAGATCGAGGAACTTGCGCAGCAGCATAAACCCGCGCTGCTGATCGCCGGCTTCTCGGCGTATCCGCGCGCGCTGGATTTCAAGCGGCTGCGTGCCATTGCCGACAGCGTCGGTGCAAAGCTGATGGTGGATATGGCGCACATCGCCGGCGTGATCGCGGCCGGGCGTCATGCAAATCCGGTCGAGCATGCGCATGTGGTGACGTCCACCACG
The DNA here is from genome assembly GCF_050858985.1 of Burkholderia sp. M6-3. Lineage (NCBI taxonomy): Bacteria > Pseudomonadati > Pseudomonadota > Betaproteobacteria > Burkholderiales > Burkholderiaceae > Burkholderia > Burkholderia sp. M6-3. The sequence continues at coordinate 1,295,691 of NZ_CP110091.1, forward strand.
CACAAGACGTTGCGCGGTCCGCGCGGCGGCTTCGTGCTGACAAATGACGAAGACATTGCAAAGAAGATCAACTCGGCTGTGTTCCCCGGCTTGCAAGGCGGCCCGCTGATGCATGTGATCGCCGGCAAGGCTGTCGCGTTCGGCGAGGCGTTGCAACCCGGCTTCAAGACCTACATCGACAACGTGCTGGCCAACGCACAGGCGCTCGGCGAAGTGCTGAAGGCGGGCGGCGTGGATCTCGTGACGGGCGGCACCGACAACCATCTGCTGCTGGTCGACTTGCGGCCGAAGGGCCTCAAGGGCAATCAGGTCGAGCAGGCGCTGGAGCGCGCAGGCATTACGTGCAACAAGAACGGGATTCCGTTCGACACGGAAAAGCCGACGATCACCTCGGGCGTGCGCCTCGGCACACCGGCGGGCACGACGCGCGGCTTCGGCGTGAACGAGTTCCGCGACGTGGGCCGCTTGATCGTGGAAGTGCTCGATTCGCTGCGCGAGCACCCCGAAGGCCATGCGGCCACCGAACAACGCGTGCGCCGCGAGATTTTCGCGCTGTGCGAGCGCTTCCCCATTTACTAAGAACACCTGGAGCACACGATGAGCAATTTGCACGAAAACAGCATCATCATCGACGGCCTGAACATTTCCAAGTTCGAGCGCTCGGTGTTCGAAGATATGCGCAAGGGTGGTGTGACCGCGGTGAACTGCACGGTGTCCGTGTGGGAAAGCTTCCAGAAGACCGTCGATAACATCGCCGAAATGAAGCAGCAGATCCGCGAGTATGGCGAGATTCTCACGCTCGTGCGCACGACCGACGACATCTTCCGCGCGAAGAAGGAGAACAAGACAGGCATCATCTTCGGCTTCCAGAACGCGCATGCATTCGAGGACAACCTCGGCTATATCGAGGCATTCAAAGACCTCGGCGTGAACGTGGTTCAGCTTTGCTACAACACGCAGAACCTGGTCGGCACCGGTTGCTATGAGCGCGACGGCGGTCTGTCCGGCTATGGCCGTGAAGTGATCCAGGAAATGAATCGCGTCGGCATCATGGTCGATCTTTCGCATGTCGGCGGAAAAACTTCGTCGGAAGCGATTGCGGCGTCGAAAAAGCCGGTGTGCTATTCGCATTGCTGCCCGTCGGGACTCAAAGAGCACCCGCGCAACAAGAGCGACGAACAACTGAAAGAGATCGCCGACGCCGGCGGCTTTGTCGGCGTGACCATGTTCGCGCCTTTCCTGAAGCGCGGTCCGGACGCGACCGTCGAAGACTATATCGAGGCAATCGACTACGTGGTGAATCTGATCGGCGAAGACCAGGTCGGCATCGGCACTGACTTCACGCAAGGCTACAGCACCGAGTTCTTCGACTGGATCACGCACGACAAGGGCCGTTATCGCCAGTTGACGAACTTCGGCAAGGTCGTGAACCCCGAAGGCATCCGCACGATCGGCGAGTTTCCGAACCTGACCGCCGCGATGGAGCGCGCGGGCTGGAGCGAGACGCGCATCAAAAAGATCATGGGTGAGAACTGGGTCCGCGTATTCGGTGAAGTGTGGAAGGTTTGAGCTTCACGCGCGCAGAGCCCGCAGATTCGCCCCACAAAACACGGAGTCTTCCACATGCAACCTCAACTGCCTATCGACGTCGATGCGAACACCGGCGTCTGGACCACCGACGCGCTGCCGATGCTCTATGTGCCGCGCCATTTCTTCACGAACAACCATACCGCCGTTGAAGAAGCGCTGGGCATCGACACGTATGCCGAGATTCTCTACAAGGCGGGCTATAAGTCCGCGTACTTCTGGTGCGACAAGGAGGCCAAGCAGCACGGCATCGCCGGCATGGCCGTATTCGAGCACTACCTGAAGCGGCTTTCGCAACGCGGCTGGGGCATCTTCACGATCACGGAAAGCGATCCGTCCACGTCGCATGCGCGTATCGAACTGCATCACTCGTCGTTCGTGCTCGCGCAACCGGGCAAAGTCGGCAAGCTCTGCTACATGTTCGCCGGCTGGTTCGCGGGAGCAATGGACTGGGTCAACGACACGGCGCCCGATTCACAACGCAAGGGTCCGCCTTCGCAGTCGAAAGAAGCGCGATGCGCGGCGGAAGGCCACGACCATTGCGTGTTCGAAGTGTCGCCGCTCGCGGCATAGCACTAGAAGTCATTTATTCCGAGGTCGATCGCGATGCGTTACCCGAACCTTTTCAAGCCTCTTACGCTGAACAAGCTGACTCTGCGCAACCGCATTGTCAGCACTGCGCATGCGGAGGTGTATGCGGAGCCTGGTGGGCTGCCCGGTGACCGTTATATCCGTTACTACGAAGAAAAGGCCAAGGGTGGGGTGGGCCTCGCCGTATGCGGCGGTTCGAGCCCGGTATCCATCGACAGTCCGCAAGGCTGGTGGAAGTCGGTGAACCTGTCGACCGACAAGATCATCGATCCGCTCTCGCGACTCGCGGAAGCCATGCACGCGCACGGCGCCAAGATCATGATCCAAGCCACGCACATGGGCCGCCGCTCGGCGTTTCATGGCGAGCACTGGCCGCATCTGATGTCACCTTCGGGCGTGCGTGAGCCGGTGCATCGCGGCAATGCAAAGATCATTGAAGTGGAAGAGATTCGCCGCATTATCACCGACTTCGCGGCTGCCGCGAAACGTGTGAAGGATGCGGGCATGGACGGCGTCGAGATCTCGGCGGCGCACCAGCATCTGATCGACCAGTTCTGGAGCCCACGCACCAATTTTCGCACCGACGAATGGGGCGGCTCGCTCGAAAACCGCCTGCGTTTCGGCGTCGAAGTATTGAAAGCAGTGCGTGAAGCAGTGGGCCCCGATTTCTGCGTGGGCCTGCGCATGTGCGGCGACGAGTTCCACGAAGACGGTCTCGATCATGAGCAATTGAAAGAGATCGCGCAGGCAATGAGCGAAAGCGGCCTGATCGATTATCTCGGCGTGATCGGTTCCGGCGCGGATACGCACAACACGCTCGCCAACTGCATGCCGCCGATGGCGCTGCCACCCGAGCCTTTCGTGCATCTCGCAGCCGGCATCAAGTCGGTCGTCAAAATCCCGGTCATGCATGCGCAAAGTATTCGCGACGCGGGCCAGGCCGAGCGTCTGCTGGCGAGCGGCATGGTCGATCTGGTCGGCATGACACGCGCGCAGATTGCCGACCCGCATATGGTCATCAAGATCCGCGATGGCCGCGAGGACGAAATCAAGCAATGCGTCGGCGCGAACTATTGCATCGACCGTCAGTACAACGGGCTCGACGTGCTGTGCGTGCAGAACGCGGCGACCTCGCGTGAAGCGACCATGCCGCACGTCATTGCGCGCACGAACGGGCCGAAGCGCAAGGTCGTCGTGGTCGGCGCGGGTCCTGCGGGACTCGAAGCGGCGCGGGTCGCGAAGTCGCGCGGCCATGACGTGGTGCTGTTCGAGAAGAACGACTATGTGGGCGGCCAGATCATGCTCGCGGCGAAAGCGCCGCAGCGTGAGCAGATGGCAGGCATCGTCCGCTGGTTCGATATGGAGACGAAGCGCCTGGGCGTGGACCGCCGTCTCGGTGTTGCCGCCGACGATAAAACCATCATGGCCGAAAAACCGGACATCGTCGTGCTCGCCACGGGCGGCTCGGCGTTCACGTCGCAAGTCGCGGCGTGGGGCGTCGACGAAGGCCTCGCGGTGAGTTCGTGGGACGTGCTCTCGGGCAAGGTCGAGCCGGGCAAGAATGTCCTCGTGTACGACGGCGTGAGCACGCACGCCGGCGCCGGCGTCGCCGATTTCATCTCGAGCCGCGGCTCGAACGTGGAGATCGTCACGCCCGACGTGAAAGTGGCCGACGACGTAGGGGGCACCACGTTCCCGATTTTCTATCGGCGCCTCTATGCGCAGGGCGTGGTCCATACACCGAATTACTGGCTCGACAAAGTGTACGAAGAAGACGGCAAGAAGATCGCCGTGATCCGCAACGAGTACACGGAGGAGCAGGAAGAGCGCGCGGTCGATCAGGTCGTGATCGAGAACGGCAGCACGCCGAACGACGAGTTGTACTGGAAGCTCAAGCCCGAGTCGGTCAATCGCGGGCAGGTCGACGTGCATAAGCTCTTTGCATCCGAGCCGCAGCCGTCGCTTTCCGAAGAACTCGGTAATGGCCGCTTCCTGCTGTTTCGCGTCGGCGACTGCATCTCCATGCACAACATTCACGGCGCGATTTACGACGCGCTGCGCCTTTGCAAGGACTTCTGACAATGAGCCCCGTGTCTGTCATCACCGTGCTGTTGTGGTTGTCGATGGCGGGTCTGGCTTTCGCGCTTGCGAAGCGCGCCGCGTATTGGCGCGTGGGTCGCGCCACGGCGGCGGGCGCATACGGCTGGGCGAATCTGCTGTCGATTCCGAAACGCTACTTCGTCGATCTGCATCATGTGGTCGCGCGCGACCCGTATATTGCGAAAACGCACGTGGCGACCGCCGGCGGGGCGATCCTCGCGATGGCGCTTGTGTTCGTCAACTACGGTCTCGCGATCTATTCGCCGTGGCTCGACAAGCTGATCTTTCTTGCCGCGCTCGTGATGCTGGTCGGCGCGGTTTTCGTATGGCGTCGCCGGCATGGTGCGAAAGCGGTACCCGCGCGGCTTTCGCGCGGACCGTGGGATCATCTGCCGCTGTTGCTCGGGTCGTTCGCGCTCGGTCTCGTGTTGTTCATTGCATTGCCGGCCGCGGCGATGTCGGGCGCGCTCGCGATCATCGTCGCGCTGCTGATCGCAGTGGGGGCGTTCACGATGACATTCGGCGCCGCACGTGGCGGTCCAATGAAACATGCGCTCGCGGGTCTGTTGCATCTGGCGTTTCATCCGCGTCAGGAGCGCTTTGCCGAGCGTAACGATCGCGACGTGGTGCCGCCGACTGCATTGAAGGCGCCGCTGCTCGACGCGAAAGAATACGGCGTAGGCAAGCCCGTGGAGTTTCGCTGGAACCAGTTGCTCAGTTTCGACGCCTGCGTGCAGTGCGGCAAATGCGAGGCCGCGTGCCCCGCATTCGCCGCCGGTCAGCCGCTCAATCCGAAGAAGCTCATTCAGGATCTGGTGACGGGCATGGTGGGCGGCACGGACGCCGAGTACGCAGGCAGTCCCACGCCCGGCATTCCGGTCGGCAAGCATGGCGGTGCGCCTGGCAAGCCGCTGATTTCCAGCCTGATCGAGGCAGAAACGCTGTGGTCATGCACGACCTGCCGCGCTTGCGTGCAGGAGTGCCCGATGCTGATCGAGCACGTCGACGCCATTGTCGATATGCGCCGCAATCAGACGCTCGTGGAAGGCACGGTGCCGGGCAAGGGACCGATCACGCTCGCGAATCTGCGCGAAACAGGCAGCTCGAATGGTTACGACATCGGCGCGCGTTATGACTGGGCGGTCGATCTGCAGGTGCAGGTCGCGCAGCCTGGGCGTCGCGTGGATGTGCTGCTGATTGCCGGCGAAGGTGCGTTCGACATGCGCTATCAGCGCACGCTGCGCGCGCTCGTCAAGGTGCTGAACCGCGCGGGTGTCGATTATGCGGTGCTTGGCGGCGTCGAAACCGACACAGGCGACACGGCCCGGCGTCTCGGCGACGAAGCCACGTTCCAGCAACTCGCCAAGAAGTTGATCGGCACGCTCTCGCAGTATTCGTTCGGCAAGATCGTCACCTCGGATCCCCACGTGCTGCACAGCTTGCGCAACGAGTATCGCGCGTTGGGCGGCTTCTATGAAGTACAGCATCACACGGCCCTGATCGATGAACTGGTCGCGAGCGGCAAGCTGTCGCCGCGCGCGCTCGCTGCCTACGCGGACAGCAAGATCACGTATCACGATCCGTGCTACCTGGGCCGCTACAACGGCGAAACCGAAGCGCCGCGCCGCGTGCTGAAGAGCATTGGCATCAAGGTTGTCGAAATGGAGCGCCACGGCATGCGTGGACGTTGCTGCGGTGGCGGCGGTGGTGCCCCGTTGACCGACATTCCGGGCAAGCGGCGCATTCCGGACATTCGTATCGACGACGCACGCGGGATCGGCGCCGAGATTGTCGCTGTGGGCTGCCCGAATTGCACCGCGATGCTCGAAGGCGTGGTTGGGCCCCGTCCTGAAGTGCTGGACGTCGCCGAACTGGTTGCAGCAGCGCTGGAGTAACGCGATGAACACAATCAAACGAATCGATCCGCGCCGCCCGTTCACGATCACCGTTGACGGACTCAGACGCATCACGCTGGGCGCGACCGGTGTGGCGGGCGAAATGGATTTCGCCGCATCGGGCGCCGCGCATCGTGAACAACCGAAGCCGCGCCGCACGAGTGCCACGCCGCAGCATGTGATGCTGGTGGCGGCGCACGCCGACCGTGGCGCGCTCGACGATCACGCGCGCCAGACGCTGGCCGCCGCCGCATTGATCGCCGATGCCACCACCGAGATCGTGCTGCTCGTATTCGGCGAATTTACGGGCGACGCTGGCGCATTGGGCGCTGACAAGCTGATCGAGTTGCCTTCGTTCGATCGTCGCCATTTTGCGCCGGACGACGAATTGAACGCGCTCGCCGCGTGCGTCGCGGCATATGCGCCAGTGCATCTGTTCCTGCCCGACAATGCGATCGGCGACGGCGATCTTGGCCGCCGGTATGCGGCGGCGGCAAATGCGAGCGTCGCGACACACGTCGTCGAAATCGACGCGTCTCACGTGGCCGCGTATGCGCATGCGAACACTGCGTTCGCTTCGTGTGCGCTGCCAGAAGTGATACTGCTTGCGCCGAATGCGGTCGATCCCAAGCTGCCGTTTGTCGGCGCGGGAGAGCGAGTCGCATGGCGATTCGATGGGGAACCCACTGCCACCAAAGGCATCGTGCGCGATCTCGGCATCGAGGAGATGGACGCAGCGCAGCTCGCGCTGGAAGAAGCGGACTTCATCGTCTCCGCGGGCAACGGAGTCAGCGATGTGCCTGCGTTCGAGCGTCTCGCGGCCACGCTCGGCGCGGCGATCGGTGCAAGCCGTGTCGCAGTGGACGACGGCAAATTCACACGTGACAAGCAGATCGGCGCGACCGGCAAGACCGTTGAAGCCAGCGTGTATATCGCGTTTGGCATATCCGGCGCCGTGCAGCATTTGCAAGGCATCAAGGATTGCCGGCATGTGATCGCGGTGAATCTGGATGCGAGCGCGCCCATCGCCAAGCGTGCGAACCTGACCGTCATTGCCGACGCGCAGGAAACCATCGCGGCACTCAATGACGCGGCTGCCGCGGCCCGCACTGCACGCGGCACAGGTGCTGCATTACTTAACTCGAAGGCTGTAGCGGAAGGAGCGCTCGCATGAAAATCGCCGTTCTCGTTTCCGTGGGCCGACATCCGGTGAGCGGCGTTGCGCGCTACAGCCGTAACGACGCGGCCGCTCTGACGCTGGCCTTGACGCTCGCAAAGGAGCATGCTGCGACACTCGACGTGCTGCATGCCGGCGACCCTGCGAATCCCGCGCTACAGGAATATCTGGCGCTAGGCGCGCGCTCGGTTGAAGTGCTTGCCTTTCCCAGCGCAGACGGGTCGCAAGCCGATGGCGCGGCGCTCCTAGCCGCGCGTCTGCCCGGCTACGATCTCGTGCTGACCGGCACGCGAGCCGAAGGCGCTTTCGACAGCGGCATGCTGCCGTATCGGGTGGCGAACGCGCTCGGCATTCCGCTCGTCGGCGCGGCTGTCGATGTCGTCGTGAAGGACGGGTGCGCACAAGTTCGGCAATTCATGCCCAAGGGCTTGCGCCGCCGTGTCGAGGTGCAATTGCCCGCACTGATCGCCGTGCATCCGATGGCAAACGCAACGCCGACCTATGCCTATGCACGGCAGCGCGAAGGGACCATTCACCCGGTCGCCTGTGCGGCACCCGCTCAGGCGACGGAGCTCGCCTGGACTATTCGCCCGGCGAGCAGCAAGCCGGTGCGTCTCGCCGCAGCCGAGAAGCGCTCGGGCCACGCCCGGATGCTCTCGGCGACCACGACGGAAAGCCGCGGCGGCAGCGTCGTAATTGAAGGGAGTTCCGTCGAAAAAGCACAAGTGATTCTGGCGTATTTGCGCGAGCATCAACTCGTAGATTACTGATTTCCGGTTCAGGCGAGCATGCGGCCAGGAGGGCTTGGCGCGGCGCCAGACGTGACACGCAACGGAGCACACAATGAAAGTTTCCGCAGACGTTCGCGCAATGATCGAACGCCGCAAGAAGAATTACACGCTGGAAGCGCCGTTCTATACGAGCGAGGAAATCTTCGCGCTCGACATGGACGTGATCTTCCGCCAGCACTGGATTCAGGTCGCGGTTGAGCCAGACGTGCCCGAGCCGGGCGATTACATCACGGTGGAAATCGGGCAGGATTCCATTCTGATCGTACGCGACGACGACATGCAGGTACGGGCGTTTCACAACGTCTGTCGTCATCGCGGCGCACGCTTGTGCAATACCGACAAGGGTTCACTCGGCAATATCGTGTGCCCGTATCACAGCTGGACGTATAACCTGAACGGCGATCTGATGTTCGCCGAGCATATGGGCGACCAGTTCGACCGCTGCAAGCACAGCTTGAAGAAAGTCCACGTCGAGAACCTCGCGGGACTCATCTTTATCTGTCTGGCGGACAATCCGCCCGCCGACTTTTCCGTCATGCGCGCGGCAATGGAGCCGTACCTGGCACCGCATCAGCTGGCCGGCTGCAAGATCGCAGCGTCGATCGACATCATCGAAGAAGGCAACTGGAAGCTGACGATGGAGAACAATCGCGAGTGCTATCACTGCGTCGCGAACCATCCTGAGCTGACCATTTCGCTTTACGAATACGGTTTCGGCTATCAACGTACACCGGCTAACGAAGAAGGCATGGCGGCTTTCGAAGAGACAGTTGCTCGCCGTACCGCGCAATGGGAAGCAATGAAGCTGCCGTCGGCGGAAATCGACCGGCTCGCGGATCTCGTTACCGGTTTCCGCACGCAACGTCTGCCGCTCGATCGCGATGGCGAATCGCAGACCCTGGACGCGAAAGTGGCGTCCAAGAAACTGCTCGGCGGCTTCGAGCAGGCCGATCTTGGCGGTTTGTCGTTCTGGACGCAGCCCAATTCGTGGCATCACTTCATGAGCGATCACATTGTGAGCTTCTCGGTGATTCCGCTTTCGGCCGGCAAAACGCTCGTGCGCACGAAATGGCTCGTGCACAAGGACGCGCGCGAAGGCATCGACTACGACGTCAACAACCTGACGGCCGTTTGGCGCGCGACCAATGATCAGGACCGCGCACTCGTTGAATACTCGCAACGCGGCGCAACGAGCAGCGCCTATGAGCCGGGTCCGTATTCGCCGTTCACAGAAGGTCTCGTGGAGAAGTTCTGCGAGTGGTACATCGGCCGCATCGCAGACTACAGCAACGCGCCGCAGACGCACGATGCGGAGCCGTCTGCATTCGGCGAGAAAGTCGTGTCCTTCAAGCGCTGAGCGCACGATCGCAACCAGGAGCGGGAGAAAACAATGATGCGCGATCAGGCGACGTTTCAGCTCGGCACCGAGCCGGCATCGCAATACGCAACAAGCCGTGTTACGCAGCCGCGCTTCTGGGACACGCTGCCCGCGCGGTGGAACAGCGATGTGGACGAAACACTGGTGTGCTGCCATGTGCGTCAGGAAACGCATGATGTGAAGAGCTTTTTCTTCCGCGCGCCGGGCGAACGGACCTTCGTGTTCGAGCCGGGACAGTTCATCACGCTCGAACTGGATATCGACGGTGAGTCGATCAACCGTTGCTATACGATCTCCTCGCCGCCTACGCGTCCGCACACCATCTCCATTACGGTAAAGCGTGTGCCGGGCGGCAAAGTATCGAACTGGCTGCATGACAATCTGCAGGTGGGCGGCGAAGTTCGCGTGCTGGGGCCGGCGGGCGAATTCACGTGTGCTCGTCACCCGGCGCGCAAGCTGCTGTTTCTGTCGGCGGGTTCAGGCATTACGCCGCTGATGTCGATGAGTCGTGCACATCACGAACTCGGCGAGGACAGCGACATTGTCTTCGTGCACAGCGCCCGCACGCCCGACGACATTATCTTCGCCCGCGAACTCGACCTGATCGCGTCAAATCACGCGCGTTTTCGTACGGCATTTGTTTGCGAGCGGGTTGGCGCGCGCACGAACTGGCCAGGCGTGACGGGTTTTCTGACATTGCCCTTACTCAAGCTGATTGCACCGGACTTTCTCGAACGCGAGATTTTCACTTGCGGGCCCACGCCGTACATGCAAGCAGTACGCAACCTGCTGGACGAGGGCGGTTTCGATCGCGGGCATTATCATGAGGAAAGCTTTTCGTTCGGCACGGTCAGCGAGGTCGCCGCACAACTGGCTACCGTGCATGTCGCCGAGGTGTTGCAAAACGCGGCCGAGCCGGCAACTGCCGAGAGCTTTGTAGAAGCCCGGGAACAGGCGCCGGCTTTCGAGCCGGCTGCCGCACCCGGCGTGGCCGAAGTGCAGACGCGCTACAAGGTCAGCTTTACGAAAAGCAACCGTGAAATCGAATGCGACAGCGGCCAGCATGTGCTGGATGCCGCGAAGAAAGCGGGCGTGCGCCTGCCGGCATCGTGCACGCAGGGCATGTGCGGGACCTGCAAGGTGAAGCTGGTATCGGGCGAGGTGGCAATGAAACACGCGGGCGGCATTCGTCAGCGGGAAATCGATCAAGGCATGGTGCTGCTCTGCTGCAGCAAGCCGCTCACCGATCTCGTCGTAGAGAAGTGACTGGCGCCAACAGTCAGTAACAAACTGCCGTGAGTCGCGGCAGCAAGCAGAAGAGCCAGGTCGCGTGCGGACAACTATGTGTCGCAAAACAACGTTACCGGGCAATTCTGGCTGGCGATTCTAAATGCTCAATGGGTTGTTTTTAGACGGCAAACGGGAGAACGGCGATGAGACTGATCAAAAAGATACTGGTGTTGAGCACTCTGAGTGCGGCGCTGGCGGCAACCAGCGTAAGCGCCCCGGCGGATACGAAGCCGACCATCAAGATCGGTTACGTGGAAGGCTGGGACGATAGTGTCGCGACATCGAACGTCGCCGCCCGCGTAATCGAAAAACGCCTGGGTTATCAGGTGCAACTCGTACCGGTTGCAGCGGGTGTGATGTGGCAGGGCGTGGCGCGGGGCGATCTCGACGCGACGCTGTCCGCATGGCTGCCGGTCACGCACGGTGCGTACTGGAACAATTTCAAGGACAAAGTGGTCGATCTCGGTCCGAATTTCAACGACGCGAAGATCGGTCTTATCGTGCCCGACAATCTCGACGTGAAAACGGTCGGCGACCTGGAAGCGAAGAAAGCGGAGTTCGGCTCGCGCATTGTCGGTATCGACGCAGGTGCGGGCGTGATGCAGAAAACCAGCGAGGCAATCAAGGCTTACGGGCTCGACTACAAGCTGATGCCGAGTTCGGGCAGCGCAATGACCGCGGAACTCGCGCGATCGGAAGCGGCGAGCAAGCCAATCATCGTAACCGGCTGGAAGCCGCACTGGATGTTCGCAAAGTACAAGCTCAAGTTCCTTGAAGATCCGAAGAAAGTGTTTGGTGAGGCGGAGCACGTGGACAGCGTCGTCAATCCTGAACTGGAAAAGAAGGCGCCGCCCGTCGTCGCGTTCCTGAAGAAGTTCCAGTGGAAGCCGGGTGAGATCGACAGCGTGATGCTCGCCACGCAGAACGGCGAGAAGCCGACGGCCGCTGCCGACGCGTGGATTAGCGCACACGGCGATCGAGTGGATAGCTGGGTTAAGTAGACAGAGCTTTAGCTGTCCTCGCATCGAAGAAAAAAAACGCCGCTTTGATAAGCGGCGTTTTTCTTTTGCTTATTGCAGCACTATTGCAGCACGACGGTTCTGTCGCCGTTGATAAACACCCGCCGCTCGATAAACGCCTTGACCGCGCGAGCGAGCGTAATGCACTCGACGTCGCGTCCGGTGGCGAGCAGGCGCTCCGGACTGTACGAATGATCGACTCGCTCAACGACCTGCTCGATGATCGGACCTTCGTCGAGGTCGTCGGTCACGAAGTGCGCGGTCGCGCCGATCAGCTTAACGCCGCGCGCATGCGCCTGGTGATAGGGTTTCGCACCCTTGAAGCCGGGCAGAAACGAATGGTGAATGTTGATCGCGCGTGCAGCGAGTGCACGGCTCGTCTCGCCCGAAAGGATCTGCATGTAGCGCGCGAGAATCATCAGTTCGGCGCCGGAAGTCTCGAATAGATCGAGCAAGCGTGCTTCCTGCTGCGGTTTTGTATCGGCGGTGATGGGCAAATGGTGAAACGGCAACCCGTGTTGCTGCGCGAGCGGTTCGAGATCGCGGTGATTCGAGCCAATGCCGACAATGTCCATCTTGAGCTCGCCCATTCGCCACCGAAATAGCAGGTCCGCGAGACAGTGCTCGAGCTTCGACACCATGATGAGTACTTTGGGACGCGTGCTGACGTCGTGCATTGCCCAGGTCATACGAAAGCGCTCGGCAATCGGCTCGAATTCGCGTTTGAGTGCCGCGATATTTCGCGTCTCGTTCGCATCCACGCCGTGAAAAACGCAGCGCACGAAAAAGCGCTCACTGAGCTCGTCGTCGAAAACGGTGAGTTCGTCGATATAACAATGATGCCGGTCGAGAAAGCCGACAACGGCGGCAACCTGGCCCGCGGCGCTCGGACACGCGACGGTAAGAACCAGTGGATCAGGACGGGAATCGGCGGACATGCGCTCTCCACATAAACGAAGGGGGATGCCGCGGGGCGCGGCATGCATCGTCGCAGTAGAGCAAATTCATGCGCGGCGCGGATAGAAGCGAATCGCCGTGGCAATGGAACCGGAACGCCAGATAGCTATTCCGCGTCGAGCCCGCATTCGCCGAGCAGCCATTGGCGGAAAGCGTCGACTGCGGGCGTTGCCGCGCGCTGCGTGACCAGCATGTAGCCGCGCTCGGTGACCACCGGAGTGTCGAACAGCTCGACGAGTTGGCCGGTGGCGAGCAGTTCGTGGATGAGCGGCGCCCAGCCGAGCGCCACGCCTTGGCCCATGATCGCCGCATGGGCGACGAGGGTGAAGCTGTTGAACGTGATGCCGCGGTGCGCAGCGGGCGCAACGAGCCCGTGCGCCGCGAACCAGTCGGCCCACGACACCCAGCGCGCAGGCTGCGTCGGTTCAAGGTGCAGAAGCGGCAGCGCGAGCAACTCGGACGGCGACATCAGCGGTGGATGTGCCGCGAGAAACGCGGGGCTGCACACCGGCGTGACACGCTCCGGAAAGAGCTTGATGACGCTGCGCGCGTTCCAGTCCGCATGTTCGTCGCCAAATGCGATTGCCACGTCCGCGTGATCGTGCGAAGGATCGAACACACTCTGCGACGTGATGATCTTCACGTCGACATCAGGCATCAGCGCCTTGAATTGCGAAAGCCGCGGCATCAGCCAGTAAGTGGCGAAACCAAAGTCGGTGGACAGAGTGAGCGTTTGCGGCGTGCGGCGCGCGCGAATTTCGGCAGTGGCATGACGGATGGTGTCGAGCGCAAGACGCACCGCATCGAAAAGCCGCTCGCCGTCTTCGGTGAGCCGGACACCGCGATGACCGCGTTCGAAAAGCGGCGCGCCCAGCGTCTCTTCGAGTTGCACGATGCGCTGGCTCACTGCCGGCTGGGTGGAACCTAGCTCTCGCGCGGCCGCGGTGAAACTCGCGAGACGCGCGGCAGATTCGAACATCGTCAATGCCTGCATTGGCGGCAAGCGGTCCTGCCTCGACATAACACCCCCTTATAGGCACATAACGAATTGCCGTCTTCACAGCGCCGAATTGACCGGCAATAGTGGTGCAGATGCCGCACGCGGACCGCCACCTACGGTTCTATTCGTGTCTGCGATCGCACCGGCATAGGTAGTTGCACTGACATCCATGATTCTATTCAAGGCGCGCTCCATGCTTGACAGCAAAAAGAATATTCTCATTCTGATGGCCGACCAGATGACTCCATTTGCGCTCGCCGCTTATGGGCACCCGCTAACCAGAACACCCAACCTCGACCGCCTCGCAAAGCAGGGTGTGGTATTCGATTCTGCATATTGCGCGAGCCCGCTGTGTGCGCCGTCGCGCTTTTCTTTTCTGTCCGGCAAATTGCCGTCTGCAATTGGCGCGTACGACAATGCCGCAGAATTTCCGTCGCAAACACTGACATTCGCGCATTACCTTCGCGCTGAAGGATATCGCACGATTCTCTCGGGAAAAATGCATTTCTGCGGCGCGGATCAGTTGCACGGTTTCGAAGAGCGCCTTACCACGGACATTTACCCGGCAGACTTCGGCTGGACGCCGAACTGGGACGATTTCGAAGCGCGTCCAACGTGGTATCACAACATGAGTTCTGTTATCGACGCCGGGCCGTGCGTGCGCACGAACCAGCTCGATTTCGACGATGAAGTCACGTTCACGACGCGCCAGAAGCTCTTCGACATTGCCCGTGAGCGGCACGCGGGAAAGGACAAGAGGCCGTTCTGCATGGTCGCCTCGCTGACACATCCTCATGATCCTTACGCCATTCCCGAAAAGTACTGGAACATGTATCGGGATGACGATATCGACATGCCCGCGCATCGCGACTCATTCGACGTAGCCGATCCTCACTCGAGGCGCTTGCGTCACGTTTGCGAAACCGACCGCACGCCGCCGACCGACCAGCAGATCCGCAACGCACGCCGCGCCTATTACGGCGCGATTTCCTATGTCGACGACCAGTTCGGTGCCATTCTCGAAGCGCTCGACCAGGCCGGGCTCGCGGAGGACACGATTATTGTCGTCACTTCCGATCATGGCGAGATGCTCGGCGAGCGTGGCCTTTGGTACAAGATGACCTTTTTTGAAGGCGGCTGCCGCGTGCCGCTGATCGTGCACGCACCGCAGCAATTCGACGCGCATCGCGTGAAGGCTTCCGTGTCGCATCTCGATCTGCTGCCGACACTGGTCGAACTGGCGCGCGGCGAACAACCGGCGGCATGGCCCGATTCGCTCGACGGACACAGTCTCGTGCCGCACCTCCGAGGAACGCAGGGCGGTCATGACGAAGCAGTCGGCGAGTATCTTGCGGAAGGCGCTATTGCGCCGATCGTGATGCTGCGGCGCGGACGCTTCAAATTCATACACTCGCCTGCCGACCCAGACCAGCTGTACGACGTCGAAGCCGATCCGCTCGAACGTGTGAACCTCGCGCCGAAAGCTGAATACGCCGCTCAGATAGAGGAATTGCGCAACGAGATTGCCGCGCGCTGGGATCTTGCTGCGCTGCACGATGAAGTGCTGCAAAGCCAGCGCCGTCGACGCTTTCATTTCGCCGCCACCACCCAAGGCACAGTTGCTTCATGGGACTGGCAACCACGGGTCGATGCAAGTCAGCGTTACATGCGCAATCACATCGATCTGGACACGCTGGAAGCAATGGCACGCTTCCCGGCGGTTGCGCACTGACCGGTCGCTACATGCTTACTTCTCACTCACTCACAGGAAAGCCGCGATGATGAACAAGCTATTCAAACAGGCGATGTCCAGCGTTGCGCTGCTATGCGCAGCAGCTAGTTTCGCGTCGGCCGCGGAGCCGCAATCGTGCATGCAGGTGAACATGGCGGGGCCTGGATGGACCGATATCGACGCCACCAATGCGATGACGGGCGTCGTGCTGAAGGCGCTCGGCTATAAACAGAAGGTGGCGAACCTTTCTGTGCCGATCACGTATCAGGGCCTGAAAAAAGGGCAAATCGACGTGTTTCTCGGCAACTGGATGCCTGCGCAAGCACCGGTCGTCAAACCGTTTGAGGAAGAAAAGTCGATCGTGGTCGTTCATCCGAACCTGAGCAATGCGAAGTTCACGCTCGCAGTGCCCGACTACGTGGCGGCGGCGGGCGTTCATTCGTTCGCGGATCTAGCCAAAAATGCCGACAAGTTCGATAGCAGGATCTACGGCATCGAACCCGGCGCGCCGGCCAATCAGAACATCAAGAAGATGGTCGATGATAAAGCGTTTGGTCTCGACAGCTGGAAGGTCGTCGAATCCAGCGAGACCGGCATGCTTACTCAGGTCGAGCGTGCAGTACGCGAGAAGAAGTGGATCGTGTTCCTTGCGTGGGAGCCGCATGTGATGAACACGAAGTTCAAGCTGACTTATCTCGACGGAGGCGATAAGTACTTCGGCCCGAACTACGGCGGCGCCACGGTCAACACCGTTGCGCGTAGCGGCTACGCGGAACAATGCCCTAACGTGGATCGTCTCTTCAAACAGCTGACATTCAATGTCGACATCGAGAACGGAGTAATCACCGAAGTACTCGAAAAGAAGACCAGTGTCGACGTAGCCGCGACCGAAGCGCTCAAGCGCCACCCGGAACTGCTCAAGTCGTGGCTGGATGGCGTCAACACCGCGAGCGGTGCGAACGGCCTGCAAGCCGTTCAGACGGCTCTTGGCGTGAAGTAGAAAAGGCAACGCGAGTTGTTCGCTCGTAAGGTCGCAAGGCGACAGATTCATGTCGCATCTAATCGACTCGTCGTAAATCTGGAACCGTATTCTTGACGCGTCGATGCAGGCTTGGCGAAATTTTCATGCTGGACAAATAACAGCCAGGCCATATCGATCGGTCTCAACCGGTTTCGAACTGCCCGTCATGCGAGAAGCGCCGCGCGCCTGCTATTGGCCGCGGCAGAGATCGCTTTATCCAACGAATTGCGCAGGCAAAGAGCAGGGGAGAATTCAATGAAGAAGAGAAATGCCGTCAGTCTTTCGGGACTCGCTATTGCAGCAAGCGCCGTGTGCGCGTCAACGGCTGTCCACGCGCAAAGCAGTGTCACGCTGTATGGCGTTCTGGACGCCGGCATCACGTACGTGAGCAACGCCGGTGGCTCCCACCAGGTTAAGTTCGACGACGGCATTTCGTACGGTAACCGTATCGGCTTCAAAGGCGTCGAAGATCTGGGCGGCGGCTTGCAGGCCGTCTTCGTACTCGAGTCGGGATTCCACCTGGGCAATGGACAGCTTGGATTCGGCGGTGCCGAATTCGGCCGCCAGGCGTATGTTGGCCTGAAGAACAACTGGGGCACGCTGTCGTTCGGTAACCAGCTGGATATGACCGAAGAATTCGCCTACCTGTACAACATATCGGCGTGGGCGAGCGGTTATGCGATTCACCAGGGCGACTTCGACCGGATGAACGGCGACCGGCTGCCGAATTCGATCAAGTATCTCTCCAACGACATTTCCGGTTTTTCTTTTGGCGGCATGTACTCGTTCGGCAATACGGCGGGCGACTTCCACCAGAAAAGTGCATGGAGCGTGGGCGCGCGCTATGAACACGGCGCGTTCAACATGGGCGCCGCCTATACGCAGTTGAACAATCCGTTCGGCATCTACGCATTCGATCCGTATGCGATGATCGGCACGCGTACTTTCCTCGGCCAGCCCACCGTCTCGGTCGATCCTGCAACCGGCGCGGTAACAGATTTGTACAGTGCCTCCGCATTCCCCGTCGACAAGCAAGGCGCCTTTGCGGTCGGCGCCGCATATACGATCGGCAATGTGATGTTGAGCGGCAACTTCACCTACACGACGATCAAGGGGCTCGGACAAACGTCGCATATGCAGGTGTACGAGGGCGGCGCGTCATACACTTTCACACCGGCGTTGATGCTATACGGCGGTTATCAACACACGCGGTTTGAAGGAAACCACTGGAATCAGGGCTCGCTCGGGCTTCACTACCTGCTGTCCAAACGCACGGATGTTTATATCTCCGGTGATTATCTGCGCGCTTCCGATGGCGTGAACGCGGTTATCGGCTATAGTTTCACGCCGTCGAGCACGAGCACGCAGGCGGATGTGCGTATCGGCATGCGCCATTCTTTCTGAAGCAGCGGCGGCGGGTTTCCGACAGCGGGAATCCGCCGTGGCTATTTGGCTGCTATTTCAGTAATTGTCTGCTGTATCGGTATTTGTCGCTTCTTCTCTATATCCGCTCTACAATCCCGTCCCTCGCATGAGTCGCACTTCACTACGACGTGCCGTTTTGGCACGTACGGACGTTGCGCTCCATGTCTTCTTTCCGAATTACAATGAGCGGTGCCGCCGTGATCTGCGCATCGTGATGCTCGGTATCAACACCTGGGCGGGACCGAGGATGCCGAATGCCCGTAAAGCTTTCCTTTGAAGCGCTTGAAGTACTGGATGTAATAGACAGAACCGAGACGTTTGCCGAGGCAGCCGAGTTGCTGCACAGAGTACCGTCGGCACTGACCTATCTCGTGCAGAAGATTGAAAGCGATCTGGGCGTCGAACTGTTCGACCGCAGCGGAAGACGCGCGAGACTCACGCAAGCCGGCCGGGTACTCGTGGAAGAAGGGCGTCAGTTGCTCAAAGCGGCGCGACAGCTCGAAATGAAAGCGCAAGGCATCCAGAGAGGTTGGGAGTCGGAACTTTGCATCTGCCTGGATGAAATCCTGCCGTTCAACTCGTTGTGGCCGTATGTCCGCAGCTTCTACGAAATGGAGACGATCACGCGGTTGCGCATGTCCACCGAGGTGCTTGGCGGCGTCTGGGATGCGCTGATCACGGGGCGCGCGGATCTCGCCGTGGGCGCAGTCGGCGAGCCGCCTCACGCGGCGAATATCGCGGCGCGGCCGATTGGAGCGTTGCGGCATTTATTCGTGATGGCCCCGGATCATCCGCTTGCCGTGATGACCGAGCCGTTGGACCGCGGCACGATTGCCGCATATCGCGGCGCTGTCATAAGCGACACGTCGCGCGAGTTACAGCCTCAATCGGTGGCGACGTACGACGGCCAACCCGTCATCGTAGTGCCTACGCTGGCGGCCAAGGTCGGCGCGCTGTGCGAAGGTATCGCCGTAGGCATGCTGCCTGAGCGCGTGGCCGAAGGCCCCATACGTGAAGGGAAACTCGTCGCAAGGCGGATTGCCGGCGTGCGTGAGCACACGCAGTGCTATCTCGCGTGGCGTGAAGATAAAGGCGGGCATGCGCTGGATTGGTGGGTCGGGCAGCTGGACAAGGAAGATCTGGTCGACAGGCTGTTCGGTGCATGCACATAGTCGGGAACGTCAGTTCAACAACGCCACCTGCTGATTAAATTCTTGTTGACGGATCTTTTGACGGTGACCGATAGTCACTGCCGGAAGATCTGTTAATCCCAGGCTCGTGCGTGAAAGACACAACCCGCTCTCCCTCGTCCCGCGCTGACCACGTGTATTTCAGCGTGCGAGACGATATCTTCGACATGCGCCTGCTTCCGGGCGACCGTATGACTGAAGGCAGCATCGCCGACCGCTTCGGCGTTTCGCGCACACCTGCGCGAGAGGCGCTGCAACGTCTTCAAAGCGACGGCCTGATGCGCGGCTACGTACGCGGCGGCTGGGAAGTCGTGCCGATCGACTTCAAGCGCTTCGAAGATCTGTACGAAATGCGCAAGCTGATCGAGACGTTTTCTGTCACCAGGCTCTTTGGCGCTGACGGAACCCTATCCGCCACCGCCTTGCAGATGCTCGAGCGGCTCGACCGCATCTGGAACGTCCCTCGCGCACAGCGCGTTCGCGACGGCCGGGAGATGGTGGCGCTCGACGAGGCGTTCCACGAGGCGCTTGTGCTCGCCGCCGGCAATGAAGAGTTGAGCGCCGCAATGCAGCGCGTGACCGACCGCATCCGCGTAGTGCGGCGGCTCGACCTCGTATACGGTGATTGCATCGACGACACTTACAACGAACACATTGCGATTCTCGCCGCCATCCGCGCCCTTGCGGCTGACCGGGCAGTCGAGTTGCTGGGGCGGCACATAGAAGGAAGCAGGGCGGAAGTGCGCACTCTCACCTCAGAGCGCCTGCAGCGCGCCCGCACCGCCTCGGAGCCTCACAGTGCGCCTTATGCACCACCGAGGTTGCGAGGCACCATCTAGCAACACGCTTTCCGGCGCGACGATTTGTTAAGCGCCTTCTGCAATCGGCCTTTGCGCGAAATGCAGATGTTGGCATGGAATTCGCATGAGCACCGGGTATGTATACAAGCAAAAGCCCCGTGCACCTTATGCGTTCCGAATTCCTGAACCCGGCCCGCGGAACCCGCGGCATGGCGGTCGCGCCTCATGCGCTTGCCGCGCAGAGCGCGCTCGCCATCTTGCGCGAAGGCGGCAACGCCGTTGAAGCGATGATCTCTGCCGCGGCGACGATCGCCGTCGTCTATCCGCATATGAACAGCATTGGCGGCGACGGGTTCTGGCTTATCTCGCGTCCCGGCGCCGAGCCTGTCGGTATCGAGGCGTGCGGTGCGGCGGCACTGGCGGCGAGTGTCGACGAGTACCGCTCGCGTGGACTCTCGGCCATACCGACGCGCGGCCCGCTCGCAGCCAACACGGTGGCCGGTACGGTGTCCGGCTGGCAGCGCGCGCATCGCTGGTCGTCTGAAACGCTGGGCGGCAGGCTGCCGGTCGAACGCCTGCTCGAAGACGCGATCCATTACGCGAAGCACGGCGTGCCGGTCACGCGCAGTCAGTCGCAATGTGTCCAAAGCCGTCTCGCCGAACTGCGCCCGATCGCGGGTTTCACAGACACCTTCCTCTGCGACGGTCGCGTGCCTGCCACGGGCGAGCGCTTCGTCGCACCTCGTCTTGCCGCCACGCTCGAACGTCTGGCCCACGCGGGCTTCGACGACTTCTATCGCGGCGACCTTGCACGCAGCATCGCGGGTGATCTCCAGTCGGCCGGCTCGCTGCTGACTCTCGCAGACCTGCAACGACACGAGGCGCGAATGCGAACGCCGCTCGCTCTCGATCATTCGCTGGGCACGATCTACAACATGCCGCCGCCGACACAAGGGCTCGTGTCGTTGCTGATTCTGGGCATTCTCGATCGCGTGTTGACGAAAGAGATGGACCCGCAAGGTCCCGAGTTCGTACACGCCTGCGTCGAAGCAACCAAGCTCGCGTTCGCGGTGCGCGACGCAGAGATCACCGATCCGGACCACATGCGCGTCGATCCACGCGAACTGCTAAAGCCTGCCGCGCTCGACGCAATGGCTGCGCAAGTGTCGTCGACTCAAGCTGCGCCGTGGGGCGCCGGTCGCGGGCCGGGCGATACGGTGTGGCTCGGCGTGACCGATAGCGACGGCGTGGCGGTGAGCTTCATCCAGAGCATTTATCACGAGTTCGGCAGCGGCGTGGTGCTGGCCGGGACGGGCATCAACTGGCAGAACCGCGGATGCAGCTTCTCGCTCGACGAGCGCTCGCGCAATCCGCTAATGCCGCTGCGCCGGCCTTTTCATACGCTGAACCCGGCGCTCGCACGTTTTGCAGATGGCCGCACGATGGTCTACGGCAACATGGGCGGCGACGGGCAGCCGCAGTCGCAAAGTGCGGTGTTCTCGCGCATTGCGACGTTCGGCTGGAATCCTCAGGCCGCGATCGACGCGCCGCGTTGGCTGCTCGGCCGCACATGGGGTCAATCGACCGACACGCTCAAACTCGAAGCGCGTTTCGCTCCGGACACGATCGCGCGACTCGCAGCGCTCGGACACGAAGTCGAGACAATGCAAGCCTATGACGAAGCTATGGGACATGCCGGCGCAATCGTTCGGTATCCCGATGGATTGATCGAAGCGGGCTACGACCCGCGCAGTGACGGGGCAGCCGCGGGCTGGTAGACGCACACGCGCGCTATTTTTCAATCGGATTGCAGGTCCGGCCTTCGAGGCCCGCAGGACGCTGCACGTCTGCCGGGCGCCGGCAGACCTTCGCCTAGTAAATGGAGTCACCATGACCACACGTTTGCAATCTTCGTTGCCACCCGTCGCGTCGACGGAAGCCGGCGCCGTCTCGTCGAGCGCGACCCACAATCGTTGGTTTCAACTCGGGCTCGGTCTCGTCTGCATGATGGCGATTTCGAGTCCGCAATATGTATGGACGCTGATGACCAAGCCGCTCGCCGCGAAACTCGGCGTTGCACTGCCTGAACTACAGGTCACGTTTTCGCTGCTGATCATATTGCAGACGTTCTTCTCGCCGTTTCAGGGCAAGCTGATCGACCGCTTCGGACCACGCATGCTGATTTCGATAGGCACCGTCATGTCGGGCCTGAGCTGGGTGCTGGCCTCACAGGTGCATAGCGCCCCGATGCTCTACCTCACTTATGGACTGGTCGGCGGTCTCGGCACCGGCATTGTGTATGTCGGCGTGGTGGGGTTGATGGTGCGCTGGTTCCCGACCAATCGCGGCTTTGCTGCGGGCGCCGTCGCGGCGGGCTATGGGATGGGCGCAATCGTCACGACGTTCCCGATCGCCACGTCGCTGCAGGTGCGCGGCATCGATGCAACGCTCTGGATATTCGGCATTGCGTTCGCAGTGGTGGGTTTGCTCGCTTCGCAGGGTTTGCGCGTGCCGCCTGCGCATGATGCCGCAGCTGCCCCGGGCTCCGCTTCCGCACCTGCCGTTAAGAATTTTCGCCCTTCGCAGACCTTGAAGACGCCGATCTTCTGGCTGATGTTCGCGATGATGACCATGATGTCCACGTCGGGCCTCATGGTCACCTCGCAAATGGCCACCTTCGCCGCCGACTTCGGCGTGACCAAGGTTCTCGTGTTCGGCATGGCGGCGTTGCCGCTGGCGTTGACGATCGACCGCTTCACGAACGGGCTCACGCGACCGCTGTTCGGCTGGGTGTCGGACAGAATGGGGCGCGAGAACACGATGTTTTTTGCCTTCGCGCTCGAAGGCGTGGCCATGGCGTTATGGCTGCTCACGCGTGATAACGCCGTGCTGTTCGTACTGTTGTCGGGCGTAGTGTTCTTCGGTTGGGGCGAGATCTTCTCGCTGTTTCCGTCGACGCTCACTGACACGTTCGGCACGCGGCACGCCACCGAGAACTACGGCTGGCTCTATATCTCGCAAGGGATCGGTTCTATTTTCGGCGGCCCGCTCGCGGCGTTGATGCATCAGCATGCGGGAAGCTGGGTGCCGGTGTTTTCGACCGCGATCACGCTCGACATTGCGACCGCGCTGCTCGCCATTGCCGTGCTCAAGCCGATGCGCCGGCGCTTTCTGGCGGCACAGCAGAGCGCGTGATTTCGATCGCCTTTGTCGCAATGCACTCCGAAAACGTCGTCGAGGAACAGACATGTCCGTTCAGCTTGCGTTACGCAATATCCGTAAATCGTTTTCGAACAAACTCGGTTCCGTCGACGTGCTCGGCGGTCTGACCTTCGATATCCACGAGCGGGATTTCGTCAGCATCATCGGGCCTTCGGGCTGCGGCAAAACAACGGTGTTCAACGTGATCGCCGGCCTGCTCGAGGCGGATAGCGGCGACATCGTCTATCGCGGGCAAAGCGTCGATGGCTTGCGCGGCAAGGTCGGCTACATGATGCAGCGCGATCTGCTGTTGCCATGGCGCACCGTGCTGCAAAACGTGCTGATCGGGCCGGAGCTCTCGAAGATGCCGGCTGCGCAAGCACGCGACATGGCGATGGAATACCTCAATACGTATGGGCTCGCCGGCTTCGAGAATGCGTATCCGCGCATGCTGTCAGGCGGCATGCGTCAGCGCGTGGCGCTGATCCGCACGCTGATTAACGATCCCGACATCATTCTGCTGGACGAGCCTTTCTCGGCGCTCGACTACCAGACGCGCCTGTATCTGGAAGGCGTGCTGATGGAGGCCGTCGAGACGTTTCACAAGACAGTCGTACTCGTCACGCACGACATCGACGAGGCGGTGGCTTTGTCGAAGCGCGTCGTTGTACTGGGCGGCCGGCCTTCGCAGGTGAAGAAGATCTATGACATCGACATAGCCGCTCGCTCGCCGATCGGTGCACGCAGCGACCCGAACTTCGCCGGGTACTTTCACGCGTTATGCGGCGAGCTCGACATTCAGACGGAGGTGAAAGCAGCATGACGCAATCCGCTTCCATCAATAAACCGGCGCCAGCACAACGCACAGCGAAGCCTCGCGCGCGCTTCGTGCTCGACAGCGGCTGGGGGCGTTCGCTGTTGCAACTCGCGGCAGTAGTGGCCTTCTTTGCGATATGGGAAGGCGCGGCGCGCGTCGGCTGGGTATCGAATTTCCTTGTCGGCTCGCCGTCGAAAATTCTCGCGGCGCTCTTGCGCGACGTGCAGTCGCATCAGCTTTTCATCGACACCGGTTATACGCTCTTCGAGGCGATTCTGGGCTTCGTGTTTGGCACCGCGGTCGGGTCGGTGTGCGGACTCGCGCTGTGGTATTCGCCGTTCGTCGCGCGGCTCATCGAGCCGTTTATCGTCGCGATCAACAGTGTGCCGAAGATCGCGTTTGCACCCATCGTGATTCTGTGGTTCGGCACCGGGCTCATTTCGAAGGTTGCGCTGGCCATTTCGCTGACCGCGATCGTCGCGCTGATTGCCGCGTATGAAGCGGCCAAGGACGCCGATCCCGACCTGCAGGCGTTGCTCGTCACGCTCGGCGCGAACAAGAACGACGTGTTCATGAAAGTGGTGGTGCCGTTCACGCTGCCCTATGTGATCTCCACGTTTCGCATCAACGTCGGCTTCGGTCTGGTGGGCGCAGTGGTGGGTGAATTCATCTCATCGGAGAAGGGCCTCGGACACATGATCTTCACCGCGTCCAGCCTGTACGACCTCAACACCGTGTGGGAGGGGCTGTTCGTGCTCATGGCGATTGGATTCGTCCTGTACTTTCTGATCGACATGCTCGAACGCAAGCTGCTGCCCTGGCGGCAGGCGTCGAATACCACCACGCTCAAGGTTTAACGCATTCCGGCAGTCCAACCACTTCATGACAGGACAGACGATGGCATTCACCGCAAGAAAGGCGCTCGTCGCGCTCACGACCGCTTTGGCACTGAGCGTTGCAGGCGTTTCAACACCGGCACTGGCCGACGGAAAGAAAGTAACTATTTCGCAGGCGTTCCAGTCGATGCTCTATCTGCCGCTCTATGTGGCGATAGACGGCGGATTCTTCGAGAAGGCGGGACTCGACGTCAACAAGCAGACGGCGGGCAGTCCGAGCGCGGCGCTTTCGGCCGTGCTGTCCGGCAGCGCCGACTTCTCGCTACATGGTCCGGAGTGGACGGCCGTGGCCGCGGAGAAAGGCGCCGATGTCGATGTGATCGCGAATGTCGTGAACGGTGCGGCGGTGTGGATCGCCGTTGCGCCGGATGTGAAGTTCAGCGGCATCAAGGACGTGAAAGATCAGGTGATCGTGTCGGGACAGATGCCGACAACCAGCACGTCGCTGTTCTTCAAGCTGCTGAAGGAGAACGGCATGTCGCAAAGCGACGTGAAGCTGCTTCAGGTGCCGCTCGGCTCGGAGATCGGACCGCTCGTTGCGGGCCAGGCGAAGATCGCGGTGATGTATGAGCCTGGACTCGATCAGGCTGTCGCGAAAGGCATGAAAGTCGTGCTCGGCTTTCCGAAGCTCTATGGCGAATACGCGTTTTCGTCAATCTCCGCGAAGCGCAGCGTCGATCCGGATGCAGCCGCGCGGTTTGTGAAGGGGCTGCAAAACGCGCTGCTCTACATGCAAAGCCATCCTGCGGAAACGGCGGCGATCGCGCGCAAGGAATTTCCGACACTCGACGCCACAGTGGTCGACGCAGCGGTGAAGCGTATGCTCGACGAAGGCGTGTATCCGAAGAACGTCAGCATCACGCCGAAAGCGCTGACTGTCGCGATGGACACGCAGATCGCCCTCGGCAACCTGAAGCAGCAGCCGAACTACGACAGGTTCATCGTGCAGAATTACATCCAGCCGGCGCTGGCCGCGAAATGACACCGTTGACACCGTTTGCGACGCTTACATAACCATGTTCTCTTCTTCTTCAAAAGCTGCGCCGATTCCGTCTATCTCGCAGATTCGCGCTGAAGTCGCCTCGGGCGAGGCGAAACTCGAGCAGTACGTCACGCAGGCTTACGAGGCGGCGTGCAAATCGCAGGCGTCGTTGCATGCGTTCTGTTATTTGCCGGACGCCGCGCCCGTCAATGCCGTGGATGTGGCCTCGCCGCTGGCGGGCGTACCAGTCGCGGTAAAGGACGTGATCGATACCGCCGACATGCCGACCGAATTCAACTCGCTCGCCTACAAGGGACGGCGACCCGAACGGGATGCGTGGGTGGTCGCGCGTTTGCGTGCGGCGGGCGCGTCGATTATCGGCAAGACGGTGACGACCGAGTTCGCGTGGCGTAAGCCGGGCGCGACCGTCAACCCGTGGAATGACGCGTTCACGCCGGGCGGTTCGTCGAGTGGCTCAGCGGCGGCGGTCGCGGCAGGGATCGTGCCGCTCGCGCTCGGCACCCAGACGCAGGGATCGGTGATACGGCCGGCGGCGTACTGCGGCATCGTCGGCTTCAAGCCGACTTACGGTGCGATTGCGCGCACAGGCGTGTTGCCGCTGGCGTGGTCGCTGGACCACGTCGGCATGTTTGCAACACGTGTCGCGGACGTGGCTTATGCATTGGCGCTCGTGACCGGCGAGGACGCCGCCGATCCGCACGTCTCGCATGTTCGGTCCGCCGCCCATGTTGCGGCGCGCGGCACGGGGACGCGGCGCATCGGCGTGCTGTCGAAACAGGCCGGCGGGGCAATCGAGCCGGCGCAGCAGGCCGCGCTCGACAGGCTCGCGGCTCAGCTGGCACGAGACGGGGTCGAGATCGTCACGGTCGATCTGCCGGCGGAGATCTTCGAAACGCCTGCACATGCGTTGAAACTGATGTCCGTTGAAGCCGCCATCACGCACGGCGAACTCGTCGATCGCACACCCGAACTGGTGAGCGAGGCAATGCGCGGCCTCGTCGAAGAGGGCCGCAAGCTGCCTTCGACCGTCTACGCGCGCATCAAGGCGGTGCAGATGCCGATGGCGCACCGCTTTCACGACTGGCTGACCGGCGCGATGGCGCTCGATGCACTGCTGGTCGCGCCGGCCACGGGCGAACCGCCGCGCGGGCTCGACTATACGGGCGACGCGTCGTTCTGTGCGCCGTGGACGTTTCTCGGCGTGCCGGCCGTGACCGTGCCCGTGGGATTCGGGCCACAGGGCTTGCCTCTCGGCGCGCAACTGGTTGGCGCCGCTCACGCTGACGCCGATTTGCTGAGGCTCGCCGAGTGGGTCGAAGCGCGCACAGGCTGGCCGGCGGCGGTGGCGCAGCGGAAGATGTGAACGCGGACGCCGGGCCGGCTGCGTGGTGTGGCATGGGTTGTGCGTCTTTGTAGGGTTCCTGGCTCATAGCTACCGACCGATATGGATGCAACCAGCCGCAAACCCCGTTCGTCCTCGGCGTCTTCCCGCACAGGCACGGGGTTCGTCAGCGTGCGCGGCGCGCGGGAACATAATCTGAAAAACGTCGACGTGCAGATTCCACGCGACGCGCTGGTCGTATTTACAGGGGTGTCCGGTTCGGGCAAGTCGTCGCTCGCGTTCGGCACGCTGTACGCGGAGGCCCAACGGCGCTATTTCGAGTCGGTCGCGCCTTACGCTCGGCGTCTGATCGAGCAGGTCGGTGTGCCCGAAGTGGACGCAATCGAAGGATTGCCGCCCGCTGTCGCATTGCAGCAGCAACGCGGCACGCCGTCGGCGCGTTCGTCGGTGGGAAGCGTGACTACGCTGTCCACCCTCGTGCGCATGCTGTATTCGCGGACCGGAACATACCCGCCCAAACAGCCCATGCTGTTTGCCGAGCACTTTTCGCCGAACACGGTGCAGGGTGCCTGTCCCACATGTCATGGGCTAGGGCGCGTGTATGAAGTCACCGAAAGTTCGATGGTGCCCGACGACTCGCTGACCATCCGCGAGCGCGCGATCGCAGCGTGGCCGCCCGCATGGCATGGACAGAATCTGCGCGACATCCTCGTGACGCTTGGTTATGACGTGGACACGCCGTGGCGCGATCTGCCGAAGAAAGATCGCGACTGGATTCTCTTCACCGATGAGCAGCCGACCGTGCCCGTCTACGCCGGTCTCACACCCAAAGAGACGCGCGCGGCGCTCAAACGGAAAGACGAGCCGAGCTACCAAGGGACGTTTACCGGCGCGCGCAGATACGTCTTGCATACCTTCGCCAACACGCAAAGCGCGCTGATGAAAAAGCGCGTGTCGAAGTACATGGTGTCGAGCGACTGTCCGGAGTGCGGCGGCAAGCGGCTCACGAAAGAAGCGCTATCGGTGAAATTCGCCGGACTCGATATCGCCGAGCTTTCGCAGTTGCCTCTGTCGGGACTCGCCGCGCTTCTTGAACCGGTCGCGCGCGGAGAATGGCAGGAGCCGGTCGAGGTAACACGGGGCAAGGGCGACGTGCTCAGCAGGAGCGCTATGCGCGACGCCGTCGAGCGGCGCGTGGCGGCTGGCGGCTCGGCGCACAAGGCCTCTCCTGATGTGCGACGTACACCGAACCTGTCCGGCGAGAAGCGCCTCGCCGCGCAGCGCATTGCGGCCGAACTTCAGGAACGGTTGACCACGCTCATCGACCTGGGCCTCGGTTATCTTTCGCTCGACCGCAGTACGCCGACGTTGTCCTCGGGTGAACTGCAGCGCTTGCGGCTCGCCACGCAATTGTCGTCGCAGCTCTTCGGGGTCGTGTATGTGCTCGATGAGCCATCGGCCGGCTTGCATCCCGCGGATGGCGAAGCGCTTTTCAGCGCGCTTCAGGCGCTGAAAGCAGCGGGCAATTCGCTGTTCGTCGTCGAGCACGATCTGCAGATGATGCGGCGCGCCGACTGGCTGGTCGACGTGGGTCCCGCTGCAGGCGAGGAGGGCGGTCACATTGTTTATAGCGGACCGCCCGACGGACTCGCGGCGGTCGAAGCGTCACAGACCCGCCGGCATTTGTTCGCGCCGCCGGCAAGCGTCGAGCGCGCGGCGCGCGAGGCGAAGGGCTGGCTGCGGCTTGCCGGTATCACGCGCAATAACCTGCATGGGCTGAACGTCGCGTTTGCACTCGGCTGCCTGACGACGGTGACCGGCATATCCGGCTCGGGCAAATCGAGCCTTGTGAGTCAGGCGCTGCCGGAACTCGTCGCGAGCCGACTGGGGAAAGCAATCGAAAACCCGGACGATGACGAACAGGACCCGCTGCTCGCCGATGGCGGCATGCCGGCGAGCGGCCACATCGTCGACGGGATGGAATCGATCAGACGGCTCGTACGGGTCGACCAGAAGCCGATTGGACGCACGCCGCGTTCCAATCTGGCCACCTACACAGGCCTTTTCGACCAGGTGCGCAAGCTTTTCGCGGACACGCC
Source organism: Burkholderia sp. M6-3 (assembly GCF_050858985.1). NCBI lineage: Bacteria > Pseudomonadati > Pseudomonadota > Betaproteobacteria > Burkholderiales > Burkholderiaceae > Burkholderia > Burkholderia sp. M6-3. The sequence continues at coordinate 1,325,002 of NZ_CP110091.1, forward strand.
CGCCGCCCGCAAGCGGCGCTATAGCGCGGGTCGCTTTTCGTTCAATGTTGCGCAGGGCCGCTGCCCGACCTGCGAAGGCGAAGGCTTCGTCAGCGTCGAGCTGCTTTTTCTGCCGAGCGTCTATGCGCCTTGCACGACGTGCCACGGCACCCGTTATAACGAATCGACGCTGGAAATCACGTGGCGGGACAAGAACATTGCGCAGGTGCTGGGCCTGACGGTCGACGCCGCGTGCAGTTTCTTCGCCGACCAGCCCGGCGTGATGCGTTCCCTCACCGCGCTACGCGACATTGGTCTCGGCTATCTGCGACTCGGCCAGCCGGCCACGGAGTTATCCGGCGGCGAAGCACAGCGCATCAAGCTCGCGACCGAGCTGCAACGGGCCCAACGCGGCGAGACACTATACATCCTGGACGAGCCTACGACGGGTCTTCATCCCGCCGACGTGGATCGGCTAATGGTGCAACTGCAAGGACTGGTCGATGCGGGCAACACGGTCGTCGCGGTCGAGCATGACATGCGGGTCGCCGCACAAAGCGACTGGGTCATCGACGTGGGCCCAGGGGCGGGAGACGCTGGCGGAACGATCGTGGTCAGCGGAAGACCCGCTGAAGTCGCGGGCGAAAACCGCAGCCGCACCGCTGCGTATATCAGGGAACAGCTGGCGGTCTGATTCGGCGGCGCGGCTATCAAATCACTTCGCTCGAGGAACGCACTGCACGCCGTTCGCGTCTGGCAACCAGGTCATGCGTAACGGATTTGTTCAATGGCAGGTGTGCATCAAGAGCCTTATCATGCAGGCCGCATGTCCTTGGACCTACGCGCTTTGTGCGCCTTTCGCCGCATGTCTTCATCCCGCTTCACTGACCAGTTGACAGTGGACGACAGCATTCTTTTTTATCAGTAGAATGCTGCAACCGCAACGATTCAGTGTTGCCGCAACCGACGCTCGGGCTCATCAGTTTCACGGTCTCGTCAAGACCGCGAGGCTATCAGCACGCGTGTCGCGCGAGGCGACGCAGTCAAGTCGAATGCAAAACCTGTGTGGCCGCTGCGAACGGGAGTGAATCGCACGCCGCCACGAACAATGGATCGCCGCCACAACTGAAACCGATGGCGACACGTGTCACCTGGACCAACGACGCCATCGGCGCTCACCTGGCCGACCTGCTGGCCGGGCAGGGCGTCGGATCTCAAACCAACTTGTCGTGATACTTACCTGGCCGCAATACTGTGTATTCCAAAACGCAAATCGATCCGGTAGTCAGCTTCCGGAACTCGCAAGGCGAGCAGGTGCGAGGCACGATCATCAATCTCCAGCGAAACTCGCTGGTGATGGAGATCTATAACCCGTACTCGATTGTGCAGGTCAGCGAGGTGCTGAGCGACCTGTCCGTCAAGATGGGCGTGGAACACGCCTATTCGGGTAAGGCAGTCGTCATCAGCATGGTCAATACCGGCCTCACAGCGATCGTTTCGGTAACGCTGATCGCCGAGTGGCGCGAACTGAGCGGCGGCGCGCTGGAAGCGCGTACGGTGGGCGAAGAAGCGCGCCGGTTCGTGCAGGACTGGACCGGCCGTTTCCAGATCCGCCGTGACTACCAGATCGCGGTCAACCAGATCCGCGCTTTTCTCTCGGATATGTCGCGATGGGTCGAGCAGGCAGACCTTGGCGAAACCATGCCGAAGGAAGGCAATAGCCTGCGCGAGGACTTCTTCTTCGAACTGGCATCGCCGCTCATGGAGAAGACCAAGCTCTACTTCGACGAATTCGAAGGCGAGGCACGTCTGGTCGATGAAGAACTGGCGCCGGCACACCGTGCCTTTGCCCAGGCTGCGCTACATCCGCTGCTGCTGCGCTCGCCGTTTGTCTTTCGCACGTTCACGAAGCCGCTGGGCTATGCCGGCGACTACCAGATGGTCAACCAGATGCTCGACGATCCGCGCCAGGGGCCGAGCACGTATTTCCAGATCGTCAACGCTGCTTTTCTGCAGACGGCCGTCGCGCGTGCGCACCGCAACCGCGTCGACCTGCTGGTGGACTATCTGACCCGGCTCGCCAACGAAGCGCGCGCCGCGCAGCGGCCATTCCGTGTGCTGAACGTAGGTTGCGGCCCGGCTCAGGAGATCCAGCGTTTCATCCACGAATACGACGAACCGCAGTGGCTGACGTTCGAACTGCTCGACTTCAGCCAGGAGACACTGGACTGGACACGTGAACGCCTTGCGTCCATTTCACAGAAAATGGGCAGGCGCATGACCATTAGCTACACGCACGATTCTGTCCACCACCTGCTCAAGCGCCGGATCGATGCGCACGCATCGGACGTCCGGGAGTTCGACGCCGTGTATTGCGCCGGTCTCTTCGACTACCTGTCGGACAAGGTCTGTGCGCGGCTGAACCAGCATTTCGCCAGCCGGACCAGACAGGGCGGCCGCCTGCTGGTAACCAACGTCCACGCCGACAACCCTGAGCGCCTGAGCATGGAGCACGTGCTCGAGTGGTACCTGATCTATCGCAACGAGGCACAGATGGCCGACATCATGCCGGAGAACTGCGGAGAGCCGCGCCTGTACACGGACTCGACCGGGGTTAATGTGTTCGCCGAGGTGGTGATCGGCCAGCAACAAGTAGCCTGAGATGACAACATCGCTCGGGGGGCTACAGTCGAACTATCGTGAAGAGCTGCGCGACTACCGGTTGCTGTGCAGCAAGGCCGGCGGTCTGACGGTGATCGTGCTGGTGCTGATGGGCGTTGCGCTCGACTATGTCGTGTATCCGGATGAGCAGAAGCGCTTTGCGATAATTCGGGTGCTGACCAGCGCGGCCATTGGCCTGGCATTGCTGTCGTTTTACACGGCAACGGGCAAACGCCACGTGCAGATCATCACCTTCCTCTGGCTGCTGTTGCCGCAGGCAATGATCTCCTGGATGATTTATGTCACGCAGGGCGAGCAGTCATTGTTCTATGCCGGGCTCATGCTGACGATCTTTGCGGTCGGCATTCTGTTCCCTTCCGGTTATTGGCAGACGCTGGCTTTCGGGCTGGCCACGGTCGCGCTCTATTACATAGCTTGCGTGGCTCATGCGGGTGGCATACACGACCCGAGCAAGTTCCTGTTTCAGCTCATCCTGATCTTCTTCTGTGCGTTGGCCAGCTCGGTGTACACCTACTTCAACGAGAAGGGCCGTTTCCAGCTTTTCCGGCTAAAGGAGGAGCTGGCGCACAAGAACGACCAGCTCGCCCGTACCAACGAGAGCCTCGCGCAGATCAAAGGCCAGTTGTTGCAGCAGGAGAAGATGGCTGCAATCGGTACGTTGTCGGCGGGGTTGCTTCACGAGGTCAACAACCCGGTGAACTTCTGCCTGATGGCGATCGAAATCGGCATGGAGGAACCGCAGGCCAAAAGCAGCCCTTCGCTGATGGAGTGCCTGACGGATGTCAAGCAGGGGATGCAACGCATCCAGCATATCGTGTCGGACCTGAAGACCTTCGCCTACCGCCGGCCCGGCGCAGCGGCAGACGACGTGCCGTTCCTGTTCGAGAAAGCGCTTGACTCGTCGATCCGGCTGAGCGCGCATGAACTGCGCGGCGTGAGCGTCACGCGCGAACTGTCCGACGACACTCTCGTGCTGGGCGACGAAGCCGCCATTATCGGCGTGCTCATCAACCTGTTCTCAAATGCTGCTCTGGCCATGCAGAAGGCCGGCACCGTGTCGCCGCGCATCCACGTCGCGGCGGAATGGCGCGACGACCGCCTGCATGTGAATGTGCGCGACAACGGACCGGGAATCGCCGCAGAGAATCTCGCGCGAGTGTTTGAGCCGTTTTTCACTACGCGCGAAGTCGGCCAGGGCCTCGGCCTTGGCCTGTCCATTAGTTATGCGGTGGTGGAGCGGCACGGCGGCACACTATTCGCGGAAAGCAAGTTGGGCGAGTGGACCGCGTTCAACTTCGACCTGCCGCGTGCCGAGTGATATCGAAATGAGTAATACGCAGCAAAGCGCGCACACTGTCGTCTATGTCGATGATGAGGATTTAGCCCGCAAGTACTTTGCGCGTGCGGCCGGCGGTGATTATGAAGTGCTTCTCGCGAGCGGCGCGGAGGAGGCTATGTCGATCCTTCGCCGCGAAGGAGCGCGCGTGGCCGTGCTTGTGACCGACTTCCGCATGCCGGGCCGTCACGGCGACGATCTGCTGCGCCAGGTCGCTCAGGAGTATCCGCATATCGTCCGGATCCTGGTGACGGCCTACGCGGACAACAACGCGTTGCCGGGCGCAGTCAGTTCCGATGGGGTGTTCCGAATCCTGGAGAAGCCCCTCGGCGTTAGCATCGTCCGCGAGGTGTTGACATCGGCGACGACAGCCCAAGTGTCGCGACTGAGGTGACACAGCGCTTGCCGGTCGACCCGGTTATCACGAAGACCGGCGCAGGCCGCTTCGCCATGATCTTCAGCAACCGCGTCGCGCAGCTTGTCGGGGACATCGGGATCACATCCGCAGTCGGCGGCGGTACGGCCGCGACGCTGGAATCTCCAAATTTGAAGGATCGAATGCACAGGAGTTACCAATGAGCCATACGATTGCCAACCAGACGCCGCCTCCGGCGATTCTGTTCGTCGATGACGAAGCCACCGCGGTCAAATACTTCGAACGCGCCATCGGCTCGATTGCGCCGGTGGTGACGGGCGCCTCGGTGGACGACGGCAAGGCGATGCTGGACGCCCACGCCTCCAGTCTGGCGGTGCTCGTGTCCGACCAGCGCATGCCGGGCGAACATGGCAACGAACTTTTGCGCTATGCGCGAGAGCGCTATCCCCACATCGTCCGGATACTGACAACGGCCTATTCCGAGCTGGATCAGACCGTCGAGGCCGTCAACCAGGGCCAGATACATCGCTATATCAAGAAACCGTGGGATATTTCAGCGCTGCGCATGGAGATGAAGCAGGCGCTGGAGCTGTCGGGGCTGCGCAAGGAGCGCGACGAACTCGTGCGCGAGAAGCTTGGCGTATTGCAGACGCAGACGGTGGCCACCCGCATTGGCGTAGTGCACACGCTGTGCGCGAGCCTGATTGGCCCTGGCCGGTTCCAGCCGGTGGAAACTTACCTGACCGGCACCGAACTGGCCGGTACGCGCAATGCCGAGCCGGACTGGCGGCGTATGGACTACGCCGATCTGGTGCATGCCGAGAGCGAATGCAGCGGCAGCTTTGGCCACGCGGTCGGTACGCGTCTCGCGCAACTGCGTGCGCAGACTGCGGGGCGCGGTGTTGCTGACGCGTTGCCGGTCTTGACGGATGTCCTGGGCGCCACGGCGCGCGGCGATGGTGAAGCGCTGATCTGGACTTCGCCCGCAACGCTGAGCGAGTTCCTCACCCGCCCGGTGGGTCATGCGGTATCCGCCGAGCACGCTGCGTGGCTGGCCTGCCTGCTGTGGCTGGAAGAAGCCGGCGGCGCGCTGCAGTTCTTCCGGGAAGGTGACGCTATTGTCTGCCGCGCCGGTGCGCGCGCCAATTTTGCGGCCGACCGCCTTGCAGTCTGGATCGAGCGGTTCCTTGAGCCTGCGTTCGACCAGGATAAGTCGACGGTCCGCGTTTAGAGAGGGCGCAACGGTCGTTGCCCAGGCGAGAAGCCCACGGGGCGAATGATCGTTGCATCCGGAAAAAATCCTTCGGCCGGCCAAGTGTTGAACGGCCGGCAAGAGCAACGGAACACTGGTTCGTGAGCCGTTGCGCGGCTTGGCGTAGCGACGCTTGTCTATTTCCCCGCATTCTTGAGCACATCCAGCGCGGCATCACACGCCCGCTGCAGTTGTTCCCGCATCAGATCCTGCGCATCCCCGGTGCCGTTGACTACCGCATCGCGAATTCGAACCGCCTGTTCGAACGATGCGCGCATCCGCCCGCCTTGCGTCATTGCGATGCGGCGCAGTCGCCGCACCGGCCCGATCAGCGAGGCATGATTCTGCTGCAACGTGCGGTTGTCGGCGATCGTCATGACGATGGCGTAAAAGCGGTCCAATGCATCGACATAGCCGGCAGCGTCGCCGGCATCGACGCTCGTTCGCATCGTGTCGATCACATCATCCAGCTGCGCGGCACCGAGCGATGTAATGCGCTCGGATGCAAGCTGCACCGCGAGACATTCGAGCGCGGCCCGCACCGTATAAATCTCCTCCACATCGCGAAGCGTCACCGACCGCACATATGCGCCCACTCGCGGAAGGACGGTCACGAGCCCTTCGCGCTCGAGCTGCGCGAACGCCTCCCGCATCGGGGTTCGACTAACGTTCAGCTGTTTTGCTACCTGCACTTCGGACAGACGGCTACCCGGTGCGAGTACGCCTTCCACGATCGCCTCGCGCAACGCGGGCACGACGACGCCATCGCTCAACGAATCGCCGGTTGAGTCCAGCGTGCGAAGCCGCTCGTGATACCACGTGGCAATGGATTCGAGACTCGACGCATGGCGCGTGTGCGCTGTCGGGGATTTTGAAGATGCAGTTTTCGTAGCGGGCATTGACACCTCGGATTTCTGTGAATACTCTGTATACAGATTATACAACAGGAGACGACATGGATCGCAGTGCATTGGAGGCCCCCGTTGTCATAGAGCATACCGGCGACGTGCTCACCTTCACGTTGAACCGCCGGGAGGTTGGCAACGAAGTGTCGGTTGCGATGTTCGACGCGATGTCGGACACGTTGCGCAGTGAGGCCGTGCAACCGAAGGCGCGTGTGTTGCGCATTCGCGCGAACGGCGATGTGTTCTGCACGGGGCGCGAGCGAGCGGGGCGGGACGCCGTGTCGATCCGCACCGAAGTCGCGCGACTGATCGAGCTCAAGCGGCTGGTACGCAGCACGTCGTTGATCTCGATTGCGCAGGTGCAGGGCGATGCGTTGGGCTTCGGCTTCGGGCTTGCGATCCTGTGCGACTTCACGCTCGTCGCATCGTCGGCGCGGCTCGGGTTCCCGGAGATGCGCAGCGGTCTGCCGCCCGCCGCGATCATGGCTTACCTCGGCGGCTATGCACTGCCCAAGGCGTTGTTTCCAATGGTCCTGTTCGGCGATCCCATTACGCCCGAAGCGGCCTTGCAGGCCGGGCTCGTCACGCGAGTATGCGATCGCGCGAACCTGCACGCCGAAGCTGACGCGCTTGCCGCTCGCATTCTCTCGCTCGACGAAGCCGGCGCGAAACAGTGCAAGGCGTTCTTCCTCGCCGCGCAGGAAGGCAGCGTCGAACAGAACTTCCGCGCTGCGACCGACATGCTGACCGTCAACGCATTGCGGTTGATGCAGACCCGCTGAGCGTGGCCGTGCTTGACCCGCTCGATACAACACGACGTGCGGATGTCGATGAAAGCGCTAATCCGCTGACACCGTAACGTCGACTGGAGACAGACATGAACGTCAACGCAGGGCCCAGGCTCGATCGTTTGCCGATGTCGGGATTTCACCGGCGCATCATGTGGTTGATTGGCATTGGCATGTTCTTCGATGGTTTCGATATTTACGTTGCGTCGACGGTGCTTGGCGCAACGCTGAAGTCCGGATTCTCCACGCTCGGGCAGAACGCGTTGTTCGTGTCGCTCACTTTTCTCGGCATGATGCTCGGCTCGCTTGCCACCGGTTTTCTCGGCGACCGGTTCGGGCGGCGCTTCACGTATCAGGCGAATCTCGCCGTGTTCGGCCTGGCGTCGCTCGGCGCGGCGCTCGCGCCGAACATGAGCGTGCTCATCGCGTGCCGCTTCGTGATGGGACTTGGACTGGGCGCGGAAAACGTGGTCGGTTACTCGACGCTAACCGAATTCGTGCCGCCGCAGAAACGCGGCAGGCTGCAGGGTTTGATGGCGGTCTTCGTCGTGTCCGGACTGCCCGTCGCGGGGCTGATCGGGTTGCTGCTGATTCCGTCGTTCGGCTGGCGCGCGATGTTCGTGCTCGGCGGTGTTGGCGCACTCGGCGTCTGGTATGCACGCAAGTCCTTGCCGGAGTCGCCCCGCTGGCTCGATTCTGTTGGACGACACGACGAGGCTGATGCGATCCTGCGTCGCATCGAAGCGGAAGTGACGGCGGCACGAGGCGGCAAGCCGCTGCCTGCGCCAGCGTCCACGAGATCCGGCGCGACAGCGCAACAGGCACTGTCGTTCGCTTCGTTGTTCAGCGGCGCGATGCTGCAGCGGATGATCGTCGGCTGCGTGACGCTCATTGTCATCAACACGCTGCTGTATGGCTTCGTCACCTGGCTTCCGACATTCTTCGTGCATCAGGGCTTCAGCATCGCGAAGTCGTTCGGGTTCGCGCTCGTGATGTCGCTCGGCGCGCCTATCGGTTCCGCAATCGGCGCGCTCACCGCAGATGCGTGGGGCCGCAAGCCGACGATCATCGGCTCGTCGCTCGCCGCGATCCTCTTTGGCGCGATGTATCCGTTCATCACGAGCCCCGTGATATTGCCCATCGTCGGACTGCTGTTGACCATCCCCATCTACGTGCTGGTCGCGCTGCTATTTGCTGTCTATGTACCGGAACTCTTCCCAACTGAAGTGCGGCTGCGCGCGTCGGGTGTCTGCAATACGCTGGGCCGCGGCGCAACCATCGTCACGCCTTTCATCGTGGTATCGCTTTTCGGGCAGTACGGCATCGTCGGCGTGCTTGCAATGATGATCGGTCTGCTCGCCGTGCAAATCGTCGTGGTTGCATGGCTGGGCGTCGAGCCGACCGGACAGCGCCTCGAAGACCTTCAGCCGGAAGACACCCTCGGGCGCGACGCGCTTCATGCCGACGCGCACGCTTCACCTAACAAATGAATCGACAGGAACCATGCAATGAATACAAGCAACCCGCAGCGCTACGACGCGCAATTGTTGATTGGCGGCGAATGGACGGATGCTGAAGACGGCCGCACGCTGGATATTGTGAATCCCGCGACGGGTGAAGTGATCGGGGCGCTCGCGTCGGCTTCCGCTCGCGATGTGGATCGGGCCGTGCAAGCGGGTCATCGCGCATTTGAAGGCGGTGCGTGGCGCGACATGCCGATCCAGCAGCGCGCGCGCATTCTGAATCGTTTTGCCGATCTGTTCGAAGCCGATCTCGAACAGTTCTACAAGCTCGAAACGTTGAATAACGGCCGTCCCATTGCCGAAACGCGCGCACAGATTTCACGCCTGCCGCAGTTCTACCGCTACTTTGCGGCGCTCGCGCTGACGCGCCGCAGCGACGTGATTCCGATCGAAGGACCGTACCTCTGTTACACGCAGCGCGTACCACTCGGTGTCGTCGCGCTGATGACATCGTTCAATCATCCGTTGATGATTCTCTCGAAGAGCCTCGCTCCCGCGCTCGCGACGGGCAACAGCGTCGTCATCAAGGCGTCGGAACAAACGCCGCTGACGACCGTGCGGCTCGTGAAGCTGTTGCAGGACGCAGGCGTTCCCAAAGGCGTCGTCAACGTCGTGAACGGCGAAGGGCGCGTAGCGGGCGCGGCGCTCGCGCAACATCCGTTGATCAGGAAGGTGGTATTCACAGGAGGCACGGAAGTGGGGCGCTCGATCGGCGAGGCTGCCGCGCGTAATTTCGCGCTGACCACGCTCGAACTGGGCGGCAAGGGCGCGGTGATCCTGTTCGACGACTTCGATATCGAGTGCGCAGTGAACGGCGCGGCGTTCGCCGCTTTCATCGGCGCTGGGCAGACCTGTGTCTGCGGGGCGCGCATCCTCGTGCAGAAATCGATGTATGCGGCCTTCCTCGAACGTTTCCGCGCGAAGGTCGAGCGTATCCGCGTGGGCGATCCGACGGATGCGAAGACCCAACTGGGTCCCGTCATTTCCGAGCGTTCGCGTCAACGCATTCTCGCGATGCTCGAACGCGCGCAGCAGGCGGGCGCAAAGTTACTCACGGGCGGACGCGTGCCTCAAGAATTGACCTCAGGGTACTTTCTTGAGCCGACCGTCGTCTACGATGCGGACCCGCATTCGGAGATCGGCCAGGACGAGGTGTTCGGGCCCGTAACGGTCGTCATGCCGTTCGAAGACGAAGCCGATGCGATCCGTATCGCCAACGATACGCCGTTCGGCCTCGCCGCTTCGATCTGGACGCAGGACGTCGCGCGGGCGCATCGCGTCGCCGGCAGGCTGGAGTTCGGCATGGTGTGGGTGAACGACCACCATCGCCTCGACCCGGCGTCGCCGTGGGGCGGATTCAAGAACAGCGGCGTGGGCCGCGAAACGGGCATCGAGTCGTTCGACCAGTTCAGCGAGCCTCGCGCGGTGACGATCAACACATCCGGCAAGACGGTGGACTGGTACGCGGACGATGGCGAACTGAAGCGGCTCAACTAAGCTCAGCGGCGAAACTATCGGAAACGAGCCGCCACGGAGGATTGAAAACGATCCTTCCCATTGGCCGTGGCGAACCGTTGCATCGCCGGAATCGGCTGGGGCGGGCGTCGCCATGCCGTCGTGGTCACGCCCGCTGTGCCTCGCATTACTGCGTGTCTGGCTGCTTCTGATGCTTGGCGTGCTTGTGCGAATGATGATGGCTCGAGTGGGTACTTGTCGCCGCAGACGTGTTGTCTCCGCCGGCAGTCGGGCCCGCTGTCGCTGCGCCGTGCGCGTTGCCGCCGCCCGATCCGCCATTGCCATTGCCTCCTGCTTGCGCGCTCGCCGTGCCGGAAACGGCCAATGCGGCCAGAAGTACAAGCATCGATTGAATGCCTCGCATGTTTTGCTCCTTGGATAGTTGACCCCCGTCGCTGGGGCGAAGCGACCGTCACCGCGCCGCAGGCGTTAGAGAGCATATGCAGTGCCTGAAGTCGCGCGAGGCGATTCGGGCAGCGACATCGCCAATCGCGATGTTTTGTGTCCCAGACCGCAGTTGGCGCAAGCGGGGCATGTGAAGATCCGTCGCACGAATCGCTGATGTGTACACACCAGTGAGATTCGAAAACGATAAGCGCGATACGGGGACCTTCAAATGAAAAAATATCCAGGCTTACTCTTCGCCCTTCTGCTCGCGGCCTGTGGCGGCGGTGGGGGAGGCGGCAACAGCGCCACCACGGCATCTTCGGCACCTTCGTCCACGAGTCCCAAGGCATGTACCGGCGGTCCGTACACGACCGACCCCACGAAAGTTTGCACCGACGCGAGCGGCAATCTCGTCACCGCGTATGTCTACGTGCAGCCGAAGACGGTCATTCCCGACGGAACCGTCATCACCGCGGACACCACGTGGCCGGCGAGCGGCTCTCCGTATTTGATCGCCGGCACGGTGCGAGTCGCGCCGGGCGTCACGTTGACGATCCCCGATAACACGATCGTGGAGACTTACCGCTCAGTGCCATGCACGGCCGATTGTGTGGGCACGACTCCGACCAAAGGCATCATCAACGTGGCGGGCACGCTCAACGTGGGAAGCCAGGGTCCGGTCCAATTGCTGGGCGTGACGGCTGCTAACACGTCGCTGGCGCAGGACGCGGGTAACGGCACGGTCACCATTACGCATGCGGTGTTGCAGGACGCGTTCGTGCAGATCAACGACGCCGCGCCGTTCTCGATGACATACAGTCAGGCCACGCACATGAACGTGACGCCAATTGTTCGCAATGGGGTGACGACTTATGAAGCCGGCACGAACGGCTACCCGCGCTTGAGCAGGTCCGCTACCGTGAAAGGCAATACGTTCGTGGACTCCGCGGCCTTCGCCTTCGATCCGTCGGTCTTCGTGCAAAACAATCTGTTCATCAACATGGTCGACCCACTCGTGTTGATCGACGCGTTCCCCGCCAATGGACAGCCGCCCACCGGCGTTGCCCAACGGAACTCGTTCCTCTTCAAGAAGGACTCACCGAATGGGAATCGCCTCGTGATCGAGTCTCACGGCACTTATAGCGCGTCCACGCTTCATTCTCTGGACTTCACGAACAACTTTTGGGGCGTGACGGATAACACGACCATCCAGTCGCGCGTGCGGGATAGCACCAACACGGCCAACCCGCGGCTGCCCAACGTGATTCTCTATGCACCGGCGCTTCAGAGTCCCGATCCCGCCACACCGGCGGACCCGCAAAGCGCGACGCCGAATGTGTAAGCAGTGAGGCACAAAGCAGCGCCGGGCATCTGAACCGGACTGCTTGCATCGCCAACCGGCCCCGCCGCAGCATTACCTGCGGCGGGGCCGACTGTTTTGCGAATTGTCTCCGTGACTCGAACCCCAATCACGAAGACGGGTCACCGGCAATTTCATCGACCGTATGTCCTGACGCGCCAGACTTCCCGCTGAACACATCTCAGCCACGACACGGACTTCATCGTCCTTCAAGGGGAAGCAGCCGAATACTCCGGACGACTGCTTCGAATGGAGCAGGTGATCGCGCGCGACGGTCGCGACCACGAAACCAGAGACCCGTACTTTATTCTCGCGAATGGAAGCGGTACGCGATGGCTGGCGCATCGGTACGACTATCTGCGCGAGCAATGACCGGTGGCACTCATCCCGGTGCCGAAGCCCGTGCCAATGCCTGCGTGTCGATATACTCGCGGATCTTCGACACTTTGCCGTTTCGAACGGTAATGGCGAAGATCCAATCGTCCTCAAACGTTTTGTTGGTGGCTATGATTCTTCCCTCGGCAAAGCCGATGACCAGCACCCGGTCTCCCTGCGCGACGAATTCACTGGGCTGCGTCAACGAAGTCTCCACCGTTTCGGATTGCGTCTGAAGCAGATCCGCTAGTCCTGCGTGCCCCCGGCGCGTACCGGCCAGCGGCCAGTTGTCGCCCGGAATGATCCACTCGATATCTTCGGCACACAACTCCAGCAGACGTTGCTTATCGCCGCCGCTGATTGCTGCAAAGAAATCTTTGACGACCTGGACATTCTCTTCAATGCTCATCGAAGTTCTCCGGTTCCAATTCATCTCACATGCACGCGGGCGAGGAGTCCGGCGGCGGTCTGCTGCGCATCCGGAACTGCCGTTGGGGGCGCGGCCGACAGGGTGACTGCCGGCCTTGTCCCCGTTTCATTCGAGTTGTGGCCGCTCTATGTCCGCGTCATCAACCGAACGTGACGAGGTCCTTAAAGATCAGTTGACCCCAGCTATTTCCGCGCGCCTGAACTAGCAGTCCTCCTTCCGAAAGCCCGCCGAGCGTAATCGGCGAGAAACCGAGCGTATCTGCAAGCGCACCGACCTCCGCCGCGGCGCCGTTATCGTCGCTCGCGAGGAACACGACTCTCTTTCCACCATTTACGGCGGGATCCTTTTCGAGGACGGCAGCAGGCAGATGATTGAAGCCCTTAACCAGCCGACCGCCCGGGAAGGCTTGTGCGACGGCTTTCGAAGAAGGCATTCCCCCCAGGGCCTCAGGGGGCACGCCGTAGGCATTGGTCACATCGACGATGGTCTTCCCCTTCCAGGTGGGAAGCGCCTTGGCAACCTCCGGGTACGACTCAAAACGAACCGCCAGAAATATTGTGTCCGCCATGACGGCGTCCGCCAGTGTCCGGGCGACGATCGTGGGTCCGATCGACGCCGCATCGGAGGCAAAGCTCTCCGGGTCGCGCGTGGTCGCAACGGATACCTCGATGCCGCTTCGGGCAAATGCCCTGGCAAGAGCACGACCGATCTTGCCGAAGCCGATAATTGCGTAGCTCATATGTCCTCCTTCGATTTTTCGGCGCGGTCAGAGCTTGTAGCCGCCGCTCGCCTCGATTGTCTGGCCGGTCACCCAGTGGCCATCATCGGAAGCGAGAAACGCCACGACGGCGGCGATTTCCGAAGGCTCGCCAAAGCGTCCCAGCGCGATGTTGGCCTCGGCCGCCTTGACGACCTCGGGATCCTCCCGTAAGGCGGCGTTTGCGTCCGTTCGCGTGTAGCCCGGCGCGACGGCGTTCACAGAAATTCCGCGCGGCCCCAGTTCGGACGCAAGCGCATGCGTCAGGTTGTTGATGGCCGCCTTCGCCATCGAGTAGACAGGCGCAACTGTCACGGGCTTGGTCGAGGCAGCGGAAGAAATGTTGATGATGCGTCCGCCATCGGCGAGACGGTCCAGAGCGGCTTGGACGATGAAGAAGGGCGCGCGGGCATAGACCGCCATTAAGGTATCCCAACTTTCCGGTGTCGCGTCCTTGAAGCCTAACCAGCCGGAATTTCCAGCGTTGTTGACCAGAATGTCGAGGGTTCTGCTTCCGTTCCGCCTGGTGAATTCGTCGTCGAGTTTCTCGAACAGCGCCGGGACCGCCGCCGCATCAACGAGGTCCGCGTGGATCGCGAACGCAGTGCCCCCAGCTTTTTCGATCGCCGCGACCACCTCGTCGGCGCCCGATTTGCTGGCGTTGTAGGTCAGCGCGACCGTCGCGCCATCCTTTGCAAGACGCTCAGCAATGGCGCGGCCGATGCCTCGCGATGCCCCAGTAACGAGGGCAGTTTTTCCTTTAAGAGAGTGTCCCATCTGATTTTCTTCCGTGGATGTGTTGATGATTGGATCGCGCGTCAGATTTGCGCCAGGCCACCGTCGACGGCGAGCTCGCTCGCAGTCATGAAGCTGCTGTCCGACGACGCTAGAAAGGCAGCGGCCGCTCCGATCTCTGCTGGGTCAGCCATGCGCTGCAGCGGAGTCATCGAGGCGAAGACTTTCTGGCCTTCCTCGCCGAGCGCTTCCTTCGCGAGTTCGGTCGCCGTCGCCCCGGGCGAGAGCACGTTGATGCGGATGCCGGTGCCCTTCAGATCCACCGCCCAGGTCCGGGCAAGGTTGCGTACGGCCGCTTTGCTGGCGCTATAAGCGCTCATTGCCGGAGCGCCCGTGGTGCCGGCACTCGACCCCGTCAGGATGATCGACCCGCCTTCGCCCATCAGCGGCAGCGCTTTCTGGACCGTGAAGATCACACCCTTCACATTGGTATCGAAGGTTTCGTTGATGTGCTCGGCGGTAATCTGGCCGAGCGGAAGCGCGCTTCCTGCCCCGGCATTGGCGAATACGATGTCGAGCCGTCCGCGCTCAGCCTTCACCTCTGCGTAGAGCCTGTCGAGGTCGGCCTGATCGGAAACCGAACCCTTCACCGCGCGGGCATGGGGCCCGAGGTCGGCCACAGCGGCGTCGAGCGCTTCCTGCCGGCGGCCGAAGATGAAGACGAATGCGCCTTCGTCAATGAAGCGCCTGGCTGCGGCGCGGCCAATGCCGGTCGCGCCGCCGGTAATCACAGCGGTCTTTCCATTCAGTCTGTTCACGTCGTGCATCCTTCAAAAATCGAGAAGACCATTCTCTAGCGCTTGACCCATGAAGACAATTGACTAAAGATGCATTAAAACCATCTACTTTTTAGATAACCATGCTCGACAACGTCACCATCAACCAGCTCCGGGCCTTCGTCGCGGTCTGTGACCAGGGAAGCTTTTCAGGAGCCGCACGGGAATTAAGACGTGCACAGTCGGCGATCAGCCACGCGATCAGCGCGCTCGAAGGTGCGTTTGATGTGGCGCTTTTCGAGCGCAACACTCGCCGAGCGACGCTGACAGCCGCGGGCCGCAGCCTACTGCCGGATGCTCGCGGGGTAATCTCACGCACCGAAGAAATGAAGATGCGCGCGGTTTCGATCGCCGAAGCCGGCGTGCCACAAGTGTCGCTTGCCGTCGATGTCTATTTCCCGCGAGCGCACCTGATCGAATGCCTGCGCACCTTGCAGGCGGAATTCCAAACGGTTGCAATCAATCTGCGCATGACGACCATGCAGGGCGGCGAGCGGCTGGTTTTCGATGGTACGTGCGCATTGGCGGTGACGATCACAGACGTGCCGGAGATAAGCCCCGGGACCATCGAAAGGCAGCATTTATGCGAAACGCAAATGGTGACCGTCTGTGCGCCATCGCATCCGCTGGCCGCAATCACGGGGTCCATCCCGCGAGAGGAATTTGGCCGGCACATTCAGCTCGTCGTGACCGACAATCAGCCGGACGCGGAAAAGACCCAACAGGGCGTGGCGAGTGAACGCCAGTGGCTGGTGAACGACCTTGGCGCGAAGCACGACCTGCTGAGGGGAAGCTTGTGCTGGGGACACATGCCGCTTCATCTGGTTGAGGACGACCTCGCGAATGGAACACTTGTCGAACTTAAACGGCGCGCATGGCACATGCGTCCGCTTACGTTCATGATCTCGCAGCGGCGCGGATACTCGATTTCCGAATGCGAGACGCGGCTGGTCGAGCTCCTTGGCAGCTGTCATCGCTCCTCGAAGGATGCCGGCGAGCGCGCCGTTTCACGCAAAGGCAAAAAATCTCCGGTGGTCCGCCGCGCGTAAGCACCGCACGCGGAGCCGTCCGATAGAAAAGGTGGATCAAATGCCCGCGCCGCCTTATGAATTAGATTGTTCGCGATCCTCTTTAAAAGAGCCACAGTATTGCAGGGCTGCTCTGTTACGCGTCTTCCATCACAGACAACGCGACCGCCTTCTGCGCTTCGACGATTGCGAGGCGCCTGGTCAACGCGTCACGAATGTGCTCGTATGCGAGCTTGCCGAGCACGAGACGCTGCGGCGGATTCGGTTCGTCGATGGTGGCAAGCATTGCCTCGACAGTCTTCGCGGCATCCGCAAATTCGAAGTAGCTGCCGTCGAGCGCGCCGCGTATTTCACCAACGGGCGTATCGGCATAACACGGCAGCGCCGCCGCGACATCCAGTCCCGCGCCGAAATTCGTGCGCGTCGGGCCTGGCTCCACGATCACGAAGTCGATGCCGAAGAGCGCGACTTCCTTCGCTACGGCTTCCACGAAACCTTCGATGCCCCACTTGGTTGCGTGATACGCGCCGAAGCCTGGATACGCGATCTGCCCACCTTCAGACGAGACCTGCACGATGCGCCCGCCGCCTTGCTCGCGCAGACGCGGAACGACGGCGCGAATGAGTTGCATCGAGCCGGTCAGGTTGGTCGCGATCTGACGGTCGATCTGCGCATCACTGAGTTCTTCCGCCGAGCCGAAGAGGCCGTAACCCGCATTGCTCACGACGATATCGATTCGCCCGAATGCGTCGAAGGCTTGGGCGACGGCACGGCGCATGGCGTCCAGATCCGTCACGTCGCATTCGACGATATGGAGCCTCCTGGGATGCGATGCGAGCAGATCATCGAGTGCGCCGGGTTTGCGCAGTGTCGCGACCACGCTGTCGCCCCTGGCGAGAGCGCGTTCCGCGAGTCCGAATCCCAGTCCGCTGGACGCGCCTGTAATCAGCCAGTTCTTGCTCATTGCGAATCTCCGTTCGACGATCAAAATCCTATGCTAGGCCGTTAACATATGTGTGAGAATCACTATCAATCGGCATGACGAGGTGAAATAAATTCATCAATGGCCAAACCCACTTTAGCGGATCTGCAATCCTTCATGGCGGTTGCCGCGCGGCGCAGTTTCGCTCAGGCGGCGGGCGAACTCGGCGTATCGCGTTCGGCGCTGAGTCATGCCGTGCGCGGTCTCGAAGCCGATCTCGGCGTGCGTTTGCTGCACCGGACAACGCGAAGCGTGTCGCTCACCGATGCCGGCGAACGTCTGCTCGCGCGTCTGCGTCCCGCATTGAGCGAGCTCGATGATGCGCTCGACGACGTTTCGCGCTCTGAGGGTGAAGTGCGCGGCTCGCTGCGCATCAACGGCAGTGAAGGTGCGATCCGCCATCTGCTGCGCACGGTAGTGCCGCCGTTTCTCGCGAAATATCCGCTTATGGAACTGGATCTGGTGGCGGACGGGCGGCTTTCCGATATCGTCGGGGAAGGATTCGATGCGGGCGTACGACTGGGCGAGGCCTTACCCAAGGACATGATCGCCGTACGCGTGAGCGAGGACATGCGCTTCGTCGCGGTGGCGTCGCCGCGTTATCTGCGCAAATTCGGCCGGCCGGAATCACCGGAGGATTTGCACGTGCATCGCTGCATCCGGCAGCGTCTTCCTAGCGGAAAACGCTATCGCTGGGAGTTTGCGCAGCATGGGCAGGAGTGCGTCATCGATCCACCCGGCGCGCTCACGCTCGATAACAGCACGCTGATGGTCGAGGCAGCCATCGATGGACTTGGCATTGCCTATGTTCCCGAGCCATATGCGTGCGCGGCGCTGGCGCGCAGGCGGTTATCGGTGGTGCTGGAGGAATGGTGCCCGGCTGTGCCGGGTCTGTTCCTTTACTTTCCAGGCAGTCGGCACATTCCGGCGGGCTTGCGCGCCTTGATCGCTATGCTCCGGGACCGATGAACGCTTTTACTCGTCAAGTTGTGGGCGAGATCCCATGTTCGAGACGAGCGATTACACCAGGACGTTCAGGCAGCCGGTTCGCCTTTCGAGATTCGACGATCGCTCCAGCAACTTGTCCAAGAGGCTGCGCGCATGGAGACGAAACCGGATCGGGCAAAGATGGTTTAAGAGCATGTCGCGACTTCGACCGCCTCTCCACTCTTCGCCCTGTGGTTGTACTGCAGGCTGTCGCGCCACCCGATGCAAAGTTCAGGCTGCTACCTGCATCGCGAGTTCTTCGGGCTTGATGCTGGCGATCGGTTGAAGGATCGAACCATCGAATGTCCGGGGCTCGCGCTGCTTTGCCAGCAGTTTCGGCAGATCGGGATTAGCGAGCGCACCGCGTCCGACCGTCACCAGATCTGCGCCGGCGGCGAGTGCCTTTTCGATCCGCTCAGCAGTGTGTAACCCACCGTTTGCAGTGATTGTGACGTTGGGCGCATATCGGCGTGCCAGCGTCACGAGGCTGTCGTGCGTGCCTTCGAAGGCCGGTTGCCATGCCTCGTGTTCGGTCACGTGAAGGAAGTCGATGCCCGCATCTGCAAGTGCGCCGAAGATCACTTCTGCATCCGCCTCGCCCCCCGACCACTTCGAACCAAAGTCATTGACCTTGCCTTGCGAGATCCGGATGCCCACGGGCACGGCGTTTCCAATGTTGCTCCTGACAGCGTTCACGACATCGACGAGCAACTGCGTCCGAGCCTTCGTGTCGCCGCCCCAACGGTCGGTCCGACGATTGGTATCTGCCGTCAGGAACTGATCGAGGAGGTAGCCATTGGCGCCGTGAATTTCCACGCCGTTGAACCCGGCGATATTCACGGCACGCCGTGCCGCGTCGGCGAAGCCTTGGATAGCCTCATCGATTTCAGCGTCGGTCATCTGTTTCGGCTCGGGATAGAGTCCCTCGCCCCAGTAAAACGTCATCTGTTCACCCTTGGGGCGAACTGCCGACGGTCCGACTGTGTGGTTTCGGTAAACGTTGCCTTGACTCAGCGCTCCGGCATGCATGAGTTGCGCGAACACGAGGGTTCCATGCTCGTGCATCTCCCGATTGAACGTCGACCACGCTTTCGCCTGTTCGTCGTCGGCCAGGCCCGGCTGAAACCGGTATCCTTGCGAGAACGCCTTGTCGGTGTAAATGCCTTCAGTCGTTACCAGCCCGAAGCCGCCTTTCGCGAAGCGCTTGTAGTAGTCGAACATGGTCTGGGTCGGCTGCCCGTGTTCCGTAGCCGTAATACGCGTCATTGGCGCGACGGCGATGCGGTTGCGTACTGCGATGCCGTTGCGGTTATACGGGGAAAGGATGGGGGAGGTTGAGTCGTTCATCTGGCTGCTCGTCTCGTGAAGAAGGTGATTGCATGGTAGGCGGCGAGAGCAGCAGGAAACAGAGCTTGGACCGTGAAGCCGCCCTAACATTTTTGGATATAACCGATGCTCCTTCCAGACGTTCAGACATTCCTGGCCGTAGCGTCAGCAGGAAGCCTGTCAGCGGCGGCGCGTCAGCTGAACGTGGTGCCTATGCAGGTATCGCGGCGCATCGCCGCGCTCGAAGAAGACCTCGGCGTGCGCCTCTTTCATCGGACCACTCGGTCCCTTACCCTGACAGTGGAAGGCGAGGCTTTTGTCCCGTACGCCAAGGCGATGGTCGACGCGGAAGCGGGCGCGCGAGCGGAACTGAGTCCGTCACCGGGCACTGCGTCCGGCGTGTTGCGCATGACCGCACCGAGTGGTTTCGGACAATCCGTCGTTTTGCCGATGCTGCCTGGCTTGCTGGAAAGCAACCCTGACCTTCGTATCGACCTCGATCTGTCGGATCGACAGGTCGATATTGTGGGGCAGGGGCTGGATCTCGCGTTGCGCATTGCGCCACTGGAAGATTCAGAACTGGTAGCCAGAAAGATTGCTCCGAACCCACGCCTTATTTGCGCGTCGCCCGGGTATGTCAAGCGGTACGGGCGACCCGACACGGTCGCAGACCTCGATCAGCATCGTTGTATCAAACTCGATGCTGTCGGGCGGTGGCCGCTCATCGTCGACGGCAAGTTGATACGCAAGCGTATTGAAGGTTACGTCACGACCACAAGTGTTGAAGCGGCGCGCACGTCCGCTGTGCAGGGACTGGGCATTGCGATGCTGACCAACTGGGATGTATTCAGGCAGCTAGCTGACAATTCGCTTGTGGAAGTGCACCTGCAGGATGCCTCGATGGAGGACCTGTCGGTGTGGGCCGTCATTCCGAGCCGGCGATATGTGCCTAACCGCGTGAATGTGTTTCTCACTGCGCTTCAGAAGGAACTCTCGGATCTAGCGGGAACGCGCGGTTTACAGCCGCTCTGAACGTTAGGTGAACTCCAGGCGGCAAGGGAGAAGACCGTCTCGATCCGGAACGATACAGCGGGGAACCCCGCAGGACTAAAGGCGTCGGCAACTGGTGCCGATATAACATAGTGTGGCGGCGTCAGCGACGCTGGCTATCCTTTCAATCGGTACCTCGCCAGGTATCAAGGTATGCTTATGTCCGCTTTGCCCAGTACATCGCACGAGCTCATTGACGGCATGACGATAGGTATCGCTGTCGTGACGCGCGATTCGCGCGGTGAACCGGTCGTCAGCGCGTGCAACGACGCCTTCCTGGCAATGATGGACGACGGTCGCACACATCCGCGGTCTTTTCCTGCGCCACTCCAGACATCGATGCTGGACAACGCAGGTTGCGGGTTGCGCGAAAAGCTCGATGCGTGCTTCGACTCGGGACAAGCCCAAGGACCCGAACAGACCTGCATGTCCCTCGATGGCGCACGGACATGGCGAGTCGCCCTGGAGCCGATGATCGGTGCACACACGCCTGCTGTCTGCATGACGGTCATTGGCCAGGCCCCGACGCGGCAGATGTCGCGTGAACTGGAAGCCAGCGCATCGCGGTTTCAGGCCGTGATCGACTCGGCTTACGACGCGATCGTCACCATTGACGAGGAGCACCGCATCAGACTGTTCAACCGCGCGGCCGAGAATCTGTTCGGTTATCGGGCGGACGAGGTCATCGGACAGCGGATCGAGATGCTGTTGCCGGAGAAGTTTCGCGGGAACCATTCGCGTCATGTGCGGCAGTTCGCGAACTCGACGCAGAAAAGCCTACGCGCGGTGACGCCGCCGCGCATGGACGAAAGCAACAGCGTGTACGGGCGGCATCGGGACGGCACAATTATTCCGGTCGAGATTGCGATTTCGAAGATTGAACTCGACGGCGAAGTGGAGTTCACTGCTGTCGTTCGCGACATCTCCGATCGTGCCCGGCTTATCCAGCTACTGAAGAAACAGGCGGTCACCGATGCGCTGACTGGCTTGCCGAATCGTCGCGAGTTCATCGATTCCGTCGAAAAAATGCTTGCCGCTGAGGGTGTGCTGTCCGTCTTCATTCTAGACATCGACTACTTCAAGAAGATCAACGACAGCTACGGCCACGATATTGGCGATGAAGTCTTGCGCGTGCTGGCGGATGTGGGCATGACGATCCCGTATGAGTCGAAGCTATTCGCGCGCTGGGGTGGCGAGGAGTTCGTCGGAGCGCTGCCGGGCGCGGACGCGTCCGTCGCGTTCCGCATCGCCGATGCATTGCGCAAGCGCTGTGAGCAGCAGGAATCGGAGCACGTGTGGCGGACGAAGCCGATCGCGTTCACGGTGAGCATTGGCGTGGTGACGCGTGAGGCGGGCGAACGTGACGTCGACGCGCTGATGCGGCGCGCAGACCGTGCGCTTTATCGCGCGAAAGAGACTGGAAGGAATCGTGTCGCGATTGGGTAAGTGAGCGCGAGTCGTGGGTTCGGTCGACATTGTCATGTCCGGCTGGAACATACGGGACGCGGTTGCGTAGCAAAGAGCCGCGGACATGGCGGAAGGCGGTCGAATCTGCGAAGATTGCTTTCCGTCCTCGTGGCTCGTGGTCGCGCTGGCCCATTGCTGTGCAAAGCCGGCACAGGCATCGGCAGGCGGGTTCAGCAAGCGGGTCCAGCAAGCGAAGAGAGTTCGATTATGGCCAGACTTCGAAATCTTGCCGCAGCCGTTCTGATTGTCATGCTGGCCGCGTGCGCCAGCCTGCCCCCACAAGTCGGACGCACGCCGACCTATGCGGCGCAAGATACACAAGGGACGCCGCTTGCCGAGCACTTCGCGGCCGGCGAGCAGGGCCATCCTGGCGAGAGCGCGTTCCTCCTGCTACCCGATTCCGTCGACGCGCTCCTCGCGCGGGTGATCCTTACCGAAAAGGCTGAGAAAACACTCGACCTCGAGTACTACATCTGGCACAGCGACCTGACGGGGCGCGCCTTGGCGTTGGCCGTGCTGAAGGCGGCGGACCGCGGCGTCAGGGTACGGGTACTGCTCGACGATCTCGGCACGAACGCCGACGACCAGGCGTTGCTTGCATTGAGCGCCCACCCCAGCATTTCTATTCGGCTCTTCAACCCGGTGGCGAGCCGCCGGTTCAAGAAGATCTCGGCTGCGCTCGACTTCTCGCGCGTGAACCGCCGCATGCACAACAAGGCACTGATCGCCGATAACCGGGCCACGATTCTGGGCGGGCGAAATGTCGGCGACGAATATTTCGGTGCGTCGAGTGCAGTGTCATTCGGGGATCTCGACGTATTGATGCATGGGCCGATCGTCCAGGACGTCTCGACCTCCTTCGACACGTTCTGGAATTCCGATGCGGCCTATCCGATCGACCGGTTGATGGGAACCCCGGCAGACCCCGAAAAACTCGCGGCGTATCGCGACGAGCTGGACCGCTACGTGGCTTCGGAACAGGCCTCGCCCTATGTCGCGCACGCGAGACAGCGGCTGGCTCAAGTCATCGAAACGGGCGCCACCGAGTATAACTGGGGCAAAGCCACGCTGCTTTACGATGACCCGTCCAAGGTCACGCGCACCCCTGAAGAGTCGCAAGGCCGCTTGCTGACCGCTCTCGGGGCGCAGGACCTTCATCCGAGTCGTGAACTTGCTGATCATCTCCCCGTACTTCGTACCTGGCAAAAATGGCGTGGCCTGGCTGCGCGGCTTGACTGAAAATGGCGTGCGCGTGACGGTGCTGACCAACTCGCTGGCGGCGACCGACGTCGCCGCCGTTCATGCGGGATATCGACGCTACCGCGAAGACCTGCTCGCCGCGGGCGTGCAGCTCTATGAATTCAAGCCCGTTGCAGCAGGCGCAGACGCGGCGAACAAGAAGCAGTTCTTCGGTTCGTCGAAAGCATCGCTGCATGCGAAGACGTTCGTATTCGACCGTGAACGGGTGTTCATCGGCTCGATGAATCTCGACCCGCGCTCAGTTCACCTCAACACTGAAATAGGCGTGTTGTGCGACAGCGCAGCGATCGCAAACCAGGTGATCGGCTACGTCGAACCGCGGCTGAATCAGATCGCGTGGCAGCTGGGACTGCGCACCGACGCAAACGGCAGTCGCAAAATCGTCTGGATCGATACCGCGGCGGACGGGACGGTGAGGGAACTGTACACAGAGCCGGAGACCACCGTCCTGCGCCGCACAGGCGTCTGGTTGATGGGTCTGCTGCCCATCGAGTCGCAGCTTTGAGCTGACGGAGGCATGCTCACGTCGCCGCCGGTCCCAACCGCATACCGCTGACGTCGGCACGCTCGCGCTACTCGCGCCATCCCCGGCCTGTCAAAATAAGTTACCAACTGCCGTCTCTTTCATATACTGCTCATACCAGCATCCCATGTTGGCAGCTAGCGAAACGTCTCGTTGACTATCTCGAGTCGAGGCCATATGAGCACTATCGTGCCGGCCGGGCATGCCGAACCCGAACGGCGTGAACCGATTCTTAATACCGTTGACCGTGTCTGCGAAATATGTTTTGGCCTGTTCATGGCCCTGACATTCGTCGGCGCCGTCAAGGCAGTGACTGCACGCGAAGACGAGGGGTACAGGATGTTCTTTGCGGCGCTCGGATGTAATCTCGCGTGGGGCCTCGCCGACGCCGTGATGTATCTCGTACGCACGCTCGCCGACCGAGGGCAGCGCCTGAAACTCGCGCAGAGCGTACAACGGGCGCAGGACCCGGCGGTAGCCGTGCGATTGTTGCGCGATGCATTGCCCGAGAAGCTGGGGCGGCTCGTCGAAGATGCCGACCTCGAGCCGATCCGCGCGCGCCTCGCGACCGCATCGACGTTGCCACCCCGGGCAGGTTTTGTGAGTGGTGACTTCGTCGGCGCGGTAGGCATTTTTCTGCTTGTGGTCCTGGGGACGTTTCCGGTCGCGGTGCCGTTTCTCGTCGTGAGGGACGTTACGACCGCACTGATCGCCTCGCGCGTGCTCACTCTCGCGATGCTTTTTATCGCCGGCTTTGCGCTGGGGCGCTATACCGGTGCAGGGCCAATGAAGGCAGGTATCGCAATGATCGCGCTTGGCATTGTGCTTACGATAGCAATCATCAAGCTCGGCGGCTAACCGGCCCGGAGCTGTTCTAAGCCTGCTGGCTCGCATTCCGTATCTGCGCAGAACCGGGCGCATCTGCGCGGCGACTCCACATGGTTGTGAGAGGTGAACGCCATATGCATCATCGCGCCTTCTGCTGCCATGAGCCGCGAAGTGCCGCGTCGTCCACGCAAATACGTCTTTGTTTGAAACGTTGCAAGAGAAATTCTTTTCTCACGCTTAGAGTGGGCAGACAAATGAGCGGTTACTTATATCCGGTGTGGTGGCGACGACCATCGCGCGGACGGAAACGGGGAGGTGGCCTTTAACGTTGGAATCGTTAGCATTCCGATCGAGGCAATTTCTTCGCCGTCGAGAAAGGTAGCGTCATGACACAGATCAATTTCGGTTCTCAGGTTACTTCTACTCTTCTTTCATGAACTCGTCGTCCTTGCGACTACGGTAATTCACGTATGCGCTTTCGAAGCGGGTTATCCGACAATAGGGCTCCGGCTACCGGTATGCGGCGAAGGGTCCTATACCACCCGTTGATATGGTCGGCTCACGAGCGACCTGGGAGGAAGTGAAAATGTCTCTCAATCTGGGCATACATCACCGTGCGACAGTCACTGCCGCACCGTCCGCTGAAGAGATACTCAAGGATAGTGATAATTTTTCGGTAGTACTTGGGGGGCCGTTCTTCCAGCTTCTTTGTCGCGCGCACATGGCCAACGATACGCTGGCTCTGATACGCCAGCGAATCGCCGTCATCGCGCTGCTGGCCTGGGCGCCTCTCGCTGCGCTTGCCGCGTTTGAAGGGCATCTGCTGGACCGGACCATCGCCGTGCCGTTCCTGTACGACTTCGAAGTCCATATCAGGCTCCTTGTCGCAGTACCGCTATTGATAATCGCCGAGCTTGTCGTCCATCGGAGGCTCCGCCCCATTGCACGGGCATTCATCGACCGGAAAACCATTCCCGAAACGTCGTCGGCACAGTTCGATGAGGCAATCAGGTCGGCATTCCGCCTGCGCAATTCCGTACTTGCCGAGGTACTGATGCTTGCATTCGTCTATGGCGTCGGGGTTCTTGTCATCTGGCGCCACTACACTGCACTCCACGCCAGCACCTGGTATGCGACGGCTTCGCAGGACGACCTCAAGTTGTCGCTCGCCGGAATGTGGTACGGCTACGTGAGCCTTCCAATCTTCCAGTTTTTGCTGCTTCGCTGGTATTTTCGGTTGTTCGTCTGGACCCGGTTTCTCTGGCAGGTCTCACGTATCAAGCTCAGCCTCATTCCGACCCACCCCGACCGCGTCGGGGGACTCGGCTTCCTGGCGAACACGGTCTATGCGTTCACCGTCCTGCTGGTAGCGCACGGTGCCATGTTGGCAGCGCAACTCGCAAATCGAATCTTGTTTACGGGCGCTGCGCTCACCGAATTCAAGGTGGAGACTGGGGCGATGGTTCTGTTTCTTCTCTGTATAGTCTTCGGACCGTTGCTGGTTTTTGCCCCCCAACTCGCGAGTGCCAAACGTACAGGGCTGGGCGAATATGGCTCTCTGGCCCAGCGCTACGTGCGCGAATTCGATGAAAAATGGCTGCGAAATGGCGGACCGCAGAACGAACCGCTGGTCGGCAGCGCAGATATTCAGTCGCTGGCTGACCTTGCGAACAGCTTTGAAGTCGTCAGAACCATGCGAATTGCACCCATCACGAGGGACGCAATCTTACGGCTCGCAGCTGCCGTTCTTGTGCCCATCGTGCCGTTAGCGCTCACCATGATGTCTCTCGAGGAGTTGCTGAAAAGACTCTTCGGTTTGGTGTTCTAACAAGCCGGCGATTGGCGGGAGCCAGTTACGGGTCGACGGGGTGGGAGAGACTATTCATGCCGATGAATGTACTTTTTTGTCTTTCTCCCTACAGCGATTGCTCTTGAAGCCCAGGCTACGGCCTCATATTGCCCGTGTCGCCGCATCGATGTGCAGTCCGCCCGGCAGCAGCTCGCGGCGCGGGAACCGTACAAGCACAAATGCTCGCACTATGGCGGGATTACCCGGAATGCGCGCGAAGTGGAACTCGATTTCGCGGTCCTTCTCGCCCGCTCCAGGTTGGATCACATTCATCATGTCGAGACGCACACGTTTGCTCTGCACATAAAGGTGATCGGACGGTTTCGAAAATACATTGCATACGCACTCCAGCTCAAGCTCGGCCTGCGTCCCGGGCACCCTGAGGGTGGCAAGTGTCCTCGTATGCTCGTCGATCTGCTCTTGAAGTCGATCCAGCTCGGCTAAGTCGGTACTCAAGGGCGCGCCGACGACCGCCCGCAGACCCGTGCCTTGCCGCTCCAACAGCCCGACACGCTCCTCGATCAATGCTCGCGATTGCCTGGCTAGATCACGTTGCCTCGTGGCCAGACCTGCAAGACCTTCCAACGCCAGTTGATCGATCATGCGGCGCGCAATCTCCGCACGCAGCGACGCGTCAGAATTGCTGCAGATGCTAATGCGATGGTCGCTGAAGCACAGCGTAGTTTGCGGCACGTCATGACGAACGGAGTCTCCTTCCATCGTGACGCCCAATGTGTGCCGCTCGGTCATCGCCATCCCGAGGACGGCGTATGCTTCGGTTAAATTGGCTTGTTGCTCGAAATATGCACGCAAGATTTCCGACCGGCTAAAGGCTTGAGCCAGATCGTCGCACGTCGCAAAGAAGGCGCGGATCGCCGGATCGCGCGACCATGCGTCGGCGTTGGCGTCGTGCGGCGGTGGTAGCGAAGCGACGAGATCGTCCGCATAGCGCAATGATAGAGCCACCGCGTGCGTGAGCTTCGCTTCGTAGTGACGCGCGTACTTTAGCCCAGGGTTCATCGAAAGAACACGAGCAACCGCTTCGCTGGTCCTCGCATCTGGAATCGTATGCGCCTGCGGACGCCTGAACAATCCATGGAGAAATCCCATCTCTTGACTCCGGCCGGCATGTCCCAATGAACAATAAATAAAGCAAGGTTGGCGAACCCGGATTGATCTGGAGCAAACGAACTCGCGACCAAGTCATCTCCACGCGTGGCCACCGATCGAGCCATTTGCCGCAAGTTCGAAGACGTCGTAGCCGACTTCACCTTTGGTCTGGGTCCACGCCCGCAACCTGCTCCTTGACGACTTTCGCCATCAGGTGCGCGCGTTCTGTTTCCAGCAAAGATTTCGCGTCGATTCGCCCGAATATGTCTAAAAGCGGCGCGATCAACCCTGTCCAGCCGGTCTGGTGACTAGCTCCCAGACCGGCTCCGTTGTCGCCGTGGAAGTACTCGTAAAACAGGATCAGATCGCGCCAGTGCGGGTCGCTCTGGAATTTCGCCGTTCCGCCGTAGACGGGCCGTCTGCCATCTTCGCCGCGCAGGAAGGTGCCCGACAATCGACGGACAATTTCCTCGGCCACCTCGAACAGCGACATCTGCTGGCCAGAACCGGTAGGACATTCGACCTTGAATTCGTCGCCGTAGAAGCTGTACAGATTAATGAGCGCCCGCACGATGAGCAGATTGACCGGCATCCAGACCGGCCCGCGCCAATTGGAATTTCCGCCGAACATGCCGGTATTCGACTCGGCCGGCAGGTACTGAACCGTGTACTCGATGCCACCCGTTCGAAATACGAACGGGTGGTCCTGGTGATAGCGCGAAAGCGACCGGATGCCGTGAGGTCCAAGGAACTCGTTTTCGTCGAGGAGATAGCCGAGCACGCGCTCGAGTTTCTTCCTGTTCAGAATGGCGAGCAGGCGTCGTCCCTTGTAACCGATGAAGCCTGCTTCTGTTGGTGCGACGTGCGCAATCAACTCTGGATGGCGTTCGCGAAACTGGGCAATCAGCTCCATCAGTTTCGGATACCGGCCGACCGCATCACCTTCGAATACCGTGGACGCGCACAACGGCAACAGCCCTACCATCGATCGCACCTTCAGCCGTGTTGCCTGGCCGTCCGGAAGGCGCAGCAGATCATAGAAGAAGCCGTCCTCCTCGTCCCACATCTCGTCGTGATGTTCGCCACGGCGGTCCATCGCATACGAAATCCACATGAAGTGCTGGACGAACTTGAAGGCAACCTCTTCATAGAGCGGATCGTATTCCGTCAGCAGGATGGCCATCTCCAGCATGCTCTGGCAATAGAACGCCATCCACGCGGTTCCGTCCGCCTGCTCCAGTGTGCCTCCCGTCGGGAGTTGTGCGCTGCGATCGAACACGCCGATGTTGTCCAGGCCGAGGAAGCCGCCCGCAAAGACGTTCCGGCCGGAAGGATCTTTGCGATTGACCCACCAGTTGAAATTCAGCATCAGTCCCTGGAACGACCGCTCGAGGAAGCGGGGGTCTGCACGGCCCAACTGTTTTTCATACTTGAAGAGCCATAGCGTGGCGGCGGCATGCACGGGCGGATTTACGTCGCTGAAGTTCCACTCGTAAGCAGGAATCTGTCCGCTAGGGTGGAAGTACAGATTCCGCAGCATCAACAGCAACTGTTCTTTGGCGAAGTCAAAATCCACCAGCGCAAGCGAGACCGTGTGAAAGGCCAGATCCCAGGCCGCGTACCACGGATACTCCCACTTGTCTGGCATGGAGATCACGTCCGCGTTGAGCATGTGGAACCAGTCAGTGTTGCGCACGTCGCGTCGAGCCGAGTCCAGCAACGGATGGCTCTTATGCTCACGTAACCACTTTTCCAGGTCGAAATAGTAATACTGCTTGCTCCATAACATCCCGGCCAGCGCCTGCCGATGAACACGGCGCTGATCTTCCGTCAGCGTCTTTGGCGCAATGCGCTCGTAGAACTCGTCAGCCTCGGCGATGCGGCTGTCGAACACCTTCTCGAAGCCGTCGAACGCATTCTCTATTTGCGATGCTCTCAACCGCAGCCGGAACGTCTTACTGCCTCCGGCCGGCACCTCGACCGCATAGTGAGCCGCCGCCTTCGTGCCGCTTTTCGCGGGATTGACGGCGTCCGCCCGCGAGACGACGTAGGCGTGAAACGCGTCCTTCACGTAAGGAGACGAATTCGCCACGCCCCACAGACGCTGAGCATTGCTTTCATTATCAGTGAACAGAGCCTCGCAATCTCCATCGCAATATAGCCAGTACTGCCCTAGCTCATGATGGGTGGCGCGGATAACGCCGGACCCCGCTTCGGTCAGCGAGGGTTTCCGGTCATCGCCGCCCCACGACCAGGTGTTGCGGAACCAGAGTGTCGGCAAGATCCGGATCTGAGCCGCGTCCGGTCCGCGGTTGTGCACGGAAATCCGCACGAGTATGTCTTCCGGATCTGCCTTCGCGTACTCTACGAACACGTCGAAATAGCGGTCGTCGTTGAAGATGCCAGTGTCGAGCAGTTCATATTCCATTTCCTCGCGCGATCTTTTGCGGTTGGTCTCGACAAGGTCGCGGTACGGATATTCCTTCTGCGGATATTTATAGAGATACTTCATGTAGGAGTGCGTGGGCGTACTGTCGATGTAGAAGTAATACTCCTTCACGTCCTCGCCATGATTGCCTTCGCTATTGGTGAGACCGAACAGGCGCTCCTTCAGAATCGCGTCGTGCCCGTTCCAAAGCGCGAGCGCGAAGCAGAGCCGCTGCTGATCATCACACAGTCCGCCGAGTCCGTCCTCGCCCCATCTGTACGCGCGTGAACGCGCCTGGTCATGCGAAAAATAGTCCCATGCGTTGCCGTCATCGCTGTAGTCCTCCCTGACTGTCCCCCATTGCCGTTCGCTCAGGTAAGGTCCCCACTTTTTCCACGGGACCTGAGCTTCACGCTGGTCGTTCAAACGCTTCTGCTCCGGGACATCCACAATTCCGTCAACCATGGTTTCGGCTCCGATACTGGGGTGAATCGATTCCGCTCGACCGTCGTGACATATCCGGCTCGGCGTCGTCCCGATAGCACGCTTTTTGCCCGACTAAAGTGGACGTACCGACCCTTGAAAACTCGGGCACCGTTCCGAGACTGCGTCTCGACGCAATTTCCCCCTGAACGATCAACCATACGGTGGCTGCAGCCAATAGGACTTTGGTCCCACGGTTCGCTAGCGCTACGCAAATTGAGAAAAGCAGGTTTGATCGCGCGGACCGGCAATCGCCATGTGGCTCGTAGAGAGGTGGCTCCAATGCCTCGGCGCGCAACATTGTCATGATCCTGGCTGGCTGCTTTGACTTCGGTCAACGGCGCTCAGGCCTTCTGTCCGATGATGTCCTTACCACTCCGATCATCGCGCTGAAGACATCATGATCCGCTCAGACACCAGAATCCTATTTGCTGCAATTGCCGTGTTTGTATCGCTTGCAGGCATCGGGGCATCAATCCGGGGCTTGCTTTTCGACGAACTGTCCGTGTTTCGCTATGGCGTTGTTGCTGTTGTCGGCGGCGTTGCGTGTTTTGTGCTGTTGCTCAATCCCACGCGCGACGCCGATATCTGACCGCGGGGAGCTACCGACCGCTCGCTGATCGACAGCCGCTTGTCGAACGGTCACCGCGGGTCACCGCGCGAGCGGTTCAAGTTTCGTCGCCACCGGCGAAGAGGCCATGCTCGGGTGGCGCCTGCTCGTGATCGATGCATTGGACATGCCAGTGCCCAGTCATCAGCGCGCGGCCGCGCTTCGCGCACCATTGAGCCCGACCGGTTTCGCCTTCAAAGGGACCGTCGCAACTGTTGAGATCCAATCCTTCGAGAACGCATAGCGGTGTGGAGTCGTTGGGGCCGCACACGAGCGTATTGCCGCAATCCACGTGCAACGAACCCCATTCCGGCAGTTCCAGCCCGAGGTGACCCTCGCGCGACCATCGCCGCGTCTCCTCATCGAGCCAGAGGATTGCAAAAGCCATCGGATGGGCGCAATTGAATGTGTCGAGATGAACTGTGAGGCGCATGACAATCTCCGAACGTAACTGCCGTCAACTGACCCGGACTACGGGAACCGTGGTTTTCGCAGGGGCGGTCATTGACTGAGTACCCATTGCACCAGCGTGTGTGCGTCTTTTGCGGATATAGGCCCGCCACGATCGGCTGGCAACGGCATCGCCATGTCGCCCCAATGCGCCTTGCCACCTAACCGCAGCTTGTGCTCAAGCATGAGCTGCGCGTTTGGAACGTCGCGGTAGCGAGCGGCGATCTGCTCGAACGACGGCGCGAGGAACGGCGCGTCACGTGTGTGGCAAAACATGCAGTGATGCTGATCGACCAGCGCGGCCGGCTCCGGCTCGGCCTGCGCGGCGGCAGCGACCAGCAAAAACGCGGTACATGCGAGGCGGCAGCGACGGGATATGGCATTCATGGCGCGCGCTCCTGTGCGAAGGAATGAGATCAGTGTAAGGTCGGCCGCTGCTTCGCCGTTGACCTCGATCAACCGGAATAAGGCGTGTGGATTTGACCGGCCGCGCGTAGATCCTATGCTGATGACAGGCACACGGCGACGAGACCGCACGCGCCGTACAATTAGGTGGCTCTCATGAAGATTCTTTTTCCCGATGAATGCCCTGAGTATTGCGCGCGCGATTACGTCGTCGCGTTTCCTGCGCAAGTGGATGGCACCCGGGTCCAGTGCGCAGTTTCCGCCGAGGCGCTGGAAGATCACTTTGGAGCCGCTTCACTGCGCGAAGAAGATCTGCTCGCTGCGTTCGAATTGAATCGGCGTCGCATCGAACGAGCGGCAAGCGATCTGCTCAACGAGATTGGCGCAAAGCCGGTGCTCTTACACAGTGGTTACTTCCGCTTTTGTGACTGAAACCTAAGGTCCGTTATTTTTGGGGCGATAGAGGTTCGGTACTGACCAAAGAGAGTTCCTATGCGCGCAATGCTTTTCGATGGTGACTCACCGATCCTACGTGAAGAGGATGTGCCGGATCCGACGCCCGGTATTGGAGAAGTACTGATCGACATTCACGCGTGCGGCGTTTGCCGTACCGATCTTCACCTGGTCGATCGCGAGCTTGATCGTCCTAAGCGGCCCGTTATTCCCGGTCATGAGATCGTCGGCACGGTGGCGGAAGTGGGTGCCGGCGTGACGGGTTTCGCTGTCGGAGATCGCGTGGGGGTGCCGTGGGTAGGTTACACATGCCGCCACTGCCGCTACTGCCTTTCGGCGCGGGAAAATCTCTGCGACGAGGCCCGTTTCACCGGCTATACGATCGACGGCGGTTACGCTGAACGCACAGTCGCAGACAGCCGCTACTGCTTTCATCTGCCAGTACAGTACTCCGATATCGAAGCGGCGCCGCTGCTATGCGCAGGACTCATCGGCTACCGCACCTTAAGCATGGCGGGCGACGCACGGCGCATCGGTATTTACGGTTTCGGTGCCGCGGCGCATATCGTCGCTCAAGTGGCGCGTCATCAACGGCGCACGGTCTATGCCTTCACGCGGCCCGGCGATCAGGCGGCGCAGCAACTCGCACTACGGATGGGTGCGGCGTGGGCGGGTGACAGCAACGAGGCGCCGCCCGACGAACTCGATGCGGCGTTGCTGTTCGCGCCGGTCGGCGCGCTCGTTCCGCAGGCTTTGCGCGCAGTCGTGAAAGGCGGTGTAGTAGTTTGCGGCGGAATCCACATGAGCGACATTCCGTCGTTTCCCTATTCGTTTCTATGGGGCGAGCGACGCCTTGTTTCGGTCGCAAATCTGACCCGCGACGACGGGCTGGCTTTCATGCGCACTGCGAGCGAGACGCGGCTCACGCTTGAAACGACGACCTATGCGTTGGAGGACGCAAATCGCGCGCTCGCCGACCTGCGCGATGGCCGCCTGACGGGTGCAGCGGTACTCGCCATCAAACCCGAATGAGGCCGTCGTGATCCAGAATCCGGATGTCCTTGCCGCGCGCATCAAGTAAGCCGTCACGCTGGAACCGCGACAGCATCCGGCTCACCGTTTCGAGCTTGATCCCAAGATAGCTGCCAATTTCCTCGCGCGTCATGCGCAGATGGAATTCGGCCGGCGAATAGCCGCGCTTTCTAAGGCGCTCCGACAGATTCAGCAGGAACGTGGCCACACGCTGTTCCGCCGACATCGTGCCGAGCAGCATCATCTGCGACGATTCGCGCACGATCTCAGTGCCCATCATACGGTGCACGTGCTGCTGAACGGCCTTCACTTCGCGGCACATCGTCTCGAGCAGATGAAACGGAATGATGCACACCTTGCTGTCCTCGAGCGCTACCGCATCGCAGCTATGTTGACCGGAGCACACGCCGTCGAACCCGAGGGAATCGCCGGCGAGATGAAAGCCCGTCACATGCTCCCGGCCGTCGCGGTGCATGACGACAGTCTTGAACGACCCCGCTCGCACTGCATAGATGCTCTCAAACGAATCGTTCGCGCGGAAGATCGTCTCACCCTGCCTGATGGTGCGCGACGGACAGATCAGCGCTTCGATTCTCTGCAACTCCTCGGGCGTCAGGCCTTGCGGCATGCACATCGGACGCATCGAACACGACGAGCAGCGCATGGCGTCCTTGCGCGTCGCGCGGTCCGTGGTGCGTCCCTGTTCCGGCGTCGGTGCAACGTGCAGCGGGACGAATGTGCGGGAGCTGACCGGATAAGAGACAACGTCAGACATGATTTGCTCCTGGTTGAAGAGGGGTGCGTGCACGATGTTCGCTGGCGATCCGTTGGATCGTGCTTCGCGCAAGTTCGAATTCGCGAGTCTTGTCGAAAAAGTACTGCGCGCCGCACGTCAGGCACGCGCGCCGGAACCAGGCGCCGGATCGGTTCGTCAGCACCATCGTGATCACGTGAGGCATGCGTTGCGCGAGCAAGGCCAGCAACTCCATGCCGCTACCGCCATTCAGATGCAACTCCGTCACCACAAGGTGAGCTGCGCGGGCCTCGATGCCCGCGAATGCGGCACAGGGCTCCTCGGCCTCACCGACAATTTCTACGCCCTCGAGTGAGCCGAACAGCGCGGCCATACGGCGCCGTACCGGGAATGCATCGTCGACTAGAAAGACACGTAGGGCGGGGTGGTTGAGGCCTGAGTTCATGCCTCGAAGTATCGGCCGCGCCATCTCAAAATAACATCGGCGAGGAGCGAACTTGGAGTAGGCGACGAAGAAGGGCTGTAGGGCGATTCCTACAGCGGGCGTCGTAGGCCGCCAGGGGCGGCGCGGAGGCGTTTAAATGTCGTCTTCTTCGTCGCTGACCAGTTTGTGACGCATCGCATAGCGCACCAGCGCGGCTTCGTGCGGCATCTGCATCTTTTCGAGGATGCGCGTCTTGTAGGTGCTGACGGTCTTGGCGCTGACGCACAGTTCCGCCGCGATTTCCGTGATGGTCTGACCGGCAGCAATGCGCTTGAGGACGTCGAACTCACGATCTGACAGGCGTTGATGTGGCAGCAGATCGGTGGGCTCGTTCAGGCTCTGTGCGAACCGCTCGGCCATCGCAAGACTCACGTAGACGCCGCCCGCAGCCACCTTTGTCACCGCCGCCACAAGCTCGGCGCTTGCGCTTTCTTTCGTCAGATAGCCGGACGCGCCCGCCTTGAACGCGCGCACCGCGTATTGCTGTTCAGCGTGCATGGTCAGCACGAGGATACGCAGCGCCGGCTTTTCCTCTTTGATCTGTTTTATCAGCTCGACGCCGTTGCGGCCCGGCATCGACAGATCGAGCACCAGCACGTCTGCGGCGGAAGCGCGAATGAGCGCGATGGTACTCGCACTGTCGCTCGCTTCGCCCACCACTTCGAAGCCGCTGGCCCCCTTGAGGATATGACGCAGACCGTCGCGCACGAGCGCATGATCGTCGGCAAGCAAGACTCGGGTCATGATTGCAACTCCTGCATCTGGACTGCCTCCGCTGGAATGGTGACGCTCAACGCAAAGCCGTTGCCTTGTGCGGTTTGAATGTCGACGGCACCCCCGAGCATGTGGGCGCGTTCGCGAATGCCGAGCAGACCAAACGACTTGCCCGCCAGTTCGCCGTCACGATGGGCGCCCTGGCCGTTATCGGCGATGCGCAGCACGAATCCGTCGTCGCCGGCGCGCAGGCTGAGTGTGACGAGCGTGGCGTCGGCATGGCGCGCAACGTTCGTCAGCGCCTCCTGCACGATCCGGAAGAGCGCAGTCGCGCCCGCCGGGCTGAAGCGGGCGTCGCCGGTTTCGATGTCGCGCTCGACGTCGATGCCATAGCGGTTCGTGAAGTCGTTCGCGAGCCACTCGACTGCGGGGATCAGTCCGAGGTCGTCGAGCATCACCGGCCGCAGATCGGCGGCAATGCGGCGAACCGACGCCACGGTCGCATCGATCAGGCGGCGCATGCCCTGCAAATGGTCGCGCACCAGCTCGCCGGCGGACCCGCCAAGCGCTTCTTCGACCGATGAGATGTCCATTTTCAGCGCAGTCAATTGCTGACCGAGGTCGTCGTGCAGTTCGCGTGCGATGCGCGTCTTTTCGTCTTCGCGGATCTTCTGCAGGTTGGCGGACAGTTCGCGCAGTTCCTCGCGCGCGCGCCGCTGGGCGTGCTCGGCTCTGACCCGTTCAGTGACGTCACGCAGCATGACGGTGTAGAGCCTCGCGCCGCCGTCGCGAGTCTGCGAGATGGAGGCCTCGATCGGGAATTCTTCGCCGTTTGCGCGCAAGCCGGACAGCACGCGCTGCCGGCCCATTTGGCGGTCGGACACGCCCGTCACGCCGAACTGTTCGACATGCCGGGCGTGCGCTGCGCGAAACCGCTCCGGAATGAAGCGTTCGAGCGATGCGCCGATCGCATCCATTGCCGTGCAACCGAAAACCTGTTCGGCCATTGGATTGAAGAGCACGATGCGCTGGTGTTCGTCGATGGTGATGATCGCTTCCATCGACGAACGCATGATCGCCATCATGCGCGCTTCGTTCACACCGGACTGATTGATTGCAACGCTTGCCTCGCTGCGCGCGGAAGAGGCTTCCCGGCGTGCGCGCAGAAGCACGAATGCACTCGTGGCGACGAGCAGCGCCGCGGCGACGCAGGTGAACAGCACCGGATCGAGCCAGCGCCGCGCGGCCAGCATCACTGCCAGTGCCGCGACGAAGACGGCGGCTGCCGCGAGCGCGGGCCGCGCCGCAAACCAGTTCGACCGCTCGTGCGGCACCGCAGTGTGCGGCGTGGGCGTCTTACCGCTGACGAGCATGTGCGCCTCTTGACATGATTGCGAACAGGAATTCTTGCGCTGCAAAACGCCGCCGCCATGCTGCGCCGGAGGCCGACGCTTGGTTGCGGGGCAGGTCCGCAGCCCACGTGGCCGGAGACGACGCTCTATTCGCGCGCAAAACTGATAGTTGCTCTCATTGTCCGCGAAACGCCGGATTCGTGCTAGTGCGCGCAAGCTACAGAGGCGGATGTCTGGAGATCAGTGCGACATGAGTACGGGCGTGGTCATCGACTGAAGCATGGTGCGTGTGACGCCGCCGAGGACACGTTCGTGAGCACGGGCGTGACCGTAGGCGCCCATCACCAGAAGGTCAATGTGGCGATCGGCCAGCGCATTGAGCAGCGTCGTACCGGCGTTGGCACCGGACACACCGGATAGGCTAGCGAAACTTGCCTCGATGCCGTGCCGCTCGAGCCAGGTGGCCACATCGATGCCAGCGGGTTCGCCATGGTGCGAATGCCGCTCCATCGTCATGACCGTGACGAAGGTGGCGCGACTAATCAGTGGCAACGCGTCCATTGCAGCGCGCGCGCTTTCACGGCCGCCGTCCCACGCGATCATGACGTTGTCCATACGCGGGTGCACGGCTCCCGCATACGGCAGGACGATTGCAGGCCGCCCGGACCCCATGATCACATCCTCGAGAAAATGGCGCGCAACAAATGCGCTGCGATCCTTTGGATCCTCCTCGCCGAGGACAAGCAGATCGGCGTGACGCGCGTGCGTGATTGCCGCCCGCGTGGGCACACCGCCCGGCGCGCGCCATTCGGCGCTTACCCCCGCGCGTTCGGTCCCGGCAACGAAGTGCGTATGTGCGGTTGTCTCGTTGGCGTCGCGTTGCGCCTCGCGCCTGCGCGACCAGACATTCTCGCCGTGCACGAAAAGAGGGTCCACCGGCTCCTCTCTAACTGCGTATAGACCGATCAGATGAGCGTCGTGGTGCGCGGCGACCTCCATCGCGTAGCCCAGTCTCGCCGCGCTGTGCGCGCTGTCGTCCAGGTGCACGATCAGGGTTTTGCAGTTCATGACGTCTCCTTGATCGCGCCGCCTGTGGTGATCGCGGCGCTGGCGGACGGCGCGCAGCGAGCGGAAATCAGCAGCACCGGCGAGGTGGCAATGCGCAGAAAGCGCTCGGCGACGCTCCCGAGCATCAGCCGCTGTATCCCGCGCCGGCCGTGAGTGCCCATTACCACAACGTCCGCGCCGAATTCATCGGCGGCGAGCTGAATGCGGTGCGCGATATCGTCACCGGCGAGCTCCGTTTCGACGAGGCGAGGCGGTCCTTTGACGCCCGACGCGGCCATCAGCGCAGTGGCGTCGTCGAGCACGTGCTTGCCTTCCTCTACGAGCGCATTGCGCACATACGACGGATCGTAGCCGGGTACGTCGTAGCTCAGCAGCGGCACGTCCACGACGAAAAGCGGCTGCAGCCTCGCGCCCGACGCCCGCGCCAGATCAACGGCAGCGGCTAGCGCGCGCGACGAGGTTTCGCTGCCGTCGACGGCAACCAGGATTTTCTTGTACATGACAGACACTCCCAAAAAAACGAGGCACAGCGCTTAGTGCGACATCAGTACGGGCACGGTCATCGACTTGAGGATCGTGCGCGTCGCACCACCCAACACCAGTTCGCGCCAGCGTGCATGACCATATCCGCCCATCACCAGCAGGTCGGCTCCTGTGTCGGCAACCTGCGTGAGCAGCACTTCGCCGACCGAGCCATCCGCCCCTGTTTCGATGTCGACCACATCGGCACGCACGCCATGCCGCGCGATCACGGTGGCGATATCCGCGCCGGGAATGCGTGCGCTCCCGTCTTCCTGCATGCCGTTGACAGTGAGAATCGTGGTGTTTTGCGCGGCGCGCATGAACGGCAGGGCATCATGCACGGCACGCGTGGCTTCGCGGCTGCCGTCCCATGCCACCAGAATCCGGCTGCCCGTCGTACGTTCATTGCGCGCATACGGCACGAGCAACACCGGACGGCCGCTTGAAAGAATCAGGTTCTCCGGAAAGAAGTCGCCGACATACGATTCGGCATCGCCCGGATCGTCCTGGCCGGCGACGATGAGATCGGCGCAGCGGCCAAGTCGCGGCACGGCAAAGCTCGCGGACTCGTCCACGGCGATCCATTCGCCTGCTACTTCGGCACGCCGCAGTTCCGCATGGAACAGCCGCTGGAGCGCCTCGCGCCGTTCCGCGCGTCGCTCTGCGTGCTCGCGGTAGTACTCGGCGGTACCGGCCATCACGTACAAGGACCGCGGGTCGGGCGAGAACACCGCGAATACGCCGGTCAGATGCGCGCCGAACTGTTTCGCGAGAGACAGTGCGGTTTCGAGCCGCGGATGGGCATTCTCGCTCGTGTCGAGGTGGACGACGATGGTCTTGTAGCTCATGGCGGAGGCTCCGGGAGAGTGAAGGTAACGCAGGGACAGGTCAGCTTGAGTCTAGGAACGATGGCGCCTGTCCCGTTGATGCAGATCAATGGCGATACACGCGTCGCGGGTCACGGGGTGGTTTGACCTGGGTCATGTGCAGCCGTGCGTCCCCCTCTATGCTCGGGACATGCATGGCGCACGAGTGCGCCAGTGAGCTTTCCATCAAAGGAGCAAGTCATGTCGAAGCCACGCGTTCTCATCGTCTTTTTCTCACGTACCGGTACCACGCGCGTGCTTGCTACCGCGCTTGCGGGCGTCCTGTCCGCCGACGTCGAGGAAATCTGCGACCTCAGCGAGCGTCGCGGAGCGTTGGGATATCTGCGCTGTGTTATCGACTCGTGGCGCAAGCGGCCGGCCGAGATCGTCCCGGCGGGGCTCGATCCTTCACAGTACGACCTCGTGCTCGTGGGCACGCCTGTCTGGGCAGGCGCGGTGTCGGCGCCGGTTCGCGCGTACGTGCTCCAGCACCGCTCCAGGTTTCGCCACGTCGGGTTTTTCTGCACCTTCGGCGGCCTCGGCGCCGAAGCCGCTTTCGAAGAAATGCGTTTGCTCGCAGGCAAGGCGCCGGTCGCGCAATGCAAGGTGCGGGCTGCCGAGGTGCAGCGCGGCGTGGCGACGGCGTCGTTCGAACTGTTCGTCGGCGTATTGGAACGTCACCTCGCGCATTACGCTGCGCTGGAATGGGCTTGCTGATTCGCCGGCTCGTCTAGCGCGGCAGCAGCATGGCCAGCGGTGCCGCGCCCCTCACCGCCGCCGCGACCCAGCCAAGTGCTGAATTGCGCGCCGGCCTGCGCGTAGGTGGCAATGCCGCTCGGGTCATCGTCGGCGACACCGGTGATGAGCCCGGGCTACATGCGCAGGCGGATGTTCCTTCAGCCGCTCGAGCATCGTGCCCGGCGCTTCGGCGGTGCTACGTCGAGTTCGATCGCGTTTTCCCCTGAGCAGGCGCGTGCTTCGTCGAGGGTCATCGGCTTGACACCCGCCCGGTGCACAACATCGTTCCGTTAGTGATTGCGCAACGCGGAAGCCGCGCCGTACACCACGCGCAGATCGTGTTGACCTTTATACACAGCCGGAGCGGCCCGGTCTAACCCAAGCAGCGTGTAGACAGCGGTCTGAGCGGAGCGAACCGAATATTCGACGGTGAACACGACGTCGTTCGGCAACTCGCAAAACTGTCCGACGAACGCGAGGTTCGCCCAACCTTCGGGTACGACTTGCGGCCGGTCGCCGCGCTTGCGGCGCAGGAACTGGCTGGTGATGAACGGCATCACGCAGGGGATGCAGATCGCGTCGCCGAGAATGCGCTGGGCCTGCGCCTCGATCTTCAGATGGCCGAGCAACTCCGTCATGATCTCGCGGCCTGTGCATTCGACCATCGGCTTCGCGACGAAATTGCCTGGCCGGTCGACAAAAAGCCCGTAACCCCACAGCACCTGGACGTCTTTCGGCTGACCGATGAAGTGCGGTTGATGCGGAAGCACGATTGACGCGAGCCAGTTCGATTGCGGGAACGTGACCAGACCGCCTTCGCCCGGCACGTTGCCGGTCAAATCGCGAATGAGGCGGAACAGCGTAGGGTCGTGCAGCGTCGCGGTGAAGGAGAGCCACCTGGATTCGTCGACGTGATCGGCGAAAACAGAAGGATGGCCGAACTCGCTGCGTCCGGCGGAAATGGTTTTCCAGAGCGCCCATGCGCCACTGCTGTCGTTGCTGTTGTTGCTGTCACAGGCGGCCGGGCGGTCCGTGCCGCCCAGGCTCGAGCCCGCGGTCATCGAGCCGAGCGTAACGATTACCTTGTCATGTTCGCCAAGCGGAATTTCACCGCGGCGATCGTCGTGCTCGCAGACGATCGCCGCAACCCGGTTCAACTCGCCGCTTTCGTCATATCGAAGATCGACCACGCGTGTGTGGTTGCGAAACACGACGCCGTGTTCGTCGAGCCATTTGCGCAGCGGCCGCACCATCGAGTCGTACTGGTTGTAGACCGTGCGCATGATGCCGTGCAACTGATTGAAGCCCGGCGTCATGTGCGCAAACCTCAGCAGATAGCGGCGGAACTCGGCAGCGCTGTGCCACGGCTGAAAGGCAAACGTCGTGCACCACATGATCCAGAAGTTGGTGTCGAAGAAATCAGCGTCGAAGTGATCCGAGATGCGGCTATCGCCAAGCAGCGCTTCCGGTTCGAACGAGAGGCGGCCTAGCGTGAGCAGATGCGATTCGGTGAGGCCATAAGCGGGCGCGTCCTCGCGCTTGCCGTCGCGCACGAGCCGCGCTTTCGACGACGTGCGTATCGTCCTGTTCCAGTCGAAGATTTCCTTCGTCACGCTGCTGCGGCCGTCGAGGGTGGGGATCGAGTCGAACAGGTCATACGTGCACAGGTACTTGCTTTCCAACATGCGGCCGCCGCGTACGACGTAACCGTCCCGCGGTGTGCCCGCGCCGTCGAGGCTGCCGCCCGCGTTGCCGAGTGCTTCGAGAATCGTGATGCGGCAGCCTGGCACATCGGCGTCGCGGATCAGAAACGCAGCGGCCGCCAGCGACGCTATACCGCCGCCGACAAGATAGAAATGGGCGGAGTCAATCGCTTCGTCGCGAGCCTGACGCGTGAGTGCGCTCACGCCGGCATAGTCGGATTTTTTCATGATGGTCCCGCAGGGTAATGGCCGTGAACGTATGAACCATACCCGCGGAGTGGAAATGCGCGTTGCGCTGGATCAACGGGGCGTACGGTGGCGCGGCCCCAATACCTCGTTGACGCAGGTCAACCGTCAGGCATGGATACGCGCCCATGATGGTCTCGTCGACTCAGCGATCCGCGTGGCTTTCGCGGCCGCAGCGGTCGAGAGAAAGTACAGTTCGCGCGGAGGCGGTATGGGAATCGATATGCAGATCGTCTATCTCGGCTTTGCGGGGTCTGCGCAGATCGAGTCTGAGGCGGCCGCGCAACTGGTGCGCCTCGAGCGGTTCGGCAGATGCATCTCGGGGTGCCATCTGGCGCTGGAAGCTATCCGCGAGCGTGCAGGGTACGGCGTACCGGGCGTGCGCCCTGACGTGCCCGACAACGTTTCAGACCAACGCCTGTTCGATGCGCGTCTTGACCTCGTGCTGCGCACCGGAGAACTGG
Organism: Burkholderia sp. M6-3; assembly: GCF_050858985.1. Lineage (NCBI taxonomy): Bacteria > Pseudomonadati > Pseudomonadota > Betaproteobacteria > Burkholderiales > Burkholderiaceae > Burkholderia > Burkholderia sp. M6-3. The sequence goes on from NZ_CP110091.1 coordinate 1,367,420, forward strand.
TTCCCATCGAGCATCGGCAAAGCCACGATCCGGATGAAGCGGTGCGAGCAGCCTTCGATGCGGCTGAGCGGTTTTTGGGGCGCCATATTGCTCGCGCCTGACTTGCGAGGCGGGCTCCGGGTGCCAGGACCAACGTTTTTCAGGAGGCGGCTATGTACGCAAATGTTGTGGTGGCGCTAGACGGCAGCCAGGCAGCGAAGCACGCGCTAAGCGAGGCGATTCAATTGACGAAGCTCTCTCGCGGCAAATTGACGGCCGTCTATGTGCTGGATCAGTCGGCCGCTTTTACCTACGCAGGAGCTTGCGATCCGCATCTTCTGACTGACGCCGCACGGCAGGTCGGAATGACGCTGCTGCACGACGCACTGCACCAGATGCATGAACTCAACGTCGTGGGCGACACCGAGATCGTGGAGACACAAGGCTTCGCGGAAGATATTGCGAGCGCGTTGCTGCGCTGCGCGCAACGGCGCGGCGCGGACCTTGTCGTGATGGGCACTCACGGGCGGCGCGGGTTTCGGCGCATGGTGCTTGGCAGCGTTGCCGAGCGCTTCGTTCGCTATACGACATGCCCTGTTCTACTGGTACGCGAGCCCGCAGACGCCGAGCGTCAGGCGCCGCTTTGAGCGATCATCACGGCTCTCGCAAATCGGCTGCATCGAAGTGGCCGACGGTCTGTGCGAGGACCGGCACGCTATCGCGTGACAGGCGCATTTCGGCACCCAAGGTGCTTCGGTTCAGCCAGCTTCTCGCCGCTACCGCCAATCCAGCCGCAGCACAAAATAGATAGACGTTTTGCACAATGGCGCCAGCGCTTGCATAGGCGAACGGCTCGCGTTGAGACGAGGCGATGTCCTGCATGCGCGCGAGGTCGGCGACATACACCAGTTCGACGGGCGCCTCGCCGACAAAATCCTGATAGCCGGTCAACGCACGCAGATCGGCTGCCATCACGAGATCGAGGCCATGCTGTAGCGGATCGTAGAGATACATGCCGCGTGCGAGCGCGACATAAATCTGGATTTCGTGAAGTGCGAGAACGGAAGGCGCCGTGCGTCTGTCGTTTCCTTCGGGATCTTTCCGGTTCACGCCGTTGGCGGCCCACAGCAGTTGTCCAAGCGTTGCGTCGTCAAGCCCGGTTGGTGCAAACCGTCGCGTCGTGCGCCGTTTGGAGAAGGCGTCCATGATGGGCATGCCGCCGCTTGACAGAGGCGGGGGCAAGACGATGCGCGGTGTAGGCTCGCCGTGCACGGGGCGCGCCTGCGTCGCGTTGGGTGTAGTCGTGCCAAGTCTGAAAAAATGCTTCATAGCAGCCTCATCGGACGGGCGTTGGTCCTTCAGGACACGCTTTCTGCAAGCGGTCGGCGCGGTGAATGAGCCGCCGGCTGACCACGTCCGACGCGCAGCAGGACTTGCGGTACAGCGTCCATTTCTAGCGTGGTACGCAGCCGCTCGCGCAGCGTACTTATCTCGGTTGGCTGATTAAGATACGACGCAGTGATGCCGGCGTTCGCCGCGACCAGCAACAGCCGCTCGAGTGCCTGGCCGGCCGCGAGCCACGCAGGCGCGTCGTCCGTCGACGTCCCAAGGCAGATGAGAAGCGGTGACCCCGCGGCGAGCGCATGGTGCGCCGCCGCAAGTCCGCCGCCCAGATCGAACGTGCGAACAACCGAGGCAAGCAGCGGCGCGGCAAGATCAAGCAGCGCAGTCATGCCGTACGACAGGGCAGGCATGCCGTCATCGCGGCGTCGAGGGTGAATCCAGCTCGCCAGTTCCCGGCGAAAGCGCGGGTCGTCGAACTGGATGCGGTCAGCATCGGCGACGAGCTCGGCAAGTTTCTCGCGCAGCGGTGCGCCCAAAGCGCAGGCGGCATCGGCTCCCTCGGCCTCGGCGGCGTCGACGAATTGTTGAAGGAGCCCTGAGGGTAGCGGCTCGTCCCGGAAGATCTCGCGGGTCGTGACACGTTGGCGGATTGCCGGAAAGAGCGGTGCCAGTGCAACATCGCAATGGCCATCGGGAACGATTTGCACATGCGCCAGCACGTCTGGATCGAGACGCGAGGGAAACAGCGTGATAGCGTAAGCGAGCGCGAAGTGACTGAGCGCCACGCGCAGGTTAAAGAGTGCCGCGCCGCAACTGATGATCAGCTCGCGATCGAACGGATCGACCACCGGCAATGCCCGCCGCCGGTCCGCGCAGAGCGTCACGGTGTCGCCGTCGACGATGAAATGCCAGGGCTGCGTGTTGTGGTTTGAAGGCGCCAGCACGGCGTAGCGCAGCGCGAATCGCAGCTTTTCGTGGATGCTCGCGGTGCTGTCCAGCTCATGTTCGTCGACGGACCAGGCGGCCCTCTGCGGCAGTGCGCTCATGTCGTGGTCTCCTGCACGAATTCGTGTCATCACTGTGTCAGGCCGGGCCGTGCGTGGGTTGATCTGGATCAGCCGTCGTGCAGCGGACGACGCCTGCGCACGAGATCGCGGCGAGCTCGTCGGCGGACCCCGGCAGTTCCACCGTTTGAAGGTAGGTCGGCACTTCGCAGAGCCAGTGATAAGTCTCTTCGATGTGACGTCGCATTGCATCGGCGGCGGCCGGCTCGCCGTGCGTGACGAAGGTTCGCTGCGGGGGCTGGCAAATCGGGCGCAGCCAGGACAGCAACTCCGCGTAGTCGGCGTGGGCGGACAGTGACGAGATATTCACCACCGACGCGCGTACCCGAACATACTCGCCGTGGATCTTTATTTCCGGCGCGCCAGCGGCGAGCGCCGCGCCGCGTGTTCCCGCTGCCTGATAGCCGACCAGCGCAATCGTGTTGCGATGATCGGCAGCGAAGGCCTTGAGGTGATGCAGAACCCGTCCGCCCGTCGCCATGCCGCTGCCCGCAATGATGACCATCGGGCCATGCCGCCCCATTATCGCCTTCGATTCGTCGACCGTTCGCACCATCTGCGCGGCGTGGCCGATCGCGTTAGCTTGGGTGGAACTCAAGCGGTGTTCGCCCACGTGATGCCGGTAAAGCTGCGTGACGCTCGTCGCCATGGGACTATCGAGAAACACCGGCACGTTAGCCATCCTGCCGGTTGCCTTGAGTTGTGCGATGTAGTGGAGGATGGATTGCGCCCGGCCGACTGCGAAACAAGGAATGACGACAATGCCGCCGCGCCGGAATGTGTCCGCAAAGACTGTCACGAGTTCGCTGGCGGGATCGGTCTTCGCGTGAAGCCGGTCGCCGTAGGTCGACTCGACCACCAGATAGTCTGCGTGCGCAAGCGGCATTGGCGCGCGCATGATCGGGTCGTCCGGCCGGCCAATGTCGCCCGAAAAGGCAATGACCTTTCCTTCAACGCAGAGCACCGCGCTCGCCGCGCCGAGGATATGTCCAGCCGGCAACAATCGGAACCACGCATGCTCGTTTAACTGCTTGGCGACGTCGAAATCGCGCGCTTCGAGCAGTTCGAGCGCGCGTTCGGCGTCTTCGGCGGTGTAAAGCGGCAGCGCCGGATGATGCTTCGACCGGCCGTGACGGTTTGCGTAGGCAGCTTCTTCTTCCTGCAGTCGCGCGCTGTCGCGCAACATGATTTCGCACAGGTCGCGAGTGCCGCGAGTGCAGTAGACCGGTCCCCGATAGCCCATGCGGGCGAGTACAGGCAGGTAGCCGCAGTGGTCCAGATGCGCATGAGTGAGGATGACGGCGTCCAGCTTGCCCACGTCGACAGGTATTGGATTCCAGTTACGCAGGCGCTGATTTTTGGTGCCTTGAAACAGACCACAGTCGATCAGGATTTGCAGTTCCGCGCCTTGCAGCAGGTACTTGGAACCAGTGACGGTTTCTGCCCCACCGAGAAAGGTCAGTTTCATTCTTCATACCTCGCTGTCGAGCGATGGCCGCACGCGGCCAGGAGTCGTTTCAGCGTATGGAGGCTTGCGCGGTTGCGTCGCTCAGCGCCTGCACGAAGCGTCGAAATGCCTGCAACGAGCCCGCAATGCTTTGATACTTTTGACGGCCAATCTGACCGTCGAGCGTGACGAGCATGCCTGCGTCGCGGGCTAGCGTAAGAATCCGGTTGAAGTCTCCGGCGGCGTCTGGTTCATCGCAGAGCGGGCTCTCAGTGGGCGCATTGGCGGCATGCAAAGCGGCGTTTGACATGATGGTCTCCTCGTGAAGACTGCTGTTCCTGCTGAATTCAGTAAAGGCAATCGGACGAGGCTGATAAATCAGGTCTGGCTGAGACTGCGGTCAGTATTCCTGCACTGGTGTCAGTGTTTCCCTACACTAACGCGCATAACGGATGTCAGGGAAGTACTCGCGTCTCCCCCCACTTTTGGGGCGCGCGAATGGTTTTCGCGCGTTCGCCGGCACCTCATCATGACCTTGCCGATGACGTGTGCTTGCGCAGGCGTCACTCAATCGGGCGGCGCCGCACCCAGACGAATTGCGCTGAGCGGTATGCGCGCGGCGATTCTGAAACCCATGTCGGGGGCGCTGTCGATTGTCAGCGTGCCTCGCAGTTGACGCACCCTCTCGCGCATCCCGAGCAGACCGAACGAGCCGCGGGCAGACGCCTCTTTCACGAGGGCTCCGCGGCCATTGTCTTCAACGCGAAGCTTGCACACATCGGCGTCGGTCGACAGTTCGACAGTCACCTCGCTTGCTTGCGCATGCCGCGCCACATTCGTCAGAGCTTCCTGCACGATGCGGTAGAGCGTGGCGGACGCAAACGGAGTGATGTCAGTATCGTCAATGTCGATGTGCAAACTGACGTTCATATGAAAGCGCTGGGTGAAATCGTCGGCCAACCATTCGAGCGCGGCACCGAGTCCGAGGTCGTCTAGCATCGGTGGCCGGAGATTCGCGGCTATGCGTCGCAGCGAGGCCAACATACTGTCGATCTGACCCTGCAGCGAGCTTGTCGCGCCGGGCATGGTTGCATCCGCGTCGGGCGCTATCTGTTGCTCCAGCGCGGCGATGCCCATTTTGAGCGCGGTGAGCTGCTGACCCAGGTCGTCATGCAGTTCGCGCGCAATGCGCTTTTGTTCGTCCTCGCGTGCCGTCTGCATCTGCGTTGAAACTTCGTCTGCATGCTCGAGTTCGGCGAGCCGCATGCGTTCAGTCATGTCGCGTGTGATTTTGGCGAAACCGAGCAGTGTGCCTGAAGAATCGTGTATCGCCGTGATGGTGACGTCCGCCCAGAATCGGGAGCCGTCGCGCCGCACCCGCCAGCCTTGATCTTCCGCACGACCTTCTGCGGTGGCGAGCGCGAGTTCCCGTCCCGGTTTGTCGGCGGCAATGTCCTCCGGCGTATAGAAGATCGAGAAATGCCGACCAATCACCTCTTCGGGCGTGTAGCCTTTGATCTTGTGCGCACCGCTATTCCAGCTCGCCACGCGCCCGGTCGGATCGAGCATGAAAATCGCATAGTCCTTCACGGCGTCGATCAACAACTCGTAGCGGTCCTCGACCGGTACCTCCGAATCGTTGGCTGCATTCGATCTGCGCTTCCCTCTGCTCCAGTCGAAAATCACCGGCCTCTCCGTTAGTGGCTGCGGACAGCGAACGCTCAAAGAACGATCGGTCACATGCTGCATGAAGGGGAACATTCAGTCTACGCCGACTGCTGGATTTGCTCCCGCCTATCTTCAGCCACGTGCCCACCTGGCGCATGAACGGGGGCGCCAGTTCGTTGCGTAAGAGGCTGATGCGTCCAGCTCTGATTCGTGCGCGCGCTGCGCCAAACGGATACTCGGCGAATTCGCCACAGCGGACATGCTCGTGAATAACGCGGGCGTCAGCCGCATTCGAGCTTTGCGAAGATCACACCAGACAAAACTGGCACGAGGTACATCGCGCCGGCATTCACGGCTGAGCAATGTCGCTCGCGCTGGAGACGGCGCCTCTTCCAGAATGGCTGAGCCTGCCATGCGGCTCCCTTGACGCACGTCAATCGCTGAACCACAGCCGGGTCTAGAGTCATTCCTACAGCGTGCCCCGCATATAGCCCGACATAAGCAAAATGCGACGCATCGGAGCACACTGCAGCGCGCCTTTACGCCTGCGGCATCCGCGCAGGGCCGCGGGCAACGCAATCTGTTTCATTATTTTGTTGACCAGTCCAGGAGCACGACGATGAGCAACTTGACACGATTCGATCCCTTTCCGCTGGAACCGATGTCCGAACTTTTCCAGGGGCTGTTCCGCCCGATGCGCGCTGCGGGTGGCGAACCGCTTGCCGATATCAAGATCGACGTAACCGAGAGCGACAGCGGATACACCGTGAAGGCGGAGTTGCCGGGAGTCGAGAAAAAAGATATCGACGTGAAGATCGACGGTAACCTCGTTTCGATCAGCGCGAAAGTGGAACGCAATCAGGAAATGAAAGAGGGGGAACGGGTGATTCGCCGCGAGCGATATGCGGGCGCGGTCAGCCGTGCATTTTCGTTAGCGAGCGAAGTCGACGAGGGGTCCGCCGCAGCGGAATACAAGGACGGCGTGCTCTCGCTGACTCTGCCGAAGAAGGCGCTGTCTCAGCGCAAGCGTCTGCAGATCAGCTGAGGTGAATCAACGGAGCCGATGTTGCAGTGCTCGCGGCAGGTCAGCACAGCGCGCCTGCGACTGGCGGAGTCAGGTTAACAAGGAGCATGCAATGAAGTCGGACTTCGAATTGAAGCGCCAGGTCGAGGAGGAATTGGCTTGGGATCCCGCAGTCGAGATCACGGACATCGGCGTCGAAGTACGCGACCGTGTCGTGACCTTGTCGGGTCATCCAGCCAGCTATGCGGAAAAGCTCGCGGCGGAAAAAGCCGCGCAGCGTGTGGCCGGCGTAAAAGCCGTGGTCGTCGAGATGAGCATTCGCGTGCCGCACAGTGACGTGCGGACCGACGAGGAAATCGCCAACGCGGTTCGCTCCTTGATGCACTGGACGGTCGGCTTGAGCGAGGAGGCCGTCAAGGTGCAGGTGGAGAAAGGCTGGGTGACATTGCGCGGCGAGGTAGACCGGGCGTATCAGAGCCATGTCGCCACCCGCACCATTTCGCACATGCGCGGCGTCACGGGCGTCTCGAACCTCATCCGGATCGGGGGTGCGGCCGCCGCGCAGGATATCAGTGAGCAGATTGGCAAGGCATTGCAGCGTCACGCTGAACGTGAAGTGAAGCACATCGAGATCAAGGTGCACGAGGGAACGGTCACGCTGACGGGCAAGGTGGACTCCGCCGCCGAGCGCTCTGCCGTGCGCGGTGCTGCGTGGGCAGCGCCGGGTGTGCATGCGGTCGTCGACGACTTGACGGTGGCATAGATGCGCCTCTGCCCGCTTGACCACAGGACCGGTGCCGCTGACGCGTCCCGGTCCATTCAATTTACGGAACTCCGAGTAACGGGGAGCGGTTTATGACGATTTCGGGCAACGTGGGCGACGGCGACTGGTCGGTTGTTGCCACTACACACCGTACGGCGGGCGGGTTCGACTGCTCGATCCAGATCAGCCATCACACGCCGCAAGGCGTGTTCAAACACGAGTTCACACACAGCAGCATCTTTCCGACCGAGCGCGAAGCGATACTCGCGGGTTTGAGCGAGGGGATGGACTGGGTCCGGCTCAAGATGTCGAATACGCTTTCCGTGCGTGCTGGCTAGTGCGGGGTGAGGGCGGACGGAGCTTCGCGCCGCCCGCCACTAGCGCCGCTCAGTCGAGCTTCAGCACGATGCGGCCATCGACCTTACCGTTCTTCAGTTCCGCGAGAACGTGATTGATGTTTTCCAGCCGGTCGAGGTGAATCCGCGCGCGCACGCGACCTTGTGCGGCGAAGTCGAGCGATTCCTGCAAGTCCTTCCGGGTGCCGACAATCGAACCGCGCACAGTAATGCCGTTGAGCACCGTTGAAAAGATCGGCAGTGGAAAATCGCCTGGCGGCAATCCGTTCAGCGCCACGGTGCCGCCACGGCGGACCATGCCCAGCGCTTGTGCGAAAGCGCTGCGTGAGACGGCGGTCACGAGCACACCGTGCGTGCCGCCTATTTCCTTCTGGATTGCGGCTGCGGGGTCGCACTCGAGAGCGTTGAATGTCAGCTCCGCGCCAAGCTCGCGTGCGAGAGCCAGTTTATCGTCCGCGATGTCGACTGCCGCAACACGCAGGCCCATCGCGATCGCATACTGAACCGCAACGTGGCCGAGTCCGCCGATTCCGGAGATCGTGATCCATTGGCCGGGCCGCGTATCTGTCACGCGAATGCCTTTGTACACGGTCACGCCGGCACACAGAATGGGCGCGATTTGTTCGAACGGGACAGACGCGGGCAAATGCCCCACATAGTTCGGATCGGCCAGCACATATTCGGCGTAAGCACCGTTGACCGAGTAGCCGGTGTTCTGCTGCCCGTGGCACAGCGTTTCCCATCCGCCGAGGCAATGCTCGCAGTGACCGCACGCCGTGTAGAGCCATGGCACGCCGACGCGATCGCCTTCCTTGAAATGGGTGACGCCGTCGCCGACGGCCGCGACGTACCCGACGCCTTCGTGGCCGGGAATGAACGGCAGTGCGGGCTTGACCGGCCAGTCGCCGTCGGCGGCGTGCAGGTCCGTATGACAGACGCCCGATGCCTTCACATTGACGAGGATCTTTCCGCGCTCCGGCTTCGGGACGGGAACTTCCTCGATGCGCAGGGGCGCACCGAATTCGTGAACGACAGCGGCTTTCATAAGTTGGGCCATGAACTTTCTCCTCATGATGGTTACGTAGCGTCCAGTATCGGCTTCATGTATCCAACGAAATTGACCTCGGTCATTCAACTGTGAAGAAGCGCTGTCGCTCGCAAGCCTCGCAGAGATGATCCACGTCAAGCGGGAGGCGCACGTGCAGGCCTAATCTGACACTGGACAGGGGCTTGCCGGCGTTACGGATTTACAGGTGCCGTCGAGCCCCGAATTGAACGACTTAACCTTGAGGAGGCTTCCCATGCGCGCATCTGATGTCATGACCACCAACGTGATTTCGGTCACGCCCGACATGACCATCCGTCAGGTCGCCAAAGTTTTTGTCCATAACGGCATCAGCGGCGCGCCGGTGCTGGATACGGACGGCAGCATCGCCGGCATGATCAGCGAGGGCGATCTGCTTCGCCGCTGCGAGATCGGAACCGACGAGCGCAAGCGCACGTCGTGGCTCAATGTCTGGTCCGCGAGTCACGAGGCGCGCGACTACGTCAAGACCCATGCGGTCAAGGTGAGCGACGTGATGACCACAGAGGTGGTGACCGTGCAGCCCGACACGCCGCTAGGCGAGGTTGCTGGCATTCTCGAGGCACAGCACATCAAACGTGTGCCCGTGACGAAAGCCGGACGGGTGGTCGGAATCGTTAGTCGTGCCAATCTGGTGCAGGCGCTCGCGAGCGTGCCAGATGAGCCGGTGTCGGACGCGACACTCTCGGATGCCGAAATCCGCGCCGTCCTGATGGGCGAACTGGCAGGGCGCAAATGGGGCTTTGCTGGCCGCAATATTGTGGTGACGGACGGCGTCGTGCATCTATGGGGCGTCTTCCAGTCGGCGGAGGCAGTGGATGCCGTTCGCGTTGCGGCGCAAAACATACCCGGCGTCAAGCATGTCGAGGATCACACCGAGCCGTATCAAATGATACCGGGCGTCTAATAGGCGGCGGGCAAGCCGGGGGCGGTCCGGCACACAGCGCCAGGAGCGTCATGACCCGGGTTATCCCCGGACAATGGCTCCGGTGGAAAGCGGGAGCTTCGACAGGCTGTACGGCATCGCCGGCCGGTGCCGCGATGCCTTTGAGCGATGGACCATGCTCGCACTCCCGCCACGAGTGGCCGAGATGCAGGAGGCGATCGCCGCCGCGAGCAGTCCGACCTGAGGACCGTTGCCGTGAGCGATGACCAGCTCGTTGTGATCCGCGAGGTTCGCTATCTGCGTCGCTGCGCGGCGGATATTGACGATCTGGTGCGCCGTCGTCATGGGTTCGCCGCGGCGAAGCAGCGCGTTGCCGCCCAGCGCTACCAGAATGCGCATGTGGGGCACTTAGGCAAGGGTCGCTACAAGCACGGCCTTGATCGTGTGCATGCGGTTTTCGGCTTGGGAAAAGACGATCGATGCGTTCGACTCGAACACTTCTTCGCTGACCTCGAGTTCCGACAGGCCGAAGCGCTCGTGAATCATGCGTCCTGTTTCTGTTTCCAGGTTGTGATACGCCGGCAGGCAATGCATGAAGCGTGTGCGCGGCTTGCCCGTTGCTTTCATCAGCCTGGCGTTGACCTGATAGGGCAGCAGCAAGTCGATGCGCGGACCCCACGCCTCGACCGGCTCACCCATCGAGACCCAGACGTCGGTATAGAGGAAATCGGCCCCGCTCACGGCCTCATACGGGTCCTCGATGATCGTCACCCTGGCGCCCGTGCGTTCGGCGAGTTGCCGCATCTGCTGGACCAGTTCATCGTGCGGCCACAGTTCGCGCGGCGCGGCGATGCGCACGTCCATGCCCATCTGCACGCCGCCGATCAGCAGAGAGTTACCCATGTTGAAACGCGCATCGCCAAGGTAGCAGAACGACAGTTCGTGAAGAGGCTTTTCTCCGAATTCACGCATGGTAAGCAGATCGGCGAGCACCTGTGTAGGGTGGAACTCGTCGGTCAACCCATTCCACACCGGGACGTGCGAATACGTCGCGAGATCTTCCACCACGCTTTGGTGAAAGCCGCGATATTCGATGCCGTCATAAAGGCGCCCAAGCACGCGCGCGGTGTCCTTGAGCGACTCCTTACGACCGAGCTGCGAACTGGAGGAGTCAATGTAGGTGACGTGACCGCCCTGGTCGTGCACCGCGACCTCGAATGCGCAGCGCGTACGCGTCGAGGTCTTTTCGAAGATCAATGCTACGTTCTTGCCGCTTAACCGTGGTACTTCGTTGCCGGCGTATTTTGCACGCTTGAGTTCTGCGGCAAGGTCGAGCAGAAAGCGGATGTCGCGTGGGGTGAAGTCCTGCATGTTCAACAGGCTGCGATTGCGTAGATTGAATGCCATGCGCAAGTTCTCCAGAAACGTTGCGAAATGAGGTTCCAGCTTTGTGTCAGACAGGCGCGCGTTCGATGGGGCAGGTCATGCAGTGGCCGCCGCCACGGCCCCGGCCCAGTTCGGCACTTGGAATCGTGATGACTTCCACGCCCGCCTTGCGCAGTAGCGTGTTGGTGTACACATTGCGGTTGTATGCAGCGACCACGCCCGGTGCGAGCGCGATTACGTTGTTGCCGTCGTCCCATTGCTCGCGCTCGGACTCCCATGAGTCTCCGCCCGTGGCGACGGTGCGCAATGTAGCGATGCCGAGCGCTTTGGCCACGACCTCCAGAAACGGTGCGTTTTCGGGGCGCACGTCGAGCTGTTCAGGACGTTGCCCAGGGCGCAGGCTCGTGCAGCGGATCGCATCGACGACTTCGGGGAAAATCGTCACCAGATCGCGATCGCAGAACGTGAACACAGTGTCGAGATGCATCGCACCTCGTGAGCGCGGCAGTTGTGCGGCGATGACCTGTTTGACCGATTCGCGAGCGAACAATGCGCGCGCAAGCTGTGCCACGCCTTGCGGCGAAGTTCGCTCGCCCATGCCGATCAGTACGACGTCGGGCGACAGCGGCATCACGTCGCCACCTTCGATCGTCGCACCGCCGTGGTCCACGTCAGGACCGCCCCACCAGATGCGCGTGCCGCCGCTGAAAAGCGGATGAAAGCGGTAGATCGCCGCACTCAACAGCGTCTCCTCGCGTCGCGCAGGCCAGTACATCGAACCGAGCACGAGACCGTCGTTGATCCAGCAACTACTGTCGCGCGTGAAAAGCGTGTTGGGTAGTGGCGCAAGGATGAAGCCAGACGGCCGCGTGCATTGTGCGAGGAGGCCATCGGGCTCGAATGGCAGTTCCGCGCGTACGATTCCGCCGATCAGCCGCTCGGCCAGTTCCACGGCCGGCATCTCATCGAGCCAGATCTTCAGTTGAGAAGCGAGTTCCGCATCGACCGTGCCCGGCGCCAGCTTGCGCTCGAGTACCCACGCGCGCGCTTCGCGTCCGCGCAGGATGTCAGCGAGCAGGTCGTGCATGTCGAACACTTCGACGCCGTGCTCCTGCATGGTGCTGACGAACGCGTAATGATCAGTCTTTGCCTGCGAGACCCAGAGCACGTCGTCGAACAGCAGGTCGTGGCAATTAGCGGGAGTCAGGCGGGACTGCGCAAGGCCCGGGCGGCAGACCATCACTTTGCGCAGCTCGCCGATTTCAGAATAGACGCCGAGTGTCATTGTAGTTTTCCTGAAGATTGTTCGATCACAAGCCGAGCGCGCCTGTTGCCAGCAGCCATCCTGCTACGGCTGCAAGCATCAGGAGCGCGGCGAGGATCGCCAGTTCGAACGGTTTAAAAAGACGCGCGCCGCGTTCGCGTTTGGCCCATCCATACAGGAGCACGCCGGGGGCGTAGAGCACGGCCGAGAGCAGCAGATACTTCGGCCCGGCCGCATACAGCAGCCAGCAGCAATAGACGGTTGCGGCGGCCCCAATCAGCAGGTCGCGAGTCCGCGCACCTTCTCCTTGTGCGTAACCTTCACCGCGCATGGCAATGCGGGTCGCGTAGACTGCGGAGAACAGATAGGGAACGAGGATCATCGACGTCGCAAGCGAGATCAGCGCCAGATACGTCGCGTTCGAGACGAGCGTGATGACGAGGAACAGTTGCACCAGTCCGTTGGTGACCCAAAGCGCGTTGGCGGGTACGCCACGACTGTTCGAGCGCGCGAGGAACTCCGGCATGACGCCGCCGTTCGCGGGGGTGAAGAGCGTTTCGGCTGCCAGCAGCGTCCATGCGAGCAATGCTCCGCCCACCGACACCAGCAAACCGAGACTGATGAACACCGCGCCCCAGGCGCCGACCGCTTTTTCCAGCACGCCGGCCATCGACGGGTTTTTCATCGCGGCGAGTTCGCCTTGCGGGACGATGCCAAGCGACAGCAGAGACACCGCCATCAGCAGAAGCAGAACGACGGTGAAGCCGATCAGGGTTGCACGCCCGACATCTTCGCGCCGCTGCGCGCGGGCCGAGAACACGTTGGCGCCTTCAATGCCGATAAACACCCATACCGTGATAAGCATGGTGCTCTTGACCTGCGTGAACACGCTGCCGAGCTTTGCATTGCCCCAGACATCCTGCGCGATGACGTGGCTTCGGAAAGCCAGTGCGGCGAGCACGATGAACAGCAGGAGCGGAATCACCTTGGCGACCGTGGTGATGGCGTTCAGCAAGGCTGCGCTTCGCACGCCGCGCAGGATCACGGCGTGCATGACCCACAGCACGATCGACGCCCCCAGCACCGCGGCAGATGTGTTGCCGTCGCCGAATACGGGAAAGAAGTAGCCGAGGGTGCCGAACACGATCACCAGATAGCCCACATTGCCGATCCACGCGCTAACCCAGTAGCCCCACGCCGAGTTGAAGCCGACGAAATCGCCGGCGCTCGCTTGCGCATAGGCGTAGATGCCGTTGTCGAGTTGCGGCTTGCGCGTGGTCAGCGTCTGATAGACAAACGCGAGCATCAGCATGCCTGCGCCGGTGATGAGCCACCCAATCAGCACTGCGGCGGCGCCCGCGCCGGTGGCCATGTTCTGCGGCAGGGAAAACACGCCGCTGCCGATCATCGAACCGATGACGAGCGCGGTGAGCAAGCCGAGCCGCAACTGCTTTACCGCAACGCTGCCAGCATGCTCGGCCGGCCCGGAGGCAGACGATGCCGGTAATGAACCTGTCAGGTTTTTCATGACGGACCTCACTCCTTTTCTCGGATAAGAGGATTAGGACATCGCGGAGGGCCTCGTCGATTGATCTGGATCACTCGGGCCCGAGTGTGCCCCGCCGTTGGAGCAACCTCGGCAGCTCGAATCTGAAGGGTCGTGACTGCGCGGGAGTTTGTGAGACCTATCGATGAAACAGTTGATGAAGATCAGTTCGTGCGGGTGCCACGGCGATATCTTCTGACTGTTCATGACCGTCCGAGGGACCGGTATGCCGACTCATGCAGACCATGCAGCGTCACCGCCAGCGAACAACGCGACCACTCGCGAAGGCTACGTCGTCGCCGTGCGTGGGGCGATCGTCGACGTTGCATTCGGCGGCGCGCCCCTGCCTGCGGTCGGAGAGGCGCTCGTCGTCACGCCCGGCGATCTCGCGCCAGTGCTCGCAGAAGTGGAGGCGCATCTGAGCGAGACGACGGTCCGCGCGCTGGCGTTGCAAACCACTGCGGGTTTGCGGCGTGGCACGCGAGTCGAGGCGTCCGGCGGTGCCATCGAAGCGCCGGTTGGCGAGGCAGTGCTCGGCAGGCTTATCGACGTGACGGGCAGGGCGTGTGACGGCGGGGAAGCGCTGCCGTCGCAGATCGAACGGCGTCCGATTCATCGCGCGGCGCCTCCGCTTCGATCGCAGAAGGGCACTACCACACTGTTCTCGACCGGCATCAAGGTGATCGATCTGCTTACGCCGCTCGCCCAAGGAGGAAAGGCCGCGATGTTCGGCGGCGCCGGAGTCGGCAAGACAGTGTTGGTCATGGAGCTGATTCACGCGATGGTCGAGCGCTACGAAGGAATCTCGGTTTTCGCCGGCATCGGCGAGCGTTCGCGCGAAGGGCACGAGATGCTGCTCGACATGCGCACCTCGGGCGTACTGGCGCGCACCGTACTTGTGTACGGGCAGATGAACGAGCCCCCGGGCGCGCGTTGGCGCGTTCCCTTCACCGCATTGACGATAGCCGAATACTTCCGCGACGAACGACGTCAAAACGTCCTGCTGCTGATGGACAACGTTTTTCGCTTCGTGCAGGCGGGCGCGGAAGTTTCCGGTCTGCTCGGACGCATGCCCTCACGAGTGGGCTATCAGCCTACGCTTGCGAGTGAAGTTGCGCAGTTGCAGGAGCGCATCGTGTCCGTGGGCGGTGTGTCCGTCAGCGCGATAGAGGCGGTGTACGTGCCCGCCGACGACTTCACCGATCCGGCCGTGACCGCGATTGCCGCACACCTCGACAGCAATGTCGTGCTGTCACGCGCAATGGCAGCCGAAGGCATGTATCCCGCTGTCGATCCGATCGCGTCGTCGTCGATTCTTCTCGATCCGCTGGTGGTAGGCGAAGAACACGCGGCGGTCGCTACCGATGTGCGCCGCGTCATCGAGCATTACCGCGAACTGCAGGATGTGATCTCGCTCCTCGGCATCGAGGAGCTGGGCGCGGAAGACCGCATGCTGGTCGGCCGCGCGCGGCGCCTGCAGCGTTTTCTCACGCAGCCCTTTGCAGTCACGGAGGCTTTCACGGGCGTGCCCGGCCGTTCGGTCGCGCTTGCCGACACGATTGCTGGATGCAAGGCGATTCTTGCTGGCGAATGCGACACCTGGCAGGAAAGCTCGCTCTACATGGTCGGCACGCTGGATGAAGCGCGCGGCAAGGAAGAGGCTGCGACACAACAGGCCGCCTCTGCCACAACGGAGCAATCGGCATGAACGCCAACACATTACGGCTGACAATCGCCACGCCTTCGCGTGTGTGGTTCGACGGCGTCGAGATAGTTTCGCTGCGCGCGGAAGACGCAAGCGGTGCGTTCGGCATCCGCGCTGGCCATGCGGACTTCGTCACGCAACTCACGCCGTCGGTGGTCCGCTGGAGCGGCCCGGACAACGTGGCGCGCTACTGCGCGCTGAGTGGCGGGGTCCTGCTCGTGTCGGGCGGCAAGCACGTGTCCATCGCTTGCCGTGAAGCGATTCCGGGCGACGCGCTGGAAGACCTCGCGGCGATCGTTCGGAGCCGCCACGCCGCCGACGAAGAAGCGCTGCGGCGCGCGCGCGTCGACGAATTGCGCCTTCATGCGCGAGCGGTGCGTCAGATACTGCGTTACCTGCGGCCGCGGGCCGACGCAGGCGGCGCTCTGTCAACCGGTCCGGGCGGGTCGCTGCAATGATTGAGCATCGCCGCGAGGAGCGGCATTCCCCCGAAGACAGGCTCGCCAAGGCGGCGCAGGACGCCGCAGGGCGCGCAGCACGCGCACGCGAGGTACCGGAACCGTCGCTTGGCAGCCGGCTCGGCCAGATCGGCATTCTAGGGTGGGCAATCGTCCTGCCGACATTGCTTGGGCTCGCCGCCGGACGCTGGCTCGACCGCATCTTCGGCACCGGGGTGTTTTTTTCCGCGCCACTGCTGATGGCGGGGGCGGCGCTCGGCTTCTGGTCGGCGTGGAAATGGATGCATCGCGAACAAGGGGAACGCCGTGATTAGTACGCTGAACATCTGGAACATGCCGTCACCTTCGCTCGCCATCCAGGCCGCGGTTGGGCTCGCGGCAGGCCTCGCGGCAGGGGCGTGGCATTTCCTGTCGTTGAAATGGAACTGGCCGTTGTTCTCAGCAGGAAAATTTGCCGCGGCACTTGGACTGCAGTGTGCACGCATCGCGCTGACTTGCGCGTTGCTGCTGCTTCTCGCACGAGTCGGCGTGCCGGCATTGCTTGCCGGAATGGCGGGCGTGCTGTCGGCGCGCCGCATGATTGTGCAGCGTCACAGCGATTGCAAAGGCGTGTCATGACCGAGTCCCCGCTTACCGTCTCGCCGCTTTTACAGGTCGGCCCGGTCGTGATCACCGAACCGGTGCTCGCGACGTGGGCGATCATGGCCGTCGTGACGATCATTTCAGTCGTGGTGAGCCGAAGACTCTCGCTTGCACCCGGCAAGATGCAGACCGCGCTCGAACTGCTCGTGGACACGATCGACCAGCAGATTCGCGACACCATGCAAGCAGAGCCGGGTCCTTATCGCGCGCTCATCGGTACGTTATTCGTTTTCGTGCTGATCGCGAACTGGTGCGCGCTCGTTCCAGGCGTGACGCCGCCTACCGCACGCCTGGAGACCGATGCCGCGCTCGCGCTGGTAGTGCTCGGCGCCGCCGTCTTCCACGGCATTCGCAGCCGGGGCCTCGCCGGCTATCTGGCGTCGTTCGCCGAACCTAGCTGGGTCATGATTCCGCTCAACGTGGTGGAGCAGATCACGCGGACGTTTTCGCTTGTGGTGCGCCTGTTCGGCAACGTAATGAGCGGTGTGTTCGTGATCGGCATTGTGTTGTCGCTCGCGGGGTTGCTCGTGCCGATTCCGTTGATGGCGCTCGATCTGCTGACAGGCGCCGTTCAGGCCTACATCTTCGCTGTTCTCTCAATGGTCTTTATCGGCGCCGCGATAGGCGAGCCGCAACCCGCTACCGTCAAAAAGGCAAAGGCTCATGAATAATCTTGTTCAGATTGTCAGCATCGTCGCGGCAGCGCTTGCCGTCTCATTCGGCGCGATTGGGCCGGCCATTGCCGAAGGCCGCGCGGTCGCCGCAGCGATGGATGCGATCGCGCGTCAGCCGGATTCCGCAGGCACGGTGTCGCGAACCTTGTTCGTCGGTCTCGCAATGATCGAGACCATGGCAATCTATTGCCTCGTGATTGCGCTGTTGCTGTTGTTCGCCAATCCGTTTGCGAAGTAGGCGGGCGCCATGCGAATCGACTGGTGGACCCTCGCGTTGCAAACTATTAATGCATTGGTATTGATATGGCTGCTGGCGCGCTTCCTGTTCCGCCCGGTCGCGAACATGATCGCCGAGCGCCAGAACACGGCGCGGGCCCTGATCGCCGATGCCGGCGCGGCAAAGACAGCGGCGATTCATGAGCGCGACGACGCAGCTCGCGAAAGGCAGCGGATCGTCGCGGCCCGCGACGACGCGACGAAGGCGGTAGCCGCGGAGGTCGCGGCGCAGAAGCAGGCTCTTCTGAGCGCCGCGCAAGCCGATGTCGAGGCGTTGCGGGCCGCGGCGCGAGAGGAAGCGGCGGCTGCGCGCGCGCTCGAAGACAAACTGGCTGCCGAACGGGCGACGCGGTTAGCCGTCGACATCGCCGCGAAGCTGCTCGAAAGGCTCCCCGAAAGCATCCGCGTCACGGCCTTTATCGAAGGTCTTGCGGAGGGAATAGGACGGCTTCCGCAGCCGGCGCGCGCGGGGCTTGGAGAAGACGGCGCAGCGCCTGTGCTCGCTGCGCCGCGCGCGTTGAGTTCGCAAGAACAGGATCAGTGCCGTGCGATGCTCGCCGCCTGCCTGCGGAAGGACCTGCCGCTTCGCTTCGAGGTCGACCCGAAACTTATCGCCGGCCTCGAACTAAGGTCGCCGCACGCCGTCGTCAGCAACAGCTTCGGCGCCGAACTTGTCAGGATCAGGGAGGCGCTGCTCGATGACAGCCATGCTTCCCGCTGACTCGTGCGACGACACGTGGCTCGCGACGCAGCGCGCCGCGCTCGCGCGCGCGGTGACAGGCCCATACGCCGATACACTGGGACGCGTCGAACGTATCGGCGACGGCATCGCTTTTGTCTCGGGACTGACCGATGCGGCGCTCAATGAGCTGGTGCATTTCGATAACGGTGCGAGCGGCTTTGTTCATACACTCGAAGCCGGGCTCATGAGCGTAGTGCTACTGGACAATGCCGCCACGGTGGAAGCCGGCACGTCGGTGACTCGCACGGGCGCGGTCCTCGAGGTTCCGGTAGGCGAGGGATTGCTCGGCCGTGTGATTGATCCGCTCGGCCGGCCGCTCGACCGTGACGAACCCGTGAGGGCCGCTGGTCGCATGCCGGTGGAGCGGGCGGCGCCCGCTATCGTAGATCGCGATCTGGTTAGCGAGCCTGTCGAGACCGGGGTGCTGATCGTCGACGCGCTTTTCGCCATCGGTCGGGGGCAGCGGGAGCTGATTATCGGCGACCGGGCCACTGGCAAAAGTGCATTGGCGCTCGATGCGATCGTCAACCAGAAGCACTCGGACATGATTTGCGTCTACGTGGCAATAGGCCAGCGTTCGACCGCTGTGCAGCGAGTGATCGAAGCCGTGCATCGCTATGGCGCTCCCGAACGCTGCGTCTTCGTCGTCGCCGCCGCGGCGTCGGCGGCGGGATTGCAGTGGATCGCGCCGTTTGCGGGCTTCACGATAGCTGAATACTTCAGGGACCGCGGACAGCATGCGCTGGTCGTCATCGATGATCTGACCAAGCACGCCGCGACGCACCGCGAGCTGGCGCTGCTGACACGCGAGCCGCCGGGCCGTGAAGCCTATCCGGGCGACATCTTTTACGTTCATGCGCGATTGCTGGAGCGCGCGGCAAAACTGTCGCCGAGACTTGGCGGTGGTTCGCTGACGGCGTTGCCCATTGCGGAAACCGACATGGGCAACCTGTCCGCGTACATTCCGACCAATCTGATCTCGATTACGGATGGCCAGATCGTGCTGGACGCCGCACTCTTCGCGGCAAATCAGCGCCCGGCCGTCGACGTCGGCTTGAGCGTCAGCCGGGTCGGGGGCAAGGCCCAGCATCGCGCGTTGCGCGGCGTGTCGGGTCGGCTGCGGCTCGATTACGCGCAGTTTCTCGAACTCGAGATGTTCAGCCGGTTTGGAGGCCTGACGGACGCGCATGTCGCCGGCAAGATTGCTCGGGGCGAACGCATTCGGGCCTTGATTGCGCAACCTCGATTCGCGCCGCTCTCGACGCTCGACGAAATAGCGTT
Organism: Burkholderia sp. M6-3; assembly: GCF_050858985.1. NCBI lineage: Bacteria > Pseudomonadati > Pseudomonadota > Betaproteobacteria > Burkholderiales > Burkholderiaceae > Burkholderia > Burkholderia sp. M6-3. Next base: position 1,387,009 of record NZ_CP110091.1, read on the forward strand.
GCTTGCGGCGCTTGCGGAGGGCGTGTTCGACGCAGTGCCGCCGTCGATCGCGGCGCAAGTGCGCGCACATCTTGCCGCCCGGCTGTCGGGCGCGCGACTTGAAGAGGCCTACGATGACGCGTCGTTCGACGTGGCAGCTCAGACGAGACTCGTCGCGGCGGTACGCGACATCGTGCAGCGTCTCTCTCGGAGCAGCAGTCCCGGTCCAACCGGAACCCGGAGCGAGCAATGAGCGGGAAGCTGGCTGGAATCGAAGCGCGCAGCGCGACAGCGCGTCAGCTGGACGCGGTGATAGGTGCGATGCGCGGCATCGCGGCAGCCCGCTCGCGCGAGGCGCAACGGCGGCTGCCCGGCATACGTTCCTCGGCGGCAACCGTGGGCGCCGCGATTGGCGCGGTGCTCGGGCATGGAACACCTGAACCGCCGCTCCGGTCACCGTCGGATCTCCGCGCACGGATCGTCATCGCCCTCTGTTCGGAGCAGGGCTTCGTCGGCGCGTTCAATGAGCGGATTCTTGACTATGCGCAGAACTGCACCGACCACGCGCGATCCGAGTTGATGCTGGTCGGCACGCGCGGCGAGTTGCTCGCCAACGAGCGTCGCTGTCCAGTGGTCTGGCGTTCACCCGCGGCTTCCCACGCAGACGACGTCCTGTCGCTCGCGGGCCGCATCACCGATGCGCTCTACCAGCGTCTCGCCAGCCGCGCAATCGAGGATGTGTCGCTGGTGCACGCGCTGCCGGGCGTCGCGCAGACGGACGAGATCGTCGAGCACCGCCTGATCCCGCTCGACTTTTCACGTTTTCGTACGGTCGGACACGGCCTGCCGCCGCTGTTGAACCTATCCGCCGAGCGTCTGCTTGCGGGGCTGGTCGAATCATATGTTTTCGTCGAAATATGTGAAGCATTGATGCTCTCGTTCGCAGCTGAAAACGAAGCGAGGATGCGCGCGATGCTGGCCGCGCGTGCAAACGTGCGGGACACGCTCGAAGAATTGACGCAAAGCTATCGCCGGGTTCGCCAGGACGAAATCACCGAGGACATCGTGGAGCTGGCAGCAGGCGCGGCAGAGGCGCAGTAGGGCCGCGACGGCTGATGCCGCAACCCTGATTCGAATCAACTGCGCCGGAGCAACTGCAGGTGGTTTGCAAGGACGATGGACCAAGTCGCCCACGTCGGGCACCCCAGTCTGGCCGCTCCGACGCTGTGAGCAGCAGGAGGAACTTGGGCTCATGCAGCACCTCCGTGAGAGCACCTCCAGAGCGTTGCAGCCAGGTGCGCCGCGCTGTCGAATCGACGATGTTCAGGCCGAAGCGAGCCCACTGAGCTGCCACGCCGCCAAAGTCGGTAGAGCGCCCGGCTGCACAGGCCTAACCATGGGTGCGTCCGGATCGGATTGCATGAGTTTGCCGCTTGCTCCTGCTGGCGCCGTGCGCCGCTCACCAACGACCCATAGCAGCACAGCCTCTGCAGACTCGCGGCGCGCCATGCGTGGCCGCATCTTCCCAGAAAAAGCGCAATTCATTCGCGCCGCGAGGTGGCACGACGATCTTTCTGGTTTGAGCAAGATTTTCCCGACTAAATCGCCATTTTCAGAATGACGCGGAGGCGGCCTATGAGCGTTGACTTGCATCAAGCGGCTCACTCTCCAGTGGCATAGCCTGAAGTCAGCTGACTATCGCGCTGCCGCGCGAGCAGAGATGCGGCGATGGAGAACAAGGAGGCGGGATGAAACAACGGATTCGCGGAGGACTAGGCATCGGAGCGGCGCTGTTGATGTTTTCGTCGCCTGCGGCGCTAGCGGGCGATCTGGCATCGATCGAGACTCACAGTCAGCGTTATGGAGACCACGTCGCCATTTCCGCCTACGACGATCCTCTCGTGAAAGGCGTCACGTGCTATGTCACGGAATCGCATTCGGATGGTGCCTTCGGAGGTGGGCGGATGGCACGCACCGCGGATCTCTCGGCGTCGTGTCATCAGACTGGCAATCTGGAAGTTGCGGCTGCAGTTCCCGCCCAGGCAACAGTGTTTACGGCGCAACACAGTCCGATTTTCGGATCGCTTCACGTATTCCGAGTGGTCGACGTTGAGCGACACGCGCTCGTCTACTTCACTTACTCGGAAGACGAGACCGCTGGAGATTTGCCCGGCCGCTTGTACGTGATCCGATTACCGGCGAATCTCAAGATGCCGACGAGATAGCGCATTTCGAACGAGGCCGTGGTCTGAATCCGAGCGAATGACGTGGGCTCGTCACGCGGTCGGCGGCGTTCGGCTCGGGGCTCGCGGGACTCTGCCCGAGTCCTGCACTGGGTGCACTGGGCGCAGGCTTTCCGAAGGCTTGGTTTGTCTCTCAGCGATGCTTGCCGGAATGGCCGTGTTGGAGTTGTCCGGGCGTACTAAGCCAGGTCGGCAGCAGACCTGACCTGCCGAGTGCGCTGTGAAAGCGGTGCCATCTGCGACGATCCCGCGTGAGGGGCGCGTGAATACCGGAGGAAGGGCGCCTCACAAGCCCCACCTGGAACGAGACGATTTTCAGCGAATTTGACGGAAGTCAGTCGATGGCTCTATTCGGGCGATATCGTTTCACTGTTCACGACTGAGCACAGGAGACGGGGCATGCGGACGCGGCAGGAAGCGACCTTGGCGGCACGCGTACTGGCCGTTCGCGGCACGCAGGGGCAGGGCCGCTATGTGCTTCGGGCTTTTGTCTGGGTTGTCATGCTGGCTATTTTCGCAAGCTTGCCCGGTGGCTGCTCCTCTTACAGCGCCCCCCCGGACGATGCACAGGTCAACGCGGCGCTGCGAAATGTACTCAACGAGTACGAGACGCGTGCCTTGCTTGCGCGGGACCTGATCGTTCTGGCGCAACCCCTTGGGAATCCGAACAGTGCGCCAGTTTGGGCGGCAACGGCCGCGCAAGCCGACCTGGCGTGTATTCGGCTCGACCCGGAAGCGCTTGCGGAGCAGGTGCCGTTCGAGCGATTTGCCGTCGCGCAGCGGCAGCTAGGCGACGCCCTATCGCGGCTTCTGATTGAACTCGGCAATGATGGGCAGATTCGGCAGAACCCGCGTTTCGAAACGCTTCGCGCGCAACTGGGCGCGGTCGAAAGGCGTATTGCGGTCGCGCGAGAAGCGTACGACGAGGTCGTCGATCGCTATAACGCGAGCCTCGACGTATCGCGCCCTGAGGCACGGACGCACATGCCGGCACCACGTCCCCGGCCCACATTCCGCGTGACTGCCGGAGCAGAGAATCGGCAGGTGTAAAGAGTTGCGCCGGCTACATGGTTCAGGCGTCAGTGCGTGCAGCGATCCGCCGGCTGCGTTGCGTTCTCGACGTCCTTTACCTTGTACCTGCCACCGCAGACCTCGCAGGTTCTGGATGCCGATTACGACGCGCTCAGGGAGTCGCCCGAGACATGAACGCGCTCACCGATCTGGACCGGTGGCTGCGTCGAATAGTTGAAATTCCGGTAGCTGCCGTCCTGCATTCTGACCTGCACCTGGTAGTTAGTCGCCTTGCGCACAGCATGCTCAATGCCATTGCCCGCGAGGCCGCCGCCGACGGCACCGGCAATCGTTGCCAGAACTCGACCGCGTCCTCCGCCGACCTGATTTCCCAGCAGCCCACCGGCGACTGCCCCGCCTACGGCCCCGAGACCCGTTGTCGGTTCGGGCTCCTGGACCGTATTGATGGCGACGACTTCGCCAGCGTTCGGGTCAACAGCGACTGGTCCTGGAGCGGGCTGTGCCGACGCTTGATGTGCGTCGTTGTTAGCATACTTGGGGGGCTGCTCAACCGGCACATTGTGGTGATGATGGATGCGCGGCCGGGCGGGCGTTTCCTCCGCGGTCGCACGCTGCTCCACGTTCTGTTGCGGCGAAGTGACCGGTGCGCTTGCGCTTTGTGCAGCCACCGGTATGCCTTGCGTCGCAGGAGGCGTCACAGCTCGGGACGCCGGAAGAATGCCTGTCATCGCCGCGATACCCGTAGCGCTCGCCAGGATGACCGCCACAGCTGCGCCAGCAACCAAAGGGTGAATTCGACTACGCTGCGGTGAACTGGAAGTCAGGTTGGTGCTCATGTCGCGCTCCGTTGAGGTGTGTCAGCAAGAACGCAGCAATCGACACAGCGGTGCACCGGGCCAGTGTGAGATTTGTAAGCAGTTGTATTGCTTGACGGAGCGTCCAGGGGAAGTCTCTTCAAGGGTGGACCGTAGAGAACCCAGGCACAGCTTGCTCCGGTTGAACACCGTGCGGTGTGTGTTCGTCCACGATAGTCCGCATGAAAGTTACGCAGTCGCGCTCCATATCATCGTGTCGCCTACGTTGTCCCGGGCAGTGGACTGGAGACGAGAACGGCAGCCGTGACGAGCACAGCTCCTAGCAGAACAGATTCGACGTGCAAGACAGCGGCAAACCGCTTCAACGGTCGTGCAGTGAACTCCGTAGACGTCCCTCTCAGGGAGGTGAGCAGCTGGGGCATCTCGAAGAACCGGTTATGTCCGCCAAGCGCGGCGGCAATCCCCACGAGAGCAAGCTTAACCATCAGGACGCGTCCATACGTGGATGTCCAGAGGTACTCGGCTGCATTGACTCCGCGCCAGCCACTGTAAGCGCCAGTGACGAAGATGGTGACGAGCGCCAACGTCGCGGCGTCGGAAAGCGATTGAATGAACGCCGCAGTGTCCGGCCGCTCAGCGGCGGGCGCACGAAATACACGGGGCATCACGATGTAAGTTGCGACAAGTACGAGCCCCACCCACACGCTGATAGCAAGCAGGTGCACCCAGTCTACCCATACCGGAAGACTGAACGCGCCTGCATCGATCGGGTGTCCTCCGTGGCTGCGCGCCAACGCAACTCCTGCGAGGGCGAGCGAGATAGCGGGCTTGAAACGAATCGCACGTCGATCCTGCGCGAGCGACAGAATCATCACCAGTAGCATAAACCCCGCGCCTGCCAGCCAGGCATGGCCGAAGTCGGTTTCCACAAGCATTGAACGAGCGGCTGGACCCGCCTCTTGGAGGGTCGATTCACTCATTAGCGCGCAATGAATCCAGAACGCGAACGCACTGGACACCAGCGCAGTAAAGGAAGCGATGCGCAAGGTGAGAAGCAGATGGACACTGACGCTCGTCTGCCATCGTGAAGTGCTGCGGGAAAGCCACTTGTCACTGAGCAGAACACCTACAAGAATAGCGAAGCTGATGTTCTGCAGTGCCACAGATGCAAGCCGCAAAATGCCGAGGAAACCGTCGTTCATTACTTCACCGCGAATGTATAAGAGCCTTTGGTTTTGTGAGCATCATGCGTCATGACTGCCCACTGCACGGTGTACGAGCCGGAGGCAAGCTTTGGGACCGCAACCATGAGCACGCGTGGGTTCGACGAATCTACCTTTGCTTTGTCGTTGCTGGCAGTTGTGCCCGACGCGTCAACGACCTTGATCGAGCTAAACGCGGATTCGAGGTCTTCATTAAACGTCAGGCGCAGCATGTCAGGCGACGAGTCCACCGCGCTGCCGGCCGGTGGGGTGGCGCTCTCCAGCTTGCCGTGCGCGAACGCGATAAGAGGTGAAAGCGCAGCAGCGGCGGTCGCCGCTGCTGTGACGAGTAATCTGGATATCGTGATGTTCACGATTGTGTCCTCCCTTAACTCAATCGCGGTGCAGTGTGTACTGCCCCGCTGGAGCGCTATTAAAAGCTCACTGCTTCTGCAGTTTCGTCACAGTGAGGGCGCCGTCAATTTCTTCGGCAACGAAGTCAATCTTGTCGCCCACTTTTACCTGCGAAAGCATGGCTGGGTCTTTGACCTTGAACACCATCGTCATGGCCTCCATATCCAGATTTTTGAGCGGCCCGTGCTTGATGGTCAGCTTCCCGGCGGCGTTATCCACCTTCCTTACCTCGCCGTGCGACATGTCGTTCTTCGCGTCCGCACCCTGTTGTGCGCCGTCTGCCATATTCATGTTGCCCGTATCGCCCGCGGCATACGCGGTCGCGGATACGGCTACAGTGCAACCCAACACGATGGAAACAATTGCGTTCTTCATCAAAAACTCTCCTGCAGTTGAATTAACAAATATCGGCCGGAGCCATGTCCGGCGTGTCACGAAATCAGCTGTACGGCAGTTCACCGGTGTATTCGTACGCGACCGTCCCCTTCGGATGTTTGAACCAGCCAGGGTCACGGTAGTCGTTGCGGCCCAGTCCTTCGCGCACCTTCACGACGCTGAACATGCCGCCCATTTCCAGCGCACCGAACGGCCCGGTACCGGTCATCATCGGTAGCGTGTTGTCCGGTAGCGGCATTTCCATCTCGCCCATTGAACCGCCCGCGCTGCCCATTGCCATGTAGTCCGGGACCAGCTTGTTGATGCGTTTGGCGAGGTCCTTCTGCGGCACGCCAATCAGGTTCGGGACCTGATGCCCCATCGCGTTCATCGTGTGATGGGACTTGTGGCAGTGAAACGCCCAGTCACCAGGCCGGTCCGCGGTGAACTCGATGGCACGCATCTGACCGACGGCAACGTCGGCGGTCACTTCAGGCCAACGCGCGGCGGGAGGAATCCATCCACCGTCTGTTCCTGCGACCTCGAAGCTGTACCCATGCAGATGGATGGGATGATTGGTCATCGTCAGGTTGCCGAAGCGGATGCGGACGCGATCTCCTGCGCGCACGGGCAGCGAGTCGATGCCCGGAAAGACGCGTGCATTCCATGTCCACATGTTGAAGTCGGTCATCTCGTTCACGCGCGGCGTGAAGCTGCCCGGGTCGATGTCGTAGGCGGACATCAGGAACACGAAGTCGCGGTCCACCCGCATGACGCCACGGTCTTTCGGATGGACGATGAACGTGCCCATCATGCCCATCGCTATCTGCACCATCTCGTCGGCATGCGGGTGATACATGAACGTGCCGTGCTTCTCGAGCTGGAACTCATAGACGAACGTTTTGCCTGGCGGAATGTGGGGTTGCGTGAGACCGCCCACACCGTCCATACCGGACGGCACGAGCATTCCGTGCCAGTGAACCGTCGTGTGTTCCGGCAGCTTGTTGGTCACGAAGATTCGAACCTTGTCGCCTTCGACCGCCTCGATGGTCGGACCGGGCGCCTGGCCGTTGTAGCCCCACAGGTTCGCCTTCATGCCGGGCGCCATCTCGCGCACCACGGGCTCGGCAATCAGATGGAATTCCTTCCAACCGTTCTTCATCCGCCATGGCAGCGTCCAGCCATTCAGTGTGGCCACGGGTGTATACGGTCGGCCATTGGGCGGCACCAGTGGCGGTTGCGTGGTGGTCTTGTCCATAGTTGGCGCTTCTGGAAGTGACGCTGCGCCAGCCTTGCTGACCAATGCTGCGCCGAGTAGCGCCGCGCCAGAGCCGCCGAGAAATGTTCGACGTGAGACCATGTTCATTTACCTTCTGAAGTCGTCGGCGATGCCGGGTGGGGCGCGGGAGCAGGCAGCGGCGAGTCCTGCACCGGAGCCGGTGGTGTTGGCGGCGCGTCGCGCTGCGGTGCGCCCGGCGTCGGTGCCATTGCGAGCGGCGGAAGGCGGCCGCCAAGCGACTGTTGCAGGTCTGTCTCCGCAAGCCAGTAGTCTTTCAGCGCGTCGATGTATCCGTTGACGGCAGCAACCTGGTCGCGCGAATCGGCAAGCAGTTCGAACACGCTTGCGAGCATGCCGTTGTAGCGCAACAGCATTTCATCCGAGATAGTCTTGCGTATGGGCACGACCTCATCGCGGTAATGCTTCGCAACGTCGTAGCTCGTCACATAGCCGGAGTACGACTCGCGTACTTCGGAGCGGGCGTCAGTCGCCGTCTGGGCGAGCCGGTTCGCCGACTGCATATAGATGGCTTCGGCGCGTGCGACCTTTGCGCTGCCCCAATCGAAAATCGGAATCTCGACACTGATTTCGTATCCGTGCTCGTGTCCTTTATCGGTCTCGAAGTTGTCGAGATAGCCGACATCGAGCGCATTGATGAATCGGGTCGCCTTGCTGAGGCCCAGCGAGGTTGCAACGCCTTGTGTCCGCAGCTTTGCCGCCTGTATGTCCAGGCGGTTCTGCATCGCAAAGCTTTCGAGGTCGTTTAGTTGCGGCCTGTCCTTCGGCAGGTCAGGCAAACGGTCCGGCAGCTTGTATTGCGTTCCGGAGCCCCACAGGCCCATCGTGCGCGTGAGCTTTTCCCGGGCTATGACTGACTGCTGCCGTACCTTGGCCAGCTGCGCAACCGACTCAGCGTAAAAGGCCTGTTCGCGCGCATAGTCGAGCCTGCTGAAATTGCCTGCCTGCCGCATGCGCAAGGCAAGTTCTGCCCCTGCCTCGGCGGAATCCTTGACCTGAGCGGCGTATTGGGCTGCCTGCTCGGCAGCGACAGCATTCACATAGGCCTTCCGGGCATCGGCGGCCACGGCGAGCATCGCATTGGCCGTCTCGAGCTTTGTCTGTTCGAACCGCCGGCTCTCGATGCGCGTCGCCACAGGCAGCGTGAGTACACCCAATACGCCCATGGAGAACGTTCGGCTGATACCGAAGCCATCGCTCCAGTGCGTCCGGCTGAACGTAAAACCCGGATTGGGCAGGCGGCCCGCCTGCACGAGGTCGGCTTCGGAAATACCGAGCTCGGCGTACGACGCCTGAAGTCCCCGGTTATTCAGCAGCGCGACCTGAATGGCGTCATCCATGCCGAGTGGCTTCGACAGCAGTTCCTGCGTACGCTTGAAAGCAGCGACGCGGTCTTCGTCGTTTTTCAGGAAGACGGCGTCCTTACCAAGTCGCTCGGACGCAGTCGTCGATACGGTGTTGAATCCGCCGTCTTTTGAGAACGTCGTGCAGCCGGCCAGAAGCATCGTCGCGAGGGCAATGCATCCCACGCGGCTCGGGGCGAAATATCGAATCATTTCGACTCGCCCCCGTGCCCGTGACCGCCTTTTTCACCCGCGGTCGCAGCTGGTGGCTGACCATGCTTGATGGCCGCTGTGCTTCGGGTTGGCGCAACGGCACGGTTCAGCTGCTGCCAGCTCGGCGCGTCACCGTCTTGCCACGACTTGTAGCCGTCAAAGGCAGACTGAACGGTGATGAGCGGAACCGACGCCGCTGCATCAGTTGGATCGGGAACTGCAGTCGTAGCGTGCGCGAGCGACGACAACGCTGCGCCCGCGCCCAGGAGCGCCGCAGAAATTGTTCGCATGAATTTTTCTCGTCGTGAACCATCCAGCGTCCTTTACGGACACCGGAAAACTTGCAAGCGCAGCCAACGGATGCGCTTGCGCGGACTAGACGAGAAACAAGCGGGGAGGACGTTCGATGCCGCCGGTCACGAACGACACGACAGCGACAGCAGGGGGCAGTGGAACGGGGAAGTGGACCCGGTCAGCAGAAGCGGAAACCGCAGGCACGGCCGGTAGCGCAGCACCGACGCAACAGGAGGCGCAGGTCAAACACGCATGAGTGTGATGGGCACCGCTGGGGTCGTCGCCATGATGGTCATCATTGTTGGCTACGAGCACATGTCCGTCAGACGACTCGTCCAGATGGAGATGGTCAGCGGTTGCTTCATCGACCGCTTCCGGGGTGGCACAAATCATCGAGACGGCCGCAAACGACTGAACCGGAAGGCTCAGTGCAAGCAGCACGACGAGAAAGAGTTTGCGCCAGTAGGACATGGGTGCAGAGTCTAGCATGCGATTAAGACTTCTGTAATCGTCCAGAGGTGTCAGTCTGTAACGTTAAAGCGGCGGCGTCGTGGCAGCGACAATTACGAGCGCGTGAGGATTCTGGATCACATGGACGCATGCGTTCGCGGCGATTCACAAGCCACGCGCCCCGGAGCGGGGGACGGACGAGCGCCGCAAGCCACACCGCTGTCAGCGCCAATACGATGAACTTGAAATGCGAATTGATGAACAGATTCGCGACGGACATCAATCCGGTCGTAACGCTGCCGCTCAGCCAGGCGACCCAAAGAGCGCAGGGTTTGCGTTCGGCAAATGCGCCCAGTGCCAGATGCACGAGTAGGACGCCCGTCCCCACGATGTAACCGCCAAGAACAGTGAAGACTAATCTGAGCCACGACGTGAGCTTGGGCATTGCTACCAGCAACCGCTCACTGGACAACCCCATGTATCGAAGGTCTTCCGGTAGCAAGGGCGGCCGCACGAATATGAAATAGATGCCCATTGCGATTGTCGCAGCGCCGACGGCCGCGAGAAGCCACGCGCAAAGAGGCCAATGCAATGTTCGGTGCTTTCTGGGCATGGTATGTAACACCGGCTGCCTTCCTCGCGTGGTGAGGCGAGCGAGAAACGCTCGAACAGACACGGGCGCAAAGGTCGCGCGTTACGTCCGGGCAGTGCGTAATCGCAATGCGTTACCGATGACAGAGACCGAACTCAACGCCATCGCGGCACTGGCTATAATCGGACTCAGCACGATACCAAGCCACGGATAGAGCACACCAGCCGCCACCGGAATCCCCACCGCGTTATACGCGAACGCGAAAAACAGATTCTGGCGAATGTTCCTCATCGTTGCGACGCTCAATGCGCGCGCTCGCGCAATGCCACGCAGGTCGCCCTTGACCAGCACCACACGTGCGCTGTTCATCGCAACGTCCGTCCCTGTACCCATTGCGATGCCGACGTTGGCCTGTGCCAGCGCCGGTGCATCGTTCACGCCATCCCCGGCCATCGCGACGACGTGCCCCTGTTGCTGAAGCTCCTGGACATGCTTGTACTTGTCCTCGGGTAGAACGCCCGCTTTGACGCCATCGAGCGCCAGTGCCTTCGCAACTGCGTTCGCTGTAATGGGGTTGTCTCCGGTCAGCATCACAATCTTGATGCCAGAAGTTTTCAACTGACGTACCGCGTCGGGCGTGGTTTCCTTCACCGGGTCAGCGACACCGATGTAGCCCGCGAGTTTGCCGTCGATCGCGAGATACATGACCGTCTGGCCGGCCTCGCGCAGCTTGTTCGTATCGACCGCTACCGAGGAGTAGTCAACTGCCATGTCGTCCATCAGCCGTGCGTTGCCCAGTGACACCGTGTGACCGTCGATATTGCCTGTCACACCTTTGCCCGGAACCGATTCGAACGAGTCGACCCGACTTGTCGACGTACCCGACTCCTTCGCGCGCGCAATGATTGCCTGAGCGAGAGGATGTTCACTTGCACCCTCGAGACTCGCCGCATAGCCCAGCACGATGGATTCCGGTTGCCCGCTTAGCGCAATGACCGTCTGCACGCGCGGCTTTCCTTCGGTGAGCGTACCGGTCTTGTCCACAACGACGGTATCGATTTTCTCCATCAATTCGAGCGCTTCCGCATCCTTGATGAGCACGCCGTCCCTCGCGCCGCGGCCGACACCCACTATGATTGAAACGGGTGTCGAGAGTCCGAGCGCGCAGGGACATGCGATGATGAGAACGCTGATGGCAACAACCAACGCGTTCGCCAGAGCCGGCGTTGGCCCCACCATTGCCCAGACGACGAACGACACAGCCGCGATACCGATGACTGCGAGCACAAACCAGCCTGCCACATGGTCAGCGAGCTTCTGGATTGGCGCGCGCGAACGCCCGGCCTCAGCGACCATCTGTACGATTCTCGCGAGCAGCGTGTCGGAGCCGATTTTTTCGGCTCGCATCAGGAACGTGCCAGTCTGATTGACGGTTGCTCCGGTGACCTTGCTGCCTGCAATCTTTTCAGCAGGAATCGATTCTCCCGTAATCATCGATTCGTCGACGCTCGAGCCGCCATCCACCACAACACCGTCGACTGGTATCTTCGAACCTGGCTTCACGCGAAGCGTATCGCCAACGGCAACGTCTTCCAGCGGCACCGTCTCTTCCGCACCGTCCGATTTGACGCGGACCGCAGTATGGGGCGCGAGATGCAGCAAATCACGAATGGCACTCGACGTGCGCGAGCGGGCGCGAAGCTCGAGCACCTGACCGAGAAGCACAAGCGCCACGATGACCGACGCAGCCTCGAAATAGAGAGGCGGCTCGTGACCGCTCCTGAAGGCCTGTGGCAACGCTTCCGGGAAGAACAGAGCGAAAACGCTGAACACATACGCCGCAGCCACACCCAGCCCGATGAGGCTGAACATGTTCAACTGCCAGGTCACGAACGATTTCCACCCACGCTGTAGAAACGGCCAACCGGCCCACAACACAACGGGCGTCGCAAGCACCGCCTGGACGCACTGTGACCATGTCGCGTGCATCCAATGAGGCAGTGCCAATGCGGCAAAGAGCTGATCGAGCGCGGCGTCGAGGTCGAACGGCAACATCATTCGACCCATGGTCATCGCGAGCAGAGGAACCGACAGCACGAGCGCGACCCAGAAACGTCGCGTCATTGACTCCAGTTCGATATTGCGGCCTTCGTCAGCCACCGGAGTAAGCGGCTCCAGGGCCATGCCGCAGATAGGACACGCACCCGGCGCAGAAGCTCGTATTTGCGGATGCATTGGGCATGTATAGACGATGCCGGAAACAACGGGCGCAAGGGCCGTATTCGTCACCGGACCGAGGTATTTGTCCGGCGCTGCCCGGAAAGCTTCCAGACACTTGCTGCTGCAGAAGAAATACGTCTTGCTCTTGTGGGTAAGGCGATGAGGGGAGCCCGTCGCGACCTTCATTCCGCAGACCGGGTCGACGACTTCGGTTCCGTCCTGAGAAGTAGCGTACGCGCCGGCGTCGCCGCTGTCGGTGTCGTGAACATGCGCATGGGACTCAGGCATCGTTAACGCTTCCAGGTTGATTTCAGTGTACGTGCACTGCGTCGTCACCCGACAGCTTTGGTATGAAGCGCGGCGTGTGCGCGGCATAGTCGCGCCACGCTGGTCCGAACCGCTGGTCGGACTCGCGTTCTTCCTGCTTTGCGAGTTTCACGTACATGAAGACGAGTATCGGGAACATCGCCAGCGTCACGAGCGTCGGCCACTGGAGCAGGAATCCGAACATGATAGCGACGAAGGCGACGTACTGAGGGTGACGAATCTTCGCGTACGGCCCGGTGGTCGCCAGCTTCGCGCTGCGCTGGGCTTCGTAGAGCACGTGCCATGCCTTCGACAGCAGGTAAAAACCGCCAAAGATGAAGACCAGGCTCAGAAGGTGCGGAAGCGCGAAATGCGGGTCGCCATGCCGGCCTGTCATCATCCACCAGATGTGACCCGAGTCGTGCGAGAACAGATTCGTCTGCGGGAAACGTGTCTGCAACCACCCCGATAAAAGATAGATGGTCAGCGGGAACCCATACATCTCCGCGAAAAGCGCGACGACGAATGCAGAATATCCACCGAAGGTGCGCCAGTCACGCATGGTCGCCGGTTTGAAGAAGCTGAAGGCGAAGATGATGAACACCAGCGAATTGATGAGCACGAGGCCCCATAGGCCGTAGCCATTACCTATGCTGCTCATGGTTGCCTCCTGAATCAGACGTTCCATCTTTTATCGTCGAACCGGTATGGCTGTGTCCGTGACCGTGATGCATGAACAGATGCATCAACGGACAAGACAGCAATAGCAGATATGGCAACACGCCCAGAAAGTGTGCCCGGTGCTCCGAGAAAAGCAGGAACAGCGCGACAGCCGCAAACACCAGTAGCGCAACCCCTGACCGCGATTTCCAGAAGGGGAGCGAGGTATGTGAAGCGTCATTCATCGTCATCTCCATGAAGGGTCGGGCGTCATTTGACCGGTGCCCGGTCTTGTGCGGACTGACGGTCCATCATCGCCTGCATCATCATCTCGTGAGCTTGGCCCGACATTGGCATAGCGTCTGAATCCTGTTTCATCATGTCCATCATGTGCATGCTGTTTTGCATGGACTTGATCTGTTCGTCGATGTCACGAAGCTTCTTGTTATCTTTTGAGACGGGCTTGGGTGGCCGGCGGGTGATGCGCCTTGTGTTGCGCATCGCTCGCCTTCTGTTCGGCAGCGACCGCATTGCCGATGCTGCTAGTGACAGAAATCGCCGTGATAAGCGCCAGACTTTTGAAGAAATTCATGTTGGTCTCCGTAAGCACGGTTTGACCGGATTCATGCAATTGCTCTGCACTAACTGTATCCCCCGCGATGCAGCTATATTTGACGTGGCTCAACCACGCGGTTGAACACGGCCGTGCTTTTCAATGGCAGCCGAGTTCCACTTGGTGCTGAGCCCAGCTCCTAGGCACGCGTCGACTCCCTTGACCTGCGTCAATCGGCTACCAGACGCCGTCGGTAGCATGAAATAGCCGTCCTGTGCCATCCGGCACCATAGCGAAGGCATATATTTGGACGAGGGAGATTTCGTATGCGCAACGTTCGGATATGCGCTGTCGGTGAAAGGGGACCGGTGTGGGTTCTTGCGAACGTCGTCCTTGTTGTCATGGCGTTCCTGCTCGCCGGCTGCGGCTACAACACCATCCAGACGCAGGACGAGCAGGTCAAGGCAAGCTGGTCGGAGGTGCTGAACCAGTACCAGCGCCGAGCAGACCTCGTGCCAAACCTCGTCAATACGGTGAAGGGATACGCGAATCAGGAGAAGGAAGTTCTGACGAAGGTGACTGAGGCTCGCGCTCAAGTCGGCTCCATTCGCGCAACGCCGGAACTACTCGCGGACCCGCAGGCTTTCGCCAGATTCGAGGCAGCTCAGGGGCAACTCACCTCTTCGCTGTCCAGGCTGCTGGTGGTGTCCGAAAACTACCCGCAGCTGAAGTCGGACGCGAATTTCCGGGACCTGCAGGCGCAACTCGAAGGAACAGAAAACCGGATTACCGTCGCACGGAACCGGTACATCAAGTCCGTACAGGACTACAACATCACTGTCAGGTCGTTCCCTGACAACCTGACCGCCAAGGTCTTCGGCTATCAGGAGAAACCGAACTTCTCCGTAACTAACGAGGCTGCGATTTCGAAGCCGCCGCGCGTAGATTTCGGCGCTGCTCCTGCGTCGGCTGGCGGGGTGTCCAATTGAACATTCTCCGCGCTGCGATTGCGTTATTGGTTGCCATCCTCGCTTTCACTGGACAGGTCGCCGGCGCCGATGTTCCGGTTCCACCGCTGACGGCCCGCGTGACGGACGAAACGGGCACACTCACAGCCGAACAACGCTCCAGCCTGGAACAAACCTTAAAGGACTTCGAGGCGCAGAAAGGCAGCCAGATTTCGGTGCTTATTGTTCCAACGACCCAGCCAGAGACCATTGAGCAATATTCAATGCGCGTTGTCGAACAGTGGAAGCTTGGGCGCAAAAGCGTTGACGACGGCGCACTGCTCATTGTCGCCAGGAACGACCGCGCGCTTCGCATCGAAGTCGGATATGGTCTCGAGGGCGCACTCAATGACGCAACGAGCAATCGGATTATCACCGAGACGATTGTCCCCAGATTCAAACAAGGGGATTTCTATGGGGGCATCACGGCAGGCGTGGATAGCATCATGCACGTCGTCAATGGTGAGCCTTTACCTTCTCCCACAGGACGTCGAAACGAATATCACGGCGTCGGACAACTGCTGCCAGTGCTCTTCGTGTTGACCGTCGTAGCCGGTGGTGTGCTGCGCGCGATGCTCGGGCGACTCCCGGGCGCCATCGTGACAGGGAGCGCCATCGGCGTGTTGGCCTGGCTGCTGTCCGGGGCTATTCTAGCCGCCATTTTCGCCGGAATAATCGCACTCTTCTTCACCCTGGTGGGCAGTGGTCTCGGCGCATTCGTTGGTGGACGCTACATCGGCGGAGGGCGGGGTGGCTCGGGCCGCGACACATTTAGCGGAGGGGGCGGTGGTTTTGGCGGCGGCGGCGCCTCCGGCAGGTGGTAATCATGGACCTGAAGCGAACCATCAGACACATGTTTATGACCCGCTGGCGGATAAGCTCCTCATTCCCCGTGCGGTCACTGATGGCGATTGAGCAGGCCGTTCGCGAAAGTCATCAAAGGCACGTCGGTCAGGTTCGGTTTGCCGTCGAAGGTGCACTGCACAGTCTTGCCTTGCTCAAAGGAAAGTCAGCGAGAGAACGTGCGATTGAGGTGTTTTCGGACCTTCGGGTCTGGGACACGGAACACAACAATGGCGTTCTCGTGTACCTGCTCCTCGCCGACCGTGACGTTGAGATTGTCGCGGACCGGGGCATTCATGCGAGGGTGAGCGCAGAAGAATGGGAAGCCATTTGCCGCGAGATGGAGGCCGAGTTCAGACGCGGCCAATACGAATCTGGGGCCATAGGAGGCATTCGGAGAGTGACAGGGTTGCTCGAAAAACACTTCCCTGCATCGCAATCAGAACGCGAAGAATTGCCGAGTTCACCAACGGTGCTATGAGGTCTCGAATATGCTCGGGTTGGCCGCGGCTATAGCGGCACTTCCCTGAGACCAAATTTGACGAGGGGAGCGACCGCTCCCAAGCGGTTCAGCAGGCCGGTCTCAACCGGCGCGCTGACGAAGAGCATAGGGCAGTATCCGGGACGAAAGCTCCGACGAAGGCAACGCTTCAGGGACTGCCGCTCGTCTGGCGAAGAGGCTGAAGAAAGCGGGCGCAAAATCCACTCTCGACATTTGCGAGCACCAGGCGTCCCCCCGTGCGCCGAGCGATTTCAGAAACGATAGAGAGGCCCAGTCCACTTCCCGACGAAACCGAATGGTCCAGCCGATAGAACGGTTCCAGCACGCGCCCAAGTTCGTTGTCTGGTATGCCGGGTCCCGTGTCAGTAACCTCCAATATCAGCTCTCCCGCCCGCTCAAGAGCCGACACATCGACCTTCCCGCCGTCGGGGGTGTATCGCACGGCATTGTCGACCAGGTTCCTCAACACCACCGCCATGGATGACGCATCAACCACCACGTCAATATCGTCAACCTGCTCGATGCCGAGGTCGATGTCCTTGGCGCGGGCGAGGCCAATGCTGGCATTGATGGCGTCAGTCACCGCCGCATCCAACGACCACGCCGCTGGCTGCTCCAGTGCTGCCTGCTCAGACCTTGCCAAAGCCAGCAATTGCTCCACCAGCCGGTGGGTACGTCGCAATCCGGACTGGAAGGCCGAGAGTCGCTCGCGAGCATCGGGTGACGTGATAGTGGCGCCCAGGTTGCCCGCTTGTAACGATAGGGCCGCAAGCGGTGAGCGCAACTCATGCGCCGCGCTCGCGACAAAGCGGCGCTGATGACCAATGGCATCTTTCAACCGCGCGATGAGGTTGTTAATCGACCGGACAAAAGGAAGCACTTCCGTGGCGATACCTTCTTCCGGCAACAGCTTGAGCGACGCATCCGTTTGCTGGTCAACCACGATCGCCAAACGTGAGAGCGGTGCCAGCTTCGTTCTGACAATTACAACGACGACCACAAACAGAACTGGCATGAGGAGAAGCACGGGCACAAGCGTTCTCATTGCACCGTCACGGGCAATTTCGTCACGCAATGCAGAAGGCTCCGCGACGGCGATGCGCTCACCGGTTTGCAGCGTACGGATGTTGACGCGCCAACTCTGTCCGCCGCCGTCCAGGTCGTGAAACCCGTCCGCCATCGCGCGCGGAATCGTGAGGCCCGCTGCCTGTGACATACCTGCCGACGTCGCACTTAGTCTGTCGATGACGACCTTGACGTCCGAGTCCTGCGAACTCTCGACCGAAGACCGCGTTCCCGCGAGCGCCAGTGACCGCAACGAGGACACGTGCAGACTGATTCTGCATCGAGCTTCCCGCCGTTGAAAGCGTCAGGATGTAGGTTCTGTTCTGCTAAGGAGGTAAAAATGAAAAGCAACCGACTCTCAACCTACGGCACCAAACAAGGCGCCGACGCCTGACGAGACGCCCATTGCCAAGGCACTCCAGAAGACCACGCGAATAACGCCAGGCAAAATTTTCGCCCCGCCAGCTTTCGCCGCCAGGCCGCCCAGAAATGCCAGCGAAACAAGGGCGGAGACGACGATAGCCGGCAGCAGTACGGAATCGGGCGCGACTGCAGCAACGACAACCGGCAAAGCGGCGCCGGCCGCAAAGCTGCCTGCCGAAGCAAGTGCGGCCTGCAGAGGACGGGCCGCGGTGGCCTCCGAGATGCCCAGTTCATCGCGGGCATGAGCACCGAGCGCGTCGTGCGCCATGAGCTTCTCGGCAACCTGTCTGGCGAGCGGCAAATCCAGGCCTCGCTTCACGTAGATGGCGGCCAATTCTCCATGCTCGCGCGAGAAGTCGGTAGCAAGTTCAGTCCGTTCCTGCCGCAGCGCCGCCTTCTCCGTGTCCGCCTGCGATGACACGGACACGTATTCTCCCGTCGCCATCGACATTGCTCCCGCGGCTAGCCCGGCCACAGCGGTAAGCACTACGCTTCCGTGAGCAGTGTGCGCGGAGGCTACACCAGCAACGAGACTCGCCGTAGAGACAATCCCGTCATTGGCACCCAGTACGGCGGCACGCAACCAGCCAATAGAGTCGAGACGATGCTGTTCCACATGTCGACGTGGCATAACGCCTCCGCGTTTGAAATGTTAATTCACGACCCACAGCGATGGACGCAAGAGCAGTGTGTTTGTATCGCTGCGAGGGCGGGATGAGGGATTTCGC
The DNA here is from genome assembly GCF_050858985.1 of Burkholderia sp. M6-3. Taxonomy (NCBI): domain Bacteria; kingdom Pseudomonadati; phylum Pseudomonadota; class Betaproteobacteria; order Burkholderiales; family Burkholderiaceae; genus Burkholderia; species Burkholderia sp. M6-3. Next base: position 1,405,565 of record NZ_CP110091.1, read on the forward strand.
CGTGCGAAGAGGGCGCCTGCATATGGAGTAGGGCGTGCGCGAACGTATCCAACGCATAGTCAGACTTGCCATCAAATCTGCAAATGTCGAAACATGAAGAGTTGACTGCGAGCGCTCACGCGGCCGCCTGCGAAGGATGCACTTCTACCGTGACATGCGATAGCCCCTTGAAGCGTTCGAGCACCGCATGATAGAAGCGCGAGTCTCGCTCAGGCTCGCCGGTCGAGACCGACACCACCGCGCTCATGTGGCCAGGGCCCACCCGCCAGACATGCAGGTCAATTACCTTGTCGCCATGGTTCTCGATGGCGTGACGAACGTTCTCTGTCATGCGATGGTCCGGATTGATATCGAGCAGAATCGCACCGGTGTCGCGCATCAGTCCGTAAGACCAGTTCGCTATCACCAGTGCCCCGATGATGCCCGCCAGCGGGTCCATCCAGAGCCAGCCGAAGGAGCGCGCCAGTACAAGACCAAGAATCGCCAGCACGGATACCGCCGCGTCCGCCATTAGGTGCATATAGGCTGAGCGGATATTATGGTCCCTGCTTACAGCCTCATGCGTGTCGTGGCTATGCTCATGCTCCGCAAATTCGACTTCATGGTCGCCGTCAGACAAATGCACGATCGCTCTGAATGCGTGCGGCTCCGGGACTTCGTCTTTCGATTCCAGGTGACCACCACGCTCCGCCAGCACAAAAACCTGACGCGCCCCGTCTGGTCTGACGGTCGTGATAGTCGTGGTTGGAGGTGTCAGGCGCGAAACCGTTGTTTGCGGCGTAATCCGGAAAACTGGCGGCACGCCGTCCTCGAAGATCGAGACAGCGAATACACCGGAGGGGGCGACAATCTTCTGCACTTCCTCGCGGTGAACGTGTGCGTCATGACCATGCCCATGCCCGTGGTTATGACCATGGCTATGACCGTGATGGTCACCGCTCAGAAGCCAGACACTCGCGAGGTTGACCAGCAGGCCGACCACTGCGATGGGAATCGCCTCGCCAAAATGAATAGGAATCGGGGCAAGAAATCGGGAGACCGCCTCGTAACCGATCAGCAAGGCAATCATTGCCAGTACGATGGCACTCGTGAATCCTGCGAGGTCACCAAGTTTGCCTGTGCCGAACACAAAGCGGGAATCGGTGGCGTGCCTGCGCGCGTATGTATAGGCGAGTGCGGCAATCAGCATCGCTCCCGCATGCGTCGACATATGCAGGCCATCTGCGACGAGTGCAAGCGACCCAAACATGCTACCGCCGAGGATCTCAACGAGCATCATCGCACTGCAGAGTGCAATCACTGCCCATGTCTTGCGTTCATTTCTTTCATGACCAGTCCCGAGAAAGATGTGGTCATGCGCTGCGCCGAACGCGGCGTCTTTGAAATCATTCATTTCCAACCCAATCACTTGAAATAGCTGTGAACAACTTCGATGAGTTGTTCCGTGGCGCTGTCGCCGTGGTCCTCGCCGTTTCCGGCATCGACAAGGTGGTTCCGGATGTGGTCCTCCAATACCACTGCCAACAGGCCGTTCATCGCTCCCCTGCAACTCGTGATCCTTTGCAGCACGTCGGAGCACCCGTGCTCTTCCTCGAGCGCACGTTCGATGGCCTCGACCTGCCCTTTGATACGACGGACCCTGTTAAGAAGCTTCTGCTTTTCCTGAACTGTATGACTCATTGCTCCCTCTGCACACCCTACGTACACGCGTATCCAATCTCCAACTTTAACATAGGGGGAGGGGGTATTCTTGTTTGTGCGAAATCTCTGTGATCCCTCATATTGCCAAGATGCCGACGTACAGAATCGCGCAGCGAGGCAGGGCTGTTGTCGACCAACGTGTAATCGCGTGACGGGCCAATCGCGCTCGAGTGCATAACCGGCGACGCCGCCAGTACATATGCCGCAGACGTCGGGCGTTTTATCGAAAGCCCGGTTTTCCGATTTCCTCGGCCTTTTGTGGAACCCGCCGCATCCGGTCAGGGTTGTACCCCATGGCGCGCAGCCGGCCGAGCATTTCCTTGTAGGTGGCCTCGTCAATCTCGGGCGCGCGCGCAAGCACCCACACCATGTTGCCGTCCTCCATGCAACGGATGGTGTAGCGATATTCCGGATCGACGTATGCTGTGACCACTACGACTTCGAAAGGCCAGATGAGCGCTACTCGCCATTTCGTGTTGCCGGTTCCGGCCATCACCTTCGCGACGAAGTGGCTTCCAGAGACCGGCTGATTGAAGTCGTGGCGACGGCCGAGATATTTGTCGTCGATTGTCCCGTCGGCGCGCAACGTCCACTCGTCGTAATTGCCCACGAAATCATGTTCGCTCAGGAACGGCGTGTCGGCGAGAACATACCAGCGCCCCATGTATCGTTGAAGGTCGATCGGCGCGCCGGCGGTGCATGCTGAAACGAGCGCCGGCGCATCCGGTTCGGGCGAGGGCCCGTGCGCGCATCCGGTCAGGAAGGTCATGAATGCGACGAGGCAGACCATTGATGTGCGCATGATTGTTTTCCCGATTGTTCCGACGTTCACAAATTCAGACGTGCGCGCTGGACGAGGCACCTGCGACTGGCGGCGAGCGCGGCGTACACCGCTGCAATTTCTGCCGCTGACTTAATTTCAGCGGGGGTGCTGTCAATACTGTAGTCATCACGACCGCTGCACGACGCTCAGCCACCGCCGAGGACCGACCGAAGAGCTTGACGTGAATCAACGGAGCGCCTCGGCATGGTCAGCGCGCACACGTACGTGCAGATCGCCGGCGACTAATCGACATCAAGCTGGGCGGCGCACGATCGCCGGTGCTTGAGATTATCCGGTTCGTCTAAACGAGAGCACGATGAAACCCGCGGAAGTGCTGCGCGATGTGCGAGAGATCAGTCCAAGCCCGGAACGACCCGTGGCGCGCGGCTGATGCCGCCTCGGAGACCGAGGGCGCAAGGCAAGGCGGGGGCGGCGTCTAAAGGGCACCGCCATGCTACTTTGCGCTACGTTGGCCGCGCAAGCAGCAACGGCGTGCGAGCGAGGCGTGCAGTGCGAGCCGCGACACTGCCGAGGAACCAGCGCGCCACACCGCGCCGTCCATGTGTGCCGACGACCAGCAGATCCGCATGCCAGCGTTCGGCGTCACGCACGATTGTGTGCGGCACGTCATCGTTGACGGGCTCCGTTTTGACGAGCGCAGTCTCTGCGTGGTTGGACAGTTCTGCGAAGACGCTCGCGGCTGCGGCGAGCGCCGCGTGCCCCTCTTCGATAAACGCCTGCTGCAGAACGTGTATCGGCACGAAGTCGGTGAGCCGCACTGCGCGGTCGACCACGTAGATTGCGCGAAGGCGGGATTCCGGCCTTGCGAGCCGCAGCCCGAAGCGCAATGCGCTCACCGATGCAGCACTGCCGTCAAGCGCGAACACGATCCGTTGCGGCGACGGTCCGATATCCGCTTCGTAGCCGGCCGGCACGACGAGAATCGAACAGGGCGCTGCTGTAGTGACGTATTCCGATACGGTTCCTTCGATCCAGCGCAGCATGCCGTGATGCTGACGCGCACCGACGACGAGCAGATCCGCCTTCCATTGGGCTGCGGCGTCTATCAGCGCGTTGGCCGTGTAACCGCCTTGCCTTGAAGGCTGGATGACTTCCGATTCCACGTCAATGCCGGCCTCCGCAAACATACTTGTTGCCCGCGCTACGGCATTTTCCGCGTCGTGTGTGAGTTCGTCGCGCGCGACCTCGAGCTCGGCGTCCGCCATGGGTCCAAGCGGCAAGAGGGTACGAGGGTTTTCAGCGACACTGACAATTCGAATCGTCGCGTCGGGCAGCGCCATGCGACGCACGTATTCGGCCGCGCGGACCGACTGCGGCGACGCGTCCACGGCAACCAGTATTCGTTTGACTTCGGATCTCGCGTTGTGTTGCGTCTGAGCTGGATCCATGACTACTCTCCATTTGAGCGTGACGTGCGCCCCTCGGCGTCGATGGACTCATTGTGAGCGCGCCGCGCCTGGGAAGGTTGATGTGCGTCAAGCGCCAACCTGCATGTCTCGCGCCACGCCCGTTATCTCGCACGACCAGCAGCATCGCCGCACGTGTCTGACGGGTGACGATATCTGCTCGACAGCCTGCCTCTTCGTATTGATAGCGTTGTCCACCAGATTGTCCAGCATGATACGAACGCAGGGGGCGTCGCTCGTATCGTCACATACGCGGCTCTGGCCACGCTTAACTCGATGCCTTTAAACGATGCATCGGCTTCGTGCGCAATGATGCGTTCTCGTGCCACGGTGTCGGGTTGCACGTCCACGGTCGGCGCGGGGGCGTGTTCACCTTGATTGCCGCGAGCGGAGACTTCAGTTCATGTGCGGCATCGGCGGTGAAGCTCGTGCGCAATCGAGCGACGCGCGAAGCCGCGACCGCAGGACATCAGGACATCAGGACATCAGGACATCAGGACATCAGGACATCAGGACATCAGGACATCAGTGCGTCAGTGCGTCAGTTCTGTGGCGTCAGTTCTGTTGCGGAAGTCAGGTACGGGCATTTTCACCCGGTGTGTCGCGCTTGAAACGGAGCTTGTGCTCGGTCAGTGCATAGCTCCAGTCGACCCGCGCCAGAGCGAAAACGAGACACAGGAAAGCCAGTTGGCTGACGACGAAATACGCGCCCAGATAACCTCCGTCGAGATCGAGTTCAGGATCGAGGTACGAGTGCGCGACCTGCGCAAAATGTGTCCAGACTGCATAGCTCGCGAGGCGCCCGCAGAAGAAGGGCACGCCGATCACCCACAGCCTGAGACCGGTTAGCCCATATGCTATGAACAGATAGTTCGACGGGAACGGACTGAAGGCGTATAGAAGCAGCGCACCGGCCGTGAGCGCCTTCTTTTTTTCAAGCCAGATCTTCACCTCGTCGATGTTTTGCCTGTCAGCTTCGCGCATCAGATGCCCGCGGACGAGCCATGTCGAGCATCGTGCAAGAATCAGACGTCCGATCGTAGCGGCGGACGCAGCCACTACGGCAAGCAGCAACGGGTCTTCGGCCGGCTGATTGAATCCTATCCATGACATGGCCATCCACGTGGGTGGGGCGAAGGCGGGAATGACGTTGAGCAGCAGAATGGCTACGAAGAGTATCGCCATCGTGATCACAGGACTATCTCCGGGTTCTTTTCACCGTCAAGGGCGCAGCAATGCAACCAGTCCGAACAGCTCCGCCAGGGCACGCACACTCATCAGAAGCAGAAGCGCTGCCCCCGTCGCGCCCATGACAACCCAGAGGTAACGATTCTGAGAAGGCGTGTGGGAGCGTCGTCCCGTCTGCGGCAACGCACGGATCACAAAGATCAACGCTACATTCCCCGCTACCAGCGAAACGAATGCAACTGTGCGAGCGAGGGGCAGCGGGTAGCCGAGAGTCAGTAGCCCGCCATACAACCCCAGCAGCATCATGGCGCCCACTGCGCCTGCAGTCGCCCCTTTTGCGAGTGTCCAGTTCGACAGCAGTCTTGCGCCGATGCGGCGCGGCGGCAAGCGCATCAGATTTTCGCGCTCGGGCTCGTTCTCGAACACGACCGAGCAGACCGGGTTGATGATCAATTCCAGGAAGATGATATGAACGGGCGCAAGCAGCGGGGGCCAGCCGACGAAAACCGGAATCATGGCAGCGGCGATCATCGGAATGTGAACAGCAACTGTATAGCTGATGGCCTGCACGAGATTGGCGTAGATTCGTCTTCCCAATCGGATCGCCGACACGATCGGCGCAAAGTCGTCGCGCAGCAGGACAAGCGATGCGACTTCACGCGCAACCTCGGCGCCGCGCAGCCCCATCGCAATGCCAATATGCGCCGCCTTGAGCGCGGGCGCGTCGTTCACACCGTCGCCCGTCATCGCGACCACCTGGTCGCCATTCCTGAACGCGTTGACGAGTTGTAGTTTCTGCTCTGGTTTGACGCGGGCGAATACGCTAACGCTGTTGATTGCTTCGCGAAGCTGTGTAGCGTCCATCGCGGCTATTTCATGGCCGGTTACGATGCGTGTGCCGTCAATGCCGACCTCGGTCGCGATTGCCCGCGCCGTGGACGGATAGTCGCCGGTGATCATTACCACGCGGATGCCGGCTGCCTGGCATTGCTCGATAGCGCCCGCGACTTCCGGGCGGACGGGGTCCAGCAGGCCGACGAGTCCTACGAAGGAAAACTCGAATTCATCCTGCTTATGCGGCCAATCGGGCGGTGGGTGCCATGCCTTGGCCACCCCAAGGACACGCAGGCCTCCCGACGCCATCTGCGCGGCCTGATCGAGCAGAGTTCGCGTCTCGCGCTCGCTCAGGCGGCATAAGGCGCAGACCGCCTCTGGCGCCCCCTTGCAGGCCACGGCGTAATGGTCGAACTCCGGCGAGTGCCATGCGTGCGACATAGCCGGCAACTCCGGCGTCAGCCCGTACTCGTGCACGAGCGCCCAGTCCGTGTGGATGCGTCCGGTCCCGGCAAGACCAACCCGGCCTGTTTCGTGAAACGCGCGTTCCATCGGATCGACGGGCTCGATTTCGCTTGCGAGCACGAGGTATTCGATGAGCTCGTGATACGCCTCATCAATGCGCTGGGTGCGCGGATCGATGACCTGCCGCTTTCCTTGCGCAAATAGCACGCGCACGGACATACGGTTTTGCGTTAGTGTGCCGGTCTTGTCGACGCACAGCACGGACGTCTGGCCCAGCGTTTCGATCGCACTCATGCGGCGCGTCAGCACACCTTCGTTCGCGATGCGGCGGGCTCCCAGCGCCATGAACACGGTCAGTATCACGGGAATTTCTTCTGGAAGAATGCCCATTGCCAGAGTAATCCCGGCGAGCACCCCTGGAAGCCATTCGCCCGAGCGCCAACGGTAAGCCATGACCAGCAACAGGCACAGTGCGACGGCGGTCACCGCTACGCGGTTGACGAAAGTTCTCGTCTCGACTTGCAACGGTGATCGGGCCTCCGTTATGCCGCTCAACGACTTGCCAACGCGACCGAGCGTCGTATTCGCCCCAGTCGCGGTCACTATCATCTGTCCTTGACCCTGCACGACCATTGATCCAAAGAAAAGTTGTCCGTAAGGATCTTCTTCGGCAGAGGCATCGGGCCGTGCAACGGACTTGCTCACTGACACGGATTCGCCCGTCATGAGCGACTCGTCTACGCTCAGCTCGTGAGCCTCGGTTACGATGCCGTCGGCCGGAACGCGAGAGCCTTCATCGACGAAAACGACGTCGCCCGGCACCAGTTCCGCTGCGGAAACGAGTTGCCGTTGACCGTCCCGGAGTACCTGCGCACGGGGCGCGGACAGTTCGCGAAGAGAGTCGAGTACCCGAGCGGTACGATGGCTTTGAAAAACGGTCAGCAGGACAATTGCGCCGACAAACGCGAGAAGCGCCAGGGCCTCCGACACATCGCCAAGCAGAAAGTAGATACCGGTCGCGCCGAGGAGCAGAAGAAACATGGGCTCGCTCAGTACTTCCTTAAGCGTTTGCCACCACGTGCGGCGGGCTTTCGAGTCTACGAAGTTACGGCCGAAACGGGCGCGCTGTTCTTCTACCTGCGCGTGCGACAGACCACGCCGCGTGTCGACGCGCCCGACAGGCGATGCAGATTCGGCATCGCCAGCTGCCAGGTCTGGGGCGGACTCAACGGGACTTGTCTGCATCCTGGTGTCAATTCCATTAAGGACATTGTGCGAGGCGACGACCCTTGGCGACGCCGGCGAACGCAACTGTGATTCGCTGGGGCCGGCGCGAGAGCGCTTGATCCACAGCCGAAAGGCGTCCTGCACAAACCGCGATCCAATTTTGAGAATGACGCGGACCGAACAGGTGGCCGTTGACCTGAGTCAAGCAGTTCACTTTGAAGTGACCGTTTCCACTCGATCAATTCAACCGGCGGATGCAATTCAGTGACGACTGCACAAGCACCGGAAGTGTTACAAATGGGACGTGTGTCTCTCATGACAGACGATGATCCACGTCAAATCCACTGCGGCGTCCTGCCCATACTTTAATGTTGAGGGTACGTCGTACCGTCGATCGACATGGGCGGAGCGGAGATGAAGAACTGGCGGCTGGCAGCACTCGCGCTGCAGATCATCATGATGGCTGGATGCAACACGCAGGCGCGCATCGCAGCAACCCGGAGCACCGAAATCGCGCTTGGAAACGCGCGCAACGTGGCGCGGGTCGATTGCTCGGAGCCAGCCGAGTGCGAGCGCTTTTGGCGCCGCACCGAACTATACGTGGCGCAACGCTCGGCGGCGCCAATCCGGCATGCAGACGATACGAGCATCGAGACAGCGGTGCCCCATACGTTCGGCACGATCTATGTATGGGCGACGCGAACGATCGACGCCGGCGGCGTTTCGACGATCCGGATCATCGGCATGTGTCGCGGAATGTATCGCGCAGACGGCAGTCCCGGCTGGCTGTACCAAACGTGCGCCGAACAGATTCGCGCAGTCGAAACCGATTTCCGCTCGTTCATCGGCGCGGCATCGTGAGCAAGGAGACGACGTGAAAGCGAGCGTGCGCGCGACGGTTCTCGCCGGCGTTGACTCCCACGACGGTGCGCGCGCCATTCAGGCGTGGCGCTGGATGCAGTGGGCGTTGCTCGTTGTCAGTCTGATCGCCATTCCGGCGTTTTATCTGGAACTGGCCGACGCGTCCGGGCTTCGTCTGGCGGGACGTGTGCTATATGCATGCATGTGTGCGGGATTCGTGGCGATACTTGCCCGTATGGCCGCCCTTAGCCACAAGCCACAACGGTTCCTCACCCGCAATGCTTACGACGTACTGATTGCGCTTGGCGCAGCGGCCAGTGTCATGCGAGGTCTATTGCCGTGGTCATCTTTCGAATGGATATTGCGCATCCTGTTCGTGGCGCTCGTAGCGGTGCGCATTGTGGTCTCGTTGCGAACTTTTTTCGCGCCAGGCCGCCTGGGGATGCTGCTCACCGCCGCCGCAGTGCTGCTCGCGTCCGCGGGCGCGGGTTTCTACTGGCTCGAACCGGGCGTGCATACCTACGCCGAAGGCGTCTGGCTCGCGTTTGAAAGCAGCGCGACAGTCGGTTATGGCGACACGGCGCCCACCACGCCGGCATCGCGTATTTTCGCCGCCTTCGTCGTGTTACTGGGCTATGGGCTCTTGTCGCTGGTTTTCGCCAGCATCGCCGCGATTTTCGTCGAACAGGAAGAACGGATTTTGCGGCGCGAAATGCATCGCGACATCAAGGCGCTGCGAGACGAGATTGCCGCGCTAAGAAAAGATGTGCGCGAGGCTCGGGTGAGCGCCGCCGCAGTCGCGCCGGTCGACCGGGAGATACCGCATCCGGATGGATCGCACTGAGCGGTATCTGCAGGGCGGTCCGGAAGCTTATGCCCGCGCGCTGTCCGTTGTGACGATGCCGCGTAATTGCCGCACCGGCACGCGCATGCCGAGCATGGCGAATGATGCGATTGCCGTCGGCTGGGGCTCACGGGGCGCTTGAACCAGCAACACTGGTTTTTGCGCCAGCCGCAGAAGGGCAGGCCGAAGCAGGCGCAATTCAACCCAGACGGTCTGCTGCACAAGCAGATCGGTCAGTGCGCCGCGCGGCAATTCCTTGACACGTTCGGCGACAGGCGTCGCATTCGGCGAATCGTGCGAACGACGCCTTCGCACCCAGTTGTCATTCGACGTCGCGCGAGGGCGGATTGGGCGCCAGAATCACTTCGTACTCGGGCTCCCACGTCACGCTGTCCAGTTCGGCGATCTGCTCGCCGCTGCCGGAACGTGGATCATGACGAGCGGCGAGATAGACGGGCGCATCGGCGCGCAGCGGCAGAATCGTCAGCATGAGCGGCGCGTCCGGATCGATCGCCACATTGCGAACGCCGATCCGCCACGGCAAGCCGTTATAGAAGTGATCGTCGATCAGTTTCGTCCCGCTGAAAAGGCGCGCCACGTCGCCCCGATAGCGGATCGTCAGGTAAGCGTTGGCGAGACCATGCGCGTCGAGCGCGTCGCGAGGCACATCGATGCGCCAGGCGGCCGCCTTGCCGAACGTTTCCGGCAACGGCGCGACAGCGGCGTTGGCCGTGCCGCCGCGCATGACCGGCGGCACGGTTTGCGGCGCGCGAAGCGGCGTGACGCGCACGTCGAATGCCGACTGCGGAACGTGCACACGCAAACGCTGGAACATGCCTCCGCACGATGAGTCGATGTTTGCGTGATCCACCTGCAATGCGGACGGCAACTGAAGCAGCGGCGGATAGACATCGACATCGAACGCCGAAGCACTGTTCGGGCGCAGCACGAGATGGCCGTCGCGCTCGAAGGCGAACGCGTCGCTCAATATGAGTCTGCGCCGGCCGTCAAACGGCAACACGCTCAGTCTCTCCGCGTCCTTTCGCAATAGCGTGACGAAGACGAGGCGCGCGCCGCCGCGATCCGTCACGACGAACGCCGCGCCGTTGTGCGACCGCACGACGAGCACCCCGTCGGCTTCATGCTGGCTCAACGCCGGCTCGCCGCCAGGCGCGGGCGTCATACTGCTTTCCAGCGCGGCGATCGTCGCTACGCTGCGGGAGTCGAACGCGAACTCGGGCGCGACGCCGTCGGTGGCCGCGAACACATGAACATCGCCATCGTCGCCCGATATCTGCGTCACCGGCTGCGCGGTCGCGTAACGCAACCGCACGCTGCCGAATCGCAAGCCGATCGGCCAGATGAACGACGTGCCTGGCGCGATGTCGACGGGCTCCACAGGCAGCGCGACGCTGCCGCTCGCAAGCTTCACCGAGAAACGCATGCCTCGATGCGCTGGCATCGCATGTTCGCGGACGTGATTGTTGAAGAACAGGAACCCCTGGTCCCCGTTCGCACGTACGGCAAAGCGCGGCGTCGCGAGGTCGGCGGGACCGTGCGATACGGTGTCGGGCGCATACACATCACATGGCGCAAGCACTGCGCCCCACTGCCTGAGGAAGTAGTGAATCGGCCGCAGCTTGCCGAGCACTTCGCGCGCCTCGCCATTCGCGCCGAATGGAGCCTGGAAGTCGTAATTGACGATCGGTACGTCGTTGTAGCCGCCGCTCGCGGTCGATTCCTGGCCGTCCATGTCGCCGGGCGGATTGCGTCCGCCGTGCAGCATGTAATAGCCGTACAGGTTGACTCCCGAGCCGAGCTGCACGGGCAGCATCGCGGCGATGTCGTCGGCGTCCAGAACCGGCCGCCGCCGGTACATCGCGGGCACGCCGCCGCCGAACTCCGCGCCGAGAAAGGGCGTTTCGTGCGCGACGGCGTCGGCGTCGCCCGGCACGTCGCTGTGCGTCTGAGCGCCGAGATCGCCACCCACCCGGCTGGCGAAGCGGAATCCATAGACCTCGTTCGGCGGCGACATGTGCGGCGACACGCCCCACGGTAGATCGGGATAGCCGCCGAACACAGGCGCGACTTCGCCGCGCGGAAAGACCGCGTTGTCCCAGCCCGTCACCGTGTAAAGCGGCACGTCGAGCCCCGCATCGCGCGCGAGGCGCTTGAGCGTCGCGATGTGCGCGGCCCCTTGCTGAGGGCCGCTCAGGTTGTACTCGTTCTCAAGCTGGATGCCGATGACAGGTCCGCTGTCTTTCCATAACAGGCCGTGCAGCTGCGCGGCGATCTGCGAGAAAAGTCTTGCCACGTAGTGCAGATAGAGCGGGTTGTCGCCGCGCGTGGGCATCTGATCGACGACCCAGCCAGGCAGCCCGCCGTAGCGAACCTCCGCATGCACCCACGGCCCGACGCGAATCAACGCGAGCAGATCACGCTTCGCGCATGTTTCGACGAAGCGTCGCAAGTCGAGGCGTTCGGTCCAGTCGAAAGTGCCCGCGCGCGGCTCGTGATGGCGCCACACGACATACGACGCGACGATGTCGACGCCGGCTGCCTTCGCTTTAAGAAGCGTGTCGTCCCATTGACTGGCTGGCAGGCGCGCGTAGTGAATCTCGCCCATCACCGGCAGCCACGGCTCGCCGTCGCGCGTCAGATAGCGGCTGTTGATGCCGATGGTGCTGCCGTTGGGCGAAGTCGACGTACCGACGCACAGCGTGTCGTGCAACGGCGCGGTGGCGGGCGCGCTGGCGTCGATGCTCAACGTGAGCGTTGCATGGCCGCCGGCCGCGCTGTCGGTGTTCGCATCGGCGTCCGCGTGAGCGGTCAAGCTCGTCATGCCTGCGTCCACACGCACACGTCCGCGGTGCCGAGCGTGCGGCTGCCCAGCACGAAGCGGGCGTTTGCCGGTGCAGGCGCATCGACGGCTTGCGCGCCGAAGTTGAACGCGAAAGTCAGCGGGCCACGCCTGCGAATGCGCACGCCTTCGGGCAGGTGAACGGGATTCAGCGACGCATCGCGTGCCGCCGCTTCGAGCAACGCGCGATGCAACGACGGATCGAACCATGCGCTCGCGTAGCGGACGCGATCGCGCGCGACGACAGCCGGCCAGCCGTCGTCGAAGCGCGCCAACACTTCGACGCCGTCGCGCGTTTCCAGATGCTCGCGCCAATGCAGTGCGACACCGGACACGCCGCCGAGCGTGGTGGACGGTTGCAGACTCGGGCGCAATGAGTCGACCTCCAGCACCTTGAAAGGCAGCAGCGTCTGCAACGGTCCCGGAGGCAGTTCGGAAGGAATGGCGAAGTCGAGTGTCTTCGAGCCGGTACGCGGCCCGATCACCCACTGCGCGCCCGAGCGGCGAATCGTGTCGACGAAGCCGGGCGGCAGGACCGCGAGCCCCGGCACGACGATCAGTGCGTAGCCTTCCAGGTCCGCGTGCGCCGATACGATATCGACGTCCAGCGCCATCTCGCGCAAGGTCCGGTAGTACTCGAACGCGAGCGTCTGATAGTCGAAGTCTTTGGCGTGGCGCTGAATCTCGAACATCCATTGCGTCTCGTAGTCGAACACGAGAGCGACGGGTGCGCGGCCTGCCGGCCCGCTTTGCGCGAGCGCCGACAGTTCCGCAGATTTCCCGATTTCCTGCGCCGCACGCGCCACCTCGCGACCGCCGGGCGACGGCGTGTTGTCCGGCAGATGCAGACCCGAATGCATCTGCTCCTGCGCGATCAGCACCTTACGCTCGAAGTCGGGATCCTCGAGGACGATGCGAAGAATGCCGGCTGGAAGCCCGCCAAGGAATTCTGGAAACAGGTGGTCGGCGTTATTGCATCTGAGGTACGAAACGACCCGACGCTCGAACAGACAACCTGGGCTTCGGCGCTGAACATACGGTTGGCCAAGGTCTTCGACGAAACCTATCGGAAGCTCGGTGGCGTGCGTAAGTTCTACGAGATCAAGGGCAATGCCCGTCTTGAGATGGCGCGCCACGTCGGTCGCCAGATCGAAAAAGACCTTTTTGCACGCTGGAAGATTGGCACACATTCGCTGATCCAGTTGCGCCAGTTCGTCGACGCTATCCTTGCGCTTCTTGACGAGCGTCAGGCGGTGCTTGCTGACGAACTCACGAAGGCGCCGACTGTCCAGGCTGCTATCCAGCAGAGCATTGAGGAATTGGTCACCCAATTCAACAAAGTTGGCTTCTTCGGACAGCACCTAACTGACAAGCGCGGTGCACTGTTTGCTGAGGTCGCAGCAAGGCATCAGGATATCTATGCAGCTCGGACGTTGCAAGAAGGGCAAAAGTTTGCGATCAGTCTGATTCCGTTTATCAAAGACGAGCTGACTTCGCTGCGCGGCCATATTGACGACATGCACCAGACGCTTGCGGCCGCGACCGAGCGCGTCCATGACGAACAGCAGGCACGTCTGGTTGGCGGTGATACCACCTATCAGCAGCGGATCTTTGACCGCACGGCAATCGCCAACATCATGAAGGCGGTCATCGTCGACGAACAGGCGCAGATCGTCCGCACGCAAAGGGTACGTCAGTCCGTAATCGACTTGGCGGGCACAGAGGTTGATTCCTTCGACAAGCTCGTTCGTGGCGTCTCGTTGGGTGCAATCATCTCCACGATATCGCAGACTTCGGCGACTATCGTCGAGATGGCGCACGCCGAAATCTCAAAGAACCTTCCGCCGGTGCTGCAGGTGAACATCGTTGAGCGACTGCAGAAGCAGTACGACGCGAACCCGAACGGTCTGCGGAAATTCGTGTCGGAGCTTTACGAGAAGTCCGGGACGATGATCCAGTACAACAAGACCGAAGTTGACCGGTCGGTGGCTAACAATACAGGCGGATCGCGCGGTACAACCAACACGGTTGCCGTCTTCCTGCCGGAATGTGAGAGCCAGAAGGACTTCCAGGCCACGCTGACACGCCTTTTCGAAGAGCAGAAAGACCCTGCGTCTGACACCGTTGTTGCACCTGGCAGATTGTCGAACGAGATTGTCATCCTGAAGATTGCGTCGTTGATGCCGGCACGATTCATCGAGCCGCTAGCGATGATGAAGCGCCATTACGACGGACTGGTTGCTGATTTCAATGAATCGCACCTTCTACATAGCGCCGGCGATGGCAAGAAGCTTCCTCCGCTGTATGCGCGCTCGTCAGCCGAGGTGAGCGCGCTCGCAAAGCGCAAGCCGTTCCTGCTTGTTGCGCGTCTGATGGACATGCTCAAGGAGCGCGAAAACAAGACGACCGGCGAGCCGGAGTGGGCCTTTGTTTACAAGGCGAATGGGCTTCCCGCGTCGAAGGTGCTGCGAGGCGCAACGTGGCAGTCAATCATCGATGATGATCATCCAGCTGAAATTCAGAGTCTGATTGAGCGGGAGGTTAGCCGCAAGGTCGAAGTCGATCTGAAGCACCGGGATGAAAAGCAAAAAGTGTTCGACCGCTACATCGACTTTGCTACGGCGCGTTTCAACGAAGCAGGCGAGGACGACCAGGATCCTGAATTTGTTGCGCTGAGTGCAATGCAGAAGCCTGTGCGCGAAATCATCGGGTTGCCGGCGGTTGCCGAGTGAACGGCGGTTGAACACATAACTGAGTAAACAGAGATATGCCAATCTATAAGTGCCCCACCGTCGGTGATTGCGAAAAGGCCAACAGCGGCGAGATTTTCGTTCGCTCGCCGGGAGAAGACCTCAAGTGTCCTGAGTGCTCGACGCTGCTGGTGCCTCAGATTACCGGCGGTAAACCCGGACCCGACAAGAAGATCATTGCTGCAGCTATCGCGGCAGGCATTGTGTTGATCGCAGGCGCTGTCGGCGGCGGTCTCTACTATAAAAAGTCGCATGCAGCAAAGGTCGAGGTAGTCGAGGCTGTAGCCCCCACACCTGCTTCGGAGGTGCCGGCAGCACTGGCACCTGCAAGCGCACCGGCGCAAGCGACCACAGTCGGTATTTCGCCGTCGGACGCAGACATCAACGCACAGCGCAAGGACAGCGACACGAAGCTGTCGCAGGGTGACGCCCCGGGGGCAGAATCGGCAAGCAATCAGGTCGCTGCCAAAGAAATGGTCAAGGTGGCGATTGCCCAGATGTCGCAAGGCAAGCTTGACGACGCCGAAAAAGAGTTGAATGACGCGGCGACGCGCGATCCGAAGCAATCGCTGGTGTACTACAACATGGCTGTGCTCAGGCTAAAGCAGGGGCGCACCGACGAAGCGTTCAAGGAACTGGAGGCCAGCTTTCTGAATGGTTTCTCGTATTTCGACGAGATGCAGAAGGATCCTGATCTGGACGCGATTCGAAATGACCCGCGCTTCATCGCGCTCGTCAAGAAATATAGAACAACGGTGTGATGGCCTCTATCCGTCGACTGGCCGCTGGGTCCGGCGTTGCGCTGGTCCTTATTTCGGCATGTTCGAAGTCAGCCGACCCTTCGATTTTGGGTCACTGGCGGGCTGAACACATAGACGTATACAGCCTGCAACTGCCTGTGGGACCGGACATCGTCGTGTCAGCGAGCGAAATTGTTACTCCGGATACTGGCGCGAGCGTTCGGGTGACCGGGATTGAAGCCAAGGGCGGTACGGCGACTGTCGACATGCCGTACGGCGTGGAGTTGAAGTTCTTCTTCGACGGTCCGGACCGCATGTATCTGAAAGCGCCCTTGGTCGGACGTGTCTACTATCGGCGGGTCGCCGAACCTGCTCGTGCCTCGCAACTGGCGATATCTAGTACCGTTGTAGAAGCGACGGGGGAGCAACAGGGGACTGCGCCCGCTGGGAAGCGAATATCGGTTGGCGTCACACCGACGCCGAGTCAGATCGGCCCCAAGGCTTCCGGGTCTGCGTACCCGACCACCGCTCCCTTGGCGCGCGCACCTGGCCAATCCACCGGCGAACTTGGGGTCAAACAGTACGAGCGCGCGTTGCTGGCTGCCAGGCAAGGACAGGTCGATGGCGCGATCGACAATCTGAATAGCGCATTGAAGGCGGGTTTTCGCGAGTTTGCTGTATTAGATTCCGCGCCAGAGATGGCCGAGTTGAGAAAGGACGTGCGCTATCGGGCGCTCGTGGCTCGCTATCGATAGCAGCTGAGTGTGTTCTGTGGTGTCAAAACTTAAATTGAAACGGGGAATGGTCATGAGTGAAACTGCTCGCGAGATGATGATGTACGACGCACAGAAGAAAAGCGTCGGTGTTGCATACCTGCTTTGGTTCTTTCTCGGCACTCTTGGCGGTCATCGCTTCTATGCCGGTCGTACAGGAACGGCGATCGTTCAGCTTCTGCTGACGATTGCAGGTGCATGCACCATGTTTCTCGGCGTTGGTTTTTTCATCGTAGGTTGCGTCGGGTTGTGGGTTCTGATCGATGCGTTCCTGCTCCCGGGCATTATCCGCTCATTCAATGTGACCTTGGTAAACCGTTTCGCTTAACGCGACGTGGCTAGTTGCGCAGAGGAGCCTGGCGCTACAGGTTAGCCCGTTACGTTCTACGCAACGGCCGCGTATGAGAGAAATAAAAAGGAGCAATTCAATCATGTTGTTTGGTCGACTCGTTATCTATGGCCTCGCGGCGTCCATCCTCGCGGGATGTGCAGTCGGGCGTACCACTGTCGACGTGTCTGCGTCACAAGGCAACAATCCGGCAACGGGCAAGTACGTGCGCATCGACTCTGCTGAGGACAAGAGAACGTTTACTGTTGCTCCTCCGAGTGCTGACATGGCATCGCTGGACCCTGCCGAAGATTCTAGCGATGCGTCGAAGGCGCGAGCGATCGGACGCAAGAGAAACGGCTATGGAAAGGCGCTCGGCGATGTGGTGCTTCCTGAGGGTAAAACGGTTTCCGGCCTGGTCGAAAGTGCGCTGGCTACGGGCTTTCAGCAGGCAGGATACGTTGTCGTGAAGCAGGGCGATCCCAACTTCGATTCCGCCGCTCCCGTGACTGCACAGATTGTCGACTTTTGGGCATGGTTTCAGCCCGGGTTCTGGTCCGTTACTACCAACCAGAAATCGGAGGTAAAGCTGTCCGGTGACATCGGTGCGCTTCATGGCGATCAGACAATCAAGACTCGGGTGAGCGAATCAAAACAGGTCGTGACGTCCGGGGACTGGCAAGAGATCGTGGAAAAGGGCCTTGCCGCCATTGCTCAGCAGACGAAGGACCTGATCAGCGGCAAATAATCGTCGATGCCGCGAGCTCTGGACGTTCAATAGAGCTCGCGATGACGTATACCGTACCCAGCACGGACGAACTGTGAGGTCTAGCTATGAGCATTCTGTGCCAAAGCATCCGTAAGTTGCATGCTCGCACCTCGGAGAAGCAGATTCGAAACAACGTGGCAAAACTTCGCAGCCGAAGAGAATCGAAGACGTAACAATTGATTAAACGCAAAACGCTGGGCTGTCCGTGTGCCACCGTTTCTCAAAATTCGCGGAAGTACTACGATGATTCCGAAAGTTGCACGATGGAACAGGGCCGTTTTCTTATCTGGCAATCATGGTGGATGAGGTCGTCTAGCGGGAAATTCTGGTCGCCCAAGTTATTTGACATAAGATAAATTATCAACAAAACGGTTGTGGGAGCAAAGTAGTAGTGTCGTACCTGAGCAAAGTACAGATGTCGTATCGCAAGGATCTGTAGCGCATGCTGGTGCGGTTTTCCCGCCTGTGGAGACCGCCATGACGCGCACCGGGACGATCACGATGAGCATGCAGGAGCTTGACCGGCTGAAGGTTATTGAGGCGGTTGCCGAGGCGCGGCTGATGACCTGGCGCGCTGCTGAACGGCTGGGTTTGAGCCGACGCCAGGTTGAGCGGCTCGTGGTCCGCTACCGCGACGAAGGCGCCGCTGGGCTCGTTTCGCAGCGGCGCGGCGCGCGCAGCAATCATCAGTTGCCGCAGACGGTGCTTGACCGGGCGCTCGGACTGATCCACGAGTGCTACGCGGATTTCGGGCCGACGCTCGCCTGCGAGAAGCTGCGTGAATGCCATGGGCTGGTGCTGTCGAAGGAAACCGTGCGGCACCTGATGACGGACGCGGGCCTGTGGGTGCCGCGCAAACAGCGACCGCCGAAGGTCTATCAGCCGCGTGCCCGACGCGCCTGTTTCGGCGAACTGGTGCAGATCGACGGCAGTGACCATCACTGGTTTGAGGAACGGGCACCGGCGTGCACGCTGCTGGTGTATGTGGACGATGCCACCAGCCGGATCATGGCGCTGCACTTCACGGCGACCGAGTCGACTTTCAGCTACTTTGAGGCGACGCGCACGTATCTCGAAAGGCATGGCAAGCCGGTGGCGTTCTACAGCGACCGCGCCAGCGTGTTCCATGTCAAGAAACGCGCGGAGACGGCGGGCAAAGGCGTCACGCAGTTCGGCCGCGCGATGTACGAGCTGAACATCGACACGTTCTGCGCCAACAGCAGCCCCGCCAAGGGGCGTGTCGAACGGGCTCACCTGACGCTGCAGGACCGCCTCGTGAAGGAACTGCGTTTGCGCGATATCAGCACCATCGAAGCCGCAAACGCGTATGCCTGCGCTTTCATGGCCGCTTATAACGCGCGTTTCGCGAAGCTGCCCAGAAGCACGTACGATGCGCACCGGCCGCTGCGCGCCGACGAGAATCTCGACACGATCCTGACGTGGCGGGTCCAGCGCAAGGTGTCGGATGCGCTGACGCTGCTGAACGATCGCGTGATCTGGCTGCTCGACGATACGCCGGCGACCCGCAGGCTGATCGGCCGCTACATCGACGTGTGGGAGTATCCGGACGGGCGCCTGGAGATCCGTGCGGACGGCGTCGTGCTGCCCTGTGTCCAGTACGACAAGCTTGCCGAGATCGACCAGGGTGCGGTGATCGAGCACAAGCGTCTTGGTCATGCGCTGCAGGTCGCGCAGGCCCTGCAGGCACAGCGCGACAACCGCCGGATCTCGGGCTCGCCATCACGTACGAATCGTGGTGCGGCGGTACGCAAACCCACACCCTCACCCGGCACGAAGAAGCAACGCGCATTCACCCGAGCCGACCTGAACCAGGCAATCGTGCAGATCGCACAGCAGTCGAAGACGCCTTCAACACCTGGCCAACGGTCTGCACGCACTCGCTGAACGGACTGAGACGCCCTGCCCGTTCAAGGCTGTCCTTCGACACCACGTGGATTCAAAACCGTTAAAGACAGACTCAAACCCGACATCAAGACTACGACATCTGTATTTAGCCAGCCCTGCGACATTTCAATCTGGCCTCGACAACGGTTGTGGGAGCAAAGTAGTAGTGTCGTACCTGAGCAAAGTACAGATGTCGTATCGCAAGGATCTGTAGCGCATGCTGGTGCGGTTTTCCCGCCTGTGGAGACCGCCATGACGCGCACCGGGACGATCACGATGAGCATGCAGGAGCTTGACCGGCTGAAGGTTATTGAGGCGGTTGCCGAGGCGCGGCTGATGACCTGGCGCGCTGCTGAACGGCTGGGTTTGAGCCGACGCCAGGTTGAGCGGCTCGTGGTCCGCTACCGCGACGAAGGCGCCGCTGGGCTCGTTTCGCAGCGGCGCGGCGCGCGCAGCAATCATCAGTTGCCGCAGACGGTGCTTGACCGGGCGCTCGGACTGATCCACGAGTGCTACGCGGATTTCGGGCCGACGCTCGCCTGCGAGAAGCTGCGTGAATGCCATGGGCTGGTGCTGTCGAAGGAAACCGTGCGGCACCTGATGACGGACGCGGGCCTGTGGGTGCCGCGCAAACAGCGACCGCCGAAGGTCTATCAGCCGCGTGCCCGACGCGCCTGTTTCGGCGAACTGGTGCAGATCGACGGCAGTGACCATCACTGGTTTGAGGAACGGGCACCGGCGTGCACGCTGCTGGTGTATGTGGACGATGCCACCAGCCGGATCATGGCGCTGCACTTCACGGCGACCGAGTCGACTTTCAGCTACTTTGAGGCGACGCGCACGTATCTCGAAAGGCATGGCAAGCCGGTGGCGTTCTACAGCGACCGCGCCAGCGTGTTCCATGTCAAGAAACGCGCGGAGACGGCGGGCAAAGGCGTCACGCAGTTCGGCCGCGCGATGTACGAGCTGAACATCGACACGTTCTGCGCCAACAGCAGCCCCGCCAAGGGGCGTGTCGAACGGGCTCACCTGACGCTGCAGGACCGCCTCGTGAAGGAACTGCGTTTGCGCGATATCAGCACCATCGAAGCCGCAAACGCGTATGCCTGCGCTTTCATGGCCGCTTATAACGCGCGTTTCGCGAAGCTGCCCAGAAGCACGTACGATGCGCACCGGCCGCTGCGCGCCGACGAGAATCTCGACACGATCCTGACGTGGCGGGTCCAGCGCAAGGTGTCGGATGCGCTGACGCTGCTGAACGATCGCGTGATCTGGCTGCTCGACGATACGCCGGCGACCCGCAGGCTGATCGGCCGCTACATCGACGTGTGGGAGTATCCGGACGGGCGCCTGGAGATCCGTGCGGACGGCGTCGTGCTGCCCTGTGTCCAGTACGACAAGCTTGCCGAGATCGACCAGGGTGCGGTGATCGAGCACAAGCGTCTTGGTCATGCGCTGCAGGTCGCGCAGGCCCTGCAGGCACAGCGCGACAACCGCCGGATCTCGGGCTCGCCATCACGTACGAATCGTGGTGCGGCGGTACGCAAACCCACACCCTCACCCGGCACGAAGAAGCAACGCGCATTCACCCGAGCCGACCTGAACCAGGCAATCGTGCAGATCGCACAGCAGTCGAAGACGCCTTCAACACCTGGCCAACGGTCTGCACGCACTCGCTGAACGGACTGAGACGCCCTGCCCGTTCAAGGCTGTCCTTCGACACCACGTGGATTCAAAACCGTTAAAGACAGACTCAAACCCGACATCAAGACTACGACATCTGTATTTAGCCAGCCCTGCGACATTTCAATCTGGCCTCGACAACGGTTGTTAGTCCAAAGTTCAGATGTCGTGTTCCGCTATTTAAAGATGTCGGGTTTTGCAACTTGGTCATGCTGGACGCTCGTACTCAGACTGCGGGAGCCCAGCATGCGTCAAACCGACCTGGTGACACTGAAGATGCGCGAACTCGACCGGTTGAAGATGGCCCACGCAATCGTGGGATGAGCGTGAAGCCTTGCCGCGCGGCCGGAGCGATAGTTGCTTAACCGCACCTAAAAGCGCCGAGGGCCCAAGTGCGGTGAAACCTCTAATCGCATCGACGTTATGGCATACCGGATTAGTGCCGCGTGCATCCGCGCTTTCGTCGCCCTGCTCCTGGAACGTCAGCATACGGCGCCAGGTGATAACAGATATCCGGCCTTGTGAGGTGTGGCAAAGGTCGTCCTCGTCAGCATCTTGTCAAGCGGCCTCTGGGCGGCACAACGCGCCGGAAACGACCGACGAAGAGCGAGTATCCAATGTCTGAAGCGGTTCACTCATCCGGAACGTCCTGGGTGCCGCCTTCCCGCAGTACCATGTTCGCGCATAGCAATACACGACTTGCGGGAGCTTCTCACCTTGGCGGTCGACCAGATCAGTGAGCCCGACGTACCGATTCCGACGCGCGATTTCGAGGTAACGCGGCGCGTGCTCGCCGTCGTCCTGTTTTTGTCGGTCTTTGTTCCTCTTGGTTGTGTCGCGGGCTACGGCTACTTCGACTATCAGCGGCGTATTGCCGACGCAGGCGACATAGTGGACCGCCTCACCAGGGTCGCCCAGGAGCACGCGTTGAAGATTGTCGACATGAACCACGAAATTGAAACGCGCATCGTCGAACTCCTTGATACCGACGATGACGCGAAAATTCGCGGGCATGAGAGCCGCGTACATAGCAGGCTCAACACAATTGCAGCGGACTACCCGCAGCTTGCAGCCATCTCCGTGTTCGGTACCCACGGCGACTTGCTGGCGAGCAGCCGCTTTTTCCCGGTGCCGCCCATTTCCATCGCCGGACGCGAAGACTTTCGAGGGGCACTGGCGTCAGCGCCCGCTCCCTACTTCTCCCGGCCTTTATCCGGGAAAGTTATGCAGTCCGACATTTTCACGACAAACATGGCACGGGTCGGGAAAGACGGAGTTTTGCTCGGCGTTGTGTCCATTGCGCTCAAGCGGCAATATTTCAGCGAATTCTACGCGGACTTGACCAATTCCAACCCGGCGTTACTCGTCGGACTGTATCGGCAGGACGGGACCATTCTGGCTAGGCTCCCGGACGTCGGGACCGTGAGCAATCTCGCGCCAAATACCCCCTTTACGATTGCGCTTGGGCAGGCGGTGAAAATTGGCCGGCTCAATATGGTCTCCAATGTTGACGGCGTCGAGAGAATCCTTTCGTTTCGGCGCGTCGGACGGTACCCACTGTACGTCGCGAGCGGCTACTCCACGGCAGCAATACACGAGCAATGGCGCAAACATCTGATGGTCGTCGCTATGTTCACGCTTGTGCCGTGCATCGCGCTCTGGTCACTGATTGTGTTCTCACATCGTCAACTGCGAACTGAGGAAGCGGCATGGAATCACTGGAAAGCGGAGTGGGTACGGCGAGCATCCGCTGAAGCCTCGAGCCGGCAGCTGCGCCGCATGGGCGCGCTGGGAAATCTGGTCGCGCGCGTAGCCCACGATTTCAACAACCTGCTGATGGTGGTAGCCGCAAATATGGAACTCGCAACGCGTAAGAACTATACGAACGTTGAAAGGGAGGTTACTGCGGTAAAGCGAGCCACGGCCGGCGCGGAGGCTCTTGCCCGCAGACTCATGAGCGTCGCGCGTAAGCAGCCGCTGAAACATGAAGTCGTTGACCTTGCTACGTGGTTTGGGAGTGCCAGTGACATCATAGGCACGGCTCTCACCGAGAAAATCGAGATGACCCTGGACGTCGCGCCAGGTACCGGGTTAGTCAAGGTGGACGCCACCGAGCTCGAGTCTGCGATTCTCAACATTGCGGTGAATGCGAGGGATGCAATGCCGGATGGAGGACGTTTCTCTATCCGATGCTCAAATATTCACCTGAGAGAACTCGAAACCAGACTGCCCGCTGGAGAATACGTGCTTATAGCGCTTTCCGATGACGGGCACGGGATGCCTCCGGCGGTGAAAGAGCACGCGTTCGAGCCGCTTTTTACCACCAAAGCGCTTGGCGCCGGCACCGGTCTTGGTCTCGCTCAGGTACTGGCCACGTGCGAGCAATCAGGTGGAACTGCGATGATAGAGAGCGAGCCTGGCAGAGGAACAACACTGAAATTGTTTTTGCCTTTGTACAAAGGTACAGAAGGTTTTGTCCAACCCGCGTTGCCGGAACGAGCTACTTCCGCAGCGCCTAAGCCTCAGCACGTGTTCGTCGTAGAAGACAACCCGGAAGTAGCCGCCGGAATTTGCGCAGTTCTCGAGGTGCTCGGATGCACCGTACGGCACTCGACGACGGCCGACGAAGCCCTTGAGGTCCTCAATCAGGGTGCCGCCTTCGACTTCGTGCTTTCAGACGTGCATCTGCCCGGAAAGATGAGCGGTATCGACTTTGCAGAACACGTCCGGAGCAGATGGCCGGCGCAGAAGATTGCCTTGATGACCGGCTACGCCGACGAACTGGAGCGCGCAAAACTGGGCGGAGTAATCGTTTTGGCAAAGCCGTTCAATATCGACGAACTGGCTTTGCTGATGAGCGACAGCGTTGCCTTCGCCCAGCAATAGCCTGCGAACCGTTCTTAGCCGGAGGAACCTGCCTGCGCGTCGGCGCACTTCTTTGGCCCGCGTCCGGTGCTGTGAGGGCAATCGGCAGACCATCGCGTCTGCGAGTCGGTGTCACTTCGGAAAAACGGCACGGCAGATGTCATTGCGTGAAAACCTGTATGGATGTACAGTGTTGGACGGGCATTTCGTGCCCCACGAACGGCCCACTCTTCCGGAGCAAAGACGCAGTCGATGGGCGTGGGCCAAGCCGCGAGCCTTCCCATGCCGGAAACTGCGACGTTTGCGGCGCAGGGTTATCGGCGCGCGGCGAACTCGCGTCGTTGGGTCAGTGAGTCCGCTGCCGTCGAATGCCTGGGGCGCGTCAGCGAAACCATTCTGGTGGCCATTGGGCAAGGAGAAAGCGTGCGAAGACTTGCACTTGCGTTGTTGACGGCGGCGTTTGCGCCGACTGCTTTCGGAGCCGGCATGTATTCGGAAGTCTGGAATCCGCCGGAGGCGCGCGCGACTGCGCCACACAGGCCGACTGCCCTGCACAAGCTCGCCGTGCGGCGGCACGTGGCTTTGCATGCGAAAAAGGTGTATTCGCGGCGCACATTGGCACCTGCAACAAAGCTCGTCGCGAAACAAGGCAATGTGCCGAAGACTTTGCCTAAAGACGAACCGGACATGTCTGAAATCCCACGACAAGTCACACCGGAGGGTAACGTCCTTCGTGTAAGAGGCCACGCGCTATCCGCTCACGTCGTCCGCTAATGCAATCGCGGAGCTACCACGGGTATCACGTCTGGGGGCACTCAATCGTCGAGCACGAAGGGCAGTTGCAGCGAAAACGTTATGCGGCCAGCGGTACCGTCACCCTTCGCGGCAAGCTTGTCCATGCTTCAGGTGTTCTTGGCCACTTTGAAAGTGAGGAGGATGCTGAGCTCGCAGGGTTGGATTGGGCTCGCGCATGGCTCGATGCTCATAGCTAGCGCCATCAGCTGCTCTGCGTTGCAGAAATGCATCAAGGCGGGCCAAGTTGGTTCCTTCTTTGTCAGTTGCCGCAGGTGGTCGCTCTCGAAAAATTTGACTCGCTCTGGGACGAAGTGGATCGCGCAGCAACATCCGCGTCGGCAACCGGCGGCATCATGGAATACGTAGCCTTGCTGAAGGATATGCAACCTTGGTACACCGAGGACTTAAAAGGCCCCGCCTGATGTCAAAGCGGTCCAACGGAACAGCTCTCGGAACATGGTCGAATGGCGACTTCGCGCGCGGGACCAATTTGCGACGCCCTCATCTGCTTGATGGCAACAACCTGCCGCAGTGTGGCGGTCGCACGATGGTCTCGCGGCGAGACTCATCACTGTCTAGACAGACTGTCTTCGTCGGTGGCGGCGTGACGTGCTGAGATCGCCGCGCCGCCCCGGGTCCGCACGCAGTTCCGGCCCGCCGTTTTCGCGTCATAGAGAGCCTTGTCCGCAGCTGCTAGCAACTCTTGAAGCGTCGGAACTGACTCTCCCAGGCCCGCGACACCCAAGCTTATTGTCGCCCTCAGCTGTCCGATTCCTGTCTCAATACTCGCGAGCTCCACTGCTCGCCTGAGTCGCTCGGCGATTTCCATCGCCTCTTGCGTTGCGGTTGAGAGCAGCATGAGAACGAATTCTTCCCCGCCGAGCCTCGCAACGACATCCGATATGCGCAGGACCGCCCTCGCCTCTGCAACGATACGCTTCAGAACCTCATCGCCTGCCTGATGCCCTGCAGTGTCGTTGATACGCTTGAAGTGGTCCGCGTCCAGCATAATGATGGAGAGCGGTCGGCTCTGCCGTTGAGCGCGCCCAATCTCCGCTTCCGCTATTTCAAAGAAGTGCGCACGATTGGTCGCTCCGGTGAGATGGTCCGTGGTAAGAAGACGCTTGAGGTTATCGCTGGTCAGCTTCCGCTCAGTGACGTCGCGCAAGACGACGGAGTATCCCGAAATATCGCCTTCGACCTCTCGCAGCACCGCGACGAGCAATTGGCCCCAGTAGCGGCGCCCCGTCTTTGTTTCGCACCAAAGCTCTTCGACGTGCCAACCCTCGTCACGTGTCAGGGCGATGTGCTCAGGCGGGCGGTGCGAAGCAAGTTCGTCCGGGGCGTAGAAGCGTGAAAGCGTCCGCCCCATGACTTCTGCCTCAGTGAAGCCCGTCAGTCGCTCGACTGATGAATTCCAGCTTTCGATGCGACCGCCCGAGTCCAGCGTGAAGAACGTGAAATCATTGACACTCGTGTAGATTCCGGCGAGCCAAGCCTCAGTCTGCTTGGCCCGGCGCTCCGCAGCGACCTGTCGGGAGATATCCGACAAGACGGTCATTAAGAGATTGGCGGCCACCTTGATGATGGAACAGCCGAGGACAACCGCACCATCCTTGGCTTGTGTCACAAACACTCGGTGGTTCTCGCAGACAGGCCCGCGCTCCGCCTGGAAACTGCTCACCAGATTTCGAAGCTCCGGTGCGACGGACGCGAGGCTATCAAAGATGTTTTCAATGCTTCCGTCTTTCACCAGAGGCATCAAAAGCTGTGCCGCGAGCGGGTTCAGCATGTCAACAACGCCGTCTTTGTCACTGCGGACAATGCCGACTGGCGAGAGATACATGAACGAAAGCAGGGCCTCATACTCCGACTCGAGCTCAGTCCGTTCGGCGTGGTCCGTGCTCACTTTGTTGCCCTTCGCTCAACCAATACAAACCGCGCCGCGTGCCCCGGAGCTTTGAGCAACCGCAGTCGCACGGGAGTCGGGCGCATCCGCAAGGTCAGCACGTAGGGGATCGTATGGTCGAGTTCCTCTTCGTCGGCAAATCGCTGCGCCACCATGAAGTTGTTCATACAGGGCGCAATCTCCTCGAAGAAATGCTTCCCGAGCACTCTCTCCGGTCGTAGTCCGGCGTTCTTCGCTTCTGTCTCGTTGTACACGGTGACAATCGCGTCTGGAGCGAAGCCGATAACGCCGAAGGGCAGCGCATCAAGGTGCTCGCCATCCAGCGCAAGGAGTTCTTCAATCCGCACAGCTTCAAATTCTTTAATCATTTTCGTCCCGCCCAACCCTGTCACCTGGAATCGGCTTGATGGTCTAGTTCACGCAGTAGGGGGCAATCGCAACACAAATCACCACAGATACGTTGTCGGCCGCGCGAGTCGCAACTTTAGCCAATGTGGGACACGAATTGAGTCGTGATCGCATGCACGCATCGCCGCTTGAGACGCGTTGTGTGCATCACGCGGACAAACCCGAGAAGAACTGGCGAAAGCTGGAGAGTGGGAGGGACGACAGCACAGGCGCGACGAACAAAAAGTGGTGCGACGGCGGCCGGCGTTGTCACGTCGTTCGACCGCGAACGTGCGCGGCAACTTTATGCCGCCAGTGCCCGATCAACGACTGCATACCGGGGAAGATACAGCCGGACGTTAGTGCCTTTACCTTCAATCCTATCGATTCGTGCTGTGCCACCCGCCGGGCTTGTGGACGCAATGCACGCTGCTGGTTGCACGTTGACGATCATGGAATTCAGGCCGGCCGCCCCTCATCCTTCGCACCGGTACCTTCGCGCATCACGTGTGCCGAGATC
The DNA here is from genome assembly GCF_050858985.1 of Burkholderia sp. M6-3. Taxonomy (NCBI): domain Bacteria; kingdom Pseudomonadati; phylum Pseudomonadota; class Betaproteobacteria; order Burkholderiales; family Burkholderiaceae; genus Burkholderia; species Burkholderia sp. M6-3. The sequence goes on from NZ_CP110091.1 coordinate 1,433,219, forward strand.
AGTTCTACCAGCGAAGTCAAATCGGCGGGCTTGATGAGGTGATGATCGATCCCCGCCGAGCGCGACTTCCGACGGTCTTCATGTTGCCCATAACCGCTTACGGCGATCAGCAGGCAGCCGCGCAAGGAATCATCGGCGCGAATGGCCCTGGCGACTTCATATCCGTTCATCCCAGGAAGACCAATGTCAAGGATGGCAACCCGCGGTTCGAACGCTTTTGCAAGCGCCAACGCGGAAACGCCATCGTGCGCGCATTGCACCTCGTAGCCGTGCAATTCGAGAAAGATTTTGAGGCTCTCCGTGGAAGCGACGGAATCGTCCACGACAAGCACCCGCACGTCCCGCTTGCGGCGCAGCGGCAACACATTAGCGACGGGCGTCGGCTTGTCCGCTGCGCGAGATGCCGGCAATTCCACGGTGAACTCCGCGCCTTGCCCCCGGCCCCCGCTCCGGCAACGGATCGAGCCTCCGTGCAGTTCAGTCAGATGGCGAGCGAGCGTGAGCCCGATCCCCAATCCTCCCTGAGCGCGATCTAGCGCGCTATCACCCTGGGTGAACAGATCGAAGACGCGTGGAAGGAGCTTTGGGTCGATTCCCTCGCCGTCGTCGATCACCGTGACGACTGCCTTTCCGGCGGACGAACCCGTCGAAAGACTGATATGCCCGCCGGGAGGCGTGAACTTGGACGCATTGTTCAACAGATTGGCGACAACCTGCGTGAGACGAACGACGTCGCCTTCTATCATGACGTCGTCTTCTTTTTGCTCGCATGAGAAGGCTTGCGAGCGGTTGGCGAAATGGGGCCGACTCGTTTCGATCGCGCGTTCGATAACGGTCCGCAAGTGAACAGGCTCCCGCTGGAGCGCTACCGTGCCGCGCTGGATTCGGGAAACATCGAGCAGATCGTCGACGATGCGCACCATATGACCGAGTTGATTGCCGATGATCTGGGTCGCCCACATCGTCACTTTCGAATCGCCCGGCTCCGCGCTCCGCATCACGCTCACCGCGTTCGAAATTGGCGCTAGCGGATTTCGCAGCTCATGGGCGAGCATCGCAAGGAATTCGTTCTTGCGCCGGTCCTCGTCGCGCAAGGCGGAGAATAGAAACGCGTTCTCCAGCGCGATGGAGGCTCGACTCACGAACTCGGTGACCACGGGCGCTGGCTGGCGATTTTCATCGCAGCGGACAACACCGAAGCAAAGCACCGCCTTGCGCTCCGCGCCGCTCAGCACTAAATGGAACCTGATCTCTTCGAACTTGACTGAGCGTTGCTCATCGTTCGCACCGGCGGGCCACCCGAAGACGTGCTCCGCCTCGCTTCGGCATATGAGACTTTCGCCCCTATCCACGGTCTGCTTCGCGAGCTCAAAGAATCGCCCGAGCGGTGCGATTGCGTCGATCTCCTGCCCGCGCGCCGGATCGATCAAGGCACGCACTGCGGGGCCGCAGCGCAACGATGTCGGTGGCGTCGCGTTCCCGTCCACTTCGAGAAACACGCATGCCAGATCGGCCAACGCCGGTACCGAGGTCTCCAGAATACGGATAAGCGTTGTCTCGACATCCAGCGAGCGCGTGAGCAAATGGCTCACATGCGACAGAAAGTCGGCGCGCTGGCGAGCCTCATCGGCGGATGCGCGCTGCGCTTCCGCCCGCGCGAGCGCTTCGCGCTGCTCTGCCCGGGCTCGCAGTTCGCGGTTCATGCAAAACATCTGCACGAACACACGGACCTTCGCACTGAGAATTTCCGGCACGACGGGCGACGATATGTAATCCACCGCCCCGAGCGAATAGCCTCTCGCCATCTCGGCATCGTCGGCATAAGCGGTGACGAAGATGATTGGAGTGGATGCCGTCGGGCGGTAGGAGCGCAGCATACTGGCCGTCTCGAAGCCGTCCATGTCGGGCATGTTAACGTCGAGCAGGATGACCGCAAACTCCTCTTGCAGCACTGCCTTGAGCGCCTCCCGCCCAGACGACACGCTGACGACTTCCTGGTCGGGTCCGTCGAGCACCGAGCGCAGGACCATGTGCTGGCTCGGCAGATCATCCACCACCAGAATCTTCACTTTGTCTTCAGAAGAGACATCGAACCTTGCCATAGCTGCTCCTAATGATGCAGCCACGCATGGAGTACCGCGACAAGATCATCCCGGTTGACCGGCTTCGAGAGATAGTCCCACGCGCCGGCCTCGATGCACTTCTCCCGATCGCCCTTCATCGCTTTGGCCGTCACGGCGATGATCGGCAACGTTTTGCCGACCGGTCGCTTGCGAATCTCGCGCATCGTGGTCAGGCCATCCATCTCGGGCATCATGATGTCCATCATGACGATGCCGATTTCGTGATCCGACTCGACCTGCCGTATCGCCTCGCGTCCGTTGTCGGCCCAGACGTGCCGCATGCCGAGGTCTTCCATGATTGTCGCGAGCGCGAAGATGTTGCGCATGTCGTCATCGACGATCAGTGCCTTGACGCCTTGCAGCGCGCGCTGCGATGCATGTAAGGCGTTCAGTACGGTTCTGGACTGTGCAGGGAGCCGCTTCGTGTCGAGGTGAAGCGCGGCGACGCATAAATCCAGAAGCCGGTCGCCGGTCGGTGCGTGTTGCACGTAGAAGCGTTCCTGGACGCGTTCCCAGCGTTCTGGCGGACCATCGCCCGCCGTGCTCACGACCACCGGAAGCGGCGCGAAGCAATCCCGAGCGACGAGCGTGGCTTCGATCAGCTCGGGGGAAATGCCGGGCACGTCATCGGCGAGCACGAGCGCATCAACGGCTTGCGACGACAGTTCCTGCACCAGGGCATCACGCGAATCGGCAAATATCGCGCGGACATGCGTGCCCTGCAACGCGCCGCAAAGCAGCTCACGCTCCGCTCCCGGCGGCATGGCCATGACGATCGCGCGCTGCTCCGCGTCGATGTATCGGGCCATGGATGCGAGCGCGCGATCCAGAATTGCGAGCGATTCGACGGGCTTGGGCAAAAATGCGAAAGCGCCCGAGCGAAGCGCGCGCTCACGCGATTCATCGGTCGAGATGACGCACACCGGAATATGCCGCGTGGACATGTCGTTTTTCAGGCGCGCGAGAATCCGCCAGCCGTCCATATCGGGCAAAAACAGATCTAACGTTAGAAGATCCGGCTTGTACTGGTCGGCGAGCGTCAGCGCGGAAGCACCCAGCGCGGTGGTCAGGGCTTTGAATCCGCGCTGGCGCGTCGCATCGACCAGCACACGAGCGAAAGCCGGATCGTTTTCGACAATCAGCACGACCCGGTCGCCCGCAACGATGTTATCGCGGTCATCGACGATGTGTGCGCTCGACACTTCGTGCGCGACCTCAGCAACGAGACCGGATTGCGTCCCCACGGCCACAAAGCCGTCGTTCACGGACGAGGCACCGTCCAAAGCAATGGCCCGCGCTCGTTCCCGGCTAGCCGGCTTTCTGCGCCCCGGTCTTCCGAGGTCGTTCCTGCATGGTAAAAAGAGCGTGAACGTGCTCCCCTCGTTCGGCATGCTGCTCAGACGGATCTCCCCGCCCAGCAGTTTTGACAACTCGCGGCTGATTGCCAGCCCCAACCCGGTGCCGCCATACTTGCGGCTGGTGCTGCCGTCGGCTTGCTGGAAAGCCTCAAATACGATCTGCTGTTTGTCGGCTGAAATCCCGATCCCTGTGTCGTGAACAGAGAATGCGATCACGCTTCCCGCGCTGTTCAGCGTGACATTGTCCTCGCTCCATCCGGCGTGCACGTCGTCGATCGACAGCGAAACCCGGCCTTGATGCGTGAACTTGAATGCGTTGGACAAAAGGTTCTTCAGGATCTGTTGCAACCGCTTGAGGTCGGTCACGATCGAAACAGGCACATCGCTGCCGAGGTGAATGACGAAATCCACGTTGCGCGCTTCTGCGATGTGACGGAAAGTGCGTTCGACGTACGTCGTCAAGTCGAGAAGACGATGCTCGTGAATATCGAGGACAACCGTTCCCGACTCGATCTTTGAAAGGTCCAGAATGTCGTTGATCAGTAACAGCAGGTCGTTCCCGGAGGCATGAATCGTTCGCGAATATTCGATCTGCCTTGGGGACAAGTTGCCGTCGGAATTCTTGCAGAGCTGGTCCGACAGGATAAGCAGGCTATTGAGAGGCGTGCGCAACTCATGCGACATGTTGGCGAGAAACTCCGACTTGTACTTCGACGTCAGTGCAAGCTGCTTGGCTTTGTCTTCGAGCGCCTGACGCGCCTGTTCCACTTCCGAGTTCTTGCGCTCCACTTCCTGATTCTGATGCGCGAGCAGCCTTGCCTTCTCCTGCAGTTCCTCGTTCGTCTGCTGGAGTTCTTCCTGCCGGCTCTGCAACTCGTGCGCGAGCGATTGCGACTGCTTGAGCAGATCCTCGGTACGCGTGTTGGCTTCGATTGTGTTGATGACGATGCCGATACTTTCGGTCAGCTGGTCGAGAAACGCCAGGTGGGTCGAGTTGAAGCACTCGAGGGACGCCAGTTCGATCACGCCCTTGACTTGCCCCTCGAAAACGATCGGCATCACGAGGACGTTCTGCGGCATCACACTGAGCAGGCCCGATTCGATCCGGTAGTTGACGGACGCCGAAGGCGCCAGGAGAATCTTGCGTTTCTCGAACGCGCACTGACCGACGAGCCCTTCTCCAAGCTGGACGCGCTTGCCGTGCGTGCCATGACCGTCTGAAGCGTAGCTCGCGACAAGCCTCAGCGAAGCGGCCTGGTCGATGGTATCGAAAACGAAGAATTCAGCCTGCTGCACGCCGACGACCGGCGCGAGTTCCGACAGAATGAGCTGGCCCACCGCGACGAGATCCTTCTGCCCCTGCAGCATGCGGCTGAACTTCGCCAGGTTGGTCTTGAGCCAGTCCTGCTCGGTGTTGAGCTCCGTCGTGTCCTTCAGGTTACGGATCATCTCGTTGATCGTATCCTTGAGCGCGGCGACTTCACCGAGCGCCTCGACAGTGATCGAGCGCGTCAGGTCGCCTTGCGTCACGGCGGTCGCCACTTCCGCGATCGCGCGCACTTGCGTCGTCAGGTTGGCCGCGAGCTGATTGACGTTCTCGGTCAATCCCTTCCACGTGCCGGCCGCGCCCGGCACCTTCGCCTGCCCGCCGAGTTTGCCTTCGACACCCACTTCCCGCGCGACGGTTGTGACCTGGTCGGCAAAGGTAGCGAGCGTGTCCGTCATGCCGTTGATAGTATCGGCAAGCGCCGCGATTTCGCCTTTCGCCTCCACGGTGAGCTTGCGGTCCAGATCGCCGTTCGCCACTGCAGTCACGACTCGCGCGATGCCGCGGACCTGGCTCGTCAGGTTGCCCGCCATGAAATTGACGTTGTCGGTCAGATCCTTCCACGTGCCCGCGACACCCTGGACGTCGGCCTGACCACCAAGCTTGCCTTCCGTACCGACCTCCCGCGCGACCCGCGTCACCTCGGACGCGAACGAACGCAACTGATCCACCATTGTGTTGATGGTGTTCTTCAGTTCGAGAATCTCACCCTTCACGTCCACGGTGATCTTCTTCGAAAGGTCGCCGGCCGCGACCGCTTTCGTCACGTCCGCGATGTTGCGAACCTGGCTCGTCAGATTGCCGGCCATGAAGTTCACTGAGTCGGTCAGATCCTTCCAGGTACCCGCGACGCCCTGCACGTCGGCCTGTCCACCGAGCTTGCCGAGCGTGCCGACCTCGCGCGCGACGCGCGTCACTTCGGAGGCGAATGAGCCGAGCTGATCGACCATCGTGTTGATCGTATTCTTCAGCTCGAGAATCTCGCCCTTCACGTCAACCGTGATCTTCTTCGAGAGGTCGCCCGCGGCGACCGCCTTCGTCACGTCCGCAATGTTGCGCACCTGGCTCGTCAGGTTGCCGGCCATGAAGTTCACGTTGTCGGTGAGATCCTTCCAGGTACCCGCGACGCCCTGCACGTCCGCCTGTCCGCCAAGCTTCCCTTCGGTGCCGACCTCGCGCGCTACCCGCGTCACCTCCGAGGCGAATGAGCGCAACTGATCCACCATCGTATTGATCGTGTTCTTGAGTTCGAGGATTTCACCTTTCACATCGACGGTGATCTTCTTCGAAAGATCGCCCGCGGCGACCGCTGTCGTCACGTCCGCGATGTTGCGCACCTGCGCAGTCAAGTTGCTGCCCATCGAATTGACCGAGTCGGTCAAATCCTTCCACGTTCCCGCCACGCCTTGCACGTTGGCCTGACCGCCGAGCTTGCCTTCCGTGCCGACCTCTCGCGCTACACGCGTCACTTCCGAGGCGAACGAGCGCAACTGGTCGACCATCGTGTTGATCGTGTTCTTGAGTTCAAGGATTTCGCCCTTGACGTCCACCGTGATTTTCTTCGAGAGGTCGCCCGCAGCGACTGCGGTGGTCACCTCAGCAATATTGCGCACCTGCGCGGTCAGATTGCCGCCCATTGAATTCACCGAGTCCGTGAGATCCTTCCACGTTCCCGCTACGCCCTGCACATCGGCCTGACCACCCAGCTTGCCTTCAGTCCCGACTTCGCGCGCGACGCGTGTCACTTCCGACGCAAACGAGCTCAACTGGTCGACCATCGTATTGATGGTGTTCTTCAGTTCAAGGATTTCGCCTTTCACGTCGACCGTGATCTTCTTCGAGAGATCGCCGGCGGCCACGGCGGTTGTCACGTCCGCGATGTTGCGCACCTGTGCAGTCAGGTTACTGCCCATCGAGTTGACGGAGTCAGTCAGGTCCTTCCACGTTCCGGCGACACCTTTCACGTCGGCCTGGCCACCGAGCTTGCCTTCCGTACCGACTTCGCGCGCCACGCGCGTCACTTCCGAAGCAAAGGATCTCAACTGATCGACCATCGTGTTGATGGTGTTCTTCAGTTCGAGGATTTCACCCTTCACATCGACGGTGATCTTCTTCGAAAGGTCGCCGGCCGCCACGGCCGTCGTGACTTCTGCGATATTGCGCACCTGACTCGTCAGATTGCCCGCCATGAAGTTGACGTTGTCGGTCAGGTCCTTCCAGGTTCCCGCGACGCCCTTGACATCCGCCTGGCCGCCGAGCTTGCCTTCGGTGCCGACCTCGCGCGCCACCCGCGTCACCTCGGAGGCGAAAGAGCGCAATTGATCGACCATCGTGTTGATCGTGTTTTTCAGCTCGAGAATCTCGCCCTTTACGTCGACGGTGATTTTCTTGGACAAGTCGCCCGCCGCGACCGCTTTGGTCACTTCCGCGATGTTTCGCACCTGGCTCGTCAGGTTCCCGGCCATTGAGTTCACGGAATCGGTCAGATCTTTCCAGGTGCCGGCGACGCCCTGCACGTCCGCCTGACCGCCGAGTTCGCCTTCGGTGCCGACCTCGCGCGCAACGCGCGTGACCTCTGCCGCGAACGTGCCGAGCTGTTCCACCATCCGGTTAATGATCTTCGCCGTGCGCAGGAATTCGCCTTCGAGCGCCCGTCCGTCCGCTTCGAGCGCCATGCTCTTGCTGAGATCGCCTTGCGCGACCGCGCCGATGACGCGCGCCACTTCGCTCGTGGGGTGTACCAGATCGACGATGAGCGAATTGACCGCGTCGATCGAGCGCCGCCAGAAACCGCGGGGATCGGGCAACGTGGCACGCTCGTGAATGCGACCTTCCTTGCCGACTGCCTGGCTGAGTCGCGAGAGCTCATCCGACATGCGGATATTCTGATCGAGGACATCGTTGAAGACGTCCGCGAGCTTGCCATGCAGACCATGCCAGTCGGCGGGGAGCGCGGCGGCCTCTCCCTTTCTCAGAGCGACGAGCGAGCCGTAGATCTCCCTGGTGCACGCGCTTGCACTATCCATTCTTGCTACCAATGCGTTGAACTCACGGGCCTGTTGCAGCCAGAAGCCGCTCCGTCCTTCTTCTTCGATCCTCGGCACACTGCCTGCGCGTGCCGTTGGGTTCCCGGCGGCACGTCCGAACGCGAGCGCCTGATGCATGCATTGGTCAGCCAGCATGTTCAGTTGCGCAGCGAGCTGTCCTTTGCTGCCGGCCCAGTCGGCTGGCAACACCGGTACATCCTCTCCTTTTCGCAAGGCACTGACGACCCGCACCATCAACTGGATCTCACTTTCTGTGAGCGTATCTTTTTCTTCCGATATGGTGTTCATTCGAGTCCCCGTCCGGGAGTGTTCGTCAAGCGGTGTGGCGGCCGCCATTATGCGTGTGGATTCGGGTGTGCGTGACATCGTGAGACGTGCGCGAACCACCGGAGGGGGCCTAACCGCAGGTTAAAGAACGGCCCCTTCAAGCCGCGCTTGATGATATACCGAGAAGATTGAGGAATGCTTAGAGGAAGCAGGAATCCGATTGGTTAACCAATCCGTCGTGTCGAAAAAAGGAGAAATCAGCCAGCTTGTAGCGGTATTGTCTCCTTTGGTCGCCCAGACACGATCCGGCGCTGCCCAAGGCAACGAACCTTGTATGTGCGGTAGTAGCTGTAGGAGTTCACAATTGATGCTGCCCGTGTTCATAAGGCTACTAACATCGTGCGGTGCAGCATTCGCGTTCGGCCGTGATTCCCAGGGCGGCGTCGCGGCGTAACCCACGGTACCTGCGCACCCAGGACGAAAGATGTCCTATGGCAGCATCGCCTCGAAAAACCGCACCACGGCGGCGTTGAATTGTTCATGGAACGCCGCCCGGTCGAAGCCCGCCAGACTGTCGCAGATTTCCGGCCGGAGCCGGGAAAGACGCGCATCGCAAGGTGGCATGAAGTCGTAGTGGCCTGCGTTCGCAACCACGTGATATTCAGGCGCATGTGGCAAGTCGGCGCGTACCGGCTCGTCATAGTAGGGATGCGGCTGATGCTGATCGTCGGCCGCGCTCCAGAGTTGGACCGGGGCGCGAACGCCGCTTAGCCCTGCGCGGCCGAAAGTAAATCCGAACGAAGGCGCGGCGACGACGAGAGCCTTGATGCGCGGATCGTGCACCCAGGCGCCGGCGGGAATATCAACGGCGAAATGGAGATCGACGCCGGCATGCTGCAGTGCCATACACAGATCATGGTCCGAATGAACCTCACAAAACGGAGAGATTCTGGAAAGATCCGGGATACCGCCTGCGGCCACTAGCACGGTGAAGCCGCCGTTGGAGAAGCCAAATGCGCCGATGCGAGTCGCATCCAGCCGCCCGTGCCAACGCCACTCGTCGAGCATGTAGTCAACCAGCCGGTGAAGTTGAGCGGGACGGCGCCAGAGTTCCAGGACCCGGCTCTGGTCGTCGAAGGTGTCGCCGGCGTGACTGACCGCCGCCGCGACGAAGCCTGCGTGAGCCAAGGCCAGAGCCGTGTCGTAGTGGCCGCTGAACGAGGCTCCGCCGCCGTGTGACATCACCACCAGTGGCAGGTGATTACCAGCAATCGGCGCGTCCAGCGCTACAGTCTGGGTGAAAGTGCTCAGCGAGTGCAAAATCGGCGGCGCATCAGTCGGAAACCAGATGCCGGCCGTGAGCGGTGGCTCGGCACCGTTTGGTATCTTGACCTCCATAAAGCCTACATCGGCTGCGAAGACAGGCGCGGCAACCAGGCTCAAAAGCGCAGCGAGAATGGCCATCAACCGCGGCATGTTCGTCTCCGGTGTCGTCGTTGCTTAGAGCGAAGGGTACTGAGTAGGCGCGGCGAAGCATGCGATGATTTGCGCCTGGCACATCGGTCGCGTTGGTTGTTCTCACAGAGAGAATCAGCCCACAAATCCGAAGGCCACCCAGAATGGTACAAGAGCCTGCCGAGTGTCCGATTAACGGGAGTAACGGAAGCCCGAATGACCGCTTGGGGTTGATCTGTTGAAAAAGTCGCTAGCCGTCTCTCTCGCGAAGTGTTTTGGGTTCTCCTTACCCTTGAACGGCGTGCGCGAGCGGTTAAGGGCATCGGATTCGAACCGCTTTTACAGACGGCACGGCTTTGTACAGACTAGTGAAGAGGAATGGGAATGGGACATCTACTATGCTCGTCAACCGGTCGAGCGAAAGGCAAGCAGCAAGGCTCCATTCATCTGTATACGGACAGGCGTGGTTGAGTCGCGGTCACAGACCCAGCCGTACGGCCCGTCCATGCCGCACTGAGATCGGCCCTACACGAACGGCACGCGTAAGACATCGGCGTCGGGTTGATTGCAGTCCACACCTTCGACAGATCGACTCATCTTCGCATTTCGGCCAGCAACCGTCGTTCGAGATCGGAGTCGGGCGGCCAGTCGGGCGGCGGCTCCATTCGAACATCCGACGTTGCGCACAACGGCATGTCGCGCACAACGCGCCAGTCCTCCAGACCAGTACAGTAGCGTCTCTTCCGCCGCTGAGAATGCTTGCGAATCTCGCGGCGCGTTTCTACCTGGTTCCAATCACCATTGAATCGGGGCCGGTAAGTGGCTCGACGCGTACCTGTGTAAAGCCGACTTGCTGCATCCATTCGCGACACTGCGCACCGGTATAGTCGAAACCGCCTGGCGTCTCGATAAGCATGTTCAGGCTCATCAGCAGGCCAAAGGCATTGCGCCTGCGGTCATCGTCGATTACAGCGTCGTAGACGATCAGGCAACCGCCGGGCGGTAGCGAGGCGTAGCACTTCGCAAGGAGCTCGAGCTTTTGCCCGAGATCCCAGTCGTGGAGGATGTGTCCCATCACAAGCACATCGGCAGCCGGACACGAATCCCTGAAGAAGTCGCCCGGATAGAAATTCAGCCGTTCCTGCAGGCCGTGCGATGCTACGTACTCTTCGAACACAGGGCCCACTATGGGCAGATCGAAGCCGCCCCCGCGCAAATGGGGATGGGCGAGCGCGACCTGTACAGGTAAGGCGCCTTGGGCGGCGCCGATGTCAATGAACGTGCTGTAGTTTTGCCACGGGAATTGGCGCGCAATCGCCTTGGCCGCACCCAGGCTGACCCCGCTCATCGCCCGAAGGAAACCCCGTAGTTTGTGTTCGTCGCGATACATGGCGTCGAAGGGGTTGCCGCCCCCTTTTGCCTCGTTCTGGGGCAGCCCCGTGCGAAGCGCTTCCGTCAAAGAGCCCCAGAACGGATACAGGCGCGCGTTGGCCATTTCCAGTAATCCACCCACGTAGCTGGGCTTCGCCATGTCCAGAAAAAGCTCGGCGTCTGGCGTATTGCGGTATTTCCCGTCTTCGCGTTCCAGCAGATTCAATGCGACCAACGCGTCAAGAAAATCAAGGGCCGATCTCGGATGCAGTCCGAGTGCCTCAGTCAATTCCGCAGCGTCGCGAGGTCCGGTCGCGAGGCGCGAGAACACACCGAGTTCGACTGCGGACAATAAGGTTTTGGATGCCCAGAACCCCATGCCCAGCTGGAGTAGCCGTTCAGGGGAGAGCTCCTGTTGGCGCGGGTTGTCAGCGCCCGGCTCCTGTTGAACCATGCTCGATGTGCTTTCCATCATTGCTCCCGGGGAACGTGTGAAGAAGCATCAGACAGGATGGTAGGCGAAACGAAAGTTTTCGAGCGTTCGTTACCGCACAGACGGACTCCAGCGCGTAGGTATGTTCGCCGCAACCGGATCGTCTCGCTCGGGATGAGCGTCGCAGGTCGCGCCATCGATGCCAATTCCGACAAGTCGACCGACCGCAAACTCATCGCAACCGTGCAATTTTGCGGACCGATGCCGGCGGAGACTTCGTCATCATCGGAAACGGCCCACGGCGTCGGGCTCCCGACCGGCACGACGACACGCGATTGACCGTTGCCTCCCCTGCCCGACTGCGCGTTATTGCTCGACTGATGCCCAGCCGCTAGCCAGTACACTTGCGATCGGTCGAGGATGTGCATCACAATGCACACGGTATGCAGCAAGGAGCCGCACATGGGTAAAGCATTCGGAGTGCGACCGCGTAAATCTGCCAACGTCACCCTGCCGTCTGAGGTGCTGGAGCGGGCCAAGCAGGTTGGTATTAATCTTTCGCGGGCGAGCGAGCGCGGTGTGCGCGAAGAAATCGCAGGAAGCGGGGGCGCGCCGTTGGGCGGATGATTACGCCGGGTTAGTCGCCGCTTCTTATACTGCGATGGTCGATCGCGAAGGGCTCCCACTCGCGAAATACAGGACGTTTTAATGGCCCGGTTTGAGCTCTACACAAACCCCGACATTGAGAGGCGCAAACTTGCACCTGACCTGCTCGATGCAAAGCACCCATGTCGGCATTCTGTCGACGCGCATCGTGATTCCTCTGCGACCTGTCCGGCATCTCGCCTTCTCCGGCAACCCATCCGACCTGCTTCCTCTTTTTTGAAGTCAACAGCGAAGAATTTTTCCTTGATACGCCTGGCATGAGCGCGGTCCACATTGATCGCTCCCGACAAGTGCATCGGTTCCCTTTTAGTCGACGTGAGGCCATGCTCGCGGCGGTCGACCAGATCTTCGGCGCATATTGGGGATAGCAGGACGGCATTGTTCGACAGGACGACCCCCGTACCAGCAGGTCAAGTTCAACCTCCAAACGTTGATCTCGCTGTTGCGCTTCACCCTTGAAACCGCTCCGGGAAACCGCGATTGGAGATGTGATGCAATTCGACAAGCAACAGGAAAGGCTCAGGCAGAGTGGCGCAACTATGCGCCCTGGTCCACCGAGCTTATTGGCGAAGGTATTAGCCGTGGTGATATGCGCTGCGCTACTCGTCGTAGGGCTCGCCGTATCGCTTGTGATGCTGGCAGTGGTGCTTGGCGCGGGCATCGTGATCGGCGGTTTCGTCTGGTGGAAAACACGCGATCTGCGCAGACAGCTGCGCGAGGAAGCAATCCGCGCACAGCAAACGCACGAGCAACAGGTGCACGAGCGTGCGGGCCAGCGCATGGTTATCGACGGCGTGATCGAGGACGTCGAGTTCCGCGACGAGACCCGACCGAAATAAGCGCGGCACCGTGGCAGCGCATGCGCTGCCACGTTACGGGCGATCACGATGGAGAGGCAGTGCTCGATTGCGGCGGGCGTTGAAGGTTGCATGAGCATTAGGCCAGATCTGGGCGCAACTCGAAGCCGTCGCAAGCGGAGCCTCCCTGCCTTTTTGCATCTGATCTCGAGCGCCGCATGACGCACCGCACATCGCTGGTTCGGTTCAGGAAGGCGGCAGTTGCGCGGGCATCTGAGCAGTATCCGACGAGGCGCGCACAAATGCTCCCGCGAAGGAAACGACGCGCGTAGTTGCAAGACCTGCTCAATCTTGCTCGACTACGCGCGTCCCGGCTCGTCGCCGATATCGGCAGCGCAACGCGTGCCGAGTTCGCGCTATTTCGCGCGCACCCGGCATCTACGCGATAGGTGCACGAACTCGTGTCGGCGCTTGGCGAACTGCGGCTCGATGGGCGTCAAACTCGATGAGAGAGCGAGACCCGAGTTGGCCGAATCAGAACTTGTGACGGATGCCGACGATCGCAAGCGCTTGCGAATCGGTGCCGTTGTAGCCATACGAACCGATCGAAGCCTGGGCGTCCTGTGTCGTGCCATCCGCGAGCCGCTGCGTGCCGCTCGCGTGCTGGTAAGCCGCAACTGCATAAAAGTCGGTGCGCTTCGAGATGTTGTAGTCCGCGCCGATGCTGACCTGGTGGTAATGCGCGGACGTATCGCCGGATGCCGCCGTGTACGCATAGCCGACGCCCGCGACCAGTGCGGGCGTAGCCTGATACGCAACGAACGCCTTACCGCTGTTGTACTTCTCGGTACTGGTGAAGGTCGACGAGGCGTCGCTCTTCAATTGCGTGTTGCTATAGGAAGCGCCGAGGGTCACGGGACCGATCACGTATTGGCCGCCAACCTGCGCGATGCTGACCGACTTCGCCGTCACGTAACCGTCGTTGATATGGCTGTCGAAGATCGAATCCGTCGTGCTGCTCGCCCAGCTCGTGCGCGCACCGGTCGCCGACGCATTGGTCGCACGCAGGTAGCCGCCGGCGAGCGAGAACGGACCGTTGGAATACGACACCGCGCCGCTGTAGGTGTAGCCCTGACCCGCCTGGCCCGCGACGCCGCTGAATGCATACAGGCCTTCAAACTGCAGGCCGCCGTAGGTCGGCGACACATATTTGACCGCGTTCGACACACGAGCGCTGTTGTCGTTGTTGTCGACGTCGCCCGGCGTCGCGAAGGCGGACCCGAAGAAATTGTCTGCTGTGACGCCCTGCACCATGTCGACGATCGGATCGTACTGGCGGCCTGCCGTGACTGTGCCCCACGTAGCGCCCGTCAACCCGACGAATGCCTGGCGGCCGAACTCGCGCGAACCTTGACCAAGCTTACCGGTGCCGACGTCGAAGCCGTTTTCCAACGTGAAGATTGCCTTCAACCCGCCGCCGAGGTCTTCCTGACCCTTCAGGCCCCATCGGTCGCCGCTCAGGTTGCCGTTGAGCATGCCGGCGAGGTTGCTGCCGGAATCGGCGTTATGCACGTAGCCGATTCCGGCGTCGATCACGCCATACAAGGTCACGCTGTCCTGTGCATGCGCGGATCCTGCCGCGACCAGCAGTGCGAGAGACGCCGAAGTCAATGCTGTCTTTTTCATACTTGTTCCTTCTATTGAAGTTCCGATAAAGGCATTACGGGTTCGCAGCATACATTGACCAATTGAAATTTCAATAAAAGTGTTTGCTAATTAATACACAGTTAGCATGCCGAAATAAAACAAATAATGAAGGGCTATGTGCGAACACATAGCCCAGAGTCCGGCGCAACACCTTCTCTGCGTGGAGTCGTGGAGAAAGAACCGAACGTGGCGAATTTAGTGATAGGCAAGCGCGACGTCAAGTCGCCATGGAATAACTTTTCTTGCTCAATCTTTCACATGCCAATTAAGCGGGTTTTATTATTTTGAATTATTAAATCATCTTTCCATTTCTACTTCCGGGTGCCGATCGTTGGGAAGATCAATGACAGCCTATCGCGCACCCCAGCAAGCCGAAAACACCGACAATGCCAACGCCCGCGCCCAGACCGAAGGTCTCGAGCGAGGTCGCGCATCCCTGCAAACTGAACAGTATCGTCACGGCTGGAATCAGTATGATCCGGCGGATTCTGTGCCGCATTGCATTGTTTGCGTGAGTGGTATCGATCATCTTTCTCCTCGTCTCGTGGCTCACAAACAACGCGAGTGTAGCGAGCTCGTGGTGGCGCAAAGCGTCGAATACCCAGTGGGAAAGCGGCGGCAGTTACAAAATCTTGCGTCGGCGAGGTGCCGCTGCTCACCCGACTCGGCGCCATCAAGCGGTAGTGGTTTTGCCGTAGCCGTCCATCAGCGCGCTTCGCGATGAAATCACCTAGACTTTTTGATAAGGGCGACGAAGACGGAGGCGGCTATGGGCGACGAAACTGCACCTTGGCAAATGGTCGTGTACGAAGGCTTCGAGATTCACGTGGAGCCGCTCCGTAAAGATGCGCAGGGCGAAGTTAATGCGTCCAATGCGGTGGAGAACCGCTACACGTATGTGGGCTACGTCTGTCATCCGGGCACCGATCCGACGATTCCGGGACATGCAGTGCGGTTTCACGCGGACGGCGAAGAAAGTTTCGGCAGCAAAGAGGAGGCTCTCGGCGAGGGCGTGCACGTGGGACGCAGCATTGTCGACGGTACGCATCCTGATCTCACCGTGCTGCCCCTCGTTACAGGCGGTGTCTGACGCGTGCGGCGACGCATGCAACGATCTGTGGGTACCCGATGCGGGTCCAGCTGCGCACGGGGGCGACGTCTGCGGGAGGTGTCAGGAATTTTGTGTGCTGAGGTCGGTTAAAAAATCTCAGCTCATGGCGGCGGTGAATCGCTCGCCGAACAGAATGGCGAACTGATTGACAGCTTGCCGCCAGGTGATAGGCGGCATCTTCCAATCCTTTTCGATGTTGCGCAAGGCCAGATACAGCAGTTTGCTGGCGGCTTCGTCGCTGGGGAAGTGGCCGCGATTCTTGACGATTTTGCGCAACTGCATGTGCATGCTCTCGATGGCGTTGGTCGTATAAACGATTCGACGCACCTCGGGGGGATAGGCGAAGAAGGGAATCACCTGTTCCCATTGGCGTTGCCACATGGCCGCGACGGTAGGGAATTTGCGGCCCCATTCGCTTTGCGCAAAGGCGTCGAGCGCCACTGCCGCCGCCTCGGCCGAGGCGGCCTGATAGACCGGCTTGAGCGCAGCCGCCAACGGCTTGCGGTCCTTCCAGCTCGCCAGATTCAGCGAATTGCGGATCAGATGCACGATGCAGGTCTGAATCTGGGCGGCCGGATAGACCGCTTCGATCGCCTCCGGGAAGCCGCGCAAACCGTCAACCACCGCGATCAGGATGTCGTGCAGGCCACGGTTCTTCAGTTCGTTGAAGACCTTCAGCCAGAACTTGGCTCCCTCGGTTTGCTCGATCCACAAACCCAGCACTTCCTTGCGGCCGTCGGCGCGAATGCCCAGCGCGAGATACACCGCCTTGTTCCTGACCGTGCCTTCGTCGCGGATCTTCAGCCGAAGTGCGTCGAAATACACGATCGGATACATCGCCTCAAGCGGGCGTTGCTGCCACTGTTCGACCTCGGCCAGCACTTCATCGGTGACAGTCGAAATCAGATCGGGCGACACCTGCAGGCCATACAGTTCCAGCAAATGGCCCTGGATCTCGCGCACGCTCATGCCGCGCGCGTACATGCTGATGACGTGATCGTCGAAGCCCGGCAGCCGGCGTTGATACTTGCCGACCAGTTGCGGCTCGAACGTTGCCTGCCGATCACGCGGGATATCCAGATTCAGTTCGCCGTTGGGCGTGATGACCGTCTTATGGCTCGTGCCGTTGCGGTGGTTGCCGGCCTTGCCTTGCTCAACCTCGTTCTCCAGGTGATGCGTGAGCTCCGCCGCCAGCATGCGCTCAGCCAGTTGCTTCTTCAGTTGCACGGCCAGGCCCGATTCGCCGAGAACCGACTCCGCATCCTTGTTTTGAATCTGCGCCAGCAGTTGATCGATCAGTTCATCGGGAAACAGCTTCGGCGCCTTCGGGTTCTTGATCTTCTTAGTCACAGTTGCTTCGGTCATAGGACGTTGTTTCCGTTATCGTCTCATGACCTCGGCACACTAAAATTCTGACAGGCTCCGTCTGCGACGACGTTTTTGCATCCGCCGGGCCAATGTCTGCGTAAGTCCCTATGGATCCCAGCAGATCCGTCCCCGCACAGTTTCTCACCGGAGTCCTAGCATGCGTACCGCGCTTACTTTCATGGGTTATGCCATCGCCCTCGCCGCCCTCCCCGTTTCTCAAGCTCACGCGGATATGTCCGCGCGCGACGACGTTAACTCGCCGCTTAACACACTCGCGCTGACTCCCGACGCGCCGCTCGGCAGTGAATATCCGACGCACGGTAACCGTCAGGCTGGCGAACTGCCGCTCAAGGTCACGGACCCCCGTGCTCAGTTGTCCAACGGGCTGCCTAACAACCCGCAATCGGGCGGATACGGCAGCCCGCTCGCGGGGGTTCACCCGCTCGATAACCGGTAATACGCGACTACCCTGGGCGGTTTGTCACGCAGTCACGCAGCACAAGCATCTGTTGATCCGCGCGCGAGGCAATCAAACGCCTCGCCGCCCGCTGTTGCTCGCGATCAGTCGTGCGGCAACCTGGCGACGGTGAGCGGATCCAGCTTATCGTCGCAATACTTGCGAAGCGCCGATTCGAATATCGCATTGTCTTGCGCGGCGCGCGCAAACAGCGTCATCGACGAACAGAATTTTCGATTGTCCGGATAGCCGAAGATCTCATCCAACGTCTTGTCTTCGATACCGTTGACGATTGCCGTGCACTCTCGCAGACGTGGACCGAGCACCGGATGCGCGAGATAGGAGCGCGCCTCGTCGAGCCCGGAGATCGCGTAGCGCTGCGCGGTCGGGCTGCTGCCGATCCCCTCTATTTGCGGAAAGATGAACCACATCCAATGGGTGCGCTTGTCGCCGGCGCGCAGTTCGTCGGTCACTCGGGCATACACCGGCTGCTGCGCGTCCACGAAGCGTTGCAGATCATATCGGTCGACCATAGCGATGCCTCCTTTCGTCCGCGTCACGAGAAAGGCCCGTCACAGAGTTTGAATGCCGGGCGGGCACAGTTTTTCAGCTTGCGCTTCGCCCATGCACCCCAAGCATTACAAGTGCCCGCCTTCTGCACGCCAAAACGCTTTCTCATTGACAGAGGTTCCGATGCGATGGCCTTTATGGCCCTGGCGGCGGCATGGTGACATCCCGCCGGTGCGCCATAAAGCAAAATTAAGAACGGTTAATGCGCGCATCAGGACTTTCAAGGTCGCCTTCTGTAGTCTGTCGGCTTGAGACACTACCGCCGCCGTACGGCCCTGAACGATCAAGGAATCGACATGAACCTGCCCCGCCGGTCCGCTCGTGTACGGCGTGCCACTTTGACCACATCGGGCGCTCGCCCGTGACGCGCTTTTCGCCGACCGATGCCGCGCTGCTGTTCCTGCGCGTGAGCGCCAGCGTCCTCGTGTTGCTGGTGCATGGCTTGCCGAAAGCCTTGCACTACTCGCAGGAGTTGAACGCGATCGACGATCCCCTGCACATGGGTAAGACGCTGACCTTCTGGTTCGCGCTTTTCGCTGAAGTGGCGTGCCCGTTTCTGATGATCGCCGGCATCGCGACGCGGCTCGCCGCATTGCCGATTCTGGCTATCACGGTGATCGCACTCGGCTTTGTGCATCGCGAATGGACGCTCTTCGAAGCACAGTTCGCGTGGATGCTGCTGATTCTGTTCGGAACCGTCGCCATCGGCGGGGCGGGACGTTACCGGATCTCCATGCGCCCGCGGGCACCCGCGCGCGGACAAGCCTGACGGGCGCCGCATCACTTTCCAGCCTCTACCACGCCATGCCCCAGACGACACTCACGCGCGACGCATCCGCTCCAGCACTCGACCATCTGCCGGGTGAGGACACCTGGCTCGCGTCGATCGCGGGATACGTCGACACGCTCGGCTTTATCGCTCTGTTCGGTCTTTTCACCGCCCACGTCACGGGCAACTTCATCCTCATTGGCTCGGGGCTGGCAGGTGCCGGTCAGGGCCTGCTGATCAAATGGCTGGCGTTTCCGGCGTTTGTCTGCGGAATCATCGCGGCGCGCGTGCTGTACAACCTGTTGTCGGCGCGCAGTCACGCCACACGCGCGTTTGCGCTGTATGTGATGCAAGCCGCGCTGCTCGCCGGGTTCATGGTGGCCGGCGTCGTCGCTGCGCCCGTCACCAGTCCGGATACGCCGATTGCAATTGCCTGCGGCCTGCTTGGCGCTGCCGCGATGGGTGTGCAGAACGCGCACGGACGCCTGACCGCGCGCTCGGTCGTCGCGAACACGGTGATGACGGGCAACGTGACTCAAGCCGTGATCGACGCCTTCGACTTGCTGGTTTCGCGGCGCGACACCAGAAGCCGTCAGACTGCGCGTACACGGCTCATGCGAACCCTGCCGCCCGTGGCGGGGTTCGCGATCGGCGCCAGCGCGGGTGCTGCGGGCTTTCTGATCGGGTCTTTCTGGGCGCTGCTGTTGCCGCTCGTAGCGCTGTGCGTGCTCGCTTCGTGCGCGTGGGACGCGCGCGGCCGCTGACTCGCGCTTTCGGAGCTGCATGCGCGCGACGAACAGACTCGCCTCAATGCAATTGTCCTTCGCTCGGTGGTTTGATTGGCGTGCGTAGTGCCGGTCAAAGTCCGATCATTGTCCCGGATAGTGTCCCGCCGCGATGTCCTCGAGCAACGCCGGATGAACTGGCTCCCAACCGAGCATCGAGCGCGTGTGGGCGCTCGACGCAGGAATATCGGCACCGAAGAACATGCTGAGCCAGTCGAATCGTGAGTGCGCCTGCTCGGCGGGAATCGACTCGACCGGCACGTCGAGGAACCGGCCGAGCGCGCCGGCGATCTCACGGGTGGCGACGCCTTCTTCAGCGACCGCGTGCAGGGCCGAGCCGGCGGGTGCCTTGTCGATCGCGAGGCGCACCAGCTTGCCGGCGTCGAGCCGGTTCACTGCGGGCCAGCGATTCTGCCCGTCGCCGATATAGGCCGACGCGCCGCGTTGGCGCGCGATTCTCGCGAGTACCGCGACGAATCCGTGATCCCCGCCGGCGCCATGCACCGTGGGTGCGAAGCGCACCACCATCGAACGGATGCCACGCTCCCGCAGCCCGAGCACATATGCTGCATTGGCGAGACGCGGATGACCGTCCGGGGCCGGCGTGTCGCTTTCGATGCCCACGCGCCCCGTCGCCAGGCCGAGGGTACCGGACGCGATCAGCAGCGGGCCGCCCGTGCCCGTCAGCACATCCGCGAATGTTTCGATGGCCGCGCGATCGGTCTGGGCCGCCGCCGCCATTTGCGAAAAGTCGTGGTTATAGCCGAGATGCACGACGCCTTCGGCCATCGTGGCCGCGACACGCAAGCTGTCGAGATTATCAAGGCTGCCGCGCACCACTTCCGCGCCGAGCGGGGCGATCTTCGCAGCAGCCTCATCGCTGCGAGCAAGGCCGAGCACATGATGACCTGCGTCGATGAGTTCCGTGACGCTCGCGGATCCGATCCAACCCGACGCGCCAGTAACAAGAATTCGCATGGCATGCTCCGTTGATGTCATTAAGTGACATCAGTATAGCGCTATGATGTCACACAGTGTCAACACGTTTCTGGAAGGGATCATGGGTCGTTGGGAACCCAACGCAGAGCAGCGCTTTCTTGTCGCCGCGATCGAGTTGTTCAAGGAAGTCGGTTTCGAGGGCACGACGGTGGCCGCCATCGCGCAGCGTGCCGGCCTGACGGCGCGTACGTTTTTTCGGTACTTCACCGACAAACGCGAGGTCCTTTTCAAAGGCTCCGAGCAGTTGCAGCAGACGATGGTGGAAGCGCTCGCGCAAGCGCCGGCCGACGCATCGGCTATCGACGCGGTCGCCGCGGCTCTTGCAACCGCCGGCGAATTCTTCACCGCTGAGCGCCGACCTTACGCACGCGTGCGCCATGCGGTGATCGCCGCCAATCCAGAGTTGCACGAGCGGGAGTTGATCAAACTGGCGACGCTGTCAGGCGCACTCGCCGACGCCCTGCGTTTGCGCGGTGTGCAGGAGCCTGACGCGAGCCTCGTCGCCGAAGCGGGCATTGCGGTTTTCCGGGTCGCGTTCGGCCAGTGGATTGCCGACGCTGAAGAGCGCGCATATGGCGAGATCGTGAGCGAAGCACTTGTGCGATTGCGGACGCTGGCTTCACTCTGAAATCGATACTGGATACGTTGGTGCAGGAATACTTCCAGACTCGTCAGCCTGAAGGACCAGTTCAAAAGAACCTGAGGGAATCGAACAACGCATCATGCTTGTGATCGCCACCGCGTGTGTCAACTCGCCGAGGCGAGGCTAACAGTTGCGATCCAATCGGACCTCCAAATTGTCGCTGGTTGCCGATAACCGTGGACTCCATGGTACATTTTGATGGCACCGGGATTGGAACTCCATCTCCCGAACAAAACACGACACAAACTTTTCTAAACTTCGTCGCATGAACCTGGCGACTGCAATGGGCATGCGACGTTGCCGGCGGCCTGGCCCGAATCAACAAACCCGGATAGCTTCCTGATCTCGTCGTGGCTGTGGTCGACGAGGTCCTTTCTACTTGGAATGGTCGTTATGGATCAGCATCAGCAGAATGCGCAGTTCCCTCAAACGATGAACCCCGCTGGACTGGCAACGCCTGGTGGCCACTACAGTCACGTTTCGATCGCAAATGGCCTGATTTTTGTGTCTGGCCAACTTCCAATCGACGCGAACGGCGCAAAGCTCACGCAGAGTTCTTTTGAAGCACAGGCCGAGCAGGTGTTGGCAAATCTGGCTTCCGCGCTTGCCGGTGCGGGCAGCGATATAAAGAAACTGGCCCAGGTTCGTGTCTATATCGTCGATGTTGCACACTGGGCGAGCTTCAACGAGATCTACGCGCGTTGGGCCGGCGATGCGAGACCCGCTCGCGCCGTGGTGCCGGTCCCAGCGCTCCACTTCGGTCTGAAGATCGAGATCGAAGCGGTCGCATTGGTATAGCGCAACCACTTTGCATTCGGGGATGATGCCGTGCGTCGCTCGCGTACAAACGGTGCGCTACCCGCTCACGTCCCCCGCTAATGCAATCGAAGAGGTGCCATGGGCATCATGTCTGCGGCCACTCAATCGCGGAGCACAACGGCGAGTTGCAGCGAGCACGTTATGCGGCGAGCGGGATCGTCACCCATCGTGGCACGCATGGCCCTGGTCCAGGTTCACGAACATGGGCCAACTTCACTCAAGTCGGCTGAGCCTCGGGAAACGTCCACTTGCCATTCACTATTTCCGGCTTGGGCCGATACAAGCGTACCGTGTAGTTCCACCCTGCAGCGATGGGCAAACAGTTAGATGCTTTGCCTTCGCATCCGAACTGAACATCCACCCAGCCATCCGTGTTTTTCCGCGCGGTGGTGTTGTTCAGCGAGTAGGCGTTGAGTGGATTCGGGTCGATCAGTCCCGCCGCGTTGTACACAGTTATCGACCAGAAACCAATCACGGGTACGCCTCGGTCAACGTGGATCTTATAATCGTCGTACCGTCATTTCTGGCAGGAGTCCGGGTTAGATAGATAGCATCCTTATCTGGGTTACCGAAAACGCTCGACACGAGGGAACGGTGACACGCTGTCAATGAAACCCGGTGTCAGATTCGATGAAGGCAACGCCTACGCTAATCGCAGGTCCCACAACGCATCGAGTACATGTTGAGTGGAACGCTCAACGTACCCTGCCCGATGTGCAATGCCGAGCCGACGCCACAACGCCGGGCGCAGTGGACGCATGACGATCCGGCGATCCGGTACTGGCGTAGTGGCCTCATGGGGCAGCAGCGCTGCGCCGTACCCTGCCGCTACCAGACTCTTGATCGCGTCGTTGTAGTTGAGCTGGATGCGCGGCGCAGGATGATGCCCCGCGGTCGCAAACCACTCGGCCGTCAGGCGCGAGAGACGTGTAGTCGCATCATTCAGAATGAGAGGTTGAGCGGCGAGCCATTCAGGCGTCACCCGGGCGGGGCACCGCCAATGCGCCGGGACGAAGGCCATCACAGGGTCTCGGCGCCAGGGCTTTATCACGAGTCCAGCCACGCGGGGCTGCGGCAGCGCGACGAGCCCAATATCCAGCGTCCCATCCGTCAATCGCGACAGCGTTTCATGCGACGTAAGTACCGCAAGCTGAATGTCGATTGCGGGGTTGTACTGGCGCAGCACCTCGAGCGCTTGCGGCAACAGGTACGCGATTACTCCGGTCGACGCACCGAGCCGCACGCGCCCTTCTATCCCCTGCACCTGGCGTTGAATATCGTCCAACGCCTGCTCCGCGTCGGCCAGCAGTCGACGCGCGCGCTCCACTAGCACCTCTCCTATTGCCGACGGCTTTACGTGACCGCGCTTTCGCGACAGGAGCGGCGCCCCAATGCGACTTTCGAGTTCCGCGATATGCAGGCTGACCGTCGGAGGCGCCAGATTCAACGCGCGCGCCGCATCGGCAAATGAGCCACGCTCGGTAATCGCAATCAGAGTACGCAGGCGGTCCAGACTAATTTCTCGCATGTCGGCGTCCCGATTCAGAAAAACTGAATTGCAAGGTTGTGAAATTCAACTTTTCCTATTCTAGCGGTTCGGTGAACATGGCAGCTCGTTCTGCCCATTACCACCACCTGGAGTTTCCGCGTATGAGCGCTCCCGTTGTTTTCATCGATGGCGACCAAGGCACCACCGGACTGCAGATCCATGATCGGCTGCGCAATCGGGCCGACATCACGCTATTCACGCTTGCCGCCGCGGAACGCAAAGATGCGCGTCTTCGCGCAGAGGCCATCAACGCCTGCGACATCGCTATTCTCTGTCTGCCCGATGCCGCCGCACGCGAGGCGGTGGACGCCATCGTCAATCCTGCCGTTAGAGTCATCGACGCAAGTTCGGCCCACCGCACGCAGCCGGGCTGGACATACGGCTTTCCGGAAATGACGCCGAGACAAGCCGAGCGCATTGCGAGCGCACGTCGGGTCACCAATCCCGGTTGCTATCCGACGGGTGCGATTGGCTTGCTTCGTCCCCTGATGCAGGCCGGGCTGATACCAGACAACTACCCTATCAGCATTCACGCGGTGTCCGGCTACTCTGGACGCGGACGTGCCGGGGTGAAGGAGCATGAAGGTCCCGATGCCATCAACGCGCCTTCATTCCAGGTATATGGTCTGGAACTCGCGCACAAGCACACGCCAGAGATCCAGCAGCACGCCCTGCTCGCGCAGCGTCCGATCTTCGTGCCTGCGTATGGGGCGTTCCGCCAGGGCATCGTGCTGACGGTGCCCTTGCAGTTGCGGCTGCTCGCACCCGGCGTGGATGGCGCGACGCTACACGCATGCCTCGCACGCCACTATGCCGAGGCGGCCCACGTACGTGTCGTGCCGCTACATGAATCGTGCGCGGCAAAGCACCTCGACCCGCAAGTGCTGAACGGTACCAACGACATGCGCTTAAGCGTATTTCCTGCCGTGGATCACGGGCACGTCCTGCTCTCCGCAGTTTTCGATAACCTTGGGAAAGGCGCGTCCGGCGCTGCGGTTCAGAACCTGAACCTGATGCTCACGCAGCAATAACGGCCGATGGGTTGACGCAACGTTCGGCGACACGTGGATGCCGACAATCGGCCCGAGGATTGGCTCGCTTTCCTGCCGGACATTCGATATGCATCATTTTTGTCACGCGTGAGGTCCGGCACATTGATTGCTGCATACGTAGTAAGGATGCGGCAAACGGCTGCATTCCTATTCTCTCTGACCAAGGAGGCAGAAATCATGAGCAAGGCAACGAGCGCGTTACTCGCGGCTGTCGCCGCACTCACGCTGTCGGGCGGCGCCTACGCACAGGCCGCCGGTGGCTCCAGCGGGAACGGTTCGGCCGGCAGCACGGCTAGCCCCGCAAACCAGGCAAATAGTGCAACGGGCGGCTACGGCACACCTGGCACGACCAATTCGGACAGCGGCATGTCCGGGCGTCCCAACTCGGGCCTGCCGAGCAGCGTCAACAGCGATTCGACTTCCGGCGCTACCGCACCCGTAGGTGGCAACAACACCCTGGCGACGCCGAGTGTGAAGTCGCCCGCCTCGGGCAAATAGAAGCAATTTCTTTGACCATCGGTGGCGATGAAGCCACCGTCGGGACCCGCTGTTCGCCCTCTGGCAAGCAATGAGACTGTTGCCCTCGCGACAGCGGGCTGTGTACTGACCATGTTTCGAGTCAGTGTTCACCGCGCGTATTGATAACCCGCCTTTAGCGCATCGACTACAAGCTGGACCGCCCGCGAAGACTTTCTTCCGGTCGAATAGTAGGCGTGATGTCCGACGAAGGTCGGACACCAATCTTCAAGCACCCATGCAAGCTTCCCAGCGCGGACGTATTGCTCGACCAGATCCTTTGGCACGTATGCAAGGCCAAATCCGACTAAGGCTGCATCGACCATCTGATAGACGTTGTTGAACGTAAGTTGTCCTTCGACTCGCACCTGCAACTCGCGCCGGCCTTTCGCCAACTCCCAGGGCAGTAACGAGTCCCGCGTCGGTAAGCGCAGGTTAATGCAGCTATGAAGAGTGAGATCTTGCGGCCTTTTCGCGGGCGGCCTCGACTGCAGGTATTTCGGCGAACCCACGATCGACATCGTCATGTCAGGTGCGATACGCACTGCGACCATGTCTTTCTCTATCTGATCGCCCAACCTCACGCCAATATCGAAGCGATCGGCAACGATGTCAGCTAGGCCGTAGTCATTCACCAGTTCGATCTTGAGGTCGGGATATCGACGAAGCAAAGGCTGCAATCGCGGCCAGACAAAGGTGTTTGCGGCGTAATCCGTGGTGGTGATCCGCACGGTGCCGCTGGGTCGATTTGTCATCCCTCGTAACGAAGCAACTTCAGCCTCGATTTCTTCGAAGCGTGGTCTGATCGCAGAGAGAAGCCGCTCCCCCGCCTCAGTCAGCGAGACACTGCGAGTAGTTCGCGTCAGGAGTTGCAGACCAATGCGTCGCTCCAGTCCCGCCACGGTCCGGCTCAGCGCCGACTGCGAAACACCCAGTTGCGCCGCCGCGCGAGTGAAATTGCGCTCCCGGGCAACGGTGATGAAACCGGCAAGATCGTTGAAGTCTTCGTTCATTAATGCTCCAGCGCATAAGGGCATCCCGATTTTGCCATCTAGTCCATTAGTCGGCCACGGCTTACATTGTGGAGATGTGCATTACGTTAATCGGACATCGGCGAAGAAATCATGGAACTGAAACGCGCTGGCTCGCAGCCATCAATGAAAGGTCCCGACCAATGGTTCACCGGGACTGTCCGGATCGACCCGCTCAACGCCCCGCCGCCCCCCGCGCGAGTGTCTTGCGCCGCCGTGACGTTTGAGCCTGGCGCGCGCACGGCGTGGCACACGCATCCGCTCGGTCAAACGCTCCTCGTCACCGCCGGATGCGGCTGGACTCAATGTGAAGGCGAAGAGCGCGTCGAGATCCGCGCAGGCGACGTGATCTGGTGCCCGCCGGGCCACAAACATTGGCATGGCGCGACTGAGACCACGGCGATGACTCACATCGCGATCCAGGAAGCACTCGACGGCAAGAACGTCGAATGGCTAGAGAAAGTCACTGATGAGCAATATCGCGCATCGTAATCCGCAAGCACGCCTCCAAGCACGCCTCATATCGCGCCTGGTCGCAGTAGCTAGTGTGGCCGTTTTGCTGGCCGCCTGTACGAATCTGGAAAGGATGAGAAACATGCAAGATTCACTGACAACCGTTGATTTGAAGTCGGCTTCTCCGGCGTTCGAGCGATACAGGAACCAAACGGTGCTTGATGGATTGTGGAAACGGCCGCAGCTCTCCGCACGCGACCGGAGCATTGTGACCCTGTCCGTGCTCATCGCCCGCAACCAGACCATTGAGATGCCTTTTCACTTCGGTCTAGCGCTCGATAACGGCGTGACGCCCGCAGAGATCTCGGAAATGATCGCGCATCTGGCCTTTTATTCCGGGTGGGCCAATGCAACGGCTGCTTCCGCGATTGTCAAACGCGTCTTTGATGATCGTAGCATTGGTCCCGACCAACTCTCCCCGGCCGACGTTGAACCTCTGCCGTTAAACGAAGCCGCCGAGAAACAGCGTGCCGAGATGGTCCAGGAGAACTTCGGCGCAGTTGCTCCCGGCGTTGTTCAGTACACGACGGATGCGCTGTTTCGCGATCTTTGGCTGCGTCCCGGACTCGCCCCTCGCGACCGAAGCCTCGTGACCGTAAGCGCTCTCGTTGCCAATGGTCAGGTCGCGCAGATTCCGTATCACCTGAATCGCGCTTTGGACAATGGGCTGACCAACGCTGAGGCGTCTGAAGTGCTGACACAACTCGCGTTCTACGCAGGCTGGCCGAACGTTTTTTCAGCGATGCCCGTATTCAAAGAGGTGTTGCTCAAACGGTCGAGCTAGCCGTCGGGCCAAAGCGAAGAATGATCAGGCACACGTGCAATCTGAACCGGCGCGTCCGCGCGATGCTCTTCGCCGCGCGGCTGTACCGCCAATCAGAGCGCACCATCCTGCCTACGCTGGCTCGCTCGCTCGACCAACTCGAACACGGCCATGCCGGCGAGCATCGCGGCCACAAAACCCCACGCCTTTGGGAGGCCAGCGCCCAGGGCGACAAGTGCCGGTCCAGGACAAAACCCTGCGAGCCCCCAGCCAACGCCGAACACCGCGCTTCCCAGTACCAGTCTCAACGTCACGTTCGCGTTGGCCGGAATCTGCATGGGCAGACCCAGCAGAGACTTCTTCCGACGCTTTGCAAACAGGAACGCTATAGCGCCGACAGCTATCGCCCCTGCCATCACCAATGCAAGTGAAGGGTCCCATTGTCCCGCGAGGTCGAGAAATCCCACCACCTTCGCGGGATTGGCCATGCCAGACACCATCAGGCCCACTCCAAACAGCAGGCCGGAAAACATGGCCACGAGCAAGCTCATCTCAGCCTCCCAGCAGATGTCTGGACACGAATACGGTCAGAAAACCGGTTGCCATGAATATTGCCGTTGCGACAAGCGAACGGACGGAGCCCCGTGAGATGCCGCAGACACCGTGGCCGCTCGTGCAACCGCTTGCGTAACGCGTGCCGATGCCAACCAGAAAACCTGCGAGAAGTATCTGGGCCCACCCCGCTTCGATATCAGGGGCTATCGGGTCCCCGAGCAGGCTTGCCAGGACAGGCGCGCCAATCAATCCTGCAAGAAAAGCGATCCGCCATCCCAGCATCTTGTGTGACCCGCTCAGCAGGCCGCCGAGAATGCCGCTGATGCCCGCAATGCGCCCGTTGAAGAGAACCAGCATCGCCGCTGCGGTGCCAATCATTAGACCTCCGGTCAGGGACAGGCCGGGCGTAAAACTCGCAGTATCAATCGACATGGTCTTTCCTCATCTTCAAGCGGTGCAAAACTGGTCGTACAGCACGTTCATGACTGCAATCGCCTCCTTGCTCGCGATGGAATAGAAGATGCTCTTGCCCTCGCGGCGTGTTTCGACGAGTTCGTTGTCGCGAAGTACGCCGAGTTGTTGGGAGAGCGTAGGTTGATGTATACCGAGTTGCTCTTCGAGGTCGCTCACGCACAACTCGCCCTGCGACAACTGGCACATCAGCAGCAACCTGTCCGGATTAGCGAGCACCTTCAGCAGCGCGCAGGCATTTTCTGCCGAGGCCTGCATAGCCGATAAGTCGATTTGGGCGGACTTCTTCCTCATCTCATCATCCTCTGATTCACACATCTACATTATATTAAAAAATGTATTGTTCGTGAATAGAATGAACAATCGCTGACGAGTTCAGCATGCAGCCCATGGTTCAGCCGTTCTTCGACCCGGTCACCGGCACGGTCACTTACCTGGTTTTCCAGTCCGGGCACCAGGAATGCGCGATCATTGGCCCGGTTCTAGACTATGACCCCAAGTCAGGACGCACTGCAACGACGAATGCGGACCGGGTCATCGAGTTCGTGCGCCAGAGTGGCGTGCACGCTAAGTGGATACTTGAAACGCACGCCCATGCGGACCACCTGTCGGCGGCGCACTATTTGCGAGGCGAGCTTGGCGGCGCGATTGCAATCGGTGAGCACATTCGCGCCTCTCAGGGTGTCTTCAAGAAACTCTTCAACGCTGAGCCCGAGTGGGAAACAACGATGCTCGCGCAGCGTATGCATAACATCCATGTGCACGACGGCGTCGCCGAAGAACAATTTTTCAGCATGCGCGAGGCGCGCAATGCAACATTGGCGGTGTCCGTCCTTATCCTGCCTTCCGTGCAAGTAAATATGCGGGCGGGCAATTTGCCTCCTGCCGAGGAAAACGGCACCCGCAATCTTAAGATTCCCTTAAACGCGCTTTGATTCAAACGCGAGGTTGCGCAGAGCGCATCCGGTCGGCACGTGCACGATCGGTTCAACGGCAGAAAGCACTTGCTGCAGGACAGCGATAACGGCCTGCAATCAGAACGAGTTGGCGTTCATGCTCGGCCTGCCGCCACAATCTCGCTTAACGCTAGATGCTGCAACAGCATGATCGTCTTGCCGTCGACGATCTCGCCACTTCTAACGAGCTGTAAAGCGGTCCCGAGCGGCATTTCGAGCACCTCGAGATCCTCGCCCTCTTCTTCGATGCCCCCGCCATCGTCCACGCGCGTGGACGCGTCGTATTCGCCCAGATAGAAGTAGAGCTTCTCGGTCACTGATCCTGGACTCATGTAAGCCTCGAAGACCTTACGAATATTGCTCACGCGATACCCGGTCTCCTCCTCCGCTTCGAGGCGTATGCGCTCCTCCGGCGTGGCCATGTCGAGCAGACCGGCAGCCGCCTCGATCAACATGCCGTCGTGCCCATTCACGAACACGGGCATTCGAAACTGGCGCGTGAGCACGACATTTCCTGTGTGCCGGTTATGCAACAGGATAGTTGCCCCGTTGCCGCGATCGTACGTTTCGCGACTTTGACGCTGCCACGTACCGTCCCGGCGGAGAAAATCGAACGTCACCTTTTTCAGCGTGTACCAATCGTCGGAGAGTGTAGTCGACTCGACGATGCGAACCCGGTCTTTCGTTGCGCTCATGGCGTCTCCAGTCGACAGCGAATAGCGCTCATGGTATCGTGCAGTTTCGTGCAATATCAAGATATTTCATGCACATCAATGTTAACTACGCAACGTAAGAAAGCTATCCTGGAGGCGCTCTCTCGCGATGGCCAGGTGCTCGCCGGAGAGTTGAGCGTGGAATTCGGCGTGTCGGAAGACACCGTACGTCGGGATTTGCGCGAACTGGCTTCGGAGGGGCTATTGCAACGCGTTCACGGTGGCGCGTTGCCCGTTTCTCCGGCGCTCGCACCGTTCGAGGCGCGCCGGGACATTGAATCAGCGGCCAAGCAGCGGATCGCACGGCAAGCGGCCATGATGATTGCGCCCGGACAGACAGCGATCATTGATGGCGGGACCACGTCCGCATTGCTGATCAAGTCACTGCCCGCTGATCTGCGTGCGACGATTGTCACGCACAGCCCAAGCGTCGCGACGGCGCTCGCCGAGCATCCTTGCGTCGAGGTCATCCTGATCGGCGGGCGGCTGTACAAGCATTCGATCGTTGCCGTTGGCGCCGCCGCTATGGAGGGCATCTCGCGGATCCATGCAGATTGGTACTTCATGGGAGTGACCGGCGTTCATCCGCAGGCGGGCCTGAGCACCGGCGATTTCGAGGAAGCTGCGATCAAGCGCGCGCTTGCCGCGCGCGCGGCAGAAACAGTCGTGCTCGCGTCGTCGTCTAAACTCAATGCGGCGTCGCGGTTCGTCATTGGTGAGATCTCGCTCGCACAGACTATCGTGGTCGAGAAGGACGCCGACCGGGAGGTGATTAAACAGATCAAATCTGCAGGGGTGACGGTCGTGCGTGCGTAGTGATGCCGGCTAATGCCAACCGCACAAGCCTGACGCCGTCTCCTAACCTTCAAAACAAGCTCGGCGGCGGGCTCGCCCACTCGGCTCCCGGTCGTCCTGGACTGTCAGGCGCTCCCCGCCGGATTGGCGTTGGCGGATGCCGCAACCGCCCACCTAAGCTGCCGCTCCCTGATGCGCAGGTTAATACGGTCAGACGCGAGGCGACCCAACGTGGCCAACGCCTCACGGTGAGAATGAGGCAGCCTTCTTGGCGCGCGATCGATCACGCACAGCGAACCAAGTGCGTAGCCCTGGATGTCGCGGATGTTGACGCCCGCATAGAACCGGATGTGGGGCTCACCTGTCACCAGCGGGTTCTCGGCGAAACGCCGGTCGGTTGTCGCATCCTCGACCACGAACACGTCGTCCTGCAGGACAGTGAAGTTGCAAAACGCCCACGAACGCGGCGTCTCTTGCCGGTCGAGCCCCCAATGAGACTTGAACCATTGGCGATCAGGTGTGAGCAGCGTCAGCAGCGCAATGGGTACCTCGAGGATCGTTGAGGCCAGCCGCGTGATCTCGTCGAATGCTTCTTCCTCAGGTGTATCGACGACGCCAGCGGCGGCGACGGCCAGCAGACGCTGCGACTCGTTAGTGGCAGGCTCCCCGCTGACCGTTCCGGTTGCAGTCCGGGCGGGCGCCCCCTTGTCGCTCACCAACTGGCGCACTTTGCTCTGCAGCGCTTCCGCCGTCCAGTTAGCAGGAAGAATGTGCACGCGGCTGCGTGAAGCACCCAGGCCAATCAGGTCCTCGCCCGTTGCTTCACCTGTCACGACGATACTGGTATGACCCAGCCCCGGATGACTGAGAATCTGTTGAACGAGACGCTGACCGTCGCTGTCGCCGCCATCCAGTTCGAGGACGACGATCATGGGTAAGAGATAGCCGGCAGTGAGCAACGTTCTGAAAGTGTCGGCCTCCGCGTGCACCGTGCATTCGGGCGAAAGGCTGAGGGTATCGACGTACCGCTGAAGCTTGTGCTGCGGCGCATGCACCAGCACCAGTGCGGGTCCCTGAATCCTTTCGCGCGCCAGTCTGGCCATGAGATCCATCACAGCGCTGCGGCGCACCCTCCGGTGTCCGCCTGGCGTCTTCCACGAGTCAAGGGCGTTTTCTTCAATCCACGTCTGTGCTGTGCGGATTGATACGCCCAGAAGTTCGGCCGCTGCCCGGGTGGTAATGATGGGGTCTTCCATGTCTATTCGTGTTGGGGCCGCGTTGTGGCCGTGGTGTGACGTTGGCAAGAGGATATGTCATGTAAGTGGTTGACGGGTAGAAGCGCCAGTCACCCACTCGGGAAACCGCGGCATTCCCGTTCCGTTGACGCCTGATCGACTGCATCAGACGACGCCAAAAGGCATCTATTGCGATGCATCTTCTGCACACTCCAGGTCCGCTTCTTGTGAGTCCGGAATCGGGCGCCCTTTGAGCCAGAGGCCGAACTCGCGCATGACTTCGATGACCGGCTTTAGCCGCTCACCGTCGCTCGTGAGTCGATACTCGACTTTCACGGGGACCTCTGCAAAGACCGTCCGCTGAATCAGCCCCGCTTGCTCCAGTGCCCGCAAGTCGAGCGTCAACATGCGCTGCGATATGCCGGGCACATCGCGACGAAGCTCGTTGAAGCGCTTCGGCCCCTCCACCAGATAGGACACAAGCAGCAAACGCCAGCGTCCACCTAGCAGACGCATTGCCTCTTCGATCGAACATCCCGTTGCACTCTGCCTCATTGCTTTCTGTCCGGTATAGTTTTTGTACCTATATCACAAACTTCTGCCTTCTTCTTTTTTTAGCCTTTGCGCGGGATACTTCTCGCAACATGATCATTAAAGGAAGACCGCATGAAGCTGTATCACGCGCCCGGAAGCTGTTCACAGGCCATCTGCATCGTATTGCAGGAGACGGGGCTCAATGCCGATGTCGTCACGGTCGACGCGCGGCGCCACTTGCTGCCGGACGGGACGAGCTATTACGACGTATCCGAGCTTGGCTACGTGCCGCTTCTGGAACTGGAGGACGGCACATTGTTGCGTGAGGGTACCGTCATCGCTCAGTACCTTGCTGACCAGTCGCCGGAATCGAAACTCGCGCCCGTTCATGGTTCGATTGAACGCTACAGGTTGCTCGAATGGCTCAACTTCCTGAGCACCGAAATCCATAAGGGCTTCATTCCGCTGCTTTATGCAGTGGCTGCGGGAAAGTGGGTAGATACCGCGAGGCCAAAGCTCGAAAGCAGATTCGGCTGGATCGATCGTCAATTAAACGGTCAGCGGTTTCTGATGGGCGACAGCTTCACAATTGCCGATGCTTATCTTTTCGCATTGACAGGATGGGGCACCGCCTCGTGGATGAAATCGGTGTACCACGCGAATATCGACCTCGGTCCGTATCGGTACCTGCAGGCGTGGTATCAGCGAATCAGGGAGAGACCAGCGGTTCAGCGCGTCCTGCGGGAAGACGGCCTGCTGGCAGACTGAGCGACGCACATCGCCGTACGCCACGCGTGGCGCTCCTGAACTGGCCGGTGACCAAGGCCCATAGTGTTCAGCCGTACTTTTGTGGCACGAACTCCGGCAGCCGGGCCGGAGCTGGACAGACGGGCGAGACCCGCTACAAATTCTCTTTGGAGAATGTCGATTTTCGATCATCAGCTTCGTCGTAGGTGTATGTCCCACCCAAAGGAACTCCCATGAAATACCTCGGCCTGGCCTACTTCACCCCTGAAAAATTCGCCGCCATGACACCAGAAGCCGTCAAGGCTCTGGTGAGCCAATGCCCCGCATTAGACGAGAAGATGCGGGCTACCGGCAAGGTTCTGATCTCCGCGTCGCTTGGCGATCTGGACAAATGGAGCACGCTTCGCCCGCGCAGTGGCAAGACGCACGTCATGGACGGGCCCTACACCGAGTCGAAGGAAGTCGTGGGCGGCCTGTTCATCATCGATGCGGATAACCGTGACGAGGCGTTGCGCATCGCGTCCATGCACCCGGCCGCCACACTGGGCGAAGAAAGCGGATGGGCGGTCGAGCTTATTCCGTTTGATTTCTACCTGGGCCCTTGAGGGGCTCGTCAACGCGCGTGAAAGCAGCAAGGGGCGTCGCGGGTCGAAAGCCGGACACCCCACCCTGTTGGCGCACTCGCACTCACCAAGGTATAGCCTTGTTGTAGCGATCCGTGAAGCGCAGACCCGGGACCCGGAAGTTTGCCTCGATCATGTCCGCCACCAGCGGAAGTGCGTCAACTCTCACCAGCGCCGCCCTTCGGTACTATCGCTCATCGCGAACATTGAAACGACTCCGCCCGATTGACGTCTCCACCTACGTACCGCGGCCACTCCGGGTAATCGCACAGCGGTCGCGTGCGGCCCGGTACGCCAGCGGTATCGGTCGTTACCTGAGAGACAGGGGCCTTGCCTCTCTCGGCCCACTGCTCCAGCGCAGACAGTGAATCCCATGTGGCGTTGAAGCTACTACTGACCGCATGGCCCATGCCTGGAATTTCATAGAAGCGTACGAAGGAATCGACCTGACGGATGCCGAACTGCTCTTGTAGCCGCCGATAGTATTCCTCGGTCGCGCGCGTACTGACCAGAACATCGGCTGATCCATGCACCAGCAGCAACTTCCCGCCGCGCCTCCTGAAAGCCGAGATGTCAGTGCTTGCATCGAGCTGCGAACTCAGTTCGCTGATACGGTTCGCCCACACGCCGGGCTGCTCGGGGTCGATCGAGAGTGAATTGAAGTCTGGGTCGCGCGTCACGGCATACTTGAACCATTGGTCCGTTAGAACGCTAATGTATGGCGCCGTTGCGGGCATGGGGTTCGCCGGCTGGGACGTTCCGAAAGCGAGAAACGTGACAACGGGCTCGACTGGCGAACTACGTGTGGTCATGCCCAGGTCCGCTCCCCAGACGTTGTATCCGGGGTATTGAGTTTCACCGCTCACGAGCCGGAAGCGAAAATGCGTTGTCGAGTTTATTGTTTTCAAAGCCTCGATTTGTGGGTCCGAAAGGCAATTGTCGCCAGTGTCCGCGCCGTTCCGGCAACGCAGCGGAGCGCCGTTCAACGTAGCGGTAACCGGATCGAACCGGGCGTTACACTGCTGCTGGTCGCTGATGAGCCCGTCGGCAACGCCGTCGAGCGAGTCGCATGCCTCCATCGCCGCGTCGTACAACGCTTTGCGCTTGCCAACGGAAAGGTAGGCACCGGGTTTCGCGAGCGCGCGGTTCATGCGTTGACCGCCGAGCAGCGCTGCGGCATCGTCCCACGCGGGATACCATGCAATCGCACCGTCCCAATCGGACGGCCAGCGCTGAATCGCTGTCACGGCTTCGCGGCCGCCCGTCGATCCGCCGGCGAAATAAGCCTTATGCGGCCAATGCCCATACCGCGCCTTGATGATGGCGAGCGCCGCGTCATGCGTTTTCTTCAACGCGTCACCGCCAAAATTTCTCACCGCCTCGTTGTTCAAGCCGAAGCGTCCGTCCTGTGAGCCGAGCGCGTTGGCCTGATGACCGGAGTCGCTCGCAAACGTCGCGTAGCCGCGGCCAAGTGGCACTAGTTCATCGACCGGGCCATTCGGTACGTTCCCGGTTATGTCGGGGATGGTGCCGTCGAAACCACCACCGCCGAACATGACGACCTTGCCGTTCCATTGCGCAGGCAGTCCGACCCTGAACTGGATGTCGGGCGCGGATCTGTCGAGCGGAGATATCTTGCCCGTGACCTCGCAGTAATCCGGTAACGCTTTTGCACCAGTCCCGCTCGCAGCAACCGGCTTGACGGAAACCACGCTCGCGCCAGAGGTGGACAAGCCGATCTCGGAAGGAGGGACGACAAAGCCTTGAAGACGTTCGCAGGCGGCTACGGGCCCCGCAGGCGGTCTCGCGGCGCCGGTGGCTGCCGATGTCATCCAGAACGCGCCCACGGCCGCTATCTTCAAGATACGAGTATCAAGTGAAATCATGCTGTCTCCGTTATGAGAGCGCCATACTCGCCGCCTGGGCGCTCGCCTCGCCCCACGCGTCGACAACGCTTTCACCGCAGCCAGGTTCGGATCGCGTTGCCGCCGACGGGGCTCCACTCACGCCAGACTCGACAATGTAACGGCGTCGGATATTTACTTCGTATGTCTAACTATGGTGTCGTGTGCTTATGCCAAACGCACGGCTCTGAGCGCGACCTTGGTGCGCCGCGTCATGCCTATGAACGATCGCAGCCTAATCCGACGGACTGTTGTGCGATTGATAGTAGTGTGAATGCGGTTCACCACGTAAGGTCTTTTCCGGACAGCCAGTGTCCTTCAGAGACATTTCGTGTAGACAGGAAGTCTTGTCGACCAGACGCAGGTGTCTGGCTTCGAGTTTGAATGGAGCCTGCCCTAATGAAGAAGCGACAGGTCCATGCGGCGCACGCGGACCCGACCGGCACCGTACACAGTGCCAGTGGGATCAGCATCACGTTCAACGGTCCGATCGCGGGATTGCGCGCGATATAGAACTTCGGATGTAGAAAGACCGGCGCCCCTTCAACGCAGTTTTCTTACACGAGCAAGCAAAGCGGCCGCACCGCGAATCGCGCTATCCAGCAAACGCCCCGCGCAGCGCCTGTAAGAAGCGCACGTATGCCGTCGCTCCGGGGTCCGCATGGCCGATGCTTCGTTCCTGCACCCACGCAGCACGGCCTTTTCTCGATTGAATGGAGGCCGTGGCGGTGACGCCTTCCTGCGCCGTCGCGATCATCGCGTCGAGCAGCGCGACGGCGCTCCCTTGCGATGCCTCCAGCGTATCGAGGCTCGGCAGCAGCGCATCGAGCACCGTCTTGTCGCCGAGCTGACTCTTACCGCGTTCGACGATGCGGCCCGCCACCGCGCGCCCAATCGCCAGAGCTTCGGCGCGTCCCACCCCTTGTACTCCGGGCACCGCCTTGGCAGCAGCAAGCAGACCGCCGCCCACGAGCGCCGCGAACGTCGACGGGTTAGCGGTCGAGAACGCCTTGCCCGCGGCCAGCAGCACATCGCTGAGCGACGCGCCGTCGGGCAATGCGGCAAGCGCATTCACGACCGCTGCCGATCCAGCGCGAACCGTGATGCCGAGATCGCCATCGCCCAAGGCGGCATCGAGGTCGCGCAGTTCGTCGGCATGAGCGGGAAGCGCATTCAATGCGCGCGTCAGAAGCTCGCGCAGTTCGTTGTTGGATACACTCATCGCATGCCTCGTCAGGATGCCGTGCCGTCGCGGAAGAACGGAGAACTTGCCGGTGCTTCGAGCAGCGCCTGAAGTTCGTCGTCGAGCAGCATCACCGTAATGGATGCGCCTGCCATCTCGAGACTCGTCACATATTCGCCGACATACGAGCGCGCCACCTTCAATCCCCGATCCGCGATAAGTCGCGCCGAACGTCGATAAAGCAGATAAAGCTCTTCCAACGGCGTCGCGCCGAGTCCGTTGACGAGTAACGCGACGCGTGAGCCTTTCTCCGCATCCAGATCGTCGAGAATCTCACGCGTGATGCGTTCAGCAATGGCATCCGCGGATTCGAGGTTGCCGCGGTGCGTGCCGGGCTCGCCATGAATACCAATGCCGATCTCCATCTCGCCTTCGGGCAGCGTGAAGGTAGGTTTGCCCGCAGCGGGCAGAATCGTCGGCGACAGGCCGACGCCCATGGTGCGGCAATTGGCATTGGCCTTGCCGCAGATACGCGCCACTTCGTCCAGCGAATCGCCGCGTTCCGCCGCGGCGCCCGCGCATTTGAAGGCGAACAGCATGCCCGCCACGCCGCGACGGTCCGCGGCGCGTTCCCTGGGCGCGGAGGCCACGTCGTCGGTCAGCACGACCGTCTGGATCTCGATGCCGTCCGGCTCGGCAAGATCGGCCGCGAGATCGAAGTTGAGCACATCGCCGCCGTAGTTCCCATACACGTAGAGCACACCGGCGCCGCCATTCACAGCCTTCGTCGCCTCCAGTATCTGTTCGGCGGACGGCGATGAAAAAACGTTGCCCACCGCGACGCCGCTGCACAACCCCTCGCCTACATAGCCGAGAAAGCCGGGCAGATGACCCGAGCCGCCGCCCGTCACGATGCCCACGCGCCCCGCTTTGGGCGCGTCCTTGCGTACCAGCGCCCGCTTGTCCGCAGTTGCGCTTTTGATCCATGCCGGATGCGCAATCAATAGGCCTTCGATGATCTCATCGACAAAGGCATCGGGTTCGTTGATGATTTTTTTCATGTCGTGCTCCTCCGGTTCGGGGTGCTTTCACAGAATGCAAAAAGACGCTCACTGCTTGCGTCGCTGACTGAGCGCATCCAGCAGGACAGCCGCGAATATGACGCCGCCCTGTATGAACTGCGTCCAGAAGGGATTCACGCCGAGCAGCGACAATCCCACATTGATCACGCCGATGAGCACGACGCCGATGAACGTTCCCACAATCGACCCGCGTCCTCCGGCAAGCGACGTCCCGCCAATCACGACAGCGGCGATCACCTGCAACTCCAGCCCGTTGGCTGCGGAAGGCAACGCGGAATTGAGCCGCCCCGCAAGAACGATCCCGGCAATTGCGGCCGTCACGCCGGCCAGCATGTAAGTGAGGAACACGACGCGATGCACCGGGATACCCGCGAGACGCGCGGCTTCCTGATTGCCGCCCACCGCGAACACCTGATGACCGAACGTGGTCTTGCGCAACAACACATGACCTATGACGAAGATCACGAGCATGACAATCATCGGCATCGGCAAGCCAGCGACCGTTTTCGCGCCGAATGCCGTGAAGGCGTTCGGAAAATCGAACTTGGTGCGGCCATCCGAAATGGCGAGGGTCAAGCCGCGCGCCATGGCCATCATCGCCAGTGTGACGATGAAGGGCACGAGCCGCAGCCATGCAACCGCGAGACCGTTCAGTGCGCCTGCCGCTGCGCCTACCGCGAGCGCCGCGCAAAGACCCGCAATGCCGAGGCTGATCGCCCCCGGACTCGACCCCGCCATGACAGTCGCGGCGACCATGCCCGTCAACGCAACGAGCGAACCGACCGAAAGATCGATCCCCGACGTAATGATGACGAAGGTCCCGCCCACCGCCGCGATGCCGACCACCGACACCTGCACCATGATGTTGGTCAGCGTGCTGGTCGTCAGAAACTCGGGCGATGCAATCGACAAAGCAATACAGATTATGACGAGCGCCGCGAACAGTGGCCCGATCCCGCTCCTCAGTTGGCGGATCACGCGGCGCGACAGCGCCTCCGTATCCGCACGGTTGGCTGCCGTGGAGGTCATGCGCCTGCTCCTGTTGTAGCCCATTGAATGACAGCTTCCGAATGCGCTTTTTCGCGCGGAATCTCCGTCACGATGCTGCCGCGATACATCACGAGCACGCGATCCGACATACCGAGCAGCTCCGGCAATTCGGAACTCACCATGACGACCGCACCGCCCGCCCGCGCCATGGCCACCATATGCGCGTAGATTTCCGTCTTCGCCCCTACGTCAATGCCGCGCGTCGGCTCGTCGAGCATGATGACGACGGGCTGGGTTGCGGTGGCGCGCCCGAGAATCACTTTTTGCTGGTTGCCGCCCGACAGCGTGCGCGTGACCTGCAGCACCGAAGACGCCCGCACGCCGAATCGCGTGCTGGCATCTCGCGCAAGCTTGCGCTTCCTCGCACCGCTAACAAATCCGCCGTTCGCCAGCGCTTTGAGACTGGACAGTGCAATGTTTTCTTCGATGTTGGCATCGAGCACGAGCCCCTCGAGCTTGCGATCCTCCGACGTGTACACGAGCCCGTGACGCACGCCTTCAGTCGGCGAATGATTCGCGATCTTTTTGCCTTTGATGAGTATCTCGCCACCCGTCGCGGGCAGCGCGCCGAAGATCGTCTTGAGCAGTTCGGTGCGCCCCGCACCCGCAATTCCCGCGATACCGACAATCTCTCCCGCCCGCACCTTGAAGCTCGCGTTGCGCAGCAGCGGCGAGCTGACGAGATTACGGACTTCGAGCACGACATCGCCGTATTCGCGCGGCTCCCACGGGTAGAACGACTCGAGATTGCGTGCGACCATCGCCTGCACGAGTGCGGCTTCGGTCCATTCCGACATGGGACGCGCACCGACAGTGGCGCCGTCGCGCATCACGACCGCCGAATCGGCGAGTTCGAACACTTCTTCAAGATGATGCGAAATGAAGATGATGCCCATGCCCGCCGCTCGCAGTCTGCGCACCACGGCGTACAGATTGACGATGTCCTGGCTTTGCAGCGCCGCGGTCGGCTCATCCATGACGAGGATGCGCGCGTCGCGTGCAATGGCTTTCGCCACTTCGACCAGTTGGCGCTTGTTGAGCGGCAGATCGCCGAGGCGCATCCACGGCGGCACGGAATCGAGGCCCACACGCGCAAGCGCCTCCCGTGCGAGCTGATTCGCCTCTCGCTGCATGATGAAACCCTTGCGCGCAGGCATGCGGCCGAGAAACAGATTCTCCGCGACCGTCATGTCGTTGATCAGCGAGAGTTCCTGATAGATGACGGCGACGCCGGCATCGATCGCTGCATTGGTGCCGCGCGCAAGCGGCACTCCGTCGATTTCGATCGTGCCTTCGTCTGGTTCGTAAGCGCCGGACAGCGTCTTGACGAGCGACGACTTGCCAGCGCCGTTCTCGCCGACGATCGCCATGACGTGCCCTGCCCGCAATTCGAGGCTCACGCCGCGCAAGGCCTTCACTCCCGGAAAACTCTTGACGATGCCGTGCATGCGCAGCAGCGGCACGGATGTATTCACGGGCGCGCGCTCCCGTTCTTCGGCTTGCAATGTCATGTCGCCTCTTTCCGTTCGCAGGCTGCGCGCTCTCCGATGCAACGCAGCCCGCAGCCTGTCTTACTGTTTAATTTCCTCAGACCACAGCCCGTATTTCTTCGTCGCATCCGAATCGATATTCGACTTGTCGATCAGCAGCGTCGGCCACGCATAATTCGCCGGCACCTCTTTCTTCGCGCTGTTGTCGGCGACGAATTGCAGCGACTTGGCCGCCATCTGAATCGGGTTCTGCGAGATGGTCGCGTCCTGCTTGCCGGCACGAATCGCCGACAGCGCCTGCGCGGTACCGTCCGCACCGATGACCAGAATGTGCTGCTTGTCGCCGAGCGGCTTATAGCGGCCTGCATTGTCGATCGCTTTTTCCGCGCCGACCGTGTTGTCGTCGTTTGCGCCGAAGACCGCGTCGATTTGCGGATACTTCTGCAGGATATTGGTCATCGCGTTGAGGGACTTCTCCTGATCGAACGCGCCTTCCTGACGAGCGACCACCTTGATGTCGGGATATTTGGCGATCTCGTCGCTAAAGCCTTTCTCGCGATCGGTAGCGGCCGTCGTGCCGACGAGCCCGATCAGATCGACCACGTTGCCTTTGGCGGAGCCATAGCGCTTCGTCAACTGGTCGGCAATCCATTTGGCCGCCGTCTGCCCCAGCGCGACGTTATCCGACGCAACGAAAGACGTGACCTTGCCGCCGTCCGAACCGCGATCCAGCATGAACACCGGAATGTTCATCGAATTGGCTTTTTCGACGGCGGGAATAATGGCCTTGGAATCGATTG
This sequence comes from Burkholderia sp. M6-3, assembly GCF_050858985.1. Taxonomy (NCBI): domain Bacteria; kingdom Pseudomonadati; phylum Pseudomonadota; class Betaproteobacteria; order Burkholderiales; family Burkholderiaceae; genus Burkholderia; species Burkholderia sp. M6-3. The sequence continues at coordinate 1,474,853 of NZ_CP110091.1, forward strand.
GATTGAGCACGAGCGCTGTCACGCCCTGGCTCAGAAGATTGATCGCGTCGTTCACCTGCTGTTGCGCGTCGCCATTCGCATTGGTTTGCACGAGGTCGAAGCCCTGCTCTTTCGCGCCCTTCTCCACGCCCGCCTTCAGGCCGACGAAGAATGCGTTATTGAGCGTCGAAACGGAGAATCCAACTTTTGTCTTGCCGCCCGACGCGTTGGCCACGGGCGCGCTGGCCGGCGCGCTCGCGGCCTGGCCTGAAGTGCTGCTGGTCGAGCTGTTGTCGCTTTTGGAGCAACCGGCAAGCGCGGCTGCCGCACACAGCAGCACCGCACAGGTCGGCTTACCCAATACGTCCCATCCGTCGAATCTTGCTGAACTCCAGGCCATAGTCGTCTCCGTTGTAGATTATTCACTGCGGTGCTAACGATAATTTCCCTTGAAGCAAGCGCACTAACGCTCGGCATGCCTCGGTCTGCCATACGTCTTGAACCTTTCCAGAACCTCTTCCATTTGCACGTCCGACAGAAGCGGCGGCGGACCCAGCTGACAGGCGAGCAGGTATTGCCTCGCCAGCACTTCCACTTCGTGCGCGAGCCACACGGCGCGCGCGAGATCGTCACCCAGAGCCACTACGCCGTGATGCGCAAGCAGGCACGCACGCCGGTCCTCCAACGCCTTGAGCGCATGATCGGAGAGCAACTGCGTGCCAAAGAGCGCATAGGGCGCGCAGCGAATCGAATTGCCGCCCGCTGCCGCAACCATGTAATGCAGCGCCGGAATATCGCGTCCATGAATTGCCATAGCAGTAGCCGCGGTCGAATGCGTATGCACGACCGCATGCATCTCCTGCCGCGCACGAAGAATGTCGCGATGAATGCGCCATTCAGACGACGGGCGCTTTACATGCAGCACCTCCGCGTCGTCGTCGACGTCGAGCGGTAACCACACGATGCCTTCTTCGCGCAGCTCGCGCGCCGGCACGCCGCTCGGCGTGATCAGGAAACCATCGCCCAGACGCGCGCTCACGTTCCCGGAGGTGCCCTGGTTGATGCCGAGCCGCTCCATCTCGAGCGCGGTCTCGACGATGCCCCGGCGCAGCGCACGTTCCTGCGCGCCCTTCATGCCGCGTTCCCCGCCGCCGGAAAGAACTGGCCGAGCGACCGTTCGAACGGCGCCTTCGCAATGCCGCGCTCGGTGATGAAGCCGGTGACGAGTTCGTGCGGCGTTACATCGAATGCGGGATTGCGAGCCTTGATGCCGTGCGGCGCCGTGCGCTGCCCCGCAAAATGCGTGACCTCTTCGTCACATCGCTCCTCGATCTCGATCTGCGCGCCGGTCGGCGTGTGAAAGTCGAGTGTCGACGACGGGCAGGCCACGTAGAACGGTATGCCGTAATGCTTCGCTGCAATGGCAACCCCGAGTGTGCCGATCTTGTTGGCGAAGTCCCCGTTGGCCGCCACGCGATCGGTGCCGACGATCACTACATCGACGAGCCCTTGGGACATGATCGAAGCGGCTGCGCTGTCCATGATCAGCGTCACGTCGACGCCTGCCTGCTGCAATTCGAATGCAGTCAGCCGCGCGCCTTGAAGCAGCGGCCGTGTTTCGTCCGCAAATACCTTGAACGCTATGCCCTCGCGATGCGCTGCGTAAATCGGTGCCGTGGCGGTGCCAAGGCCAGTGGTCGCAAGCGCGCCGGCGTTGCAATGTGTGAGCACGCCGCCGCCCTGCTTGATGAGCGGCATGCCGTGGCGGCCGATGCCCTCGCACAGCGTCTGGTCTTCCGCATGAATTTGCCGGGCCTCTTCGACGAGCGCCTCGTAAAGCGCAGTCGAATCGCTCGCGCCACACGTGTGCGCACGTTGCAGCATGCGTCCGAGACTCCAGCTCAGATTCACAGCAGTGGGACGCGCCGTATTGAGCCAACGCGCCCGCCGTTCGAGTTCCGCCCGGAATTGGGCGAGCGGCAATGCGCGCGCATCCTGAACAGCCACGCATAAGCCATACGCCGCTGCAACCCCAATGGCGGGCGCGCCACGCACGCGCAGTTCGTGAATGGCCCGCCATACGGCGGCTGCATCGGCGACATGCTCCACCACGACCTCATGCGGCAGGCGGGTCTGATCGAGCAGCAGAAGAGCGTCCTCGCGCCATTCGATCGTAGGGGCCAGCGCGGGGAACAGGGACTGCGCAACCATGAAAGCTCCGTGTGCGTTAAACGTGTGTGTGCGTCTCGCGCCGAATCTCGCGCGCAAGCATGGCGACCTGCTCGATGTCGGTCAGCGCGTCGCGTTCCACGAGCAAGGCTTCTGCACAACGCAGACACCGCACTTCGATCCGTGCCCGAGCCTGCGCATCCGGTATGCGTGTGATTTCCGCGACTTTCGCCATGCCCACGATGCGTCGAATCATCTTGCAGCCCGCGAAGCCGAGAGTGTCGGCAAGCAGGCGGCGCATGAAATGCGCGCGATAGCCTTCGACTGCGCGCGAGTCGGTCTGTCCGCCGATGAAGCGGCGTTCGCTGCGGCTTTCATGATCGCGCCAGAGCGCGACGAACTGCTCGCTGAAACCATTCCATATACCGATCGCCTGCGCGAGCAGCCATTCCTCGTAAGGCGCCGGGTCTCGCCCATCCACACGGCCATGCCAGTCGCGGGAAAAATAGGCCAGCAGCAGATTGGCCAGCAAGGCGCCGATGTCGAAGCTCATCGGCCCGTAAAACGCGAACTCCGGATCGATGACAAATGTTTCTTCCTCATTGACCATGATGGAGCCGGTATGCAGGTCGCCATGCAGCAAGGTTTCCGCGCGATTCATGAATGCCCATTTCATGTCGCCTGCTGCAATACGCAATGCTTCGTTCGTTCTCAGGCGCTCGAGTACCGACAGCGGCAGTGCCGGGCTATACACATTGGACGGATGGTCTTCGAAGGGAAAAGTGAATACGAGATCTTCGGTAATCCTGCACAACTCGACATTGACGGCCGCGCTCACCGCCTGCTTCTTGATGTCCGGCGCCAGAAAGAGATCCGAGCCGTAAAAAAGCGTATGCGCAAGATAAGTGGACAGATGCGCAGCGAGCTTCGGATAGGTCAAGCCGTTAATGAGGCCTTGCCGCAGAATGCAATGCGAGGCAAGCCTTTGCATGACCATCAGGAAACGCTTGCTGTCGGCGTGATACACCTTCGGCACGTGCTGTGGGCAGAGCGCGCCGAAGCGGCGCAGGGCTGCGACTTCGTGCTCCATGCGCTGGCACGACAGCGGCCACGTTTTGCCGACGAGCCGCAGAAAAGGCGGCGCCTGTTTGACCACGACGCTGCGCTGCGGCGCCTTCGCATTCGTGACGAAGTACACGTAATTCAGATTGCCGTCGCCCACTTCGGCGACGTCCAGATCGTCAGGCTCGCCAAGCAGCGCGCGCACCTTGGGAATGGCGCCGAGATACGCTGCCAGCTCACCTGCGGTAAAGGCTTCAAACTCCATCGGTGCCTCCTCCGATGTTGCTTCCGGCGCCCATCGACCTGGACACGTCTTTAGCGACGCTTGCGCACCAGATCGAACTTGAAGATGCTCGTGTTGTAGTAGTCGTTGCTATAGCAAAGCGGCTCGCCGCTCTGATCGAAATCCACTTCGTCCAGCAGGAGAAACATGCCGAATCCGTCGCCCAGTTCCGGCAGATCGCGCGGCGTGAGGATGGTCGGCTGTATCGACGTATGCGTATGCGACAAGCGCCGGCCTGTGCGCGCGAACATGCCAAAGAGCGATTCGCCTAATTCACCTTGAGCTTCATCGAAAAGCGTTTTCGGGATCGTGTCGATGCAGTAAGCGGCAATCGCATCGTCAGCACGCCTCACCCGTTCGATGCGGATGCAAGTTTCACCGGGCGCGATCCCAAGCTTTTCGGCAAGACTCTCCGATGCCGCAATGCTGTCCATCTGGATACGACTCGTGGAAGGCACCGCGCCAACGCTCCTGATCATGTCGGTCACAGACATCAGATCATCCAGACCGCCTTGCAGCTTGAGCGAAATTTGTCTGATGAAGGTGCCGCGTCCCTGCACCCGTGATAGGAGCCCATGTGAGATCATCTGCGCCACGGCCTCGCGCAAACTCGAACGGCCAACGCCAAGCAGCTCGCAGAGCTCCAATTCCGTGGGAATCTGATCACCAGGCTTGAGCTTGCGCTCACGAATCATGGTCAACAGCGACTCCTGGATCTTGTCGCTCATCGATCGCTCTACGCTTAGGCGCATGTCGCTCTCTCGCTTGTCACTGCACCAAATATACATCAGACATCTGATGTTTTTCTAGGGAATTTCCCTTGGTTTTGTTTCGCGCCGAGCGCGGTTCGCGGGTAGCATTGCGCGTCGCTCGCGCAACATGCCATTGCCCTCAGCCTTGTCGACGTTGGCTTTGCGACACGCTGCGTTGCGCCAAAGCGATGTGCCGGAGCCAGCCCTCGCGAACATTGCTGGCGCGTTGTCCTCAGCGCATTCCGGAGCCCCGTGTGTAGAATGAACCGGACCAAAACAGCGTTATTACAAACGCCTGAAAAGGCGCCAAGTGCGCAAGGCAACTTTAAGGAGACGGCAATGTGGTTTGTCGGCAAGAGCGAATTGCTCTCTTTGATCCAGTGTCATTGCCTCGACGAGGTGATGCCCGCCTTCAGCGACCATCGCACGTTACGCAAGAACACCGTTATCTATCGGCCGGATGAATCGAGCGAGCACGTGTACCTGCTCAAGAGCGGCAGCGTAAGGCTTTATCGCCTCACCGAAGACGGTCAGGAAATCACACTTGCCTTCGTCAAGGCGGGCATGATTTTCGGCGATGGCGACGTTCTCAACGAGGACAACTACTCCCATCATGCACAGGCGCTCACGCCGAGCATGGTCTGCTATATCCGTAAAGCGGATTTCAAGGAACTGCTTGCACGCTACGACGTCATCAATCAGTTCGTGCTGCGCAACCACTATCTGCGCTGGCAGGAAGCACAGCAATTAATCGAGAATCTCTCGTTACACGACGTGAGAAAGCGGCTCGTCAACATACTCGTCATGTTCTCGGGGCAAGTGGGCACGCCCTTCGATCATCCGGAGCACGGCGAGTCTGTTCTCATCGACTTGCCGATCGCGCAGGACAAGCTCGCGGAATTCATCGGTACGTCGCGCGAATCCGTCAACCGGCACTTTAGCGACCTCAAGTCAGAAGGCTTCGTCGACATGCACGAGCGCAAAATCGTGCTGACACCCGCCTTCGTCGCGCGGTACATCACCAAAGCCCCGGACTTCGCTGCCCTGCCCGCGAACCCGGCTCCACGGGAGTTCAGAGCGCCGCTAATGCGCGCTTGACCGACGCTACGCCGCTTTGAGGACTCGACAGTACCGGCACTGAGAGCGAGCCGAGCGACGGCACGAGGCGCGCCATTGAGACTTGCGCGAGCACGATCACATCCACCTGATCGGCGAGTTCGACAATCGTGCGCTTGAGGATCTCGTCGTGCTTCGCGGCGTCGCCAGCGAGCAGCGCTTCGAATGCGCCTGGCGCGATGGATTCCGTCACCTGGATCTCGATGCGGCGCTCGGCGGCTTTTTTGCGGATGAGACGCACCGTCGGTTCGAGCGTCGTGGACACAGTTGCGACAACGCCGATCCGCGGTCCAAGCGCGCAGGCCTCCTCGGCCATCGCTTCGTCGACCTTGACGATTGGCGTGCGGATCATGCTGCGCAAGAGGTCGGTTGCCTCGCCCACCGACGAACACGCATTGAGAATGATGTCCGCGCCGAGTGCTTCGGCGTTTGCCATATAGCTATATAAACGGCGTGTCACTTCGGGCGTCAGGCGGCCCGCCGAACGCACATCGGTCAGCAGGCTGTCGTCGACGATATTGACGACACGCGCATCGGCCAACTGCTCGGCGAACTGCGCCTTGAGGGGATCGACCGTGACTGGGCCGGTGTGTATAACGACGATCGTGGTCATATTCGTATCCATTACTTCGTTGATGGTTATCAGGCGGTGGCGAGCGCCATCACTTTTTCCTGCGAAGCTTGCGCCCTGCTCAATTCCCCGCTGATGCGTCCTTCCCGCACAGTCAAGATGCGATCGCTGACGGCGAGCACTTCGAGAAGATCGGAAGAGATGACGATCACGCCAATGCCCTCTGCCGCGAGCCGCGCAATGAGCGCGTGCACCTCCGCTTTCGCGCCTACGTCGATGCCGCGCGTCGGTTCATCGACGATAAGCACTTTCGGACTGCGCGCGACCCACTTGGCGATCACGATCTTTTGCTGATTGCCGCCGCTCAGGTTGATGACCTTCTGCTCGACGCCCGGCGTTTTGATTCCCAGCATACGGACAAACCGCCGACAGCTCTCACGTTCTCGCGCGTGCTGCACGAACTGGAACGGCGAATAGCGCTCCAGATGAGTAAGGCTGAAATTCTCGCGCACGCTCATGCCGAGTATGAGCCCCTGGGCCTTGCGGTCTTCGGTAACGAAACCTATGCCTGACCTGATCGCATCGTGCGGATTGCGGATCGCCACTGGCTTGCCTTCTACCTTGACTGAACCCGTGCACGCGCGCATTCCGAAGATCATCTCCATGATTTCGGTGCGGCCCGAACCGACAAGCCCGGCGATCCCGAGCACTTCGCCACGATGCAGCGTAAAGCTTATATCGCGGATACGAGGCTCCGCCTTCCTGACCGGCTTGAGCGACAGCGCTTGCACTTCGAGCACGGGATCGCGGCTCGAGTGAGACTGCGGCTCGCCGTAGAGTTCGCTCAACTCGCGAGCCACCATCAGGCGCACGAGCGTCTCGCGCGTCATGTCAGCAATGGGCGCGGTGCCGACCGTGCGTCCGTCGCGCAATACCGTCACGCGATCTGCGAGCTCGAAAATCTCTTCGAGCCGATGCGAGATATAGACCACCGCAATGTTTCTTTCGCGCAAGCGCTTGACGATGCCCAGCAAAACGCTGGTTTCGTGATGACTGAGCGATGCAGTCGGCTCGTCCATGATGATGGCCTTGGACCGCGCGCAGAGGGCCTTCGCAATCTCGATCATCTGCTGCTGGCCGACACTCAATTCGCTCACGCGCGTAGCGGGATCGATATCCATGTCGATGGTGGCCAGCACTTCGCGCGCCTCGCGATACATGCGCGGACGATCGATCAGTCCGAGCCGCGTGCGCGGTTCTCTCGCCAGAAAAATGTTCTCGCCGACAGTGAGATTGCCGACAACCGCAAGCTCCTGATAAATGATGTTCACGCCCAACGCGCGAGCGTGATGGCTGTCGGCGAGTGCAACTTCCTGCCCTTCGACAAGAATAGTGCCGCCGGGATCGGGCGCGTAAATGCCGGTGAGTATCTTCATCAGCGTACTTTTGCCCGCGCCGTTCTCTCCGGCAAGCGCGAGCACTTCGCCCGCGCGTATTTCCAGATTCACGCGGTCGAGCGCCTTGACGCCAGGAAAGGTTCTGGAGATGTTGCGCATCTCCAGAAAAGGCACGCCTGTCACGTGGCTCATCACTTCGTGTAGCTGGTCATGTTGTCTTTCGTGACAACGGTCACGCCGGTATCGATGTCCTTTGGCTGCGCTTCCTGGCCCTGGATCTGCGCGACAAGGTGTTCGACAGCGAGCGAGCCCATTGTCACCGGACGCTGAACCATGATGCCCTGGATATAGCCATCCTTGAGCCCCTTCAGCGTGTCGGGAAGATCGTCGAAGGCAAGCACTTCGAGCTTGCCCTTCATCGTGCCGAACTCCTTCGTGTTGAGCACCTTCGCGACCGCCGGCCCACCCACCTGGCTCACGCCGAAGATGCCTTTGAGTTGCGGATGCGCACGCAGCGTGGTTTCGACCACAGAGACGCCGTGCGCCAGATCGTCGTCGGTGCCTTGCGTTTCGACGATCTTGATGCCCGGATATTTCGCCAGCCCTTTCTTGATGCCGGCAATACGTTCGTTCAGATTGACCGCGCCCAGTTGGCCGGTAATGATCGCCACTTCGCCCTGACCATTGAGCGCCTTGCCCATCGTCTCCGCCATGGTCGCGCCCGCCTGTTCGTTGTTCGTGCCGATATACATCGAGCGTCCGCTTCTGGGCGAATCCGAGTCATACGTCAGCACCTTGATGCCGCTTTGCTCTGCGCGCTTCATCACGCTTTCGACCGACTTCGGCTCGTTCACCGATATCGCAATGCCATCGACATGCCTCGAGATCAGGTCCTCGATAATCTGTACCTGCGTGGAACCCTGTGTGTTTTGCGGCACCACCCATTGATATTTCACACCGGCCTTGTCGGCAGCCGTCTGTGCCCCTTTGTTGCAGTCGTCGAAGAACGGCACCGCGACCTTGGGAATAACGGCGACCGAAATGTCTTTTGCGTCTTTGGCGTGAGCCGTTGCGCCAACTGATGCGGCTAGTGCGACCAGGGCGCTCGCGGTGAATCGTTGCGTCAGTTTCATGCATGTCTCCTGATGTTATGGTTGCAGCGTTCAGTGTTCCTAGCGTTCCTTGCGACGCACGCGCCAGATGTCGATACTGACGGCAATGAGAATCACGCAGCCGGTGATGGCCTGCTGCGCATAGGTATCGATGTTGAGCAGCACGACGCCATTCGTAATGATTCCCGCGAGGGCCGCGCCGATGATCGCGCCCTCCACGCTGCCCGCCCCGCCCGACAGACTCGCGCCGCCGATGGCCGCCGCCGCGATGACATCGAGTTCCGCGCCGAAGCCAGAAGCCGGCTCGGCCGACACGAAGCGCGAAAACGCAATGACGCCTGCCATCGATGCGATCAGGCCGGATAGCACATAGACCGTAAATTTCACGCGCGCGGTGCGCACGCCGGATAAGCGCGCGGCCACTTCATTGCCGCCCGTCGCATACACGTAACGTCCAAAGCGCGTCTGTCGCATGACGACGGAGAAGACGGCCGTCATGGCAAGAAGAATGACGACCGGAAAAGGCACGAATCCGATGTAGCCCTGGCCGATGAATGTGAAGCTGTCAGGAACGTCAGGTGTGACAGGCACGCCTTTGGTAATGATGTACATGAGGCCGCGCCCGATCGACAGGGTGCCAAGCGTCGCAATGAAAGGCGGCAACTGTATCCACGTGATCATGAAGCCATTGAATGCGCCGACCGCGATTCCCACGGCGAGCCCCGCGCCAATGGCCGCCGGCGCGTTGTAGCCATGCTGGAAGACGAGCGCGGTAACGAGCGACGACAGGCCCATGACCGATCCAACCGAGAGGTCGATGCCGCCCGTAATGATCACGAGCATCATGCCGATCGACATGAGCGCAATCAACGAAAACGAGCGGAACACGCCCATCAGGTTGTTGGTGGTGAGGAAGTACGGTGAGAAAACGCTGATCAGCAGTCCGACCAGCAGCAACACCGAGAGCACGTTCAGCTCGCGTATGCGCAAGCACGCCTTGATCCAGTCAGCGGCACGCCCGGACTGGGGTTCCTTCTTCGACGATATTGCAGTCACCGATCGCTCCTCCTTTGCAGGCTCGGAACAGATCATAGGAGCCGGGACATGCGGAAATCTGTGACGCGCGTCATAGATCCGTATCGGGATTGACCCGTAGATTGTCAGCAGATAGCGCGATGAATGCCCTCATGCCTATGACGGGCGTCACAGCATCGCGCAGGGCGCGGCGTTACGATGCGTCTGGTGTCGTCAGCGGCGCATTGCCGTCGGGTGGCTTTATGAACTGCAAAGGAGACAAGGCATGACCAAACGAGTAATTGTGACGGGCGGCAGCGGACTTGCCGGCAAATGGGTGGTAGAAGATCTGGTGGCGCACGGCTACGAAGTACTCAATCTGGACCGCGTGCCTATGGCTAAAGGCACCGCCCGGACTCTGATCACCGACATTACCGATGCGGGACAGGTCTTCAATGCACTTTCGTCGACGACCACGGCAAAAGAATTCGACGACGACATCGAGCCCAAGCCGATCGACGCCGTTGTGCATTTCGCCGCCATTCCGCGCATTCTCGTCACCACGGACAACGAGGTGTTCCGCATCAATGTGATGGGCACCTACAACGTGCTGGACGCGGCTGCAAAGCTCGGCATCAGGAAGGTCATCGTCGCTTCGAGCGAGACGACCTACGGCGTGGTGTTCGCACACCGGCATCGCGACCCGGCGTACTTTCCGCTCGATGAAGAGTATCCCGTCGACCCGATGGACAGCTACGCCACGTCGAAAGTCATTAATGAAGTGACAGCAAAGGCGTTTCATGCGCGCACGGGCGCGGATATTTACTGCTTGCGCATCGGCAATGTACTCGACCCCGTGGACTACCAGAAATTCCCGACCTGGCTCAAGGACCCGGCCTTGCGAAAGCGCATTGCATGGAGTTATATCGACGGCCGCGACCTGGCAACGGCCTGCCGTCTGGGCATCGAAAAGGATGGTCTGGGCTTCACGGTGATGAACGTAGCCGCAGACGACGTCTCCTCCGACCGGCCGGTCGCGGAATTGCTGAAGACTTACTACCCGAATGTGCCGGTAAAAAAACCACTCGGCGAATTCGAGACCTTGCTGAGTAATGAAAAGCTCAAGCGTTTGCTTGGGTGGAAGCAGGCTTACCGGTGGCGCGAGCAGGTGTCCGGACAGTCGTAGGCGACCGACAGTCTCGCGAGGCGCCAAGTGCGCCTGATGACGACATCAGGCGCGCTTCCAAAGAAGCCGAAGACCTGCCGGACCGCCGAGGTCTCCCAGAGGCACGTGATTGCGCTTGACCACGGCCTCGCATCCGCCAGGCGATCGATCCCCAATTCGTCCGCATCATCCCGTTCGCAGAGCACGAACGATCTACTTCTTCTGCATCGCCACAATCAGATGGGCCAGTTGCGTTTGCACGCCGCTGCGATTCAGCGTTGGCATAAAACCGGCGATGGCAGCGCACGCCAATTCAGCGAAATGAGGCTAGAACAAAGGCCTATTCGCGATGAAAACTCGCGCATATCACCACTAGAATCCATCTCATACCTGCTTCACGCACCATCACACATTCGTTACCTGTCGGAACGCTTTCTCACATCGGATTTCCGGTTAATTCAGCATGACACGGCTCGCACGTCATTACGTTCCAGAACAACCGCAGCACGTTATTCTGCAGGGGCTCACGGGGCCCGCATTCCTGGATGAAGGAGATTACCTGTACTTCCTCGCCTGCCTGGCAGACGCAGCGCGCGTCGCCGACCTGGCAGTCCACGCCTGGGTCCTGATGCCAGGTGCGGTGCAATTTCTCGTCACGCCGTCATATGAGTCGAGCGTGGCCATGGCGATGCAGGCGGTGGGTCGCCGCTATGTCGAGACCTTTAATCGACGCCATGGACGGCGCGGCACGATGTGGCGTGGCGGCTACCGGGCAACGGTGATCGAGCCCGACCGATATTTTCTGCTGGCGAGCCAGATCATCGATCATGCGCCGGTGCGCAGCAACCTTGTAGACGAGCCGGGAAAATACCGGTGGTCGAGCTACTCGCATCACATCGGGCTGCGTGTCGATAGCTTTATCAAGGACCACCCGCTTTATCGCGCGCTCGGCAACACACCGTTCGAGCGTCACGAGGCTTATCGGGACCTGGGCGCACAGTCTCCGGATCAACTCGAGGTCGACAAGCTGATGCAGTCCACGCTGAATGGCTGGGTGCTCGGCAGCGCCGAGTATTGCGAGTGGGCCGCGCGGACTGCCAACCGGCGTTTGATGCCGCTGCTGCTGCGGGACCGACCGCCCAAGGCTCGCACGACCCGCGCCTTCGCGCACGCCGGCTAAACCAAGGAAAACAGGGAGGCACACCCTGCCTGTTTGAGCCAGCTACGTCACGTCGGCATTTTCTATCCGCGCGGTCGGTGAACCGCGAACCGGGTAACGGCACTCAAGGTACCGTACCGGCTCGCGCTTGGCCAATATCGAATCGTCGCGCGCACAACTCACATCCGATTCTGGCGGCGGCAGGCGTGCAATATCTCGTTGACTGCAAATGCCCCTCTCACATTCTGGACATTTTGCAAGATACACACGTGATAAGACTTCTCGCGCGGCAAAAGCAGAGCACTGTTTACGTACAGTGCCTGGCACGAATTTCTGATGACACGTGCCGCGTAGCTGCTCTGGCTATTCGCTAAAGAATTCAGAATGCATTGATCGTATTCCACATTCTCGCCGCCAACCGCGAAGGCTGATAACGGTGCGGCGAGCGTCAAAGGAACGAGCAGGTAAGCCAGTTTGTGCATGGACACGCGACAGCCAGGAACTTGACGATGGCAATCGTAGCACGTGGCGTTTAATTGCAAATGCGCACTCCATTCAGTGCGCATTGCAGTGCCGCGAGAACGACTCCCCGTCATTCAACTCACATCATTTCGGGGCTGCTCAGTTTCGTTCCGTCGGAAAAGCGTGTCAGTCTGTAGGGACCCATGTCGAACTGCGGCGCCTCGTCCATTACCAGCCGGCTCACCAGTAGACCCGCGCCTGGCCCTAGCCCGAAGCCGTGACCGCTAAAGCCGGAGGCGATCACAAGACCGGGTTTCGCATCGACCTTCGAGATGATCGGGACCAGATCCGGCGTCGTGTCGATTGCGCCCGCCCATGCGTGAGCGATCCGCAAGCCCGACAACTCGGGAAACACGCGGGCCACATTGCGCAGTCCGCGTTCGAGCCATTCACTATCGACACGCGGGTCCAGTACCCGTGTCCGTTCAAATGGCGAGATGTCATCGTCGCGCCACGTCGTGGTCGCCTCTGGTCCGTGGAAGAAGCTGGCACCGACGCGAACCTTGAGTTTCTTCTTCAGCTTGCTGCGGAACATGGTGCGGAACTTCACCGAATGCCGCAGGTTTTGCGGCGCGAGTTCGACGCGTCCATAGCCGGGGACCGCGATGGTGTAGCCGCCGTCCAACCTCCGCCTCAACGCGAAGTCAGGCCCGGAGAAACAGCCTTCGACGACCGCCGGTGCCTCAGCGGTGCGCAACGCCGTTCCGATAACGTTGATGGCGGGCAGATCGATACCATGATGCTGGCAGAACAACGCGCTCCAGGCGCCTCCGGCAAGCACGACGGTGTCGGCTGCGAGCCGGCCGCGCTCCGTCCAGATGCCGCCGACGCGTCCCGCAGTCATGTCCAGACTGCGTACCGCGCAGTTCTGGAAGACCTTGGCGCCAAGCCGTTGCGCCCCGCGTGCAATTGCAGGCGCGGCTTTCGACGGCTCGGCGCGGCCGTCCGTGACCGACCACAGACCGCCAGCCCATCTTGCACGCCCGGACGGAATGCGCGCTGCCAGTTCGCGCGCACTGAGGATCTCACTGTTGAAACCGATCTCCCGTGCGCGCGCAATCCACGACTCCCATTGCGCGACGTCCGATTGAAGCTCCGTGCCATACAGGATGCCCGCCCTGCGAAAGCCAATATCCTCGCCGAGTTCTCCGCTCAATTCCTCCCAGCGTCTGAGGCTTTGCATGGCGAGCGGCAACTCATAGAGGTCGCGGTTTTGCTGACGCACCCAACCCCAATTGCGCCCCGACTGCTCGCCGCCAATAACGCCCTTTTCAAGCAGAACCACCTGGACACCGCGCCGCGCCAGTTCATACGCGGTGCTGACGCCAACGATGCCGCCGCCTATCACCGCGACATCGCATCGCTCGGGGAAATTTTCGCTACTCGTGACTTCGTCGATCCTTAACATTTCACAGCCGCCGGTTGCCGCTTCGTGGTGAAACTGCAGTGGCGAATTCGGGAATGCGTACAAGAGCGCGCATCACCGTTTCACCGTCCGCAGAAAGTGGCTACGATTCTCCTATCTTCCATCGCTTCGCTGATAGGACGATCCTCTTGCCTCTGCGCGAGAGACGACGATCCACCGCATCCTGAATGTTTTGGGGTGAAACTCAAAGCGTCATGGCGTGGATGGCCGCTCGGTGTCGTACAGCCGGTCCGGGATAAACAGCGCCGTAACGCCGCTCAGAAAGAAGACCGCACCTACGACAAGAAAGCCAAAGCCGATGGAGAACTGGGTGGCGAGATAGCCGATAACGATAGGCGCTGCGCCCGCGCAGAAACGGCCAACGTTATAGGAACCGCCCACAGCAGTGCCACGGATAGAAGTGGCGAAGCTCTCGGACATGAAAGTCCCGATCGTGCCCAGCGGAACACCATAGAGAAAGCCGAAGAAAAGCATGAGTGCCGCAATGTTTTCCCGCGTATGCCAGAAGATGATGACCGGCAAGAAGAGCGCGGCGCCCGCGCAGCCCAGCACGTATACGCCGCGCCGGCTCCATCGGTCGCCCAGCCAGCCGGCGAAGATCTTGCCGATGAAGGCGACCACGTAGGTGCCGATCATGTAGCCGGTCAGTGAACTGAACTTGATATGCAGTTCTCTTTCAAGGTACGTGGGTAGCCAGTTGTTCAAACCATAAAAGCCGGAAAGAATAAAAACAGAGGCGAGAGTCCACAGGATGAACAGCGTGCGCGTCTGGCGGGTGCGGAAAATCAGGGCGTAGCGGCCATCGCGCGATCGCGCTCCACTGTGGCCTTGAGTGCCGCTTTCGTTCTGGCTTTTGCGGTCGGCTGCACGGCTTGCCCGCCAGCTGGCCGGCTCGGGTACGGCAAACTTGATCGCGAGCGCAAAGACCACGGGAACCGCCGACACGTAATACAGCGTGCGCCAGCCATAGTGCGGCAAGATCCAGCTGCTCAGCGCAATCACCACGATATAGCCGGCTGAAATGGCAGTCTGCAATGCGCCGAGAATCAACGAACGTCTTTCGGTGGGCACGTATTCGGCAACCAGCGTGGTGACGAGCACCATGCAGCCGATTCCCAACGAACCGATGAACCGAACAATCGCGAATTGAAGAAAGCTGTGCGTGAGCCCGAGCAGTCCCGCGCCGAGCGAGAATAGCGTCAGCGCCCACACGACGACCCTCACCCGGCCCACCCGATCACTTAGCCAGCCGCCCAGTATCCCGCCCGCGGCCATGCCTAACAACGTCAAACTTCCCAACGCTCCCGCCTCGACATTGCTCAGCCCGAAATCGTCCTTGATTCGCGTGAGGGTCAGGCCGTACATCATCACGTCGGCGCCATCGGCCATTAGCGCAAGATAGGAAAGGACGAAGACCAGCAGCCAACGGCCTTGCGATTCGGCACTTTGCGTTGCCGTCGCCGTCGCCGCTGACGTAGCGCGGGGATTTGTAGTCATGTCAGAGAGAACCCGAACTGCCGGCGGATACCGTATTGCCCGCGATCAAAGCGGGTGCGAGAAACGAACCGATCAGCAGGCCGAGCGCTTCGTGCCGCTCCGTGTACCACCCTTCCCGGTGTGTCAGGTTCATCGTGCCGATGCACACGCCGTTGTACGCGATCGGAATGTTCAATATCGATCCGAGGCCCATGCCGGTCATCACCGTATGATCGTCGAACGCTTCGAGAATGCCTTGCGGCGTTTCTGCGCGGAATGGCTCAAGGTCGTGCAGAACCTGTCTGGCCCACGCGGTGCCGCGTTTTTTCTTGCGCCCGCCAACCGGATACACATCTGGCATGTTCGTATAAGCGCGCTCGACTTCCTCGCGCCCGGCGTCGTAAAACATGATCGTGAGCAGACGGAAGCCGATTACGCTTGCCGCCACTTCATGAACCGCACGGAAAAGCGCCGCCGCTTGACCGTTGAGCCGCATGGCCCTGGCGAGATGTTCCAGGTGGGAAATGTCGAGCGTTTGCGGGACGGGCGGCGTAGTCACGATCCTGTTCGCTTGCATGGTCTATAACCGAAGAGTTGGCAGATCGCGGCGTTCAGCCGCCTAATTCCGTCGAACTGAGCGGACCTCGAACATCCTGTGCAAGCGCAAACTCCTCGGCCTCGATATCTTCGAGCGAGCGGTTGCGGGTCTCGATACCCAGGCAGAAAACCACGCATGCCCCGACGAGCAGAACTGTCGTGGTCATCGCGAATACGCCCAGAAATCCGAACGCGGGATAGACGAGGCCGACCAGAATCGGCGCGCTCACCGAGCCGATGCGGCCAAACGATGACGACGATCCTGTACCCGTCGTGCGAACTGCAGTGGGAAACACTTCCGGGGTGTACGCATAGACGCCCGCGAACGCGCCGTTCATGAAGAACGACAGGCATATGCCCGCAAGCATGATGCCGATTCCCGTGTGAGAGAACGCAAGCGCGATCGCCGCGACGCCGCCCAGCAGCATGTACGACGCGACCACCGCTTTGCGTCCGATGCGTTCATTGAGCCATGCGGCCGAGAAATAACCAGGGATCTGCGCCCCATAGATCGCGATGGAATAACCGAAGCTCTTAGTCATGGTGAGCCCCTCCTTGAGGAGCAGACTCGGAATCCAGGAGAAAAACGAGTAGTACGCGAACGCGACCGAAAACCACATGAGCCAGCTTACCGCCGTGGTGCGCGCGAGCCGCGGCGACCACAACGTCAACACGTTCTGCAATGCGCGACCCTTTCCCGGTGCCGACGCCGGCATCATGCGGACGGAGGCGACCGGCGCTAGATGAATGCCTCGGCCGGTAAACCATGATTCGATCGTGCTTACAATGCCATTCGCTTCTTCCGTCCGGCCCTGACTTTCGAGCCATCGCGGCGACTCCGGCAGCGTCCTTCGCCACCAGAGCAGCATGACGACCGGCAACGACGTGACCACGGCGAGATACCGCCAGCCATCGGCAAAGTTTCTGACCACGACGAAGCCGAGAATCGACGAACTCAGATAGCCGAACGACATGAAGCCGACCAGTGCGCCGCAAAACATTCCCCTGTAGCGCCGCGGGACGAATTCGGCGAGGAATGGCGCGATCACCACTGTCTCCGCGCCGGAGCCAAAACCCGCGACGATGCGTAATGCGAAGAACGTGTGCCAGTCGGTTGCCGCCGCACTCGCGAGCGACGCGACACAGTAGATCGCCAGCGCCGTCATCATGATGCGGCGGCGGCCGATGAGATCGGCGAAAACCCCCGACAGAAAAGCGCCGAAGAAATACCCGATATAGGTACTGCTGGCCACGAGGCCAGTCTCGGCGCTCGTCAAATGCCACAGCTTGCTGACGACCGGTAACAGGAACGCAAGCGACGACGAATCGAGTCCGTCGAACAGATACCCCAGCCCGCCGATCAGCAGAAGTTTGCGATGAAATCCCGATAACGGGAGCCGTTCAAGACGAGCAGCTACAGCGGACATGGCGAGTTTCTCCATGGAGGAATGAGCGCGTTGATCGCGGGCACGAAGTTCATCGCCCGATCGCATATGCCTGCATCTGGCGAGGCGTCGCCGCGCCGCGCATCAGACCATTTCTGATGCCGACCGCGCAGACCCGGCCCAATGCCCAAGGCTCCGCCACGGTCAGATCGTGTCCACGCGCGCGCAATTCGGCGAGCGTGCTTTCCGGAAAACGGGCTTCGGCAGACATCTTGCCCAACTGCATCGCGCGCGGGTAGAACGAGCCGGGGAAGTGAGCGGTCTGGAACGACGGGGAATCGGCGGCGGCCTGGAAGTTCATGCCGGCGTGCACATGTTTCAGGAATAGCTGGAGCGACCACTGATCCTGCTGGTCGCCGCCGGGCGTGCCGAATGCCGCGTAGGGCTTGCCCGCGCGGGTAACGAGCGTGGGCGACAGCGTTGTGCGAGGACGTCGCCCAGGACCCAGTGATGATGGCAGTCCTTCTTCCATCCAGAACATCTGCGCGCGCGTGGTGACGTTGAAACCGAGTCCGGGCACCGCCGGCGACGCCTGCAACCAGCCGCCCGACGGCGTAGCCGACACCATGTTGCCCCACCGGTCGACGATATCGAGGTGCACGGTGTCGCCTCGCAGTTCAGGCAGCGGCGCGAAGGTCGGCTCTCCCTGCCCGAAGCCCCCGAACTGTTCCTTCCCGGCGAGTGCCATGATGCGCGCGGCGCGGCGCCCGCTGTCGCCCAGCGTTCCCGGACAAAATTCGAGCGACGCACGCTGCGGGTCGATGAGCTTGCGACGTTCGTCGTTATAGGCGTCGCTGAGCAGCACATCTAGCGGCACATGGGCAAATGCCGGGTCGCCATAGAAGACCTCGCGGTCGGCGAACGCGAGCTTCGAGCACTCGATAATCGTGTGGACGAAATCCGGTCCCAGCGGATCCATCGCCGCGAGATCGAATCCCTTGAGCAGCGCAAGTTGCTGCAGGAACATTGGGCCCTGCCCCCACGGACCCGTCTTGTGAACTCGAAGGTCGCCGTAGTCGTAGGACACTGGGTCTTCATAGGACGGCTCCCAGCGAGCGAGATCGTCGGCCGAGAGCAAGCCGCGGTTGCGCTGGCCGGACGTATCGAGAACGGCTGTGGACCGAAAGTACTGGTCGATGGCGTCTGCCACGAATCCGCGATAGAACACTTCGCGAGCCCGTTCGCACTGCTCGGCGCGGTCGCTGCGGCTGGTCGCTTCTCGCAGAATGCGCTTGTAGGTGGTGGCGATCGCCGGATTGGCGAAGAGGTGATTCGGCGTGGGCGCGTCGCCATTTCGCAGCCATTGTTCGGCCGAAGTAGGCCATTCGGTGAGGAAAAAATCCTTGATCGCGAGGATCGACGAAGCCATGCGCGGCAGCACCGGATAGCCGTTCTCCGCATAGCCGATCGCATAGCTCAACACGTCTTCGAGCGGCAACTGGCCATAGTCGCGCAGCATGGCCATCCATGCGCCGAATGCCCCCGGTACCACCGCCGGTAGAAGTCCGGTCCCCGGCACCACTTCCAGCCCCAACTCGCGCATACGTTCGATGGTCATGCTTGCGGGCGTCACGCCCTGGCCGCAAAGCACTCGCACCCGGTCTTCGCGGGCGCTGTAGAACACCACCGGCAGTTCACCGCCGGGACCATTCAGATGCGGCTCGACGATCTGGAGTACAAACCCCGCGGCGGCGGCGGCGTCGAAGGCATTGCCGCCTTTTTCCAGCGCGGCCATGGCCGACGCGCTGGCCAGCCAATGCGTCGACGCCACCATTCCGAACGTGCCAATCAGTTCGGGACGAGTTGTGAACGACATGTCCTACTCCTCTTGTGATCGTTACGACCGGTGCTGAACCAATGTTTAAAGGTACGAATTCGATCGGTCAGCATTGGATGACGCCACCCATTCCTCGATGCTAACCTGAAATATAAGTTCGTGGATTATTGGCCAAAAAAGCATTGCATGAAATTCGCAGCCGGTGCGCCGTCAATCTGTTATCTTTGAGACCAATATTCATTGGTTCGGAAATGGAATGGAAGACACCGCGTTGAACAGCCTGCTCGGGTATATTGCAAGTCATCAGCTCAAAGACGGCGACGCGTTACCGCCCGAAAGGAAGCTGGCTGAGGAACTTGGCGTCAGTCGAAGGGAATTGCGCTCGGTGCTTGCCTCGCTGGAAGCGTCGGGACGCGTATGGCGCGGAGTTGGGCGCGGCACCTATCTGGGAGCACGGCCTCTCAAGTTCGGTCCCACGCTGCGCGGCTTGCGCGCGGGCACCAGTCCAGCCGATATCGCCGAGATGAGACTACTTTTCGAGCCCGCGCTGGCGGAACTCGCGGCGACCAAGGCCAGCTGGGACGATCTGCTTGAACTGGAGAAGTGCGCGCGTAAAAACGCCGCCGCGAACAGCGACGAGGAGTGGCAGCAATGGGATCACCGCTTTCACTTATTGATCAGCCAGGCCACCCGCAATCCGGCACTCATTGCCCTCATGGAAGTGATCAACGGCATGCGCGTCAAGCCGGAGGTTCGAAAGAAAACCGTCAGCCAGGAGACGCGGCACTATTTTGCCGAGCAGCATCAGGCAATCGTCAACGCGATGAAAGCCCGTGACGGTGAAACGGCGGCTCGATGCATGCGCGAGCATCTGTCGAGCGTGCAGTCGCGGGCGTCCAGCAAGATAGGCGGCGCGGCGGATTCAGCGGGGTGAAACAGCTTTGGCTGTGCATTGGTTTGATCATGCTTTCGGTGAACTTGGCGAAGGGCGTTTGCTCTGCTCACCCGGGTCGCCGTTACCGCAACTGCGCCACTGCATCGAACACACGCCCAAAGAACTCATCCGCATGCTCGGGATTAAGCCAGCGCACTATGACGGCGAGCCTCCGGGTCGGCTCGATCCACATGAACGAGCTACCCGCGCCCACGCCGAAGTAGCTCGATGCCGGCACGCTCGGGAACATCTTCTGTCCGGTGTTGAGCCAGACGAGATAGCCGTAGAACGGCGCGATCGCGCAAGGCGTTTGCATACGCTCGATCCATTCCTTCGACAGCACGCGGCGCCCCGATGCGACGCCTTCGTCGAGTAGCATCTGCGCGATCTTCAACTGATCGTTCGCGCTGATCGACATGCCGCCGCCCCAGTGCGTGCCGCCCGGCACCGACTGCATGCGGCGCCCGCCCACCTCCACCCATGCGTGGTCATAGCCGACCCAATCCCAGGCGTCGCTTGCTCCTGAAGGCCGTGCAATCGCCTCGCGGAACACGTCCGGCAGCGGCTCGCCGAACAGATGCAGCAGCGCCAGCGAAAGCTGGTTGATGCGCACATCGTTGTACTCCCAATACGTGCCCGGCTGCTGTAGCGGACGCAGATCGCCCTTCTTGCCGTTCGGCGGCTCACCGAACGTGACCGCGCGATAGTGATCCGCCTGATCGGGTAAACCGAAGCAGGTGCCCTGCCATTCGCTCGTCTGTTGCAGCAATTGCGCCCACGTGATGCTTGCGTTGTGATCGTCGTCGAAACCGATCCCCGGCACGCTCACGCGCACTGGCTCATCGAGATCGGACAGCAGGCCGCGGTCGTGGGCCACGCCCGCGAGCAGCGCGAGATACGTCTTCGCAATGCTGAACGTAAGGTCCGCGCGGTCCGGCTCGCCCCACGTCGCGAGCTTGCGTCCGTCGAGTGCAATCGCGCCAGAGACCGGTCCCCGGTCGTGCACTGGCCCGAGCAGCCGGTTCCACGGCGCCGGGTCTTTCACATGCACGCCCCAGTTGGCATCGACCTGGCGATCCCATGTCGATTCATGCTCGATGGAAAACTGGATGGCCTGCTGCAATGCTTCGTTCATGCGTATTTCCTGTGAGTTTTCTGGATAGTCGTTGCGCGTGCAGAGGTGATGACCCGCGATGAATCCCGATGAACCGCGTCCTCATCGCACGTGCAGACGGCGGCGCGCCCACATCAGCGTGAAGAGGCTGATTACAGCGGCGATCATCAGATACAAACCGGGCGCCAGATTGTTATGTGTGAAGGCGATCAGCGCCGCGACCACCACCGGCGTGAAGCCGCCGAAAATCGTGGTGCCGATGTTGTAGGCGAACGCCATACCGGTCGTGCGCGTTTCAACCGGAAAAAGGTCCGCCATCAACGCGGGAATCGGCGCGAAGTACGTCGCTTTCAGCAGCGCGACCCAGATCACACAGGCCAGCAGCATGGGCAACGACGGATAGGCGTTCATCAGCATGAAGGCCGGATACACCGTCACCAGAAACAGTACGCCGACCGGCAACATGATGCGTATGCGCCCGAGCTTGTCCGACAGGTGTCCGACCACCGGCACCAGCGCCATCACGATGAAGCCCGCCACGAGCGTCGCAATGAATCCCGACGACGGCGAGAGCTTGAGCTGATGCGTCGCGTACGTCGGCATATACAGGAGCATGTAGTTCGCGGTCGTGGTGAGTACGAGCGAACCGATCGAAACGAGCACCAGTTCCTTCTGTGTCGCAAGTACCGTGCGCACCGGCGACGCGAGCTTTTCGGCGCGAGCGAATTCCGGTGTTTCGTCCATGCGCCGGCGAATGTACAGGCCGATAGGGCCGATCAGCATGCCGAACAGGAATGGGATACGCCACCCCCACCCTTCCAGTTGAGGCGGCGTCAGCAGGCCGGTCAGCAAGGCGCCGAACAACGAGGCGAGCAAGGTGCTCGCGCCTTGGCTCGAGAACTGCCAGCTCGACATGAAGCCGCTGCGCGCCGGCGCATGCTCGACGAGAAACGCCGTCGAACTGCCGAATTCACCGCCGGCGGAAAAGCCCTGCAGCAAGCGCGATACGAAGATCAGGATCGGCGCGGCGATGCCGATCGTCGCATACGGCGGCATGACGGCGACGAGTCCTGTGCCGAGCGTCATCAACCCGATCGAGAGTGTGAGCGAGGCCTTCCTGCCGTGTCTGTCGCTATATGAACCGAGAACCAGCGCGCCGACCGGACGCGCGAGATACGACAGCGCAAACGTGCCGAGCGTAAGTAACAGCGAAACGGTGCGGTCGTGCGTCGGAAAAAACAGGCGCGACAGCGTGGAGGCGAAGTAGCCATACACGACGAGGTCGTAGAACTCGAGCGCGTTCCCTATCGATGTCGCCACGATCAGGCGCGTAATGTTGTGCGACTGCGCGGCGTCGAGCGGTTCTTGCATGGCGGCGGTGTCAGTACTCATTGCGCTGTCCTCGATACGGTTGACGGGGCAGATTGGCGGCCGGATTCGCGTCGGGGGCGTCGCCCTCGCGCGTACCGAGATCCCAGAAGAGGCCTGCCATGATGCGCAGACCTTCTTCGACTACCGGCGCGAGCAGATGCTCGTCCGGCGCGTGCTGCGAACAGCCGGGGTAAGAATGCGGCACCCACAGCGTGGGCATGCCGAGCACGTCGGCGAACACATCGTTCGGCAGCGTTCCGCCGAGGTTCGGCAGCAGCACCGGCTGCGCGCCGGTGGTTCGCGTAAGCGAGCGCAACGCCCACCGTACCCAAGGGTTCTCCGGATCGACGCGCGTGGCGGGCGCGCCGCGTTCGACGCTCACTTCGACCATATGGAACCCGTGCGCGTCGAGATGGCGGCGCACGATGCCGGCGATATCGGACCAGTCGGTGCCCACCACGAAGCGCAGCTGCATGTGCGCAAACGCGAACGGCGGAATGGCATTCACGGGCTTTTCGGGGTTGCCGGTGCGAAACGCGAGCACTTCCAGATTGTTCCAGCCGAACACGCGCTCGGCGGGCGTCAGGCCCGGCTCGCCGTAGTCGGTATCGACTTCAGGCTCGCCGGAGTTGCCGCCCACGCTGATGTCGGCCAGCGCGCGGCGCACCGCGTCCGGCACCGGCGGTGGACGAAGCCCTTCGATCGCGATCCGGCCGTTGGCGTCGACCATCGAGGCAATCGCGTTGGCGAGCACGATGCCCGGATTGCGCAGCAGCCCGCCCCAGTTGCCCGAGTGATGCGCGCCGTCGCGCAGGTTTATGTCGAGCCGGAAGTTGATTACGCCGCGCGAGCCGAGAAAAAGCGTCGGACGGCTGGCGGCGAGCCGCGGGCCGTCGGAGGCGATCAGTACATCGGCGGCAAGTTCGTCGCGCAGGCTGGTGCACAGTGCGTGCAAACCGGGCGACCCAACCTCTTCGCCGGTTTCGAACAACAGCTTCAGGTTGAAGCCGAGCTTGCCGCCGCGCGCATCCATCACGGCTTTCAGCGCGGCCAGGTTGATGCTGTGCTGGCCTTTGTTGTCGGCGGTGCCGCGGCCATACCAGCGCTCGCCGTCAACGCTCACCTCCCATGGCGAGCGGCCGTCGGCCCATTGCGCGTCGTAGCCGCGCACCACGTCGCCATGCCCGTAGCTGAGCACGGTCGGCAGATCGTCGCCTTCATGACGATGCGCGATCAGAAACGGGCCCGCGCCTTCGTGCGGATTCTCGGCGATGCGGCACACGAACCCCCATGCTTCGAGGCGCGGCGTCAATTCGTCGGTGAGATAGGCGCGCAGAAGCGAGTTGCGCTCCGGCTCCTGGCTTTCAGTACGCAGCGCGACGCGGCGTTGCAGGTCAGCGAGAAACTGGCCGGATCGGTAACCTTCAGTGGCTAGCTCAATGGCGGTATGTCGGGTCAACTCGGTCTCCGTCGGGTGCGCTGGAAACTGCGTTGCGCGCCGCGTCAGAGTGCGCGGCGCGTGCGGCAGCGGGTCAACACCCATGCTGTGGTGGCCGATATTTCTGCACAATTACAATATTTCTCACCCACCTTTGCCAGAACGGCAAAGGTCGTCACCGGGATTAACGCATCCAATGGATCAGACAGCCTTGCGCTATTTCCTCGAAGTCGCGCGCAGTGGATCGCTGAGCAAGGCGTCCGAGCGGCTTTTCGTCGCCGTGTCCGCTTTGAGCCGGCAAATCGCGAGGCTCGAGGAGCAACTCGGAACGCCGCTCTTCGAGCGCCGTCCGCGCGGCATGGTACTTACCGATGCCGGGCGGCTCCTCGCCAACCACGCCCGCCGCAGTCAGCTGGAGGACGAACGTGTCACCGGGGAGATCCGCGGTCTTGCGGCCGGCGAACGCGCGACCATTCGCATTGCGAGTTCGGAAGGCGTTGCGCCGGACTTCCTGCCGCTCGTGTTTGCGCAGTTCCTGAAGATGCATCCCGGCGCGCATTTCCAGCTGGACGTCTCCGCGCCGTCGATAGCGACGCAGCGCGTGCGTGAAGGCACGCACGACGTGGCGGTATGTTTCAACATGGTGCCGGAGCGGGACGTGCAAGTGCATTACGCACAGCGCGCACCGGTGTACGCGCTGATGCGGCAGAGCCATCCGCTCGCCGCGCGCGCCAGCGTCTCGCTGGCGGACATGCTGCCGTGGCCGCTCGCCATGCCGAGCCAGACTCTGACGATACGGCAACTGTTCGATATCGCATGCAGTCTGGAAGGGCTGATCTTCGAGCCGGTAGTCGCCAGCAACTATCACGTGGCGTTGCAAAACTTCGTGCGCTACACCGACGCGATAACGTTGACCGGCTATCTGACGGTACACAGCCGCCTCGTGTCCGACTCACTTGCAATGGTGCCGATTTCAAACCCCGAACTACACCAGCGCACGTTACAGATTCAGACTATGGCGGGCCGCACGCTTCCACAGGCAGTGACGGCGTTCATTGCGTTGCTGATGGAAGCGATCGAGTCACCCGAGCATGTGGACGTGGGAGTCAGCCGAGGTTAGCGCGCTGCCAAAGCACTGTGAGCTACTAAACCCGCCGCACTATGAACGCACGATACCTGTGAGCGGCTTCGTCGCGACGGTCTGACTGAATAGCGCGCGAGCCGTGCGCTGAGGATCGAGGCCGAGGCCTTCGCTCGCGACGCCGGCAATCAGCGAGTCGAGCGATGTGGTCGGCTTGAGGTCGCGCGCTTCGTAAAGGTCGCGAGGCGCGAGACCGGGCCAATCCGCGATGACCCGCCCGCCCGCGACCGCTCCGCCCAACACCATCGCGACCGAACCCGTGCCGTGATCGGTGCCGCCAGTGCCGTTCGCGGCCGCGGTTCTGCCAAACTCGGTCGCGACCAATACGGTGGTTTTGCTCCAGGCCGGGCCCATGTTGTCGCGCAGCGCCGCGAGCATCGTGTCGAGCGCTTTCAACTGATTGGCAAGGCGCGTGCTCTGCGCACTGTGCGTGTCCCACCCGCCGGTTTCGATCATTGCGATCCGCGGGCCGTCATCGCGTGACAGAAAACTGGCGGCCAGTTTGCCGAGGCTCGCGGGGTCCTGACGCGCGCCTGCGTCGCCCGCCAGGCCGCGCGCCGTCATGGCCGATTCCCACAGTGGGCGCAACTGGGCGTCCTGATCGTATAGCTGGGAGACGCGCATGAGCAGATCGTCCGGCGCTTGCGGTAGGGCTGAAGGCGCGTAAGAAGTCACCTCCGCATTGCCGCGCAGCGCCATGGGCACAGTCGGCGCGAACGCAATCGCGTTTTCGCGTGCGCTCGGCAATTGCGCGACGAGCCGGTTGAGCCAGCCGTCCTTCACCCGATATGGCGACGCGCTGCCCGTCTCGAGCACGTTCTGTCCGTCGAAATGCGAGCGATCGCGATACGGCGATGCCACCGCGTGCACGAACAGCGCCTGGCGATCCGCGTACATGGCGCCGATCTGCACGAGTGCGGGATGCAGCGCAAAGGTGCCGTCCAGGCGACGCGCGCTCGATGCATCGATTGCAAGCGCGCCGCGCAACGTTGCATAGGCAGGCTCCGCGTAGGGCACGACGATGCTCAGGCCATCGGCGGCGCCCCGCTGAATCACGAACACGAAACGCCGATCCGTGACGACGCTCGCGAAAGCAATGCGCGGCGATACGAGAATTGCGCCCGCTCCGGCAGCAGCAATTTGCAGAAATTGACGGCGTGAAGACATGGACTATCTCCGTTGAAAATCGGGCGAGACCAGCAAAAGTGCGATGGCCGTGGATGCGCTTTCGGCACGTGCGACGGCCACTGCACTCGGCGCGCTGAGCGATCCCGCAAGCAGCACCTGTCCCAGCGAACGCGCGTCGAGCCGGTCGCCGACGCGCGCGGCCAGCCGCTGCGCCACTTCGACGCGGCGCACCAGCGCATCGGGCGCGGCCCAGCTTGCAGCAATATCGTCGTAACCGGCAGGCGAGCCTGGCCGCCACACCGGTTGACCGAGTTGCGCGAGCACGGGCGCTGCCTGCTGATTGCCAAGGTCTTGCCAGCCGAGCCCGCGCATCGAAGAGATCGCCCATTCCCAGGGCGTCTTGAACTTGACAGCGACGGGCGACCACGCTTGCGGCATGTCGAGCAATGCACGGTAGACGGACGGCAGATCGCCGCCGCTGCGCTCGAACACGCCCGCAAGCCGCTCGCTCACGTCTGCCGGCGGATTGTCGGCAATGAAATGACGGGCCAGTTTCGAGCCGATGTGCTGCGCTGTCGCGGGCGCGCCTGCGAGATCATGCAAAATTGCAAGCGCCTGTTGTTCGCCGGGCTGATCGTAACGGCGGCCCATGATGGTTCGTGAGCCGGGCTCATGCAACGCGTCGCGAAACACGAAGCTGCCCGGCGCCGAGGCTTCTTGCATCGAACGGCTTGCCGGCATGTCTGCACCGGCTGAACTGCCGGCGTTGGCGATATTCCCGGGATTACGAGGTCCCGCAGCGAGACTCCAACCCGTCAGCGCGCGGGCGAATTCGGTCACGTCGTCCTGGTTATAGCCACTGCGCACACCTAGCGTATGCAGCTCCATGATTTCGCGCGCGAGATTTTCGTTCAGGCCGCGCTTGCGCTCGGGATTGCGCTGCGCCGCCCGCATCGCCGCGACGCTGTCCGGCCCGACCGAGCGCGTCTGATCGAGAAACAGTTGCATGGCCGGATGACGTTCCACCGCAACGAGCATGTCCTCAAAGCGGCCCAGCACATGTGGGCGGATTGCTTCGGCTTCAAACGAGCCGGCGAGCGCCGCCACAGCGGGCTTTTCTGCCGACACCGCAAAGTGGTTAGACCAGAAATGAACGAGCCGCTCGACAAAGGGCGTCTGTGTGGTGAGTGCGCTAACCACCCGCGCATTCACGGACGATCGATAGTTGTCGCGTATTTCCGCACGGATCGCTTTTCGTTCGGCTTCCTTATCTTTTCGTGAATTGCTTTGCGATGCCGCTTGCTCACCTGTCTGGGCATTCGCTTCTGCGGGCATGCTCGCGCCGCCCGGATTGCGCTGAGCCTGCATACGCAACTGCATGCGCTGATGTTCCAGTTCGCCCGATATTGCCAGCGAATCCGGCTGGCTCGCCCACGCAGCCGGCTTCGGCTGGTAATGATCGAACTGCGCGAGTAGCCAGGCCTTCGGGTCGGGGGGCGCGGTATCGTCGGCGCGGGCGCCCAGGCCGAAACGGTTCAGCGCAATTGCAGCGGCGGTAAGGCCCATGCGATCCTCTTCGGCGGTAGATACAGCTTGAACGTGCGGTGCGATAGATATCCGTCGCGCCTGTCTGATTTTTAATCACCCGAAGATGCCGGACTAGCCGGCCTCGCGACGCTAGCGCCGGACTGCGGCTCGCGCCACTGTCCGCGCAAGCGGAGGCTGTCGGCAAACTTGACCCGCTCTTCAGGCGACAACCCCGCCGCGAAGTCCGCCACACTGCTTTCCACTTGCGCGCGCAGATTGCTGTCGGCCGCACGTGTGCGAGCGAGGGCGGCGTCGAGTGCCGGGCGATCGACCTGCGGAGCGGCCAGCAGACGCAACACCTCGCGCCGCCCTTCGCGTGCCTCGCGCGCAAACTGTCGCGCCTCGCGGCGTCCGTTCTTCAGGCTGTCGGCAAACTCTTTTTGCCGCTCGGTTGAAAGCGTCTGCGCGGCAAAGCGCAGCGCGCGCTGTTGCGCGGCGAGCGGTGTCGTGGCGCCGTGCGCCGCAAACCACTGATACGCGCCACCGGCAATCGCGCCCAGCAGGAACACATTGAGCACCAGCGAAGCCACCAGAACGATTTTCCATGACCGGCTGTTCATTCGCCGCTCCAGTCGGCAGATGAACCACCGAAACTCGACGTTAGATATGACGACTCGTGCATCGGCGGAACCGTTTCGGTCAATACGAAAAACGACACGGCCAAAGCGCCGGCCGCGCCGCCGAGCAAGCCGACGCCAGCGACCGCCGCGCCTGACCACCACCATGCGCGCCGCTGCGCGGCAGGCCGCCGCCGCGGCGCGCTGTCGATGATGCGCTGCTGCAGTGCCGCGTCCGGCGGCGCAACATGGTCGGCAGCGAGCCACGTGTCCAGCTCGGCGGCTTCAGCCAGGTACGCATCCGCTTGCGCGCGATGCGCGTCCGCCCAGGTCTGCGCCGCTGCCCGCTCCTGTTGCGGCCAGCGGCGCGGATCGGCACCGTAGGCTTCGACGATCTGGTGGAATCTTTCCGGCGTCATGACTTGTCCTTGCTAAGGCCGCTGTCGGCCAGTTGAGCGCGCAGATTGCGGCGCGCGCGGGCCAGCAGACTTTCCAGCGCATCGACCGTGACGCCCATTAGTGCTGCGGCGTCGGTGTTCGACATCTCCTGGTAATAAGTGAGCACCAGTGCCTCGCGTTGTCGCGTGGGCAAGGCGGCGAGTGCTTCGCGAACACGCTCGTCGCGGGCGCGCGCTTCGAGCCGTGCATCCGGCGGCGCGGCGGGATCGACCTCGTCGGGCAGGTCGTCGCGAGGATCTTCGCGCCGGCCGCGCAGACGGTCATAGCAGAGGTTAAGTGCGACGCGATGAATCCACGTGTCGAATTTCGCCTCGCCTTCTCGCCAGCGCGTGGCCTGTTTCCAGATCCGCACGAACACTTCCTGCGCGACGTCTTCCGCTTCCATGCGGTCTCCCAACATGCGCGTGGCGACCGCGAGCAGACGCGGCAGCTTGCGCGCGACGAGCGTGCGCACGGCGGCCGGATCGTGCCGGCCGACCTGCTCCAGCAATTCCGCGTCGGGATCGCGTTCGCTCAAGAGGCCGCGCCCTTCGACACACGTGCGATGCGCTTCACGTCGTCTCTATCCTCAAAGGTTCGTTGCGCGTGCATTATCCAGGCGCAGTTTTTCAAGCAGTCGTTCACGCGGTTGTTCAATAAACGACGACTGCTGGACGATAGTAGACCGACCGCGCCGGGTAGACCACACAACCGCCGAGCGACGCCACGAGCAGCAATATCATCAGTGTTTTCATGGCAGCGTGCCTCCTCGAGTCATGTGAGGCCTTCACGCCCAGTGACCTTCGACCCAGCGCCAGTTCGGTCCGCGCTGCACCCAATGTCCCGGTACCCAGTGGTAACCGGCGCGGACCGGCTGCCAATGGCCCGGCGCCCACTCGTAACGACCGTGGTGCCAACGCCAGCGGCCCTGGTCCCACACATAGCCCGCTCGCGGCGCGGGCATGACTTCGACGCGGGGCGGCGGTGGCGCGACAGGCGCAATGATCACTGCCTGGGCGATGGCAGGTGCCGCGGTCAGCGCTGCGGCGCAGGTCGCCGCGACGGCGAGCACGTTGCGTCCAAAGTGAAACGGCGTTTTCGATGTCATGTCGGTTTCTCCCATTCATTCAGTGTCGAAGCGCGGCACGGCTCCGTTTCTTCTTAAACGCGACAGGGGGAAAAATCCGTCGAACGCTTTGAATATTTATGCGCGTCGCAGCGACAATCACCGCTGCGACGCGTGGGAGCGGATGCAAATCATGACTGTCCGTGCTGGTTGTCTTCGGAACGACGCCACTCGGCGGGTGTCATGCCCAGATGTTGGGTGAAGGCGCGACGGAACGCCGCCACGGATTGATAGCCGACCGTCTCGGCTACGACTTCGGCCTCTCGCCCGAGACGCTCCGTCAGATTCGTGCGGGCCAGGCGACGGGCGATACGAAGCGCGACGCCCTCGTCCACTTCGTGCTGAGCCTGCAGAGCACGCGCGGCACGATCGATGAAAGCGAGTTCACAGCTATTCGCACCGCGGGCTACAGCGACACGCAACTGGCTGAGATTTCACTGGCGATTGCCATGACGATCTTCACCAACACATTCAATCGCATTAACGACACTGACGTCGATTTCCCGCCGGTCAAGTAACACGTGCGTAGTCGGGCGGACTCGTCACGCGGTGACGTGCCGCTCGCCGCATCGCTGTGATCCGGTGGAAAGCCTGATCGCTGCCGCACTGGCCAACTCACTCGCAGGTGTACTGGAGGATTTCATGTCTCAAGTTGAACATTTCGATACGTTGATTTTCGGCAGCGGCCAGGGCGGCAAGCGTTCGCCGAAGGTTTGGGGCCGCTTCTGTCGAAGGTTCCTGCAAGGGCGGCTTAACAGGCGATCGGCGCATGGGCGCGGACTGCGCGAGTCCGTTGAATCTGACGGGCTCGCTCGTTACGTGCGCAGTCTGCCCGCGCCCGGACATGGTTAATAGCCAGAGAAACGAGCGTTGCGGCGGTCTGTATTCCGGGTGCCCCCCGGTCGGACCATTGCAAATCATTGTCCCGGTTCGTGCTCGCGTCGACCGCTGATGAATGACGATCAGCCGGGCTGAGGCCGCTGGCACTCGGTCTGGAACCAGTAGTCGACCAGGCGCTGCGCCGCCTGGAGGTCGTCCGGATAGTACGGGTCATACCACGGGGACGGGTCGTAGCCCGCTTTTCTCAGGGCACCGAGTTCGCTCTGGTGCTGCGCCATGGTCGGCGGCGCGTTTGTTCTCAGCGCTGCGAGGTCGCGGCACTCCGTCGGGGTAAGGTGCGGCCCGGTGTACGGCATGACGGGTGCCACGCAACCGGCGACCAGCATCGTCACGGCGAAAAGCGTCGACCAGTTTGTCAGCAGTCTGCTCATGGTGCGTGTCCTTCGGTGCAAGCGTGCCAGGGGCGACGCCGTGCCGGCGCGGCTGGCGTGTTTCCTCGGGTTTTTCGTCTTTCGATGATTCCGTTGCTGTGCAATAACGCCTACTCACGGAGGCGACAAAAAACCCCGAGCAATCCCCACGCCTGGTTTCTCAAGCTCCGCTCACATTTCCCGCCGCAACAAACGGGTGTTCGTGTCATGCCGACGCTCACGTGAATCCATGTTGGCGACGCTACGACAGTTTATCGAATTCGCCGTACCCGGCGTAGTTCAAAACACCGCCATACAAGGCTTGCAGCGATATGGCATGGACTCTGCAATACACAGCGTCCAGCCGCAGCGCGAGCCACTGTACATCCAACCGGATACTGTTGCGTCGCGCCCCGTTCGCGCTGGTACTGAATCGACCAGGCCGTCGACCGGAGGGCATCATGTTCATCTATCTGTTTCTCTTGCTGCAAGAGCTGCTCGACCGCTCTGAACACAGCCGTCGAGATGCGTACCTCGCATCTGCCGTGGACATGTGCGAGCTTGAACGTCGCATGCAGTCGCTCGACATCGACGGTTGAGTTCGCTCAACGGGCGCTGACCGCCTATCAGTTCGGATGGCAGAGCAAATCTTCCGGCGTCTCGGTCATAGCCAGCGGGCGGCGTCGCACCGATAGTGGAGACTCACCGGCACGGCATCCGCGCTCCCGACTCCTCGACTACCCGACTCCCCAGGAACGACATGAATAGCGCCATCGCATCGCGAGTCTGCACATCTCCAACGACCGTCATCGCTCTGCATTGCTCGGGCTCCGGAGCGACGCAATGGCGCAAGCTCGGCGAGGCGCTTGGCTCGCGCCACGCGTTCGTCGCGCCGGAGCACTACGGCTGCGACAGCACCGGCCCATGGAGCGGCGAGCGCGCGTTCACGCTTGCCGACGAGGCGGCAAGGACGGTCGGCATCATCGACGCCACGTGTGGCAAGGTGCATCTCGTCGGCCACTCGTACGGCGGTGGCGTGGCGTTGCGCGCGGCCGTCGAGCGGCCCGGGCGCATTGCGAGCCTGACGCTGTACGAACCGTCGGCTTTCCACCTGCTGAAGGCGATGGGCACCTACGGAGTCGAAGCGCTGTCGGAAATCGTCGCGATCTCGAAGCGCACCGCCGACGGAGTCAGCTGCGGCGACTATCGCGGTGCGGCGGCTTCCTTCGTCGATTACTGGAGTGGACGGGGCGCATGGGATGCGCTGCGGCCCTCGGTGCAGGCGGCGCTCACGCGCTGGGCGCCGAAGGCGCCGCTCGACTTTCGCGCGCTTCTCGATGAACGCACGCCCGCCAGCGCTTACACGAGCCTGCGCGTGCCGGCGTTGATCATGCGCGGCGAACATGCGCCGGTTCCGACGCGGGCGATCGCCGAGCGGCTGCCCATGCTGCTGCCTGCGGCACGCCTTGCAATCGTCGTGGGCGCGGGACACATGGGGCCGCTCACGCACGCCGACCAGGTCAATGCGGCGATCGCGCGGCATATCGCCGAGTCGGAAGCGGCGTATTGATCAGGCAGCAGGCGAACGGCAGCTCGTCCGGGAAATGCTGGTTACGCGTGCGTCATTCCATTGAAGCGACAACTTCGTCGGTTGTCACCACGCCGTGCGCGAGAAACGCGTAATTGACCATTGCCGCTTTATATCCATCGCCCCAAACGGGGTGACGTGGTCCCGCAGTCGCATCGCTCACGACGTGAACCTCGAACCCCTGTTCGAGCAGGTCGCGCAGATGCGATTCCACGCACATATTGGCGAGCATGCCTCCGAGTACCACCTTGCTCACGCCGCGCTTGCGCAGCTGAAGGACGAGATCGTTGGTTTGCGGTCCGAAGACCTTATGTGGGCTCACAACAACCGTCTCGCCGTCGTTGATGTAAGGCTTGAATTCGTCGAGCCAGTCAGCGCCTGATCCGTCGAAACCTTCGAGATTCAACTGACCGCTACGCGCAAATGTCCCGGTAGCGAATTCATCGGACTCCAACGGCCCGTTGAATTTCCACAGGCGATCGGTCGGGAAAAAGTAATGTGGCGATATAAAGACGGGAAATTTCGCGGCCTTTGCCGCCTTGAAGATTCGCAGCATGTTTTCGACCGTCCTGTTCTCCGTCACGCTCGCTCCCACCGCGCCCCAATTCTTGCCCGACTTGCTCAGGACATCGACTTGCGGGTCGATGAATACTACGGCTGTCTCCATACGATCAAAGGACACTTCGGACCTCCAGGAAAACGCGTGACGGCTCACCGACCTACCCGACCGGAGCCTCCCGACCAGATTAGGAAACGAAGCCCTGGAAAGCAACGACGCATTGATGCGGCGTCCCGGTTTTGCACGCGAGCGCCAGACGACAAGGCGCTCGATGCGTCCGCTGCTTGGCCCGCATGCATGCTTTTAACAAGGCGATGATTAAGACTCCCACGCGCTTGTTGGGATCTGGCATGCAAGTACGGTTTTCGCGACCTGCCGGTGCGTTTGTTTTTGAACGTGCGCAGGTCGCTCAGGTCGGCGACACGGCGGCCAACGCCCGAGACGAGCGTGGCCGCGCTGCCTCACGGTTACATCGCTTTAGTTCCTGAACGGTGATCGACGTCTCCGATCCTGGCGCCTTCGTCAACCGTCGAAGGCGGTTCGGCCGACGTCTTGCTGTCGGACGCCTGAGCGCAACTGAATAGCAGAACGCGAGGGTCATTGCGGTTGTCGTCGGCTTCGCGAACGCGGTCGATCCGTTCGATCGGCTGTACAGACTTGTCGCCGCAGATGTGTTGCGCCACTTTCGTGCAGGTCGCCGCGCTTTCCAGGAGGCCGTGGCACTCGGCCCGGTATGTCCTGACGCCGTTGCTTGCGTCGACGGAATAGGCGTTAAAGGATGGACCACTCGCTGCCGTGCATCCGCTCACGAGAAGGACGCCGGTCGTAAATAGGCTTGCAAGAAAAAGTCGGTTCATCAGGTGCTCCATAGACTGTGTGTGGCGGAAAACGCGGAAAACGCAGAGAACGCGGGACACGCGGCTGCGGTCCCCGTCCTCACGACTTACCATTGCATTGCGGCGCCGACGCCAACGGTCGTGCCGCCTGGGCTCATGCCCACGCCGGCCTTCATTTTCAGATTCTCCGCGAGGCGCGCAGTACCGCCGATCGCGACCGCCTGATAACCGCGGAAGCCCGCCGTGCCGATACCGAGCGACAGGGTCTTGTCCTTGTCCACTTCGGGAATCATCGTCAACGCAGTCGCTGCCGCGATGCCGGAGTACGCGTTGCGCGCCGTCGAATTGATGCCGTTCTGCAGTTCGTTCACGCGGGCGTCCGTGTATGCGTTTGCCTGAGACAACGCCGCGTTCAGCTGTTGAACGTTCACCGCGTCGGTCGGTGCGGTGCCGGCCGCCACGTTGATCACCTGCCGGGTGGACTCGCTGGAACCGACCGCGACCACATTCGCACGTCCGCCGTCGTTACTGTTCGCGCCGAGCGCCGTCGAGCCGCTGCCTGTGGACGTCGCGCCGGCTCCTACGGCTGTGGAACCACTGCCCGACGCCGTCGAGCCGTTACCCACCGCCGAACTGTTGTTGCCCGAAGCCACGGCGCCCTGCCCGCCTGCCGACGAGTTCGATCCCGAAGGCGTCGGGGGCGTGGGCGTGCCGGGCGACGACGAGAAGCTGCCGCCGTTGTTGGTGGTCTGCTGGTTGATCAGTGTCGTCAACCGGTTGGTCACCGCATCGAGCTGCGATACGTTCACGGCGTCCGTGCCGGCTTTGCCCGCAGCGAGACCGGTAATCTGCCGGTTGCCGACGTTGACCTCGCCCGCCGACGATTGCGGACTGCTCAGCCCGTAAGCGATGTAGTTACTCAACGCGCCGACCGTCGTCACCGATCCGGCTCCGAGCGCCACACTGTTGGCAAACGTCGCGCCCGCGCCGGCCCCGAGTGCAAGCGCGTCGATTGCACTGCTGTGCGCGCCTGAACCGATTGCAATCGATCCGGCGTTAGCAGCACTCGCATTCGCGCCTTGAGCGATAGACTGCGCGCCGCTCGCGACAGAGCCGCTGCCCACCGCAATCGCGTCCGCCTGCGCCGAATTCGCGGCCTGGCCGATCGCGACGCCGCCGGGCGCGGTTGCGTCGACGATCGCGCCATTGCCCATGCCAACTCCGCTGTCGCCGTTGACGACCGTGGTCGGTCCCACGGCGATCGACTCCGCGCCGACCGCGAGCGAGTCCGCCGCCGTCGAATTCGCATGGAAGTACATCTGGCCAGTCACCGCAAACGACGACAGTGCGCCTGCCAACTGGCGGATGGTGACGGCGTCGTGCTGCTGCGTACCGTCGGCGACGTTCGTCAACTGCCGATACGTGTTGCCGCTTGCGCTGCCGAAGGACACCGCGCCGAGCAACGTCTGATCGCTGGTGTCGAACGGAATCGCATGCGAGCCGTTGGCGATCGAGCCGACGCCCGAGAGCACCGCCCGGTCGGACACCGAACCGGCACCGATCGCCACGGCACCCGCCACCGACGCACTCGACAGCGAACCTAGCGCAACGGCGTTATTGGCTAGTGCCGAAGCGCCGTTGCCGCCCGCGAAGCTGCTCGCGCCGCTCGCCGTCGCCGCGACGCCTGCCGCCAGCGCATTGAGGCCTGTGGCGCCGTCGTTGTTGTAGTTGCCGCCTTGCGCGCCGCCGTCGTTGACGCTGTAGTAGTGCTTCGCATTCGCCGTCACGACATTGGCGAGGTTATCTACCGCCTGATCGGTGGCGTAAAGCTGCGAGCCGTTCACTGCATCGGTACTGTTCGCGTTGACACGGCCCGCGGCCACGTTCGTCACGGTGCGCTCGTGACCGAGGCTGCCGACACTCACCGTGCTGGTGGGCGAAGTGCCGGCATACGCATACGCAGTGCCGTTGATGGTGTCGCCCGTGGTCGCCACGGCCACGTCGGTCGTCGAGCCGCTGCCGAGCGCCACGTCGTTTGCATTGTTCGCCGTCGCGCCCTGACCCATAGCGGTGCTGCCCGCGCCGGCAGCGACGGTTCCCACGCCTGCCGCCAACGCGTTGACGCCCGTGGCACCGTCGTTGTTGTAATTGCCGCCTTGCGTGCCGCCGTCGTTGACGCTGAAGTAGTGAGTCTTGTCAGTTGCGACGGTCGCTGCGAGAGCGTCGATCGCCTGATTGCTCTGGTACAACTGCGAGCCGTTCACGGCGTCCGTGCTCGTCGCGCTCAGACGGCCCGCCGCCACGTTCTGGATCTGGCGCTCCGTGCCTGCCGCGCCAACGCTCACCACGCTGGTCGGCGCGGTGCCGGCGAAGTTGTAGACCGTACCGTTGATGGTCGTGCTCGCGGTCGGCGTTGCGGTGCCGGTTTGGGAGCCCGAGCCGAGCGCCACGCTGTTCGCGTTGCCGGCCGACGCGCCGGCGCCGAGTGCAATCGCGCCCGCCTGGTTCGCGACTGCTGCATCGCCGAATGCGAGGGCACTCGCGCCGCTCGCGTTGCTCGCATTGCCCAGCGCGACCGCACCTTGACCATTTGCGATGTTGCCGTTGCCTTGGGCGATCGCTCCGTTGCCGGTCGCCGTGTTATCCGCGCCAACCGCAATCGCGCCATTGCCGGTCGCGCTATTCGGGTCGCCGATTGCGACGGCCCCGTTGCCGCTGACCGTCTGCGCCTGACCGAGCGCCACAGCGCCCGTCCCGGTCAGCACCTGAGAATTGTGGCCGCCCGCGATGGAACCGGCGCCGGCCGCTGCGGCAACCTTGTTGCTGTCGCCGATCGCAACTGTCGACGCCGCGAGGGCTTGCGACGAAGAGCCAACCGCGGTCGCGTTCGTGTTGCTCGCGACGGTCTGGTTGCCCAACGCGACGGCGCTGCTGCCTGAGGCCGTCGCAGCCGTGCCCATCGCAATGGCATTTGCATTCGTGCCCGTCGAAGCCGAATCGCCTATAGCAATCGACGAGGACCCGCCCGAACTCGCGCCTGAGCCGATCGCAACCGCACGAATGCCCGACGCCGCGGCGCCCGCGACTGCTGCCGGTGCAGAGGAGCCGCCTTCGGCGACGGAATCCGCCCCGCCCAACGCTATCGAATTGGCGCCACTGGCGCTGGAGCCATTCATCATGCTGAGCGAGTTGAGTCCCGACGCGGCGGCTCCGGCACCCAAGGCCACGGCATTCTGGGCAGTGGCGGCGGCCACCGTGCCCGCAGCCAGCGAAGAGGGACCCGAAGCTCTTACATCCGTGCCGATGCCAATCGCTCCCGCCGCCGTTGCGCCCGTGCCCGCGACGGTACGCGCTCCCAGATACACGGAATTAAGACCGCTCGCGATTGACTGAAAGCCGACGGCCACGGCATGCGTGCCCGAGCTGTTGGCGATATAGCCCATTGCAACAGCTGCGGCTCCGCTCCCCACCGACTGGAAGCCGAAGGCGGCAGCATAGTCGCCGGTAGCGGTGACGTCAGTGCCGATCGCAATCGACGATTGTCCGGACGAACCGGTGCCCGCGGCGGTGCGTGAGCCCATGTAGATCGCATTGACACCGGTCGCATTGGCTCCCGAACCAACGGCCACGCCATTGGTTTGCGAACCGATGGCTCCGCTGCCCAATGCCACCGCGCCGGAAGCGGCTGCGCTGGAACTCGCACCCAGTGCAACGCCGTTGTCTCCGTTCGCCTTCGCCGACGGGCCGACGGCTGTCGACAGGTTGCCGCTGGAGACTGCGTCGACGCCAATACCAATGGCGGCAGATCCGGTAGCGGCAACATCGGTACCGATCCCAATCGCCGATTCAGCGGTTGCGCCGGTGCCCGGAGCATTGCGCGCCCCCAGATAAATGGCATTCGTCGCATTGGCGATCGCCTGATAGCCGACAGCCGTGGCATTGATTCCCGTAGCGTTAGCGGCGTAACCCAGCGCAGTCGCACCGCCACCACTGGCCGTGGACAAATAGCCCGCGCACGAATTGCTACCGCTGAAGAAGTTATAAGGTGACGACGAGCAATTGACCTGCGCCTGCGCCTGCGTGCCCCATGCGCCGAGGGCCGCCAGCACGAGGGCTGGCAAGATCCGTAGACTCGCCCCGTGCATCAACGTGCTGCGACGGTCGCCGTCTCGTCCATCGAATACCGGGGCACCGGTTCCCGAATTCCCTTTGCCGCGCGTTCTGCCCCGTTCCGAGGCGGCCACAAAAGACCCTAGTGACGCGTTCCAGACTGTCCGATATGCCTTATTCATGGTTATTTTCCTGTAAGGATTCAAAATTCGAATTTAAAAGCACAAGCGTGTTTGTTTACAGCCAGTACGTTTAGGATGACTATTTATGTTGAATGGACGAGCAACTGCGGCCGTGCTTCTTCTAAACAGGCGCGACTAGCCCTTTTCCCTTCAGGTGTTCCTGGATAACTAGTTTTCCAGGGCGAGCGAATCCGTCCTCGTCGCGCAGGAATTCAAGTTACTGGGTAATGGGCAAGCCTCGACTAGAAAGCTGCTGAGCGGCTATGCAGTCGGCCGGCGGCCCTGTCAGACGTTGATTTTACGAAGGTCCGAATGATTGCAGCATAAGGAGAGCAAAGGCAGGCATTAGTTGCATTGAGCGGCCTTGAAGAGTGTCTCCTTCGGCCGGACGCATGCCTGATTGTTTTTCGCTTTCCACACTCATTCGTATTGCCCCTCAATAGCCTGTTGGGACTTTTTCCTGACGCGTTACACTACAGCCGCAGCAGTGCAAATTTCAATGTAATGAAAAGAAAGTTGCAAAATTCCGCGCAACTTTCTCATACGATTTTTCATTTGTCTACAGAAAGACGTGGCTATTCCGGCGTCTTGCAAGATTTAACAATTGCGTCGAATTCGAGTTTTAAACGCAGTGCAGATAGTGGATGACATTGATGTGAAGACGATTGGCAAATTCCCAGCCAATGCTCCGAAAGTCCCAGCGAATATTGGGCATTTGCCACGTAAAGCGCCCCGCCACGCCGAATACAATCGTGCCTCGCCAAGTCAAGGGCGAAAACTTAGGTGGTTCTTCCCACATACCGGATTGAGAACAAGGCCTATAAATCGTGGACGTAACTGCGGGGGGCTACGTCTTCCCTTCCGCCAGGACGGCATGGCCACCGGCGAAAAAAGAACTCTGGTTATAACAAACAGGCTACGAGGGTTGCCGATGAATGTCTTCGATACCGCAATCCAGACTTTCCTGACCGGCGTTGCTGCAGATCTGCCCATACTGAACCACCCGATCAGAGTCCTTGCGGCTCTCTACACGTTCAAAGGTTTGGCGCTCGTGGCGGTGTTATGGTGGATCTGGTTCAAGCCCGGTCAGCGAACCGAATGGGAACGGGAAATGGTCGTCGCGACGATCGTGAGCGCGCTGCTTGCGCTCGCAACGTTCAGAATCGTCGCTCATCTCTTACCGTTCCGAGTGCGGCCGGTTTATAACCCGGAGCTGCACCTGCAATTTCCATCGGACGATCTGGGTGCTGCCGTTTTGCCGACCTGGAGTTCGTTTCCGAGTGATCACGCGATGCTGTGGGTGTCGGTCGCCACCGGCATCTTTCTTGTCTGGCGCGCCGTCGGCGTACTCGCGCTACTGCACACGGCGATCTTCATATGCCTGCCGCGCGTCTATCTCGGCTGGCACTATCCAACCGACATACTGGCGGGCGCGACGTTTGGAGCGGCCACCACGTGGACAATGACGCGAGACGCAGTTCGAACCCGTTTTGCAGTTCCGATCCTGCGATGGCTACGAAAATGTCCCGGGCCAGGTTATACGCTCCTATTCGCTTTATGTTTCGAGCTGGTCACTCAATTCGAAGAATTACTGATTCTCGGCCGTTTGCTTCTGAAGTAGCTCGAACCGGTCAGGTTATCCAGATCGTCGCCTGGGTTAACCCTCCGAAAAGCCAGAGCGAGCTTCTGCACGTCATCCGGACATTATCCACAGCTCAACTTTTCGCGCCCGAGGCCGTAAACCCATTAGGGCGCCGGAATAGCCGCAGCGGCTGACAAAGACGCAGCTTTGCCGGAATTCCGGACCGTACATGAGTAAGCGCACTCAAAAGCGCCAGTTTGGACTTCGCCCAGGAAACAAACTCCATTTTCTGGATGACAAGCTTGATGCCGTTAGCAAATGCGCTCCAACGGATCGAAACCGGGAGCAGCGTCTGAAACACTTCGAACCAATCCAGCGGAAAACCCGAATCCCCTGCACTGCTAATGCTGCAGGCTTTGGCGAGACACAGCCCGCTGAACAGAAACACCGTTACTTCAATAGCGCAGCCGACGCGGCCCCGAATAGCATATGAAAGTCCGTAACGCCCGTTGCTGGGCACCTCAAGGGAAACGGCGGTGGCTCGCCGCTGCTGCCGCGCTGGCCATCGCGAGCGCAGTACGCATGCTGCTTCATCCGTTGCTTGGGCCCGTCATGCCTGGCACCGCGTTCTGCATTGCGGCGGTGCTCGTTGAATACCATTTCGGCCTTGCTCCTGCGCTGACCGTGATGCTGGCGGGACTGGGCCTCGCCGACTATCTGTTCGTGCCGCCCTACGTGACCATCGCAGTCTTCGACAGGGCAGATCTGCTATTGCTCGTGTCGTATCCAGTCGTCACGCTCGTGCTGATCACGTTGCTCGAAAAACTGCGGCGTGTGCAGTTCCGCGCCGAACTGATCGCGGCGGTCGCGCAATCGCGCTACGAAATGCTGCTTCGCCATGACAACGAGCGCGCGATCGCTCGCCGTGCCATTGACGAAACGCACCGGCTCCTCCGGCATCTATCACACCATCACAAGACGTTCATTCTGATTCAGGCACTCGAACGTGAGCCGCTGCGGCGCAACGGCGCCGGCACGGCGTCCGCGCTGGCCGTCGCATCGCACGCTTTCGACGGATTGCCTGCCGATCTGGCGCCGGGGCCTCGCCTCTCCGAAGTCGATCCGGACGATATCCGACGGCTCTCGAATGGGCTCTCGGCCGGTTCTCATCGTGTGCGATTCGCCGCCGGTTCGAACCTTGCCGGAGGCACTGCGCGCGTCGTCGACTGCATCTGCGAACAATTTACGACTCACGCAGGCGATTTCCTCGTGCTGCGCGTGGCGACCGACACATGAAATCATTAACGCAGTCCATCTTTCTCGAAGGCGGCGGACACGCCGTGCTATTGCTGCACGGCCTGTCAAGCTCGCCGCTCGAAATGCGCTACCTCGGGCGGTTCCTGCGCGACGAGGGCTTCACGGTGTGCGCCCCGGTGCTCAACGGCTATAGCGCCGGCACGGGCGGCGAGACAATGGAACACTGGCTCGACGCCGCAACCAGCGAATTCGATGCACTCGCCGCGCGATTCGACCGCGTGTCTATCTGTGGATTGTCGATGGGCGCGGCGCTCGCGCTCGCACTCGCCCATCGACGCCCGCAAGCGCAGGCGGTCGTGCTGCTGTCGCTTACACTCGCCTACAACGGTTGGGCCATTCCCTGGTACCGCTTTCTTCTTGGCTGGGCTTACTACACGCCCTTGCGTTCGCGCT
Source organism: Burkholderia sp. M6-3 (assembly GCF_050858985.1). Lineage (NCBI taxonomy): Bacteria > Pseudomonadati > Pseudomonadota > Betaproteobacteria > Burkholderiales > Burkholderiaceae > Burkholderia > Burkholderia sp. M6-3. The sequence continues at coordinate 1,516,526 of NZ_CP110091.1, forward strand.
GGCAGTATCGTGAGTCGGAACCGTACGGCCTGCGTAACGAAGCGCTGCGTGCAAAGATCGCTCGCTCGATGCAGCGCTCGAATTTCAGCGAAGTCGGTCCGTCGACGATTGCACTGCCCGCATTGCACGAAGCAAGCCGCCTTGCATCGCTCGTCCGCTCGCAGATTCGTGGTATCCGCAACGACTGCCTCGTCATCCACGCGATCGACGACGAAACGTCGAGCCCGCGTACCGCCCAATCCGCGGCATTGGCGCTTGGTTCGAGCTTTCTGCGCACCATCTACCTCGACGATTCGTACCACATGATCACATCGGACAACGAACGCGAGATCGTTGCGCGCGAAACGGCGTCGTTTCTGCGCGAGAGCGAAGCGGCTTCGGGATCTGGCGAACCGCGTAGCCCCGTTGTCTCCAAAGCGCTCGCGCGCCGCTTGCGGCAGCTTGCTGCCATCGGCAAGGACGACGCATGAAGGCGCGGACGTTCACGCATCGAACCGTGGGCGCCGCGGCGCTCGCCATATCGCTGGCGGGTTTCCTGCCCGCTCCGACCGCGCGCGCGGCCGACGCAACAGCGGTCCCCGGTGACAGCAAGTGGAAAGTGGCGATCGGACCGGGCGTCGTCGTGACGCCGGAGTCGCCCGGCTCGCGGCATACCACGGTGTTCCCATTCCCTTCGCTCGATATTTCCTACGATGACCGGGTCTTCTCGCAAGGGCCGGACGTGCTGGGCGTCAATGCGCTGCGCAGTACGAACTATCACGTCGGCGCGGCGCTGAGTTTCGATTTCCAGTCACGCAACGAGAAGGACGATCCGCACCTGCACGGCCTGGGCAACGTGCATGGCGGCCCGAAACTCAAACTGTTCGCCGACTATACGGTATGGATGTTCACGGGCTCCGTCGCCCTGTATCAGGACATTGCAGGGCACGGCCAGGGCAAAACCGTTCCGGTGGACCTGCTTGCGTCGGTGCCCGTTGGAAGCGGTCTTTTCTCTATTGGCCCGGGCTTCACGTGGGCCGATGCGATCTACACGCGGACGTTCTTCGGCGTGTCCAGCCAGCAGAGCGCGGCATCAGGACTGCCGGTCTATAAAACCGGTTCTGGCGTTCGGGACATTCATCTGAACGGCTACTTCAGCTACGACTTCTCGAAGCACTGGGTAGGCTCGGTCGCGGTCACTGTCGGGCGGCTGCAGCACTACGCGGCAGCAAGCCCGATCACCGAGCGCCGCAGCGAACTGAATACGCTGGCGTCTCTCAACTACCGCTTCTAGGGTGTGCGGGAGTTCAATATCGGTGTGCGTGCCGGAAAACCCGTTCTGGTCGCACGCGCGTCAGAACGTCTCCTGCTGCGGCTCGGGGCCACGCGTCGGCGCGGACGGTTGCGCAAGTTTGACCGCGCGCCCGGTGCGGGCGGATTCGTAGATCGCGTCGATAATGCGCTGATCTTGTAAGCCCTCCTCGCCTGGCGTGTGCGGCTGGATGTCGTCCTTGACGCACACGGACATGTGATCGATCTCCCGCGCAAACTGGTTCTGCGGATCGATCTGCAACTCCGTTGTCGCGGACTTGCCCTCCACCAGCATGCCGTGGCGCAGCCGCAGGCCGTTGTAACCAAATGCGGGATCCATTTCGACCCAGCCTTTCGAGCCTTGTAGCCGGAAGAAGCGCGACTCGTGACTCGCGTAGCTCGACATGCACGTTGCCGTGAATCCGCTCGGAGAGCGCAGGATGAAGTGCACCGATTCCTCCACTTCGACGAAGCGTGGATCGTTTTCCGGCCGGTGCACCGACGCAAATACCTCCAGCGGTTCCTCGCCGGACAGAAAGCGCGCAGCGTTGAGACAGTACAGTCCAATGTCGGGCATGGCGCCGCCGCCCGCCAGTGATTTCTTCAACCGCCATTGCCCCGGATCGCCGACGTTTTGCGAATTTCCGGCGACGAACTCACGCAATGGCCCCAACTGCTTTTCCTTCACCATTTTCACGATCATGCGGTCCATCGGCTCGTACTGGCTGCGATACGCGATCATGAGTTTGCGGTTGGCGCGTTTCATCGCCCCGACCATTGCCTCGCAGTCCGCCGCGCTGTTTGCCATCGGCTTTTCGCATAAAACATGTTTGCCGATATTCGCGGAGCGCAGCGTGAACTCCTTATGCATGCCGTTTGGCAGGACGATATACACGACCTGTACGCGCGGGTTGTCGGCGAGACGCTCGAAATTCTGATAGTCGTAAATGTCCGCTTCCCGCACGCCGTACTGACGTGCGACGCGAAGTGCCTTGGTCCTGTCGCCGGAAACCAGTGCGGCGACCTTCGAGTACTTGCACTGCGCAAGCGCGGGCAGAATCTGGTCCAGCGACAGCCGGCCGAGTCCGACGATGGCATATCCCACACGCTCATCAGGCGGCAAGTTCGCGTCTGGCGTTTCTTCCTTTTGCTCTGTGTCCGGGTCCTGAATGAGCGGCAGTTTCACCTGGTTCGTGTCGGCACCGTTTGGACCCGCGGCCAACACGCTGCTGGCCGAGCCAACCGTGAGTGCCGCTGCGAGGCTCGCGCCGCCTCGCCTGAGAAAGAGGCGTCGCGCGGTTTCTGCAGGCGCAGTCGCCTCCGTTGGTACGTCGGTCGTCGGCTGGTCGGAATGCGAAATGCGGTTGCGAGTGGGCATTGAAACTCCGGTACGAATGATGGGTCTCGTGCCTTGAGACGATATGCTGATGCCTGTCGTCGCAGCGCACTTCGCCGTGTTCGAGCATGACGAGCGCCTCGGCCGTATGAAGGCACGCCACGTTACATATGCATCAGCCGCCTGTACCGGTCACACGCCAGATGGCGTTGCCGACGTCGTCGGCGATCAGGAGACCACCGTCCCGATCCTCAGCGACGCCCACGGGCGCGCCATACAACTGCTTCTGGTCGGCAGATGTAAAACCTGTCACCACATCCTTGGGCGCACCCACCGGCTTGCCGTTCTCAAACGCCACGTACGACACCACGTAACCGCTCAATGGCGAGCGGTCCCAACTGCCGTGCTCGCCGACGAAAGCGCCTCCGCGATACTGCGCCGGCAAGTTGTTGCCGGTATAGAACGTCAGTCCCAGCGGCGCGACATGGGAGCCTATTGCGAAGTCCGGCGCAATCGCCTTGGCAACGAGGTCGGGGCGCTGCGGTTGAGCGCGAGGATCGACGTGCTGGCCGTAGTAGCTATACGGCCAGCCGTAAAAGGCATTCTCCTTTACCGACGTCAGATAGTCCGGCACCAGGTCTGCGCCGATCTCGTCACGCTCGTTCGCGATGGCCCATAGTTGCCCCGTCTTCGGTTCCCACTGTAGCCCCGTCGGATTGCGAATGCCCGCTGCGTAAATGCGGCTTGCACCCGTAGCCGTATCGACTTCCAGTACGTCGGCGCGCCGGTACTCGACTTCCAGGCCGTTCTCTCCGACGTTGCTGTTAGAGCCGACGCCTACGTAAAGCTTCTTGCCATCGCGACTGGCCAGCAACGATTTCGTCCAGTGGTGGTTGACCGTATTGGGAAGATCGGCAAGCTGCACGCCGCGCTCACTGATGCTGGTTGCGCCCGCTTTATACGGAAACTTCAGGATCGCATCGGTATCGGCAACGTAGAGCGTGTCGCCAACCAGTTGCATGCCGAATGGCGAGTGCAGATTGTCGATAAATACGTGCCGCTCCCATTCGCCGCTGCCATTCGCAGGCTTTCTCAGCAGCGTGATGCGATTTGCGCCTTTCGCCTTCTTCCCCGACTTGCTTTCGATAAGTCCCGCGATAACCTGCTTCGGCGTGGTCACAGCCTCTTCGTTCGGGCTATTGGATTCCGCCACGAGAATGTCACCATTGGGCAGCGTATAGACCTGACGAGGGTGCTCGAGCCCCGAGGCGATCTTCTCGATCTTCAGGCCGTCAGCGACCTTCGGCGTGGCGCCGTTCTGCCAACCCACGTACTTGGGGACCTGCATCGGCGGCGCGAAGAAGTTGCGCGCCTCCGGCATCGGCGGATTGGCTCCAGCCTGATGCGACGCATCGTACTGCGCGTGTTCGTTGCACCCACTCATCAGCGCCGACATGGCGACGATGATCGCGCTGGTCGTGGCGATCTTAGTCATGAATCGCCTCCACGCGATGGAGTCTGTCTATTGCCATCGCAACGTGAGCGATACTCAGCAGCACGACAGTGATAACGGACAGGATCACGTTTTCCGGAACCATCGCATAGGCGTCACGGCTATGCACGAATGCATTGATGACCGCCGCGACGATCGCAAGCAGATTGAGCCAGAAGTCCACCCTTTCGATGCGCGATACCCGGCGACGTCGCTGCACCCACACGTGACCCAGATTGAGAAGGCGCGGAACGATCGCGATGATGAGGCCCACTGTCACGAGCCAGGCGGCGCCCTTGCCCCAGAACACGTTACGCGTCGCCATGTAGATGACGTCGAAGATCAAGGTGCCGACGAACAGTCCGTACGGTATGGGATTGAACAGTTCGAAGATGGCAGGAGCGATCGTCGACGGACGTCTCGTAACGGAGGGCGAGGTGGACATGGCTTTCCATTTCTGTATCAGAACCGGTGTGGGTGCGGTTGCATTAGACATGCCCGGACCCTTCGTTTAGCTGTCGGTCTGATTGCCCGAGACGTCCGCAAGCGTCAAGTGGAAAGCACGGATACGCATCAACTGATGCGCGTTGAATTGCAACGCCATGTCATTGCGGCCCGCGGCGGCTCCTTGCTGAGCGCGCCGCGAGTACTATCGATACGTCACTTTACGGGCACGAGCACCGGCGCGTTCTGGTCCTTCAATAGCAGCACGAGAAACTTCGCTGGTTGTGTGGCGCTGGCATTGCGGCCCACCGTATGCACGTCGTTCGGACCTTCATAGAACGTCTGGCCGGGTGTCAGCGTGACTTCCTTGCCGCCCTTCACGCCCATCACGATGGTGCCTTCGAGCACGTAGATAAAACCGTGCGCGCGATGCACATGCACCGGATCGGCGGCGCCCGGCGGGTACACAACGGTGATCATCAGCGCTTCCTTGCCCGGATAATCCGCTAGTGGCTTCTCCATCAAGGGCGTGACAACAGCGTCGGGCGCGGCGTGAGCCGCTTGCGCGAAACACGCCGCGGCGATCATCGCAAGCTTTCTGAATTCAGGCATGATGTCCTCCGTGTTGCTGACGATGCGCGACTGGACTCGTCGCTCAGGACAGGTTCGCCTTGCCGAGTCCGAATGCCGCGTCTGCTGATCCTGGCACAGTCCTGAACGCCACGTTAACGCGGTTCCAGCCATTGATCGCCATCACGTGAAATGTCAGGTTCGACAGTTCCTGGTCCGTGAACTGAGTGCGAACGCGTTCGAAAATGTCATCGGGCACGCCGCCTTCCGGCAACTTCGTCAGGACCTCCGTCCATGCGAGCGCCGCGCGTTCACGCGGAGAAAACAGCGTCGACTCGCGCCAGATGGCGACATGATGCAAACGCAGTTCGCGCTCGCCGTGAATCTTTGCCTCCTTCACGTGCATGTCGACGCAAAAGCCGCAGCCGTTCATTTGCGATGCACGCAGCGACACCAATTCGCAGATCGACGTTTCAATGCCAGTCTCTTTCACCGCGAGGCCGAACGCCACGAATTTCTTGAACAGTTCCGGCGATTGCTGCATGTAGTTGATGCGTTGAGTCATGGTTGCTCCAGCGAGGATGAAACCGGTGCACACGAGCCACGCACCGGCGCCGGCGATATGCCGTACGCAACCATCGTAGTCCTGGGGGCCAACGGTCGGAAGCCATGCGAAGCGCCTCACTGTGTTGTCTGTGAGACACCAATCTAAAGCGCGATGACCTCGGGCGCCGCATGTTCGAAGGGCTCCCCGAGCATCCAGCGCAGATCGCGCTCCATCGCGGCGCACAGCGTGGAAATGGGGACGTCGTTCGCGCTTCCTTCGAAGGGGTTCTCCGTGCTTTCGCCCACCTGCGCGAGCGACGTGTACATCCACGAAACCATGACGCTGCATGGCACGACGAGCCAGATCATGTTGCCGTGCATGAGTCCGCTTGCGCCGCTATTGAGTTTGTCGAATTCCTGCAGCAGGCCGAACGGAAACAGAAAACAGAAAAACCGCACGAACAACGCGCTGATCGTCGCATATTGGCGAGGGTAAGGGAAGTTTTTCAAGCGCTCGGCTTTCGCCTGAAGCGCGATGAAATCGCCAGTCGCCCGCTGAAGTTCGAGATAGAACGACAGGTTCAGATGCCCGGCGAGGTGCAGCGACTTAAGGCAATCGCTTTGCATGCTCAATATAGCCGTTGTCGCCGACGGTGAGTCGAGCGCGCGCGCACTCTCAGTGCTGGAAAGATAGTTCACCAGAACGTCTTCGATCGCTGTTTCCCATTCGGGAACATGATAGTGACGCCGATACTCGAGATTGAAGCGCCGGGTCATGCTTTCCCAGATTCGGGGGCTACGCAGTTCGTATCGCAATGCGGTTAGCCACGCAAGATGCCGGCAGATCAGCTCGCTACTGGTATTCCGTTCAGACGGAAATGCGCACGACAGTTGTCCCCACTTGCGGCTCGCGCCGACGATCTCGGTCCAGACGTCCTGTGCTTCCATTGCACGGTTGTACGTCTGCACGTTTTTGAAGCCCACGATAAACGACGTCGCCGTGCCGAGCAGTACGACGATAGTGAACGGCACCGAGAGCCACGTCATCGACGCGTACTTGTAGAGAATGACGGGCACCGAACCACATATGACGAGTGCGTAGATCTGCCTTCGTGTCCAGATGAGGAACTCGGTGAGACGATACGATTTACCAAGGTGCATGTCGTGTGTGAGACGTTCGATTAAATAAGGTCTGGTCGAATGACCGCACTCTCACAAGACGTTTGATCTTGCGCCGTGTGACACCGACACAAGAATTTCTGGTTCGATGGCTGAATGCGCATGGCGGAAGACCGCATGGCAACCTTCCGCTGAAGGACACAGTCACTCCACCGGACGGTGATATCGCGCGACAAAGCGCGCCTGCCCAATGACCTTTCCATGCATCTGGTATGCGACGAGCGCCGGACTCGACGCGGCTTTCACATCGATGCCCGGCACAGAGAGCGCGGAAACCGTGACGACATATCGATGCGATTCGCCTTGAGGCGGACACGGTCCACCGTATTTCGAGTCGCCGAAGTCGGTCAGTGTTTCAACAGCACCCGCCGGCAGCAGGTTTGCATTTCCGGACGCGCCCTTTTCGATCGACGTCTGCAACGGCGCAATGTTAGCCACTTCCCAATGCGTCCAGCCGAGGCCGCCGGTGGGCGCATCAGGGTCGTGGATAGTGACGACGATGCTTTTCGTTCCCGCCGGAACATGCGACCACGAGATGTGGGGAGAGACGTTCTCACCGCGGCAGCCGAATCCGCCGTACACCTGTTCGTTCGCGAATTGTCCACGATTCAGGCCATCGACCTTCACTGAAAACGGCTCGGCAAACGCGGGGGCCGGCACGATCGCCAACAAGGATGCGGAACAGACGGTGGTTCGCAATGCGGCACGCAATTTCATGAGCATCTCCGTTATCAACAAGACAAGTGAAGGGATTGGTCAGCGCTTTCGATCAGCCGATGGTTGCAGCGGATCGCTGTTGTACACGCCGTTGTACATTTATCTCTCAGCCTGACCCATGCGAGCAGTGGACGTACTCCACTGGACTACTAATCAATCTGAATCGCGATTCGTCGTAATGGAGCCATGCATATCGGGCTGCTCAATTCGAGGTTTAACTCGTTGCACGGAGCGCCTTAGTCGAGACGAATTGTAGGTTCGAGATTTGGTTGTCAGTAGAGCTCTCGCGGCGATCACCGTGTTGTTCGTCAGACAACAATGTTCAGACTAAGAAGCTGTTGCGAAATTAGTTAAACATTGGCCTGAGTCGCGTCCAGCAAATCAAGGCGCAAGCCAGGGACAGAAAGGCTTCATGGACATGGGCATAACGTTCGTAGCGAATCTTCAGGCGTCGAAACGAGTGAAGCCATGCAATCGAGCGCTCGACTGGCCAACGCGTTTTGCCCAGACCACTGCCATGGGGCGAGCCAATCTTTGCGAGCACCGGCGTGATGCCGCGCTCTCTCAAACGCTGTCGATGTGGTTCCGAGCTGTAGCCCCGGTCGCCCTGAACGATTTGCGGTTTATGCAACGGGCGTCCCCGCTTGCCTCTAATGTGTGGAATGGCATCGACGAGTGCATCAAGCTGGGTGACGTCGTGGCGGTTCGCCCCGCTCAGAATGACCGCGAGCGGGATGCCTTTCGCGTCGACGATGAGGTGGTGTTTGCTGCCGAGCTTGCGCCGGTCCGTGGGATTCGGGCCGGTTTTTTTCCCGCCAGCATCGCGCGAATCGACGAGCTGTCTACAAGCGCTCGTGACAAGTCGATTTCGCCACGGCGACGCAGTTCGGCCAGCAGCGTTTCGTGGATGCGTTGCCAGACTCCTGCTTCTTGCCATGCCACGAGCCGCCGCCAGCAGGCGGTGCCCGAACCGCATCCCATCTCCTGCGGTAGCAGATTCCACGCAATGCCGGAGCGCAGTACGAACACAATGCCCGTCAGCGCGGCACGGTCGGGAGTCGGCTTGCGGCCCGCATACTGGCGATTGCGCGGTGCCCGAGCAGGTAAAAGCGGTTCGATGAGCAACCACAATTCGTCGTCGATGAGTTCTTTAGGCATCGCTTCCTGTTGGACAAAACAAGACAGGAAGTTAACACCAAGTCAGAAAAGTTAACAGGCCCAGAACTTAATTTCGCAACAGCTTCTAAGGAATGTCTAAGGGTGCAACGGACTTCAGGCCGCGCGGCGGATATATTGAGCACAGTCCACCTGCCATGGCGGCTGAAACGCGGTATCCGTAAACGGATATGACAAATTGTTGACGACGGCGGAATTGCGGCATCTGCGCAGGTTAACCTCATCTCTCTCGCCGCTCGGCTGGAGAACAATGAAGCCAACTCGCCGACCTCCTTCCGCGAACCATACACCCAAATTAGCCGATATCTCTACGATTTGCGCCACTAGCTTTCGAGCGGCCTTCTCCGGGCTATGCTGAACCACCCCGCTGCTTTGGCTACTGCACGAGCACGCGGGCGGGCGTCTGAGTATGACAATTAGATGCCAGGACACCTAATCCATTGCTGACCGTCAGGAACCTGGCGAAGCAATGGACATCTCGCGCGCGGCCGGGCCCAACGAAACGGTCGGTGCGCGCGTGCGACCGGTCGCGTCCACCGCCCGACCTGTCGCGATGGTTCATAACTGCGTGCCCTCTATTCGGAGACAGACCATGTGGCAGCCGTCCAGTGCGATCCTTCAGTTGGTGAAGGACAACGCAAAACAGTTGCTTCCCGATGCGCTATTCCTCAGCCTTCTGCATCGGAAGCACATCGGGCGCTTCCCGAGATTGTTTCGTCCCACGACATTCAACGAAAAAATCCTGCAGCGCAGCTTGCGGCCAGACCCGCGATATGCCGCACTGACCGATAAGTTGACCGTGAGAGACTATGTCAAGGCGAAAGTGGGCGAACAACATCTGGTCCCGCTGATTGCGTCGCCCGACGTTTTCACGCAGTCGGTCTTCGATGCGCTACCCAACGCCTTTGTGATGAAGGCGAATCATGGCAGTAGCTTTGTGGAGATCGTGCAGGACAAGTCGAAAGTCACTTTCGACGGGTTGCGGACTATGGCCAATCGCTGGATGTCCACGGACTTCTATCAGATTGCAAGGGAGCGTCACTATCGGCAGATTCGGCCACGAATTTTCTTCGAACAACTTCTTCTCGACGAGCATCGGCAGATTCCCGCTGACTACAAGGTTCACTGCTTCGGCGGAAAGTCCGGACGACCGATGATGTATATCGTCGTCATCTCCGACCGGTTCGGCAATAACACGCGTGGCGACGTATTCGATGTTCACTGGAATCATCTCGACGTGGGCATTGGCCCGTACGCCCGTAGCACGACGCCGCCACCGCCTCCGGAGAATCTGGATTCCATACTGGACATGGCCGCTGTACTGGCCGAAGACTTCAACTATGTTCGCGTCGACTTGTATGCGCCGGGCAATGCAGTGTACTTCGGCGAACTCACGTTCACGCCTGGCGCTGGCGTGGTCCCTATGAGGCCCGATCGGGTCGATTTCGAGTGGGGCCGGCTTCTAACGTAACGTTTCCTTACTCCGATAGAAACGGTCGCACGATCGATCCAGGTTCATTGCTGATCTTCGAAAGTGTTCCGAGCCTGGGTGAGCGGAAGCCTCGCACGCTCGGACGGTGCGGAATTCCTGTGATGAGCCCACTCGCGCAGTCTGTCCACTGCGCCTCCCGAGTGCGGGTTGGCAAAATGAAACAGGACCGTGGATCTCACGCTGTGCGGCAGGCAAGCCTGGTTCGCATGGAGCGATCGCATTCCCCAGAAGAAATACAGATTGCCCGGTTCCAGCGGCAAGACGCGTGCGCCGAGCGCACGCTGCACCGTTTCTCGCGCGAGTACCGAGCGCGTCAGTGAGTTTTGCACTAGTGCTTTTTCGGCCAGATTGATCACCGATGAAGACCGCACCCGGCGCAGGTTTGGATACATCACGAGATCGCCGCGCGGTTCGTTGGGAGCGTTCGGAATGATCAGCGGCAACAGTGCGGTGACGACATAGGTGTCGTAGTGAAACAGGTTCGATGCCTTGAGTCCTAAGTCGCCCGATAGCACGCGAAGCGCGGCGACGATGTCGATGTCGGGTGCGGCTCGCCCGGTGCCTCGCCGGTACAGCCCCGCGAGTATGCGCCGCAGATGCGGCGATTGCCCAAACGTCGCGAGCGGTGACGCATCGAGCCATGGGCGCCCGGCGTAAATAAAGTGCTGGCGTTCATGCTTGTCCAGTTCGCGCTCAACGTAGCTGCCCGCTATTGCAATCTCAGCCGGCGAAAGGACGTCCCGAAGTGCGCTTATGCCGACTGTGTCCATCTCCTCGCTCAATGCGTCGAGCCTTTCGTCGGTCACGTGCTTCAATACGGAGTCCAAAGCTTGATTGGAGGCACTTTCCATAGCTCCTCATGCAGTGTGGTCGCAGAGTGGATGGTGGTTTCGTCCTGGGAATCGCCAGCTTCTGCCTTACAGTTTGTCATGGGCCAATTGCAGCGTTATGTGCGGTAGGCCATACCGCGGTTCAATGGTCGTCTGATTTCAGCGCAACCGGGAACCGCGCCCCCGCGCAATCCGAAGCTCCCGTCTATTCCATCTGTCGTCATTTGCTTACGGCGAAAGATCGGTTCGTCAACTTCGCGCCCGCAGGTAGGATGGCTCGCCAGATGCATCCCTAACCTTCCCGACCGCCATGGCCACGACAACGACACGACCCGATCGCCGCGCATTTCTCAAGCTTTCCACCGGCGCTGCCGTAGCCGCGGCAGCCGCCGTGGCCGCACCGCTCGCTCTTGCGCAAGCGCCGGCGCCAGGGGCACCAGCGCGCGGGCCGCGCGCGTTGCGGATTGGCAACCAGAAGGGTTACCTGAATCTGCTGAAGGGACGCGGCACCCTCGAAAAACGGCTGGCGCCGCTGGATGTATCCGTGAGCTGGACCGAGTTCGCCGCGGGCCCCGTGCAACTTGAGGCGCTAAATGTAGGCTCGATTGACTTCGGCGATGTCGGCGAAGCACCGCCGATCTTTGCGCAGGCGGCCGGCGCGCCGCTCGCTTACGTGGCAGCGACGGTTCCGCGACCGCAATCCGAAGCCGTGCTGGTGCCACCGGGTTCGTCAATCCGTTCAGTAGCGGATCTGAAGGGAAAGAAAATTGCGCTTAATCGCGGCAGCAATGTTCACTATTTTCTCGTCAAGCTGTTGCGTCAGCATGGCTTGCAGTATGCCGACGTGAACGTCGCCTTTCTCGCTCCCGCCGACGCACGCGCTGCGTTCGAGCGCGCCTCAATCGACGCATGGGTGATCTGGGACCCGTTCTTTGCCGCCGCGCAGAAGTCGCTCGGTGCGCGGGTACTTGCCGATGCCAGCGGCGTCGTGGGCAATCGCGGCTACTACTTCTCGTCGCAGAGTTATGCAGCGAAGAACCCCGACGTGATACGGATCGTGATCGAAGAGATCGAGAAAGTCGATCAATGGGGCAGCCTCAACAAGGAGCAGATGTCGAGCGAACTGGCGCAGCTATGGGGCTTGCCGAAACCGGTCGTGGATGCCGTCGTGGCGCGTCAGCAGTTCGGCACTGAGCGGATCACTCGCGCCATTCTCGCCGAGCAGCAGCAGATCGCGGATGCGTTTCTTGACCTTGGATTGATCCCCAAACACGTCGACGTGCTGCGGGCCGGCCCGCCGAACCTCGCGTAAAGACGCCAGCGCGGACGCCCGATGGCGGCCGACGAAGCGCTTAAGGCGCTGCGACGCACGACGCTGGCGAGATCGGCGCCGGCAAGCTCCATGAAAGTTCCGGTTGCTCTCGGCGCCGCCGTGAACTACATCTAAAGCCGGAGCGCGCTCGGCGGCAAGCCGGCGCGCGATCAGACAGAGGAGAGCCTTCATGGGTATGCGCCCGGATCCCACGTTCCACGCGTCGCCAAAACTTGCAATGGAAGCGCCCGCGGAAGAATACGCGTACACGCTCCTGCTCAGCCCCGATTTTTCGCAGCCCGACGCGCTCGCCGTTATCGACGTCAAGCCCGGCTCGCCGACCTACAGCCAGGTGGTCCACACAGTGCCGGTGCCGAACAAGGGTGACGAATTCCATCATTTCGGCTGGAATGCGTGTTCGTCGGCGCTGTCGCCGCTGACCGGCCACGCGTTCCTCGAGCGGCGCTTTCTGATTATTCCGGGTATGCGCTCTTCGCGTATTTACATCGTCGATACGAAGCCGCATCCGACGCAGGCGCGGATTCACAAAATCATCGAGCCCGAGGAAATTTTTCGCAAGACAGGCTACTCGCGTCCGCACACGGTTCATTGCGGCCCCGAGGGCATTTACGTCAGTACGCTGGGCGGCGCGGGGCCGGATGGCACCGACGGGCCGCCGGGCATCTTCATCATGGACTGTGAAACGTTCGACGTGCTCGGCCGCTGGGAAATCGATCGCGGACCGCAGGAGAAACATTACGATTTCTGGTGGAACCTGCCGCGAGACTACATGGTGTCGAGCGAATGGGCGTTGCCGCCGCAGTTCGAGAACGGCATCGTGCCCGAGGATCTTCTGTCGAACAAATACGGACACGCAGTCCACTTCTGGGATCTGCGCGCCCGGCGCAATGTCCAGACCATAGACCTCGGCGCGAATCACCAAATGGCGCTGGAAGTGCGTCCCGCTCACGATCCGAGCCGCGAATATGGCTTTATCGGCGTGGTGGTCGACACGACGAACCTGGAAGGCTCGATCTGGACATGGTGGCGCGAAGGCGGCCAGTTCCACATCGAGAAGACGGCGACCATTGCGCCCGAGCCGGCCGACGCGGCGTCGCTGCCGCCGTTGCTGCAGGGTTTCGGCGCGGTGCCGCCGCTCGTCACAGACATCGATCTCTCCATCGACGACAAATTTCTTTACGTCGCCTGCTGGGGCACCGGCGAAATGCGGCAGTACGACGTGACCGAGCCGCGCAAGCCGAAGCTCGCCGGTTCGGTTCACCTCGGCGGGATCGTGCGGCGCACGCCGCATCCGAACGGCGAGGCGTTTGCAGGCGGCCCGCAGATGGTCGAAATCAGCCGCGACGGAAAGCGCGTGTACTGGACCAACTCGCTCTACTCGACGTGGGACAACCAGTTCTATCCGAACGGCGTGCCCGCGGCGCAAGTCATGGCGCACGCCGATCCTGGCGGCGGCCTGACGCTCGCCGACGACTTCTGGGTGAAGTTTCCCGATGGCTACCGCGCGCACCAGATTCGCCTCGAAGGGGGGGACTGCTCGACGGATTCGTTCTGCTACCCGTCGGTGGGCATTTGAGCGGCGGCTGGTCGCAGACCGGCCTCTGGCTCGCGGTCGTCGCAAGCGGTTGCTATCACGGCGTCAATCCGGCAATGGGATGGCCGCTTGCGGTGTCGAACGCCCTGATGCAAAGGCGCTCGCGTGCGCTCTTCACCGCTCTTTTCTATCTCGCGGCCGGACACGTGCTGGCGATCTTTCTGATGGTGATGCCGTTTGCGATGCTCGCCGTCGTGTTTGCATGGCAGCGCCAGATCCAGACTGGCGCGAGCGTGCTCGTGATCGGTTTCGGCGTTGTCCTGCTGCTGTGGCGCCGGCATTCGCGTGTGCTCGCCCGGATCGCGCCATCGCGGCTCGCGTTGTGGTCGTTCGCCATCGCGATTGCGCACGGCGCCGGGCTGATGCTCGTGCCGATCTACCTGGGCCTTTGCCGAGCCGACGATGCCGACCGAGCGCATCAGGCGGCGCAGACATTGATAGAAGCGCGGCTCGGCATGGCGCTACTGGTATCCGGCGTGCATGCCGCGGCCATGGTGCTCGCGGGCGGACTGATCGCGTGGCTCGTGTATCGCTATCTCGGGCTCAAGTTCGTGTCGCGCAGCTGGTTCAACCTTGACGCCGTATGGGCGTTGAGTTTCGTCCTCGTCGGCACGCTTGCGCTGGTGCTGAATTCTGGCGATTTTCGCGGGTCTTGATGGCCGCTGGCTTCTACCTCGCAATATCTTGTCAGGCTGTTCACGTCATTGCGCGCAAGGCCTGCACGAGCCGCCGCGATCTCTAAAGACATGCCAGCAGCGCTACTCCACGTTCGATGCCTCGCGAACGACAGCCGAGACGCTGTCGAACTTGCGGTCGCCCATTCTCCTAAGCACGGCTAGGACCTCGCCGTCGGCGCCCTTGCGCTCTGCATAATCGACCAGTTTGTCACGCGTAGAGGGAAACGCGGCACCTTCCAGCGCGCGCGTAATTTCTTCCATTCGCGGTTGGTCCGGATGGCGGTGGTTCTGCGAACGAGCCGGGTGCTGAGCCATTTTCATCTCCTTGCAGGTTGAGAAAAGCTTCATCCGATGAATCGCATAACGTGTGCCGCGCCCGGAACTCTGCGTCAAGTTGCTTTGTAAGCGGGCCGTTGCAATTGATGACGCGTTCCAACACAGATTCACGAGAAGCTGAGAGACGACGATGTCTTTCTCGCGCATGGGCCGCTTTTTATTGCCCTCCTCACCCTGCTCCCGCTGCTGCCAGTTGCCCTTGCCGGCTGCGCCGGTACTGCCAGTCCACAGCCTTCGATCAGCGGCAGTGTCTATCCCGGGACAGTCTAGGGCGCGACGGTTTCCGCCATGCCGTCGATGCAAACGGGCATGCGGCAGTGACACCGCTCGCCACCGTCGTTACCGATGCCGACGGCCACTTCGTGTTGCCGCGCACCTCGCACTGGCCGCTGCTCGTGCAATCGACCGGCGGCAGCTATACCGAGGAAACGTCGGGGGTGCGCGCACCGGTCGGACAATCCGTGCTGTCCGCGGTGTATCTCGCGGAGCCTTCGACGAAGGTGATCACGCCGTATTCGAGCGCGGTGGTTGTCGATGCGCAGACGGCGGACGGGCTCACGGCGTCGAATGTCGCGGCCGCGGCCACGCGAGTCCCCGCGTTCCTCGGCGGCGTCGATCCGCAACAGACGCCGCCCGCCTTCATGGCGACTGGCACTGCGGCCAGCACTAGCAGCACGGTCGCCGATGGCAACCGCATGGCGTTCGCGCTCGGCGCCGAATCGCAAAGCCGTGTCGATAACGACCTGACCGTGGCTGCGAGCGTGCAGAGCATCGTCGTGCAATCCGCGAATGGCGACACGCTCGCGGACGACGCCTGCTACGTCCCAACGGCGCCGCCAACTTTGCGACGAACCCGCTGAACCACTCGGGCGTCACCGCGCTCCTGATGCTTGGGGCCACGCGGGCTTCAGACGACCAGACCGCTGGCGCGTCGGCGAGCGCGTGCGGCGACCGGTCGGCGTTGCTCAATGAAAACCTGTGGTTTTTCCAGGGACGCAAGAACAGCCTGCAGGCGTCGCTCGTGCCAGGCATGACGAGCACGAACTGGTCGACCTATCCGACCATGAGCACGTGGGGATCCCACGCGGCGATTTATGGCGCGATCTCGGCTCGGCCGGCCTGCACGATATCGACACGTTCAGGTCAAACTCGTGATGGCAATCGAAAACTACTGGGTCGATCAGGACCCCAACTACTGCCACCATCACGTTCCGGGCTGGACGCCGCCGGAGAACACCGCAAGCATCGACTATCGCGGTTCGTCGGCAGGCGGCACCAGCGGCGGCTCGGCCGATCCGCATTCGCCGAAAATGACCTGCACCGCGCAGCGGGGCGGACGGGTCGCAGAGTGTTAAGACCTCCACGGAGCAAACGCCGCCCCGCCATCAGTTCGGCGCTGATGTGGAACGGCGCGGACTGCTCCAACTTCACGTCGTGGGTCTACAACTTCGCGGGACTCGCGACCAATCAGTTGTCTGGAGCGATCGGCGTGCAGGCGTGCAGCACGCCGTCTTCGGGTGTGGATCCGCTGACGGGCGTACTGCTCGACATCAACCGCGGCAATCTCACGACGATGGAGCAATACCTGCTGTCCGGCGATCTGCTCTATGTGACGCAAAAGGACACGGTAGGCAGCGGCACGTTCGCCGCCGACTACAAGCTCGCGCGCGTCATCACGTGGACGGGTAAGCGCTTCAGCGATCTACAGGCCGGTGCCGACCGCGCGATGTACGATCTGAGCCGCATCGGCCAGCCGGATTCGCGGCTTGGAGGCGACTTCCTGGCGCTGTTGGGCCCGACCGACACCGCCGCGAATCTGGGACAGCCCGGACACAATCCGTGGATGATCATCGACAGCCATTACGCCGGTCCCGCATATCGTCCGTTTCTCGGCTGGCATGCGGAGCGCCTGTCGCATGTGCGACGCATTGTCGGGGCCGATGCGGCCACAACCGATCCGCACCTCGCCGCCTATGTGATCAAGCCGTTGCCGCAGACTAGGAAAGGCTGGCTGACGCTTGCCTCCAGGCAAGCGAGTGTGACGGCTACGAGTGGCTATCGGCTTATCGATCAGACGAGCGGCACGCAGTCGTGCTATCAGGCTGGGACGCTGTGAGGTTGCGAGGGGTTGGCGGGGTTTGCCCGGGAGGCAGTTATGATGGTGGTGCGGGGTGTGTCGGTACTGTGGACTGGATGCGGGGACTCCGTGGAAGATTTTAAGGTGAGTCGTGCCGCGGGTGCGGAGTGGGCACGTTGTTTCTGTTGATGTCGGGCGCGAGGGTCCGGGCCGGTTTGGGAGCCTGTCAGAATTTTAGTGTGCCGAGGTCATGAGACGATAACGGAAACAACGTCCTATGACCGAAGCAACTGTGACTAAGAAGATCAAGAACCCGAAGGCGCCGAAGCTGTTTCCCGATGAACTGATCGATCAACTGCTGGCGCAGATTCAAAACAAGGATGCGGAGTCGGTTCTCGGCGAATCGGGCCTGGCCGGGCAACTGAAGAAGCAACTGGCTGAGCGCATGCTGGCGGCGGAGCTCACGCATCACCTGGAGAACGAGGTTGAGCAAGGCAAGGCCGGCAACCACCGCAACGGCACGAGCCATAAGACGGTCATCACGCCCAACGGCGAACTGAATCTGGATATCCCGCGTGATCGGCAGGCAACGTTCGAGCCGCAACTGGTCGGCAAGTATCAACGCCGGCTGCCGGGCTTCGACGATCACGTCATCAGCATGTACGCGCGCGGCATGAGCGTGCGCGAGATCCAGGGCCATTTGCTGGAACTGTATGGCCTGCAGGTGTCGCCCGATCTGATTTCGACTGTCACCGATGAAGTGCTGGCCGAGGTCGAACAGTGGCAGCAACGCCCGCTTGAGGCGATGTATCCGATCGTGTATTTCGACGCACTTCGGCTGAAGATCCGCGACGAAGGCACGGTCAGGAACAAGGCGGTGTATCTCGCGCTGGGCATTCGCGCCGACGGCCGCAAGGAAGTGCTGGGTTTGTGGATCGAGCAAACCGAGGGAGCCAAGTTCTGGCTGAAGGTCTTCAACGAACTGAAGAACCGTGGCCTGCACGACATCCTGATCGCGGTGGTTGACGGTTTGCGCGGCTTCCCGGAGGCGATCGAAGCGGTCTATCCGGCCGCCCAGATTCAGACCTGCATCGTGCATCTGATCCGCAATTCGCTGAATCTGGCGAGCTGGAAGGACCGCAAGCCGTTGGCGGCTGCGCTCAAGCCGGTCTATCAGGCCGCCTCGGCCGAGGCGGCGGCAGTGGCGCTCGACGCCTTTGCGCAAAGCGAATGGGGCCGCAAATTCCCTACCGTCGCGGCCATGTGGCAACGCCAATGGGAACAGGTGATTCCCTTCTTCGCCTATCCCCCCGAGGTGCGTCGAATCGTTTATACGACCAACGCCATCGAGAGCATGCACATGCAGTTGCGCAAAATCGTCAAGAATCGCGGCCACTTCCCCAGCGACGAAGCCGCCAGCAAACTGCTGTATCTGGCCTTGCGCAACATCGAAAAGGATTGGAAGATGCCGCCTATCACCTGGCGGCAAGCTGTCAATCAGTTCGCCATTCTGTTCGGCGAGCGATTCACCGCCGCCATGAGCTGAGATTTTTTAACCGACCTCAGCACACAAAATTCCTGACACCTCCCGGTTTGGTAACGTGCGGCGCGGTTGATTGCTTTTCGGCGGCTGTCGCATGCATCGTCCATGCGCGCCCTCAGTCCAGCATCTTCAGTCAAGCAACCGGGTATCGTCGCCTTCGAACAAGGTACCGCCGTGGCTGGTGGTATCGCCCTTGCGCGCGACGCCCTCACCGCCAAACGTACAGGACGAGCCAGTAACGATAACCGCACCGCAACTCGTCAGGTTGCCTATACGAGCGACGGCCCGGCCGTTGACCGTAACACTGCTTGTGTCGCTTCGTATTCATTTCTGTGGCGTAGACGCGCCAGCTACACAAGGCTGGGAATGAAGCTGCATCCGCAGGTGGCATGGTGGGCCCTGCCGGGCAACCGGTACGCCGTCGTCGGTGATCTTTCGTCACCTTCGATGATGACATTGGGTTGCACATCGCGATGCTGCGGAGAAGTCACATGGTCACCCCTGCGGGCGACGCGGCGTCCGCCATATTGCATCCTGTCGGAGGCGGTGACGACTTCGCCTCCGCGGTCAGTCGTGTCATTGAGCCGGATTAGGTCGATCATGGATTGGCATTTTTACTGGTTTCAGCGGGCGCATCGGTAAACTCGACGCTTTTAAGAATTCGAAGTGCATAAGGAAGCATGTCACTTTTGGCATCGGCAAGTCGCTTTACGTCACCAAGCCCGCAGATAGCTTTTGTTTCGTGAAACAGACAGTACGAGAAATGTCGTACGCGTCGATCTGGCTCCCCAACCGTCTCATCCTGAATCATGTAGAATCCGTGGCCGTTCTTTGAATCAAGTGAAAATATTTTTGTCACTTTTCTTAGCCGCAAAATTCCGTCAGCAGAAGCGCCGGGAAAGAGTGGAACCCATTTATTTTTCACAGGCTCAAAATGCCCACCATAGTTTTCGGCAATTTCGTTTACATTTTTAAATTTTGAATGGCATGAAAAATTAAAACCGAAAGATTTTTCCGAACCAAAGACGGATATCGTTGCAGAATAACCACCAGACTCAAAATTATTTTCCTGGCTAGGCTTCCTTATAGAACCATGCAACGCATCGGTAAGCAAGAAATTGCATGACTGGACCTGCACTTTTAATGCGGAATGGGGCGTATCCGGAGGTCTGGCCGTGCAAGGTGCAATTGCAGCCGCCAAAAATGCGCAAATCGCCAACTTACGTATCATTTTGATCCCGTCTAGGTTGATAGCCTTCAGGAAAGTCCAGCAGAGTGCCGTGCCCGTCAGGAAATAAGCATTCACTTGTTACCGCCAGAACCTGTCCAAATCCCACGCAACGCGCTACATATCCATTGAAAGGATGATTCGGATGTCCGACTGCGGCAGGAAGATTCACGATCGCCGATGCATCTCGAAAGCTGCCGCTGTGGTAATAAATTTTTGTTACTGATGTCGCACCATTTCCCGGATGGTGAGGATTGGGAGGAGGCGTTGCTGAGACTGTTCTTCGTTCCAATCTGACACTTTGATCGGCATAACGTGCCATACCCATCTTGGACCAGTAAAAACCAGCACTGTCCGCTGGAGCTATCAAATCGTAATTTATATCGTGATCTCCAACTTGATTTCGATATTGAATCACTAGCGGAGTAGCTCCATTAACACTGTCCGAGTTGTATTGTTGCGCTTGAGGACGATGCGAGTTCGCCATCGAATGTGCCTGCAAAATTCTGCGCCGAGTTTCCGTAGAAATTTGATCTCCGGTTCCTTTGAAGTCCCAATAACCGAAATAATTCTCTGGGTGCGTGAGCTGGAGAAATCCTCTTCCGTCCCATGGGAAGTACCACATTTGCGGGTTGTTTTCATGCAAAGCGCTGAGCCAAATTGTTTCCTGCATGGCATTGCCAAAAAAAGTCGAAACTCTCTCTGGAGAATTAATTGAATATTTCCGGAGCATTTTGTTTAGTGACGGTCCATGCACGCGTATTAAAGATTGTCGAGGGACCGTCCAATCAACATTCTCATAATAGACAGCATGATGAGGACCTTCACGCAAGACCTGTCGAGGGACAAACTGCTTAAACTCGGCTGCGCTAAACCATCCGCACGTCCTGAAATGCCGCACAAACGCCGTCGGCGGGAAATGCCAGACCTCATTGGCATGCGGAAAATCCGGATCGCTGACGTCCTCCCGGAACGCCAGATCGCGCGCATGATCGATCAGCTTCGTGAAAGCTTCGTCCGCTAACGGATTGGTCAATGCCTCATGTGGACTCTTAAGCCAGTTGTATCGCGCCTCCAGTCCGTCGCGACTCCACTCCGATGGAAACTTGCAAATCGCACGCGCCATGCGCTGCCGGATCGCATCAGTGCCCAGCGCAGTCACGGCATCGGCATGAGTCACGTGTCCTGCATGATTGCCGTCCAGCCAGCGTTTGACCGTAGGCGAATCGCACAGGCTGTCGGGCGTGGGGTCATCGTTAATGAAACTCCACCCAGCCCACTCAGGGAAATCAGCATCGCTATAGACCCGCACGCCGGCTTTCGACAGGTTGATCCAGCCGTCACCGTCCGGTGTCTTCACTTTCCGCCAGTGATTGAAGCGCGCGCCGGCGGGAAGTTGGTCGTTGATGCAGCGCCCGAAACGGATCATCTCGAAGATGGCACTCGGCGATGGCACTGGCATACCCGCTGCCAGGCTCGCGAGACTGCTGTCGATATAGCGGCCGTTCAGGGCGGTGGCCCGTTTGTACAAGTTATATTCGGCGTCCCTCTCCGCAGGCATTGCACCGTAGACAGACCAGCTCAGGTCCGCATTCTGCCGGTAGGTTGTCAGCGTGCAGTCCTTCTCATAGTGCATGCGGATGACAAGGTCGCAACTGGTCCCGGCCGCGACAAGAGGCGATTGCGGCTGCAATGTCGCGACAGGGGGCGCGCTGTCATCATCACGGAACGGATGCGGCTCACTGGCAAAGAGTTTCGCGCCGCGAGGAACGAAGAACCACATGTCGCCGCACACCGCATCCCTGCGCGCCGGAGTATTGCCAAGCGGCGCCGGCGCACGGCCGATCATCTTTTTCAGGTTCGCCTCGCTGCAGATGATCTCGAAGTGAATCTGCGGGTACTGTCCGAATATCTGGCCGGGTGTGCCGACCACATCCTTGCGGTAGATCCGGTTGCCGGCTGCGAGCGTCGGCATCACCTGCTGCAGGTGCAGGTACACGGAGTAATACGTGATTTTCGCGCTCTCGCCTTCACCGATCTCGGTGTCGTGGCGGATCACCACGCACCCGTCGTCTGTACGCGCGTTGCGGTACTGGAGCGTTGGCTTGTGGGTCGTGTCGGTTTTGCGCACGTACACGATCCTGCCATCCGCGATGGCTCGCACAGGAAGCGCATCGCCGCCTTCTGTTGGTGCTCTCAGGTGCGCGCCACCATGCCAGCCGAGGTTGAAGCTGACCGGATAGGCGCCATTGCCCGGTGCGCATTCCAGCATGCTGGCCGTGCATACGTCACCGTCGGGCACGACCGTGTTGCCCGCATCCGCTGTGGGCATTGCATCGTTCTGCTGCGGATGGGCGGCTGAAAGAAAGGGAGGGCTGATAATCATGAGTCTGTCAGGAGGGGAAGGTCACAGCGAATGGATGTAGTCATCGGTAGGCGTGCCCGAACCGAAAGGCGGAAAGTTCCTTAACTGGGCGTCCGGCCCCGGAACATCCCACGACGCGCCTCTCTCCAGAATCGGCCCCGGCGACCCGTTGACGATCCCGCTGCCGTTGATCTGGATGTATGAGCCGCCCGCGCCAATCCAGACTTCCTTTGCAGCATGAATGACGATCCTGCCGTCGGTGCTGCTGATCGTGATGTCCCTGAGCGCCGCCAACGCCATCCCGCCGCTCTGGGCCTGCAACTGCACCGCACCTTTAGCGGCGTAGAACTTCATGCCGTCCTGATAGGCAAACAGCGACACCGCGCCGCGTACCGACACGTGATACGAGCGCCCCGCCGACAGGCTGTAATCGCGTCCCGCCGTGATCGCGTGATCGTTCACGCTTGCCATGTGCGTGCTGTCGGCCGCGGTTGTCGCAATACCCGCTGCACTCGCCATCACGACGTCCGGCCGCGTCATTTCGGGCGATGGATTCTCCTCCGTCTTCTGTCCACCCCGGATCGCTTCGTTATGCGCCTTGATGGTGCTGGCCGCATCGCCCTGGCTGGCGTCCATCGTCTGCGCGTTGTGCTGAAGCGCCAGCCGTGACAGCTCCTCGTGCTGCTGCCGCGCCTGCGTGAGCCGCGCCACCGTCTCGCCCATGTCCTTCACCGGCGCACTCGCACCCGCGCGCGCTTCCGTCGTCAGTAACATGCCTCTGTTAGCGCGCATCACCGCATGCGCATCGGTGGCCACCTCGATCCCCTCACCGCGTGCCTCGGTGCGCCCCTTTGTGCCGTCGATACGGGTGTTGAACCCCGCCACAAACCGCGAATTCGCCTGGTCGCTCGCAAGCTGCGCCTGCATCCTGCCGGGTGTATCGTCCAGCGCGAGGTGGTTGGAGCGCAGACCGTACTCGAGGCTCTTACTCCGGATGCCGCTCAGTGCCGCATTGGCCGGCAGTTCCCACGGCGGCATGTTGAATCTGTCCACCACGAATCCCGCGACAACGGGCCGGTCAGGATCGCCGTGCACGTGCGCGACCAGCACCATCTGACCGGCGCGGCCGGGGGCGACGACGCCCAGCTCGCCGCCCTGCCATTGCGTCATGACGCGTACCCAGATCGAACTCGCGCCATCGAGATTCGCCCGCCGGTCCCAGTCAAACTGGATGCGCAGCCGGTTCCGGTGGTCGATGAACATTTCCTTGTCCTGCGGCGCGACCACCACCGCATATTCATAGCCGTCGATGCGCGGCCGGGGCGTGATCTGCGGCAACCGGAAATACTCGTTCGACGGTTGCAGTTCGAACTCCGTGTTGACGGTGTATTGACGCCATGCACCGGATGACGTGCCGACTTCAGTGATGTCCAGATCACAGCGCAGCACGATGTATTCGCGGTTCGCGCGCTCCTGCGGATAGCCCGCAAGCGTGAACGTGCGGCCCGGCTGAAGGGCCTGGAGGTGCCCCCTGCCGGTTGCCCGCAAACCTTGGCAGCGCCGCGCTTCGAGCTTGACCCGCGCAAGGTGCTGGCCTTCGATCTGCTCGTCGTTCGGATGGGCAGACGTGCGTCGCGCCTCGGGCTGGGCAAAGTCAGCGGGCTCGTACAGCTCAATGCGCTGGCTCGCGGTACCGCGCGCGTCCTCATAGGTCTCGCGGTTTGGCACAAGACTTTTTGCCAGCCGCGGCTGTGCGTAGTTATGGTCGTTGACCGTCGCCTTGCCCGGCGTCAGCGTGTAGGCGATCGACAGTTCACTGATGTGTTCCTCGTCAATGCGGCCGCCGGTGTGATAGCGAAGCGTTTCATAGGCCAAGCCATGCGGACGGAAACCACCCAGCAGGTCGGAGATGACAAGCGAATGATAGTCGTCCCGGTGTTCCCACCAGTAGAAGAGTCCGAACTCTTCCATTAAACGGGACACAAATTGCCAGTCCGACTCCCACGCCTGCCGGAGCATGTCGCGCGCGGGACAAGCCCTGCCCCTGCCGGGCCACATTCCGCCAATGCGCCACTCGACGGTGCCCTCGTAGGGTTGCAGCACCTGTTCAAGCACCTCGATCACGGTACCGTGGAAGATGCGCGAATCGCAGTTCAGCGTCGCCCGCCACACGAACGGGCGCAGCACGAAGTCGAACACCGCCGCGCGGTCCTCAACGCACCGGATGCGCGCTGAAACGATTTCGCCATTGATATGGCGGGTATCGGCACCGACGTTCACGCGCCCGGCATCGCCTGTCGCGCCGGCGCGGAAGGTGCCGATGCCCGTAACCTGGATCGCGACGGTGCCCGATGTGCCGACGATCTTCGCCAGGTCGAGCTGCGCGGCACTCGCCGGGTCCTGCAGGAAGTCCGGGTTTTCGACCTCGGTTTCCACGACGTATTCGAACAGCTCGCCCACCGCCTCGCGTCCCCGCAGACTGCGGACCGTCAGCATCGGCTCCCGGGTTTCGATGCATTGCCGGCTGCGGTAATCGACGCCGATGATTTCGGGAAGCGCGGCACCGCTGAACGTGAGGGTGCGCGTTTGCGTCGTCCACCGGGTCATGCGTGCCTCGCTTCAGCGGGTCGGGGAACCGTGGGAAGCGGCCTGCCCGCCCATTGCGTCCACGCATCGCCGGTCGTGTCCGGCGTACGCGGCTGGATAAGCCACGACATTGTTAGCCCCCTCCAAAGTTATGTTTCATATGCCGCTGGCTTTCCGGACAGTTTGGAATCCTACTAAATGCCTCCACGAGGCACCCCTTTTTCAGTGAGGGCTCGCCTTTGCATGTTTGAATCGATACCAGCCCTTTACCGGTCGGTTAGCAGCCACCACCAGAAGGAACATCAATCCAAACGCTCGCCCATTAAAAACGACGTATGGACGCAGCCGCTCACCCATTCGCGCCCGAACCACTCTAGAACAGATCCGATCCCATCCGCACGCTGAAGCCAAGCACCCCTGCAAATTCAGAAAATTCGCCACGGCATCGTCCGAAAATCTGACGCCACGCAAGACTGATCGACATCAACGTCCGCTACACGACCCGCGAAACATCGCGCACCGCTCCAGCGCAAAACGCTAGGAGCCTTGCGACTGAAAAAACAGCGCCCACCGCCGCCAAAATTTCAAACCGTACAAAGCGCAACTACAACCCGCGCCCCGGCTGACAAGCGAAAACGGCTGACAGCAGCGTCCGCCTCGCCGTGGAATGCCACTTGCATCCGCATATACCCAGTGACAGTCGCACGGACCACCATGAGTGAACCTGACCCGATAGAATCCGATCTGCTGGATGCGCCGTCGCCGTCGCGAGACACCGCCGACGCGGCGCCCGCCGTCCCGAACGGCGAGGTGATGGACACCCGCTCGACCTGCGAATGGATTCTGAAGGCGCATCGCGCGAGCGTGTTGATCGACGCCGCCTCCTACTACGCGGTGTTGCGCGAGATGATTCCGCGCGCACGTCATTCCATTTTCATCCTGGGATGGGATATTGACAGCCGCATCGAACTCGTCCCCGGCGGCGTCGACGACGGTTTTCCGCCCAAGCTCTCCGAGTTCCTGTGCGCCGTGCTCGACGCGAATCCGCAGTTGCGCATCTATCTGCTCGGCTGGGATTTCGCGATGCTATATGCATTTGAGCGCGAATGGCTCCCATCCTACAAGCCCGCGTGGCACGCGCATCGGCGCCTCTGGTTCCGGCTGGACGGACGTCATCCGCTGGGTGCGTCGCATCATCAGAAAATCGTCGTGATCGACGACAGCCTCGCGTTCACCGGCGGCATCGACCTCACCGGTTCGCGTTGGGACACGCCCGAACATCGGCCCGACGACCCGCTGCGCAAAAATCTCGGCAAGACGAGCTACGAGCCGATGCACGACGCGCAACTGATGTTCGACGGCCCCGCTGCCGCCGCCATCGCGCATCTGGCCCGCGAACGCTGGCGCCGCTCGCGCCGCAGCGACAAGGCCGGCCGGCCGTTCAACGGCAAGCCGCCGCCGCGAACCGATTTGTGGCCGTCGCGCATCGAACCCGATTTCACCGATATCGACCTGGGCATTTCGCTCACCGAGCCTGCGTACGACGGCAGACCCGCGATCCAGCAAGTGAAGGCGTTGCATCTCGCTACCGTGGCCGCCGCGCGCCGCAATATCTATGTCGAGAATCAGTATTTCACGGCGAATTCGGTCGGCTCGGCGCTGCAAAAACGCATCGCGGAAGAGAACGGCCCCGACCTTGCGGTCGTCTGCCCTTACCGGCAAAGCGGCTGGCTCCAGGAAGCGACAATGGGCGTTCTGCGTGCGCGTCTGCACAAGCTGCTTGAGGCCGCGGACCGCAACGGCCGCTATGCCATGTATGCGCCGGCCGTCGATGCCCCGAACGGCCGGTTCATCAACGTGCACAGCAAGATCATGATCGCCGACGACCGTTTGCTGGTGATTGGCAGTGCCAATCTGAACAACCGGTCGATGGTGCTCGACTCCGAGTGCTGCATCGTGATCGACGCGCGCGACAATCCGCTCAGGCAAGCAGCGATTGCACGCATTCGCAACCGGTTGCTCGCCGAACATCTCGATTCAAGCGAGGCAGACGTGGAGCGGGCGCTCGCGCGTCATGGGCGTCTGAACGCGGCCATCGCGAGCCTGAAAGGACATTCGGCGCGCACGCTTGTCCCGTTGACGCCGGAGGTGCCGCCCGAACTGCGCGACATCGCCGATCGGGTTCACGTTCTCGATCCCGAAGCGCCGATCGAGGCCAATGAACTGCTCGCGCAATTCCTGCCCGAGCCCACGCGTCGTCCCGTCATTGCGAAGCTGCTGGTGCTCGGCGCGCTCGCACTCGGCGTCGTCGCGCTGACGATTGCGTGGCGCTTCACGCCGTTCGGTCATGAATTGACCTTCGCCAAGCTGACGGCCGACGCACAACGGCTCGCCGCAACGCATTTCGGTCCGATTGCGGTAGTCGCGATGTACGCAGTGGCCGCTCTGCTGTCGGTGCCGGTCACGTTGCTGATCGCCGTTACCGGGCTGGTGTTCGGCGCGATAGCCGGGGCCGCCTACGCGCTCGCCGGGACGCTGATCGCTGCAGCGGCGGGCTGGGCTGCGGGCGCCTGGCTCGGTCGCGACGCCGTGCGCGAACTGGCTGGCGAACGCCTGAATCAGCTCAGCGAACGGCTGCGCAGCAAAGGGCTCGTCGCAATGATCCTGCTGCGGCTCGTGCCGGTGGCGCCGTTTTCCATCGTGAATCTCGCGGCGGGCGCATCGCATATCCGCTTCTGGGACTTCATGGCGGGCACTGCGATCGGGATGGCGCCAGGCGTAGTGCTCGCGACTTCGTTCGCCCGTCAACTAGTCACGGCGCTCACACATCCGACGCCGCTTTCTCTGCTGCTCGTCGCCGCGATCGGCGTCGCGCTCGTTTCGATGTCGCTTGTCCTGCGGCGCGTGCTGATGAGGCGCCAATGAGCGGCCGCGCGAACGATACAGTGACGCTCGACGAAGCGCAGCCGGCGCCGCGTGTGCGAACGATGCCAGCACATTCGAGCGATGCGGGCGAGCCGCTGCGCATCGCCACGTACAACATTCACGGAGCCGTGGGCACGGACGGCAAACGCTCGGCGGCCCGGATCGCGCAAGTGATCACAGCTCTGAAAGCCGATGTGGTCGCGTTGCAGGAAGTGCCGCTCGGCGGCGCGGCGAGCATCGACGTGCTGCGCGAACTGCAGGATCTGACGGGCATGCACGCGGTACCGGGGCCGACGCTCGACGGTCCCGACCGGCGCTTCGGCAACGCGGTGCTGACGAATCTCCCGGTACGAGCCGTGCGCACGCTGGACCTGTCGTTCGGCAGCCGCGAAGCGCGCGGCGCCCTCGACGTCGACATAGAAACGGGCCATGGCGTGATGCGCATTGTCGCGACACATCTGGGCCTGTCGGCCCGCGAACGCCGGGCGCAGGTGCGGCTGCTGCTGGAAGCCTTCGATACGCCCGATCTCCCCGTCATCCTGCTCGGCGAT
This sequence comes from Burkholderia sp. M6-3, assembly GCF_050858985.1. NCBI lineage: Bacteria > Pseudomonadati > Pseudomonadota > Betaproteobacteria > Burkholderiales > Burkholderiaceae > Burkholderia > Burkholderia sp. M6-3. The sequence goes on from NZ_CP110091.1 coordinate 1,544,813, forward strand.
CTGAATGAATGGTTCGTTTGGGGATGGCCGTTGCGCGCGCTTCTCACGCGCTTCGGCCGGGTGGCCGCGCCGCGCACGTTTCCTTCGCGCTTTCCGACTTTTGCACTGGACCGCGTGTGGGTGCATCCGGCCGCGCGTCTCGTCGATATCGAGGTGGATCGGAGCAAGCCCGCGCGAATCGCGTCGGATCATCTGCCGCTCGTCGCGCGCGTGTTGCGCTGAGCCGGTCCGCCGATCGCAACGGTTGCAGGCGAGGCCGATGGAACGGCGCGTGCTGCGTCTGCGGTACGCATTGCACGCAAATGTCGTTCGCGCGCCGTTCGGAACGACCCCAGCCAAGGAGATGACCCCATGACCGACCACCAGGACGCTTCTTCCTCTTCTTCGAACAACGACCCCGCCACGCCGCCCTCGCCGAACACGCCTTCGCAAGAGGGGTTGTCGGGGCCGGGGCCGGCTCAGCCACGAGCGGTCCCGACGCCGGCGCCGGGCACGCCGCGCACGCCCGGCGGCAATCAGCTCAACGCAATCGACGAAGCCGACGCCGACAAGGTCGTGCCGAAAAATCCAGAAGAGACGCAACTGCGCGACACGACCTCGCCGCCGGGCGCGGGCAGTCACAGCATCGACGACGACGGGTCGCCGCCCAAGCCGTTATAAGCACGCAGTGCTGCCTGACGCCCCGAAGCGTCAGGCCTCGATCTTCGATATGACCGCGGTTGCCGGATCGTACCGATAGCCCTTCTGTTCGAGGCGCTCAGCGAGCGTCGCGCTGATGAGCTTTTGCTGCGCGTCGCGCGACACCAGATCGTGATCCGGCTTCAGGCGTTCAAGCTCGGACGACAGCCGCCGTAGAAGCGCGACCTCCGCCGCGCTGCGCGCGTCGAGGAAGGTCACCTTCTGATTCGTCGCGCTGAGCCGCTGCTTGAGTTCCTTGGCGTGCGCGACCCACTGCTCGGCCAGCGTATGGAGTTCGCTGTACGCCTTCTCGTGCGCCTTCGCCTGAGTGGACATCTGACGGCGTAGCGACGCGATTTCGTCGGCCATTACCGCTTCCTTCGATTCGGAAACCGGCGACGGGCTCTCCGGCGACGCGCTATCCGGCGACAGGGGGTGTTGCTGCGCCTGTTCCAGTCGTTGCGCATGTGCTGTTTCGAGTTCGGCAAGCTGGCGCTCGAGGTCGGCGACGCGCTGTTCGGCGGCCTCTGCGCGGCTCGCCGCCGACGATGCCTGCTCTGCGAGCCGGCCGGTCTCCGCCGTCGCGGTCGCATTGGCTTCGCTCATGGCGACGAGCTGTTCGCGGGCGGCATCGAGTTCCTGCTGCACACGTTCGACCTCGGCGCGCTGGGCGGCTGCTTCGTCGCCGTGAGCCGAGTTCGCCTCGCGGTGTGCCGCTAGCTCGGCGCGCGCCTGATCCAGTTCGGTCTGCAGCGCCGCAAGCTGCGCGAGGCTTTCGCTCGCCTGTAACGCGGCGTCCTGCGCACGCGACGACGCCGCACTAGATTCGTCCGCCCATTTCTGCACTTCGCGCGCGTGTGTCTGGCCGGCTTCACTCAGCGTGGCCGCCTCGTGGCGCGCGGCATCGCGCTCTTCAATAAGACGCGCGATCTCCACGTCCTTAGCGACGGTAGCGCTGCTCAACGCTTCGCGCGCCTGACGTTCTTCGTCCAGAGATGTTTCGGCGGCTTGCAGCCTGGCTTGCGCTGCCGACGCGCGTTCTTCCGTCTCTGCAATGCGTGCTTGCGCCGCCGAAGCGTGTTCCTCGGCGCTTTCTTCGGCATGGGCAATGCGCGCTTGCGCTGTCGACGCACGCTCTTCGGCTTCTGCAGCTCGCGCCGCCGCACCGGCTGCACGTTCCTCTGCCTCTGCAATGCGCGCCTCTGCTGCCGAGGCGCGTTCCTCGGCCTGCGCGATGCCCGCTTGCGCCGCTAATGCGCGTTCGTCAGCCTCCGCCACGCGCGCTTGCGCGGTCGTTGCGCGCTCCTCGGCTTGCGCGACGCGCGTCTCCGCCATGGCCGCCAGCTCGTCTGCCTGTGCAACACGCGCCTCCGCTGCCGCCGCTCGCTCTTCTACTTCCGTGATGCGCCGTTCGGCGTCCGCTGCCCGCTGTTCGGCCTGGGCGACCTGCGCCTCTGCATTCGAAGACCGCTCCTCGGCCTCTACAACCCGCAGCTCCGCAGTCGACGCCCGCTCCTCGGCCTGTGCTACCCGCGCCTCCGCGGTCGAAGCCCGCTCCTCGGCCTCCACAACACGCGCCTCCGCGGTCGCCGCACGCTGCTCGGCCTCTGCGACGCGCGCCTCGGCCGCCGCTTCGCGCTCCTCGGTCTGGGCCACGCGCGCTTCCGCCTCCGCGGTGCGGTCCTCGAGTTCGGCGACGCGCTCCTCAGCGGCTTTCGCCCGGTCCCGTAACGCCGACAGTTCGGTCGCGAGGCGATTCACCGCGTCTTCCGAGATGCTCAGCGCGTTCGTGAGCGTCGCAACGCGCTCGCGCGCCAACTCGGCTTCGGCCAGCGTGTTCTGATATTCGACTAGCGCCTCGTCACGCTCCGCGGCAATCGCACCGGCGTGCTCGCTTGCTGCGGCAAGACGCTGATTGACGACGCGCTCGGCTTCCTCGCGGGCGCTCGCCCACACGTTGCCCGCGGCATTCAGCATCGTCTGGGCAACATCTTCCGGCAAGCCGGCCGCGACAGGCGCCTCTGGCGCGGGTTGCCGCGCTGCACGCCAACGCTCGAGAGCCTCGGACACGGCGACGATCGAGCCGCTGCGCACCTCTGTCCAGACCGCCAGCGCCGAAACTTTCCTGCCTTCGCCAACCATGCGGTCTGCAATGTGAGCCACCCGTTCATCGGTGACGGTGTCTGTTTCCATGGACATGAACGCCTCGAAATTCAAAGTAAGCAGGCGGAGATCAGACCTTCCGCGCCGTCGGTAGTGCGCGGTATTTTACCGGGCAATTCCGGCAGGCCACGGCGGGACGCTTGGAGGCGGCCCGCCCCCTGGAACGCGGCGCGGCCGTATTGCATTCGCGGTTCATCGTCAGTTGCCGCTATAAACGACTTTCCAGACGACGTTACCCACGTCGTCGGCGACATACAACGCGCCCGCCTTGTCGACGGCCACGCCGACCGGCCGCCCCAACGCATGCCCGTCCGCGCTCAGAAAGCCGCTTAGAAAAGTCTCCGGCATCCCTGCTGGCCGTCCGTCCGCGAACGGCACGAAAATAACCTTATAGCCGCTATGCTGCTTGCGGTTCCATGACCCATGCTGGCCGACAAATGCGCCGCCCCAGTATTGCCGAGGAAAACTCCTGCCGGTATAGAACGCCAGTCCGAGCGACGCGGTGTGGTTGCCGAGCGCATAGTCCGGCGTGAGCGCGCTCGCCACCTTGTCCGGTCGCTGCTCCTTCACGCGCGTATCGACATGTTGCCCATAGTAGCTATAGGGAAATCCGTAGAAGCCGCCGTCTTTCACCGCGGTCATGTAGTCGGGCACGAGGTCGTCGCCCAGCTCGTCGCGCTCGTTGACGGCGGCCCACAATGCGCCGCTATCGGGTTGCCAGTCCATCCCGTTCGGATTGCGAAGACCAGACGCGAACACGCGCGAGCGCCCGCTCGCAAGCGTCAATTCGAGGATGAGCGCTCGGCCCTCTTCGGCCTGAATGCCGTTCTCAGCGACGTTGCTATTCGAGCCGACCGTGATATACAGGCGCTGTCCGTCGCGGCTCGCCACGACATTCTTGGTCCAATGATGATTGATCGGCCCCGCCGGCAGTTCGGCTATCTTCTCGGGCGCCGCAGTGATGTGCGTGTCGCCGGCATGGTACGGAAAGCGCAGCAGCGCGTCGGTATCGGCGACGTAAAGGTAGTCGCCGACGAGCGCCATGCCGAACGGCGAGTGAAGGCCCGACAGAAACACATAGCGGCTTTGTGCGCTGTCGCCCTGGCCGTGCAGCAGCACGATCCGGTCGGGGCTCGGCACGCCCGCGCCCGCGCGCTTCATCACCTGCTTCATCACCTGTTTGCGGATCCAGCCGACAATGCCCTCATCCTCATCGTGCTGAGCCGGCGCATTGCTCTCGGCGACCAGCAGATCGCCGTTCGGCAGCGGATACACCCACCGCGGATGGTCGAGCCCGCCCGCGAACGCCGTCACCTTGAAGCCTTGCGGCGCAACGGGCACGCTTTGGCTGTCGCGCGCCTGAATGGGCGCGATGTTCACCGTCGGAAACAGCGACGTTTGCGGCGCGGGCAGTGGCGGATGCGGACCCAGCCCGGTGTCGCCGATATCGCCCGCACCGGACGCACATGCCGCGAGACTTAAAGTGAGAGTCAGCGAGAGACTCCACGTGAGCATCCCGGCAGACCTGCTCAGGTGCGCCTGGCTACATGCGGCGTCGTGGTTATTCATTGCATTCGCCTTGCATATTGCGGACTCCGTAACTGTGTCTAGATTTCGCTGCGCCTCAACAGATAATCGAGCCCGCCGACCCGATACCATCGGTAGCCATACGGTTCGAGTACGACCGCGTGCCGGCCGTCGTCCTGCTCTTCGCTGTGGTCGTCGGAAAGAAGGTTGATGAGCCGGTTCTGGCCCGGCTCGTTGCAGCCAGAGCGGAATTTCACCGTGCAGGCCTCAGCGCCGAAGTTGTGCAGGCACAGAACCGAGTTGTTGCGCCAGTCGAAACGAAGCGCAAGTACGTCGCTTCGCGACGTGCGCAGCACGTCGAAGTCGCCCCAACTGATTTCGGGCACCTCGCGGCGCATGCGAATCATGCGTTCCATCCAGTTTAGAAACGAGTTGGGATCGCGCCGCTGGCTCGCCACATTCACACGCTCGAAGCCGTAAGCGCCGCCGGTTATCACGCGGCAAGGCGGCTTCGCATGCTTGGTGAAGCCGCCTTCAGGCTCCGTCGACCATTGCATTGGCGTGCGCGCGCATTCGCGCTCGGGTAGCCGCAAATCGTCGCCCATGCCGATTTCGTCGCCGTAACGGAAAACGGGCGTGCCGGGCAAGGTGAGCATCAGGCTGTAGGCGAGCTCGAGCCGGCGCCTGTCGCCCGCGAGCATCGGCGCGAGTCTGCGGCGGATGCCGCGCTCGTACAGTTGCATGTCGGGCTCGGGCGCGAACGCCGCAAACACGGCCTCGCGCTGTTCGGGCGTGAGGCGGCCGAGATCGAGTTCGTCGTGATTGCGCAGGAACACGCCCCACTGCGCGGTCGCCGGGCGCGGTCTGGTCGCCGTGAGCGCCTTTTTCAACGGTGCGGTGTCGCCAGTCGCGAGCGCATAGAACGTGTTCTGATTGAGCTGGAAATTGAACATCATCTGCAGGCGTTCGCCTTCGTCGCCAAAATACTCAAGATCGGTATCTGGCAGCACGTTGGCTTCCGCGAGAATGATCGCGTCGCCCTGACGCCATTGCAGGAACTCGCGAAACTCACGCAACATGTCGTATTGCTCGACGGGCTGGCGCACCTTCGGGCCTTTCGTGGCGATGACGAAGGGCACGGCGTCCATGCGGAATCCCGACACGCCGAGCTGAATCCAGAAGCCCATGATCTTCAGCAATTCGGCTCGCACGTACGGATTAGCGGTATTCAGGTCAGGCTGGAATTCGTAGAAGCGATGGAAATACCAGCGCTTCGCCTGCTTGTCGAAAGTCCACGTCGATTTCTGCACGCCGGGAAACACCACGCCGTCTTTCGCATTCGGCGGCTGCTTGTCGGACCAGACATACCAGTCGCGATACTGCGAATCGGGATCGCTCCGTGCTTCCCGGAACCAGGGGTGCTGATCGGACGTGTGATTGACCACGAGGTCGATCATCACGCGCAAGCCGCGCTCGCGGCACGCATGCGTGAACTCGGAAAAGTCGCCAAGCGTGCCGTATTTCGGATCGACGTTGTAATAGTCGGAGATGTCGTAGCCATTGTCGCGGCCCGGCGAAGGCTGGAAAGGCATCAGCCAGATCGTCGTGACACCGAGCCCTTGCAGGTAGTCGAGCCGGCGCAGAAGGCCCTTGAAGTCGCCGACGCCGTCGCCGTTCGCGTCCATGAACGTGCCCACCGAAAGGCAATAGACGATGGCGTTCTTGTACCAGAGATCGTTGAGCATGCGGTCTTTGCGTGGCACCAAAACAATCGATCGTTGAGGGGAATTGCAATGTCGGAACTGGCATGGTGGCAACGCGGGGTGATCTACCAGATCTATCCGCGCTCGTTTCAGGACAGCAACGGCGACGGCATCGGCGACCTCGCCGGCATCACTTCGCGTCTTCCGTATCTCGCCGGGCTGGGCGTCGACGCAGTCTGGCTTTCGCCGATCTACCCGTCGCCCATGGCCGACTTCGGTTACGACGTCGCCGACTACTGCGATATCGACCCGATGTTCGGCACCCTCGGCGACTTCAAGCAATTCGCGGACCGGGCTCACGAACTGGGCCTGAAGGTGCTGCTCGACTTCGTGCCGAACCATTCGTCGGACCGGCACCCATGGTTCGAGGAAAGCCGCTCGTCACGCGACAACCCTAAGCGCGACTGGTATTTGTGGCGCGACCCCGCGCCCGATGGCGGCCCGCCGAACAACTGGCTGAGCCGCATGGGCGGCTCCGCGTGGGAATGCGATGATCGCACCGGCCAGTACTACTACCACGCGTTTCTGCGCGAGCAGCCGGATCTGAACTGGCGCAACCCTCAGGTGCGCCGGGCAATGGACGACGTGTTGCGGTTCTGGCTCGATCGCGGCGTGGACGGTTTTCGCGTCGACGTGCTGTGGCTGCTGATCAAAGACGCGCAGTTTCGCGACAACCCGCCAAATCCCGCGTATGAGCCGGGCCAGCCGGAGCATCATCGGCAATTGCAGACCTACACCGAAGACCAGCCCGAAGTGCATCAGATCGTGCGTTCAATGCGCGCGACGCTCGACGAGTACGGGGAGCGCGTATTGATTGGCGAAATCTATCTGCCCGTTCCACAACTCGTCAGGTACTACGGCGCGAACGGCGATGGCGCGGACATGCCGTTCAACTTCCAGTTGCTGAATGCGGCGTGGAATGCGGGCGAAATCGCACGCATGATCCGCGATTACGACAGTGCGTTGCCCGAACATGCCTGGCCCAACTGGGTGCTGGGCAACCACGACAATCCGCGCGTGGCGTCGCGCGTGGGCGCGGCGCAGGCACGCGTGGCGGCTGTGCTGCTGCTGACACTGCGCGGCACGCCGACGCTTTACTACGGCGATGAAATCGGCATGGCAGACGGCGAGATTCCGCCCGATCAGGTGCAGGACCCGGCCGAGCTCCGGCAGCCCGGTATCGGCCAGGGACGCGATCCGGAGCGCACGCCGATGCAGTGGGATGCCGCGCTGCCGGGTGCCGGTTTTACAAACGGCAGGTCATGGTTACCAATCTCGACGGACACCAGCGTGCGCGCGCAGGACGGCGATCCATCGAGCATGCTGTCGCTCTATCGCCGGCTGCTCAGGTTGCGGCGCAGCAATGCGGCGCTCGTGCTGGGCGCGATTGAAAACGTCGCCGCCTCGGGCGATGTGCTCACTTATGAGCGGCATTATCGCGGGCAGCGGCTATTTATCGCGCTGAACATGGGTGCAGCGAATGCGGTGATGGAGCCGCGCTCCGGCATAGTGCTGTTATCCACGCTCGCGGGCCGCGAGGGGCAAGCACTTCCGGAAAGCGGTTATCGTCTGGCCGGCGCAGAAGCGATCATTGCCGCTTATATGAACGCCGCCCGGCTTGCAAGGTAATAACGCTGCGACGTTCGACAGGGATTTGGTTGCAGGCTTATATCCGGCATCTGCAGGCCGAGCCTGCGTGCCCTGATGGAATTCGCCAAGAACGACCTCTGCTATCTAGCGCGCTCGAAGCGCTCAGCGTCAATCAGGTTTGCGTTCTTGCGGACCAACCTGTCTCGCCATCACATCATTACCAACCTTCGCAACCTTTCTGCATGGCTCGCGCGATGCGGAAATTTTTCAGGCTGTCTTTTGTAGTGCGTAGTCTTTTTGATACGTGCGGTTGTTCGCCAGCAGCGACCACGCTGTCCGCGCCATCTTGCTTGCCAGTGCGACTGCAACCACGTTCGCAGGTCGACGTCGCGACAGTTGCTCGCACCAGGCCTCCTTGCTCCTGCTTTTGAAGAGGACCGCACGTGCACCGTGGATCAGCAGCATCCGAATATAGCTGTCGCCGCGCTTGCTTATGCCGCCCAATCGCACCTTTCCGCCGGTACCGCTTTGCCTGGGCACCAGGCCGAGGTATGCGGCAAGTTCTCGTCCCGATTTGAACGCGGCGGGATCGCCGATCGTCGCGACCAGGGCTGTCGCCGTCAATGGCCCAATACCCGGGATCGTCGAAAGCCGTCGACATGCTGCCTCTTGCCGCTGCCAGACAACGATCTGCCGCTCGAGCTTGCGGATCTCGGCTTCGATGCGTTCAATGAACTGAAGCTGGTCGCGCAGCGCACAGAACAATGTGCCCGGAACGATCTGCTCAATTTCACCCAGTCGCTCGCGGACCTCGGCCAAGCCCGCGAGACGTCCCGCTCTCAGCGTTACGCCAAATTCATACAGCAGGCCGCGCAACTGGTTGACCTGCATGGTACGTGACTTGACCAGCAGTGAACGGATGCGATGCAATCCGAGCATGGCCTGCTGATCTGCGGTCTTCGGTGCTACGGACCGCATGCCGGGTTGCTGCGCTGCCGTCCAGATTGCACGAGCATCTGTTGCGTCGGTCTTGTTATTCTGGACGAACGGGCGAATGAACCGTGCATGCAGCAATACGACTTGATGACCTAGCGCCGCAATCTTGCGCGCCCACCAGTGCGCACTCCCGCAGGCTTCCAAGGCCACCCGACTGGCCGCTCGCTGGCCAAGGAATTCTATAAGCTGTTGCTTCGTGAATCGCCGGTTCACAACCTCTCCGGTTTCCGCTTCGATCCAATACATCTGGAACGTGCGCTTTGCAATATCGAGCCCGAACGTCGTAGCATTCATGATGGTCCCTCCGTTCCCTCAAGTGGTCGCGACAACTTCCACTAATGGGATGGTCCACCCCACCTCGCTGGACAGGTTAGGCTGGCAGTGTTCATACCGAACTGGAGGCCACCATGGACGACGTTACGCTCGTTGGTATCGATCTTGGCAAACACAGCTTTCACCTGCATGGGCAAGATGCGAAAGGCAAGGCTTTGTTTCGTAAAAAGATGAGCCGCAAACAACTGATCGAATTCTTCGCGACTTTCCATGCCTGTACCGTCGTCATGGAGGCCTGCGCCGGTTCGCATCATATGGCGCGGAAGCTGGCCGAGTTCGGGCACACGGTGCGCCTGATCTCGCCGCAGTTCGTCAGGCCATTCGTCAAATCGAACAAGAATGATTTCGTCGATGCAGAGGCGATCTGCGAAGCTGCGTCGCGCCCGGCGATGAGATTCGTAATTCCGAAGACTGAGTCGCAACAGACGCTTTCGGTGCTGCACCGTGTACGTGAATCGATGGTGCGCGAGCGGACCAGAACCGTCAACCAGATGCATGGCTTTCTTCTCGAGTTCGGCATCAGTCTGCCGGTAGGCAACACTGCCGTCACACGTCTGCCGTCTGTGCTCGCTATGCATGAACTGCCGCCAAGACTGGTTGCGATCCTCGAACGCCTCCATCAGCACTTCAAGTACCTTGAAGAACAGATCGGTGAGATTGACCAGGAGCTTGCACGTCAGCTCGCCGACGACGAGGTCGGACAGCGCCTGATGAGCATCCCGGGAGTCGGCCCGGTCACCGCAAGCGCGTTGGCCGCAAAGATGGGCGACGCAAGGCAGTACCGATGCAGTCGCGATTTTGCGGCATCGGTTGGGCTCGTGCCCCGGCAATTCAGTACGGGCGGCAAGACCAATCTTCTTGGGATCAGCCGGCGCGGCGACAAAAATGTCAGGCGTCTGCTCGTCCTGTGCGCCCGAGCCTACATGCGAGGGTTGGAGAAACGAACCGGTCGCCTGGCAGACTGGGTCCGCGCAATGCTCGCTCAACGACATTCAAACGTGGTGGCGTGTGCGCTCGCCAACAAGCTGGCCCGAACGGCCTGGGCGATTGTTGCGCGCCGAACCACATTCGACGCCAGCTACGCAACTCACCCGATCTGAACGAACACAGCTTCATCTTTACTTAACACAATCACCCAACTGGTTTTGCGACGACTGAAAATTGATGACGTGAACGGCGCAGCGGCCTGCCGAAGAACCTGAGTGCCAAAGAGGCTTTTCGAAGCCGATCCACTGTTAAGGATCGTCAGGCGCGAATCTCATCGTGGCGCGGGGAGCGATCCCCACAATGACGCCGAATAGATTTAAGCAAGCCAACTCGCCATCGAAGATCATAGTTGCAAAAACGGGGTGGACCATAGATTTGGCACATTGATGCCGTTGCGTTCTGGAGGGACCCAGTACCTCCAAAGGCACTTCAGTGTTCAGAGCCGAAACGACCGCGACGGGAGGGTGGCGTTCATACCATCTATCTGAGCTTCACGTTGACTCCTTCACGTTGAATCGCCCGCGCGAGCCCTCTTTCGATGCAGGCCAAAGCATCGTTAAGCCTTCATCGATGCCCGCGCTGCTGCCCCGCACCGCCCGCCATGCGCTTTGACTCAGGGTAAATACCGCTTAGTCCCGGCGCCGTACGCTCCGTTAATTCACTCATGGCAGCGACGCCGGTCTTCAGAGCATGAGCGCTTGACGGGCCCGCGATCACACGTTGCCGGCGTTGTCATTCACGGGCCTTCTCGGTGAAAACGAATCTGTCGGAAGCCATTGTCGAGCGGATCAATAGCGGTGTTTTCTCGGTCGACCGCGAGTTACGCATCCTCACATGGAATCGCTTCATGCAATCGCACAGCGGACGTTCAGCGCAGTCCGTGGTCGGCGAAAATTTGCTCGACACTTTCCCGGAATTGCCGCAGCAGTGGCTTCAAAGAAAGATCGAGGGCGTGTTCGTATTAGGCACGCCCGCTTACTCGTCGTGGGAGCATCGGCCGTATCTGTTCCGTTTCGAGCACTCGCGCCCGATCACCGGAACGATCGACGCAATGCGCCAGAACTGCAGCTTCATTCCAATCGAGGATGAGCACGGCGAAGTGGTCGCGGTCGGCATCGCGATAGTCGATACGACTGATGTCTGCATCGCGTACGGCGAGCTTAAGGATCGCGAGAAAGCGGTCACCAGCGCACTCGCCGAATTGACCGAGCGCAACGAACAGCTCACCTCGCTCAACGAGGAACTGGAGCACGCGCACCAGCAATTGCTCCAATCGGAAAAACTCGCCGCGATTGGTCAACTCGCGGCGGGCGTCGCGCATGAGATCAACAATCCGGTCGGCTTCGTACTGTCCAATCTGAACACGCTCGACGGTTACGTGAAGACGCTGATCCGCTATGCAGCGGATATCGAGCGCATGGTAAGCGAGTCCGCGCCCGCATTGAAGAACGACATGTGCGCGCTCGCGGAACAGGCGGACCTCGAATATTTGCTCGGCGATGCGCCGACGCTCGTACAGGAGTCGAGAGAAGGACTCGCACGCGTGCGCACGATAGTGGTCGATCTGCGCGACTTCTCGCGCATCGACAGCACGCACGTGTGGGAACGCGCCGACATTCACCGCTGCATCGAGTCGACACTGAACATCGTCCATAACGAAGTGAAGTACCGCGCGAATCTCGTCCGCGACTATGCGCAGATTCCGCTCGTGCACTGTATCCCCTCGCAGATCAGCCAGGTGGTGCTCAATCTCGTGGTGAACGCCGCGCAGGCCTACGGCGGCAATCACGAGCAGCACGGCGCGCCGCTCGGCACGATCACGGTACGCACCGGCGTCGATCCAGCCGATGCGTCACGCGTGTGGTTCGAAGTCGCCGATGCGGGATGCGGGATTCCGCCCAAGCACCTGAAACGCATCTTCGACCCGTTCTTCACGACGAAGCCCGTTGGTCAGGGGACCGGCCTCGGTTTGTCAGTGACCTACGGAATCGTCAACGCGCATCGCGGCACGATTTCCGTGGCCAGCGCCGTCGGCCAGGGCACGACGTTTCGCGTCACGTTGCCGGTCGATGGCGCCTTGCGCGAAGAAGCCGCCAATCCCGATGCGCTTGCTCAAACCGATGCGGTAGATCAAATCGCGCTGACAGCGCAGTTACCGGCAGCCACGTGAGGTGATTCCATGCCATTGCCCGTCCTCGTTGTCGACGATTCGACGCTCGCCCGCAAGCTATTGATCCGCTCGCTGCCCGAGGGCTGGGACATCGAAATTACCCAGGCATCCGATGGAGCGGCCGCACTCGACCTTTATCGAGCGGGCAAGGCCGCGGTGATGTTCCTCGATCTGACCATGCCGGTAATGAACGGCTTCCAGGTGCTCGAAGCGATCCAGCACGAAGGACTCGACACATTCGTGATCGTGGTGTCGGCGGACGTGCAGTCCGGCGCTGTCGAGCGCGCAAAGGCGCTCGGCGCGATCGGCTTTGTTGCCAAGCCGGTATCGCCCGAGGCGATCCGGCCGATTCTCGCGGAGTACGGTCTCCATGAATGAACAGACTCTGAACGAAGACCAGCGCGACGCGTTGCAGGAAATCTGCAACGTCGGCATGGGCAAGGCTGCCGCGGCGCTGGCAAAACTGCTCGGCGCGTTCGTCACGCTTGCCGTGCCTGATATCCGGCTCGTCGGCGTCGACCAGTTGCGCGTCCTGTTGAGCCCGCAGGGCGACGGCGAATTGCCGCCCGTGCGCCAGGCGTTCCAGTCCGATATATCCGGCGAAGCGATCGTGCTCGTCGGCAAAGACGGTCAGCGCGAACTGCAGCAACTGATGGGACATGACGCCGGCGATCCCGACACCCAGATCGAAGTGCTGTGCGACATCACCAACCTGCTGGTCGGCGCATGTGTACGAAGCGTTTTCGAGCAGTTGGGGTGGCATATCTGCTTCTCGCAACCCACGTTGTTGCCACCTTCCGGGAACAAGCAGGGCGGACTGGTGCCTTGCGGCCGGTGGCAGATGGCGCTGTTGCTGGAGATTCACTTCACGATGGAGGAAGGCGGCTTCGCCGCGCGCATGGTGCTGCTGCTACCGGATGCGGCCATTCGCGGAATGACGCAAGCGCTCGACCACTTTCTCGAAGCCCTGTAGTTCGGGCTAATGATGCAACGCGCGCTGCGACGCGAAAATAATCGATGAGGATGACCATGTCTGACCTACAGGCAACCGGCAATTCGATGAACCCCGTCGACCCGGGCATTCAAGCTCTCAATGCCGGCACCTCGCCCGTCCCCTCGTTGCTACTGGTGGACGACGAGCCCGGCGTGATTTCGTCACTCAAACGCTTGCTGCGGCCGCTCAAATACGAGGTGCTCAGCGCCAACAGCGGCGCGGAAGCGCTTACCCTGCTCGAAGCCGCACATGTCGACGTGATCATCTCCGACATGCGCATGCCGAACATGGACGGCGCCGAATTCCTGTCGCGCTCACGAGCCGTTGCGCCAGATACGATCCGCATCCTGCTTACCGGCTATTCAGAAGTCGAGGCGGTCGTGCGCGCTGTCAACGAGGGTCATGTCTATCACTATCTGCACAAGCCTTGGGACGACCAGGACCTGCTGCTCACGGTTCAGCGCGCGCTGGAACAACTCGCGTTGCAACGCAAGGCCGAGCGGCTAACGGCGCTGTTGCAGGAGCAGAATGAAAAGCTGTCGTCGTTCAACATGGAACTCGAACGCGAGGTCCACGCGCGCACTGAAGAGATCCGCCAGACCGTGATGTTTCTCGAAGGTGCCGAGCACGATCTGAAAAGCAACTTCCTGACGATGGTGAAGGTCTGCGCGAACATGGTGGAAATGCGCTGCGGCCTGCCCGGTCATTCGGCACGGATCGGAGAGACAGCGAGGCAGATCGGCACCGCACTCGGCCTGAGCGACTATGCGTGCAACGAACTGCTGATGGCGGGGTTGCTGCACGGCATCGGCAAGCTTTTTCTGCCCGACGCTTTGCTTAAAACGCCGATCGCGAAGCTGCAACCGCAGGAAGCGAAGCTCTACCAGCTTCATCCGCTGCATGGCCAGATGGCGCTCACGCCCGTTTCGCAACTGAGCGCGGTGCAAAGCATGATCCGCCACCAATACGAGCGTTATGATGGACGCGGTACGCCCGATGGCCTCGTCGGCGGATTGATCCCGTTGGGCGCGCGCGTGCTTGCTTTGGCGCGCGACGCCGAAGACTTGCGTATCGGCGTCATTGCGCCGCAAAAGATGAGCGACGCGCAGATCATTTCTACAGTGCGCGCGCAGACAGGTATTCGCTACGACCCCGCGATTGCGGAGAAATACATCGAGTTGCTGACACAGCATGCCGAATTGAGGCCCGAAGGCGTGCCCGACCGCGTGGATGCCTCGAATCTGAAAGAAGGGATGAAACTAGCCGACGATCTGCGCACGTCGCGCGGCACGCTGCTAATGACGAAGGGCAAAGTACTTTCCGCCGAACAGGTCGCGCAAATCCGGCGCTTTGAAATACACGAGGGCGAGCCTTTCGTGATTCTCGTCGAACGCGCGACGGATGCCCGCAAGGCGCAGGCCGCGTGACCGTGAGCGTGTGCCCCGTCGTGCGGTGGAGCGATTGTCAACTCATTCGTCGCGCGTGCCGCGGCACAGCGCGGCGGCGGCAAAGCCCGCAGCGAGCGCGGCGTACACGTAAAACATCGAGCGTTTTGACAGATGCGCTTCGAATCCGGGCGTGAGCCGGCTCGGCACCGCGTGGTAGTCGACCGCATAGGCAACGGCCGCCGTGGTTGCCGCGGCAGCGGCGACTTCCGCGATGCGGGGTCTGCGATTGACGTGGCATTGCCAGCGGTCGAGCAGTCCTTCGAACAACACGCCCCAGAAGATGGCCGACGCCTGATGAATCGTCAGACCCGTAAGCGTGAAGCGCGCACTCAAGCCGGTTTCAGTGAACGCGCGGCGCGGCCACAAGCAGTGAGTGACCGCGTTCAGCGGCGCGTACGGCGTGCTGCCGTCGCTGGTGGCCCGTGCGGCTGCCGTGACGGCGGCGGCGCTGCCCGCCGCGGTGCCGGACACCGTCGCGCGGCATACGAGATTGGCAAGGCGGTTCATCAGCTTTCTCCCGTTCCGTGCGCGGAGTCTTCAAGGCCGCGACCGGCGCTGCTTCGCTCGACGAGGTAGCAGCCGCGCTCGACCCCGTCGCGCAGTGCCTCGGCTTGTGTCGTCCATTCTGGTGTGACCGGTTCGACATCAGGTAATGCAAACGGCTTTCCGTCGACGGACGCGCCGATTTGCGCGACCCATGCGCCGCGATCGTTCTGCTTCGCACTGACAACGATCTGCACGCCGCGATGCGTCACGCGCAGGGTGCCGTCGGTTTGCGTCTCGATATCCGTGCTGCGGGAACCGGTGCCTTCCATGCGTGCCTCCGAGTGTTTGCCAGACTTGTTCGTGCGATGCAGTGTCGGCGGATTCGCTACCGGATATGTCCACCCCGACTTCTACACAGAAGTCTACGCAGCAACGCATGTGCCGCGTGATGGCACAGCCATTGCTCGCGCGTGTTGTCATCAGATTCAAGTCCACACCCAAAACCATTCGAGCATTAACGTGAAAAGCACCACAGGCGAGGTTCTCATAGGCATTTCCGGATGGCGCTATAAAGGATGGCGCGGCACTTTCTATCCTGAGGGACTTAAACAGGCCACCGAATTGCGGTACGCGTCGGGACTGATGCAGACAATCGAAATCAATGGCACGCACTACAGCCTGCAATCGCTCGACAGTTGGCAGCACTGGTACGACGAAACCCCGCCGGGTTTTATTTTCAGCGTGAAAGGCGCGCGTTATCTGACTCATCTTTTGCGGTTTCGCGACGAAACGGCAACCGTCGCGTGCGCAAATTTCTTCGCCCAGGGGCTGCTCGCGCTGAAAGACAAACTCGGGCCGTTACTGTGGCAATTTCCGCCCTCGTTGCGTTTCGACCCGCAGCATATGGAGCGTTTCCTGACGCTGCTGCCTCGCGACACGGAGGCGGCGCTGTCGCTCGCGCAGCAGCACGATCAGCGAGTCAAGACACCGTATCTGGAAATCGACCGCAAGCGCAAACTGCGTCATGCGGTGGAAGTGCGTCATGAGAGCTTCGTCGACCCTGCGTTCATCAAGCTGCTTCGCCGTCATAAGGTCGCGCTCGTCGTGTCGGATTCGACCGAAGCATGGCCGCAGTTCGAAGACCTGAGCGCGGGTTTCGTCTATATCCGCCTGCATGGCACCGAAACCAAGTATTCCGGTGAATACTCGGATGCATCGCTTGAACGGTGGGCGCGGAGAATTGAGTCGTGGGGCCGCGGCACTCAGCCCGCCGATGCCCGCCTCGCCGCGCCGGACCTGCAGCCGCCACGCGCGGCAACGCGCGACGTGTACTGCTACTTCGACAACGACGCAAAGACGAATGCGCCCTTCGACGCGCAACGGTTGATGGAGCGCCTGGGCCTGCACGCGCACCAGGGCGACGGAATGAAGGCCGCGTGACGGGCGGCGTCAGGACGACACGATGCGGACAGAGAAGGCGCGGCGCGCGTCTACTTGTGCCGCTGCGAGAGTTTCCTCGCGTCCTGTAGCGCGGACACAATCGCCGCATAGGCGCGATGTCGCGTCTCGGGATCGGGCGCACGCAGTGCAAACGACGGGTGATACGTTGCGATCACCAAACGCCCGTCATGCTCGATCACTTTGCCGATCGCATCCTGCAAGCGCGTTTTGGGATCTTCGAGCACGGCTCTCAATGCGGTCGCACCCAACGCGACAATCACATGAGCGCCCACGCTCTCCAGTTCCCGATCAAGCCAGTAATGGCACGCATCCACTTCGCGTTGCCCCGGCGTTTTGTGCATGCGGCGCTTGCCGCGAGGCGTCCACTTGAAATGCTTGACCGCATTGGTGACATAGACTTCCTTCCTGCCGACGCCGGCCTCAACGAGCGCGTCGTCGAGTAATGCTCCGGCCGGTCCGACAAAGGGCAAGCCTTGCAGATCTTCCTTATCGCCGGGCTGTTCGCCGACCATCATGATCGGCGCGCGGCGCGGGCCGGCGCCGGGCACGCCTTGCGTGGCGTTGGCCCAAAGCGGACAGCGGCGGCAGTCGTCGAGCGTCGCCGGCTGCTGATCGGGGTCGACTTCGGGCTGCGCCGATGTTTCGTCGTCCGCTGCCGGCGTACGTCGGGTTGTTCGCTTGGTTGTCACCATGGTTCAATGCATCGCGCTTTTGTGCTGCAGACACCGTGGCTAAGCAAATCGCATTCCGGTCACAGCCGCATAATGGGCCAGGTCAGGCGCGCAATGTGCTTGGAGTTAGTCCCGCTGATCGTCTGGCGGCGGTGGCGTTTCTGCACGCCCGCCCGCCGTCTCGGGGCGATGCCAGCGGCTCATCGGCGCGCACGGTAAATTCTGCAAGGCGGACGACCGTCGCCATCGGCCGAAACCACAAGGAGAAACGATGACTCTGCTTATCTACCTCGTCGGATGGATCATTTTCATTGGCGGCGTCGCGTGGGGATTAACGGCGCTACATGTCGCGCAGCACGTTGTCGCGATCGTGGCCGTGATTCTCTTCGGTATCGCCGTGATTACTGGCGCGACGCGAGCGCGGAATCGGGACCGGTCGTAGCGGTTCGAGCCGACCCGCTCACGCGGGCCGCGAGTGCGCGGGCGAACCGGCGCGCTCGAATCGCCAGCCATCCCCAGTGCGAGTTGACGATCTGCGTGGTCCATGCCGTCGACGCTTCGCCGCGCGCCCAATAGGCCTTGAAGCGCTCCGCGCCGACGCCAAAGTCCAGATCGAAGCCGTTGTTGAACGCCCACTTCACGCATTCTTCGACCGCGATCAGACCGGGACAGCATTTGCCGTAGTACGGATCGTAGCCGGCGAAAATCGCGCTTGCCCACGGATTGCCGAGACTCACGATAATGCCCGCTACCGGTGCCTCGTTCAGCGTGACGACGATCAGGCGCGCCATCGAAGGCACGTCGGGCGAATAAATCAGCTTGACTAGAAAGCGCTCGAACTCCGGCGAGTCGAGCCACACACTGCGTTTGCCGACGCGATCGCTCCAGCTGCGCTTGCAGTTGAACATCCATTCGATGATCGACGCGGTCTCGCCCTCGTCGGCCGGATCGACGACGCGCACGGCCACGGTGCCTTCTTTCGACAAACGCTTGACGAAGCCGCCGGGCCGTTTGCCGAATAGCGTGCCAAGCGACCGGCAATACTCGTCCCACGTGCCCTGCCCGTGCAAACGCGCAGCCGACGCCTGGTGAGGCTCGCAGAACAGCACCCGGCGTTCGCGCGACACGAGCTTGTGAAGATCGAGCGTCTCGCGAACATACGGCATGTGAATGAAGTCCGCTCCGCAGCGGCGGCGCGCCATGTTCCATGCGCCTTCGATCAACGCCGGGGCCGATGCGTCATCCGTAACCAGCACGCTCGTGTAGTCGCCGCCTTCGGGTCCGAGCGGCACGAGGTACGTCCATAACGCACGCTTGACTGTTTCGAGCGGCCAGATCATGACGAGCTGCCCGTCTTCGCGGCAGACGATGCATTTGAGCATGCGTCCGTGCGGCTTCGAGACATGCTGCCATGCGAGCCAGCAGTAACTGAACGATTGATAGTAGTAGCCTTGCGCACGCGTCCACAGCGCGTCCCATTCTGGCTGTAGCGCGTGGAATTGCGCTTCGTCGGTGATGATGTCGTAGCGCCGCGTACGATGCGTTGTCTCGTTCATGCGGTCTCACAGAATGCCGGACACGGTTGGCGCTTTTGCACCCCGTGTTGCCGAGCGCTCGACGGAGCAGGCGCAAGCGGCCGCCCGGGTTCAAGCGGGTGTGGCGGTTATGGCGGTTATGGCGGGTATCGCTGGTATTGCGAGCATGCACCGCATGCCTCGCAGCGTGTGTGCGGGGCCGCACGCTGCGCGGGTCGTGAGTCCGTCGCGAGCATGGGGACGATGGGACTATGCGGCCCATAAGGACCATAAGGACCAAAACGCACCATACGGGCCATGCAGCAAGGATGCGCGCGAGCCATTTCTTTCCCGCTGCTAAGAATCGGCCAAATGCTTCGTTGCCCGCAGCGCATGTCATGCCGTACCGTTGACGGATTGCGCATTGCGCGCCTCACTACGGAGAATCCATGTCCGCGCCCACATCGCATGCCGACCCGGCCTCTGCGGCCGGCATTGCCGACGCCGCCCAGCTTTTCGACGACAATGCGCTTACCCGCCGTTTCGCGCCAGTCTTCGCACGCATCGCGCAAGGCGCGGTGCATCGCGAACGCCATCGCGAGCTGGCCTACGAACCCGTGGAGTGGCTACGCGAAGCCGGCTATACGAAGCTGCGCGTGCCGAAACAATATGGCGGCGAAGGCGTGTCGCTGAGCGAATTCCTCGTGCTCGTCACACGCCTTGGCGAAGCCGACTCGAACCTGCCGCAAATTTTGCGCGTGCACGGCGGTTTCATCGAATCGCTGCTGGAATATGGCGACGACGCGTTACGCGACCGCTGGCTCACCCGCGTCGCGCAAGGGCAGATAATCGGCGGCGCAGTGGCCGAGCGCACGGCTGGCACGAACAACAGCGTGCGTCTCACGCCATCCGCCGGCGCGTGGCATCTCGACGGAGAGAAGTACTACACCACGGGCACGCTGTACGCGGACTGGGTCGACGTAACCGCGCACGACGGACAAAGCGACGTGCGCGTGCTGGTCGCCGCCGACACGCCGGGCCTCGAGCGTATCGACGACTGGGACGGCTTTGGCCAGCGTCTGACGGGCAGCGGCACCGCGCGCTTCAATCATGTACCTGTCACGCGAGAGAACGTGTATCGGCGCTACGACGCGTCGGCGCCGCGCCGCAACAGTGTGCTCACCTCGTACTACCAGGCCCTGCACGTCGCGAATCTGGCTGGCATCAGCCGTGCCGCGCTGCGCGACGCAGTGGCCTTTACGCAGGGCAAGACGAGAACCTTCGGTATCCCAGGTGAATCGAGTCCACGCGACAATCCGCTCGTGCATCGCGTGGTCGGCCGACTTGCCAGTCTCGCCTATTCGACCCAAAGCGTTAGCGCGTCGCTCGCGCGCGCCATCGACGAAGTATTGGTCGCGCGACAGGAAGGACGCACCACCGAAGACACCTACATTCGCCTCGACATTCAGACCTTTCAGGCGCAGCAGATCGCGATCGAGCAGACCTTGCAGGCCGCCACGCTGCTATTCGAAGTGGGCGGCGCATCCGCGACCAGTGAAACGCGGCGCTTCGACCGCTACTGGCGCAATGCGCGAGTGCTCGCGTCGCACAACCCGGCGATCATTCGCGAGGCCGCCATCGGCGACTTCTACCTGAATGGCAACGCGCACAACGAACGCTTCGCCGTTGCCCGGCCGACAGCCGTGGCCGCATGAGCGGCAGCGCGCCGGGCCGCGCTTTCATGTGGCACAGTAGCGTCAGTGCATGCGCGCGTCGCGCGGCACGCAACTGCCCTGACGAGCCCCATGAAGAACCTGCCAGCCTATGAGCCGCCAGTCGATGAACAGCAACTGTTGCTGAAATGGATCCGGCGAGCGCGCGAATCGCAAATGAGCCACTACGACATGGCCGATCTGTTGTCCGCACGCGACCGTCGGGTCGGCTGGCTCGTTACCGTATTGGCAGCGTTCGTGGGCACGGCGGTGTTTGCATCGCTGAACACGGCCGCAGTTTCGCTGGAGATCAGGATTCTGGTCGGCCTCGTGAGCGTGATCGCCGCGCTGTCGTCGGCGTTGCAAACGTATATGCGTTATGCGGAGCGCGCAGAAAAACATCGCGCCGCCGGCGCGCGGTATGGCGCGGTGCGGCGGCGGCTCGAATCGGTTTTTGCGGGCGACGCCGACGCGCGCGACGGCCACTATCTGACCGCGATTCGCGACGAACTCGACCGGCTTGCACAAGACTCGCCCAATGTGCCGCCGCGCAACTTTTACCGTACTCAGCGAGCGTTATCCGCAGATCCGCGGCGCGGCACCGAAACCTGAGCGGCCGGCGTCAGGCATCGAGATCGTTCGCGTCGATGCCCAGTTCGGCTGCCATGCGTCGTACCACTCCCTGAAGACGGTTGACCTGATCGGCAAGCCGTTTCTGCTCGGCCTTCACCGCTTCGAACGTGGACAGCGGCACGGTTTCGTCCTCGCTGCCGCCCGACTGCGCGAACTCGCTCAGGTTCACTTCGCCGCATAGCAGATGCATCCATCTATTTTCGCGCTCGCCCGGCGTGCGAGGCAGTTTGACGACGCGCGGCGGATCGTTCGCGGCGAGCTCGTCGAGAAACGCCTCGACCGACGAGATATCGGCGAAGCCATGCAAGCGCGCGCTGTTCAGACGCAACTCCGCCGCCGTCTGCGGGCCGCGAAGCAACAATGTGGTCAGCAACGCCGCCGACTGGCTCGGCAGACCGAGCACGCGATTCATGTTGTGCTCGAAGCGCGGCACACGGCTGCTACTGCCTTCCATCACGAGGCTTAGCCGTTTCAGACCGTCGAGTGCCGTTAGTACTTCGGCCTCAGTCGCGTTCATGACAGGCGAGCGGCCGGTCTTCTGATTGCAGCCCAACGTCAGCGCATTGAGCGAGAGCGGATAACTGTCGGGCACCGTGTGCTGTTTTTCGACGAGCACGCCAAGCACGCGACCCTCGAGCAAGGTTAATGCGCGGATGGCAGGACGGGACGGAGCGTCGGGAGTCGAATTCATTTGATGTAGCGGCATGTGCCGATGTGGTCGTGGATAACACGCCTTACCATCGCTCTGCGAGGTGGCACTTTTCTCTTGGTGGGCACTATGATAAACGGCCCGAGCCCTGACAGCGCATGAATCGCCGCGACGGACCGCGGCGCGTGAGCCGGCGCTGGGCACGAGGTCTGCTTTCTCATCGTCTTTCTCGACACGGAGTGTTTAATGCCAATGCGTTCACAGTCGGTCCTGCGCGTGAGCGCCATCTCCCTCGCGGTGGGTGCCGTGTGCCTGCTCGGCGCCTGTGCGCTAAGTCCAGGCGGCAAGAGCGGCAACGCGCGCGTGCCCGAGCCCGCCAAGCCGGTCGACCTCGGGCGCTATCTGGGCCGCTGGTACGAACTGGCGCGCTATGAAAACCGCTTCGAAAAAGGCTGCGAGGCGGTGACCGCCGACTACGGCGCGCGTGAAGACGGCCTGATCGACGTGACCAACAGTTGCCACAAGGGTGGAGTTGAAGGCCCGCTGGACGCCTCGAAGGGACGAGCGAAGGTGGTAGCCGGATCGAACAACGCGAAGCTGAAGGTGTCGTTCTTCGGCCCGTTCTTCGTCGGCAATTACTGGGTGCTGGATCACGCCGACGACTACAGCTGGTCGATCGTCGGCGAACCGAGCGGGCGCTATCTGTGGATTCTGACGCGTGAAGCGAAACCGGCCGCAAGCGTGAAAGACGGGTTGATCGATCGAGTGCGTGCGCTTGGCTACGACACGTCGATGTTGCGCATCACGCAGCTCGGCTAGCGCGCCAGAAAACACTTGCCGGGAAAAATTTTGCCCGGTATCGTCGTGGCGTTCTGCAAAGCAGCGCGGGAGAGATCGTCTGAAACCAGGGCGACGCCGACGGAGCAACCGCCCCGGAAACTCTCAGGCAAAAGGACCGCGCAGCAGGAACATCTGGAGAGCGGCGCCGCGCGCGCCCACCGAAGGGGATTCCCGCGCACATACAGCGTTTTCGCGCAGCGCCGGGAAGAAACTCTCAGGTACATGGACAGATGGGGCATCGGCACCGGTTTCGCACGAAATCGAACCCGGTGGTGCTCAACTACTCTGGACCATGTCATGTCACGAATCGCCATTATCGGCGCCGGCATTACCGGCGTTACGACCGCGCACGCCCTCGCCCAATGCGGCCACCACGTCACCGTGTTCGAACGTCATCGCTATGCGGCGATGGAAACCTCGTTCGCCAACGGAGGCCAACTGTCGGCCAGCAATGCAGAAGTATGGAACAGCATGGCCACTGTTCTGAAAGGCCTGCGCTGGATGTTCACGCGCGACGCCCCGCTGCTGCTCAATCCTGTGCCCACGTGGCACAAGTATTCGTGGATGGGCGAATTCCTGCGGCAAATTCCCCACTACCGGGCCAACACCGTCGAAACAGTGCGGCTAGCCATCGCCGCGCGCGAGCATCTGTTTTCGATTGCCGAGCAGGAAGGCATCGACTTCGATCTCGAACAGCGCGGCATTCTGCACGTCTACAAGACGCGCAAGGAGTTTGACGCGGCGTCCAAGGTGAATGACCTGCTGCGCGAAGGCGGACTCGAGCGCAGCGCGGTGACGGCGAGCGAAGTGCAGCGCATCGAGCCCGCGCTGCGCGGCGATTTTTACGGCGGCTTTTTCACGCCGTCCGATTCGACAGGCGACATCCACAAGTTCACGCGCGGTCTCGCCGATGCATGCGTGCGCCACGGCGTGCAGTTCCATTACGATGCGGAAATCATGTCGATCGAGCAACCCGCCGAAGGTCGCTTCTCGCTCACTGCCCACCTCGAAGGCGAGACGCAGCGCTTTGGCTTCGAGCGGATCGTCGTGTGCGCGGGCGTGAAAAGCCGCGATTTTGCGGCGATGCTCGGCGACCACGTGAACGTGTATCCGGTCAAAGGCTATTCGATCACCGTTTGTCTCGACGATGCAACGAGCAGGCAGCGTGCACCGTGGGTCAGCCTGCTCGACGACAGCGCGAAGATCGTGACGAGCCGGCTCGGCGCCGACCGCTTTCGCGTCGCGGGCACGGCGGAGATCAACGGCTTCAATCGCGATATCCGCTCCGCCCGGATTGCTCCGCTAGTAGACTGGACGCGGCGGCATTTCCCCGAGGTATCGACCGCGCGTGTCATCCCGTGGGCTGGCTTGCGGCCGATGCTGCCGAGCATGCTGCCCAAGGTCGGACGCGGAAAACGGCGAGGCGTGTTCTATAACACCGGGCACGGCCACCTCGGCTGGACGCTGTCGGCCGCAACGGCGCAGGCGGTGGCGCGCGCGATTGAGTAGCCCGCCGCCACGAAGACGCCGCATCTGCTAGTGTTGTGCTATCCGCGTCTTGACCTTGAAAACCATGGCTCATTCGGGCTTTCGCAATCCGGACAGCGCCGCCCCCGACGGCGCGGACGGCGCGCGTCTGAGCGACGAGCAGATTAGCGAAGAGGCGACGCGGCGGCTCGCATGGGACGCCGCGGTTCCTGAACACACGATCACCGTGGAAGTCAGCAACGGGCGCATCGTGCTCAACGGCCAACTCGAACACGACGCCCAGCGAATCGCGGCGCTCGAAGACGTGACGCGCCTGTTCGGCGTCGCGGCTGTATGCGATCGGCTAGTCGTTAAGCACCCTTGAGCAGAGCCGATTCAACCCGCTCAACCTCGATCGGCACGCAGCAACGCGCGGCAATGCCTCGCGATCTGCTTCTCTTCTTCGGTATGAAGCACCCTCACCTTGCCCGAGGCGTCGCCTTCATCAAGGCCGAGAAACGACAGCCCCTCGCAGATCCGTTTGCGCATCTGCACGCTGTGCTCGCCGATGCCGCCGGTGAACACCAGCAGATCGATGCCGCCCAGCAAAGCCGCATATCCGCCAATGGTTTTGCGCACCGCGGTCGCAAACGCGTCGAGCGCCAGCGACGCATGCGGGTCGCCCGCCGCCGCGCGTTGCTCGAGCGCCTGCATGTCGCTCTCGCCATCGGCGTAACCGGCCAGGCCGCTGTGCCGGTTCAGCAGCGTTTCCAGCCCGTTTGCGTCTAGTTTCTCCACTCGCATCAGATATAACAGCACGCCCGGGTCGAGGTCGCCGCAACGCGTGCCCATTGGCACGCCGCCGGTCGGCGTCATGCCCATCGATGTATCGACCGAGCGGCCGTCGCGCAATGCGCACACGCTCGAACCGTTCCCGAGATGCGCGCACACCACCCGCGCCGGCAACGTAGCGCCAAGCTGGGCGATGAGCGATTCATACGACAGCCCGTGAAATCCGTAGCGAATCACACCGGCCTGCGCATAGCGCCGCGGTAACGCGAGTTGCGCGGCGCGCGGAGGCAGCGTCGCATGAAAGGCGGTGTCGAAGCAGGCGAAGTGCTGCGCGCCGCCGAAAATCTTCTGCGCTTCGTCGATCAGATCGAGCGCGGGCGGAATATGCAGCGGCGCGAAATGCACTGCATCCTGCAAGCGGCGGCGGACCTCGGGCGTCAGCCGCTGATGCGAGCGTAAGTGCGGGCCGCCGTGCACCACACGGTGGCCGACCGCCGTGGGCTGCTCATGACGTTGCTGGGCGAGCACGGTGGAAAGCTTCTGCAATGCGTCGGTTTGCGACTCCAGCACATGCTCCTCCTGGACGAGCACGCGCCCGTCGGGAGCCGCGATCCGCAAGCGGCCGTCGCGGCGGCCGATGCCTTGCGCGCTGCCTTCGAGCAGCAGCGATTCGTCGTCGCCAGAATGCTCGAACAGCCCGAACTTCAGCGACGACGATCCGCTGTTCAGCACGAGAATGGTATGCGGCGAAGCGCCGTCCTGAGTGGTCATAACGGGCCTCGCTCAGCTTTTCCACGTCCAGTTGCGGATTTCTTCCTTGTCGATGCCCTCGGCATGCGCGTAATTCAGATGCTCGATAATCTGGCCGCGCAGCCATTCCTTCGCATGGTCGCCGACACCGCGCAGCTTCGGCACGCGGTCGATCACGTCGATAGCCAGCGAGAAACGGTCCACCTGATTGATGATCGCGAGTTCGAGCGGCGTGTTGATGTTGCCCTTCTCGTGATAACCGTGCACATGCAGGTTCTCGTGATTCGTCCGGTTGTAGGTCAGCTTGTGAACCAGCGACGCATACGAATGGAAATTGAAGATCACCGGCTTGCTCGTCGTGAACAGCGAATCGAAGTCACGGTTCGTCAGACCATGCGGATGCGCATGCTCGGGCATCAGCCGGAACAGATCGACCACGTTGACGAAACGGATTTTCAGATCGGGGAAGCGCTCCTTGAGGATCTCGACGGCGGCGAGCGCTTCCATCGTCGCGATGTCGCCCGCGCAGCCGATCACCACATCCGGCTCGGCACCCTGATCGGTCGACGCCCAGTCCCAGATGCCGATGCCCTTCGTGCAATGCGTAACGGCTGCGTCCATGTCGAGATACTGCAGGTGCGGCTGCTTGTCGGCGACGATCACGTTCACGTAGTCGCGCGAACGCAGGCAGTGATCGGCCACACTGAGCAGGCAGTTCGCGTCGGGCGGCATGTAGATTCGCACCACATCAGGGCTCTTGTTCGTCACCACGTCGAGAAAGCCGGGGTCCTGATGCGTGAAACCGTTGTGATCCTGTCGCCATACGAGCGACGTGATCAGCAGGTTGATCGACGGCACCGGCTGACGCCAGCCCAGCTCGCGCTTCGCTTTTTCCAGCCACTTCGCGTGCTGGTTGAACATCGAATCGATCACGTGCACGAAGGCTTCATAAGTGGCGAAGAGTCCATGCCGCCCTGTTAGCACGTAACCTTCGAACCAGCCTTCCAGCGTGTGTTCGCTGAGCATTTCCATCACGCGGCCGTCGGCCGACAGCGCGCCGCCGTCCGCATCGCCGGCGTCGCCCGCCGCGAGCCACGTCTTGCTCGATGCTTCATAGATGGCAGTCAGCTTGTTGCTTGCGGTTTCGTCCGGCCCGAACACGCGGAAGTTGGTCATGTTGTTGCGCATGACATCGCGCAAAAACTCGCCAAGCACCTGAGTCGGCGACGTGTATGCGGACGCGGGCTTTTTCACGTCGACCGCATAGTCGCGAAACGCGGGCATATCGAGCGTCTTGCATAGCGCGCCGCCGTTCGCATGCGGATTGGCGCTGATGCGGCGCGCGCCCTTCGGCGCGAGTTCGCGCAACTCTTCAACGAGGCGGCCGGAAGCGTCGAACAGCGCTTCAGGCTGATAACTGCGCAGCCAGGCTTCTACCAGTTTGAGGCTCTTACTGTTCGTCACGGGATCGGCAATCGGCACCTGATGCGCGCGCCATGAGCCTTCCACCTTGTGGCCGTCGACTTCCTTGGGACCGGTCCAGCCTTTCGGCGAGCGCAGCACGATCATCGGCCAGCGCGGCCGCGTCGGGTCGTTGTTATCGCGTGCATGCTGCTGGATCGCGCGGATTTCGCCGACGCACTGTTCGAGCGTGGCCGCCATCTGCTGATGCATGACCTCGGGATCGTCCCCTTCGACGAAATACGGCTTGTGTCCGTATCCGGTAAGCAGCGCTTCGAGTTCTTCGCGTGGAATCCGCGCGAGCACGGTCGGGTTCGCAATCTTGTAGCCATTCAGATGCAGAACCGGCAGCACCGCGCCGTCGCGGATCGGATTGAGGAACTTGTTCGAATGCCATGACGTGGCGAGCGGACCGGTTTCGGCCTCGCCGTCGCCGACCATTACCGCGACGATCAGGTCCGGGTTGTCGAATGCGGCACCGTAGCCGTGCGACAGGCTGTAGCCCAGTTCGCCGCCTTCATGGATAGACCCGGGCGTTTCGGGCGTGCAATGCGAGCCGATGCCGCCCGGAAACGAAAACTGACGAAAAAAGCGCCGCATACCGGCTTCATCTTCACTGCGGTCCGGATAGATTTCCGAATAGTGTCCTTCCAGATAACAATTGGCGAGCGTGGCAGGCGCGCCATGGCCTGGGCCCGAAATGAAGATCACATTCAGGTCGAGCTTCTTGATCACCCTGTTCAGATGGACGAGCAGAAAGCTCTGTCCAGGGTCCGAGCCCCAGTGTCCGAGCAAACGATTCTTGATGTGTTCGGGCTTCAGCGGCTCGCGCAGCAACGGGTTATCGCGCAAATAGATCATGCCGGCGGACAGATAGTTGCACGCGCGCCAGTAGCGATCCATGTTGCGCAGCGTATCGGGGTCTAGCGTTTGCGGCGGGGTGGCTCGGGAGGTTGTCTCAGCCATGGCGTCACTCCTCGTAAGGACTGTCAGGCAGGTTGACGGAGGTTGCGAAGCTTCGCGGATGAACGTCATGCGTTTGTCATGACAGCCGCGTGGTGCGTAGAGCGCTAATGGAGGATAGTGTGCCGTTGCGCGCCGGTCGCCAGCGGTGTGACCGGATGCACGCATCATCGTTCGGGACGCTGTGCGAAAAGCTTGATGCTGCTCAAGACTCGCCGTCGTCGCGCATCGCGCTGCAAGTCTTACGCCAGCCTTGCTGCGGGTATTGCGCGAAACGCTTAAGCTGTGGATCGCGACGACGAGATCTCGTTGTTCCCGTCACGCTGCAGTGTCGTCTGTTCGCCGATTCGTCCTTAACCATACACATTGATCATGCCGACACCCAACCGTTTTAAAGCGCCGCTGGTTCTTCTTGTCGCGCTTATGCTGCTGTGCGCGGGCGTGGCCGTTCTGGTTGGCGTGTTCGGCTTGCTGGTAAAACTCGTCGGCGCCGTTTAGCAACGCGCGGTGCGCGCGGTGCCTGCACAATCTGTGTATGCTGCCGATGTTCATGCGCCGAAGCGCGCAGCTTTATTGCAAGGAGGTTTCATTGACTAACCCAGCCGACCCGTCCCCTCCTTCCCCGCAAGCCATTGACCCGCAGTTGCTCGAAGTCGCGCAGCAGGTGTTCGATCTCGCGCGTGCCGGCGACGCCGCCATGCTCGCAGCGGTGATCGAAAAAGGCGTGCCGCCGAATTTACGCAATGACAAGGGCGACAGTCTGTTGATGCTCGCAAGCTATCACGGACATGTCGATGCCGTGCGCACGCTGCTCGAACGCGGCGCAGATCCGGACCTGCGCAACAATAACGGGCAGACTCCACTTGCGGGCGCGGCCTTCAAGGGCTTCGACGCTGTGGTCGAAACCTTGCTCTCGCACGGGGCCGATGTCGAAGGCGCGTCGCCCGACGGACGCACTGCACTGATGGTGGCCGCGATGTTCAACCGCACAGCGATCATGGACATGCTGATCGCGCACGGAGCAAACCGCAATGCACGCGATGCCAGCGGAACGAGCGCGCTCGATGCGGCCGGCAGAATGGGCGCTGCGGATGCACAAGCCAGGCTGAAAGCGCAGGACTCGTGACGCACGTGATGCTCGACGGGCGGCGCTTCGCGGCACGCGCGGTGCGCCGCCCGCGATCACTGTCCTGATAACGGGCAGCGCATTCCCAACGCTCAGGTCTTCCCGGCGAGCAGCGTTCCCATATCTAGTTGCGCGAGATCGCCAATCCGCTCGATAGTCACATCCGCGGGCGGGTTGCTCGATATCTCCTTGGGGTCAAAAGCGTAATGCCCTTGGCGCGGGAACACCGTGGTCAACCTGCTGCCCCAGACTTTCTTCATTGCCGTGAGAATACGCAACTTGTCGTCGACCATTACGTAGTGGCGCGCCGGGTAGCATTCCATCACCTGGTCGAGCATGAGCTCTTTGTGGATGTAGATCAGCACGCGGCCCTGCACCTCTTCCCACAAGCCGGAACGCGCGACCTTACGCGGCTGGAACACAACGTCCCCATCAGACAGAATCACCGTGGGCCCGCGTTTCGCGACGTGCCGTAATGCATCCAGCGCGCCTGGATAGAGCCGGTTGGCAAACGGATAGTCGATCAGGAATGACGACATCAGCAAGAGGCGTGTGTCCCTTGGATGCTCGGTACGGTAACGCTGCAATGCGCCAAGATAGTCCGCATAGCCGAGCTCGCCGCGCAATTGCTCGAAAATCTCCCAATAGCGGCTGCTGTTCTCAGTGCCGAACTCGCGCATCATGTGGGCGCGCAAATCCGATAGCACGTGGTCGTTGTCGAGCAACGTGTTGTCGCAGTCGAACAGGAAAACCACGTCCTGCGGCGCGCTTTCAGTGGGTTGTGTGGCTTGCATGTGCGGCTCCATGAGATCGGCTGTGCTGTGAGCCGGAGGGTCGGGACAATCAGCCCTGCTGGCTGCCCGACGGCGCAGGCGGTTTTTCAGCGTGACCGCCGAAGTCGTGGCGCATTGCCGACAACACGCGGTTTGCAAAGTCCGCTTCGCCGCGCGAATTGAAACGCCCGAAGAGCGCCGCGCTCAACACCGGCGCAGGCACGCCCTCGTCGACGGCCGCCGCCATCGTCCAGCGTCCTTCGCCCGAATCGGATACGCGTCCTGCGTAGTTCTTGAGATCGGCGTCGCCGACCAGCGAACCGGCGATCAAGTCGAGCAGCCAAGAGCCGATCACACTGCCGCGCCGCCACACTTCGGCAATATCCGCCAGGTTCAGATCGTACTGATAAAGCTCCGGACGGCGCAGCGGCGAAGTCTCGGCATCTGCGTCGCGAGCGTGCTTACCGGCGTCGGCGTGACGCAGAATATTGAGGCCTTCGGCATAGGCGGCCATCAAGCCGTATTCAATGCCGTTGTGAACCATCTTGACGAAGTGCCCCGCGCCTATCGGGCCGCAATGCAGAAACCCCTGCTCGGCCGTGCTGCTGCCCTCGGTGCGTCCCGGTGTGGCAGGCGCGGCCCCTGCGCCTGGCGCAAGCGTCGAGAAAATCGGCTCCAGCCGTTGAACGACCTCCGCTTCGCCGCCGATCATCAGGCAGTAGCCGCGCTCGCGTCCGGCGACGCCGCCACTGGTGCCGACGTCCACATAGTGCAGCTTGCGCTCGGCCAACTGGGCGCCCCGGCGGATGTCGTCGTGGTAATAGGAATTGCCGCCGTCGATCACGATATCACCCGGTTCCAGCAACGGCACGAGTTTGTCGAGCGTGCCGTCGACCACGGCGGCGGGCACCATCAGCCAGACCGCACGCGGCTTCGCGAGCTTCGCCACGAGATCTTCTAGCGACGATGCGCCCATCACGCCTTCCTGCCCGAGCCGCTCGACGGCAGCGGGCTGTACGTCGTAGGCGATGCATTGTTGACCGCCCTTTGTCAGCCGCCGCACCATGTCGGCGCCCATACGTCCCAATCCAATCATGCCTAGCTGCATTTCACCGCTCCCGAAAGTGCTTCGTGACGCTGCCTGGTTCAGTTAGATGATCATGATGCGATTGCTGCAAGTTCCGGCGATGCCTCATTGACTGATTCGGTTGCGTTGACGACAGCAACCGCGTCCATCGGAAGAACGATACGCCTCATAGCAGAGGTTTTGTGCGGAGTAAAGTTCCTCGCGGTCAGCTCGATGCAAGCTTCGGCTGCGCGTGCGATGCATGGCACCGCAGATCAACGCTCACGGCCGCCTCGCAGCGAGCGCCCCGATTGAAGCTTGCCGTATTGCGTGCGAGCGAAACGTCGCACCGCTCGCCACATGAGCGGATAGCGGTAACCGGGCACGGCAAACAGCACGAGCGCGCACAGCGCCAGCAACCCGCAGAACAGGAAGGTTCCTCGATAGCTGAAAGCCTGCACCAGCAAACCGGACAAAACGCCCGACAGAATCGAGCCTACCCGCGCCGCGTTGAAGAAAAGCGCCGTGGCGCGCCCCGGCGAATGCGGCATCAGATCCTGCACGTAGGTCATGCCGAGACACGAAGTCACGGCTACCACGAACGCGTTGAGAATCTGCATCGGTATCAGTACATGCACGTTTCCAGCGAGCGACATGGCGACGAAATACAGCGCGTGAACCGCCGCGCACGCAGCTAGCCAGTTCGGCTTGTGCAAGCGCGAAGACTTCGCGCCGAGCGCGAGCATCATCGGAATTTCGGTCAATGCGCCGAGGCCGAGCATGACCGACACGTCCAGATGCGTGCCGCTCAGGCCATGCACGATGTAAAGCGGCAGCACGATCATCGTGGCGTTCGCGGCCAGCCCCAGCAACGTCAGCGCCGCGACCGCGCGGCCAATATCGTTCGCCGACGCTACGCCGGGCAAGTCCTCGTGCGCGTCTTCGCCCGGCTCGGTCAGCGGCGGTACCGTGATTGACGACGACGGCTCGGAGGCCGTGTCCTGCACCGTGTGATCGCCGAGATGGCCTTGCGGCTCGCGCATGCGCCAGACAATGGCGGCGCACGTGGCGAAGCTGGCCGCGGCGAACAGGAAGAGCCCGTAGAAACTCGTTGCCGCCAGCACCAGCGCGCCCACCGACGGCCCGAACACCCACGCCGCCGAGAGAATCGTGCGTAGCGTCGCACTTGCAAACACGCGCTCGGCCGCGTCGGGCACAGGCAGCGCTGCGCGGCTGAACGAGAACACCATTGAAATGGCCGAACCGCCGGCGCCTATGAAGACAATGCCGACGACGAGCAACAGCCGGTAGTCGCGCACCACGCATAAACACAGGTAACCGAGGGCGGCGAGCACCAATGCCGCCAGCAGCAAAGGCCGATGCCGACCGCTCGCGTCGCTCCAGCGGCCGGCGAAGGTACTCGCCAGCACGCCGCTTGCCGCGATTAGCGTCATGAACACGCCAAGGCGGAAAGGCGTCATACCGGCGCGCTCGACACCGAATAGCGACAGATACGGAGCGGTGAACGACATGGCGACGCCCAGCATCAGCGTGGCGGCGGCGAGCGGCTTGAAGCCGGGAATGTGCAGCAGACCAAAAAAACGTGAGGTTTTCAACACGGGCGGCTGTGGGCTCAGAGCAAGCAAGCCTGCAAGGCGCGGCGCGCGCGACAGGCTTCGTGGCGGGAATGACGGGGCATTATCGGCCGCGCGTGAGGGCGCGTAAAGGCGCGGGGATGTATCCCAAATTTGTGGCGGCGACCCGTATGCCGGATAGCGAGCTGACAGGGCCGGCCGCGCACGCTACTTGCCGTCGTTCGCCCGCATCTGCTGCGCGAGCGCCTTGTAGTCGTAGGTCGGATAGAACTCGGTGCGGTAGCCGCCCCACGCGGTCGTCTCAATCGCGCGATTGACCTCGCGCAAGCGGCTCGCGGGCACACGCAGGGTGACCACCTGACCGATGCCCATCATCACGTACCACGACACCAC
Source organism: Burkholderia sp. M6-3 (assembly GCF_050858985.1). Lineage (NCBI taxonomy): Bacteria > Pseudomonadati > Pseudomonadota > Betaproteobacteria > Burkholderiales > Burkholderiaceae > Burkholderia > Burkholderia sp. M6-3. The sequence continues at coordinate 1,577,814 of NZ_CP110091.1, forward strand.
TTCTATGCCGGGCGGCGGGAAAGTCTTGAAGAAACCCTGTGCGCGCAATTGCTCGTTGATCTTCGGCAGCGGTCGGGATTCGTCGTGGCGCAAAAAGATCGTGAGCAGAAAAGTGTCGTCGGGTGCGTTGGCGGCGCGCGCAGCGGAGGCCGCGGCCGGTGTCTCCTGCGACGCGCCCGAAGTCGCAGACGTCACATCCGCGCCGTAACCTGGCAGCGCGGCCCCGAGCGAGCACGCGAGCATCGCGCACTTCACGCCGCGGCGTAGCTTTGCAGGAAGTCCGACGGACCGCTTGATGACCAATGCTGATGGCATGACATGCCTCCATGAGGGTTGAACCTGCGCGTCCACGCGTTGGCGCCCTCTCACCGGCCCCATCCGTGGTAGTCGAGGCCAGACGCTAGCAATATTTACTCCCGCGGGCGCCCTCAACCGGTTCGGTGCATGACATAGCCCGCTTTTCGAGGGCGCACCCAACTCGTATGGTTGTGCCAATGGCCGCCCCGCCGACTCTCGAACCAATAGCTGGTACTCTTATCAAACCAGAGTGCGGCGCGTGTCCGCGGCAGCGGACGCGCCTTTCCAACCCCAGAGCGCATATTTGAACCCGCAGCGGAGCATGCATGGCAATCCGGACGCCTTATTCCACCAAAGCCCCTTCAAGAGCCGAAATCGACGCGCTGCCAGGCGCCACCGTCATCGAGTTCGGCACGGACTGGTGTGGCTACTGCCAGGGTGCGCAGCCGTCCATTGCAAAGGCTTTCGAAGCGCATGCCGGCGTCAGGCACCTGAAGATCGAAGACGGTCCCGGCCGCCCGTTAGGCCGCTCGTTCAAGGTCAAGCTATGGCCCACGCTGATTTTCATGCGCGACGGCACGGAAGTGGCGCGCGTCGTTCGCCCAGGGAGCGTGGAACAGATCGCCGACGCGTTCGCGTCGCTCTGAACCGGAGTCGAGCGCTTCCATCATGCGACAGGCCATCCACCATCTGAGCGTCAAGGCGCCCACTCGCGGACTCGTCGAATTCACCGATGAAGCCCGCCGCTTCGTCGCGGCGCAGGACATCGGCACCGGACTGCTGACGCTGTTTTGCCGTCATACGTCGGCTTCATTGCTGATTCAGGAGAATGCCGACCCGTCGGTGCAGCGAGATCTCGAGCGGTACTTCGCGAACCTCGCGCCCGAAGACAAGCAACGCTATGAGCACGACGCCGAGGGCCCCGACGACATGCCTGCGCATTTGCGCACCGCATTGACGCAAGTTCAATTGAGCATACCGGTCGAGCATCGGCAGATGGTGCTCGGCACATGGCAAGGGCTGTATCTGTTCGAGCATCGGCGTCACACGCAGCATCGCGACATCGTGCTGCATCTGATAGGCGAATAACGCAGGTCATGCAGCGGCCGCCAATGCGCCGCGGCCGCAGTTTTCCTTCCGCAACCGGAACAAAGGGAGCACATCTCATGGACACCCGTAGCGAACTGCAAGCCACCGTCGACGCAATGGTTCAGCCCGGCAAGGGCCTGCTCGCCGCCGACGAAAGCGGCCCCACCATCGCCAAACGCTTCAAGACGATCGGACTCGACTCCACCGAGGAAAACCGCCGTGCGTATCGCAATCTGCTGCTCACCACGCCGGGCCTCGGCGAATTTGTGAGCGGCGTGATTCTCTACGAAGAAACGCTCGGCCAGAAAGCGGACAACGGCACGCCGTTCCCCGAAGTCGCTGCGAAGAACGGGATCGTGCCGGGAATCAAAGTGGACCTCGGCAAGGTTGCGCTAGCCCATGCTCCAGGCGATGAAATCACCGAAGGCCTCGACGGCCTCGCGCGGCGCTTCGTCGATTACAAAAAGCAAGGGGCGCGTTTTGCAAAGTGGCGCGCGGTCTACAACATTGCCGCAAATCTGCCGAGCCGTCTCGCAATAGAAGCGAATGCCGACTCGCTCGCGCGTTACGCCGCGATCGCCCAGGAAGCGGGCATCGTGCCGATCGTCGAACCGGAAGTGTTGATGGACGGCGACCACACGATCGAGCGTAGCGCCGAAGTGACCGAGGCGGTTTTACACGAGGTGTTCGTCGCGCTGCAACGGCATCGCGTCGTGCTCGAACATATGCTGCTGAAGCCGAGCATGGTGATCGCCGGTTCCGAGAGCGCGCGGCAATCGTCCACTGCGGATATCGCTGCTTACACGGTGCGGATTCTGAAACGCACTGTGCCCGCGGCCGTGCCGGGCATCGTATTTCTCTCTGGTGGACAGTCGCCCGAAGAAGCGACCGCGAACCTCGACGCAATGAATCGCCTCGGGCCGCTGCCGTGGAATCTGAGCTTCTCGTACGGACGTGCGTTGCAGGAGCCGCCGTTACAAGCCTGGAAAGGCGCGGCGAGCAAGGTCCAGGAAGCGCAGCAGGCGTTACTGAAGCGCGCGCGTCTGAACAGCGCGGCGGCGCTCGGCAAGTACGACGCGGCGCAAGAAAAAAGTTAGTCAGTCAGGCCCGCCGGTACAGCATTCGACTCGTGAGGCGCCCGTAGCGCATTTGCGCCACAGGCCCTCACTCGGAACGCGACGGGTTATTGCCCTTTCGTGTCACTGCTTGCGTTCGCGCCCGGCATGTTGGTGGTGTCGGTCGCGGGCTTCATGGCCTTCGACTTCGACGAGTGCTTCTTCGGCTTCGAATGCGACATTGCGCCCGATGACGTAGCGTCACCGCCTTCGCGCGTGGAAGTATTCGCGCCACCGGTCGTGCTCGGATCGTTGCCGGCCGGGCCGCCGCCACCCCCGCCGGAGCCGCCCGCACCTTGTGCCATGGCAAGCGAGGAAGCCGTGAGCAATGTGGAAATAAGCAGTGCCTTCTTGATCTTCATGACTGTTCTCCTGTCGGAATGGAAGCGAAATAGAAGCGGATTGCGCGCGTAGGCGAGCCAGGCGCGCATGCCTCGTCAGGAGTTCAGCAAGGGGTGTGCCTCAAGATTGCAATGCATTACGGTTCGCAAGCCACCAGCGCGTGCAGTTCCTCGATGTTGAATGGCTTCGCCAGTATGGCCACCCCCAGGCGCCGTGCGCGTTCGAGTTCGTCCGCGTAGCCCGTCATCAAGGCGATTTTCTGCGTGGGCCATGCACTGCGCACTTTTTCTGCAAGGTCGATGCCGTTCAGCTTGCCAGGCATCTGGATGTCCGACAGCACGAGTTCAAAGCGCTCGCCACCGGTCAGTACGTCGAACGCCTGATCGGCGGTGGGCTCGTGGCGCACTGCGCAGCCGAACGTTTCCAGCACGGCCGCGACGCCCGCGGCGACGTCTTCGTTGTCTTCTACGAGGAGCACCATGCCCGCGTGCTGCAGCGCTGCCTGCTCCACCACTTCTTCTTTCACGGCGCGAGCCTGGCGGCGTTCGCGATAGCGCGGCAGATACATCCGCACCGTCGTGCCGCTGCCGGGCACGCTGTCGATCTTCGCGGTGCCGCCCGCCTGTTCGCACATAGACAGCACCTGCGCCAAGCCGAGGCCCGCGCCCGAGCCGCTGAGTTTGGTCGTGAACAGCGCCTCGAACGCGCGCCGCGCGACTGATTCAGGCATGCCTTCGCCGTCGTCGGAACACGCGATCAGCACGTACTCGCCATCGGGTAGCAAGGTATCGCTGCCGACCAGCCGGTTGTTCTGGCAACGAATCACGAAGCGTCCGCCGCGCGGCATTGCGTCGCGTGCATTCACCGCCAGGTTCATGATCGCGAGTTCGAGGTCGGTCGGATCCGCAAGCACGTCCCATACGTCGTCGACAATGCTAAGAGCCAGTTCGATCTGATCGCCGAGCGCCGCCTCGATGAGCGGCGCCGCGCCCGGAATCCACTTTTTCAGGTGGATCGGCTCCTGCTTCAGCGGCTGCTTCTTTGCGACGCTCAAAAGGCGCCGCGTGAGCGATTCCGCGGTCGCGGTGGCGCGCTGTACTGCCGTCATTTCCTTTTCGAGGTTGTTGAACCGCTTGAGACGGGCAAGCTCGATATTCGCGGAGACGACCATTAGCAGATTGTTGAAATCGTGCGCGACGTTCGCGACCAGATTGCCTAGCGCGCCCATGCGCTGCAATTGCCGGCTCGAAGCTTCCGCCGAAAGCCGCATCGCAACCTCGCCCTGCCAGCGCTCCCATGCGACGCGCTCGCCGTCGAGTTGACGCAGCGAGTAAAGCACGAGGATCCAGATCGCGATACACGGCACCGCAGTCAACGCGGCGATCACCATGAAGTGCTGGCGCCACGCGTCGACGATCGCGCCTGTTGCATAGGCGCTAGACACGTACAACGGATAGTCGCCGACCCGGCGAAACGCGACGAGCCGCTCACCGCCGTCTTCCGCCGATTTGACGCGTACGTGGCCGGACAACTGTTTGTCGCGCAACGCGGACGCGAACGCGTCGGACGCACTATCCGCCACGCCTGCCGGCAACGGCGGATAGCGCACGAGCAGATTGCCGTCCTGACGATAAAGCGCCAACGCGAGCGATGAATCACCGTTAGTGAGCTCGCGATAAAAGCGCGAAAAGTACTCGTTGCGCAATGCGACCGACACAACGCCGAGGAAGTTGCCGTCGGTATCCGTGCGGGCGATGGTGGTGTTGAACACGTCCGTTTGCGATAACGGGCCGAACATCGGCAACGAAAAGTACGGATGCGGGCGCATCGCTCGCGCGGAGATGAAGTCTTCGCGATGGCCGATGGAGATGCCGGTTGCCGGATACGCGCGGCTCGACACGAGCAGATCGCCGTTTACACCGATCAGGTTGATGGACGCCACTTGCGGAAAGTCCCCGCCGATTTCGCGCAGGGCTTTATGCAATTGCGCGTCATGGGCGCGAAGCTGCTTATCGTCTTCGTCGCCGATCAGCTCGACGATGCGCGAAGCCATCTGCTGATTCAGGTCGAGCACCTTGACCGCCTGTTCCTCGGTCACACGCACTAGCCGGTCGATCATGTCGTTCGAATCGGCGATGCGCCGCTGGTAATCGAAATAACCGTAGCCGGCGAGGCATGCAAGCGGGAAGAGAATCGAAACAGCAAGCACAACAAGTAACACACGCCGCGTCGCCGCAAAATTGCGCGACGGCATTGGGACATCAACTGCAACTCGCTCCGCACGCTGCACGGCCAACATCTCCACAAAAGTCATGAGAAGTCATCTGATTCGTCGCACGTATCGTGCCTTGTGATCGTGCGCTATTTCCTTAAAAGGAATCTAGCGTACTTTTCGGCCGTTCACATAGCGAGATGCGAAGAAACGAGAAATGTTTTTGCATGGCGTGAATATGGCCGTCGTCGGGCATGGCAATTGCTCAACTAGTAGCACTGGTCTCACTCTGGTCCTGCGGCCCGGCGCGCGATCCTACCGCTGCGAGCCGCATCTGACAACGCCTCAAGGAACCCGCATGCCTACGACCGCACTACACGTCGCCCAGCTTTCGCAGCTACGCGAAGACCGGGCACAACGCGTCGTAGTGGGTGACGAAAAAATCCTGCTGGTCCGCGACGGCGACACCGTGCGCGCCTTTTCCGCCGACTGTCCGCACGCAGGCGGGCCGCTCGAGAAAGGCGCGTTGTGCCGCGGCCGGATTATTTGTCCGTGGCATAAGGGCATGTTCGACGCATCCACCGGCCAGGTGCTGGAACCGCCGCCGCTCGTGCCGCTCGACCGCTATGCGGTGATCGTCGACGGCGATAACGTGATGGTGACACCGGCCAAGCTGCCGAACGAAACAGACCTTGCCCGCACACAGGAGCCGCATTTCGCGGTAATCGGCGCGGGCGCGGCCGGCGCCGCAGCTTGTGCGGCGCTGCGCGAGCACGGCTTTAGCGGGCGCATTACGCTGATCGGCGACGAACCTCACGCGCCGTACGACCGCACGTCGCTCAGCAAGTTTGTCCCTTCCGCGGAGATGTCCCCCGCCGATGTGCCGCCGCTTCTCGCTCACGAGTGGTACGAGCAGCACGGCGTGGAACGGATCGTCGCAAAGGTAGTGCGCCTCGATGTTCCCAAACGCACCGTTTATCTGGAACCCGGTGGCGCATTGACCTACGACACCGCGTTGCTCGCGACCGGCGGTGTGCCGAAAGTCCCTTCCATTCCTGGCTGCGAGCTAGGCGGCGTGTATGTGCTGCGCAATCTCGCCGACGCCGCGGCGATCGTCGACGCGCTTGGCGACGGGCCGACCGACGAACTCGCGATTGACGCCCCGTCGACTGCCGCGACCACGTCCACGCGGGTAGCGATTATCGGCAGCGGTTTCATCGGACTCGAAACCGCTGCCTCGCTGCGCAAACGCGGCGTTGAAGTCGCCATTATTTCGCCGGATAAGGTGCCCTTTGCAAAGCAGTTCGGTGAACGCATGGGCGCAATGTTCCGCGCGCTGCACGAAAGCCATGGCGTGAGGTTTTATCCGGAAGCGAAGGTCGCCTCGATCGAAGGGGAAGAAGGCAACGTGCATGAAGTGATGCTGGAAAGCGGCGAGCATATCGCCGCCGACGTCGTGCTGTTAGGCACAAGCGTGACCCCGGCCACCGGCTTTATCGAAGGATTACCGCTGCAAAAGGATGGCGGCGTGATCGTGAATGCAGGTATGCAGGCCGCGCCCGGTCTTTACGCCGCCGGCGACATTGCGATGTTCCCGCTGCGCGAGAACGAGGAGCCGGTGCGAATCGAACATTGGCGAGTAGCGCAACAGCACGCGCGCATCGCTGCGCAAAACATGTGCGGCGCACGCAACCGTTATGAGGACGTGCCGTTTTTCTGGACGTATCACTTCGGCAAGACGTTTGAATATCTCGGCCATGCAAGCGAATGGGACGAGCTGGTGATAGACGGCGACCTGGATAGTCACCAGTTTGCAGCGCTTTACGTGAAGGACGACAAGGTCCTCGCCGTGCTCGCGTGTGAACGCGACGCGCAGACCGCGCACCTGATCGACGCCATGCGCCGAGGTCCGCTCACGCGCGCCGACGCATTGCGGATTGTCGGGCGCGAGTCGTGCGGGACAGTCTGACGCAAGCCGATGTTTAGTTCATGGAACGCTCACCTTTCATTCAACTCTACATGCCGATGTAAAAAGCACCCCAAGTAGGCCGCGCGAGCAGCATGGCCGTCCGCCCATCATCTATATCAGCTCAAGGAGAAGCGTCATGGCAGAACCCAAGGAACAGCACCCGAACGCCGACAAGACCGAGAAGCAGATCGACAAGGAAGTCGAGGACACGTTTCCGGCGAGCGACCCGCCCTCTACCGGCGGCACGACGAAAATCGTGACTGACGACGAAGGCAAGACCTCAGAAGGCGGGGCCACCGGCAAATAAGCACTGCTGCAACGACAAGCGCCCGACGCGCAAGCGCCGGGCGTTTTTTTGCCTGCTGTTCCAGTGCTTTTCTAGACGTTGGCCACTGCGAGCGGTTCGCCGCTTGTCGTACTCGTGCACATGCGGCACGCCGCCAGCATCTCCTGCAATGAAGTGACATAGCATTCGGCGCCCATCGCGTTTTGCAGATCGACGCTCCACTTCTCGAGATCCTCGCGCGCCCACAGTCCTACGATAATCGACGCGTTCGGCAAGCGTGCGCGAATGCGCCGCACCATGTAGCGCAAATGCGAGGGAACGCCGTCGATCCGCAAATAGACGATGCAGACAATGCCCACGTCGTCGGCATCCATCTGCTCGATCGAGGCGCGTGACGCGGCCTCGTGCGGCAGCGCCCGCGCCGTGAAACCATGCTTGCCGAGCAGTTGCAACAGAATGGTCGCCGCCAGAGGATCGAGCGGGCCCCGCCCCGGAATGCACAAGACACGCTGATTCGCGGCGCGCGGCGGATCTTGCGCTTCCTCCAGCGCATCTTCAGCGGCTTGTTGAGCGCTATCGTCGCGCGGCCCTTGCGCGGCAACACGCGACATATGGTTCGCAAACAACGCATGCATGCCCGGCGATGGAGCCGGCGCGATGTGGGACGGCGCCACCGGACCGATATCGGCGCCAGCGTCCTCCGCCGTGAGCCACAGCGGCTGCTCGTCCGGATAACCGTCGAGTCCATCAATCAGATCGTTCGTCGTGGACTCGATGCGCGCGAGTTGCACCGAGGTCACGCTGCCGCGCACGACGTCGTTGGCGGCGAGTTGCAGTCCCGGGATCGTCACCTCGTCGTAGTACGCCGACAGTGAACGCTCGCGCAGCAGCAGCTCCGCTTGCGCGAGCGCTTCGTCGGGATCGCCCGCGAGCACACGTTGATAAAAATTTTCGACGGGCGTGAGCGCCGGCTGGTCACCCAGCATCACGTCGAGAAATTCCAGACGCCTGATATGCCGGCCGAGCACGAGCAGGCAGAGCGTCAAAGGCGTCGACAAAATGAGCCCGATTGGCCCCCAGATCCAGCTCCAGAAGATCGCCGCCACGACGACCGAAAACGGCGATAGTCCGGTGCTGCGTCCATACAGAAGCGGCTCCACGACCTGGCCCACCAGCAGCTCGACCGTCACGAAAAGCGCTATGGACCAGATCGCCATGTCCCACCCGGGACTCACCGCGGCGGCCAGCGCGGTAGCAAGCCCGCCCGCGATCCAGATGCCGACATACGGCACGAGCCGAAGCAACGCCGCAAGGATGCCCCACAAAATCGGACTCGGCACGCCGATAAAGAAAAGCCCCGCGCCGATCACGACACCGAGCCCAGCATTCAATCCTAGCTGCGAAACGAAGTAGCGGCTCAGGCGCCGCGCTGCTTCGTCCATCACAGTCGTGGTGCGATGCAGATCGCGCGAGCCGAACAGCCTGATCGCGCGATCGCGAAGATCGTCGCGTTGCAAGAGGATCACAACCATGACGACGAAGACGATGAACGCCGTCTCCAGCGGACTGATTGCCGGCGACAATACGCGGCGCGCAAGTTCCAGCGGTGTCGGTACCGGCTCGCGCACTTCGACGGGAACGGCGGCGGGCGCGCGGCCATCGGGAGAAGACGCATCGCGCCGCGGCGCGGGCTGCGTCGGTTCAACGGTGGCGCGTTGCAGCGCCTGACCCGCGGCTTTGGCGAAGCGATCGAGCTTGCCTATGGTCAGCGTATGCGCGGCTTCCATCTTATGCTCGATGGTTGCCTGATAGCGAGGCATGCCGGCTGCCAGGTCCGTCAGTTGCATGGCGATCACCGAGCCGAGCACGCCGATCACCGACACCGAGATCACCACAGCGGCGAACACCGACGCGACATGGCCGAGCTTCAAACGGCCCAGCGACTTCACAAGCGGCGCAACGAGAAAGCTCAACAGAATTGCGAGCGTCATAGGAATCAGAACCGCTCGCGCGAAGTACAGGCACGCTACGAGACCTGCGCCGACAGCCAACGCGATCAGCGCATCCAGACCGAACGCGGCAGGCGGCGCGTCGATGCGCGTGGGATGCCTGCCGCGTGACGGTTCAGGAAAGTCCTTCATGGCGATGCGTGCCGCTTGTCGTTATCTGTTGTAGTGCTCCCTTGCATGTGCTTATTTCTTCGGCTCTTCCGCAATCGGTCCGCTTTCCACTGGCGGCGCTTCCTTCTCGATCTCGCTGCGGGCCTGTTCCCAGTATTCGTCGGGTGTGCCCTTCGGCTCAGATGCCTGCTCCCACAGGTAATAAGCACGCATGCGAATCTGTTCCTCCTGAGAGGTCTGCTCCTGTTCCATTTGGTCACCTACAGTAAAGGTCAAGCGGATGCCGGCATGGCGAAAGGCCGCGCGCAATCACTGAGTGAGTACGCGCGGCCTTGAAGCAAACAGCAAGTGCTATTCCCGAAGTGCTACTCCCGATCAGGGCGCAGGCGGGACTTCGCCTTCATCGGAAGTGAGCTGTTCTTCGAGCCGGTCGAACACGCGTTGCGTCGCGCGACTCGGTGCCTCGAGCGCGAACAGCAGAAGTGAGCGCGCCGTCACCTGATAGTCGTCGCCCGCGCTGAACTGGGGCAGTTCCGCGCGCACCGGCATGTTCGTGTCGAGCAGGCAAGTCCAGCGTTCGCCTTCGGGCACCTCAGGCAACGTGAAGTTGACGACGTCGTGATGCGCGTTCAGCACCAGCAACAACGTGGCGTCCGACGCGGGACGGCGAATGCCGCTCGCCTGGGCGCGGCCATCGATCACGAGACCGAAGCAGCGCATCAGCGGATCGGCCCATTGTTCAGGCGTGAGATCGGTGCCGTCGGGCGAGAGCCAGCGCGCGTCGGTCACGTCGAGCGCCTCGTTGTACTCGCCAGTGAGAAAGCGGCTACGACGCAGCACCGGCAACCGGTGACGCAACGTCGTGAGGTTTCTCACGAACTCGGTCAGCGCGCGGCCGTCTTCGTCGATACCTTCCCAGTCCACCCAGCTAATCTCGTTGTCCTGGCAATAAGCGTTGTTGTTGCCCTTCTGCGTGCGACCGAACTCGTCGCCGGCGAGAATCATCGGCGTGCCCTGTGAAAGCAGCAATGTGGACAGCAGATTGCGCTTTTGACGCTCACGCTGCTGACGAATATCGATGTCGTCGGTCGGACCTTCCACGCCCATGTTCCACGACTTGTTGTCCGAGTGCCCGTCCTTGTTGTCTTCGCCGTTCGCCTCGTTGTGCTTGTCGTTGTACGAGACCAGGTCGTTCAGCGTGAAGCCGTCGTGAGCGGCAATGAAATTCACGCTGGCCCACGGGCGCCGGCCGCGATGGTTGAACTTGTCCCCTGAGCCGGTCAGCCGCGCAGCGAGATCGGCAACCATGCCCTCGTCTCCCTTCCAGTAGGCGCGTACGGTATCGCGAAAGCGGTCGTTCCATTCGGCCCAGCCGGGCGGAAAGCCACCCACCTGGTAGCCGCCGGGACCGCAATCCCACGGTTCCGCGACCAGTCGCACGCTGGAGAGAACCGGGTCTTGCCGGCAACTGTCGAGAAACCCGCCGCCCTCGTCGAAGCCGTGCGGCTCGCGGCCGAGAATCGTCGCGAGGTCGAAGCGGAAACCGTCGACCTTCATTTCCGTCACCCAGTAACGCAGGCTGTCGGTCACCATTTGCAATACGCGAGGATGCGACAGATTCAGCGTGTTGCCGGTGCCCGTATCGTTGATGTAATAACGCGGCTCGTCCGGCATCAGACGGTAGTACGACGCGTTGTCGATGCCCTTGAACGAGAGCGTCGGCCCGCGTTCGTTGCCTTCGGCGGTGTGGTTGTACACCACGTCGAGAATAACTTCGAGGTTCGCGTTGTGGAAGCTGTCCACCATTCCCTTGAACTCGCTGACGGAATCCGTCGACGAAGCGAAGAAACGCGGGTCGGCCGCAAAAAAGCCGATGGTGTTGTAGCCCCAGTAGTTGGTGAGACCCTTCTCCAGCAGATAGCTGTCGTTCACGAATGTCTGGACCGGCATCAGTTCCACCGACGTCACGCCGAGGCTTTTGATGTAGTCGATCACCGGCTTCTGTCCGAGCCCTGCGAAGGTGCCGCGCAATTCTTCGGGCACTTCCGGATGACGCTTCGTGAAGCCGCGAACATGCGTTTCGTAGAAGATCACGCGGTCCCAGGGCAGCGGATTGCGCTCCGGGTGCGACCACGAAAAGGTTGCGTCCACCACCTTGCACTTCGGCACGAAGGGCGCGCTGTCGCGCTCGTCGAACGACAGGTCGCCCTCTTCCGAACCAAGCGTATAGCCGAAAATTTCAGGCGCCCATTTCAGCTCACCGATGTGCGCCTTCGCATAAGGGTCGAGCAGCAGCTTGTTCGGATTGAAACGATGGCCCTTCTCGGGCTCATACGGACCATGCACGCGATAACCGTACACGGCGCCGGGTTTCAGGTTCGGCACGAAGACGTGCCAGACCTCGTCGGTATATTCGGGCAGTTCAATGCGTTCGATTTCATGCTGACCGGTTTCATCGAACAGACACAGTTCGACCTTGGTCGCGTGCGCTGAGAACAGCGCGAAGTTCACACCGTTTCCATTCCATGTCGCGCCGAGCGGAAAAGGGGTGCCCTCCGCGATGCGCGTGGAGTAATTGGCCGGGGATGACATAGGGATTCCTGTGAGAAGCAAAGCGCTTGCGCGCGGTTCCTGTGTAGGCAATATGAATAGCAGGCTCGCTCCTGTAGCAATCCTCGGGCCCGAGACTGCGCGCACCGCCAGGGGCGGCACGCAATTTGCGGTAACGGGTTTGAAAGCTACTGGACGCGCCGCGAACGGCGCCATACATAACAAGGAGAAACGATCATGAGAAGCACGCAAGCCAGACCGCTGCTTGCAGCAGTATTGCTGCTCGGCACACTCGCGTCGCAAGGCAACGCTTATGCGCAGGGCGCTCCGCAATCCATTACCGAAAGGCGCACCGACGTGGTTCAGCTTGCGAGCGGCTATCGCGCGTCGAAGCTCGCCGGGGCCGACGTCTTCAACAAGAACAAGGACACCATTGGAACTGTCGACGATCTGATCGTTTCGCCAGGCGGCGACCGCCGCACCTACGCCATTCTGTCGGTGGGCGGTTTTCTCGGCTTGGGCAAGCATCTCGTGGCGGTTCCATTCAACGATCTGCAGATCAACAATCGTCGCGTGGTACTGCCAGAGGCGACCAAAAAGTCGCTAGAAGCGCTGCCGGAATTCAAATACGCCGACTAACGCTGTGTCTCGATGTTTGGGCACTGTCGGCGTGTTTCGCGCTGCGCGAATACGCACAGCGCGAATACAAGCCGCAGCGCAATGGACAATGCAGAGCGCGGCTAACGAGCCCGCTCTGCATTTCCCGACGTGTTCCGCTTCTTGCCGCGTTGATCCGCATTGAGCCGCTGCAATCCGCGCGACAACCGGCATTCACGCGAACAGCTTGTCCAACGTGATCGGCAATTCCCGCACGCGTTTGCCGGTTGCATGCCAGATCGCGTTGCACACCGCAGCCGCCACACCCACCACGCCGATTTCACCTACGCCCTTCACGCCAAGCGGATTGACGATATCGTCGCGCTCCTCGACAAACAGCACGTCGATGTCATGAATGTCCGCGTTGACCGGCATGTGGTATTCGGAAAGATTGTGGTTCATCTGCCGGCCGATGTCGTGATCGAACTGTCCTTCCTCGTGCAGCGCCATGCTGATGCCCCACACCACGCCGCCCGCCACCTGGTTCGCCGCAGTCTTCGGATTGACGATGTGACCCGCGGCCACGGCACTCACCACGCGGGTCACACGCACGGTGCCCAGCGCCTCGTCCACGCGCGCTTCGACAAACACCGCCGAGTGTGTGCCCATCGAATACGCCTGCTGCTTTTCGTGCGGCTTCACGCTGGCTTGCTCTTCCAGCGATTCGAGGCCGGCGCGCTCCAGCAGCGTGTCGATTGCGATTGCGTCTTCGGTGCCTGATCCGCACACCATCTGTTTGCCCGCACGCCTGATGTCCTCGCGCGCGACGCTCGCGAAACGCGCGCCGCCATGTTGCCGCGCGAGTTCGACGAGACGGTTGTGAAGCCGCTTGCACGCGACATCGACCGCGCTTCCCACCGACGACACCGTCCACGACCCGCCTTCGAGCGGCGCTTTCGGCAAGCGCGTATCGCCGAGCTCGAACACTACGTCGTGAAGCGGCACACCGAGCGCGTCCGCCGCGATTTGCGTCATTGCGGTGTAGGTGCCCGTGCCGATATCCGCAGTCGAACTCGAAACAGTCACCTGGCCGTCGCGCGTGAGCACTGCGCGCGCGGACGCTTCGTTTTGCATCGCGTCCCATGCGCCCGTCGCCATGCCCCAGCCAATCAGCTCAGTGCCCTCGCGCCGCGCGCGCGGCGCTAGCGGCCGCTTGTCCCAGCCGAAGCGGGCGGCGCCTTCGCGATAGCATTCGCGCAGCGCCTTGCTGGAGAACGGCAGATTCTTGTTCGCATCGCGTTCGGCGTAGTTGACGAGGCGCAGTTCGAGGGGGTCCATCTGCAACGACTCGGCCAGTTCGTCCATTGCCACTTCGAGCGGGAAAAGGCCCTGCGCGGCCCCCGGCGCGCGCATGTCGGCTGGCGTCGGCACGTCGAGCCGCACGACCTTGTAGCCGAGCGTTACGTTCTCGCATCGATATAGCTGGCCGGCCCAGTTCACCACCACGTCGCAGTAGTCCTCGTATTGGGACGTCTCGGAGACGGCTTCGTGTATCACCGCCTGCAGCCTGCCGTCCGCGGCCGCGCCCAAGGCGACGCGCTGAATCGACTGCGGCCGGTGCGCGAACGTGAACATTTGCTGGCGCGTCAGCGTCACTCGCACGGGGCGCTTCAATTCGAGCGCCGCCATGACCGCAAGAGCGAGGTGATATTGCGGCCGCAAGCCCGAGCCGAATGCGCCACCGACAAAAGGCGACACCACCTGCACCTGATCGTCGCTCAAGCCGAACACGGCCGTCAGATACGACTTCGTGTTGACGACGCCCTGCGTCTTTTCGTACACGGTCAAGTGGCCGTGCTCGTCGGGCATGACTGTGCAGCCATGCATTTCCATCGGGTTGTGATATTCCGCCGGCGTGCTGTAGAACGAATCGACACGCGCCACGGCGCTGGCCAGCGCAGCGTCGGCGTCGCCGCGCGGCGGGGGCGGCGGGTCGAAGCCGCCCTTCTCCGTCGAAGGCGGCTCGGCATCCATGAGCACCTCGCCCATATCCGTTCGATGCGGCGCCGACTCATAACGCACATCGACGAGCGACGCCGCATGACGCGCGAGTTCGAGCGACTCCGCAAGCACGAGGGCAACGGGCTGGCCGCTGTACCACACGCGGTCGTCCCACAGCGGTCTGAGCGGGCTGCCGCCGGGCGCAACCATGTCTTTGTAGGGTTTATCCTCGCGAGGCAACTCAGGGCGATTCTGATACGTCAGCACGTGCAGCACGCCAGGCAACGCAAGCGCGGCCGACGAATCGATCGACACGATGCGCCCCGCCGCGATCGTGCTCGACACCACGAAGCCATACGTGAGTCCATTCGCGGTGAAGTCGGCCGCGTACTGCACGGCGCCGGTCACCTTCAGTCTGCCGTCGACGCGCTTGTGCGGCACGCCGCTCGCGCGCAGAGCAGGCAAAGATTCAACACGGTTCATAGCCTGGACTCCTCGAACGAACGTTGACTCGCGCCCAGAAATGCGCGCTCAATCGCACGCGCCGTCAATTCGACCTTGAACGCATTGCCGCGGCGGCCCTGCGCGTCACGCAGCAGGTCGGTGGCGAAGTTGCGTACCGTCTCCGCGCTCAACGTCTTGCCCTGCAGCGACGCTTCAGCGTCCGTATTGCGCCACGGCTTGTGCGCCACGCCGCCGAGCGCGCAACGCGCGTTCACGATCACGTCGCCGTCCAGTTCAAGTCCCAGTGCCACGGAGACAAGCGCAAACGCATAGGAGGCGCGGTCACGCACCTTGATGTACGCGTGATGCTGCGCGAAGCCCTGCTTCGGCAACTCGACCGCAGTGATCAGTTCGTCGTCGCGCATATTGGTGTCGATGTGCGGCGTGTCGCCCGGCAAGCGGTGAAAGTCGGCGAACGGCAACACGCGCTCCCCGTCGGGCCCGGACAGATGCACCGTTGCATCGAGCGCGGCCAATGCCACGCACATATCGGACGGGTGCACGGCAATGCAGTGTTCGCTTGCGCCGAGAATCGCATGCATCCGGTTCACGCCTTCCAATGCTGGGCAACCCGTGCCGGGTTCGCGCTTGTTGCAGCGCGTGCCCGCATCGTAGAAATAGACACAACGCGTGCGTTGCAGCAGGTTGCCGCCCACGCTCGCCACGTTGCGAATCTGCGGCGAAGCGCCCGCGAGAATCGCCTTGGAGAGCAACGGATAGCGCGCGGCAATCTGCGGGTCGTAAGCGGCCGCGCTGTTGGTCACAAGAGCGCCGATTTTCAGTCCGCCTGCCGCAGTCGGCTCGATCTGCTTAAGCGGCAAGCGGTTGATGTCGATCACGACCTGAGGATGTGCGACGTTCTCGCGCCACAGATCGACCAGGTTAGTACCGCCCGCGATAAACGCTGCGGCTGCTTTTGCACGATGCTGTTCGATCGCTTGCGACACTTCATTCGCGCGCGTATACGAGAAGCGGTTCATGGCCTCACTCCGTGGTGGTCCTTATCCGCAAGCTCCGCTGCGTCGAGAATCGCGGCGACGATATTGGTGTAGGCGCCGCAGCGGCACAGGTTTCCGCTCATCAGTTCGCGCACGTCGTCCGCGGTTTTTGCATGGCCTTCCTGCAGCATCGCCACTGCCGAGCAGATCTGTCCTGGCGTGCAGTAGCCGCACTGAAATGCATCGTGGTCGATGAACGCCTGTTGAACCGGATGCAGCGTTTCACCGTTCGCGAGTCCTTCGATTGTCGTAATCGACGCGCCGTCGTGAACTACCGCGAGCGCAAGACATGTGTTGATACGCTGACCATTCACAATGGCGGTGCACGCGCCGCATTGCCCATGGTCGCAGCCCTTCTTCGTACCGCTCAAATGGCAGTGCTCGCGCAGCAAGTCGAGCAGCGAGGTCCAGGCTTCCACTTCGAACTCATGCTTTTTTCCATTGATGTCGAAGCTCACCGGCACGCGCTGGACGTCGCTCGGTACAAGGTCCAGCAGCGTTTCCGCACTGGGTGAATTCATGGGGGTTTCTCCTGACGATGAGTACGTACGGCGAGCGCAAGACGAACCCACGACGCGCGCAAGCGGCGTGCCCGGCAGCACAGCGTTGCAATGCTGCGCGCCGCTCATGCAGCGTTGCGTCAATTAAGGATTTGAGGAGCGACTTCGAGAACCGCTGCTCGCGCTTCGTCGCACAAGCAGCGGCTAGTTCGGCGCCCGTACAACAGACCTAGATAATCGGCGAACCGCCCGTAACGGCGATTGTTGCGCCAGAGATGTAACTCGCTTCGTCGGACGCCAGCATCACGTAGGCCGGCGCGACTTCGGCCGGTTGACCCGGTCGCTTCATCGGTACGTGCTCTCCGAATTTTTCGACTTTTTCCGGCGGCATGGTCGACGGAATCAGCGGCGTCCAGATTGGTCCCGGCGCGACGCAATTCGCGCGAATGCCCTTCTCAGCCAGCAGTTGCGCAAGGCCGCCCGTGAAGTTCTGGATCGCGCCCTTGGTCGTCGCGTAGGCGATCAGCCCCGGATTCGGATGGTCCGCATTAATCGACGTGGTGTTGATTATCGCGCCGCCCGGTTTCATGTGCCTGACTGCAGCGCGTGTGATCCGGAACATCGCGCCGATGTTGGTATCGAACGTCTTGTCCCATTCCTCGTCGGTGATTTCGTCCAGCGACGGATAGGTCATCTGGTAGGCCGCGTTGTTCACGAGCACGTCGAGCCGGCCGAACGCCTCAATCGCCTTGTCGACAATCGCGTTGCAGTGCGCCGGATTCGTGATGTCGCCTGGCACCAGTACCGCCTTGCGGCCCGCCTCTTCGACCCAGCGTGCGGTCTCGCGTGCGTCGTCGTCTTCGTTCAGATAGGAGATCAAAACGTCCGCGCCTTCACGCGCGAATGCGATGGCGACTGCGCGGCCAATGCCACTGTCGCCGCCAGTGATGATGGCCGCCTTGCCAGCGAGGCGTCCCGAGCCCTTATACGATTTCTCACCGTGATCGGGTTGCGGGTTCATCTCCGCGGTGCGGCCCGGCGTCTGATCCTGCTGCTGTCCTTTGAACGGCGGCGTGGGACGTTCTGTGTCGCTCATATAAAACCTCCAGAAAGCTGTTTAACCTGCGCGGCGTGCAAAAAGCACGGCGGTGCGACAGATTCAGCAACCCTCGGGCCCGCGCAAGACGCGGTTTTCTGGTGCATTGTCGCTACACAATGGGACATCAGCGGGCATCGACGAAGAAAACGCGCAAGGAAATGCGATGCGCCGGACGGCAATTCGAGCGAACGGAAGGGAGTCGGCAACACGTAGAATACGGCGGGACGCATGTCGGAACTGCGTCTTGCACACCGCAGTTTTTTCAAACGGCGCGCACGCTTTACGGCGCCCCCACCGCGTGCAGCGCCGCAGCCGACTCCAACACGCGCAGCAGACGCTCCGGCGTCAACGGCTTCGCGCAGTGCGCGTCGAAGCCCACGGCGCGCGCGCGAGCGCGGTCGTCGCGTGATGCAAACGCCGTACAGGCGATCAGCAGCATATGCGCGGTGGACGGATGCGCGCGCAGGCGCCGCGCCAGTTCCAGGCCGTCGAGGCCGGGCATCTTGATGTCGAGCACCACGGCGAACGGTTGCCATTGCGACGCCATTTCGCAGACCGCGTGCGGATCTTCGAGCGCACGGCATTCGAACCCGTCCGCGTTCAACAACATTTGCAGCGCGTCCGCCGCCTCTCGATAGTCGTCCACGACGAGTACGCGCCTGTGCGACGCCATTGCATACTGGATTGGCCGCCATACGACCACGTCTTCGCTGTCGTCGAACTGGTTGTCGAGCTGATTGTCGAACTGGTTGTCGAGCATCACTACGTTCTCCCTGGTGCATGCGCGCGCCGCATCACGGCACCCGCCGCCCGGTTGCAAGATTCGCTCCCGCGCTGCACTGCATCACTGGTGACATGCTTTCTGAATGAGCTGCGATCTCGCAGCGGCGGTGTTTTCGTCGGTGTGTCGTGAATACATCGTTGCCGATGCGTCTTACGGATTCGTTGCGTGTTGCTGCGCGTTTGTTACGTGCTTGTTGCCTGTTTGTTACGTGCTTGCTGCGTGTTTGTTGCTGATTCGTTGCGGAGTCGTTGCTTATGCGCTATCGCGGCGATCAGGCCGCGCGATCGTCGATGAAACCCTTGAGCATCGCGAGCGTATCCGCGTCGTCAATATGCTTGTCGGTACGCCAGCGCAGCATGCGCGGAAATCGCACGGCCACGCCGGACTTGTGACGCGTGCTCGCCTGAATGCCCTCGAAACCGATTTCGAATACGAGCGTGGGCGTCACGCTGCGCACCGGTCCGAACTTCTCGATCGTAGTCTTGCGTACGATTGCGTCAACCTGGCGCATCTCCTCATCGGTAAGACCCGAATACGCCTTTGCAAACGGCACGAGCGTGCGCACGCCGTTGGCTTCGTCCCAGACCGCGAACGTGAAATCAGTGTATAGGCTCGCGCGTCTGCCGTGTCCGCGCTGCGCGTAAACCAGTACAGCGTCGATCGCGTACGGATCGATCTTCCATTTCCACCATGTGCCCGATGCTTTCGTGCGTCCAACACCGTACATCGACTCGCGCTCTTTCACCATGAAGCCCTCGACCCCCCGCGCGCGGCTCTCTTCGCGTAGCGCTGCCAACGCGCGCCAGTCATCTCCGGACACCTGCGGCGACACTCGCAGCAAGTCGCCTGACAGCGTGCCGTCGAGCGATGCAGCCAACGCATCCAGGCGTGCGCGCCGTTCGGCGAGCGGCGTCATTCGCAAATCTTCGCCGTGCGCTTCCAGCAGATCGTAAGCAAGCAGCGCGGCGGGTGAATCGGCGAGGATTTTTTTCGTCAGGGTCTTTCGTGCGATGCGCGGTTGAAGGCGCGCGAACGGCAATGGCGCAGCGGCGCCCGGCTCCCAGGCGAGGATTTCGCCGTCGACCACGAAACCGTCAGGCAACGCCTCGCCCAACGCGGCCACTTCCGGAAACCGGTCGGTGATCAGATCCTCGCCGCGCGACCACAACCACACGCGGCCGCCGCGTTTGACGAGTTGCGCGCGTATGCCGTCCCACTTCCATTCGATCAGCCAACGCGCCGGATCGCCAAGCGTCTCGGGATCGGTCTGCAACGGATGCGCGAGAAAGAACGGATACGGCAGGCCCAGATCGCTGTCGTGCCGATCCGCCGATTGCTGCTCGCCCGCATTGCCGGCGTCGGGCGCGTCCGGTGCGACGAGACGCAGATAACGCGTGGCGTCCGGCTTCTGCCGCGAATCCGTCCATCCGACCATGCGCTGCGCAATCCGCTTATGATCGACTCCGGCGACCTGCGCGAGCGCACGCACCACCAACTGCCGCGCGACACCGACGCGAAAGCCTCCACCAATCAGCTTCGTGAGAAGAAAGCGCTCGCCCCAGTCCAGTTCATCCCAATAGCTGAACAAACGCGTGCGCAATTCCTCGGGTGCAAGACCGCGCAATGTCAGCACACGCTGCTCGATCCATTGGGTCAGACCCAGTTCAGAGCTGCGCTGCGCGGGCGGCAGAATATGCGCGATGGTCTCCGCAAGGTCGCCAACTGCGTGATACGACTCCTCGAACAGCCACGCGGGCAATCCCGCGCGTTCGCGGGCGAATTCGGTCAGCAGACGCGTGGGCACCGATTGCCGCGGCTTGCCGCCGGCCAGGAAGTACGACGCCCACGCGGCGTCTTCAGGTTCCGCTACGGCGAAGTAGCTCGTCAGCGCTTCGAGCTTGTCGTGCGTGGAGGTTGTCGCGTCGAGCGCGGTATAAAGAGCAGCGAAGCGCTTCATGAACGGCTCGCGGCATCGTCGAACTCATGCACGGGTGCGGCGTTGTCAGGCACCGCTTCGTCGCCGCCCAATGCATCTGCTTCGACCGTATCGTCGCCGTATTGGGTCACGAAGGCGCCTGCATCCAGTCCTTGCTCGCGCAGCCAGCGCACCATCGGCTCGACCGAACCATGCGTGACGATCACACGGCCCGCGCCGGTCGCGCCAATCGCCGTTTGCAGCGCCGGCCAATCCGCATGATCCGACAGCACGAACCCGCGATCGACGCCGCGCCTGCGGCGCGCGCCGCGCAAGCGCATCCATCCCGACGCGAACGCGTCGCTGTAGTCGCCGAAACGCTTGAGCCACGCGCTGCCTTGCGCCGACGGCGGCGCAACGATCAATGCCTGGCTGAACGCCGCCTTGTCCTTGGGCGCGATTTCACTTACGAGACGTACCGGCGGCAACCGCACGCCTGCCTCGCGATAAGCACGATTGAGCGGTTCCACCGCGCCATGACAGAAGATCGGGCCGATGCCCGCGTCGACGCTTGCCAGCACGCGTTGCGCCTTGCCGAACGAATAACAGAACAGCACGGACGCGCGCCCTTGTGCCGCGTTATGACGCCACCATGAATCGACGCCGTCGAATATGGTTTGCGGTGCGTCCCAGCGATAGATCGGCAGACCGAAAGTCGACTCGGTGATGAATGTATCGCAGCGCACGGGCTCGAATGCATCGCAGGTCGGATCGGGGTCGAGTTTGTAATCGCCGGATGCGACCCACACGCGCCCGCGGTGCTCGATGCGCAATTGCGCGGACCCAAGCACGTGACCGGCGGGATGCAGGGACACGGTTACTCCGTTGATATCGAGCCGTTCGCCGTACGCGAGTGTTTGCAGCGAAATGTCAGGGAGGCGTGAAAGCAGGACGTTCGCGCCCGCACGCGACGCAAGATAACGCCGGTGCCCGAAGCGGGCATGGTCGGAGTGCGCATGCGTGATCACCGCGCGCTCCACGGGCCGCCAGGGATCGATATGGAAGTCGCCGGGCGGACAATACAGACCCTCGGGCCGCGCGATGACGAGGTCCCCGGAGTCCGCATTTTCCGCTGCGATGTTCGATGAATTAGATGTGTCTGATAGTGATTCGGATGCCATGTCGCACCTCGAAAGCAAGGCGTATTCCTGCACACTTCGTGCGGTCGCGATGCGCGTGGCGGCTTTCTTGCTTAACCTACGCAGAAGCGCACCGGTACGCGCCGTCTGTCGGCGGCCCGCCGCGCGCATGGCGAGGCCCCATGCACTCCATCATCGATCAACGCACACTCAATGTCGCGAAGCATCCGGGCAGATTCATCCTTGAAACGATGAAGGCGTTCCGGGCCAACCAGGGTTTGCTGCTCGCCGGCGCGGTCGCGTACTACGCGTTGCTTTCCATCGTGCCGCTGATGATCCTCATTGTGATCGCGCTTTCCCGCATCGTGCCGCAACACATTCTGCTTCCGGCGCTGGGCCACTTGCTGCAATGGCTCGTGCCGGGCCAGTCCGCAGCACTCGTGCGTGAACTTGCCAATTTTCTCGCTCACCGCGCGGTGATCGGCTGGGTGCTGTTCGTGACGATGCTGTTCTTCAGTTCGCTCGCATTCACGGTACTCGAAAATGCGATGTCGCTGATCTTCGTCCACCGCGTGGTCATACGGCGGCGGCATTTTCTACTCTCGGCGCTGCTGCCCTACTGTTACATCCTGTTCCTCGGCGTCGGCGCGTTGATCGTCACGCTCGTGTCGAGCGGACTGGAAGCCGTGGGCGCCGAAGGGATCGACCTGTTCGGACTGCATGTGTCGCTGCAGGGCGCTTCGCGCGTTCTGCTGTATCTGCTGGGTCTGGCCGGCGAAGTCTTTCTGCTGACGTCGATCTATATGGTCATGCCGGTCGGACGGCCATCGCTCAAGCATGCGCTGTTCGGCGGCATCGTCGCTGCGCTGTTGTGGGAGATCACGCGACATGTGCTGGTCTGGTACTTCGCGACGCTTTCACAGGTTAGCGTGGTGTATGGTTCGCTCACCATGGCGATCGTCATTCTCTTCAGTCTGGAATGGCTCGCCACGTTGCTGCTTTTCGGCGCACAGGTGATTGCACAGTACGAGCGCTTCGGCATCGAGCCGCAGAACGCGCCAAAGCAGCCGATAAAGACGGGATGAAACCTGCAAGCCGCAGCGCGGCGAATCGGCGCGGACGTGCAGTGGCGGCGGCGCCGCGAGACTGCGGTAACATTCTGTCGGAGGCCGGACCGAGCGCATCCGCCGCTTTCATCCCGGCACGCTCCAGGACTCGACAATGAGCATCATCCAGCGCAACAACGTGAATATTTCCGGGCGCGGCGCGAGCACCATGGTGTTCGCGCACGGCTTCGGCTGCGACCAGAGCATGTGGCACCGCCTCGCACCGTCATTCCATGACGACTACCGCATCGTGCTGTTCGATCACGTGGGTAGCGGCTCGTCGGACCTCGCCGCATACGACGTCGACAAATACGATTCGCTGCACGGGTATGCGCGCGACCTGATCGAGCTCGTCCGCGAAGTGGCCGACGAGCCCGTCGTATTCGTCGGCCATTCGGTGGGTTGCATGATCGGGCTGCTCGCCGCGCTCGAAGCACCGCAGCTTTTTTCCGCTCAGGCGATGGTGGCGCCCTCGCCGTGCTATGTGAACGACGGCGATTACATCGGCGGCTTCACGCACGAGGATATCGACGACCTGCTGCTCACGCTCGAGCACAACTACCTCGGCTGGTCCAGCGCAATGGCACCCGCTATCATGGGCGTGCCGGATCAGCCTGAACTCGGCGATGAATTAATTAACAGCTTTTGCCGGACCGATCCGCGGATCGCCGCCCAGTTTGCACGTGTCACGTTTCTCTCCGATCATCGCAGTGTGCTGCCTTTGAACGTCACGCCCACGCTCATTCTGCAAGCAAGCGAAGACGTCGTCGCTCCGCGTCCGGTCGGCGAGTACATGCATCGCACGATGCGTAGCAGCACGCTTCGCGTCGTCGAGAATAACGGACACTGTCCGCACGTGAGCGCGCCTCGCGCGACTGCGGAGGCCATCAGCGCTTTCCTGCGGACGACGCCAATTTAACGCAATGCAAAGTACCGACCGCCATTTGCCGCTCGCCGATGCGTTGTTCGAGCACGCAGCCTGCGGCCTTATCGTGACCGATACCGACGGGCGCATCGTGCGCGCCAACGCAACGTTTTGCGAATGGATCGGCTATGACGCCGCAGAGCTGACGAGCGGCATCAGCCTTCAGGACCTGCTGACAACGGGCGGGAAGGTGTTTTATCAGACGCATTGGGCACCGCTGCTGGAAATACAGGGCTCTGTCGCCGAGGTCAAGCTGAGTATGCTGCATCGCGACGGCCACACGGTGCCGACATTGCTCAATGCAGTGCGCCGCGTGCACGGCGAGCAGAGCTACATCGAAGTCGCGGTGCTCATCGTCGCCGATCGTCATAAGTACGAACAGGAACTCGTGCTCGCGCGGCGTAATGCGGAGGCTTCGGTGGCTGCTCATCAGCGGGCGCAACGGGAATTGCAGGAAAGCCGCGACGTATTGAGTCTGGCCATGCGCGGCGCGCGCATGGGCGCGTGGTCGCACGAACCGAAGACCGGCAAGTTCTGGTGGAGTCGCGAACTGGAAGCGCTCGCGGGTTACGCCGAAGGACGCCTCGCCATTACAACGCGCGGTTTTTTTGAACTGATTCATCCGGGCGATCTGCTTGCGCTCAACGAAGCCGTCGATCATGCGGTGCGAACCCGCGACGACTACGTCGCCGAATTCCGCTTCCTGCATGCAAGCGGCGACTGGTGCTGGATGGAAGCCCGCGGCCGCGCCACTTACGACGAGCGTGGCGAGCCGCTGACGGTCTACGGGCTCGGCATCGACATCACCGAACGTAAGCAGGCGCAGACGGTGCTGCTGCGCCAGGCCGCGATCTTCGAGCACTTGAGCGATGCAATCGTGATCACCGATCTGCGCGGCAACATTACGGACTTCAATGTCGGCGGCGAACGCATGCTCGGTTATAGGCTGCGCGAAATTCTCGGCAAACACGTTTCGATCTTTCATCCGCCTGAAGATGCGCTGCGCATTCGTCGTGAAGTGTTCGCGAGTCTCGGCGCGTACGGCACGTGGCGCGGCGAGTTGCCATTCGTGCGGCGCGACGGTTCGCGCGGCGTTTGCGAAACCGTGGTCAAACCGCTCGCGAACGAGCGCGGCGACATCTATGGCGCGGTGAGCATCAATCGCGACATTACCGAGCGGCGGCATGCGGAGCAACAACTCACGCGGCTTAACGCGGAGCTCTCCAACGCGGATCGCCGCAAGGACGAATTCCTCGCGACGCTTGCGCATGAGCTACGCAATCCGCTTGCGCCGATGCGCAATGTCCTCGAAATTCTGCGCGCGAAAGAATTCAGCGATCCGCAACTGAACTGGTCGCGCGACGTGTTCTCCCGTCAATTGCAGCACATGACTCATCTTGTCGACGATCTGCTCGAGGTCTCACGTATTACCCAAGGCAAACTCGAACTGCGCAAGCAGCGGCTCGAACTCGCGCGAGCGATGCAATCCGCGGTGGAAGCCGCGCGTGCAATCGTGCAGGCGTCCGACCATCGTCTGAGCGTGACGCTATCTCCTGAGCCGCTTTTTCTCGATGCTGACCCTACCCGCCTTTCGCAGATGATCCTCAATCTGCTGAACAACGCAGCGAAATACACGCCGCGAGGCGGCAGCATTTCACTCACCGCACATCGCGATGGCAACCAGGCCGTGATTGCGGTACGCGATTCGGGCATCGGCATTCCTCGCGAACATCTGAACAGCGTCTTCGAAATGTTCTCGCAACTCGCACCCGCGCTCGATCGCTCCCAAGGCGGACTCGGCATTGGGCTCGCCCTCGTGCGAGGTCTTGCGGAATTGCACGGCGGCACGGTCGCGGCATTCAGCAACGGACCCGGCTCCGGAAGCGAATTCGTGATCCGGCTGCCGTTGTCCAGCTCCGCCGAGGCGCCCGGTGATAGCACGCAACCCGACAAGCCGCCGGCCGCCGGACTGCGGATTGTGATTGTCGACGACAATGCCGACGCCGCCGACAGCCTCGCAATGGTGCTCGAGCTGGAGGGCCACCAGGTGCGCACGGCGAGCGACGGAGTCGCGGGACTTGCTGTGATCGCCGAATTCGCCCCACAGGCGGTCATTCTCGACATCGGTCTGCCGCTCCTCAACGGCTACGAAGTCGCTCGACGGGTTCGCAAAGATTATCCGGACGCCGGCATCCGCCTGATTGCGGTAACGGGCTGGGGCCAGCAGCAGGACAAGCAGACCGCTGTGGAGGCCGGATTCGATCATCACTTCACGAAGCCCGTGGACCCGAGTGAACTGCTGCGCGTGCTCAGCGGACATCAGACCGAATGAGCGCGCGCATGTTCGAGGAAGCGGACGTTACCAGCAGTCTCGCCGAGCGTGGCATCGTGCCGGATGCGAGGCAGCGCGACGCAATCGCGGCGCTCTCTGTATTGGCTGGGTCCACAGCCAGCCGCGTCGAATCGCGATATCAAGGCGTGTATTGCCATGGACTGCCCGGACGCGGCAAAAGTCTCGTGGTCGATACCGCGTTCGAACTCGCGGATTGCCGCAAGCGGCGGCTGCATTTTCACGAGTTTCTCCGCAAGATGAACCAGGGCCTCGTGAACGAACCGCGTGGCGACGACAGGCTTGGCTCCGTGTCGATGCAATGGCTCGATGGCATAGAGTTGCTATGCTTCGACGAATTCCACGTGCACGATATCGCGGACGCGTTTCTGATGGGCCGCTTTCTCGACACGGCGATCAAGCTCGGCACGCGCATCATGCTGACGTCGAACTATGCGCCCGACGGCCTTTTGTCCGACCCCGAGTTTCACGAGCGTTTCCTGCCCACCATCGAGCAGATCAGGCGGCATTTCCGCGTGATCCATTTCGACGGCGCGCGTGACTATCGCTTCGGCGGTGAACAGCATGACACGCCGCACTTCTTCGCTCCGCTCGATCCAGCCACT
Source organism: Burkholderia sp. M6-3 (assembly GCF_050858985.1). NCBI lineage: Bacteria > Pseudomonadati > Pseudomonadota > Betaproteobacteria > Burkholderiales > Burkholderiaceae > Burkholderia > Burkholderia sp. M6-3. Next base: position 1,604,317 of record NZ_CP110091.1, read on the forward strand.
CACAACGCGCTGCGTAAAATCTTCCTGCGCTACGAAAGCAGCGGCGCATTCGAATCGACGAAGATCAGTGCCGCGGGACGTCCGCTCGCGGCGCACGCGGTGGGCGCGGCGCTACTGTGGGCCGACTTCGAAACACTGTGCGTGGCCAGCCGTTCGCATCTCGACTATCTGGACCTGGCCGAGCGATGGCATGGACTCATAGTCGATAACCTGCATACTGAATGGCTCACGAAAGCGCACACGTTGCAGCGGCTCGTGTGGCTGGTCGACATTCTTTACGACCGCAAGCGCGCGCTTTTCATCGCATCGGACGAACCGATTCATGAGGCGTTGCTGGGACTCGAAGGCGCGCATGATCTATCGAGAACGCTGAGCCGGCTCGCGGAGATGCAATCGCGCGCTTATCGCAGCACGCTCGAAGAAGCGACGGACGCGTCCGCCGCAAGTGCGCCCGAGCGCTAGCTCAGCAGGTGTGGCTATGTGCGAAGCGCGTCTGCAAATCTTGCAAAGACCGTGCTCGTTCGCGTCATTCGCCTAACCGGTTCGCGAAGCGTTCCTCACTGCGTAGTGCCGCAAATCGCGCCGTGTAGCCTCGATTACGCTCGTCTTCACGCACGGCGGCCACGCGTCCGGGAATGCGCCCTGCTACCGCCGTTGCGCACTCATTCTTCAGCGGATTTGCGTTCCGCCCTTTTGCCGACATGATCAGAACCGCTTCGGTCGCCGCCGCGCTTTGCGCGGCATGTCTTTCCTCCGCCTGCGTGCATATCGGACCCTCGCGCCTGAAAGCCGATCAGGTCGACTATGCGCGTGCACTCGGCGACGCGAAGAAACGCGAGATTCTTGCGGCCGTGGTCGGCCTTCGTTATGGCGACGCGCCTGCGTTTCTGACCGTCAGCAGCATCATTGCCGCCTACACGTTCGACGCCAGCGGCGGCGCGACCGCTAACGCGGGCTCCGGCAGCCAGCCGAACTACGCACTCGCCACCGGCAGCGTGTCGTATTCGAATCACCCTACCTTCACGTTCACGCCGACGACCGGCGAAGCATTCGCCTCCGCTTACATCCGGCCGCTCGCGCCTGCACTCGTGCTGCCGCTCGCCGAAGGCGGCATTCCTATCGACCTGCTGTTGCGCATCACCGCGCAATCGGTGGGAGGTTTGCAGAACGGCAATGCGCTTGGCGGAGAAAACAGCGCGGGCGCGCCCGGCTTTTTCGAGTTGCTGCGTTCGCTGCGCCGCCTGCAACTCGCAGGCGAGTTGAACGTCGAGTCGCGCAACGTGGGCGCGAAGAATGAGCCGATGAGCGTGTTTCTGGTGATGGGAGCAACTACGAGCGGCGAGTCGCCGCAAACGGCGGCCGATCTGGCCCGCGTGCGCAAGTTGCTGCACCTGTCGTCGAAAACGCGCAGCTATGAAATCGTCTACGGGCCTTCTTCCGCATGGCAGAAAGCAGACAAAATTCCGATGGTGACCCGCTCGGTGCTCGGCATCCTGACCGATCTCGGTGCGCAGGTACAGGTGCCAGTCGAGCGCATAACGGACGGGTCGACGAAGCCGACCGTAGGCCTGATCGGCGGAGAAACGAGACCGACGATCATCATTCACTCGGGCGAGAGCGCGCCTGACAATGCGTACGTGATGATTCCGTACGGGACGTCGTCATATTGGGTCGATCGCAACGACTTCGACTCGAAATACGCATTCACGGTCGTGCAAAACCTGATGGCGCTCGCCGAGGCAGATACGAGCAGCAAAGCGCCCGTTGTGACGATTCCGGCGAATTGAATTGAGCTGAAGCGGGTCGGACAGAACCGCTTGCGCCTTCTCACACTCTGCGCCGACGCTCGATAAAAAGCCGGCGGTTTTCATACCGCCGGCTTTTTCGCTGCTGCTCAGGTTACTGCTTACGTAATCGCTTACGCACTACTCCTGGCTGCGCTTTGCCTGCACCCGCGCGATCTGCTGCTTCGCCGCTTCATAAACACGCTCGGGCGTGAAGCCGAATTTCTTCTTCAGATCGGAAAGGGGCGCGGATGCGCCGAACGTGTGCATCACCACTTGCGCGCCGAGCCGGCCGACGTATCGGTCCCAGCCCAGCGAGGCAGCCTGCTCCACGGCCACGCGCGCGTCGATGTCGGGCGGCAGCACCGCGTCCTGATAGGCTTCGTCCTGGCGCTCGAACAAATCCCATGACGGCATCGACACCACGCGCGCGGCAATGCCCTCGCTCTTCAGTTTCTCGTACGCGTCGACGCAGATCGACAACTCGCTGCCCGTCGCGAGCAGAATGACTTGCGGCTTCTGTCCGTCGGGCGCGTCGGCTAGCACATAGGCGCCCTTCTTCACACCCTCGGCCGATGCATAACGGCTGCGGTCGAGAGTCGGCAGCGGCTGCCGCGACACGACGATGCACGAAGGACGCCGCTTTTGCGTAACTGCGACGCGCCACGCTTCGGCCACTTCGTTTGCATCGCCCGGACGCAGCACCGTTAAGCCGGGAACGCCGCGCAGCGACGCCAATTGCTCGATAGGCTGGTGCGTCGGGCCATCTTCGCCGACGCCGATCGAATCGTGTGTGAACACATAGATCGACTCGACTTCCATGATCGCCGACAGGCGGATCGGCGGCTTCATGTAGTCGCTGAAAATCAGGAATGTCGAACCGAACGGCCGCAAATTCGACAATGCGAGGCCGTTGACCACCGCGCCCATCCCATGCTCGCGAATGCCGAAATGCAGATTGCGGCCGCCGTAATTGTCGTGCTCGAAGCTGCCCGCGCCCTCGAATTTCAGATTCGTTTTCGTGGATGGCGCCAAGTCGGCCGCGCCGCCGAGCATCCACGGAACACGCGCGGCAATCGCGTTGAGCACCTTGCCCGACGACTCGCGTGACGCCATGCCTTTGGCGTCCGCGTCGAAGGTCGGAATGTCGCTGTCCCAGCCAACCGGCAATTCATGCGCCTCGATCAGCGCGAATTCGCGCGACAGCTCCGGATATTGCTTGCTATAGGCGTCGTACTTCGTCTGCCACTCGGTGCGCGCCGCCTTGCCGCGCGCACCGATGCCGGCGGCGAAACGTTCGTGCACGCCTTCGGGCACGTAGAAGAATTTGTCTTCCGGCCAGCCGTAAAACTTTTTAGTGAGCGCGACCTCCTCGACGCCGAGCGCCTCGCCGTGCGCCGCTGACGTGTCCTGCTTGTTGGGCGCACCCCAGCCGATGATGCTGTTCACCACGATCAGCGTCGGCCGGTCGGTAATGCTTTTTGCTTCGACGAATGCGGCTTCGAGCGCGGCGGCGTCGTTCGCATCGTTCACATGCAGCGTGTGCCAGTTGTAGCCGCGGAAGCGGCTTTCGACATCGTCGCTATACGCAAGATCGGTATGTCCTTCGATCGTCACGCGATTGCTGTCGTAGATCCAGATCAGATTAGACAGCTTCAGATGGCCCGCGAGCGAGGCCGCTTCGTGCGAGATACCTTCCATCATGTCGCCGTCGCCGCACAGCGCGTACACGCGGTAGTCAAAAAGCGGAGCGTCCGGCTTGTTGAAGCGGTTCTCGTACCAGCGGGCCGCCATCGCCATGCCGACGCTATTGCCGAGGCCCTGGCCGAGCGGACCTGTCGTGGTTTCGACGCCCGTCGTCATCCGGTATTCAGGGTGTCCCGGCGTCTTGCTGTCGATCTGGCGGAAACGCTCGATGTCTTCCAGCGACACGGCGGGCTTGCCGGTCGGCTTGCCCTCTTCGTCCACCGCTTTCACGTTTGCCAGATGCAGCAGCGAATACAACAGCATCGACGCATGCCCGACCGACAGCACGAAGCGGTCGCGGTTGGGCCACAACGGCTCGTCCGGGTCGTAGCGCAAATGGTTCTGCCACAAATGGTAGGCGACCGGCGCGAGCGCCATTGGCGTGCCGGGGTGGCCGGAATTGGCCTTCTGGACAGCGTCCATCGACAGCGTGCGGATCGTATTGATGCACAACTGATCGAGGGCGGGATCGTTTTGCATGGGACACTCCTTGTTCGGCCGTTGGAAACATTGCCGGCGCGCGCTGCCGCGACGTCGCCGGCAAGCGGTGTTCAGGGGAAACAACGCATGAAGAGCTCAGCAAGCCTCATGGATGATGCGCCGATGCGCGCAAATCTGCACGCGGCGTGACATGGGGATCGTTGCTGCAGCGCTAGGAGGCGCTGCCGACCGGCGCGGCTAGGCCGCGTTCAGCCAATGCTCGCAAAGAGGGCCATGCTTGCCGTCGACTGGGTCCATCTTCGGGAACGGCAGCGCATGCATTGCGGCAAGCTCCTGCGGGGTTAGCGCTTCGCGGCGGATATCCCACTGCTGGCCTGCGGGATAGGCCCCCACCACGCGGAAGCGGCCTTCGAACGATTGCAGGCAATGGCCGGTGCCGGCAGGCAGCAGCAGGACGTCGCCCGCGGACACGCTGATCACCTTGCCGCCCGGACCGCCGACTATGACATCCGCGGAACCGTCGGCCACGCCGAGCACTTCGTGTGCGGTCGAGTGGAAGTGGTGGTAGTCGAAGATGCCGTCGCGCCACTGCGGCGGCCATTCGTTCCGTGCGAACAGCAACTCGAACGCCTTGGCGAGGTCGCCAATCGCGGGGTCCACTGCCTGCCTGTAGATCACGACCGGCAGCTTGCTGTTATTCGGTACCCAGTCGTGCGGTTCGAGCATGAAGGCTTCGTACTCGGTCTGCGCTGCGTCGAATCCGTGCTTCGAATGTTCCTGCATGGTTGGCTCCTGTGGGTAGCGGGGCGCGTCCGGCGTGAGCATGCCGGGAGGCGCGATATTGCAGCGCCGCATAAAGCGCGCCCGCCCCGGGGGCATAGCGCTGCCCAAGTCGGCCCACGACGTATTCGACTCGCACGAAGCTGCCGCGACGGGCGGCAGCCACGCCTTGGCCCGGCGATCACACCATCACAGCGACGCCCGAGCAAACCGCTCAACCGCCGCCGATGCCCTGCAGCACTTTGCCGGTGCCGCCACACACGGTGCACTGTACTTCCTCTACCTTGCCTGTTCCCTTGCATGCCGGGCAGATGTCTTCGCCGACGCCGGGCGCGTCGGGGGGCGCTTCATCGCCGGGGTTCAGGGGTTGGTTGTCCTGTTGCATATCTCTCTCCGTTCGCTGTTGAGCGCATCAGTTCTTGTGCGACGCGCGGCCGCCGCCGCCCGCAGGCTCGCCGTGAGTGCCGGTGCCGAGCGGCACCTCGGCGGTCTGCTCGGGACGTTCGTTCGAGCGCGGCGGATTGGTTTGCTTGTCCACTCCGGTCTGCACGACCGGCTCGATTCCAAGCGGACTCGGCTCCACGTACTGCGCGCCGCTCGGCTTGTTGCGTTCTTTCACTTCCGGCGAAACTTCGGGAGCGCCGGAATTCTCGCTGGGTGTGTCAGGCTGCATATCGCTCTCCTTTTGTCGGCTACGTCGTGAGTGCAGCAACATACGGACCCTGCCGGACTGCGTCGGACCGCACGCCGAAGGGCGTTCCGTTACAGCTCGGAAGCGGCGCGCACATCGGCAAAGTGGGCACGTGCATTGCGTCGCCAGAACTGAAGCTTCGGATTCATCTTTGTAAAAAGGAGCACTTCATGACAGTGACGACAATTCGCATCTCCGACACGGAAGTTCAGGTCGAGCGAACGCTATACACGTTCGCGCAAAAGAGCGATGCCGACGCGTTCGCGCAGTGCGTAGTGAACGATTCGATCGACACCTGCTATCGCAGTCATCCGCCGCTGTCGGCGCGGCCCACCGTGCCCGACGAACATCCGGACGATCCGAATCGCGGCAGCACGATCTCGCCGTCGCTCGGTGGCATGCCTTGACGAGCGCGCACGCGCCGCAGTCAACGTTCTGGCGATTTGCGGTCGGCCGCGACGATCTGCTTGCCATACTCGATGGCCGCACGGCGCGCCTGGTCGGCCGTCTCGTACGGTCCGATTTCCGGCGCACCGTCGAACGGAAAAAGAATCCTCCGATCTGCTCTGCGGACGACCTTCAGTCCACCTACGTAACGGCCGTCGCCTGTTCCGTGATAGCTGGCGAAAATTTCGAATTCGTCATCAGCAACGTCGGCCTTATGTCGCGCCATTTGTGTATTCCCTATCCCTGTCGATGCCCGATGAGCACCCCACGCTTAAGTGCGCAATGCCTCGTGCATTGCGCGATGAAACACAGCAATGGCCGTTCCACGCGTGAAAGGCACTACGCAAAGGGCGATCGGGGGCACAGGGACATGCGCGTTGCACGCATGATCAGAGAGAAAAGTTGGAGGTAACGATGGCCAGTTCAAACTCGCACGATGGGGTGGCGTTCGTCATGCATACGCCGATGCCGCCCGAGGTCGACCCGGAGGCCCCGCCGCCTCCGAACATCGATCCCGATCCACCCGCGACGCCCGACGACGATCCAGGCGGGCTGCCGCCGACCGCGCCGGAAGGCGACCCGCCTGCGAAGCCGCCGCCAATGCGTGCCTCGTCACGGCTCGCATGACGAGGCGGTCATGCAGTCGCGCTCAGCGCAGCCGGGCGACGTCCTTCTCGCTCACGCGCGTGGCTGCGGGGTTGCCGAACTGCGTCGTCACGTAGTTCGTGAGCGCGGCAATCTGCGCGTCGTTTAGCTGTGCGGCGAAGGCGGGCATGCCGACGTCGTTGCCTGCGGCTTTGCGTTGCACGCCGTGCAGAATGACCTGCAACAGGTTGCCCGGATTCGACGCACCCACCGTCGAGTTGTGCAGCAACGGCGGATAGTAGCCGTCCGGTGTGCCCTTGCCGCTCGCCTGGTGACACGTCGCGCAGTTGCCAAGATAGAGCCGCGCGGGATCGAGCGCGCCGTCGTTCATCGCAACGCCTCGCAGGCGCGCCACGTCGGTCGACGGTTTGCCCCACGCGCTACGCGAGCGCGAACCGCTCTGACCGCCGCCGTCGTTGACCGGCGGCACCGTACGCACATATGTGGCAATGGCGCCGATGTCTGCGTCGCTCATCTTCGAGAAGCTATGCTCGACCGCCTCGGCCATCGGCCCCGCTGCCTGTGCGAGTCCGGGTACGCTGCCCGTTTGCAGATACTGCACGAGCTGCGTATGGCTCCATCCGCCAATGCCGCTATCCGGCGACGACGTGATGTTGTAGCCGTCCCAATCCGCGAGCACCGAGCCGCCGAGAAAGCCGCTGCCGGTTTCATCGAGCGCCTGTTCCTGCATCGCGAAGCCGCGCGGCGTGTGGCACGTGCTGCAGTGCGCGAGCCCCTGCACAAGATACGCACCGCGGTTCCACTCGACGCTCTGTTGAGGCTTCGCCTGATATGGGCCACTCTTCAGGAACATCCAGTTCCATACGGTGAGCGGCCAGCGCATGTTAAGCGGCCATGCAATGTCGCTCGCGCGCGTAGCCTGCTGCACCGGCGCCACGCCGTAGCGGAAGTACGCGTATAGCGCCTTCACGTCACCGTCGCTGACCTTCGCGTAGGAGACATACGGCATCGCCGGGTACAGGTTATGGCCGTCCTTCGACACGCCCTTGCGCAGTGCGCGGTCGAAATCTTCGAGCGACCACGTGCCGATACCCGTTTGCGGGTCGGGGGTGATGTTGCTCGAATAGATCGTGCCGAGCATCGGCACCTTGAGCGGCAGGCCGCCCGCGAACGGCTTGCCCTTCGCGGTGGTGTGACACGCCATGCAATCGCCGGCGGTCGCGAGATATTCGCCGCGTTTGATCAACGCCGCGTCGTTGCCGTCCACCGCTTTGGCGTCCTGCGCGAATGCGCAAACGGGCAGCGCCGAAGACAACGCGAAGGCGCCGGCCAGCATCCAGAAAAAAGTCTTCTTCAACACGTTCACACTTCCTTCTTCAACTGGTCGGCCATGCGCAGTGCTAGCGCGGCAATGGTCAGCGTCACGTTGACGGTGCCGACGGTCGGCATCGTCGCGCTGCTCGAAATGAACAGATTCGGGTGGTCCAACGTGCGGCAATGCTTGTCGACCACGGAATCGCGCGGATCGCTGCCCATGATCGTCGCGCCCGTGATGTGGTTGTTCGGCGCGAATTCGTCGTCAAACCGGACGTCGGTGCCGCCGAGTACCTTCGCCGCGTTCGCATAGACTTCGCGGGTGTGCGCGGCGCCGCGCTTCACGTAGTCGTCGATGCGATAAGTGATCTCGGGCCGCGCAATGCCGATCGCGTCGGTCTCGGTACGGCTCGGTACGATGCGGTTTTCGGGTTGCGGCAGAATTTCGTGGAAGCAGTCGAACTCGACGAAACGCGCCGAGCGGTCGCGAATCTGCGCATCGAGCTCGGCGGGCTTGATGAGCTTGCCTTGTTTGAAGATCTTTTGGGTCTCCTGATCGACTCGCGACAGGTTCGACAGATGGATTTTCTTGGCCGCTTCCGTCGAGCGGAATGCGCCGTCGCGAAATCCGATCAGCGAGGTCATTTCCTGCGGGCCGCGCCCCGGCCACAGTTTTTCGTCAGCGTAAAACGTGACGCCCGTGCCCGGATGGTCCATCAGGTTGCGGCCCACCATGTCGGAGCTGTTGCCGACGCCGTTCGGAAAGTCGTGGCTCTGTGACATCAGCATGATCTTCGGCGTCTCGATGCCGTTCGCGGCGAGCACGAAATACTTGCCTTCCACGCGATGCTCGTTGCCCTGCGCGTCTTTGTACAGGGCCGCCGTGATGCGCTTGTCCGTGCCGACTTCGAGTTTGTAGACCACCGCGTTCGCGATCAGCCTGGCGCCGGCCTGCTCGGCTTTTTCAACGTGCACGATGCCGTTGTACATCGCACCGATCGGGCAGATCGGCATGCAGTTGTTATTGCCGCAGCAGGTCGGGCGGCCATCGTACGGACGGCTGTTGCGCGCGACCGGTTCCGTCACGACGTGATAGCGCGAGTCGAACGCATTGAGCTTGCTTTTGATGGTCTGCTCGTTGTACGACAGCGGCAACGGCGCCATCGGATAAGGCTGGCTGCGCGGCGAGCCGAGTTCTTCGTCAGTCGGGCCCCACACGCCGAGTTCTTCTTCGGCACGCTGGTAATACGGCTCCAGTTCCTCGTATTGCATCGGCCAGTCGCGGCCCACGCCATAGACGGTTTTCATCCTGAAGTCGTTCGGCATGAAGCGCCATGCGGACGCGGCCCAGTGCCATGTCGTGCCGCCGACCGCGCGAATGTACTGCGAGTTGAATTTGTGCTCGCCCTTGAGGATCAGATAGTTGTTGGGCGGGTAGTACTCAGGATGCGGCGCCCATTTGCTCGGCGGATACGGCGCCATGAAATCCATCTTGTCCGCCTGATTGCGAAAGCGCTCGACGATCTCCCAGCGCGGCATGCGCGGCCCGGCCTCGAGCAGGATCACGGACTTGCCGGCCTGCGCCATCTGATGCGCGACGATCGCCCCGGCGACCCCCGACCCGACCACGACGATATCGGCTTGCTCAGTGCTCTGTTGTTTATCGGCCATGGCTTATGCTTGCCTCTCGACGGGTTTTGCGGCCCAGAAGCCGGGCTTGTTCGGGCAATACGAGCGGATGATCAGCGTGTCGGATACCACGCCAAACATGAGCGCCTGCTCATAGGTAATGACGACGTCATCGACGGTGCCGAGATACCACGCTTCCATGATCTTCAGCGCAAGCGCTTGTTGAGCAGCATCGGCGGAACCGGCGGCGAGCGCGCCCGCGAGCTTCGGCAATTGCTGCGCGAGTTCGGGGGTGGACTTCTGCAGCGCGGCAAAGAGCCGGGTGCCGACGTCGCGATGGAGCGCGGACTTTTCGGTCAGCGATTGCGACAACGTCATGAAGGTGTCGATGGGAGCGGACGACGAGTCGTCGGCCAGCGCCTTGAGCGTGAGCGAGCCGGTCAGGCCCGCAGCCGTCAACGCGAGCGCGCCCTGAAGCCAGCGGCGGCGCGTCATGGTCGACGGCTCACCGCTCGCGGCGCGCTCACCGAGAGAGTCTTGTGGAGTCAATGTTCTTATCCCTTGTGAGGCGTGGTTCAAAACTTGTTGATGCGGTAATGCCGGTAATGAAATGAAGCGTGTGATATGCGATTAACTTAAGGCCGCTGCCTGACAATCGAGCCGCGCTTCAGAACTGATGCAGCATGCCGACATAGGCACCCGTCTGCGATTCGCCGACGAGCGGGCTCGTGTTGCTGGTCGAATCGCGCGGCGAGGCTTCGAGCGAGAAGTTCGCGTTGCTGCTGTTGCGCACGTAACCTACCGTGCCGTAAAGGAATGTTCGCTTCGAGAGGTTGTACGTGGTGCCGAGCACGTACATCATCGCGTGGCCCGAAGGATCATGCGCGGCGTCGCCGCTGCCGTCGCCGACCTTCACGTAGTAGCCGCCCGCGGTGACGGCCCAGCGCTGCTGGAAGCTGTACGTCGCGCCAAGCCAGTAGTGGTCGGCCGTATCGGCGACGCCTGCCGGCGAGTCCGGCGCCGAGTAATGCGTATAGGCGCCTTGAATCTTGACCGCGTCGAAATGCACGTTCGCGCCCACGAAGTATTCGCGCGAACTCTGAAAGATGTTCGAGAAGCGGCCATTGCTGTCGCGCAGTTCGTCGTAGATGCCGCGCACGTCGAAGAGCTGCGAATGGTAGGTCAGCATGATGCCGTCCGAGCGGCCGAACTCGCCGCTCGCGCCGCTGTTGAAGGCACCCGGCTGATTGCCGAATGCGTACTGCGCCTGCACGTCGAAGCCCCAGAACACCGGGCTGTGATATTCGACGTTATTGTTGGTCTGCTGCCAGTTGCGGCCCCGCACGAGCGACGCCGACGAAAACGCCTGCTGCACGAACGGATCGAATTCCCAAACGCCGTCGCTGTCGATAAAAAGATTACGACCTGCTTGCAGCGTGCCCCATTGCTGGCTGCTCAGTCCGGCGAAGGCGCGCCGCGACCAGAGCCGTCCGCCGCTCGTCGTGCCGTCCATCACCTGCAGACCGGTCTCCAGTGTGAAGATCGCTTTCAGTCCGCCGCCGAGTTCTTCATTGCCCTTGAGACCCAGCATGCTGGTGCCCCAATCGCCACCTTCGGCGCGCCAGCGGTTCGAGCTTCCGCCCGTGCCGTTGTTGATGTGATTCAGATATTCGACGCCGGCATCCAGACGGCCATATAGCGTTACGCTTGTTTGACCATATGCAAGCGGACTTGCCACCGCAAGAGCGGCCACCAGCTTCGTGTGTAGTCTCATTGTATTGGCGTGAGTTTCGTGTGACGCGGTATGGGGCAAAGCATGAGCACTGCATGACGCAATGCGAACTGCGGACGGCTCGAAGTAATGCGGCTCGACGCCAGGTGCTGCCAGAGGAGATGGCACGCGCGATGTTGTAAAACTACACGCAGTGCCGCCGAACTATAGGCGATGCGCGCCTGGCTAACTACCCGTTTCGCGCAATAGACTTTTGCGACGCATGCACTCGACTGCGCGTCCGCCGTCTGACTACCGCGTCGCTTACCGGTTCACCGCCGGCTGCATCGTCGCGATCGGAATGAGGAACTCCGAGAAACCAGTGAGCATGATCTGCACGCCGATGCACAGCAACAGAAACGACGAAACGCGCATCGCCACCTTAGTACCTTCGACGCCGAGGTACCGCGCAAAGATGACGGCACGGCTGTAGATCAGATAGACGGTGAGCGCGACCGCGAGTGAGATCACAACCGACGCGATGCTCGACAGCACGAACTCCGACAGCTTATGCTCGCGGTTCGCGGTCAGCGCGACGGCTGTGGCAATCGAGCCCGGTCCGGTGGTCAATGGAATGGTCAGCGGGAAGAACGCTCTCGCCTTGGCGTTCTCCGCATCCACGCGCTTGACGGTCGGCTGTTCGGCCGGCTGTGTATCGGGTGCATTCAGCATTTGCCAGCCGCCCACCGCCACCGCAAGGCCGCCGCCGATGCGCAGAGCCTGCATCGAGATGCCGAAGAAATGCAAAATGGGCGTGCCGATAAAAAACGCCACCAGTAGCACGCACACGACATTGATCGCGATCTTTCTTGCGAGCGCGGTGCGTTCCTCGGTGGTCAGTGAGGCGGTCCGGTCGAGAAAGACAAAAGCAATGCCGATCGGGTTGATGATGCTGATCAACCCGGTAAAGCCGAACAGAATGTCCGAGATCAGACTTTCGACCATATGCGATCCGTGTCGAGCGGCGGCCAGGCACTGCGACTGCTGCACACTGGTGCGCCGCGCCGTGTAGTTGAACTGAAGCGCCGAAGCCTCAGACCTGCGCGCGTTGCGTGGCGAGATCATAGCGCGGCGCGATATGAACCCGGTAGAAACGCGAACCTGCATGGAAAGGCGTGAATGTTCTGGATGCACCCCGACGTCCGCTCGCGCGCGCCGCACATTGCGGCGCAACACGAGCACACATTCGATGCGCTGATCGATGCGTCCGCAACTTTCGAAAAGCCTACACTTTTTTGACTTGCTTTACGGGACCGAAGCATCCGGCATACAGTCGCCAGCGAAGCCGCACTTTCAACGAGACGTACTTACAGTTCGAGGAGTTGCCCCCATGTTCCTTCGTGTACTCGCCGCGCTGCCGTTCATCGGCATTTTGCTCGGTGTCCCGTTTGTGAACCGGGTCGAGCCGCTTGTGCTCGGCATGCCGTTCGTGCTGGGCTGGATCGTCGCGTGGGTGGTGTTGAGTTCGATCATCATGGCGATCGTGTACCGGCTCGACGCGTCGAACCGGCACGTCGCCGCTGACGGCGAGGAGGTCCGGCCATGAGCGCACTCGTTATCATTGCAGCCATTACGCTCTTTGCGCTCTTTCTTGGCGTGCGCGCGAAGCATGGCCACGACATGAGCCTCGAACAGTGGACTGTGGGCGGCCGCAGCTTCGGCACCGCCTTCGTGTTCCTGCTGATGGCCGGCGAAATCTATACGACCTTCACGTTCCTTGGCGGCAGCGGTTTTGCATATGGCAAGGGCGCGCCTGTCTATTACATTCTGGCCTACGGCACGCTCGCATACATCCTTTCGTACTGGATGCTGCCGCCGATCTGGCGCTACGCAAAACAGCACCGTCTCGTTTCGCAGCCGCACTTTTTCAGCCGCAAGTACGATAGCCCCGCGCTCGGCACGCTCGTCGCGCTGGTTGGCGTGGCCGCGTTGATCCCCTACCTCGTGCTGCAGTTAAAGGGCCTGGGCATCATCGTCGCAACCGCTTCGTATGGCGCGATCTCGTCGACCGCGGCGATCTGGATCGGCGCCGCGGTGGTCACGGTGTATGTGATCGTGTCGGGCGTGCGCGGCTCCGCATGGAACTCTGTCGTGAAGGATCTGCTGATTCTGGCGATCGTGCTGTTCCTCGGCATTTATCTGCCGCTGCACTACTACGGCGGCCTCGGCGAAATGTTCCATGCAATCGACGCCGCCCGTCCCGGCTTTCTGACCTTCCCCGCCAAGGGTTCGAGCGTCACCTGGTTCCAGTCCACCGTGCTGCTGACGGCGCTCGGCTTCTTCATGTGGCCGCACACCTTTGGCTCGATATTCACGGCCAGGGACGAGCGCATTTTCCGCCGCAATGCGATGGTGCTGCCGCTCTACCAGTTGATCCTGCTGTTCGTGTTTTTCGTCGGCTTTGCCGCGACGCTGAAAGTGCCGGGTCTGAAGGGCGGCGACATCGACCTGTCGCTGTTCCGCCTGTCGCTGCAGACCTTCGACCCCTGGTTTGTCGGCGTGATCGGCGCGGCCGGCATTCTGACGGCGCTCGTGCCGGGCTCGATGATTCTCACCTCGGCATCCACGCTGCTCGCCAACGACGTCTATCGCGGCATGGTGAACCGCAACGCGACGGACGCCACGGTTGCCAATCTGGCGCGAATCCTCGTGCCGGTCGTCGCGCTCGTGGCGGTCGCCTTCACGCTGCACGGCGGCGAAACCATCGTCGCGTTGCTGTTGATGGGCTACAGCTTCGTCACGCAGCTCTTCCCCGCGGTTATCTGCAGTCTTTTCCCGCGCAACCGGGCGACCAGGCAGGGCGCGTTTTGCGGCATCGTTGCGGGCGTCGCCGTAGTGGCCATTACCACGACCATGCATCTGACGATCGGGCAACTAATGCCGTTCCTGCCCGACGCGCTGAAAGACGTGAACATCGGCTTCGTTGCCTTGGCGGTCAATATCGTCGTGTTCATCATTGTCAGTGCGATGACGCAAAGCGGACGCGTCGAGCATACGCACGCATCGGCGCATTGAATCGAGCGCACCTTGCGCTTACCCAAAGCCGTCGCCCCGCTCGACGGCTTTTTTGTTTCCGCCAGGCAATTCAGGAGGTCAAAACTACATTCGCATGAAGAAATGCCTTCTCCCAACGGACCGGGCTCCTAACGCGCGAGCCGCACGCACTGCAGCATGGCCGTGAGTGGGCCGCAAACCCAATACACGTGCTGGGCACACGGCTTGCTGTTAGATGGCCCTGTGAATCCGCCGCACTGCACAAGTGCAAATCGCGTCCTCTGGGGGCCACCTTGCCGCTTAACGTACTACTTGTCGCTTCCGAAGCCCTACCGCTCGCCAAGTCGGGTGGACTCGGCGACATGGTCAGCGCCTATGCCGCAGCTTTGCGCGATGCCGGCGTCGACGTTTCAATTCTGATGCCCGCTTATCCGGACGCCCTCGAGCGTGCCGTCGATGTCAGTTACGTTGCGCGGATGACCGGTCTGCCAGGCGGCGACGCGCGTTTGCTGCGCGCCCGCATGCCCGACAGCGGCGTGACGGTGCTGCTGCTTCAGATGGATCACCTCTTTGCGCGCGAAGGCTTATACCGTGACCCGCAAGGACACGATTATCTCGACAACCTCACGCGATTTGCGTCGCTGGCGGCGGCCGCCGCGCGCGTCGCGCGTGGCGTTCGCAACCTGAAACGCCCTCACATCGTGCACGCGCACGATTGGCATGCAGGTCTCACGCCGCTTTATATGCGGCTCGCAGGCGTCGCCGCGAAAAGCGTCTACACGATTCACAACCTGGCGTTCCAGGGCAATCATCCGCTCGCGATGGGCGGCTGGATCGGTGTACCGCCGGAGTTGCTCGCTCCGGCACTCAGCGACGAGCGCAGCATCGAGTTCTACGGTTCGCTCAGCATGATGAAGGCCGGGATCGTCCATGCGGACCGCGTGACGACTGTCAGTCAGCGTTATGCACGGGAAATTCTCACGCCGCATTTCGGCCACGGAATGGAAGGCGTGCTGCAGGCACAGATAGGAAAACTGAGCGGCATCGTAAATGGCATCGACGCGTCCGTGTGGAATCCGGCCACCGACGAATACATCGCCCGCCCCTATTCCGTCGACGACACCGCCGGCAAGCAGGCGTGCAAGCGCGAACTGCAACAGGCATTTGGCCTGACGCGCGACCCGTTCGCGCCGCTTGTCGCGATAGGGAGCCGCCTGACCGAACAGAAACTGGCCGACGTGGTGGTACACGCGCTGCCCCGACTGCTCGAAGAGCATCCGCGTCTGCAGTTCGCAATTCTCGGACAAGGCGAACGCGGGCTCGAACATGCGATGCAGGAACTCGCCGCCGCGTGGCCGGCGCGCGTGGGTGTGCAGATCGGCTATGACGAGCCGCGCGCGCACATGCTGCACGCGGGCGCGGATATTCTGCTGCACGGCAGCCGCTTCGAGCCGTGCGGACTCACGCAACTCTATGCGATGCGTTACGGCACGATCCCGGTGGCCTCGCGCGTGGGCGGCCTCGCGGATACGATCGTCGATTACGCGCCGCACGAAGCGCGAGACGAAGAGTGCGCGACCGGCTTCCTGTTCGATGGTGAACATCCGCACGACGTCGTGCATGCACTCGGCCGTGCGTTGGCCGCGTTCGCGCGGCCCTCGTCGTGGCATGCGTTGCAGCGCAATGCGATGAACCGCGACTCGGGCTGGGAAGCGTCGACATCGAACTATCTTGCGTTATATGCAGGTCTCGTCGACGCACGCCCTGCGGTGCCCGATACGCGTGTTCGCAAGACGCCTGTCCGCGCAAGAACTGCAGCCCCGGCGAACTCACGGCGAGTTCGCAGCGAAGATACGTTCAATGCGGGTGTGGGCGAATTGGCGCGAACCGCGTGACGGATTGACGGCGTGATGGCTGGACCGGCGGTAATGAATGGCCTACACCGTCAAGGCGCAGCCGCTTCATTAAAGGTGCGGCCGCTTCGCTTCGAGACGCAACGCCCAGGCTAGCCGGCGCGCGCCTCAGGTGGGCGCGAGGCAAACGCGAAGCCGTTCTTGCCGCTTCGCTTGACCCGATACATCGCTTCGTCGGCGGCAGCGACCAGGCGGCAATAGTCGTCGACGAGATCAGGGTAGCTCGCTATACCGATGCTCGCGCGAACCATGCCCATGCCCATCTGTTCGTCAGTGCGGGCCACGCAGCCGATCAGGCGCTGCGCGATCTGCCGCAACTCCTCCTGCTCGGCGAACTCCTGAACCAGCACTGCGAATTCGTCTCCGCCAATGCGCGCGACAACGTCGTCTTTGCGCACCGATTCGCGAAAACGCCGCGACACCGCGACCAGAAACTCGTCGCCCACACGGTGACCGCGTGAATCGTTGACCTTCTTGAAGCCGTCCAGATCCACATACAGCACGGCCATCTTGCGCGGTCTGACCGACATCGACGCCTGGGCAGCGGCCTCCTCCAGCGCGGCGAAAAGCTTGCGCCGGTTCGCGAGCCCGGTCATCGGATCATGCAGCGCCGCGTGCTTGAATTCGTGCGACTGGCCGGCCAACTGCCGGTTGCGTTTGGCGTACATGCCCAGCGCCGTGATAAGCAGGCAGAAAAGCAGCGCCGCCACCGCGATGAGCATGTGCGCGACCCCCGTGATTCGCTTGCGCATGTCCGCGCTATACGTGTCGCGTTGTGTGTGCCAGTAGGACGACGCGTCGCCGAGCAACCTGTCCATTTCGGCGAACGTCGCATCGGGCAACAACACCGACGACGGAATACGCGGCGCATTCGCAGGACTCGCATTCACGAGCGCGGCGAGCGACGCGAGACGCCGCGTCAGTTCGGCGCGCGCCTGCCCGTAGCCCTCGGCTGCGGCATCGTGAGCGTGCGGTACCTGGTCCCATACGCCCACGCGGGCACGCGCCGTCTCGGCTCGCTCGACGGCTTCGAGCACGAGGCCTGCATATTCCTGTTTGACCTGATCCGCGAACACCGTTCTGATCTGCAACGCCAGATACAGCAGGCCGATCAGCATGCACAGCAGCGACGCCACGGCGACGGTTGCGGGACCGGGCGTGAGACGCCATCCGTTGGCGCGGCCGGATTCCCAGGGCAACGCAAAAAGCGTTTCAGGGATGCGAGTAGGGGTCTTGCTGACTTCCGCTGCCATGTTGTCGGTAGCTTACGCGTCGAAAGAAGGAGCTCATCCTTGCAAACAGATTGGGCTTACGTCGTGCAGCGGTCCCTGAAGCGCGGCGCTCCTGCTGCGCGTATTTCGCTGCTCGCGCGGGACGGGTGGCTGCCAGCTGCGGCGCGGCCGCATCTGCCGCGGCGGCAGTACGTTGCATTGAGCGAGGCGATACGGCCGCGCCGGTTTCCGTGCCCGACGGCACAGCCTCGGCATTATCCGCGAGCACTTCCTCCTCGTCCTCCGGACGGCTGATCTGTCCGGACCACACCGACGGCTTCCGGCTCTCGGCAGTCGACACCGGCGACTTCGCTGGCACCGCCGGCAGGTCGAGCAACGCAATCGGGTCCGCGGGCGAACTGGTGACGGGACTGGGACTCTGCGCCGGTGCCTGTATCGGTGCCGATATCGGGGCGCTGATCGCGGATGTTACGAGCGGTGCTCCCACAATAGCCGCTGCGGGCGGCGCAGCCTGCGCGCTGGTCGCGAGCGCAGTGTCTGCTTGCGCGGACGCTTTCGCGAGCGCCGACGCCATGTTGTTGGGCGTGGGCATGCGCAACGCCTGGCGCGCGCGGGCGATGGCCTCGGCATAGGTCTGCTGGTCGCTGTTGAACCAGACGCCGTACGCCACGGTGCCCACCACGCCGAACGCGAGCGCGCTCGCCGCCGCTACGCATAGCGCGAGGCGTCCGAAGCGGGGCGTCAAGCCTGTGTCTTCCACATCGCCGCTATCGAAGCGCGCATCGTCTCCATGTCCGCGGACAGGAGGCAAGTCGGGATCGTTATACATCGCAATACGCTCCGGAATTCTTCCGTCTGACGCTCCATCAGGCTGGGTCTCACAATTTCGCACGGTCGATGCAAACGCTGCTGGAAGAATGTAACTCCCTCGTCCGGTAGCGACAACAACACGCGGCGCGGCTTCCGACGTCTGTTCGGCAGCGCGCATTCGCGTCTGAAAACTCGGGTAAAACGTTCAACGTCCATGCATATACAACAACGCAGTGGCCTTTCAACTGACGTAGGAGCGGGCGCAAAGCGCCGCCAGCCTTGATGATCGGTCGGCAGAACGCGCCAAGGGCCCACTCCCACGCAATTTTCGCGCCCGGACGCGGGGCACATGAAAGCCCGGCACGTTCACCTCGTATGGCTCGCGTCGAACAGCCGCGCCGAGCGGCGCCAGAAATGGTTGCGCCATCCACTAAACGAGGAATGTTTAACGCCACGCCCAGCGCACAGAAGAGTCACACATTCTCATCGGAGGGGTTGTGAACGGCCATGCGCCCTTTGGGGTTGCGCACGTGGGCGAAGTGGCGTCCATCGACGAGATTTCGGCGCTATTGCGCTACCGCCTGGTAGAGCCGCTTGGCCATCCGTTAAGCGGCTCTGGCCGCTAGTGCGGTAGCGCTGACGTCACTCGCAGAAGCGCAGTGGCCCGCATCGCGTGAACGATGCGGGCCACTGTACTGCCGGCGGCTAAGGTTGGCGTTCGCCGCCGGCTTGGTGCGTTACTGCCCTTGCGCCTTCTGCCGCAATTTGCCTTGGTAGCGGATGGTCGGACGCAGCGACTGCGTCGTCGGCGCCGGCGTCTTCAGCAACTGGCGGGCAACCACGGCGTTAGCGGAACTGAACGAGCCGATGCTGGTTTCACGCGACGGGTCCGCAAGACCGTGTGCCACGAGCAATTTCGCTTCGAGTTGCAAGCTCGTCAGCAGGACAGGATCCTTCAGCGCATTGCCCTGTGCGAGCAACTGACTCCACGCGTTGTTGCTGTAGTTCGTCACGTAATAGTCGAGACCGCTCGGGTCCGCGAGCACCGCTGAGCAGCCGTTGAGCCGCACCTGCGTTTGCGGGTCCTTCAGTGCGAGCGTTTTGCGCGAGGTCAGTCCGTCGCCATAAGCGAGCGTCAGCGGAACGGTCCACTGCGTGCCCGGATACTGGTTCTGATTCGGGAACGGCGACTGTTTCAGCGTCACGATGGTCTGGTTCGTCGTCAGATCGCATTGCGTGTCGAGCGAAATCAACGGAACGCCGGTTTGCCGCACGAAGCTGTCGCCGATCGCGACCATGGGCTCGCCGCTCGCCTTTGCCAGCTCATCCCACAGACGCTTCGGCGTGACGTTGCCAAGCGAATAGTCGGCGAGATACTGCTGCAGACCGCGGCGCATGGTTTCCTCGCCGAGATAGTTCTCGATCATCTTCAGCACATGGCCGCCCTTGTCGTACGTGAACGCGCTCGCGCTCAGCACGAAGTCGTTGGACGCCCAGCCGTTGAAGTTCGGCTGCACCGGGAACGAGGTCGACTTCAGGTCCGCGTTGATCACCGCATACTTGTTCTTCACGTCGTCGACCCAGCTGAACCGGTCCGGGAAGAAACGCACCTTGGTCTTGTTTTCGAAGAACGTTGCGAACGATTCGTTCAGCCACACATCGTCCCACCAGTCGAGCGTGACCAGATCGCCGAACCATTGGTGCGCCGCTTCGTGCGTGAGCACGGTTACGCCATAGTCGGACATGGTCGTGCCCGGCGCGGGCAGGATGTCATCGGCAAATTCGAGAATGGCGCCCCAGTTCTCCATGCCGCCGAAGTTCAGGTCCTTCTCTTCCTTGAACGCGTCATTGGCGGCCACCGTGTCGAACTTCGTGAGCGGCAACGGGATGCCGGTGTAGCGATAGTAGTAATCCAGCGCCTGCTTGGTCTGCTGCATCGCCGGCTTGGCCCAGTCCCGCATGCCCGGCGGCGTGAAGATGCGCAGATGCAGCCCCTTGCCGTCAGGCAGCGGACTCGTGAAGTCGTCTTCGAGAATGTCGAACTGGCCGCCGCCGAAAAAGAGCAGATACGAAGGCATCGGCGGCGTCTTTTCGAACGACACCAGCTTGTAGCCGCTATCCACATTCACCGCGGGTTTTTCCGCCGCGTTCGACACGACGTTCCAGTTCTGCGGCACCTCCGCGCTCACCTCATAGGTCGGACGGAAAGCCGGCTCGTCCCAGCCCGGGAACCACTGCCGGGCCAGATTCGACTCGCCTTGGGTAAGGATCGCGCCGCTCGTCGTGCCGTCGGTCGCCTTCAGATCGACGCGGAATACGCCCTCCGCTGCAGAGCAGCCCGGGTAATGGTCGTCGCCGCAACTGCCGCCCGTCTTCGCGACCGGATCGTCGTAACTCTTGAAGTTGATGATGCCGCTCCACTCCATGTGGAGCGAGTAGTTGCCGGCGGCGATCTGACCGCTCACGGGCCGAAGCTGATAGAAGTCGCCGTCGTCTTGCGGCGTGGCGATCAGCGCGATGTTGCCCGGTTGAAGCGTGATGGTGCCGTTGGTGAACTTGACGCGATGGCCTGCGATCGTGATCGCATTGACGGCTTTGAGCACCTTGATCTGCACGTCTGCGCGACCGTCGAACGACGACAGCGCCGGGTTGGGCCGGAACCACAGTTTGTAGTTGACCGGCATGACAGTGTTCGGCAATTCGACCGGTTGCACGGTCTTGTCGATCGACGTATCCGCAAGCACTGCACTTGCGGGCGGCACCTGAGCGACTTCGGACGCGCCCGCCGGCCCTTGTGCGGATTTACTCGTCAATGACGAGGTGCCGTCTCCTCCACCGCACCCCGCCGTTACCATTATTCCTGCTAACGCCAGGCACTGCACCTGCGATCGGAAATTTATACGCATTTTAATCCTCGACTGACAATATCGGTATAAAGAAGTGCGTTGAGCCACTTGAGCCGTGTTTCTTTTTTCAGCGACAAAGGTCTCCCGCACTAGCACCGAATTGCTAGCCAGAATATGGACGTGTTACGTCCTCAGCACTAATTGGCTGATTTAAAGATTCAAATGCTTATTTATTACAAAGCTTTCGGAGACGTAATAGCTACGCTCCGATGATCGCCGGGCAAAGCGCCGCCCACAGGACCTCACAGGCAGAACCCGAAACCAGGATCAGTTTTCGACGACAGTGCGTAGCCTAGATTGGCAAACGTTATCGTGTCAACTTCCTTTCACAATCTTTCCTGAATTGCCACACGATGTATGCGAGTTGGATGCGTGACGTAATCAACCCGAATTAATACTCTAAATAGCGGTTTTTCCGGACCGGACTACGAAAAACTTTTTTATTTTTCAATGCCGGACGTGCTAAGGCGAGCGTCACGCAGATAACGAATTGCGAATCGATTTTGTACTAGCTATTGAGTTCAACGCAGCGCGCAAAAAGACTGGTGTGCGGACGGGTCATACGATCGCATCGCAGTTGAACGTTCTCAGGCCGCAACCGCCTGGGCTTGCCTCGACGGAAACGGATCGCACCACGCCTCAAGCTCGCTCAGCCGATCGTGCCAGCGCATTACCTCAGGGAACTCGTCTAGCGGCATATTCGCGCTTGCCGCATAGGGCAGCGTGACGCCTACCGAAAAGTCAGCGATGCTCATCTGATCACCAATCAACCATCTACGGCCTTTCAGATGCTGGTCGAGAACGCCTGCATGTTTGCGGAACCACCCTTGGGCTTCCGCAACTTTCGCACTGTCAGGCGCGCCCAGACCGATTGCCGGCTTGATCAGGTGTTCGAAGTAAAGCAAGCCGCCGTGGCGGTAAAAGTGCTGGCTATTCCAGCTCAGCCAACGCAGCACGTCGGCCTGCTGCTCGCAGTTCTGCGGCCACAGCGGCGATTGTCCGCGTTGCGCGAGATGGCAAATAATCGCGTCCGCTTCCCAGATGCTTCTCTGCCCGTCAACGAGGCACGGCACCTTGCCGTTCGGATTGAGCGCCAGGTAAGCGGGCTCCGTGTGCTCGCCTTTGCCCAGATCGACATAGACATATTCAATTGGCAACCCTAAATATTTAGCCACTGCGCATGCCTTGCGCGGCGCTAATGACTCCGCATAGTAAAGCTTCATTTGGCGTCTCCGTGATGGTTCACTTCATTCGACGCTGCCTCTTCAAAGTTCCGTGTTGCCGAGTTCCACAATCAGTGCATCCAGCTTCTCAAACGCGCCCTTCCACCCGACATCGTGACCGTCGCGCGCGGCTTCGTCGAAGAACTGTGAGTGTGTGAAGTTCATTTCCGTGCCATCGTCGATCGGCCGGAACGTGATGCTGACTAGTGAACGCCGCTCGGGCAACGTCACCCATTCCCACGTAAAGACGAGCTTATGGTCCGGCTCCACTTCCCGATATTCGCCGCGGCAGTCATGCGTTTCGCCGTCGAGCGTCTGGAATACCACGCGAAACCGGCCACCCACACGTGGATCGGCTTGGGCGCTCAATACCGGACCAGCGTCAGGCCCCCACCAGCGCGCCATCAACTCCGGCCTCGTCCACGCTGCGTACACTTTCTGCGGCGGCGCCTTGAGGCGGCGCACGATGGTTAAACTGGGCTTCTGCATCGCTCACTCCCCTCCTTCGACAAAATCGGCAAGCCGGTCGAGGCTCGCGGACCAGAAGCGTTCATAGCGTTTGAGCCACGCCATGGCCTCTTCCATGGGGCCGGCAACGAGATCGACTGACACGGTGCGTCCATGCTTGGCGCGCGTGATGAGGCCGGCTTCGCTCAGCACGTCGAGATGCTTCATGACGGCGGGCAGCTTGAGCGGCAACGGGCGCGCGATTTCCGTGACGGAAAGGCCCGGCTCTCGTTCCAGACGAGCGAGGATGGCCCGCCGGGTCGGATCTACCAGCGCGGAAAAAGTACGATCGAGTTGACTGACTGGACACTTCACCATGTGGTGAACTATAGAGATTCGACGGACAGTGTCAAGGATTTTTGCGCGATACTTTTTTCCGCCGCCCGCTGTCAGAAGTTCGC
This sequence comes from Burkholderia sp. M6-3, assembly GCF_050858985.1. NCBI lineage: Bacteria > Pseudomonadati > Pseudomonadota > Betaproteobacteria > Burkholderiales > Burkholderiaceae > Burkholderia > Burkholderia sp. M6-3. Next base: position 1,627,512 of record NZ_CP110091.1, read on the forward strand.
TGTTCGCGCGACCAAGCCGAACGTCGAATTAAAAAAGGAATTTCGCGTGGACGACATCGACTTCGAATGCACCGCGTGCGGCAAGTGCTGCAACGACTTGCGCTTGCCGCTGACATTGGCCGAGGCGAGCGACTGGCTCGCGCGAGGCGGACAGATGGAATTGATTTGCGAGGCGATTCCGTGGCCGGCCGATCCGGAGCCGCCCAACGCTCAAGCGGACTATAGAAAAGCGCGCTCGACACCCGCTGAGAGCGGTTCGCTGCCTGTGCGCGTGTCGATCATTCTCGCGGCCGCGTTCGCGGGTCCATGTCCGAATCTTCGCGCCGACATGCTGTGCGGCATCTATGAAGAGCGGCCACTCGTGTGCCGCATCTATCCGGCGGAGATCAATCCTTTCGTCTCGCTGACGCCGGCAAACAAGGCGTGTCCGCCCGAGGCATGGAATACGAAGCCGTTGCAGCGGCACGGTGTGTTGGTAGACGAGACGACGCGGCGGCTGATCGAACTATCGCGCCGCACGGCGGAAAATGAAGCGCCGCTTCGCATGCGTTTGTGTCACGAGTTGTCAATCACTCATGCGTCGCTTGCAAACGAAGGCTTTGTTATCCATGCGCCGCGAAGCAGTGAACTACTTGTGGCTCTCGAACGAATTCGCGCGACGCCGGATGTGCCACCCGCGCCGGCGGAATGGACGTTCGTTTCGAACCGAGGCGTTACGGTGGAGACGCTGTTGTCAGTGGGTGCCGCCGTCCGACTCGATGAGCCGGTGGACGCGCGCGACTTTCGCTACCACGGCTTTCATGAGGCATCGTCCGCATAGAGCCGTGTATGCCTGCCCGCACTAACTCGGCGCGGAGAATCCATCCGTAGGCTTCCGGCGGTTTCACCGGCCTTGCTGAACCTGACACCGCGTCTGTCCACGGGCACGCGGCGCATGCTTCGCCGAACATTCAGCGCAGCTATTCGATGAACTGCCACGACAGCCACGCGCCGCTCTTCACACATCGTTCAATGCGTTACGTTCGCAGCGGCCTGAAGAATGCGCGGATTTCGGCGGCGAGCAGATCCGGCTTCTCCATGGCTGCGAAATGCCCGCCGCTCGGCATGTCGGTCCATTGCACCACGTTGAAGGTTCGTTCGAGCCAACTGCGCGGGGGACGACTGATCTCTTTCGGGAAACGCGCGAAGCCGACGGGCGGCACGACACGTTGCCCATCGGCAAAACGCATCGGCGCGAGGCGGTTCTCCCAATACATCTGCATCGCCGGGCCAATGCTTTGCGTGTACCAGTAGAGCGATATGTTGGTCAGCAGGTCGTCTTTTGAAAACACCCGTTCGACGTCGCCTTCGCAATCGCTCCATGCGCGGAATTTTTCACCGATCCATGCGGCGAGCCCCACCGGCGAATCGTTCAGCGAAGCTGCGACCGTCAACGGCTTCGTCGCGTGCATGTGCGCGTAGCCGCCCTCAAGCGCTACCCACTCGTTTCTCTCACGCAGAAAGCGCTCTTCTTCCGGCGTCAACGGTTGTTGGGCCGCTCCGATTGCGGGCTCGTACGACCCAGGCAGAAAATTGAGGTGAATACCGTCGACCATCTGCGGATGCCGTGCCGCGAGTGCAACCGACACACCGGCGCCGAGGTCGCCCCCTTGCGCGCCGAAGTGCTGATAACCGAGGCCTCGCATCAGCGACGTCCAGATATCCGCGACCTGAAACGCGGACATGCCGGGCTGCGCGGGCGGCGGCGAAAACGCGAAGCCCGGCAGCGAAGGCACGACGACATCGAACGAATCGGCGGGATCGCCGCCGAACGCTGCCGGTTCGCAAAGCCGCTCGATCAACGCCTCGAACTCCACGAACGAGCCCGGCCAGCCATGTGTAACGACGAGCGGATAAGGTGCCGGTCCCGTACCGCGCCGATGCAGGAAATGCACGCGCTGCCCGTGAACATCGGCCACGAATTGCGGCTGCTTGTTCAGGCGCTGTTCCGACGCGCGCCAGTCGAACTGACCGGCCCAATAGTCGGCGAGCTCACGCAACCAGTTTGAATCGACACCCTGTTGCCACGCGGAGGAAGGCGTAGTGGGCGCCCAACGTGTCGCGCGGATGCGTCGACGCAGATCGTCGATGTCCTCGTCAGACACGGCGATTTGAAACGGCTCGATTTGCATGGCTGTCGTCCTGCAACAAGTCATTGACGAAGAACTTTCTGTACGCAAGGCGCTCCGCAATCTACTCGCGGGGTCCACGAAACTATCCGCATGGTACACAATGGCCGCATTTCCGTTTCCTGCTGGAGATCTACATGCTTGCCGCGCTGGCTGCCCTGCTTACTTTTCAATGCCTCGGAGAAGGTGTGTCTTACGTGTTTCATTTGCCGGTGCCGGGTCCCGTGATCGGCATGCTGCTGCTGTTCGGCTTTGTCATGATGCGTCCGCAAACAGCCGATGCGATTGAACCCACCGCGCTCGAACTGCTGCGGCACCTGTCACTGCTGTTCGTGCCGGCAGGCGTCGGCATCATGGTCTCGGCAAGCCGCATTCGCGGCGACGCCATTGCGGTGATCGTGTCGATTGCCGTCAGCACGACTCTGGCGATTGCGGTGGCCGCGCTTGTCACGCGCGCGTTGATGCGCCGGCAGTTGCACAATGATGCCGACCGCGAGGCCGCACAATGACCGCCTTACCAAAGCTCGGCGCACTATGGGTGTATCTCGCAGCAAGCCCTTTGCTCGGCCTGACCATCACGCTGATCGCGTACCTGATCGCCCAGACGCTGTATGCGAAGGCGCGCTTCAATCCGCTGGCTAATCCGGTGTTGATCGCGGTCGCGTTGCTGGTCGCGTTGCTCGAGATCACGGGCACTCCGTACGCCACCTACTTCGAGGGCGCGCAGTTCGTGCACTTCCTGCTCGGCCCCGCGACGGTCGCGCTTGCGTTGCCGCTTTATCGTCAATGGCCGAAGCTGCGCCGCTTTGCGTTTCCGCTGATCGGCGGACTCGTCGCCGGCTCGTTGACCGCGATACTGTCCGCGGTCGCCGTGGCTGCGCTCTTCGGCGCCTCGCATCAGACGGTTGCGTCGCTCGCGCCAAAATCGGCGACAACGCCGATTGCAATGGCCGTCGCTTCCGAAATCGGCGGGATTCCTTCGTTGACGGCTGTACTCGTTATCTCTACGGGGGTATTTGGTGCAGTGTTCGCCCGCGCCATTCTGAACGCGCTGAAAATCGCCGAGCCTGAAGTGCGCGGTTTCGTACTCGGCGTTGCGTCGCATGGCATCGGCACAGCGCGCGCTTTTCAGGTCAGCGAGCAAATGGGTGCGTTCGCGGGGCTCGGCATGGGTCTCAACGGTGTGTTCACCGCGTTCGTGGTTCCCGTGCTGATGCCGCTCATTGCGCGCTGGCTCGGCGCCTGAGCGTAAGTTGTTCATTGTCTCGACGACGCAGAAAAGCCCGCAAATTGCGGGCTTTTCTGCAAAGTGCCGCTAAAGCGCCACTCGACGCCACGGCTTAGAAGCGATGGCGGATACCGACGGTGGCAACCACCTGCGAACTGGTGGACGACGCGCTCACGCCGACGATGTCCGCGGTAATGCCCGAGTTGCCGGTGCTGCCGACATGCTGGTATGCGGCTTCAGCATAGACGTCGGTACGCTTGGACAACGCGTAGTCCGTTTGCACGGTGACCTGATGGTACTTCGGGCTCACGCCGTCCAGACGCGCGTCGGTAAACGTGTACGCGCCCGACACCGACACCGCCGGCGTCAACGCATAACGGCCGTTCACTTCGTAGTTCGTGAAGCGTGCGCTGCCTCCCGTCAGAGCCAACCCACTGCTCGTGCCCGATGCCGACGAACTGATCGCGCTCGCGCCGTTCAGTTGCGTCTGCGTCACGACGAGACCGACGTTCGCCGGGCCGAACGCATAGCTCAAACCGGCGCCGTACGTGCGTTGACGCGCCGCCGTGAAGGTCGAGTCGCCAGTCGCAACGGCGCCGCTGGTGTTCGTCGACGAGCCGCCGCCGTTCAGTTGCAGATAACCCGCCCCGACCTTCAGGCCGCCGAATACATACGACGCGCCGACGCTGTACGCGCGGCTATCGGCGAAGCTGCCCGCTGCGTTCGAGAATCCGTATAACGCCCCAAATTTGAAGCCGGCGTAATCGACGCTCTGGAATTTGACAGCGTTGTTGATACGCACCGAGTTGTTCAGGTTGTCGTTGTCATACGGGTGTGACGCCAACGTGCCGCCATACTGCGTGCCGTTCAACGCAAGCGGCGCGAGATAATCGACCACGCTGTCGTACTGGCGACCCAGCGTGACGGCGCCGTACTGGTTGCTCGACAAACCGACGAACGCCTGCCGCCCGAACTCGCGGCTGTTCTGACCGAGCTTGCCGGTAGACAGATTGAAGCCGTTTTCAAGCACGAAGATTGCCTTCAGGCCGTTGCCGAGATCTTCCGCACCGCGCAGGCCCCAGCGATTGCCGTTCAGAATGCCGCTTGCCTGCTGGAAATTGCTGCTGCCGCCCGAATTGCTCGTGTAGGTCAAGCCTGTATCGATCAGGCCGTACAGCGTGACGGAGCTTTGTGCATGAGCGACGCTTGCGGCGCCGGCAAGAGCGAGCGAGAGGCTCGACAATACGTATTTGTTCATTGAATATCTCCTGAAGCCAATAGCGGCTGCTATTGAGCGGCGGAGAATACCGCAGAAATTCAAAACCTATTTTTCACTATATTACGACGTTGCTTTTTAACGACGTCATTGCGATTTAACTTTCAGTTTATTTCCTTCAACATGCTTAACCTCCGTGCCAAATGAAATGGGGCGCGCCTCGCGGAAGACGCGCCCCAAGTGCCTGATTTACAAAAGCGCTCGGAATCTCAGGCGAATCGAGAATAGCATATCGACAGTCGCACAACAACGCGGATCTAATCCCTTTATTCTTCCAAATTATTCTATGCGAAAGTTATGGAAATAATGAGTCAGCGATTGAAACAATTCCATTGGTTATTTATTTAACAGCAAAGACATTTCGCCTGACTCGACAAGCGGCGAACGATGTGGGCGCGTCAGTGGTAGCAGCCACGCCGTCGATCAAAGTTCGCTGACATAGACACTCGACTCAATCGTTTCGGCATCCGAACTAAACGACCGTCAACCATGACTCTTCGACAATGCGCACAACGCATTCACCACGCATAGTTTGAAGCACGCCCGGTTTTATGCCATGCTAGCCACGCCCCAACGCGGGCCATGAAAACAGAGGGCGTAAGAGGCAGACCAATCCTGTTGTCCATTCCTCAGGAGGAGACATGATTGTGTCATCGCAAGCGCGCAGCATTAGCCGTGCCGGCAACGTGTCCGGCGTTCCCGGCGTCCTCGTTCAGCCCTCCCTCCCCGCCGCACGATTGAAGCACTTGCATCGCGCGGTTGCTGTTTCAGGCTTTGCCTTCCTCGTTGGGCTGTCGTCGGTCTGTCGAGCCGACACGCAAGTAGGTGGCACCCTGCCGCCCGCGCCCGACATCCTGTACGGCGACCTCTTCGTTGCCGTGCAGACCGCGCAGATCTATCCGGACCAGAAGACCTTCGTCGATGCAACGCCAAATGCGGACCCTGCCGTCATCGTGCAGCTTTATCAGCAGCAGCGAGGCAAGCCCGGTTTTTCGCTGGCGAACTTCGTGAACCAGTATTTCACGCCGCCGAGCGAGCCGGTCATCACGCCGCCCGCTAATCAGACGCTGCGTGAGCACATCAACTGGCTATGGCCCGCCCTCACCCGCACGACCACGAGCGCGCCGCCGAACAGTTCGCTGATTCCGTTGCCGAAGCCCTATGTCGTGCCGGGCGGCCGTTTTCGCGAGGGCTACTACTGGGACACCTATTTCACGATGCTGGGCTTGCAGGAAGCCGGCCGTGAAGACCTCGTCGACAACATGCTCGACAACTTCGCGTTCATGATCGACACGTTCGGCCATATTCCAAACGGCAATCGCACCTACTACCTGGACCGCTCGCAGCCGCCCTTCTTCTCGCACATGGTTGAACTCGCGGCGAAGGTCGAAGGCCACGGCGTCTATCAGAAGTACCTGCCCGCGCTGCGCAAGGAGTACGGCTACTGGATGCAGGGCGAAAACTCCACGCCGGCGGGCTCGGCGACCCGTAATGTCGTAGTGATGCCCGACCGGACTGTACTGAACCGCTATTGGGACGAACTCGACACGCCTCGCGACGAATCGTATCTGGAGGACATACAGACCGCGCAGAAAGCCACCGGGCGCAATCCGAACGACGTCTACCGCGAACTGCGCGCCACTGCGGAAAGCGGCTGGGATTTCAGCTCCCGCTGGTTTGGCGACAACATGACGCTCGCGACGGTGCGCACGACGTCGATTATCCCTGTCGATCTGAACAGCCTGATGTTCCACCTGGAGATCAGCATTGCGAAAGGCTGCAGCGAGACGCGCGACTTCCGCTGTGTCGGCGAATTCGCAGGACGCGCCGCGAAGCGCGCGCTCGGCATCAATCGCTACCTGTGGAATCCGAACGGCTACTACGGCGACTATGACTGGCAGCTCGCGAAACCGCGCGACAACAAGACCGCCGCCATGGTGTTCCCGTTATTCGTGGGCGCGGCATGGCCGGAGCGCGCGCAAAAGACCGCGCAGCAGGTGCAGTCGACGTTATTGCAGCCCGGCGGACTCGCGACGACGACCTACAACACCACCCAGCAGTGGGACGCCCCGAACGGCTGGGCGCCGCTGCACTGGGTCGCGATTCAGGGCTTGAAGCGCTATGGTCACGACGCCCTCGCGCAACAGATCGGCACGCGATTTCTCACCGACGTGAAAGGCGTCTATGCGTCGGATAAGAAACTGGTCGAAAAATACGTGGTCGAGGGAGCGGGCACGGGCGGCGGCGGTGGCGGTGAATATCCGCTTCAGGACGGCTTCGGCTGGACCAACGGCGTAACGCTCAAACTACTCGACCTGTACAGCCCCGGCGAGTAGCGGCGCTCCGGCGACGCAAACAGGCTCAAGCGCGGACAAGGGCAAGAGGTAAGGCGTGCAGGAAGAACACTGTATAAAAACACAGTATAATGCCTTGCATGAACCAACTATTTGCCGGCCGGGCCGCTCGCGCCCGGCATTGAACCATGGCGTCCCAGCAAGGCCTGTTTGCCCCCGAACCCGTTGCGCTATTCGGCGACAGCGACGGCGGAATCCGCTACCTGCCCGACTCTATCCCACCCGAGCTCGCGCAACGGTGGTTTGACGAGGCGTTACGCAACATAGGCTGGAGCAGCTATCAGCGCATGATGTACGAGCGCGAGGTGCTTGTGCCCCGTCTGATCGCGACCTTTATGCGCGAATCGGCGGACTTGCCCACGCCGCTTGGCGAAGCGTTCGACATGGTGCGTTCGCTGGTCGGCGCGCCGTTCAATCGCGTGGGGCTCAACCTTTATCGCGACGAGCACGATAGCGTCGCGCCGCACAGCGACAAAACGGCGAGTCTGGTGCCCGGCGAGCCGATCGCGATCGTGTCGCTCGGTGCGAGCCGTCGCATGACCGTCCGTCCAAAGAAAGGTCCGGGCCGCGCAATGCATGTCGAACTGGAACCGGGCAGTTGCCTCGTCATGAGCTACGCGTCGCAGTTCACGCATGACCACGGCATCCCCAAGCTCAATGAGTGCGTTGGGCCGCGCATCAGCCTTGCGTTCCGCTGCTACAGCGGCTAGGGGCACGAGCTACATGCGGCGTGCGCGGCGCAATCAGACGCGTCAATCAGACCGCGTAAATGTTCGGATTCTCGAGCAGCGGCACGAATTGGCCGGTGCGGCCGTCGAGTGCGAGCATTACGCCGCTTTCAATCTGGAAGATCCAGCCGTGCAATTGCAGCGTCTTGTTCGCGAGGCCGACGGCGACCGACGGATGCGTGCGGAGATTGGCTAGTTGCGCGACCACGTTGTCCTTGACGAGCGCGTCCAGACGCTCCGTGGGCGACTGATAGGTGCGCGACGCATTGATCGCCTTCGCCGCATCGGCGTGACGCAGCCAGCCGGCCACTGCGGGCAAATGTTCCAGATTCGTATTGGTCGTGATTGCGGTCATCGCGCCGCAGTTCGAATGGCCGCATATCACGATGTCGCGCACGCCGAGCACAGCGACCGCATACTCGACTGTCGCCGACACGCCACCAGGCTCCGGACCATACGACGGCACGATATTGCCCGCATTGCGGATCACGAAGAGCGCGCCCGGCTCCGCCTGCGTCAGCAGTTCAGGAACCACGCGGCTGTCCGAACACGTCACGAAAAGCGTGCTCGGACTTTGCGCGGTCGAAAGGCGCTTGAACAAAGCACTTTGCTGTGGAAACACTTCACGTTGAAAGCGGATCAAGCCCTCGATGATTTCCTGCACGATGTTCTCCCGATAATCGAAGATACGCGGCACGCCTTGCATGGCCGCGGCGGTTCGCGCGAACTATACCGCGTTGCGGTGGCTTCGGCAGGCATGGCAGTGCTATCGGGGCGGCGCAATCGGCCAGGCACACGTCAACTCACCAGCACAGCGCATGGACTGGCTGCGAGTGCTGCAACGGCTCGCGGCAGGAGCGCCGCCGAGCCGCCGAGCGCTGAGTTGCCAGGCCGTCGCAGATCCATCGGCGATAACCACCGTCGAGCCCGGCGCATGCCGGACCCGTCGACGGCAATGACCGCGGCAGCGCCAATGCTAAGGCCCCGTCTTGTCGAAGTCGCGCGTCTCCAGCTCCACCGACTGCCCGCCGTTCTTTTCCAGCACCCGCTTGGTAGCCTTTTCAATCTGCGCGCGATTGGCTTCGAACGTACCCACGAGATCGTGAGCCGACGGCCCGCCGTTGCCGAAATGGTCGTTTAGCGCGTCGAGCGAGACGCTGCACCAGACGTCTTTTCCATCGACATTGGCTTCGAAGGCGACGCGTGCCGCCGCCACCACTTCACGGCGTCCGGTGAATTCGATCCTCATAATGACCCTCCATGTGTCGAAAGAACCTTGCAAGTCGCAAGTGCTGTGCCAAATGGCGCAGGGCGCCGATGGCGCCGCTCGCATGCGAAGATTCTGTGCAAGGTGCATACTCGGGGTCGGCCGCCTCCGAACGGCCGTGCTCTGCGTCGCCGCGTGCAGTTCGAGCGCCAGGCGGCCGGACGCACCCACTATTCTGATCCAACTTCGCCCCATGTCCCGCAATCCGCAATCGTCGCGTCCTTTGGTCATTGCCGCCGTGATGGCTTCCATGGCGATGGTCGCCATCGAAGCCACCATCGTTTCCACCGCCATGCCGCAGATCGTCGCGCAACTCGGCGATCTGCATCTGTATAGCTGGGTATTCTCTTCGTTCCTGCTCACGCAAACGGCAATGACCGTGGTGTTCGGCAAACTCGCCGATCTGTACGGCCGCAAGCCGGTCATGCTGGCCGGCATCGCGATCTTCCTGATCGGCTCCGTGCTCGCGGGCTTCGCATGGTCGATGCCGGCCATGATCGCGTTCCGGCTGATTCAAGGCATCGGCGCGGGCGCGATCCAGCCGGTCACGCTGACCATCGTCGCGGACCTCTACCCTGCGCGCGAACGCGGCAAGGTGCAAGGTTATCTTGCAAGCGTGTGGGCGATTTCAGCGGTGGTGGGACCGATGGTCGGCGGCTTCATCATCCACAACTTGTCGTGGGCGTGGATTTTCTGGATGAACGTGCCGATCGGCCTCGCATCCGCAGCAGGATTTATCGCGTTTCTACGAGAGTCCGAGCGGCATGCGCGCCCTTCTATCGACTTCGCGGGCGCGGCGCTTTTCATGGCCGCGATAGCCGCGTTGATGACTGCGCTTACCTGTGCGGGCGACGACGACCTCGCGCACGCATCGATGGCCGGCGGCGCATTCGTCGTGTGCCTGCTGCTGTTCGTGCTGCAGGAGCGTCGCGCAAAAGAACCGATGATCTCATTCGCGCTCTGGAGCCGCCGCCCGATTGCCGCGTGCAACGGCGCGACCTTGCTGTCCGGCATGATCCTGATGGGCTCGACGACGTTCCTGCCGATGTATGTGCAAGGCGTGCTCAATCGCTCGCCGGTGATAGCGGGCCTCGCGCTCACGATGATGATGGTCGGCTGGCCGGCCGGCGCCACGCTCGCCGCCAAATCGTTTCATCGCATTGGCTTGCGGCGCATGCTGATTGGCGGCAGTGCTTTCATCCCCATCGGCGCGGTGCTGCTGCTGTTCCTCGCGCCGGGCGGCTCGCCGCTCGTCGCCGCATTCGGCTCGCTGATCATGGGTTTCGGCATGGGCACGTCGAGCGTCAGCTGTCTCATTCTGATTCAGGAAATCGTGAAAATGGACGAACGCGGCAGTGCAACGGCGTCGAATCTGTTCTCGCGCAATCTGGGCAGCACGCTAGGCGCCACGCTATTCGGCGCTGTGCTCAACTTCGGGCTTAGCCACTCGCAAGGCGTCGCCGTCGTCACGTCGGACCAACTGAAAAGCCTGCTGCAAAATCAGGCCGCGAGCCTCGGTGGTAGCGAAGCAATCCGAATGGTGCTGCATCAATCGCTGCACCTCACGTTCATTTCGATCTTCGCAATCGCCATTTTCGTGGTGCTGCTGCTGACTCTCGTGCCGGCCATCACCATTGGCACGGAGAAAAAGATGCCGGTCGAAGCGTTTGCACCGCTCGAAGACTAGCTGCTGCCGGTAGATCGATCGACGTGTATGTCGAATGGCCGACGCACGAATGCAATCGACTGGCTTCCGATACGTCAGACTTTCGCGTACAGCGTCGAATTCGCAAAGCCTTCGGCCGCGAGCACCTGTCCGACCAGAATCAACGCGGTGCGCTCGATCTGCGTGGACTGGACCTTCCCGAGAATGTCGTCGAGTGTGCCCGTGATCTTTTCCTCGTCGGGCCAACTCGCGCGATAGATCACCGCGATCGGGCACGCGCCGCCATAATGCGGCCGCAGTTCTTCGACGATGCGCGCAAGGTGCCGCACGCCAAGATGAATGGCCATCGTCGCACGATGCCGCGCCAGATCGGCGAGCTGTTCGCCCTCAGGCATCGTGGTTTTCGTCGCGTACCGCGTGAGGATCAGCGTCTGCGAAATGTCTGGCAATGTGAGTTCGCAGCCGAGCGCCGCCGCGCAAGCAGCGGTTGCGGTCACGCCCGGTACGATTTCGTAGGGAATCGATAGCTCGTGCAACCTGCGAATCTGTTCGCCAATCGCGCCGTACAGCGACGGGTCGCCGGAGTGCACGCGCGCCACGTCCTGACCTTTGTCGTGCGCGCTTTTCAGTAACGCCACGATCTGGTCGAGGTCGAGCTCGGCCGTGTTCACCACCTGCACCGCCGAATGCCCTTCGAGCACCGCAGCCGGCACTAACGAACCGGCATAGAGAATCACGGGGCAACTGCGCACGAGACGCTGCCCTTTCACCGTGATCAGTTCCGGATCGCCAGGACCGGCGCCGATAAAAAACACCGTCATTCAATACTCCATTGATTCAAGCGGACGACTCACCGTGACAGATGCAGCGCGTCAAGCAACTCCGCCACGCTTTCAAATTCAAGATCCGCGGCGGGCAATGAAGGCCGGCGCAGCATCACGACAGGCAGGCGGCGCTCACGTGCGACTTCGAGCTTGGCCTCGGTCGCACTGCCGCCGCTATTTTTGCTGACCACGACGTCGACGTGTTGCAGCGCAAAGAGCGCACGCTCGCCTTCGAGCGTGAACGGTCCGCGCGCCGCGAGTATGCGGGCGCGTTCCGTGTCTTGATGCGAGTCGAGACAGCGCACGAGCCAGAATTGATACGCCGGAATCTCGTCGAGATGCGCGAGCGGTTCGCGTCCGAGCGTGAAGAGCGGTCGCCTGAACGGCGCGAGCGCCATGGTGAGTTCGTCCCAGCCGTCGACCATGCGCCAGTCGTCGCCGGCGCGCGGCTGCCACGCCGGTCGACGCAGCGCCCAGCACGGCACGCCCGCGTGACGAGCCGCACTCACAGCATTCGCACTGATCTGCGCCGCGTACGGATGCGTCGCGTCGATCACGAGGCCGATCTCTTCATCTGCGATATACCGCGCCATGCCTTCGCTACCGCCGAAGCCGCCGACCCGCACGCTGCATGGCAGATCGTCGGGCACCTTGCCGAGTCCCGCGAGACTGTACACGTCGACGGAAGTCAGTTGTCGGGCGATGCGTAAAGCGTCGCCGGTGCCGCCGAGCAGCAGAACCTTTGTCATCGCGCGACTCCGATCAGCTTGCCCGCGCGGTCGATCGCGAACATCTCCACGTTCACCTGCGGCGGCACGATTTCGCGTGCGACGGCAAGCGCGTGCGCGCAGACAATGTCGCCGAGCGGTACCTGCTCCGCGTGCGCTAGCGCGACCGCTTGCTGACTCGTATTGGCCGCGCGGATCGCGGATTGCAACGCGTCGTTGGCCCCCTGTTCGGCGGCCCATGCGGCGAGCCGTTCCAGGTCGATACTCGAGTTGCGGCTATGCAGATCGAGATGGCCCGCCGCGAGCTTGCTCAGCTTGCCGAAGCCGCCGCAAATACTCAGGCGCTCGACCGGCGCGCGCTTCATATGCTTGAGCACCGCGCCGACGAAGTCGCCCATTTCGATCAGCGCGATGTCGGGTAATCCGTAGTGCGCGCGCATCGCGTCTTCGCTCGCATTGCCTGTACACGCGGCAAGATGCATGTAGCCGTTAGCGCGCGCAACGTCGATGCCCTGATGAATCGACGCGATGTACGCCGAGCACGAAAACGGCCGCACGATGCCGGTCGTGCCCAAGATCGACAGGCCGCCCACGATCCCGAGCCGCGGATTCATCGTTTTGAGCGCGAGCGCTTCGCCGTCTTCAACGCCAATCGTCACTTCGAAACCGCCGCCATAGGCATGCTCGGCGGCGAGTTCTGCAAGATGCTCGCTCATCATTTTGCGCGGCACCGGGTTGATCGCCGGTTCGCCGACGGCGAGCGTCAACCCCGCGCGAGTCACCGTGCCCACGCCCGGCCCGGCGCGGAACACAACGCCTGGCTCAGGGACCAGACGCACGCGTGCGAACACCACCGCGCCGTGCGTGACGTCGGGATCGTCGCCGGCATCCTTGATCGTGCCGGCTTCGGCGCCGTCATCGGTCAACCGGCAGAAGACGAGCGGCATCGGCACATGCTGGCCCTTGGGCAACACGATTTCGGCCACCTCGCTGACCACACCCGCGAGCAGCAGACGCGCGGCCGCCAGCGACGTGGCGGTTGCGCAACTGCCGGTCGTGTAACCGCTGCGCAGCGGTGCGGGTTGTTCAGGCGTTTCGTCGCGCATGAGCGTCACGCCGATGAAGCAGCGCTGGTGCTATCGGCGACACTATGGACGCCATCGGTAGCGCAACGCTTCACCACATCGTACAAGGTGATCGGCAGCGCTTGCCGCCACGTATCGAAGCCACCGAGCGGCTGAGCGTCCGCAAGCGAGATTCGCGTGAGCGTCCCGCCATGTTTGTCACGCCATGCGGCGAGCGCCGCCTCGCCTTGCAGCGTGACCGCGTTCGCGACCAACCGGCCGCCGTCGCGCAAATTGTCCCAGCACGCTTCGAGCACCCCGGGCACCGTCACGCCGCCGCCGATAAACACCGCATGCGGCGCGGCCAGCCCTTCGAGCGCTTGCGGCGCGCGGGCCGCCACGAGTTGCAAGCCGGGCACGCCCAACGCATCGCGATTGTGCTCGATGAAGCGCTGACGCTCCGCGTGCCCTTCGATGGCGATCGCCCGGCAAGTCGGATGCGCGCGCATCCATTCGATGCCGATCGAGCCGCTGCCCGCACCCACGTCCCACAACAATTCACCGGGCGTCGGTGCGAGTCGCGCGAGCGTGATCGCTCGCACATCGCGTTTGGTGAGCTGGCCGTCGTGACGGAACGCGTCGTCGGGCAGGCCGCAGGTGAGCGGCAGGCGCGGCGCGCCTTCGGTGGCGCGGCATTCGAGCGCGACCAGGTTCAGCGCGGCGACATCGCCCGGGGACCATTGATCCGCGCGGCCGTCGATGCGCCGCTCGTCGTCGCCGCCAAGATGTTCGAACACGGTCATCCGCGTTGCGCCGAAACCTCGCGCGCTCAGCAGATCGGCAAGCGCGGCGGGTGTGCGCCCGTCCGCGCTCAGCACGAACACGCGTGCGCGGTCATGCAAATAAGCGTTCAGCGAGGGCAACGGCCGCCCAACCACCGATACCGTGGCCACGTCCTGCAGCGCCCAGCCGAGCCGCGCCGCCGCAAGCGATAACGACGACGGCGCGGGCAACACGCGCAGTTCGCTGGGCGGCAACTGTCGAGCCAGCGTCGCGCCGACGCCGAACAGCATCGGATCGCCGCTCGCCAGCACACACACGGAACCGCCGCGCTCGGCCAGAAGCGGCGCGAGATCGAATGGGCGCGGCCACTCGGCGCGCCGTGCGGCCAGCCGCGCGGGCAACATCGACAGATGACGTTCGCCGCCGTAAATCACCGACGCCTCGAGCAACGCACGCCGTGCGGGCCGCCCCAAACCGGCGAAGCCGTCGTCGCCAATGCCCACCACCGTCAGCCACGCCGACATGCACCCTTCCTCATTTTGTATCTCAAACAATGCACTGCGCCACGCCGGTCAAAGCGTCCAGCCTCGTTGTGCTATCCGAAAAAAGGCATAATACAGCCGCCGGTGCCCTTCGGGGCCTAACAGGGAACACAGCGGGAAGATTGCCGCTGTGGCTGCCCCCGCAACTGTATGCAGCGAGTCCGCCTGCGCTTGGCGCCACTGGTTAAACCGGGAAGGCCGCGGCGGACGACGACCTGCCAGCCAGGAGACCTGCCGGCCAGACTGTTCGTGCCAGCCAACATCGGGCGGGGTGTACCGATGCCGCAGCAATGCCGTTTTGACCGCTTGCTCGGGCCGTCGCGCGACGCTAACCCGGTGTCCGTCTTGAATCCAGCTTCGCCCTCCACTGTCTTGCCCGACGCGGCATCTGCGCTGCGGCCCTCGGCGTGTCCGGGCCTGCTGCGGATCGTGGCGGCGCGCGACGGCGGGATTTGTCGGATCAAGCTGCCAGGCGGCGAATTGAGCGCGGCTCAGGCCGAGGCGATCGCCAACGCGAGTGCGCGGCATACGGCGGGCGCGATCGAACTGACGAATCGCGCGAATCTGCAATTGCGCGGCGTTCGTGCCGGACATGAAGCTGCGCTGGTCGCCGCGCTGATCGATGCGGGGCTCGGACCGAGCGCTGCAAGCGGCTCTGAAAGAATGGGCGATAGAGCGCCGACCGATTGCGCCGAAGACGGCCATGATCGCGATCGAAGCGCCCAAGCCCTGAACGCAACCGCCGCTGACGACGTGCGCAACGTCATGATCAGCCCAACTGCCGGACGCGACCCGTGCGCACTGTTCGACACCAGACCTCAGTGCGCCGCGCTTCTCACGCTGCTGCAAAGTGAAGCGCGTTTCGCGGCGCTATCGCCGAAATTCGCGCTGTTGCTCGACGGCGGCGAGCGGCTCGCGAGAGTGGACCACCCGCATGACGTGTGGCTCGCGGCAACACAAGATTCGGCCGGTGCGGTGCGCTTCGTGTTCGGGCTCGCAGGCTGCCCGACCGTTGATGCCAACGCGAGCGCAAACACGCCCATCGGCGGGAAGTCGCCATCATCATCAGGCAACGCTGCGAACTCGTCCGAAAGGTCGCATGCGGATGCGACAGGCGCGTTGGCCTCGGTGCTGCCGTCGCAAGTTCCGGCGCTCGTGCGTGCGCTGCTGCATACGTTTCTCGATCTTGCCGCTGCCGACGCCACGCGTATGCGCCATCTGCTCGGCACGCATTCGGCGGACGCAATATTGCAGCATGCGCAAACCTACGTGGATTTTCCATTGACGCGCGACGCGACGCTCGTCGACTGGCGTCGCAGCACGACCGCCGATGCCTCGTTACGCCTCGGCGCACGTGCGCAGCGCGCCGCGGATACATGGCATGCCGGCGGTCAACCGCCGCTCGGCCGCATCGACGCGGCCACGCTGCACGGCCTCGCCGCGCTCGCGCAACAACATGGCGACGGCACGCTGCGCATCACGCCGTGGCAAAGCGTGCTGCTGCCCGACATCCGAACGCTCTCAGTGCCCGTCGTGCTCGCCGCGCTGAACGCGCTGGGCCTCGCATGCGATTGGGCCGATGCCATCACACACCTGATCGCGTGCGCCGGTTCCACCGGCTGCGCGAAAAGCCTCGCGGATACCAAAGCCGACGCATTGGTTCTCGCGAAGCGCCTGCCCGCCGGCGCCGACGTGCATTTGAGCGGATGTCCGCGCTCATGTGCTGCCGCGCATTGCGCGCCGTTTACGCTGCTTGCCGCCGCGCCCGGCATGTACGACCTTTTTCGACGCGACCAGGGCCCCGGCTTCGGTCAATGCGTTGCGCGCCAACTGACAGTCGAACAGGCCGCCGATACGATTGCGCGCCTTGTTCGAAGCGACACATGAGTGACACCGATGCTTGATTACATTCGCGACGGTCAGGAGATCTATCGCCAGTCTTTCGCGACGATCCGCGCCGAAGCCGACCTGTCGCGCATTCCGGCCGACCTCGAAAAACTCGCGGTGCGCGTGATCCACGCGTGCGGGATGGTCGATGTGATCGACGATCTCGCGTTCTCCGAACATCCCGGCACGGCAGGCCGCACGGCGCTCGCGCAAGGCGCGCCGATTCTCTGCGACGCCGGCATGGTCGCGCAAGGCATCACGCGAGCGCGGTTGCCGGCGAACAATGACGTGATCTGCACGCTCACAGATGGACGAGTGCCTGCACTCGCCCGCGAACTCGGCAATACGCGCTCGGCCGCCGCGCTCGAATTGTGGCGCCCGCATCTGGGCGGCAGCGTCGTCGTGATCGGCAACGCGCCGACTGCCCTCTTTCATCTGCTCGATATGCTCGACGCCGGTGCGCCCAAGCCCGCACTGATCTTGGGCTTCCCGGTCGGCTTTGTCGGCGCGGCGGAATCGAAAGCGATGCTCGCAGAGAATAGCCGTGGCGTGCCGTATGTCGTCGTGCATGGCCGGCGCGGCGGCAGCGCGATGGCTGCGGCCGCTGTCAACGCGCTCGCAACGGAGATCGAATAAATGACGGCGCAACAACGTGCAGGACGTCTATATGGACTCGGTGTCGGTCCAGGAGATCCGGAACTCATCACGCTAAAGGCATTGCGTCTGCTCAAGGCAGCGGCCGTGGTCGCCTACTTCGTTGCGAAGGGCAAGAAGGGCAACGCGTTCAGCATCATCGAAGCGCATTTGCACGACACGCAGCAGCAACTGCCGCTCGTGTATCCCGTCACGACCGAAGCGCTGGAGCCGCCGCTGTCGTATGAAGCGATCATTGCCGACTTCTACGACACCGCGGCCGACATCGTCGGGGCGCATCTGGATGCGGGGCGCGACGTCGCCGTGATCTGCGAAGGCGATCCGTTCTTCTACGGCTCGTACATGTATCTGCACGACCGGCTCGCGGCGCGCTACGAGAGCGAAGTGGTGCCGGGCGTCTGCTCGATGCTCGGCGGAGCCGCCGTGCTCGGTGCGCCGCTCGTGTATCGCAACCAGAGCCTGTCGGTGCTGTCAGGCGTGCTGCCGGAAGACGAACTGCGCCGCCGTCTTGCGGATGCAGACGCCGCTGTCGTGATGAAGCTCGGGCGCAATTTCGACAAGGTGCGGCGCGTGCTCGGCGAACTCGGACTCGCGCACCGCGCGCTGTACGTCGAGCGGGCGACGATGGGCAACCAGCGTATCGTCCCGCTCGCCGAAGTGGACCCGATGGCGTCGCCGTATTTCTCACTGCTCGTCGTGCCGGGGGAAAAATGGCAAGGATGATGCCGCCCGCCATCGTCATTCTCGGCGCGGGTGCGTTGGATACCGCGCGGCGCATTCAGACGCTGTATGCGGATTCGCAGGTGCATGCGCTGCAAGGCCGCGTTGAAGCCGATGTCGCGTACGCCGAACTGAGCCCGCATCTGCGCGACCTGTATGCACGAGGCACGCCGATTGTCGCGCTGTGCGCGGCCGGCATCGTCATTCGCTGCGTGGCGCCGCTGCTGTCGAACAAGGGCGCCGAGCCGCCGGTGCTCGCCGTCGCCGAAGACGGCAGCGCCGTCGTGCCGTTGCTCGGCGGCCTTGCCGGCGTCAACGTGATGGCGCGCGAGATCGCCGCCGCACTTGCCATATCGCCTGCAATTACCACGAGTGGCGAGCTGCGGTTCGGCACCTGTGTGCTCAATCCACCGGATGGTTATGCGCTTGCCGATATCGGCCAGGGTAAGCGTTTCGTGTCGGACCTGCTCGCCGGCGAAAGCACGCGGGTCGAAGGCGACGCGCCGTGGCTCGACGATGCGCAACTGCCGCGCTCGCCATCGGCGCGGCTCGCGATTCGCATCACGCCTCGCGCGTGGAATGGACGCGACGACGAGCTTGTGATTCATCCTCGCAGTGTGGTCGCAGCGGTGACGCTTGAGGCTGTCGCTCCAACGCCCGCACATGCAAACAGCGCGGCGACATCAACCGCAGACCAGAACGCCGCCGCCGAGATCGCGGATCGCGTGCGCGCGTCACTGGACGCTCACGGACTCGCGTCTCTTTCGCTTGCCGCGTTGCTTGGCTCGTCGGAACACATGGCAGAACCGGCGCTCGCCGAAGCGGCCGCGCTGCTGAACGTGCCGCTGCGTTTTACGGATTGCGACGCAGGAATCGGCGAATCGCCGGCCAGCCTTTTACGCGCCGCCCTGCGCATCCCCTACGAGACGTTGCACGACGATCATGTGCAAGGCGTCGCCCTCGCTCTATCGCCGCTCGCGGTCGATCCCGACACGATAGGACGGGCGCGCGGCCGGCTGACGGTGATCGGCCTCGGCCCCGGCAGCGCGGAACTGATGGTGCCCGCGGCGCGCAAGGCGCTCGACCAGGCCACCGATATTCTCGGCTATGAGACGTATGTGAAAATGGCGGGCCCGCTGCGCGCCGGCCAACGCGTGCACGGCACCGATAATCGCGAAGAAATGCAGCGCGCCCGCCATGCGTTCGAACTCGCGAGCGCGGGACGTTCAGTGGTGATGGTGTCGTCCGGCGACCCCGGCGTATTCGCGATGGCCGCGGCCGTGCTCGAAGCGCTCGACGCCTCTGAGGACAGCGCGTGGGCCGCTGTCGAGCTCAGCATCGTGCCGGGTGTATCGGCGGCGATGGCTACCGCCGCGCAAGCCGGCGCGCCGCTCGGCCACGACTTTTGCATGCTGTCGCTGTCGGATAACCTGAAGCCCTGGAGCATCATCGAAAAACGCTTGCGACATGCCGCGCAAGCGGACCTCGTCATGGCGTTCTACAACCCGATTTCGCGCGCACGTCCGTGGCAACTCGATAAGGCGCTCGATATCGTTCGCGAGTATCGCGCGGCAAATACGCAGGTCGTGCTCGGCCGCGACATTGGCAGGCCGGGCGCAACGCTGCGCACAGTAACCTTGGGCGAACTGCGCTCAGCGGATGTCGATATGCGCACGATGCTGATCGTGGGCTCCTCCACCACGCGACGCTTCACCAGGGGCGCGCAGTGGGTCTACACGCCGCGCTGGTACGAGTAAGCCCCGACGGATAGTTACGCCGCGGCCTTCATATCGTCGATCGCGCGTTGCCTCACGCCCAGGTCGTCCCACAGTTCCGGATGACAGGTGAACACCAGAATCTGATGCCGCGTGGCAGCGTCGATCAGCGCCCGCTTGATCGCATCCCGCCGTGCGGCGTCGGTATGCACGGCCGCATCGTCGAGCATCAGCAACGTGGGCCGGCCGGACGCCTTCAGCAGATCGGCATACGCGAGCCGCGTGAGAATGCCGAGTTGCTCGCGCGTGCCAAAGCTCAGCGCTTCGAGCGTGTCTGCGCGGCCATAACGATCGAGCGTCGCGGGACTCAGATCGTCGCCGAGCGCGATGGTCGATTGCGGAAAGATCCGCTTCAGATAGTGGCCGAGCCGTTCCGTCAAAGGCGCACGCAACTGCGCGACCGCCGCATCGCGTTCCGCGACGAGCACTTCGTCGAGCAGACTCAACGCGCCGGCGCGCAAGCTCAGTTCCTCCTTGCGGCGGGTGGCCTGCTCCACTTTTGCGTCGAGCGCTGCAAGACGCTCGCCGAGCCCTGACGCGCCCACGGTCTCCAACTGACTGCGCAAGCGCGCGATGCTGACTTGCCGCTCGTGCTGGTCCTGACGCGCAAGTTCCGCCGACGCGCGATAGCGCTTCGCCTCGGCCGCCGGGTCGTCCAGACGCACGGCCTCGAGTTCGCGCGCCCGCGCTTCGCGCTGCTTCGTCAGCGCCTCGACCTGCACGCGTTGTTCGACGATCTTCGCCTGCCACTGCGCGCGGTTGCGGCAGAACGCCGGGTCGCTCAGTTGCGCTTCCTTGCGCTGCAACTGAAGCGCGAGCGATTCAGCCGTCGCAATGCCGGTGGAACGCTTCTCGGTTGCCTCGTTCAGCATCTTGCGGGCACTCTCCAGCGCGGAAGCCGCGATTTCGGCGCTGCGCCGGGCTTCGTCGAGTGGCAGCGCGGCCGAGACGTCGGGCAAACTCGTCAAACGCTCGTTGGCGGCCTGCGAGCGCGCGGCGGCCGAAGCCAACGCGGCACGCAGCGCGTCGATGCCCTGCGGCGCGTACGCTTCCAGCACCTTCGCGTAACTCTTCTGCTGCGCGACGAGCGCCTTCCACTGTTCGTGCCTCGCTTCGGCTTCGGCAAGCGAAGCGACGCCGAGCGCTTGCAGCAACTGCGCATGCTGCGCTTCGAGCGCGGCGAGTTCCGACAGTCGCGCGGACAGATCCGAAACGCCCGGAATCACGCGCAGTTCGCCAAGCTCGCCCAGGCCAATCCGCTTTTCTTCGTCGACACGCAATACGCCCGCGCCGCCGATGGACGCATCGCCCACCGTAATCGCGCTGCTAAGCCGATATTCGATGCGCGTCATTGCCGCTTCGGTGCGCGCACGCAACACGGTCAGCGACGCATCGAGCGATGCGAGGCGCTTGAGCTTCGCCTCGTCTATTTCAAGGGCGGCTGCGGCGCGCGCGGCTGCTACGAGCGCTTCGTTGGCTTCGCTCGCGGCGGCAATCGCCGCTTCGAGCCGTTCCAGTTCCGCGCGATGAAGACCGATCTGGTTGCGCAGATCCGCGGCGCTCACCGCCGCATTCGCCAGTTCGAGCGCGCGGTTTGCATCGGTAAATGCCTGCTCCAGTTGCGCGACGCGGGTTGCCGCCTCCGCATATGCGGTTTCGACCGCCGCCACGTTCGCGCGCGCCGTGTCGAGTTGCTGACGCTCACGCGTCACCGCTGTTTCCAGTTCCACCGCGGCCTGTTCGTGCTGCAACGGCAGCGCGAGTTCAGCCTCACTGACTTTCAAAGCCTGCGCGAGTTGATCTACGCTGCGTTCGAGTTCCGCCGCCGCATCGGCGCGTTGTTGCGCGAGCACGGCCTTCTGCTCGTGAAGTTCCCACGGCCGTTTGCGTTCGGTTTCTTCAAAGGCCTGCTGCTGCGCGGCAAGTCGTGCGATGTTTTCATCGAACTGTTCGCGCTGCCGGTTCAGATCGTCACGCTCCGCCATTAGCGCGGCGAGCGCGGCTTCGGCTTCCGCGAGCGGCCCCGTGGATTTCTGCGTGCGCGCGGTCAGCAGTTGCCGAAGCTCGCGTTGCACGGCGGCAATCAACGCATCCTCGCCTGCCGATTCGCGGCTGCCCGACAATTGCGACAACGCATCGCGCAGATACTGCGCCGCGTGACCGGTCGAGTCGCGCATATCCTGCGTGCCGCCCTGCTGCACCCATAGCAGACCTGGAACGCCCGCGTTTTCCGCCTTCAACGGCCCGCGCGCGGCACGCGAAAAGCCGAGCAGTGCGGCGAGCTTGTCTTCAGCTTCGTCTTCGCCGAATACGGCTTGGCCGATCCTCAACTCACAGCGCTGACGCGTGACGAACTGCTTCGACAGGCGGCATGGGACGCCGTCGAGATCGAAGCTCACTTCGACCGACGGCTGCCCACTCGCCTTGCCCCAAGGCAGCAAATCCTTCAGATGCGAGGCCTTGTAGCGTTCGAGAAATACCGCACGCACGGCCTCGGCAATCGTGCTCTTACCGGCCTCGTTCGGTCCCACGAAAAGATTGAGACCGGGCTGCAGGTCGTCGATAAATAGACGCCCGGTGAACTGTTTGAATTCCTGTATCGCGATGCTCTGAAGCTTCATGCGGACCTCGCTTCACGCGGCAATTCACGTTGAAACCGCGCCAGCAGCAATAACGCCTCTGCCGCGCGCTTGACCTGTTGCGGGTCGGACTGCGGGTCCTCCTGCATGCCTCGCAAACGCGCGACGACTTTTGCCAGATAGCCGCTTTGCGCGCCGAGTTCGGCGAGATCCTCGGTAGTGGGCAGCACTTGCAAACCGCTCAGATCGACACGCAAGGCACGCACGCGCGCGCGGGTCTCTTCGACGGCGACATGAAGCGCTTCAGCATCGGCCAGCGCGGCCGTGCCGCTCACCGAAACGCGCAGCACGTCGCTGCCGCCCAACGTGGCGAGGCGCGTCTTCAGCGAGTCGACATCGGTCGGCACGGAAATCGTTTCGTCCCAGCGATGCCACTGGTACTGACCGACTCGCACCGCCTCGACTGCGGGTTGTGCGCCGGGCTCGCTCAGCGTGACGTCGAGCATGAAGCCGGGATCGTTCGCGCGAAAACGGTCCTGCTCGTGCGTGCCGGCGTACCAGGTGCGCTCGTCGACGCGAAAGTGGCCGTGCCAGTCGCCGAGCGCCAGATAGTCGAGACGCGCGCTCGCGGCGCGCGTCGGCGAAATCGGGTTCGAGGAGTCGATGCCTTCCTGCAAAATGCCGCTCACGCTGCCATGCGCGAGGCCCACACGGTGATAACCCGGCGGCGTGTCGACGGTATCGAAAAAGCCGGTGGTGTCGTCGTATGTAATGCGCTGCGTGAGCGGGGCGCACAGCACCGCGCAACGGCATGCGTCCAGCAACACAACGCCGGGCGCAAGCACGAGGCGCACGTTCGGCGGCACGCAATTGAGGCGCTGCGCGCGCGTCCAGACGCTTTCCACGAGCGCGGCGTCGTGATTGCCTGGCAGCATGATCCAGGGGCCCGCGAAGGCTTGCAGTGCGGCGAACAGGCGGCGAATCACTGTATCGGACACCGTCTGCAGATCGAACACGTCGCCTGCCACCAGCACCGCGTCGACCTGGCGCGCGGCTGCTTCGTCTGCGATTCGGCGCACGGTGTCGAAGCGCGCCTGTGCCAGATGCGCGGCCTCCTCCGGCTCGAACTGGCCAAACTGCGTGCCGATTTGCCAGTCTGCGGTATGCAGAAACCTGATCACTGTGCCTCCATTTCGTTCAAATGCATTGCCGCGCGGCGCACGCTGCTCACGCCGCCGCCGCGGTTCAACCCTCGATGTTACCGCGCCGGCGGCGCAAACAGCGACCTATACGGCCCGATCGCGGTCAAGCGGCGCGATGCCGCGCTCTTCACCATCATTCAGCGCGGCTCGACTCGCCCTGCACAGCGCGCGGCGCGCGGCGCTACACTCGCGTTTCCGGACCCTGGCTCTCTCGCCGATGAACAAAGTACTCGAACTGAAGAAGGCCAAACGCACGCCGCTGCTGCTCCTTGCCGCGGCGGCCTGCGTTTTCGTCGTCACGGCATTGATGCCGCGCGGCGTCTGGATCGACGGTATCAAGGCAGTGGCCGAAGCCGCGATGGTCGGCGCGCTCGCCGACTGGTTCGCAGTCGCCGCGCTATTCCGGCGTGTACCGATTCCAGTGGTATCGGCCCACACGGCGATCATTCCGCGCAACAAGCACAAGATTGCCGACAACCTCGCCGTGTTCGTGCAGGACAAGTTTCTCGACGTGCCGTCGCTCGTCGGTCTGATCAAGAAACACGATCCGGCACAGAGCATCACGCGCTGGCTGACCGGGCCGGCCAACACCGCGCGCCTCGGCAATTACGTCGTCAAACTGACGAGCGGCATTCTCGATCTGACCGACGACGTGCGCATCCAGGTGTTCATCAAGGACGCATTGCGCGACGTGCTCGCGAAGGTCGACCTCTCGCAGTCAATGGGCTCGATTCTCGACACGCTCACCAAGGACGGCCGCCACCAGGAGCTTCTCGACGCGGGCATCGAACAGGTCGTCGCATTGCTGCGCGAACCGCAGGCGCGCCAGTTCATCGCGGACCGTATCGTCGATTGGGTGAAGAGCGAGTATCCGAAGATGGAGAAAATCCTGCCCTCCGCGTGGCTCGGCGAGAAAGGCGCCGAGACTATCGCGAACGCGGTGAACCGGATGCTTGAACAGATCAGCGAAAACCCCACGCACCAGTTGCGCCAGAAGTTCGACGACGCCGCGCACAAGCTGATCGTAAAGCTCAAAAGCGATCCGGCCTTTCTGGAAAAAGGCGAGGAATTCAAGCGTTATCTGGTGGAAGGCGAAGCGCTCGCCTTGTATGTGAAGGACATGTGGGGCGAACTTCGCGCGTGGCTCAAGCGGGATCTGCAAAGCAGCGACTCGGCGTTGCATGCGCGAGTCGTTGCGGCGGGCCAATGGGTGGGCCGCGAACTCGCGAACGATCCGGCGCTGCGCCAGTCGCTCAACGATCACCTCGAAGACGCAGCACGCGCAATGGCGCCCGAGTTCGCGCAATTCCTCACACGGCATATCAGCGATACCGTCAAGAACTGGGACCCGAATGAGATGTCGCGGCAGATCGAATTGAACATCGGCAAGGACCTGCAATATATCCGCATCAACGGGACCGTGGTCGGCGGCTTCATCGGCCTGCTGCTCTATGGAAGCTCGCTAGTATTCGACTTGCTGCGCATGCATATCGGGTAAGCGGGCCACTCTGGCGAACCGCGACGCAAAGCGCCTACAATCCGGGCATAAGGTTTGCTCAGCCGCAGTGGCCCATACGGCACCGTGCCGCCGCCGCATCTACCGCGCGCGAGACTACAAGCGACCGCGGAAGCGGCCGCGCCACTCAAACGGACAGTGTGCTCATGAAAATATCCTTACCGCCGCATGGGCGGTCGAACCGCGTTTATCCACCCGCCGCTCCGAGTTTGCATGGTCTCGCGTCGGTGATTACCGGCGTGGTCGTGGTTTGCGCGCTTTACTTCGGCCGCGCGGTGCTGATTCCCATCACGCTCTCCGTGCTGCTCAGTTTTCTGCTCGCGCCGCTCGTGCAGATGTTGCGGCGGCTGCATATGGGCCAGTTGCCGTCCATTTTCATCGCGGTGCTGTTCGCCTTGGCCGCACTGCTGGCCGTGGGGGCGCTGATCGGCGCGCAGCTCGTTCAACTGGCGGGCGACCTGCCGCAGTACCAGGTTGCCATCGAACGCAAGATCGAAACCGTGCAGGAGAAGACGATCGGTCGCGCCGATTCGCTGATGAGCCGCGCGGCGGCCACGCTGCAACGCGTTGCGCCTTCAAAGCCGCCGCCGCGACCCACCGGCCGGGCGGCGCGCAACGCTCCCGCCGTGCCTACGCCTGTGGAAGTTCACGAGCCTTCGCCCACGCCGTTGCAACTCGCGCAGCGTGCGCTGTCGCCAGCCATCGCGCCGATTGAAACCACCTTCATCGTGCTGGTGGTGACGATCTTCATTCTGCTGCAGCGCGAGGACCTGCGCGACCGCCTGATCAGTCTCTTCGGCTCTCGCGATCTGCATCGCACGACGACAGCCATCAACGACGCCGCGGTGCGCCTGAGCCGCTATTTCGTCGCGCAACTCGGCGTGAACCTGAGCGCAGGCGGCGTGATCGCCATCGGGCTCGCGATCATCGGCGTGCCAGGCGCGTTGCTGTTCGGCGTGATAGCGGCGCTGCTGCGCTTCGTGCCATATATCGGCATCTGGATCGCGGCGATTCTCGCGGTGTTTCTCGCGGCAGCCATCCAGCCGCAGTGGACCATGGCGGTCTACACACTGATTCTCTTTATCGTCGTGGATGTGGTCGCCGGGCAGATCGCCGAGCCGCTGCTGTACGGCCATCGTTCGGGGCTGTCGCCGCTCGCGGTGGTCGTCGCGGCGATTTTCTGGAGCTGGCTGTGGGGGCCGATCGGCCTCGTGCTGTCCACGCCGCTCACGCTGTGCGTCGTGACGCTTGGGCGCTACGCCGATCGTCTGAACTTTCTCACGGTGCTGCTCGGCGACCAGCCGGCGCTCACGCCCGCGCAGAATTTCTATCAGCGGCTTCTTGCCGACGATCCGCATGAGGCGATCGTGCAGGCAGAGCGTCTGCTGCGCGAGATGTCGCTAATCGACTACTACGACACCGTCGCGCTCGAAGGACTCAAGCTCGCGCGCAACGACGCGATGCGCGGCGTGCTGATGCCGGACCAGTTGGCCCGCGTGAACGAAGCGCTGGTGGACATCGTCGAAAATCTGGAAATCGCCGATGGTTTGCCGGACCGGCTGATCCGCGCCGAGTCTCCAGAAGCGCTCGTCGCTGCTTCCTCAGCGGATCTCTCTGAGCGGCACGACAGTGCGACGCGAGCGCATGCTTCGGCACAGGGCGACAGCGAAAAAACGGCGGTGCTCTGCGTGCCCGGACGCGGCGCTTTCGACGAAGTCACGACGGCCATCGCGGTGCAACTGCTCGGACGCTTCGCCTTTGCACCGATCATGGCGACGCACTCGGGCTACCGCAGCGCGCACGCCGACGAGCCGAGCTACAAGAATGCGCCGATCATCTGCATCGTCACGCTCGACGCTCCGGAATCGCCGCCGTATCTGCGCAATATGCTTCGACGCACACGCCAATGGCGGCCGAGAGCGGCACTCGTGGTCGGCGTCGGCGGCACCGCGGAAAACGGGCATGAGACAGGAACGGGTGCGACTGCCGCTTCACACTCGGCACCGACCTTCCGCGCGATGATCGAGGAGTGCCAGCTGGCCGCCTCGTCGCTGCACACGCGCCAGCATTCGCACATGGCAAGCAGCGCCGATTGAGCACGGTTATGGGCCAACCGCGCGCCCCGCTAGCGTGGATCGAATCGTGGCGCGCCTGTACCCAAAATGAGGACAGGCGCGCGTAAGCTCTCCTCCATACTTCGCTCATCGCTTTTTTCGTGTCGCCGCGCGTCCAGAACACTTACAGCGCGGCGCACCGAAAACGCGGCGAACATCGAGGAGACATGCATGACGCGCAGTTTCAAACCCTACCCCTTTGCGCCGCGCCATTACGAGGGCGCGGCGCCCCCGCTCATCGACGGACGCGATCCCGTGCGGCGGCCCGTGGCGATAGTCGGCGGCGGGCCGGTCGGCATGACGCTCGCGCTCGCCCTCGCCCGGCAAGGCGTGCACTCGGTGCTGATCGAGGCCGACGACAGCGTATGCACCGGCAGCCGCGCAATCTGCATTTCGCGGCGCAGCCTGGAAATACTCAAGCGCCTTGGCGCCGTGCAAGGCTTCCTGCAAAAAGGTCTGCCGTGGACGGGAGGCCGTAGCTTCTATCGCGACACCGAAGTGTTCCGCTTCACGATGCATCAGGACGACGAGCAATCGTTGCCGCCGATGATCAACATCGCGCAATACCAGATCGAGCAGTTCCTGCTCGACGAACTGGAGCGGCATGCGGATCTGATCGACATCCGCTGGCAAACTCGCGTGACCGGCATCGAGCAATCCGACGGTTCCGGCGCGCAGCGCGGTGCAACACTCGCGCTGCGCACTGGCGACACCGCGTGGCGCATGCAAGCCGATTGGGTCGTGGCGTGCGACGGCGGGCGCAGCACCGTACGTGAAGCGCTCGGTCTGAAGCTCACCGGCACCACGTACGAAGGCCGCTACGTGATCGTCGATATCGCCTTGCACAGCGAGCGCGCGACCGAACGCCTCGCCTACTTCGATCCGCCGTCCAATCCGGGTTCCACGGTGCTCGTGCACAAGCAGCCGGACGACGTATGGCGTATCGACTACCAGCTTCGCGACGACGAAGACCCGCAAGCGGCCATCGAGCCGGACAACGTGATTCCACGCGTTCAGAGCGTGCTCGACGCGATGGGTGAAACGGGCGAATGGTCACCCATCTGGATCACTGTCTACAAGGCAAACGCGTTGACATTGGAGCGTTATCGCCACGGCTCGGTACTGTTCGCCGGCGACGCGGCGCATCTTGTGCCGATCTTCGGCGTGCGCGGTGCCAATTCGGGCATTGACGACGCCGACAACCTCGGCTGGACACTCGGCTGTGTGATCAACGGCATGGCATCGCCCGACCTGCTCGACAGTTATAGCGACGAACGCGTGTTCGCCGCGCGCGAGAACCTGAGCTACGGGATGAAAAGCACCGAGTTCATGGCGCCGCCCACGTTCGGGTTCGAGTTGATGAGAACGGCCGTGCTGGGGCTCGCCGAACATCATCCCGCTGTGCGGCCGCTGATCAATCCGCGGCAAACGCACCCGATCGCGTATGTCGAATCGCCACTCAATCGCGTTGCGGCAGACTGCGTGCAAGCAGCCGGCGCGGTGCCCATGGCGAGCCGATTTGCCAGCGGTCCCGCGCCGGGCAGCGTGTTACCGGAGTGCAGGCTACAGCGCATTAGCGACGGCAAGACGGTCGATATGCACGTTACCGATCTGCTGGCACCCTGCTTCACAGCGCTGCGCTTCGGCACGGACGGATCGCAAGATGCCGAGTGGCAGCGCATACAGGACGATCTGGCGAGTCGTGCGATTCCGTTCAAAACGATCGCCGTCGTCGACACGAACGTCAAGCTGGGCGCAGACAGCACTGCTGTTATCGATCACGGCGGCCGCCTGCATCACATGCTCGACGCAACACCGGGCACGGTCTATCTGATCCGCCCGGATGGCCATGTGCTCGCGCGCTGGCGCGACGGCAGCGCAGCCGCGACACACAGCGCGCTTATCGCCGCGCTGAACATTCGGAGCAAGGAGAGACAGTCATGACCGATAGCGATCTCGAGCGCATTTATACGACGCTTTGCCAGAACATCACTGCCGGAGGCGAAGCGCAGGCACCGCTCTATCTCGCCCGCCTTGCATTGCTTTGCATGACCGAACTCGATGACACGCAACGCGCTTTGTCCTTGATCGAGGCAGCTCGACTGCCTTCGCCGGGAGCAGTCACGGCAGCGACATAGGTTGAAGAGAGCACGGCAAACCAGGCGCAAAAAAGCCGCCGCGAGTTGACCCGCGGCGGCTTTCTGCTTCAGCGAAGCACTACTGCTTTATCTGCTAGATCGGCTTCAGTACAAACCCACCGTACTCGCATGCAAACGCGCGAGACCGAGCAGCGCGTCCGTGTATGGCGTTTGAACACCGGTCAGTTGACCGAGTTCCCGCACCGCGCTCACTAGTGCGTCCAGTTCCACGGGCTTGCGCGCCTCAACGTCCTGCAGCATCGACGTTTTCATCGCCCCGAGTTTGAGCGTGACCGCATGCCGGTCCTCCGGCGCCTGATCGATCGGAATGCCGAAGCGCGCGCCGATCTCCTTCGCTTCGAGCATGACGCTCGTGACGAAGTTGCGCACCAGCTCGTCGCTGAGAATGCGGTCGGTGGTCGCGCCGGTCATTGCGCTGATGGGGTTCATTGTCATGTTGCCCCAGAGCTTGTACCAGACATCGCGCTGGATCTGCTCCGACATCGACGCATTGAAGCCGGCGGCGGCGAGCGCTTCGGTCAACGCTTTGACGCGTTCGCTCGGCCGGCCGGCAGCCTCGCCGATGATCAACCCATTGCCCTGATGATGCCGGATCACGCCAGGCGCCTCGACGAGACAGCTCGCATGCACCACGCAGCCCACCGTTTGCGCGCCCGGAATCGCCGCGGCGATGGCGCCGTCCGGATCGACCGACTTGAGCCGCCTGCCCGCGAAATCGCCGCCGAGCCCGTCGCAGAACCACCACGGCACGCCGTTCATGGCAGTGAGCACGAGGGTTTGCGGCCCGAGCAGCGGCGCGATATGCGCGGCAACCGACGCCATGGCAGGACCCTTGACCGCCACCACCACGAGATCCTGAACGCCGAGTTCCGTGGGATATTCGGCCGCTCTCACGCGAACCGTCTGCGTCTCGCCGCCTTCGATCAAACGCAGGCCATGCTCGCGCAACGCTGCGAGCGTCGGGCCGCGCGCCACCACGCCGACATCATGGCCCGCTTGCGCGAGCTTCACGCCCATCCATCCGCCGATCGCACCTGCGCCGTAAATCACTGCTTTCATTGATTCATTCCTTGTAGCTCGCGTCGATGCGCTCCACGCGGCGCACCAGCGCATCGTACACATCCTGCCCAGCGCCGTGACGCGGATCGAACTGGAGCGCGTCACGCGAACAGCGGATCGCCACTTCTTCGGGGACCGGCCGCGCCTTGCCCATCGAGAACGTCGCCATCTGAATTTCGCACGCGCGGTTCAGTGTCCAGAGAATCGCAAAAGTCTGCGGCAACGTGCGGCCCCACGCAAGCAGTCCGTGGTTGCGCAGAATCACCGCCTGCCGGCTGCCGATATGTTCGACGAGCCGTGGCCCTTCTTCCGCATGCACGGTGATGCCCTCGAAATCGTGATACGCGATCCGGTCGTGCAACTGAGCGCTGTAAAAATTGGTCTGCTGCAAGCCGTCTTCGAGGCACGCCACCGCGACGCCCGCTGTGGTGTGTGTGTGCATCACGCAATGCGCGTCGGGCACGCCTTCGTGGATCGCCGCGTGCACGACGAAGCCGGCCGGATTGACGGGATAACGCGAGTCGTCCAGCACGCGGCCCTGCGCGTCGATCTTCACGAGATTGCTCGCCGTGACTTCGCTGTAGTGCAAGCCGAACGGATTGATCAAAAACTGCCGCTCGCCGCCGCTCACGCTTTCCGGCACACGCAACGTGATGTGGTTGTAGATCATCTCGGTCCACCCGAGCATGTCGAAAATCCGGTAGCACGCAGCCAGCTGAACGCGCGACTGCCATTCGTCGGGGTGCATTCCGGTGCTCTTCGGCGCACTCGCCGCTGGCATATCAAGTGTCGTCATCGATCTCTCCATGGTTATCTGCTGGCTGCTAATAGTGCGTATCCGCCGTTATGAGCCGCCGTTATGCGCCGCTGTTACGTGCCGGACACGACGGCGGCAATGGACGACGCGACGTAGTCCGCATTGCGCGCATTCAAGCCTGCTACGCACATGCGCCCTGAGCGCAAGACGTACACCGCGTGTTCGTTGCGCAAACGCTCGACCTGACTTGCGGTCAAGCCCGTATAGGTGAACATGCCGCGTTGCGCGACGTAACGTGCACGCATCACTTCGTCGACGCGGCCGGCGAGCCCCGCGTGGATCATGCCGCGCATCGCAAGAATGCGTTCGCGCATGGTGGCGAGTTCGGCTTCCCACGAAGCGCGCAACGACACATCGGACAGCACGTTCGCGACGAGGCGCGCGCCGTGCGTCGGCGGATTGCTGTAGTTCGCGCGCACGGCGGACATCAGTTGTCCGAGCACGCGGCCCGCTTCGTCGGCGTTCTTGCAGACAACGCTCAGTGCGCCGCACCGCTCGCCGTACAGCGAAAAATTCTTCGAGAACGAATTAGCTGCGATCAGCGGTACGCCGGCCTCGGCCAGCATACGAACACAAGCGGCGTCTTCTTCGAGGCCCGCGCCAAAGCCCTGGTAAGCCATATCGACAAACGCGATCAGCTTGCGACGCTGCAGGACCGGCACGAGTTCGGTCCATTGCTCGACGCTGAGATCTACACCGGTGGGGTTGTGGCAGCACGCGTGCAGCAACACGACGCTGCGCTCGGGCAAACGGTCGATGGTGTCGATCATATCGGCGAAACGCAGGCCGCCCGTCTGTTCGTCGTAATACGGATAGGTGTTGACCGTTAGACCCGCGCCCTCGAATACGACGCGGTGATTCTCCCAGCTCGGGTCGCTGATCCACATTTGCGAACCCGGAAAAAAGCGTCGCAGGAAATCTGCGCCGACTTTGAGCGCGCCGGAGCCGCCAATGGTCTGCAACGTCGCGATACGGCCTGCGGCGCGTGCTTCGCTGTCCTCGCCGAATACCAGCGCCTGTGCGGTCTCGCGATAGAGCGGCAAGCCCGCCATCGGCAGATAGGAACGCGGGCCGATTGCGTCGAGCAACGCGGTTTCCGCGCGGCGCACCGCGTCCATGACGGGCAGCTTGCCGGCGTCGTCGAAATAGATGCCGATGCTCAGGTTGACTTTGTTCTGGCGTGGATCGAGCTGGAAGTCTTCGTTGAGACTCAGAATCGGATCGCCGGGATAAGCGGGGATATTTTCGAACATGGCATTTCCTTGAAAGGAGCCCTGAGGTGTTGCGCCGACATTGCGTCGACGACCGGGCGAGACTGAAAGTCTAAGCGTCTTTACGTGCTCCCGTCGATTGGGACAAGTGTCGACGAACGCGCCCCAATCAACAATCAACGGATTTTTCACGATTCGTAAGTTTTTCTTTAGAATTGAGCAATGGCACTTACCCGCATCACCATCCGTCAATTCGAGGCGTTTCTCGCCATTGTCGATCTTCAAAGCATCGGCGCGGCGGCGCAGCGGCTCGGCCTCACTTCGTCGGCAGTCAGTCAGCTGCTCGCCGAGCTCGAAACGGAGCTGGGCTTTCGCCTGTTCGACCGGACCACGCGCCGCGTGAATCTGTCGAGCGCGGGGCAAGACTTCCTCGCGTCGGCGGAATCCGTGTTGCGTCACGTGCGCGCCGCCGCCCAATCCGCCGACGACATCCGCAACCGCGCGGCCGGCATTGTCCGGATCGGCGCGCCGCTGGTGCTGGCGTCCACTGCGTTGCCGGAGGCGATCGCCGAGTACGCGCGCGACAAGCCGAAGGTGGTCGTGCGCATTTGCGACACGGTGGTCGAGCAACTCGTGGAGCGTGTGGAAAGCGCGGATGTGGATCTCGCGGTCGGCCCCGACAGGCCAAGCGGTGCACGCGTGGGCCGCGACTCCGCGTTCGCAAGTCCGTGGGTGATGTGGTGCGCGCCATCGCATCCGCTCGGCACGCGGCGGCGTGTGCAGTGGCAGCAGTTGCGCGATATACCTATTGTCGCTACAGGCCGCGATCACGAACGCGCGGTCGACCAGATGCTCGCGAACCTGCCGGTCGAGGCGCGCATCGTTCCGGTCGATGTGGTGGACAACGTCACGACCGCTTTCGGCATCGCTTCGCGCGGACTGGCGGTGACGCTCGCGCCGGCCTACGTCGCCCCGCTTGCGCGCACTTTTGGGCTGATCATGAAGCGGATCGTCGAGCCGGAGACCATCCGCGAGGTTTGCGTGTATCGCTCGACCGAACGCGCGCTGTCACCGCCCGCGGCCGGCTTTGCTGATTTCCTGTTGCCGTGGCTCAAGCGCTGGGATCGCGAGACGCAGGCCGATGCGCGCGCGAGACGCGGTTGAAAAAGCGCGACTACGGGGCGGCAAGATAACATTTCAGCCACGTTGCGGCGCCAGACACAACGCGAACAGTTGCCTCTGACTGGAAATGCCGAGCCGCGCGTACGCGCGCTTCTGATAAGTGATAACGCTCGTGGGCTTGATGCCCATGTGCGAGGCGATTTCGACCGCTGTCGCGCCTTCAAGGGTGCCGCGAATCACGTCGAGCTCACGTGGAGTAAGCGCGGGGCAGATTCGTCTGATGCGTGCAAGCATGGCCGCTGCCGGGCCTTCCTGATGCTGCCCATGAAGCGCGTAATGCCCTTTCGCCGCCTGCGCAAACAGATGCGCGAGGCTCTCGACCCGTTCCAGCTCGCCCGCGCTGAACGTGCCGTATGCGCGGTCACGGTATAGGTTGATGGACAGCCACACGCTTTCCACGGGCTGCAGGAGCAGCGACAAGCGGTCGGATACGTTGGGCTGCGAGTAGCACGCGGCGCGATACGCTTCGTTCGGGATTTCTTCGCTTTGCTGCTGATGCAGAACTAGCGCGTCGTTCGATCGCGCGCCGCGCGCGTTTCCGATGATCGCCCTATTGCCGTCCAGTGCATAAAAGTGCGTCGCGTAGCGGTCTGCAACGTCGCGCAGAAAACGTCCGCCCCGATGATCGGCGGCGGAAATAGTGCGCGGCCGTGCGTCGAATTCGTACGCGAACACGGTGCATTGCGAAACCGGCAGCATATCGCCCACCGTTTTGAGCATGCTGGCGGCGAGCGAGTCCGCGTCGCTGTGCGAAATCGACATGACAAGTTCGGCCGCACGCGCGGTGCTGACCTGTTCGCTCCGATGAGGCGGGGAAATGCGCCATGAACGCATGATGGCTTCGTGCTCGCGCGGCGTGGATTGTGTTCCGCCAAGCGTAGCACAGCGCGGTGCTGGTATCGACGACAGTATTCGCAGCGCCGTTGCCGCCTACGCGCCGCATTTGTCTTCGCGCTTATTTCCCTGAAAACGAGCCGCGCTGCAGCGTCACCATTCGCGGGAGTTCAATCGTGAAAACCGTGCCGTCCGCTTCGTCCGACTTCACGCTGACACCACCGCCGTGCATCCGCGCAATTTCCTGCACGATATGCAAACCGAGCCCGAGCCCTTCGCGCGAGCGGGAGCCGCTGTTATTCGGGCCGAATGCCTTGAACAGATGCGGGAAAACTTCAGCGGGAATGACGCCGCGATTGGCCACCTTCAGGCGGACGCAGTCGGCGGATTCGCCGTCCACCTCGACGCTGACGTCACCGCCCTCAGCGCCGTGGTGTAGCGCGTTGCTCACCAGGTTCGACACGGCCTGCCAGACGAGATCCGTATCCCACGCGCCCGCTGTATTGCCACGGCTCGCGAACACGATACGCTTGCCGTTCTCGCGAGAAGTAAACTCGTCGATTACCGATCTGCATAGCGTCGCGAGTTCGATCGAACGAGGTTGCAACGGCAGCCGTCCGCCTTGCAGACGCGCCAGATTCAGCAATTGCTCGACCATGCGCGCCATGCGCAGCGAACTGTTTTTGACGCGCGCGGCAACCGTTGCCGATTGCGGGTCGGCGGCGGTGCGCATCAGATATTCCGCAGACGCGAGCACAGCGCCGAGCGGCGTACGCAGATCGTGGCTAAGCACCGCCATCAACATCTCGTTCGCTTCGAGCATCTGACGCGTGGTCACGAGTTGCGCGGCGAGCTGGCGCTTCTGCTGTTCGAGCTGAACGAACACGTCTACCTTCGATTGCAGGATGCGCGGATCGAACGGCTTGTAGAGAAAATCGACCGCGCCTGCTTCATAGCCGCGGAACGTTCGCGACGCGTCGTGCGCGGTTGCCGTCAAAAAGATGATCGGCACATGTGTCGTGCGAGGACTGCCACGCATCAGCGCCGCCAGTTCGAAACCGTTCATGCCAGGCATGTTGACGTCGAGAATCGCGAGCGCGACTTCGTGCTTGAGCAGCAGATCGAGGGCGGCGGTGCCGGAATCGGCCACGAGCACGGCGACGTCTGGCCGCGTCAGCAACGCCTTGAGGGCGGTAATGTTGTGAGCGATGTCGTCGACAATCAGAATGTTCACGGGTGGGTTCGACATGGCATCGGGTCAGAGAGAGGCCGGCAAAGCTGCAAGCTGCCGGGCCATTGTTTCGGGAGAGAAGATGTAATCGGCCGCACCGCGTTCGATTGCGGTACGCGGCATTTCCGGCGAACTGGCGGTGTCCGGTGCCTGCACCCACGTAAGGCCGCCGAACTCGCGCACGCGCTGCAAACCGCGCGCGCCGTCGTCGTTGGCGCCCGAGAGCAGCATGGCCAGCAATTGATCGCGATAGACGCTCGCCGCAGACTCGAACAACACGTCGATGGAAGGCCGGGAGAAGCGCACTGCTGCATCCGTTGAAAGTGCAATTGTCCGGTCCACTTCCACCAGCATGTGGTAACCGGGCGGCGCGACATGCACGCGGCCCGGCATGATCTGTTCGCCCGCGTCGGGCTCGACCACGGGAAGCAGGCAGCGGTGCGCCAACGCGTGAACGAGATAGCTCGGCGGGTCGTGCGGCAGATGCATGACGACCATCACGGCGGGCGCAAAGCTCGCTGGCAGCGCGGCAAGTAGCAGGTTGAGGACTTCCATGCCGCCTGCCGAGCCGCCGATCAGGACGAGCTCGCAAGTGCGCCCAATTTGCGCGCCTCGCGGGGCGTCTTCGGCCGACTGGATCGTTGTGCGTGGGATCACGGTGATTTCAGCGTTTCTGGTAAATACGCTCCCCCGGACGAAATTCGTCGAAGGCTTCGTAATGGCGGGAAAAACGCAGCGTCTCCTTGCTGCCCAGGCCGAGAAAACCGCGCCGTACCAGCGCATTCTCGAAGAGCCCCAACGCGCGGTCCTGCAAACCGCGATCGAAATAGATCAGCACATTGCGGCACGACACGAGATGCGCTTCGAGAAAGACCTCGTCGGTCGAGAGGCTATGGTCGGCGAACACCACGCGGCCTTTAAGCGAACCGGCAAAGCGCGCACCGTTATAGGCCGCGTGATAATAGTCCGACAGCGAGCGTTTGCCGCCGGCCGCGAGGTAATTCTGTGTGAAGCCCTGAATGCGATCCAGCGCGTAGATTCCTGCTTCGGCGCGCGCGAGCGCGTCCGGGCTGATATCGGTTGCATAGAACAGCGTGCGCTCGGTCAAGCCCTCTTCGTCGAAGAGAATTTTTAGCGACCACAGCTCCTCGCCCGTGCTGCAACCCGCAACCCACACCTTGATGGACGGATACGTGCGAAGACGCGGCAACACATGCTCGCGCAGTGCGAGAAAATACGCAGGATCGCGAAACATATCGCTGACCTGCACAGTGAGGTATTGGAACAGCCGCGAGAACTGGTCGCTATCGCGCATGATGCGGTCCTGCAATTGCGACAGCGTGCTCAGTCCAAATTCATCCAGTGCCTGAGACAGACGGCGACGCAGCGACGACATCGCATAGTGACGGAAATCGTGCTGGTATTTGAGGTAGATAGCCTCCAGCAGCAATTTCAACTCTATGTCGAAATCGCTCATGCGTTGCCGTGCGTCTAGTTCGAACTGGCTCATTGCTTTTCCGTGTCTGGACCGTTGTCTCAGCCTGTCTCAGCCTGTTTGCCGCTACCGTTGGCGCAGCCAGACACGGCAGAGCGCAACGAGCTTGTCCACGTCGATCGGCTTGGACACGTAATCGTCGGCGCCTGCTTCGAGACAACGCAGGCGATCGTTCGCCATTGCCTTTGCCGTCAACGCGATGATCGGCAGATGTGCAAAGCGCGGATTGCGCCGAATCTCGCCCATTGCGGTTAAACCGTCCATCTCCGGCATCATGATGTCCATCAGTATGAGATGCACTTCGGGGCCGCTTTCCAGCGCTTCGAGCGCTTCGCGGCCATTACGCGCAATCTGCAATTTCGCACCGAGCGGTTCAATCACATGCGAGAGCGCGAAGATATTACGCACGTCGTCTTCGGCGAGCAGGATCGTGCGGCCCTCGAAGGCGTTGTCGCGTTGCCGCACGGTGCGCAACATGCGCTGCTGTTCCGGCGCGAGCGACGACTCCACGCTGTGCAGGAACAGCGTCACTTCGTCGAGCAGGCGCTCAGGCGACTTTGCACCTTTGATAATGATGGATTTCGAATAACGGCGCAGTCGGTGTTCATCTTCATCGGAGAGCATGCGCCCCGTGTAGACGATCACCGGCAATGACGCATGCTCGGCGTTTCCTGCGAGGCGTTCCAACAGATCGTAGCCGGTGCCGTCGGGCAGCGCGAGATCGGTGACCACGCAATCGAACGAGAAATTTTCGATGTGTTCCAACGCTTCCGCCAACGTAGCGACCGCCACGATCTCAGTGTTTTCGCTTTGAAGCAACGCGCTGATGCTTTCGCGCATCGCTGCGTCGTCTTCGATCACCAGTACGCGTTTGAGGTGCTGCTGCAAGCGCGCTTCGAGCCGGCGGATCGCGGCTTCCATCGTGGAGCGCGCGGTAGGCTTGAGCGTATAGCCGATTGCGCCGAGATGCAGCGCCTTGTCCGCGTGGTCGGTGGCAGACACGATATGGATTGGAATATGACGCGTGAGCGGATCGTTCTTCAGCCATTCGAGCACGGTGAGGCCCGAACGATCCGGCAAGCCCACGTCGAGCAGCACCGCCGCAGGGCGCATGTCGCGGACGAGAGCGAGACCGCTCGCCGCGCTGCTCGCATGCACGAAGTCGAAGTCGAGTTCATGCACGAGATCGCGAAGGATTTCGGCGAACGCGAGGTCGTCTTCCACCGCGACGATCAGACGGCCGGCACGCGTGCGGTTGTTGCGGTCGTCGGCGATCGACGCCTCGGCCATATCCGGCGCACTCCCCGCATCGCCCACATACGCCACGCTTGCTCCGTTGTGGCGCGCTTCCGTCATCAATCCGTTGGCCGGCGTGATGACTGTCGACGCAGCGCCGCTCCATGAAGTAGGAGAAAGCAGCGGCTCGCTTCGCGTATCACCGGCGCTCTCAGCGTTGCCTGCCGCCCGAGCCTGCGCCGTGGCGGTTGCCATAGCCGTACCAGCCGCGGCTGTGTTCTCGCCGTCGGCTGCCAGCGCTGCGCGCGCGTCGAGCGGCAACCACAGCGTGAAGACACTGCCCTTGCCCACTTCGCTGACAACGGTGATCCGGCCGCCCATCAGGCGCGCAAATTCCCGCGAAATGGACAGGCCGAGTCCGCTGCCGCCGTACTGACGACTGGTGGATCCGTCAGCCTGCTGGAACGCTTCGAAGATCATCTCCAGCTTGTCGGCCGCGATGCCGATGCCGGAATCGCGCACATCGATGCGCAGCATGGCGCCGTCCGCAGGCGCGACCGATAGCGCAACTTCGCCGCGCTGCGTGAACTTCACAGCGTTGGATAGCAGATTGCGCAGTATCTGCGTGACACGCTGGCCGTCGCCGATGAACGTATCCGGCACACCCGGCAAGCGGTCGAACGCGAGGCTCAGGTGCTTTGCATCCGCCATCGGCTTGAACATCTCTTCGAGCGATTGCAGCGTTGCGTCGAGCGACACGGTTTCGAGTTCGACAGTCACCTGCCCCGCCTCGACCTTCGACAGATCGAGAATGTCGTTGATAAGAACCAGCAGGTCGCTATTGGATGCGTGGATGGTTTCCGCATAGCGCACCTGCTCCTCGGTCAGATTGCCGCTGCGGTTCTGTTGCAGCAGCTTCGCGAGAATCAGCGAACTGTTCAGCGGCGTGCGCAACTCATGCGACATGTTGGCCAGGAACTCGGACTTGTAGCGGCTCGATTGCTCGAGGCGCTCGGCGTTCGCCGCAAGGTCGTCCTGCGCGCGAAGCAGATCGGCTTTCTGCCGCTCGAGGCGCTGCGCATACTCTTCGAGTTGCACGTTGGTCTGTTCGAGTTCGGCCTGCTGCGCTTCCAGGCGCGTTTGCGATTCGAGCAGCGCGCGGCCGCGCTCTTCGAGCCCTTCGTTCGAAACGCGCAATTCCTCCTGCTGAACCTGAAGCTCCTCGTTCAACTGCTGCGTTTCGATCAGCGCATCTTGCAGTCGCTCGCGATACAGCGCCGCTTCGATGAAATCGCCCATGCTGTCGCTGACGAGTTCGATGAACTCTTCGTCACGCGGCGCGAGTGCGCGGATAAAGGCCAGTTCCACGACGCCGTTGACTTCCCCTTCGCTCCTGATCGGCATGATGATCAGGTTCTTCGGCGCAGCTTTGCCGGTTGCGGAAACTACTTGCACGTAGTTCTCCGGCACGTCGCGCATCACGACCATACGGCGCGAAAGTGCTGCCTCGCCGACCAGCGTGTCGGCCTCGCTGAGATCGCGCCCGGTGGCCTGCTCGCTCTCGCGGCTGAACCCGTAAGTCGCAATGCGGCGCAATGTGCCGTGCCGCTTGTCGCGCACATAAATGGCGCCGACGGCAGCCTCCATGTACTGCGCAAGGCAGTCGAGCATCGCGCGGCCGACGAGGTGGGGCGTGGCCGCGCCAACCACTCTCTCGGCCAGCATGCGTTGACCGGAGCGCAACCACACCTGTTTTTCCAGCACTTCCGTCTGTTCAGCTTGCTGACGTATCGCTTTGTCGTAGATCCCCGCCAGGTTGAGCAGTTCGCGTCGGCCCATCCATGCAAGCAGACCGTTCACGCCGATGCTGAAGATCAGGAACACGCTGACCAATATTCCGGTGACGCGGCGCGATGCCTCGCTGCGCTCCTGACGCAAGCGCAATTCGACTTGGAGGAAATCGCCGAACTCTTTTCGAGTCTCGTCGAATTCCATCTTGCCGCGGCCGCTCGCCACGGCACTGGTAACGTCCTGCATTCTGCGGCGCGCATCGATCATGCTTTCGGCGAAGCGAGTCCAGCGGTCCTGGATCGCCTGAATCTGCCTGAGCTTCTCGACTTGCGGCGGATTATCGGCCACGAGGCGCTGCAGGTCTTCCATTTGCGCCTTGAACTGCGGTCCGCCGTTTTCGTACTGCGCGAGAAAACTCTCGTCACCGGTGATCAGAAAACCGCGCATCGACGATTCGCGATCGACTGCGAGCCGCAACATTTCGTTGGCCTTGCCAACCACGCGCTCGGAGTGCTCGGCCCAATTCGTGGTGGAAACCAGATACCCGATGAGCCCGACGAACACGGCTATCGTGATCAGGCCGACAAAGAGAGGTAAGGCGATGTTGCGGCGGACGATGCCGCGAAAGTAACGTTCGTCGACAACCTGAGATGCGGTCATTTTTTCTATATTCAGCAAAACGGATCATTGCGATCCGGAATATTTTTCGGGTTTCCGCGTGGCGTTTTCGGGTTCTTACACAGCCGCATAATCATACAGGACGGGCTTTGCATTTTGCGTGCGCCACCGCGCTCGGCCTTGC
This sequence comes from Burkholderia sp. M6-3, assembly GCF_050858985.1. Classification (NCBI taxonomy): domain Bacteria; kingdom Pseudomonadati; phylum Pseudomonadota; class Betaproteobacteria; order Burkholderiales; family Burkholderiaceae; genus Burkholderia; species Burkholderia sp. M6-3. The sequence goes on from NZ_CP110091.1 coordinate 1,668,404, forward strand.
TGGACAAGGCCGTGCAGATACACGCAACTTTGCCGGGGCGCGCGCGGTCAATGATGCGAACCATGTCCCTCTTTGACCCATTCATGCTTCGACGTCCTTTCTCCTGCCGATGACAGTTCACGCTTTCGCCGCTGTTGCCCGTCTCCGTTTGCGTCGCGCGCTGGGCGCCCTCCATGTCGCCTCGCCTGGTGCCTTGCCTGGTGCCACGCGTGTGAACGCGCATGTGGCCGCGCATGTCGCCGCGCATGTCGCCACACTCGCCGCCGCGCTCATGCTGCATGCGTCGCTCGCGGTTGCGGTCCCGGCTGCGGATGCATCGCCGCGAGCAAGCGGCATCACGCGTGTCGCACTGCATGTCGAGCCCCCCGTGCAGGCGTCGCCCGTGGTGCCGGTGCCGCCCTCCGAGCAATACCCCGATCTCTATCGGGACGTGCAACTGGCTCACCTCTTTCCCGACAGCAAGACCTTCGCCGACATGGTGCCGCTCGCGCCGCCTGCGCAGATTGCCGCGGCGTATGAAACCGCCAGGCAGCAACCGGGCTTCAACCTCGGCGACTTCGTGAAGCGCAATTTCACGCTGCCCGTTCGTATGTCGAAGAGCTATGTGTCCGATCCGAACGAGGACGTAGTGAGTCATATCGATACGCTGTGGAACGTGCTGCGCCGTGAGCCGGATGCCGCGGCGAGCCCATGGTCGTCGCTGCTGCCGCTGCCCGATGCCTACGTCGTGCCGGGCGACCGCTTCGACGAGATCTACTACTGGGACTCGTACTTCATCATGCTGGGTCTGGAAGCAAGCGGACACCATGCGTGGGTCGTCGACGAACTGAAGAACTTTGCGACGCTGATGAATCGCTATGGCCACATACCGAACGGCAACCGCACTTACTACCTGAGCCGCTCGCAACCGCCGTTCTTCGCGCAGATGGTGCGGCTCGTGGCCGAGAAGGACGGCGACGCCGTCTACGCGCAATACCTGCCGGAACTGCAACGCGAATACGCTTACTGGATGGACGGTAGCGAGGGGCTGCCCGCGGGTCACGCAAACCGGCATGTGGTGCGCCTTGCGGACGGCTCGCTCCTCAACCGCTACTGGGACGAACGCGCGGCGCCGCGCGACGAGTCGTATCGCGAAGACATTGCGACCTCGCAGCAAACGCCGCAACGCAATCCGGACGATCTGTGGCGCAATCTGCGCGCAGGCGGCGAAACGGGGTGGGATTTCAGTTCGCGCTGGTTTGCCGACGGCAAGACGCTTGCCACGGTCGACGTGACGTCGCTCGCGCCAATCGATCTGAATTGCCTGATCGTCGATCTCGAACGCGCACTCGCGAAGGCGTACCGCGTGCGCGGCGACGTCACGCATGCAGAGAACATGTCGCAGCGCGCCGCCACACGCGCCGACACGATTCGACGCGTGCTGTGGGACCCGCAATTGCAGGCATTCGGCGACTACGACTTCGTACATCGCACGCTCACGCACAGGCTGACCGCGGCCACTGTTTATCCGTTGTATACGGGGATTGCAAGCCGTCAGCAGGCGAAGGCCGTCGCCGCGACGTTGCAACGCGAACTGCTGCGCCCCGGCGGCCTCGCAATCACCAAGGTCGCGACCGGCCAGCAATGGGATGCGCCAAATGGCTGGGCGCCGTTGCAATACCTCGCGGTGATCGGGCTGCGTCGTTACAGCGAGCCGACGCTGGCGCAAACCATCGCGACGCGCTGGATCAGAACCAACGTCTCGTACTATCAGCACACGGGTAAGCTCGTCGAAAAGTACGATGTTGATGCAGCGTCGCCCGGTGTGTCGGCGGGCGGCGGTGAGTATCCGTTGCAGGACGGCTTCGGCTGGACAAACGGCGTGTTGCGCACATTGCTCGCGCTTTACCCGCAAGCCGCGGGCACTTCACGCCCAAGCGATATTCCAGCGGGTCCCGCGGGCGTATCGGCAGCGGCAGCGTCCGCCGCTGCTGCGTCCAAAAACACGCATCGGCTGCAGGGCACGCGCGTGAATCCGTAATCGTGACGGTTGCGCAACCGCCGCGGTTGCGCTTCGCTCAGAACCGGTAGTTGATCGAAACGTCCGCAACGCCATTGCCCTTTCGGTGCGTGATCGGACTATTCCCGGCACTGCCGACGAGTTGCTGGAACGCGCCGTCGGCCGTAGCGAACCAGTGCTTGTCGAATAGCCATACAGCACTAACGCCGAAGCCGACCGACTTGAAACCCGCACTCGCGTGGTACTGCGGGAAGTTGGAATGGGCGGCCTGGTTCTGGTTCACGCCGAACCAGCTGTTCATATAAGTGGAGTCCGCGAGCGTCACGTTGGGGCCGGCGAACCAGAAGAATTTCTTCGAACTGCCCGGCATTGGCATATACGCACCGAGATCGCCGATCCACCCGTTCGAGCCGCCGAAATAGCGGCGCACGGCTGCGCGCAGCACGAGCGGAAAGTCTCTCGATACAACGTATTCGCCCGAGAGCTTTAAACCCGGCGCCGGATTGATGTTGCCGAGACCGTTCAGTTCCTGCGGATCGTCGTGGGCGCGACGACCGAGGTCGTACACCACGGCGAGGCTTGCACGCCAGTTCTCGCCTTGTGCGAAGTTCGCCCCGAAACCTTCGCCGCTCGACAGGAAGAACAGGTCTTTATAGCGGACGTCGATGCTGGGACCCGCCATCAGGTGATACCGCTCCGAGCCTTCGTAGCGCGGCTGGAAAGACGTAGCGGCGCCAACGCGCACCTGCCAGTCGGGAATGTTCGGCTGCCACATCTTTTGCAGCGGAATACCGACCGAGTATTGCCACTCGCCCAACGGCGAAGGCGTCTGCGCAGACGCGATTCCCGGTAGCGCGGCAAAGCCGCCTATGGTCATGGCCACCATGGAAGTAGCCGCGATGCCTGTTTGTTTATTGCGGACCTTGCCGATCCGCTTTCTACGGCTGTTCAACACCAAAGCCTCCAATCTCGCGTATCGCGAAGAGGGTTTATCTTTCTCGGCCCGGCTCACCCGCGCAGCGCAAGAGCCCAGCCGACCGCCGCGTTGCAAACGCGCAGCATGTAAGTTTTTCAGCAACCGACACGCATTGCACGGCAAAACTGGCACATTGAAGGTCTGCCGATAGGAGGAACAAGCTTCCCGCCCACGTATTCGTCATAACAGACCATGCGAAAGTTTTGCCGACGGACGAGCTAGTGCAAGATGTGGGCCCAAGCGATTGAAGCATGCCTCCATTGCCTTAGAGATGATGTTTGACGGGTCACGGTTGATGGCCGCCGACCGCGAGCGGCGATCGCCAGCAGAAAGGCTATCAACAAAAAAGCGCCGCCTCGGCGGCGGCGCTCCTGCACGCGGAAACAGTCACGACCTCAGCGTTGCCGGCGTTTCTATTGCGCTGCCTGAACCAGCACTGGCGTGTCGCGATACAGATTGGGGAACATACGTTTCAGATTGGCCACCTTCGGCATGTCGTATAGCGCGATGTACCCCGAGTTCGGATGCTGCGTCAGATAGTTCTGGTGATAGAACTCCGCAGGGTAGAAGCCTTTGAACGGCTCCGCCTTCGTCACGATTGGCGCTGCGAATGCATGTGCCTTCTGAAGTTGCGCAATGTAGCCCTGTGCGACGCGCCGCTGCATGTCGTTCAGCGGAAACACCGCTGACCGGTACTGCGTGCCGCTGTCGGGCCCCTGGCGATCGAGTTGCGTCGGGTCGTGAATCACCGAGAAATAGACCTGCAACAACTGGCCGTAGGTGACCTGAGTGGGGTCGAACGTGACCTGCACGGATTCCGCGTGCCCGGTCGCGCCGCCGCTGACCGTTTCATAGTTGGCGGTGTCGCGCTGGCCGCCCGAATAGCCCGACACGGCCTGCTTCACACCCCGCACATGCTGGAATACGCCCTGCACGCCCCAGAAGCAGCCGCCTGCGAACACCGCGGTTTCTTCGTGAGCCGTGGCCGCGGCGACCGGCTCATCGAGCGCGGGGGGCGCGATCGCCACCGCGCCCTCGGATGAAAACGCTATTCGTTGCGCGAGCAGCAGCGCGAGTGCGCCGAAGCCAACCGAAAGTGAAAGCCTGGCCGCGCGCGAGCGGACGCTCTTGCGGTCGATATGTTTGTCCATGTTCATGATGTCCTGTCCTGATTCCGCCTTCGCAAAGGCACGCGGCTCACTCTTGCCAACGCAGATTGCGTATGACCCAAGTGTCCACAGTGTTAGTCGCGCATGCGGGGCGTTAATGACACGCACCCCGACAGCATGCACCCGGACAGCATGCGCCCGTTTGCGGCTTCATACCTGATGACCACGGGCGTCAGAGCGGGAATCGGGTGGTCGACAAGATCTCCTTGAGCACCATAAACGAGCGAATCTGCCGCACGCCCGGCAAATAAAGCAGTTGTTCCGCGTGAAGACGGTTGAAGCTGTCGCTGTCGCGCGTGCGAATCGTCATGAAGTAATCGAATTCGCCGGTCACGACGTGGCACTCCATGCAACCGGCCACCTTCTGCGCGGCTTTCTCGAACTCGGCGAACGATTCGGGCGTTGAGCGATCGAGCACCACGCCGATGATGACGAGCATGCCTGCGCCCGCTGCCTTCGGGTCGATCAACGCGACAACGCCGCGAATCAACCCCGATTCCTTGAGCCGCTCGACTCGCCGCAAGCAAGCCGGCGCGCTCAGTTTCACCTTCGCAGCCAGCGCGACGTTCGAAATCGACGCGTCCGTTTGCAATTGACGCAGGATCGCCCGGTCGATGCGATCTAGCGATTGCAGCGGATCGGCCTCGGCGCTTGCCGCGACGCGGGTTGCGGCAATGCCGCGAACTTTAGTTTTGTCCATCTGGTTCCGTGCACAATTTTGATAGGTCTATTTCATTGTCGCATTACCAAAATTTTGCACGAGCGATTTTCTTCGCAAGCTCATTTCCCGGCCTTTTTTCTACCATGTGTTGAACGCGGCTGCCATTCACCGCGACGAACCGACCGACACCGGAGATACCATGAACTTGCAACGATTTCCCCGCTATCCGCTCACCTTCGGGCCAACACCCATCCAGCCGCTCAAGCGGCTGAGCGATCATCTGGGCGGCAAGGTGCATCTGTATGCCAAGCGCGAGGACTGCAACAGCGGCTTCGCGTTCGGCGGCAACAAGACGCGCAAGCTCGAATACCTGATTCCCGAAGCACTCGCGCAAGGCTGCGATACGCTCGTGTCGATCGGCGGCATCCAGTCGAACCAGACGCGCCAGGTCGCGGCAGTGGCCGCGCATCTCGGCATGAAGTGCGTACTCGTGCAGGAAAACTGGGTCAACTATTGGGACGCCGTGTACGACCGCGTCGGCAACATCCAGATGTCGCGCATTCTCGGCGCGGACGTGCGCCTCGTGCCGGACGGCTTCGACATTGGCTTTCGTAAGAGCTGGGAAGACGCGCTCGAAAGCGTGCGCGCCGCCGGCGGCAAGCCATACGCGATTCCGGCAGGCTGCTCCGACCATCCGCTGGGCGGTCTCGGCTTTGTCGGTTTCGCCGAAGAAGTGCGCCAGCAGGAGGCGGAACTCGGCTTCAAGTTCGACTACATCGTGGTGTGCTCGGTGACGGGCAGCACGCAGGCAGGCATGGTGGTGGGTTTCGCCGCCGACGGCCGCGCAGATCGCGTGATCGGCATCGACGCGTCGGCGAAACCGGCGCAGACCCGCGAGCAGATCACGCGAATCGCGAGTCGCACCGCAGAAAAAGTGGGCCTCGGACGAGATATCACGGCTAAGGACGTCGTGCTCGACGAACGCTTCGGCGGCCCCGAATACGGCCTGCCGAACGACGGCACGCTAGAGGCGATCCGCCTATGCGCCCGCCTCGAAGGCGTGCTCACCGACCCGGTGTACGAAGGCAAGTCGATGCACGGAATGATCGACATGGTTCGCAACGGCGAATTTCCCGAGGGCTCGCGCGTGCTCTATGCGCATCTCGGCGGCGTGCCTGCCCTGAACGGCTATAGCTTTATCTTCCGCGACGGCTGATCATCGCAAGACCATGCAGCGGCCCGTATCCGTTTTCGAACGTCGGGCCGTTGCCACCGGTCGCTACGCTGCGAGACGCTTTTTCAGATGTTGGTGCAAAAAGTCGACGAAAGCACGAATGGTCAGCGAGCTTTGCCGATGCTGCGGGTAGACGGCATAAACACCCGTCGCGCTCGGCAGGAAGTCATCGAGCACGGTGACGAGCTGGCCGCTTCGCAGCGCGTCGGCGACGATAAAATCAGGAAGCCGAACTATTCCGAGGCCGGCCACCGCGGCATCGCGGATCAGGTCGCCATTGTTGGCGCGCAGCGGCCCGTGTACTTCAAAGCCCTTCAACGCGCCGTCTACTGCAAAATCCCACGTCACCACGCCGCCGTGTCCGTACAGCAGACAGGAATGGCGCGCGAGGTCGGCAGGCGTAGCGGGCGCGCCGCGACGGCGCAGATAGCCCGGGCTGCAACACGCGACGAGATTCACATCCACCAGTTTTTGCGCGATGAGCGTGGAGTCAGGCAGCACGCCGATTCGCACCGCCATGTCGAAGCCCTCGCCGACCACGTCGACGGTGCGGTCGCTCAACTCCATGTCGAAGCGCACGTCGCCATGCTCGCGCAGGAAGTCGGCGACGAGCGGCGACAGATGCATCATGCCGAACGACATCGGCGCGCTCACCCTGAGCAGCCCACGCGGCCCGGCTCGCCGCAGCGACATGGCCTGCTCCGCTTCTTCCACCTCGCCCAGAATGCGTTTGGCGCGTTCGTAGAACTCCTGCCCGAGTTCCGTCACGGCCAGCTTGCGCGTGTTGCGGACGAGCAGCGGCACGCCGAGCGCTTCTTCGAGCGCCATGACCCGCCGGCTGACGAACTGCTTCGATAGCGAGAGGCGCTTGGCCGCAGCGGTGAAGTTATGAGCGTCGACCGCAGCGACGAAGATCCGCATGTCATCGAGTTGCATTGGTATTGTCCACTTATATGAGACGGTGTTTCTGATTCTAGCTCGATTAAAGCCGTTCAAGTTGACCTAAACTGTCGTTCATGGATCACGGACAAGCAGTCGCCCGGATCGCCCGCAACGAAAGTTGCATGGACCCAGAACATGCGCGTCGCGCAACTCTGGTCGACAGGAGAAAAGAGATGCTTGAAATCAGACACGCCAATCAACGCGGCCGCGCGGAACACGGCTGGCTCAGCTCGCGTCATACGTTTTCGTTCGCGAACTATCACGATCCGAAGCAGAACGGCTTCTCCGATCTGCTCGTGATCAACGACGACCGTGTCGCGCCGGCTCAAGGCTTCGGCAAGCACCCGCATCGCGATATGGAAATTTTCTCGTACGTGCTGGAAGGCGCGCTCGAGCATAAGGACACCATGGGAACCGGCTCGGTGATCGTGCCCGGCGACGTCCAGTTGATGAGCGCAGGAACCGGCGTGGCGCACAGCGAATACAACCATTCGAAGAGCGAGCCAGTGCACTTTCTGCAGATCTGGATAGCGCCGGCGAAAAAGGGCACCGAGCCACGCTATCAGCAGCAGCACTGCAGCGCGGACGACAAGCGCGGTGTGCTGCGCCTCGTTCTGTCGCCCGACGGCGCGAACGGTTCGCTGGTATTGCAGCAGGACGCACGCGTTTATGCCGGACTCTTCGACGGCGACGAAACGGCGCAGCTGCAACTGCCGAGCAACCGTTATGCATACGTGCATGTAGCGCGCGGCAGCGTCACTGTGAACGGCGTGGAACTCGGCGAAGGCGACGGCGCCCGTGTGCGCGGCGAAGAAGCACTGACTTTCGCCCATGGCCGCGACGCAGAAGTCCTGGTGTTCGACCTGCGCGATAACGAAGTGTCGGACTTGTGGGCCTAAGCCGTTCGTCTTCACAGGCTTACGCTTGAGCAAGAGCCGCCCGGTTTCACAACCGGGCGGCTTTTTTTGCGCGTTGGCGCCGGCCGTCAGCGCAGTCTGGCGGGATGTCCAGTACACATCCGCGTCCACAAATAAAAACGGCGGCCCGCGGGCCGCCGTCTTTCATTACCAGCTAAGTCTTATCGTCAAACCGCAGCTTCGGCTTCGACTTCGCTAACGGTTTCCGTTTCCTCGCTGTTACGGATCAGGTGGTCGAACGCGGAGAGCGATGCTTTCGCGCCCTCGCCGACTGCAATCACGATCTGCTTGAACGGCACCGTGGTCACGTCGCCGGCCGCGAACACGCCCGGCACCGACGTCGCACCGCGTGCGTCGACGACAATCTCGCCGTGCTTCGACAACTCCACCGTGCCCTTCAGCCACTCGGTGTTCGGCACCAGACCGATCTGCACGAATACGCCTTCCAGGTCGACGTTCTTCGCTTCGCCCGAACGCAGGTCCTTGTAGACGAGACCGTTGACCTTCTTGCCGTCGCCGGTGATTTCGGTAGTCTGCGCCTGCGTGACGATGGTCACGTTAGCGAGGCTGCGCAACTTGCGCTGCAGCACTTCATCGGCACGCAGCGTCGCGCCGAATTCGAACAGCGTGACTTCACGCACGATACCCGCGAGGTCGATTGCCGCTTCCACACCCGAGTTGCCGCCACCGATCACCGCGACGCGCTTGCCCTTGAAGAGCGGACCGTCGCAGTGCGGGCAATACGCCACTCCATGATTGCGGTACTCGCGCTCGCCCGGCACGTTGATCTCGCGCCAGCGGGCGCCCGTGGCGAGAATGATCGTCTTGGCCTTCAGCACCGCGCCGTTTGCGAGGCGCACTTCGTTGATGCGGCCGGGAATCAGCGCTTCGGCGCGCTGCACGTCCATGATGTCGACTTCATAGGTCTTCACGTGCTGTTCGAGCGCCGTAGCGAACTTCGGCCCTTCGGTTTCCGTGACCGAGACGAAATTCTCGATCGCCAGCGTGTCGAGTACCTGACCGCCGAAGCGTTCCGCGACAACGCCGGTCGCAATTCCCTTGCGCGCCGAATAGATCGCGGCAGCCGCGCCAGCGGGACCGCCGCCGACGATCAGCGTGTCGAACACCGGCTTATTTTCAAGTTCCTTCGCGGCACGTGCACCGGCGTTGGTATCGAGCTTCGCGAGGATTTCCTTCACGCCGCTACGACCCTGGCCGAATACTTCGCCATTGAGAAACATCGTCGGCACGGCCATGATCTGGCGTGCGTCGACTTCGTTCTGGAACAGCGCGCCGTCGATCGCCACGTGGCGAATGCGCGGGTTGATGAGCGCCATGACGTTCAGCGCCTGCACGACTTCCGGGCAGTTCTGGCACGACAGCGAGAAATACGTTTCGAACTGGTAGTCGCCGTCGAGACTGCGGATCTGTTCGATCACCGCGTCGTCGAGTTTGACCGGATGGCCGCCGACCTGCAGCAATGCAAGGACAAGCGACGTGAATTCATGCCCCATCGGAATGCCGGCGAAGCGGATGCCGATGTCCTTGCCGGGCTCGCCGATCGAAAACGACGGCTTGCGTTCGCTGTCGCCGCGACGTTCGATCACGGTGACACGTTCCGACAACGTCGCGATATCGTTCAGCAATGCCAGCAGCTCTTGCGATTTCGCGCTGTCGTCGAGCGAGGCGACGATCTCGATAGGCCTGCTAACCTTTTCGAGGTACGTTTTCAACTGAGTCTTGAGATTGGCATCAAGCATGGCTATTCGATTCCGTGACGATGGGGTGTTGGGTTCCCGGCCCCGCCCGGGTCCGATCGGACACAGGCGAACCGGGGACGCGCGAACCGCTGTATGAAGCGGCCCGCACGCCGATGCGCCGCTAAGGCGCTAGTACTGCCTGAGGCTTTGAAGCTGCTGAACCTTAGATCTTGCCGATCAGGTCGAGCGACGGGGTCAGCGTTTCAGCGCCCGGCGTCCACTTGGCGGGGCAGACTTCACCCGGATGTGCTGCGATGTATTGCGCAGCTTGCACCTTGCGCAGCAGTTCGCCAGCGTCACGGCCGATGCCGTTGTCGTGCACTTCGCACAGCTTGATCTCGCCTTCCGGGTTGATCACGAACGTGCCGCGCAGCGCCAGACCTTCTTCTTCGATCAGCACGTCGAAATTGCGCGAGATCGCGAGGGTCGGGTCAGCGATCATCGGGTACTTGATCTTCTGGATCGTGTCCGACGTGTCGTGCCAGGCCTTGTGCGTGAAGTGCGTGTCGGTCGACACGCTGTAGATTTCAACGCCGAGCTTCTGGAAATCGGCGTAGCGATCGGCCAGGTCACCCAGTTCGGTCGGGCAAACGAACGTGAAGTCGGCCGGATAGAAAACGAAAACCGACCACTTGCCCTTCAGGCTTTCTTCAGTGACGGTCACGAAATCGCCGTTGTGATAAGCCTGTGCCTTGAACGGTTTGACTTGACTATTGATGATCGGCATTTACTGAGTCCTCTTTCTGAGTGGTTGGAAAGTGGAGTCAGTATGTCAGACAGCGCTTAATAGGTAAAGTGGATTGTTTTAATTATATTGATAGATTTGCACTATCCGATCCGGCCCCGCCGGCTATCGAGCCTCATCGGCCTTCAGCAGCCGCCAGAGCGTAGTGCGGCCGATGCCCAGCGCCCGGCTTGCCGCTGCACGGTTGCCGCCGCAGCGTGCCAGTGCTTCCAGTGCGTCGTCGCGGCTCGGCGCGACGCGGGCGGCGTCCGCAGCAGTTCTGATAAGCCTCCCGTTACCGCCCGCATGCCCCATACGGCTGAATTCTGGAAACAGCGCCAGCAGATCGGGCTGAAGGTTGCCTTCCGGATCGACGCGCTGATCGCTCGCTGTATCGCCAAGATAGATCGCTGCGCGCGCCAGCAGATTTTCCAGCTCGCGCACGTTGCCTGGCCACGCGTAGCGCTCGAAGAGCGGCGTCAGAAACTGCAGAACCCGGTCGCTTGCCGCTTCAGACGATCCATATTGGAGCGCATTGCGGCTTAACAAGTGCCGCGCGAGCAAAGCAACGTCGGCACGCCGCTCACGCAGCGGCGGCAATTCTATCTGAAGCAGATTCAGACGAAAATACAGATCCGCGCGAAACTCCCCCTCGTCGACGAGCGCGTGCAGGTCGCGGTGCGTGGCGGCTATCACCCGCACGTCAATGGGTGTCGCGCGGCCCGAGCCGAGCTTCATGACCTCGCGTTCCTGGAGTACGCGCAGCAGCCGGCTTTGCAGTGCGGGCGGCATTTCGCCGATTTCATCGAGAAAAATAGTTCCGGTGTGGGCCATTTCAAACAGGCCCGGCTTACCGCCGCGCCGCGCGCCGGTAAACGCACCTTCCTCGTGACCGAACAATTCACTTTCGATCAACCCCTCGGGAAGCGCCGCGCAATTGAACGCGACGAACGGATTGCCGCGCCGCGGGCTTGCATTGTGGATGCCCTGCGCGACCAGCTCCTTGCCGGTGCCGCTTTCGCCGGTCAATAAAACGGTGACGTCGTGCGCGGCGCCGGCGCGCGCGAGCCGGCGCACGCGTTCGAGCGCCGCCGATTCGCCGATCAGATCGGCCAGCCGATGCCGAGCAACCAGATGCCTCGGCCGCTGGCTGGTGCGCAACGACCGGTCGATCCGCTGCGCGACCAGCGCGTCCTGTACCGTCACAACGACGCCCGAGCGCGCGCCCTGCTCGACTATCGGCACACAATTGACGATCAGCGAACGCTCGCCAATCTGCTCGATGCGCTCGTCGAGCGCGCCGTCGCCTTGCAGCGCCTTGCGCAGCCACGGGCCAACCGTCCGCGCAAGTTGCGCCGAAATGTTGTGGTCGCGGTTGAGGCCCAGTAGATCGAGCATTGCGGGGTTGACCGCTTCGAGCTGGCCTGCGTCGTCGAAGGCGGCCACGCCGTCGCGCAGATGCGCGACGATCGTGTTCAGGCGCACGCGCTTGGACTCCTTCTGGCGGCTCACGCGCGCGAGTTCCACCGAGCGCTCGAACGCTTCCTCGACGGCGCCAAGTGAGTACAGGAACACGCTCTCCAGACCCTCCTGCTGCGCCAGATCGCAAGCCATGCCCGGCCCGATGATCACGCGGCAGCCTTCGGTGGCGAGATCCCTCACTGCGGTTCTGACTTCATCGACCGAGCGGTACGCGCGCTGTTTCAGCCCGACGCTCAGCCAGCCGCTGAGATCGGCCAATTCATGCGAGATCGTTTCGTGCAGCACGAGCCCGATTGGCTCGCTGGGCCAAAGGGTGGTGGCGCGGGTGATCGCGCTCAATACGTCGAAGCCGTTCACCTTCACCATGACGACAGGCACGCTCAGGTGATCGCGCAAATAAGCGCCGTTCGAGCCCGCCGCGAGGACGACGTCGACGGAGCCCGCGTCGACGTACGCCTGCAGCGCGGTGACAGCGGAGCCGTAGCCTTCGCGAATCGAGAAAAATCTCGCGCGGCCGGCGTAGCGCGGTGCAATCGTCTCGCAAAGCGACTCGAGGCGGCTGATACTTACCAGTGCAATACCCGGACGGCCCGAGTCAGCGTTGACGAGAGAGGGTGAAAAGGTCGACATGTGAAACGCTCCGGAAGAGCTTGTTGAAACGTTCCAATGATCGTTTCAAGAACGTTTCACGTAACGGTCGCTCATTCTGCCATGAAACACTGATTTCCCGCCCCGCCTCCGTAAGCAATTGATTTGTTGGGCCATTCATCAAAGCCGAAGTATTGGCATACTTTCTGCCTTTCCGAGCCCACCCTCACTCAGCTTTTCCCCCGGAGACAACCGTCATGACAACTTCTGCCGCTCGCCGCGCCGCCTTCCGCGCCAAGGTCAACCAACGCCAAGGCCTGCTCGTGCCAGGCGCCTTCAACGCGATGAGCGCTCGCGTCATCGAGGACGCCGGTTTCGAGGCGATCTACATCACCGGCGCGGGCGTCACCAACATGTCGCTCGGCTTGCCCGATCTCGGCTTCATTGGTCTTGCCGAGGTCGCCGAGCACACCGCGCGAATTCGCGATGCGGTTGCGCTACCGCTGATCGTCGACGCCGACACCGGCTTTGGCAACGCGTTGAACGTACGCCAGACCGTACGCGTGCTCGAACGCAGCGGGGCCGACGTGATCCAGTTCGAAGATCAGGTGATGCCGAAGAAGTGCGGACACTTTTCCGGCAAGGAAGTGATCGGTGCCAGCGAAATGGCAGGCAAGATCCGCGCGGCGGTCGACGCGCGCGAGGACGGAAACCTGCAGATCATGGCGCGCACCGACGCCGCGGCAGTCCACGGTATCGAAGACGCGATCGAGCGCGGTCATCGCTTCATCGAGGCGGGCGCGGACATTCTCTTCATCGAAGCGACGGAGTCGCTGGCGGACATCGAGCGTTTGCCGTCGCTGTTCGACAAGCCGCAGCTGATCAACATCGTGATTGGCGGCAAGACACCGGTGCAGTCACGTGAAGCGCTCGCGAAGCTCGGCTATGGCATCGTGCTGTACGCGAACGCCGCCTTGCAAGGTGCGGTGCTCGGCATGCAACGCGCGCTCGGCAGCCTGAAGAGCAACGGCCGCCTCGACGAGGACGCGACGCTCGTCGCGCCGTTCAGCGAGCGCCAGCGTCTCGTGAACAAGCCGTTGTATGACCGGCTGGATCGCGAATACGCGGCGAAGGACTGAACCGCGGGTCGCATCGAAACGTGCTTACTGACGGCCGGGCACGGCACGCGACGTGCTCGGCATGGGCCATACACGATCGGCGCGCCGTTTGGACCGGACACATTGGTCTGTGCCACGCATCACCTATGCAGCGCGCGTGATTGCGATAGGATTCAGAGCCGGCGATATATCACCGCGGCACGCGTCCCAATGCGGATCATTCTGCTAGCAGCATGACCGACGCGTTCCCCCGGCCCCGCTCCTGTCGCACGTCCGCTTTGCGGGGACGGCGAAAACACGTATTCGAGAGATAGTCAAAAACATGAAGTGCATAGCATTGCGTATTTCGCGTGGAATTCGCCCGTGCATTCGCGGCCTTAGCGACGTACGCGCGCGCGCGCTGCCAGGGGCCGTGCAATGAACGGAAGCAGCACGCCTCTGAAGCATGCCGGCTGGTTGCCGTATATCGTCGCGGCGACGTTTTTCATGGAATATCTCGACACCACGGTGATCGCGACTGCGCTGCCGCAGATGGCGCACTCGTTCGGCGTCGGGCCCAACAGCATCAGTCTCGGCATGACGGCCTACATGCTGGCGTTGGCGATTTTCATCCCGGCGAGCGGCTGGGTCGCCGACCGCTGCGGCTCGCGCACCGTGTTTTTCAGCGCAATCGGCGTGTTCACGGTCGCCTCGGTGCTGTGCGGGCTGTCGCAGAACGTCGCGGAGTTCACCGCCGCGCGTCTGCTGCAAGGCATCGGGGGCGCGATGATGGTGCCGGTCGGCCGGCTCATCGTGGTTCGCAGCACCGAAAAAAGCCGCATGATGCAGGCCATTTCAACGATAACGTGGCCCGCAATCGCCGCGCCGGTAATCGGCCCGCCCGTCGGCGGGTTCATTACCACTTATGCATCGTGGCGCTGGATTTTCCTGCTCAATGTGCCGTTCGGTCTCGCGGCCATGGCCGTGGCGCTCGCGTTGGTGCCCAACCTGCGCGGCAGCGAACGCAAGCCGCTCGACGTCGTCGGTTTGCTGCTGAGCGGCACCGCGCTCACTGCGATTCTGTACGGCGCGGAACTGGCGAGCCAGCCCGCCGAGAACCCGTGGATCGGCGGAGCGATCATCGTTTTGGGCTTGGTGGTGGGCGCCGTCGCGTTCCAGCATGCCAGGCGGCATCCGCATCCGTTGATCGACGTTTCCACGCTGAAAATCCCCACGTTTTCGGTGACGGTCATAACGGGCTCCTTCACGCGCATTGGCATCGGCGCCGTACCTTATCTGATGCCGCTGCTGTTCCAGGTCGGCTTCGGCTTGTCGGCGTTCAAGTCCGGGCTACTGCTGCTTGCCAGCGCGCTCGGCAATCTCGGCATGAAGGCGCTGACCACGCGAATCCTGCAGCGTTTCGGCTTTCGGATGGTGTCGATCGTCGATGTGACGGTAGCCGGCATCTTCATCATTGCGTGCGGGTTGCTGACGCCGGACGTTCCGCTTGCGCTCGTGCTGATCGTCGTGTTCGTGTACGGCGTGGCGCGCTCGATGCAGTTTTCGACACTCGCCACACTCGCCTACGCCGACGTCGCACAGCCGCAAATGAGCGCGGCCAGCACGCTATGGAGCGCGGCAGCTCAGATGACGATAGGCCTCGGTATCGCATTCGGCGCGGTGTCACTGCGGGCTGCGGCGTTCTTCAACGGCGAGACGACGGGCCGCGTGTTCACGCTCGACGATTTCCGCCTCGCGTTCTTGCTTGCGGGCGTGTTGACGCTCGTGTCGGTGATCGGCTACATGGGTCTTTCACGCGATGCGGGCCAGAGCATCGGCGGCGGTTCCCGCAGCGCAGAAGGCCCGGCCAAGGGTTAACAGATTTCAGGAGACGGTGTGGCGACCCCTAATGAACTGAGCGAACTTGAAATTTCCAGCGACAAGGAGAAGCTCGACATCGCAATGGTGCACACGTTTTTGTCGCAGGAAACGCCGTGGGCGAAGGGCATGCCGCGCGAAACGCTCGAACGCGCCATTGCCGGGTCGCTGTGTTTCGGCGGCCATGTCGGGGGCAAGCAGGTCGCGTTTGCGCGCGTGGTCACGGATCACGCGACGTTCGCGTACCTGTGCGATGTGTTCGTTCTGCCCGAGTATCGCGGCAACGGATATGCACACGCGTTGCTCACGCAACTCTTCGCGAGCGAGTCGCTGCAGGGCTTGAGGAGAATAATGCTGGCAACAACAGACGCGCACCAAGTCTATCGGCCACACGGGTTCAAGGCTTTGTCGAACCCGGCGTTTTTCATGGAAGTACACGACCCGGATGTCTACCGCGGCACGTGAGCAGGGAGTACAAATGCGCCAACGCGCGCCCTGCTATGGAAATCAGAAGTACGCGCGCTCACGCACCCACTTGGTCATGATCCACTTCTCGCCGGCAACCACTGGTGCGCCGCCGTGCAAGGTCAGTGGATCGAGTTGGCGCTGACCGTTCATGTAGCGGAAATACACGGCACCGCCCCGGTTCGCCGCCACCGACAAGCCCGCTTCAGGGAAAATCGTTTCGCCGCCTTCGGACACATCGTTCAGATAGATGACGAGCGTCGCCACGCGCTGACCGCCGCGAGCCGTATGAACCGCGCTGCCCGGTTGATCGGGCGGGAAATAGTCGTAATGCGGCCGGTATTCGCCGGTCGGGCCATAGTGCAGAACCTGCAGACCTTCGCCGTTCTCGACCGGCCAGTTCATCAGGCTTGCGATGCGCTGTTCCAACCGTTCGATCAACGGGTCTTCGCCGCGCTGATACCAGATGCCCTCACTCGTCCGGTTGCGGATCACGTCTTCCTGACCGGTCGCGGGATTCACGGTGGTCGATCGTTTCAACCGATGCCGCGAGCGCTCGATCATCTCGCTGCACTCCTGCGCGGACAGCACGTTCGCGAACACGATCACCTGCGGCCGCTCGCAGCGCGCCAACACCTGCACGTCCCGGTCATGGGCGTGGATCGTATTGCCGTGCGCGACCGGCGCGTCGTCGTACCGGTATGTGTGCGGCGCCTTTTGCGGCAACGCCGCCTCGGTGCCGCCCGCCGCTGGGGCCGCGGCCGTGGCCGCGCTCGCCACGTTCGCAGCACTTGAACCAAAGGCGGCGCGCACCGCTTCGCCGGCTACGTCGGCAGCAAAACCCGCTTGCGTCATGGCCTCGATCATCGAGTCCATCGTGCAGCCACGCGCTGCGTTAGTGCTTAGCCATTCGTGCCACGCGGCATCCACTACCGGCATACGTGTCCCCGCTGATCGATGAAACAAGGATAGTGCATCGGCCCTAACCCACCCGTTCAGGAGTTATGGTCCTGGCGCCGATAGAGCGCGAGCCCTCTTCTCGCCCGCGAGCGGATCGAGCGATGCACGAGCGGCGACCACCCGAGCAGCGCGCCTCGCGCGCCCAGCGCCTGACGCATCCACGCCCACAAATCGAAACTGTCGCGATGCTCGACGATCAGCCCATCGCGGAATGCAAAGCGCGCATCGATCTGGTTGACCACCGGCCGGCCCGTCTGGCTAAACACGTAGCCTGCGGTCCAATGCGCGCGGCCGCTATGTTCGTCGGCTTCGATGCTGTCGAATGTCAGCGAAAAATCCTGCGCGCGCGTGACGAGCATGCGCCACATGTCGCGCACTTCGTCGCCGTGCAATTCACCGAATGCGGGGTCGCTGAAGACGACGTCGTCGGCGTAGCAGGCGATCATGGTGTCGGCGTCGCGCCGCTGGAACGCGGTGTAGAAGCGCTCGATCAGTTGAATATTGGAGTGGCTCATTGTTCTGGTATTTGCGTTGCCCGTATTGGAGCGCGAGTTGAAGCCGCGTTACAGCCAGCGCTAACCGCTGACCGCAACTCGCCGGATTGTATCGAATCCTTGCCGCTGCGGGCCTGCATGCGCAGCCGCTATGCTTCGTGCGCATGCGCGCGAGCGCGGATTTCCGACAGCGATACGTCGACCAGCAGCTTGCCCGAATCGAATACGGTGATCATCGCATCTTCCCAATCGCCTTCGCCTGCCGTCGCGTTCACTGCTGGCGCGAGCGGCAGCGTCGCCGTGCGGTAGTCGCCCGTTCGACGGTTGCGCAACAGGGTGAGGCGTCCTTTCATCGATCGTTTGGTGGTGTCCGTGACCGGATCTTTCGATACGTCGTGCCATGTATCCCCGAGGCGGATCGCCGAGCACTTCATCGCAAATCGCTGCGTGTCGCGATTGATCTGCTGCAACAGCGCGCCGCCCATGCCGAACACGATGTTGTCCGCCGCGAAGCCCGCATGGTCCATTGCGGCGAGAATGGCCTCGAGCGAGTCGGGATTCACGCCGTCGCCCTGAATCACTCGCACGTTGTTGAGCACACGCCGCCCCTTGCTGTTCAGCACCGATCCAAACGACGCCTCCAGCGCATGCAAGGTCTGCAACACGATAGTTTGCGGATCGCCCGAATCCGGCCTGATTACGAGCGTGCCGCCGGAATCGAGCACGGCCTGCTTCAGATCGGTGCCCCAAACCTTCAGCGCCGCGTACAGGTCGTAGGAGTCCGATACCACCGAAACGATTGAGCCCGGCCTTGCGAACTTCGCGATCATGTTCCGATACGCGTCGGTCTCGCGCTCGCGGCCCCATGAGGTGACCGTGCTGTGCTCGGCGGCCGGCACCGAGAATGCGGCCATGCTCTCGTTGTAGTAGTGATTCGCAGCGACCACGCCGAGCACCGTGTCGGAGCCCATGAAGCTCACGAGATGCGCGGCGCCGCCAATTGCCGCCGACTCGGCGCTCGACACGCCGCGCGCACCGAAATCGTGCAGCTTGAACGGCAGTTGCGTGAGGTCGTCGCTCGTGTTTGCCAGATAGGCGTGAATCGTCTTGCGCAGATGCCAGCTTTGCGTCGCTACCGTGACCGGATACCACACACGCAGCAGCATGGTTTCCAGATACGAGGCGAGCCAGAATACCAGCGGGTCGTCGCACTCGACGGTGACGAGCACGTTATGCGTAGGCACCACCGAACCCTCGGGCACCGCGCGAATCCGCACGGGAAGATATCCGTTCTGATGCTCGACGATATGGCGCCAACCGTCTTCGTTGAACGGCTCGCCATGCGCGCTGAAAAACGCCTTCGCCTGTTCGATCATTGCCGCTGTGATGGGCCGGCACAGATACTCCTTGATCAGCATCTGCAGGCCGAAAAAGAGCGTGCAATCGTAGCGGCCGCCGCGCGATTCGATGTACGAGAACATCGCCGACGCTCCCGGCGGGTACTGCAGATAATGCGATGCCTTATACGAGTCCGTGTTGAGAATCGGATTCGAGAGGATCGAAGAAATGCCGCTAAAACCGCTGGATTCGTTGGCCATGGAGGATGCCGCGCCCGGCTCGCTGACTGTGGCAGTCTTTACATGATGCCACGAAGCATGAAGCGGCCAGCGCGCGGGCGCAGCGGCTCGAATGTTCTGTCATCGTTCGGGATGCTCGCGCACGCCGCCCTCAACTCGATCAGCACCCTCAATTCACCAGGAGCGCTCAGTCCGATTCATCGTATTCCCGCTGACCGATGTCCGCATCGCGACCGGCGTTCCTCTCGCGCGAAACCGGCATCTCGTATGCATCGCGCAATTCCGGACGCTGGCTCTCCGCCTGCGCCTTGCGCTTCATCGCGTCGGCAATCACGAGCGTGAGCAGATCCGCCGGCGGCGCGGCAAACAGTCCGCGCGGCGCGCCAACGTGCGCCCGGTAACGAAGACGGATAACTTCGGCAGTACGTGCCGTGGCTGGATGGTCGTGGCGTGTCCTGCACACCGCGCCGATAACGTGTGTTTTCATGACATCCCCCGTTCGGTGACATGCTGACGGCTGCATGCAGCCTTCCAGGTCCGCCGTGCTCACGCTACACACGCGAACACGGCGCCCGGTCCACCTCGCTTGTGCGCTTCTCTATGGAAGCTCTGGCCTTCTCCCCGTTTCGTCGCGCCGGTTGGTCCAGACCGTGCGCTGCCCTTTCCCCGTTTGCATGTCGCTCGCGCAAACGTTGCCGCGCGAGGTACCTGTCGTTATGTCTCCACCACCTGCACCTCCACAGACGAAAAAATCGACGAGGTCAGAGATTTGCGTCGCCGGGTGGCGAACGACCGTTTCGCATCGGTCATTCGCCCCGTGTTATGTGACGTCCGCTTGTCCATGACCCCGCCGCAGCCTCGCAGAACGCATTGGCTTTCCCCGGCCGCGTCCACGAGTCGTTGTGCCGCCGGTCGTTTTTTTGACTTCCCCTCTCCCTCACCGACCGGCAGCAACAGATTCGCTGTGACTCGCTTATTGCAATGGCCATGCCATGCGAGTCGAAGTGCTGTCGCACAAGGCATTTGTGAGCATCCGCGGCTAATGCCGGCTTTTTCGCCGCCGTGCCATATCTCCGATGATTCGTATACGAGACGCTCGGCAAGACCGCGACTGCGCGAAAACCGTCAATTGAACTCATGGAATACGCGCTTCATATAAGCGTCGAAGCCGGGTATACCGCGCCCCTTCGCGGTTTGCGTTCAAGTTCTAAATGAATCTGCCGACATAGCAGCAGATAGAATCGGTCCAGATTCCGTGGAAAACGCACTGTCGATTCTGTTGCAGACCTGAAACATCGAAAATCGCGTAACGGGCCTGCGCGTTCAAGGTTCGTCCACGCGTTGTGTACTCCACCGCGCATAACGGGGCTTGACGTGTGCTGTTCGAACGGCTCCGGTTATGCGCGCATGAGGCCGGCAATCGGGCAACTGTCCGGCCGCAATCGCGCCGCTATCAGCCGGAATCGAATAAACGCCCGTCCGGAGGGCAAACTGCCGGCTTCCTGATTTGTTTGTATAGCATTCCAAAGCGCTTTCGCTTATGTTTAAGTCACGCGCCGTTTAGAGCGCGATCAAAAAAGCCAAGGAGATAAGAAACGGTACAAGTGATTCGGGGATGAAATACTCCGGCCGGTGCAACGTTAAACGTTCACCTGTCTGCTGCCAATAGGCGGCACCTCGCAGTTCACGCTGCGCTGCTTGCCCCGCTATGACCTTACAGTCGATCGGCCGTCGCCCCCATTAGCGCAGTAGCGCCCGCGATGGCTCAGAGCCTTGTGCCCGGGTTTGCAACCAGGCTGCTGGCTCAGTTATTCCGCAGGCCCGGTCAGGCTTGCGATCCTTGACAACGTCGAACAGCAGTCTTGAAAGCAGCACCGAATCGGGGGTAATGAAAATGACTTTCGCATCTGCGGACACCGAACGCACCGTTCTTTACGTGTCGAACTCGCCCGATAAGAAACTCGCCGACTTCCTCGCCGCGTCCGCATGGCACGCCGTACATGCAAAAACCACCGCGAGCGCGGAACGCATGATCGAGCGCGACAACATCAAGGTCGGCCTCATTGAGCTACCGGAAGACTGCACGTCGCAGCAACTGTCCGCCCTTGCCTCGTGCATGCGCCGTCCAGAAACGAACTGGGTCGCTCAAATCGCGCCGGGTCAGGCGGACGACGAACTGATCAGCCGCTTCATCCTCGATTACTGCTTCGACTTCGTCACACGGCCGTGGCTCAACGAGCGGCTCGTATTCGCGCTGGGTCATGCGCACGGGCTGTCGGCGCTGCGACAAGCGCATGTAACGCCGGAACCGTCGCTCGGACGGCACGGCATGGTCGGCCAGTGCGAGGCTATGCAGCAATTGTACCGGCGCATCGACAAATGCGGCACGACAGAAGCGCCGGTGTTCGTCGCCGGCGAGTCGGGCACGGGCAAGGAGTTGACCGCGCGCGCGATCCACGAACGCTCGCCGCGCGCTGGCCGGCCGTTCGTCGCCATCAATTGCGCGGCGATTCCGCCAAGCCTGTTGCAAGCCGAACTGTTCGGCCACGAGCGTGGCGCCTTTACGGGGGCCCTTCAACGCAAGATCGGGCGAATCGAAAGCGCGCATGAAGGCACGCTCTTTCTCGATGAAATCGGCGACATGCCGCACGAATGCCAGGCCGTGTTGCTGCGCTTTCTGCAGGAAGGCACGATCGAGCGGCTCGGCGGCAACGGGCCGATCCACGTGAATGTGCGGGTCATCTCGGCAACGCACGTCGACCTCGACAAGGCGGTCGAAGAAGGCCGTTTCCGGTCCGACCTGTATCACCGGCTTTGCGTGCTGCGCCTCGTCGAGCCACCGTTGCGCGAGCGCGGCGGCGACATCAAGCTGCTCGCGAACTACGCGTTGAGCATGTACAAGCAGGACGGCGCGCGCAAGCTGCGCGGATTGTCTAGCGACGCGATCGTCGCGATGTCCAACTATGCGTGGCCTGGCAACGTGCGCGAACTGATCAACTGCGTGCGCCGCGCCGTCGTGATGAGCGAGGGCCGCTTCATCAACGCGAGCGACCTCGGCTTGCCCGAGACGGACAATGGGCCGGCCGTCACGCTCGCGGAAATTCGCAGCAAAGCCGAGAAAGACGCGATCGAACATGCGCTGCAGCGGCATGGCTACAAGTTGTCGGAGGCGGCGGCCGAGCTCGGCATTTCCCGCGCCACGCTATACCGGCTGATGCACGCGGATCGGCTGCATGCGGAGCCGTCAGGCGGGCGCACGTCGAACGCGGACCTCGACGGCGACGCAGACGGCGAACGCGAGCCTCGCCTGCCTATTCCTATGTCGGCGGCTTCTGCCTAGTTCTCGCGGGCTTTTTGGCCGAATCCCAGCGTTCCGGCGATCGGCTGCTGCAAGTCTTCCGCTGGCAGCAGCACGCCCGCAGCCACCTCGCCGTCCATCCGGGCAGTCAGGTTCCCACTCGTCGATGCCGCGCGGCACTGCGGCGCCCATTGTCATGATCCCCCTCGCGTAGAGTCAGGCAGACTCAGGCAAGCAATTTGCTTTCGCCAATTGCCTGGGCCGGCTCACGCCCGCCAGCGCGGTCTTCTCGCACAACGCGGCCGCAGTCAAAGGAACTTGTGCGACAAAACCCTTGTCGGTTAAGGCGTCGATCAAACCGCCAGACCGACCGATGTATCGCACGCCATCGGCACCCGCAGCCCGTCTTACACCCTATGCGCAAATTACTACACGCCTGCTTCCTCATTTTTCTCCTTCTTGGCGCCCCGGCCGTCTTCGCGGCGGTGACGCCTGCCACTCCCGCCTCCGGCGCTACTGTCAGCCTGACCCCTGAACAGGCGCGGCAAGCGCTCTCGGTGCTCAACGATCCCAAGCGCCGCGCGCAGGTGGCGGATACCCTGCAGGCCATCGCTGCAGCCGGCGCGCTGAGCACGCCGGCCTCCGCCGCTCCGGCCGCCTCGGCGCCGGCTGCTGCAAGCGGCGCCGCCGCCCTCGTTCCGAACGCGTTCAAATCCAACGGACTCGCGTCCCAACTGGCTCGTCAGGGTGCGCATTGGGCCGTCAATCTGGGCGCGTCGCTGCGCAACTCGATAACGGCGCTTCTCGACGTCGCTTCGGTACGCGCGTGGTGGAACTGGCAGTCGACAAATCCGCAGGCGCGTTCGATTCTCGCGCACGTTGCGTGGTCGCTGCTGGCCGCACTGCTGCCCGCGCTCGTGCTCGAATGGCTCGCGCGCCGTCTATTGCGTCGCGCGTATCTCGCGCTCGCCGCGCGCCGCGAACGTGGCGACGCCGCTGATGCACCGCGCACCGACTTGCCGGTAGACGTCGAACCGCAACCCGCCGACGCTGCGAACGCCGCTCCGCCGCTGCCTGCCCCACCGGTCGCCGAGGTACGGGCCGAGGCGCAGGCTAGAGCGGAGGCGAAAACAGAACCCGCAGCAAGCGCGGCAACGTCACCGGCAACCGGACAGCCTGCCGTCACGCCCCGGCCGTCAACCACCGCCGCGAACGGCAAAGTCACTGAAGCCAAGGGCAAGCAGAACGCCACGCATCACTGGACGCTCCTGCAGCGCCTGCCGCGCGCGCTATTGATCACGGTTCTGCGTCTGCTGCCGCTTGCGGTATTCGTCGGCGCGGCGAGCGCGCTTATGTCGATCTTCACCGACGACGGCACGCCGCAAGACCGCGCCCTCGATTCGCTCGTCGATATCTACGTGCTGTGCCGCGTGATCGTGATCATCAGCGGCTTTTTCCTGCAGCCCACGGCACCCCGTCTGCGTCTGCTGCGAATGAGCGATGCATGGGCCGCGTTCGTACACCGCTGGGTGATTCGCATTGTCAGCGTCGTCGGCGTGGGTTCCGCGATTGCGGAAATCGCGCACTCGCTCGGCCTGAGCGACGCGGCGCATCTCGCGTTGATGAAGGTCGTGGCGCTCGCCGGCCACGTGATGATCTCGATCCTGATTCTGCAATGCGCGAAACCGGTCGGCGAACTCATTCGCCAGCGCATGGCCGCGCGCAAGTCGCTTGAAATGGTCGGCAATGCACTCGCCGATGCATGGGCGTGGCTCTCGGTCTTCGTCGTAATGGCTCTGTGGTTCATCTGGGCGCTCGACGTGCAGAATGGTTATCACGCGCTGCTGCATCTCGGCGGCATGTCGCTCGCGGTGCTGGTGGGCGCGCGGGTGCTCGCCATCGTCGTCTTCGGCGCCCTCGCGCGGCTCTTCAATGGACACGAAGACGCCGCCGGCAAGTCGCTCGTGCATCAACATGCGTTCCGCTATTACCCGTTGCTGCGACGAGTGGTCTCGTGGCTCATCGGCATCGTCACCGCGCTCGCGTTGCTCCAAGTGTGGGGCGTCGATGTGGGCGAGTTGTTCCGCGACGGCAGTGTCGGCCACCGCCTTGCGTCGGCCATCGTGACGATCGGCGTCGCGGCGGTGATCGCGCTCATCGTGTGGGAAAGCGTGAATGTGTCGGTCGAGCAGCGGCTGGATCGCTGGACCACGAGCGGCGACCTCGTGCGCGCCGCACGTCTGCGCACGCTGCTGCCCATGCTGCGCACCGGGCTTTTCTGCGTGATCGCACTGGTGGTCGTGCTCACGGGCCTGAGCGAACTGGGCGTGAACATCGGGCCGCTACTTGCAGGCGCGAGTATCTTCGGCGTGGCGCTCGGCTTCGGCTCGCAAAAGCTCGTGCAGGATTTCATCACGGGCATCTTCCTGCTGATGGAAAACGCGATGCAAGTCGGTGACTGGGTGACGCTTGCGGGCGTATCCGGCACCGTCGAGTATCTGTCGATCCGCACAGTGCGGCTGCGCGGCAGCGACGGTTCACTTTTCACCGTGCCGTTCAGTTCGGTCTCGACAGTGAACAACACGAATCGCGGCATCGGCAATGCGGCGGTTCGCGTGAATATCGTATTCGGCCAGGACGTGGATCTCGCGATCGGCACGCTCAAGGAAATCGGCGCCGCCCTGCGCGAAGACGAGAAGTTCAAGGACGGCATTCTGTCCGACTTCAGCTTCTGGGGCGTCGACGCCGTGGACGGCTCGGCCGTTACGCTCGCCGGACAGATGCAGTGCCGCGATTCGGCGCGCTGGGGTGTGCAGCGCGAATTCAACCGGCGCATTCTCGACCAGTTCCGCGAGCGCGGCATCGAAATCGCGAACCCGCAGCGCAATCTGCTGACGTGGGACCCGGACAGCGTCGCGCCCCGCGTCGAAGCGGGCGAGCCTCCAAAACAGGAGCCCGAGCAAGCGCCTTCGAGCGGCCCGTCCGCCGACGGTGCATCGGTTGGTGCATCGCCTGACGGCGCTTCGAAGGGTGACGCCCCAGTGGAAGACCAGATCCCCGTCGACTCGAAGCCTGCGGGCGGACCCGGCACACCGGCAAATCCGGGAGCGACGTCGCCACACGAATAAGTATGGGCTGAGTGCGTCGATTGAATTACCGGACCTGCCACCACCGAGGCAACAGGCGGCGCACCTCAGGCCGCCTGTACCGGTCGTCGATCAGATGCACGACGCCTTCGTCGAGCTCGGTGCGGATCACGCGGCCCGCCGCCTGCACCACCTTTTGCAGACCGGGGTACAGGTACATGTATTCGTAGCCATTGCCAAAACGCGCGTCCATCGTGCGCCGCATCTGTTCATTGACCTCGTTCATTTGCGGCAAGCCCAACGTCGCGATAAAAGCGCCGATCAGCTGTTGCCCGACCAGGTCGACACCTTCCGAAAACGCACCGCCAAGCACCGCAAATCCGATGCCCTGGTTCGCGCTACGAAACCGCGCGAGGAACGCGTCGCGGGCCGCTTCGTCCATGCCCGGCTCCTGCGCCCAGACCGGCAATCCGGGATGACGCTCGCGCATGAGCGCGACGACCTGCTGCAGGTAATCGAAACTGCTGAGGAAACCCAGGTAATTGCCGGGCTGCGCGATGTACTGCTTTGCAATCAGGTCGACAATGGGATCGAGCGAACGTTCGCGATCGCGCCAGCGCGTCGACACGTTGCCGGCGACATGCACCTGTAACTGCTCCGCGCGAAACGGCCCTTCAACGTCGAGCCATTGCGTCTCCTGTGCAAGACCCAACGTATCGCGGTAGAAGTGATGCGGACTAAGCGTGCCCGAAAACATCACGGTCGTGCGCGCCGCTGCATATCGCGGCGCGAGAAACGGAGCAGGAATCACATTGCGCACGCAGAGCGTGCAACTGGTCTTGTCGCGTGGCGCGTGGCGATCTGTTGTCAGCGTGATATCGAAAATGGAATGCTTGCCGAACTGCTCTGCGAGAGCGACGAAATGCATCGCGTCGAAGAAAAAACGCAGCGACGTCTCGTCGATTGAGAGCGGCGCGTCCGCGAGCTGATCCGTCACCGCGCCAATCAGATTCTGCGCTGCCGAGAGCAGCTTGCCAGGCACATTTGGATAGACCTGATAAGACGCAGTTTGCGCCCGCTTGACCGCATTCCATTCGCGCTGCAACCGTTCAAGCGGCTTGCGCAACCCAGGCGGCGCCGTCTTGCGCGCAATCCGCAACGCCGCCTGATCGAGCGACGCCGTGTACATGCGGCGCGCACGGTCGAGCAGGTTATGCGCCTCGTCCACCAGCACGCCAATGCGCCACTGGTTGATCTGCGTGAGCGCGTAGAGCATTGCGCTGCTGTCGTAGTAGTAGTTGTAGTCGCCCACCACCACGTCGGCCCAACGCGCGAGTTCCTGGCCCAGATAATACGGGCAGACGTCATGCGCGAGCGCCGCTTCGCGCACCGCGGCGCGATCGAGCCTTTCGCCCGCGAGCGCCGTGCTACGTGCCGCGTCGAGCCGGTCATAGAAGCCGCGCGCGAGCGGACACGACTCGCCGTTGCAGGCTTTGTCGGGGTGCTCACAGGCTTTGTCGCGCGCCACCAGTTCAAGCGTTCTCAGCGGTAAAGATCCGGCGCTCCGGCGAAGCGTTTCGATCGCGTCGAGCGCGAGCGCACGGCCAGGGGTTTTCGCAGTCAGAAAGAACACGCGATCGATCTGATCCGTCGCGCACGCCTTCAATAACGGAAAGATCGTGGCGAGTGTCTTACCGATGCCGGTTGGCGCCTGCGCCATCAGCGGCTTACCGTCGCGCGCCGCACGGTAGACCGACACCGCCAGCTCGCGCTGCCCGCAGCGAAACTGCGCATGCGGAAACTGCAACGCGTTGAGCGCCGTGTCGCGCGCGACACGATGCGCCTCCTCCTGCACCGACCAATCCAGAAACCGCTCGCATTGCTCGACGAAAAAGATTTCCAGGTCGCGCGCGGTGTGCGTTTGCGTGACCAACGTTTCCTTCTGACTGCCGATGTCGAAATAAACCAGCCCGACCGTCAATTCCGTGAATCCGCGTGCGCGACACAGCAAATGTCCGTACACCAGCGCCTGCGCCCAATGCAGCGTGCGATGATTGTCAGGCATGCGCTCGAGATCGCCTCGATACGTCTTCACTTCTTCCAGGCGGTGCGCCACCGGATCATAGCCGTCTGCACGGCCCCGCACGGTGAGATTGCGATGCGTGCCGGTCAGCGTGATTTCGGTTTCGTAGCCGCTTGCGCGCCGACCCGCGACCGTGATGTGCCCCGCCATGCCTTCCAGCGAAGTTGGCGCCGGCGTGAACCGCAGATCGAGGTCGCCACGTCGCGCGGTGAACTCGCACATGGCTCGCACGGCGACGACGTAACTCATGCGGTGGGCTCCGCGATCAACGTGGCGTGCGCCGGCGCGCCGAGGGCTGGATCGGCGATCTCATGGTCGAGCGCTTCGTCAGTCCAGCGCACGTCGACCACGCGTACCGGCATGCCGTGCTGCACGCAGTAAGCTAGCCAGCGAATCTGGTTGTCCTGCAAGCGGTCGCCGGGCCCTTTCACTTCGATCAACTCATAACGCCGCTCGGCGGGCCAGAAGCGGATCAGATCGGGCAAACCCGAGCGATTGCCGCGAATATCGAGCAGCAAACGCTCAAACCACAATTTCAGGTGCGCGGCGGGCAAGCAGTCGAGCGCCGTCGTGACAAGCTCCGGCGTGAGCATCCCCCAGAACACGAACGGCGATTGCACGCCGGCTTTGCCGTGCAGATGCCGCGCAATCGTCTCGCGATACGCGCCACTATCGAGTTGAGCAAGGCACGCAGCGAACTGTTCGGCTCGGCGCGCATAAAAGTCCGGCGCGTGAAGATCAGCGGGACCGCGTTGAAACGGATGAAAAAACGCACCGGGTAGCGCCACGAATACCGGTTCCCAGCAAAGCAGTCCGAACAGCGAGTTGATCAATGCATTCTCTACGTAATGCACCGGCGCTGACTCGCATGTCAGATGATCGCGCACGACGTATTCAACGGGCTGCGGCGCTGGCGGCCTGGGCAATATCAACGTACTACGCTCGGCCGCTCGCGCAGCGGACGCGCGCACCGTCGGCTCACCAAGCTTGCGCCGCAGGCGCGGCAGCATGCGCGCAATGCGCTGCGCCTCTTCCTCGCTTTCGGGCGATGCTGCAGCGTCTAACGCTAGCGAAAGCGCAGCTTCGAAACGCTCGGCTCGTTCGAGCACGCGTACACGCCGATGACGCGCGCCGGGCCACGCGCAAACCTCGTACACGGCGAGCGCAGTGGGCCACATCTGTCGCCGCTCGCAATGCTGGCCGATACGAAAGAGCAGCTTGGCGCGTCGCAATTCGAGCCACGAGTTACACGTTTCCACGCGTTGAACCCGAGCCACGAGGTCATTGAGCGCAGCGTTTTCTACTTCCAGACCGATCAGCGTGCCGGACATTGCTATCGAGTCCAGTTCTTCACGACACGCGTGCAACGCGAGGTAAACATCGACATCTGCGCGCTGCTGAAAGGCTCGCGACGCCGGCCCGAAAGCCACTTTTTCGTACCGGAACACGCCGAGATCGGCGAGCACGAATTCTGACCAGTCCTGTTGCAGATTGCCGAAGAACATCAGACGCAGACGGTCGCACAGCGGCGCGATGTCCACGCTAAACACGCAATCGGTCGTTTGGGGGTGCCATGCGGACAACGGGCGCGCGATGCAGCTATCGGTGTCATACCCGTCCCGGTCGGCATAGAACGGCCGTAATGCTTCCAGCAGATCGACCTTGCGCAGACTCCGTGCGCCCGGAATCAGCGAAAGCGCCTCCGCAAAGATGTCCAGCAATTCGGCGCGCGTGGTGAGGGCGAACAGATCGTCGAGTGTCAGGTGCGGCGCGGGATTTAGCCAGCCGAGCGCTGAGACGGGCGCAGCAGCTTGCAACGGGCAGCCGATTTCGTCGTAGGCCAGGCGGCTTGCACGAAACAATGCGCCTTTGCGCATCAACATTCGGACCAACAATGCGCGCGACGCCTGCGGTAAGCGCGCGAATGCGCCGAGAAAAGCTCGCTCGCTCGCATCGAGCAGAGCGTCGTAGCGTTGCGCGAGCCAGGCGAGGGCACGCTCGAAATTCAGCAGATAGTATGGGACACCGGCGAGGGAATCCGGCGGAGCATCGGTTGCCACGGAGTTTGCATGACCTGTACGTTTATACAGTAATGATAGCAAACTCCGCCGCGGCGACTACTCAGTGGCCAGCCACACCGCCGTCAGCGACCGCACGCCCTGCGCGCCGCGAATCAGAACGCCCTCGATGTCCGCGGTCGCCGAAGGTCCGGTGACGAGTGCCGCGTAACGGGCATCGCGAAAGTCGTCGCGGCGATAAACGTCCTGCAGGCCGTCGACGAGTTGTGCCGGATCGAGCAGAACCACAAGATGCTGAACGATATAGCCCAACGCATTGACCACGTACTCGCGTTCGCTGAACCACACGGAGCCGGTCTCCGCCACACCAAAACGCGCACGCACGACGCCGACGTCGATATCCTGCAACGACGAAGGTTCGGTGCCTGCCGTGAGCAGGCGCGTGCCGGGTACTTCGGCAGTGGCGGACGCGATCGACACCGTTGCGCCGAATCGCTCGCGGATCAGACTCGCAACTTCCGACGCGGCACCCGCTTCGACGCAGGTGCCGCCCATCGTTTGCAATGCCGACGCGAAGCGTGCGCGCAAATCGCCGCCGACCGCGCTAAACAACGGCACGTCGGGGCGCGGGCGCGCCGCCGGTTGCGCCTGCCGCACTTTCGCGATAAAGGCCTCACGCGTTGCCATCGCCACCTCCGCGGTTTTGCTTGTACCACGCGTGGAAGGTCTGCTTCGGCGCCTCGGGCAATTCGCGTTGTCTGCCCCAGATATTCAGCGGGTTATAGAGTACGAAGTTCGGTAGCCGCCGCAATGCGCCGCTCATTGAAGCTACGGTTGCCCGATACAGCGTCGGGCTCGCGAGCAGACGCCCTGTCATCTTCAATACTTCCTGCTTCACGAACGGCACTTCGTGGCGCTCGGCAATCACCGTCCGCCATTTATAAATCTGCTCGTGAATATTGATCTTCACCGGACACACGTTCGTGCAACTGCCGTTGAGCGTGGACGCAAACGGCAGCGCGCTATAGCGTTTCAGGTCGAACGTGGGGTTAATGATCGCGCCGATCGGCCCCGAGTACGTACCGCCATACGACAGCCCGCCGCTGCGCCGATACACGGGACACGTGTTCATGCAAGCTCCGCAGCGGATGCATTTGAGCGAGTACCAGAAGTCGTCCATCGCGAGCCGTTCCGAGCGGCCATGATCGACGAGGATGAAATGCATCTCCGTGCCCGGACGTGGCGCGCGGAAATGCGAGGTGTATTGCGTGATCGGCGAACCAAGCGCACTGCGCGAGAGCATACGAATAAACACACCGAGATCCGAGACCTTTGGAATCAGCTTCTCGATACCGATCGATGCGATATGCAGCGGCGGCACGTTTGCCGAAAGATCGGCGTTGCCTTCGTTCGTGCAAACCACAACTGTCCCCGTTTCCGCGACCGCGAAATTGCAGCCGGTCATGCCGGCCGTTTTCTCGCGTACGAAATACGGCCGCGTATTCATGCGCTGACTTTCCGCGAGGTAATGAATGTCGCTATTGTGCGGATCAGTGCCGATCGTTCGGCCAAACAGTTCGGCGACATCGGCGCGCAGCTTGTGGACCGCCGGCACCACCATGTGGCTCGGGTCCTGATGATCGAGTTGCTGGATGCGTTCACCCAGATCCGTTTCCATTACCGTAATGCCGCGCGGTTCGAGATACTCGCGCATCTTGCATTCGTCGGTGAGCATCGACTTGCTTTTGACGAGCGTGGTCATGCCGCGCTCGGACATGATCTTGTGTACGAGCGCGTTGTGCTCTTCGGCCGTCGCTGCCCAGTGGACCACGACACCGTTCGCCTCGGCCGAGGCCGCGAACTGTTCGAGGTACTCCGACAAATGCGACAGCGTGTGTTCCTTGATACCGGATGCCAGTTCGCGCAGCGTCTCCCACTCGGCAATGCCGTGCGCCTGTGCGTCGCGTTTCTCGCGCAAATCCCACAGGCGCTTGTCGTGAAACGCCACATGCTCCGTCTTTTTGATGAACTCGCCTGCTGCTTTCGCGTGGTCGATCCGGCTCATGCGCGCGCCCCGTTCAACACTTGTGCAATATGAATGAAGCGTGCGTCCGCCTTCATGCGTTCCGCACAGCCTTGCTGATGCATCAGACACGACATGTCGCCCGACACAATGTATTGCGCACCCGCATTCAGATGATCACGGACCTTGTCCTGCCCCATGCGCACGGACACCGGCTCTTCCGTCACCGAGAACGTGCCGCCGAAACCGCAGCATTCGTCGGGTCGAGACGGCTTGACGAACTCGATACCCTTCACGCCTTCAAGCAACGCGCGCGGCTTGGAAAATGGCTGGCCCGCCACTTCCGAGATCGAGGCCTCCTTCAGATGCCGCAACGCGCTGCAACTATTGTGCAGGCCGACGCGATACGGAAACTCGGCCCAAGGAAACTCGCGCGCACCCACCACATCGTGCAGAAACTCGACGAGTTCATAAGCGCTCGCCCGCACCTTTTTGACTTCGTCCGTCTGATCGATCGCGGTGAGATGCTCGCGCACGTGGTGAATGCAGCTCGCCGATGGTCCGACGATGTAGTCGTAGCCTGCAAAGTTGCGCGCGAACACCCGCTCCGCGCCGGCCGCTTCTGCATGCGCGCCGCTGTTTCCCATGGGCTGCCCACAGCAGGTCTGCTCCTGCGGGTAATCGACCTGGATGCCGAAGCGTTCGAGCAATTCGAGCGTGGCAATGCCGACCTCGGGATAAAACGCGTCGATGAAGCAAGGGATAAAGAGGGCGACTTTCATAAGCTCATTACGGGGAATGGGGCACGCGGACTCGGGACGCGTAAGATCGTCGCCAGTCAGACTGGTATTGTTGGTCTGACCAAAATATAAGGAAGTCGCCCGAGTGTGTCAATCGTTACATCGCCACGCGAAATGCGACGCCTAAAGCTTCGCAGCGTCTTCCTGATAGATCTCGCGCACGAAGGCGAGATGACGTTCGGCCGCTTTGCGTGCCTCTTGAGCGTCGCGTGCGACGACGGCGTCGTAGATGGCCTGATGCTGGCTCATCAACTGCTTTTCCATCGCCTCGTCGTAATCGATCAGCCGATGGTATTGACGCATGCCTTCGCGAATCAGCGTGTGGATGCCATGCATGACATGGGCGAGCGCGATGTTGTGGGTGGAGTCGGCGATTGCCAAATGAAAAGCGGCATCCAGCTCCGCCAGGTTCACGCGATCTTGCGACTGCGAAGCCGCCTTCAGTGCATCGAAGGCAGTCTTGATCTTGCGAAGATCGGCGGCGGTCGCGCGCTCCGCGGCATATACGGTCGAAATCGATTCGAGCCCCTGGCGCAACTCGAGAATGTCGGCACTGGTACGCGGATTCTGCAAAAGCAGTTCGGCGAGCGGCTTCGAAATGATCGGCGCCGTCAGATCGACCACCGTAAAGCCGCCCCGCCCCGACGTGGCGATATAGCCATCCGATTCCAGCCTGATCAGCGCTTCACGCAACGAAGGCCGCGATACCGCCAGTTGCGTCGCCAGATCACGCTCAGCGGGCAGCCGGTCGCCCGGCATCAGCGTGCCGTCGGAGATCAATTGCTTGATCTGGTCTGCGACGACGTCGGAGAGCCGTTTGCGCGTGAAAGACTGGATCGGGCGAAAGTGCATAGGCTACGGCTGGCAAAGCCGGTTGTTCAGGATGGTTCGTTAGCGGCAGTACGCGACGCGACAGAGCTAAAACGGGAGCGAATGAATTATACCGTTGGGCGCCCTGCGCGATTTTCGCTGCGGGCACGCGTACTCACGGGTTCGGTTGCAACGGCAACGCCGCGACGAACGCCGCAATCCGCTCGCACGCCTCGGCAAGCCTCGCTTCGTCGACGACAAAGCCCAACCGGACGAAACCGTTCGCCGTCTCGCCAAAAGCACTCGCGTCGAGCACCGACACGCCTTGCGCGCGAAACAGCTGCCATGTGAAATCGACGGTGTCGAGGCCGGTGCCGCTCACGTCGACCATCATGAACATGCCCGCTTCGGGCAGCAGGCAGCGCAATCGCGGGACCCGGCTCAAACGCTCGAACACGACGTCGCGACGGCGCCTGTAGATATCGCGCATTTGTGCGACGATCCACGACTTCTCCTGTAACGCCGTCAATGCCGCCTGCTGGATGAAGCCCGGCAAGCCATACAGCATGGCAAGCGCGAGGCGTCCCATGTGTTCGATCAGTTGCGTGGGTCCGATCGCCCACCCTACGCGCCACCCGGCCATTGCATGCGATTTGGACAGACTGCCGAGCGTCACCGTGCGCTCCGCCATGCCGGGCAGCGACATGATGCTCACATGTTCGCGCTCGAACGTGAGATCGGCGTAGACCTCGTCGGACAGCACCCACAGGTCGTGCTCGCAGGCGAGCCGCGCAATGCGTTCGAGGTCCGCGCGCGGCATCACGACACCTGTTGGATTGCACGGCGTCGCGAAGAAAATTGCCTTGGTGCGCGGTGTCACGGCTCGTTCGAGTGCGTCGCAGTCCAGGTGAAATGCCCGCGCGGGATCGACCGGCACCGGCACGAGCGTCGCACCTGCGGCGCGCACGCACGCTTCGTAGGTGAGGTACATCGGCTCGGGCACGATAACCTCGTCGCCTGCTTCGAGCAGACAAAGCGACGTGGCAAACACCCCGTTTTGCGCGCCCGCCGTGAGGATCACATTCGCCGCGCCGACCGTACAACAGGTCATGCGCGCCTGCTCTTCGGCAATCGCCGCACGCAGCGGATCGCGCCCGGACACAGCGCTGTAATGCGTATCGCCGCCGCGCAACGCGTCGATGGCACGCTCGACAATCGGTGCGGGCGTAGCGAAATCGGGGTCTCCTACGCTCAGCACGATGACATCATTGCCATTCGCCGCGGCCTGCTGCGCCACGCGATGAATCTCCCACGCCGACGTACGTCTGCCTTGCAAACCCTCGACCCGACTCGAATACTTCATCGCGCTCACCCGTTTCTGATTGACCCGCCAATGTAATGGGGCGTGCGCGAAACGTCCAGATACGAAAAAGCGCCACGCGGGCGGACAGCCTCGCGTGGCGCTTCGTATCAAAGCCCCGTTTGCAGGGCTGGGCAAATTCAGACCTGGCGGCGCAACTCCGCCGGCGGCACCTTCATCAGATGCCGATACTTGGCGACCGTGCGGCGCGCGACGAGCACGCCCTGATCCGCGAGCATCTTTGCCAGCGTCACATCGGAGAGCGGGTCGCGGGTGTTTTCCGCAGCAATCATTTCTTTCAGCAGCGCCCGCACCGCGGCGGCGGAACAAGTACCGCCGCTTTCGGTGCCGAGCTCGCGCGGGAAGAAATGCTTGAACTCGAAAATGCCGCGCGGCGTGGCCATATATTTGTTGCCGGTCGCGCGCGAGATGGTCGATTCGTGCAGGCCGAGTTCGTCGGCGACGTCGCGCAACACCATCGGCTTGAGCGCGATTTCACCGTACTGGAAAAACGCCTTTTGATGCGCGACGATGCATTCGGCGACGCGTTGAATCGTGTCGAAGCGCTGCTGCGCGTTCCTGATCAACCAGCGCGCTTCCTGAAGCTGCTGGGCGAGCGGCGAACGGCTGGCCCCGGCCGATTGCGCAAACAGCTCGGCATACATGCGGTGAATGCGTGCGCGCGGCTGCACGGCAGGATTGATCGTCACCACCCACTTGTTGCGCACCTGACGCACGATCACGTCGGGCACGACGTAGTTGTCTTCGGTGCGGCCGTAGCAGTTGCCCGGCTTCGGATCCAGCTTGCGCACGAGTGCGCAGGCCACACGCAGTTCTTCCGCAGAACAGCCAATCTGCTTTTGCAGTTCCGCCTGCTCGCGACGCGCGAGCCGCTCCAGATGGTGTTCGACAATCTGCCGCGCGACATCGCGCCCCGGCGTGTCCGCGGGCAACGCATTGACCTGCAGCAATAGACACTCGGACAGCGAACGCGCGCCGAGGCCGGGCCGGTCGAGCGACTGCACGAGGCGCAGCGCGACCAGCAGTTCTTCCTCTGTCAACTCGGGTTCGAGATCGACACTGTCCGCGAGATCCGCCAGGTCCTGGCGCAGATAACCGTCGTCGTCGAGCGCCTCGATGACGAAGCGCGCGACGGCGCGATCGCGATCGTCCAGACGATAAAGGCGCAGTGCGTCGTGCAGTTGCTCGCGCAAGGTGGGTTGCGAGCGTGCCCATTCGGCGGGATCGCTGCCGTCGGAGTCGCCGTTCTGGCGGGCCGAACTGCGGCTGCTGTAATCGCCCGAAAAGTCGCCGGGCATATCGTCGGGGCCGCCGCTGTCGAGGCTCTCGCTGGTAGCGGCTTCAGCGGGCAACGAGTCGGGCTCGGCGGCCGCGACTGCATCGGTTGCCGGCAACGCGCCCTGCTCTTCGCCGGACGTGGCTGTTGCCAGCGCAACGTCCTCCGTATCCGACGAGTCATATTCGAGGAACGGGTTCGTATCGAGCGCAGTTCGCAACTCCTGCTGGAACTCCAGAGACGATAGCTGCAACAGACGCACCGACTGCTGCAAACGCGGCGTAAGTGCAAGAGACTGCCTCGTGCGAAGTTCAATTGAAGGCATCGTGTTCAGGTCCCGTTGAAAGCTGAAGTAAAAGGAGTGACCTCAGTAGAGCAACACGCGTACCAGCTTTTGCAACGCACTGTTTTATTTGGGCTTTATTTTTCCAGGCCCACGAATTGCAACGCCGCGCGGCGCCTTTTTTACAAGCAACCCGGCAAATTCCGCATCCGCTCCACACGCGTCGGCGGCCGCACGTACACCACGCACCCGCGCTATTCATCAGCGGAAAAGCGCCCGCTGGTGCGGACTTCGCAACTTCTCCGGTCTGCAGCCACGAGGTGCAGGCACACACATTGCGGTAACGGGAATGTGGACGGACGGCTCTCTTCGCATCCGGCGTGAACGCGCAATGACTGTGAAGACCCGGCCGGTGTCGATAACGGGCCCTGACGGAACCGTAGCGGCGACGACCCCACGCGAGTCATCGGCGGCTTCGGCCGCGATCGACCGCAGGCAACAAGACCGCATTTTCATCAACACCCGAAGGAGAAAACCATGAAGACCATCCAATTCCTGAAGACTGCCGGCAGCATCGCGTGCGTTGCCTTCGCATTGAACGCTACGGCACAAACGAGCGCCTCGGCTCCGTCGGCTTCGTCCGAAACGATCGGCCAGCACGTCGACGACAGCACGATCACCACGAAGGTCAAAGCCGAACTGCTCGGTGCGAAGAACCTGAAGTCCACGCATATCCATGTGAAGACCCGCAAGGGCGTCGTGTGGCTCACGGGTACGGTGCCTTCGGCTGAGGACAAGACCGCCGCCCAGGACGTCGTGAAAGGCGTGAAGGGCGTGAGCAGCGTGAAGAACCACCTGAAAATCGCCGCAGAATAATCTCGAGGCGCCCGGCGTTCTGCGCCGGGCGCAGCGCCCCGAGAAGCCTCGAGGAGTCCCGAGAAAAAAGGCCGTCCGCATTGTGCGGACGGCCTTTCTGCTTTAGAGGCCGGCCTGACGGCCGGCTACCCGATTAGCTCTTCGCCGCGTATTGATCGCGAAGATCGCGAACGCGGTCGTGATTCTGCAGCACGCCTTGATACTGGCGCTCGACAATCGCGCGCACGTCGGCGGGCAGTTCTTTTTCCAGCGCGTCGTGATAGTTTTTCTTGGCGACGTCCTCGCCCTTTTCCACCTCGACAAGGATCTGATGGTCGCTGCGGTCCGTCACCGCCGACTTCACATCGACCCATCCCCGGTGCAGCGCACCGCTCACACTGCCGCCCGTTTCCGGCTTACCGCCCAGGCGCTGAACCACATCCTGCAGCTCGCGTGCGCCGCGCGCGCAATCTTCGGCGCGCGTCAGAAACATCGTCTTCAACTGTGTGTCACGCGCATCTTCGGCCGCCTTGCGAAAGCCCTTTTCACCATCCTTCGATGTTTCGATGAGATCGTTCAGCACGGAGACAACATTCGTAGTCATTCAATACCTCCAGGGTTTCGTTAATCGCGGAATCCGTTGCCGGCACGCCCGCATGTATCGCGGTTCGCGTGCCGCCTGCTTTGCCAACGCCTGCGCAAGGCAACGGGGTTCACTGTTTCATACGCATGGCGCGTGCCCGAAAGTTCACAGGGTGCATTGCGCGCGCGCACTCTGTCTGCGCGGCCGTCTTTGTTGCAGAGGTGGGTAATTGTTGCGCGGCGCGAACTGTCTTGAGCGGCGTGAAAGCCTTTCTGAGCGCGGCTTTCGCCGGTGGCACACCCGTTGCTTTTATCGCTTCGCCCGAGTAATGCCATGCAGCGCACAAGTTGAAAAGCTGCATGACGTATCGACGAATTGAAAAGAATGGGCATGCAACAACGACAGGGAGAACATCATGAAGATTCGCAGCGCAGAATGGCTGGTCGCCGTCGCCATCGTCTCGTCGGCCAGCGTGTTGCAGATCCGCGAGCATATGCAGCCGGACGATAGCGCTGCGGCGAGTACGAG
Organism: Burkholderia sp. M6-3; assembly: GCF_050858985.1. Classification (NCBI taxonomy): domain Bacteria; kingdom Pseudomonadati; phylum Pseudomonadota; class Betaproteobacteria; order Burkholderiales; family Burkholderiaceae; genus Burkholderia; species Burkholderia sp. M6-3. Next base: position 1,706,351 of record NZ_CP110091.1, read on the forward strand.
CGCTGGCGCGCAAGCCGCGCCTTCGACCTGCGAAGGTTCTCGCAAAGGCGTCATGCCGGCCGCATGTGAACCCACGCGCGACCAACGTCCTGCTGACCACGCACCCGTGCCGCAACGCGCCGCCGCGCGTATCTGGGTATAACTTTCCCGACGATCAGCGCGCCTTGCGTTTTCGGTCCGCCAAAGAAAAGGGCCCGACGTCTGTCGGGCCCTTTTCGATTGCCTTCTCGCTTGCTGCCGTTCGGCGCTGTCGCCGCCGTCGCCGCTGTATCAGGCGCGCGTTTCGTTGTACTCGTTGAGCGGAACAGGCTTCTTCAGCGGATCGAAGTCGGCCCAACGGCCTTGTTGCCAACGACCCGTCGCGCGTTCAATCGACACGCCCCCTGCTTCTCGCAGCAAACGGGCGGCGTCGAACTGATTGTCCGGCGACACGTGCACCGCGACCAGCACGCCTGAATCGCGCGCCTCTTCGTGGAACGTCGTGCGATGCCCGGCTTCACTGCTATCGCGCGTGCGCCACATGGCACCGGCCAGCGAGCCGATATAGGCGCCGACGCCCGCAGCTATCGCCGAAACGAGCAACGGCGCAGAAAACGCCGCGAAGATGCCGACGCCAACAATAGCGCCCGCCACCGCGCCGATCGTCACGCCGAGGCCCGCGCCCTTCGGCGCGCCTTTCGCACCGGCATCGGTGTGAGTGTCGCCGCCAATGGGAAAACGCGCATGCTGGCCACGCGGATTGACGAAGAACAGCGTGACGTCTTCCTCGACGAAGCCTGCATTGAAAAGTTTTTGCGCCGCTTCTTCCGCGGCTGGAAAAGTCGTGAAGCGTGCTGCGACGATGAGTGACATGAGGCCTCCTTGCATCGTGATTGCGTTTTGACGGACGACGCTCGCGAGTAGTCGCGGTGCGCGATCAGGAGAAGCGGCGGCGCTACACCGCCGTGCCGCGGTCGGGCTCCATGCCTTCCACTCTGAACAATCCGCTATGCAAGATTACGCCCTCGCCGTCGTTCTGGTCGAGCGCCTCGGCACACACCGAACGGATCCGGTTGCGGCCCTTGTCGAAGGCCTCCATCAACTCGCTTTCGAGCGGTGAACCGGCGCCGAAATGATCTTCCAGCGCCTCGACCGTGATGGCGCAGACGACCGGTTCTCCGTCCACGCGCGCCATGAAGCGAACCGTCAGGTTGGCGCCGTCGAAGGTCGGTTTGTCGTCGGAAAAAGTGATCTGCATAAGGGAATCCTCATAGGCAGGCCGCGGCAGGATCGCATTCATGATGACGCACCCTTCATTGCGCCGGCGAGCTGCTGCGCCATCTCCAGATGATGCTTGATGACCGGCAGCGCGCGCGCGGCCGCAGCCTTCAGTTGCGAGTCGGTGCCGCTCTGGCTCTCCTGCTGGAACAGATCGACTGCCCGCTGATGCGCCTCCAGGCCGACCTGCTCGACATACGCCTCGTCGAACTTCTGACCTTTGAGCGTCTGCAGCTTGCCGACGAGCGCGGAGTCGGCCGACGGCGCGGTGGCAAGCCCCTTCTTCGCTGCGAGCGCGCCCATGCTGCGCGACAGTTTCGTGTGATCGGCGATCATCTGCTGTGCAAATTTCTTCACGCGCGGATCGCTCGAATTCTTCAACGCGATCTTGCTTGCCGCGATCTCCGTGGCGTCGGACTGTGAAGCGTCCTGGATGAACTGCTGGTCGGCGGGCGAGAGCTTCGTGCCGCCGACGGGCGCATCGCTCGCGGGAGCGTCGCTTGCCTGCGCATACACGACGCAGGCCGGCGCCGTGCCAAGAGCAAGCGCCACAGTCATCGCTGGTAGGGAATACCGTAGTTTCATGCGTTTTCTCCCTTGTTCACGGAGTCACCGGCGCGTCTCATCGCCCGCCTGCGCCGCTCATGCAGCCTTGCGTTTCGACAGTTGCCCGATCAACGCTTTGTTGAAAGCGGGAATGTCGTCCGGCTTGCGGCTCGAAATCAGATTGCTGTCTTCGACCACTTCCTGATCGACCCACGTGCCGCCCGCGTTGCGGATATCGTCCTGCAGACTCGGCCAGCTCGTCACCGTGCGCCCCTTGATGATTCCGGCCGATACGGGAAGCCACGTGCCGTGGCAGATCACCGCGATCGGCTTCTTCGCGTTGTCGGCCGCTTTCACGAATGCCTGCGCCTGCGGCAACACGCGAATCGCGTCACCGTTCACCACGCCGCCGGGCAACACAACTGCGTCATAGTCGTCCGCAATCGCTTTGTCGAAAGTCGAATCGACGTCGACCGTGTCGCCTTTATCGACGTGCTTGAAGCCCTGGATCTTTCCGGGCTTCGCTGAGATCACGTGCACGGTCGCGCCGGCCTCTGCGAGCGCGCGCTTCGGGTCGACCAGTTCAGCCTGTTCGAAACCGTCTACCGCCAGGATCGCTACCTTCAGACCGTCGAGGCTGTTCGCCATGTTTCTCTCCTTGTTCAAATGCCGGGGCCGCGCATGCTATGCGCCAAACCCCTTTCATCATTGATTAACGATGCGGCAGCAAGGCTTGTGCCTGCTGCGCCGAGACCCGCTACTGCGTCATCCCTCCGGCCTCTATGCCCGCTGGGACGGGCATCGAAGCGTGGATGCCTCGGCGAAGCGAGGGCCGCAACGCGATTACAGCCCGCTCGGGTCGTCGTCGAGACCGTCGTCGTCTTCGTCGGCTGTGGGTGGCGTCAGAATGCGATCAGGTTCGATGTCGCTGTCCGGGTCCAGCGTCGAATCGCCGTCCGCCGCCGCGCGCTCGCCGGTGCCCGCCCGGTCGGTGTCGCTGCCCATCTCCGAGCCGCCCATTTCGAGCGCGTGATTGTCGAGTTCCGTATCGACGTCGAACTCATGGCGCTTCGCGCCCGCGACGTCGCTGCCGCTATCGGATGAATCGCTCGGTCCCAAGGCGCCCGTGGTGCCTGACGTTTGTTTGACGACCTGTTGCGGCTCTTCATCGGGGTTCAGCGTGCTGCTCATGGCGCTCTCCTTTATCGGGTTGATACGTATGACGTTCATCGCAAGGACTGTTCCGCCCGCTCACCCGCGCGCGGAGTGGCGGGCACCGGCTTTGCTGCGGGCCATCACTGGCGCAACGCGCTTCACGCTTGAAAGTTCTACCTGCAAAGAAAGCCATGGCAAACAGCACAACGACAAGCACAACGAGCACGACGAGCACGACGCAAAACGGTCATGCATCGGCGGACGACAGCGTGAAGCAGCCCGCGACAGCCGCCATGCCGCCCGGCTTGCGCCATGCCGACGACAGCAAGCCGGGCTACACGCGCAAGCGCGAGAAAGACGGCTTCGCGTATTTCGACGTACAAGGAAAGCGCATTGAAGACGAAGCGGAGATTCAGCGCATCAACTCGCTCGCGATTCCGCCCGCGTACGAAGACGTATGGATCTGTCCAGACCCGCGCGGACATATTCAGGCGACCGGCCGCGACGTGCGCGGGCGCAAGCAATACCGTTATCACCCGCGTTGGCGCGAAACGCGCGACGCCGACAAATACGAACGCATGGCCGAGTTCGGGCGAGCTCTGCCGCGAATCCGCGCGCGCGTCGCCCGCGACCTCGAACTGCCCGGCATGCCTTGCGACAAAGTAATCGCGGCGGTCGTGCGGCTGCTCGATACCACGCTGGTTCGTATCGGCAGCGTCGAATACGCGCGCGAAAATCAGTCATATGGACTGACGACACTGCGTAAGAAACACGTGAAAGTGGAAGCGGGACAGTTGCGCTTCAAGTTTCGCGGCAAGAGCGGCATCGAACACGACGTGACGGTGGACGACCAGCGCGTGAAGCGCATCGTGCGGCGCTGCGCGGACCTGCCGGGTCACGACCTGTTTCAGTATCTCGACGACGACGGCACACGCCGTACGGTAGGTTCAGCCGACATCAACGATTATTTGCGCCGCGCGAGCGGCGCGGATTTCACCGCGAAGGACTATCGGACGTGGGCCGGCAGCGTCTACGCACTCGCGGCGCTACGGCGCCTCGTGTGCGGCAGCGCTGCCGAAGCACGGCGACATATCGTGGCGACCGTGAAAGAAGTCGCGGGCTTGCTTCGCAACACGCCGGCCGTTTGCCGGCGTTGCTACATCCATCCTGCAGTGATTAGCGCATTCGAAAGCGACCAGTTGCAAACCTTGCCGCCGGGTCAGTCGCGCCGGGGTCTGAAAGTCGACGAGGTCGCGTTTGCCGCATTGCTTGCGCATGCCGAGAAGCGCGCCGCGAGGCTCGCGCGTCAGGCGGGAGCAAAAGGCCGCAAGCTGCGCGAAACGGACACCGCCGAGAGCATCAACGGCTCGATTACGACGTTGCTCAAGAAGTCGCGCACCATTCGCAACGAAGCGAATAAGGCGGCGGCGAAAGCCAGTGCCAAAGACAGCGTCAAGCCGAGCGCAAAAGCCGGCGCGCGAACGGCCCGGCGAGCCGCGAGCGCAAGTGCCCGTTCCGCGCAGCGCGTCGAGAAGACGGCCGCGAGCTAACGCCGCTCACAGCAAGCAGGAACTGCAATAGCGCGCGCAGCATTTACGCGGCCCAAGGCCGCATGCACGCGATGCCGCCCGCATCGAGCGATGCGTAATCGCGTATCGCCTCAGCGCCATGCGCGAGCACTTTCCGCGCACGTGAAGGCGCTTGTCCCGACCTGTGTAAAGCGACCGTCACTTCGGACGAGGAACGCGCGTTGCTGCATTGATCGTCACCCTAACCTGCAAAGGAGGCACATCATGGTCATGCAAAGTCAGACGCAAGGCACGCAGGGCGCACGTATCGTCGGTAAAGGCAGTGCGACGGCAGAAGGCCCGGGCCCGGACGTGATGGCGGCAGATACGCTGGACGGCAACAGAGTGCTCAGCAGCGACGGCGAGGACATCGGCAAGATCAAAGACATCATGCTGGATGTACGCTCGGGCCGCGTTGCGTATGCGGTGCTGTCGAGCGGCGGCTTCCTCGGCATCGGCGACAAGCTGCTCGCAATTCCATGGCGCGCTCTTACGCTGGACACCGAGCAGAAGTGCTTCGTGCTGGACATGACGGCGGAACGCGTGAAAAGCGCCCCGGGTTTCGACAAGGATCACTGGCCGTCGATGGCGGATGAGACATGGGCCACGTCCATTCACCAGTACTACGGCAGGGAGCCATATTGGGGCCGCGACCGGTTCGATATGCGCGATGACGTGGGCGTGGGCGATATTCCGGCCGGTTCGTCGGATGCGCCCGAAGCCGGTGGAGTCAAGCTGTAATCGGCGAGCCGCGGCGAGTGCGTGAAGCAGTTTGCCGTTCGCAGTTCGCGCACCGTCCTCACTGCGCCGGCACGTCGTCATCGCGGCGGCCGGCGCGTTTGACTTGACCGCGTCGACTTCGATGACGCAGACGGCCCCGGGAATCGCGCGCAATCCTGCAAGCAGGGCCGCGCGACAAAGACTGTAGAAGGAGGCGGCTCGAATGGCGGCCCGAAAAACCACCAGCAAATCGACCAGCAAATCGCGGCGCTCGCCGGCACGCGGCAAGTCGGGGCGGCCGCCGCGTCAGCGCCATGCGCAAGCGCATGCCGCTGAGCAGAAGAAAGCATCGCGCGCAGGAGGCAAGAGTTCACACAGGTGGTCGCATCATGTGATGGAAACGAGCGACGCGATGGACCTCGAGCACGACATCTTCAAGACAGGGAACGCCGAAGAAATTGCGAAATCGCTTAAGCAGTCGTCGACAAAAAGCAGCCGCCGCAAAGGGACGCCGTTTCAATCGGCGATGTCGATGCTCAATTTTTACATCAACCGAGCAGGCAAGAACCTGCCGAAAACCCGCCGCGCAACGCTGGAGCAAGCCAAGCGCAAGTTGCGCGAAGCATTCGGGCGCGCGCCCTGAGATTCATGCGCTGTCGCGCGTTGACTGCCGCGACGCGTTGCACCCGGGCGCTCGTCCAATTACCCCGGCCGGTCATGCGCCTTTCGCATGTCGGCTCTAACCCGATGCTCATGCACGAAACTTTGTGGTTCCTCATCGTCGGCGCCGTGCTCGTTTTCATGGGCGTGGCCGCGACGACCCTCCGCCGCCTGCCCGTCAGCGCGGCCATGTTCTATGTTGCGCTCGGCTACGCGCTCGGGCCGCCCGGCTTCGATCTGCTGCATCTCGACATGGTCGTCGATGCGCATCTGCTGCGCACCGTCACCGAAATCGCGCTACTGGTGTCGCTGTTCGCTATTGGACTGCGCTTACGCGTGGGTGTGCTCGACAGACTGTGGATGGTGCCGCTCCGCCTAGGCTTCCTCGCGATGCTGGCGACCGTGCCGCTCCTCACCCTCTTCTGCGTCTACGTTCTGAATCTCGGCTGGGGGCCAGCCACCCTGCTGGCCGCTATTCTCGCGCCGACCGACCCGGTGCTCGCCCACGACGTGCAGGTGCACGACCCCGGCGACCACGATTTGCTGCGCTTCGCGCTTTCCGGCGAAGGCGGCCTGAACGACGGCATAGCGTTGCCGTTTGCGATGGTGGGTCTCGCCATCTGCGCAGTGCAAGGAGCCGACGCTGGCGACGTGCTGAACCTGGAGTTTGCCGGCAGTGTCGTGTGGGGTGTATTGGGCGCACTCGCGATAGGCGGTGTACTCGGCTGGGTCACGACGCACGCGGTCGCCTGGCTGCGCACGCGCCATGCGCACGCGCTCGGTCTGGAAGGCTTTTTTGCGCTCGGGCTGATCGGCTTGTCGTTCGGCGCCGCGCAGTTTGCTCAGACTTACGGCTTTCTCGCCGTGTTCGCGGCTGGCGTGTCGATGCGTCGCGTCGAATATGGGGCGAGCGGCGGGGCCTCGCCTCGCGAGACGATCGGCACCGTCGATTCGAAAAATGTCGAAGCCACTGCGTCCGATCCCGAGAAAGCCCACGCCTTCATGACCGAGTCCGTATTGGGATTCACGATCGAGCTCGAACGCATTGCTGAGGTCATCATCATGGCCATGGTCGGCAACGTGCTCGCGACGCTGGACGTGCCGCTTCTCACATGGCAGGCGTTTGCGCTTATCGTCGCGCTATTCGTTTTCGTGCGCCCCGCGTCCGTCGAGTTGTCGTTGCTCGGCTCCGACGCCATGCCGACGCAAAGGCGCCTGATGAGCTGGTTCGGCATTCGCGGCGTGGGCTCGTTCTACTATCTGGCTTATTCGCTGGAACACGGTCCGGCCGCGTCTATCACGCCGCTCGTGCCGCTCGCGCTCGCCGTGGTCACGGCTTCGGTGGTCATCCACGGGGTATCGGCGACGCCGCTCATGAACCGCTATCGGCGCCTGCGTCATAGCGAAAGCTAGAATACGGGGCCCGTTCGCTGCGCTGGCAGCATTTGCAGCGTCCGGCTCCCTTGCAGCTTTCGCAGCTTCTGAACCCCGCGATTCAATGACTCCTCACGACGATCCAGCAAAAACGACGCGCGCAAGCGCCGCCGAATCGCTTTTCGCGTTCCTCAAATCGCTGCCGTTCGCGGAGCGGCTCACCGAAGGCAGCCTGATGGCGTTCCAGGCCGTGGCGGGCGCGAGCCTCGCGTTCGAAATCGGCCAGGCGCTGCATACCGAGCAGGCATTCTGGGCGGCGATCACCGCCATTGCAGTGAGCCAGCACAGCTATGTCGACACGCGCAAGCTGTCGCGCGACCAGTTCATCGGCGCAATGGTCGGCGGCTTATGCGGCCTTGCCGGCGCGACGCTCGGCCACGGCTATTTTGCGGCCTACGCGGCGACGGTGGCAGTGGCCATCGTGCTGTGCTGGATCGTGAACGTCGGCAGCGCGGCGCGGCTCGGCGGGATCACGGCCACCATCATGCTGCTGGTACCGGGCATTGGCCCGGCATGGGACAAAGCCTTGTTGCGCCTCGGCGAAGTCACGCTCGGCACCGTATGCGCGCTGCTGGTCGCGTGGTTGATGTCGCGGGCGGAGCAGCGCTGGTTCAGCACGCCCGGCAAGGCGCGCTGAGCGGCACCGCCGGTTCATGAAGACACGTCCAACGCGCTTTGCTGTGGATGGCGCCGGTAGCGTCCCGGTGTTACGCCGACGCTTTGCTGAAACGCTTTGCCGAACGCGGCTTCAGACTGATAACCCACCGCCTCGCCGATTTCCGCCGCGCTGCGCTGCGTGCGGCGCAGCAGGTCGCAAGCGATGGTCATGCGAATCTGCGTGAGGAAATCCATCACGGTCATACCGGCGCGTTCGTTGAAACGCCGTGCGTAAGTGGCGCGCGACATCGCGGCAAGCTCGCCCAATTCAGCAATGGTCCACGCGCGCTGCGGCGCGCTCAACATGCCCTGCACTGACGCCGATAGACGCGGGTCGGCCAGCAGCGACAGCATGCCGGGAGTCGAATCGGCCTGCTCGCCGTGTACGCGTAACGCCATGCCGAAGAGCGCCTGACTCAGCGCTGTGACGATGGCGAGCGCACCGGGCCGGCGTTGGCCCGCCTCGTCGCGCATCAACCCGATCACCGTCTGCAATGGGGCGAGCGTGCGGACGCCGCCGAGCGACACAAGGAACGGATCGGGCAGCGCATTCAGCAGCAACGCCGACGAACCCGGCGTGTAGGCGAAGCGGCCGCAGAGCAGGTCGAGATCGGTGCTGTTCGCCGTGGTGTGCTCTGCGCCGCCGCGGGCAGCGTCCGTGTGGGCGGTCATGACATCAGCGGTAACTTCTTCGCCACTCACGGACTTGCCGTCCAGACCTTCCCGCTCCGCAGCCTTCCCAATCCCCCGGCCGTCGTTTCGCTTGACCGGCAGCAGGCCGTCGTGACTCATGACCAGCGGCGCGCTGACGGCGCTCAGCTCGACATCTCTCACGCGATGTGCCGCGCCGCGTGGAAACAGCATGAAATCGCCGGTCTGCAGGCGCACCTGCGCGCCGTCCGCCATCTCGATCACGCACGACCCTGCCAGCACCAGATGGAACGGCGCAATGCCGGGATCCATCGGCGCATGGTCGACATCGAACCCGCCGGTGAGCAGGCATCGCAAATCCAGACTGGCTTGCGGTCGCGCAAGGTCGAGTAACCGGCTGAGCGTATCCATGAGACGTCCGCGCTAAATGTTGAGCCAGTCGAGTATTCAGGATGTCGCCGTCCCGCGCAATACTTTGTCCATGGCGCCGGCAACCGCCGACACCCCATAGACGAAGGAGCATTGCCATGTTGAACTGGACCGAATACCGCAAGCAGCTGTTTGGCCGCATCGGCGAAATCGGCAAGCTGTCGCCGGACACCGTGAAGGGCTATCAGACGTTGTCCAACGCCGGTCAGAAGAACGACCTGCTGGGCGCGAAGACGCGCGAACTGATCTCGCTCGCGGTGGCCGTGAGTTTGCGCTGTGACGGCTGTATCACGGTGCATACGGCCGAAGCGCTGAAGCAAGGCGCGACCCGCGAGGAAATAGCCGAAGCACTCGGCGTAGCGGTCGCGATGAACGCCGGCGCGACGATGGTCTACTCGGCCCGCACGATGGACGCGGTGGCGGCGTATTCCGCCGACGCATCGGTTTAACGCGCCGGGTGTCTTCGCTGGGGGCCCCTTCAGCACCGGAGGTTCGTCGCTGCATCGTGCGTCCGTCGCAAGCGCCGGACGATCGCCCGGCACACGCAGGCGGCCTCAAACCACCAGACGGCGCGCCTCCTCGAGCTGCTTGCGGCGCGCTTCGCCCTGGCGCGCCAGCATCCAGCCGGGATACTCGGCAGGCAGCGCGCTCACCTGATCGAGCCTTGCGAGCTCGTCCGCGGTGAGCGCGACGCCGGTCGCCGCGATGTTGTCGTCCAGTTGCTCGACCTTCTTCGCGCCGACGATCACCGAAGTCACCACCCGTTGATGCAGCAGCCACGCAAGGGCGATCTGCGCGACCGACACGTGCTTTGCCTCGGCAATCTCCCGCATCGCGTCGATGCAGTCGTACGCACGATCGCGGTTGACCGGCGGAAAGTCGAATGTCGTGCGGCGGCTGCCCGCTTCGCCCTGCTGCTCACGCCCGTATTTGCCGCTCAGCAATCCACCCGCGAGCGGACTCCACACCATGAGCCCGAGCCCTTCGCTTTGCAGCATCGGCACGAGTTCGCGTTCCAGGTCGCGGCCTGCAACCGTGTAGTACGCCTGCAGCGTTTCGAAGCGCGCGGTTCCCAAACGCTCCGCTATGCCGAGCGCCTTCACGATCTGCCACGCCGCCCAGTTCGACACGCCGACATAGCGCACGTGACCGTGCTGCACGAGCGTATCGAGCGCGCGCACGGTTTCCTCGATCGGCGTCGCCGGGTCGAAACCGTGGATCTGATACAGGTCGACGTGATCCAGCTGCAGGCGTTTCAAACTGGCCTTCATTCCGTCGATGATGTGATAGCGCGACGCGCCGCGCGCGTTCGGAAACTCGCCGGTCGGGCCGAAAACCTTGGTCGCCACCACGACCTTGTCGCGCGGCACCTTGAGGTTTTTCAGCGCCTGGCCGGTAATCTGCTCGGACAGGCCTTCGGCGTAGACGTCGGCCGTGTCGACGAAATTGATGCCCGCGTCGAGCGCCCGGCCGACGAGCCGCTCCGCGTCGGCCTGCTGCAAATCGCCGATCTGCTTCCACATGCCTTCGCCGCCGCCGAAGGTCATCGTGCCCAGACAAAGTTCGGAAACAAAAACCCCGGTACGGCCAAGCTGGTTGTATCGCATTGTCGAAACTCCATCGTGGATGAGTGCACAGGTGAGCCGTAAAGAGTACTGCAATTGACGCCGTCGAGCAGGCGGGGACTGCCGTCGCTTTCGGAACGCCGACACCCGCCGGCAACCGCTGCCAGGCCATTTGGCAAACGCCGTCCAAACCTGCCAGACTGGCCACTGATTGCGCGACTTTGGTTCGCGCCGGCAACGGGTACGACCAATGCCGTCGTCTGGATATCGGGCGTCGCGTCCCCATCTAACCACGCATGACCCTAGTGACCGCCTCAGTGAGCACTTCAGCGAGCACCACGACCGCCAACCCAGCCACCGCAGCCGACGCGCCTCGCGCGCGCCCGGCCTCGCTGGTGGAGCGCACCGCCGCGCACGCCGCGCTCGCGGGCTTTCATCCGGCGGTTGCAGGCTGGTTCCTGAAGTCCTTTCCCGCGCCGACCGACGCGCAGGCCGCTGCCTGGCCGCAGATTCGCCAGGGCCGCTCGACCCTGGTCGCCGCACCCACGGGCTCCGGCAAAACGCTCACCGCATTCCTCTCCGCACTCGACGACCTCGTCCAGCAAGGTCTCGCGAACAACGGCGCGTTGCCCGACGAAACGCTGGTGGTCTACGTCTCGCCGCTCAAGGCATTGTCGAACGACATTCGCCTGAACCTGCAAGTGCCGCTACAGGGCATTGCGGACGAACTCGACGCGCGCGGCCTGCCGCCACTCGACATCCGCACCGCCGTGCGCACCGGCGACACCACGCAGCAGGAACGCAATGCGCTCAAAAAGCGCGCGCCGCATATTCTCGTCACCACGCCGGAATCGCTTTACGTGCTGCTCGGCTCCGACTCCGGCCGGCGCATGCTGTGCACGGTGCGTACGGTGATCGTCGACGAAATTCATGCGCTCGCCGGCAGCAAGCGCGGCAGCCACCTCGCGCTCAGTCTCGAACGGCTCGACGCGCTGTGCGGGCGACGCCTGCCGCGCATCGGCCTGTCCGCGACGCAAAAGCCGGTGAGCGCAGTGGCACGATTTCTCGTAGGCGGCGCGCCGGTCGACAGCGACATACCCGCCGACTGCGCGATCATCGACGTAGGCCACATCCGCGAACGCGACCTGGCGCTGGAAATCCCGCCGGTGCCGCTCGAAGCGGTGATGCCGAACGAAGTCTGGGAGCGCGTTTATGACCGACTCGCGGAACTCGTCGCGCTGCACAGCACGACGCTGATCTTCGTGAACACGCGGCGCATGGCCGAGCGCGCCGCGCGTCATCTGACCGAGCGGCTCGGCAAGGACGCGGTGGCCGCTCACCACGGCAGCCTCGCCAAAGAGCATCGCTTCGACGCCGAACAGCGGCTCAAGCGCGGTGAACTGCGGGTGCTGATCGCGACCGCTTCGCTCGAACTGGGTATCGATATCGGCGACGTCGATCTGGTCTGCCAGATGGGTTCGCCGCGCGCCATCGCGCCGTTCCTGCAACGCGTGGGGCGCTCGGGCCACCATGTCGGCGGCATGCCGAAAGGCAGACTCTTCCCCACTTCGCGCGACGATCTGATCGAATGCGCGGCGCTGCTCGATTGCGTGCGGCGCGGCGAACTCGACGCGCTGCGCATTCCGCGTGCGCCGCTCGATGTACTCGCGCAACAGATCGTCGCCGAAGTGTCGAGCACCGAATGGAGCGAGGACGCGCTATTCGACCTGATACGTCGTGCCGCGCCGTACGCGGAACTGGCTCGCGAGCAGTACGACGCAGTGCTGCGCATGCTTGCCGAGGGCTACACGAGCCGCAACGGACCGCGCGCCGCGTACATTCATCGCGACGTGGTCAGCGGCACGCTGCGCGGCCGGCGCGGCGGCAAGCTCGTGGCAGTCACCTCGGGCGGCACGATTCCCGAGAACGCCGACTATGCGGTGGTGCTGGAACCGCAGGCGGTCAATATCGGCACGGTCAACGAAGACTTCGCGGTCGAAAGTCTCGCCGGCGACGTGTTCCAGCTCGGCAACGCGTCGTACCGGATTCTGCGCATCGAAAGTGGCCGTGTGCGTGTCGAAGACGCACAAGGGCAGCCGCCCAACATCCCGTTCTGGCTCGGCGAAGCGCCTGGCCGCAGCGACGAACTGTCGTTCGGCGTAGCGCGCCTGCGCGAGCAGATCGCGCGTCTGCTCGCATCCGACGACGACGCGGCGACGCCGCTCGCGAACGCACAGGCGAGAGACGCCGCTTCGAAGGCGATCGCTTCGGAACAGGTGCCGGGCGCAACCGCTGAAGCACCGAATCCCATGCCTGCGCGGCTCGAACGTGCAATCGACTGGCTCATCGCCGAACTTGGTCTCGACGAAGCGGCCGCGCGCCAGATCGTCGACTATCTCGCGCGGGCGCGCGCCGCCCTTGGTGTTCTGCCAACGCAAGACACGCTGGTGATGGAGCGCTTCTTCGACGAATCGGGCGGCACGCAGCTCGTTGTTCATGCGCCGTTCGGCAGCCGCGTGAATCGCGCGTGGGGCCTCGCGCTGCGCAAGCGCTTTTGCCGCCAGTTCAATTTCGAACTGCAGGCCGCGGCCACCGAGGACGCGATCGTGCTGTCTCTGACCGGCAGCCATTCGTTCGTGCTCGATGAAGTGTGGCGCTACCTCCATTCGAATAGTGCCGAGCGTCTGCTGATTCAGGCCTTGCTCGATGCGCCGCTCTTTGGCGTGCGCTGGCGCTGGAACGCGACCACCGCGCTCGGTTTGCCGCGCTATACCGGCGGCCGCAAAACAGCGCCGCAATTGCAGCGCATGCGCAGCGAAGATCTGCTGACGAGCGTCTTTCCCGAACAGGCCGCGTGTCTGGAGAACGTGGTCGGCGAGCGCGAACTGCCGCATCATCCGTTAGTCGATCAGACCGTCGACGACTGCCTGCACGACGCAATGGACAGCGAGCGCTGGCTCGCGCTGCTGCGCCGAATGGAAAATGGCGACGTGCGGCTTGTTGCACGTGATCTGCCGGCGCCCTCGCCGCTTGCCGCCGAAATACTCAACGCAAAACCCTACGCGTATCTCGACGATGCCCCCATCGAGGAGCGCCGCACTCAGGCCGTGCTCAATCGCCGCTGGACCGATCCCGCGAGCGCCGACGACCTCGGCGCGCTCGACGCCGACGCGATCGCGAGCGTGCGCGACGAAGCATGGCCGCAGGCACGCAGCATCGACGAAATGCACGAAGCGCTGACAGGTCTTGCATGCATTACCGAGGCCGAGGCGCAGCACAACGAGAGCTGGCCGGAATGGCTTGCGTCGCTCGCTCAATCGGGCCGAGCGACGCGTCTCGAGATCGCCGCGGACGCGGCACTGTGGCTCCCTGCCGAACGGCTGACCTGTTTCGACGCGCTCTATCGCAGCGGGAACAGCGGCACTACGAACAGTGGGGCGCGCTTTACGCCGCCGCTCACCGCGCCGAGAGGCTACACCGACGAATGGAGCGCCGACGACGCGCTCCTCGACGTACTGCGCGCCCGGCTGACCGGTTTCGGCCCGCTGCCCGCCGACGCGATTGCAGATGCGCTGAAGCTGCCGCGGACATCGGTCGAACAGGCGCTTGGCCGTCTCGAAGCGGAAGGCTATGTGATGCGTGGACGTTTCACGCCGAACACGTCGGAAGAGGAATGGTGTGAGCGCCACCTTCTCGCGCGCATTCACCGTTACACCGTCAAACGGTTGCGGCGCGAGATCGAGCCCGTGGAACGGCACGACTTCATGCGCTTTCTGTTCGAATGGCAGCACCTGACGCCGGAGACGCGCAGTGAGGGACGCGACGCGCTCGCCGCCGTTCTGGAACAGATGGAAGGCTTCGAGGCCGCAGCAAGCGCCTGGGAAGAAGACATTCTGCCCGCGCGCGTGAAGGCCTATTCGAATACTTCGCTCGACGAACTGTGCCGCGCGGGCAAGATCGTCTGGACGCGCTTGACGGAGCGCTCGCGCAGCGCGGCCGGCCCGGTGCGCAGCACGCCTATCGTGCTGCTGCCCCGCCCGCAGGTACGTGCGTGGAGCGCGCTGATCGACGCCGAGCGGCAGCCGGAGCTATCGGCGCGCGCTCAATCTGTGTACGACACGCTGTCGCAACACGGCGCGATGTTCTTCGATGAATTGCTGCACGAACTTCGCGTATTGCGTATCGAACTGGAGAATGCGCTGGGCGAACTGGTGGCGGCCGGTCTCGTCAACTCCGACAGTTTCGCGGGCCTGCGCGCGCTGCTCAAACCGGCAGCGAAACGCAACGCGTATTCGGGCAGCCGGCGCGCAAGATCGAGTATGGGATTGGGCGCGCTGATCGGCGGAATGGACGACGCGGGACGCTGGGCGCTCGTTAACCGGCGCGCGTGCATTGCCACGAGTGGGGAAGCCGCCGCGCAACCGGACCGGCCGCAGCAGCAGCGGCGCCGCCAGTTGCCGCCCGACACGCTCGAACATGTCGCGATGACGTTGCTGCGGCGCTACGGCGTCGTGTTCTGGCGCGTGCTCGAACGTGAAGCCGACTGGCTCCCGCCATGGCGCGATCTGCTGCGCGTCTATCAGCGGCTCGAAGCGCGCGGCGTGATTCGCGGCGGACGCTTCGTCAATGGACTCGCTGGCGAACAGTTCGCGTTGCCCGAGGCAATTCCGTTGTTGCGCGAGGTCCGACGGCATGCGAACGATGGTGCTTTTGTGTGCGTCGGCGGCGCCGATCCGCTGAATCTGGTTGGCACGCTGCTGGTTGGGCAACGCGTTCCGGCGGTCGCCGGCAATCGTGTGCTGTACCGCGATGGCGTCGTCATCGCGACGCTCGCAGCAGGCGCGTTCTGGTTCGAACCGTCGGTCGAGGCGAGCCCGACGGAGCGCGAGCGCGCGCGCAGTTGGCTCACTCGCAGGTTTTGACGCGCCACATCCGTAAAGACTGCCTGGCGTAGCATCTTTACCCGCGCTTTTTTACCGACGCGCGCGGTTTGGCCAACCACGAACCTTTCATGTTTATGGCCCGAATTTCAGCCGCTTCGCTACAATGGGCCGTCTTTAAGTATGATGAGACTGTCTGCCGTCATCCGCCATCAGGCCGAAACGGTACACCGCCCGGGGATCCCATGAATGACGACCATCACGAGCAGGTGCTTTTTGCGCAGTTCGGCACAAGCAGCCCTTGCTGGCGTCTGTCGAGCGACAGCAACGCGCTCGAACTGACACCAGTCACTGGCGATATGCCAGCCAATGTTGCCATTCCGCTCAATCCTCAGCAGGCATCGCAAATTCGTTGCCTCACTGGCATTACGTCTCACCTGGTTCTCGACGTGCGGCTGTTCGGCGAGCCTCTGCGTTTGCACCTCGTCGGCAGAAAGATCAACAGCGGCAGTTGGGCCGGCACCGCGTCGGCTTATGACGACACCGAATCTGTCGCGCGCGATCTGATGCATGGCTTGTCGTTCGCCGAGCAGGTCGTGTCCGAAGTGAATTCGGTTGTCGTGATCGTCGACCGGCACGGGCGAATCCAGCGCTTTAACCGGCTGGCGGAAGAACTCACGGGCGTCAAGGAAGAGAACATTGTCGGGCGCAACGTGTGGGCGCTTTTCATGTCATCGGAAGACGGCGCGGCGTCGAGCCAGAACATTGCGGGCTTCTTCAATCGCGGCGTGTCGTACGAAGTCGAACGGCGCATCAAGACACTGCACGGCGAACGGCTCTTTCTCTTTCGCAACAAGTTCGTGCAAAGCGGCAGTGGTGTAGACGAGCAGTACCTGATCTGCTCGGGCACGGACATCACCGAGGAACGCCTTGCGCAGGAGCGTCTCACGCAGCTTGCCAACACGGATTCGCTCACCGGCCTGCCCAATCGCAATGCGATCCAGGACAAGATCCGCACCGCGATCGAGGAAACGGCGCCCGGCGAATCGGTGGGCGTGCTTTTTCTCGATCTGGATAACTTCAAGAAGGTCAACGATCACTACGGCCACGTGTTCGGCGACCGTCTGATCCGCGACGTGTCGGCCGCGATCGGCATGTGCCTGAACAAAGGCGACACACTCGCGCGGCTCGGCGGCGACGAGTTCATCGTGCTCGCGGCAAAAGGCACGGCGCATGAACTGGAGGCAACCGCGCAGCGCATCCTCGAACGCATGCGCACGCCGTTCAGCCTCGGCCTCGTCGAAGTCTATACGGGCTGTTCGATCGGCATTGCGCGTTATCCGGAACACGGCGACAACCTGGAGTCGCTGATACGCTCGGCCGATACGGCCATGTATGTCGCGAAAGACGAAGGCAAACGCACGCACCGCGTGTTTTCGCCGGAGATGAACCGCAAGGTCGCCGAGTACATGTGGCTCGACACGAACCTGCGGCGCGGCCTCGAAGATGGCCAGCTGACGCTGCACTATCAACCCAAGCTGCTGCTTTCAACCGGCGCGGTGCAGGGCGTGGAAGCGCTGGTCCGCTGGAATTCGCCGGAACGCGGGCAGATCATGCCGACAGAGTTCATTCGTTATGCCGAAGAGTCCGGCTTGATCGGCGTGCTCGGCCGCTGGGTCATGCAAACGGCCGCGAAACAGGCGGCAAAATGGCAAGCGGACGGCTACAACCTGCGCATCGCGATCAATGTGTCGGCGCGGCAACTGGTGGATACGGCGGTAGTACGCCACTTCACCGAAGCGCTTCAGCAGGCGAAGCTGGAACCATGTCTCGTCGACGTGGAACTCACCGAGAGCTGCCTGATCGAGGACGAAGCCGCAGCCATCGACCTGATCAAGCAGTTCCGTCAACTGGGCGC
Organism: Burkholderia sp. M6-3; assembly: GCF_050858985.1. Classification (NCBI taxonomy): domain Bacteria; kingdom Pseudomonadati; phylum Pseudomonadota; class Betaproteobacteria; order Burkholderiales; family Burkholderiaceae; genus Burkholderia; species Burkholderia sp. M6-3. The sequence continues at coordinate 1,723,791 of NZ_CP110091.1, forward strand.
GCAAGTGCATCTGGACGACTTCGGCACCGGTTATTCGTCGCTATCGCAGTTGGGCCGCATTCCGCTCGATGTAATCAAGCTCGATCGCAGCTTCGTGCGTTCAATCAACGCCGACACCAAAGCGCAAGCACTCGTCCGCTCCATGGTGGTAGTTGCGCAGGAACTCGATTTCAAGGTCGTCGCCGAAGGAATCGAAACCGAGTCCGAAGAAACTTTCATGAAAGGGCTGGGCGTCGAATACGTGCAGGGTTATCTGTACGCTCACCCAATGCCGGCCGCGGACTTCGAGCGCTGGTTGCAGGACAGGCAGAAGCTCAGGCTGATCGCCTGAGCTTGCGGCCTGAGTGTCGCAACGGGCGCGCGTCGGCCGCAAGTGGATTGAGTCAGCCGAAATTGGCCGCGCTGGCAGCCGTCTGCCGCAAGTTGGCCGTGCGGCGGTTTTGCAGCGTCACGAGCCGCTCCATGAAGGCCAGGTCCTTCTCGTCGATCATGAAGGCGGCGTCCACCCAATCTTCGGTAATTTCCATCAGTTCGGCGCGCGGCAATTGCAGCACGCGCTGACGCGCCCGCAACATCGCGCGGATGCCGTTCATCTTCGGCTTGAGCGTGTCGATGAACGTGCGGGTCGCTACATACGCGTCGCCCGGTTCGAACAACTGGTCGACTAGACCCTTCTCCCGATGCCATTCCGCCGTGTGCGGTTCGCCCACGCCGATCAGTTCCTCGGCGAGACGCATGCCGGCCTTGCGCGCGACGAGCGAATAGCCGCCCATGCCGGGGAACAGATTGAACGCGATCTCGGGAAAGCCCATGCGCGCGTCCGATTGCGCGAGCAGGAAGTGATGTGCAAGCGCGGCCTCGAAGCCGCCGCCTAGCGCCGTGCCCTCGACCATCGCAATGGAGATCGCGCCCGTATCGAAGCCGCGCGCCGCCGCATGCACGCAATCGACGCAGGCACGTGCGTATGCCATCAGCGCCTGACGCTTGCCCGAGCGAATCGCATCGGCGAAGAAATCCAGGTCGCCGCCCACGTTGTAAATGTTGGGGATCAGCGAGCCGGTCACCCAGAAGTCGATGGGCAAGCCTGACTCCCGTGCGGCCTGCGCGAGTCCGAGAATGTCGTGGACCAGATCCAGATTGAAACACGGACGCGGCTGCGCACGCAGCATCATCCACATGACATTACGGCCTTCTTCGTAGTAAGCCGAGACTTGTGACAGATTGCCGGCTTCGAGGAACGGGCGGCAGGCGTGGTGGTTATGCAGATTCATTTTGAACGGTCCTTTAGGGTTAAACACTGATATTGCAATGCGAGCCTAAAGCAGACCGGATTCGGATGGGAGCGGGATAACCAACAGATCAATGCAACGAAATCTCGAAGCCTTGCGCGACGGGCGTCACAACGGTGCCTGACATCCCCCCGGCGTGCGCCGCACCGCAAACGCTTGCGCGGCGACGATGCGCGACATTGCACGACATTGAGTGCAGGCGCCCAATGCAATTAGCGGACGAGCGAAGCCGGAATTCGCCCGCGAATTCGAAAGAAAAAGCAAGGCACGCCGATTAGGCGGCGCAGTCGAAAATGCCGCTTGCGAATATTTTTTTATTCGTGGTCCAACAGACGGAATATCTATATTGCATAAGCGGCAATTTGCTCATTATCCAGGCGATGCTATTTGAGCAACGCCGACCGGCGCGCGACCTCGTCGGCGTGCATGCCGACAGCGAGCGCGGCCGTGCAGATTTGCGTCCATGTAGCGGCATCGACCGGAATGCCTTGGGCTTCGCGCTCCGCGCGCGTGACGCGCTCCGGCTCGCCAGGCTCATAGATATGATCGACGCCCGCAGCGAGCGGTGAGTCTTTCACCCACGCGATGAACGCGTCGGCTTCTGCTTGCGCGTCAGGGGCGTCGAACGCCGCCGGGTCGATGATGACCGACAGCATGCAGTTGATGATTGCGCTGGTGGTGCCGAGCGTGTCCGCGTGCGTGGTGAAGCCGCCCGCCAGCGCGCCGCTGAATATCTCGCACATGGCGGCAAGCCCGAAACCCTTATGGCCGCCGAACGGCGTCAGCGAACCGAACGGCTCCTCGTGCATGACTTTGGGATCGGCCGTCGGCACCCCTTCATGGTCGATCAACGCGCCCGGCGGCACCTGCTTGCCCTGGTTGTAAGCGACGCGCGTCTTGCCGTACGCCACGGTGCTCGTCGCGAAATCGAGCACGAGCGGCGGCTTGCCGCGCCGCGGATAAGCCGCGCAAAACGGGTTGGTGCCGATGCGGCGGTCCGCGCCGCCAAACGGTGCGACGAGCGGGTCGCCCGCCACATTGACGAAGTGGAACGACACGAGCCCCGCTCGCGCGCATTGCTCGGCCCAGTGACCGATGCGGCCGATATGATGCGCGTCGCGCAGCCCGACTGCGCAGATGCCAATGCGCTGGGCTCGCGCGATGCCCTCTTCCATCGCCTCGAACGCGACTACCTGGCCGAAGCCTTTGCGGCCTTCGACCGTGAGAACGGCACCCGCGTCTTTTACGACGTCGGCATGCAGGTTCAGTTGCAGTTGCCCGTCGGCAAGCGACGCCACGTAGCGCGGAATCATGCCGACGCCGTGCGAGTCGTGCCCGGTCAGATTCGCCGCCACCAGATGATCCGCGACCAGTTCGGCTTCGCGTGGCGCGCTGCCCGCCTGCTCCCAGATCGCCCGGACGAAGGCGTGTAGTTGATCGGCCGCAATGCGGGGCGTGGTGGATCCAGCGAGCTCTTTGTCGGTCATTCGAATCGGGGCGCTAGTTAGTAATGGCAACGCAATAATGGCAACTCAAGTGGAACGGGAGCCGCAACAGGCCGGCAAAAACCGGTCACGGCGCGGCGGCGATCACCTGCGCAACCGCGGCCGTGAGCTTCTTGCCGTACGGCACATGCAAGAATTCGTTCGGCCCGTGCGCATTCGACTTCGGTCCGAGCACGCCGCATACCATGAACTGCGACTTCGGAAAGCCGGCCTTCAGCACGTTCATCAGCGGGATGGTGCCACCCTGCCCAATGTATGCGACGTCGGCGCCGTAATGTTCGCGCGATGCATTGTTGAGCGCGGTCGCGAGCCAAGGCGCGAGGTCGGGCGCGCTCCAGCCGCTCGCCGCTCCGGCGTCCGGCTTGAATGTCACCTTCGCGTTGTACGGCGGGTCGAGTTCCAGCAGCGCCTTGAGTTCCGCAACGGCCTTTTCCGCTTCAATCAGCGGCGGCAGACGCAGCGACAGCTTGAACGCGGTGCGCGGGCGCAGCACGTTGCCGGCGTCGGCGAGTGCGGGCAAACCGGCGGCACCAGTCACCGACAATGACGGACGCCACGTCGAGTTGAGCAACGCCTCCTTCGGATCGGTCGTGGTGGGCAGCACCTGACGGCCGTCCTGACCGCATGCCCACGGCAGCTTCTTCCACACGTCGTCGCCGAGAATTTGCGCGGTGGCTTCGGCTTCGCGCAGACGGTCGGCGGGAATCGGGCTGTGAAAACCCTTGGGCAGCAGCGTTCCGTTAGCGGAGTCTTCCAGACGGTCGAACAACTGCCGCATGATGCGGAAGCTCGACGGCGCAATACCGCCGTAACCGCCCGAGTGAATGCCTTCGTCCAGCACCTGCACTTCCAGGTCGCCGGCGACGAGCCCGCGCAACGACGTGGTAAGCCACAGCTGATCGTAATTGCCCGCCCCCGAATCGAGGCAGACGACGAGGCCGACGTTGCCGAGCCGTTCGCGCAATGCGTCTACGTAAGGCAGCAGATCGTAGCTGCCCGACTCTTCGCAGGTTTCGATCAGCCCGACGCAGCGCGGCCGCTCGACACCTTGCGCGTCCAACGCGGCGAGCGCGGTAATGCTCGCGTAGATCGCATAGCCGTCGTCGGCGCCGCCGCGGCCGTAGAGCTTGTCGTTTTCGAGCTTCGGCGTCCACGGGCCAAGATCCTTGCGCCAGCCGTCGAATTCCGGCTGCTTGTCGAGGTGGCCGTACAGCACGATGGTTTCGTCGCTACCTGAACGTGTTGCCGGCGTCTCGAAGAAAATCACCGGCGTGCGGCCCGGCAGCCGAACGATCTCGAGTTTCAGCCCGCGTACCGGCTGCTGCTCGACCCATTGCGCGGCGTCGGTAATCACGCGTTCCAGGTAACCGTGCTTGACCCACTCGGGATCGAATGCCGGGCTCTTGGCCGGCACCGCAATGTAGTCGGTCAGCGCAGGCACGATCTCGTCGTTCCATTTGCGGTCCACGAATTCGCGCAGCGTGTCGGGGTTCAGGCGTTCAGCCTGCTGGGTCGTATCGTCGGAGATCATGATGGCGGTCCGTAACAGGGTTCGGTTTCGTTCGAGCGAAACGAACATGATAGTCCTGATGCCCGCGGTGCTGAAGTCCTCGTCGCACGTCCGTGTGATGTAGTGCGTGCCGTGGGGCGTGCCGTGGGGCGTGCTGTCGGACTGCTGGACGGCGGCGTGCACGACTGGCGTCTGCATCGCCAGGCTTTCATTCAGGCTGCACGCGTCAGACAATCGCGCGACAATTGGTGAATGAAATGCGGGTGAATGAACTGCGCGCGCAGGCCCGCACCGTATGCGGAACGTTGACCTCGGTCGCCGCGAGGCGAGCCGTATTTCGGGAGGCGACATATGAATGACACGGCCGTCGTTCAGATCATCGCCGTGATGATCGCGCTGGCGCTGTATTTCCTGCCGGCGATTCTGGCCGATCGTCGCAAACGCGTCGACGTGCTGACGCTCGCGCTATTCAACGCGTGCCTTGGGTGGACCGTTCTTGGATGGCTGCTCGCGCTTTACTGGTCGTTGCAGCCGAACCCGCCGAAGAACCTTGCGGGCGACGTGGAGGAAAAACGCAAGCTAATGCGCATGCGCGCATTTTCGTCCGCGCTGTTGCTGCGCGTGCAACGGCGCAGCACAACGCGGGATGGTTCGCAGGAGTAAGCCCGGGAAAGCGGCAGCAGAACCAGAAGCAGAACAGCAGCCGTTATGCCGCGCGGCCGATCCGGTTCCACTGCACAGAGCCCGCCGGAATGGAACGCGGCTCGGCGCGCACGCTGGAGGGCGCGAATACTTCGCGACGCAGTTCGCCGTGGTCGTCGAACCACTCGCAGATCAGCCTGTCGCCGGGATTGAGCGCCACCGGGCCCGCATACGTAACAGTCATGCGCGGGCCGCCGTCTTTCAACGTGACCACGTCGCCGATTGAGAACCGGGCGGGAGGCGGTGTAAGCGTGTCAATGGTAGCGGTCAGCATATCAATCCTCTACGGAACCGTTAGCAGTATTCAAGTCATTGCGCCGTCTATCGACTAAGCCCTATTGAGGGATACCTCTAAACGCGTTCAGATTAACAATCGAAATTAAATACGGCAAGTGCTTTTTATTGATACCGATTTCATAAAACGCGGAAAGACAATTTGACGCACCGCAATTCCGGGTTAAACCGGAGCGATCTCAGTACGCCGTCCCAGCCTTGACGGTGCGGCAACGCACAGACCGCAAGACTTACTGCTCCAGATCTGGCGTCGGGTAGAAAATGCATGGGCGAAAATGCTTCATTAATGAAACAATTTCGAATGTTGCGCGGTCGCCGTCCATTTGGCCCGCCCCGCCGAATTACCTGTGAACTGCTCAATCACCGGTAAATACAATCGCAATTAAAATGAATTTCGTGTGAAAAGCATAATGATTTTCCGCGGAGACACAGCTATGAAAACGATTACCTGCACGGCAATTTTCAAGCGGCTGCGGCGGCCCGCCCCAAGGCGGTTTGCTGGTGCCGCACGAGCAGCACGCTCGAGCCGATGCAGACGAACATCAGCACGGCGTTGATCGCAAGACTCAACTGGAACGCGTGGGCGTAGCGGGCAGGCGCCACTTCTTCAGCACCCGCCGCACCCACTGCGTCGAAGAACGCGCCGCTGATAGCGGCCGTGCCGAACGCCGAGCCGATCTGCAATGTCGACGAAATCACGCCCGACGCGAGCCCTGCCTTTTCGGGCGCGACCTCCAGCAGCACGATGCGCATGATCGACGGCCGTCGACGTTGCTTCCCATGCGTGGGCTCAAGACTTCGTCCATCTGACGATGCGCGATAGACGTCCCCGCCAAGGACCAGCCACTTTTGCCCGCAGGCCAACGCCCGTCATCTTACGAAACACATACAGTCGAATTGCGACGCTTTTTGACCGCACCTCGGTGATTCGACTTGCCGCTGCGAGTGCTCCAATGTGCAGTAGCAGATCGGCGAGGTCACGGTTTCGGAGATTAAAGACTTCCCTCGATCTGCCGATAGCACATCTGGACGGATGCGATCCGCATTTTCCGTTGTCTCGTTTTCCCAAGTAAACGGACTCAACACAGGAGCTGCTTATGGTGCAATTCATCAAGTCCCTGTCGCGTGATGAACGCGGCGTCAGCGCACTCGAGTACGCCGTGCTCGCGGGCATCATCATCGTTGCGGTTGTGGCCGTGGGCACCACATTCAGCCCGGCTCTGTCGACCGTATTTAAGGCTCTGACCGACAAAGTGACAGCAGCAATCTAACCGCATCGCGATCGAATTGGCGGGAACATTAGTTCTCCAATGTTCCCGCCGCATCCCTCGTGCAAATGCATAGCTGAGCGTAGGCAAACCAACATGCTGTACACGGTAAAGCTGGCGACCTGCCTTGCGTTGACCTCACTGGCGGTGTCCGATCTGCTGTTCCGACGCCTGCCCAACAGTGCGGTGCTCGTCGTCGCCGGTCTCTATTGCGTCGCCGCAGCGCTTGTTGGAGTCGGCGTTTCCACATTTTTCAGCCACCTCGGCATGGCGGCGAGCGCGTTTGTTTCATCCGCGCTGCTGTTCCGGTTCGGATGGATCGCAGGCGGTGACGTGAAATTCGCCGCAGCGGTCTTCCTTTGGGCGGGCCCGTCCCTCGCGGCGCCCGTCTTCGTCATCGTATCGGTTTGCGGCCTGGTATTGGGCCTTGCCATCATCGCGGCCGATCCCCTGTACCGCCGCATTCGGGCGTTGCACTGGCTGTCATGTCTGTCGCGCGCGCGCGGCGTGCCTTACGGCGTAGCGCTGGCGCTCGGTGGGGGCGCGGCAGTGTGGGCGCCGCTCGCGCATAGCTCCCCCATCGTCTAGGACAGTTCGCCGCCATGTCGCGAATCCTCAAATTTGCCGGACTCGTCGTCGTCGCGATCATTGGCGCGCTCGTTCTGCGCACGCTTTATATCTCGGCGTCGCATCCGGGTGCCGCAGGTTCACGCGGGACGCAGCGCATTCGCGCCGCTGCCGCCGATTTGCCCGACGGTCTGCTGCTGCGCGATAGCGACCTCGTCTGGAAAAGCGTGCCGCGCGGACAGGCTCCGGCGGGGGCGCTCGTCGAAGGCCAGACGGGCAACGGCGACGCGGACAGCGACCTCAAGGGCGACGTACTGCGTCATGCCGTACGAGCCGGCACAGTGCTGGGACCCGGCGATGTAATCTCGCCTAACGCGCCGGGCTTTCTCGCCGCGGCACTCAAGCCCGACATGCGCGCGATCTCCGTTGCGATCGACGACGTAACGGGCAACGCCGGGCTGATTCAGCCTGGCGACTACGTGGACGTGCTGCTCACCCAAACGCTGAGCGATTCCGAAAAGAACACCGTCGAGGCCGGTCGATCGGTCGAAGCAGAGACCGTGGTCAATCGCGTACGTGTGCTCGCGGTCGGCTCAGCCTTTCAGCGCCCGAAGGACAACACCGCGCAAGCCGATACGCGCGCGCGCACCGTCACTTTCGAGGTGACGCCGCACAACGCCCAGGTGATTGCAGTCGCGACCCATCTGGGCACGCTGTCGCTCGCGTTGCGCAGCTTCGCCACCAAGGACCGTCAGCAGCAGCCAGCCGACACTACAGCGCCGCAAACGCCGCCGGTATGGGGCGGCGACGTGTCCCGCGCCTTGCATGCGGCGCAAATCACTACGAAGCGCGCCGCAGTGGCGCGTTCTGCCGCACCAGCTGTGATCGTCTATCGCGGCTCGAAGTCGAGCGAGGCCTCGGGCGCTGCGTCATTGAGTGGGCCAACGGGCGTACCGGGACTGCCACCGTTGCCGCCGGGCCAGCCGCAACTGCAATCGTCCGCCGCGCCACCCGCACGCCCGCTCGAAGCCGCGCAAACCGGGAACGGCGGGCAGGCGCGCATGCAGTAGCGCAGGAGCCCGCGACGCTCGCGTGGTTTGCCGACTCAAAGGGGTTCGCCCACGCGAAGGGTGTGCAGGATTCATACAGGAAAGGCTATGTTGCACGTTGTTTTCTCATTTCATCGCCCGTGGCGTCGGTTCGCATCGACGCTCTTTTCGTGCGCTGCCGTCCTGTGCTGCGTCGCATGCATGAACTTCGCGTATGCGGCAGACGGCCAAGGGACGCTGCTCATACCCGCGGGCAAGGGCGAGATGGTGAAGCTGCCCGCGCCGGCCGTCGCCGTATTCGTTGCCGATCCAGATGTCGCCGACGTGCATGTGCCGACGCCGGAAACGGTATTCGTGCTCGGCAAGAAAGCGGGCACGACGACGCTCTTCGCACTGGGTGCAAACAATCGCACGATCCTTCGCAAGACCATTGAGGTCAACGTCGATACGCAGTCGGTGCAACGCATGCTGGATGCGCGTTTCCCACAGTTGCACCTCACCCTCACCAGCGCGCCGGGATCGCTGATGGTTGCCGGCCGCGTGCCAGCCGCGGCGGATGCCGATGCGGTCGTCGAGTCGCTCAAACCGTCGCTGCGCGACAAGGAAACGCTGGTCAACCGCCTCACATTGGATCATCCAATCCAGGTGAATCTGCGCGTGCGGGTTACCGAAGTAGACCGAAACATCACGCAGGAACTCGGCATCAACTGGAGCTCGCTCGGTTCGGTCGGCAATTTCGTTGGTGGCCTTTTCAGCGGGCGCCAGTTGTTCGATTCGGTCACCAATCGTTTCCTCCTGTCGTCGACCGGCGCGTTCTCGACCTTGGCGGGTTTCCATACGAAGAACGTCAGCATCGAGGCCGTACTCGATGCGCTCGATCAGGAAGGGCTCATCACAATGCTCGCCGAGCCGAACCTGACCGCGATGTCCGGCCAGACCGCAAGCTTTCTTGCGGGCGGAGAGTTTCCAGTCCCGGTCGCGCAGGACACGACGGGGGCCATCACCGTCGCCTTCAAGCCTTACGGCGTGTCGCTCGACTTCACACCAACCGTACTGGCCGATAACCGGATCAGCCTGAAAGTACGTCCGGAGGTCAGCGACATCGACCCGAGCAACTCGGTCACGCTGGACAGCATCAAGATTCCCGCGCTGACCGTGCGGCGGGTGGACACCACCGTCGAGCTGTCGAGCGGGCAAAGCTTCGCCATCGGCGGTCTGCTGCAAAGCAAGACGAGCGACATACTCGCCGAGCTTCCAGGTCTCGGCCGCCTGCCGATCCTCGGCAAGCTGTTCTCGTCCAAAAACTACATAAACAACAAGAGCGAAGTCATCGTCATTGTCACGCCTTACATCGTGCAACCCACTGGTCCCGGGCAACTGCGCCAGCCGCTCGACGGCGTGACGCACGCAGCCGGCGATGTCGAATACGCGCTGCAGCGTTCGCTCGGCATCGATCCGCTGTCCGGCGACGCCCCGCGTCTCGTCGGAGCAGCGGGCTTTGTTTATTGAACCGGGAGTCATGCCATGATTGCGCGCCTTTTCTCTCTCGCCCTGCTCGCTGCGATAGCGGGCTGCATGTCGGCGCATCCGCCGCTCGGCATGCCCGATTCATCGGTGATGGGGTTCGACGGCTCGCATGCCGTGCCGCCCGACTGCGCGACGCTCATGCAGCCGTCGCATCTGGTGGATGCGGGATTCGGCCGTCCTGGTGTCGCTTTTGGCTGTGCCACGTACACGAACCTGGCCGTCATGCTTGCGCGCCCGGCGGACCTGGTCGCGCCGATTCCTTACGCAGGAGCCGACGCAGCGCTCGGAGCGAGCGCGGTGCGCCGTTACGAAGAAGGGCGCGCGACTCCGCTCAATTCGACCTCGACAACCACCAACGTGGTTCATTGATCACGGAGCATTCCAGTGAGCGCCATCGAATCGTTCCTCAGAGTCACCAGCAGTAGCGAAATCAACGCTGATGATCTGCTGGCGGTCGTGTCCGATCGCGACAGTGAGATCGCCGTGAAGAACCTGATCGTCGATCAATCGATAGAGAGCGCATGCGTGCGCAGAGGAACAATCGACGACGCGATCCGGTTGCTTGGAAATCTTGATCATTCTCCGAGGCAACTGATCGTCGACGTCTCCGGCTCCGAGATGCCGATCAGCGATCTCGCGCGTCTTTCAGACGTCTGCGACCCGTCCGTCGCCGTGGTGGTGGTGGGGGAACGCAATGACGTGGACCTTTATCGCAGTCTGCTCGGCGCTGGAGTCCACGACTATCTTTTCAAGCCGCTTTCGGTCGGCCTTCTGCAGCGCGCGCTGACGGCGCGCGACCCGGCCGCCGCCGTGCGCACCGGCAACGCCGTCAGCTTCGTCGGTGCCCGCGGGGGAGTCGGTACGACCACCATCGCAGTGTCGCTCGCGCGCCACCTGGCCGACGTCACGCGTCGACGCATCGCGTATGTCGACCTCGATTTCCGCGGCGGGGCCGCCAACTCCATGTTGGGACTGACCACCAATAACGGGCTGACCGAACTGTTGCAGAACCCGCAGCGCATCGATGCGCCGCTGATCGGCCGGATGCTCGTCGCGAAGAGCAACCAGCTTCTCGTACTGTCGTCCGAACTGCCATACGGCAACGAGTTCGTGTGTCGTCCGGGTGCGATCTCGGAGCTCGTCAATGCGCTGAAGCGGCATTTCCACTACGTGATGCTCGACTTGTCGGGCGTCACCGGGATGCTCGCTGAAGAAGCACTCGACGCGTCCGCATTCGTCTATATCACCTCGGACCGCTCCGTCCATGCGGCCCGCCAAACGGCCCGCCTGCTGCGGTTCGCCGAAGAACGCGACAGCGATCCGACGATCACGCTGCTGCTGAACAATCCGCATGAACCCGTGGCGGGCCGGGTCGCCGCCGCCGACTTCCAGCGCGCGCTCGGTCGCGCATCCATGTACGAGTTTCCCTACGAACCGAAAACGCTCGCGGCTGCGGAGAATCTCAGCGAACCGGTCGCGGCCGGCAAGCCGACGCCTTTTACCTCTGCCGTGGTCGAGCTGGCCAACATGTTGACCGGCCGAACGGAGGCGGCGCCGCGCAAGCGCTGGTATGAGCGTTTTGTCGGCAACAGGGGCCGCACATGACGTTCGGCAAAAGGACCTACACCGCCGTCGTGCCGCCCGTGGCAGATAGTGAAGCGGCCGCCAGGGCAGGCGCCAGAATGAGCGCAGAGCCGCCGCAAGTCGAGGCGACGCCGGTGCGCGCGGCCGCTCCGATCGACAAGCATGAAGCGCTGATCCGCTCGGACAACTTCAAGAAGATACGCACTGTCGTGTTCGCCTCGATGAACATGTCGGCCGCGTTGATGATGTCGCGCGAGCAGGTGCGCGCAGGCATCGAGCAGATCGCCGCGGAAGTGGTCATGCGCGAGCGGCTCAATGTGACGACGGCCGAGCAAACGCTGATCGTCAACGAAATACTCAATGACATGTTTGGTGTCGGCCCAATCGAGCCGCTGCTCGCCGACGAATCGGTGACCGACATCCTCGTCAATGGGCCGGATCAGGTGTACGCGGAGCGGCACGGCCGGCTGGAACTGACGCCGCTCAAGTTCCGCGACAACGCGCATGTGATCAACGTCGCGCAGCGCATTGCCGCGGCGGTCGGGCGCCGCGTCGATGAAAGCAGTCCGATGGTCGACGCGCGTCTCGCCGACGGCAGTCGCGTCAACGTCGTCCTTCCGCCCATCGCAATTCGGGGCGCGTCGATCTCGATCCGCAAGTTCGCGAAGCGCAACATCACGCTCGCCCGGATGGCGCAGCAGGGCAACATGTCGCCTGCAATGACGCGAATGCTGAAGATCGCCGGCGCGTGCAGACTCAATGTCGTGATCTCCGGCGGCACGGGGTCTGGCAAGACGACGCTTCTCAATGCGCTGTCCCATCATATCGACGAGCATGAGCGGATCGTCACCATTGAAGACGCGGCCGAGCTTCAATTGCAGCAGCCGCATGTCGTGAGCCTCGAGACGCGTCCGGAGAACGCCGAGGGTCTTGGCTCCGTTTCGCAGCGCGATCTGGTGCGCAATGCGCTGCGGATGCGTCCCGACCGCATCATCCTCGGCGAAACACGCGGGGCGGAGGCGTTCGACGTGCTGCAGGCAATGAACACCGGGCACGATGGCTCCATGACGACGATCCACGCGAACACGCCGCGCGATGCGATCACCCGGCTTGAGAGCATGGTGATGATGGCGAACGGCAATCTCCCGCTGCTGTCGATACGCCGGCAGATCGCGAGCGCGGTGCACCTGATCCTGCAGATCGAGCGGATGCGTGACGGCATGCGTCGCGTCACGCGCATCACCGAGGTCGCCGGAATGGAAGGCGACGTCGTCATTACTCAAGACCTCTTTACGTTCCGCTTCGACACCACCGTGTATCAGGACGAGGTACGTGGCGCGTTCGAGTCGTCGTCGTTGCGCCCGGTGTTCTCGGCGCGAGCGGCGTACTACGGGCTCGAAGAGCAACTGCTTGAGGCGATGCGGCCATGACGCCCGCCGATGTCGTCGCCGCCGGCGCTTTTTTCGCGATCCTGATCGCGGGCATGATGGTGTCGTCGCTGCGCGATATGGCTCGGCGCCGGACAGCGCCACGTATTCGCAGCCGGATCGACGAGCTGGGCGCCGACGTCGCTCGCCAGCGAAAAGGGGGCCCTCGCAAGCCGGAGCAGGAGCAGGAACTCTTTAGCCGGCGGCGCCACACTGGGGATAGCGGCGCGTTGCTCTCGTGGTTGCAGAAGCACGCGCAACGCGTGCGCGTGGTGAGCGGCGGGAGCGGCGGGAGCGGTTTCCGGCTGATCGCGGCCGTCGCGATCATCACCTTCATCGCTGCGCTCGTGGGCGTCAAGCTGGCTTCGGCTCCTGAATGGGCGGGCGCTATCGCCGTCATCGGTCTGCCGCTCTTTGCGGTGCGGGCGACGTATCGTTTCCTGATCGCGCGGTTCCGCACCCGCTTCCTGACCGCATTTCCCGACACGCTGGATCTGATCATCCGGGCGGTGCGCGCCGGCATTCCGGTCGTGCAGGCCATCAGCACGGCCGGCCGCGAGGCCGACGAGCCGGTGCGCTCAACGTTTCGCACGATGGGCGATGCGCTGCGCCTCGGCGCGGATCTGCCCGACGTGCTGGACCAGGCCGTGAAGCGGCTGGAGATCGCCGACTTCGCGTTCTTTTCCGTCTGTCTGCTGCTGCAGCGTGAGACGGGCGGCAATCTCGCGGAGACGCTTGAAAACCTCGCGTCGATCATCCGCAGCCGGCGCGATATCCGCCTGAAGACGAAGGCGCTGACCGCGGAGGGCCGGCTTGCGACCAACATCATTTCGGCTGTGCCGTTCGCGATCACGGGCATGCTTTACATCGTCAACCGGCCCTACATCGAACTGCTCTTCATCACACGCGCCGGGCACAAGATCCTCACGCTCTCCGCAGTATTGCTGACGATCGGACTCTGGATGGTGCGGAAAATTTCGCAACTGGATACCTCGCGATGAACATCACGGATGCCGGTACTCTTACGAACCTCGCGCTGCTCATCGTGCTGATCAGCGCCGTTCTCCTGATCCTGCTTCGCACCGGGAGCACACGCCATCGGATTGCGCAACGCGTGCGGCAAGCCGCCGCGCACCGGGTCGCCGATCCGGCCGCAGACGACCGCACGCTTGCGAACATGCGGCAGCGGCTGACGGGGCGCGTAGCACAGATCGGCGAACGCGTGCCAATTCTCAATGCGTTTCAGCGCGAGAAGCTCGCCAGGCAGCTCGCGACTGCCGGCTTTCGCGACCGGCGCACGGTGGCAGGACTGGTGGGTATGAAAATCGTCGTGGGGTCGCTGCTTGCGCTCGTCGCCATCGTGTTCGGCGCGCAGGTGCCGCGCGTCGGCGAATACTTTGTCTTTCGGGTGCTGATGCTGGCCGCGGCTTTCATCGTCGGCATGATTGTGCCGGAGTACGCGCTCGGATTTCTGATCAGCCGCAGACAGAGGGCGATCTCATCGTGCCTGCCGGACGCGCTCGATCTGCTCGTAATCTGCACGAATGCGGGCAACAGCCTCGTCGTCGCGATCAAGCGCGTTGCGCACGAATTGACGCCTATCTGCCCGCCGCTCGCGGACGAACTTTCCGTCGCAGCAGACGAGTTGCAAATGGGCACCGACAGCGCCACCGCACTGCGGAATATGGCAGACCGTATCGGTCTTGCGTCGGTACGCGGACTGGTCACGACGCTGATTCAATCGCAGCAGTACGGCACGCCGATCACCCAGTCGCTGCGCATGCTGTCGCGCGCCGAACGTGCCGCCCAAATATTCGCACTTGAAGAAAAGGCCGCTAAGCTCGCCCCGAAAATGACCTTGCCCATGATGCTGTTCGTGTTGCCGACGGTGGGCCTGATCGCGGCCGGCCCTGCTGTCATTCAACTCATCGCGGTGTTCAAATGAAACACGTCATTTCGTCTTGCCGTTCGCTCGCCGTGGCTTCGGTTGTCACGGCCCTTTCCCTTGCAGGATGTGGAAGCCCGGGCGCCACCAATTCGTGGCCTGTATCAGCGCAGCAGAAACTCGGCCCTGCGAGCGATCTGCACATTGCCGACAGCGCGCTCTCGTCGGGCAATACTGAACTCGCCCTGACCTTGTACGACAAAGCCTTGCAAGCCAAACCCGACTCGATTGAAGCGCAACTGGGTTTGGCCGATACCGTGTACCAGGCCGGTGACCTCGAACGCGCACGCGTGCTGTATGCGCGCACGGCGGACTCCGCGCCGTCGAATCTGAGGTCAAAGCTCGGTCTCGCCCGGGTAGCCCTGCGGCAGCGCCGGCTCGACGATGCGTCAGCGCTTTACCGTTCGCTCGCGGCCCAGCTTCCAGACAATCCAGTCACGGCCGAGGGTCTCGGTACGGTGCTCGATCTGCAAGGCCGCCACGATGAAGCGCAGGCCGTCTATCGCGCCGCGTTGCGCGCGCATCCGGAAGCGCAGGGCCTGACGACGGACCTCGGGTTGTCGCTGATCCTCGCTAACAAGCCACGAGAAGCCGCGAACGTGCTCCTAGAGATTGCGGGGCTCGCCAATGCGCCGCCGCAGGCGCGCCAGAACCTTGCGCTCGCATATGCGCTGCTCGGCAACAGGAACGCGGCGAAACAGATCCTGCAGGCCGACCTGCCCCCCGGATCGGTCGAGGACAATCTGCGCTTCTACGAGACGCTTCGCTCGAGACTTGGGCAGCCGACTGGAGCGCCAGCCGCCACTCGTGTGGGCGCCCTGCCCGCGGATCATATAGCGCGTGACGTGGAGACTGCGAAATGAAGGTGCGCGGCCCTCGATGCCTTCGTGAGGAAAGAGGCATTGCCGCGCTCGAGTTCGTGCTCGTGCTTCCTTTCCTGCTGATGGTGCTCTTCGGCATCATCGACGTGAGCATGATTCTGTGCGACAAGGCAGTGATCACGAATGCGAGCCGTGAAGCCGCGCGGGCGGGCGTCGTGCTGCGCGTGACGCCGTTGACCAGCACGCAGATCCAGAACATCGCGCTCAACTACACGCAAGGCAGCCTGGTGACAGGAGGGCCCGCGACGTCCGCGAGCGCCGTCGCCCAAGTCGGGACCCAGACATCGGGCTCGCCCCTGACGGTAACGGTCACCTATCGGTACCAGGGGTTCGTATTCGGCTCAATATTCAGCGAGCTCACAGGCCCGGTGACGATCCGTGCGATCACCGTGATGAACTATGAGTGACCGGGTGATGCCCCGCCGAACGTCTCGCGCGTATCCGCAACGTCGTGCATTGCCGTCGCGAACGCAGCAGCGAGGATCGGTTGCTATGTTCTTCGTTGCCATCCTCATCCCTTTGCTCATATTCGCCGCGTTCGCGATCAACATGGCACGGCTTAGCGTGGTGCGCAACGAGTTGCAGAATGCGGCAGACGCCGCAGCGCTTGCGGGCGCCTCGCACTTCATTGCAAATGGCGCGGGTGCGCCCGACTGGACAGGGGCGGCCTCCGCGACGACTGCCGCCGTCGCGCTCAATGCGTCGGACGGGATCCAGTTGTCGAGCGCAACGGTGACGACGGGCTATTGGAACCTGGCAGGTTCTCCGTCAACGTTTCAGCCGACCACGATTACGCCCGGCACCAACGACGCCCCTGCGGTGCAGGTCAAAATAAGCCGCACCGCGAGCCAGAATGGCGGATTGGTCAGCCTCGCCTTCGGCGCACTGCTAGGCGTGCCCAGCGTGGGGACTAGCGCCACGGCGGTCGCGGTCGCCGCTCCGCCGGGCACCGTGGCAGGAGGACTCTTTCCCGTCGCGTTGGGGCAATGCCTATATCAAACGTATTGGGATTCGAGTACCAATCAGCCGAAAATCGATCCTTCAACCGGCAAGGCATACCAGTTCCAGATTGGCAGTGACTACGCTTACGGCGGCGGCTGCGATGCGGGTCAATGGACTTCGTTTACCAGCGTCGCGAACGATGTCCCGACGATTCGCGGACTGATCGAAAACGGCAACCCTACCTCGCTCAGCATTGGTGACAACATCTACATTCAACCGGGTGCAAAGACCACGCTCTATAGCTCCGTGCCTAGCAACACGGTCATCTATGTTCCCATTGTGAGCAACATCGTCACGAAGACCTTTCAGCCGATCGTTGCCTTCGCGGCGTTCTACGTCGACTATGCGGTGGGCGGCAGCAGCAAGTACATCTCGGGCCATTTCCTGACCGGCTACAACATACCGCAGTCTTCGGGCGTGGGTCCGGGCTATGGTGGGTATGTGCCGCCTCGCCTCGCTTTTTGATTCGCGAACACTGCCCGTACCGAGGTTGTCGAAAGGCCGCTCTTCAGATCACACCGGCCTTCCCTTCTTCGGATCAGATATGCATCTTGAACAGCCCTGGTTTCAAGCGAGTCGGTAGACCCTCGTTGCGGTTCCGCCGAACAACGTGTGCCTCTCTTCGGCACTAGCGTGGGCCGTCATTCGCTTGAACGCATTCCATCCGTTGCTGAATGGATAGGACCCCTTGTCAACCGGAAAATTGCTTTCGAACATGCAGCGATTCGCTCCGAACGCCTCAATGCAAGTAAGCATCCATGGTTTCCAGGCTTCGGCCAGCTCAATAGACGAAGGCGGCCGTTCGCCTTTCTCGAATTCAAACCCATTGATACGCATCCCGAGGCCGCCCACCTTGACATGAACGTTCGGCAACTGTGCCAGTTCGCGCATTGACCGTGACCACACATCAAAGACGTCCTTGCGGTAGTCCGCGTAACTTGCGATCCGCACCACACCTCCGCAGTGGTTAATGATGAAGGGCGTATCGGGGTTATCTTTCGCCAGATCGAACAGCTCCGGAAGCTGGGGAAAGAAAAGCCACGCGTCGTAGGATAAGCCCAACGACTTCAGCTGAGCGACGCCCGCGCGATAGTTGGGGTCCAGCAATAACCCACGGGGAGCTGCCGACAGCGGATTGACAAGAGTAGAATCCGCATCCCACGTAACAAGGTGACGTACACCGCGCAAGCGGCCCTTACCCGCTTCCAGTTCTGCCTCAAGCACCTCCCGTACGCCAGCGCCGCGTCTCAGGTCTGCATATCCGATAATGCCTTTTGCAACCTGCGGCTTTTCCTTCTGCATCGGTGCTGTTACCTGGGCAACGTACTCGACCTCACCGACCGGACGAAGCTGCTCCGGGCCGGTGGTACGGTATCGGGTCAGCGCCTGCATGAATACCGATGCCGTAATGTTATGTCCCGACCGGGCGTCCTCCAGATACTCATCGAGCAAATAGGTCCAGCCTGGACGGTCATAGAAATGATGATGCGCGTCGACGATGGGCATATCCGGCTCAAGCGCAGCTTCCGTGCCGGACGCAAGCCACTCCGCGCGAACAGGAAGATAATTGCTGGTTGTGCTCATACTGCGCGATTCCCCTTTGGCAAAAACTTGACGCTCACTCAGTGCAGGCATTACAGCCGCGGCGGTGGCGGCGACCAGCAACCTGCGTCGGCGCTTTGAATGAACAGATTGCACTTTTATCTCCTCTTATCAAAGGCAAACAGGGAAAGCGTCAGCAACGTCGTTACACCGAGAACGACAGCCAGGCCAGTCATGCCTGCGGTGAACGTGCCGAAGCTGTCCTTCAGGTAGCCCACAAGGTAGGGCCCCGCAAAGCCACCCAGCGCACCGATGGAATTGATAAGCGCGAGCCCGCCAGCGGCTGCCTGACCGGACAGGAAGCGTGCCGGCAGCGTGTAGAAGACCGTCCGGCCAGCGATAGTGCCGATCAACGCCAGGGTGATGCCCGTCAGCGCCGGAACAAGCTGATGGAACTGGGCCGAAACCCCGAGTGCGACGGCACCGACGAAGAGGCCTGCTGCGAGGTTGGCGACAGGGGCTCCGCGACGATCTACCCGCTTTGCCCACCACAGAAGCGCGATGGTCGCGAAGAAATACGGTACCGCCGAGACCCAGCCGGTTTGCGTCAGATTCATTCCATGGGCTTTGAGCATTTGCGGCAACCAGATGCCGATGCCATAAGAACCCATGGTGAAGCCGAAGGAGATCATCGCGAGGATATATGTGCGCACATCCTTCAGGGCTGCGCCGAAATTCTTCTTTTTCTGGCTTGAGGTGTTCTCACGGTCAAACGCCCCTTGCAACGCCTGGCGTTCTTCCGGCGAGAGCCACCTGGCATCTGCCGGTTTATCGGCAAGCATCTTAAGCACAAGAAAACCGAGAATGCACGCCGGCAGGCCCTCGATGATAAACATCCATCTCCACCCGGACAGGCCAAGCACGCCGTCCATCTTCAGGAGCCAGGTTGACAGCGGCCCTCCGACCAATGAAGACAGCGGCGTCGAAACCGTGAACCACGCAAGCACCCGAGTGCGATAGCTGGCCGGGAACCACACAGCCAGAAAGAAGATAACGCCAGGGAAAAATCCTGCTTCGCCAATGCCCAGCAACAGACGGATCAGGTAGAAGCTAGTAGGGCCGACCGCGAGAGCGGTCGCGGCAGCGAAGAAGCCCCATGTGATCATGATGCGCGCGAGCCAGCGTCGTGCGCCGAAACGGTACAGCGCGAGATTGCTCGGCACTTCGAACAGACAGTATCCGGCGAACATGATGCCAGCACCCCAGCCAAACTGCGTGGCGGTAAGGCCAAGCTCCCGGTTCATCGTCAGCGCAGCAAAGCCGACGCTGGTGCGGTCGAGATAATTAAAGAAGTACGCCAGCGCAAGAAGCGGGATGAAACGCCACGCTGCCTTCTTGACGGCTTGTTGTTCCAGCGTAGTATTCGCGTGGCTTTCGCGCGCTATGTTGGATGATATGGAAGTCATGCTTTGTCTCCGGACGAATGACCGCGCCGCGCTCCGGTATTGCGCGACACAGTGCTTCCTGGTGTGCTTGTCGAATCAGGCGCTTGCTAACTCGTTTGCCGATGGACTGGACGTATCGCCCGAAGGCGTTGCCTGGCACTTGATAACGCCGGCCCTCTCCAGCTGGCTAAGGTCCTCGAAGGAGTAGCCCAACTCCAGAAGCAGCGTCTGCGTGTCCTGCCCTAACGATGGGGGAGCTGCCCGGAGTCGCAGCCGCTCGCCACTGAGGGTAATAGGCAGAAGCGCGGTCTTCGTTTCCACCGGCTGCGCGGCTCCGCTTGCATCGGGCGGCAGGGTAACGTCGGCAAGTCCGCCCGTTGCGAGCAGGTGCGGATCGTGAAAGAGATCTTGTGGTTTGGTGATCGGCGCGTACGGCAACCCGCAGCGCTCAAAGATGGCGCTGATTTCCGCTGCGGAGAACTTTTTAATATGCTGGCGAAGTTCGGGCAGTAGCCACTCGCGAGCTTGCACGCGCTGATTGTTCGTGGCGATACGCGCGTCGGCTTTCAACTCCTGAAGGCCGAATGCGTCGCAAAAAAGTGCCCATTGGGTATCGGAGACGACCGCCAGAAAGATCTGTTCGCCGTCTTTGACAGAGAAAACATCGTAGACCGCCCATGCCGAGATGCGGTTGGGCATGGGTGCCGCGGGCTTGCCAGTCACGGCGAATTGCATCATGTGCTGAGCGACCAGAAACACGTTGTTTTCGAACAAAGCGCTTTGCACCTCCTGCCCCTGCCCCGTCCGCTCGCGTTGCGCAAGTGCAGCCATCGCACCGATCGCGCCAAACATTCCGCCCATGATGTCGTTGACGCTCGTTCCGGCCCGGAGCGGCCTGTCTTCGGGACCGGTCATGTACGCCAAGCCGCCCATCATTTGCACAACCTCGTCCAACGCCGTGCGATGGTCATAAGGCCCCGGCAGGAAGCCTTTATGCGATACGTAGACAAGACGGGGATTGAGTTTTGACAGCGCTACGTAGCCGAGACCGAGCCTGTCCATCGTGCCGCTCTTGAAGTTTTCGCTGAATACGTCTGCGCCACCGAGCAGCTTGTGAACAACTTCCAGGCCGCGTGGATCCTTGAGGTCGATGGCGAGGCTTTTCTTGTTGCGGTTGAACGTGCTGAAGAACCCAGCTCCAGAACCTCGCAGGTTGCGGGTACTGTCTCCAGTGATCGGCTCGACTTTGATAACGTCCGCGCCAAGGTCCGCCAGCACCATGCCGCACGTCGGTCCCATCACCATGTGCGTCATTTCGACGACACGCACGCCGTTGTATGGCAGTGATTGATTCGATTTCACGTCGCTCATTGCGCCACTCCCAACAAACAGCCTTCCGGTTGCGGCGCGCTCGGTGTCCGCCCGTCTGCATACGAGAAGCCTTTTGGCAATCCCGCGTCCGGCACGTGCCCGTAGAGTGCCTCCTCCGGAAGCGCCTCCGCGAGAATTGCGCGCGCGGCGACGAGCTTGTCGATATCGACACCCGTGTCGTAGCCCATCGCTTCAAGAAGAAAAGCGAGATCTTCGGTGACGATGTTTCCCGTCGCGCCCGGGGCATAGGGACAGCCACCGAGGCCTGCCTGACTGGCGTCAATGGTGGTGACGCCGACGTCTAGCGCGGCGACGACGTTGGCGAGGCCTTGTCCACGTGTGTTGTGGAAATGGGCACCGCCTGCCTTCTCTCCGACTTCAGACTGCAACCGACGAAATAAGCGGCGCACCTGGGCAGGATTCGCGTAGCCGCTTGTGTCCGAAAGGCCGATCTCATCGACACCACATTCGGCCATCGCAAGACACATGCGGATTGTCTGGTCGTCGGTAACCGTTCCCGCGATGGTGCAGCCGAAGGCAACCGATACGCCCGCTTCGATCGCGATTCCGGGGAACTGCTGGTTGCGCAACGCGACGATGTTGCGGACCTCTTCGATCAGTTGCTCGGTGGTCTTACGGATGTTGGCCAGTGAGTGCTCATTGGTTACTGAGACGGGCAGCGTGACCTTATGCACGCCGGCTTCAAAAGCGCTTTGGGAACCGCGCAGGTTGGGAGCCAGTGCTGCGACACGAAGGCCACGGATGGTCAACGCATGTGCAACGACTTCTCGAATGTCTGCCATTTGCGGCAGCAGCTTTGGAGGCACGAATGAGCCAACCTCGATTTCCTTGAGGCCGGCGGCTGCCAGCGCCGAGATCCATCGGATCTTGGCAGCCGTCGGCAGGACGCTCTTGATGCTTTGCAGGCCATCGCGAGGACCCACTTCGCTGATCAATATCTGAAGGCTGGAGGTGTTCATATTGCTCCTTGTGTTCTGTTTGACAGACCTCTCGTTCTGCTAGAGAGAACATTATGCCAAAGCAAGAGCACGCAAAAGAGGGGTTAACCCCTTTCTTAGAACTGGCGTTCTGTCACGCAGAACGGTACAGTGATGGCATCACTGGGGGATGTCGATGGTGACGCCGGAAGCAGTACCGAAGAGAAGCACAAGTGACGTGGCGAGCGGCGTTGCCGTTTTGGACCGCGCCTTCGCGTTGCTTAACGCATTTGGCGCTACCGACAGTCGGCTCACGCTGAGTGAGCTCTCGCGCCGAACGGGCCTCTACAAAAGCACCGTCTTGAGGTTGCTCGGTGCTTTGGAACATGGTGGCTTTGTACGGAAGCTGGGCGACGGCCAATACGCGATCGGTCATCAGCCTTTACGCCTTGCCATGCTGTATCAGCAGTCATTTCAAGTGGGGCCCGTTGTCGAACCGTTGCTTCAACAACTGAGCCGTGAGACTGGCGAAACGGCTAGTTTCTATGTGCGTCAAGGAGACCAGCGCCTTGTGCTCTATCGCGTCGAGCCGGCCAGAAGTGTGCGCGTATCGATTCGCGTCGGCGAGGAGTTCGCAATCGGCAAGGGTGCGTCAGGCAAAGTTCTGTTGGCTTTCACCGAAATGGAGGACCCGCGTTGGAAAGAAATCCGCGAACGTCTGTGGGCCGTCTCATTCGGTGAGCGAGACCCTGAAACGGCATCGGTCTCCGTTCCAGTGTTCGCCGCGGCCCGCGAGTTCCAGGGCGCGATGACACTGTCTGGACCTAAGGGACGCTTCGACATTCCACCCGCAATGGACTCCGCATTGGCGGCATTGCTCGAAGGCGGCCGACGCGCTACCGTTGAGTTGGGCGGCAATGGCTCGGTCTACGACGCGAGCATAGAAACGGTCGCACGCATGCCGGTCATCGGCTGCGGAACAGGACCGGTCAGCGGAACGACCGGATGATTGCAGTCCTACTTTCCAGGCGATAGCAGCAGCCTCTTGCTGGCTGTCAGTCCGCGGTCTGCAAGTCCGGACATTACCGGCCAAAGGGCGAGCTTGCAATCGAACTGCCGATCGTTTGACTCTGAGGCCTGAGCCTCCCTGTCATCGATTCGGATGGTGACGTCGAGTTCGAACAACAGAGCAAAGTTGTTCAAACGCAATGTGGCGAGAACGGGGACGCCGTCGGAATCTGAAAACCGCTGGGGTAAGGGTCCTCACCGAATCGACGCACGCCCTATTCCGCAAATCAAACCGAACGCTACCGATCTCATGATCGTACAGATCTTTGACAAGATAGTTCGGGAGCAAATCTCGGACGCTGCTCTCCTGTGGGACTTCATGAAGCTTTGCTCAATGAGCGCGCGCTCCTCGGGAGCGCGGATCTGCGATTCATCGTGTGGGTTGGCCTGCCAACCTGGTCGACAACGAGGATTGTCGCCGACCTGCCCGGCGGTTTAGAACGACTGGTTGTGGCTGAGTCAATCCCCCACCTCGTATAGCTCCAGCGGAAGTCCATCAGGGTCCGCGAAGAAAACGAAACGCCTGTTTGTATATTCGTCGATGCGTACGTCCTCAACGAAAACTCCCTTTGATTCAAGCAACGCTTTACAGACATCGACGTCGCTCACGCCAAAAGCAAGATGACGCAAGCCACACGCTTCAGGATAGGACGGTCGAAGCGGCGCATCGGGAAACGAAAACAGCTCAACCTGCGATCCGTCGGGAAGCATGAGGTCCAGCTTGTATGACTGCCGGTGCTCCCTGTAATGTTCGGCCACTATCTGGAGGCCAAGAATCTCCGTATAGAAGCGGCGAGACACCTCGTAATTCGAGCAAATGATTGCAGCGTGATGAATGCGGAGAAGCATGATAGTTGGCCAAAGCGGCCTGCAGACGATATGAAAGGACTGTACCGACCTTCCTTCCACTTCTGCAAGCCCCTGTTTGGCACGGCCGGTGCTCATGGGGTCGTGGCAGCGACCCGCATCACAATTGGAAGCGATCGCGTGTTGTGACATAGTCGCTCGCGCCGAAGCGGCCCACCGGAAAGTAGTGCTGCAATCGCACTCGCCACGTTTCGATGTCGATCAGCTCGTCCCGCACGTGCAGCATCAGCACCTTGCCGATAAAGATGTGGCGGCTCGGCGTTTCAAGGGTCTCCCACAGCGCGCATTCGAACGCGACGGGCGCCTCCGCGATGCGGGGCGGCTTAACGCGCGTCGACGCCATCGCTGATAAACCCACCTCATCGAGTTCGCTGATATCCGGCGCAAAGCGCTCGCCGCAGCGATGCATCTGTTGGGCAATCGGCTCGTCGGCAAGATGCACGACGAACTCCTTTTCGCGCGGAATGTTCACGGCGGTGTCTTTCAGCGTGCCGTCTGCCAGCCGGTTGATGCTCACCATGACGATCGGCGGTTCCTCGCCAACCATGTTGAACATCGAGAACGGTGCCGCATTGACGGTGCCGTCCGCGCCGAGCGTGGTCACGAGCGCGATGGGCCGCGGCACGATCAGGCTCGCCATCAGCTTGTAGCGCTGATATTCGGTGATCGCTTCGAAGTCGATTTGCATGTCATTCCGTAGAGGTTGATCGATGCGGTTCGATGCCGAGCAGATGCGCAAGCCGCTTCGTTCCCGGCATGTCCGAAGTCTCGATGCGCGCTTCGAGACTTTGCAGATGCGCGGTCATATGCGCAATCGCACCTTCCGCATCGCGCGATTCGAGGCAGTCGAGAATAGCCGTGTGCTCGTCATGCTCGCAGGGCGCATTGCCCACCCGCTCGTACGCTCCGACGATCAGCGAACTGCGCGAGATCAGCTCCGTCAGATAGCGCTCAAGAATCGCATTGCCGGACAATGCGGCGATACGCAGATGGAATTCGCTGGCAAGCCGCGCCCACGACGGCTGATCGAAGCGATGCATCGCTTCGTGCTCATCGGCAAGCTGCTTGCGCAGTGCGCTGATGTCCTCGACGCTCGCGCGCTGCGCCGCAAGCTCGACGAGCGCACGCTCGACCGCGCGCCGCGCCTCGAAAATCTCGCGCGTTTCCTCGCGCGTCGGTTGCGCGATCACCGCGCCTTTGTTCGGGCGCAATACGACGACGCCGTCATGAGCGAGCTTCTCCAGCGCGCGCCGCACCACCGCGCGGCCCACGCCGAACAGCGCGCACAGTTCCGGCTCGGGCAGCTTGGTACCAGGCGTAAGCCTCTGATTCAACACCCCTTCGAAGATCGACTGATAGATCCGCCCATCCGCGCTCACCTCGTCGCGCTGGCCGTGCCGCGCAACCGCACGCACGGTGCTCATGCGGCTTGCGCCGGTGCGGGCACGGCCTCCTCGACATGACGCGCAATCGCGCCGGGCGTGGTGAGCCAGATGTCGTCGCGCGCGTTGGCAACATGCGCGAGCGCCCGACGCAAATGCCGCAACCGGTATGGCTGGCCGACGATGTACGGGTGCAGCGCAATCCCCATCACGAGCGCCTGAGACTCGCGCGTACGCAGAGTCTGCTCGAGCATTTCGTCGAACTGGTCGACGATCATGTCCGCGAAATCGCGCATGTCCATCTGCCGCGCCATGATCATCGGCAGATCGTTCAACTCCTGCGGATAGGGAATCGACCAGAGCGGCCCCGCGCTCGTGTGCATTCGCACGGGGCGATCGTCGTGACACCAGTTGAGCGTGTAGCGATAGCCCGTTTCGGCAAGCAGGTCCGGCGTCGCATGCGACTCCGAGATCCACGGTGACAGCCAGCCTTCCGGCACGACGCCGGAACACTCGCGGATGCGCGCGCGGCAATGCGCGAGCAGCGCGCGCTCGTCGTCCCGATCCAGATCGCTTTGACGCTGCGCGTTCGTGTGGCCGTGAGCAATCAGTTCGTCGCCGCGCGCCACGCACGCGTCGATCAGCGCGGGGCAGTGATCGTACAGCGACGTATTGATGAGCGTGCCCGCCGGCATGTCGAGCGAGTCGAACAATTCGATGCACCGCCACGCGCCGACGCGGTTGCCGTACTCGCGCCAGCTGTAGTTCAGCACGTCAGGCTGCGGCGACAGCGGCCCGAGCGCCGCGCCCAGCCCTTCGCCGAACGCAAAGTGCTCCAGGTTGAAGCCAAGGTAGACCGCGAGCCGCGCGCCGTTCGGCCAGGCGTAGCGGTTGCCTTCATGAACCGGCTGATAGTCGAATCGGCCATGTGTCTTTAGGAAACCCAACGAAGCACACGGCTCTCGCTTGTAGTCGTTCATTGTCACGTGTGAATGATCCGGTTTGGTTAGTTCGTGCCCCAATCCGAACGAAATCTGCACTGCGATCGCACACGGAATGCATCGGCAAGTGCTGACGATCGGGGCCTGCAATCGTGTGCAATATGTGCGCCAACGTGTCGACACATGCGGTCAGCAGGCACGGTGGCGCTCGTTGCCGGTCCCGCACGCGGCCGACACCATCGCGAATGGCATACGACTTGCAAAAGCCCCCGGGCTGCATGCGCCGTGCCCCCGCACGTTCGCCGTATTCCACTCGTGTCTACACTCAGGACAAACCTTCATGGTTCAGCCGGCATCCACTGTGGTTCATGCAAGCCCAGCCGACATCGAGCTCGTGCATGTATCGAAGCGCTATGGCGATTCGCTCGCCGTGAACGCCATCGACCTGCGCATTCCCGGCGGCGCTTATTGCTGCCTGCTCGGTCCGTCAGGTTGCGGCAAGACCTCGACTTTGCGCATGATCGCGGGTCACGAGTCGGTGTCCGACGGCGACGTGCTGATCGGCGGTCGCAATGTCACGCGCGAGCCGCCTGCCTCGCGCGGCACGGCAATGGTCTTTCAGAGCTATGCGCTGTTTCCGCATCTGTCCGCGCTCGACAACGTCGCGTTCAGCCTCAAGATGCGCGGCGTCGCCAAAGAGGTGCGCAGAAACCGCGCCGGCGAACTCCTCGAACTCGTCGAGATGTCAGCCTACGCGCACCGCAGGCCCGCGGAGCTTTCGGGCGGCCAGCAGCAGCGCGTCGCACTCGCGCGCGCCTTGCTCAACGAACCGCGCTGCCTACTGCTCGACGAACCGCTCTCGGCGCTCGACCCCTTCCTGCGCGTGCAGATGCGAGCCGAACTGAAACGCTGGCAGAAGGAACTCGGCATTACCTTCGTGCACGTCACGCATTCACAGGAAGAAGCGATGGCGCTCGCCGATCTCGTGGTGGTGATGAGTCACGGCCATATTGAACAGACGGGCACACCGTTCCAGGTCTTCAACCAGCCGCGCACGGAATTCGTCGCGCGCTTTCTCGGCGGCCATAACGTGCTCGGCGCGAACGGCCGGCTCTTCACCGTGCGCGCCGACCGCCTGCGCATTGCGCCGCAAGGCGTCACGCCCGGCACGAGTGCGGGCGAAAGCGGCTTGAGCCGCATCGGCGGGCTCGCGTGCACGGTGCGCGAAGCCGAGTACCAGGGCACGCACCTGCGCATCACGCTCGATCCGCAGGATGGTTCGCCCGCGCTGGTCTCGCTGATGAGCGACGCCGACTACGACCCGCAACGTCTCGGACCGGACGCGCGCGTGACCGTCTGGTGGGACGAGCAGAACGCCCATCCGCTCGCGGCGTAATGCCCAAGATCACAACCCAACGATAAATTCCTTCGAGGAGAAAGCAATGAACGACGACAAGCTGGCAGCACCCGCGCAACACGTTGAAGAAGAGACCGTCAGCAAGGGCATGTCACGCCGCACGTTCGTCAAGGGCGCCGTCGCGGCGGCGGGCATCGCGGGTTTTCCGTATGTGCACGCACAAGAGAAAATCACGCTGCGCTACCTGGGCACGGCCGTCAACCAGAGCGCGGAGATCGCAAAGAAGTTCAAGGCAGACACGGGCATCGAGATTCAATACATCCCCGTGACCACCGACGACGTCACCAAGCGCATCATCACGCAACCCAATTCATTCGATATCGTCGACACCGAGTACTTCGCGCTCAGGAAACTCATTCCCGCCGGCACGCTCGCGGGCATGGACGCGAAGCGCATCAAGCTCGCCGACAAGATCACCCCCGTGCTCACGAAGGGTGAAGTGGACGGCAAGAAGATCGGCGATCAGGGCACCGCCCCGAAGAAAGTGATGTTCCTCAAGGGCGCGCGTTCGACAGAGTTTTCCACTACGCCGACGGAATGGATGACGCTCATCCCGACCACGTACAACGCCGACACGCTCGGCATTCGCCCCGACCTGATCGCCCGTCCCGTGACGAGCTGGGCCGATCTGCTCAATCCGCAATTCAAGGGCAAGGCAGCGCTGCTGAACATTCCCGCCATCGGGATCATGGACGCGGCCATGGCGATCGAAGCGACGGGCCGCGTGAAGTACGGCGACAAGGGCAACATGACCAAAGCCGAAATCGACCAGACCATCAAGATACTGATCGAAGCGAAGCGCGCCGGCCAGTTCCGCGCATTCTGGCGCGACTTCAACGAGAGCGTGAACCTGATGGCCTCGGGCGAAGTCGTGATCCAGTCGATGTGGTCGCCCGCCGTCACGAAAGTGCGCACGATGGGCATCGCCTGCAAGTTCCAGCCGCTCAAGGAAGGCTATCGTTCATGGGCATCGGGCTTCGGCTTTCCGCGCTCGCTGCAGGGCAAGAAGCTCGACGCGGCGTACGAGTTCGTCAACTGGTTCCAGGACGGCTGGGCGGGCGCCTATCTGATGCGCCAGGGCTATTACCCCGGCGTCACGGAAACGGCGAAGTCGCATATGCAGGCCTACGAATGGGACTACTGGATGGAGGGTAAGCCCGCCGCGCAGGACATCAAGGCGCCCGACGGACAGTTGCTCGAAAAGGCGGGCAGCGTGCGCGACGGCGGCTCATACAACCAGCGCATGGGCGCGATTGCATGCTGGAACGCCGTGATGGACGAGAACATCTACATGGTGCAGAAGTGGAACGAATTCATCGCGGCATGACGGTCCTCACGCATCAGCCCGGAGTGTAACGATGGCCTCGGTCGACTACCTGCAGCAAACGAAGCGAATGCCCGCGCGCCATCGCCGCGTGAGCGCCTGGCTGCAAGCCACGCCGCTCACGCTGACATTCGCGTTCTTCTTCATCGTGCCGCTTGTGATCACGTTGATCGTAAGCTTCTGGGACTTCAACGAGTATCAGATCATCCCGGCCTTCACGTTGAAGAATTACGCGGCGATATTCGACGGTTGCGGCTCGCTGACGGATGTGTGCGTCACCTTCAAGACGTACTGGTCGACGCTCAGGTTCTGCGCGATCGTCTGGGCGGTGACGCTCGTGCTCGGCTTCGCGATCGCGTATTTCCTCGCGTTTCACGTTCGCACGACCGCGATGCAGACGGTGCTGTTTCTCGTCTGCACCATTCCGTTCTGGACCTCCAACGTGATCCGCATGATCTCGTGGATTCCGCTGCTCGGCCGCAACGGCCTCGTCAATCAGGCGCTGATGTCCGCGCATCTCGTCGATCAGCCGCTCGACTGGCTGCTGTATTCCAGCTTCTCCGTCGTGCTCGCGTTCGTGCATCTGTACACGTTCTTCATGATCGTGCCGATCTTCAACGCAATGATGCGCATCGACCGCTCTTTGTTCGAAGCCGCGCGCGACGGCGGCGCGAGCAGCTGGCAGGTGATCCGCGACGTGGTGTTGCCGCTGTCGAAGACGGGCATCGTGATCGGCTCCATTTTCGTCGTCACGATCGTGATGGGCGACTTCCTCACCGTCGGTGTCATGGGCGGGCAGCAGATCGCTTCGGTGGGCAAGATCATCCAGGTGCAAACGGGATACCTGCAATTCCCCGCCGCGGCAGCCAACGCGATCATTTTGCTCGCCGTGGTGCTCATGATCGTCTGGACGCTGACGCGCGCGGTCGACATCAGAAAGGAACTGTGACATGCGACTTCTCGCCCGCCATCGCGAGCAGCGGCCCGCGAGCTTTTACTGGCTCGCCCTGCTCTTCGGACTCTTCGTGCTGTTTCTGTACGGCCCGGTCATCACGATCTTCATTTTGTCTTTTCAGGGTCCTGAGGGCGGCTTGACCTTTCCGATGCGCGGTGTGTCGCTGCACTGGTTCGCTGTCTTGCGCGACGGCGTCGGCGATGTCGATATCTGGGCCGCATTCGGGCGTTCAGTGAAGCTCGCTCTTGCCGTCACCGTGTTGACGGTCCTGTTCTCGGTGAGCGCGGGCCTCGCATTCAGGCGCCGCTTTCGCGGCGACACGGCGGTTTTTTACGTGTCGGTCGCGAGTCTGATCATGCCTTCGATCATCGTGTCGCTCGGCATCGGGCTGACGTTCCGTCTGCTCGACACGCTCATCAAGTATCTGGCGAACGCGTGGGGCTTCCAGTCGTTCGCGGACGGCTGGACGACGTCGATGGGTCTCTACACGTCCGCGCTCGGCGCGCATCTCACCTGGACCCTGCCGTTCGGCCTGCTCGTGATGTTCGCCGTGTTCAACCGCTTCAATCCCGCATTCGAAGAAGCCGCGCGCGATCTCGGGGCCTCGCCGTGGCAATCGTTCAAGAATGTCGTGCTTCCCATCATCGGGCCCTCCGTCATCGGCGTGGCGATGTTCGGCTTTACGCTGTCCTGGGACGAAATCGCCCGTACCTCGCAGGCAATCGGCGATCAGAACACGTTGCCGCTCGAATTGCAGGGCTTGACGACATCGGTTACCACGCCGGTCATTTACGCGCTCGGCACGATGACGACCCTCATCTCGCTGCTGGTGATGATTGGCGGGCTGCTCATCGCGAGGTCGATCGCGCGGAAGCGGGCAAGCGTTCGTTGAAGCGCGCCGCACGCAACGTGCGGCATCCGCTCAGGCATGCGCCGCCAGCTCCGGCACGCGTGCGCCGGCGAGAAACGCGCGCACCAGTTCGTGCGCCTGCGCCTTGTGCGCAGCCTGCCATGAAGGCTCGAGCATCTCCGTCGCGAACATGCGCGAGAGCGTGTACGCATTGGACTTGTGAAAATACGCGAGACTCACGAGCGTCACGTACATGTGCAGCGGGTCGATCCCCGTGCGCAGCGTGCGCGCGGCCTCGCCACGCTTGAGCAGCGTGCGCAGCTTGTCGAGCACGGGCGACGACATCTCCGGAATGGCCTTCGAACGTTTCAGGTAGCGCGCGCGGTTGAGGTTCTCCCACGACAGCAGACACAGCAGTTCAGGGTGCGCAGCGAAGTGTCCTTCGATGAAATCGTAAAGCTGGACGATTCCCGCTACGGGTTCGACCGTCTGCACATCCGGCGCAACGGCGAGTTCGGCTTCGCGCAGCCGCTCGAGCACATGTTCCAGCACTTCGACGTACAGCATCTCCTTGCCGCCGAAGTAGTGATAGATCATGCGGATGTTGACCTTCGCGCGGCTCGCGATGCCTTCCACGCGCGCGCCGCTAAAGCCTTTGTCGGCGAACTCCTTGATCGCGATCCGGAAGATGCGCTCGCGCGTTTTCGCCGCAAGCTGCTGGCGACGCGTTGGCGCTTCCTTCGTGTCCCGGGGGTGTGCGCTGGATGCAGGGGCGTTGCGTGGCATGGTATCGATGAAAGTGGGAAGATGGCGCGGCGAATCGCTATGGTACTCCGCCGCGCCTGGGCGCTCGCGCCGTGTCAGCGCCGGAACGGCTGGGTAAGCGCGGGCGGCGCGGACTGGCGGCCAATCAGACCGGCCACGGCCACCAGCGCGAGCAGATACGGCAGCATGATCAGCAGCGCCGTCGGCACATGCAGGCCGAACATCGGCAGCTGGAATTGCATGGCCGTCGCCGCCCCGAATAGCAGGCACGCAAGCGCCGTGCGGCCGACCTTCCAGTTGCCGAAGATGATCGCGGCAATCGCCAGATATCCTGCGCCGTTGGTCATGCCTTCCGTGAACGTGTGAATATCGCCGATCGACAGGAAGCAGCCCGCCGCCGCCGACATCACGCCCGAGAACACCACAGCGCCGTAGCGGAGCCGCGCGACGCCGAGTCCCGACTGATCCACCGCGCGAGGCGCGACGCCGGTCGCATGCAGCGCGACGCCCAGTGCCGTGCGCCGCATCACGACGGATGTGCCGATCAGCACGGCAAGCCCCGCATACAGCAGCCAGACCTGCGCGAAGACCGGCTCGCCGAGCACGGGAATCTTGCCGAGCACGGCCGGCGACCAATGCGCGAGCCCCGGGATCACCGCGCTCGACCGCTCGCCGAAAATCTTCCGGTACGCGAGCGTGGTGCCGCCAAGCGCCAGAATGTTGATGCCGATGCCCGTCACGATCTGGTTCGCGCGCATCGTCACGCTGAGAAAGGCCTGCAGCAGCGCGAGCGGAATCACGCCGAGCATGCCGCACAACAAGCCGATGACGGGATTGCCCGTAAGCCACGAAAACGTCGCGCCGAGAAACGCGCCCGTCAGCATCATGCCTTCGACGCTCATGTTGAGGACGCCCGCGCGCTCGCTCACGAGTTCGCCCGTCGAGGCGAGCATCATCGGCGCAGCAAGGCGGATCGACGCGCCCGCGAATACCGCGAGAAGTTCGAGATTCATTGCCGTGCGTCTCCCCTGTCGAGCCACATCGCGCCGCCCGCGAGGGCGATCGTGACGATGCCCTGCACGATCAGCACGAGCGCCGACGGCACTTGCGCGATCATCTCCATGTTGATGCCGCCCGAGCGCAGAAAGCCGAACAGCAGCGCCGCCGCGAACACGCCTGTGATCGAACCGCGCGCGAGCAGGCCGACCACCAGGCCGTCGAAGCCGTAGCCCGACGAGAAGCCTGCTTTCAGCGAGTACTGGTCGCCTTGCAGCATCAGTGCGCCGGCGAGGCCGCTGAACGCACCGGCGAGGGCAAGCGCGCCCACGATCGACGAGGTGATCGGCAAGCCCGCGCGTTTTGCCGCGATCGCGTTGAGGCCCGCGGCGCGCAGCGACAGTCCGAAGCGTGTGCGCGTGAGAAGAATTGCCGAAGCGAACGCGAGCGCGACGCTCACCGGCAGGCCGATATTGAGGTTCATGCCGCTCGCGGCGAAGATCGCCGGAAGCTTGGTCAAGTCGGGGATTTCGAGCGATTCGGGCAAGGTCGCCGCGTTGCTCATCGGCTGGCGCAGCAGGGCTTCGCTCTGCACGCACCAGTAGAGCAGCCACACGGCGATGAACGACAGCAACAAGGTGCTGATCACTTCATTGGTACCGGCCTTCGCTTTCAGCACGCCGGGCACGCCGCCCCACACCGCGCCCGCCATCGCCGCGCCCAGCATCGGCACGATGAACGACAGGCCCAGCGGCAGGTGCGCGCAACCGCCATAAAGACTCAACGCTGTCGAGACGATGCCGCCGATGGCGATCTGTCCTTCGCCGCCCACGTTGGTGAGCTTCGCGCGGTCCGCGATCACGAAGCCTGTGCCGACGAGCGCGAACGCGAGGCTGCGATTGATCGACGCGCCGATCGCATACGGCGAGCCCCATGCGCCGTCGGCAAACGCCGCGAGCGCATCGCCGACGGGCACGCCCATCATCGCGATCAACAGCAGCGCGGCAAGCATCGCGACGGCCACGGCCGCTGCGATCACGCCGGCGACGCGCCAATGCGGCAAACGCGTGCGCCAGCCTTGCGCGCCGTGCGCGGCGCCAAACAAGGTCTGCGACTTCATATGCGGATTCATGCAGGTTCTCCCGCGCCCGCCATCCATGCGCCGATGCGGCCGCGATTGCTCGCCTCGGGCGTGCAGGTGCCCATGATGCGGCCGCGATACAGCACGACGATGCGATCAGCGACGCTCATCAGTTCGTCGAGTTCGGAGGAAATCAGCAACACGCCCACACCGCGATCGCGTGCGGCGCGAATGTGCGAGTACACGGCGGCGACCGCGCCGACATCGAGTCCGCGCGTCGGCTGCGCGGCGAGCAGGAACAGCAGCGGATCGAGCGTCAGCTCGCGCGCCAGCACGGCCTTCTGCTGATTGCCGCCGGACAGCCCGCCGAACAGCGCGTCGGGCCCGCTCGCCCGCACGTCGAAGCGCTGCATCAGATCCAGCGCGGCGGCGCGCATCGCACGGCGGCGCAGAAAACCGGCGCGCGTGTACCGATCCAGATGATTGAGCAGCAGGTTGTCGGCGACACTCATGCCCGTCACGCAGCCCACCGCGTGACGATCTTCCGGCACGATGCCCACGCCCGCCTGCGTGAGTTCGCGCGGGCTCGCATGCGTCATGTCGCGACCCGCAACGAAGAAGCGTCCCGCGGATGCGCTCGTCATGCCTGCCAGCACCGCACCGAGTTCGCTTTGCCCGTTGCCCTCCACGCCCGCTATGCCGACGATCTCGCCGCGATTCACGACGAGCGTGCAACGCTCGAGACGCGTGACGCCTTCGGCATCGCGCGCGCTCAATCCGTCGATTTGCAGCACCTCTTCCGTCAGCGGCCGCGAATACGGCGAGCGCGATTCCGCAAGCGACAGGCGGCTTGCCATATCGTCGTCCGTCTCGCCGCGCTCGTGATCCGGACGATGAATCATCGCGTGCACGAGCCGGTCGATCTCCGCCGATGGTGCCGCCGAACGCGCGACTACGCGGCCCGACTGCAACACCGTCGCATGCGTGGCGATCCGGCAGATCTCCTTCAGCTTGTGTGTGACCAGCACCACGGCGCAGCCCCGCTTCGCGACACGCTCACAGGTGTCGAGCAAGGCGTCGATCTCGGCAGGCAGCAGCACGGCCGTCGGCTCGTCGAGCAGCAGAAGACGCGGTTCGCGCATCAGGCACTTGACGATTTCAATGCGCTGCCGCTCGCCCACCGACAGATCCGCGACCTTCGCATCGAGCTGCAACGTCAGCCCGACGCTCTCCAGCACTTCGCGCAGCCGCGCCGCCTCGCGCTGGCGGTTGAGCCAGCCGCGCGCCTGGCCGAGCAACAGGTTGTCGAGCACGCTCGCGTCGTCGACGAGACTGAAGTGCTGATGCACCATCGCGATGCCGTGTGCCAACGCCTCGCGCGGATTCTTCGGGCGATAGGGCGCGCCATTCACATGCATCGCGCCCGCATCCGGCTGATGAACGCCGAAGATCACGTTGCACAGCGTCGACTTGCCCGCGCCGTTTTCGCCGAGCAGGCAGTGCACATCGCCCGGCATCAGGTCGAGCGACACGCCTTCGAGCGCGGTAAACGAGCCAAAGCGCTTGCCGATATCCGTCAGCGAGAGAATCGGCTCGGCGTGCGCGGCGGCGGCAGCGAGCGCGCTCATCCTTCGGAAACCTTGATCTTGCCGCTCAGAATGTCTTCTTCGATCTGCTTGAGCTTCGCATCCATCGCGGGTGTGGATTTGCAGATCACCATGCCGGAGGCCTTGGGACCCATCGCGAGGCCGAACGCCTTGTAGCCCGGCTGCCATTGCCCTTTCTCGAGCTGCTCGATCGCGTACTGTGCCTGATAGCCGACACCCGTGATGCTGTACGCGACGTACAGCGGATCGCTACCGCAACGGTCCGTATAGCTGCCGATGATATGCGTGTCCTTCTCCTTGGCCGCCTGCTCCAGCCCGCGCAAACCGAGATTGAGAATGTGGTAATGAACGTCGGCGCCCTGCGCGACCGCTGCGGCGGTCGCTTCACGCGCTTTCGCGACGTTGTCGAAGTCGCCGGTATAGGCCTCGAAGTACTTCACCTTCGGGTTCACGTAGTGCGCGCCGTTGCCGAACTCCTTGCCCGCGTTGACGATAGACGGAATCTCCATGCCGCCGACATAACTCACCGCGCCGTTCTTCGACAGCATCGCGGCGGCAGCGCCCGCGACGAATGCGATTTCAGCCTGCTTCACGTCGTACCCGGCCACATTCGGCGGCATGTTGTCGCCCTTGTTGCCGCCGACGATCGAGAACTTCACATTGGGAAAGCGCTTCGCGATCTTCAGCACGGCGGCCTGCGTCTGTCCGCCGATGCCGATCACCAGCTGGTTCCGGCTCGCGAGATTCGTGAGCGCCTGCTCCATGTCCGCGTAGTTGATGTTCTCGATGACCTGCGTCTTCAGCTTCGGGCCGAACTCTTTCTGCGCGGCCACGACGCCGTCATAACCCGATTCCATCCAGCCCTTGTCGGTCTTCGAACCGGGAATCAGCACGCCGACGCGCATCGCGTCATCGGCGGCGTGCGCGGCGGGAATGAAGAACGAAGGCGCGGCGAGCGCGACGATCCCTGCCGTGACGAGGCAGCGGGACACGAGATGGCGGCGCAGTCTCGCACGCGATGCCTGTTGTGAACTGACCATCATTGGCACTCCTTTTGCGTTGAATTTCGGTAAGTAGGTTATTCATGACTGAAATGCACGTTGCAACTTCGATGCCAATGCGCGATCCGTCGCGCCCGAAACGCCAGGCGCTCGCCGTCTGGTTGATCGGGCGGACACCGCGCAAGGCAATCCACGACCGACGTTCGAACAACACTCGCAAGACGCTCCGGAGAACTCCATGAACCTCGCTGCAAACCCAGACCTAGCAAGCACGGAAGGCACACTCGGCGCCTTCGCTCACACGCGCTGGACCGCCACCGGCACGCTCGTCGATATGGCTGCGCCGACGCCCGCGCCGCGCATTGGGGTGCTCGATTCCGAACCGCAAAAAGTGCGCTTCGACATCGGCAAATCGGCGCTCGTGATCATCGACATGCAGAACGACTTCTGCACCAAAGGCGGCTGGGTCGACCACATCGGGGGCGATTTCGGTGCGGATCGCGCGCCGATTGCACCGTTGCAGCGCCTGCTTCCCGTGGTGCGCAACAGTGGCGTTCCGGTGATCTGGGTCAATTGGGGCAACCGGCCGGATCTCGCCAACATGCCGCCGAACCAGCTTCATCTCTACAAGCCGACAGGCACCGGCATCGGCCTCGGCGAGCCCTTGCCGGAGCATGGCGCGCGGGTGCTCGAGAAAGATTCGTGGGCCGCCGCCGTGGTCGACGAACTGAAGATCGAGCCGCAGGACATCTGCGTGGACAAGTACCGCATCAGCGGCTTCTGGGACACGCCGCTCGACAGCATCCTGCGCAATCTCGGCACGCGTACGGTGTTCTTCGCGGGCGTCAATACCGATCAGTGCGTGATGCACACCCTCACCGATGCCAACTTCCTCGGCTATGGCTGCGTGATGCTGAGCGATTGCTGCGCGACGTCGTCGCCCGCGTTCTGCACGGAGGCGAGCATCTGGAACGTGAAGAAGTGCTTCGGCTTCGTCGCGGATTCGCTGCAATTCGGCGCTGCGCTCGAAGGGGCCGCCGCATGAGCCCGTTCATTCCAGGCACGCGCTTGCAGGTTGCCGCGACGATGAGCGGCCCGCTCGACGGCTTGCGTTTTGCCGTCAAGGATCTGATCGACGTTGCCGGTACAACGACCGGCGGCGGCAATCCCGACTGGCTCGCGACGCATGGGCCCGCGCCGCGTCACGCGCGCTGCGTCGCCCGGCTGCTGGCAGCGGGCGCCAGCGTGGACGGCAAGACCATCACGGACGAACTCGCCTACAGCCTCGAAGGCGTCAACGCTCATTACGGCACGCCGCTCAATCCGCGCTGGCCGCAGGCGTTGCCGGGCGGCTCGTCGAGCGGCTCGGCGTCAGCCGTCGCGAGCGCTGATGTGGACTTCGCGCTCGGCACGGACACAGGCGGCTCCGTGCGCGTGCCTGCCGCGTTCTGCGGGCTCTGGGGTATCCGGCCGTCCTACGATGCCGCGGCGCTCGAAGGCGTGTTGCCGTTTGCGCCGCGCTTCGACACGGTCGGCTGGTTTGCGCGCACGGGCGAAATGCTCGCGCGCGTTGCGGACGTATTGCTCGATGGAGCGCCTGCTGTGGAGGCGCCTTTGTCCCTCGTACAGTGCAAGGAAGCATTCGAGGCCCGCGCAGCTAACGAGCCCGACGATGCACAGCGCCTGCGCGATCTCTTCCCCACGTGCGACGAAGTCGAAGTCTTCGCTGGTGAGCGATCGCGCTGGCTGCACGTGTACCAGCAATTGCAGGACGATTCGATCGCTGCGTCGTTGGGCCCGTGGATCGACGCGAACGCGCCGCGCTTCGGCGCCGACATCGCGGCACGCTTCGCGCGCCTGAAGACGCTTGACGCCGCCGAAGTCGAACGCTGTCACGTGATGCGCGAAGCTTTCGCGCAGCGCATCGAGCGAATCGTGGCCGACGCGCTGATCGTGCTGCCGACCACGCCACGTTCGCTGTTGAGCAAACAGGAAAGGCCTGAACTGATCGACGCGTTCTATCGCGACGCGCTCACCATGAACACGATCGCCGCGTTTGCTGGCTTGCCTCAAGTCAGCGTGCCCGTCGCGAACGACAGCGAACGTCCGCTCGCGCTGTCGCTGATCGGGCCTCGCGGCAGCGACCGCGCGTTAATCGCTCGCGCGCGCGAACTCTTCCCCACTCTTTTCTGAACGGATAGGTCATGTCCTCTTCCTTCGACACCGCACTCGACCGTTACGTCGACGCAGCGCTCGCACTGCATTTCCCGGACCTTTCCGCCGAAGCCGCCGCGCAGGTGAAAGCCCAGTTCGAGCGCATCGCGCAGCTTGCAGCGCCTGTACTCGCCTATCCTGTCGACACGAATGACGAACCCGCTCCGGTATATCGCCCATGACACCCTCTAGCAGCGGCGCCGAAAGCGCCCTCTCCATTGCGCGGGCGTACGCCCAAGGTGCGTTCAGCGCACGCGAGTTGATCGAAGCGACGCTTGCGCGTATCGACGCCTACGACACGCAGGTCAACGCATTCACCACCGTCACGCGTGAACGCGCACTCGCCGAAGCCGACGCGCTCGATGCCCGCCGCGCCAGCGGCCACAACTTGCCGCCGCTGGCAGGCGTTCCGTTTGCGGCGAAGAATCTGTTCGATATCTCGGGGGTGACGACGCTTGCCGGTTCGCGCGTGCTGGCTGGCGCACCGCCCGCCGCCGCAGATGCGACCCTCGTCGAAAGCCTCTGCGCGCAGGGAGCGATCCTCGTCGGCGCGCTCAATATGGACGAGTTCGCATACGGCTTCACGACCGAGAACCATCACGCTGGACCGTGCCGCAATCCGCACGACCTGACGCGCTCGGCGGGCGGCTCGTCGGGCGGCAGCGCGGCGGCCGTCGCGGCAGGGTTCGTGCCGCTCACGCTCGGCACCGACACAAACGGCTCAGTGCGTGTGCCCGCTTCGCTGTGCGGCGTGTTCGGCCTCAAGCCCACCTATGGCCGTCTGTCGCGGCACGGCACATGGCCGTTCGTCGCGAGCCTCGATCATATGGGCGCTTTTGCGCGCACCGTAGACGACCTCGCGGCCGTCTACGATGCGCTGCAAGGCACGGACGCGCTCGACCCGGCCTGCGCGCAGCGCGGCTTCGAATCCGTTGACACGCGTCCCGGTCCGCTACGCGTTGCGCGTCTCGGCGGCTATTTCGACGCCCACGCAAACGATGATGCGCGCGAAGCCTCGCATGCCGCCGCGCATGCGCTGTCGGCCACGCACACCGTCGAGTATCCGGACGCCGACGCGGCACGCGGTGCAGCGTTTCTGATCACTGCCGCTGAAGGCGGTCAACTGCACATGGAAAACCTGCGCACGCACTATGGCGCTCGCGAGCCGTTATCGCGCGATCGGCTGATAGCAGGTGCGCTGCTGCCCGCCGCGTGGATCGTGCAGGCGCAGCGCGTGCGCGCGGCGTTGCGGCGCCGCGTGCTCGAACTCTTCGAGCGTTATGACGTGCTGATCGCACCGGCCACGCCCGTCGTTGCGCCACGCATCGGCGACGAGTTCATGGAGGTCAACGGCGAGCGGCTCGCGGTGAGGCCCAATCTGGGCATGTTGACGCAGCCTGTTTCATGTCTGGGCTTGCCTGTGGTTGCGGCCCCAATGCGAACCCGCGGCGGGCTGCCTGTCGGCGTGCAACTGATCGCCGCGCCGTGGCGCGAACATCTCGCGTTCGAAGCGGCGCGGCGTCTCGAAGCCGCACAGCTTGCCGTGTCTCCTCCGCCGCCGTTCAGCGAGTTGGCCGCCCATGCGGGAGCGCAGCGATGAACGACATCAACCGGCCCGACGCGCTCGCAGAAGTCAACGCGGCCTTCGACATCTATGAGCAGGCTCTCGTCACCAACGACGTCGCCATGCTCGACACGCTGTTCTTCGATTCGCCGCATACGCTCCGATACGGCGCAACGGAAAACCTGTACGGGTACGACGCGATTCGTGCATTTCGCGCCGCGCGCCCCGGCAAAGGGCTCGCGCGGACTGTCGTGGCGCGTGTCATCACTACGTATGGCGATTCATTTGCGGTCGCCAACATCGAGTTTCGGCGAGATAACGAGGCGCGTATCGGCAGGCAGAGCCAGACCTGGATCAGGACGCAGGAGGGATGGCGCGTGGTGAGCGCACATGTCAGCTGGATGGACGCGTAGCTGTTACAGGGAGCCGCCTTCGTGATCGACTCGCCCGAGATATTGCCGACTCCTCCTCGGTGCGGCGCCCGGCCGTAGCTGACGTTGAACCGACGATGCTCGGTGTCACAAGTGGATCATGCCGAAACAAAGGCGGCCTCTGCCGCAGCCTTCCGCATTGGCAGACGCGCAGCAAACAACTTTGAAGCGGTGCCGATAATCGCGTGATAGTAATGTTTGATTGGGTTTAAACCAAATCCTATGCCTTCGGGTGTGATGCCGCCCATCCGTGAGCGATAGAAGCATCCTCTAAGCCGAGAGCCTGCCCATTCCGTCAAGCAAGCTATCCGCCTGAATGTTGTTCCGGCCTTCCGTCTTCGCACGATATAGCAGTTTGTCCGCAGCAGCGATGATGGCTTCTTCTGTGACATCTGCGTCACCGGCCGTGAGATCCACCGCTAATACCCCGAAGCTCGCCGTGACTGCAACGCTCTGTCCGCCAACTACGACCGGCGTTTGCGCGCAAGAGAGCCTCAAGCGCTCGGCAAGACGCACCGCGTCCGTCTTGTCCATTTCAGGCAGCAACAGCAAGAACTCCTCGCCACCGTAGCGAACGACGCAATCGACCTGGCGACGAACACAGTTGTGGAGGACCGCAGAGCAATTCTGTAAAACAGCGTCTCCGCACAGGTGGCCGAACGTGTCGTTGATGGATTTGAAGTGGTCGATGTCGCACAGGATGACGGCGAACGAAAGCCTGTGGCGCTGTGCCCGCTTGAGTTCGGTCGGAAGAAGAACATCATGCAAATGGCGCCGGTTATAGCACCCGGTCAGATGGTCCTTCATTGCCTGGTCAGTCAAAAGCGCTCTTACGCGATATTCATCGCGCCACAGTCGATGGTAACGGCGCGCAGCGACAAGCCCGAAGCTGTTTGTCAGCAGGAGCAACATGGACATGGTCAGCATGTCAGAGAACCTGAGCGTCAACTTGCTCGAGACGACGATGATGAAGAGCGCCGTCGCTGAAAAGGCGATGGTC
Source organism: Burkholderia sp. M6-3 (assembly GCF_050858985.1). Classification (NCBI taxonomy): domain Bacteria; kingdom Pseudomonadati; phylum Pseudomonadota; class Betaproteobacteria; order Burkholderiales; family Burkholderiaceae; genus Burkholderia; species Burkholderia sp. M6-3. Next base: position 1,765,100 of record NZ_CP110091.1, read on the forward strand.
TGCGAGACGATCAGTCGGTTCGGGATGAAGACATAGACAACGATCAGCATGATGCTGAAGGACATCGCATGCCAGGGAATTTCGCCGGGCCGATGCTGCACGATCAGCATGAATGTACCCATCCCGACGATTTCAGCAGCAGTTGCGGCGAGCTGAAGCGCGGCACTCGATGCGGGCCGCGTGCGCGCCAGATACAGCCCAGTCATCGCGGTCACCGCAACGAACATCCGGGCGAAAAACAGCAGCAGCGTCTCACTTGTATAACCGAGAGCACTGGCATCGGTCAGAGCGAATGCCAGGTAGAAGAAGGAACAAAAAACAAGCGTCGTACGCAATGTCGCCTGATTGCGGGGCAAGTGATGAGCCTGGAAATTCCGTTCGACATCTTTGTTTCGAAACTCCACTCGCAGCGGGTGAATGTCGAATTCAGCCGGTAATGGGGCAATGATATTTTTCATGTCTTTTTTATTTACCGATGGCGCGATAGCACTTTAAGGCATTTTTCCGATCGCTGTCGGGCAGATTAGGAAAGCTTTGCCCACTTGCTACAGAGCCCAGACCGAGCGCCGCTCGAGGTCGGCGACCGCGTTCGCCCGAATCAGGCGATCCTCCTCAATCTGCTTGACGATACGATGACGTATGCCGTCGTCGGCCGGCCGCATACGTCATCGATGTTTCCTACCGGTCGATGCAGCATCGCGAGCGCTATATCGAACAGGCGAAGTAGCGCTTGCATCTGCTTGAACTGCTCGAACGTGAGCGCAACGAAGGGGCGTCGGAAGCAATGCGCGAGCATCTTTCGCGCACCCCGACGCGCTATCGCGCATCAGCCAGATCCTTGAACCCTGAAGCGTTAGGTCGATGCGCGCAACAACCCCGCCTCCGCCTGCTCGATCAACGCTTCATGGCCATCTAACAGGCCATGGGCGCGTCCTCGTCATTCGAACGAATAAGCTGCCTGAATGCGCGGCCGTTCTCTCAACGCAGACACTCGGCCAAAACGTGTTTGCTATCCCACGACACCTTTTGCTGCCTCACGCCCCGCAACCGCATGAAAATGCTCGCGGGCGATTTAATTTTTTCCTTTATATTCCGCGACTTATGCGAGTTTTGCCAGCTTGCCCGGTTCACGTTGGCACACCCTGTGCAAATACCCCTGTGAGCGCGACAAATAGTGCTCTTCCACCCAGACCGAAGACCCTCACAGGAGATTTACCATGAGCTCGCTGACCATCAAAGACATCGCCCACACCGAAGAACTTTCCGCCAAGGCTCTGTCCGCTGTACGCGGCGGCAGCAACTACAACTTCGGAAACCTCAATGCTGCTTATGGCGGCGGCTTCGCCAGCCCGGGCGTCGTGGTCGCACCCGTCACGCAGACGGACACATACACGAAAGTCGAGATCCCCACGATCCAGAATTTCGGCGGCCTGCAGCTTGCCAAGGCGTGAGGTAAGCGCCGCGGAGAGTCGCGCTGATAGCGGATGCCGTTCGATCCCATAGAGGTGCGCTCTCCCCGCTTGCACGTCGAACCGTACTCTTTAAACCGAAACTGAAACAGCTCCAGGAGACCTACCATGACTTCACTGACCATCAAAGACATCGCCCACACCGAAGAACTTTCCGCCAAGGCTCTGTCCGCTGTACGCGGCGGCAGCAACTACAACTTCGGAAACCTCAATGCTGCTTATGGCGGCGGCTTCGCCAGCCCGGGCGTCGTGGTCGCACCCGTCACGCAGACTGACACGTACACGAAAGTCGAGATCCCCACGATCCAGAATTTCGGCGGCCTGCAGCTTGCCAAGGCGTGAGGTAAGCGACGCGGAGAGTCGCGCTGACAGCGGATGCCGTTCGATCCCATCGAGGTGCGCTCTCCCCGCTTACACGTCGAACCGTACTCTTTAAACCGAAACTGAAACAGCCCCAGGAGACCTACCATGACCTCGCTAACCATCAAAGACATCGCCCACACCGAAGAACTGTCCGCCAAGGCTCTGTCCGCTGTACACGGCGGCAGCAACTACAACGCGGGAAACCTCAACCTTGCCTATGGTGGCGGCTTCGCCAGCCCAGGCGTCGTAGTGGCACCCGTCACGCAGACTGACACGTACACGAAAGTCGAGATCCCCACGATCCAGAATTTCGGCGGCCTGCAGCTTGCCAAGGCGTGAGGTAAGAGATCGGAAGTCGCAATCCCGGATCGCATAACGGATGCACTGCCGTGTCTGACAGCTTCATCTCAGGGGAGCGCAGTGGCAAGGCCAAGCGATTGGTCCAGCCATTGTAGTTCGCTATCCTTCCGACTCCTCCGGACTTGTCACCGAGGTTCGGATCTCAGAGCCCGCCGGCCATTCCGCCCGGCGGGCTTTTTTCACGCGCTTGCAGTCAGCACAGAAATGCCTCGCATCCGCCTTCTTTTCGCACGCTCTAGCTCAACAGCCAGGCGATTGCGAACACCAGAAACAGCCACCGATCCACTTCAACATTGACCGCCGGAAGTTGAAACAAAAACGTCTCATACGCGACGCGTTGGCACTCTTGCCCGCTCGACGCTATCCGAAATGCGCGCCGCATTCGTATAGCACTCAGATTGGCAGCCCGGTTCAGGCAATCCATCCACCGTCGACCGTCAGGCTCTCGCCGGTCGTTTCCTATTTCTGCTGCGAGAGGAAAGACCGTGAGCGCCGACGCCTTCGTATTCGTCAATCGTCGTCGACACGGTCACACGACAAGCTTGCCTACGACTGCCTTAACGAATCCGGCAATGATTTGCGCTACCTCTTCTGGCGCTTCCAGAGGCGACAAATGCCCGGTTGCGGGGATGACCTGCATGACCGCATGAGGGATGCGAGGAAGCAGTTCAGCCTGCAATGTTGCGATGCTATCCACCTGGTCAAGCTCGCCCGAAATGACAACCGTCGGCACGTTGATCGACGCTACTTCTTCTGTAATGTCCTCGTTCATGGCGATGTTGGGCCATGCCGCCTTGGCCTGCGGCGCGCCTCTCAGACTATCGTCAATCACCTGTGCCCGGAGTTCCTCATCAATCTTCCTGGACGTCAGCACGTGATCGATTACGAAATCGACTGACTCACGGGATTGATACGCGCCTGCCAAAGTTGCACGCGCCTCTTCGGTGAGCAAGGTCGGAGACGGAGGCGACGGCGCAACGAGAACCAGACCTATCAGCCCGGCTGGCCGTCTCGACGCGATCAGTTGCGCTACCTTGCCGCCCATCGAATGTCCGACCAACACATAACGCTGCAGACCTAACGCCGCAATTACACCCTCGGCGTCGTCGGCAAGGTCTGCGATCCGATAACCGGTTGCTGGTGCAGAGGAACGGCCCCAGCCGCGGTGATCAGGCGCGACGACACGGTACTGATCCGACAATTCGTCAGCCACCCGATCCCATGTCCGCGATGAGCCGCCGTAGTAATGCAGAAACACCAGAGCCACGTTGCCGCTGCCACGCAGCGAGAGATGAATCCGAGTGCCGCTCGTTTCGATTTCCATGTTCGAACCTCTTTCTGTTTGGGAATGTACGAATCGTAGATTCAAACCTGCGGCTTGATAATTCCCTATTCCGTACGTACAGTCGATAACGCGATTATCGAATTGAAATGGCGAATGGACCGATTGACCAGTCTTGGTATTTTCGTCGCCGCCGTAGAGGACGGCAGCTTCGCCGCAGCGGCGAGACGCTTCGGACTATCGGCAGCCATGGCGGGAAAGCATGTCAGTGCGCTGGAGACGGAACTGAGCGCGCGGCTGTTTCATCGCACAACGCGCCGCCTGAGTCTCACCGATACGGGGCAGACATACTACGAACGCTGTAAGCGCATTCTCGAGTCTTTCGACGAAGCAAACCGGGAGGCAAGTGACTCGCAAGTCACTGCGCGAGGCGTGCTGCGCGTTGCGGCTCCCGTCACTTTTGGCTCGATGCATTTGGGTGCGGTCGTCGGACGCTACCTGGACGATCATCCCGAAGTGAATGTGGAAATACAGCTTGAAGATCGTTATATCGATCTCCTCGATGCTGGCGTTGACGTGGCGATCCGTATCGGACGCCTGCGCGACGAGGGGCTTGTGGTACGCCGTCTCGCGCCTTGCAAAATGGTCGTGTGTGCTTCGCCTGCCTACCTGAAGCGACACGGAACGCCGCGGACACCGGATGATCTGCGTCGCGCACAGCGCCTTGCATTCAGCGAAGCTGTGTCGACAGGTGACTGGACTTTGTTCGACGCGAAGAAGCGCGCGCATTTGATCGATGGGCCCTGCAGAATGGCTGCCAACAACACTCAAATGCTGCTCGCCACCGCAGTTGCAGGAACTGGAATTGCATATGGCCCCACGTTTGTGTTTGGCGAGCATATTCGCCGGGGCGAGCTGGTTGCGCTCTTGCCCAAATATCATGCTGCTGAACTTGCAATCCAGGCCGTGTACCCGAGCGCGCGGCGCATACCGGAGAAAGTGCGCCGCTTTGTCGACTATCTGGCAGAAGCGTTCGGCGATGAGCCACCGTGGGATCAGCGATCGATCACGCGACCGCGATCGTTAGCTAGCCCGACAAAATTCCCGAAGCAATAAGGGTTCTGGCTGCTTGCGCGTCTCTTTTTAGCGTCCAACACTGGGCCATCAATCCGGCTCGCCAGATAACTGTCCGGTATATCGGACAACCTAGTGCTTCGACGGCAAGTGTCACGAACGCGAGGCCACGCTGGGAGCGGTTCTCAGACCAACCCCTCGATCAGGACCTGAACATGAAGCTCGCCACCAAGGGCGCCAAGGCCGCCTTGCTGTTTGCCGCAACCGCTGTGAGCGGACTCCTTGTGCTCTCCGCCTGCACGAAAGTGGCGACGCCCGAGCAGGGCCCAGCGGCAGCGGCGCCTGCATCGACGCTTCAAGCCGTGCTTCAGCGCGGCACGCTGCGCGTTGGCGATTGCCTAACGTTCGCGCCGTTCGGCTTCTACGACAAAGACGGCAATGCGGACGGCTATGACGTCGACCTCGCCAAGGAACTGGCAAAGCAAATGGGCGTGAAGCTCGAAGTCGTGAACACCACTAGCGCGAACCGCATCCCGAACCTGCAGACCGCCAAGGTCGACGTCGTGTTCTGCAATTTCACGCGCAACCTGGAACGCGCGAAGGTCGTCGAATTCACGTCGCCGTACGTTGTCGCGAGCGAAGCGATGCTCGTGAAGAAGAGCAGCGGCATCCAGTCGGCGAAGGACATGAACGGGCGCACCATCGCCACGGTGAAAGGCTCGACCAACGGCGACGAAGTCCGCTCGATGGGCATCCCCGTCAAGATTCAGGAATATGACAGTTCGCAGGCGGCCATTCTCGCCGTCAAGCAGGGTCAGGCCGATGCGATGATCGAGGACAACAACTTCCTTGCGTATCAGGCGAAGCTCGATCCGGAACTGACCGTGACGAACGAAGCACTCGTGCCGCTCGAGTACAACGCGTTCGGCGTGAAGGCGGGCGACCAGGCGTGGCTCAACTATCTGAACCTGTTCCTGTTCAACATCAATGCATCAAAGCTGAATGCGCAGTTGTACAAGAAGTGGTTCGGCGTCGATCCGAGATATCCGCTCAATCCGCAGTTCTGAAGCGGAGGCGCAGATGAGCTATCAATGGCTGACTCTGTGGGGCTACGTCCCCGAGTTTCTGAAGGCTGGCTGGCTGACCTTGCAGGTCACGTTGCTGTCGTTCGTGCTGGCGCTCGCGCTCGGTCTGATCGCGGCGCTTGCTAGCATGTCGCCGTCAGCCATCGTGCGGTTCATCGCGAGAGCTTACGTGGAAGCCATTCGCAATACGCCGGTGCTGCTGCAGATTTTCATCGTGTTCTTCGGCTTGCCGTCGATGGGCGTTGCGCTCGATGCATATTGGGCCGGTGTCATCGCGCTGGGCGTGAACGTGGGCGCGTATCTGTCGGAAGTATTTCGCGCGGGCATGCAATCGGTGCCGCGCGGACAGATTGAAGCAGCCGGCATTCTTGGGCTGGAACGCGGGCAGATTTTCAAGGAGATCGTGATGCCGCAGGCAGCGCGTGCGGTGTATCCGGCCATCGTCAATTATCTGATTCAGTTGTTGCTCGGTACTTCGCTGTTGTCGGCAATTGCGTTGCCCGAACTCACCGGCACCGCCACCGTCATCAATTCGCGCACGCTCTTGTACGTCCAGACGTTTGCGGTCGTGCTCGTCGCATATCTGGTGCTGAGCAATGTGCTGTCGTGGATTGCCAGTCAACTCGGTGCACGCATGTTTCATCCGCCGCTCATCGTCAGGCCGGGTATGCGTTGGGCCGGCTTCACGCTGCGTCGTGCGAATCGTGCATGAGGGATTGAGTCATGTCACTCGAACTGCTGAAAACAGTCTGTCAATTTTGCTGCAAGGTCTCGTGACGACGCTGCTCCTATCGATCGCGGCGATCGTGGGGAGCACGCTCATCGGCCTGCTCGCTGCGGTGTTGCGCTCGTTCGGGCCGTGGGGCACGGACCGGATCGCGAAGCTCTATACGGAGTTGTTTCGCGGTACGCCCGTGCTCATCACGCTGATGTTCATCTACTTCGGCGTCTCGTACTTCGGCTATGCAATCGATGTCTTTGCCGCGGGCGTGATCGGGTTAAGTGTGTATCAGGGCGCGTATATCGCGGAAGTCTTTCGCGCGGGCATCGAGTCAGTGCCGAAGGGACAGTGGGAAGTCTCGCAGATTCTCGGCCTGTCGCGCACACAAACCTTCGCCTCGGTCGTGTTACCGCAGACCGGACGCATCGTGCTGCCGCCGCTCGTCGGGCAGTATTTGTCCCTCATCAAGGATACGTCGATCGTCAGCATGATCGGCATGTCCGAACTGATGCACGGTGGCCAGGCGATCGTGGATCGCGTCGGCAAGCCGGTCGAGATTTACGGACTCGTCGCGCTGATCTATTTCGTCGTGTGCTTCCCGCTTTCGCAGTGGGTGCGCCATCATGACCGCCGGAGACTTACGTGAGCGATTCCATTCAGAACAAGCCCGTCATTTCGCTGTCGGGCGTAAGCAAGTCATTCGGCGCGACGCGCGTTCTCAACGACATCAATCTCGACGTGCGCGCAGGCGAAGTACTCGTGCTGATCGGCGCATCCGGTTCGGGCAAGAGCACGGTGCTGCGCATCATGGCCGGCCTGGAGACGACGGACTCCGGCGAAGTCTGGGTCAACGAAGTGCCACTGCACGATCCGAAGCGCGCGCGCGAAATTCGCGGCCACGTCGGCATGGTGTTTCAGCAATTCAATCTGTTCCCGCATAAGACCGCGCTCGGCAATGTCACCCTCGCGCTGATCAAGGCGCGCGGCATGTCGCCCGCCGATGCCCGCAAACGCGCAATGGATTCGCTCGACCGCGTGGGGCTCGCGGATCGCGCATCGCATTATCCGAGTCAGTTGTCGGGCGGACAACAACAGCGTGTCGCGATTGCGCGGGCACTGGCGGTCGAACCCGGCATCATGTTCTTCGATGAAGCCACATCCGCACTCGATCCCGAACTCGTCGGCGAAGTGACGGAAGTGATGCGCGGCCTCGCGCGCGACGGCATGACGATGGTCGTCGTGACCCATGAAATGGGCTTTGCGCGCAAGACGGCGGATCGCGTCCTGTTCATGGACAAGGGCGTCATTGCAGAGCAAGGCGATCCGGAGCAAATCTTCGTCAACCCGTCGAACGAACGCACGCGGCAGTTTCTCAGCCGTGTGCTCGATCATTGAAGAGTGAATGAATGGCAGTAACGGAATCGTCGCGCGCGCGAGGCGTGGACCGTGTCATCGATATCTTCAGGAAGCTGCATCAAGCGCAGCGGCCCATGACGATGCGCGAGCTAATCGAAGCGACCGGCTCGCCGCGTTCGAGCATCTACGAACTCGTCGCCATTCTCACCGAAGTGGGCTGGCTCGAAACATCGGCGGATGGCAATGTGTTCTTCGGGCGCGAGATGCATTACTACGGCTCGGACTACGCGACGCACAACGACCTCATCAGCCGTGCGCATCAGTCTATTCTCGCACTCGTTCGCAAGTACGACGAGACCACGCAGTTGTGCATGCTCGAAGGGAACAAGTACTCGGTCGTGTTATCGGAGAACAGTGCGCGGCCGTTCAACATCAGCTCGGATATCGGCGTGCGTGTGCCGATTCCGTGGACCGCGACCGGACGCCTGCTGCTCGGTCACATGAGCGCCGAGGCCATCCGCACGCTCATTCCTGCAGATGACTTCGTGCTCGACAACGGCGTGCGCATCGATTTCGATGAATTCATGCGGGATGTGCAGAACGCCAAAGCGCTTGGCTATTGCTGCACGGAAGGCCTGTCCAACGCGTTCCGGCTTTGCATGGCTGCGCCCGTTCGCGACCGCGCGGGCATACCGATCGCGGCGCTGTGCTTCATGACGGGCCGCGACACAGATCCCGAACGCCGTCAGTCGATGCTGGACGATCTGCTTCAGTCGGCGCAGGCGCTTTCGTATCGCTAACATGGATACACGGCTTCAGCGCATCGATGAGTTGGAACGGGAGAACGCGGCGCTCAAGGAAGTAAACGATATTCTGCGTAAAGCAGTGGCGTATTACGCGCGTTCGCTTGGCGAATTAGCGAACACGAAGTGCCGAGAAAGCCTTTTGCAAACGGAAGTGCCGCCTGCAGCCGATGGCAGCGATAGTCCTATCGGCTTGCAACGGCCCCAGGATCGGTAGGTTGCCACCCTCCTCCGAGCGCCTTGAACGCGGCAACCGCTGCGCGTGCTGATTCCGTTTGCGCCTGCACGCGCCCATCCGAGGCACGTAGCAGGTTGTCGTCGGCCTGCAGGACCTCGATCAGGCTCACGACACCTTTTTGATAAGCCGCAAACGAGGCGGCTCGCGCCCGGCCGAGCGAGTTCACACCCTGCGCGAGAACGGCGGCCTGCTCCTCGCGCTTCACGAGTGCAGAGAAAGAATTCTCGACGTCCTCCGTTGCGTGCAATGCGGCAAGCCGGTATGCGGCGAGCAACTCGGCGTCCTGGCCTCTGGCTGCATCGATCTGCGCGTTGATGCGGCCGAAATCGAACAGACGCCAGCGCAGACCCAGCACGCCAGCGGCCTGACTGGCGCCGCTACTGAACAGGTTTCCGCTGGCCACAGAGGTGGCGCTCCCAATCAATCCACTGAGCGACAGCTTGGGGTAATACTCAGCGATTGCCACGCCGATACGCGCATTCGATGCAGCGAGGCGCCGCTCGGCCACGATCAGATCGGGGCGACGCCTGAGCAACTCGCCTGGCGATCCGGTGCCCGCGATTCGCGGAGCGGCCGGGATATCGCCGCCGTCGAGGAGTTCCGCCCGATGCGTGCCGGGCTGTGCACCCAGCATCACGTCCAGCGCGTTCATGGCCGCATCGAGACCGGCCTCCAGCACCGGGATGGATGCCTTCACCTGCGCCAGCGCGCCTTCGGCCTGGCTCACCTGAAGATCGGCCGCCAGCCCCTTTCCGTACAAAAGGTTGATGGTCGAGAGCAAATCCTGCTGCGTCTGCAACTGCTTGCGGGCCACCTGCAGACGAGCCTGCAATCCGCGAATCGTGATGTAGATGTCGGCAGTCTGCGCTGCCACAGCCAGGCGCGTGGCCGCTTCGCCCGCCTCTGAAGCCTGATAGTCGGCAAGTGCCGCTTCCCGCCCGCGGCGCAGGCCGCCAAACACATCCAGTTCCCAGCTCGCGCTGAGGTTGGCTTCGTAGTCGTTGCCGTAGCGATCGAATCCGGGCGTTGAATTCAGCACACGTCCCAGCGGAGTTTCAACCGACTGGTAGACCCGGGCCGCCTGGCCGCTGACATTACCAGAAGGCAGCAGCGCCGCATTCGCTGCCCCGAGTCCCGCGCGCGCCTGCGAGACGCGCGCGGCGGCTTGCGCGAGGTCCAGGTTCTGCTCCAGCGCTAGCGTAATGAATCGTGCAAGTTGCGGATCGCCGAAACCCGTCCACCACGTGATCAAGTCCGCACTCCCGGCCGCCTGACGGTGATCTACCGCGGCCTGGCCGAGAAAATGGCCCGGCATGGCTACATCAGGCCGGCTATAGTCGGGACCGACAGCGCAGCCCGCCGACAGGCTGGCAGCAATGAGCGCGGCAAGGAAATGTTTGGGTAGCATGAGCGTCTCTACGAGATTCTGATGGTGACTATAATACCAAATAGTCACAAGTTGTCCATTCCTGTATGCTGAGTCCATGAAAAACATTCCCACGCCTTCCGCAGTTCCCGCGCGCGGCCCGGCTGATCACGAAGTACGGGACCAGATCGTTGCCGCCGCTACCGAGCACTTCAGCCGGTATGGCTACGAGAAAACAACGGTCTCCGACCTTGCCAAGGCAATCGGTTTTTCCAAGGCCTATATCTACAAGTTCTTCGAGTCCAAGCAGGCCATTGGCGAGATGATCTGCATCAACTGCCTGCGCGAAATCGAAAGCGAGGTGCGGACAGCCGTCGCAGAGACCGATCTGCCGCCGGAGAAGCTAAGACGGATCTTCAAAGTCTTTACCGACGCGAGCCTCAGGCTGTTTTTCCGGGACCGCAAGCTATACGACATCGCAGCCTCGGCCGCCACGGAGAACTGGCAGGCCGTGCAAGCCTATGAAGCACGTGTTCAGCAGTTGCTCCAGGAAATTCTGCAGGAAGGCAGGCAAAGCGGAGACTTCGAGCGCAAGACACCATTGGACGAAACCGCGATGGCGATCTATCTGGTATTGCGCCCTTATCTCAACCCGTTGCTTCTGCAGTACAACCGCGACACCACCGATGTCGCGCCTGCACAGCTGTCCAGCCTGGTACTGCGAAGTCTGTCGCCCTAATGCGATCGTGCGCTGTGACTATTGACTGATCTGGTCACTAGAACCATAATGAGGTCCTTCATCACCTCATCGATGGGACTTTCATGTTCTCGCGTCGCCTCGCCACTTCCGCACTCGCCTGTGCACTGCCGTTTGCGCTAGCGGCCTGCGGCGAAAAAGCACCGTCCGATCCGCGCACCGAGGTGCCACTGGTGCGCACCGCCATCGTCCAGCGCGCCGTGCCCGCGTCCCGTTCATTCACGGGGACCGTCGCGGCACGCGTCCAAAGCGACCTGGGCTTCCGTGTTTCCGGCAAGGTGCTCGAACGGCGGGTGGACGCCGGCCAAACGGTCAGGCGCGGCCAGCTGCTGATGCGTCTCGACCCCATCGATCTCAAGCTGGCCGCACAGGCCCGGCAGGAGGCGGTCACCGCTGCGCGGGCGCGAGCGCAGCAGACCGCGCAGGATGAGGCGCGGTATCGAGACCTGCGCGGCACGGGTGCAATTTCGGCTTCGGCCTACGACCAGGCCAAGGCGGCCGCCGATGCAGCCAAGGCGCAGCTCAGCGCGGCCGAGGCTGACGCCGACGTGGCGCGCAATGCGACGGGCTACGCCGATCTCGTGGCGGACGGCGATGGCGTCGTGATGGAAACGCTGGCCGAACCGGGCCAGGTCGTCAGCGCTGGACAGCCCGTGGTGCGACTGGCCCACGCGGGCCGCCGCGAGGCGGTGATCCAGCTTCCGGAAACTCTGCGTCCCGACATCGGGTCGGTCGCCCAGGCGGCCCTGTTCGGCGACAGCGGCGCCAGCGTGCCAGCCACGCTGCGCCAGCTTTCTGATACCGCAGATCCGCGTACCCGCACTTTCGAAGCGCGTTACGTGTTGCAGGGTGCGCTGGCCGACGCGCCGCTAGGCGCGACCGTCACGATCGAGATACCGGACGCACGTGTGGCGCTACAGGACGGCATGCAGGTGCCGATCGGCGCGGTGCTCGACGCGGGCAAAGGGTCCGGCGTGTGGGTCGTCAACGGCGAGCCGGCCAGGGTTGCATGGCAGCCGGTGACGGTCCTTCACCTGGGCGACGACAGTGCGCGCGTGTCCGGTAAGTTGAAGCAAGGCGATCGCGTCATTGCCCTCGGTGCCCATTTGCTACGCGAAGGCGAGCAGGTGCGCGTGTCCGGCCAGGCCGTCGCGATGGCGAACGAAGGAGCACGTCCGTGAGCGAAGGCCGATTCAATCTCTCGGCGCTCGCCGTGCGCGAGCGTTCCATCACCCTGTTCCTGATCTGCCTGATATCGCTGGCCGGGCTCCTGTCGTTCTTCAAGCTGGGCCGTGCCGAAGACCCGGCGTTCACAATCAAGGTGATGACCATCGTCAGTGTATGGCCGGGGGCCACCGCGCAGGAGATGCACGATCAGGTCGCCGAGAAAATCGAAAAGCGCATGCAGGAGCTGCGCTGGTACGACCGGACCGAGACCTACACGCGGCCCGGCCTGGCATTTACAACGCTGACGTTGCTCGACAGCACACCTCCGTCGGAAGTGCAGGAGGAGTTCTACCAGGCCCGGAAAAAAATCGGCGACGAGACAGCCAACCTTCCGGCTGGCGTGATCGGCCCGATGGTCAACGACGAATACGCGGATGTCACGTTTGCGCTCTTCGCACTGAAAGCGCGGGGCGAACCGCAACGGCTGCTCGTGCGCGATGGCGAGACGCTGCGCCAGCGGTTGCTCCACGTGCCGGGGGTAAAGAAGGTCAACATCATCGGCGAGCAGGCCGAGCGCATCTACGTCCAGTTCTCGCATGACCGGTTGGCAACGCTCGGGGTCAGCCCGCAAGACGTGTTCGCCGCGCTCAATGGCCAGAACGCGCTGACGCCGGCCGGCTCGGTGGAGACCAAAGGTCCGGAGGTGTTCATTCGCCTCGACGGCGCCTTCGACAACCTGCAGAAGATCCGCGACACGCCGGTCGTCGTGCAGGGCCGCACGCTGAAGCTGTCGGACATTGCCACCGTCGAGCGCGGTTATGAAGATCCGGCAACATTCCTGATCCGCAACAACGGCGAACCCGCGCTGCTGCTCGGCATCGTCATGCGCGACGGCTGGAACGGGCTTGATCTCGGCAAGGCACTGGACAGCGAGGTCGGCGCAATCAACGGCGGGCTGCCGCTGGGCATGAGTCTGACGAAGGTCACCGATCAGGCCGTCAACATTCATTCGGCGGTCGACGAGTTCATGCTCAAGTTTTTCGTCGCCCTGCTGGTGGTCATGTTCGTGAGCTTCGTGAGCATGGGCTGGCGCGCGGGCCTGGTGGTTGCCGCCGCCGTGCCGTTGACGCTGGCCGTCGTGTTCGTGGTGATGGCTGCGACCGGCAAGAACTTCGACCGCATCACTTTGGGATCACTGATCCTGGCGTTGGGCCTGCTGGTGGACGACGCGATCATCGCTATTGAAATGATGGTGGTGAAAATGGAGGAAGGCTACAGCCGTGTGGCCGCCTCCGCCTATGCCTGGAGCCATACTGCCGCACCCATGCTGTCGGGCACGCTGGTGACGGCGGTCGGCTTCATGCCCAACGGCTTCGCGAGGTCCACCGCTGGCGAATACACCAGCAACATGTTCTGGATCGTCGGCATTGCACTGATTGCATCCTGGGTCGTGGCCGTGGTCTTCACGCCCTATCTCGGCGTGAAGATGCTGCCCGACTTCAATAAGGTCGAAGGCGGGCACGACGCAATCTATGACACGCCGCGCTACAACCGCTTCCGTCAGCTGCTCACGCGCGTCATCGCCCGCAAATGGCTGGTCGCCGGTTCGGTCGTTGCCCTCTTCGCCCTCGCCATCCTCGGCATGGGCGTGGTCAAGAAGCAGTTCTTCCCGATCTCCGACCGTCCCGAAGTGCTGGTCGAAGTGCAGATGCCCTATGGCACATCGATTTCCCAGACCAGCGCCGCCACGCAAAAGGTGGAGGCATGGTTGTCCGCACAGAAGGAAGCCAGGATTGTCACGGCTTACGTCGGGCAAGGTGCGCCGCGCTTTTTCCTGGCCATGGGACCGGAACTGCCTGATCCATCGTTCGCGAAAATCGTGATCCGCACTGACAGTCAGGAGGAACGCGATGCATTGAAGGCGCGACTGCGTCGAGCCATCGCCGACGGTCTTGTTCCCGAAGCACGCGTGCGCGTCACGCAACTCGTGTTCGGGCCGTATTCGCCGTTCCCGGTCGCCTATCGCGTCACCGGTCCGGACCCGGACAAGCTGCGTGGAATCGCGGCTGAAGTTGAGCGGGTGATGCAGGCGAGTCCGATGATGCGCACGGTCAATACCGACTGGGGCACGCGCTCACCAGCGTTGCATTTCGTCTTGCAACAGGACCGCTTGCAGGCGGTGGGACTGACGTCCAGCGCCGTCGCACAACAGTTGCAGTTCCTGCTCACCGGCACGCCTGTCACTGCCGTGCGTGAAGATATCCGTACCGTGCAGGTGATCGCGCGTTCAGCCGGCGATGTGCGTCTCGACCCTGCCCGGCTCGGCGACTTCACGCTGGCCGGCGCGAACGGGCAGCGTATTCCGCTGTCGCAGGTGGGTAAGGTCGATGTACGAATGGAGGAGCCGATCTCGCGTTGGCGAGACCGCGTGCCGACAATCACGGTACGCGGCGACATTGCCGACAACCTCCAGCCACCGGACGTCTCAACGGCGATCACCACGCAGCTTCAGCCGATCATCGCGAAGCTGCCCAGCGGCTACCGCATCGAGCAGGCGGGCTCTATTGAGGAATCGGCCAAGGCAACGACCGCCATGTTGCCGCTGTTTCCGATCATGCTGGCGATCACGCTGGTCATCATCATCTTTCAGGTGCGTTCGATCTCCGCGATGGTGATGGTGTTCATGACCAGCCCACTCGGCCTGATCGGCGTGGTGCCAACATTGATCCTGTTCGGACAGCCGTTCGGCATCAACGCACTGGTCGGACTCATTGCGCTCTCGGGCATCCTGATGCGCAACACACTGATCCTGATCGGGCAGATTCACCAGAACGAAAATGCCGGACTCGATCCGTTCAATGCGGTCGTCGAAGCCACTGTGCAGCGTGCGCGCCCGGTGATCCTCACGGCGATGGCGGCGATCCTGGCCTTTATCCCGCTGACCCATTCGGTGTTCTGGGGAACGCTCGCTTACACGCTGATCGGCGGCACGTTCGCCGGGACGATTCTCACACTCGTGTTCCTGCCGGCCGTGTTCGCGATCTGGTTCAAGATCCGCCCCGGCAGGCCTGCTGGTTCGCACAAGAGCCGGGATCACCTGCCATCGCATTACGAACCGATAACGCAGGATGCAGTCGACGCGCGTTAAACACCATCAGTTCACCAAACGGAGCTGTTCATGTCGAATTCCACGGTTGTCGTTGTGACCGGCGTGTCATCGGGCATCAGACGCGCCACAGCCGAACAGTTTGCGAGGCGAGGTTGCCGCGTGTTTGGCACTGTGCGCCGCTTCATGCCCTCCGGCCCCGTCGATGCAAGCTTGAGAAAAACATTCGGGCTCGCGTAAAGTCTTTTTTATCGCAAGGTGGCCGGAGTCGCAGATATGGAAAGTCAGAATTGCGAGTCTTCGATGCCCGCAATCGAAGAGATCTTCGCGCTCGCGCTGAACCACTTTTTCGCCCAGCGCGCAATGCGCGCATTCGGGGCTCATTTCGACGAAGCACTGCGGCATACGGACGTCAACGCATCCCAGTTCTGCATGCTCGCTTTGCTACATCTACGTGAACCACTCGTTTTGGGCGACATGGCAGCGCAACTGGAAATGGACCGATCGAATCTCTCGGCCAACCTGGCACCACTGTTCCGCCGCGGGCTTATCTCCGCGATCGCCCACGAAGGAGATCGACGGAAGCGCCAGCTCGTGGTGACGAACGAAGGCCGAAAAGCCGTGGCTCTCGCACTGAGCCCCTGGATGCGTGCCCATCAGGAGACCTTTGCGTTTGTGAGACTGATTGATCTCGATTCAATGCGCGATCTTTTCCACGTGATCCGGCATATGAAAAGGCTCGACGACGTGAACGACGCCAGCGGCACTTCTGCTTGCCCGGAACCTCGACTGCTGCTGCGCATTGACTAGCCCAGTCATTCAGGCTCGCATGCCATGGGCCCTACGGTCACCGAGGCGCCATTTAGCGCACCTCGCCAACTCAATGACTCTGACGACCGAGAAATTCCGACAGCCTACTGAGCCCCGCTTCAAGCGCGCTGCGGTTGTTAGCGTAGCCAAGCCGCACGTAGCCTTCCATGTCGAGCGCACTACCCGGTGTCAGCATTACGCCCGTCTGCTCGATCAACGCAGTGCAAAACTCGCGTGACGACATGGGCAGGTCATACTTCAGAAGTGCAGTCGTTCCGGACTTCGGTTTTAGATAACTGATGGCGGGTTCTTTTGCGATCCACGCGTCCACGATAGCAAGGTTCGTCCGCACGATGTCCTGGTTGCGGGCAAGAATGGCCGCGCGATTCTCCAACGCGATCGAGGCAAAATGATCGTCGATCATCCCGACACTGATGGTGTTGTAGTCCCGATGTATCGCTACCGAGCGGATAAGATCTTTCGGCCCGGCGATCCAGCCGAGACGCAGTCCGGCGAGCGAATACGTCTTCGACATACTGCCCGTGCTGATGCCGCGCTCGTAGAGGTCGGCCATCGACGCTGTATAGCCGCTGCCCTGCTGATCCGTGCCGCGATAAACCTCATCGCACAAAACATACGCGCCGCACGAGCGCCCGATGTTTCCCACCTCTGTTAGAAATTTCTCGTCCATCAACGAACCGGTCGGATTGTTAGGATTGTTGATTGCGATCAGCCGTGTCCTGTCATTCACCAGACTGCGCAGTTCCGCGAGATCAGGAAGAAAGCCGTTCTCTTCGCGCAGCTTCAGGATGCGCACATCGGCACCGTAGCTTTCTGGAATCGAGTAGTGCTGCTGATAAGTGGGCAGCACTGAAATCACGGTGTCTCCCTGCTCGACCAGCGTCTCGTACACCAACGCATTGCCGCCGATCGCGCCATGCGTCACGATCACATTCTCGGGTGACTGATGGTCGTACATTGTCGAAATTGCTTCGCGCAAGCGCGCCGACCCTTCAATCGCGCCATAGGTGAGCTTCAGCGAGCGCAACTCGTCCAGGATGCTGTCCTGCTTGTGTGCAAGCGTGAGCAACTGGTCGACCGTCAGCGACTCGACGCACGTCTCCGCAAGGTTATAGGTGCATTTCGTTTCATACTCGTCCATCCAACGCTCAACCCCGAAATCCTTGATCTTCATCTCGTACTCCCAGGACATACATCGAATAGCCGTTTTCACCGAAAGGGGTAAAACGATCCGGTCATCTCGCCACGCCGCCCATCGCGGAGAAGCGTTTTCTTAGCGCTAACGACCGAACCGTTCGACACGGAACGGATGCGGATCTGCAAACGTCGGTGCCCCGGTCATCATTTCCGCTAGCAATCGCCCGGTCGCGGGGCCGAGCGTCAGCCCGTGGTGGTTGTGCCCGAAGGCAAACCAGAGCCCGGTGTGACGCGGTGCGCGTCCGATCACAGGGCGCATGTCGGGAGTGCAAGGCCGCAGGCCGAGCCATGGACTGTCATCGAGCCGTTCGCCGAGACCGAAGCTCGGCCGCGCAAAACGTTCCGCCCTTCCAAGCTGGATGCCCGTCGGTTCCGCGTCGCGCCGCGCGATCTCCACTCCGGTGGTCAGCCGCAAACGCCCTTCCATTGGCGCCACTACATAGCCCTGCTCGGCATCGACGAACGGCATTGAGAGCATGGGTCGGGTCGGGCGGTAATGCATGTGATAGCCACGCTTCACGCGGAGAGGGATGCGATAGCCAAGCGGCGCGAACACGCAGTCCGACCACGGACCGAGCGCCACCACGGCTTCCTTTGCGCTGATTCGCCCCGACGTTGTCTGGACCGTCCATGCGCCCGCTTGTCCGCTTAGCGTGGCAGCATCGCCAGCAAGCACCACTCCGCCGCTCGCTTCGAAAAGGCGCGCGTAGCCCTTTGTCAGCGCGCCAGGATTGACGACGCTCATCGGGTCCTGCCAATGCAGCGCGCCACAAAATCCGCCCGCCGCGCCTGGTTCCCGCGCGGCGAGCGTCGCACCATCGAGTACCGAAACGCGCAAACCGTAGCTACCGGCCGTGGCCTCGGCCGCCGCCGCTTCGCGCGCCAATTTTGCTGGCGTGCGATAGGCGTCTATCCAGCCCGTAGCGCGCACAAGATGTTGAAGCTCTGCACGTTTGATCAAACGCTCATGTTCCGTGACGCTTCGCTCAATCAACGGCAACATGTCCCGCGCGGCAGCCATCAATCGCTCGGCTGACGATTCCCACCAGAAACGAGCAAGCCACGTTGCGAAATGTGGGACCGCACGGTAGTCCCAGTACAGGTCGGTCGAACGATTTTTTGCGAAGCGCATTAACGTTCTGAGGTCCCGCGGGAAACCGTACGGAACCACGGCGGCCCGCTCAATCAGCCCCGCGTTGCCGAAGCTGGTCTCTTCGCCAGGAGCGCGCCGGTCCACAAGTGCCACGCGGCGGCCGCGGTCCTGAAGATGTAGAGCGCACGAGACGCCTACGATCCCCCCGCCCAGCACGATGACGTCGAAATCCATAGAGTTGCTTTAGTGTCCCTGACGGCGCACGGCGAAAGATTCGTGCGCCTGGCAGCGGGCTGCGCGATGACCTTCCGCAGGCTCGTCAATGCGTTACTTGGCGATGATGTCTTGCTTGAAGTACTTCTGCGAAAGACTGCTCAATGTGCCGTCTTTCTTCAACGCATCAAGCGCGGCATCGACTTTCGCGACCAACACCTTGTCGCCCTTGCGAAGGCCCCAACCGGTGCCTTCGCCCAAAGTAGCAGGATCGCTCAACGGCTTGCCGACGATCGCATACTCGTGGCCCGCGGGCTTTGCGAGGAATCCATCCTGCACCGTTTGAGCTTCCTGGACCGCGGCGTCGAGTCGTCCGGCAACGAGATCGGCGTAGACCTGATCCTGGTCCGCATACGGAACGACGGTCACGCCGGCAGGCGCCCAGTGCCGCTTCAGGAAGTCTTCCTGTGAGGAGGCCTGCAGCACGCCAACACGTTTGCCCTGCAGACTCTTCACGTCCGGCAGCAGGCCGGAGGCACGTCGGGCCACCATCACGATGGGCACTACGTAGATTGGTTTCGTGAATTCAATCGACTGCTTGCGCTTCTCAGTGATGTTCATCGCGGAATTGATCACATCGAATTTTCGTGCTTGCAATGCCGGGATCAGTCCGTCGAACGCGTTCTCCACCCACACACACTTCATGCCCAGCTTTGCACACACTGCATTGCCCACATCGACGTCGAAGCCTTGCAGTTGACCAGTGGGGGACTTGCTTTCAAACGGCGGGTAGGCCGCCTCTATGCCAAAGCGCAGGGTTTCCTGACCCTGCGTGGTAACGGTGCTCAGAGAAGCTGCGGTGGCAGCGACAAGGAGAAGTGAGAACTGGAGCTTCCGGAACATGAGAGGTCCCCTGTGTGGTCGGGCGGCGACGGTTGACTGCATGGACAACGGCGGATAGGCCTAGTTTGAGACATCGGATGAAGCGGCAGGATCGTCGCCTCACACGTTCTCTGGAATGACAGTCTATTCTGGACAAATAGAAAATCAAGTGTTTTCTAAAATAAAAGTCCAGTCTGGACGTTTTGACTTAGAATGCCTTTCATCGCCGACCCCGGCAACATTGCGGAGCGCAAGTCAATGAGCATGTCAGATAGAGGGTTACCCCTGATCGTCGATCAACACGCAGTGCTGGAAGCACTGCCTTATCTCGACGTGCGCAACGTGCTTGCACGCATGTTTCGCGCGCTCGGAAGTGACATGGCCGTGCAACCGGAGCAGACGCTGACTCCGTTTCCGCAAGGCGCCGGTGACTTCATTACCTACCTCGGCGTGATGGCGGATGCGAAGGTGTTCGGCGCAAAGCTCTCGCCGTACATCGTCACGCAGTCGAAGCCGGTCATCACCGCATGGACGGCCCTGATGTCCATGGAAACGGGACAACCGCTGATGTGGTGTGACTCGGGCCTGCTGACGGTGGAGCGCACAGCCGGCGCAACGGCACTAGCTGTCGAGCAGCTTGCCAACGGCACGGCGAGCCGACTTGCGATCATCGGTTCGGGCGCGGTAGGACAGGCTCATTTGCGCCATCTCGCACCGGTTAGGCCATGGGAGTCGATACGGATCTTTTCGCCGGAGCTTGCTGGCGACACAGCGAAGTGTGCGCAGCTGGCTGCGCTCGATCCCAGGGTCTCCATTTGTGACGGAATTCAGGACTGTGTCGCTGCCGCTGACGTGATTGCGCTGTGTACCTCGTCGGGCACACCGGTTCTGCACGAAAGCATGCTGGACAAGCCAGCGCTTATCACGTCTATCAGTACCAACGTGGCGAACGCTCACGAGGTCCCACCCGCCTGGCTTGCCAACATGGACGTCTACTGCGACTACCGCAACACCACACCCTCGAGCGCGGGGGAGATGAAACTGGCCGCTGAACACCATGGCTGGCGTTCCGAATCTGTGGTGGGTGATCTCGCTGAACTGACGTGTGGCAAGGCCGCCAAGCCATCGTATCGAAAGCATGCGTTCTTCCGCTCGATTGGTTTGGGCCTTGAAGACGTCGCCATTGCCTATGAACTCTTCACGTACCTGAATAAGCGAGCTCGCGTGTAAGCGGCTCCCGAATGAAGTCGAGGAAGGCACCTGCTCTCTGGAATGATGGGCGCGCCCATCGTGGCAAAATGCGGACTCCGTGCCCGTGCGAATCTTGAGAAAATTGCGAGCAGTCACCCAAATGCGAAAACCTAAGACAACGGCCAGCCGTCGGCTACTTCTCGATCGATACAGCCGCGTTGCTGATGGCATTGCCCTACTGTTCTTTCCATATGTCGAGATCGTCATTCATGACCTCGCTAGCCAGACGGTCGCCTACATCGCCAATAACCTTTCAAAGCGCGAACTGGGCGACGACTCTGCACTGGAAGAAATCGATCACTCAGCGGACTCCGGCACGGTCGGTCCCTACGAGAAAACCAATTGGGACGGACGGCGGATGCGGTGCGTGAGCACCGTCCTGTTCGACGACGCCGGAACTGCTGTTGGCATGATGTGCGTGAACTACAACATCTCGGTGTTCGAAGACGTCAAGAGTGTCATAGATCGCGTGATTTCCGGCGCCGGCGTGGTTAAACAGCCCGAAGAACTATTCAAGGACGACTGGCAGGAACGCATCAACACCTTCCTTCACGCGTGGCTTCAGGAGCGTCAGTTGGCACTCAATTCCCTAACTCGAGATCATCGCCGCGAGATCGTTGAAGCGCTGTGGGCGGAAGGCGCATTCAAAGGTAAAAGCGCGGCCAACTACGTCGCGAATGTACTGGGGATGGGACGCGCTACCGTCTACCAACATATCAGGGACTTACGCGGCGCGGCGGCTTGAAGCGACAACGAAGCGCGTCGGCTCGCGCCGCCGCCCGCTGTTACACGCCCCACCTCAGCGCCGGCGTATGCACCGCGCTGTCCCAGTGCTTCGTCATCTGTTCGTCGAGCATGCAAAGCGTGATTGAAGCGCCAGCCATCTCGAGCGACGTAGTCAGCGCCCCAACCTGCACACGGGCAACTTTCAGATCCCGCTTTTCGAGCCACGCGCGCGTTGAGTTGAACAGCAGGTAAAGCTCGCCAAGCGGCGTGCCGCCAAGGCCGTTCACCATCACCAGCAAGCCCGCCCCCGCAGCCGGCTTGAGGTCGTCGACTATCGCGGTGAGCAACTCCGCTGCGATCGTATCCGCGGACGCAAATTTCGCACGCCGCCTGCCCGGCTCGCCATGTATGCCGACACCGACCTCGATTTCGTCGTCGCCGATCTTGAAGGTCAGCGTGCCGGCTGCCGGTACCGTGCAACTGGAGAACGCAACGCCCATCGAAGCCGTACGTTTGTTGATGCGATCGCCAAACGCCTTGCATTCATCGAGGCTCGCGCCGCTTTCCGCGAGGCTGCCCACCAGCTTCTCGACGATGACCGCGCCCGCGACCCCACGGCGCCCGGTCGTATAGCTGGAGTTTTCCACCGCGACGTCGTCGTTGATCAGCACCATCGCGTTGGGCACCTCGGACATCTCCGAGGCCATTTCGAAGTTCATCAGATCGCCCGAATAGTTCTTTACGATGAACAGCACGCCCGCGCCGGTATCGACGGCCTCGGCGGCAGCCATCATCTGGTCGGGGGTCGGCGACGTGAAAATCTGGCCTGGGCACGCGGCGTCGAGCATGCCGTGGCCGACAAATCCTGAATGCAGCGGTTCGTGCCCAGAACCGCCGCCCGAGATAAGCGCGACCTTCCCCGGCCTCAGGTCCTTGCGCCGCACGAACACCGGTTCGCGATTGAGTACGACCAGATCGCCATGCGCCGCGGCGAATCCCGCCAAGCTCTCGGCGAGAAAATCGTCCACATGATTGATGAATTTTTTCATCGTCATGCTCCTTGTCCGTTGTGTTGCGCGAGCCGCGCGCATACCGAGGCAATCATGATCTGGCTGGAGCGCGCGCCCGGATCGATATGCCCGCGCGAGCGCTCCCCGAGAAACGATGCGCGTCCCTTGGTTGCCAGCATGTCGCGCGTTGCCAGCATGTTTTCCTCGGCGACTCGCGGCAAGGTGTCGAGCACCGTTCGCGCCGCTGCGTTGTCTGTCGCCAACTGCTCGAAGCGCTGCGCGACCGGTATCAAGACGTCCATCATCGTCTTGCTGCCGACGCCGGTCTTGCCTCGTTGCCCAACGGCCTCGACCCCCGCCGCAAAGATGCGAGCGAAGCCAGCCACATCCATTGCATTGTTCGCAGACGCTTTCGCCATCCCGCTAAGTAATGAGAAGAACAATGGACC
The DNA here is from genome assembly GCF_050858985.1 of Burkholderia sp. M6-3. NCBI lineage: Bacteria > Pseudomonadati > Pseudomonadota > Betaproteobacteria > Burkholderiales > Burkholderiaceae > Burkholderia > Burkholderia sp. M6-3. The sequence goes on from NZ_CP110091.1 coordinate 1,787,899, forward strand.
CGACGACCCGCCCACCGTGGACAGCACCTTGGCCGCCGCTATCTCGAGCGCGGGGCCGAGCGCTTGCGCCGCGATCTCCGCGCGCACCGCAAGGAGCGCCTCCATGCCGCGCAGCAGATTGAAGATGTGATCTCCATCGCCGATCTGCTGGTCGAGCGACGCAATCTCGTCGGTATGCTCCTTCAACGCCGCATACGCGGCGTCGATGCACGCCATGACCGTTTCGCCGTTCATGTCGGGATCCTCCTGCCGTCGGCATGGAAATATAAAAGGCTGCGTGGAGGCAATGACACGCCGACCCGTTGCCCCGGTGAGAAACTGCGCTCGGTGACGGTCGTCGCGACCACGGCGGTTCCGGCGCGATCCAGAATCAGCAGATGACGCAGCGGCGAATATTCGAGCACCGTGAGATCGAGTGCATCCTGTGCGCCGCTCGCGTGACCCTCACCCGGATCGTGCAGCACGATGTCCTCGGGACGAATCCCGACGGTCGCCGTGCCGGCCGGCATGTGAGCCGAGTCGAACAGTGCGGGCGGCAGCAGGTTGATCGGCGGAGAGCCGAGCCGTTGCGCGGCGCTTAGCGAGACCGGATTGCCGTACACCTCGCGCGGCGTGCCGAGTTGCACGAGACGCCCATGATCGAGAATACCGATGCGATCCGCGAGCGTGGTCGCTTCGACCTGATCGTGCGTGACATAGACGATGGTCGCACCGATCGTGCGATGCAGGCGCTTCAGTTCGATGCGCAACTCCTCACGCAGCTTCGCATCGAGCGATGACAACGGCTCGTCCATGAGAAACGCCTTTGGCTGCCGCACGAGCGCGCGCCCAATCGCCACGCGCTGCATCTCGCCACCGGACAAATGTGTGGCCATGTTGTCGAGTTTCGCTTCCATGTGCAGCATTTCGGCGACCGCGTGAACCCGCGCACGCACATCCGCTTCGCTGCTGCGCCGTCTCGGCGAGCGCAGCGGAAACGCCAGGTTGCCGAACACCGTCAGGTGCGGATACAGCGAGTATTGCTGGAAGATAAAAGCGACATCGCGATCGGACGGGTGCACGCCCGTCGCAATCGCCCCGTCGATCAGCACGTCGCCCGCGTCGGGCCGCTCGAGTCCGGCGATCAGACGCAGCGTCGTGGTCTTGCCCGCGCCGCTCGGTCCGAGCAGCACCACGAACTCGCCGTCGGCCACGTCGATCGAGATATCGTCCACCGCCGCAATGTCGCCGAAGCGTTTGGACACGTTGCGCAACTGGATTTCAGCCATGAGCTTCTCCGTGTGCAGGAATCGTGCGAGCGGCGCCCGGCAGCAACCGGCCGCTATGCGCGTCGTACAGCAGCGTGCGGTCCTTGCGAAACGACAAACCGACCGGCGATCCGGCCGGCAAACCATCGTCTTTGCCGACTCGCACCCGCACGACGCCCAATGCGGTTTCGACCACCAGCACCTGATGCGAACCGAGGTATTCATCGGCAATGACCTTGCCGCGCAGCGGGCCGTTCTGATCGATCGTCACATGCTCGGGACGAATGCCCAGCAGCACGCGTTCAGCGCCAGCCTCCGAGCGCGGCACCGGCACTGCTGCTCCGTGCAGCAGGACTTGTTCGCCGCCCGCCTCCACGCCGCCATCCGCCGCGAGGAAATTCATGGGCGGACTGCCGATAAAATTACCGACGAACACAGTCGCCGGAAAGTGATAAATCTCGTGAGGCGGTCCGGCTTGCAGTAACTCGCCTTTGTTCATCACGACAATGTCGTCGGCCATCGCCATCGCTTCGCTTTGATCGTGCGTGACATAAACGGTCGTCGCGCCCAGTGCGTTATGCAGCTTTCGCAACTCGAGACACATCAGCTCGCGGAAATCCGCATCGAGCGTGCCGAGTGGCTCGTCCATCAGAAACGCTTTCGGCTGCCGAACGATCGCCCTGCCCAGCGCCACGCGCTGCCGGTCGCCGCCGGACAGGCCGCCCGTCTTGCGATCGAGAATGTTCTCGATACGCAGCATGTGCGCGGCGGCATCCACACGCGCCGCGATCTCCTTGCGGGACACATGCTCGTTCCTGAGCGGAAAAGCGATGTTGTTGCGCACGGTCATATGCGGATAAAGCGCGAACATCTGGAACACAAATGCGATGTCGCGTTGACGTGCACGCAATTGCGTCACGTCGTCACCGTCTATCAGGATCTGGCCAGAGGTGGGCAACTCCAGGCCCGCTATCATGCGCAGCGTCGTCGTTTTGCCGCAGCCCGACGGACCCAGCAACACGACGAAGCGCCCCGCGCCAATAGTCAAACTGGTGTCGCGCACAGCGACAAAGTCGTCGAAGCGCTTGTGAAGGTTGGCAAGAACGATCGTCGACATGGCGTCAGTCCGGGAAATGACTGGTCACGACAAATGCCAGGGCACCCACCAGGATCACGGGAAACGACCACGTGAACAGTGTCAGCGAAAACGGCTGAACCAGCATTGCCATGCCGAGACCGATCAGTGCGGTCGACACTGCCTCGCTGTAGCCGCGGCGCAAATAATGTTTTTGTGGCAAAACGGACTCTCGTTTCATTTGCGCACCGCTCCGAAGGTGATGCCGCGCAGCAGATGCTTGCGCAACACGACAGTGAAGATGAGAATAGGCACCACGAAAAGCGTCGTCGCAGCCGCGACGGCCGGCCAGTCCTGACCGCCCTCGCCAATAATGAACGGAATGAACGGCGGCATGGTTTGGGCATCGCCGCTCGTGAGCAGCGACGCGAACGCGTACTCGTTCCACGCGAAAATCAGGCAAAAAATCGCGGTCGCGGCAATGCCCGTAATGGCCTGCGGCAGCACGACCTTAACGAACGCCTGAAGCCGCGTGTAGCCGTCCACGAGCGCGGCCTCTTCGTACTCGCGGGGAATCTCGTCCATGAAGCCCTTCAGAAGCCAGACCGCCAGCGATACATTGACCGCTGTATAGAGCACGATCATGCCGACGTAGCTGTCGCTCAGACCGAGCGCCCGATACATCAGGTAAATCGGAATGGCGACCGCGATCGGCGGCATCATGCGCGTCGACAGAATGAAAAACAGCAGGTCGTCGGCAAGCGGCACCTTGAAACGGGAGAATGCATAGGCCGCCAATGTGCCGAGAAATACCGCGAGAAAGGTCGAGCCAAAACCGATCACCAGCGAATTGACGAAGCGCGGCAGTACTTTGGACGGGCCGGCAATCACCATGTTTCGCTTGCGTACGTCGCGCTCATACCATGTCTGCGCGGGCGGAAGACTCGCAATGAATTCCGGCGTTTGCCGCGAACGGATCGTGAACAGATTCACATAGCCTTCCATCGAAGGTTGAAACAACACGACAGGTGGATAGGCAATGGCATCTTCCTGCGTCTTGAAGCTGGTCAGGCAAATCCACAGAATCGGCAAGATTGCGATCAATGCGTAAGTGATGACGATCGCAGCGGCAAAGCGTTTGCCGCGTGGCGAAGAAGCCACCACCGAATGTTGAGCGGTAGTCGGTCTCATCGCTGTTTCACCCGGTTGAGCGCCTTGACGTAAATATTCGCCGCACCGAATACCGTCACGAACAGAATGATTGCCAGTGCGGATGAGTAGCCTGTCTGCCATTTCTCGAAAGCAGCGCGCTTCAGTGTGATCGATACGGTTTCGGTCACCGAACCGGGTCCGCCCGAAGTCAGCAGGTTCACCATGTCGAACATCTTGAAGTTCTCGATGCCGCGAAACAGCACGGCGAGCATCAGGAACGGCAGCGTCATCGGCAACGTGATCGACCAGAACTGCCGCCACGGCGTTGCGCGATCCACCTCGGCGGCTTCATAGATATAGTCGGGAATCGAGCGCAGGCCCGCGAGACAGATAAGCATCACGTACGGTGTCCACATCCACGTATCGACCATCACGATGGTCCACGGCGCGAGCGACACGTCGCCGATCATTTGAAACGAGCCCGGCGCAATGCCGGTGAAGAAGCCGACAATATCGTTGAACAGCCCCGTTTGCGGTTGCAGCAGAAACGTCCAGAAGTTTCCGACCACTGCCGGCGACAGCATCATCGGCAGCAGGATCAGCGTGGTCCAGAAGCTGTGGCCGCGGAACTGCCGGTTGATGAGCAATGCGAGGCCGAAACCCAATAGCACTTCGAGGCCAACCGACCAGAACACGAAGCGCGCCGTTACCTGCATTGCGTACCAGATGTCTTCGTCCGTGAGAATGTCGACGTAGTTGTCGATTCCGACAAATCGCGCCGGCACGCTCGGCATGTTCGATTTGAAGTTCGTGAACGACAGACGCAATGCCCAGATCAACGGAAAGATGTTGATCGCGAGCAGCAGCAGAATTGTTGGAAGAATGAACAGCCACGCAATGGTTCTGTCCGACAATCCAGTCAGACGCGTATGCGCGCGCGCCGCCGCCGGCGACTTCATCCCCGCCGACGAAAAAGGCTTGTTTGCCAGCATCGCTAGCTCCTTTAAAGGCATCGGCGGCATCCGTGAAGGCGCCGCCGGTCCCGTCCTCGATACGCGCTAGTTCTTGCCTTCCGCCTTGAAGACCTTGTTCCAGTCTTTGACGAGCAAGTCCAGCGCTTCCTTGGCCGTGCCCTTGTCGGCCACCACGTAGTCATGCACCCGCTTTTGCATGTCAAGCAGGAGTTCCGCGTAAGTGGGCTCAGCCCAGAAGTCTTTGACGATCGACATCGACTTCAGGAACGCCGGCGCAAAGGGTGCGCTCTTAGGAAAGTCGGGCGCATCGACCACTGATTTCGCCGCCGAATAGCCCCCAACCTGCCACCACTTCTTCTGAACGTCTGGCTGCGCGAACCACTTGATGTACTCGAGCGCATCGTCTTTATGATCCGAATAAGCGACGACCGAAATGCCCTGTCCTCCAAGCTGCGTGTACTGCTTCGTTTCGCGCGGGTTGACGAAGAAACCGATCTTGTCGCCGCCCACATTCGGGTCTTTGTAGAGTCCGGGGAAGAATGCAAACCAGTTCATTTGCATGGCCACCTGGCCGGACTTGAAGGCGTCCAGCCCTTCCTGCATGTACGCGTTGGTCATGCCCGGCGCCGTGCAGCACTTGTAAAGCGCCTTGTAGTACTCCAGTCCCTTGACCGCGCCGGGTGAGTTGACGAAGCCGTCGAGGCGATACGGCTTCTTGGGGTCCTGATACTCGAAGCCGAAGTTGTAAAGCGCGTTGGTCACGCCCATTGTGATGCCTTCAGAACCGCGCTCCGTGAAGATATAGACTCCGTAGACCGTCTTGCCGTCTATCTTGCGGCCCTGAAAGAACTCCGCGGTTTGCTTGAGTTCGTCCAGTGTGGTGGGCGGTTCGAGTTCGCGTTTATATTTTTGCTTGAATTCGGCACGCAGTTCAGGGCGAGCGAACCAGTCCTTTCGGTACGTCCAGCCCACTGCGTCTGCCATGGCCGGCAACGCCCAGTAGTTAGGCGTGTTCTTCGGCCACTCCGCGTAACCCACCACAGTTGCAGGCACGAAGTCGTCCATCGAAATCTTGTTCTTCGCAAAGAAATCGTTGAGCTTCACATAGTGACCGTTGACTGCCGCGCCGCCAATCCATTGGCTGTCGCCGATGATCAGGTCACATAGTTTGCCATGCGAATTAAGTTCGTTGATGAAGCGATCCGCGTAACTCGTCCACGGCACGAACTCGAACTTCATTTTAATGCCGGTTTTCGTGGTGAAATCTTTCGACAATTCGACGAGTGCATTGGCCGGATCCCATGCTGCCCAGCATAGCGTCAACTGCTTGTCCTGTGCCTGCGCGCCCGGTGCCATGCCGAGTCCCAACGCAATGATGCCCGCCGCTATTACCCTTGCTGACGTAAGACGTAACATTTGTCTTCTCCTTGTCTTTCCCGGGTCTCCAACCTGCTGTGGAACAGCGCCCATGCGCCGGGTGCTGTATTTGAGCTCAGCGGATTCGGACTGCAATCCGCGTGTCGCGAGCTTCAGGCATGCGCATTCTCACGAAGATAGATTCTGGTTTCCGGCGTTGGAATGGCGAGCGCGCCACGCACGTCGTTAAGACAATTGATCGCAACGAGACCCGACCAGTGGACGATGCCGCGCACGTCCTGATCGAGGATCACGTCGATAGCACGTTCTGATAACTGCGTGCGAGTCGCCGCGGTGCATTGATGGCCGATCAGCACGAGGCGAGCCTTGTCGCCAGACTCCTGCAATGCTTTTGCAATGCCCGAAATGCCGCCACCCGTTGCATAAACGCCGACCAGATCCGGGTGACGCGCAATGAGACCTTGCGCGGCGAGGCCCGCGCCGTCGTCGTCTTCGGTGAAGTCCGGTTCGGCGATCCAGCGCAGATTGCGGAAGTCTTCTTCGAGCACTTGTGAAAACCCGGTGCGCCGTTCGAGTTGATCGTGCAGGCGCGATGAACCCGACAGGACCGCCACCGTGCCGAGGCGCGCACCGAGAAAGCGGCCCATTAACGCACCCGCCATGCGTCCTGCGATCCGGTTATCCACGCCGACATATGCTGCGCGGCGACTGGCGGGCAAATCAGAGAACACCGTGACAACGGGCACGCCTGCATCGCTCGTGTCTTCGATAAGACGTTCGACCGCTGGGTAGTCGAGCGGAACGAGTACCAACGCGTCGTAGTCGATGACCTGCTGCGTGAAAGCAATGGTGTCGCGATGAGATGAAAAGTCGCACCGGTAGAACGACGGAATGATCCGATGCTCGCGAAAGAAGCTTGCGGACAGTGCGATGTCACGCTCGACGTGATCGAGAAAGCGCGAATTGACTTGAGGGAGAACGAAGGCGACGCGATAGGAATTGATCTTGGCGGGACGACCACGACTCGCGCGGTCGTCCCGCAGCGCCGAGAGTGCCAGATGCACGCGCTCTGCCGTTTCGGGACGCACGGCCTGGTCGTCGCGCAATACACGATCGACCGTGGCAACGCTCACGCCCGCGCGACGCGCAATCATCATACGTGTAGCCGGCATGTGTCCCCTCCGCTGCCGAGCCCGAACTGCTTTGTTTAATCAAGGTAGTTTTTCCCGCGCAAAATGCAAGTTTTTTTGCAGCAGTAAACGCATCATTTTTGACAGTACCAATGCGTTGCGTGTGCGCATGGGTGTCATGCGTAACGTGCGTAGTATGACGAAATGAATTGCTTTACCGCGCACGAAGGCGCGGTAAAGCAGCAGATTGCAATGAAGCGGCAGTCAAGCCGAAAGACCCAACACTCTCAGCACGAATCGAAGACCGAAAAAGCACGCAGACGAGCACAGTGGCAACGCAATCATCACCGAACCGTGCCGGAGACCGATCAGGCAAGCGATCGACCAGAGGCGCGAGGCGGATCCGAGCAGGACGGCGACCCTGCGCTCGACGCCGTTCATGATCGTTCCACCACCACTTCGAGGTACTCGCTAGGCAGCACGAGCGTCGCGTCACCGGACCGATTTCGGCTCTTTATCAAGGTCATCAGATCGCCCAGAAGCGCCGCTTGCCGCTCGCCGTCGAGTGCGCCAAATGCCTTGTTCACCGGTCCATAAAACGTGCGGAACACTTCCACGAAATGCTCCGGGGAGCGGTAACGGAACGTGAAATGGCGGCTGTTCGCGACGATGTTCCGGGTCTTGCCTTCGAACAGTGTTTCCAGCCGCGCCTTCGTGCCCCACAGCGCAGGCGATGCCACGCCCACGGGTGGCGGAATGTGCACGCCGATTGTCTTGAACACTTGTCCGATGAAGCTATCCGGTGTCCAGTTCGCGAGGCCGATGCGGCCGCCCGGCTTGCACACACGAGCCAGTTCAGCCGCTGCCTTCGCCTGGTCCGGAGCGAACATCACACCGAACGTCGACATCACGATGTCGAACGAGGCGTCCGGGAACGGCAGCGCTTCCGCGTCCGCTACCTGAAACTTGACGGCAAGACCTTCTGCTTGTGCGCGGGCACGACCGGCGTCCAGCAGTGAGGCGACATAGTCAGTGGAAGTGACATCGCACCAGCGGCGCGCGGCCGCCAACGTGGCATTGCCATTGCCTGCTGCAACGTCGAGGACGCTCGAACCGGCGCGCAGGTCTAGCGCTTCGCACAGAGTTTCTCCGACGATCTGCAGCGTCGTGCCGACGACAGCATAATTTCCGGTCGACCACGCGGCCTGTTGACGAACCTTGATGGCAGCGAAGTCTGCGACGGGCGAAAAAGAAGAATCGACTGCGGACATAAACGACTCCTGAGAACCAAGGGCAGCGGTGAGTCAATGCTCGGAGTAGCTGCCATTCAGATGACGCCGCGAACTTGCACTGCGAAAAGGCCCGCGCGACGATCGGGCGAATCGAAACTGAACCGGGAGATGCAATGACTATTCGGCGACGCTGATACCCGAGCCACCCATTTCACCCGGCAGATCTCTCTGCTTGGGCAGGCCGTCTTTCATTCGAAGGCGCGACTCCGTGTAGTGAACGTGCACACCCGCGTCATATGGGAAGTCGGCGATGACCGCGGCGTACACGTCGATCAGTTCGAGTCCGGGATGTTCGGTAAAGAGATGTCCACCACATGACTTGCACCACTTGCGATAGCTATGCGGCGTCTTGTTGTAAGTGCCGATATCATCAGCGCCGCGAGTAACGTTCAGCGCCTCTGGCTTCCACAGCGTGAATGCATTGACGGGCGCCGCCGACCAGCTACGGCACGACTCACAATGGCAATAACCCATGCCCGCGGGCTCGCCGGTTACCGTGAATTGCACTGCACCGCAAAAGCATTGACCGCGATAAGTCTCTGGATAACTCATGTCGTTCTCCTGATGGTGTAAGTCGACGCTCTACCGTTCGTTGTTGCGGATTCGCGTGAGTGCTAGTATCGGGACGCAAGCCATATCGGTGAATGACCGGTCGTCCAGATGTTTTGCGCAGGACGCCGAAACTGATGGACAACTCCATGGATGCTCTTTCCGACGTACTTCGCCTCGTGCATCTAAGTGGAGCGGTGTATCTAAGCGCAGACTTCACTGCACCCTGGTGTGTTTTCGGCGAGGCGACCCGGGAGTTGTGCGTGTCGTTTCTGCCGCGCGCGGAGCGCATCGTCTCCTATCACCTCATTACCGAAGGAAGCTGTCGCGCACGACTCGTCGACGACCCCTCCTCCGCTATCTGCGTCGATGCCGGAGAACTTCTCGTGGTACCGCAGGGTGAAGCGCATCTAATGGGCAGTTCGCTCGAACTCGAACCGGCGCCCTCCCACCAGATGCTCTCGCAGTATCTGGAAACTACGCCGGGCGACGTAATCAGGTTGAGTTTCGGTGGGGGCGGAGCGAAAACGCGGCTCATTTGCGGCTTCCTCGCCTGCGACGACACGCTGACCAATCCGGTGCTGTCGGCATTGCCCCGTATGTTCAAGATCGACATGCGCAACGACGCGAGATCCGCGTGGCTGGAGTCATCGTTGAAACTCGCGGCTGTAGAGGCAGCAGAATGGCGCGTAGGCAGCGCGATCGTGCTCGGACGTTTGTCCGAACTGCTTTTCGTGGAGGCGGTACGGCGTTGTGTCGATGCGCTGCCTGCGGACCGCAAGGGATGGCTGGCCGGCGTCAGCGATCGTTTCGTGGGACGATCGCTCGCGTTGATGCACGCGCAACCGGCGTATGGTTGGACGGTCGATGAACTCGCCCGCAAAGCGGGCCTCTCACGTTCGGCGCTTGCACAGCGCTTTACTCAATTGCTTGGCCAGCCACCGATGCAATATCTGGCGCGCTGGCGTCTGCAAATCGCGGCACAGGCGTTACGTGACGGAGCGCAGTCGCTTACGGCTATCGCGGAGCGGGTCGGCTATGAGTCGGAGGCGGCGTTCAATCGCGCATTCAAGCGGGAATTCGGCCTACCGCCCGCCAGTTGGCGACGCAGCCACTTGACGACGGACGGCCACGATTCGATGTCCGACTCGGCCGACGCAAGTTTTCTCTCAGGCGAATGTTCGCCCGACGTCGGCGGCAAGGCCGGCGTCAGCCGAATCTCACCTCTATAAAGCGGCTCTGGGCGCGGCGGAAAAAGATCATACGGCCAAATTCGAACGGCTCATGAAGCACATGCAGAGCGAGTGGCGTCGTGAGAATGGCCAGTTCTCTCCGCCGTTCAAGCGACCTTGCGGCGCAACCGGCGTGCATAGAGCCACACCGCGGAAACCAGATAATAGATTGCGCCCACCGCGGCGTATCCCGCTATGCGTGTGATAGCCGGAGGCATCGCCACACCGGCTTGCACGATGAAGTAAGCACCTGCCAGCGCCGATTGTGCGCCGCTCAGAACCATCGCCCATTGCGCCGAAGAGCGCTTCCAGCGGCGCAGCGCAGTTCCGAGTTGCAAGAGCCCTGACAGTATCGCCCACGCTCCGAAGACGCCAAGCACCCAACTCATACTGGTTCTCAACGCCAGAATTACTGCAATCGCCGTGATGACACTGATGACAATGTTGATTGCCTGCGTGCGGCTTTCCGCCATTCCGCCGCTGCGCGACATGTCAAAGTAATTGGCCAGCGCGTCCCATGCGGGATAGACGAAAAGCAGAGCTGCGGTCGCCTCCGGCGAGCGTTGCCCGACCGAAAAAGCAAGCGCGACCCAAACCGCTGAAAACGCGGTCCGCATAAAGTAGTAACGCGTTAGCCAGTGTTCTTCTCGAACGCTATTGGCATTCATGGGATGTTCATTCATTGCAATTCCTTTTCTGATCTCCGCTACCGTGGCGCCTCGTCAGCGGCTTTCATAGATAACGCTCGTGACGGTCCAACTCACATCGGGGGTGTCACCCCGTCCTTCTCCACGACGATCTGCAGCCCTTTGTAGGCGGCACCTGCGCCGTGGCTCGCCACGACGAACACCCGCTTGCCCGAGGTCAGTTCGTCGCGTGTAGCGGGAATGAGCGTGACGACCGGTGCGTTCGCGGGCACCGTAACGGTGTTGTTGCCGCCCTTGTACGAAAGCTTGAGGTCGCGACCGCTGGTGCCCTGCACGACCGTATCGACGTTCGCGTTCGTCATCGAGCTATTCGCGCCCAGGTCCCATGCATAGTGACCTTCCGCAGTTCCGCGCGCGGCCTCGGGAAATACGAGGACTTCCTTCGCCACGAGCTTGCCGTCAGCGCCCGGCATTGCGGCGGCTCCTACGTAAGTACCGGGTTTGATATCCGAAAGCTGTACGGCTTTCACCGCATTCAGGCCGGTTGAATCGTCTACTGCAATGCTGACCGTTTCGCCGCTGCGCCGGTGTACCTGCAGCGTGCCGGCTGAATACGACTGGATGGTGCCCCTGATCCGTTCGGGCTTGTCCGCCGAGGGTTGAGCGAACGAGGCGTTAGCGAGCGTGAGGGCAATCGCCGAAGCGACGAGTTGAAGTCGGAAGGACATGAACACTCCGTGTGTAGTCGAGTCTGATCGGTGGTAACAATCGCATGACAGCATCGCATTTCGCGCTCATCGGCGGCATCGGTCAGATGACCGACCCTTCCTCAAAACGCGGGATCGCATATAGTTACCAGTCGTTCCCAAAAGTGATTGTTCACATGACCCCAACGATCGACGACGATATTAGTCACACGCCGCTGCGCGTATTCGATTCGGTAAAGGCGCTCGCCTTCATCGGCGATCTGAGCATGGGCCAGCCAACCGACCATTCGCTGCGCACAGGATGGCTCGCGGCGCGCATTGCCGAAGCCGCGGGCATCGACGCGACGGCATGCAACACCGTCCGCGAGGCGTCGATGCTGCGCTGGTCAGGCTGCACGGCGAACGCCGCGGGCTTCGCCGACGTTTTCGGCGACGACATCACAAGCCGCGTCGCGATGCTCGAAGGTCGCGTCGACTGGATCGAGCCGCTCGAGGCGCTAGGCGGCGTCGCCGCCGTGCTCACGCCGCTCGCGCAAATTCACTGTGAGGTCTCGGGTGAAATCGCGCGCATGCTGGGCCTCGCACCCGCAACCGAAACTGCGTTGCGGCACATCTTCGAAACATGGGACGGCAACGGGCTCCCCGCGCGTCTGGAGGGAGCGGCGGTGCCGGTTTCGGTGTACGTAATCGCGCTCGCCGGCGATCTGGAGGTCTTCGCCCGCACGTATGGTATGGAACGGGCACTCGGGCTGCTTGCACAACGCGCCGACACCCGCTATCCGGCGCGGCTCGTCGATACGGCCGCGCGCCATGCGCCCTCCTGGCTGACGGAACTGGATCAGCTGTCCCCTGCCGATCTCGACGCCGCGTTGACGACGTCGCGAATGCAACAGGCGACGTCGCCCGAATTGATCGCCGACGTGATCGACCTGAAGCTGCCGTGGATGACCGGCTTCTCGCGCGCAGTGGCCGCGACGGCAGCGGCTGGCTGTGCGCGGCTCACGCCGGACGAAGCGGCACACCGGCGCGTCTATCGCGCGGGTTTGATTCACGGTATTGGCCGCGCGGCGGTTCCAAACAATGTCTGGAACATGGCGAGAGGCCTGCCGCCGAGCGCCTGGGAAAAGATACGCCTCGTCCCTTACTGGACCTGGCGCGCGGGCCAGCAGGCCGGGGCGCTCGGCGAAGCGGCCGAACTTGCATCGCATGCGTACGAACGCCTAGACGGTTCCGGCTACTTTCGTGCGGCGCGCGATGCGGCGTTATCGCTCGAGGCGCGGATACTGGCGGCGTCGGTGGTGTGGGTCGCGTTGCGCTCGGCGCGTCCGTGGCGTGCGGCATTCCCTGCCGACGCAGCGGCGAAGCAGTTGCGTGACGAAGCGGCAAGCGGCCGGCTGGATGGCCGCGCGGTGGAGGCAGTGCTGGGTGACGGCGCGGCCGTCGCCAGACGTGCCACCAGCGGCACGCCTCAAGGCGCACGACTCTCTGCCCGCGAGATCGACGTGCTCCGCGCCATTTCGCGAGGCGCGAGCAACAAGGAAGTCGCGCAGGAATTGGCACTCAGCCCGAGCACGGTGCGCACGCATGTGGAGAGCGTGTTTCGCAAGCTCGAATGTTCAACGCGCGCGGTAGCCACGCTCAGGGCATCGGCAATGGGCTTGCTGTGATCGCTCAACTCGTGCAGCGGCTCGACGCTCAACCTGGAGCCGCGGCTAGCACGATGTCGGGGGCGCCTCCCGCCTGAACCATGATGTAGACGACATCTTCTTCCGTCTCGTTCTTCACGTGATGAACGACACCCGGATCGACATTGAAGAAATCACGCACTTTTGTACTCTTGACCAGGCCGTCGATTTTCGTCTCCACAGTCAGCACTCCGCTGACTACGAGAAAGCGGTCACTGACGTTGCTGTGGTGATGCCATTGCGTCTCGCCGCCCGCGCGGACAGTCGTTTTAGCGACGGTGCAGCCGTTCTCCCGTAGCAAGGTTTCATATGCGACGTTGCTATTGGCAAGAGGAATGTCCTTATCGTCCATCCTGATGATTCCGTGAAGAGTTAGAAGAGAATGCGAGCGCGGCGGCAACGGCAAAAGGATCTCATGTCTGCAATCGCGGCGGTACCGGTCAAACGACCGATAACTTCCGCATTGCCGTTGCGCTGACTGTCGATCAGGGACAGCAGCCCTTTCTAGCCCGGCGTCGGCCACTTTTCTTCGGCCTTGGCGAAAAGCTGGTTGAGTTCGTTGCCACTCGCCGCGTCTTTTGTGTAACCGAAGGTGCCGTGATCGCGTATCTCATGCGCGGCGCGCAGGAACGCGCCAAGGGCCGCGCGCGCCAGCGAACCGCCGACACTCACGCGCCGCACGCCCATCGCGCGCAATTCGTCGACGCTGAGCAGTACGCCCTGCAGGCCCATCAACACGTTGACGGGACGTTCCAGCGCGCCGACCACGGCGGCGATTTCCTCGCGCGTCTTGAGGCCGGGCGCGTACAACACGTCGGCGCCGGCGTCCTGGTAGGTCTGCAACCGGCGAATCGTGTCGTCGAGATCCGGACGGCCAGCGAGGTAATTCTCCGCGCGCGCGGTCAGCGTGAAAGGAAACGGCTGTGCGCGGGCCGCTTCGACGGCGGCGCGCACGCGCTCGACAGCGGCCTCGAATGGGTAGATCGGTTCGTCGGCGCGACCGGTCGCGTCTTCGATCGAGCCGCCTACCACGCCTGCCCGAGCCGCCTGGCGGATGGTTTCCGCGCAGTCTTCCGGCGCATCGCCGAAACCGTTCTCCAGATCGGCGCTGACCGGCAAATCGGTCGCGGCCACGACTTCAGCGAGGTGAACCATCATCTGCGCGCGGCCCACGGCGTTATCCGGCAAGCCGCGCGAAAACGCGTAGCCGGCGCTGCTGGTCGCGAGCGCCTTGAAGCCGGCCAGCGCGAGAAGCCGCGCCGAGCCGATGTCCCACGGGTTTGGAATAACGAACGCGTCCTGCGCTGCATGCAGCGCCCTGAATTGCGCTGCTTTTTCGGCTTGGGTTGTCATCGCGATGCCATTGGAGAGGCGCCGCGCCGGCGCAAGATGCCGGCACTGCGGCGTGGGTTGCGCGGAAGTTTCGATGCGCGGCGAACAATGCAGGGCAGCATTGCGCGCCGCCGGTTGCCGATGCCTGGCTCAGGTTTCGAGCTTCGCGTCCATTGTGATGGTGGCGTTCAGTACCTTCGACACGGGACAACCCGCCTTGGCGTCCGCGGTGGCTTTGTCGAACGCAGCCTTGTCGCCGCCAGGAATTTTCACCGCTACGTCCAGATGCACGGCGGTGATCGTGAAGCCGCCGCCGTCTTTGTCGAGCGTGACCGTTGCAGTGGTGCCGATGCGTTCCGGCGAGATGCCCGCCTTGCCCAATTCCGCCGAGAGCGCCATCGAAAAGCAGCCCGCGTGCGCAGCCGCGATCAGTTCTTCGGGATTCGTGCCGATGCCGTCCGCGAAACGCGTGGAAAACGAATATTGAGTCTCCTTGAGGACGCCGCTGTCGGTAGAAATGGAGCCCTTGCCGTCCTGCAGACCGCCTTGCCAGACTGCTGATGCCTTGCGCTTCATCGTTCTCTCCTGTTGTGCCCTGCTTCACGCGCCGCACGACTGATCGCAATGCCCGCCGCAACGGTCCCGCCCGGATGTTCCGCGGCTTTGGCATCGGTCGCGAGTGCGGCGCTGCGTGACAGGCGCGGACGTGGACCGACCTTCATGATAGGCGCTTCCGTGTGCCAATGCCGTGACGGTGACATACGCCGCCGCGCCGCGGCCGTTGCAGGCTACTCGGTGAACGGCAGGCTGTGCTGGCCGATGGCGCGCATACCGAACACGTTGAGCGTCATCGCGACGAGCGCGTAGTAGCCGAGCAGCCCGACGAGGTTGATCACCACCGTGTGCCCGAAACGCTCGACCGCCTTTGCATAGGTCGCGTCCGACACGCGCCTGGTGTCGTACAACTCGCTCGCGAAGTCGTGAATCAGCGCGTCGTCCGGGTTCGCGAAATCGGGCCGCCGGCCGGTGCGGATCGCCTCGGCGTCCGCTTCGTCAACGCCTGCTTCGAGCGCGATCGGATAGTGGATGTACCACTCCGCCTGCGCCTGCCAGCGAGCCGCCGTCACGAGAATGGCGAACTCCGAAAGGCGCAGCGGCAGGCCGGTGCGATAGCGGCAGAACGCGCCGAGACGCTGCGCGTGCTGCGCGAGTTCAGGGCTGTGAATCCAGCCGAGAAACGGTCCGTTCAGATTGCCGCGCGGACCGGACAAAATCTCGTCGAGAACGGCCTTCTGTTCGGGCGTGGCAGCGCCGACATCGAAAAAGGGCAAACGCTCGGTCATCGTCGGTCTCGCAAGTTGACGGGAATGGCTGAGATGGTCAACGGCAGGCAGCCGCATGCGCTTACGGCGCGGCCCGAGCAGCGGCTAACGTAGTGGCCGACGCGGCGACCAAAGCAGCACCGATCGCATCGGCCAGCCGGCTGACGATCTCGTCGATATCGCTCGCGGTGCAGATAAACGGCGGCGCGAGCAACACATGATCGCCGATCTTGCCGTCTACCGTGCCGCCCATCGGATAGACCATCAAGCCGCGCGATCGCCTCGCGCCGGATTGCGGCATGCACTTTCAGGCCCGCGTCGAAAGGCGTCTTGCTGCCCCGCTCCCGAACCAGTTCGACGCCGACGAAGAGTCCGCGGCCACGCACATCGCCCTGCGGCGCAACACCATTTGTTGTACAACGGTGCGTAACCGCACCACTGGCGATTTCACAAAGGGTTCACATCAAGGCACGTACACGCCTTTCGCATGCAGCGACTGCTCGGCGATGCTCAACTGTTCGACGGCGTCCGCGCCTTCCAGTGCCAGAAGATGCGCCACGAGTGATTCTGCGATCGCCGTGGCTGCGACTAGCGATGGAAAGAAAGATGGGCTCTCGTGCGCGAAGATCAGCACTTTGTCCGCGTTCAGCGCAATCGGCGAAACGGCGCTGTCGGTAATGGCAATGAGCTTGCTGCCTTTTTCGAGCGCGGCTCCCGCGACGCGCGCGGCTTCGACCGAGTACGGTGCGAAGCTGATGACAATGGTGGCGCTATCGCGCTCCACCGTGCGAAGTTGCATTTCGAGCGTGCCGGCCTCGCCGTTGAGCAGCGACACCGACGAGCGGAAAAACCGGTAGCCGTACACGAGCCCGAACGCGACCGGATAGCATGAACGGAAACCGGCCACATGAACGTGCGGCGCGCGCCGCAGCAAGCGCGCTGCCTCTACTATCACGCGGCCGTTGTGTGCCGCGGTGACTTCGAGGTTGTGTTGCTGTGCGACGAGAAGATCGTTGGCCAGCGCGTCCTTCGATTTGACAAGCGAGCGAGCGCGGCTCGTGAGCGGTTCGGGCCGGGTGCGCACGCGTGCGACGAACAGATTGCGCAGTTCGTTCCAGCCGGGAAAGCCGAGTTGCTGTGACAGGCGCACGAGCGACGCCGGTTGTACTTGCGCACGCTCGGCGACCTTGCGCATCGACGAGACCGCGACCTCGTCCGGATGGTCAAGCAGGAAGGCCGCGCCCATCTGGAATTGCGGACTCAGTTCGGAAAAGCGCGCCCGGATCAGGGCCGCGAGCTGGTCGAAACTGTCTGGCATGCGATGGCCCGGAACGGAGTTGAGAAAGTGGTATGCGTGACAACAAATGTTACCACCAGGGTGGGCCCGTTTTTTTTGTGGTGCTTGATTGGTGGCTCGCAATCAATACCTGTGCTGTCGCAATTCAACTTGTCCCAGCAAAACTTCGCAAATCAAAGTGGCCTAGAGCTCGCCAGACCAGACCAAGCTTCGAAATTCAAGCTGGCCTGAGAGCCGTAACACGTTGATTCAAGCACGCCTGGCGAGCGGACAGAGACGCACCAAACATGTACCAAACTACGCCGCGCGGCTGTTGCAATATTTACAAGCGAGAGCACCATCACCGAAACGGAAAGTCGGCCAACGCCAACCGCCGTGCAATCAATAGGTTAGCGGAAGCGCTTGAAAAAAACTGGCTTGGGAGAAAGCAGTTGCAAACGATCTCTGGCCTGCTCGAAAAACCTATACCTGCTGTGGGGGGACATGCGATAGAAGAGAGAGAAATTCGTCCCTACTCTTCCGGCCCGTCCTGGAAGCCGTTCGCCGCGTCCGGGGCTATGCCAAGCATGCGAAGCGTGTCTTCTATGACGTCGACCTCCGCTGCATGCGCTCCATAGAGCCAACCGGAAGGTCCTCTGGCATCATCTTCCCTTGCGCCTTCCGAATGGTGTCGACGGTCACGCAGAATGCGAAGGCCGCCAGATAATCGTTGTCATCCACGTCTTCTCTCGGTCAATAGATACAACAGGCTAAATATCGACCGAATTTCATCTTTCTTGATGGCACTGGAACGTCTACTCGAAAAGATTCGGCAATCCCCGCTCTCGGGCAATATCCGCCTTCCTGACAGACGGCATCCGGGCGTCCTCCAGTGCGCCGTACTTCAATGCGACCATGTCGGTGTTGGTTTTCGAAGACATCTGCGGAGCCGACGGCATGAACATCACGGCATTTTTTTCTATAACCGGGCGCCGTTGGTATAGATGTCTACCAGGAGATTGCGATGCAGATTGTCACTGCCTTGGGTCACGCGCTGTGGATGGCCTTCACGATGTTGTGGCAGATTTTCTGGGGATTGAGTCTCGGCTTCCTGCTCTCTGCCGTGATCGAAGTTGTTGTCTCGAAGTCTGAGATGTCGAAGCTTCTGCCTGACGCGTCGCCTCGCTCGCTTACGGTCGCCAGCCTCCTCGGTGCCGCGTCCTCATCATGTTCTTATGCGGCCGTCGCGATGGCCCGCTCCATTGTGCGTAAAGGAGGCGACTTCACCTCCGCGATGGCGTTCCAGTTTGCAGCCACGAATCTAGTGCTCGAACTTGGCGTGCTGATGTGGGTGTTGATTTCCTGGCAGTTCGCCGCTGCTGAATTCATCGGCGGCCCGATCATGATTATCGTGCTAGTGCTGCTCTTCCGTTTCTTTCTCAGGCAGTCGCTTAAGAAGGAAGCTATCGAGCAGGCAGATAAGGGCATCGCGGGCAGTATGGAGGGGCATGCGGCCATGTCGATGGGCGAACAGCACGGCACCTGGAAGGAACGGCTTTCATCGAGAGACGGGTGGATAGCAATCAGCCATGGTTACGTGATGAACTGGGCGATGCTGTGGCGCGACATCGGGATAGGGTTGCTGATCGCTGGCGCACTCGGCGCCTGGGTGCCGGACAGCTTCTGGCAGAAATTCTTCTTTGTCAGTCATCCGACGGTGGCAATGATTTGGGGCGCATTTGTCGGTCCCTTTATTGCGGTTGCGTCGTTCACCTGCTCCGTTGGAAATGTGCCGCTCGCTGCAGTGCTGTGGAATGGCGGTATCAGCTTCGGCGGTGTCGCCTCCTTCATCTTTGGCGACCTCATCATCCTTCCTATTCTCAACATCTACCGGAAATACTACGGCGGCCGGATGACGGTGTTCCTCGCTGTGACCTTCTATCTTGCGATGGTCTCAGCGGCCCTCATGGTCGAAGCACTGTTCCAGTCACTCGGATGGGTCCCGACGGAACGGCATACAGCAGTCGTGAACGCAGCGATTACCTTCAACTACACCACCGTGCTGGACATCGTTTTCGGCGTCGTATTCATCGCTCTCGGCATTGTCTTTTTCAGAACCGGCGGTCCCCGCATGATGAGCATGATGGAGCAAGGCGAGCACGAACACGGCGCTCATGTGCATCACGCCGCTCATGACAACGCGCATCACCATCATCACGACCCGTCCAACTGATTTCACTGCAAGTGAGCCTCAGTATGAAAAGCTTACTTTTCTCAACGCAATGTCTGTCTGTGCTCGCTTGGCTCTCTATTACAAACGAAGTCACTTCAAGCGGTCGCTATGTTGTCGTGCTGGTGACACCGCTGTCCTCTGTCCGTATCGCTCGACCGTATCACGTGCCGGCATCTAAACCGCCTATACTTGCGAACCATCCGCCGAAATCAATCGACGGGAATATCGGCAAGAGGGTCCGGAACATATGGCATATCAGGGTATTGAAATCGCTCAACTGCGCGCACAACAAGAAGCATTGAACGAGCAACTGGCCGAAGCCAGGGAACGAGAGACCCTCCTCGTGTTGAACGAAATCGTGCAAAAGATGGGTGAGTATGGCATCACCGTCTCCGAGCTGACGGGGCGCAAGGTAGGCGTTCAAGCAAATGAGCTGGAAGCTAAGTACCGCGACCCCGTAAGCGGCTCGACGTGGAGTGGCCGTGGGCGAGCACCCGCATGGATTGCAGGCAAGGACCGCAATCAGTTCCTAACGGACAAGAGAGCCGCTTCTCACGCCAGGGCGCAGGGCGTGCTGTTTTCTGATGGGCATTGAACAAGTCAAGTCACGTTGCTCTACCCTCTCGTCTGAGTTGCAGCCTCGCGATATGCCAACGTCTTACGTCGCTGACGTGGGGACGGTGGCTGAGCACGCAATGGAACTCGAGGCGCGGACAATATCGAGTTGCGCTTCAGATATTGCGCGATTGGGTGCAGCCAGTACGCGCCGCGTTGTCGCTTCGCAACCTGTAGTGCACTGACTGGCCGCCCACGCCGCGAGGCCGTCAAGCGGACGGTGTCTCAGCAGGCAACGCCGTCGGACTCTGTCATTTCTTGCCGAGCCCCCATCGGCGGTCAAGCCGGGATTTCGCGTAAGACACGGCGTATTCGCACGCGGCTTTTTCCGTAGGAAAGCGTTTCAGCGGCCCATAGGCGCGCTGTTTGCCGACGCTAGTGGTTACGATGGCAATCGCGGCATAACCGCTCCCTGATAGGGACGCCACGGGCACTATGGTTGCGCCCGCGTACTCGACCGGCTTTGCGTGCATGGCTAGGTACCTCCCAGGTCTGCAAGGCTAGCAATGGGTGACGGCGAATGATGTGCGCATCCTCACAGACTCCTCCGGCACTCACCAGCGAATTCGCCTTAACGACAACAAAGCGCACACGATCACGCGCACACTTCAGCTTGATCCCATGTTGATGTCGCTGTCCGAACCCAAATTCTGTCTCTCTATTGTCAGTTGCGAAACCAGCGATAGCAACTGCTGAAAATCCACCGGCTTTTGAACATAGGCCTCGAGAAGGGACGCGTGGTGGTCAGTCGGCTGCGGGCCGTCGGAAAGCCGAATGACTGGAAAGCCTTCGCCCGGCTGCGCGTGTCGTTGCAACTTGCAAAGGGCGATTGGGTCTAGCGTCTTCGAGTCAGTGACAACGATGTCTGGAAGTCTTCCCGACACCATTTCCAACGCCTCCAGGCAATCGAGCGCCGTCATGATGTGATGACCCTCAGCCTCCAGGGAAAGCCGCAGAATCTCAATCAGATCAGGCTCTTTGCCTACCAGCAATATTCTGCTCATGGACTTCCCCGCATAACTACTTTGCCGTGCGCATGGGCCGTGCCCGGCGCGCGCCGTATGCGAGAGCTTGTCTGAAGCTTCAGTGACTGCGTCTCGCCCCCGCGGCGCGCGCCACCGATATGCGTAAGCCAGCTAGCGAGGCCCCAGGCTTCTTGGCTCGTCGGGAGGACAGCGGGACTCAGTCCTTCAACTAGAGCAAGGCGTCGCAATTGGCCGACGATGACGCGCAAGGATAAGATGCTGCGGGACGAAGCGTTGCGCCGAAAAGGCTGACTTATTCTGAAGCGGGTGCGGCGAATGGAGATATTTGATGGACGACCGATTTGACAGACGAGAACTGCTACTGCACCTCGGAGACATGCTCGAAGCTCTGAGCTGCCTAAGCCGGGCCGGTATGACCGACACGCCAGTGGTGCAGCTTGCGGCGGAACTGCATTTGTTCCGGGATTTCGGGTTCCTGCGAACGCTTGCGCCGGAGATGACGGTGGCCGATTTCAGCGCACGCGTCGCCGGTGCGTTCTTCCTCTGGCCAAAGGAACTGCTCGATACCGAGCTTAACCGCAAAGCTCTTGCGTCGACCGTTCAGCACGAGCTCTTTGACGGGAACCCCGACGGCTGGAACGCTTATGTCGGCCACCTCCAGAAAAAGGTGGCATGGTTTGGGGAGGGGCTCGCCGGCAAAGCGGATGACGCGGCGGACGCACGATTGCATGACGCGGCGGGGACGATACCTCCGGTCGCGGCCGCGCCGTCCGACGAGCAGAATGCGGCTCAGGCCCGAAGGGGTTGGCCCTGGCCCGACCCGAAGACAACGCGTTGACCCGCTGCCGTTGTGGCATTCCAGGCTACTGGCCGCCTTGCTTTGGGGTGTTCCGCGGCATATTGACGTCGCTGTTCGCGCCACTACGCGTACCCATGTTGAGACCATTAGTCTTGCTGTGAGTGGAACGACCTGTCGACGGACCACTGCGCGCCTCATTGGCGCCAGTGCCCTTGACATCAGGAGAGCTGTCCGTGCTCCCGTTCGGGGCCTTTGTCAAACCGGCGCCGGCTCCGGGCGTTGCCGTACCGCCAGCAGGCCGGCCGGTTTGTGCGTACGCTGCGACCGACAGCGTAACCGCGAGGACTGAAGCGCAAAAAGTCTTAACAATGTAGTTCATGATGCCCCCGGGAAGAAAACGTCTCGTGCAAGCGTCTGCCGTGCACACGACGCCAGGCGCATAGTTCGTGCCTTATTCCGCTGATTGTTGCGGTCACGCAAGCGTCCGCCGTCTTCGGAGCCTCTACGCTAAAGGTCTGTTCAAGTGGCAGGCCGATGTAACTGAGCACGAGCCGGTCGCAATGTCAGGGACGAGGGGTCTCAATTGGAACAGGCGTGGGATTGTCGACGGTGATTGCGCAATGCGGCGCTACTTTTGCCGTTAGCTCGTACTGTCAGAAGTACCGGTTTCTGAGCAATGGCAAATATTCTGGACCATCATCGCAGACTGCGATGTGCCAGATAAAGTCGCTTGCTAACGCATGCGGAAAACAGTCAGGTATGCGGTGTCAGCTACCTGGTTTTGACTTGAGCGACAGAATGTCCACCGGTCGCTTCGCACTTTGCTGCCAGTCAGGAGCAGAAGCGACATTCGACACCTCTACCAGCGCGCGCGCCAAATCAAGCGCTCCGAGGTCTGCCCGGACGTCTCCACTTTCGACCGCGCGTGACACGAGCGTCTGGGTTGCCGCCTTGATTTGTTTACCGGAATACTCAAACAACTCGGTCGTCGCCCCATCGTCGATCGAGTTAAGCGCCGGCGCAATTGGCGACTCCTGAGTAAGCCGTCGCTCCTCTTCCGCCAGGCTTTCGACCTCGGCGCGCTAGACACTCTCGAGCAATGTCTCGCGGGTTGGGAAGTGGCGATAGAGCGTTCCGGGGCCTACGCCAGCCTGCCGCGCAACCTCCGCGAGGCTAATGTCACCTCCTTCTGATCGCAGTCGGTTTCGGGAAATAGCTCTCCGCTCGGTGACGTCGACGGACTCAACCAGGACGCACTAGAAAAATTAGCAGCCGCCCGCGCTCAAGATGCATCCGTCAATGCTGTCCGGCGTTCAGCAGCATCCAGATCCGTCTCGTCGGCGGACCAGCGAGGATTCGCGCAAACACACCCCGACAACGAAGGCATGTGTAGTGTTCCTCGGCTCGCGCATCTTTAACGGCGCCCGCACCGTTGAGCGTCAGGTCTTGATGCGGGGGCTCGGTCGCCGGCATCCCGTAGAGGTCGGCGCACCGTGCACAGGGTTGAATCCAAAGGTCCATTTGTCAGTTGTCGATGATTTGCGAGGAGTCGCGCGGGCCGCCCATGCTCGTTGCAAAGGCTGTTTTCGCCTTGAGAAGGCGAAACTGCACACCCGCAAGCTTACTCGGGGGCCGAGGCTCCCGGCTTGATGACGGTTCTCTTGCGACGGTTTCTCAGCGACGCTTAGGCGAGCCGCCACTTCGCTTACGGCGGATGACAAACGCGCCAAACGCTGCCGCGATGAGGACGAGCACCGTTAGTGCGGTTGTCAACCCTGTCGCACTCCGGGGTTCGCGGGCGCCACTGGCAACCGCAGTGGCCGCCGGCGACGAGGCCTGACTGGCGACAGGTTGCGGAAGCGCTACGCCGGCCGCACTGCCTTGACGCACGAGCGATGCCTCGGACGTCGGCGACGCCTGCGACGCAGGCAAAGGTTCTGCGTCGGACGTGAGAGCGCCTGCATTCGATGCTGGTCCGACAGGAGCGAAATCGGTTGACGAAGCGATCGCCGGAGCAACCGCGGCGTTCGCCGAAATGGAACGGGCCATCGCTTTCCATTGCGCGAACACTGTGTCGATGCATTGGACGTCGGTGCAAGCATTGCGCATTTGGCGCCATTGCGCGAGTTGCCCGGATGATAGCTTTCCGCTGCCGAGCAGCGCTTGCTGCTGAGCGGCGATATCGTCGTATTCGTTATTCAGAATGGCGTGGTCGCATATGACGCGCTCTGCCGGCTGCCGGGTTGCAGCGCATTGGATGTCACTCGCCCACGCACGCGTGGAACCGAGGGCTGCCATGAGCAGCAGCAGGCCTGAATACTTTCTCAAACGCACCGATCCTCCTTTAACCGATCAGGCGCATCACGCCATTGAGATGATCACCAAGCGTTCCGGGTCGATGCGCAGGAGCAACGCCTGGGAGCAACATCATTCGGTTGAAAAGACAACAGCCGCCACGCCGCCGACCTCGGTGAAGCTGCGCGCGAAGCGATACGTTTGACCGTCGATCTGCATGAGATTCACCCCTGAAGAGGTCGACTCGAGCATCTCATTGGCAAGCGCCGTGGATATCGCGCCAATCTGCTTGAGTTCCTCGCGCGGGCCCTCGGGATTACCTAGATAAACGGTGCAAAGCTCGTTCGTGTGCCGCATCATGACGACGCTGCTAGCGCCGTCAAGAGACCGTTCCAGGTATCCAGCGAGTGTCTGGAGCGCTTCCGGCAGCTGCGCCGACTGCTCGCCCAACACATTGTCGTCATTCGTCACTTTTGCCTCCCTTGCCGATTGGCCACGTGACCGTCTTGCGCCTTCTCTTTCGTTGCCATCATGGCACATCGGCAGGCGAAAGTTGTGGTGCCGTGACGTTACATTGCAACAAGCTTTCTGCGGCGCGGGCTAGCGGTCCCGCCGAGCGCGTAATGTCGTGTTACCAATCTCGCAGAGCCGTTGCACCTGTGTCCGGACTCGTCTCCTACACTTCGAGCCATGTTCACCGACACGGCACGCAACGCGTGCGAGGGAGTAGCGAAAATGAATAAGAAGATTTTCGGCGTAGTACTCGGTCTCACTGCATTGGCAGCGTCGACGGCCGCTTCGGCTCATGTCAACGTCGGCGTCGGAATTGGCATCCCGGTGGGAGTCTACGCGCCGGCTGAACCGGTCTACGCACCGCCGCCTCCGGTCGTGTATGCTCCCGCCCCTGTCGCCGTCGCATACGGCGACTATGACTGGCGGGCGCGTGAATGGCGTGAGCGTCGCGAATGGCGTGAACGTGAGTGGCGTCGCCACGAATGGCGCGAGCACGAATGGCGCGAGCGTCATGATTGGCGCGGGTATTGAAACGGCGCGCAAAGGCGCCAGATCCGCAACATCCAACCTTAGAGTATCTTCGAATGAAAGCTAGCTCGATAAGAATCGCCCTCATTGCAACCACGCTGGTCTTCGGGGCGGCAGGCACGGCGAACGCCGCGGGCTGTCTCAAGGGTGCGGTAGTGGGCGGCGTCGCCGGGCATTACGCGGGGCACCATGCTGTCGTCGGCGCGGTCGGCGGCTGCATGGTGGGCAGACACCTCGCCAAACAGCGCGCCCAGGAGCAGGCCGCGCAACAGCAGGCCGCACATCGTCAGGTCGCACAGGCGCAATAAGACGTCCCGGCTTCGTGCGCCCGCGCGAAGCCGCTTGAGACCCGCTTAAGGCCGCTTAAATGTGGCTTAAAGCACGCCTCGGGAAGCCAGATTGCGATAAAGCGCGCGCACACCGAAAGTCCATGGCGCGACCTCCGTGCTCAGTCGCACGGTATTGATCAGCGCGCCGAGTTCGGGAGCCGAAATGGTCACCTTGTCGCCAAGATGATGCGTGAAGCCGCCGCCCTTCGTGTCGCGGTCCTTGATCGGCGAGAACATCGTGCCGAGGAACAGCATGAAACCGTCCGGATACTGGTGATGACGTCCCCATGTCTGCGCAACGAGATCCGCCGGGTCCCGGCTGATTTCGCTCATGTGGCTGACGCCTTCCAGGACGAAGCCGTCGTCCGCACCTTCCACGCGCAGGGAAACACTGGTCTTGCGAACGGAGTCGAGGTCAAACGAGTCGTCGAACAGACGCACAAAAGGACCAATTGCGCATGATGCGTTGTTGTCCTTGCACTTGCCGAGCAGCAAAGCCGAGCGCCCTTCTATGTCGCGCAGATTGACGTCGTTGCCTAATGTTGCCCCCACAACCTCGCCACGGCTATTCACCGCGAGGACGATTTCCGGCTCCGGGTTGTTCCACTTCGACGCCGCGAGCAGGCCGACGTCCGCCGCGAGACCCACTGCAGACATCGGCTGCGACTTTGAGAAAACTTCGGCGTCGGGCCCGATGCCGACTTCCATGTACTGAGACCAAGCGCCGCGTCGTTCCAGTTCCGCCTTGAGTTTCATCGCTGCTTCCGAACCCGGCTTGATTTTCGACAGGTCGGTGCCGATGGTGGCGGCGATGGTTCCTCGAACCTCTTCGGCTTTAGCGGGGTCTCCGCCTGCCTGCTCTTCGATCACCCGCTCGATCAGGCTAACTGCAAACGTGACGCCACACGCCTTGATCGCCTGGACGTCATTGGGCGCAAGCAGTCGGGGCGCGTCACCTTGCACTGTCCCCAGGTTTGCTTCGACCAGTTTCTCAACCGAGCCAAGCGCCTCACCCGCAACCGTCCGGGCAAACTGAACGACGTCTTCATGATCGAACAGGTCGGCAGTGGTCGGCACGCTCGCGGTTATATCAAGTACTTCGCCGTTGCGGACCACTATGACAGACGGCCCTTCGTATGCGGCCGTTTTGCGCCAGACACGACCGACAAGCAGCGCGCGCTGCAAGTCGTCAGGCAGAAAGCTGGTGGGGTTTTGTGACGTCATGATGAGGATTGTCTCCGGTTCACACAGGCAGATCGAGTCGGCCGGACTGGCATCACGATGAGATGCCAGCGCTGCCGGTTTAGTGGGAATGTCGCGGGTTGCCGCGTTCTGCTATGACTTTGAGGTAAAGCGTTGCCGGCTCGAGGCATCCGCCTGTAGACAACTGACCGACAGTCTGTCGATATAGCTCTTGCCACGGGGTCTGCGCCGGCGGAATGTCGAAGCTCACTGTCTCACGACGGCGTGCAAGCTCGTCTTCATCGACCAGAACATTCACAGTCCGCGTATTCAGGTCGACGCGGATGCGATCGCCCGTTTGCAGAAGAGCGAGCCCGCCGCCAATGGCCGCTTCCGGTGACATGTTCAGAATCGACGGGCTTGCCGACGTTCCGCTTTGACGGCCGTCGCCCATTGTCGGGAGCGACGTTATACCTTGACGCACGAGCTCGGCAGGAGGCGCCATGTTCACGACCTCGGCACTGCCTGGGTAACCCACGGTGCCCGCACCGCGAATCACCAGAATGCAGTGCTGGTCGATGTTGAGCGACGGATCATTGATGCGGGAGTGATAGTCCTCAGGTCCGTCGAACACGATTGCCCTTGTTTCGAAGCTGTTTTCTGCACCGGGTTCGCTCAGATAGGTATTTCTGAATGCATCGCCGACTACGGACATCTTCATGATGGCGCTGTCGAAGAAATTGCCGGAGAGCACGATGAATCCAGCGCCGTGCTTCAACGGCTCGTCGGTCGTCTTGATGACGTCGCGGTCGGGTTGAGCCGCATTGTCAGCGATAGCGCCAATCACCTGGCCCGATACGGTCAGGCAGTCACGATGCACGAGCCCAGCGCGGTCGAGCTCGCGAAGCACCGCCGGAACACCGCCCGCGCGATGGAAGCTCTCGCCCAGATACTCGCCGGCCGGCATGCAATTCACGATGAGCGGCACCTTTTCGCCAACACGTTGCCAGTCATTCAGACTCAACTCAACGCCCATATGACGGGCAATCGCGATGAGGTGCGGCGGACAATTGCTCGATGCGCCTAGCGCCGAAGCCACGACAATCGCATTCTCAAACGCCGCCTTCGTCATGATCTTCGACGGCCGCACGTCGTCTCGCACCAGGTCGACGATACGTTTGCCCGTCGCATACGCCATCTGTCCTCGCTCCCTGTAGGCTGCGGGGATGCTCGCACAACCCGGAAGCGACATACCCAACGCTTCGGCGAGACTGTTCATCGACAACGCGGTTCCCATCGTATTGCAGTGCCCAATGGACGGAGACGATGCGGTGGTCAGTTCCATGAACCCCTCGTAGTCGATCTCGCCCGCCGCGAGCAGATTGCGCGCGTGCCAGATGACCGTTCCCGAGCCCACCCGTTTGCCTTGATGCCAGCCGTCCAGCATCGGACCGCCTGACAAAACGATGGCCGGCATGTCGACCGTTGCGGCGGCCATCAGGCAGGCTGGCGTTGTCTTGTCACAGCCGGTTGTGAGCACGACGCCATCCAGAGGAAATCCATGCAAGATCTCGACGAGACCAAGATAAGCCAGATTGCGGTCGAGTGCGGCGGTGGGACGGCGGCTTTGTTCCGCGAGCGGGTGAACCGGAAACTCCATCGGAATTCCGCCTGCGTCACGAATGCCTGCTTTAGTGCGCGCCGCGAGTTCAATATGGTGACGGTTGCAGGGCGCCAGATCGCTGCCTGTCTGCGCAATACCAATGATGGGCCGCCCGGACTGCAGCTCCTCCCGCGTGAGGCCATAGTTCATGAAGCGCTCTACGTAAAGCGCGGTCATGTCCGCGTTGGCAGGGTCGTCGAACCATTCCTGGCTGCGCAAGCGCCTGGCATTGAGCTGAGTCATGCGTTGTACTCCGTCGTGTCCATGTCGTGGCGATGTCGTGCAATTCGATCGCGATTATCGCCGTTGCTGCGACAGCGTTAGCGCCGGGCGCTCGCTGCGGTTTCCGTGCAGACAGATCGGTTAGATTAGTTAGATCTGTTATCGGTAACATCCATTGATGTTATCACGCTGCGCAGACGCTGTGCACCAGGAAAGACTACGCGCTTTCGCGCGAAATCACCGTGTAATCGATAGTGAATTTACGGCGCTCGGGTACCGCGCGCGGGGTAGCCGACGCGACCGACGACAGCAATAGCTGCCCCGCGCGGGAGCCGATACCGTAGGCGTCGACCGACACCGTCGTAATCGTCGGGTTACAGCAAACGGACACTTCGAAATTGCCGAAGCCCGCCACTGCGATATCTTCAGGAACGCGAAGTCCGCGACGGTGGCATTGCATGATGGCGCCAAATGCGGACATGTCGCTCACGCACATGACAGCATCCGTATCGGGCCATCGTTCGAGAAGAGCATCGAGCGCGGGAGCGCCGTGACTCATGGTGATAGGCGATTCGCCGAAGCGAATTACCCGGGGCTCGCCGAGCCCTTGTGCTTTCATCTCCTGCTGGTAACCCTTCAGGCGCTCCAGACCGCGTCGATCCAGGTCACTCGCGCCGGCCAGAAAACCGATTTTCCGGTAACCGCGGTCCTTGAGATATCGCACCATCTCACGCGCTGCCCGGGCGTTTGAAAAGCCGACCGCCATGTCGATCGGACTGGTTGGTAGGTCCCACATTTCCACCACGGGAATGCGCGAGCGCTCAAGTACCTGGCGGGTTCCTTCAGTATGCTGCGACCCGGTCAACGCGATGCAGCGAGGCTGATATCTGAGCATCGAACGAACCAGGCGCTCTTCACGAGCGAGGTCGTAGTCGGTGTCTCCCAGAAGAATCTGCAGGCCATGAGGCTCTAGCGCGGAGGATAGACCACGCACGGTATCAGAGAAGTTCGAGCTAGCGAGAGACGGGACAAGCACGGCGACGAATTCCGACTTCCCGGACGACAGCGCGCCTGCGGCGGCGTCGGCCACGTATCCGAGGTCGTCGATTGCCTGCTGTACGCGTTCCCGAGTTGCCGGCGCCACGCTGTGCCCCGCCAGTACGCGAGACACCGTCATCTTCGAAACGCCCGCGATACGCGCGACGTCCGACATGCGAGGTGGACCAGGATGCGGGTCGCTGACGGTACGGTCGTTGATGCGGGGATTGCCCATCGGTCTCGGGGTGGTTTGCGTTCATGAGCGAGTCAGCCGGAACGCGGCATAACCGACTCGCAACGACTCCGCATGATACGGCACCCGGTATTGCGCGCCTAGGTAGATTCCCCTGGCTTGCCGTTCGATGGCGCGTCATGCTACCTTCGTTACCGATAACATTTTCCCGCAGGGGAAAGCTTTGCCCGCCGATGTTATCGGTAACAGCGAGCCGGGCATTCCTCGCAGAGGACATACCAAAAGGAGACAGTCCCAATGCCAACCCTTACTCAGGCAGCGGTGGCACCCGCCGTAGCCAGCGAGGCCGAAGAACAGTTGTACCGAAAGGTACTGAAGCGCATCCTGCCGCTGCTGCTTCTATGCTACGTGGTCGCGTACCTCGACCGTGTCAATGTGGGATTTGCAAAACTGCAGATGCTCGACGCGCTGGGCTTCAGCGACAGCATTTACGCCGTGGGCGCCAGCATCTTCTTCTGGGGGTATTTCCTTTTTGAAATGCCCAGCAATCTTCTTCTTCACAAATACGGCGCGCGGTTCTGGATTGCACGCATCATGGTGACGTGGGGCATCGTCTCCTCGTCACTGGCGTTCATCTCGCCTCTTGCGCATTTCTTCCATGTTCAGACCTCGACGATGTTCTACATTCTCCGGTTTCTGCTGGGAGTGTGCGAGGCCGGGTTCTTCCCTGGAATCATCCTGTATATGAACTACTGGTTCCCCGCGAGGCGCCAAAGCGTGGCCATGTCGGGCTTCCTGATTGCCATTCCGGTCAGCCTGACACTCGGCGGCGTCATCTCCGGCTGGTTGATGGAAAACACGCACGGCCTGCTCGGCATGGGAGGCTGGCAATGGATGCTTCTGCTTGAGGGCATTCCTTCTATTCTGGTCGCCTTCGTCGTGCTTTTCCGCATGGGCAATGGAATTCAATCGGCGAACTGGCTGACGGCTTCCGAGAAAGCTCTGCTGCAAAGGAATCTTGAGCAGGAGAGCTCTAAAAAGACCCACAGCGTTGCAGCTGCGTTGAAGAGCCCACGCGTCTGGTTGTTGACCTTTATTCTTCTCACGTTCAACACTGGCTTCTACGGCTTGGCCTTCTGGCTGCCTTCAATCATCAAAGCTTCTGGGGTGAAGAGCACTTTGAACATCGGCCTGTTGACCGCTATTCCGTACCTCAGCGCGGTTGCAGCGATGATCTGGAACGCCTGGCACTCCCGTAAGACCGGGGAGCGCAGACTGCACGCCGCTATTCCTGCCTGTATTGGCGGTGTCGGCCTGATCCTGAGTGCTGCGTTCGCGGACAACGTTGCTTTGTCGATTGTTTTCCTGACGATCGCCACGTGTGCGATTCTTGGTCTGATGCCGATTTACTGGACGTTCCCTGGACAGATTCTTTCTGGCACCGCGGCGGCTGCTGGCATTGCACTTATCAATTCCGTGGGAAATCTGTCCGGCTTCACCGGTTCGATGATTACGAGTGTCGCTAAAGATCTGACCGGCAATATCAACAATGGTACCTATGCTCTTGGCGCGTGCCTGCTTGTCAGTTGCGTCCTCATTCTGTCCATTCCGCGAAGTATGCTGAACAGGGACCCGGTCGAGCGCGCGTGAGGAAATCGTAGCGAGTGCGGTTGAGAACAAACTGACGCAATTCACCGCCAGCGGCCCACCATTCGGTGGGCCGCTGTTCTTCTGCAATGCGTCAGATTTGCGAACCTGCGCGGGCGACGCTACAGGTTGCTCACTGGGCGCTGGAGGCAGCCGTATCGGACGCGCCCTTGCCCTGCGCGCCCTTCTGCGGCTTGCGGGTAGGCGCCATTGTCGAATGGGAACCCTTCGACGAGGACATCGCTCCTCCACCCGTATTGGGTGCACTCATTCCCGCGCCGCCCTGGCCCGCGCCGTTCGCGCCACCTACGCCAGCACCGCCTGTCCCGACACTGGTGCCGCCGGTTCCGCCGCCGCTGCCGCCACCGTCACCGCCACCCCCGCCCTGCGCAAACGCGGCCCCAACAGAAGCTGCCACCAAAACTGAACAGAGCATTGCTTTCTTCATTGCTTCCATGATTACCTCCCTGAGTATTCGAACGACCGAACCAGTCTCCATGTCGGCGCTCCTTTTCGTGCACGTGAGATAGCGCGGTCGGTGCAGGCCCGACACCGCGCGTCGTCGACCCATTGGCCGCAGTCGTACTCTGATCGACCTGGCATGCATTACGTCGCATGGGCGGTAAGCGATACGCAACCGCTATGCCTGCCGTTGAATACGTGGGGTGGCACAGAGCGATTGCTGGCTCGTGTATTGAGAAGAGGAAGGCGCATGTGATCCCATCGCTTGCGAGAGCGGCGAGAGCGTGCATCGAAAGCGAGCGGAAGCTCGCCTCGGGTACGGCGCTTGCATCGCCTTGCTGATGGTGTGGCTTGGCAAAGCCCGGTCTGAGTTGCCCACGGTCAGGCTAGATACGCGGTCGCATCAACGGTCGGAATGGACCTGAAACCCGGTTTAGCGAAGAAATAGCCTTGCATGAGATTGACGCCATGCGCAATGAAGAAGTCGCGCTCGCCCTTGGTTTCAATGCCCTCTGCAACCACGCGAATACCTAAATCCTGACATATCGATAGGACGCCTCGCACAACGCGCTGACGCACACGGTCAGTGTCGATGCCGCGTAAAAGTCCCATGTCGAGCTTGATAATGTCAGGCTGGAAATCGACCAGCAGGGAGAGCCCGGAATAGCCGGCTCCGAAATCATCGATTGCCGTCAGGAAGCCAAACTGCTTGTACGTCCGGAAGATGTCGACGAGATGGGTGCGATCAGTCAAATGCTCGCCTTCCACCGTTTCGAAGATGATTCTCTCGATGGGAAAGCCATGCGTTCGCGCTGCATCGAGGGTGCTCCTTATGCAAACCTCGGGCTTATAGACCGCGTTGGGCATGAAATTGATGGACAGAAACGCGTCGAGACCGAGCGCGGCTGCACTGGCAATGGCGACCTGCCGGCAGTGCTGGTCAAACTGATATTTGTTTGCGTCGTCAACTTGCGAGAGCACCGAATAGGCAGATTCGCCATTTGGGCCGCGCACGAGCGCCTCGCACGCGAACACCGTGCTTGCGCTGATATCGACGATGGGCTGAAACGCGAACTCGATCTCAACGGGCGGGCGCGTCGTGTCCCGGCACCCAGAACATTTTTGCGGCTGCTCAGCCGCGTGATCGTGAATCTTGAAAGAAGCCATTTCGTATTTACCATCATTGTCTGCTTCGGCGTCGAGCCGATAACGCCAGAAGTCACAGTAGCTCGCCGCTCGGCGTTGAGCCTCGCTCGCTTATCCGCACAGCTTTGGACTTATCGTCCATTCCTGACAACTGCACGCATTAATGCATCTTATCGGCGGCCGGCGACAGATCTGTAGAGCCGCCCTTCAACAAAGCAGAGGCGCGTCCGACCGTTCTCGGCAAAGCGCCGGAATACCCGCCTCGTATACGCACTACAACCGGCAGCACGAAGCTCGCCCAACGCGCCCCGACGAGGCACTGCGCGTTCTTCAGCGCCCCGCCATTAAAGATTCGCGCAAACGGACCGTAATACTAGGGACGTAGTGGCACGCGGCATTCGAACGGCCACGCGAACAGGCAGTCGGAGAACAGCGTGAGAATCAAAGCGGCATGGCGCCCTAAACCTTCCAGTCGAGATCGGTCTCAGGGCAATGTTCACGCAAGCGTCACTAGTTCGTCGGCCCGAAACCAGCAGTTTCTCTCCTATTTTCTTGGCCAGTACGGACAACGCAGCTCTCTACCGCTTGCCAGTCTCTTCATTGCTGCGGCCGCCGGCATCGGCTTGGGAATTCTGGTGCACAGCGCCGCCAGCGAAGTGGCGACCACCTTGCGTCTTGCACTGGCACTGGCCGCAGGCGTCGTCGGGCTCGTGGCTATCGGTCGAAAGCTCGCTTCTGACCACGCCCGGCAGCGCGCCGCAATTGCGCTGGCGAGTGGGCTTCTTAACACGAATCGCGACTGCCTGAAGGTGCTCGATACCGATGCAAAGATGCTGCGGGTGTCCGAGCATGGGGCCGCGTTGATGGAAGCGGAGTCGCCGGAACAACTCAGCGGCGCAGACTGGCTCAATTTCTGGAGCGGCGACGAGCGCACCGCAGCCGAGCACGCCTGGCGTGCCGCTCTCGCCGGAACGAGCACATCTTTCACCGGAAGTTGCCCGACGACCAAGGGACGCACCAAGTGGTGGAATTCAACGCTCACACCGGTTACTGGGGAGAACGGCGCAGTAGTCGCGCTTCTCTGTGCTTCAGAAGATGTTACCCAGCAGTGCGAGTTGCTAAAAGCACTCCGCGAGCGCAATGAACTCATGCACGAGATGGAGTCGCATGTTCGGCTTGTGTTCTACTCGTACAGCGCGCATTTCGAACACTTTTATCATGTCAGTGCGGGCGTTGAACGCGTGTTCGGCATCAAAGCTCAAGATCTCAGCACGAGGCCCTCGGCGTGGCTCGACCTGGTATTGCCCGAGGACCTGGAGGCGTTGCTGACGGAGATGCATCGTATCGCGTCGGAAGGGGTCGAAGGTCGCTCGGAATACCGCATCCGGCGCCCCGATGGTTGCCTGCGCTGGATTAGAAGCACGGCCTATCCGGTCCGCGACGAGTCCGGAAACGTGGTGCGCATTATCGGCGTTAGCGAGGACATCACGTCGGAACAGGAACGTCTCGCGGCGCTCGACCGTCTAGCCTACACCGATGGACTCACCGGTCTCGCTAACCGTACCGCCCTCGTTCGGCGGATGAAAACACTGTGCAGACAGAACGTTCC
This sequence comes from Burkholderia sp. M6-3, assembly GCF_050858985.1. Taxonomy (NCBI): domain Bacteria; kingdom Pseudomonadati; phylum Pseudomonadota; class Betaproteobacteria; order Burkholderiales; family Burkholderiaceae; genus Burkholderia; species Burkholderia sp. M6-3. Next base: position 1,822,356 of record NZ_CP110091.1, read on the forward strand.
GTTCGGCCTCATGTTTATCGACCTTGACCGGTTCAAGGTGCTTAACGATACGTTGGGCCATACGGCCGCCGACCGTCTCTTGCAAGACATCGCGAATACCATTGCGCAGGCGCTGCCTTCCGACGCATGCATTGCGCGTCTCGGAGGAGACGAGTTCGCGGTCATCATCAGCGGCGAGACTGACAAGGTTGCATTGGCAGCGTTGGCACAGTCTCTTCTGAACGTCTTTTCGACCGACGTTCGGAAGGACAACGCTACGCCCTTCGTCACCGCATCGATCGGCATCTCGCTCTTTCCCGAGCACGGCCGGGATCACGAGGCGCTGCTCACAAGCGCGGACATCGCAATGTATGCGGCGAAAAAGGGTGGCCGCAACGGCTTCCGCTTTGCCGACAAGGCGTCGAGCGATGTACTTGGCGATTTCGAACTCGAGCGCAGCCTGCCTATGGCGCTTGCGTCAGAGCAGTTCGTCCTTCATTTCCAGGGCATTCACGAGCCGGCTTCGTTGACGGTGAAAGGCGTTGAAGCACTCGTTCGGTGGAATCATCCAACGCGAGGAATGGTCGGACCGGGAAGCTTCATCCCCATACTGGAAGAAAGCGGATTCATTGTCGAAGTCGGGGCATGGGTCATGGATGCGGCCCTCGCGCAACTGGCAATCTGGCGCGCTGCCGGACGCAGGGGGCTTTGCATGTCGGTGAATGTGTCGGCGCGTCAACTCAGGGACGACACGATAGTCGCCGTGGTCGACCACGCGCTGCGCAAGCATGCATTGCCGCCGCGTTGCCTCGAGATCGAGTTGACCGAAAGCGCATTGATGGAAAACCCGTCGCTCGCCCAGGAAACGCTCATGGCACTCAAGCGCCTTGGCGTGCGCATTGCCATCGACGATTTTGGAACCGGTTATTCCAGCCTACGCTATCTTGCCGACTTCTCACCCGATACGGTGAAGATCGACCGCTCGTTTACCGCGGGGCTGGGTCGCGACGCAGCCACCGCGTCGATCATTCGGGGCATCATCCAGATGTCGCACGAGTTGGGTATGCAAGTGACGGCGGAAGGTGTCGAAACCGAGCAGCAGCTACGCACGCTGCGCGACGCAAGTTGCGACCACGTCCAGGGGTATTTCCTGACGAAGCCGATGGATGCGGAACACCTTGTGGATGCTTGTCGTTCGCTAATAATGCGTCACGGCCCCAGCTCCATGTCTTTGTTCGCGACGCAAGGCAGCGACTAACCGGAGCAAGTCGTTGCTTGGCCGATAGCGCGAGCAATTCGGCAACCCAACGCTGACGGAAACGAGTCGGACCGGTTTCCGTTTGCAACCGCGAAGAACCGCGAGCACGCCTTCGGGCAATTCCCGATAAAGAACCGCCTTCCTTCGCCGTTAAGACAGGGAATGTAGCTCCGCCCCGCACAGACCCAAGCGGCACCATGGCAGTAAATCTTTCCGTTTCGAAGTCGATTCTCGCGACTCCGCCCGAACTTGGCGCGGCCGTATCGCCGTCTATTCGTGCCCGGCTGCTGGCGACGCTTTTCGACAACAGGCGGCCTCTGCTCATGTCAGTGGTCGCCAGCGCGTTCGTCGCAGCGGTGGCCTACGCGCGCCTGCATCAGCCTTGGGCGATTCTCTGGCTGCTCGCGGACGCGTGGGTTTTGCTAGGACGCCTGAGCATCATTCACGCGTACACGTCGCATAACCGGAACAGCCCGCTCAACCCGCGTCCGTGGGCAGCGACGTACGCCCCGTTGTGCCTCACTACGAGCCTCATGCTCGGACTGGGGACGATGGGGTGCGTCGGCACCGCCGACACCACTCTGGCATCGCTCGCCCTCATGGTCGCATCGGGCATTCTGGGCGGGATCGCTTCGAGGAACGCTTCAGTACCGCGCCTCGCGATCGCCCAGATATGCCTCGTAACGATACCCATCGGGTTGGGCGCAGTGTTCTCGCCTATTGCCGGCTCGTGGATCCTCGTGCCCCCTCTGCTTCTCTACGTGGGCGCCATGATATCTATCGTGCAGCGCCACTACAGGGGACTCGTCGCCCTGATGATCGCGGAGCAGAATCACGCCGAACTCGCAGTGCGCTTCGACGCCGCGCTCACTCACATGCCGCATGGGCTTTGCACTATCGACCGGTCGGGAAAGGTGGCCATTGCAAATAGCCGCACCGCCCAGTTGTTCGGCGCGACGCTCGACACGCTGAAACTGAACGTGCCGTTACCCGATTTCATCGGCCATCTCGGCTTTGCGCATTTCGGCGAACGGCTGGGTCAGCAGTTCACGGAAAAATGCTCCGCGTGGCTTCACGAAAAACGACGCCCGCTCGCACTCGCACTGCCCAACGGCCGCCAGCTCGAATTGACGCGAAATCCTGTGCCGGACGGCAGCGCCGTCGTGATTATCGAAGATGTGACCGAGCGCAAGCAGAGCGAAGCGAAGGTGCTGTACATGGCTCGCCACGACTCGCTTACCGGGCTTGCGAACCGGCGCGAGCTGCGCGAGCGTCTTGAGAAGATTCTGTCGAGCGCGCGCCGCGGCAGCGATACGCGGACCGCCGTGCTCTACCTGGATCTGGACGGCTTCAAGCAGGTCAACGACAGGCACGGCCATACCGCCGGAGACGAAGTTCTGGAAGCAGTTGCGACGCGGCTTACCGAAACGCTGCGGCATGGTGAATTTGCCGCGCGCCTTGGCGGAGACGAGTTTGCCGTGATCGTCGAGAATGCCGCGTTGGACGCGGTCGTTGCAATCGCCGAGCGCGTGATCCGCGAAATAGCGAAGCCGTATCCGCTAACGGCGGCCGGCACGATCCATATCGGCACGAGCATCGGCATTGCGCTCGCGGAAACACAAGAACCCGTCGACGACCTGATCAGGCGCGCCGACGAGGCCATGTACAGCGCAAAAAAGGCCGGCAAAGGCACCTACCGCATTTCGCACGGGCAAACCGAGCCGGAACCGGACGCGGATCGGGATGCGAGCGTCGGTACAGCCTGAGCGCGCACGAAGCGTTGCTAGCGACTCGCACGATGGTCTCCGCCATTCACACGTAGGCTAATGCCGCCCGTGTCGAAGACCTCGGCGTAAGCAGCGCCTCTGCGTTCGCCACCCCGCAATCCGCATGCCGCTGCACGAAGCGCAACCTGCGCAGGCCTGCCTGCCGTGCCCTCCGGCCTGCAATTAAAACGGAGTATTTCCCCCTGATTGACCCACCCTCTGCGCTGGGCTATGAATCCGATATGCATATCCGGCGATGCACATGCGTGCCGCCGCGCGCTATCGCCGAATCTAGACGGAGGAAGCCGTCATGCTCACGAGACTCGTCGCAATCGCATTGGCGCTCGCGTTCACAGGGACAGGACATGCACAGGGCGGCACCGTGGGCTCAGGGACCAGCCGCCCGCGCGCGGACGCGAGCAAGACGGGCAGCGCGAAACCGCAAGCGCCCGCTTCCGCGCCGGCGACCGGCAGTGCGTCGCTGCCGGTCGGCCCGGGCATTATCGTGGCCCCAGACGAAGGCGCCCGCCCGCCGCGTCCTGACGCATCGCCCGGCACGCCTGCCAATCCAAGCGGCCTGAAGAAGCCTGATTGAGCCGAGGCCGTTAGCGGCCGCAGTCAGATCGCAAAATCTGCTGCCTGCCGGCGGGGGGCCTTAGCCCCGCGATCCACGCAGGCGACTTCACAGAAGCGCCACGACCCGGACGTCGCCCTGCTCAGCGGAAGCGACCACCTTCTCGCCGATGCGGCGGAAGGTGATCGACACCGACGCGTCGCCAACCCGCAGATCGCCAACTTCGAGCCAGTCGATGCCCTCAGGCAGCATGGGCTGCTCGATCAGCACTTCACGGCGCTCGGCGTCGATCGTGATGCCGAGGCACGCCTCCAGCATCATGAACGGCGAACCCGCTGCCCATGCCTGCGGCAGGCAGGCGACTGGATAGGCGGTGGGCGGCTCGCCGCGTCGGCGTGGGAAGCCGCAGAACAGCTCAGGCAGACGCATGTCGAAATTGACGGCCGCCTGGAACAGCGCCTGCAACAGCCGCACCGCCGCTGCCTTGCCGCCGTAATGCGACAGCCCGCGCGCGCAGATTGCGTTGTCATGCGGCCAGACCGAGCCGTTGTGATACGCCATCGGATTGAAACGCGACTGGCTCGCGGCCAGCGTGCGCACGCCCCAGCCGGTGTGAAACAGCGTGGAGTCGAGTGCGCGCACCACCGCTTCGCCGCGCTCACGCGAAGGCAAACCGAAAGCCAGCAGGTGGCCCGCATTCGACGCCATCACACGGCACAGTTCACCGTGACCGTCGAGCGCGATCCCATAGAAGCCGGACTCTTCCATCCAGAACTTTTCTTCGACGCACTCTCGCAGTCTCTTCGAACGCGCCTTGTATTGCGCGGCTGCGTCGTGCAGGCCGCGCAGCTTTGCAAAGTGAGCCATGGTGTCGAACGCGGCGCTCGCATAAGCCTGCACTTCGACAAGCGCGATCGGACCATCGGGGAAGCGGCCGTCGGCATGAAACACGGAATCGTGACTGTCCTTCCAGCCCTGGTTCGCGAGGCCGCCGTCCGACTCGCGCTGATAGTCGAGCAGCCCATAACGATTCTTGTCGCATACACCCGCAACCCAGCCGGCCGCGCGCTCCAGCGCCGGCCACAGTTCGTCGATCAGCGCGATGTCGCCCGTGCGAGCCGCATAAGCGCCGGCCAGTACGATAAAGAGCGGTGTGGTGTCGACGCCGCCGTAATACAGTGCGAACGGCACTTCGCCGGTGGCCGCCATTTCGCCCTTGCGCATCTCATGCATGATCTTGCCGGGCGCGGCGTCGCGAAACGGCGAGTTCTCGCTTGCCTGATGCTCGGCAAGAAAACGCAGCACGCCGGCCGCGAGTTGCGGCTGCAACCAGAGCGTCTGCAACGACGTAATCACGGCATCGCGCCCGAACGGCGTGGAGAACCATGGAATGCCCGCATACGGATACGGCCCGGTCGCGAGGTCGGTGGTCAGCAAGCCGAGGTCGGCAAGCGAGCGGTCGATCCACGCGTTGAAAAGCGGATTGCTCGAACGCACGCGCGCGGTCACACGCCGCCGTTCGCGCATGACGAGGTGCGCATCGACCAGCGCGGCGCGCACCGCGGTGCGGCCGACGCGCGGCCGCTCGGTGTCGATCTGCGACATATGCGCTTCGCTCACTGGATGGGTCGGCGACGACACGCCGGCGCTCGGCGCATCCGGCGATTGTGCGACCACCTGAACCGCGATCGACAGATAGATCGACACGCACGCCTGAGCCGGCAACTTGACGGTGTAATCGGCGCGGTCGGCGAACAGCTTGTCCGGCTGCGGCGCGAAAGCGATCTGCACATTACGCGCCACGTCGTCGAGACCGACGTAACCCAGCAGTACTTCGTCGTTCTCGACGCGCGGCGCCTCGATGCGCCCCTGCTTCGTGCGCTTCAGGCCGCGCACCTCGAACATGTCGCGAAAGTCGCTGCCGAACGAAATGGACAGCGGCACGATCGCGTCGCTCGCGCCGTAGTTGGTGAGTTCGATCGCTTCGTTGAGCACCGTGCCGGACAGCACGCGTACGCGCTCCACGTGGATCACGCCCTCAGGCGTGCTGTCGCCGCCGAGCGGCGGCAACGGGCGGTTGGTCAGATGCGCGGTAAACGACGTGTTGTCGCTGCTGACGCTGCCCGACAGCAGCGAGGGCGCACGGCCCCCGAACGTGAGGCGCAGTTGCGAGAGCACGCGGGTGTCGTTGACGAACAGGCCGTCGTCGTGGCCGGTGATATCGCCGAGAGGATCGTTGACGATGAAGGTGTCGCCCGACTTCAGCACGTGCTGCGTGGCGCTGGCAACGTTGAGGTTTTCCGTCGGGATGAAAACGCCGTCCTGCTCGGGTTCGCGGTGATCGATTCCGCCCGAGTGGGACAGGCCGCCGAGGGCTTCAGGCTGCTGCATCAGGGTCGCTCCTATGGTTCGCTGCTGCGTTTCGCTTCACTTCCGGTTGCGGCGGGTGGTGCCCGGTCGCTTCCGATTGTAGAAGGTCTGGTCTCTTCAGACGAACTTCTCGCGGAGGAGTTTCGGTTTTTTTTCGGTGGCACAGGACGTGCAGAGAGCCCCGCGTTCGGGCGTGGTGCGGCCATATTGCACCCGCAATCTCGCGCCGCCTGGGGTCGATGAGTCGCTGCCTTGAGACGTGCCTTGAGACGCTAACAGCAACAATGTTTTGCTTTGGCAGGACTGAGTATGCAGCGACGCATCTGCGATACTGAATTCGTGTTCTGCTTGCCCGGCGGACACATCGCTGTCATGGCCCGCCGCGCTTAGGCGGGCCTTTTTAATCAGCCAGAAGAACAGGAAGAACCCGAATGAACGCCTCTCTTGAAACGCTTTTTCCGGACCACGTCCATAGCGAAGACAGCGCCGTCAGTGCGCTGAACCATCAGGACATCGTCGTCGCCCTGTCGGCGGCTTTGAAGACGCAGGACGTCGCAGTGCTGCACATGCTGTATCCACGCACCGACGCGCGCACGCATCGCAGCCTCGACGCGCTCGTCGACGTATTGCATGGGCACGGGCTGCACGAAGTCGCGGATCTGATCGCGCACGAAGCGCACTACCTGCTGTTCAAGGATCCGGCCAAAGCGTGGAAAGCGTTTCACGAGATCCGCAACGACTCGCTCGCGATCGGCGTGCATCTCTATTATCACGGCCTGGTTGGCGAAGCGGCGGAACGCGCGCTCGACAAGGACGCGCATCGCAAGGCGTAAGCAATCCGTTTGAAAGATCCGCCGGTCATCTGACGTTCGTCGCGCGAATGAATTCGTCGATGTAACGATTGAAGGCCGACGGATGGGCGAGATTCATGCCGTGCGACGCGCCGCGCACCGTTTCGCGCCGTGCGTTGGGCAACCAGGATTGCAGCGCGGCCGCAGTGCGCCGAAACATCTCCGGACTTTTTTCGCCGTCTATCAGCAGCACGGGGCAACGCACGTCGGCGGCCTCTTGCGGCACGTAAGCCGGCAACGGATCGCGCAGTTGCAGCGGCAGCGTGGCCGCGTTGTCGGTTGCCATCCGGCGAAAAGCCGGCGTACTCATCGCCCAGAAACCGGGGCGGCTTACCGAATCCACGAACAGTTGCAGGCCCGCCTCCACGTCGCCGGCCTCGATCAACTGCACCGCCCGCGCTCGCAACGCATTGACCGTTTCGGGCACGCTTGCGGGTGGCCGCCCGGCGATCTGCAACGGGCCGCCGGGGTCGGCCAGGGTCAAGGTGCGTATCTGCTGCGGGTAACGACGCGCGGAATGAAACGCGACGCAGCCGCCGCGCGAATGACCGACCACGTGGGCCGCACCCATGCCAAAACGCTCGATAAATTGCGCAACCTGATCTGCATGCGCGCTCCAGCTGAACGGGGCGTCAGGCCTGGTCTCGGTCATCGGCCAATAGTGCGTGAGACTCACCGCGACGCAACGGTAATGCTTCGAAAGGCCGGCGAGTTGCGGCTGCCAGTAACGGTAATCGCAAAGCGAGCCGTGCACGAACAGCAGCAGTTCGCCATCGCCAGCCTCGACATAGGGCATGCGCAAACCGCTTTCCAGTTCGATGAAGGAAGCGGAAGTACCGAAGGACTCAGAAGCGGATCGATTCACAGAGGGTTCGCGGCAGCGCCGCAACGCCGGTCGGATGAATTGAGTGGGAGGATCGAGCGCTTGCAGGAATCTGCAAGCGCCACGCGACATGTATTGTCACATAGCCGCGTCTCACGCTGCCGGTCGGCAGGTTCGCGGATGGAGTTCTGCCGAAAACGCGCTGCAGGCCGCAGGAACGCGGCCGGCTACGGTCGACTCACTCGTAAGCGAACTCTTCCAGCAAGCCGGCGGCGGCTGCCGCGCCCGCGCCGCGCACGGCGCACGTCAGCGGCTCGTCGGCCACGCGCACTTCGAGGCCGATCTCGTTCGAGAGGCGCCGCTCCAGATTGCCGAGCAGCGCGCCGCCGCCCGTGAGCACGATGCCGTTGTGCGCGATGTCGGTGGCGAGTTCGGCGGGCGCCATTTCCAGCCCGCGTTTCACAGCGCCAATCACCTGGCGCAGCGGTCCTTCTATCGCGTCGGCAATATCGTGATTGCTCAGTTGCACCGTGCGCGGCAAACCGTCGTCCACGCTGCGCCCGGTCGCGTTCATGTGCTCGGCCGGCACGTCGCGCACAGCCGAACCGATACTCTTCTTCACGTGCTCGGCGGTTTGCTCGCCGAGCAGCACGCCATACAGATTACGCACGTAACTGATGATCGCCATGTCGAAGGTGTCGCCGCCCACGCGGATCGAACCGCTATACGCGGTGCCGCCGAGCGTGATCACGCCGACTTCAGTGGTGCCGCCGCCGATATCGACAACCATCGAGCCGGTCGCGTCGGACACCGGCAAACCCGCGCCGACAGCCGACGCTAGCGATTCGTCAATCAGACTGACCTTCCACGCGCCCGCCGCGACCGCCGCTTCCTTGATTGCGCGACGTTCGACCTGAGTCGCGCTCGCCGGAACGCACAGCGTGAATGCCGCGCGGCGGCTGAAGAATTGCCGCGGTCGTGCCATATCGACGAACTGCCGGATCATGTGCTCAGCGGCTGAAAAGTTGGCGATCACGCCATGACGCATTGGGCGCACGGCTTCCAGATTGCGCGGCTCCCGGCCGAGAAGCTGGCGCGCCTCGGAGCCCACCGCAGTGACGCGTTTTGGGCCGGTCGAGTGATCTTTCTCGAAGCAGACAACCGACGGCTGATTCAGCACGATGCCGCCGTCGTCGGTGTAAATGAGGGTGTTGGCCGTGCCGAGGTCCACCGTCACGGCCTGGCGGAACAGTCGGTCGAAAAGCGGGTGATGCGGCGTCGGTTTGGCCATAAGAAGGCTCTGTTGTGTCGCTCTGTAGCGTCGCGTGGTGGCTTCGCTCAGTTGCGTCGCTTGTTTGCGTCGTTAGCGCCCATGCACGGCAGCATGAAAAGTGCGCCCCCGGTCACCCCTGCCGCGGGCACTGCGCAGTCCCGCGACGGGCGTGATTTTCGTGCTATGAGCAGTTAACGGCAAATAGATCGAGATCTTTAGGGCCGCTTTTCAAGCGATCTGTATCAATCGCGCGACAAAGCGCCCAGCGTGCGCTCGAGTGCCTGCTCGCCGAGCGCGACGCCGTCCGCGCTGATCGTGTGACCGACGCCTGGCAACGCATAGGCGTCGACGGTGTAGCCGGCCGCGCTGAACGCGTCGGCGGCGTATTCGAGCTCCTGAACGGGAATCACCTCGTCTTCCTCGCCGTGAATCAGGGTGAGCGGTGTGCCGTTATGCGCGCCGACGGGCGACGCGAGCCGCCCCGAATACGCGACGACGCATGCAGCGCCCTCCGCGCTCGTCGCCACATGATGCAGCGCCATGATCGAACCTTGCGAAAATCCGACGAGCGCAAGCCGTCCGAAAGCAAGTTTCCAATGAGCCAGCTCGGCTTCGAGCATGCGGCGCAGCGCGGCGTAGGCTGTCGCAGCACGGGCTTCGCGATTGCCTTCGCTAATGTCACGCAAGCTGAACCACTGACGCCCGCCGAAACCGCCGTCGAAGGGATCGGTGCCGTCGAGCGACGTGAAGGCCACATCGGGCAAACGCTCGCTCCAGATGTCCGCGAGCGGCATCAGATCGCGCGCATTGCTGCCCACGCCATGCATCAGCACCACCAGTCCCTTGGCAGGCGCAGTCAGCGGCGCGCGCCGCCAGCCGTGTTCGAATTGCTCCCAGGCCATATTGCTTTCCTTTGCTGTATTTGAATTGCGGTTGAAGGCGGCCGCCCGCTACATCGCAAACTGCAGCAATATGCAGTCTGGGTCGGCCCTAGCCGCGAGCATACGCTGTCGGCTTTGCTCGTGCCGCCTCTGCCTGCGCGCGTCGGCGACGTCGAAAGATGAATACAGGTATCCTTTTGCGAGCATCCAGCGGACCTGCCTCACCGTATGACGCTGCCTGTCGCAGCATGTCGCCGCAGGTCGCGTGAGCGCCGCATTGGAGGCGCATGAATGGCACCCTGAGTGGCAACTTAGCGGCACAGTAGCGGCAGATAGCGGCGCATGCCCATGCAGCAGTGCAGGGATATCGGCGCGCGAGGTCCGCGGCACATCGATCCGGGAGAATCTCTTGAGCCAACCACCGTCCGCGGCGCCTTCCGCGCCCGCGTCCGCCCCACCCGCCCCTCCACCGCCGCTGCAAGGCGGGCAACTGGTGCTCGCGACCGTTGCCGTCGCGCTCGCCACATTCATGAACGTGCTCGACACGTCGATAGCGAACGTCGCCATTCCCACCATCTCGGGTAACCTGGGCGTTTCAGTCGACGAGGGCACCTGGGTCATTACCGTGTTCGCTGCGGCCAATGCGGTTTCGATTCCGCTCACCGGCTGGCTCACGCAGCGCATCGGCCAGGTGAAGCTGTTCGTCGGCGCGATCCTGATGTTCGTGCTTGCCTCGTGGCTGTGCGGCATTGCGCCGACGCTGCCGATACTGCTGCTCGCGCGGGTATTCCAGGGCGCTGTGGCTGGCCCGTTGATTCCGCTGTCGCAAGCCATTCTGCTCGGCTCGTATCCCAAGGAGAAAGCGTCGACCGCGCTCGCGCTATGGGCGATGACCGCCACCGTCGGTCCGATCGCGGGCCCGGCGCTCGGCGGCTGGATCACGGACAGCTACAGCTGGTCATGGATCTTCTACATCAACATTCCGGTGGGCTTGTTCGCTGCCGGCGTCACGTGGATGATCTATCGGACTCGCGAGTCGCCCACCCGTAAGCCGCCAATCGATGTGGTCGGGCTCGGCCTGCTGATTACGTGGGTAGCTTCGTTGCAGATCATGCTCGACAAGGGCAAGGATCTCGACTGGTTCGCGTCGCCGGTTATCGTAATTCTCGGCATTACCGCGCTGATCAGCTTCGCATTCTTCCTTGTGTGGGAATTGACAGAAGAGAACCCGATCGTCGATTTGCGGCTTTTTCAGCAGCGCAACTTTCTGGGCGGGACGATTGCGATCTCCGTCGCATATGGCGTTTTCTTCGGCAATCTCGTGCTGTTGCCGCAGTGGATGCAGGAGTACCTGAATTACCGCTCGGTTGACGCAGGTCTCGTCACCGCGCCGCTCGGGATTTTCGCCGTGATTCTCGCGCCGGTAATGGGCCGCGTGCTGCCGCGCTCCGACGCGCGCATCATCGCGACGATGGCTTTCGTCGGCTTCGCGATCGTCTTCTATATGCGCTCGAAGTACGTGATCGAAATCGACACCTGGCACCTCGTGATACCGACGCTATTGCAAGGCATTCCAATGGCGCTCTTCTTCGTGCCGCTGACGTCGATCATTCTCTCCGGACAGCCGCCCGCAAAGATTCCCGCAGCGGCGGGCCTGTCGAACTTCGCTCGCGTGTTTTGCGGCGCGGTGGGCACTTCGGTTGCGGGCAATGCCTGGAACAACCGCACAGTGCTGCATCATGAAAGGCTCACCGAACGCGCATCTGTCAACAACCCGCTGTTCAACCAGCAGATCGATTCGACGCAGTCGTTGCTGCATATGAACACGCAATCGGCGCACGCGCTATTCGATTTCACCGTGAATACGCAGGCGGCGATGATGGGCCTGAACGATATCTTCTTTATATCGGCAGTCATCTTCATCCTGATCATCCCGCTGATCTGGATCACCCGGCCCGCAAAGGGCGGCAGTCAGGACGCAGCAGGCGCGCATTGACGGCAGCGCGGGCGTCGCAGCGGCTTTCAAAGCTTCGCGCGACGCCCGCCTCAACACATTGCGGATGCTTGACAGTAGAATCGCGGCTCCACAGGGTTGAGCCTCATGAACTACGCATCCATCCTCGAACAGATCCATCGCGACTTGCGGCCTTTCCTCGGCACCGGCAAAGTCGCCGATTACATTCCGCAACTGGCGACAGTCCCCGCCGACAGCTTCGGCATGGCGATCGTCACGACATCCGGCGAAGTATTTACGATCGGCGAAGCAGACACGCGTTTTTCCATTCAAAGCATTTCAAAGCTATTCGCCTGCACGATGGCGTTCCGGCTGCTTGGCGACGAGTTGTGGCAGCGTGTCGGTCGAGAACCGTCGGGCAACGCGTTCAATTCACTGGTTCAACTGGAAGCGGAGCACGGCAAGCCGCGCAATCCGTTCATCAATGCAGGCGCATTAATCGTTACCGACGTGCTGTGCCGGCGCTTCGTGCAGGCCGAAACCGCGCTCGTCGAATTCATGCGGCGCTTAACAGGCGAAGCAAGCATCGACTACGATCTGCGCGTCGCCCAATCGGAGTTGCAGCACGCCCACCGCAATCGTGCGATGGCGCATTTCATGGCCAGTTTCGGCAACATGGAAATGGCGCCGGAGGTCGTGGTCGATGCATATTGCCGCCAATGCGCGATATCCATGAGCTGCGTTGAACTCGCGAAGGCAGCACTGTTCCTGACCAATCATGGCGTGGCGCCGTCCACTGGCGAGCGCATTCTGGACACCAGCTCCGCGAAACGTCTTTCCGCGCTGATGCTAACGTGCGGTACTTACGACGCAGCCGGCGATTTCGTCTACCGCGTCGGCCTGCCCGCCAAGAGCGGCGTGGGCGGCGGAATCGTCGCAGTATTGCCCGGAGAAATGGCAGTGTGCGTGTGGTCGCCGGGGCTCGATGCAAACGGCAATTCACTGGCCGGAGTTCTTGCACTCGAATGGTTGACGACCTATACGGGCCAGTCAATTTTCTGATTGCCAATGAGCATTGCCGTACAGACATTCAGGGTGAATTAACACATCGCGAATAGCGCGACGTTGAAACACTGCGTCGTACTATTCGCTGTTTGCGTTGGCAACCTTTCGAACCGATCAGCCGGCGCGCTTGACGAGTTCGGTCAGCACTGTCTCATAGGCAGTGTTACCCACTATATGTTCGTTTACGCCCGGCTCGAAATCGATCCAGCCCGAGTTGAAGCCGTCGAGCATTTCAATGCGCGGCGCGGGCCAAGTGGTGCCTTGCGCCTGAAACCGCGCTTCCCATTGATCGCGGGGCACCGCTTGCGCCTTTACTTCACGCTTGAGTACCCTGCCAAGCAGCGCCGCGATGTCGTGCTGCGTGTAGCGCTGCGGCCCCTCGATCTCGATCACGCGCCGCCCTTGCCAGGACTCTGCAAGCGTATCTGCGACGACACGGCCAATATCGGCCGTCGCGACCATTGGATACGCGCGCTCGAGCGGATGAAGGAAACTCGACATGACGCCCGTTTCGCGAGCTGGCGCGATGTCCCACAGCGAGTTTTCCATGAACCAGGCGGGCCGCATGATGGCGGTGGGAAACGGCAGGTCCGCCAGCGCCTCTTCGAGAATATGAACCTGCGTGATTAGCCCAAGGCCGGACACACGCTGGCCGCCAACCGACGACAATACCGCAACGCGCTCAGGCCGCGCCTGAGTCAGCGCTGCTTTGAGTACAGCGGCTCCGGCGTGTGCGCCTGGATAACCTGGCTCCGGCGCGAAGTTCGGCGCCATCATCACGAATACGCCTGTAGTGCCGCGGAATGCTGCGGCGAGCGCCTCGGCGTCCTCAAACGATGCGATCGCCACCTGGGCGCCACGCTCTTCCCACTGCGCGGCCTTCTTCTCGTCGCGCAAGACTGCGCGCACTTCATGTCCGGCAGCTAATAAAGCGCGTGCCGCCGCGCCACCGACCTGCCCTGTCACACCGGTAATCGCATACATGTTCGATCGCTCCTTAAATGGTAAATGCGGTAGTGCGAGGCATTCTCACCGTTTAATAAGCATTTCGCGATAGCATCGATATCATTTGTTCAATGACGAAATAGCATGCTTATGTTTCATGTTTGTTGCGCGTGAAAGCTGTGTGCTTATTTACCGGACAACGGTTCAACGTTTCGCGCCGCGCTCAACGCGGTTTGCACTGCGGTGTCTATGCTTGGTTGCAATGCAACAGACTTGATAGTTCAGTCCGTTGGTGTTTGAACCGCTGCGAACAAGGGGCTTTTCATGTGCGGAATCGTAGGAGCAGTGGATCGGCGCGATGTCACTTCGATGTTGACCGAGGGATTGCGACGCCTCGAATATCGCGGCTACGACTCGTGCGGTATTGCCGTTCTTCAGCAAGGCGCGCTACGGCGGGTGCGAAGTGTTGCGCGCGTTGCGAATCTTGCCGCAGAAGTTGCGCAAGCAAACTTGTCCGGAATGATCGGTATCGCACATACAAGATGGGCCACTCATGGTGCGCCCGTCGCGAGGAATGCACATCCGATCTTCTCCAGCGGCGAAATCGCCATTGTCCATAACGGCATCATCGAAAATCACGAGTCGCTGCGCGAAGAACTCAAAGTACTCGGCTACGTTTTCGAATCGGACACGGATACGGAAGTCGTCGCTCACCTGATTCATCATGCCTGGCAAAAAGAGCGACAGGAGCGAAAGGAGTCTTCCGGCGACCTGCTTTCGGCCGTGCGCCATGCGCTTGCACGGCTGCATGGTGCATACGCCATTGCGGTATTCGCGAGAAATGACCCGCACCGCGTTATCGGCGCGCGCGCGGGCTCACCGCTCGTCGTCGGTCTCGGCGACCAGGGCAACTACCTCGCGTCTGACGCAATGGCGCTCGCCGGTACGGTCGAGAAGTTCATTTATCTGGAAGAAGGCGACATGGCCGAATTGACGCTGGACGGCGTGCGAGTCGTCGATCAGCGCGGCAATACCGTCCAGCGCGACGTCAAGATCCAGCATTCGAACACCCACGCGGTGGAGCTCGGCCCTTATCGGCATTACATGCATAAGGAGATCTTCGAGCAGCCCAGCGTGATTGCGGACGCAATTGAGGCGGTCCATTCGATCTCGGCTGACTTATTCGGACCCGGCGCAAGGCACGCTTTCCGCGAAATCGACTCGCTGCTGATCGTCGCGTGCGGAACGAGTTATTACGCGGGCATGACCGCAAAGTACTGGTTCGAATCGCTTGCCAAAGTACCGACGCAGGTAGAAGTCGCCAGCGAATACCGGTATCGCAGCAGTGTCGCCAATCCTCATACGCTAGTCGTGGTCGTGTCGCAGTCGGGCGAAACCGCGGACACCCTCGCGGCTCTGAAACATGCTCAATCGCAGGGACATCGGCACACGCTGGCTATATGCAACGTCGCAAGCAGCACGATGATGCGCCAGGCGCAATTCCAGCATCTGACGAGTGCCGGACCCGAAATCGGCGTGGCATCGACGAAAGCTTTTACGACACAACTGGTCGCTTTGTTTCTGCTGGCGCTTACGCTCAGTAAGCAGCGCGGGCGCCTTCCGGCGGCGCAGGAGGCGGAGTATCTGGATCAGTTGCATCAGTTGCCGGCACGCCTGAACAGCGTCCTCGCGCTGGAAGCGCAAATCATTGCCTGGGCAGAAGCGTTCGCGCGGACCGAGCATGCGCTCTTTCTCGGACGCGGCTTGCACTATCCAATCGCCCTGGAAGGCGCTTTAAAGCTGAAGGAGATCTCATACGTACATGCCGAGGCCTATCCGGCCGGCGAGTTGAAACACGGACCGCTCGCGCTGGTGACAAGCCAGATGCCTGTTGTGGCGATCGCCCCCAACGACGCACTGCTGGACAAGCTGAAATCGAACATACAGGAAGTGCGGGCCCGCAGCGGCCAATTGTATGTATTCGCAGACCAGGATTCGCAGATTTCGAGCGAAGATGGCCTCCGGGTAATCCGCATGCCGAACCACTACGGCTGTTTGTCCCCGATTTTGCACGTGGTGCCGATGCAGTTGCTTGCTTACCACACGGCCTGCGCGCGGGGCACCGATGTCGACAAACCGCGCAATCTGGCGAAGTCGGTCACTGTCGAATGAGGCGTAGCGCACAGATGCGTTGACAGTTTGTGTGTACAAGCAAACGGATGCATGACGACGAACGTGCGCCGCACATGTAATTGGAATTCATTGAGCCTGCCAACGCCGGCTTGATAGCGCGAGGAAGCAAGCATGCAGATTTATCCGATCAATCCGAGCTTTACGGTAGGAGCGTGCTTCGAACTCGCCGTGCAGCCGAACACGCGCTTTAGCGTGGCCCTTTATCAGCAACAGGACGACGACTCGCTGACGAGTCTGTGCGGGGTTGTTGTCGAAGGCAAAAACGGTGTAACGGCCACGTTGAAGGACGGCAAGTACTTGTTCGAATCCACGGGCAATAACGTGCGGATGCGCTTCGACGAGGACTGGAACTGGCCGACGATCACAATCCGGCCGAACATGACGGACCTCGAGACCGGCGCCTATGTAGCAATCGCCTATGAGGTCGATGCCGACGGCATGCCCATTCACGAGCTTGGGCAGTCGTGCGCCGCGCATCGGCCGATATTCGCGGCACGCCCCGACAGCGACAGCATGGCGCTCGTAATCGCCCGTCCGCGCAATCCGACAGCGGCTCTTGCGTACATCGTGCCTACGGCTACCTATCACGCCTACAACTCGACGGGCGGCGGCAGCTTCTACGACGATCGCGTCCATCGCTATCGGGCAGCGAATAAGGTCAGCCTGCGTCGCCCCGGCGGCGGGCTAGGTGCACGGCTCGGCGAACCGGTCGATCCGTACGACACGCGCTCGACCCGTCAACAGTTCGCACATTGGGATGCCAAGTTCATCCGATGGCTGCGCAAGGAAGGCATTCCTTGCGACTTCTACACGGATCTCGATCTTCACAGCGCGACTGCCCTCGACCTGACACGCTACCGCTGCATGCTAAGCGTCGGTCACCACGAGTACTGGAGCGAAGAAATGCGCGCGCACGTCGCGTATTTCGTCACGCAAGGCGGAAACCTTGCGGTTTTCAGCGGCAATACGTGTTATCGGCCCGTGAGGTTCGTCGGCTCGGAGCCCGGTCAGCTCACCGAGATGCGCAAGCTCGCGGACAACTGGGACGTGCTCAAGGAGCGGATCGACCTTGATCCGCGAGTAAGCGGCAATGAAAGCAATCTGATAGGACTGACTTATAAGCACGGCGGCGGCCACTGGGGCACATGGTCGCGCTGGCGTCGCCGATGGGTCAAATGCGAGCGTCGAGCGGTCGGCTTTACCGTCAAGCGGCCAGAACACTGGATATTCGCCGGTACTCAGTTGCAAAAGGATGACACGTTTGGCGCGGAAGATCGTCTCGTCGGATATGAAGCCGACGGCATCCCGCCCGAATGGAGTGACGATGCGTTCGACACGCTGGCCATTACAGATCCGCTTGCTGGCTGGGAGATGGGCGGAGCAGGCGCGATCGGTATCTTTCGTCCGTTGCTTCGTGATGGTCGCCGCAGCGTGGGAGAAGTGTTTAACGTAGGCACGACCGACTGGGCTCGCGCGCTTATGGATGGCGCGGCGAAGAGCAATGGTGTAGTCCAGCAGATTACCCGCAACGTGATCCGCAGATACGCAGGACTCGAAGCGGCAGATGAATTGCCGCGGCATGCTTCGGAGACGGCCAGCGCGGCAAAGGAGGCTGCATTGCACACCGACGCCGGTTGAGCGGTACGCCGTGTACGGAACGAAAGCAATGACCGATGCGCACTCGATGTTGTCGAACGGTGAAACGATCGGGCAATGCCTGGTTTACCGATGAGGCGGCATAAATTACTTCGGCTTCCTATCCATATCCCTTTAAGGTTTATGGATGACGCTTTCTTGCTGCCGCGTTTTCAGCGGATCTAAAGGCTTTTGAGGGCAGTGAAGTTGAACTTTCAACGCCTCGGCGGTGCGCTCTCCCGCACTGAGCGGCACGTTTCAACGCACGTCTGCGTTGTCAGCCAAGGTTGGCTGTTTGAGGCTGAATTTAGGTGAGCACGCAACTAGCCTTACAGCGTATCCTTTCATTCAACTCCCCGCGAAGAAAGATTGCGTAAGCATCGTCCTCGACGCTTCTTCGCCCACGTCCATATAAAGCACTGTCATATCTGACCGGCATTCAACCAATAAATCGTTAGACCTTGAACAACAGGAGACAGCATGAATAAAGTCGGCCCCGCTAGTTGCCTCCTACCAACGGATAATGCGGCACAAGTGCTTCGTCTAATTAATACGAATGCACATATTGATATCGTTTCCAGCCGTGATTTTGAAGCCGGCCTCGACGAAATCGAACGCGTTGCTGCTGGAAGTACTGCGGCTATTCGCCGCCGCGCACACGGTGGTACCGATCAGTTGCAGATGCTTATTGCGCCCGATACGGATGCAACGCTTGCGTCTATCGTCAGGTCCACTCTGGATTGTCAAGACTTAATTGCGCCTGTATGGATCCTGGACCACACAGATCATGGCGCAGTCATTGCCCGACCTGCAGAAATACGCATCACCTTTTTTCCATACTCAGGTCCCTTAATTTCTGCAAAGTCGGGAGCACCGAAAAAGGAAGACGAGAAAATCCACGCTTCCGCGCAATGGCTCACCGAAAACTCCGAGCACGACATTTCGATCGCCGAGGTCGCTCAAGCCGCTGCTATGAGCGAGCGGACTTTTCTGCGCAGATTCCGGCAGCAGATCGGCACGACACCCTCCGAGTATTTGCTGAGAGCACGTCTCGAGCGCTCGTGCCGCTTGCTGGCCGAGGGTGATCTGCCCGTCGACAAGATTGCGCGCCGCAGTGGCATGGGCAATGGATCGCAACTCGCGAAGCTATTTCGCAAACGTTTCAAGGTCTCGCCAACAGAATTCCGCCGTCGCGCCCGCACAGGCACCGCCTGAGCGAGAGTAACCATGCAAGCAGGCGGGCCGCAGGGCAATTGGCGTGATCTGCCGTTGGCATCGCGTGCCGAAAGGTTCGCGTTCACGTCGATATTGATTGGGTTTGCAACTGTTTATGTTTTAGCGGTGATTGTCGTTTTCGCGGTCGTGGCGATCGCAATGATTCCGCTGCGGATGGTAGCGGCGATTGCAACAACTGTCAGGGCGGCAATGCGGCATGAATGACGGCATTTCGAAGGGCCGCGTATTGGCGATGGGCGACAAGCAAATGGCGGCTATGCCGCCGATTGGGCGGAAGTTTGTCCAATCCGCTGTTACTACAATCCAGCTATCGTCTGACCGGCTATGTGCATTTGATAAATATATTGGGAGCCCTAATCGTGATGGACCTTGTTGAATTCTCAAGTCTGCGTGTCAATGAGAAAATCGACTACTCACAACCGTCGAAGCACATTGGCCTTCTCGTGTCCCAGAACTTCTTCACGGCGACCGCTGGCGCCATTGGGGACGCTTTCCGTCTGGCTAACGCGGCGGAACTCGCGCGAGGCGAGCAGGCGCCCTACCGTCTAACCGTATTGTCGGACCAGGGGGGCCTCGTCACCAGTTCCTGCGGTATTTCCATTGGCACGGAACAACTTAATCACTACAGCATCAGCGACTTTCACGCGTTCTTCGTGGCGTGCCGCGACACGGCGGTGACAACCGAGCCGACTGATCGCCTTCATTCGTGGATCACCCGTCAGGGAGCCATTGCATCGCTTCGCATTACGCAGGGCTCGAAGCTCGCGGTGGTTTATAAAAACGCGTCGCGGCTGGCAGTACCCGTCGTTCTGTTCGACGACGAGGTTGCCGGGCCGCGCGCGAGCGGCGCGACACCAGCTGAATTGGCCGTCGCACAGATCGAGCGCGACCTCGGCCCGCAGATTGCCCGCAAGGTCGCTGTCGACCTGCAGACCAATGCGGTCAAGCCCATGAGGCCCCGCGAAGGCGATGCGAAGTCGCTCACCACGGCGAGCAAGGTTCGAGAGTCGGCGCGCTGGATAAAAGAAAACTACAGCAAGCCGATTTCTGTTGCGCAGGCAGCGGAATCCGCGGCAATGAGCAAGCGTAATTTCCGGCGTCGCTTCAAGCAGGAGTTCGGCATGACGCCGCTGGAGTACCTGCTGCGCACGCGGTTTGAAGTTGTCCGCGCAATGCTGAGTTCCACCAACGTTCCTGTCGGGAAGATTGCACGACGGTGCGGAATGGGCGACGGCAACCGGCTAGGCCGTCTTTTCAAGGAAAGGTACGGCATGTCGCCCACCGAATTTCGCGCACAGCGTCACCTGATCTTGTAGAGCGGTTCACGTAAGAGGAAAGCCACATCGCACCAGACCAATTTTTATGACTACTCCGATTCGTAAGACGCTGCTTTATCTCATTCTCATCCAGGGCGGCAACTATATCGTACCGTTGTTGATGTTGCCGTACCTGGGTCATGTACTCGGTGCGAGAGAGTTCGGGGTACTGGCCTATTGTCAGGCGGTTGCGCAATACATGGTCTTGTTGACCGACTACGGCTTCAACTTCACGGCAACGAGGCTCGTCTCCGTGAACCGCGGCGACCCTCGCGGATTGGCCGAGGTCTACACGAGTACTTCGGCTGCGCGGCTCGTGCTGGTCGTGGGGGCACTTGTGCTGATCGTTGCGGGCGTGTTGTTTGTGCCGGACCTGCGCGAGCATGCCGACGTGCTGGCCGCGTTGTTTCTGGGGATCGTCGCCAACGCCGTCACGCCGATATGGCTGTTCCAAGGTCTGGAGCGCATGCGCGCGTTGGTCTTGCCGACGTTTCTTTCGCGGCTCGTCGGACTGGCCTTTGTGTATCTCGCCGTAAGAGGTCCGGGCGACGCGGCGCTTGCCGCACTGGGTGTCAGTCTCGGCAATGTGCTGCTCGCGATCTGTGCGCTGTGGATTCTCCATCGCAATCGACTGGTGAAACTCGTCGGTACATCCACGAGAAAGATCTTCGAGGCGCTGAAAGACGGGTTCCCTCTTTTTCTCTCTTTCGTATTGATCAGCTTTTATGTGAACTTCAATTCCATCCTGCTGAATTACTTTCACGGACCGGAAGTGGTCGGCCAGTTCGCAATGGCGGACAAAATCCGCGTGGCGGCGCAAGCCATGTTCATGGTGATCAGTCAGGCTTTCTATCCACGCATCAGCCAATACCATGCGACCGACCCGCAAGCCGCGCAGCGTCTGATGCGTATGGCAATGCTTGCCGTGTTCTCGACTTCGATCAGCCTCTTTATCGGTATCGAATTGCTCGCGGCGTGGGGCATCGAAACGTGGATTGGGCCGCAGTTTCACGCGTCGATTCCTCTGCTGAGACTCGAGGCCGTGTTGCCGCCGATCATCAGCGTGGCAGTCGTATTCGGCGACCTGGGACTGCTCGCTCAAGGACGGGCACGCTCACTGACCAATGTGTTTGTCGGCGCAACAGTTCTGCATCTTCTCTATGTCGTTCCACTCACTCGCTACGGCGGCGCCAAGGGGACGATCGTGGCCGTGATCGTGACCGAAGTGGTCGGCGCAGTGGCCTTCGTGTGGCTGTATTTTCGCGGCGTCGCTCCCACTTCGCGCGGTGCGGGTCTGTTGACCGGTGCGCCGTCAGCGGGCCAGGAGCCACGCGGCGCAGATGCGGGTTGAGTGCGGTTCTGGTTCATCAACAATCAAGGTGCCCTATGTCAGCTTTTTCCATCATCGTGCCGGCTTATAACGTGCAGAACTATCTCGACGATGCACTCGCAAGCATCGCCGGCCAGTCCTTCACGGATTTCGAAGCGATCATCGTGGATGACGGCTCCACGGATGGCACCGCCGCGATTGCGCAGCGCTATTGCGATACCGACCCGCGTTTCACTTATGTCTATCAGCCCAACCGCGGGCAATCCGCGGCGCGCAATCTGGGCACCTCGCTCGCGACCGGCTCCTATGTGTACTACATGGACAGCGACGACATCATCGACACCGATACGTTGAGCGTGTGCCATCGGGAGTTCAGCAATCCCCAGATCGACGCCGTCATGTTCGAGGCTGCTGTGTTTCCGAACGACGCGCCCATGTACAAGCAGGAAGTGAATGGTTATCGGCGGCCGCTGGGAACCGCGACGTTCTGGTCGGATGAGTTCGTCGTCGAGTCGTTGCGGCAAGGACGTTACTTCGTATCGCCATGCTGCTTCATCACGCGACGTTCGGCGATCGGAAGCCTCCGCTTCCTGGAAGGCATCGTGTACGAAGACAATCACTTCTTCGCGGCATTGCTGCTGCAACAACGGATCAAGCTGGCCGTGCTGAATCAGGCGCTATTCAAAAGACGCCTGCGAATGGATTCGACAATGTTCACGACGAAAACGCTGCACCATTACAACAGCATGTACCGGTTGCTTCACGAAATGTCGGAACTGTCGTTCATTGCGCTCGATCCGCCGGCGCGCGCGAGAATCAAGCAGGAGATCATCGGCAAGACGCTAGGCGATCTGCATTTCGCAAGCGCGATGGTCGGCCCCGATTTCAAACTGCGAAGCATGAATGTGGCGGCGACATGGTACGTCGCCACTCATATCTCGCCGCGCCTCTTCTCCGCGAAGCGTCTTTTGCTCGCGCTCGTGCCGGAGCTATATCGGCTGAAGCCGGAACTTTAATCGATCGTGGATTGCTGTGCGCCGCAATTGCCTTAACGGCGCACAGCCATATGCCCCGAGACAAACATGTTGTGATGCCTGTTGATGGCGAATGACTTCGTTAAAGTCTGAATCGTTGCCGCAGCGTGGTTGCGAGGAGTTCCATTGCCTCCGTCGTGCGGCCCCGATCGCCGCGCATCAAGACCACATCGTGGTCTTCAATCTGCGGCAGGCCGTCGAGCACCCGCATATCGGCGCTGACCCGTGCGCGGTCGAGAAGCGTCACGGCAAGACCGGATTCGACACAAGCCTTGATCACCTGTGTCGACCCGCTATCGAGGATCACCCGCCACTTCCGTCCTGCTGACTGCAGTGAGCTTGTCATCGCCGCACGATAAGGACACGGCTCCGCATAAAGCGCCAATGGAAGCGGACGGCTGTCATCGACCGCATAGCTCGGGCTGCCGACCCAAACCGGCGTTGTCACGGTTAGTACATCCGCAGGCCTGCTCTCCTTTGCTGGCTGAACGACTATCGCCAGATCGAGCTTGCCGCGACTGATCTGATCGCGAAGCTTGAAGCTCGGTGCAGTCTTTACTTCGAGCACCACGTTGGGCCAACTGGTCGCGAAACCCGGCAAGATATCGCGGATCACATGCGCAGCGTATTCATCCGGTATGCCGAATATGACCCGGCCGGCTAACCTCTTTCCCTTGATGTCTTCGACAACGCGATCGTGCGCCGCAAGCACCTCGCCCGTACTGGACAGAAGCCGCTTGCCGAGCGCCGTCAACGTGACCGACTGATTGTCCCGTTCGAGGAGCCTCCCGCCCGCGATAGCCTCGAGGCGCTGGATCTGGATGCTCACGGCCGCGGGGCTCCTGTTCACCAGTTCTGCCGCCGCGCGGAAGCGCCCTAGCCGGGCGACAGCGTGAAAGGTCCGCAGCAGATCGATGTCGAGAACGGTGCTCATGGTTTAATTCCGTTAAATGACTCAGTGAGTATATTTCAATTTTCGAATCGATCCCGGCGTACTAATGTGCATGGATGGAGAGCCTATCGACACACAATGCAAGCTTGCCCCCCGATTCGCGCGACGCGAAGCGCGTGCCCCTGCCCATGCTCGAGGCGGGGATGGTCCTGACGTGGAGTTCCGGCTTTGTTGGAATGCGGTTCTCCGCGGATTACGCTCCAGTACTTCTGGTGCTGCTATGGCGGTTCATAACGCTTTCGGTCTGTCTTTTTCCCTTCGTCGCTCGCGAGATCCGGAGTGCGCCTTTGCCCGTATTGATCCGGCAGTCGATCATCGGGGTGTTCGCGACGGCTGGTTATCTCGCCGGGGTCGCGAGAGGAATCGAACTCGGTGTTCCGACCGGTCTCGCCGCCCTCATTGCGGACTTGCTTCCAGTGGGCGTAGTAATCATTTCGACCTGCGTCTTCCGTGAGCACAGCCCGAAGAGTGTGTGGGCTGGACTGGCGCTTGGCCTTGCAGGAATGCTGATTGTCTGTCGCGACGCAATCGCGCTCGGAACAGCGCCTGCATGGGCATACGGACTGCCGGTTGCAGGTATGGTTTCACTCGCAGCGGCTACGGTGTGGCAGCAACGAGCAACGGCTCGCGCGGGAAGTTTGAGTCCGCTGGGCATGCTTTGGCTACAAAGCGTTGTCTCCTGTCCGGTCTTTCTATCGCTACAGGCATCGCACGGCGACGTCATGCCGATCGCAACCGTGGGGTTTGCCGCCAGCATCGCCTGGACTGCAATTCTGGCGACGCTTGGCGGATGGGGGCTTTACTGGACGTGTCTACGGCGCTCCTCGTCAGCTCGTGTCACGAGCGTACTCTTTCTGAGTCCTCCGATCACTCTGATCTGGGCATGGGCGATGTTTCGCGAGCCACTGTCATGGCCCATGGCCATCGGAACGGGGATTTCCGGCCTTGGAGTCCTGCTGGTGGTGCGACGCGACCGTGCCGGAGGCAGACGGTTCGACGACAGACTTCGGTGAGCCGAACGATTGCAGCCGCGCCGACAACGCTTCGGGGTTGTATCGACTGCGACGAGTTCAGCGCGAACCCAACGCCGTTCGCTAGGCCGCGAAGAGGCGGCGATGCACATTGCGCAGATGCGCCCGCATCGCGGTCTTCGCGGCGCGTGCATCGCGATTGAGAATCGCCTCGCCTATCCTGCGGTGATCCGCATTCATCGCCAGCGTAATCTGCTTGTCGGCGTAAAAGGCTTCGAGGTGCGTGAACACGGGGCTATAGCGCTTGTTCCATAGCATCGTCATCACCTCGGTGAGTAGCGGGTTGCCGGTCATCTCGCTGATGAGCAGATGGAAGCGCCTGTCTTCTTCGAGAAACGCGGCGTCATTCACCGACTGCGCCTCCAGATTGCCGATAATGCGCGTGAGCAGGCGCCGATGCTTGCCAGTGCCGTTCTTTGCAGCAAGCGCCGCGATCTCGCCTTCTATCATCGCGCGTGCGGAAAGCAGATCGGCAACGCTGAACGCTGCGTCTTGGACGGGTGCCTGCTCACGTGACGCGTCGAGCTGTCGCACGAAAACGCCGGTACCCGTGCGTATCTCCACTCGCCCCGCGATTTCAAGCGCAATCAATGCCTCGCGCACGGAAGAACGCCCCACGCCGAGCTGCCGGGCCAAATCGCGTTCGGCAGGCAGCGCCTGTCCCGGCTCGTAAGTTCCGTCTTCGATGAGCCCGATGATCAGGCTTGAGATTCGCTGATACAGACGCTCGGGTTTGAGAGTGGGCAGGTCCATTGGCAGGTTCATTCGCGCTCCTTTACCCGTTTCGTTGATCGAATTGCATCACTCAAAGACAGTCGCTATACTGCCTCGGCGGTCCGGTGGCCTGACCACCCGTATGGCCTGACCGCAATGAAATTGAAGGCAGTCCCTGGAAGCAACCGTTTGAAAGCATAGCATCGGCGATTTCGCGGATGCGCTCAAAAAAGGCGTGCTCATGACGATGTCATTTCAGTGCTTCAGCACAGGCGCTTGCCGCCTTGTCCGCATGCGGTCCGCTCGCGTCACGCGCGTTCCCGCCTCTTCCCGCTTTTCGTCCACCTTTCAGTCAGCGCCACCCTGATGGCGCTTTCGCGCGCATTGAATCGACGAAGCCGACCCGAGCAGTCAACACAACAACAAGGAGACATCATGTTCCGCTCAGCAAAGCAGGCGACGATCATGCTCGCCGCAGCGTCATGCATGTTCGCGGGCGCAGTGCACGCGCAAGTGGCAACCGGCGATACGTCGCAAAAGAAGATCGCGCTGTCGAATAGCTTCGCAGGCAACTCCTGGCGGCAGTCGATGCTAAAGAGCTGGAACGCGGTCTCGCAACAGGCCGTCGCGGACAAGAAGATCGGCGCGGCTCCAGCATTTACCACTGCCGAAAACCAGGTGACGGAGCAGGCGCAGCAGGTGCAGAACCTGATCCTGCAAGGCTATAACGCGATCGTGATCGACGCCGTGTCGCCAACCGCGCTCAACGGCACCATCAAGAAGGCGTGCGCAGCGGGTGTGGTCGTCGTGTCCTTCGACGGTATCGCCGACGAGCCGTGTGCGTATCGAGTGAACTTCGATTTCAAGGGCTGGGCTGAGCAGGGAGTGGACTATCTCGCGCAACGGCTGAACGGCAAGGGGAACATTCTCGAAGTGCGGGGCGTGGCGGGCATTTCCGTCGACAACCTCATGCATGAAGGTGTGCTCGATGCAATGAAAAAGCATCCCGGCATGAAGCTCGTGGGTTCGGTGAACGGCGACTGGACGCAATCGGTCGCGCAAAAAGCCGTTGCGGGCATCTTGCCGACGCTGCCGCAAGTCGATGGCGTCGCGACAGAAGGCGAGATGTCGTTCGGCATTGCGCAGGCTTTCAAGGCCGCCAATCGCACCACGCCGCCGATGATCATTGGCAGCACGTATCCCGAACTCAACTGGTGGAACGAGCAGACGAAGAACGGCTATCAGTCGCGGTCGCTGTCCAATCCCCCGGGCGCCGTCACGTTCGCGTTCTGGGTAGCGCAGCAGGTTCTCGCAGGAAAGAAAATCCCGAAGGACGTGACCATCAACGTGCCGCTGCTCGAAATTTCGCAGCAGGAGTTGCCGGCGAAGCTGGCGGCGACGCCACCGGGCGGCATCAGCGACGTCACTTATACGCTGCCTCAGACGGTCGCGCTTCTGGACAAGAAGAAATAAATCTTTTGAATCGAAGTATCGCCACGCATGGAGCATGTGAATGGGCGGAACAGGAGACGCGATTGCCCGACGTGAGGCGCTGATTCGCTTCGAAGGCATTGGTAAGAGTTTCGGGCGCGTGCGCGCGCTCAACGACATAGACTTCACCTTCATGCAGGGCGAATGCGTCGGCATTGCCGGACATAACGGCGCGGGAAAATCCACGCTCACGGCCGTGCTGGCGGGCGTCCATGCGCCGACGCAAGGGCGCATCGAAGTCGAAGGCAAAGACGCGCCGCATTACGACGCCAACGCCGCACGCGATGCCGGCGTTCGCTGCGTGTTTCAGGAGTTGTCGCTATGCGCAAACCTGACGGTTGCCGAGAACATGTGCATCGTGCATCCGCAACTGCGTGGGCGCGGATGGCGCCGCACGGCCACGAAGCTGATGCGCGAGAAGCTCGACGAGATCTTCCCGGACAACGGGTTGAAGGGCAATGAACTCGTCTCCGACCTCACGCTGACGCAACAGCAGATGGTCGAGATCGCGCGCGGCTTTACTGTCACCGACACGCCCGTGCGTCTCGTGATTCTCGACGAGCCGACGTCATCGCTCGATGCGCATACCGCCGAACAGTTGCTCGCGTTCGTGCGCAAGGCGGCGGCAAGCGGCGTCACCTGCCTGCTCATCACGCATATGCTCGGTGAGATCGAGCGCGTGGCCGACCGCGTGGTGGTCATGCGTGACGGCAGCATCGTCAGCGTGCTTTCGCGTGAACAGTCGAGCCGCGAGTCCATCATCCAGGCGATGGGGCAGCATCTCGAAGCCGACAAGGCCTCTGTCGTAACTCGCGTCCAGGCCGATCGCGAACGCGAGCGGCACTTCATATGGAACATCGGCGCAAAGCGCCATACGTCGATTGAAGCGTCGCGCGGTGAAGTGATCGGCTTTGCGGGACTGGCGGGCCAGGGGCAAACCGAGGCGCTTATCGCGATCTATGACGCGGCGACGAAGCGCGGAGCGAGCCGCGCGAAAGTGGCGTTCGTCGCCGGCGACCGCGGGCGCGACGGCGTCTTCCCGATCTGGTCCATCGCCCAGAATCTCGACTTGCGATGGCTCTCAGGCGGTGCGCCGCGCAAGCGAGGTCTCGTCGATTTCGCGGCGGCGCGGGCCATCGTTGAAGAGTGGCGCGCGAAGATCGGCATACGCGGCGCGGCGATGAGCGCGGGGATTCTGTCGCTCTCGGGCGGCAATCAGCAAAAGGTACTGTTCGCGCGCGCGCTTGCATCGGACGCGGAACTGATTCTGATGGACGACCCCACGCGCGGCGTCGATGTCGGCACCAAGCGCGACATCTATCAGCTGGTTCACGACGAAGCCGCAAAGGGCCGCACGTTCATCTGGTACACCACGGAAAACGAGGAATTGTCGCACTGCGACCGCACTTACGTGTTCCGCTCGGCCGCCGTCACGCGCATGCTTCATGCCGACGAATGCACAGAAGAAGCATTGCTCGCGGCCAGCTTCGAGGAGCAGGCCGCATGACACTCGCCATCACGCAAGCGCGTTTGCGCGCGATGCTTCCCGCCATATCGCTCGTCGCGGTGCTGATACCGATCCTCGTCATGCAGCCCGCAGTAATGAGCTACTTCGGCTCGAGCCTGCTGCTCAATCTTGCGGTGCCGATCGTCCTCGCGACGCTCGCGCAACTCGCAATCATCACCGTCAACGATCTCGATCTGTCGATCGGGCCGTTCGTGAGCCTCGTCGCATGCATCGGCGCGACGCTGCTCGTGAAGACACCGTGGCTCGGCGCCCTCGCGCTCGTCGGCTGCGTGCTCACATATGCGGCCGTCGGCGCGTTGGTCGAGTTGCGCCAGATTCCGTCGATCGTCGTGACGCTCGGGCTGTCGTTCGTGTGGAGCGGCCTCGCCATCGTGCTGCTCCCTTCGCCGGGCGGCACGAGCCCGACGTGGCTCGGCGCGGCGATGAACTATCAGACGCCGTTCATTGCGGCGCCCATCGTGTGGTCGGTGCTGATTGCGATCGTCGGCCATCTGCTCCTGATGCGCTCGTCGGCGGGCGTCCGCGTGCGCGGTGCAGGCGGCAATCCGCGCGCGATGCGCCGCTTCGGCTGGTCGCTCGTGCGCAGCAAGGCGACGCTCTATGGCGTCGCGGGCGTGTTCGGCGTGCTGTCGGGTTTATCGCTGCTCGGCCTCACCACATCCGCCGATGCAAACCTCGCGTTGCGCTACACCCTGCTCTCGATTGCCGCCGTGATACTCGGCGGCGGCGAATTCATGGGCGGTCGCGTGTCGGTGATCGGCGCGGTGCTCGGCGCAATCACGCTGACGCTCGCGGCATCGTTCCTTGCGTTCCTGAATATTTCGTCCGACTGGCAGGTCGGCATGCAGGGCGCGATTCTGATCGTGGTCCTGTCACTACGCGTGCTGCTGCAACGCGGAGAGCGCCGATGAATACCCTCGCTGAAAACAATACGAGTGCATGGTCGCGCATCAAGGCCATTCAGGCACCGTGGGTCTGGTCCTTTATCGGTGCGGTGCTGGTATGGCTCGCCATCGTCGCGATCTTCGGCTTCGGTATCGCGAGCAATGTCGCGCAAACGGCGCTCACGTATGGCGTCTTCATGGTGTTGGTGGGCCTGGGGCAAATGCTCGTCATCACATCGGGCGTGGGCAACATCGACCTGTCGGTGCCGTCGACAATCGCGCTTGCCGGCGTGGTCGGCATGCATACGATGGGCGGCGCGAACGGTCAGATCGTGGCGGGTATCGCGGCGGCCCTCGGCGTGGGCGTCGCGATCGGGCTCGTGAATTACGCGCTCATTCGCATGCTGCGCATTCCGCCGATCATCGCGACGCTGTCGTCGAGTTTCATCATTCAGTCGATCGCGATCACGCAAGGCAGACAGCTTCCGCCGCCACCGCCCGCGCTCGGCGCATTCGCGACCGGCCGCTTGCTGAGCGTGCCGTACATCGCGCTGCTCGCGCTCGCGTTGTCGATCGCGCTCGCCGTGCTGCTGCATCGCGCGGTCTATGGACGCAGGCTGTCCGCCATCGGACAGAATGCGCGCGCCGCCTGGCTTGCGGGCGTGGACGTCCACCGCACGCGCTGCCTCGCGTATGTGATGTCGTCGATGATCGCATCGCTCACTGCGTTGCTCATATCGGCGACGTCCGGCGGCGCTTCGCTCGATATGGGCGTCGAATACATGCTGATTTCGATTGCGGTCGTCGTGATCGGCGGCACCCTCGTGGCCGGTGGGAAAGCGACGATCGCAGGCGTCTGGGGCGCATCGATGTTCCTCTTTCTCACCAACGCCGTGCTCAACGCGGTCGGCGCGGACGCGGGCGTGCGCTCCATCGTATATGGCGCGCTCATCATCGCCGTGACGGTGGCGGCGGGCGGCAAGGTCGTGCGCTGAGTCCAAACAGCAAAAAGGAAAAGGAGACATGAAAAACAACGAATACGAAGTGCATGATCCACGCTTCAGGCTGCTGCTTCAGCCGAACGCGTCGATGGACAAGCTAACCGGTGAATGCCTGTGGGCCGAAGGCCCCGTGTATTTTCCGGCGACCGATCTGCTCATCTGGAGCGACATTCCGAACAACCGCATGCTGCGCTGGGCGCCGGGAATGGGCGTCGGCGTGTACCGCGCGCCGTCGAACTACAGCAACGGCAATACACGCGATCGCGAAGGCAGGCTCGTCAGTTGCGAGCACGGCGAGCGGCGTGTCACGCGCACCGAGCATGACGGCAGCATTACCGTCATCGCCTCGCATTTCGAAGGCAAGCGGCTGAACTCGCCAAACGACGTGATCGTCGATTCGGAAGGTGCGATCTGGTTCACCGATCCCGACTACGGAATCATTAGCGACTACGAAGGATATCGCGCGGACAGCGAGATCGGGCGATGCAACGTGTATCGCGTGTCGCCCGGCGATACGCAGGTGCGCCTCGTTTCCGACGACTTCGTGAAGCCGAACGGCCTCGCGTTTTCGCCGGATGAATCGAAGCTTTATATCGCCGACTCGGCCGCCTCGCACGACGACAATGCGCCACGTCACATACGCGTATTCGATGTCGCGAGCAACGGCGCATTGCGCAATGGCCGCGTGTTCGTCGAAATGCAAAGCGGCGTGCCCGACGGCATGCGCGTCGACGAGCAAGGCAACGTATGGACGAGCGCCGAAGACGGCGTGCATTGCTATGCGCCGGACGGTGCGCTGCTCGGCAAGATCCTGATTCCCGAAGTCGTTGCGAACCTGACCTTCGGCGGGCCGCGGCGCAATCGGCTTTTCATAACCGCGACTTCATCCGTATATGCGCTGCATGTAGGCGTGCGCGGCGCGGCGCGCTGATCAATAACAAAGGAGACGGTACGTGCAGACTTTCATCAAGGTAGTGACGGCGGCATGCATGGCATTGGCGACTGCATCCGCATCGGCGCAAATCGCAACCGGCGATACATCGTCAGCGAAGATAGCACTGTCGAACAACTACGCCGGCAATAGCTGGCGTCAGCAGATGCTCAAGAGCTGGGCCAACGTCGCGGACGCCGCAGTCAAGCAGAAGGTCGTCGCGGCTGCGCCCAGCTTCACGACCGCGGAAAGCCAGGCGACCGAGCAGGTCCAGCAGATACAAAACCTCATCCTGCAAGGCTTCAAGGCGATTGCCGTCGACGCCGTATCGCCGACCGCGCTCAACGGCGTCATCAAGCAGGCGTGCGGCGCAGGCGTGACCGTCGTATCGTTCGACGGCATCGCCACCGAGCCGTGCGCGTATCGCATCGCGGTGGACTTTCAGGGCATGGGCCGGATGCAGGTCGACTATCTGGCGAAGCGCCTGAACGGCAAGGGTAATCTGCTGGAGATTCGCGGGCTTGCAGGCGTCTCTGTCGATGACGAGATTCATCAGGGCATCGTCGACGAACTGAAAAAGTATCCGGGCATGAAGATCGTCGGCTCGGTGCATGGCGACTGGACGCAGACCGTTGCGCAAAAACAGGTCGCGGGCATCCTGCCGACGCTGCCGAAGATCGATGGCGTCGTCACGCAAGGCGGCGACGGCTATGGTGCCGCGCAGGCAATCAAGGCGGCTGGGCGGCCTACGCCGATCATCATCCTCGGCAATCGTCAGGAAGAGCTAGCGTGGTGGGCGGAGCAGCGCAAGAGCGGCTATGAAACGATGTCGGTGACGATTCCGCCAGGCGCGTCGTCGTTCGCGTTCTGGGTCACACAGCAAGTTCTCGCGGGCAAGAAGGTGCCGCACGACATTCGCATGCCGGTGCTGGAAGTGAAGCCCGACGAACTCGATGCGGTCCTCGCGAAAACGCCGAGCGGCGCACTTGCGAACAAGGAGTACACGCGCGACGAAGTGGTCGCAGTAGTGGACGGCAAAAAATAGCGCGCTCCAACAGTCACGTCCGGCTCTTTGTGCGGGGCCGCGCGGTCCTCGTAACGAGCGGCCGCCCCGATCGGCTCACCACCGAACGGTGCGGCCGCGATAATCGAGAAATTCCAGGCCGGGGCGGCCACGTTTGGCCAGCAGTACATCCACGACCCCGGGAACGCTCTCTTCGATCGACAACCGCCCCTCCGGCCCGCCGAGGTCTGTGCGCACCCAGCCCGGCGCCATCAGCACCATCGCACGCGGCGGCTCCGCGCGACGTGCTGCAAAGCTGCGCATGAACTGGTTCAGCGCCGATTTACTGCCGCGGTAGACCTCGCGCTGGCCCGACTCATTCTCGGCAATGCTGCCCTGCCCCGACGACATCACGCCGATCAAACCTGCCGCATCAACGAGGTCGCACAAGGTTTCGACAACGCGCATGGGACTGAGCGCATTCGTGACCATCAGGTTCACGAAATCCTCGGTCGACACCTCGCCGATTGTTTGAGTCGGATCTGGATTGGTCGTGCCGGCGTTCACGAACAGCGCGTCGAACGTGCGGCCTGCGAGGCGCTCGCGCAGCGCCCGGATCTGGTCTGGCCGGGTGATGTCCAGCGTTTCGATCTCGACCTGTCCCGGATGAGCATCGGCTAGTTCATGCAGCAACGTACGCCCGCCACGGACAGTGCCCATGACGTGCCAGCCTCGTTTAAGAAACTCCGCGGCCATTGCGTAACCGAGGCCACGAGAGGCGCCGATCAGCAGGATGGACGGAGCATGAGCAGGTTGGGCGGCTTCGGGCATAGGGCTTTCCTTCTTCGTCGGTTGGTCTCAGGAATTGTGATCGCGGCGTCAGCTTTGCACCAGACGCCTCGCCTGCAATCGACGTTTGCACCGCACGCCCTGCCTGGCTTGATTTGCACTATCCTCGACAGATGCCACGTGTCGACCTGAACCTTCTCCCCGCCCTGGACGCGCTGCTGAGCGAACGCAGCGTCACAGGAGCCGCCCGGCGACTGAACCTCAGCGTGTCGGCAATGAGCCGCACGCTGACGCGGCTGCGCACCCTCACTGGAGACCGGCTGCTGGTGCAGGCCGGGCGAGCGCTGATCCTTACTCCGTATGCGGAAGAGCTTCGCGAGCGCGTCTCTTCACTGACCCGGGAAGCGGCGGCGGCACTCGGTCCCGCCGACCGCGAGTTCGACTTCACTACCTTGAATCGAAGCTTCGTCGTGCGCGCGGGCGAGGGTTTCATCGACCTGCTCGGCGCTGCCTTGATGGACAGGATTCACCGGGCAGCGCCCGGTGTGCAGCTTCGATTCACGCCCAAGCCGGACTGGGCTGCGCAGCCGCTGCGGGAAGGCGCGATCGATCTGGAAATCGGCACGGTGAGGACCACGGCTCCCGAGATGATTACGCGGCTGCTCTTCAGGGATCGCTACGTGGGCGTCTGTCGGCGTGGGCATCCGCTCCTCGACGGAACCGGAATCAGCCTTGAGCGCTGGAGTGCATACGGCCATGTGCACACCTCACGCACCATTGCGGTCGATGCGGCTTTGGCACGACTGGATGTACAGCGAACAGTGCTGATGGAGGTGCCGACCTATACCAGTGCCATGCAAATCGCTCGCCAGTCGGACTTGCTCGCCGTTGTCCCGCATTCGTGTCTGGCCAACCCGTTCAGGCCCGATCATGCCTTAGCAAACGGCCTCGACAGCTTCGAGCTTCCAGTGCGCACGCCCGCATTCAGCGTCTCGGCGATCTGGCATCCGCGCCTCGATCAGGACCCGGCCCATCGCTGGTTTCGCGCAGAAGTGATGCAAGTGTGTGCGGCGGCCTATCCGTCTGACTCGATGCCGCCGTTGCTCAGCAAGTGATGTTACGTTGTGGTTCCGGTCCCGGTTGGAAGATCGAGCGACCTCGGTGGTCGTCGGTCGCGTCGCGGGGTCCGCCCGGCGCCAGCCTCACGTCGAACTGACTCGCGCTCTGCCTCGCACTGCTTTGCGTCGCATCCGTGCCGAGGTCGAGGTGCGCTATGCGAATCCGTACAACTTCGTAGGGTTAGTGACGAAGATCAGATGCTGCCAATCCGGCCGCCCTATCCAGTTCACGATCGTGTCCAGCAAGCTCGCGTCATCCGGCTTATGCGTCTTCTCTGTCGGATGAGGCCAGTCGGTACCCCACAGCATCCGCTCCGGCGCCATCTCGATCAGCGCTTTCGCGACAGGCTCAACGTCTTCGTACGCTGGCGCGCCCGCCTTGCTGTCGACGTACGGCCCCGACAACGTGATCCACGTATTGCCTTTCTCGACCAGGCGCCGCGCGGTGCGCAAAGCGTCCGACGACAGGCCGCCGGGTTCCGGAACATGCGCGATATGGTCGATGACGAGCGGACAAGGCAGTGCCGACAGATGCTGCTCAAGCTCCGGCAGTCGCGCGCCCTGCACCACCAGTTCGATATGCCAGCCGAGATTGGCTATGCGCGTTGCAAGCGGCGCAAGCATGTCGAGCGTCGTTGCGCCCGGATAGCTCAGGTTGAAGCGAATCGCGCGAATGCCGCCCCGATCCAGGTTCTGCAGTTCCGCATCGGTCACGGAACTGTCGATGACGGCAACGCCGCGCGCGTTGCCGCCAAACTGCCGGATGGCCTCCAGCGTACAGCGGTTATCCGTTCCATACGTCGACGGCGTGACGACCACATTGCGCTTCACACCCAAGCGCGCCTGCAGAAGCCGGTACTGCGCGACCGTGGCATTCGGCGGATGCAGCGTCGTGCCCGGCGCGACCGGGAAGCGATCGTCGTAAATATGCATGTGACAGTCGATGGCGCCTTCGGGCAACCTGAACGCCGGCCGGTCCGTGCCGCCCGACCAGGTTTCTTCAGCAGCGGCCAGCTTCGGCAGCGCTGCCGACATCAGTGCAGCGCCGGCGAACTGGAGGAATTCGCGTCTCGTTGCAGTCCCCATGCTCAAATGGTCTCCGTCTTGCTAACCAGGCGGTTTGCCGAACCATTGCGAGTCAACAGCAACAAGGTCGCGACGCTGACGAGCGTGAGGATGGCGAGTGGCATCAACGCCAGCGCATAGCTTCCGGTCGCCTCCTTCACCCATCCATATACGTTCACCATCAGTCCGCCGCCAAGCAGATTTGCAATCGCGTTCACCGTCGCGAGGCCTGCTGCCACGGCACTATTGGACAGCATGTCCGTGGCGAGCGCCCAGAACGGGCCCTTGAACGAATAGGCGCCGACGAGCACCGCGCACAGCATGCAGACCGTCGGTACAAGCGAGCCGCTCAGCGACGTCGCGAACAGACCCACACCAATCAGCAGCATCGGTACTACAGTGTGCCAGCGACGTTCGCCGACCCGGTCCGAGCGGCGTCCCCAGTACACCATCAGGATTGAAGCGACCGCGTACGGCACGGAGTTCAGCAAGCCTGTCTGCATGACAGACAAACCAAACGACTTGAGCAGTTGCGGCTGCCACACGGACAGCGTGCTCCCCGCCGCCGACGCGCATGTGTCGACGAGTGCGAGACACAACACATAGCGATTGCGGAACAGTTGCGTGAGCGGAAGCGACGGCACCTTCTTCGGAGCCTTTTGCTCGCTGACGAGCGCATTGACGAGCCATGTGCGCTCGTCGTCGTCGAGCCATTTCGCGTTCTCCGGCTTGTTGGTCAGCATGAACAGACACGCGACGCCTAGCAGCACGGTCGGGACGCCTTCGAGAATGAACAGCCAGTGCCAGCCGCGCAGCCCCCAGAAGCCGTCCATCTGCAGGAGCAGCGCCGAAATCGGTGAGCCGATGAAGCTCGCCGCGGGAATTGCGACCATGAACGTCGCGACGATACGAGCGCGATACGACGCCGGAATCCAGTACGAGAGATACAGCAGCACGCCGGGGAAGAAGCCCGCTTCGGCGGCGCCGAGCAGGAAGCGCAGAACATAGAACGACGTCGCGTTATGCACGAGCGCGGTCGCCGCCGACACGATGCCCCACGTAATCATGATCCGCGCAATCCAGATACGCGCGCCGTACTTTTGCAGCGCAAGATTGCTCGGCACTTCGCAAAAGAAGTAGGAAATGAAGAACAGGCTGCTGCCGAAGCCGAACACCTTCGCCGACATGCCAAGGTCATGATTCATCTGCAGCGACGCCATGCCCACGTTGCCCCGGTCGATAAAGGCAAGCAGATAGCACACCATCAGAAATGGGACGAGTCGCCAGACGACCTTTCGTATCGTCCTGCGCTCGATCGCGGACTTGTCCATGAATCCAGTTTGCATTGTCGTCTCCGTTTATTGTGCGCCTGCGCGCTGATTCGTGAATCGTTGCCATGCAATGACGGCGATGACACCGCTGGCGAGCACCACCGCCATGGCTGCAAATGTGTGTCGTACGCCCAGCGCTTCGGACGCGGTGCCGACGAGCAGATAGCCGAATGGCATCGTGCCGTTGTAGGCCATCCCGTACATGCCGACGAGCCCGCCGCGCACGTGTTCCGGGCACTGCCGCTGGATGGTCGCGTTCGTCGACGTGGCCGCGAAGGTGAGGCTGAAACCGAGTGCGTAAAACGCCGGCACCGTGGCTGCCGCCTCCGATGTCGCGGCGAGCAACGCGAGCGCGCCGACGGCCGTCCACGGCGCCCACGCGATGAATCTTCGCGACGCCAACGTGCCGATCGCCGAAGAAAGCAGAATTGCCGCGCTCAGC
Organism: Burkholderia sp. M6-3; assembly: GCF_050858985.1. Lineage (NCBI taxonomy): Bacteria > Pseudomonadati > Pseudomonadota > Betaproteobacteria > Burkholderiales > Burkholderiaceae > Burkholderia > Burkholderia sp. M6-3. The sequence goes on from NZ_CP110091.1 coordinate 1,859,119, forward strand.
GAACCCGCGCCGGCGCACGCGAAGAACACACCCGTAAAGCGCGCCGCGTCGTGGAACCCCTGGTCCGCAAGCAGCGGCACGAGTGTCTGGTAACTGCCCGCGAACAAACCGATGCACGCGAGTATCGGCAGATAGCGGGCGGAAAACGCATCGGACATCACGTAGCCGACTGCGTCGCGCAGGCTGCTGTCCGCGCGCGCGGGACGAGCCGCCGAGGCCGTTCTGATCGAACGCACGCATGTCGCCATGAAGCAGAGCGCCACCGCATAAATCACAAACGATGTTCTCGGTCCGAGCGTGGGATAGACGAAACCCGCAATCGTCGGACCGACCATCCGGCCGACGTTGTAGACCATCGTGTTCATCGCCACGGCGTTCGACGTATGCGTCGGATCTTCGAGACTCGTCAGCAGCAAAACCTGGCGCGCGGGCGTCTCAACGGCGCTCGATACGCCGATGGCGAGCGCATGCGCGAGTATCAGCTTCACGCCGAGCACGCCGAGCAGCGACAGCGTGAAGAGACTGGCCGTCAGCACCAGCGACGCGGTGAGAACGCACAGCGTCGCGCGTTTCGCATTGGCCGAACTGATCCGCGAGCCGGCGATCGGTGCGACGATCAGTTGCGGTCCGTACAGCAAAAAATTGAGCAGCGCGAGAATCGCCGCCGACCCCGACAGGTGATACACGAGCAGGTTCAGCGTGACGTTCTGCGTCCAGCTTCCTAGCACGGACGCGACCTGTCCGCTCAGATAGCGTCGCAGCGACGCCTCGGCAAGCGCAGGAAACAGTCTGCTGACGAAACCGGTTTGCGCGGCCATCGTCATGACAACGCCTTGCCGCGCGTTTCGGGTGCGAAGAACACGACGACGGCGGCGGCGACGAATGCGACGATGGTCGTTGCGAGTCCGAGCACGAATCCGCCGGAAGTCGATGCGAGCGCGCCGATGATCAACGGCGCGATGAAGCCGCCCAGACGGCCGCCGTTATACGCGAGGCCCATCAGAAATCCGCGCGACGCCGTATTGCCGATGATCTCCGCGAGAAACGGACCAGCACCCGCGAAAATGCCGTTCACACTGAAGCCCGTCAGGAAGATCGCGACCATCAGCAGCAGTGCGTTCGACGACACGATGTACACGCCCACGGCCCCCGCCCCGACCAGCAGATAGGCAAGGAACATCGGACGTCGACCGAGCCGGTCGACGAAAGCTGAGAACAGCAGGAAACCGCTGATCGCGCCGAACTGCAGCGCAAGCACGAACTTCAGGCTATGCACGAAGTCGAGATGCTTCACCGTGACGAGGAACGTCGGTGTCCACGTGAAGACACCCCAGTACAGGTACTGCAGAAAGAAGATGAAGCCGAACGCCGTCAGCAGTCCGCGCACATTGAGCGTGTCGCTGCTCGTCGCGCGCATGTTTTGAACCGATGACTTCGCCTGCTTGCGTTCCAGCCAGATCGGTGATTCAGGCGTTTTTCGCGCGACCCAGAAGAGGATAAAGAACGGCAACGCACCGATCAGAAAAAGCAGACGCCAGCTATTTCCACCGAGTCCGTCGTTCACGCCGCTGACGATGCCCGAAATCGTGATGGCGAGGATCGCGCCGATGGGCAATCCCATCTGCATCAGCGCGCCGCCCTTGCCGCGCCGGCTCGCGTGCCATGTCTCGGCAATCAGTGCGGCGCCCGCCGTCCACGTGCCGCCCATGCCCAACGCGCCGAAGAAGCGCAACGTCGCGAACCAGTGCTCGTTCGGCGCGAATGCAAGCAGACCCGAGAACAGCGAATAAATGCCGACGCAGAGCAACGCGGTACGCACACGCCCCAGCCGGTCCGACACATAACCGAACAGAATCCCGCCGACGATCTGCCCTGCCGCCGTGATGCTCGTGAACAGGCCGAGCTGCGCCTTGCTCAGACCGAACTGAAGAGCGAGCGTCGGCAGCAGAAGCGAAAGCAGAAACGAGTCGTAGCTTTCGAACGTCCAGCCGAGTCCCGCAAGTGTTAGCGAGCGCCACTCGATGCCCGTGATGTTCCTCAATCCCCTGGCTTCGGCACCGTCCTTGAATTCGGTTGTCGCAACCGTTGCACTCGTTTTCATGTGTTGTCTCCGGCAATCGCGAGGCGATAGGTTGCCGCCGCAGTCCGGCTGAACAGGGCGGCTTTTTCATTGGCGGACATCGCGGACGCGAGTCGTTTAAAGGCGTTCCACAGCACGCCGTAACTGAACATCCCTTTATCGACGGGAAAGTTGCTTTCGAACATGCAGCGATTCGCGCCGAACAGTTCGACGCACGTGTCGAAATACGGCCGCCACGCGGAGGCCAGTTCCTCGGACGAAGGCGGCACTTCGCGCGCGGCGAAATCGAAGCCGAATACGTTCATGCCCGCGCCGCCGAGCTTGATGCGCGTGTTGGGCAAACTCGCGAGGCGCGCGAGTTTTTGCTGCCAGTCGGCGCGAACCGCCGCGCGTTGACCGGCGTGCGGACCGACACCCAGCGGACCGCCAAAATGATCGATAACGACCGTCACGCGATCCGCGGCACGCGCGAGTTCATACAGATCGTCGAGTTGCGTGTGATAGACCCATGCATCGAGCGACAGCCCAAAGCGGCCGAGCGCCCTCACACCCTGCCGGTAAGCCGGATTTGCCATCAGGTCGCGCGGCGGCGTCACGGGGCTCGAACTCACTTCGGGACTCGCATGCCACGCGAGCGGATTGCGGATGCCGCGCAGGCGTCCGCCGGATACCTGCAACATCGCTTCGAGGACCGGATCGAGTTCAGCGCCCAACGTTAAATCCGCACCGCCGACGATCGCCTCGCAGCAGCGCGTCCGTCCATACGCGCCGCTCGCGGACATCGCGGCGATTCCGTTGGCGAACTCCACTTCGCCAATGGGCTTCATCGCCTCGGGACCGTCCTCGCGCAACATCGAGCGGCATTGCACGTAGACCGTCGACACGACCCGATGCCCGCTCGCCACGTCGTTGCGGAACTCAGCCGCGAGATACCGCCCGGTCTGACGGTCCCACAGATGATGGTGCGCATCGACAATCGGCAGTTCAGGCTCGAGAACAGGCTCCTTTCGCAAGGCAAGCCACTCCTCTCGAACCGGAAGATGGGGCGCATGGACTATCTGCATAACGCTTTCTCGTCAGAACTTCTGGCGCATGCCAACCGTGATGCCGGTCTGGTTATATCCGAGCGCGACCGTACCGTAGCCATTGACGCCGAGCGTGGATTTGTCCTTGTTGTGAGCGAAGCCCGCTGTTGCGTAAAGATCAGTGCGCCTCGACAGGAAATAGTCCGCGCAAAGCACAGCGAGCCACGGGTCGGCACCCGTCGAATGCACGTCCTGGTAGTAACCGGTGGCCGTGATGATGAACGCGGGTGTCACGGTGTACTGCGCACCCGCCCAGTAGAGATTTGCAGCGCTGGCTTCCGAGCCGTTTGCAACGACAATCGGGTTCACAGGCAGGAAAGCATTCGACGCGCGCAGATAGCGGTAGCCCGCGAAGCCCTTCACGGCTCCGATGACATACGAAGCGGCTGCCGTCGCGCGACGCTCGGTGCCCGTGTTGGTCGCGACCGTGTTGCTGTTGCGCTGCTCGTACGACACGCTCGCCGCGAACGGACCTTGCGCATAGGTCACCGCCCCGCCGAAAAAGCGCCCCGTGATTTCCGCGCCCGGCACTTCGGCGCCATAGCCCGTGTCGTAGCGCGTGCTGTACATCGCCTGCGCCGTTAGCGGGCCGAACACGCCCGTGTACTTCGCCGAATTGTCGATGCGTCCGGCCATCGCGTAGTCGAGCGACAGCACGGAGTAGCGCGAAGATGCGCCCATCGGATCGAACGCAACGGCCTGTTCGTAGAGCAGCGAGTTCTGCCGGCCGAACGTCAGTTGCTGCCCTTTGTACGAAAGACCGACCCATGCCTGCCGGCCGAACAGCCGGGCGGTCGTCGCAGCGTTCGCGCCCAGTCCTCTGGTCGATTGAGCGGTCGTGCCGTCATTGATGTTAAAACCGCTTTCCAACTGGAAAATGGCCTTCATGCCGCCGCCGAGGTCTTCGACGCCCTTCAGTCCCCAGCGCGAGCCGGACAGGTTGCCCGACACTTCGCGCGTCTGTGCGCCGCCAGCACTCGTATTGTTGATGTGTTCGACGCCAACGTCGGCAATCCCGTACAGCGTGACGCTGCTTTGCGCGTGCGCAGCGCCGCAGGTAAGACTGACGCCTGCGGCGGCGACTGCGCCGAGCATGAAACGGACGTTCGTGTTGACGTTGTGGCTGGCTTTTTTGAACAGCATGGAGTCTCCAGACAGAGTTTTATGGATTGGTATTGAATGCGTGGATCAAACTTTCTGGGCCGACGGCGCTTCGCCTGCGTCGGCGCCCGGATCACCGAGCCAGGCGATGGTCAGCGCACCGAGCAGCAACACACCCGAGACGGCGAGCAGCGGCACGGCAAACCCGCCCGAGAGCTGCTTGAGCGCGCCGATCATCGACGGACCGACGAAGCCGCCAAGGTTGCCCACGGAGACGATGAGCGCGAGGCCGCCGGCCGCGGCCCGCCCCGTGAGAAAGCTGGACGGAATTGCCCAGTAGGTCGCCTGGAAAGCGAGGATGCCGCTCACCGTGAAACAGAGTGCGATGAGCTTCAGCACAGGCGCGTCGAGGAAGGTGCTCGCGCACAGCGCGGCGGCCGCCACGACCAGCGCGCCGGCCACATACGGAATGCGGTTTTGCGAGCGATTCGCGACGCGCGCCCACCAGAGCATCGCGACTGCGCCGATTGCATACGGAATCGCCGTGAGCCAGCCCACGACCGTGTGCGCGACGCCGAACTGCTTGATGATTTGCGGCATCCACAGGCCGACGCCGAGCGACCCGACGATGCCGCAGAAGTTGATGAACGCGAGCACGAACACGCGCCAGTTGGTCATCGCGTCGCGCAGCGTGCTGCCGTGACGTGCGCCGATGTCGCCCTGTTCGAGCGCGAGGCGCTTCGCAAGCGACGACTTCTCTTCGTCGGTGAGCCACTTCGCTTTTTCGGGGCGGTCGGCCAGCACGAACAGACAGGCGATGCCCAGCAACACGGCCGGTCCGCCTTCGATCAGCAGCAACCACTGCCAGCTACGCAATCCATGCAGGCCGCCGAGTTCGAGCAGCGCGCCCGAAACTGGAGAGCCGATCATGTTCGCGACGGGGATGCCGACCAGAAACGCGGCCGTCACTTTGGCGCGCCACTTACCCGGAAACCAGTGCGTGAAATACAGGTAGATGCCGGGCGTGAAGCCCGCTTCGGCGATACCGAGCAGGAAGCGCGCGGCCGCAAAACTCTTCGGTCCGACGACGAACGCCGTCGCCATCGAAAAGAGACCCCACGTGATCATGATGCGCGCGATCCATACGCGCGCACCGACCTTCTGCATGATCAGGTTGCTCGGAATCTCGAACAGGAAATAGCCGACGAAGAACAGTCCTGCGCCGAAGCCGAACTGCTCGGAGGTCAGACCGAGATCCTTGTTCATTGTCAGCGCGGCGAACCCGACATTGGTCCGGTCGAGATAGCTGATGACGTAGCAGATGAAGATGAACGGCAGGATTCGCCGGAACGCCTTGGCGAGCGTGCGCTCGCTGGCCGCGTAGTCCTCGCTCGCGATGCCGGCAATGGGCGGCGCTTCTGTCTGGCGCGTGGCACCGTCGGCGCGCAGGGTGTGCGACATGGTCATGCTTGCTCCTCCATCGCGCTTCTGTCGGCGCAGATGTATTGATGTATGGCGGGCGCTCGCGCCCGCTGCGCGATCAGACGGTTCGCCCGGCCCGCTTCGGAAGCGGGCCGGCAATCGTCATTTCAGCTTTGAGAACCGTTCCCGAAACAGACTCGGTCGTGAACAGCGTCTTCATGTCCGCGCCGCCGAAGCAGAGATTCGTGAGCGAAGCGCCTTCCGGACTGGTCAGGATTTCGACGGGCTCCGCGCGATGGTTCAGCACCCACGCGCGACCAAGCCCCGGATTCGCGACGAAGAGTCGCCCTTGCGTGTCGATGGTCAGTCCGTCCGGACCGCTCGGGCCATACGACGTGAAGAACTGCCCTACCTTGCTGACGGAGCCATCTGCCTGAAGCGGCACACGCCACACGCAATTGCCGCGCGTCATGCCGACAAAGAGAATCTTCTCGTCGGGCGACAGCACGAGTCCGTTGGGGCTCGGGCAATTGCCGAGCAGCAAGTCGAGCTTGCCGTCCGCCGACAGCCGGTACACGCGGCCCGTCGGATCGTGCAGTCCCGTTTGCCCCTGATCGGTGAAGTACAGGTTCCCGTTCGAATCGAACGTGAGATCGTTCACGCCCCTGAAGCGCTCGGAATTGCGCCGCTCGAGAAACGGGCGCACTTCGCCGCGCGCGATGTCGAGCAGCATCAGGCCGTTGCGATAGTCGGTGATGAGCAGATGCGCATCGTCGAAGCGCTTCATTCCGTTCGGCTCGCCGTCGTATTGCACGACGAGTTCCCACTCGCCCGACGGCGAAATCCGGAAAACCCGGCCGTGCGGAATGTCCGTGACGAACAGATAGCCCGCCGGGTCCCACACGGGGCCTTCGAGAAACGAGTCCGTGGCGACGCCGCCGCGATTGGCACGCGCCCAATCGGTCTGGACGTCGCCTTTGCGGAATTTGTCCGGCATACGCGTGAAGACTTCCGCGGTGCGTATTTCGGGCGAGATGAGATAGAACATGATGGGTCTTCTCTTGCGGACTTCAGGCTGCGTTGCGGGCGTGTTCTTCGACGACGGCGAGAACATTGGCCGCGGCGCCCTTACCCATGTTCACGTACGCGGCATCGCTCACGCCGCCGATATGCGGCGACAGGATAGCGTTCCGGATCTGCTGGAACGGATGCGGGTGCGTCATCGGTTCAACGTCGAAGCTGTCGAGACCGGCAAAGCGCAACTGGCCGCTGGCGAGCGCCTCGGCGAGCGCCGCTTCGTCGATCAGTCCGCCGCGCGCGGTATTGACGAGGATCGCGCCGCGCTTGAACCGCGCGAGCGTGTCGCGGTTGAGCATCTGGCGGTTTTCCGCTGTCAGCGGGCAATGCAGCGAGACGACGTCGGAAGCCGCGTACAACTCGTCGAGCGACACCAGCTTCACGCCTGCGGGCGCTTCTTTCGCGTACGGATCGAACGCAAGCACGTTCATGCCGAACGCCGCGCCGATCGCTGCGACGCGTCGGCCGATCGCGCCCAGTCCGACGAGGCCGAGGGTCCGCCCGTCCAGTTCGACGGACTTGTGCGTGGATTTGTCCCAGTGGCCTTGGCGCATGCGCGCATCCAGCTGCGGCACGGACTTCGCGCACGCGAGAATCAGCGCCCATGCATGCTCCGCGACGGCGGCCGCGTTGGCGCCAACGGCAGCGCGCACCGCGATACCGCGCGCGGCCGCTGCTGCCTGATCGATCACGTCGATGCCGCTGCCATGCTTCGAAATCACTTGCAGATTTTCGGCGGCATCCATGATGCGGGCGTTCACCTTGCCGTATCGGACGATGATCGCGACTGGCTTGTGCTCAGCGCACAGCGCGACGATGTCGTCTTCGGTGGGCTGCTTGCCCGCGAACACGACGTCGAACTGGGTCAGCATGTCGAGCGCTTGCGGCGCGAGGTCGGCAGCCGTCACGAGGACAACGGGTTTATGCGAAGCCGTCTGCATCACAGCGCCTCGCCTTCGGCCAGCATGCCCACTGCACGCAGTTCCTTTTCGATCCAGCCCGGACGCACGTCGCCCTTATGAATCGCCGCGATGCGCGCCGTTTCCATGTCGAGCTTTTTCTGCGCGAGTTCGATGATGCGTGCGACGTCGTTACGCGGAATCACGACTACGCCGTCCGCGTCGCCAACGATCAGGTCGCCCGGATTGATGGCCGTGTCGCCGGCCGAGATCGGCGCATTCACGAGGCCCGCGACGCTTTTGGTCGGGCCGCAGGGATTCAGGCCGGCCGCGAAGACCGGGTAGTCGCCACTGGCGAGTTCGTGCGCGTCGCGCACGGCGCCGTCGATGACGATGCCCGCGATACCGCTCGCCTTTGCCTGCGTCGCCATGATCTCGCCGATCAGCGCGCACGAGAGATCGCCCTTGCCGTCGACGACGATCACGTCGCCCGGTTTCGCGATGGACAGCGCGGCGTGGATGGCGAGGTTGTCGCCGGGACGCACTTCGACCGTGACGGCTGGGCCCGCGACTTTCATCGTCGGCGACAGCGGCTTGACCCGGCCATGCAGCGTGCCGCGACGGCCAGCGACGTCGGCGAGGATGGCGGCCTGATAGCGCGCCGCGGCCTCGACCAGTTTCGGCGACACGCGCTCGATATTGCGATTAATGGGAGAAGTGCCTGCGGACATAGTGCTCATGGATTAACCTCAGTTCGTGAGTTTTACCTTGTACAACGGTGGTTTACGGAGTGAAATCACTATAGCCAGAGCAGGCACGCCGATCCACTGGCGTTTACCCTTTTACGGTATAAACCGTCGTTTTACTGTGTACAATCAGCGGAAATGAATGACGGGAGGCGGGAATGGGAAACGAAGGTGTCGTCGCGGTCGAGAAAGCGCTTTCGCTGTTGGACTGCTTCAAGCCGGGAGCCGAGTCACAGTCGCTCGCGATGCTCGCGCAAGCGTCCGGCATGCACAAGACGACGGTCTATCGACTGATGAACTCGCTGGAGCGAATGGGCTATGTCGTGCGCGCTCAATCCGGCAACTATTCGCTCGGACATCGCGTGCTGTATCTGGGCAAGCTGTACGAGCAGTCCTTCCATCTTTCAACGGTAGTGGAACCGGCGCTGCATGCGCTCGCCACGGTGACGAAAGAAAGTGCATCGTACTACGTTCACCACAATGGGCAGCGGCTGTGCCTGTTTCGGGTCGAGCCGTCCGAAGGTCTGCGTGAAACGCGGCTCGCCGGAACGACGCTGCCGCTCGACGACACGGCCATCAGCCAGGTGATCCGTTTCTGGGGACTCGGCGAACCGATCTACGACAAGCCGCCAGCATTGCCCCTCTTCACCGCGGGTGCGCGCGATGTGCACACAGCAGCGTTCGCTGTACCGATCTTTGGCGCCGGCGACAAGTTCATGGCGGCGCTGACGCTTTCCGGTCCCGCGTCGCGGCTTAGCGCGGCGCACACGTCGGGCGAGCTGGATCGGCCGCAACTGGATGCGGCCGCTGATCTGTCCCGGAAGCTGGGCGCCAGTGTTGGGTTCTGCGAGAACATCTACGGCATTTGATCGCCGCTTTGGCAAAGGTCGGGCTCAGGTGGACGAGCCGTTCGTCGCCTGACTGCGGACGCATTCGTGCAACGCCATGCTCGCGCCAACGCGGCTCCTCCGTTGCTGCGGTCAGCAAGCGCCCGGAAATGGGCGCTCTGCAGGTCGATCGGTTGTCGCACGAACTCAGCGGTTGACCACGCCCTTAGGCATCGTCAGCACAACGACTGCCGCCACGAGCAATGAGACTGCCACGCAATACAGGCCCATGTCGGTGCTGTGCGTCATGTCCTTGATCCAGCCAACCAGATAGGGACTGACGAAGCCCGCGAGGTTGCCGACCGAATTGATCAGTGCAATGCCCGCTGCCGCTGCCACGCCCCCGAGGAATGCGGGCGGGATCGACCAGAACTGGCACAGTGCTCCCAGAATGCCAATCGTGGCGAACGTGAGGGACACGACAGCCGACGTGACGTTGTGGGGTACCAGCGTGCTCGCCACGAGGCCGGCCGCGCCGATCACCGCCGGCAGCGCCACATGCCAGCGCCGCTCCTTGCTCCGGTCCGAACTGCGTCCCAGCAGCACCATTGCGATGGCGGCGGCGCCGTAGGGGATCATCGTCAGCAGGCCGACATTGAAAGCGTCGCTTACGCCGGATGCCTTGATGAGCGTGGGAAGCCAGAAGCTGATTCCATAGAGTCCCATGATGATGCCGAAGTAGCACAGGCACAGCACCCAGACGCGTCTGTTGGTGAATGCACCGCTCGCACTATGCACCTCGATGTGCCCCGTCTCCTTCGCCAGCCCCGTCTCGAGCAGCGACTTTTCTTCAGCGGTCAGCCATTTCGCCGCGCTGATCCTGTCGTCGAGATACAGCAGCACGGCAATGCCACCGACAATGGAAGGCAACGCTTCGAGCAGGAACAGCCAGCGCCAGCCCGCCATGCCGTGCACGCCGCTGAAGCTGTTCAGAATCCAGCCCGACAGCGGACCGCCAATGACGCCGGCAATCGGGATTCCGGTCATGAACATCGCGGTTATCTTCCCGCGGCGCGAAGACGGATACCAATAGGTCAGGTAGAGGATGATGCCCGGGAAGAAGCCGGCTTCGGCGACGCCGAGCAGGAAGCGCAACGCGTAGAACGCGGTGGGCGTCTTCACGAAAATCATCGCGCCGGAAAGCACACCCCAGCTGAGCATGATGCGGGCGATCCATTTTCGCGCGCCAAAACGATGCAGCGCGATGTTGCTCGGCACTTCGAAGATGAAATAGCCAATAAAGAAAATCCCCGCGCCCAAGCCGTAGATCGTTTCGCTGAACTTCAGGTCGGTCAGCATCTGCAGCTTGGCAAAGCCTACGTTGACCCGATCGAGGTAAGCGAAGACGTAGCAGAGAAAGAGGAAAGGAATCAGCCGCCATGTCACCTTCGCATAGGTCCGGTCTTCGCTGTGAGCCGACGAGACCACATCGCCGTAAGTGGACTTCAACATCGTTGTCTCCTTGAACCGCGGCCGGCGCGCTTCTGGTCGTGCCGGTGCGGTCTGTTGTGTATGTGACGGCCTATGCTGGCCGTTCAGTCGAACATATCCGGGCTGGTCTGCGTGAGCTGGTCATAAATCGGCTGGAAATGCAGCCAGCCGATGTATTCGCTGCCGACGTGTTCACGGCTGTAGCGCGAACTGTGCTCAGGCACCATGACGGGCTTGATGCCGGTCGCCTCCACCAGTAACTGCTGCTGACAGCATCGCTCCAGCGCGATGAACCAGAACGCGGCGGCTTCGATGCTGTGGCGGCTCACTGTCAGCAGCCCGTGATTCTGGTGAATGGCTGCCTTGACGTTCTTGAAATAGTCGGCAACCGACAGCCCGGCCTCTTCCTCCACCGCGACCGCGCCCGCCTCGTCCTTTATCACGACATGGTCTTCATAGAAGGCCGCCGCGTCCTGCGTGATAGGGTCGAGCGGCCGTCCGAGCGCCGCGAACGCAGTGCCGTAGACCGTGTGCGCATGGCACATCGCAACAATGTCGGGATTGGCTTCATGCACCGCTGCGTGCAGCACGAAGCCGGCGCGGTTGAGTGCGTACTTGCCTTCCACAACCTTGCCGGTATGGTCAGCGAGGATCAGGTTGGAAAGTTTCACCTGGGAGAAATGCACGGCCATCGGATTGGTCCAGTACAACTCCGGAAACTCAGGGTCACGCACCGTAAGGTGACCGGCGAAACCATAGTCGAGCTTGTGCAGCGCAAAAGCGCGGCAGGCTGCCACGAGGCGTTCCTTGCGGTGCTGGCGTTCCTGCGCGAACGACGAAAAGTCGGGCAGTTCGGGAAACTTCAGCCCTGCCTGCTTCGGGCGATAAATGGAATTGTTCGAGGGATGCGAAATCGTGCGGCGCAGTTCGGCCTGCTGCGCGCTGATATCGATTTTTCCAGTGCCGGTGCTCATGCTGTCTCCTGTCGTAGCGGTGATCGTATGGCGCTAACGATAAGGAAAGACCGGCCGCCGATCTAGGCGTGGCGGACAATAGGATTTATTACGACGCCATATAAATCTCCGGCGCCTATGGCTTCTGCCAGGGCGGCTCGCGGAAGACGTCGACGAAATAATCGATAAAAGCGCGAATGCGCGGCACCAGTTGGCGCTCGGGCAGATAGACGACATGGATCGCGGTGTCGTCCTTCGCCTGGTACTCCGGGAGGAGCGGCACCAGATCCCCTCGACGGATAGCGGGCAATGCCAGGTGTTCGGCGAGGCGCATGATGCCCACGCCGGCCACGCAGAGCTGAAAAAGCGTGGTGCCGTCGGTGCTGCGGAAACTGCCCTGTACCGCGACTCGTTCGAGCCTGCCGTTGATCATGAACGGCCACAGGTTTAGATGCTCGCGCGGCGACTCCCATGTCAGGCAAGCGTGCCTCGCCAGGCCGACCGGAGTCACAGGTGTGCCGTGCGCGGCGAGATAGTCCGGAGACGCCACGACGATGCGCTGGAGATCGCAAAGCTTTCGGCTGCGCAACGAGGAATCCTGCAACCGGCCCATGCGGACCGCGACGTCGAAGTTATCCTCGATCAGGTTGACGTTCGAGTCCGACAGGGAAAAATGCACGCATACCTTCGGATAGGACGACAGAAAACCGGGCAGCGCAGCCACCAGTTGATCCATGCCGAACGCGTGAGGCGCGCTGACGCGCAGATTGCCGGTCGGCTCGCTGGACCGGACCTGCGCTTCCGCTTCCTCCAGGCTTTCGAGAATGTCGTTGCAGGACAGCAGAAAACGCTCGCCCTCATGGGTCAGCCGTTGCGTACGCGTTGAACGATGCAGCAACTGCACGCCGAGCCTTCGCTCCAGAGCGTTGACGCTTTGGCTGACGAAGGGTTGGCTCACTCCCAACATATTTGCCGCAGCGGTGAAGCCCCCGGCCTCCACGACCGCCTTGAAGACGCGCATCTCCAGCAACCTTTCATCTTTCATCTGTCGGATCCGTGTGCGGCAGTGGGCTCTGCAGTTTACCCGGATTGGCAGCGGTCCCTTCTGTGCCTGCTTGCCGCCGCTGTTGCGAGGCCGCCGTTGCAGTCATAGCGGATGTCTGGCCGCTTATGGCCCAACCTCTGGCTCACGCCTCCGGCTGAGTATGGCGCGAAGCCGACCCTCAGCGCGCGACAACGAACGATGTGTGCATGCCCATCCCATAGTGCCCCGGCCGGTTGCAAATCAGCACATAGCGTCCTGGCGCAAGCTTCAATGACAAGCGCTTGGTCGATCCCTGCGTAAGGTCCTCCACCTCGCCCATCTTCCTGAACCGGTTTTCCGTGACCAGGCCTTTATGGACCGGCAGATGCGCGTCGTCCAGGTCTGTCCTCAGTACGACGAACTCATGTTCGGTATTGCCGTTCGCTGCGTTGTTCACCTCGAATGTGACGCGCCCGGCCTTCGCAGTGCCGGGATCGAGTTGAATCATGTTGTCCGAGAGTTTGACGTGGATCGTTTGGTCCGCATGACTGCTCAGCGGCACGACGCCGAGCGCAACCGCCGCCAGAACAAAAACGATATGGCTTCTGTCGTTCATGATGTTTCTCCGCGAAAGGGCCGCGTTGCCGCGAGACGCGTCGGCCCACGGTGCCGGGTTCGCCGGCCCCGAAGGCAAGGCCATCAACTGTTTTCTCGATGATCGTCGCGCGTCAGGCACGTTCGCCCATATGCATCGTTAGGAACCCTCGCCGCCGTGACCGCGGGAGACCACTTTCGCGGCGCACATCGCTTCGCCTTCACGCCACGGCGCAAGCAGGCTTGCACGCGTTGCGCGCGTGAATTGATCGCGGATGAGGACCGTGCTCGCCAGTGCAGGCGAGCCTCGGTAGTAGAACGTGAGCGGGCTTCGAAATATTCCGTCCGATGTCGCGTGCGGTGTGCTGAAAATTGCCTATGATCTCCCGGTACTCGCCGCATGTCGTCATGCCAGGCTCGGCGGAGATTCGTAATGAAAGATCGTATCCTCTCGAACCGTCGCTGCATTGCGAAGTTGCTCGGCGTTCTTTTGATGATCGAACTTGCGGCAATGGCCATCCATGACAGCGCGGCCACTGCTGGCACGTCACTCACGGTCGACTTACCGTTGACGCACGTCGCCGACATCCCGTTGCCCGGTCGCGCCACCCGGCTCGACTACGAAAGCTACGATCCTGATAGACATTTGCTGTTCATCGCGCACCTGGGCGACAGCGAAGTCATCGTTTTCGACACGCAAAACTCACGTGTTGTCGCCCGAATTGGCAACGTCGCCACCGTTCATGGCGTCCTGGTAGTACGTGAACAGTCGCGCGTGTACGCGTCCGCGACCGGCACGAACGAAGTAGTTGCCATCGACGAGACCACCCTGAAAATCGCAGCACGTATGCCGGGGGGCGTCTATCCGGACGGAATGGCATATGCACCGGACACCCGGAAACTCTATGTATCGGACGAGACAGGCGGGACTGAAACTGTAATCGATACCCAGTCCAATCGCCGTACCAACTCGATCAGGTTGGGCGGCGAAGCCGGCAACACCCAGTACGACCCAGTATCCCGTCATATCTTCGTCAATGTCCAGTCACGAGGACAACTCGTCGAGATCGATCCATCGACCGACGCAATCGTCGCGCGGATCGATCTGCCGGGCGCGCGAGGCAACCACGGCCTCTACATCGTTGCGCAGCCACACCTCGCGTTCGTCGCCTGTGAAGGCAACGGCAGGCTGCTGACGCTGAACCTGCTCACCAGGCAGGTCGTCCAGTCATTCGACGTTGGCGCTGATCCCGATGTTCTCGCATTCGATCCCGGTGCGGGCACGCTTTATATCGCCGGCGAGGCGGGCATTGTGTCGATGTTTGCCGTAGGGTCCTCACGCGTGTCGAAAATCGGCGAAGGCCGTATCGGACCCAATGCGCATGTGGTTGCTGTCGATCCATCAACGCATCGTGCCTATTTCCCGCTGAAGAACGTCGACGGACGTCCGGTGCTGCGCGTCATGGCACCCCGGTCGATTCTGCCGTCTCCGTGAAACGATACCCCCCTGATGAGTTACAGATTTGAACGTAAGAAGTCCACGACCTCCTGTTCCCGAACATGGCAGTCGTCCTCGACCGTGCAGCAGACGAAAGCGGCGAGCGGATTTGTCCGCCGCCGCAACGTGGAGTATTTCCCGTCGATCAATCAGCAGGCACGGTTTCCACGATCAGAAGCGAGTGCGCACGCCCGTGGTGAGTTCGAGCTGGTTGGTTGCGCCGAACGTCGAGCCAACGGTGTAGCCGCCATGCAGCTTCATGTAATCGCCGGCCAAATACACCTCAGTGCGCTTGGACAGGTGATAGAACACCGAACCATACAGCGTTTCCTTGAAGCCGTTATGGAGGCCGGACGTCGGATCGAAAGCGCCAATGTTCGCATTCGGGATATCGCCATCGCCGTTGTACGCGGCGTTCTTCACGCGCATCTGCTGATAGCCGAGCTGGTAGTCGAGCGGACCCTTCGGCGACAGCCTGAGCGACACGGTCCACGCGTTATCCTGACGTTGACCGAGCGAACCCTGATTGCCAAGGTAGCGGAAATAGCCCGCATTGGCGCGCAGAATGCCGAAGTTATAGTTGCCACCCACCGACCACGTTTGGTTTGTGAAGCCAACGCGATTTACGTGACTATAGAAGCCCGACACGTCGAAGACACCACCGTTGTAGCCGAGTGCCGCCTGGTAATTGGCGTTGGAGCCGAAACTAGTTGAGTTGCCGAATGCGTAGCCTGCGCTGGCGAAGATGCCGTTGGTGAACAGCTTCTTCCACGCTACGCCATTGTTATAGCGCGTGCCGGTCGCGCTGGCCGCGTAAAAAATCATCTGCTTGAAGTTGTTTGAATTGGTCCAACCACCCTCTTCGGTGGTCAACCGCGCATTGCCGTACGGATCGCCGTAGATGGCCGATGCGTCACGGGCAATGGTGTTCTGAAAACCCGCCGTTATCTTGCCCAAGGTATCGTTCTCGAGACCTACCCATGCGTCGCGATCGAAAATCTGGCCCGGATCTTCCATCTCGCCGTTGGCGACAACGTATTCGCTCTCCAGCCGGAAGATGATCTTCGAGCCGCCGCCTATATCTTCTGCTCCTTTCAAGCCCCAACGGCTACCACTGAACCACGGCTCGCCGCCAATACCCATGCCGATCACGTGATCGCCGTTTGTGTTGGCATGGGACTGATACGTCGGCACGCTCAGGTCCATGAGGCCATAAAGCTGCACGCTCGACTGCGCATGCGCACCGTTCGCCCCGCAAACACCGGCCACGACTGCCAGCGTAAGGTATCTCTTCTTCAAGTTCGTCTCCTCGAGTTGCTGCGTTGAAAACCTGCTTGTTCTGGTCCCGCATTGGCGGCGTTGGTGATCGCGCTTCATCGCGTCTGGTCTTGCTTGATCTTGCATGGGTGTCCGTCACACCATGGTCGAATCGTAGATACCTGAATCCTTCGCGCGCCTTTCCTGTGTCATAGGTACAACTAAGTGTATTCACCGATTCTTCCGTTTTGACGCTGTTCAAATTGGAGCTACTCGATAACTTTCGGCCGCAGAATATAGCCGAGGCCACGCAACGTCGTGATCTGCGCGCTGCAGTTGGCGAGATGCTTGCGCAAGCGATGAATATAGATGTCGATCGCGTCCGCACTCGGTTCGTCGTCCAGACAAAACACGCTTTCCATCAGGACGGATTTTGATACCGTCTTACCCTTTCGCAACATCAGTGTTTCAAGGATCGTATGTTCACGGCGCCGCAGCGCGAGCCGAGCATCGTTGTGGAAGAACTCACGAGTGTCGCATATGTAGTTCAGATCGCCACACGTGAGGCATGACGTCATGTCGCCCGATTGCCGGCGAATGAGCGCCTTGATGCGCGCGACCAGTTCGCGCGCATCGAAGGGCTTGACCACGTAATCGTCGGCACCGGTACTGAAACAGTCCACCTTGTCGTCGGTCGATCCATGCGCCGTCAGCATGATGACCGGCACTCTGTCGCCGCGGCGCCGCAGTCGTGCGAGCACCTCCTTGCCGTCCATGCGCGGTAGCCGAAGGTCCAGCACCACAACGTCGTAGCGTTGCGTTGTCAGCACCATGTCTGCGCACTCGCCGTCAGGCACGCTGTCCACCGCGAAGTTTTCGAGGCGCAGCAGATGTGCGATCCAATGTGCAAGCTCAGTGTTGTCTTCGACCAGTAAAAGCTTCATCGGAACTTCCCTTAATCACGCCACTTCGGCAGACGAACGATCACCCTGAGACCCGTGTTCCCGTCAACCGCTTCCAATTCGACACTTCCACCATGCGAGTGCGCGACCTCGCGCACGATCGACAGTCCAAGGCCCGTTCCTTCCGCATCGGTCGTCAGGCGATAAAAGCGCTCGAAAACATGGACGCGCGACTCCGGTGCAATGCCAGGTCCGTTGTCGACGACCTGCAGCAGCACGTCGTTCGCCTGTTCCTCGCAGGTTGCAGTTACTCGGCCGCCCGGCTGCGTGTACCGGATCGCGTTATCGACGAGATTGGTCACCAGGGCGATGAGCAGCATCGTGCTGCCGGCAACGAACGCTGTTCCGTTCAACTCCGCGCCGATATCGATTCCCCGCCGCTGCGCTGCGTCCACAAGCTCCTCTAAAACGCACGAAACGACAGCGGCGAGATCGACCTTGGTAGCCGTGCGTTCACGAGACGAGGACTCGGCCTGTGCCAGCAACAGCAGCTGATTGGTCATTTCAGTCATCTTCACGGTGCTGCGACGTATGCCCGAGAGAGCATCGTTCAGCATGGGTCCGCAGTTCTCGCATGGACGCGCGCATTGAACCTGCGCCCCGAGCAACGCGAGTGGCGTGCGTAACTGATGCGCGGCGTCGGCGATGAACTTGCGCTGCGTCGTGGCGTGCACCTTGAGCCGCGCAATGCATTGATTGATCGCGTCGGCGACCGGGCAGAGCTCCGATGGCAGGCGCTCGATGTTCACAGGCTCGAGCTGCAGGGCGTCGCGGTCCGCGACGTCATCCTTCAGCCTCACGAGCGGGCGCAACTCGAAAGTCAGGCCGAGCAGCACAAGCGCAATCACCAGCGCGAGCATGCATCCCTCGCGCAGCAACTGGGGACGCCAGAGGTTGGCGAGCATCGCCCGGTACGAGGCCTGAGTTTTGCCCACGACTATCGTGACCGGCTCGATCGCACCCGAGTCGTATAGCTCACGCTTATAAGCCACGGCACGAACACGGTGGCCGTCCAGCACGGTGTCGTAGAACACAGGCCCCTGCGTTTCCGCAGCAGGCAGCGCGAGATCGGGGTTACCGCCCAACAATCTGTCCTGTCCCTTCACGACCCGGTAGAACACCTGGTCCTGATAGGGCGACTCGAATATCTCCAGCGCCGCCGGCGGAATCCTCGCGATCAGCGCGCCCTCCTCCCAATCGACGTCTTCGCCGATGATCCGCGCGGACGCAAATAAAGCGTTGTCCTGTAGAAGTCCGGCGGTCTCGCAAGCCGCGTCATACGACATCACGCCGGTCACTAACATAAACGCCGCGACCGGAACCAGCAGCCACGCAAGCAGCCGTGCGCGCAGGCTTCGCATCATGGTCGGCTACCCTCCGCAAAGGCTGCGTGTGAAGCAACTTCAATTAAGGTTCTTGATTCCCGGATGCAGTTCGTCAAAGATCCTCGGCACCACGCGGCGCTTCTTCTGATAAGAACGCATTCGTGCGCGGCGGGAGCATTCTTGCAAGCACGGATCTTGTCGGCACGACTACTAACTCCATCGCGCACACGCCGCCGGGCAATTTTTGTCCCGCTGTTATGCCAAGCAAAATGCAAGCAAAATCGAAGGAAACAGGGTGCTAAACGTTGGTTAATCGACAGTATTACCTCTTCTTTTAACAAGGCCGCTTGGACTAACGGCGCGATTATGAGACGACAAATCCTTCTCTCCGCTTTCACGGCAATTGATTTTCTTAGGGGAAATCCATGATCGTGATGCCGCAACTTGGAGACGCTTGTCGTGACGCGTCGAACCTCGATAGCGGTTTCGTGCGATTCGCGGGCCGCTTTCGCGCTTCAGTAAAGAGCTAAAGGCGTCAGGGCGAGAAGCTCCTGGTGTCGCACCTTTCGGAAGTAAGCTGTATTTGTCGGCCTGCGAATTGTTTGAGCACGAGGACGTCTATTTCGCTTTTTTATTTCTTGCGGCATTAAGAGGCACGGAGACAGGTTATAACGTCGACTCGCGAGTCAGCGGGCGGCGCCGCTGTGCTGGTAATGGGATCACACGTCGATGTCGCTAGCGGTGACCACCATCACGTCGCGGCGCGCGCTCAATCATATTGCACAGGTTGCTGACCTTGCGATTGCTTCCGCGCACGCGCGCATCTTTGCGGCGTGGCGGCACTGAACTGAAGACGGGGTATGAGGCATCGCGTGTACGCAGCGGCAACCTGGTCACGATGCCTGACATCAGCCCGGGACACTGTGCTGGTCGCGCCCTAAGCTTCCCATAAGATTTGGCGGCTAAGCTCGACTAATTTTCACTGCGATCTAGACCGATGAATGCACTGGAAGCGCTGAACCGCGCACTCTTTCTGTCGATCAACGCGACACCGTCGACGCCCGTCTGGCTCATCGACATTGCCCGCTTTATCGCTGATGACGTGATCTATCTCGTGCCGCTCTTACTCGCCGCGTTGTGGCTCTCGGGCGGCGAACGTCGACGCGCCGCCGCAGTGCGAGTGTGTTGCGCGGTCCTGCTGGCGCTCGGCATCAATCAGCTGATTGGTCTTGGGTGGATGCATCCGCGGCCGTTCATGATCGGCCTGGGCCATACATTTATCGAGCACGCGCCGGATTCATCGTTTCCGAGCGACCACGTCACCGTGTTGGCAACCAGCGCCCTGACCTTGCTGCTCGCACGCGAGCGCCGCTATGGGCTGGCGATGTTGCTGGCGGGTCTAGCCGTGGCATGGGCGCGCGTATTTGTCGGAGTGCATTTTCCGTTGGACATGGCAGGCGCCGTCGCCGTCGCGTGCATAGCCCATGCGTTGATTGCTCCGCTATGGAGAATGTTTGGCGCGGCACTGACTCGCGGTCTCATTACGGTGTATAGGAAGCTGCTGGCATGGCCCATCGGGCGTGGCTGGCTTTCGTCGTGACGGCGAGGCGGCGAATTGGTCGATTGGCGAAGTCAGCATGACAGCACGGAAGTTGGTGTGAAAAGTCCGCAAGCTCATTCCAGCTTCCTGGCAAGAGCGTTCACCTCCAACGGCTAGGCGAAGTCCCTGTAGATCCCCCGCAGCACCCTGGACCTTCCAGACCCGGCATGATGAGCGAGTACCGCCCTCATTGCCGCCCCCGCTCTCCGACCGGCACCCGGTAACAGCCTTCACGCACGATCGCGGAGCGCCGCGAAGCACGCGCCGGGGGACTGCCCGGTGCCTTCCGGAAGTTCAATGCATTTAGCTCGATCCGGGCCGACGCTGTGCGGATCGAAACGACGAGCAGTTCGGCTGCGGCTCGCGTACTGATGATGGGCTTTTCCACCGACCTCCTTCCCTTAGCTTGCGTCGACGCGCGAATTCGGGATCCGGTTGGGGTGCGCAAAAATATGGCAAAACCGGAAATCTAAATTACAAAACCTCCGGCATCAGTTATCTCTTTGCCAAGCGACGTGAAGGACAAGTCGGTCAAACGAGGGGAAGTGGTCGTTTTTTCTCGCTAAATTGCCCAATCAGACATAATTTCCGATCGAAACCGATGCGCCACGAGCCCTCAGGGCATCCGCGTCTAAATATGGAAATATTGAAACTTTCCCCTAAAGTTCGTTTCAGTCCAACCGTTAACGTGCCTGACAGCGGCGTTTGGCCAAGCCTCGACCAACGCCGTTTCCAACGAAGGAGACTCAGTCATGAACTGCACCGTGTTCCGGATCGCGCCGCTACAGCGTCCATCGGAAACCGCATTCGCACAGACTACCTGGTCGACATGCTGTCTCCGGTGCACGTGATTTGTGGCCGGGAACAAGGCGAATTCGCGCAAGAGTCGCCGCTTGCACAGTTGGGCACGTACGCCCTGACGGGGCGCCGCGTTGAGACAAGATTGCCGAAGGCTATACATCGGCTGGCATCCAGGCAGAGCGGCTCAAGCAGCCTTTTCTGCGACGGGCAGTTTCAGTCGATGACCACACCATTTCTATCAAGCAACGGGGAAGCAGCATGGAACTTAAGCAGATGACAGTTCGAGCCAGACTTACACTGACCTTCGGGCTGCTGGCCGGCCTTTTCCTCGTCGTGTCGGTGCTTGCGGTCAATGCAATGAGCGATGCTAACAAGCGCTTCGACCAATATGTCAGCGGTTCCAGCGCCCGCGCGCAGCTCGTGGAGCAGGTGCGAAACGCCGTCGACCGGCGTGCTATCGCGGTTCGAAATCTCGTCCTCGTCACCAAACCGGAAGACGTGGAAATCGAAAAAGCGGCTGTCACCCGCGCGCACCAGGATGTGCTCGCGCGGCTTGGCGAACTGGACGCTGCGGTAAAAAACAATCCCGGGGTATCGGAGAAGTCGCGCGCTCTGGTTGCCGACATTGACCGCGTGGAAGCACAGTATGGCCCCGTCGCGCTCGCGATCGTGGACGCGGCCCTGCATAACCAGCGCGACCGCGCCGTGACGATGATCGATGACCAGTGTCGGCCATTGCTGACACAACTCATCAACGCGACGAATGCCTACGCGGACCAGGCGCGTGGAGGGGCGCTTCAACAGAAGCAGGAGTCAGCCGAACACTATGCAAGCCAGCGCGCAGTGCTCATAGGCATCAGCCTTGGTGCGGTTGCGCTCGCAGTGATCGCTGCACTGCTGATTACCCGCATGCTGACGCGTGCGCTTGGGGCAGAACCTCGCGATCTCAGCGGGGTCACGCGCCGCGTTGCAGCCGGCGACCTGAGCAGCGTACCCGGCGCAGCAGATGCTCCGCAGGGCAGCGTGCTGGCCTCTATGGGCGACATGCAAACGAGCCTGGTGCGCCTCATCGCGCAGGTCCGCACGGCAGCGGACAGCATCGCAACCGGTTCGAGCGAGATTGCTTCAGGCAACCAGGACCTGTCGTCGCGTACAGAGCAGCAGGCATCCTCGCTACAGGAAACCGCTACCAGCATGGAGGAGCTGACGTCCACCGTGCGACAGAATGCGGAAAACGCGCAGCAGGCGAGCGCGCTCGCAAGCAATGCGTCGGAAATCGCGCACAAAGGCAGCGGGGTCGTCGGTCAGGTAGTCGAAACCATGAGCGATATCAGCAATAGCTCGTCGAAGATCGCCGAGATCACCGGCATCATTGAGGGAATTGCTTTCCAGACCAACATTCTGGCGCTCAACGCCGCAGTGGAAGCCGCGCGCGCGGGCGAACAGGGCCGCGGCTTTGCAGTGGTAGCGAGCGAAGTGCGCAGCCTCGCACAACGCTCGTCGAGCGCCGCTAAAGAAATCAAGGACCTGATTGCTGCTTCCGTGCAGAAGATCCAGGACGGCTCGCGCCTTGCCGACGACGCGGGCAGCACGATGGAGGAAGTTACCAAGGCCGTTGCGCGCGTGACGGACATCATGGGCGAGATCGCGGCGGCCTCTGCCGAGCAAAGCCGTGGGATCGATCAGGTTAACGTAGCAATCACGCAGATGGACGAGGTGACCCAGCAGAACGCGGCCCTTGTTGAAGAAGCCGCTGCGGCGTCGAAGTCGCTCGAGGATCAGGGTCACCAGTTGACCGAATCCGTGGCCTTTTTCCGCCTCGTCGCATCGTAGGAAGACGCCAACACCGGCCAATGCAGACCCGCATGACGCCGAGTGGCGCAATGCAGGACAAGGAGCGCTCAGATGACTTCGGCGTGCCGCGCGGCCGGCTTGACGCCGCGCATCGCGCAGGAAGCGATGCCGGTGGAAACGGTGCTGGGCTTCGTCGAAAGCCGATTCGGGTAATAGGCGCTCTCCGACTTGAGTCGTCGATCAATTAGCGCCGATCTGCGTCCGCTTCGCGTGCGAATGCAGACACCTGTCAAGCTATGCAGCCTGGCTTTCGCCTAACCTCGATAAGCACGCACATCGTCGACGATGGGGACAACGGCGAGAGTAACAAGGACGATCGCAAGGGGAACGGTCGACGCAAATCCCAAGTGTCTAAAGCCCACTGCGCCAGTAAGTCCGCCTACCAGGAACGACAGTAACAGCGATCCGAGAAGCCTTAGTTTCTGTCGATCTCCGCGGACCAGGTTGCCAGGCATTGCCCCGACGTTCCAATAGAACAGCTTACCAAGCTCGATGCCAATATCTGTCACGAGACCAGTGACGTGTGTTGTCCGAATTTCCGCCTTTGAAACCTTTGTGATCATAGCGTTCTGCAGTCCCATCACGTAGCAGAGAAGGCAGACGGTAGCCGGCACGAAGAGCACGTGGTGCGCTTCGAGATTCGAGCCGAGAACACCGAAGATCAGAAGCAGCGACGCCTCTAGCATCAACGGCATCGCGTATTGGCTCTGCAAGCGCCTGCGTCGCCCCCAGTTGATCAGGATCGCTGACGTGGCTGCGCCGACGAGGAACGACAGCAAGGAACTCAACCCCGCCACAGCGACATTATCGGCAAGCGACGACACAATGCCAGACATGTGTGACGTGTACTGACCCACAGCAAGGAATCCGCCAGCGTTGGCTGCTCCAGCGACGAACGCGAGCGATCGCCCGAGGCGACGATTCGCGACGTCGCTGCGCTCAGGCGCCGTGAAACCGCGAAGGTAATTGATGGGCATGCGGATCAGTTCGGTATCGGGGGGCGGTTCACAAAGGTTTGCACACGAGTGCGCTTGTCGATCCTAACATGAGACGACGCTGCTTCAGCCGTGACTACCTCCCTGCGTTGACTCTGTCGGATTCCCTATCGCCGCATGGTCGTTCACGGCTGACAGGGGAGGAACGGCGGCTCATGTATCGATAGCGGACTGCGGCCCTAAACTGCCGACCGTCACTTCCTGGCCGATCACGGTCCAGAACTCACTGTGTAGCGCGGTTATGCCAGATCGAATCGCTGACGCCTGAACCGCGCCAGTATTTCCGCCAATCGAAGCGCTGGCCACACTTGAGCCTTATCTGGCAAGCACGGTGGAGCAGTTCTGGTTTCAGGAGAATGCGGGGCCGATTTTTCTCATGGAAGCCGCGACGATGGAATCCACAGCGTGTTCGAGTTGTAGGGCGAAGCAGCCAATTTTATAGCGCATCTCGCGGTGCGCCGGGCGTTGCGTCAGCTCGTCGAAGCAAGTTTCATGATTCGCTCGGCCCGCAGGACGACAGGCCGGTCCACCATGCTTCCGTCGACCATCAATGCCGCGCCGTTCGCGTCGCGCGCCGCACCGAGTACACGTCGCGCCCACGCTATGTCTTTTTCCGACGGCGCATAACACTGGTGTACCTTGGCCACCTGCTTCGGATGAATACACAGCTTGCCGAAAAATCCAAATCGTTTTCCGTTGCGAGTGTCGCGCTCGAGCTGCGACTCGTCGTGTACCGCAGCCGTTACGCCATCGATGGGTGCGTCAATGCCCGCCACACGCGAGAATTTCGTCAACTCCGCACGAAAGCCGTTGAGTTCCTCGTTGGCCACCTCCATCTGCATGTCCAGCATGAAGTCGAGCGTGCCGAACATGAGCTGACGCACATGTGGCGCCGTCGCGATTTCAAGCGCGTTGCACATGCCCTTCGCGCTTTCGATAAGCGGGAAAACGGCCGTTTGTTGCCTTGCCGCACAT
Source organism: Burkholderia sp. M6-3 (assembly GCF_050858985.1). NCBI lineage: Bacteria > Pseudomonadati > Pseudomonadota > Betaproteobacteria > Burkholderiales > Burkholderiaceae > Burkholderia > Burkholderia sp. M6-3. Next base: position 1,883,685 of record NZ_CP110091.1, read on the forward strand.
AGGAGGGCCGCCACGTCCGCGGAACATTCCGCTTTCGGCAGCACGAGCCCGGCGATTCCCGGCAGGCTGCTCAACTGTGCGTCCTGCTCAAACCAGGAAGTGCCGCGGGCGTTGACACGCACATACACCACACGGTCCTCTCTCGCCCAGTCAGCGATTGCTTGACGGGCCGATGCCTTGTCTGGTGCCGCAACTGCGTCCTCCAAATCGATGATCACTGCGTCAGCACCACTTCTCATCGCATTATCGAAACGCTCCGGCCTGCTTCCGGGTACAAAAAGAAAGGAGCGGTGCTTCCCAGCGCCATGTCCGGTCATGTCATTCCTTATGGTCCGTGTGCACAGTCGTCGGTTCGCCTGTCTGCACACATTCAGCGTCTGGCGGCCCGCAACCGCAAAAGCGCCAGCACACTGTCGATGGTAGGTGTGCCGACTCCCGCTATGTCGCGCATCGCCTCGATCGAATCGGTTAGCGCCTGATATTCGAGCGGACGTCCTCGCTCGAGGTCCTGCAGCATTGACATCTTATGATCGGGCGCAGAGCGGGCCGCCGCAAGACGCTCTTCTACCGGGATCGGTGGCGGCCCGCCCAGTGCGCACGCGACGGCATCGGCTTCCTGCATCATGCGGCGCACGACGTCCACGACCCCTTGGCTCGCAGCCAGTTCGCCCCATGTCGCGAGCGTCAACGCCGCTACCGGATTCCAGCACAGACTGCTGATCATCTTGATCCAGAGCCAGCTGCGGATATTGCCGACTACGGGCGATTCAAAGCCGGCCGCGCACATCGCCTCGGAGAGTCGCAGCGCGCGCGGCGATATGGAGCCGTCGGGTTCGCCCAAGGGCAGCTTCGCATAACTGCCGTCCTGATGGACGACGCCCGGAGCGACGACTTGTGCCGCAACGCGAAAAACGCAACCAAGCACCCGTCGCGGCGGGATCGAGTTCCATAGCGTGCCACCGGGATCAAGACGTTCAATACGGCGATCGGCATGAGCACCCGGTTGCCCGTAGAAGTACCAGTACGGAATGCCGGTGGTCGGAGGAATGACCGCTGTGTGAGTGCCGATAAGCGGCTCGATACAATCCACCACGTCAAGTAGTTGATGCTGCTTCAACGCCAGGAAAACGTAGTCCTGCACATCGAGCGACGCCGGCTTGTCCGTTGCCCGAACAGGTGCGGTGAATTCGCCCGCAGTACCGACAATGCGTATGCCGCGCCGGCTGATTGCATCCAGTTGCACTCCACGCGCAATGACGCTGACGTCGACTCCAGGAACACTCGCGAGACGCCCGGCGATCAGACTGCCAATCGCTCCGGCTCCATAGACACATACCTTCATCGCGCGGCTTCTCCCGGGATACGCTTAAGCGATTCGCGCTGAGCCTCCTCGTGGTTCTCGGCACGCCCTTCCGCGATGGCGAGCAGGTCCACATCGCGCGTCTCAGGGCCGGCCCATGCGCTGATCAGGAACAGCAATCCGCCGACGCATTCGAGCACCAGCGGTGTGTACTCGTACGGCATGAACTTCTGCAGGCCGAGCAGCCAGAAGCTATAGAGGCTCGGCACGATCACGCTCAGGTAGTAAGCAAGTGAATAGCCGGTGGAGCGCATCCGCGTCGGAAAGCACTCGTTAAGATACGTGATGACGACGCCGAGCGAGCCGCTTGCGACGATCATCAACGCGGATATCGCAACTCCCATGCCGATCGCGTTGTGCGCGCTTTTGCCATAGCCGACGATCATGTGATATAGGAACGGCGACAGCGTGATCGCGACCCCGAAAATCATCAACATTCGCCGCCGCCCTATTCTCTGGCTCAAGACACCGAACACGACAACCGCGATCATTACTGCCAGGTTGGCTACGATCGCCCATTTAGTAAAGATCGAAGCTGGCACGTGCAGATAACCCATCATCAGCGAAGGCAGCAGCGAGAGCGCCATCTGGTTGCTGAACCAGTAGCCGGTCATCATCAGAAAGAGGATGCCTGCCTTGCGCAAATGCGCGCGATTGCTCAAAAGCTCGCCGAGCGGCTGCTTTTTGGCGCGCGTGCCATGCAGGCCCTTGAATTCGAGTTCCGGCACCTTCGCGTAATAAAACAGATAGACGACTCCGAGCAGCACCCCGGTGAGAAAGGGCAGACGCCATCCCCACGCGGTGTACTCGTCTCTCGAGATGAAATGGAGCAGAACGAATTGAATGGCGTTAATGGCGATTACCGAAAAAACCGCCGACGCAGCCATCAACCCGCCGACGAGCCCGCGCATGTGAATGGGCGAACGTTCGAGCGCGAGCGGCAGCGCAGAAGCATAGCCTCCGCCCAGAAAAATGCCGTCGAGGAAGCGCAGGAGAATGAAAAGCACGACCGACACATAGCCCCACTGCGCATAACCAGGCATGATCGACAGCACGAAGGTCACGAATGTAAACCCCGCCGAAACCAGCATGGCGACCTTTTTTCGTCCGTACTTGTCGCTTAGATGCCCGAAAATCAGACCACCCAGCGGGCGGCCTAGCAGCGTGGCGGTGAAAATCACCGTGCTGACTGTGACCTGCATCGACTCGGGCAACGATTTCGGTATGAAGTAGCCGATGATTGCCGGCAGGATGAATGCCGGAAGATAGATATCGAACGTGTCGATGAACATCATGAACGCGCCACCGAACATGGAACGTTTAGCCGCCGGCGAGAGTGTCGCGGCTGTCGGCTGAATCATGGCAATGTCTCCTCGATTGGATTTCCCGGCGCGGTGCCGCAAAGGCGCGCGCCACATAAGTCAGATGAACGTCGCATCGGCCTGCATGGATACGCTGCCGTCCGGCAGTGCGCTCCAGAGCGTTGCATCACTGCCGGACGCGTGCGCGTTGATCGTGAGCGCGGCGCCGAGCAGGCTCGGCTGCATGCCGCGGTAGCGGAACGTTCTCAGCGGTTTGCTTGCGATCTCCTCCGCGTACATCGCCAAAAGCGTTGCGTGTAGTGGACCGTGAATCACGAGATTGTCGTAGCCTTCCACCTCGCGGCAGTAGTCGGCGTCGTAGTGAATACGATGGCCATTGAACGTCAGCGCCGAATAGCGAAACAAGGTGGTCGACGTAGGCTCGAAAGGCCTGCTGTGCTGTGCGGTGGGCATGGTCGGTCCGGTCGGCGGAGGCGGCCGTGGACCCTGCGGCGTCGGTTCTTTGTACACAATATCGTGATGCTCGCTGATTGCGGTTCGGCCTTCGTGCAGCAATTCATGCCGTACGGTGACGAACACCAGTTCGCCGCTGCGGCCCTGCTTGTGTTCGACAGACACAATCCGTGAGCGCTTCTCGACGCTCGCCCCCAACGGCAACGGCGACACAAACTCGATACTGCCGCCGGCCCACATGCGATTCGGCAGCGGCACGGGCGGCAGGAAGCCACCGCGCGACGGATGACCATCGCGACCCAGCTCTGACGGCGGAGAGCCGTTTAGAAAATAGATCCAGTGCCACAGGGGCGGCAGCGGCGCGCCCTCGCTCAGTACAGAGGGATCGAAGCCCAGCGTGGCAGCCATCAGGTGTGCGTGACGAACCGAAAGAGTATCGACGTCGGAAGTTTCTTTGCCCACCCATTGCTTAAGATGCGCGACATCCACACGACTCATGACGGTTCTCCTATAGCCAGCTCCCTGAACTCTCTGCGCAACGCGGCGCCCTGCTGATCCAGCCGCGGTGCGGGCATGAACCGCTGTTCGTCCCACGGCGCGCGCACGGCCGGCGCGATGAGTTCGAGTTCGCGGTCGCCGACCTGCATCGGCCACGTGCGAAGAGCCGGGTGTTCCGCCATCTCGGCAACCGAGCGCACCTGTCCGAATGCCGTGTTGGCTTCGGAGAGCCGATGCAGCGCTTCGCGCGTGCCGAGCAGCTTGAATGACTCGGTGATCAGCTTGTCGAGCGCCACGCCGTGTCGAACACGCGCGTTGTTGGTAGCAAAGCGCTCGTCGATTGCAATGTCGGGCTTGCGCAGGAAGACCGCGCAGAACTGTTGCCACTCGCGATCGTTCTGAATGCTGATCACGATGTCGCGACCATCGCGCGTCGTGTATGCGCCATAGGGCGCAATCGAAGGATGCCGCACGCCTTGCCGGGTCGGCGCACCTTTCCCGTACAACTCATGAAGATACGGAATCGTCATCCAGTCGGCAGCGCCATCGAAGAGCGACACTGCGACGCCCGTGCCGGCACCCGTTCGCTCACGCAACGCCAATGCCGAAAGGACCGCGATCGTCGCATTCATTCCCGCGCCAATATCGCAGATCGACACGCCAATTCGTCCATATCCCTCGGGCGTCCCGGTGATCGACACCAATCCGCTCTCACACTGCACGAGCATGTCGTAGGCCTTGAGCCCGCTTGCGCCACCTTCACCGTAGCCAGTGATGTCGCATGTGATGAGCCGCGGGTTGTTTCTGCGCAGCGTTGCACTGTCGAAGCCGGCGCGTGCAAGGGCACCCGGCGCCAGGTTCTGGACGAAGACGTCCGCTTGCGAAACGATGCGGGTGAGCAATGCCGCATCTTCCGGTTGTTTGAAATCGAGCACCAGCGACTCCTTGCCGCGATTGGTCCAGACGAAGTACGAAGACTCGCCGTTCGCCGCGTCATCGTAGCCGCGCGCAAAATCGCCCTCCGATCGCTCGATCTTGATGACTCGCGCTCCCATCTCAGCCAGGCGGCCCGTACACAAAGGCGCCGCCAACGCCTGCTCTATGGAGACCACCAGAAGTCCTTCCAGTGGCTTCGAACTTATTTGCTTTTCCGCGGAAGCGGACATGTGATCTCTCCTTGCCTTGAATTTTGTCAGTCAGGTAGCGTCGCTGCCGTGCGACGGGACGATGTGCTGCATCAAGTCGGAAATCGCGCGCACGTTCGTCAGATCCATCAGTGCGTCGACAGCGGCATCGATCTGCGCCGGCGTCAGCACGCGTTGCGCGTTGTGCCTGAATTTGCCGACCAGCGCGGCATCGTCCATCTCGAACCCAGGGCGCGGTGTGCCATAGGCGAACGTGGTCTCGTCGGTGTAAGTACGGCCGCTAGCGGTCACCTCGATGCGACCGAGGCTCATCAAGCGGTCTTGCAGCGGCCGGCGCACGTAGTCGGGGTGAACGCTGCACGTCACCTTGTCCATGAACGCGAGAATCTTTGCGTCGCGCATCGTGTCTTCGTCTTGCCACTCGGGGCCGATCGTAACGCCGTGCGCGGCGACCGCGAAGTTGTACGCGGCGCTGAACTGGGCGTCGATTGCACTGCGGATCACTCGGTTTTGCAGATGCGGCTTTTCGCAGTACTGCGGCCCGAATACGTTGATGCTCTGGATGTCCTCAGGCTTGAACCGATACTGCTCCACCATGCGATAAAACATGTCGAGGCTCGCGTGCAGCACACGACAGCATGGATAAGGCTTGTATTGCTGCTCGGCGAAAAGCCACTCTTCCTGGATGCCCGCCAGTACCCTGTCCGGCATCCACGTGTCGCTGCCGGTGAAACGCCACAGACCGCTCGCGCCGTCGAACAGCGTCTCGTCGCCGAGATACCCCATCTCGGCGAGATAGCACGCGACAATGGCACCCGTGCCCTGCCATCCGGGCGTGCCGTACTTAACCATTGAGGTAGGCACGCTGTAGGACAGCTTGGCATGCGTCGGCACCTGCGTGTGATGCCCGGCGAGACCGAGCGCGTGCACCATCCGCTCGGTGTCGAGTCCCAGTAGCCGGCCCACACCGGCTGCCGCGCCGACGTTGAACCGTGAACCGCCGTACGGTGTCGTCCATTCGTAGCGGTGCGCTCCCGGCCCTTCAGCGAAGACCTGGATCATCGGGGACATACCTCGAGTGATGCGCATCGCCACTTCGTGCGACAACACAGTGGCAAGAATCAGATCTTTGCCCGTCGCGTTGCGCTCCTCGGCAATCGCCAGCGCAGGAGGAACGACGTAGGGCGAGACATGGCCGCCCGGAATGACCAGAGCGTCGTAATCCATTGCGTTGATTAACTCGCCGTTCGCAAGCACCGCGTTGCTACAGGACACTTTGCCCGACACGCCGATGACAGACGCCTCGGGCGGACCGCCGAGTCGCTGCGATAAGGCAATGCAAAGCCTGCCCTTCTCCGACGATATCGACGCGAGCGCACAGCCAATCGAATCGAGCAGTACGCGCTTCGCTTCGTGCACTATCGGTTCCGGCAGATCGCCGAATGCGGCCTCGGCGGCGAAGCGCGAGAGCCCTCTCAACACATCAGTCATAAGTGTTCCTTCAAAATTGTTCGCCGTGCAGCCGTTTAGAATGCAACCACGAGCCCCGCTGAGACGCCTAGCGGATGACGCTGCGTAGTCTTCGTGCCATAGCCGATCACCTGGTTTCCGGAAAGCGTGGTTCTGTCGATTTCGCTATACAGGTAGGTGCTCTTCGACAGGGAATACGTCGCCGCGAACATCAGCAGATCTTTTTTGCCGCTGGTCCCTGAGGCTGCGCCGGCGGCCTTGGCAACCGGCGTGTCGACTAGTGTGCGAAACCAGCCGCCGGCCAGATTGACGAACGGAGATACGTTCCAGTTTGCGCCGAACCATCCGACCCGTACACGCGTATCCCCTTGCGCCGGAGTGAGCGGTAGTCCTGCGACGACGTTGTTGAGCGCACCTTTGAGGCGTTCGTCGTTGTAGCCGCCGGATACCCTTACCGGTCCGAACGAATAGGCGGCACCCGCAGACCAGGAGCGGTCCGAGTAGGTAGGCGTATTCGCATTGACCGCAGGCTCTCCGGCCACGGCGGGCGGCCCGGCGACTGCAGGCGCGCCGGTAAAGACGCCGCCCGTTGTCGCGATCTTGCGGGTGGTATATGAGCCTGCAACGACGAGTGGGCCGGATTTGTATGCGAGAGACCCCGCCGTCGCCGCATTGGACGTTGCGGCGCCGGCAACGTTGCCAAAGGCATGTTCGGCGCGCACGGTTATCGGGCCGAACACACCTGTGTACTGGACATCGTTATGGAAACGCACGCCTGCGGTTGCCTGAGAAACGCTGCTGCCTGGCACGACAGCACTCACCGGATCGATGGTCGGATAGCGATAATTGAACGGATCGTAGTCGTAGCTCGTACGCCAGCCGACGCTGTAGTTCTGGCCGAAATCGATTGTGCCCCAGCGATCCTGCGTAAGACCGACGATCGCGAGCCGCTGGAAGAGCGCCCTGGTGCCGGTAATCGGTGAGCCGGTGGTCGATTCGAGCGCACCGGTACCGGAATTCCAGCCGGTTTCAAGGTTGAAGTGCGCGCTCATTCCGCCGCCGAGTTCCTCGATGCCCTTGAAGCCGAGCCGGTTTGGCGTGGACGTGCCGTTGGACCCCATGCTCAGCGAACTCTGGCCGGCCGCGTTCGCCTCGCGAACGTAGCGCAGCCCCGCATCGAACATTCCATATATCGTCACGCCCGACTCCGCATGACCGGCGGCCGCAAACATTCCAAGGGCAGCGGTCGCCATCAGTTTCTTCCTCATCATGTCTCCAAGGTGTTTTTGTTTTGAATTCGCCACGGTCCAACTGACTGACAGCGCTACAGCGGCCGCGCAATGTCCCTCTCAGCCGGTACGGAGCAGCTCGGCTTTATCCGTGGTTTCTCGCTGCAGGCCTCTCGACACGCCGAGCAGACAGATCACGCCCACCGCACAGAACACGCTGCTCGCACTAGCAAGTGCGTTACCGAGCGCCTGCGGGACACCAGCGAAGAAGCGATCGGCACACAGAGCAATGAGGGTTGGCGCCACGGCGGATCCCATCACCCCGACCCAGGAAAAGTGCAGTCCGCTGATCTTGCCCACTTGTGCCGCCGGAGAGAGATGGACGACGAGCGCCGTGCCGATTGTGAAAAGGCCGGAGACGCCGAATATGAGCATCGCGGCAAACCACCACGCAGCGGCGAGCGAAGACGCGTGAGGAGTCAGGTACGCGGGAATCGACGCTGCCGCGCAAAGCGTTGCACCCAGTAGGGGAATCGCTGCGACCCCGAAGCGTTTGCGCACGAGATCGACGAGCAGTCCCGCGCCAAACTGACTGGACGTGCTCATTACCAGAATGATGAGACCGAACGTGAAGCCCACCTGTCCGCCCGACGCATGCCATGTGCGCCCCAACAGCGCAGGCAGCCAGGTCGTGTAGCTCGTCCACAGCATGATGGTCGCCGCGTTCGCCACGAACAGCGGCAGGAACACGGGCCAGCGTTTATGCAACGTGGCGAACCCCGACTCTGTCGAGTCGCGCCTACCGTAGGAGCGCAGATCGCGCACCGGCTCGCGGAACGTCCACACCAGTAGAGCGACGGGCAGCGACAGGCCTCCGCATGCGATGAGCACCAGCTGCCAGCTTTGCACGATGCCGAGAACCGGCAGTGCGATTGAGCCGGTGTCTCCGATTAAATACAGGATGGTGCCGCCCGCGATCAGTGCACTGCCTGCGCCAAGGCTCGCGCCCATTGCCCAGATGGCGATGGCGCGGCCGCGATAGCGCGGCGCAAACGTATCGCGGATCAATGACATGCTTGCCGGACCGCAGGCCGATTCGCCAAATCCCACGCCGCAACGCCCGACAAACGGTGAAGCGAAAGTCGACGCCGTTCCGCAGAACAGCGTTGCAAGTCCCCAGAATCCGATGCCTGCCGAGAGAATGGCACGTCGCGACACCCGGTCGACAAGCACACCGATCACCAACCCACCGAGGGTGTATGTCGCGATGAACGCAGCGCCGATCAGTAGACTGATTTGCGTGTCGCTAATGCCGAGGTGCCGCTTCATCGGCTGGATCAGTAAAGGCAATGCCGTGCGGTCGATAAAGGCGACCGCATTCACGATGCAAAGCATCGCTGCCATCCACCAGTGAGCGCGGGTCGGCGCGGTCGAATCGGTATGCACATCCGTCTCCATTGACGTTGTCTTGCTGACAATCCTGATGTCGGGTTGCTGGACGTTGTCAGTCGTCCATCGAATTCGTCCCTGCTGCGATGGAGTTGAAGCGCAGGGGCGCTTCGAGCTTGAGCATGTGTGCGCAGTCCTCGAACACATGGAGTCGGCTCCACGGCGCCGCTTCGCGCAACGGCAGCGCATGCAGGTGAACTGGAGCCAGCGTGTCGCGCGCACCGGCAAGCAGATCGATCGGACATTGAATCTGGCCGACTATGGACGGCGTATGCACGGAAAACAGCATCCGTACCGCCTGGCCCCAACCGCCGGGCGTGACTGCATCGCGAAGAACCGCCACCCGCTTTCGCACCTGCGGAGGTGCATCCGCTGGCAGAAGGCGAGCGACAACTGCCTCTCGTGATGCCTCGTCTGGCGTACTGCCCGACTCCAGCATGCGTGTGAGCGTTTCTTCTCTTACCGCGCCCGCCAACCGGCCGCGCGCCGTATTGGGTGCAGACAGGACGAGCCGCTCGAGCCGCTCGGGGTGACGGGCGGCGAACGCCATCGCAATTACGCTGCCCCACGAGCTGCCGACCAGCACGGCCATGCGTGCGCAATGCAACCGGTCGAGCACGCCTAGAAGCAGTTCAGCGTAATCATCGACGTGGGGCTCCCCCATTGCGAGCGGCGTACTCGCACCGAAGCCCGGGGCATTCCACGCAACCACGCGAAACCGCTGGGAGAGGCCCGCGAGTTGGGCGCGGTGGCCTGCTGAGCTCGAGCCGATGCCATGCAGGCACACGATCACCGGAGCGTGAGCCGGCCCGCTTGCGCGCAGTTCGACATAGCCGCGTCCCGTCGAATAACATTCGGAGTCCACCTCGATTCGCATCGCCGGCGGAAGATCGGCCTCGAGCAACGCTAGATCGGCAGAAGACAGGTTCGCCATTGCGTTAAACCTCGACCGGGTGCGCAGGCGCCGCCGATGCCGTCTGCGCGACATAGCCGAGCCGTCGCGACAGATCGGAGGCGGTCGACCGCAGTGCTTTCGCGAACGGACTGTCGAACTCGGATGCGAAACTCGACGCCTCTCCCACCGCCGTTATCGCGAGTACCGCAGAACCGTTCGCGTCGAGAACCGGCGCGCTCAGAGCGTGAATGATCGTGTGAGCCCCGTAGAACGCTCCGGGCGTACGCCGCGCGAGTCCGTGCACGCGCACGCTTTCCAGTTCGGCCGCCCACGCCTGCGGCGTTGCTGGCCAGTCGACGTCGCCTGCGGAGGCCGCGATCAGTTCGGCACCGACGAACCGGTTGGTCGCTTCCGCCGGCAGATAGGCGGCGAGCGCTACGCCCGTCGCCGTAGACATCACGGGAAGCGTGAGCCCGACCGGCAATTGCGGGCTGACCGGTTGCGACGACGGCTCCCACGCGACGATTGTCGGCCCATGATTGCCCCACACCGCGAGTGCGAGCGTCTGGTCGAAGTCTTTCGCGATCCGGGCCATGGCGCGCGAGCCGAGCCGCATTGCGTGCAACTGCGACTGCACTGTCGTCGAGATACCGGGCGGCGGCTTGCCGAAATCATGTGGATCGGCAACGAGGTATTGACCTCCGCCGAATACCAGAGGTTTGCGGCCGGTGCGGCGGAAAGCCTCGATTTCTCCGACAAAAATCACGTGATCGCCGCCCGGCAGTCGCGACACCACCTTGCATTCAAGCCATGCGCAGCAGTCTCGCAGCAGCGCCACTCCGCCCTCGCCGTTGTCCGTCTCCATGTTTGCAAACTTGTCGATGCCCGATGACGCGAAGCGATTCGACAGCTCGACCTGGTCTTCGGCAAGAATGTTGATCGCAAAGCGCGGCGCTTCGAGAAAGACAGGATGGCTCGGCGATTTCGTCGCCTGACTCCACAGCACCAACGGCGGATCGAGCGATACAGAGCTGAACGAATTCGCCGTCACGCCATAGCGTTTGCCCGCAGCATCGGCTGTCGTGACCACCGTGACACCCGTCACAAAGGAGCCGAGCACCTGGCGCAGTTCCTTCGCATCAAACCGGCTCGTATCGCTCATGGTCACACCCGCTGTGTTTCGTCGAGGACAGGATGAAAAGCTGCTCGGTCCAGGTCTTTCAGATGAGGCATCACGTGGCTGGAGAACAGCTCGACCGATTTCACGACGTCGCTGTGCGGCATGTCGCCGAATACGTAGCTGCCGATGAGGTAGTTCAGCCCGCCATCGACGATCTGGCTGGCGAGCTCCTTCGCGACGGTTTCCGGCGAGCCCACCACAGCGTGACGGCTCGCGAGAAGCGATTCGAAGTCGGGCGGCAGCTTCGCGTTGACCGGTTCGGTACCGTGCTTTCGCCACAGCCTGATGAAGTTGCTGAAGAAAGTCGGCCATGCTTTGCGACCAATATCGAGGGCGGCCTCGTCCGTGTCGGCAACGACGATGTAGCGGTTCACGCCGATCAGCGGCAACTCGTCCTGAGCGTCGTGCGTCTTGCTCCACTCTTCGCGATAACGGTCTGTCACTGCGCGGATCCGGTCTACAGGCCCGCCGCATACGATGTTGATGCCGCGCTGCGCGGGCCACACCGTCGAATCTGGTGACGCGAGGGCGTACCACATCGGCGGATGCGGAGATTGCAGCGGCTTCATCTCAACCGGAACGTCGTCGAATTGCCAGAACTGGCCTTGGAAATTGAGCCTGTCAGAAGTGAAGAATCGTTCGATGACGTCGAATGATTCCGCGTACATCTTCCCGGCATTCGCGGCGTCGATACCCATTGCCGCGAGCTCATGAGGAGAGGCGCCGCGGCCAATACCGAACTGGAACCGGCCCTCGCTAAGATGATCGAGCATGCAGATTTCTTCCGCGAGTCGCACCGGATGATGGATCGGCAGCAGATAAACCAGTGGGCAGAGCCGCAAGTTGCGGGTGCGCTGCGCGATAGCCGACATCAACACGTTCTGCGACGGCGTCGTGCTGAGCGGTGTCGCGTGGTGCTCGCTCGTGTGATAACAGTAGAAGCCGTTGGCGTCGAACAGTTCTGCAAGCTGCAGACGTTCTTGATACTGCCGGGCGAGCGGACGGCCGCTCCTGTCGTTTTGATCGAAAATACCGAATTTCATGAGGATTCCTTAGTGATGTCTGCCGATCAGGCGGACGGCTGACGCGAAAAAACCTGAAAGATCTGGTTTTCGACATCGAGAAAAACCTGCACCCTTCCGTGCGATCCCATATCGCGCTCAGAAACGAACTTGCCGCCCGCGGCTTCGACGCTCTGACGAACGCCTTCGAGGCTATCTGCCTCGAACACCACGACGGTGCCCGTCGCGCCTTGCGCCGCCTCTTCCGCCGAGCTCAGCGCGAAATTCGAGCCGCCGACGCCGAACTGCGACCACCTGGACTGGTCGCGAAACTTCAACGTCAGCCCCAAGGCGCGCTCGTAAAACGCCTGCGCCTTATCCATGTCCCGCACTACCGTGTAGACGCTCTGGATTTTCTGGATTGCCATGCCTGCTGCTCCTGTTTGGAAAACTCAGCGTTGTCGCGACTGCCTTACGAAGACGGTGACCGGTCGCGCTTCATGCTACAATGTTGAATGCGTGCTGCATTGTTGTATTATCCTCCGCATGAAGGGCATGTCAACGTGCGCCCGCAGCACGTCCGACCCGCGCAAAAATGGCGGCAAACGCGGCAAAGGGTTGCGGAGTAAGCGATTGAGGCCGCTGCGCGCGGCTTTGGCGGGCTACTGGCGTTCGGGTTAATCCTTAGTCGAGCGCGCGCCTTCACCTTGTAGGGATACGAAGAAAATGGAACAAAGAGATATTTCGGAATCCGTGGAAAAAAGCGAACGGCGCGGTATCCAGTCCGTGGAGATCGCTTTCCGTCTATTGATGGTGTTGCAGAAGACCCAACAGGCGCTGCCGCTCAAAGAAATTGCGACCCGCGCCGACATGACCGCGAGTGCGGCAAATAACTATCTTGTGAGCCTCGTGCGCACGGGTCTCGCGGCAGCGGACGAGAAACCGGGCTTCTACAGGCTCGGCCCAGCGGCGCTGATCCTCGGAATCAGCGCGACGCAGCAGATCGACGGTTTCGACGTGGTGCGCCAGGAATTGGCGAAGTTGCGCGACGCCACGCAATGCAGCGGGGCGATCACGATATGGACGACGGACGGTGTGTTAAGCCTTTTCAAGCTTGAAGGACAGCAGCGCGGCGCGTTCGAGTTGCGCACCGGCCTGATGTCGCTGCTTTCGACTGCGGCAGGCAAGGTGTTCGCCGCGAGCCTGCCGCTCGCCGTGACGCGACCATTTCTCGAACAGGAACTGGCCTCACGCAAAGCGGGCGGCGACGCGATCGAAACGTTCCACGCAGACGTGATGCATGAACTGCAGGCAAACGGCTACGCGACAATGCGGCGCTCGGATATTGCCGGTTACGCTTCGATTGCGGCGCCAGTCCTCAACTGGACCGGAGACGTCAAGTTCGTCATCAGCCTCGTCGGGGCTGACACCGTGCTGGACTTCGAGCCCGGTTCCGAGCATGTGGGCGCGCTGCTCGAGTCTGCGGCGCGGGCGACCGCCCTGCTTGGCGGTCAGCCTCGCCCGCAAAGCGGAGCGGCGAATTGATGTGGCTGAGCGCTCACGCTCAGACAGCGAGCGACGCAAGCCGGTGCACTACCGCTTCAGCAGCCGCGCCTGCCGAGGCCGGGTTCTGCCCAGTCACGAGGTTGCCGTCGATCACCACGTGACTGCTCCAGGGCGCACCAGCTTCGAAGAATGCGCCGGCAGCGCGCAGCCGATCTTCCAGCAACCAGGGCGCGTTGGCAGCAAGACCGACCTGTGTCTCTTCATCGTTGGTGAAAGCGGTCATTCTTCTGCCTTCAAATGCCCAGCCCTGAGCGTCACCCGCGGACAGGAAGCTGGCCTGCCCGTGGCAGACGGCGGCAACAATCTGTCGCTCGTTATGGAGCGCGGCGCGCAGTACCCTGCCTACGTCCGCATCGACTGCGAGGTCCTGCATTGGACCGTGTCCGCCCGGCACGAACACTGCGTCGAAGTCAGCAGCGTTTACGTCCTCCATGCGCAATGGCGCATCCAGGGCGTCGGCAAAGCGCTCGAGGTGAGCCGACAGTTCAGCGACTTTGTCGGTATCGCCGTGATTGGCCTGCGGCGAGAGGCTGAGCGCATCGACGATCGAAGGCCTGCCGGCAGGTGTTGCCAATGCGATGCGAGCGCCAGACCGCATGAAGATTTCATGCGGCGTGATGAACTCTTCGGCCCAGAAGCCGGTCGGGCGTTGCGTGCCGTCTTTCTGTGTCCAGGTTGTCGCGCCAGTCAGAATCATGAGGATGGAATGCATGTGCGTTGCTCGCCTTGAAGTAATGCCCTTAGAGCGGCCCGGCTCTCTTCCAGAAACGTCGGGCGATGGCCATCGGGCAGTGGATCGGATGTGTCGCCGCAAGTGTCGACCGCGTCGGCGATTGCGTAAATGAACGCACCGCGATTTCACAATTCCCGTCTCCGGAACTCCATGTATAGGAACGCATGAACCGATTTGAAGCGTTGCGAATATTCTGTGTGGCCGCCGAAAGCGCAAATTTTCGCGCGGCTGCCACACGCATGGGCATGTCGCCGCAGGTGATTACGCGCGCCATCCGGGAACTCGAATCGGAGCTTGGCGAACCGCTCTTTCACCGAAGCACACGTGGGGTGCGACTCACACACGTGGGCGAACAGCTCGCCTCGAAAAGCGCAGCAGCGATCGCGCGCGTCGACGAAATCTTTGCCCACGGCGCAGCCCGCGCGCCTCGCGAACTCGCCGGTATTGTGAGGATTGCCGCACCAACCGCACTCGGCCGGCGCGTCATCACGCCAGGGCTCGCGCCGCTCGTCGCGCGTCATCCTGGCCTTGTCGTGGACCTGCGCTTGTCGGAAGTGCTTGTCGATGTCGTCGACGAGCAGATCGACATCGGCGTGCGGATAGGACCGATGCGCGACAGCAACTATGTCGCGCGGGCGGTATCGGACGCGTCGCTCGTGATCGTCGGCTCACCCGAACTCGTGGCTCGAAACGGTGAGCCAGAAAACCGGATCGCGTTGGAGAAGGCTCCGCTGACCATGCTGATCGACCGCAATACTGGGCGCCCATGGCCGTGGTTGCTGAACGGCGTCGAATCTTTCGTGCCTGCGAATCCCGTATTCATCACCGACGATCCGGAAGCGGAATGCGAGGCCGTGCTGGCCGGCGTGGGTTTCGGACAGTTGCCCGGACATCTCGCCGCTCCGTTGTTGCGTGAAAAGCGGCTTGTGCCGGTTCTCGAAGCATTGCGCCCGGCGGCCACCGTCATGTACGTGTATCGGCCGTATCGAACACCTGTGCCGGCACGCGTGCGCCTGATTTTCGATGCATTGTGTCAACTACTCGAAAATTACGACGGGGCGCTGTTCGACTCAAGCACGGCCGCATCGCAGGGCCATAGGCTGCAGGCAAGCTGATGCCACCGCTTGAGCGATTCCACGCTTCCACCTCATGTCCCGCGCGCGCCAGGTTGCGAGCCAATGCGCGTGTCTGGCGTCGCCTGGACTGCCCAATGAGCCATTCGAGGAAAGAAGTGGGCGCTGCTTCTGAACTCGCTACGCAGGTGCCTCTTTATAGCGCCGTCGCACGCAGGCGGCGCGGCGCAATATCCGTGAAGCGTGTCACGTCGGCCATCACCGCGGGCGCTTCAGGCGACGTAAAGGCCGCATCGACCGATGCTTCGTCACGAAACCTGCATTCGCAAATCGCAAGCGTTCCGGACTGCTGCTCGGCCGGGAAAAATGCCGCGACCCCGACAAGGCCGTAGCGTGACCAGTGATGCATCACAAGGGGCAAATGACGGTCGACGTAATACGCGCGATCGAAGCGCGCACCGGTCTCGCCTTCGTAGGTGACGTAGATCGTGACGTTGGCATCTCTTGACATGCTGTTCTCCAGTGACTAAGGCGTGAAAGTCGGCATCGTTAGAAGGAGCGCGAGAACGCTGCTAGCCTTGGTTGTCGGCCGGCGCGCAGCTATTCTCGCCGTGCGCCGCGCGATGGATCGCATTGACGATGGTCTCGTAGCCGGTGCACCGGCACAGATTGCCGCTGATCGCGTGACGTATCTGTTCGTGACTCGGCGACGAGTTATGCCTCAGGAGATCCGCCGCCGCGATCAGCATGCCGCTCGTGCAGAATCCGCATTGAAATCCGTTCTCCGCAATGAACGCCTCCTGCAGCGCCTCGATTCCGCTGAGGCCTTCGATCGTCCGCACATCGTGTCCGGATATCGACGCCGCAAGCACAAGACAGGACTTCCGTACCTCGCCGTCGATCAAGACCGTGCACGCGCCGCAATCGCCGGTCAGGCATCCGATGCGCGTGCCTTTCGCATCGAGTGCATCGCGGATGAGCTCGACGAGCAACAGTCGCGAGTCCACTCGTTCAGAACGCGGCTCTCCATTGAGCGTGAGCCGCACCTCGATCGTTCCTTTCATGTCTTCGTTCCCGTGAGCAGGATGCGTAAATGCCGTTTCACGACGCCAGGCACAACGGCGCGCCGATAGTCCGCGTCCGCGAGTTCATCGCTCCAGCCTTCGCCGACAAGATCTCGCGCACTCATTGCCGCATGCTCGACAAACGCATCGGACGCGAGCAACACCTGTTCGTCGGTCGCGAAGCGGCGATACGCCGGTCGTCGGCCGGCCGCGCCGACGGCAAGCCGCACACTGATCTGCTCGCCCCGATGCAGGGAGCACGCAACGGTCACGATGGGCCACGAACTCGCGCTCGCCTTGTACTTCTGATATTCCCAGGCGACGAGCGTCGCGTCGCGTGGCACGCGTATGCCAATGAGAAACTCGTCTGCGCGGCGCGCGGTGCAAAAGGCGTCGATAAAAAACTCTCGCGCAGCAACATGACGCACGCCCTGTGACGAGCGCAACTCGAACTCTGCCTCGAGCGCCGCGAGACATCCCGGTGCGTCGGACGAAGGATTCGCGAAGCTTGCTGCCCCACCGAGCGTGCCCTGATTGACGATCGATGCACCACCGGTGACCTGCGCGGCCATCGCCGCAAGCAGCGGCGCATGGCGCGCCACCAGCGGTGAAGCGAGCAATTGCGCATAGGTCGTCATCGCGCCGATGTGAAGATGCGTATCGTCGAGCACGATTTCATCCAGACGGAGCGCACCGAGACTGATGACATGTCCGGGACACACGAGATTCGCCGACATCGACGGCACCAGCATCGTGCCGCCGCCGAGCACCGAGGCATCCTCGCGAAAGGCGGCTAGCAAGGCAGCCGCTTCGTCGAGGTCCCTCGGTTGGTGAAAATCGAAGTAATGGCCGATCACGCGCGTCGCTCCTCGAGGGACGCCATCACGCGCGCCGGCGTCGCTGGCACGTGCGTCAGGCGCGCGTCGTCACCGAGTGCATTCGCCACGGCATTGCTCACCGCCGACAGCGCACCGCCTAGCCCCGATTCGCCCGCGCCCTTCATGCCGAGCGGATGAAATGGGTTTAGCGTCACGCGATGCCCGACGCGAATAGGCGGAAGATCGTTAGCACGAGGCAATAGATAACTCTTGAAGCGATCGGTGATCATGCGCTGATGCTCGTCGAACTTGATGAGTTCCCAAAGCGCGACACCGATGCCCATCACGACCGCGCCCCGGAGCTGCGCTTCGACGAGTGCCGGATTGACCATCGCGCCGCAGTCGTGCACCACGGCATAGTCGAGCAGCCGGCTGTTGCCGGTCGCCATGTCGAGCTCGAGCGCCACGGCATGCACGGAATACGAGAACGTCGGGTACGTGGCGATGCGGCCTTGCGCATCCGGCTCCACGCGCACATTCTGCGGCGCGAAGCTGCGCGTCACTTCGAGCGGCAGCGTCACGCCGGCGGCCACGGTGAATGGCCGCAGATGCGCCCCGAGCGCGAGTTCGGCCACTGCGATCCTCGTCCCGTTCGACTCGCGCCACGCATGACCGTCGCGCAGTGAAATGTCTCCGGGCGCACCGCCGAGCAGGTTGGCGGCGCACTGAGAGAGCCGTGCGCGCAACTCCTGCGCGGCGAGATACGCGGCGGTCCCGCCGTACATCAGCGCACGGCTGCTCGCGTTGCCGGTGCCGAGCGGCGTCACGTCCGTGTCCCCTTCGATCACGCTGACCTGGTCCGCGCGCAGGCCGAGCTCACCGGCGACCATCTGCGCAATGCCGGTATCGCTGCCGCTGCCCGGAGACGTCACGCCCGTCAGCACCTGCACGTCGCCGGACGGCATCATGCGAACGGTAGACGTCTCGTATCCATTGGGGAAGTTACCGGGCCGGGCGCCGCCTTCCGGCGTCAGTTCGAACGCAATGCCAATACCGATGCGACGCTCGCTGGTACGCGCCGCGCTTGCGCGCTCCTGCCATTGCTCGTAATCGAACATCGTCAGCAACTGCTCAAGGCCGCCCGGATAGTCGCCGCTATCCACGTTCAGCCCGGACGGCAGCAAACGCGGCAAGGCTTCCCGTGCGACCAGATTGCGACGGCGCAATTCAACTGGATCCATACCAGTTTGCCGGGCCAGCCGATCGATTGCATGTTCCAGCACGAGGTTGCCGATCTCTTTGCCGTAACCGCGTATGGCTTGCCAGGGCGGTCGATTGGTGATCGCGAGGGAGCACTCGACGTCGCAGTGCTCAATCGTGTAGACGGTCGGAAACACGGCCGGCGTGACGAGCGCCATTGCCCAGCTATGCCCGGCGCCGATAATGCCGACGTCCACCATGATGCGGTCACGCCAGCCGATGAGCCTGCCTTGCTCATCCGCCGCGATCTCATAGCTGTGATGCTGTGAACGCGCACCGGCGAGCAGTGTTTCGCGCCGTTCCTCGACCCAGGCAACCGGGCGTTTCGTGATCCGGCTGAACAGCGCAACCAGCACTTCTTCGGGATGCCCAGCCATCTTGAGCCCGAACGTACCACCGATGCGCGGCGCGATCACGCGGACCTGCGACTCCTTCACGCGCAAGGCCGCTGCAATCAGCCAGCGGCTCGTATGAGGGTTCTGGAACGTGCCGGTCAACGTGTAGCGTTCGCCGCGCGCGTCCCACTGGGCGACGTAGCACAGCGTTTCCATTGGTGCACTGGTCGACGGGCCGACCGTCAGTTCCCCTCGTGCGATGTGCGCCGCGCGCTCGAATGCAGCATCGGCGTCCCCCGAACGAATGCGGTCACGCACGAACAGGTTCGTATCCCAGCCGGGCTGAACCACCGGCGCACCTTCGCGCAGGGCGTCGCGCGCGTCGGCGGTTGCCGGTTGCACTTCGTATTCGACGCGAATCGTCGCGAGCGCGGCTTGCGCGTCGTGCACCGACGTCGCCACGACCGCCGCCACCGGTTGGCCGAAATACGTCGCGTGCTCGAGTGCAAGGCAACGACTTTGTAAAGGCCCGCGTGCGCCTTGGGCGGGGAGATCCATGGCCGGCGGCATTGCATCGCTCATGCGCGCTGCGTCCTCTCCCGTGAGGCCCGCGACGACACCCGGCATGGCGAGCGCCCCCGACAGGTCGATCGAGACGATCGTCGCACACGCGTGAGCGCTGCGCAGGATGGCAAGATGGAGCGCGCCTTCGGGAATGAGATCGGCACTGTAATCGACGCGCCCCGAAACGAAGCGCGCTGCGTCCAGACGCGCCACGTTCTCCCCGAGCAGGCTGCCCGGCGACGCATCCTTGAAAGTCTGTTCCATGTTTGTCGCCCGACGGCCCGATTGCCCGGACCTCGCCGTTCGTTGGTTGCTCATCGGCTCGCCTGGCGTCCCACGCGTACGCAGAGCATCGCGCATGCGCCGAGCGCCAGCAGTGTCGTCATCAGAAAAAGTCCGCTGTTGAGTGTGCCGCTCAGCGTCTTGAGCCAGCCCATCGCGAACGGACTGGCGAAGCCGCCGAGCAGACCGAGGCTGTTGACGAATGCGATCGCCGGAGCAGCGGCCGGCGACCCGGCGAAATAGTCGGATGCGAGCGACCACAGCAGCGGAATCGTGACGAACACCGTGGTCGCTGCGATCGTCAGCAGCACGATGGTCGCAGTCAAATCATGCGCCAGAAGCGGTAGCAGTGAAAGTGCAGTCGCGCCTGCCAGGGCCGCCAGCGCGCCGTGCCAGCGACGTTCGAGAAGCCTGTCCGAGTTGCGGCAGATCAGCACCATGCCGATCGTGGCGATGCCGTACGGGATGGCCGAGAGCCAGCCAATGCGCTCCACACTCGTCGCGCCTGCGCTCTTCAGTACCGTCGGCACCCAGAAGCTCAACGCGTAAGTGCCGCAAATAAAGGTGAAATAGGCGAAGCTGATCACGTACACCTTCGGGTCGGCGATGACCTGCCGCAACTGCCCAGCGTGTTCCACGCCGGCTTCCTGGCCGTCGTCGCGCAATGCGTGGCGCAAGGTGTCGCGCTCCGGTTCGGTGAGCCATTTGGCTCGCTCGATGTCGTCCGAAAGCGTGAACCAGGTCACGATGCCGAGCAGCACCGCGGGCGCCGCTTCCACGATATAGAGCCACTGCCAGCCCGCCAGACCCGCAACGCCTGCGAGCCGCGACATCGCCCAGCCCGACACTGGGCCGCCGATCATCCCCGCGATCGGGAATCCGGTCATGAAGAGACCGAGAATCTGCCCGCGCCGGTTGCGCGGGAACCATTGACTCAGGAAATAGACGACGCCGGGAAAAAAGCCCGCCTCGAACACGCCAAGCAGAAAGCGCAGTACGTAGAACGCGGTCGGGCTCGATACGGTCGCCATTGCGCAGCCAGTGAAACCCCATAGGACCATGATGCGCGTGATGGTCTTACGTGCGCCGATGCGTTGCAGAAGCAGATTGCTCGGCACCTCGAACAGAAAGTAGCCGATGAAGAATATCCCCGCGCCTAGTCCGTACACGGCATCGCTGAAGCCGAGTGCGTCCTGCATCTGCAGCTTCGCAAAGCCGACGTTGATGCGGTCCAGATACGCGATCACATAGCACACGATCAGAAGCGGCACGAGTCGCATCGCGACCTTGAGATAAAGCGCGTGCTGCGTGTCTTCCGGGGCCGTTACCTGAGCGGGGGCGTGTACATCGAGAGCGATTTTGCGCGACATGATGACTCTCTCAATGAAGTGGAATGGAACGGCACGTGAATGACGGAAAGCGTTTCATGAGGCTGTCTCCTTGAGCCTGTCGGCGCGCAGATGGTCTGGCAGCGTCTGCTCTTTCTGAGGGGCGCGCCCGAAGGCGGCGGATCGTTCGCATCGAAAACTGATCGATCGAACAGTCAGCACAGTAGCCGACGAGCCAACTTCCGGTCAACCCGAAACACGGCTGATTTCGTCGGGGACTTTCCCTTGTTGACTGATCGATCAGTCAGGACTAGTATCGGCAGCTGAACACCTCGCCTCGCGAAGAGCCACACATTTGCGACAGGCGTCAGAGGGACTTTTTCAACCTTCATCAGAGGAAAGAGCCGTGAGCACCTTCAACGAGTACTCAGACAAATTCGAGACCATCCGCATGACACGTACCGATGGCGTACTGGAGATGCACTTCCACACGCACGGCGAGCCACTGGTGTGGAATCTGACAGCCCATCGCGAGTTCGAACAGGCTTTTCTCGATGTAGGACGCGATCGGGACAACGAGGTCGTGATCATGACCGGCACGGGCGATGCCTTCAGCGGTCCCGCCATCGCGCCTGGCATGCATCAGAACCGTAATTCGATGACGCCCACGGTCTACGATCCGATCTACTGGGAAGCGAAGCATCTGCTCATCAACCTGCTCAACATCGAGGCGCCGGTGATCAGCGTCATCAACGGCCCGGCCGTGCGGCATGCAGAGATCCCGCTGCTCGGAGACATCGTGCTCGCATCCGACACCGCGACGATCCAGGACACCGCACACTTCCAGGGAGGCATGGTGCCGGGCGACGGCATGCATCTGATCATGCCGCTGCTGATGGGTCGTGCGCGCGGCCATTACTTTCTTCTGACAGGTCAGAGTATTCCCGCAAGCGCGGCGCTTGAAATGGGATTAGTGAACGAAGTGCTGCCGTCGGCCGAGCTTTTGCCGCGTGCCCGCGAACTCGCCAGGCTGATGCTCAAGCAGCCGCGTCTCGTGCGACGCTATACACGCACCTGCCTGAACCAGGAATTGAAATCACGACTGCACGACGTGCTCGGATACGGACTCGCGCTGGAAGGCATCGCCCGCATGAGAGAAGTGGCCGCCTGAGCGGGACCCGATTCTTCCTATCTGCATCACTTCACAAATCAAGGAGGCAGCATGACTGTCAGCAGTATTACCAGACCGATCGATATGGTAGGTTCGGTCATCGATGTGGTCGATTCCACGCCCGACGTGCTCGGCGAGTCGATCATCTGGGATGAGAAAACGCAACTGCTCTGGTGGGTGGACGGGATCGGTCAATCGATCCATCGCCTCGACATTTCAAGCGGCGCCAAGAAGAGCTGGCCGATGCAGGAAGAGATCGGCAGCATCGGGCTGCGCGCCAATGGCGGCCTGATCGTAGGGATGCGCTCGGGTTTCTACTTCTTCTCGCCCGAAACCGGCGAGCTGACCGAAGTTGCGCGTCCCGATGCCGAGCGTCCGAAGAACCGTTTCAATGACGGCAAGTGCGACAGGCACGGCCGCTACTGGTCCGGCACCGTGGAAGCGGCCGCCTACACCCCTCGCGGACGTTTGTTCCGGCTGGATCCCGATCTGAAGCCGAAACTCATCATGGAAGGCATCACGTGCATCAACGGGCTCAGCTTTAGCCCGGATAACCGCCTTATGTACATGACCGACTCGTTCAGTTGCCAGATCGACGTGTTCGACTACGACTCCGTCGACGGCGCCATCTATAACCGCCGCAAGTTCGCCGAAGTTCCGCTCGGACGTGGCATCTGCGACGGCTCGACCGTCGATGCCGACGGGTGCTTCTGGAGCGCGAACATGGACGGCTGGTGCGTCACGCGCTACGACCCGCGCGGACGAATCGACATGGTCATCAATCTCCCGGTGCGGCGCGTGAGCAGTCTGTGCTTCGGCGGTCCCGATCTCGACACCCTCTTTATCACTACGGCGCGCCGGCGCATGAGCGAGAAGGAACTCGCGCAGCAACCGCTCGCGGGCAATGTGCTCGCAGTACGTCCCGGCGTGAAAGGGCTGCCCGAGCCGGAATTTCTTGGGTAACGGCGTGCGCTGCCCGGTATATCGCGTCGTATGACGATCGCGATATACTGACTGATCGATCGAATAGTACGGTGAGGGAGTCGTTTGGATGAAGACAGAACGCGAAAAGAAGGCGTCGGCACGCACGGGCAACAGTGCTCAGGAAACAGACCACGCGCCTGGTACCCGCCTCTCCGCGATCCTGAATGCGGCCGAACGGGTGTTCGGCGAGCACGGCTACGCCGG
The DNA here is from genome assembly GCF_050858985.1 of Burkholderia sp. M6-3. NCBI lineage: Bacteria > Pseudomonadati > Pseudomonadota > Betaproteobacteria > Burkholderiales > Burkholderiaceae > Burkholderia > Burkholderia sp. M6-3. The sequence continues at coordinate 1,907,069 of NZ_CP110091.1, forward strand.
CGCGAGCATGCGAAACATCGCAGAGGAAGCGGGCGTCGCGCAGGCGCTCGTGCATTATCACTACGCGACCAAAGACAAGCTCTACGAGGCCGTGTTCGAGCGACGGTCGTCGGCGATCAATCAGTACCGCGGCAAGCTGCTCGACGCCCTGTTCGCGAACGAACGCACCGCGACCGTCGAAGACGTGCTGACGATTGCCTTCACCCCGCTATCGGAAATCTTTCATGGCGAGGATGCTGTGAACCTCGCGCTTTACGTGCAACTCGTTGCGTCCGTCAGTCTCGGCAGCGACGAGCGTTCACGTCGCATTCGCGAGACTTACTATGACCCGATCGCGGAGCGATTCATCGACGCCCTGCATACGGTCGTGCCTGGCATTGCACGCGAGCAGGCGGTGTGGGCGTATCTGTTTTCCGTAGGAGCGCGGCAGCAGGCCCACGCACTCAATGGCCGGGCGATGCGACTGGGCGCACGAGACCGCGCCAGGAAGTCGACGGCGCACTATTCCGACCTCGTGCGCTTTGCGGCGGCAGGCATACGTGAGTTGGTGCGCAACGAATCGGGCACGAACGCACGATCGAAGGAGCCCGAAGGCCGCGTCGCCAAGCCCTCGAGTGGTCGAACGAAGAAATCGCAAGCCGGCACCATCGCAAACACACCGACTCGTAGCGTGCGCGGTCGCGAGTGACGTGCTCTGGCGATTCAGCCGCCGGAGCGTTGGCTCGCTTAGACGGTGTTATGCACTTTTGTTAAGGGATGCGAAGTGAACAAGCATAAGCACGGAGAACACGACAAAGTGCAAGCCAGCCAAGGTTTCGGGCAGTCGCTCGTAATCCCTGGCCAATCGGCGGAAGCGGTTGAGCCAGCCAAAGCTGCGCTCGACGACCCAGCGACGTGGCAACAGTACAAAGCCTTTTTTCGCCTCCGACAGCTTGATGACCTGAAGCTCAATGCCCTCGTCGAGTGCCGCCTGCGCGGGCTCTTCGCCGGTGTACCCCTGATCTGCAAATGCTACCTTGACCGTCTGCCCCGTGACCTGCTGGACCTGCCGCGCCAGTTCTCCAACCTGTGCGCGCTCCTGTTCGTTGGCTGGCGTCACATGCACTGCGAGCAGTTGTCCCAAGGTATCAACCGCGATGTGCACCTTGCTGCCTTTCTTGCGTTTGTACCCGTCATAGCCTGCACGCGGTCCGCTCTCGCACGTCGATTGCAGCGTCCGGCCATCAAGGATCACTGCACTGGGCTGACCTCGACGATCCTGCGCCACCCGGATGATCGAGCGCAGGTCATGGACCATGGCTTCGAAACAGCCCGCCTGAATCCAGCGTTGCGTCTGCTGATAGACCGTCTCCCACGGCGGAAAGTCATTGGGCAGCAGACGCCACGGCGCACCCGCGCGGACAATCCAGCGCAAAGCGTTGAACATTTCGCGCAATTCGTATCTGCGTTGTGGTGCGTCTTTGCTCATCAAGGTCAGGTACGGAGCAGCGAAGTACCACTCTTCATCCGACACATCCGTTGGATAGGGTCTGCGTTTTTTCATCCGGCCAGGATACCAGGTCTGGCCGAAAGTTCATAACACCGTCTAAGAGGCTCGCTCGCGGCGCCACCTGTGGAGAAATATGAATGACTGACCTGAGCAAATCGGAGTTGCCGACGCAGCAGTTGATTGAATTCGATAACGTCGCTGTCTCGGTGACTGACATCAATCGATCCGCAGACTGGTACGGGCGCCTCTTCGGGTTTCGTCGAGGATACTCGACCTACATCGAACCACTCGAGGCCGACTTCCAGATACTCGAAAGAGACGACATGCGGATCGAACTTCTTTCGCGTGCAACGACTGTTCGCAATCCCGACGCGAAGATTGTGCCGGGGCCGCACATCGACCGGACCGGGGCGAAGGCGGTCGTTTTTCGTACATCGAGCCTCGAAGCCGTCACGTCGCACCTCGAGAATGAAGGCGCAGTCTTCGAATGGAAACTCAAGCCTCTCTCTGCGGACGGCTTGCGGTCGACGATGGTTCGAGACCCCGACGGTACGATCATCAACATCCTGCAGTACCCGTAGTATTCACCTACGAGCCCATTGGCCCAACCTGACGAGCAGCGCGCCTGAAGCGTCGGCACTGCGTCGCCGGCTGGTGAAAGTCCAGCGCAAGTCCTGTTCCGGTTCGGCGCCGATCACACCTTCCAATCGTTCGACTCGGCCCCGGAAGACATCAGGTACTCACCGTGCTGCAGTCATGGAATCCGATAGCATCGTGTCGGCGATATCCAGCATCGCGCGCAACCGATCCATGTGTCGCAGGTCCTGATGATAGCCAACCCACAAATCCCGCATGGGAGGTTCATCGGGCGTGTCGATGCGATGCAATCCGGAGATCGCATCGCCAAGTGGCCTTGGCAGCACCGCGATACCTACCCCTCTCAGGCACATCTGTGCCTGGACCGTTCGATTTGTGCTTGTGAAGGCTCGTCGTGAAAGCGGAAACCTCTCCAGTACCCAACTGACGTCGGGAAAGTGCGATTGCGCGGTATTCATGAGAATGAGCCCCACAGATGCCGGATCGTCCTGCAACGCCTGTGCGGTTGCCGCCGATGCATAGAGACCGTATGAAATTCGCATCAGACGGCGCTGAACAATATCCGGCTCGCTGAACGGCACGATGCGAAACGCTACGTCCGCCTCACGACGGGAGAGATCGAGTAGTCGATAGCTCGCAATCACTTCCGGCACGACAGCGGGATGACGACGCGTCAACTCGGCCAGGACGGGAGCCAGTACATAGCCGGCAAACCAGTCCGCCGATGAGATCCTTAAGATGCCTTCGAGGCGCTGGTTGTTGCCGCTCAGACGCCTTTCCATGGACAGCGCGGCATCCTCCATGGATTCCGCCAGCGCGAGCACGGCGTCCCCGGCGTCCGTGAGCACGAGTCCGTCCTTTGTCCGACGAAAAAGCGGCTGCTTCGCTTCGTCCTCGAGCACCTTGATTCGTCGACCGACCGTCGGATGGCTCACATCTAGCATCCGCGCGGACTCGCCGAAGGACCCGCTGCGAGCTACTGCCAAGAAGACGCGAACGTCGTTCCAATCCATGCCCGATCTCCGTACAAAATTGCACGGCAAATATACATGGACGTAAGTATTCGAACAATGCTGTTCGGAGCACTATACGGCTCGATACACGGATGTCCCCGCGAACCGACTGTGCGCCGATCCCAAGCCAGTCTGATCTGGAACCTCAAAATATGAATACCGAAGCCCGGCATGTTGTTACCACTGGGACAGCAGCCTCTGACTCCCGCCGCTGGCTCGCCTTGGCCGTGCTGTTGACTGGCACTCTCCTGCCACCTTTGGACTTCTTCATCGTCAACGTGGCGCTACCTACCATACGTACAGGCCTGCAAGCATCTTCAGATGTCTCTCAGCTGGTGATCTCGGTGTACGCCGCGGCCTATGCCGTCACCCTGATCCTGGGCGGTCGCCTCGGCGATCTTTATGGCCGGAAGCGCGTATTCATCGCTGGCATGCTTGGCTTTGGGGTCGCTTCGGCGTGGTGCGGCCTGGCACCGTCATCGGACATGCTTGTCGTCGGTCGGCTGCTGCAAGGGATCTCCGCAGCGATCATGGCACCGCAATCATTGGCCTCGATACACGCCATCTTCCCGGAAAGAGAAAAGAATCGCGCGTTGAGTCTATACGGCGCTACGTTCGGCCTGGCCTCTGTGGGCGGTCAGCTGCTGGGGGGAATGCTAGTTTCCGCCAGTCCGTGGGGACTGGGGTGGCGCAGCGTATTTTTGATCAACCTGCCGATCATCATCGTTGCCGTTCCAGCTGCAACGATGCTGCTGCGTGAAAGCCGAGCCGAGCGTTCGCCTCGCCTGGACGTGCCAGGGGCGTTGCTGCTCGCGGTTGGCTTGCTGGCGCTCGTGGTTCCGCTCATCGAAGGGCAAGAACACCACTGGCCGTGGTGGTGCATAGCGCCGCTGGTCCTGAGCATGCCATTGCTATGGGCCTTCTGGCAGTATGAAAAAGCACAGGAGCGCGCCGGCAGAACTCCTCTGGTTCTGCCCTCGCTTCTAGCCGTGCGCAAGTTGCGACAAAGCTTGGCGTCAACGTTCTTCTTCTACGCGCTCGCCGCGTTCTTCCTGGTGTTCGCCGTGTATGAACAGGCCAGCCTGCGCCACGATGCGTTGACGGCCGGCCTGGCCATCGTGCCGCTCGGCATCGGGTTCTTCCTCGGTCCACTGTGCAGCCCGTACATCGCCCGGCGTATGGGCACGCGCACTGCCGCGTTTGGCATGGTTCTGGAGGTGCTCGGTCTGATCATGGTCGCAGCGCTGGCTTTCGCCGGTGCGTCGTCGTGGCTTGCGTTGCCGTTGTTTTTGATTGGCGCCGGGCAAGGTATCGCCCTTCCCGCGCTGGTGCGCTTGAACGTAGACCATGTGGAAACACGTTGGGCGGGGCTGGCCTCGGGCCTGGTAAGCGCTACCTTGCAGATCAGCGCTGCAGTAAGCGTCGCCTTGTTCGGCGGTGTATTCATCGCGATCGCGCCTGATGGTGCAAGCGCTCAGGACGTGCAACTTGGCTTTGCGGTGGCTTCATTGGCCATAGGCGCGTCACTGACACTGGCAGCCGGACTAAGTTGGCGACTCCAGCAATCATGAAGAATCAAGCTTCCTTTGCGTGGTAGATGAATGCGTCCGTGAGGACACCACGTCGTGGTCACTTCTGGATTGCGGCTGATCGGATCGAGCATGATGGCCTGACGTATCAGCATGGCCCGATGTACGTGGAAAGGGAGCCGCCCCAAGATGTGACGCGGTCATACCGATTTTTCGCGCTCATGACCGGTGCAGCACGTGGCATCGGCACGGCCATCGCACTGAAGCTGGCATCGCTTTCGTCAACTCGGTGGGCAACCTCGGCGGATTCATCGGGCCGTCCGCGATCGGTTATTCGAAAGACGCGACGGGCAGCTTTGACGGCGGCCTGCTCCTGGACTCCGTGGCGCTAATTTTCGGCGCAGCCGTCGTCATTGCGGTGACGCTCACGCGAACTAGCAGCGAGCTAAGGGGAATGGATGCATACGATAGCAATCCTGAAAGGCCGAGACAACTTCGAGGACGCTGCAATTCGAGTTTTTGCCAGAGCAATCGGTGCAGGCACTCTCACTCCCATGGCAGCTACTGATTTCATGTCCCAGTAAGAGGACATCAGAATGCAGTACGCGCTCTCAGTGGGTGAACCTATAATACTGAGCAGCACGGAGAGATGCCATGGACCGAGCGGAGTATGAAGGTGCAATCAGTCGGCTGGTTGCAGCGGCAGAACTGGTAGTGTCTGGTGCATCGGACGAGCAGAGACTGGATGCGCTCGCGATGCTGGCCTTCTTTCGACTTCGGCGCACACGCATTGCGGAGCACGGCGCGCCACAAATTTCGAACCAGGACCTCTTCAGGGAAACCGCGACCGCAGCACTCACGATGGCGGGCCGCAACGAGTTGCTCGCGGCATCCGCGCTTCTGGCCCAAGCGCAGACGCTTATTGAGGCCTAGCTAGTCTTGAGCCGGTTGTTAAAGCCGAGGCGGCTCGTCCTCCTCCGTCTGAGCGTCGAAATATCGCCTTGCTTTTTCTTCCAACTTTTCCCAGTGTGCTGAGGCCTCGTCGGCGCGGCAGTGGTTTTACGACATCTTCAATCGGACGTGGAACCAGGTTTAAGCGCTGGGCCTGCGGCAAGAGGCAGAGAGTCTACGGTGAGGTCGCGTTGATAGAAGCCGGAAAATTGCTCCAGGTGGCGGGCCGCCTCCGTCGGGTTGAGTCCGTCGTTGAGCACCGCGCTGGAGAAGCCGGTTCGCGCCATCTGCAGTAGTTGGTCGACCTGGACGTCACCCGTTGCCCGCAAATCTCCGGTGAAGCGTAGCCTCCGGCGCAAGAGATACGCCTGGCTATATGCTCGGCCGTCGGTGAAATGCGGGAAATGCAGTTCAATTCGCTCCACGCCGGCGAGCTCGCCTGCTAGCGTCATGGGGTCCGCATCGTTGGGCAGCTTTAGAACGCTCGGTTGGCCGGCGTCTAGAGCCGCGCGCCTGTCGATGACTTGAAAGCGAGGAATATTGTTCACGCCAGCACCTCATCTTTGTTTCGAGCGCCATTAGCCGCCGCCTTGAAGGGGTCAAGGCCGACGCGACGCAACGTCTCGATGAAGCGTTCGTACCGCCCCTGTTCTTGGTGTTCCCGAAGGTCGCGATATGTGCCGAGGATGGCCTCGATTGCATCAGGAACTTCGGTAGCGGAAAAAGACGGACCAATTACCTTGCCCGGCTGCGCGTTGCCGCTGGCCTGGCTCCCGTCGGCCCCACCCAAGGTAATCTGGTACCACTCCTTCCCATCCTTGTCGACGCCCAGCACGCCGATATGCCCGCTATGGTGATGGCCGCAGGAGTTAATGCATCCGCTGATATGGACATCGATGTCACCGATGTCGTCGAGTTCGTCGATGTCTTGATACCGTTCGGCGAGGGCCTGCGCGACAGGAATCGAACGCGCATTGGCCAGCGCGCAAAAGTCTCCTCCCGGGCACGCGATGATGTCTGTCATCAAACCGATGTTTGTGCTGGCAAGACCGAGTGCGCTCGCAGCCTCCCACAGCGCGAATAGCTTGGACGCGGGCACCCAGGGCAGAACGATATTCTGGGTGTGGGTGACCCGCGCCTCACCACCGGAGAAACGGTCTGCCAAGTCTGCCAGGCGCTCCAACTGGTCCGCCGAAGCGTCTCCTGGCGCGTGGCCCAGCCGTTTGAACGACAGCGTCACGATGCGCAGCGCCGGTTCCCTATGCGGCGCCACGTTCCGCCGCATCCAGCGCGCAAAACGGTCCGAGACGGCGGGTGCATCTGCTTGCGAACTCCCGGCAGCCGCGGCGACTGTCTCGGGCGGCACAAATGCGGCGGTCACACGGTCGAGTTCTGCTTGTGTGATGGTGTGCGGAGCGCCGTCAAGTTCAACGATTTGCCGGAACTCCCGCTCGACGTCGGCGATGTAGCGCTGTCCTTCTGCCTTTACCAGAATCTTGATGCGCGCCTTGTACTTGTTGTCGCGCCTGCCGTAGCGGTTATACACCCGCACGACCGCTTCAATGTAGTTCATGATTTGGTTCCATGGCAGGAACTCCCGCAGCACCGTCGCAATCATTGGCGTTCGGCCCATACCGCCGCCGACCGAAACGCGGAATCCCAGGTCGCCCGAGCTGTTTCGCACGAGTCGGAGACCTACGTCGTGCCAGTCGGTCGCCGCTCGGTCTTCGGTGGCGCCGGTGACTGCAATCTTGAACTTTCGCGGCAGATAGGCAAATTCAGGGTGCAGTGTCGTCCACTGCCGCATCAGTTCAGCGAAAGGCCGTGGGTCGGCAATTTCGTCAACGGCCACGCCAGCACGCTCGTCGCATGAAATGTTTCGGATACAGTTTCCGCTCGTCTGAATGCCGTGCATGTCGACAGACGCCAGCAGGTCCATGACATCGGCAGCTTTGGCCAACGGAATCCAGTTGAATTGCACGTTCGTCCGGGTGGTGAAGTGCGCGGTATTCGTTGGCAGCTGCGTCGAACCGAGCTTCGCCTGAGCCACCATGGCGCTGCGGTACACAGATTCGGTCGGGGTATCGTATTCGCGTGCGATGCGCGCGAGAACGCGCAATTGCGCGCTCGACAACTCACCATAAGGAACCGCCACACGCAGCATCGGGGCGTGCCGCTGCACGTACCATCCGTTCTGAAGTCTAAGCGGGCGAAAATCGTCTTCGCTCAGTTGCCCGCTTTGCCACCGCTTTAGCTGGTCGCGAAACTGTGCTGCACGGCTTTTGACGAAGGCTTTGTCGAACTTGGTATATCGATACATGGGTGATGAGCATCTCCAGTCACGTCCTTCCAAACGCGCGCTTGGCGCGCACCAGGCAAACAGCGACGGTAGATGCGTCAAGACCAACCCGGAAGGAGCAGTTGCCGACGATTTCTGCGTAGCAGTGGGCCGTGGCAGACCCGGCGACCTGAGACGCGTTCATTCCGGGGTAGCATGCAGCCTGAGAGACGACTCGTGGCTCCTCGTGTCAAGCCGTGCTGCGGGCTCGGCTTGGATAATGCGCACCAAGGTCCAACAATGACTCGGTTTGAAACCATTGCTAACAACCTGGCAGAACAAATCCGCGCGGGCCAAATTCCGGTGGGCGCCCGGCTTCCGTCATTGCGACAAATCATCTCGCAATATGGCGTCAGTCAGACGACGGTCTTCCGAGCCTACTATCTGCTCGAGCAATGGGGTTTAGTCCGCGCGGAGGAGCGTGCCGGCTACTTCGTGACGCCTGGCGCGGAAGTTCACGCTGAGGTTCCCAAGCAGAAGCAAGACGACGCGCCAAAGAAAGTCGACATCAGCGACCTTGTGTTCTCGGTCCTGGAATCGACGCAGCATCCCGATATTGTGCCGTTGGGCTCGGCCTTTCCTTCGCCAACGCTGTTTCCGTCATCGCGGCTGTTGAAATCGCTCGTCGCCGGAACGCGCTCGCTCAGTCCCTGGAGCACGGTTGAAGACCTTCCTGGCAGCGACCGTCTTCGCCAACAAATCAGATTGCGATACGTGGGAATTGGACTCGCAGTCGCATCCAAAGAAATCGTCGTGACCAACGGCGCCTTGGAAGCATTGAACCTGTGTCTGATGGCAGTCACGCGGCCAGGCGACGCCGTGGCCGTAGAGTCGCCGGGGTTCTATGCCGCCTTGCAAGCAATCGAGCGTTTGGACCTGAGAGCAGTCGAGATTCCCGTGAACCCCATCTCGGGCCTAGACCTGGATGCACTGCGACGCGCGCTCGAGCAGCACCCCATCCGGGCTTGCTGGTTCATGCCCAACTTCCAGAATCCGACGGGAACCTCCTTGTCGATTGAAAAGAAGCGGGCTCTGGTTGAGATGCTGCGTGAAAAGCAGATTCCGCTCATCGAGGACGACGTTTATCAGGAGCTCCATTTCAGCCGCGACCGCCCCGTGCCAGCAAAGGCATTCGATACTGAAGGACTCGTCATGCATTGCAGCTCGTTCTCGAAGACGCTCGCACCCGGTTACCGGGTTGGATGGGCCACAGCGGGCCGATTTGCCGACAAAGTTCGGCGACTCAAGCTAATGACAACACTCTGTGCGAGTATCCCCGCCCAGGCTGGCATAGCCGACTACCTGGAGAACGGCGGCTACGACAGGCATCTGCGCTCGCTACGCTCATCGCTTCAAACGCAACTTGGACAGATGGAGGCCGCGCTGCGCCGATGGCTGCCCGACGCGGTCAAGTGGACGCGCCCACACGGAGGCTACATGCTGTGGCTGCAACTCCCACAGTCTGTCAAGGCGATGGAGCTTCACGCGCTGGCGAGCGAACGCGGCGTCAGCATTGCGCCAGGCCCAATGTTCTCAGCGACACACGCTTTTCAGAACTGTGTACGGCTCAATTTCGGGCACCCTTGGGATGCCCGCTTCGAGAATGCAGTTCGCGCACTTGCCGAGATTCTCGACTCACCCATAGTTCGCGCCTGACGACGTCGCGAAGCACAGATTCGCGCTGCGACACATGTCCGCAGTCAAAAGCCCTGCGCTGAACTTGTTCCATTGACAATCAGCTCGACTGCACCAAGGATGAGCAACCCAATCATTAGAGCCAGCGCCACTGCGACAAAGGGTAGCAGCACCATGTTGACATTGGCCAAATCGGCCTCATGGTTTGCACGCTTGCGCACGCCGAAGAAACTGGCCAAAACCATGCCGACCATACGTGTCAGTTCCACGAACTTTCTCCTCAAAACATAAGTCACGCACGCATATTGGAGAACGGCGAGGGGCCGCGGAAGTAGCAGATATCGCGTGATGCAGGTAAGCAGCCTCGATTTCTTCGTTACGGGAAATGGCCGCCGCCCCGCTCGTGACCTGCTCCAGGTCGCCGTCCGGATTAAACGCCGGTAGCTCCGCTTCGCGCCGAGTCCGCCGGCGTGACGCCGTAATAGGTTTGATTGAAGCCTCGGCTGACCCACGTCGCACCCCCGCCAGCGCCGACGAACACGCGCGGCGTCGCCGTTTTTGCTTTCGGTATCAATAGGCTCGCACGGTAGCCAAAGAGAGCAACGCGTCAATCCGGTCAGTCGGCCACGACTACTTCGTCACCGACGTCACTAAGCACCTGTTCCACAAGATGCACCCGATAATCAGCAAACGCACCATCCCGTATCCGGGCAAGAGTCTGCCGTCGCAATGAATCGGCGCCCTGACTCACGTCCGCCCGGGCATTACTTGCCTCCAATGACTTTGTGAGCGCTTGCCCTCAATTGCCCGTCGATTCGACGAAGCGTCTCACTTGCGTGCCCGGACCTTTGCTGCTAGCGCCTCTTTGACGCCCGCTTTCGGTGTCGCGCGCTTGACAGGCTGACGAGGTTTCGCGGCAAGAACGCGACTTCGGCTGGGGAAGTCCTTTTCGTCGTCCACGACGACCGCAATGAATCCGTTATCCGTAGGAGGTTCGCCAGACGGACCGCAAACGGACATGAAGATCGGATCGCGGGGGGGTCGTATGCATACGGTCAGTATTGGCATCGTGTTCGTCCTCAGCCAACGCTTGAACCGCTGCCTTGCGCGAGTCCCGCTGCGGCCCCGCAATCGGCGAGGCCATACACGACGCCGCAGCGGGGTCGATTTGCGCTCAGTGCGACAGAGGACTCGGCGAGTGCGAGTGCACATGTGCACTCGTAGCGGCCGCTTCATCTTCCGGCTCCGCCGACAGATCCCGCCTGAAAGTCTCGGCGAGGAAAAACGCACACACCATGCTCAGCAAGCCCGTCGCCGCGATATAGATCGAAATCGGCAGCGTCTGGCCATACGTGGCAAACAGATAAGTGGCGATCAATGGCGTCGGCCCTGACGTGATGATGCCGGCGATCTGATACGGCAGCGACGCACCCGTATAGCGCACCCGCGTACCGAACAGCTCCGCAAACCACGTGGATTGCACGCCGTACACAGACGCCTGGCTTAACGCGATACCGCAGACGTACGCCACGAGAATCAAAGTCGGATTGCGCGTCTCGAGCAACGGAAAGAATGCGAATCCGTAGATCGCTACGAACACCGCCCCGAACATGAAGACGGTTCGGCGTCCGATCAGATCCGACAGTTTGCCGAACAATGGCAGCGTGATCAGCGCGAAAGCGCAGCCGAGAATGATGGCGTTCAGAAGCAGTCCGCGCGGCAGGCCGAGTCGCGTGGTGCCATAGACCAGCACGAACACGTTGATCACGTTGAAGGTGATGTCGACCGCGAAACGCGTGCCGATCGTCAGCACGAGATCTTTCGGATGCCGGCGCAGCAATTCGATCAGCGGCGCCTTCACGACCTGCTTGCTCGCCTTGATCTGTTCGAATACGGGCGACTCCATGACGCGTAGCCGGATGAACAGGCCGATCGCGATCAGCGCGACGCTCAGCAGGAACGGCAGGCGCCATCCCCATGAATAGAACGCGTCCGACGGCAGACTCGACACGGCTTTGAACACCGCGGTCGAAAGCATCAGCCCGAGCGGCACGCCCAATTGGGGGAACGCGCCGAAGAAGCCGCGCTTGCTGGCCGGCGCCGTTTCGACCACCATCAGCACCGCGCCGCCCCATTCACCACCGACGCCGAGACCTTGCAGGAAGCGCATCGCCACCAGCAGGATCGGCGCCCAGACGCCGATCGAATCGTAAGTCGGCAAGAGACCGATCACAAAAGTGCCGACGCCCATGATCGTCAGCGTCGCGACGAGCGTCGTCTTTCGTCCGATGCGATCGCCAAAGTGCCCGAAAAATACGGCGCCGAACGGCCGCGCTAGATAGCCGACCGCAAAACTGCCGAACGCCGCGATGGTGCCGACCACCGGATCGAACGAGGGGAAGAACAGCTTGGCGAATACCAGCGCCGAAGCGGTGGCGTAGAGAAAAAAGTCGTACCACTCGATCGCGGTCCCGACCACTGAAGCGACCAACACGCGGTTGACGGCCGAACGGCTGATAACCGGCGCGTTGCCGGGTGAAACGGGCGATGTATTCATGTCTCCTCCCTTCTCTGGGAATCTATGTTTTCAAGCCGCTGCGTTCAGCGGCGCGGGTCCGCCGGCACGTAACGATAAATTCGATTTGCTCACCAGTGCAGCTCCATCGGGAACTGGTCGAGCGTTTCGACGCCGCCCGAGGTCAGCCGCACGATACGTTCGGTGCGCAAACCGCCGACGTTCGGCACCGTGATCGTCGCCTTCAACGTAAACACCATGTTTTCCTGCAGCACGGTCTTATTGCCCGGCCCGATCCACGGCGCTTCTTCCTCCGGGTCCATGCCGGTGCCGTGACCAGTGCCATGGCCGCGCGCTTCGCTCGAGTATTGCTCGTAGTTCGATTTCACCAGCGCCTGCTGGATCACCGCATTCAGTTCCATGGCCGCCATGCCCGGACGCGCGGCGGCCAGCCCTGCTTCGACCGCGCGCGCCGCTGCCGCGACGATCGCCATCTTCTCGGGATTCGCCGGACCGTAGGTGAAACCGCGTCCGCCATCGGCCACGTACCCACGATAGCGCGCACCGATGTCGGTCATGATCAGGTCGCCCGGTTGCAGGATGCGGTCGGTGGGGCGCGCCAGGTTATACGCCGAGCGCGGCCCCGACTGCACCATCGAATCGAACGCGGTCCGGTCAGCTCCGCCCGCGAGCATCGCGCGGTCGGCGATCAGAGCGAGTTCACGCTCGGTGTAGGGACGGCCGTCGGCGAGCGCATCGCGAATCGCGGCCATCGCCGAATCGGTCAAGGCGGCGGCTTTGCGCATCAGTGCGACTTCGGCGTCGCTCTTGATCGCCTTGATTTCGGCTAGCACCATCGTCGGCTCGAGCTTCAATTCGCCCAGACCGGCGTTCAGGCGCTTCAACAGATCCGCAGGGATATAGGCGGCGCCGGCGAGGCCGACCGTGCCGCTGTGATGCCGTGCCGAAAATGCCTGCACCTGTTGCGTGACTTCACGCAGGCTGCGCACCTCGAAGGCGGTCACGCTCGTCGCGTAGTCGAAGCACTGATCCGACACGAACAGGACCGGGTCGCCGTCCACGGGCAGCAGCAGGATCGCGTTGGCGATGTCCGATACGCCGTCGAGAGGACGGAACTCGGTGAAGTACCCGATGTTCGCGCCACGCCAACAATCGCCGAAGGCGAGCAGGCCGACGAGGCCCGCCTTGTCGAGTGCGCTGCGGACCTTGGCGACGCGGCCGAGGAACTCGTCCGTGGTGATGCCTTCCGGCGGGATGTCTGTGGTACGGATGTTCATTGCTTCCTCATCTCCTGTGCGGGTGCATGCGCGGCTGCTGGATGAAGCCGGTCTCCATGTCCTGAAAGATCTGCGCCGGCCTGGAATGCCGAGCGTCTTGTACATAGTAGAATCGACAGATATGCTTTTAAAATGAAAAATAACTCATAATCTATATCGATAAGGAATATCTGGAGATGGCATGGTGACCTCTGTTACTCATCCGGAGACCGGCGTCGCGACGAGCCGCTTCGACCCGTCGCGCCTGAAGACGCGTCAACTGGCCCTGATCGTTCAGCTCGACAATCATCGCTCGGTGCTGCGCGCAGCGGACGCCGCGCACATGACGCAGCCTGGAGCGACCAAGTTGCTGCGCGAACTCGAAGAGACGATGGGTGTGGCGCTCTTCGAACGGCATCCGCGCGGTGTCGAGCCGACCTGGTACGGCCAGGTGTTGATCCGCCATGCACGCAACGTGCTGGCGGAGTTGCAGCATGCATACGACGAAGTGTCCGCGCTCAAAGCAGGCCTGACCGGGCAGGCGATGATCGGCACCGAGGTCACGGCGGCCACCAACCTCGTGCCGCAAGCGGTTGCGCTGCTCAAGAAGCGCTTTCCGCAGATTCGCGTCAGCATCGAGATGGAGTTCAGTGAGGTGTTGGTGCAGCGTCTGCAGGAAGGCAAGCTGGATATGATCGTCGCGCGAATCCGCAATCCGGACGATCTGGTGGAACTGCACTATGCCCCGCTCGCAGAAGCACAGCACGCTCTGTTCGCACGCGTTGGCCATCCGCTAGTCAAGCACAAGACATTGAGCTGGAACGAACTGGCGCCGCAAACATGGATCTTGCCGCCGAAAGGCAACGTGATGCGCAATCAGCTCACGCAACTTTTTCTTGAACGGCATCTCGCGTTGCCGACGGACGTGGTCGAGAGTTCGTCGCTGCCCGTCATCACGAGTCTGCTGCAGATCAGCGATATGATCGCGCCGCTTGCGCGCGAGCCGGTGCGGCCGTATTGCATTGCAGGCGCGCTCGAACCACTACCGTTCGAACTCGATCTGAAGCTCGGACCGGCGGGCATCGTCACACGCCGCGGCGAAAGGCTCTCACCGGGCGCGCGGGCGATGCTGCAAGCGCTGCGCGAGGCCGCTGGATTTGACACCCAAGACCCCGACGCAGAACGCGACTGACTCACCCCGACGGGACTCAGCGCACGCCGTCCGCCGCGACGCTTGCGCCGGACTGTAGTAACCATTCATGCGCCGGCTCGTTATGTACGTGCCAGGTGCGACGCGGACCGGCCATCACATTCAGATAGTAGAGGTCATAGCCGTGCGCGGCGGCAACCGGGTGATAGCCGCGCGGCACTAGCACGACATGCTTGTCGTACGCCGCAAGCGTTTCGTCGAGACTGCGGTCGTCGGTATAGACGCGCTGAATTGCGAAGCCCTGCGGCGGCGAGACGCGATGGTAATAGGTTTCCTCGAGATAGGTCTGCTGCTCGCCATCGTCCGTATCGTGCCGATGCGGCGGGTAGCTCGACCAGTTGCCCGCGGGCGTCACCGATTCCACCACCAGCAAGCTCTCCGCCAGTTCGGTTTCGGGCAGGATGTGGCGCACGTGGCGCAGGTTAGCGCCAGCGCCGCGGGTTTCCTGCTTGACCTCGTCAGGTGCAATGAAGCGCGGCGGCAGACCGCCCTTCGCGGGCGCGGAGCAGACTCCGAGTTCGACGTCGTCCGTCGCCATGATCGTGTAGCACGTATGCGGCGGCACATACATGGACCACGGCGCACCATCGAACGGTGACATCCGTGCGCCGATCTCGCGGCTCGCGAGGCCTTCGCAGCCGGCTATTGCGCGCCCCTTGACGAGCACGACTACGACTTCGCGATCGCCCGTCTCCCGAGTCACTGTCGCGCCGGGCATCAGCTCGAAAACATCGAAGCCGACGTATTTCCAGCCGGCACTCGCCGGCGTGATATGGATGATCTGGCCGTCTTCCGCATGCTTTGACGGTCTGACTAGCAGGTCGCTCATGTCTTCCCTCCGGTTATTCAGGCTTCCTACTCAGTAGGAGGTGGCGGTCGGCGCAGCTGCGTGCATGACCGTGAAACGGTACAAGCGTCCAGGGCTTTGACGACGCCTTCTGCACGAATCGCCGCCAGATGGCCTGCGACCTGCGCGACGAAGCGCGGATGTGCGCGCAGATCGCATCCAAAGATCGATTCGATTTCAAACAGTGTTTGTACCGCGTCGATGGCATCCGCGTGCAAGGTCAGGCGAACCGCCTCGGCCAGCGTGTCGCCGAGCGGGTCAGCGATGACGTAGGTGCGGCCTGTCTCGTCCTGACCGCCGAGGTACGCGATCCAACCGGCCAACGCAAATGCCAGACATTCGGTCGGCGCGCCGCTTTTCAGGTTGGCGCGCACGCTTTCCAGCCAGCGCTGTGGCAGTTTCTGCGAGCCGTCGGTTGCGATCTGTTGCAAGCGGTGATCGAGCGCGGTATTGCGAAAACGCGTGAACAGATCAGCGCGATACCTAGCCAAAGCGGGTCGCGACAGCGTCGGCTCCACTTCGTCGCGCAACATGCTTTCGACAAAGTTCAACAGGGCCGGCGCGCCGATCGCCTGATCGACGGTCTCATAGCCGATCAGCGAGCCAAGGTACGCGAGTGCCGAATGCGCGCCGTTCAGCATCCGCAATTTGGCCTGCTCATAGGGACGCGCGTCGCGCACGAGCGTCGCGCCTGCGCGCTCCCAAGCCGGCCGTGGCCCCGCGAAGCGGTCTTCGATTACCCATTGCGAGAAGGGCTCGGTCATCACCGGCCATGCGTCGTAGGCACCGAGTTCCTTCGCTACGCGCGTGCGATCGGCGTCGGTGGTGAGCGGAACGATCCGATCTACCATCGTGTTGGGAAACGCGCCCTCTCGCTCGATCCAGTCGGCTAGCGCAGGATCTGCTTCACGCGCGAACGCCAGCGTCAACGCGCGCATCGTGTCGCCGTTGGACGGCAGGTTGTCGCATGACATCACGGTAAGCGGGCGCAGACCGGCTGCGCGTCGCAACGCCAGCCCGCGCACGACGAAGCCGATCGCACTTCGCGGCGCGGTGCCCTCGCGGAGATCATGGTCAATGTCGGGATGATCGAACTCCAATGCGCCGCTGGCCGGATTGCGGCAATAGCCTTTCTCGGTGATTGTCAGGCTGACGATATGGCAGCGCGGATCGGTCATCGCATCTAGTACGGCGGCAGGCGACTGCGGCGCGACCAGCGAAGCGATCAGTGCACCCACCACTTGGAACGAATCCGCGGTGCCGTCGCGCACATCCACGGTATAAAGATGATCCTGCGCAATTAGCGCCTCCGAAGTGTCCGCTCGTCGCAACGACACGCCGACGATGCCCCAGCGGTGATCGCCAGCGCGCAACGTGTGTTCCGTGTAGACGGCCTGGTGCGCGCGATGAAAAGCCCCGAGGCCCAGATGGACGATGCCCGGTGCAAGGCTCGCACGATCGTAGGTGGGAACGACGATTCCGCGAGCGGCGGGCGCTGCGAGCGAAGCCACGGAGGCATTACTCAGCCGCATGATCGGTCGGATGTTTGGCGAGGCCTTCCCAAATACCGTTCAGGTAGACGGCACCCAGCGCGCGATCGAACAGCCCATAGCCAGCGCGGCCCGTCTCGCCCCAGATCATTCGCCCATGGTCCGGCCGTGCGTAGCCTTCAAAGCCGGTTTCGAAGTAGGCTTTGACTATTTCCGCCATGTCGAGCGAGCCATCTGCCGACCGATGCGAGGTCTCGTGAAAGTCGCCCGCGGCATTCGTTTGCACGTTACGCAGGTGGGCAAAATGAATCCGGCCACGTGCACCGAACTCCCGCACCAGAGCCGGAATATCGTTCTGCAGGTCCGCGCCCAGCGACCCCGAACAGAGCGTCAGGCCGTTGGCGGGGTCGTCGACGATAGCCAGCACGCGCTGCAGGTCCGCGCGATTCTTCACGATGCGCGGCAGCCCGAAAATCGGCCGCGGCGGATCGTCGGGATGGATCGCCATCTTGATGCCGGCTTCTTTGGCCACCGGAATGATCGCGCGCAGGAAGTAGTCGAGATTGGCCCACAGACCGGCTTCGTCAAGCGCTTCGTAGTCGCGCAGCAGGGCTTGCAATTGCTCGGGCCGATAGCTCGCGTCCCAGCCGGGTAACTGGATACCCTGGCTGACGTCGAGCTCGCGGATCGCTTGCGTGTCGAACGCGAGCGTCGTCGATCCGTCGGGCAGGGGCATTTCCAGCGAGGTGCGGGTCCAGTCGAAAACGGGCATGAAGTTGTAGCAGACCACCTTCACACCGCAAGCGCCGAGGTTACGCAGCGTCTGGCCGTAATTGGCGATGAACGCGTCGCGCGTCGGCTTGCCGAGCTTGATGTCCTCGTGCACCGGCACGCTTTCGATAACATCCAGTGTCAGCCCATGAGCCTCTATCTTCTCCTTCAGCGACCGGATCGTGTCGACCGGCCACACATCGCCCACTGGCACATCATAGACAGCCGAGACGACCCCTACCATGCCTGGGATCTGACGGATATACGCGAGCGGAACCGGGTCCGCGTCGCCATACCAACGGAACGTCATTTTCAAGATCGAGTCTCCTTTGGGTACGCTCGCCGCGCCTTCGACGCAGGCAGTGCATCATTGTGTGGTCGGCGTGGCCTTTCGTATTGCCCAAGGCGGCGAAGCGCCGTTTGGACGCTTTGCGCCTGTTCGGGTCATGTATGGGGCGCAGCCAGGAGTTCGCATACTAGCGGCAATTGACATGCCTTTATAATGAAAAATTGCAAGTTAGCTATACGATTATGGAATACATGGAGCTACAAAGATTGTCGCCTGCTGTCAGAGACAGCGGCGAAACTCATTCAGTTTGCTGAGTGCGCCTCGCGCATGTCACACGTACCTTCCTCAGATCGACCAGCATAGCTGGACAGCGCAGTTTGGCTTACCTGGCGACTTCCAGACGAAGATCGTCCACATGAGCTTTGTCTCGATGGCAGGCGACTACGGTCTCCCGGATTGTTGATTTGCACCGAATCCTGACCCACCGCGTGTGCGGACAAAATCTTTGACTGCCTGAAGGTAGTCCGTGTACTCGCACGAAGACCGCATTCGAGCAGTTCAGCTTTATGTGAAGTTGGGCAAGCGCATCAGGGCGACCATCAGGCAGCTGGGTTACCCGACAAAGAATTCGCTGAAGGCGTGGCATCGCGAATACGAACAGTGCCATGATTTGCGAACCGGCTATGTTCGTGGCATGGCAAAATGTGGGCCCTCCTTCAATAATGCATCACGTCGTGCGGGTCGCACACAAACTGACGTTTTTTATGCCCGTGGACGGAGAGCCCGGGTACTCCACGGAAACACGGCGCAATGCTCGCGAACAGGGAGAGGTCATCATTCAAGCGAGACATGATTGTCGTCGACGCGTGTCCTATCCCCCACCGATAGTGCGATCGTAGCTAACGACGATATGATGCAATGAATGGATGTGCCAGGCGCGAAACTAGCGACGACACCCGAAGATTGCAGCGTCCGTTGACTTTCGGCTCCGATAATACCGCCGACGACAATTGGTATCCGTAGACTACGTGCGCGTATGCGTTTATGTAATTCAGAAATCAACTGATCATGCGCGCCCGCAAGTGACGATACGCCAATAATGTCAACGCGCTCGCTTTCAGCCATCGCCAGCACATCGCAGGGCGAAGCGAACATCCCTGCTCCCGTGAAGACTTCAAAGCCCGCGTCACTTAACGCGGCCGCGACGATCCGCGCCCCACGGTCATGTCCGTCCTGACCGAGTTTCGCAATGAGCATGCGTGGGGCGCGGCCGAGACGCCTAGTCGCATCGGCCACGGCTCGGCGAGAATCTTGCCATTCCGGATCATCCGCAACCGTTGCGCCGTAGAAGTCACGAGAGATCGGTAAATCGACCCGATACCTAGGCCAAATAACCTCCAGCGCCTGAGTGCACTCACCAACGGTCGCACGCGCACGCACGCATGCCATCGTTAGCTCAAGAAGATTTCTACTTCCACATCGCGCGGCTTGAGTTAATGCCTCAAGCGTCTCGCGCGCTCGTTCCGGGTCGCGGTTAGCCTTAATGCCAGCAAGCCTTCGGGCCTGTATCGCTTGCACCTGCCGGCCGTCAACTGTTTGGTGCACTGCAAGGTCTTCCTCATCTCTCGCCAGGAACCTGTTGACGCCGACGACCGTACGTTCTCCCGTTTCGATTTGTGCTTGTGCTTCCAAAGCGCTCCTGTGGATCTTGTCTCGGACCCAACCCGAACTAACGACTTCGACCACGCCGCCACGCGCGTCGATTTCGTCCACTACAGCACGCGCCCGCCGAGACATATCTGCTGTAAGAGCTTCCATCATGTAAGAACCGGCCCATGGATCGACCACACCCGACACACCCGTTTCATGCTGCAGTATCAGTTGTGTGTCGCGAGCTAGCCTGGCTGATTGCGTACGTGGCAGCGAAAGAGCCTCATCGTATCCGTTGGTATGCAGAGACTGCGTGCCGCCGAACACGGCTGCTAGCGCCTCCACTGTCGTGCGCACAACATTATTCATTGGCTTCTGTGCGGTCAACGACCATCCGGAGGTCTGACAGTGCATTCGAAGCCCGCGTGCCCTATCCGACGTCGCTCCGCTCTTCGAAGCAATCTCCGACCAGAGAATTCGCGCGGCTCGGAGCTTTGCCACCTCAACGTAAAAGTCCATTCCTACGCCGAAGAAGAAGCTCACGCGCTCACAGGCGTCGTTGGCATGCATCCCCCGGCCAATAAGTGTCTCTATGTACTTACGGGCATTAGCCATCGTCAATGCGAGTTCAAGCACCGCGTCTGCTCCCGCCTCTTGAAAGTGGTATCCGGACACGGAGAGCGCGTTAAATCTGGGCACGTTCTCGGCGAGATACTCGACGACGTCAGCGGCGATTTGCAATGACGGTTCAGGCGCAAAGATGCCCGTGTTCCGGACCATGAACTCTTTCAAAATATCATTCTGGATTGTTCCCCGCAGTTTCGATGCATGTACGCCGCGTTCCTCCGCCGCGACGATGAAAGCAGCAAGCACCGGGAGGACCGCTCCATTCATCGTCATCGACACCGACACTTCGTCGAGCGCGATCCCTTCGAAGAGCCGTATCATGTCCTCGACGGTATCGATCGCGACTCCGGTCATGCCGACATCCGCGCTCACAGCAGGGTCGTCCGAATCGTAGCCACGTTGAGTAGGCAGATCAAATGCGACGGAGAGGCCCTGTGCGCCCTCGGTCAGTG
This sequence comes from Burkholderia sp. M6-3, assembly GCF_050858985.1. Classification (NCBI taxonomy): domain Bacteria; kingdom Pseudomonadati; phylum Pseudomonadota; class Betaproteobacteria; order Burkholderiales; family Burkholderiaceae; genus Burkholderia; species Burkholderia sp. M6-3. The sequence continues at coordinate 1,927,749 of NZ_CP110091.1, forward strand.
CTGTGCGAAATGCGAGGTTCGTATCAGCAGCATGCGCGTAGCCGGCATACTGACGTATGGTCCAAGGCTTTTCTGTGTACATCGATGCGAACGGACCTCGCACGAACGGCGCTTCGCCCGGCATGCTGTCCAGATGCTCGATGCCGTTGAGATCCGCGCGCGTATAGACTGACTTGAGCGGCACGGCATGACGCTTGCCCATCGGCGTTTCCAGCGTTTTTCTGTCATAACATCGGCGATCTTCATGCCGTCGCTTTTGCGGCGCACTTCTGTCCAGTGCCGGATGCCTTGTCCGTTCTGTGCCTGACCGACCATCAGCACGCTCAACGTGTCGCCCACATCGACGTTGCCGTAGTAGAACAGCGAGCGGTTTGTCACGAGAGGCGGCTCCTCGGAACGGCGCCACTGCCATTCGGCACGGTCGACAAAGGCTTGAAAGCTCGCGAAGTACAGAAAGTCGGCACCGTTGAAATCACCATTGGGACACGGCAGAAACTCGATCGGCTCAACCGAGGCAGGTGCGAGGTCGGGCAACGCGGCGCGGTCGGCGGCACGCAGGCGCTTGCTCATCTGCATCATCTGCGCTGCGCGCTCCGGCATCGGCGCGACTTCGCCTGGCAATGCCGCCAGTGCTGCGCGCGCCACAGTGCGATTGCTGCGCGCCTCGCCGCGTGTGACGAAGGCCGACGACATCGACAGCTCCACGATTTCATTGCCGCCCCGCACCACCCGATGCGTGCTGAAGTGGCGCACAGGTCCCGTTCTGCACAGCGTGCTGTGAATATCGAACACGTCGTTCTCAGTGATCGCATCGAGACCGCAAGTCTCCAGGCGGATCGCCGTGAAGGCCGCGTAGGAACGGCCGCCGTTGTCGTCGTAGAAGTCGGGTTGCGCCCGGCCCGCATGTTCGGCGAGCGCTTCCCAATGGCGATGCCCGCATTCCTTCAGCAGCCAGTTTTCGGACAGCCCTGTATAACTCAGTTGCGGCATGCCCGCGCGATAGCGTTGGACCATGCTCACGCCGCGAGGCTCGCGGACATGCCGATCGTCGAGCGGATCGCACCGACGACATGCTGGGCATCGCGCGCGATTCCGGAGAAACGGCCCGATCCCCATGTATGCAGCCACGGCAGGCCGATGAAATACAAGCCCGGTTGGGGCGTGATGCCGCGATTGTGTGCGGGATAACCGCGACCATTGAATATGGGTACATCAATCCAGCTGAAGTCGGGCGTAAAGCCAATGCACCAGATGATCGACGCGATACCGCTTTGCGCGAGATCGAGCGACGTGCGTTCACCTTGTGGGCTCCACACCGGCTCATAGGGAGCACCTTGCGGAGCGTCGATACCCTGCTTGTCTATAAATGCGTCGATGCTCGCGTTGATGCGGTTGTATGTGTCGTCGGCGCTATCCAGATTACTGGTCAGGTTCGGCGCGAAGTGCAGGCGGCCATCGCGCAGGTCGTCGAGCCTGCCGTACAGTTCCATGCCTTCCAGCGCAAAGCGCCGTAGATCGATATCGCGACCGCCATCGCGCCCCGTCACATAGTGATTCGTGTTGTCGCGTACGCCTTCGCGCAATGGATGCTGATCGACGGGCATGTCGTAGTAGCGCATGTCCGCGAGCCAGTCCACCACGTCGCGGCCGCGATAAAAGCGGGCACAGCGCGGCGCTTCGCCGACGGCGAGATACACCTTTCGGCCAGCAAGATGCAGGTCTTCGGCGATCTGCGCACCCGACTGCCCTGATCCCACCACCAGCACCGCACCTTCCGGCAATGCCTCTGGATTGCGATAGTGCGACGACTGCATCTGCAGGACCCCTGCAGGCAGACGCTCCGCCATACGTGGCACGATGGGCGTGTGATAGCCGCCCGACGCGACCACGACCTGATCGGCCGTGAAGTCGCCGTTCGACGTCGACACGAAGTAGCCGCCCGACAGCAGATGCCCCACCTTGCGCACCTCCGTATGTTCGAGCACGGGTGCATCGACCATCGCGATGAAGCCATCCAGATACGCGATGATCTCGTCCTTCTTCATGAAGCCGTGCGGGTCGTCGCCGCGATACGGATGACCCGGCAGCGCGCATTGCCAGTTCGGCGTGACAAGGCAGAACGCGTCCCAGCGCTGCGAGCGCCAAGTATGCGTGACGGTATTCTTTTCGATGACGAGGTGATCGATGCCCGCCTCTTTCAGGTAATAGCTGATCGACAAGCCCGCCTGCCCGCCGCCCACCACAATCACAGTGTGGTGCGGGACATCGTTCAGCGCATCAGATGCAATGGTCTTTTCGTTCGACATGGTTCGTTCCTGCATACGGTTCAAATGAGTTCGACGACCTTGACTTCGGCGTGCGGGTCGGCGGCGAAGCGTTGCGCGATTTCTTCGATCTGCGCGAGCTGATCCATCGCCGCTGAACACGCAAAGCCGTATTTCTCGCGTACCCGCTCGGAGCCGATGTGCAACGCTTCGCGCGCTTTTCCGACGAAATCGTCGAGCGCATAGCGTTGCCCTGCGACAAAGAGCTCACCGACCACCGTCGAAGGCGAATAACAATTGGCCTCGGTGCCGTCCGGCCACTGGACCTTGAAGTGCATGATTGGCATCACAAATCCTTTGAATGGAAAATTCAGGCGTTGAGCGCTTGCGGCGCACGCTGCAGGTGGTGCTCATACAGCGCGATATGGCGGCGCGCACCGTCGCGCCAGCTAAAGCGGTTGAGCAAATCGGGCACCGCATGGTCGAAGTCGATGCCACCCTCGCCCTCCAATGCGCGGCGCAACGCGCGGGCGATGCTCGGGACGTCATCGGGTTGCGCCCAGCAGCAGACGCGTTCGTTCAGATAGTCGGTGAATGGCTCGATCTTCGATACGACAACCGGCGTGCCCGCTGCGAGCGCTTCAAGCGTGACGAGTCCGAAGCCTTCGCACACCGACACCATCGACACCACATCGGCGCGGCGCATGAGTGCGGGAATGTCGTTGTCGTCGAGCGGGCCGGTGACCACGATCGATTCTCGTGGTCCGATGTGCAGATCGAGTTCCGCCGCACGCGCGATGAAGCGGCGCGTATAGGCATCGTGATCGAGCAGGCTCGCGCCGCCCGCAATCACCAGTTGCGCGTCGGCGTGGGATTGCCTGAGCAACGCAAACGCTTCGAGCAGTTGCAGGGTGTTCTTGCGCGCTTCGATGCCGCCCACGGCCAGTACCACCGGTTTTCCGTCGACGCCAAGACGCGCACAGATGTTCGCGTCGCTCACTGCATCCGAGGCGCGAAAGCGCTCAATATCGACGCCGTTGCTGACCGTCGATGCCTCGATGCCGAAGTCGTCGCGCATCTTTCGCGTCCATGTGTCGCTCACACAGAACAACGCATCGGCGTTCGCGTATGCTCGCTGCTGCCAGGCGCTCAAGCGCGTGTCTTTGAAGACATCGAGGTGATGCACCGTGCGCACGAAGCCGCGAATGGTGCCCGCTTCGCGCAGTTCAGCCAGCGCGTTTCCGCTGATGCTGTCCTGTGCATGCAGGATGTCGAAGCCCGGCACCAGTCGTTCGAGTAAAGCGGTCTTGAGTGCATCGATCCGGGTTTGGACCATCGTCACCGTGTCGATACCATGTGCAGCGACCGGCGCCAGCACGACACGGCAACGCGAGGCGCGAAACATCGGCGCACCGTCGACGGAAGGCGCAAAGATCGTCACGTCCTGTCCCGCTTCGTGCAGCGCACGGCCGAGTTCGAGCGTATGCACGACGCCGCCGCGCGGATTGACGGAGTGTGTGAATAGGGCAATGCGCAGTGCCGCGTCGTTCATGCTTGAGCTCCCGCAGGCACGCCGATGAAAGCGCTGTCGTGGAAGCTCCATAGCAAGGCCGATTCATTTTGCTGCGTGAGCACGACTTCGCGCGACGCACCCACACGGCCGATCGTCGCGCATGCCAGTCCACGTTGTGCGAAGCGCGCCAGTACGTCATCGACATGTTGATCGCGGACCGACAGCACGAAACCGTAACTCGGAAACGCATTCAGCCAGCGCTCGAGATCGACATGCGCCGGACGCGGTATCGCGTCCAGATCGATGCGCGCGCCTACACCCGAACATTCGAACAGCATCAGCGCGGTACCCAGCACGCCTGCCATGCTGATGTCCTTCGCCGCATCGCACAGACCGCTTTCCGCGAGTTGAGGCAGCAGTTCCAGATCGTCGCGCAGGCGTTGCGCGGGCGCACCCACCGATGCATTCCAGAACGGATACGGGTCTTCGAAACGGCCGCGCAAATCGACGGCAATCACGAGGCTGTCGCCGGGACGCGCATTGAAACTCGACAGCAGCGAACTGGCGCGGCCGAGTATCGACACCGCCAGTTGCGCTTGCGCGCTGCGTGCATTGCTATGTCCGCCGACAATCGGCACGCCGTACGCATTCGATGCCGCCGCGATGCCTGCCAGAATCTGCGCGGCGGATTCGAGTCCGTCGCTCCACAGCGCGTCGACCACGGCGAGCGGCCGCCCGCCCATCGCGTACACGTCGCTGACGTTGACCATCACGCTGCTGTAGCCCGCGAACCACGGCATCGACTCGACGAAATCACTGACCAACCCTTCGATGGCGAAGAGCAGATAGCCGTCGCCATCGGGGAGCGCCGCACAGTCGTCGCCGACTGCGACCGCTTGCGCAAGATCACGCGTGCCATTCGGCAGGCGCGACGCGAGCGACGCGACCACGCCTGCAATATCCGTCTTGTGGCGAAAGCCCCGGCTTTCGCGCAATCGCTCGACCAGTGCGTGCAGACTCATGAGCGGCCTCGCGACGATGTGACGAATCCACTTTCCGGCGTAAAACACGGCGGATAGTGCGCAAGGTCCGCTTCCATCAGATGATGCGGCCGCCCGAACAGCGTTTCCTCCGCGACAGTCTGCCAGTGCAGCCGCCGGAACAGTGGCGCATTCTGACTTTGCACATGCGCGAGGAACGTATCGCATCCCAGCGCATGAGCGCTGCTCACGGCAAGACGTATCAGCGTCGATCCGAGCTTGCCATGCGAGCGGAATGCGGCATGCACGGCGAGGCGCGAGCCGAGCCATGTGCGCGGCTGCGTTTCATGAATGCGCACCGTGCCGACCACCTGTTCGGGCATGCCCGCAATGCAGCTGAGCGCCACCAGTAGCTTCGCGTCGCGGTCGATCTCGTCGCGGTCGTCTCCCGCGAAGATGCCCTGCTCGACGCAGAACACCGCGCGCCGCAACGCATACGCCTCGTTGCTTTCCCACGGCAGCGTCGCCCACTTCACGCGGTACTCGGCCGGCGTGAAGGCGAGCGGCAAGGCATCCAGTTCGTCGATGGTTTCGCAGAACATGATCACACCTCGTACGATGCCAGCGACGAACACGCACCACATTTTCCGCAACCGGCCTTGATGTCCGCCGAACGCATTTGCGCGTCGCGCAGCATCGCGCCGAGCGGTTCGAGGATCGACTTCATGAACGCATGGGAAGGCGCGGGATGATCTTCGAGCGGCGTGCCGCTGATCGGCACGAACGGCACCACGAACGGATACACGCCCATGTCGATCAGTTCGCGCGAGATCGACAGGATCGCTTCCGCTGTGTCGCCGAGACCCGCGAGAATGTAGGTGCTGACCTGCCCCTTGCCGAACACGCCTACGGCCGCCTTAAAGGCTTCCATGTAGCGCGAGATGGGCACGCTCGCCTTGCCGGGCATCACGCGCGCGCGCACGTCGGGTGTCACGACTTCGAGATGCATGCCGAGTGTGTCGATGCCGCTCGCCTTCATGCACTCGAACCATGCATCGTCGTCGGGCGGCTCACATTGCGCCTGAATCGGCAGTTCGACGGCCGCCTTGATCGCAAACGCGCTTTCGCAGAGGATTTGCGCACCGCGATCTGGCGTCGGCGGCGTGCCGGTGGTCAGCACCATGTGCTTCACGCCGTCCAGCAACACGGCGGCGCGCGCCACTTCCGCGAGTTGCTCCGGCGTCTTGCGCGCAATCGTGCGGCCCGCCGCGAGAGACTGACCGATCGCGCAGAACTTGCACGTCTTCTTGCGGCTCTCGTAGCGGATGCAGGTTTGCAACACCGTTGTGGCGAGCACATCGGTGCTGTGCAGTGTTGCAATGTGCGAGTACGGCACGCCGTCGAGTGTTTGCAGTTGCGTGAAGCGCGGCGCTTTTGGAAAGCTGATGCTGGCGATCGGGATCGTCCCGCGCAGCAACGCGCTCGCGCCCGACTCGTCCGGCGTCCCTGCGACGAACGGCGAATTCCATGCGGAGCTGGTGTGCACAGGCACCATGATGGTCACGCCGTCCACAATCACGGCCTTGTGATCCGATGGGCCCGCGCCGCCGCGCCGGCTTGCGGCGCCCGCGTTCGGATCGACGAGACGCAGCCCCGCCGATTGCAACTCGGTGCGCAACTCCGTCATTTGACGCTGCGTGCGCGGCTCAGCCGGCGACAGACTCATGCTGGCATTCATCGTGACCTCCATTCGTTGTTTCCGGCGCTACGTCCGCGCGTTCGAACGACATCGACATCGGCGCAACGGGCATCGCAGGACGATCGTTGATCGCAAGACTCAGCAGTTCGGGCCGCGCGTAATGGCCAACGGAGTCCATCATCCGTTTGCGCTTCATGATCAGCGACATGTCGAGATCCGCGACAACCATGCCTTCGCCTTCGCGCAGCGGCTCAACGAGATGCTGGCCTTCGGGCGACACGATCGCCGTCATGCAGCCGCCGCGCAGGGCCTTTTGCAGCTTCGGGTCGGTCGTCACGGATTCGATCTGCGCCTCGCTGAGCCAGCCCGTCGAGTTGACGACGAAGCAGCCCGATTCGAGCGCGTGATGGCGGATCGTGACTTCGATTTGCTCGGCAAAGATCGGACCGACGAGCGAGCCCGGAAACTGGCTGCAATGAATCTCTTCATGCTGCGTCATCAGTGCGTAGCGCGCGAGCGGGTTGTAATGCTCCCAGCACGCCAGCGCACCGACGCGCGCGATGCCCGTATGCGCGACCTTGAGACCCGCCGCGTCGCCTTGCCCCCAGATCATCCGTTCATGGAAGGTCGGCGTGATCTTGCGCCGCTTGAGCGCGAGGCGTCCGTCGACGTCGAACACGAGCTGCGTGTTGTACAGGCTGCCGTGATCACGCTCGTTCACTCCAAGCACGACTACCATCCCATGACGGCGAGCGCGCTCGCCCACCGCTTGGGTAACAGGGCTTGGCACAGCGACCGCCTGCTCATAAAGCCGCATATGTTCGGCACCTGATGCGACCGGCGGACGCACGAACGAAAAATACGGGTAGTACGGCACAAATGTTTCGGGAAAGACGATCAGCTGCACGCCTTTCGACGCGGCTTCATCAATGGCGGAGCAGACCCGGTCGAGCGTGCCGCCAGGACGCTCGAAATCCGGCGCAATCTGCACCGCCGCTGCTCGGATGACTCGCTGGTCAGACATGATGGGCACCTGTGCGCTCAGACAGTCCACGTATGGATGATCAGCGCGTTCTCCTTGCGATGAAGCAGTTGTAGGTCGAGCACGTCCAGCGGATTGATCGGCCGGATGCCTTCGATCAAGGACGCTTCGCCATGACCGTAAAGGGCCTGCAACGCAAAGCGGCATGCGTAGACCTTGCCGCCCTCTTCCATGAACTTGACCAGCTGCTTGTTGAAATTCAAATGACCGGGAAAGGCTTCGTCGCCAAGCGTCGGAAAGCCACGCTGCAGGCCAAGCGTGACGCCAGGTCCATAGAGCAGCACCGACGTATCGAAGCCTTTGCGCTGCAGGCGCGTGGCCTGCAGCAGATTCACGAAGCCGATCGAACCTTCGAATGCGACGGTATGAAACGTGACGAGCGCTTTCTCGCCAGGTTCGGCCTTGACGTCAGGGAAGACCTTCTCTTCGTAATCGACCAGATAATCGCCTTTCTGATGCAGAGGTTTGTTGACGGCAGGCATTTGACTCTCCAATAAGTCGCGTAATTGATCGGATTGCCTTAACGGGAAATCACCCGATTGGCGAATCACTTAACGCAACACGTATGCCAATTTCCGGCCCAGTTCATGCAATCAACTTCCAATCAATCAAACCGCGAGAGTTCGCTCGACCCGAAAAATTCTTCGCGAGCCTTTGCCAGCAGGGTTTTTCTGGTATCAGGGAAGATCTGGGCAGAGCGGTCTCGCACAATCACGCAGCGTCTTTCGCGTGTGTATGGTGCGTAACAGCCCGCAAGCGTGCATTCATCCAATCAATGCGATCAACGGATCGAAAGATTGCGAACACATTTATTTTTTTCGGAATCCGCGTGTTACTTTTAAATCACGCATTCGCACCGGGATTTCAGCATGGACAGTCTCACGCATCACTGGCTCAAGCGCTTGATCGAAAGTCGCAAACCGGCGTACCTCGTGATACCGGATTTGATTGAAGAGGATCTCGCGAGCGGACGTCTACGACCAAGGGACCGCTTGCCCGGCCTACGCGATCTGGCAGGGGCCTTGCAATTGAACTACACGACAGTGGCGCGGGCCTATGCAGAGGCGCGCAAGCGCGGCCTGCTCGATGCGCGAGCGGGCAGCGGAACCTTCGTGCGCGGACGGACGCAGACGCTGCCCCTGGCGGGCGGCAGTAGCGTCGAGATGTCGATGAACATGCCGCCCGAGCCGCCCGAGCTTGCGGCGCGACTGAGAGAGTCGTCTGCCCAGCTGCTAGCGCAGACGGATCCTTATTACCTGCTGCGCTACCAGGATTTCGGCGGCACGCCCGACGACCGCGCAGCAGGTCGCGCGTGGCTCAAGGAACGCTTGCCCGACTGCCAGGACGATACCGTGCTCGTATGTCCCGGCATTCATAGCGCACTCGTCGCCCTCGTCTCGCAACTCGCAAGGCCGGGCGATACCATTTGTCTCGACACGCTCGCCTATCCCGGCATCAAAGCCATCGCGTCGCAACTTGGCGTGCGCCTTCAGCCGTTGCCACGCGATGAAGAAGGTCCTTTGCCGCACGCATTCGAAGCACTCTGCAAGACCGAAAAGCCCGGCGCGTTCTATTGCAATCCGACCTTGCAGAATCCAAGCACACTGACGCTGTCAACGCAGCGACGCGAAGCGCTGGCTGATGTCGCGCTCCGCTACAGCGTCCCCATCATCGAAGACGACGCGTACGGCTGGCTGCCCACGAACGCGCCGGTCGCACTGGCATCTCTTGCGCCTGAGCTGACGTGGTACGTGACGGGCTTCTCGAAGACGTTCGGCGCAGGGCTGCGCGTCGCGTATCTGCGCGCCCCGACGTCGAGACAGACGCAGCGTGTGGCGGGTGCACTGCGTGCGACCACAGTGATGCCGAGTCCGTTCACCGTGCTCCTGGCGACGCAGTGGGTCAATGACGGCACTGCCCACGAAATGCTTGAGGCAATCCGCAAGGAAGCGAATGTCCGACAGACGATCGCGTCGCAGGAACTCGCGGACTGGAAGTACGATTCACAGCCAGACGGCTTTCATTTGTGGCTACCCATTCCCGCGCAGTGTGATTGGAGCGCGTCCGAGCTTGCGTTGCAGTTGCGCAATCAAGGCGTAGGAGCTGTTGCAGGTGCGGCCTTTTCGACGGACGGCAATCCACCTAACACGATCCGCCTGTGTTTGGGCGGCCCACAGGACAGAAACGATTGCCGCGAAGCGTTGCAGCGAGTCGCGGAGATGCTGAACGACCCGCATCATCTTCATGTCCCTGTGATGTGAACGGATTTTTAACTCCGTTGCGGACGAATACTGTTTCCACCATTGGAATGCTTTCGAGCGACCGGCGGTCGCCTCGTGATTTCGATTAGCTGATTACCGTCAAAGCAATCATCTTTCGAGCTTTGGAACGAACGCTCGTGCAACGGCCTGAGCTTGGACCGCAGCTGCGGTCTGCACTCTCATCGAAACCGAGTTGACGCATCAAACGGACGGTCCCGTTAAGGTTGATAGGCGATATGACGACCGCTGCCTCGGGACCTATTGGCTCCAAGCATCTACCAGCATTTCAGGACTGGTATCCAGCCGGTCGTGGAACAGATCCCATGCCGAGGAAAATACCTGCTCAAGCGCTGTTCGACGGGCGATCGACCCAAGGCGGGCGACTCTCGCTTCAATGTCCGACCCACTGAGATAGCCCTGCTGCCGTTGTGCCGGAAATCAAAGTTTCACGAGTACTTTCAAGCGTGCTCACTACCTCGTCCTTTCCCCATGGGGTTTCCGGTAGCGCAGCAACGAACTTAGCGATCAGCTGAATGTTGTGCCGCTTTCGCGGTGCTCTCGCCACGCCATCTGGTCAGCGGCCACCGGTGCAACCTACGGGAGTCCCGATCTTTCATCCTGTTTCGCTTCACGGGGGCGACGCGCTCATCACCGAATCGAGCACGGCTATCATTTTGCGCTCGCAAAAGTAGTTGGCGTGCGGGCGCCGAAGTCGCGGTGGACGGCCGCATGTCCGGATGTTCGGCGGCTGGTGTAACAACCATCGCATGTATTTGATTTGGCTAAATCTCGACCCGCGCGCCGACTTCAATCACAGGGTTGGCCGGCAGCTTGAAGAAGGCGGCGACATTGCCGACGTTATGCAGCATCACCGCGAATAGCCGTTCGCGCCATAGCGCCATTCCACGACCGGGCTTCGGCACGAGCGCGGCGCGGCTCAGGAACCACGACGTTTCCGACGGCTCGAACGCGAGCCCTGCTGGCTTGCACGTTGCGAGCGTCTGCGGCAGATCGACTTCGTCCTTGAACCCGTAGGCAATCGTCACCTGATAGCAGCCCGGGCATAGCGGCTGGACCGTCACACGCTCGCCGTCGGGCACCCACGGCACCTCCTTCGTGACCACTGTCAGGAATACCACGCGTTCGTGCAGAACCCGGTTGTGGAGCAGGTTGTTGACGAGCGCATGCGGCACCGCCTCCGGGTGCGGCGTCAGGAAAATCGCGGTGCCGCCCACACGCACCGGCGAGCGCTCAAGCAGCGACGTCAGGTAGGGTTTGAGGGGCGTCTTGCCCGCGCGCACGCGTGCTTCGGCCAGCATCATTTCCCAGCCGCGGCCCCAGGTCGCCATGATCGTGAACACCACTGCGCCGGTCACGAGCGGGAACCAGCCACCCTCGACAATCTTCAGCAGGTTAGCGGAAAAAAACATCGCGTCGATCACGAAGAAGAACGCGGTTGCGAATACGCACAGCAGCCAGTTGTAATGCCATGCGTACCGGACGACGAAGAAAGTCAGGAACGTCGTGATCAGCATCGTGCCGGTGACCGCGATGCCGTATGCGGAGCCGAGCGCTGTCGACGAGCCGAAGCCGAGCACCGCGGCGATCACCGCGGCGAGCAGTGTCCAGTTAATGCCGGGTACGTAGATCTGGCCGATTTCCTCCTCCGACGTGTGGACGATGTTCATCCGTGGTAAAAAGGAGAGCTGCATCGCCTGCTTCGTCATCGAGTAAGTGCCCGAAATCACGGCCTGCGACGCGATGACCGTCGAGATCGTCGCGAGCATGATCATCGGAAAGATCGCCCATTGCGGGAAAAGCCGGTAAAACGGGTTCGACAGCGCGCCGGGATTGACGATCAGCAGCGCTCCCTGACCGAAGTAATTGAGTACGAGCGAAGGGAACACGATGCCGAACCAGGTGACGCGAATCGGCCGCTTGCCGAAATGGCCCATGTCAGCGTATAGCGCTTCGGCGCCCGTCAGCGACAGCACGACGGCGCCGAGCGCGATGAACGCAAGCCAGCGATGATGCAGGCAAAAGCCGAGCCCTCGCAGCGGATTGAGTGCAACCAGAATGACCGGCGCCGCGGCGATATTGACGAGCCCCGCGATGCCGATCACAACGAACCACGCTACCATCACCGGCCCGAACACCGCGCCAATGCCGCTCGTGCCGTGCTTCTGCATGACGAAGAGTGTGATGAGCGCTGCCAGCGTGACCGGAATCACATACATCTTCAGCCCCGGGGCCGCGACCTCGAGGCCTTCGACGGCGCTCAGCACGGAGATCGCCGGCGTGATCACGCTGTCGCCGAAAAAGAGCGCAGCACCCATCACCCCGATGATGAGGAGCGCGCGGCGCAGCCGCGGGCGTGCCGCGACCGACGAAGCGGCGAGCGCGAGCAGCGCCATAATGCCACCTTCACCGTGGTTGTTCGCGCGCAGGATCAGCACCACGTATTTGAGCGAGACGACCACCATCAACGACCAGAAGATCAACGAAACGATGCCGACGATATTGAACGCGCTCAGCGGCAGCCCGTTGCCTGGAGCGAACACTGTCGACAGTGTGTAGAGCGGGCTCGTGCCGATGTCGCCGTAGACGACGCCGAGCGCGGCAAGAGCAAGCGCCGGCAGAGCCTTCCTGTGCGGACAAGGCTCACCGACCCGGTCGCTGTCGGGCGCGGCGGATACGGAATGTCCCATGTCTCCCTCCTGGTTCGGTGGCGCGCCAACGCAACGGCCGCACGAGCCGCCGTGCCGCTGCGCGCCGTCGTTCGTTTCTTTATCGGGGCGCGATCACGACACCGCCTGGGTTGCCGGTCGATCGCGGCTTTAGGCACTGCGTTACAGAAAGTATAGGAACTGCCAACAAAAACGCCCCGCACGCGGGTCTCACGGTTCAACACTCACAGCTTGCGCAGCGGCGGGATAGACAGCCCCGTATGGAATAGTGACGTTGGGGCGGCAGAGATATCCATTGTTTAAATGGCACTCCGCTGCCAGCAGCGCGGCGTCCTGGGATTCGGTCTCGACGCCTTCAACAATGACTTCTAAGCCGTAGTGCCTGTCGGCCAAGACGATGTCCGCGAAGTGCCGGCGCCACTTGTGTCAACGTGGCTCACGAACTGCAGGTCAATATTCAGAAGATCAAACTGTAAGCCGCCCAGCAGATCCAGGTTGCTGTGCTGGGTGCCAAAATCGTCGATCGCGAACCTTACTCCCTTAGCCTTCGGCGCGGTGAAGACGGCTGCCGTGCGCGCGCTCTGGCCGCGCAACGAATGAGTGTAGATCACAGCGGCAACCGCGTTTGCGGTGTCGTGAAAGCCGTTAACGAACTGGGAGCCAAGCGCGATTGCCAGAGCGAAACCAGCCAGAATGTAGGGAAATGCCGAGCTCTCCTGGACTGGCTCGAGGACAATGACCACACGGATGCCGACAGACGCAACGCCGACCAACGATCAACTAGCCAAACGAATCGCTTTCCAACGAAATCGTGTTTGCGAATAACATGCCTCATGCCTTATGGTCGTGGAGAAATCTAAAGAACTGCACGCCCTCTTGCAGTCGCCGTTTCATCATCTCCCAACTCACCAGCATCTCACGGACTATCTCCCAGATCTTCGACGGCCTGAAATAAAAGCGCTTGTAGAATTCTTCCACTCCGAGAAAGATCTCCTCGCGAGACAGGTGCGGATCACCGATAGTCGAGGCTTTGGGTACCCGCGGAATTGACGAGCGTGATGACCCTGCTCTCTTCCAGCCAGCCATTCTCTAGAGCCTGCTCATGAAGAACCGTTCCCGGATAGGGCGCAGCAAGTGACACCTGGATCGTGTGAGGGTTGATCTCTTGCATATTGGATCGTCTTCTGTATTGTCTGTCTTGTTTCCCCAGAAAGCCCAAGAATGAATGTGCCGTGGATCTTGATACCGAGCTTGCGGCGATCGTCACTAAAGCGCCTTGCCATATCAGTGCGCAACTCTTTCTTGACGTTCCGAAGGATCTGATCGTCGCCAGACTCATAGCCCACGAACAAGAGACGCAGCCCATTCTCCTTCATCACGTGACAAATGATGCGACAAGGTAAGCGCCTTGGCTTCGGCAACATGTCAACCGGTCTCTTCTGAACGCATAAAACGCAGCGCGAAAGCAACGATCCTGGGGATCGTTTCGGGACGCAGTAATCGTCTGTCATAGCCAGAAAAGCGCCGTTCGTTTTCCGTGAGACACAGCGTCATGAGTTCGCGCACACTCACCTTCACGGGTGATAAAGATTCCGCGCCGTTTACCGTGAAGTTATTATCCTGCTTGTGCTCCTTGCCGTCGGCATCGAAGGTTTGGGCAAGCCGCATTCGTTCCCAGCCGAGAAACGCCCATACCGCCGCCACCTTCAACTCGAAGCGAATGCGCCGCCACCAGGACAGCTTCGCCCGATGCCATGCCGCCCAGTTTGCAAAGAGCAGGATATGCCGACACTCCTCTTGCATTACCGGTTCGAACGTCTCAACCAGTTCAGGCGGGAACAGCCCTGAACGCCGGGCGACTTCGAACAGACCGAACGCGAAGAAGCTGTCGATACACTCGCTGTAGCCTGTGACCAGGTAAGCCCATTCGGGATCCTTTGGATAAACATACGGTGCTTCGCTCGCAAGTGGAATGCCATACGCAGCGACCATTCGCGAAAGCACTTCCTTATGACGGTTCTCCTCCCACGCATTTAGCGCGAGTGCGTCGCGTACGTCGGGCTCGCTGATGGTGCCTGCGTATGCAGCCATGCGCAGCCGAGCCCTACCCTCCGTCTGCACTGCGATGTCCCAGATGGGGAGCGAAACAATCCTCTCCAGCGCATCAGGTCCGAGCGCCGGCCAGTCGAGGACCGATGGCCGGTACGGGCTGAATGTCTCACGAAACATCCTGCACATCTCGCTGCGATGCACATCGGACCCCGGCTTCAGCATACCCGTAGCGGTGCTTGTCCACTGCCTGACCTGCCGGTCTGCTGCTTCGATGGCCGCTTGATCGGGCTTGCGCTGCGGCAGTACAGGTGAGCGGAAGCCTTCAATCAGCTGTTCGACAGCGAATCCGTCGAGGGGAGGTTCGTTCATTTGGAAGCGCCCAGGTGGATGCAGCACTGCAAAAGGATGAGATCCGTCGCCGATGACGGAACCTCGCGTCTGCGCTTATCACTTCAATTCAACCACGAATGGCAATTTCATGTTCACGCGATCATTTGCCATTTGCGCTGCCGGGCTTCAAGGTTGGTGAGCGCCGAAAGCAAAACGAACGTTCAGCCAGTTCCCAGACAACGAGTCCCGGCACAAAGAACGGCAGATCCCGAACGCGCCGGCCGCCCGCCAGCGCGAGGCAGGTGGGCGCATCGAGACCTAGCAAGCCTCCGATCTCAACGAAGCTGCCTTCCTGCAAGCCAATGTTACCCGGTACGAAAAAGGCAAAACTACTCAACAGCTCGGTTAAGCGTTCGCGCAGCGCGTTCAAACGGGCGTGCATGTTGGACCGTGGCGAAGAGCAAGAGGACCGGCATGATGCCCGCAAGATGATGACGACAGAAGTCAAAGGCAAAGCCGACGCGGATCGTCTCGCGCGCGTTCTGGTCAACCGGAGCGCCGCTTCCGTTGCGGACACCTGTTAGGTCACGAAAGTATCAATCCGTGCCATCGACAGACTGCTCCCAGGTGAAAAGGACATCGTATTGGCCAGTGCGTATCATCAGGCCGTAGTCGCAGCGGGAGGCGAGTTTCCAAGACTCAGCCCAGCAGCACCGGCATCATCACCGCCACCGGCAGCCGCAATTGACAGGTCTCCGCACGGCGAAAGGGAACCACGATAATGGAAGGGAGCTGGCGAGATATTCCTCGCGCTCGCGCGCACGGTGTAGCAAGGAAAACGACCGGTGAATGAAGCCGGTCGAAAACTGACGGCCGGTATGGGCCTCGTTGCATCGGCACTTCTGGCAGGCTCCATGGTTCGCGGTCTACTTACACTGGATGGCTTGGGCCTGCCGGTGCCGGTCGCCGGCACCGCCGGCGCGATCGTGTGGTAGCAATAGCGTCGAACGCGCGGGCGTATACGGTCGGGGCCGAGGCGCTCGCCCGCACAAAGACATAGGGGAGGACGCGCTCGTTAGCCTGACCCGACAGACGGTCGGTCTGCCGACCTTCGCTAGGTGGAGCGTCCCGTGGAGGCAAGCATCGTCCCGCGGCATCGACGGTGACCGCAGCGGCAATCATATTGCGCGCGTATGGCAGCAGACAGCCGGCCCTCTACTGAGAGCCCATACGTGATGAAAAGCTCCTCGCCCGGCTTGATATCCGAAACCGCGTGGATGTGTACTCTTCCACCGGACTCGACGGCCTCGCAATTGGCGACGCAGGCGTGATTGAGCCAACGCGCGCTATTGCCACCAAGCGAACCGTCGATGACCCGCCCATCGGATAGCCCAAATAGGAACGTGTGCCCCTCCTTGCCGAATCGGCGATGGCGAGAGATAGCCTGTTTCCAGCTCATGACCGTGCCGGCATACTCAAGGATGAGTTCGCCCGCGCTGATCGGTCGCAGCGCAAAGACGCCGCGACCGTGAACGCCCGAGCGGCGGACAGCAATTCTTTTCATCAGTACCCGTTGCAGTGAATGTCGAACGCGCGCTCGTTAGCGTGACCCGGAGCAGACTTGACAGCAACTCGCGCCTGGTAGAATCGTCCATCATACTCAACGAGAATTCAACCAGATGGAACGCTACAAGGATCTGCTTGCGCAGAAGGAGCAGCTGGAGAAGCTGATCGCCGAAGCGCACTTCGGGAACCGATCTGAAAGAGGGGCGGTTGAATCAGGGGTGGTATCCGTCTTGACAGCAGACCCATTTCGCGCGTCATCCGACCGTATGTTCCAGATCCGTTAAGTGATGCCGAGCCAGGTGCACATGCACGGTGGCGCCTGAAAGACTATCGAGCAATTGGAGTGCTTCTATGCACCGATCCAGTCCGCAACCACGGTCCGACTATGCGGCCGGTGAGTGGCAGCAGCTGGCCGAACTGAGTCCGACGACGACGGGCTCTGATCGACCCTGAGTGGCCATACGTGATGGTGATGGCGCAACGGCTGCTCACAACGAGACACCGGGCATTGGCGAATCGTTGCTCAGTGAGCGTTGGAGACACCAGGGGCGGTGGTGACACGATTGGCCAGCGCAGCGCTTTTGTCGCGCCGTCGCAAACGTCACTTAGTCAGGCTCGGTGTGTGTCTTTGTCGGCCTATCCTCCTATTGCCGCGTCACGTCATTTGAGGGCGGCAAGAGCCATCTCGATGAGTTGCTGCTGTCGTGCAGTGGCATCGCTGCTCTGTTTGCGCAAAATCATAAAAAGAGAAAGTGGATCAGGCGCATTTAAAGCGATCCGATGGATCGTGCATCCGGTTTCCGTGGACAATGGCAGCGTTAAAAAGCTGGGAACAATGGCCCAAGCTCCATTTCTTAGCATCGGCGCGAGCATGTGTGCTTTCTCGACCCAATTTACATGCCGCGAAAGCCCGCGCCGAACACGCCATAGATCGAACTGAGGCGACCATGGCAGATGAATTTCTCTAGATGGATCTAGGGAAGGTCTGCACAACATGTTTTCATGTGCGCCGATCTTTTTTCACGTTGGGCGTATCGGCCGCAGAGTCTGCCAGCAGGTTGATCGTGCGGCTTTTGAAGCATGATGACCTTCGTTTGCCGAGACTCACGGCCTGATGCGCCGGGCGTTTCACGCTTTGTTTAAAGCCTTGCGCGCCATCCAGAGGTTGCCCAGCGCAAACAGTGTCGTGATCTGCGCGGTGTTCTTCACCAATCCTCGGTAGCGGGTCTTCGTGTAACCAAACTGCTGCTTGAGCACGCGAAACGGATGTTCAACCTTGGCGCGCACGCCAGCCTTCAGGCGCTCAATCTGGTTGTATATCGCGTCCAGACGATTGGTCAGGTCCAGTTGTCGACGCTTGCCCGGTCGCATCGCGACATGCCAGCGTACCGGGTTCGCCTGACATCGCTTTTCTATACCCTGATATCCGGCGTCAGCGTACACATCCTTTTCCTGGCCGTGCAACAACGCTTCGGCCGCATTGATGTCGTGCACGTTGGCTGCCGTACCAATGACGGTGTGGACCAGCCCCGACTCTGCGTCCACGCCGATGTGCGCTTTCATCCCGAAGTACCATTGATTCCCTTTCTTCGTCTGATGCATCTCCGGGTCCCGTTTGCCAGAGCCGTTCTTTGTCGAACTCGGTGCGCTAATCAAGGTCGCATCGACCGCTGACCCTGCCTTCAACATCAAGCCTTTTTCACTCAGGATCTCATTGACCAGGGCGAGCATCTGCGCGGCCAGTCCGTGCGTTTCGAGAAGGTGGCGGAACCGCAGAATCGTGCTTTCGTCTGGCAAACGCGTCATACCTTCGTCCAGCCCCGCAAACTCACGGTACAGCGGCACGTCATAAAGCGCCTCTTCCATCGCCGGGTCCGAAAGCCCAAACCACTGCTGCATGAAGTGAATCTGCAGCATCGTCGCAACCGGAAACGGCGGCCTTCCAGTCTTACCCTTCGGATAGTGCGGTTCGATCAACGCAATCAACCTCGACCATGGCACAACGCGCCTCATCTCATCGAGAAATTCCCGCTTGCGCGTGCGTTTCGTTGAAAGATCCAGGCCAAGACCGAGCTGTGTCATCGAGGAACTCCTTTAATTCCCGTTCTTCCAGGATAGGACAACCAGACTTCGACGCCAGGACTTTTGCAGACCATCCTTAAATGTGGGAGGCGATGATTTTTTTATTGACCTGCTGTTTTATCACCTGAAGTTGCGATGCTACGTCGTGATTGAACTGAAGGCGGGGGAATTCAGGCCGGAGCATCTGGGGCAGTTGGGTTTTTATCTGACCGCTGTGGACAGGCAGGTAAAGGGAGAGCATGACAACCGCAGCATTGGCCTACTCCTTTGCAAGGGTAAGAACAGGCTGGTGGCCGAGTACGCGCTGAGCGACAAAAGTCAGCCAATGGGGATTGCCGAGTTCAAGTTGCTGCAGGACCTTCCCGCCGAATTACAGGCAAGTCTGCCGAGTATCGAACAGATCGAGCGCGAGTTGGGCGGCATGGATAAAGATGAGCCGTGATGCAGCCGCGCATTCACGGATCGTTGGCAACGTTCGAACGTAAGCGTGGCACCAGCGAGGTCTTGACCGGAGTTCGTTTCGGGCTGCTGTGCGCAGCTGAGCGGCAACTCGACACGGCATGAAGACGCTCCGTAGCGGAGTCTGCGCACCTAAATGCCGATGCGGCAATTGCATATCGCTAGAACTTCGAATGCCATCAACGGGGCCGCGTTAGCATTGACAGTTTCCTCACTCTGCCTCAGGAGTCACAGGCGATGTCCAACCCTCCCCGCTTCGGCGTTTGGGCGCTCGTACATGGAAGCCGTGCAGCGCTGCAGGATCCTGCGGAACCGTACGACGCTTCGTGGGCGCACAACAAGGCACTTGTGCTCGAAGCCGAGCGGCTCGGCTACGACTCCGTGCTCGTCGCGCAGCACACCGTCAATCCGCATGACCCTTCGCTCGATCAGCTCGGAGCGTGGACCGCGTCGGCCGCATTGGCGGCGCTGACGTCGCGCATCGAGATCATCGCCGCAATCAAGCCGTATCTTTACCATCCGGTCGTGCTCGCGAAAATGGCGCAGCAGATTGAACACATCAGCGGGGGACGTTTCGCGATCAACCTCGTCAACGCCTGGAATCGTCCGGAACTCGAACGCGCCGGCATTGGCTTTGCCGAACACGACGAGCGCTATGCGTACGGCCGCGAATGGATCGCCGTCGTGGACGCACTGCTGCGCGGCCAAGCCGTCACTCATCGCGGAGACAACTTTCGCATCGACGACTATCAGTTGCGTCCGGCCGATCCGTTCCGAGCACGGCCGCGCATCTATGTCGGCGGCGAGTCGGAGCCGGCGCGCTCGCTCGTGGCGGCTCATGGCGATGTGTGGTTCATCAACGGGCAACCGCACGACGACGTAGCGGGTCTTATCGCGGATGTCTCCTCGCGCGCGCGGCCTCCTGGACACGATGCGCTGCGCTTCGGCCTGTCGGCTTTCCTGATCGCTCGCGGCACGCAGGCCGCCGCCGAAGCGCACCTCGATCACCTGTTCGCCCTTGCAGACCTCGACAAGCCGCTCCGCGAGCGGCAAAAGGCGAACATCGATCCGAATGCAGTCATGCACCAGACGTTCGCGCGCTCACCTCGGGTGGGTTCGAACGGTGGCACGGCTGCGGGCCTCGTCGGCGACTACGACACGGTCGCTCGACGCGTCGTCGACTTCCACCGCGCCGGCATCGAACTATTCATGCTGCAGTTCCAGCCATTCGAGGCGGACATGGCCGCGTTCGCCGAGGAAGTCATGCCGCGGGTGCGCCGTCTGCTTGGCTGAGCGCGCGGGTCTTCGCATTTGAATCGCAAGCGAAGACCTCGCGGGCGCCTAAAAGAACGCGCCGTTGGGCGGCAACTGGCCGCTCAGCATATGCTGTCCGAGCAGACTTTCCTTGTATAGCCGGGGGTTGTGCGACGCAATCACCTTGATGTTTCGCCAATGCCGGTCGAGTGCGCCGAAACGCGAGACGACCGAGCCCGAGCCGAGATCGAGCAGCCAGCTTGCTATTTGCGGAGCAAGGTCATCGAGCCTCGTCCCGGGCGTAGAAGCGTGAAAGCGTCCGTCCCATGACATCAGCCTCAGCGAAGCCAGTAAGTCGCTCGACAGAAGAATTCCAGGTTTCGATGCGACCGCCCGAGTCCAGTGTGACAAACGCGAAGTCGTTGACACTTGTGTAGATTCCGGCGAGCCAGGCCTCGGTCTGCCTGGCCCGGCGCTCGGCAGCGACCTGTCGCGAGATATCCGATAAGACGGTCATTAACAGGTTCGTGGCCACCTTGATGATGGAGCAGCCGAGGACCACCGGTCCATCTTTGGCTTGTGTCACGAACACTCGATGGTTCTCGCAGACGGGACCACGCTCCGCCTGAAAACTGCTCACCAGATTGCGAAGCTCCGGTGCGACGGACGCGAGGCTATCAAAGATGTTTTCAATGCTTCCGTCTTTCACCAGAGGCATCAAAAGCTGTGCCGCGAGCGGGTTCATCATGTCAACAACGCCGTCTGCATCACTGCGGACAATGCCGACTGGCGAGAGATACATGAAAGAAAGCAGGGTCTCATACTCCGACTCGAGCTCAGTTCGTTCGAGGTGGTCCGCGCTCACTTCACTGCCCTTCGCTCAATCAACACGAACCGCGTCGCGTGCTCCGGAGCTTTGAGCAACCGCAGTCTCACGGGCGTGGGGCGCATCCGCAAGGTCAGCACGTAGGTAACTATATGGTCCAGTTCGTCCTCGTCGGCAAATCGCTGCGCCACCATGAAGTTATTCATACAGGGCGCAATCTCTCCTCGAACAAATGCTTCCCGAGCACTCTCTCCGCTCGCAATCCGGCGCTCCTCGCTTCGGTCTCGTTGTACACAGTGACAATCGCGTCTGGAGCGAAGCCGATAACGCCGAAAGGCAGCGCATCGAGGTACTTGCCATCCAGCGCAAGGAGTTCTTCAATCCGCACAGCTTCAAATTCTTTATTCAATTTTGTCCTGCCTCATCCTGTCACTCGGAATCGGCTTGATAGTCTGGTTCACGCAATACACGGGAGGAACCACAGGCACTCCCAAGTGCGCGATGCTCACGCATCGCAACCTTAGCTCGAACGTCGCACAGATTCGTACATGGCTGGGTTCGGCGTTCTGTTCTACGCCTCAGACCATTCTCACACCGCCCACTCTTTCATATATTCGCGCTGACCGCCGGTCTGCTGATGTTTGTTGAAATTGGCGGCCACAATGTCCTGGTGACGGATCCCCACGACCTTGCCGCGCTCGTCAGAACCATGCGCCACGCACGGCCCACCGCGCTGCTAGGCGTGCATACACTGTTCAATGCCCTTCTCGCCGCACCGCATTTCGACGGTATGGACTGGTCACGCCTGCATCTCGTGATCGGCGGCGGCGCAGCGATTCAGGCTTCGGTTGCCGCGCGATGGCAGTCAGCAACGGGAGTGCCGATTATCGAAGGGTACGGGCTGACCGAAGCGTCGCCAGTCGTCTGCGTGAATCCGATGGATGCAAAGCACTTTTCCGGATCAGTCGGTCATCCGTTGCCTTCAACCGAGGTTAGCATCCGTGACGACAACAACGCAGTTGTCGCCGCGGGTGTCATCGGAGAAGTCTGGGTCCGGGGCCCGCAGGTCATGCGCGGCTACTGGATGAACCCCGTCGAGACCGCGGAAGTGATCTCGACCGAGGGCTGGCTTCGCACGGGGGACGTTGGTTATCTCACGCCCGCGCAGATGCTCGTCTTGGTGGACCGCAAGAAAGACGTGATCGTCGTGTCCGGTTTCAAGGTTTACCCCTCGGACGTCGAAACCGTGGTCTGCGCGCTTGCGGGCGTAAGCGCCGCTGCGGTAGTTGGCGTGCCGGATAAAAGGACCGGACACGCCGTCAAACTATTCGTCGTCCGGTCCTCGGCGGATCTTACTGCCGCCGCCGTGCTGGAGCACTGCCGCGCTAATCTAAGCGCCTACAAGGTTCCCCGGTCAATTGAATTCCGTGACACCTTGCCTCTGAGCCAGCTCGGCAAGGTACTCCGCCGAACGTTAACCTGACCGAGCCAGGGATGCGATTGCAGGGTAACGGCGCGTGATTGCGCGCGAGGCGCAATTCAGCAATTGACGACGATCAAGCGCCCTCCTCCCCGTCGCGCCTATGCTGAAATCCCGACACGGAAGCGGTCGTGCGATATGAACGAAGACGTCACCCGCCGCCGATCGAGCGACGCCCAACGGTTGCTCGATATAGCCGAGGCTTTCGCCGCTGAAGTCGGCCCACGGGGATACAGGCCACATGGCGTCACGCTGAACAGCGAGTTCGAACGTGACCTTGGCCTCGACAGTCTCGCGCGCACCGAACTGCTGGCTCGCATCGAGAAAACGCTCGGCGTGCATTTTCCGGTTGCGTTGTTCGAGCAGGCGAAGACGCCCGGCGATTTACTGCGCGCACTTGAAGGAGAAACATCGGGGCAACCCGGGTGCGCAATCGGCACCGCTGAGCTTCCAGCGCCGACCGACACCCTTGACCCGCCGATCGCAGCACAAACGCTGGTCGAGGCATTGCAGTGGCACGTATCCCGGCGACCTGAACACACGCACATCGTATTTCTCGACGAGGAAGCGTCGTCACACACAATGACCTACTCGGCGCTGTACGAGGCAGCTCTACGGGTATCGAGCGGGTTGCACAGACTCGGCGTGAACCCCGGCGACACCGTCGCACTGATGTTGCCGACCGGTAACGACTATTTCGCCTGCTTTGCGGGAATCCTGCTCGCCGGCGCAGTAGTCGTGCCGGTGTATCCGCCTGTGCAATCGGCACGGATCGACGATCACCTGAAGCGACACGCGGCCATTCTGCTGGATGCGCGCTCACGCGTCATGATCGTGCCGTCACACGCACTCGTAGCAAGTCTTCTGGCAAAGGCGCGGATACCGACGTTGCGTGAGATCGTGACGACGCATCAGCTCATGGGCGAAACGGACAATGAGCGGTATATCCCTCGCGCACAAGACGTCGCGTTGCTTCAGTACACTTCCGGTAGCACAGGTGCGCCAAAAGGCGTGGTGCTCACACACGCCAATCTGCTCGCCAATATCCGGGCGATGGGAGAGACTGCCCGGATCGAGGAACACGACATCTTCGCGAGCTGGCTCCCTCTGTACCACGACATGGGCCTGATTGGAGCCTGGTTCGGGCCGCTTTACTTTGGTATCCCGTTGATTCTGATGTCCCCGCTGACGTTCCTCGCACGTCCAGCGCACTGGTTGCAGGCGATCGGCCACTACCGTGCCACCATTACGGCGGCACCCAACTTTGCCTACGAGCGATGCACGCGCCGGATCGACGACGCCGATCTCGAAGGCGTCGATCTGTCTTCATTGCGCCTCGCATTCTGCGGCGCAGAACCCGTCAGCGCGCCGACCATGCGAGCATTCGCCTCACGCTTTGCCGATCATGGGTTCAGGGAAACCGCCCTGACCCCCGTCTACGGCCTGGCGGAAAACACGCTTGGACTCGCGTTTTCGGAGCCGGGCCGCGGGGTGCGAACAGACTGTATCAGTCGCAGCCGACTGGCTGAGTTACAGCGTGCAGCAAAAGCGGAATCGCCAGATGACGCACTCGAACTGGTCTCGTGCGGACGCGCATTACCCCGCAACCAGATCCGCATCGTTGACGTCGACGGCAATGACGTATCCGAAAGAACGGTTGGGAGAATTGAATTCCGAAGTCCATCCGCGACGCGTGGGTATTTTCAGAATGCGGAGCTGACCGCGCGGCTAATTCATGATGGCTGGCTCGATACCGGCGATCTGGGATATATGGCCGATGAAGAACTGTTCATCACGGGCCGCGTAAAGGATCTGGTGATTCGGGCCGGGCGTCACTTCTTCCCCTATGAACTGGAGGCGGCTGTCGGGCATCTGCCTGGCGTGCGCAACGGTTGTGTCGCAGTGTGTGGAACGCCCGACATTGAGACCGGTACCGATCGCCTGATCGTCATTGCGGAGACTCGCGAAACGGCACCTGAGGCAATCGCGGCGATGCGCACTGGCATTAACGAAGCCTCCGTGGCTCTGCTGGGCGCTCCGCCGGAAGAAATCGCTCTGGTCCCGCCGCATAGCATTCTGAAGACATCGAGCGGCAAGATTCGTCACGCGGCTACGATGGAGATGTACCTGCGTAGTCGCGGGAATCTCCTGCCACGCCCTGCGTGGCTTCAGTGGCTCGACATCGGAACGAACACCGTACGGCCAATCGGCCGGCGGGTTCGAGCCGCCGCCGGGCAGATCGCCTACGGCGCATGGTGCTGGCTGGTCGTAACCCTGATCGCCATACCGACATGGTTGATGACCGTATCGCATCCGGACGCCAGGCGAAACTGGGCGATTGCATCGCGCGCGGCACAGCTAGCCCTCATGCTTGCAGGCATTCGCGTGACGGTACGCGGTGCCGAACTCATCGACATGGCGCGGCCGGCCATCTTTGTTGCGAATCACGCGAGCTACCTTGACGGCCTCGTGTTGCTGGCGGCCATCCCCATGCCGCTTGGCATCGTCGCCAAGCGTGAGTTGGCCGGCGGATTGTTGATGGGTGCCTTCCTTCGGGCAATCGGCACCCGCTTTGTCGAGCGCGTCGACTATCCGCGCATGGCCGAAGACGAACGCGAACTGCTGAAGCAGGCGACGGCTGGAACCTCGCTGCTCCTCTTTCCTGAAGGAACATTCGTCCGATCCGCGGGACTGCGGCAGTTTCGTCTCGGCGCCTTTGTGGCCGCCTGCGCATCGCACCGGCCTGTCGTACCGGTCGCAATCGCGGGCGCACGCGTTGTGCTTGCCGATGGACAGTGGTTGCCAACGCGAGCCGACGTAACAGTTACCGTGCTCCCCGCTCTGGAACCAACAGGAGAGGACATGAAGGCTGCTGCGGGCCTGCGCGACGCCGCACGCGATGCAATAGCAGGCCATTGCGGGGAACGGGTTCTGAGTGAAATTTCCCCACTGGACATACCCACTCGTCACGACGCTATTTGACTACGATGTTCGTGATGCGCAAATCAATGCCCATATAACCGCGTCTGAAAGCAAACGCGGGTCAACGCCTATAACCGGAAGGGCCTCCGAGTTCCACCACTGCGCCGGAGTCATCTCCGACCTTTCATCGCTCGCTCCACCCGCACCGCGGTCACCTTGTATTCGGGTGCATGTACCAGCCGATCGCGCACGGGGGAAGTGACGCGGTTCACGAACAGTTCAGGTCGGTGGAAGGTGGTGAACAGCTGCCCCGGCCGTACGTGCCCGGTCACGCGCAGCGGCAGCGTAGTCGCGCCATGCCGGCTACGCACAAGTACCGAATCGCCATCCGCCATCCCCAGTTGCGCTGCGTCCGCCGGGGACATGTCGAGCGTATCGGTCGGGCACAGCTGCGCGTCAGGCGTGCGGCAGGTCATCGTGCCTGCATTGAACTGATACAGCGTGCGACCGGTGGTCAGAAGCAAGGGGTAGGTATCGTCGGTGGTCTCGCACGTGGGTATGAAGTCGATTAGCGCCAGCGCAGCGGTCTTGCCGATCGGAAAGTGCGTCCGGTGCAAGATCGGTGTCCCGGGGTGTGCCTCGCCTGGACAAGGCCAGTGAAGGCTTTCTCGTTCCAGCCGGTCGTAGGACAGACCGGCCCCGTCTGGCCAAAGCGTACGTACCTCGTCCCAGATGGCGCCCGGGCTGTCAAAGCTGAAGCCTCGCGCATGGTCGAGCCTGGCAGCGAGTGCCTGGACGATCCACCAGTCCGGCTTGGCAACGCCTGGCGGCGGCACCACGCGGCGGATGCGCTGCACCCGCCGGTCCGCGTTCATGAAGGTGCCGTCTTTTTCGAAGAACGACGCGGCAGGCAGGAACACGGTGCCGAACGAGCGTGCGGTCTCGTTGACAAATAGGTCTTGTACGATCACCAGATCCAGTTTCGCCAGCGCATTGCGGGTGGCTGTTTCGTTGGCCAGCGACAGGTAGACGTCGTAACCACACGCCCACAGCGCCTTGAGCTTGCCGTCACGCGCAGCATCCATCATCTGCAGCAGATCCAGGCCATGCGTGGCGGGTAGCCGGCAGTCCCAGGCGGCTTCGAAGCGCGGCCCGGCGTCCTTGATCAGTTGCGAGCCGGTCAACGAAACTGGGTCACATCCCATTTGCGCCGACCCTTGTACATTATTCTGGCCGCGCAAAGGGTTGATGCCGGCGCCAGACTTGCCGAGATTGCCGGTCAGCAAGGCGAGATTGATGAGCGTCATCGCGCCCTCCGTGCCTTGCAGGTGCTCGGTCACGCCCAGACCATGAAAACACATCGCCGGCTGGGCGGTTGCATAAATGCGTGCGGCGGCACGGATGTCCGTTGCTGTAACGCCGCAAGCATCTGCAACCCGCTCCGGGGCGTACTTCGTGACGAAGGCGGCAAAGTCCTCGAAGCCGGTCACCCGTTCGGCCAGAAAGGACCGATCGACCAGGCCTTCGTCGATCAGCGTCGCGGCCATGGCGTTGAATAGCGGAATGTTGCAGCCGGGCCGCACCGCCAGATGAACATCGGCAAGCTGCGCAAGTTCGGTGCGGCGCGGGTCCACCACCACGAGCCTGGCTCCATGCAGGACAGCTTGCTTGATGCGCGCACCGACGATGGGGTGGTTCTCGGTCGGGTTGGCGCCGCACAGCAGAAAGGCGTTGGCGACTTCGATGTCGTCAAAGCAGTTGGTCGCGGCTCCGGTGCCCAGCATGGTCTTGAGCGCCTTGGCGCTGGGGGTATGGCAGACGCGTGCGCAGCAATCGACGTTGTTTGTGCCTAGCACCACGCGGGCAAACTTCTGCAGCAGATAGTTTTCCTCGTTGCTGGCGCGGGCTGAACCCAGTACGCCAATCGCGTCCGGCCCGGCGCTAGCGATGATCGCGCGCAGCCGGCTGGCGATGAAATCGAGCGCATCGTCCCAGCTTGCCGCTTGCCATTCACCGCCGCGGCGGATCATCGGTGTGACGACGCGATCCGCCGCATGGTTGAACTCGAAGGCATACCGGCCTTTCGCGCACAGGTGGCCCCGGTTGGTGGGGTGATCTGCGGGCCGCACCGTCACGACCCGGCCATTACTGCAGCCGACCTCCATCTGGCAACCAACGCCACAGTAACCGCACGTGGTGCGGGTCCAGTCGGTCGGCTCGCTCGGGCTGCGCTTGTCGAACAACGCGCCGGTCGGGCAGGTATCGACGCACGCGCCGCAACTCACGCAGCCGCCATCGAGCAAGGTCGGCCCCTTGCCGGGTGCGACATGGGTTTCTTCGCCGCGCTGCCAGGTCTCCCAAACGAACTGACCCTGCACGTCTTCGCAGATCCGCACGCAGCGATAGCAATGAATGCAGCGCTCCATTGCCACGCCGAGATAGGGGTGACTGTCGTCATGGAACAGCGGAGCGAGCATCGCCCCGCCTGCCGTCAGGTTGTAGCGGGCAAGGAGTTGATGGAAGGGCCGCCCTGGTTCGGCGACGACAGCTTGCGGTTGGTAGTGTGCCGCGATCAGCGCCAGATTGGTTCGACGCAACGCCTCCAGCGCCGGCGTATGAGTGTGCACCTGAATGCCATCCTCTACAGTGGCGGCGCAACTCGCGACCGGCCGGGGCTGGCCGTCGATTTCCACCACGCACAGTCGGCAAGCGCCGGCCGGGGGCAAGCGTTTGTCATGACAGGTATGCGGCACCGCCGCACCGGCCTGCTCCAGTGCATCCAGCAGGCACGTACCGGGCCGCACTTCATGCGCGACGCCATTGATCGCTATCCGAAGCATGCCGACCACTCCTCACCGTAATGAGTCTGCACGGCGCGAGCGAACTCGGTCAGGCCGCGCCCGTGCCCACACAAGCTGGTGGCCGCGAGTGCCTCCAGCAGCGCTTCACATTGGGCCGCATCGTCACTGCCACGCCTCGGGCCGCCTTCCTTAACGGCGGCGAACATGGCCGCCAGCCTTGGCGTGCCCAGGTGGCATGGTGTGCACTTACCGCAGGACTCGCGCGCGCCGAAGCGGAACACCTCCTCGACGATGGCCATCAGCGGTGTATCGTCGGCAAAGGCGATCACGCCCCCGTGACCGACTGCGCAACCGATTGCCTGCATTTCCTCGTAACCCAGCCGGGTACCGAGCAGCGCGGGCGGCACGATCCCGGCCAGTGGCCCGCCCACCATAACGCCCTTGAGCTGGCCGCGCCGCAGCCCGCCGCCGAGTTCGTCGACCACGCACGAGAGCGGAATGCCGAATTCCACTTCGTATAGCCCCGGTCTGCGGAACAGGGAGTTGAGCGACAGCAACTTGGTGCCGCGACTCTGCGAGAAGCCCAACCGGGCGTAAGCGTCCGCTCCGTGTGTGACGACCCAAGGTACGGCGCACAGGGTTTCCACGTTTTGCACCAGGGTCGGCAAGCCGAACAGCCCGTGCTCCGTGAGCTGCGGCGGCCGCAGGCGCGCTTCTGGCCGGCGGCCCTCCAGCGCGTTGAGTAGCGCGGTCTCTTCGCCGCACAGATAACTGCCTTCGCCAATCACGCATTCAAGGTCGAATTGCTCACCTAGCCAGCCGGCGGCCCGCGCCTCAAGCAATGCGTTGGCGAGCACGCGCGCTGCATCGGGGTATTCCTTGCGCAGGTAGATATAGCCGTGCGTCGCGCACGTCGCATGGGCGGCGATGATGGCGGCTTCGATCAGGCGGAACGGATCGCGCTCCAGCAGAAAGCGATCGGAGAACGCACCGGGATCGCCTTCGTCTGCATTGATCACCAGATACTTGCGCGGTGCGTGCTGCGCTGCCATGGCTTGCCATTTCCGGCCCGCCGGAAAGCCTCCTCCCCCGCGACCTCGCAATCGGGCAACGTCGATCAGCCGCACCACATCCGCCGGCGGCATGGACAGTGCGCAGAGGCGTGCCGTGCCGCCACCGCACTTCTGGTATTCGGCCAGCCCACACACACCACCAGTGCTCACGTTTTCCAGTAGCACACTGCGGCGGCTGTGGACCGCGATATGCGGCGAGGTGTCGTGGTCGGCGTCACTGGGCGCTGCATAGCACTTGCCGAGGCAGTAGATCGGTGAGCGCTGCTGACACGCCTTGGTCCAACGTGCGGGGTTGTCCGCACGGGCGGCGAAGCAGGCCAGACCGTTGCAGGCACAGCCTGTCAGTGGCATGCCGGCCAGATGATAGAAGCTGCTGGTCGCGGCGTGGCGTTGCATCGGCTTCATCTCGCGCTCCTTGCGTACCGGGACATGGTACGCCGTTGAAATGACTTGTCGTGTAACGTCAACGACGTCTCGTCCGGAGCGACTCTCGAAGCCTTGCAATCTGCATGTAAGAGATCCCGGCCACAAGACCATAAAGAATGTGCAGGCTAAGATTGGTCCACGTTCGGGCATCGATGAACCACGCAAACACCGCTGTCATGACGTAGAAATTCACGAGGTAGAGAAATGCACCGAACACTGCTCCCACGATCAACGTCATTAACAAGTCGGAGTAAACGTTACACACTTCAATGAGCGCTGCGAGAACAAGTGAATACCCGATTGCCAAAGTCAAATGACCCGTGAGCGTCACTATCAGCACTGCGATATTGTATGAGACCGGCTCCACGAAAACACTGTCCCCCATCACAATGGCGGCGACCATGCGAATCGCTCCCCACAGGCTCCCGCCGTTTGCAATGATCACGCCTATGGCAGAACACATAAGAACAGCTGCCGCGATCACGCCGGCGACTATTGCTGCACGCCAATCAGGAGTTCTGCGTTTGAGCTGGGCTTCGTGAAAATGAACTTCCATCACAACCACCGTCAATGCGAGGAGACGACAAACGTCAGAGAGCCTTTGCCTCTTTGTGTGAGGGGTACTTCTCTTTTGTGCTTTTCATCCGGCGATGAGGTACGCACATCCATTGGCCATCTGTGCATGATTAAGCAAACTACCCCGTCGGTCCAGACATGCAGTCGCGGTTCGCAAGCGTCCGAATCGATTACTGAAACCGGTTGCGTGTGCTTTCAGCATGGACCATGTCCGCCCCCAATGTGAATTTCACGCCGCCGTTTCCATCAACATGGCGATTTTTCCGGCCCTCGCTGCTCGGCGAGTGTGCGCTGTACCTTGCTGACGAAATCCTCGAGCAACTGGCTGGTTTTGCCACGTTTCGCTTCGCGTGCAGTTATCTTGCATTGGGCTACAGGCGCGCTGCCGACGAGCGCGCGCATCTGCGCAAAGGCGGATTCGCTGCCACGCGCTCCCAGGCTGCAGAAGAACGCGACGTGGCGCAATCCCGATTGGTTCGCGATAAGGTAGGCGCGAACCGGCGATGCGAGAGATCCTGACCAGATTGGGGTTCCGACGATCACTAATTCATACGACGAAGGATCTCTCCTGGCCGGCACAACATCGGCGGGACGCTGATTAATCGCCTCAACCAGCGAGCGCAAATAGCCAAACGGGCCGGCACGGCCACGCCGATCGAGAATCTCTTCGACATCTGCGTCCAGCATCTGGCCGAGCGTCAAAGCGATTGTGCGGGTGACACCCGATCGCGAATAATAGACGACCAGTATTCTTTTCTTTTCCATTTCGACACTCCTGCAAACCTGAATCACGTCCGCACGAATGGCGTCAGGAACGCTTAATCTCAGAATAGAGGTCGGCTTGCATCGGTTCATGATCTACATCAAGACGGATACTGCATGCGAGTTTGCATCGGAGAGCGAGGGAATCCTTGGGTGTGGGCGTGCGATTGCCGGGGCCACTCCAGAATATTTCACGCGACTCGTCCCTTGATACTTTGCTGAGATTCAGGTTAACGTTGATCTAAGGACAAGCACGCTCTGCCCACTGCCCTTCTGCTCCGGCCGTGCCGCTATGCCTGACAAGCCCTTTCAATCCACCTGACGCAGATCAACCCGGCGGGTAGCGTCACGCGCGATTCTGGGCACATTGCAACAGTTACGGAATCCGAAGGGCTGTCGACGGCGACTGTCAGTGCAGTCTTAGCGCCACTGGCTCCGTGCATCCCGCCGCGTAGGGGTCCGAGGCTGGCGGGCGACTCGGAATCTACATCACGAGGTACAGCCGGCGCCGAAGGCGCACGCGTGGGCGATAACAGCGATTAGTCGAGTCTCCAGGAACATGACGATCGGGCATCTGATCGTGGCATGAGGCGCCGTCTTCGTGACGGTTCAAATCTACGTTGTCAGCGTGCGTGACGACCGACGGTTACTCGCGCAACGACGGGTTCTGCGCGATCCAACCGGGATCCGGTTCAGATGGTTGAGCACGCGTATCGTCAGTTCAGCATCTGCGCTTCCGATATCTGGAGGTGAATCGTGCTTATCGGTGTGCCACGGGAAATCAAGGATCAGGAATATCGCGTCGGACTAACCCCAGCAAGCACTCGGGAACTGATGAGCCGTGGGCATACGATACTGGTTCAGTCCCGAGCCAGCGCGGAAATCGGCCTTGCGGACGAAGCCTATGTCGCTGCCGGTGCGACCATGTGTGAGAACGCAGGCGAGATTTATTCGCGTGCCGACATGATCATCAAGGTCAAAGAGCCACAAGCAGTAGAGCGCGCCATGTTGCGTCGGGGGCAGACTCTCTATGCCTTCCTGCATCTGGCGCCCGATCCCGAACAGACCGCAGCGCTAGTGAAATCCGGCGTGGTCTGCATTGCCTATGAAACCATCACGGGACTAGGCGGCACCCTACCGCTGCTCGCGCCGATGAGCGAAGTGGCTGGCCGCATGTCGATCCAGGCGGCGGCTGCCAACCTCGAAAGATCGAAGGGAGGAATGGGACTGTTGCTGTCCGGCGTACCGGGCGTCGCGCCTGCACACGTGGTCGTGATCGGTGCCGGTGTCGTCGGATCTCACGCGCTGCAGGTCGCCGTTGGAATGGGCGCAAAGGTCACGATACCTGACAGGAACGCCGACTGGTTGCACCAGTTCGACATGATCTTCGATAATCGCGTTACCACGCTCTACTCGAACGTTCACAGCATCGAGGAATCGGTGCTGGCCGCCGACGTGGTGATCGGTGCAGTGCTCGTTCCGGGTGCCACCGCACCAAGGCTGGTCACGCGCGCTATGTGGTCGCGAAGATGAAAGCCGGTGCGGTCGTGGTCGACGTCGCGGTCGACCAGGGCGGATGCTTCGAGACATCCCATGCAGCCACACACACCGAGCCAACTTACATCGTCGACGGGGTGATCCATTGCTGCGTTGCGAATATGCCAGGGGCTGTCGCCCGAACATCCACGTTTGCGCTAAACAACGCCACGATCGGGCCCGCAATCTCACTCGCCGACAAGTGATGGAAGGCGCGCGCTGGCCGAAGACTAACACCTCAGGTCCGGTTTGAACGTCTGCGCTGGCCATGTCACTTACGAAGCGGTGGCAAGGGCGCACGGCTACGCGTACGCGCCGGCAGATGGGCTGCTTACCTGAGGTTCGTGCCACCCGTTCGAAGACCCTCAATGTTTCGCGCCAAAAGAGGGGCATTGGGTTGCGCGCGATGGCGCCTCGCCTGTCGCGCCATGGCGCTGCCCCCCATGCCCTTGATCGCGGAGGCCCGTTGCCACTGAATCGGGCTTGACGCATATCAAGGAGCGACCTGGCACCGTACCTAGACTTAAAAAATGATTCTGGCTGCATGCTCGTAACCTTCGACTGACAAGATCACGCTCCTCAGGCCGTCGGCTCATGGCCGGCAGCGCTGCAGGGGGGGTGCACCTCCGGAAAGAGGAAAGATGGACCCATCATCGATCATCCGCAAGACCGCCGCTGATCGACGGCTTGCACCCAATTTTGCCGACTACGAAGGCGAGCGAGACCGCTTTTCCTGGGAGGCGGTGGCTAACGCACTGTCGGACCAGC
Organism: Burkholderia sp. M6-3; assembly: GCF_050858985.1. Taxonomy (NCBI): domain Bacteria; kingdom Pseudomonadati; phylum Pseudomonadota; class Betaproteobacteria; order Burkholderiales; family Burkholderiaceae; genus Burkholderia; species Burkholderia sp. M6-3. The sequence goes on from NZ_CP110091.1 coordinate 1,961,108, forward strand.
CGCGTGGCGAACTGAATATGGCATGGCAGGCGGTGGACCGTCGTGCATCCGGCAGTTTGCGTGAAAAGGCCGCTTTCCGTTTCCTTGTCGACGGTGCACCAGGTCGGGTTCTCAGCTACGGCGAACTCTCCGCCCTCACCAACCGCTTTTGCAACGTGCTGCGTGCCCTTGGCGTCGGCAAGGGCGAGCGGCTTTTCATTCTCTCGGGCCGTATCCCGGAGCTTTACATCGCCCTGCTCGGCAGCCTGAAAAACGGCACCGTGGTTTCGCCACTGTTCTCGGCATTTGGCCCCGAGCCAATCGTCACACGCGTCAATCTCGGCGCCGGGGCCGTGCTGGTGACGACGGACGCGCTCTATGATCGCAAGGTCGCCAGCTGGCGCGACCGCATGCCGAGCCTGAAGCACGTGTTGCTGGTGGCGGAGGATGGCGGCACTACGGCCGTGCCGGGCACGCTCGATCTGGCGACGCTGATGTCAGACGTGCCGGACGCATGCGAGATCACACCGACCGCAGCGGAAGACATGGCGCTGTTGCACTTCACCAGCGGCACCACCGGCACGCCCAAGGGAGCCGTGCATGTGCATGCCGCCGTCGCGACTCACTGGGCTACCGGCTGGTATGCGCTCGACCTGCACGCCGAGGACATTTACTGGTGTACTGCGGACCCGGGCTGGGTGACGGGCACCTCTTACGGCATCATCGCGCCGCTGCTCCACGGTGTGACTTCGGTCGTCGACCGCGAAGAGTTTGACGCCGAACGCTGGTACAGCATTCTTCAGAACGAAGGGGTGAGCGTCTGGTACACGGCACCGACGGCGATCCGCATGCTGATGAGGGCTGGCGCCGTCATCGCGGAGAAGTACACATTCCCGAGGCTGCGATTCGTTGCCAGCGTCGGCGAGCCGCTGAATCCGGAGGCGGTCTGGTGGGGCAAAGAAGCGCTGGGCCTACCTATCCACGACAACTGGTGGCAGACAGAAACCGGCGGCATCATGATCGCCAACACGCCAGCCTTCGATATCAAACCCGGTTCGATGGGCCGGCCGTTGCCCGGCATCGACGCGGCAATCGTGCAGCGCCAGCAGGACGGCAGCGTCCAGGTGATCAACGAGCCTGGCAAGCAAGGTGAACTGGCCCTCAAACGTGGCTGGCCCTCCATGTTTCGCGGATACCTCAACAATGAAGAGCGCTACCGCAAGAGTTTCTCCGGCGACTGGTACCTGACCGGGGATCTGGCGCAGCGGGATACAGACGGCTACTACTGGTTCGTCGGCCGGGCCGACGACGTCATCAAGTCGGCGGGGCACCTGATCGGTCCGTTCGAGGTCGAAAGCGCGCTGATGGAGCATCCAGCCGTAGCCGAAGCCGGCGTGATCGGCAAGCCCGACCCGGTGGTTGGTGAGGCGGTCAAGGCATTCGTGTCGTTAAATAAAGGTTTCGAGCAGAGCGAAGCGCTACGCATGGAACTGCTGGGCCACGCGAGAAAACGCCTCGGCGCAGCCGTTGCGCCGAAGGAGATCGCCTTCCTAGCACAACTGCCGCGAACGCGCAGCGGCAAGATCATGCGCCGACTGCTGAAGGCTCGTGAGCTGGGTTTGCCCGAAGGCGATACATCGACACTGGAAACCGGCTCATGACACCAGTCGACCACCCGGCCCCGCCGCCGCCGAGCGGCCCGTTGCCTTACGACAAGGACTTCGCGCTCAGGCTGCTGCGCGACATGTTGCGCATCCGCCGGCTCGAAGAGAAATGTGCCGAACTGTATGGCGCTGGCAAGATACGCGGCTTCCTGCACCTCTACATCGGCGAGGAAGCAGTGGGTGTCGGCGCACTGCACGCGCTGACACCCGAGGATAATACCGTCGCCACCTACCGCGAACACGGTCACGCGCTGGTGCGCGGTATGGACATGGGCGTGCTGATGGCCGAGATGTACGGCAAACAGGAAGGTTGCGCTCGCGGGCACGGTGGCTCGATGCATCTGTTCGACCGGGCGACGAGGCTGTTCGGCGGCAACGCGATCGTCGGCGGCGGATTGCCGGTGGCGGTCGGACTCGCGCTCGCCGAGAAGATGCAAGGCGGCCGACGCATCACCGCGTGCTTCTTTGGTGATGGAGCAATGGCGGAAGGTGCGTTCCACGAATCAATGAATCTTGCTGCTTTATGGAAGCTGCCGGTGCTCTTCTGCTGCGAGAACAACCTCTATGCAATGGGTACGGCACTGGAGCGCTATGAATCCCAGACCAACCTCTGCATCAAGGCAGCTTCTTACAACATGCCAGCGGTGGCGGCAGACGGCATGGACATTGTCGCAGTGCACGACGCGGCGAAGCAGGCCGCGGCGCTCATCAGGAGCGGAGAGGGACCGGTATTTCTGGAGTTGCGCACCTACCGGTTTCGTGCGCATTCGATGTACGACGCTGAGCTCTACCGCCAGAAAGCCGAGGTCGAAGAGTGGAAAACACGCGGCCCGATCCACACCTTTTCCGCACGTTTGAAGGCCGATGGCAAGTTGACCGAGGAGGAATTCCTCACCCTCGATGCCGCAGTGAACACAGAGGTGACCAAGGCTGTTGCCTTTGCCGAGGCAGGCACCTGGGAGCCGGTCGAAGACCTGTTGAAGGACGTATATACGCCCGCGGGAGCCGTTTCATGAGTCGCCGTCTGAGCTACCGCGAAGCGCTGCGCGAGGCACTGCGCGAGGCACTCGCGGGCGACCCGCGTGTCTTCCTGATGGGTGAGGACGTGGGCCGCTACGGCGGCACGTACGCGGTATCTTCGGGACTGCTCGCCGAGTTCGGTCCCGAACGCATCCGCGACACGCCGCTCTCCGAACTCGGTTTCACGGGCGCTGGCGTCGGCGCGGCCCTGGGCGGCATGCGCCCCATTGTCGAGGTGATGACCGTGAACTTCAGCCTGCTGGCGCTGGACCAGATCGTGAACACGGCCGCGCTCTACCGCCACATGTCCGGAGGGCAGTTCTCCGTGCCGCTGGTTGTGCGCATGGCCTCGGGCGCCGGCCGCCAGGTGGCGGCCCAGCATTCGCACAGTTTCGAGGGTTGGTATGCCGGCATTCCGGGAGTCAAGGTGCTTGCCCCGGCCAGCATCGAGGATGCCCGCCACATGCTGGCGCCGGCGCTCGCCGATCCGGACCCGGTCCTGATCTTCGAACACGCAGGGCTCTACAACATGGAGGATGAATTGCCCGACGTATCAGGCGTGGATATCAGCACGGCGAAGGTGCGCCGTGCCGGCAATGACGTGGTTATCCTCGCCTATGGCGGCTCGCTCCCTAAAGCTGTGGAGGCTGCCGAGGCGCTCGCCACGGATGGCATCTCGGCCGAGGTGCTCGACTTGCGGGTTCTGCGCCCGCTGGACGACGCGACAATCATGGCGTCGGTGGCCAGGTGCCGCCGCGCAGTGATCGTCGACGAGTGCTGGCGCAGCGCCAGCCTCGCCACCGAAGTGATGGCGCGCATCGTCGAGCAGGCGTTCTACGAGCTGGATGCGCCGGTGGCGCGGGTATGCTCGGAGGACGTGCCGATACCCTATGCGAAACATATGGAGGAGGCAGCGTTGCCCCAGGTCGACAAAATCATCGCCGCGGTGAAACAATTGTTCTCGTGAATGCCCTGCTCGCCCCACCCTCCCTGCCAGGGCGAGGCGGCACCGACATTCATTTCGGTGATCGCCGGATTGCGTGACGCGTCGGTGTCCGGCACCGCTCCCGGCGTACCGCAACCCGCGCACGCCGCGCGGGCTCCCGGAAGGAGACAGCATGATCGAATTCAAGTTGCCGTCCATGGGTGCGGACATGGACGTTGGCACACTCCTCGAATGGAAGGTGAAGCCGGGTGACACGGTGGAGAAAGGGCAAGTGATCGCCGTCGTAGACACGAGCAAGGCCGCAGTCGATGTCGAAAGCTGGCAGGAAGGCACCGTTGACGAGCTGGTCGTCGCGCCAGGCGAGAAGTTCGCGGTGGGCACGCTGATGGCAACCTTCCTCGAACCCGGCGAAGCGCCCGGCGCCACAAGGCGCGCGCGCACGCCTCCCGGTGCCGCTACGCCGCTGGCGGCAACGTCGCGCCGAAAGGTCTCTCCCGCGGCGCGCAAGCGTGCCAGGGAATGCGGTATTGATATCGACGCCGTCGCGGGTACCGGGCCGGGTGGCGCAGTGACGCTCGATGATGTCGAGCGGGCCACGGCTCCGGCAGCAGGCCCTATGCCCAGCGACAAATCCACGGAGATGAGGAAAGCTATCGCTGGCGCGATGGAGCGGTCCAAGCGCGAAATACCCCACTACTACGTGTCCGAGACGATTCCCATGGGAACGGCGCTCGCCTGGCTCGCAGCAGAAAACTCGAGGCGCTCCATGGCGGAGCGCCTGTTGCCTGCCGTGCTGCTGCTCAAGGCCGTGGCTGTCACGCTCAAACGCTTCCCCGAGCTGAACGGCTTTTGCCGCGAGGGTATCTTTCATGCGGCAGAGAGGGTTCACGTTGGCGTGGCGATTTCTTTGCGCCAGGGCGGCCTGATTGCGCCCGCATTGCTGGACGCCGAGACGAAGCCGCTGACGCAGATGATGCAGGAGCTTGCGGACCTGGTGAGGCGCTGCCGTGCCGGATCACTGAGAAGTTCCGAGATGTCCGAGCCCACGGTTACGGTGACAAATCTCGGCGACGAGGGCGCGACTGAGGTCCTTGGCGTGATCTACCCGCCTCAGGTCGCGCTGGTTGGCTTCGGCCGGATCACGGAGCAGCCTTGGGCCGAAAACGGCGGCCTAAAGGTGTTGCCTGCCGTGACCGCCAGCCTGTCGGCGGACCACCGCGTCTCGGACGGCCATCGCGGGGCGCGCTTCCTGATCGAGCTGCGCGAAACGCTGCAGCATCCCGAGGAGTTGTCCCGATGAACGATACAGACATCCGTACTTTGGTTCTTAACACCCTTAAATCGATCGCCCCAGAGATCGAAGAGCGCTCACTGCGCCCCGACCGGCCGCTGCGCGCTCAGGTGGACCTTGATTCCATGGACTGGCTCAACTTCTTGCTGGGTCTGCATGAAAAGCTCAGGGTGGAGATTCCCGAGTCCGATTATGCTCGTCTGACTACCCTTGATAATGTCGTGGCCTACGTTGCAAAAGCGCAGACGCTGCAGCAGAAACGTTGATGAATACGCCCGCGTTTGATGATGCAGATGATGCCATCCACAGGCATTTTCACGCGACTTCTCCCACGAACGGCCGTGCGCCGAGCGATGCGCGAGTTCACGCGTGGCTGGCGGAACTGGAATCGGTACCTGACACACTACCGTCCGGAAACGTGCCATGATCTCGAAAGACTCCCGATGAACCAGGGTCGACGGCTCGTCGACTGCGCGCTCGATGGTGTCCCCGCTCCCACATGTCTTCCCAGAGGAGGCTCGATCAGGATCGGTAAATGCTTACCCGAGCAGGAGGTCCGAAACGCGCGCAGATAGATATGCTGCGGCGACGGTTTGGTGCAGCATTCGCAGATCCTGCATCTTTACCTCGCGTGGCGTCTCAGAACGCCCGTCCACCGCCGCGAACCGAGGCTAACGTTCTGCATGATTGCGCTGAGGAAAAGGACTCCGCGAGCTGTCGGCCGAACTTGCTGACTGTTGGTGACTGCTTGTTCCAGGATTATCAATCGCTGACTGTACAAGCCATCCAGTTGAGCGTGATCAGCATATAGCTACTCTTGCCGGTCCGTTGATAAGCATCAGCGTGGCGCACTGGTGACGACTTGGCATGATTCGTCTCTGTAGCAATTGCCGGATCGTCCAGATCCTTTATATCGCGAAGCGCCCCAATTTACTCTGTCCAAGACTATGTCACTCAGACAACGCTCGACACTATTGCAAGCTCACCAATCCGTTTTTAGGATGTTCGAAAGTATTCATTGTCGATAAGTTTGTGTATCGCGGCATAGTGCGTGAGGGCCTTGTCGTTCGGCAGTTCCATCTTCTCGAGAATGTTCGCGCGTTCCTCACGAATGGCCGTCGCGTCCTTGCCAAGGGCTTCCGCAATTTCTGGCAGTGCTTGCCCGCATGCGATGCGGAGAAACACGTGGAATTCATGATCGGACAGGCGCAGATGCGGCGAGTTACCGGCCGCTTCGCCGGCACTCGCCGTGGTGTCCATCGGCGTCCCCAAGCTGACATAGACCCCGCCTGACGCGACCTTGCGGATCGCATGAAGAACCTCTGCGGTCGAGCATGATTTGACGAGAAACCCGGATGCGCCGGCCCGGAACGCACGGATAGCATTCCCGGTTTCAGATGAATATCCTGTCAGGACAACAATTCGCAGGGTCGGCTTTTCGCTCCTGAGCCGCTTGATCAGGTCGAGTCCGCAGCCAGCAGGCGTCGCAGGTCCGAGCATGAGGACGTCGACCTCCGTCGAGCCAACAAGCGTCATGACGTCGCTATCAAACGCTCCACCTACAACCTCGATGTCGTCACTGCGCGCGAGTTCGTTCCGGACGCTGTCACGCGTGGCGGGATGTGCATCGCAAATCGCGACCTTGATCATGGCGCGCACCTGAAGATAGGCATTGTTGAAGTTTCGCTCCTACGGGGGCGCATGTCGACTGGTCGTTTGTAACGCGAAGATACCGATCGGATTCGATCCATTCGCCGGAAAAGCTTTTTTCTTGTCACCGCTGGGAAAATTTCAATTCAGGACGATGCCTGGCGGTTCGAGCAAGCGGCCTGATCGTCACCATGCTGGCGGCGATGATCCCATTCTTCGCACCATTCGTCTGGGTACCCGTCGGCATCGGACCTATCGCAAACGGAAGCACGCCTGCCAGCATGGGACCTCTGTTATGGCGCCTGAACTGGGTCGACAACCTGCTACGGCCCATGCTGATCAGCAATGCCGTGCACGTCCCCTTTCTGCTCGTCCTGTTCCGCGTACTGGGCGGCATCAGGGCATTCGGCTTCATCGGACCTTTCCGGACCGGTCGTGGTTGCCATACTGCTCGCCATGTGGCGGGATTAACAGGATACTTCAGCCATCGACCGGGTGGACCAGTAGCACGGGCACTTGCGTAATGCGTAGCACGCGGCTCGCTACGCTGCCGAGTAGCCAATGCGAGAGGCCACGCCGACCGTGCGTACCCATTACGACCAGATCCGCGCGCCAATGATCGGCTTCCTTCACGATTACATTGGGCACATCGTCGCTTAGTCCTATCTGTGCTGATCATTGCAGGCTCCGCCGTGATACGTAAGCGTGCAAGCGTCGTCCCAGCCGCAGCTAGCGCTGCTTCGCCCTTTTTGACAAGGACGTCCTCGAATAGAGGAATTGGTACGAAATCGCCCATATCCACCGGCTGATCAAGCACGTGTACGACCCGCAATAAGGTCTGGGATCGCGCGAACTGCACACCGCACTGGAGCGCCCGCTGCGATGGCGCGCTGCCGTCGACGGCGAAGAGTATTCGCTGCGGACCTTGATCGACCTCTCTTTCATAGGATGCAGGCACAACAAGAATAGCGCACCGGCATAGTCGCGCCAGTGGTTCAGATATGGCCCCTTCCAGCCAGGCAAGAAATCCGTGGTGCTGACGTGTCCCCACGACCAGAAGGCTCGCCTGCCATGTCCCGGCGGCGTCAAGCAACGCGGATGTCACGTCCCCACCTCGCCCCGAGAGGTCGATAACCTTCGCGTCGACGATGGTCCCGGTGTTCGACATTACGGTCTGTGCCTGGACCACGGCCTCTTCGGCAGCGCGCAAAAGGGCGGCTCGCACCGAACTGAGATCCATACCGACAAGCGGGTCCAACGGAATCAGCCTGTATGGATCTTCAGCTACGCTCACGATTCGTACACGTGCCTGTGGTAGCGCGATAGTGCGGACATGGCGCGCGGCGCGCAAAGAGGCGGATGAAGAGTCCACTGCAAGCAAAATGCGACTTGCGGCTTCGTGGCCAACGTACTCTGAACTGGCCGGCTTCATGGCGAATGCTCCATACTGCCTCTCCCACGCTGGCGTCCGGACAGTTTGCGATACCTGCCGAAGGATCGGCAAGAGCACACGTCAGCAACCGTTCCAACTATCTAACTTGCCCGGGGCGCGAAGCCTCTGTGGCCAATCGCGCATGGTGGATGTATCGATTCTTGACTGACGTGTTCCCCCGTCGTTGACGGAGGTCAAACCAATGTGCGTGTCAGCGCGCTCAAATTCGCAGAAACCCTGGACGACTCCGGCCCGACGCCGTCTTGGCGGGCATCGCGCAAAGCGCTTTTGCAGCACCGGCAAAACGAGTCTAGCGAACTTGCGTCACTGCCCCGAGGATGAAATCACCCCGCACAGTCAACCGCGCTTGCAGGTACTCGCTCCGCTCGCGTTCCAGCGTAATCAGTTGCCGTTTATGCAGCACGTCCAGTTCAGCTCGATCAAGACAGGTCGACGGCTGTCCAGCTTTGATCAGCATCAGCGTGGCGAGCTCGTGTGGACTCAGCATGATTCGTCTCCGTGGTAATCCGATTAATGAAACTCGCAGATGGCGAGGATCGACCGGAGGACGAGAAAAGTCACTCCAATCGATTTTCCGCAAGCTGTTTCCCCCGCCCATGAAAAGTGCAACTCCGCCTCCCCTTCGTTACCCGCGATTGCGATTTCGGTCGGAGCCCCCTCTGTTGTAACGTATAGCGGCGAGATGACCGAGGTTGTCGGAAAATAGACGTGCCGCAACGAACCGCGAGGCTCGTAGATGCCCTGTCCGTGCTCCAGATTGACCGACACCAGGTGCGACGTGAGGCGCGCCAGCCCGGAAGCCGGAAGAGCAGCAAGCAGGAGGTTTCTCATTTGATCAGGATGGCGCACGATATGCGCGCCGAAAACACGACCATCGATTGTGTGGATCAGTAGCGGGCCGACACAGCAGAATCCAGCCGACTGGCCGCATCCACGCGTAAGTTTCGGAGTCGAGGTCTGGGCTCCCCGCAGCCCAGGCTCCCGTCGTTGTCGCGATCTGGCGACCACCGCCATGACACTGCAGTGTCAGGCAACCTTTACTGTGATTTTCTTCTCCGCCTTCTGCGCCTCCAGCGTCTTGGGAAGCGTCACGGCGAGCACACCCTTCTTGAAAGTGGCTTCGATCCTGTCAGTGTCGACACCTTCTGGCAAACGAAAGACCCGTTCAAAGGAGCCGAAGCGACGTTCGTGTAGATAGAAGTCCTTCTTCTTTTCCTCCTTTTCTTCCTGCTTTTCGCCTTTGATCGTGAGACAGCCGTTCGCGGTCTTCACCTCGACGTCCTTCTCGTCGAGACCCGGCAACTCGGCGGTAATTTCATAAGCCTTTTCAGTCTCGGCAATGTTCACTGCCGGCGCAGAAACCAACGCCCGCTCACGACGCCACAAGGGTTCCGTATCCAGGATCGAGCGACGAAACGGCGATATCCGTCCGCTGAAATCGAAGTCGTCGAACAGACGATCAATCTCGCGACGCAGACTCTCCATTGGGTGCCACGCTTGCAATGCCCACGAACGCTCGGTACCAGCTTCTTCTTTCTTCACAGGCAGTTTGGTAGAAGATTCAGCCATTTCGATTTCTCCCATTCGGTCATCGGAGAGACCACTTTGCGGCACAGGCTTCGGTCGGGTCTTGACCCAGGTCAATCCCGCTTCTCACGCCACCGTGCCCGCGAAAAAAACGTCGAGGCAGTGCGGAATGTCAGAAGAGCGTCCTGGATCTGCAACGACGGTGCCGCAAAGAAGCGGTTCATTCAGGCGGATCTCTCTATGGTGCGAGCGCCTAATTTAGCGGCCAGCGTTGACGCAGGAAGTCGATAATGTTGAGGTCCAACGCCGCGGATGAATGGGGCCAGACCATCCGCGTTGATCAAACCTGTTTAGCTTTTCGTGCTTGATGCCGAGCTTTTCGAGCGGCAGACCGCACGCGTGATACTAGGCGAAGCATCTCCTCCGGCACGGGAGCGGATCGGCCCATGTCGATTTCGACCGGCGGCCGGGCTAATACCCACGCGCTTTAAACGTCGTCCTCGACGCTGTGGTAAAACGCCGTCTCGTGCGTCGAATAGTAGTGCCCGAGCATGAAAAACGCAGAGGCGATCCTGTTGCCGACGGGGCCCGTATCGTATACCACCCGTAGACGTCGTCGCCGACGACGATGCTTCCCACACCGCACAACATCGCCGGGCCACGCGGCATGAAGGCGAGCTAACCTGCAGGTTCATTCATTGCGCTTCCCTCCCTGGTCATGAAGTGAGGCTGTCCATTGGACCCGGGTCGCCGCCTGTGCCGGCCAGACCGGAATACGCAGCGCTGGGCTGGAATACGCTGAGAAGCGGACCACACCAGCATTCCCGACTGCAAGCAGGAAAAGTCGAATCGCTCAAGGCCGTCTGTGTGGCACCAACGCCCCGCAAGCCTTACGAATTGGTGCCATGCTGCACTGATTTGATCTCGACGCAATGTCCGCGACGTTTTTCATACTGCGCGCAGCAGGCTGCAAGCCAATTTGACATGGCTCAAACGTGTTTTGCCTTCGCAAGTGTCGAATCTGGAGAGCGTGTCGGGTCGTTGAGCGGGAAGCGAAATATCGACATTCCCTTACGTTTCCGCGACCGGCAACAATCCAAGATCCCGAAGCTCCCGAAGCTCCCGATACAGAAGCTCCCGCTTGCGAAATCCGTAGACGCCGCGTCTGCCGTACGTCCGCTCCAGTTCGAAACGATCAGAAGCATCTATTGCCCGACCCAGCACAACGTCGAATGAAATTTCCCGAGAGTGTACTTTTGCTTCCGGTTCAATCGTTTTTGCCGGGAACCGGAAATGGCGTAGCTCCACGAGATACCAGACTGCTCCGATCCTATGCGCTTGCGAAATTGGCGAGATGGGACGCATCCGCTTGCGTAATTCTTCGACACGACGTAGCTCGCGCTCCTTTTCCTTCTGTTCGTCAGACATGTAGTAAGGATTTCGCACAAGCGTGCCCAGTTCAGGATGGACGAAGAATTCATAATGCGCGATTTCGAGCGGGACAATTCCGGCATTGGGGGTGTGGACCCGAATACGTCCCTGCTTGCTGGAGGTTCTGGTGGCGACATGCGCCATCCACGATCTGGAGGGTTCTTTTCCCTCTGCTTCACGGAATGAGTGAATGAGTGCAGGTGCGCGTCGCAGACCGATTTCCAGCTTTGCCCCACATGACTCGCGAGGAACGATTGCAAGGCAGCGGGCGTCGGCGCGCGGAGCCTGAGTTGTCGGACTTCCAAACCGGCCTTCCTTGCGCCGTGTTTCGGCTCGGGACGGAAGCTGCGGTCCGCTTTTACCATGACAACTGTTTTCTATGAAGGGCGAAATCAGCACGTTGCCCGCACGGTGGCTTCTCGCCTAATGGTGCAAAGGCCGCGAGGTATGGTACCGGTGGTGCTTGAGAAACCATCGGACCACCCACACCGTCCCGCCTACCAGGATGCAGGTTACGAACCACAACAGGAGTACGTAACCGATCAGTTGCCAGAATTCAGCGACGCGCCCCTGCATGATCGACACGACATAGGCATCGGTATTGGCTGCGGGGCTGGAGTGCGTCGTCCGGTACAGGAAGAAAGAGAGACAGATATCGCTATCGGGCTGACTCGCTGACAACACTGAACCGGCCGGCATTGCATAAACGCTTGCGCACTCCGGGGTCTTCATACCCGTCATGATCGAATCATCGATCGGATGATCGTAGATCGAGCCGATCCATGTGAGGCAGGTTGCGAACAGGGCAATGAATACCGCTATCCGAATCCATCGAACCACCTGCCCATTTTGCTTGCCTCCGCGCGGGTCGTTCATTGCACCACTCCGTAGCCACATCTGTCGGTCACCCTACGCCCGCGGACATCGCCCCGTGGACCAACTAAGCGATGCTCGGGACACTGGGCAGGTTCTGGTTTCATCGATGTCAATCCTGCGCGCGCCCCCCCGGCGACGAGTTGATATGGCTCAAACGCCTCGACTGCGATGCGTTCTGAAACCGCAAGTGCACCCATCTGTTTGCCGCCAATCGTTTTGGCCGGGCAAGCCATCGCGGGAGGCAGGATACGAACGTTTTTTTTGGGGAATTTGCTGAGACTACACTCGCCGTATCGCTGCAAGCAGCATGGTCTGCCCCACTTCTGCGGCCGAGCGCGCAATGAAAGCTGCCGGCATCCCAGGCCATTGAAATTCGCCGGTTCGCCCGCAGGTTCCAGATCACGAGGTTTGTCGGCGTGGACGGGCGTCCGCGGTTTTCCGGCAATCGCAAATGGCGAAGACAGGGTCGCCGAAACTGTATGCGGGTAGGCCCGCGAATGCAATGACCACCGCATACCGCGCACGTGGCGCGGACGATAATGAGGAAGCCGTCGCGACGAAGCTGCTGAACCTTGCCACTGAGCGGGGGTTCCTGGTTCGCGCGGAGGTCGTCGATGAATTTGCCGGAGTCTCCGTGTCGCCGGAAGTGCTTGAGGACGTCCTCGATGCCCTGATGCAGATTGGGATCGCCGTTCTCGATGAGCGGCCGCAAACAGAAGAACCAGAAACGGCGGCGGCTCCTGGGGGGGGCGATCGCGACACGCTTGAAGATGCCAGGTCGTTCCTCGAGGACGTCGTCAGGGGCGCCAGTGCGTCCACTGACCCGCTGGCGCTATTTCTGCGCCGCATGCGCGCGGTGCCGCTGCTGGCGTCCAAAGAAGAGATCGCACTCTTTCAGGAGATTGAAGCAGGCCGGCGACAGATCCTTTGGGCACTCGCAGGCTCGCAGGACGCGATCGACGCACTCCTCTCGCACGCCCAAACGCTGCCCGCAAGCTCAAGCGCCCGGCCGGTCACTCCGGTACAGTCCCGGGTCGTGGCGTTGCGTCAATACCTCACGTGGATGCGCAAGGCCCTGCGCCGTGGTGCGGCGGGAGCCAGCGCCTACGAACGCGCGCGCGAAAAAAGCTTCGCGGTACTCGCGGCGCTCGAATGGTCGTCGCCGCTGCTGGAAAAGGCGCGTAGCGCCATGCTCGATCAGATCGCGCGCGCTCACGCCGGTGGCGCCGACATGCGAGACCGTAGCATCGAGAATACTGATCCGTGGCCCATGGATGTCGCTGCCATGACGACCGAGCTGCTTGCAGGGCATGCTCGTATCCGGAAGGCAACGTGCAAGATGGTCGAGGCCAACCTGCGACTTGTGATGTCGATCTCGAACAAGTACCAGAATCGCGGACTGGATCTGGCCGATCTGCTTCAGGAGGGCAGCATCGGCCTGATGCGCGCGGTCGAGAAGTTCGACTACCGGCGCGGCTTCAGGTTTTCAACCTATGCGACATGGTGGATACGCCAGGCTGTCACGCATGCTATTGCGGACCGAGGTCGTACCATCCACCTACCCGTACGGATCGGCACGGAACTGGCACGCGTGCGGCGCGCGGGGGAGCGGATCCGGCAACGAACGGGGCGGGATGCGACGCTCGTCGATCTGGCACGCGAAAGCGGCCTGCAGCACGACAGACTGCAGGCGGCACTGGCGTTGCCGGACGAGCCCGTGTCGGTGGACATGCCTTCAGCGGACGGCGAAAGCGACCTCGCCGATACGCTCCGCGACCTGGCGACGCCGAAGCCCTTCGATGCGCTCGTCCAGACGCGCATGCGCGAGTTCGTCGAATTACTGCTGACGGAGATGGCGCCTGTCGAAGCCGACATCTTGCGTCGGCGCTTCGGTATCGGTGGAGCGCCCCATACCTATGAAGAAATCGCCGCGCTATCCGGCGTATCGCGCGAACAGATCCGGCGCGTCGAACGGCGCGCGCTGAAGGCCCTGCGCGAGTCTGCCCGGGTGCGCGACGCACGAGACTTTCTCGATGCCGACGTTTGATTGCCCGACGGATGACCCCGCCCTGCCGCAGGTCTCCCGCCCGTTCCACTGGAACAACAACGTTTGACCGTCGCCACGCGATGCTGGCCTGGAAAGCTTACTTTTACGCTCGATGGCCCGCGAATACTCGGAAGTCCAGTCGCGTGGCAATGTCCTTCATGCCGCCACGACACGCTGCCGTATCGTAAGCTGATGCAAGCCGAACGTTCGCCCCCCTCTGACAACCGGCACGTGGCCGATTCTCTGCTGGAGCATGCGCAACTTCTCGAGGCACAAGCCGGCAACCCACTGACGAGATCTTCTCCCGACGACTATGGCGTGCGATGACTGCTCGCATCCGCCTGTATCGCTGCTCGAAAGCGCCGCAGAAGGAGCTATTTCGATAACGCACTCATCGATGAGCCGATGCCAGTGCGTTGCCCGTCAAGCGGGGAGTCACACGAAAACACGAAAGAACAGCGAGGGAACGCATGGCCAAGGCAAAGCGCCATTGATTTCTCAACAACGGTCCGGCCGCTGCGACAAAAATGTCGTCGGGCGCCTCGGAGCCGGTATCGACCGCAATTCGCCATTCGTTAGCACCCGGCAGCAAGCAGAACTCGACGGCCGAGTCGCTCGCATTGAAGAGCAGACAGAGCGACTGGGTTGAAGGAGGTTCGCAGGCAGCCTCTGTTTGCCGGATCACGCAACCCAGGGCCCGGGTCGGGCCGTCCCAGTCCGGCGCCTGATCCTGAGGGCCAAACCATGTGATATCACTTTCCGTGTAGAAAGCATCCCGGCTAAGAACGGGATAACGCCGGCGTAGCGCGATGATCTCGCGGACGAAGCGAAATATCTCGCCATTTTCCTCAAGCATCCGCCAGTCGTACCATGAAATCGCATTGTCCTGGCACCAGGCATTATTGTTACCCTGCTGCGTGCGCCGGAACTCGTCGCCGCCGAGGAGCATGGGAACGCCGCGCGAGAGGAAAAGTGTCGCCAGCAGATTCTTGATATGTCGTACCCGACTGCGCTCGGTCGCCGGGTTGGCCGTCCCCCCTTCGGTACCGTAATTCATGCTGTAATTTTCATCGTCCCCATCGCAATTGCCTGCCCCGTTGGACCAGTTGCGTTTGCCGTTATAGCTGACGACATCGTTCAGCGTGAGCCCGTCATGGCAGGTGACGAAGTTGATGCTGTTGACGGGCTCCTTGCCGCTGCGCTGATAGAGATCGGCGCTGCCGCAAAGACGCGAGGCAAACGCTCCCGTCATCCCGAAATCGCCACGCCAGAAACGGCGGACGTGATCCCGGAACTGGCCGTTCCATTCAGCCCAGCGTTGCCCCGGAAAGCTGCCGACCTAGTAGGCGCCTCCCAGATCCCAGGCTTCGACGATCAGTTTGACGTCGCGCAGAATAGGATCCTGAGCAATTCGTTCGAGAAGCGGTGCGTTCTTCACGAGCTTTCCGTTCTCATCGCGTCCCAATACGGAGGCCAGATCGAACCGGAAGCCGTCGACGTGCATCTCCGTGACCCAGTACCGCAGGCAGTCGATGATGTAGTCGCG
Organism: Burkholderia sp. M6-3; assembly: GCF_050858985.1. Lineage (NCBI taxonomy): Bacteria > Pseudomonadati > Pseudomonadota > Betaproteobacteria > Burkholderiales > Burkholderiaceae > Burkholderia > Burkholderia sp. M6-3. The sequence continues at coordinate 1,976,538 of NZ_CP110091.1, forward strand.
CACGACTGGGTGATTGCAGTTCAGCGTGTTTCCACATCCAGAAAAATTCAGGTACTTCCCCAGTCTTTCGTCATGCATATACCAGATCGCGTTGTCGAGCCCGCGGAAGCAGAACGTAGGACCATCCTCTCCGCCTTCGGCGGTGTGATTGAACACCATGTCCAGGATGACTTCGATGCCGGCGCGGTGCAATTCCCGCACCATGGTCTTGAACTCGGGAACTTCGTCTCCACGACCCTACGCGTCGCATAGGGTCCGTGGGGAGCGAAGAAAGCGATCGTATCGTAGCCCCAGTAGTTCCTGAGGGGCACATCGGCATGCACTTTGTGACGATGTTCGCACCACACATCGAACGCCTGCACCGGCATGACCTCGACCGCCGTGACTCCCAGTTCGAGAAAGTGCGGAATTTTTTCGATCACGGCCACGAACGTTCCTGGATGCGCCACCCTGGCTGAAGGATGTATGGTCAGCCCGCGAACATGCGTCTCATAGATGACGGTCCCGGGCCACGGAGTCCGGGGCCGCAGAATGCGTTGCCAGTCGAAGCGGCGCTCGATCACCAGCGAGCGCACGTCCGTGGCCATAGCCCCCCCGGGCGAGAACGGGCGGCCCGCTTCATCGCCCCCATCGAGCGCCGTAATGGCAAGCGCCTAAGGATCGACCAGCAGCTTTCTGCTGTCGAACGTTGCCCCTCCCCGGGCGACCACGGACCATATGCCCGGTACGCATATGGTTGCCCCCATTGCACCCCACCGACGAGTGCATGCCAGACGTCTCCAGTGCGATGGCCGGTACGGCCCAGATCAATGGTCAGGACTGGGGCTCCACTCGGTGCTTTTTCGAACAACAGCAGTTCGATCCGTTCGGCATGGCGACTAAAGATTGCGAAGTTAAAACCATCGAGACAATCTTGGATGCCCAGCGGCGAGGCATGCCCCGGCGAGACCCTGAACTGCGACGTGCGTGGCGTACATTCGCTCCCCGCGACAGTAGCCTCGCCAAGTGTCGATCTTTGTGAGTTATCCATTTGCAATACAACGGTTCGTTGATCGAAGTGATCGCACGTCCCCGCCAGCATCAACTACACCATGTCGCTTCGCCACCAGTCCCATTGCCAAACGCCCGGACGGTTGAACTCCTGCGCTTCAGCGTTCAGGCGTCGACGCGCTTACGATTTCATATCCATCCGCTGCAATCCTCCAGTTACCCACTCTTTTCGCCCGTTCGAACTGCCGCACAGCATCACGTATTTCCAGGTCCTGCCCGGTCTGCGGAATGGACACGCGCATCAACTCGCATCGGTGCGGAAAGCCACAGTGATCAAGTATTTCCTTAAAGAAGATGACTTCCAGAAGACTGCGTTCCGCGCGACGCCTTTCCGCACCGGGAACGGCAACAACGTCGCGGGCAAGTCCGGACTCCTGCACACCCACTCGCCCCTGCAGGCGGGTTCCGACCATAACAGTAGCCCCCTGCACAAGGCGGTCGGCTACGCGCCCGGGCGCTGCGCTAGCCATCGCCTTGCACACTGCGTCCGGAACCCGCCTGGACCGACGATTTGCCCCTGTGGCATGCGTATGCTTCATCGGGCTATCTGACATCTTAACGCTCCTGATCTGACACCTGTCTGCACATCGCTCTTCGAAAGAACGCCCCCACCTTCGTGGCATCGCCCGCTCCCGGGCGAATCGCGACCGGTCAAGCAAAATGTAGGCGTCTTGTGGCTTGTGACGTTGACCTACGTCAAGAATGAATGGCGCATTTCCGCCCGGTGATGGAACGAACAACGGGTTACCGCCGCAATTGCCTGGATCAGCTGTTCCGTGCGCGCACCGGTGAAGAGCGGATGCTGCGGTCTGGTACTGGCCGGTGGCTACGCCTGATAAAGATCGGATGGGAGCACTGTGCGCCGCATGCGCGTTAGCCCGCAGAGTGCGTTCGGCCACGAAACGTTCCAGCACCGAAGCGTGCCTCAGAATCAGCGCGGCGACGCAGAGCGCGCGATGTCTGTCACGCTAAGGGCGGCTATACTGTGCCGCTTAACGCGCACGCCGCAACGGTACAGACGGCAAGCTCGGACGCCCATGGCAGATCGATCGGCCGATCCAGTCGCAGGCTGCGGCACCCGGAAAATCGCAATGCACCACTTGCCGACGAGCGCGCATGTCGAGTGACTGATGTGCGGCCACACGAAGCCTCGCATCACGCGCGACCTCGACCGCGAACTGTGGAACGAGGTGAAGCTCCATATCGATAGCCTGCCGAAGGACTCGCCGCACGAGCGGGAGCGCTACCTGTGCGCACGATGTCTGTTCACGCTGTTCTATCTGCGCGGCCTGCGTATCGCGAAAGTCGGCGGCAACACATTGGGCGGCTTCTTCTACCTGCGCGATGCCGACGGCCACGAGCGCTGGTGGCTGGAAGTACTGGCAAGGGCTCTGGTGAAAATAGGCTTGGCAGATCGGTTAAAGTTGTCAGCCCAACAACCTGGTAGTCAGTGATGAGCAAGCGAAAAAGCCCGAAGGACTTGTTCGATGGTCGGCATTTTGATCGGGAGATCATTGTCCTGTGCGTACGCAGGTACCTTCGCTACAAGCTCAGCCTGCGCGATCTGGTCGAGATGATGGCGGAGCGGGGACTGTCGCTGGCGCACACGACGATCATGCGTTGGGTGAAGCGTTTTACACCGGAGTTCGTCAGGCGCTGGAATCGGTTTGCCATACCGGCAGGCCGGCCCTGGCGGGTTGACGAGACCTATCTGAAGATTCGTGGCAGGTGGGTCTATCTGTATCGGGCGGTAGATCGGGCCGGCCAGACAGTGGACTTCATGCTCAGGGCAAAGCGCGACGTGGCTTCGGCCAAAGCCTTTTTCAGCAAGGCCATCAGGCATCAGGGCCAGCCGCCGGAGACAATTACACTCGACGGGTATGCCGCCTCGCGCCGGGCGGTGCGTGAGATGAAGGCCGATGGCCTGCTGCCCGAGGAGACGAAGGTGCGGACCTCGAAGTACCTGAACAACCTGATCGAACAGGACCATCGCAACATCAGGTCCAGAACGAATGTGATGCTCGGCTTCAAACGGTTCAGGAGTGCTGCGACCACGATCTCCGGCATCGAGTTGATGCATCGCATTCGCAAGGGTCAGTTTGACCTCTGCGCTCTCGGGCTCAAGGATACCACTGCACCCTCCGTCTGGACTGCTGCTGTTCAATCGATAAGGTGTACATATCTATAAGGAAATTCGCCGCCACGCCGCCTATTTGCACCAGAGCCGTCGACAGAAAGTTGCTCAAGGCCGACGGCAGTGTCAGTAAACGCAACGTGTGCCCCGTGGGTGCGGTGTCGAAAATGACGTGGTCATACGCCTTCGCGGTGGCACTACCGCCCAGCAGGTCGGCAAAGGCGTCGAACGCCGCTATCTCGACGGTGCAGCCACCGGAAAACTGTTCCTCCATGCTGCGAATTGCCGCATCGGGTAACACGCCTCGATAACGGCTGACCATACGCTCACGGTAGGCCGCCGCAGCGAGTTCCGGGTCGATGTTCAGCGCGTGGAGGTTTGGAAACTCGGCAACTGGCGTCGGTCGGCCGGAAAGTTGAGTCTCGAGCACCTCATCGAGATTGGATGCCGGGTCGGTGCTGACAAGCAGCACAGTCTTACCCTGTTCCGCCAGCTGCACCGCCGTTGCGCACGCGAGCGACGTCTTACCGACGCCGCCCTTGCCGGTGAAAAAGAGATGGCGAGTTGTAACAAGAGGGAGCGTCATATCATTGCGCCGCTCTACATTCGCCGGGCTTGCAGCCGCAGCTCCCAACCTTGATGTGCGGCTTTTCGGCAGTGGGAACCTCGAGACCCAGCTTTTGAATCAATTGGGCGCGTGACGGATAGACACCGGTTGAGATAATCCGGCCATCCACCGTTGCGATGGGCAGGCGGTCCATACCCGCATGCATCTCCCGGACCACTTCCGGATTGGCTGCAAACGCGGCCGCATCATGTCCGAGGCCGTGCCGAACGACATCGACACCGTGCTCAGCAAGCCATTACAGGTCGGCGCTGAACTGAACAAGGGTCGGGTCCACGTCCACCCCGCAGACGCCGGTCGCGCAGCACATGGCCGGCTCAAACACTTCAAGTTTGCTCATCGTTGCTCCCACGAATTCGACCTGTCCGGCCAGACCGCAGCCGCATCCACTCCGTCATGTTCGTCCCTCTGAGGGACGCGTCATTGACCTCGGTCAAGTCACAGACGATGGAACGGCATTTCCCCTCATGGAGAATCGATTCGCTTGCAAGTCGCCTCAAGCTGCTTCGTTGACAAGCGTCAAGGGAAGGGCGGTGCTGACATGTACCCTCGTAGTGCACGAAGACTGCACACGCTGTGTCGCCGTGTCGCACGTCCACAAGGAGGAAATATGAAAAAGCTTCTAGTTGCGATGGCTGCCGGTATCGCGTTGACATCCCCGGTCCTGCAAGCTGCTTCCAGGGACACAGGTGCACCGCAAAGCAGTTCGAAAACGCCGCCCGCCGGCGCTGCTGAGTTCGACAGGAATCTGGACCAGCTTCAGGAGCAAATGAAGACAATGCAGACGCAGATGGACCAGATTCGCAAAACTCAGGACCCACAGGAACGCCAGAAGTTACTTGAGCAGCACTGGGCCACGATGCAAAGCGCGATGACAATCATGCACGGGATGTGGGGCCCGGGGATGATGGGCCACGGAATGGGCCCAGGCATGATGGGTGGCGCTGGGCCCGGGATGATGGGGGGCTGGGGCCATATGGGTGGTTACTACTCACACCTGACGCCCGAGCAACTGCGGCAGCGTCAATATATGACTGACCAATACCTGCGGATGCAGCAGGAGATGATGAATAACATGATGTGGCAGCAGCAATACCGGGGCGGCCCACCGCCTGCCAGTACAAAGTAGACATGCTGAGCAATCGATTACCGGCGACTTCCCAGCCTTAAATGCTCGCCAACTACAGGAGCGGACATGAGCGGTATTTCCAACTACAAAGACCTGACAGGCGCGGTATCGGTTCAAATGCGAGCGATGCGCGCGTCACAACCCGAGTTGATGACGGTATTCGACCAACTCGCCGCGGCTGGGACAAAAGACGGGGCGTTGAACCGAAAGACGCGGGAGCTGGTGGCGTTAGGGATTGCGATTGCCGGCTTTGTCGCAGTAAGCGCCGGGTATCATGCACTCTGACAATACGAACGATCGGACGCTTGATGATGACTCTCAATCCAGCCTTGGCACGAGTGCTCAAGCGTTTGCACTATCCACTCGACGTGATCCTGACGTGCGTGCGCTGGTATGTGGCGTATCCGCTGAGCCTTCGACATCTGGAAGAGATGATGGCGGAACGCGGAATCTCGGTCGACCATTCAACTGTGCACCGCTGGGCCATCAAGGTGTTGCCGGTCCTGGAGAAGGCCTTCCGCCGCCACAAGAAAGCCGTCGGCCGGAGCTGGCGAATGGATGAAACGTATATCAAGGTCCGAGGCCAGTGGAAGTATCTGTACCGCGCAGTCGACAAAGAGGGTAACACGGTGGATTTTCTGCTGCGTGCCCATCGCGACAAGGCCGCGGCGCGGCGCTACTTCGAAAAGTCAATCGAGCAAAACGGCGAACCCGAGACGGTGACAATCGATAAAAGCGGTGCGAACCTGGCCGCGCTGGATGCTCTCAACGAGGAGCGGCAAGCACCGATCAGGATTCGCCAGAACAAGTTGAACAATGTTGTCGAGCAAGATCATCGGGCGATCAAGCGACGCACGCGGCCTATGCTTGGCTTCAAGAATTTTCGTTGCGCCCGGATCCTGTTGAGCGGCATCGAGCTCATGCATATGATCGCCAAGGGCCAAATGCAAGTCCGTGGCCTCGGATACACTCATGCCGAGCAGTTCTACTCACTGGCGGCATAAGCAGTCCTTCTTAAACTGCCGTTTGTTTGCATCGTGCTCTTACCGCGACAAAACCAAGGATGATGCCAAGCATGATCGTGAGCCCCGTGTAATCGCCTTTTTCTTCCATGTCGAATGCGACTCCCAATCAACGTTATAGAGCGCCGGCCGCCGTTTCCGGTGACAGCTCGGCGCTCAAGCGGGGCGGAACTGACGTCAGGGCTTGCAGGCGTCTTCCGCCCGCTTCACGCGACGATCAAATGATTTACGACCTGACCGACGCCCGGCGCTGACCAGGCTGCTTGACACGCCGCACGTTTTTCCGCCAGCGAGCGAACCGTACCCGTTAGCGTAACCACGCCGTCGCGTGCGTCGATCACGATGCCCTCGCACTCGTGCTCCGCCCACCGCGCGAGTGCGGCGGCAATCTGGGCACCGACCTCCACTTCGGTCTCGTTAGTGCGCACCGCGATCTGGTTGACGAAGCCCAGCACGCCGCGCATGCTGCTCACGAGCAATTCAGCTGCATGCCGTTAATAACCCCATTCGACCCCGCCCGTGAGCGTCACACAGCCGCGCTCGACTTCGACCTGTATTGCGCAATCCTTGAGTTCCTCGCGCCATTTCAACGCCGCCACGATTGCGCTGGCGAGGTCCTCGTCCCGATGCAGTGCCGGCGAAGGGCGCGGAACCTCGAGTTCAAGAACAAGTCCGCGACACCCGGCCACGCGCCGCACCGCCTTTTGCGCAGCGATCTTCTGTGTGAAGCTTCGCACGGAGCCGGCGAGTGTGACAATGCGGTCGTGAACGCCCACGGCTATCCGCTGGTCATCGACAGCAGGATCCCAACGCAGCTCCTGTTCAATATCCCGCACCAACGATTCGTCTGCCTTCATGCGTGTCTCCCGCAGGTCCGCTTGACATAGCACATAGGAGGGCGTCCCGGTCAGGCCGGTATCCGAACATGGCGTCGTGCACCGACACAACATCGCTCCGCTCTCGTTGGAGATGTTGATGTCGATCAAGCATTGAAGCTCGGCAGTGGTTTCTCGCAGGACAGCGTCGGACCAAAGTCGGCGTAGCGTTCGCGGATGATTGCCAGAGCCCGCTCATTGGAGCGGAGCGCTCGCTCCAATTGCACGCTTAAGCTTCTCCAGTAGCTGATGGCGCACAGCATAGGGTTTACCGTCAAAAGCAGATTGATTCATATCAAGCCTCCACGACAGAACCGGGTGTCGAATAAGCCTTGATCTATCCGGAGACAAACTATGTCGCCCAAGTCGCTGGTCTTTCATCACACTGCGCGGCGCCTGCTGCTCAACGGCGTCAACGCGCTGGCTGAAGCCGTCAAGGTGACCTTAGGCCCCGGTGGTCGTAACGTCATTGTCGAGCGGCCCGAGGAAGTTCCGCTGATTGCAAACTCCGGCGTGGTAGTCGCGCGATCAATAGAACTGCAGGATCGTTTCGAGGCCATGGGCGCACAATTGCTGCGCGAAGTCGCGACGAAAACGAGTGAAATAGCGGGTGACGGTACGACGACCGCCACTACACTCGCGCAGGCCATGATGGTCGAAGGCATGAAGTGCGTGACGGCCGGCCACGATCCGATGGCGCTCAAGCGCGCGGTCGAGGCAGCCGGCAAACGCGTTGTCGAGGAACTGCATCGCCTCGCGCGGCCCTGCTCGACCATCGACGAGATGCGGCAGATCGCGACCATCTCGGCAAGCGGTGACGGCAGTATCGGCGAGCTGGTCGCGCGGGCAGTCGAGCGCGTCGGCAAAGATGGCGCGATCAGCATAGAGGACGGCTCGAAGCTCGACGATGAACTCGAGACGGTCGACGGCTCCCTGATCGATCGCGGCTACCTGTCGCCACTTTTCGTCGAAGCGGAAAGTCGCGAGGTCGTGCTTGAGGAGCCACGAATCCTGCTTTGCGACACCGCGATAACTGCAGTTGCGCATTTGCTGCCCGTACTCGAAGCGGTCAGCGCAATCGGCAAACCGTTTTTGCTGGTCGCCAACGAAGTCGAGGGCGAAGCACTGGCCGCCCTCGTGGTCAATCATTTGCGCGGAACCCTGAAATGCTGCGCGATCCGTTCGCCCGGCTTCGGCGAGGGCCGCTCGGGACAGCTGGCCGATCTCGCCGCCTTGACCGGCGCGACGGTCATTTCGCCGCAAACGGGGCGTGCCGTCGAACGAGCGACCCTTGACGATCTTGGCTCCGCGCGACGCGTCGAACTCACGCCCGGGACAACCACGATCGTCGCGGGCGGCGGCGATCGCCAACGCATCGACGAGCGGATTGCCGGCTTAAAGAAACAGATGCAGGCGCTTGGGCCAGGACGTGAGTGCGATGCGCTGGCGAGCCGGTTGGCGAAGCTCGCCGGCGGCGTCGCGGTGATCAAAGTGGGCGCCGCGACCGAAGCCGCGCTGCACGAACGCAAGAACCGCTTCGAGGATGCGTTGCACGCAACCCGCGCGGCGGTTGAGGAAGGCATAGTGCCGGGCGGTGGCGTCGCGCTGCTGCGCGCGAGAGGCGTGCTCCTCGAATCTGGGCGGGATGTGCAGATGCAAGATACGGGGGCCAGAATTGTCTTCAATGCGCTCGCGGCACCGCTGCATCAGATCGCCGCCAACGCGGGAGCCGACGGCCAGGCGGTGGTGCATGCAGTTGCAGCGGCGAGCGGCTCATATGGCTATGATGCGGCGCACGCTCAGTATGGCGACATGATCGAGGCCGGCATCGTCGATCCAGTCAAGGTCGCGCGCACGGCGTTGCAGAATGCGGTCTCCGTCGCGTCGTTGCTGCTGACGACCGATTGCATGGTCGCGAGCCGGTCAGCGGCAGCGGCCATGGCGCCGTTTGGCGTCGAGTCAGATCTCTACCGCGGAGGCGCATAATGCCTGCGCCGATAGCGCCGTCGCCGGGCCGGGGGCCCGCCGTCACCCGTTTCAGCTTCTGTTACCGGGACGCCCGACACGACGCCAGACTGTATGAAGTGTTGATTGTGCTCGACGAGAGGGCATCCGTTTGCCGGATCGAGATCCGTCATGCCTCCTCGATCGCCGACGACCTGCCCCCGCTGTCCAGTGGACGGCTTAGCGCGGCGCGCCTGCGCAAGGCGGTGGGCCTGCTGGGGCTGATCGAACGCATGACCCGTCACGACAGGGGTGCAAACGAAGCCGGCACGCTCGTCAGCATCGCTCATTTGCAGGATCAGCGCCGTCCTCTGCGCCTGAAAGACGTGCCGAAGCGGAGCAAGGCTCGCGGCCCTCGCGAACGATGGCCGGCCGTCCAGGGGAAAATGACGCGGCACCCGCTCGCCCGGACAGCTGCTACGCTTTCTCACGCTGAGCCGCTCGCGCTCGCCCTCTCCCGCACTTCAGCTCCGCGAGCCCGCACGCGGAGCCGCTATCCGGTCCGTCGGCCATGACGTCCTGTTCGGGCGAAGTCATTCTCTTCAGGCGAGGTGCAGCGTTGCCATGCATTCGCGATGAACCGATGCGACGCAACTGCCGTTGGTTGGCCTCGCGCGCCGAGGCTCGCATTTGCACAAGGCACGATTGCGTCACGATGCTTGCACTTCTTGATGGGCCTTCGTCTCACGCTCATTTCTTGATCGATCTCAAGCACTGCTTCGATTGAACGCCCAGAATTGTCAAAACTGGAATTGCGCTGTCACCCGTCGTATCGAACCGCGCATCCAGAGGGAGACGACATATGAGCACGTATCGTTGCAGGACCGGGGGACTGGATTACAAAGTGGTGACGTCGTGAATCAGGCCTGGACGGAGATGGGGCCACTGTTCCGCAATCGCGCCGAAGCAGGACGCATGCTTGCACGGCAACTGGGCGCCTACGCGGGGCGTAGCGATGTGGTCGTGCTGGGACTGCCGCGTGGTGGCGTTCCGGTGGCCTATGAAGTCGCGCAAGCGCTATGCGTTGAACTGGACGTCCTGGTCGTGCGCAAGCTGGGAGTGCCGCACTATCCGGAACTGGCCATGGGCGCAATTGCATCCGGCAACGCACTCTATCTCGACGAGCAGACGATCCGAATGGCAGGGGTCGACCGACCGGAAATCGCCACCGTGCTGAATGACGAACGCCGCGAACTGGCACGGCGAGAAGCGTTATATCGCGCACAGCGGCCGCCGTTGAACATCGAGGGCCGAACGCTCATCCTTGTCGACGATGGCATCGCCACGGGCTCAACGATGCGCGTCGCGATTGCGGCGATGCGCGCCGCCGGCAAACCGGCGCGAATCGTCGTGGCCGTACCGGTTGCACCACACGGCATCGCAGAAAGTTTCACCGATCTCGCGGATGAGTTCGTTTGTACATACAGCATGCGGTACTTCGGCGGTGTCGGTCAGTACTACCAGGACTTCGGGCAGACGAGCGATGCGGAGGTGCGCGCCCTCCTCGCGCGCTCCCATCAGGACGTATCGTGATGCGCCCCGTCACCACACCGTTTCTCGCCGTGCGCGAGCTCGCACAACGGCTCAACGACAATGACGCCGACTTTGACGCGTTGCTGGAAATGGCACGGAGCCGGCAAGTGGTCCTGCTCGGTGAAGCCACCCACGGCACGCAGAATTTCTATCGCATGCGGGCGCAGATTACCCGGCGTCTGATTACCGAGGGCGGTTTCGACGCAGTCGCAATCGAAGGCGACTGGCCCGATGCCTGGCGCGTGAACCGCTTCGTGCAGCACGAAGACGACGCCGACGCTGACGCCGCGCTTGGCGATTTCCGGCGTTTCCCGACCTGGATGTGGCGCAATCGCGAAATGCGCGACTTCATCATATGGCTGCGTGCGCACAACGCCGGACTCCCGCCACAAGAGCGGGTCGGTGTCTACGGACTCGATCTGTACAGCATGTACCAGTCAGCCGACGCAGTCATCCGTTATCTCGAACAGGTCGATCCGCGGCAGGCCGCAGTGGCGCGCGAGCGCTATGCCGCGCTCGATCATGTGCGGGAACCGCAGGCCTACGGATATGCAACCGCTGTCGGGGTCCGGCCTGATGCGCACGAAGGCGTGGTCGCGCAGTTGCTGCAGCTGCGCGCCGACTCACTCCAGCATCTATCCCAAGATGGCCTCGGGGCCATCGACGCGCAGTTCTTTGCGCAACAGAATGCTGAAGTCGTCGTCGACGCGGAAAACTACTATCGATCGATGTTCGGGCGGCGCCTGAACACCTGGAATCTGCGTGACGCGCATATGTACCGCACCCTGTCAGCCCTCGCCCACTACCGGGTCCGGCGCGGCGGCACGGGACGTGTCATCGTCTGGGCGCACAATTCCCACGTGGGTGATGCGCGTGCGACCGAATCGCATCTGCGCGGCGAGTGGAATCTCGGTCAACTGGTACGTGAAGCGGTCGGTGCAAGCGCCCTGCTTGTCGGTTTCAGCACCTACACCGGGCACGTTTCGGCCGCGTCCGAATGGGGCGGCGATGTCGAGCACAAGTGGGTACGTCCCGCGCTGCACAACAGCTACGAATATTTGTTCCACAGCACCGGACTGGACCGCTTCTTCCTGCCACTGCAAGGGGTCGCGTCGGAACCGTTGCGGGAAGCCATGCTCGAACGGGCGATCGGCGTGATCTATCTGCCGCAAACGGAACGCGAAAGTCACTATTTCTGGACGTCTCTCCCGAACCAGTTCGACGCGCTGTTCCATCTCGACGAGACGAGTGCGGTGGAGCCGCTCGATGCGCCGCAACAGTGGCATCGACGTGAGAGTCCGGAACAGGCAGCCTGAGCACAACGATGCGAGGTGGAGGCACCCTATGCATGAGATCCGGACGAGCGACGTATCGATACCGTCTGGCGAAGTCACGCTGGACGGCATCCTGACTATCCCCGAAGAGTCCAGCGGGGTGGTCGCGTTTGCGCATGGCAGCGGCAGCAGCCGCTTCAGCCGCCGCAATCAGGATGTTGCGGCGGTCCTTCAGCAGGCAGGGCTCGCGACCCTGCTCTTCGACCTGCTGACAGGCGACGAAAGCGATCAGGACATGGAAACGGGCCTCTACCGCTTTGACATTCCCTTGCTCGCGCGACGCCTGACCGACGCGATCGACTGGCTCAAGGCTTTCCCGGCAACCGCGACGTTCGACGTCGGCCTGTTCGGCGCCAGTACCGGCGCGGGCGCCGCGCTGATTGCCGCCGCGGCACGTCCGGCACGGGTACGCGCCGTCGTGTCGCGCGGTGGCCGGCCTGACCTCGCCGACGCGGCGCTTGCGCGCGTGCGTGCGCCAACGTTGCTGATCGTCGGTGCATGGGATACACAGGTAATCGAATTAAACGAGGTGGCTGCCCACCGGCTGGCATGTGAGCATCGGATGATCCTGGTGCCTCGCGCCACGCACCTGTTCGAAGAGCCGGGTGCGCTGGAAGAAGTCGCACGGCTCGCGGCGGCCTGGTTCTCGATCTATCTGCCGCACGCTCCGGTTGGATGATCGGCCCGCTCTGGCATCGGTCCCGCGATGCGAGCCGGTTCAGATCCTCGCCAGCGGCACCCAGGTAGCGCCATCCTTGATGTAGGAGCGCTTCACCGCTGCCCACGCAATCCGATGGGCAATTTCCTCGCGGCGCGCGTCCCCGTAGTGCGCCGCGTAAGAATGGTTGAAGGCGGCCCTATAGATGTCCTGCGCATGCAGTGGCAAGTGGTCTCGCACAGACGCAGGCAAATCCGAGTTGGAGTAGTAAGGCATGTCTCTCCCAAAAATGACAGAAACCCATTAAGAAGCTGTTGCGAAATTAGTTAAACATTGGCCTGAGTCGCGTCCAGCAAATCAAGGCGCAAGCCAGGGACAGAAAGGCTTCATGGACATGGGCATAACGTTCGTAGCGAATCTTCAGGCGTCGAAACGAGTGAAGCCATGCAATCGAGCGCTCGACTGGCCAACGCGTTTTGCCCAGACCACTGCCATGGGGCGAGCCAATCTTTGCGAGCACCGGCGTGATGCCGCGCTCTCTCAAACGCTGTCGATGTGGTTCCGAGCTGTAGCCCCGGTCGCCCTGAACGATTTGCGGTTTATGCAACGGGCGTCCCCGCTTGCCTCTAATGTGTGGAATGGCATCGACGAGTGCATCAAGCTGGGTGACGTCGTGGCGGTTCGCCCCGCTCAGAATGACCGCGAGCGGGATGCCTTTCGCGTCGACGATGAGGTGGTGTTTGCTGCCGAGCTTGCGCCGGTCCGTGGGATTCGGGCCGGTTTTTTTCCCGCCAGCATCGCGCGAATCGACGAGCTGTCTACAAGCGCTCGTGACAAGTCGATTTCGCCACGGCGACGCAGTTCGGCCAGCAGCGTTTCGTGGATGCGTTGCCAGACTCCTGCTTCTTGCCATGCCACGAGCCGCCGCCAGCAGGCGGTGCCCGAACCGCATCCCATCTCCTGCGGTAGCAGATTCCACGCAATGCCGGAGCGCAGTACGAACACAATGCCCGTCAGCGCGGCACGGTCGGGAGTCGGCTTGCGGCCCGCATACTGGCGATTGCGCGGTGCCCGAGCAGGTAAAAGCGGTTCGATGAGCAACCACAATTCGTCGTCGATGAGTTCTTTAGGCATCGCTTCCTGTTGGACAAAACAAGACAGGAAGTTAACACCAAGTCAGAAAAGTTAACAGGCCCAGAACTTAATTTCGCAACAGCTTCTAAGTCAACCGCTCCAATCTTAATGCCCGAACCTCTCCACCCTTTGATTTGGATCAGCGCGTCATACAGGTTCGAGTCGATGATGAATGTACAACAGCAGTTCATCATCTCGAAGGAGTATCGCCATGCGCATCACATTCCCTCCCACCGCACCGGAGTATCACGGCTCCGATCTGACTATTGGATTTGGTGCGCGCGTCGACGGAAAGAGCATTGACTGCGCGATTTCAGCCGAGGCACTTGAAGATCATTTTGGCGCAAAATCATCGTCTTCGGCCGATCTGCTAACCGCGTTCAACCGCCACCGAACCGAAATACAGAACACCGCCCGAGAGCTTCTTCATCTGGTGGACACGAATCAATTGCTACTGCACAGCGGCCACTTCCGGTTCAGGTCGGCTGCACGCCCCGATTGCATCTGAATATGAATTATCGTCTCTTCATCTGAGCGTGCTTCTTCGCGATGCGGCGTCTAAAGCACAAGTGTCCGGAAACCATCCAACCCGTCGTACACAAGCACTCATTGCGCGGATGGCGGCATGGTCCCGGGACAAGCGGCCGGAGACGGCGCGTATATGACGAATGCTTTTCTAAACGCAAGAGTGAAATCCGTCAGACGATCATGCGGAAGCCGACCAATGCCCGCTGCAGCCGCCCGGCCCCCGCCGCTTACGAACCGTCTGCACAGGTCGACGGCGCCATGAGGATTCGCCAGCGGAGCGCGCACGCTTACTACGTAATCTCCCTGAGCACGCCGGCTCAGCACGGCGTGGGCGCGGTCAGGAAAGCTGGTCGCCAGAAAATTTCCGAAAGCGCCGCGCACCCTGCGTGCCCATGGCTCATCTGGCAATACATAGATTGCTCCGCAAGCAAAATCCGTTTGGGGAGACAGCTTCAGTGCCAACGCCATGTCCCGGCGTCGCGCATCGCACAGAACTCGCACAATCGGCTCGTGCGCGATGAAATCGAAGGGATCGGTATAAGGGCGCAAAAGTTCGTAAAGCCTGGCGGGCCGAATCACAAGGTCGGCCTCGGTGTCGCCATAGGCGTTGTAATTGAGCGATTCCCCCAGTTCACGCAGTTGTTCGCCTTGCTCAAATGTGAGTGCGCGGCTCTCAGCAAGCGTTCGGGCCGCGCGCGCGAGGTTATCGCCGTGGGCCCCAACGATGGCCCAAAGACGGTGTTCGCCTCGCACATGACGGTCCACGAGCATGCTCGTACAGATTTCGGGCGCCGTATCGATGTGCGCCTTCAGATTGGGATGTTCAGGAATCTGCCCGCAATAGTGATGATCAAAGTACTCGACTTCGACGCCGTGTCCGAGCAACGCAAGCAACGCCGCCCGATTGACATCGAGCGAGATGTCCAACACCGTCGCGGATATGCCGGACCTGACCGGTACGCGAGCGAGCAGTTGGACGTCGCGCTTGACACCCGTTACCAGCGAAGATCTCAATGGTTTCGCCAGACGCAGCTGATGCAGTGCGCAGATCCCGTCAGCATCGCCATTGAACACGTCGAAATGTCTCATGCCTTGTCACCTTGAAGGGAGCGCCGTCAAATCATGACCGATTCTGAACTGCTGTTGTTCGCACTCGATGCGACGCATGTTTTTGGCAAAAGTGTAAGCCGCCGGTTGGGCGTTGAATTGAGTACGCATGAAGAGCGAGCTTTCGAGGATGGCGAGCACAAATCCCGCCCGCTCGTCAACGTACGCGGGCGAGATGTGTTTGTTCTGCAGTCCTTGCATGGAGACGACAGTCAAACCGTCAACGACAAGCTTTGCAGACTGCTTTTTTTCATCGGCGGACTCAAAGACGCTTCCGCGGCATCCGTGACCGCGGTTGTGCCTTATTTGGGCTACGCGCGCAAAGATCAAAAATCGCAAGTCCGTGATCCGGTCACGACCCGCTACGTCGCTGCCCTGTTCGAAGCAGTCGGTACGGATCGGATCATTACGATGGATGTACACAATCTCGCCGCGTATCAGAATGCCTTTCGCTGCCACACTGACCATCTGCAGGCGACCGCGCTGTTTGCTTCCTATTTCGCGCCACTCGTGGGTGACGACGAGGTCGTCGTCGTGTCGCCCGACGCTGGCGGCATCAAACGATCCGAGAAGTTCCGGCTGCGCCTGAGCCGCGAGCTCGACCGGCCAGTTGACAGCGCGTTCGCCGAGAAACACCGCAGCGAGGAGATCGTGAGCGGAGACCGGATTGTCGGGGACGTGCACGGAAAATGCGCGATCGTCGTCGATGATCTGATCAGCACCGGAACGACGATTGCACGCACGGTGAAGGCCTGCGTTGCCCTCGGCGCCACTCGAGCCTATGCCGCGGCATCGCACGGCCTGTTCGTCGGAGACGCGCCGGAAGTACTTGACGATGATTCGCTGACGCGAATCGCAGTCACAGACACGGTGCCGCCTTTCAGGCTGCCGGCTGGCAAGGTCCAAGACAAACTGGTCGTTTTGAGTAGCGCGGCTTTGTTCGCCGAAGCAATCAGGCGCATTCATACCGGGGGATCGATTAGCGAACTGCTGGAAGCTTGAGGCTCCGCCGCCCGAAACGCGTGTTCGGCGCGGCGTGCGTGTTGCTGCGCCAGATCCAGATATTGCCGTGCCCTATCCATCCATTTCGGAGAATCGCGGAATATCTCCTCGCGCAGATGCCACGCCGCAATTTTTGCCCGCACCGCGGCCCGATAGCTCTGGTAGAAGTGAACGAGCGCGGCACCTGGGCTGTCTCCCGTCACCGCGCCATACGTCTCCAGCAACATGTTGCCAAACTCCGGCGCGCCTAGCCGCTCGCACTCCAGCGCGAGAAAGCCCAGTTCATCGACTGTATCGAGCGTGCGGTACTCGGGCGAAAACTCAAGACAATCGATAATTGCGAGCGGCGGCGGCGGTGCAAGGCAGACGTGTTCAGGCCGCAGATCTCCATGTCCCTCGACGATTCTGCCCTCGCGAACGCGCCGGTCAAAGCTATCCTGATAGCGCGCCAGCATCTCGCGCTGTGCGAGGCACAGCGAATGCACCTGCGAGACGGACTGCGCGAACACAGGATCACATAGCTCACGCTCGCATTCGTCGATCCCCTGCCTCAGGCGGCGCCGATAGTCGGCGGCCGTGATGGCGACGCAAGGCAGGCGCAGATGAAATTCCGCTAGTCGCTTCGCTACAGCGCGAGCGTCATCCATGCTCGAAGTGCCGTGCGTCAGCACCCAATCGAGCATGCCGTCGGCGGGAAGCCGGCGCATCTTCACCAGCCAGTCGGTGATTACGCCCTCGCCGCCAAGCTGGATGGCCCCTTTGCTGTCCACAGTCAGCGGCACGACATCGAGGTATACCGTCTCTGCAAGGCGGCGGTTCAGGCGTAGTTCCTCAGTGCAGTAATACTGCCTTGCTTCAAGCGTGGAGAAATCGAGATGATCGTAGCGCACCGGCTTCTTGAGCTTGTACGCGTATTGGTCCGTGAGAAAAACCCATGACATGTGCGTTTCGATCACGTCAACGGCGGCCGTCTCCTCCGGATAGGCGGCCGCCTCGCGAAGTCGCGCCACTTTGGCCGAACTCGAAATGACCTCACCGGACATCATCGTGTCCATCTGTCCCGTCTCCGGTGCTGCGGCAGGAGTGCAAGCCCGCATCCACGATCGATGCCAACGCCTTCAGGGGTTCGCAAACGACGACATCGTACGATCCTGACGATGTCAGGTTACGCACCGGTCCGGGCAAGGCGTACAGTTGGCCGCGAGCATGCGCGCGACTTTCCGCGAGAGTCGGAGACGGTGCTGTGCGTTTCCCCGCTAACATCACCGGCTGCAACAGTGCGACTCCCGAGCGCGGATCGTCCTCGACGGTCAAATGGTCATAGGTCATGGTGCCGCCTGCGTCGTAGTGGCGATAGACCTGCTTTCGGCCCGGCCATGTAGCCTTGCCTTCTGAGCGCTTACGGCGCGGTTGTCCGTCGTATTCCGTCAGCTTGTATGCACAGTCGAGATAAGGTGCATCGGACGATGTGTTCATACGCGTTCCCACGCCGAACCCATCTATCGGTGCGCCCGACGTCAACAACTCCAGCAATCTGAATTCATCCAGATTGCCGCTCGCGAAGATGGTCACATGCGGTAGCCCGCCGGCATCCAGAATCGCGCGAACCCGCCGCGCGTGCTCCGCGAGATCGCCGCTATCGATACGCACCGCTTTGATCGCAATGCCGTCCTGCTGCAATCTCGGCAGACTCGTCGACCGGTATCCCAAGTTCAAACTCTCGCACCAGCATGGTCGGCCTCCGTCGAGCGAAACGTGGGACGATCGTCGACGAAGGGACATCGCGCGGGTTGATATACGTCAAGGCCAGGGTGCGTGCAACCCCATACCCTTTCTTCATGCGGACGCGCGGACGCGGCCGATGGAGCGAATCATGCACGACCAAATCGTGTCACAGGCAGAGCAGCCGGCCACCGCGAACGAAATCCGGCAGATCATCGGCCCTTTCGAGGACGATGTCGTCATAAAAATACTGGACGTCCAACCGACGGCCACAGACGTGTTGAGCGCGTTTACCTGGCTCCGTTCCGACGAATTCCTGCAGCGCCGTCTGGAGCACGAGCTGCACGGCAGGGCGGCGCGGGTATTCGAAATACTCGAGAGAGAGTATCCGGAATTGGATGGCGGGCAGATGTGATTATCCGCGCCGCGTTGGCGGCGTGTGCGTCGATTGCATACGCCTCGTCGCAGTATGCGCGCGTATTCTCAGGCGGGGGTATGCGCACCTGATACGCGTACCTAACCGTAATCATTCGCGCTCGCCGGGCACTGCTCATTTGCGCCGCCTGTGCTGCGCGGCGGCGTTAATCCTTCCAGGCTCTCTGCTGGTCGATCGCCCGCGCCGGCGTCGCGCTCGACGTCGGCCGCAGAACTACCGGCGGCAGACGACTCGAGCTCCATGGCGTCACCCGCCACGGCCGGAATTGACGTAGCGGTGCTTCGATCTCGGGCGAGCCGCCTGCGTACCTTGGCCATGCCAAACCATTTGACCTCAGTCCGCAGTTGCGCGACGTACGCATGCCACCCGCGCGGGTTGTCGCGGAACAGATGGTCGCGAACTGACGCGGCCAATGCGTCTCGGTCCAGCGGATCTTCCAGCAAATACTGCGGCCACAAACAGAATGCGCGTAGCGCATGCATGGTGAAATCTTTGACGAGCAAGCCGGGGAGTACGTATTCCAGCAAGGGCTCGTCTTCGAGCATCGGGTTCTGCGCAATCAATTCGCCAACAGTCGCTGTGGCGGGTCTGCTTTCGCAAATTCGAGTCGTCAGTTGCAGCACGCGTCCGAGGTGAAGGAGCAGTGCACGTCGTTCGAGAGCGTCTTTCATGATTCGCAATAGCCAGGTTGAACTGTGTAGATATTGCCGGGATCGCCCTCGACACTCGTATAGCGCGACCCGCACGCCGCCTGTCTGGGGGGCTGGGCGCCACGGTCCGCAGCCGCGTTCCGAAGCGGCGATGCAGGAAGATGCAACCCGTGCAGCCGCTGGCGCGCGACGCTCCTGACGTGGTCGATGCCACCTTCCCAACGCGTGACCGCTGCATATCCCGCTGCTTTTTTCGGTATCTTATTTTCAGCCTTTTTGCTTCCAGCGTTTTCGGCGGGGTAGCGGTCAACACCCCGCTCTGGAAAGTCGCTTGTCAACGGCTGGCGCACTCGTCCACGCGAACGCCCTGCGGGTAAACGGCTCGATATAGAAGCCTGAGCGACGGAAAGGCGACGAGTGGAAACCCCGGTCGCAATCTTCAAGCAGACGATCGATCTCCCGACGCAAGCTTTCGATTGTCTGCCAGGCCTGCAGCGACCAAGGGCGCTCGGTTCCTTCGCTTTCCCTCTTGACGGGCAGTTTAGTGAGTGGCTGAGTCACTCGCCATCCTCCTTTGTGTCACAAGAAGAGATCACGTCAAGAGAAATTTACGCGCGGGAACGCCTCCCGCCATTGATCGAGATCAATGCTGCAAGACGGCCTGCAAACGAACCTCCGAGCGACGGCATCGCGGGGCACGCAGAACAAGCCATAAACCGTATGCGAAATGCCCGAAGCGCGACTCAACATTGCGCCGCAAGCCGTCAAGCGCGACGCTTTTCTTCCAGTCTGGGCTGGCGCGCCGCCACGTAGTGCAATTCGTCGACCAATTCTTCGGTGGTGTGCAGCAGATCGTCGAGTGCCACGATGCCAATCAGGCGTTTTTGTCGCATTAACGCGGTCAAGTAAAATTCGTCGACCGCAACGCATGACAAGCATGATGGCAAAGACGAAGACGCCGCGCAAGACGCTGCCCGCTGGCATTAGCGAGGTACTGAAGCGGCTGCACTATGCGCTGGACGTGATCGTGCTGTGCGTCCGGTGGTACGTGGCGTACTCACTGAGCCTACGCAACCTTGAGGAAATGATGGCCGAGCGGGGCATCGATGTGGATCATTCCAGCGTGCACCGGTGGGTTATCAAGCTGCTTCCGGTGTTTGAAAAAGCATTCCGCAAACGCAAACGGCCTGTCGGCAAGAGCTGGCGTGTCGATGAGACCTACGTCAAGGTGAAAGGCCAATGGAAATATTTGTACCGTGCCGTCGACAAGGCGGGCAATACGGTGGATTTCCTGCTGCGCGCCCATCGTGATAAGGCCGCCGCTCGCCGCTACTTCGAGAAGGCAATTGAACAGAACGGCGAGCCCGAGACGATTACCTTGGACAAGAGCGGCGCGAATCTGGCTGCGCTTGAAGCGCTCAATGCCGAGCGTTCAACGCCGATCAAGGTTCGGCAAAACAAATACCTGAACAACGTCGTCGAGCAGGATCACCGTGCCATCAAACGCATCATCAAACCGATGATGGGATTCAAGGATTTTCGCTGTGCACGCATCATCCTGTCGGGCATAGAGATCGCGCACATGATCCGCAAGGGGCAGATGCGTGACGATGGCGCCGCATCGACTGCAGCCGAACAATTCTATTCTCTCGTGATGTAAGCAATCCTCTTCATCTCGGGCTCCTAATCGTCTCATCGCCCTTAACGCGACACAACCCTTTCCGACAGAAGCGATGCATCAACTGGCCGGGCTTGTGAGACTCGCGGTTGACAACAACATGAGCGCCCGAGCCCGCATAGTCGAAATTGTTTGCCGGCCGGAACAATGTCACGACATAACGATTGGGGACGACGCTCGCCGACGACCTCGTTTGTGCACCGCAACTTGGGAGCGCTATCTCAAGTTACCGGGGCTGCTACCAGAGCAGGTCAACATTCTGGTCCAGGCGGTGACGCGGGAAGAGGTCGACCTGCACTTCGGCGTGTATGAACGGAAGCTGGGCGGTGTGCCGCCGATCCCGTGACGGGTGACTAATTGGCGTGCAGCCGGCGACGGTGCACACAACATCATGTCGTCAGTCCTGATCCGCTGAGTCTAACGTGGGCACAAGCTCAGTGACGAGCGTGGTAAAGGCGCAAACAATCGGGCAGGCGACCGCGGCCAGTAAAGTCCGCCGCCGAGTACTTCGAGAATGGTTTTGCCTGTGATGCGAGGCCAGGTTCTGCGTCGCACATCGACTTCACGAACGGCCACCCGCGCTCCTCGATTGCGTAGGTGTGCATTGGAAGTAACCTCGCGTTGTCCCGGCGAGGGTTGCGTTGGGTAGGCCTACGTTTCGAACTGCCCAGGTTCCTCGCTGTGTGTCCAGATCGCGGCAGATGCGCTCTATTTCCTCTCGGGCGCTCCGTATCTCGCTAACCTTTACAATGCGGCCACGAGTCCAGTCCGCCGATTGATGGCTAGCCCGCTTTGGTCGAATTCGGGAAGGTAGCCCGTTGACGTCGGCGTACCACCAAGCGTGGACAGTGTCGTTTTGAAATGTGCCTAACGTCAGGGCCTTCTTTATCAGCTCACAAAAAGCGTCTGCGTGACGTCCAACAAGAAACCGAAACGTAGCGAAAAAGCACTGGTTTTCCGTGCTCCCGATAGCGCCGCGGACCACCGTGGCATCGATGGTTCCATCGCGTATCCGGAAGGCGGCGCTATGACGTAGATCAAAATCGGCGCTTGGGATACTCTTATTCTGGAAACGGTATCCCTGCATCGGTGCGACCGTTCAATCCGCCAATGGCAACTTCACGGTGAGTTCTATCGACGACGACTTCTGGCACAGGCTGGCGGTACCACGGGATAGGTCAATGGGCTGTTCGATGCTGTCGTCAGCTCGACGGACAACAGGTGAGGCGGAAAATGCCGGGCGAATTGGGCTTACATGCTGGAGAGGCAGCCACTCCCGCGCCATCCGCTGAAGAGATCGTCCGCGATAGTGACAAGCTGTCGACCCGGCATGGCATTCGATATGACTGATGCGATTGAAGAGGCGGCGCTGCAGACGCTGCCCGACATGTTCGACGCGGCATGTGCGCGCTATCACGCCAGGCCAGCATTCACGTCGTTCGGCCATACCATCAGTTACGCGAAATTTGCTGAGCTTTCGGCGCGTTTCGCGACCTTTCTGTGCGAGAGGCTTGCGCTGTCGGCCGGCGAGCGCATTGCGCTGATGTTGCCCAATGGCCTGCCATACGTCATTGCGTTCAACGGCGCGATGCGCGCAGGTCTCGTGGTAGTCAACGTGAATCCGCTATTCACGCCACGCGAGGTTCAGGCTCAACTCGTTTCGTCCGGCGCGGTCGCTATCGTCATCCTTGAGAATTTTGCCTGCAGGCTCGACGAAATCATTGGAACGACGCGCATCGATACCGTGATTGCGTCTGGCATAGGCGACGCGTTGCCGTGTTTCAAACGTCTGGTGATCGATTTCGCGCAACGCAGTCGACGCAATGCGCTCCCGCCGACCCGGCTCGCGACACGCTCGTTCCGGGCGGCGCTTGCAGATGCACCCAGCGGTCATGCGCATCGGCATGTGCAACTGGACGATATTGCGTTGCTTCAATACACCGGCGGCACCACGGGCGTGCCGAAAGCTGCTGCGCTCACGCATCGCAATCTCAGCGCAAACATCGCCCAGATCCGCGCGTGGCTGGGGCCAGCATTTTGCGTTACCCCACAGACGGTCGTGACGCCCTTGCCGCTGTACCACGTGTTTGCGCTGACCGCGAGCTTGCTGACGTTCATTGCTATCGGTGGTCATAATATCCTGGTGACCGACCCACGCCGAATCGCGTCGCTGGCGTCGCTGCTTGAGCGCGTGCGCCCGAGCGCGCTCGTCGGCGTCAACACGCTTTTCAATGCGTTGCTGCGCTTGCCGCGGTTCGCCACGATCCGCTGGCGCGCCGACTGTCTGGTGATCGGCGGTGGTGCAGCGATCGAACGCGACGTCGCAAACCGGTGGCTTCGGGCGACCGGTGTACCCATTATCGAGGGGTACGGGCTGACGGAAGCGTCGCCTGTGGTATCGGCGAATCGCGTAGGGCAGACCACGTTCACTGGCACGGTGGGCTATCCAGTGATATCGACCGAGATCAGCGTCCGTGCCGACGATAGCAAACCGCTGCCCATTGGCGAACCAGGCGAGGTCTGGGTGCGCGGGCCGCAGGTCATGCGCGGCTACTGGAACCAGCCGGACGAAACTGCTGTTGCACTGACCGCTGACGGCTGGCTGCGGACCGGCGACGTCGGCCTGCTGCAGTCCGATGGCGCACTGCGTATCATCGATCGCAAGAAGGACGTGATCGTCGTATCTGGCTTCAAAGTGTTCCCGTTCGAGATCGAGAATGTTGCGCGGTCCTGTCCCGGCGTTAAGGATGCGGCGGCCATCGGCATCGCCCATCCAAAGGTCGGTCAGGTGGTCAAGCTGTTTGTCGTGCGCGCCACACCGGAACTGAAGGCGGAAGCGGTGCTTGAGCACTGCCGCGCCAACCTTGCGCCATACAAGGTCCCTTCCGCGTTTGAATTCCGTGATGCGCTACCGGTCAACGTGTTGGGCAAGGTGTTGCGCCGCGCCCTGTCGTAGCCGAGCACTGATGGATTGAACCTTGCTTGCACTCGCGCGGGCACCGTAAAGTTGACGATCGTCGGCTACGTGTCTGGCTGAAACGTAGCTACCCTTACCAGGCAACTCGCTCAGCCGCGGCTGAGATCGGGCCGAAGCATGAGAGAAAAGCCTGCGTGCGACCCGCATCGCGAAAGCCGCACTGCCTATTACACGCAAATCGAGCGGCCGTTCCACGGGAATTCGAGCGCGCAATCTACGGCGAAGCGAGCGCATGAAGGTAACGACGCGGAGATGAATGTTTTTACTCGGACTCCTGTTTGTCGGTCAAACCATTTCGGCGTTTGCGCATCGACTCGCCGGAGAGCGTGAGCGGTGTGCGTTGTGTACGAGCCGGTCGAGGATAGCGTCGGCAACGTCGGGGCGCCAATCGCGGCATGCCAGCTTTCAACCGAGGCCTGAGCGTCAAGCAGTAGTTGTTCCGGGTACGAGATCATGGGATAGTACGTATCGAAGCGGGCGACTGGCGGAGTGGCAGCGACGTCGTACCGCGCGTTGGTTCCACAGACTGGACACGGGACGCGCTGTTCCAACGGCGTCGACAAGGGTTCGTCTATACGCACCCCACAGTTTCCGCACACGACAAAGGGGACAGTGCTGTTCATGTCAGCGGAGGTGTCAGGAATTTTGTGTGCTGAGGTCGGTTAAAAAATCTCAGCTCATGGCGGCGGTGAATCGCTCGCCGAACAGAATGGCGAACTGATTGACAGCTTGCCGCCAGGTGATAGGCGGCATCTTCCAATCCTTTTCGATGTTGCGCAAGGCCAGATACAGCAGTTTGCTGGCGGCTTCGTCGCTGGGGAAGTGGCCGCGATTCTTGACGATTTTGCGCAACTGCATGTGCATGCTCTCGATGGCGTTGGTCGTATAAACGATTCGACGCACCTCGGGGGGATAGGCGAAGAAGGGAATCACCTGTTCCCATTGGCGTTGCCACATGGCCGCGACGGTAGGGAATTTGCGGCCCCATTCGCTTTGCGCAAAGGCGTCGAGCGCCACTGCCGCCGCCTCGGCCGAGGCGGCCTGATAGACCGGCTTGAGCGCAGCCGCCAACGGCTTGCGGTCCTTCCAGCTCGCCAGATTCAGCGAATTGCGGATCAGATGCACGATGCAGGTCTGAATCTGGGCGGCCGGATAGACCGCTTCGATCGCCTCCGGGAAGCCGCGCAAACCGTCAACCACCGCGATCAGGATGTCGTGCAGGCCACGGTTCTTCAGTTCGTTGAAGACCTTCAGCCAGAACTTGGCTCCCTCGGTTTGCTCGATCCACAAACCCAGCACTTCCTTGCGGCCGTCGGCGCGAATGCCCAGCGCGAGATACACCGCCTTGTTCCTGACCGTGCCTTCGTCGCGGATCTTCAGCCGAAGTGCGTCGAAATACACGATCGGATACATCGCCTCAAGCGGGCGTTGCTGCCACTGTTCGACCTCGGCCAGCACTTCATCGGTGACAGTCGAAATCAGATCGGGCGACACCTGCAGGCCATACAGTTCCAGCAAATGGCCCTGGATCTCGCGCACGCTCATGCCGCGCGCGTACATGCTGATGACGTGATCGTCGAAGCCCGGCAGCCGGCGTTGATACTTGCCGACCAGTTGCGGCTCGAACGTTGCCTGCCGATCACGCGGGATATCCAGATTCAGTTCGCCGTTGGGCGTGATGACCGTCTTATGGCTCGTGCCGTTGCGGTGGTTGCCGGCCTTGCCTTGCTCAACCTCGTTCTCCAGGTGATGCGTGAGCTCCGCCGCCAGCATGCGCTCAGCCAGTTGCTTCTTCAGTTGCCCGGCCAGGCCCGATTCGCCGAGAACCGACTCCGCATCCTTGTTTTGAATCTGCGCCAGCAGTTGATCGATCAGTTCATCGGGAAACAGCTTCGGCGCCTTCGGGTTCTTGATCTTCTTAGTCACAGTTGCTTCGGTCATAGGACGTTGTTTCCGTTATCGTCTCATGACCTCGGCACACTAAAATTCTGACAGGCTCATGTCAGCTTTTTCCAATGCCCATGTGTTTGTGCGCTCAGAGCGCGATCAGCAATTGGGTAGCCACGTTTCCTCTCGGAAACGCGGCCCCCGGGGAACTGTACGTGCGAGTTTCCGCGCATACAGGTCGAGCACAGCATTAAACGTCATACTGACGCCGGTCATGCCAGCCTTCATACGACCTTCGCAAACGTCACGTCGTTGATCCGCCTCATTGCTGCGGCGAGAGGCGCTGAACCGTAGCCCAACCGCTCACTCACAAGCTGCCCCTCGTTGGATCTAAAATCCTGGTCTGCGACAACTGCACCACGCGGAAGTCTGCACCCTCTCAGGTCGGGGCAAAGCTCGAACCCCTATGCGACCCATTGCAGGCCGCCATTCGCTTTCTCCGCGTTCTCTTACCCTCTCGACCAACAGCTTCCCTTGCGGGTTGCCTGCCAGATACCGCGCGATGAACTGTGAGGCTGGCGGACAATCGGGCTTACTGTGTTCCGCATAAAGGATAAGAGCAGGTTAGGTTCCGCCTTTTCGCCGACAGTCGTTAGTCCGTGTGTCCCGACGTATGAGAGGGACAGCCGGCTGTATGCCTTTTGGCTCAAGCCTGACAGCGCCTTTGGCTTGCTACTCATCACGACGTTTATCAGCAGTTCGCATTCGCTAACCATACTGCCCAACCTTGCACCCCATCCGCTGCGGCGCTGGCAGACTACAACTTTCTCTCGCGAGATCGCCGTCGCTCAATGAGCGGGTTACGTTGTCCCAGTGGCTTCACACCGGATCGTTACCAATCCCGCATGCATCGGTAGGTTACGGCTGACGCAACAACCGGTTTCCTCTCTGGCCAACAACGCCAGACAAAACAATCCCTTACGCGACATCACATCGCACCATGCTTTTTAGTGTAACGACGTCGCGTGGACCGCCGTCCCGTAACAAAGTACCTCTGTGATTCCTCTTGCAATTTCTGTTGCGTCGTAGCGCATACCGATGATGCCGTTTGCTCCGAGCCCTTCAGCTTGCGCGATCATGCGTTCGTATGCATCTTGTCGCGCTCGGTCACATAGCGATGTATATAGTGAAATGTTTCCACCGAATAATGTCTGGAGGGATGCTCCAAACGCCCCAACGATGGATCGAGATCGAACGATGATTCCGCGAGCTACTCCGAAGGAGCGCTCTATCCTGTGACCCGGAAGGTCAAACGCCGTTGCAATCATATGTCGCTCTATCATCGTCGTCTCGATGCTGAGTGTTCGTTTCCAGTGGTTCACAAGCCCGCAACTGCACCGTTTCCCGATTCGACCGACTATTCCGATTCTTTGAGCGACCGGACCGTTGGGGAGTCGACAGACAGCCGCGGCTGCCAGAGCGGGTACCACGCACGTTGCCAGCCTTGCATGAAATCGACCCAAAGGGAAAACGGCAGCGCGATCGGGAACATACCTGTCTGAAGGAGCCATCGCGCTGCAGCGTCGAATGACGGCGTCGCGGTGATATTAATGGTCATCGCTTCCGCATTCTGTTCCACAACCTCGTGCCGGGTGATCTCGACGTCAACCGTCGTCAGGTGAGCAGTCAGTTTCGTCTGGCCCATGTCCAACCTCCATGTAAGCGCCTTTTCCTACACAGCAATAACCAGATCTGTGTACTTCGACAGATGTCCGTCCGAAGTCACCAGCCGCAACGGCTCCGACAGTGCCTGCGCAACCAGAAGTCGGTCAAACGGATCACGGTGAATGTCAGGCAGATTGCGAACCAGCGCGGCGTGAACGGCCCGCACCGGCAGTTCAATGAAGCCGCTTCTTTCAATCTCCGAGACAAGCAGATCCACGTCGGCCTCAAGTTTGCCGAGACTGGCCTTGATTGAAGCCTCCCAGATGCTTGCGCTACTTACATAGACTTCGTCGGCCTCCAAGATCAGCTTGCGCGCCGCTTTGGTCAGCTTGCGGTCATCCGTGACCGCCCAGAGGTAAACGTGTGTATCGAGAAGCAGGCGCATCAACGGCCCTCGAATGCCGCGATCACATCATCGGGAAGCGGTGCATTGAAGTCATCCCCAATGTGAACCTTGCCCTTGAGTCCACCGAAACGCCGCGTGACCTTCGCACGCTCCATCGGCACCAGGCGGGCGGCCGGCTTGCCGGCTTTGGCGATGACGATTTCCTCGCCGCTGGCTGCGGCATCGACCAAGCGCGAAAACTGCGTCTTCGCTTCATGAATATTGACCGTCTGCATAACTGCTCCTAGTGGACTAAGTCCATGTTAGTCCATGTGGGTCCACGGGTCAATATCCTTCGTTGTATCGGCATACGGCAGATGCGGCTTGAGACCTACGCCTCAGAAGCGTCATCGAACAAAGCTACGGCTTCTCGCATTTCGCGTGATGTAACGTTGAGATACGGTGGTACATGATCGAGATGCGTTTTTATAAGTGCCTGATATCACAACCGATATGACTTTCCATGTCAATCGGAATGTAGGGTGTCCAGCGCTCTCCACGCGAATGAATTTCCTGAGGGCGACGTAGCAGTAAGTCTCGACGGTGGATCATGCTGATATCCGCGGGTTGGTTACCGCATTACAGTGGACCGTCTCATGAGCCTGCCGCATTCTTAAGTCGCAAGTCCGGGTGATATCGGTTGCGGGGTTGTGCCGCGGGTTACTCGAGTAGCCGGGCTACGCCGCCTTCAGGAAACTCGTGGATCTATGGGGTGATCTCCATCGTGTAATCAGGTTGTCGGTCTGTTACTGGGTAACGCGAGCGACATCGCCAGGCGCCCGATGTCCCAGATGAAACCCGACAGTTCACGGGCGACGGCCACGACCGTGGTATTGGCATGCTTACCACGCGCGGAGAGTCTCCGGTATCGGCGACACAGTCGAACCTGCGCGTCCCAGGCACGATCGATGATCGCCTTCGGAATGCCTTCATGTCGACGCTGAATGTCGGGACTTACGCGTGCCGGGTGCCGGTAACTCCAGGCAGCCTCGACGAGCAACTTTCTTGCATAGCTATTGCCGGTCTTGGTGATGCTTCCCTGCCGTCGCTTGTCACCCGATGAGTGTTCTGACGGGGTGACGCCGAGCCACGCCATCAATTGACGCGGATGTTGAAAGCGCGACAGATCTCCGAGTTCGGCAAGCATTCCAACGGCCGTGGTGAACTGCACACCGCGCATGGCCTGCAGGCCCAGGACTGCCGGATAGAACCGCCAGTTTGTCACTGCCTCACGCAAGGCACCTTCAACACGCTGGCATTGCGCGAGCCGATCTTCAATCGTGCGCCGAAGTTCCTCAAACGCGAATTGTTGCCATTCGCTGCCGAACGCATACTGGCTCACCCAGTGTCGGTGGGCAGGTCCCCAGTCGGCGTGACCGCTATAGCGTACATCGTGTGCAAGCAGAAACGACTTCAGCCGCTGCCGCGCCTGCCTCAGATCGTCTTTGGCAGTCATCCATGCACGGGCGAGATCGCGAAATGCCTCGTCCTCGACGGTCGGCACGTGTACAGCTGACAGGTCGCCAGCCCGTAGGGACCGCACAAGCTTGACCGCATCGCGCCGGTCCGTCTTGACGCGCTCGCCGGGTTTCCTTGGAATCAGTGACGGTGCGCACACCATGCAGTCGAATCCCTTCTGGACCAGTTGGCGGTAAAGCCCGTAGCCACATGGCCCTGCCTCATAGACGACGCGTACGTGTCGCGCTTTCGATTGAAGACGCTTGCACAGGCGATCGATATCCGTCTTCGTCGTACCGGTCTTGCCGGGCAGTTCGACCTCGCCCGCGCCGAGCGCATAGGCGACCGTGATCGACTCCTTGTGAACATCCAGTCCCACGTACACCGTGCTATCGTTTTCCATGCTGGCCTCCGTGCCGGAAATCGCCAGGTGTGGCGCTGTCCACACCATGCGGCTCTGGCAGAAATGCTAACCCGCGTCTGATTCCTCACGGCGGGCCAGCCTCTGCCTCACGGAAAGTCATAGTGTCTTATACAGGGCCGTAGTCCGCAGATATGACTCTCATATTTGGAGCCGTGGCTAAGCGAGGATTTTGCGGATGGCAGACGCGAACTCGACCGGAAACACCACCTGACCGCTGTCCGTCAGCACGCGGCCGAGTTTGCAGGTCTTCCAGGCCCAATGGTCCATCGTCTTGTCGGATATAGCCGACGCAAGAGCCTTTTTCTCTTGCGCGGTCAGTTCCACTCCATTACCTACAACGGAAGGCGGTTCCTGCGGCGTATCGCCCAGAACGGCCTTGTCAAGTTGACGTCTGTAGACTATCTGCCCAGCGCAAACGTACGTATCCTTACCAGATAGACTTATGAGAATGCGGCATGGACAGTCCAACCATGCCATGCGACAAAGCGCTCCTGGAGTAAGCGGTGACCGTGATAAAGCGATTTCGCTTTCTTCATCACTTCATTCTACCGCCGCCCCATCAACCTGACAGTGCCGCTGAAACTGGTCGCCGAATGTGGCACCGACATGTCGCGCTGGCCGACGGTGAAACACTTCACATCGTGGCTGTGTCTGGCGCCGGGCAACAAGATTTCCGGCGGCAAAGTGCTGTCCTCCAAAACGCGTCGCTCATCCAGCAAGGCTGCTGCTTCGCTGCGTCTCGCTGCCGTCACGATTGGCAAGACGGACACAGCACTGGGCGGTTTCTATCGACGGCTGTCAGGCTCGCGACGATCTGCGCGACGTGCTCGACGCGGACCTCTGCGCTGCTCGATGCGACGCGCTCTTTGCGCGCGTCGGTCGCGGCTTCGAGCTCCCTGCTCTTCGAGTCGACCTGCCTTTCGAACTGGCTCGCCCGCTCGAACTGCTGAGCGTGGCCGCATCCTCGCGCTCGCGCTTCAGCTGTGCGACGCTCGCCTCCAGCTCGCGGATTTCCGCCGGCCGCGAGGTAGCCGCCAGATGCACGCGCGCGCAAACCTGATCGATCAGGTCGACCGCCTTGTCGGGCAGGAAACGACCACTCATGTACCGGTCGGACAGCTCGGCCGCCGCGAAGATGACTTCGTCGTGGACGGTGGATGATGAGCTTCGAGACGGTCGCGCAGACCCCGCAGAATGCGGTTGTGTCGCGTTAAGGGCGATGAGACGATTAGGAGCCTGAGATGAAGAGGATTGCTTACATCACGAGAGAATAGAATTGTTCGGCTGCAGTCGATGCGGCGCCATCGTCACGCATCTGCCCCTTGCGGATCATGTGCGCGATCTCTATGCCCGACAGGATGATGCGTGCACAGCGAAAATCCTTGAATCCCATCATCGGTTTGATGATGCGTTTGATGGCACGGTGATCCTGCTCGACGACGTTGTTCAGGTATTTGTTTTGCCGAACCTTGATCGGCGTTGAACGCTCGGCATTGAGCGCTTCAAGCGCAGCCAGATTCGCGCCGCTCTTGTCCAAGGTAATCGTCTCGGGCTCGCCGTTCTGTTCAATTGCCTTCTCGAAGTAGCGGCGAGCGGCGGCCTTATCACGATGGGCGCGCAGCAGGAAATCCACCGTATTGCCCGCCTTGTCGACGGCACGGTACAAATATTTCCATTGGCCTTTCACCTTGACGTAGGTCTCATCGACACGCCAGCTCTTGCCGACAGGCCGTTTGCGTTTGCGGAATGCTTTTTCAAACACCGGAAGCAGCTTGATAACCCACCGGTGCACGCTGGAATGATCCACATCGATGCCCCGCTCGGCCATCATTTCCTCAAGGTTGCGTAGGCTCAGTGAGTACGCCACGTACCACCGGACGCACAGCACGATCACGTCCAGCGCATAGTGCAGCCGCTTCAGTACCTCGCTAATGCCAGCGGGCAGCGTCTTGCGCGGCGTCTTCGTCTTTGCCATCATGCTTGTCATGCGTTGCGGTCGACGAATTTTACTTGACCGCGTTAATGCGACAAAACCAGCAACCGACGTGGTGCTTGAAATCGTGCGCGAGGAACCGTACTGCGTGGTTCGCATTACAGACAACGGCTGCGGCCGCACGCCGGATCAGCGACCCACGGTGGACTCGTTCGGTCTGCTGGGAATTCGCGAGCGCGCTGGGACCTTGCGCGGTGACCTGCAGATCCGGACCGCGCCGGATCACGGCTTCGCACCCACGGTTTCGCTGCCGCCTGACGCCGTCGAAGCGTCCACCGGGAAATCTGTCCCGGGTCCGCCGGAGCCGACACGCTAGCGCGTCGGCTTGCGCTTTGCGGGCGCTGTGTGGGCGCTTTGTGCGCTTCGTGTGCGGCACAGTGGACACCGGTCGCACCGTCGTCGCCGCGCTCACCGCCCTCACAACGCGCCCGTCACATCGGCGTGAAAACGACCGGATATTCCAGATGATCCGTCACGTCCTTCACGCCCGGCACTCGCGCGGCGGCGGCGAGGATCGCCTTGCGCTCTTCCTCGGAGCGCACCACACCCCAGCAATGAACGACGCCCTCGGTGACTATCAGACCGTCGGCGGCCATGGCCCAGCGATGGCCGTCCAGTTCTTTCGCGATGGCCTGGCGGATCTGCTCGTCCGAAGGTTGCGTATCGAGCTGCGCCGGAGCGCAACTCGCGAGCGCGCGCACGAGGTTGGACCTGCTGACGATGCCAGCAAGCCTGCCCTTGCGCAGCACGGGCAAGCGCTTGATGTGCTTGCGTCCGAGCAGTTCGGCGACCTCGGTGAGCGGCGCGGCTTCGTCGACTGTGACCGCGGGTGTGCTCATGACGTCGCGTACCTTAATCGAGTGTTCCTTCAGATATTCGACCGCGAGCTGACGGGTGGGTGCGAGGAATTCGGCGAGCCAGGAGCGGCGCGGGTTTTCCGTACCGGTTTCGACACGCCTGAGCAGATCGCCCTCGCTGACGATGCCGATGACGTCCCCCGTCTCGTCGACGACGGGCATGCCGCTGACCCTGTTGTCGGCGAGCAGCCTGGCTGCGTCGTAGACCGAGCTGTCCGGTGCGATTGAAACAACCTGAGTGGTCATGATGTCCGAGGCTTGCATGGTAAGTCTCCGTTTCGAGAGGGGGCCTTGTTGCACATGAGTCTAGGCTGGCGCGAGGAAGCGCATTTGATACGGGTCAAACGACGCGTTAGCGGGCCGATCGCATTGGACGACATGATTGGTTGCCGCCTTCGGAACATGGTTGACCTGCGTCAATCCCGTGCGATGGCGCCTCCCGTCTCTGCGGAAACCTGGCGAAACGCGACGCTGAAGGCCGCCATGAATTCGTCGAGCCGTCCAGGTTCCAGGCCCTCGATTCCAGCGGCGCCGACCCGGCCGTTGCCACCGAACCTCCTGCAGAGGACGTCGGCGCCTTGTGGGCGCTCCAGCGGAGCCCTGACGCGCGCCATGTATCGGCCGTCGCTGCGAGTCGTCAGCACCGCGTGCGCCCGCGCCGGCTCGCGCCGCGCAATGAGATTGGCGAATTCGCCACGTACTCGTCGTGCCCAAGCCGCATCGGGAAGAATATGCAGCGTCCCGCTCGCGAGTCTCTGGATTGCCGCGAGTCGATGAGCATGGTCGATGTCTTCGGCGCGCAGCGTTTCGAGTTTGCGAAGCACACCAGTCGAGGCAATGAACTCCAACGGGCTCCGGAATGGCTGCCGGCGCTGTTGTCCCCATAGGCGTTGTAGTTGATCGCCATGCCGAGCCCGGGCAACTTCTGCTCGTCGGAAGAGCTCATCGCACAGTCTGCGGCGGCCCGATGCGCCGCGTGATGCAAGTTGTCGCCATAGGCCGGCACCGCCCATGGCCTGTGCCGGCCTTGCAGATGGCGATCCACGATCAGCCCTGTGCACACATCGGGTGACGTATCGATGTGCGTCGTCAACAGCGCGTGTTCGGGGACAAGGCCGGGAAAACGATGGTCGAAATATTCGATCTCCCCCCCCGATCGAGTAGGGCAGTGAGCGAATCGCGGTTCGAGTCGAGCGAAATATCGAGCACGCTCACACGATCGCGCATCTGAGCGTGCGCGTGACGCAACAGCGTCACTTCGCGCTTGGCGCCGGAAATCAGGATCGCGTCGGCGGGTTGGGCGAGCCGCAGCTGGTGCAGCGCACAGATGCCATCGGCATCGCCATTGAATATGTCGAATTGATTCATCGCCCCCTCCACTCGCGCCGGCCTCGCGGCGCCCCGTGCGGCATCTATCATCGCGCGCGGTTTGATCCGTCGCGGCGGTGACGTCTGATCCCTTCCACATCAAAGCGTACCTCCGCTCTCGCCTGCTTGATGTGGATCAACGCGACAGGGTGCCTCGACCGTAAGGTAGAACCCATTCCAGTATGGAGAAATTCATGGCAGGCGCACACAGTCGCCCCGCGCTGGGTCTCATGCCCGACGCCGACAACCGTCCTTCGTCGAACGACGCACAGCGCCTCAACGCGCCCACCCGGGTCGGGGCGAAGCGGCCCGCGCGCCACCTCGCGGGCGGCGCCGGACCGGCAACCCCTGCGCTGCCGCCGCGTGTGCGCCGCCTCGTCGAAAACCCGACCTATCTACAGGCGGACGAAGACCTCGGCTTCCTGCGCAGACCGGAAATGTGCGGCATCCGCCTGCAACTCGACTACTGGAAAACGGAAGAAAGCCTGCAGCGGCACGAGATTCGTCACACGATCGTCGTGTACGGCAGCACCCGAATTCCGGAGCCCGGCAACGCGCGCCGACGGGTTAGGGACGCACGACGCGCGCTGCAGGAGCGGCCTGATGCACGCGCGAACCAGCAAGCGCTGCAAGTCTCGCAGCATCTGCTCGAACTGAGCCGGTACTATGCCGCCGCCCGCGAACTGGGCCGAATCGTCGGCAGCGCGCGACGTACAGGCACGCTTTCGTCGCTTGCGATCGTCACCGGCGGCGGCCCCGGCGTCATGGAAGCGGCGAATCGTGGCGCCTACGATCGCCGCGCGCCAAGCATTGGTCTGAACATCGCGTTGCCCCACGAGCAGCAGCCGAATCCGTATATCACGCCCGACCTGTGCTTCAGGCTTCACTACTTCGCGATCCGCAAGCTTCATCTGCTGGAGCGCGCGCAGGCGGCCGTCTTCTTTCCCGGCGGTTTCGGCACCTGCGACGAACTGTTCGAAGTGCTGACCCTGCTCCAAACGAAGAAGATCAGACCACTGCCCGTCGTGCTGGTCGGCGAGTCATACTGGCGGCGCGCGATCGATTTCGCCTTCATGGTCGCTGAAGGCATGATTTCGCCGGAAGACACGGAGCTCTTTTTGTTCAGCGAAACGGCCGGGGAAATCTGGTCGGCGATCGTCGCCTGGCACGAGAAGCATCGAGCGGATCGGTGAGCATGCCTGTTGGCGCGGCGCTTTCTCGCGAAGCACGCCGCGCGAGCCCTTCGGTCCGGCTCTCAGACGATCACCAGACGATCGACGACCGCCTTCACGCCCCGGGTCCAACGCGCGGCGCAAAGGTCTCTTCACGCTCCTGCGTGCCTTCACGATTCGGCCGCGCGCGCGCTCTTACGTACACAGGCGTGCACGAGTCCGATGTCCTTGACCGAAGTCAATCACCGAGCCTGTGCTGCTTCATGCAATCGCGATGCATCGTCTTCCTTGACAGCCGATTGCTCCAGGACCGTGCGCGCGGCCTCGCGCCCGCGCTCTTGCAGCGCCTCGATGGTCGCGGCCGAAAAATCGAAATCCGCGGCAAACGGCAATGCGTCGCGCAACGAGATCCGCGACACATGGATCGGCGCGCGATTGCCCATCAAGCGGATATAGCTGGGCCGCTGGCTAAGGCGTCTCGCGGTGCCTGGATCGACTTCCTGCATCAGCTCGAGCACGAGATCGCTGAAGTCGTTCGCGTACTCTTCGAAGCGCAGGTCGCTACGAGTGCGATCGGTATAGACGAGCTCATCGCGTCGCCGCATCACCTCGACCAGATTCGCCGGCATCGGCCGTCCGCCGGAAAAAAGGTCGAGCGCGAACACCCGACCGCCGAGGCGTCCACATCGCTCGATCACGAGCTCCAGTGGTGAATTGCTGACGATACCGCCGTCCCAATACGCACGCCCGTCGATCGTGGTCCACGGCATCGCGGGCGGAAGGCTTCCGCTCGCGAGCAGATGCTCGGGCGTCAAGCGGTCCACATAGCTGTCGAAGATCCTCTGTTCGCCGCTCTCCACGTCGACTGCGCCGATCAGCAGCCGGGTCGGGCTGGCAGCCAGCGAATCAAAATCGACATAGCGGCGAATCAGCGCCTTGATGCCGGCGGGATCGTAATAGCTCGTCCACCATGGAGCCAGCGCATTCGCCCCGAGTTCGCCGTTCCACCAGCGTGGCCGCAGGAAATTCGGCACGCCTAGCCAGAGCGTGTACGAGAGCATGAGCATCTCGTGCAGCGAGGCGGCTGCGGGCATCGGCAGCGGGATGGAAAGATCGCGCCAGAACTGCTTCAAAGGCTCCGACGCGCAGCCGGGATGGCTCGCCACGATCGCGCCGTTGAATGCGCCGATAGAAACGGCCGAAATCACATCCGGACGCACGCCCCGCTCCTCGAGCGCCTGGATCGCACCACATTCGAAGGCCCCGAGCGCGCCGCCGCCTTGCAGGATCAGCGCGGTCTGCGTGGGCAGACTCGTCAGCGGAAAATGCACGTCCGGGAGCTGCGCGTGCGCCGCGTGCAGACCAACGCGGTGACGAATGAGCTCTTCGGCGGCGGCAATTTCCTCCGCGCCGCGACCTGCGGAAAACACCGCTCTCAATACGTTGTTTCGCAGATAAAGCACGGACCACGCGCCATCGGAGGGTGTGCCACGCTCGATCGTTTCGCACTCCGGCTCGGCGTCGCCCATGAACGTATAAGGGATGCCGAACGCGCTGCCGTAGAAGATCGACACGTCGCGATACGGTATCCCGTTGCCCAGCATGTTGCGCGCGGCCAGCCTGCCTTGCCGCGACGCATTGTCCCAGTGCTCGATGCGCCGTCTGATGGCGAACACGGGATCGAAAAAGTTCGCGACGTCACCGGCCGCGTAGATGTCGGGGTCGGACGTGCGCAGGCATTCGTCTACCAGCACGCCGTCGTCCAGTGCAATGCCGCTGTCTTCCAGGAACTCGGAATTGGGCGCCACACCGATCGCCACGACGACGAG
Organism: Burkholderia sp. M6-3; assembly: GCF_050858985.1. Lineage (NCBI taxonomy): Bacteria > Pseudomonadati > Pseudomonadota > Betaproteobacteria > Burkholderiales > Burkholderiaceae > Burkholderia > Burkholderia sp. M6-3. Next base: position 2,013,234 of record NZ_CP110091.1, read on the forward strand.
TTCGCAACCGATCGTCTTGCCGGTCTCCGTGAGCACCCCCGTGACATGCGTGTCGCCGAGAAAACGGGTGACCGTGCAGCCAGTCAAGGTCCGGATGCCATGCTGCGCACAGCGCTCGGCAAACCACGAGGACAGCCCGTCGGCGTGCAGTTGCGGCATCACGCGCGCCTCGCGCTCGATCAGCGTGACCTCCGCCCCGGCCGCGCGCAGCGCACCCGCGACTTCGATCCCGACGAAGCCCGCGCCGAGCACCACCGCGCGCCGCGCCGATGCAGCCGCCTCGCGCAGTGCCGCCGCGTCGGCGATATCGTGGATGAACCGGATTCCCCGCAAATCGTGTCCCGGCAGGCAGAGGCGGCGCGGCGATGCACCGGTCGCAATCAACAGCTTGCCGTAGCCGAGCAGCCGCCCGCCGGAGAGTGTGACCACATGCCGGCTGGGCTCGACGCGCACGGCTCGCGCGCCGATCAGCACGTCGATGCGATGGGCTTCGTAGAACTCGGTCGGATGCAGGGCCAGTTGAGGGCCGCTGAGGGCGCCGCTCAGAAACTCCTTGGTCAATGGCGGTCGCGAGTACGGCAGCGCCGCCTCCGCGCACAGCAATGCGATACGGGCGTCGGAGCTTTCCCTGCGCAACGCGCGGCCCGCCGCGACACTGGCCGCGCCGCCGCCGGCCAGGAGGAAATCGTAGGTGTCGATAGCCGTCGACGGTCGCGCCATGCACTCGCTCCCCACCGGCCGATTCGTAGTTTCGTGCCGCCAGTCGATACGGCGCGCGTCGTTCATCGGCTCATCCCATCAACAGTGAATGAATATGAAGTTCGGCGTTGCGGGCCGTCCGCCCCGCGGATCCGGACCATAAACGTAAGCAACGACTTCACTGTAGCGTCGGCCCTTGCACGACTCATGATCCACGTCAAGAGGCCGCGGCACGCCTGCGATCAAATCAGGCCATGCGGGCAAATGTCGCAGCTCAATGGAGAAGCCATGAAACTGACCTTTCTCGGTGCAAGCGAGACCGTCACCGGTTCGAAGTACCTGCTCGAAGAACCCGGCTTGCGCATCCTCGTGGATTGCGGTTTGTTTCAGGGGGTGAAAAATCTGCGGCTTCGCAACTGGGCCCCGCTGCTGGTGCCGGCCGATTCGATCGACGCGGTGATCCTGACTCACGCTCACATCGATCACAGCGGCTACCTGCCGCTGCTGGTCAGGAACGGCTTTCGCGGTCCGGTGTATTGCACGCCGGGCACCGCCGCGCTTTGCGAGATCATGCTGCCCGACAGCGCAAGACTTCAGGAGGAGGAAGCGGCTTTCGCGAACCGGCACGGGTTCTCGAAGCATCAGCCGGCGTTGCCGCTCTACACCCTCGAGGACGCACAGCGAGCGCTGCACCTGATGGCGCCACGGCGCTTCGATACGCCGGTCGAGTTGCCGCATGGGCTGTGCTTCCGTTTCCTGTCCTCGGGACACATCCTCGGGGCGGCGAGCGTCATCATGTGCCGCAATCACAAGGTGCTGGCGTTTTCCGGCGACGTGGGCCGCCCCGACGATCCGATCATGCGCGCGCCCACCCCGCTCGCGCATGCGGATTACCTCGTCGTCGAATCGACCTATGGCGACCGTTTGCATGCGGACTCGAATCCCGAGGACGAACTCGAACGCATCTTCAGCCGGACTTTTGCCAAAGGCGGCGTGGTGGTGATGCCGTGCTTCGCCGTCGGACGCGCGCAGGAGATTCTCTACTACATCGCGAAACTGAAGGAGACCGGGCGCATGGCGCACGTGCCCGTCTATCTGGACAGTCCGATGGCGACCAGCGTGACGGAGGTGTATCGCAAGCATCTGGCGGAACATCGGCTGACGATCTCCGAGGCGGCCACGATCGACAAGGCCGCGATCATGGTCAGGAGTGTCGACGAATCAAAGGCAATTGCGTCGCACAACGGCCCGATGGTGATCATCGCCGGCAGTGGGATGGCCACCGGCGGGCGTGTGCTGCATCATCTGCGGCTGTATGCGTCCGATCCGCGCAACACCATCGCGCTCGTCGGCTATCAGGCGGCAGGAACGCGTGGCGCCGCGCTAGCCGCCCACGAGCCGTCCATCAAGTTGTTCGGCGAATATGTGCGCGTGCGCGCGAACGTTGAATCGATCTCCTCGCTATCCGCGCATGCCGATTACCGCGAGCTGCTGAGCTGGTTGTCGAGCCTGACCGACCCACCCACCCGCACCTTCGTCACCCACGGCGAGCCCACGGCGGCCGATGCGATGCGGCGGCGCATCACGGAGACACTCGGCTGGTCCTGCGAAGTCCCCACTTACCTGCAAACTGCCGATCTCGGAGACTTGTAAAGCGTTCAGCGGTCAATTGCCAGGGTCGGGCGCGGCAGGTTTGTTGCGCTGTGCACCGGAGATAACCGCTGGCCCGCGGTCGCCGTGCCATGACCTGCGTCGATCAACCCTTTGTCCAGCAGCCGCACATGGAGCCGCGAGCGCGCACCGCAACCGCAGCCGGGAGCGCGCATGAATTGACGCGCGCGGCGAGACTATCCGCGCGGCTCGTCAGGATGACAGGGACGCGAGCGCCCACCACGAGGCCGGCGCTCGCCGCGCCGCCGAGAAACTCCATCTGCTCGACCAGCATGTTGCCGGCTTCGAGGTCGGGCACAAGCAGGAGTCCGCATGTCCCGCGACGGGCGAGTCGATTGCCTTGATCCGCGCCGCGCGCATGGAAACGGCGCTATCGAAGGTGAGCGGGCCGTCGACCGTCGCACCCGTCAACTGACCGCGATCGGACATTTTGGCAAGCGCCGCGGCGTCGATGGTCGACGGCATACGCGGATTGACCGTTTCGACCGCGCACAGCACCGCGACGCGCGCGTGTGCGACACCGAGCGCATGGGCAAGGTAGATCGCGTTCTGCGCAATCGCCTGCTTCTGCTCCAGATCTGGGGCGATGTTGACGGCAACGTCGGTGATGATGAACGGACGCTCATACGCGTGTGTCTCGACGAGGAAACAGTGCGACAGGCGTTTATCCGTGAGCAGTTCCGAGCCTGGCGCGAGCACCGCGCTCATCAGTTCGTCGGTGTGCAGGCTGCCTTTCATCAGCGCGTCGGCCGCGGCGGCATGACTGTGTGCCACATCTTCGATCTCGAAGCGTTCGAGATCGACGCCAAGCGTACGCGCCAGCGCTTCGAGCTTTGCGCGCGGCGCCACGATCAACGGCGTAATGAGACCCGCACCGGACCGCGTTCGCGCCGCCAGCATGCCTTCGAGACTCAGTGCGTCGCACGGATGCACGACGGCCACGCGCAGCGGACCCGAGGCGCGCGCCAGTTGTTCAAGCGCCGACGGTTCGCCGCTCGCGCCGCGCAGCAGGGCGGGAAGCCTGTCGGCCACGCGCGGTGCGAGCAGGCGTAACCGGGAGTTCCGGTGTCGCGGGCTGACGGGCTTGCTCTTCGGCGGGCATGTGAGCAATATCGTCCATTTCAGGAGGGAAGCGTGGCAGTCATCGCGCGAATTTCATCCCTCATGCCTCACATCAGACCGTGATGGTGTGCGTCGACTTCAGCGCGATCCATGTCATGCCTTCGCGCAGCCCCTCGAGCACCGCTTCCCGCTCCGTTGCAAACGCCTTTGCATGACGGAACGAATGATTGAAATCGCCCTCCGCCGACGTATGCCGGACATCGATCGTCGCCTGGTATCCGCCATCCTGGGCCGCATCAGTCTTTACACTCACGGACCAGGTTCCCTCCTGCACGTTTGCCGATAAGGTCATGAGAGACTCCTTGTCTTTTCCCGATTAGCGCCCGCCGCACATCATTCGACGACGAGATCGTCGACCACCGCACACACACCGGGCGTGCTCCACGCGACGCCGCGCGCAAGCTTGCGTTCTGCGTAGGAGCCCACCTTGCCCGTCAGGGTGACCGTGCCGTCCTTCACGTCGATACCGATATGCTTGATTTCGCGCTCGGCGTGACGCCGCATCGCCTGTTCGATGTTTTTGCCGATCTCGTCTGACCCGATCTTGCGGTGCACCTCGATAGCGGTCGTGAGGCCTCGTACGCCACGCATGTGGCCGACAGCGCGCGCGATGATATGGCGCTGATAGGCCCAATCCACCGCGCCCGTCAGCGTGACCCAGCCCTTTTCTACCTGGATCTTCACCGCATCGTCGGGCGCAGCGACGCTCCAGTGCAAAATCGCGCGGACCGCGCTAGCCAGGTCCTCGTCAGTATGTTCGTCCTTTTTCGGCAAGCGGACCTGCATGTCCACTGCCACGCCCTTCACGCCGGCCACGCGCTGCGCCGCCTTTTCCGCCGCGAGTTTCTCCGCAAAGCTCGGTGGATGGCCGGAAAGCGTCACGACACCGTTCGTTACCTCCACGCCGATATCCGTCGCGGTGACGGCCGGATCCCACTCGAGTTCATCCGCGACGTCCCTTTTCAACTGCCAGTCGGTTTTCATGACGCCACTCCTTGCAGTGCATGCTTTTGACGAATCGTGGCTCGCGCCATCACCAGAAAGATTCGTCCCGCAGCGGCGCGGCGACCCTGATGCAGATCAACTGCGCGTGGATTGCCGCCTGTAATCTGATTCGGGCGTGGCCGCTCTTTTGTCGCGCTGTTGTGTCGATTATTAGCGCGGTGGAGCGTGCGCTCGGCGCTGCCAGACTGCTGAAGCTCCGCGCCACGAGCGTCATCTGCGGTGGGCTCATCCAGCTTCTGACCGCCATCGCTTTGCGCGGCGACGCGTACCCGACCGTCGGCGCGTCGGCCTGCATATTCGGCGTGCTCATCGCCTACGCGCTGCTTTTTCCTCGACGGTGGCTGGTCCTGCTGTTCTCCCACCCGTCCCGATGCCCGCAAGGCTGTACGCGACCGCGTACGCGCTGACCGAAGTGCTGCTGGGGGTATCGGGCGAAGAGCCCGGCGTCGCGCATTTCGCGCACCTCGGCGGCATGCTGGGCGCGATCACGATGATGTGGTATTGGCTGCGCAAGCCGCGTCACGATGCGTTTGACTGAAGTCAAACGCAGAGCGCCAGCTCACCGGTATGTTGAAAACGATGCATCGGCAAACCAGCGAACGCATCGTCTGCTCCCCGGAGGAATCGACCATGTCCGACGTGCAACTGCTGACCTATGAACCCGCGCCCGGTCGCGCGCCGTCCCACGCTCAGGGGGAATCCCCCTCTTTCATCGAATTGCCGATGCCCGACATGTTCTCCGGCGCGCCGCTGATGAGGGCGCTTGCGCTGCGCGCCAGCACACGTGAATTTTCCGACGCGCCGCTTGGGCTCACCACGCTCGGCGCACTGCTGTGGGCCGCCAACGGCGTCAATCGTCCTGCTACCGGTGGCCGCACGGCGCCGTCGGCGCATGCCTTCAACGAAATCGACCTCTATGCGGTGCTGCCCAACGGCGTCTATCGCTACGATCCGCCGTCGCACCGGCTCGTGCTCAAGCATGCAACCGACGCGCGCAATCTGACCGGTTATCAGGATTTCGTCGGCGCGGCTCCGCTGGACCTCGTGTACGTGGTCAACATGTCGCGCCTGCTCGAGATGCCACCGCAGCAGCGCGATATCTTCTCCGCTGTCGCGGCGGGCGCGATGGCGCAAAACGTCGCGATGTATTGTGCGTCGCAGGGGCTTGGTAGCGTCGTGCGCAGCTGGATCAATCACCGTCTGCTGAGCGACGCGCTGCGACTGAACGAAGACGAACTGCCGATCCTCGCGCAGACCGTCGGCGCGCTCGGCACAACGCTCACGTCTTTGGCCGACTGAGACAAACCAGACGCCTGCCGCAGCGAGTTCCGGCGATCTTCTCCATTCCAACACCGGGCTTCGTGGCATTGGCATAAAAAAAGCGCGCCGCATGCGGCGCGCCCTCTTCGCGCTCTCCCCGCCTTAGTTGACGGTCAAACGCTTGTGATCGCCCGAAGTCTTTTTCGGCAGGCTCAGCGACAACACACCGTCCTTGTATTCGGCTTTCGAGTTGCCCTCGTCTACTTCGCCCCCAAGCGCGAACGAGCGGCTGAAGGTGCCGGCATAGCGCTCGCGCCGAACCACGCGCTCGCCTTCCTTTTCCTCCTTGTTGCGCTCGACCTTCGCGTTGATCGACACGATGCGCCCATCGATCTGTACGTCAATGTCCTTCTTGTCCACACCGGGCAACTCGGCTTTCACCGAATAAGCTCCGTCGTTTTCCGTCACGTCGATCTTCATCGACGCGAGTTCGTTGTCCTGCGTCGTCAGCATCGATCGCATCGGCCGGAAAAACCCCTGAAACATTTCCGAAACAGGATCCAGCGAAAGCGGATCAAAACGCGTCAGATTGCTCATTGCCTCTCTCCTTCAGATAAGCAGGCCACAAGATGGCCCTGTTGGTCGGCCCGAAGCGGGTTCGCCGCATCGCCGCGGCGCCACAAACCCCTGGTGCGACAATTTCGCTGTTGCGGCTGTGTCACCGCGCGAGCAGCCCTTGCACCCCAGTGATGGGTAGAGCACTCGCGCGTCGTCGTCCCGCACCTTGAAACCGCACCTTCAGCGTAGCCGCGCGCCACATTGCGTCGTTGATCCACGTCAAGCGCGGCTGGACACATCGGCATGCCGCTGCGGGCCACCCGAGTCTCATGCGCCGCGCGCTGCGCGACTTCTTCCGCCGCCCCGGCGTCGTTGATACAGATCAATCCGGCAACCCTACGCATTGGCTTAAATACGCTCACGATCCCGGCGGCCAGCCGACGCAGATGCCGGCCGCCTCACCTTGTGGAGGTCTGCCGTGTCGCATGAAACACTCGTATTTCACCAGGACGCGCGGCAATTGCTGCTGAACGGTGTGAATGCACTTGCCGAGGCCGTGAAAGTCACCCTTGGCCCGGAGGCCGCAACGTGATCGTCGAGCGCCCGCCCGGTGCGCCGGTCGTTGCAAACTCGGGCGTGATTGTCGCGGGTGCTGTCGACCTGACCGATCCCTATGAGGAAATGGGCGCCCAGCTGCTGCGCGAGGTCGCCACACGCACGAGCGAAGTGGCTGGCGACGGCACGACCACCGCCACCACGCTCGCGCAGGCCATCGTCGTCGAGGGCAACAAATGCGTGACCGCAGGTTACGATCCGATGGCGCTCAAGCGCGCGATCGAAGACGCCGGCAAGCAGGTCGTCGCGGAGTTGCACCGGCTTGCGCGCCCGTGCGCGTCAGCCGACGAAATGCGCCAGATCGCGACGATTTCCGCGAACGGAGATGTCAGCATCGGCACGCTGGTGGCGCAGGCCGTCGAGCGCGTCGGCAAGGAAGGCGCGATCAGCATCGAAGATGGCTCGAAACTCGACGATGAACTGGAGACAGTCGACGGTTCGCTGCTCGACCGCGGCTTCGTCTCGCCGCTCTTCGTAGATGCGGATCACCGCGACGTCGTACTCGACGACCCACGAGTCCTGCTTTGCGACATGAACGTGTCGTCGATCGCGCAATTGCTGCCGGTCCTCGAAGCCGTGATGGGAACGGGCAAGCCCCTTCTCGTCATTGCGAACGAGATCGAAGGTGAGGCGCTCGCTACGCTCGTCGTCAATCATCTGCGCGGCACGTTCAGATCCTGCGCGATCCGTTCACCCGGTTTCGGCGCGAGCCGCACCGAACAGCTCGCGGATCTCGCCGCGCTCACGGGCGCCAAGGTCATCTCGGCACAGACAGGGCGCACCCTGGAGAACGCCACCCTAGACGACCTGGGCGCTGCGCGGCGCATCGAAGTCTCCCGCGACACAACCACGATCGTGGCGGGTCACGGCGATCACACGCACATCGCCGAACGGATCGCGGGGCTGAAAACACGGCTCGAGACGATCTCCGACACGCACGAGCGCGATGCGCTCAACCGGCGCCTCGCCAAGCTGGCGGGCGGCGTCGCAGTCATCCGCGTAGGCGCGGCGACCGAAACCGCGCTGCGCGAACGCAAGAATCGCTTCGAGGACGCGCTGCATTCGACCCGTGCCGCCGTCGAAGAGGGATTCGTGCCCGGTGGTGGCGTCGCCCTGCTGCGCGCGCGCCGTGTACTCGCGCAACACGGTGAAACGCAGCAACAGACAATCGGAACAAAGATTGTGCACGATGCGCTTGCCGCGCCGTTACGCCAGATCGCGCAGAATGCCGGCGCGGACGCGCAGGCCATCGTGCATGCGGTGGCCGAGGCCGACGGTGCGTTCGGCTACGACGCCGCTCACGCGGAATTCGGCGACATGATCGAGCGCGGCATCGTCGATCCGGTCAAGGTCGCGCGCACGGCACTGCAGAATGCGATCTCCGTCGCCTCGCTGCTGCTCACGACCGACTGCATGATCGTCCGCCCGCCGCCGGAACGCAACGGCGCGGCGGGGCGCGGCGCGTTGCCCCGGGAGTTCGTATGAGCCTGGCGCCGCTCCGCCTCGGACGGCGCCTCTCGTGACGAACATGCTGCGGCCGTCGTCGCGATGCCTCGCGCCATGTGCGATACGCTGTTCGGTTTCGATGCGGCAAGGCGCTACTCCCGTTCGAGTCAACATGAAATCGAAGCCAATGCGCGTGCGTTGCGCACGCCACGCACGCGCGACGGCTCAGCGCATCCAGCACGTTGCAAACCTTGTGCGCGCCGCGCGGCGCCGCGTGCGCGGGCTCGACGCGGCCCTGCGCAGGCCAAGCACATACCGTCACCCGGCGGGCAGGATCTTCAGGATCGAAACACATATCCCGGTCGTGTATCTCGCCGGCCGCTTCGCGTACAAGATCATCAGACTGTCTTTCAAAGTCCAATGTTGCCTCGCTGTATGCCAGGCATCGAGTAGCTTCCCAAGCCTACTTCCGCAAGATTGATCGCCTCGTCGACTGCTCCATGGTGAGTTCCAGACAAAGCAATCGCCGCCGGGTGGGCGACGCCAGCGTCATCGATCTCGTGATCGAGCTTCGCAGACGGCTGGACGGCGCGGACACCATGCTCGCGCTGAATGAGCTGCCGACGCCCGTACAGACCGCGGCTGGGCAACTGAGGGAAGCGGCGAGGCTTTGTCGCAGTAAGCGCCGGGTATCATGCACTCTGACAATACGAACGATTGGACGCTTGATGACGACTCTCAATCCAGCCTTGGCACGAGTGCTCAAGCGTTTGCACTATCCACTCGACGTGATCCTGACGTGCGTGCGCTGGTATGTGGCGTATCCGCTGAGCCTTCGACACCTGGAAGAGATGATGGCGGAACGCGGAATCTCGGTCGACCATTCAACTGTGCACCGCTGGGCCATCAAGGTGTTGCCGGTCCTGGAGAAGGCCTTCCGCCGCCACAAGAAAGCCGTCGGCCGGAGCTGGCGAATGGATGAAACGTATATCAAGGTCCGAGGCCAGTGGAAGTATCTGTACCGCGCAGTCGACAAAGAGGGTAACACGGTGGATTTTCTGCTGCGTGCCCATCGCGACAAGGCCGCGGCGCGGCGCTACTTCGAAAAGTCAATCGAGCAAAACGGCGAACCCGAGACGGTGACAATCGATAAAAGCGGTGCGAACCTGGCCGCGCTGGATGCTCTCAACGAGGAGCGGCAAGCACCGATCAGGATTCGCCAGAACAAGTATCTGAACAATGTTGTCGAGCAAGATCATCGGGCGATCAAGCGACGCACGCGGCCTATGCTTGGCTTCAAGAATTTTCGGTGCGCCCGGATCCTGTTGAGCGGCATCGAGCTCATGCATATGATCGCCAAGGGCCAAATGCAAGTCCGTGGCCTCGGATACACTCGTGCCGAGCAGTTCTACTCACTGGCGGCATAAGCAGTCCTACTTAAACTGCCGTTTGTTCGCATCGTGCTCTTACCGCGACAAAACCCATGCGGATGAGGTGGGCTTTGTGCTGCATGCAACTGCTCGTAAATGATCGGCGAGCGATAGCCAAGCCCGCTATGAAGGCGAAACGGGTTGTACAACGCCTCCAGGAAGTGAAAGATCTCGCGCCGCGCCTGTTCATGCGTGGCGAAGTGCGAGCGCGCAAGCAATTCACATTCAGGTGTGGCGAAGAAGGCTTCGCACATGGCGTTGTCAAAGCAGTCGCCAGCGCTGCCCATGGACGGGCGCACGCCAGCCTCGCGGCAGCGGCGGCCGAAGGCAATGGACGTGTATTGGCACCCCTGGACGCCCTTCTAAAGATCAAGGCGTAATTTGGACCTGCGCTATCTGGCGGTTTCTCTTTCGAATGATGTAATAGACTTCGCGGGCGATATAGCGCTTGAGGCAGCGGATCGCTTCGAGTTTTGAATGCCCCTCGCTGACGCGTTTGTCGACGTACGCCTTCGTACGAGCGTCGGTTCTCAACCGACCGATGGCGATGATGTGCAAGGCGCTGTTAGCTGCGCGGTCGCCACCGCGATTGAGCCGATGTCGCGTCACCTTACCGGAAGACGCCGGCACGGGGCTTACACCACAAAGAGCGGCGAAGCTGGCCCCTGACTGAAGCCGGTCGCTGTTGTCGCCAGCGGTCAGCAACAGCTGCGAAGCGGACTCATAGCCAATCGAATTGCGGGAGACGAGATCGGGGGCGAGTTCGTCAACGAGGGCCGCTATCATGACGTCGAGGTCGGCGATCTCGTCGTGCAACTCCAGATACCTACGTCCCAGTGACTTCAGCGTAATCCGGTAAGCAGAGGTCAGGTTCCGATAGTCGGACAGATCGGGACGCCACGCGGCCAATGTGCGGATGAGCTGCATGCGGGTCATCGCGCGTAGCGGTTCGCGTAACTCGTCAGGCGCGCAGACGATGGTATTGTGGATCAGCTGCAAGGCGACGCGGCGAGCCGAAATGGCCGTCTTCCGGCAGACTTTCAGAACGCGCAGCGATTCAATCATGCCATCGCGCGTCTTTGGCGTGACCGTACGCACACCGGCAAAGGCAGCGTGAGCCGCGTTGCAGGCATCCAGCGTATCGTCCTTGCCACGTTTGCGCCGGTCGCTCTTGTCCGGCGCGGTGACCTCCAGCACGGTTACATGGGCCTGCTGTAGGTAGCGGAGTAAGCCCGCGCCGTAGGTCCCGGTGCACTCGACGCCGACCCGGACAAGCTCACCAAATGAGCGCATCCAAAGCAACATCTGCTTGTAGCCATGCCGCGTGGTTGGGAAGCATTCACTGCCAAGCACGCGATCATGTTCGTCAACGACAGCCGCGAAATGCAGATCCTTATGCGTATCAACGCCGCCCACGATGCTGCGATGGCCAGCAGTAGCCTGTTCTTCTTTCATACAGCCTTGCTCCGGTTGCCGATGGGGTATGGGCGATTTCACCGGCATCGAGTACCTGGACAAGACAGTAAAGTGACAGGGCGTCAGGCCCTTCTTGAGTCACACGTATCGACGAGGCGAAACCTCGCCGTTCGGCGGTTCCGGACGACCGACAGGTCCAGGGAAAGACATTGAGTCGATCGGAATGTGGGTCAGGTCGCCCGGAACGCTCTACGGCAGCAGACCTCTCCTGAAAGCCCCCGTTGCAAAGCGCAGACTGCCCGGAAACATCTGGTACCCATGGCGGATTCAACGGGTCGTTGCAACATCTCCTAAAGGAGGTGTCAAATGGGACGACCACAGGGTTGGGGTTCGGAACAGACAGGAAGACCATAATGCAATCGCCCGGCAGGCCAGGTGTCAATCAGCGAGAGACAAAGCGAGCGTTCTGGACTTGTGTCGCGCAAGGCATGGAGAGCGAGGCTGCGGCGCGCGTGTGTGGCGTGTCCCAACCTTTGGGGCCAAGATGGTTTCGTGATGGAGGCGGAATGCCGCCGATCGAGCTGACGCCGGGCACTGCGCCTTATCTGTCTTTTTCTGAACGCGAGGAAATTGCGCTGCTACGGGCGCAGGATTGCGGGATCCGTGAGATCGCGCGAAGACTGCAGCGCTCACCTTCGACCATCTCGCGCGAGTTGCGCCGTAATGCTGCAACCCGTAGCGGCACATTGATATACAGGGCGACTGTTGCTCACTGGAAAGCTGAGCGGGCCGCGGAACGTCCGAAAGCTTCCAGACTGACCAAGAACGATAGATTAAAGAATTATGTGCAGAGTCGACTGGCGGGCTGCGCCTATCCTGAAGCCAGGATGGCGCAATGGAGACAATCATGGCCCCCCACCTCTTTGCGGGACTGCGCCCGTCCATACACGCGCGGCAACGTGAACGGCTCGCGCAGCGCGGCTGGCGAGCGCTAGACCGCGCGATGCAACAGCCCAGCACGTACCGGCACCCGGCGGGCCGCATCCGCCGTATCGAAACGCACATATCCGTTGTATATCTGGCGGGACGGTACGCATACAAAGTGAAAAACCCGTCGATGCCGGCTTTGTGGATTTCACGCGCACCGACGTGCGCGATCGCGCATGTGAGGACGAGTGCAGATTGAACCGGCGCTTCTCGCCTGAACTCTACTGCGACGTCACGACGATCATGCGCAGAGGGCGCGTGTATCGGGCCCACGGGACTGGCCATGCGACCGAGCGCGCTGTTCGTATGCGGCGCTTCGACGAGCGCGAGGTTTTCGCGGCACTGCATGCGCGCGGCGCGCTCGGCTTTGCAGAAGTGGACGCACTGGCCGCGGAGCTTGCATCCTTCCACAGGCGGGCGGCACATACGCCGCCGCGCGCCATGCTCGGCTCGCCGCCGGTCGTTCGGGATCAGATGCAGACCGTGCTGAAGGCGATCGAACGCGAGACCGGGACGCCTCTCGGCAGCCATATTTCCGCATGGTGTGAGCGCGAAGGCGAACGCCTCGCCGGCCATTTCGACGCGCGTCGTGCGGGCGGCTTCGTCCGCGAGTGCCACGGCGACCTGCACCTCGACAACATCGTGCGGCGCGTCAAGCGCGTGCTCCTGTTCGACTGCATCGAATTCGACGACGCCTTGCGCTGGATCGACGTCGCAAGCGACCTCAGCTTTCCCCTGATGGACCTGCAGGCGCGCGGTCGTCAGGACCTTGCGGCACGCCTGTTAAATGGCTGGTTGCAACGCACCGGCGATTTCGCCGCCCTGCCGGCGCTGCGCTACTACATCGTCTATCGCGCACTGGTACGCGCTCTCGTGGCCTTGTTGAAAGCGCGCCAATCCCCTGAAGAGACCGGCTTCGCCCGAGCCGCGCCGTATTTGAAGCTGGTGGATCGTTTGACCGCGTCGCAACGCCCTTATTTGTTGTTGTGCCACGGCTACTGCGGCTCTGGCAAGTCCGTGGCGAGTGAAGCGCTAGCGAGCCTGATTGGCGCGGTGCGGCTGTCGAGCGACGTCGAGCGCAAGCGCGGCCGTCTTTTTGCCCCCATCGATTGCAGGCCCCTTCCCGCTGCGTCCTACTCGACCCAATCGATTGATCAGCTATACGAAACGCTGCTGCGACTGGCGGAACAGGCGCTGCTGGCCGGCTATCCCGTGCTGGTCGACGCGACCTTCCTGAAGCGCCTACATCGTGCCCGCTTCGTCGCGCTCGCCAGCGCGCTTGCCGTTCCCGTGCTCCTGGTCGATTTCCATGCGCGCGTACATCAACTCGAAGCGCGCGTGCGGGCGCGTGCTGCCGCGTCGCAAGGCGAATCGGATGCCGGTCCGCTCATGCTGATCCGGCAACTTGCGAACGAGGAACCGCTGTCCCCGGAAGAACTGCAGCGAACGGTGAGCTTCGACACTGAAGTGCCGATCGCCAATTTTTTCAACCTGGGCTACTGGGGAAAACTGTTGCGGCGGCTCTGCGCGTTGCAAGCGGCCGCAGCGCCGGAAATGGCGCACGGCGAGAGCAGCCCGGAAGTCGTGTGACGCTCGGCCGGTCGTCTCACCGCATGTGCATGCCGCCGTTAATAGCGAAATCCGCGCCCGTGATGAACCCGGCTTCATCGGAGCACAGAAATGCCACGAGGGCGGCGACCTCGTCTGGTTGACCGAGACGGCCTACGGGTATCTGCGGCAGAATCTTTGCTTCCATCACGTCCTTGGGAACGGCTGCGGTCATCGCCGTGGCGAGATAGCCGGGCGATACCGTATTGACTGTCACTCCGTGCCGCGCCGTCTCCAGAGCCAGCGACATCGTAAAGCCGTGAATGCCCGCTTTCGCCGCCGCGTAATTGGTCTGTCCGAAGGCGCCGCGTGCGCCGTTCACGGAGCCCACATTGATGATTCGCCCAAATTGCTGCTTGACCATCTCACCGAGGAGCGGCTTGGTCACGTTGAACATCGAATCGAGATCGGTGCGCAGTACTTTGTCCCAATCCTCCTTGGTCATCTTTGCAAAGCTCGAATCGCCGGTGATGCCTGCGTTGTTCACGAGAATGTCGACCGTGCCAAATTCGGCGAGCACGCGCTTTGCGCAATGCGCGCATGAATCGAAGCTGGACACGTCGGCATCAAATGCGACGAAATGGCGCCCGGCATCGCGCTCGCGCGAGAGCCACGTAGCAACGTGATCGTTGCGCTCGGAGTGCGACATGGCGACCACCACGCCGGCATCGTGGAGACGCCGGCTTATTGCGGCGCCGAGGCCGCCCATGCCGCCCGTAACGAAAGCCACGCGCCTAGTCGACATGATGGTCCCCTTCCTGATCATGGCCGTTGGAGGCCGGCGATTTGACCGAATTCGGTGCGTTGACGGGCGCGCTCCGGCTGGCGGCATCGCCACGCGATGCACGTGCGAACGCCTGGTCCGCTACCGCGCTCTCCGCGGGCTGCAGCCACGCCTGCCACGGCAGCACGGCCTGACTCAGCGGCGCATGGGTCGGCCATTGCCGGAGCGAGGCAGACTGCCAGCTCGCGAGCGCTTCGTGCAGACCTTCGCTGAATTCGCCTTGTAGCCGCGCGGCAGAGCCAAGCCCTTGCTGCCAAAGGTTCATGGTGGCAGCGATGTAATCGCGCACCACCGTGTGGCAAGAAGCGGCGAATTCGCTCCAGTCATGAGCGGCCGACAGGCAATGCTGAATCGCGTGAGCCGCCGCGACGTCGCGCCGGATATGCTCCAATTCGAGCCTGCAGGCCTGTTGTCGAGCTTCGTGGTTGAATTCCAGCATCCGCAGCGCGAACGCAAGATTGGCGCGGCACAGGTCGAAGGGAGGAACAGATTTGCCAGCCATGACGAATCTCCTGACGTAAGCAAGCGACGAAAATGAGTGCAGCCAAGAATCTGCGGCGAACGCATACGCGACAGCGGTGCATCCAATGTAGGCGCGACCGTCAAAAGCCGGTTGACTTGCATCAATCAAGGAATGGCTCGCTGCAATCCGGTGCCGGCTGCTCGCAGGGCGAAAACGGTGAAGTGTGTAGCGCGCTGACGTTAGGCGGCAGAAAACGACGTACCAGTTGAAGACCGCTGTCAACTGTTGATCGACGCGGTGGAGGATCACGCGATCTCCATGCTCGACCCTCCGGGACGCTTGGCGAGCTGCAACAGCAGATCGACAGCATGCTGGGCTCGTTGCGCCGCATCGTCACGAATCTGCGGTCACCGATGCTCGATGATCTCGGACTCGGCGCCGCGCTCGGGTGACTGACCGACGATTTCATGCAGAAACGACGCCAGCGGATGGCCAACTGCACGGTGCGACCGACACCAGCGACGACATCAACCAGATCCTGCAACTAGCGCGTGAGGCGGGCATGCTCGTCACACTCGACGGCCAAATTGGCAGGCAGAAGTACCAGAGCGTCGCTGGATCGCTGAAGGCATTTCAGCGTTTCGCGCAGGCGCTACGCGAAATTGCAACGCATCCTTCGGCGCACTGAAAAATCGCGGTTGTGTAAAGCCCCTCCCATTCCTCATTAGACGGCGTGCGAAATGAAGCTACCTTTCTCGGTGCGACCGAAACCGTCACCGGTTCAAGGTATTTGCTCGAAGGCGCGGGACTGCGGATACTGATCGACTGCGGCCTTTATCAGGACACGAAGAATCTGCGCTTGCGCAACTGGAGCCCCTTGCCCATCGATGGCGGCCACACTGGACGCGGTGATTCTCACGCACGCACATCTGGATCACAGCGGCTACCTGCCGGCGCTTGCTCGGATCGGTTGTCGCGGGCCGGTTTACTGCACTCGCGACCTCTGCCAGATCATGTTGCGCGACAGCGCGA
The DNA here is from genome assembly GCF_050858985.1 of Burkholderia sp. M6-3. NCBI lineage: Bacteria > Pseudomonadati > Pseudomonadota > Betaproteobacteria > Burkholderiales > Burkholderiaceae > Burkholderia > Burkholderia sp. M6-3. Next base: position 2,029,330 of record NZ_CP110091.1, read on the forward strand.
GATTGCAGGAAGAAGAAGCGGCCTATGCGAACCGGCACGGTTTCTCCAAGCACCATCCGGCACTGCCGCTGTCCACAGTAGAAGACGCCGAACATGCGCTTGAACTGCTCGAGCCGCGCGATTTCGACATGCACAAGCGCTTGAACGAGCATGCCTGTTTCCGACTGCTGCCGGCTGGACATATTCTCGGCGCGGCGAGCGTGCTGCTATGCGTCGAAGGCAAGGTGATCGCATTTTCCGGCGATGTCGGCCGGCCGAACGATCCGATCATGCGTGCGCCGATGCCGCTCGCACACGCGGACTATCTGATCGTCGAATCGACCTATGGCGATCGCCTGCATGCGAGAACCGATCCTGCCGCCGAACTGGCCGACATCTTCGCAAACACTTTCCGGCGCAGCGGTATCGTCATCATTCCGTGTTTTGTGGGACGAGCGCAGTCCATTCTTCATTACGTTGCCCAGCTCAAAGCGACCGGCCGGATGGCGAACGTACCGGTGTTTCTCGACAGTCCGATGGCGACGAGCGTCACGCAGCTTTACCGGCATCATGTAGGCGAACACTGACTGAGTTCGACCGAGGCGAACGCGATCAGCCATGCCGCTCAGATGGTGCACACCGTCGACGAATCGAAGGCTATCCTGGGCCGGCACGGCCCGATGGTGATCATCGCAGGTAGCGGCATGGCGACCGGCGGGCGGGTCGTGCATCACCTGAAAGCGTTCGCGCCCGACCATCGGAACACGATTGTGCTGGTGGGCTACCAGGCAGCGGGCACGCGCGGCGCTGCGCTCGCGGCCGGTGCGCCGGAAATCAAGATTCATGGCGAGTACGTGCGGGTGCGCGCTTCAGTGGTGAACCTCTCGTCGTTGTCGGCCCATGCAGACTATGCCGAATTGTTGTCGTGGCTGCAGTCGATACCGAAACCGCCGCAGCGTACGTTCGTCACGCACGGCGAGCCGGCCGCCGCCGACTCCATGCGCCGCCATATCGAGGAAACTTCTCATTGGCCTTGCGAAGTGCCGGTCTTTCTTCAAACTGTCGAACTCCCCGGGTCCGCCGGATATGCGGGCGTCGATCCGTGTGCCGCCGGCGCCGCCGCAACGACGGCCGATGGCGTCCCAAGGCCCCAGTTGGCTGGCGAGCGGCCAGCCCAGGAAAAGCCGATTCGCTCCGCCGAATTCAAGCTGGTTCTGTCAGTGCGCTCGGCGCTGCCGATCAACATCAGCCTGACACGCAGCGAGCGTGAAATAAGCTGCGACTCGCGCAGCACCACGGCTCGTCCTGATGCTCGAGCGTCAGGACAGCCGAGTACGCACTCGCGCCAGCTTGGGCCTGCGCCCGCGTGATACGGACCTCCTCCTGTAGCAACCCAGTTATTTCGCGCGTCGCTACAATTTGATCGGCATAGGCAGCGCGAGCGATCTGCGCATTGACGACGTTGGCCGTGAGCGTCAGATAGGTGACCAGGACGCTATATCGCTGCACGTCGTCACGCGCGCGCAATGCCTCGACCATGCGCGCATGTCCGCCCCAGATATCGAGAACGTAGCTGACGCTTGCAGACAGCGTGAACAGACTGAAGAGCGTCGATGGCTGATCGGAGCCGATGCGTACGGGCGAATATTTCTGCCGTGACGCGCCGAATCCCGCGTCGACCTGCGGAAGGAATACACCGGCGCCGGCCCGCATCTCGTCTTCGCTTTGACGCAATGCAGCCTGGGCACTCTCGATAGTAGCGTTGCCGGTCAGCGCCTCGCTGACGGCACTGTCGATCGCGGGTGAGCCGAAAAGCGTCCACCAGTCAGTCGGGAGATCAGCTAGCGCAGAGAGTCGTTGTGACGCGCCAGCCGCTCCAGATCCAGCGCTTTACCTGGCGCGAGCGCCATGTGGAACGACCAGTCGAGCGCCGCCATGGCAACCGAAGCAGGCGACAAACCACCGGTTAGTGTGGCGAGCGCCGCGTGAGCGGAAAGATCCAGTTCATTACGCAAAAGCTCGCCCCCCGAAAGCCCATGTATCGAAGTGGTATGGCCGTCCCGCGTGACGGATAGTCGATCAGCACTGGCGTGCGGCGCCGGCTGACGTACCAGACGCCTCGTCGTTTGCCTTGTCTTCGGGAATTCGCTCAAATGGTTTGCGCTCAATTTCCGTTCGCCCTTTGCTCACTCCGAATGCAACTTTGAAGTCCACTGGATAATCACCGGTACCAGCGTTGAGACTACGCAGACCGGAGCGAGGCGGCTTGATTTGCATCAACGAGATCGGGTTCGCATGATTACCGAACGATTCTGATGCTGCATGTCTCACATTTGATGCGCATCAAGGCACAGCGGTCCAGCGCGTCTAAGGTGAGCGCATGCGCCGATTCGTGTGTAAATGCATCGTCGCTTACTTCGAACGGAGTCAGCCATGACCGATATGCAACTGCTGTCCTACGAACCGGCGCCCGGACGCGCCCCTGCTCCCACGCGCGGCGAAACCCCCGCAGTGATCACGCTGCCCAAGCCAGACATGGCCGGCGGCGTGCCCCTGATGAAAGCGCTCGCGCTGCGCGCCAGCACCCGAGAGTTTTCCGATGCGCCTTTGTTGCCCGCGACTCTCGGAGCTCTGCTGTGGGCGGCGGACGGTGTCAACCGTCCGGCCAACGGCGGCCGCACGGCGCCGTCGGCCCATGCCTTCAATGAAATCGATATCTATGCAGTACTGCCGTATGGAGTCTATCGGTACGACGCGCCGAAGCATAGGCTCGTGCTGAAGGAGCAGAGCGACGCACGCAATCTGACCGGATATCAGGACTTTGTCGGCGAGGCGCCGCTGGATCTCGTCTACGTTGTCAGCACGTCGCGCCTTCTGTCCATGCCACCTCAGCAGCGCGAAATCTTCGCCGCCGTCGCGGCTGGAGCAATTGCACAGAACGTGTCGCTGTACTGTGCGTCAGCAGGACTGGGATGCGTCGTACGCGGCTGGATTGACCACCGCGTTCTTGGCGATGCTCTCAAACTGAACGAGGACGAATTGCCGATTCTGGCTCAAACAGTAGGCGCACTGGGAACGACATTGACATCGCTCGCAGACTGATGCGGGCAGATTGGCAGCGGGGCTGTGCAGGAAAGCGAGAACTGTCATCGGTGGATGGCCCGTTGTGGCTCGCTCATCGCGCGATGTCTGTGCAGCAGGCATGAGCTGACTACCGGCATACATCATCGACGGGATGCCGGCTTCGAAGAGGCGCCCATGTGGTACGGCTTACTTGATACACAGCGGCGCCTCGCCAAAGCCGTTGCCGACAGCGCCCTCAACGTCTGCCAAGCGGGTTGCGACGAGTGGGCAGCGGCCATGCCTCGTGCGTCGCGCGACTGGTTGGTCCGCGCCACGTGCGCATTCGACACCGCGCCACCGTTTGCGATTGCCGCCGTGCAAAGCGGGGGCGAATGGGTTCCAGTTGAAGAGTGCGTTGCGGACGAAATGGCGATCGGCACGCTTCGCAAGTTCACGCGAGCGGGCAGCACCGCCACCGGACCGGGGAGCCATCCGGTCCTTCTTTGCGCGCCGCTCGCCGGCCATCACGCTGTGATGCTTCGGGAAACCGTCGAAACACTGCTTGAAATGCGCGACACCGTCTATATCACCGACTGGGCGGACGCCCGCGACGTGCCACTCGCGGCCGGCCCACTCGCCTTGACCGATTATGTCTGCTCGCTCGAACGCTTCATGCGAACGGTTCGGGCATGTGGAAAGCGCATGCACATCGTTGCCATTTGCCAAGCCTGCGTGCCCGCTCTCGCCGCTGCCAGTCTGCTGGCCGGCAGCGAGCCGCATTTGCTTGACAGCGTCGCATTGCTCGGCGGTCCCATCGACACGCGCCTGCATCAGACTTCCGTGGATCGCTTCGCCAATTTGCACCCGCTGCAATGGTTCCGCGACAATGTGATCGACATAGTGCCGCCGCCGTACCGGGGGGCCGGACGCCGTGTCTACCCTGGCTTCATGCAGCAGGCCGCCATCATGGCCGCGCACCCCGGGCGTCAACTTGAGCTAGAGGCACGTTATTGGTCGAGCTGGTTCATGGGCAATCTGCGCGATGCGCAAAGCGCGCTCCGTTCGTTGAATGAATACGCCGCTGTGCTCGATATGAGCGAGTTCTATTTTCTCGACATGCTCCGCGTGGTGTTTCAGGAACACCTGCTGGCGCGGGGAGCGTGGGCTATCAGTGGGCGGTACGTCGACCCGAGCGCGCTCGCGCAAGTCCCGCTTTGCACGATCGAGGGCGACCGCGATGACATCACGGGCGCCGGCCAGACTCACTGCGCGCATGCGCTATGCCACGCGTCGGATGCGCCGCTCAATATGTGGATGACCGTCGACCGATGCGACCATTACGATCTTTTCACGGGATCGCGCTGGCGCAATGCAGTCCACCCGGTTCTATGCGAATACTGGCGTGCTGTCGAATGCGCCAGCGAAACGACAGCCCAAACGGGCCCCGGCATCCAATGATCCATATCAAAACTGCCCCGGGCCAATGCAGTGCAATGGCAAGACGGTTCACCATGATCCACGATGTGTCGAGAGATTGCCGCGCCTTCGCCGCGGTGGTGATCTGCCCGACATTGCGCGAATTGTCTGCTCGCTGATTACGGTCCCCCTTCAATTGTTCGATGCTTGCCGCCGTTTCTCCCAGCGACGCGGCTTGCTTTTCGTGCGTTGAGAAATCAGTGTCACCTTAGGCAAGCTTCCCTGAACCGGTCGCAATTGAATCGATGGTTTGCTGATTGCTTTTGCACCAGCTCGCGCAACTGTGCATCGTCGCGTCTCATCGTGCAGCCGGCGTTGAGCGACTGGTAGCCCCTTCTTGGCTCTGCGTCCGGCTACCCGCCGTATATCGACGCCGACATCACCGTGTTGCTCAAGGCTTTGCTCCGGCTGAAGAACAACGTCTTCGACGACCGTGCAATCGCGCTACGGAGTTGTCTGCAAAACGTCCACGACGCGTTTGGTGTCTGGGAATCGGCAGACAGGCTGTTCTCGATTGCCTCGTGACTGGAGTCTAAGCGAGCGCATGCGCCTTGCCGTGTGAGGCTAGAAAGGTCCCGTGAGCGTTGAGTAGGAAATTTCCTACGTGCGCTCCGAGACACCTACCCGAGCATCATCCCCCGCCGATTTCATCTCGGTCCCGCGCGGCCGATACTTCCATGCATGCCCGCGAACATGTCCATTAGTAATCCGTTGAAAATTTTCCTGATCGAGGACTCGATTCCGGTTCGCGGACAACTGGCAGCACTGATTGGCAACATCGACGGCGTTGAAGCTGTCGGCGAGGCAGAGACGGCAGATGCGGCGACGAGCGCTATTGGAGTTTGTGGTCCGGACGTTGCCGTGGTGGATTTCCATCTGGCCCAAGACACCGCAATGGATGTCCTTGCAAACCTGGCAGGAAGCAACCGCCACGTCATTACGATTGTGCTGACAAACCACGCAACCGCTACCGTGCGCGAGGCCTGCCGTCGGGCGGGAGCGGACTACTTTTCGACAAGACCAGCGAATTCAGTCTGGCACTCGACACCATCAGGGTAATCGCCCGCAACCGTAGAGCGTGCGCAACTGAATCGAAAGGAGGGAATTATGTTTGACTCTACCAACTGTGTTGCTGAAGAAGTGCCCGTTTCGCTACCCGCGTCGCGCACCGAACGTCAGGGAGGAGCCAATGGTCAGACACGACCCGGTACGCGCTGCTCCAGTTGCGCGATGAGGACCGTCTGCATGCCGCGGGGCCTGACCCCCGACGAAGTAGCTCGCCTCGATGCAATTATCTGTTCTACGCGCCTGGTCAGGCAGGGGGAAGCGTTGTATCGTGCGGACGACTCTTTTCAGAGCGTTTATGCTGTCCGCGCTGGATCGTTCAAGACCATCGTCATCCATCGCGATGGCCAGGAGCACGTAACGGGCTTCCATCTTGCGGGTGATGTACTCGGGCTGGACGGTGTCGGCTCCGGTCGTCACGGTATGGACGCAGTAGCCATTGAGGACAGCAATGTATGCATCATCCCGTTCCATCTCCTCGAATCCCTGTGCCGGGAAACGAAGGTTGTCCAGCAGCTGGTACACAGGATGATGGGCGGCGAGATCCTACGCGAAACGACCCTCATGATGCTGCTCGGCACGATGTCCGCCGAGGAGCGCGTTGCCACATTTCTGATCAATCTGTCCGATCGCATGAAGGCGCGCGGCTATTCGGCCGCTGCGTTCAATCTGCGCATGACCCGGCAAGAAATCGGGAGCTATCTCGGCATGAAACTTGAAACAGTCAGCCGCATGTTATCCAAGCTGCAAAGGGACGGGCTGATCGATACGAATGGCAAGCAGATTCGGATTCTCGATCTCACCGGCCTCAACCTCGTTTAGAGAAAAACCCGGAAGGCACGGCAGCACGCGGCCCGGCAGTGCCGATGTGCGAGAGAGCGGCGCCGGGAAACGATTCAACGCAGCGCCTTGCACGAACAAACGACGCGCCAATGTGACGGAACCGGAGTTTAAGAATTTGGCACGCACGTCACGTGGAAGGCGCGGCGTTGGCATCACGCGAATCAACCGACAGTACCCGGCGGCATTGGTCCATGTCGAGTCGTCCGGCACCTGGCTCGTAAGGGACATCGCATTACCATATCTGGGGACTGAATCAGACTTCCACAGCGTCTGACGTCACGGCCGGCTTTCCTCCATGATGCGCGAAAGCGGCACCCGTGCGGTAGTGGTAACGCCGCGCCCAAGGCTGCTGTCGACGGACAGAACGCCACCCAGCTGGCTGATCCGCTCCCGCATGCCAAGCAGGCCGAAGGAGTCGGTTCGCGGCGCCGAATCTGTCGGTAGCCCGGCGCCGTCGTCGTGGATTCGCAGGTGACAGTATCGGTCATCGGCCAGCAGCGTCACCGATACCTCGTTCGCCTGTGCGTGGCGCGCGACATTGGTCAACGCTTCCTGGACCACGCGATACAGGGAAATGGCGGCCAGATCGTTCACGCGTAATGCCTCAGACCGGATCTCGCATCGTACAGCACGCCGTAACGTTGCTCAAAGCCCTCCGTCATCCATTCGAGCGCCGATTCCAACCCCAGGTCATCGAGCACGGGGGGCGAAGATCGGCTGCAGTACGCCGCATCGATGCGGCCATTGCGCCGATCTGACCGGCCATTCCGCAGATTGAACCCAGACGCTCGCGGGTCTTCCCGGCGACAAGCTGCGCCAGTTCCGTTTCGTGAAGCGCGGGCGTCATTTTGAGCGCAGTATCTGCTGCCCGAGATCGTCGTGCAGTTCGCGTGCAATTCGCTTCTGCTCATTCTCACGTGCCTGCTGCACCAGTGCGGACGCAGCACTCGCACGCTCAAGCTCCTCCAGCCGACGACGCTCTGTCATATCACGGGTGATCTTCGCGAAGCCCAGCAACCCGCCATTTTGCGCACGCGCTATCCTTCGTCCTCGACGCGCCCCCGCGACGCCGCTGCGGCGAGCAACTGCTCAGGTTTTCCGGCGGCGATGTCTTCGTCGGTATAGAAAACTGAAAAGTGCCTGCCTATGATTTCATCAGGAGAATAGCCTTTGATTCGCTGGGCGCCCGATTCTAGCTCGCCACATTGCCCGACGCGTCAAGCACGAAGATCGCGTAATCCTGTACCGCTTCGATCAGCAACCGATAGCGGTGCACGATGTCGATGTCGCTCAGGTTCCGCGAAGTGCTCGAGTCGGAACTGCCCTGCCGCATGACGATTTCCTCGAAATTGGACGTAGCTTGGTGCGGGCGGCGGGATGGCAGGACAAATGGTCGGTTCAGACCCGACACTAGGTGATCAGTGATCTGATAAAAAATCCTAGATCAGTGATGGCGATCGGACAAGGTTCTGCGCAACGCAGCCCCGACGATTTCGGCGCCTTGCGAACCAGCGCCGCGTGCGGTCTGGCGCTCAGACGATGCGCCGCAGTCAACGCCGCGCAGCATCGCCGCCAACGATGAGGTGGCAGGATCGAGAACCCGGCGGTTCGTTAGCCGCGTTTCGCGAAGTCGCTCGCGCGAATGACAGGTTGATGATGGGTTTGCGGTTTCCCGGGTGGCTTCTGTGTCCGATCCGCGACTCAATTGAGAGAAACGGACGAAGCAAAATGCCAGTGATTGCCTAGCACGCAGGCAAACAGCGTCACGAGCACGACCAACCCGTGCGCCGGGTTGCGCAAGCATGCCTGGACCTGTTCGCTTTTGCCGTGCCCGAACAGACACCATAAACAGAAGTGCTCGCAATTGTTGGTCAGAAGCCGATAGTTGCGTTCGCCGAGACGTGACGCGGCACGGCGTACGGCCGCAAGGCCCGTGTATCGCGCAAAGGGATGGGAAATGACCTCAACACCGAGGCCCGCCGCAAACTCGTCGATCGAGACGATTTCAACCGGACCCCGGCAGAAGCGACGGGAAAAGCCCGCGTAGTGGATGACCTTTCCGTCTCCGATATAAATGCCGTGGTGTACGTAACCCGGCCGTCGCGTGGTCAGATGTGCTCCGCGCGGCAGGTCAGCCTGGAACGCATTGTTTGCGTTCTGCACATGATCGGGTTGGTTCATGGCTCGCTCCTGCGCGTCGAGATGCCTTCTGCTCGTGTCTGACCACACTGCCTGCATGAACGCGCAGGTCACTGCACGACTGACACTCGCTTGCTGACATCCTTCAGTATTGGGAACGGCTCGTTTCGCAGCAATCAGCCTCGGCTGGACTTGCCGTCCGATGTTTGGCAACGACGTAGGAACTCTCTGACAGCGGACGAGGGATGCACCATTTCTTTTGATTAACCTCAAAAGTTACCTCGACCAGACGCCCACAATCTTCATATCGGGGATCGCGCCTCGGATCGCGCACCTCAAAGGCAGAGGAGACATAGCGGAACCCCCTCGGAGACGTGTTCACATTCAAAGCGGTGATCTCATGGATTCATATTGGACGGATGACGAACCGCGATTTAGCGATCGCGCGGAGGCAGGACGCATGCTTGCGCGACAACTGAGCGGATATGCGGGACGCAGCGATGTGATCGTACTGGCATTGCCGCGTGGTGGCGTGCCAGTCGGCTTTGAGGTCGCGCAAGCTCTGGATGTCGAGCTCGACGTGCTGGTCGTGCGCAAGCTGGGGGTGCCGCACTATCCGGAACTGGCAATGGGCGCAATCGCGTCCGGCGGGGCACTTTATCTCGACGAGCAGACGATCCGGATGGCAGGCATCACCCAGCCAGAGATTGTCGCCGTACTCAACGATGAACGCCGCGAACTGGCGCGACGGGAAGCGTTATATCGTGGGCAGCGCGCGCCGCTGAATGTCTGCGGGCGTACAGTCATCATTGTCGACGACGGGATCGCCACCGGCTCGTCGATGCGCGTCGCCATCGACGCATTGCGCACCGGCAACCCAGCGCGAATTGTTGTTGCCGTGCCGGTCGCGCCCGAGGACACTGCGCAACGACTGTGCGGCCTCGCCGAAGAGTTCGTCTGTACGCATACCGCGCGTCATTTCGGCGGCGTCGGCCGGTTTTACCGGGACTTCGGGCAGACAAGCGATGCGCAAGTGCGCATGCTCCTCGCTCGCTCACATCAGGACATTTCGTAATGCACCCGGCCACCACGCCCTTTCTTGCCGTCCGCGAGCTCGCGCAACGGCTCAATGACAACGACAGCGACTACGACGTGCTGCTGGAGATGGCGCGCGATCGCGAGTTCGTGCTGCTCGGCGAAGCCTCGCACGGCACGCAGGACTTCTACCGAATGCGAGCACAGATTACGCGGCGCCTGATTACAGAGGGTGGCTTTGACGCTGTCGCAATCGAAGGCGATTGGCCCGACACCTGGCGCGTGAACCGTTTTGTGCAAGGCGAGGGCGATGCTAATGCAAATGCCGCACTGGAGGATTTCAAGCGTTTCCCTACCTGGATGTGGCGCAATCGCGAAATGCACGACTTCATCCTGTGGTTGCGTGACCATAACGCCTCGCTGGCGTCGGAAGAACGGGTAGGCATTTATGGCCTCGATCTGTACAGCATGTACCAGTCAGCCGATGCTGTGATCCGCTATCTCGAACAGGTCGACCCGGAGCAGGCCACGATGGCGCGCAAGCGGTACGCGGCCCTTGATCACGTGCGCGAACCCCAGGCCTATGGGTATGCCGCTGCGGTCGGTGCCCGGCCGGATGCACGTGAAGGAGTAGTCGCGCAGTTGCTGCAACTGCGCGCCGATGCGCTCCTTCATCTCTCGCAGGATGGCCTTGCGGCACTCGACGCACAGTTCTTTGCGCAACAGAACGCCGAAGTCGTCGTCGACGCGGAACACTACTACCGGTCGATGTTCGGACGGCGCCTGAACACATGGAATCTGCGCGACGCGCACATGTACCGGACGTTGTCCGCCCTCGCCCGTTATCGTCTGCGACGTGGCGGACGCGGCCGGACTGTCGTCTGGGCGCACAATTCGCACTTGGGCGATGCACGCGCGACCGAATCCTGTCTGCGCGGCGAGTGGAATCTTGGGCAACTGGTGCGTGAAGCCGTCGGTGCAAAAGCTTTGCTGGTCGGTTTCAGCACCTACACCGGCCATGTATCGGCTGCGTCCCAATGGGACGGTGACGTCGAACACAAATGGGTACGGCCGGCACTGCACGACAGCTATGAATATCTGTTTCACCGCACCAGGCTAGACCGGTTTTTCCTGCCGCTCAAAGGGGTTGCGGCAGAGCCGCTTCGTGAGGCCATGCTCGAACGGGCGATCGGCGTGATCTACCTGCCTCAGACCGAACGCGAGAGCCACTATTTCTGGACATCCCTCGCCCATCAGTTCGACGCCCTGTTTCATCTGGACGAGACGAGCGCCCTAGAGCCGCTCGATGCGCCGCCTCACTGGCACCGTCGTGAGGAGCCCGAGCAGGCGGCCTGACCACAACGATGAGATATAGAGGTACCACATGCGCGAAGCTCAGATGAATGATGTACTCAGATGAATGATGTATCGATACCGTCTGGCGACGTGCTGCTGAAGGGGGTTCTGGTGCAAATAGGAAAGCGGGTTGAGACGTTTCCTATCGGAAGGATACCTTATCGAGCGGACAGGACTGCATTCCATACGGCGGGCGCGGTAGCCTTCTTGAGGCCGAGCTCCGTGAGATCGAACTGGCCCTTGCGAATGCGATGCGTCGATTCGATACCCGAAATTGTGGTCGCGGCGCTCCTGAACCGCTTGAATCCAAGCATCACGTTGGTTCTGGATTTGATGCGACGATGGTCCTGTTCGATCACGTTGTTCAGATATTTTGAGGACCGGACCTTCGTGTCTTCGGGCAGCAGACCATCGGCCTTCATCTCGCGCACCGCGCGGTGCGAGGCTGCATAGCCATCGAGCGTGATGGTCTCCGGCGACCGGCCCTGATGCCTGATAGCCTTGCTGAAAAAGGCTCTGTCAACTTGTCGGGCGTAGACTACCTGAGCAGCTAAAGCATAGTTATCCTTATCAGATAACGCACTCGACTGCGGCAGTAACAGTCCATCCATGCCATGTGGCGAAGCGTTCCTGGAGTACGGCACGATGACATGCCGCGTTCATCTGATGTCTGGGCAACGCGAAGTGCTGCCGGATTGGGCCGAAGCATGAGAGGAACGCCTGCGTGCGACGCGCATCGCGAAAGCCGCACATCTGTCGTTCGCGCCTGCGGGTCGGCTGGTGGCTGTTCTCAGCACGGTTATTTACGCGTGCAGCCGCTTTGACGAAGACGTGCTTAATATGAGCGAGCTCGGGAATGTCGGCCTTTGCTGCGGGATAGCTGCGCAGCTGGTCGGTAACGATCTTGCGCGGCAGCGGGTTTGAACGCAGCACCCGCCGGAAGAAGCGCTTTGCCGCAGCCTTGTCGCGCCGCTTTTGCACCAGCACGTCGAGTTCGACACCATGCTCGTCGACCGCTCGCCACAAAAGATACGGCTCGCCGCGCAGTGTGACGAACATTTCGTCCAGATGCCATGTACTGCCCGGCTTGCGCCGCGCCGCTTTGGCACAACAGGCGAATCGAGCGCCGAACTTGTCACACCAGCAACGGACCGTTTCGTATGTGACCACGACACCACGCTCGAGCAACAATTCCTCGATGTCGCGAAGGCTCAGGTTGAACCGGAAATACCACCGAACCGCGCAACTGATGACGACTGCAGGGAAGCGGTGACCGTGATAAAGCGATTTCGTTTTCTTCATCACTTCATTCTACCGCCGCCTCCCCATCAACCTGACAGAGCCGGGGCGTTGAATGAAGATGGCTCCTGCTATTTCTCTGGTCACCTAAAATATAAGCATGCGTCTGACCGCAATGGGGGCTGCCATGAGCCAGTCAAGATCAGTTTTGTAGTGGCGATCCTGGTGCTGCTATGCGTCGCGATATTCGCAGCCGCACGGTACAGGCGAGAACACACGGACGAGCCGGTTACCCGTTGGCTAGACGCGCATCCGATCAAGGACTGGCTGCGCCATAAGCACTGAGTGATTCAACATGATTTTTTTGGAAACGCTGGGGCGCGCGCGAGCTATTTCTCTATCGTGCGGTTTGTCGCCTGATGTAAAGCGAGAACAGATTGAAAAGGATGATATGACGTACGCAATGTGGGGCATCTCGGTCGGGCTGGCACTGATGTTCGGCGTGTCGCTGCGGCGATACAGGCGCAGCCTTCTGCGCAAGCGGGAGATCCGTTGGATGGGTGAACACCATGTGTTGGACAGGCTACGCAAGCAATTGGGATTGTCGCTCCAGAAATGACACGCGCCGGGCAGATTGGCAGGTTGCAAAGACTACTTTTTGGAGGAGCTGGCGAAATGACCATGAATTACGCAGGCAGGTCGCATGATGAAGCCGTGGCAGCGCGGCACAGGCAGAAGCAAAAGGCACAGGAACAGGCCGGCGGCGAGATGGCGATAGAAGGGACGGAGGCCGACGCGGAGCATAGTTGCGGCGAGCTCTCCGAGCGGGGAAAGCAGGTATGGCGAAGTGGAAGCGGGATCAACGGTGGGGGGAAGGAGTGATATGGTCTCGGTGAGCTGATGCGATGCGGGCGGACATTCACTTCGCCCGCCATCGTGAGCAGGCCCCGTTCCGCTACTCCGGAACCCGTCTACGCGGTCTTGAGACGTAGACCGTATTAATTCTGTCACCGTTGCGACAATAAATTTGTCAATCTGCGGTCGTGCGGCGCGTCATCGCCTGAAAAGCCTTGCTGCATACGAAATCCATAGGGCGAAATAAAAGTGTCAACTGCAGGCGCAGATGTGATGAAGCGACTGCCCGGTCCGCGCCACTCCACACCGAAGGCAATCGGCTTGTCTCACCCCCGCCGCCCCGGTTGCCGGACTTCCGAGCTCGGCCCAGCAGCCGGTCGAGGCGTCTATCCACTTTGCATGCCCGAGGTCTCGTCCGTCCCTTCGCAATGGCCGGTTTCCGGCGAGCAAATTGACAGCGGTATTGCCTCATGGCGGCCATGAAGGGGCATTGGCGGACACCACTCTTGTGACGTACAGACGTCGGCTCTTCGACAACAAGCGGGCATTCGGTCAACCATGGCGACTGGGGCGGATTGTGCGAAGACTCCGCGGCCAACGGCGATCGCCATTCCCTTACGCTGAACCCAGTGGGCACAATGTCTCCTCGCAGCGTACGCGCATAGCAAGCGCGGCCTGTACCTGCGTATGATCTAACAACAGCGTAGCGAACATACTGCGGAGATCCGCACAGCAGCCGCGAACGTCGGCGAGAGCGAGCCAGCCGCAGCGAAACTCATTGCTTTTCCTTGACCGGAGCCGTCCGGATGGACTTTAACGTCGGCCTTTTCGAAGTCCTGTTGCTCGTGTCTGCATTGATGGCGATGCTTGTGCGGCGCTTACACATGCCGTACAGCGTCGGGCTGGTTATCGCGGGTATTGCCCTCTCTCTCGTCGCTTCTTCCAGATTTCCCGCTATCCCGCTCAACGAGGATTTCATCTACAACGTCCTGCTGCCGCCACTCATTTTCGAAGCGGCGTTTCACATGCGGTGGGGCGAGATTCGCAGAGACTTCGCCGTCGTGCAGACCTTAGCTATCGTCGGTGTGCTCGTATCGGCCGGCGTGACCGCAACGGCCATGCATTACCTGTTGCACTGGGAATGGATTTCCGGCCTGCTTTTCGGTATGTTGATTGCCGCCACGGATCCGGTCTCGGTCCTAGCAACATTCAGAGAGGCAGGAGTCGCAGGCCGCTTCAGGCAGTTAATGGAGGCAGAAAGTCTGTTCAACGACGGGACGGCCGCAGCGGGCTTTCGCGTTGTGCTGGCGTTCGTTGGTGGTACGCACGTTCATTCGATCGACGTGCTGAGGATCTCGGGCGTCGTGCTTCTCGGTTCGGTATTTTGCGGTTTGCTGATTGGCAACGTGGCGCTGTCGCTGCTACACCGCACCGACGATCATCTGGTCGAGATTGCGTTCGCAATGATCGCGGCCTACGGCTCGTTTCTGCTTGCCGAGAACCTTCACCTGTCCGGCGTGCTGGCAACGCTGGTTGCGGGCCTCGTGATGGGCACGCGTAACGCGGTCAATCCGATGACGAAGCGGGGCCGGGAAGCCGTTGAGAACGTGCTTGAATACGCGGTATTTTCCGCGAATTCATTCATCTTTCTCTTCATTGGGATCCAGCAGGCGCAGCGGGAATATGAAACGGTGTGGGCCTCGATCGGCGTCGCCGTCGTGGTCGTAATGGTAGCCCGAGCTGTAGCCGTTTACCCCTGCTGCATGCTTTTCTCGCGCACGTCGCTGCGCATCGAAGTGCGGCATCAACATATCCTGTTCTGGGGGGGCATGCGCGGTGCTCTCGCCCTGGCTCTCGCAATGGGGTTGCCGCCCGGCGTACCGCGTCGCGAGGAAATCGTCACGGTGTCCTTTGCCGTAGTCGCATTTTCAATTTTTGTTCAGGGCACAACGATGACAGCGCTGCTGCGGCGCTTGCGCGTCGTGTGACGCTGCCGCCACAGCCGGTGCAGATTTCAGTGGAGCATCGTGACCGGTGTTGAAGTCAGGCGCCATAGCCTGGCGAGAACGGTCCATCTGTGGAAAAAGCCCAGGTGGCTTGCGTCGAGCACCACGATATCCGCATGACCCTTTGCAGCACACTGCGCGATTGTCCGCTCCGCGGGCCCAAACACGCGTTTCCATGTGTACGGAACTCCGGCATCGTCGAGAATCGCCCGCGTCTGCATGAGCGCATCGAGCGCTAACTGCTTCTCCCGTCTGTGCAGCGCTGCCGGTGAATGAAAAGCGGCGGCACGACCCTGCGCCGCATCATCGAGCACTTCGATGATCTCAACCTCGGCTACGCACCGTTCGGCAAACAGGAACGCCCCGTGGCGCGCAGCCTCGGTTGCCCCTCTGGCACCGAGCACGGGAATAAGCAGTTTCAGCACACCAACCTCCAGTACACAACGACCGGGCGTTACAGTTTGATTGAAGCACGGACATCGCCACGATGACGTAAAGCTACAGGAGCAACGCATAAAAATGTCGTCAATATCCAAAGTCCATCGGTATCGTGGAGCCCTGAGCGGCGCAGCTCACCCGACGCCGACCAGGCAATATCCAACCCCGGTCTCCGTGACAATGTGCCTGGGTCGGGCCGGGTCCCCTTCAAGCTTCTGGCGCAGATGCGCCATATAGATCCGCAGATAGTGTGCATTTTCCGCATGGTCGGGTCCCCAGACCTCCTGCAGAAGCTGGCGATGAGTCAGCACGCAGCCCGCATGACGAATAAGGGCGACCAGCAGGCGATATTCGATGGGCGACAGATGGATCCTCTCACCGTTGCGCTGTACCGACCTCGCCGCCAGATCGACCGTTACCGCGCCGAACGATACCCTGGGCGAATCCGCTGTCACGGAGTGATCCTGCCTGCGCAGCTGCGCCCGGATTCGTGCCAGCAATTCGGCGATTCCGAACGGCTTGACCACATAGTCGTCCGCCCCGGCGTCGAGTGCCGTCACCTTGTCCTGTTCCCCCGAGTGTGCCGACAGCACAATGACCGGCACAGCAGACCAGCCGCGCAGTTGCCGGATCACGTCTACACCATCCACGTCAGGCAAATCCGGGTCGATAATCACCAGATCAGGCCTGGCGGTGGCGGTCGTGGCGAGACCCTCCTGACCGGTGCCGGTATCGAATACGCGCATCGCCTCGCGTTCCAGCGAGGCTCGCACATACCGGCGAATCTGTCGGTCGTCCTCGATCAGGACAACCGTGACGGTCGGATCGCTCATGACATTCAAAGGCGATTCATGCTGTTGCCGGAGACCTTCGACGACGAGCCCGGGGACGTTCCAATACCGGGAAGCTCCGGGACTTCCGTTTCCGTGGGCGGCGTTTCGTCCGCAGGCAACATGAACCAGAAACAGGCGCCGAGCACTTTGCCGTCCATATCGGTGCGGTTCGACGCGCCGATCCTGCCCCCGTGCGCCTCGACGATGGCGCGGCAAATGGCAAGCCCGAGACCCATGCCCGGGGGTGCCGACTCCTTCTCACCACGGGTGAATTTGTCGAACACCCGGGATTCCATTCCCGCGGGCAGACCTGGCCCGCTATCGCCGACTTCGACCCGCACGTAGCGGTGCGCCTCTTCCTGCATCATGGACGCATCGATGGTGACCGGCGACCCTGCGGGCGTGTATTTGGCCGCGTTCTCGAGCAGGTTCGCGAAGAGCCGGTCCACGAGTACCGCGTCGAGCTGCACGAGCGGGAGATCCGGGGGCACACGCGCCTCGACCCTGCGGTCCCCCAGCATGCGTCGGCAACCGGCCAGCGCGGCGCCGATCACCTCCTCGATCGATGACCACTGCCGGTTCAGCCGCATGCTGCCCTCCTGGAGTCGCGCCATGTCGAGCAGATTGATGATGAGTCCATTCATTCTCAGTGCCTCGTCTTGGATCGCCTCCGAGAGTTCCTGTGCCCTGGGGCCGCCCAATGCGGCGATGCCCTGTTCGGTCAGCACCGATGCGAATCCAACGATTGACGTAAGCGGCGTGCGCAGGTCATGGGAAATCGCGGACAACAACGAATTGCGCAGTCGTTCCGATTCCATGCTGACCAGTGCATCCTGCGCGATCTCGACGTAGTGCACCCGCTCGAGCGCCAGCGCGATCTGCGCGACGAAGGTGTCGAGCATGCGTCGCTGCTCGGGCACGGCAAATTCCGCCATCCGGTCGGAGACCAGCGCGATCACGCCGCGTGTGCGCATCGGTGCCTTGAGCGGCAGGTACAGCGCCTTCGCAGCGGGCAGTGTCTCCGTGCCTTGACCAGCCTGTTTCTGCTGGTCGTAGACCCACTGGGCGATATCACGATCGAGATCGGCGTCGTCGAGTGTGATCGCCGGGTCGGGATTCTCGACCTTGGGTCGTACCTTCTCTGCGCTGTCTGGCAGCAGGATCGCCGTGCGCGCCTGGAACACCTCGCTCACATGACGCATGCCGATCTCGATGATCTGGTCCGTCATCAGCGCGCCACCCAGTTCGCGCGTCATCGCGAACATTGCCCCCGTGCGCCGCTCGCGCAGCGTGGCCAAGTGCGCCTGGCGCTTGAGGCTCGCCGTCAGGTGACTGATCGTCAGCGAAGTCATCAGCATCACGGCGAAGGTAAGCAGATATTGCGTGTCGGCGACCGTGAACGACATCCGCGGCGGCACGAAAAAGAAGTCGAATGCCGCCACGCCGAGAAACGAGAACAGCACGCCTGGCCCGCGCCCGAGGCGTGCCGCGGTGAAGACAGCGCCAAGTAGGTAGAGCATCACAAGATTGGTCTGCGCGATCCGGTCGAGCAGCATGCCGGCAATAGCCGTAATTGCAGAACAGATTGCGAGTGCCCAGGCGTAGGAGGCCGGTGAAGAGCGGCTCGCTCCCAGATCGGGCCCTGCAAACCCGCTTGCGGCATCGTGGCGCTCGGCGGCTTCACGCACCGCGCCCGAGTTGACTACAGTGACGTCGATATCGCGCGCCGACCAGACCATCTGCTGCGAGACGGACGGCATGAGACGCGCGCGCCACCCCCTCACGGATGAGGCTCCCACCACCAGCTTCGATACGTTACGCATGCGAGCATACGCAATGACCGTCGGCGCAACCTCGCTGCCTTGCAGCGTGACGGTTTCCGCGCCCAGCTCGGACGCAAGCCGGAGCGCGTCGAGCGTGCGTTTACGAATGGAATCAGGCAGCCGCTCAAGCTTCGGCGTTTCGACGTAGACGGCCAGCCAGTCCGCTTTCTGGTTCGAAGCGAGGCGCGCCGCAGCGCGCACGAGATTGCTGCTCGCCTGGCCCGCGCCGACGCACACGATGATGCGTTCGCGCGCCTGCCAGATGCGCTCGATCGACTGGTCGGCGCGGTACTCGCGCATCTGCGCATCGACACGGTCGGCGGTACGGCGCAACGCGAGTTCGCGCAGCGCGATCAGATTGCCCTTGCGAAAGAAATTGCGAACCGCATGCTCTGCCTGCTGCGGCATGTAGACCTTGCCTTCGCGCAGCCGGTCGAGCAGTTCTTCAGGCGGCAGATCGACCAGCGTCACCTCGTCGGCGAGATCGAATACGCGGTCGGGTACCGTCTCCCACACGCGGATGCCCGTGATCTGACCGACCACATCGTTCAGGCTCTCGAGATGCTGGACGTTGACCGTCGTGAACACGTCGATGCCGGCATCCAGCAGTTCCTGCACGTCCTGCCAGCGCTTCAGGTGCCGGCTGCCCTGGACGTTGGAATGCGCCAGTTCATCGACGAGGATCAGCTGCGGCTTGCGCACTAGCGCGGCATCGAGATCGAACTCGGCGAGCAGGCGGCCGCGATATTCAATGCGCGCGGGTGCGATGACCTCCAGGCCTTCGATCAACGCGAGCGTCTCCTTGCGCCCATGCGTTTCGACGACTCCCACCACGACATCGGCACCTTCGTCCTTGCGGCGTCGCGCGGCCTGAAGCATCGCAAACGTCTTGCCGACGCCGGCCGACGCGCCGAAGAATATCTTGAGCCGTCCTCGCTGGCTTTTCTCCTCGTCACGCTGCAGCCTGTCCAGCAGTTCGTCGGGATCGGGCCGGTTCATCGCATGTCTCCTTGCGAGTCATCCCGTTATCCTGTCCTCGCGGGCAAGCGAGTTGGCCGCGTACCGCCGTGCCGGGAGAAACTCAATTCATCGGCTTGATCTCGTCGAGCGCGAGATTCAGCGTCAGCACATTGACGCGGCGCTCACCGAATATGCCCCATTGCCGTCCAGAGGTGTTTTGCGCGATCAGTCCGCTCACCTGGTCAAGCATCAGCCCGCGAGCTTTCGCCACGCGCGCGGCCTGATATGCCGCCGCAGCCGGCGTGATATCGGGATCCAGTCCGCTACCGGAGGATGTCACGAGATCCACGGGTATCGGGGTGGTGTTCGACGGATCTGCCTCATGCAGTGCCGCGATGCGCCCTTTCACTTCGTCGGCAAGCGCCGGGTTCGTCGGACCGAGGTTCGAGCCACCGGAATTCTGTGCGTTATAGGGATTTGGCGATGTTGCGGACAACCTGCCCCAGAAATAGTACGGTGCGTCGAACTGCTGGCCGATCAGCGCGGAGCCGACCGGCTTGCCGTCCTTCTCGATCAGGCTGCCGTTGGCCTGCCGCGAAAATATGGCCTGGGAGACCGCCGTCACCACGAGCGGATAGACGCCGCCTGTGATCACCGTCAGCAGCACAAACAACACCAGCACGGGGCGCAAGAAATTGTTCATGGCTCAGACCCATCCAAATACGGTAAGTACGACGTCAATCAGCTTGATGAACGGAAATGGTAAAAGAATCCCGCCGAGGCCATAAATCAGCAGATTGCGGCGCAGCACCGCTGCGGCGCCGAGCGCACGGTACCGCACACCCTTGAGTGCGAGCGGGATGAGCGCGACGATGATCAGCGCGTTGAAGATCACGGCGGACAGAATGGCGGACGACGGCGAAGTCAGGTGCATCACGTCGAGCACGCGCAGGTTCGGGTAGGTCGAGGCGAAGGCCGCCGGAATGATCGCGAAGTATTTCGCAACGTCATTGGCGATCGAGAATGTCGTGAGCGAGCCGCGTGTCATCAGCATCTGCTTGCCGATCTCGACGATTTCGATCAGCTTGGTCGGATTCGAGTCGAGATCGACCATGTTGCCCGCTTCCTTCGCGGCCTGCGTGCCGCTGTTCATCGCCACCGCGACGTCGGCCTGGGCGAGCGCGGGCGCGTCGTTGGTGCCGTCACCCGTCATCGCGACGAGCCGTCCTTCCGTCTGGTGCCCTCGAATCATCTTCAGCTTGGCTTCGGGCGTGGCCTCAGCGAGGAAGTCATCGACGCCGGCTTCGGCCGCAATAGCTGCGGCCGTCAGCCGGTTGTCACCCGTGATCATCACGGTCTTGATGCCCATCTTGCGCAGTTCGGCGAAGCGCTCCTTGATGCCGCCCTTGACGATGTCCTTCAGTTCGATCACGCCGAGTACGCGGGCCGGGCCACTGCCGTTACTGCCGTGGGCACCGGGTTTTTCCGCGACCACCAGTGGCGTGCTGCCGCGTCGCGCGACGTCGGTCACTGCGGTGTTGACCTCGCCAGGATAGCGTCCCCCCTGCGCCTCAACATACAGCTTCACCGCATCCGAGGCGCCCTTGCGGATCTCCCGGTCCGGCAGATCGACACCGCTCATGCGCGTCTGCGCCGTGAAGCCGAGAAAAGTGGCGTGCAACGCCCCCATGTCGCGCTCCCGGATGTTGAAGCGCTGCTTCGCCAGCACGACGATGCTGCGGCCTTCGGGCGTTTCGTCGGCAAGCGACGCCAGTTGCGCCGCGTCGGCGAGGTCCTGTTCCGAGACACCGAGAGCCGGTATGAAAGCCGACGCTTGCCGGTTGCCCAGCGTGATGGTGCCCGTCTTGTCCAGCAGCAGTACGTCGACGTCACCAGCCGCCTCAACAGCGCGTCCGGAAGTGGCAATCACGTTCGCCTGCATCATCCGGCTCATGCCGGCCACGCCAATCGCGGAAAGCAGCCCGCCGATGGTAGTCGGGATGAGGCAGACCAGCAGGGCCACAAGGGCCGTAATGGTCACGACATGGCCCGCCTGTGCAGCCGAAACGGAGAAAATCGAGAACGGCAGCAGGGTTGCCGTGGCGAAGAGCAGCACGAGTGTGAGCGCCACCAGCAGGATCGTCAGCGCGATCTCGTTCGGCGTCTTCTGACGCTTCGCCCCTTCGACCATCGCAATCATCCGGTCGAGAAATGCTTCTCCGGGGTTGACCGAGACCCGCACGACAATCCAGTCCGAGAGCACGCGCGTGCCGCCCGTGACCGATGAGAAGTCGCCGCCGGATTCGCGGATCACCGGCGCGGATTCGCCTGTGATGGCAGATTCGTCGACCGACGCGACGCCCTCGATGACCTCGCCGTCGGCGGGAATCGTGTCGCCCGTCTCGACCAGCACGACGTCGCCCTTTCGCAGGTCGGTCGACGTCGTGATCGTGACGGCCGATTTCGGATGCGGGTCGTTGAGCTTCTTCCCCACCACATTGTGTTTCGCGCTGCGCAGCGACGCTGCCTGCGCCTTTGAGCGGCCTTCGGCCAGTGCTTCGGCAAAGTTGGCGAAGAGCACGGTGAACCACAACCACAGCGCGATGGCAAGAATGAAGCCGGCGGGCGCCTCGGCCTGACCGGCAAGCGCGGCAAACCAGAGGATCGTGGTCAGCACGCTGCCCACGTAGACGCAAAACATCACGGGATTGCGCAACTGCGTGCGCGGCTCGAGCTTTCTGAATGAATCCACAATCGCCGGCTTCACGAGCACCGGGTCGAACATCGAGCGCGCGGCCGTTCGTGCCTGACCAAGGTTGTCGGGGCGATGGGTGGGCTGTTGACCGGACGTAGTCATGCTTACCTCCAACTCAGTGACCCGCAATCATTGACAGATGCTCGGCAACCGGACCGAGCGCAAGCGCGGGCACGAACGTGAGTGCGCCGATCAGGAGCACGGCACCGAGCAGCATCACGACGAACAGCGGGCCATGTGTGGGCAAGGTTCCTTCCGTCACCGCGATGCGCTTCTTCTGCGCGAGCGACCCCGCGACGGCGAGCACCGCTACCGCCGGCACGAACCGGCCGAACCACATGGCTATGGCCAGCAGAACGTTATAGAACGGCGTATTGACGGAAAGACCCGCAAATGCACTGCCGTTGTTGTTCGTGGCCGAGGTGAACGCGTAGAGAATCTGGGAGAAACCGTGCGGGCCGGGATTGGAAATACCCGCGGTGCCCAGCGGGGACAGCACACCGATCGACGCCCCAACGAGGACGATCATCGGCATGATGAGGACCGCGATCGACACCATCTTCATCTCGTACGACTCAATCTTCTTGCCGATGTATTCAGGCGTGCGGCCAATCATCAACCCGGCAATGAACACGGCGAGCAGTGCAAAGACCAGCATCCCGTAGAGGCCTGAGCCGACCCCGCCATATACGACCTCGCCCAGTTGCATCATAAGGATCGGCACGAAACCACCCATCGGCGTGAGCGAGTCGTGCATGTTGTTGACCGCCCCACACGATGCCGAAGTGGTGGCGACCGTGAAGATGCCGGAATCGGCAATTCCGAACCGCACCTCCTTGCCTTCCATGTTGCCACCGGTCTGCAACGCCGACCTGGTCTGGTCGACCCGCAGCGAGGTGAACAACGGATTGCCCGCCTGCTCGGACGAGATCTCACCCCAGCAACCAATCGCAAATGCAATGGTCATGGCCGCGAGCACCGCGTAACCTTGCCGGTTGTCGCCGACCATCCGCCCGAAGACGATGCACAGGGCCGCGCCGATGCTCAGCATGGCAACCATCTGGATAAAATTCGCCAGTGGCGTCGGGTTCTCGTACGGATGCGCGGAATTGGCATTGAAGAATCCGCCTCCGTTCGTGCCGAGCATCTTGATTGCTTCCTGGGAGGCTAGCGGCCCCATTGCAATGGTCTGCTTGTCCGCCTTCATGTCCTGCATCACGGGATTACCCTTTGCATCCTTGAGCGGATTGCCCTGCGCATCGGTCTTCGGCGCCTGGTAGGTCGTGACCTGAAGCGTCGGAACGTCCACGTACGACCTGAAGTTCTGGATCGCGCCCTGACTGACGAACACCAGCGCGATGACAAACGCGATTGGCATCAGGATGTACAGCGTGGATCGCGTCAGGTCGACCCAGAAATTGCCAATCGTCGTTGCCGTGTGGCGCGCGAATCCCCGAATCAGCGCCACGGCCACTGCAATGCCCGTCGCTGCCGAAAGGAAGTTTTGAACGGCCAGCGCCGTCATCTGTGTGAGATAGCTCACTGTCGTTTCCGGCGTATAGTTCTGCCAGTTCGTGTTGGTGATGAAACTCACCGCCGTATTGAACGCCGCATCAGGCGTCATGGGACCGAAGCCCTGCGGGTTCGCAGGCAGCCATTGCTGCAGACGCAGAAAGCCATACACGGCCAACGCGCCCAGCGCGTTGAAAAGAAGCACTGCGAACGCGTACTGCTTCCACGACATCTCGGACTCGGGATTCACGCCCGCAAGTCGATACAGGAAATGTTCGACCGGCCGCCCGAACTTGCGCACGACGGCAGAGGAACCGTCCAGCACCGAGGTCATGTAGTGACCAAGCGGGATGGCCACAGCGGTCAGGACGACGATAAAAAGCACGACGTGCAGAGTGTTGTAGGCGTTCATTCGAGATCCTCCGCGCGCAGCAGTGCGTAGACGAGGTACACGAACAGGAGAAGCGTCGCAGCGGCGGCGATCCAGATCATCCATGAGGTCATGGGCGGCCTCCCGGTGCGTTCCTGTGCAATTTCTCGCAGCCGATCACCAGCGCGAGAGAGAGCCCCAAAAAGGCGGCGACGCCGACTATGTAGATCAGGTCCATTTCTGTTCCCCCTGACGGATCGCGCAACGACGAGGTAATACCGACCCCTCGTGAAGGACATGACAAGCCTAGGCAACGGTAAATAAAAGAGGCGTAAAAATCGAGCGCTCAAATGCAAACGCCAAGGCAGCTAATACACCCCACTTCCTGGAAACCAGATGGATCAAGTAAATGAGTTATTTAATTAATAAACCGATGAATGCGGCATCGTGTTTGCGCAGGTTCTAACAGGACGAATGTTCACTTCCTGATATATGAAACGCGTTCTGTTCGAATGAACGGACTGCCCTGTCGTACGTAAGGTTAGATGTGGCGGACTGGCCGAGTTTGACTCACATCAAAGGCATATGATCCAAGGGTGGGACGCCGGGTGCTCCGAAGATCTCGCTGCCCGTAGACGGACACCATCCAGGCGCCAGTCCAGCCCGCCTCGTTCACGCTGTCAGGCACTGCATCCGTTAAAACCACACAGCTTTAACCTCAATGTCGAACCAGCCTAACGCCAGCATCGATCCGACTGACCAGCGCGCGAAGCACGCAGGTCCTCCTCGTGCACCGCGCGCCACGCACGGAACCGGTGCAATGGCATCGCTGGCCCTCGCAGCGCTCGGCATCGTGTTCGGTGACCTTGGGACCAGTCCTCTATACGCGATGCAGGAGGCTTTCAATGGCGCGCGTGGCGTGACCGCGTCGCCGGAAAACGTGGTGGGAATCGTCTCGCTATTCCTGTGGTCCCTCATTCTGATGGTGAGCATCAAGTACGTTCTTGTTCTTATGCAGGCCGACAACCGCGGCGAAGGCGGGCTGCTGGCACTCCTCGCGCTGCTGGTGGGAGAGCGTACTGGTCGCGAGACACGACGGGGGCTCTGTCAGGTTGATGGGGAGGCGGCGGTAGAATGAAGTGATGAAGAAAACGAAATCGCTTTATCACGGTCACCGCTTCCCTGCAGTCGTCATCAGTTGCGCGGTTCGGTGGTATTTCCGGTTCAACCTGAGCCTTCGCGACATCGAGGAATTGTTGCTCGAGCGTGGTGTCGTGGTCACATACGAAACGGTCCGTTGCTGGTGTGACAAGTTCGGCGCTCGATTCGCCTGTTGTGCCAAAGCGGCGCGGCGCAAGCCGGGCAGTACATGGCATCTGGACGAAATGTTCGTCACACTGCGCGGCGAGCCGTATCTTTTGTGGCGAGCGGTCGACGAGCATGGTGTCGAACTCGACGTGCTGGTGCAAAAGCGGCGCGACAAGGCTGCGGCAAAGCGCTTCTTCCGGCGGGTGCTGCGTTCAAACCCGCTGCCGCGCAAGATCGTTACCGACCAGCTGCGCAGCTATCCCGCAGCAAAGGCCGACATTCCCGAGCTCGCTCATATTAAGCACGTCTTCGTCAAAGCGGCTGCACGCGTAAATAACCGTGCTGAGAACAGCCACCAGCCGACCCGCAGGCGCGAACGACAGATGTGCGGCTTTCGCGATGCGCGTCGCACGCAGGCGTTCCTCTCATGCTTCGGCCCAATCCGGCAGCACTTCGCGTTGCCCAGACATCAGATGAACGCGGCATGTCATCGTGCCGTACTCCAGGAACGCTTCGCCACATGGCATGGATGGACTGTTACTGCCGCAGTCGAGTGCGTTATCTGATAAGGATAACTATGCTTTAGCTTCTCAGGTAGTCTACGCCCGACAAGTTGACAGAGCCGAAGTGAGATCGTCTCAGTCCTTGTCCTTGTCGTTCTTGTCCTTGAGACGAACGACGGGGTTCATGCGTTCATCTATCCATTCGATTGCCCATTTGTGCGCATAGGCTATTGCATCCGCCTCGTTGCCAAAATCCCCGAGGTCGCCTGACTCGTGCACTTCGTCCAGACCGGCCTCCGATAAATCTTGGCACGGTTCTATCCTCGCTCGAGGGAAGTACCGACCGAGCGAAAACTCCGCAGTCACGTCAATGTCGCATGTTCCATATAAAAAATGCATGATTTATCTCGAAGGTCATACCATGACGTCAGGTCACGATGCGTGCAAACTGAACGGTATACCCGCAACGTCAGGGCTGCATGACGCAAATCAAACGCAGACTATTTTCCCGTTGCGACGTGGGGCTAGATGGCCAGGGCTCTAGCAGAAGGTTCTGGTACGAATTCGCGGTGAGCTAAAGTAGAGGCTTTTAGCGGCGGTGATGCAGGATGGCGAAGAAGCTCCGGGATCTGGACGAACTGTTCAAAGGTCGGCACGTTGAACGCGAACTCATCATTCTCTGTGTGCGCTGGTATTGCCGCTACAAGCTCTCGTATCGGGACCTCGCCGAAATGATGGTGGAACGCGGACTGCACGTCGCACATACGACCATGATGCGCTGGGTCCAACGCTACGTGCCGGAATTCGAGAAGCGTTGGGCCCGTTATGCGCGCCAAACCGGCCGCTCGTGGCGCGTCGGCGAGACGTACATGAAGGTGCGCGGGCGGTGGGTCTACCTGTACCGCGCCGTTGATCGCGATGGCAATACGGTCGACTTCAGGCTCAGTCCGAAACGTGACGTGGCGGCGGCTAAAGCCTTCCTGCGCAAGGCGCTCAGAACCCAGGGCCGGGCTCCCACCAGCATCACGCTCGATGGCTACGCGGCGTCACATCGGGCAGTGCGCGACCTGCCCGGCGACAATCCGGCGTGGCGCAACACGAAGTGCCGCTCGTCGAAGTATTTGAACAATCTGATCGAGCAGGATCATCGCGGCGTCAAGTCGCGGATTGGCCCCATGTTGGGGTTCAGGAACCTCGACTGCGCGGCGATCACACTGGCCGGCGCCGAACTCCTGCATCGCATTCGCAAGAACCAGTTTGCCATCGGTCGCCTAAGTATCAAAGACCAAACTCCGCCTGCAATCTGGAGTGCCGTGCTTGCGGCATGACGCGACGGGGTGGCACACACTTCGCTCGCCCCCGATCTAAATTTTTGCACCACAACCGCTCAGGCCAAGACGTTTTCTCGCGCCGGGATCGTCGACGATTTCTTCGCGACCAACGTGGGTGATGATCAATGGGTGCTGACGCTGGTCGTCGTCAGTCGGCAGGGTCGTCAGATGCAGGTCCAGTTGCGCACTGCGCGCGAGCTCGATCCTCGCAACGTCCGCCATTCAAAACGCTGGACGCTGCGATCAGCGCGGCTGGCGAGATTGGCTTCGACGTCCGTACCATTGGGATTGCACGAATCGGTCAACGTCCACTATCGCGCGCCGGCAAGGCCAGGCGGGGCACGCAGGAAGCTCGCAGCATGCTGCCCGACGCGGACTAGATCCATCGACTGAAAATATGAAAAGAAGCGCCGAGAATAGGCTAAAGGTGGTGGCGGTCCGCGTCGATCCGCAGGTCGAGCACAGGTTGCGGCTGCTCGCTGAGGCCACTGGTCGCAAGCAGTCGTTTTTCCCGCAGCAATTGATCGAGCGTGGCATTGACGCGATGGAGGAAACATGGCTGCCGCCGGCGACGCTCGCGAAGATCCGTACGGGCGAGTTCCCAGAATTGAATGAGCCGGGTGCGTATTTCGGACGAAGGTGACCGGCCGTTTCGGGATCGTGACCGGCGATTTCGGCAACGTGACCGTCCGTTCCGGGGACGTGACCGATCGGACCGGACGGCAGGACTGGCGTTGCGCATGACATCAACCACGCGAGCTATGCTCGCCGGCTTTTGCCGGAGAGAGCATGCCCGCGCACCGGATGAACATGCGCATGATCAAGGACGTTTTACGACTTAAGTTCGACGGCGGTTTCTCGCATGATCGAATCGCCGCGTCGCTGGGCATTTCCAAGGGCGTGGTCACGAAGTACGTCGGACTGGCGGGTGCCGCCGGGCTGGATTGGGCGATCGCCTGTGATATGGACGAAGGCGAGCTCGAACGACGGCTTCTTGGCAAGCCCACCGGACCCGCGGCCTATGCACAGCCCGACTACGGTCGCATTCATCAAGAGCTGCGCCGCAAGGGCGTGACGCTGACGTTGTTGTGGGAGGAATATCAAGCAGAGTTCGCGAATCGGAAGACCTACCGCTACACGCAGTTCTGCGAGCACTATAAGGCGTTCACGAAACGGTTGAAGCGCTCGATGCGGCAGATCCACCGTGCTGGCGAGAAGCTATTCGTCGACTTCGCCGGTCCCACGTTGGCGTTGACCACAGGGCGCCGCGCGCACATCTTCGTGGCCGCCATGGGCGCATCGAGCTATACATTCGCATGCGCCACGCCGGCCGAGACGATGGAGGACTGGCTGAGCGGTATCGCCCGCGCGCTGACCTTCTACGGCGGCGTTCCCCAACTGATCGTGCCGGATAACCCGCGCGCGATGATCGCCGATCCCGATCGCTATGAGCCTCGCGCCGGCGACACCGTGCTGGACTTCGCGCGTCACTACGGCACCTCATTTCTGCCTGCACGCGTTTATCGCCCGCAGGATAAGCCGAAGGTTGAAGTGGCGGTTCAGGTGGTCGAACGTTGGATCATGGCGCGCCTGCGTCATCGCCAGTTCGAGTCGGTCCAGTCGGTGGACGACGCGATCCGCCCGCTACTGAAGAACTTGAACGAGCGCCCGTTTCAGAAGCTGCCGGGATGCCGCGCCAGCGCGTTCACCGAATTAGACGCGCCGGCCCTACAGCCACTGCCGGTGCAGCCGTATGAGCTCGCGCGGTTCAAGGCAGTAACGGTCCACATCGACTACCACATCGAGATCGATAAACATCGCTACAGCGTTCCTCACGCGCTTGTTGGACTCAAGCTCGATGCGTGCATCACTGCCGGCGCTGTCGAGTTGTTGCATCGCGGTCGCCGTGTGGCCAGCCATGCTCGCAATGATCGCGTAGGAGGCTACACCACCGTCGTCGAGCACATGCCGGCGGCACACCGCGCCCATCTCGAATGGACTCCGCAGCGGCTTATCCACTGGGGTCAGCAGATTGGCGGCGCCACCGGCGCGCTCGTCGCGCGGCTTCTGCAGGAACAGCGCCATCCCGAGCACGGCTATCGGGCGTGCCTTGGCTTGCTCTCGCTCTCACGTCGCTATGGTCGCGACCGTCTCGAAGCGGCGTGCGCGTTGGCGCTCGAATTGGGTGTACATCGTTACCGCCACGTGCGCGACATCCTCATTAACAACCGCGACCGCGCGGCAGCGACCACGCCTGTCGAATGGGTCAGTCCGAGTCACGCGCATGTCCGTGGCCCCAGCTACTACCAATAAAGAGAACCCGTCATGATGATGCACCAAACCTTGACGCAACTACGCACCCTGAAGTTGGATGGATTCGCCGACGGATTGGAAGAGCAACTGACGCAGCCCGGCACGGCGGCTCTGAGCTTCGAGGAACGCCTGTCGTTGCTGGTCGACCGGGAAGCAAGTTGGCGCGATGATCGTCGCCGCACCCGACTGCTCAAGCAAGCGCGCCTCAAGTATCCGCAGGCCGCCATCGAAGATCTCGACACTCGCGCTGGTCGAGGCGTGGACCCGCGTTCGCTCACAAGCCTAGCTCTTGGCGACTGGGTCGAATCGGGATACAGCCTGCTCATTAGCGGCCCAACCGGCGCAGGTAAATCATGGCTCGCTTGCGCCCTCGCGCAATATGCCTGCCGACGCGGGCACTCCGCGTTGTACCTACGTGTGCCGCGCCTCGGCGAGGAACTACGCGTCCTCCACGGCAACGGCGGCTTCACCAAATGGTTGCTGCAGGTTGCTCGAGTTGATGTTCTCCTGCTGGACGATTGGGGAATGGCTCCGCTCGACGCGATGGTTCGAAACGATTTGCTCGAGATGATTGATGACCGGTCTGCCGGCAAAGCCACGATCGTGACCAGCCAGCTACCAATCGAACACTGGCACGGCTGGATAGGCGACGAGACCATCGCCGACGCAATGCTAGATCGCCTCATGCAGCGTCATCACCGCATCAAACTGACGGGCGAATCTCTCAGAAAAGCATCTCCGAAGCCCAGCGTGCTGGAACCAGAACTCGACCAAAACTAGCGAGGAAATCTACAATCGATACCGCGCAACGCCCGACCCTGCCAAGTCGGTCACGTTCCCGAAATCGGCGGTCACGTTCGCCGAAATACGCACCATGAGAGAATTCTTGCTCTTGCACGTGTTCTCATCCTCGTCGCCTCATGAAGATCCTCGAATACACCGGGCTCGACACCTCACGCGTCAAGGCCAGCTACGACAAGGTGACGGCGGCCATCGCTCGCCACGACTTCCGTGCTGCCCAAGTCAAGAAGCTCGCTAATCTGAGCCACGGCAAGTTCTACCGGGCGAAGCTGGATGACGCCGACCGGCTGTTGTTCTCGCTGGTGCGCCACGGGGATGAAGTCTGCGCATTGATACTGGAAGTGATCGCCAATCACGCCTACGATAAGTCACGCTTCCTGCGCGGCGCGGCGATTGACGAGAGCAAAATTCCAGACATCAGCGCTGATGACGCCATCAGGGAGGCGCAACCTCTACGCTACCTTCATCCCGAACGTACCGGCATTCACCTGCTCGACAAACCGATCTCGTTTGATGACACGCAGGAGACCATTTACCGACAGCCACCTCCGTTGATTGTCGTCGGCAGCGCTGGCAGCGGCAAGACCGCACTGACGCTTGAAAAGCTCAAGCATGCCGAAGGTGAGGTCCTCTACGTCACTCACTCCGCCTTCCTGGCGCAGAGCGCCCGCGACCTTTACTACTCCAACGGTTTCGAACATGGCGGTCAGGAGGCCGTATTTCTGTCCTACCGGGAGTTTGTCGAGTCGATCCGCGTTCCGGCAGGACGCGAGGCTAGCTGGCGCGACTTTGCGGGCTGGTACTCCCGTATACGGCAGAACTTCAAGGATGTCGAAGCCCACCAGGCTTTCGAGGAGATTCGCGGCGTGATTGCTGCCGGGTCAGGCGGTGTCCTGTCGCGCGACGAGTATCAAGCACTGGGCGTGCGTCAATCGATCTTTCCCGTAGAACGGCGCGACCAACTCTACAATCTGTTTGAGAAGTATGGCGCCTGGCTGGCCGAGGCAAAGCTCTACGACCTGAATCTTGTCGCACACGACTGGCGAGCGCTGGCAGCGCCGCGCTACGACTTCGTGGTTATTGACGAGGCGCAGGACATCACCACCGTGCAACTCGCGCTCGTACTGAAAACCCTGAAGAAGCCTGGCCATTTCATGCTCTGCGGGGATTCCAACCAGATTGTCCATCCCAATTTCTTTTCCTGGAGCCAAGTCAAGAGCCTGTTCTGGAAGGACCCGAAACTGGCCGAGCGACAGGAATTGCGCGTGCTGGAGGCCAACTTTCGCAACGGCCTGGAGGCCACTCGCGTCGCCAATCAGTTGCTCAAGATCAAGCAGCGGCGCTTCGGCTCCATCGACCGCGAGAGCAACTTCCTGGTCCAGGCCGTTAGCGGCGAGACTGGCCAGGTTACGCTGATATCCGACAAGGACGCCGCCAGGCGCGAACTGGACCAGAAAATTCGCCAATCCACACAGTTCGCCGTCCTGGTAATGCGCGATGAGGACAAGGCCGACGCCCGCAAGCACTTTGCCACGCCGCTATTGTTCTCGATCCACGAAGCCAAGGGTCTCGAATACGAGAACATCGTGCTCTACCGCTTCATCTCGGATCACCGCGGCGAGTTCAACGATATCGTCGAGGGCGTCGCCAAGGCCGACCTAGCGGTCGAGACACTGAATTACAAACGCGCCAAAGACAAGAGTGATAAGTCGCTCGAAGTCTATAAGTTCTTCGTCAATGCCCTGTATGTAGCGCTGACGCGCGCCATCAAGAACATCTACATGATCGAGTCGGACACAGGGCATGAGTTGTTCGGGTTGCTGGATCTCGTCGTCGGCCAGACCAGGATCGAGGCCAAACAATCCACGCTCGAAGACTGGCAGAAGGAAGCACGCAAGCTCGAACTTCAGGGCAAGCAGGAGCAGGCGGAGGCCATCCGCCGCACCATCTTGAAGCAGGTTCCGGTGCCTTGGCCGGTGTTCGATGATGCCAAGGTCCGGGAACTGCTGATCAAGGTCTTCCGCGAGCAGTCTCCGGGCAACAAGGGCAAGCAGCAACTCTTTGACTATGCCACCTGTTTCGACGAACCGCAGCTCGCCGAGTGGCTGGCAGTTGAGGCGAAATTCGAGCAGGCACGGACCTTTGATCAGCAGCGCGCGGTGTTCGCCCGCAAGAGCTACGTCCCTTACTTCGCCAACCACTTCAAGGACATCCTCAGGCAGTGTGACCTGCATGGCGTCGATCATCGCCTGCCAATGAACCAGACGCCACTGATGGCCGCAGCTGCTGCAGGAAACGTGGCGCTGGTGGAAGCACTGCTGGAGCGCGGTGCCGACCGCGATGCCGTCGATCACTATGGTCACAACGCACTGCACTGGGCTTTGCGTCAGGCATTTGACGATGCAAAGTTCGCTGCTGGCCCGCTGGCGGCAATCTATGAATGCCTGGCTCCGCCCTGCATTGATGTCAGAGCGTGTGATCGCCTGGTCCGCATCGACCGGCATCTGTCTGAATACTTTCTGTTCCAGACCCTGTGGGTATTGTTCAAAGCCCGATTCAGCAAGATACGACGCAATGCAGACAGCGCGTTCCAGACCCAAATCATCCTCGATGCCTGGCAACACTTACCCGCTAACGTAGTGCGGCCGGAGCGCAACAAGCGCCAGCATCTTTCTGGCGTGCTGGCGAGGAACGAAATCGACAGAGACTATGCCTACAATAGATCCCTGTTTCTGCGTGTATCCACCGGACGGTACCAGTTCAATCCCAAACTCGCTGTGCGTCGCCGCCAGGGCGAAGAAGTAAACTGGATCCCGATCTACACGGCACTCAATCTCCCGTTGATTAGCGAGTTTGCCTACAACGACGGCTGGATCAGCACCTGGAACAATATTGACAAGCTTGTGATCCTTGCCGGACTCCCTGAACGAACCACACCAATCGCCGCTGAACGCTTCACCGAGCGGCAAGCGGCCAAAATGAGGGAGTTGGACGAACGCAGAGCCAATCAACTTGCTGCCAAAGCACGTATTCATGCCGCCGTCGAAGGCACCCAAAACAGAGCGCCACCATGGGGAACAAAGGAAGCCAAACGGCTTGAAATCGAACGTGTGAGACAAGAAATCGAAAGACGTAAGAAGAAGTGACTTGCCGCTCCTCGTTGGCCGTATAAAGCGCTTCGCATAACGCCGATCAATCGCTGCCGGACTCGAAGAGTCGAAGGCCGCTGTGCCCTGGAAGCAGCCGCCAGAGCCGCGCCGGATTGAACGGCGGCAACGGGTCGGGTCGCGTCAGCCCCGTCCTTCAGCTCATCGCCGAAAAGCGGCCGATGGGATTTGGCTTCTCGAAAGCGGCCTGTCGTCAGCGCGCACTCACGACCCATCTCTGCCGTTCGACGACGGGTCGCTGCTTTGTCTCTTCTTGCACTGAAGCGGTCATGCGCATTACGACGTCGCGGCTAGCTACGACCGTCGTGCTGATCACGTTGTCGTGAAGTTGAACGCGGGGTTACTCCTGTCGTTCCCTCTCATATGTCGGCAGGTCTGGGCGGCGCAGCACGGGAGATATAGCAGGTTCGTCAGCTTTGTGGGCTTTCCGTTGATGGGCAATGGATGGTCATCGATAACGGCCCAATGACCCGTCTGCCGCGCGACGCCGCCTGGTCCGCACGTGCGCGCGGAATCGGCCGCCTTGCCCCATACGCGAGTAAATCCCAAGTCTGAGAGCGCTTTCGCTTTGCTTTGCCGAGTTCTACCATTGTTAATGTAGCGTTGCTGTAGGCGTTACCGGTTCTTCCCGGATCTGTCTCGCGACCCTTGGCTGTTCTCTCTTCTTCCCTGGCTGATGTCGCTATGGCTATTCGATCGCTCGAACCTGACCTCAAGGGAGGTTCTGGTGGCTCAGGGTAACTTTTCGCCTCACAATTTCGCTAATCTCAGCGAGGTCGAAATCGATCACCGTTATCGGTTGTTGATTGACGCCGTTGAGGACTACGCGATTTTCATGCTTGATCGTTCTGGAAACGTCGCAAGCTGGAATCCCGGTGCGCAACGCGCCAAAGGCTATTCTCCAGACGAAATCGTAGGACGGCATTTCTCCGTTTTCTACACCGACGAAGATGCGCTGGCCGGAAAGCCCGCGCAACTGCTAGCCGCTGCGAGAGATCACGGCCGGGCCGAGGATGAGGGGTGGCGGATCCGAAAAGACGGTAGCCGGTTTTGGGCAAACGTCGTTATCACAGCCGTTCGGAATGAGGGTGGTGACCTGGTCGGATACGCCAAGATTACGCGCGACCTCACCGAGTCACGTCGGCTTAATGAACTGGAACGGGTTACCGCCGACTCGGCACTGGTCCAGCGTGCTCAGGAAAGCGAGAAAAAGCGCATTGCGCGTGAACTTCATGACGATCTGGGTCAGCGGATCTCCGCACTGAAGATGACGCTTGCCCTGCATGAGACGGATATCTCGCAATATGTTCCTAAGAACGTTACGGGGCGCCTGAGTGGGATTCGTGAGCTTGCCACCCAGCTCGACGCGATGGCCACGGCAATGCGACGTATCGCAGCCGACCTTCGTCCGCCAGTGCTCGATGACCTGGGGCTTGAGGCAGCACTCGAGTGGATGACGGAGAACTTCGAACTGCGCTACGGCATGCCGGTGCAGTGTGAGATTGACGTAGACGAGTTGCATCTCAACGACCTGGCAGCCATTTCGCTTTTTCGCGTGGCCCAGGAGGCGCTGACAAACATCGCAAGGCATGCGAAGGCAAGCCAGGTGGCCGTCACGCTGTCAACGGACGACAAGGACTGCGATCTGCGTATCCGCGACGATGGAATCGGTCTTCCGGCAGAATCGGAACTGCGACCAGACGCATTCGGCATGCGCGGCATGCGCGAGCGGATCGCGCAATTGGGCGGAAACCTGTCCGTCGAGAGTAAGCCTGGCGAGGGGGTGACCGTTGCCGCGAAAGTGCCGCTGTCCCGGATCACAGTCGCAAGCTAGTTCCTCTCGCCGGATCTTTCCGTGGCCGACCTAGAGATCGCCGCTTCGCTGTCGGGCCAGCGTGTTGATCGTGGCAATCGCGGCCGATATTTCGTTGGTCTTGTCAAAGAAATGGTCGGCCCCCGCTGCGGTAGCTGCTCGGCGGACCGCTGGGAGTGAATGATTGGTCAGGACGATCTGTATCGCTGCGCAGCGTGCCGCTTTCAGTTTTCCGATAACATCCAGACCGCTGCCGACCCGAAGGTGTATGTCGACGAGCACCACGTCTGGCATCAGCAGAAGAATCTCTTCGACGGCGGCGGTGGCGTCGTCAGACGCTCCCACCACTTTCGCCAGTCCCGATGATTCGATCAGCG
The DNA here is from genome assembly GCF_050858985.1 of Burkholderia sp. M6-3. NCBI lineage: Bacteria > Pseudomonadati > Pseudomonadota > Betaproteobacteria > Burkholderiales > Burkholderiaceae > Burkholderia > Burkholderia sp. M6-3. The sequence goes on from NZ_CP110091.1 coordinate 2,064,690, forward strand.
CGACCAGGCGCCGGAGAACGATCTCCGAATCTTCGATTACATAAACGGAGAGTTTGGAGAAATGATGGTCCACGGGCACAAGCTCCAACCGATTCCACTTCAAACGCGCGAACTTCTCACGGTTCATCCACCGATGGTCCGTACGTCAGCGTCACGCAAGTTCGTCAGCCTGGGGTTGATCCAGATCAGTGCCTGCGTGCTCAGCCATTATGTAGTCTCTTCACGGAATTCCAGAGAGGCGCGCGCCGATCGGGCACCGGGGCTTCGGACTAAATCAGCCCTCTTGCGCAACTGACTTAAGGCGCTGAAAGCGTCAGCGACAGCGTTATGATCTGCGCCCGTTCTAATCGTCTTCGCTGGCCCAGGAGCCGAATGGTCGACCGATCGTCAGCGTCGGATCAACCGATCAACCGACGTCCAAACGTCAAGACGTGAAGCTCGGATTCGTAGGTCAATCACGGCCAGCGTGAACCGGCACAGAGCGCAAGAGAGATACGAACGGACACCATTTTGCTCCTGGCCGCTAAAACCGAGCGAAATAGCGCCAAGATGTTATTCGCTTGGCCGTTTTCCGTGAGTCCACGCGATACTGATCCCAATGATCATCCTAGTCGTATCTCTCTAATCGTAGGAAGATATGCATCTGCCCGTCGCTAGACAGCCGGTTCCCGAATTTCAATATCAGCAAGCCAAAGAGATCTACTCGAGGCTTTGCCGGGAATATATTGCGCATCGTGGCAGCGATGGCGATTATGTTGAATACGTGCGTTCGGTTGTCGCCAATGAAGCCAGCCTGGTGAGCTTGCCCCGGATTCCTGCATGTTGCGTTCTCTTCATCGCGACATCACCATATACGGCTGTGATATTTGCGCTGACGGGCAATTCAAGGAATTCCACGACTACGCAGGATTGCAGTTCACCACATTGAAGGACGAATACCTGCTTCCCTACAGAGATAATCAGTTCGACGCGGTGATCGGCAGTGGGGTGCTCGAGCACGTGGCCAGAGAGCAAAAAAGTCTCGACGAGCTGTGGCGCGTCCTCAAGGACAACGGGATATTGGTGATCACATTTCTGGAGCCTGTCAGAATTTTAGTGTGCCGAGGTCATGAGACGATAACGGAAACAACGTCCTATGACCGAAGCAACTGTGACTAAGAAGATCAAGAACCCGAAGGCGCCGAAGCTGTTTCCCGATGAACTGATCGATCAACTGCTGGCGCAGATTCAAAACAAGGATGCGGAGTCGGTTCTCGGCGAATCGGGCCTGGCCGGGCAACTGAAGAAGCAACTGGCTGAGCGCATGCTGGCGGCGGAGCTCACGCATCACCTGGAGAACGAGGTTGAGCAAGGCAAGGCCGGCAACCACCGCAACGGCACGAGCCATAAGACGGTCATCACGCCCAACGGCGAACTGAATCTGGATATCCCGCGTGATCGGCAGGCAACGTTCGAGCCGCAACTGGTCGGCAAGTATCAACGCCGGCTGCCGGGCTTCGACGATCACGTCATCAGCATGTACGCGCGCGGCATGAGCGTGCGCGAGATCCAGGGCCATTTGCTGGAACTGTATGGCCTGCAGGTGTCGCCCGATCTGATTTCGACTGTCACCGATGAAGTGCTGGCCGAGGTCGAACAGTGGCAGCAACGCCCGCTTGAGGCGATGTATCCGATCGTGTATTTCGACGCACTTCGGCTGAAGATCCGCGACGAAGGCACGGTCAGGAACAAGGCGGTGTATCTCGCGCTGGGCATTCGCGCCGACGGCCGCAAGGAAGTGCTGGGTTTGTGGATCGAGCAAACCGAGGGAGCCAAGTTCTGGCTGAAGGTCTTCAACGAACTGAAGAACCGTGGCCTGCACGACATCCTGATCGCGGTGGTTGACGGTTTGCGCGGCTTCCCGGAGGCGATCGAAGCGGTCTATCCGGCCGCCCAGATTCAGACCTGCATCGTGCATCTGATCCGCAATTCGCTGAATCTGGCGAGCTGGAAGGACCGCAAGCCGTTGGCGGCTGCGCTCAAGCCGGTCTATCAGGCCGCCTCGGCCGAGGCGGCGGCAGTGGCGCTCGACGCCTTTGCGCAAAGCGAATGGGGCCGCAAATTCCCTACCGTCGCGGCCATGTGGCAACGCCAATGGGAACAGGTGATTCCCTTCTTCGCCTATCCCCCCGAGGTGCGTCGAATCGTTTATACGACCAACGCCATCGAGAGCATGCACATGCAGTTGCGCAAAATCGTCAAGAATCGCGGCCACTTCCCCAGCGACGAAGCCGCCAGCAAACTGCTGTATCTGGCCTTGCGCAACATCGAAAAGGATTGGAAGATGCCGCCTATCACCTGGCGGCAAGCTGTCAATCAGTTCGCCATTCTGTTCGGCGAGCGATTCACCGCCGCCATGAGCTGAGATTTTTTAACCGACCTCAGCACACAAAATTCCTGACACCTCCCATTTCTGCCAAACCGATTGTCGCTGACAGAGAATGCCTGCCGTCTCATGAAGAAGCCTCAAGGCCACAATAGGCTATACAGCCTGAGCGATGCGAAAAATGGGCTTTGTCGCAGTAAGCGCCGGGTATCATGCACTCTGACAATACGAACGATCGGACGCTTGATGACGACTCTCAATCCAGCCTTGGCACGAGTGCTCAAGCGTTTGCACTATCCACTCGACGTGATCCTGACGTGCGTGCGCTGGTATGTGGCGTATCCGCTGAGCCTTCGACACCTGGAAGAGATGATGGCGGAGCGCGGAATCTCGGTCGACCATTCAACTGTGCACCGCTGGGCCATCAAGGTGTTGCCGGTCCTGGAGAAGGCCTTCCGCCGCCACAAGAAAGCCGTCGGCCGGAGCTGGCGAATGGATGAAACGTATATCAAGGTCCGAGGCCAGTGGAAGTATCTGTACCGCGCAGTCGACAAAGAGGGTAACACGGTGGATTTTCTGCTGCGTGCCCATCGCGACAAGGCCGCGGCGCGGCGCTACTTCGAAAAGTCAATCGAGCAAAACGGCGAACCCGAGACGGTGACAATCGATAAAAGCGGTGCGAACCTGGCCGCGCTGGATGCTCTCAACGAGGAGCGGCAAGCACCGATCAGGATTCGCCAGAACAAGTATCTGAACAATGTTGTCGAGCAAGATCATCGGGCGATCAAGCGACGCACGCGGCCTATGCTTGGCTTCAAGAATTTTCGGTGCGCCCGGATCCTGTTGAGCGGCATCGAGCTCATGCATATGATCGCCAAGGGCCAAATGCAAGTCCGTGGCCTCGGATACACTCGTGCCGAGCAGTTCTACTCACTGGCGGCATAAGCAGTCCTACTTAAACAGCCGTTTGTTCGCATCGTGCTCTTACCGCGACAAAACCGTTTTTCCTCATCTGGCCGGGTTGCTGTGTCGGACTTGGCTTGGTCCGCTGATTGGTGGGCGCGCCCGCCCATGCTAACGAACGACGATTCTCTGCCCATCGGCACGACGGCCATAGGCCCATCCCCGACACTCTCGCTGCGCGGCGACGGTCGCCGCACAGCGATTTGCGCCCAGCGGGAGCGCACTCAGCAGCTACCGTTGTTTGTTCTGCAAGGGTCTTTTACAAAGTCTGCTGTAATAACTCTCGACCTTTGGCCGTTAGCCACGTGAGGACCAAGGTGTACCGCCGTTCATACCTCCGCGTCCTTGACTTAATGGTTTTCCCGTCAGTCCACTAGTTCGAGGGTTGTAGAAGTATGAAACTGTCTTTTTCGCAGAAGCTCTGGCTGCCGCTGGTCCTCGGCCTCTTATGTCTTGCCGGAATGTCGATCTACAACGCTTACCAGACGAAAGCAATGCGCCTGGATGAGCGAAAGGCCGATCTGATACACGTGTCGGAACTCGCGCTGAGCGTGATCAAAGCCTTCGGCGATCAGGTGGCCGCCGGCTCCATGCCGGAAGCAGAAGCGCAAAAACGGGCCTTGGACAGCATCCGGAACATGCGGTACGGCGAAGCGGGCTATTTCACGATCTTCAATTCGCAGACGATTCTAATGCACCCGACCAACGCAAACATGATTGGTAAGGACGTCAGCGATTTCAAGGATCCAAACGGCGTCGCCATGTTCAAAGATGCAGTGGCCGTCGTGCAACGCGACGGCAAGGGTTTCAGCACGTATACCTTCGCGAAACCCGGCGCGAGCGACGCCTCTCCCAAGATCTCGTATGACACAGGCTATCAGCCGTGGGGCTGGTTCCTGATGACGGGAGTCTATGTCGATGACATTGACGCGGCGTTCCGCTCGACGCTGTACCAAAGCCTCGGCATCCTGGTGGTACTGGCCGGGGCCCTATCGGCGGTCGTGGTGTTGCTCAACCGGGGCATTCTGCGCTCACTCGGTGGCGAACCATCCTACGCTGCCGAAGTTGCCAACCAGATTGCCAACAATGATCTGACCGCGGTGGTCAGGACGGCGCCGAACGACCGCTCGAGTCTGCTGTTTTCGATGAAACGCATGCAGGAGCAGCTCACGCAGACGATCGGCGCCATCAAGGTTTCAGCTGACTCGATCGCTACTGCCACTCATCAGATTGCCGCCGGCAACCAGGACCTGTCGCAGCGCACCGAAGAGCAGGCAGCGTCGCTCGAAGAAACGGCCGCGAGTATGGAGCAGTTGACCTCAACCGTCACCCAGAACGCCGACAATGCGCACCAGGCAAATCAGCTCGCTGCACAGGCAGTCGAGGTGGCCGAACAAGGCGGTACCGTGGTCGCTCGCGTCGTGGAAACAATGGATAACATCAACGCCAGCTCCGACAAGATTGCCGATATTGTCGGCATCATTGAAGGTATCGCCTTCCAGACCAACATCCTCGCCCTGAACGCAGCCGTCGAAGCCGCACGTGCGGGCGAGCAGGGACGCGGCTTCGCCGTGGTGGCCGCCGAAGTGCGCTCGCTAGCGCAGCGTTCTTCGACCGCGTCGAAGGAAATCAAGGAACTGATTCACGCTTCCGTAGAACGGGTGCGGGCCGGCGCCGGCTACGCCCAGGAAGCTGGCACCGCGATGGACAAGATCACGCATGAGGTCCGGCGAGTGACAGACATCATGAGTGAAATCGCCGCATCATCCCAGGAACAGAGTAAGGGCATCGGCCAGGTCAACCAGGCTGTTACGCAGATGGACGAAGTCACGCAGCAGAACGCAGCGCTGGTTGAGGAAGCCGCGGCGGCGGCCAGTTCGCTGGAAACGCAGGCGGGCGATCTGAAATCCGCCGTTTCCATGTTCAGGCTGGATGCCTCGCGCGGTGCGGACTGGCGTTCTACAGCACAACCGCATACTGCAGTTGCGGTGCGCGCCAAGGCTCCGATCGCCCCAGCGCTGAAGCGACCCATGCCGCAGCCTGTTCAGGTAGCGAAAACCGCTGAGGCCAACGATTGGGCCACTTTTTGAATAGGCTGGCAAACCGGGAGCCTTCACGATTCGTGACGGAAGCGGATCCTGGCTGTCTCCCGGACCCGACTGGGCAGGGATAATACAGTCTGTGGAAGCAGTTAATCCGATAAGAACGCGTGCGCCTGGTCCATGACTGGCTCGCCGACGAATCTTAGGTGCCCGTCGCTTCGCCGAATGGCGACTCGTCGCTCATCAGCGGACCTTCGCCAACCGACTGCGAAGGACTCTTCATGGCCGGTCACTGCCTGATGAACCCAACTCAAACTGCCTCAGTTCACATCATGCCGCCGGTGGCGCTGCCTGTCCCGCCAGTGCCGGATGAAGGTGAGGACGTCGTGGTGAGCGGATGAGCGAGACCCGCTGCGGACAGCAGCGAAACGGCAACCGGATCGAGCATGCCATCGACATCGATGGCGCGTGCTGTCGCCAGCGCGCCGAGATCGCTGTCGACCCCTGCTTGCCCGACGATGAACTGCGTCGTCAGAAACGCCGGTGCCGTCAACGTGACCGCATATCGCTGCTGCAGATTCGTGACGACTGCCGATTGCGCAGCCAGTACAGCGGTCTGATTTGCCAGCACCTGCTGGAACTGCAAGTTGCTCGGGAAGCCCGCAATCAGACTGGTCTCGCTCGTGCCAAGTTGCGAAGCGAGGTAGACGAGCATCAGTTCCGTCTCGGGTGTCGTATTGAAAGTGCCGCCGGCAAATGCCAACGAATGCAAGGTGGTGCCGCCGGAGTTCACGGTGAGGATGCAGGGAAGCGTGGCGCTTAAGGTAATGCTGTAGCGCCCACCGCCGTCTGACAGTGTGGAGGCCGAACCCGAAGCACAACTGAAGCTAACCACCGCGCTGGCGAGCGCCTTGCCGGCAGCTGCGGTGCCGGATAGGGCGACGTTTGGCATCCCGTTTCCGCCGACACAACCGTCAAGGCTGACGCAACTGTTTCTGCCGCACGCGACGAGTGTTACGAGCGACGCTCCGCAAAGTGCGGCCAGCACCGGACGAACGAAACGTATATCGTGAGTGTTCATGGCCGCCTGCCGTTGATAGAAGGGGATAAGGCGAGCCGCGCCACGCAAAGGGACCGGCGCTTCGATTGATTTTATGCCCTATGCGCCCACGTTTGTCGCATCAATTACGTTGATCGCGCTATCGGCCATTGCGGCTATCGACGACCCGTCGTTTCAGCATTCGGCGAATCTCAGCATTCGAGCGAGGCGTGGGACTGGAGTCGACCCAACACGGTCAGACAGCATCCTCCAGACCGGTCACTCAGCCGAATCCATTTCCAGCGAACTGGAGCGCCAATAAGCGGCCGCTTGCGAAGTGACCCGATCGGCCAAGAGCCGCCGGTCGAGGTCACCGTCCAATTTGAACCGCCGCGGTATCGTCCGCCCTCGCTCAATGGCCGGTTTCCGGCGAGCGAATAGCCGGTGGCGCTGCCTCATCGCGGCCATGAGCGGGCATTCGCAGTCACGTCAACCACCTATCTTTTGAAGGCTTCCGTGCCAGCAACGCCCCCAGCCGCAGTCGCGTCGCCAACTGCAGTGGCGAATGTTTCGGTGACCGGTTCTGCCACTGAACTTAAGCGAACCAGCCCTTAGCCCGGATTCCGTAGGCTGCCGTTTCAACGCCATCGCCTGCTCACGGCGGATCCTTGAGCAGGCGCAACTCAGCGTGCGCTCGTGCTTTCTGCTCTTCGAGCGACGTCTGAATCTGCATCTGCGGCAGTAGCATCTCGATGCCAGCTTCTTCCATTCTTAGTTTGAGCCGCTCGTTGAACGCTCGCGCCACGCTCCAATGCTGTAAAGGAAGCGTCTTGATCTGCCCTTTGACGACGATGCAGTTTGCTTCAAAACGCTCGAGGCCGAATACCTCGAGCGGCGCAAGGATGTGGCTGCGATAGCGGAAGTCCGCGCTTAATTCGGCCCCCACTTCCACAATCATTCGCCTCACCTCCTCCAGGTCCGTACTGAACGGCACGCGGACTTCAAATACCGCATTGGCGAAATCGCGCGAGAGGTTTTTCACAATCTTGATTTGCGAAAACGGAATCGTGTGGACCGCGCCTTGTCCATCACGCAGGCGCACTGTTCGAATCGTGAGGTCCATTACGGTGCCGGCGTGTCCGTCCACATCGATCCAGTCGCCGACTGAAATCGTTTCCTCGACGATGATGAAGAGCCCGGTAATAAGGTCAGTGACGAGCGACTTGGCGCCGAAGCCGACCGCCAGACCGATGATCCCTGCCCCGGCGAGCAGCGGCGTCAGGTTGATCCCGAGCGCCGCCGCGGCCACGATGGCGGCAAGCGTGGCGACCGTAACGAAGACCGCGTTGCGTACGAGCGGCAGCATCGTGCGCGCCCGCACGCCAGGACTGAGGGCCTTGTTACGCGCGCTGTTCGGCCCAAACGTCTCGAGGATCACCGTGTCGATAATGATCCAGATAAACCACGCGCCGAACACGGTCGCGAGGACCGCTATCAGCCCCCGCCGGAAGCCGGGAGTCATCGTGCTGTGCTTAATGAGCCGTGCAATCGGTCCGCTCCACAGTTCCAGCTCGAAGCGCAGATACGCGAGCCAGATCAGCATCACGCCTAGCGTGCAGGCAAAGTGCAGCAGCCGCGTGAGATGGGGGGCGCGGCGGCGGCTGCGAGGGTCGCGCTGCCGAGTGAAATGACGCATCAGCGCAGACACGAATAGCGTGAGTACAAGCAGCGCCGCGCTTAGTAGCGAGGGCCGCAGCACATCGCCCTCTGCGCCGCGCCCGTCGAGTATCGCGACAACCGACGCTGCCGCGATAAGCAGTATCGGGATATGCCATAGCGACGCAAGGATATCGAGCGCCTCGGTTGCGAATTGATGATCGCGCCTCCGCGAATACGGACGATTGCGAATTAAGTGCGTAACGGGTCGCCGGTAAGCGAGCGCGAAATAGCCGGACAGCAAGGCCGCGGTCAGACTGGCGAAGGTCGACACGATGCCTGCGAGATTGGGTCCTACCTGGCGCATGACATCATTGTTGGCCATCGCGTCGCCGAGCGCGCCGCATGCACCGATCAAAAAGAGCGGCCAGGGCGCGCGCGCAAGCAGTTGCCGCGCCGCGACGCGTCGATGCGCCGTGCTGAACACGGAGATGATGATCAAGCAGACGGCGGAAAAGATCGATCCCGCGACGATTGAGTATGCGACGACGATGCCGAGTGTGCGGCCAAGCGCCTCGGGCATCGCACTCACGAAAACTAGCATCGCGACGAATGCGGCCAGCCAAGGCGCGGTCTGCCGGAATGCAAATGCAAGCAACTGTGTCCACGTTGGATTCGGCACAAGCGCGACGTTTTTGCCATAGCGCGCGAGAATGCGCCGCTGGACGTGGCGCAACGCTAATGCGCACAGGCCCCAGCCCGCTAGCGTCGCGCTCAGTCCGCCTAAAATCTGCGCGAGCGACCCGCCTCGCGTGCCCGTGACGATGCCTTGCAACTCGCCGGCGGCATCGCGCGAGCGCACTCCCCACGCACGAAGCGGAGCGCCTCCCCCAAGGTTGGTTTCAACGGAAGCGATCCCCGATGCAATCGCGCCCAGGAAATCCGCATGCCCCGTCGGGGGCGGCGGCGCCATAGTGTTCTGCGTCGAGTCACGAAGGGCTTTGAGTTGCGCGACAAAGGTCGAGCGTTGCGCATCGTTGTCGAGCGTTGCGATGAGGCCATCCAACGCTCGGACCATCTCGGCCCGGCTTGCGGGGGATGGCGCGGACGCGGCGGGCGTCTCCGAGGCTGGAGTCGGAACCAACCTTTGCACGGCGACCGTAAGCGGCGTAGCCCTCGCAGACGTCAGGCTCGCCGCACATCCTATGACGACAGTGAGCGCGATAGTGCACCTTGTCAATGCGCTCATGGAGACTCCCTCCAGGCACGTCGCCGGTTTGCCGGATCGCGAACAACGTAAACGCGCGGTCTACTCCACCTCTAGCAAAGATTAGCCGATTCAATCTCAACGTGCACCTGCGAAGCAGTGTTGTGTTACTGGGCAGCAGCGCCGCCTTCAAGACCTCCCGTACCCGCTAGTTCGGCCGAAGGAAGGTGCATCTGCCCGGCTCATGCCTACTCAACGGCTGCAGTCGGATATGCAGCGGTCGTTCTACTGACGGCTGCTCCCGAATCCCGAGGGGCCGCAACTGGCCGCATCAAGGCGATGCAACCGGCAATCCGCTCGCCCGAAAGCGGCCATTCAGCGAAGGCAGACCGAACCTCGACTATGCGAATTGGATGGTGACCTCGACCGGCGGCTTCTGGCCGTTCATCGACTTATGCGAACTGCATACACCGCGAATGTCGCGGGGTCGCGATCGACAGCGCGCGACCCGGAGGCGACACTCACAATCTCCCCACAGCGGCCACTCAGATTGGCGACAAAGTACGCCCTGTACGGTTTGAGCAGAGCCCGATTGGCCCCCACTCGTTCCGCGCGATGGCCAATACGGTCGTGGTGCACTCGTGGCCCTTGAAGCGTCGATCATTGACGCGTTCTGATTCAACACGCTTTCCAACCGTTTTGCAGAGCCTGATCGCCGCCTTGCTCTCCGACGTCTGCGCAATGATTCGCTGAACTGCGAATTCAAGGAAGCCAAATTCCAGCGAGGCGACCATTAAGCGATTGTGCCTATCTCGCCGCAATGCATTGTCACGGGATCTGCTGAACCCATTGACTCCGCCAACCGCGCATTCAGGGCTTCAATTATTTTCTCTTCCTGCATGGAGTGCCTCCGGCTACCTTACGTTCACCTATTGCGTGCGTCGTGGGATAAACCCGGGCGCCCGTCCAGACGACTTCGAGACTCCACGAAGCATGTGCTCAATGTGTGCTCTTGCCGAGGTCTAAACTTCATCGTGATGGGCAGTTGCTAGCAAGGGGACGACTTCACGAATTGTCTACGATCTTCGAGCCGGTGTCGAACGACCGTTCCTGGCCGAACCCGGTCCGATGCGGACCGAGGTCGATCGCCGATCGCCGCAGGGATGCGAAAGGCAGAGACCGACCCGAAGGAGCCGCTCAGATCGTCGCGGGTGTGGGGCGGATTTCTGCTGCACAACGGCCATTCGCTCCCGAAACGGTCACCAACAAAATATACGTCCGAAGGAGCGGCTCGCTCGCGGGACAAGAACTGACATTCACTGCCGGCGAAGTGTTACCGAAGTCGCTTCAGACATGACCCGACATGACTATCGGACGAAGCGGGCACCAAAAATTGAGTCTCGATGCGTCGCTGTCTCGCCCGGCTATCCAGCGGCCCCGTTCCCCCGCAATCTGCTCCGTCACTGCGAGGAATCTCGCGACGTCACTCGGTCCATGGCAATGCAGCGGGGAGATGCGCACGGCATCGTCGAGGCCGAACGACTTCAGCATTCGGCCGGAATAAAGGCTCGAAACGATGCGCTCGTACACGATCACTCCACGCTCTTCATATGCGCGCACGGCGGCCGTCGGGTCCAGACCACCGAAGCCGATGCCTGCAATCAGGTCACGGCGCGTGAGATCGTCGTGATCCCAGAATACTCGCACGCCTTCGATAGCTCGCAGACCGCGTCGTCCTTCAACCCCATCGAGCAACAGTGAAAGCAGCGCGCGCTCGTGCTCCTCAATGCGTTGCATGCCCCGCACGAACAACTCGCGCCGGTTTTCTGCGTCGCTGAATTGCGCGCCGATCCACGCGACATAATCGACGATCGCGCTCACCACAGCGAATTGCGCCGGCGCAGGACTACCAAGCTCCCAGATGCCCTTCTCTTTAGCGTCGAGCCGGTGATGCGGCAACTCTGCGAGACGTTCCGACAGCCACGCGACGCCCGCCCCTCTACATCCAAAGAACTTGTATGGCGCGAAGTTGATGCCGTCGACAGGTGTTTTCTGCAGGTCGATGACCGCATGCGGCGCATGCTGGACCGCATCGTAATGATAAAAAGGCCCGGTTTCTTTGCACGCGCGCGTTCGACGATCGTCGCGATGTCCAGCTTCGCACCCGAGATGTTCGATGCATACATGACGCTTAGCAACGCCGTCTCGTCGTCGACCAGTGAAACGATCGCGTCGAAGTCGACGCCGCCCGTCTCAGCGTCAGACTGGAGGAAATAAAATCCATCCCGCTTTTCCAAGATTCGGTAGATCCAGCCCCGTGCTCGTTTCCCACAGCGTGCCCACGCTGATCTGGTAACACGTCGCCGCCGGACCTAGCCAACTGCCAAATGCCTCTTCGAAAAACGGTCGCGGCGCAACAGCCCATGGCTTCCCAAGATCAGGCATGTTCGCGAGCGACGCGCTGGAGATGTGAAATGCCGATAGGTTCGTCGCCGTTTCGGATAGAAAGCTCCGCTGCATCGTTTAGGATTGTAGAAATGGCGCCGGTCAGCCCACCGCTCGCTTCCAACACATACTGGACGATCTCACGCCGGCAAGATCGGACGGTTTCCTCAGCGGTAACACCATTTCGAATGCGACGAGAAGCCGCCGAAGGCTATCGCTCTCCCTCCACCGCGGTATCTCGAATGGCCGGTATCGGCTCACTATCTGCGGATCGGTTTAACTTCCAAAGAACGAAGGCGTCGTTCACGTGCCCGCGCTGGAATCGGCGGAACTCTGGCCGAGCTAGCGCGCGGTCAGACTGGCGGTCCATCCGTATCACCGGGCACCAAGCTCGGCTGCACGAGCCGATGCGTGCAACTTGTGCGGTCGTCGATCGCATCCATCACGAGTTCCGCGATGATGCGCCCCGTCGACTGACCCGTACGCTGCACAACGGCCGTGACAGTGTGAGGAAACGCCACATCCGGCGGCACGCCGTCGTACACGATCAGCGAGACCTGGGTGCCGACTTTCTTGCCACTCTCTACAAGCACGCGGTACGCGCCCGTCCCTGCGATGTTGTTGTCGACCAACACGGCGGTGGGCGGCTGCGCGCGGCTGAGCAATGCGTGCATCGCCTCGTGGCCGCCGGTCCTGTCGAATGACGTATCAATCAGCAAAGACGCGTCCGGCTCGATGCCGCCACCGCGCAACGCAGCGAGGAAACCCTCGCGACGCTGAGCAGCAAAGCTCATCGACAGCGGCGCGCTGATCATAGCGATGCGCCGATGACCAAGCCCGATCAGACGTTCGGTTGCCGCGCGCGCGCCCGCCTCGTTATCGAAATCAAACCATCGATAAGGCTGCGATGTATTGGTGCGGCCGTACGCGACGAAACGAAAGCCGTGGTCCTGCAGAAAACGTATGCGCGGATCGTCAACGAGCGTTCGCGCTACGACGAGCGCATCCACCAGCTTGCTGCCGACGAGCCGGCGATATGAATCCAGTTCGGCGCCCGGCCGCGCCGACACGATGATCAGATCCAGCCCATTCTCCGCGAGCGTCTCCGTCATGCCTGCAACGACTTCGCCAAAGCGCGGGTCGCCGAGGTCACCCGCACCGAACGGATAGACAATGCCGACCGCCTCTGCGCGTCCGGTGGCAAGCCGGCGCGCGGTCGGGTCCGCATGGTAGCCGAGCGCTGCCGCGGCCGCCTTTACCCTGTCGCGGGTTGCTTCATTCACGTCGTCGTAACCATTGAGCGCACGGCTCACCGTCGTCCTCGAAAGGCCGAGCGAGTCGGACAGCGTCTTGAGATTTACCTTCACCGTTTCACCTTGCAAAACTAAAGGCACCGCACCCGCGCGGACGTACCTCGACAGCACCATTCTATCGTGTCACATAACTTTCTTTGCCTTCCAAACCGGTTTTGGCTATTATCCAAACCGGTTTGGATGTAACGCAACAGCAATCTTATTCACTTTTCGGGATGCGGCCCCATGACATTGCTTCCGTTTTTTTCGACCCCCACGCGCCCTCGCCTCCGAGCTGGCGTCGTCGCCGGTTCCTTACTCGCTGCCAGTGGCACGCCCGCCCAGGCCCAGTCGGCTGCCGGTTTCCCTGCCCCGACTCCACACTCGCAGCAGGCCTATGACCCCGAGAGCAGTTTCACCATGCGCTGGACCCGTGCTGACGTCCGCCAGATCAAGGCGCAGTCGCACACAGCGACGGCTGCGGACAAGAACTCACTGCCCGCCTCGCTGACGATGCCGGACATTGCATCGAACTTCCCACTGATCAACCCGGACGTGTGGGTATGGGATACCTGGCCGCTGTCCGATGTTCGCGCGAACAATCTGAGCTTCAAGGGCTGGGAAGTGATCTTTTCGCTGACGGCCGATCCGCATGCGGGCTATTCGTTTGACGATCGCCATGTGCATGCGCGGATCGGTTTCTTCTATCGCAAGGCGGGCATTCCGGCCTCGCAGCGCCCGGCCGACGGCGGCTGGACTTACGGCGGCCATCTGTTTCCGGACGGTTCCAGCGTCAGGGTGTTCGGCACCGCACCAATGACGCAGAACGCGGAGTGGTCGGGCTCGGCGCGTCTGACGAACGGCAATAACGTGAGCCTGTACTACACGGCGCTGTCGTTCAATCGCACCGCCGAGGGTGGCCAGGACATCACGCCGCCCATCGCCATCATCTCGCGCACGGACGGTCACATTCACGCCGACGACAAGCACGTTTGGTTCGACGGATTCGACAAGCACGAGGCTTTGCTCGAACCCGACGGCAAGCTGTATCAGTCACGCGATCAGAACGGTTACTACTCGTTCCGCGATCCGTTCGTGTTCGTCGACCCTGCACATCCCGGCAAAACCTATATGGTGTTCGAAGGTAACACGGCGGGTCCCCGCGGCGCGCGCACGTGTACTGAAGCCGATCTGGGCTATGCGCCCAGCGATCCGTACCGCGAAGACCTAAACGCCGTGATGGATTCGGGCGCCACATATCAGAAGGCGAACGTAGGGCTTGCCGTCGCGACGAACGAAAACCTCACGCAGTGGAAGTTCCTGCCGCCTATCCTGTCGGCCAACTGCGTGAACGATCAGACCGAGCGGCCGCAGATCTACATCAAGGACGGCAAGTACTATCTGTTCACGATCAGTCACCGCCCGACCTATGCGGCGGGCGTCGACGGGCCGGACGGCGTCTACGGTTTCGTAGGCGACGGCATTCGCAGCGACTTCCTTCCGCTGAACAAGGGCAGCGGTCTCGTGCTCGGCAATCCGACCGACTTCGACCAGCCGATCGGCGCGCCGTATGCGCTCGACCCCAACCAGAACCCGCGCGCGTTCCAGTCGTATTCGCACTATGTGATGCCCGGCGGTCTCGTCGAATCGTTCATCGATGCGATAGGTCCGCGACGCGGCGGCACGCTCGCGCCTACTGTGAAGCTGAACATCGCGGGCCCGTCCACGTCCGTCGACAGGACATATGGCAACGGCGGACTCGGCGGCTATGGCGACATTCCCGCCAATCTGGACGCCGGCCGCGGCCAGTCCGGCGATCACTAACCAAAGACCGCACCCGGTCAGCAGCGCGAGGACGACCATTGCAAAGCGCTGCAGCCGCATGGCAAGTGGACCGAAGCCCGGTCGCGGACAGCTGATCTGTCACGCCCGGGTACCGGTCCACTGCGCTGCGGCAACCGGCACTAGGATTGTGACCATGAACCGCTGCTGGATTCCAGACTTGCATCAATATCAAGGCCCGGCTTACCGCGCAGTCGTCGCGGCAGTCGAGGCCGACATCGCAACGGGCCAGCTCAGGCCCGGCGACCGCCTGCCGTCGCAGCGCGTGCTTGCGGATTTCCTCGGCCTGAATGTGAACACCGTGAATCGTGCGATGCGCGAGACGGCGCGTCGCGGGCTCACCGCCGCCAACACGCGCAAGGGCACCGTCGTGCTCGGTTTGGAATATCACCGGGCCGTTGTCAGTGCTGCTTGAGGCGGCGCTTACGCCCCGTGCCTTCGCGCAGGTGCTTCCCAGCACATGTGCGGCTCTGCCTCACACGAGGACGGGCCCACCACTCGTTAAGACATTACATGCACGCGCTCCAACGATTTTCCGACTTCACTCCGCACTTACGGCCCGCACGGCTGTTCGCCTTGCTGAGCGCATCTATCACGGCGTGCGTCGCGGCATGCGTCGCCTTGGCATCGCCGTCGTCTTCCGACGGCATCGAGAACGGCACCACCCAATGGCGGTCTGCGCTCCACTACACTCCACAGCGCAACTGGATGAACGATCCCAACGGGCTCGTGTACCACAACGGCGTTTATCATCTTTTCTACCAGTACAACCCTGGCGGAATTGCGTGGGGGAACATGTCGTGGGGGCATGCAACCAGCGGCGATCTGCTCCACTGGCGGGAACAACCCGTTGCAATGCATGCCGATGCGAACGAGGAAATTTTCTCGGGTTCGATCGTCGTCGATGCGCGCAACTCGTCCGGCCTCGGCCCGCCTCATTCGACGCCGCTCGTTGCGCTGTACACGAGCGTGTACAAGGAAGGTTCCGGACACGCACCGGGTGTCCAGGCCCAATCGCTTGCCTATAGCCTCGATGACGGCACTACATGGCAGCAGTACAAGCGCAACCCCGTGCTCACGCTCGAACCGGAATCGAAGCAGTTTCGGGATCCAAAGGTTTCCTGGTACGCGCCCGGAGCTTATTGGCTGATGACCGCAGTTGTCGCCGACGCGCATGTCGTGAAGATGTATCGTTCCAATAACCTCATCGACTGGATGTTTCTCAGCGACTTTTCGCTTCCCGATATTCCGCACCGCGAAGCGTTGTGGGAAATGCCGGACCTGTTTCCTCTTTCACTCGATGGCGACGGCAGCAAGCAGAAGTGGGTAATGATCGTCAACGTCAACCCCTGGTCGATTTCGGGCGGCTCCGGGGCGATGTACTTCATCGGCGAATTCGACGGCAAGAGGTTTACGCCGGAGCATATTCCGCCACCGGGTTCGGACCCGTCCCGCTATCTGTGGCTCGACCATGGTGCGGACTATTATGCTGCGGGCACGTTCGCGGGCGCACCTGGCGGAGCGCCTGTCACAATCGGCTGGATGAGCAACTGGGACTACGCGGACCGCATACCCACCACGCCGTGGAAAGGTGCAATGGCATTGCCGCGCAAGCTCGCACTCAAGACGCTCGACGGGGCGCCGAAACTGACCTCCGAACCGGTCGATCAATACGCGGCGCTCGTACATGCGAGTGCCACGACGAAAATCGGCGAGGTCAGTGTCAGTTCAGGCACTCAAGCTCTCCCACCATCAACGCGCGGGGTCGTGCAGGACATCGAGTTGACGATCGACCCGCAGTCAGCCCAGCGCATGGGACTCATCGTGCGCCGATCAGCGAATGGAAAGACTGGCACGCGAATCGTTTACGACGCCCGCCGTCAGACGTTGACGCTCGACCGGACGGACTCCGGCGTGACCGGTTTTTCGCCTGCGTTCAGCAAGCGGCACATTGTCAACTTCCCTCTCGCGGGCGGTGCATTGCGGCTTAGGGTCGTAATAGACAGAGACTCCGTGGAGGTCTTTGCACATGACGGCGCGACCGTCATCACCGATCTTGTCTTTCCGGCACTCGAGGACGACGGTGTCGCTGTTTTCGCCGACAACGGCACGGCGACTTTCCGTGACATCGCGATCACCGAGCTTTCCGCGAGGACGGCTCGTCGCAAGCAGACAGCCGCACCATAAACTTGGCATCATCTCACGCGGTGCGAAGAATCCCAGCACTAATGATGGAGGCGATGGAAGGGCTTGTCGCGGTAATGCTCAACGAGCGAGCGAAATTGATATGCGAAGTCCTGCTTATATTGCGAGGTCGTAGAATTGATCAGCGTCCGACCGATGCGGCCCGCGAGGACACTGCATCTGTCCTTTTGCGATCATATGCATCAGCTCAACTCCGGCGAGCAGGATCCGGGCACAGCGAAAAGACTTCAAACCGAGCATTGGTCGCGTCCGTCGCTTGATCGCCCGATGGTCCTGCTCGACCAGGCTGTTGAGATATTTGGACCGCCGGATCTTGATGGGCACCTCACGATCGGCATTGATCGCTTCGAGAGCGGCGAGATTGGCGCCGCTTCGGTCGATCGTCACGGTGTCGCTGTCGCGATAGATGCGACCAATCATGCAGGGAGCCATACCCGAAGGTTACATCTCAATGCTCAAACGAGTTGGCTGCCGCAAAGCACGTCAGGCAACCGTCGGCCATGAAGAGACGTTCGACACACATTTCTGATTCGTCGACAATTGGTGACCGCAAACAACCTTCGATGGAAAAGCTGAGATGCTGCTGCGGCCGACAGAAGTCCAGATTGAATCAACCCGGCTCTTGATCAAACCGTTCTCGGCCAACGACGCGGATGCCACGTTCTCATGTATAACCCCTTCGCTCACCCGTTACATGGCGTGGGAGCCGCCGGCATCCCGGCATGACTTCGATGGAGTTTGGCGGTCCTGGATACCGTCGATAAACGACGGGTCGGACTATGTATTTGCGATCCGGCAACGCGCTGACGGGAGTTTCCTTGGGCTGACCGGCCTTCACCGCGTACGCACCGAGAGCCCGGAACTCGGCATCTGGATTCGTGAAGATCGTCATCGAAATGGTTTTGGTCGCGAGGCCGTAACCCTGGTGGCACACTGGGCAACGCGAACCATTGGCTGTGCCAGTTTCACCTATCCGGTTGCCGAACAGAACCGCGCCAGCCGGCGCATCGCCGAAGCGTTGGGCGGCGTCATTGTGGATAGCCGGGCGACACCAAAGTACATATCCGTCGTTTACCGAATTCCTCGCCGGCCAGTCATGCGCGAGGTATAAGCGGTTCGGCCCACAAACTGACATCCGCCGGGCAGGAAGTGTCATTCGCCGCTACTCTTGAACAGACGTTGAGACGTCGGTTCTGCAACCGCAAGCGGCCATTGACCTCCGGAACGCAAACGCTTTCGGGCGTCGACGGCTCGCCGCGAGACTGGTACCGAAGAAAAAACAGTCCGTCGGGGCAAAGGCGCCGCCACCCCGCTGTCGCCAAAGAGCGCTCCTCATTTGCCGAAGTTGGGAAGATGATCTCGCACTTCTCATAGCAGGTGTTGACGAATTGGAAGAACAGATTGTCGCCGTTCAGCCCGAGAGAAAGAGATCGAATCTCATCGATTAATGTTGCCCGCAACCTTGATCTACGACTTTCCGCTAAACCCAGGAGCGCGGAGTTCGTCCTGACCATGAGCTGCCTGGCCCTTCATGTACGATGATGTGCCCGATGGATTCGACCGCATCAAGCGCCGCATGCTGATTGGCGCGATCGACGCGGATCGGAATTCGGCTTATCCGCAAGGGCCGTCCAGCCGTGAAGTCCACTCATGGATGGGCAAGTTGCCATCGGAGGATGGGGTGGCTTGCGCCGGCTGGCATTGCCCACGTGCCGTTTGGACCGAAGTCGTATGAAGCGAACGATGAAGCCATACTCATCTGCGCGGTGGTGAGGCCGTTAGAGGCCGGTAGTCCCGGTCCGGAGAGGACAGCCACTGGCGCGAGCGTCGTCTCTGTATTCCAGTAAACGTCAGTTGAGATCGGGGCGGAGTTGAAGGCCACTATCCCCGCCGGCTTCTGGATCACAGGTCCGACCGCGAACGACTCGCTGATAGCGCCCGAATTCCTCTGTACCAGGCCGGCGCTGCCGCAGGGGTTTCCTCCGGGGCAGGTTCCGATGTACCGGACGCTACCGGTTGCATACGATTGCGTTACTGATCCCTCGTTGCTACCCACCAGGCCGCCACCGCCGCCGCTATAGGGCCCGGCGGTGACGTTACCGCTGGCATAAGACTGCACGATACGGCCAGTCGCGAGATTTTTACCCACCAGTCCGCCGAGGGTGTATTGCGCGGAGACAGTAACGCTGCTCGACGACCGCTGGATGATGCCATAGTTGTATCCGACCAGACCACCGGAATCCGTGACATCGTTCAAACCGGTCATCAAGTTGATCGACCCGGCGGTGCTGTCAGACAGTACCGTTCCATAATTGACGCCGGCCAGGACGCCATAGGAGGCGAACTCGATAACAGAAGTACTCCTCGTAGCGCTTCCGACAACGGTCAGGTTACGAACAATTCCTCCTGTGCCGATAACACCGAACAAGCCCCACGCACCCATCACCGAACCTTGTTCTCCATGGTCCCCGCGAACTGCACCAAGGGTAAGATTGGTGATGGTGTGACCTGCGCCATCGAACTGCCCAGTGAACGGCAAATTTATCGACCCGATCGTCTCAAATAGCGTCGCACCGGCATCGATGTTCCTGCCCAGCGCATAGTTGCCGGCGGGGTCGCTCGCGACGCTTGTCAGATCGGTCAGGGAATTGACGAGTTTGTAGCTGGTGATCTGCGTCAGCAATCCGCTGAAGTCGGCCGCCGCCCAAGCCGGGTTGCGCCGCTGCGCGCCGGCGACGTATGTGCCGTTCATGTCGTAGAAGGCGCTGACCGCGCCAGTGCTCGCTGACCAGTCCAGCGTGCCATTGTTTGCGACGCTGCCGCCGTTATTGAGGCCTGATGCGTCGGCGCGCAAGGTCAGATTGCCCGCACCATTGTTGGTGATAGTCGCATCCGTCGTCACGGAGACGTTGTGGTACGCGGCGAGCGTAAGCGAAGCCGGACCGGACCAGCGCAGGCTCGACGCGACGCCGAGGTCACCCGTTGCACCGTTGGTTCCCGTCGTGGTCAGGTCGACCGACGTGCCCGCGTTCAGGCTGCGCTGCAACGCATGCGCGGCGGCATCATCAATCGTGAACTCGGGCGTCGACAGATTCCATTGTCCCGCTTGAACCACTGCGTGCCTGCCGAACGCCAGTTGCGCCGCCTGCGTATCGACGGCTCCCCCGCTGCCGTCTGCGTTGCTCGCGGCAATCTTGCCGGACTGGTCGATACGGCCGCTGTCGGCAACGAGCCAGACGTGCCCGTCGCGGCTTGCCGTGCCGGTTGCACGGATGCGCGTGCCGCCGCCCGCGAGGGCATACACGTTGCCGTCGGCGGACTGCAGGCTGATCTGCGCGGCGGTTATCCGTCCCTTGTTGACGACCGTACCCTGACTGCCCGTCTGCACGAACACCTGCCGGCTGCTCGTCGAATCCTGCAACAGCACCTGCCCGCCTGCGGCCAGTTCCGCCGTGCCGTTGGGCGCTGCCACGGTGCCGGCGTTGATGACGGCGTGTCGCGCAATCAGGAACACATCGCCGCCGCTCGAACTGATCTTGCCAAGGTTGATCACGCTTGCATCCGAGTCGCCCGACAGCGTGAGCGCGTCGCTGCCTTTCATGAAGGCGTCGTTGCAGGCATCCAGCGTGGACGCGACGAATCGTCCCCCGGTTGTCACCGCGCCCGACGGCCCCACGACGATGCCCTGCGGATTGATCAGATAGAGGCTGCCCGTGGCACTAAGCCGGCCGAGGATGGCGGACGGCGAGCTCCCCGTCACCCGGTTGAGCGTCGCGCCCGTGCCGTTGTCAAACGTCACGCTGTTGTTCCTGCCAATCGAAAAACTGTTCCACTCGATCACGCCGCGCGTCGAACCCGGTTGCGTGATCACGAGCCCGTTGCCCTGGCTTGCTATCGCGCCCGAGCCGGCCACGTAAGTGCCGCCTTGTGGAAGGACGCCCGCCGCGAGCGTCGCAGCGGAAAAGGACAACCCGATGAACGAAATACCGACGGCGAGCCACAGGCGTCCGTTTGCTTGCCCACGAAGGAGTGGGCGTCGCGCGGGCCGAGGTAGTTTTGGACGTGACATACATCCCCCTTTCCGCGCGGGGCGCGGAATGGTGCCAATGACCCCGCAGAGCCGACCGGAAACACGTGAGTCGCGGCGTCTGAAAGATAGTCGAGCGCCGAACAGTCTGGTTGACGTATGTCAAACGAATCAACGCCCAAGGGGAATGCTGGACGTCGATTTGTTAAATGCCGCAGACTTTTGTTGCGCCCCGATAAGACCTCCCCCAAAAATTTGACAAACTATCTTTAGATATATATCTTACGACACATCTTAAGACACAAATGGAGTGTGCGAGATGCGTCATCATCATCGTTCAGGCCGCCCGCACGGCGGGGACTATCCTTTCGGCGCGGGTTTCGAGCGCCGGTTGCTGCACGCTTGGTGGCATGCGTTCGGCCATGATCATGAAGCTCACGGCCGGGGTCCCGGCGAACACGCCGATGCGGGCCATCGTTTCTCGCCCCATGCGCTCTGGCATGCGATTGGACGCCACCATGACCACCGCGGCGGGCGCGGGCATTTCGGCGGCGGGCCAGGCGGGTTCGGCGGCGAAGGCGACGGGTTTCCGCGCGGCCGTAAATTCAGTTCCGACGATCTGCAACTGCTGTTGCTCTCGCTGATCGACGCGCAACCGAGCCACGGTTACGAACTCATCAAGGCGCTGGAAACACGCTCGAACGGCTTTTATAGTCCGAGCCCCGGCATGGTCTATCCGGCGCTCACGTACCTGGAAGAACTCGGCTACGTCACCGTACAACTCGAAGGCAATCGCAAGCGCTATGAACTGGCGCAGGCGGGGCGCGACTATCTCGCGGCCAACCGCGACCGCGTCGAGCTGATGCTCGCGAAGCTCAGCCACATCGCGCGCAAGATGGATTCGGTGCGTCGCGCGTTTGCCGGTGAAGAGCCGGCCGACATCAGCGAAGGCGGTTGGGCGCCCGAGTTGAACGAAGCGCGCCGCGCGCTGAAAAATGCGCTGCTGCGTCGTGACAATGCGCCGGCCGACGAACAGCGCCGCATTGCCGCGATCCTGATGCGCGCGGTGAAGGAGATCGAAGGCGGGCGCAATCCGGGCAGCGGTCATAGCGACGACGCATCCACGGCGTGACATCGCGAACGCCGGCGTGTCACGCCCGGCTCTTCATCCCACGCACGCCGCGCTAACGCGCGGTACGCGACTCACCGAACCCATCGCTTTGCATCGGACCAGCTCAATGACGACTTCAGAAAACCGACCCGACCTCGCCGTGCATCGCGTGCGGCACCCGCTCAAATTCCGCCTGCTGCAAGTCAGCAAAGTGCAGGCACTGACACCGCACCTGATCCGCGTGACCTTCACCGGCGAAGACTTGCACGACTTCGTGTCCGCTTCGTTCGACGATCACATCAAGGTGTTCTTCCCCGAACCGGGCGCGGACAAACCCGTGCTGCCGGAAGCCGGCCCCGACGGTCCGGTGTTTCCCGAAGGGCGGCGCCCCACCGCACGCGACTTCACGCCGCGCCGCTTCGATCGCGAGGCACATGAACTCGACATCGAATTCGCCATGCACGAAGCCGGCCCGGCAGCCACATGGGCTGCACAAGCGCAGGTCGGGCAGTATCTCGGCATCGGCGGGCCGCGTGGCTCACTCGTGATCCCCGCGGCTTTCGACTGGCATTTGCTGATCGGCGACGACACCGCGCTGCCCGCAATCGCGCGCCGACTCGGGGAACTGCCGGCCGGCAAGCGCGTGGCCGCCGTGATCGAAGTGGCCGACCCCTCGGCTCGCATCGAGTTCGAGACTCAGGCCGAGTTGCATCTGGTGTGGCGTTATCGCAGCGAAGCCGGCTCTCGCGGCGAGGCTTTGCTGCAAGCGGTCCGCGAAATGTATCTGCCCGAAGACGGCGAAGGCTACGTGTGGGCTGCGGGCGAGTCGGCGACCATCCGCGCGATTCGTCATCACCTGTGCACGGAGCGTGGCGTGGACAAAGCGCGTATTCGCGCGGCGAGCTACTGGAAGCAGGGCGCGGCGGCCGTGCATGAAACGATCGACGACTGAGCGCCGTACGAGCATCCGGCTTATGCGATGGGCGGCCAGACGCGTGCAAGCGGCGCGCTTATAACAACAACAAGGAATCTTGCCAATGTATTCAATTGACGCAAAGCATGAGCGCCGTTTGCTCTGGCTGCTTGCGCTGACCCAGTTCACCATCATCATGGACTTCATGGTGATGATGCCGCTCGGTCCACAGATCATGCACGCGTTCGGCATTGCGCCGGCCGGCTTCGCCACCGCGGTGTCGGCGTATTCGTGGTGCTCGGGCCTATCTGGGCTTTTCGCGGCCACCTACATCGACCGCTTCGACAGACGCCGTCTGCTGCTCACCATGTATGCGCTGTTCGCGATGTCGAATCTCGCGTGTGCGCTGGCGAGCAGTTTTACGTTGCTGCTCGCCGCGCGGGCTTTCGCAGGGATCACGGGGGGCGTACTGGCATCGGTGATCATGGCGATCGTCGCCGACGTGATTCCTGTGCAACGACGCGGCGCCGCAACGGGCACGATCATGACGGCCTTTTCTCTCGCCGCAATCGCCGGCGTGCCGGCCGGCGTGATGCTTGGCGCGCATTTCAGTTGGGCCGCGCCGTTCTTCCTGCTGGTCGGGCTGTCATTCGCCGTGTGGGTGGCGGGCTGGCAACTGGTGCCGTCGCTGGCCGGACATCTCAGCCGGCGCCAACCGCCGCTCGCCGAAATACTGCCCGATCTGATGCAGCTTCTCGGCAACCCGCGGCATATGGCCGCCTTTGCACTGACCTTCGTGATGATGGTCGCGCATATGCTGGTCATCCCGTTCATTTCGCCGGTGCTCGTTGCAAATCACGGCGTGTCGCCCGAGCAACTGTCGTGGCTATATATGGCCGGTGGAGCAGCAACGTTCTTCACCTCGCGACGGGTCGGCAGGCTCGCAGACCGGTTCGGTGCACGGCGCGTCTTCCGTATCACGGCGCTGCTTGCCTGTCTGCCAGTCCTTTTCGTCACTCACCTGCCGGACCTGCCGTTCTATGCGCTGCTTCTGTTCTTCCCGGTTTTCATGGTGCTGATGTCGGGGCGAATGGTGCCGATGCAGGCCCTCTTGACCACCGTGCCGCAGCCTGATCGACGCGGCGCGTTTCTCAGCGCAAATAGCGCGCTCCAGGCGCTCGGCACAGGATGCGGCGCTTGGATCGGCGGTCTCATGCTCGGTAGTTCGTCCGCCGGCAAGATAGTCGGCTATGGAACCGTTGGATGGGTGTCGGTCGCCGTCGCGCTTACCGGCATTCTGTGGGTTTCGCGAGTTCGAGGCGCTCAGAGCGATAGCGCCACACCGGCACCCGCGGTCGTCCACAGTGAGGTCGTCAGCGAAAGCTGAGACTCACGGCCCCTACCGCACGGCCCCGGCGCGGTCATCAGACCGGTTCCGCGCCGAGATCCGCCAACGGATGCGCCTCCTGCTTCCACGGCGAACTCAGAAAGTGCCTGACACGCTCGGGCCGCACTTCTGCGAGCGTGGCAGGCGCCCAGCGTCCTTTGCGATCTTTATCGATCAGCTGCGCGCGCACGCCTTCGCAGAAGTCGCCCTCCTCGATTGCGCGCTTCACGATGCCCAGTTCCATCCGGAAACACTCGGCGAGCGTCATCTGCCGGCCACGCAACAGCGCCTCACGTGTGACGTAAAGCATGGTGGGTGAATGCGCGGCGAGCGCGTCGTAAGTGGACTGTAGCCACTGCCTGACTTCCCGCGGCGGGTCGCGTTCGAGATCCTGCCGCAACGTAGCCATGATTCTGTCGACGCCGGAACGCCGGTCGAAGTGCCGCTGGATCAGTTGCGTGAATGGCGTGATCGCCGCGTGCGGCACGATGTTGCACGGCGGCTCGACGACCCCGCGCAATGCGCTCATCAGATCGCCCTCGTGCGACATGTGCTGCAATCGCTGTTCGCACGAAGCCAGCCAGTCGGCCGGCACACATTGATCGGCCAGTTGCAGCCGCAACGCATCGGCACCGGACAACGTCGCGCCCGTCAGGCCCACGTACAACTCGAGTTCCGCGGGCATCACGCTCAGAAAACGCGTTGCGCCGACGTCCGGCAGGAAGCCGATGCGCGTCTCCGGCATCGCAATCTTGCTGCGCTCGGTGACGACGCGCAAACGCGCCGCCTGTCCGAGGCCCATGCCGCCGCCCATCGCGATACCGTCGAGTATTGCCACCACCGGCTTCGGAAAAGTGTGCAGTGCGTAATCGAGCCGGTATTCGTCGACGAAAAACGCCAGCCAGCGGCCGTCGCCGTTTGTGGCGAGCCGGTGCACTTCGCGCACATCGCCGCCCGCACAAAAGCCCTTGTTTCCAGCCCCTTTCAAAGCAATCGCGACAATGCTGTCGTCGTTGCGGCAATGCTCGACGAGCACCGCGAGCTCGCGAATCATCGCGTGCGACAGCGCGTTGAGCGCGGCCGGCCGGTTCAGCGTGATGACCGCGACACGGTTGATCACGCGAAACTGGATTTCTCGTTGAGCTTCGCCGCCTGTAACGGACGCGTTCTCGCGCACGACGCTCTGCAAGGCGCTCATCGTTGCGTCTCCCCGTGAGCGTGCGCTGCGTGCGTCGAACTCGTTGCGGGTTCGCCTTGCGCGATCTGCCAGCGCGGCGTGCGTTTTTCGAGGAACGCATTGACGCCCTCGCGCTGATCGGCACCGTCAAACAGATCGACAAAGCGCTCGCGCTCCAGTGCAAGCGCGGCTGAGCGCGGCACGCCATTGCGCGCCTGATGAATCAGTGTCTTGCTGAAGCCGACTGCCTGCGGGCTCAGTGTCGCGACGCGCGCCGCCATGCTCAACGCAGCCTCGCGCGCGGCACCCTTCTCCACGACTTCTTCAACCAAACCGATGCGCAGCGCGGTCGCTGCATCCACGCGTTCGCCCGTGAGAATCATGCGTTTCGCCCAGCCTTCGCCGACGAGCCACGGCAGCGTTTGCGTTCCGCAACCGCAAGGCAACAGGCCAACTGCGGTTTCGGGCAGCGCCATCACCGCGTGCTGTTCGGCGATGCGTATGTCGCACGCCAACGCGCATTCCAACCCGCCGCCCATCGCAAAGCCATTGATCGCGGCGATCACCACGGGCCGCGCATTCTGCAACGCTTCAAAGGCCGCGCCGAAGCGCGTTGCCGCGACGCGCGCCATTTCGCGATTGCCGTCGGCGAAAGCGTTGAGATCGGCCCCCGCACTGAAGAACTTCGGACCTTCGCCGGTAATGACTATTGCGCGGACACGACTCTCGCCGTTCAGGCGCTCTACCGTCTGCTGCAATTGCAACAGACCGTCAGGTGTGAATGCGTTCGCAGGGGGACGCTTCAGCGTGAGTTGCGCGACGGCGCCCTCATATGCGTAGTCGAGTTCGATCATCGCGCATCTCCATTACCGCTGGCTTTGGCGGTGCTTTCTGCTGTCTCGCGACGATAGAGCTTGATGACTGCGGAAAAGTCCAGACGACCCGCGCCTTTTGCGCTCATCGTTTGATAAAGCTGCTGCGCGAGTGCGCCGAGATAGACCGGTTGACGCGCGAACCTGGCGGCGTCGGCGGCTAGCCCGAGATCTTTCAGCATCAGATCGGTGCCGAAGCCACCGCTGTATTCCCGCGACGACGGCGCACTATCGATTACGCCGGGCATCGGGTTATACGTGTCGGAGCTCCAGCACCGCCCGGTCGACGTATTGATAATACCGGCCAGCACTTTCACGTCGATGCCGAGCGCTTCACCCAGCGACATGGCTTCCGCCACGCCGGCCATCGTGATGCCGAGCACGAGGTTGTTGCAGATCTTCGCGATCTGGCCGGTGCCGGTATCGCCGCAATGCACGATGTTCCTGCCCATCGCCGACAACACCGGCTTGACCTTCTCGTACGCACTGGCACTGCCGCCGACCATGAACGTCAACGTGCCCGCAGCCGCACCGCCGGTTCCGCCCGACACGGGCGCATCGACAAACGTGTTGCCCCGTTGCTGCGCGAGTTCGGCAAACGCCTTCACACTTGCCGGATCGATCGTGCTCGAATCGACAATGGTCACGCCTTGCGGGATGCCGGCCAACACGCCGTCGTCCGCGGTCAGCACGCTGCGCACATGCGCTGCCGCAGGCAGCATCGTGATTACGCATTCGACGTCGGCCACCGCCGCTTTCGGCGAAGCGGCAGCGTGAGCGCCCGCGTCGCCGAGCGCCTGCACCGCTTGCGCATTGAGGTCGAATACGTTTACCGCGTGGCCGGCCTTCAGCAGGTTGTGCGCCATCGGCGCGCCCATGTTGCCGAGCCCGATAAAGCCTATTTTCATGATCTCGTCTCCGTTGTCGCGGCGTCGTTTAGCGCAGGCTGATGGTCGTGTTCACGCCGTCGTTGACCGTGTCGTCGTCGAACCAGCGCGCCGTGACGGTCTTGGTCTGCGTGTAGAACTGCACGACCTGCTTGCCATAGGGGCCGAGGTCGCCGAGCTTCGAGCCGCGCGAACCTGTAAAGCTGAAGAACGGCACCGGCACCGGAATCGGAATGTTGATGCCGACCTGGCCCACGTCGATTTCGCTCTGGAACTTGCGCGCCGCCGCGCCGCTCTGCGTGAAGAGGCCGACGCCATTGCCGAACGGATTGCTGTTGACTAGCGCGATCGCGTCGTCGAGCGTCGCCGCGTTCAGCACGAGCAGGACCGGCCCGAAAATCTCCGTGCGATAGATCTCCATTTCCGTGCTGACGTCCGCGAAAATCGTCGGGCCAATAAAATTGCCTTGCTCGTAGCCGGGCACCGTCACGTCGCGACCGTCGAGTGCGAGCGTAGCGCCCTCTTTCACACCGGCTTCGATCAAGCCGAGAATGCGCTCTTTCGCCGCGCGCGAGACAACGGGGCCGATATCGGTGTTCGGCTCGTTACCGGCGTTCACCTTCAGCGTCTTCGCCTTGGCGACGAGGTCCGGCAGCCATTGCTGCGCGGCGCCCACCAGCACCACCACCGAAGTCGCCATGCAGCGCTGCCCGGCCGCGCCAAAGCCCGCACCCGCAAGCGCATTCAAGGTCTGCTCGCGGTTTGCGTCGGGCAGCACGACGGCATGATTCTTAGCGCCCATCATCGATTGCACGCGTTTGCCGTGTTCGCTGCCGAGGCGGTACACATGTGTGCCGACCGCCGTCGAGCCGACGAACGAGACCGCTTTTACCAGTTCGTGCGTGCAGAGTGCATCGACCACGTCCTTGCCGCCGTGCACCACGTTCAGCACGCCTTTCGGCACGCCCGCCTCCAGCGCGAGTTCGACCAGCTGCATTGTCGACATGGGATCCTGCTCAGAAGGCTTCAGCACGAACGTATTGCCGCATACGATCGCCATCGGGAACATCCACAGCGGGATCATCGCGGGGAAGTTGAACGGCGTGATGCCGGCACACACGCCGAGCGGCTGGCGCAGCGTGTAGGTGTCGACTCCACCCGCGACGTTTTCCGCGAATTCGCCTTGCTGCAAGGTGCCGATAGAACAGGCATGTTCGACCACTTCGAGTCCGCGGAAGATGTCGCCTTCTGCATCGGGAATCGTTTTGCCCTGCTCGGCGCTCAACGTCTTCGCGATACGCGGCATGTGTTCGCGAATCAACGCCTGGTACTTGAGCATGATGCGCATGCGCGCGCCGATCGGCGTGTCCTTCCACGTTTTGAACGCGGCATGCGCCGAGCGGATCGCTTCGTCGACTTCACCGGCGGTAGCGAACGGAACGCGCGCGAGCATCTGTTGCGTCGCCGGGTTGACGACGTCGCGCCATTCGGTCGTCCTGGATTCGACGAACTCGCCGTTGATCAGCAGCTTGACGGTATTCGAAGCAATTGCGCTCATGCTGAAACTCCTGTGCGTTGGCCGCGTGACGGCCGGACAGTGACTGAAAACAGAAAATGTTCGGTAACGCTCTGCGCGGCTCAGCGCAGGTCCGGGAAATCTTCCTCCCAGTACTCGTCCGGCAAGCGCGCCGGTTCCGGCTGACGCTCCATTTCACGGCGCCGCAACTCGACGCGGCGAATCTTTCCGGAGATGGTCTTCGGCAACTCGCTGAACTGCAGACGGCGAATACGCTTATACGGTGCGAGTTTTTCGCGCGAGAACGCAAACACGGCGCGCGCGAGCTCAGGCCCCGCCTGATAGCCGTGGCGCACCGTGACGAATGCCTTGGGCACCGACAGGCGCAGCGCATCGGCGCTCGGCACGACAGCCGCCTCGCCGATAGCCTCGTGTTCGATCAGCACGCTTTCGAGTTCGAACGGGCTCAACCGGTAATCGGACGATTTGAAGACGTCGTCTGCACGACCGACATACACGTAGTAGCCGTCCTCGCGGCGCAGCGCCACATCTGACGTGCGGTAAAAGCCGTTGCGCATGGCTTGCGCGGTCGCTTGCTCGCTGTTCGCATAGCCTGTCATCAGACCGAGGGGCCGCTGCTTGCCATCGGGTCCAATCGGCAACGCGATCTCGCCTTCGGTCACCGGTTGATCGTCGGCGTCGAGCAACTCGATTCTGTAGCCCGGCAACGGACGGCCCATCGAACCCGCAACGACCGGTTGCCCCGGCGAATTGCCGATCTGGCAAGTGGTCTCGGTCTGCCCGAAACCGTCGCGAATCGTAATGCCCCAAGCGTGCTTCACGCGCTCGATGATCTCCGGATTCAACGGCTCGCCCGCGCCGACGATTTCACGCAGCTTCACCGGATAATCGGTAAGGTGCTCCTGCACGAGCATGCGCCACACGGTGGGCGGCGCGCACACCGTCGTGACGTTGAAGCGCACCAGCACATCTAGCGTGTCTTTCGGCACGAAGCGCGCAAAGTTGAAAACGAATACACAGGCCTGCGCATTCCACGGCGCGAAGAAGCAGCTCCACGCGTGCTTGGCCCAGCCAGGCGAACTGATATTCCAATGGATGTCGCCCGGTTGCAGGCCGATCCAGTACATCGTCGACAGGTGGCCGACTGGATAGCTTTGATGCGTATGCTCCACGAGCTTCGGCTTGGACGTCGTACCGGACGTGAAATAAAGCAGCAGCGGATCGGTGGCACGCGTCACACCGTCGGGCGTGAATTGCGGCGATGCGTCATACGCCGCCGCAAGATCGATCCAGCCGTCGCGCGGTGTGCCCACTGAGAGACGCGTCAACGGCACGTCGAGCGAATCGAATTTGGATAGCTCCGCGCTGTCGACCACCACGAAGTTCGCGCCGCCGATCTGCACGCGGTCGCGCACGTCGTCGGCGGAAAGCTGGGTCGTGGCCGGCAGCACGATCGCGCCGAGCTTCATTGCGGCGAGCATCACGTCCCACAGTTCGACGCGATTCGGCAGCATCAGCAGCACGCGGTCACCGCGTTTCACTCCGACGCTGCGCAGGAAGTTTGCCATGCGCGCTGAGCGCTCCGACATTTGCGCATACGAGAGACGCAGCCCTTCGCTGGCCGGGTCGTCGACGATCCACAGCGCGGTGTTGTCGTTGTCGCGTGCGATGACGTCGAAGTAATCGAGTGCCCAGTTGAACTGTTCCAACGCGGGCCATGCGAATTCGCGGTAAGCGCGCTCGTAATCGGTTCGATGGCGCAATAACAGGTCACGCGCGTCGAAAAAGGCTTTCGCTGCAGTCATGGTCGTCTCCTGATGGGCGCGGTATGAATCCGCGTTTGCTCGGGTTTAGTTTTATCCGCAAGCTATTTTGCGCTCAAACGCCGTTCGCACAGCGTTCAAACGTGACGCGCGATCACCATGCGCTGCACTTCGCTGGTGCCTTCATAAATCTGCGTGATGCGGGCGTCGCGGTAGTGGCGCTCCACCGCGTAATCCTCCAGATAGCCATAGCCGCCGTGAATCTGGATCGCGTTCGAGCAGACCTCTTCTGCGACCTCGGACGCGAACAGTTTCGCCTGCGATGCCTCCGACAGGCACGGCTCGCCCGCCGAGCGCAGGCGCGCCGCATGATGCACGAGCAGACGGGCGGCGTTCAGGCGCGTGGCCATGTCGGCGAGCATGTTCGCGATGGTCTGGTGGTCCTTCAGCGCCTTGCCGAATTGCATGCGCTCGCTCGCATAGGCTCGCGCGGCGTCGAACGCGGCTCGCGCAATACCCACGGCTTGCGCGGCGATGCCGATGCGCCCGCCTTCGAGATTCGACAGCGCGATGCGCAAGCCCTCGCCCGGTTCGCCGAGCAGATTCGCTTGCGGCACCGCGCAGTCGTCGAGTGAAATCGGACACGTGTCGGAGGCGCGAATGCCGAGCTTGTGTTCCGGCTTGCCGACGTTGAATCCCGGCGTATCCGTCGGCACGATGAACGCGGACAGGCCACGCTTGCCGCGGTCGGGATCCGTGACCGCGAATACGATCGCGATGTCGGCTCGCGCGCCGTTGGTCACGAACTGCTTGCTGCCGTTGAGTATCCATTTGCCGTCCCGTAGCACCGCTCGCGAGCGCAGATTGTTCGCTTCGGAGCCCGCCTGCGGCTCGGTCAGGCAGAACGCGCCGATGCGCCGTCCGGTCGCAAGGTCGTGCAAATAGCGGTCTTTTTGCGCGTCGCTGCCGAAGTTCAGGATCGGCCCGCAGCCGACCGAGTTATGCACGCTCATCAGCGTCGCACACGCGGCGCAGCCCGCGGCGATTTCTTCCAGGGCGAGCGCGTAGGCCACGTAGTCGGTGTACGAGCCGCCCCACTGCGACGGCACGATCATGCCGAGAAAGCCCAGATCGCCCATTTGCCTGACCACGTCCGCCGGGAGTTGCGCGTCGCGATCCCATTGGGCAGCGTTCGGCGCGAGGCGCTCGGTCGCGAAGTCGCGCGCTGCGTCGCGGATCATGCGTTGTTCTTCGGTGTAGAAGCTGTCCATGGGTCCGAGTCCTTTGCTTGCGTTCGAGGCAAGTGTAGGCAAGCGACCCGCCGGCTTCGATGCTCAGCCCGATCATTGTGTGTGAGCGCATTTGCCATACTGGTACGATGTAGTGCTGCCCACGCGGCCGCTCTCTCGTCCCCTGTTGATTCACCATAGGGAAAACGTTGAGCGCGATTGCCACTCTTGCCCGCTTGTGAACAAACGCCGATGAAGACCGATAAAGGCACGATCTCCGTAAGTCTCGTCGAGGAAACACTCGCGCTTGCCAGGGCATGCGGTTTCGATGCGCTCCCGCTCGCCGAAGCTGCGGGCATCGCCGCGCCCATGCTGGCATCGCCGAAAAGCCGCGTGTCGTCCGCGCAATACGGCGCGCTGTGGGCGGGCATAGCACGCGCGCTCGACGACGAGTTCTTCGGTCAGGACTCGCATCGCATGAAATGCGGCAGCTTCATCGCGATGACGCAGACGGCGCTCACGGCGCGCAACGGCGCGCAGGCGCTGGCGCGAGCGGTTGGCTTCATGCGGCTCGTGCTGGACGACCTGGGCACGTGCATCGAGACGGACGCCCAGCACGTGCGACTGCGCTTCGTCGAACGCAAAGGCGCAAAGCCGCCGACGATGTTCGCTTACGCGACGTATTTCATCGTCGTCTACGGGCTCTTGTGCTGGCTCGTCGGACGCCGCATACCATTGATCGAGGCGCGCTTTCGCTGCGCGGAGCCTCCCGCCGCGCACGAGTACCGGCTCATGTTCTGCGACGACATGGCATTCGGGCAACCGGAGTCGTACGTGGATCTGTCACCGGTGTTCGCCGACCTACCCGTGATCCAGACGGCCAAGTCGGCCAAGCCGTTCCTGAGAGACGCGCCGGCAAGCTTCATCGTCAAATACCGTAATCCCGGCTCCTTCGCGGCGCGCGTTCGCAAGACGCTGCGCGCGCTGCCCATGATGAACTGGCCCGCAGCTGACCAGATGGCCGCGCGCCTGCACGTCGCCGAGGCGACGATGCGGCGGCGGCTGAAACAGGAGGGTCATACCTATCAGTCGATCAAGGACGACCTGCGCCGCGACATTGCAATCGGCGAACTGCAGCAATCCGGGCGCACGATCGCGGACATCGCCGCATCGGTAGGCTTCGCCGAGCCGAGCGCATTTCATCGCGCATTCCGCAAATGGACAGGCATGCGGCCCACCGACTACCGGCCGGTGCGTGCGGACTTCACGCGGCGCCTGGAATCGGACTAAGCTGTAAGCAGCAGGCCAGTCTTACTGGAGTGTCGGCCCGCGCCGGTCGATACCCGTCGACGGCGCGCGGCGCCCTTAGCGATGAGCACGTATCCGCGTCGCCCGTTCCGGCAATCCGGCGCGCATCGGCCGTTTATCCACGGCGGTGTTGTGCGCCCGCTCATGCGCGGCATGACCGCGCGCGGGATGCTTTTGGCGTTCGTATTCGGGATCGCGGTTGCGTTCGTAAGTGGCTTGCTGTTCGCGTCATGCGAATACTCGTTCGCGCCCGCAGCCCAGGCAGCGCCGGTCACTACACAGGCCGCCACCGGGCATGCGCCCAACAGCGTCGTCGTGATTCCGATGAGCGGCGCGATCGGTCCCGCAAGCGCCGACTTCATCGTGCGCAGCCTGCAGCGCGCCGCCGACGACCACGCTCAGCTCGCGGTGCTGCAACTGGATACGCCGGGCGGGCTCGATACGTCCATGCGGCAGATCATCAAGGCAATACTCGGCTCGCCGGTTCCGGTCGCGACGTTCATCGCCCCGAGTGGCGCGCGGGCGGCGAGCGCAGGCACCTACATCGTCTATGCAAGCCACATTGCGGCGATGGCGCCGGGCACCAATCTCGGTGCGGCGACGCCGATCCAGATGGGCATTGGCGGCGCGGAGCCGCCAGGCCGCGAAAAGCCGGGACTGCCCGGCTTGCCCGGTACTGACGACCGGGAGCCGAAGGCGCCGGCCAGTTCAGCGGGGGCTGCTTCCGGCACTGCATCCGCCGGCGCTTCCGGCAACGCTTCGCGCGGCGCGGCGAGTGACGCCGCTACCAGCGGCGCAAGCGCGCTCCCGCTCGACACTCAATCGACAGAACTGCGCAAGCAGGTCCACGACGCCGCTGCCTACATCCGCGGCCTCGCGCAAATGCGCGGGCGCAACGCCGATTGGGCCGAACGCGCGGTGCGCGAAGCGGTGAGCCTGAGCGCTAGCGACGCGCTCGCGCAACATGTCGTGGATCTGAACGCGCGCGATGTGCCGGATCTGCTGCGCCAGCTCGATGGCCGCACTGTCACGACGAGCACCGGCAACGTCAAGCTCGCGACAGCCCAGGCCCCCGTCGTAATGCTCGAAGCCGACTGGCGCAGCCATTTCCTCGCGGTGATCACCGATCCGAACGTCGCGCTGATGTTGCTGATGCTAGGCATGTACGGCCTCTTCTTCGAGTTTGCCAATCCTGGCTTCGTGCTGCCGGGCGTAGTCGGCGCAATCAGCTTGCTGATCGGTCTGTTTGCCATGCAGATGCTGCCGATCAGCTACGTCGGCCTCGGTTTGATCTTTCTCGGCATTGCGTTTCTGATTGGCGAGGCGTTCCTGCCGACGTTCGGTTCGCTTGGCTTCGGCGGGATCGTCGCGTTCGTGATCGGCGCGTTGATGTTGATGGACACCGATGTGCCCGGTTACGGCATCCCGTTGCCGATGATTGCCGCCGTCGTCGTATTCAGCGTGGTGTTCGTGCTTGGCGTGTCGAGGCTCGCGCTGCGCGCGCGGCGCAGGCCGGTCGTGACCGGTTCGGAAGGGTTGATCGGCAGCGTGGGCGTCGTGCTCGAAGGCGGTCTGCCTGTTGGCTCCGCTGCGGCCAATGGCATGGCCGCCGGCTGGGCGCAGGTCAAGGGCGAGCGCTGGCAGGTGTCGAGCGCGGTTCCCGTCGCGGCGGGCCAGGCGGTGCGCGTTACCGCGCGTAATGGGCTGACGCTAACGGTTGTGCCCGTGGCGCCAGTCGAGGGCATGGTGGAGCAAAGGGCTCGCGCGGGAATGGGGTGATGTGGGATGGGGGTGATGGGCTGAAGCGCTAACTCTGGTCGACCGCTCTGCATGGGACCAGAGTAAGCGCTGAAGCGCTAACTCTGGTCGACCGCTTTGCATGGGACCAGAGTAAGCGCTGAAGCGCTAACTCTGGTCGACCGCTTTGCATGGGACCAGAGTAAGCGCTGAAGCGCTAACTCTGGTCGACACAGGAGACAGTTCATGATTGGGTTTACTTTTGGTTTCACCA
Source organism: Burkholderia sp. M6-3 (assembly GCF_050858985.1). Taxonomy (NCBI): domain Bacteria; kingdom Pseudomonadati; phylum Pseudomonadota; class Betaproteobacteria; order Burkholderiales; family Burkholderiaceae; genus Burkholderia; species Burkholderia sp. M6-3. Next base: position 2,099,968 of record NZ_CP110091.1, read on the forward strand.
GCATTCTGATCCTGATGGCGGCCGCGCTCATCGCTTCGTCAATCAGAATCTTTCGCGAGTACGAACGCGGCGTCGTGTTCATGCTCGGCCGTTTCTGGAAAGTCAAAGGGCCGGGGCTCGTGCTTATCATTCCCGTCGTCCAGCAGGTCGTGCGCATTGATCTGCGCACCGTCGTATTCGACGTGCCGCCGCAGGATGTCATCACGCGCGACAACGTCTCGGTGAAGGTCAACGCCGTCGTGTACTTTCGCGTCGTCGATCCGGAAAAAGCCGTGATCCAGGTGGCACGCTATTTCGAGGCGACCAGCCAGCTATCGCAAACAACGCTACGCGCAGTGCTCGGCAAACATGAACTCGATGAACTGCTCGCGGACCGCGAACAACTGAACGCCGACATCCAGAAAGTGCTCGATGCGCAGACTGACGCGTGGGGCATCAAGGTCGCGATCGTCGAAATCAAACATGTCGACATCAACGAAACCATGATCCGCGCGATTGCCCGTCAGGCCGAAGCGGAGCGCGAACGGCGCGCCAAGGTGATTCACGCGGAAGGTGAATTGCAGGCGTCGCAGCATCTGCTGCAAGCAGCACAGACGCTCGCGCGCGAGCCGCAGGCGATGCAGCTGCGCTACCTGCAAACCCTCACCACGATCGCCGCCGACAAGAACTCGACCATCGTTTTCCCTTTACCGGTCGATCTGCTGAACGCTGTGGTCGAGCGTCTCACCAGACCGCCGTCACCTTGATCCCGAACACCACTTTCGCTCGTCGGATGAACGGTGCACTGCCTCGCAACGCCTTATCCCGGATACGTGCGAAATTTACAATGTTCGAGTCGTCTATCACCGCTCCGAAGGAGCCCGTCATGAAAGTGTTCTTTCGATTTGTACCCGGCGCGCTCTTGGCCGCCGCCAGCATGAGCGCCGCGTTTGCGCAGTCGTCAACCCGCGCCTACGATCCCTCTGCGCCGAAGACGCGCGCCGAGGTCAAGGCCGATCTGGTCGAGTGGCGCGCCGCCGGCTATGACCCGCTCGACTGGATCAATTACCCGTACAACGCGCAGCGCGCCGCACGCATCGTCGCCGAACGGCGCGCGCAGCAACCGGCGCCGAGCGTCACGCAATAAACATCGCTCTGCCGAACGGCAGGCTGCGCTGCCCCGCACCCGCGATCGCAACGGTCGCGAGCGGCGGGCGGCTCGAATGCAGCCTGCCGTTCTTAGCTTGATTCCGGCTTCGGCCTTCTGGGCCATCTCAGCGCGACATCGTAAATTCGCTTGCGGCTGCGGCGGGGGCGCTGGCAAGGTATCATCTCGCCCCTACGACGAGAGACCCGCCATATGGATTCAATAAAACGTTACTTTGGCCTCGACGCGGCCGGCACAAACCTGCGCACGGAAGTGCTGGCCGGCCTGACGACTTTCCTGACCATGGCTTACATCATCTTCGTCAACCCGGCGATTCTGGGCGACGCGGGGATGCCGAAAAACGCCGTGTTCGTTGCGACCTGTCTGGTCGCGGCGCTGGCCTCGCTGATCATGGGCCTTTATGCGAACTACCCAATAGCGCTCGCGCCCGGCATGGGGTTGAACGCGTACTTCGCGTACACCGTGGTCAAGGGCATGGGTTTCACGTGGCAAGCCGCGCTCGGCGCAGTGTTCGTTTCCGGTTGCCTGTTCCTCGTGGTCACGCTGTTTCGCGTGCGCGAAGTGATCGTCACCGGCATTCCTCACTCCATACGCATTGCCATTACCGGCGGCATCGGCCTCTTTCTCGCGATCATTTCGCTGAAGACGGCGGGCGTAGTGGTCGGCAATCCGGCCACGCTCGTCACGCTCGGCGATCTGCATAACCCGCATGTGGTGCTCGCGGTCATCGGCTTCTTTGCCATCGTCACGCTCGACTACCTACGCGTGCGCGGCGCAATTCTGATCGGCATTGTCGGCGTGACCGTGCTGAGCTTTTTCTTTGGCGGCAACCAGTTTCACGGCATCGTTTCGGCGCCGCCGTCAATTTCGCCGACACTGTTTCAGCTCGACATTCGCCGCGCATTGTCTACGGGCGTGCTGAACGTGATTCTGGTGTTCTTCCTCGTCGAACTGTTCGATGCAACCGGCACGCTCATGGGCGTGGCCAATCGCGCGGGCTTGCTGGTGGAAGGCAAGATGCACCGCCTGAACCGCGCGCTGCTGGCTGACAGCACTGCCATTCTGGCCGGTTCGATGCTGGGCACATCGTCCACCACTGCTTACATCGAGAGCGCGTCGGGCGTCCAGGCAGGCGGGCGCACCGGCATCACCGCGATTACCGTGGCCGTGCTGTTCCTCGCGGCGCTCTTTTTCGCGCCGCTCGCGGGCGTGGTGCCCGGTTACGCGACGGCGCCGGCGCTGCTCTACGTGTCGTGCCTGATGCTGCGCGAAATGGTCGACCTGCCGTGGGACGACGCAACCGAAGTCGTACCGGCCGCGCTCACCGCATTGCTGATGCCGTTCACCTACTCCATCGCCAATGGCGTGGCGTTCGGTTTCATCTCGTATGCGGGGCTGAAGCTGCTCACGGGCCGCGCGCGTCAGGTGAAGCTGGTGGTGTGGATCATCGCCGCGATTTTTCTGTTCCGCTATTTCTATCTCGGCAGCGAGTAAGCTCACACCGGGCCCGGCGTGCCGCTCTCCTCAGGCACGCCAGTTCGCTTCATAAAAGCGCACATAGCCGCTTCGCAGCACGACGCACTGCGCGCTCGTTTCCGACAGCAGACGCCGCGTGGCTGCTTCGATTCGCTCACGGTGCGTGTCGAACGCGCCCACCATGTCTTCGAGACGCGGTGAAGCGGCACCAAAGTGATCTTCCAGCGCTTCCGCGGTGATCGTGCACTCGACCCTCTGCCCATCGACCAGCGCCGGAAACGCCAGGGTGAGTTCGCGACCTGAATATTCAGGACTTTCGTTCGGGAAAAGGATCTGCATGGGAGTCACCTGGAAGTTGGGCACTGCGCATGATTCGCATGGGTAATGCGCACGCCGGTTAAAGCTGGTCGCGCCTTCAGCTTCTTCCTCCTTGTCTAATGCTGGCGACGCGGGCTCGTCATCCGTCGCATGCGGACGCAGTTCGCGCCCCGCGAGGATGATTTGATTCACTTTAGACGAGTTCGCGCGCGGCGCAAGTTTTCCTTTTTGTTTGCATGATCGCGGTGCGGGGCGCGCACAGATTGTGCACGGTGCGTCGTGCCGCCGCGGTATTTTCCCTGCCGCGCACAACCGTTGACGTCCTGTACTATCGGTGTTGGGCCGCAAGCGTGCATGCTGCGCTGCGGCATCGAAAGGCGGGCAATGTACCCGCCTGTCCGATCACCGGAGACATGCCTTGACCCATCGCACTGCAACGCCGCCCACCGTCGGTCGGCCCGACGTCATCGCGCAAGCTCACGCGCGCTCGGTCGAACTCGGGCTGCGCGCATCGGAAGCGCCGGATTTTCATCCGCTGAACCGGCTTGCACTGCGCGAACTGGTGGATCGCAATCAGTCGCTTTATACGCACGCATTGCCGGTCATGGAAACGCTGCACGCGCAGATCGTCGATACCCAAAGCATGGTGCTGCTGACCGACAGCCGCGGCGTGATCCTGCATAGTCTCGGCGACAGCGATTTCGTCGAGAAGGCGAACCGTGTCGCGCTCTGTCCGGGTGTATCGTGGGCGGAGGCCGATCGCGGCACGAATGCTATCGGCACTGCGCTCGTCGACGCGCAGCCGACCGTCGTTCATGCAGATGAACACTTTCTGCACGCTAACCGTATTCTCACCTGTTCATGCGCGCCGATTGCGGATCCGTTCGGGCATACCATCGGCGCACTCGACGTCAGCGGCGACACACGCGGCTTTCACAAACATACGCTCGCGCTCGTGCGCATGTCCGCGCAGATGATCGAGAATCATCTGTTCTCCAATCAATTCGCCGATGCGGTCCGCGTGCACTTCCACGCGCGCGCCGAATTCATTGGTACGCTCTTCGAAGGACTTGCCGCGTTCGGCGCGGACGGTACGTTTCTCTCGGCAAACAGGAGCGCGTTGTTCCAGTTCGGCCAGCCGCTCGCCGCTTTGCAGAGACAACCGTTCCACGCGCTTTTCGGCGTCCCTTTCGCCCACGTGTTGCAGCAGATCGCTCGCGCGACCGGCGAGAACACCGTGCTCACGTTGCCGAGCGGCGTGCGGGTCGTCGCGCGCGGCGAATATGCCGCGCAGCGTTATGTGACGCCGTCAATCGGCGCAACGGAAGGGTCGCGCAGCGTTACGTCGAAAAGTGTGCGTGGTGTGCCGCATACCGCCAATCCGGCGCCCCTCGCTACGCTTGAAACGCTCGACACCGGCGACGCGAAAGTGGCCGCGATTCTGGCGCGCGTGGCCAAGGTTCGCGGCCGCGACATTCCGATCCTGATCCTCGGGAAAACGGGCACCGGCAAGGAGTGGCTCGCGCGCGCGATCCATCACGATTCGCCGCGGCGCGCGGCGCCGTTCGTCGCGTTGAATTGCGCATCGCTGCCCGATACGTTGATCGAAGCGGAGTTGTTCGGCTATGAGGACGGCGCGTTCACCGGCGCTAAAAAGCGGGGCAGCGTCGGCAAGATCGTGCAAGCCGACGGCGGGACGCTCTTTCTCGATGAAATCGGCGATATGCCGCTCGCCCAGCAAGTGCGGCTGATGCGCGTGCTGCAGGAACGCACGGTGCTGCCGCTCGGCGGTACTCGCGCGATTCCGGTGGACCTGCGGATCGTGTGCGCGACGCACCGCAATCTGCGCGCAATGATCGCAGAAGGCACCTTCCGCGAAGATCTGTACTACCGGATCAATGGACTCGTAGTGACCTTGCCCGCACTGCGCGAGCGCACGGATCTCGCCGCGCTGGTCGGGCGAATGCTCGAACTCCAGCCCGAGGCCGACGGCTTGCCGCGCCGCGTTTCTGCGGCGGTTCTCGAGCGCTTCATGCAATGCCGTTGGCCCGGCAATCTGCGGCAACTGGCCAATGTACTGCGTACCGCAAGCATCATGGCCGAGGGCACGGAGCAGATCGAACTCGACGATTTACCCGAAGACTTTCTGCACGATTGCGACGATGCGGCGGCCGACGACAACGCGCCGTCAACTGCCGGAGCCGCTGATGATGCGACAGGCGATGCAGGCAGCGCACACACACTTCAGCCTTCGCGAATGGACGACTGGCAAGCCGCGCTGATCGCGCAGACGCTGGCGCGCCTCGACGGCAACGTATCGGCCGCGGCACGAGAACTGGGGCTCGCGCGCAATACGGTGTACCGATATTTGCGGCGCGGTGGGGCGGCTCATTAGGGTGTTGTTGCTGCGGGGTTGTTGCTTAGTGCTTTCCGCTGCCATCAGAGTGCTCGCATCACAACGTCCACACTGCCGCCGCCCTCCTGTTGACCCCGCGCATTGTCCATCCGCCGTGTAAAGTGTGACGCGTCCAGCCACACATTCTCACGATGTCCGATCAAAACCGCCCGCCTCTCGTTCGCGTGGAGCCGCTCGGCTGCAGCTTCGAAGCACCCGATACGCTGACGATTCTCGAAGCCGCCGGCTTTGCGAACCTGCGTCTGCCCCGCTCGTGCCGCAACGGTACTTGCCGCACATGTCTGTGCAAAATGACGGCCGGACGCGTGCGCTATACGATCGAATGGCCTGGACTCAGCCGTGACGAAAAACAGGAAGGCTACATCTTGCCGTGCGTTGCGATCGCTGAAACCGACGTAGTGATTGAAGTACCGGAAGCGACAGAAATCCCGCCATCACGCTAAACAACGCGACGCGAGATCCCCGATGCTGATGCGTCCGGTGTGCGCGCGTTCACTCTATCGCAGCAAAGCGCGGCATCTTCGCGCCCTCATGCTCCACGAGCTCGAAGAACACCGACGCCGGGCGCGTCCAGATCGTGCCGTTGGCCGCTCTGTAGACGATCATCGTGACAGCCGGGTCCGACTCCAGCGTCGCCTCGCATATCAGTTCGTAAATACCGCCTTTGTAATGCCGGTAACGTGTGGTCTGCACCATTGAATAGTCCTTGTGAGGAAGCGCCAGATTCAGCCGCCCTCTTTCATCTGCTTCAGAATTTTGTAGACGGTCGCACGCCCCATCGTCAGCACGGCGGCCACATAGTTCGCTGAACTGCGTCCGCGAAACGCGCCCTGCGCATGCAGCGCCTCGACGATTTCGCGCTTATGCTCGCGTGTGAGCGCGTTGATGCCGATTTGCCGCTCGCGCAGCCACGTGTGCAGGTAAGTATTGATCCGGTCCTGCCAGTCGTCGCGAAAGAGGTCTTCGGCAGGAGCATCGGTCAGATTGCCACCCCGAATGAAGAGATCGAGCGTGGAGCGCACATCTTCGAACACCGCAATATTGAAGTTGATGCACAGCATGCCGGCAGGCTTGCCGTTGTCGTCGAACAGGATGTTGCTCACGCAACGCATGCGGCGGCCGTCCCAATTGAGCTTCTCGTACGGGCCGATGGTGCGGCCGCGCGCCGCATAGTGCACTTCGTCCAGCACCGAGGGTCCGCCTACTTCGAGCTTCGACAGATTGTTCACGAGGTAGGCGATGGTCTGATCCCGCAAGTCGTGAATCACAACCTCCGCGCACGGGTAGAAAAGCGCAGCGATGCCGTCGGCGATGGGAGCGTAACGCTCGAGCAGCAGGTCTTTCACAGGAGACACGGTTGTCTGGCGCATTGAAAATGGCAGCGTTCGAGGGCGCTGTGTTGAAGGCGAATGATCGAAAATCGGGCAGTTCAGCGACGTGCGGCCCGCCCGGCAACTCGCCATTGTAGCCACCCGCATGGCCGGCGGAGCGCGGCGAATTTTGTCCTCGTGGCAAGCGCTATTTTTTCGTGCGATAAAAGGCGATCTACTTCACGGAGCAGCAGATGGCAACGCTCGAAGCATTTCGCGCCGTGCTCGACGACAAGAGAACGCCGGAAATCATTCGCAACCACATCATCGATTCGCTGCAATACGCGCTGCGCAATCACGGACAGATTTTTACGTCGAAGGAAGTCGAATGGCTCGCCGCGTGGGATGACGCGCGCATTCCGCTCGCGGCGTCCCGCGAATTACAGAAGCGCATTGCCGAGACCTCCGGCTAGCCGGCTTTTCCGGTCTTTCCTGGTCTTTTGCGCTCTTTGGCGCTTTCTCGCGTCCCGCCGGACGCCCGCCTGCCGGGCGGTCTGTTCGTGCGGGGAACTTTTTGCTATCCAATTAGCCCTATTTAGTGCATCATATTGGAATAGTCGTATTCCGCATTTGCAGCACTGGCAGTCTCAACCCGGCATTTTTCGCGGCATCTCCGCAACATCCCCGACTGTTCGGCCGCCGCCCGCCGGCGATCCCGTCACTCCGGCAATGCGCCGCCTGCATTAGCCGTCGCGAGTTGTGCAGCTGTGTTGTTCAACGGGTTTCCGCTTCCCACCCGCTGTCCGCGCGACATCAGCGTGTTTTTTCTCCATCGAATCCGCGACTTTGCGCGGCGCGCTCAAGCCCTTCCCATTGGGCCTGTGCCAACCTTTTTCCATGGCGGCGCGCCTCAAGGTGCTGCGCTGCCCGGCCAGTCGTGCCGCGCGTAACACGCGTGACACACCGGCCACGTAATACAGGATACTTATATGCTTATGAACTCAGCAGTCAAGACGTACAAGGGTTATGAGATTCACCCGCTCGTCTATCCGCGCCGTCCCACAGACGGTCAGACGAGCCGCAACCCGGACGCAGGCTACGACGCGTCGGTGCGCATCTGCCGTGTCGGCGCCAATGCGGCGGCCGAGGGCCGGGTGTTCCGCCTGCAGTATCTGTTTCCGTTCGACGGCACGGGCAAGGCGCGCATTGCGTGCATGGCTCACGCCGAACAACTGATCGACGGCCGCGTGGATGGCCAGTCGGTCGCCGATCTTTGAGCGGCACGAGCCGCGGCAACACGCGCGGCACTAGTATCGGCGCATAAGCCGGTGCCGCAAGCGGCGGCCTCGAGCCCGCCGGCAACCGTATCAGATGCAGCGCCGCCGCAAGGCGTCGCGCACCCCTTATCCCATCGACCAGGAGTTATGCATGGCGAAAGAAGAACTGCTTGAACTTGACGGTATCGTCGACGAAGTACTTCCGGACAGTCGTTACCGCGTGACGCTCGACAACGGCGTTGTAGTTGGCGCTTACGCGTCCGGACGCATGCGCAAGAACCATATTCGTATTCTCGCGGGCGACCGCGTGACGCTGGAACTGTCGGTCTACGACCTGACCAAAGGACGGATCAACTTCCGTCACAAAGACGAGCGCGCAGGCGGTGGCGGCGCTGCCCGTAGCAACTCGCAATTCCGTCGCCGTTAAGGCGAACGGCACGCGGCCCCATTCGGGCTAGCTGGCGTGCCCCTGCAGCAACGTTGTTCGCGCAGCCTTTCGCGCGCCTTCTCCGGTTCGGCTCCGGTCGAATCTGAGCGGCGCGCAGCGGCGGCGCTTTATCTCAGCAGTTCGTCGCGACGATCGTTGCGATGTCAATCGCGCTTCGTGCGCTCTCCTTGTTTAGCTGTACCCACATGGTCGATTGCTCTCGCGCCGCTTCGGTGCATGGCTCTCGCACGCCCCTTCATGGTGCATGACTTCAGTCATCAGGCTTGCGTTGAATTCCCGAGTTGCCCGCAGACCAACGCTTAGCGGTTAATGGCATAGACGTTGCTTAAATGATGGTCAGTCGTCGATTGCCACTACTCCATGCTGCGTGTTCTCCTCGTCACCGATACCGACAAGCCGATAGGCGACCTGCGTGACGCGCTCGCACGCCTCGGCTACGAGATGCTCGCCAGCACCGCGACGCCGCACGCGTTGCATAGCGTGGTTCAGAGCGAACGGCCGGACGTCATCATCATCGATACCGACTCGCCTTCGCGCGACACGCTCGAACAGCTCGCGGTGATGAATGCGACCGCGCCGCGCCCGGTCCTGATGTTCAGTCACGACGCCAACCAGCAGTTGATCCGCGACGCCGTCGGCGCGGGCGTGACCGCCTATCTCGTCGAAGGACTCGAAACCGAACGGCTTGCGCCGATTCTCGAAGTCGCGCTTGCGCGGTTCGCGCAGGAATCGCAGTTGCGCGAACGCCTCGCGCAAGTCGAGAACGAACTTGCGGAGCGCAAGCTGATCGACCGCGCCAAACGCCTGCTGATGGATCAGCAGAAAATCACCGAGCACGCCGCCTACGCCACGCTGCGCAAACGCGCGATGAATCAGGGCGTCAAGCTCGCCGAGGTCGCGCGCGCGGTCGTCGCGTCGGCTGAATCGCTCAAGTGAAGCACGTCCATGAACACTGCCAGTCACCTCGCATCGTCAGCATTAGCGCCGTTGGAGAAGACCCACCTGCGGCTCGGCTTCGTGGCGCTCGCCGATGCCGCGCCGCTCATCGCCGCGAAGCTGCTTGAATTCGGTCACGCGCACGGCCTCACGCTCGAACTGTCGCGCCAGCCTTCGTGGGCAGCGGTGCGCGACAAGCTGCTATCCGGCGATCTCGATGCGGCGCACACGCTTTACGGCCTCGTCTACGGGGTGCAACTCGGGCTGGGCGGTCCGCAAACCGACATGGCCGTGCTGATGGTACTCAACCGCAACGGCCAGGCGGTCACACTGTCGAGCCGTCTCGCGGATGCACTCGCCGAACATGGCAACTTGCCCAAAGCGCTCGCTACACTCGGACGCAAGCCGGTATTCGCGCAGACGTTCCCGACCGGTACGCACGCGATGTGGCTGTATTACTGGCTCGCTGCGCAGGGCGTGCACCCGTTGCGCGACATTGAAAGCGTGGTGATTCCGCCGCCGCAAATGGTCGCGGCGCTCGCGGACGACAAACTCGACGGCCTGTGTGTCGGCGAGCCGTGGAACGCGATGGCCGAGGCGGAAGGCGTCGGCAGAACGGTCGCGTATACGAGCGAAGTGTGGCCCGACCACCCCGAGAAAGTGCTCGCATGCCGGCGCGATTTTGTGAGCGCAAATCCGAACACGGCGCGCGCCCTCGTACAGACGATGCTCGAAGCGTGCCGCTGGCTCGACGGCCCCGGTCACCGCACTGAAATCGCGCGTTGGCTCGCCAGGCCGGACTATATCGGCATCGACGAGGCTCTGATCGCGGCGCGCTTCGGCGACAGGATTCCGGCCTCCGTGCCGCGCGGTCTGCCGATGCGCTTCTTCGACAACGGAGAGGTGAATTACCCTCACCCATTCGAAGGCGCGTGGTTCCTGACTCAGTTCGAGCGCTGGGGCATGATCGACGCACGCAGCGATTACACGCAGATCGCGGAGAGCATCAACCAGACGCAGCTTTATCGCGAAGCCGCCGCACAGGTGAAGGTGGCGGTGGCCGCGCAAGAGAAATCCCGAACGTTCATGGACGGCAAGGTGTGGGACAGCGCGACGCCGTCCGCTGGTTTTGCGCGTGCATTCGACGTTCGACGATAAGCTTGCATGCCGGGCCCGGACTCCGATCCGGAGCAAGGTTAGAGCGATAGACGCAGATACTCAGGTCGGTGTCATCAAACAATGCGCGAGGCGCACCAGCGCTCACCAGCGCTCTATCGCCCCGCTTCCTGCGCACCTCGCTCTCCATCGCGAACGCTGCGCCCCCCGGAGCTCAGCCCCGCTCTCAGAAATTAAACTTGTCGATATTGCTCGCATCGAACGTTGTCGGCGGTCCGAGAATGATCTCGCCTTGCGGACCGATGGTGCGCTTGCCGAGCTTACCCGCATCGAACGATTCGCCCTCCTTGCCGTTGATCGTTCCCGACGCGAGCGCTGCCGCCGCGTAGCCGGCGAGATAGCCCAACTCGTTCGGATCCCACAACTGGAATGCCTTGACCGTGCCGTTTTTCACGAACGCGCGCATCTGGTTCGGCGTGCCGAGCCCCGTTACCGCGACCTTGCCCTTGCTCGACGACGACGAGATGTAACGCGCCGCCGCCGCAATGCCGACCGTGGTGGGCGCGACAATCGCCTTCAGGTTCGGATACGCCTGGAGCAACCCCTGCGTTTCGACAAACGACTTCTGATCGTCGTCATTGCCGTAAGCGATTTTCACCAGTTTGATCTTCGAGTACTCAGGCTTCTTCAACTCCTCCTGCATCCACTTGATCCACGTGTTCTGATTGGTCGCGTTCGGCGTCGCGGACAGCACCGCGAATTCGCCCTCGCCGCCCATCAGTTTCGACACGAGTTGAATCTGACCACGGCCGATGCCTTCCGCGTTCGCCTGGTTCACGAACAGTTGACGACCCTCGGGCGCCGTGTCCGAATCGAAGGTAACGACCTTGATGCCTTGCGACATCGCCTTCTTCAGATACGGCACGACCGCGTTGGCGTCGTTGGCCGCAATCACGATTGCATCCTGACGCTGGGTGATCAGCGTGTTGATGTACTGCACCTGCGACGACGCCCCGGCATCCGACGGCCCCACCACCTTGCCCACGCCTCCGAATTCCTTGATCGCGGCGAGGCCGCCGTCGTCGGCAATCACTTCGTATGGGTTGTTGATCTGCTTCGGCACGAATGCGATCTTCAGGCCATTTTTCAGGCCCGCGGCGGACGCCGCGCAACTGATCGCGAGCAACGCAACGCAGAGCGCCGCCGCGCCGGTGTGACGTAGTGGTTTGAACATGAAGTGTCTCCTGCCGTGTAGTTGGACGTTGTACTGTCCGGGTTTGATGATGACGTTATTGAGAAGAAGCGGACCTCGCGATGAAACGCCGGTCACGCGCCGCGCGCCAGCGCGCAACCAGATTGGGTATCAGCACCGATGCAAGCAGCAATACGCCGGTGACGATGGTGAGCGTCTCGCTCGAAACGTCGTCGAGCGTCAATGCGTTCTTGAGCACACCGATAATCAGCAGCGACAGCAGCACGCCGATCATCGAGCCGCGTCCACCGAAAATGCTCACGCCGCCGAACAAAACCGCTGCGATCACCGACAACTCGAAGCCCTCGCCGTTGTCGCCTCGCGCGCTGGTGAAACGCAGCGTGTAGACCACGCCCGCGAGCGCGCTCATCAGACCGGACAGCACGAACAGGCGTAACCTGATCTTCGTGACTTCGATGCCGGAGAATGCGGCGGCAGTCGGATTCGCGCCGATTGCGTACAGGCTGCGACCAAACGCGGTGGATTGCAGCAACACGGTGAACAGCACCGCGCCGACGATCACGATCGCAAACGGCAACGGAATAAAAGTGCCGCCGAGCGTATCCATGCCGAACGCCGTGTAGGCCGGGGGAAAATCAGCGACGGCCTGGTCGCCGAGAAGCACGTAGGCAAGCCCGCGAAAAAGCGCGAGCGTGCCGATGGTCACCGCGAGCGAAGGCAGGTTCAGCTTGACGATCACGAGCCCGTTCAGCAGGCCCGCCAACGCGCCGGCAACCAGTACGAGCGCGATCACGACAGGCATCGGCAAGCCCATGTGCCACAGCACACCCATCAATGCACTGGATGCACCGAGTACCGAAGCCACCGACAGATCGATTTCAGCGGCAACGATGATCAACGTCATCGGCAGTGCCATCAACGCGATCTCGGTGAGATCCGCCAACACGTTGCTGAGATTCGCACCGGTCAGAAAGACCGGAGACAGCACTCGCCCGAGCACGATCGACAGAATCAGCACGATCACGAGCAATACTTCCCATTGCAGCGGCGTTTCGCGTTTGCGCGTGAGCAGCGCGGAATCGGGTTTAGCCATGATCGCGTTTCCTCATCATGCGTTTGGCGACTGAGCGGGCGAGCAACGTATCGGCCGTAATGGCCGCGACGATCAGCGCACCTTCAATAGCCTGCTCCCAGAATGGAGAGACGTGGAGCACGACCAGCGCAATGCTGATCACGCCCAGCACGAGCGCGCCGAGCGTGGCACCGAGTATCGTGCCGACGCCGCCCGTGATCGCGACGCTGCCGACCACGGCAGCCGCGACGACCTGCAGTTCGATGCCCTTTGCGGTGCTGGCGTCAACGGTGCCGAAACGCGCAAGCCACAGTGCGCCCGCGAAGCCAGCAATTGCACCGGACAGCAGAAAGCCCGCCATGACCCGTCGTTCGACGTTGACGCCCGCGAGACGCGCCGCCTCGGGATTCGAGCCGATCGCATAATGCTCACGGCCGCCGCGAAACTGCTTCAGGTAAATAGCGAGAGCAAGCAGCACGACGAGCGCGATAAGCGCAAGCGTGGGTATGCCGAAGAAGGTGCCAGTCGCAAGCCGCGAAAAGGTATCGGGCAGACTGGTGGCGTTGATCTGTCCGCCGTGCACCCACGCATAATCTGCGCCCCGAAATATATAAAGTGTGGACAGCGTTGCAACGAGCGACGGCACGCGCCCCACCGCCACGAGCAGCGCATTGATGCCGCCCGCCACGAGACCGATGCCGAGCCCCGCCGCGAGCGCGACGACCACCGGCATCTGCGGAAATGCGACGTACAGGCTGCCCACTGCATAGGCGCTGATGCCGACCGTCGAGCCCACCGACAGATCGATATGACGCATCAGAATGACCACCGTCATGCCGGCAGTCAGCAGGCTGATGATCGACACATTGAGCAGCACGTCGCGCAGATTCTGCAGATTCAGGAACTGAGGCCTCGCGAGCGCGGTGCCCACGATCAGTAGAATCAGCACGACGAACAGCGTCGTCTCGCGGCTCTTTGCGAGGTTCGCTGCAAAGCCGCCCGCTGTGGCCGGCGGGCGCTTCGAAGGCGGCGGCGCCTGGACCGGCGCGGGATGAGTCGAAGAATGGCGCATCATGCCGCGTTCCCTAACGGTGGAATCGGTTGTCCCAGCGCCGCGGCCATGATGCGTTCTTCGTCGGCCTCGGCGCGTGCAATGTCCGCACTGATACGCCCTTCGTGCATGACCAGTACGCGGTCGGCCATGCCCAGTACTTCCGGCAATTCGCTCGAAATCATCAGCACTGCCATGCCGTCGCGCACCAGTTCGGCAAGCGCGCTATACACCTCCGCTTTCGCGCCGACGTCGATACCGCGAGTGGGTTCGTCGATCATCAAAACCTTCGGGTTCGTGGCGAGCCACTTGCCCAGGACGACTTTTTGCTGATTGCCACCCGACAGCGTGCCGACCGGCGCGTTGGGATCGCCCGCTTTCAGCCGTAGACGCGTGCCCCACTGATTAGCGAGCTGCGTCTCGCTGCGCGTCGTGATGAGACCGTGTCTGACGAGACGGCCGAGCACTGTCATCGACGCATTGCGCGCGATGCTCAACTCCAGCGCGAGCCCTTGCTGCCGGCGGTCTTCCGGTACGAGCGCGAGGCCTGCGCGCACGGCGGCGGCAGGACTGCCAGCCGCGAGCGGTTTGCCGCCTATCTGGATGTGGCCGGCGTCGAGCGGGTCGATGCCGAAAATCGCACGCGCGACTTCGCTGCGACCTGCGCCGACCAGCCCCGCCAGCGCCACGATTTCGCCTGCCCGCACGTCGAAAGAAATGTCCTTGAAAACGCCCACGCGCGTGAGCCCTCGCACCGAAAGGCGCACTTCGCCAGGCGGTCGCTCCGCTTTCGGATAGAACGTCTCCAGATCGCGGCCGACCATTTTTGACACGATGGCGTCGGTGTTCAGATCGGCGGTCATGCCGTCGAACACCTTCGCGCCGTCGCGCATGATGGTGACGCGTTGCGTCAGCGCGAAGACTTCATCGAGACGGTGCGTGATGAAGAGTATCGCCACGTCGCGCTCGCGCAGCTTGCGCACGATTGCAAAAAGACGTTCCACTTCCGTCAGCGACAAGGCCGCTGTCGGTTCGTCCATGATCAGTACATTGGCGTTTAGCGACAACGCCTTTGCGATTTCGATGACTTGCTGATCTGCAATGGACAAGCCGCGCACCAGTTGATCCGCGCGCAGATCGACGCCGAGCGAGGCGAGCAGTCCGTCTACCTCGCGGCGCATCGCGTCGTATTGAATGCGCCCGAACCGGTCGACCGGCTGCCGTCCCATGAAAATGTTTTCGGCGATCGACAGATCGAAGAACAGTGTAGGTTCCTGATAGATGACCGCGAGCCCGGCATCGCGCGCTTGAGCAGGCGTGGCGAAGCGGCGCGCCACGCCGTCCACCAGCAGTTCGCCGCTATCCGGCTGATGCACGCCTGCAAGGATCTTCACGAGCGTGGACTTGCCCGCGCCGTTCTCGCCGAGCAGCGCATGCACTTCACCCGGCCACAGCGAGAGATCGCCGTCCGAAAGCGCGCGGACCCGGCCGAACGATTTGCTCGCGTGCCGCAATTCGAGTCTCGGCACGGCGGATATAGGTTGCTGCACTGCGTGTCTCCTTCTTTCACGTTATGGCGTGCGCGGCCTGCTTGTATCCACGCGACCCGCTTCAGATGCGATAGAAACCCTCGGCATTACCGCAAAAGAGCGCCTCTTTCTCTGCAGCGCTCGCACCTTCGACAATCGTTGCATACGCATGCCACAAACCCGCGTAGGAGCCGAACAAGCGATCGACGGGAAAGTTCGACGCGAACATTGCGCGCTCGACTCCAAACGTGTCGATCGTTTCGAGCACGTAGGGCCGCAAGCTTTCCACAGTCCACTGATGATCGAACATCGCAAGTCCGCTGATCTTCACGCAGACGTTCTCGCAATCCGCCAGCATGCGCATGCCGTCGCGCCACGCCCGATAGCCGGCAACGCTGTCGCGATCGACGAACATGCCGGCATGGTTGACAGCGAAGCGCGTGTCGCCATGCGCGCGCGCCAACGCCGCGGCCTCTTCCATTTGCGACGGATAAAGTTGCAGGTCGAACGACATGTCGTAACGGCGCAGCAACGCAAAGTTCTCACGCCATTGCGGCTCGCGCATGAAATGGCGGCCCACATAGTCGAACAGCCTGTTCTCGTGCACGTTGAGAATCTGCCGGATGCCACGCGTATTGGCGAACGACGCATGCGCTTCGAGCAACGCGGGCGCATCCGCTGAAGACAGATCCACTGCCGCGACAATCGCGTTCGGCATGCCGCGCGATTCATGACGATCCGCAATGCCTTGCAGCCAGCGCGTTTCCTCGACGGGGTCGGCAGGATCGTGATTCGCTTCGACATGCACGACTTTCTTCACATCGATATCCCCGGCTTCGCCGAGCAGATCGGCGAGCAGATAGTCGTGCTTCAGGTCGCGCGCATCGCCAACAAACGACACGCCAGGATTTTCCAGCCACGGATAGCGATGCGTCTTCAGGTCCCACAAGTGAATATGCGAATCGACAACCTGCATGCGATGCCTCCGTCGTTTCAAGCGTGGATGTCAGCGCGAACGTCAGCCCAAACCTCAGCCGAGCGAACTCAGGCGGAACACTTGTTCGAGTGGTTGCTGATGCGGCGTGTGATCCGGCGCTGTATGCATGATGTCGGCCATGTAATCCCACCATTTGCGCATGACTTCGAGCTCAGGGAGCGCGTCCATCGTGTGATGCGTGGTTCGCGTGAGCACGGCGAATAGATGATCGGTGCCGGGATCGAAGAAAATCCGGTACTCGCGCACGCCCGCGTTGTGCAACGCGTCAACAAGCTCTGGCCAGATCTGGGCGTGACGGCGCTCGTACTCCTCGCGCATGCCGGGGTTGAGCACCATCCGGAAAGCGATTGTCTCCATTGCGGCTGTCTCGTCGTTATGGGCGCCTTCGCGGCGAAGCGCCTGCAAAGACTATAATTCGTGCGTCGATAGCATCTCAATCCGTTGTTGGGATTGGGCGATCCACAAACCGAATCGCACGGCAACCATGAGCCAACTCTCAGCAACTGTCGCACTCGTCAATCGGCTCAAGTTCAAGCACCTCGCGCTGCTCGTCGCGCTCGACGACGCACGCAACCTCCACCAGGCTGCGGAAGCAGTGAACGTTGCACAGCCGAGCGCCAGCCGCATGTTGGGCGATATCGAAGAGGCGTTCGGCTTCCTGCTGTTCGAGCGCAACGCGCGCGGCATGACACCCACGCCGCTTGGCGTCGTCACGCTGGCCTATGCACGGCGTGCGCTCGCCGAACTCACGCGTTTCGCCGAAGACCTGGAAGTCAAACGACGCGGCGGACATGGACAGTTGACCGTCGGCGCGATCATGGGCGCAGCGCCCGATCTGATGGCAATGGCCGTCGCCGCGTTGAAAACCGAAAGCCCGTTGCTGAACGTGCGTATTCTCGGCGAGACCAGCGACCAGGTCGTGCAATTGCTGCATCGCCGCGAAGTCGACCTTGCGCTTGGACGCCTGACGAGTCCGCTGCAACACAACGATTTCAGTTTCGAACCGCTCGCGCGCGAGACCTTGCTGCTCGTCGTGCGCTCGGTGCATCCGCTTGCGAGCCGCGCGCGCATGACGCTGCGCGAACTGATCGACTGGCCTTGGGTTGCGCAGCCGGTGAGCAGTCCGGCCCGCGTGCTGTTCGAGGAAGAACTCGCGCGTGCGGGGCTTGCCACGCCGGTCAATCTCACCGAATGCGCGTCGATCTTCGCCACATTGCAATTGCTGGAAAACTACGATGCTGTGGCGATGCTGCCGGAGTCGGTAGTCCGCGATCATTTGCGCGGCAAGCTGCTCGTCGCGCTGCCGCTCGAGATCGGCAAGAGCCTTGCGGGCTTCGGCATTCTCACGCGCAAGGAAGAAACGCTCGCCGAACCCGCGCTGCGCTTCATTGAACTGCTGCGGGGCTTCTCGCGGCTTCTTACGCGCGAGGATACCGCTGCGTCCGCGCAAGCCGCTGTTGCTTCCGCTCCGGTCAGTTGATTTCCGCATCGCGCGTCATTGCAGATTGACGAACAGGCCGCCGTCCACCAGTAACGCCGCACCCGTCACATAACGCGCGCGGTCGGACGCGAGGAACACCACGCATTCGGCCACGTCTTCGGGACGGCCCAACCGGCCCAGCGGAATGCGCTTTTCGAAGTAGGCCTTCTTCGCTTCGTCGGCGAGATCTTCGGCGTTCAGATCGGTTGCGATCGTGCCGGGCATGACTGAATTGCAGCGGATGCCGTACGGTCCCAACGCAACCGCGCATGACTGCATCAGCGAATGAACGCCCGCTTTGGTCGGCGTGTAATGCGTCTGCATGCCGCCGCCCACTAGCGCGCTGATCGAACTGGTCGCCACAATCGCCCCGCCAGTGCCTTGCGCTTTCATCTGCTGCGCGGCCGCCTGCGTGACGTAGAACGCGCCGTTCAGATTGACCGCGACTGTCGACTCCAGCACCTCCGCCGGCATGTCGAGAAACGCATGGAATGGACAAATGCCCGCGTTGCTGGCGAGCACGTCGACCTTGCCGAATGCGTCGACGGTCTGGCGCACCAGTAGCTGACCTGTTTCGCGCGCAGCAACGTTGCCTTCCACTGCGATCACGCGCCGCCCGAGCGCTTCGATCTGCTCGACCACTTCGGCGACCGCGGAACGGCGTCCGTACGACGCGTCGTTATCGCCCCAGTAGTTGATCGCCACATCCGCGCCTTCCGTTGCGCACGCGACGGCAATCGCGCGGCCAATGCCGCGTGAGCCGCCGGTGACGATCACGACCTTGTCCTTGAGAAGCACGTCACTCTCCTTTGCTGGGTGATCCTGACTACGGCAGCCATCAACGCGGATAAGGTCGCACCAGCGCACATTCCGGATTGAGCCTCACGCCGAAGCCCGGTGTGTCCGGCACCTTCATTCGTCCGTTGACGGGCACCGGTTCGTCGAGCAGAAGCGGCGTGAACATGGGCACCACTTCGTCGGCCTTGGGCGCCATCATCAGGAACTCGGAGAAAGGCGAGTTATGACGCGTGACGACAAAATGGTAGCTATACACGGACGAGCCATGGGGCACCACCATCACGTTATGAGCATCCGCAAGTGCCGATATCTTGATCAGCTCGGTGATGCCGCCGCACCAGCCGACGTCTGGCTGGATCAGATCGCAGCATTGCATTTCGAGCAGCATGCGAAAGCCCCAGCGCGTCGCCTCGTGTTCGCCCGTGGACACCATCATGCCGCGCGGCACGTTGCGGCGCAGTTCGGCGTAACCCCAGTAGTCGTCGGGCGACAGGCACTCTTCGATCCATTTGAGTCCATACTCGTGCGCGGCGTGCGCGAGGCGCGTTGCATACGGCACGTCGAGACTCATCCAGCAGTCGTACATCAGCCAGAAGTCGTCGCCCACGCGGCTGCGCATGTCCGCGAGCTTTTCGAGGTTGAGTTTGAGCCCGGCTTCCCCTTCAGCCGGGCTGTGCTGCAACGGCAATTTTCCGCCGATGAAACCCATCTCCTTCGCAAGGTCGGGACGTGCGCCGGTCGCATAGAACACGAGTTCGTCGCGCACGGGACCGCCCAACAGCTGATACACGGGCTCCTTACGCACCTTTGCGAGCAGATCCCACAAGGCGAGATCGACGCCGGAGATCGTATTGAGAACCACGCCTTTGCGCCCGTAGTAAAGCGTCGCGTAGTACATTTGATCCCACATCTTCTCGATGTCGGTCACGAGCTGACCTTCAAGAAAACGAGCGAGGTGTTTCTCGACGATGAACGCGCCAATTTCGCCGCCCGTCGTCACCGCAAAGCCGACCGTGCCGTCGCTTGCTTCTATCTCGACCACCAGCGTGCCCAGCACATTGATGCCGAACGACTGGCGGCTCTGGCGATACTCGGGATAGCGCGCCATCGGTGTGGAAATGTGATCGTCGATCCAGTGTCCGCCGGGCTGATCGTGGTAGTCCGCGCCGCCGCCGCGGACGATGAAGGCACGCACGTGCCGGATAGTAGGCATGGCCATGAGAGAGGGGCTCCGTGATAGGCGTCGAACGAGTCGCCGGAAATGTGCCCTTAGCGGGCGCGGTGCAGCAAGTCGTGGGTTTGGCCGGGTGCCTGCGCGTGACCACGCAGCAGCGTGCCGATCAGCAGCGCGGCGATGAGACTCGACGCGCCCAGCACGACCAGTCCCGCAGATGTCGAGGAAAACGCGTGTTCCGCAGCCGTGCGCAAGCTGGGCGCAATAAAGCCGCCGAGGCTGCCGAGCGAATTGATCAGCGCGATGCCGCCCGCGGCGGCCGCACCGGTTAGCAGGCGTGTCGGGAAGGTCCAGAAAAGCGGTTGAGCCGCGATGAAGCCGCTCGCCGCGCAACACAACGCAGCGAGCCCAATCGCGGGGTCATGAGCGAGACCCGACACGCCGATGCCAAGGCCCGCGACGACAAGCAAAGCCGACGCCCAGAGGCGGTGACCGCCCGTGCGATCCGCGCTGCGCGGCACATACCAGGTCACCACGAGCGCGCACAGCCAGGGCAATGCCGCGACGAGGCCGACATGAAATCCCACCGTCGTGCCGAGCAGAGCCGCGACTTGTTGCGGCAGATAAAAGATCACGCCGTACACGCTCATTTGAATCAGCAGATAGATCAGCGAGAGCAGCAGCACGCGACGATCCACCAGCGCGGCGAGAAGGCGATGCGGTCCACGCACGGATGCCGCACGCGCGTCTTCGTCGAGAGCCGAGCGCAGACTTGTGCGCTCCTGCTCGTTGAGCCAGCGGGCGTTTTCCGGACGATTGTCGAGATACCAGAACGCCCAGACGCCGACGAGCGTTGCCAGGCTGCCTTCGACGAGAAAGAGCCACTGCCAGCCCGCGAGACCGAGTGCGCCATTCAGTTCGAGCAGCAAGCCCGACAATGGACTGCCGAAAATAAACGCCAACGGTGCGCCGAAATAAAACATGCCGACGGCCCGAGCACGCGCGCGCTGGGGAAACCAGTGCGTCAGGTAATAGATCACGCCGGGGAAAAAGCCTGCTTCGGCAACGCCCAGCAAGAAGCGCAGCGTGTAGAACGTGGTGGAGGTATGAGCGAGACACATTGCTGCCGATACCAGTCCCCATGTCACCATGATGCGGCACATCCAGGCACGCGCGCCGACACGATGCAGCAGCAGATTACTTGGCACTTCGAACAATGCATAGCCAACAAAGAATACGCCCGCGCCGAATGCGAACGCTGCGTTCGAGAGCCCCGTGTCGTGTTGCAGCGCTTTTTGCGCGAAGCCGATGTTCGCGCGGTCAAGAAACGCCAGCACGTACATCAGCAGCAGGAACGGCAACAGCCGGCGCATTACCTTGCTGTTGATCGCCTCAAGTGAAGCGCTCGCATGCGGGTCCATGTCGTCTCCTTCGCGCAGCTCGCGTTGGCGGCTGCGCGGTTCTTGTATATCGTGCTGCGTGCGGCTCGTATTTTCCGGGGCGACGCATATCCGGGACGCCCGCGCGAATGCTCAGTAAGTCGCGCGTCCGCCCGACAGGTCGAATACCGAACCGGTGCTGAACGCGCAGTCTTCGGATGCGAGCCAAAGAATCAGCGACGCCGCTTCCTCGGGCAACAGGAAACGGTTCATTGGAATCTTCGAAAGCATGTAGTCGATGTGCTGCTGCGACATCGAATCGAAAATCTCGGTCTTGGCCGCAGCGGGCGTGACCGCATTGACGAGAATGTTCTTCGTCGCAAGCTCTTTGCCAAGCGATTTCGTGAGGCCGATCAGCCCCGCCTTCGACGCGCTGTAATGCGAGGCGTTCGGGTTGCCCTCTTTGCCCGCCACCGACGCGATGTTCACGATCCGCCCATAGCCCTGCTTCAGCATCTGCGGAACGACCGCGCGGCACGTGAGGTACGGGCCGATCAGATTCACGTCGATCACGCGGCGCCAGACGTCCGGCTCCAGTTCCCACGTGGTGCCGTTGCCGCCAGTAATGCCCGCGCAGTTGACCAGTACGTCGATCGCGCCGTGATCCGCAAGGGTCCGTTCGACGGCTTGCGCCACAGCCGATTCCTGTGTGAGCTCGACGGTCACTGCCGTCACCTTGCCGAGTTCGCTGAGCTCGCGCTGACTGCGCGCGAGACGTTCGGCGTCGACGTCCCATAGTGCGACCGACGCGCCCGATTGCAGCGCCCGTTGCGCCACCGCGTAGCCGATGCCGCGAGCGCCGCCGGTAATGGCGACAACGCGTCCGTCCAGATCGATTCGATTCATTTGTGTCTCCTGTCGCACGGTTCCCGCGCGCCCAAGTTGTTGTAGCCGTTAGCGTCCGTGTTGCGCTTCACGCCAATATACGAGCGACGCGATGCCTCAACAATCCGAGAATTGGAAAGGTCGATAACAAAAGCGGATCGGACCGCGGCGCCGAAGGTCATCATCGGAAAATCAGGGACCAGAACGAACCCGACGCGCAACGGGTCGGCCGCCGCTGCGATCATTTCGAGGGCGTTATTGGAGGATCGTTCCATCGTCGGGTCACCGGTCGGCGTTTGTGAACCGACAAACTTGCCCTTATTGCCGGAGAGTTGTCAACGATTGATCAGAAAGGAAGAAGCGGCCAGAGCGGAATAGGGATGTGATGCAAATCGCCTGGTAACTACAGAGTCGCGCGACCTGATGAGATGCGGCATGGCTGCGCGTGTACAGAAGAAGACGCCGTCCACATTCGCGGACATGACCTTGCGCCAGTCCGCCGTGGAGACGTCCGCGAACTTCCTTGGGACGAGAACAGTAGCGTTATTGGTGAGCGCATCGAGACGACCGAAGCGGTCAACGGTGGCATCGATGAGCGCTGTCGCCTGAGCTTCGTCCCCACGTCCGTGACCTGGACTAGCGTACGAGCACTATCTAGCCGCAACTATCACGCGGGAATTATCCGCTGTGCTTTCAGCCGGCCAAACAGATCGAAGAACGCCTGATCGGTCGCCTGAAAGTCCAGGAAACCGGCCTTCCGGCTCTTCGACATATCGGTAAGCACTTCCATCGGACGGCCGAGGTCGGCGTCCGAATGCCACCACGATGCAAGCCTGTCGATGTCGCCCTCGACGAGATCGAAGCGCGCGGCAATCTGCCTCCACTGTGCGCCCGCATCGCGCATGCGGCTTTCGAGAGGACGCACTGCTCCGTCAAATGCGACGGCCTCGACGCCAAAATAGTCTGCGATACGGGACCACATCCATTTCCAGCGGAAGACATCGCCGTTGACGACATTGAAGTCCTGATTGCGACCCGCTTCCGACGTCGAGGCCCATTCGAGATGCCGCGCGAGAAGACGCGCATCGGTCATGTCGGTCAGGCTGTTCCATTGCGTCGCCGAGCCGGGGAAAATAAACGGCAGTCCTGCTTGCTTGCAAAGCGTCGCATAGACTGCGAGCGTCGTGCCCATGTTCATCGCGTTGCCAACCGCGAATCCGATGATCGTGTGCGGCCGATGAACGCTCCATGTAAAACCCTGACGCCGCGCCGCGGCGAATACGCGGTCTTCCTGCTCGTAGTAAAAGTTGTCGACGTTCTGACGGCCTTGCTCTTCCCGAAACGGTGTCTGCGGAACGGCGCCTGTCGCATAAGCCTCGAAGGGGCCGAGATAGTGCTTGAGTCCGGTCACCAAGGCAACATGCTCGAGTTTCGACGGCCCGGCTTCGAGCGCATCGAGTACGTTGCTGACCATGGCGCCGTTCACACGGATGTTCTCGAGCTCGGTCGCCTGCCTCGCCCAGGCAGTGAAGAACACGTGAGTTACGTCGAGCGAGTGAAGCGCGGCCCGCACCGACTCCGCCGATGCCAGGTCGGCAATGATCGGCTGAACCGCTGGCGACACCTGTGTGCGGCCGCGAGATAGCCCGTAGACTCCCCAGCCGGCCTCGATCAGCCGATCGGCCAGATTGCTGCCTGCGATGCCGCTGGCCCCGATGATAAGAGCGCGATTTTTCATGAAATGAACGTTACTCGTTGAGATATCTGGGAAACGACTGCCTGCTTCGTGCTTTTGCAGCCGCGTGCGTGAAACGGTGTATCCGTCGGCTATTCAAGCCGGACTTTACGGAGGACCAAACGACGCCATGGTCGGGCGGACGCCTTCGAACGCCATCTGCAATACCTGCCTGATGCCACTTTGGGAAAGTGCGCGGGGATTGAAATACGGCGAGCGCATCGCGATTTCCGCGGCACGGTCGAGATCGCCCTCCTGAATGCCGAGCTCGGCAAGCGAACGGGGCGTTCCCAGGGCCCGGCCGAGATCAAAGAGCGCAGCCACTGGATCGCTCATATCGAGTGCCCGGCGCAGGCGCTGAGCGGCATCGGGCGCCGACGGCAGGTTGAACGCCATGGCGTAGGGCAGGACCACGGCATGCGTCTCCGCGTGCGGCAAATTGAAGGTGCCGCCAAGCGTATGGCACAGCTTGTGATGCAAGGCCATGCCCACATTGCCCAGCACAGTGCCGCAAAGCCATGCACCGTATTGCGTGATTTCTCGAGCAGCCAGATCGTCGGGACGTTCGCATACCGATACCAGGCCTCGCGCAAGACTGCGCACGCCCTCTTCCGCGAACATCGACATGACCGGATTGATGTCCTGCGCGTACAAGCCCTCAGCCGCATGGGCGATGGCGTTCAGTCCGCTGGTGGCGGTCAGCCCCACTGGCAAGCTCAGCGTGAGCGTGGCGTCATAGATCACCGTGCGCGGCAAAACGCGATGACTCTTGCCGGTCTTCTTCTCGCTGCTCGCGGTCAGCCCGTAGATGGGAGTGACCTCGGAGCCCGCGTAAGTCGTGGGGATCGCGACGATCGGCAAGCTCGTCTCCAGCGCGATTGCCTTCGCCAAGCCCAGTGTGGAGCCGCCTCCTGCCGCGACCAGTCCATCGGCTCCGGCATCGCGAGCCGCCTCGACACCGGCTTCGGCGGTTTCGACCGGCACGTGCATGACTGCCCGATCGAAAATCGCATGGCAGCGTCCTCCGCCCAGCTCGCGCACGCGCTCGGCTAGCGCGCGTTGCTCAAGCGTCGAAAGCACGAGCGCGCGACGGATGCCGAGTTCGTCGAGTTCGTCACTGAGCCGCGCGAGCGAGCCCGCGCCGAAAACAATGCGGGTCGCGCGGGTGGAATAGGTGAATGGCGTCGCGATGCTGGGTGTCATGATGAACGGTTCAGGACAAAGTCAAAGGCGAGCGTGCTGAACGGCGACTGCATGCGCGTGCCGTCGGGCGCCACTCCCTCTTCATGGTGAATCCAGTCCGCAATTAGCGACGAGCGCACACCGAACACGGCGTCGGAATCGAGGTAGCGGTCACCGTCGCGAAACACATGGGTCACAAGCCGCTCATAACCGGGCGCGGTGATCATGAAATGCAGATGAGCGGGACGCCACGGGTGGCGTCCAAGCGCGGCCAGCAGCTTGCCTACGGGTCCGTCGTGCGGAATCGGATAAGGCTCCGCCACGATCGAGCGAAAGTGATAGGAACCATCGGGCAAGCTGTGCAGCACTGCCCGCGCCCGGTGCGTATCGCCTTCGTACTGAACATCGTAGAAGCCAGCCGAATCTGCCTGCCAGACCTCGATCCGCGCATCTGGCACAGCTTCGCCCTCGAGCCCCATGATGCGGCCTGAGACGAAGCATGGCTCGCCGCCGGCACCGTTGGCAATGTCGTCGCCATTGCTATGCACTGGCGCGCCGCCGACGAAAAATGGCCCGAAGACCGTTGCCTCGGTGCATCCGACGGGCTTCCTGTTCGCCATTGCGGTGACGAGCATCGAGAGTCCGAGCGTGTCGGAAAGCAGAATGAACTCCTGACGATTGCCGTCCGTGATATGGCCGACCTCCGTCAGGAAGCGGATACCCGCTTCCCACTCCTCTTCGGTCAGCCGCACCTCGCGTGCGAAATCATGAAGATGCCGGACGAGACTCGTCATGACCGCCCTCAGACGGACATTGGACGCCCCTTCGTGGCGCTTGAGTACCGCATCAGTGATGGTGTTTTCGTCGAGATTACGCATGGCGATTTATCGGTCGTGAAGCATGGATCAGCGGTTGTCGACGCGCTTGAGAAACGGGCGGATGTCGACGCTCTTCCAGATGCCGGCCTCGTTGAACGGATCGTTCGTGTTGAAGCGGACAACCTGGCCGATGTCGTCGGCTTCATAGAGGAAGAAGCTGCCGATCATCGTCGCCTCGTCCGCCGCAAGCAGCGGGCCGGACATCACTATTTTGACCGGCGCCGTCGCGAGATAGGCTTTGTGGGCGTCGTAGTGGGACAGGCGGCGTTCGACCATGCCGTCATGGTCGAGGCAATAAACGGTGTAATGCATGTGCGACTCCTGATAGTTGTGATGCGAGCGGCGCTCAATTGTGCAAGCCGGAGCTCAATTCAACCGCGCGCACGATCGAGAAGAAATCGAGTTCCGCGCCGTCCGCGTCCACATACTCCGCGAACTGCTTGCGCACCAGGGCGGCGGCCGCCATCGGCACGCCTGCGGCTTCGCCGGCATCCACCACCAGCGACATGTCCTTGAGCATCTGCCGCGCTGAAAACGCCGGCTTGAAATCGCGCTGCTTGAGCGGATCGAGCTTGTACTTGATGAGCGGCGAAGCGGCGACGCTATCGCCGATCACGGTCAGCATCTCGGTCCAGTCGAGGCCGCCTTTCTTGCCGAGCGTGAGTGCTTCCGCAAGCAGCACCGCCGTCGACCCCACCAGATGATTGATGGCAAGCTTCAGATAGCGCGCCTGCTGGTCTTCACCAACGTAATACTGGCGTGCCGAGATCGCTTCGAATACACCGCGCGCCGCGTCGAACGCATCCTTGGGGCCCGACGCGAACACGGTGAGCTGGGCCTTCTCCGCGAGGACGGTGCTGCCCGAGACCGGCGCCGCGATATAGCCGATGCCCCGCTCTTTCGCAGCGTCGCGAACGGCTGCAGATGCTGCCGGCGACACTGTGCTCATGTCGACATACACGGCGCCCACCGGCAGGTTCGCGAACACACCTTGCGACCCGAGCGCGACCTTCAACAGAACCGCGTCATCGGGGATGATGGAAAAGACGAGTTGCGCCGATGCCGCGAGCGCCGCGATATCGGGCGCCGGCCTCACGCCGTGCGTAGCGAGTTCGCCGAGGCGTCCCGGATCGACGTCGTACACGACCACGTCGTAACCCGCCTTGAGCAGGTTGAGGACAATGGGTGTGCCCATCTTGCCGAGGCCAATCCAGCCTATCGAAGGCTTTTTCACCTTGTTTTGATCAGTCATTCGTGCGTGCTCGCTTGTCAGGTCGTCTGCGGGTTGATCAGGATCTTCATCTTGTCGCCACCTTTGTCGCTCAGGGCGTCGAAGCCCTTGGCCACGACGTCGTCCGCGTCGATCAGGTCGTGAATGAGTTTCTCCACCGGGAATTTTCCGTTCGCGATCATGCTGATGATGCGCGGCCAGATGGTGACCGGATAGCACCAGGTGCCCTCAATGTGAATGTCCTTGAGCGACCACTTCATCGGATCGACAGTGGCGGTCCCCACGTGCAAGCCGGCCTGAACGACTGCACCGGCCGACCGCACGGCGTCGACGCATGCGTTCAGCGCGTGCTGGTTGCCCGAACATTCGATCGCCACGTCTACTCCCACGCCTTCGGTCAGATCGCGAATCCTCTCCGGCAACTCGCCCTCCGTGGGATCGAAGATCTGCGTGGTCACGCCGAACTCCGACATCTTTGCGGCACGGGCAGGGTTCGGTTCGCTCACGAAGATCTGGGTGGCGCCGGCCGCATGGCACGCGAGCGCCGCCAGCACGCCGATCGGCCCCGCGCCCGTGATCAGCACAGACGAGCCGACCGTCACGCCGCCGCGATCCACCGCATAGAGGGCGACCGCCGCGGGCTCGATCAGCGCGCCCTGCTTGTCGCTGACGTTGTCCGGCAGCTTGTTCGCGTGATAGTCATTGAGAACTGTATATTCCGCCATGCCCCCACCGTCCCAGCTCAAGCCGACGCACCCCATCTTCGTGCAAAGGTGACGCATGCCCCGCGCGCAGTAATAGCACTGCCCGCACGATGCCAGCGGCATGACCGATATGCGGTCGCCCGGTCGCACGTTCTTCACGTCCCGCCCCACTTCGAGCACTTCGGCGCTGAACTCGTGGCCGAGCACCTGCGGCGCCTTGGCCCCCGTCAGCGGATGCGGCTCGGTCGGGACGACGATCGGACCTGCCTGGTATTCATGCAGGTCGGTACCGCAGATGCCGCACCACATCGGTTTAACGATCATCTGATCTGCGCCGATGCCGCTCGGGTCCGGCACGTTCTCCACGCGAATGTCGTGTGCACAATGAAACCTGACTGCTCTCATGCCTGCCTCTCCTCTGCTGGACGCTCGCCCGCGCTAGCGTCGTTCCTGAAATCCGGTCTGCTAGCGGTGCCGCCGGGTCACATAGCAGGCCGATGCGCCGATGATGATCACGCCCTTGACGATGGTCTGCGCCTGAACCGGCATGCCGATCAGCAACACGATGTTGAATACGATGATGAGAATCGCGGCGCCCATCAGTCCGCCCGGCAAAGTACCGCGCCCGCCTGACAGCGCGACGCCGCCCATAACCGCCGCAACGATCGAATCGAGTTCAAAGCCTTTGCCGACCCAGTTGTCGACGATGCCGACAAAGCCCGACAGGATGAGCCCCGCCAGTCCCGCCAACAGCGAACTGAGTACATAGCAGACAATGCGCACGAGATCCGGTCGTACGCCCACCAGACGCGCCGATTCCGAATTGCCGCCCACCATGAAGACGCGCCGCCCAAACGTGGACCGATGCAACAACACGCCGAACACCGTGGCGCACGCGGCCAGGATCAGTATGTTGACCGGCAGCCCCGCGGCAAAGCCGGTACCCATTTCGTGAAAAACGGGCGGGACGTTGCCTGAGGGCGCGCCTTGTGTGTAGGCGAAGCGAAGACCTTCGAGCACGACGGCCGTAGCGAACGTCGCGAGAAACGGCGAGACCTGCCGTTTTGTGATAAGCAGTCCGTTCAACAGGCCGGAGCACATGCACATGGCGACGGTCGCGCCGTAGATCGCGGGCGCCGATGCGTTCGTGCCGTCGAAGCCCGTAGCTATGACTGCAGCCGTCGCCATCACGGAAGCGACGGAGAGATCGAGCCCGCCCACGAGGATCACGAACACCTGCCCAATGACGACGATGCCAAGCGGCGCGAACTGCATCAGCATGTTCACGACATTGTCGCGCCGCAGGAAGGTAGGCGAAAACACACCGGAGGCAATGACCAGGACCGCGAAGAAGACATAGATGCCGTAGCGGCGCGCTGTATCTATCGAGAGATAGCGTGCAAGCGACGGACGTTTGGAGAGAACTGAACTCATGCTGTCACCCGTTTGCGCTGCGCATTGACCGACACCGCGATGATGACGGCTACCCCCTGGACAATCAGTTGGTACTGCGACGCGATCCCGGCGAAGTTGATCAGGTTGTTGAGAAGACTCAGCAGATACACGGCAATCAGGGTGCCGATCACGCCACCCCGGCCGCCGGTCAGCACGGTGCCGCCCACCACCACGGGCGTGATCGACGCCAGCGTGTAGTTCACGCCGAGATAGGGCTGTCCGGAACCGAATTGCGCAGCCAGATAGATGCCTGTCACGCCCGCGCAGATTGCGGAGAAGACGTAGACGAAGAGGATCACGCGCGCCTTGGGAACGCCTGTGAGGCTGGCCGCATGTTCGTCGTCGCCCACCATGTAGATGTAGTGTCCGAGGCGCGTGCGGCGCATGAAAAACGACAGCGCAAAGTAAAGCAGTACTACGATCGTCGCCGTCACCGGTATGTTCAGGAAGCGGCCGTAGGCAATCGAATCGAAGCCGTCGGGAACATTGCCTGCCGGCCCGAGTGAGTAGTACAGAATCGCGCCCTGCAAGACGGCGCCCATGCCGAGCGTCACGATCAGCGGATGGACCTTGAGCCGCAGCACGAGGCCGCCATTAATCAGGCCGACTACTGCTGAAAGCAGCAGCACGACAACGATGGCGCTCGTCCATCCGCCATGAGGGTTGTCCGCGAGGCCGGACGTGAGAGTCGCGCTCGCGCTGATGAGCGAACCTACCGAGAGGTCGATGCCGCCTGTCAGGATGGCGAGCGTCTGCCCGAGTGCCACAAGGGCGAGTCCCGTGGCTTGCTGATGAACATTCAGCAGGTTGCCGACGGTCGCGAAGCGGTCGCTGGCATAGGCGCCTGCGATCAGGAGCAAAACCAGCAGACAGAACCCTGCCAACGGAGCGGCGTTCTGTGCCATGTGGCGCCGCATGCCGGTTGCCCTGCCGTCGGTCCGATCAATAAGCGTGCTCATGCGCGTCTCCTGTGGTTTGTGAGGTTTCGGTCGTGGCAAGGCGCATGATGTCGTGCTCGGTCATCTGTTCGCCGCTCACTTCGCCGTTGATACGGCCTTCCCGCATGACCAGCACGCGATCCGACATGCCGATCACCTCCTGCAACTCCGAACTGATCATCAGGATTCCAAGACCTCTCGAGGTCAATTCGCGCATGACGCGGTAGATCTCGGCTTTTGCACCGACATCGACGCCACGGGTCGGCTCGTCGAGAATGAGTACGCGCTTGCACACACGCACCCAGCGGCTTATCAGCACCTTCTGCTGGTTCCCTCCGGAAAGCGTGGCAACGCCGCCGGCGGGATGGGCGCCTGCAATCCTGTATTCGTTGATCGCTGACTGTGCCGCTGCGCGCTCCAGCGCCGGTCGTATCAGGCCAAAGCGCGACACTTGCGCAAGGGTCGTGGCCGTGACGTTCTGCACGACATCGAGCAACATGAGCAGCCCCTGGGACTTGCGATCCTCGGTGACAAAACCCAGCCCGAGCCGGATGGCGGTTCGCGGCGTCATGCGGGTGCGCCGGGTACCACCTATATCGACGGTGCCGCGATGCGCTCTCAGCGCACCGAAGATTCCTGCGGCGAGTTCCGTGCGCCCCGATCCCACCATGCCCGCGATGCCCACGATCTCGCCGGCACGCACGGTAAGCGACGCGTCGAATACGCGATTGCCCACGCACAGACCGTTCACCTCCAGCAGATTCGGAACGCCGGGCGCGAGGACCGGCTTGCCCGGATAGATGTCCTTCATCTCGCGGCCCACCATAAGACGTACCAGTTGATCGCGCGTGGTCTCCGCGACGCTGTGCGTCGCGACCTTGCGGCCGTCCTTCATCACCGTCACCCGATCGCACAGCTCGAATATCTCGTCGAGCCGATGCGAGATATAGACGACCGCGACGCCCTTTGCCAGCAGCGCACGCACGCGCGCAAATAGCAGTTGCACTTCCTTGCCCGCGATGACCGCAGTGGGCTCGTCGAGGATCAACACGCGCGTCTCGCCGGCCATGGCCTTGGCGATCTCGACCATCTGCTGATCGGCGACGGAGAGGTTGCCGACGCGCTCGCGGGAATCGAGCCGCACGCCCAGTTCGCCCAGCAACGCCTGTGCATCCCGATTCATCCGGCCATGATCGAGTAGCCCGATCCGCGTGCGCGGCTCGGCGCCCGCGAAGATGTTCTCAGCGACCGTAGATTGCGGAAACAGCACCAGCTCCTGATGGATCACATGGATGCCATGGCGTTTCGCGTCTGCGGCCGATTTCCATTGCAACGGCTGGCCGGCGAAACGTATCTCGCCCGAATCCGGCGCATAGACGCCGGCCATGATCTTGGTGAGCGTCGATTTACCCGCGCCGTTCTCGCCCACCAACGCATGAATCTCACCGGCGCGCACACCGAGCGACACTTGGTCGAGGCTTTTCACGCCCGGGAATTCCTTGGTGATCCGGATCACCTCTAGCAGATCCCCGGCGCTGATGTCATCGCGCCCGTTCATTTCTCACCCGGTAGCTTGACCTTGAAGGTCGCCGGGTTGTAACCCGGGCCCATACCGCCGTCGATGATTACATCGGGCGGTCCCTTGCTGTCGACGATCTGATCGATGTACTGGTCCGGATGCGGCACTGACGCCGTCTCGTCCCCGCGCGTCAGCGCGATCTGCGGACTGATCTCGTAGATCTTAGGCACGGTCTGACCGCCGAGGACCTTGAGCGCAACCTCGATGGAAGTGCGGCCCATGGTTGGCGGATAACCGATCTCCAGCATTGGAATCTTGTACTTCAAAGCAAGCTGGAGCGGGCCGTTGAGGTCCGCCGTCGTATGAGGCGGGATTTCGCCGGCCTTGAAGCCCGCCGCAATGAACGCGTCAATGGACCCGGCGACGGGCAAACCATGGGCGCACCAGACCGCGTTGATGGCGTGTCCGTACTTGGCGATCATCGCCTGCATCTGCTGCTTGGCCTTGACAGGGCTCCAGTCCGAGTAGACCGTATCGAGTACCTTGATGTCGGGATACTGCGAGAACACCTGCCTCGCCGCAGCCTCGCGGTCGGCACTGACGCTCGAACCCGCCTGTCCCGCAAGCATGACCACGTTGCCCTTGCCGTGCAGCTTCTCGACGATCCATTGCGCCCACACTCGTCCCATCATGGCATCCGAGCCGGTCACGAAGGAGACAAAGTTATCCGAAGAGATCCGGCGGTCGGCCATCACGACGGGGATGCCCTGCTTCATCGCGCGCGAGACGACAGGATCGAGCGCCCTCTGGGTGTTCGCGCTGACTATCAGCAAGTCGACGCCGCGCGATATCAGGTCCTGGATGTCCGCGGCCTGCTTCGCGTCGTCCATGTTGCCGTTGGTGACGATGAGCTGCTTGATGACATCGGCGTGCTCCGCCGCCGCCTTCATCAGCGAGTGCTGCATGACTACGCGCCAACTGTCGCCAAGCCCCGCGTTGGCGAAGCCGATCACGTAGGGCGGCTTCTTTTTGAATTTAGCGGTATCGGAGAAAGGAATCTGAACGGCGGGGTTGAAAAGGAAGGTTCGCGCGGCTCCTGCGTAGTCGGCGCGTGCGCTCATGGATGGAATCATCAACGCGGCAGCGAGGGCAAGCCCGGTTGCGCGGATCAGGCGAAACGAAAGATGCATTTATGTCTCCGTGAATGTTTTTGTCGTCCTGCCAGTCGTTCATGCACGGGCCTTTCATCTTCATTCGGATCACGACATATAATCGTTTCACCGAACACCGGATGGTGAACGCCAGCGACGGGCTCAGAGTGACACGGTTCGTTTCGCTAAACTAGCAACTGCTATTACTAGTAATGGCAGTAACAGGAATAGGAAAACTCAAGGAGACGAATCGGTGGAAAAGCAGCAGCGGTTAAACGAACTGGCTGATTTCTT
The DNA here is from genome assembly GCF_050858985.1 of Burkholderia sp. M6-3. Taxonomy (NCBI): domain Bacteria; kingdom Pseudomonadati; phylum Pseudomonadota; class Betaproteobacteria; order Burkholderiales; family Burkholderiaceae; genus Burkholderia; species Burkholderia sp. M6-3. Next base: position 2,133,077 of record NZ_CP110091.1, read on the forward strand.
GCGCACTCGCCGAGCTCGTCTGCGTCCGGAAGACATCGATTTCCCATCCGGTCCACGACGGAAAACCCCTGGGCTTCGTCGTGAAGAGGTTGCTGAGAAGGCGGGAATCAGCGTCACGTGGTACGCGTGGCTCGAACAGGGCCGCGAAGTCAACGTGTCGTTTCGAACCGTTGAGAGCATAGCTAATGCATTGAAACTCTCTCCGCACGAACGGACACACCTCTTTGAACTTGCGAACCATTACACGCCGCCCGGGCCTTATCCAATCGCGCAAAACGTGACTGACACTGTGCGCCGGATGCTGAAGCAATTAGGCAACATGCCGGCGTATGTTGTCGACGGCAACTGGAACTATGTCACGTGGAACGAGGCTGCAACTAAAGTGTTCACTGACTTCAGAAACCTGCCGGCCGGCCGTTGCAATCTCCTATGGTTCACGTTTCATGCGGAAGGTGCCCGAAAGCTGTTTCGAGAGTGGGACGCCTATGCGAAATGCGTTCTCGCACAGTTCCGTGGAGACTACATTCTCCGTCCCTCTGGGGAAGTATTCCTTCGAGACCTCGTCGAAGAACTGAATGACACCGACTCCGAGTTTTGCAAATGGTGGGCGGAGCACGACGTGCTCAAGCGCAGCGACTGGCGAAAGGTGATCGAGCATCCCGTTGCGGGCGTACTCGAGCTGGATGCACTGTCGCTCGAGGTGCCCGATGCTCCGGGTACTCGCATCATGGTGTACACCCCCGCACCCTCCACGGATACCGCGGAACGCATCGAGGCGCTGATGAAGAGCACACGCTCAGCTACGAAATCTTTCGAGGCAGCAACGGTCCTGGAAACCTTCCGCAAACCGGTTGCGCCACCGCCGAAAAAAGCGTCCTATTGAACCAAACTGGCGACGCTGTCAGGCGCACTCGCCGACGCCCTGCGTTTGCGCGGTGTGCAGGAGCCTGACGCGAGCCTCGTCGCCGAAGCGGGCATTGCGGTTTTCCGGGTCGCGTTCGGCCAGTGGATTGCCGGCGCTGGAGAGCGTGCATATGGTGAGATCGTGAGCGAAGCGCTTGTGCGATTGCGGACGCTGGCTTCACTCTGAAGCCACCTCGAAGTTGGCAGTCTTGCTCCATCCTTGCCGGCGCGTCAAAAGTACGCCGACGTGAACGCCTTTCCCGCCGCTCGCCTTCGAAAACGAGCGCGGGCCGATCTCGTCAGGCACCACCTTCAGGAGCAAGGGTGAGTCCGTAGCGAATAGTGATGACAGAAACGCCCGTCTATATCGAGACGATCAGGGCGCGCGCAACAACTCAAATTCCTTCAGATGACCCGATGGCAACTTGTCCCGTCCCGGGTCCGCGGGCAGCTCAATACCATACTCCCGCCTGACTACGTCAGAGATAAGTTCGTAGCAGCTACCAATCCGAACCACTTCAACTTCAGGAAACCGGAGGATGGTTGCCGACCGTTGATAGTGGTGATACTTGCGCAAGCCGTAATTCAGGATGATGTCGGCGGCCGCTTTGATCTCCGGCTCGATATCGTCGACACGAAACTTGGGTCCGCTTCCGCTGAGGTTCGCCGACGAACCAAAAAGAGGTTGCACCGCTTCGCGACTCAGGCGACAGAGTTCGTTGTAAATGGGACCCGCGTTCAGCAACATGGCGATGGTGCCATTTGCTGTACTTGCCTCGAGCAACTCGTCGTCGATCTTCTGAAGAAGCGGGTGGTCGAGACGGCACGGTGCGATTGCACCAAGCGGCAAGTTGTAGTCGAGGGTGATCGACTCGATGATGTCCTGCGAACGTTTGTCTAGCGCATGAATCTCTCGTTGCGTGATTGCGTCGCCGAGGATGGCATTGCGCTTGTGGCTGCCTCGCTTCTTCGTGTCGAAGATTTTCTGCATGGCGGCCTTACTGCTGCCGACCATGCCGTATCCGACATCGTTTGGCCAGATTGCAATGCCTCCTCCAGCAACGACTTCAAAGACCCTGCGTACATCGCTTGCGATATCGATTCTCGGCATGCTCGTCTCCGATGTAAGAAATTCGTGAATGTTGTTTCGTTGGTCGTACAAAGCATTACGACCTGGCGGACGCGCGTAGCACCGGCGGGACGCTGCACTGGCCCTGCGAGTCCATCAGCCTTAATCGTACCTCATGTCATAACATCATTGTACATGGTAGTATACCTAGTACGGCATGCCAATACCCGCACATTTCTTTGGGCATGCGCTGCTACCAATGGAGGATTACCGCAATGAGTGTGACGACGCTCGATTCGAACACAGCACTAGTAGTCATCGACCTTCAGAAAGGCATTGCTGCCCTTCCCGTCATTCATCCGATCGACCAGATTACCGAGCGCGCCAATGCGCTTGCCGCGGCGTTTCGCAGCCGCGGGCTGCCGGTAGTACTGGTGAATGTCGCCGGTGGCGCGCCCGGTCGGGCAGAGTACGCCCACAATACGGCCGACTTCTCCGCCGATTGGACCGATCTGATTCCGGAACTCACGCGTGACGCGGAAGACCATCTCGTTACCAAACAGACCTGGGGCGCTTTCCCGGGCACGGCGCTCGAGTCCTGGCTTCGTTCTCAGGGCGTGACGCAAATTGTCCTCGCCGGCATCGCCACCAGCATCGGTGTCGAGTCAACGGCACGCGAGGCGCACGCTCTTGGCTTTAACGTAACGTTGGCAGTCGATGCGATGACCGATCTGAGCGCAGAGGCGCATGACAACAGCGTTTCGCGCATCTTCCCCTGGCTCGGAGAAACCGGTACGAGCGAGGAGATCCTGGCCCTCGTGCAGAAAGCAGGATCCTGAGGGGTAGCACCTACCTTTGTAAGTAGCTGGCCGAAGCAAAAGAAGGCCGCGTTGCACTAAAAGACATCGCGGCCTTGGCTCAGCTACAACTCCTCGCTCCGTCCGTCAACTGAACAACCCTGCCGCCTCCATCCTCATGGGCTGACCAGCCTCGGATTCAGAGGCCGATACGATCCGATACGTAAAGCTGTCCGCCCGGAAAGTGGCCGTCATGCTTTGTATGGGTCGTCCAGTCGTGTCGGACACGAGGCGCTCCATGACAAACACGGGATCGCCCTTTTTCAGTTCGAGATGCTCGGCGACTTTCGCGTCGCACGCTTGAGCACGCATCTCCATTTCGGTCCGAGCGGCGCGCAGACCGCGAGTCGCCAGCTGGTCGAGCATGTTGGTCGCTTCCAGTGCCTCTTTTGTCAGAAGCGCCCCGATCGGCGCCGGCACCCGCGCAACAGTATGCAGAACCGGACGATCATACCGGCGCCGCAAGCGCGCCACCTCGAGAACGGGTTCGCTGGCGTCGACCTGCAAGCGTTGCGCCTCGTCGGCACTTGGCATCTTCCAGACGTACGAAAGCACGTGGGCCACAGTGCCACGTCCGATCTCGAGGATCGACGGAAGGTCCTGGTCGATAGCCATGGTCGTCGATGCAACTAGCGGAGCAGCGACTCTGGCAGGCCGTCCCCGGCCGCGCTCGATCAACCCGGCTCGTTCGAGGTCATCCAGCGCCCGTCGCACGGTAATGCGACTGACTCCGTACTGCTTCTCCAGCTCCTTCTCGGTAGGAAGCACGGTTCCGGGCGCGAGTTTGCCACGCTGGATCGCCCCCACCAGGGCCTGATGCACGCGCGCGTAGAGAGGGCCTTCTTTGGGTTCTGTCATATCGCTAGCCACGCTTAAAGAAGTCATATTACCTCTCCGCCACATAGACTGCCAACGCCGGTTGTCCTGCCTACCGAGAAAGAATATTCCTCATGGTAAACACTTCCAACTAGATATAACAACAACTTGCATCTAGTCATAACACGTTATACAGTAAAAGCACGCTGGCACCACCGGAGAAGAAATTGGAAGCAGTCAACAAGCTGCGAAAGCAGCTGGAATCGAAGGAACTCATCGTTGCGCCGGGCGCGTGGGACGGCATAAGCGCGCGGCTCATCGAACAGGCGGGTTTTCCCGTCGCCTATATGACGGGCGCCGGTGTTGCAGCGGCGAACGGCTATCCAGATTTCGGGCTGGTCACCCTGACCGAAATGACCGCGGCCGCACGGACCTTGACCCGTTCGGTGTCGATCCCTGTTATCGCGGACGCCGACACGGGGTTCGGGAACGCCCTGAATGTGCGCCGCACCGTCCAGGAATATGAAAAATCCGGCGTCGCTGCCATCCAGATCGAAGACCAGTTGTTTCCGAAGCGCTGTGGTCATCTGGAAGGAAAGGAACTGGTCCAAACGACAGAATTCGTGGAAAAAATTGCGGCAGCCGCCGCCGCACGTGGCGAAGGCGGGATGTTGATCGTTGCGCGCACCGATGCTCGCGCTGTGACGGGGCTGGACGATGCAATCGAGCGCGTGAACCGGGCACTTGATGCCGGCGCCGACATCGCTTTCGTCGAGGCTCCGCAATCGGCCGAAGAGGCTGCGGCCATTGCTCGCCGAGTGAATGGCCCGTGCCTGCTCAACCTGGTCCCGGGCGGCAAAACACCCAATATTCCTTTGAAAGACGTTGCAGAACTCGGCTTCCGTATTGCGATTCTGCCCGGGCTGTTGCTGACCAGCATGATGGGCGCCGCAGATCTCGCACTCTCGACCGTACGCGACACGGGTCGCGTCGAGGTGCGTCCCGATGCGCTTCCTATTCGCGAATTGTTCAACCGGCTCGGTGCGCTCGAATGGCAGTATGCGGCTGCGTCGGCCACCGGTCGTGACGGAGCAAGATAATGGCGCAGACACTGTTCGACCGGATCTGGGATGCTCACGTCGTCACTGACCTGGGCGGCGGCTGGGCGCTGCTGGCAATTGACCGCCATCTCCTCCACGACCTCTCCGGCCCCGGAGGTTTTGAAACGCTCGCTGCGCGTGGACTCCCTGTGAGCCGGCCCGACCTCTCGTTCGCGACGGCGGACCACGCGGTCAGTAGCGCCCCGAACCGTACCGGCGAGACGAACCCGGCGGGCGCAAAGCTGTACGCGAGCCTGCGCCGCTTCTGCGACAGCGCGTCCGTTCCCTTCTACGACCTGGGCAAAGCGGGTCAGGGCATTGTTCACGTGATGGCACCGGAGATGGGCCTCACGCTGCCCGGAACGACTATCGTGTGCGGCGACAGCCATACCTGCACGCATGGCGGCCTGGGCGCACTCGCATTCGGTATCGGATCATCGGAGCTGGCACACGTACTGGCAACCCAAACCGTTCGCCAGAAGAAGCCCCGTCAGATGCGTATCACTTACACGGGTGCGCTGGCCAAGGGCGTGTTCGCCAAAGACCTCGCTCTCCATGTGATTGCAAAACTCGGTTGCTCAGCCGGCGTGGGTTACGCCATCGAGCACTCTGGGCCAGCGCTGAAAAGGCTGAGCGTCGAGGAGCGACTGACACTGTGCAACATGTCGGTGGAACTCGGCAGCAAGATTGCCTTCTGCCCACCCGATGACGTGACCTTCGACTTTCTCCGTGGCCTGCCCTACGCACCTGCAGGTGGCGAATTCGAGCATGCCGTCAGCGAGTGGCGCAAGCTCCGCTCCGACGACGACGCCCACTTCGACGTCGAAGTCGGCATTGACCTGAGCGACGTAGAGCCGATGGTGACCTGGGGCACGACACCGGAGCACGCGTTAGCCGTTACGTCGGCAGTTCCAGATCCGACAGACAGCACCGACGCTCAGCGCCGCAGGGGTGTTGAAGCCGCACTTGAATACATGGGTCTTTCCGGCGGGCAATCGCTGGCAGGCACCAGCGTGGACTGGGTGTTTATCGGTTCGTGCGCAAACTCCCGCATTTCCGACCTGCGCGAAGCGGCGTCGATCGTGCGAGGCAAGCACGTTGCGCCCAATGTGCGGGCATGGGTCGTTCCCGGCTCCCAGCGGGTCAAGGAGATCGCCGAGGCCGAGGGACTCGCGGACGTATTCCGCGGTGCCGGCTTCGAATGGCGCGAGCCTGGATGTTCGATGTGCGTCGCCGCCAATGGTGACGTCGTGCCGCCCGGCCAGCGCATTGTCAGCACATCTAACCGCAACTTTATCGGCCGTCAGGGACCGGGCGCGCGCACGCACCTCGCGAGCCCCGCAACGGCTGCGGCTGCCGCGATCGCAGGCGCCATCGTCGATCCAAGAAGGGGATAAGCAATGGAACGCTTCGAAACTGTCAGCGGGCCCGCAGCGCCCCTGCTGCGGCGCGACGTCGATACAGACATCATCATCCGTATTGAAAGGCTCACCGGCCTGCCAAAGGATCAACTCGGCCAATACGCTTTTGAAGTCTGGCGCGGACCCGATTTCGTCCTTGATCGGGAGCCCTTCGTCGGAGCGCCGATTCTGATTGCAGGTGCGAACTTCGGTTGCGGATCATCGCGTGAAGCCGCCGTATGGGCATTGCAGGGTTTGGGACTTCGGGTCGTCATTGCCCCGTCGTTCGGCGAAATCTTCATGTCCAACTGCTTCCAGAACGGCGTGTTGCCGGTCGTGCTCCCCGAACAGCAGGTCGCAAATCTTGCAGAGCAGGCGCAGAGCGGCGCAGCAGTCACTGCCGACCTCGACACCTGCGTCATCACGGCTCCCGATGGAACATCCTTTCCATTCCAGGTAGACCCCGTAAGGCGCGAGATGTTGATTGAAGGAGCCGATGAAATGTCGCTCACTCTTCGCAGACAAGACCTCATCCGCCAGTGGCAGGCAGACGACGCACGTCGTCGTCCATGGGTCTACGTCGGGTCACGCTCAGCTGACTAGCTGTTGAACTCGATGCTCAGAACTACTACGGAGACAGAAATGAAAGGCAAGAAGGGAATTCTGGTTGCGATATGGCTGCTGCAGGTCGTCAACTATATCGATCGCGTCGTCCTTGGTTTTGCAGGACCCGCGATGATGCAGACGCTTCATCTCAACCCGCAGACATTCGGTGTCATCCTGTCGGCGTTCGCCGTGGGTTATCTCGTATCGCAGATGCCGGGAGGTTGGGTCGCAGACCGCTTCGGCACACGAGTCGTTCTGGTCGTCGCACCGCTCTTCTGGGCACTGCTGACTGGGCTGACGGGGCTATTTACCGGAGTCGCGATTCTTGTCTTCGTGCGCTTTGCATTTGGTGTGTCCGAAGGCTTGTCGAACCCAGCGATCTACAAGCTGGTCGGCGACACGTTCGACGAGCGTGAACGCGCCCAGGCGGTTGCCTGGTGGGCCACGGCCATCGCGGCAGCGCCCGCCCTGTCCGGCCCGCTCGTCGGGACACTGCTCACCTCCTTTGGCTGGAAGGCGGTATTCGTCATGCTCGCCGCTCCGGCAATCGCAATCGCTGCGCTCAACGCTATTCTGCTGCCGAAGAAAGCCGAAGTAGCAGGTGCCGTCGGAACGACCGACCAAGTCAGAATCCCGTTCCGGATTCTGGCGCAACAACCGGCGCTCTGGCTTATCAGCGGAGTCTTCTGCTTCTGGAACGCCGCGTACTGGGGCCTGCTCGGCTGGATGCCAAGCTATCTCGCGCTCGAACGGCACATCGACCTGAAATCCGCTGGGATGCTCGGTGGCATTCCGTATGTCTTCGGCGTGATCGGGCTGATTGTGACCGGCTGGCTTGGCCGTGGCCCCATGCTCAAGCAACGACCTCAGCTTCTTAGCGGTATCAACCTGCTGGGCGCCCTTTGCCTGTTCGCCGCCTATTACAGCAACACACTTCAGTTGTGTATCGCTGGCTTGTGCGGTGCTGCGTTCTGCATCTACGGCGGTCTTGGCACATACGGCACCTTGGTGCTCGACTTCGCGCCGAAAGAAGCCCGCGCCGCCTACGCGGGGATCGTGGCAACCGTGGGCATGATCGGCAGCGTACTCGCCCCGCTCGTGATCGGAACACTGGTGAAGGACACGGGCACTTTTGCGAGCGGGTTTGGCGCAATGATGGCTTCGCTGTTCGTTGCTGGCTGCTGTGGTTTCGCGTTGGTCAAGCATGCGCCTGCGCGCTTGCAACCAGTAACCGGCGCCTGAGCGCTATCGACGGAGTTACAGCAAATGCGCTCTACGATGATGGACCAACCGCTCCTTATCTCTTCGATCATTCGTCATGCGGCAGCCTGTCACGGATCTACGGAAATTGTCTCGCGGATAAGCGACGGGTTGCTGCATCGAACGAACTATGCCGAGGTCTACGAACGCAGTAGCAAGCTTGCCAATGCACTCGCCTCCTGGAGATTGCAACGCGGAGACCGCGTTGGAACGCTCGGTTGGAATGACCATAGGCATCTGGAGATTTATTACGGTGTCTCGGGTGCGGGTTTCGTCTGTCACACCATCAATCCGCGACTGTTCCCGGATCAGATCGTCTATATCGTCAACCACGCCGGTGACCGTTTGTTGTTCGTGGATCCCAGCTTCGTTGGACTGGTAGCGGGTGTGCGGCAGCGCCTTCAGTCCGTAGAGCGAGTCATCGTTATGTGTTCGGCGAGCGCCATGCCGCCGGAGGCCATCGCTGAGGGTTTCGAGTGTTACGAGGAAGTCATCGCGGCGCATAACAGCACGTTCGACTGGCCGCGGCTGGATGAGACCGACGCGGCCGGCCTCTGCTACACGTCCGGCACGACTGGCGATCCTAAGGGCGTGCTCTATAGCCACCGCTCGACTGTGCTTCATGCGTTGGCGGTCTGTGCGCCAGATGCCTTCAACCTGGGCGAGTGCACGACTGTCATGCCGGTTGTGCCTATGTTTCACGTCAATGGCTGGGGGTTACCGCATGCCGCGCCGATGGTCGGTGCGCGGCTCGTTCTCCCTGGGCAAAAACTCGATGCGGCTAGCCTGTACTGGCTTATTACAACCGAGAAGGTCACGTTCACTGCGGGCGTGCCGACCGTCTGGGGCTCGTTGCTGGACTGGATTGACAACAACAAGGGTGAGATCGCCCCGTTGGAACGCGTCGCGATCGGAGGCGCTGCATGTCCTCAGATCATGGCCGAGCGTTTCCACAAACAGGGGGTTGACGTCGTCCATGCATGGGGCATGACGGAGACCAGCCCTGTAGGCCTGGCCAATCGCTGCCCAGTGCCCGCATCGACGGCGGCGGGGGAAATCATGTCGCCCCATCGACGACTGAAGCAAGGCAAGCCACTGTTTGGAGTCGAGACGCGGCTCCTCAACGATGACGGCCGAGTATTGCCGCACGATGGCACTACTTCCGGGCGCCTGCAGGTCCGAGGCCCATGGGTTGCATCTTCCTATTTCGACCTCCCGCTGGAAAGCGCAGATAGAGCCAATGACGGATGGTTTGAAACCGGCGATATTGCGACGATCGAGGCAGCCGGAACAGTTGAAATCGTCGATCGTGCCAAGGACGTGATCAAGTCGGGCGGTGAGTGGATCAGTTCCGTTACGCTCGAAAATGCCGCGATGTCCCATCCCGACGTCTACGAAGCGGCCGCTGTCGCCCGCGATGACGAGCGATGGGGCGAACGTCCGGTGCTTTTCGTGGTACTTCGCCCGGGAACAGCACCTTCTAGAGAAGGGCTGCTGTCTCATCTCGGCACGCGTGTCGCTCGTTGGTGGGTCCCGGATGACATCCACTTTGTCGACGATTTGCCCCATACCGCCACAGGCAAGGTCGTCAAGGCCACGCTTCGGAGGCGCCTCAGACAGTGACGTGCTTCGACACGGCCCAACGATCCATGCAGACCGCGCAGCGGTCAGCCGGCAATCTTGGCGAAGCGATCTGGGACGGCCGCATTGCTAGGCGCCTGACTTCACAGATCCGCCATCGGGCGCGTCGTGCGGAAGGGACCAGCCGAAATAGACCTCTGCCTCGACGATCTTGCCACCGCGGACGGTTAGCCTCTCCGTATTGCGGAATCGTCGATTGCGAACACTCGTTCCTTCGTAAACGACGAAGACCTGTTCGCCATGAACAACGACATCGACGAACTGAATGTCGGTGATCGTCTCGCTGTTGGGCCAACAACGCATGAAGTAGGTGTTGCGATCCAGGCGGTTATCCAGAGGGCTGGTGAAATGGAAGTCTTCGCCGATCAGAGCCTCGATGGCGGCGCGGTCCTTACGTACATAGGCGAGATAACTCGCACGGGCGATGTCGGCAGGATCTTGCTGCATATACGTCGTCTCCATTGAATGTTTCAAGAAGCGCCTCAACAGCCTGTTCCTGCAGGTGGTCCTGCAGGAAATTCAGGTGAATCGCAAGCTTCTGGCCATTGTCGACCGGCGCCACCTCCTTTGGCTCCTCATGCGTCCACGATCACTTCAAACCCGCCGTAGATCAGCCGCTTGCCGTCGAAAGGCATCGGATTCGTGTCAGGCTGCAGCCGTGGGTCAGCCATCACCGCTTTCATTCCGTCGTCTCGTGCCTGTCGCGAGGGCCAAACAACCCAGGAGAACACCACCGCCTCGTCATGCTGCCGTTTGACCGCCATCGGAAAAGACGTCACCTTCCCTTCCGGGACATCGTCTCCCCAGCACTCGACTACCTTCAATGCGCCGTGCTCCTTGAAGACGGCCGCTGCCGATTCGGCATGCTTCCGGTACGTTTCACGATTGGCCGTGGGCACCGCGGCGACAAATCCATCTACGTAAGTCATGAACGATCTCCGTTGGCGTTGATAATGAATAGGGGCGCAAAACCGGCGTCAGGACCGCATTGCCGCAATCTTGCCGCCCTATACGCACGACGAACGACGCTTGAGGAAATCGACAAAGCTCACGAGATATTTCGATGTCGTCTAAAACCTACGCTTGCGGGGGAGCGGCGTGCGGACTTCCCAACTTCTCAAAAGTGCGCAACGCAGTCAGAACAAAATATGTAGATCAACGTCAGCGAATGGTCAGGCTGCAGAGTGCGCCGATGTTGGCAGCCACGCGGAATGACTGTTCATAGTCAAACTTTACCAGGTACCGTCGGGTTTAAAATTAATCTGGATGGACTCAACGCGCTGTTGCATTGCGCGGCTCCTGACACAAGCTGGCTATGCACCCTTGCTGCCGGAAACCCATTGCCTCGTATATTGCTCCGGCATGGTAGGTTTCATCTGCAACTATGACAAGCCGGTCCGAACGCGCGGCGGCCAGGCTGATAACCTCGGTCATCAAGGTTTTGCAAACATTTCGGTTTCGATGCTGTGCCGCAGTTATAACTGTCTGGAACCGCCCAATGCCGTCAAGAAAGAACAATCCAAGACTTCCTACCTGCTCATCCCCGATAAAGGCCCCCCACCAGTTTCCCATGCCGCGTTCGATCAGGCTCCTGTAAGCCCTCTGTTGATGCGCCACGTAGCGCTGCGAGGTAATGCACGTCGGATCTTGCATGTCGGCGAGTTGCATTCGGGACCAATCGTCCCATTCCTTTTGCATGGCAAACGCGCGTACCTTGACAAATGAATTGGTCGCGACTGGGTGTATCTCATCAGGGCGGGCTACCAGCACCCGACAGACGGTCGCGTCGTAGCCTCGTTCCACGAATGCATCGAGGGACACAACGCTGTCGGCGCTTTCCGGCCAAGCAAATGTCCGGTGTGCAATGAGCGGTGGTGTGCCGATGAGGTGGCCGAAGTCATGCTCCAGCGATTTCAGGTCACTTACTGAGGGTCGCTGCTGCAAGACCAGCATGTTGCCGAAAAAGTATTCGGGCGCGTCGGGTGTGCGGACGACGATATAGTCACCGCGTGACTCGACCACCCCGATTTCCGTGTGCAGCAACAGATCCGTGGCGAGGCCAAGGCTGTCGGGGAATTGTTGCATTCTTAGTATCGTCAACAATGAACGCAAATCGTTCCTTGCTTTTATGCGTATCGATTGTTCGGTCAAGGCGGATCACAATGTGCTGACGGTCTCGTCGAAATCCAGCTCCACGGTTGCGATTGTCAGCGATCTACTCGGCCGTGTCGACCGGCCGAAATTGGCCGCACTGCATCCCACGACCGTGCTCAACGCGCGCCCTAAGCGCGTACTTCGTGCAAAGGCATGACGCGACCCTGAAGCGACATCCAACGTCCAACTCGCAGTTGTCCGCTCACAGGCGTGAGCAGACATCCCGGAAATCCGCTTGGGTGGCCTGTCCCTCGGCTGTTCCCGGCCGCCGTACACGGTTGCTACTCGCTCACCAATGTCGACTTTGCGGAAGGCCCCGGCGCTGAACCACGTCATCGCGTGACGTTGTCCCGTCCGACGATTGTTTGCACAGTGCCGCTATCAGCAGCAATTGCGGAAAGCGCCCGGGCTCTATCTGTGCCGATAGCAACGTCCGCCCGCTGGACGAGGCGATGCGAATGGACGGATCAGTCCATGCGCAGACCGATAGTTGAGGCTCGTTGGCCAAAACAGCGCTACACTCAAAATGGGATAAATTCCGGAGCAGTGCCATGACCGACTCCACCCCCCAGAGCACATTTCGCGGTCTTCCCCTGACGCCGGAGCAGGACGCGGAAGTCAGGCACTACATAAAGAAGAAAGGGCAGCATGGCGTGCCGTGGGACACTCCGGAGTTGGATGCCATGCTTCGAGACATGCTCGAGCCCCCGGGCGACGACGATGGAGGACTCGGTTCCACCGTCGACGAAACGAAGGCGGCCACAGAACGCGCGACAGCTTCCATCGACGAGACCATGGAACCCATTGAAGCCTGCGAAGAGCGGAATGCTGCGATGGAAACCGAGGGTATGAGGGGACCGAAGCGTTGAGTCGCAGGCAGTGCTCGCGACTGGCGGTGAATTAACCTACGCGTTCGGCCCGTGGCATGAGCCTGTTGGGAACCCGGAAACACATCGACTGCGGCTCCGCCGTTCATCTTTGCAATCAGCGTCCCCCAACGGCGAGAAGAGGGTCCTTGCCGTTTACTTCGGGGCCTGCTCCCCTGAGACATCCTTTCGATGTACGTCCTATCTGCATCAGGAGGAGATCGTGAAAGGCGATATGCATCTTGCACTCGCAACATTGAAGACTCTCGAGGAGGGAAAGCGCGCTCAAGGATGCGTTCGATGTTCCGAACCGGGGTGTGTGGTATCAGTTGAACGTGCTGGCCGACGCAGATCTCGTCCGCTCGATGGGTAGCGACTGGCGGCTAACCTGGGACGGCCACGAGTTTTTGAAGTCGGCGCAGCGCCACGGTCGCCCACGGCTTCACGTCGAAATTCATTCGGCCTCGAACTGGATGGCGGTATGGAACCGTACCCGTTCTTGTTATGTCTGCGCCAGCAGACCTGACATCAGAGCCCTTTTATGATTCTCCTACCGGGACGATGCACGCGTCACCGGAAAAAACCGGCTCTTCGCCGATTCTTCCACGTTCAGGGTCGCACAAAGCCGCTTCCAGCACCCAGCAATTTCCTTGCGTGCCTGACCCATTGCTTCGGCCGTCTGTACTGAGTCTTGTCGACGGCCCGCCCTTCATCTTCGGGGGCCACCGGCATGCCATCATCCGTCGCATTCGCCGCGGCTTCTCTCTGCTTCCTGCTTTCTGCCAGTTCTTCGGCATTTACCTGGTCATCAATCATGATGCACTCCTGCTATGGAAAAACTGGTTCGCCAACAGGCGGTTGGCGTCGCCCCCGATAGCCGGGACGACGCGACACATCGTAAGGGTTTTGGACACTGACGCGCTCGCGGCGTGGGATGTAAGCCGTCGGCGAATACCCACGGGAAAAAACGGCACCTAGGACAATTGCCCTTCGTCTCGGTTTCCAAGTTCGTGTATAGCAGCCAGCGTAAAGAACGTAGAGCGCGTCGAGTGTCGCTCTTTTGTTGCAGCATCTACTCTCTGCAGCAGACTCTCGGGCAGACTGAACTGGACGCTCACGGCTTTCGAGGTAACCCGCATCAGATTGATCTCGATGAAAATCCAGATTCCTTGCCCATCGTCCATGTCGAGCGATTGCAGTTCCGATGTACTGCAGGTGGGAGCGGGTATGAGTTGCTCGCTGCGGTTATACATCAGTTCGACAACCTCCTGTGCCATGCGTTTCAGTTCATCGAACGAATGGCCACGCGCAACTGCTCGGGGAAGATCCGGAAAACTGGCACGAAAGCCGGCAGCTCCATCACGGTGCACATAAAGCGGATATTGCATGACCTGCTCCACTCAAGCCTTGGACTGACATTCGATGTGTCAGAGTCGGGTCGCCTCAACCTTGCCATCGACGATGTCTTTGCCGTATTGCATCGCGACCTCGATGGCGTCGCCCGCGCTGGTTGGACTTCCCGCGTCGAACAACGTTGCGAAGCGCCGGGCCTTGACCTCGCTGAAGGGAATGGTGTCGATTCGCACGACGGATGAGAACTGGCGCGGACCTTTGGCATACGGGTCACGGTGCAGCGGGAATACCTGGTGAGAGTACGCACGTAGCTCGTACCCTCTGTATTCGATGGTGGGGATGGTCATGATGGCGCGCTCCTTAAGCTATACCGACCGTCATGAAGCCATGCCTGTCCGGATGCGAATAAGGACGGTCAGGTCATCTGGATGTTTTCACCATGCGCTCAATGCCATCGAAAAGCAAACTAAATCGTGACGTGGTGAATGTGACGGCTTGCGTCGTACTGGCATCGCAAAGACGACCTGCTCATGCACGCGGTTCTGCTGCTGCACGTGAGCCGCACACCACAATCGCCTACGCAAAGTCGGGTACCGCTTACACCGTTTGCGCGCGGCCATCGACGGTAACCACGCGACTGGCGCTCGACTCGGCAACAGCGACGCTGGAAGGACCGGCGCAAAGGGATACATTCTCGTTCCGGCAGTAACATCTGAAATGGGTCACATGTTAGTCTCCGTCGACAGAGGGGAGGCTTCCATGCAGCGAATCATCACATACCGCGGCTTCGAGATTCACGTCGAATTGACTCCGGCTGCAGAGCAAACGTTTGACGTGACTTTTCTGATCAAAGGCGGTACCAACCTCGAAGTGCTCGGCGCGCGGGGAGGCCGCGTAAGGTTGCGCAACGGCCCTTTTACCGAGCGATGGGCCTACCTGGTGGCTGAAATTGCAGGTCAAGCCGCAATCGACGTGTTACTCGGGCCGGTCGACTGATTCCGCTTTTGTTTCCTGACTCTGTATCGGCAAAAAAGCTGCGAGGTCGGCGTCGGCCAGCGCTATGCTTATACTTGGACCAAGCCGGGTTCCGTTGAAGTCACACAGGTCATCGGAAGCGTCTGCACCGCGGCATGCATCCCGACAACAAGACCGTCTGCGCCCGACACAAAGGAGCCCGAAAGATCTCTCCCGACGATTTTACGGCGGGTATAACCCTTGATGCGCTTTGCGCCGGCATCTCGTCGGTCATCTCGCCGGCCTGCGACAGCATGAAGACGGCGCAGTCGGTGCCCTTGGCCCAGCAGGCAGGATCGCTTGCTCGCTCCCAACGCAGAGTGAGGACAACGGTTTCGTTGGCAGTGTATCCGTGGCAAACGGTTCGCCGCACATTCTCCGAGGCCTGTTTGTAACTGGTCATGGGGTTGCCTGGCAGCGAGCTGCTCGCCGGTTCGTGACGGCGAGCTAGCGCGTCCGCATGCTCGGATCGCGCCGGCCGGTTTTGGCCTCTGCCTGGCTGACAGGTCCGGTGGTCAGCTATGGGCCCCCTCATCAAACGACAAACACAGGAAGACAGCCATGAGCGAACGACTGGTTGACGTCATAGATAGTAGCGGCACCGTGCTGCACACGTACCCGATTACGCTGGGCGAGTCGAGCAATGTCCCCGGCGACGCCGAATTCCAGGCGAAGGCGCTGGAAGCGGCAGCGCACAGCCGACTTGTCCCGGACGCTGAGCTCTGCACTCTGACAGCCAGGCTGCACACGGGTCGGGGCGGTCAGATGGCTCCATACGGCGATGACCTGGAGAAAAATTCAGAAACGAAACTGGGTTTGGACCAGGCTGTTCGGGAACGCGCGTATCTGCTCTGGGAGAAAGAGGGATGCCCTGATGGGCGCGCGGACGAGTACTGGCATCGCGCTCTCGACCAGCATCTTCGGGAGCGGGCCTATGTTCTGTGGCAGCAGGAAGGAAGTCCCGAAGGGCGACAGGACGAATATTGGCGTCGGCTTGTCGATTTCCAGGCTCAGTGATTCTTGCCGGGCCCGGAATGTCCGGTGCGTACAGGATGGTTAACGGCAAGCATTGGCGACATCAGCCTCGACCAGGCCGACCTGGTCGAGCGGATCGACTTCCGCTTCGCTGAACCACCGATATCCGAATTTGCGATACGCTTCCGCTCAGAAGCCCGGAGCGGCCTGCGCGTATTTGCGCCGACGGTCCGTCTAATGCCTGAGATGCCTGATACCAACAGCATTGACGGAAGCATCGAACTCAGGAATTTCATGTTGCTGTTACCGGTGACCAGTACGGCCCCGACGATACCTGATCGGCTCATGCTATTCACCTTGCGGATCAGCTTCTGAAAAAATCTTCAGACCTATGGCCATTTGTCACCGTCCAGGAATCAGCGCCTGCATAACCGAAACTGAACCTCAACCAGCCCAGGTAGATAAAGACGTTATGGCGCGTTAAAGGGTATACAGTGAGGATACCGGCCGCCCATTCGTGGCCTACAGCTTCAGGACGCTATCATGCAATCGCAAATTAAACGTACGTCGGGTGCAATTCGCAGCGAGAGTCCAGACGCCGTAGAACGCAGGGCACGTGCCCACATACTCGGCACTGCGGACGCTGCGAGAGCGGAGAAAAGACGCGCCAGTTACGCCACGATTGACTCCAACGCCACTAAATGGCGGTACTCGGCCGTGTACGGAAAAAGCTGATCGCGGTGCTTAACTTTCCCAACCCCAGCCGTAGCTACGATACCGCCCGACATTGCGTGTGTTTCTGGGGGTATGACAATTCGCGTGAAATCACCTTCATGGTCGACGACACGTTGCTCAGAACTCTGCAGCCTGGTCTTGGAACCGACGAGCGCTCGGTGCTTGGCGCCTTCGACGAGTTCCGTGAAAAGGTCCTCCAACTCGCCAACAAGCAGTATGTCGCCGGGCCACAGAATCGGTATTCGATTTCATGAGCTACCGCTCTGCCGCGACAATGCTTCCTGATCTGTCAGTTCGCGGCCTCGCGGAGCGCCCTGTCCTCCTCTAAAAGGGGCAACGCCGGTTGGCTTCTGACAGCGATAAGAAGTGCCACTATCGCCTGTGCTGCGTTCAAGAGCAAGGTAGCCTGAATCGGCCTTCCAGGCGCCTCCTCAATGGCAGTGTCGCAGGTGCAGCGGTCATGCGTGCCATCGTTCCGGCCGGATGGCGAAGCGAGCATGGATTCGACGCCGTAGTGGGCCAACGCCCCACCTGCAATTAGACTCGTACCGAGGGTTCGCGCCGGCCCGCATGGTGCAGCGCCCGGGCATGTGCCGGCTCGCCACCGTCTCCGGATTGTTTCTGACGTGGATGAGGCGCCAGCGGCCGCCACCGAGAAAACATGGCTCGCACCATGAAGCTGCGCGGTTCGCACGCGAAACAGGGAGCGTTGAACGAAGATGGCTCCTGCGATTTCTCTGTCCACCTAAAATATAAGCGTGCGTGCGACCTCGAAGAGGGTTGCCATCAACCAGACCATGATCAGTTTTGTAGTGGGGATCGTGGTGCTGCTATGCGTCGCGATATTCGCCGCGGCACGGGACAGGCAAGGACGCAAGGACGAGCCGGTTACCCGTCGGCTAGACGCGCATCCGATAAAGGAGTGGTTGCCCCATAAGCACTGAGTGGTTGAAGATGATTTTTCGAAACGCTGGGCCGCGCGCGTGCTATTTCTCTATCGTGCGGTCTATCGCCTGATGTAAAGCGGGAATAGATTGAAAGGACGATATGACGTACGCAATTTGGGGAATCGTGGTTGGCCTGGCGCTGATGTTCGGCGTGTCGCTGCAGCGGTACAGGCGTAGCCTTCTGCGCAAGCGGGAAATCCGTTGGATGGCTGACAACCATGTATTGGACAGGCTACGCAAGCAATTGGGATTGTCGCTCCAGAAATGACACGCGCTCGGCAGATGGAGAGTTGCAAAGACTACTTTTTGGAGGAGTGGCGAAATGACCATGAATTACGCAGGCAAGTCGCACGATGAAGCAGTGGCAGCGCGGCACATGCAGAAGCAAAAGGCACAGGAACAGGCCGGCGGCGAAATGGCGATAGAAGGAACGGAGGCCGACGCGGGGCATAGTTGCGGCGAGCTCTCCGAGCGTGGCAAGCAGGTATGGCGAAGTGGAAGCGGGATCAACGGTGGGGGGAAGGAGTGATAGGGCCTCGTCGATGCGATGCGGGCGGAAATCACTTGGGCCGCCGCCATTGGGAGTAGACCCCATTCCGCCACTCCGCCACTCCTGCACCGCGACGTTGATGGCGGCGAAATGACCGGCATTGAAGCTGGCTTCCCGAAAGGGTGATCGAATCCGGTGCACATCGATCCACCCGCTTATTTTGATTGCGATATGAGGCCGGTTACGGTTACTGCACTGGTACAGAAGAAGACTGCGTAACGTGCCACCATTTCTGGATCTTCGCGACCAACAAAAGGGCGCGCGGCCATAGGTTCCATTCACGCGCCCTAAATCGCTTTAACGCACAGCAAATTAAAGATTCAAAGTCCTGGGCGCCTGTCAGTCTGCCGATTTCCCGCGCTTCTTGTGTGACGAACAACAGTTGGACATACTCATCACCCTCCAAAAGCGAATCGCGGTAGGGTAATGGTGAAGACGCAGCCGACGCCCGGTAGGTCGCGGACGCTGAGAGTACCCGCATTTGCTTCCACGTTACGCCGCGATATGGCAAGACCTAGTCCCAAGCCTGTCCTGTCCTCGCTGTTCTGGGGAAACGGCACAAACATTCTTTCTGCATCTCCGGGCGGCAGACCACCGCAATGATCCTTGACGTCGATCAGGATCCGGTCAGACAGCGCATAAGCTTCCAACGTCACCTCTGTGTGAGGACGTGTGAATTTGAAGGCGTTTTGCAGCAGATTTGCTAATGCCGAATAGAGCTGATCACGGTCTCCGCTAATGGCAAGCCGTGCATCCACCGCCGAAACCGTGAGCGCGCAACCGCGAACCTTAGCCGCAAGGTCAGCGGCATACTTCACTTCAGCTATGAAATCAGTGACAGAGAACAGTCCGGATTGCCCTGAAATCCCGCTTGCCTTTCGAACCTCGTCCAGCGAGTGACTGATCAGATCGCGCAATCCGTCCAGGCTACGCTCCAGAACTGCGCCAGTAGCTCCGGACAGGTTCAGATTTCCGGTTTTTGCGGCTGTGAATGCCAGTGTTGCGGTTTGCAGGAAGTTACGCAGTTCGTGCGCGAAGGACCCGAGCCTTTGATGCATTTCGATAGCTTGACGATCCGCGATGGCAAAATCGCGTTGATAGCTGAATTCAGTGACCGCATCGGCAATGGCATTGTCCAGGCATCGGTTGAGCGTGCGAAATTCGTCTGTCAGAAATGGAGCATCGCGCTCAAACGCGAGGTCCGTGATCGCCTGGCACAGGTCGCCGTAGTCGTGAACGACCTGATCGACCGAGAAGCCGAGTGTCAGTAACGTCCGTCCGTGCTCTGCCGCTGACTTACCGATTTCAGATTGGGACGCTCCTCCGCCCGAGGGACCCGAAATCTTGCGACTGTCCATGGGCTGCGACGTCTGCTCCGTCCTGAGGGTCCTGATGAGCTGATCCAGGAAAAGCGGGATGCCATTTTGCAGTTGTTGCGCCGTAGCCTGACGCGCCGGCCTCTGAGCCACCTTCGCGCGGCACCGTTCTATCAACGCATCGCGATTGGTTGCGAGAAAAACATGCATCATGAAACACCCCCAGAGCGCCCGAGCCCGGCTTTTACAAAATGGCATGCCGACGCTTTCAGGCGCGTTCGCATTTGGCGATATGTCTTTGTCGCATCAATCGCGATCCCTTGAAGAAAAAGAAGCCGCAGCGTTTGCCGCGGCCTTTGGAAACACACGCGCCGGCATCAGCCAAACGCTAGACGATTATCCTGAGGATCGCCGTGGTTGTCGGTACGCTGTCGTACGGCTCGTCAGGGCGTTCCGACGCAATGCTGCGACTGAGAGGAGGAATGAAAACGGCTTCTCAGCCGTGCGGCGCTAGCGCCGATAGAAAAAGCTGCGCATGGATAACTGCGCACGGGCGTGTGATGCAGGGGTTATTCTTTGGGGTTCGTCGCCGCTTCAGAGGTTGCGGAAAAGCCGTTCGCATTCGCGGCGCACGACACCGTAGCACTCGCAAACGTGAGACTCGAGCGAGGAGCGGTCGATCACTTCTATCCGTCCACGGTTATAACGAATCGCGCCGCTCGCCTGGAGTTGTTGCGCCACCTCGGTCACGCTGGCACGCCGCACACCCAGCATATTCGCTACCAGGTCCTGCGTCATCTGCAACTCGTTGCTCTGAAGGCGATCCAGACTCAGCAACAGCCATCGGCAAAACTGTTGTGCGATCGAATGATGCCGGTTGCAGACTGCAGTCTGGGCCATCTGAGTAATGAGTGCCTGCGTGTAACGCAGAAACAGACGCTGGACATAGCCCCCGCGCGCAAACTCCTCGACGGCGAACTGGGCGCTCAGCCTATAGGCTTTACCCGCGCTTTGCACGACGGCACGATTGGAGATCGTGTCCCCGCCCATAAAGAGCGCTACGCCAAGAATTCCATCTTTACCGACGACCGCAATCTCGGCTGACTGCCCGTTTTCCATCACATGAAGCAGGGAGATAATTGCTGTGGTGGGCAGATAAACGTGCGTCAGGCGATCCCCCGGTTCATATACGACCTTTCCGAGAGACATGGCGACGGGAGACAGGTTCGGCAAGATGCGCGCCCGTTCTTCCGCGGGCAGACCTGCAAGCAACTGGTTTTCGTCCTGCACCGGCTCCCCGTCGTACAACGAGTTGCGACCCAAATCCCTTGCCTGCATGCCACGCGACACCCGCGCAGTCAGATTGATGTGTTGCCGCTCCAGTTCCTTCCGGTTCTGTTCTGGCAACAGGCTGAGCACAGCCGAACGCAACGTGTCATGCCCGAGCGCGTCGAGGATTTTGAGTTTGGTAAGCGTTCCCAGATCGCTTTTGCCCGTGCGCCACGCCGAAATCTGCGCGCGTGTGAGTCCCAGGCTCTCGGCCAATTGTGCATCGCTGCCAAACTCGCCGAACCGTTTCACGTCGTCGTACAGCGCATGCCAATCGAATGTCATTCAGTAAGGGCGAAAGGGTTTGTCAAATGAGTTTGACGCGAGTATGGTGGTATGAAATACTGCCGCGATACAAACTCCGCAAACTACGACGTAAAGTGTATTCGGGCGTTATAGCACATCGCGTGCGGACAACGAATGAAACGTCCCCACCCCCTCGACATTGCCTTCCGTTATAACCGGAGTCTTCGCTTGAACGATTTGACATCGTACGTGCGGCTGCCGCATGGGCACGACTCCGTAGATCCGCTAACTGTTGCGTCCGAGCCTATGGACGACGACCAGTTCTCAGCGCGTCGGATTGAATTCATTCGTCATTTGTTCGGCTATTCCGCTTATCTGCGCGAGCACGCCAGGGCGACGCCGGTGTCTGACGCTTTCCTGCCAGTATTCGTCATGCTGCTGGAGGTCCTCGAGCTGAACGCTCCAATCGAAGCACGTCAATGCGTCGCCCAACTCACCCAGGTGATACGGGTGACGTTTCCCGGCCTGGACGTCGATCCTGTACAGGCTCTGGAAACGGCCATCACCGAGCTCAAGCCGTCCGGGACCTGAGAAAGCTCTTCCCGAACTCCGGTGACTGGAGGTAGCTGAGCCCTCCAGTATCAACAACATTGCTCCGCAGCGCTAAGTAAATCGCAGATGGCAGATCAAGGTAGGGAAGCCAGATCGGGCGGTAACGGCAAGCGCCACTTCACCCGTATCTTTGCCATTTCGACTTTCAGCGACTGGCTCATCCTGGCGGGGACGACCGTCGCTGCCGTTCTGACGATCCTGTTCATGATCGGTTTGTATTGTTTGGGTGATGCGTGAGGTTTCCTGGCAGAGGGCAGCCTTCTTTACAGACGCGATAACCAGGCGCAAGACCTTGGTCAGCTAGCGCTGTGTGGCATGGGCCGCACTTTAAGGTCCGTCACCGCGCGCCGCGTCGGACGCGCCGATGACCCCCGGTGTCTTCCAGAATCGAGCCCCGTTTTCTTCAATTCACGTCTGCGCGGCGCGGATGGCGATGCCGAGCAGTTCGCGGGTTCCCACATGGTGATAACCTGATCCTCCATACTTTCTATTCAACGTCCTCCGCTGCCAAGTGCGTCGAACCGCGACGAGTTGACACTGTGATTGCAGATTGCCCGATCGAACGCATTGAAACCGTGCTGTGGCTTGGACGAATGGGGACAGCCCACATCCCGGACTTGGAGTCGCAACCATTGGCGGGCAGCTAAGCGTCGCTCAACGGACATTAAAAGACGCCTGCCGAACCGCCGCTCATGGCCGACAAGCGCACGCTCGCCGGCCACCGGTGATCACACTTCGGTTTGCTCCGCCATTTCGAGAGCATCGTCAACCTCAATCCCGAGGTATCGCACGGTGCTTTCTATTTTTGTATGGCCCAAGAGCAATTGGACCGCGCGCAAGTTCTTAGTGCGTCGATAGATCAACGACGCTTTCGTTCGTCGCATGGTGTGCGTACCGTACGCGGTGTCGTCAAGCCCGATTGACGCGACCCAACGATGAACGATGCGCGCATATTGGCGCGTCGACACATGCGCTGAGGCATGCAGTCGACTTGGAAACAAATAGTCGGCAGGCTTTAACCCCCGTGCCGAAATCCAGGCAGAGACACTTTGACGAGTCTGCTCCGTGATTTCGAACTGCACTGGTCGATGCGTTTTCTGCTGCATGAAAGTCGCGCGAGCTACGACATGACCTCCCATGGAGACGTCCTGCACTTGCAAGCGTGTCAAATCGCACGCTCGAAGCTTACTGTCGATCGCAAGGTTGAACATCGCCAACTCGCGAGCGTTGGATGACATGTGGAGCCTTGTCCGAATCGCCCAGATCTCACGAAGCTTCAACGGAGGCTTCTGTCCGGTCAGCCTCCCCTTATTCCACGGCACCCGACGAGCGGGCGAACAATTAAGCGCTTCCATGGCAACCTCCTCTTCGATGAAGGGAGATCAATCTTGCGCTCACGCCAGCGGTCGCTGTTCAACCCCGAACGGACTTTCGGCCTGCTCAAGACCGAACGACCGAAGTCAGACCGTTAACGCCCTTAGGAAAACTCCCACCACTTGCTGGTTAAATCCCGGGCGCGCGTGACTGGTGAACTTCAGTTCACGGATTCGTCGAGGTACGAGGTCCACACAAACCGGAGGCAGCGATCGCCGACGCAAGAGGGTGATACTCTTAGGCATCCGATTCGCAAATGTACGCGTGCTCTTCGCCGCTGCTCGTCGAGAGTAATATTCTTTGGAGAATTCTGATGGGGAAGAAATCGGCTTCTGTCGATGCCAGCGACTCGAACGAAACAACTGAACAGGCGTTGGCGGCACTGACAATACAGATCAAGGAGTTTGTGCAGAACAGGTCGCTCGACAGCCGGTTTGCTGCGAAACTCGTAAGGCGGTTGAAGAAGGAAGCAGATGCCATTCTGGAAGGCAGCAATGCAACGAAGACGGGGCAGAAGGAGCTAAAGAACGCCTTCGACGCAGTTGACGCGGTGCTGCGTGAACACGATGCAGCGCTGCTCGTCACGGCAAACGCGGCGCTGCGGCAGACAGACAACGCAGCTAGTAGCAAGAAGTCGCAGCAACGGCCAAAGGAAGGTTGAGCAAGCCACCGCCTGTCGAAAGCGTCTTGCTTCCTTACACCGGCAGTAGTTCTTTCCTTGGGCTACAGGTTTGCTTAGTGTATTGGGGGGCGTGACGGTGGCCCACTGATGCGAGCGGGCTTTTCCATGTCTGACCATCCGCAACAGTGCGCCATTTCGGTCCATCCTGCTCTTGCTAGCTAACGAATCGGGGATCTCACGAAATATCCGTACGACAACTTGGCCGCCGGCATCGTGTGTCTCACCATGGCGTTTGTATGCCTAGGCGCGTTGCTGCTCGGCTGCCCTGGTCGGCGGCTAGAAACCCCGCTTCTCGCTTAGAGGTCGCTGGGTCTGAGGCTGCCTGGATCGCCGACCATCGCCTCAAACACATCGAGTGTGAATTCAGCACTGACGATGTCCCATTCTGGTGAGCCGAAAGGCACGTCCTCAGGGTTCTTCTTTCCTCGCATCCGACGCACGATGCGCACCGTCGAGGTGTGCACCATTATCTGGTCATACAGGGGATGATCGGGGCCATCGGGGCGGTCCTTGTTCATGGTTGAATTCCGACGGTCGATGGATACACTGTAGTCCACACGTTGAAGGAAATGTATGAAGCCGACCAGATTGCGACTGCCGCGCGAGGAAACGAGCGACCTTGCCGACGACCTTACCGCCTGGGCAGCATCGAGTGGCGTTGATCCTGGCCTGACCGTCGTCAGTGAAACCGGCGGCCCGGCCAACGATAGTTCGCCTGTGCTGTACGCTGCCTACGTCAGCGAAAGCTTCTTCGAGCAGTTCCCGGAATGGCGGATGTATATCGAGCAGTAGTCCGTGCACTTATATGTCCCGCAGCTCGCGGTCGCACGCGGCAGAGATGCTGCGGACAACTGGAGATTCGTAGTCGAGCCTCCAGCTGTCCGTGAACAGTTCCGCAAGCTTGTGTTCATTGGCGAAGTGCGGCAGGTTGCCGAAGTCCGACGCCACGATTTCCGAGACACACTTGAAGTGCATTCGCTCAAGCCAGTCTACCTCTGCGCTATTGGCGTAGAGCCATATGTGCAGAGACTCGACGAAGTGGTCAGTCCTTAACCAATCGCCTGTGCGCGCGCGAGCGATCAATTGCGCTACGACCAGGTAGCAGAGCAGTTCGACCTTGGCTTTTGGCTGCATTGAATGTCAGGCGGGTTTAGAGTTCGAACAGCCTGACGAAATCTTCAGCGGACGGTCGCGCAGGGGCCTAGCTTTCGAGCATACTCTACGCCCGTCGCTTTGCCTTCTTCTTTTCGTCATCCGAGCCGATCCCGCGGACCCAGTGCACGCAGCCTTGTTCTGGTTGGGCGTTGACCTGCGGGCGACCGCCGTACATGCATAGAACGATCGAGCCGCCGGCGCGGTACTCCGCGAAGTGCTCGCACCCGATGCAGGGTGCGCGGATTCCCGTATGGGTCGAAATGAGGCGTGGTGTACACCCTGTATGGATGTACAGTATATGGCGAGACACAAGCCTATGGCTGATTCGCACTTGCCGGGAAACGGAATTAGCTGGACTAGAGCGCGCTTAGCTGGACTCCAACGCACGAAATTGTTTGGACTGTCCGGGTCGGCGGTGGTAGCCAGCAAGACCGGTCTCCCTAGGCGGTGGTTATGCGAGGGGACCGGCACTTCGCGACCCTAAGCTGTCGTCCCCTGTAATACCGTGTGACTAACTACGAAAGTCACCGTGCTACGATACCTGGAAGCGAGGGGGTGGCATGAACCCGAACCGATTTTGGGTCGGCAACATCGAGTGCACATTTCGAGCGGTTCCAATTGGCGAGAGCTGGGCGACACAGATTGTGCAAATGATCACGGCAAGTCTCCACCTGGACTTGCCCCCGCATGACCGGACATGCGGTCACGCTTAGGTTGGTGAATTTGCTCGCTGGCGAAACTCGCGTGGCGAGCAGTATTTCAGGGCGCTGTGCGGATGCGACTCGTTGTAGTGGTCAAACGCGATGGCCAGGTTCTGCAACGCGGTTCTCGCGTCCGGCTTGGGCATCCACGAGACGTAGTCTCTCTTCATCGTTTTGACGAAGCTCTCGGCCATGCCGTTGCTCTGCGGACTTCTGACCGGCGTCGTGATGGGTTTCAGGCCCACTTTTTTCGAGAACGTCAGCGTGTCCTCGGCCAGGTAGCAGGAACCGTTGTCGCTGAGCCATTCGATTTCGTTGTCGGCTTTCAGCGCACCATCGAAACGGTTTTCTACAGCCTGAAGCATCACATCGCGCACCATGTCTCCGGTATAGCCTCCAGTGGTCGCAGCCCAGCTCATGGCCTCCCGGTCGCAGCAGTCGAGTGCAAAGATGACGCGCAGCGGCGAGCCGTCATCACAACGGAATTCGAAGCCGTCCGAGCACCAGCGCGCATTGCTCCGGTCCACCGCGACCCTGCCGTCGTGTCGGCGCGTTGACTGGGCATGGCGCGGGCGGCGTTCGAGCAGCAGGCCGTAGGTATGCATAACCCGATAAACCCGTTTTGCATTAACGCGAGGCTGCCCCTGTGCGTCGCGGTTTCGCCGTAGCAGGGCCCAGGCGCGCCGGTAGCCGTAAGTTGGCAAATCAGCGACCAACTCCTGGAGCTCCGCGACGAGCGGCATGTCGTCACGGGCGGGCGTCTTACGCCTGTCGACCCATTCAGCGTCGCGCTTTGATTTCACCGCGAGATTCGAGCGCGACACACCCAGGACTTCGCAGACCGTCTTCATCGGTCGTCCCCCGGCAGCAATGGTGAGCGCGCAATCAATTTTTTTGCCCGGCCGTACTCCACTGCTTCGCGGAGGATTTCCACTTCCATCGTCTTTATATGGACGCCTCCGGCTTGCCAAGGACTTGTTGCGTTGTCGAACAGATGCAGGCTGCGGTTTTATATTCGGCCCGTGCAGGTCGATGCCCGCTGGCCCCAATGGAATCCGCTGACTCAATCCTCATTTTTGCCACGGACCATGACGTCCGGAAGACGATGCAGGTTTGATGAGTCTCGGTCTTACCTGTTTACCATTGCAACGTCACCTTGCGCAACCTTGAACGATAGAGTTGAGAATCAGAACGACGTGGTACGGTGGTGGGTCAAGTCGCCGCGACGGGCGGTGGGTAGCTAGCGCTGTATGAACGACCGTGGGCCAGCAGCGCCCATATAGTTCGGGCAATTTTGTTTGCCATCGCAACGACTACGACATTGAGCGGACGACGCATGCTTAATTGCACGGCCCACGAACCTGGGTCTTTCGCATGTTTCATGACGGAGCGGGCACCGTGAATCATAAGGGTCCGCAGATATCGGTCTCCTCGCTTACTGATGCCAAGCAGGCGGACCTTGCCACCAGTTCCGAACTGCGCGGGAACAAGCCCCAGCCACGCCGCGAATTCCCGCCCGGACCGGAAGGCTTTCGGGTCGCCCATGGAAGCGACAGCGGCAGTAGCAGTGAGGAATCCCACGCCCGGGATTTCTGCGATTGCCCTGCAGGCCGGGTTCTCACGTAACCATGCACGTAGTCGCTGCTCAATGACAGCAATCTGCTTGTCGATATCGACTAGCCGCTGCCATTGCTCTCGAAGAGAATCTATCAATACCCGTGGCAGGCGCGAATCGAGACGCTGCAGGACGTCTGGCATGGCCCGGTTCATTGCCGCACGCCCAACGCCCATCACTTCTCCGTACTCTCCCAGCAAACCCCTCAGACAGTTGGACTGGGAGCGTCGGAATATAACGAGCTGCTGCCGCATTCGATGCAACGCAAGAACGGCCTGCTGGGCTTCAGTCTTAACCGGCACGGCCCTCACACCCGGGTGTTTTGCTGCTGCCCAGATGGCACGCGCATCAGCTACGTCATTCTTGTTTCCTGTCACGAACGCCTTCACCAGCTTGCCGGGCATCAGCTTGACCTCGTGCCCGAGCTCAATGAGACGACGTGCCCAGTGCTGTGAACCTCCACAAGCCTCCATCCCAACAAGGCATCGTTCGCGATTAGCAAAGTGCTCCAGAAACTCGGTACGACGAAGCTGTCTGTCGAACACCTCGCCGGTATCTGTAACTATCCAGTGCAGCTGGAAAACCCGCTTGGCGATGTCTACGCCCACGACTGTCGGTTCCATTTGCGCTCTCCGGTAGGACGAGGCCTCAATTATGCGATGAGGAGGCGTCCATACCATTTTTGCCCAGCAGTCGCTGGAGTTCACGAATCTGCTTCATCGCTTCGGCCAGGTCGGATGCAGGCACAACCTGCTCGCCAGCACTGACTGCTGACAGGCTTCCGTCCTGATAGAGCTTGCGCCAGGCGAACACCTGGTTTGCATTCACCTGATGACGACGGGCAACTCCGGAAACGCTTGCTCCGGGCTCGAAGGTCTCGCGCACTATCGCGAGCTTCTCATCGACAGAGCGCCGGCGGCGCTGTTCGGGCTGGGTCAGAACTTCAATCGGTTCCACGTTAGAGCTGGGCTTAAACATAGGCGTAAGACTACCTCAAAGTTTAAGCGTTACCTCGTGTCCGGTTTTCGCGGGGGCCGGCCCACCACCGGAAGTGAGCACGAGTGGCGGCGTAGTGCTTTTCGGGACCGAGGCAGAGGCACTTTCCTTTGCCGAAGGGTTGGCACATGATCTGGCCGAATCGCATCTGAAGTAGGTTGCTCTGCCGTGACCTGGTCTGACTGCTTATCACGACTGGCGTAATGACGTTACTTTCAGGCAGCCTCGGTGACGCTCCGGTTAGCCGCTATCGAAGGCGAACCGGACTTTCGAGCGTCGTCGCACCACCTCCATCGAGCGGCAGTTCCTGGCCGCACAGCGACCGATGGTTCATCGCATCCGGCGTCGCCCGGGTTCAAACGCAGTGTGCTCCACTATCTCAAGCGCACCATCTGCCTCGAGGCCAAGAAGTACCATCGAGGTAAGGGAGACGTTGCAGAGCGTTCAATCCATTGCCGCGCTGGCTTCATCCATGCTCGATGCCAAGCAGCCGCGCGTCCAGCCGCCGCGCTAGCGCCGCGCCGCCTTCGCGCATCACTGCATCGTGGTTCCACTGGAAAACCGGTCGCAACAACGGCGCCAATGCATTCATCCAGGCGCGGTTCGTATGCACGCACCAGTCATAGCGGACCACGGTAAGGTTACGCCCGACGGTCGAAAAGCTCCACCGACCGGCCCCTTCAACGTCGCCACTGGCTTCCCCCTCGAGCGCGACCAACGGGTCGACGCGCGTCACCCGCATATCGAACACGAGGCGATAGGGCAACCAGCCTTTCCACGTATAGCGTTGCACGACGCCCACGCCCTGATCGGAACCAGCCTCGAGCTGGTCCACGCGCTCGACGTTATTCCACCACTCGGGCCAGCGCGCCGAATCCTGGATTGCCGCCCAAACTTCCTGCACTGGCGCATCGATGCGCCAAATGGTGGAAAAGCGGTATTCGACCGTCCGCAAGCTGCCTCCGTTCTTAGTATTTTTCTAGACGGTGTTATGCACTTTTGTTAAGGGATGCGAAGTGAACAAGCATAAGCACGGAGAACACGACAAAGTGCAAGCCAGCCAAGGTTTCGGGCAGTCGCTCGTAATCCCTGGCCAATCGGCGGAAGCGGTTGAGCCAGCCAAAGCTGCGCTCGACGACCCAGCGACGTGGCAACAGTACAAAGCCTTTTTTCGCCTCCGACAGCTTGATGACCTGAAGCTCAATGCCCTCGTCGAGTGCCGCCTGCGCGGGCTCTTCGCCGGTGTACCCCTGATCTGCAAATGCTACCTTGACCGTCTGCCCCGTGACCTGCTGGACCTGCCGCGCCAGTTCTCCAACCTGTGCGCGCTCCTGTTCGTTGGCTGGCGTCACATGCACTGCGAGCAGTTGTCCCAAGGTATCAACCGCGATGTGCACCTTGCTGCCTTTCTTGCGTTTGTACCCGTCATAGCCTGCACGCGGTCCGCTCTCGCACGTCGATTGCAGCGTCCGGCCATCAAGGATCACTGCACTGGGCTGACCTCGACGATCCTGCGCCACCCGGATGATCGAGCGCAGGTCATGGACCATGGCTTCGAAACAGCCCGCCTGAATCCAGCGTTGCGTCTGCTGATAGACCGTCTCCCACGGCGGAAAGTCATTGGGCAGCAGACGCCACGGCGCACCCGCGCGGACAATCCAGCGCAAAGCGTTGAACATTTCGCGCAATTCGTATCTGCGTTGTGGTGCGTCTTTGCTCATCAAGGTCAGGTACGGAGCAGCGAAGTACCACTCTTCATCCGACACATCCGTTGGATAGGGTCTGCGTTTTTTCATCCGGCCAGGATACCAGGTCTGGCCGAAAGTTCATAACACCGTCTAGAGATTTTGTCAGACGCTCATTGCACTTGCCATCACCGGCGAAACAGCACCGCGTTTCCACCCCTCGATACCTCGTTCGAGCTATCTGCAACAAAACGCAGGACAGAGACAGCCGGTCTGTGCACGAGGGCCGACGGCCGCGAGCTTCATCCAAACCCGGCCTAGTGCTGCCTGACGCGACCGCCTCATGTCGACCCGATGCAGACGGTCATAGTGCTCGCGGAGAGGGTCCGCTTTCAATACCGTGCTGCCGATGCCGTTACCCGGATTCGTGCGCTTCGTCACGAAGATCCTGCGCAATAAAATCGACAAACGCGCGGATTCGATTTGACATCTGATGTCGTTGCGAATACACGGCGAATATATCGGCGTTCGGCGTATCGTGATCGGGTAGCACGACGACCAAAGAACCGTCAGCCAGATAATGTTTGATGTCCCACTCGGCCCGCATCAGGATGCCGTGTCCTTCAAGAGCCCACTTTACGGCGATCTCTCCATCGTTCGTTGTCAGCGTGCCATTGATACGCACAGCCTCGGTTTTTCGCGACGAGCCCCTTCCCGAAGTCAGACGCCACACGCCATAGGCTTCGTCGCCCTGACGGATGCCGATGCAGTTGTGTCGGGTCAAGTCGTGCGCGGTCATCGGCAGCCCGCGTGACGCGATATACGAAGGTGCGGCACACAGCAAGCGCCGGTTCGCCGCAAGACGGCGCGCGACCACGCGCGTATCGGGCGGCTCGCCGAAGCGGATGCAGACGTCGAATGCATCGTCCGTCAGCGGCGGAGGCGTCACGGACAGTTGAAGTTGCACCGACACCTGCGGATATGTCGCGACAAAGCGCGAAATCGCGGGCGCCACATGGCTGCGCCCAAAACCGAGCGTCGCGTTCACCCGCAGCAGTCCCTTTGGACTTTTCTTCGCGGTACCCAGCAGTTCGGCCAGTTCGTCAATCTCGTCGAGGATTCGACGCGCGTGCTCGAGGTACAACTCGCCCTCTGGCGTGAGCATCATCCGGCGTGTCGTGCGGTTGATCAGGGCAACGCCCGCACGACTCTCCATCTGGGTTAAATGCTTGCTTACGGCCGGCGGCGTCAGGCCAAGTTCCCGTGCCGCCGCGCTCAGACTGCCTGACGCGGCGAGGGTCGAGAAGAAACTCAGATCGGACGGCTGGACGGTGTCGAGCATGGCCTCCACCTATGAATCCAAGTTAAAGATACTTTGAGTTTAGCACCGGTTTTTGTCTCTGGAGATGGGTAAAGTTCATTCACACCCACAACACCTGAAGGACGGAGACATGAAGACCTATCGCATCGCAACCATCCCCGGCGACGGCATCGGCAAGGAAGTCGTACCCGCAGGCGCGCAGGTGCTCCAGGCACTCGCAAAGACGACGAAGTCGTTCGCATTTGAATTCGAAAACTTCGACTGGGGCGGCGACTACTACCGCAAGCATGGTGTCATGATGCCCGAGGACGGCCTCGACTCGATCCGCGACAAGGACGCGATCCTGTTCGGCTCGGCCGGTGACCCGGACATTCCCGACCACATTACGTTGTGGGGTTTGCGTCTCAAGATCTGCCAGGGCCTCGATCAATATGCCAACGTCCGTCCGACGCGCATCCTGCCGGGCATCGACGGGCCGCTCAAGCGCTGCAAACCGGAAGACCTGAACTGGGTCATCGTCCGCGAAAATTCAGAAGGCGAATATTCCGGCGTAGGCGGCCGCGTCCATCAGGGACATCCAATTGAAGCGGCAACCGATGTGTCGATCCTGACCCGCGCTGGCGTCGAGCGCATCATGCGTTTCGCGTTCCGTCTCGCGCAATCGCGACCACGAAAACTGTTGACCGTCATTACCAAGAGCAACGCGCAACGGCACGCAATGGTGATGTGGGACGAGATCGCACTCGAAATCTCGAAGGAATTCCCGGACGTCACATGGGACAAGGAACTGGTGGACGCATCGACCGCCCGCATGATCAACCGTCCCGCGACACTCGACACGATCGTCGCTACCAACCTGCATGCCGACATTCTCAGTGATCTCGCCGCTGCACTCGCCGGCAGCCTCGGCATCGCCCCGACTGGCAATATCGATCCGGAGCGGCGCTTTCCGTCCATGTTTGAGCCGATCCATGGCTCGGCGTTTGACATCATGGGTAAGGGGCTGGCAAATCCGGTCGGCACCTTCTGGTCCGTCGTCATGTTGCTCGAGCACCTTGGCGAAGGCGACGCTGCCAGGCGCGTGATGCAGGCAGTCGAGGCGGTCACCGCCGACACGTCCTTGCATACACGTGATCTCGGCGGCACAGCCACGACGGCGCAAGTGACGGCCGCTGTTTGTTCGCTGATCGAGAAAGCTGCCGTCCCTAGCGGCAACGCTGCATAAGCACAAACACATCCGCGTACTTGCAAATCTCGGACCGCGAGCCCACCCGCCGGTGGGTTCGGTCGAAAAGCGCGGACTAAACACCTGACATAAAGACATCGCCGCTGCGCTGCGCGGTCGGCTGAACTCGTCCTTACGCGACAAATACAACGCAGGAGACAAGATGTTCACTCCCCTCAATCTCGCACCGTTCATCTCTGTTCCGGCTTGTGCGACCACACGAGAACAGACATGAAAACGGCCACCCACTTAAAGTCGTCGGCGGACATCGACACGCGCAGCGAACGGGATATCGATTGTCTGCTGCAAGACATGTTCGGGGCCGCTATCGCGACTGCACAGCCGGCACTACGTGTGCCCGACTTCCTTCCGACTCCGCCTCGCGGGCGAACAATTGTCATTGGCGCAGGCAAAGCGTCGGCCGCCATGGCAAAGGCTGTCGAAGATCACTGGACGGGCCAAATCGAGGGTCTTGTCGTCACACGTTACGGATACGCCGTTGCGTGCGAGCGAATCGAAATTGTCGAAGCGGCTCATCCGGTTCCCGATGAGAATGGGCTGAAAGCGGCTGGGCGAATGTTGCAGCTTGTCTCGGGACTGACAGCCGACGACCTCGTTCTCTGTCTCATCTCAGGAGGTGGATCTTCGCTGTTGCCGTTACCGGCTGAAGGCCTGACGCTGCAGGATAAGCAGGAAATCAACCAGGCCTTGCTATCCAGCGGCGCGACCATCTCCGAAATGAACTGTGTCCGCAGACACCTCTCGGCAATCAAGGGTGGTCGCCTTGCTGCGGCCTGCTACCCGGCCCGCGTCGTCAACCTGATCATCTCCGACGTGCCCGCCGACGCCGCAAGCGATATCGCATCGGGGCCGACCGTGCCGGATACGACGACTTGCGCGGATGCGTTAGCAGTGCTGCGACGCTACGAAATTTGTGCATCCCCCGCCGTCATCGATCTACTGGAAAGCAATCGCACAGAAACTCTGAAGCCCGATGACCCGCGCTTGCCCAACATCGAGACTCACCTGATTGCTACGCCTCAACTCGCTCTCGAAGCCGCAGCAACGCGCTCACGCGCGGCAGGAATTCAAGCGTACATCCTCGGTGACGCAATCGAGGGTGAAGCCCGTGACGTAGGTGCTGTGATGGCCGGCATCGCGAAGCAGGTTAGCCGACGCGGCCAGCCCTTCTTAACGCCCTGCATCCTGCTGTCCGGCGGTGAAACCACGGTCACCATCCGCGGGACCGGCCGCGGCGGTCGCAACGTTGAATTCCTGCTCTCGCTTGCGGTCGCGCTGAATGGTGAACCCGGTGTTTTTGCTATTGCGGGTGATACGGACGGCGTTGACGGCCAGGAGGAGATCGCTGGCGCATTGCTCAGGCCCGACACCCTGGCGCGCGCCCGGGATCGCGGCATCCGGCCAACCGAGCGTCTCGAAGACAACGACGCACACGGCTTTTTTCAGGCGCTTGGCGACTCGGTCATCACCGGGCCGACGCTGACCAACGTCAACGATTTTCGTGCCATTTTCATTGCCGCTCAGCACGGCGATCTTTCAGGGAGTAGATAAGATGCGCCGCAATCGAAATGCAAAAATTGTCGCCACACTGGGTCCGGCCAGCACTAGCCGTGAAACCATTGAAGCGTTGTTCAAAGCGGGAGCGGATGTCTTCCGGCTGAACTTCAGCCACGGAACTCACGAGGATCATCAACGTCGCCTCGAAGTCATCCGGTCTATCGAGCAAGACGCAGGTCGGCCCATCGGCGTGCTTCTTGACCTTCAAGGTCCGAAGCTGCGGATCGGCACGTTCGTCGACGGCCCCATCAAGCTTGAGAAAGGCGCAACGTTTCGACTTGATCTCGACGCAAAGACTCCCGGCGACATCAATCGCGTCGCCTTACCGCATCCGGAAATCTTCGCGGCGCTCAAGGCGCAAACAAATCTTTTACTTGACGACGGACGTGTGCAACTCCGGGTCGAGCGTTGCGGTCCGGACTTCGCCGAAACCTCCGTTGTCGTCGGGGGCGCGCTCTCCGAGCGCAAAGGCGTCAATGTTCCTGACGTGGTGCTTCCGCTCTCCGCGATGACGGACAAGGACCGTCGCGATCTGGAGTTCGGCCTCACGCTAGGCATCGACTGGTTGGCGCTTTCCTTTGTTCAACGCGTCGAGGACATCATCGAGGTCCGGAAAATTGTCGGCGACCGCATCGGCATCGTCGCGAAGCTGGAAAAGCCTGCGGCGATCGGAAGCCTTGATGCGATCGTCGCGGAAGCAGACGCCGTGATGGTCGCCCGCGGCGACCTCGGTGTAGAAATGCCGGCCGAGCAGGTGCCGGCAATCCAGAAGCGCATCGTGCGTGCCTGTCGCAAAGCCGGCAAGCCAGTCATCGTGGCCACGCAGATGCTCGAGTCGATGGTTACGGCCCCTGTTCCTACGCGAGCAGAGGCCTCTGACGTCGCGACGGCCATCTACGACGGCGCCGACGCAGTGATGCTATCTGCCGAATCGGCCAGCGGCAAATATCCCGTCGAAGCCGTACGGATGATGGATCTCATCATCGCCCAGACAGAAGCCGATCCGTACTACCGCGAGGTGATCGCGGCCTCGCATGCGGCACCTCATGCAAATACCGCGGATGCAATCGGGTATGCGATGCGCCATGTCACAGGTCTGCTTAACGCGATCGCGACGGTCGCCTACACGAGTTCCGGATATTCGGCGCTGAGGATGGCGCGTGAACGACCGTGTGCGCCGATTATCGGCATGACCCCGCGACAAGCTACGGCCCGTCGCCTGGCTCTTGCGTGGGGTGTCCACCCCGTCCTTTGTGACGAAGTCATCGACGTGCTCGAAGTCAGCGACCTTGCGTGCGACACCGTCCGCGAAGAAGGGTTTGGAGAAACAGGACAGACCGTCGTGATTTCTGCGGGAGTGCCTTTTGGGACACCCGGCACAACCAATCTTCTGCGTATCGCGCAAATCCAGTGAGGACGACATGACACGCATTCAAGACGTCAAGGGCTTCGAGCTGCTCGATTCCCG
Organism: Burkholderia sp. M6-3; assembly: GCF_050858985.1. NCBI lineage: Bacteria > Pseudomonadati > Pseudomonadota > Betaproteobacteria > Burkholderiales > Burkholderiaceae > Burkholderia > Burkholderia sp. M6-3. The sequence goes on from NZ_CP110091.1 coordinate 2,168,626, forward strand.
AGGCAATCCGACCGTCGCGGCGCAGGTGACACTCGACGATGGATCGAAAGGGTTCGCCGTGGCGCCGTCCGGCGCATCGACCGGCGCGCGCGAAGCGCTGGAACTACGCGATGGCGACAAGTCGCGATACGGCGGCAAGGGTGTGCGGCGTGCGGCAAGCCACGTCGATGGCGAGCTGCGCCAAGCGTTGCTCGGCCTGGATGCCGCCGATCAACCGGGCATCGACCGCCGCATGATCGATCTAGACGGCACGCCGACAAAGGCACGTCTCGGCGCCAACGCGATCCTCGCGGTCTCGCTGGCATCGGCGAAGGCGGCCGCGGCATCGGCGGGCCTGCCGCTGTACCGCCACGTCGCGACGACGCCGAGCGCCCGCCTGCCCTTGCCGATGATGAACATCATCAACGGCGGCGCGCACGCAGACAACAACGTCGATCTGCAGGAATTCATGATCCTGCCGCTCGGCGCGCCGAGCTTCTCGGAAGCGTTGCGCTGGGGCGTCGAGGTGTTTCATGCATTGAAGGGCGTGCTGAAGGGCCGGGGGCTCTCGACATCGGTCGGCGACGAAGGCGGGTTCGCGCCGGATCTGTCGTCGAATGAGGCCGCGCTCGACACGATCATGCTGGCGATCGAGACCGCCGGGTTCGCTCCCGGCAAGGACATCGGCCTCGGACTGGATACCGCGAGTTCCGAGTTCTTCCATGACGGTAAGTACGTGCTGGCGTCGGAGAACCGCAGCTTCGATTCGCAGGCATTCGTGGACTACCTCGCGAAGCTCGCCGATGGCTACCCGATCGTGTCGATCGAGGACGGCATGTCGGAAGGCGACTGGGAGGGCTGGAAGCTCCTGACCGATCGTCTCGGCGGCCGCATGCAACTCGTCGGCGACGATCTGTTCGTGACCAACACGGAGATCCTGAAAGAAGGGATCGAAAGGAAGGTGGCGAACTCGATCCTGATCAAGCCCAATCAGATCGGCACGCTGACCGAGACGCTCGCTGCCATCGCGATGGCGGACCGCGCGGGTTACTCGTCGGTGATCTCACACCGTTCGGGTGAGACCGAGGACACGACGATCGCCGACCTCAGCATCTGCACCGCTGCAACCCAGATTAAGACCGGTTCGCTCTGTCGTTCCGACCGGGTGGCGAAGTACAACCGGTTGTTATTGATCGAGGCGGAAGTCGGTGCTGAGGCTTTTTATTCCGGGTCGCAGGCGCTTGCGTCAGTTCGAAAGGCGTAACACGCAAGAGCGGTCTAGAAAGACCAGCTTGCAGAGCGAACCCAAACTTGAGGCCGCATAAGACGGCTGTTTATCAATCAGAAATCTGAAGTAGGAGACATATCATGGATCAGGACCTCGAAAAACGTACCTTGCGCAAAGTCACTTGGCGTATCGTGCCTTTCATTATGCTGTTGTACTTTATCGCCTATATTGACCGGGTCAACATAGGCTTTGCGTCCCTAACGATGAGGACGGACCTAGGGTTCACTGCCTCGATCCTCGGTCTTGGTGCCGGGATCTTTTTCTGGGGCTACTTCTTGTTTGAAGTGCCTTCGAACATTGCTCTGCACAAAGTGGGCGCCCGTTTGTGGATTGCTCGGGTTATGCTCACGTGGGGCATCATTTCCGCGTGCATGGCCTTCGTGAAAGGGCCCACAAGCTTTTACATTGTTCGTTTCCTTTTGGGCGCAGCCGAGGCAGGCTTCTTTCCGGGCATCATCCTGTATCTCAGCTATTGGTTCCCGGCACGTCATCGCGCAGGGGTGGTCGCTTTTTTCATGGCCGCGGCTCCGATCTCTACCGCCCTCGGGTCACCACTCTCTGCCGCATTGCTCGAAATGCACGGTGTCATGGGTTTGCACGGCTGGCAGTGGATGTTCATTCTGGAAGCAATACCGGCGGTGATTTTGGGTATCGTCGTCTTCTTTTACATGACGGACAGGCCCGAAAAAGCGAAATGGCTTAAGGACGACGAGCGCGCTTGGCTGGTCGGTGTAATGAACGACGAAAATGCAAGGAGAAGCTCAAGCGGTGCAAAGCACGGAATTATCAGTGGCCTGGCCAATCCTCGTGTACTCGCATTGTCCCTGATCTACTTCGGTACCTCAGCCGGTTTGTACACGCTTGGGATCTGGGCGCCTCAGATCATCAAGCAACTGGGAGTTTCGTCGATGACGGTCGGTTTGCTCAATGCGATTCCTCCCACTGTATCCGTGGTAGCAATGGTCTTATGGTCGCGCCATTCTGACCGTACTAACGAACGCACTTGGCACGTGGTGATTGCATGTGTGGCGGCGGCAATCGGGCTTTCGGTTGCGGCGGTTTCCAGCAGTGTTGTCGGTCTGATTGCTTCCCTGACGCTGGTCAATATCGGAATCAGTTGCGCCAAGCCTCCTTTGTGGACCATGCCGACCATGTTTCTGTCCGGTGCTGCGGCCGCCACGGGTATCGCCACGATCAATTCAATCGGCAATCTCGGCGGATTTGCCGGCCCTGTGATGATTGGGTGGGTCAAGGACCAAACGGGCAGCTATGCCGGCGGGCTCTATTTCGTTGCCGGCCTTCTCGTGTTGTCCGCTGTGATGACGCTGCTGCTAGCTCGCTCGCAGAAGTCGCCAGTCACGCCTGGTAGTGCGGCGGTGCATTGATTCTCCAAATGCAGGCCTTTAAGCTCAATCCGTTGTCGCCGCAGTCCGAGCTAATTGGACATGCGGACGGCAACGAGCTCTCGGCGCCATTGAACATCCGGGCGAGGGTCGACTACACGGGCAGCATGTAAGGTCAAAGTTTTTCTATAGTCACAGCATTAACAGTACAAGGCGATGGTCCGCGACGACGCCTGCCGATCCGCCGGCGCAACAGTGGCGCCGAACGCACCGGGTCGTCCGGCAGGTTCCGCTGAAAAGGAAGTATCGTCATGTTCCGAGTATGTTTCTTTCGGATGCCGGAGCGGCTGCGGTATTGCAATGATCAACTCGGTCGGCAATCTCGGGGCTTCGTCGGCCCCTTTGTGATCGGTTGGCTGAAGAATGTGACCGGAGGTTATTCGGCCGGGCTGTATGTTGTGGCTGCGACGTTGGCGGTATCTGCCGTCGTGACGTTGATGCTGAGTCGGCGAGCACGGCAAACACACGCACCGGTTGGCGAGCGACACCGTCACTAAACGTACTCATCGTCGGGCATCGAAGCGGTCGGCATATGGATTCAATCTGGCGTTGGCCGGCCGCCGGGATCTCATTGATGTCGCGAAGACGGCTTACTGAGAGACTTCATCGAAAGCGGTCGTTTGGTGCCACACCTGCGACCGTCCCTTCCTGGCCGACCTCTGCCCCACGCGCCCCGCCTTAGCTGACACGCTGCAGCCGTCATGCACCGAGGCGCGCGCCGTACCGGGTCCCGATCTCGACCAGCTTCGAAATGTCAGGCGGCATCGCGGTGACTTCGCTATCGATCGTCGTGAACAGGTTCGCCGCCTGGCTACTTTGGCTGGTAATCGACAGCATCTGGACCCCGCCGGGGCCGCACCGGAAGCTATGAACCGTGCCGGCCGGGACATGAACAAACGAGCCCGCGGCCGCCATCACCGTGGTGCCGTCATAAGTAATTTCGACGCTGCCGTCGATCACGTAGAACGACTCGTCCCAGTCATGGCTGTGCGGGGGCGGCCCGCTTCCTTCCGGGCCGTGCTGCAGGAAGACTTCGTAGCCGTGCGTAGTGGCATGGTCGGCGAGGACCGTGATTTTTTCGCCGAGGACATTCAGCGCACGCGCGTAGGTTTGTGGCGTCACGAACAAGGGCTGGGGTTTCATGTCGGTCTCCTCGATAGTCGATCAAAACCGTTGGGGGCTCGCGGCCGGCGCATAACTGTCTTGATGTTCGAAGCGAATTCCGAGCCGCCCCCGAAGTCCGTTCGATCAGGTCTAGCAGCGACCTGCTACCCCTTTCTCAGGTCGGGCGCGGTTCCGTAGTGCCTACCTCCTCGAGCAGCTCGGCTTGAACAAGGGATCGCTCGATGAGAAAGAAACCATTGAGGGTGCGCGCGTGCCGGTACACTGACATCGCGCGTATTCATGCACAACTCCTTCATGCCAGTTGTGCGCGCTGAAGATCAGAGCTTGTGCGCTTCGAACTCTTACCTAACGGGCTGCAACTAATATAGTGCAGGCGCGTTCGAAAAGGGTAAGTATTGGTTAAGTGGCGTGCGTGGACACGTCGTCACCTGGCACAAAACTGCGAATCGGTCTGCCACAATCGGCCACGGCCGAGCCATAGCCACTGGACTCATCCATGCGCTCGCGGCGATCAACGTCGGCGATGAACTGTTTATCGACTACGGTCTTGTCATTGATGGCGAGATCACCGACGACGTTTGGACACAATACGCCTGTCATTGCGGCGCTTCCGGCTGCCGTCAATCGATGATCGGCGCCACCCGCATGACTTTCAGCAAAGCCTGTCGTGGCGCTAATGCGCCATCGGACGGATGGTCATCCGCATGATCAACGCATGGAGTGTTCGGAGCGAGCCCCGACCTTGAATGCCTCGTGTCGACCCATCGGAGCCATTCGATCGGAAGCCGTAACGCGACCGCTTCGAAGACCGGACCGGCTAGTCGCAAACACCCCAACCAACCTTTGCTCGATGAAGATGCCGTTGCCAGCACGCCGTGCATGCGAAGTGCATCACGTAAGCTTGAAGTCTTGCTCACGTTCAATCCTCATACATGTTCGCGCTTGTATTGACGATGCCCGTTTGCTAACGCTTTGTAAGCGTTTGAAGCGCATTGCCGAAATTCGTTTATTTGTCTTTGCGTCCTTCCACCCAATGGAGGTTCTGCATGACGTCGAAAGTCACCCTGATATACAAGCGGACGAAAAACCTTCGGGCTGTTCAACTCCTGCTTGGCCATTCCAAACTGGAAAGTACCGTGAGATACGTTGGAATCGAGGTTGACGACGCACTCGAGATATCCGAGCAAACTGAGGTCTAAGCTGGTCATTTCCGGCCGCACGCGGCATTCGTTTGACAACGTGCGTGCGGCTGCTATCTGGCGAGATGTCGTGCGAGTACACCCGGCCAACTCCGTCCTCCCGATCCCGCTCCCCCTTACCGGCATCTATGTCGGTAAAGCGGTCGTCCGCGCTGGCGACCCGGCTGGCAAGTGCGCAGCCTTGTCGGATTAGGAGCGGGCGAAGCAGGTTCGGGGGAACTGCATCGGATCGTTGGTTTCGGCGTCGCCGCCGGGTTCGAAAAGCGTGACTGTCTGAGATCGGCCGGATTCGTTTGCGAAGCAAAATTTTCGCGCTGGCGAGCCAGTTCATCCTGTAGTCAGGGTTTGCGGGGCGACCCGGAGATTCTCGGACTGAAGGGGGCGGGCCTGGAACCGCCGCCGGCCCGAACCTTCCGCTATTGCAAGACCTGGTAGATCATGGGCCCCTGCCTGTATGGACGGGGAAATGGCGGCGCCCAGTATCCCGCTCGGTAAGCCGGGTACGAAATTGGGCTGGCGACGGCGACGACCGGCTGCACCACGGCCTGGACCGGGTACGGGTACTCCTGTGCGTCCTCCTCCTGGGTATAGACCGGAACGTACTGGACGGCCGGTGGTGGCGCTGCATAGGCCTGTTGCACGTACACCGGCTGCGGATAAGCCGACGGGCCGTTGTTATAAACCGGCGCTTGCGCATAGACGGGCGTCGGCTGGTAACGCGCTGGCGGCGGCGCGTACTGCGGCTGCTGCACCACCGCCTGGTACCTGGGCTGGTCCGTCAATGGGCTCTGGGCGACGCGCGGTTGTGGAACGGGCGCCTGCAACGCCTCGTCCCCGTCCGGTATGCCGGGCGGAAGCGGCGGCACATCGTGCGACTGGACCTGCTTCGGTGGATGCTTCAATTGATTCCGCAAGGACGCATACGTCTCGGCATCCTCCTTCGCCCGAGCGAGATAGCCATTGTGGTACGCATTGCCCAGGTCTTCCAGACGTGCTTTGTTTTCTTCGTCGGCGGTCATACTGTCTTCGCCGGGGTCGAGCGACGGATCCGCCGCACCGTCGGCATAGGCGGACTTCGGACCATCGGCCCAAGCTGGCATAGATTGCAGCGATGGCGCAAAGGCTGCCGAAGCAACCGCAATCCCTAACAATGATTTTATTCTCATAGTTTCACCTCGCAGCTAGAGAGAAAAATGGAAGCACTCCGGCCACCTCCCGGGGGTCCGCGAGCCAATCCGCAACGCCGCACCGCACACCAGAAGCTGAGTTCCTGGAGGCTGCGCACCCGCGAGTAATCCGGACTTGCGAGCATTTCCTGGCCTCTTTCAGGACCGCGCAGGCTGGCAAACGCACGGTTTGGCGATTGCAAGTCGTTGGCGAATGGCGCTTGACGGGGCCGCGGCGCTCCGTGGCACATTTCGCCACCGGCAACTCGGCTATCCATCTCTCATTTGCGGCTGCTTCCTCTCCGAAACAATCGAGCGGTGGTTCGGACATCCGGCCGGAACCACGCTAGATACCGCATGGTGTTCGCTCGAGAAGGGAAACTCCGTGCGGGAATACTCACATCTCGTCGACAGGCATACGCGGGAAAACCAGAATCGCGGAAGATGACAGTGGCGTGACGCACTACCGGTGAGTCGTCAGTGCGTACCCCGACCCACTCCGGTCCAGACAACTTTCTCCAAACCGGTCAGCCAGCCAAATTCAGGTTTTGCAAACGGGAGTGAGATGGTATGTAGGACTACCGGAGAAAGGTCCGTTTAGCTAAAACGGAATTTCCAACTCTGTGCGAGGTTGGCGTTGGCGTAGCTCATGTGCGGTCGTTATCAGCGTTGTTGTCGGAAATGAAGCGGGACCCAACGACGGTCGCGGCAGACCCCGTCTTGTGAACATTCGCCCGTTGACGCCCGGCTCGCTGAAATAATGCGCGGTCCCGATACGTTAGTGCAATGTGCCGGCTCTCCCGGCGCCTTAAGCTGGCCTCCATCGACGCCACGCGCGTGGCCGGCGCGTCGATCCGTCCATGCCATCCGCCCACCCGTCTTCCTTCGGAGCCAGTCCATGTTCACCTTCACGCATAGCCTTCCGGATATGCAACTTGACAAGGCGCGTACCGCGCTCGTTTTGACCGACATGCAGAACGAGTTCTTCGAAGAAGCAACCGACACGTACTACGAAATGATCGCACATTCGCTCAAGGAGCGGAATGTGATCGCGAATACGGAAAGGCTGCTCCAGACCGCACACGAGCTGGGTATTTACATCATCCACTCGCCGCACTGGTTTTATCCACACGATCTGCAATGGAAGGTGCAAGCGGCGGGTCCGCTCGGAAGCTACCTGGGTAGCATCGGTTTCTGCGGACGCTCCAGTCCGATCGATCTCGACGGATTTGAAGGCTCGCGCGCCGATCTCTACGAGCCGTTCAAGCGCTATCTGAAAGACGGACACGCCTGCAACTGTGCGCCGCACAAGCTCTTTGGCTGCGAGTCGAACGATGTCGTCAAACAGCTTCGCATGCGGCGCGTGACGCAGGTCGTGATGGTCGGGCCCGCCGCCAACGTGTGCCTCGAATCGCATATGCGCGACATCATCGAAGCGGGCTTCGAAGTGGCGATGGTGCGCGATGCCGTCGGCGGCGCAGCCAATGAAGAAGGCGACGGGTATCAGGCGGCGATGATCAACTGGCGCTTTATGGCGAATTCGCTGTGGACCACGGAACAAGCCGTCGCCGCGATGCGCGCGGCCGTGTGACCGCTGGCGTCCAGACTTTCGCATACAGGAATCGAACCACGAAAGCCCCTCAGTTGACCGCCTACGGCGAGCCGCGTGACGTCGTGACACTCGTCGATCTGCCCGATCCCGGCGCGCCCGCCGCCGACGAGATCATCGTCCGTGCGGCGGCCCGAATTAATCGGCAGCGCCTGCTCGAGTGCCTCGACCGTTTCGGCCAGCTCGTCATCTGGAGCGGCATGGGCCGCGAAGCGTCGTTCATCCAGCCGATTCCACTCATCTTCGGCCGACAGTCGCTGCATGGCAGCTGGATCATGAACTGGCTGAAGGAGCCGCGCAACATGGAACGGCTCGTCGCACTGTGCGGGGAGCTTGCGCCGCTGGTCGAGACGCCTGCCGATTGCCCGCTGATTACAGCCGCCCCACCGCACCTGCCGCCATCACGGCGAGCATCAAGACCGCCGCGCCGGTCCACATCGACGCATGCAGATTAATGTGATCGACCGCAAATCCGCCGATCAACGAGCCGCAGGTAATCGAAAGCTGGAATACGCAGGTGTTCATGCTCTGCGCCGCTTCAGGCGCGTGTTGGGTCGCACTGAAGAGCCATAGTTGCGTGCCGACCGGCGCCATGCCCCAGCACACGGCCCACACCACAAAGCCCGTCAGCGCAACGGCCACGTGATGCGGCGCTGCCGCCAATGCGAGCAGCGAGACGACGAAGAGCGCGACGTTTGCGTACACGGTCGCGCGAAGATTGCGGCTTGCCAGCGCACCCGCGACGAATGTGCCGACCACCGCTAGCGCGCCATACAGCAGCAGCACGACGCTGATGGCGCGCGATCCGATTTGCACGACTTGCTCCAGATACGGCGTGACGAAGGTGTAAGCCGCAAAGTGACCGGCGACGATTAAGACGATCGCAAGATAAATCGCGATAATTTTCTTCGACTTCAATAGGCCCACAAATTCGGCCGGCGTCACTGCGGCACGTGTCTGGATCTTCGGCAAAGCGACGAACTGGAATGCGCACACCGCGATCGCCAGCACGCTCGCGATGCCAAACGCGACGCGCCAGCCCGCGTGATCCGAGACATACGCGCCCAACGGCACACTCACGACCGTGGCCAGCGAAATGCCCGAGAACACCAGCGATGATGCTTTCGACACCCGATCCGCAGATACGAGCCGCGATGCCGCGATGATCGAGATTGACCAGAAGCCGCCGACGCCGATGCCGAGCAGCACGCGCGCGAGCAGCAGCACCGCGAAGTTCGGCGCGAGCGTCGACATCACGCCCGATGCGACGACGAGCGCAGACAGCGCGAGCAAAACGCTGCGCCGGTCGAGCCGCCCTACCGACAGCGCGACGACGGGCGCGGCGATAAAGCCGAACGCGGCCGTAGCGGTGACAGTCAGGCCGGCAGTGCCTTCCGATACGCCGAAGCCCTTGACGATGCCAGGCAGCAGTCCGACCGGCAGGAACTCGATCACAACCAGCGCGAAGCCGCCCAAAGCGATCGCTATTACGCCGCGCCAGCACGGGCGATCGTAGGAAGCGGCATTCGGGCGCGTTGAAGCAGTCGACATTGACAAGTCCTCGCGGTCGCGGTCCCACATCGACTGACAAACGATGCAGCACACGCTTGAAGGGCAGAAAAAAGACACGGAATCGATCCGTGCCGGCGACGCAAAAACGGGGTTGGAGGAGCGCCTCGCGTCAGCAATCGGTTACGACGGGCATCAGTACATCATGGACTGTGCGATTCGTCATCAGACGAAGGTGTCGGCCGCCATGCACGACGATACGAACGGTCCGCGCGAACAGCGATCACGACACGCCGACAACCTGCGCCATGCGCAGCAGTTCGGCGAGCGATTCCGCCTCCATCTTGCGCATGATCTGGCCGCGATGCGCCTTTACGGTGATCTCGCTGATACCGAGGTGCTCGCCAATCTCACGGTTGAGAAAACCTTCGACGATCAGCGGCAACACTTCGCGCTCGCGGCGCGTGAGTGACGCATGGCGCGCCTTCAATAGCGACTTGCGCGCCTCGCGTGCAACCAGGGTTTCGCTGTGCACGATCGCGGCACGGACCGCATCGAGCAACACGTCATCGTCGAAGGGCTTGGCGAGAAATTCGATCGCGCCCGCCTTCATCGCGCTCACTACGGTGCGCGTGTCGTCCTGCCCGGTGATAAAAATGATCGGCGTGGCGGGACGATCGACGACGAGCGACTTCTGCAATTCCAAGCCGGTCAAGCCGGGCAACTGGATGTCAAGCACCAGGCACCCTGGGCCGCGCGTTTGCGAGTGAGAGAGGAATGCATCGGCGCTCGCGAAACTCCTGACATCGAGGCCTTCATGACGCAGCAGCGCTTCGACCGACTCGCGAATCGCGATGTCGTCGTCGACCAAGAACACGGTCGGCGGAAGACTCGCCGGACGATGCACAAACGGGCGAGCCGTATGGACAAACGGAGCGTTCATGACAGTTCTCCCGATGGGTTGGATCGTCTTTCAATGGCCGCGCTCAACGCGTCCGCCATTTCCACGTCGCTAAACGGTTTGTACAGACAGGCCACGGCGCCTTCGGCGAGCAACTGATCGCGTAGAGCGTCGTCCTGATGCGCAGTGATATAGACCACGGGGACCAACCTGTTTTGAGTTTTCAGTTGCGCGATCAGATCGGGACCGCTCATTCCAGGCATCATCACATCGACGATCAGGCAGCGCGTTTGGGTCACCGCGTCAGAACACAGGAACGACTCGCCCGAAGCGAACGCGCGCACGTTGAATCCCAGTTCCCTGACGAGATCTGGCAGCGATTCGCGCACGGATTCGTCGTCGTCGACTACGCTGACCAGCGGCCACAGTTTCATTGCGGATCCCTACACGCGCCCTCAAAGCAAGCCGTTTCAATCTCTCGCCGTCGTCTTCAGGCGAGGCAATGCCACAGTCAGCTTAGCGTTCGCGCGTGCGCGGGTCATTATCCTAAGGTGTCGGTCAAAGCCTACGGCGCGCGAGATTCTCCTTCCGGGTCCGGGTCGCCCTGCGCATTGCGTCCAAACGGAATCGAAAAGCCGAAGGTTGCGCCGCGCCGCAGATTCTTCTTCGCCCACAACTGACCGCCATGCGCCTTGATGATCGAGCGGCTCACCGACAGTCCGATGCCCATGCCTTGCGTCTTGGTCGTGTAGAACGGCTTGAACAGTTGGTCGATCGCCTTATCGTCATAACCGACGCCGGAATCGCGCACGGACAGACACGCACCGCCACCGCATTCGCTCAGCTCGATCACAATCACGCGCGGGCCGTCGCTCGTCATGTTGATCGCGTCGATGGCATTGCGTACGAGGTTCATCATGACCTGCTGCAGCTGGATGCGATCGCCCTCGATGGGTTGCAGCACGCTGTCGAGCAAAGGCACGAGCGTGATTCGATGACGCCGCACATCGCCTTGCACCAGGTCAATCACCTCGCGCGTGGCCTCGCCAAAGTCCCACCAGCTCGCATTTATCTTCTCCTGGTTGAAGAGCGTGCGCAGACGCGAAATCACGGCCGCCGCGCGCTTGCCGTCGCGAACCGTTCGTTGCGCCGTGGCAATCGCGCCAGCGATGTTCGGCGGATCGCTGCCTAACATGCGCAGGCACACGTTCGCATTCGTGACGATGCCCGCCAGCGGCTGATTCACTTCATGCGCGATCGATGCGGTGAGAATGCCCAGACTGCTTGCACGGGCGGCCTGCGCGAGCTCGGCGCGCGCCTGCGCGAGCGCTTCGGAAGCGCGACGTCGCTCGGTAGTGTCCTGCACCGTGCCGACGTATTCGGTTTCGCCAGTCAGCGCGGTCGTCACATAGGCGCAGTAGTGCAGATACCGGATGGAGCCATCCGGCATCACGAGCCGCATGTCATCTTCGATGTCTCCGCGCTCGACGTCACGCCTTGCGGTGTCGAACATGAAGACGCGATCGCCCGGATGGGTACGTGGTTCGAGCGCCGCGCGTGTGATCGGCGTGTCCGTGTCGATGCCGAACATCCGATAGAGCGGCTCGCTCCACGCCATCCGGTCCGATCCCACCCGCCATGAAAAAATGCCGAGCCCGGCGAGCCTTTGTACTTCAGCGAGCAGCGCCTCGCTGCGCCGCACGCCGTCTTCCGCGAGCTTGCGATCTTCGATGTCGGTCGCCGCGCCGTACCAGCGCACGATCGCGCCTGATTCATCGCGGAACGGTTCGACGCGCAGCAGGAACCAGCGATAGACGCCGTCGCGCCGGCGAATCCGCACTTCCGCGTCGCTCGGCAGACCGGTCGCGAGCGAATAGCGCCATTGGTCCATGCGCCTGCCGAGGTCCTGCGGATGGATCGCGTTTTGCCAGCCGAAGTGACGCGACTGAGCGGCGCTCATGCCGGTGTAGACGGTGTGCGCGCGATTCAGATATTCGCAGGAGCCGTCCGGCAAACTGCTCCACACCATCATCGGAACGAGATCGAACATAAGGCGCAACTGCCGGTGAAAGAGCGCCTTTTCGATCAAAAGCGGAGACTGCCGCTCGCGCAACCAATCTTCGACGCAATGCGCCGCTTTGCGGGCGGCCACGCCGAGCGCGAGACGCTCCAGCGCATCCGGAAATCCTGCCCTGCTCGCGCTCGCGATGAACACGCCCGGCGTTGGTCCGGCGTGGAATTCGTAGCGGAACGTCGCTGCGGCGTGGGTCGCGCGCGCGTTGTCGTGCGCGACGTCCACGCGAAGATCGTGCGCGGCATCGTTCAGCGACACCTGCACGCGGTCGAGTCCAAGCGTGTCGACAAGGCCGCGCAGCAGCGTATCGATGGTGGCTCTGGCATCGCCATCAGGCGAGGTCAGCAAATTGGCCAGAGCGTCTTCGCGCTCGCCGGTGCGATCCTCGCGATCCGCATACCACCGCTCATTGCTCGCATCCTGGGTCGTCGCCCGGATCGGCCGCTCGGATCCGGCTCTGGCTGCGCCATCATACGGATATCGCTTCATGACTCGCTCCCGTCACAAGACCGCTTGTCGCGCGTCGATACCTGATCGATGGAATGAACGTCATGGTCAACACAGAACAAAGGGCACGCGGGAACGCTCGCGCGTTCGTCATGCATGCATCGGATGGATGGAGTGAAAACGACCGAAGCATCGGCCAGCGACGTTGACGTTGCCGTTAGCAAGTCGTGCAAGCCGGCTGACGTTCGATAATAATGAATGTTAGCAATGCCGCTTCCACCCTCTTATTCCGATTTGAGTGAATTCATGACTGCACGTTATAAGCTGTGCGAGGCCGCGCGGTGAAGTTCAAGCTGAGACAAATGGAGGTGTTCCGCGCAGTGATGCTGACTGGCACCGCGAGCGGTGCCGCCCGCATGCTGTATGTTTCGCAGCCCGCTATCAGCCGATTGCTGACGCATACCGAAACCAGCATCGGCCTGAAACTGTTCGAACGCGTCGGGCGCAAACTCGTGCCGACTGAGGCGGCGCTCGCGTTGTTCGAGGAAGTGCAGCAGGTGTACGACGCCGCACTGGGCGTGGACCGCTTCGTCGAAAACCTTGCGAGCCAGGCGGCGATCGAATTAAGCGTAAGTTGCAGTCCGGCGCTCGGCCTGAGTCTCCTGCCGCGCGCCATCGAGCTGTTTCACCGGCGCGAGCCGAAGCTGCGGATCCACTTCTATACGACCTTGACCGTCGACGTGCCCAACGAACTGTTGAGCAAGAAAACCGATCTTGCCGTGACGTTGCTCCCGCTCACGAACTCGAATTTGACGGTTGAGGCGATCGGCACCGGCCGAATCGTCGCGGCGATGATGGGCGATCATCCGCTCGCTTCGCAGACATCGATTAGCGTCAAAGACCTCGTCGGCCATTCCGTGATCCTGCCTGCGCCGAACATCGCTTATGGCCGGCTGATTCGCGCGGCGTTCGAACGCATCGGCGTGGACATCACGCCGACCTTCGAAGTGCCGCGTGCGGAGCTTGCGTGCGCGCTTGCGCGCCGCTCGCTTGGCATTGCGTTGACTGACGAATTTGTCGCGAGTCCGGATATCTGGACCGGCATGGTCGTGCGTCCACTCGCCGAACCAATCACGTATGACATCAACCTTATTTACCCAAAGTATTCGGCGCGTTCGAAAGCGGCGGAGGAGTTCATCCAGGTGTTGCGCGAATGCATGCATCTGCACGCAGCCGGCAAGCTATGCGTATGACGAGCGGCCCCGAGGCCGCCGGTCTGTTCTGAAATCAATGGAATAACGATGGATCGACTCGAAGCGATGGAAATGCTGCTCAAGGCAATCGACAGCGGGAGTCTGTCGGCTGCTGCACGTGAGCTGAAGATTCCGGTCAGCACGCTCACGCGCAAAGTCGCCGAACTGGAAGAGCTGCTCGACGTACGGCTGCTAATTCGGACGACGCGGAAACTGACGCTCACCGATTCCGGCACATCATACGTCGCTGCCGCGCGCCGCATTCTCGATCTCGTGCGCGAACAGGAACGCGAGGCGACCGGCGAATTTGCCACCGCGCGCGGCGAGCTGATCGTCACGGCGCCGGTGCAATTGGGACGACTTCACGTGTTGCCGGTCATCAACCAGTTTCTCACTCAGTATCCTGACATCACGGTGCGCCTGCTGCTGTCCGACCGCAATATCGACCTGATCGATTCGCACGCCGATCTGGCGGTACGCATCGGCGAATTGCCGGACAGCAGTCTGATCGCGACGCGCGTGGCGTCGTTGCGGCCGATCGTCTGTGCGAGTCCGGCGTTTCTGGAGCGGCATAGGCCGCCGCACGAACCTGCCGATCTCGTGAAGTATCCGTGCGTCGTGTTTAACAGCCCGTATCTTTCGCCGTGGCGCTTCCGCCAGCCGGACACGGACAAGGTGTTCACCGTCGAAGTCGCGCCACGACTGGAGGTGACGGCGCCCGACGCAGCGGTATCAGCCGCCGTCGACGGCGTGGGCATGACGCTCGTCTTCGAGCATGACGCGGACGAGATGCTCAGGGCGCGTCGACTAGCCATTGTGTTGCCGCAGTACGAAGTCGGTCCGGTGCCGGTTCATCTCGTCCACGTCTCGCGTAACCTGATGCCGGTGAAACTGCGCTTCTTCATCGATTTCGCCGCACCGAAACTGCGTGAATCGATGGCGCATTTCGGCAAGCGCACGGCGTGACGTCAAAACGCGTCTTCTCGTACCGCTTCGGCATCGTCGGACAAGTAAGGCCGCTTTAACCACCGTTCGCCCCATTGCGCTAGCGCAAGCAGCACCGGATACAGATCTTCGCCTTTGGCCGTCAGCCGATAACCGAACGTATTCGCGCGATCCGGCAATTCGAAACGCTCGACGATACGCAGCGTCATCAGTCTCTCGAGGCGAGCGGCGAGCACATTGCGGGCAATACCCAATGCGCCTTGCAATTCGACAAAGCGCGTGCGCCCTTCCATGCATTCCCGGACGATTAACAGCGTCCACCACTCGCCGACCTCATCGAGGGCGCGAGCGATCGGGCATTTCATCTCATCGAAGCGTTTGCGATACATGACGCATGTTTTATCACGCATCCGCCCCGCCATTTCCTCACATTTCGGGGAACACATTCCCGACGCCGGCCAATAGTCTCACGCAACCGCACTCCCTATAGTTTCGTCACGCAACCGATGAGTCGCCAAGCAACGGAACAAAGGGGATAAGGCGTTTCAATCGATACCTTGGTCTATTGCCGCTGCCAGGCCGGCGTGGCGTAATCGGCAGCGTCTTCGACTGACTGGACGGATTTCTTTTCTTCGATCGTTCGATGGCGGCGGGAGAGCTGCCGCCTGAAAAAGCCAGTACGCAAGCCACATCTCACTCAATCCGCCGCTGTGCATCTCATTCGCCACGGCGGTTCGATCAAGCGCTTAAAAGGAGTCGGAATATGTTGCTCAAAGGAAAGAAGGCCGTCGTAACCGGTGCAAGCCGCGGTATCGGCGCAGCCATCGCGAGGAAGCTCGCGCAGGAAGGCGCCGACGTCGTGATCACGTTCGAAAAGAGCATCGACAAGGCCAATGTGATCGTCGAAGCCATTCAGGCCGCCGGTCGCAAGGCACTGGCGATCCAGGCAGACAGCGCGCAAACCGAAGCCGTCAAGGCGTCGATCGATAAGGCGCACGCATTTCTCGGCGGCATCGACATTCTCGTGAACAACGCAGGCGTGATTCGCATCGGACCGCTGGAGAAGATGCCGCAAGCGGACATCGACGCGATGGTCAAGATCAACATTCAGGCGCCGATCGCAGCGACCCAGGCTGTGATGCCGCTTCTCGTCGAAGGCGGGCGCATCGTCAATATCGGCAGCTTCTTTGCCAATAACGTCGCGTGGCCGGAGCTCACCGTTTATTCGATGACCAAGTCTGCGCAGATCTCCTTCACCAAAGGACTTGCACGCGAACTCGGCGTGCGCGGCATCACGGCCAATCTCGTGCAGCCTGGCGCGATCGACACCGACATGAATCCAGCCGAAGGCGACTTCTCGTCGGTCACCAAGCCGCTGATTCCGGGCAAACAATACGGCACGGGCGAGGACATTGCCAACGCAGTTGCGTTTCTTGCCAGCGATGCAGCCAGCTATGTCAACGGCGCGGCGCTTACGGTCGATGGCGGCCTGACCGCGTAACGCGCGCTGCCCGCGCCGCCTGTGTCACAGCCGAGCCATCCGCAGCATGCCGACGGGCGAACCTCCCTTTCGAGAATCAACATGAACGATCGACTTGATCCATCCGAGGCCCGCCTCATCGCTCCCGAATCATCGGTCCCGCCCGACGCGCGCCGCTGGCTCTGGAAAGGCATCGCAGCAGCGGTGCTGGCTGCGCTCGCCGTCGGCGCGTATCGCTATCACGACTCGCGATCAGCCCCGGTCGCTGCACCGCCGCCGCCCTCTGTGTCGGTCAGCGCGCCGTTGCAGCGGGATATCGACAGCCGGCTCGGCTTTCTCGGGCAGTTTTCCGCGGTAGACAAGGTGGAGTTGCGCGCGCAGGTCGGCGGCACGCTCGCGAAGATCGACTTCAAGGACGGCGACATCGTGCATCGAGGCGACGTGCTGTTCGAGATCGATCCGGAGCCGTATCAGATTCGCCTCGCGCAGGCGACGGCGCAACTTGAAGCGGCCAATGCGAAGCTTGCGCTCGCCACGCGGCAACTGGCACGCGCGCAGGAACTGCAGAGCTCGGAAGCGGGTACGGTGGAAAACGTCGATCAGCGCGTCGCCGATCTTCACACGGCGCAGGCCGCCGTGAATGATGCCAATGCGGCGATCCGCGATGCAAAGTTCGATCTCGGCCGCTGCCGGATCGTCGCGCCGTTCACCGGCCGCATGGGTACGCATCTGGTATCGGTCGGCAATCTGGTGTCGGGCAGCCGGGCGGGCAGCGGACCGACCACGCTGCTCGCCACGATCGTGTCGATTGACCCCGTGTATCTCGACTTCGACATGAGCGAGAACGACTTCGCGACCTTCCAGCGCGCGCACGAAACGCAGAAAGGGCCCCTCGCCAGCACGGTTTACGTGTCGCCGACCGGCGATGCGGGCTTCAGCCGTCAAGGCACGCTCAACTTCATCGACAATTCGCTCGATCGTTCGAGCGGCACGATTCACGCACGCGCGACCGTACCGAATCGCGATCTGACGCTGACGCCAGGCGGCTTCGCGCGCATCAGGCTCGCGGTGTCTGGGCCGCAAACGGCGCTGCTCGTTCCGGACGCCGCCGTGCTGGCCGATCAAACCGATCACATGGTTTTCGTAGTCGGCAAGGACGGCGTCGCGACGCCGCGACGCGTGCAGATCGGCGATTTGCGCGGCGGCTTGCGCGTGATTCGCGCAGGCCTCACGCCGAACGACTCGGTGATCATCGACGGCATTCCGGCAGTTCGGGCCGGCGGAAAGGTGTCGCCGCACGCTGGCGCTATCCGATACGTGACGCAGCAGAACGACGGCGGAGAACACTCGTGAGAATGACCCACTTCTTCATCGAGCATCCGCGCTTTGCCGCAGTGCTCAATATCTTCGCCGTGCTGATCGGACTCGTGACGATGGTGTCGCTGCCGATCGCGCAATATCCGAACATCGTGCCGCCGACCATCCAGATTACGACAGCGTTTCCGGGCGCGTCGGCGGACACCATCGCGCGCACCGTCGCCACACCGCTCGAACAGGCGATCAACGGCGTCGAAAACATGGACTACATCACCAGTCAATCGACCGGCAACGGCTTGCTGACTATCACAGTAATCTTCAAGGTCGGCACCGATGCGAATCTTGATCTGATGCTTACGCGCAATCGCGTGGAAGACACGCTGTCGCGTCTGCCGGAAGAGGTGCAACTGCAAGGCGTGCAGGTGAAGAAGACGATCCAGGCGCTGCTGCTTGGCGTACATGTTTACTCGCCGGACGGCTCGCGCAGCGCCGAATACATGGCGAACTACATGCTGCGCATTCGCGACGAAATCGCGCGTTTGCCCGGCGTCGCGGATTTCCAGCTGTACGGCGACCGCCAGTACGCGATGCGCGTCTGGATCGATCCGGACAAGGCTGCGGCCTACAACATCAGCGCCGGCGAAATTCTCGCCGCACTGCGCGCGCAGAACGCATCGGTGTCCGCCGGCACGTTGAACGCCCCGCCGGTCACCCAGAACGGCGCCGCGTATCAGATCAACGTCGATACGCTGGGCCGGCTCGCCACACCTGAACAGTTCGGCGACGTGATCGTCAAGTCGGATCCGAACGGCCGCGTCACTCGCATCCGCGATATCGGGCGCGTCGAACTTGGCTCGGTCGATTACGGTTCAAAGGCGTATGCGGACCGCTTTATCGGCACGCCGTGGTTCGTGGTCGCGACGCCCGGCACCAACGTCGTGCAGCTCGAACACGCGATCTGGGCCAAGATGGCGGAGCTCAAGAAGAGCTTTCCGCCCGGCATCGATTACATCGACATTTACGATCCGACCACCTTCGTCGGCCAGTCGATCGAAGAAGTCGTGAAGACGATATTCATCGCCGTGCTGCTGGTCGTGGGCGTCGTCTATCTGTTCCTGCAGAACTGGCGCGCGACCATCATCCCGGTCGTCGCGATTCCGGTCTCGCTGGTCGGCACGTTCTCGATCCTGTCGCTGTTCGGCGCATCGATCAACAATCTGTCGCTGTTCGGGCTCGTGCTCGCGGTCGGCATCGTGGTGGACGATGCGATCGTCGTGGTGGAAAACGTCGAGCGCAACATGGCACTTGGCATGTCGCCGCGCGAGGCCGCGCATCAGACCATGAACGAAGTGTCGGCGGCGCTGATCGCGATCGCACTGACGCTGTGCGCGGTGTTCGGGCCCGCCGCGTTGATGTCCGGCATCACCGGCCTCTTCTTCAAGCAGTTCGCCATCACGATCGCAGCGTCGACGGTCATCTCCTGCTTCGTGTCGCTCACGCTGAGTCCGGCGCTTTGCGCAGTGCTCCTCAAGCCGCACGATGCGGAACACGAGCAGCGCGGCAAGACGGGCGTGCTGAACCGTCTGCACGATCTCGTATTCGACAACTTCAACTCGGCGTTTACGTGGCTTTCGTCGCGCTACGGCGATCTCACTGGACGCTTCGTGCGCGCGACCACGGTAATCCTCATCGTGTACGCGGGCCTGATCGCGGCGACCGGCTTCCAGATGTCGCGCATGCCGACGGCGTTCATTCCCGATCAGGACATTGGCTATCAGGCGATCATCGCTTTCCTGCCGCCAGGATCGAGCCTCGAGCGCACCGACGCGGTGGTCCGCGAGGTCAACGACATCGCGCTGAACACGCCCGGCATCGAGCACACGTCGCCGGTCTCGGGACTCGACGTGACGACCGGCACCATCGCGCCCAACGTCGGCACTGTCTTCGTCGGCTTGCCGTCACTGTACGGCAAGCATATTCGCGGCGTGTCCGCGTCGACCATGCTGGTTACGCTGAGAAAGCGGCTGTCGGCCGTGAAGGACGCGGTGGTGATCGTTGTGAATCCGCCGCCGGTGCAGGGCCTCGGCGCGGCGGGCGGCTTCAAGCTGATGCTGGAGGATCGCGGCGGAGTCGGATCGCAAGCGCTCGCGCAGGCGGCCAATGCGCTCGTCGCGGCGGCGAACAAGGATAAAACGTTCGGCGGCGTGTTCACGCTCTACAACGCGGGATCGCCATCGGTGTACGCCGATATCGACCGGCTCAAGGCGGAGAAAGTCGGCCTCACGCCCACCGACGTGTTCTCGACGATGGAGCTGTATCTCGGTTCGCAGTACGTGAACGACTTCAACTACCTGGGCCGCACGTATCAAGTGCGCGTGCAAGGCGACGAGGATTTCCGGCGTTCTCCCGACGATCTGGGTCGCCTGAAAGCGCGCAACGCCGTGGGCGAAATGGTGCCCATCGGCACGGTCGCGACCTTCAAAAACACCACGACGCCCTATCGCGTGCCGCGCTACAACCTTTATCCGGCCGCCGAAATCATGGGCGCGGCTGCGCCGGGCGTCGCGTCAGGCGATGCGATGGATCGCATGGAGCAACTCGCCGCGCAGGTTTTGCCGAACGGCGTCACGTTCGAATGGACCGATCTCGCGCATCAGCAGAAAGAGCAGACGACGTCGCCGTTGATGATCTTTGCGGCATCCGCGCTATTCGTGTTTCTCGTTCTCGCGGCGCAATACGAAAGCTGGAAGACGCCGCTCGCGATCGTGCTGATCGTGCCGATGTGTCTGCTCGCCGCCGCCATCGGCCTGAACATTCGCGGCATGCCGATCGACATTCTCGCGCAGATCGGATTCGTGGTGCTGGTCGGACTCGCCGCGAAGAACGCGATCCTGATTGTCGAATTCGCGAAGCAGCGGCAGGAGGAAGACGGCGTCGGCGCGGAGGATGCGGCGGTACACGCGGCGCACGTGCGGCTGCGCCCGATCCTGATGACGTCGCTGGCCTTCATTGCGGGTGTCGCGCCGCTTGCGGTGGCTTCGGGCGCGGGCTCGGAGATGCGCCAGTCGCTCGGCACGGCAGTGTTCTTCGGCATGCTCGGCGTGACGATCTTCGGGCTGGCGTTCACGCCCGCGTTCTACGCCTTCGTCCGCAAGCTCGGCGTGCGCGACCCCAAACCATTGCCGCGCAAGCTCGGCACCGGAGAAGTCAAATGAAGCCCACGTTGAAGTCGCTGACGGCAGGCGTGATCGCCGGCGCGTTGCTGTCGGCTTGCGCAGTGGGGCCGGACTACGTTGCACCGACGACGGACCTCGCGCCCTTTCACAACACCGACGCGCTGGCGAGCCGCAAACCGCCTTTACCTGCACCGCCGCTCGATCGCTGGTGGACCGGCTTCAACGATCCGGAACTCGAGAAGGTCGTGCAGCGAGCGCTCGACCAGAATCTCGGTTTGCAGGCGGCGATCGCGCGCGTGAGTCAGGCACGCGCGGCGGCCCAGGCGGCAGGCGCGCAGTTGTTGCCCACCGTCGATGCCGGCGCGTCCGCGACGTTCCTGCATCAAAGCACGACGAGTCCGCTTGGCGCGCTGGCGAGCGCGTTTCCCAACTACAGCCGCGATCAGCGCGAGTACGTTGTGGGCGCGACGGCGAGCTGGGAGATCGATCTCGCCGGCGGCTTGCGGCGCGCACGCGCCGGCGCTCGCGACGAGGAACAGGCCGCCGAGGCGGACCAGCTTGGCACGCGCGTCACGGTCGTGGCCGACGCGGCGGACGCCTACCTGCAGATTCGCGGCTTGCAGGCGCGCATCGCCGTCGCGCAGGATCAGATCGATACCGATGCACATCTGCTCGAACTGGTGCAAGCGCGCAAACGCGCGGGCGCGGCCACCGAACGCGAAGTCGCGCAGGCGGAAGCGCTCTACCGGCAGGCGCGTTCGTCGATGCCCGCGTTGCGCGTTGGGCTCGAAGCGCAACTGAACCGGCTCGACGTGCTGATGGGCGCGCAACCCGGCACCTACGCCGCCGAACTCGGCGCAAACAGCGCGGCGATTCCGGCAGTACCCGCTATCGGCACCGGAGATCAACCGGTCGACGTGTTGCGGCGGCGGCCCGACATCATCGCGGCGGAACGGCGCCTTGCGGCATCGAACGAGCAGATCGGCGTCGCCATCGCCGATTACTACCCGAAGATCTCACTATCCGGCGCGCTCGGCTTCGACAGCATCACGAGCAACCATCTGTTCAGCGCGAAGTCGTTCCAGCCCCTCGGCACGGGCGCGCTGCAATGGCGGCTATTTGATTTCGGCAAAGTCGATGCGCAAGTGAAGCAGGCGCGCGGTGCTTATGCCGAAGCGCTCGCCCAATACCGCCAGGCCGCGTTGAAGGCGACCGAAGACGTCGAGGACGCATTCGTGACGCTCGCGCAAACCGAAGTGCGCACGCAGGAGTTGCAGCAGGAAGTGACCGCGCTCGTGAAGTCGCGCGATCTGTCGGAGCGTGCATATCGCGCAGGATCGATCACGTTGACCGACGTGCTCGATGCCGACCGGCAACTGCTGTCCTCCCGCGACGATCTCGATGCGACCCGCGCTGATGCGGCGCGCGCGGCCGTCAGAACTTTTCGGGCGCTCGGCGGCGGCTGGGACACGCCGCAACAGGTCGCGCAAACGCTGAAACCGGCGCAGTCGCCGTAACACGGGACGACGCGCCGATGCACCCCTTCATCACACCAGGAGACGAAGCATGCGGAGAAACACTGAACTGCTGAGCGCGATCCTTTCCTTCATGCAGGAAGACAAGGACCCGACGCAATGCTGCAAGGATATTGAGACCGCCGTCGGCACGTCCGAGGGGCACACCTGGCCGGAGGTGCGGCTGCATCTGGCGCTGCTGAAGGACATGGGCCTCGTCACCGAATGTACGACGCCCGCCGAATATCGCCTCACGAGCGCGGGTTACGACGTGGTGGAAAGCGAAAATCCCATCGAGCGCATGAAGCTATGGACGCAGACCGCAGGCGGCGCCAATACGCCGGTCGCGCCGACGTTTTCAAGCTCGCGCCATCCGCTGCCGCCAGCCTTGCGCAGCCAGCGACAAACGTAACCTCACCAGATGTCGAGGAACTGTTTCCCAATGCCAGCCGGTAGTACGGCAACAGCGGCTTACCTATAGTTTCGTCACGCAACCGAACCCGCAGCAAAGAGAGCCACCGATATGGACCGCCGACTACTCACACTCGCGCTGGGCACGTTCGCCCTCGGAACAGACAGCTTCGTATTCGCGGGCATCCTGCCCGAACTCGCCCATTCGTTTGACACCAGCATTGGCGGCGTCGGGCAGCTGATCACCGCCTATGCGATCACCTACGCGCTTTTGGGACCGACGATCGCCGCGCTTGCAGCGCACGTCGGACGCAAGTGTTTGCTGCTGAGCGGCATCGGCTTGTTCGTGGTAGCCAATCTCGGCACCATCGTCGCGCCGAATCTGACCATCGCGCTCGTCACGCGTGCGCTCGCCGGACTCGGCGCCGCGATGTTTTCGCCGACCGCGAGCGGCACGGCGGCGATGCTGGTCCCGCCCGAGCGACGCGGCTATGCGTTGTCGGTCATTGTGGCCGGCCTGACTACCGCGACCGCGCTGGGCTCGCCTCTTGGCGCAGTGATCGGCGGCTTCGTCAGCTGGCACTGGACGCTCGTGCTGGTGGCCGCGCTTGGCGCGGGCGCGTTCGTCGGCATCTGGGCCTTCCTGCCAGACGTGCCGCTGCCGCCCGCGATCTCGCTTGCGCAACGGCTCTCACCGCTCACGGATTCCCGTGTGGGCCTCACGCTCGCCGCGACGGTGCTCGCGCAGATCGGCACGTTCATCATCTACAGCTATTTCTCGGTCGTATTCGACCGGGCCACGCATCACGATCCGGCCGTGCTCGGTGCTCTGCTAGTGTTGTGGGGACTCGCCGGCACGGCGTCGAACCTGCTGACCGGCCGCGTGCTGGACCGCATCGGCTCGCGCAAGGTGGTCATCGTGATGATGGCTGCGGTCGCCGCGGTGATTTTGACAATGCCGTGGTCTGGCGCGCACCTATGGAGCGCGGCAATCGCCGTCACGGTTTGGGGTGCCTGCGCCTGGGGCGTGCTCGTTCCTCAGCAGTTCAGACTCGCGAGCCTCAATCCGCCGATGACCGCCGTGCTGGTCGGGCTGAATACATCGGCGACGTATGTGGGCGTGTCGATCGCCGGCGGCATCGGTGCGTGGATGATCCCGGTGATCGGCAGTCATAACCTGGGTTATCTGTCGGGCGCGCTGGTGCTGCTTGCGCTTGTCGTTTCCGAACTCGCTACCTGGAGGATCCAGCATGTCGCGCGCTCGAAGCCTGCGAAAGAAGTGCTGACTGCCTGATCCGACTTTTCACTCAACTGAATATGGAGCACACCATGTCTAGCGTCGCCGCATTCCGCAAGCTGCACGACAATACCGTTCCGCTTCGTTTGGCCAACGCGTGGGACGCAGGCAGCGCGCGGTTGATCGAATCCCTTGGGGCAAAGGCAGTCGCCACGACAAGCGCCGGTTTCGCATGGGCGCTTGGTTATCCAGACGGCCGTCAGTTGCCGCCCGACGAAGTTGTGGACGAAGTCCGCCGCATCGCGCGCTTGCTGAAGGTACCGCTTACCGTCGACATCGAAAACGGCTACTCGGACGACGCAGCGAAGGTCGCGCAGTTCGTCATGCGGCTCGTCGATCTCGGCATAGCGGGCATCAATATTGAAGACGGCCGGGATGCGCCGCCCGTGCTCGAACGCAAGATCGCCGCGATCAGCGATGCGGTGGCGAAATCAAGCAACGATCTGTATATAAACGCGCGCAGCGACGTGTTTCTCGCAAGTCTGGTCGACAAGTCGAAACTGGTCACCGAATCGATCGCGCGGGGCAAGCGTTACATCGATGCGGGTGCGGACGGCCTGTTTTTGCCGGCGCTTTCGAACCCGAAAGACATCGAGGCGATCGTGGCCGCCATCGACGCCCCGCTGAACGTGATGGTCGTGCCCGGTCTCGCGGATGCGAAAACGCTTGGCCAGCTGGGCGTGCGCCGTCTGAGCGCGGGCGGCGCGGTCGCGCAGATCGTCTTTGATGACGCGAGGACGCTCGTCAAGCGTTTTCTGGAAGACGGCAGTTCGGAGCCGCTCGGGAAAGGGATGGCGTACGCCGAGATTCAAAGTCTATTCGCGCAAAAATGCTGAACTGGCGGTCGCGGTGGCGCTCAACCCCGGAAAAGTCCAAACCGATGGCGCGCCCGGTCCGCTTTCAGACCGGGCGATGAAAGCTTTGAGGGCGAGCCGGTATCAGCTCGGGTGGTGCCCCGTGTCGGCAGCGCCCTTCGCGTAGGCAATGCATTGCCTCGCGAGGACTTCAGTCGGGTCAACCAGTTGCACGCGCCCGCCGTTACGGTCGACGAATTCGCCAGCGGGAAGGAGAATCGGCAGCTCTGTGCATCCGAGGATGACGACGTCAACCCCGTCGGCAATCAGCCCTTCGACTGCCGCGATGATGTCTTGCTGACACTGACCCGTCGTAAAACCTGCCTTGACGCCGTTCTTTCCGTAGATGGCGTCCATCACCCGCGCCTGCAACGCGGCGCCAGGGGCAATCTGGTGCAGGCCCTGCGATTCGAGAGCCTCCTGGTATACCCCGCTGCCGATCGTGCCTGATGTCGCCAGCACGCCGACATCGCGCAAGCCGGGAAAGGATTCACGCAGGTAGCGAACGGTGAGGGTCAGCATGTTGACGATAGGTATCCCGAGATACGGCTGGATCCGGTCAACGAACGCATGCGCGGTGTTACAGGGGATTGCGATAATGTCTGCGCCACCGTCTTCCAGTTTTTTGCACGTGGCATAGAGCGAGACGGTCGGGTCCACCCCCTCACTGATAAGGTTCTCTGACCGGTCGGGAATCTGCGGATTATGCTCAACCAGCAGCTTGATGTGATCCTGATCGCGTGACGCCGGCGTATGGCGGATGACCTTGTTAAGGAAATCGACCGTCGCAGCAGGGCCAACGCCACCCACCACGCCGACCTTGAAGACGGGAGCAGGCGAACCGGGACTGCCGGAGACGACATACTGCGCATACGCCATGTTGGAATCGACAAGTGGCACCTGCAACTGACCGATTTCCCCGGCGACGAGCGCGATTTCCGTCATGCCCGGCACGATGACGTCGACGCCCTGATCCACGAGGCTTTCGCACGCGGCGCGCAGCAACGCCACAGGGCGGCCACGAAGATTACCGCTCTTGATACCATCGGTGCCGTAAATGGCTTCGGTTACCGTATCGGTATCGTCGGCAGTGTGCGGATACACCACCTCGAATTCGGGGGCGGCGAAATACCGTTCAAAGAGCCGCTTGCCACGAATGTAATCGGATGCGAGAACGCCGATACGCTTTGCGGCCGGGAACTTTCGCCGCACGTGGCTGCGAACCGCTTCGACGATATCGACAATCGGCAGGCTGGTGTTTGCTCTCAGTTCGTCGATAAACGTATGACTCAGAAAACATGGGAGCACGGCCATCGTTACCCCGCGCTTCTCGAAATCGCGGATCATGTCGAAGATGTAGAGCTTGCGCTCCGTCGTCGCAGTACTACCCGCCCCCTTAAACGGGCGCTGCTCGAAGATAACTTCGGCGTGCTCCGCATCGGAGGACGCCGGCGTCGCCTTCACGATCTTGAAGAACACATCGGCACTTGCTAGCGGGCCCAGTCCTCCGACTACACCCAGCTTGCGCCGGCTTTCCGCCACAGTCGCGCTCATTGTGCACGGGCCTCCGCCTGCTCGAAGGAGGTGTTCGTCGATTTTGCTTCGCGCGCAGCTTCCCATTTCGCGATCACAGCAGTCGCAACGCTATTGCCAATGACGTTGGTCATCGTGCGCCCCATATCGAGAATCTGGTCGATCGCCAGGACCAGCGCAACACCGGCGACGGGCAGATGAAACATCGGCGCAACGGCCGCAACGACGACCACCGACCCGCGCGGCACACTTGCCATACCCTTGCTGCTCAACATCAAAATCAGCAGCATGAAAATCTGCTGCGACACTGGCATGTGGACGCCAAAGGCCTGCGCAATGAAAATCGCCGCGAACGCCTGATACATCATCGAACCGTCCAGGTTGAATGCGTAGCCCAGCGGCAACGTGAAACCGACCACCTTCTTGTCGACACCGAACTTCTCCAGTTGCTCGGAAAGTCGCGGATATGCAGCCTCGCTGCTTGCTGTCGAGAATGCAATCATCGCGGGTTCACGCACTGCCTTCAGCAGACTACCCACCTTGCGGCCGAGGAACACGTAACCGATTGCGATGAGAATTGCCCAGAGGACCAGCAGCCCGAGGTAGAACGAACCGATGAGCTTGCCGTAGGTGTAGATCACGTCAAGGCCACGCAGCGTCACAGACGAAGCAATGGCACCAAAGACACCAAGCGGCGCAGCACGCATGACGTAGTTCGTGAGCCGAAGCATCACAGGGACCATTCCGTCGATCGCCTGGATAACGATCCCGACGCGCGGGTCGCGCTTCAGTGCACTAAGGCCGACGCCAAGAAAGAGTGAGAAGACGAGAATCTGCAGAATGTCATTGCGCGCCATCGCATCCAGCAGGCTTGTCGGGAACGCGTGCGTGATGACGTCCTTGACGTTCAGTGCGGCCGTATTGAGCCCCGTGTTCACTTCGCTGGAGCTTTCGGTCAGATGCAGACCTGCGCCGGGTTGCAGCACGTTCGCCATGACGAGCCCGAGTGCCAGCGAGATGAGCGATGCGCTGATGAACCATCCCACCGAGCGCAGCCCGATCCGGCCAACATCGTCGCCGCTATCCATCCCCGCCAGCCCCGACACGAGTGTGACGAACACCAGCGGCGCGATGATCATCTTGATCAAACGCAGGAAAATATCCGTGACAATGGAGAAGTAGCCGGCGACCGCTTTCAACGTGGCGGGCTCAGCAATGTTCGTGTGGCACGCGTAGCCAGCTCCGACTCCAAGGAGCATCGCTATCGCGATGCTCAGGGTAAGGCGATTCTTCATGGTCATCCGTCCTGTAGCGGCGTGGACGATGGAAAGCGACAGCCACGCGCGGGAGAAGAAATGAAAGCAACGCTGGGAGCGGCACTTTCACCGTAGAACGGATGGTAGGGGCGTTCAAAAATACGTTAATGCTGTTAAGACATGCTCCCATGCGAAACTCGCATAACGCGGGAGAACCCTATTCCAGCGTGGCGGAGCCGGCGCGCAGGTGATGCCACAGCGTGTCCAGGAATTCGCTGCGATTCGTTGAATCACGATAGGCGCGCAGTTCCACCTGCAGGTGCCAGCTCGCCGGCCCTGCCGGTACGAGGTCGCCATCGGCAAGTTCTTTCGTAATCGTGCTTTTGGGAAGCCAGGCCACGCCTTCCCCTTCCATGACGAGTTTCTTCAGGACTTCGGCCATGTCGGACTCGTAGTGCAGCCGTAACGACAGCGAATCTGAGGCTCGCTTGAGCAGCAGTGCCTGACACCGCCCGAAGTAGCTGGTTTCCGTGTAGGAGATGAGAGGTAGCGGGCGTTGCTTCGTTCCGGGCAAGCGGAACCTGGGTGCTGAACGCTCGTTTGACCTGCTGGTTGGCATCAGCGTATCAAGACCAACGGTGACATGCTCGTACCTCGCGGCATCGAGATGGAGGGGAAGCTCCGGATGATGATAGGCAAACATCAGTTCGCAGTTTCCGTTCACGAGCATGAGAATCGAATCGTGAACGTTCGTCGGAATGACGCGCGCCCGCACCTCCCCGAATTGTGGGGCGAGTGCCTTGAGCCACGTCGGAAGGAAATTCAGCGCTATCGTGTGTCCCGCACAAATCTGCAGACTCTTGCCCGCAATGCGCTGCTCGGTGCGGATGATGGCGCGCGTATCGAGAAGCCGGGCGAGAACATCGTCGGCGACTTCGCGAAACAGCTGACCCGCGGGCGTCAGGACGGGCGGAAAGCTGCTGCGGTCGATCAGTTCAGCGCCGACCCATTGTTCGAGGGATTGAATTCTGCGGCTGAACCCGGATTGCGTGACATTGCGAAATTCAGCCGCGCGGGAAAAGCTCTGGTACTGGGCAAGCGCGATGAAATCTTCAATCCATTTGATTTCCATGTTGGCCTTCGGACCGTATTCGGAATTGTCGATTTTAGCCGCACCGCGGCTTGGGGATCGTTCGGCTGCAGATGCCAGCTCACCGGACGTCCACGTTCCGGTGCTGATCGGTGCCGGGCATCATCCGAGGCACTGAAGATGCGTCGGGCGAGGACGACCAGCAAATGTTCATCCACTGCTTATGCGGAGCCGACGCTCCAATGTCCGCGAAGGGCTTTGAGGTGGCCGCGTCCTCTCGCAACCGCTTCTCCAAATGTCGCCCATGAAGAAACGGCTGGCGCAGGTCGCCTCCGTTCGCCTGTCGCTGCGTCGCATAACCGGCTACCGGATCAATTCTATGCAAACATGATCGGCATGTTGCATGAGCATATAGCCAGCAATACTTACGATGCTACGGAAAACAACGTCAACGCTCCCATGCAGTCGCGGGACCGCCTGTTCCAGCATGAGTCGATCTACCATGCAATCCGGGATGGTAATCCGGACGCGGCGCAGCACGCGATGTTCGTACACATCGATTATGTTGGGAAGCAGTTCAACTTATGAGTCAGACGGCCGAAATTGCGCGGTATTGGCAAGCGGTGTCAGGGGCGGGGTGGCATCCGATCGACAGCGTTGCCAGGCGCCGCACCTGGAAACAGCGACAGCCGGAGTCCAATGAGTGCATGCAGCGCACCTTTGCGCAGCTTGTAGCCGGGTGCATCCGGATCGGCCGCGAAGTTGGCCATGATCCGCGCGATGGCGGCATCAACGTCGATTGCAAGTGTCAGCGGTACGCTTTGACGGTGACCCGATTCGACACACCGTTCATAGTGCGACCGAACGTCGTCGAGCACCCGGTTTAACACGACTGGCAACCCTCCGGGAAACTTGCCCGAGAGTCTGCGGAGGTCGAGTGTATTGAGCGCGATGCGCATGTCGCGCAGGCTTTCAATCGACGGATCGGTGTAGTCCTCGCTTGGCGCCACGCGTGGAATAAGCTGCATGAGACGGTCGAGCATGCGCGCGTTCAGATCGCGTTGCTGATCGACTGATAGCGTGGACCCGCTCAAAATGACATCCCTCCAGCTGGACCGGGTCAGTCGCGCCGCCGCGGCATCTGCTCCGAACGGGCGGATTACTCCCGTCATCAACGAAGCGAAGAGCACCCCGGCCAGCCCTGCCAGATTGGCATTCAGGAAGTTGAGAATGTTCGCGTCATAGGCGCTATCGATACCGAGAAAGGTCGCGGTCGTCAGCGAAACAAGGGTCGATCTCAACGCCCATTTCGGGCGAGGCATCAATAGTCCAAGTGGAACGAAGACGAAAGAAAAGAAAATGACCAGCACCGGAAAGTCCTGGCCACTCGGTAACACGAGGAACAGATAGAACGCTGAAATGATAACGCCCATCGTCGCACACCTGACGAAAGTGATCATCATCGGCACGGGCTCATCGAGTGCGGCGAAAAAGCAGACGCCGATAGCGCCCAACGAGACAGCCGCCGCACCGTCCTGCCAGCCGGAAGCGATCCACAGGCACGACAAAACGAAAACGACGAGTCCCGCCGAGAAGGCGGAGAATAAGGCAAGACCTCGGTCGAGAAACGCGTGCCGGGTGCCGACCCGCCAATGCCGGAAGCGCGGCCGCCAGTTCCCTCGTTCGTGAACGATGATAAGGCGCAGGGTCCGGCAATCGACCCAAAGATCCACCAGCTGCCGCAACCGCCAGAGCGCGCTGGATGACAGCGCCGCCTGCCAGGTCGTCAGTTCGTTACGGGCCGATTCCAGTTGCGCAATACGCATCCGTAATAGTGGCGCCTCGCGCTCCGGGTCCTCGCTGAGCGGCGCGTCCATCCAGCGTCCGATATCGCGCAGCAGTTCACCGATGCCTGCGGGCGTGTCGGAGCCCGATTTCCGCGCGGCCGCGAGTACGTCCGCGAGCGCCGACGTGATCGGCAGTATCAGCTCCATCCGGCCTTGAAGTTCCTCGCTGCGCGCGAGTATCGCGGGGTTGGCGTGATCGTACGCCAGCTGGCTCAACAGCAACTCGAAGCCGCGCGCACTCGACGCCATCTTTTGACGGCTTCCCGAAACCAGCGCTCCCGCAACCCGGCCATCCAGCGACTCTTTAAGGTAGAGGGTGGCCTCGCGGAACCACGAGTCGGTTCGCTCGATCAGCGTTGGCGCGAGCCGGTTCGGGAAAAGAACGCTGCCGACGATGCTCGCGCAGACGATGCCAAGCGTGATTTCTTCGGTCCGCGCCACTGCAACATCGAAGATGGTCAGTGGGTTCGACAAGGCTGGCAGAGCAATGACGGACAGCGAATAACTGGCGAGCAGGAACACGTAACTGCGCGCGGCTCGCGTCGAGATCGAAATGTACACGAACACGCTTGTCCATAGCGCTATGAGCGCGCTCAACAGATAAGGCGTCTCCGCGAATGGCGGCACGAGGGCGACGGAGGCAAGCGCGCCAAGCACGGTACCGAGCACGCGGTATAGCGCCTTTGATCGTGTCGCTCCGACAAACGGGTTCGATACGATATAGACCGATGCCAACGCCCAGTATGGCCTCGGAAGGTCGAAGTAGAACGCGATGTAAAGCGCGAGCATCCCTGAGAGAAAGGTCTTTAGCGAAAAAATCCAGTCACGTAGCGAGGGGAGTTTCATCGGAAAGATCGCGTTGGGATGAGTCTCTCTCCCGGCAGGTCGGGTTGGGCTCGCAGTGAAACGACCAACAAGTGTGCTACGTTTCGCCGGAATCTGGGTGGTCAATCGCACCTGGCTGCGTGCGCGTCGAGGCCGCAAGGCCGTGGACACACTGCCGCGCCGCGCAAAGTATGCCGCCTCACTTGTCGGGTTTGTGCACCGCTTGCGGATTCGTGCGCCTGAGGCCTTGCGAACGGTCGCTTATGTCCATGTAACAACGTTCGACATTGCGGATTGAACGACCGCTACCTGGCCATAACCGACGCCTCCATGTCTGAGCAACGGGGCCAGCGGAAGACTCTTCATGGCCGACTGCACGCGCCCGCCCCGCATAACTCGCTGGCGTGACCCGGATGACCGCAATGGTCGCCGGACAAGGGCCGTTGACTGCCTTAGGACCAACGACGCGGGAGATCCGCCTCTCCAGCGAAGCTCCGAGGCAAAAGAGACTATCGTTAACTCCAAACGATCTAGCCGGTGGAACCGTTGGCATGTCTGGAGCTTTTTTCGACTGGGAGTCTTAATGGAAAATCGTATCCATCATTCATATCTCGTGTCCAAAGTGATGCCGGCCGAGCAGGCGGCGACTCAGATTCGACCGGGTATGACCGTCGCCATGAGTGGGTTTACCGGGGCGGGATATCCCAAAGCGGTGCCTTTAGCATTGGCCGTACAGATCGAAGCCGCGCATGCCCTCGGAGAAAAATTTGCTATTCGAATACTGACCGGCGCCTCCACCGCTCCTGAACTCGATGGCGCGCTCGCGAAGGTGGGAGGCATTGAATTCCGCTTGCCCTATCAGTCCGATCCGGAATTGCGTGCCCGAATCAATCGCGGCGAGATCGAGTATATGGATATCCACTTGGGACAGGTAGCGCAGTACACCTGGTTTGGCTTCCTGGGTAAGCTGGATGTGGCAATCATTGAGGTTGCCGGAATATTGCCTGACGGGCGTTTGATTCCATCGACCTCCATAGGCAACAACAAGACGTGGCTTGACCTGGCTGACAAGGTGATCATCGAAGTGAATTCGGCCCAACCAGCCGGGCTGGATGGCATGCACGACGTCTATTACGGCACCGCCCTTCCCCCGGACCGCAAGCCTATTCCATTAGTTCAGCCTGGAGACCGTATTGGCGAGCCGTACTTGCGGGTCGATCCAGCGAAGGTGATCGCTGTCGTGGAAACTCACGGTCCGGATCGTCTGAGCCGATTTTCCCCGCCCGATGAAACCAGCATCCGGATTGCGAATCACCTGGTCGAGTTCTTCCGGCACGAGATCGCGATGGGGCGGCTCGCACAGCAGTTGCTGCCGTTGCAGTCCGGCGTGGGGAATATCGCCAATGCGGTGCTAAGCGGGCTGCGAGATGGGGGATTTCAAGGGCTTACAGCCTTTACGGAAGTCATCCAGGACGGAATGCTGGATCTGATCAGGACCGGAACCATCCTGACCGCATCGGCGACCGCGCTGTCGCTGAGCCCCGAAGGCGTCGAGGAATTTGGCCGAAATATCGAGCTCTATCGCAGCCGCATCGTGTTGCGCCCTCAGGAAATTTCAAACCATGCCGAACTGGTTCGCAGGTTGGGCTGTATCGCCATCAACGGCATGGTCGAAGCCGACATCTATGGCAACGTCAACTCAACCCATGTGGCAGGCACTTCGATTATCAATGGTATCGGCGGATCAGGAGATTTCGCTCGCAACGGGTTTCTGTCGTGCTTCGTCACGCCCAGTACCGCCAAAAATGGCGCGATATCCTGTATCGTCCCGATGGTTAGCCATGTTGACCACACCGAACATGACGTAGCCGTAGTGGTCACCGAGCAGGGGCTCGCAGACCTGCGTGGCTTGTCGCCCAAACAACGCGCGCGCGTTGTCATCGACAATTGCGCTCATCCTGATTACCGTCCGCTACTAGATGACTATTTCGAGCGTGCGCTCCGCAACAGTCCGGGAAAGCATACGCCTCACCTCCTTGGCGAAGCCTTGTCATGGCATGAGCGGTTCATCGAAACCGGCCGGATGAAACCGTGAATACCTAGCCCATCTGTCAGTGCAGAAGGCGCTTGCAGCCCTCAACGCGTAACCGTGAGCACGCGGCGGAGCGACGGGCCGCCCGTCTGGCAAACCTTAAGAAAGAGCGCCCTGCCGAGATGTCGACGCCGCATCGCCGATCGGTCTTATAGGCCAATGGCACTGAGTCGAACGTGGCGTACCGCGAACGGCCGCTTCCAAAGCAAGCGTGGGAGAAGGTTCGGCAATTCAGCCGGACTAGGGCGCCCGCTGAAGGAGGTTCAATACGAAACTGGCCCGCTGCCGGGCATTGCCGCGCTAGCGAGCCAGTTCTTTAAATACGGGCGCGTAAGAGGTGCTGTGCGCTCAGAGGGCGGTGCTCAACGACTGGATGCGTCCGGCAGCCTGTTGGCATTCGGGCATCAACGCATTAGGGATGGTTGTACATCGCATTCCAGTCGGCCTTCGACACGGCCGGGCGTCCTGCGTCAGACGAACCGCTCACCACACCGCCGTAACCGCTCGTTGCACCGTTTTGCGCAGCCACCCTGGCTTCGGCAGCCTGGATGTCGGCGGGGTAAGACGGGTCTTCGCCGTGAGCCGGGTTATAGCCAGCCTTTTCGAGCTGAACCAGTTCAGCACGCACCTGCGCACGGGTCAAAGGTGCATTCGATTGGGCGAACACGGCAACGGGAGCAGCAAGGGCAGCGGCAACGACGACGGCTTGAATAAGGAACTTCATGGTACTTACCTCCAGACTTTGTTTGGTCCTGCTACGAACAGCCCTGTTCGTAATCCAGTGATTGCAGTCTAGGGAAGGTCTGCACAACATGTTTTCATGTGCGCCGATCTTTTTTCACGTTGGGCGTATCGGCCGCAGAGTCTGCCAGCAGGTTGATCGTGCGGCTTTTGAAGCATGATGACCTTCGTTTGCCGAGATTCACGGCCTGATGCGCCGGGCGTTTCACGCTTTGTTTAAAGCCTTGCGCGCCATCCAGAGGTTGCCCAGCGCAAACAGTGTCGTGATCTGCGCGGTGTTCTTCACCAATCCTCGGTAGCGGGTCTTCGTGTAACCAAACTGCTGCTTGAGCACGCGAAACGGATGTTCAACCTTGGCGCGCACGCCAGCCTTCAGGCGCTCAATCTGGTTGTATATCGCGTCCAGACGATTGGTCAGGTCCAGTTGTCGACGCTTGCCCGGTCGCATCGCGACATGCCAGCGTACCGGGTTCGCCTGACATCGCTTTTCTATACCCTGATATCCGGCGTCAGCGTACACATCCTTTTCCTGGCCGTGCAACAACGCTTCGGCCGCATTGATGTCGTGCACGTTGGCTGCCGTACCAATGACGGTGTGGACCAGCCCCGACTCTGCGTCCACGCCGATGTGCGCTTTCATCCCGAAGTACCATTGATTCCCTTTCTTCGTCTGATGCATCTCCGGGTCCCGTTTGCCAGAGCCGTTCTTTGTCGAACTCGGTGCGCTAATCAAGGTCGCATCGACCGCTGACCCTGCCTTCAACATCAAGCCTTTTTCACTCAGGATCTCATTGACCAGGGCGAGCATCTGCGCGGCCAGTCCGTGCGTTTCGAGAAGGTGGCGGAACCGCAGAATCGTGCTTTCGTCTGGCAAACGCGTCATACCTTCGTCCAGCCCCGCAAACTCACGGTACAGCGGCACGTCATAAAGCGCCTCTTCCATCGCCGGGTCCGAAAGCCCAAACCACTGCTGCATGAAGTGAATCTGCAGCATCGTCGCAACCGGAAACGGCGGCCTTCCAGTCTTACCCTTCGGATAGTGCGGTTCGATCAACGCAATCAACCTCGACCATGGCACAACGCGCCTCATCTCATCGAGAAATTCCCGCTTGCGCGTGCGTTTCGTTGAAAGATCCAGGCCAAGACCGAGCTGTGTCATCGAGGAACTCCTTTAATTCCCGTTCTTCCAGGATAGGACAACCAGACTTCGACGCCAGGACTTTTGCAGACCATCCCTAGGTAAGCATGCGCTTAAGATTAAGGCAACTGTCAGGAAGGGATTGTTGCAGGATTTGTGCAAACCTTAATTAGCGATCAGGACTGCGCCCCCCAGAGCCGATCTTCGGAGGGCGGGATAATGAGCCATGGAGGAGACAAGACAGGGTGTAGCCCTTAATCGCCAGAACGCGTTGCGGCACACTGTTCCAGCTTATCGGTTTGCTAGTCGGCAGACGGTTGGCCTCCCACGCAGTGGGCCCTTCGCGGCAGAAGTTTTGCGCGGCGCGTCACAATTGTCGCCAGTTAGCGCACTGGCCTCCTCCTAGGACCTGGCCGAACGGGCCGGGTTTTGTACATACTATTCCCGACTGTGACTCTGCAAATAAACAACACTCCATAACTAAGGATGGTCTGCAAAAGTCCTGGCGTCGAAGTCTGGTTGTCCTATCCTGGAAGAACGGGAATTAAAGGAGTTCCTCGATGACACAGCTCGGTCTTGGCCTGGATCTTTCAACGAAACGCACGCGCAAGCGGGAATTTCTCGATGAGATGAGGCGCGTTGTGCCATGGTCGAGGTTGATTGCGTTGATCGAACCGCACTATCCGAAGGGTAAGACTGGAAGGCCGCCGTTTCCGGTTGCGACGATGCTGCAGATTCACTTCATGCAGCAGTGGTTTGGGCTTTCGGACCCGGCGATGGAAGAGGCGCTTTATGACGTGCCGCTGTACCGTGAGTTTGCGGGGCTGGACGAAGGTATGACGCGTTTGCCAGACGAAAGCACGATTCTGCGGTTCCGCCACCTTCTCGAAACGCACGGACTGGCCGCGCAGATGCTCGCCCTGGTCAATGAGATCCTGAGTGAAAAAGGCTTGATGTTGAAGGCAGGGTCAGCGGTCGATGCGACCTTGATTAGCGCACCGAGTTCGACAAAGAACGGCTCTGGCAAACGGGACCCGGAGATGCATCAGACGAAGAAAGGGAATCAATGGTACTTCGGGATGAAAGCGCACATCGGCGTGGACGCAGAGTCGGGGCTGGTCCACACCGTCATTGGTACGGCAGCCAACGTGCACGACATCAATGCGGCCGAAGCGTTGTTGCACGGCCAGGAAAAGGATGTGTACGCTGACGCCGGATATCAGGGTATAGAAAAGCGATGTCAGGCGAACCCGGTACGCTGGCATGTCGCGATGCGACCGGGCAAGCGTCGACAACTGGACCTGACCAATCGTCTGGACGCGATATACAACCAGATTGAGCGCCTGAAGGCTGGCGTGCGCGCCAAGGTTGAACATCCGTTTCGCGTGCTCAAGCAGCAGTTTGGTTACACGAAGACCCGCTACCGAGGATTGGTGAAGAACACCGCGCAGATCACGACACTGTTTGCGCTGGGCAACCTCTGGATGGCGCGCAAGGCTTTAAACAAAGCGTGAAACGCCCGGCGCATCAGGCCGTGAGTCTCGGCAAACGAAGGTCATCATGCTTCAAAAGCCGCACGATCAACCTGCTGGCAGACTCTGCGGCCGATACGCCCAACGTGAAAAAAGATCGGCGCACATGAAAACATGTTGTGCAGACCTTCCCTAATCTCTGTGCCTCACTGAAATGACAGGCTACGCTCCCTTGATGGTCTTATTGTTCCGAGCGTTGAAAAACTTTCCCAGTCAGCTTACTAATTACTGTGGATTGCTAATGAATAAAGTACTCATTTCCATCGCCGCTGGCGTGCTATTCGCAGCCGGGGCATCGTCGGCATTCGCACAGAGCTCTGTCACGCTGTACGGCATCGTCGATGAAGCCATCCGGTATCAGACGAACGCTGGCCCGGGTGGCAACGACCAGGTCGCCATGACGTCCGGTCCGGAAACCCACAGCCGCTGGGGCTTGAGGGGCAGCGAGGATCTGGGGGACGGCTGGTCCGCAATCTTCCGCCTTGAAAACGGCTTCGAAGCCTTTAATGGGCAACTACACGCCCCTGGCACACTGTTCAGTCGGCAAGCTTTCGTGGGTGTGTCGAACAAAACGTGGGGCTCGCTAACCTTTGGCAGGCAATATGCGCCGGCCTACGACACCTTGGGCGATATCTTTGACCCGCTGACCGTTGGCAACTATTGGCAAAACAGCTGGATGTATAACGGCATCGGCCCTTACCTCGAAGTCAACAACTCGGTCAAGTACAAGGGCAGCTTCGATGGCTTGGATGTCAATGCCCTTTACGGCTTTGGCAACCAGCCGGGCGCGGTCGGTCTCGGCGCCACCTATGCCGTGGAACTGACGTACACGTACGGCCCTGCCATGCTCAACGCAGGCTTCCAGCAGGTCTCCGTTCCGACATCTGCAACTGGCTCGTCGGTTGGCACCAGTGTCGGCAGCTTAATCAATGGCGCCAAGACCAACTTCCTGCACATCAGCGGCGCGTTTCAGGTCACCCACGACATCCGCCTCCTGGCCGGCTGGCTGCGGGGGCAGGACCGGACTGGATTGACCGACAGCTACATGCAGCAATCTGGCGCGCCGACACTGAAGGGGGGCAGCCCCAACCGTATCGACGACACCTATTACGTCGGTGCGAACTGGCACGCCATGCCTGCGCTGCTGTT
Source organism: Burkholderia sp. M6-3 (assembly GCF_050858985.1). NCBI lineage: Bacteria > Pseudomonadati > Pseudomonadota > Betaproteobacteria > Burkholderiales > Burkholderiaceae > Burkholderia > Burkholderia sp. M6-3. Next base: position 2,206,776 of record NZ_CP110091.1, read on the forward strand.
CACGTTCGCCTACTACTACGGGCAGACTCGCAATGCTGAACTGCTCGACGGCACGCTCGGCAGGGGGGTGAATCAATCGGCTACCGTTCTCGCCGAATACTCGTTCACGAAGCGCACGGAAGTCTACGGGATCACGGACTTCGCGCGCGGCACAGGCGCCTTCTCCGCCGACTACCCCGGCGGGGTCAACGGCCAGGGCGTCCCGACCAACACCATTGGCCGGACCAATCAGGTGGGCGTGGCAATCGGACTTCGCACGATGTTCTAAAGACGCGTTCGTACCCTCCGACGAGGACCCGCGTCGGGTGCACGGGCCAGCGCAACAGCGTCAGCGCGTGCGCCCTTTCTCGATGAGGTGAGTTTCCCACTCGGCGTCTTATTCGTTGCTGTGGCGATCTTGTGCCGAATGCTTTTCTTTGGGCCGGCTTTTTTTGATTGCAGTGTTCTTCGCAGCCGACTCCTTCGCCGGTACCTCAACCTTCTTCGCGGCAATGGTCTTCGCCTCCGGCGTGGCTTCAGTCGCTCCTGCGATCAGAAACCTGCTTCGATCTTTCGCATCAGCAATCCACGCCGGAGCCCGTCCACGGATTCGGTTTACGCAAGCCCGCGAGCTGGGGCACTACATCCTTCCTCGGAAGACCCGAACAAGCTTCGAGTGCACTACCGACGACATGGATGACTGGCAGGCTTACGACCGTGCTATGAAAATGAGCCGACAGGTTCGCAGCAAACCTGTTGATGCCTCTCGATGATTTTCGCAAACAGATATCCAATAGTGTAGATTTCGATCAAATTGGTGTTTGCGCCAGGCGCTACGGCGTCTCTCTAACAGCTGCGGCGTTGCGCTGGGTCGACGCGACCGACGCAAAGCTTGTCCTCGTCTCCTCGGCGGACGGCTTTATTCGCTGGTCGTTTTCGAGCAAATCAGCACGGGAATCGGGAGCGTTCCTCAGGGCACGCAAGAGCGTTGTCGAGGTGCCGTCGGGCTCTCTTGCCGCAGAGGTTAGCGTCACTCGCGAGCCGGAAGGCGTTCCGATCGACGCAAAACTTTGGTTCCCCGATGCCCACGCTAAAACAAAGATCCGAGAGATGAAGATTGCATCGGAGCAGTTTGGAATCTCTCGTTAATCGAACTGCCTCGTACTGAGTCAGTGTGGGCTCCGTGGGAAACGAAGCTGCAGTAATAGCGGCGGCTAAATCTCAACTGCCTGTCGTGTTGCAATCAGCGCCCTCGGTGTTCGTGGTGTCGTCGAATTGCGGTGCATTAGGCATCTGTGAAGCGCTTACACGCGAGGGGCCAAGAGTCTTGCCCTGAATCGCATGGACGCAATGGGCCAGCGCGAATGCCGCCTCTGTTCTAATGCAGAACATACGGTACCTGAAACCCGACCGTGCACGCAGCACTCTAGCGACAGCCCGAGAACTTACACGGGGTCTTAATTCGCGTCGTTACGATCTATCTACGGTCTGGGACTGCGAGAAGGGTTGCTGCCACTGCGATGCCTGGCCGCTACTAGCTTCGGGCGCGACCGTGCATCAATAAGGCGAGATCAGAGCGCTTCCTGGCAAAGCGCCATCATTCGCTGAACCATCGTGCTCGCTTCGTTCAGTTCCATTTCGCTAGTGAAGAGCGCCTGTACATTCGACAGTCGGACCGCAACGCCCGCGTCCTTCAGATCCCGGCTCGCGATCTTCAAAGCGAGTTGCCCGATGTTCACGCGCTCGAGCCATTCCATGCTCATGTTGTTTTTCGCGAGCCACTGACGGCAGCATTGGACGACGTGATCCACACGCCACTCCGCACTGAGTGCATAGGAGGCCGCTGCAATCGCTACGAGAAAGCACAGCAGTTCTGCGCGCGTGGCAGAGGGTTGTGTCGATTCCGTGTGTTTCATCCGCTTGTCTTTTGCGTGAGTGCGTCCGGCTTTCGCCTGGCTTCTGGCTCGTGCTTCATTCATCAGCACTCGCCGGGCGTGTCAAAGGTACAGATAGTCAGCAAACGAAATTGCGGGCGCGCGCTTGAAAATCAATACCGCGTCGACGCCCGCAGGCCTCGATGTGTGATTAGTCTCCACACGCCGCACTGCACTCGGCGCAAGCTACCGCTTTCGGCGCGAGTTTGCCCGCGCCGCTTCGGCCGAAGCTCACGAGCGCCGCCAGGCCGAGCAACGCGAGGCCGCTGCCGAACAGGAAGTCGGTAGAAATGCCGACCTGATCGACCACGATACCGCCGATTAGCGAGCCCGCCGCAATCGCCACTTGAATGATGCTCACAAAAAGCGCAGAGCCCGCTTCCGGTGAATCCGGCGTGGCCCGCTGAATCCAGATGCTGAAGCATAGCGGCAACGCGCCGAAAGAAACGCCCCACGCGAGCACGAGCGCGACGACGCCGATCGACGAATGCTGCAACATGGGCAGCAAAATGAGCGCGAAGATCAGCAGCGAGATCATCGCACCGAGCGAAATTTTCAGGCTGCGCGTGACCGTCGACGAAACCGCAAAGTTCGAGAAGAACCCGATGATGCCGAAGCCGAGCAACAACCAGGTGACAGTCGCCATCGAGAGATTTGCATTGCGCAGCAGGAACGGTGTGATGTACGTGTACGACGAGAAATGCGCGCCGAACACAAGCCCGACCATCAACATGCTCCTGCGCGGATAGGGCCTGCGCAACACCGAAACCAGATCGTTCAGACGCAATGCGGCGCTCGACGGCAAAGACGGCACGAACAGGAACTGCGCGATGAGCGCCGCCGCGACGAGACCGCCCGTGGCCATAAACGACGCGCGCCACGACGCGAGACTTGCAATGAAGGTTCCGAGCGGCACGCCGATTACCGTTGCGCAGGTAACGCCGGTAAGAATGGTGGCCATTGCGCGGGCCGAATCTTTCGGCTGCACGAGGCGCCCGGACGCGGCAGTCGCGAGTGTCCAGAAACCGCCCAAGGCGGCGCCGAGCAATGCGCGGCCCACCAGCATCAAACCGAAGTTCGGCGCGAATGCGGAAATCAGATTCGACGCCAGCAATAAGGCCGTGAGTAACAGAAACACGAGCCGCCGATCCATTCGACCGGCGACCAGCATCAAGCCGGGCGCCGAGATCGCGGCGATAACGCCGGGCACAGTGACCATTAAACCGGCCGTACCGGCAGACACGCCGAGATCCGCGGCGATGCGCGGCAACAGGCCGACTGGCAAAAACTCCGTGGTGACGAACGCGAAGGCGCCGATCGCCACGGCCACGACTGCGAGCCATGAACGTAGCGACGACGATGGCGCATCGCCGGGCGCGACGGCGCTCGCCGGCAGATTATCTTCTCTTAACATAGTATTGTTTGCGAGTTATTAACAACGAATGGGATTGGAGCGACTGCACATTGCTAATCACGCTCGAAGATCGACTCGCAAGCTGTACGGCACGAGTAAAAAAGCAGGCCATATTGGCCTGCTCTGAAATTCGATCGACGAAGTGGTGGGTGCATGCTGAAACGGAACACACCTTAACATCGTATTAAATCGCTCGCTGAGCCCTGCGAAAAATTGCAGTTGCGGGTGGGGTTATTCGAGCGATTCGAGTGCCGTTGAGCGCTCACCATTCCTGCGAAGACGACGCACGGCAGCGTTGGGCATGACGCTTGCTGAATGCGCGGACAGCATCCAGTGCACTCATCGCCCACACAAAGGAATTCGAATATGGTTAGCACCCGCCCCTGCACCGCGACCTGCGTCATCGACGGCATGCCGGTCACCCTGACCTTTTATCCCGACAGCGGCATACTGCGGATCGCCGATCCGTCGGGTACATGTATCAAGGAGACGCGCTGGCATGCGTCGTGGCGTTCGCTGCTCGACGAGTTCCGCCGCTTCGGCGAGCGGGCCGCGATGCAAGGGCCGGGGGTCGAGGCGATGGTGAGCCGCATCGTCGAAAGCTCCGAGGACACAAGCGCGCAACCCGCGCTGGCATGAACGGAAACGAGGTGGTACGCCAACTCAGAGCGCACCACCTCGACGTATTGCGCGGCTTACTGACCGAAGTAAATCCTGCATTGAGGGTCGCCCGAACAGGGCATATTTTGCCGGGTTCCCCATTCTGATCGCCCTGCCGCGGTCCCGCCATAAGAGACATTCTGAACGGACTGAGACGCCGTTCCCGCGGGTTCTATCAACGACATGTCGGTCGTTGCCTGTGCCGATTCGTTCGCATGCTGCATCAGCCTGTGGCCGGAGGTTGTGCCGGCGCCCGGCTGAGTCGGCGCGTCGTCGGCGATTGCGGCTCGCGGCGCGAGGAAAAGAACGGCGCTCACCACCGCCATCAATAAACGAAGTTTCATGGTCCAGACTCCTTGAATCCGGCGCAGCAGTATCGTCCCTCCTCATAATCGATCTGCGTAAAAGACCTTCTGGCCGATGGAGGCCGACGCAAGTGCCAATAGCGACGCGGGCCCGCTGCGTCGACCCGTCGAATGCAACCAGCAACGGGTCGCCCGCGCCCTGGCCGGCGCCGGATACGCGGGTACGATGCGGAATCAGGCGCCTCAGGCTGGAAAACACGGATTGTTCTCTCCGCTATTCTTTTATAGTTCGGCCGCCACGGAATTCAAATTGGCGCACGGAACCGGTGAACAATACTGGGGGCGGAGCGAACAACCTTCGCATGAGCGTTCAAATGCGACAAAATCAGTTAAAACGGTGCGTGCATTGCGCGCGCAGTGCGTTATGATGCTGTCATAACCACAAGAAAGGGCCGCGCGCGAAACGCCGTCGTAAGACAGTGCGTGGACGCGAGACCAGCCGCCCAAATCAGTGCATCGTCATCATCGTTGTTTCCAATTCGATCAATAACCTCACCGCGGACCGGCGCCATTTAATTGGACTCGAAGCTCTCGCGGGTTTTCCTCGCAATCTGCATTTGACAGAACGCTGGACGCTTTAGAAGGACTAATATCTTATGGACGAAAGGAAGCGAGATAGCATGATTGCGTATCTCCGCCATCGCATGGAAGAGTTTGGCATCAAACCGGAAGACCTTGCCGCCCTGCTAGCATCCGAACCTGCCGCGCAAAAGAACGCACGCTACCGCAGCGCGACAGGAGATAGCTGGGACGGCCAGGGGGAAATGCCCCAATGGCTCAAGCAGGCAATCAGCGCAGGCCAATCAATCGACCATTTTGAATTATCGGCTCCGCCCGCACCCGCGCCGCAGCCGAAAAAGCGCGTCGACTGGAAGAACGATCCATTTGCAGGCAGTCCGCTCGCGCGCTCGAACGAGCACTGAGCGGCCGGCGCCGCGCTATCGCTATACGTTACAGGTTGGGCAAACTGGCAGGAGCACGAGTGCGTGCACCGCGGGCCGACGTCGCTCGCGACAGCAGCGCATCTTGCGGCGCTTCAATAAAGGCGCTTAACTGACGCACGATTTGCCAGAACACCTTTTGAAACAGGCGAACGCGCTCTGACTCGGATATACCGTCGGCGAGCGGATCGGCGAAATGCCAGGCAGCGAGTTCGGGGTCTCCCGGAAAGGCGGGCGCATGCGGAGCCGAAACGCTCGCGTCGAGCGCGACCACGAGGTCCATGCGGGGCGCCCATTCGCCGGTGAATTCAAGCCAGCTTTTCGGGCATAGCACGCCGAGGTCCGACACGCCGGGCCGCAATTGCGCGACCGTCAATGGATGGACCCGCAAGGCCGGCTCGGGCCCTGCGCTGAATGCCTCGAACCGGTGCCCAGCCAGTTCCCGAAGCAGAGCTTCTGCCATGATGCTGCGTGCTGCATTCTCACGGCAGAGAAACAGCACTTTATATTTCCTGGTCACGCTTACCCCGTACTCTGTTTTTGTATCTTCTAGGTGCGATTGTGCCCGCTGAGTCTTGCGCCCCCGTGACAGTACGATGTCTTTAATCCGCGCGCTACGGGAATTTGCCCCTGGAAACACCCTGAAGAGGGCGAGGGAGGCCAGATAATCAGAACTTCAGCCCATTGAGGAACTGAAACCACAGCCCGCCCAAGCCTCCGGCCGGGTGTGCCTCCCCTGCCGCTTCCTCGCGTTTGCCGTGGGCTGCGCGAGCGGCATGCGCGTCGCGATCGGCAGTTTCTTCGCTATGGGCGCCCGCCGTTGCCGGTTCAAATGACCTGTCGGCGCTCGCTTCGTCGGGCGCGGCGTGAGTAGCAGTTGCGTTCACTGCGGTCTCGCGCCGCGAAGCGTGCAACGCCGCTACGCTATCCGCGATCTGCGCGGCGCGCGCGGGATCGCATTCCCGCCCGAGCAGTACGCCGAACACGACATCGCGGTTATGGCCTTCGTCGGCGAAACGCATTGCAAGTGCGACCATTCTGGCGTAAGCCGCCTCTTCTGCCGCACGTGCGGCCGCCTCGCGCTCCGCCTGTGCCTGTTGATGGCGCGAGCGCTGTCTCTCCCATTCCCGCATCTGCTCGGTGTAGACGGCGTCGTACACCTTGCGTTGCTGCGCGTCGGACAGAATCGCGTAGGCGTCGCTGATCTCCTGGAAGGTGGCGCGCGCAATTTCCTCGGAGCCCACGTTTCGGTCGGGATGCCACTTCATCGCGGCTTTGCGGTACGCACGCTTGATTTCTTCGCCGGTGGCGTGCATCGGCACGCCGAGGGTGTCATAGAGGGTTGCCATTTGCCTGCTCGAGCTCGCCGGGTATTGTGTCGCGAACCATCGTAGCACGCGATAAACGGCTGGACCGTGAACGCGCGGCGTCTGCACGTTGTGAGAACCGGCGGACAAAAAAAAGCCCCACCACTAATGTGGCGAGGCCGAGTCCCATGTCAAGGAGTGTCATGGAGGAGACGCTTCGATCATAGCGGCCAGCACTCGCGCTCCCAACCAATTGTTCGCCATATGCTTATGGGGCACGGTCAAGTGCGGATAATCAGGCGCAATCGGTACAAATCAACGCGGGCACAGCCCCCCACGCGCACACCCACGCCTCGCGGTTATATGGTTAGAACAAAAAGTCGCTTCGTGCGGGGCCCCGCGCTCATTAAGATGGTGCTTCAAAGTCCGGTTTACCGGGCCCGCCTCGGCGCGGACTCGCGCAAAAGCGCCATGATCCGCTACAGAAGGAGCATTTCGTTGACCAGTTTCGACCATAACCGCCGGCCGCTCGTTGTCGGCATTGGCGGCACGACGCGGGCGGCCTCGTCGACCGAGCGAGCGCTCGGCTTTGCGCTGCGTGGCGCTCAGGCTGCGGGCGCCACTACGCGGCTGTTCGGCGGCACGTTCCTGCATAGTCTGCCGCACTACGCGCCGGAACACAGCGAACGCACCGACGAACAGCTCGAACTGATCGAAGCGGTGCGCCACGCCGACGCGCTGATCATCGCGACGCCGGGCTATCACGGCGGCGTCTCCGGACTCGTCAAGAACGCGCTCGATACGCTGGAGGAACTGCGCGCCGACGAGCGTCCATATCTGGACGGCCGCGCGGTCGGCTGCATCGTTACGGCCTATGGCTGGCAAGCCGCGGGTTCCGTGCTGACTTCTCTGCGCTCGATCGTGCACGCGTTGCGCGGCTGGCCCACGCCATTCGGGGCTGGCATCAACACGCTCGAAACGCGCTTCGAGAGTGTCGACACCTGTTCCGACCCAAAGGTGGTCGATCAACTCGCTACTGTCGGCCAGCAAGCCGCGCAATTCGCGCTGGCCTTCAACGCGCATCGCGCTGCCAGCCCGAATGCATCAGGCACCTCACAGCAGCATGCGCAACCCGCGCGTCTGCTGCACGCGGTTTAATTCCCTCGCCTACAACGCCCCCCCGGCCGCGTCCGCGGACCGGGGCACTCGCGCTTGTACGAACCGTGCGCCACATAACAGACTAATAACGTTGCGCGCGGGATAGTGTGTCCGAACCGGGCAAACATGTCGTTACCCGGTCTTCTGACAAGCGTTCCGGACCTCCGCTAATTTGCTTGCGAAGAAAGATTGGTTCACGGGCCCTTCAGTGCGGCCTACGCTTGAGCCTGCCCGCCGACTCATCCGCCGCCTGATGCCCACGCAAACGCGTGGCGTCATATGCACCGGCTCCTTGCAACAATAAGCGGGCATCTTCACTGCCACAACTATGAATCCACATATCCGCTACAAGGGCTACGAAGTGGCACCGGCCGTGCAACGTTTGCCCAATGGGCTGTTCGCCGCCAACCTGACCATCGAAAAAGCCAGCACGAGCCGCAGCCAGGCATATTGTTTCGACGCGCTCGATTATTTCTTCGACGAAGAACACGCGCTCGACTACGCGTTTCTCTGGGGACGCATGTGGGTCGATAATCAGCAGTGACCCCGCAGTGACCCCGCAGTGACCGCCCCGTGACCACGATCATCAGGCGCCAGCAGTGGAGCGCACGCGCCATATCCGGGGGCAATGTGACAGAATAGGCGACACATCGAGTTCGCTCTCTGTAGGCTTGCCATGTCCGACACATTGACAGATGTAGCCGAAGACCACAGCCTGCGCCACTGGACGTTCACCGGCACCGCCCGCGTGAAGATCGGCTCCGAGGCGCACAAGCACATGTTCTGCCGCATGTTGCTCGAGACTCACGATCCTTATAAACCCGCCGTGATCGACTGGCCTGCGCTGTCGCCCGATGCGCTCGAGCGGCTGTGCTCGCTGCCCATCTGGGACATTGCGGTGCAGACCGAAGGCCGCGCGTCGATCAACGTTCACACGTACGCGGAGCGACTGAGCGACCCGCTGCTTCGCGAAGCCATCACGATGGACGGCGACGAAGAGGCCCGTCACAAACGCGTGCTTGCAAAACTGATTGCGGCATACGGCATCGAGATCGCGCCCGAACCGCACTATCCGCCGCCGCGCGATTCGGAATGGGCATGGATGCGAACGGGCTACAGCGAGTGCATCGACAGTTTCTTCGCTTTCGGCCTGTTTCGCGCCGCGCAGCAGTCAGGCTATTTTCCCGAAGCGCTCGTCGAAACTTTCGAGCCGGTGATCCAGGAAGAAGCGCGTCACATTCTGTTTTTCGTTAATTGGGTCGCGTGGTATCGACATAATATGCCGCTGTGGCGCAGGCCGTGGCACGCGTTGCGCGTGGCCGCGATCTGGGCCGTGCTGATCTGGGAGCGCGTGGCGATTGCGAGAGGCATCGACGCGAGCGGCGCCGCGCGCGACTCGAACTTTCTGCCTGCGAACAGCAATGTGATCGGCGAAGGGCTCGATACGCCAGAACTGATCGAGCTATGCCTCGCGGAGAACGAGCGCCGCATGAGCGGCTACGACTTGCGGCTGCTGCGTCCGCGGCTCGTGCCCGCGCTCGCGCGATTCGCGTTGCGTTTCATCAAACGTTCGGCTCGCACAAACACTGCACCATAAGGAACACGTCCATGACTTGGACCGTCGATGAACAGCTTGCGTTGAGTGCAACCGACGCAGTCGCCGCGATCCAGTCGGGCAGGCTCAAGGCAACAGATTACGTCGCGACACTTCTCGCGCGAGCGGCGGCGCTCGGCACGCTCAACGCACTGACCGTGATCGATCTCGACGGCGCGCTCGCGGCCGGCCGGCGCATCGACGCGCTGCCCGCGTCGGCGAGAGCGCAACTGCCGCTTGCCGGACTGCCGATCGTCGTCAAGGACAACATCAATACCGCGGGACTGCAGACCTCCGCAGGCACGCCCGCTCTGGAAGGTTTTGTGCCGGGCACCAACGCGCCTTCGGTGCAGCGTCTCATCGACGCGGGGGCGATCATTCTCGGCAAGGCCAACATGCACGAGCTCGCGTTCGGCATCACGAGTACCAATCTCGCGACGCATGCCCAGCCCGTGCGCAATCCGTACGATCCCACGCTCATTCCCGGAGGCTCGTCGGGCGGCACGGCGGTCGCAATCGCTGCACGCATCGCACCTGCGGGCCTCGGCACCGACACCGGCGGCTCGACACGAATCCCCGCCGCGTTGACCGGCACCGCAGGCTTTCGTCCGTCGGTTGGCAATGGCGGCGCCGAGCGGCGCTATCACGACCCCGATGCCGTGGTGCCGATCAGCCATACCCGCGACACCGTCGGGCCGATGGCGCGCAGCGTGGCCGATATCGCGCTGCTCGACGGCGTGATTACCGGCGCGGGTCCGTTGCCCACCGTCTCGCTGAACGGATTGCGCATCGGCTTGCCGGCGCCACTGTGGGAAGGTCTCGCGCAGCAGGTCGAGGACGTGGCGCGCGCCGCGCTGAAACGGCTCGAAGCAGCGGGCGTTGTTTTCGTGCCGGTGGCGATGAGCGAACTAAACGACCTCAACGGTATGGTCGGCGGCCCGATCGCTATTCACGAAGCGCGCGGCGATGTGAACGCCTGGCTCGTCGCCAACCAGGCGCCGGTGCAGACCGTCAGCGAACTGGCGGCTCGCATCGCGAGCCCCGATGTGCGTGCTATTTATGACGCGGTGATCGCGGGCTCGCTCGACGCGCACTACGAGCCGGCGCTCAATCACTGGCGGCCATTGCTGCAGGCCTATATCGCGACGACTTTCGCCGATGAACGTCTCGATGCGCTGCTGTTTCCCACCACACGGCTCACTGCGGCGCCGATCGACGAGATCAACGGTTCATCGACCGTCTCCATCGACGGCGCGCCGCCCATCGATACGATGGAAGCGTTCCTGCGCAATACCGATCCGGCCAGCACGTCTGGCATTCCCGGACTGTCCTTGCCCGCGGGAATGAGCGCACATGGTTTGCCGGTCGGTCTCGAACTCGATGGGCCGCTTGGCAGTGACAGGCGCCTGCTCGCAATCGGCGTGGCGTTCGAACAGTTATTGGGCACATTGCCGCCGCCCGTGCTTTAAGCAAGATAAAACATGCCCATAGAAATAACCCGCACTCAGGCTCACGTCAGCGATTACGATCACGCATCGATACAAACACCTTTAGACAGGCCTCGATTTTCCGGAGCCGATGGTCGCCGACCAATGGGGACATGCACGCGTTACTTCCGGCGTGTCGTCGCGGCGCTGGGCATCGCGCTTGCCGCCGCCGGATGCGCGCGTCTTGCGGCCGTCGATTCCAATGCGTTATGGAAGATCGTCGATATGCGCTGCGTGCCTTCGCAACAGGCGACCGGCACGCCCGGTCAATGCACGTTCGTGGATCTCGACAAACGCTATGCAATCCTGAAGGATATCGTCGGCCGCTCGCAGTATCTGCTGATTCCGACGGACCGTATCAGCGGCATCGAAAGTCCGCTCGTGCTCGCGCCGCATGCCCAAAGCTATTGGGCGGACGCGTGGGGCTCACGCGACTACGTGAATCACTCGGTCAAGCGGACGCTGCGCGACGATCAGTTGGGGCTCGAAATCAACTCCCAATTCCGCCGCTCGCAGAACCAGTTGCATATTCATATCGATTGCATGCGCCGCGATATCAGCGACGCGCTCGCGCGCCACGCGAAAGACGCGCCCGGCGAGTGGCATTGGGACACGCTCGACGGCACCCGTTACCGGGTCATGCGAATTACCGCGCTGAGCGGCACGAGCGATCCGTTTCGCCTCGTTTCGCGCGACAACCGTAACGCCGATGCAATGGCGATGCAAACCATACTTGTCACGGGCGCGGGACCATCGGCCGACAAAGATGGCTGGCTAGTCGTGAATAGCGGCCTCGATGCGGACAATGGCAGCGGCTCCGCCGAAGACCTACTCGATCACTCATGCCGCGTCGCCGACGCCTCATAGCAGCAGCTGATTCGAGAGGCGCTCCCGTGCGCGCGCAGGATGCGAGCGAGAACGCGCTCACCATGGCCGGCGCACCGAGTCCAGATAGCGCGTCAGAATAAAATGCGCTACATCGTTCGAGTGATAGGCCGACACCAGTTGCGCTACCCACGGCTCGCCCCGCTCGGCCTCGCGTACCGCCAGCACGCCGGCGTACGGTGAGCGGGCGTCCTCAATGCCGATGCTGTCGCGTGCAGGATAAAGTCCAGCGCGTTGCGCGCTCTCGCTGTCCATCACGACAATCGTTGCCGCATTCAACGCCGCGACGAGCCGGTTGCGGGGCAGCGCACGCAGCGTCAGGTTGAGGCGATTGCCCGTCACGTTCCGCAACGTCGCGTGGAGGCCGGCGCGGTCGTCGAAAGTTAGCAGTGTGTAGTTTTGCAGCAGAACGAGCGCGCGCGCCATGCCTTCCCGGTCGTCAGGAATGACGATGCTCGCGCCACGGCGGATTTGCGCGAGGTTCGTCAGTTGACGCGAGTAGAGCGCCATGGGCAGGGTGACCGTCGTCGCTACTGCATAAAGCGGGTAGCCGTGTTTTTTGCTCGACGCTTCAAAGCCTGGGCCGTCTTCGAAGCTCGCGGCGTCGATACGATGCGCGGCAAGCGCCGCGTCGATCTGCGCGCCGCTATCGAACGTCACCACTTCGATGTCGAGTCCGCGAGCGGTTGCGACGCGCCGCACTTCGTTCATGATTTCGGCATGCGTGCCGCGCGTGACGCCGACTTTCACGGCCGACGGCGCGGCATCCGCGAAAACTGCTGCTCCCCACATGGCCGCCGAGCCGATCAATACCGCGCTAATCGCTGCGTGCACAACACGTTGCGGATTCATCCTTTGGTGTCCCGCAAGATGGTCCTGAAACCGATATGCGATGCCGGCAGGTCCGCTTCCTGTTGCTCGCGCGAAGACGCCCGGTAGCGCACGCAGTAATCTCGCGAGCACAGGAACGAGCCGCCCTTGATGACCATCCGCGTGTCGTGTCTGCGCGTGGCCGGTGCGATTGCCGCGGTATCGCCATTCGTATGCGATTGGTGTTCGCCTGTGTAGACGTCCCTGGTCCACTCCCATGCATTGCCGATCATGTCGTACAGCTTGAACCCGTTGGCCGCATAACAGCCGACGGGCGACAGACCCACATGCTTGTCCTCGTTGGTATTGAGAACGGGGAAGACGCCTTGCCAGTAATTTGCGGCGGGCTTGCCGTGCGCGTCGCGCGGTGCTGTGTCGAGGTCCGCGCCCTCCTGCCCGCCCTTCGCCGCGTATTCCCATTCGGCCTCGGTCGGCAAGTCGCGGCCAAGCCACCGTGCATACGCAAACGCATCGGCTTGCGTGACGAGCGTCACCGGTTGACTCATTTTCGCGTCGATGTTGCTGCCCTCGCCCGTCGGATGCCGCCACGATGCCCCCTTGACCCAGCTCCACCACGCAAGGTCGCGCGCGTTCATTTCTTCCCGCGTCGGAACGTGGAAGACTGCCGCGCCGCCCTGCTTTTCGGCGTCAGTGACGTAGCCCGTCGCGTGGACGAACGCGGCGAATTGCGCATTCGTCACATCGGTCTGATCGATCCAGAAACCACCGACGCGCGTAAGTCCGTCGCCCACCGGCCGCTCGTTTGCATAACCGCGTGTGCTGCCGAGCACGAAGGTGCCGCCGTGCAGATGCACCATGCCGGCCTTCGCGTCGTCGCGCCAGCCAACGGGCAGACCCGCGTAGCGTTCGCACTGCGCTTCTGAGCCGAGCGGCGCAAGCGGGCGCGCGCGGTTCAGATCGTCGAAGCCCGCCGTTCGCGCGGGCCACGCCGCGACCGCGAACGCCACGCAGAAAACGGCGGCGAACAGGCCGCCAAAGCCGGCAAGCGTTCTTGCTCTGATGCTCATGACAGTGGCAATCCCGCTCAGTAGTAGCCGCGCGGCCGCAGGGGTTCGACGCCGCCGACAGTGGACATGTATGCGTTCCACTGCTGCACGAGCCCGTCGATGATCGACGGATTCTGCGCCGCGACGTCTGTCGTCTCGCCTCGGTCCGACGTCATGTCGTACAGTTGCCAGTGGCCATCGACGGGTCCCAGCGGCGGCTCCGTCCACAACGCCTTCCATTTGCCGTCCGCGCTGCGCAGGTAGCCGCGCCCGTACGCTTCATCGCCGAACGACGCGGTATGCACGGCGCTATTCGACTGGTCGTTCAGAACCGCCAGCAACGATTGCCCCGTCACGGGATACACGTAGCGGTTGTTGTAGACCACCTTGCCCTTGTTCTGATCGACGCCCGTCAAAGAGTTGATTAACGGCGGAGCCGGCTGCGTCGGCGGCGTGACACCCGCGACGGCGAGGAACGTGGCCGTGTTGTCGGTGACGTGAGTGAAGACACGCAAGGTCGGTTTCTGAATGGTCTGCCCGGGCAAATGCACGATCAACGGGGTCGATACGCCGCCCTCGCCGGAATAGCCCTTGGTCAGACGGAACGGCGCCGCGCTGACTTCGGCCCAGCGCAAGCCGTACTGCAAGCGCTTCGCGTTCTGCAGCCCGTTGTCGGTGCCGAGGGTCGAATAGACCGGCTCCGCCGCGTTCGCCGTATCTGTCGCCGTCGGGTCGGCGCCGGAGTCGATCGGCCAGCCTTCGGCCCCGTTGTCCGTCTGGAACATGATGAACGTGTTGTCGTACTCGCCGATGTCTTTCAGATGCTGGATCAGCAGGCCGATGTTGTGATCGAGGTTGTCGACCATGCCGGCATAGATTTCCATGTAGCGCGCCTGCGCTTTCTTTTCATCGGCTGACAAACTGGCCCACGACTTGTTCACATTGCCCGGACCGTAGTCGCTATAACCTTGCGCGGCGCTGTGGACGGCGCTGACGTATTTCGCGTTGACGGTGCCGTTGCCGGCGGTTGCCGGCGTAGCCGCGAGCGTTTCGGGCGCGCCCGCATACGGGTTGAAATCGGTGGGAATGATGCCAAGCGCCTTTTGCCGCGCTATGCGCGCCGCCCGAACCGCGTCGTAGCCGGCGTCGTATTTGCCCGCATACTTGTGCAGATACGGTTCAGGCACCTGCAGCGGCCAATGCGGCGACGTGTACGCCGCATACGCAAAAAACGGCTTACCGTCGGCTTTGTTCGAATCGATGTACGAAATCAGTCTTTGCGTATAGAAATCGGTCGAATAGAACACGGCCGGGCTGCCGCCCGCGCCGCCCGGTTGTCCCGGCTGACCCGGCTGAACGTACTGCCCGTCTTCGGTGTAGTTCTTCGAGCCGGCGGGCTCGTGTGCGAAGTGGTTCGTCGCCGCGCCGCCGAGCAGCGCGTAACTATGCTCGAAGCCCCATTGGTCCGGCGTCTGTCCACTGCCCGTCGCGCTGCCCACAATGCCCGAGCCGATATGCCACTTGCCTGCCATGTACGTGTGATAGCCGGCGTCCTTGAGCAGTTGTGCGACCGACAACGCGCGATCGTTCAGATAGCCTTCGTAGCCAGGCAGACCTTTGCGTTCGTCGGTCGGCACACCCATCGTGCCCTCGCCCACCAGGTGGTGGTCGGTGCCCGAAATCAGCATCGCTCGCGTGATTGCGCAAACCGTTCCTGTGTGATGGTTCGTGAGAATGCGTCCGGATTGCACGAGCGCATCGAGATTCGGCGTGTCGATGTCGCCGCCGAACGCATGAATGTCCGAGTAGCCCAGATCGTCCGCCATGATGTACAGAATGTTCGGGCGTTTCGCGGCGACCGGCGTGGCAGCCGGCGGTGTTGGAGAGACCTCGCCGGAACACGATGCAAGCGCAACGATGCTGGCAACGGCGGCACCGAGTGCCCGCAGCCTGGGAATGGTTGGGAACGCCGCCGGATGCGAACTCGAGCTTTTCATTGTTGTATCGGCCGTGGTTGTCTGAGCGCGAGATGGTAGCAACCGGTAATTCGCCGTCCAACCAAGGTTTAGTGAAAAGCTAGAGACGTTCTGTGCTAAAGGATCGTTGTGTGTCTGCGGCTGGGGATAGCGTCTGTGTTGCTTGCGGCTGCGGGTATCAGTGGTAAGTAGTCATGGACGACTGCAGTTTCGTCAATGCGCCGCGTCTGAACGCAAACCAGCCTTGTGAACCTTGCATCACGACTTCGTCGCCTTGCCAGAACACGCGCTTGACCGTCATACGCGCGGCAACGCGCTGCACAAGTGCAGGACGGCGGCGAAGGTCGTACAGCACCGGGCCCGAATCGGTCTGCACGAGCATGCGTCTGACCGCATCATTTGCGTTGCCCACGTCGTCGAAATGCGTGAGCGTATTTGCGCCGAAACGATCGAATACTTCGTTCTCGAGCATCGCCGTGAAATCATGCCCTGCGCGAACGAATTGCAGTTTGCCCGACGGTGTATCGAGCGGGCCCGAGTCGTTGCTTTGCGCATGAACGCCAGTCGCTAAAGAGGTGGCTGCGAGCGCAGCAACTAGTAGTCGTCTCATGTTGCCTTTGTTCAGAGTGACGGCAATCATCGGTCGGCCAGATCGCCAACCGGGTGCCAACCGAAAACCAACCGCACTATTAACGCTGCGGATGTTCAAGAAAGAATCGCAGCATTTCTGCGCTCGCGTCGGGACCTGCGGGATCTGTATAGCTGCCCCGCGCATTGCCTCCGGCCCATGCGTGCGCGGCGCCGTGAATGGTCCACAGTTCTGCGTCGACACCGTCCGCTGACACGAGCCGCGAGACGGTACACGCGCGTCCGCCTGCATCGGTCCGACGCTGCTCGCCGTCGCCATGCGGCCGCGCTGAGAAGCCGTCGACGAGTTGTGCCGCATTGCGTATGTTAACCGTGGCGTCAGCGTCACCATGAAACACGATCACCGGCCGCTTCGGTAACGAGGCCGTACCGTGCGCGGCGCGCCGTGCCTGTACTGGACGCTTGCCGCCTTTCATCGCTGCGAGTGCGGACGGAAGATCGTGCGCGCATCGTGCCGGAAGACCCGAATGCACGCCGGCCGCTGCGTAGAGTTCCGGATATTCGCCAATCATGATCGCCGCCATTGCGCCACCAGCCGAGAGCCCCGCGACGTACACGCGCGCAGGATCGACGTTCTGCTCGGCAATGATCTCGCGTGTGATGCCAGCGATCAACGAGGGCTCGCCGCGTTCGCATTGCTGGTCAGCAGGCTTGAACCAGTTCCAGCATTTTGACGGATTAGCCTGCTGCGGTTGCTCCGGGTAAGCGACCAGAAATCGATGCCGCTCCGCAAGAGCGTTCATCTGAGTGCCCGCGGCGAAATCGTCGGCGTTCTGTGTGCAACCGTGCAGCATGACGATCAACGGAAGCGGCTCGCCCTGGCTTTCCGCCGGCACATACAGCCGATATTGCCGGCGACCGGCGGCGTTCGAAAACGCGTGCGTGCTGAAGTGTCCCCGGTCCTGGATATCGGCGCGTGCTTCGCGCGCATTGACCGTCTCGGCGTGCTTTGTCGCCGGTCGCTCGAACGGAACGGTGAACGCTTCCGGCGTGGCATGCCAGGACGCTGTTCCGTGCATGGAGCCCTCGGCGTTACCGCCCAGAGCACGTTGTATTGCTTCAGTAGCTTCGGCGGGTCCACGGGTGCGCAGCAAGGTCATTGCTTCGCGCATCGAGGTCAAAAAACCTTCATCGAGTTTCATCTGTTTTGTCCGGTAAACGTGTTGAGTGTCGTGCGTCGGCAGTTAGCGGATTCTGCCGGCGAGCGCCGTCTTGACCGCAGCGGATGCGTGAAACGCGCCGAGCACGACAACGCTGTCAATGGTCGCGAGCGCGAGTTCGGGAGTGACGTCGGCAGCAATGCTGGCCAGTCCGAGCACCTGGATCGTGAGACGCTGATGCGCCGCACGAACCGTCTCGAGATCCTCTCGCGAAAAATGCTGTAGCCCGAGCACGAGCGCGCGGCGGCTCACGGTCTCCTGAACAACCTGCGCGTGGAGCGCAAGCTGGTTGCGGATAGCCGTGCGGATCAGATCGGTCCGGTTCGAATAGAAACCTTCCTGCACCAGCAGGTCGATTTGTCCAAGGTCAACGGGGCCGAGGTTGATCGTGATTTTTTCCGACTCACCGCCCTTCGGGCGGCTTGCGAGATTTGCTGTTGAATTTTCCATGTTTCCATCCGAACACCATCCAATGGGATGGTTATAGGCTTCTTTTGGATGCAGTGCAACATGAAAATTGGGGGCCACTACGTTCGTGAGCGGCCACGCGCGGTCGTTGCGCGGCGCTGTGTAGATCAGCGTTACGCGCCGCGTTTAGATGATCAGTGGGGAATCTGCTTCGACGTCTTACCGTGCGAAGCACGCAGGCCGCGCACGAGCTAGCCCAAAAACCGCGCCCAGGCCGCGCGGATGCGCCGCCCGCGATCTTCGAGGAGATATGAGCCGCCCAGCGCGAATAGACCTGAGATGATGCCCGTCAACACGTGCTCGACGACGGGGACGCGGTAACGACTCGGATGCGAATAGGCATCGCCGATCGCAGTCAGGCAGCCGACGACCAGCGCATTGCCGTATCGGTGCGCATAGAGTTTCCTCGCCGGTGTGAAAGTCAGCAGTACGGCGAGCACGCCGGTGAACAGTCCAGTCTGCAGTGCAATCGCCCAATGCGCGAGGCTCAGCAGGTTGCCCCAACTCCCGGGCATGCACGTCATGCATGCGCTGGTCGGCTGCCAGAATCGCCGGACGAAGAGCCTGAGCCGTTGCTTCCATTCGACTAACATGATGTGTTTCCGGTCGATGTCCCGTCGCGGACGCTAACTGCCTATCATCGGCATTCTCTTCACACGTTTGGTCCTGCCCATTCGCCGGATCAGCAGCAGGCCGGCATACTGCCCGGGACGCTTCGCTTGCCTGCCGCCGAACTGACACAGTAAGCAGAATACGGCCGAAAGAATATGCCGGGAGGCGCGGCTCGGTGGCGAACGCGTGTTCATCACATAACGATATGCGCTGTGCGACCGGTTCGCTAACGCGTTTCGCCACTACACCCTTCGACCGTTCCGCCGCCCACGCATCGCTCGCCGTCGACCGCCGACTACTTGCTCAAGCCAAGCATCTCGTGCACGGCATCACGATAGGTCCGCAACGGGCGTCCGAGCATCTTCGAGAGCTCATCCACTGCATTGTCACCCCCGCGCATACCGTGGCGCTGGATGCCGGCCATCATCAGGCGCATGTCGTAGGCCAGCCAGTCGGGCCCATTCCCCGCCAGTTGCCGCTCGAAACCGTCCAGGTCGTCGCCTGCGTAGCGGATTTCGCGCTGCAACGCTTCGCTCCAGATGCGCGCGACCGACTCGCCGGTCAACGCTTCGGGGCCGACCACGTCGAGCGTGCGGCCGGGCAGTGCATCGGGTGCGCGGTGCCGCGCCAGCAGTTCGGCGGCGGCGGTGTCGGCGATGTCCCGCACGTCGACCATGTTCACGCCAGCGTGGCCGATAGGCATCGGGTAAATGCCGTGGCTCTCGACGACGGATTTGATGCGCTCGTCGTTCTGTATGAAGTAGGCGGGACGCAGAATGGTCGCGGGCATGTCGAGGCTTTGGATCATCCGCTCGACGGTGTGCTTGCCTGTGAAATGAGGCACATTGGTATAGAGGTCGGCGTGAATCACTGAGAGATAGACGATGCGCTCGATGCCCGCATCTCGCGCCAGGTTCAACGTGACGAGTGCCTGCGTGAGTTCATCCGCCACGACCGCGTTGAGCAGAAACAGCGTGCGCACCGACGACAACGCCGCGCGCATCGAGCTCACACTGCTCATATCCCCGACGACTTCCGCCACGCCAGACGGAAGCGCCGTTTTACCCGGCGCTCGAACCAGCGCTTTGACTTCGACGCCGCTGGAAGCGAGGCGCTGGACGATCTGCATACCTACGGTGCCCGATGCACCGGTGACGAGAATACTCATGATTTGCTCCAATTCTGGAAAGTCGATTTAAAGGAAAAAATCCGCCACGGTTTTGCCGACCTGTGGCTGGGTCCGATTGCGTTCGATCGCCGTGGGCAACTCTTCGAAGCGTACGACGGCGCTGACCTTGGACTGCAAACGCCCGTGGGTCACGTCGTCGGCGATCTCTTGCAGCCGCGCGGCATCCGGCGTGTTCACGAACCACAAGCCGCGACGCCCGGCCGGGGCGCTCGTCACAATGTCCGGCGACGCGGTGCTCACGACCACCCCATCAGCAGAAAGCACGGACCACGAGCGGGCAAGCACGTCGCCGCCGACATAGTCGAGAACAAGGTCGACGCCGCTCACCAAGGTTTCGAACTGCTGCTGGTCGTAGGCGATTACATGGTCCGCGCCGAGGCTGCGGACATAGTCCACATCGCTGCTTAGGGCGGTCGCAAACACCTCGGCGCCGGCCTGATGCGCGTACTGCACCGCGAATCCGCCCAGACCGCCGGCCGCGCCTTGAATCAGGATGCGCTGTCCGGCACGTATCGGTCCGGCGAAGTTAAGGCTTTGCCATGCCGCCACCGCTGCGACCGGTAACGCTGCCGCCTCCACGCAGCTCATCGAGTCGGGCACCGTGGCGAGGTTGGCCGCATTCACGGCCACTAGCTCGGCGTAGGCACCCAGCGCGCCTGGCGCACCCATTACGCGGTCCCCTTTGCGCAACCGGGTAACGCCGGGGCCCACTGCCTCCACGACGCCGGCCAGTTCAATGCCGAGAACGGTCGGCAATTCGAGCGGAAAAGCGTCCTTCACGTAACCCTCCCGAACCTTCCAATCCAGTCCATTGACACCGGCGGCATGCACACGGACGAGAACCTGGCCAGCTTCCGCCAGCGGTGCGGCGACGGAAGAAATCGTGATGGCGTCAGGACCGCCGTACCCGGTCAGGACGACTGCGCGAACGTTGTTCATAAGAAGCTCCTTTGAGCGTTTGGTTGCGTACACCCCAACAATAAGGAGTTTCACATTCAAAACAAATACCATAAAATGGAGACGCTCTGTATCACTTTTGAGACACTATGGACCTGAACGCGCTGGACGACTTTCAACTCGTGGCCGCTCACGGCGGTTTTGGCAAAGCGAGCCGCGCCAGCGGCCGTTCCAAAGCCACACTGTCGCGCCGCGTCGCCGATCTCGAAGATGCGTTGGGCGTTCGGCTCATCGAGCGAGGCACTCGTAGCCTGGAGTTGACCGAGGCCGGTCAGTTGCTGCTGACCCGAACCGAAGGGCCGATGCACGAGGTAGCCGAAGCAGTCGCGGCGGCACGAGACGGGCTCGCCACGCCGCGGGGCCGCCTACGCGTCGCGGCACCGTTGCTGTTTTCGCAGATGGCGCTGGGGCATCTCGCCGCTCAGTTCCTTGCCAGCTATCCCGAAGTGGAACTCGAAGTGGTCGCCGACGATCGCGCCGTCGATCTCGTCGACGAGCATTTCGACGCGGCCATCCGCATCAATCCACATAGCGACAGCACATTGGTCGGCAGGTGCTTCGCCAAGGACCGGCTGGTACTGGCCGCCGCGCCATCGGTTCAAATGCCGCAAGGCAGCGGCGATAAACCTTTTCCGGTTCCCGCCGTCGTCATGCCGAGCTATCGCGACGGAGAAGTCTGGTCCGTCCGCAATGGTCAATTCACTGTCGAGCCGCAACCTGTTCTACGTCTGTCTTCACTGTTGATGGTCCGCGACGCCATTGCCGCCGGCGCCGGGGCGGCCATGTTGCCGGAGTCGATCATCGGAAGTCTGCTTGAGGACGGCAAACTGGTGACATGGGGAATCGCGGGCAACGACGTCGAGCTTTGGGTCCTGCACACGTCCCGTCGTTTGCAAAGCCCCAAAGTGCGGGCCTTCGTGGAGTTCATGTGCAGCCAGTATCCAGAAGGATCGTTCACCATTCCGACAAAGTGAGTTTGTCTGGGTCGTTGCCCACGTCACAGTTAGGCCCAATCCTGGCCGCCCTTACCCGTTGCGGCGAAAATGCAATCCTGAACAAATTGGTTCTGGCGCGGCGCATGGCTCGGTAGGATCGCTTCAAACATGCATCCGACCGATCCAGCCAATGGCGATCTACCTCGACGACACGCAACGCAAAGCCATTGCAAGGCTGGCAACGAGTTGGACCTGGCGCACGCAATGGCCAACGTGGCTACTGATCGTCGCGATTTACAGCGCATGGTTCGGCGTTGCAACCCATGCGCGCATGCTCGGCCTGCCGCTGACCGCAACCCTGCTCGCGTTGGTCAGCGCGTGGTACATGTCGCTGCAACACGAACTGCTTCACGGCCACCCGACACGCTCACCGCGCGTGAATGCACTGTTTGGCTTCGCGCCGCTGGCCGTGTGGTTTCCGTATCGCGTGTATCGCGAGTCGCATCTTCAGCATCATGACGACGCGCATTTGACGCACCCGGGGCGCGATCCGGAAAGCTATTTCGTCGATGCTGGTGTGTGGGAACGCGCCGGCTGGGCGATGCGCGCGCTGCTTATCTGGCGCAATACGTTCGTAGGCCGCCTGGTCGTGGGACCGGCGTTTGCGATTGCGGCGACAGGTGTCGATGCATTGCGCAAGGTAAAGCTCGGCGATTGGCGCGATGTGCCCGCCTGGCTCGCGCACTTCATCGCATTGGCCGCGCTCACCGCGTGGCTGCACTACGTGTGCACTATTCCGGCGTGGGTATTCATCGTCGGCGTGGGATATGGGTCGATGTCGCTCGGCTCTATTCGTTCATTTCGCGAGCATCGCACTGCAGACGATTCCGAACATCGCACGGTTTTGAACGAGGCGGCCCTCTTCTGGCAGCTGCTCTTTTTGAATAACAATTTTCATCTCGTTCATCACGACTTGCCGCATGTGCCTTGGTTCGCGCTGAAAACTGTCTATCAAGCATCCCGCGAACAATACATCGAGCGATCCGGAGGTTTTCTGGTCGCCGGTTATGGCGAATGGCTCACGCTCCACGCTTTCGCGCCGGCCGAGAACCCGCTGCATAACGGATCGCGCCGCTTCGAGCCTGTATCGCCGGAAGCAGAACTCACGTAGACAACGCGCGGTTCGTCAACACGCAGCGCGAGCAATTGGAAAGCCGCCAGGGGGCAACAGGGGTCAACTT
The DNA here is from genome assembly GCF_050858985.1 of Burkholderia sp. M6-3. Lineage (NCBI taxonomy): Bacteria > Pseudomonadati > Pseudomonadota > Betaproteobacteria > Burkholderiales > Burkholderiaceae > Burkholderia > Burkholderia sp. M6-3. The sequence continues at coordinate 2,229,563 of NZ_CP110091.1, forward strand.
GCGCGGACTGCTGCACGGTAAAACCCGAGCCTGGACTCGCTTTTACCAGGCTGCATCGTGAAGACAAGCAGGCGCCGGTCACTCACACTGCGCAAGGTTCCGCAGCAATCCCGCGCCCAGCAAACCGTCGCCACCATTCCCGAACCGGCAGCGCTGGTTCTCGAAGTCAGAGGCTCGGACGGCTTGAATACCAATCTCGTCGCGCAGCGCGCCGGCGTCAGTGTCGGCACGCTTTATCAGTATGTCCCCAACAAAGACGTGCTTATCGTTGCGCTGAGCAAACGCGAACTGGCCGTCTTCTTTGCAGAAGCGCAAGGCGCGTTGCACGAGCCGACGGGTCAGAGCGCGTTGAAGCACCTGATCACCGTCTCCGTGCGTCAGCAGCTTCGTCGTCCCTTGCAGGCCCGTGTGCTCGACTTCGAGGAAAACCGCCCTGCCATCGCAAGAGAACTCGCCAAAGCGAAAGCAGCTTTTCGCGATGTGATCGAGCAGATGCTGCCGCGCGCCTGAAGTCGAAGCTCGTCAAACGCCCACTCGCTGTTTTGCCCGAGCGCGCGGGGCGCCGCTGCGCGCCGGCGGCACAACATCCGCGAGCAGTTCGTCATGCAGGCCACGCAAGACTTCCACGAACGCCAACGCGAGCCGCTCCCGCGGCCTGTGCGGCGGAAACAGCAGATAGGTCTGAAAGCGCGTGGCCGGCACGAACGGGCGAATGGCGATGTCCGGCCCGGCATAGTCGCGCGCGACGATCGGATGCGCGAGCGTCACGCCCATGCCGTGACGGACCATCTCGCAGCACATCGCCGTGTATTGCGCCTCGATTGCCAGCACGCGCTGCACGCCCGCGCGCAGGAACACTTCGTCCATCAACGCGCGCGTGCCGTCACCGTGACAAAGCGAAATGAACGACTCGCCCTCCAGGTCCTCCGGCTTGATGATGCGTTTCGCCGCGAGCCGATGCGCCGCCGGCATCACGCACACGGCGGCCACGTCCGAAAGCTGCTCGACCTCGCAATCGGATGCCTCGCTCACGTACACAGCCACACCCAGGTCGCAGAACTGCGAAGCCGTCCAATGGTTGACCGTGGCCGACGTGTTCACATGGAGCGACACGGTCACGTCGGGAAATAGCTCGACAAAACGTTTGATCGCATGCGGCACCAGCGTCATGCCCGCCGAAGGCATGGCTGCGATGCGCAAACGTCCGCTGCCGAGGTTGCGAATCTGCGCGGCCGCATTCGCCAACCCCTGCAAGCCGACGAAAGCGCGGTCGACTTCGCGAAAGAACGCCTCGCCCTCGCTCGTCGGAATCAGGCGCACGCCGCTGCGCTGAAAAAGTTGCAAGCCGGTATCCCGCTCCAGCTGTGCGATGAGACGGCTCACGTTCGGCTGCGACGTGAATAGAGCCTTGGCTGCGGCGGTCATCGACCCCGACACCATCACCGCGCGAAACGCCTCGATGTGCTTGAGATTCATGCGTGTTTTCCCCAGGCTAATGCGTGCCAATCCATATCAATTATGCATGGATAGGTATTTTATTCGTATTGGACGACATGACCAGCCGGCGCGACACTGCTTTTCACCGACGGGCAGCGAAGCCCGCCCCCACACCTCGGAACTGGAGATCGTCGTCATGAAAAGAGCGTTGCATCGCCGTCTGTCCGCCCCGTCCCACACCGCAATCGCGGCCGTTTCCTTCGCCTTGAGCCTCGCCGCGCCGCTTCTCGCGCAAGCCGAGACCACTCTTTATGTGGCCAACGTTGGCGGTTCTAACGAGCAGGTCTACCGGCAAAAAATCATTCCGGCGTTCGAAAAGGCGCATAACGTCAAAATCGTTTACGTCGCGGGAAATTCGAGCGATACGCTCGCCAAGCTCCAGGCGCAGAAAGGTCACCAGCAGATCAACGTCGCGGTAATGGACGACGGCCCCATGTATCAGGCGATGCAATTGAATCTGTGCGCAAAGCTCGACGACGCGCCGGTGATGCAGGACGTCTACCCGCTCGCGAGGCTCGGCCCAACTGCGATAGGCGTCGGCATGGTCGCAACGGGCATTGGCTACAACGAGGAAGCATTCAAGAAGGCTGGCCTGCCGCCGCCCGACTCGTGGAAGTCGCTCACGGACAGTCGCATCAAAGGCAAGCTTGGCGTGCCGCCGATCACCAACACGTACGGCCTGCACACGCTCGTGATGCTGGCGCGTCTGTCCGGCGGCGGCGAGAAAAATATCGATCCGGGCTTTGCCGCAATGACGAAACAGGTCGCGCCGAACGTGCTGTCCTGGGCGCCGACGCCCGGCGAGATGGACGGCCATATGCAATCAGGCGACGTGATTCTCGCGCCGTATGGCAGTGGCCGCGCGGTGGCATTGCAGAACACCGGCTTTCCGCTGAAATTCATCTACCCGAAGGAAGGCGCGGTCGCGTTGCAGGTAGCGGCGTGCGTCGTCGCCGAGAATGCGCAGCCGCAGTTGTCGCAACAGTTCGTGCAATACCTGTTGAGCCCGGAAGTGCAAACCGTGCAGGCGCAAGGCATCGGTCTCGGTCCGGTCAACAAGACAGTGAAGCTGGCGCCCGACATCGCGGCGCGCGTGCCCTATGGTCCCGATCAGATCTCGAAGCTGACCTCGATGGACTGGGCGACCATCAACCAGCATCGCACGGAATGGACGGAGCGCTGGAACCGTTCGGTCGAGCGCTGATGCGCGGCACCGGCAAGTCCCTCGCGCGGCGCGCGATCTGATGAAGGAGCGAGGCGTATGGCCTTCCTGACTCTGCAAGGCATTTCGAAACGCTACGGCGATTTCACCGCGATCGAGCACATCGATCTGGACGTCGAACGCGGCGAGTTGCTTGCGCTGCTCGGCCCGTCCGGCTGCGGCAAGACCACCACGCTGCAGATGGTCGCCGGGTTCGTCTCGCCGACCACCGGCCGCATTCTGCTCGATGGCCGCGACATCACGAACGAGCGTCCTGAGAAGCGGGGCATCGGCGTCGTGTTCCAGAGCTACGCGTTGTTTCCGCACATGACGGTGGCAGGGAACGTCGGCTTCGGGCTGGAGATGCGCAAGGTCAGGCGCAAGGAGCGCGAGGAGCGTGTTGCCGAAGCGCTGTCTCTCGTGCGCCTCAGGGGCCTCGGGCATCGCTATCCGAAGGAACTGTCGGGCGGCCAGCGGCAGCGCGTCGCCATTGCACGCGCCATTGCCATGGAACCCGAACTGCTGCTGCTCGACGAGCCGATGTCGAATCTCGACGCCAAGCTGCGCGAAGAGATGCACATCGAACTGCGCGCGATCCAGAAGCGCCTCGGCATCACGACGATTCTGGTCACGCACGACCAGGTCGAGGCAATGACCATGAGCGATCGCATCGCCGTCATGCATCGCGGCGTCATTGCGCAACTGAGCACGCCCTACGACGCCTATGAGCGCCCCGCCACGCCTTTTGCGTCCACGTTTCTCGGCCGCACCAACGCGTTCTCCGGCGAGGTGTTGCGCCGTAATCCACGTTGCGCGGAGGTCGACGTCGCGGGCACGACACTGCATGTGCCGCACGAAGGCCGCCATGTGGACGGCGCAGTGCATGTATATATCCGGCCCGAGAAAGTGCACCTTGCCAACGGCGATGCCCGGCTGCGCGGGCGCATCGCGACGCGTGTGTTCGTCGGTAATCAGTGGCTGCTCGAAGTAGACACCGAACTCGGCAAGCTGCGGGTCGCGCAGCCGAACCACGGTGCGCCGCCGCCCGAGGAAGGCCATGAAGTGGGCCTCGCATGGACCGACGACGACCTGCGCGTGCTGACGCAAGACAGTCCGGAGGGCGCACATGGCCACGCTTGACGACGATCGCCCCGGCGCCGCGCCGTGGTTGCTGTCGGGTCCGGCGCTGCTACTCTTTGTCGGTCTCTTACTGGTCCCGCTGCTGCTTACACTGATGCTGTCGTTCCGCGTGTTCAGCGATACGGCCGGCGTCACCGCGGCCTATACGCTCAAGAACTACTGGGAGGTGATCAGCGACCCGTACTACGGCACGATCTTCCTGCGCACCGCCGGTCTGGCCTTCGCCGTCACGCTGCTGTCCATCGTGCTCGGCGTGCCCGAGACCATCGTGCTCGCGCGGATGAAGCGTCCGTGGCAGTCGCTGTGTCTGCTGGTCGTACTGGGGCCTCTGCTCATTTCGGTGGTGGTGCGCACGCTCGGCTGGCAGATTCTGCTCGGCAACAACGGTGTGCTGAACAACGTGCTCCAGTCGCTGCACGTCACCAGCGAGCCGATTCGTCTGGTATTCACCATGACGGGCATGATCATCGCGCTAACCCATGTGCTCGTGCCGTTCATGGTGATGTCGGTCTGGGCGACCATGCAGAAGCTCGATCCGCAAGTGGAATGGGCCGGCCGCTCGCTGGGCGGCTCGCCGTTCGCGGTGTTTCGCCGGGTGGTGCTGCCGCAGATCATGCCGGGCGTGCTGTCGGGCTCGATCATCGTGTTCGCGCTGTCGGCATCCGCTTTCGCCACGCCTGCGCTGATCGGCGGCCGGCGCCTGAAGGTGGTCGCCACCGCCGCCTACGACGAATTCCTCGGCACGCTCAACTGGCCGCTCGGCGCGAGCATCGCCGTGCTGCTGCTGATCGCCAACGTGGCCATCGTGATGGGCTGCAGTCGAGTCGCCGAACGCCGTTTCCGGCACATCTTCGATTGAGCGAAGGAGAGCGATCATGAAACAGAACGGCATTCTCGGGCTCGTCTACAACGCGTTTTTCCTGAGCTTCATCCTTGCGCCCCTCGTCGTGGTGATGCTCGTCGCTTTCACCGACAAGGGCTTTATCTCGATGCCTTTCGACGGTGCGTCGCTGCGCTGGTTTCGCGCGATCATCGAGAACGGCGACATTGTCTCGGCCTTCTGGCTATCGGTGCGGCTTGCGTTCGCGGCCGCGACCATCGGCGTGCTGCTCGCAGTGCCCGCCGCGCTTGCCATTGCGCGCTATCGCTTTCCTGGCCGCGCCGCGCTCACGAGCTTCTTTCTTTCACCGATGATGATTCCCGCCGTCGTGCTCGGCATCGCGTTCCTGCGCTTTCTGTCGCTGCTGCATCTGTCGGGCTCGTTCTGGTCGCTGGTCTGCGCGCATGTGGTCATCGTTCTGCCGTATGCGCTGCGTCTCGCGTTGTCGTCGGCAGTCGGGCTCGATCGCGATGCGCAACGCGCCGCGCTTTCCTGCGGTGCAAGCCGCTTTACCGCGTTTCGCCGCGTGGTCCTGCCGATGATCCGCACCGGCGTAGCGGGCGGCTGGGTGCTTTCGTTCATCCAGAGTTTCGACGAACTCACGATGACCATCTTCGTCGCAACACCGGGCACAACCACCCTGCCCGTCGCCATGTACAACCAGATCGCGCAGACGATCGATCCGCTCGTCGCTTCGGTGTCGGCGGTGCTGATCGTGGGCACGGTCCTGCTGATGGTCCTGCTCGACCGCATGGTCGGACTGGACCGCATTCTGATCGGAGAAGCGCAATGACATCGACAAGCACCGCCGCGAGTTCCGATACTCTCGCGGACGTGGTCGTCATAGGCGGCGGCCTCGTGGGTTCGGCCGTGGCCTACGGACTTGCCCGCGAAGGCGCGCGCGTAACCGTGCTGGACGAGGACGACGGCGGCTTTCGCGCGTCACGTGGGAATTTCGGCCTCGTCTGGATCCAGGGCAAGGGTTATGGCCTGTCTCCATATGCACGCTGGTCGCGCAGTTCGGCCACGCGCTGGCCGCAACTCGCGCAGGCGCTGCGGGACGAAAGTGGCATAGACGTGGCGCTAAAGCAGCCGGGCGGCTTCCACTTCTGCTTCAACGACGAAGAACTCGCCGAACGCGACAAGCGCCTCTCTACCCTGCAAGCAGAACTGGGCGATTACCCGTATCAGATGCTCGATGCCGCCGAAGTCCGTGCGCGCATTCCGCAAGTCGGGCCTGCCGTAATCGGCGCAAGTTACACGCCGATGGACGGCCACGTGAATCCGCTCAAGCTGCTGCGCGCGCTGCATACCGCAATGCAGGCTCGCGGCGTGCGCCTCGTGTCGAGCGAGCGGGCGCAGCGCATCGAGCCGCAAGCGCACGGCTTTGTCGTGCACGGGAAACGCGGGACCTATCGTGGTGCAAAAGTCGTGCTCGCGGCGGGACTCGGCAATCGCGTGCTCGCGCCGTTCGTCGGGCTCGACGCGCCGGTCGCGCCCAATCGCGGCCAGGTGCTGGTGAGCGAGCGCGTTGCGCCGTTTCTCCACTATCCGACGCTCAACGTGCGCCAGACCGACGAGGGGAGCCTGCAGTTCGGCGATTCGATGGAAGAAGTCGGCTTCGACGATTTCACGACTACCCATGTGCTTGCTGACATCGCCCGGCGTGGCGTGCGTGCATTCCCGATGCTGAAACACGTGCGGCTCGTGCGCATGTGGGCCGCGTTGCGCGTCTACAGTCCCGACGGCTTTCCGATCTACGACCAGTCCGAGGCGCATCCCGGCGCGTTCGTCGTCACTTGCCACAGCGGCGTGACGCTGGCGGCTGCGCATGCGCTGCGCGTCGCGCCGTGGATCATGGGCGCGCCGATGCCCGGCGAACTGCCCACCTTCTCCGCGCGACGCTTCGAGCACGCGCGAGAGCTGATTCCCGCACATTGAATTCGACATGACTACTCAATCGACTCAAATGCCGACTCACGCCCTTTTCAAGCCGCTGGACGGCGCGCAAGGTGCGGCCGCCACACCCGTCGCAATCTGGTTCAACGATCAGCCGCTGACCGTGCCAGATGGCCGCTCCGTCGCGGCAGCGCTGCTTGCCGCGGGCGTTTCGCGGTTTCGCGCCACGCCGGTTTCGGGCGCTCCGCGCGCACCGTTCTGCATGATGGGCGCGTGCTTCGAATGCCTCGTCGAGATAGACGGCGTGCCGAGCCGCCAGGCCTGCATGGTCGAGGTCAAGGCGGGCATGCGAATCCGCTCGCAGGAAGGCGCGCGCGACCTGCCACCCGCGGACCTGACAGATGTACCTTTGGAGAATGCCCATGGCCGCTGAATTTGTTTCCGAAGCAGTGGACGTCGTCGTGATCGGCGCCGGTCCCGCCGGCATGAGCGCGGCCACGCGCACGGCGCGCGCCGGGCTGAAGACGGTGCTGATCGACGAACAGGACGCCGTGGGCGGCCAGATCTATCGCGGCATCGGCCGCGCCGATGCGCGCCGCAAGGAGATACTCGGAGCCGACTACGCGGCGGGCGCGGCAATCGCCGATGCATTCGCCGCCTCCGGCGCGCGTCACGTGACCAACGCAACTGTGTGGCAAGTCACGCGCGAGCGCGGTATCAATTATCTGAAGGACGGCAAGATCGGCAGCTTCGACGCACAGCGCGTGATTCTCGCGAGCGGCGCACTCGAGCGCCCGTTTCCGATCCCCGGCTGGACGCTGCCGGGAGTGCTGACCGCGGGCGCGGCGCAGATCCTGTTGAAGAGCGCGGGCGAAGTGCCTGCCGCACCGCCGGTGCTGGCGGGCTGCGGACCGCTGCTGTATCTGCTCGGCTGGCAATACGTCCGCGCCGGCGTGCCGATCCGCGCGCTCGTCGATACCACGCGCCACGAGGATCGCTGGCGCGCGAAGCGTCACATGCTTTCGGCGCTGCGTGCGTGGCCGTTCCTGAGCAAAGGCCTGCAACTGATCCGAACGCTGCGCAATGCCGGCGTGCCCATTTTCGAGGCGGCGGACGACTTGCGCGTGGAAGCGCGCGTCGGCGCCGATCATGTGGAGCGCGCCGCCGCGCTGCACTTCACGACCCAGGGCAGCGCGCATCGTCTCGAAGCCGATGTGATTCTTCTGCATCAGGGCGTGGTGCCGAATACGCAATTCACGCAGGCGTTGCGCGCGTCGCACCGCTGGGACAACGACCAACTCTGCTTCACCCCGAAAGTGGACGCGTGGGGCGAACTGGACGTGCCCGGCATTTTCATCGCCGGCGACGGTGCGGGCATCGGCGGCGCACAGGCGGCAGCCTTGCAGGGCGCACTGGCCGGCCTCGCGGCAGCCGCGCAACTGGGCGCGATCACCGCCGCTGCACGCGATGCGCAAGCCGTCGGGCACCGCCGCGACCTCGCGGGCGTCATGCGTATCCGGCCGTTTCTCGACAGCCTGTACCGCCCTCGCGACATCAACCGCATTCCGCGCGACGAGACGATTGTGTGCCGTTGCGAGGAAGTCACCGCGGGCGAGTTGCGCAAGTTCGTCGAGTTGGGCTGCGTCGGGCCGAACCAGGCAAAGTCGTTCGGACGTTGCGGCATGGGTCCGTGCCAGGGGCGCATGTGCGGTCTGACGGTGACGGAGGTGATCGCCGATGCGCGCCGCGTCTCGCCCGCCGAAGTCGGCTACTACCGCATCCGTCCGCCGATCAAGCCGCTCACGCTCGGAGAACTGGCCGGTGAATGACACGACCGTCATCCAGGAAGCCGATGTGCTCGTGGTCGGCGGCGGGCTGCACGGCACGAGCAGCGCGCTTCATCTCGCGCGCCGCGGCGCGAAGGTGATCGTGCTCGAAGCCGATTACGTCGCGCGTCATTCGTCGGGCGTCAACGCGGGCGGCGTGCGAACGCTGGGCCGTCCGTTGCCCGAGATTCCGCTCGCACTGATGTCGCGTGAAATCTGGCATGGCATGACCGACCTGCTCGGCGAGGATGGCGGCTTCGTGCCTTCAGGCCAGTTGAAGATCGCCGAGACCGACGACGAACTGCAGGCATGCCGCGAGCGCGTTGCGCTGCTCGAATCGCACGGTTTCACACACGAGAAAGTGATCGACCGCGACACCGTGCTCGAACTCGAACCGGCGCTCGCGCGGCACGTCACAGGCGGAATCTGGGTCGAGCGCGACGGCTATGCACTGCCCTTTCGAACCACGACGGCGTTCCGCCTTGCGGCGCAGCGCCTCGGCGCCCGTTTTCTGGAAGGCACGGCCGTGCACCGCATCGAACAAGGCGGCACGCGCTGGCTCGCCGTCACGCCGCGCGGCACCTACAGTGCGGAGAAGCTGCTCGTCACCGCGGGTGCGTGGTCCGGCGAACTGGCGAAGCAGGTGGGCGAGCCCGTGCCGGTACACCCGGAGGGTCTGATGCTGATGGTCACGCATCGCGTCGCGCCGTTCTGTCGTGCCACGCTCGGTGCAACCGGCCGTCCGCTGTCGTTCAAGCAGTTCGACAACGGTACCGTGGTGATCGGCGGAAAGCTGATCGGTATCGCCGATCTGTCGAACCGTCACGGCGAAGTCGACTTCGCGCGGCTCGTGCGCAGTGCACGGACGGTAACCGACCTGTTTCCTCATCTGCGCAATCTCGGCGTGAACCGTGCGTGGGCCGGCGTCGAGGCCTTCACCGAAGACGAACTGCCAGTCATCTCCGCAAGTCGCAAGGCGTCGAACCTGTACTACTCGTTCGGCTATTGCGGCAGCGGCTTTCAGCTCGGACCCGGTTGCGGCAAGCTCGTGTCCGAGCTGATGCTCGACGGCACGCCGTCCATTTCGCTGGATGCATTCCGGATCGACCGGTTCGAGCGCAGCGCGGCTTCTTCGTCTGCGAGCGCGGCGCATCTCGTCACGCAATAAGCGGTTCCCTTTTTGCACCGTCGCGCGTTTCATGAGCGCGCGCGGCGGCTTCGTTCGACCTCAACCAGAGACATTGTCATGACCGATATTGTTCGCATCGAAACCAATCAACGCATGAGCCGCGTCGTCAAGGCTGCCGGCCTCGTATTCATCGGCGGTCAGACCTCCGCAGATCACACACCGGACGTGAAAGTGCAGACCGCGAAAGTGCTGGAGAAGATCGACGGCTTCCTGGAGAAAGCCGGCATCGACAAGACGAGACTCGTTTCTGCCCAGGTATGGGTCGCGGATATTGCGCGCGACTTCGCCGGCATGAACGAGGTGTGGGACGCGTGGGTTCCGCAAGGTTGCGCGCCCACGCGCGCCACCGTGCAAGCGCAGCTTGCCGCGCCGGAATTGCTGGTGGAGATCGCCGTGGTGGCGCTCGGCTGAGACCGGTCGAGGGGCGGCACGTGAGCGCGACTGCTGGTTCGCTCACGCGCCGGAGTCCGGTTCTGCCCTGACTCCTGCGGAGCCGACCCAGCGTTTGAGCCGGTCGCTCGCAAGAGAGATCGTCCGTGGCAATATTCGGTTGCCGGCCCGCTCTTCGAGCGAGGCCTGTATCAACGCAACAGGAAACCTGCCCATGGACGACGACGCCAGCGCCTTCAACGGCCTGCGCCCGCGCTTGCAGAAAATCGCTTATCGAATGCTCGGCTCCGTAGCGGAAGCGGAAGACATCGTGCAGGACGTCTGGCTGCGCTGGCATGCGGCCGCCCGCGAAAAAATCGACAACGCGGAAGCGTGGCTCGTTGCGGTCACGACCCGCGTGTCCATCGACCGTTTGCGCGCTGCCAAAACGCAGCGCGAGCACTATACGGGCATCTGGTTGCCCGAACCGCAAATGACCGGCTCGCCCGCTACGCCCGAGGAGGCGGTCGAACGCAGCGACGACGTGTCCGTCGCGTTCCTGATGCTGCTGGAACGGCTGACGCCCGAAGCGCGCGCCGCCTTCCTGTTACGCGAAGTTTTCGATGCCGACTACGACGAAGTGGCCCGCACGATCGGCAAGAGCGAGGCGGCCTGCCGTCAGCTCGTGAGCCGTGCCAAAGGCCAACTTCGCGATGAGCGTGCGCGTAATGCCGTGCCGCAGGAGACGCATCATCGTCTTTTGCGGATGTTCGCGCGGGCTGTCGAGCGTGGCGACTTCCCCGCGATCAACGCGTTACTTGCCGAAGACGCCATGCTGATCGGCGACGGCGGCGGCAAAGTGCCGAGCGCGCCCCAGCCGATGCTCGGCGGCCGCAGAATCGCGCAGCTGTTCTACGCGTCGTCGCGCCGCTATGGCAGCGAGCTCAGTATCAGGCTCGTGGTGCTCAACGGTGAGTGGGCACTGCTGCGCTTTATCGAAGGCAAGCTCGAATCGGCACAAGCGGTCGAAACGGACAATGAGCGTATTGTCCGCATCCTCGTGCAGCGCAATCCCGAGAAGCTCGCGCGCCTTGCCGCGGCCTTTCCGAACGCTTGAGTCCACATGCGGCGCGCGGCGCCGGCGCCGCAAAAGCGCGGGCGATGTCACAAACGGCGCGACTGATACGTCTAGCCGGTTTTAGACCTCACGAGTCGCGCCGCATGTCAGATTACCGATCACCTCGCCCTGTACCCGGCAGCCAGGACCCGTTCGCGAGCAGCTTTGCGACCACCTATGCCGGCGTCGTATCATTCCTGGCCGTCGCCAATGAAGGCAGTTTCGCCCGCGCGGGCGATCGCCTCGGCATCGGCCGCTCCTCCGTTAGCCGCAACGTGCAGAAGCTCGAGGCGCAACTCGAAGTGCGCCTGTTCCTGCGCACGACCCGCAGCACGTCGCTCACCCGCGAAGGCGAACTCTTCTACGAGAGTTGCCAGCCCGGCATCGAGCGTATCGTGGCGGCGCTCGACGGCATGCGCGATCTGCGCAGCGGGCCGCCGCGCGGGCATTTGCGCATCGCGTCGACGTCGGGCTTCGGCCGCAAGATCGTCGCGCCGCTATTGCGAGACTTTCACTCGCGCTATCCCGGCATCACGCTCGAACTGCTGCTGAACGATCGCCCCGCCGACTTCACCGCCGACCGCGTCGACGTGTCGTTTCGCGACGGGCGCATGGAAGACAGCGGGATCGTCGCGCGGCAGCTCACTGCGATGCAGATGATCGTCTGCGCATCGCCCGCCTATGCGCGCCAGCACGGTCTGCCGCGCCACGTCGACGAGCTTGCGGATCATCGCTGCATCAACCTTCGCAACGCCTCTGGCCGCGTCAAGGACTGGCAGTTCAAGGTGGATGGCAACCCGCTGCGCCATCAGCCCGCAGCGCAGCACACGTACAACGACCCTGACCTGATCCTGCAGGCGGTGCTCGACGGTCTCGGCATCGCACAATTGCCGGGTTATCAGGTGCGTGACCTGCTTGGCGACCGCAAGTTGCTGAGTTGCCTCGCGCAGTACGCGCCCGACGACGAAGGTCACTACATCTGCTATCTGAGCCGCCAGCACCTTCCGGCCCGCATCCGCGTGTTCGTCGACTATATGATCGAGCAAACGCGGGCGATGAATCCGCCATGTGAAACGACGGTGACGTCCGCGCCGGCTTTATCGACGGTCGAGTGAACCGCGAGTTCGTCAGACGGACGCGCGCGGTGCCGGATCGCGATTGATGCGGTAAAGACAACACCGTGAGTGCCCGCACGGGCCTCGCGTCACGGCCGGCGTCCGCCTACCATGAAGCTATGCGGCGTCTTGCCGTTAATTACGAAGGGGGCTCGATCATGAAGATCGTTGTTATCGGCGGCACCGGCCTGATCGGCTCGAAGACCGTCACGATTCTGCGCGACGCCGGTCACGACGTCCTCGCTGCGTCGCCCAGAAGCGGTATCAACACGCTCACCGGCGAAGGCCTTCAGGAGGCGCTCGAAGGCGCGCAAGTGGTAATCGACCTGGCCAATTCGCCGTCGTTCGAAGACAGCGCAGTGCTCGAATTCTTCGAGACTTCCGGTCGCAACCTTCACGCAGCGGAGGCCGCTGCGGGCGTCGGCCATCATGTCGCCCTTTCTATCGTGGGAACCGACAGGACGCCGGAGAACGGTTACTTCCGCGCCAAGGTCGCGCAGGAGAAGCTGATCGAGGCTTCGGGCATTCCGTACACCATCATTCGCTCGACGCAGTTCCTGGAATTTCTCGGCGGCATTGCCGCGTCGAGCGCCGAGGGCAACACGGTCAGGCTTTCGCCGGGACTCTTCCAGCCCATTGCATCCGACGACGTCGCGGCCTTTGTTGCCGATGTCGCGCTTGCAGCGCCGCGCAACGGCATCGTCGAGATCGCGGGTCCGCAACGAGCCCCATTCGACGAAATCATCGCGAGCTACCTGAAGGCGATCGGAGATCCGCGCGAAGTCGTGCGCGATCCGGAAGCGCGCTACTTCGGCGGTCGCGTCGAGGAGCTTTCGCTGGTGCCATTGGGCGAAGCGCGCCTTGGCCGCATCGGGCTGGAAGAATGGCTCAGCCGGTCAAAGGCGGCAGGCTGACTGGGCGTCGGTGGAAAGACCTCGGGCTCGGTGAAACGCACGTTGCCGTTGCGGAAAGATCGCTATCTAACCACTCTCAGCCGCGCGGCATTCTGTGCCGATTCGAGCCGGTTGCCGCCCAACGATTTGGCGCGGTAGAGCGCCTCGTCGGCCGCGGCCAGCAGTTCGGCAAGCGACTGGCCCGCGTCCCCGGAATGCGCGAGGCCGACGCTCACCGTAGCCTGGATATCAACGCCATCCACCCTGTGCGAAACGGTCTGTGCAAAGCGCCTGACAATAGCCTCGCCAACGTCGTGCGCGCGGCGTTCGTCATGGCGCGGCAACAGCACAGCGAACTCTTCTCCGCCGATTCTGGCAAGCACCGCCTCGCGCCCCACCACGCTGCGCGCAACTTCCGCGAATGACTTGAGCACTTCGTCACCGGTCTTGTGACCGTAGCGATCGTTGAGCTTCTTGAAGCCGTCGAGGTCGAGCGCAAGCAGCGACACGGGACCGCTTTCACGACCCTCACCGAGGACCCGCATGCCTTCCTCGAAGAACCATCTGCGATTCCCGAGACGGGTCAGGTAGTCGGTCTGCGATTCGTGCAGGAGTTGCCCATGCGTTTCCTCGCGGATCATCTTCAGCACGGTCATCGGCAGAATGACCGAATACAGGACACCCTCGTACATCGTGATTGCGCCGATGGTGGGCAGCAGGCCCATTCCGTAACGCGTCACGAGCCAAGGCAGAACCAGAGCCCGAAAGACATAGAAAAGCGCGTGGATCGCCGTCACCGCCACCGCGATACGCCGTGACTGGAAGGCTTTGAAGTCGTCGCTTCGAAGAAACTCGCGGGACGTCATGCCGCTCGCCGCCGCGATTGCGACCGCGCTCACGTAAGCCCACACGGTGCTCTCCCAGCGCGCACCGCCCACTGCCCATGTCAGCGCCATGAGAAGGAGCAACGCGAGCGAACCGGCCGGGTATCGCCGGCCGCTTAGCAACGCGACACCGTGCAGGACCAGCAGGTAGCCCGTCAGAATGACCAGATTGCTCAGCGCGGAGCCCCACGGCCCGGGCAGATTGTGACGAAACACGGCCGCCGCGCAACCGGTTGCGAGCGTCGCATATCCCGCTGCCAGTACTCGCAACTCACGGCTTCGCCGCGGATGGCTTTGGTGTTCCCAAAGCGTCATTCCGGAACTGGCGAATAGCGTTCCGATTAAAAGCAGGTAAAGGGTGAGGAGATCGACATGCATCGCTGACCGGACAGTTCCACGCCGGCAGGATGCGGCGACTGCGGCATTTTACTTGTATCGGAACGATGTGCTCCGCTAATAGAGGCAGCCACTCTTTTCCACGAGCTTGCCGATAACTCAATGCGCCATTAACCGCCGCACCTAAAAAGCACTCGACGAAGTGCCGCTGAACCATAAGTGCATTTCAATTGAATCGCATCGATGCCTCCCCCGACACCCCTAAATGCGACAGAAATAGTCGCAAAACGTTGTGATTCATCGGGTTCGTTTTTGAACCGCATCTGCTACCCTGAACCTGCCGATTTCGTGCGGGCCCGCGCGCATGCGCCGGCTTCATTGCCACATTTTCTTTGCAATCGGTCTACGCAGCGAAGCGAATCCGCGAAGTCTGCGCTACATCTGCTTCTACATATTCATCTTTAATCACCGCATGGAGTACGCGATGTTGGAACGGCTGGGCTCACGGTTTGTCGCCATTGGTGTTTTACTGATCGTCGCGGGTTGCGGCGGCGGAGGCGGCGGGGGTGCCTCGAACACGGGCGCCGCTGCACCGGCATCCGGCGCATCGGGCACGAGCGCGACTACACCGACACTGGCCGCCGCTACGCCTGTGATCGACGGCACGACGCTTGGCGATGCCAACTGGCCCACGGGCTCCACATCGTCGGGTGGCCTCGGCCAGCCGGTCGGCGGGCTGAACTGCGGGTTGCGCAGCAATGCCTATACCTACACGCATCTGTCGATCTATCAGAACGGCCGCCTGCTGTCGGTGCCCGCCAACATCGGCACGGTCGGCCCGACCATGACGGCGCAGACCGGTTGCGCGTATCCGCTGCACACCGTCGACGCAAGCGGCAAAATTCGCATGGATACGACCACTGGCGCGTCGTACACACTCGGTCAGTTCTTTGCGATATGGGGCGAAACGCTCGGTGCGTCGAACGTCGCGGGCCTGAGCGGATCACCCGTTACGATCTATGTAAACGACGGCGGCGCGCTTTCGCAATACAAAGGCGATCCCGCGAGTCTCGCGCTCCCGCCGCATGGCGAAGTCACCATCATGACCGGCACGCCGTTGACGCAGATTCCCACCTACACATGGACCGATCCGCCGCCCTTCGACCCGAATCCGGTCACGCTCGCCTATCTGGGCGTGGTGGGAAGCCAGTACTGGCCGGCCGGCAATACGGCGACCGGCGGGAACGGCGCCACGGTCGACGGTTTGGTCTGTGCTGCCGGGATGAGCGAGCTGTACCACGTGCATGCGCATCTCGCGATCATCAAGGACGGCCAATGGCTCGCTATGCCGGCGAACGTGGGCATACTGTCGCAGTGCAACTATGAAATGCACACGCATGACCAGACCGGCATCATTCATATCGAAACGCCGACCCTCAAGACGTTCACGCTGGGTCAGTTCTTCGACATCTGGGGCCAGCCGCTCTCCAGCACGAACGTCGCGGGCATCACCGGAAACGTCGTGGCGTATATCAACGACAACGGAGATTCGCGCCGTTACATGGGCGATCTGCGCAATATCGAGTTGACCTCGTTGCGCGACGTCACATTGCAGATCGGCACGCCGCCAATCACCTCGCTTCCGACATACTCGTGGTACGAGTCGCAGTAACTGGAAAGTTCGCAGCATGCGCGATTGCGGACAATAGCGGCGACGGCGGTGACGCTCAACGCGTCCAGCCGACGCCGCAAGACCGCAAACATCATTGCTGTCACCGCCGGTAACGGGCCGTGAAACCGCGGCTCACGCATGCATCAACTGCACGAAAAGCTGGCTGCTGAATTTACATCGCCGCTCTTATAGCGCGCGACCTTCGGATATGGACACAGCGGCCGTGTGCGGCCTGCGCCCCACTGCGCAGGCACTTCGCTATTCGGTATCGCATTGCTCGCATCGCGAGCGGTCGCGATGACGCTATCCGGTGCCTTGCCCTGCTCGACCCATGCGACCATTGGCGTGAGCATGTCGAACTGATCGGCTGCGGGGCCACCCGAGCAATGGTTCATTCCTGCGACCGTGAAGAGCCGCGCGAAGCTGCTCGCATCGCCGCCATTCGCCGCCATCACGCGTTGATACCAGTCGGTCGTATCGTTCGACGAAAACACCGGGTCGCTCGTGCCGTGATACACCATCAGCTTCGCGCCGCGTTGCCTGAGCGCGCTGAGATTGGCCTCGTCGGGCGGCGTCATGAACGACCACGACGATTCCGTGTACGCGCCGCTCGCCGCAAAGATCTTCGGTGCGTCGGTGTCCATGCTGAAGTTCAATGCATACGATGACAACTGGCTCAGCAGCGAAGCGCTCTGCGGCGGCGTCGCGAATGTAAATGCAGCGGCGGCGGGGTCGAGCGTGATGGAGTTGCTCTGCTTCCACGCCGCCCAGCCAGCGCCGCTCACGCCCGCATCGTAGGGAAAGCTCGCGTACAAGGCGGTGCCGGCGCTGTTGCGCGCGCCCGAGAACACATTGCCGACCGCTTCTTTTTGCGCGGTAGTCAGGCACGTTCCGTCACGCACATTGCCCGAACAGGTCGGCAAGTCAGCGGACAGGTTGAAATTCGCCTGGCATGCCTTAATGTCCTGCACCATGCCGTCGGCGACGCCATCCAGTGCATCGCACTTCGCAATGATCCGCGACGCCACTAGTTGGCGTTCAGCGGCAGTAAAGCCGGTCTTGATGTCGGGCAGGCCATTCGCGGTTGTTGCAGTCGCAACCTTCGCGAATTGCTGCGCGCCCCACATTTCGCCGATGGCCGCCTTCGGCAAATGAAAGCCTGGATCGCCCGCAATGATCCCGTCGAATTCGGCCGACGATCTCGCCGCCGCCACCATCGCGTGACGCCCGCCGTTCGAGCAACCGTCGAAATAACTGCGATCCGGCGCCTTGCCATAGGCGGTGCGAATGACCTGCTTGGCCATCGGCGTGAGCGTCGCTACCGCGTTATAGCCGTAGTCGACACGCGCCTGCGGGTCGAGACCAAATAGCGGATTCTGCGACGACGAGTGTCCCGCGTCGGAACTGATCACGGCGAACCCCATGTTCAGCGCATCGTTGAGCGGTCCGCCTCCGCCGATCTCGCCGGTCGCCGTCACCACGTTGCCGTCGAGCCCGCCGTTGGCCTGATAGAAGAACCTTCCGTTCCATGCAACGGGCAGACGCATCTCGAAGCCGATTGCGTAGGTCTTTCCGTCGACGGCGCTCACGCGCTGATTCATCTGCCCTTGAACGACACAGTGCTCGGCGATAGGCTTGCTCGCCACCGTCAGCGTTCCGGCCGGTACGTCCTGCACGGAATTGAACGTGGTGTTGGCGAAGGACAATTTGCTCGCCAGCGCCGCGCAGCTTCCGACGAGCGTTGCCGGTGTGGCCGCGCTCAGGTGCGGCAACGTCAATGTGTTATCGGAAGAGCCACCGCATGCTCCAAGCGTCGCGCACACGGATACCGCAATCACAGACTTTCTCATTCGATGTCTCCTAGAACGCGTGCTTGATACCGACCATCACACCTGTCTGACCGACGCCGGCGGCGGGCGTCGTGCCGCCACCACCGCCGCTCACCGAATAGCGCGCCTTCGCACTGTTCGCCAGATAGGCGGCCTGCGCATACACGGACGAGCGCTTGCTCAACAGATACGTGGTGCGCAGCGCGCCCATCGTCGCGCGGGAGTCGTGCACACTGTTGACGATGCGGAACACTTCTCCGTCGACCAGAAACGCGGGCGTCACGAAGTACGACGCGCCGACGAAGAACAGATCCGAGCGCACGTTCGGCACCGCCGGCGAGTCCGTCACGACGCGCCGACCAAGCCAGCCAGCGCCGAGCTTCGCGCCCGCGTACTGTGCATAGGCGCTCACATGCGTGCGGGCGTCCTTGTCCGCGGCGTTGCCAAGCGGCGTAGGAGCGACGCCGTCGAAGAAGTTCGCCTGCGCATTTGTGCCACCGCGTTGCTCCTCATATGAAGCTGCGACGCCGAAGTTGGGTGCGTCATATTTCAGCATTACCGACCAGTCGCGGCACTCGGTCGGATGGCCCGCTACCGAACCCGCGCAGGTGCCCTGCCCAGGCGAGTTGCCGGTACCGGCCGAATCGCGGCCGAACGAATACCCGGCGCCGAGCGTGAAGCCCTTGTACGTGCCCAGGTACGTCGCCGAATTATCGGCACGCGCGTTGGGCACATACGCGTCGAGCGAACCCATGCCGTAGATGTCCGGGCCGATGATGTCGGCGCCTTGCAATGCCAGATACGTCATCGTGTATTGCCGGCCGAATGCCACGGTCCCGTATAGACCCTTGAGGCCGACGAATGCCTGCCGTCCAAACAGTCGCCCACCCTGGCCGGAACTGCCGTCGCGAACGTTGAACCCGCTTTCCAGTGTGAAGACAGCGCTATAGCCGCCGCCGAGATCCTCGGCACCGCGCAGGCCCCAACGCGAAGGCAGCTCGCCCGTTACTGCCGGCATGCGAAACACATGACCGCCCGCGGCGTTCGCATGCGATACGTATTCCACACCGGTATCGATGATCCCGTACAGCGTGACGCTCGACTGCGCGAGCGCGGTCGTACTCAGCGCGCACAGGGCGCCGGATATAAAAAGGCGGGTCGTGACTGTTTGCATCGTTGTCGTCTCCAAACGTTGTGTTTTCTTTTTCAATTGATTTGATAAGGATGTCTGATCAGTCGTTTGCACGCGGACGGCGAATCAGCATCAGAGCCGCCGCCGCGGCAATCAGCGTGACGGGAATGCTCGCGCCGATCACCGTCGACGAACTGCGGCCCATGGCCAGCAACTGGCCGGCCGCAAGCGGGCCGACCACCGAACCGACCCGCCCCACGGCGACCGCTGCGCCGACACCCGTGCCTCGCATCGCTGTGGGATAGAACGCAGCAGAGAGCGCATACAGCACTGACTGGCCGCCGATCACGAACATCCCTGCGAAGAACGCGGATACCGTCAGCGCCGCGAAACCCGGCGCGATCGACAACGCCGCGAGCGACGCGATAATGCCGATGTACATGCCGGACACCACCACACCGCCGCGCAAACGGTCCATCAACATGCCGATGAAAAGCGCGCCAAGCCCGCCGCCGATGTTGAAGAAGATCTGCACATAACCGACTTCCGCGCGCGCGAGTCCGCGAGCCGCCATCAATGACGGCAACCAGTTCAGCAGGAAGTACAGAACGATCAGCGTGCAAAAGTAGCTAATCCAGATTTGCAGCGTGGAGAGCCCCCGGCTCCCGCCGAACAGCACTTCGCCGACGGGCGCGGGCTTCGCGTTCATGCCGTGTGACGCACGGCGAAACGCGGACGACTCAGGCAGGAATGCGAGCAGAAGCGGCACCAGAATGAGTGGCCCCGCGCCGCCCACATAGAAGATGTGTCGCCATTGCGTATCGCCGATGCTCACAATGCCGACAATCGAGGCGATGACTCCGCCAAAGGGAATACCGCAATACATCACGCTAACGGCGGTATTGCGCGACTTCGGCGAGACCGCCTCCGACGACAGCGCGATCAGGTTCGGCAACGCGCCGCCCAGCCCGATACCCGTCAACACGCGGACAAACACAAGCATGCCGAAGCTGCTGACGAACGCCGTCGCAATAGACAGCAGACCAAACAGACACGCGGACAGAATCAGTATCCTCTTACGGCCAATCCGGTCGGCGAGCCTTCCGCCCAACATCGCGCCCGGCAATAGCCCGAAGGTGCCCGCGCTGAACGCAAGCCCCATTTGCGCGACGCTCAAGCCGAACTCGCGCGCCATGCGCGGCGCCGCGACGCCCACCGATTGAAGGTCGAGCCCCTCGAGCAACGCAACCGCAAAACAAAGACTCAACGTGACGGCGGCGCCCGTTCGCGCGGTGGCTGGCGCCATGCCGTCTGCCGGCAGTGCTGTTCTGGTGGATTTCATGTCTGTCTCCTGTCGGCCGGAGCTGACGCTTTCGCGTCTTGTTCCGGTCACTGCAAGTTGATTGCTGTTTATTGTGTCGATGACTGCCAATGCATCCGTATCGCCGCCTTATATCAGGCTTCCTGACATCACGGGTGAACAAAAGCGCGTTCATGAGAACGCGCTACGGTCAGTTGCGATGGAGCATATTAAATATCAGGCGACCTGACAAAACAAGGTGAGCGTCTTTGGTAAATACCCCAGGTACATTCAACGCAAGGGTTTCCACCGATCACGTGGTGATTGTGCCCAAAGCCGCTTGATAATAGACTTGTATCAGGCTACCTGATACGGCGCGTGCATTGATGCTTTAAAGCAAACGCTATCGGGTGCTCGCACATCACGACAAACGATACGCGCCCAGGCGCGCTGGAGCTACGAAATGGCAAGTTATGAGGGTCGCTGGAAGACGGTGGACGTGAAAGTCCAGGAAGGCATTGCATGGGTGACGTTCAATCGCCCCGAGAAACGCAATGCAATGAGTCCCACGCTCAACAGCGAAATGATCCAGGTACTGGAGACGCTGGAACTGGACGCGGACGCAAAGGTACTGGTGCTGACAGGCGCCGGCGACGCATGGACGGCGGGCATGGATCTGAAGGAGTACTTCCGCGAAGTCGATGCCGGTCCGGAGATTCTGCAGGAAAAGATTCGCCGCGACGCATGCCAATGGCAATGGAAGCTGCTTCGCATGTACTCGAAGCCGACTATCGCCATGGTCAACGGCTGGTGTTTCGGCGGCGGCTTTTCCCCCCTCGTTGCGTGCGACCTGGCTATCGCGGCGGACGAAGCCGTGTTCGGCCTCTCTGAAATCAACTGGGGCATTCCGCCGGGCAATCTGGTCAGCAAGGCAATGGCGGATACGGTCGGGCATCGTCAGGCGCTGTACTACATCATGACGGGCGACACGTTCGACGGGAAAGAAGCCGCTGCAATGGGACTCGTCAACAGCAGCGTGCCGCTCGAACAACTGCGTGCGAAAACGGTCGCGTTGGCCGCGAAGCTGCTCGAGAAAAATCCCGTCGTTCTGCGCGCCGCCAAGCATGGTTTCAAACGCTCGCGCGAACTGACGTGGGAGCAGAACGAAGACTATCTGTATGCGAAGCTCGACCAGGCGCAATTGCGCGATCCCGAGAAAGGACGAGAAGAAGGCTTGCGGCAATTCCTCGACCAGAAATCGATCAAGCCTGGCCTTCAGGCGTATAAGCGCACTGAGTGACGAACAGGTGAACATTAATCCCGTAGCCTGCCCGCACCTACGCGCAGCACGGGAAAAAGCATGCAAAGGAGACAGCCATCGTGAACGAAGTAAGTATGTTGATCGGGGGCAAGGACTGTCCGGCGTCGGGCGGCGCCACGTTCGAGCGGATTGATCCGGTTACCGGCGGCGTGGCTTCGCGCGCGCCTGCTGCCACGCTCGCCGACGCGGACGCCGCTGTCGAAGTCGCCGCCGCCGCGTTTCCCGCGTGGTCCGCGCTACGGCCGACCGAACGCCGTGCGCGCCTGCTGAAAGCCGCTGACATCATGGACGCAAGAGCGGGCGCGTTCATCGAATGCGGCATGGCCGAAACCGGCGCGATGGCCAACTGGTACGGCTTCAACGTGCATCTCGCAGCCAACATGTTGCGCGAAGCGGCGGCCATGACTACGCAGATCGACGGCAGCGTGATTCCGACCGACACGCCTGACAACATTGCTCTCGCGGTGCGCCAGCCATGCGGCGTCGTGCTCGGCATCGCGCCGTGGAATGCGCCGGTGATTCTCGGCACGCGCGCTGTCGCGATGCCGCTCGCGTGCGGTAACACCGTCGTGCTGAAGGCATCGGAAGCCTGCCCGGCCGTGCACAGAATGATCGGCAGCGTGCTGCAGGATGCGGGACTCGGCGACGGCGTCATCAACGTGGTGACGAACGCGCCGGACGACGCGCCTGCCATCGTCGAACGGCTGATCGCGCACCCCGCCGTGCGTCGCGTAAATTTCACGGGATCGACCCACGTGGGCCGCATCATCGCGATGCACGCGGCCAGGCATCTCAAGCCCGCACTGCTCGAACTCGGCGGCAAAGCACCTGTTCTCGTGCTTGATGACGCGGATCTCGACGCAGCCGTGGACGCGATTGCGTTCGGCGCCTTCTTCAACCAAGGGCAGATCTGTATGTCGACGGAACGCGTGATCGCGCATCGCAGCGTGGCCGATGCGCTCGTCGACAAGCTCGCTGAGAAAGCGCGCACGCTGGTTGCCGACGCACCCACCGCGAAGGACTCCAAGCTCGGCGCGATGGTCAGCGCACAAGCTGCGCAACGCGCAACAGCGCTCGTGCAGGACGCACGCGAACACGGCGCGAAGATACTCGGCGGGGGCACCTTGACTGGCGCAATCATGCAGCCGACCATCGTCGACGGCGTTCTCCCGGCTATGAAGCTCTACGCCGAAGAATCGTTTGCGCCGGTGGTCACCGTGCTGCGCGTGGACACCGACGACGAAGCCGTGAAAGTGGCGAACGACAGCGAGTTCGGCCTGTCCGCCGCTGTCTTCAGCCGCGATATCGCACGCGCGATGAGCGTCGCGAAACGTGTGGAGTCGGGTATATGCCACATCAATGGACCGACCGTTCACGATGAAGCGCAGATGCCGTTCGGAGGCGTGAAGGGAAGCGGCTACGGCCGTTTCGGCAGTAAGGCGTCGATTGCCGAGTTCACGGACTTGCGTTGGATTACGATCCAGACGGGTCCGCGTCACTATCCGATCTAGGCCGCTCGATCAAACACATCTCGATCTGACACGAATGCCGCTCAGCGGCATCATTCGAATCCCGCATGCTTCGCAGCAGACGAAGACGGCGGGAAGGAGACAATAAGTGAATTTGCAGCCGACTCAATCCAGTGTCGATAGAGAAACGCCCGTGCGCTATCGCGAAGTGCGGATCGGTTCGGCGCCCGCTCGCGTTCGCCGTGACGGCGACGTGTGGTACATGGAGTCCGCCGCAATGCCCGGTAACTATCCGCAGCGCCTGACCGACCGGCTGGCGAGCGGCGCGCGTGCGCATCCGGACCGCTGGCTCGTCGCGCGCCGCGGCACGAACGGGGAATGGCAAGGCATCAGCTACGCGCAGATGTTGCAACGTGCGCGTGCCATCGGCCAGGCGCTGCTCGAGCGCAACCTGTCGGCCGAGCGGCCCGTCGCGATCCTCTCCGGCAACGATCTCGAACACATGATGATCGCGCTCGGCGCAATGTGGGCCGGCGTACCGTACGCGCCCATTTCGCCCGCGTACTCCCTCATTTCCAGCGATTTTGGCAAGCTGAGGCATACGCTTGATCTGCTCACGCCCGGCCTCGTCTTCGCAACCGATGCCTCTGCATTTGCCGCTGCAATCGACGCAACTGTTGCGGCCGATGTCGAAGTCGTGACGTCCACGGGCTCCTGTGCCCGCCCCGTGACGAAGCTGTCCGCGCTGCTCGACGCTACGCCTACTACCGTCGATGCCGCGCACGAAGCGATCGACCCGGACAGCATAGCCAAATTCCTCTTCACGTCAGGCTCAACGACGCTGCCGAAGGCCGTTCCGACGACCCATCGTATGCTTTGCAGCAACCAGCAGATGCTGCGCGAAACGTTTCCCGAGTTCGCCGACGAGCCGCCGGTACTCGTCGACTGGCTGCCGTGGAATCACACTTTCGGCGGTAGTCACAACGCGGGCATCGCGCTCTATAACGGCGGCACGCTTTATATCGACGACGGCAAGCCGGTCGGCAAGAAGTTCGAAGAAACGCTGCGCAATCTTCGCGAGATCGCTCCGACGATCTACTTCAATGTGCCCAAGGGCTGGGAAGAACTGACGAGTGCGCTTGAGACCGACGCCAAGCTGCGCGAGACATTTTTCTCACGCGTGAAGGTGTATTTCTTTGCGGGAGCGGGACTCTCGCAAGCCGCCTGGGACCGACTGCAACAGGTTACGGAGCGCTTTTGCGGCGAGCGTATCCGCATCATGGCGGGTCTCGGCATGACGGAGACTTCGCCGTCGTGCCTCTTTACGACGCTGCCCGCGAAGGGTGCCGGTTATGTGGGCGTACCCGCGCCGGGCTGCGAAGTGAAGCTCGTGCCCGTCGGGGACAAGCTGGAGGCGCGCTTTCGTGGTCCCCACGTCATGCGTGGCTATTGGCGAATGGACGGTGCAGCCACTGGGAATTCATTCGACGACGAAGGCTATTACTGCAGTGGCGACGCACTGAAGTTCGTCGACCCGCAACAGCCCGAACTGGGCTTGATGTTCGACGGCCGCATTGCCGAAGACTTCAAGCTCAGCTCCGGCACCTTTGTCAGCGTCGGCCCGATGCGCGCGCGCGTTATTTCGGCGGGCGCGCCGTATGTGCAGGACGTGGTCGTCTCTGGATTGAATTGCGACGACGTGGGCTTGCTCGTGTTCCCGCGACTCGACGACTGCCGGCGACTCGCGCAACTGCCTGCGTCGGCGAGCGCGTCCGAAGTCGTGAGCGCGCCCGCCGTGCGGCAGTTCTTCGTCGAATTGCTCGATCGGCTCAATCGCGAGTCGACAGGCGGCGCGACCACGATCGCACGAATGCGTCTGCTCGACGTCGCGCCGTCGCTCGATCTCGGTGAAATAACCGACAAAGGCTCGATCAATCAGCGCGCCGTGCTCACGCATCGCGCTGAACTCGTGCAAGCGCTGCATGACCCGATCCAGCGGGATCCGGCCGTCATTTACGCGCCGCATGTCCGGACCTGAAGCCGGGCAATGCGAGGCGCCGGCCGCAGCATGCGGCCTGAGCGCTTACTTGCGTGCCGGCACGGGAGCGAGAACTTCGTGCGTTCCGGCCGCGCGCTGCGCCGATTTGTGGACCATCGTGTACGCGTAGTCGACGCCCATGCCGTACGCGCCCGAATGTTCCTTGACGATGCCCATGACTGCGTCGTATGTCTCTTTGTGAGCCCAGTCGCGTTGCCATTCGAGCAGCACCTGTTGCCACGTCACAGGAACAACGCCGGCCTGGATCATGCGCTGCATCGAATATTCATGCGCTTCCTTGGAGGTGCCGCCCGACGCGTCAGCCACCATGTAGATCTCGTAGTCGCCTTCGTCCATTGCGCACAGCGAGAAGGTGTTGTTGCAGACCTCGGTCCACAAACCCGCCACCACCACTTTCTTGCGGCCGTTGGCGGCGAGCGAGTCGCGAACCTTCTGGTCGTCCCACGAATTCATCGACGTGCGTTCCAGCACCTTGTGGCCGGGGAACACGTCCAGCAACTCCGGGTACGTATACCCGGAGAAGCTTTCCGATTCCACCGTCGTGATGGTCGTGGGAATGTTGAACACGCGTGCGGCCTTGGCAAGGCCAACCACGTTGTTCTTCAGCACCTGCCGGTCGATCGACTGGACGCCGAAAGCCATTTGCGGCTGGTGATCGATAAAGATGATCTGCGAGTTCGCAGGCGTGAGGACTTGCAGTTTCGGATTAGCCATGGCTTTGTACGTCCTAGGTGTCGATAAGGGTTTGCTGAACAGGGAAAACATGCCGCATTCGCTTCACAAGCGAGGAAAAACTGGAATGCAGTCTATCGGCGGGCTTGCGGCGAGTCCTTGTCCAAGTCCTTAATCGTTCTTAAAAATAACAAACCGAAAGGTTTCATCCTTAAGGACCACCACACCGCAAGGCGCGAGCTACCGTGCGGCCACATCCTTTCGATTCGAAAACCTGTCCGCGCACAATCGGCCGCCTTCATGGGATTGGGCCAAAACACCTTCGTTTAGCGACGCTGGCAATTAGCGCGACTTCCGTACGTTAACCTCGCATCGTGATACATCGGCAGGCCTGGCCGGGCCCCTGATGTAGCGCGAATAACTTACGGGAATTCGAAAAATGACGACGACCAATTCAGTCCAGTTTCCGGGTGAATCCGGCCCCTCTGTGCCTCAACAAAAAGCGCCATCGTCCACAAGTACCGCCCCACTGCGCCGCCAATCGACAGTTCGCAAGATGAAAGAAGCGGCCAAGTCACTATTACCGGCGCCACTGTTCCTGAGCTTGCTGCATCACAAGGAAATTGGCCGCTATCCGAGCCTGCTGCGCCCTACTACCTTCAATGAGAAGATCTTGCGTAAAAGCCTGCGGCCCGATCCGTGGTTCGCAGAGTTGACCGACAAGCTTACGGTTAGAAAATATGTAGCGAGAGTGTTGGGAGAGGAGCACGTAATACCGCTGCTCGCAGCGCCGGACACCTTTTCGAAAGAAGTATTCGATGCGCTGCCGAACTCGTTCGTGATGAAAGCCAATCACGGCAGCAGCTATGTGGAAGTGGTGAGAGACAAGTCCACACGCTCGTTCGAGGAACTGCGAGAGCTTGCCGATCACTGGTTGACACTCGACTTCTACAAGATCGCGCGCGAGAAACACTATCGCCAGATCGAGCCACGCGTTTTCTTCGAGCACCTGTTGCTCGATGCGAGCGGCCAGATTCCTGCCGACTACAAACTGCACTGCTTCGGCGGCCGAAGTGGAAGGCCCACCATTTACATTCTGGTGATCTCGGACCGGTTCGGCCCGAACACGCGTGGCGACATATACGACGCCAACTGGAACCATCTGGACATGGCGATTGGCGCCTACAAACCCAGTGCAGAGCCGTCGCCCCGCCCGGAAAACCTGGAAGCCATTCTGGACGCCGCCACCAAGCTATGCAGCGATTTCGATTATGTTCGCGTGGACCTGTATGCGCCGGATAACCAGATTTACTTCGGCGAATTGACGTTTACGCCCGGCGCGGGCGTACTGCCATTCACGCCTGACAAGGTCGACTACGAGTGGGGAAAACTCGTGCCCGACGCGTTCCTTTCAACAAGGCCGCCTTTACCGACCCCGTCGACGCAACCGGCGTAACGTTTGCCGGTTTTTTTCGGCAACTTTTGTCACATGACGCGCGCCGCATGAGGGCATTTTCCCCGCTTTACCGAAGCTCACGCGAGCCGCGTCCAGTTGTGTTATCGACCGCACATATCGCACTACCGCCCATTGGCGGGGCAACGAACGGAAAGGTAAATTCATTCGTGCTGGCTTTAGAGGTCAACGCGAGCGGAACCCGAGGCGGCCTGTAGTCGCCGGTACGCTGCGCTTCCGGTTTATGACAGGTGGTGAATAAATATGCAAAACGTGACAATCGTCATCTGCAATTACAACTATGGCCGCTTTCTCGCCAAGGCCATCAACTCAGCCCTCGAACAGGATTATCCGGCCACTCAAGTGCTCGTAATTGACGACGGATCAACCGACGGTTCGCGCGAAATCATAGAAAGTTATGGCTGTCGCGTTAAAGCGCTTTACAAGCAGAATGGCGGCCAGGTGTCCGCCTATAACGATGCAGTGAACATAATCGAGACAGAATTTGTGATTCTGCTCGATTCCGACGATCTGCTCTATTCTCACGCGGTGTCGAAAGTGATGCGCGTGTTCGATAGCGGTAACTTTGTCAAGGTCCAGTTCCGGCTCGACGTCATCGATCCCGCAGGCAAGCCGTCGGGCACTTATGTACCGCACTCCGCAGCTCCCAGCGACTGCGGCAGCCCTTTGCGCCAAGGCTGGCTGTATCCATCGCCGCCTGCATCGGGCAACGCTTACCGCACAAGCGCATTAAAGAAGATATTTCCCGTTCCAGAGGCTGACATCAATCGTTACGGAGCGGACTTCTATGCGATCTACGGCGTCGCCTTGTTAGGAGCCGTTGCAACGATTCCAGAATCGCTTGGTGCTTACCGCGTGCACCGCACCGAAAACTCGGGGATCGATTTCGCAAACTCCGAAAGCAACGACAAAGCGCCCAAGGCGCTGACCAAACGCTGGGCCATTCTGCGGCAAATGGCGCGCGCGCGTCTGGGGATCGAACTTCCGCTGTCGTTTCATGACTTCTCGCTTGAGAAGGCCCATTTCTGCTCTGCCGTTTATCAGGCGCCGTTAACGAAACGCTGGCGATGGGTCAGTCGGCAGTCGCATAGTTACTTCCGCTCGATCGTCGGAAACCCGTTCTGGAGCTACAAGAAAAAGATTGGCACGCTCGTGTTGTCCAGTCTCTGTTTGCTGCCTTTCTCGGCGCTCTCCGATTTCGCCGTTCGTTACATTGCGAATCCCCTTGCCCGGCGTCGCCTTTAGTTTTCCGAAACAAGTTCAATCGTTGTTTGCGGTTGGCTTCAATCTTTAAAGCGTGCCCGGTGCGTTGCACCTGATGCCATCGCAACAATTTGCATGGAAGTGATGATGAACAAGTTCGTTGGCCTGGATGTACTGCGTTTCGCGCTGGCTCTGTATCTGATGGTGTTTCATTCGATACATCAGTATCCGCAATACGTGACGCTTCCGTTCGTTGAGTTGGCCAACCTGGGCGGGTTCGCCACGAGTTCATTCTTCATTCTGTCGGGCTTCATTCTCGCCCACGTCTACTTCGGGCGAACCACCGAGTTGCGAGGCGGCACACGCGAGTTCTTCGTGAAACGCCTTTCCAATCTTTATCCCGTGCATCTCATTGCGCTCGTACTGGTGCTGCTGGTCTCGGCGGCAGGCACGCGCGGATATCAGCAGTTCGCGATCATGTCGCTCGACGACGCAGAGCACTACGTCACGCTCGGCCCCACCGAGACCGCCATTAATTTCGTGCTGAACCTGTTCTTGCTGCAGGTGTGGAATCCGCTATACGGGTCGGTTAATCCGCCATCATGGTCGCTGACGACATTGTTTTTCTTCTATCTCGCGTTTCCATTTTTCGCGCCGCGGCTTCTCAAAGCCCGGAACAAATACCGGCTGTTATTGATTTTGTGGGTGCTTTATCTTGTCCCGCCTGTGCTTGCGACGCTGATGCACTGGTACGGCCCCGCGGCGGTCGGCATAGTCACCCGCAACCCGGTGCTGCGACTGCCCGAATTTCTGGTCGGTATCGTCCTGTATGGACTGTTTCGCGAAGGACATCTGGCCGCCATTCACCGCAGCGGCATGAAGCTCGCCGCAGCGTTGCTGGTGTTCGCAGCCTCGTTCGCAGCCGCTGCGTGGCTCGAGTCGCACGGATCCATCAATACACGTTATCTCGTTCATAACGGCGCATTGATGCCTGCAGAGCTGTTGCTCGTCGCCGTATTCGCCGGCCTTTCGGTTCCGTCCAGATTCGCGGCGCTATCGACTCGTTTAGGGAACTCGGCACTCTCGCTCTTTGCGATTCATGTGCCGATCTTCCTCGTCATGATGAAGGTGTTGAAACTGCTGTCTATCGGCAAATCGCCCCTATGGTGCGCTTCGCACTTTTCCGAATGCGTCGCGGCTTCGAAAGAAGTCATACCCAGTATGGCGACTTATCCGCTGTATCTGATCGGGACGGTGATTGCGGCCGTGTATTTCCAGGAGCGGCTGGTCGCTCCGTTGAGAGACTGGATTCGCGGCCGCTTCCTCAGGGCGAGGACGAGGGCGCCGGCAGCAGAGCCGGGAAGTGTTTGAGGATTGACGCGGCCGCGAGGCGGTTCAGCGCAAAGCGGCCGGCTTGAGAATCACCTTCAAAGGCACCTTCAAAAGCTCGCAAACGAATGCACGAGCCGATTGAAAGCTCCGGCGTTCGACACATTCATGCCGTGCGACGCGCCCGCAATGGTCTGCTTGTCCGCGTAGTCGATCCAGTCCGCGAGTTTTTCGACGTTGTTGCGGAACATGCGAGGGCTGCGTTGCCCTTCGATCAGCAGCGTTCTGCATTTCACACCGCGTGCGGCGCCGCGTGAATATGCGGGCAGCGGATCGCGCAGCTGTTTCGGCAAGGTGGCCGCATTGTCGGTGGCCATCGTGCGAAAGGCTACAGAACTCTTGCGCCATGAGCCCGGCGCGCTGACCGAGTCAACGAACAGTTCAAGACCTGCGTCGATCTCGCCTGCTTCTATCAAGTCCACAACGCGAGCGCGCAGCGCGTTCGTCGCGGTCGGCAGCGACGCGCCGGGCATGCCGTCTATCTGTAACGGACCGCCTGGGTCCGCAAGCGTAAGCGTCTTGACGAGTCGCGGGTACTCACGCGCCAGGTTGAACGCGACGCAACCGCCGCGCGAATGACCGACCAGATGCACAGGCGCGAGGCCGAGCGCCTCGATGAATTCGGCCAGTTCGGCAACATGCGTTTGCCAGCCGAACTCGCCCTGAATGCACGCGTAAGCCGCGGGCCAGTAATGGCTCAGGCTCACCGAGATGCAGCGGAAATGCCCGGCAAGCGCCGCCGTCTGTGCGCTCCAGTAGCGGTAGTCGCACAGCGAGCCATGCACGAACACGAGCGGCTCTCCCGTTCCGCACTCGACGTACGGCACGCTAATGCCCGATGCGATGGTCGCAAACGAGACTTCGGGCGCGGCAAGCAGGGAGAAATCGGTTCGGGCGTTCATACACTGGCTCCTTTGCCTGCACTATGCCGCACGTCAACATTTAAGAAAATCGCGTAATATTGATGGAATCCATTCGATTTTCTGATACCAGACCTTGAAAGCACTCGATCTCGATGTGATGACGATGATCGTCGCCGTCGCGGACACCGGCAATATCAGCCGCGCGGCGGAAGTCGTGCACCGCTCGCAGTCGGCGGTGAGCATGCAGATCAAGACGCTCGAAACCGCGCTCGGCAAGCCGCTTTTCGTGCGCAAGCCGAGGAACGTCATACCGACACAGGACGGCGAAGTGCTGCTCGCTTACGCGCGGCGCATGCTGGCGCTGCGCGACGAAGCCTGGGCCGCCGTGGTTCGGCCCGACGTCACCGGCCGCGTGAGTATCGGCGTGCCGGACGACTATGCCTCCTCGCTGCTGCCGCCGATCCTCAAAAAATTCTCCGCAACTTATCCGAAGGTCGAAATCCGGGTGGTCGGCCTGCCGAGCGTCGCGCTCGCGCCGATGGTGAAGGACGGCTCCGTCGACCTCGTGTGCGCAACGCGGGTCAAGGGATTGTCGGGCGAGTTTTTGCGGCTCGAGCCGATGGTCTGGGCGGCGTCGCCGAGCGCACACGACATCTGGCGCGAAAGGCCGTTGCCGATAGCCGTGTTTTTGCCCGGCAGCGTCGCGCGGGAAAATGCGATCCGCAGCCTCGAACACGCGAAGATCAGCTACCGGACCTCATATGAAAGTCCGAGTCTGATGGGACTCGTGTCGATGGCCGAAGCCGGCCTTGCGATCGTTCCGCTCGCACAATGCGCCGTGCCCGCGCATTTCGCGCTGCT
This sequence comes from Burkholderia sp. M6-3, assembly GCF_050858985.1. Taxonomy (NCBI): domain Bacteria; kingdom Pseudomonadati; phylum Pseudomonadota; class Betaproteobacteria; order Burkholderiales; family Burkholderiaceae; genus Burkholderia; species Burkholderia sp. M6-3. The sequence continues at coordinate 2,261,153 of NZ_CP110091.1, forward strand.
TGGTCATGCGCAGGGGCTGCCCGAAATCGCGGCGCTCGAAGTCGTGCTCGCGCGAAGCACGGCATCGAAACGCCCTCCGTGCGATTTTCTCGCGGAGAAGATCATTGCGGAACTGAGGCGCTAGCTCGCCGCCAGAAACTGAACGGTGACAGGCGCGACCTTCTCCGCGCGAGGCAGGTCGGCCGAGTGTATAAAGGAAGCTGCATGTCGTCCAAACCGGGCTTGCCTCTTTCGATGAACACGTCCCTTCCCGATCCAGCCGGCGCGTTATGGCCGGCCATCGTCCGCCAAACCGCGCATGCGCTCGATTGCGGCGCGCTGCTTCCGATACAAACGAGCCGCACTACCATCGATGACAGCGGCGTGCGGTTTGTGGTCCGGCAAATTTCCAGCCTCGTCCGCAAAGAAAAGGACGCGCAGCAGCGCAAAGCCGGATCGAGCGGCGCTCGCGCGTCCAACCCTTTCCTGCCCTACGACCCGGATCTGTTCGTCGCCGACCTTTCCGACACGCATGTCGTCCTGCTCAATAAATTCAACGTTATCGATCACCATGTGCTGATCGTTACGCGTCGCTTCGAGCTACAGCGAGCCCTGTTGAATCTCGCGGACTTCTGCGCGCTCTTCACTTGCATGACGCAGTTCGAGAGCCTCGGCTTTTACAACGGCGGCCCCGAAGCCGGCGCAAGTCAGCTTCATAAGCATTTACAGATCGCGCCCTTGCCGCTCGACGACACTACGCCACAACTACCGATAGAACCGCTGCTGGCGTCGGCGCGCATGGACGGCTCCGTCGGTACGGTGCCGGGGCTCGGCTTTCCGCATGCGTTTGTCGGCTTCGATCCGGCACTTGTATCGCGTCCGTCGGAACTGGCGCGCAGTGCTTTCGAGCGGTACATGTCGTTGCTCGCCGCGACCGGATTGCACGCTGTCGATGTGGACGGTGAACCGCTGCAATCGGCACCTTATAACCTGCTCGTCACTACGCGATGGATGATGCTCGTGCCTCGCCGCGCCGAACACAGCGAGGGCATTTCGATCAACGCGTTGGGATTCGCCGGATCGCTTTTCGTGCGCAACCAAACACAAATGGACATCATCAGGACGCGCGGTCCGATGAGCATGCTGAAACAAGTCACGGGGACCATCTGAAGCATCGGCATCTGTATCCTCACTTAATCAGCGGTGAAGAACGAGGCGCAGCTGTCCATTGCTACGTCGTGATCGATTCCTCGCTTCGGGTGGCCGCTGTCCGCACGCTGCCGGCAATCGGTGCGCTCTCTGCGCGAGCGCCTCGCGCAGGACGGAAAAGGCTCGCGCCGACGCGCATCCACGCGAAGAGAAAGGCAGTATCCGGCATGAAGCGCCAGACGAGCAGCAGCAGCGCGAGCGCTGCGGGACACCAGCGCAAATCGGTCGGCACGCTTTCCCGGTGAGCGAGCCGTGCATCGAGCAACGCGCCGCGCAATGACGCGGCGTCGATGAGGCGCCCATAGCCGAAACCGACTTGCCCCGCCACCGACGACAGATAGTGCCCCTGCAACGCCGACAACTCCTCGCGACTGACGGCATGAGTCGCGGACGCGTGCATCTGCGGGACCTGTACCACCTGGTCCGCCTGCCAGTAGCCGATGCGATTTCCGTAGGCATCGCTGCGCGGAATAGGCGCTGGTTGATCGCCGCCCACGCCGATCAACCAACCCTTCACGTGAGCAGGATTGATATCTTGCTTCAGCGCATCGGAGGGCAGCAGCGGCGGCGCCTCCTGACCATCGGTCAGGAACACGACGGCCGTGCTGTCGCCGATCTCCTGCGCCACGCGAACCGCCGAGTACACACCGCCTTCGGCAATACGGCTGTAGTTAGTCCAGCGCATGTGCCCGTCGATCCGATCCAGCGACGACAGCAGCGCGTCATAGTTGCCGCAGACTTCCACCGGCGCCACGAGCAGAAAACTTCGCTGCCCGGTGAATGCACTCCAGCCGACTTTCGAGCCGCACGGCAATTGACCGAGTGCATCGCGCATCGCGGCGCGCGCAAACGCGAGCCGGCTCACCGGCGCGCCGTTCAGCACGACGTCCTCAACGTACATGCTCTGCGTGATATCGAATGTGACGACATAGCTCGACGTGTCGCGCGGCAACGCCACCGGCGGCAAGGTGAGCGCGAGAATCAGCAGCACGAGCGCGGCTGGCATCGTCCAGTGACGCCCTGCGAGAAAACCACGTGTTTGTGCCCCGCGGCTCACGGCAAATCCTTGCTTTCGGGATCGCGCACTTTGACGTCGTGCTGCTCCTTGACGTCCGGTGCGCCCGACGCGGAACGCGTTTCGGGGGCGAGCCACAACGCCCGTTCCAGGTTGTAGCGCGCATCCCAATCGTCCGCAGCAATGCGTAGCAGGCTGCGGTAGCGCGCCTTGGCTTCCTCGACCATTGCAAGCGATTCGATCGCGCCGGCAGGGCTATGACCAATTCCCTGCCGCAGGTACAGGTTGCCGAGATCGAACAGCGCCGTGCGTCCGACCTCGCCTTCGGGCTGCTCCCGAATCAGCGACTCGAAGAGTGGGCCCGCCGCATCGTAAGCGCCGTCGCTCGATAAGGCCACTGCGCGCGCGAGCCTGACCTGGGGGGCATCGTCGGTGCTGGCCACGCTGCGCTTCGCATCTTTGGACGCCGCTTTGGTCGCCACGACGGTCGCCGCAACGGTCCGGTTTACCTGCTCCGCCCGCTGCAATCCGATCCAGTTGTAAGCCGCCACTGCCGCGCAGCAAAGCGCCACGGCTCCGAAGATCATATGTACCGACGCGCGCTTCACGACCACACCCGCACCTGAAAAAGCCGTAGCGCCATCAGCAGGACGCAACTTGCGAGTGCGACGGCAAAACAGTACGGACTAAAGTCCTCGCGCGGCAAACGCTCGATAAACGTAGTCAGCGCATTTTGCTGGCGGTTGATCTCGGCCATCGCGTCCCTCATTGCTTTTGCGTTACCGGTCTGGAACAAACGATAAGGTGTCTTGAGCGACAGAAAATAGCGGTGCAGCTCCGCTTCGGCGGAAGACTCGCTGGCAGGTACTGCTGCATTCAGATCGGGGCTGTAAACGCTGCTGCGCAAATAGATGAAGTAAAGCGCAATCTGATTGCGCAGCAGACCGTCCTCGATCAACTGCCGCTCGCGCGCGTCGAGCTTCGCGCCGCCGTCCGAGACGAGCACGATCGCGCGGCGGCTCGACGAATGCTGCTGATTGAACTCACCGATTGCCGTGAGCAGCCCGAGATCGAGTTGCGTATCGGGCATGCCGCGGCCCACCGCAGTACCGGCGATAGCGGCGTCGATCGCACGATGGTCGTAAGTGAACGGCATCGCAAGCAACGGGCTCGTGCCGAACATCATGAATGCGAGCCGGTCGTTCGGCCTCTGCGCGACGAACTGCGTCAACGAAGCGCGCGCCACTCTGTTCTTCGATTCCCCTGCGCTCACCTCGACACCTTTGCTGTTCATCGGCTCGTCCATGCTGGCACTGCGATCCATCAGAATCAGAATCTGCGCGCCGCTGCCCGTACGCACCACCTCCCGGGGCGAACGCCCGGGACCGGACAAACCGACGACGATCGCGAGCATCGCCAGCACCGCACTGCCCTGCGCGACGGCACCGATCCATCGTCCGGCTCGATCGTCGGGCAGCCATGCGATCCATGAGAACGGGAGCGTGTCGGCGCGGCGGGGCAACAGCGGCAGCAACACGAGCGGCAGCAGCGCAAGCAGCCAGGGGTGAGCCAGGTCGAGCGCCATGTCGTTCATCGCTGGTGACGCCGCTCCGCGCGATACAGCGCCTCGCACAGAGTCCGCAGCGGATAGGCGTCGCCCGCGGACGCAGGCGTGAAAAAGCGCTCGGCCGATTGCCGGTAGAACTGCTCCAGTTGCGCGCGCAACGGTTGCAGATAGGGCGCTTGAACGAAGAGGCCCGACAGCGCGCCCACATGCACCACGTGGCCCGCCGTTTCGTTCACCGCGCGATGCAGGCAAAGCCATGCCTCCGCAGACGCGTCCGCAGGCGGCCCGCTCGCTCGTGGCTTTCGCTGCATGTGCCGCAGCTCCCGCCAGGCGCGTGCAAACGGCAGACGCGCCGACTCGCGCGCGTTGCGCCAGAACCACCAGCCTGCCCACGACAACAAGGTCAGCATGAGCAAGCCAAGCGCGAAGCCCGCCTGCCGTCGAAGCGGGGCTGTAGGCACCGTAGGCGCCAGGCGGTCCGGACGCAGCGCTTGCAGGTCGCCGACGTTGAACGGATTCGCTGGCGTTGCGGGACCGATGCTGAGCGGCCATTCGCCGACCTGAAGCGTCGCGCCGGACGACGACGTCAGCGATAACGCAGGCAACGCAACCTGCATGAGCGTTGTCGGCACGTTGACGACCTGGTAGTCGATCGCCATCCACCTCCGACCGTCGGTGTCGGTTTCGCTACGAACCCGCCGGCGTTCGAGCCACGCATCGGTACGACCGAGCGAAGGCGGCATTACGGTGCCGCTATCGTAGCCGTCGCCTTTCAGCAGAATGCGTTGCGTGAGGACGTCGCCGAGCAGATAGCCAAATGCGCGCGGTTCCTGCACCGTCGGTTGGATAACCGCGCCGCTCGCCGCTGCGGTGCTGGTGGACGGCATCATCGCCGGCATCAGCGAAACGGCGAGTACGAGGGCGAACCGGAGCCGGCGCGACGAAGCATCTGCTCTCATGCGACCGCCTCCAGAAAATAGCGTGACATCGCTTCCGGGTCGAACGCGCCTTCAATGTAGAACGGTTGCATCGCGCGCTTGCCGAACATCTGCGAGAGTTCCGCGCGGCGCCGTGCAACGCCTTCGTGCCAGCGTTCGCGCGCGCCGGCGCTTAACCAGAGCGTGCGCCGCGCACCGGACTCGGCGTCCCTCACTGCAAGCAGCGGACCGCCCGCAGGCGGCGCAATCTCGGCAGCATCCCACACGACGATGGGCACCACGTACGCATGCACCAGCAGATCGAGCACCGCCGGCAATGCTGTCAGCGGCCAGTGGAAATCGGAGACGAGAAAGACCAGCGTCTGACGGCCCGCAAGCGTCGACGCAATGCGCTGCAACGCGCCGACGCTGCCGCTGCTAGTGCCGTTTGGCTTGCCACGGCCACTGCCATCGCCGCTGCCGTTGCGGTTGCCGTTGGCGCTGCGCTTGCCCGAGGCCGCCGCCGCGCTTAAGCTCGCGCCCGCGTCCATGCGTAGGCCTGTGTCAGCGCCTGCATCTGCGCTCTCGCGCAACATCCCCGCGAGCAGATTGCCGATGCCGCGCCCGGAGCGTGGCGGCATGAAGAGGTCGTCGCGCGCGCCGCTATCGAACGCAAGCATCCCCAACGGATCGCCGGCGCGAAACGCGCTGTACCCCAATGCTTCGACGAAATCCGCGGCCACCTGCAATTTGCTCCGGCGCGTGCCGAAGCGCATCGACGCCGACACATCCACGAGCACCTGCACGGGCACTGCGGCTCGCTGCAAATGCACTCTCACGAGCCACTCCGAACGGGCCGCGCGCACGCTTGCCCGCAGATCGATGCGACGTGGGTCCGGATAGTCGAACAGGCGGCCATGCATTGCGAATTCCTGGCCGGCACCGAAACTCGATCCGCGATGCGAGCCGGGACGAAATCCAGACGAACGCATCGGCAAACGGTAATGGAATTCCGCGATTTCTTTCATGATTCAGGGCACTGCAAGCCTGTCGACGATCTGCGCGGTCAGCGCCTCCGCGAGTTCCTGACGACGCAACTCGTAGATCGGCGTGAAGAACACACGGTGGCCGAGCGCCGGCAGCAACACCGCATGAATGTCCTCGGGAATCAGATGCGTGCGTCCCGCGAGCCACGCAACCACCCGTGCTGCGCGCAACAGCGCGCTCATGCCGCGCGGGCTCGCGCCTGCCAGAATGAGGCGCTCCGTGTCCACGCCGTCGAGTGCGATACCAAAACGCTGCGGCGTTTCGGTTGCCTGCCAGATATCTAGCACATAACGTTCGATCGTCTCGCTCGACTGGACGCTGTGCTGAATGGCCGCGCCAGCCTGGTTCAGCTGTTCCCACGGCACGATAGCCGCAGAAAGCCGTGCCAGCAGCCGATCGACGTCGTGATAATTCGCGTCGAACACCAACGCGCGCCGCACATCGGTGTCATCCGGTGTCGGCATGCTCAGCTCGAACAGAAAACGATCGCGCGCCGCCGAGGCGAGCTCGAAGGTTTCCTCTTTCTCGACCTTGTTGCGATCGGCGAACACCGTCATGTGCGGGAAGCGGTATTCGCGATCGAACGCCCAGACGGAGCGCTCGGCCATCGCGCGCAACAGCAGCGACTGAACTTGCGGGCGCGCCCGATTGATTTCGTTGAAGAAGAATGTCGTGAGGCCTTCGCCATGTCGCAGAAGCGGGCCCGGATCGATACGCGGCCTGCCCTCGGCATCGACATACGTGTGATACACGAGATCTCCCGGCATCAGGTCGATTGTGCCTTCCACGCGCTCGAAATCGCCCCCTACTACACGCGCAAACGCGCGAAGCACCGTCGTCTTGCCGACGCCGACGCCGCCTTCGAGCAGCACATGCCCGCGCGCGAACAACGCAACGGTGATCAGCCGGATCACCTCCGCCTGGCCGATCACGGCGCTTGCGACTTCCTCCTCGATCTGCAGCGCATGCAGACGCCAGTCCTGAAGCTGTTCGCTGGATCCCATCGGTGCAATCTCCTATGGCCGGCACATGCTGCGCCGCCGGCAAAATTGCGAGTCACGCGGAAGCATCGTCGACTGCGGGTATGAGGACCTTCGGCTTGCTGGGCGGCCGTACGAATACCGCATACTCGCGCTCCAGATACGCTGCGGCCTGTTCCAGCAGAAACTGCCGGAACATCATGCAGGTCGGCGAAAGCTGCTTGGCGCGCAAATGCACGATCTGCCATGTGCGCTCGATCGGCGTGCCGTTCACATCGAGCAACGCGAGTTCTTTCGTCCGCAATTCCAGCAGCAGCGTATGCAGCGAAATGAGGCTTACGCCCATTCCGGCGATCACTGCCTGCTTGATCGTTTCGTTGCTGCCGAGCGTGACGACTTTCGCGGGCGTGAAAAGATGCTGCCGGAACATTTCCTCCGCGGCCATGCGGGTGCCCGAGCCGGGTTCACGCAGAAGAAACGTGTCGCCGCGCAACTCCTGCAAGTCGAAGCGCCGCGCGCCCGCGAGCGGATGATCAACCGGCGCGATCACCACTTGCGGATGCCACGCGAGCGGCTCCGTTGTCGTATCCAGTTCAGGCGGCGGACGTCCCATGATCGCGAGGTCGATCGCGTTGTCCTGAAGCAGGCGCAACAGCGCATCGCGGTTGCCGACCGAGAAGTGCACGTCGACTTTCGGATAGAGATGCGAATACATCGCGAGCAACTTGGGCGCGAAATACGTCGCGGAACTGACGATGCCCACTGCAATAGAGCCGCTATCGGCCTGCTTGAGCGAACTCATCGCGTCCTCCGCGTCCTTGATCTCACCGAGAATCCGGCTCGCGTGATGGCTGAACTTCTCGCCGGCCTCGGTCAGCGCGAGCTTACGCGCGATCCGCTCGAAGAGACGCAGGCCGACCGCCTCTTCCAACTGATGAATCTGCATCGACACGGCCGGCTGCGTCAGATGCAATTCTTCGGCGGCTCGCGCAAAACTCGTATAGCGGCTCGCCACGACGAAGATCTGCAATTGACGCAGCGTGAGCGAGCGGATGAAGTTCACGGCCGCGCGTCCGCTACCGGCTCGCGCGCGGCGCGTTCGACGACTTGACGGGCGCGTTCGGTGTGTTCGGTACGTTCGGCGCATTCCCCGGCGGCGGCAGCTTGCGCAACGCAGCCTGGAAACTGAGGGTGCGGCTATGCAGCGGATGCGCGAAGTCGTTGTTCGCGCCGGGCACCTCCGTGCGAATCAGCGCGACCTCGCCCGGTACTGTACTGGCGATCAGAAACGTGTAGCGCTTCGCGGTGTACTGAGCGAAACGTTCGGCATTGGGATCGTCGAGATAGGGCTGTACGACGATCTGCTGAGCCTTCACCGGCTTGCCGTCTATCTGGCTCGTCACCGTTTCGATCTTCGGCCCGGCGGCAAGCGCGAGGCGCAAGCGCTGCTGGAAATAGCGCCGTTGTCCGCCCGTCAACTGCTCCATCTCGGCGATGTCGCGCTCGAGGAAATAGATGATCACCGGGTTGCACTGCAAGCCGCCGTTCGGCAACGATACGGCTCCGCTGTGATCCGACACCTGGGCGTCGCCCTTCGCGTTGTCCGTGCTCGTCACGAGCACCTTGACGATGTCGGTGCCGCGCGCGGGCGGGTCGGAACTGAGCAGCGCGTAGTCGAGTTCGGTTTGCTGCACGACGCCATGCAGATGATCGGTCGTGAAGATCAGCCGCTCGGCCGGCGATATCTCATTGCTGCCCGCGGCCGGCGCGGCCGCGTGCACGTCACCGATCAGGCACGCGATGCTCGCAGCGCCTGCCGCGAGCATGCGCCGCCATTCTCGTCGCACACCGGCTCGCGCCGCCGTCATGGCGATGCGTCCGCGGGCTTGCCGGACGGCGCATCGACGGGCTTCAGAAGCGGTACTTCATAACTGGTCAGGATGCTGTCGATCTTGTCGTGGTTCGCGCCGATCCATTGATCGACCTTGTCCTTCCACGCCTTCTCGCCGTAACGCACGCCCATCGAGATCGTATAGTCGAAACGGATGCCCGGCGTGGCCGGAAAAGGCACGAGCTTCACCGAATCGCCGGAACGTTTCGCGAAGTAGCCGGCAATCGGCCCCCACAGAAACACGACGTCCACGTTGCCAGCCTGCAGGTCCTTTTCGATCATCTGGCCGGGATATTCCTGCGGATCGCCGCTCTGCACCTGATACGACACGGCCTGATCGATCAGGTTATGACTGAGCAGCCAGTCGACCGCCGGCGTCTGCGAGAAGATGCCGAAGCGCAGCTTGTGCAATTGATCCGGCGGCAGCTTGAGCAGATCGTCCGGCGTGTTGATGCCGGCCAGTTCGGGCCGCTTCTTGAACACCATTGCATAGGTGGAGCGCAAATACGGCTGCGTCGTCGAAGTCATGTCGTAGCCTTTCGGCACGCCGATGATCAGATCGCATTTATAGCGCTCGCTGTCGGCCACCTTCTCGCGCAGCGTGTGACGCACGAAGCCCATGCGCTGCGGAAAGTACGTGTATTCGAGCTTGTAGCCGAAGTCGCTCGCCATCTGGCTCGCGATGCGGTTCTCGTAACCCTCGCCCTTGTTGTTCGACAGGGGCATGTTGTTCGGGTCCGCGCAGACTCGCAGAACGCCGTCGGCGCCGTCGTTGTTCGGCAGCGCCGCCTCGCCCTGGGCGCGGACCGCGCCGCTTGCGAGCGCCGCATAGCACAGCGCGCCTGCCACGAGCACGGCGTGCGCGTGCATGAGTTTGCGATGACGCATCGATCACCTCCTGAAGTTGTGGCGCCGGCGTTATTTCGCGTCGATGGCCTGCAGATCGCCGGGCTTGATCTGCCCGTCGGAGCGCCCTTTCAGATAGGCGTAAAGGTTCTCCCAGTTCTTTTGCATCATCTGGCTGGAACTGAAGTCAGGCATGCCCTTGTCGACCCGCCCACCGAACACCGTGCGGTGAAACTCGTTCTTGTCGAGCGTCTTGAAGGCGTCGACAAGCGAGGGGCCCACCATGCCCTGCTGCTGAGCGCCGTGGCAGCGTTCGCATGCAAGCGCGCGCCAGGTCTTCCATCCCTGCAACGTATTGGCGTCCACCTTGCTGCCGTCGACCACCTTGTACGCCACCTGGGCCATCGCGGGATTGGTCTGGGCGTATGTGACAGGCAGCATGACGAAAACGACGGGCAGTGCCGCCCGCAACAAGATTGCTCGGCGTTTCATAGACAGATGTCTCCTGATGTTAGAGCCGCGCGCCGATGCGTTTCATCGACGCATTGCTGCATCTCTGCAAGCGCGCGGACCTGGTAATTCGTATGCAACTTGTGGTTTGAACCCGCATTGAACCGACCTGACCGAACCGGCGCCGCCGGCTGCCCCGGTGCTTCACCAGGAGCGAACCGGCCGCGCGATTCGAACGACCTGCGCTCAGCTGTTGCCGCCAGGAATGGCGAACACGAAGAGCGTACCGCCGAGCGCCGTATACTTCGCGAGCTCGCGATAACCGCCCACCGCGCCGAGGCCTTCCGTCGATTTCTCGAGTCCTGCCGCCATGCCGATGCCGGCCCAGCCGCCAATGCCCGAGTAGACGCCGACGTACTGCTTGCCCTGATACTGGTAGGTGAACACGTTGCCGATAATCCCCGACGGGGTCTTGAAACGCCACAACTCCTTGCCGTCCTTGATGCGAACCGCCTTGAGGTAGCCTTCCAGCGTGCCGTAGAACGCAATGCCGCCGGCGGTCGCGAGCGCGCCCGACCACACCGAGAACTTCTCCGGCTTGGACCAGACGATCTTGCCTTTCGCCGCGTCCCACGCGATGAAATTGCCCATCGCATTGTTCTCGTTCGGACCCGGATACATCGACAGCGTCGCGCCCACATACGGCTGGCCGGACACATAGTCAACATCGAACGGTTCGTAGTCCATGCAAACGTGATTCGTCGGCACGAGGAAGAGGCTCGAATTCGGGTCGTACGCTGCGGGCTGCTGATCTTTCGAGCCGAGCGCCGCCGGACAGATGCCCTTCACGTTGTGATCCGAACCCGCTGCCTGCGTCGAATACGCCGCGTTACGAATCGGCTTGCCGCTCTTCAGATCGACGCTGTCGGCCCAGTTCACAGCCGGGTCGAACTTCTGCGCAACGAGCAGTTGGCCGCTTTCGCGGTTCAACGTGTAGCCGAAGCCATTGCGGTCGAAGTGAACGATAGCGGGTACCTTCTTGCCGTCGATCGTCAGATCCGACAGGATCATTTCATTGACGCCGTCGTAGTCCCACTCGTCGTGAGGCGTCATCTGATAGACCCACTTCGCCATGCCGGTATTCAGATCGCGGGCCATGATCGACATCGACCACTTGTTGTCGCCCGGACGTTGCGTCGGGTTCCATGTGCCGGGATTGCCGGTGCCGTAGTAGACAAGGTTGAGCTTCGGATCCCACGCATACCAGCCCCACGTGGTGCCGCCGCCCAGCTTCCACTGATCGCCCTTCCAGGACTTCAGCGACGAGTCCGCGCCCACCGGCACCATCTTGCCGTCGGCGTAGGTCATCGTTTTGTCGGGGTCCATCAGCATGTCTTTATCCGGACCCGTGCTGTACGCGGTCCAGGCCGGTTTGCCGGTCTTGATGTCGTACGCGATCAGACGTCCACGCACGCCGAACTCGCCGCCCGAGATGCCCGTCAACACCTTGTCGCCGAAAACGTGCGGCGCATTGGTGTTCGTTTCGCCGGCTTTCGAGTTGCCGTTCTGCGCGGTCCAGACCACGTCACCGGTTTTCGCGTTCAACGCGACGAGCTTGGTATCGGCTTGCTGCAGGAAGATCTTGCCGTCGCCATAGGCGAGCCCGCGATTGACTGTGTCACAGCACATCACGGAGACAACCGAATCGTCCTGCTTCGGCTGGTACTGCCAGAGGAATGTTTGATCCTTCAGGTTGATCGCAATCACCTTGTTAGGGAACGGCGAGTGGATATACATGGTGTCGCCGATCACGAGCGGCGCGCCTTCATGGCCGCGCAGCACGCCGGTCGACATGGTCCACGCGACCTGTAGTTTGCCGACGTTGTTCTCGTTGATCTGCTTGAGAGGGCTGTAGCGGTGATTCGCATAATCGCCTGCCTGCGCCGCCCAGTTCGACGGACTTTTCATGAGCCCATCGAGCTGCGAATCGGCCTGTGCAACGATGGAACTCATGGCTGCCGACGCGAGGATCGCGAGCCCAAGAACCGTGGTGCGTAAGTTCATGTCTCCTCCAGAATGGTCTTGCTGTTCAACTCACGAATGACCCACGCTACCTCGTCGCACCGGGCGCGCCTCCACGGATGCAGGGTAACGATCAGCGCCATTCCCAATCGCTGTCGGGTTTGCGGCGCATGACGGCCAACGCATATTCCATGCCGGTCGCGCAGCTGCACCGACCGCCTTCGCCGCCACAAGCCGGTCTGAAAACGCCGCCTGGGCACACGGCATCAGGCTACGCGCCGTGCCTCGGGTACCGTTCGAGTCGCCGTGTGCAGGCTGTATGAAACGGCAATGACGTGAGATACCGTTCGGCGGTGTCACGCCGTCACACCACTTAATCCGGGCATGTGGAACATACTGTGTCATTGCCCGATACGAAGCGTGTCCGTCGCGTCGCAGGCCGCGCGAGAACCACTTCGCAAAAGCGCTGCGTCGGGTTCGCGTGAGTACGGCGGGGCCGGTGGCAGGTCGTTTGCAGCGCAACATGAGTGTTATCGATCGAACCAACATCCGCGGAGAAGCGATCATGGCAAAAACCGAAAAGGTCTATACCGACGACGAGATCCAGCAACGGCTCGTCGGCCCGCTCCAGCACTGGTACGTGGAAGACGGCTGGCTGCGGCGCAAATACCGCACCGAGGGCTGGAAAGGAACGTTGATGGTGGTGAACGCAGTGGGCCATCTCGCGGAAGCCGCATGGCATCACCCCGATCTCACGGTCTCCTATGCATTCGTGATCGTGAAGCTGAAGACGCACTCCGCGAAAGGGATCACCGACAAAGACTTCGCGCTCGCCAACAAGATCGAGTCGTTCATCCAGTGGCAGCCGGCCACCGAAGGCGGCCCGCTGGAAGGCACGCCGAGCGACGACCAGCGCTTTCGCTACATCAAGTACGACGCGCCCAAAGCGGAGGGGACGGCCGAAGGCGGTTGAAGCGCGAGCAGCGACAGCGGGAGCGGCGAAGCGGGCGCAGCCGGCACGTCATCTGGTACGTCCGAAAGCGGACGTCCCCGCATGTGCCTGGTACGGCTTTCGCTTAACGTCCTGCGCCGGCCGCCCGCGCGACGGCACACGCCGTCGCCATGGCGGCGTGTGCGGCTCGCTGTGCCCGATCTACACCGGATCACGCCCGAACAAGGACACTTGCGATGCAGCTTCACGTTCGCCGCCTTCCGCCTGACGCCACCGTGACGGTCGACGCCCCCGCGCGGTTGCATCTGGGCTTTCTCGACCCGAATGCGTCGCTCGGACGCGCGTTCGGCAGCGTCGGACTCGTGATTGACGGCGGCGGCACTCGCGTCGAAGCGCGGCTCGCTGAACGCGACCGCATCGACGGCGCGGTGTCGGATGCGGAACGCGAGCGCATCGCGGTATGTCTCGAACGGCTGCACGCCGCTTACGACCCCACGCCCGTCGCGATCGACGTCACCCAGACACCGCGCGCCCACACCGGCCTCGGATCGGGGACGCAGCTCGCGCTCGCAGTCGGCGTGGCGTTCGTCCGGCTGCTGGGTCACGTCGCGGCTAGCGCCGAACTGGCGGCCCTGCTCGGACGCGGCGCGCGCTCGGGCATCGGCGTGCTCGGTTTCGATTCGGGCGGCCTGCTAGTGGACGGCGGTCCGTCGGGCGATCTGCATCCGGGCGTGCCGCCGCTGCTCGCACGTCAGCCATTTCCCGACGACTGGCGCGTGCTGCTCGTCAGCGACAATGCGCGCGAAGGTCTGCACGGCGCTGACGAACGGCGCGGCCTTGCCGCGCTTGCGCCGTTTCCGCAGAAACTCGCCGCGCATCTGTGCCACCTCGTGCTGATGAAGATTTTGCCGGGCGCCGCCGAGCGGAACATCGTACCGTTCGCACATGGGTTGACCGAGATGCAGCAGACCATCGGCGAATATTTCGCGCCCGTGCAAGGCGGCGTGTTCGCGAGCCCCGGCGTCGAACGTGCGCTGCGCGCCGTGGCCGCGCAGCGCACCGCCGCGATTGGCCAGAGTTCGTGGGGGCCGACGGGCTTTGCGATCGTCGGCAGCGCGCGCGACGCCGAAGGCGCGCTCGCCGCAGCGCGCGAAGCCACGCGCGGCATGCCGCATATCGAATGCAAGATTGTCGCGGGGCGCAATCGCGGCGCGACTGTGCGCGTCGCCGAAGCGCGGCCGCACCGGCGCATCGACGCCGCATGATGTGCCTTTATTCCGCGCCGCGAGTTACGGACCGGGCAGCCGGCGAACGGGCGCGCCGAAATGGAGCGCGCTCGAACGCGCGATCTACAAACGGCCGGCTCGCGAAAGCCCGCACATGCACATACGGCGCTGGCAGCCTATGCAACAGGCGTGGCACACGCGCCATCGATCCGACAAGTACCCCGCCAGGCCCATACGCCCACGCGCGGCAACGCACTAGCCCTCGCGTTGCGCAGTTCATGACATCGTCACTGAAACGAGCCCCCTGCCATGTCCGACACTACTGAAAAACCCGCCGAAAAGCCCGCTGAAAGGCCGTACATCCTGCACATGTTCACGGCCACGCCGCAGATGAGTCCGTTCGACGTCAATATGGCCGCCGACGCCGGCTACCAGATCATCGTGCCGTATTGCAATGTCGACGGCGGAATGGTCGCCAACCTCACTCAGGACGCGATCTTTTCGCGCGGCCCGAAAGGCGTGGCGCGCACCGGCATCTTCATCGGCGGACGCGATGTGATGCTCGCCGCCGACATGCTCGACACCGCGCGCAAAGCCATGGTCCCGCCGTTCGAGGTGTCCGTGTTCGCCGATCCGAGCGGCGCATACACGACCGCCGCCGCGCTCGTCGCGCTGGCCGAGCGGCATCTGGGCAAGGCCTATGGGATGGAGTTGGGCGGCAAGCGTGTGTTGATTCTCGGCGGCACCGGCGCCGTCGGTCGCGTGGCGGCGGCGATGGCGGCTTCGCTCGGCGCGGATGTGTCGATCGGGAGCCACACCGACCAGGCGCGCGCGGTGCGGGTCAGCGACGATCTGAACCAGCGCTTTGGCATCGTGACCAAAGGCGTGGGCACGGCGACTCCCGCCGAACTGCGCGCGGTGCTCGGCGAGGCCGAGATCGTGCTGGCCACGGCGATCGCCGGCGTCCAGGTGGTGACCCGCGAGGACCTCGAACATGCGCGCCGTCTGCTGATCGCCGCCGACGTCAACGCGGTGCCGCCCGAAGGCATTGCCGGCGTCAACGTGATGAACGACGGCAAGCCGATCGAAGGTGTGCCCACCACGGGCGGCGCAATCGGCATCGGCGCACTGGCGATCGGCAATGTCAAATATCAGGTTGAACACCGGCTGTTCACGCGGATGCGCACGGGCGGCAAACCGGTCTACCTGAGTTTTCCGCAAGCGTTCGACGAGGCGCGCGCCGTCGCGGCCGGCCTTGGT
The DNA here is from genome assembly GCF_050858985.1 of Burkholderia sp. M6-3. Lineage (NCBI taxonomy): Bacteria > Pseudomonadati > Pseudomonadota > Betaproteobacteria > Burkholderiales > Burkholderiaceae > Burkholderia > Burkholderia sp. M6-3. Next base: position 2,276,514 of record NZ_CP110091.1, read on the forward strand.
TGAGCGGCGAGCCGTGCGGGAGCACCAGCCATGATCATGCGTCCATCTCCAGCGCGTGCGCCGTTCGTCGCGGTGGCGGGCCTGTCTGCGCGGATGCTCGCGCAGTCCGCCGCGCGTGCGGGCTTGCGGGTGGTCGCGCTCGACGTGTTCGGCGACCGCGATACGCGCGAGGCCTCCGAACTGTGGTTCGACATCGGCGGCGGCCCGTTATCGATCGACGCCGCGCGGCTCACCGACGCGCTCGAACGTAGCGCGCGCCTGCCGGGAATGATCGGCTGGATCGACGGCAGCGGGCTCGAACCGTTCGTTGCGCAGTTGCGCAGTGCGCCGGGCCTGCCGCGATTCATCGGCAATTCCGTCGACGCCGCCGCTGCGGTTCGCGATCCGCGGCGCTTCTTTGCGCTGCTCGACGAACTCGGCATTCCGCATCCGCCGGTCGCCTTCACGCGCCCCGCCGCGCCGCATGGCTGGCTCGCGAAACGCGCGGACGGCTGCGGCGGAACGCACGTCGAGCCGCTCGCCGCGGTTGCCGACGCACGCGTTCCCGCGCAAGTCTATTTCCAGCGCCACAGCCGAGGCCTCGCGATGTCCGCGCTCTTTATCGCGGCGCGCGGCAGCGCGCGCGTGATCGGCTTCGCGCACCAGCTCACGTGCGCGATGGGCAACTTGCCGTTCGTGCATGCGGGCTCCATCGGCCCAATCGACCTGCCGCCCGCGGTCGAGGTACGCGTTCGAGCGGCGATCGCCGCGTTGTGCGCGCGCGTCGGGCTTACCGGCATCAATAGCTGCGACTTTCTGCTCGACGGCGATTCGTTCGAACTGCTCGAAATCAACACCCGCCCTTCATCGACGATGACGCTTTACGAAACCGCCTCTCCCGATGCATGGGCACGCGGGCTCGTCGCCAGTCATATCGACGCCTGCCGTCACGGTCGTCTGCCCGCCGAACCCGCGCGTGCGACGTGGCGCGCCGGTCAACAGGTGCTGTTCGCGCCGCGTCCGTTCGCTGTCTCGCAAGCGTTCAGCGATGCATGCATGCGCGATCCGCGTTGCCGCGACGTGCCGATGCCCGGCACATGGGTCGAAGCCGGCCAGCCCGTCTGTACGCTCATCGTGCGCGCCGCTTCGGTGGACGCGGTGCGGCATGCGCTCGACGCCCAGCACACGCTGATGCTGCAACGAATCGAAACCTGCCATGAGCCCTGCTATGAGCCCGACTCTGCCTTCATCCACTGCCACTCCTGACGACCCCAGGCCGCCCCTCGCGGATGCCGCCTCACTGAGCGTCAACGCGCTCAGCGAACGCCTGGTCGCTCGTCTCGTCGACGACGCCCCGCGTTTCGGCGCCGCTATCAGCCGCACTGCGAACGGCACGGTGCTCGTCGACGCCGGCGTGACTGCGCCCGGCAGCGTCGCGGCGGGCGTGCTGATCGCGCGCATCTGCATGGGTGGCCTCGGCCACGTGACCGTGCGCGAGAGCCTGGACGCGAGGCCGTTGTGGCCGAGCACGATAGAAGTGCGCACGTCGTGGCCGGTGCTCGCCTGCCTCGCCAGTCAATACGCGGGATGGAGCCTGGCGGCAACGAAGGAGCAGACTGGCGGCAAGAAGTTTTTTTCTCTCGGATCAGGTCCGGCGCGCGCGCTTGCTGTGAAGGAGCCGCTTTTCGCCGAACTCGGTTATCGCGATCGTCATGAGCGCGGCGTGCTCGTGCTCGAAGTGGACCGTCTGCCGCCGCAGTTCGTCATCGACAAAGTGGTGCACGACTGCGGTCTCGCGCCCGAGCGGTTGACACTCGTCACTACGCCGACACAGTCTGTCGCGGGAACGGTGCAGGTAGTGGCGCGGGTCGTCGAAGTTGCGTTGCACAAAACGCATGTGCTCGGCGTAGCACTGGACGAGGTGGTGGAAGCCGGCGGCTCCGCGCCGTTGCCGCCGCCGGCGCCGGACGGCGTCCAGGCAATGGGCCGCACCAACGACGCAATCCTGTACGGCGGCCGCGTGCATCTCACGGTGAAGCACGACGCGGTGGCACGGCGGCTCGCCGAGGAACTGCCCGCGTCGACTTCGCGCGATCACGGCCGGCCGTTCGCGGATATCTTCAAATCGTTCAATTTCGACTTCTACCAGATCGACCCCGCGCTGTTCGCCCCGGCTGAAGTGTGGGTGAGCAGCCTGGAAAGCGGCGCGACCTATCACGGCGGCGCCGTCGACGCGGATCTGCTGCACGGTCAATGGAGCAGCAAACCATGAGTCTGCCTTTGGCAGGTGCCTCAACTGCTATGGACGCCGGGACCGACACGTCCGGCGCGCAGGCACCGCTGCGCATCGCGATCATGACCGACGAAACCGGCTGGCACACCGGGCGTCTGAAAAAAGCGTTTCGCGCGCGCGGTGCGGAGGCGCGCTGCATCGACCTCGCCGATTGCCGCATCGACACGACGTGGGAGCCGCATGGGCTCGTGCTGCCGGGCTTCGGCCATGGGCTGCCTGACGCGGTTTTTGTGCGCGGCATCGCAGGCGGCACGTTCGAGCAGGTGACGTTGCGGCTCGGCATCCTGCATGCGTTGCGCGAATCGGGTGTGCCGGTCTACAACGATGCGCGCGCGATCGAACGCAGCGTCGACAAGTCGATGACGAGTTTTTTGCTGCATCGCCATGGCGTGCCCACGCCTGCGACGTGGGCCGGCGAATCGGCGGCATTCGCGCAGCGCGTGCTGATGCGCGAGGCCGCGGCCGGACGCCAGGTCGTTCTCAAACCGCTGTTCGGCTCGCAAGGCCATGGGCTTAAACGGCTCGGCTTGCGCAGCACGCCGCCGCGCGCGCTGGCGCCGCTGCCTTCGCTGAAACCGTACAGCCAGGTGGCGTATCTGCAGCGTTTTATCGACGGCGGCAGGCCTGGCTTCGACTGGCGTGTGCTCGTGATCGGCGGACGCGCGGTGGCGGCGATGCGGCGCATCGGCGGCAAAGGCTGGATTCATAACTTCGCGCAGGGCGCCACGTGCGAGGCGGCCGATCTGGACGCGGCGCTCGCACAGACGGCGGTGAACGCCACCGAGGCGCTCGGGCTCGACTACGCGGGCGTCGACCTGATTCCCGACCCGCAGGACGCCGCCCCGCCGCTCGTACTGGAGGTCAACGGCGTGGCGGCGTGGCGTGGCCTGCAATCGGTCACGCCGATCGACATTGCAGCGGCGCTCGCCGACGATCTGTTGTTCCGCAAGCTGCCCGCGCAGCGCGGCGAGGCGGCAGTGGTGGCGCTGCACGAACGCCATGGCTGAGCGGTTGCGGGGTTTCCTGCGCGCGATAGGCCTGAGCGGCTGCTCGAGCGCCTGCAAGAGCGGCTACAGTGCGCGGCGAGTTCGAGCGGTTCTGGCGCTGCCGCCGATATGAACACGCCCCGAGCCGTCACCGACTTCGGGCAAGCTCGTGCTGCCTTCCTGACAGCTTGCCGGCTGGACGTCGAAACGCCGAAGCCTGGCAATGTCAGCGTAGATAGCGAAGGCCACGGTATGAGCGCGGCGCAGTTCATTGCTAGCGCCGACGCGGCCGCCGACGCGCTGTTCGCGCGCGGCATGCCCGTCGGCCAGCGCCTGCTCGATGCTGTCACGCGCACGCGCGCCACGGTCGGCTGCAATACGAACCTGGGCATCCTGCTGCTGGTCGCGCCTCTCGCCGCGGCGCTCGAAGAAACCGCGCACCCGTTGTCGCCCCACGCGTGGCACGCGGCGACCGGGCGCGTGCTTGCGCGCCTCGACATCGACGATTCGCGCCTCGCATACCGCGCGATCGCGCTCGCCAATCCGGGCGGTCTCGGCGAGGCTCCCGAGCAATCGGTGCACGATGCGCCGACAGTCGCGTTGCACGCTGCAATGGCACTCGCCGCCGCGCGCGACAGCATCGCGCGACAGTATGCCGAGGGCTATCACGACATTTTCGAAACCGGCCTCGCCGCGTGGCGCGAATTTCCGGCCGATGATCCGTGCGTCGCCACGCTGAACGTGTTCCTCACGTTCCTGAGCATTTGGCCCGACTCGCACATTGTGCGTAAGCACGGACTTGGGGTGGCGCAGAGTGTCACGCGAACGGCACGCGAGCGGCACGCGCAATGGCGCCGCACGCTCACGCAAACGAGTACGGCCGCGGGCAACCACTCCCTCGATACATGGGATGCCGAAATGAAAGCGGCCGCCATCAATCCCGGCACCAGCGCGGACCTGACGGTGGCGACGCTGTTCGTCGCCCTTTGCCTCGACGAGCCGGGTACCGCAAGCGGCGCGCCATGCGAGGCTAATGCGCCCCGCACTGGCACGGATTCTGTTAGTTAATGCCACCGTGCATCAACCGCTGCCAGGCGATCGCGGACCAGGACCGTTCAGGCGGCGTGTCAGTCAGTCGGCAAGTCCCCATTCCACTCATCGGAGGAACAGCATGGCCAAGATCAACCGCGTCCTGATAGGCGAGTCGCTCGTCGGCGACGGCAACGAGGTCGCACACATCGACTTGCTGATGGGACCGCGAGGTTCCGCTGCGGAGACCGCATTCTGCAATGCGCTCACCAACAATAAGGATGGCTTCACATCGTTGCTCGCGGTCGTCGCGCCGAACCTGCTCACCAAGCCCAACACGATCCTGTTCAACAAGGTCACGATCAAGGGTGCGAAACAGGCGGTGCAGATGTTCGGGCCGGCGCAGCATGCCGTCGCGCTCGCTGTCGCCGACAGCGTCGAGGACGGCACGATCCCGCAGGACGAGGCGGACGACCTGTTCCTGTGCGTCGGGGTCTTCATTCACTGGCAGGCGGAGGACGACAAGAAGATTCAGGAGTACAACTACAAGGCGACGCGCGAGGCGATCCAGCGTGCCGTCAAAGGCGAACCGAGTGCTGCGGAGGTCGTGTCGAAGAAGAGCAGCGTCGCGCATCCGTTCGCCCCGAACTGATGGCTCCCGGCCCGCGCGGACACAGCCGCAAAACGGGGCCCCGCGGGCCTCGAACGATGCCATCGTGCAATTGCTCTCACAGAGGCATGAGATGACCCTACGATGTCGCGCGCTGGCGGCCTTTGCCTGCATTGCGCTTGCCGCGCCGCTCGCCTGGGCGGACGGCGATCCGCAACAGGCGCCGGCCGCAGGCTACAACTACCCGACGCAGGGACGGGTCGAATACGTGCTCTCCTGCATGGACGACAATGGACACGATTTCGCGAACGTCTATAAATGCTCGTGCGTGATCGACAAAATGGCGACCGCGCTCCCGTATGACGAGTTCGTCGATCAATCGACCTTCGCCAAGTACGCGACGCTCGGCGGCGAAGGCGGCTCGGAGTTCCGGGTCGACCACGCGAAAGCGCAGACGAAGAAATTCCGCACGCTGCAAGCGGACGCCTACCGCAGTTGCGGACTGGGTAGCGATAAAACTGCGGCGTCGAAATAGCGTATATGGCCGGTTGACCCGGCGCGGGTGCGGGTGCGCCCGGACGATGCATGGTCCGGGCCTCGCGGGTTCAGTCCGGAATCAGCCCCTCGCCAAGCGACGCATAGCTCGTGGGCCCGCCCGCTTTCGGCATATCGCTGCGCTGCCGCTCGATCTGCACGCCCACGGCCGCTACGTCGTCGAATTTTGCCGGTTTCGCGAGCGATACGCGGACCCAGTGGGCGCCGAAATCGATAATCAGCAGGCGCGCCACCGCTTCGGCAAGCGCTTCGAGCAGACGCATACCGTGCGACTCCAGCAACGCATGCAACGCGCTGCGCACCGCGGCATAGTTGATCGTGTCCTCGATGCGATCCGTCGTACAGGCGCGAATCGAGGGCACGCCGATCGCGAGGTTCATCCGCACTGACTGCGGCACATGCAACTCGCTGCTGTCGATACCTATAATCGTCTGACCGATAAAGTTCTCGATAAACACGATGTCCATGCGCTTAGGCGTACCCGAGGTTAACCCTTCCGAAGGCGCACCCCAGGGCATACCCGCGCGAGGCGCCTGCGCATCCGCGGCGCAGAAGCTGGCAAGGCGAACGGTATCGATACGGTCCATGGTGTACTCCGCCGCGTAGCGGCAACAAGTTAAGAGACGCAACCCGGGTAAACGCAAAGCAGCACACAATGACTCGCGCGCGAAGCGCTCTGTGCCGTTGAACGTCAATGCAGACCCCAGGCAGGGCATGCCGACATTAAAAGCAAAAAGCGGGCACACCTTGTACTATTGATGCGACTTCTTATTGAACGTGAGCGACATCGAGCGTAAAGTTTTAAGCCAACGCCTGACAGTGAACGGAAACAGCAGGCGTATTACTCAGTGCGCATACGGACAGAGCACGACAGAGAAGCCGCGGCGCCAGGGGATGACATTATCGATAAGCGGCACTCGTGACACGCAGGCGAAGCCCACGCGAATGCAACACTACGCAAGGCAACGTCCGGCGCGCTTGAAGTTGCCGCAACGGAGACGAACCCCATGTCGTTGCTTGCTGACAGCTCCATGCACGTCCGTGAAATTCTCAACGTCGTCAATCATCAACTGGCGACACGCCCGACGAGCGAGCCAGTCGCTCAATCGTGGGCGCGTTGCGTCAACGAGTTCCAGCTCGACCCTTCCCGCTTCGTCACGCCGCCCATCCTGACGGACTACGAACTAAGCTCGCGTCGTGAGGCCATGGGCGATCTGATCGCGTGTTCGAAGCTGGAAATGACCACGCTCTATCAACAACTGGCCGATCCCGAACTTGCCGTGGTACTGGTCGACTCGGGCGGCGTGATCGTCCACCAGGTGTCGTCCGTACCTTTCGCCGAAGCGGTCGCTTCCGACGGCTTTCGCGTCGGCGCGCTGTGGAGTGAGCGCGAAGCGGGCACCAACGGAATGGGCACGTGCCTCGCCGAACGCGATTGCATTGCCGTCTGCCAGCACGAGCATTTCTATCCGCGCTACACCTCGCTCACCTGCTCCGCCGCGCCGATCTTCGACGACCGCGGCGAGATTGCCGGCGTACTCGACGTCACGAGCCGCTCGAAACTGTTGCAGCAGCACTCGCTGGTGCTCGTCGGGATGTCGCGCCAGATGATCGAAAACCGTTTGCTCGACGCGCGCTATCGTCATGCGAACATGATCCACTTTCACAGCCGCCCGGAGTTCGTCGGCACGCTGCATGGCGGGAAGCTTGCGGTGGCGGACGACAGTACCGTGCTGGCGGCGAACCGCAGCGCGCTCTTCCAGCTCGGCTTCCGCTCGCTCAGCGAACTGCGCGGACGGCGTATCGAGGAGGCGTTCAACGCGTCGCTCGAAGACATGATCGCCCGCAGCATTCGCGGCTCGTTTCATCCGGTCACCGTGTACAGCGCCAACGCGACGAACCGCTTTTTCCTCGTCGCGCAGACTGCACAAAACGCGGCAGCACGTGGCACGCGCGTCGCCGTGACAGCGCCCGTGGCGCGTACGAGTGCACCCGAAAAGCGCCCACCGCCGGCCCGACTCGATGAAATTGCGCATCTGGAGTTCGGCGATCCACGCATGGCCTCGCAGATTCAGCTAGGCGTGCGCGTGGTCCAACGCAAGATTCCAATCATCCTCAGAGGGCAAACGGGCACGGGCAAGGAGGTCTTCGCGCAGGCGTTGCATAGCATCAGCCCGCATTCGTCAGGACCGTTCGTGCCGGTGAATTGCGCGTCGTTGCCGGAGAACCTGATCGAGAGCGAACTGTTCGGCTATCGTGCGGGCGCGTTCACCGGCGCTCAGCGCGAAGGACGCCGTGGCAAGATCGTGCAGGCCAACGGCGGCACGCTGTTTCTGGACGAGATCGGCGACATGCCGCTCGCCTTGCAGGCGCGGCTACTACGTGTGATCGAGGAGCACGAGGTCACGCCGCTCGGCGCGGAAACCACCGTCAAGGTGAATTTCCAGCTGATCAGCGCGAGCCACCGCAACCTGCTCGAACTCGTGCACGGAGGGCAGTTCCGCGAGGATCTGTATTACAGGCTGAAGGGCGTCGAACTGAATTTGCCGCCGCTCGCCGAGCGCGTTGACAAGCTGCCGCTGATTCATCATCTGCTAGAGGCGGAAACCGATAACGATCCACCGGAGCTAACCAAAGAGGCAGAGCAGGCGTTGCTGAGCTACGCATGGCCTGGCAACATCCGGCAGTTGCGACATGTGTTGCAGATGGCGATTGCGCTATGCGACGGACAACCGATCCGCTGCGAAGATCTGCCCGTGGAAGTGACGCAGCGCGATCCGCTGGTGGCGACGCCCGCCGTGTCGCATCCGGTTGCCCAGCCGGCGCCGCATCCGGATGACGATCCCGATCTTTCCGCGCTGAACGCAATCCAGTTGAACGAACGTGGGACCGTTCTTGCGATGCTCGAAGAAAATCGCTGGAACGTCAGTAACGTGGCGAAGGCGCTGGGCATCAGCCGCAATACGCTGTATCGCAAGATGCGCCGGCTGCAAATCCGTCTGTCGCATGACGGCTCGGGGCACGACGGCGCCGACCTCGACGACCCAGCCGACGAACAGGCCTTCGACGGCACGCCGCCCGACGGTTCGCCGCCCGACGGATCGCCGCACGCTCATAGCGCATGACCCAGGCGCCCGCTCGCAAACTCGCGGATTTCAAGCCGGACGCGCGCTTTGCGTGGTGCGTGACGGGCTCGGGCCATCTGCTTGAAGAGTCGATCGAACTCGCACTGGCGTTGCCGCGCACGGACCTTTTTCTCTCCGCCGCAGCCGAAGAAGTGCTGCCGCTGTACGGCTGGAAACTGCCCAGACTGCGCGAGCGCTTCAACGTGTTCCGCGACAAGAGCGCGAGCGGCGTGCCGGTCGGCATGCTGTATCACGGCATGTATCACACTGTCATCATCGCGCCGGCCACCAGCAACACGGTGGCCAAATGCGCGTTCGGCATCTCCGACACGCTGCCGACCAACATGTACGCGCAGGCCGGCAAGCAGTGCATTCCGGGCATCGTCTTTGCATGCGACACCGAACCGACGGTCGTCACACAAAGCCCGAACGAATGGGTCGAACTAAGACCGCGCTCGATCGAACTCGACAACGTGGAGCGCCTGTCGCGCATCGAATACACGACGGTCGTGCGCTCGCTGGATGAACTGAAGACGGCGCTCGATCAACGCCTCGCGACGCTCGACCTGGTATGACACTGCCACTCGGCGCTCACTGACATGGACCACATTGTCTTCCTGACCGGTCGGCTCGCCGAAAAGAGCCTGCTCCGCGTGCTCGAAAGCATGGCGCCGGCGCCGTTCAGTTGGGAAATCCGCGAAATCGGTCTGCAAGTCGCCGCACTGATGACCGCCGACATGATCCGGCGCCGCGTGCCCGCGCCGCTCGCGGCGCAGCGCGTGATCGTGCCAGGTCGATGCCGGGGCGACCTCGCGGCGCTGACCGAACACTACGGCGTGCCGTTCGAACGCGGCCCGGAAGAAGTAAAAGACCTGCCGCAGTTCTTCGGCCGAGAGGCGAAGCCGGTGGACCTCTCGCGCTACGAAACCGAGATTTTCGCGGAGATCGTCGACGCGCCGCGCCTCGACCTGGACGGCATTGCCGCGCGTGCTCGCGACTATGCCGCTCAGGGCGCGAATGTGATCGACTTAGGCTGCTTGCCGGAAACACCATTCCCGCATCTCGAAGACGCGGTACGCCGGCTCAAGGCCGAAGGTTATCGCGTGAGCGTCGATTCGATGCATACCGACGAGTTGCTGCGCGGCGGACGCGCAGGCGCCGACTATCTGATGAGCCTGAACCTCGACACGCTGTGGATCGCGGACGAAGTGCCGTCCACGCCGATTCTCGTCGCACGCGATCCGCGCGATCCCGCTTCGCTCGACGCAGCCATCGAGCGGTTCACCGCGCGCGGCCGGGCTTTTTTTGCCGATCCGATTCTCGATCCGATTCCGTTCGGCCTCGCCACGTCGATCGCGCGTTACGTGAGCCTGCGCGAACGCTATCCAGACGTTGCGATCATGATGGGCATCGGCAACGTGACCGAGTTGACCGAAGCGGACACCAGCGGCATCAACGCCGTGTTGCTCGGCATGGCGGCGGAGCTTCGTGTAAGCGCCGTGCTTACCACGTCCGTCAGCCTGCATGCGCGGCGGGCCGTGCGCGAAGCCGACATCGCGCGTCGTGTGATGCATGCCGCCCGCGAATCACAGGTACTGCCCAAAGGTATCGACGGCGATCTTGCGACAGTGCATGCGAAGCGCCCGTTTCCATACAGTCCCGCCGAGATCGACGAATTTGCCCGACAGGTGCGCGACCCGAATTTTCGCGTGCAGGTGAGTGCCGAGGCCATTCACGTCTACAACCGCGACGGACATCTTCGTGGCGGCGATCCATTCCAGTTCTATCCGGACCTTCATCTGGAAGCAGACGGCGGCCACGCGTTCTATATGGGCGTGCAGCTTGCACGCGCCGAGATCGCGTGGCGGCTCGGCAAGCGCTTCGACCAGGATCAGCCGCTCGACTGGGGCTGCGCCGTCGATCGGCCCGAGCAGGACCTGTCGGTCTGGTGCGCGCCCGGCGAGACGATGAAGAAACGGTGAGCCCACACGGCACGACCGTTCAGCGCGCTTCCGCCAACGCTTCGTTCGCTTCGCTCATCTGCGCGAGCGCGGCACGCATCGCGCCCATGGCCTGCGCATAGTCGTCGGCGCCGAAGACCGCCGAGCCGGCCACGAACACGTCGGCACCCGCCGCCGCGATCGGCGCGATGTTCGACGCCTTCACGCCACCATCCACTTCGATCAGCAACGCGCGTCCGGTGCGCTGCATGGTGGCGTCGACGCGTTCGCGCAGTACGCGTAGCTTGTCCAGCGTCTCGGGTATGAAGGTCTGGCCGCCGAAGCCGGGATTCACCGACATGACCAGTACCACGTCGAGCCGCTCGATCACATGGTCCAGCACTGCGAGCGGCGTGGCAGGATTGAGCGCGAGTCCGACGCGCGCGCCGTGCGTCTTGATCAGTTCGATGGTCCGATGCACGTGCGGCGATGCTTCCGGATGAAAACTGATCGTGTTCGCACCGGCTTCGGCAAAGCTGATGACGAGTGGATCGACCGGAATGGTCATCAGATGCACGTCGATCGGCACGCGCGTATGCGGCCGGATCGCCGCGCAAACGAGCGGCCCGACCGTGAGATTCGGCACGTAATGGTTGTCCATTACATCGAGATGAATCCAGTCGGCGCCCGCTGCGGTGACGTCGCGAATCTCTTCGGCGAGACGCGCAAAGTCGGCGGACAGCAGCGAAGGAGCAATCAGAAAATCACGCATGCCGGTCTCCTTGCTCAGTGATATCGGCGCGCCATCGCCTCGAGCGGCAATGGCTTGATACGCGGCGCCTGCCCCGCGCAGCCGAACGCCTCGAAGCGCTCGACGCAGACACCACGCGCAGCCGCGGTTGCGGCCTTCAACGCGGCGCGCGGATCGAACTCGGCCCGCGCATTCGACAGCGACTTGCGCATTGCGCCGCTCATTGCGAGCCGGATGTCGGTGTCGATATTCACCTTGCGCACTCCATGCGCAATGCCGCGCTGGATTTCTTCGACCGGAACGCCGTACGTGGTGGGAATCTCGCCGCCGTATTCACGGATTATCGCGAGCCATTCCTGTGGCACCGACGACGATCCGTGCATCACGAGATGCGTGTTCGGAATCCGCTCGTGAATTTCGACGATCCGGCCGATGGCGAGAATATCGCCGGTCGGCTCCCGGCTGAATTTATAGGCGCCGTGCGACGTGCCGATCGCGATCGCCAATGCGTCGACGCCAGTGGATTCCACGAAAATCTGCGCCTCGCGCGGATCGGTCAGCAGATCGTCGCGCGTAAGCTGCCCTTGCGCGCCGACGCCGTCTTCGTCTCCGGCCATGCCGGTTTCCAGCGACCCGAGACAACCGAGTTCCCCTTCGACCGAAACACCCACCGCATGCGCTGCGTCCACCACGCGCCGGCTCACGTCGACGTTGTAGTCATAGGTTGCGGGCGTTTTTTGATCGGGCAGCAACGAGCCGTCCATCATCACGGATGTAAAGCCCGAACGGATTGCCTGCTGACACACCGCCGGACTCGCGCCGTGGTCCTGATGCAGCACGAGCGGAATGTCCGGATGCGCTTCGAGTGCGGCCAGCACGAGGTGGCGCAGATAAGGCTCGCCCGCATACCTGCGCGCGCCCGCCGACGCCTGCAATATCACCGGGCTCGCGGTTTCTTCCGCGGCCTGCATGATCGCGTGAATCTGCTCCATGTTGTTGACGTTGAACGCGGGCACGCCGTAGCCGTGCTCGGCCGCGTGATCCAATAGTTGACGCAGTGCTATAAAGGCCATTGCAAACTCCTCGAAGACGAATCGGATTCTGTTCATTTAGCGTGCAGCACGACGCGACGGGCTTCGTCCACCACAGCCTGTGCGGTCAGCTGGAAATGGTCGAACAGATCGGCGGCCGGGGCGGATTCGCCAAAGGTGTCGATACCCACCACGCCGCCTTCCAGACCCACGTATTGACGCCAGAACGCGCGCACGCCCGCTTCCACTGCAACGCGCGGCACGCCGGGAGGCAACACTGCATCGCGCCATGTGTCGGGCTGCCGGTCGAACACGCTCGTCGACGGCATCGACACGACGCGCGCATCAATACCTAGGGCAGCGAGCGGCGCAATCGCATCGAGCGCGAGCGACACTTCGGATCCCGTAGCGATCAGTATCACCCGCGATTCCATGTGCAGATTCGTGGGCTCCGACGCATCGTGCCAGTCCCACAGCACATAACCACCTCGCTCGATTGCGTCGATCTGCTCGCCGTCCCGTGCAACAAACGGCAGATTCTGCCGGCTCAGCAGAAGGCACGACGGTCCCTCGCGCTCTACCGCGCTCGCCCACGCGCGCGCGGTCTCTACCGTGTCGCATGGACGCCAGACGTCGAGTCCGGGAATCAGCCGCAAGCTCCCTGCATGTTCGATCGACTGATGGGTCGGTCCGTCTTCTCCGAGGCCGATCGAGTCGTGCGTGAACACGAAGATCGAGCGCGTTTTCATCAGCGCGGCCATGCGCAGCGCGTTGCGCGAGTAGTCGGAAAACGTGAGGAACGTGCCGCCAAATGCGATATACCCGTGATGCAGCGCGATACCGTTGATCGCCGCGCTCATGCCGAACTCGCGCACCCCATAGTGCAGATAGTTGCCGCCCTGCAGACCGGCTTCGTCGGCGTGAATGTCCACGGCGGCAGGCCAGTTGGTGAGATTGGAGCCGGTCAGATCGGCCGAGCCGCCCAGCAATTCGGGCAATGCGCGGGCGAGCACGGCGATGCTCTGCTGCGACGCCTTGCGCGTCGCGATGGATTGAGCCGCATTGTCAGCGTCGCGCAGCATCGCGCGAACCGTATCGCGCCAATGCGCGGGAAGCGCGCCTCGCGTTCTGCGCTCGAATTCGGCGGCCTCGTGCGGATAGTGCTCGCGATAGGCCTCGAAGCGGCGCTTCCAGTCCGCCTCCGCGGCCTCGCCACGCCCGACCGCATCCCACTGCGCGCGGATCTCTTGCGGAATCGCAAAGGGCGGATGCGGCCAGCCCAGTGCGCGCCGCGTTTTCTCGGCCTCTTCGGCGCCGAGCGGTGCGCCGTGCACGTCGTGCGTGCCCGCTTTTGACGGAGACCCTTTGCCGATCACCGTCCGACAACAGATCAACGTGGGCTTGCCGACCGCGCGCGCGTCTTGCAGCGCGAGGTCGACAGCGTCGACGTCGTGGCCGTCCACGTCGCGCACCACGTGCCAGCCGTATGCGGCGAAACGCGCGGGCGTGTCGTCGCTGAACCACTGCGCGACATGGCCGTCGATGGAGATGCCGTTGTCGTCGTAAAGCACCGTGAGCTTGCCGAGCTTCAGCGTTCCCGCGAGCGACGCCGCTTCGTGCGAGATACCTTCCATCAGGCAGCCGTCGCCGGCAAACACATACGTGCGATGATCGACGATCGTGTGACCGGGCCGGTTGAATTCGCGCCCGAGCAGTGCCTCGGCGAGCGCCATGCCGACCGCGTTGGCGAGGCCCTGTCCGAGCGGGCCGGTCGTCGTTTCGACACCCGGCGTTACGCCGACCTCGGGGTGCCCCGGCGTCCTGCTATGCAATTGACGAAACCGCTTGAGTTCGTCAATTGCAAGATCGTAGCCCGTGAGATGCAGCAGCCCGTACAACAGCATCGAGCCATGTCCGTTCGACAGCACGAAGCGGTCGCGATCGAGCCATGCCGGATTGCGCGGATTGTGTTTCATATGCCGGTCCCACAGCGCGACGGCGATCTCGGCCATGCCGAGCGGCATGCCGGGGTGGCCTGACTTCGCTGCTTCGACGGCGTCGATCGCCAGCATGCGCAGCGCGTTAGCCATCATGCGGGTCTCAGGATATGCAATGGATTCTGCGACGGCACTCATCGAATGTCTCCTTCAAAGCCTGCACTGAATGTCTCGCTACAAAGCCGAAGCTAGGAAGGCTCAGGCCCCTATGCCACAGGCCGTGCGGCTCATGCCCGTGAACGCCGGTCGATCAATTGCAGAATCATCGGCGTGAAGATGAGTTGCATGGCCAGTCCCATCTTGCCGCCCGGAACGACGATTACGTTCGGGCGCGACATGAAGGAATCGTGCAGCATCGTCAGCAGGTACTGGAAGTCGATACCTTTGGGCCGCGCAAAGCGGATCACGACAAAGCTCTCATCGGGCTGAGGAATTTCGCGCGCGATAAACGGGTTCGACGTATCCACGGTCGGCACGCGCTGAAAATTCACGTGCGTGCGCGAGAATTGCGGACATATGTAGTTCACGTAATCAGGCATACGCCGCAGGATCGTATCGACCACCGCCTCGTGCGAGTAACCGCGCATGGTCTGATCGCGATGCAGTTTCTGAATCCATTCCAGGTTGATGATCGGCACGACGCCGATCAGAAGATCCGCATGCCGCGCGATGTCGATGCGATCGGTCACTGCCGCGCCGTGCAAGCCCTCGTAGAACATCAGATTCGTGCCGGGCTGCACGTCTTCCCACGGTGTAAATGTTCCGGCATCCTGCTTGTAGAGCCGCACTTCAGTTTCGTCGTGCACATAATGGCGAAACTTGCCGGTGCCGTTCTCGCCATAGCTCGCGAACAGCGTCTCCAGTTCTTCGAGCAGATTCGCTTCGGGTCCGAAATGGCTGAAATTCAGCACGCCATCGCGCTCGTGCTGCTTCATCGCTTCGCGCATGCCGTTGCGGTCGTAACGATGAAACGCGTCGCCTTCCACGATCTGCGCGTTGATCTTCTCGCGCCTGAAAATATGGGTGAAGCTCTTCATCACGGTCGTAGTGCCGGCGCCGCTCGAACCGGTCACCGCGATGATCGGGTGTTTGACTGACATGCGTTTGTCTCCGGATAGTAGTGTTCCGTTCGGCCGGTTCTGGCGAGCTTGCGCGGCTCGCGCTCAGGCGGTGAAACCCGGCAGAAAAAGCGAGCGGCGGCCAAAGAGCGGCGACGTGAACGGCCGATCCTCGCCACGGTCGTATTCGCCGTGATAGCGGCCAATGCGCTCCACTTCGTTGCGCGAGCCGAGAATCACGGGTACGCGCCCATGCAGCGCATGCGGCACCACGTCGAGAATGCGCTCGCGGCCCGTGATGGAAAGGCCGCCGGCCTGTTCGACCAGAAAGCTCATGGGGTTGGCTTCATACAGAAGCCGCAGGCGCCCTTCCATGACCGGCGTTTTCGAGTCGCGCGGATACATGAACACGCCGCCGCGCATCAGGATGCGATGCACCTCCGCGACCATCGAGGCAATCCAGCGCATGTTGAAGTCCTCTGTGCGGCAGCCCGTGCGGCCGTCCTTGCATTCCTGCACGTAGCGGCGCACGGGCGGCTCCCAGAAGCGTTCGTTCGACGCGTTGATCGCGAACTCGGCGGTGTTCTCCGGAATGCGAATGTTCGAATGCGTAAGCACGAAATTGCCGATCTCGCGCTCGAGCGTGAAGCCATGCGTGCCGTTGCCCACCGAGAGCACGAGCATCGTCGAAGGGCCGTAAATCGCGTAGCCCGCTGCGACCTGCTCGCGGCCCGGCCTGAGAAACGCGGATTCGCTGACCGGTCGATCCGTGTCGGCGGAGCGCTCATCTAGATTGCGCAGCACCGAAAAAATCGAACCGACCACGCCGTTGATGTCGATATTCGACGAGCCGTCGAGCGGATCGAACGCGAGCAGATAGTCGCCGCGCGGGTAGCCTTGCGGAATCGTGTAGACGCTCTCCATTTCTTCGGAGGCCATCGCGGCAAGCAGCCCGTCCCACTCGCACTGCTGCACGAAGATTTCGTTGGTGGCGACGTCGAGCTTCTTCTGCTCCTCGCCATGTGTGTTGATGCTTTGCGCCGATCCGTAATTGCCGCCGAGCGCCCCCTTGGTCAGCATCGCCGAGATCGACTTGATGGCCGCGGCCACGTCGATCAGCAGCGCGGATAGCCCCGCGTTCCGTACCGTTCCCGCCGTGCAAGGCTGGCGGTCGAGCGTGTCGATGAGAAACTTCGAAAGGGTCGTGCGTCCGTCTTGCATGGCGATCTCCTGAGGTTGTTCTGTTTCAGCCTGGCGGCGCCGTCACGGCACGCGACGCAGCGGAGCCCGACGCAGCGGCGCCCGGCTCATCCGCGCCCGACGGAAGAAAGGGCCCGGACGGCTCGGCGATTTGCGCGAGCGGCTCGGTGAATACGCGGCTTGCGCGTATGTCATCGGTGGTGATGAGTGTCAACGCGGCCGCGTCGATCGGCGCGCCGCCCTGCATCGCCGCGGCGAAAAGACGATTCGCCTGGCGCAGCCGCGAGCGGTCCAGCGCGTTGCGCACCGAGCGCGCATTGGCGAAATTCGGCTGACGGGTGCGCCGCGCGAGGTAATCCGCGAAAGCGCGCCGTGAATCGGCGTCGAAGCGGTAATTCAAGGTCGAGAGCATGCGCTCGGCAATGTCGAGCAGTTCGGCGTCGCCGTAATCGGGAAACGTGATGTGATGCGCAATGCGCGAGCGAAAACCCGGATTGCTTTCGAAGAACACTTCCATGCGCGACGCGTAGCCGGCGAGTATCACCACCAGATCGTCGCGCTGGTTTTCCATTGTCTGCAGCAGAATTTCTATGGCTTCCTGCCCGTAGTCCCGTTCGTTTTCAGGGCGATACAGGTAATACGCTTCGTCGATGAACAGTACGCCGCCCATCGCGCGCTTCAACACGTCGCGCGTTTTCGGCGCGGTATGGCCAATGTACTGACCGACCAGATCGTCGCGCGTGACGGAGACGAGATGATTGCGGCGAATGTAGCCAAGCCGATGCAGCACCTCGGCCATGCGTAATGCCACAGTCGTCTTGCCGGTGCCGGGATTGCCTGAGAAGCACATATGCAGCGTCGGCGCGCCGCTCGCAAGACCGAGCGATTCACGCGCCCGCTCGACGAGCAGATGCGCGGCGATCTCGCGAATGCGCGTTTTCACGGGCGCGAGGCCGACGAGATCGCGGTCGAGTTCCGCGAGCACGTCGCCGATGCCGGAATCGCGATAAAGCGCGGCGAGGTCGATATGCGGCGGCAACCCGCGGCTTTCGTGCATTGCCGCGCGGTCGTCCGGTGCGTCGTGCCCGGCTGCGAAAGTCGGTGCGTCGGCGTCAATAGCGGCAGCTTCGGTCATGCTCTCTCCCTCCGGTCATCACGCTTTGGTCACGCTTTCGCGGGACCTCATTACGCTCTCGTCGCCACTATCAGCGCGCCGAACCGTAGCGCTCGCCCGATGGCTTGTCGCTCGCATAGCCCGACAACCCGTATCGCTGCACACGCCCGGGTCCATCACTACGAGTAAGCCGGAAGCCGGGCTCGTCATCGGGCCGGTTGACGATGAACGACAGCCGCATCGTCTCGAATCCGCGCACCGAGTCGAACGCGTTGACCTTGATGTAGTGCTGCGGCCGCGCCGCGCGGCACGCCTTCACTTCCTGCAGCACGCCAGCCGCATCGTGCAGGTCGAACATCGGCAGACCCCACATTTCCCAGTACGTGTTGCGCGGATGCGGGTCGTCGGTGAATTCGACGGAACAGGCCCAGCCCTGGCCGAGCGCGTAGTCGATCTGCAAACCGATCTCTTCGTCCGTGAGTTCCGGCAAGAAAGAAAACGTGCCTTGTGTAATGCGCATGACGTACCTCGCGATTGTTTGACTGCAACGTTCAGACGGCGCACACGGTCTCCCGCGCAGTGCGGCTGCACTGCTGCGAACCTGCGCCAGGACTCTTTCGATGCGCCGCTTATGCCGCGGTCGGCGTGGCGGCGAAATCCGGTGAATCGGTCGATGCGTAGTTGAAGCTCACGTCGCGCCAGGTATCGAGCGCCTGCTTCAGCGGCCCGCACCAGCGCGCCGCGGCTTCCAGGATGTCCGGCCCTTCGTGACGAATGTCGCGTCCCTCGTTACGCGCTTTCACCATCGCCTCGAGGGCGACGCGATTGGCGACGGCGCCCGCCTGAATGCCACCAGGGTGCCCGATGGTGCCGCCGCCGAACTGCAGGATCGCGTCGTCGCCGAACAGGTCGAGCAGTTGATGCATCTGTCCCGCGTGAATGCCGCCCGAAGCCACCGGCATTACTTTGCGCAGCCCCGCCCACGGCTGCTCGAAGAAAATGCCGCGCGACAGGTCGACTTCGTTGCGCGCCTCGCGGCACACGTTGTAAAAGCCCTGCACGGTCAGCGGATCGCCTTCGAGCTTGCCCACCGCCGTGCCCGCATGCGCATGGTCGACACCCGCCATGCGCAGCCACTTCGCGATCACGCGAAACGAAATGCCGTGATTGCGCTGACGCGTGTACGTGCTATGCCCCGCCCGATGCAGGTGCAGAATCATGTCGTTCCTGCGAGCCCAGCGCGACATCGACTGAATCGCGGTCCAACCGATCACGAGGTCGATCATCACGATGCATGAGCCCAGTTCCTTAGCAAATTCGGCGCGCTCATACATTTCCTCCATCGTGCCCGCCGTTACGTTCAGGTAGTGGCCCTTGATTTCGCCGGTCTCCGCTTGCGCGCGGTTCACGGCCTCCATGGAAAACAGAAAGCGGTCCCGCCAGTGCATGAAAGCCTGCGAATTGATGTTCTCGTCGTCCTTCAGAAAATCGAGGCCGCCGCGCAAACCTTCGTACACGACGCGGCCATAGTTCTTGCCCGATAAACCGAGCTTGGGCTTGACGGTGGCGCCGAGCAACGGGCGGCCATACTTGTCGAGCCGCTCGCGTTCGACGACGATTCCCGTCGGCGGTCCCTGAAAGGTCTTCAGATAAGCAACAGGTATGCGCATGTCTTCGAGCCGCAGCGCTTTCAGCGGTTTGAAGCCAAATACGTTGCCGATGATCGACGCCGTTAGATTCGCGATCGAGCCTTCTTCGAACAGATCGAGCTCATACGCGATGTACGCAAAGTACTGCGGCTCGGCCGCGTTCGACGCGGGCACCGGATCGACGCGATACGCTTTTGCGCGGTACATGTCGCATGCGGTCAACCTGTCGGTCCACACCACGGTCCATGTTGCCGTCGACGATTCGCCGGCCACGGCCGCCGCAGCCTCTTCCGGCTCGACGCCCGGTTGCGGCGTGATGCGAAAGAGTGCGATCACATCCGTGTCTTTCGGCGTGTAGTCCGGTTGCCAGTAGCCCATCTCGCGATACTTCATGACGCCGGCGGCATAGCGCTCACGCGCATTGCCCGCATCGCGCGGCTTGTGCAGGGACTCGATCACCGGTTGACTGAAATCGTTCATGACGTATCCTCGATTGTGAACAGGCGCGCTGCCGGAAGAACGAAGCGCTTGAGTGCACTGTAAGCAAGGACGTCATGGTTGAGAATTCACGATTTTATTTGGCAGACTTAATCGATCCGTTATCCATCGCATATCGTGGAGCGCGCTTTCGGCAAGTGCGAAGAAAGGAACCTGCCACCCACTCGTATGCGACTTGCTTCGGTGAAATCGCGGCGTAAGCATGAGGCCGGCTCCGGCTCTTGCAGGGCCACCGAAAGTGTGAAGCTGCACGCGCGCCGTATGTGACACGCGCATCAGGGTCTTTCGTGCGCGGTGGAACACTTTGCTGCAATATCGGAACAGTGCGCCGCGCAAGATGCTCGTGCGGCGCCCATGCCGCGCGGGCCTGCCCGCCGTCGTTATTCGGCGAACGCTGTATTGCGGCGCGGCATAGGCTGCTCCAGCCTTCGTTGCCGGTCCGGCACGGAGCTTGCGTAGACGATCAAGCCAATGCAGTCCGGCAATGTGTCGGGCCGACGGCGCAACGCTGTATCAACTCGATGGAGGAAGCACCTTATGCAATGGACGACTCCGAGCTACACCGATATGCGTTTTGGTTTCGAAATCACGATGTATATCGCTACGCGTTAAAAGCCCGCATGGGCCGCGTGATGCGGCCCCTCTGCGGATCGATTGTTAATCGTTAGCTGAACGGGCGGCCTAGAGCGCTGCCAGGACACGCGTTCCCATCCATGATTCACGAAACGATCGTCACTACGGCAGCGTGCGATGGCCGTCCTCATGTCGCGCCGATGGGAGCCCGTTACGAGGGCGAGTTCGTCATTCTTTCGCCGTTCCGTCCGTCCGTAACGCTCGACAATATCGTCGCCTCGCGCGCGGCGGTTCTCAATTTCACTACGGATGTCCGCATCTTTGCCGGCTGCGTCACGCATTGCGCGACCGATTGGCCGACGCTCGCGGCAAGCCATGTGGCGAGCGTGCGGCTCGCCGAGTCGCTCGCGCATGCGGAGCTCGAACTCGATGAATTGCGCGACGACAATGAGCGCCCGGTACTGCGCATGAAATGCGTGTACCGCGAAACGCATGCGCCGTTCGCCGGTTTCAACCGCGCGCAGGCCGCCGTGGTGGAAGGCGCAATTCTTGTAAGCCGGCTTTTCATGCTGCCGCCCGACAAGGTCGATCGCGAAATGGCCTACCTGCAGATCGCCATCGACAAAACAGCCGGCGACGCCGAACGGACCGCGTGGGGCTGGCTCACCGCCGCGATCGCGCGGCACCGCGAACGTCTTGCATCGCCGGGTGGCCAGGCCGCCTGACACGTACTACTCGCGTTTTTCCCGCTTTTTTCGGAGAACACCGATGACCGCATTGCTTGCGAGCGTCCGCTCGTACGACGAAGCATTGGATGCCGCCCGCGCAGGCGCCGACCTGATCGATCTCAAGGAACCGCATGCGGGCGCGCTGGGCGGGCTCGATATCGGCGACATCGCGCGGATCGTGCGCGAGCTTCGCGCCCGTTATCCGGTCAAGCCGATTAGCGCGACGATCGGCGATTTGCCTGCGGGTGCGCTGGATGAGATCACCGCGCGCGTGATCGAAGTGAGCGACACGGGCGTCGATTACGTGAAAGTGGGCGTGACGCCTGGATCGGCCGGCCGCCATTGCCTCGAACAACTGGCGAACCTGCCGGCGGCTGTCGTGCCGGTGTTGCTTTGCGATGGCGGCATGAACAGCGAGTTGGCCGCGCACGCGGCGTCGCTCGGCTTCGTCGGCGTGATGTTCGACACTTCCGCGAAAGACGGCACCACGCTGTTCGATCATGTGGACACCGACACGCTCGGGCGATGGCTGCGGCTCACGCGCGAACGAGGCGGAATGTGCGGCGTTGCCGGTTCGCTCGGCTGGGCGCAGCTGGAGCAGATTCGCGCGCTCGCGCCGGATGTGGCGGGTTTCCGGACCGCGTTGTGCGTCGACGGCAGGCGCTCGCGGCTCGATCCGCAGCGCGTCGCGCAATGGGCGGACGCATTGCATCGCGGCTCGGGCGAGGTTGGCGCGGCCGGTATGGCCGCAGATCGGGCAGCGGCCGGCGCGGTCCGCGTGTAGCACGCTGCAAGGGGGGCATGGCTCAATACCCAATGCCCTAACCTCGGCTATCGGCCACATCGGCAAGCTCAACCTCCTCTGCCACGCAGCGCAGTCAGATCACCGGCGTATTCAGCAACCGGTCGCGCATCAGTTCGACATTGTCCTTATTGAACAGCTCGACGACGTAGTTCGCCTCGTTCACGTAATCGAAAAAGCTGCGGTCTACCACGCCTGCGGCTGCAAGCGTCTCGAGCCGTTCGTTTCCCGAGATCGGGCACGACTTCACGACGATCAGCCGCTCGGCGTTCAGCATCGTCGAGAGCCACGCGGCGAGGCTGTCGGAGGTCGTGTCCCAATTGCTCATCGCGTCGGGGGTGTCGCGCATAAGCGCAGTCGGCACCCATACGGCGACGTGGCCGTCGCGCAGCGCACGACGGATCTTCGCCTCGCTCGATGCGAGCACGAGTTCGGGCAAGACTCCTTGCATGAGGAGCGCGTATTGCGTCATGGCCAGTAAACACATGTTGTGCGCGGCGAGATCGTCGAAGCTCCATTCGCTTTGGTACTGCCGCACCTTGTCCGCGAAATCGCCGCCGCCCGGAACGATGACGACGCGCCCGCCCCCCACTTCGCATAGCTCGATGAGCCATTGGCGCAGCGCCGGCTCATGACTCAGGCTGCCCCCGATCTTGACCACCCACATGATCGTTGTCCTCGTTTGCGATTAACCTCGTTTGCTTGTCCGCTTGCCTGCTGGCCCGCCTGTTTGCTCTTTGCGCCCGCCTCCTCCGGATGTCTCAGGGGGTTCATGCGGCGCGTGTAGCCGCATCGACGCTTCGAACGCCGCCGGCTTGCGCATAGCGCATCGCCGCGAGCAGCCCCACCGCCACGCTCGGCGCACACGTCGCTATCCAGTCCGCCTGATCGGCCGCGCCTCCCGCCAGCGAGCCGAAATCCATATAGCCACGCGCCTCTTCACGCGCGAGCGCCGCTGCCAGAAAGCGTCCGCAGCCAGCGCCCACGAGCGGTGCGGCGGCAAGCTCGGGATGCGCCGCCGTCACGCGTGTCAGGTTGGCGCCGATCTCGCGCAGCTGCAGTTCGCGCCAACGCTGCGCGAACGCGCGCCATTCGGCGGGGCTCGCTTCATGCGCGTCGCGGCCGATCATCCGCGCGACCCGCCTTCTGCTCGCGAGTTCGTCTTTCGGGCCGTTGTCGGCGCTCGGGTAAAGGTCGTAGTGCGGCGCGAGTTCGCCGGTGAGGCGGTAGACGTCTGCGGTGGTCGCAAACCATTCGTTCATCACGTTGACCGCCGCCCCGCCGAACTCGATGCGCTGCGCGATCCCGCACAACGGCGTGCGCACGACGCCCTGATAGACGAGTTCGCCGGTCGCGAGCCGCCCGGCATCCGTCGATGCACGCGCAACGACTCGCCCGTTCGCAAGCGGAATGATGTCAGTCGTCGTGCTGCCGATGTCGATCAGCAATGCATTCGGTACGCGCGTCGCTATCCAGCGAGCGGTCGCCAGCCAGTTCGCCGACGCGACGCTGCGCCAGCCGGCCGCGCAGGTCTGCGCGGTCAACCAGCCAGACTCGCCCGCATAGAAAGCGACGCGCGGCCCGAGCCGCTGCGCGAGCGCCGCCGCGATCGCCCGCACGCCTTGTGCGCGGTCCTCGAAAAGATCGACCATCTCGCC
Source organism: Burkholderia sp. M6-3 (assembly GCF_050858985.1). NCBI lineage: Bacteria > Pseudomonadati > Pseudomonadota > Betaproteobacteria > Burkholderiales > Burkholderiaceae > Burkholderia > Burkholderia sp. M6-3. The sequence goes on from NZ_CP110091.1 coordinate 2,300,090, forward strand.
CGTCATCGTCACGGCGTGCCGCGCCGCGTAGGTTTTCGCGACCGGCCAGCGTTCGAACACGAGGTCGATGGTGCGTTCGAGATGTTCGAGCCCTTGCCATAACGGGCAAGCCCACTGCGCGACCTCGAGCACGACGCCGCTCGCATCGTTCATCGACACCTTGACGTGCGCGCCGCCGACGTCCCAGCCGAACACCGGCGCGGCGCCCACTGCATTCATGCGCGGCGCGTTCATGGCCGAACTCCGCAAAGAGGCCGGGCGTCGTGTGCGCGCGCCGCCGCGGCCGTAGGTCGGCCTTCTGTTGCCGATTTGCCCGATTCGCCCGGCCCGCGCGACTCACCTGGTTGGCCTAGTTCTCCAGTTCCGCCTGTATGACCGGTTTGACTACCTTGAACCCGCACGCCATGCGCCGCCAGCAACGCCGCCGCGAGATTGCCCCCCAGCGCGGCGGAAAGGCCTGCATAAGCCACGGTCAGGCGGGGATTGACTTCGATGACGACCGGCCCACGCGACGGATGCCACACCACGTCGATGCCCGCAAAGCCGCGCAGCCCAGGCATCGCCGTCGCGACGCGTCTCGCAAGCTCGCGCAGCGCCTCGCCCTGCTCGCCCGCCATGTCGATCTGATTGACCACCACGCCGTCGAATTCGACGATGCGCGCATGTTGCCCATGCGCCTTGCCTTCGCTCAAGCCGATCTGCTGCCGGTTGATGCTGACCAGTTCGACGCGCTCGCCATCGCAGATCAGAGAAAGACTGAGCGGCTCGCCGTCGACCCACTCCTGCAACACCGGGTTGCGCCCTTGCGCCGCGCGTGCGTCGAATTCGGCGCAAGCCTGCGCGAAATCGTCGAACAGGAATGTGTCGAGTCCCCCCGCGCCGTCGTCGGGTTTGACAACCCATTTGTCGCCTGTGTGGGCCACCGCCTGGCCGGGTTCGATGGCCGGCGTGGTTGCGATGCCGTGCGCCGCCAGACAGGTCGCCGTCGCGCTCTTGCTCGACGCGACGCGAATTGCCTCTTTCGCACAGCCGAGCCAGCGCGCCGCGCCGACCGCGTCGTACAGATGCAGCAGCAAGCCGTCGCATTCGGGCGCGATGATGCATGCGTAGTCGTGCTCCCGGGCCACGCGCGCGACGAAGGCCGTCATCGATTCACCGGGCGCGGCCATACAATGAGCCAACGCGGGATCGACGGTCTCAAAGCGCGAACTCGCAAAGCTGACGTGAACGCCGTCGAGTTCGCGCAGGTCCGCGACCAGCGCGTCGCGCATCACGCGGCCTTCTACGATCAGCGCGCTCAGGTCGGCGAGGCTGCCCGCGCCGGCAAGCGCAGGGTCGATGCCGCCGCCGGTGAGATACTCGAAGACAAAGATCTTGGTCAAAGGATGCGCCCCTATGCAGGTGATACCGGTTCTCGATCTGCTCGACGGCCACGTCGTTCGTGCGGTGCGCGGCGAACGGACTGCCTATCTGCCGATACGCTCGTCGCTGACGGCCACCAGCGAGCCGCTTGCCGTCGCCCGCGCGCTGCTTGCTGCGAGCGGCGCGCGCACGCTCTATATCGCCGACCTTGGCGCCATCCTCCAACGGGGCGCTCACATTCAAACGCTCACTGCTCTGCGTGCCGCGCTACCGGGCATCGACATCTGGCTCGATGCTGGCTACGCCGACTACGCGTCGATGCTCGCGCTCTTCGACCGTATCGACACAGGCAGCCGGCCCGCGACGCACGATCTGGCGACGCTCGTGCCAGTGTTCGGCACCGAATCGCTGCAAGACCCGCAAGCCCTGCGCGCCGCCGAGACCGCAGGGCTATCGCCGCTACTCTCACTCGACCATCGCGCCGGTCAACTGCTGACAGCCGCAACACCTTCCGACATCTCGACACTCACGCCCGCGTCGTGGCCCCGCAGAGTCATCGCGATGACACTCGATCAGGTTGGCAGCTACGATGGCCCCGATCTCGCCACTTTCGAGCGCGTTCGCGCCACTGCTCCAGCCCATACAGACGTGATCGGCGCAGGCGGGATTCGTCATCGTGACGACATCGCGGCGGCGGCTCGCACCGGCGCAAGCGCGTGGCTCGTGGCCTCTGCGCTGCACGACGGCCGCGTCGGCATGCCGCTCGCCGCGTCCACGTAGGCGAGCAAAACAAGTTCCATGCCAATCGGCGAACCGGGTGTGGCGGTAAACAAACGGCAAGCTTTGTCGAGCTTTAATGAGCCGCGCGTGACACTCTGCTCCAGAACGACACACAACCTGTGCGCTGCGTCAGACTTGCGCGGCGTGTGGTGACAAGGTCGCGCGCCCTCGGCCCTTGGTCGTACCTCGCCGAGGCTCCGCGAGTCACCTGGCAAGCGCTTGCGTAGGCCGCCGGAGCGCTGCGTGCCGCCGCTCACGCTGTGCACTCCAACGCATCGGCATGGAGCTTGCTAAATCTTGCTCCATGCACCCCTCGCCCACTGACCCGTCGACGACCATGCCTTCAGGCGCGGCCCACGTGCCCGCCGCGTCGATCACACGCGACTGGACCTGCCCGTTCTGTCCGCTGCTATGCGACGACCTCGCGATCGAATCGCGTGACGACGCAACGCTCGCCGTGCAGAACACCGACTGCCCGCGCCTATTGCAAGCGCTCGCGTGCTACGGCCCCGCAGATGAGCACTGCCGTGCGAGCGTTGACGGACACGACGTGGAACTGGACGCAGCGCTGACTCATGCGGCGCGGATTCTGTCGTCGGCCCGGCGTCCGCTGTTCGGCGGATTGACGACCGATGTGGCAGGCGCGCGTGCGTTGTACACGCTTGCTGCAGGCTGCGGCGCGATCCTCGATCATCAGCATGGCGATGCGATGAGCGCGGCCACGCTCGCCCTGCAGGACCGCGGTTCGTTTTTCACGACGCTTTCCGAAGTGCGCTCCCGCGCGGATCTGCTGATATTTTTCGGCTGTCAGTCGTCGCGCCGCTATCCGCGCTTCTTCGCCCGCACGATTGCAGGAACCGACACAGCGCGCGAACTGGTGTTCGTCGGCTGCGAGCCCGATCCGGCGGCAAGCCGCCTTGCAAACACGCGAGTCGAGTCGATCCTGACGGACGCCGATCCGTTCGATACGCTCGCGCTGTGGTCCACCATCAGCGACGCGCGTGCGCCAAACGCCTTCCCTGAAGACATGGCAGACGCCCAGGACTCGAAGCAGTCGCTCGATGTGTTGCAGGCGCTTCAGGCTCGCATCGCGGCGGCGCGCTACACCGTGTTCGTTTATGAGCCCGCTTCGTTGCCCGCCCCGCATGCGGCACTGTTGATCGAAGCGCTGAACCGGATCGTCAAGGCGTCGAATCTGAAGTCGCGCGCGGGCGGCCTCGCGCTCGGCGGCGATGACGGCGCGCTGAGCGTCAACCAGACCGTCACGTGGCTCTCGGGGCTGCCGCTTCGCACGCGGGTCTCGACGCCGGCACGCACCGCCGGCACCGCACCGCTCGATCACGACCCGTATCGCTATCGCACCGAACGGCTGCTCGCCGATGGCGAAATCGACGCGCTGCTGTGGGTCGCCAGTTTCGCGCCGCCCGCATGGCCGGAAGCATTGCCTCAAGACCTGCCGATCATTGTGCTCGGCCACCCCGCTCTCGCGCAGACCGCGGCGGCGCGTGGCGAGGGCACCGTGTTCATTCCGGTCGCCACGCCTGGCGTCGATAGCGGCGGGCATCTGTTCCGGGTCGACAGTTCGGTGGTGATGCCGCTCGCCGCAGCGCGCGGCGCGCCACTTGCCACGGTCGCGACCGTGGCGGCGCAGCTTGCCGCGCGGATGCCCAGCGGGTTCCCGGCGCCTGGTCCCGCACCTTCCGTCGCGCCGCCCGCCGCGCAGGTGCGGCCATGACGCTGATCCGGCTCAAGGGCGGCACGGTTTTCGATCCAGCCAACGGCGTCGACGGCGAGCGCCGCGACCTGGCCATTCGCGACGGCCGCATCGTCGATGTGCCTGCCAACGTCCCGGCCGACAGCGAATACGACGCCACCGGCATGATCGTGATGGCGGGCGGCATCGACATGCATTCGCATATTGGCGGCGGCAAGACGAATCTGTCGCGCCTTCTGCTGCCCGAGGATCATCGCGACGACCCCGTGCGCGACGCAGCCTACGAGTCTGTGCAGGACGCGAACGGCCGCTATTTGAGGCTGCCTTCGTGCGGCGTCTGCGCGCCCGGCACGCTGGCAACCGGCTACCGCTACGCGGAAATGGGCTACACCGCAGCGTTCGAGCCGGCGATGATGCCGTCCAACGCGCGGCACACGCATCTGGAAATGGGCGACACGCCGATCATCGATCACGGCGCCTACGTGATGCTTGGCAACGACGAACTGTTCCTGCAGATGCTCGCCGCGCGCGACGACTTCGAGCGGCTGCGCGACTACGTCGGCTGGACGATCCATTCCAGCAAGGCGCTTGGCGTCAAGGTCGTGAACCCCGGCGGCATTTCCGCGTTCAAGTTCAACCAGCGCGCGTTGAATGTCGACGAACCGCACGTGCATTACGGCATCACGCCGCGCGACGTGCTGCACACATTGACGCGCGCGCTGACCGAGTTGCGCGTGCCGCATCCGCTGCATGTGCATGCGAGCAATCTCGGCGTGCCCGGCAACATCGATTCGACCATCGCGACGATGGACGCCGCCGACGGTCTCCCCGTGCACCTCACTCATATCCAGTTCCACAGCTATGGCGTGGAAGGACCGCTGAAATTCTCGTCGGGCGCGCGCCAGATCGCGGAGGCCGTGAACGCGCGGCCGAACGTGTCGATCGACGTCGGCCAGATTATCTTCGGCCAGACCGTGACGGCCTCCGGCGACACGATGATGCAGTTCCGCAACGCGCCGCTCGCCCGGCCGCACAAGTGGGTCGTGGGCGACATCGAATGCGATGCGGGGTGCGGCGTGGTGCCGTTCCGCTATCGCGAGCAGAGCTACGTGAATGCATTGCAGTGGATCATCGGGCTGGAGATTTTTCTTCTCGTGGACGATCCGTGGCGCGTCGCCATGACCACTGATCATCCCAACGGCGGCCCCTTCACGAGCTATCCGCATCTGATCCGTCTTTTGATGGACAAATCGTTTCGCGACGAACAACTGGCGAAGCTCCATGCCGACGCGCAAGTGGCGAGTGCTTTAACGCAACTGACACGCGAGTTCTCGCTGTACGAGATCGCAATCATCACGCGCGCGGGACCGGCGCGCCTGCTCGGCTTGCGCGACCGCGGCCATCTCGGCGTGGGCGCGGCGGCGGACATTGCCGTCTATCGCGACGATCCCGATCGTGAACGGATGTTCACGTCGCCCGCTTACGTGTTCAAGGACGGCGAGCTGGTGGCGCGCGACGGCACGCTCGTCGCGACGCCGACGGGCGGCATCCACTTCGTGTCGCCGGAATTCGACCGGGGCATCGAGAAGCGGATACGCGCCTACAGCGAAAAAAATCTCGCGAGCAACTTCGCGCATGCAGCGATCAGCGACGACGAAATCTGCAACTGCTGCCGCGGCGGCAAGCTGCTGCCGGTCGAATGCTTTGCGCACGGTTGACATGGCTGACCTGAACGGCGACCCGCACACGATGAGCGACACGGCGACCCTGCAAATCAACGGCACCACGATCGACGCCACCTTTGCGGAAGCGTTTCCGATGAAGGCGACGCGGCTCGTCATCACCGCGCATACGCCGGCGTGGGCAATGAACGCGGCGCGCTCGCTGACGGGTTTTGCGACGTCGGTGATCGGCTGCGGCTGCGAGGCCGGCATCGAACGCACGCTCGAAGGCGACGAAACACCAGATGGACGGCCGGGCGCCGCGGTGCTGCTGTTCGCCGTGTCGTCGAAGGAACTGGCCAAGCAGATCGAACGGCGTGTCGGACAATGCGTGCTCACTTGCCCGACCACTGCCGTCTATCGCGGCATCGACCCGGAAACGAGCCGAGCGCCGCTCTCCGATCTCGCACCGCTCGGCAAGAATCTGCGTTTTTTCGGCGACGGCTGGCAGATCTCGAAGATGCTCGGCGACACGCGCTACTGGCGAGTGCCGGTGATGGACGGCGAATTCGTCTGCGAGGAAACCGCGCCCACCGTGAAGGCCGTGGGCGGCGGCAATCTGATTTTTCTTGCACGCGATATCGACGCGGCGCTGGCCGCTGCTGAAGCGGCCGTCGCCGCGATGCGCATGTTGCCGAACGTGATCATGCCGTTTCCAGGCGGCGTCGTGCGTTCGGGTTCGAAGGTCGGCTCGAAGTACCAAGGCGCCACCGCGTCCACGAACGACGCGTTCTGTCCGACGCTCGCGGGCCTGTCGGCGCGCAGCGAACTGAGCGCGGAAGTGGGCTGCGTACTCGAAATCGTGATCGACGGGCTGACCGAAGCGGACGTCGGCGCGGCGATGACGGCGGGCATCGTCGCGGCCGCCGGACTGGGACGCGCGGCAGGCCTGCTGCGCGTGTCGGCGGGCAATTACGGCGGCAAGCTCGGTCCCTACCACTTCCATCTTCACCAACTGGCGGCCGGTCTCGGCGGGAGCGGCGCATGAGTGTCGTGACTACGTTGCGCGTCAGGACGGCGCCGGGTTTTCGCGTCGACGCCTCGGCGTTGCTGCCGGCGTCGCTCGCGGCGCTCTCGATCGCGGACGTCGAGCGCATCGTGCTGCCCGCAGGCAACGACAGTTGCGCCGTCGGCGATGTATTCGACGTCTCGCGCAGCGGCGATGCGCCGGCGTCGGACGAAGCGGACCAGGGCGGCGCCGACTGCGCCCTGATGATCGAAGACGCCGTACCGTGGCTCGACCGCATCGGCGCGCGAATGACGCAAGGCCACCTCATCGTCGGCGGTTCGGTAGGCGATCAATGTGGCTTGCAGATGGCCGGCGGCGTGTTGCGGATCGACGGTGACGCCGGCCATTTCACCGCCTGCGAAATGCGTGGCGGACGGCTCACGGTTGCGGGCAATTGCGGCGATTTCGCGGCGGGCGCGCTCGCCGGCGACATGGAAGGCATGACGGGCGGCACGCTGACGATTCACGGTAACACGGGCGCGCGGCTCGCCGACCGCATGCGTCGCGGGCTCGTGCTGGTCGGCGGCAACGCGGGCGATTTCGCGGCGTCGCGGCTCGTCGCGGGCACTATCGGCATCGCCGGTCAACTGGGCACACACTATGCGTATGGGATGAGGCGCGGAACCCTGCTGCTCGCACAGCGTCCGACCGGTGTGCCGCCCACCTTCACCGACGGCGGCCGTGGGTTCGACGTATTCTGGTCTCTGCTCGTGCGCAGTCTCGCCAGCGAGATTGCGCCTTTCTCACAGTGGCGCGCGGCCTGTCTGCCGCGCCGCTATGCAGGCGACGTCGCCGTCGATGGACGCGGCGAGATCCTCGTGGTGGGCTAACCAAAGGAGGCAGACATGACGACCGCGCATTCTTCTTCCGCGCCCTCACTCGCCAGCGCGGCACCGCGCTACGCCGGCTCGATGATCGCACTGCATTGGCTGATCGCCTTCGGCATCATCGGCCTGCTCGCGCTCGGGCTGTATATGGTCGGACTGCCGAAGGGCCTGCCCGTCAAGGCGACGCTTCTGAACTTTCACAAGTCCATCGGACTCACAGTTTTCCTGCTGGTGCTTCTACGCATCGTGGCGCGTGTGGCCTTTCATCGGCCGCCCCTGCCGCCGATGCGACCGTGGCAACGCGCCGCCGCGCGCACTACGCAGGGCCTTTTATACGTGGCAATGGTGGCAATGCCCATGTCGGGCTATCTGGGCTCGTCGTTCAACCGCTATGGAACACGCTTGTGGGGCATCCCGCTGCCCAGGTGGGGCTGGGACGACGCGGGGCTGCGCGAACTGTTCTTCGGCATTCACCAAGTGACCGCCTATGTGCTGATCGCGCTGATCGTGTTGCATGTGGCGGGCGCGCTCAAGCATCAATGGATCGACCGTGACAATCTGCTCGCGAGGATGTTGCCATGAGGCGCACCCGCTCAGCCACGGAAATGCACACACGTATGCGCCCGCAAGCGGCGTCGACTGTGCACGCGCTGCGCACCCGCGACGCTCAGCGCGTGTCGTTCACGGTGGCCGGAGCCGCCGACGGCGTGCCCGTCGTCGTACTGCACGGCGGTCCCGGCAGCGGTAGCCAGCCCGACGCGACGCGGCTCTTCGACTTGACGCGCTTCAAAGTCGTGCTGATCGATCAGCGCGGCACCGGTCGCTCGACGCCTCGCGGCGGCGTGCGCCACAACCGCACGGATCTGCTGATCGAAGACATTGAGGCGGTGCGTGTACGGCTCGGCATAGAACGGTGGGGCGTGCTCGGCGGCTCGTGGGGCGCGGCTCTCGCGCTCGCGTATGCGGGGCGGCATCCGCAATCGGTGACGGGCGTGGTGCTGCGCGGCCTCTTCCTCACATCGGCGCGCGAGATTCGCGGTCTCTTCGTCACGTCGCGCAAACGCGCGCCGCATGCATGGGCGAAGCTGTGTGCCGCCGCACGTTGCACGCAGTCTGCCGGATTGCTCGCGCGCTGCGCCGCGCGCTTGCGGCGCGGCGGCGCGAGTGACGCGCAGCAGCGAGCGCTCGCGCTCGCGTGGCGCGGCTATGAAAATGCGGTGCTTGCCAGTGCGAGCACGCGACGCAAGCTCGTGTCAGCCAGAAGCTCACATGAGGAGAGCCACAAGCTGGTCGACAAATATCGCATTCAGGCTCATTACCTGACGCATCGTTGCTGGCTTGGAGAGACACGACTGCTGTCGCTTGCGCGCGTCGCCGCCGCAGCCGGTGTGCCGATCACCGCCGTGCACGGCTCACGCGATCCCGTGTGTCCGCCGGACAATCTGCGCCGGCTCGCGCGGGCCGTGCCCGCCGCATACATTGAGCGCGTGCGTGCGGGCCACCTGGCAAGCGATCCCGCGTTGCGCGAACGCGTGGCTGATGCGCTCGCGGCCATGTTTCTTCCATCTACTTACGAGGGGCGCACGGTGCGCCGCGCGGCATGAAAATCAAGGTACTGGGCTCGTCGGCGGGCGGCGGCTTTCCGCAGTGGAACTGCAACTGCCGCAATTGCGACGGCGTGCGGCGCGGCACGCTGAAAGCGACGCGCCGAACTCAATCGTCGATTGCGATCAGCGCGAACGGCGAGGACTGGCTGCTCGTCAATGCGTCGCCCGATCTGCTCGCGCAAATTGCCGCAAACCCCGAACTGCAACCGGCTCGACGCGCGCGCGACAGCGGCATTGCCGCGGCGCTCGTCATCGACGCGCAGATCGATCACGTCACAGGCCTGTTGATGCTACGCGAACGCGACACGCCGCTGCCGCTCTATGCGACCGATGCCGTCTGGCAAGACCTGACGAGCGGCTTTCCGATCGCGCCGATGCTCTCGCACTACTGCGGCGTCGAACATTGCCGCATCGCGCTGGACGGCGCGCCGCTCGCCGTCGACGCGTTACCCGGCGTACAGATCCACGCGTTGCCGCTCTCCAGCAAGGCGCCGCCCTATTCGCCGCATCGCAACGCACCGGAGCGCGGCGACAACATCGGGCTCGTCATCACCAACCGGCAGACAGGCAAGCGCGTGTTCTACGCACCGGGCCTCGGCGCGATCGAAGCACACGTGCTCGATGCGATGCGCGACGCGGATCTTCTGCTCATCGACGGCACACTGTGGACCGCCGACGAAATGATTCGCCTCGGCCTCTCGAAGAAAACCGCGGCGGACATGGGTCATCTGCAGCAATCCGGTCCTGGTGGCATGATCGAAGTACTGGACTCGCTTGGCGAGCAGCAGGTCCGCAAGGTACTGATCCACATCAACAACACGAATCCGATTCTCGTCGAGGACGGCGCCGAGCGCCGTATTCTCATGGAGCACGGCATTGAAGTTGCGTACGACGGCATGACGTTCGAACTATGAAGCGTGCGCAGGAAGCACTGACTGCGCACGAACCGGAGATCGCATGAACGCGAAAGACACCTTGAGCACAGCACCGCGCAACGCGGCGCAGAGCGGCGAAAAGCCCGGCGACGAAGCCTGGACGCGCGAGGAATTCGAAGCGCAGTTACGCGCGAAGGGCACGGCGTATCACATTCACCATCCGTTCAACGTGAAGATGAATAGCGGCGGCTGCTCGCGCGAACAGATTCGCGGCTGGGTCGCGAACCGTTTCTATTACCAGATCAATATTCCGCTGAAAGACGCAGCGGTGCTGTCCAATTGCCCGGATCGCGAGACGCGCCGCCGCTGGGTGCTGCGCATTCTCGATCACGACGGATATGGCGACGAGGAAGGCGGCATAGAAACATGGGCGCGTCTTGGCGACGCGGTCGGCCTGTCGCGCGACGAACTGTGGTCGCTCAAGCATGTGACGCCGGGCGTGCGCTTTGCCGTCGACGCGTACGTGAATTTCGCGCGCCGCGCACCATGGCAGGAATCGGTGTGTTCGTCGCTGACGGAAATGTTCGCACCGCAAGTGCATCGCGACCGGCTCGCAAGCTGGCCCGAACATTACCCGTGGATCGATGCATCCGGCCTCGCATATTTCCGCTCACGCATTACGCTCGCGCAGCGCGACGTGGAGCATGGTCTCCAGGTCACGCTCGATCATTTCACGCGTCGCGAGCAGCAGGAACGTGCGCTCGAGATTTTGCAATTCAAGCTCGACATTCTGTGGACCATGCTGGACTCGATCGAAAAGGCTTTTCCACAATGAACGACATGTCCAACGCGGAACGTCCCGCCCTCAACAAGCTGTTTCGCCTGCAATGGGAACCGGCGCAAGACGCTCACGTGCTGCTCTATCCGGAAGGGATGGTGAAGCTCAACCAGAGCGCAGCAGAAATTCTGAAACGGTGCGACGGCACGCGCGACATGAATGCGCTGATTGCCGATCTCGAGCAGGCGTTCAACGCCACCGGACTCGGTCCCGACGTGCGCGCCTTCGTCGCTGACGCGCATTCACGTGGATGGCTGGAGTAGCGCGATGACCGATCTTTCGCAACCCGTGGCCGACGCGCGGTCTCAAGCCGTGCCGGACGGCGTCGCGCCGCCGCTCTGGCTGCTCGCGGAGTTGACCTACCGCTGCCCGCTGCATTGCGCGTTCTGCTACAACCCGGTCGACTACACCGATCACAGTCGCGAACTCAGCACCGAGCAATGGCTCGGCGTGCTGCGCGACGCGCGCGCGCTCGGCGCCGCGCAACTCGGATTTTCGGGCGGCGAACCGCTGGTGCGCGACGATCTCGAAGTGCTGGTCGAAGAAGCACGCCGGCTCGGGTTCTACACCAATCTGATCACGTCCGGCATCGGTTTAACCGACAAGCGCCTCGGCGATCTGAAGGCAGCCGGTCTCGATCACATTCAGCTGTCGTTTCAGGATTCGACACAGGAACTCAACGACTTTCTGAGCAGCACGCGCACGTTCGATCTCAAACAGCGTGTTGCCGCGTCGATCAAGCGGCACGGCTTTCCGATGGTGCTGAACTGCGTGCTGCATCGCTACAACCTGCCGCACGTCGACAAGATCATCGAGATGGCGCTCGCGATGGGCGCCGAATATCTGGAACTCGCGAACACGCAGTACTACGGCTGGGCGCATCACAATCAGGCTCAACTGATGCCGACACGCGAGCAGCTCGACGAAGCAGAAGTCGTGGTGGAACGTTATCGACGCACGCATGGCGACCGGTGCAAGATTTTCTTCGTCGTGCCCGACTATTTCGAACGACGCCCGAAGCGTTGCATGAACGGCTGGGGCGCGGTCTTCCTTGGCGTGGCGCCAGACGGCGCAGCGCTGCCATGCCACGCCGCGCGCGGTCTGCCCGGACTCGTGCTGCCGAACGTCAAAGAGACGCCGCTGCGTGAGATCTGGTATCACAGCGACGCGTTCAACCGCTTTCGCGGTCTGCAGTGGATGAAGGAACCGTGCCGCAGTTGCGAGGAGAAGGAGCGCGATCTCGGCGGCTGTCGTTGCCAGGCGTATCTGCTCACCGGCGACGCAGCCAATGCCGACCCGGTTTGCGACAAGTCACCGTCGCATGAAAAAGTGGTGAACGTCACGCGTCTGGCGGCATCGGCAAGCGCGCCGCGTGAGCAACCGATCCTGTTTCGTAACGACGCAAACTCGCGCAAGCTTCTGGCTGCGCAAGCGGCGGATAAGCCGCATGACGGTGGCCGTCACGAGTAAGTTGCAGGGGACAGTGCTGCAGGGAACCAGAGTAAAGCGCTGAAGTGCGAACTCTGATCGACCGCGTTGCATGGAGGCTGGACATGGCAGGGGCGGACATTTCAGTGTTGCTCGTCGACGATCACGCCGTGGTGCGCGAAGGCTACCGGCGTCTGCTCGAAGTGAATGCCGACGTGCACGTGTGCGGCGAGGCGGCCGACGCCACCCTCGCCTATCAGCGCTTCTGTGCGCTGCGACCCGATGTCGTCGTGATGGACGTGTCGCTGCCGGGAGCAAGCGGTATCGAGGCGATGCGGCGCATGCTCGCGCGCGAGCCTGATGCCCGGGTGCTGATTTTCAGCGTGCATGAAGAAGCGATTTTCGTGCGCCGGGCGCTCGACGCCGGCGCGCTCGGCTATGTGACCAAGGCCAGCGCACCCGATGTGCTCGTGGAAGCGGTTCGCACGATCGCGAGGCGCGTGAGCTATCTGAGCCCTGACGTCTCGCAGGCGCTCGCACTGCGCAACGCCTTCAGCGAAGGCCCGCCTGGGCGGCAGTTATCCGCGCGTGAATTCGAAGTGCTGCGCCTGCTCGTACAGGGTTACACGCTGCCGAGCATCGCCGAAAAACTCGGTCTTAGCCAGAAGACGGTGGCCAATCATCAGTCGGTGATCCGGCAGAAGTTCGGTGCCGACAACGGCGTTCAACTTGCGCAAATGGCAAGCCGCCTCGGTCTTCAGTTCACCGGTTCGGCAAGCCCCGCCTGAGCGGGCACGCGCGCGCAAAACAGAAAGCCGCCTTGGGGCCTGCTCGCCACATGAAATTCGCCGCCAAGCGCCTCGACGCGCTCGCGCATGCCGATCAGGCCCAGCCCGTCGCGCGGTGCATCCAGGTCGACGCCGGGTCCGTCGTCGGCCATGGTCACGACGATTTCGTCAATCGGTTCGTTCACCTTCGCAGTGTCTTCTGACATGTGCGCTTCGCGCGGCGCGCGCACCATGAACACCTCCACGCGCGAGTTGCGCGCAAACTTCGACACGTTCGTCAGCCCTTCCTGCACGAGCCGGTAAAGCGTGATCGTCAACGCGTCACTGAGCGCCGAGTAATCGCCTTCTATTGTCAGCGAGAACGACGCATCTGGCAGCCGCTCGCGCCAGCCGTCGATGCAATGTTCAAGTGCACTCGGCAAGCCGAATTCGTCAAGACCGATAGGCCGCAGCCGCCGGATCATGCCGCCGATCTGCCGGTACACATGGCTCGCGCTCTGCATCAGACCGAGCGATATCCGATGAACCTCCGGTTCGCGCGCCGCTGAAAGATCGCGGATGCGCGCCGCGTCGAGTGAAATTGCGTTCAGGTATTGGCCGAGTTCATCGTGCAATTCCCGCGCGAGATGGCGGCGCTCGATCTCCTGCGCCTGCAAAGCCTGATTGCCGAGACGCCGGTTGTCGGCCAGCAGACGTTCGGCCTGTTCTTCCAGCGCGCGGCGATAGGCAAGCTCGCGGCGCGTCTCGCGATAGCGCCGCCAGGCGAACCAGGCGAGGCCCAAAGAGAGCACGCACAGCGTTCCCGGCAATTCGTCGAGCTGGAAGCGCTCCAGACCTCGCGTCCAGCGATACGCCTGCTCGCTGACATCGAACACCGAACTCAGCACCGCAGCCAGCGTAGTCAGTGCGAGCACACATGCGAGATCGCGCCGAACCGTCGAATGCGATGGCTCGCGGCGGGCGGACGAAGGTTTGGAGGAGTCGCTCGACATCACGTTTGCATTCTACTCAGGCCGGTCGGACACGAACTGTGGTTGCGACGAGTTAGGGAACGCTTCCTCGCGATTTCGGGAAAAGCTCCCGAGCTTCCGCGCGATGGCGCATGCGAAGCTTTGCACACCTTGAAAGAAAGCGCTACGCATGCCGCAACGCGGCTGCGCCATAAAGAAAGCGTCGCCCAGCAGGAGACAGAATAATGAATATCGCATCACGCGTGCGCCGTCCCAATACCGTGCTCAAACTGCGGCGACGCGCCGGCCTGACGCTGGGATTCGGCAGCGCGCTCGCAAGCATTTCGGTCGGCGCGTGGGCTGATGGCCAACCGGCGGCCGAGGTGTCGGCAGCGGCATCGGCGGAAGTTGTCGACGCGGGTGCGGACGGCCAGACGACCACGCTCGCACCGGTCGTGGTGGTCGGCACCACGCCGCTTCTCGGCATCGGCACACCGCTCGCTCAGGTCCCGGCCAATGTGCAAACGGTCCACGCGCAAGACATCGCGCAACAGCACCGCAGCACGCTCACCGATTACTTCGCGAAGAATCTGCCGAGCGTCGATATCGCCGATGCGCAGGGCAACCCGTATCAGATGAACGTCAACTATCGCGGCTTCACCGCGTCGCCATTGCTCGGCACACCGCAAGGCATTTCGGTGTTCGTCGACGGCGTGCGCGTGAACGAGCCGTTCGGCGACGTGGTGAACTGGGACGTGCTTCCGCAGCAAGCCATCGACACGATTCAACTGATTCCGGGTTCCAATCCGACCTATGGCCTGAACACACTCGGCGGCGCGCTTGCTATCACCACGAAGAACGGCAAAACGAGTCCCGGCGGGGAGGCCGAAGTGGCGCTCGGCTCGTGGGGCCGCAAGAGCGCGCAGATCGAGCAAGGCGGCACGATCGGACAGAACCTCGACTACTACGTGACCGGCAACGTGGCCAACGACAACGGCTGGGCCGAACAGAATGCAAGCCGCGTGTGCCAGATCTTCGGCAAGCTGCGTTATACCGATGCGGAAACCACGCTGTCCCTGTCGGCGGGCGGCGCGGACAACGATCTGCACGGCACGCAGACCATTCCGCGTTCGTTTCTTGGCAACCCGAAGCAGCCGTACACCTATCCCGACCAGAACCTGAACACGGCGGGCTACCTGACGCTCTCGGGCGAACACTACTTCAGCGACAACGTGGAACTGAGCGGCAATGCGTACTACCGGCATTTCCGCAACAGCAACCTGAGCAGCAACACCAATCCGAACTTCGGCTCCATCGGGGACGACGGCGACGTCGACACCACGCAGGCGACCAATGAAAAATCAGTGGTCTCGACCGAGAGTTACGGAGCAAGCCTGCAACTCACGTTGCTCGGCAAACTCGGCGGCATGGAGAATCAGTTCGTGGCCGGCGTGTCGGCCGACATTGCAAATTCGCGCTACACGGAATCGTCGCAAGACGCGGTGTTCACCGACTCGCGCGCGACGCTCGGCATCGGCGATTTCACGCAGCAGACCGCGGCGAAAACGCATAACGGCAACTACGGCATCTACCTGCAAGACACGTTGTCGCTGACGAAGCAATGGGCGCTGACGCTTGCGGGCCGCTACAACTGGGCGGATGCCACCATCGGCGACTCAAGCGGCCTTCAGCCCCAGTTGAACGGACACCATACGTTTTCCCGCTTCAATCCGGCAGTCGGCATCAACTGGAATCCGACCACGACGTTCACTGCCTATGCCACCTACAACGAAGGCATGCGCTCGCCCACCGCGATCGAACTCGCCTGCGCGGACCCCGCCGCGCCCTGCTCGCTGCCGAACGACTTCGTGTCAGACCCGGCGCTGCAACCGGTGATTTCGAAGACCTTCGAGTTCGGCGCGCGCGGACGGCTCGGACAGGGCGACGACATGGAGCGCGGCCGTGTATAGAACGACGCTCGATAACGACATAGAGTTCATCAGCAGCAACGGCGCCGCGAGCAATCGTGGCTTCTTTCAGAACGTCGGCCGCACGCGCCGGCAAGGCTTCGAGTTATCCGGGCGCAGCCAGGTGGGTCCACTCGCCGTAACGGCGAGCTACAGCTATATCGACGCAACCTATCGGTCGGCCTGGACCGAGAGCAGCCCGAGCAATTCGAGCGCGGACGCGAATGGCAACATTGATGTGAAGCCGGGCGACCATCTGCCCGGAATTCCGGCGAACACGGTCAAGCTGCAACTCGACTACGCAGCCACCGCAAAGTGGAAGGTTGGCGCGAACCTCACGTGGCGAGGCGGCATCTATGCACAGGGCGACGAAAACAACCAGGACGTCAACGGCAAGATCGCCGGCTATCTGCTGATCGATCTGGATACGTCGTACCAGGTGACCAAACAGTTGCAGGTCTTCGCGAACATCACGAACCTGCTCGACAAGCGGTATGCGAGCTTCGGCACGTTAGGAGAAAACTTCTTCAACGGCCCCAACCATACGTTCGACGGCGCGAACCCGAGCAACGAGCAGTTCGTCGGGCCAGGCGCGCCGCGCGGGTTCTGGGTCGGCCTGCGCTATGCGTGGAAATGACATGATGCAACACGATGCATACGCGAGGCGATGACACATGATGGACCTGTCATCGCCCCGCGAATGAGCGGCAGTCAGCGCGATTCGATCGAGCCGTCGCTATGCGGATAGGTAACGATTCCCCATGCGAGCGGCAACTGGCCGATCTGCGTAATCGGCTGATAGCTGCGCGCATCGAGCACATAGACCGCGTCCGAGCGCCCGCAGGCCACCAGTAGTTTCGCGCCGTCCGGCGTAAAGCTGAAATGCCAGCAGCGTTGTCCCACCGGAACGTCGGCGAGATGCTCGTAGCTGTGGCCGTCGAACACCTGGACCGTCTTGTCGCGCGCCGCGGCGACGAAGAGCCTCTTGCCCTCCGGACCGTATGCCACGCCGTATGGACCCAGCTTGGTATGCACGGTCCGGACGACCTTGAACGTGTGCGCGTCGATAACGACCAGCTTGCTCAACGACTCGAGCGTAACCACGTATTCCTTGCCGTCCGGCGACAGGCGGATGCCGCGCGGACGCCCGCCCGCCGCGAGCTTCACGGTTCTGAGCGGTGCGCCGGTGCGCGCGTGATAGACGGAAACCGTGTCGTCGCCTTCGTTCGTGACGAGCATGCTTTTGCCGTCGCGCGAAAACTCGATGCCCTCGGTTTCGTGACCGCTCGTTACCGAACGCATTACGCGCCAGGTTTTCATATCGACGATCGCGATCTCGGCGGGCGGCTTGTTGGCATCGTCATCGTCGTCGGCATGCGGTTTCTTGCCTGACTCGTTAGCCGGCTTGCCGGGCTGCGCATTCGCGGCGGGCGGCCCGCCGTCTTCGCCCGGCTCGTACGTCACATACGCATAGCCGTTGTGCACGCGCACAAACTCCGGATTCTTGCCGATTCTCACGCGCTGCACGACTTCCCCGGAAGCCGTATCGATGACAGCAAGGTCGCCGGTATTCTTGTTGGCCACCAGGAGGCGCGATCCGTCCGCATTCAGGCTCAGCCCGCGCGGACCGGCTTCGCCGACAGGAAACGTCTTCGCCAGCGTCATCTTGTCGAGGTCGATCACACCGACGCCCGCCTTCTCGCTCGTCACATAAGCCGTTGGCGTCGCGGCTAGCGCCGGGGCCGCCGCGAACGTGGCAAAGACAGCCGCGGCAGCCGCAGCTAAAACGATGGGACGTCCCCCTGTTGTTATACGAACGCGTGTCTCCAGCATATTTTTTACTCCGTTGTGAAAGCGCTGTGCCGCGCAAGCCCGGCATTCAAGCAAAGTAGTTCATTAAAGGAACGTTTGGCAACGCAGAGGGGCAGGAAATTTTCCCGAATTGACTTAGCAACTGCAGTAGCCGTTCTAAAACGCCGCTCCGCAGCGGAGAATGAATAAGCAGACATCGACGATGCAGCGCACGTCGCCTGCTTGTAGTCCGCTAGTCGCCTGGGTCTAACCTTCCATGCGAAGCGACTTGAAGGAAACGGTATGCAGCACTATGGTGTCGCGAATGTCTGGCAGAGCGGCGATCTCGTCACACGCGCGATCCTCGGCACACTTTTCATCATGTCCATCGTGTCGTGGACGGTCATCGTCGTCAAGTTGTCGCATGTCATGCGCATCAAGCGTGTGACCGGCCGCACCGACGCATTGTTCTGGCAAGCGGACAGCTTCGAACACGGGCTCGAAGACCTGGGTGGCCTCGACAGTTATAGCGGCGACGCATCGGCGGCCGTCCTACGGGCCAATCCGCTTCTGGCGCTTGCTGTGGCCGCCGCGGAGGCCGCGGCTCATCACCGGCAAAACAGGCCGCATCTGCAAGACCGCATCGGCGTGTCGGACTGGATTGCGCGCCGCCTGCAGGGCACCATCGACGACATCATCGCCCATATGCAAAGCGGTCTCGCGGTGCTGGCGTCGATCGGCAGCACCGCGCCGTTCGTCGGCCTCTTCGGCACCGTGTGGGGCATTTACCATGCGTTGATCGTGATCGGCGAAACGGGACAGGCATCGATCGATCATGTTGCCGGACCTGTCGGAGAGTCGCTCATCATGACTGCGTTCGGTCTCTTTGTCGCAATACCCGCGGTGCTCGGGTACAACGGCCTCACGCGCGCGAACAAGTCGATCGTCACCCGGCTCAAGCGCTTCGCGCATGGACTGCACGCGTACTTCGTCACCGGCCTGCAACTGCCGCGCGCGTGACGCGATCGCGCGCAAGCCTGTACTTACGCGGCACACGTGCAGCGTTAAAAGCCGTTAAAGGATCGGTTATCGCGGCCCAAAGAAACTCTGAGTTCAAATTGCCGTGCCGCTCCGCTATCGTGACTGCACACCGGCGACATGCATGACGCCGCTCTGCAAATATGAAGAGGACTGGCTCATGCAAGCCTTGATCTTCGATGTGGACGGCACGCTTGCCGATACCGAAAGCGCGCACCTGCACGCGTTCAATGCGGCATTCGCGGAAGTCGGTCTCGACTGGCACTGGGACGAAGCGCTCTACTCGCGGCTTCTCGCGGTAGCGGGCGGCAAAGAGCGCCTGCTGCATTACTGGCGCATTGCCGACCCGCAGCAAGCCGAGGGCTCGGGCGTGAGCCGCGTCATCGACACGGTGCACGCGATCAAGACCCGTCATTACGCGGCCCGCGTGCACAACGGCGGGTTGCCACTGCGGCCGGGCATTGCGCGGCTGATCGACGAAGCCGCCGAGGCCTCCGTTCCCGTGGCAATCGCGACGACCACCACGCCGGCGAATCTCGATGCGCTTCTGCAAGGCCCCTTCGGTCCCGATTGGCGCAGCCGTTTCGCTGCGATCTGCGACGCGAGCACCACGCAGAAAAAGAAGCCTGCGCCCGATGTCTACCTCGACGTGCTTCGGCAACTTGGCCTGCCAGGCGCGGCTTGCATCGCGTTCGAAGACTCCGCCAACGGTCTGCGGGCCGCGCGCGCGGCGCTGATACCGACTGTCGTAACACCGACCACGTACACGTCGCAGGATTCTTTCGACGGCGCGTTAGCCGTGCTGCCTCATCTCGGCGATCCTCATGCGCCGATTCCATCTGGAACAACCGGCGAGCGGCCCGCATGGGTGGACCTCGACACGTTGCGCCACTGGCACAGCAAGGCGTTGAACGAGGCCGCTGTCGTATGAGCAAGCAACCGGTTTTAGCGCCGCAAACGCGAACACGTGCCGTGCTGATCGACCTCGACGGCACGATGGTCCACACCGCGCCGGATATCGTCGAAGCGGCGAGCCGCATGCTCGCCGACTTCGGTCGGGCGCCGTTGCCGTTCGACACGGTCAGCAGCTTTATCGGCAAAGGTGTTCCGAACCTCGTTCGACGCACCCTCGAAGCGGCGGCGCTGGACCGGCAAGTCGATGTGAGCGAAGGACTCGCGACGTTTTATCGGCACTATGAACAGACCAATGGCAAGCATGGCCATGTGTTTGCGCACGTCGCCGCGGGTCTCGGCGAGCTTCGACGGCTCGGCTACCGGCTTGGATGCGTCACCAACAAACCGGAGGCGCTCGCAGCGCCGTTGCTACTGACGACAGGCCTTGCGGATCATCTCGACCTGCTGGTCGCGGGCGATTCGATCGAGCGCATGAAGCCCGATCCCAAACCGCTATGGCACGCTTGCCGATTACTGGGCGTAGATGCGGATTGCAGCGTGATGGTCGGCGATTCGCCGGTCGACGTGAGCGCCGCACAAGCGGCCGGTATGCCGGTGTTCATCGTGAGCTACGGGTATGGCGGACCGGATGGCCCCGAGGCGCTGCAATGCGAGGCGCTGATCGATTCGTTTGTGCAACTGCCTGCTTTACTTCGTCCGCACTAGAACCTGCGACGGATACCGATAAGCGCCCACGCTTGCGAATCAGTACCGTTTCCGATCCCACTTCGCGTGCCTGACTGGTATCCATCATCTTTGCCATGGTCCTTCGCGGCGCGCGTGTCCGCTCCGCTGGCCGATTTCACCGCGAATGCTGGCTCTCCCACATACTGGCGGCTTACAGCTTGTCATGCTGACAACTCAGGCGCGCGCGCGAAAGGAGGTCGCCATGTCGGTTTATGTAGATGAAGGGTTCCGGCCCTGTGTTACGGAGTGCGCAACGGTCGCGTTCAGAGTGTGCTGCGACGACCGGGCGCAGATTTTCGAAGTGAGCGCGGATGCGTTGATCACCTTTTGCGGCGCAGCAAGCGCGCGAAAAAAGGACTTACTGCTGGCATTCGAAGGCGCGCAAAACGAGATTCTCACGGTGGCCGCGCAAAAGTGGACCTTCACGCCGAGTGAGCCCGTGCGACTCGGTGTCGACGAATTCCGTATGATCATGCATTAGCATGATCACACGTTCGTATGACCACGCATCAGTACGACCATGTATTTCCCAGCAATATAGGTAAGCAAGACTTGCGTCATGACCTGGATCGCCGCCCTGCCGATGTACAACGTCACGCCCTCGCTCGAGACCGAGTGGCGCGGGTGGCTTTCCGACGTGCTGCGCATGGTCAAGCCCGCGTGCCGCATCGTCGAACCCGACGAAGAATTGCACGGCTTCTGGCGCCGGCCCAATCTGTTGATGTCGCAAACCTGCGGCTATCCGTTGATGCACGGTTTGCACGAACAGGTGCAGTTGATCGCCACGCCGCGCTTCGACGCGCCTGGTTGCGAAGGCGCGCATTACTCCAGCGTGCTGGTCACACGCTCGGATGCGCCGTTCGATACGCTCGCGTCGCTGCGGGGCGCACGCGCCGCCTACAACCAGGACGATTCGAATAGCGGCATGAATGCGCTACGCCACGCGGTCGCGCCGCACTCCCATGAGGGTGCGTTCTTCCGCGCTGCGGTGCGCACCGGTTCGCATGTCGGCTCGCTGCGTGCCGTCGTGGAGAACCGGGCAGACGTCGCCGCGATAGATTGTGTGACGTTCGCTTTTGTCTGCGATGAGATGCCGGAACTCGCACGGCGAGTCAGGCGCATAGGCATGACGGCAGCCTCGCCGGGGCTGCCTTTAATCGCATCGGACACGGTGCCCGCCGCAACGGTGGGAGCGCTGCGCGAGGCGCTTAACGAAGCGCTCGCACTGCGGCCCGATCGCGCGAGACGCTTGCGTTTGCAGGGCTTTTCCACGTTGCCGCTCGACGACTATAAACGCATTGCGCAACTAGAAAACGAGGCGCGTGCGGCAGGGTATACGCGCCTCGGCTGAGGTTTTGTTGCGGCTTTCGGGCGGCCGGAAATGATCACGCCTATTGCACGTCCAGCACCAGAAGCTGCGCACCATCGGCCACCTGATCGCCAACCGCATACAGCACTTCAGACACCGTGCCTGCTGCCGGGGCGCCGATCGTGTGCTCCATTTTCATCGCTTCCATCACGATTAGCGGCGTGCCTTTCTCCACGACCGCGCCCGGCTCGACCAGGACCGCGATCACTTTACCGGGCATCGGCGCGGTCAGGCGGCCTTCGCCATGTTCGGCGTCCGCGGCATGTGCGAGCAGGTTCTGCCACTCGAACGCCAGCGCGTGACCGAGACAGAACACATGGAATGTATCGCCGTCGATGAACACACGGCCCGTGGCGCGCGCATCGCCTATCGTCGCGCGGTACTCGTGCAAGCCCGCGCCGCTGGACCATGAGAAACTTTCGCGCACGCCGTCGTGTTCGAGCGTTTGTGTCGCGCCGTCGCGTGCAAAAGCGACTGTGAACGGGCTGCCGGTTTCCCCGCTGTTTTCGATAGCGAGCCAGCCCAGCGTTTGTGTAAAGCCGCTGTTCAGGCGCCAGTGCGATAGCGCGTCCCACGGCGACGCGCCGTGCGCGGTGCCGCCCTCGCGCGTGAGCAGCGCGGCGCACGCGAGCGCGAGCGCTTCCTTGAACGGCTTCTTTACAGGCGCGAACAACGCTTCGTGATGCCGCTCGATCAGGCCCGTATCGAGGTCCCCCGTCGCGAACGGCTCGCTCTCGACAATGCGTTGCAGGAACTCGACATTGGTGTGCGGACCGACCACCTCACAAGCGTGCAGCGCACGGCTCATTCGCGCGAGCGCTTCCTCTCGCGTCGCGCCGTGTACGATCAGCTTCGCGATCATCGGATCGTAGAACGGCGTGATCGTGTCGCCCTCGCGCACGCCGCTGTCGATCCGCACGGGCGCCTTGCGGCTTTCGCCCGCGCCGGCATGGATCATAAATTCCACGCCTTCAGGCATGCGCAAATGCTTGAGCGTGCCGGTCGAAGGCAGGAACCCGCGAGCCGGATGTTCGGCGTAAATGCGCGCCTCGATTGCGTGGCCGTCAGTTTTCAACTGGTCCTGCGTGAGCGGCAGCGGTTGGCCGGCGGCTACACGCAGTTGCCATTCCACCAGGTCCTGACCCGTGATCATTTCCGTCACCGGGTGCTCGACCTGCAAGCGGGTGTTCATCTCCATGAAATAGAAGTCGCCTGTGGCCGTCATGATGAACTCAACGGTACCGGCACCCACGTAGTTCACGGCGCGCGCGGCGGCCACTGCGGCCTCGCCCATTTCGCGCTTGATTTGCGCGGACAATCCCGGCGCGGGCGCTTCTTCCAGCACCTTCTGATGACGCCGCTGCACCGAGCAGTCGCGGTCGAACAGATAAACTGCGCCGCCGTGACGATCCGCGAAGACCTGCACTTCGACGTGACGCGGCCGCGTCAGATACTTTTCAATCAGCACTCGATCATTGCCGAAACTGCTCGCCGCCTCGCGCTTGCACGAAGCGAGCGCCGCGAGAAAGTCTTCGCTGCGCTCGACAACCCGCATGCCCTTGCCGCCACCGCCCGCACTGGCCTTGAGCAGCACCGGATAGCCGATCGCATCTGCTTCTCGATGCAATAGTTCGGGGTTCTGATCATCGCCGTGATAACCGGGAACGAGCGGCACCGCCGCCGCGTGCATCAGCGCCTTAGCCGCGGCTTTTGAGCCCATCGCCGCGATCGCTTCGACCGGCGGTCCAATGAACACGATGCCGGCGGCTTCGCATGCATGGGCAAAGTCTTCGTTCTCCGACAGGAAGCCATAGCCGGGGTGCACGGCCTGTGCGCCGGTCGCGCGCGCCGCCTCGATGATGCGCTTTACGCGCAGATAACTTTCCGCCGCGGTCGCGCCGCCGATATGCACGGCTTCGTCGCAGGCGCTGACGTGCTTTGCATCGGCGTCCGCGTCTGAATAAACGGCCACACTCGCAATGCCGAGCCGCTTGCAGGTCGCCGCGACGCGGCACGCGATTTCGCCCCGGTTTGCAATCAGGATCTTGTTGAACATGAGTTGTCTCGATCTCGGGATATTCTTCTGGTGAAGGCCTGCGGGCGCCTCGGAATGTCAGTGAGCCGCGCTTCAATCACGCCAGGCAGGCGTGCGCTTTTCAAGGAACGACGCGACGCCTTCGCGTCCTTCCGCGCCGGCTCGCGTGCGCGCGATGCGCGCGGCCGTATCTTCAATCAGTGCATCGTTCAACTCGCGGCCCGCCATGTCCTGCACGAGTTGCTTGCAATTGCGCACCGCTTGCGGACCGTTCGCGCACAGCGTCTGCGCGATCTGCTGCACGGTGGCATCCAGTTGCCCGGCGCTGACCGCTTCGCCGACGAACCCAAGGCGCAGCGCCGTCGCGCAGTCGAACTGCTCGGCAGTGATGAAATAGCGGCGCGACGCCTGCTCGCCCAACGCGCGAACCACGTAGGGCGCGATAGTCGCCGGAATGAGCCCTAGCCGCGCCTCCGACAGGCAGAAGCGAGCGCTTTCCACCGCCACCACGATGTCGCACGCCGAGATGAGTCCCATGCCGCCCGCATAGGCGTCGCCATTTACACGAGCAATTACCGGCTTGCTGCAGCGATAGATGGATGACAGCATGTTCGCGAGCAGCATCGCGTCGGCGCGGTTCTCCTCGTCGGAGTAGGCGGCCATCTTTTTCATCCAGTTCAGATCGGCGCCAGCGCAAAAAGCCTTGCCGTTCGCGGCCAGCACGACCGCGCGCACGTCGTCGCGCGTGTCCAATGCCGTGAAGGCCGATGTCAGTTCGGCGATCATTGTTTCGTTGAACGCGTTGCGCACGTCCGGACGATTCAGCGTAACGGTTGCAACGTGCCCGGCGAATTCGACATTCAGTGTTTCATAGTGCATCGTGGCGGCTCCATGCGTCGTCTGCGTCACATCCGGAACACGCCGAAGCGCGTATCTTCGATCGGCGCATTCATCGCAGCCGACAGACCGAGACCAAGCACGTCGCGGGTTTGCGCCGGATCGATGACGCCGTCGTCCCAAAGACGCGCGCTCGCATAGTACGGATGGCCCTGATGCTCGTATTGCTCGCGAATTGGCTGTTTGAAGGCCTCTTCTTCGTCGGCGCTCCATGAGCCGCCCCTGCTTTCGATACCGTCGCGCCTGACCGTGGCCAGGACCGACGCCGCCTGTTCGCCGCCCATTACCGAAATGCGCGCGTTCGGCCACATCCACAGGAAACGCGGAGAAAACGCGCGGCCGCACATGCCGTAATTGCCCGCGCCGAAAGAGCCGCCGATGATCACCGTGAACTTCGGCACTTTCGCCGTGGCCACCGCCGTTACCATCTTTGCGCCGTTACGTGCGATGCCTTCGTTCTCGTACTTGCGGCCCACCATGAAGCCTGTGATGTTCTGCAGAAATACTAGCGGGATCTTGCGCTGGCAGCACAGTTCGATAAAGTGCGTGCCCTTCAGCGCGGACTCTGAAAACAGAATGCCGTTGTTTGCAATGATGCCGACCGGATGGCCCCAGATATGCGCGAAGCCGCACACAAGCGTCGTGCCGTAACGTGCCTTGAATTCGTCGAATGCAGAGTCGTCGACAATGCGCGCGATCACCTCGCGAATATCGAACGGCTTTCTCGTATCCACAGGAATCACGCCGTACATGCTCTTCACGTCGTAGCGCGGCGGCTTCGGCTCCTGCAGCACGAGCGCCACATGCTTCGTGCGGTTCAGATTGCCGACGATGCTGCGCGCAATCGCCAATGCATGCGCGTCGTTTTGCGCAAGGTGGTCGACCACGCCGGACAGACGCGTATGCACGTCGCCGCCGCCAAGGTCTTCCGCGCTGACCACTTCGCCGGTTGCGGCTTTCACGAGCGGCGGACCGCCGAGAAAAATGGTCCCCTGGTTCTTCACGATGATCGATTCATCGCTCATGGCCGGGACATAGGCGCCGCCCGCGGTGCAGGAGCCCATTACGACGGCGATCTGCGGAATACCCGCTGCAGACAGATTCGCCTGGTTGTAGAAGATGCGGCCAAAGTGGTCGCGGTCGGGAAATACGTCGTCCTGATTCGGCAGGTTCGCGCCGCCCGAGTCGACGAGATATACGCACGGCAAGTGGTTTTCCGCCGCGATTTCCTGCGCACGCACGTGCTTCTTGACCGTGACCGGGTAGTACGTGCCGCCTTTGACCGTGGCATCGTTGCAGACGATCACGCACTCATGGCCCGCAATCCGTCCGATACCCGTGATCACGCCGGCGCCCGGCGCGTCGTCGTTATACATGCCGTACGCTGCGAGTTGCGAGAACTCGAGAAACGGGGTGCCCGGATCGAGCAGTTTTTCGATGCGCTCGCGCGGCAGCAATTTGCCGCGCCCTGTGTGCTTTTCGCGTGCGGCCTGCCCGCCGCCCAGCGCGAGCTGTTCGACCTTCGCACGAAGATCGGCGACCAGCGCCTCGAGCGCCGCCGCGTTCGCGCGGAAGTCGTCGGAGCGCGGGTTCAGCTTGGATTCGATGATCGGCATTGCGTGGCTTCTCCTGTGTCGATCGGAGAATCGGAGTCGGCGCTTTAGCGCTTACTGCGATCTCATGCCGCTTGTTTGGAAGTTGGCGCGTGAGCGCTTACGCAGTCTCGGCAAACAGCTCGCGGCCAATCAGCATGCGGCGGATTTCGCTCGTGCCCGCGCCGATTTCATACAGCTTCGCATCGCGCCACAAACGCCCGACCGGATATTCGTTGATATAGCCGTTGCCGCCGAGAATCTGGATCGCTTCGCCCGCCATCCATGTCGCCTTTTCGGCCGTGTAGAGGATCACGCCCGCGCAATCCTTGCGGACCTGGCGCACGTGCGCGGTGCCGAGCGTGTCCAGTTGACGGCCAACCGCGTAGAGATACGCGCGGCACGCCTGCAGCGTGGTGTAGAGATCGGCAACCTTGCCTTGGATCAGCTGGAATTCGCCGATCGACTGACCGAACTGCTTGCGGTCATGAATGTACGGCACGACCGCATCCATCACCGCGACCATGATGCCCGTGGGGCCGCCCGCGAGCACCGCACGCTCGTAGTCGAGGCCGCTCATCAGTACTTTCACGCCGCCGTTCAATTGCCCGAGAATGTTTTCCTCGGGCACTTCCACGTCCTGGAACACCAGCTCGCCCGTGTGCGAGCCGCGCATGCCGAGCTTGTCGAGCTTTTGCGCAACCGAGAAACCCTTCATGCCTTTTTCAACGATAAACGCTGTAATGCCACGCGAATTCGCTTCGACATCGGTCTTCGCGTAGACGACCAGCGTATCGCAGTCCGGGCCGTTGGTGATCCACATCTTCGTGCCGTTGAGCACATAGCGGTCGCCCTTCTTATCGGCGCGCAGCTTCATGCTGACCACGTCCGAACCCGCATTGGGCTCGCTCATTGCAAGCGCGCCGACATGTTCGCCCGACACGAGTTTTGGCAAGTACTTCTGCTTTTGCGCCTGGGTGCCGTTGCGATGAATCTGGTTCACGCACAGATTCGAATGCGCGCCGTATGAGAGACCGACCGAAGCGGACGCGCGCGAGATCTCCTCCATCGCGACCATATGCGCGGTGTAGCCCATGTTGGCACCGCCATATTCCTCCGAGACCGTCATGCCGAGCACGCCGAGATCGCCGAATTTGCGCCACAAGTCCATCGGGAACTGGTCCGTGCGATCGATCTCAGCCGCGCGCGGCGCGATTTCTTTCGCAGCGAATCCGGCGATGCTGTCACGCAGCATTTCGATTTCTTCGCCGAGCGGGAATTGCAAACCGGGCAGGTTGCTCATTGCGGTGTCTCCAGAGTTCATTGGCGGCCGGACAACGATGCCGGCGAATTCGAGCGCGGCCAGGCGGACGGCGGCCGCCTGATGGGCCGCGTCTCCCGCCATACTTGAGGCGCGCGACGTTCAAGACGCATTTCACGCTACATTTACGTGAGCGTCAATAGGTATTTCTGAGTTTGACTCAGAAAACGATGGGATCGGTTGATGGCTGCTGATGCTGTGATAGCATGAGATCAGCGCGGCGTTTTCAGCCGATCCCTTCCAGCAAATTGACTTCGACTCATATGACGGTTGCTCTCAAGGCCGAATTGCCCGCATCGCGCCGCCAGCCGGCCGGGCGCAAGTCGCAGCAGCGGGTCAAAGAGATTCTTCAGGCGGGCCGCGACGTGTTCTCCGAGAAGGGCTACGAGCGCGCCACGACCGCCGAGATCGCCCAACGCCTGGGCGTTTCCGAGGCGACCGTCTTCAGCTACTTTCGCGGCAAGCGGGAACTGTGCGCGCGCGTTATCGGCGACTGGTACGACGAGATCATCGACGCAATCGAATCCGGGCTGCCGCGCGACGGCACGGTGCGCCAGCAGTTCGCGTTTATCGTGCGGACGCATTTGCGGCTGATGCTCGTGAACGGCACCGACCTCTGCGCGCTGGTGTTGTCGGAAGGACGCGCGCGTCATCATGAGTTGAGCGAGGCGCTGACCGAGTTGCAGCGCCGCTATACCGCACCGCTAATGAGCGTCCTCGCTCAAGGCCAGGAAAGCGGCCAGATTCGCGCGGACATGCCGTTGCGCTTGTTGCGCTCCATGGTGTTCGGGCCGATGGAACATGTGTTGTGGGACGCGACGCTCGCGAACCGGCACACCGACATCGAAGCAACCGCGGATCAGTTGATAGACGTACTGTGGGCCGCGCTGACACCGCCCGATCTCGCGGTGAATGCGTTGCAACAGTTCAGGGCGGAAGTGGCGGAAGCAAACCGTCGTTTCGAGGAAGCCGCACGTGAGGCCGCTGCGCGCAACGCCGATCCGGCAAGCGGCGAATAGCGTCTGGTGTTCCCCTACTAATCGTAGTTCTCGCGAGTTCTGTCCGGTGGCAAAAAAGACGCTAATCTACCGGTCTCACGGTAGATAAAGCGCAGCCAAAAGGAGAACACCAGGTGGCAGATCTCAAGCCCGCGAAAGCCGCAAAATCTTCAACGAGCGCAAAGACCACTAAAGCTGCGAAGGCCGGCAATGTCAGGATCGGCATAGGCGGCTGGACCTATGCGCCGTGGCGCGGCACGTTCTACCCCGAAGATCTCACGCAAAGCCGCGAACTCGAGTACGCGAGCCGGCATCTCAGTTCAATTGAAATCAACGGCACCTTTTACGGTTTGCAAAAGCCGGCGAGCTATGAAAAGTGGTATCAGGAAACGCCAGACGACTTCGTCTTTTCGCTGAAGGCGCCGCGCTACTCGACCAACCGCAAAGTACTCGCGGAGGCCGGCGAGACCATCGAACGTTTCTTCGCAAGCGGCGTGCTGCTTCTCAAACAGAAGCTCGGCCCCATCAACTGGCAGTTCGCGCCGACCAAGAAATTCGACAGCGAGGATTTCGAGGCCTTCCTTAAGCTGCTGCCGGCGAGCATCGAAGGCATAAAGCTTAGGCATGCAATCGAAGTGCGCAACGACAGCTTCAAGACACCGGAATTCATCGCCCTTGCGCGCAAATACAAGGTTGCAGTCGTGCTGGCCGGCGACAGCGAGTACCCGCAAATTGCAGATATCACCGCGCCGTTCGTCTACGCCCGCATCATGGGTACGACCGATAAACAGGCGAAGGGCTACGCGACGAAAACACTCGACGCATGGGTCGAACGCGTTCGGCAACTAGCCGCGGGCACGACGCCCGCCGATCTGGAAACGTGCGCCGAGCCGCCCGCGAAAGCGGCCCCGCGCGATGTTTATCTCTACGTAATCAGTGGCTTCAAGGAACGCAATCCGGCCGCTGCAATGGCGTTGATCGAGCGGCTTTGAGCGGCGCCGTTTCGGCGGCGGCATGCGAGTGTCATAATCCCGGCAGCGAACCACACGCAACGACACCACATTCAAGGCCGCGAGGCCGCCTCACATCGAAAGTCCGGGAGATTACCTTGAGCGCCATCGACAATCCTCTGCACGACCGGGAAGTCGGCTCGGCCGACGCCACGCAGGACACTACGCGCATCGACGACGTTCGCATCGGCGCGGTCCGCCCGCTGATTTCCCCTGCGCTATTGCAGGACGAATTGCCCGTGCCCGCCACCGTGCAATCGCTCGTGGAAAAGACACGCGTGGAAATCGCCGACGTCCTGCACGAACGCGACGACCGGCTGGTGATGATCGTCGGGCCCTGCTCGATCCACGACCATGACCAGGCGATCGAATATGCACATAAGCTGAAGGCCGCAGCCGATGCTTACAAAGACGACCTGCTGATCGTCATGCGCGTGTACTTTGAAAAGCCGCGCACCACGGTGGGCTGGAAAGGCTATATCAACGATCCGCGTCTGGACGGCAGCTTCCGTATCAACGAAGGCCTGCGTCGCGCGCGGCAATTGCTGCTCGACATCAACGGGCTCGGCTTGCCTACTGCCACCGAATTCCTCGATCTGCTCAGTCCGCAGTACATTGCCGATCTGATCGCGTGGGGCGCAATCGGTGCACGTACAACGGAAAGCCAGAGTCATCGTCAACTCGCTTCGGGGCTCAGTTGTCCGATCGGTTTCAAGAACGGCACAGACGGCGGCGTACAGATCGCCGCTGACGCGATCGTGGCCGCGCGCGCCAGCCACGCGTTCATGGGCATGACCAAGATGGGCATGGCGGCCATCTTTGAAACGCGCGGCAACGACGACGCCCATGTGATTCTGCGCGGCGGCAAGAAGGGACCGAACTACGACAGCGCGTCGGTCGCCGCGAGTTGTGCCGCGCTCAAGTCAGCGGGTCTGCGTGAACAGGTGATGATCGACTGCTCGCACGCGAACTCGGGCAAATCGCATCTGCGTCAACTGGACGTGGTGCAGGACGTAGCGCAACAACTTTCCGCGCAGGAGCGCCGCATTATCGGCGTCATGCTTGAAAGTCATCTGGAAGAAGGCCGTCAGGATCTGAAGGCGGGAGAGCCGCTGCGTGACGGCGTGTCGATTACAGATGCTTGCGTAAGCTGGGCGCAAACCGAACCGGTGCTCGAGACACTCGCCGACGCGACACGCAAGCGCCGCGCGAGCTGATCGCGGACACGCCTGATAACTGCATGCGGCAAGCAGGCACACGCGCCGCGCCATCCGCCGATGGATTCGTCCTACCGGGGCTGGGCAGCGCGTGATTCCTCACACCCGAGGCATCGCTCGCGCCGCGCCATGACAGCGCATTGCGGATGCTCCGGCGTGAAGCGCGTTGCATTACGACGCGTTGACGGCTTCCTTGAACGCCTTGCCTGCGGTGAACTTCACCGTCTTGGCAGCAGCGATCTGGATCTCGGCGCCCGTCGACGGATTACGGCCCACGCGTGCTGCGCGCGCGCCGGTCGAGAAAGAACCGAAACCGACCAGTTGCACCGTATCGCCACCAACAACGGCTTTGGTCACCGCTTCAACGATAGCGTCGATGGTTTGGCCGGTGGCCGCTTTGCTTTCGCCCGTTGCTGCGGCGACTGCATCAATCAGTTCCTGTTTGTTCATAGCACTTCCCGTATGGTAATCATGGAACCGGCGCTACATCTGTCGCGCCGGGACCGACACACTAACGCATAGGCGCGCTTTCGCGCAAACCCTGCGTGTAAGCCTTGTATCACCCGCCCACAGCCGATTTGACGAATTTGTGCGGCAAAGTGCCCTAAGAATCGCGTGCTTACGTGTATTGCCCGCTTGGCCGGCATCGGTCGCGTATCACAATCCGTTGCAATTTCAGTGCTTTAGCGCGAAGCAAAAGGGTCGTTGGACAAATTTTTGCTTCGGCGGAGTACTCGAACGGCTATCGTGATTCGGGCAGCGCCGAGCGGGTTTTGAGTTTGCAATTGGGAGAAGAAAAAAATGAATTTTCGCCTTATAGCAACATGTGCACTCGTCGGCGCGCTCTCATGCACGACCGCCTCAGCCGACGAAAACAACTGCGCGACGTTGGCGGGAACGACGAATTCGACCGCGCTTCAGGCGTTCCGGGTGCGCGACGGCGAACCCGTCGACCTGATTAGCGGCGCAAAAACAGTGCACGGCACGCTGCTCGTATTCGGCGAAAACGGCGTGTTCCGCGCTTATTGGCAACCGGAGAACAGCGCCGAAAAATATGTACTGGCGAATGCCGGCGACAATGCAGTGCGCCTGATATCCACGCCTCCGCAAGGTAACCCGGCCGCGCCGGGCGAACCGGGCACCACCCTTGGACCATTGCGAGTACTGTCCTGTCCCAAGCTTTGAAGCGCACTCCGAGGTCAAAGTTACCCGCCGGGAGCCCGAAGCGCAGCGCCACCGGTAGTTCGGAGGTCTTTATTACCGGACCCCGGCTAAAGCTGGACGACGGAGCTGACGCATCGAGAGCACTCAAGGTCTGATTAGCATGTGCCGATATACCAAGCTGCGTATGCGGCGCAAACGTTAAGGGACAGGAATGGTTGGAATAGCCACTTTAAGGCAGGCATTTTCCGGGGCGGACACAGACCCCGATCTCGTGCGTTCGCAGCTCCAGGCGGTCGGCCGCCAGATTCCGCTTCTTTACTTCATCCTGTTCGTCAATACGCTGGCGGTCACGGTCACGCACGTGCACAGTGCGCCGGCATGGCTTTCGATCTACGCGCCGGGCGCGCTCTGCACGCTATGCGTCGTGCGATGCATACGGTGGTGGCGCGCGCGGCATCGCGTGCTGACGCATGACAAGGCAGTGCCCGAGGTACGCAAGCTCGTCTGGCTCTCGAGCACATTCGGCATTGCCTTTACCACCTGGTCGCTGATGCTGCTGCCGTACGGCACCGCGTACGAGCAGGCACAGGTTGCGTTCTACATGGCGACGACCGTGGTCGGCTGCGTGTTCTGCCTGATGCACTTGCGCGTGGCCGCATTGCTGCTTCTGTCCATAGTGATCCTAAGTTTTTCGACGTTTCTTGTCTTTACAGGATCACCGGTGTTCATCGCGATGGCGATCGACATGACGCTCGTCGGACTTGCACTCGCTTTCATCATCGAACTGTATTACCGGACGTTCTCCGGCGTCGTATATGCGCAGCGCGAATTGCAGGCGAGCCAGGAGAAAACTCAAAGGCTCAGCGACGAGAACTTTCGCCTTGCGAGCATCGACAGCCTGACTGACCTGCCCAACCGCCGCAGCTTCTTCGCTTCGCTGCGGGCATTGTCCGAGCAGGCGCTTGCCACCGGTGGCGGATTCAATGTCGGCCTCATCGATCTGGACGGCTTCAAGCAGGTCAACGACATTTACGGCCACGCAAGCGGTGACCTCGTGTTGCAGGAAGTCGGCTTGCGGCTGCTCGCGCTGGCCGAGCCTGGCATTTTCTTCGCACGGCTCGGCGGCGACGAGTTCGGCGTACTTGCCCAACACACGCAGTCGAACGAAACGCTATTCGAACTGGGCCAGCGCATTTGCGACTCGCTGAGTCAACCGTATCGTGTGGCAGGCAATATTGCGGAACTGTCGGGCACGATCGGCTGGGCCGCGTTCCCGGATGCGGGAAAGACCGTTACCCAGGTATTCGAGCGCGCAGACGCGGCGCTTTACGTCGGCAAGGAAGGCCGGCGCGGCACGGCAGTGATCTTCTCGACCGAGCACGAAACACGCATCCGGCGTTCGAGCCTCGTTACGCAGGAACTGCGTCACGCCGAACTGGAGTCGGAACTCTTTCTGGAGTTTCAACCGATTTCCGATGTCGTCACGATGCGAACCATCGGTCTCGAAGCACTGGGGCGGTGGCACAACCCAAGGCTCGGCGCCGTCAAGCCGGAAGAGTTCATCCGGATCGCGGAACGGACCGAGATCATTCTGCGCATCACTGAGGTGCTGCTACACAAGGCGCTCGCCGAGGTGCCGCACTGGCCGAGCGAGCTGTATCTGTCGTTCAATCTCTCAGCAATCGACATTTCAACGTCCGCGCGCGCGCGCCGCCTGATTGACATTGTCGCGGCAAGCGGCGTACCGCCACATCGCGTGTCGTTTGAGATCACCGAAACTGCGCTCACTCGCGATTTCGAGCAAGCGCGCTCGGCGCTCACGATGATCAAGCAGGCCGGTTGCCGCGTTTCTCTCGACGACTTCGGCACCGGCTATTCGAGCCTGAGTTACGTGCACCGTCTGCCCTTCGATTCGATCAAGATCGACCGCAGTTTCATGACCGACGTGGATTCGAACAGCGCATCGAAGAAGATCGTCAAATCGGTGCTCGACCTGTGCAAGAACCTCGGACTCGAATGTGTGGTTGAAGGACTCGAAACATCGTCACAGGCCGAAGTAGTCAAGGCACTGGGCGCTCGCGCAGTGCAAGGCTACCTGTTTAGCCGGCCCATGCGTTCGGGGGCGGTCTCGGGCTACTTGCAGGCAGCACAGGAGCAACGCCGCATGGACGACGGGGCCGCGTAATCGCAACGGCCGCAAAGGACGCCGCGCAGCGCAGCGCAGCGCAACCAGAGCTAACGCAGCGCGGTGTTGTACTCGAGTTTCGGATACCAGTCGCTGCCCCGACCGCCGGGCGTCATGTCGAGCACGGTCCAAAGAGGCATCACGTCGGGTGCGCCGCGCGGGTCCTGCCCGGGGTCGGCCGTCCACGGACCCATCTCCGCTGCCCAGAAGTGCCGTACCGTACCGCCGGACCGCGTGAATACGTTGAACGCGGGAACGTCGTCGCCATCCGGATCTTCGCCCGCATAGTCGCGATTAAAAGTATTGCCCGCCGACGAATACAACTGCAGATGACGCCAGCCTCGCTCTTTCGCGAAGGCGACGAGCTTCTCTATCGGTGAGCGGCCGATCACCGCGAACGCAACACGTTGCAGCATGTCGGGCATTTCGCCGTCGTAGGCGCTCAGAAGCGATGTACACATCGGGCAAGGCCGCTCGCGCCTGGGACCGAACATCCAGTTATATGTGACGAGCGTATCGTGCCTGCCGAACATGTCGGAAAGCGAAACGGGGCCGCTCTCCCCTTCAAAGCGATAGTCCTCCGGTACGATGCCGCCCGGCGGCAACGCGCGACGCTGCGCGGCAACACGTTCGATATGACGGCGCAGTTCTATTTCTTCGGCGAGCAGATCATTGCGCGCGCGGCGATATTCCGCGCTTTCGCCGGGAAAGCGGCGCGGCGAGTCCGCAAGTTCGCGGGCCGGCTTGAGGGTTGATGCTGCTTCGTTCAATTCGGTCATGTGCAATCTCCCTGTCGAGGAAAAGGACCAACGGGTAGCGAGCGTTCCGTACACCGCCACCCGTATACACGACGATCGAGGCCGCGGTGAATCGACAGCCGGCGAGAACATTTCCACACTGCATTTTCCGCACCGCATTCGCGCGGGCCTTTGCGCACCGCAGCGAAACGGTACGCGTTGCGACCGGCGCGACGCGGTATGCTGTCGCGAAACAGCAGCCACGTGGCCCTGCCCGCGCTGCGCCGCCAGGGGAGATGCAAAACATGCCGCTTCGTCTACCGCCTTTGCCCGCGCTTCGGTTTTTCGAAGCAGCCGGCAGGCATCAAAGTTTCAAGCTCGCCGCCGCCGAACTGAACGTCACGCCGAGTGCGGTCAGTCACGGAATCGTCGGTCTGGAGCAGACGCTAGGCGTTGAACTCTTCGTGCGCGAGCCTCGTGGCATTTCGCTCACTGCCAGCGGCGCGGACTATCTGTCATACGTGTCAGAAGCGTTTTCGCTGATTGCTATCGGCACGCAGCGTCTGCCGAACCATCGCGCGAACCGCCCCATCGCCCTAAGTTGCGCCCCGACCTTTGCGTCCCGCTGGCTGCTGCCGCGTCTGCAGAATTTCAGGGCGCGCTGGCCACACGTGAATGTCACGGTCGATACATCGCACCGCCAGGTCGGCTTTCCTGTGGACGGATTCGATTTCGCGGTCCGCATGAGCCGCGCGCCTGTCGCAGGCACGGCGTGGACCCGGCTCTTTGGAGAGCAACTCGTCCCTGTATGCAGCCCCGCCTATCTGGAGTCGCTTCGCGACGCGCACGGCACGCCGCTGTTGGGCAAGGCGACGTTGATTCACGTGAACGCCGCGAGCGAAGACTGGCAGGCATGGCTCGAAACCACCGGCATGGAAGGCGTCGATCCCAGCGACGGCTTGCATGTCGACACGATCCAACTCGCCTTTGAAGCTGCAAGCATGGGGCTCGGCGTTGCGCTCGGTCGCAGGCCGTTGGTGGATCGCGACCTCGTGAGCGGCGCGTTGGTCGAGGCGGCTTCCAGTACGATCGCTTCGTCCACCGCCTACTGGCTCGTCAGCGCGGAGGACGCGCAACGTCGGCCGGAACTACTCGACTTCAGGCAGTGGATGCTCGCAGAGGCCGCGCAGTCTTCGTGCGACTCGAGCGTTGGCGCGCACGCACCGCAATAGAGGCTATTGATGCTCGCCCGATCTCGCCGATCGGCGCGCCCCGTTCAATCGCACAGGTGAACGGCGCTCACCTGTCGTCAAAAACTTTTCTTTTGCTGCTTGCGACGCTCGCTGCGACCATTGTGTCGAAGGAGAACAGAACCATGTCGACCGCCAACAGCAAACGCATTGCGCCCGCGTTCAATCACACGACACTCGTCATTCTCGCCGCCGCGCTCATTCTCAGCGCGGCAATGGGAATCCGGCAAACGTTCGGGCTATTCATAGGGCCGTTTTCTTTCGATCGAGGTTTGCCCGTCACGCTGATCGCGTTCGCAATTGCGCTGCACAATCTCGTGTGGGGCTTCGCGCAACCGTTCGCGGGCGCGGCAGCGGACCGTTATGGTTCCGCGCCGGTCGTCGCATTCGGCGCGACGACTTTCGCGGCGGGCCTCGGCCTCTCGGCCGTCGCGCCGAGCGGGCCGATGCTGATCGTCGGCATGGGCTTGCTGGTGGGCATCGGCGTAAGTTGCACCACGTTCGGCGTCGTGTTGCCGGCGGTCGGCCGCGTGGCATCGGCGGAAAAACGCAGCATGGCGATGGGTCTCGTCAGCGCAGGAGGGTCCGCCGGGCAGGTACTGATGGTCCCGCTCGTTCAAGGGATCAGGCTCAATGCAGGCATTGCCACGTCGCTATTCGCACTGGCTTTCCTGATGCTGATGGTGGCTCCGCTCGGCATCGTACTGGACCGCCGCGCACGAACCGGGGCACCGCTTTCCGAGCCGCCGCTGGCGCCGCTACGCAACGTGCTTGCTCAAGCCGCGCAACATCGCGGATACCGGTTGCTCACACTCGGGTTCTTTACCTGTGGATTTCAGCTTGCGTTCATCGCCACGCATTTGCCCGGCTATCTGTCGCTATGCCATATGCCCATCGGACTCGGCGCGACCGCTCTTGCACTGATCGGCTTGTTCAACATGATCGGCAGTTGGGCTTGCGGCTGGTTAGGCGGCCGGTTCCGGCAGCATTACGTGCTTGGCTGGCTCTACCTGATTCGCAGCGTGACGATCGGCGCATTCTTTCTGCTGCCGAAAAGTGCGCTGACCGTAGTCGTATTTGCGGCCGTCATGGGCCTCACCTGGCTCGGCACTGTTCCGCTGACGAGCGGCCTCGTCGCGAAAGTATTCGGTACACGCCATCTCGGGAGTCTGTTCGGCGTCTGCTTTCTGAGCCATCAGATCGGATCGTTTCTCGGTGCGTGGCTGGGCGGCGTGGTCTTCGACCTGACGGGCTCGTACTCTCTACTGTGGCAAGCGACCGTAGCGAGCGGTCTCGTCGCCGCATTGCTGCACTTTCCGATTGACGACACCGCGCTGCACACGCCCGCACTGCGTTCGGAACCGGCGAGCGCATAAGCACTGCATAAGCAGTTAGCGGTCTATTTCTGCGGTGAATCGGAAGCGGCTTTCGGCACGCGCCCCATCAGATAGAACTCGTCGTTGGGGCGCATTGAAATCACATTGGCCATGCGGTTCGACAGGCCGAAAAACGCGGTAATCGCGGCAATGTCCCAGATGTCTTCGTCCGTGAACCCATGTTCTCGCAACGTCTGGAAGTCGGCATCGTCGACGCTGCCCGATTCGCGGCATACCTTCAGCGCAAAGTCGAGCATGGCTTTCTGCCGCGCGGTAATGTCCGCCTTGCGGTGGTTCACGGCAACCTGATCCGCGAGCAACGGCGCCTTTTCGTAAATGCGCAAAATCGCGCCGTGTGCAACCACACAATAGAGGCAATCGTTCACCGCGCTCGTGGCGACCACGATCATCTCGCGTTCGCCTTTCGTGAGCCCGCCCTCTTTCAGCATCAATGCATCGTGATACGCAAAGAACGCACGAAACTCATCGGGCCGATGCGCAAGCGTCAGAAATACATTGGGCACGAACCCGGCTTTTTGCTGTACTTCGAGAATGCGTGCGCTGATGTCGTCGGGCCATTCGCTCGGATCGGGCACCGGGTAGCGGCTGATTGGCTGAAGATTGGCCATGCTGTGTCTCCGTTATAGTGCTTTATGTCATGACGATTGTAGCGCTCGCGCGCATTAGCCGGGCGTAGCGCGAGCCCGTTTCGCATAACCGCGTCCACGCTCTTCCAGAAGTAGCTGCAATCCGGTATTTTCCATCGATTCACATTCGATGAGCGCGCGGATTCATGGACCGTCTTGAAGCAATGTCGATTCTGGTAGCCGCGGCTGAGACAGGCAGTTTCTCCGCGGCGAGCCGCAAGCTGCGTATGCCGCTGCCCACCGTCAGCCGCAAAGTCGCGGAACTGGAGGCGCATCTGAACGCGCGTCTCCTTGTACGCTCCACGCGCAAGCTCACGCTGACCGAAGCGGGCGTAGCCTACCTCGCCGCGTGCAAGCAGATTCTCGAGCAGGTCAGCGAAGCGGAAAGCGCCGCGGCGGGCGAGTACAGCACGCCGCGCGGCGAACTCGTCGTGACGGCGCCCATCGTATTCGGGCGGCTGCATATGCTGCCCATCGTCAGTGATTTTCTCGCGACGTTTCGCGACATAGCAGTGCGGCTCGTGCTCGCCGACCGCAACTTGCATCTGCTGGACGACCATATTGACGTTGCGCTGCGCATCGGCAAACTTCCCGACAGCAGCATGGTCGCGACGCAGGTCGGCACGGTGACCCGCGTGGCTTGTGCGAGTCCGCACTACCTCGCGCAGGCTGGCGAGCCCGAAACACCCGCCGATCTGATGAGCTTTTCGTGCGTGAATTTCGATTCGCTGCCTTCGGGCGACGTGTGGAACTTCGCCACGAGCAGCGGCCCGCCCGAAGCGGTTCCGATTCACGCGCGGCTAACGGTGAATACGGCGGAGGCGGCCATCGATGCCGCCATTGCGGGTGTCGGTGTGACCAACGTGCTGTCGTATCAGGCGGCGCGAGCCGTCGACGAAGGCAAGCTGAAACTGGTGCTGCGCAGCTTCGAACCGGAGCCCACACCCGTGAGCATCATGCATGCGGGGCAAGGAAAATTGCCGCTTAAAACGCGCAGTTTCATTGATTTCGCGGTGCCGCGTTTGCGCGCGGCGTTGGCGCG
This sequence comes from Burkholderia sp. M6-3, assembly GCF_050858985.1. Lineage (NCBI taxonomy): Bacteria > Pseudomonadati > Pseudomonadota > Betaproteobacteria > Burkholderiales > Burkholderiaceae > Burkholderia > Burkholderia sp. M6-3. The sequence goes on from NZ_CP110091.1 coordinate 2,339,266, forward strand.
AGACAAGGACATGCTGAGCGCGAAAGCCATGCCGCGCAGCAGGCAGAAACGCGCATCGCGAACCTGATAAACGCTCCGCTCCAGGTTCGAAAGCGGCGTATCTATCGCCTAGACTTCACTTCACAACGCGGACCACGACGAACCTTCACCTTCCCGCTGTTGCCAAGGAGCCGCCATGTCAAACGTTTTGCACGACGCACAGCAAACCGTCGTCAGGGTTCGCCCGGACGAGGCGATCACGACAAGCCAGCGCTTGCCGTATTTTGTCGGCATTTCGCGAGGCACGGCTGGGGCAGCGGGTTTGTCGATGTACATGGTCGTCGTGCCGCCCGGCGGCCATGCGGAACCGCATTGTCACGCCGACTATGAAACGGCGATTTACATGCTCGAAGGGCGAGTCGAAACACGCTATGGTCCCGGTTTGCGCGAGTCGGTCATTACCGAAGCCGGCGATTTCCTTTTTATTCCTCCGGGCATGCCGCATCAGCCGTTCAATCTGGACGACACACTCGCAGCAAGAGCGATAGTCGCGCGCAATCAGCCGGACGAGCACGAACGTGTCGTGCCCTATGACCCTGCCGGAGATGCAGAGCGCGAGCCTCTTCTACCAGACGCATGACGGCGTGGGCATCGGAGCGATGCGATGCGCAACGGGCCACACGGCGACCCCATTGCAAATGAGTCGCGCGGAAATGCCGCGGTATCGCGAAGCGAATGCTTGCGGTGCCGGCTTACTGGCTCGCAGCCGATGCACCGCCCATGGGTGCCGCCGCGCCGCTGCTCATGGCAGCCGGCCCGCCTGTACCCGCGGTCCCGGCTGTGTCGTTCGAGCCCGAGCGCTTGCACCCCACGGTGCCGCCTGCCAGCGCCGCGATTAACACGGCGGTCATTACCTTCCTGAGCACTGGTTCCATCATCATCTCCTCACGGATCGGGCGCGTCGCACGTTTCATCGTCGGCAAAAAAGAACCACGACTTCGACAAAACGTGCGGGCGTCGGTCACTGCAAGCGCGAACGCAAGAGAACCTGACCCACTATCCGCATGCGAACTCGACACAGTGATAAAACACGACCGTTTGCCCTAGTACAACTTGCAATCACATGTAAAAAACGGGCAGCGTTCAAGTGCCATGCGCGTCGCCGCAACCATCGGTTTCACTGCACGATTGCCTGCGCACGCTCGCACAGGCCGCCACATTGCTTAGGACTTCGCAGTTCAGGGAAGAGACGCCCACGCATATCGATTACACATGCATGACTTGCGCCCGTTGTGAGAAGTTGAAGACGCAGTTTCAGGACGCACGAAACGCATTCCTCGATCGGATCGGCATTCACGCATAGCGCGCGAGGAACATATCGGCCGTTGAGTCCGCGATTGCCTGCTGTTCGGCACTGCCCAGCGGCGGCTGCCCCATTGTCACCTGCGGCCAGAAAGCGAATGCCTTCACGAGACCCTGCAACTGCTGCGCGGCAAATACGGGGTCTGAAATCCGCAGACGTTTGTCGGCGGCTGCCGCGCGGATCCACACAGTCAGGTCTTCCTCGCGCTCGCCAAGGCGCGCCACCATATCGCGCGCGCGTTCCGGAGAATGGATACCGGCGGCGATAGCTACGCGCGCCAGCGCCACGAAGGCCTCGTCGTTCATCAGCCTGAGCTTGCGCATCAACAGTTCGATCAACTGCTCCCGCAAAGGCGCCGCCGCCCGATAAGCGAACGCCTCACCCGAATGGCTTGCGTCCCACAACTGCCGCAATATCTCCGCGAAGAGCGCTTCCTTGCTGGGGAAATGGTTGTAGACGGTCCGCTTCGAGACGTTTGCGCGCGCGGCGATGCGGTCCATGCTGGTCGCGTCGAAGCCGGCCGCGAGAAATTCTTCGATAGCCGCGGAAACCACGGCGACGCGCTTGCGATCGGTCAGGCGTTGATGAGTGAGGCTTGGGTCCATCCAGAAATTTTACATCGAGTGGTTTACTTTTTGAGATTATAAATTACACTACCCAGTCTACTTTCCACGTCAGGACGTCACACATGACAGCGCTCATCGATTCGATCGGCCGTGTACTCGGTTTCACCGCTGCGAAGCGCGGGCGTGAGCTTTCCGGGTTGTCCCCGCAGCACGACGGCGAGCGCTTTCGCAACGTCAAGCCGCGTCCCGTCGAAGGATTCGGCAAAACCTTGCGCATTGCGTGGAATGTGCTGCTGAACAAGCCGCAGGGGACCGTTCCGGCCGGCGCACTGCCTGTCGACACGTTGACGCGGGAGCAACTCGATACAGCGCCGGACCGCAGCCTGTACCGGCTCGGTCATTCAACGGTGCTGCTGAAGCTGCGTGGCCGTTTCTGGCTGACCGATCCGGTGTTCGCGGAACGTGCATCGCCGTTCCAGCGTCTTGGCCCGAAGCGTTTTCATGCGCCGCCCATCGCGCTTGCCGATTTGCCGCCGCTTGCCGGCGTGATTCTTTCGCACGATCACTACGATCACCTGGATCGGGAAACGGTGCGCGCGCTGGCCACTACGACGAAGGTGTTTGTCACGCCGCTCGGCGTGGGCGACCGGCTGATCGACTGGGGCATTGACGCGAGCAAGGTGCGCCAGCTCGACTGGTGGCAAAGCGTTGAGATTGACGGCATCGCATTCACGGCAACGCCGGCCCAGCATTTCTCGGGACGCAGCCTGTTCGACGGCAACAGCACGCTGTGGGCGTCGTGGGTCATCGTCCACGAAGATCTGCGCGTGTTTTTCAGCGGCGACACCGGCTACTTCGACGGCTTCAGAACCATCGGCGAACGCCTGGGTCCATTCAACGTGACGCTCGTCGAAACGGGCGCGTACGACGCGCAATGGCCTCACGTCCACATGCAGCCCGAAGACACCGTTCAGGCGCATATCGACTTGCGCGGCCAGTTGCTTGTGCCGATCCATAACGGCACGTTCGATCTGGCGATGCACAGATGGTATGAGCCATTCGAACGAGTGCTCGGGCTTGCCGCCGCGCGTGGCATCGCACTTTCGACGCCGCGCATGGGCCAGCGGCTAGACCTCGCCGCGCCGCATCGAGGCGAGCGTTGGTGGCGCAATGTCGTTGAGCCGGTTAAGGCGCCGCAGCCATCGCAGGGCTTCCTCGCGCGTTCATTCGCACGCCTCTTCTCATGCAACCGCGCGGGCCGGGCGAACTCCTGAGGCAGCGTGCGGAGGTCCATTCAACGGACTTCCGCTGCCCCTTCAGAAGGTATGCTGGATGCCCACGCCATTCTCGGCCTGGTCAGCGAAGGCATCGGCTACGCAGTGGTGCCGCTCAACGCAACCGTGAGCGACGCGCTCAAACGGCGCTTTAGCGTCACACGCATTACCGAGCCGACGTTATTCAGCCGCCTTGCTATTGCGACGAGCAGTAAGCATACGTTGTCGCAACTGGCGGTTCGGGCGATTGCAATGCTCGAAGAGCGGGCATCGCCGCTCTACAGCGCCATGCGCAGCAGGTAAGAAAAGAGAGACGTCTTCGCCATAGCGCTTGCAGTACTTTAGATCGCTAATCCGTAATTACCACGGCAACCGCTTTTGCGTGGGTCAATTCGAATGTACTGAGCCGGCCTGCGCGAACGTCGAGTACGAGGCGCTCGAGAAACTCCAGTTCGCGTTGGCGTTGCACGTCGTCGCTGGTTGCGGCCGCAATCTTGTCGAGGCACACGCGCCGGCGCGCCAGCAGGAAATTCACGGCACTAGTACGCCGCATAAAGAACTGCTCCATCTTCGTGTGATCAGCGCATTGCTTATTCTGGAAAGCGACCATAGCACGCGCATACGGAGCAGGAGAGCCGCGCAAAGAACTCGAAATGAACAACGCTCGGCCGTCCTTTTCGGCTCTCGCCCCTCCCGATCAACGTTCAAATTTTAAGCGCCGCTTTAACGGCAATTGCCTCCTGTTCGCGGCCGCAAACGCCAACATCGCGCCAATCCGGCCGTAGCGACGGAATTGCCCAGAGGGCATCTGGTGGCCGGCGACGCTTGCCGCTTTGCTATTGTCGGCCGCCAATACGATACTAGTAGCCTGTTCGTATTCCGCCTTCGAGGAACTGCTAATGACTGCCCTGCTCACTCGCGAATTCGCTTCGAAATTCGCCAACCTTGCGCTCGCCCACCTCACGCGCGAATACCCGAACAAACTCACGCATTCGCTCGCCGGTCCCGAAGATGTCAAAAGCCCCCGTGCATTGCATCCGATCTTTTATGGCAGCTATGACTGGCATTCGTGCGTGCACGGCTACTGGCTGGTTCTTCATCTAATAGAGCGCTTTCCGGACCTGCCGGAAGCAGCACGTATCGTCGCTGTGGTCGACGAGCACTTCACCGCGGCAAACGTGGCCGGCGAGCGCGCTTATCTGGACTTGCCGCACAACCTGGGCTTCGAGCGTCCGTATGGCTGGGCATGGCTGCTCGCGCTCAGCGCGCAGTTGCATTCGTTGAAGCTGTCGGAGGCCGCGCGGTGGGCAAAAACGTTCGCGCCACTAACGGAGCTTTTCGTCGAACGCTTCCAGACGTTCCTTCCCAAAGCCACTTATCCGTTGCGCGTCGGCACGCATTTCAACATGGCGTTCGCGCTTGCACTCACGCTGGATTTCGCGCGGCAAACGTCACATAGCCAGCTTGAAGCGCTGATTGTCAGTACCGCGGAGCGCTGGTTTTTGCACGACGTAGGGTGCCAGGCGTGGGAGCCCGCGGGTGACGAGTTTCTGTCCCCTTCGCTGATGGAAGCGGAGTTGATGCGGCGTGTTTTGCCGCCCGCTCAGTTCGTCGACTGGCTCGGCCGCTTTCTGCCCGAGCTGGGTGCGAAAAAGCCCGCGACGCTGTTTGAACCGGTTACCGTCACTGATCGCACCGACGGCAAGATTGCTCACCTGGACGGCCTCAATCTGAGCCGCGCATGGTGTCAACGCTCGCTGGCTCGCGCGCTACCGGCGCAAGACATACGGCGCGCAGTGTTGTTCGATTCGGCGGAGCGGCATTTGCAAAGCGCACTGCCTCACGTGGCGGGAGACTACATGGGCGAGCATTGGCTGGGCACGTTCGCTACGCTCGCACTGGAAGCATGAGTTGAGTACAGGCCGGCTATGTCCGGCCTGCAAATCAGATCTGCGGTGGGGCGACGAATCGGATTACAAATCAGGCTACAAAATCGGGCTGCAAATCGCGCGCCTCATGCCGGGCTTCTTGGAAAAGCCCACGAATCCACCGCCACCTGCATCATTGCGTCGACAGCTTCTTCGGCTTCGCCGGCGCCTGGACCTTGTTGTACTGGAATTCCGGCGTTGCCTTCAAGGCTGCCTTCGTCGCGCCGGCCAGATAGAAATTTCCCGAGCGAATGTCGAGTGCTGCAATAGGCACCGCTACGTCATGCGACGCAACGCCAAGGAAGCCGCCCGCAGCGACGATTGCTGCTGAAAGCGAGCCGTCCGGTGCGACCACCAGATCGCGGATCGAGCCGATCTTCTCGTTCTGGTCGTTGTACACAGCCTTGCCAAGAATGCTCTTCTTCACGCTCCAGCCGTTCAGCAGCGCATTGGACTGCTCGACGGTGACACTCAGGGGTTGCGTGCCGGCGACTTGCGCCTGCGCGCCAAAGCTCGTTGCAGCTACCGCCACAGCCACCAGAAGTTTGCCCAAAGTCATTCTATTTACTCCCTTTCTTAGAAGATTTGACCGGCGCATCACCGCGCCGAACGAAACGCTGCGAAAGCATCATACCGGGTGCGACGCCCGGCTGCATGCTCGGTGACACAGGGGCGGAGCGCGCCACATAGACAGGGCGGTAAAATCGCATCGGGCGATAACGCGCTGTTTCCGAGGTGGTGAGTTTGACTGAGCTTGAACAGGGTTTCATCTTGACGCGGCACTGGCGGGACACACCCGCCGGTACCGAAGTCGATTTCTGGCTGGCAACGGACGGCGGGCCTCGTCATATCCGTCTGCGCCATCAAACATCGGTTGCATTCATTCCCGCTGAACAGCGCGAGCGCGCCGAAACCATTCTGCGTCGCGAAGCGCCGCTCGATCTGCGTTCACTCGAACTGCGCGACTTTCATCATCGGCCCGTGATGGGACTGTATTGTCCGCAATATCGTCAGTTGACCGGCTTCGAAAAGCGCCTGAAGCAAGGCGGCGTCGACGTCTATGAAGCCGACATTTTTCCGCCCGAGCGCTACATGATGGAGCGTTTCATCACCGCGCCGGTCACGTTCAGCGGTGACCATGCGCGCGACGGCGCGCTCGTGAATGGCGAGTTGAAACCGGCAGCGGACTATCGTCCTTCATTGAAACTCGTGTCGCTCGATATTGAAACGAGCGTTCACGCCGAACTCTACTCGATCGCACTCGAAGGTTGTGGGCAGCGTCAGGTGTATATGCTCGGGCCGCCGAACGGCGACGCGAGTGGACTCGACTTCGACCTCGAATACTGCGAAACGCGCGCACAGTTGCTCGAAAAGTTGAATACGTGGATGGAGCGGCACGATCCCGATGCGATTATCGGGTGGAATCTCGTGCAGTTCGATTTGCGTGTACTCCAGCAGCACGCCGAACAGTACCGCTTGCCGCTTCGGCTCGGACGTGGCGGCGCCGCGATGGAATGGCGCGAACACGGCCTCAAGCAGAACCACTATTTCGCGGGCGCCGCGGGGCGACTGATCATCGACGGCATCGAGGCGTTACGCTCCGCAACGTGGAGCTTCCCGTCGTTTAGTCTCGAACACGTTTCGCGCGCCGTGCTGGGCGAAGGCAAAGCTATCGACAATCCTTATCAGCGCATGGATGAAATCCAGCGCCGCTTCGACGAGGACAAACCGGCACTCGCCCGGTACAACCTGAAGGATTGCGAGCTCGTCACGCGCATTTTCGCCAAAACCGAACTGCTGCCGTTTCTGCTGGAACGCGCCACCGTAACCGGCCTGCCTGCCGATCGCAGCGGCGGTTCAGTTGCGGCGTTCACGCATTTGTATATGCCGCGAATGCATCGGCAAGGCTATGTCGCACCTAATCTCGGCGACGTGGCGGGCGCCGCAAGTCCCGGCGGATTCGTCATGGACTCGCGCCCTGGACTCTACGATTCGGTGCTAGTGCTCGATTACAAGAGCCTGTACCCGTCCATCATTCGCACGTTTCTGATCGACCCGGTCGGACTGGTAGAAGGCATCCTCAATCCCGCCGACGATCAATCGGTGCCGGGCTTTCTCGGCGCCCGCTTCTCTCGCACGCGCCATTGCCTGCCGTCGATTGTGAGCCAGGTGTGGCAAGGCCGCGAGACAGCGAAGCGCGAGCAGAACAAGCCGCTCTCGCAAGCATTGAAGATCATCATGAATGCGTTTTACGGCGTGCTCGGCTCGACCGGCTGCCGCTTTTTCGACCCGCGGCTTGCGTCGTCGATCACGATGCGCGGCCACGAAATCATGCACCGCACGCGCGAGCTGATTCAGGCCGAAGGTTATGAAGTCATTTACGGCGATACGGATTCGACCTTTGTCTGGCTCAAGCACGCGCACGGCGAAGAAGAAGCGAGCCGCATTGGACGAACGCTTGTCGACCATATCAACGCATGGTGGCGGCAGGATCTGCAACGGCGTTTCGGGCTCGATAGCGCACTCGAACTGCAATTTGAGCGGCATTACCGGCGGTTCTTCATGCCGACCATTCGCGGCGCCGAAGAAGGCAGCAAGAAGCGGTACGCGGGGCTCACTGTTTTGCCGGACGGCAGCGAAGAGATCGTTTACAAAGGGCTCGAAACGGTGCGCACGGACTGGACGCCGCTCGCGCAGCAGTTTCAGCAGGAGCTCTATCGGCGCATCTTCACACAGCAGCCGTATCAGGACTACGTGCGCGACTATGTGCGCGATACGCTCGCAGGCAAGCTCGATGATCAGCTCGTCTATCGCAAGCGCTTGCGCAGACCGCTTGGCGACTATGAGCGCAACGTGCCGCCTCACGTGCGCGCAGCGCGTGTCGCCGACGAATTCAACCGCCGGCAAGGTCGTCCGCTGCAATATCAGAACGGCGGCTGGATCAGCTACGTCATGACGATCGCCGGACCCGAGCCGCTCGAAACGCTACGCTCGGCCATCGACTACGAGCACTATCTGACGCGCCAATTGCAACCTGTTGCAGACGCAATCTTGCCGCTGCTGCGCGACGACTTTACGCGGCTGACGTCCGGGCAGAAACAGTTGTTCTGACGCGGTGCCAGCAGCGTAAAGTCGGGCAAGCCATATCATTCAGGCTTACTGCGGTGCCGGGAAGCCGAGCGCGTCCGCTTTGGTTCGCAACTCGGCAAAACGGCCACCCGGCGCACTAATCGCAGTGTTGGGCACGGTCTGGCTCTTGTCGAGTTGCTCGATGCCGCTCGCGCCCGAAGTCGCCGTCGATAGATTCGAGCAGGCGGAGCCGAAGGTGCCTTGCGTCACCGCGATCGCCGGCGCGTCGGTGCGCGCGGCGTCGGTAAAGTCGAGCGCATACGCCAGGTTGAAGGTTGTCGAATCGCTCGCGCGCACGCCGAGTGGATCCAGACCGAAGCGCCATGCGAGCAACTGGTGAATGGAGCTCGGGTCGAACGGATAGCGCGATACGTAGTTGGCGCGCACACGCGGTCCGAGCAGCATGCAGGGCACGCGAAAACCGAGCCGGCCGTCGTTGCCGAGTGCGGCCTCGGCGGCGGACACCGGCTTCACGGGCGGCGCGACATGTTCCATGAAGCCGCCCCACTCGTCATACACGATGATCATCAGCGTCCTGCTCCAGTTGGGGCTGGTGCGTAGCGCATCGTAGATCTGGCCGAGCAGTACCTGGCCGTTGCGCACGTCCGCGTGAGGATGGTCGTCGTTCGACGTGCCCTGCGCCTCGCCGCCAAAGCTCGGTTCGACCATGCAGAACGACGGCAAGGTGCCCGCGGCTGCGTCGGAGAGAAAGTTGGCAAAGAGCTTCGAGCGGCCCACGTAACGCGTACCGTAGAGCGCGGTGAACGGCACGTCGTGGAAATAATAGGTGGACGAGACATTTTTCGCGTCGAGGCGATCCCAGATCGTTGGCAGCGACGACGTGTCGAGCGTGTCCGACAAGCGGTCTGTTTCACCGCTGTGCAGATAGATACGGTTCGGATAAGTGTCGGCGAGAATTCCGCTCATGTAGTAGTCGCAGACGGTGTACTGCGGTACCGCGCCGCGATAGAACTCGAGGTCTGCCGCCTGAAAATAACCAATCGGCAACAGGTCGCCGCGCATAAGGCTCGTGTTCGGCGTGAGCAGAAAGCCATTCATTGCGCCATTGGCAAGATGAACGCGTCCGGCGTCGTATGAGTGATTGGGGTCGGCGAACGAGCAGGCCTGGAAGCCATAGGCGGCATTCGAGGGGAGCGAGAACGGCGTGTGAGTTTCGCCAAATGCATCTTCGAAGTTTCGACCGCTTTGTGCAGTTTCCGCATTGGGCACCCAGCCAAGCAGATGGTCGAACGAGCGATTTTCCATTGTGACGAGCACCACGTGGTCGATGCCCGAGGTAGCCGGATCGGGTAGCGCGGGACGCGGCAGATTCGCCCGGCCGGGAGGAATCGTACCGACGGCCGGCGTTCCTCCTGAGCCGCCGCTGCTACCGCCTCCACCGCCTCCTCCACACGCCGATAGTGCGATTGAGCCTGCCAGCGCGGCAAGAACCTTGCGGCGGCCCGCATCGGGCGGATTGGTTGGCCTGGTCGTCATGATCGTCTCCCTCTGTTAGCTGCTTGCTGTTTTCGCGGAAGAATTCGCGCGGCGGATTCTTACCGCCAGGCGATTTCGTGCAACGAAGAAGCAATTAGCGTTCCGCGAAAAGCAGAAGCCGTGCTGACAACACAGTCCGGCTTCTCACACGGCAACAGGTTGTGCGCGCAATGGAAATGGTGAGTGATATACCCACGCAGCGCTAGAGCCGAGAGATGCGGCACGACCGGGAACAGCGGCGGGCCACAAGCCTTCACAACGCCCGAGGTTCAGGGCTTATGCGTCGGCAACCGGACTACTGATGAAGCGCAGCGCAAGCCGGTTCATCACGATTGCAACGGCCGCGATGAGCGCGGGCACCGCCAGCACCGAAAACACTGCCTCGAAGCTGAACCCGAGCGACAGCAGCGCGCCGCCCACGAGCGAACCCAGAATCCCGCCGAGGCGCCCGAACCCGAGCATCCAGCTCACGCCTGTCGCCCGTGCCCGGGTCGGATAGCAACTCGGCGCCAGTGCATTCAAGCCCGTCTGCGCGCCGCTCATGAAGAAACCCGCACACGTAACGAGAACCGGCAGCAGGCTCGACTTGAGCGTCCCCATGCCGAGCGCGAAGATAAATACGCCGCCCAGCAGGTAGGCCGCACCGATCACGCCGTTGCGATCCAGACGGTCCATCGCGAAGCCCACCGCCACCGCGCCGACAGTGCCGCCCAACTGGAACATGCCGGTGATCGCGGCCGCGCGTTCGACGGGCAAACCGGCATCCTTGATCAGCGTCGGCAGCCAGCCCGTCAGCAGATAAATGATAAGCAGTCCCATGAAATAGGTAAGCCACAGCATCAGTGTGCTGAATGCGTAGCCGTCGGCGAACAGCATCCGCACAGGCGCCTTGGCTGCGAGCACTGGTTCAGGCGCCGTGAAGCGCACGTCGCTGCTGAATTCGTGGCCGCATACGCGCCCGAGCGTCACCGCGATACGTTGGGCGGGCAGTTTGCGCACCAGCATCAGACGCGCGGATTCAGGCAACAGCCAAAGCAGCAGCGGCACGCTCACGATCGGCAGACTTCCGCCGAACACGAACACCGCCCGCCAGCCGTAGTGCGGAATCAGCGAAGCCGCGACGAAGCCGCCCGCGCCGGAACCGAAATTGAAGCCCGTGAACATGATCGTGAGCAGCAGCGAACGATTGCGCGACGGCACATATTCGGAGAGCAGCGTGGTCGAATTCGGCATGGCCGCGCCGAGGCCGAGACCCGTGAGAAAACGCAGCGCGACGAGTTGCACAGGCGTCTCGGCAAATGCGCAGATCAGGCTGAAAAAGCCGAAGCAGAACACCGAAGCGATCAGCACCTTCTTGCGTCCAATGCGATCGGCAACGGGGCCCGCAGCCAAAGCGCCGACCGCGAGGCCGACCATGGCAGCGCTCATCACCGGGCCGAACGCGGTACGGCTCACATTCCAGTCGTGCATGATGACGGGCGCAACGAAGCCCAGCACGGCCGTGTCCAGGCCGTCCATCATGACGATGAGGAAACACAGAACGAGCACGAGCCATTGGTAGGGCGACACCTTTCGTGCGTCGATAAACGCCTTGATGTCGACTGAATCTGCAGATTTCATGCATGTCTCCGAAGAAAATAGTTTCCCGTCCCGGCTTTCCGTGGAAGCCGGGTTTTGTTCTTGCATCGAAATTAAAGTAGCCGCCAGCGCGCGGCTCAGGTGCTGCGCGCTAAACGGCTTCGGGCACGTTGCGCGTCTTCAGGAACGCCTCGAGGGTTTCGCCTCGCATGCTTGCGTACATGCCCAGGTTGGTGATCTTCACCACGCGCGCGAATTTCTCGAGCACGAAGAAGCACACGCCGTAGCGGATCAGGCCGATCCAGTCGGCGTTGTCGACGAGCGTGCGTTCCTGCGGCGTGAGACCTGCCTTGTCATACGCCGCCTGACGATTTTCGAGCCACAGTGCGCGCGCTGCCGCCTCGCGCATCTGCCAGAAGAAGCGGTTCAGGCGCATCGCCTTGATGCTCTGGCGGATGTCGAACGGATACGTGCCCGTTAGTTCTTCGACGCCGATCAGTTGCGGATTCATTGCGCCACCTCGTCTTCGTAAATCGTCACGGCCATGGCGGTGCTCGTTGCAAGGTAGTAGTTGCGATGCAACTCGTGGATCTTCGGACCGAGCGCACCCCGCATGGCGAGCCACATGATCGTTTCGACGCTTTCCGCGCCGCCGAGGCGCACGTAATCGACATGCTTCATCGCGGCGAGGCGTTGCGGTTCATGAACGATCAGGTCGAGGAACTCCATGTCCCACTCGGTGTTGTTAAAGCCGCTGCGCTCGCCGTGCACCTGGTGCGAAAGACCGCCCGTGCCGACCACTACCACGTCGAGGTCTTCTTCATACGATTCGATCGCGCGGCGCAATGCCTGGCCAAGGCGATAGCAGCGGTTCGCGGCCGGTAGCGGATACTGCAGCACGTTGACCTGCACGGGCACCAGCGCAAGCGGCCAGCCGCCGGCATGAGGCAGCATCAACGAGAGAGGCGAATTGCAGCCGTGATCGAGCGGACGGTCCTGAAAGATGGTGAGGTCGAATTCGTCGTTCACCAGTTGCTCGGCAATGTGGATCGCAAGATCGGGATGGCCCGCTATATCCGGAAGCGGACGCTTGCCCGCACCCTCGTCCGCGAATTCATGATTGCCCGACACGCCCAGCGCGAATGTCGGATAACAGTCGAAAAAGAAGCTGTTCGCGTGGTCGTTGTAGAACATCACCATAGCGTCCGGCTTACGCTCGGCGAGCCAGCTCGCAACCGGCTCGTAGCCCTTGAAGAGCGGCGCCCATGCGGGGTCGTTCTGCTTACCCTTGTCGTACGCCATGCCGATAGTCGGCACATGCGAGGTGCCGATGCCACCAATGATCCTTGCCATTTCGTTTGTCTTCCGTTGCTTCATGCTGCGCAATTGCTGCGGGTCAATCGGATACGTTGCAGGAAGGCTGAACACCTTCCCGTATTCCTCTTGGGATACCAAGATAAGAGTTGCGCAGCATTTTAGGAAGTACGGGTGAACGACCGCTAGCAGATGAATTGCTGCCTATTTGCAAGACATTACAGGTCAACGGTGCACTGCATCGGCCCTGAAAGCCGCCCTCTGCTTGGGCCTGTTTGTATCCCAATTCCCGTGCGCAGCATTTTTCAGCGAGTTTGGTCGAAAGCTATCGATAAACAAAATAGATGCCTCTGAAACCAACTCGCAAGGTGCATCTCTGCCGTGGTGCTGCGCGTTTTGCGTGGCTATACTGGACGACGTCCAATGAGCAGATGACTATGAACGAAACGACACAGCAGGCTATTGTTCTGACCTTACGTGAGAAGATCCTCGCAGGAGAACTGTCGCCGGGCCAACGCCTTGTCGAAGCGCAACTCGCGCAATCGCTCGGCGTATCACGTACGCCGCTGCGCTATGCGCTCAGTGTGCTGTCTTCAGAAGGACTGCTCGATCGTTCCGGCGCGCGCGGCTATGTGGTCCGCCGCTTCAGCGTACGCGACGTGCTGAACGCAATCGACGTGCGCGGCGTACTCGAAGGTCTCGCCGCGCGTGCGGTCGCCGAGAGCGGCGTGGGCATCGCACTCGCCACCGCGCTCGACGACTGCCTGCGTGAAGGCGACGACATCTTCCGCAACGGCAACCTTCAACCCGGCGACGACGTGCGCTATGCGGCGATGAACGGGCGCTTTCATTCGCTCATCATCGAGGCAGCGCAGAACACAGCGGTGAGCGCAGCGTTGAGTCTGAACGACAAGATTCCGTTCGTCTCGCCCTCCACCATCGCATTCGACGAAGCCGCACGCGAGCGTCAATTCATGATGCTGATGTACGCGCACCGACAGCACTACGCAATCGCGGACGCGTTGAAGAAAGGCGAAGGCGCGCGCGTCGAAGCGTTGATGAAAGAGCACACGCACATATCGAAGGAAAGTCTGAATCTGTCGCTGCCGGCATTGCATCTGATCGCGGGCGCCGCATGACGCGCGACGCATTGCTCGTTGCCGTCAGAGACGACGCGCCCGGCAAAGCGCCCGCGAAGGCCACGGCGCCCGCAAGCAGCAAGGACCTGCTCAATCTCGCGCAACTGCGCGCCTTCCGCCTTGTCGCGGACATGGGCAGTGCAACGCGTGCGGCCGCCGCACTGTTTCGCGCTCAATCGGCGGTGACGCGCTCGGTTCAGGAACTCGAGTCGGCAGTTGGAGAACCGCTATTCGATCGCGGTCCTTCGGGCATGCTGCCCACCCCCGTTGGCCGGGCGGTGCTGCTTCGCTGTGAACGGATATTCGTAGAACTCGAAGAGCTTGCACAATGGTGCGCCGCGCGGCAGGCGCGCCGCCGCCCTGCTGCTGAAGGCGCACTGCCGGCCTATCTGCTGAATACTCGTCGGCTGCAGATTTTCGTTGCGCTTGCACGGCACCGTCATATGCCGAGCGCGGCCAAAACGTTCGGCATCAGTCAGCCCGCCGTCAGCACCGCGGTCCGCGTGCTCGAAAGCGGCTCGGGACTGAGCCTCTTTCACCGGAGCCCGCGCGGCATTCTGCTCACCGCCGAAGGTGAAACGTTTCTGCTGCACGTGCGGCGCGCGTTGAACGAATTGCGTCACGTGCCCGACGATATCGCCGCCCTGCGCGGCAATATCCGGGGCGCGGTGACGGTCGGCGCATTGCCGCTCGGGCGCACGCTGATCCTTCCCAAAGCGATCGCGAAAATGAGCGCGGACAATCCGGGCGTGCGGGTAGTCACCGACGAAAGCGCGTATGAAGCGCTGGTCGCGGGATTGAGAGCCGGCGACATCGACTTCATTCTCGGCGCGCTGCGCGAGAACGACTCGACGAGCGGCCTGAGGAACGAGCGCTTGATGTCGGAAGACATGGTGCTTCTCGTGCGGCGCGATCATCCGCTTACGCGCGCTCATGAGCCGGGCATCGCGGATCTGCGTGACGCGCAGTGGATTTTGCCGCGCAGTCACGCGCCCGCGCGAGCGCTGTTCGAAGCCCAGTTCAAGCGGATGAAAATCAAACCGCCACTGCCCACGGTCGAAACCGCGGACCTCGCCGTGATTCGCGGCCTGCTGCTTGGCACCGACATGGTGGCGGCGCTGTCCGCGCAGCAGTTGCACTACGAGGTGCAAGCGGGGCAACTCGCAGTGCTCAAGGTGCCGCTGCACAACACGCGGCGCGAGATCGGGCTGACCATGCGCGCGGCAGGTACGCCCTCGCCGGCGGCTCGGGCGCTGATCGACGCAATTCGTCTGTCGGTGGTCGAGCTCACGCGCACAGTCAGTGCCGCGGCAAGTTAGCGGCAGCTTGCGGTGACGGCCCGATGACGACCTGCAGCGAGGACCACGGTCGTATCCGTCGCTAGACCTGCGGCTCCCATACCGAGGAAGGAATGCCGACCACACCGTCGAACAGCCAGCGCGCGGTGCGCAATAACGCCGCGCTCAGCACTTCGGGCCGCTCAGGCTCGCCGCCGAGCGTAAGTTCGACAGTGAACTCGCCGGTCGGATGCTCGACGGAAACCCGTTTGCGTTCGCCTTCGAGTTCCACTTTCGCAATGCCGTCGCACACCGTGCCGGGCAACACCGCTGCCCTCGCCACGCTGACTGCGCCAAGCACGCCAATCGATGCATGGCAGCGGTGCGGAATAAAACTGCGCGTGGAAATGGTGCCACCGTTGCGCGGCTCCGCGACGAGGCACATCTTCGGCACCGTTCGGGCGCTGACGTCGCCAAGGTTCATCATCGGACCCACGGCAAGCCGGATTTTTTCGATGCGCGCCTTCAGTTCGTCGTCTGCGTCGAGTTCTTCGCGCGTTTCATAACCGGTGCGTTGCAGGTCGCGCGCTCGCATCAGCACGAGCGGCATGCCGTTGTCGATGCATGTCAGTTCGACGCCTTCCACGGTGTCCTTGAGTCGTCCCGTCGGCAGCAGCGCGCCGCATGTCGAGCCGGCGGTGTCCCGGAACTCGAGCGGAATCGGCGCGGCGCCGCCCGGCACGCCGTCGATGCGCGCGTCGCCTTCATACGTCACGCGCAAGCCCGGCGTGCGCACGGTCGCGACCGCGATCTGCCGCGTGTTGACCATGTGAATGGCCACGTGCGTGCTGCCGTCTTCAGCGTTGACGAGTCCCCGTTCAATCGCATAGGGCCCGACGCCCGCGAGAATGTTGCCGCAGTTCTGGCCGAAATCGACACGCGCCTCGTTGACGACGACCTGCGCGAACAGATAGTCGACGTCGGCGTCCTCGCGCGACGATGGAGAAATGATCGCGACCTTGCTGGTTAGCGGATCTGCACCGCCGATGCCGTCGATCTGCCGCGGATCGGGCGAGCCCATCACCGCGAGCAGCACACGGTTGCGTTCGGCAGGATCGGCGGGCAAGTCGGACGCCATGAAAAACGCGCCTTTAGACGTTCCGCCGCGAATCATCATGCAGGGGATGCGGGTCTGGGTAGGACTGGGCATCGCGGGTCTCCATCGCTAATAGGCGGCTGTCATTGTAGTTTTCGATGACAACGGCACAGCACCTAAAGCGGCCCGTAAGTCCATCCAATCTGTTTATCGGCGAGGCCTACCGGCTGTCTGCAGCCTCGTCGCAAGCCGCGTGGAATGGCAGGAATCGGCGCCTGCGGGCATGCGTTGACGCAACGTCCTCGTGAAACCGTTTTCTCCATACGAAATGCGCGCGTTTACCCATCACCGCGGATTGGCTTCAAAACCGCCTTCTATTCGACCAATTGAAGCTCAGCCGCCCAGCGCACACTGACATTGTGCCAATTGCGTCAGGAGCTTCAGATGTCTTCCCATCATCGCCAGAATCGCCCGTTCGACGAAAACCTGCCCGAGCCGGGAACGGCCGAATGGACCAACCCTGCGCCCGACTCCGATGCGCAAACCATGCACGGCCTGCACATTGCTTCGCAAAATGTGTTGCGCCTCGCAACGCAGACGTACAATGCTGCGGCGCGCGGCGACGAAGCAGCGGCACAGGCAGCGCGCGCGTCGCTGGAACAGCAACTGGGTCTGACCACGCGTCTGATCGACGAGCTTGTTTCCGGCGAAGCCGGCCAGCCCACGATGCACTGACCGGCCCTTAATAAAACAAGGCCGACAGCAATAACCGCGGTTTCCAATCTTCGAGACAAGAAATGAGCGCTTTGACGGTAATTCTCTGCATCTGGGCAATGGTTGCGTTCTGCGCGGTGCTGTTCATCCGCGGAGCCACGGCGCGCGTCGAGCGCCCCAAGAAGTCGACACAAAGCCGTCCGGCGCGCTTCTCAATCGCCGAATAAGGGCTCGGCGGGGCTCGATGCATTGCGGTGAACGATCGTTGCACGGCGCAGCTTGAGTGCTGTTATTCCCTTGCCGGCCAGGGCAAACCCTGCGCCGACCAGTCGAGTTCGACGCCGATCACCGAACGCTCGTCCGAGAACTGTGCAGCGAGCGTCACCGCGATGCACGGCCTGCCGCTCGCTAGCGAAAGGTATGGATTGCTGGCGATCGCGACACCCGGCAACAGCACTGCATTGCGATAGTACGGTCGATGATCCCAGCGTGCGTCGCGTGGGTTTGCCACCGGATGCAGCGAAGCGCCTTCCATGCTCCACGCCGGCCCCGGCACTTCGGGACCGAGCTGGCGTCCGGAAGCGTCGAGAATAAAGCAGCTCACGCAACGCTCGAACGTCGCCAGAGAAGAGAACGCGCGATCCATGGCTAAGCCGGCACGCAACGCGTCCGCGGCCTCGTGCAACGCCAAGCGGTACGGCTCGACCACGGATTCGAACAGCGCATGCTGATGCGCACGGCCCTGCGCGATCACGTCGAAAGCATCGTCAATTCGTAGATGCACTGAGCCAGGCGAAGCGATCTGCGCTGCCGGCCGCCCAAGCAGATAGCCTTGCGCGAAGTCCACGTTCGATTCGACGGCGAGAATCAGCTCCTCGGTCGTTTCCACACCTTCCACTACCACCAGCATGCCGGCCTGATGCAACAGCGACACGAGCTTCGGCAAGATCGGCTGTCCGGTGCCGTGGCCCGTCGCGCGTATCAGTTCGCCGTCGAGCTTGACGATATCCGGACGGATGCGCAGCAGCCGGTCGAGGTTCGACTGACCGGCTCCGAAGTCGTCGACTGCAATCAGGAAACCGTGTTCGCGGTACAGCGCCGCCGCACGCGACATCTCGCCGACACTGCCGCCGTGCGACTCCAGAATTTCCAGAATCACCTGCTGCGGCGCGAGCCCCACCCTTCGCACGATGGCGGCGAGGTCATCCGCATAGCCGTCGGCGACGAACGTGGCCGGCAGAATGTTCAGGAACAGCCAGCCGTCCGCGGGCAGCGACGCGCGTGCGTTGGCAAGGTGCACGGCATGGCTCGCGCGGTCGAGCACGCCTTCGTCGTTGGACGGCTTCGGCGCGAACAGCGCGGCGGGCGGCAGTAGCGTGCCGTCGTCAAGCTCGCCCCGCAGCAGCGCCTCGAAACCCACCTGCTTCTGATGCGACAAGCTGAAAAGCGGCTGAAAATGAGAGGTAAGGTAATAGTCTTCCCATCGATACCGAGTGCCCGCTGAGCCCGCCGCGCCACAGGCGTCTTCGATCAGCGATTGCAGCGGTGCCTGCGGCAGCGGACGCTCCGAACACACGCGGTTCCTGCCCGAATGCTTGGCGCGCAGCAACGCTTCATCGGCGCGGTCGAGCAGCACCATGATGCTTTCGCCGCTGCGGTGTTCGGCCACGCCGAAGCTTGCAGTCAGATTGCCGTCCGGGCGCTCGATCGCGGCAATTGCGACGCGCAGCCGCTCGGCGAGGCGCAATGCGCCGGCAAGTCCGTCGCATAGCAATACGGCGAATTCTTCGCCGCCGATCCGGCTCACGCTGTCTGTGCCCCCGGTTCCGTCGAGCAGCACTTGCGCGACCTCGCGCAACGCAAGATCGCCCACTCCATGACCGAACCGGTCGTTCAACGACTTGAAGTTGTCGATGTCCAGAAAGATCGCGCTAACCTCCCCGCCCTGCGCCACGTCGGCGAGCCGCCGCTCCGCGTGGGCGACGAACGCGCGGCGGTTCTGCAGGCCGGTCAGTGGATCGGTGGCCGCCAGTTGAGCCAACTGGTCCTCCAGCAGGAAGTGATTGCGTCGGAACTGGTAGAAGCCGAAATGAAACACGACTGAGGTCGGCAAGCCGATCGCCGCGATCCACATCCACATGACGATGTCGACATCGGCCGTGCGCGGCGCGCCGGGTAGCAGTGGGATCGCTGCCGCATAAAAGAGCGCGCTGCCGACGAAGAAATGCGTTGGCGTGAGCCAGAGCGGCGCGGCGCAAACCGGTATCACGACCATCGCCGGCAGCGTCCAAAGTAGCGGCTGTTGCAAGCCCACAACATTCAGCGCGAGTCCGCCAACCAGCGCGAGCGAAAACGCCACGCCGATTGCCCCGAAGGTCCACGTCGACTTCGCGCGCGGGATGGCCAGCACCAGCAGAGCCAGCACGAGTGCGCAGCCAAGACGGTACGCAAGCGGCACCGCCGGTCCGCCGACAAACGCGCGCGCCGCGACGAGAGAGAGGAACGCAACGACGGTGAACGCCATTGTCACGGTCGACAGCGGACGCTGATGTTCGAGCGAGCGCCGGTGAAAGCGCTCGCGCAGACTGGCATCGGATGAGTGCTGCGGCGAAGTGAGGAGCATAAGGATGGGCTACAGGGCAGGTCCGGTCACTCTATCCATGTATATCGGCAAACCTCTGACGAATGTTGAGCCTTTCCAAAAATATCCGGAAATAAATACCCGGGCGCTCGCTGAATTAAGAGCGACGCAGCGGTTGGGCCGCACCCGCGCGTTGAATCCCGATGTTTTGGCCTCGGCGATCATACTCCGCGACCGGAAATTTATTCCGACGAGAAATAATCCGTTTGCGAAAACGCACGCCGGCAGAAAAAGAAAGGTGAAGAACCTCAATACAGTGAACGAAGTGGCCGTTAATACACTGGAAGTTGTGAGCGCAACAGTCGTTTGCGTGCCACGAAGTCATGCCAGAAGTCGCAATGCTTCGTGGTCCTTCTGTATGCAGCATAGGGTTCGCACGTATCGGCCAGGTGACCGAAAGTGGCTAAAAGTTAATGTCTTAAGTAGACTGCTTCAAAGTGTGCGGAAGCGCCTGGTTAAACCGGTAAAACTAGCCTACGCCGCCATGCGCGAGTCATGCGAGCACTCTCCCTGCACCCGGTCGTCGTGGTCCTTTTTAGCCAGTTGGCATCGACGGCCATTTTCCAGAAAACATGGTTCCAATCCTCGATTACCTTCTCGAACGCCAGATGTCGCCGCAATGGCGGGGCATGCTTTGCGCCTTGGCCTCGGAGTTCGAGGCGCAGATCGGCCGCGATGAATTGCGTCAACTGATGCACCGCGTGGGAAGTCGTTTTGCTGCGGCCCATCCGCTGCCTGCCTGCGACTCGACTACAGACCTTGAGCGGACCCTGAACGAGCGTTGGCAGGAAATCGATTGGGGATATGTCGAACTCGCCGACGACTCCGAGTCGCTACGCATCGTTCACTATTGCGCACCGCTGCCGGCGTTCGGCAACGACGCGCTCGCGTGGACCCCGGCATTCCTGGAAGGCGCGTATCAGACCTGGTTGAGCGCGCTTGGCGCGCAAGGCTTGTCGGTCGCACAAACCAGCGAGTATTCGCAAGACACGGCGCTCGAGTTCCGTCTCGGCCGTCATGTAGCGTGAAAGCCATAACAGGCCAGGGCCGAGCTGCGCGCAGGACCGGTGCGCGATCAGCAACGGGCAGTCAGGTTGGGCACCGGGTTTGGGCCGCGACCGGAAGTAAGGACCGGGCAACGTAAAGCACTAAATGAATGGCGGCAACATGAGTTCATCAAGCGACATCGAAAAATTATTCGATCATTTCGGCGGCGACGCCAACGCGTACCAGGAGATCGGGCGCGAGAACGAGGCGCATTCGGCGCGCACGCGCTGGCCGTTGCTGGTGACGCTCGATCTCAAGCAGCCGCTGATTCCCCCAATCGGGCAGCGCGCGCAAGCAAGACCTCAACCGGTGGCCGATGAGGCTGCGGCGCTTGCCATCGAGCGTCAGGACGCGGCCGCGCCGAAAGACGCGGCCTCGGTGACGCGCGCAAAGGCACCGCTTTTCACCCGCTCGCATCGGCGCGACATTCCGCCGGTTGCCGTGGCTGCGGCAACGCCGGCCGCGCCGCGCGGCGCATCGCGTTTCGGTGCGCCGGAAACGCATGGCGATGTCGCGCAGGCAACGGCTTCCAAGGCGGCTGATGCTGCTTCGATGCCGGTTTCGTCGTCGCTCGCGTCGTCGGCTTCGTCTCCAGTTCCACCGGCAACGAGACAGGTCGAGCCGGCGGGTGCCGTCGTCCCTCCAGTCAGGATCGCATCTCTCGCGCCGCTCGCGCCCGCCCCCGCCTCGGCCCGCGCACAACCCTTCATGTCCGCGCCAACGTCCATGGCAACTCCGCAACCGACGTCGATCCTCGGCAAACTGTTTAGCTCGCAAGCGGAAACCGCGCCGCTCCGCGCGGCCGCGCCCGCCACGCAAGCGGTCCCGCTGCAATCGCTATTCGACCGCCTGCGCGGCACGACGCGAGCAGCCGCGGCGTCTGCAGGCAGCGCCGAACCCGCCGGGTCCAATTCGTGGCTCGTCAACCGCCCGCGTCGCTCATGAAAGTCATTGCGGTAGTGTCCGCCAAGGGCGGCGTCGGCAAGACGACCCTCGCCGCGAACCTCGCGTCAGTGCTCGCCGCGAGCGGCCGGCGTGTGATCGCGCTCGACCTCGATCCGCAGAACGCGCTGCGTCTGCACTTCGGCGTGCCGCTCGACAGCATCGACGGCATCTCGCGTGCCACGTTGACCGGCGACGCATGGCATTCGGTCATGTTCGACGGCGTCGACGGCGTCACCGTGCTGCCATACGGCGCGGTACTGGAAGACGACCGCCGCCGCTTCGAGGCGCATGTCGACCAGGACCCGCTGTGGCTCGCGCATGCGCTGCGCAGCTTGAGGCTTGAAGCATCCGACGTCGTGGTGGTGGACACACCGCCGGGTTCGTCCGCGTATGCGCGCGCCGCCTTGTGCGCGGCCACCTTCGCGCTGAACGTGGTGCTGGCCGACGCCGCTTCTTACGCGGCGATCCCGCAGATGGAGCGGCTGATCGACACCTACGCGGCGCCACGCGCCGAGTTCGGCGGCGTCGGCTACGTGGTCAATCAGATCGACCAGTCGCGCCAGTTGACCAAAGACGTACTCAAGGTTCTGCGCCAGATGCTCGGCGAGAAACTTTTTCCCGGCGTGATCCATCTCGACGAAGGCGTGAGCGAAGCACTCGCCTGCGACACCACGCTCATCCACTACGATCCGCTTAGCCAGGCCGCCGCCGACTTCCGCGCGTGCGGCACGTGGCTGATGTCGGCGGTCGACGCGATCGCTGTCTCGCCAAGGAATGTCGCATGAGCACGACTCATCCTGAAGGCATTGAAGCGAGCGAGCCGTCGCGGTTCGAACGCTTCGTCGACGCACGCTTCTGGAATAGCCGCATCGTCACCGGTCTCGTCACGCTGTTCGCACTCGTGATGCTGTACTTCGTTTTCACGGTGCCGCTCGCTTTCTACGAGCAACTCACGTTCGCCACCTGCTGCTTCGTCACCGCGCTGCTGTTTCGCCGCCTGCAAGGCCGTTACGCGACGATGGTGATGATCATGCTCTCGGTGGTCACGTCGGGCCGCTATATGTACTGGCGGCTGACGTCGACGACTTACTGGGAGCATCCGCTCGACGCCGCGTGGGGTCTGCTGCTCGTGTCGGCGGAAGTCTATTCGACGCTCGTGCTGCTGCTCGGCTACTTTCAGACCGCATGGCCGCTCAAGCGCAAGCCGATGCCGCTGCCCGCCTCGCGCAGCGATTGGCCTACTGTCGACGTCTTCATCCCCACTTATAACGAGCCGCTTTCGGTGGTCAAGCCGACCATCTACGCGGCGCTTGCGCTCGACTATCCGGCCGAAAAGCTGTCCATCCACGTGCTGGACGACGGCCGCCGTCCCGAGGTCAAGGCGTTCTGCGAGGAAGTCGGCGTCAACTGGACGATCCGGACGCACAACCGCCACGCGAAAGCCGGCAACATCAACGAAGCGTTGAAGATCACCAAGGGCGAATACCTTGCCATTTTCGATTGCGATCACATTCCGACGCGCTCGTTCCTGCAGATCGGCCTTGGCTGGTTCCTGCGCGACAAGCTGCTGTCGATGCTGCAAACGCCGCACCACTTTTTCTCCGCCGACCCGTTCGAGCGCAACCTCGGCACGTTCCGCAAAGTGCCGAACGAAGGCGAACTGTTCTATGGGCTCGTGCAGGACGGCAACGATCTGTGGAACGCCACGTTCTTCTGCGGTTCGTGCGCACTGCTGCGCCGGACGATGGTCGAGGAGATCGGCGGCATCGCGGTAGAGACCGTCACTGAAGACGCTCACACCGCGCTGAAACTGCACCGTCTCGGCTACACCACAGCGTATCTGGCGATTCCGCAAGCCGCGGGGCTCGCGACCGAAAGCCTGTCGGGCCACATCGGCCAGCGGATTCGCTGGGCGCGCGGCATGACGCAGATCTTCCGGATCGATAATCCGCTCACGGGCAAGGGCCTGAAGTTCGGCCAGCGGCTTTGCTATCTGAACGCGATGATGCACTTCTTCTACGGCATCCCGCGTCTCGTGTTTCTCACCGCGCCGCTGTCGTATCTGTTCTTCGGCGCGCATGTGATCGAAGCCGCCGCGAGCACCATCGCCATCTACGCGTTGCCGCACATGATGCACGCGAGCATCACCAATTCGCGCATGCAGCGCTCGTTCCGCCATTCGTTCTGGGCCGAGGTATATGAATCGGTGCTGGCGTCGTATATCACCGCGCCCACCTTGCTCGCGCTCATCAACCCGAAGCTCGGCAAATTCAACGTGACGGCCAAGGGTGGCCAGATCGAGAAGAACTATTTCGACTGGGCGATCTCGCGGCCGTATCTGTTCCTGCTGTTGCTGAACCTGATCGGTTTCTGCGTGGGCGTCGTGCATATCTATCTGAACTGGCATACCCGCAGTATCGTGCAGACCACCGTGCTGAACCTCGGCTGGACCACGTACAACATGCTGATTCTCGGCGCGAGCGTGGCTGCCGCGAGCGAGCGCCGGCAGATTCGCGCGGTGCATCGCGTGGCGATGGAAATGCCGGTCATGCTCAGGTTCTCGACGGGCCGCACGCTCGCTTGCAAGACCATTGACTACTCGGAAGGCGGCGTAGGTGTCGCGCTGCCCGCGGCCATTCAGGTGCCGATGCACGAGCGCGTCACCGTATCGCTCTTTCGCGGCGACGAGGAATACGCGTTCCCCGCCACGGTCGGCTTCACGGCGCCGGGCCGGGTCGGCCTGCGCTTTTCCGCGATGACGCGCGAACAGGAATACGAGTTCGTCAAGACCACGTTTGCACGCGCCGACGCCTGGACCGGCTGGGCCGAAGGGCGCCAGCAGGACACGCCGCTGCGTGGGCTCTCGCACGTGCTGACGGTGGGCGTGCGCGGCATCGCAGGCCTCTTCGAGCATCTCTACAACGACCTGCGAAGCTCGATGAAAAGCCGTCCGATGGACGTCAAGAAGCTAAAAACCAAAGACTGATCTATGCGCAACTGGATGGCGAAGGGAAGCATCGAACGCTCGAATCAGCAGCGTTACGAGACGCACAGTGACACAATCTTGCAGCGCCGCGACGCGCAACGCCCTCGCTCTTCACGGCTGACGCGCGGCGTCGCGTGTTGGCTCGCGCTGCAGACCGCATTGGCCGCGCCGCTCGCGTCGGTGGCCGAAGCGGCCGCAGCGGCGTCGGGAGGTGCCGCGACGGGCACCGTCGGAAAGGCAGACACAGCCAACGCAGTCGAGACCGCCGCGCCGCGCACGCAAGCCGCGCTCGGAGCGCAGGCAACGCCGCCCGCAGCGGCGGCTTCCAACATGGCGGCACATGCGGCCACCGGCACGGGCAACGGCCCCGCGCCGAGCCCCGCCGTACCTTACGACCCGGCGATGATCGCGCAAGCGCCATTGGCGACGCCCACGCCGGCGCTCGCCGCGTCGGCCGTAAAAGCGCTGGGCGTCAAGACGCCGACCACCGCCGAACCGGGCACGCTGGTGCCGGGCGGCCGTCGCCAGACGCTCACGTTCGCCGACCTGGGCGCGCTCGATCCGCTGCAGTTGCGCGGCACCGACGGCCAGAACGGCGTCGCGTTCTCGGTGCGCGGCGACGAGGTGGTAACGGGCGCGATCCTGCATCTGATCTACAGCTACTCGCCCGCCCTGCTGCCGAACATCTCGCAACTCAAGGTGCTGGTCAACGGCGAGGTCGCGGCAACGCTGCCCGTGCCGCGCGACCAGGCCGGCATGCTGGTCGCGCGCGACGTGTCGCTCGATCCGCGCTTCGTCACCGAATTCAATCACCTGAACGTGCAGTTGATCGGCCATTACACGGCGAGTTGCGAGGACCCGGCGAACTCGTCGCTATGGGCCACCGTCAGCAATGCAAGCTCGCTCGATCTGACGTACGCGTCGCTTGCCAGCAAGCCGGATCTCGCGGCCCTGCCGCAGCCGTTCTTCGACCGGCGCGACGTGCGGCGCCTCGAACTGCCGTTCGTGTTTCCGCAGAAGCCGACAGCCGGCACGCTCGAGGCCGGCGGCATCGTGGCCTCGTGGTTCGGTGCGCTCGCCGGTTATCGCGGTGCGCTGTTCCCGGCGCAGCAGGACAACGTGCCGCTGTCGGGCAACGCCGTCGTGTTCGCCACCGACGACCAACGCCCGGCCGGCGTCACGATTCCAGCCGTCTCCGGTCCGACCATCGCCGTGGTCGACCGCGAAGCGCCGGCGCGCGGCAAGCTGCTGCTGGTGCTCGGACGCACCGACGCCGAACTGAAGATCGCCGCGCGGGCGCTCGGTATCGGACAGAACACGCTGACGGGACAAAGCGTGACGATTACGCAGCTCACCGAACTAGCGAAACGCGCGCCCTACGACGCGCCCAACTGGCTGCCCACGCATCGCCCGGTGCGCTTCGGCGAGCTTGCCGACGCGCGCGACCTGACCGTGTCGGGCTACGACGCCGACGCGGTCCACGTGAATCTCCGCGTACCGCCCGACCTGTTCATGTGGCATACCAAGGGCGCGCCGATCGACCTGCGCTACCGCTACACGGTGCGTCCGCAGCGCGACCGCTCGTCGTTGAACGTGAGCGTGAACAACGGCTTCGTGCAGGCGCTGCCCATTCCGGCCGAGTCCAGTTCGGTATTCGACCTGAGCCATTATTTCGCGCGCGTGCTGCCCGACAAGACGGCCGAGGCGCGCCGCACGCTGCATATTCCGCCGCTGCTGCTGACCCCGCGCGCGCAACTGCGCCTGCACTTTTATTACGACATTCCGAATACCGGCGAATGTTATGGGCGACTGCTTGAGAACGTGATCGGCGCGGTCGATCCGAATTCGACGATCGACCTGTCGTCGTTTCCCCACTACATGGCGCTGCCCGATCTCGCGGCGTTCGCGAACAGCGGCTTTCCGTTCACGCGCATGGCGGATCTGTCGGAAACGGCGGTGATCCTGCCGAACGACGCCGACTCGAGCGACTACAGCCTCTACCTGCTGACCATGGGACGCATGGGCGCATCGACCGGCTATCCGGTCGCTGGCGTGACGGTGGGCACCGCCGACGACGTCGACAAATTCGCCGACAAGGACCTGCTGATTTTCGGCGCGCCCGGCAAGCAACCGCTACTGCAACGCTGGGCCAAGTCGATGCCGTTTTCGAGCGACGGCGACTCGCGCACCTTCCAGCTGTCCGACATCGTCTTCAAACTCGAGGACTGGTGGCACGGTGAGCGCGGCGTCGAGCGCCTGCCCGCGCGCGCCGACCTCACGCTGGTTAGCTCGAACGGCGACGCGCTTCTGACCGGCTTCGAATCGCCGCTGAAAAAGACCCGCAGCGCGGTGGCTCTCGTGAGCGCGGCCGGGCAGTCGGACGCCGATCTGTCGGCCGCCCTGCTCGACGCCGACGTGCTGCCGGAGATTCAAGGCGCGATGGCCGTGATCCACGGCCGCACAGTCACGATCACGTCGAACGGCGACGCGTACTATGTCGGCCATTTGTCGCCGCAGGAGTATCTGCGCTGGGCGCTCTCGTCGCATCCGTTGCTGCTGATGCTGGGCGGCGTGCTCGCGGCGCTGATCATCGCGGCGCTGTTCTACCGGATGCTGCGTTCGGTCGCGGCGCGCCGTTTGAAGGACTAACAGGACTGACATGCGGGTTCGAATCAACAAAAAACAAGGTGTGAAATTGGCACTCTCGCTGGCGCTGGGCGTCGCGGCATCGGCGGCGTGCGCGAACGTGCTGAAGGTCGCGCAGAATGCCGCCGCGCCCGGCGCGTGCGGCGACTGGGCTGGCTATCGAACTTTCGTCGAGCGCTTCGTGCAGGCCGACGGTCGCGTGATCGATTACTCCACGCCCACCCAGCAGACCACCTCCGAAGGCCAGTCGTACGGCCTCTTCTTCGCACTGGTTGCGAACGACCGCGCCACGTTCGACCGGCTGCTGAACTGGACGCGCACCAACCTCGCGGGCAATCAGTTCGATCCGCAAAATCTGCGCTTGCCGTCGTGGCAATGGGGCAAGAAAGCGGACGGCTCTTACGGCGTGCTCGATCCGAATTCCGCGTCGGACTCCGACTTGTGGATCGCCTACGATTTGCTGCAGGCTGGCCGCCTGTGGCATGAAGCAAGCTACACGCAGCTCGGCCAGGCGCTCGCAGCGCGCATCGCGCGTGACGAGATGACGAACCTCGCCGGCGTCGGTCCGATGCTGCTGCCGGGGCCCGAAGGCTTCAAAAGCGGCGGCGTGACGCGCCTCAATCCGAGCTATCTGCCGCTGCCCGTGCTACGCGCGCTCGCCCATGAGATGCCGAACGGCCCGTGGGCGAAGCTCGCCGACAACGCCTACAAGCTCGTCAAGACGACGGCGCCGCAAGGCTTCGCACCCGACTGGGCGGCGTGGCAAAACGGCCAGTTCGTGGTCGACCCAAAAAACGGTGACACCGGCAGCTACGACGCGATCCGCGTCTATCTGTGGGCGGGCATGGCGTCGCCTGCCGATCCGCTTGCGAAGCCGTGGCTCGCCGCGCTCGGCGGCATGCGCGCGAAGGTCCAGCAAAACGGCTTCCCACCGGAGAAGGTGTCGTCGACCAACGGCTCGGCGAGCGGCGAAGGCCCGCTCAGCTACTGGGCCGCGCTCGCGCCGTACTCCAAGGCGCTCGGCGACGCGCACGGCCTCGGCCTCGCGCGCACGCATCTGGCCGCGCTCGACGCCAACGTGCCTGGCCGCGAGCCTGTTTACTACGACAGGGTACTGGGCCTGTTCGGCACGGGCTTTATCGACGGACGCTATCGCTTCGACGAAAGCGGACGTCTCGTGCCCAGCTGGAGAACCGCATGCGATTGAGCGCCCTCGCGTTGTCAATGCGCTTCGCGCTGAGCCTCCCGCTCGCCTGCTGCCTCGCGGCGGCCGCACCCGACGCGTTGGCTCAGGCGCCGGCACAAGGGTCGAAAGATCCAATGGGCGTGCTGATCGATCAGGGCAAGTACTGGCAATCGCATCAACGCGGCGACCTCGCGGAGCAGGCCTGGCTGAAGGTGTTGCGCATCGACCCGAAACAGCCCGACGCGTTGTTCGGAATGGGCATGGTGCTCGCCGACCGCAAGGACGGCGCGGGCGCGCAGCAGTATCTGTCGCGACTGAAGGCGGTGGCGCCGAACTACCCGAGCCTCGATGAACTCGGCCGGCGGCTCGGCGAGTCGAGCCTGCGCGACCAGACCGTGAACGACGCGCGGCGGCTCGCGCAAAGCGGCCAGAGCGCGAGCGCGGTGCAGGAGTATCAGCGCGCGTTGAGCGGCAAGCCCGCCACGCCCGCGTTGCAACTCGAGTACTACCAGGCGCTGTCGGCTACGCCGCAAGGTTGGGATCAGGCGCGTCGCGGCCTCGAACAACTCGCGCGTGATAACCCGGACGATCCGCGTTACGCGCTCGCCTACGCTCAGCATCTGACTTATCGCAACGTCACGCGCCGCGACGGTATCGCGCGGCTGCAAAAGCTTGCCGGCGACAGCACGGTGGGCGCGGCGGCGAAAAAGAGCTGGCGGCAGGCACTGCTCTGGCTTGACGCGCGTCCCTCGGACGCCGCGCTGTACCAGGCGTATTTGCAAAGCGCGAACGACGACGCCGCGGTCAAGGCACGCTTCGATTCGATGGTGCAGCAGGACAAGGCGGCACGTGAGCGCGCGCAGGAAAACGCGTCCGTCGACGCACGCGGGCGCACCGTCGCCGAGGGCTTCGCCGCACTCGATCACAACGACGCGGCCACGGCGCGCGCGAAATTTTCGTCGGTGCTGGCTACTAGTCCGAACGACACCGACGCGCTTGGCGGCATGGGCATTGCCGCGCTCAAGCAGGAGCACTTCGCCGAAGCGCGCAACTATCTGGAGCGCGCGTCGCGCAACGGCAACCCCGCTCGCTGGAAGACTGCGCTGGATAGCGCAACGTACTGGACCTACACGAGCGACGCAATCGGCGCACGCAGCAACGGCGAATTCGCGAAGGCAAAATCGCTGTTCGAACGCGCCATCGCGATGAATCCTTCAGATGTCACCGCGCAAGTGCTGCTCGGTGAAATGCTGCTTGCGAACCACGACGCGGCCGGTGCCGAACAGGCATACCGGATGGCGCTGCGCCGCCAGGCAGACAATCCCGACGCAATTCGCGGACTCGTCGGCGCATTGGCCGCCCAGGGTCGCGGCGACGAAGCGTTGCAGTTCGCCAATCGACTGAACACGGAACAGCAGTCGAAGGCGGGCGGCATCAACCGTCTGCGTGGAGAAGCGCAGGCGGCTCAGGCGCGCGCGGCGGAAGCACACGGCGATCTGGGCAGCGCACGCAGTCTCTTCGAAGACGCGCTGCTCAACACGCCCGACGACCCGTGGCTGCGTCTGGACCTCGCACGTATTTACGTGCGCCAAGGCGCGGTCGCGAACGCGCGCAGCATGATGGACGGCCTGCTCGCCGCGCATCCGGACATGACCGATGCGCTGTATGCGAGCGCGCTGCTGTCGGCGGAAACGCAGGACTGGTCAGCCGGTCTCGCCCAACTCGAACGCATTCCCACAGCGCAACGCACCGACGCGATGGCGGCGTTGCAGCATCGGCTATGGGTGCATCAGCAAGCTGAACTCGCCACGCGCATGGCGCGCAGCGGTCAGACCCAACAGGCGCTCGCAACCTTGTATGCGGCCGAGCCGGTGGCGGGGAACAGTCCTGAACTGATCGGTGTAATCGCGGCGGCATACCAGCAGGCCGGCGATCCGAACCGCGCGCTGAGCCTGGTGCGCAGCGCGATGAACGCATCCCCCGGCAACACCGATCTGCTGCTGCAATACGCGGGCATTCTGTCGGCCACGCAGCAGCAAGCAGAGCTCGGCATGGTGATGCGCCGTCTGTCGTCGATGCAGTTGACGCCGCAGCAGCGCACCGACTTCGCCAATCTGAATCTCGGCATCGTCATCAAACAATGCGACGCCGTGCGCCAGCGTGGCGACCTCGCCAGCGCCTACGACGTGATCGCGCCGTGGCTCGCGGCGATGCCCGACAATCCCGATCTGCAGGCCGCTTTGGGCCGCCTGTATGCGTCGGCCGGCGACGACCGCAACGCGCTCGAAAGCTATCGCGTTGCATTGCGGCGCAAGCCCGACGACCTCGATCTGCTGCAGGCGGCGATTTCCGCCGCGTCCGGTGCGAAGCAGTTCAGCTACGCCGAATCGCTGGCGTCGCAGGCCTTGAATGCGGCGCCCAACGACCCGGGCGTGCTTGCCACCGTCGGCCGCATGTATCGCTCGGAAGGCAAGCTGTCGCTTGCGTCGACCTATCTGCAGCGCTCACTAGTCGCCGCCAATACACCGTTGATGGCAAATGCGCCGCGCAATGCCGCAGCGAGCAACGTGCCGCGCGGCTGGGAAGCGGCGATGCGCCGTATCGGCGCGACGCCGCTGCCCGGTACCAATCCTTTCGAGGGAAAAACGTCGACGCTCGCGCCGACCGACGCAGATAACACAGCGCCCGGCTTCAACGCTTCTTCGAATGCCGCGCGAGCTTCCCTTCCGTACTCGCAGTCCTCCTTGCCGACACAGACCGTGCCGAACTATCCGCCGCCCATGCAGCCCGCGCCGTACGTCGCACCTTACGCGGCACCCGCGCAGCCCTACACGCCGAACGGCGCGCCCGCCGCGCTGCCGTACAACGCGCCTCGCCAGGGAGCCGACGCTGGCGGCTACGGTGAGGACGGCTATGGCTCGAGCCAGTCCGGCGCGCCGTTGCAGCCCTACCCTGGGCAGAACGGCCCGGCCGCGCAGCCGCAGATGCCGATGCAGATGCCGATGCCGATGCAAGCTCCGATGCAGCAGCAATACAACCCGGCTTACGCGCAGCAGGCGCCGTATCCGCAGCAGCAATACGGCACGCCCGATGGCTATGCGCCGACGCCCTGGCCCATGTCGCCCGCCGCACGCGAGGCGCAGGCCAACGCCGGGGCAATGCAGCCGCAGCCGTATGGCTCGACGACCGCAGCCTCAACGAACGGCAAACGCACCACGAGCAAAAAACAAAGCGCGTCGAAGAACAGCAGCAACGCAGCCGGTTACGCACAGCAACAGCAACCCTATTACGGACCACAAGCCTATCCGCAACAGCAGCAACCGCAAGGCTACGCGCAACAGCCTTATCAGCCGTATCCGCAGCAGCAGGCTTATGGCCAGCAGGCGTATCAACCCTATCAACCCTATCCGCCGCAGCAGCAGGCCTATGGCAATCAGGGCTATTACGGGCAGCAACAGCCTTACATTCCGCAGCCGCCGAGTGGTTACGCGCAAGCGTATTACCCGCAACAGCCGGGCATGAACAGCGGCGGCGGTGGCGCGAACTACGCACAGCCAAACGTCGCCAATACGCAGACGCTCGGCGTAGCCGAAGAACTGGCGCAGGTCAATCGCGAGCAGGCGAGCACGGTCTCGGGCGGCATCGTGTTTCGCAATCGCAGCGGCGAGGACGGCCTCTCCGCGCTCACCGACATCGAAGCGCCGATCCAAGGCCGCATCAAGGCGGGCAACGGCCATGTCGTGGTGACGGCGACTCCCGTCACGCTGGATGCCGGCACTGCGGCAGGCAACGTCTCGACGCTCGCGCGTTTCGGCGCGGGGCTATCGAACAGCACGTCGGCAGCGGCGGCCGTTGCAGGCACCAACAATTACGGCAGCCAGACGGCGACCGGCGTGGGACTCTCAGTTGGCTACGAAAGCCGCAAGCTCAGCGGCGATATCGGCGTGACGCCGATCGGCTTTCGCGAGACGAACATAGTAGGCGGCGCGCAGTACAACGGCGGCATCACCGACAAGGTCTCCTATTCGCTCGCCGTCGCGCGGCGCGCGGTAACCGACAGTCTCTTGTCCTACGCCGGCACGCGCGACGCTGCGTCCGGCCTCGAATGGGGCGGCGTCACATCGACCGGCGGCCTCGCGAGCCTTGCGTGGGACGACGGTACCAGCGGTCTGTACGTGAACGCGGCGTTCCAGTACTACGATGGACACAACGTCGTGACGAACACCGCCTGGAAGGGCGGCGGCGGCGTCTACACGCGCCTCTTCAAGGACGCCGACCAGACCTTCACCATCGGCGTGAACACGACGCTGATGGGCTACGACAAGAACCTGTCGTACTTCACGTATGGCCAGGGCGGCTACTTCAGTCCGCAACAGTATCAGATCCTCAATCTGCCGATCGAATGGACCGGCCGCAATGGTGCATTCACGTATGACCTGAAAGGATCGATCGGCGTGCAGCACTACCGGCAGGACGCATCGAACTATTTCCCGCTCGGCAGCTCGGGCTCGTTGCAAGCGGCGGCTGCGGGTCAGGCGGCGCTAATCGGCAGCAGTGTCGATAGCGGCGCCCAGTACCCGGCGCAAAGCAAAACCGGCGTGTCGTATTCGCTGAGCGCTGTGGGCGAATACCAACTGGCGCCGCAACTGTCGTTCGGCGCAACGGCTTCGCTCGGCAATGCTTATCAATATCGCGAGTGGCTCGCCGCAGTCTATGTTCGCTACAGCTTTACGAGGCAGACAGGTCTGCAGCCGTTCCCGCCCACGCCGCTCAGTTCGCCGTATTTGTCGCTGTCCAACTAGCGTACGTTCGATCGGGCTCGCGCGTCTGATTCCGCGGCGGCCCGATTTGCTGGACCGCCGTCATGGCCGTTTCAGGCCGCGTCGGAGCCGGTTGCGTATTTGCGGCAATGCTCGAGGTATCCGGCGGCGTGGCTGCTCACCAGCTGCACGATGCTTTTCCAGAGCCAGCCCGGTGCGTCGAGTGTCTTCGAGCGGTTCTTGCGCAACTCGGCGAGCCATGCCTTGCGTTCGGCGAAATGCATCTGCCGCGCGTGCGCCTTGCCCACTACCAGCGCAAGAAAACGCGCCGCCCTCGTCGCTTCGTCGCGAGTCAGTTGCTCGATCGTCAGCTTCATGTCCTGCGGCAGCAACTCGCGTATCACCACCGCGCGATCCGCAAGGCGCGCCGATCTCATCCGGTCGCCGAGCGAAGGCGACAGATGCCGCGCGCCCTCCACCACACGCTCCGCGTTATCGCGTGGCATTCTCACACCCGCATAGCGAGGCGCCGCAGCGGGTGCTGCCTCCTTGATGTCGATCAGGCACAGATCGTCGCCGTCGACTGCGGCGCCGTCGATGTCGAGCAGCACCGCGTAGCGCAACCGTCCGAGCGAGCTGCAGCCCTTGACCCAGTAGGCAGCGTCGAGCACTTCGACGTCCGCCTCGTCGCCCGCGCCACGCAATGCAGTGGCGAGTGCGGCAACCGATGTTTTGCTGAAGAGCTCGTCGATCTCGCGCCGCTCGTTTTTGGCAAGCGGCCAGAAACGGGAACCGAGCGGGATAGTCGGCTCGCTATCCTCGATACGCTCTTCGGCGAGATGGCGCCATGAGCGTCGCACTGCCTCCTTCATCACGACGCGCACCGCCTCCGGTTTCTCGGCGTGAATGTCGGCCTCGCCCGCGCTTTCGTCGAAGGCGCGTTCATAGCCGTCGGCCAGCGCCTCCATCATTTGAACGATTGTCACGCCTGGCAGGTCCGAACCGCGCGCGGCCGTCGCGAGCGACAGCCCGAGCCGGAGGAGGTCGTGCGCGGGATTGCCGATCACCGTCTGATCGAGATCGCGGATCTGGATCTCGACGCGGCCATTCGCATCGGCGACGGGCCCGAGATTGCCGGTATGACAATCGCCGCAGATCCACACAGCGGGACCTTCGGGTAGCGCGTGCCCTTCGATTCCGTCGAGCCACTCATAGAATCTGTTGGTGCTGCCTCGCACATACGCATGCGCGGAGCGCGCCATTCTCGCGTTGCGGCGGGCGGTCAGAAGCGGCTGGCGCGCTTCGGCTTCGGGGAGCTTGTTCGCCCGCTTGGTAAGCGGTTTCGACAGCTTGCTCGTTGCGACGGGCTTCTTCGGCATTTGTACGGTCCGCTCTTATCGATATTCAAGCCGACGCGGCACTTGTCCTCGCCAGCGCTTGTCGCGCGCATTGTCGCGTGCGCAAGCAACGACCTTCAGCAGGAATCGCGCCTATCGTGTGAAGCATTCTGTAAGGGCACATCAGGCTTCAACGGTTGTTCATGCGAGATATAAACCGCCGCCGGAGAGGACGTCCTGTAGTTCTCTTCCACGTATGGGCATCGGCGCTTCTTTCCGTTTCCAGATGCGCTCGCTCACTTCGCACAGGTAAAACTTGCGGGAGCATACGGCGACCGAAGGCTAAAGCGTGCCGGCGCCATAGGAAGCCTTTACGGGCGCTATGTGAACCGGCAGACTGGAGTCCACTCGTCCATGTGACCCCTTGTGGAGCGCAGCATGCCATTTCCGGCACTAGATCATGGCTGTCCTGGTTGGAGCGGCGAGATGGCGCGGCGCATCAGCGAATTCGACTGGTCGGCAACCGACGTCGGCGCGATCCCTAACTGGCCTCGCAGCCTGACCGCAACCGTGCAACTGCTGCTCGCGTCGCCTGTGCCGCTCGTGCTGCTGTGGGGCAAAGCCGGCCACATGATTTACAACGACGCCTACGCGGTTTTCGCGGGCGGACGCCATCCATATCTGCTGGGCTGTCCCGTCGAGACAGGCTGGCCCGAGGTTGCCGACTTCAATCGTCACGTCATGAATACGTGCCTTGCCGGCGGCACGCTGTCATATCGTGACAAGGAACTCGTGCTGCTGCGCGAAGGCAAGCCCGAAGACGTGTGGATGGATCTGTACTACAGCCCCGTTGCAGACGACAGCGGCGCGCCTGCGGGCGTACTCGCCATCGTTGTCGAGACGACGGGGCGTGTGTTGACCGAGCGCTGGCGGCAACGCGCAGAAGCCGAACTGCACGAGACGAACGAACGCCTGCAACTCGCGCTGAATACGGGCGCCGTGCTCGGCACTTGCGTCGTCGATATGCGCACCCAAAAGATCACCGGCGACGAGCGCTTCGCCCGTACTTTTTCGTTGTCGGTGGACGAAGCCGCTCGGGGCGTCGATCACCGCGCGGCGACAAAAATGATCCATCCGGACGATCAATCGCTGCTCGAACATCTGACCTTCAAGGCGCTGTCCGGCGGAAAACCGTTTCGCGCCGAGTACCGGATTCGCCGCCCCAATGGCGACTACGTGTGGGTGCAAGCGAACGGCCAGTGCGAATTCGACGATAACGGCGTGCCCACCCGGTTTCCCGCCGTGCTGATCGACATCCACGAACGGAAGATCGCCGAACAGTCGCTGCGCCAGTTGACCGAGACGCTTGAACAGCGCGTTGCGGATGCAGTCGCCGCGCGCGCCTTCGCAGAGGAACAGTTACGCCAGGCGCAGAAGATGGAAGCGATCGGCAGCCTGACAGGCGGCGTCGCGCACGACTTCAACAACGTGTTGCAAGTGATCAACGGCAATCTGCAGATGATGGCCGCCGACGCCGGCGATAATCCCGCAACGCTGCGCCGTTTGTCGGCGGCGACCGATGCGGTGAAGCGCGGCGCGAAACTGGCCGCGCATCTGCTGGCGTTCGCGCGCCGCCAGCCGCTTTCGCCGACGGTCCTCAATCCGCGCCGGCTGCTCGCGGGCATGAGCGAGATGCTGCATCGCGCGCTCGGCGAGACCATCACGATCAAGACGGTATTGAGCGACGATCTGTGGAACGTGCAGGCCGATCGGAACCAGCTCGAAAACGCACTGCTCAATCTCGCGATCAACGGACGCGACGCTATGAAAGCCGACGGCACGCTCACTGTCCGTGCCGCGAACCGTGTGCTGGATGCCGCGTTTTGCAACGACAACGCGGAGCTGTCGCCGGGCGAATATGTCGTGTTCTCCATCACCGATACCGGCGCGGGCATGCGGCCAGAGGTGCTTGAACACGCGTTCGAACCGTTCTTTACGACCAAGCCCAACGGTCATGGAACGGGCCTCGGCCTCAGTATGGTGTTCGGCTTTGTCCGGCAAAGCGGCGGCCATACGCTGATTGAAAGCGAGGTGGGACAGGGCACGACCGTGTCGCTGTACTTCCCGCGCTGCTACGAACCCGAGACTCCCGAAACCGTCGATCAGACCGCTACGCCGGTGGGCGGCGGCGAAACGATCCTCGTTGTCGAAGACGATGCCGACGTGCGTCTGACCGCCGTCGAAATGCTCGCGCAACTCGGCTACAAGGTGCTGACTGCATCCAGTGGCGATGCGGCGCTCGAATTCATCCAGAGCGACATGCCGATCGACCTGTTGTTCACCGACGTGGTGATGCCGGGCAAGATCAAAAGCGTCGAACTGGCGCGGCGTGCCGCGGCGCGCTCGCCTGCGGTGCCGACTTTGTTCACGTCCGGCTATACGCGCGACGAGATTGTCCATCACGGCAAGCTCGATGCCGGCATTACGTTGCTGTCGAAACCGTATCGCCGCGACGATCTGGCGCGCAAGGTGCGAAGCGTGCTGCGCGCGTCGGCAGGGCCGGTTGCCGGTGCAACGCGTGTCGGCAAGATGACCGACCGGGAGATCGCTGCGTGCGTGCCGCCCGTGGCCTACGATCCGTCGAGCGTCGAGACGCCAGGCGTTGAGACACCGGGCGTCGATGCGCCAGGCGTTGAGACGCTGGACGGCGCCGCGCGCGGGCATGAAGCTCGTCAAGACGTCACGCCCGAAGCTGCGCCGGCGCGCTCACCGGCGCACGTGCTGCTCGTGGAGGACGACGCCGATTCGCGCGAGGCGCTGAGCAGCCTGCTTGGCGCGCTGGGCCTCGACTGCACGTCGGTGGCGAGCGCGGAAGAAGCGCTGCCGCTCGTGCCTGCGCAGCGCTACGACATCTTGTGCACCGACATCACGCTACCGGGCATGTCGGGCGACAATCTCGCACGCGCGGTTCTGCGTGCACAGCCGGACGTGCAAGTGCTGCTGGTGTCCGGTTACGGCGCGCATGCGCCGATCGGCGACAGCATTCCCGGCGCGAGGATGCTCGGCAAACCGCTCGACCTCGCCCAATTGCGGCGCGAGCTTGCGCAGTGGCTCGATCCAATCGAAGCCGCCTGGTGACGCCGCGCGCCTCCAGGCGCGGCATGCGCTTTTCGCACCGCAAACCGGAATGCGGCATATATTGGTTTATATCGATGAAGCCGCACGCGGCGCGAAGCCCGCAGCGCATACGCGCCCTGGTATGATGCCGGGCGCGCGCCTGCTTTCCTGTCGCATGGGCGCCTGACCTTCCGCCGCTTTTTGTCACGAGAGCTATCATGCCTTCCCAACACGACCCAGCCCCCGCTGCGAGCCCAAGCCCGACCAAGGCGAGGCGCAAAGAGCTGTCCATCACGGCGCGCAATCTTCTGATGGTAACCGTCGGCGTGCTCGTCTTCGCGATAGTCTCGGGCGTGGTGCTGTATCAGCCGATCACCTATGGCGATGCAGTCCCCAACTTCGGCATCATTCTGATGCTGACGGTGCCGGTAATCGCGGGCGTCGCGTTCCGGGTGGGACTGGATGCGTGGCTCGATCGAGAGTAATAGACGAGCGGGCAGCGGGTCGCCGCTATCGCCGCCGCTACCCCACCCCGCCCGGCACCACCGCCCATACCTCCAGGCCGCCGCCCTCGCGCGCGTGAAACTCCACCCTGCCGCCGTGCAGCCGCGCGATCCGCTCGACAATCGCAAGCCCAAGCCCCGTGCCGCCGCTATGCGCTCGCGCGTTCCTGCCGCGTTGGAAGGGCGCCTTCAACTGCTCGAGTTCTTCCGCCGATAACCCCTTGCCGCGATCGCCCACTGCAACATACACCGAGTCGTCGGTCGCCCAGCTACGCACCGCCAGTCCACTGCCGCCGTACACGATCGCGTTCTGCATCAGATTCATCAGGAGCCGCATCATGCTCACCGGACGATAGGGAATCAGCGGCAAGCGCGCGAGCGACAGTTCGAACTCATGCCCGAGTCCCGCGAAGTCCCCTGCAAGCCGCTCGATCAACGCGTTCAGATCGCCGGGTTCGGCTGGCTCCCGCTCGCCGGTGCCTGCGTAGTCCATGAACTGCTGCAAGATGGTTTCGATCTGGTCGAGGTAGGACTCCGCCGCCACCACGAAACTGCTGTCGCCGCTCTCCGGCATCGCCATGGCCATCGAAAGGCGTAGCTTGGTGAGCGGCGTCCGGATGTCGTGCGAGATGCCGGCTAACATCAGTGCGCGGGTCGCTTCCGCTTGTTGCAACGCGTGCGTCATCTGATTGAAAGCGGTGCTGACGGCGGCAATTTCCAGCGGGCCGCTGGTCGGCAACGGCGGCGGCGTGTCGCCGTCGCTCAGGCGCTGCGCCGCGCGCGTCAACTCCTGAAGCGGCCGGTTCAGGTGAAGCTGGATTGCGTAGCCTGTCAACGCCGCCAGCGCGGCAAGGCCGAGCGACAGCAAAATGGCCGCGTCGAGCCCATTGCCCTGGGCGTCTTCGGGAATCGGCAGTGCGATCCAATAGGGCGCAGCGGATGTGTTGGCCTCGGACGCAGCAGCGCCCGAGGCGACGGCTGCCGGCGCAGAGGCTCCGGAAGCAGCGGCTGCCGACGCAGCGGCTGCCTGTGCAGCGCCGCCCGGTCCATCGGCGGGCGCAAGCATGCGAATCCACAGGCGTTGGCCGCCTTCGGTCTGCCAGCGCGCCTCCATGTCTGCCGGAAGATGTTCACGCAGGCTCGCGAGAAACACCTTGCGCTGATAGTCGCGATATCCGCGCAAGACACTCCACGGCGGCTCCTCCAGCGCACTGCCGGGAAGCCGTGCACGCGCGTCCAGACGCGCAGCCAGTGCATCGCGCGCGGCGCGCGGCGTGCTTTGCAGCAGGTTGTCGAGCGTCGTAACATAGGTCGCGAACACTGCGGCCGCGCGCTCCACGCGAGGCCGCTGCACATAATGCAGCAGCACGCCGAGCGAACACACCTGGCTTAATACGACGAGCGCGATCAGCAATGCAATATTGCGCGCGAGCAGGGTCCGCGGCAGCGCTCGTTGCAATAGTGGACGGCTCATGAATCGACGTCCGCGCTCAGCATGTAACCGACGCCCCACACCGTCTTGATGAAGCGCGGCTTGGACGGATCGTTCTCGACGATCTGCCGCAGGCGCAGCACCTGCACGTCGATGCTGCGGTCGAGCGCATCGTGATCGCGCCCTCGCGCGCGCGCGAGCAGATTGTCGCGGCTTACCGGCCGATTCGGCGACGACGCGAGCGCAACCAGCAGCAGCATTTGCGCCGAGTGGATTTCCAGCGGCGCGTCGCCGCGCCTGAGTTGCTGCTTGCCGACATCGAGCACGAATTCGCCGAAGCGCACGCATTGCGACGTGACCGTCACTTCGCCCGAAGCCATTTTCTGGCGACGCAGCAGCGCATTGATTCGCGCCACCAGTTCGCGCGGAAGAAAAGGCTTCGCAAGATAATCGTCGGCACCGGTTTCGAGACCCAGCACCCTGTCGAGCGGATCGCCCTTCGCGGTCAGCATCAGAATCGGCAACGTCTGCCCTTGCTCGCGCAAACGTGCACAGATCGCGAGCCCGTCTTCTTCGCCGATCATCAGATCGAGCACCAGCAGATCGAACGGCTCGCGCTCGAGATAGCGGTCGAGCCGCTTGCCGTCTTCCGCGACTCTGACGTCGAAGCCCTGCCCGCGCAAGAAACGCTGCAGCATGTTGCGCAGCTCGACTTCGTCGTCGAGCACGATGATTTTAGCGGGGCGATCCATGCGAAAGCTCCTCGTTTCAGGCATCGCTCGGTGCTTTGCGCGCGGCCTGGCGTTCGGCAATGCGTTGCAATAGCACGTAGAACGACGGAATGAACAGCACGGCAATGCACGTTGAAGCGAGCATACCGGAGAACACCGCGATACCGAGCGAGCGGCGCGCGCTCGCACTGGCGCCGGTGGCTATCACGAGCGGCACGACGCCGAGAATGAACGCGAACGACGTCATCATGATGGGCCGAAAACGCAGGCGTGCGGCTTCGACAGCGGCTTCTGCAATGCCGACGCCTTGCATACGCAAATGCCGGGCGAATTCGACGATCAGAATCGCGTTCTTCGCCGACAACGCGATCAACAGCACGAGGCCGATCTGCGTGTACAGATTATTCGCGGCGCCGAGCAATGCGAGCGTGCCAGCCGTGCCCAGCAGCGCGAGCGGCACCGCGAGCACGACCGCGACCGGCAACAGCCAGCTTTCATATTGCGCGGCGAGTACGCAAAACACGAGCAGCACACCGACCGCGAAGACCCAGTAAGCGGAGTTGCCAACCAGCTTTTCCTGGTACGACATCGCCGTCCATTCATAGCCGATGCCGGCCGGCAGAATGCGCGCGGCTTCCTGCTCGAAGGCCCGGATCGCGTCCCCGGTGCTGTAGCCGCTAGCCGGGTTGCCGTTGATGGCCGCCGCCGGTGCAAGGTTATAAAGCGTCGCGACCGCCGGACCGACGCTCGTATGCGCGTCGATGAAAGTGCCCAACTCGACCATGTGGCCGCTATTGCTGCGAATCTGCAAGCGGCGAATGTCGTCGGTCTCGCGGCGAAACGCGCCGTCCGCCTGCACGAATACGGGGAACGTGTGATTGAATGCAGTGAACTGATTGACGTAGGCCGAGCCCACGTAATCTTGCAGCAGATCGAATACATTGCCGACCGGCACTTGCAGCGATTCCGCCTTCGTGCGGTCGAGCGTCAGTTCGACGCTCGGCACCGACGCGCGAAAAGGACTGAACACGCGTTGCAGTTCCGGACGTTTCGACACGCTCGCGATCAACGCATCCGTCGCGCTTTGCAGCCTTCGATAGTTCTGCGAGCCGTCGGTGAGCATTACCTGCATCTGCACGCCGCCGCTATTGCCGAGCCCCTGGATCGGCGGCGGCACGATTACGACCGAGCGCACGTCGGGCAGCTTCGCCAGTTCCCTGTTCATACGCAGATACAGCGAGCGCAGGTCTTCGCCCTGGCCGCGCTCGCTCCAGTCGTCGAGCGTCACGTAGATCAGCGCGGAATTCGGCAACGACGCGTTGTTATCGAGCGGCGAAATGCCGCCAATCGACACCACGTGATTCACGCCGGGAATCGCGCCGATCCGTCTCTCGATCTGTGTGCTGGCCTCGCGCGTTCGTCCGAGCGACGCCGCGTCGGCGAGTTGCGCGGCGATCAGCATGTATCCCTGATCTTCGAGCGGAATGAAACTGGTCGGCACCCGCGTCAGCAGGAACGCCGATGCCGCGCCCAACGCAAGCGCGATAACGAGCGCGAGCTTGCAGCGCGCGACGAACCATGAAACCACCTTGACGTAGCCATTCTCTACGCGCGCATAGGCCTTGTCGAACACGCGGTATACCACGTTCGGTTTGCCCGGCCGCTGGTGCCGCAGCCAGCGCACGCTCTGCACCGGCTTGAGCGTCACCGCATTGATCGCGCTGATGATCGTGGTCGCAACCACCACGAGCGCAAACTGCCGGTACATCTGGCCGGTGACGCCGCCAAGAAACGCCGAAGGCAGGAACACCGA
Organism: Burkholderia sp. M6-3; assembly: GCF_050858985.1. Lineage (NCBI taxonomy): Bacteria > Pseudomonadati > Pseudomonadota > Betaproteobacteria > Burkholderiales > Burkholderiaceae > Burkholderia > Burkholderia sp. M6-3. Next base: position 2,381,264 of record NZ_CP110091.1, read on the forward strand.
CACCAGCACGAGCGTAATGCCAATGATCGGACCGAGCAGTTCATGCATGGCGTCGATGGCGGCCTGCTTCGGCGTCTTGCCCTGCTCGATATGCTGCGTGATGCCTTCGACGACGACGATTGCATCGTCCACCACAATGCCTATGGCGAGCACGATCGCGAACAACGTCAGCAGGTTGATGGAAAAACCCATCATGTAGATGGCGCCAAACGTGCCGACAGTCGTGACCGGAATCGTCGTGGCGGGCACGAGCATCGCACGCCAGTTCTGCAGAAACAGCAGGATCACCGCGAGCACGAGCAACGCCGCCTCGAAGAGAGTCTTGTAAACGTCGATCACGGATTGCCGCACGAAGGTCGTCGTATCGAAGGGCAATTGATAGGTGACGCCCTCCGGCATGTCTTTCGCGAGACGCGCCATGGTCTCCTTTACCGCATTGCCGACCTCGAGCGCATTTGCTTCGGGCAACTGATAGATCGCGATACCGGCCGCGGGCTTGCCGTCGAGATTGAAGAACTGGCCGTAGCTCGACGAGCCGAGCTCGGTGCGCCCAATATCGCGAATGCGCACGAAATGGCCGCCGTCGTTCGAATCCGACTTCACGATGATGTCGTCGAATTCATGCGGATCGGAAAGCACGCCACGCATCGTCACGGTAAGCTGAAACGCACGGCCTCCCGCGTTGGGCTCCGAGCCGAGCTGGCCCGCGCTTACGTCCTTGCTCTGGCTCTGTATGGCCTGCATTACGTCGGCCGCGCTCAGATTGCGCTCGCTCAGCTTTTTCGGATCGAGCCAGACGCGCATGCTGTACTGGCCGGTGCCGAACACAGTGACGTCGCCAACGCCCGGCAAACGCGCGAGCGTATCGCGCAGATAAATGACCGCGTAGTTGCTGAGAAAAAGCGAATCGTATTTCGGGTTGGGCGATTGCAGCGTGTACAACTGCAAAATCGCGGTGGAGCGCTTCCTCACGGTCACGCCCTGCTGCTGAACTGCTTGCGGCAGTTGCGCGGTGGCGGCCGACACCCGGTTCTGCACGAGCACCTGCGCCTTGTCGACGTCGGTGCCCACGGCGAACGTGACGGTGAGCGTGTAAGTGCCGTCGTTCGTACTCGTCGACTGCATGTACAGCGCATTCTCCACGCCGTTGACCTGTGCTTCTATGGGCAACGCGACGCGGTCGATCACCGTCGTCGCGCTCGCGCCCGGAAAGTGCGCGACCACCTGCACGGTGGGCGGCGTGATCGGCGGATATTGAGCGATAGGAAGATTGATGAGCGCGACCGCGCCGAGCAGCATCGCAATCAACGCAATCACGTTGGCGAACACGGGGCGCTCGACGAAAAAGCGGATCATGAACGGCCCTGCGCTATGGCATCGACTGTCTGCACCTTGATGCCCGGCGCGACGGCAAGCCCCCCGCCGGTCACGACCCTATCTGCCGGACCGAGGCCGCTTTTGATCGCGCGCAGCGAACCGTACAGGCTGCCGGTCGTGACGCCACGCTTCTCGATCACGCCGCCGGCGTTCACGACCAGCACCGATGCGCCGGCCTGCTCGCGCAGCAACGCGGTATCCGGCACGAGCAGCACCTTCTGCGGCTCACTTGCCGGAATATGCACCTCGACCGACATGCCCGGGATCAGATGCGTGTCGCGATTGGCAATATCAGCGCGCAACTTGATTGCGCCGCTCGCCGGATCGACTCGCGTATCGACGAATTCGAGCGCGGCGTCCTCACCTTGCTCCGGCTTGGCGCCGATCAGATTGACTCGCACGGTACGCGGCGCTCGGGTAAAGAGGCCGATGCGATTCGCGTCACGCTCGTTCAACGTGAAGTTCACATACACCGGCTGGATGCGATCCAGCGTGGCGAGTTTCGTCGAATCCGATCCACCCACCACATTGCCGACGTCGAACGCGCGTGCGCCGATGCGGCCCGCGAACGGTGCGCGTATTTCCGTATAGCCGAGGTTGATGCGCGACATGTCTCGCTTCGCAAGCGCCTGGTCGCGGGTGGTCTGCGCCTTTTGCAGCGACGACGCCGAAGTCGCGTTGTCCGACGTGAGCTCCTTCTGGCGCGTCAGTTCCTGATCGGCGTTATCGAGCGAGGCCTGGTCGTAGACGAGTTGCGCGCGATACGTGTCCGGCTCGATGCGAAACAGCAGTTGCCCTTGCTTTACATTGGCGCCGTCTGTAAAGCCGATCTCCTTCAGTACGCCCTGAACGCGCGCGACCAGCGTCACGGTTGCCGACGGTGCGACGCTGCCGGTCAGATCGAGTTGCTCGCGCACTTCGCGCGACTCGGGATGCATGACGCTGACTTGCGGCAACTGCGCGGCCTGTGCGGCTGGCGCATTGCCGTCGTGGCATCCGCTGAATGCAACGCTCAATACCGCGCTGAAAGTGGTCAGCAAGGCAACGCGAGGCAAGGCACGCAACGGACGGTACAACACGGCGTGAAACGCTGGACGTCGCGGCTCTGCCGGCACACAGGCATTCGATGCACCCTCGCCCACCGCTCTTCGATTGGCCATGTCGTTATTCCCCGCTTCGTTACTTACTGCCCGGCGGCGCGTTCGCGTTCGCGCGCGCCAGCGCCGAATCGGCAGGCGGGTTCAACAGACGTCCCCAATCCGTGCGCCGCGCCATCTCTTCGGCGATCCGCTCGCTCACCACCTGCTGACCTTGCGCGACTTCCCATCCTCCGCCAAGCGCGCGATACAGCGACACCGCCGCAAGCGCCGCAATCCCCTGGTTCTGCGCGAGCGAATCGCCGTCGCGCAACGCCGAGCGTGAAGCGTCCAGCACCGAGTCGTAAGTCACGGAGCCGGAGCGATATTGAATGTTGGCAAGCCGCAATGCGCGCTGCGATGCGTCAGAAGCGCGCGACGACGCCGCCAGCGCATCGAGCGATGTGCGAAGCGCGGCAATCGCGTCTTCCACTTCTTTTTGCGCCTGCAGCACGGTGTTCTGATAGTCGAGCACCGCTTCCTGGAACGCCGCATCCTGAATTCGCACCGCGTTCTGAAGTTGCGCCCGGTCGAGAATGGGCAGAGAAATGCCTGCCGAAAAAAGGCCGATCGTCTTGCCGCCCCATTGCGTTAGTCCGATGCCATGCTGTTCGCCGGATGACAAGCCGAACAGTCCCGTCAGCGATAGCGACGGGTACAACTTCGCCTTCGCCGCGCCGATCAGCGCCGACTGCGCCGCCGCGTTGAGCGCGGCCTGGCGCACGTCGGGACGGCGCCGTAATAGATCGGCGGGAATGCCCACGTCGATCTGCGTCGGCGGCACGGGGATCGCACTGCTGCCTTTCAGTTGCGCGTCGACGGCATCCGGCGGATCGGCCAGCAGCACTGCGAGCGTGTCGCGATCCTGCACACGCGCCTTGATGAGCGGCGGAATCTGCGCCTCGGTTTCGGCTACCAGCGTGGCGGCCTGCTCGACGTCGAGCTGACTCGATGCGCCGCGCTTGTAGCGCGCCTGCGTGAGCGTGAGGCTATCCTGAACGGACTTGAGGTTCTGCCGCGCTACGGCGATGCGTTGCTCCAACGCGCGCAGGTCGATATATGCGTTGGCGACATCGGCGAACATCGACACCAACGCGTTGTCGTACGCCGCCTCGGACACGCGCAATTGCGCGCGATCCGATTCGATCTGCCGGCGGTATTTCCCCCAGAAATCGATCTCCCAACCGGCGTTTACGTGCAGATGCTCGGCCCATAAATGAGCCGGCGGTATCGGCCCGACCCCGCTCGTGTTGATATGGCTCGCGCCAACCGACGCGCTGCCCGATTGCGGCAGGAGATTTTCCCCGCTGATCGCAAGCTGCGCCCGCGCCTTGAAGATATGCAGCCCCGCGACCTGCAGCGACAGGTTGCGCTCATAAGCGCGTTGTTCGAGCGCGCTCAGCACCGGGTCGTTGAACGCTTTCCACCAGGCGGCCTCGCCAGCAGGCGTGCTCTGCGCGGCAGGCGGCAAGCTCTCCAGCCACTGGTTCTCCAACGTGACGTCGGGCTCCCTGAAGTCCGGGCCAACGCTGATGCAACCGCTCAGCGCCGCGCCCATCGACACGACGATCGATGCGCTTACAAGACGCAAACGGCTTGACGTGGCAGGTTTCATCGCGTGAATCGGGCGTCAATGGTTGAGGGAGGGGTTCATGACGGTTGCGACAAGCGCCCGGCACCGGCGTCGTATGGTTTCGCGGCAAGGCGCGCTGCTCAGTGCGCCGCTCACTGCCCCGCTTAATGCGCTGCACCGCGTTCGCGCATATACGCCTCGATCTCCGGCAACGTGACGTAGCCGAGCTTCTGCGTGTCGATCTCGTCGAAGTGGCTAGCGACCATCGGCATACCGGCCGCGGCCTGGTCTTTCGTAAGCTTGCCGTCGTGCGTGGTATTGGCGTTCGCAAAACGCGTTTGCAACTGCGCAACCATGCGCTCCATGCGCTGCGGATTGCCGCCTTGCGGCGCGGCCTGAGCGAACGTGACGGTGGACGCGCAGCACAGCAGGACGGCGGCGAGCAATTTTTTCATGACTGACTCCTTCGATAAGCCACCGAGCGTCGCCTGCTTGTGCCGCGATCCGTTCAATGACAGGCCGAATTCTTGTGGAACCCACGCCGCAAAGCAATTGCAGAGTTATGTCGATTAATGTCATGAAGCGCCGGCCGCCTTGGGAAGCGCCGGGCGCATGGCGGAGTGCCGCCCTGTTGCCGCCATTCATTGCCGAATATTGCCGCCCGTTGTCACGTATTGACGGCCCACAGCTGTGTATTGCCGCGCGCGGCGACAGGCGCGGCGTGACATCGAATGAAATGAACGAGTGCTACCGTCTGGCGACGATTTGCGTAATTCTGATCTCGCGCCGCTCCGTGATGGAACAGGCCGATAGCGCAGTGGCGCGTGCTTGAGCATACGACATGCGGACTGCGAGAACGCCTGGTGAATTCCCGTTGTCCTGAGGAATTGGGGAACACTACTTGCTCACCCACATAGGTAGTGCCGGAGCAGCTTTACCGTTCACCTCTTTTTCCCGGACCACGTCGATGAACTACCCGAACCTGGACAGCGAGATCGCCCATCTCGAACTCGTGTTGGGGCGGATTTCGGTCAATGACCGCATTCCTCTTTCGTATTGGGAAAACCGCGTGCGCCTCTTGTCGCGTGCGGCGCTGGTGCCGGTGCAGCGAGCCCGGCTGGCACGTCTCGAAGCCGTGCTCGGCGCATTGCGGGATTCCGAAGAAGCCGTCTGCGAAGCGCCTGGCGTGCGCTCGAAGGACAGCCGTTCATGACCGAGGCGACCAAGGAACCGCAACACAAAGCACCCCATGCAGCGGCCGGCAACGACGCGCCGCGCGCGCAGGACGCCGGCGCGGACTCGCCGCATCTGAACGAGGGCGAGCAGGATCAGGCGGCGCATCACACCGCCCCGCACGCGCTCGTGCTGCACGAGATCGTCCGCGAGGAGGGCGAAGCCGCGCTCGAGCGGACCATCGGCGCGTTGATCTGGTCATCGCTCGCGGCCGGTCTGTCCATGGGATTTTCGTTTCTCACACAAGCCGTGCTCGATGCGGGCTTGCCGGACACGCCGTGGCGCCATCTGGTGTCGAGCTTCGGTTATTCGATCGGTTTCGTGCTGGTCATCATGGGGCGGCAGCAGCTCTTTACCGAGAGCACGCTGACCGTGGTGCTGCCCGTATTGACGCGGCGCGATCCTCGCACACTGCTTAAAGCGATGCGTCTATGGGCCGTGGTGCTCGTCTTCAACCTTATCAGCACATGGATCTTCGCGGCGATGCTACGCATTCCCGATGTCTTCTCGCCCGCGGTGGTGGATGCACTCGGCGAGGTATCGCGTGCGGCGGTCGGCTCGGAACACATGCTGCCGACCATGGTGAAGGCGGTCTTCGCGGGCTGGCTGATCGCACTGATGGTGTGGCTGTTGCCGAGCGCGCGGTCCGGGCGGCTGCTGACCGTGCTGCTGATTACCTACGTGGTCGCCGTCAGCCATCTTTCGCACATCATCGCCGGATCGACGGAGGTTGCTTATGCGTTCCTGACCGGCGACGCGAGCCTGCACGACTATTTCTTTCGCTTCCTCGTGCCGACGCTTGTGGGCAACACCGTAGGCGGGATGTCGCTGGTTGCGCTGCTCAATCACGCGGCCATTGCGCCGGAAATAAACGGCCACCGCTGAGCGCGTCGAGCTGCCCGGGCCGCTTCGCGTCGTAAACGCGGCGGCCCTCGCGGCGCCCCTTGGGCGGCCCTGGCGGCGAGCCGTGCGTCAGCCGATCAAAATCCGCGCGCCGAGCGCGAGCACCAGCGCGGGCAGCATAACCACGACGCCAACCTTCAGGAACTTCACGAAGCTCACGTCCTCGCCTTCGCGGCGGATCGCGTTGAGCCAGAGAATCGTCGCAAGCGAACCGGTGATCGACATGTTGGGGCCGAGGTCGACGCCGATCAGCAGTGCGTCGATCACGCGCTCCGGGCTATGCGCCTGCATCACCGTGGAACTGGCGATCAGGCCGGCCGGCAGATTGTTCATCAGATTGCTGCCGATCGCGATGGCGCTGCCGGCCCAGCCGGCCGTTGTCATTTCGTTGTGCGCGGCCGCTGAACGGGTTAGCGCTGCCAGCGTGCTGATCACGCCGGTGTAGTCGAGCATTTCGACGAGAATGAACAGCGCGGCCACGAGCGGCAGCACGCTCCACGATATCTCGCGGATGATCGGCAGCGGCGATTTGCGCTCCTGGATCAGCACGACGAGCGCGGTCGCCGCGCCGAGTATCGCGGTGGGCAGCCCCAACTGAATGTCGAACGCCGATACCGCCAGCAGCACGACGGCGGTGACGGCGATGCCGGCAAGCGCCACGCGTCCGCTCGACGAAAGCTGAAGCGGCTCGAGGTTCGCCTCGCAGCTGCCTGCGAGCGCCTTGCGTTGGGTCCAGCGCAGCAGCATATATGTGGCGGCGATCGACAGCAGCGACGGCAACGCGAAGCGCATCAGCCACGGCACAAGCGCGGGCGTGTGATTGCCGTACAGCACGATATTGGCCGGATTGGAGATCGGCAGCACGAAGCTGGCTGCGTTTGCAATGAACGCGCACACGAACAACAACGGCAGTGGGTCCGTCTTCGCCTTCTTCGCGGCGGCGAACACAGCCGGCGTGAGGACGACCGCGGTGGCGTCGTTCGAAAGAAAGGCGGTAATCACCACGCCGACCAGATAGACCAGCAGGAAAAGCTTGCGCGGCGAACCTTGCGCATGGTTGACGGCAAGCACCGCGACCCAGTCGAACAGCCCTTCCCGACGCCCCACCTCGGAGAGCAGCATCATGCCGGACAGGAACAGATAGACGTCAGTGCCCTTGCCGACGGCCTCTACCGCGAGATGCAACGGCAACAGCCCGAGCGAGACCAGCAGCAGCGCGCCGGCCACCGCCCACACCGCTTCCGGCCATTTGAAGGGACGGGCGATCACGCCGGCCGTCGCAAAGGCGGCAATACCCCATGAAAGGAAAATCGAAGTCACAACGAAAGCCCTGAATGGATGGTTGTACGTGGGCAAGGCCCGGTGCGCAGGATACCCCAACTCGGCCCCGGCTCCGCTTGCGTTCGCCCGACGTTGCAAGTCGCGAGCCAGCACGCATTAACGTCACCAGTACAACAATGTGTTCTCGCGCCCCCGCCTATTCAGTCTCCATTGACCTGCCTACTATTCGCACTCACCGCCACCACGCATAACCGACGCGTATGAACGACATATCCTCCCGCACTGAGACAGGCCGTTACCACGGCGCCGCAATCGCTCTGCACTGGCTGATCGCCGTGCTGATCGTCGGCGGCTTTTATCTGGGCTGGATCATGACGGACATTCCCGGCTTCACGCCGACGAAGCTCAAGTATTTCTCGTGGCACAAATGGATCGGCGTCACCGTATTGATGCTCGCCGTGGCGCGCGTTTTGTGGCGAGCGACGCATCGCGCACCGGCTCTGGATAGCGCAACGCCCGCGTGGCAAAAGGCGGCGGCGCACGTCGTACACGGCCTGCTGTATCTGCTGATGCTGGCGATTCCGGTGTCGGGCTACCTCTACAGTTCGGCGGCGGGCATTCAGGTGGTGTACCTCGGCATCGTGCCGCTGCCGACCTTCATTGGTCCGGATCAGGCGCTGAAGGCCACGCTGCGCACGGTGCATGTGTTGCTCAATTACACGCTGCTCGCGCTCGTCGCCATGCATGTCCTCGCGGCGCTGAAGCATCAGTTTGTCGACCGCGACGGCCTGCTCGCACGGATGATTCCGTTCCTCAAGTGACACCCATCGGCGCCCATTCGCTACAGCCTGTTGGCAATCAAATTCTTCGCTGTGCGCAATGAACGCGCCCGGGTTCGATAGGATGCGTACCACCATGAAAAACACACTCCATCACTCTATTCTCGCCGGCGTCGCCGCCCTTTCCCTGCTCGGTGCGGGCCTCGCGCACGCCGACGTCGACCCGAGCAAAAGCACCGTCATTGCCACGACGAAGCAGATGAACGTGCCCGTCGACGGCAAGTTCAGGAAGTTTTCGGCGCAACTGTCGTTCGATCCGGCGAAGCCGACCGCAGGAAGCGCGAACGTGTCGATCGACACAGGCAGCTACGACCTCGGCGCGGACGACTACAACAAGCAGGCGCAAGGCAAGGAATGGTTCGACAGCGCCACGTATCCGGCCGCGACGTTTGTCTCCAGCGCGATCGCACCGGCGGGCGGCAATCAGTACAAGATCACCGGCAAGCTGACCATCAAGGGCAAATCTCAGACCGTGGTGGTGCCCGTCACGATTGCAAGCCAGGGCCCGACGCAAACGTTCGACGGCTCGCTGCCGATCAAACGCTCGCAGTTCGACGTCGGCACCGGCGAATGGAAGGACACGTCGGTCGTAGCCGACGAAGTCGTCATCAAATTTCACCTCGTCGCTTCGAAGAAGTGATTAGAAAAACCGAAGTAAAAACCACAAGCCTCATAGCACTTTTCGAAACCTGGAGAACATCTTGAAGAAACAATTCCTGCTCGCCACTGGCGTTCTCGCCGCCGCATTGTCGTTCAACGCAATGGCCGCCGACACTTACCAGCTCGATCCGACCCACACGTCCCCCAGCTTCGAAACCGATCACTTCGGCGGCGTGTCGATCTGGCGCGGCAAGTTCAAGAAAGGCAGCGGCACCGTTGTGCTCGACCGCGCGGCAAAGACCGGCACGGTCGACGTGACGATCGACATGAGCTCGGTGGATATCGGCAATGACAAGCTCGATTCCGAACTGGTGAGCGACAAGTTCTTCGACGTTGTGAAGTACCCGAGCGCGACCTACAAGGGCACGCAGATCCGCTTCGACGGCGACAAGCCTGTGGAAGTGATCGGCACGCTGACCATGCATGGCGTGACCAAACCGGTCAACCTGAAGATCGAGTCGTTCAAGTGCTTCGTGAACCCGATGCTCAAGCGCGAAGTCTGCGGCACCGAGTCGACCGCAACGTTCAATCGCGACGACTTCGGCGTCGACTTCGGCAAGACCTACGGCTTCAAGATGCAGACCACGCTGCACATTCAGGCCGAAGGTATCAAGCAGTAAAGTCACGGCGGGCGCTGCCAGGCGCCTGCCCGCGCGCGCTCTAGCAGCGCGCGCATTCAGCCGCGCCTTCGGCCACGGTCACGCTGCCGCGGGTGATGCCGTATGTCGGGATCGGCTATGGACACAAGCCGGTTTCCAAGGGCTTCGGCCTGACGTTCGATCCTGGCGTTCCAGGCGGCAGTCGCGGCGAGGCTTGAATCGCGTCGCGACGCTGTCGTCCGATGCCGGCAGGCCCTTCGCAACGTCGCAACGCGCACGCGTTCCTACGCCGTCACTTCAAGCGCGGTTCGCACTCAGGCTGCTCTCACCTGGAAGCATTGCAGTCGCCAGCGCCCCAACTGCCTGTGCCCTTATGTTTGAGCGCAATGGTGAGCGTGCTTCCTCTGTTCGCCGTAATCATCTGTCCGTAACTGACGGTCGGGATGAACTGGATATCCGGCGCGACCGCGACAGGAGGATTGCGTGAACCATCGATCGTCAGGTCAAGTTGCACGGTGACGGTGTCGATATCGACGTCTCCGTCCCGCTTACGCGCCGCCTCCTGCTTCGTGAAGTTGCACAATCCGTCGAGGACCTGTTCGAGGGCAGTCGGGATATCGACTGACTTGCCAGGAGGAATTGGCGGCGTATTGCAGCCGACAAGCAGCAAGGGAAAAACGAACATAGGCAGACAGCGGTGGGCACGCATCAGCATCTCCTTTTCCGATCGTATGAGGAACGGCATATTGCGTCGCCGCGAATGAGATACGGTTCTTCCGGTCGTCAGCCGCCGCCTGCGTGACCGGGCAACGAAGCTTCCGCCCCCGAACGGATGTGACCGCCGCACGCCGCAGGCGAACTAGAAACTCACCGCAAAGCCGAACGACACGCCATGCACATTGTGTCCGAACACATATCGCACTACCGCGCGCGTCCTGGTGATGATGACCGGATACCTGCTGCTGTCGAGTTCGAGGCCGACGCCCAACGAGGTGAGGTCGTTGAACCCCAGCACGCCCGCGCTTTCGCCGAAATAATGTGAGTAGGCCGCTTCGAGCACATAGCGGACTGGCCGGTCCAACGCATGCCATCCGGTAGGCGCGCGCCAGCGAGTCCACAGGCTGACTTGCTGCGCCATGGATGAACCCTGCACTGCCTGGGAAGAACCGCCGAAGCTGCGCAGATAAATGTCCGTGGCCCGTAGCTCAGCGTCGATTTCGTAGTTGTCACGGTAGCGCTCATAGTCGAGCATCAGCGAACCGCCATAGCCATACGCGTCCAGCGAACCGTTGTCGAGGAACTGGAGGTTGGCATCGGTGGCGCGGTTGAAGATCGTTTGCCCGACCTTCAGATCGCTGGAAACGCGACCTAGCGTTCCGTTAAGGATCGGACGAAACACCAGTTCATTCGTGATCCGGAAATCCCATCCAATGCCGACCGTGCCGCTGAACGTGTTCCATTTCGTCGGCACCGGACGCTGTGCCGAGCCGTCGGACGCAACGAACACCGGATCGTAGCGGCTGTAGGCGAGCGTGCCTTCCAAATACAAAGGAAACGACCGGCTCATCGTGAACCCGCCGCCGAACTGTGTCTGGCCGAAGCTGGGATTGCCGGTAGTGCCGCTATTAACCGACAGGTTACTGGTCGTGACGTCCGGAACGGTCGTATAGCTCATGACGGCGAGCACGGCGTCCGCGTGCTGTTTCACGTTACCCCCAACCACAGCGGGTCCCGACGACCGGCCCGGAAGGTCCTGCGCAAACGAAAGGCAAGGCAGAACGCTGAAGGCCATGGCTGCACATGCCAACGACGTCTGGCGCCGGCCATTGAGCCGCAGTACATGTATCGCCCGATCGACTGAAAGTCTGTCCGCGCCCAGTACGAACCAGCACACAGCGTACAGAACGCACATTGCACACTCCTGTATGTTGGGCCATTGCTTCCTGGTTCCGAAACACACGCCTCGTGCGGCGTATGACGTTTGCCTTGTTTCTTCGATCACCCAAAGGCGGCGGGCACATGTCGAATTCAGAATAGACAAAATACGCCGACTTGGCGGGAATATCACCGCGCTGCAGCGCCCACTTGTTTAAACGCTCCATCACGGCATCGTCGTGCCCGGCGGGCTGGCCGAGGCGGGAAAAGGCATCTGCGCCGGCCTTTGATCGTCCGGATCCGCCAGCGATGCCGCAGGCGGTCCGATGAATACTGGCAGTAGAACGACATCGCGCTCGGCAGCCGGCATTCTCGCGAGAGCATGCAGCGTCACTCTTGTCATCCAGCAGACATCGGCCGGGGTCGCAGTGGAAGGATTCGCGGTATATGTCATATACCGATCGACATTGACTGGATCGCCGCCTAGTTCGATGACCACTGCACGAGACATTGCCTCGGACGCTGCCGCGTATTCTTCCCGCGTCGGCACGCGTACCGGCGCCGCGGAACCGCTGCTCACCATGATCTTGTAGATAAGATCGAGGTATAGCTCCGCTTGGGCGTCGGACATCTGCGCGATCGTGACGCGGTTCATTATCGTTACGACGTCGACGAGCCCAAAACAATTGACCGGGACCAGCTCGTCGAGCACACGGGTGAGCAGCGCGAGGTAGCGCGATCGGTCGGCCGGCGTGAGACGGGCAAGGCCACTCGACATCATGGCTTCACGCTGTTCCGGATCGAGCAGCACATGAACGAGCGCCGGTGCGCCGCCTGGCACGCGCGCAGCGATAACGGGGTCGCGCATTACCTTGTCGAACCACTCGAAGATGATGCGGGCTTTGGTCGTACCCTGGCTGATCCCGTACTGCCGCAGGATTTCATCGATATCGACGGCGCCGCGTTGGCGCGAAGCCGGCCCGGTTGCAGCAACGTCCGGCGACTCATCGTGGAAGTCCAGATGAACCGCCGCATTCGCGCTCAACGAGATGAGGAGCGTGAACCATACAGTCAGCCGCAGCATCTCTCTCTCCGCAATAGCGACAGGCGCAGGGCTCGCGATACGTTTCAAAATACATCCGGTCTTCTCTGCATGGACACGTTAAGTGGCATGAAGATCGACGCTGCGAAGCTCGCCGCCCAGTGACTCGATATACGGCCTCTTCCTCTCGTGCTTGCTTGTCGTGCGCGACTCTCCTTGTTCTCAGGTGCCGATCAGCGCGCGAGTGTGACGGGCGATCATTAGTTCCTCGTTGGTCGGGACGACCCACACGCCGACCCGGCTCGCGGGTGTACTGATGCACGAACCGTTCGCCTGGTTCGCACCGGGATCGATATCGATGCCGCACCACTGCGCGTGTTCGCCGATACGCTGCCGAACCTGCGTCGCATGCTCTCCGATGCCCGCCGTGAACACCAATGCATCGATACCGTTGAGCGCCGCGATCAGCGAGCCGAGCTCGCGGCAGATCCGATACACATACAGTTCAACGGCGAAGCGGGCACGAGGATCGTCACTCGCGAGGAGCACGCGCATGTCGCCGGAAATGCCGGAAACGCCGAGCAAACCAGACTGGCAGTACAGCAGGTTTTCCACTTCGCGCGTGCTCATGTTCAGTTCGTCGAGCAGATACAGGATCACGCCGGGATCGAGGTTCCCAGAGCGCGTACCCATCATCAGGCCGTCGAGCGCCGTGAAACCCATCGTGGTCGCGACACTGCGGCATGCCGAGAGCGCACACAGGCTCGCCCCATTGCCGAGATGCGCGACCACCGTGCGGCCGGCCGCGGCTGCCGGCGAGATCTCCGGCAGCTTGCTGGCGATGTACTCATACGACAGTCCGTGAAAGCCGTAGCGGCGTACCCCGCGTTCGGTAACTGCAACGGGCAGCGCGAAGGCCTTCGCCTGTTCGGGCTGCGTTGCGTGAAAGGCGGTATCGAAACAGGCAATTTGCGGCAGCGCCGGATTGCGTTCCGCGATGACCGCGATCGGCTTCAGGTTATGTGGCTGGTGCAGCGGCGCAAGCGGTGTCAGCGTGTGGAGTTCCGCGAGCACGCCGGCATCGACGAGCACCGGTGCGACGAAACGCGCGCCGCCGTGCACGACGCGATGCCCGACCGCCGTGAGGCGATGGCCTCCGCGATGTCCGCGCAAAAACTCCGCGATATGCGCGATCGCCCCGGCGTGGTCCAGGCTCGCGCCGTCGCCCCATGCGTGAGCGCCGGCCTGCGCGCCGGCCGCATCGAAGGCAGCGAAGTGCGGTGAACTGAACAGCCCGTCGATCTGACCTCGCAACACACAGGCGAGCTCGGCGGTTTGCGCATCGAAGGCGCTGAACTTGATGCTCGACGATCCAGCGTTCAATACCAGGATGACGTCGGCCATGATCTACACCACCAGCCGATCTTCGCGGCCTTTGCTCGCCACCAGCGACGCGACCGCGCACGACGCGAGCCGCGTGATGATCGAATCGGCGCGGCTCGTGAGGATGATCGGCACGCGCGCGCCGAGAACGATGCCGGCCGCGTCCGCGCCGGCCAGAAACGAAAGGCTTTTTGCCAGCATGTTGCCGGCTTCGAGATTGGGCACCATCAGAACATTGGCGCGCCCGGCGACTGGCGAGTCGATCTTCTTCATGCGCGCCGCCTCGAGGTCGATTGCGTTGTCGAGCGCGAGCGGTCCGTCGACGAGCGCCCCCGTGATCTGATGACGATCGACCATCTTGCAGAGCGCCGCGGCTTCGATCGTCGACGGGACTTTCGGGTTCACGATCTCCATTGCCGAGAGAATCGCAACCCGCACTTCGTCGATGCGAAGCGCATGGCCGAGATCAATCGCGTTTTGCAGTATGTCGGCTTTTTCCGCGAGCGTCGGCGCTATGTTGATCGCGGCATCGGTGATAATCAGCGCGTTTGCGTGCCCCGGCACGTCCATCACGAAGCAGTGGCTCACACGCCGTTCGGTGCGCAAGCCGCCGTCGCGGTGGACGACGGCGGCCATCAGCTCGTCGGTGTGAAGGCTGCCCTTCATGATGGCCTCGGCCTTGCCTTCGCGCACCAGTTCGACCGCTTTCGCCGCCGCCGCGTGACTGTGCGGCACGTCGATCAGCGGATAGTCGGCTATCTGCAGCCCGCATTCTTCGGCGACGGCGACAATGCGCTCGCGCGGACCTACGAGAAGCGGCGCAATCAGCCCCATCTGTGCCGCCTCCACGGCGCCTTCGAGCGATGCGCGATCGCATGGATGCGCCACGGCAGTCGTTAGCGGCGGATGGCTTTGGCAAAACGCGATAAGCCGTTGATACTTCTCGTGCGTACGCTCCACGATTCCTCCCATGCATTGCGACAGTCGGTGTGCCGCGCGCGGCGACGCCGGCGACGCTGGTCATAGCCCGTGCATAACGACTATCGCCGCCGCGCGGAGCCACGGCAATAGGACTTTGGACCGATCTCCCGCAACTGCACTTCGCGAGCCGCGAGTCGATTTGACGCCTAAAACCGTCCACGCCGGGTGTTGTCGTACATAGGATCGGGTGCCTTCTGCGTTTGCCGCAAAATGCCTGCGTCGTCGAAATAGAAGTGGAAGAGCATGTGATTGATATTGTTCTCCAGATAGCGATACGACCACACATCGCGCTGCATTCTTGGAAAGCGCGCGGTTTCGAACGGGCGCCCGAAGTTGATGAGCACATCGTCGCGCGTCCACTTGCCGACCTCCGCGCGATAGAACTCGCTCTCCTGCAGCACCTGACGCATGCTCACCACTTTGCCGGACGCGTCGATATCCGCGACGGTCGTCGTGGTGCCCATCGGTTGCGTCGGCCACATCAGGCGCTGGCCGCCATCCGGCAGCTTGTAAGTTTCCTTGGGTGGGCCGAGCCGCGCAATCGCCGTCGACTGATCCGCGCCGGCTTCCACCTGTTGGTGAGGTTGCACGCAGCCCATGAGCCCGGATATCAGCGCGCAAATCAACGCGGATCTGATCTGACTATTCATGAACTTCTCCCATCGATGATGAGTGCCTGTTGTGCAAGACACGCACTTCGCACGGCACAACGACCTACTCGCGCGATGGCGGCAGATCCGTTATTTCCGCGAGGATCGTCGTGAACGAGTCGATCCGCATTCATTGGACGCCGGCTCCTGCGTAAGCCCTCCCCAAATTGTTGCGAGCGAAGGAGGCGTGAGCATATCGGACGAAGGTCCTACGCTCGAACCTGCGGAGTGATGGCTAGAATCAGATTTTTGGCCCAGCACGGATTGCCGCGATGGCACTCGAAACAATGGAAGTCGACGCGAGCCAAAGAGGGATTTGTTAAGCGCGACGTTTTCTCACGTAACCGTCACAGCAAGGCTGCAGGGCCACGAGTCGAGGCGATGCCCGCTTACTGCACTAGCGGGCTCCTTGTTGACACGAAATCCGGCCGCGTTACTACCGCCGTTCGGCTTCGAAAGAATTCGGCGGACGGTGCATGATCCGCCGCAACCGTTAGTGCCTTTCGCGGCGATTAGTGCTTGCGGCGATACGCGCGACAAGCGGTACCAGGCGAGGATTGAACATGGGGATTGAACTGGCACGACCGCTCGCCCGCGCGACGATTGCATCGATGGTGACTCGCGCGACCGCGCGTTGCGCCCGTCTTGCGAACTGCTTCAGATGCCGGTTACTGACCGGATGCCTCGCCCATACCAACGCTGCGAACCAACCGATAACCGTCCACCCCAGCAGAATGTTCACCATGGTCACCGCGAACGCGTCCTCACGCTCTCTGGCGTCGGCAATCATTGCGGGTACCAGGTACAGCATGACCGCGCCCACAACCAAAGCACCTTCGATAATTTTCAACATTTCGACACCTCGTGGCAGCTTCGCTTAGCAGACGGCTTTCAGATTAATGGCCTAAGTACACACGACCGACAGAGTCGACGGTTTGACGGCCGCCGGATTCCGAAGAGGACGCAGCTACGCCGCCATACGAATCATTGACGAAACCGGCCGCACTGTTGCGTTCCGCTGCAACCGTTTGAGCACTTGGGCCCCGTTGGGAAGCAGGCGCCCCCACTGACGGGCGGTAAGAAGGCGCAGGACCATAGCCGCTGGCAAACACAGGAGCGGCAAACGAAGTAGTGACGGCGACGAGCACAGCTGCAAGAAGTTTGCTTTTCATGATGACTCTCCGATGCGATTCTGAGGCAGCGCGAATCGGTGAGACACGCGCCGTTGACAAGAGTCAGTGTAGACGGCGCCTATCCTTTTTCTATGCCCATAGGGTGAAATCACAATTGCTGCAGACCGAACAATGCCTCGCTCCCGGCCATGGCGGATTCGCGGGCCTGCTGCGGTTGAATGGTTCTCATCGGTTAAGTCGAGAGACCTCCAATATCGGGGACCCCGAAAGATAGAAATGAAACAGGACTGAGCCGTTGCGACCAGCCGCGTCGACCATTGTTTTGCGCGAGCAGCTGGTGTTTCACCGTTTGCTCGCGCGCCGTCAGTGTATGGTCAGCTTCCGCCGAAGAAGATGTTGCATTGCGGGTTCACTCTGCACGGCCTGGCATGTTTCGCGCCGCTTTGTGACATCGTATCGGAGGTGCCACCGTACGCTTCCATCCCCGCACTGGGGTTGGAAACCTGAACCTGACCGCTGTCTTGCGGAGCGGTCTGAGGAGCTTGGGGCGTGCCTTGCGAATGCGCCAGCCCAGCGATCAAAAGCAGCCCGGCAACCGATCCAACCATCCGTCTTAATTTCATATTGCCTCCTGATCTGCGTTGGATTACCCAATCATGCCGTTTCGTTATTCGCGCGGCGAACTCGAAAACGAACACGCGATTTTCGGATTCGGGAAGCGCGCCTGCGGCCTGCGGGTAGAGTCGCCCGAGACCGTGATCCAGGAAAGTTGGGAAGCTACGAAGTGCAGTGCGCCCGGCCGAGACGGGACGCAAATTGGCGTGCGCATTGGCAGTATCGATGGATTTTGTGGACCCCTCGACACGAATAGTCACCCTGCAACTACGTTATAGCGTGTGGGATGACGATTCGTTAGTGATTATTCGACCACTCTCATGCGAAAAACCGCAAAGCGATTCTTCGCCACGTCTTCGCCGGCGGTGGTTGCTGTGCCGACCCTCGGACCGTTGACTGAGCACAGTCAACGGTGGTGTTGGTTTTTGGCGCAACAACACCTCGCCGTGTTTGATCGATTCCAACAACGGGCCGCTGCTGCGGGACCGCTCTGTTCGTTCGTTGCTTTACCAGCGGGCTTTCCAGGCGCGTCAGCGGTTTCGGGGCGTTGTCGGCACGCTAGTTGCAAATGGTAGCTGCGCCACCAGGAGACAGTCATGATGCGGCTCTTTGCAAACTCAGTGCACTCGAAACCGACGTACAGTAATGCAATCGTCGTCGTTGGCGCTATCGCATTCGTTGCGGTATGCGCGACCGGAATTGCTGCGTTCGCCGGGTTATTGCCCCAATCCGAAAGCGTCGCCGCCACGGTGACTGCTACACCGTTGGTAGACCTGCAGACTCAAATCAAACAAACAATCACGAGTCCATGATTCGGGAACCGCGAGAAGCGCGGATCGCATTTGCGTGGAGTCGCGAATAGTCGCCGCCGCCCGGCCGCGTTCTACGCCTTTGCGTTTCGTTGTCCTACCATATCAACTGCGATAGGTTTGCACGTAACTGGCCGCGGCGCTTCGTCTTCAAGTCTTGCTTCGTGTCCCGTCGCGTTTTGCCCATCTCCTTCGCGTTGCCGTGCCGCACATCGGGCAAATTGGCCGCGCACAGATCTCTGGACAGGAGCGGCCATGAAACGGATCGTCGTGATCGGCGGCGGCTTTGCCGGGTTGTGGAGCGCCATCGGTGCGGCCCGCAAGCTCGACGAGCAAGGCGCGACCAATCAGGTCGACGTCGTCATGATCAACCCGCACGCGCACCACAGCATCCGGGTGCGCAACTACGAAGCGGATCTCGCGGCGACGCTCGTACCGCTGAGCGATGTGCTCGGCCCCGTCGGCGTGCAATGGATCCAGGGCACAGTTACGGACATCGACGTCGCCGGCAAACAGGTCACTGTGAGCGTCCGCGGACGCGCTACGCCGCTGACTTTCGACAAGCTCGTGCTGGCCTCGGGAAGCCGCCTTGTCGACGCGCCGATTCGTGGGCTCGCGGACCATGCATTCAACGTCGATACATACGAAGGCGCCGAACGCCTCGAACGACGGCTCCTGAAAATGGTGCATTCACACGCCGCTGGAAGTCTGACCTTCGTTGTTATCGGCTCAGGCCTCACGGGCGTGGAAGTCGCCTCCGAGTTGCCGCATCGTGTGCGCGACCTCCTGGCCGCGAGTGGTGAGCGCCTGCGTGAGAGCGAGGTTCGCGTGATGCTAATCGAGCGTGCGCCACGGATCGCGATGGCGATGGGCGGAGCGCAACCGGTCATCGAGCAGGCATTGACGCAACTCGGCGTCGAAATGATGACCGACGTCGAGATCGAGCAGATCGACGACACGGGGATGACGCTCGCAGGTGGCAAGCGCGTGGACGCATCGACGATTATCTGGTGTGGCGGCATGCATGCCAGTCCCTTGACACGGTGCATTCCTGTCGAGCGCGATGCGCTCGGGAGGGTACCGGTCGACGAGAACCTGCGCGTAAAAGGTGTCTCCGACGTTTTCGCAGCCGGCGACGTGGCGCGCGCGCTCTTCGAAGACGGCAAGCATCAATCCGTCATGTCCTGCCAGCACAGCAGACCGATGGGGCGTTTCGCGGGGCACAACGTCGTCTGCGATTTGCTGGGTCTGCCGATGCTGCCGCTCGACATCGACTGGTACACGACGATTCTCGACCTTGGCCCTTGGGGCGCCGTCTATACGGAGGGTTGGGAGCGCAGGCTCGCCGCACAGGGTCAGCAGGCGAAGAATGTCAAACGCGTCATCAACACTGAGCGGATCTATCCGCCCCGCACCCGCAACCGCGCGTATCTTTTCGCGGCGGCGGCTCCGATTGTGCAGGCGCCGCCGCCCATCGGCGGATAACAGGGCGTCAGCACTTTGCGCGCTGGTGAATCGGCGTTCGGAAAACGGACTGCCGGCTGAGGCCACGCGCGCTCCGAAAGCGCACCGGCACCGCTTGGTCATCGGCGTCCAGCATGCTCTGCGAAGTACGTTCGAGCCCTTATGTGGTATTGCTCACAAATTGTTGCACTTTGTTTCAATCGGCCGAAGTCCCCGTCCGGCAACGGTTTTCGCCCAATAGAACGGCTCGCGCGTGGCCAGGCTCGCCGCGATAGGGTGAAGATTTCAAACGCCATACCGTTAAAGAACTTAACAAGTGAGGGACACACACCATGAAGATTGAACCCAGCAACTACCCGCTCGCGGCGCCGCGCAACACCACGCAGCGCGCAACGAACAACAGCGATACGAATGGCGCGATCGAATCCGTGAGCCCCACCGGCGCTTCCGGTGCGCAGAATGCCGAGGTGAGTCTCACGTCAATGTCCGCGCTACGCTCGTTCAGTGATCCGGATATCGACACCGCAAAGGTCGAGCAGATCAAAGCCGAGTTGCGTCAAGGCAGCTACAAGATCGATTCGGGCAAGATCGCCGACGGCGCCCTGAACGCCGCGCGCGAGTTGCTGCAAACGAAAACCCGGTAACCGGCGACTGAATCTGGCGACACTGCGGGGCAGTTAACGCACGTCGCTGCGGCTGCTACTTTTTCCCCCGGATGGCTCGCGTCAAGGCCGATTCGTCATAGGGCTTGGCCAGAATCACCGCCCCGGCAAGCCATTCGTTGCTCAACACGCTCGGGTCTGGATTGCCCGATGCAATCACGACATGCAGCCTCGGGTACTTCTTGCGCGCCTGAACTGCAAGCTCGCTGCCCGACATACCGGGCAAGCCCAGGTCCACGACCAGCACGTCTACAGGATGGGCGTCCAGAATAGGCAGCGCCTGTTCGCCACTTGCCGCGGTGAGCACCTGGTGCCCCAGACTCTCGAGCATGTCTCCGGTGGACATCAGGATCAATTCCTCGTCCTCGACCAGCAGCACCCGCAGCGCGGGGGACGCAACGTCGATGACAGGCCGTTCACGGGTATGCCGCGAACGGACCGCCGGGGCCGGACGCTGGCTGTTCAGTTGCCGTTGATTCGCCAATACGTGACGGAGCCTTCGTGCCAAGGCCTCCCGGGTGTACGGCTTACTCAGCAACTCGATGCCTTCATCGAGGCGGCCGCCATGCACGATCGCGTTTTCCGTATAGCCCGACGTAAAAAGCACTGCAATGTCCGGCAACCGCTCCCTCGCTTTTCGAGCGAGTTCGGGACTGCGTAGCGGGCCAGGCATCACCACATCGGTGAAGAGCAGATCGATCGGCACGCCGCTTTCTATGATGGCCCATCCGCTTTGCGCATCCCTCGCTTTCAGCACCCTGTATCCGAGGTCCGTGAGCATATCGACGACCGTATTGCGCACGTCTTCGTCATCCTCCACGACCAGGATGGTTTCCGTCCCCCCAACCGCCGGTGCAGTTTCAGCCTCCGGGGTGCGATCCTCCTCCTGGCGGGACCGTGGCAAGTAGATACGGATGGTGGTGCCTTCGCCCACCTCACTGTAGATTTTTATGTGACCTTCCGACTGCTTGACGACGCCCCACACCATGCTCAGGCCAAGGCCGGTTCCCTGCCCTTCCGGCTTTGTGGTGAAGAACGGTTCGAACGCGTGCTCGATGACTTCTCCCGACATTCCGGAGCCCGTGTCGGTGACGGCAAGCATCACGTACTGGCCTGGCCGGACGTCGGGGTGAGCTGCGGCATAGACGGCATCGAGCGACGCATTGCCGGCCTCGATCGTCAACTTGCCACGGCCTTTCATCGCATCGCGCGCGTTGATGGCGAGATTGAGCAACGCGTTCTCCACCTGGCTCGGATCGACCATGGTGTTCCAAAGACCGCCGGAAATGACGGTTTCGATCTCTATTTCCTCGCCCAGAGCGCGACGCAGCATATCGTCCATGTCGCGGATGAACCGGCCAAGGTTGACCACCTTGGGCCGCATCGGCTGGCGTCGCCCGAAAGCGAGCAATTGCGAGGCAAGTTTCGAGCCGCGCGTGACCCCGGCTAGCGCGTTACGTAAGCGCCTTTCGCCGGCTTCATGACCATTGATATCTCTCGCCAGCAGCTGGAGGTTGCCCGCTATCACCTGCAGCAGGTTGTTGAAATCATGAGCCACGCCACCGGTCAGTTTGCCGATGGCTTCCATCTTCTGTGCGTGGCGCAGCGCCTCTTCGACGCGCTCACGCTCCTCGGCCGCGGTCAGTAGCTGTTCGTTCGCGGCCTGCAGTTCCAACGTCCTTTCGACGACCTTCGCTTCCAGCGTCTCGTTCAAGCGTAGCTGCCGTTCCTCGCTTTCACGCAAAGCCTGCTCGGTCAGAGTTCGTTGCGCGATCTCAGTCTGTGCCGCCTGATACAACCGTGCATTGTCGATGGCAATCGCCGCCTGGGCCGCGACTCCGAGCAGCAGGCGCTCGGCGCGCTCGGTAAATACATCCGGTTCGGGATGACCGAAGAAGAGCCCGCCCAGCACCTCGCCGGAGCGCGACACGACCGGAGCCGCCAGATAGCTGCACACGGGCAGATGCCCTTCAGGCATGCCGAAATACGGCGCGCTTTTGCCGTAGCGCGGGTCCTGCTTGATGTCGGCGGAGCGCACGATAGCTTCGCCGTTGAACGTAGGCGCGAACACCTTCGTGTTGCGCGGCATCGGAAATTTCGAAAATGCTTCGCGTGGCACGCCCGAGATCGAATAGAGCGTATAGCGCTCGCCACGCTCATCGAGCACGTTGTAGAAAAACGCTCCAAACGCGGCGCCCGTGAGTTCTTTCGCGGCATCGGTCACGACCTGCACCGCCTGGTCCAGATCCAGCTCCGCCGCGATCGTCGCGCCGATTTTATTGAGGACCTCGAGCAGGTTGGCCTCGTCGCGCAGAGCGTGGCTCATCTGCCTGCGAAGTGTCGCCATGGCAAGCGCTGAGTCGACGCGGGCGACGAGTTCGCGCGCGGAAAATGGTTTGACGAGGTAGTCGTCGGCGCCGGCAGCCAAGCCATCGAGGCTCGCCTCCTCCCCCGCACGCGCCGACAACGCGATGATAGGCAGGTCCTTCAGCGTCGCGTCGCCGCGGATGGAACGTATCAAGCCAAAGCCATCGAGCCTAGGCATCATGATGTCGGTGAGCAGAAGGTCGGGACGGCGGCGGCGAATCGTCTCCAATGCAGCCTGCCCATCCGCGACGACCTCCACATGATGAGAACCGCCTAGCAGACGTTGCACGTAGGCCCGCATGTCGGCGTTGTCGTCGGCCAGAAGGATGTGGGCGCTATCGGTAGCGGGCCGCGCCTCACTCGTAACGGACTCGCTAGCTCTCGCTGTACCGGAGGTCTCGTCAGGCGCTTCCGCGTCGGGCAACCAGCGCTCAGCCTCGCCGACGTAGGCCTCGGCACGTAACGCGCTCGAGCCCACCGGTCCTTCATGTTCGATCAGCGGAGTCGCGAGGTTCTTCGTGCCAAAAGGAATCGCAACGGTGAATACCGTCCCTTTGCCGATCTCGCTTTCTACGCGAACGGTGCCGCCATGCAGCCTGACAAGTTCCTCGACAAGCGCGAGACCAATGCCGCTGCCCTCGAATGAGCGACCGCGTGCTCCCTCGATACGGTGAAACCGCTCGAAGATCCGTGGCAGTTCCGCCGCTGGAATACCGGTGCCGGTATCGCGAACAACCAGTTCTGCCGTGTCGCGCTGCCTCAATTCGACCGATACCCCGCCTTCGAACGTGAACTTGAACGCGTTGGAGAGCAGGTTCAGAACGATTTTTTCCCACATGTCACGGTCGACATAGACCGGCTCCGTGAGCGTCTCGCAACTGACAGTCAGGGTCAGCCCCGCACGCTCCATGGCCGAGCGGAAATTGCTGGCGAGGTCCATGGTCAGCTGCGCAAGATCCGTGGCTTGAAAGCTGGCCTGCAGGCGACCTGCCTCGATACGCGAAAAATCCAGCAGGGAATTGACGAGTTTCAGGAGCCGCAAGCCGTTGCGGTGCGCGAGCTGAATTTGCCGAAGGCCTTCCTCGCCAAGTTGCTCCGGATCGGCGAGCAATTCTTCTATCGGCCCTAGCATCAGGGTCAGAGGTGTACGGAACTCATGACTGACATTGGAAAAAAACGTCGTCTTTGCGCGATCGATCTCGGCCAACGCTTCGGCACGTCGCCGTTCTTCCTCGTAGGCGCGGGCGCTCGCCAGGCTCGTCGCAATGTGTGAGGCGGCT
Organism: Burkholderia sp. M6-3; assembly: GCF_050858985.1. Classification (NCBI taxonomy): domain Bacteria; kingdom Pseudomonadati; phylum Pseudomonadota; class Betaproteobacteria; order Burkholderiales; family Burkholderiaceae; genus Burkholderia; species Burkholderia sp. M6-3. The sequence goes on from NZ_CP110091.1 coordinate 2,405,126, forward strand.
CGCTCAAGGAAAGCCTGGTAGTCGTCGTCGGCGGCGCCGCGTGGGCTTATCCCCGCGACAAGAATGGCGGCGACCGCTCCTGGGTGCGCCGTCGCCTGAATCGGAAGGATGAGCGCCTGAGTACACGGCTCGGGCCACGGACCGCCCCGAAGCGGCTTCGTAAAACGTTCGCCAAGATCTTCCACGAGCCGTTTCTGCCCTGTGCGCACCACGGTGGCAAGAGGCCACGGCGCGTCGGCGTCGCCAAGGTCGATTACCGTCGGCGCAGCCGGACTGTCCCGGTCGATGCCGGTGAGTCCCATCAGGTGCGCCCGTTGTGCGTTGTCGTCGATCCGGTAAAGCAGACTGAATGGCACATCGACGCTTTTCGTGGCGAGCAGCGTCGCAGCGACTGCAAATACCTCCGGCTCGTCCCGCCTCGCCGCCAGGGCCTCGGCAAGTTCACGCAGCGCACGTTCACGCCGCTCTGCCAGAACCGAGGAAGTCGTTTCGAGGACGGCATTGAAGATGCCCTCTACCTGACCACCTTCGCCCCGAATCGGGCTGAACGTGAAATTGAAATAGCACTCTTCGGTGTATCCGTGGCGGTGCATGGGAAGCAATTGGTCATGCTGCCAAACCCCGGCTCCGGTCTCCTGCACTTGATGGAATAGCGGACCGATCGTGTCCCAGATCTCGGGCCACACTTCCCTGCCCGGCCGACCCAGGGCACCAGGGTGCTTCTTGCCGGGAATCGAACTCCACGCATCGTTGTAGAGCAACGCCAGTTCCGGTCCCCAGTAGATGGCGATGGGGAAGTTGGCTTCCAGACAAATGCTCAACGCGGACCGCAAGCTTTGTGGCCACGTTTCCGGTTCGCCTAGAGGCGTGGCGCTCCAGTTATGCGCGCGCAACAGAGCGCCCATTGCGCCGCCGCCATAAAGAAAATCATGAGCCACAGACACTGCTGCACGTTTTGCATCGGATGATGTCTGGTCGCTCACGGCCACCTCAACGGGACAAAAAGGCAGACATTATCCGTCAAATAATGCGGTTCGTTGTGTGGTCACGTTGGACGATTGTCGTTGGCTCCGTGCTGACTATTAGCCCTCCACGGCCATTGCATCCAGGGTGGAAAGACAGGGCGAAAAACGCGCGTGAGTGCAAAATTTTCCGCTTGCAGAATCGCGATGGTTTAAGCGTCGGTCACTCGTCCCGTTGCTTGGACAGTCAGCGCCGCGCACGGCAAGAGTTGCGTATGTGCTCGAGATCGATGTGACGTTACTGGCCCCGCCGGTCGGGAATTCCAATGCAAGCATGCCGTTTCGTGGTTTAACTCGCGCACGAGATCGCCCTGCCTCGACCGGGGCAAGCGCGACAGACCGTTAGTTGCGTAAGCGCAGCTGATCGCCTGACGCGAACAATGCACAGACGATGCGAGGAGAACAGGATCGTCGACCGCCTTCGGCCGCTGGCGCTTAGGAAGTTTTATACCGGGCGGGCGCGCTAGCCACGCGACTTGCGCAGCGCCTCGCCTTTATGAACCGCGCGCTTGCCGCTCTTCTCGCTCTCCACTTCATACGACGGACTGGACGGCGATGCCGCAACAACGTGTCCATCGACCTTCGCGCGCTCAGTAATGACGCGTTTGACGTGCCCGTGGGTCTCGCCCTGCGGTGTGTTCCAGCTGACGCGATCCTTCGGTTTGAGATCGTTGCTCATTGCGACTCTCCGTTCATCAAGTTGACGGGACTTGCGTGCGCAACCGACATGCCGTGCACGCTGCGCATTCATCGCGCAGCGCGACACGGTTACCGGCGCACCGCAGCTACCCATTAGCGATCAGTAGCAGTCACCAGCAATCATGTCGGCATCGCTCCATCGTTCGGACGATGGGGAGTCTCGCCTGCGATGGCCGCTCCTGTGCGGTCGTTGCGCACGTCGCCTTGCTGCCACGTCGACGCCTGGTCCTCCGGCAAGCAATCTCCCTTGCTGAGCGAGATCAGCACGGGCACCGACTTATACGACGGCGTCCCGCTACGGGCGTCGCAGTCATGTAACGCGATGAGTCCGTTCGCCTCGGGATAGTAGGCGGCCATCGATCCCCGGGGAATGTCGTAAGCGACCGCGGTCAGGCCGCACAGACGACGCGATCCGCCGAGGCTCACGGTATCTTCGATCGCTTCGACATCGACGAGATCGCCATGCTGCAGTCCGCGCGAGTCGAGATCCTGCTCGTTGACGAAAATCACGTCGCGGCGACCCGATATGCCGCGATAGCGGTCGTTGTAGCCGTAAATGGTGGTGTTGTACTGATCGTGGCTGCGTATCGTGGCGAGCAGTAGCGCGTCACTGCGATTGACGCGCGGATCTTCCATGACGCCGCTATGGGCGATGAAACGCGCGCGGCCGTCGGGCGTGTCCCAGCGGCGCGCAGACGCGGCGTTGTAGAGCCGGAAGCCGCCCGGCTCACGTATGCGCTCGTTGTAATGCTCGAATTGCGGAAAGACCGCTTCGATCAGGTCGCGAATGCGGCTGTAGTCCGCGACCCAGCCGTCCCAGTCGAGCGTCGGATCGTCGAGCGATGCCTTGGCAATGCCTGCGACGATCGCCGGTTCTGAACGCAGATGCTCCGACGCCGGCGGCAGCGATCCTTGCGACGCATGCACCATCGACATGGAGTCTTCGACGGTGACAGACTGAGGCCCGCTTGCCTGAACATCCAGTTCGGTGCGTCCGAGACACGGCAGCAACAACGTCTCTTTTGCGGCCAGCAGATGCGAGCGGTTCAGCTTCGTGGCGATATGCACAGCCAGGTCGAGCTTGCGGATGGCGTCGAAGCAGACGCCGGGGTCCGACATCGCGACGGGCAGATTGCCGCCCAGACAGATCAGCGCCTTCGCGCGCTCGTCGCGCATGGACTGCATCGCGGCGATCGCGCCGTGCCCATGCTCGCGCGGCGGCTCGAAGCCGAACACGCGTTTGAGCGAATCGAGGAACGCCGGCGGCGGCACTTCGGTGATGCCCACCGTGCGATCGCCTTGCACGTTGGAATGGCCACGCAGCGGACAGATGCCTGCGCCATCGCGTCCGATGTTTCCTCGCATGAGCAACAGATTCGCAATCTGCTGGACGTTCGCGGTCCCGCTGCGATGCTGTGTGATGCCCATGCCATAACATACGATCACGGCGCGAGACTCTGCATAAATGCGCGCAAGCTTTTCGATCTCGTCGCGCGCAACGCCCGACGTCGACACGATCTGGTCCCACGGCGTGGCTTCCAGATCGCGCATCAACTCGTCGAACCCGATCGTGTGTTCGTCGATGAACGCGCGATCCACTACGCCCTCGCCTCCGTTCCCGCGGTTCTCACGGTCGATGTCGAGCAGCGTTTTCATCATCCCTTTCAGGACCGCGACGTCGCCGCCGATCTTGAGTTGCACATAGTCGGTGGCAATGGGCGTAGAGCGCCCCGTGGCCATTTCCATAGCGTCTTGTGGCGAAGTGAAACGCTCCAGTCCGCGTTCGCGCAACGGATTGAGCGCCACGATTTTCGCCCCGCGCCGCGCGGCGGCGCGCAACGTCGCGAGCATGCGCGGATGGTTGGTGCCGGGATTGTGTCCGATGCAGAATATCGCGTCGCAATGATCGAAGTCAGCGAGAGTGACCGTACCCTTGCCGACACCGATTGACTCGGGAAGGCCCACGCTCGTGGGCTCGTGGCACATGTTCGAACAATCGGGAAAGTTGTTCGTGCCGAACCGGCGCGCGAGCAGCTGGAACAGGAACGCCGCCTCGTTCGAGGCCCTGCCGGACGTGTAAAACTCCGCCATGTTGGGATCGGGTAAGGCGCGCAGCGCGGCGCCGATACGGGCGAACGCCTCGTCCCAGTCGATCGGCACGTAACGGTCGGTGGCGGCGTCGTAGCGCATTGGATGCGTCAGCCGCCCCTCGTCCTCAAGCGCGAAGTCGCTCCAATGCCACAGTTCGCTGAGCGAATGCCGTGCGAAAAAATCGGGTGTCGTACGTTTGCTCGTTGCTTCCCAGGACACAGCCTTCGCGCCGTTTTCACAAAACTCGAACGACGACGTGCTGCGCGGGTCCGGCCATGCACACCCCGGGCAATCGAAGCCGGCCGGCTGATTCACCTTCAACAGCATCGTCGCTTCGCGCGCCACACCCATTTGCTGGCGCACGGCGCGAGCCACTGCCTGCAACGCCCCCCAACCTCCGGCCGGGCCCCCATAGGGCCCGACTCCCGGTACATCCCGCTTGCTCATTTCATGGTCCTCCGGTAAGCATCTGGGGAAATGCGCAAGCGATGTGCCCGTGCGAGCGGGCGGCAGTGCAGCAAGGCGCGCGCTGTGACACGGGGCCGATACCCACCAGACACACTGAGGAACCAAAGCAAGTTTTCCCCGATAGTGCATATATGCACTTCCGAACAGAAAGAGTTACTTCGCTTATGGCGCGAATGCGGACGCCAGCCGAATGGCATTCGGACTTAACGATGCAGCTTACGGGACGCATACGCTGCGTAGGACCACGGCGTTGCTGATCAATAGTCGCACGAAGAATTTGAAGGCGGCACAAGTATTTCTCGGACACAGCAAGCTCGATGTCGTCGAGACAGCGCCGTCCGAGCGACTGCTGCGAATCAATCATCGGGCCCAATGCGCTTTACCTCGTCGCGTTCGACGACGCGTGAGAAGCGCTTGATGTCGAGCATGAACGTCAGGTATGCACAGATGAAATACCAAACCTTATGGGAACCTTAAGCACTGCATCGACTACCTGGGAAAACGATAAGGATAACTGCGTACGGGAATGGATAAGCTATAGCAACGTCTACTATCTCTTCCGGCGCGCCGTTGAGATAGGTCTATTCCGACGACGATGATGATGGGAGGTGTACGATGCCGAAGCACATATTGGCGAACGCATTGGTGGCGTCTGCCGCTATCGCGATTGCAGGTTGTGGCGGGGACGATCTCAGCATTAACGGGCCGCATTATGTATCGGACATCGCGGTCCCGAACATCAAGGCAGGCGTAAATTTCTCATTCGACATCGGTGCTGTATCAGGTAGCCGATACTTTTTCACCGACAGGAATAACGCAGCTCTGGATCAGATCGACATACCGTCGAAGACCTTTATTAAGGCCATTCAGGGAAGCGGGCCGCTAGCGTTCACAGGGCTTGGCCCCGGGCCGAATTCGCAGGCGGGCCCGGACGGCACGACCCCTGTCGGCAACTTGATGTACGTGGGGGACGTGAACTCTGTGAAGGTGGTCGATCCCGCAGTGGGCGCCGTGACGAGCAAAATCACGGTTAGCACGACGGGCGTACGCGCAGATGAAGGTTGTCTGGACCCCACGCATGGCATCTTTATGATCTCCAGCCCGGAGGAGACGCCCCCGTTCGCTACATTCATCAACACGTCCACGCAGAGCATCGTCGCCAAGGTGACGTTCACGGACCTTTCGGGCAAGCCCACCGCGGGCCTCGAAGCGTGCAGGTACGACGCCGCCAGCGACAACTTCTATGTGAACGTTGACGGAAGCACGGCCAATCCTCATGGCGAACTGGTGAAATTGCCGGGAGCGTCCATTCGAGCAATACCGACCGGTGGCACGCAAAACTACACGTCGCTAACGGGCGTCGCGATGTACTCCGAAGGCAATTGTGATCCTACAGGGCTGGCACTGGGGCCCGGCAGCGATATTGCGGTCGGGTGTCGCGAAGGTACGACTGGCGCGCCATTGCTTTTGCAGATCTTCAACCGTTCGAACGGTGCACTGGTGGCGTCTCTGAACGCAGGCGGCGGCGATCAGCTTGAATATGATGCGCCCACCAATCGCTACTACAACGCGGCGAGCCGGTGGACGTCTTCTGGCAATGCGTCGACGAACGGCACCTGCTCTGCCGCGTCGCCATGTACGCCCGTATTGACGATCGTCGACGCCGGCAATCGCAGTGTCGTCGCCCGTCTTAACACGGGCAATAACGCGCATTCGGTTGCGATCGACCCAGCGACCGGGCTGATTTTCGTTCCGTACTCTTCCGCGACATCGCCAGCGGGATGTCCGGGTTGCGCGGCAAACGGGTTCGTCAATGGCGGGGTGTCGGTATTTGCCGCCAGATGATGCGCGGCAATGCTGCGGGCTTCACTTTGTGCGGCATCTGAAGGCGGGGAACGTGCTCATGGAGGTCGCGGGTCGTCGCAATAGCCCTCCTGGATGTGCGCAGCGACCCTGACGGGGTTGGCGTCAGGGTGGTTCGCGAAGGCCGGAGCGGTTCTGGAACAGAACTGAGTGGTGCAGAACCTTATTCGGCGTCCCCGTCCACTTCAGCCTCAATGGCAGCTAGCAGGGAGAGCGCATCACGCCCCAGCTTCGCCGGATGCATCGCCGCGTGGATCTCCTTCAGTTTGCCGATCGCCACCTGCGTGTAGATCTGCGTGCTCGACAGGTCCGCATGGCCCAGCAGCGCCTGGATGAACCGGATATCCGCGCCGTTCTCAAGCATGTGCGTCGCGCATGCGTGCCGCAGCACGTGACACGCCCCGTCTCGGATGCCCGCCCTCTCCATGTAACGCTTCACCAGATCAGACAGCCGTCCCTTGCCGAACGGCTCGCCGTAGACCGTCAGGAACAGTGTCCACTCGTCCGCCCTCACCGCAAGCGACGGACGTATCCGGTCGCAGTACCACTCCACCCCGCAGCACGCGCGCTCGCCCAGCGGGATATAACGGTCCCGCCGACCCTTGCCCTGCCGGATCATCACTGTGCCGCCAGACAGATCACCGTCGAACACCAGAAACTCATCATTACGCCGCTTCAAAAGCAGAAGGGCCGCGAATGCGGCCCTTCTACAGTCCCAACGTGCGGACTGACGGTTAGACACTCAACACATCAGTTGCCTCCAATCCAGATTCTGCAGTCCTCGTAATGATCTTCTATCGTCCCAAGAGCTGCATCACGATCGCTATCCTTGGACATATCGAAACTGGTGTTGAATTTCGTAATCGCATATTGATGTGTATCGATACCTTCCAAATCCACCCCTCCGTTCACCCATAACTCTAAGTCCAAGATTTTGGATTTGATGTCAAGGAATCTCTCCACTCCCCCTAGTCCGCGCAAAAAAAATGTCCATGGCTTCCTCGGTAACAATTCGCGCCCGCATTGAACTTACATTGCCGTCGGCAGGGTGATCAGACATCCTCCGTCAGAAGGGCGCCTCACCACTACCTCGCTTTCCGTCTCGCCAAACGTGGATATGCGGCACATCTCATCATGACTATGGCTCACGTCGATATCTAGAACTGGCTTCCCGTCTGGGCCATAAAATCTACTATCCCCCGTTATCGGATGTACATACGAAGTACCCGGAAGTCCATTGTATGGTCGCCCTCACAAACGATACTGCGTCGCCCCCGCGCCAACTACACGTTGGCGGTCACGTCGTACTCGAAGAAATTGGCGCGACATACGGCTCTATTCGAGTAATCTCGGCAGACGTACACGCAATGAAAACGCTGGCGCCACTATTAGGATCAAGTTCAAAAAGCAATAGGTTGTCGTCTGTCCTCGTGAAGCAAACGTCACCTACGGAGTTATCTTGAACGAAAGCGTCCATAGATACGTCTGCGATTTTTACCTCAAGTAGGGTCAGCGTAATGACGCAGTCTGGTCCACGTGCAACCCAGTTTGGGTCATCCTGGCCCCAATGTCGCAATTCGATTGCGACATCTACCTCTCGGGCACCACGTTTTCCGTACCCCATCTTGATAGACAGCACATGTGCATCGTGGAAAGCCGGCCAGTATCCGAATAGCTTCTTGAGCAAGATGGAGTTGCCTACCTCGCCCCACCCATAGTCATCTACTTCACACATTATTTGGCCCCATTCCGCAACGGTGTTTGCACCCGTCGAATCATCAAGATTGCGATCGGTCATGACGACCTTCTGACAAGGGCGGCGACCGCATTGATCGCGCACCAACGCCCAAATCAAAATCCAATTTTCAAGGGATCGGACAAAGCGGAAGCCCCTCGTCGCGGTCAAAATTCGGCCCGGCGTTATGACCATGCGGCCTCATCCCATCGTGAGAATGGTCACCGTGATACTGAGCCGACAAATCACCATTTGAATCGTAGTAGTTTACTTTGGGCTTAAACGGATGAACGATAAACCCGCCCGGCGGCCCGCCCGTAATCGGCATGAGTTTAGACTCGCCAAACGGATCGTTGAATTGCACCGGATTGCCGTTGACGTAAGCATACGCATTCGTCTGCCCACTCGCCCACCCAACCGGATCCTCACTGATGAATCGTGCTGTGGCCGGGTTGTAATACCTATTGCGATAGTAATACAACCCGGTCCCGTCATTCTCCCGTCCTGTGTACTGCTGCATGTTCGGATCGGCCAGCCCCGTCCGCATCGTCGCACCATACGGCTCATAGCTATATTGCGTCTGAGTTTGCTGCTGCGCATCCGTCAACGCGAGCACATTGTTGTTCGCATCGCGCAGAACGTACCTGTCCTGGCTCGAATCGTCTCCAATGCGTCGGAACGCCAATTCGTCTACGCCATTCGTAGGGTACGGGGAGAACACCCGGATCCGCTGCGACCAGTCCCCGTCCGGCACCATGAAGTTCATCTCATCGCCGATCCAAGTGGTTTGCATACGGTGGCCGTTGATCGTGCGGTCCTTGCGGCGACCGAACATATCGTAGCTAAAGCTCGCCGTCGCGGCGCCGCTTATCTGGCCAAGCAGGCCTTGTTCGTTCCAGCTGTATTGATTCGTCCCGTCGCTTAGGACATTACCGTTGAGGTCGTATGAGAACGTCTTACCCGCCCAACGCGTCAACTGGTTCGCGGCGTTGTACTGTGCGTCGCCGACCGCCTGCGGCAAACTTATCTTGGCAAGACTGCCACCCGCTTTGACACGTCGCCCGGCGAGGTCATATCCATACGTCAGATCACCCAGAACGCTGCCGTCGACGCGCTTGTACGTGATCCCCGTCAACTGGCTCGCAGCATCCCAGGCGTAGATGGCAGCGATTCCATTGGCAAACGTGACTTTACTCAGACGACCAAGCGCGTCATACGAGTAACCGAACGTACGCACGTCTTCGTCATTCACCTGATACTGGATCTGCGTCACGCGATGTTCCGCGTCGCGGCTGTAATTCACGGTTGCCCGGTCCATGTCGATACCGGCGACCTCGCGTGTGTCAGGTGCGTAGCGGTATGTCCAGATGCCCTGGATCGTCGGAGCATCCAATGTACGTATAAGCTTGCCAGTTACGGCATCGTAGTAAAAAATCGTATCGACTTCTTTCTGGTTGCGGCCGTCAGCTGTCGGGAAAAAGTCCTGTGTGCCGCTCAAGTTTCCAGTCTTGTTATCCCAGCCGTACACCCAGCTTCGGACGGGCGCAGCGCCTGCTGCCGTTCTGAAATCGGTCTGTACTGTGCGACCGGCTGCGTCGTAGATATAGGTCGTTACCTGTCCCTTGCGGTCGGTCACCGCCGCTATTTGCCCTGCGCTATTCCATTCGTAGCTCTCGCTGTTGCCCAGAGGATCTGTCCTGGTCTGAGGACGTCCAATGGAGTTATATTTGTATCGCGTCGTGACGCCCTTGGGATCAGACTGGCTCAGCAGGTGGCCGTTGCGATCCCATGTGAGACGTATCACGTTGTTGAGCGCATCAGTAATGTCAAGGGTGCGGCCGAGTGCATCTAGCGTCCGCTGCGTCCTGTTGCCCTGCGGATCCTGAACCGCCGTCACCCGACCGGCCGCATCAGTTGTGAACTGAGTGGTCCGGTTCAACGGATCTGTCACACCAGTAAGATCGGCGCCCGTCCAAACATACGCGATCAAGCCCTTCAGCGGGTCGGTGACCGTCAAACGGCGGCCCTGGCTATCATTCGTGAAGGTTGTGCGGTTGCCGAGCCGGTCGGTAGCGGATAGCAGATTTCCCTTGGAGTCATATGTGTAGGCGAGACTTACGGCGCGTTGAGGATCGCCTGCCTGCGCTTTAGTGAGCAGCCGACTGTAGGCATCGAAGGTTCGCGTCACAAGAGTGCCGTACTGATCCGCATCGGTGATGCGGTTGCCGTTTGCATCGTAGGCGAACGCATACTGACGGTCGCCGACTGTGGCGCTCGTCATGCGGCCCGCCGCGTCGTAGACGTACGTCTGAACCTGAGCGATGCTCTGTCCGGCCGGATAGGTGTTACGCTGCACTCGTCCGTTCACATCGAACTCCAGACGACGGATGCTGCCGCGTCGGTCGGTCACCTCCGTCTGGGTGATCGTCCCACCCGTGATGGTGTAGGCCATCGCAAATGTGCTGCCGTCCGCGAGCTTCTGGCGCACCACGCGGTCATTGTCGTCATAGGTGTTGATGACCTGCTGGTTGCCCTCAGGGTCCGTAACGCCGACAAGCCGACTCTTGTCGTCCCAGCTATATTTCCAGAGGCCGCCCGCTGCATCCGTTATCTGAATCAGGCGGTCCTGACCGTCGTACTGGTAACTCACCTGACGGTTCAGCGCGTCCGTTACGCGAGAAACCAGTGGCGTGCCGCGCGTACCGGTCACCGATGTAAACGCTAGCGATCTACCGTTGGGGCTCGTCAGCTTCGTAACCGCGCCCGTCTTACTGTCGCGGGTGATCGTTACCGTGTTGCCATTACGGTCTTGAAGGCGTGTCAACCGGTACACCCCGCCGATCATCGTGAACTGCATGGTGCGGCCGTCGCGCAGCGTCAGCAGTTTGGTACCGCTGCCAGTGATAGTGGCGCGGAAATACTTCCCCGGGCTCGTCAGATCGTCCCACGTCGACGTACTGCCGGAGCGAAGCGTGAATGAAACGCGGATTCCGCTCGGCAGATACAGCTGGATGAGCTGCCGCAAATTGTTGCTGTCTGCGGCGCTCACCGTTAAATAGCTGTCGTAGTTAAACGTCGTGCCGACGCCAAAGGCGCCGGCCATCGGTCTACCTGACGAGTCGTATGCGCCGCTGCGGTAGACACGTGCGAGATCCAGCGAAATAGTGTCGCCGACGCGCAAATCATGAGCAACGAGATGGAACTGACCGGTGTTCAGTTTCACCGGGTCCGCACCCGACGTGCTGCTGCCACAGCCGGCTGTCGCCCCCCCGTCGCCACAGCCGCCAGCATCACCCGAGCCGCCTGAGCTATCGGAACCGTCTGGACTCGCTGAGCCGCCAGAACCGTCGGCTCCGCCCGTTTGATCGTCAGCGTCGTCCGTGCCGTCGCCATCAGCAGTTATCGTTCCGTCGGGCGAGGACGGCTCGGACGTTGTACCGGTCGTGGGGCCGCTGCAGTAAGCGGCAATTGTTGAGGTATCTCCGCACACGTAACCGCCCGTACCACCAAAATCGGCGGACGCGGCATTCAACGGGCATTGCGGATCAGCAGGATAAGCGCCTGAATTGATATACCTTGTCTCGCAGTCTATTGCCGCATGGGCATGCGGTGACACGAAGCCTGACAAAAGAGCAAAGAAGAACAGGACGAACGGACGCATCAGCGCCCGGCGCCCCGCAATGGCATCGGTGACTTGCATGGATTTCTCGAGGAAAGAACACGAATTGCCTGGCTAGCGCGAGATTTGCGCCCAAGCAACGGATGAAGAAGTCACTCCGGGCTAACCAACGCCGAAGAATTCAGCGCATCTGTAGGCGTTGAAGACACCGCCACTTGTCTGCGAATCCCCGATATGTTGCCCGCCGCGTCGTAGTCGTAATAGGCAGTCGCGCCCGCGACCGATACCGACGTGAGGCGACCTATTGAGTCATAGGCATACGTGATGTCGTCAGCGTGCGCCGCGATAGGCAGAATCGCAATGTAGGCCGCTGCACTGGCGCACGTGATTCGCCGCGCCCATCCCCAACCTCGCTCGGCTGAGCTATACAAATGAGCACCTCGGTCCCCTGTAAAATATCTCATCGGTATCCTTATTATCGCCTAGATAGCGTTATTAACGGCTTATACAATACCGAAGCGTAAGGCGGATCTCTATCAGACCGGTCTCTATTTAACTAATACTCCTCCTGCCCCTTGTAGGGATTTTCTTATATATTCCGATTATCCGTATAAGCCCGTTTGTTGCATGCCGCAAAACAAAAAGCGCACCACACCGCCGCGGGGATACAAAACGCAACCTGAAAATCCCACCGATCATCGTCTTCGACACGATAGCCAGAGCAAGAAATCGCCGTCACCCTCTGCCAGGCGTTGCCAGTCGGGATTCAGAAGAACGACTCAATTCAAGCACGCGATCCTGATTTCGCTGGCGGCGCAAATCGTCCGTCGCTCTCGGAGGCTGGTCGCAACGACAAAATGATAGGTGCGAGAGAGGCAAGAGCATTACCGGATGTCCGAAGATCGGCGGACGACGGGGTAGTTTCGGCGAGGGGAGGCACTTTGCCGCCGTTAACGGCACGCTTAAACCAAACACTGTGGCATGCGATGGTCTGCGCGTGACTCTTGCGCACACCGTGCCCACGGCGACCGGGCGCGGTCGGCGTTCCCCGCTGGCGCCACGAACGGCGCGCCATTCCCCGTCGAGCCGAATGAAATCGACCGTGGACAAACAGCCAGAAAAATCTTTCCTTTAACCGGGAAACCAACCGTCTCCTTGAGCCAATTAGCAAGCCTCCGCTGAGCCCCTTGGCGGGCGCAACCCCGCCTAGTAGTCGTCCGATCCACATTCCGAGCTGTCCAATCGATCCCGCGTTATCGAATCTAGCCGCCCGTGCCCCGGTCCAACGAATTCCTTCCCGACAAATCCGCAGACCGGATTCCAGGAACCCTGACAAAAAATACTGTACAAACGTACAGTCCCGGTAAAATACCCGTCAAACGCACGTACCTTCGTCCGCACGCTCCTTTCTGAAGGTGCGGACGAGCGCCCCTTAGGCCCGGGCGGCACCACCGAACGCCACTAACGAGCAAACACGGCATGCCAGATGAACGGCGCATAGCCCACATCGACATGGACGCATTCTTTGCGTCTTGTGAACTGTCGCAGTATCCAGAACTACGAGGCGAGGCCATGGTGGTCGCCGGTCGTCGCACGGACGCGCCGCGAACCAATCCGGACGGCACACGCGAATTTTCGCGTCTACGCGACTACGTGGGCAGAGGCGTCTTGACCACCGCCACCTACGAAGCGCGCGCGTTCGGAGTTCACTCCGGCATGCCCACCATGAAGGCCGCCCGGCTAGCGCCGGATGCGATTATCCTTCCGGTGAACTTCGACCTCTACCGAACGTATTCGCGACTGTTCAAAGATGCAGTGCGGTCGGTCACTTCGAGCATAGAAGACGTCGGTATCGACGAGGTATACGCAGACGTCTCGCTCACGAGCGGCAGCTCAGAGGAAGTAGCGCGCAAGCTGAAGTCGGCGGTGTTGGAGGCAACGAATCTCACGTGCTCAGTGGGAATCGCACCCAACAAGCTGCTTGCAAAGCTATGCTCCGATATGCAAAAACCAGACGGCATCACGATCCTGAAGTTCGAAGACGTGCAGTCCAGGATCTGGCCAATGGCCGCGAATAAGATCAACGGTATTGGCCCCAAGGCCAGCGCGAAACTTGCGTCATTGGGAATAACGACCATCGGCGGAATCGCTGAGCGCGACGAGTCGTGGCTTATAGAGCACTTTGGCCGAAGCTACGGTGCGTGGCTTCGCCGAGTGTCCCACGGTCTTGACGAGAGGCCCGTGGTGACATACAGCGAACCGGTCTCGATGAGCCGCGAGACCACATTCGAACGGGACCTTCATGCCGTACGGCATCGGCAGGAACTGGGCGCCGCATTCACCCGTCTGTGCGAACAGGTGGCCGCCGATCTGCAGAGAAAAGGCTATCTGGCGAGGAAGATCGGCATCAAGCTTCGCTTCAACGACTTCAAAACAGTCACGCGCGACATCACGCTTCCCGAACCCATTGCCAATGCAGAAGCGTTGCGTCGCGCGGCGACCGACTGCCTGAAGCGAGTGGAGCTCGTTAAATCCATCAGGCTGCTCGGAGTCAAGGCCGGCAACCTGCAACCCGCCGGACAAATTCCGCGTGACGAGTCGGTTCAATTCACGCTTGATTTCTAGTTCATGTGTTCGGTTCCATGAAGCGCGACACGGAGTGCCGAAGCGGTAGCCCCGTTCAGGCGGACTTTCCTTTTACCAGTGACGAATACGAAGCCGGTGCTGGCGGAGTGTTTGCGTTCGCCGCACCATTTCCCACGCCATTCCCCGGCAGTTTCGCCGCATTGGAACGTACTGACAGCGTGACGCTGTCCGCAAGCGAAGCAGCAATCGAAAATGCAAACGTATTGACGCCGTTCGCGCTTTGCACCGACACGCTGCCGCGATGCATCTCCGCAATTGCCTTAACGATCGCGAGACCGAGGCCGTGGTTCTCGCGGCTATTGGTGCGCGACGCTTCAGCACGATAAAACCGGTCGAACAGATGTTCGAGCACGCCGGGCTCGATCGGCTCGCCGGGATTCGCAACTTCAATGCGCACCTGTTGCCCGTCCCGCACAATGCGCACGTTGATCTGCGCACCAGGCTGGCAATGCTGGATCGCGTTCATCAACAGATTCGTGCAGGCGCGACCGAACAGCGAGCGGTTCACATGCGCTGTGGCGTCGCCATGCAAGCGCGCATGCACGCGAGCTTCTTCGAGTGGAATCTCCAGAAACTCCAGCGTGTGGGCAACTTCAGCCGCGAGCGATACTTCAACGAGGCCCGTTGCGCGCTCGCCCTGATCGGCTCGCGCGAGGAACAGCATGTCGTTGATGATCGCGCGCATACGTTCGAATTCCTCGAGATTCGACTGTAGCGTATGACGCAAATCTTCCACGGAGCGGTTGCGTGTCAACGCCACTTCCGTCTGCCCGATCAGGATCGTGACAGGCGTACGCAATTCGTGCGCGACGTCCGCATTGAACGATTCGAGGCGGCAGTACGCACCGTCGAGGCGTTCAAGCGCGCCGTTGAAAGAATTAGCGAGGTCATTCAATTCATGCGGCAACGACGTGGTATTCAGCCGTTGCGAGCGATTGTTCGGGCTGACGGCGGACGCGTCGCGGGTAAGACGCGTCAACGGTGCGAGGCCGATGCGCGTCACCGAATAACTGAGCAGCAGCACCGCGAGGCTGCCAAGCGCCGACAGTGCCGCAAGCGCGAAACCGAACACACGCATCGTGCGAATGTTGGGCGAATAGCTCGATGCAACCTGCAACTGCATGGGGGGCCGCGTCGAATAGCCGGGAATGGACACCGTGGTGGTGAGCATGTCTTCACCGCCGCCCACCGGCCTCACGCGGGCGTAGCCGCCGGGCCAGGTCTCGACGGTCGTACCCTCGATGGGCTTGCCATAGTTGTAGGACGGCTCGATGCTCGTTACCGCATATACGGTGCTGCGGTCATGAGGCGTCATGTCGGTAAGCTTCTCGCGCGACATACGCCATTTTTCAGGCGTCAGCCCGTGATTGCAGATGAGCCGCGCGATCTGGGCACGGTCGTCGAGCGACTCGCGCAAGTGGTTCTCGAGTTGCGAGCGCAACACCGCAAAAAGCCCCGCACCGACGAGCGTAAATACGAACAGCGCGACGAGCGCGAACATCAGTGCGAGGCGCCGTGCTATTGAACGGTTCATGGCTGTTCCGCCTCTTCGCGCACTTCGAGCACATAGCCCATGCCGCGCACGGTATGCAGCAGTTTGGAAGAAAACGGGCCGTCGAGCTTCGCGCGCAACCGTTTGATCGCAGTTTCCACGACGTTAGTATGACTATCGAAGTTGACATCCCAGACGAGTTCGGTGATCGCGGTCTTCGACAGAATATCGCCTTGCCTGCGAGCCAAAACGCTCAGCAGCTGGAATTCTTTCGCGGTGAGATCGAGACGCACGCCCTCTCGCGTCGCCCGCCTTCCGATCAGATCGACGAACAGATCGCCGACTGAAATGAGCGTGGATTCCTGCGAGCGCGTGCGGCGCGCCAACGCATGCAGACGCTCGACGAGTTCGAGGAATGAGAATGGCTTGGTCAGATAGTCGTCGGCGCCTTCGCGCAAACCGCGCACGCGGTCGTTCACATGATCGCGTGCCGTCAGCATGATGACCGGCGTCGACTTGCGCATGCGCAGCGCCTTCAGCACGCTGAAGCCGTCGCGCTTGGGCAGCATGACGTCGAGCACGATCACGTCGTAATCGAACTCGGTGGCCAGATGCATCCCCTCTTCACCATCGAGCGCGACGTCCACGACCCAGCCCTGCTCTGTCAAACCGGAGCGCAGGTAGTCCACCACCTTGTGCTCGTCTTCAACAATCAGCAATTTCATGCGCGTCCCCTAGTGTCTGCATTATACGAAACGCCTCGTATTGCTTGCCGTGCACTATGCCGGCCTCACTGGGCAGCGGCACGTGTCTGAACGGGCCCGGCGCCCTCCGGCTGCATGTCCTGTTGCCCAACGCCCGGGTTACCGCTCGTCGGTCCTGTGCTCGCGTCCCAGCCGCCGCCCAGCGCCTTGACGAGCGACACCGAAAGCGTCATCTGCTGGCCGCGAATCTGCGCGTCCTGGCGCTTGCTGTTGAGCAACGACTGCTGTGCGGTAATGACATCCAGATACGCAGCGAGGCCGCCCGAGTAACGGTCGTTGGCCAGCGCGAGCAGACGTTGCGAATCCGCGACCGCTTGCTCCGATTGCTTCGCCGCGCCGTCGAGCACGGCCAGACCCGTAATGCCGTCCTGCACCTGCTGGAATGCGTTGAGCACCGTTTGCCGATAGTCGGCCTCGGTCGCTTTATAACCTTCGCTTGCGAACTGCACGTTGGCTGCGCGCCGCCCGCCGTCGAACAGGACCTGGCTCGCCGCCGCACCGAGCGTCCACATCAGCGTGGGCGCGCTCAGCAAGCTCGCGAACTGCGTGCTTTCCCAGCCGATGCCGGGCGTCAGCGTGAGGCTGGGAAAAAACGCCGCCTTCGCAACGCCGATCTGCGCATTGGCCGCTGCCATTGCGCGCTCTGCCGAGGCGATGTCGGGCCGCCGTTGCAGCACGTCGCTCGGCACGCCGAGCGCGATCGCCGGCACCTGGAAGTTCAGGACCTTCGGCTCGATTGCGAATTGAGGCGCGGGCACGCCGACGAGCGCCGCGAGCGCATGCTCGAATTGCGCGCGCTGGTTCAGCAGCAACTGCGCCTGCACACGCGTCGTGTCGAGCAGCGACTTTTGCTGCAAGACGTCGAGCCCCGACACGGCGCCGAGTTCATGTTCGGAGTTCACATAATCGAGTGCTTTCTGCTGCAGCGTGACCGATTGGTTCAGCACGTCGATTTCGGTGTCGAGCTCACGCAATGAGAAGTAGTCGCTCGCCACCTCGGTAGTGAGCACGAGCCGCGCGTTGGCGAGATCGTCTGCGGATTGCTCGGCGGACGCCGCCGCGCCTTCGACCTGGCGGCGTATGCGGCCAAAAAGGTCGGTGTCGTAGCTGATCGTGGGACCGATCTGCAGATTGTTCTGCACCGTCGATGTGGTCGGCACGGCGTAGTTCGTGCGCGGTCTGTCGCGAGAAATCCGGAAGCGTGACGCCGATGCGGCGAGGTCCACTTCGGGAACCTGCTGCGCACGCGTGTTCGCAAGCGTCGCCTTCGCCTGAGCATAGTGCGCGCTCGCGGCCACCAGCGTCTGATTCTGTGCGAGTGCCTGTGTTTCCAGCGTGGCGAGCGTGGAGTCGCGATAGACGTTCCACCAGTCAGGGTCCATCGGCGCATGCGACGGAGCCGCGACACGCCAGTACGAATCGGTCTTCCATTCGGGCGGCACCTCTGCCTGCGGCCGTTTGTAATCCGGACCCACCGTGCACGCGGCGAGCATGGCCGCACTGGCAGCCGCACCGACCGCAGCGGCAAACCTGACGACGCCCCTGCCGCCGCGCGTGGGTTTCACGACGCCCCCTTCGTGTTCTTCTGCGGTTGCGCGATCTCGACATGATCGCCGTCCGCAATAGAATCACTCGGGTTGATGATCACTCTGTCGTTTCCATCGATCCCGCTTTCTATCTCGAGGGTCTGCCCGAGATCCTGCGCGATCACGATCTTGCGCAACTGCACAATGCCTTTTGCGTCGACGACTGCAACCCGCGGACCCTCGGCGCGAAACAGCAATGCGTTGCCAGGCACCATCCATTCCGCGCGGGCAGCCGACGGCAGCGCCACTTGCACATAAGCGCCCGGACGCAGCTTGCTATCGGGATTCGGCAATGTCACTTCGACCTGCAGCGAGCGAGTCGGCACGTCGATCGCGCCCGAGATATGCGTGACGGTGCCATGAAACTGCTGGCCGGGAAGTTCGGCCTGCGTGACCACCACGTTCTGTCCGACCGACACGTTCTGCGCATACGCCTGCGGCAGTTGCACATAAACTCGCAGCGGGTCCGACTGCGCTAGCGCGAACAGCGCCCGGCTTGTACCGCTACCCGCATCGATCAGATCGCCGACGTCGACGTTGCGTTGCGTGACCACGCCCGCAAACGGCGCGACGATCCGCTTGAACGATTCGAGCTGGCGCAAGCGCTGCACGTTGGCGTCGGCGGCGGCCAGGTTCGCCACGTCCTGCGTATACGTGCTCTGCCGTTCGTCCAGTTCCTGTTGCGAGACCGCATCGCGCTGACGCAATTGCTGCCAGCGTTCGAGCGAGCTTTTCGCAAGCGCAAGACTCGAACTGGTTTGCTGGCGCTGCGCGAGTGCCTGCGCAAGTTCCTGATCGATTTCCGGCGTATCGAGTTCGGCGAGCAACTGCCCCTGCTTGACGCGCGTGCCGATGTCGGCGTACCAGCGCAGCAAATAGCCGGTCGAGCGCGCGAATATCGGAGATTCGACACTGCCGCGCAGCGTGCCCGGCAACGTCGTGCTGCCACCGCCTTCGGCCCGCGTTGGGCTCGCCACGGTCACGTATTGCGTGGCGTTCTGCTTCGTCGTTTGCTCGACGGTGCGGTTTTGCATGAGGTTTGCAATCACAGTGCGCAAGCCGCCCAATGCGAGCAATGCCAGCACGATCCAGATGGCGACCTTCGCGCGCTTCCATTCGCGATTGCGCGGCGGCAGTGCATGGCCGCTTTCGGTCTCTCGCGACGGAATCGCCAGCGATGCATGAGTTTTTTCGGTCATCTCAGTTAGCCATCTTGGTTAGCTAGCTCCGTTAGCCTGGGTAGCCGTTTTCTTCACGTTTCGGCAATTTGTCTGTTTTGCCTGTTCGACTTCAGGCCGGTTCGCCGGCGTCGCCATTGCCGTTGCCACTCTCTTCGTGATCGTTGCGATGGCGACGCGCGAGGCGGGTATGAATGCCAGCGAACACCAGCGGCACGAAAAATAGCGTGGACACCGTCGCAAACAGCAATCCGCCGATCACCGCGCGGCCGAGCGGCGCGTTCTGCTCGGCGCCTTCGCCAAGACCGAGCGCCATTGGAATCATGCCGATGATCATGGCGAACGCGGTCATCAGCACCGGGCGGATGCGGCTCGCTCCCGCTTCGAGCGCCGCGGTGAGCGGTGGCGCGCCGGCGGAAAGCCGCTGACGCGCGAACGCAACCATCAGAATACTGTTGGCCGTGGCGACGCCCATCGTCATGATCGCGCCCGTGAGTGCAGGCACGCTCAGATGCGTGCCGGTCAGGAACAGCATCCACACAATGCCGGCGAGAGCCGCAGGCAAAGCGCTCACGATAATGAGAGGATCGACCCACGACTGGAAATTCACGACGATCAGCAGGTACACGAGCACGATCGCCATCGCTACGCCCAGGCCGAGCCCGAAATAGGAACTGCGCATCGTCTGTACCTGGCCGCGCACGGTGATCTGGCTCCCACGGGGAAGCGACGCGCGCGCCTGTTCGACGAGCTTGTCCACCTGATCCGCGACGCTTCCCAGGTCGCGTTTATCGACGCTCACGTAAAGGTCGATGACCGGCCTGATGTTGTAGTGTGTGACTACCGCGAACTGGTTTTGCGGCTGTACCCGCACGAGGTTGCCGAGCAGTTGCGTCGGCCCCGTTGCGGCGGCCGACACTGGCGTGCGCAACAGGTCGTCGATCGACGAAATGCTGTACTGCGGCGTTTGCACTGCAACGTTGTACTCGACCCCATTGCGGTCGTTGTACCAGAAGCCCGGCGACGTCTGCGAACTTCCCGATAGCGAAATCAGCACGTTTTGCGCGACATTGCTGGCCGTGAGATTGAGTTGCTGCAAACGGGTGCGGTCCATTTGCAGGTTGATGGCGGGCTCGTCGAGTTTCTGCTGGATGTGCGTGTCGACAGTGCCTGGAATCATGCGCACCTGTTTGAGCAGCTTGCGCGCGACGTCGAAGTTGCCCTGTTGATCCGCGCCGGCGATCTGTACATCCACGGCTGCCGGAAGCCCGAAGTTGAGAATTTGAGTCACGATGTCGGCCGGCTGGAAGAAAAACTCCACGCCCGGAAAGCGTTGCGGCAGCAAGGCGCGCAGCTTGTCCACATAGAGCTGTGTCGGCTCGTGACCTTCTTTCAACGCAATCTGTATTTCGCCGTCGAGCGTACCGATCGTCCCCGCATTGCTGTACGAAAGGTTGATACCGCTGTACGGCAAACCAAGGTTGTCGAGGATCGTGCCGAGTTCTTTCTCGGGCACGACTTCGCGGATCACCTTTTCGACTTCGTCGGCAAGACGTGCGGTTTCCTCGATCCGTGTTCCCGTCGGCGCGCGCATATGCAAGCGGATATTGCCCGCGTCGACACTCGGGAAGAAGTCTTCGCCCAGCACGAATGCAAGCCCCATCGACACCACGCAAAAGCCCAGAAAAATGCTGCCGAAGCGGGCACGGCGCACGAGCAGACTGCTGAGAATCACAATGTAGGCGGCCCGCATGCGCTCGAAGCCGTTATCGAAGCGCCGATAAAGACGTGCGAACACACTCGGCTTCGCATCGGCCTTCGGCTTGTGCGCGTGACCCATCAGCAGCATGGCCAGCGTGGGCACGAGTGTGCGCGACAGAACGTACGACGCAAGCATCGCGAAGACGACCGCTTCGGCGAGCGGCACGAACAGGTAGCGCGCCACGCCTGTCAGAAAGAACATGGGCACGAAGACGATGCAGATACATAGCGTCGAGACGAGTGCCGGAATGGCGATTTCGCCTGCGCCTTCCAGAATCGCATCATGCAGGTTGGTGCCCATATGCAGATGCCGTTCAATGTTCTCTATCGTTACGGTCGCATCGTCGACGAGAATACCCACCGCGAGAGCGAGGCCGCCGAGTGTCATGATGTTGATGGTCTGCCCGAGCGCATGCAAAGCAATCAGCGACGACAGGATCGACAACGGAATCGAAATTGCGATGATGCAGGTGCTGCGCCAGTTGCCGAGAAAAAGCAGAATCATCGCGGCGGTCAGCGCCGCGGCTACCACCGCCTCGCGGACCACGCCCTGCACTGCTGCCTTCACGAACACGGACTGGTCGAACAGCGCGGTAATCTTCAGATCCGGCGGAAGCGCCGCGCGCGCGGCCGGCAGCAAGCCGTGCAGCGTGTTGACGATCGAGAGCGTCGACGCGCTGCCGTTTTTCAGCACCGACATCAACACGCCGCGATGGCCGTTCTCGCGAACAATATTGGTTTGCGGCGAAAAACCGTCGCGCACGTGAGCGACTTCGCGCAGATAGGTCGTCGCGCCGTTGACCGTGCGCACCGGAATATCGTTGAGCCCTTCGAGCGTGGACGGCGAGCCGTTCATGTTGATCGTGTATTCCTTCGGTCCGATCTTCGCCGTGCCGGTGGGGAGAATCAGGTTTTGCGCGTTGAACGCGCTGACCACGTCCAGCGGCGTGAGACCTTTGGAGAGCAACGCGCGTGTGTTTAGATCAACGGAGATCAGCCGCGATTTGCCGCCATACGGATAAGGCACGGCCGCGCCGGCGATCGTCACCAGTTGCGGCCGCAGGAAGTTCAGCGCGGTATCGTTGAGCTGTTGCTCGGAGAGTCTGGTGCTCGACAGGCCCAGTTGAATCACCGGAATGCTGGAGGCCGAATAACTGATCACCAGCGGCGGCGTGGCGCCCGGCGGCATCTGCTTGAGCTGCGCCTGTTCAACGGCCACCGTCTGCGCAATCGCGGTCTGTATGTTCGCGGTCGGCTGCAGAAACACCTTCAGGATCGTGATGCCTGCGAGCGATTGCGACTCGATATGCTCGATGTCGTTGACGGTGGTGGTCAGACTGCGCTCATTAACCGAGGCGATCCGGTGGGCCATGTCCTCGGCGGACAAGCCGTTGTATGTCCAGATGATGCTGACTACCGGAATGTTGATTTCCGGGAGCACGTCGACCGGCGTGGTGAACAGCACGAAAGGCGTCGCCAGCACGATCAGAATGGCCATCACGATGAACGTGTACGGCCGCTTAAGCGCAACGTTGACAATCCACATGAAACGCGCCTGAGTAAAGTGCAGGTGACTGCCGTGAGCAGGTAAGGATGGAGAACTGGCGCTTATGCTAGATCGCTAGTACCAACACCTGCATGACGCGAAAATGGCGAGAATGTCAGGAAGCTAATCGTAAGGAAAAGCCATGGACGGACGGCCGTCCGTTACGGCCGGCCGCCGTCATATTTCAGTCAGCCTACGCTTTTTTCATACCTTCACTTCGCGAACAGCGACGACATGTCGGCGAACGCCTTGAATTCGAGCGCGTTGCCCGACGGATCGAGAAAGAACATGGTCGCCTGTTCGCCGACCTCGCCCTTGAAACGCACATGTGGCTCGATGATGAAGTCGATGCCCGCTTTCTGCAGCTT
Organism: Burkholderia sp. M6-3; assembly: GCF_050858985.1. Classification (NCBI taxonomy): domain Bacteria; kingdom Pseudomonadati; phylum Pseudomonadota; class Betaproteobacteria; order Burkholderiales; family Burkholderiaceae; genus Burkholderia; species Burkholderia sp. M6-3. The sequence goes on from NZ_CP110091.1 coordinate 2,427,964, forward strand.
GTCCGCGGCGGCCTGCCACTGCTCCATCGAAAGCACGGCGCCGAAGTGGCGCACCGGCACGGCATCGCCGTCCACCTTGCTGGTCTGGCGGTGGCCCACTTCTTCAGGCGCGAGATGCGCGACTATCTGATGCCCGTAAAAGTTGAAATCGACCCATTGCTCGGAACTGCGTCCTTCGGGGCAGCCGAGCAATTCGCCATAAAACTCGCGCGCAGCGGCGAGACTATGAACAGGAAACGCCAGGTGAAACGGCGGCAAGACGGTGTCGGCAACGCTCATGATGTGAGGCTCGCTGGTTGAGTAGGTATTACGGTTGATGATTTCGGCGGCAATCTGCCTGAGCGAGTTGCCTGAGTCGCCATTAGCTTAACCACAATTAAAATTGGTGAAAAACGATATATATTTGATCTGACCAACACCATAATCGATCAATTGAAGCATGCTTTCCGAACTCAAGACTTTCATTGCCGTGAGTCAGTACGGCACTTTTTCCGGCGCGGGTGCTCGCATCGGGCTCACACAGTCGGCCGTCAGCGCGCAGATGCAGCGACTCGAAGAAGAGCTTGGCTTTGCGCTGTTCGATCGCACGGGCCGCTCCGCCACGCTGAACGACGCGGGACGCGAAACGCTCGCGCTCGCCGAAGAAATGATGGCGCTCTACGCGCGTCTGTCCGAACGGGGCGCGGTCGCAGCAGAGAGCGGCATGCTGCGGATAGGCGCCATTGCATCCGCGCAAGTGTCGTTTCTCGCGGATGCACTGTCGCGTTTTCGGGTGGACCGTCCCGGCTGGCGGATTCGCGTCGTGCCCGGCGTATCGCTCAATCTGCTCGGGCAGGTCGACTCGGGCGAACTGGATCTGGCGGTCATCATCAAGCCGCCGTTTGCGATGCCCTCGGAACTGGAATGGCGCACGCTCGTCACTGAACCGTTCGTGCTTCTCGTACCGAAAGCGCTTGGGCGCGGCAAGCGATCGTGGCGCGAGCTGTTGAAAAGCGAGCCATTTGTCCGCTACGACCGCACCTCGTTCGGCGGGCGCCTGGTCGACCGCTTTTTGCGGCGCTCGCGGCTGAATGTACAAGACGTGCTGGAACTCGACGAATTGCAGGCTATCGTGCAACTGGTCGCGCGCGGCATCGGCGTTGCGTTGATCCCTGACACTGCGGGCCTCGGCAAATGGCCCGCCGGCGTGGTCGCTCTCTCGCTCGAAGAGTCTACATTTCACCGCGAGATCGGCCTCGTACAGCGTCCGCGGCACAGCCGTCAGGCGGTGGCCGGCGCGCTCGCCGAGTGCATCGGCACGGCGGCGAACCAATAAACCGCAGCGTAGATGGCGCATTGCGCACGAGTGTGCCGATCGACGCGCGTTCAACTGTACCTGTGCGCTGCATGCTTCGGCGCGCAGAATCGGCGTTCCCACTATCCGCCCCTGAGTCGCAGCCCATGACGCCTACTGCCTTTCTCACCGCCGACGTCCTGATCGCCTATAGCGCCTACTTCGTCGGCACGGCAAGCCCCGGCCCGAGCAATCTGGCGATCATGTCTCTCGCTATGAGCGCGGGGCGCCGCTCGGCGCTCACCTTCGCGTTGGGCGTGGTGTCCGGATCGTTCTTCTGGGCGCTTCTGGCTTCGCTCGGTTTATCGGCGGTACTCGCCACTTGCTCGGAATGCCTCGCCGCGATCAAGGTCGCCGGTGGAATTTATCTGCTGTGGCTAGGCGTTAAATCGGCGCGCTCGGCCTTCGCTCCGCGGGCAATGCCCGCGAGCGACGCTCGCCGCAACGAGCCGCTCACGCGGCTCTATCTGCGTGGCCTGCTGCTGCATCTGACCAATCCGAAGGCCGTTCTCGTGTGGATGTCCATCGTGTCGCTCGCCATGTCGCCCGCGGACGGTACGTCGCACATCGCGCCAATCGTGCTCGGCTGCATGTGCATTGGCACGTCCGTGTTCAGCAGTTATGCGCTGCTGTTTTCAACGGCATCCGCTCGGCGCGTGTACATTGCGGTCCGGCGCTGGCTGGACGGCTCTCTTGCGATCATGTTCGGCATTGCCGGCCTGAAGATGCTGACGTCGAAAACCTAACGCGTTCATTTCGCCTCGGGCTGGTCCACGCCTGCCGCGCGCAGTGCTTCGTGCAACGTGCCGAAAATGCAGCTTCCGTCGATGATCGGCGTGATGCCGTGCCGGTCCATATCCGAGCGTAAATAGGGGTTCACACGAGCGAAAATCACCTTGATGCCGCTTCGTTTCAGCAGCCCGCATAGATCGCCCACGGAGCGCGACGCCGAGTAATCGAGGTCGGTAATCGCGCTCGCATCCACCACGAACCAGCGCACCGCGCTCGGCGCGTGGTCGATCAGGCGCCGTGCGTCGTCGACGAAAAAGTGGTCATTCGCATAGAACAGGTCGGCGCCGAAGCGATAAACGATCAAACCCGGCGCAGTCTGTGAGCCGGGAATCGCGGGCACCGGCACCCAGGCGCCGTCGTCACCGGGCGCGAGAATCATCGTATGCGGACGGTAGCTATGGCGCACATGGCGCAGTAACGACAAGGCGACCGCCACCAGAATGCCGTGTTCTACGCCGATCAGTACCACGGCTGCGGCCGTGAACACCGCGAGCGCGAATTCACCCGGACTCTCGCGGCGAATCGCGAGCAGGGTCGTCAGGTCGATCAACCCGACGGCGATCGTGAATACGATGCTTGCGAGAATGCAGCGCGGCAGATACTGCAAGAACCGGCTGGAAAACAGCAGAACGACTACCACGACGGCCGCGAATACGATCTGCGCGAACTGGCTGCGCGTGCCGGCTTGATCAGCCATCGCAGTCTGCGTCGGACTGCCGTTCACCACGAACGCACCGGAAAACGCAGCCGCTGCGTTGGCCGCGGCGATGCCGAGCAGGTCGGCATTCGTGTCGCTCGCTTCGTGATGACGCTCGGCAAATACGCGGCTCGCCGCGGCGCTTTGCGCGACGATCATTACGAAACACGAGGCGGCGACCGGCACGAGATCGAGCATCTGCTCCCATGTCACCGACGGCATACGCAGCGGCGGCAAGCCTCCGGCAACCGGACCGATCACTGCGATGCCATGCGCGGCGAAGCCGTACATATCGCTCGCGGCAATTCCCGCCACGACCGCAATCAACGGCACCGGCAACCGCGGCCAGACACGTTTGAAGAACAGAACTGTCACGACGACCAGCACGGAAATCGCAAGCGTCGGAACATCGAGTCGCGCCCAGTCACGGGCGACGAGAACAAGCTGATCCACACTGCGCGCCGCGTGTCCTGTCAGGCCGAGCATGTCGCCCAGCATCGCAATGCCCACTTGAACGCCGACTCCGGCGAGAAAGCCTACGAGCACAGTGCGCGACAGGAAGTCGGCTAGAAAGCCAAGTTTGAAAATGCGCGCGACGAACAACAGGGCAGCGGTGAGCAATGCGACCATCGCGGCGAGCGATGCGTATTCCGCGCTCGAAACGGGCGCCATGGTCGACAGGCGGCTCGCGAAGATGGTGGCGGTGGCTGAATCCGCTGCGACGACGAGATGCCGCGATGCGCCGAAGAAGGCAAACGCAATAAGCGGTAGAAAGACGGTGTAAAGGCCGGTAACAGCAGGCATGCCAGCAATGCGCGCGTAGCCGAGCACCTGTGGGATGTCCATCGACGCGAGTTGCACGCCCGCCAGCGCATCGCGTAACGCCGCCGCGCGGCTCAATGGAAGCACGCCCTTGAGCACGCCTGCGCGTGTCGCCAGATTTCCCAGAAAGTCTCGCATACGCGATGCCGCCCCAAACTCAGGTTATCGCGCATCGTGCCGCGATTCGGTACCTGAAGGCAAGGCCCGCGGACAAGACCGGCCACAACTGAAGGCCGGCAACGGCATTTACCTGCCGGTGCCGGCGAAAATCGCAGCGTTGAGAATCAACGTTTGAAGTGACCCGTGCGCGGATCGACATGCCGCGCGAAACCGAACAACGCCGCAATGCAGATCGGACAGGCGATAAAGAAAACCGCCAACATCTCACACCCCGTAACCAGTTTTCGTTGCCCACGAGTCTACGCGATAAGGTCGCGGAGACAATGCGCGAAAACCGCACAGCACTGTTGCGGACTATTACACCATTGGCAGCCCGCGGCGCATTTTGGCCCCTGAAATAGGGGGTGAAACTGCAAAGCGTTTCGTCGGAGCAGATGCTGGTGGTGTTAGTGGCTAGCGCAAACGTTGTCGCGACTACCGCGGCGCCAGGAGCGCCAACGTTCCAGTTCGGTGCGCGAGGAACGTGTTTTTGACGCGGGCATCCGTGAATCTCGCTGGATCGTGTGGCAGCAGCGGCTCGCATCGTTAAAGATGCCGCACGAGCGCAGCGTTTATAATCCGGCATGACTCGATTCCCGCACCACTTCTCCCCGCCCCCCGCCGCGCACAGCTGCCGCGCCTGCCGCCACATCCGGGCGGTCGCATGAAAACGCCGAAACGTTTGCTCCCGCTAGTCGAAGAAGGCCTGATCGACGAAGTCATATCCCAATTGATGAGCGGTAAGGAAGCCACCGTGTACGTGGTGCGCAGCGGCGACTCCACGCGCTGCGCGAAGGTCTATAAGGACGTCAAACAGCGCAGCTTCCGTCAGGCTGCGTCGTATCGCGAAGGTCGGAAGGTCAAGAACAGCCGTCAGCAACGCGCGATGGAAAAAGGGAGCCGTTACGGCCGCGAAGTGCAGGAACAGGCCTGGCAGAACGCCGAAGTCAGTGCGCTTTTCCAGTTGGCCAACGCCGGCGTGCGCGTGCCGCAACCCTTCGTTTGCAGCGACGGAGTGTTGCTGATGGAACTCGTGACCGACGCGGAAGGCAATGTGGCGCCGCGTCTGAACGATGTCGATATGAGCGAGGCGCGCGCGCTCGAACTGCATGCACTGCTCGTCAATCAGGTCGTGCGTATGCTGTGTGCCGGCATGATTCACGGCGATCTGTCCGAATACAACATTCTGCTTGCCGCCGACGGCCCCGTGATCATCGACCTGCCCCAAGCGGTAGACGCCGCCGGCAACCTGGAAGCGCCCGCGATGCTGGAACGCGACGTGAACAACCTCGCCACGTATTTCGGCCAATTCGCGCCGGCGTTGCTGAAAACGAATTACGGCAAGGAAATCTGGTCGCTTTACGAAGCCGGCGCCTTGCACGTGGATGCACAGTTGACGGGTCACGTCGAAGCCGATACGACGCCGGTCGATCTGGAAGCGGTGCTGCAGGAACTCGAGGACACGCGGCTCGAAGAAGAGGCGCGCCAGCGCCATGAAGAAGCGCTGCGCAGCGGCGCCTAACGCTCAGTGAGCGCTGCACGCGGCCTTCCGCAAGAGACGATCAGGCGCCGCCGAAGCGCGACGCGCCGATCGAAGCGGGCTTGGCGCCCGGCGCCGGCCCCACCGACTCGCGCGTTGTGACGCTCACCGGAAACTCGCGGAATATCTCCCACGTCGTTCGATAACACTGGTTGAGTAGCCAGCGCACCGCGTTTTGCGTCAGTTCGGCGGTTGGAATGTGCACCGACGTGAGGCCGGGCGCCGTATAAGCGGCGGAGTAGTCGTCGTCGTAACCGATCACCGACAATTCGTCCGGCACTGAAATGCCGGCTTCGTGGAAACGCGCGAGCGCGCTAACCGCCATTGTGTCGTTGGCGCAGAATAGACCCGTGTAGCGCCGCTTGGAATCGAGCAGTTTCTGCGCGGCACCGTAGCCGCCTTCCGGCGAGAAGTCTGATTCGATCAAGGTCACTTCGCTGCGCGAAATGCCGGCGCGCTCAAGCTCCGCGAAGAAGCCTTCGAGCCGTGTGAGGTTATCCGAAGCCGTAAAAGGCCCGGAAATCACAGCGATGTCGCGGTGACCATGCTCAAGCAGCGTGCGCGCCGCCAGTTCGCCGCCGTACCGATGATCCGCGCAAAACGACGCCTCTGGGACCTGGTCAAATGCTCGATTGAGGAACACCATTTTCGGATGCATTCGATGCAGCATAATCAGGTCTTCATCGTGCAGATCATGGCTGATCACCACGACGCCGTCGCAGTCGCGGCCAATCAGAAAACGCACCGCCTCGATAGCCTGCTCGCGCGGCGACACTTCTCCGCAGCCGGTTGCGACCACCACATGCCGGCGCACGGCGCGCAGCTCCGTGTCGGTCTGTTTGAGGATGGTGCCGTAATAGGAGCCGAAAAACGTCGGCACGAAAATACCGATCATGCCGAGCGACTGCGTGGCCATCGCGCGGCCGATGGACGACGGACGGAAGTTCAACTGCTCGATTGCAGCCCGCACGCGCGACGCGGCGTCGGCTGAGACCGGGCCCTTACCGGATATAACGCGCGACGCGGTGGACATGCCGACACCAGCCAGCGCCGCGACATCTTTCAGTGTTGCCACACGGTTCTCCGTCACACCTTGCCGTTTTCAACGACCCTCACACCGGCGCGTTACAACCGCGCGCCGCTCGCCGCGTCGAAGAGCGAGACATGTGTGCTGTCGAGCGAGAACGCCAGCGTATCGCCGGGCATTACCGGCGTCTTGCTTTGATCGATCGACGCGATCTGCACTCCATGATAGTCGAGCCAGACGACGCGGTGGTTGCCCATCGGCTCCGCGAGCGAAATTCTCGCGTGCTCGCCAGCGCCTCCGCTCTGCGTTGGACCAATGCGCACGTCTTCTGCGCGAACACCTAGCACGCATGCGCGGGGTGGCGATTGCGGTTGTGATTCCGACTGTGAGTCGCCCGATCGATCGACGAACGCATAGTTCGACACGTCGAGCCTCCACTGCCCGGTGCAGAAATGCAGTGCGTCGTCGCGCTGCTCCAGCGTGCCGTTGACCAGGTTCATCGCGGGCGTGCCGAGAAACGTCGCGACAAAGAGATTGGCGGGCCGCGCATAGACCTCGGCAGGTGTGCCGAACTGCTGGATCGCGCCGCCTCGCATCACGGCCATGCGCGTGGCGAGGGTCATCGCTTCGACCTGGTCGTGCGTCACGTAGATCATCGTTGCGCCGAGACGCTGATGCAATTGCTTCAACTCGCGGCGCAGCTCGGTCCGCAATTTGGCGTCGAGATTCGACAGCGGCTCGTCGAACAGAAACACGTCGGCTTCGCGCACGATCGCGCGGCCGATCGCCACGCGTTGCCGTTGCCCGCCTGACAGTTGAGCCGGCTTGCGTTTGAGCAGCGGCCCGAGTTGCAGCATCTCGGCGGCACGCGCCACACGCCGCGCGATTTCCGCCTTCGGGGTACCGTTGATGCGCAACGCAAACGACAGATTGCGCTCCACGCTCATCGTCGGATACAACGCGTATGACTGGAATACGAGCGCAATGCGCCGATCTTTCGGATCGGCCCACGTCATGTCTTCGCCGGCGATTTCAATGTTGCCGTCGGTCACGTCGATCAGTCCGGCAATACTGTGCAGCAACGTGGACTTGCCGCAGCCCGAGGGCCCGAGAAGCACGACGAATTCGCCGGGTTGCACGTCGAGATCGAGATTTTCGATCACCGTGTTGCCACCGAGCCGGATGGTCAGATTGCGCACCGCAACGTTCGCCGCATGCGCGGTGTCGGCGGCGTCTGCGACGCCAGGCATGTTGTCTGTTCGTGCCGTGTCCGCGGATTCTGTCATGTCAGCCGCGCCTGTCAGTGGACTCGCGAGCGTGTTCGCCTGTTTAACCACGTAGGTCATCGCTTTATCCTTTGACCGCACCGGACGCAATGCCGCGGACAAACCAGCGGCCCGAAATGAAGTACACAGCAAGCGGCACCAGCGACGTCAGGATCGTCGCCGCCATGTTGACGTTATAAAGCCGCTCGCCGGTCGTCGTATTAATGATGTTGTTCAGTTGCACGGTCATCGGCAGATTCTTCGTGCCGGCGAACACGAGGCCGAGAATGAAGTCGTTCCAGATGCCCGTCACCTGCATGATGACCGCCACCACAATGATCGGTGTGGACATAGGCAGCATCAGTTGGACAAAGATACGCCAGAACCCGCCGCCGTCGATGCGCGCCGCCTTAAAAAGCTCTTGTGGAATCGACGCGTAGTAATTTCGGAACAGCAACGTCATCACGGGCATGCCGAAGATCGTATGAATCACGACGATACCCGTCAGCGAACTGAACAGATGCACGCTCGCGAGCACTCGCACGAGCGGATAGACCATCACTTGCACAGGGATGAATGCGCCCATCAACAACACGCCGAACAGCACGCCTGCGCCGCGCGGACGCCAGAACGACAGCGCATAACCGTTCACCGCGCCAATCGCAATCGAGAACACGGTGCTCGGCACGACGATACGCACGGAGTTCCAGAAGCCGACCTGAATGCCATTGCAATCGAGCCCCGTGCACGCGGACTCCCACGCGGCGCTCCACGCGTGCAACGTGAAATGCGCCGGAAGAGCGAGCAGATTGCCGAGACGGATCTCGCTCATCGGTTTGAAGGACGTGACCAGCATCACATAGAGCGGTAACAGAAAAAATAGTGCAGCGCTGAACAGAAACAGATAGACGCCGACGCGCGCCGGTGTGAATGCCGTACGGCGGCGCCGCTTTGGCGCGGTGTGCGGCGCAGCGCTTTTCAGCGGAGAACTGAGGGTGTTCATCACACCTCCTTGCGCAACGCCGCGCGGCTGCGGGCATAGAAGAACGGCGTGAGAATCGCGAGCACGGTTGCGAGCAGAACGATCGAAGCCGCCGACGCGAGGCCGATGTTCGCGCGGCCAAACAGATAGTCCATGATGAACTTCGCCGGCACCTCGCTCGCGGTGCCGGGGCCGCCTTGAGTCATCGCGACCACGGCGTCGTAGAGCTTGACGACCATCACGAAGAGCAGCACGAACGCGGTGGAGATCGACGGTCCGAGCATGGGCACGACGATGCTCGCATAGACCCGCCAGCGCGGAATGCCGTCGATACGCGCGGCCTTCCACAATTCGTCGTCTATTCCTCGCAAGCCCGCCAGCAGCAACGCCATCACGAGACCCGACGCCTGCCATACGGTGGCAATGACGATCGTGTAGATCGCCCAGTCCTGATCGACGATCCAGTCGAATTGTGCATGGACGAAACCAAGCTTGTGCAGCACAGCCTGCGCGCCGAGCGCCGGATTCAGAATCCACTGCCAGACAAGTCCTGTGGCCACGAACGACATCGCGTACGGATATAGAAACACCGTGCGCAACGCACCTTCGGCGACGACACGCTGATCGATGAAGATGGCGAGCAGCAAACCGATCACCATGCACGCGACAATGAAACATGCACCGTAAATCACGATGTTTTGCAGCGACAACAACCACCGGGCGTTGTTGAAGAGCCTCACGTATTGCGTCAACCCCGCGAAGTCGCCCGATGGAAACGTGCGCGAATTGCTAAGCGAAACTCGCGCGGTCCAGACCATCGTGCCGAGATAGGCAAACACGACGGTCAGGATCATCGGCAGCAATGCGAGCCATGCCGCAATCGAAAAACGCTTCTTTAGCGGCTTTTTCAAGGGCTTTTTGCGCGCCCCGGCTCCGGACCGCGACGCATGCAGCTTGAGCGCGTGCATATTGCGCCTAGCTCTTCAACGCGCCGGCAAACGCTTTCTGCGCGTCGTCGACCGACTGGTTCTTGTTCCAGAAGTTAGTGACGACGTCGATCAATGCGCCTTGCGTATCGGGTGAAAGCAGCATTTCCGGATTCGGCAGCTGACGCGACTTGTCCTTCATGATTGCAATGCCCTCCTTCGCGCAAATGTCGAGACTGCCCGCATCCACATCGGGGCGAATCGGAATCGAGCCTTTCTTCGCGCTGAATGCGACTTGCGCAGGCGGCGAGGTCATCACCGTGGCAAGAAGGTTCTGTGCTTTTACAGTGCTGGCGTTATCGCTCTTTGGGAACACGAATACGTCGCCCGCGACGAGGTATGGCGAATGCGGGCCGAAGCCAGGGAAGCAGCCAAATTCCTTGCCCGCGCTCTGCTTCGCCGCCGAGAATTCGCCCTTCGCCCAGTCACCCATGATCTGCACACCGGCCTTGCCGGAAATGACGAGCGCAGTGGCATCGTTCCAGTTGCGGCCAGGCGAACCGGCATCGACGAAATCGTGCAAGCGCTTGAATGCAATCAACACCTTTTTGAACGCGTCGGATTTCACCGCATTCGCGTCGTGGTCGCGATACACCTTCAGGTAAAGATCGGGGCCGCCGACGTCGGCGAGCACGGCATCGAACGTGATTTTTTCCTGCCACGGCTGACCGCCGAATGCGAGTGGAATCACGCCTGCGGCTTTCAGCTTGCCGAGATCGGCGATGAACTCGTCGTAGCTTTGCGGTTCGGCGGTAATGCCGGCTTTCTGAAATGCGGGCTTCGAGTAGAAAAACCAGGCCGGCATGTGAATGTCGACGGGCGCGGCATAGTAGTGCCCTTTCACCTTGATACTGTCGAGTATCGACTGCGGGAACACGCCGCTCCAGTTCTCTTTTGCGGCGACGTCGTCCACATTGTTGAGCAGCCCCTGATCGATCAGATCATGAAACTGTTTCGACGTATTGAACTGCGCTGCCGTGGGCGGATCGCCGCCGACGATACGGTTGATCGCGGTGGAGCGCGCCTGATCCGCGCCTGCAACTGCGTTGTCGATCCACTGACCGCCGGCCTTGTTATAGGCATCGGCGAACTGGCGGATCGCGGCGGACTCGCCGCCCGACGTCCACCAGTGAATGACGTTGGCTTTCAAAGGCTCCGCATAAGCGAGCACTCCGTGCATTGCCAATGCCGCAACCATGGCTCGCAAGACCGTTTTTCTGCTGTTCATCCCGTCTCCTCCAAAGGCTCGCGCCCGTGTTTCAGGTCGACATGCAAATCAGCTTCTGTTTCTTCTTCGTTGCTCTATCGTTGCTCTTTCCTTTGCTTTCTCGTTCACTGTTACGCACGTTGGCTTCTCTCTCTGCGCTCCTTGAGGAATTGCGACACCAGTTCGGCGCTGCGCTTTAACGTGCGTTTCTGCGTGACGTAATCGACATGCACGATACCGAAACGGCGCTCATACCCGAATGCCCACTCGAAGTTGTCCATCAGCGACCACAGAAAATAGCCGCGTATATCGACGCCCGCCTTGATCGCTTCGTCCACCGCCGCAAGATGGCGCTTTAGAAACGAAATGCGTTGCGTGTCGTTCACGCGTCCGTCGATCACTGCGTCGTCGGAGGCCATGCCGTTCTCGGTGATGTACACCGGCGGCAGGTTCGCATACTCACGGCTGAAGCCGATCAGCAGATCGCGCAAGCCGTCCGGATACACTTCCCATCCCATCTGTGTGCGCTCGACGCCTTCGAGCGGCACTTCCGTGAAGCCGTGTGCGCCGTCGCTCGCGACATTGGTGCGGAAGTAATAGTTGATGCCGAGAAAATCGAGCGGTGCGGAAATGGTCCGCATGTCGCCGTCGAGTATCAACGGTTCGGTGCGCGGCCACAATTCGAAAAGCGCCTCAGGATAGGTACCTTTCAGCAACGGATCGAGAATCCACGCATTGTGCTGGATCTCGAACAGTTGCGCGGCGCGCTGGTCCTCGGCACTGTCGCTGTTGGGCGTGCCGCGCCCGACATTCGCGACGATGCCCTTTTGAGAAGAGGGATCGTTCTCGCGCAGCACAGGAAGCGCGAGTCCATGCGCAAGCAGCAGGTGATGCATTGCCTGCGTGGCGAAGCGTCCGTTGGCCAGACCGGGCGCATGATGGCCGTTGCCATAGCCGAGATAGGCGGAACACCACGGCTCGTTGAGCGTCGCCCATGCATCGACGGTGCCGGCCAGCTCGCGGCTCATCAGATCCGCGTAATCCGCGAAACGGTATGCGGTTTCGCGATTGAGCCAGCCGCCGCGATCTTCCAGATGCTGCGGTAAATCCCAGTGATAAAGCGTCACGAAGGTGGTGATGCCCTTCTCTTTCAGACGCGTCAGCAGGCGCTTGTAGAAGTCGAGTCCCTTGCGATTCGGCGCACCGTTGGCGTCCATCACGCGCGGCCATGCAATCGACAAGCGGTAGCCTTCGAGGCCAAGGCCAACGAGCATATCAACGTCGGATTCCCAGCGGTGATAGTGATCGCATGCCACGGCGCCGCTGTCGCCGGCGAGCACTTTGCCGGGCGTCGCGCAGAAGGTGTCCCAGATGGATGGCAGGCGCCCGTCTTCGTTGACGGCGCCTTCGATCTGATACGAAGCGGTGGCTGCACCCAACAAAAAGTTCTCGCGCCACAGTGCCGAGTCGGCGGCAGGCGTGAACGGATCGGCGGACGAATGAGAGGAAAGTGCGTCGTGTGCCACGGATTCTCCATGCAAGCAAATGCTCGGCTGAGTTGAGTGAACCGGGTACGGCGAGATACGAGGAGCGACTGCGTTGACATCCGCGCAGGCGGAGGTGGAAGCGCTTCCACACAACGCTCGCGAACAATATCAGCGGCCTCTTTGACGCAGCAATCAGGGTTTGTCTGGAGCGGTTCTGGCATGCCGATTCAACGCATGCCCGATGCATTGCTCAGTCGCGCGTTAGCGGAAATGCGGCGCGATGGTGAAGCCTCGCGATGTGCTTATCGACGGCCAGGATCTGCCTTTCGCATTACGTTGCTTGCAAGTCAGGAGAGCATGGCTTCTGGCCGTCCGAGGTCACCACTATGTCTGGGGCAGGATTTCACGGGCCACGCCTGCTTCTAATGTGACAGCTCAATTCAACGGGCAGTAAGCGCCACCCCCGCCACCTCCGCGCGCTTAGCGGCAAAATTCCAACGCAGCGCTTCGGACGTCTCCACGGGCGCGGGGAGAAGCCCCGCCCGGTAGAACGTATCGGCGATCTTTTGCTGTTCACCGAAGTTTTGCGTCTCCACTGCGCGCACCGCATAACTGCGGCGTGCGTTCGCGCGCTCGATCGTCGCAGCGTCCAATCCCCAGATGGGCGCGAGCAGCTTCGCTGCATCGTCGGGATGGCTGCGAACCCAAGCTCCCGCCGACGACAACTGCGCGAACACGGTGCTGATCACTTCCGGGTGGGCTGCGGCAAAGCTACTCGACGCGAGGTAGTACCGCTGATACGAGGCAAGGCCGGCCCCGTTGGCGAGGATGCGTACCTCCGGCGCCTGATCGACAGACGCGACATACGGATCCCATGTGACCCACGCGTCCACGCTGCCGCGCTCGAATGCGGCGCGTCCGTCGGCGGGCGTGAGATAGCTGATGCGCACGTCAGCGGGTGCGAGGCCCGCCTTGGCGAGCGCGGCGAGAAGCAGGTAATGGCTGCCGGCGGCCTTGGTCACCGCGATGCGCCGGCCTTTCAGGTCGGCGAGCGTGCGCACCGGGCCGTTGCGCTTCACGATGATCGCCTGCGCGCCTGGCGACGGCGCTTCCTGTGCGACGTATACGAAGCGCGCGTGAGCCGCCTGCGCGAACACCGGAACCGTGTCGGCAACGTCGGCGCTGAAGTCGACCGCGTCGGCGTTGAGCGCCTCGGTCAACGGCAGGCCGCTCGCAAACTCGTTCCAGCTAATGCTCACCCCCAACGGCGCCAGTGCCTGCTCGAGCGAGCCGCGCGCTTTCAGGATGGTAATGAGCGTCGAAGACTTCTGATAGCCGATCCGCAACTTCAGCGGAGCCCGAACATTACCTGTGGTTTGCGCATGGGCTGCGCTGACAGCGAGCAACGTGCTCAGCGCCACGCGGGCGAGCAATCGAAAAATAGAAAGTGTCACGACTCGGAATTCCGGAGAGGTCATTACGATCAAACTGCGATCGTAGCAACGACGGATCGCCCGGATAAGCGAGCGTTTTAACTATGCTTAGCAGGGGAACGCATAACGTTTGGTGTCGTCGCGATCTCTGCGAGGTGGCTGCTTGAACCTCCGCACCCGATGCGTCATCGCAGCGCAACATTGCACGGCAAGCTCTGACACGCCCGCGATAACACCGCGCATCCGGAGCGGAGGTCTGACCGTATATCCGTCATAGGTCCGCGATGACGGCCGGCAACGTCGATACAGCACTAAATCCGGAAGACAAGGCGTCGCTCGTCGACGCGCACCTGGTTGCACCTCGCCGCGTGGCAACCGGGTGTTTTGTAGCGGCACAAAAGGCTCAGACGCTGGCACCGCCAGCGCCGGGTTTCAATGGAGAGAATCATGGAAAAGTTGAGGCAAAACCTGCTCTGGGCCAGCATCACCGTCGCAACGGTCTGCGCGTGCAACGCGACTTTTGCTCAGGCGGGCGGCAATGGCAATGGCGGCAACGGCAGCGGTGGATCTCACGGAGCAGCGACTGCAGGCATGACTTATCACAGCGAGCCCGTCTCGAGTCCATGGAACCGCGTTCCCGGTGACATGGCAAATCAGCCGAAAATGTCCGATAAGGACAAGCAGAACATGTCGCCTGACGGCAATGGAGAGTCGGTCAAGACCGGACAGTGAGTAGGCGTGGAACGTCGTCGCTTGTCACGCATCGGCGGCCTTCCCGCTTTCTGGGAAACACCAGGGATCCTCGCACGCAAGTGTCTGGTCTTACGCATCAGAGACCATCAGCGGGAGGGCAAGGACGATAGCTAAACATCGTCGTACTAACAACTCTTTAAGCGGCGACGCGGCATCCAGCAGGCTCGCGACCCCCAGGCTTATCGTCGCCCTCAACTACCCTACTCCAGTGTTCATGGACGCACGTTCTAGCGCCTTCGTGAGGCGCTCGGCGAGCGACGATCCGCCTCTATCCCACACCAGAACATCTTCGATGTGCGAACCGTCGTCACGCGTCAGCGCAATACGCTCAGGCGAGCGGTCCCACGGATGCGAGCCTATCGAAGATATCTTGACGCCTTCGTCTCTCGTCAAAGGCATTAAACGCTGAGCCGCGAGCGGCGTTCGAACCACATTCCCCAACGGAATATGCCACGCGCATATGTACCGCCCCTATTTAATCCTCGTCTGATAGTCGTGGTCCGCCACTACGTCCAACATCATTGCGGCATGAGCCGATGATCGCGGCTGCGCGTGTCTTAAACGGGCTCTGTCCAGTCAGACAACCACCTCGACACGGCAGGACACGCCGCTTTCGACTGTCGGTCACTTGATAAAAACAGGAATCGCGGATGAAGGATGCAACAACCGGTAGAGAAATGGGCCGCCTTGGGGACTCGACGGACCACGGCGGCGAAGTCATCGAGGCAGCGTCAAACCTCACACATCTCGGCGTGGGCGTCGCACTGGACGGACACCTTGTGAAGTGCCCTGACTGCGGCGGCGCCTGGCCAATTATCGCTACCGGCAGAACCACGCACGCAGGTCGCCGCGTCGCGCTCATCGGCGACAGGACTGCATGCGGAGCCACACTCATCCGGGCGTGACGAACTTATGATCTGGCATGTCAACACGCGAAGTATCACGTTCAGCGGACGCGCCCTTCCTGAAATAGTCGGCATTGCCAGCGCCCGCGAAGAGGTGCGCGAGCCAATGCTCACCGTGCGTAGTGTGCGCGGGCGTGAAGCGGTGGGAGAACTGTTTGAGTATGTGGTCGTCGCGGAAAGCCAAGCTGCTCTTCTGTTAAACCCGACTGATGCGACGCAGATCGATCTGACGCAGATTGTCGGCACTGACGGCACTGTTGCAATCGAAATTTCAGGCATTGGCACTTTTATAGCGGGCCAGCCGGGCGACATCGGGCGTTCGAACATCGGTGCCGATGTCCGTTACATCAACGGTGAAATCGTCTCGGCGCGCATTCAGTGTGTGGAAGATCGAGCGGCCGTTTATGAGTTCGTATTGCGGCCTTTCATGTGGCGGGCTACGCAGAATTCCGACTCTCGAATTTTTAGCGGCACTGTCGTGGATATTCTGCAAAAAGTGTTCGGGCGATATCTGGGATCGGTCGACTGGCGGATTGGCGGACCGTGGAACGGCATGCGTCGCTACCCGATGCGCGATATGGTGCGACAGACGTGGGAGTCGGACTGGACTTTCGCACTCCGACTCATGGAAGAGTGGGGTCTGGTGTTCTGGTTCGAACACGCGAAGGACCGGCATACTCTCGTCGTGTCCGACACGTCAGGCGGGTTCCACCGGCACGGCATTGCCTATGAGGCACTGCGTTTTCACACGGGTGGCCGGATTGACGAGGAACACATCAGCAGCCTGGCCGTAACGCATACCGTGACGGCGGGGAAGGCGTGCGTCAATGACCATGACTACATGCAGCCACGTCTGCGCGGGTCCAATGCGCCGAACCGGCACACATACGAAGCGGCTGGCGGCACAGCCGACCCGAACATCGAAATCTACGCGCCGGCCGAGTTCGCGCAGCCCGATACGTTCCCATCGTCCTACCCCCACGACGCGAGGGAGGAAGGCCAGTATCTGGCGCGCGTGAAGGTGGAAGCAGCGCGCTGCAAGGGATTGCGTGCGAAGGGCACGGGTCGTCTGCGGGGGCTGCAGCCGGGTCGCACATTCAGGCTTGTCAACTATCCGCAGGACAGCGCAAACCGCGAGTATCTGGTGCTCGCCTGCGAGCTGGATATAAGCGAAGTCGGCACGTCAACGAGCGCGTGGCGCACCTATGCGGTAAAGGCAGAGTTCGAACTCCACCCGGTTGGCGAGTATTACCGCCTGCCGCAACTGACACCGAAACCGCGCGTCGAGGGTTACGAGTATGCGGTGATCGTCGCGCCCCAAGACCGGGAGATGTGGATCGACAGCCGGAACCGCCTGCTAATACAGTTTGACTGGGACCGCGAGGCCCGGTTCGACGGCGCAACGTCGATTTGGGTCCGGGTCGTCACGCAATGGCAAGGGGGCGAACTCGGCGTTGTGACGCCGGGACGCGCCGGGCAGATGGTGGTGATTTCACACGTTCACGGCGACCCGGACCGGCCCGTTGTGGCGGGCTTCGTCGCTGACCGTTTCAATACGCCACCGTGGGAACTGCCCGCGAACGCTGCCTTAAGCGGCATACGAAGCAAGAGCCTTGACCACGGCGCGCAGTCGAACCATCTGGCGCTGGACGATACAGCGGGAAAACTTCAGGCTCAACTTGCGAGCGACCACGCCAAGTCGAGTCTTAGCCTGGGGCATATCACGCGGATCGACGGTAACAAGGGACGACAGGACGCGCGCGGCGAAGGCTTCGAATTGCGTAGTGATCGCTGGGGCGTTCTGCGCGCTTCGATGGGATTGCTATTCACTTCATGGGGGCGCTCGGGGGCAGCGGGCAAGGTCAAGGACATGGACGAGACACATGCCCGGCTGACCGAGGCGCGCAGCATCCACGAAGAACTTGCGCTGTCCGCACAGCAGCACGGCGCTCAGCACGCCACAGGTGCGCAACAGGACGTTGCGAAGGCGCTCAGCGATGCAAACGCCACGCTACGTGGCAGAGCATCGGACGGTGCTCATGACTTCCCCGAGTTCGGGCAGCCTGACATTGCAGTGTCCAGCGCGGCGAATCTGCATGCGGCGGCGCAGGACAACACGCATATCGTCAGCGGGAAACATACGGCATTGACGGCGGGCGGTAACGTCGCGATTGCCGCGCTTAAATCGCTGTTTGCTTCCGTGCGCGAAGCGATTGCATTTTATGCCGGCAAGTCGATAACAATGATCGCCGCGACCGGACGCATATACCTCGAAGCGCGTACCGATGGACTCCAGGCAATCGCGCGGGAGGACGTGACGGTGACCAGCCAGAACGGATGGCTGCGGCTGGCCGCGCTGAAGGGTATTGAAATCAACGCGGGCGGAACCCTGCTGCGGTTGACGCCGCAAGGCGTCACAGTTCACACGAACGGGCATTACCTCGTTCACGCAGCGAGCCACGCGACAGACGATCCGCAGGCTGCGCCGGTCACATTGCCAGCGACGCAGGAGAACCCGGGGCGGCTGGTTGCGCATCATGTTCTGGTTGAGGACGGCGGCGGGTTCATCCTCGGTGGCCAGCCATACCGGATCACGCTGGATGACGGTCAGGTGATCAAGGGCGTGACGAACGGGCGCGGCGAGATGCAGGTGGCGACGAGCAACGCTGTCTCGTTCGGCCTTGTGGAACTCATGTCGCAAAGCGAACCGGATAAGGTCATATCGGCGAGCACGACAACTGTGTGGCGCGATGACAGTCTGCCCACACCTGAAACGGTCGAGATGCCGGAAAAGCGCACGACGAAGGTGGGCGGCAAGTCAGCCGAAACGCCGGGAGAAGGACTGACGGGCGATGGCAAGCCGCCTGTGTTCGTTGGTTGTGATCCGATGAACTGGGGTTTGCGGACGTGTCACCTGCTCAGGAATGCAAAGGGCGCAGATACACCGCCAGCGGTCCAGTATCGGAGTGATATCGAGTATCCGGTTGCAAAGAGCTACACGGCCGCTGTGAAGGAAAGTCTTTGCAGAATCGAGTGGGCGAGTCTCGCGGGAAAACCGGACAATGAGCTAGCGGCGGCCATCCTGCCAGCGGTCCAGCCCCAGATCTGGAAGGCACTCCAAGCAGGTCCGTTCGGCATGCCAGATGGTATTGCAACGGACGGCGGCGCCATGCCCGCTATTGTGATTGTTTCCGCCGCGAACGCGCCCGAATATAACTTCCCCCTTGCTGCGCATGGGACTTTTACAGCCAAATACTGGACGCTCTGTCTGTCGAGATGGGATATTGATGACGTTATCTGGAGCGTTGCAGGCCATCCAGAAACTAACGCCCCGCTAATTGATTTCGCCGACACCATCTACCACGAAGCGCGGCACTGTCAGCAGCTGTTCTGGGAGATTTCATTGCTCAGCGCATTTCCCGACGACTACAGCGCATTCTCCGGTATGCAGAAGTGTTTCAAGCAACTCGCCGGCGACAGCATATTTGATCTGGCCTGCGCCACACCATTCCCGAATGACAGCCTCGCCCGAACCGGAATCCATGCGATGCTGATCTTCTATTACTACTGGGTGATTAGCCAGACGAAGGGAGTCGAATACTGGAAATTCATTCAGGCCGATCTGGTAAAGGTCGAGGCCGAAGTCTGCAAGGTGAGAAACGTCACACCCGAGCAAGCCCGAACAATGGCAGTCACGTATGCGAGTTATCTACATGAACAGGATGCATTCTTGTGCGGTGAAGTGGTTCAGTATTGCTGGACTGGCCGTTCTCAATTGCGTAACCCAGGCACATGCACAAGCGTCTATGCGCACGTTCTCCAGTCAATCGGAGCAAAGTGACATGAGTGGCGACATTACCCAATCCCAGGAACAGGCGCTCCTGCAACTGCTCGGAAAGGTCATGGAGATCATGCGGGATGACAGGCCGTTCAGTCCGGAGGACCCCGCCTTCGGCAAACTCAAATCGTCCTATTTCATAAAACCAGGAGAAGCTGGAATACATTACTCGTTTGCGATTAGTGCTTTTCCTGATGCAAAAGTAGATTTGTCGATGTGGACCGACCCACTCGACTATTCCGACGACAGGACGCGGGTGCAAGCGGTCCCCGCCTACTTTGAGCTATGGCTCCGCAACGCTCTCGCCAGAATCAGTCGCCGCGTGCTTGAGCAGCGCCTTGATCTTGCAAACTATTGGGCCGGCGGCGACGGGGTGAGGGAGGAAGGAAACGACTTAGGGGCCGGGCCCCCGCCCGACAACCTGCTGCACTCTTACCGCTATCGGGCGAATGCCGGTGCAAACGGACGCTTTCCCGTCAACGTCGAACTGTTTTTCCTGGACCCCAGGCCCAATGATCCCTCCGGGAAGGTGCGGCTTGATCGAATCACGATTCATCGCGTCTACCCCTATCTCACGCCCGCGATGCGCAAGAAAAAGCGCGAGGAACAGAACCAGAAAAAGCGGCATACCTACGGCTACATGGACCTGTGCACGGGCGCGACGTGCCCGGAATCTGGCATATGGGAAGGCTGGACAAAGGACGGTCCGACCGACGTGATGAAGGTCGAACGCGGGCAGAAGTTCGATGCTGTACGCACCGTGTCGCTGGAACAAGGGGGCTCATGTCCGATGGTTCGCGGCCAGTGGTACTGGCTATGCAATGTCAATGAGGAATCCGGCACCGTCTGGAAAGGCATTGCGCTGAAGGGATAAGCGAAGGCGCATGGTATTCCACGTATGCGAGTTATCTACATGAACAGGATGCATTCTTGTGTGGTGAAGTGGTCCAGTATTGCTGGACTGGCCGTTCTCAGTTGCGTAACCCAGGCACATGCACAAGCGCCTACGCCCACGTCATCCAGTCAATTGGAGCGCGCTGAAATGAGTGACGACATTACGCCGCCGCAGGAACGGGCGCTATACGCGCTGCTTGACAAGGTCATGGAGGTGATGCGCGACGACAGGCCGTTCAACCCGGGCGACCCTGCTTTCGGGACGCTCGAATCGTCCGAATACTTTGTCCCTGAAGGCGGGGGCAAAAAATACGCGTTCACGAAGGAAGCCTTTCCTGATGCGAGGGTGCGGCTGTCTACATCGCCAGATCCGCTCGACTACTCGGACGACAGGTTGAAAGTGCGAGTCGTGCCGGTTTCCTTTGAACTCTGGTTCCATAACGCTCTCGCCGGAATCAATCGCCGCGTGCTTGAACAGCGTCTTGATCTTGCAGGCTACTGGGTAGGCGGAGGGGTGAGGTATGAAGGAAACAGCCTGGGCGTTGGTCTACCGCCCGCTAAACTGCTGCACCCTTACCGCTACCGGGCTAATGATGGCGAGAACGGACGTTTTCCCGTAGACGTTGAACTGTTTTTCCTGGATCCCGCGCCCGACGATCCCTCCGGGAAGGTGCGGCTCGATCGAATCACAATAAGTCGTGACTACCCCTATCTCACGCCCGCGATGCGCAAGAAAAAGCGTGAGGAACAGAACCAGAAAAAGCGGCAGACCTACGGCTACATGGAGCTGTGCACGGGCGCGACGTACCCGGAATCCGGCACCGTCTGGAAAGGCATTGCGTTAAAAGGATAAAGCTCCGCCAGCCCTCTTACGCAGCAGATAATGCGCGACGCCCCATTCCTGTCCGTGCGCATAGCCGAACAGTTCCGCGACGGCCATATAGAACATGCGCCAGCGCTGGAATGCCAGGCCCGCATTGCCGCTTGCCGCGAGAAGCGGCAACACGCGCTCGCGCGCGGCGTCGAGAGAAGCCAGCCACTGATTGGCGGTCCGTTCGTAATGCGTGCCGTCGATCCACCACTGACGCGTCACGCAGAGATCGTCCTGAAAACGCAGCAACAGGTTTGCCGAAGGCATCGTGCCGCCGGTGAAGAAATGGCGCGACATCCAGTCGCTGCCGTCGCGCACGTCGAAAGAATATGCGAGCAGCCGGTGCGCGAAGATGTGAACGAAAAGCTGCCCATCGTCGCGCAGCCACCGTGCGATCTTCGCGAGCAGCAATCCATAATGCTTCATGTGCTCGAACATCTCGACGGAAACGACGCGGTCAAAGCCCGCGTCGCCCGGCGCGAACTCGAAGGTCGTGACGTCGCCCGTCACCACGCGCAAATTGGAAAGTCCGCGCTCGGTCGCGCGACGCTCGATAAACGCGCGCTGCCCATGCGAATTTGAAAGCCCGACGATCCGTGCATGCGGATACCGCTGTGCGAGCCACAGCGATAACGCGCCCCATCCGCACCCGAGGTCGAGAATGGACTGCCCGTCCTCGATACCTGCGCGCTGAGCGTACAGCGCCAGCATAGATTCTTCGGCTTCGGATAGCGTTTCATCGCCCTTTGGATAATAGCCGCAGGAGTACTTGAGACGCGGGCCCAGATGCGCCTCGAAGAACTCGCCAGGGATCTCGTAGTGCTGCACGTTGGCCGCCTGCGTTTCAATCGCGATCGGCTTTGCGCGCAGATCGTCGATGAGCAGTTCGAGCGCCTCGCCACGGCGCTCTCCGTCGTTCGCATGTTCATCGGCGAGCCGCCTCGCCATCAGCGCCCGCATGCCGGCGCGAATCGCAAAGTCCGGCAGCCAGCCGCGCTCGCACCAGCGAATCGTCCAGTTCGGGTCATAGGCGCTCGCGGCCGGTCTGCCGGATGCCGGTTCGACGCGTCGGGACGCAGGCGTGGGCGTGACGGTAAAGGTCATGATCTCAGTTCCTCTTCGAGTGTCGGTCGTCCGAATCCAGATCGGTTCCGCGTTGGCGGGCGCCCGCGCGCGGCGGCCACGGAATCAACGCGCTCGTCGTCGTCATGTATGCGCGGTAGCCGGTGCGGGTCTGGACGAGTCGCGCTTCGAGCATCGGCACACCCGATACCTTCATGAGCAGCCAGGCCATTGCGCAGGGCGGCACGAGCGTCGCCCAGCCCCACGGCAGGCTGATCGACCACGCCGCATAGGCACACCAATGCAGGCATTCGAAGAAGTAGTTCGGATGTCGCGAGTAGCGCCACCAGCCGACAGTGCAAACGCGGCCGCGATTGCCCGGATCGGCGACAAAGCGGCGCAGTTGACGGTCGGCGGCAGCCTCGCCTGCGAGCGCCGTCAAGCCGATTACTAGTGCTGCGACGATGAACCCGAACGAGGGTATCGCCTCGCTGTACGCAGGCACCAGGAATGCAATAGACAGCACCATCGAGATCACCGCTTGCAGCAGGAAGAACGCCAGCATGTTGCGCGGGGCGGCAGCGCCCCAGCGCTCGCGTAGCGCCGCGTAACGGGCATCTTCGGCGTGTCCGCTGTTACGGCGCCAAAGATGCACCGCGAGCCGAAGTCCCCACGCGCCTCCGCTGACTGCAACCGCGGCGCGATTCAGCGACGCGCCGGGCCCGGCCGCCGCGACAAAAACCGCGACACCGCCAAGCGTGCCTGCCCAGACCGGATCGATCATCCCCGCATTGCGCGTACGCAACTGAACGACCCAGACACCGACAAACGTTATGACGAGGCCCGCGAATGCGAGCGCAAGGGTGGCGGCAACTGGCATGCAGAATTCCGAAGCGACAAATAACGGAATCTACGGATGCCGCGGTCAAACGGATGCAACGCGCCGCTCTCTTCTTATCAGACGCCCGAGCGGACCTGACCCGTGGCAACGACCGGCCCGGTAGGCTGCCCCGTCTGCGACCCGCCCAGCGGTTCGAGCGAGACGGCCAGCACCGCGCGTGCGCTCAGTTGCGCAACGACGGCGTCGGCAAGCGTCATACGCGCCGGTGCATCAGCCGGAAACACACCGAGCGAGATGGGTTTGTCGCCTGGCGGAATGAGCCACAGTTCGGTTGCGCGGTCTGCGGCGAACGTCGGCTTGACGGCCGGCACCACGACCATCTCGCGACGCAGCAGATCGACCGTCGCTGTCCAGTGGGCGACGCCGTCCGGGCGCGCGATCGTCGCGACCATATAGCCCTGCACCGGGTTGACGGCGACGTTCGCGGGACGCGGCGCCTCGCGTAGCGAGACCAGGTTCACCGCGACGAGCGCGAGTGTCGCGAGGCTCGCTCCAATGCCGACGAAGCGCCACAGATCGAGGTTGTTCCACCAGCCCTGCCCGCGCGCGACGTCCGGGGCCGACGATCGCGCCGGCAGGAAGCCAAGATCGCGCTGGATACGAGTCCACACGCGCGCAGGCACGGCCACGGGGCGCAGATCTTCGGCAAGCGGTGTAAACCGGTTCTGCCAACGCGCAAGGGTCGAGGCAAGCACGGGGTCGGTGGCCACGGCATCTTCGAGCGCGCGGCGTTCGTCGGCGTCGAGGACGCCCAACGCATATTCTGCGCAGCGCAGTTCGGATTCGTTTTCTGCGGGCGTATTCATCGCTCGAGGCAGGTCTTGAGTTGCATCAGGCTGCGCCTGATCCAGCTTTTTAATGTGCCGAGCGGCACGCTCAGATGAGCAGCCAGCTCGCTATAGGTAATGCCGCTGAAGAACGCCTCGCGGACCGCGCCGCGCTGCTGCGGTCCAAGCTGCTCCATGCAGCGCTCGAGTCGCACGCGCTCTTCACTCGCCTCGGCAAGTGCAACCGGCGTGAGTCCTTCGTCGACGAGTTCTTCGGCGGACTCGTTATCGAGCGGTGTCTCGCGGTGCTGGCGCAAGCGGTCGATCGTGCGGTTGCGCGCCAACGTCACCAGCCACGTCATCGCGCCGCCGCGCGCGGGATCGAACACATCGGCGCGTCGCCAGGCGGCAGTGAAAACGTCCTGTAAGAGATCTTCGGCTTCGGCGCGGTCGTGTGTCATGCGCAAGATGACTGCAAACACCCGGCTCGACGCAAGGCGGTACAACTCGGCGAATGCGGCTTGATTGCCGTGCGCCGTGGCCTGCAGCAATCCGTTCAGGTGCGCCCGCCGCTGCGCGTCGATGCCGCGTCCATCCGGGTCTGCCTGCGCAGGCGAGACCGGTTCGTCGTTGTCTGCGCTATTCGACTTATCATTCATGCGCGGGTAGTGGCGTGCATCGCCCTCACGAATTAACCTCGCGCAATATAGCACCGACAGCCGCGCTCGCGGTGGACTGGCGGTTGGGCGGGCGGTTGGCCTGACATTTGGACTGCCAGTTAACGAAGGCCGCGTATCAAGCATGAAGGGACCTCCTGCTCTCGTGTCGTGAATCCTATCTACGGCTGAGCGGATCGGATGGACGCCTTGCATGACGCAAATCTCGACTTACCGCGTGCTTTTATCCAATTCGACTCACATGCTGCATCCGGTTTCGCTCGTCGTTCGTAACTCTGCCCGAGGACGCGCACTCCCCTTTAACTTCCAATAGCCACGCGCGTCCCATGATCGGGAGATGCGCACATGAGTCAGGCCAGGAGGACCGCCCCATTGACGCGAGGCTCACGCGTGGCGGTCATAGGTGCGGGTATTGCCGGCCTTGCGAGCGCCTATCTGCTCGCGCGCAACCATCGGGTGACGCTGTTCGAATCCGCAGGCTACCTTGGCGGTCACACCAATACCGTCGATGTCAGGCTCGATGGGCACAGTCATCCCGTCGACACCGGTTTTCTCGTCTTCAACGATCGCACCTATCCGAACCTGATCGCGCTGTTCGCGGAACTGGGCGTGAAGTCGCATGCGAGCGACATGAGCTTTTCGGTTTCGCTCGACAAGGGCCGCCTCGAATGGGCGGGCACCAATCTGAATACGCTATTCGCTCAGCGGCGCAACATGTTCTCACCGACCTTTATCGGCATGCTGCGCGATGTATTCCGCTTCAACGGCAGCGCGGAGCGCAACCTGCAAATCGCCACGGCAACACGCGTGTCGATGAGCGAACTGCTGACAATGGGCGGCTACGGCCATGCGTTCCAGCGTCACTATCTACTGCCGATGGCCGCGGCGATCTGGTCGAGCGCAACGGCCGACATACTCGCTTTTCCCGCCAGCACTTTCCTGCGCTTCTGTCTGAATCACGCGCTGCTTCAGGTGAACCGCAGACCGCAGTGGAAGTCGGTGATCGGTGGAGGCCGAAGTTACGTGCAGCGGATTGCCGCAACGCTCGATGACGTGCGGCTCAGAACCCCGGTGCGAGGCGTCCGGCGCGGCGACCAGGGCGTCGACATATTCACCGACGATGGCACGCAGCACTTCGACGCAGCGGTGCTTGCAACACACGCGCCGACCGCGCTGCACATGCTGGAAGACGCCGGTGCCGACGAGCGACGCGTGCTCGGCGCAATCGCTTACCGGCCCAACGTGGCGGTGTTGCACACGGACACGAGTCTCTTGCCACGACGTCAGCGCGTCTGGTCTGCGTGGAATTACCTGGGCAGCCGCTGCCACGACGGTACGCAGCCAGTGTGTGTGAGTTACCTCGTCAACCAGCTCCAGCGCTTGCCTTTCACGACGCCGCTCATCGTGACGCTCAACCCGCTGACCGCGCCTGCGCCAGGCACTGAATTACGGCGTTTTGTCTACGATCACCCGCTCCTCAATCTCGGCGCGATCGACGCGCAGCAACGTCTGCCGATGCTGCAAGGTCAGCGACGCACGTGGTTCGCCGGTGCATGGACCGGTTATGGATTCCACGAGGACGGTCTGAAATCCGCGCTGCGTGTGGCCGCCGATTTCGACTCGTCTCCCGCATGGGCAAAGCTGTGAAGCCCGGCACCGCGCATGGCAGTGCGAGCGCCGCCGCCATTCAGGAGCCATCCGCATGGCTGCTGAATGGCAAGATCATGCATGAGCGTCTGCGGCCGAAGCGTCATCGCTTCGTTTATCCGGCGTTCTATGTGCGCGTCGACCTCGATCGGCTCGACTCGCTCGGCAATGCGTGGTTCGGTGTCGATCGTCACCGGCCGCTCAGCTTGCGTCGCCGTGACCACGGTCCGTGCGACGGCAGCGATCTCGCGACATGGATGCGGGCGCAACTACGTGCCGCCGGCCTGCACGAAGCGGATGGCCGCATCTGGCTGCAAGCATTCCCGCGCGTATTCGGCTACGGATTCAACCCGATCGCCTTCTGGTTTTGCCACGACCGCGATGGAGGCCTGCGAGCGTTGCTCGCCGAGGTGCGCAACACGTTTGGCGAGCGCCACTGTTATTTGCTGCATGCGCCTGATCGCGAGGCGATCACCCGCTCCACCGTTCTGCGTTGCAAGAAGGTACTGCACGTATCGCCGTTTTGCCGTGTCGAGGGCGGCTACGTGTTTCGTGTCGGCGAGACACGCGGCAACACATCGATCTCCATCGATTACCACGACGCACAGGGACTCCTGATTCGCACGGCGCTGCACGGAGCACTCGTTCCGCTAACAGGTACAAGCGCGCTCAGCGCGCTCACGCGTCAGCCGTTCCTGTGCCTCGGCGTGGTGTTCCGCATTCATTGGCAGGCGCTGCGTCTGGCGATAAAGAAAGTGCCGTTCCATGGCAAGCGCCCTGTGCCTGATCCCGTCGCTGACAAGTCATCGACGCAGTCGTGACTGCGAAACCGTTTTGCACTGCACAGTCCATTTCGTCCTAGTGAGGAGTTTCATTCATGGCGCTTTCGAGAACCGTTTGCGGTGACGAGGCCACGCCGCCGTCGGCGCGCTTATTCCTGTCTTTGCTCGAACGGATTCAGGCCGGACATCTGGTCGTCGTTACACCCGATGGCCAGCAGCGCACCTTCGGCGATCCCCATGACTCGCCGCGCGCCCGGCTCGAGCTTCGCGATTGGCGGGCATGCGGCGCGATCCTGCGCAAAGGCGACATCGGGTTCGCGGACGCCTGGCGCGCGCTCTGGGTGGATACGCCCGACCTCGTCACGCTGCTGCGGATAGCGATCCGCAATCAGAATGCTTTGCAGCGCACTGTGTATGGCAACTGGCTTGCCCAACTCTGGTATGGACTCCGCCACCGGCTCAGGCGCAACACCCGCGCGGGTAGCCGGCGCAATATTCATGCACATTACGACCTCGGCAATGCGTTCTACGCGCGCTGGCTCGACCCGACATTCACCTACTCCAGTGCTCTATTCGACGGCCATTTCGAGCGGACGCTCGAAGCGGCGCAGCAGGCCAAATATCAGCGCATTGTCGATACGCTCGAATTGCGCGCCGGCATGCACGTGCTGGAAATCGGCTGCGGCTGGGGCGGGTTTGCGATGTTTGCAGCACGCCAGGGAATTCATGTTCATGGCGTGACAATCTCGTCGGCGCAACTGCAGTTCGCGAAACAGCGTGTAAGCGAGGCGGGTTTAAGCGAGCGCGTGCAACTCGAACTGCGCGACTACCGCACGCTGAGTGGCCAGTACGATGGCATTGTGTCGATCGAAATGTTCGAGGCGGTCGGCGAAAAATTCTGGCCCATGTACTTTCGCACTTTGCATGACTGTTTGCGGCCGGCGGCTCGCGCGCTGGTGCAAACCATCACGATCGGCGACGAGCACTTTGCCGCGTATCGCTCAAGCAGCGATTTCATCCGCGAGTTTGTTTTTCCGGGCGGAATGCTGCCCAGCCCGCAGCGTTTCATCGACGCGGCGCAGCGCTACCATTTCTCAGCGCGCGCATTGTTGTCATTCGGTCGCGACTATGCGGAGACTTTGCGCCGCTGGCGTTTTGCGTTCGAAGCGGAGGTCGACACGATCCGCACCTTGGGCTTCGACGAAGTTTTCATGCGCACATGGCGGCTGTATCTGGCCTACTGCGAAGCGGGTTTCGACGAGGGCCGCACCGACGTCATGCAGTTCGTGCTCAGCAAGGCGGGCTGACCGGGTGTGCTGAAAATGGCATCACCGGAACAAACGGCGGGCGGCGGCAGGTGAAAGCTGCGCACCCCACGTCTGAAGTTTCACAACCACCGCGCACAAACAAACGCGCCCGGTTTTCTTGCGTGCGCGACCGCTCACACAACCGCCCACCGGGTATGCTTACTGCTTCCTCGCGAGCACGGACCGCAAAACGTCACGGCTTGTCGCGCAACACAATGGAGAAAGCACATGCGCCTCGATGATGAAGTAGAAAGCGAGAACGTCGAAGACCGGCGAGGCGGCGGCATGCGGATGGGCGGCGGCATCGGCATTGGGACGATTGTGATCGCACTGGCCGCGTCGTACTTCTTCGGCATCAATCCGATGACGATTATCAACGGCGCGCAAGTGCTGCAAGGCAACGCGCCACAGCGCAGTGCGACGACAAACGCACCGCCCGCCGAAGATGCCGGCAGTCACTTCGTGCGCCGCGTGCTCGGCAACACCGAACGCACCTGGCAGCATATCTTTCGCACGCAGTTGAATCAGGACTATCCGGCGCCGAAGCTCGTGCTCTTCAGCGACGCCACGCCCACGGCATGCGGCACGGGACAGTCCGCGATGGGGCCGTTCTACTGTCCGCCCGACCGCACCGTTTATATCGACTTGTCGTTTTACCGCGAGCTGCGCGAGCGCTTCGGCGCGGGCGGCGACTTCGCGCAGGCGTATGTCATCGCGCACGAGGTCGGGCATCACATACAGAACGTGGTGGGTATCTCGGACAAGTACGAAGCGGCGCGTGCGCGCATGTCGCCGACGCGCGCCAATGCGCTGTCCGTGCGGCTCGAATTGCAGGCGGATTGTTTTGCCGGCGTGTGGGCAGCGGTCGCGCAGCAGTTGAATGCCAAGCTGATGGAACCGGGCGACTTCGAGCAGGGGCTGACCGCAGCAGGCGCGATCGGCGACGACCGGTTGCAGCGGCAATCGCAGGGACGCGTCGT
This sequence comes from Burkholderia sp. M6-3, assembly GCF_050858985.1. Taxonomy (NCBI): domain Bacteria; kingdom Pseudomonadati; phylum Pseudomonadota; class Betaproteobacteria; order Burkholderiales; family Burkholderiaceae; genus Burkholderia; species Burkholderia sp. M6-3. The sequence continues at coordinate 2,457,078 of NZ_CP110091.1, forward strand.
GCCCGAGGCCTTTACGCACGGCACCAGCGAGCAGCGGCAGCGGTGGCTGCGACGCGGCCTCACGACAGGCGATGTCCGTCAGTGCGATACGTTCTCAGCGCAGTCGTTGTGATGTAGCTGTGATGTCGGGGTGGCGTCGCGTGTAGCGCGGTGAGTGGCTACATAAGCGGCTACAGTGTCAAGCCAGCAGCGCGCGCGCTTTGTCGCCGCGCGGCGTCAACACAGCGAGCACTGCGGCGACAATGAACAGCGCGGGCACATCGCCCGCCAGATGGCCGAGATGGCGCGCCCCGTCCATCTCGACGCCAAAAGACTGCACGGCCATGATTGCGCCGTGTACGACGCTCGACCATACCGTGAACCAGATCAGGCTCAGATGTTTGAGCGGATCGCGCGACGCCCTTAGCAGGAACACGCCGAGCGTCGCGTAGATGCCGACCATCATCAGCGGATAGTCGGAATGACCGCTATGCCATGCCCAACCGGACGGCCACAGGATCATGAGCGGCCCGAACGCGAACAGGGCGATCAGACCTACGACGATCAGGACGATACGCAAGGCGGCGAGTCGTTGAGCTTCGTTCATTGCGGGTCTCCGGAGTGCGGCGCGTGCATCGACCACGATACTCCGCGCGCGTGGTGAGCGCAGTGCCTCGCGCCTCGTAGATGGACGCGTTTGCACCGAGCTTCCTACCGCGTCCGGCGAGCGTCGCGCATTATCGAAATCCCTACAAACAAAAAACTAACATTACAGAATACTTTCATCTATAAAAGCAGGAGTGCGGCGAACAGCCTTGTCTTGCCGCATGCCCTCTGCCCGCCGGCGTTGCCGGCGGGCTTTTTTTGACTCATACGCATGAGTCGCCAAAACTCCTTCATTTACCTTTCATATCAGGAAAAGTCGCGTTACGAGACTAGTGTTTCTTTCGCTTGACTTACTTGATATATCACATACTGTATGGGTTCGACCAACGCTTTCACGACGTCTAAAGGTCGGTCGGGGTGCCACCTACCGCAATCAAAAGACAAGGCATGCCAAAGGAGACAGTGATGAAAACGGATCATCAGGAAGGAGCGTCGTCGTGGACAGCGTCACCGTGGGTGCAACTCGTATTCGGTGTGATCTGCATGGCGATGATCGCCAACATGCAGTACGGCTGGACCTTGTTCGTCAATCCGATCAACGAAAAATATCAATGGGGTCGCGCGGCGATTCAGGTCGCGTTCACCATCTTCGTTGTCACCGAAACATGGCTGGTGCCCGTTGAGGGTTATCTGGTCGACAAGTACGGGCCGCGTCCCGTTGTAGTCGGGGGCGGCCTGCTATGCGGAATTGCGTGGGTGCTGAACTCGATGGCGTCGTCGCTGCCCTTGCTCTACATCGCGGCGGCGATAGGCGGCGTCGGCGCGGGCGCGGTCTACGGCACTTGCGTGGGCAATGCGCTCAAGTGGTTTCCCAATCGTCGCGGCCTTGCAGCGGGGATCACGGCAGCCGGTTTCGGTGCGGGGTCCGCGGCCACCGTGATTCCGATCTCCAACATGATCAAGAGCAGCGGGTACGAAGCGACCTTCCTGTCGTTCGGCCTCGGCCAGGGCATCATCGTTGTCCTGCTCGGGCTCGCCTTGCTCGCGCCGCCGGCCAGTCTGCTCGCCACCGCAAAAAGCACGATCAAACGCGTGGTCTACAACGCCACGCCGCGCGAAGTGGTCAGCTCGCCGGTGTTCTGGGTCATGTACCTGATGTTCGTGATGATGGCTGCGGGCGGCCTGATGGCCACCGCGCAACTCGGACCGATCGCAAAGGACTTCGGCCTGCACGACTCTCCAGTTTCGTTACTCGGGTTGACATTGCCGGCGCTGACGTTCGCATTGACGATCGATCGTGTGCTGAACGGTTTGACGCGGCCGTTTTTCGGCTGGATTTCGGATCGCATCGGACGTGAAAATACGATGTTCATCGCATTCGCGATCGAAGCGGTCGGCATTCTGGCACTGTCGAAATACGGCCAGAGTCCGGTGGCGTTCGTCGTGCTGACCGGTATCGTGTTTTTTGCGTGGGGCGAGATCTACAGCCTGTTCCCCGCGACGTGCGGCGATACGTATGGACCGAAATTCGCGGCTACGAATGCGGGCCTGCTCTATACGGTAAAAGGCACGGCTGCGCTGCTCGTGCCGTTCACCAGCGTCATTACGGCGGCAACCGGCAGCTGGCATGCCGTCTTCATGCTTGCGTCCGGCATGGCGGCAGCCTCCGCGCTGCTCGCGCTCCTGGTGCTGAAGCCAATGCGCCGCGCGCATGCGGCGCGTCACGCGAGTCCGGCGAGCGAGAGCACCTATAGCGGCCCATTGATAAGCGAATCGGCGCGCGTCTCGGCCGACGGCGGTTGACCAGTCTTAATCGAATGGCTGCATCGCCGCATAGCGGCGACTGCGTGCCCGGGAATGCGGGAGTGCGATTTCCCGATCCGCTCGACCGAATAGTTGAACAGGAGCGGGAATAAATGACTGGCTGCAGGTGTTCACCGAAAGAGGCATGTTGTCGCCCGACGTTCGACGAACAGCGAAGCGCAACTTGTAGCCGCCTCTATCGTCGTTCCACATTACCGTGAGCCATCCATGAACGTATCCGAACGCCTCGCGCAGTTGGGGCTCCAGTTGCCGCCGCCGATCAACCCGCTCGGCTCCTATCGAACGGTATCCGTTTCAGGCAATCAGCTCTATGTGTCCGGTCTCGGCCCGTTCGAGGATGGCAAGCCGATGGTCGGCATCGTCGGCGGCGACATGTCGGTCGAAAGAGCACAGCACGCGGCACGTCTGACCATGCTGATGATCCTCGCCTGCGTCGATCAGGCGTGCGGGCTCGACAACGTAGACAGATGCAGCCGGCTGACTGTCTACGTGCGTGCTGAACAATCGTTCACGCAGCATCCCCAAGTGGCCAATGGCGCGAGTGATCTTCTGCTCACGTTGTTTGGTCAGAGCAAGCTTCCAGCGCGTAGCGCCCTTGGCGTGCACACGTTGCCAATGGGCATCCCCGTCGAGATCGACAGCATCTTCGAGTTGAAGGGCTGAACATGAGCCGGCACGCCCGAGAAACTACTCGCCATATCCCACGCCGTTGCGGCGCCTTAACTGCACCACATCGCGAAGCGGAGGCGCCCCGAACAGCCGGCTATATTCGCGGCTGAACTGCGAGGGGCTGTCATACCCGACCCTGACAGCCACCGACCCGACATCGCCCTTCTGTCCAAGCAGCAGTTTGCGGGCTTCGTGAAGCCGCAGTTGCTTCTGATACTGCAGCGGACTCAGCGTCGTGACGTTCTTGAAGTGATGATGGAACGACGACACGCTCATGTTCACCTCTTGCGCCAGCATCTCGACCCGCAAGATCTCGGTGTAGTGATTCTGGATCCACTCGATCGCGCGCGCGATCCGGTAGGTCTGACTCCCATTCACGGCAATGTGCCTGAGCCGCTTGCCCTGCTCGCTCGTCATCAACCGGTAGAGCAGTTCCTTTTCGATGAGCGGCGCGAGAACCGGAATGTCATCCGGAGTATCGAGCAATCGCACGAGTCGCAGCGCCGCGTCGAAAACCGGTGCCGACAGCGAGCCCACCGCGATGCCCTCGCCCGCCGACACGGCCCCCGGTTCCGGCAGACACAACTGCGTCGCCAGTTCCGCGATGGCCTGCGGATCGAGCGTGAGCTTCACGCACAAATAAGGCGCTTCGGACGACGCTCGCGTGACCTGCGATGTCATCGGCAGATCGACGGACGTCACGAGGCAATGCAGATGATCGTAGTCGTAAGCCTGCCCCGCGACCACGACCCGCTTGGCCCCTTGCGCCGCGAACACGAACGCGGAGTTCGTCACGCCGCAGCCGAGATCGGCGGGTGCCGAGTATCGGTAGAAAGCGAGCGAGGGAATTGCCGTCTGATGCGCGCCGTCGACTGGGGCGAACCGGCTGACGAGCGCGGCCAGCTCGCGGCGTGCCGCTTCGCGCGACGCCGAGGGATCCATCCCGGAAGAAACCAGATTCATGTGCATTGAACTCCGTTGACGGAAGCGAGCATACTCAACCGCTGCCGGACTGCCACCTCCGGCTTGCTGGATTTGCAGAATTGTTCAATATTTTTGCAGGATTGTGTAAGCAGAATGCCCCGCTGTCGTTCACACTGCCGCGTACACCCGGCGCCAAGTTCGGGCTTTCCCCACGGAGAGGTTCCATGTCCACATCCTTTGTCCTGAACGGCAAGAACGTCACGCTCGACGCCGATCCCACCACGCCGCTCCTCTGGGCAATTCGCGAGAACGCCGGCCTGCACGGCACCAAGTTCGGCTGCGGCATGGCGCAATGCGGCGCCTGCACGGTTCATCTCGAAGGCGAGGCCACGCGTTCGTGCGTGCTGCCGCTCGCCGCCGTCGCGGGCAAGCGCATCACGACCATCGAAGGTATCGAAAGCCGGCCTGCGAAGGCCATCCAGGCGGCATGGGTGAAGTTGCAGGTGCCGCAGTGCGGATACTGCCAGTCCGGACAGATCATGTCGGCCACAGCCTTGCTCGAACACAACGCCACGCCCACCGACGCGGACATCGACGCTGCGATGAACGGCAATCTGTGCCGCTGCGCAACTTACTCCCGCATACGCGCGGCCATCCACGAAGCCGCCGCTACCCTGAAGGCCTGACCATGACGACCGGATCTGATCTCACCGACGCAGTGCGCCCGTCGCGCCGGACCTTCCTCAAAGCAGCCGGCGCCGTGGCCGCCGTCGGCGCGAACATCGGCCTCACTATCGGCTTCGAGTGGGCCGGCATGGGCCGCCGCGCGGTCGCTGCCACGGCGCCCGACGCGACGTTTGCACCCAACGCCTTTCTGCGGGTCGCGCCGGACAACAGCGTGACCGTCATCGCGAAGCACGTCGAGATGGGCCAAGGCGCTTACACCGGTATCGCGACGATCGTCGCCGAAGAACTGGACGCGAACTGGCAGGACGTACGTGTCGAAAGCGCGCCCGCCGACGCCAAGCGCTATGCGAATCTGGCCTTCGGCACGATGCAGGGCACGGGCGGCAGCTCGGCAATGGCGAACTCGTGGATGCAACTGCGCGAAGCGGGAGCGACAGCGCGTGCAATGCTGGTCTCGGCCGCCGCCGCGCAATGGCAGGTGCCCGCAACGGAACTCGTGACGCGCGACGGCAGCGTGCATCACGCGGCCACGAACCGCAGCGCAACCTACGGCTCGCTCGCGTCGGCCGCTGCACGGCTGCCGGTGCCGCAAAAGGTCGCGCTCAAATCGCCGAAGGATTTCCGTTTGATCGGCCATCAGTTGCCGCGCGTCGACGTGCCGCCGAAAACCGACGGCACCGCGCAGTTCACGCTCGACGTCACGTTTCCCGGCATGCTGGTCGCGCTGCTGCAGCGTCCGCCGCTCTTCGGCGCGACGGTCAAGTCGTTCGATGCATCGGCGGCCAAGGCAGTGCCCGGCGTCGTGTCGGTCGTGCAGGTGCCGGGCGGTGTGGCGGTGGTCGCAAAGGGCTTCTGGGCGGCGAAACAGGGCCGCGATGCGCTGAAGGTCGAATGGGACGATTCGAAGGCGGAAAAGCGCAGCTCGGACGCCATCATGGCCGAATACCGGCGGCTCGCCGAGCAGCCGGGCGCATCCGCCCGCAAGGACGGCAACGCGGAGCAGGCGCTCTCGGGCGCGACGAAGAAAATCTCCGCATCGTACTCGTTCCCGTATCTCGCTCACGCGCCGATGGAACCGCTCGACGCCGTCGTCAAGCTCACGGCCAACAGCTGTGAGATCTGGGCCGGCGATCAGTTCCAGACCGTCGACCAGGCGAATGCCGCGCGCACGGCCGGGCTCGATCCGCAGCAGGTGAAAATTCACACGCTGTATGCGGGCGGCAGCTTCGGCCGGCGTGCGAATACGCGCTCGGACTATATCGTCGAGGCCGTGTCGATCGCTCGGGCGCTGGGCGCGAACGGCACGCCGGTCAAGCTGCAATGGACCCGCGAAGACGACATCCACGGCGGCCTGTATCGGCCCATGTATTTCCACAAGCTGGACGCAGGGCTGACAGCGGACGGCAAGCTCGTCGGCTGGCGGCACCGGATCGTCGGTCAGTCGATCCTCGGCGACACGCCGTTCGCGAGCGTCATGGTGAAAAACGGGATCGACGCGACCTCGGTCGAGGGCGCCGCCAACCTCGCCTACGCGATTCCGAACATCTCGGTCGAACTGACGACCACCCAGACCGGTGTGCCGGTGCTGTGGTGGCGCGTGGTCGGCAGCTCGCATACGGCATTTGCGGTCGAGGCGTTCATCGACGAAGCCGCGCACGCCGCAGGCAAGGACCCGTTCGCTTTCCGCCGCGATCTGCTCGCGCACGAACCGCGCATGCGTGCCGTGCTCGAACTCGCCGCGCAGAAAGCCGGCTGGGACCCTGCCAAACCGTTGCCCAAGGGCCGCGGGCGCGGCATCGCCGTCGCTGAAGCGTTCAAGACATTTGTTGCGCAAGTGGCCGAGGTTTCCGTCGATCAGGACGGTAATGTGAAAGTGGAGCGCGTTGTCTGTGCAGTGGATTGCGGCACGCCGATCAATCCGGACGTGATCGCGGCGCAGATGGAAGGCGGGATCGGTTTTGGCCTCGGCGCGGCGTTGCACAGCGCTATTACGTTGAAAGACGGCAAGGTCGAGCAGAACAATTTCGACTCTTATCAGGTGCTGCGAATCGCCGAAATGCCGAAGGTCGAGGTGCATATCGTGCAGTCGGGCGAAGCACCGACGGGCGTCGGCGAGCCCGGTGTCGCGCCGGTCGGGCCGGCGGTTGCCAACGCGATCTTTGCAGCCACGGGCAAACGGCTTTACGATTTGCCGTTCCCGGCCGCTGCGGGAAAAACCGTCTGACAGGCACTCGCGAGGCGACCGGTTTTTCGGCCGGAAGCCTCGCGGCCAGAGCACGACACCGTGACTAACATATTGAAAATAATTAAATAAACGTCCCAATGTGTCGATAACAGGTTCAGCCGCTTTTCCGTTGCGGTTGGACTTCACATGCAGAGCTCATACAACCCTTGGCTAGTGGCAATGTCGTTTGTCGTGGCGACGCTCGCGTCGTACACGGCACTCGATCTCACGGGCCGCATCTTCGTGCTGGCGTCGCCGCGGTTGCGGCACGTCTGGCGCATGGGCGGCGCGGCGGCACTCGGCGTCGGCATCTGGTCGATGCACTTCGTGGCCATGCTGGCATTTTCGCTGCCGATTCCGCTCGGCTACGATTTCGCGGACACGACCTATTCACTCGCACTGGCTATGGGCGCGTCGTATCTCGCGCTGTACCTCACCACTCAGGCTCGGATTACAGCCACGCGACTGCTGGCAGGCGGCGCCTTCATGGGCGCAGGCATCGCAGGCATGCACTACAGTGGTATGGCCGCTTTGCGCATGTCGCCCGCCATCGGCTACCGACCGGCGTGGTTCGCTGCTTCGCTCGCTGTTGCCGTGGGCGCTTCAACGGCCGCGCTGTGGATGGCGCGCGCGCTCAGTAACGACGACGCACGGCACGTACTGCGCAAGCGCTTCGGCGCGGCCCTCGTAATGGGCGTCGCGATCAGCGGCATGCATTACGCCGGCATGGCCGCCGCCGAGTTCGCGCCAGACGCGATCTGCGGCGCGGCGGCCGGCGTGAATGCCGCATGGCTCGCCACTTCGGTGATCCTGTTCACGTTCGCGATACTGATCGTCACGTTGTTGCTGTCGCGTTTCGATGCGCGCACGAGCTTCCTGGTCGGCGCGGTGTCGAAACTCAACGGGCAGATTCTGCGTCTCGCCACGCTCGACACGCTGACCGGACTGCCGAACCGCGCCACGCTCACCGATCGCATCGAGCGAGCGATTCATGCCTCGCGCCGGCAACGCTCGCTCTTCGCGATCCTCTTCATGGATCTGGACGGTTTCAAGACGATCAACGACTCGCTCGGCCACTCGGCCGGCGACCAGGTACTGTCCGCGTTCGCACAACGCCTGCTGGTGTGCGTGCGCGCCGGCGACACCGTCGCGCGCCTCGGCGGCGACGAATTCGTGGTGCTGTCGGAGAACATGGCTTCGCGCAACGACGCGGCCGCGCTCGCCGAAGGAGTGCTCGAGCGCATGCGGCGCGATACATGGGCCGACTCGCAACCGCTTCAGGTGATGCCGAGCATCGGCATTGCATTGTTTCCCGAGGACGGCGACACGGTCGACACGCTGCTCAAGCATGCGGACGCCGCGATGTACGAAGCGAAGCGCGCCGGCCGCAGCACCTACCGCTTCTTCGAACGGAGTATGAACGAAGCCGCGACCCGCACGCTGCAGATTCAGAACGCGTTGCGCGAGGCGTTGGCCGAGCGTCATTTCACGTTGCACTTCCAGCCCAAATTCGACGGCAAGAGCGAGTCGCTGGCCGGTGCTGAAGCACTGATCCGTTTGCACCATCCGCAACTCGGCACGGTTGCGCCGCTCGAATTCATTCCGATTGCAGAACGCTCCGGGCAGATCGTGCAGATCGGCTACTGGGTATTGCGCGAAGCCTGCCGGCAGATTCGCCGCTGGGCTGCGCAAGGCCTGCCGCCGGTCAAGGTCGCGATCAATCTGTCACCGCGCCAGCTATTGCAGGCGGATCTCGTGCCGACCATGCTCGATATCGTGAAGGCAGAGGGCGTCGGATGCGAACAGATCATGTTCGAGATCACGGAAACGGTGGCAATGCATGACGCGCCGCGAACCATCGACATGCTTCGGGAATTTCAGGCAAGCGGCTTCGAAATAGCAATCGACGATTTCGGCACCGGCTATTCCAGCCTCGCGTATCTGCAACGGTTTCGCGTGAAGCAACTGAAGATCGACCGCTTCTTCACCAACGGTCTCGATGCGCACGGCGCCGAAGGCAGCGCGATCGTCTCGGCGATCATCGCACTCGCGCATTCGCTCGAAATGGATGTGGTGGCCGAAGGCGTCGAAACCGAGTCGCAACTGCACATGCTCAAGGCGATGCGGTGCGACGAGATGCAAGGCTTCCTGCTCGGCAAGCCGCTGACGGCTGACGACTTCGGCGATTTGCTGCGGGGAACCGCGGCGACGGCGGAGGTCTGCTGATCGGCGCAACCGGGGCAACCAGCGCAGCGCCGGTTGCTTCCGTAGGTGCGATCAGATTCAGTCACGCGCGACGTCGGCTATCGATGTAAGCGGTACTGCCGCCTGAGCTGCGTCGTGCCGCGTGAGCTTGCCGTCCACCGTCGCGCCGCAATCCATGCGCAATTGCTGATAGTAGATGTTGCCCGTTACATGCGCATTGACCTGCAACTCGACGAAATGATCGGCAATCACGTCGCCGACTATCTTGCCGTTGATCATCACGTCGTAACCGTGCACGTTTCCTTCAATCGATCCCCGGTCGCTCAGCACGAGCAGCGTCTGGCCGCCGGGCTCGCCGCTGACGTTGCCCTTCACGTGACCGTCGAGGCGTAGTCCGTCGGTAAACTGAAGATCGCCCGCGATGCGCACGTCGTGCGCGATCAGTGTGGCGAGCTTCGTTTGCTGGATGCCCGCGGCTTTTTTCTTGCTGAACATAAGTACTCCGGAAATGTAGAGGTGTGTCGCGTGGATCATGTCGATGCCGCGTCGGCGCCTAGTCGCGCCTAGCGGCGAGACGTGGCGGTCTGCGCGAGTGGCTGCCTGACAGGCTGCCCGAGTGTCTGCATGGGCGGCGCGCTTCTCTTCTGGCCGCGCAGGAACTGCAATTCTTCGTTGAGCCGCGCGACGTCGGCAGCGGCGCTATCGGCCGTTTTCTGTATCGCCGCGCGCGCCGCCGACTCCTGCGCCAAAGCAAGGCGCGCGCGGGCCAGCTCGATCTGCTCTGCGCGCTGATCGTCGGAGGCCGGAGGGCATTGCGTAAGCGGCCTACCGCTGCCGCGCGTCTCGCCGATGACCACGCCCGCTCCGCCGGCGAGCGCACTGAGCGCGCAAACCACCGCCCATACGGCGATGCGAAAACGCAGAGAGCGCACCGGCGCAAGCGTGTAAGCGCGACGCGTCAGAGCGTCGGCATGGCGCGAAAGAGTGGGATCAACCATGAGAAGCAGGGGCGAAAAGCGCGAGATAGGCTGCGGGATCGACGGGCGCGCCGTTGACCAGCACTTCGAAGTGCAGATGCGGACCCGTCGAGCGTCCGGTCGATCCGACGTCCGCAATATATTGGCGCGGCAGCACCAGATCGCCGACATGCACGACGATGCGCGAAGCGTGGCCATAGCGCGTCATGAGTCCGTTCCCATGATCTATTTCGACCGCTTTGCCATAGCCGGACTTCTCGCCCGCGAGCACCACGCGGCCGCCCGCCGCCGCCAGTATCGGCACGCCGGTTCTGGCAACCAGGTCGAGACCCGGATGAAAACTCAGCCGATGCGTGAAGGGATCGACGCGGTTGCCGAACGGCGAACCGAAACGCGCACCGTCGGCGGCCATGCGGCCGGGAAACGCAGCATAGGCCATGGCGTGCGCGGCGGTCTGCCGTTCGAGCGCACGCAGCGTGGCGGCCATGCAATCGATCTGCTCGCCGGTGTCTTTTGCATCCGCGCGCGCACCCAGATGCCGCATGACGCTGCCACACCGGCGCGGCGGCAGAGACGGACCGCCCTCGCCTTCGCTATCGGTTGCGTCGCGATCGCCGCCCGAAGCGGGCGATGCAGGAACCGGCGCGCCCTGCGCAACCGGCGCCGAGCGCGGTGTATTCAGACGCGCTTCGAAGTCCCGCAACGCACCGACTTGCGCGCTGAGACGCGCGATGCGCGGCTCGATCTGCGCCATTGACGCATTGAGCTTACCGAGCTGGTCGATCGCATAATCGCGCTCGATGCGGTTCGCGGTTTGCATTCCAGACGCATCGCGCGCGGACCAGCGCACGCCGACTGCGATACCCGCAACCAGAGCAAGAACCGCGGCCGCACTGGCGGCGCCGAGCGCGCGCGTCAACGCAAAACGGCGGGTGACGAGGCCGACGGAACCGCTAGCGAGCCGCGTGCGTGCGCGTAACACCGACGACATCAGCGCTTCCCCCGCCGTGAAATAAGCACAATGCGCGCATGGCGCCGAGCATTCCGCGCTAGCGTCGTATGTGAAGCGGACATGAAACGGACGAACTCAACTGACTGCATTCGGCATCCACCGGGCAGATGCCGGCGGCGGTAATCGATAGAGGGCGCCGATTATCGCCTTGCCGTCGCAAGAAGCATCTCAAATACGCGGTCCGCGGCGGCTCGCTCCGTTCAGGCCGTCTCCAATGCGGCGAGGCGCTCCACCAGGTTTTCGCTCGCGCGCGTCATCGGCAGGCGAAGTTCGTCGCGTATCAGGCCTTGCGACGCGAGCATCGCTTTCACCGGCGCGGGATTCGGTTCCGCGAACAGCGCGTCGATCAGCGGCGCGAGCGCGTGGAAAATGTGACGCGCTTCCTCCAGCGCGCCGGCCGCGAGCGCGCGATACAGCGCGACGAACCGCTCGGGCTGCACATGCGCGGATGCGGCAATCGCTCCGCTGCCGCCAAGGCACATTGTGTTGAACATCTGCATGTCTTCGCCTGCAAGCACTTGCAAACGACCGTCGCGGATCAGCGCGAGCGTGGTGTCGAGCGAACCCGCGCAATCTTTTACCGCCTGAATGCGCGGATGCGCGGCAAGCGTCATCAGTGTGTCCAGTTCGAGCCGCACACCGGTTCGATACGGAATGTCGTAGAGCACGACTGGCTTTTCGCTCGCATCGGCAAGCGCCGTGAAGTGGCCGACGATGCCCGCCTGCGACGGCCTGATGTAATAAGGCGCGGCCATCAGCACGCCGGCAATCGGCAGCGAATTCAACTGCGCGATGCGCTCGCGCATGCTTTGCGTGTTATTGCCGGATACGCCGACGATCACGGGCAATGCCGGCTTGACATCGGTGCTTGCATCGGCGCGCACGCCGCCCGCTTGCGCCGCGTCGAGGATCGTCGCGAGCACGGCGTCCTGCTCTGCAGCGCTGAGCGCAGCCGGCTCTCCGGTCGTGCCTAACGCGACAATCCCGGCTATGCCCACGTCGGCATAGCGGCGCACGAGCGCGCGCAGCGCGGCGTGATCGACCGCGGCGTCGGCGAAAGGCGTGATGAGCGGAACCCAGATACCCGAAAAAATGGACATGTCTTTCCTCTTACGTCGATGAGCGACCGTATCGATTCCGGCAGCGTGCGAAGGAGAAAGACAGGAAGGACCGCTGAAGCGCTTGATCCGCCGTTCCGTCGCATCTGACGGAACAGCTTGCTCCGGTCAGATGAGCGGCTGTTTTTTGGCTTTAACGCTGAACTCACGGCTCAACTGCCCGCCGTTTTGCGAGGCAACCAGCGAACGGCGCGCGCGTGCATTCCCGACGCTTGCGAAAGCGGACCGGGTTGCGGTCGACGAGCAGAGTCGGAGTATTTGGCGAAGGCGCATGAAGCGCAGTGTAACCGCGCCAGCGGCGGATTGGCAAAGCACGTCTTAAAATTGCAGCGAAACGGAACAGGTTGGGCTAAGCCTCTTTGCGGCGTCATTTGTCGCGACAAACCGGTTGTTGTCAGGCGCTCGGACGGTCTGGTATCCGACTTGACGTTGCAGCAAATTGACATGCGTTCGGGTGCAATAGTCCTGTTTTTGGGCATTACGGTTTCGGGAGTGATTGCGCGGTGCTAATGAGGTTTTGCGGCACAATCCGAATGATGCCGTTCCGCGGACTATCGATATCTGCGATCAGCAGAAACGAGAGAGACACTGTCAAAGGCATGATCACGAGGAAGCGGTTTTTGGCGTTTGCATTTTTGACGCCATAGCCTACTAGCAGATTGCTGAACAGGCCAATGACGATCATTAATATCCATGCGGCCACTGGAATTCGGTTCCACCATGCCGCCTGCGTGTAGCCTTGAGTGTTGATCACATCGTTCATGCCCGCGATGGCAAGGGCGCTAAGCGGGCTCGGCTGTTTAACGGCGCCGGCCTTGGCTGCAGTCCACAGTTTGGCCTGCAGGTCCGCAGTCGCGGTATCGATTTGCTGGACACGTTGAAGGTCGCGGGTCTGGTAAAAGTCGACACGCAATGCGAGATACTGCACGAAGAGCGAACGGACAACGGCCGCCTCGCGGTCGGCCAGCAGGTCAGCGCGGACGAACTCAGTTCCGATCGCGTTGGCTTCTTCCTCTTCGAGGTTTTTTCGCTGGTCATAGCGGCCCACTGCCATGGACAGACTAAATCCAATTACCAGCGCGAGGAGAGTCAGCGTTGCGGACTGAACGATCTTGAAGTCGTCACGCGTGTCTTCGTCGATTTGTATCCGCGAGCGCAGAATGCCGCTACCCAGCCGGGCCGCAATCGACATCAGCGCGAAAGAGATAACAAAGAGGACAAGTGGGTGTCTCACCAGCTGCTGCATGGATCGCTCCTTTGGGATATGTAGTTCGCTTTCGAGGAGTTGGCCGTTTACGCCCCGGATGACGAATTCCGCTTCAATGCCAACCCCGTTGCGGCGCCGCCGGCGGCAGCGCGTGAACAGCAGTTCGTGAACCTCGGGAAACGTGGATCGCCAAACCTTCGACCTGGCGCCACGAACGCCTGCCGGTACTGCGAATTTAGGCCGGCCTGATCACATGCGCCAGTCGGCGTAACCCGCCTGGCAGCGCAGCAGTGGCGTCTAGAATATTCCGAAGTACTTACGCCTCTCGCACTGTCAGTTGTTTCAGGAGTATGGCGATCACGAACCGACATGCATTTCCACCTCATCGCCGAAGCCTGGATTTCGTTCACACGACTTTAATGACATTTTTATGCGTGGGACCCGTGGCTTTTCGTTGTCTTGACACTCGACGTGCTGAAATTGACACCAGGCGATGGTGCTGCAATCGAGGTTGACGATGTTAAAACTGCTCATTCCCGTGCTTTGCCAGGCAGGCGCGGTCGAAGCTGCGCGACACGCTGCGTTTCTGTTTGCCGAGAAATGCGTGGCGCAAGTCGAGTTGATCGAGGTGTTGGAAGAAGTCGGGTATGGCCGCACGGTTGCGTTTCAGTCGCCCTCGGCGTTGCGCCGGCGCGAGAAACTATCAATGCGCGACGCCTTGACGCGAACGTGCGCGGTGCTGGACGACGCAGGCGTACCCTATACGTGGAAGCGCATTTTTGGTCCCCCTGAAAAGACGATTGCAACGTATGCCGCAACCAACGGCGCTGACGTTGTGGTCCTCGATGCAAGTGGTCTTGGATTTTTTCGACGATGGGGAATGCTTGCCAGATTGTGGCGCCTGAGCCCCAAACCCATCACGATGCTGCACTGATAGCTGGCTCAAGCCCGCGGATTATTTTGTTGCCGAGTCGGCTGCACGCGTCGACGCGCCAGCACGCTCGCATCGTGCATCGATGGGTCGTGTCAATCGGACTGGACGATGCTGCGATTAAGGAGCCCTGCTCTGCGACGAAGCGTCGACCGGATAGAGTGCGGCCCATGTGGCCTGGTCCAGCATCCCGCTCGTTGGAAGGGCATGATCGGCCTGGAACCGGACGATTGCCGCCGTTGTTCTCTTTCCGATTACACCGTCGATTGGTCCAGGCTTATAGCCCTGTCTGAAAAGTTGAAGCTGTGCCTCGAAGGAATCTCGATGAACCACGGTTTTCGCCATCTCCTGAGCGGAGCTTTGAACTACGTGTCCATTGGATGCGTCAATCTCGAAGTAAAGGCGGCGTGACCTGGATTCCTGATCCAATGTCACGTTGTACGTCTTTGTGCGTTCCGCCCAGTTCGCTGCGTGCAGCGCGAAATCCGATGCTGGGCGCTTGTACATATCGATCGCCGCACCCACGGTCTTGCTGGCAGCTCCGCGCGCGTCGAGCATTTCTACCGGTTTGTCACTCAGGCAAAAAATGGCGAAAGCGGCAAACAGCAGGAGACCGAGCAACATCGTGATGTGCGACGCGTTTGCTCGCCATATCGCCCGGCCCCGGCTCACTACGTCCGTGTCATCCCTTAGATAATTGACGAGAAACGCATGGCAGGTCGCCGCACTCCAAATGGAAAAGGCGAGGCACGCCCACGAGAGCAGCAAAATCCAGAGGTAAATAGAACCGTTAGGCTTGCCCAGGAGATTGCCAGAGAACGTCGCTGTGAGCGCAAAAATCGCGCTAGAAAGCGTCACGATGCCCTTTGAAAACTCGCTGAGCACTGTCCATGGGCTCGGCGGAGGATCGGGTGCGCCTGGCGATGGTGACGGCGAAGGCGATGACATTGGAGCGTTTTAGTGAAGCCGCTATTTCTTGATCACACAAATGAATTGATCAAGATTGGTTGCCAACCAGTGCACAGTATCGAACGCAGTAATCCCTCTATCCGAGTTCATCTGCTTGAGTATCTGGTACAGAAAAAACGGTACGGCCACCTCGTAAGCTTGCGTCAACCTCTCGACGTTTGCTCCTGGTACTTGCCAACCAGGATGCGGATCCTCAGTGATCAGGCTGATTACCTCAGCCATGAGTTCGGCGGCTTGTGGGCTGACTTGAACGCCGGTGTAGCTCGAAAAATCACTGCATGCTTGCTGGACGCTCTGCAATATCGGAGTAATCATGTGACCATTCCCTCCGCAGGCCGGACAACGGAATCACGCGCAGCGAATCATTTGCAAGGAGCTCGCGCGGCTGCGCCCCCATCGCTGAGGGCATCATACGAAAGCATAGGCATTCGACGTCCGACGTATGTGTGGCACCGCACATTTCAGTCCCACGATAGAGAGTAGGTCCCGCTGGGAATATAGACTAGGGGAAATGACCGCTCCACCCTGAAACCCACCCACGGAAACGCAATGACTCGACCGACCGCAACGGGGTCGACACGAGGCATTCAAGGTCGGGGCTTGCTCCGAACACTCCATGCGTTGATTATGCGGACGACCATCCGTCCGATGGCGCATTAGCGCCACGACGGGCTTTGCTGAAAGTCATGCGGGTTGCGCCGATCATCGATTGACGGCAGCCGGAAGCGCCGCAATGACAGGCGTACTGTGTCCAAACGTCGTCGGTGATCTCGCCATCAATGACAAGACCGTAGTCGATAAACAGTTCATCGCCGACGTTGATCGCCGCGAGCGCATGGATGAGTCCAGTGGCTATGGCTCGGCCGTGGCCGATTGTGGCAGACCGATTCGCAGTTTTGTGCCAGGTGACGACGTGTCCACGCACGCCACTTAACCAATAACTTACCCTTTTCGAACGCGCCTGCACTATATTAGTTGCAGCCCGTTAGGCAAGAGTTCGAAGCGCGCAAGCTCTGGTCTTCAGCGCGCACAACTGGCATGAAGGAGTTGTGCATGAATACGCGCGATGTCAGTGTCGATGATCCCTTGGAGGATTTCTCAACTTTGCAGTTTGAATTTGAGGGTGACAGCAAGAAAGTGTATCTGGCGGGTGCAGGACCTGCGGTTATCGTGATGCCGGAAGTGCCGGGCATTAGTCCTCCTGTCGCCCGTTTTGCCCGTTGGGTCAGGGATGCAGGGTTCCGCGTATATATGCCCTCATTGTTCGGCCGCGATGGGGCAGTGGTTGACGCTGACGAGGGGGCAGCGGTGCTGCAACGCCTCTGTATTAGTGCCGAGTTCAGCGCTATGCAATCCGGGCGCTCAAGCAAGGTGACGCACTGGGTACGCGCGTTGGCTAGACACGCGCACGCTGAGTGCGGCGGGCCGGGCGTTGGTGCGGTCGGCATGTGCTTCACGGGAAATTTCGCGTTGACAATGATGCTTGACTCAGCGCTCATCGCGCCCGTGTTGGCGCAGCCGGCCTTGCCGCTCAACGACCCAGGTGGTTTGGAAATTTCGCCTGAAGAATTGAGCCAGGTGCGTTCCAGACTGGATCGGGAAGGCCTGAAAGTAGTTGGGCTGCGCTTCCGTGACGACCCGCTGTGTACTGCTGCCAGGTTTACTGCCTACCAGAATGCATTGGGCGAGCATTTTGAAGGCATCGTGCTGCCGGACGAGGTGGCGAATAAGGATGTCGCGCCATTCGTGGCCAAGTATGTGCCATCGCCTCATAGCGTACTCACGCAGAATTTGATTGACAAAGAGGGAGAGCCGACCCTCAAAGTCCGCGATCAGGTGCTTGAGTTTTTGAAACAGCGTCTTCAGGCGTGACCCCATATGTGGGCAATGCGCACAGTGCGCTTGCCGAGCATATGGCGCGCGGGATTTCGCAGGCCAACGGGGATATGGCCGCGGAACCGCTGATCGACGCAGAGATCGTCGGTCGCTCGGTGGCGTATATGGCGAACTTGCCTCTTGACGCGAATGCGCTTTTTCACACCGCGATGGCGACGAAAATGCCGTTTGTCGGGAGGGGATGACGCATCACCTCAAGTGATTTCGGATGTAGACGCAATCACGATCGGGAGGTCGGGACGACCGATGGGTCGATGGGTCAGTTCTCGCTGCACTCGGATGAGTACCTGCGGCCATGAAGTGTCATTCGTGCTTCGTGCGATTCTGACATTCAGACGACGGCCTGTCCGGGCGGGCGGCTTTTGCGCTCATGCAATGGTCTCGTCCATCAGTCGTCCACGCATCATCCATAGGTTGCTCAGGGCGAACAGCGTATGCGATTGCTGCGTGTTCTTCATCAGTCCGCGATAGCGCACCTTTAGATGCGAGCGTGCGCGGCGATGAACAAGGCGACGGCCGACCGGCAATAGGACTCGATTTCGTTGTCGTCAATTGCCCTCGCCTCATCGAAGCGTGCGATAAGCAGCAGATCGCATCCTTTGAAGAGCGCGCCAAACAAGCGGGCGGACCGGTGAGCATCGGGTACGTTCAGAATCGCTTTCGCGTGCAACTGACGCAGCACGACCTCGATTTGGGCGATGACATGGGCGGGCCCGGCTTCGTAATGGAGCTTGCTTAACGACTTCTGATTCGTCTTGTCGGCCAAAACCATGGCTTCGACACTGCGGACGTCCGGACTCAATAGCGTGCGAAGCAGCGATGATCCCACCGCCATGAGCTGATCTTCAGCCGAACCGTCGATGCCTTCGGTAAGGGTCTGCGGTGCAAACTGCTGGCAGTGGGCCGCCATGGCCGCGCTGAACAGCGCCTCCTTGTTCTCGAAGTGCCGATAGATGCTGAGCTTGGATATCTTCGCCCGCTGCGCGACTTTGTCCATGGTCGTCGCTTGAAACCCCAATTCCACAAAGAGTTCGCAGGCGGCGTCGACTATCGTTTGGCGAAGCGCCTCGTTGGCGGGCCGGCCGCGCCGGCCCTGGCTGTTTTCGGTCACGGCAATTCCAGTACTTGACAGTATTCAAATTCCCGCACTACGATACCACGCAGTATCTTAAATGTGCAAGCCAAGGGAAGGTTTCACCCGGTTGTCCAAATCAGGTTTCCCCGGGCCGCCCGGCGATATCGAATGCGCCATTGTCCAACCGGTCAACACAGTGATGGGCGACTTTCTCGCCGATGCCGAAGCCCTGCCCGCCGGCCGTCTCGAGCGCGTATCGCCGGACGATATTGCACACCACGCCCAGCCCACCCTCCATCCACAACACGGAGCCCATCACCATGGATGACGTCATCATCATCGGCGGCAGCTTCGCCGGCCTCGCCGCCGCCCTGCAGCTCGGCCGTGCCCGCCGCAAGGTCATCGTTCTCGATACTGGCCGGCCGCGCAACCCCTTTGCCGGCCACTCGCATGGTCTGCTCGGCCACGATCACAAGCCGCCGCTGGACATCCTGGTCGAGGCGCGGCAGCAACTGGCGCGCTATCCAACGATCAGCCTCGTCAATGCCCGGGCCGAGAGCGTGTCTGGCGCCATCGACGATTTCTGCGTCGTTACTGACGATCACGAAAGCCTGAAAGCGCGCCGCCTGATCCTGAGCTATGGCGTCGCCGACCAGATGCCTGATGTTCCGGGCTTTGCCGAAAGCTGGGGTACGTCCATCGTGCCCTGCCCCTATTGCGACGGCTTTGAAGTCGCCGGCCAGCATTGGGGCCTCGTCTGGTCCGGCCCGCAGTCGCACCAGTCTGCCCGGCTGTTCCGCGATTGGACGGACAAGTTGACCGTCTTCGCCGATGGTCATGACATTGCGCCCGATATCCAGGCCGATCTGGCGCGCCGCAACATACCTGTCGTCGATGGCCGGATCGCCGAGATCGCCCATCACAACGGCCATATCACCACCGTCAATCTCGATATCCGCCGCAATGTCGCGGTCGACATCCTGTTCGCCCAGCCGCGCAACAAGCCGTCCGCGAGCCTGCATGAATCGCTGGGCCTCGCCACCGTCGATACGCCCACCGGCATCGTCCTCAAGGTCGACGAGCGCCGCCAAACCAGCATGCCCGGCATTTACGCCGCCGGCGACCTCGCCACGCCCTTCTTGCCCTCGGTCACCCAGGCATCATCGCAGGGCGCAATGGCTGGCATCTTCGCCCAGCAGTCAATGGTGGTTTGAGAGCACAGATTCCCTTCTCCTTTTGCGTCGTCGCCTTCGAAAAGGTTGGCGTAGATCGGCGCGGTGAAGGACGTATCGTCGAGTCAAGGAGATGACATGGCAAAGCAAAGTGCCGAGCAGGTGGGTGACTGGAATGGTCAAAGCGGGGAGCGCTGGGTCGCCAACCAGGCCCGGCTCGACGCTCTGGTGGCGGTGTTCGGCCAGGCCGCGATAGAAGCCGCCGCGCCCGCGACGGGTGAGCGCGTGCTGGACATCGGCTGCGGCGCGGGCGCGTCGAGTCTGGCTCTGGCCACCCGCGTCGGCGCGGGGGGCCAAGTACTGGGCGTGGACATATCCGAACCGCTGATCGACCGAGCGCGCGCGCTTGCGCGACACGATACGCCGGCCCTGTTTCAGGTGGCTGACGCCAGCAGCGCAGAGCTGCCCGAGGGCGCGTTCGACATCCTGTTCTCGCGTTTCGGGGTGATGTTCTTCGACGATCCGACAGCAGCGTTCGCCCACATGCGACGCGCGCTCCGGCCGGGCGGGCGGGTCGCTTTCGTCTGTTGGCGCGGCGCGGCCGAGAACGATTGGATGCGCCTGCCGGTGGGCGCGCTCAAGGGCATCGTCCCGCCGAGTGCGCTGCCCGATCCCGAAGCGCCCGGCCCGTTTTCGTTCGGTGACCGGGAGCGCGTGGCACGCATCCTAACGGCGGCTGGTTTCACCGAAATCGTTATCTCGCCCTTCGACGCGGCCGTCCCGTTCGGCGAGGGCGAAACGCGGGACGCTGCGATCGACGACGCAGTAAGGATGACGCTTGAGGTCGGCCCGCTGTCGCGTGCGCTCGCTGGTCAGCCCGACGACATCCGCGCCCGTGCCTCCGCCGCAATTCGTGCCGCCTTCGCGAGCCTCCCCGGCGAGGGGGCGGTGATGATCAACGGCGCGGCGTGGGTCGTCATGGCGCGAAATCCGGCAAGCTGACAGGGATTAAGAGGGGAGACGAGCCTCCTCATGATCCTCATTGCGATGTTTGGACGTGTTGTCCAAGGGTATGGCACAAAAGGCACGCTGCGGAGAGGCCTGCTTATCGCGATCCTGCCGGTGACCGTTGCACTTTCTCTGGCGCTCATCTCCGAGATTGACAGCCCGGGAGGCAGCATCATTCATGTAGAGCAACAGAATCTGTCGCGACTGCCTCAGTCCTTGCAGAAGTAACATGAATCATCCAGACGATGACGCCTGGTGACTCCTTCTTGTTCGTCACCGGCCGCTCATTCAACGCGGTGTCGACATCGGCATAGGGTCGTGAAGAGCCGGTCGCCCACCCAACGGTCACGCCATAGCGGCTGGCGTTGCTCGCTGTCGCTGCCAATTCCCGGTAGTCCGCGCACTTCCACCCCTTGCTGGCTAACGAACCGCGCGCTAGTCCAACCAATCCCGCTTACCGACAAAATGGCTTGACTTCTACGACAAGCGAACTAATATACGCACCGCGTATATCCGACGCAGCCATTTTCCGACAGGTGCCTTCATGAGCGTCCCGCAACAAGCCTTTCTCCGCGACGCCATGCGCCGCCTGAACATGACCCGCGAGACCTTCGCGGGCCGCATCGGCGTCTCCCGCCGGGCGCTCGATACGTGGTTGTTGCCCGACGACTCGCAGGAATCGCGGGCAATGCCGGAGATCGTCGAGCGGTTCGTGTCGGAAATCGTCGTGCACGGCGAGCCGGGCGAAAGATATACGCAAAGCGTAGACTCGCAGTCGCTCGCGAGCCAGATGCTGTGGGAAGGCAAGCCACAGTTGCTGTCGGTCGACCAGTTCTCGCGCGACTCGGTGGAGGCGTTGTTTCGCGTCGCGGACATCATGCAACCCATCGCACGGCGCCGCAAAATCTCGCGCGTGCTCGAAGGCGCGGTCCTCGGCAATCTTTTCTTCGAGGCAAGTACGCGCACTCGCGTGAGTTTCGGCGCGGCATTCTGCCGGCTCGGCGGTTCGGTGTGCGACACCACCGGCTTCACGTTTTCTTCCATGGCAAAGGGCGAGTCGATCTACGACACGAGCCGCGTGATGAGCGGCTACGTCGACGCACTCGTGATCCGTCATCCCGAGCAAGGCTCGGTGGCCGAATTTGCGCGCGCGACCAATGTGCCCGTGATCAACGGTGGCGACGGCCCCGGCGAACATCCGAGCCAGGCGTTGCTCGACCTTTACACCATTCAGCGCGAGTTTTCGCGGCTCGGCAAGATCGTCGACGGGGCGCATATCGCGCTCGTCGGCGACCTCAAATACGGGCGCACCGTGCATTCGCTGGTCAAGCTGCTGGCTCTATATCGCGGCATCAAGTTCACGCTGATTTCGCCGCCCATGCTGGAAATGCCAGGCTACATCATCGAGCAGATTTCGCGTAACGGGCATGTGATCGAGCAGACTCACGACCTGCCGACCGGACTGCGCGGCGCCGACGTGGTGTACGCCACGCGCATTCAAAAAGAGCGCTTCACCGACGAATCGTTCGAAGGCTACACGCCCGACTTCCAGATCAATCAGGCGTTGGTGGACAGCGTGTGTGGCAGCGATACGCTCATCATGCACCCGCTCCCGCGCGACAGCCGGCCGGGCGCGAACGATCTGAGCGTCGATCTCAATCACGACTCGCGGCTCGCCATTTTCCGGCAAACCGATAACGGCATTCCAGTGCGGATGGCGATCTTTGCGGCGCTGCTCGGCGTCGAAAAACTGGTGCAACATTCCATGCGCGACGCTGCATGGCGTCCGCCCGCATACCTCGGCCCCGATGATGCAGTGTTTCACGGCATCGATTGAAGCAACCCGCAGATTAGTTCGGGTACCGAATCAAAATCGAATCCAAGCAAACACGCGGCATGAAGCATGCGCGTCAGGCTACCGCGCTGCCGCCGTTGCGCCTGAAGGTAGTTGCAAAGAACTGCACCTGATACTGCACCGCGTTGGCCCAGTACTTCCACGTATGGCCGCCCGGCCGCTCCGCATAATGATGCGGCACGCCCAGTTCGATGAGCCGCGCATGCAGCATCCGGTTCGACTGCACGAGTGAATCGTTCATTCCGCAGTCGATCATCAGCGCAATGTGCGCGCTCGCAAAGCTGTGCGCATGCTCGACGATAGGCTCATCGTTCCAGAAGTCCGCGTGCCTCGCAGGATCGCCGAACACCTGGTCGATGCCCGGTTCGTCCTCGCAACCGCGCGGATCGACCGCGCCGCTCATGCTTCCCGCCGCCCCGAATTCATCTGGCCGATCCAGCGCAATGTGAAGCGCGCCGAACCCGCCCATGCTCAAGCCGGTGATCGCGCGCCCTTCTTTCGTTGCAATGGTGCGGAAATGCATGTCGATGTACGCCACGACCTCAGTGCCGACGTAAGTCGTGTAACGGCTGCGCGAGTCGACCGGACTGTCGATATACCAGCTTTCGCGGCCGCCATCGGGCATCACGAGTATCACGTGGTAACGGTCGGCGAGTTTGCCGATGGGCGAATTGGCGGTCCAGTCGGTGTAGTCGCCGCCCGAGCCGTGCAGCAGATAGACGACCGGAAAGCGGTCAGCCGCGTTGCCGCGCGCATAGCTGTCGGGCAGTACGACTGTCGCTGCCAGCGACTTGTGCATGGCCGCGCTCGGAATCGTCACGACATGGGACTGAAAGGCCCATGCCGGAGCGGCGACAAGCATCATCACGATCAGCCAGCAAAGACGCGCCTTACTCATGTTGTCGCTCTCCCTTTCTATGTGTCCGGGAACCCAGCGGGCGTACCAACGACGCAAGCCATACGGGGCGGCAATATCCAGCGACGACTCTAGCAACGGCGACTTACAGCCAAATTTCAGTCAACCCTAAGATTGGTATCACGCGATGCGCAGCGCATGCTTTCGAACATGCGCGCGCAATGCAACTATTTGACGTGGACACCGAAGCCCTCGCGACCGGGTGCAATGTCGTCCTTCAACGTAAGCTCCGGAATCCGATAATCGCCGCCGTTCTGCGCGCGGAAGGGTATCGGCGCCGTGTTCCAGAGATTGTCGAGGCGCTCGCCGAGCGCGTTGCGCACTTCGACATATTTCTCTTCGTCGATGCGGCTCGTGCGATGGACCACGAACGGCGGCAGCACATCGAAGCCGGGGTAATACAGTACGCCGTGCTGGATCGGGAACAACACGTCGTCGATCGGACCGTTGATGCCGCGCGGACTATAGTGCGATTCCCATCCGCCCGTCGTGACTACGAGCATGGCGCGTTTCCCGGCGAAGTTTCCCTCGCCGTAGCGGTCGCCCCAGCGCGCGTCCGAGTGCTCGCCGACGCCGTATGCCAAGCCGTACGCGTAGACCCGCTCTACCCAGCCCTTCATGATCGCGGGCATTGAAAACCACCACAGCGGAAATTGCAGAATCACCGCGTCCGCCCATTTGAGCTTTGCCTGCTCCGCTGCGATGTCCGCGCTTTGCAGTCCATTTTCGAACGCGTATTTCGACGCGCGTGAAGGATCGAAGCGATCGCCAGTTGCGTGAGCGAGGCTATCGCCTGCATCCAGCGTCGCCTTCCAGTTCATCGCATACAGATCGGAAACCTGGACCGCGTGCCCCGCATCGCGCAGGCGCTCGACGGAAAATTCCTTCAGCGATCCATTCAACGACCGTGGCTCTGGATGAGCATAAACAATGAGAACGTTCATTTGCGCTTGCCTCTTTCATCTCTGGAAGAACACACGATAGGCGTCGCCGCGGTATATTAGAAATGAATTGCTGATATGACAGGTATTACCTTGAATAATCTCCGCAAACTGGACCTGAACCTTCTCGTTACGCTCGACGTTTTGCTGGCTGAGCTGAACGTGACGCGCGCGGCTGAGCGGCTGAATTTTTCGCAACCTTCCGTGAGCGTGCATCTGGCCAAGCTTCGCGATCTGCTGGGCGATCCCTTGCTGCTGCCCGGTCCGCGCGGCATGCGTGCGACGGCCCGTGCCGAAGCGCTGCGCGAGCCGTTGCGGCAAGCGCTCGAGGCACTCGAGCAAGCCGTGGCGCCGGCGCGTCCGTTCGACCCGGCGCAGGCTGCGCACACGTGGCGCGTTGCCGCGACGGACTATGCGGAATCGACCATCATCTTGCCGGCGTTGCCGGGCCTGCGCGCGGCGGCGCCCGGCACACGGCTCGCCATAGTCGAAGCGGCGCCGCCCCGCATCGCAAGGCAGGCCGAACAGGGCGAGATCGACCTCGGCTTTCACACGAGCGAAGGAGCGCCTGCAGGCTTACGAGGAAGAGTGCTGTTCGCCGAGCGCTACGTGCTTGCCGGCCGCGCCGGTCACCCGCGCCTGAAACGGCGGCCGACACTCGCGCAATTCTCGAAGTTCGAGCACGTAATCGTGTCGCCCGACGGCGGCGGATTCGCCGGCGCGACCGACGAAGCCCTCGCCAAAGCCGGCCTCTCGCGCAGAGTCGTGCTCTCGGTACCGCACTTTCTCTTCATGATTTCCGCGCTTGCCAACACTGACCTCGTGGCGATGGTGCCCGAGCGGCTAGTCCGCGACAACGCCGCACTATGCGTGGTCCAGCCGCCCGTCGAGGTGCCGGGCTACGAAATGGCGATGCTGTGGCACGAACGGTCGCATCGGGACCCGGCTCACCAGTGGTTGCGAGCGCATATCGCGGATTCCGTTTGAAGGGCCGTGGCGTTAACACGTGGCATTAACACAGTGGCGCTTAACCGTTGGCGCGGCCAATCGCATCCAGTTTCGCGAGGATTTCGTCGTTCAACTCGATCTGCGCGGCGTGCAGATTTTCGCGCAAATGCCCGACGGACGACGTGCCCGGAATCAGCAGGATATTGGGCGCGCGCTGCAGCAGCCATGCGAGCGCCACTTGCATCGGCGTCGCGCCGATCGTTGCCGCGATATCGGTCAGCGCAGACGACTGAATCGGCGTAAAGCCGCCCAAAGGAAAGAACGGTACATAAGCAATGCCCTTGGCCGCCAGTTCGTCGATCAGCGCGTCGTCGGCGCGGTGCACCAGGTTGTAGTGGTTCTGCACGCAGACGATCTTTACGATGCGCTGGGCTTCGGCAATCTGCGTCGGGGTCGCGTTGCTCAGGCCGATATGGCGGATCAGTCCGCGCTGTTGAAGTGCGGCGAGCGCGGTGATCTGCTTTTCGACCGATCCTTCGCTCGGCGCGTGCACGTCGCCCATCATCCGCATATTCACCACTTCGAGCGCGTCGAGCCCGAGGTTGCGCAGATTGTCGTGTACGCCGCGCTCGAGATCCTCGGGCTCCTGCGCCGCCAGCCAACCGCCGTCGCCGTCCCGTACCGCGCCGAGCTTCGTGACGATCACGAGATCGTCGGCATACGG
Source organism: Burkholderia sp. M6-3 (assembly GCF_050858985.1). Taxonomy (NCBI): domain Bacteria; kingdom Pseudomonadati; phylum Pseudomonadota; class Betaproteobacteria; order Burkholderiales; family Burkholderiaceae; genus Burkholderia; species Burkholderia sp. M6-3. The sequence continues at coordinate 2,482,945 of NZ_CP110091.1, forward strand.
ATGCAGCGCCTCGCGAATCAGCTGGTTGGTGATATGCGGGCCGTAAAAATCGCTGGTGTCGATGTGATTGACGCCGCTAGCCACCGCTTCACGCAGCACGGCGATCGCGGCGTCGCGGTCTTTCGGCGGCCCGAACACGCCGGGTCCGGCGAGCTGCATCGCGCCATAGCCCATGCGCCGCACCTCGCGGCCGCCGAGCAAAAATGTCTTTGTCATATCGAGGTTTGTCATGGTGCTCTCCTGTCTTTGTAGGTGAGCCCAGTATGGCGGGGATTGCACCGTTTAATAAAGCGGGCTAACGTGCACGGGTTGTTCAATTTGGTGAACAGTGACATGGAACTAAACGACCTGACCGCTTTCATTTCAGTCGCGCGCGCGGGCGGCTTTCGCGACGCTGCGCGCACGAGCGGCGTTTCCGCGTCGAGCTTGAGCATCGCCGTGCGCCGCCTCGAAACGAAGCTCGGTCTGCGCCTGTTGAACCGTACGACCCGCAGTGTCGCGCCCACCGAAGCCGGCCTGCGTCTGCTCGAAAAACTGACGCCGCTCTTCAGCGAAATGGAAGCGGCGCTCGACGTGCTCAACGTGTTTCGTGACCGGCCGAGCGGCACGCTCAAACTGAACGTGCCGGCGAGCGCGGCGCGCATGGGATTGCCCGGTGTGATAGCGCCGTTTCTAAAGGCCTATCCGGACATACGGGTGGAAGTGGTCGTCGAAGACGGCTTTGTCGACGTGCTTTCCATTGGCTGCGACGCGGGCATCCGTTACGACGAGCGGCTCGACCAGGACATGATCGCCGTGCCGATCGGCCCGCGCGTGGAACGCGTCGCCACCGCCGCCGCGCCGGAGTATTTGGAGTCCCGCGGACGCCCGCAGCATCCGCGCGACCTCCTTACGCATGCTTGCCTGCGCGTCCAGTTTGCCGGCGGCGCGACGCCGACGTGGATCTTCGAGCGCGAAGGCGAAGTGGTGCAACTGAATCCGTCGGGACCGTTGCTCGTGCGTCCCGGCGCGGCGCTCGACCTCGTGATCAGCGCGGCGCTCGCGGGTGTGGGCGTGATCCACCTGTTCGAAGACATGCTGAAGCCGCACCTCGACAGCGGCGCATTGCAGCCTGTTCTCGAACCTTGGTGGCAAAGCTTCTCGGGACCCTTTCTCTACTATCCCGGACACCGTCACGTGCCCGCGCCCTTACGTGCGTTCGTCGATTTTTTGAAGGACCGCAACGGTTGAGTGGACAGAGCCGCAAATTCGACGCCGCGCGTGCGATTTGCTGTGATAATGGGCTGCCGCCACCGGAGCGCACGCACATTCTCGAACCACAGATCCACCGCACCATGAAGAACGACACACGCGTTAGCCCCCTGCGCAACTTCGCCGAATTCGTTCGCGCCGAGCGGGTTCGTTTGACCGAGCAATGGATGAACGCAGTTTTTGGCGACGTCGATCTGGTGGAAGCCGATAAGCTCACGTATCAGCAACTCGCCGATCATCTTCCCGAAATTCTCGACGGCCTGTGCGCGGCGCTGGAGGTCGACGATCTGGAACACGTCGAAACGGAGATCGAACGCGACGCGCGCAAGCACGGCATAGTGCGCTGGCGTCAAGGCTACCGGATCGAAGAACTGGTGCGCGAACTGGACCTGTTCCACCTGGTTCTCGCCGATGTACTCGACGAGTACGCCACGCGCGACAACGGATTCACCCGCCGCCACGAAAAGCGCGCGCGCCGCCTGATTGCAGAAGCGCTGAGCATGGTCACGCTCACGTCGATCAAGGAAGTGGTCAGCGAACGCGACCGCAAGATCGACGAATACACCGGTCGGCTGGAGCGCGCCAATCACGAATTGACGCTGAAACAGCGGCTCGTCAGCGAGTTGTACGAGTCACGTATGCACATCACGCGCAGTGTCGTGCACGATTTGCGCAACTTCCTGAATTCGTTCTCAATGGCGTTGCAACTGATCGCTCGCGTGCCCGCCAAGGCCGATACCGCATTGCAGCTAGCAAACCGGCAGGCGGCGGACATGAAGGCGCTTGTCGAGCAGATGGTCGAGTACTCGGTCATCCTCGGCGACGGTACGCCGCTCACGCTCGAACAGGTCGATTTGCATGAACTCTACGAGGAGCTCGTGGCGTCGTCGCGGCCGTCCATCGAAGAGAAGGGGCTGACGCTGCGCGCGGCGTTCGATCCGGCGCTGCCCGCTGTCACGTCGAACCGGCTGAAGCTCAAGCAGATTGCCGTCAACCTGCTTTCCAACGCGACCAAGTACACCAAATCGGGGCAGGTCGAGTTGTACTTCCTGACGGCCGGTCCGCAGCATTGGTCAATCCGCGTGTCGGACACCGGCGTGGGCATCGCGCCCGCCGACGCCGACCGGGTGTTTGCAGAATTCGAACGCGCCGCCGGCGAGGAAATTCCCGGCACCGGGTTGGGTCTCGCCATCGTCAAGGAACTGTGCCGCGTGCTCGACGGGCACATCGACTTCGCGTCACGCGAAGGCGTGGGCACCACCTTCACGATCCGTTTTCCGTTGACGCTCGCGGAACCGGAAGAACAGGCGTAACAGCAGACGCGGCAGACTGCCGACTAACGGGTCGCTGCGCTGCTGGTCATGCGCGGGCATGCGCTCATTGCGCCATCGCCATTGTTCAGACCGTGCATGACAACCTCGGAAGATGTCCCGTCGCGGCGCGCGAGTTCCGCGAGATCGAGCAAGGCGGCGTAGCGCGCGGGGCAATCGGCAGACGGAACCAGTTCAGGAAGTTCGCGCGGCAACTCCGGATTTGCCATGAACCTCTGGACGGCGATCACCAGTGCGGTCGCCACGATGATCGTCGCCCATACGCTTGCTTTGCGAACCGTGGATGCATCCGAGGCCCGCAACCACCGCCGGCGTGACGCGGCAACACGTTGCTCGTCCGCCTTCGCGCTGCCCGGCCGCATCCCTCGTATGACTTTGAAGCGGCTAGGCCGACTGGCTCGGCTGGCTAGAGTGAAACGCATTCTTAATGACATGGCGTTCGCTCTTCACGCCCAGTGCGCCGGTACATACACATTGCCGACCCAATGGCCCGGCACCCAGACTGCCGGACGCGGCGCGGGCGCAAGATAAACGCGGCGCGGCGCCACGTAGACCACCGGCGGCGGCGCATAGACCACTGGCGGAGCGACATAAGCAACGGGCTTCGGCGCGATCACGACAGTCGGCGGGGGCGGCGGCGGTGCATAAACCACGGGCGGCGGCGCCACTACGACAGCGGGCGCGGGCGGCGGCGGCGCGACGTAGACAACCGGCTTGGGTGCAACAACGACTGTCGGCGGCGGATACACCACCGGTTTAGGCGCGACGACGACGGTCGTGCCGCCCGTCGCCACAACGCCCGTGCTCACCACGGTTCCACCCGAACTCACCGTATTGCCGTGCGTGCCGGTCACGCTGGTGGACGTCGTCACTACGCCGGGCGCTACGCGCGTCGCCGTGCCGGAATGCGCGACCGTGTTTCCATCCGATCCCGTGACCGTTCCCGAACGCGAGCATGAAGAACCGGCGCAGTTGGTCGACGCCGAGTGATCGACCGTATCGCCGTTGGAGCGCGTCACCGATCCCGACGACGAGTACTGCCCTGCGCCCGTCTTCGTTACTTCGCCGGAGGTGGTCGCCGTCTTGCCATCCGGTCCGGTGAGCGCGCCCGTATGCGAACACGTGCCGCCCGCGCAACTGGTGTCGCCAGAGTGCTGCACCGAGTTTCCGTAGCGGCCCGTCGCAGTGCCCGAATTCGAAAACTGACCGGGCGAATTGCGAGTGACCGTGCCGGTGTTGGTCGCGGCACCGCCATAAGGTCCGACGACGCCGCCAGCATGCGAACAGCTGCCGCCGCCACACGAGCCATAGTGGCCTTCGTTATAGACGCCGCGCGAGGTGTAAGCAGTTCCGTGCTGCGACCACGCGAATGCCGACGCACTGCCCAGTGCGAGCATTGCCGTCGTCGCGGTCAGCGCGAGCTTGCGCAGTGTGCGGCGAGCGGAAGGCGGAAATGAATTGACGGCCGCAGATGAAGCGCCGCTGACCGGGACTGCGAACGAATGAGTTTTCACGGGTATGTCCTTCGTGGAATCTGGCCACGTCGTGCGACTGCTGCTGTGCGCTGTGTGGCGATGAACGGACTATAGGAGGACGCGCCGTGACAGTCAGCAGTGAAGATATGTCACGCTGTTTCATCGTGAAAGAAGCCCTCTGGTCAAGGCTTCAAGAGCACTTTGCAAACGCGGTGACATACGCCGACATACTTTGCATCAGCGAAAACCCATCGTGCCGCACGCCTATCCGGGCGACCAGGCGACGAGGCGCTGCAATGTGGCTACGGGAAATAGCGGCCGATTTCCGTTGACAACGCATGCGGCAAAACGGCACACTCAATTCATGTTGACGCACATCTCCATCGCCGTAGCGATTAATCACCCGAAGCGAGCCATCATCGGCTGGCCTATGGGAGCATGTTTGCGTTAGCAGTCTGAATCTGCAAAGCAAGACCCCAAGGCCCCGCCGGTAACGGAAGGGGCCTTTTGTTTTGTGGGCACCTCTGTCGGCCGGCTCCAAAACGGAGAGCAAGATGGATCAGGCAAGCCCGCAGTGCATGGAAGACGACGCACATCGTTATGCGTATTACCAGGACGAGCGTCTACCGAAGGTGGTCGTGCATTTCCCGGTCGCGGCAGGCGCGACATTGACATGGCGTGTCGAGGCGGACAGCACGCTTGCGGTAAAGGGTGCGCGCCTCTGGCTGACCCGTATCAGTTCTCCGTACGATCACTGGATCGCGCCGGGTCAAACGTTCAGCCTGCAGCGCGGCGAACGCATATGGCTCAGCGCTGACGGCGAACGAACAGCGCATGTTTCGCTGACCTCCGCACTGCCCGCAAAAGGGATTCTCGCGCGTTGGCTCGGCCGGCTCGCCGGTTTGAGCCTGGGGCCGCCGAGCCCGCGCTGACATGCGTTGTCAGGCTCAGCGCATGTCGCGTGAACTCGTTGCATGCGCAGCGCGAGCCTGAAAAAGCAACGGCGCGACGGCCGGCAAGGCCATCGCGCGGCGCAACGACATACGCTTCATTGAAGCGTGCTTTGCGCCGCGCCTTGCGGCGTAACTTGCACAGCCGCGGCGGAAACGAACACCGCGTGAATGGTGTCGCCCACCTTCACGTCTGCAAGGTCGACTTGCGGACCGACTTCGAGCGTTTGGGTCTGATACGCGCCGCGCAGCGTGACAAGGCGCCGCTTGCGGTCGATTTTTTGCACGGTGGCGAGCACTTCGACCTGACGCGCCGATTCGAAGCCGCCCGACGCAGGTGTATAGACCTGCGTATCGACACGTTCACGAATGCCCTTGCCTTTGCCCGTCACCCGCTCGGCCTTGACCAGCAGCGCGTTTTTATACAGCGCATCCACGTGGTCGCCCACCTTCAATTTTTCGAAACCGGCGACTTGCTGGCCCACGAGCACGATCACAACGTTGCCGTTCGCGCCCTGCAGCGTGAGCGAGCGGGTGCCGGGATCGATGCCCACGATGGTGGCCTTCATATGCACCGGCTGCACGGCACTGACAACACCTTGCGCGGCGCTTGCCAACGGCTCTTGCGCCCACACCGGCTGAGCCGCGGCGAGCACCGCTGCGGTCAATGCTGCTCCTATCGTCGCTGCATTCATTTACGCTCTCCTTGATAATCGCCCCGGCCATAGTTGCCCATTTCGCATAATGCCGAATGCGAAATATTCAGGACGCTTGACTAAAGATGTAGCGCAACGATTGTACATGCCTTACAGGAAGCTTCAATCGCGAGCCGGTACGACGCTTGCCAACGTCCGACGCAAAAAGAAACAGCCTCTTCGCGGTAGCGAAGAGGCTGTTTGGTAACGCGAAGCGCCACATACGCACACACGCGCACTAGACCATCACACGCGTTCGATTGCGATCGCGATGCCCTGCCCCACGCCGATACACATCGTGCACAGTGCAAAGCGTCCCTGCGTGCGTTGCAGCTGGTACATCGCGGTGGTCACGAGGCGCGCGCCGCTCATGCCGAGCGGATGACCCAACGCGATTGCGCCGCCGTTCGGATTCACGCGTGCGTCGTCGTCGGCCACGCCGAGCGTGCGCAGCACCGCAATACCTTGAGAAGCAAACGCCTCGTTCAACTCGATCAGGTCGAACTGATCGATGGTCATGTTCAGGCGCGCCATCAATTTTTGCGCGGCAGGCGCCGGGCCCATGCCCATTACGCGCGGCGCAACACCCGCCGTCGCGACGCCGAGCACGCGGGCTCGCGGCGTGAGGCCGAACCGCTTTGCCGTCTCTTCGTTGGCCAGCAGCAGCGCCGCTGCGCCGTCGTTCACGCCCGATGCGTTACCTGCCGTCACGGTGCCGTCCGGACGCACGACGCCCTTCAGTTTCGCGAGCGCTTCGAGGCTCGTCTCACGCGGATGCTCGTCTTGCGACACCGTGATCGGATCACGCTTCTTCTGCGCGATCGTCACGCCGACGATTTCCTGCGCGAGCGTGCCGTCCTTCTGCGCGCGCGCGGCTTTCTGCTGACTGCGAAGTGCGAACGCGTCCTGATCGGCGCGGCTGATGTTGTAGTCGGTCGCGACGTTTTCGCCGGTCTCCGGCATCGAGTCGACGCCGTACATCTGCTTCATCAACGGATTGACGAAACGCCAGCCAATGGTCGTGTCGTAGATGTCTGCCTGGCGCGAAAACGCGCTCGTTGCCTTGCCCATGACAAACGGTGCGCGGCTCATGCTCTCGACGCCGCCCGCCACCATCAACGCGGCCTCGCCGGACTTGATTGCGCGCGCGGCGATGCCGACCGCGTCCATGCCCGAGCCGCACAGACGGTTCACAGTCGAGCCCGGCACGTCTTTAGGCAGCCCTGCGAGCAGCAGCGACATGCGCGCCACGTTGCGGTTGTCTTCGCCGGCCTGATTCGCGCAGCCGTAGATCACGTCGTCGATGACGCTCCAGTCGACGTTCTTGTTGCGCTCCATCAGCGCCTTCAGCGGCACGGCGCCCAGATCGTCCGCGCGAACCGACGACAGCGAGCCCGCATAGCGGCCGATGGGGGTGCGAATCGCGTCGCACAGGAATGCTTCGGTCATGTGATGTCTCCAGTGATGTGCTGCGCGCGCCGCGCCGTCAGCATGAATGCGTGGCGCGGGCGGATGCGTCGAGCATCGGCCGGGCGGCTGCCGGGCAGCCGTCGCGTGAATTCAGCTTAGCGCAGGATGGTGAACGATGTGTTCGAGTCGCCGGCCGTTTTGTTCTTTATGCGAACATACGGTCATATATCGAACAACAAGCTTCGATAATAGGCGCGTGGCGGAAACGCTGTCAAGCGCGCACCGCCCTTCATCAGGGAATACGTGAGAGGCGTCGGCCGCGCCGAGCAAGCGTCTGACAATTGACGCGCCCGCGCTGCCGCCGCGCTGCGGGCCGCAACGCGTGGCCTGGCGGGCGTTTTGGTTGATCTTCTAATGGACCTTCACACCCTCGTCTGCGATATAGGCGCGGATCACGTCGGCAAAGGTTTGCTCGCCGCGCAGGCCGAGTTGTTCGGCGCGCGATGTGTCCCATCGTCCCGGCCAGCTGCCGACGATTTTTTCGATGCGCGCGTCCGGTTGCCAGACGATCCGCTTCGCGACCTCGTCGCCAGCCACTTCGCGCAGCGCCGCCACCATCTCGTCGACACTCACTGAAATGCCTGGCAGATTCAGCACGCGTTGGTTGCCCAGCGCGGCGGAATCGAGTTCGAGCCCGGCGATCAGGCACTCGATCGCTTTGCGCGGCGACAGCAGCCACAGCCGCGTGGAGCCGTTGACGGGGCACACAGCCTGTTCGCCGTTCAACGGCTCGCGGATTATGCCGCTCGCAAATGACGACGCCGCCGCATTCGGCTTGCCGGGCCGCACGCTGATCGTGGGGAGCCGCAGCACGCGCCCGTCGACGAAACCGCGCCGCGAATAGTCGTTGAGCAGCAACTCGGCAATCGCCTTTTGCGCGCCGTACGAGGATTGGGGATTCAGCGCAGTATCGTTCTGCACGATGTCGGGCAAGTCACCGCCGTACACCGCGACCGAGCTGGTGAACACCACGCGCGGCCGATGTCCGCGTTCGCGGCAAACGTCGAGTAACAGGCGCGACGCGTCGAGATTGATGCGCATGCCGAGATCGAAGTCGGCTTCCGCCTGACCGCTCACGATCGCGGCAAGGTGAAAGATCGCCGCGGTGTTGCTGTCGATTGCACGCTCGAGCACGCTGCGCTCGGCGATATCGCCCACTTCGGTGCGCACGCGGCTGTCGCCGAAATCGTTCGCTTGCACGACGTCGAGCAAGACGAGTTCGGTGATGGCTTGCGGCGCGCCTTGCGCGTCGTTCAACGAACCGCGCGAGAGCAGTTCGCGCGCAAGGCGTTGGCCGAGAAATCCCGCGCCGCCGGTTATCAGTACTTTCATGATTGGCTAATGTCCTCGTTATATCTTGATCAAGCGGCGTTCAGATATGGTTTGAGCCAGCCGAGCCCCGCGGAAGTCGCGGCGCGCGGCCGGTATTCGCAGCCGATGTAGCCGTCGTAGCCGAGTGAGTCGATGACATCGAAGAGATACGGATAGTTGATCTCGCCCGTATCCGGCTCGTGCCGTTCGGGTACGCCTGCAACCTGAATGTGACCGATGCCCGCCTGATCGCGCTTGAGCTTCACCGCGAGATCGCCTTCCACGATCTGACAGTGGTAACAGTCGAACTGCACCTTGAGATTCGGCTCGCCGACTTCCGCGCAGATTGCTTGCGCCTCGTCCTGCCGGTTCAGGAAAAAGCCCGGCATGTCGCGTGTATTGATCGGTTCGATCACAATCATGATGCCCTCGGCTTGCGCGGCCTTCGCGGCATAGGCGAGGTTTTGCAGATACACCTCGCGATGCCGCTCGCGCGGCTGATCTGCGCCGATCAGGCCCGCCATCACATGCAGCTTGCGATTGCCGATCACACGCGCGTATTCGAGAGCCGTTTCGATGCTGCGGCGGAACTCGTCTTCACGTCCGGGCAGCGTTGCGATGCCGCGCTCGCCGCTCGCCCAGTCGCCCGGCGGCGCGTTGAAGAGGGCTTGTGTGAGACCGTTGGCGTCGAGCCGCGCCTTGATTTCCGCGGCGCGAAAATCGTACGGAAACAGAAACTCGACCGCTTTGAAACCGTCTTTCGCGGCAGCAGCGAAACGGTCCAGAAAAGCGTGCTCGTTGTACATCATCGACAGATTGGCGGCGAAGCGAGGCATGGCGGCAACTCCTTTGAAGCTGTGTTCAGCGCGCGGCAACCGAAGCTGTGCAGCAACGTATGAGCCGCGCGGCGCTTTTAGCGATTGACCAGTTTGGCCGGCGTGAGCCACGTGGCAATCGCGCCGATCACCAGCATGCCGGCCAGCACATACATGCCGGTCTGCGTGCTATGCGTGAGATCCTTCAGATAGCCGATCATGTAGGGACTCGCAAAACCTGCAAGATTACCGATCGAATTGATGATCGCGATGCCGGCCGCCGCGGTCGCGCCCGACATGAACGCCGTCGGCAGCGACCAGAAGAGCGGCGCGCAAGTCAGCACGCCGGCAGCGGCGAGCGACAGAAACGCGATGGACACCACCGTGTTGCTCGCGAACGAAGCCGCGACCGTGAAGCCCACGGCGCCGAACAACGCCGGCACGATCAGATGCCAGCGGCGCTCACGGCGCTTGTCGGCGCTGTGTCCCATCAGATTCATCACGACGATCGCACAGACAAACGGAATCGCGCTCAGCAGACCGATGTTGAACGCGCCGCTCACACCCGTGGATTTGACTAGCGTCGGCATCCAGAACGTCAGGCCGTATTGCCCGGTGACGAACGCGAAGTAGATCAGCGACATCCACCATGTGCGCGGATCGCGGAACACCGCGCGCAGCGAATGAGCGTTTGCTTTTTCCTTCGGCTGCGATGCGGCGATTTCATCGGTCAACAGGCGCTTTTCGCTTTCGCTCAGCCACTTTGCGCTCGCAATTCCGTTGTCGAGATACAGGATCGTGGCAATACCGATCGCCACCGCCGGAATCGCTTCGATCAGGAACATCCATTGCCAGCCCTGGAGACCCGAGCTGTGATGGAACGCCTGCATGATCCAGCCGGACAGCGGATTGCCGAAGATGCCCGACACCGGAATCGCCGACATGAACACCGCAATGATCTTTGCACGACGATGCGACGGAAACCAGTAAGTCAGATACAGGATCACGCCCGGATAAAAACCTGCTTCGGCGAGACCAAGCAGAAAGCGCAGGATGTAGAACTGGGTCGGCGTCTTTACGAACACGAATAGCGCTGACATCACGCCCCAGGTAATCATGATCCGTGCGATCCAGATGCGCGCGCCGAGCTTGTGCATCAGAATGTTGCTCGGCAATTCAAACAGGAAGTAGCCGATAAAGAACACGCCTGCACCAAGGCCGAACACCGTTTCGCTGAACGCGAGGTCTTGCGACATTTGCAGCTTTGCAAAGCCGACGTTCACGCGATCCAGATACGCGACCACGTAGCAGAGCATCAGAAATGGCACGATGCGCCAGAACACTTTCTTGTATGTACGCTCGACTTCCGCGGCGCCGGGTTGACCCGCGGGCGCCGCGAACGGCTGGCTGGATACGGCCTGATACGAACTCATGCAATGTCTCCTGGGATGGGTATATAACGCGTCGCCTTGGGCGATCTGATTGATGTGAGCGGTTGTTACCAGCGCGCGCCGAATGCGCTGCGCAGTTCTTCGAGCGACGCTTCGTCGAGTGGCGCCGGTCGAGGGTTTGTCATGAGCCACAAACGCGCGGTCTCTTCGAGTTCTTCAAGTGCATACGACGCATGCGCGACGGAACGTTCCCAGACCACAGGGCCGAGGCGCTCGAGCAGCACCGCGCGAACGCTATCGGCGAGCGCGGCGATCTGCGCAGCCACTTGCGGATCGCCGGGCCGGCGGTAGCGAATCAGCGGCACGTGGCCCACTTTCATCACGTAGTACGGCGTGATCGCCGGCAGTACGTCGGCCTCGCTCCACACGCCCGCCAGTGTCAGTGCGACCAGATGGGTCGAATGCGTGTGGACGATGCCGCGCGTTTCGCCATTGCGCGCATAGATGCCGCGATGCAGCGCGAGGGTTTTCGACGGTTTGCCGCCCGACACCGCATTGCCGTCGAGGTCGACCTTGGCGATGTCGGCTGGATCGAGTCGACCGAGGCACGCATCGGTCGGCGTGATCAGCCAGCCGTCATCGAGCCGCGCGCTGATGTTGCCTGCGCTGCCGACCGTATAGCCTCGTTGATAAAGACTCGCGCCAGTCACGCATATTTCCTCGCGTACGCGCGCTTCGTTCGTGGCGTGGACTGCGGGAGCGTTGCTCATTGCGCGGCTCCGTTCAGATGACGCAGCGCTTTTTCGAAGAAATCGGTCGTGCCGAAGTTGCCGGATTTCAGTGCCAGCGCGAGCGGTTGCGTGCCCACGGTTGCAGTCGCCGGAACGCCGGGATCGATCTGCGCGCCGATGCGCAACGTGCGAACGTTCAGCGCCTGCACGACCGCGCCCGAGGTCTCGCCGCCCGCCACGATGAACTTGCGCACGCCGCGTTCATGCAGGCCGCGCGCAATCGCCGCCAACGTCGATTCGACCAGCTGTCCTGCCCGATCCACGCCGAGTTCGCGTTGCACCGCTTTCACTTCGTCGGGCGTGGCGGTCGCGTAAATGAGCATGGGCTCGGCTTTGTCGAGATATGTTTGCGCGAAGGCCAGCGCCTGTTCGACAACCGCTTCGCCGCGCGCAGCCGCGAGCGGGTCGATGCGAAACGCAGGCCGTGTATCGCGCCAGGCGGCGACTTGCGCATTGGTCGCTTTCGACGCGCTGCCGGCGAGCACCGCCGACAACCCTTCGACGTGCGGCAGTTGCGCGGCATCAGCTTGCGAATCGAGCAGGCCCGCGCGACGGAAGTTAGCCGGCAAGCCCAACGCAATACGCGAGCCTCCTGTGATCAATGTCAGATCGGCGCAGGCTTCGCCAAGCACGTGGAAGTCGGCGTCGGAGACCGCGTCGGCGATCGCCATGCGCACGCCCTGGTTACGCAATGCGTCGAACGATTCGCGCACGGCCGATACGCCTTGGGCCACCGCGTCGTAACGCACGAGCCCGACTTTCGATTGCGTCTGACGTTGCAGCACGCGCACGAGGTTGGCGTCGCGCATCGGCGTGAGCGGATGGTTCTCCATGCCCGACTCGTTGAGCAACGTATCGCCGACAAAGAGATGACCGCGAAAAATGGTGCGGCCGTTCTCCGGGAACGCAGGACAGGCAATCGTGAAAGCGCTGGCAGAACCTTGCGCGGATAGCGCGTTCAGCAACGCATCCGTCACCGGCCCGATGTTGCCTGCGTCAGTCGAGTCGAAGGTCGAGCAATATTTGAAAACGAACTGGCGGCAGCCTTGGGCGCGCAGCCAGTCGAGGGCTGCAAGCGATTGCGCGACTGCGTCGGCTGCGGGGATCGTGCGCGACTTCAGCGCGACCACGAGCGCGTCGGCTTCGATTGTTTCTTCCTTCTCCGGCACGCCGATGGTTTGCACCGTGCGCATGCCGCCGCGCACCAGCATGTTGGCGAGGTCGGTTGCGCCGGTGAAATCGTCGGCGATACAGCCGAGCAGCGCGCGTTGTGTCGTAGCGGTCATGACGCGCTCCTGTTCACTTTGCCGCCGGCACGTCGATGCCGGGGAAAATCTTGATGACCGCGGAGTCGTCCTCGCCGCCGTGACCCGCTGTGGACGCCATCATGAACATCTGATGCGCCGCCGCCGATAGTGGCAGCGGAAATTTCGAACGGCGCGCGGTATCGAGCACGAGGCCGAGATCCTTGACGAAAATATCGACGGCCGACAGCGGCGTGTAATCGCCGTTGAGTATGTGCGGCACGCGATTCTCGAACATCCACGAATTGCCAGCGCTATGCGTGATCACGTCGTATAGCGCGTCTGGATCCACGCCTTCGCGCAAGCCGAGCGCCATCGCCTCCGCGGCCACGGCGATATGCACGCCGGCCAGCAACTGGTTGATGATCTTGACCTTCGATCCCGCGCCATGCGCGGAGCCAAGGCGATAAACCTTGCCCGCCATCGCGGCGAGCACGTCCTCACAGGCCGCGTAAGCAGCGGCGGGGCCGGACGTCATCATCGTCATCTCGCCCGACGCGGCGCGCGCCGCGCCGCCCGAGACCGGCGCATCGAGCATCTGCAAACCTGCTGCCTCGATGCGCTTGCCAAGTTCGATTGCGAAGTCGGGCGCGACCGTCGCGCTCGCGATCACGACGCCGCCCGGCTTCATCGCCGCGACCGCGCCCTGCTCGCCGAACAACACCGCCTCGGTTTGCGCGGCGTTCACGACCAGCGTGATGACTACGTCACATTGCGCACCGAGTTCGGCTGGCGACGCGCAACCCACGCCGCCTTCTTTCACGAACGCCTGCAGGACTTCGCTGCGCAGATCGCACGCGTGGACCCGCAAGCCCGCACGCAGCAACGAGCGCGCGACGCCCAAACCCATTGCACCGAGACCGATGACACCGACATTTCTGGACATGCTGCACCTCTATGGAATCTGTTACGCGCTTGTGGGAATTGCACCGCGTGCGCCGACTTCGCAACACTCGCCGGCGTATCTCGGCATCAGCGAATGCCCGCTTCCGCGAGCCGCCTTGCCGCGTTGTACATGTGCGTTTGCGCCGCGTTGCGCGCGGCCATGGGATCGCCGGCACGAATTGCGGCTGCAATGGCCGCATGCTCTTCGCGCACCTGACGCGAGAAGTCTTCGCGCAGTGCCTCGTTGCGGCGCGTGACAACCGTGCCGGCTTTGAGATACTGGTTCAGGAACGTCAGCGTCTTGAGGAAATACGGATTGCCGGTTGCTCCCGCAATCGCGCGATGAAACGCGACGTCTTCGGTCACGCCGTCCTCGCCTTCCGCGACGGCTTCGTCGATCTTCGCGAGAGCCGCGTCGATGGACATCATGTCGGCGTCGGTGCGACGCATCGCCGCCTCGGATGCGACTTCCGCTTCGATCGCCCGCCGCAACGCAAGGATCTGTACGACCGACCCCGGCTCGACCGCTTCGGCGTAGTCGATACGCAGCGGCCGGATCGCGCCGTGCGCCGCGATGAAGACGCCGCTGCCCTGGCGCGGCTCGACCACACCTTCGTTCTTCAGCCGCGAAATCGCCTCGCGGATCACCGTGCGGCTCACCCCGAATTGCTGCGCGAGCACGGCCTCGGTGGGCAGCTTGCCGCCGCGCGCGAAGGTGCCCTTGTCGATCTGCTTGAGAAGCTGCTGCGCGACGGTGTCGCTCAATGCGCGGGCTGGAATCTTGTCGAACATCGAAGCTCTCAATTGTCATGTCATCGGGTCATCATACAAATTTTTCATGCTGGTTACATCCACGCAAACCCTGGGTTTTTTGTCGGAAGTCCCGTGAAGTTGGCGAAACAGAAGGCTTAAGCTATCGTCACGCCTTTGCGCACCGTCGCGACGATCGAGTCACCGCGGACGGTATCCAAGCCTTACGAACGCACGTTTCGCACACATTTCCAGGTCCATGAGCAAAGCCCCGCCGCCGTCCTCCGACGTTTCCGCCAGCGCCGAACCGGCCCCGGACAAACCGGGCGACTCGTACGTGCAGTCGTTCGCGCGCGGCCTCGCGGTGATTCGCGCATTCGACGCGACGCGCCCCGAGCAGACGCTTACCGACGTTGCCGCTGCCACGGGTCTCACGCGCGCGGGCGCGCGGCGCATCCTGCTGACATTGCAGACGCTCGGCTACGTCGAAGCCGAGGGCCGTCTGTTTCGCCTGACGCCGAAAATTCTCGACCTCGGGTTCGCGTACCTGACGTCGATGCCGTTCTGGAATCTGGCTGAGCCAGTCATGGAAGAACTGTCCGCACAGGTGCACGAAAGCTGCTCGGCGGCCGTGCTCGATCGCACGGAGATCGTCTACGTGTTGCGCGTGCCGACTCACAAGATCATGACGATCAACCTGTCGATCGGTAGCCGCTTGCCGGCGTATTGCACGTCGATGGGCCGCGTACTGCTCTCCGCACTCGACGACGAGACGCTCGAAACCACGCTGAATTCGTCGCCGCTCTACGCTCACACGCCGCGCACGGTAACGGACAAAGAAGAACTGAAGAAACTGATCGCGCAGGTGCGCCGGCAAGGATGGGCGATTGTCGATCAGGAACTGGAAGGCGGTTTGATTTCGCTGTCGGCGCCTATCCGCAATCGTCAGGGACGCGTGATCGCGGCAATGAATATCAGCGGCAACGCGCAACGCAATTCGGCCAGACAGATGGTCAAGGCGTTTCTCGAGCCGCTGCAGCAGGCTGCGCAAACCGTATCGGAGATGGTGGCAAGGCGCGGTTGAATCAGCGGCAGTTTTGCCACCGCTGTTCGAATGTTCACGCCCCGCGCCCGCAACTGTGGTCAGCGGCTGAGGTACCGCTCCACCAGCCGCGTCCAGAATGCCGCACCAACCGGCAGGTTCTGGTCGTTGAAGTCGTAATGCGGGTTGTGCACCATGCAGCCGTCCTCGCCCACTCCGTTGCCGATGCGTAGAAACGTGCCCGGCCGCTTCTGCAGCATGAATGCGAAGTCCTCGCTACCCATCAGTATGTCGGTCTGCGCAACGACCTTGTCGTTGCCTACCAGTTCGCGCGCCACTTCTACCGCGAAATCTGTTTCGTCGTCCGAATTAACGACGACCGGATAACCTTCGATATATTCGACGACGGCCTTACCACCATAACTCGCGGCCTGCGTTTGCGCGAGTTCGGTAATGCGTTTTTTGAGCAGCGCACGCACGTCAGGGCTGAACGAACGCACGCTCAGTTCGAGTGTCGCGGTGCTCGCGATCACGTTGTTTGCTGTACCCGCATGCATCGAGCCGACTGTCACGACCGCAGGCTGCGACGGATCGACATTACGCGCAACGACGGTCTGCAACGCCATGACGATGCTTGCCGCCACCACCACTGGATCGACCGTAAGATGCGGGCGCGCCGCGTGGCCGCCCACGCCCTCTATCGTGATGATCGCCTTGTCGCCCGCCGACATGAACGGCCCCTTGCGGAACAGCAGCACGCCCGGCTCCGCGCCCGGATGATTATGCAGGCCGAACACGGCGTCGCACGGAAAGCGCTCGAACAAACCGTCTTCGATCATTTTCTTCGCGCCGCTGTCGATGCCGCTTTCTTCGGCCGGCTGAAAGTACAAGTGCACCGAACCCGAGAAATTGCGCGTGGCGGCGAGACGTTGCGCGGCACCGAGCAGGATCGTCGTGTGGCCGTCGTGGCCGCATGCATGCATCTTGCCGTGCGCGCCGCTCGCATAAGGCAGCCCGGTTTGCTCGATGATCGGCAGCGCGTCCATGTCGGCGCGAATGCCGATGCTGCGCTTTCCGTCGCCTACTTTGAGCGTGCCGACCACACCGGTTTGACCGACACCGCGCGTGACCTGCCAGCCCCATTCCTCGAGCTTCCCGGCGACGAGCGCGCCGGTTTGCAACTCCTCGTAGGCAAGTTCGGGATGGTGATGAATGTGATGGCGAATTTCGCGCAGGCTTTCGGCGGCAGGGATCAGATCGGCTACTTCGGTGTAACGCGCGCTTTCGCTCATTTGCAAGAGACTCCGTGAAGTGAAGCTGTATGAAAGCGGATGCCAAGGCGACAGTAAGACTGCCGCCTGCTTACCGCTGATGCAGCGAAGGCGAGAACTATAGCCCGGGTTTGGCATGGAGAAATGCGATCAGCGCATGGCCCGCCTCTTCCAGTTCGCCTGAATTGTCGATTGATTTGCAGCGAACGTCGTCGGGCAAAGAAAAAGGCGCGTGCCGTGCGAGCCGCGCGGCTACTTGCTCCGCCGATTCGCGCGCCCGCGCGCCGAGACGCGCTTCGAGAATATGCGGCGCAGCGTCCACATGCACGACTTCGGTACGAGGATAGCGTGCAAGCGCATGATGCAGGTACTGGCGCGAGCCATTCACGACTACCGTGCAACCGCGCGCGAGCCATGCGTCGAGTTCGATACCCACGCCATAGCGCAGCGAATGACTGGACCATTCGAGCGCGAAGAGCCCCAGCAACGAACGAGCGGCGAATTCCTCGACGCTTAGCGCGATATGTTCTTCGCCGTTGCCGCTTGGCCGCGTAATGTAACGATGCGCAAAGAGAATCGGCTCGCCCGCAAGGCGCTTGCGAGCGAAACCCAGCAACGCGTCTTTGCCCGCGCCGGACGGCCCCATCACATAGACCAGGCGACCTGTCATTGGCCCCTCACCTCGTGGCATTGAAACGGCACACTTTGCCATAACGCGACACTTTGCGGGACCCGCTCAGCGCGACGTTTTCACGTGGACAGCGGCACGCGCTCCGGTTCGTCGGTCTCGAACCAGGCGGGATTACGCGCGGCGATGGGACCGAGCGACACGAGGATTTCACGCAAGTGGCTGCGCATGGCGTCTTCGGCGGCGATGGGATCGTGAGCGCGCAAGCCGGCCAGGATCCTGGCGTGCTGCTTGATCAGCAGATCGAGGGGCGACACGTCCGGCAAACTCAAGTAGCGCACGCGATCCATTTGCGCCTTGATGTCCTGAATGGTCTCCCAAGCGGCAGTACAGTCTATCGCCTGCGAAATCGCGTAGTGGAATGCCTCGTCGAGCGCGAGGAACGCGGCCGTGTCATTCGATTTCGCCGCGAGCTTCTGCTCACGCAGATTGTCGGCGAGCGCCTGCAATTGCTCGTCGGTAATCGACACTGCTGCTTTACGCACTACCGCGGTCTCGATCGCTTCGCGAATAAAGCGCCCTTCGCGCACCTGGCGCGGAGAGATGCGCTTCACGAAGGTGCCGCGTTGCGGCAAGACCTGCAACACGCCCGCTTCGACCAGTTTGATGAATGCCTCGCGCACCGGTTGGCGCGACACCTGGAACATGTCCGACACTTCCTTCTCCGAGAGCGGCGTGCCGGGCACCATCTGGCCGACAAAAATGGCCTGTCGCAATGCGCGGAAGATCTGCTTGCCGATGGGCTCGTGCGAATCGAACGATACGTTCTCGGTCAGATCGGGCAGTGGGACATGCACGCCCGCCTGCGCTCCCGCACGACGCCGCGCACGGGGTTCAGCGAGCGTGGCGCTCCCGGCGTTCGCTGCAATGGGCGGCTTGCTGGCGGAGAGATTCCTGGTCGACATTTTGCAAACTACGAAAGAGCATCGAGTGGATAGCTGCCTCGGCGCATCGGTGCGTAGCCGTTACTAAATGCACGCTGATGCACGCTGCGAAGCTGTGCACCATACTACCATGCACGTTCGACCGCCAGCGTGCTTGCGCGCGGCTCGCGAATCCACACGAGGGAGCACACCGCGCCGAGTACCGCGATCCCTCCCGCCAGCACGAAGGCGCTGCCATACGCGCCGTGAGTCGCCTGAACGATGAAGCCGGTGACAGCCGGCCCGATCACGCCCGCAAGATTGGCCAGCAGATGCACGAAGCCGCCGACGCCGCCCACGTGTTCGCGCGGCACCGTGTCCTGAATGACGGCCCAATAAACGGCGCCCGTCACATACAGGAAGAAGATCGACACCGACATCAGCGCAACCGCGCTTTCCGTGCTGGCGACGCGACCCGCCAGTGCAACGCACACCGCCGCCGCGCCAAGACATGTCCCTAGTACGATCTTGCGCGACAGCAACGGCTTGCCCGTCAAACGCAGAATCAGGTCGGAGATAAAGCCGCCGGCCGCGAGTCCGATGCTGCCGAGCACCCATGGAATCACCGTGGCGATGCTCATGTCATGCAGACTCAGGTGGTGCGCCTCGGTCAGATAGGTCGGGAACCACGAGAGAAAGAAAAACAGCACGTAGTTGTACGAGAAGAATGCAAAGGCAGTTGCGAGAATAATCGGCTTGCGCAGAAAGTGGCCGAGGCCTAGCTTGGAGCCGTCGGCGGAATGCGCGAGCGCGTGTTCATCGGCCTGGCCTGCGAGAATCAATTGCATCTCATCGCTTGTGACGCGCGAATTCTGTTGCGGATGCTCGGTCGTGGTCGCGGCCCAAAAGACGAGCCATAGCAGCCCAAGCAACATGATCGCGACGAACGCCCAACGCCAGCCGAACTGAACCGCCATGAAACCCACCACCGGGCCCGCCAGCGCACCGCCGAGCGGCGTCCCGGAACTGATCACGCCGATCGCGCTCGCCACTTCCTTGCGAGGAAACCAGTTGTTGACCATCTTGCTGTTCGACGAGCTGAACGGCCCCTCGCCCATACCGAACAGCACACGCAACACGATCAGCGAACCGATGCCGGTCGCGAGCGCCGTGGCGCCGCAGAACAAAGACCAGACGCCCATCGCAGTGCCGAACACGCGTTTCGCGCCGACCTTGTCCGACAGCACGCCGCCAACGAAATTGAACAACGCATAGCCCACGAAGAAACTGCTGAACACAACGCCCATTTGCGCGTGCGAAAAGTTCAGGTCCTTCTGGATGAGCGGCGCGGCGATAGATAGTGCCGAGCGGTCGAGATAATTGATGACGCCCGCCAGAAAGAGCAGTGCGACAACAAACCAGCGTTGACTCTTTATCATGCGATGTCTCCTTCATTGCGCCTCTTGACGGGCGTTGGAACGGCTTGTGAATGTGTTGCGCCCATCGAGGAACGTGTTTGCAACGCGCCTGCGGGCGTGCGGGTTCAGTCGAAATTCAGATGCACCTTCATGGACTGCGAGCGGTCCAGAGCGACCTCGAATGCCTGGTTTGCATCGCTCATTGCGAATGCGTGTGTCATTAGCGGCCGCAGGTCGACCTTGCCCGATGCGATTTCATCGGCGGCAATCGCATATTCGCCGGTGAAACGAAACGAACCTTGATAGCGAAGCTCCTTCGACATCACAAGATTGGCCGCAACCGGCGACTGTCCCGCAGGCAAATTGCCGACCTGGATTACCGTGCCGCCTGCACGCGCTGACCGCAAAGCCGTTTCGAGTCCCGCGGGACTGCCGGACGCTTCGATCACCACATCGAACGTGCCGCGCTGTGCGGACCATTGCTCGACCGTCGCGCTGTCGGCGGCATTGACCGTTTGGTCCGCGCCCAGTTGAGCGGCAACCTGCAAAGCCCGGCTCGACAGATCGACGGCGACGACCCGATGTGCGCCTGCACGCCGCGCCACCGAAAGCAGGATGCAGCCGATCGGGCCGCAGCCGATCAACAGCACGCTTGCGCCGACGAGCGAGCCTGCCCGTTTCACCGCGTGCAGCGCGACGGCGAGCGGCTCGGCCATCGACGCCTGCGCGAAGTCGACGCTGTCCGCGACTGGAATGCACTGGCGCGCCGCCACGACAATGTACTGGCGGAACATGCCTTGCGTGTGAGGAAACGTGGACGCGCTGCCCATGAAGCGCATGTTCAGACAATGGTTAGGCATCCCTACCGTACAGTACTTGCATGTTCCGCATGCGAGCCCTGGGTTCACGGCGACGCGCTGACCCGGCACGAGGCGCGCATCGGCGCTCACGCCTTCACCCAGCGAATCGATTTCGCCCGCGACTTCGTGCCCGAGCACGAACGGCTCGCGCACCGCGAAATCGCCGCTCTTGCCCTTGAAGTAATACGAGAGATCGGAACCGCAAATACCGCCGGCGCGCACGCGCACTCGCACCTGACCGGGGCCCGGCTCCGGCGGATCGACCTCGTCGATGCGAATCAGTTTGGGTTCGTGAAGCACGGCTGCAAGCATGGTGGACTCCGGTGTGACAGATGCGCGAATTCGATTAATTCAATCAAGCGCGGTAAAAAGCGGGGTAAATCAGACCTGAGCGGCGGCGCCGCATCACTCGTTGGTCACCAGTTCCATAACGTGCCGTCCTCGAGACGTGCAACGGGCAAATAAGCCGGGTCGTAGGGGAAACGCGCAGCGGCGGCTTCGTCGATGTCCACACCATGACCCGGTGCATCGCCGGGATGCATCATGCCGTGGTCGAAGCGCCATGCATGAGGGAACACTTCGAGCGCCTCTTCGGGGAAGCCCATATATTCCTGCACGCCGAAGTTCGGCACCCACAGGTCGAAATGCAGCGCCGCACCCATGCAGACCGGCGAGAGATCCGACGGCCCATGACAGCCCGTGCGCACCTGGTAAAGCGAAGCAAAATCAGCAATCCGCCGAAGATGCGTAATGCCGCCCGCGTGCGTCAACGTCGCGCGGATATAGTCGATCAGTTGCTCCTCGATCAACTGCTTGGAGTCCCAGATACTGTTGAACACTTCGCCGACCGCAATGGGCGTGACCGTATGCTCACGTATCAGCCGGAAGCCAGCTTGATTCTCGGCGGGCGTGGGGTCTTCCATCCAGAACAGACGATACGGCTCAACCGATTTACCGAGGCGCGCCGCCTCGATCGGCGTCAGGCGATGGTGTACGTCGTGCAGCAGATGCGTGTCGAAACCGAACTTGTCGCGCACCGCTTCGAAGAGTTTCGGCACGAAGTCAAGGTACTTTTCCGACGACCAGCTTTGCTCTTCAACGGCGCCCTTCGTGGCCGGCTCGTACATGCCGCTGCCTTTCGATACGCCATATACCGAGCGCATGTTCGGCACGCCGCATTGGATGCGAATCGCCTGATAGCCGGCCTCGATGTGCTCGGCGTAACGGTCGAGCGCTTCTGGAATGTCGCGACCCGTGGCGTGTCCGTACACCATCACGCCTTCGCGCGACGCTCCGCCGAGCAGCTTGTACAGCGGCATTCCGGTGACCTTGCCGAGGATGTCCCATAACGCCATGTCGACTGCGGCGATGGCCGTCATCGTGACTGGACCGCGGCGCCAGTACGCGCCTTTGTACAGATACTGCCAGGTGTCTTCGATACGGCCCGGGTCGCGACCGATCAGTAGCGGACAAACGTGATCTTTCAGATACGAGGCAACCGCCAGTTCGCGACCGTTGAGCGTGGCGTCGCCGATACCGTGCACACCTTCATCGGTGACGATCTTGAGCGTGACGAAGTTGCGGCCGGGGCACGTGACGATCACATCGGCGCGAACGATTTTCATGTTTCCTTCCTTGCTTCATCAGGTCTGGCGTGGCACCGAACGCGAGCTTGACGCTGAATTCATGGCGGCGGTGTCATGGCGCTTTCAACGAAGCATGCGACTGCATATCCGGCTTCAGCCTACCCGCCTCGAATCGTTTGAACGATGCTACCATACAAGTATATCGAAACGTCAAATCGGGGTTTTCCCGCTGATTGACGGCGTTTCAAGCCTGTCACGTCATCCGGACTTCACACCATGAGCACGCCAGCTACATTGCCTCGCCTTACCCGTCATGCGTTGCCCGCCCTGAGTCAGCATGTGTTGTCACCGGCGCATACTGCGTGGCGCGAGCCGTCCATCGGCATCGTGCATCTCGGCATCGGCAATTTTCATCGCGCGCATCAGGCGCTTTATACGGAAGAAGCGATGCTCGCCGAAGGCGGCGACTGGGGCATCTGCGGCGTTACGCTGCAAGGCGACGTGGCGAAGCGCGACGCCCTGATGGAGCAGCAAGGCGTGTACAGCATTGTCGAACGTGGACCCGAGGGCGCGAAGGTGACCGTTGTGCGAGCATTGCGCGAGGTGCTCGCAATGCCGCATGATCACGACGCATTGTTCGCGCGGCTTGCTGATCCGTCCGTGCGGATCGTTTCGTTGACGGTCACGGAAAAAGGCTACTGCCGCAATGCGAAGACCGGCGACGTCGCGCTCGACAATCCCGCCGTCGTGCACGACCTATCGCATCCGCACGCACCGCGCAGCGTGCCTGGCATTCTGGTTGCCGCGTTGCGCCAGCGCCGCGATGCGGCGCAAGAACCCTTCACCGTGTTGTCGTGCGACAACCTTGCGCACAACGGCGCCGCTCTGGGCCAGGTGGTGTGTTCTTTCGCTCGCGAGTTCGATCCGGCACTCGCTGACTGGATCGAAGCGGAAGTTGCGTTCCCGTCGACCATGGTCGACCGCATCGTGCCGGCCACGACCAACTCCGAGCATGCCACCGTGGCGGCGGCGCTCGGCTATCGGGACGCCGCGCCCGTGCCTTGCGAGCCGTTCCGGCAATGGGTGATCGAAGATCGTTTTCCGGCGGGACGTCCGGCATGGCATACGGTGGGCGCACGACTCGTCGACGACGTCACGCCGTTCGAGCTGGCGAAGCTGCGCATGCTCAACGGCACGCATTCCACCCTCGCCTACCTGTCGATGCTTGGCGGCTTCGCCACGATCGACGATGCGATCGCCGACCCCGCCATGCGCAATCTCACCCACACGATGATGACCGAAGAAATCGCGCCGACGCTGAACATGCCAGCGTCGTTCGATGTCGCCAACTATCGCGATGCACTGCTCGCGCGCTATGCGAACCCGGCGCTCAAGCACCGCTGCGCGCAGATTGCGATGGACGGCAGTCAGAAGATTCCGCCGCGCCTCCTTGGCACCATCGCCGCAAGAATCGACGCGGGGCAGCCGTTCACGCGCCTCGCACTAGCGGTCGCGGGATGGATGACGTTTTTGCGCGGTTATGCAGACAACGGTTCGCGCTACGACATCAGCGACCCGCTCGCCGAAAACTTCAAGGCGCTCGCGGTATCGGCGAATGGCGATCCTCAGGCGCTGATGGATGCGCTGCTTTGCGTGCGCGAAGTATTCACCGCGGAGTTGGCCGCGCAGCCCGCGTTCAGAGCGGCGCTGCTTCATGCGTTGCAGTTGCTGCAAGACAATGGCGCACGTGCAGCGGTGGCGGCGTCGCAATAACGCGCCGCATTTCGTATCTCAGTCAGGCCGTGGGCTCGGCCTCATGCCCCTCGGTTGCGCTTTCGCCGGCTTGCACGTGCACGGCGTCGGTCCGATCCGCCTGTTGGCGCCGGCGTGCCTCGAGCACGTCGCGATAACGCAGATATGCGCAACGTCCCCCCGATTTCGCCGCGTACATCGCGGCGTCAGCGTTCAGCAGCAGCTCCTCCGCCGTGCCGCTGTCGTCGGGGAACTGGCTGATGCCGATGCTCGCGCCCACCGTCATGCCCTGGCCGTCCATCACGATCTCTTCGTTGAGCGTGGTCATGATTCGCGAGGCGATGCCCGGCGCTGCTTCTGCCGAGCGCGGCCCCTCGATCAGCACGATGAATTCGTCGCCGCCGAGACGCGCAACGACATCCGCGGAATGCAGCACTTGCTTGAGCCGCAGCGCCACCGCAACAAGCACCTTATCGCCGACCGAATGGCCGAACTGGTCGTTGATCTGCTTGAAGCGGTCGAGGTCCACGAACAACACCGCGAGTCCTTCGCGGCGGCGCGTCGCATCGTCGATCGCACGCTCGAGCTTCTCCATGAACAGCATGCGGTTCGGCAGTCCGGTGAGCACGTCGTGCGTGGCGAGATGCACGAGCTCGCGCTGCTTTACATGCAGCGCGTCCATCTGCGATCTGATCTCGCGGCGCAAACGATCGAAACAACGCGCGAGTATGCCGATCTCGTCCGTGCGTTTAACGGGCAATGTCTCCATGGCGTGTTCGGCGAAAAGATGCGTGGCCGCATACGCGAGGATATGCAACGGCTTGGTTAGCGCACGCGCAAAAAGAATCGCGAGAAGCAGTGCGAGCCCGCTAAAGATCAACACCATGCGAATGATGCTGCCGCCGAGCAGTTGCGCGCCCGACAACACGTCTTCGAGCGGTTTGCCAAGCCCGATCACAATGAAGCGATTGCCCTCGGATGCGCCGAACGGCCTGCGCACGAAAGCGAGTACTTGCCCCTCCGCCTGACGCGGTCGCGCGAGGCCGTTCACGAGTACTTCGCTTTCCTTCTGTTCGAAAAGCGGCTTGGTGACGGCAAAGCTATCCTGCATCAGCACGCGGCGGCCGCTATCGAAGCCGAACGTTTTGGACGCGTCGGGATGAACGAGAAAGTCGCCCCATTCGTTGGCGAGATAGACCTGATAATCGCTTGGCAAATCGCTCTGCAGGCGCTTGAGCAGATAGGCGAGATCGATATCGATCACGACGACGCCGATCACCGAGCCTTGCGCATTAGCGACGGGTGTGCCGACCCGCAATGTCGGCTTGCCCTGCGCCGCGTGCGTGCCGTATTCATGATTGACGGCAATCGGCGACGTGTAAATGCGTCCGGGCGAAAATGTGAGCGGTTCGAACACATACGGGAACTGCGCTTTCTCCTGCAGATCGCCGCCGTCCACGCGCATCAGTCCGTCGGCGTCGCGGTCAAAGCGAATGATTTCGAGGCCGTGATGCGCGCGGCTGATAAGCCGGATCTGCAGGTATTCGGCGTGATGGATCATAAAGCTCGAATACACCTGCGCAAGCCGTTCGCGGGGCACGCTCGCCGCAGATCCGTCGCCGGTCGCCAGGACCTCGACCGACGAAGGCAAGCTCGCGAGCACGAGTGCGTCGGCGCCCACGTCGTCGATGGATGCGGAAAAGCGCTGACCCAGCAACTCTGTGGACGTCAGCAAGCTGTGGCCCGCTTCCTTCACCAGCATTGCGCGGTTCGCGTGATACGCGTAATAACCGGTCGCGCCGGATGCCAGCACGCCAATGCAGGCGAGCAGAACAGACAGCTTGAATGTAAGTCCGGGGCGGATCATCAGAAGCGCTCCGAGCGGTCACCGGAGACGATTCTGGCCCACAGGTCCTCGCGCCGTTGAATGTCCTCGACCGGACCGATCCACACGATGCGAGCGTAATCGCTATGCGCAGCCGGATCGGTCAATGTGTTCGCGAGTCCTTGCCGCTGCGTTAGTAACCGGCTCACGTCCGGTTCGAGCATGTAATTGATCCATGCCAGCGCGAGCGCCGGATCTGCAGCTGCACGCGTCATCGACCAGCAATCGAGCCAGGCCAGCACACCTTCATCGGGAATCACGTAGCCCACGTCAGCGCCGGCGCGGCGAAGTAATTCCAGTTGCTGCGTGCCGTAGTTGCCGAACATCAGCGCAACGTTATGCTGGATGAAAAAGGCGGTCGCCTCTTCAGGCAGCGTGTAATAGGTCAGCAGGTTGCGGCGCAGATCGACGAGCTTGTGAGCAATCGCGCGCATCTGCGTGGCGTTCAGATTGAACGGGTCGGGATAACCCAGCGCGAGCGCCGTGAACGAGAAATTGTGCTGCGCACTATTGAAGTCGAGCACCTTGCCGCGGTATCGCGGGTTCCACAGTTCGCGCATCGAGCGCGGCGCGACTGCAACCTGCTTGCGGTCGTAAATGAGGCCCATCGACGAATAGGTAAACGGAATCGCATAGACCTTGCCGTCCGACATGATTCCTTCAATCGCCGAGCGCGCCTGAAAACGCGGCAGTTGTCTTGCGGTATTGGGCAGACTTTGCAGATCCAGCGGCGCCAACAGATTGGCGCGGGTATAGCGCTGGATTTCCGCGGTGTTCGCCGCGAGCACGTCGAAGCGCGGCGCGTTTCTGGCATGCAACTGGGCCCATAACGCTTCGTCGGAATCCACGAGCGTCACTTCCACTTTCACGTCGTAACGCAACTCGAAGTTCCTCACGACGTCGGCATCGGCGTAACCGGGCCAAGCAAGCACATGCAAGACTTTTTTCGCGACCTCGGCCGACGCGTTCGACAGCAGCCCGAAACTGAGAAACACGCCCACAACGACCCGCAAGAAAACCGCGCACCCGTTACGCGCTAATGGCGCACGCGACGACGCAAGCGCAATTTGCCGCTGACCGTGCTGCGTAAAACAGCGCACTCCATCTGCCGTCGAAATCATGTGCATATGCAACACCGTTTTGCAGAAGGCAGTTCCCACGAGCAGAAGCCCGCGTAAATGACTCGCGAATCAATACTGGAGACGTTTCCTCTGACCAGAACTGCTCTGTGCGCTGCGTGGAAGCACGAGGAGCAACGATGATAGCGCCAAGCAATATGTTTTTGGTTTCATTACCGCGTCAATGCCTGGAAATAACTGACCCTCGGCGGGACACGACGGGCATTCATCACGTGATAACGGCAGGCGCTTAACGTTCTTTAATTAATTCGACGAATTAAATGGACACATGATTGCTAAATCTTTTTAACGATTCGCATTACGACCGGGTTACTACGTTATTACGACATGCGCCGCGACAATCGGCCATTCGATGCCGCTCGCATCGTCGCGCCATTACGCGCGCCTCCGGGCAGGTGTACTGCCAAGGGATCGCTTATGCGCCATCCGGTATTTCACTAACTACCCAACATTTTTGAACTGATAAGCTTGGCGCGCGCTGCTGGCCGCCCCGGCCGGCAGCTTCAACCCAGGCCCGGTCGTGAGTCGCGCCGGGTTTCCCGCAGCGGCACAACCGCGTGCGGGAGTATTTGAACTACACCGAGGAGTAAAACAGTGAAAAAACTGCTAGCGGCTTTGACGGTTGCTCTGCTTGCCACCGTCTCGATTGGCGCACACGCTAAAGATTGGTCCACCATCCGTTTTGGCGTCGATGCCAGCTACCCCCCGTTCGAGTCCAAAGGCTCCGACGGCAAGCTCGTTGGCTTCGACATCGACCTCGGCAATGAAATCTGCGCGCGCCTGAAGGCCAAATGCGTGTGGGTCGAAAACGACTTCGACGGCATGATTCCGGCCCTGAAGGCGAAGAAGTTCGACGGCGTGCTGTCGTCGATGTCCATGACGCCGCAACGCGCCGAACAGGTCGCTTTCTCGTCGAAGCTGTTCAATACGCCGACGCGCCTCGTCGCAAAGAAGGGTTCGGGCATCCTGCCGACGGCTGAATCGCTGAAGGGCAAGACGGTCGGCGTCGAACAGGGCACGATCCAGGAAACCTACGCGAAGACCTACTGGGAGCCGAAGGGTGCGAAGGTCGTGCCGTATCAGAACCAGGATCAGGTATATGCCGACTTGCTGTCGGGACGTCTGGACGCAGCGCTGCAAGATGCGGTGCAAGCTGAAATCGGCTTCCTGAAGACGCCGCGCGGCGCTGGCTTCGACTTCGTCGGCAAGAACCTCGACGATCCGAAGATTCTCGGCAACGGCGCGGGCATCGGCATGCGCAAGGAAGATACGGACCTGAAGGCGAAGGTCGACAAGGCGATCGCCGACATCATCAAGGACGGCACGTACAAGAAGCTCGAGAAGAAGTACTTCGACTTCGACGTGTACGGCAGCTAATTACGCCGGCTTATGTCAGCCAGGGCCGCCACGCGCGTCTAGCGGCGCGCTGAACGGCTCGCAGAAACGGGCCCCGCCATGCGCGGGGCCCGTTTCGTTTTTGAAGCCGGCACGACCACGCACCACGCCGTATCGGCTAAGATCGTGCGATCGATATGGCGCCGGGCTGTTGTGCAAGACTGGCGTCATCCAGGCTTTTCCCCTCAAATCAACGAGATAGCGGCGCGCCGCACTTTCCCGCGAATTCGACAACCATGCAAACCCAATCCCATCCGCTGATTGCTCCGACGCTCGGTACCGCCCGCGACCTGACCAGTTTCCATTACGGTCCCGGCGGCGGACAGAAGATCTACATCCAGTCGTCGCTGCATGCCGACGAATTGCCGGGCATGCTCGTCTCGTGGGAACTTCGTCGCAAGTTTGCCGCACTCGAAGCGGCCGGCAAGTTGCGCGGCGAAGTGGTCATCGTGCCGGTGGCCAATCCCATCGGCCTGAACCAGCACTTTCTCGGTCACCTGACCGGACGCTTCGAAACCAACACCGCGCAGAACTTCAACCGCAATTTCCACGATCTGTCGGCACTCGTCGCGCCGGTGATCGAAGGGCGCCTCACGGATAACGTCGACGCCAATCGCATGGCGATCCGCACCGCGATGCGCGAGGCGCTCGACGCGCAAACGCCGGCCACCGAACTCGAATCGCAACGTCTCGCGCTGCAAAAACTTTCGTACGACGCCGACGTCGTGCTCGATCTGCATTGCGACTGGGAAGCCGCCATGCACCTGTACACGAACCCCGACCTGTGGCCCGACGTCGAGCCGCTTGCGCGTTATCTCGACGCAAAGGCGTCGCTGCTTGCGCTCAATTCGGTGGGCAACCCGTTCGACGAGATTCACAGCTTCTGCTGGTCAGATTTGCGCGGGCGTTTCGGAGAGCGTTTTCCGATTCCAAATGGCTCGATTTCGGTCACGATCGAATTGCGCGGGCAGCGAGAAGTGTCTTACGAGTATGCGGAGCGCGACGCGCAGGCGATCGTCGAATATCTGACCTCGCGTGGCGTGATCGAAGGCACGGCCG
Source organism: Burkholderia sp. M6-3 (assembly GCF_050858985.1). Classification (NCBI taxonomy): domain Bacteria; kingdom Pseudomonadati; phylum Pseudomonadota; class Betaproteobacteria; order Burkholderiales; family Burkholderiaceae; genus Burkholderia; species Burkholderia sp. M6-3. The sequence continues at coordinate 2,512,322 of NZ_CP110091.1, forward strand.
CGCCGCTGCCGCCGCTCGAGTTCGCCGCCACGCCGCTCGCAGGCGCCGAGCCGATTGTCGCGCCGATCAGCGGCGTGCTGGTGTATCGCTGCGAAGTGGGCACCTGGGTCGACGTGGGCCATGAAATCGCGGACATCGTCGATCCGTTGACTGACCGCGTCGTTACGCTCAAAAGCAACGTTGCCGGCGTGCTTTATGCGCGGCATCTGACGCGTTTCGCCACGGCCGGCCTCGAATTCGCGCGCATTGCCGGCGCGACCGCGTTTCGAAGCGGCTCGCTGTTGAGCAACTGATTCGCGGCTTGACGCTAAAACGAGGGCGCCGTGCAGGCGCCCTCGCTGGTTATTGTTGCTGCTCCTGTTCTAGCCGCTGCCGGCGAGCCTCGCGACACTGAAAAGCCCTTTAAAACGCGGGGATGATCGCGCCTTTGAACTGCGTGTCGATGTACTTGCGCACTTCATCGGACTCGTAAGCCGCGACCAGTTTCTTCACCCAAGGCTGATTGCGGTCCTTCTCGCGCACCGCGATGAGGTTTGCGTAAGGCCCCTTGAGGTCTTCGATCGCAATCGCGTCTTTGGTGGGCTGCAAGCCCGCCTTCACTGCATAGTCGGTATTGATCGACGCCGCGTCGAGGTCATCAAGCGCGCGCGGCAATTGCGCGGCATCCAGTTCCACGAGCCGGATTTTCTTATGATTCTCAGCCACGTCGAGCGGAGTCGCATTGACGCCGTTTGTCCCGACGCCCGGCTTCAGCTTGATGACACCGTACTTCTGGAGCAGGAGCAACGCGCGGTTGCCATTGGACGGATCGTTCTGAATTCCCACCTTCGCCCCTTCGGGCAAGTCCTTCAGCGACTTGAACTTCTTCGAATAAAAGCCCATTGGCGATACATACGTCAGGCCGACATTCGCGATCTTGTAGCCGCGCTGTTTGATCTGGCTATCGAGAAACGGCTGGTGTTGGAAACCGTTAGCGTCGAGATCTCCGGCGTCTAGTGCTGCATTCGGCTGCACGTAGTCGTTGAACTCGATCACTTTGATGTTGAGCCCCTCGCGCGCCGCCACTTTCGTCACGACCGACCAGATCTGTGCATCGGGTCCGCTCATCGTGCCGACCTTAAGCTGCGGGCCGTCCGCATGCGCAAACGTTGTCGTGAGCGAGAGAGCGGCGACACTGGCCAGCGCGAGCAGATTTCTGATGATATTGCGGCGTTGCATGCGTTTCCCCATAAGCGGTTTGATTGACAGGCGCGCATCGTCGCATGCAGCGGCGGCCGCCTGAAACCAATCGTTTTTCACACGCTTATATGAGCGGGTCCGAAGAAGCTTATGCGCGAGATCGCCATTGACTGTCGCTTGCGCGCGACAGATTTCAAAATCAATCCGCCTGTCACATCCCTTACTCAGCGTTCCCTTAAATTTCAGCCCGTCGCACGACCTTGCCAAAGAGCAGCGCATTGCGATCGCTTAATTCTTAATCGGAGAACGTTTTGAACAAAAAACTATTGGCCGCCGCTACCCTCGCAGTCTTCGCCAGCGCCGCACACGCACAAAGCAGCGTCACCCTGTATGGCGTGATCGATGCCGGCATCAGCTATGTGAACAACTCGAAGACCGCCACCGGTCACGACAATCTCTTCAAGTACGACGACGGCGTCGCGCAAGGCAGCCGTTGGGGCCTGCGCGGCACCGAAGATCTGGGTGGCGGCCTGAAGGCGCTTTTCGTGCTGGAAAACGGCTTCAACAGCGGTAACGGCACGCTCGGCCAGGGCGGCGCGTTGTTCGGCCGTCAGGCGTATGTCGGTCTGTCGCAGAACAATGTCGGCTCGCTGACGTTCGGCCGCCAGTACTCGTTCTCGACCGACTATCTCGGCGGCAGCTACTCGACCGGCGGTCAAACGGTCGCGGGCAACTACGCTTACCACATCAACGACGTCGACCAGTTGACGTCGAGCCGTATCAACAACTCGGTCAAGTTCAGCAGCGCGAATTTCTCGGGCCTGACCTTCGGCGCGATGTATGGCTTCTCGAATCAGGCTGGCGCATTCGCCGGCGCGCCCGCGACGGGCACGGCCGCAGCACCGGTCGCGGGTTCGTCACGCGCTTACAGCTTCGGCCTGAACTACGCTAACGGTCCGTTCGGCGTGGGCGCGGCATACACGGATATCCGCTACCCGAGCCAGGCAACGCCGGCATTCTCGACGACCATCGCGAACGTGACGACGGGCAACATCCGCGATCTGCGCACCTTCGGCGTGGGCGGCCGCTACACGATCGCCGCAGCGACGCTGTGGGCGTTGTACACGAACACGCGCCTCGAGACGGTCACGGGCGGCGCGACGACTTTCGCCGCGTATGAAGCGGGCGCGAAGTACGCGTTCACGCCGGCACTGACGGCAGGCGCGGGCTACACGTACATGCACCTGAGCAACGCGAATCGCGGCCACTGGAACCAGGTCGACCTGAGCGTCGACTATGCGTTGAGCAAGCGTACCGACGTGTACGCACTCGGCATCTATCAGATCGCAGCGGGCCGCAACGGCACGCAGGATCTGCAGGCGCAGATCGGTTCGAGCACGAGCTACTTCAACACGTCAGGCACGGGTGCGGACAACCAGTTGGCATTCCGCGTGGGCGTGCGTCACAAGTTCTAAAGCGCAATCGCGCCGGCGCAGACGTTAGCGCCTCGCCGGCGCTATGTGTCGAAACGCCGCTGCTTTCGAACCACCCCGCAAGTTGTAGCGGGGTCGATTGCCGGCGTTGCAGCAGGACATTACGCAACCGCGCAGTTATTCCTCTCAGTAAGACGCCGGCGCCGCTGGCGTCTTACTGCTTTCGCTTCCCCTACTTCGCAGTACAAGCCAACCAATATCGATTCGTTCAGCGACGTCCGCAAGGCCATCATTTCAAGAATACTTGAATTATCGAATCGACAGCCTTATCATGCTGCGATGGACTCCAACCTCGTCGTACGCGCGCTCGGCGCGCTGGCTCATGAATCGCGACTCGCCATTTTCCGGGCGCTGGTTGTAGCAGGTCCCGAGGGCATGGCTGCCGGGGACATCGCGCAGCAGGTCGGACTGTCACCGTCGAGCCTGTCATTCCATCTGAAGGACCTTTCGCACGCCGGGCTGGTTACAGGTCAGCAGGAAGGGCGCTTTATCTATTACTCGGCCAACTTCGACGCGATGAGCGGACTCGTCGGTTTTCTCACAGAGAACTGTTGTGCGGGTGCGGGCTGTGGAGTTGGAGTCGCGCCGCAGTGTAAAGGAGCGGCGACATGAACGTTGCCGGGTTTGCCATCTTGCAGCGCATTTCAGCAGCCGCCACTATTCCATTACGGATTCACCCATGAGCAGTCTTGAGCAAACGGCACGTCAATCACAGGCGCCTCGTATCGGTTTCTTCGAGCGGTATCTGACGGTGTGGGTCGCGCTTTGCATCGTTACAGGCATCGCGCTCGGGCATTGGCTACCGCTGGTGTTTCAGGCAATTGCCCGCATGGAAGTGGCGCACGTCAACATTCCGGTCGGCGTGCTGATCTGGGTCATGATCGTGCCGATGCTCATCAAGATCGACTTCGGTGCGATGGCGCAGGTGAAGGAGCACTGGCGCGGCATCGGTGTCACGCTGTTCGTCAACTGGCTTGTGAAACCGTTGTCGATGGCGCTGCTCGGCTGGATCTTCGTGCGCCATGTCTTTGCCGCATGGTTGCCGTCGGACCAACTGGACAGCTACATCGCAGGGCTTATCCTGCTCGCCGCTGCGCCGTGTACGGCGATGGTGTTTGTCTGGTCGCAGCTTTGCAAGGGCGACCCGTACTTCACGCTATCGCAGGTTGCACTAAACGACGCCATCATGATCGTCGCTTTTGCGCCTATCGTTGCACTGCTGCTCGGCCTGTCCGCGATTGCAGTCCCTTGGGACACGCTTATCGCTTCAGTGGGGCTTTACATCATCATTCCTGTTGTCATTGCGCAGGTCGTCCGTCGCCAGCTGCTTCGGTATGGCGAAGCACGCTTTCAACGCATGGTCGCCCGACTAGGCCCCTATTCGATCTGCGCGCTGCTAGCAACGCTCGTGCTGCTATTCGCGTTCCAAGGGCAGGCCATTGTGAGTGAGCCGCTGGTGATCGCGATGCTGGCCGTACCGATCCTGATCCAGGTGTTCCTGAACTCCGGCCTCGCCTATCTGCTCAACCGCAGGCTCGGTGTCGCGCACTGTGTGGCCGGTCCATCGAGCCTGATCGGTGCAAGCAACTTCTTCGAACTGGCAGTGGCAACCGCCATCAGCGTGTTTGGATTCCAGTCGGGCGCGGCACTCGCCACCGTAGTCGGTGTACTCATCGAAGTGCCCGTCATGCTGCTGGTCGTCGGCGTCGTGAACCGGACGCAACATTGGTATGAAACCCGAACATATTGAGGACAAACGATGCGCGTGACCATCTATCACAACCCCGACTGCGGTACGTCGCGCAACGTGCTCGCGCTGCTGCGCGAAGCCGGTGAAAACCCGCTCGTGATCGAGTACCTGCAAAATCCGCCTGATCGCACAACGCTCGAACGACTGATAGCAGACAGCGGAATGGCGGTCCGGGACATGCTGCGCAAGAAGGGCACGCCATATAAGGAACTCGGACTCGACGATCCGGCAGTGAGCGACGCCCAACTGATCGACGCAATGCTCGCCCATCCGATACTGATCAACCGGCCGATAGTCGTGACGCCGCGAGGCACACGCTTGTGCCGCCCCTCCGATGCAGCGGCCGGCCTCCTTGCAAGCGTGCCTGAACGCGAAATTCTAAAGGAGGAAGGTGCGCCTTTTATCGTGGCCCGGCGCATCGCAGGTAACAACGCTGAGTTTGTGCAGGCACTGCGCGATGCGAAGCTTCCCATCAACGATCTGAGCGAGTCTGGCCGCTCGTTCTTCACCTTCTCGACGCTGGCAGGTGTCCATCTTGGTTATGGCGGCTTCGAGCAATACGGACGCGATGTACTGATCCGGTCGCTTGTCGTGGCGGCCGAGCAGCGGGGCAAAGGCATCGGCCGTAACGTGCTCGCTGTTCTGTTGCGCGAAGCTTTCGATGCGGGCGCCCGCACCGGGTGGCTGCTCACAACGAATGAATCGGCGTTCTTCGAGAAGTCCGGCTTCAAGCGGGTCAGCCGCGACGCGGCCCCGGCATCGATCCTCGCCACACGTCAGGCCACCGACTTGTGTCCGTCGAGCGCCGTCCTGCTTTCGCGTGCCATCACCCTTTAAGCGCCATAGCCAATGCCGACCGATCTACCGAACATCAGCCCTCTTCATCTCGACATACCCGATCTTACGAAGCTCGAACCGCGGGCGGTATCGCAACACCCGCCACGCATTCTTCTTCTATACGGCTCACTCAGGCCAACGTCGTACAGCAGATTGCTGACGCTGGAAGCAGAGCGGATTCTTCAGCAGTTCGGCGCAGAGACAAAGGTGTTCGATCCGCACGGTCTGCCGCTTGCCGATAGCGTCCCGCCGGACCATCCGAAGGTCGCGGAACTGCGCGCGCTATCGATATGGTCCGAGGGTCAGGTGTGGTGCAGCCCGGAGCGTCACGGCGCGCTCACAGGCGTTTTCAAGAATCAGATCGACTGGTTGCCGCTCGATTCCGGCAGCATCCGTCCCACGCAAGGGCGCACGCTGGCAGTCATGCAAGTGTCCGGCGGCTCGCAGTCGTTCAATGCCGTCAACGCGCTGCGCGTACTGGGCCGCTGGATGCGCATGGTGACGATCCCGAACCAGAGTTCGGTCGCCAAGGCATATCAGGAGTTCGACGAGAACGGACGGATGAAGCCGTCCTCGTACTACGATCGGGTGGTCGACGTCATGGAAGAACTCTTCAAGTTCACTCTGCTCGTACGCGACCGTTCCGATTACCTGACCGACCGCTACAGCGAGCGCAAGGAGCGGGCACCGGCAAACGTGACGGCGCTCGCGAGTGCCGCCATGAGTCACGAACAGAATGCTCAAATAGCCGACACGGACGAAAGCGAGGTTGAGTAACGCTCGCGGCCTTTGGGGTGAATGGCCATAGCGCGTCCCAGTTCTCCCCGCATCGACGCATCGTTAAACAGCAGGTGCGCGTCTTGCGGAGCGTTGCGGCAAAAGCACGATACAGGCGACGATAAACACAAGCAGAATGCCCGACGCGTATAACCGGCTGATGTGCAACCCGCCCTCCGCAACCGGCTTGTCGAGCAAATCCCCAAGCGTCGCGCCGAGGGGACGCGTCAGAATGAACGCTGCCCAGAAAAGCGCCGTGCGAGACACGCGCGACCAGAAATACAGGGCAGCGACCACGAGCAAGCCCGCGCCGAAGATCATTGCTCCGTATTCGTAACCCACACCGAGTCCGCCGCGATCTTCGCCCGCGACCCAGTCTCCGAGCGCAGTGCCGAGCGTTTGTGAGAACAGGATGGTGACCCAGTAAAACCATTCCGCTTTAGCCGTGACGATACTTTCCACTGACACCGTGCCTTGCGAGCGATACCAGGCCGCGAGACTCGCCGCTAGCAATGCGACGACTAACGCGACGCCTCCGGGATAACCGATGCCGAGCGATCTATCCGCGAAGTCGGCCATTGTCGTGCCAAGCGTCGTGGTTGCGATGATGGTCGCCCAATAAAGGAACGGATGGAAGTCGCGCGCCTTGATCTGCGCGGAAACGAGCGCGACGAAGAATACGAGGAAGATCGCCGAACCAATCAGGTAACCGAGTTTCAGCGACATCGACACCCAGTCTCCGCCCGTTTCACCCAGTGTGGTGGCCGCGACCTTGATTACCCAGAAGCCCAACGTCACTTGCGGCACTTTGCTAACGGCCTCGTCTGCAAAGTTCATGGCGCTGTCTTTCATCAGTCACTCCTATTTTCGTAGCTGCATAAGCACGCCAATTTAAACGCCAGAGGTTAACGCTTGCTTAAGCGTGTGTCCCTGCACAATAGCTCAAAAAATTGAGCAATAGACTCCGAAACGCCGTTGAATGGCCATGCAATAGACCCCGAAAAATGAAAGCTGTCTTTAATATTTCACGCACCCATTCCCTTCCGCGCGGGGCGGACTGAGCTTGCCCCCGAAAAACGAATCCCTTGCTGAACAGGTAAACTCAAGCAAGGAGAAGAACGATGACAAGCAAGGCAAAGCGAGCACAGTACACGCTCGAGTTCAAGCTGGAAGCGGTACGGTTGGTGAAAGCCGGGCAAAGCATGGCAGCAGTGGCGGCGACACTGGGTGTGGTTGAACAGACACTGTACAACTGGGTGAAGGCTGACCGGGAAGGCAAGCTCGCGGGAGCAGGCACGAAGCCCGTGAGCCCGGAACAGATGGAGCTGGCGCGGCTGCGTGCGGAGGTAGCGCGCCTGAAGATGGAGCGAGATATATTAAAAAAGTGCGCAGCGTACTTCGCGAAGGAATCGATGTGAAGTACGCCTTCATCGAGCACAATCGACGCTACTGGCCAGTCTCGGTGCTATGCGAAGTGCTGGAAGTCAGTCCCAGCGGATATCATCAGCGCCGGCAACGCACCGCGCAGGACAAGCCGCACCGAAGCCGCGTAAGCAACGATGCACTGCTCGCGCAAGTCAAGGCAATTCACACGCAGGTTAAAGGCGAATACGGCTGGCCCCGCATGTGGAGGGAGTTGCTCACACAAGGCGTGCGCGTGGGTAAAGAACGGGTTCGCAAACTGATGGCGCAGCATGGCATTCGAGCTCGCCACAAGCGCAAGTACATCGCGACGACAAACTCTAACCACGATTTGCCGGTGGCGCCGAATCTGTTGGAGCGCAACTTCACCGCTAACGCACCGAACCAGGTCTGGACGACCGACATCACGTACCTGGCGACAGCCGAAGGCTGGGTCTACCTCGCGGTTATCATCGACCTGTTCAGCAGGCAGGTGGTGGGCTGGTCGATGCAGCCACACATGAAAGCTGAACTAGTCACGGACGCATTGCGAATGGCGTGGTTCCGGCGTCGCCCTGACGCCGGCGTAATCGTGCATAGCGACAGGGGCAGCCAATATTGCAGCGGCCTGTTTCAGGACACATTGAAGGCCTACGGCATGCGTTCGTCGATGAGCCGACGTGGAAATTGTTGGGATAATTCGCCGACGGAAAGTCTATGGGGTTCGCTGAAGGTAGCACGCATGCACGGACGACACTTCGCCACTCGGCGAGCAGTAATGGATGAGGTGATTGACTGGCTGGGCTTTTACAATGCGCGTCGGTTACATTCAACGCTCGATTACGTCAGCCCCATGACGTTCGAAAAGAACTGGTTCGCAGCTCAGCGAGGCGAAGCCGCATAATTCCCCCCAGCTATGGGATTCGTCAAACGAGGGCAAGGTCAGACCGTGAGTGTTCAGCGTTGCGGTAGAGTGACGTATGTTCATGGGGCTGCAAGCGGGCCCAGTTGTCGGACCGGCAGGGAGCGCACATCGCCTCAAGCTCGGTGTAGCGCCGTGGCCGTAGACGGGTCACATCGGAAACGACCCTTCGTGTGTGAAGAGTGTCAAACGTTACTGCCCGTTCGGCATCCGGCTAGTTCAACTTGCTTGGGCTGAGGCGTTCGACCCCGCCGCATCAGGAGAGGATAACGATGCATGCATGCGATTTCGAATGACTTTCTTCTCTCGACGCATTACCTGATTCTCATGTTCAACTGATCCATACCGCTTGAGGAATCGGTCGCATATTCATAACTGCCGCGTAATGAGTACCTTCGAAATATTGATTTGCAAATAGCTACCACGCGACTCTAATCTTCACGGAAACGAAAAATTGACGCGCTCGCTCGGTATCCGTTTCTACGGGAGAGCAGAGCGACCATGAATCAGGACGGTGAATATGAAACAATTGGATGAGCTTCGCGTTGGCTTCTGCGGAACGAGAAAAATGGGCATGCCGATGATGCAACGCCTCATCAACACTGGTCGGCACGTGGCTATCTGGAATCGCTCAACGGAAAAAACGCAGGCACTGGCGCGGAATTTCGCCGGGCATTGCTTTGCCTGTAAAACACCGGCCGAAATCGCCGCGCATGCTGATATTGTGCTGTTGTGTCTGGCAGACGGCCGAGCCGTCGAAGACGTCGTATTCGGTCCGAACGGACTCGCCGAAGGTGCGGGCTCCACGTCCCTCACGGTCGTTGACCACTCAACCATTACGCCTGCGCAAACCCGCTCGCTTTCTACGCGTTGGCGTAGAACCACGGGGGGGAGCATGGGTTGACGCCCCAGTATCTGGCGGCACTGCAGGGGCCTGCGCAGGCACACTGGCGATTTTTGCTGGAGGGGATGCGTCGACTATTGAAGATGTATCGCCAGTGCTCGCTGCGTATGGAGCCAACATCACTCATATGGGCGAATCGGGCGCAGGACAGGCAACGAAGCTTGCCAATCAGACTATCGTCATGACCTCCATCGCTGCAATAGCCGAGGCGACGCTTCTCGCGCAGCATACAGGCGTAGATGCCGCTCGATTGCCCGCGGCACTCGCGGGCGGATGGGCCGACTCAGTTCTCTTGCAGACACTTCAACCGCGCATGGTCGTGGCGCCTGAGCAGCCCACAGGTTCAATCCGCACGATGTTGAAAGACCTTGATGCCGTGGAGCAGCTCGCGCGTGAAAGCTGTGTGCGACTGCCCATTGCAGCGCGCGTGAGGGAATGGCTCACACGCGCGGTCGATGAAGGATTTGGAGACTCCGATATTTCGCAAATCGTGAATTGCAACTGACCTGATCACCACGTGAATTCGACTATCGTGCTTTTCCACGACTATTTATCTGAAGTTCAGGCGGCCTCGAAGGTGGAATTTCCCTCGACCAACCTGATATTCAGGAAGGCTTCTGTGTCTTTGTTTGATCCATCCGCTCTTGATGAGTGGAGCGTGAACACGGCTTCCTGGCTAGCTTATAGAGGCGTCTCAGCGCTTGACGAGGCGCGCCGGCGCGGGCCCTCGTCTGTCCGGGCATTTTCGATTGACTGTGCATCGTGCTGAACTACGTGACCCCGGCAAGCGAGATCGAAACGCTTGTGTCGCTGATCGTCGCTGCGGTCGTCATCGTGTCGGTCACGATGAGCACGCAGCTGCGCGTTCGCAAGGAAGGTCTGCAGAAGTCGTTTTCGTAGCGATGATCTTTCACACTCATCGCACCGAGGATTAGCTGCCGCACACGGCCACGGGCATTCCCAATTCAACCACCTCGCGCAGCCAAGATTCCCGACGCCCTGCCGATCATCCGCAGACGCGGTCCCGGTCATGGAAGCGTTGCATCCAGTAGGGGAACGGCACCGGCGGTTCAGAGACTTTATCGAGGCGCGCGCACTGTTCGGAGGTTAGTGCGAGATTCTGCGCATCGAGGTTAGCTGCAAGCTGCTCGCACGTGCGGGCTCCGACGATGACAGAAGTGATCTGCTCGCGCGCAAGCAACCAGCCTAATGTGACCTGAGCTGGAGTGGCCGCCAGTTCGCCGGCAACTTCACGCAATACCGCGAGGATCGGCTCGGCCTTGACTGTGTCGACCGGAGGAAAGTCGAGCTTCGTACGCCGCCCGACAGCTTCGCCGTTGCGTGAGTACTTGCCGCTTAGGTAGCCACCCGCGAGCGGACTCCAGACCAGAAGGCCCATCCTGTTTGTCGCTGCAACTGGCATGATTTCGTGTTCGATATCGCGGCTCGTCAGCGAGTAGTGCACCTGATTGCTCGCGACATGAGCGCGATCGGTGCGGGATGCTATGCCGACGGCTCGCTCCAGATCGGCTGCACTGAAATTGCACACGCCAATATGGCGGACCTTGCCTTGGGTGACGAGGTCGTCGAGCACACGAAGGGTCTCGTCGAGCGGAACGAGCGCATCGCGGTCATGCAACTGGAACAGGTCGATGTGATCGCGGCCGAGTCTCTTCAGGCTTGTCTCGACCGAGCGCATGATATGCGAGCGACCCAACCCGACTTCGTTCTGGCCGGTGCCGGTGCGTAGTCGGACCTTGGTCGCCACGAGCATTCGATCTTCGTCCAGCCCCAGCGCTTTTAGCACCTGGCCCACGACTTCTTCGGAGCGGCCCTGCGAATAAGCGTCCGCCGTGTCGATCAAGTTGACGCCGCGTTCCACGGCCATCGCGACGAGCCGAGCGGCCTGATCGCTGTCCAATCCGGCAATATTGCCCCAGATGCCCGAGCCGGCACCGAACGTCATTGCGCCCAGGCTCAGCCGTGAGACGCGTAGACCAGTTCTACCAAGTGTGCTGTATTCCATCGTGTATTCCTTGTTTGAACGGACCTGATGCATGGGTCGGGCGATGCGTACTCCACGCGTCGCCCCGTCGACTCCGGTCAGACCGGACGCGATGCAAGCGTGCGCAGAACCGTCTCCAGTTCGACGTGGCCGCGCATGATTTCATCAGGATAACTCTCGAAATCGATCCAGCCTTCGTTGAAACCGTCCAGCATGCGCATGCGAGGTAGAGGATGCTTCATGCCCTGCGTGCGGAACAGCGCTTCCCACGTCTGCCTGTCGACAACTTCCGCGCGTACCTTGCGGCCCAACACGCGGGCGAAGGCCAATGCGAGATCGTTGGGACTCACCCGGCGCGGGCCCTCAAGCTCGACGACGCGCACACCGCGCCACGTCTGCTGGAGCAGTTCGGCCGCAACACGGCCTACGTCAGCAGTGGCGACCATCGGCACGGGCTTGTCGAGCGGCTGCAGGTAGCTTGCGATGACGCCATCGTCGCTTGCGGACGCGACATCCCATGCGGCGTTCTCCATGAACCAGCCAGGCCGCAGGAACGTCACGGGCATCGGCATCTCGCGCAGCTTCTGCTCCATCAGCGTGCGTTGAGTGAGCAGGTTGACCTCGTCGGCCTGTGCGCCGATCGTCGAGAGGCAAACGACCTTGTCGGGCTGCGCCTTCAGGAGCGCTGCGGACACAGCCTCGATCACCTTCCGCGCTTCAGGAAACTCGGGCTCCGGATCGAACTCCGAAGGAGGCAGGATGAAAACGCCCGTCGCGCCTTCGAACGCAGCGGCGAGCGAGGAAGCGTCTTCCATGAAGGCCGTCGCGATCTCGCAACCGCGCTCCGCCCACGACCCTGCCCGCATCGCGTCGCGCACGACGGCGCGCACCGGCTGACCAGAGGCCAGCAGCTCGCGGGCCAGTGCGCCGCCGACCTTGCCGGTGATTCCTGTTATTGCATGCATTGCTCGTTCTCCATGTGTGGGTACGTAAGTTGACGCAGCGTCGATGTCTCGACGGTTAATCGCTCAGGCGCGACGCAAACCGTCGTAAAACGCCTGCTCGAACTGTCCGTAGAGATTCACGACGCGCGCATCGTAGAAGGGCAGCACCTGCGTAAAGAGCGATCCGGCGACGCGCTTGACCGGATCCACCCAGAAGTAGGTGTTCAACAGCCCGGCCCAGCTCACGCTACCTGCGCTTCGTCCGTGGGCTCCTTGCTCTGTATTGATGTCGAACGACAGCCCCCACTTGTGCGCTGTGCCCGGAAACTGATCGAAGCTGTTCGACCACGACGGCTGCGCCGTCTTCATTTCCGTGACCTGCAGATCGCCAATGTGATTGCGCAACATCGTCGCGACGGTGTCGGCGCGTAGCACGCGTTCGCCGCGATACGTGCCGCCGTTCAACAGCATCTGCAGGAACGCCATGTAGTCGCGCGGCGTGCTGAAGAGCCCGCCTCCGCCCATGAAAAATTCGGGGCGCTGGTTGATCTCGAACGGCTCGGGCGCAAGTGAACCGTCCGCTTGACGCCGGTGCATGGTCGCTACGCGCTGCTTCTGCGCGCTGCGGATAAGGAAGCCCGTATTGCACATGCCCAGCGGCTCGAAGATGTGCTCGCGGAAATAGACCTCCAGCGACTGGTCGGTCACGGCCTCGACCAGTTTGCCGACCCAGTCCATGCTGATGCCGTACTCCCAGCGGTCGCCCGGCTCGAATTCGAGCGGCGCCGCGAATGCACCGTTCATCGAATAGCCTATGTCCGGCATGCCCGTCACCTTCTCGTACCGGCTGAGCTTGTCGCTCCAGATGCTGTACGTGAAGCCGGAGGTATGCGTCAGCAGATGACGCACCGTGATCGCATTGCGCGCTGGACGCAGCTTCGGCTGCCCGGAGGCATCGAATCCGTCAAGTATCTGAGGCGACTTCAACTGCGGCAGGATCTCGCCCGCAGGTTGATCCAGCCGCAGCCGGCCCTGTTCGACGAGCTGCATGCACGCGGTTGCGGTAATCGCCTTTGTCATCGAGAGAAGCCAGAAGACTGTGTCGGGACTAATGACCTCGCCAGTGCGGGCGTTCGCCCGGCCACATGCTCCCTCGTAAACCAGTCCGCGGTCGTTTGCGCCCATGGCGACAACACCGGCAACCGTGCCGTCGTCCACCGCCGTCTGCAGGCATTGATCGATCGAACTGTAGGCCGGGTGATGGGCCAGCGCGGCGTCGCCACTCGCGCGCGGCAATACTGCCCGCGCGTCGCGGCTTGCGACGCCACCAAGTGTCGCAAGAGCCAGCAGGCTCGACGCACCCTTCAGAAGACGACGACGATCTGTTTGAACTGCCATTTTCCGTTTCTTCCCGAATGAATGAATAAAGCGCGGCATCACGGTGCTTCAGTGATGGGCGAAAAACGCGTGCTGCGCCCCGTTCCCGGTGATGCGACTCCCCGTAGCTGACCTATCATTCGCTACGCCGCCCAGGGCGTTGACGGCATACGGATCGGCGCTTCCAGGCGCGCGAATTCGCGCCTCGGCTGCCAGCAGGCTATTCGGGTAATGGGGGTTGTTGGCGCGGCTCGGTCGATACCCGGCCCGCTCGAGTTGCACCAGCTCCTCGCGTACCTGCTCGCGCGTCGCGCCCGAAGCGCCGATCTGCGCATGTGCGGCGACTGGAAGAGCGGTTGCTAAGGCAACGATGAAAATACGGCTTCGCATGGCAATTTCCTTTCGATTGGCGGGACCGGATGCCTCGGTGAGACGCATTCTGCACACACGCCGAACGAAACAAAATGACTCGGATGGCATCTGATAAGTGACAGCGCGTCACCAATGCGGCATGATCAACGAAGACGTCCAGCACTACTGCACGGTGCAGCAGTGGCGCGCTGGCCTTCAGTTGGTCGGTCGCGACCTGCCACCCGTATTAGCTCGAGCAACCATGAGATCCAGTAGCGAGAAGCTGTCCGGCAGCGTTAGCGTGTTCGCCGCCGTAGTGGATGCGGGGACGTTTGCAGCCGCTTCCGAAGCAATAGGAATGACGCCGCCGGGCGTCAGTCGGGCGATTGCACGGCTGGAAAAAAGGCTGAACATCCGGCTTTTCAACCGAACGACGCGCTCCGTCTCCCTGACGGAAGAGGGCCGCCGCTTTTACGAGCAGGTTATGCCCCATCTCGCCGGGCTGGAGGAAGCAGCCGCCGCTGCGGCAGGTGGCGCGTCGGCTGTCCGCGGAAAGCTCAGAATCAATCTGGACCCCGTCGTCTACCGGACCATTCTTGGGCGACAACTCGATGCGTTCATGGACACGCACCCCGACCTCGAAATCGAGTTCATCGCGCGAGACAGTCTTGGCGATCTAGTCATGGACGGCTTCGATCTCGCCGTGCGATTCGGCGAACCCCGAGCATCATCCCTGATCGCGCGAAAGCTGCTCGATACCGGCATTGTGACGGTCGCGGCGCCCTCATACGTCGCTCGTTGGGGACGGCCAGCAAAACCCGAGGACCTGGAAAGCCGAAGCCACAGATGCCTTGAATTTCGCAACCCGGAGACAGGCAAGCCTTTCCCGTGGGAATTCCATCGCAAGCGAAAACGCATTGTGATTAGTAGCGGGGGGCGCCTCACGGTCAACGATCCGGGTGCCCTTCTCGACGCATGCCTCGCCGGTTCTGGAATTGCGCAGATGTTGCTGCTCGGTGCCGAGCCACTGATTGCCGACGGCCGATTGATCAACCTCTTTCCCGAATGGGCGGACGAGCGGTATCCCTTATACGTCTACTACCCATCCCGGCATCACGTGCCGGCAAAGACCAGAGCTTTTCTTGACTTCATTGCCGAACTGACGGGCAATCACGAGCGCGTCGGCACGTGCTAGCACTGTTGCGGCGGACTGGCGAGGCAATATCGAACGGCCGGTTACTTATGGGTTGCGGTCTCCCATGATCAGACCACGAACGTCCACTTTTGGCCGTCTGTTACCGTTCGCGACCACGGCCGCCTATCTCTCGTCGGAGTCAAACACAAACGAGAGTTCGCTGACCCCCGACGCCCAACTCGCGAGTCCACGGCCTAGCCTAATGAGCGTTGCTGGCTCGAGCTCAACTGCGAAGCGAGATCGGGCGCTAACAAGACGTGTACCGTTTCTTTGACACTCGACCTCAAGCGCCGAATGGCCAACGCTGTCGAAGACAAACGCGCGGAGAACCAGCCAGCCGTATGAATTCGTGGCACTTGTGCTGTTCTCAAACACCACTTCATCTGTCAATGAACGAGGGAACTCCTGCAAGGCACGGCCGAATTCTTCTAATGCGTCTCGGTAAGAGTAAAAATCTATTGTTGCTGCGAAGCCGGCGCCTTCCATGGAAAATTGAAGTTGAACCATGCCGTCGTGATCGCGCCATAGGGGCTCAAGGGTTAACTGCATTACAGGTCCATCGTCGTCGTTGAGCGGCTCATTACTATACCGGTCCAGCAATGCAAAGAACGGGATTGTTGACGATCTCTGACCCATGGTCGAACGTCTGCTCCTGGGCCGTTGTGTGCCGAACGCGGCCGATTACGGCTGCGTCCGGGACATGCTGTCGCGGATGAAACGGCTTCAGGAGCCCCACGAAGTATGCGAAGATTGGAGCGGCGTACAGATCGGCAAGTGTGACACTACCGCCGATCAGGAACCCTTGGTCGTCGGACAGCCGGGTCAACTCAGATAAACATTACAGCGGCACGCGGCAGGGCGGCGGCGATCGTCTGCTCATTTGCTAACCGGCCTTGGCGAGCTGAAACCACGCGCTCAACGTATATGTCCCAAACAAGCGTTCGATACGCATAGGCATCCAGTATTCCAACAATCTGGTTTACCTCGGCATGCGGCCATATTGTTGACGATCTCGGCCGGAGCGTCGAACGTCGCTTCATGGCCGCACTGCGTTCCATGACCAGGCTCGCCGCTCGTCCCCGACCCACGTACCGGAGCGACTGCGCATAATCGACCCGCAGGAGCCGTTCAACACTTTCCGAAGCGGAGGTTCGCAAGTGTCCGCGAAGGCGCAGAGGTGCCAGCGGTTAGGATTTGCTGCAGAATTTGCCGTACGGCGTCCGATCGGTAATCGAGCGCTTGTTGAGCGCGGCGTCTCGAAGCGCCGTCGCGCGGTCGGTCAGCGGTTTGGCTTCCGCGGAGCGTCCTGCTCCAGCAAGGGCGCGTGCGTATTCGTTCAGAATATCGGAATACGCAACAGGTGCTTGGTCCGCGACATTCGCTCCGTCCAAGAACGGCATTGCGCGTTCGAAGTATGCGGCGGATTGCGAAAACTTCTTCTGGTCCAGATTCAACCGAGCCAGTTCGATCAATGACAGAAAAAGAGGTTGACCTGCTTGTTTGTCAAGCTCGTAAGCCGCGTTAAGTTCGCGTTCGGATCCGTCAAAGAAACAGGTGACGCCCAACGAACGCCCGTATTCGTAATGTGCGATAGCCCTGCTCGCTGGAGGCAAGCCCGCTTGATCAGCGTTTAGGGTTGCACGGGCAAAAGCTCGACGTGCAGTGTCCCAATCGCCGCGACGCTGGGCTGCCGCACCGACCGCAGTGTAATTGGTGGCCACCCGTTCGCTGACAGCCGAAGCGCATCCCCATAGAACAACGCTTAAGATGAGAACCGCGACAATCGCCTTCATGCTTTCTCAATTGCAGAGATAATTGTTGTCGAAATGAACTTCGCTCAGACGGATCCACGCAGCGCCACACATAACCCTTTTTCAAGGCACACGTGAAAGACTGTCGTATCAAATCTAACGGCTCGTCAGAGAGAAACTTGAGCGTAGCGCCGACGGTTCATTGCAGAAATGCTGGGTCAAATTCATACGGAAACAACGGAAAGCGTGCGCCACGGGTGTGCTTCGTTTGTTGACGATCCAAATAACCCTGTCGACCGGCCGCTTCTGGCCGACTGTACGCATTAGCCGCCTTGGCGAACGCGGACCGATGGCGAACGCACCAAACCGACCCACTACGGGACGTCGGACCAAGCCCCACTTAGTTTGCTGCAGCGCACGCTCGGGTTTGCCCGGTTGTCGGGGACGGATGCGAAGCATAGCCTCCGTAATGATGTGGTGATAATTTATTCGCAGGTTGCCGGGTAAGCCAGCCGCTCTCGCGATCTGCGCAATACGTCGAACTTTCACGACTGCGCTCCACACGCGGGCTGTCAAACGATGCTGGAAATGACGACTGAAGTGTTGTGACCTGTTCCCGCCTGCGCAGCTTCGACAAGCCTCGATTGAAGCGTGTGGTTTGACACAGCCGACATGGCCGCCGACGGCGGTCCTGCCCGGTGTGAGCATAGGTCGTGATCGTTCCGGTGCAGCGCGGTCGGTTCCCCGTCCGACCTTATTTTGATCGTCGAGCGCCGACACACGCGTTACACGACGACGCAAATTAGACCTTTTGTGCAGACCTAAGGTTGCTCTAGATGAACTCCGCTTACTCCTCAGCCGAAAGCGCGCATCAGCGGTTTCATCGTCGCCCGTATCTGGCTGCCGCTGCGATCGCACTGACATTGTCTTCGTGCGGGGGTGGTTCCGACTGTCTGGACGAGGGCACTTGCTATACGGTTGGTGGCAGCCTTTCCGGGCTTCTCGCCAACAGTTCGGTTACCCTTCAAGACAACGGCACCGACAATCTGACGCTGAGCAACAACGGAGGATTTTCGTTTAACAATACGGTGGACAGCTCCCGCAACTTTAGCGTCACGGTTCTAACCCAGCCGGTCGGGCAGTCATGCACTATCTACCACCAGGACGGAAGCGGCTACGGCCCGGCCGACGCAAATGTTAACGTCGTCTGTAGTCCAAACAGTCATACTTTGGGTGGCACACTGAATGGCCTCGCACCGGGTACGACCGTCACGCTGCAAAACAATGGCGCGAATTCCCTCGCTCTCGCAGCTAACGGCAGTTTCAACTTTCCCACGAAGGTGCGATACGGTGACGCTTATTCGGTGACGGTCTCGGCGCAACCAATCCCACCAACGCGCACCTGCGTAGTGACGAACGGCAGCGGCACCGTCCCGGACGGCGACATATCCAATGTGAATGTGACCTGCCAATAGCGCCGCGATGATAGGGTCTGAGGTGCAGTGGAACGGAAAACCGGTTAAGCGTTGGTCAAGCGTTGTTGTCATGCCCTACAGAGAAGCCTCAGCAATGAACCGCCCCGGGGTGGTTCACTCCACGAAAACGCTGCCTGAAGTCCTCGGCTGTTGAGATTCCAGCAATCTACGAGCCGGCGAGCTGCGCGTTTTCGTGCGTTACCGTGCGTTCTCTATTTCACCGCGAACATTGCCGCAGCCGCCATCTCTTGGGCTGCATCGATCAAGTTTCGTTGAGATGGAGAGTGGATTCGTGGCTTTGCCATTCCCGTCTGACGCCTGTGCGTTGAACGGGCAGAGCGGGAAGGGCTGCAGCTGAGCGCTATCCCGACGCTCGAATGTCTGTGCAATCGTGTAGACGAGAGGCCACTTGTGGCCGCTTTGAGGCAATCGGAGACCGGCCATTGAGCGTGGACGGACGAGACCTTGGATAACCGGATTGGATGGCGACCTCGACCGGCGGCTCATGGCCGCACAGAGCCCCATGCCAACGGCGGACGATCGTCTCAGGTACGGGCTTTCATGCGAGAGCATGCATCGACCCGTTACTGCCATCTGACGCCGTTTAACGCTACTGGCAGGTTTCTGGCGTTTCTCGGTCGTTCGCGTCATCGAGTAAAGCAAGGTGCGCGCTTGGTTATCTTGCTGACCATTAAAGACATTCCGGAGATTGCCGATAGATATGTTGCGACGGTAGACAAGCAGTGCCACTGCTGTGCTGCAGCCCGCTCGACCATTAATGTCCATTTTCAGGCGCATTGCGTATCGCAATTGCCAACCCTATCGAACATGCACCCCTTTCGCCAACTCGCCGTATTCGCTGCTGGTTGCTTTACCGTAGTGGGCTTGGGCAGCACGCCCTTGGCGGCGCATGCAACAGCACCCGAGTACCAACCGCACTCAGGCCAAGCCGCCCCCGCTTTCGCCGACCCGTCCAGAACGCTGGGAGATGCTTGGGCAAAGATACGCAGTGGCGACTACAAAGTTGCCGAAGCCGATCTTCGGGCATTTCTTGGTTCGCCAGACATCGATCACGCGCCGGCCCGGTCGCGGTTCGCTGCGTACGTGGGACTGTCAATTTGTCAGAACGTTAACGGCGAATCTCAGGGCGTGTATGAAAATCTGATCCGAGCCGGCGACATCGCGCCAGACCTTCGCAATTTCGAATACTGGCAGATGCTCATGGCCACGGCAGTGACGACAGGCCACAACTATGTCGCCGCCGAAGCATTGAGCGCCGCGCTGCTAGCGGCCCCCGCCAAAGCACAGGGCATTGATATCGGGCTGATCTGGACGATTATGGATGCCACCCACGAAATGAATGACGGCGGCTATCACCGTCACATGGTCCAGCGGGCACTGTGGCAGGCCGGCTATAGGCCCGACGACGACGCCCAACGCGCCGGTCTGCAGTCCTTTTGGGCTGAACTCTTCGAATACGATGTCGACCACGGCGAGTCCGCTCAAGCCCAAAGCTATCTAATGGCGATCGTCGACCCGTACCAGATCGTGCGTCTTCGTGCGGACAACCGTTACAGGCAGGCACTGCTCGGTAATTCGCGCTACGCTGACAATGACGTGTTGAATCGACGCTATATCGACTACTTGCGCCAGCAGGCGGCTGATCATCCTCGCAGAATTTCAGCGCAGCAACTGCTCGCTGAGGCGCTTCGCAACGTAGGCGCGTCGGCTGAATCACTTGCGGTGATAGACACTGCGATCGAAAAAATCAACAGCGCGCCTGCCGATCGGCCGCCCTTTGATGATCTGACCGACAATCTGCGCTGGATGCTGGACTCCCGCGCAAAGGCGTTGTCGCGGTTGGGACGGTGGAACGAGGCCTTGTCAGCAGCGGAGGCTGCGCGTGACGAAGCGAACCGGCAAAAAAAGGACGTCGCCAGCCAAACGATAAATCTGGGAGAGATGCTCTATCGACTCGGGCGACCACAAGAGGCGCTTCGTGCAGTTCAAGACGTGGACGACAAGGACGCAAGCGAGTACGGTTTGACGGAATTAGCGCAAGTGAAGGTTTGCGCCTATGCACAATCGGGCGAGAAGGCAAAAGCGCGCGCTGCCGTTGACGCGCTGCTAGTGCATCCGAGCCTCGACCCTGAGTCCGTGAGGTTGTCACTGTTGTGCATCGACGACGAAGACCGCTTGGCTCAGGTGATCCTCGGACGCCTTAAGGACCAGCTGACTCGCAACTATGAACTAGCCGCAGATCAAGCTTACGCGCCGACGCCTAACCCGACACCTTTTCTCGCGACGATGGCACGTCGGCTGGACACCGTTTTGCATCGACGCGACGTGCGCGCTGCACTTTCACGTTACGGAGTCGTCGAGCCCTATCGACTGACCTCACCTGACTCCGGCGTTTGGTGAACGCGATAGGAGGACTCGCCGGCAGCGGGGCAACAGGTCGCGTATCTCACGAACCTATCGAGCGCCTCGCATACGTCTCAGGGCGAAACTCTTCAGTCTCCAAAAGTCCGCTCTAAAGTGAGAACTGGACGTCTGAGTGGCCGACTGCATCCGCAACTGAACGACTGCTCCTGGCCGGATCGAGGCAGTGTCACCCGTGATTTGCTCGCCGTAAAACGGTCATTGAGCAAGGGTCAAGGACACCCCGGGCATGGAAACTGGGCGACGACCTTGAATGGCCGTTCATGGCCGGTTGGGTGAGGTCGCCAACGTCCGCTTCATGGCGCTCCGGTGCGCAACACGCTCATTCGGCTGACTGACCGCTTTGGAGAGGGTCGTCTGACCGGAGTGGGTCGACATACGCCGATCGTATGAGACGGTAGCCGGCCAGTTTCGGCCAGTCGTCGATACGGTCACGCGGTCATTCGAACGTCGAATCTGTACCGGCAAGCTGTCGTTCGATCCGCGGATGCATGCACTCGTCGCACGTCACTTCGGTAAGCGCTGACCTAGAATATAAGCATGGTCGCGACCCAATAAGGAGGTTGCCATGACCCAGTCTTCCCCGCCGCTCGCGTGGTTCGGCGTGCCCGCGAACGCAAAAAGCCTGGCGCTGATCGTCGACGACCCTGACCCGCCGGACCCGGCCGCGCCGAAAATGACCTGGGTACATTGGGTGCTCTACAACATCCCGCCGACGGCAACCGGGCTGCCCGATGACGGTACTGCGCAGGCTTTGCCGGGCGGCACGCTCGAAGGCACCAATGACTTCAGGCGTGCCGCTTACGGCGGCCCGTGTCCGCCCGTGGGACGCCACCGCTATTTCCACAAACTGTATGCGCTCGACACCGTACTGCCCGATTTGAAAAGCCCCGGCAAGGCCGCTCTCGAAAAGGCCATGCAGGGGCATGTACTAACGCACGCGGAACTTATCGGCACCTATCAGAAGCGATGAGCGATGGCGTCGTTTTACAAATCGAGTTTGCTGACGAAGAAAATCCGGTGGTGCCGATGCAATGCGCACGGACTGCGGGCGTGTGAGAGCAATGTGGTGTATGACGTGGATCGCTATCGGTCGCTGCAATCCGATGCGGCGTGCCCACAGGCTGAGAGGCTGGTGCGGCCCGTCACGACAGCAGCATCCGGCCAATGTGGGGCGGGTGGTAGGTGCAATTACTAGGCCGTGCACGGGGATACCGGTGTTTGCGCCGCGCATACGATGAGTGCTGCCCGAGACGCGAACGCGGGCGTTTCCTGCACTTTCCAGTACTAATGGGTTATTGTCGGCGTCGTAGACACTATCTGGTCAGCACGACCCGCAGGATTCTCGTTGGAGGAATGCCATGCCGACTTACCAGTACAGGTGCGAGAAGTGTGGTGAGATCTTCGAACATGCCGAACATCTTGCTGAACATGAAACCGCTCATCCGGCTTGTCCGAAGTGCGGGAGCGAGAAGGTTCAGCACATACCCACGCCATTTGTGCCGAAAACATCCAGAAAGAGCTGAAATCTGTCTGACCCGGCGAAGCCACAATCCGGCATCCACTGCAGCTAGATAAAACAGGCTCACTGCTATCACCGCGAGTGCGAATCCTGCAAGTTGGTCTATCAGGTCACTCAGGCCGGTCGTCGGACGCCGGAGTATCCATGCACCCGCCGCACCAACTGCAATGACGGTCATGTGCTTCGAAAATGCTCGAAGATCGCCTTGGTGGCTGTTTCGTCGCCTGCATACTTGTCGATGAAGTCGAAATGCCTTTATTGGCATGGTCGGAATCCGGTTCGACTACCGTGATCTCGGATGACGCTCGATCCAATCGGGTGAATCGTTCTCGATCCAGTCAACCGCTTCAGCTTCGCTGACGAACGGCGGAGAACCGGTATTCAGGTCTTGAATCTCTTCCTGAGAGCCGTCTGGCCACGTTACTCGCACGTAGTACCCGCTTCCGTCCGTGAGTTGCATAGGTTGGAGCGTTGGTTTTGTGATGGCATTGGACATCGCCGGACCTCTATCGCGTGGTCGATGCAGTGATCATAGCAGGCTGGGCGATCCCTATGTCCTCCGCGTATCTGATTGGACCAGTTCTGATTCACGAGAGGGCGATCACCCGAAAGCTTTACGTAAAAACCGACATAGGTGACTCGAATTATTCGAATCGCAGCGAATAGCGACAAAGTCGGATCAACCCGTCGGCCGTTTAGTTGCTACGAACGACCGTTGCCAAAGCGACGGGGAACCGACCAGCGAAACCCATCAGGGACAGCGGCGCAGCCGCAGCTAAAGTCCGAATGTACGGTTGCAATCTACCTTCCAGTCATCGCGTTCTGAAAGCCTGGCAAAACCGGGGGCGTCCATGTACGGTCACTGAATCCAGCAAACTCGGTGACGGCTCATCGACCTTAGCGGCCCCTCAACACGCTGGTGCGGACTCACCGTTTTCTGTCGTATGAACGGCCATTCAATCGCGGCGGTCGACGTCCACATCTCGGGCGCTATCGATGTACTCTTCGCCCCAACGCTTCATCGCGTCAAGTACAGGTGTAAGCGTCTGGCCAAACTCAGTCAGCGTGTATTCGACGCGTGGCGGCACTTCATTGAACACCTCGCGACGGACGATTCCGTGCGATTCAAGCTCACGGATTTGCAGCGTAAGCGAACGTTGCGTTACTGTGCCAATAAGGCGTTGCAACTCGCCAAAACGTTTTGTCCCATCCATTAAATAGTGAATGATGAGCGGCTTCCATTTGCCACCGGCAACGTCGACAGTGACCTGAACTGCACATGGGTATTTAGTCAAAAGAGACATCCGCTAAATCCAATAGGATACTGTTCTTCCCTATATATCAAACCTGTGCCTACTTGCGTACAAACTCCGTAGCATTGACATTAAGCCCCTTACGAAGATTGATGTCGATAGGGAGCAAGGTCATGAAAGCTGCATATTACGATCGTCAAGGTCCAGCCAGTGAAGTTCTCAAGTTGGGCGAGTTCGCGCTCCCAGAACCGGGACCAAACGAAGTAAGAGTCAAACTTCATGCCTCGGGTGTCAATCCATCGGATATTAAAGCTCGTACAGGATTCTCCGCCAAAATGGGTTTTCCTGCGATTATTCCTCATCAGGACGGGGCCGGTACCATTGACAAAGTGGGAGCTGGGGTGACCACACATCAGATCGGTAATCGCGTCTGGCTTTATGAGGCCCAATACGGGAAGCCACATGGTACCGCTGCGGAGTACGTTGTCGTTCCTGCGGTACAGGCCGCTGCGCTTCATGCGGGCGTGTCATTTGAAATGGGTGCGTGTCTTGGCATACCCGCCCTGACCGCGCACCGCTGCCTCTTCGCCGACGGCCCGATTACCGGCCTTAGAGTACTTATACATGGCGGAGCCGGCGCTGTAGGTTCCGCAGCGATTGCGCTTGCAAAATGGGCCGGCGCCTGGGTTGCGACTACGGTAACTAAACCAGAGCACGAAGCCAGTGCGCGTAGAGCAGGGGCAGACGTCGTCGCACTTCGAACAGATGATGCGGTAGTTGAAACACTGCGGTCGGCAAGCAGCAATCAAGGGTTCGACCGCATCGTTGAGGTGGCGCTCACAGCTAACCTGGACATCGATCTCGCGTGTTTAAGCATAGGTGGCGTGATAAGCACCTATGGTCTTGAAGATGCGAGCGAGCAACTGGCATTGCCCATTCTCAAGGCTATGGTTAAAGGAAGCGTATTCCGGTTCGTTTACATTTATACGGTGCCGAATCATGCAAAGTTGGAGGCGGTCGCTACTATTAACGCATGTCTCGCGGCAAACGCTTATGTTCCGGCCATCGGTAAGATTGTGCCATTGGAGCGCATTGCAGAGGCGCATCAGTGCCAGGAGAGTGGTGAAATCGCAGGAAAGATCGTCGTCGCGATAAACTGACACGGCTTGATGTGGAGAGCTTGCGGTCCGAGAGTCTTCGGTGGCAGCTTGTCGGGGATTTTGGTCAGTCGGGGCATAAGAGCGCTATGACCGCATCGGCTGAACCCCCTTCTGCCCATGCGACTAAGCGAACGTCCGGTGTACCTTAAAATGCTGCCCTATCTGTCGCGCTGGGTCGACCGGCAGCAGTGGGCCGGAAGTACTCGCTGGCGAACGGCCGCTTCCGGCGACTGACTCCCACGGGCCGCTTTGCGGTGATGAGTTTCAGGAGCCGACAGACGCACACCGACCCTGAGCGGACTCACAGGGTTCCCGACTGCGGCCATTCAGCCTCCCGTTTTGCCGACTGCGGGCGGCAGCAGTCGGCACGGGATCAAGCTACGCCGGGGCAACGCACTTTGTCATCGGCACGCAAGGCAATTCCAGTCCGCGCGACGTTCGGTACGTCGAAATTAAATCGCCCGACCAACCACAGTAACGATAAAACGGTGCTGCATTCAGCGTGGCATCGAGCCGCATCGAGGCAAGTCCGTGATCGCGAGCCAACGCTTCGAGTGACTGCAGCATCTTGCGTCCAATACCGCGCCCCATGTGAGACGGCCGGACGAAGATGGCGTCCACTTGCCCACTTGCGACGGTAAGCATCCCTGTGCCAACGACAAATCCTTCATCGACGGCTACGTAAAAGTCGCGTTCGACGACGCTGGCCCATTTGTCGGTCGGCGAGCCATCAACCCACGCTGACAAGGATGCTTCTGGATAATATTTAACGCACGCGGCAAGTACCGAAGCCTTGCGGATATCCCACGCGTCGAGCACATCGCCACTGCTAGCTTTTCGTATCGTCACCATGCCGCGCTCCTCGGCGCGATCTGCCAGGTCCAGGCGTCGATCAGACTCCGAAGGTCGGAAACAGATACTTTGTCGTACATGCAATCACTCCTATCTGTGCCAATACAAAACGGAGCGATTAAAAGACTCGGCCCCGTCATGACTGGCGGGGCCGTTGAGGAAATCTATGTGCGACGTATGAACGTCACGATTCCCACGACTCGCCAGAGGCGGTCATGGTGCACATCATGAAGTGGCGCGCGTCGTAGTTCATGACCCGAGGTTGCCGTTCTAGAGCGAAGCTGTCAATAGCGATGTGAAAATTGACCAATTCAGGCAGTGGCTACGAGCGGCTCAAATTGGGCCGGTGAGGGCCCTGCAGGCATATGCGGAACATGTTTCGAGTGGCGGCACGCGTCCCGGGCTTGATGCTTGATACCCAAGGCAGCGGTCGATCGGATCGCGTATTCAAGCGAAAGCGTAAAGGACCTCGAATCTCTCACACACGAGAGGCATCGTTTTATCAACCGTCCGGCCAATTCGCTTGCACTCGTCGGTAAAGAATTTCCAGTGCTCTGTTTGCCAATGCGATAGCGAGTAGTCACCTTCGCCTTCGCTAGCTGCGAAATCGGCGGTCACGGCGTCAAACGGCACGATTTCCACCTCCGTGGCGCGTCGAACGAACGTTGGCCGACCATGCCAGTCAAGCACGATCTCCATATCCCCGACCTCAGGAAGTGTCGCACCGTCGAAATCCCAAGACCAAACCAAGCTGCAAGTACCGCGCTTTACGCCAGTCAGGATGAGGGTGATCAGCGATTCTGAAAGCGCCTCTGAGTCCCCGAAACCGCCGATTCTAACGTTACCTTTCGGTAGATGGACGCCTCGCTCGGCCAACTCAGCGATTAACTCTTCTACGTTCTTGTCCATTCGACAGAGTCCAGTTTATTGCACCCGCTATATCGGGGCATCTACGCGCCGATTGTCAACCATCTACCCGGTGCTGTCGAACGTCTCAAAGTGGCCGAGGCCGTGTAAAAACGTGCAGAACGCCCGGTTGGTGAAGTCCTGTCGGGAGCACGATTGCGTTGGACCGAGACGCAAGCGGATGACGTGATCGAGCTTTGCTCAATGAACAACGTTGGCGCGCGAGTTCACGCGCCTGCCAGCTTCATTGCGCGCATCGTCTTTGCGAACCCGAGAATCCTGATGACTCGCTTGAGACACTATGACTTTCCGTGAGGCAGAGGCTGGCCCGCCGTGAGGAATCAGACGCGGGTTAGCATTTCTGCCAGAGCCGCATGGTGTGGACAGCGCCACACCTGGCGATTTCCGGCACGGAGGCCAGCATGGAAAACGATAGCACGGTGTACGTGGGACTGGATGTTCACAAGGAGTCGATCACGGTCGCCTATGCGCTCGGCGCGGGCGAGGTCGAACTGCCCGGCAAGACCGGTACGACGAAGACGGATATCGATCGCCTGTGCAAGCGTCTTCAATCGAAAGCGCGACACGTACGCGTCGTCTATGAGGCAGGGCCATGTGGCTACGGGCTTTACCGCCAACTGGTCCAGAAGGGATTCGACTGCATGGTGTGCGCACCGTCACTGATTCCAAGGAAACCCGGCGAGCGCGTCAAGACGGACCGGCGCGATGCGGTCAAGCTTGTGCGGTCCCTACGGGCTGGCGACCTGTCAGCTGTACACGTGCCGACCGTCGAGGACGAGGCATTTCGCGATCTCGCCCGTGCATGGATGACTGCCAAAGACGATCTGAGGCAGGCGCGGCAGCGGCTGAAGTCGTTTCTGCTTGCACACGATGTACGCTATAGCGGTCACGCCGACTGGGGACCTGCCCACCGACACTGGGTGAGCCAGTATGCGTTCGGCAGCGAATGGCAACAATTCGCGTTTGAGGAACTTCGGCGCACGATTGAAGATCGGCTCGCGCAATGCCAGCGTGTTGAAGGTGCCTTGCGTGAGGCAGTGACAAACTGGCGGTTCTATCCGGCAGTCCTGGGCCTGCAGGCCATGCGCGGTGTGCAGTTCACCACGGCCGTTGGAATGCTTGCCGAACTCGGAGATCTGTCGCGCTTTCAACATCCGCGTCAATTGATGGCGTGGCTCGGCGTCACCCCGTCAGAACACTCATCGGGTGACAAGCGACGGCAGGGAAGCATCACCAAGACCGGCAATAGCTATGCAAGAAAGTTGCTCGTCGAGGCTGCCTGGAGTTACCGGCACCCGGCACGCGTAAGTCCCGACATTCAGCGTCGACATGAAGGCATTCCGAAGGCGATCATCGATCGTGCCTGGGACGCGCAGGTTCGACTGTGTCGCCGATACCGGAGACTCTCCGCGCGTGGTAAGCATGCCAATACCACGGTCGTGGCCGTCGCCCGTGAACTGTCGGGTTTCATCTGGGACATCGGGCGCCTGGCGATGTCGCTCGCGTTACCCAGTAACAGACCGACAACCTGATTACACGATGGAGATCACCCCATAGATCCACGAGTTTCCTGAAGGCGGCGTAGCCCGGCTACTCGAGTAACCCGCGGCACAACCCCGCAACCGATATCACCCGGACTTGCGACTTAAGAATGCGGCAGGCTCATGAGACGGTCCACTGTAATGCGGTAACCAACCCGCGGATATCAGCATGATCCACCGTCGAGACTTACTGCTACGTCGCCCTCAGGAAATTCATTCGCGTGGAGAGCGCTGGACACCCTACATTCCGATTGACATGGAAAGTCATATCAGGTTGTATGCCAGCACATGCAAACTCATTTCGGCCGCGACATGGCCCAAACGGCGTGTCTGGAAGTGGGTCGAACCCATCCAATGCTTGAGCGTGCCGAACACATGTTCGACCGTTCGGCGTCGTATCGTCATGGCGTCGAGCTGGCGATCCAGCCTTGACTGCATTTTCTCAAGCACCGCTTCGTGCTCCCATCGTCGGATACGCCGGTAATCAGCTGGTGTGCACTGGCTTTTCATCGGGCACTTCGGGCAAGCGCTACTCCAGTAGGTACGCAGGGTCATCGGATTTTCGCGCTCGACCGAACTGAATCGGTAAATCGCCCGTTGGCCCGCTGGACACAGGTACTGGTCGTCTCTGGCGATGTAGATGAAGTCGGCCCGGTCGAATCGTCCATCAGCCTTTGCACTGGAGGTTTGCATTTTCGGCACCAGCGCCGCGATACCGGCGTCATCGCACGCCTTGATCTCCGGGGCACTGAAGCACCCACGATCGGCTAGCGCCTTGATCGTCTTCTTGCCCATGGCATCGCGGGCGGCCTTGGCCATCGGGCTCAACTGCGTCCGGTCGTTACCGATGTTCGTCACTTCATGGGCCACGATGAGGTGATGCTTCGTGTCGACAGCCACCTGAACGTTGTAGCCGACCACACCTGTGCCCTTGGCTTGCGACATCATCGAGCGTGAGTCGGGATCAGTGAGCGAGACCTGCTTTCCCGGTAAATCATTCAACAGTTCTGCGGCATTATCCAGATCGCGCATCTGTTCGCGCAGCGTTTCAATCTTTTCCCGTAGCCGTTCGGTTTTTGCTTCTACCTCGGCCGGTTGTGTGCGGTCGGCGGTCTCCAGTGCATCCAGATAGCGCTGAATGCTTTGCTCGATTTGTTCCTGACGCTTCGCAATCTTGTTGGGTGTGAAGTTGTTATCGCGGCTGTTGACTGCCTTGAACTTGCTGCCGTCGATGGCCACGACTGCTTGCGTGAAGAGTTTCAGGTCACGGCATATCACCACGAAGCGCCGGCATACATTGCGAATGCCCGGACCATTGCTGCGCCTGAACTCGGCAATCGTCTTGAAGTCTGGCGCGAGGCGACCAGTCAGCCACATCAGTTCGACATTGCGTTGACACTCCCGCTGCAGACGTCGGCTCGATTGCACGCGATTGAGATAGCCGTAGATGTAGATTTTGAGCAGCACGGCCGGATGGTAAGACGGTCGGCCTGTGATCGCGGGCGTGGCCCCGTCAAATCCCAAGGAGGTCAGTTGGAGTTCGTCTACAAATGCGTCGACTATCCGGACGGGATTGTCTTCGGCGATGAAGTCTTCGAGACATTCCGGCAGCAGCGTTGCCTGATTGCGGTTCGCACCTTCGACGAATCGACCCATCTCCGCCTCTCGCGCTAAAAGGTTGATTCAGTGTAGGTGATCGGCCGGGTTTTGACACGGCCTCGGCCGATCCCCGCCTCACCTCTGCAAACGATTAGGCCACCCGCTTCTCGCGCGGCTTCGCGTTTGCTAATGGGCCGTCACAACCGGCAATGCAAGCAAAGGCGTTTGAGAGTTCGGACTGCGATGTTAAAAGCGTACCGAATTGCTGCTTCTGCGTTGAGGCGTCTCGCCCTGTTTTTTGTCGTCCCGATGAAAAGACGAACCTCGTACAAGGAGTTCGCTCGAGACGGGCCGAGACTCTCGATCGATAGGCAGCAGTCGGAAACATAAGCGGCATACCGTTGCAGGCGCAAAAGCTGCATCGCCGCCTCACACTCCAAGGATGCTGTGCCGGAAAACGCGACGTGGGCTATCTGCATACCGATGCCCATAACAGAACTCCATCGCGAATGCGAGAACGCGGCCGGACTGTAGCCACAGGGGAAATGGTCGCGCCTCTGCACACCAACCGTTTGATCTCGATCAGCTTTCCGAAGTATCGGTTACGGGTTTTTGTCATCGTGATGTCGGACCCATTACCGACACTCGCGGACCTCAATAACGGTCGATCGTTGCGGGGCCCAGACCGGCATATGAAGTATCGCCAGAGTGCGCAAGTAAAATATGAGCATGCGCACCGTTTGCGCTCCTCGGGCGCTTAATATGGTCTCAATCATTACCGAGACGACGCGCCATGAACCGTACATACGAATATCAAGGGTATGTCTTGGATGTAAGTGTGGAACCTGCATCCGCATGGCGACCACCTGGTCCGGCGATAAAGCGGCGAGGCTATCTGGCCACGGTCAGAATTTTTCAGGCGGATACGGCGGTCGCACTTTTTTCACCGCTCAGGTTCGGCGATCTCTGCAGCCGTCCGTTCGACACCGAGGCCGACGCCCTGATGGGCGGATATAGCGCCGCGCGAAAGTTAATTGATGATCTTTCCAGCTCTCGCTCCTAATGACGCGCCCACAGAATTGCGTGATAGAGCGCTGGACGGCCTGGCCGCGAACTTAACGTTTCGATGGCAATACACCTGTACGAGCCGGGCGACAGCGCGCGATGTCACTGCCGGCGATGGGCGCAAAGCGGCTCTCTTTGTTATAGGGCATGACGTAGCGTCTGTAGCGGATTTGGGGCGCAATATAAAGCAGCCACTCGGCAAAAACCACTCATGGTTGCGTCGTGGCTGGTCCGCCACTGCCAGCGCCACCCCGCATATCCGCATCGATGTCGCACAGGCTGTCGCGATGACCGCGGCCTAGGGCGATTGTGCACGGGCGGCGACCTTGCTGATGAATCAGCGGCTCAACGGCATCGTCGCGTGCCACATCCAGCTTCTCGGACGCGCGTCCGCCTGGTGCCGGCCGCGATCGACCGCACGCAGACGGTCGAGGATGCGTGACGCGCTCCATGCGTGCAGCATCGCGGTTCGTTTCGGTAAATAGTGCGAACGGCTTCGGCAAGCGCAGGCGCAACACTACGGAGCTGCACCATGCGATGTGCTCATTGCCTCTTGATGTGCAGCCGGCGGTATGCGGCTGTCCACGCCATCAGGCCGCCATACGTGACGTACCGGATGCATAAGGAAAGCCAGTGTGGATCGCGGCCATCCAGCATGCTGGCGATCCCGAAGCGCATGGCGTTTTCTCCGACAAGACCGATGCCCCAAACCGCCGTGATGAGCCGGATCGATCCCGCGAGCGCCGGGCGGCTTGCCCACATAGCGTCGAATTCGAGTTCGCGCCTCTCGTGCTCGCGGGAGAGCGTCGAGCGTGCGAGATAGAACACGAGCGGCCGACGCAGCGCAAGCGAGCAAAGAAACAGTACGCCGATGACGCCACTCACGAGCGGCTCGCGAGCCGCTCGCAGCCATGCGACGGGTTGCGAGATGAGTAACAGCAACGAGAGCGCGATGCCGGCCAGCACTATGGCGCTCAAGGCGTCGACATGGCGAAATCGCAGGAAATCGACACCCATCCACGCGATCAACGGCAGCGCCGACGCGAGCAGCGCAACGGCCAGGCCGACATGCGGCAGCATCGCGCGGTAAGCCGCCGTCGGTAGAACGACGTTGATGACGGATGCCACGACGTAGCGATGGGAGGGAATCATGGCGATCGTCTCGAGTCGACACGCAAGCGGAACGGGTGCGACGCTCGCAGGAAGTCCGTCCAGTGATTTGGAAACTGTGGGGCCAGAGTCGTAATGCTAATGCCACTGTGTTAGCGATCTGGGTGTTGCCATCACGATGCTCATCAAGGAAACGCTAACTTTTTTCGGCGAAATTCACTGCCGACCGGGCTTATCCTGGCCGAATCCGGGAGGGAACATGCACGCTTTCCGTCAGAGATTGTGCACTCTGTAAAGTGCTGCGCGCGCGTCCTTTTACTTTCTGCGCCACATAAGCTTCCCGACCGCGCCATTGCAATTGAAAAAATGAACGAAGTCCAAGGGTGAGTTGTCACTAACTCGGCCTGCTAAACACGCAGAGGTTCGCTGTCAGGGGTTAAGCGGTCGCCCGGATGTCCGCATGCTCGGTCGGATGGATAGCACCTCATGGCCGATTGGGTGAAGTCGCCAACGGCCGCTTATGCGCAGTCCGGTTTGCAAAAACCAGATTCAGCTGACTGACCGCTTCGGAGAAGGTCATTTGACCGGGATGGGTCGGAAGTACTCGCTGGCGAACGGCCGCTTCTGGGCGACTGACTCCCACGGGCCGCTTCGCGGTGATGAGTTTCAGGAGCCGACAGACGCACACCGACCCGCATCGGCCCTTCGGGCTGGTGGAGCGTGAATGGCGGCTACCCGCAGTATTGCGGACATCCGTCGAGCTTTTCGCGCCGGCAATAGTTGGCGATGCTCAAGTGGCTGGCGACCGAAATCGAGGTGAGATCTAAGGCTGGCACAGTTGACGCGCTGATCAGCATGACGTGCGTGGCCCGCAGCGCTAAGACCGTCAAGACCGAACCAATTTGGCCATATCCCAATCTTCGTCGCCATGGTTATCGTGAAGACCGTGAGGGCGTTCGTCCCGGCAATCTCAGTAGCGATGGCTGGGCAGCCAGAGAATATGGCGGACTGTACGCGTCGACGACCTACAGGGCCCGTCACGCCCGAAGGCGGGGCCGGCCCAGGGCATGGCCTGAACGCCGACTCTCCTGCGCCCTGATTCGTTGACGTACATCAATCAGACTGGCCGGCGCGCGACTATTGTTCAGACGTTGGAACTCACATGTTTCCGATCGGCTCTGCGGGGTCATCGGCACCGTTCCGCGCCTCTCGCGGAAAGGGGGATGTATGTCACGATCAGAGCTACCTCGGCCCGCGCCCCATCGCGGAGAGTCAGACGGACGCCTGTGGCTCGCCATCGGTATGTCGCTCACCGGGCTGTCCTTTGCCCATGGGACGCTTGCGGCGGGCATCCTTCCACAAGGCGGCGCCTACGTGGCCGGCACGGGCGCGATAGCAAGCCAGGGCAACGGCCTTGTAATCACACAACCGGGTTCGACGCGGGGTGTGGTCGACTGGAACAGCTTTTCTGTCGGCAAGAGCAACAGCGTGACGTTCGACAATGGCTCGGGCGCGACGCTCAACCGGGTGACGGGCGGCTCACCGTCCGCGATCCTCGGCCGGCTCAGTGCTACGGGCAGCCTGTATGTGCTCAATCCGCAAGGCATCGTCGTGGGGTCGTCCGGCGTGGTGACAACCGGCGGACGTTTCGTCGCGTCCACGCTGGACGCCTGCAACGACGCTTTCATGCAGGGCAGCGGCTCGCTTACTCTGTCGGGCAACTCGAACGCAGCCGTGATCAATCTCGGCAGGATCAGTTCGAGCGGCGGTGATGTGTTCCTGATTGCCCGGGACGCAGTCATTAACGATGGCACCGTGTCAGCGCCCAACGGGACGGCGGAGCTGGCCGCAGGTGGGCAGGTGTTGTTAAAGGATTCGGGCAGCAGCAAGCAGGTGTTCGTGCAGACGGGCAGTCAGGGCACGGTCGTCAACAAGGGGCGGATAACCGCCGCGCAGATCAGCCTGCAGGCCGCCGATGGCAACGTGTATGCGCTCGCGGGCGGCGGCACGCGCGTCCGTGCAACTGGCACGGCCAGCCGCGACGGTCACGTCTGGCTCGTCGCCGATGGCGGCCGTGTCGAGCAGGACGGGTCGATTGCCGCGAGCAACGCGGACGGCAGCGGTGGCACCGTCGATACCCAGGCGGCGCAGCTGGCGTTCAGCAGGCACGCAGCAGTTCATGCAGGCCAGTGGAATCTCTCGACGCCTGCTTTCACGATCGATGAGGGCGCTGCGCATACATTGCAGCGCAGCCTGAATGCAGGCACGTCGGTCGATGTCACGACCACGGGTGCCAACGGCGCAACGGGCGACCTGGGCGTCGCCTCGGGCCTGCTCTGGTCCGGTCCGGCTTCGCTTACGCTGGCCGCGTACCACGGCGTGTTGGTAGCGACGGGTACGACCATCGCCAACACCGGTGCGGGCAATCTGACGTTGCGCGCCGACGCATCCGGGATCGACAACGGCGGCAGTGTCACCAACGTCGGCACACTTGACTGGTCGAAAAGCACGGGCGCAATCAGCGCTTTCTACGACGCCAACGGGACGTACAGTGCCGGCACGCAACTCTTCAATACGACGTGGACGCCAGGTCCGTACAGCGGACTGCTGACGCAAAGCACCGCCTACAAGCTCGTCAATTTGCTCGACGACCTGAAGAACGTGGCCGCCGACCTCGCCGGCAACTACGCGCTGGGCAAGGATATTAATGCAAGTGCGACGAGCGACGGGTCATATGCCCCGCTGGGCAACAGCGTTACGCCGTTCATCGGGCAATTCGACGGACAAGGCCATACGGTGAGTTCACTGACGCTGCAACCCTGGGTGCCTGCCGACCCATACGCCCCGCCTCTAGTGGGCATGTTCGGCGCCGTCGGCAGCATGGGCGTCGTGCGGAATCTGACCGTCCAGGGCAACGGCGTTGCAGGCCCGGGGCCGTTCGGAGTACCTGCTTATGGCAATATGGGCATGCTTGCCGGCACGAACAGCGGGACGATCATTCACGTGAACGCGGCCGGTAACCTTTCCACTAATGCAGGTTCCTCCGGAGTGGACTACACGTCAGCCGGCGGCCTAGTGGGAGTGAACGCCGGCACAATCTTGCGTTCTGCCAGCAGCGTCTCGTTGACCGCGGGTGGCAGCCTGGGCGGTCTCGCGGGTGCGAATAGCGGCCTCATCGCGCAGTCTTTCTCGAGTGGCCCGCTGAACTCACTCAGCTATATCAATCACGGCGCAGGAGGCCTCGTCGACTACAACTCGGGCACGATCGAACAGTCGTACTCGACCAGCACAACGCTGCTTCAAGGATACTGCCGGGGCAGCGCCGGAAATCCATGCGGCGGCGCCGGACTTGTTGTCACAAACGACGGGACCATCAGTCAGTCGTTCGCGACGGGCCGCGTCACTCAGCCGTTCTATCAGCCCATAGGAATCGCACGGACGAATAACGGCACGATTGCAGGCGACGTTTACTGGGATAAGGAATCGACGACAGCGACAGTTGGCGTCGTATATGGGACGCCGGTACCTGCATCGAATGGACTCACGACCGCACAGATGAGCACGCCTGGATCCTTTGCATCGTTTGATTTTGGCCCGACGGGCGTATGGGCGATGCCCGTGGGGGCGACGCACCCTGTGTTGCGCTGGCAGCTAGCGCACTGAACCTGACTGCGGCGCACTGACACGTTGCTTTACAGTGAAATATGGAAAAGACGTCGTGGAAATGTCCATTGTCTGGGCGGAAGCCGACGTTCGAACGTCCGCGTGAAAACATCGACGAACGTCCGTAGTTGGGCCGTCCGCTGCCCGTTGCATCAGTCGTGATACGCGAGTGCGACCAGAGCATCCCCGTGCTCGCGCGTACGACGTCAGTTCACAAAAGCGCATGCGTCTTGCAAGCCCGCGAATTGGTCCGGACAGCGCTTTCTGAAACTGTCGACACCGCAGAACAACGCCGTCACTGAAGCCGGCGCGACGGCTGGGCCCAACGTCTGTTCGAGGCCTCGAGCGACGTCCAGGGCACGGGTCGAAAGCATCACGCGCTGCATCACGTCAGCTCCCCCACCGTTCGTCTTGAGCCATAGCGTCGTTGACTCCACCAGATGTTCGACGGATAGCCACTCGCCCGTCATCTGCCGCGCGAGAAGATGAGATACAACGAGATAGGTGAGCAGTTCGGCGCGAGCGCGCAGGTCCAAGTTTAGCGGCTTGCTCATCGCAATGACATCGATGTCTGACAGTCAATACGCGACATTGTAGATGTACCAAACCAACGCCTGTTTCCATGTCACGCTGTTCGCACTGTTCGTCGTTCGCAGACGAATGAACGCCTCGTGCAAGAATATGCGTGACCCGTCGTAAGTGGCCGAACGACACACCGCAACGCCCGCGGGCGCGAAAAGCCTCAGTGCAATACCACCCGCTTGGGGGATATGCCTTGACTTCGAGCGACCGCTCTCTCTATAGGACGGGTTTGGCTCGTTGCAGTTAAGGAAGCTGATCGCCGAAGCCCAGAAGAGAGAGGCCACATCTGCGCTCGAACGGGTGCGCGAAACCGTTGCGGAGTTCGGTTTCACAGCGGAAAACATTTTTAGCAAGCGTCACAGAAACGCCGGCCTGCCGGTGGCGCCGAAGTATCGCAATCCTGAGACCGGCGAGACGTGGAGCGGGCGCGGCCGCGCACCGGCGCTGGCTCAAGGATCAGGACCTAGAACGCTTCCGCATCATTGGATGAGCGTCGTCGGCGTCTCCAGCGTTCGCGGATCGCGCCTTGCCGCGCCGCCGCTAGATCGGCGCGGTGACACTTTTATTGCGCTCTACGGATCCGGCAGGACAGAGCAATGGCTCGTGTCCGAGGAGCAAGTGAGCAGTTAGATTGCGTCGTCCTCGTGCACGAGCCGCGACATCAGTTCAATACGACAGCCCGAATCCGAACGGGTAGAGCGGATGCGCGGTGTCGTGCGGAACGTCTTCGAGTTGCGCGGTGACTTCAGCCATCGACGAAGGCAGCTCGAACGGCAGGTGCCCTTCCGGTCTCGCCTTGCCGGTCAACACGTCGAATAGCGCCGCGTCACTGACGCCGAAGTTGGCGACGATGGCCGTTACCTTGTCCTTCACGTTGGTGAGGATGGCGGGGCGATCCAGATACACCGAGACGACCGACTTCGGCGCGAGCGCGGCTTGCTTGATGGCTTCGTAGTCAGCGTTGCCATCGACGAACGCGAGGCTGCCTTCGTGCTGCATGGCACCGAACACGTAGTTGGGATGCAAGGTCTCGTATGGTGTGCTGACGCGGACAATCGCGACATCGGCGGCTTGCGGCGTCGTGACGACCGTGTAGCCATATTGCTGTGCGACGGATGCGTCGATGCCATAGAGCCATGCTTTCTTGCCGCTTGGTTGCATCGGGAGAACATTGCCCGTATTTTGCAGCAGTACGAGCGCGCGCCGCTGAGCGTCGAGTGCTTTCGCTATGAACGTCGCATTGCCGACAATCGAGGCAGCTGCATCCGCGCCGACATACGGGTGATCGAACAGACCCTGCTGGAATTTCTGCAGAAGTACGCGATACGCGGATTCGCCTAGCCGTGCCTCGGTCAACAAGCCCTGACTCACTGCCTGCACGAGGAAAGACGGATCGCTCTCACCGCCG
This sequence comes from Burkholderia sp. M6-3, assembly GCF_050858985.1. Taxonomy (NCBI): domain Bacteria; kingdom Pseudomonadati; phylum Pseudomonadota; class Betaproteobacteria; order Burkholderiales; family Burkholderiaceae; genus Burkholderia; species Burkholderia sp. M6-3. Next base: position 2,549,807 of record NZ_CP110091.1, read on the forward strand.
AACTGGTCGATGCCGGCAGTCGTCGCCCTCACGAAACGCTGCAGGCGCGTGGCTGTCTCCATGCCCCAAGGCGTGCCGAAGCCGATAAATGACGGAGCGCCAGACGACACGCCGTTGATGCAGTTCGAATCGCAGTCCGATGCGATGCCCCAGTCGGAAACGATCACGCCCTGAAAGCCGTATTTGCCGCGCAGAAGATCGGTGAGCAAGGGTTTATCGAAGGCACCGCCCACTTGTTCGAGCGCGATGCCGTCGATCGTGACTGGACCGTCCGGCTCCGAATACGTCGGCATGACGGAGCCGACATGAGCCGCGAATGCACCTTCGAATGGCTTCAGGTGATAGGCGAAGTTGTTGCCCGGATACGTCGCAAACCGGCCATAGTAGTTGTGGCTGTCGTAGCCGTCTTTTTGCGCGCCGTAACCCGCCCAATGCTTGACGACGGCAATCACGCTTTGACTGTTGATGCCGTTCGTGCCACCCTGGAAGCCCTCGATATAGGCCTGCACCTGCGACTTCGCGAGGTCAGCATCTTCGCCGAAGGTGCCGTTGATGCGCGCCCATCGCGGCTCAGTGGCAAGGTCTGCCTGCGGCGATAGCGCTTCCGTAATGCCGACCGCACGGTACTCCTGCCTGACGATGTCGCCGAACGTGCGCGTCAGCGTTGCGTCGCCGACCGCCGCAAAGCCGAGCGTCTCGGGCCATTGCGAAAAGCCGCCGCCGCTCGCGCTCGCTCCCACTACGTACTGAAAGTGACTGCGCGGATCTGAACTGATCGACACTGGAATCGCGAGCCGCGACTTCTCGGCCAGTGCCTGGATCTCGTTGTACTGCAAGGCCATGGTGTGCGCATCGGTACTCATCCGCGTGATGTACGTATTGATGCCCAGATTGCCGATCTGCGTCTGCAATGCGGCGAGGTCGTAGGCTGTCCCCGTGCCGGCACCCGTCGTGTCATTGAGGACCGGAGCGGTGCCATGCACCATCAAGCCGGCTTTTTCCGCCACGGACAGCCGGTTCGTGAGGTCGCGCGCGCGCGTCTCAGCGGATAATCGCCAATCTTCGTACGGATCGAGTTGGCCGTTGCGGTTCATGTCCTTGAATTGAAGACCATTCACCGTGAGCAGCGGCAGCGTGGTATGTCCGAGATCGCGCTGCGTGACCGTCGAATCAACGTGACTCCCTCCGCAAGCATAAAGGCCGATCATGAGCGCAGTGCCGGTAGTGGTCGTGACCGAAAGCCGACGAATCAAAGGCGACGTGCGATGCATTTATTTCCTCCTCCAGAAAGATTTGCCGAAGCATTCTGTTTGTTGTCGGTAGGCTGCCGTAATGATCGTAACGGGCAGAGTCCTCACCGGTTTGATCGGTGGGTGCAGCGTTTAACCCTGCGTGGCGCGACGGATGATGCAGTGCGTCATGTCATGGCAAGACCCTATAGCGCCTGGCTGACGCGGCAACGCATGATGGACGGATTGCGACTCTTTCCTGTGACCGATGCGGCCGATGTCAGCGCAACCATTACAGAGCGTCGATAGGCGCAGGCGAACCGTATCGAACCGTCTGGCCGCCGATGCGCGCGCTGCGGCAGAAGCCGCCGGGATCGGCCCGGAAGTATTCACCGCGCGCACCGGCATCAGCGCGCAGCATCTGATCGATGTGAGTGGTCGCATTGACGGCATTCGACACGAGCGGCTAATCACTCTTCTTCACTCGCTGTCGCCGTCGATCGAGTGGCTGGCTGAACGGCCATGCGGGCTCTATCCACATTTCTCCGTGCTCGGCAATGTGTGCTTTAACTCGAGAACATTGCGTGAGGCAATGAGTGCTTTCGCGCGATTCAGACCGCTGATTGGCGAATTCGACTTTCTCTTCTATAGCGAAACGCCCGATTGGGTGCAGTTCGAATATGTCGCCGAATTCGTGCCGCATAATTGCGGACAGGCGCTCGCCAATTTCCAGGTACTCGTCTCGCTGATTCGAGCGTATGACACGAAGGAGTCCACTGTCTTTCACGTCACGCTGACAGGCAAGGCACCGCGCAATGCGTGGCTGCTGGCCGAGTATTTCGGTGCGGCAGTTCAGTATGGAGCGAGCGCCAATTGCATCCGCTTTGCAGCTCCGACACTCGATGAGCCGTTCGCGCAGCACAATGCGACACTCGCACCGCATCTGCTGGAGCAGGCAGAAGATGAGTTGCAGCGGGTGCGACGTGGCCATCTTTTTTCGGCAAGCGTCGAACAACTGATCACCGAAATCGTTTCGCAGCCCGACGACGAGATGCCAAGCCAATCGTCATTGCTCACGAAAGTATGCGAGCGGCTCGACACGTCGCGCTGGACATTGCATCGTCAGTTGCGAGTCGAGGGTCTGCATTTCAGTGAACTCGAGGCTCGCGTCAAACTGGCGCAAGCATGCCGTCTGCTTGGCGAAACGCGCCGCAGTCTCTCCGAAATCAGCGACATGCTCGGGTTCTCGTCGCAAAGCGCGTTCACGCGATTTTTTCGCAGTCGTCGCGACATGGCGCCTCAAGCGTTTCGGCAGCATATGCTACAACGCAAGCCGGACTAGTCGGGGGACCGTTGTTCTTAGCACGAGCGAATCCGCGACCGCCGCAAGCTCCTGTCCATCACCGAACCGGGTGGCACCCTTTACCTGAGCTGGCGCGTCACCGAGGGGACGACCGGCGGGACGAACACGGACGGATATATGCTGCGTTAGATCCTTCCCTGGTTCTGCAAGCCTTGTCTGACGCCGCTATTGTTCTCAATGAGCAAGTTGTGAGTCCTTCGTCCGGTAAGGCAGTTCGTCGCATTATTGCCAGAAAGGCATAGACGCTCTTGCCGAGCATCGGATCGGCAATCGGTGCTGGCGCAGGTGTAATCGAGCAGCGCCTTCCTATTCTGCATGCCGGTGGTGTCAAAGATTGGGCAGCAGGGTCGCGGAAGATCCAAGGCTGGCACGCCGCGCTTTCTGGCGTGGCCGCAGCGATTGGCTGGGCTGCTCTGCCGCTCGTGTCCGCCAACCCGGCATTGTCGATCGTCGCGTTGATCGTGACCGCAGCCGGAACATCAAGCGTGGCGGAGCTATTGGCATTCGCAGCCGGGAATAAGTTACCCGCTACACCGGTTAACCGATGCAGAGCACGTCAAAACGAACTCAAACCGGGTTCGGTCGATACGCTCTTACATCCAGGAGCACTGCCATGAAACGCACGTATGCAGACCGCGCAGTATCGCGCTCATTCATCATGATGGTGGCGAGCACCGCGTTGATGATCACATCGACATGGGCGCACGCACAAGCATCGCCCTCGCCAGGCTCGCATGAACTTACGCGTGCTGAAGTGATGCATGAACTCGAAGAACTCGAAGCCGCCGGATATAACCCGTCTGTCGGCGACGACCCCAACTATCCGGCTGACATTCAGGAAGCAGAACGAAAAGTTGCCGCGATGCATGCGGCCCAGCAGAACGCGTCGGTCGACGGCCAACCGGCAATGCAGTCAATGCCGGCAATGCCGATGCAGTGAGAAGAACTGTCGCCGATCTAACCCACGCTACGAGAGAACCTATGCGCCAACCTTGTAAGGCCGCGTCATCAACTCGAGAAAGTGACCATCGAGGTCGTCGAAATAAAGTCCGCGGCCACCGTTGTGCATGTACGTTTCTCCAGCGCGCCGTTTGCCGGGATCGGCCCAGTATTCGATCCCTCGCTCGCGTATACGCGCGAACGCCCGCTCGAATTCTTCTTCGCTGATTAGAAATGCGTAGTGCTGCATGGCGATTGGATCATCGCTTTCATAGAAATCAAGCGACACGTCATTAGCCATTTGCACGACCAGCATTTCCCCAAACGGGATCGGAGCGGGAAGGCCGAGAATGTCCCCCAGAAACTGTGCCGACGCCTGCTTGTCCCGGCACCAGACAATAGTATGGTTTAGCTGCACGCTCATGCTGCGCCTCCATCCGGTAGGTACGCCTTGAATCAATATAGTCGAAGCCTCATTAACCAACCGCTCCGTCCTGCAAGTCGTGAGCGATGAAGTCGACAAACGCACGAATGCGGTTCGACATCTGATGCCGCTGCGAGTACACGGCGAAGATATCCGCGTTCGGCGTCTCGTGATCGGGCAGCACCACAACAAGTGAGCCGTCGGCCAGATACTGTTTGATGTCCCACTCCGCACGCAGCAGAATGCCATGCCCCTCGAGCGCCCACTTCACCGCGATCTCGCCGTCGTTGGTGGTCAGCGTGCCTTTGATCCGCACCGCTTCCGTCTTGCGCGACGCACCCTTGCCCGACGTCAGTCGCCACACGCCATACGCTTCGTCGCCCTGGCGAATGCCGATACAGTTGTGCCGCGTCAGATCGTGTGGCGTCATCGGCAGGCCGTGCGAGGCGATATACGAAGGCGCCGCGCACAGCAGGCGCCGGTTCCCTGCAAGGCGGCGCGCGACCACCCGCGTATCGGGCGGCTCGCCAAAGCGGATACAGACGTCGAATGTATCGTCTGTGAGCGGCGGCGGCGTGACCGACAGCTGAAGCTGAACCGACACCTGCGGATACTTCGCGACAAAACGCGAGATAGCAGGCGCCACGTGGCTGCGCCCGAACCCGAGCGTCGCATTGACGCGCAGCAGCCCTTTCGGACTCTTCTTCGCCGAACCGAGCAACTCCGCGAGTTCGTCGATCTCGTCGAGAATCCTGCGCGCATGCTGCAAATACAACTCGCCTTCAGGCGTAAGCATCATCCGGCGAGTAGTGCGATTGACGAGCGCCACGCCGGCGCGGCTCTCCATCTGCGTGAGCCGCTTGCTCACGGCCGCCGCGGTCAGCCCCAGCTCACGTGCCGCGGCGCTCAGGCTGCCGGACGCGGCGAGCGTAGAGAAAAAGCTCAAATCGGCCGGCTGGACGGTGTCGCGCATCAGCGTCACTTGTGAATTAGAGTTAAAGATGCTTTGAGTCTAGCACCGGTTTTTGCGTCCAGATATCGATAGAGTCACTCACATCTACAACATCTGAAGGATCGGAGACATGCAAACCTATCGCATCGCAACCATTCCCGGCGACGGCATCGGCAAGGAAGTCGTGCCCGCGGGCGCGCAAGTCCTTGAAGCGCTTGCCAGAACCACAAAGTCGTTCGCGTTCGAATTCGAGAACTTCGACTGGGGCGGCGACTATTACCGCAAGCATGGCGTGACGATGCCGGCAGATGGACTCGACGCGATTCGCGGCAAGGACGCTATCCTGTTCGGCTCCGCAGGCGACCCGGACATTGCGGACCACATTACGCTGTGGGGACTTCGTCTGAAGATCTGCCAGGGCTTCGACCAGTACGCAAACGTGCGGCCGACCCGCATCCTGCCCGGCATCGACGCACCGTTGAAACGTTGCAAGCCCGAAGACTTGAACTGGGTGATCGTGCGCGAGAACTCGGAAGGCGAATATTCCGGCGTGGGCGGCCGGGTTCATCAGGGCCACCCGATTGAAGCTGCCACCGACGTATCGATCATGACGCGTGCAGGCGTCGAGCGCATCATGCGTTTCGCCTTCCGCCTCGCACAGTCGCGTCCGCGCAAACTGCTAACGGTGATTACGAAAAGCAACGCGCAACGTCACGCAATGGTGATGTGGGACGAAATCGCGCTACAGGTCTCGAAGGAATTCCCCGACGTTACATGGGACAAGGAACTGGTGGATGCGTCGACCGCCCGCATGATCAATCGTCCGGCGAGCCTCGATACGATCGTCGCCACCAATCTGCATGCGGACATTCTCAGCGATCTCGCCGCCGCTCTCGCCGGCAGCCTCGGCATTGCGCCGACCGGCAACATCGACCCGGAACGCCGCTTTCCGTCGATGTTCGAACCCATCCACGGCTCCGCGTTCGACATCATGGGCAAGGGTCTCGCCAATCCGGTCGGCACCTTCTGGTCGGTCGTGATGCTGCTGGAACACCTCGGCGAACTCGATGCCGCAAACCGCGTGATGCAGGCAGTGGAAGCCGTGACCGCCGACAAATCGCTGCATACCGGCGACCTCGGCGGAACGGCGTCCACCGCGCAGGTGACCGCTGCCGTCTGCGCGTTCATCGAGCGGGCTGCAGCGCCCGCTGCCAACGCCGCGTAAGCCTGGATCGCGCGACACCAGTTCGCGCCGTGTAACGCGCGCCGGAACAAGCGCTTCATAAGCGCCTCATAAGCGCTTCACGAGCGCCTCACGACAGCCGCCCTACAGCCGCATCCGACGGCTGCGGCGGGCGCGGCGCTGCGCTGCGCTGCGTTTGCAAGCGAGCACAGCCCACGCATCCAAGGAGGAGACAATGATGACCGACCTCGAAAGCCGGGTGTCCCGCAAGCTCATGCTGCGGATCATCCCGTTTGTAATGCTGCTGTACTTCGTGAGTTTTCTGGACCGCGTCAACGTGGGTTTTGCCGCGCTGACCATGAACAAGGCCATCGGTCTTTCACCGACCGCATTCGGATTCGGCGGCGGGCTCTTCTTCATCGGCTACTTTCTGTTCGAGGTTCCGTCGAACCTGATTCTTCACAAGGTCGGCGCGCGCCGGTGGATTGCGCGCGTCATGGTGTCCTGGGGCATCGTCTCGCTGGCTTCCGCATTCGTCGTCGGGCCCAACAGCTTCTATGCGCTGCGCTTTCTGCTGGGCGTGGCCGAAGCGGGCTTCTTTCCCGGCATCATCCTGTATCTAAGCTTGTGGTTTCCGACGCGTCAGCGTGCGGTCGCCGCCGCATGGTTCATGGCGGCCGCGCCGATTTCCACCGCCATCGGCTCGCCGATTTCCGGCGCGATCATGAAGCTTCCATCAATAGCCGGTTTCGCGGACTGGCAGATGCTCTACATCCTGGAAGCGCTGCCCGCTATCGTCCTCGGCTTCTTCGTGCTGAAGTATCTGACCGACACGCCATCGAAGGCGCAATGGCTTGCGCCGGAAGAGCGCGACTGGCTGATCGCGAAACTGAAGACGGAAGCCGACGCGCGCCAGTCGCACGCTGGCCACACGGCCGGTGCGATGAGCGCACTGCGCGATCCACGCGTTCTCGCTCTGGCGCTGATCTACTTCGGGACCTCGGCGGGTTTGTACACGCTCGGCTTATGGGCGCCGCTGATCATCAAGCAGTACGGCTTCGGCTCGTTCGAAACGGGCCTGCTCGCCGGCATCCCCAGCATCGCCGCCGTGGTCGCAATGATCCTGTGGGCGAGGCATTCGGACCGTACCGAAGAGCGCACGTGGCACGTCGTCATTCCGTGCGTGCTGGCCTGCCTTGGCTTCGTGTTCGCAGGTAACGCCTCAACGGCACTAATGATCGTGCTCGCCCTCGTCATCGTGAACGTCGGCATCAGTGCGGCGAAGGCGCCGCTGTGGGCCATGCCGAGCATGTTCCTGTCGGGCGCCGGCGCGGCCGCGGGAATCGCAATGATCAACTCGATCGGCAATCTCGGCGGATTCGTCGGTCCGTTCGCGATCGGGTGGCTCAAGAACGTGACGGGTGGTTACTCGGCGGGGCTCTATGTGGTCGGCGCAACGCTGGCTTTGTCCGCTGTCGTCACGCTGATGCTGAGCCGGCAGTCGAAGCAGACACCTGTAGCCGCCGGCGAGCGCCACAGCCACTGACGGCATACGCTCGTCTGGGAACAGGATTCTCCGTCGTGACATCCAACGTCGTATGCAACGAAACGTTGGTTGAACGGGAGAGTCCGCAGGAAACTGATCGCCCCTCACTGGCCAGGCGCGTTGACGCTCGTCAGTCTCGCTAGCTGGGCTCAAAGCGCCGGTCCGACCGATCCGTAAATCGCGGCGATCATCCTCACGGCCAACCAGGTCGATATCGACGCCGGTAAGCTCGCCGAGTCGCGCCCGAAGTCGAGCGACGTCAAGGCGTCCGCGCAACAGATGGTCATCGATCACGCGAAGCAAGCGTGGCAAGCGACGCCGGCAGACATAACGCCATGTCATGGCCGCTCCAACAATTGCGGCGTTGCCCCGGTCAAATTGACTCACTATATTTCCAATCAAGCCAGCGCTATTTGCCCCTCCGGCCGCAAGCCGCAGGCGCATTCGCGCCGACCTGGATGATGTCTTTCGCTTCAACCGTATCGAGGAGAAGTCGTGATAAGCATGCCAAGGTTGCGCCCGTTTGCCATGACTCTTGTGTTGAGCGCAATGAGCATGGCGCCCGCTCTCGCCGCAGGAAAAATCACCTTCGTGTCGCAAGGCGGCACGTATCAGGAAGCCCAGACCAAAGCGATTCTCGACCCCGCTGCGAAGGAACTGGGCATCACCATCAATCAGGACAGCATCCCCGACGCGTGGCCACAGATCAAGGCCCAGGCCGCTACCGGCAAGCCGATCTGGGACGTGGTGGACACGCCCACCTCCAACTGTTTGCGCGGCGGCCGCGAAGGGCTGCTCGAAAAGCTCGACTTCTCGAAAATCCCCAACGCTGCCGCCATGCCGGAAAAGTACCGCACGCCGTACTCGGTCGCGTATGAGTTCTATTCGACTGTGATCGGCTACAACAAGAAAACGCTGAAAAAGCCGCCGCAAAGCTGGGCCGACTTCTGGAATGTGAAAGCGTTCCCCGGCACGCGAGCTTTGCGCAACGATCCGCAAACGGTACTGGAAGCCGCCCTGCTCGCCGACGGCGTGCCGCGCGACAAGCTATATCCGCTCGACGTCGACCGCGCGTTCAAGAAGCTGCAACAGATCAAGCCCGACATCACCGTGTGGTGGACTTCCGGTGGCCAGTCCGCGCAATTGCTGCACGACGGCGAGGTGGATATGACGATGATCTGGAACGGCCGCGCGAGCGCGGTGCGCAAGGACAACCCCGATGTCGACTTCACATTCAACGACGGCATTCTGCAAAACACGCAGCTGTGCGTGCTGAAGAATGCGCCGAATCTGACCGACGCCATGCGCTTCCTCAACGCTGCAATGTCGCCCGAGCTGCAGGCCAACCTGCCGCTTTACATCGACTATGGTCCAGGGAACCCCGCAGCGTTCAAGACCGGCAAGATCACGGCCAAGCGAGCAAGCGAATTGCCAAGCTCGCCTGATAACGCCGCGAAACAGGCACTGATGTCTGAAGATTGGTGGGCGTCGGATGCAGGCATCCAGGCAAAAGCGCGGTGGCTGAAGTTCATGCAATAGCTGCCACACTGCTTGCCATGCGATTGAAGCGCCCGCGGGAACACGGTTCATCGCGGGCGTTTTGTATCGTGCGGCGCTCATTGCATCCAGCGCATTCATCGCAGGGATCGCACTCACAGCCACGAGCCCCACAGTCCTTATCTATCCAACGTGATCGATTATCTGATTCTTGGCGGCGGATCGGCGGGCTGCGTGCTCGCTGCGCGTCTTTCCGAAGACGCCAGCAAGACCGTGTGCCTCGTCGAAGCGGGTCGCGACATCTCGCAGGCGACAATGCCAGCCGACATTCGCAGCCGCTATCCCGGTCGCGCCTACCTCGACAGCACGAACATCTGGCAGCAATTGAAAGCGCGCATGAGCGCGCCTGCCGCATTGCGCCGCTATGAACAGGCGCGGCTGCTCGGTGGCGGCTCCGCGATCAACGCATTAATGGCCAACCGCGGCGCGCCCGCCGATTACGACGAATGGCATGCACTCGGCGCGCAAGGCTGGAACTGGCATGCGTGTCTACCCTACTTTCGCAAGCTCGAAACGGACCACGATTTCGGCAATTCCAGCGAGGCCAGTATCAGCGCCCTGCACGGCGCGAATGGCCCGCTGCGCATTCAGCGCACTGCCTGGCCGCGCATCTCGCCGTTCGTGAAAGCCGTGCTCGATACGTTGAAACATGATTATCCGTTGCGGGCCGATCAGAACGGCGCTTGGGAAGACGGCACCTTCATCGGGGCGATCGCAGTAAGCGCGGGCGGCGAACGCATACCCACATCCGTTTGCTATCTGGACGAAGCCGTGCGCGCGCGATCCAACCTTGCCGTTTGCACCCTCGAAACCGCCGAACGCATTCTGTTCGACGGACGGCGTGCAGTCGGCGCACGCATGATCCGGCCTGACGGTACGCACCACGACATTCGGGCCGGCTGCGTGATCGTGTGCTCCGGTGCGATTCACTCGCCGGCGCTGTTACTGAGAAGCGGCATCGGTCCCGCCGGCGAACTTGCCGCACTGGGCATCGACGTGCTCGCACATCGCGAAGGCGTGGGCCGCAATCTGATGGAGCATCCGTCTATTGCGGTGTCCGCCTATCTGCCTCGCGCGGCGCGCACACCCTTTCGCCACGAGCATCACGAACAGGCAATCGTGCGCTTTTCGTCGGGCTTGCCCGGCACCGTGCCGGGCGACATGCACGGCGCAATACTGTCGCGCTCGGGCTGGCACTCGGTCGGCTACCGTCTCGGCACGATGTTTTTCTGGGTCAACAAATCGTATTCGCGTGGACGTCTGAAACTGAAATCGTCGAGCGCGTTCGATGAACCCGAGGTCGACTTCGCCATGCTGTCCGACCCGCGCGATCTCGAACGGCTGAAGCTCGCGCTGCGGTTAGGCGCACGGACTCTCGCCGCGCCGGCGATGGCCGCGCATCTCGGCACAGTATTTCCGTCGAGCTATTCGCCGCGGGTCGCAGCCGTTGCAGTGCCAGGCGCATGGAACGCGTTACAGCGCAGCGCGCTGAGCTTGTTGCTCGACATCGCCGGCCCGTTGCGGGCGTCGCTCGTGCGGCGCGTCGTGACTCAAGGGGTGACGCTGAGCGAACTGCTCGCCGACGACACCGCGCTCACGCAGTTCGTCACGCGCTCCGTGGGCGGCACCTGGCATCCGTCGGGAACCTGCCGCATGGGCGCTGCCGACGATCCACTCGCTGTCACCGATGCGCGCGGCGCGGTCTACGGTGTCGAACATCTACACGTGTGTGACGCGTCGTTGATGCCGTCTATTCCATGCGCCAACACGAACGTGCCGACCATCATGATCGCCGAACGCATTGCCGACCTGCTGCGCGGCCGTACGAGTGGCTCCTAATCGCCGTAGCCGACGATACCCTTCACTTCGAGAAACGCCTCGAGGCCCCACTCGCCGTACTCGCGGCCGTTGCCTGACTGCTTGTAGCCGCCGAACGGCGAACCTGGGTCCCACGACGGATAATTCACATAGACGCTGCCCGCGCGCAGACGGAACGCCACACGCCGGGCGCGCGCCAGGTCCGCGGACTGCACGTAGGCGGCGAGGCCGAATGGCGTATCGTTCGCGATTGCAATGGCATCTGCGTCGTCGCGATACGGGATGATCGCGAGAACGGGACCGAAGATTTCCTCGCGCGCAATCGTCATCGACGGGTCCACGTTCGCGAACACCGTGGGGCGCACGTAGTAGCCGCGCGTCAAACCATCGGGCCGTCCGGGGCCTCCCGCCGCCAGTTGCGCGCCTTCCTCGACGCCCTTTTCGATCAGCCGTTGCACGCGAGCGTATTGCACGTCGCTGACGACCGGGCCCATCGTCGTCGTTTCATCGTCTGCGGGACCCACGCGGTGCGCGGCCGCCGCGCGCTGTGCAATGCGCACGGCCTCTTCGTGCCGCGCTGCCGGCACGAGCATGCGCGTCGGCGCGTTGCACGATTGTCCGCTGTTGCTGAAGCACGACTTGACGCCCGACGTCACAGCCGCTTCCAAGTCGACATCGTCGAGAAGAATGTTCGCCGACTTGCCGCCCAGTTCCTGATGCACCCGCTTGACGGTCGGTGCGGCGAGCTTTGCGATTTCGACGCCCGCTCGCGTCGATCCTGTGAACGACACCATGTCGACGTCCGGATGGCTGCACAGCGCGGCGCCGACAGTCGGGCCGTCGCCATTCACGAGATTGAACACGCCGGGCGGCACACCGGCTGCGTCGAGAATCTCGGCGAACAGCACGGCGTTGAGCGGCGACACTTCGCTCGGCTTGAGCACCATCGTGCAGCCGGCGGCGATTGCGGGGGCGACCTTGCAGACTATCTGATTGATCGGCCAGTTCCATGGCGTGATCAACGCAACTACGCCGACAGGCTCATGATTGACGAGCGTCGTCCCTTTCTTGCGCTGCCACGCGAACGTCTCGCATGTTACGAGCAGTTCTTCGAGGTGACGCTTGCCGAGCGCGGCCTGCCACGCATGCGAAAGCGCTTTCGGCGCGCCGATCTCGCGCGAGATGATGTCGGCCATGTCATCGTAGCGCGCCATATAGGCGTCGAGTATCCGGCGAATCAGCGCGATCCGCCCGGTAGGGTCGGTCAAAGAAAACGACTCGAACGCGCGCTTCGCGGCGGCCACGGCGCGCTCGACATCGTCGGCATTGCCTAGCGCGACTTCAGCGAAGACTTCTTCCGTGCAAGGATCGACCACGGGCAGACGTGCGGTGCCCGACGGCTCGACCCAGGCGCCGTCGATATAAAACTTCAATGCGTTCGACATCCGCTTCCCATAGAAAGAGTTCAAAGACCTCACGCCCGCGCCGCCGAAGAACGGCGGCTCACGACGACGATCATCACGAGGCACAACGTCAACGCGGTCAGCATCGTACTGATCGCGGCGATGGTAGGATCGATCTCGTCGCGCAGCGTGACGAACATGCGGCGCGTGAGCGTCTGATTCGTGCCGCCCGAGATGAACAATGCAACCACCGTTTCGTCGAGCGCCTGAATGAAGACAAACACCGCACCCGAAATCACGCTCGCCTTGATCTGCGGAAGCGTCACCGCAAGAAAGCTGCGCAGGCGATTCATCCCGAGGCTGCGCGCGACCATCTCCTGCGTGCGGTCGAACGTGCGTAAATCGGCGCCCACGGAAATCAGCACATAGGGCAGGCCGAGCATCGTATCGGCAACGATCAGGCCACCCAGCGTATTCACATAACCGGCCTGCGTGAATACGAAAAACACGCCCACCGCGACGATGATGATCGGCACCATCAGCGGCAACATGAGCAGCGTGCGCAGATAGCGCATCGACCAGTGCGTGCCGTGCTGGATCGCATAGGCCGCGGCGATGCCGAGCGGCGTCGCGAGCATCGCTGCGCATACGGACGCCACGAGCGTCGTGCGAGCCGCGTCGATCCACGCGGGGTTGTCGAAGAACGCGTGATACCAGCGCAACGAATAGGCGGGTGGCGGGAACGTCATGAAGCGCGTGTCGGAAAACGACAGCGGCACGACGATCAGCACCGGCAGCATCAGAAACACGAGAATCAGCACGACGAGCACGCCGAGCACGACTCTGCCGAACGGGATCTTGTTCATTTCGCGCCCAGGGTCTTTTCCAGGGGAATCACACGGCTCGCGGCATAGAAAATCGCGAACACGCAGAACAGCAGCACGACACTGACCGCGCTCGCAGCGCCCCAACTGTTATAAATCTCGACGTTGCGACTCACCACCATCGACACCATGATGGACTTGCCCCCGCCCATCAGTTCGGGCGTGATGTAAAAACCGAGGCACAGTACGAATACCAGCGTGGCGCCTGCCACGACGCCGCTCATCGATAGCGGCAGGAACACGCGCCAGAACACGTGCAGCGGCGAGCCGCCGAGACTGGCGCCGGCCTGAGAGAGATTAGCGGGGATTTTCTGCATCGCCGAATACAGCGGCAGCACCATGAAAGGCAGCAGAATGTGCACCATCGCGAGAATGGTGCCGAACTGGTTATACGCAAGTTGCACCGGCCGATCGACAAGGCCCGTCGCGAGCAGCGCCTTGTTGATGAGGCCGGTGCGCTGCAGCAGCACGAGCCACGCATAGGTACGCACGAGCACACTGGTCCAGAACGGCAGGATCACCATGCCGAGTATCAGCGCACTCCATCGCGGCGATACCGACGCCGCAAAGTACGCAACCGGATAGCCCAGCAGCAACGTCACCCCCGTCACGATGACGCTGAGCTTGAACGTCATAAGGAACGTGTCGAGATAGGTGCCTGTGAAAATGCGCTGGTAATTGACGAGCGTGAAACCGCCGTCATGCCAGATGGACTGCCACGACAGCCACGCGAGCGGCACCACCAGCAGCACGACCACGACGAACAACGCGGGCGCGAGCAACAGCAGCATCGCGCGGTCTTCGCGTTGCTGGTGGCGCACCGACGGGTCAGTGGCAACTGCTTGCATCAGGGCGGGGTCCTGGAGAATCCGTTTGGCTGTCGTCATCATGCACCCACGGCGTCGAGAAACTGGTACCACGCGGCAACGACGCGAACGCCCGGCGCGCGCAACGAATGGAACGGCACGGGCCGCAAGCCCTGCTGGCCGAGCAGCGCAAGCTCGGGCGTCTCGCCGAGTGCAAGCGCTGCGGCATGCTGGCCAAGCAGGCTCGCCATCGCGACGCCCGCTCCGTTATACCCCAGACAAAACGTTGTGGCTTCGTCGCTGCGGCCAACATGCGGTAACGCATTGAACGTCATGCCGACATACCCGGACCACTGATATTCGATACGCAGATCCGCGAGGTCGGGAAAGAGCGCGACCATCGCGCGTCGCAGCGCGTCGAAGCCGGTCGCCTGGCCTTCCTTACCGAATGCGTCGCGGCCGCCGAACAGCATACGGCCGTCGACCTTGCGAAACCACTTCATCATGCGCCGCGTTTCCGTATAGCTGCGGCGCTGTGTCATGAGCCGACTATCGAGTTCGGCGGGCAGGCGTTCGGTCGCAATCATTGCGCTGCGAAACGGCACGAGTTCACGCTGATAGGCAGCGGTCGCCGACGTGAGATCGGAGTACGCGTTAGTCGCGACAATGACTTGTCTCGCGCGCACCGTACCGCCGGGCGTTCGCAGCACAACGCCGGCCGGGCCGCCTTGCGAACGCGTCATTTCGTCAACCGGCGTCGCTTCGTAAATCGGCACGCCGCGCGCAGTGAGACCTCGCGCGAGACCGTACACGTATTCGAGCGGCAGGATCGTGCCTGCGTCCGCGCTCAATACGCCGCCCGTAAATTCGCTCGATCCCGTCTCGCGTGTCACTTCTTCGCGCGACTGCACTGTCATCGACGTGTCGCCCAATTGCGTCCGCACCCAGTCGGCTTCCGCACAGATCGCGGCCAACGCGCGCTCGGTGTGCGCGCAACGCAGGCTGCCTGTGTGCTCGAAGTGCGCCCGTTCGAGCTTGAACTCGTCGATGAACGATTCGACGACTCGCACGCCGTCGTGCGCGAGCCGATGCATGCGCTTCGCGGTATCGAGTCCGTGCAGCTTGTCGATCTGCGGAAACGACAAGCGGAATTTCGACGACACCACCCCTCCGTTGCGCCCGCTCGCGCCCCAACCCACCGGGTTCGCATCGAACACGGCGCAATCGACGCCGCGCTTTTGCAGCGCGTACGCGGCCGACAGGCCCGAATAACCCGCGCCGATCACGGCCACGTCGACCGCCAGATCGCGCGCGAGCGGCGCGCCCGTGCTAACGGGCGGCTGCCGTTGCGCTAAGCGGGCGGCCATCGCGCGCCATAGCGAATCAGCGTGCGGCCGCTGCGAGTCGTTGTGGAGGACGGGCGCGAGCATGGCTTAAGCAGCGCGCGCTTCGGCTTCGACCGCGTCAGCGAGCGCGCCGAGCGTCGCGAATTTGAACGTGGGCGCGGTGACGGCTTCGGGCACCGGCGTCGCGCCGAAACCCTTCATGCCCTGGCGTCGCTCGATCCAGCATGTCGAGTAACCCAGCTTCGTCGCGATGCCGATGTCGTGATACTGGCTCTGCGCGGTGTGGAGGATCTCGTTGAACTTGAAGCCGAATGCCGCCTGACGTCCGCGGTTGTAGGCAAAGAACTGCGGGTCCGGTTTCGCGACGCCCGTTTCGTCACAGCACACGGTGTCGTCGAAAGGGTCGCCCAGGGTATGTGCGTAAGCCGACAACGCGACGCGGTCCGCGTTGGTCATCGCGACGAGGCGATAATGTTTGCGCAGGCGCTTCAGGGCCGCGACCGAGTCTTCGAATGCGGGCCACTCCAGCACGTCGCGCTGGAAGGCCGCCGCGGATTGCGCGTCGTCGGGCAGGCCCAGCTCGCCGGCAAGATACAGATACACGTTCGCCATTTCGTGGCTCGAACGACCCGGATACTTCGCGCGTCCGCGCATATACGGCTCGAAGATCTGGTCGTCGGTGAGATCCTTCGCCGCCGCGCCGCCAAGGCGCCGCACGGACGCAAGCACGCCCTGTTCGAAGTTGATCAGCGTGCCGACGACGTCGAACGTCAGGACCTTGAAATCGGTGAGCTTCATTGCATCATCCTTTTGCGGGTTGCGTTAATTTCGTAAGACGTATGCCCGAGGCGGGCGGGGAGTCAGGCGGGCACGACGATCGTGTCCTGCGGATCGAGCACAACGGTCATGTGTTCGCCCGGTGACGGAATGCGGCTACGTGCGTTGTGATTGCCGGGCTGGCGCAGACTGATCGAGGTGCCGTCAGCCAGTGTCGCGAACACGCGCAGGCTTTCTCCCTGGTACAGCACTTCGGTCACGCGGCACGAGAGCCGGTTGGCGGCAGGCTCTGCCGGGCCGGCGTCGATCACGAGCTTTTCTGTCTGCACGGCAAGCAGCAAACGCTCGCCGCGCGGCAACGGATGCGCGGTTCGCAGCACCGCGTCGCCTAGGCGCACGGCGTCATCGGCGGCGCGGCTCACATCGAGCAGCGTGGCCTCGCCGATGAAGCTCGCGACGAACGCGTCGCAAGGCCGGTCATAGAGACGCTCGGGCGTATCGATTTGCACGAGCTTGCCGTTCTTCAACACGGCCACGCGATCGCTCATGGTCAGCGCCTCGCGCTGGTCATGCGTCACATAAACAATCGTCGCGCCGAGCTTGCGATGCAGACGCCGCAACTCGATCTGCATCGTTTCGCGCAACTGCTTGTCGAGCGCGGAAAGCGGCTCGTCCATCAGGATCAGTTGCGGCTCGAAGACCATTGCTCTTGCAAGCGCGACGCGTTGACGTTGACCGCCGGAAAGCTGGCTGATGCCGCGGGATTCATAGCCGCTGAGTTCGACCATCGCGAGCGCGTCGGCCACTTTCGCCGCCCACCCCGCTTTCGGATCGCGGCGCGCGCGCAGCGGGAACGCGACGTTTTCGCCCACCGTCATGTGTGGAAAAAGCGCGTAGTTCTGGAACACGATGCCAATGTTGCGTTTGTGCGGCGGCGCAAATGTAATGTCCCGCTCGCCGACCCACACCGATCCGGAACTCGGCTGAACAAAGCCGCCGAGGATGCCGAGCAGCGTTGTCTTGCCCGACCCGGACGGTCCAAGCAGCGACACGAACTCGCCCGGCTCGATGTCGAGCGAGACGTCGTCCAGCGCGATCACGGGTCCATAGCGCTTCGCTGCCGACCGGATGGAGACTCCTGTTTTCGCTCGTGCGTCCATTGCGTTTGCTCTCGCTGAAGGGCCTGCATTAGGGAAAATATAGGTGTCAAACTTTTTGGCGGCAATTCCCAAATTGTTGGATCGGGCATAACATCAAGTCATGCCGAATCTACGCAAAAAACTGCCGAGCGCGAATGCGCTGTTCGTCTTCGAGGCTGCCGCTCGTTGCGGCAACTTCACGCGTGCCGCGCAAGAACTCTATGTGAGCCAGCCCGCCGTGAGCCGCATGCTCGCCCGCATGGAAGATCACATTGGAGTGCGCCTCTTCGAGCGCGTGCGCGGCGGCATCGAACTCACCGAGAGCGGGCGGATTCTGTACACCAAGATCTCCGAAGGATTCAACGGCATAGAAAGCGCGATACGTGAAATAGAAGCGCGTGCTACGGGCGTGGAATCGGTCACGCTGTCGGTATCCACGGGATTTACGACGCACTGGTTGATGCCGCGCATGAGCCGCCTGAACGAAGCGTTCCCGTCAATCGATCTGCGGTTTCAGCTCATTTCCGGGCGCATTGGTGGACCGCTTGTCGATGTCGATCTGGGCATGCGCTTCATGCACGCCGGCGACATCGACGAAAACAGCGTGCTGGTTATGCCCGAAACCCTGTTGCCCGTGTGCAATCCGCGCTATCAGGAAACGTCGCTGACAGACGCCGGCCGTGAGCACGGCGACACCGTCATCGTGATGGACGACGAGGAGCGCGGCTGGCACCATCGTTTTGGCGCGTTCGAGCAGCACGGCCGGCGCGTCGCGAGCATGCTCAGCTTCAACGACTACGCGATCGTCGTGCAGGCGGCGCTGCTCGGTCAGGGCATCGCGCTCGGCTGGCTGAACGTGGTGTCGCACTGGCTGTCGCAGCGCGCACTCGTCCCCGCCGAAGAAGAAATCCTCGTGACGAATCGGCGCTGCTGTCTGGTGTCGCCTGCGAACCGGCCTTTGCGGCCCATCGTCGCGAACGTGCGCGACTGGATCGTCGAGGAAATGCGCGCCGATTTGCGCACGCTGGAAAGTGCGTACCCGCAGTTGGGATTGCGTGCGGCGTTCAAGGAATGCGGCGTCGCTATCGTTTGACGGAAGGTAGTGCACTGCCGCGGCCACATCGCAGCATGAAAACGCGCGGTGCGCGAAAACCCCGGCCTCAGTGTGCGCGGGCCAATTCCGGAATTGCCTGCAAGCAGCAAGACAACGCGATGGGCCAACGGCAAATCAAAGCCCGTTTTTCATCGTGTGCATCAAGTCACCGAACGACTGACGCGTATTGACCGCATTGACGATGTCAGCGAGAAACCAGGGAAGAATCAACTGCGTGTTGGGATCGGTGACACCGACGCTCAGCACCGGCGGCCTTGCGGCCGGCGCGGCTGCCGTGGCTGGCTTTGCGCCCTGATAAGCGGGCGAGGTGCGGGTTTCGGTGCTAGCCGAAACGTGCGAGGCGGCTGGCTCGCCAGGCGGCGGCCACGCCGACGAACAGCCGGCCAGCAGCATAGTGGCGGCGGCAACAACGGCAGTACCGGCAACGTAGAACGGCTTCATGATGAACTCCAGCCTACGTTATTTGGACAAAACTGCCTGGCGGGAAGTTCGTCGACTTAGGCACGCCGAATGGCAGCGTGGGCGTGCCAGTTCCTAGTGCCCCGCTGCGGCGGCCGCCGCGACATTCGTCTTGCCCGGCTTCGTCACCCAGATCAACGGAATGATCAATACGAAGATCACAGCCGACAACCAGAAAATGTCGTTGAGTCCAAGCATGGCGGCTTGCGTGTTCACCGAATGTTCGAAGAAAGCCATTGCTTGAGACCGGCTTCCTCCCAGTGCCGCTTGCGCCGAATCCAGTGCCGCGGTGAAAACAGGGTTGGTGACGCCCGTCTGCTCGGCCAGTCTTGCGTGATGCAAGATGGTGCGATCGTTCCAGCCGGTTGCGGCAAGAGACGTTCCCACTGCGCCCGCAAACACCCGCACGAAATTCGACAAGCCCGCAGCGGCGGGAATCTTCTCGGGCGCGAGGCCGGAGAGAATGATTGCCGTCAGCGGCACGAAGAACAATGCGGTTGGTATGCCCTGCAACAAGGTGGGCAATACGAGCGTCCAGGTATCCACGCCAGTCGTGTAGTGCGAACGCATGAAGAACACGCCCGCAAAGCCGACGAAGGCCAACGTTGCGAGCACGCGCGCATCCGAGCGCGGCATGATCTTCGCCATCACCGGGGCAAGGATCACGGCGAATATGCCGAGCGGTGCAGTGGCGAGGCCTGCATCGACGGACCGGTAGTTCAGGTAACCCTGCATCCACTGCGGCAGCAAGACGAGGTTGGAGAAAAACACCGCATACGCAACCGAAATCGCAACCGTGCCGCCAAGAAAATTGCGGCCGCCGAACAACCTCAGATCGATGACAGGGTTCTTCTCGGTCAGCTCCCAGATCACGAAGAATGCGAAGCTGATCCCTGCAAAGACAGTCAACGCGACGATCACCGGGGAATTGAACCAGTCGAGGTCTTTGCCCTTGTCGAGCATGATCTGCAGCGAGCCGACCCACGCGATCAACGAGATCAGCCCGATCTTGTCGATCGGCGAACGCTTCGTTGGCGTCTCGCGCGTGCGGTAGATCGCCCATGTCACACCCGCAGCAAAAAGCCCCACCGGAATGTTGATGTAGAAGATCCACGACCACGAATAGCTGTCCGTAATCCAGCCACCGAGCGCAGGCCCCGCAATCGGGCCGACAGTCGCTGTCATTGCCCAGAGCGCCAACGCATGCGAACTCTTCTCCTTCGGATACGAGCCCAGCAGAATGGCTTGCGAAAGCGGAATCAACGGTCCCGCTACCGCGCCTTGCAAAATGCGCGCAGCGAGCAGAACCGGCAGGTTCGGTGCTATTCCACATAGCCACGAAGACATGACGAACAACAGTATCGCCCACACGAAGAGCTTGATCTGCCCGACACGCTGCGTGAGCCAACCTGTCAACGGAATCGAAATTGCGTTGGCGGCGGCGAAGAGCGTGATGACCCATGTTCCTTCATCGACCGATACGCCGAGGTTGCCCGCTATAGTCGGGATAGCCACGTTCGCAATCGAGGAGTCGAGCACATTCATGAAAGTGGCCAGCGCCACAGCGAGCGTTGCGAGCACAAGCTTGCCGCCCGTCAGAGGGGGAAGCGTTGCAGGTCGCGTCGATTGATTCATTTCATCACCTGTGAAGGTCGCTAATATCTGACTTGTCAGCTAATCGCACAAAAAATGGAGAACACTCGCCGCGTATTCAGCCTGCTTTTCGATTCGCGCTTTTTTGCACCCCAGCCGTTGCGGCTGTGCGCGCCATCGGCATGTTCTGCGCGATGATCCGGGCGATCTCCGCATCTGCATCCGCGCCGTACTGCGCGAACACATCGGTGCGATAGGTCGTATTCACCGCGGCACCCAGTTGGGTTCCCGACTGGTCGCGAGTTTCGACTTCGACCTGCATCGACAATCCAATCCGCAGCGGATGTGCGTCCAGTTCCTTCTGATCGAGCTGAATGCGCGCGGGCAGACGCTGCACGACCTTGATCCAGTTGCCGGTCGCATTCTGAGCGGGCAATACCGCGAACGCCGAGCCTGTTCCCGCAGAGAAGCCGACCACGCGGCCGTGGTATTTGACACTCGAACCATAGACGTCGGCGGAAAGCGTGACGGGCTGGCCGATACGCATGCGCTTGAGTTGGCTCTCCTTGAAGTTCGCATCGACCCACACCTCGTTGAGCGGGACGATCGCCATCAACGGCGTGCCGGGCGCGACTCGTTGACCGACCTGTACAGAACGGCGTGCCACATAGCCGGTAACCGGAGCAGGCAAGGTGTTGCGCGCGTAGTTCAAATAGGCGTCGCGTACTTTCGAAGACGCCGCCAGAACGTTCGGATGCTGTTCGACCGACGTGCGGTCGGTCAGTGCATGGTTTGCTTCGGCCTGCTGACGCGCGGCGTCGAGCGCGGCCTGCGCGGCGCTGACCGCATCGCGCGCGTGTGCCACGTCCTCGCCGGACACCGCGCCGGTTTCCGCTACCGCCTGACGTCGCTTCAGATCACTGACAGCGCGCGCGAGATCGGACTCGCGCTGCGCGACCGTTGCTGCATAGTAGTCATTGTTCACGTAGAGACCGCTGACTTGCCGCACGGTCTGTCCAAGCGTTGCTTCGGCGTTGGCAAGCGCGTCTCTGGCATCCGCGTTGTCGAGCGTCACGACCGGCGCGCCTTGTTTGACGATCTGCGTATCGTCCGCGTTCACCGCAACGACGGTGCCGCTGACCTGCGGCGTCAGTTGCACGAGATTGCCGCTGACGTATGCATCGTCGGTAGCCTCGTGATATTGACCGGTCGTCACGTAATACAGGCCGTACGCTGTTCCGGCTGCCACTATCGCGGCGGCCAGCAACGCGAGCAGCAACTTGCGCCGCGTGTTGCCTTGCGTTTTTTGGGGTTGGTCTGCGTCCGCCTTCGCTCGGTCGGCGTTGATGCTATCGCTCATTTTTTGACTCCTGACAGGATCTGAAATACGTCGCGCTCAACGCACGGCGACGACTGGATTGGGTTTCACTGCAGGCGCGGCACCGGCGCTCTGCCGAGCGGCATCGGCATTGTCGGAATAGCCGCCGCCCAGCGCCGCTGCCAATGCGATTTGCTGATCGCGCCGGTTCATCTTCAGATTCGCGACCTGCTCGTCGGCTTGAAGCGCCGTGGTATCGGCGTTCAATACCGTGAGTTGATTCGCAAGTCCCGCCTTGTATTGCACGAGGGCCAGTTGATCGGCGCTGCGGGCGGCTTCCTGCGCGGATAGCGCGTCGACGAGCTGCTCGTCGGTGGAACGGATTTGCGCGAGCTGAGTGGCAACTTCGGACAGTGCGGTGACGAGCGTCTGGTTATATGAAGCGACGGCGTAGTCGAAATCGGCATAGCGGCCTTTGAGTTGCGCCCGCAACTGCCCGCCGTCGAAAATCGGCAGATGAATCGCCGGGCCCACCGATGCCGTGCGGCTCGCTGCGGTGAGGAAGCGGCCGAAGCCGAATGCGTCGAGGCCGATAGCAGCACTCAGGTTGATGTCGGGATAGAACTCGGCCTTGGCCTCCTTCACGTCGTGCACGAGCGCGTCAACTCGCCATTTTGCGGCGACCAGATCCGGGCGCCGGCTCACGAGGTCAGCGGGCAGGTTGGCCGGCAGACGCACTTCATCGCCGATACCCAGCGACGGGCGGGCAATCGCAAGACCTCGATCAGGTCCTGCGCCGAGCAATGCGGCAAGCTGATATCGCGTGGTGAGAATGCTGCCGTCCAGCGACGCCAGCGCGGCCCGGCTGCTGGCGAGGTTCGCCTGCGCGGTCTTGCGCTCGACCTGCGTGTCGAGTCCAGTTGCAATCCGGCCGGCCGTAATGCGATCAATCTGTTCGCGCTGCGTCACTTCCTGCTGCGCGATGTCGCGCAGCGCAAATAGACGAGCAAGCTGGTTATAGGCGCGCGCCGTGGCAGATGTCAGCGAAAGTCTGACGACTTCCGCATCGGCCTTGCTTGCTTGCAACTGCGACAGCGAGGCTTTCAGTGCTTCGCGATTCTTACCCCACAAATCCAGGTCATACGATGCGGACAACAAACCCTTGTTCTCTGATTGCCATGACCCGGCGTACGGAGGCGGCACGAGCGCAGTGCTCGAATACTGCTGCCGCGTGAACGAGTAAGTCGCCCCGACTTGCGGCATCGTGCTCGCCTTCGCTGTCTCGCTGTAAGCAGCGGCGGCGGCAACGCGTGCGCGCGCCTGTTCGATCGACGGGTTGCTTTTCAATGCTTCCTCTAGCAGCGCCTTCAGTTGGGCGTCGCCGAACTGATCGGCCCAGTCGACGGCGGGCCACTGCCCGTTGTCCGCTGGAATGCTTTGCTGCGTCGCATAAGTATCCGGGGTCGCAAGCTGCTTGTCGCTCGAGATACCTGCATAGTTCGCGCAGGCCGATAGCACTGCCGCGAAAATCACCGTCATGCCGGACTTCGCAATTCGCGATCCGCTCATTCGTCGATTTAACTGTCTATTCATTTTCTGACCCGTCAGATATATGGACAAAAAATTGTGTGCGAACACTTCGCTCAGTCTTCGAGAAACTTGAACAGCAGACGGCGCAGCTCATGGAATTCGGCCTTGGTGAATTTCTTCAGCCGCTTGTTCAGCACGACCGGCACCCTGTCGGGCAGGTGGTCTGCCACTGCTTCGCCCTTCTTCGTCAGCTTCAGATTGACGACCCGGCGGTCTTCAAGACTGCGGGAGCGCTGAAGCAAACCCTTCGTTTCGAGTTTGTCGAGCATGCGCGTCATCAGGCCGGTGTCTATACCGAGCAACGTGGACAGTTCGAACGGAGTGCTCGCAATGTCCTGGCGCATGGACAGAAGAATGCCCATTTGCTGGGCCGTGATGTCGAGATCCTTGAGTTCTGCGTCTATCTCCGTCACCAGAAGGTTGCGCGCCTTGTTGATGGCGAATCCGACGCTCTCGGTCACGGTGAAATTGTCGCTCGTGTAGTGGTTCATCTGTTGCTCCCTTGCTTTGAGAGCAATATATCTGCATTGTCAGATATCTCCAAGCACCATACTGCACATCAATGTTTCAAATATTGCGCTAACGGGACACTCCCGGTCCTGCGGCGAAGAGGAATTGCCGATCGCCCGCATCACTCGCGGGCGGGGTCACGCTCAATTCAACGGGCCGGGCATCGCCACCCTTCTTACACGCCTTCGACGAGAACTGCGCGATAGCGTGCGCCTTTGAATCGGTGCTGCGCGACTTCCTGATATTCGGGACCGTCGTACCAGGCACGCGCTTCGGCAGTGGACGGAAACTCCACGATCACGACGCCCTGCGGCGCTTCGCCCTCGAGAACCTGTTGAGGTCCGTAGGCAGCGAGAATCTTGACGGGATGGCCTTTGAAAGTGGCGCCGACCTTGCTCTGATAAATGTCGAGTTCCTGCTGATCCTGCGTGCTTTCCTTCGTGAAGACGATATATGTGGCCATGACATACGCTCCTGCGTTGGTGGGAAGGTGCGTACGATGATGCCATGAAATCGCATCGTGCTTCGGCGTACAGCGCCGCTGTCATGTGGTCCGTCACACTGGCACGTCGTGACCGCCGGCATTGCTTATGCGCGATGGTGGCGCCTCGCGCGC
The DNA here is from genome assembly GCF_050858985.1 of Burkholderia sp. M6-3. Classification (NCBI taxonomy): domain Bacteria; kingdom Pseudomonadati; phylum Pseudomonadota; class Betaproteobacteria; order Burkholderiales; family Burkholderiaceae; genus Burkholderia; species Burkholderia sp. M6-3. The sequence goes on from NZ_CP110091.1 coordinate 2,574,373, forward strand.
AACCACGTCGCGCGTCATCGCGTCGCTCGCCCGGTTCTGAACGACCGAGCGCCGGCAGTCGCGCGCTGTATGAATTGCGCGCCGATGGTTTGCCGCGCGCGCGAAAGCCGGCTCATGACGGTGCCGATCGGCACGCCGACCACTTCGGCCGCTTGCGAATAGCTGAGCCCTTCAACCGCGACCGGCAGCATCACGATGGCGCAGTGCCGGGCTCTAACTGGGCGGCGCGCTCGAGTCCCCGCGCACAGGCGCGCTCAAGTACGCGTTCGGCGTCGTGCCGGTTACGGCACAGGCGAATAGAGAACGCCCAAAGGCGCGGAAGCAGGCCCGGCAGAAGTCTGTGCGACTTGCCGGCATCTGCAGTTGACATGATCGACTGGTGAAATCAGGTTACCGGACGACGCGCCCGCCGGGAACCGGCGATGATCAAGGGCCGACGGAAGTCGCGGTCGAACTGTGCCGCGACCACCGCGACCACCGCGACCACCGCGACCAACAATACGCCGGTCATTTTCCAGTAGCCCAATGCGAGTTGCGCATCAGCTTGCTGAAGTCTCTGCGGACGAAACCGGGGTCCTTGTAGGCCATGACATCGGCCAGACCTGTTCCCTGCGTGGTCTCCGGACGATGCTTCAGGCTATCGTAGAGGGCCTGCATGAAGTCCTCAGCGAATTGCGGCGGATGCGGATGCGCCACCTCGACGGCGCTCCGCTGCGCGGCTGTGAAGTCGTCATAGCCTGCGCCCACGAGATCCATGTTGGCGCCTTCGGCAACCAGTGCGGCCATGGGGAACAGATTTGCGGAAATTCCATTGGTCGTGTGCAATGCAATTGCAAGCCAGACCATCTGGCTATTGGCCTCGGAAACGCCGTGACTTCGCAAAAAGTCACGTGCTGCGTTCGCACCATCCAATTCATAGCGCAAGTGGCTTTGCCCATAGCCGGCCGTCAGGCCGAAATCATGGAACATCGACGCAACGTAGAGAAGTTCCGGGTCGAAAGCGAGACCTTTGCGCTTTCCTGCCAGGGCAGCCCAATAATAGACACGCGTGGAATGCTGAAACAGGAAATCGCCCTCCGATTCGCGAATGAGTTGCGCTGCGTCGCGTGCCAATTTGCTGTCGGGGATTTTTACGCCAGGAACCTCGTCGCCGGCATTCGCCGTGGATTGATTGAACGTGGGCCGCGCTTGCGCGTGCGCGTCGAGGGCCGGGACAATTCCCCCAACCGCAAGAGCAACGGCGGCGCAAATTGCAGCGACAGTACTGCGGGACTTCATGATGTTCTCCTTCTAGCAGAGAAATGCACCCTTAGCGGGTAGTTCGCTGTTCCCAATTCGAATTGAGAATGATGGTGCAAACGTTCGTTCGCACGAATTCCGGGTCCTTGTAGGCGAGGAAGTCGTCGTTGAATGTGCCGAACGTGCTGCCGGGGCGATGCTTCATACCGTGATAGAAAGCATCGATGATCTTGTTTGCAAAACCAGGATCGCGGGGATACGCAGCAATCACCGCGTCGCGTTCTTCGTCGGTGAATTCTTCGAAGCCGCGCCCCGCTACGTCCATTCCTGCGCCTGCCTGCAACAGGGCAATTTCTCCGTGCATGTGTTCCGGGATGCCAGGCGTCGTGTGCAGAGCAACGGCATTCCAGACCTTGTCGATGTCCGCCTCGGCGATGCGGTGGCTGCGCAGAAAATCCCGCGCGGCGTTCGCGCCATCCACTTCGAAGCGAAGCTGGCTCTCGTGAAAGACCGACGTCAGGCCAATGTCGTGGAACATAGCCGCGACGTAAAGCAACTCCGGATCGAAGGTCACGCCTTTGCGTTCTCCGAGCAATGCGCCCCAGAGATACACGCGAGCGGAGTGCATGAACAGCAATTCATTTTCCGTATCCCGAATAAGCTCGGTGACCTCACGCGCCAATTTACTGTCAGGTATCTTCGCGCTGGATTTTCCGGACTTCTGCATCGCTCTTCTCCATTCATCTGGTCCGGCATTTACGGGCAGCTGGCAACGGCTGCTGCCTGTCGCTGGCTCGCGCACCGACTGCGTACTTCACTGAAATCGCCACTGTTCAGCCGCTGAATAGGGAGGAAGTTACGCTCCTATCGGGCCACAATACAGACCCAAGATTGACGATTCTGGATGTACCATTAACGGCTATGACGACGCTCCCAATCGGCCTCGATCGCTCCGCGAGCACATCGCTCTCCACACAAATCTACGGCGCGATTCGACACGCCATAGAGACGGGGCAGCTTGCCGCCGGCGCGCGGCTGCCATCGTGGCTGGATCTGGCCGCGCAGATCGGCGTCTCGCGAGGCACGGTTCGTGTGGCCTATGAACGTCTGATCGATGAGCAGTTCGCGGTTGCTTGCGGGGCGGCCGGCACCCGGGTTGCCGAGCGCCCACCCTTGCCTGCAACGCCCGCGCGGTCACCGGAAGCGCCGCCGTTTCCCGACCTGTTCCACGAATTCGGAGCGACTCCTTTGGCGTTTCAAATGGGTGTGCCTTCCGAGGACGCCTTTCCTTTCAAGCTATGGTCGCGTGTACTCACGCGCGCGGCGCGGCGCGCTGCGGCTGCTCCGGTCGGCTACCCTGATCCGCGGGGCGATCCGGACTTCCGGAAGGAGATTGCAGCCTATCTCGGCGTGGCACGAGGCTTGCGGTGCAGTCCGTCTCAGGTTCTTGTCACTGCGGGATTCTCGGCTGCACTGGGCCTCGCCATCAGGGGGCTCGGTGTTGAAGGCAAAGAAGCATGGATAGAAGATCCGGGTTTTCCGCTCACGCGTACCGCGCTCGATCTGGCGGGAATGACTGTGAGAGCCATTCCAGTCGATGCAGACGGGCTCGACGTGGAAGCCGGCATCCGGAGTTCTGCTGAAGCCGCTCTGGCAGTCGTGACACCGGGCCAGCAGGCGCCCCTCGGAATGGCCATGTCGCTCCCCAGGCGGCTCGCGTTGCTCGCATGGGCTCGACGAAACGGCGCATGGATCATCGAAGACGATTACCTGAGCGAGCTCCAGTTGAAGGGTCGCGCCGCGCCCGCCTTGGCATCGCTCGATCCAGACGGACGGGTGTTGCATATCGGCAGCTTCAGCAAGACTATTAGCCCGACACTCCGACTTGGCTTTCTGGTGGTCCCGGTTGAAATGGCTCGCCGTTTTGGCGACATCGCAGCGTGCCTGATGCCGGCACCGGCATCGTTCGTGCAACACGCCGTGGCAGAGTTTCTGCGCGATGGGCACTATCTTCGGCACCTTCGGCATATGAAGCGTCTTTACGCCACGCGGCGCGACAGCCTGCTTCGTTGTCTCAACGAGTTGGCGCCGGACTCGATAAAAGTGCATGCGGCTGCGGGTACGGCCATCGTGACCACACTTCCCCGCTCTACATCTGACGTGGACATTGCCATGCGAGCATTGCAATCCAGCCTGGCACCTGCGCCTTTGTCGCCATGGTATCTGCAGTCTTCCGGCCCACAGGGCTTACTGCTGAGCGTGACCAACCTCGATGAACGCAACATGGTCGAACACTGTCGCCGGCTGGTCGAAGTGGTTCGCAAGGGTAGTTAGGCGACAGGCAATGCGGGCTTGCTGTCCGCTGGATGGTACATAAAGAATGTTCATTCTTGGTTCTTTCTTGTGGTCCGGCCCGGACCCACAATGCGAGGACACCAAGGAGATGCAACATCATGAACATTCGATCTATCGCTGGTGCTGTCGCCGCAGGCATTGCTCTTTCCATTGCCGTACCGGCTACCGCGCATGACACGGCTGAGACCGTTACGCCGAACTTCCGGCACGCGATTCCCAACATCCCCGGCAAGTCGTTGATTGCGGTAGTTGTCGACTATGCGCCCGCGGCAGCGTCGCACGCACACGAACATGCGAAGTCGGCTTTTATCTATGCATACGTCGTGTCGGGCGCCATCGAGTCGCAAGTCGACGACGGCCCGAAGCGGGTCTACCACGCCGGCGAAAGTTTCTTCGAGGAGCCCGGCGCCGTTCACCGTGTCAGCCGCAATGCAAGCAAGACCAAGCCCGCGAAGTTGCTGGCGGTGTTCGTGGTGGACAGCAACGACAAGGCCCTGACCACCCCGGTCGAGTAATCAGTACATCAAGGAGTAAAAGTATGAGCATGCGTCTGGACTACAACCACATCGCACTTGCGGGCGCGAAGGCCCTCGGTGGTGTTTACGGCTATGTTCTGCAGAGCGGCCTCTCGCCTGTTCTCGTGGATCTGGTCTACCTTCGCGTTTCGCAGATCAACAACTGTGCGTACTGCCTCGACATGCATACACGCGATCTGCTGAAAAAGGGCGTGAAAGTCGAAAAGCTCGCGCTCGTGCAGGCCTGGGCGGAAGCCGGCAATCTGTTCGACGAACGTGAGCGTGCTGCACTTGCGTGGGCCGAATCGGTCACACGTGTTGCACAAACCGGCGTACCCGACGAAGCCTACGAGGCAGCCCGTGCTGTGTTCGACGAGCGGGAACTGGTCGACCTCACGATCGCCATCGGACTCATGAACACTTATAACCGTATGGCGATCAGTTTCCGGAACACGCCTCAGGCCGCAGTTGGGCAGTGATCACGCTTCACATCGCTCCTAACACAGCGACCCGGACACATCGCGACGGCGTCGTTAGCCAACCAGTTCGACCATCACGATGTCGGTGTCGTCTCGCGCTGTCATCGTAAGCTGCGATTCACCGGTAATTACGACTCCATCGCGAGGCGCGAGCCGAACCTCTCCCACGTCGAGCCGGCCGTGATCGGTAACCAGATACGCGTGGCCTGGCGGACGCAATGCGTGACGCAGCGTTGCGCCTTCGCGTATCGTCGCGATGCGCACGCGAGCGTCGGCATTGATAGGCAACGCGCCTGCACGCACGTCGTCCGGATCGCCGCTCGCCAGCGTGACGAAGCGGCCTTCGCGACACTCGCGCGAACAGACACGCGTCGCCCAACGCGGCGTGCCACCCAGCGTGCGCGGGTGCAACCAGATCTGAAACAGCCGCGCCGGCGAACTCTCCTCGTTGCGCTCGGCGTGATGTACCGCGCAACCCGCGCTCATTGCCTGCACGGAGTCGGCAACCAGACGTGCGCGATTGCCGGCGTCGTCTTCGTGCGTAATTGCGCCTGAGCGCACCCACGTCACGATCTCGACTTCGCGGTGAGCATGAAGGCCGAAGCCCGAATGTGCCGCGAACTCATCGTCGTTCCATACGTAGAGTGCGCCGAGCGGCACATGATCGGCGCGTCCGCACTCGCCAAACCGGAAATGCAGCCGCGCTTCCAGCCAGTCGCGACTGATTACATCGAGCGACAGAAAAGGACGATGTTCGATCATGATGTGCCCGGGTTGGATCGCGCGCACGCGTGCGCGCGCCGGTGCAATCGTCGAAGACTGCACCAGACGCGCCCTCGCGCGCTCAAGGACCGCTTAGACCTGCTGCTGGCCGCCGTCGACGAACAGCTCGGCGCCGTTCACGAAGCTCGCGTCGTCGGAGGCGAGGAACAGTGCCGCACTCGCGATCTCGCCAGGCTCGCCGAGACGGCCCATCGGGATCTGGGCGGCCAGGTAATCGGCCAAGCCTTGTTGCTGCGCCGCGTCCGGACCGGCGAGGTCGAGCAGGCCAGGGGTGCGGGTTGCGCCCGGGCTGAGCGTGTTGACGCGGATGCCGCGGTCCTTGAGGTCGAGGATCCAGCTACGTGCAAAGGCGCGCACCGCGGCTTTCGAAGCTGAATAGACGCTGAATGCAGCCGTGCCCGAGCTGCCAGCCGTCGAACCCGTGAGGATCACCGACGCACCTTTTGCGAGCAGCGGCAGCGCTTTTTGCACGGTGAACAGCACGCCCTTCACGTTGCGGTCGAAGGTGTCGTCGAACTGTTCTTCGGTGATGCTGCCGAGCGGCAGCATTGAACCGCCACCAGCATTGGCGAACAGCACGTCGAGACGCCCCTTCTCCTGCTTGATCTGCGCGTAAAGCGCGTCGAGTTCATCGAGCTTTGCAGAATCGACGCGCACGCCGGTCACGTTGCCGCCGGCTTCGCGAATTCCCTTCACTGCGGCGTCGAGTTCGGTCTGACGGCGACCGGTGATGTAGACGTGCGCGCCTTCTGCTGCAAAGCGTTGAGCAGTGGCGAGGCCGATGCCGCTCGTTGCGCCCGTGACCAGTGCGATCTTGTTGTCGAGTTTGCGTGCCATGGTGTTTCTCCTTCAATTCGATAAGTGGATGACTACGTCGGGAAACTACGTTGGGTGTTTCGTGCTGTGATGTAAGGAGAATATCGACGCGGCCGCCTTTTCGAAATAGAATTGATTGCAATCTAACGTTGCAAATATGAAATGATGAGGCGAGATGGCGAAACTGCCTGATTTCGAGGGACTGGCGATGTTTGCGAAGGTCGCCGAAGAAGGCTCCTTCGCGGCTGCTGCGCGCGCAGTGGGCGTTTCGGTTGCGACGGTGTCGCGCGGCGTTGCGCGCCTGGAAGACCGGCTGGGCGCGCGACTTTTCAATCGCACATCGCGTCAACTGGCGCTCACCGAGTTCGGCCGGACGATCTGCGAGAAAGCTGGCCAGATTTACCGGCAGGCCGAGGAAGCAGAAAGTGCCGCCCGCGAGATGTCGGTGCAGCCGCGCGGGCTCGTGCGTCTGGCGGTGCCGATGTCGTTCGGGCTGCGCTGGGTCGCGCCGCTCCTGCCGGCATTCTTTCGCGCATATCCGGAGGTGTCGATCGACCTGCACCTGTCCGATGCGCCGGTCGACCTGGTCGCCGACGGCTTCGACGCTGCGCTGCGCATCGCCGCACTGCCCGATTCGTCGCTCGTGGCGCGACGGCTGTGCGCGGTAACGCAATACGTAGTCGCGTCACCGGACTATCTGAAGCGTGAGGGACGGCCTATGCATCCGCGCGAACTGGTCGATCGCCCCTGCCTTTCGTATGCGTATCGCGCGCGCAGCGATGTGTGGCGCTTCACGAACGACGCGGGCGAAGAGGAACCGGTCATGCCGATCGGTCCATTGCGCGTGACGAACTCCGACGCGCTGTTGCCCACGCTGCTCGATGGTCTGGCGATTGCTGAGTTGCCCGAGTTCATCGCTGGCGAATATCTGGCCGATGGCCGCCTGGAAGCCATCCTCACCGACTGGTCTTTGACGAAAGGCGGCCTTTACTTCGTCACGCCATCGGCGCGCGCCCGGCCCGCAAAAGTGAGCGCGCTGTCCGACTACTTCGCGGAACATCTTTCCGATCCGTCGTGGCGATGGCCGAAGTGATCTGCTGCAGTTGACATGGGCTAACCGGACGAACGTTTCATCATTGCATGAGTGCAACGACGCATCCCGGTTCCGCTTAGCTTTCGCCGAATACAATGCGAGACGGAGAATGCGAGACGAAGAAGGGTCGCTATGGCCGACCCGTATAACACACAGTGATCGATGAAAGTCCCCAAAACGTCTGCTAATGCTGAGCCCACGGCGGCCGACCGCAGCAAGACCGCACGCCCGGTCGCGGACGCCATTGCACCGCACAATTTGCACAATGCGCGTAATCCTGACGAACCGCACAATCCGCACGCTCCGCACGATTCGCGCGCTCGCAGCATCGCTCTCGCGGCGAGCCTCGCCTTGATCGCCTTTTCGCTGCGCACGCCGATCACGAGCGTAGGGCCGATCCTGCTCGAAGCAGTGCGGGCCACCAACCTTTCGCGCACGGGCGCGAGCGTGCTGACGACATTGCCGTCGCTATGCTTCGGTCTCTTCGGGCCACTCGCACCGCTACTCGCGCGGCGCCTCGGCAGTGAACGTGCATTGCTCGCGCTGCTGTTGCTGCTCACGCTCGGTACTGCGTTGCGCGTCTTTCCTGTGTGGGAGGCGTTGTATCTCGGCCAGATTGTGGCCTGCTTCGCCATCGGCTTGATGAATGTGCTGTTGCCAGGCGTAGTGAAGCGCGACTTCCCGCACCACGTCCCCCTGATGACTGGAGTCTACAGCGCGGCAATGTGCGTCGGCGCCGCCGCGGCGGCGGCCGGGACGGTCCCCGCGGCCCATGCGATCGAATACCTGCTGGGCGGCGCGAGCGGCAACTCGTGGGCATGGGCACTGGCGCTGTGGGCGTTGCCCGTCGCATTGGCCACGCTGGTTTGGGGCGTGCGTCTTCCGAAAGAGTCGACCCACGCAGGACGACGGGTGGAGGTCGTTCGCGGATTGTGGCGAGATCCGCTCGCGTGGAAGGTTACGCTGTTCATGGGTTCCCAATCGTCGCTGGCGTACATCGTCTTCGGCTGGCTGCCGACGGTGCTTCGCACGCGTGGCATGAGTGCGGTCGATGCCGGTTTCATGCTGTCGCTCAGCGTGGTCACGCAGGCCGCGTCGTCGCTACTGCTGCCGTTTCTGCTGGCGCGACTGCGCGATCAGCGCGCGGTGAATGTGGGGGCGTTACTGTCGACTGGCGTGGGTCTGATGGGCTGTTTCTTCGCGCCTGCGTCAACCATGTGGATCTGGGCGCTGCTTCTCGGCGCCTCGCAAGGCGCGGCGTTCACGCTCGCGCTCACCGTCATCGGCTTGCGCTCGTACGATTCGCACGTGGCCGCGCAACTCTCCAGCATGGCTCAGGGCATCGGCTATCTGATCGCGTCGTGTGGGCCGTTCATCGCCGGATCGCTGCTCCATGCAACTGGCTCGCTGTCCAGTCTCGCTGCTTTGTGCGCGGGTATCTGCATCGTCTCTGCGTGGTTCGGCTACGCGGCGGGGCGGCGGGAACACGTCAACGCGCATCTCGAGTCGGCGCATTGAGGACGCAATAGAGTCGCTGCCTCCGCGGGCGATGACCCTTTTGTAGCCGACGTGCGCCGTGACAACACGCGTCATGGCAACGGATCGGGAAGGCTCAACACGGTTCGCTCTATTGCAGCGCGGTTAGTTGACCTGTTGCTCAACGGGTACGAGCCATTGCCTCGCCTTGCCCGCGCTCAATGCCTCGGCCAGTTCGGCGAGCGGCATGGGTCTGCCGATGTAGTAGCCTTGCGCCTCGGTTGCGCCAATGTCCCGCAATGCAGCCAGAGCGACCGCATCTTCGACACCTTCGGCCACCACACCCAGACCCAGCGATTCCGCCATCCGCACGATTGCCCGGACGATGGCGCGCGTGCGTGGACTCGACATCAAGCCGACGATGAACGATTTGTCGACTTTCAGCGCACTGAAGTGATACTGATGCACATAGCTGAGTGATGAAAAGCCGGTGCCGAAGTCGTCGAGCACCACCGACACGCCGTTGTCGATCAGATGCTGCATCGTCTGCCGGGCGACTTCCGGCTCCGCGATCAACGCGCCTTCAGTCAGTTCCAGACGCACGCGCGACGGTGCGACGCCGTGCTGCTGCAACAGCGCGAGTACGTCGTCGGCGAACTCGGCGCGCGTCATGCTGTAGCTCGAACAGTTCACATGGACGGGAGGCCAGCCGGCATGCGCGGGCTGCGCGAGAATTGCCGCGACGCAATTGAGCATGTACAGATCGAGCCGGCCAATCAGCCGCAGTCCCTCCATCGCCGGCAGGAATTCTCCCGGCGCGAGCAGGCGGCCGTCTTCCTGCCGCCAGCGTACCAATGCTTCAAGCGAGGTCAGACGGCCTGTGATCGTGCAGATGATCGGCTGGAAGAACGGGATCAGTTCGTCGTCGCGTTTCAGCGCATTTCGTAGCGCGCCTTCGCGCCGCATCCGGTCCGAGACCTCGTGGCGCAACTCCTGATTGAACACCACGTAACTGTCGCGGCCACCGTTTTTCGCGCGATACATCGCCGTGTCGGCGTCGCGCAACAGGTCGGCCGGTTCCTTGTGGAATTCATGCTCGGCGGTCACGATGCCAATGCTGCATGACGAGAAAACGACGTGATCGTCGATATGAAACGGCAGGTCGAACACCGACAATATCCGCTCGGCAATGGTGACTGCCGCTTCGAGCGACGCTTCGGGCGACGCTTCGGGCGACAGGATCGCAAACTCGTCTCCCCCGAGGCGCGCGAGCATATCGGTTCTGCTCAGGCAGTCGCGCAGCCGTTTCGCCGCCGACACCAGCAGTTGATCGCCGAAATGATGGCCGAGACTGTCGTTGACTACCTTGAAGCGGTCGAGATCGAGGAACATCACGACCAACCGTCTTCCGGAATCCAGATGCCGGATCCATTCCGCGCCGAGCCGCTCAAGAAGATGACTGCGATTGGGCAGCCCGGTCAACGAGTCGTGAAAGTTCTCATGCAACAGTTGCGCGTTTGCCCTATCCAGTTCGCGAGTGCGCTCCTGCACGCGCGCTTCCAGTTCGAGGTTCGCGGCATACAGTGCATCGGCGGCGCTTCGTCGCGACAATGCCGTATCGATGTGACGCGAGACGAAAGTCAGCAACTCCTGATCACGGGGCGTGTACTGTACGTCGGTCGAATAGCTCTGCACCGCGAGCATGCCCCGCACCTTGCCCGCTTCGAAAAGCGGCACACCTAACCACGAACGCAGATTCAGGTCGTCGTGGTCGAGCTCTACCTTGCCGTCGCGAATCAGGCGCTCCGCATCGGTACGATTGAAAAGACACGGTCGACGCTGTGCAATAACGTATTCCGTGAAGCCGCGTTTGTAGCGCCTCGGAGCCGGCTGCTCGTCAACCAGTTCATCGACGTAATAGGGGAAAGAAACCGTTGCTGTCGCCTCGTCATACAGTGCGATATAGAAGTTGTGCACATACAGCAGTTCGCCCAGAATGCGATGCAAACTGCGGAAGAACTCGACCATGTCCCCCGACGCGCTCGACAACTCCGCGATGCTGAAAAGCGCACTTTGCAGATGTTCCGCGCGTTTTCGCTCGGCCACTTCCTGCCGAAGCGCGTCGTTCAGCTCCGAGAGTTCCGATGTCCGGCGCGCTACGATATTTTCGAGGTTCGCCCGGTGAAGAATGCGGTCGAGCGCCATTGCCACATGACGCGCGACCACGAGAAACAGCGCCCGGTCGTCGGCGCTGTATATGCGCGATACGTCATAGACCTGCATGGCGAGCATGCCGAATACTTCGTCGGATGCGTTCTTCAACGGCGCGCCCATCCAGAATTCGGGGCGATCTCCAACGCAAAAGAAGCGGCCTGCCGCTTCCGCCTCCTGAATCCCTGCGGCGTCGATCAATAACGGCTGTCCGGTCGTCAGGACCTGTGCGGTCAGCGACAAACGATCCGGATCGAGCATGTCGTAGCTTTCGGATTCGAGCGCCTCGACGTCGATTACATCCACATAATACGGATACGTGATACGTCTGCTTTCCGGTTCATACAGCGCGAGATAAAAGTTTTCTGCATCGATTATCGTGGCCAGTTGCTGGTGAACGGCATGCAGGAACGCTGAGCGCTCGCCGGTCGAACTGGCCAGGTACGCGATTTCGTGGAGCGCGCGCTGCGTGTGTTGGGCGCGCACGAGCGCGTCGCCAAGCAGTTGCAGTCCCAATGTGTTGGCGAATGCCGCGAGCGCTTCGTCGTGCGCGTCCTTTAGCGGCGCGAGCAGCCAGCCCAGCGCTTTGTCGCCGGTTCCGGTCGGCCAGCAATGTAATGCTTGCGACTCACAAAATGGGACTAACGCGTCGTTCGCGAGGGCGTCGGGCCAGACCGTTTCGGCCCCGGAATATGCCGCAAGGCGCAGCTTGTCTCCCGCGCGATACCATGCCCAGTCCCGCCCGCGCATTCGATCGCGGGACGCTTGAAGCAGTGTATCGACCCGCGCTGTCGTCGCTACCGACGTAGTCAGGTCCGCCTCTGGATTTGCGACAGCGGTGGTCTGGTTATCGCTCTGACCTTTCCCCCAGTCGCGTCGGTGTCCGGAAACAATATTCATCAACGCTCCATGCATCTCTCATTCTGCATGCATTAACTCAGGTAGCGACCGGCCCCGGTCCGCGTGCCTTTTGTAATTTGCCTACCCGCTATCTGATAACGGCATCAAAGCCTCGATACTTTATCCCAACCCGTTTCCGGCCCATTCAGGTGGCTGTCATTCCCGTGCCTGATCAATGCGCGATGCGTGATTTTTCGGAAAGCAATCGTTCGGAATATGTCACTTGCCCATGCATTTGTGGCTGCCTAGCATCAGTCCGACTAGTCGCAGTGGGAGCGCTCGGTACAGCCGGAGCGGGCCCGATCCTTCCTCTCAGACAGACTCTCACGATGATCGACCCCAATAAAAGCAGGCGCGCCAGTATCGCGGTATTCGCGCTGCTCTATCTCGGCTACTGCATTTCGTACATAGATCGCGCGGCGATTGCGCTGTCGCTGGTCGCCATCGGCAAGGAATTTAACGTTGGATCGGCGGCGCTCGGCGTCGTCATGAGCACCTTCTATATCAGCTACGCCGCGATGCAGATACCCGGCGGCTGGATCGCGGATCGCTGGGGCAGCAAAAAGGTCATCGTCGTATCGGTGGCATTCTGGTCCCTGTTCACGCTCATGACGGGTCTTGCATGGTCGCTGGCCTCGCTGATCGCGATCCGCTTTATCTTTGGTCTCGGCGAAGGCGGTTATCCCGGCGCCGCCGTGAAGGGCGTCACCGAATCGTGCGCGCGTGCCGATCGCCCGAAAATGTCTGCATTGCTGATGTCGTCGAACTACGTGGGCAGCTTTATTGCTCCGCTTGCGATCGCGCCTCTCATTCTGTACCTGGGCTGGCGTCACGCGTTCGTCGTGGCAGGCATTGCCGGCGTCGCGTTCGCGCTGTTCTACCTGTTCGCCGTCAAGGACACGCATCAGAAGCGCGATGCGTCGGGCCGTGCCACCCGCATCGACGGTGCGGCGACGCGCGCGCTCCTCAAGATGCCGCTGATGTGGAAGATCCTGCTCACGTGGTTCGGCATGGGCATCGTCAACAAAGGTCTGGATGCATGGATGCCCGCGTATCTGCTGACCGAGCGTCATCTCGACCTGAAAGCGGTCGGCATGTTGACGCCGCTGCCCTTCGTCGCCGCGAGCATCTCGACGGCGCTCGGAGGCTGGATCCTCACACGCTGGTTCGATGGCCGAGAGAAATGGCTGATGGCCGCGTGCTGCGTGATCTCCGGCTTCTTCCTCTACGAAATGTATACGGCTGAAACCGTGACGGGCGTGATCGCATATCAATCGATCGTGTATTTCTTCAAGTCTTTCGTATTCGCGGGTGTCTTCGCGCTGCCCACGAAGTTTCTCCCGCAGAAGTTGATCGGCACGGGCGCAGGCATGGTGAACTTCGGCGGCCAGGTGGCGGGTTTCGTCGCGCCGGCTGTCATTGGGCTGCTCGTGTCCATGACGGGCAACTACAACGCCGTGTTCGGCTTCCTGATCGCGGCGACGGCGCTCGCGGCGGTCACGAGCATGTCGATTGGACTCGCAAGCGAACACGATGCGCGCCGTCTGGGAACCGCTGAAGAAGCCTGATTGCATGATCGCAGTGCGCGGGCGCTATGATGCGAACTACGCGTCACTACATCGATCCAGCATGAACGCCCGCATTCTTCAGGAAGCCGCTGTCCGTTACTTTCTCGAAGTCGTCAATACCGGGTCCATCGCCGACGCCGCGCATCGGCTGAACGTCGTGCCGTCGGCGGTGAGCCGGCAGATCACGCGGCTCGAAGGCGAACTCGGCATGCCGCTCTTCGTGCGGCAATCGCGCGGCATGGTGCCGAGCAAAGCAGGAGAAATGCTCGCAGCCTATGCGCGGCGCTCGCAACTGGACGCCGAACAGATTTCGCTCGAAATCGACGCGCTTCGCGGCGAGGCGGCCCGCAGAATTCGCATCGCATGCACCGAAGGTTTCGCGGCCGCGTTCCTGCCGCGCGCAATGGCCGATTTCCGCCGCACCGTCGCGCCCGCATCGTTCGAAGTCGTGGTGGATACCGCCGCGGGCGTCACCCAGCGTGTCCGCGAAGCCGGAGCCGATGTCGGCCTGACCTTCAGCTTCGGTCCCGCGAAGGACATTCATGTCGCGTTCTCAGCGCCGTCACCCATGTTCGCGATCGTTGCGGCGTCGCATCCGCTCGCGTCATCGGCGCAGGTTTCGTTTCGCGAATTGCTTGCCTATCCGCTCGCGTTGCCCGGCGCTCATTCGACGCTGCATACGCTCATCGATATCTATTGCAGCCGCGAAGGCGTAGCTTGCAAGAGCGTGCTGAGCAGCGCGACGCTAGAAACGCTGCTCGGCTTCACGCTCGAAAGCGACGCGGTCACGTTCAGCGGCGAACTCTTCGTGCGTCCGCGTCTCGCGACCGGGGAACTGGTCGCGTTGCCTGTGCCCGAGTTCGCGACGAGCGAACGCGCCATCGAAATACAAACGCTCGCGCGGCGCGAATTGCCGCCGCTTCTGCAGTCGTTCGTCGAGCGCTTGAGCGATGAACTAACGCCGCCGGCGAGCGTTGTCCAAAAGTGAAGTCAGCGTTCGATAAACATCACTAGCCGCTCAATTTCTCGTCGTCTACATTGAGCGCACTCTTTGTATCATTGCCAAAGGATCGCTCGATGACCGACCGTCACGAACTCACGCGTCATAGCGCCGTCGCGCTGCGTATGCTCTTGCAGGCGCGCGAAATCTCCGCCGTTGAATTGCTCGATGCCTGCATTGCGCGCATAGAAGCGCTCAATCCGTATGTGAACGCGATCACCGCCACGAGCTTCGAGCGCGCTCGCCTCGAAGCGCGTGCCGCCGATGCCGCGTTCGCGCGTAGCGCCGCGCTGGCGCCGCTGCACGGCCTGCCGATCGCCATCAAGGATCTCGAAGAGACCGAAGGCATTCTGACGACGTACGGCTCGCCGCTTTATCGCGCGAACGTGCCCGCACGCGACAACACGCTCGTACGGCGTTTGCGCGCGGCGGGCGCGATCGTCGTCGGCAAGACGAATGTGCCCGAGTTGGGCGCTGGCGCCAACAGCTTCAATCCCGTTTGGGGCGCAACGGGCAACCCGTTCGATCCGCGCCTGAACGCTGGCGGATCGTCTGGCGGATCGGCGGCTGCG
This sequence comes from Burkholderia sp. M6-3, assembly GCF_050858985.1. Classification (NCBI taxonomy): domain Bacteria; kingdom Pseudomonadati; phylum Pseudomonadota; class Betaproteobacteria; order Burkholderiales; family Burkholderiaceae; genus Burkholderia; species Burkholderia sp. M6-3. The sequence continues at coordinate 2,589,380 of NZ_CP110091.1, forward strand.
CTTGCACTCGACATGGTGCCGCTTGCAAGCGGATCCGACACGGGCGGCTCGTTGCGCATTCCCGCGGCGAAGTGCGGTGTGGTCGGATTGCGCACATCGCCGGGACTCGTGCCGAGCGACCGCAAGCCGCTGGGCTGGACACCGATTGCTGTCGTCGGGCCGATGGGACGCAACGTCGAAGACACGTGGCTGCAACTCGCGGCGACGGTCGGGCAATCGGACAGCGATCCGCTCGGCTACCCGTTCACGATGGCGCCCACGATGGACGGCCGCGCGCTCACCGACTTGTCGAAGCTGCGTATCGGCTACACCGAAGACTTTGGCGTCTGTGAAGTCGATGACGAGATCCGCGCCGTGTTCCGCCGCAAGATCGAATTCCTGCGCGGCCATGTCGCCGTTTGCGAGCCGGTCGAAGTCGATTTCGAAGGCGCGCACCGCTGCTTCGACGTGCTACGCGCGGAAGCTTTCGTCGCGGGCCTGCAAAAGGCGTACGAAACCAATCCTGAACTGCTCGGGCCGAATCCACGCGCGAATTACGAAATGGGTATCGGCATGGGACTCGCCGATTGCGTGCGCGCGCACGCCGATCAAACCCGCCTGTTCCGCCACTTCCAGACGCTGTTCGATCGCTACGATCTGATTCTGTCGCCAACCACGCCCGTGTCTCCGTTCCCCTGGACGCAGCCGTATCTGAAGTACGTGAACGGCGTCGAACTGGAAAACTACTATCGTTGGCTCGCGTTGACTTATGTGGTGACGCTCGCGACAAACCCGGCCTTGTCGTTGCCATGCGGCGTCGATCATCGCGGCATGCCGTTCGGGCTTCAGATGATTGGTGCGTTCCGCGGCGATCTCGCATTGCTCGATGCAGCGCGCGCATTTGAAACGCTCTTCGCGTCGTCCGATGAAACGCGCCGTCCGATCCCGGATGCCGCGAAGCTGCGCACGTCCGACGTCGATCTCAGGTCCATCGTCACGCATCCACCCGTGTTCGATGCCGTGGCTCCTTCGAACAGTTCCGCTTCCTCGTCAACGTCCGCCGTCTGACCGAACATGATCGATTTCATTTATGGCAAGCCGCTCGACGCCTGGCTTCGCGACTATCCGCTCTTGCGACCGCTCATGGAGCTTCAGCCCGTCGAATGGTTCAACCCGGCGGTCGCGCCGCTAGTCGATGCGATTGACGACATTCCGCTCGATGCATCCGATGTCGCCGATGCGAGCGCACGCCTGCAACGATTCGCGCCGCTGCTCGCGCAAACCTTCGACGATGTGCGCGAAGCCGGCGGCATCATCGAATCGCCGTTGACCGAGGTGCCCTTGTTCGCGGACGCATTGAGCAGGCGCTACGACGTCGACGCACCTCGTCGCCTGCTACTCAAGCAGGATAGTCATCTGCCGGTTTCCGGTTCGATCAAGGCGCGCGGCGGCATCTACGAAGTGCTCTTTCATGCTGAGCAACTCGCGATACGCCACGGCCTGTTGAATGTAGGCGACGATTACCGCATGCTCGCCACCGACGCGTGCCGCGCGCTTTTTCGCAAGCACAGCATCGCGGTAGGATCGACGGGTAACCTGGGCATGTCGATCGGCATCGCGAGCGCGACGCTCGGCTTCGCAACTACCGTGCACATGTCCGCCGACGCACGTCAATGGAAGAAAGACCGTCTGCGTGCGCACGGCGTAACGGTCATCGAATATGCGGGCGATTACGGCGAAGCGATCGAGAGCGGCCGGCGTCTGGCGTCGAACGATCCGCTGTGCCACTTCGTCGACGATGAAAATTCGACCACGCTGTTTCTGGGTTACGCCGTCGCGGGCGAACGCCTCAAACGCCAGCTCGATCTCGCGAACGTGCCTGTCGACGCTGAGCATCCGCTTTTCGTCTATTTGCCATGCGGCGTCGGCGGCGGTCCAGGCGGCGTGGCGTTCGGTCTCAAGCTCGCATTCGGCGATGCGGTGCATTGCGTCTTCGCGGAGCCGACGCACTCGCCATGCATGTTGATGGGCGTGCTCACCGGTTTGCACGAGAAGCTCGCGGTACAAGACTTCGGTATCGACAACCTGACGGCGGCCGACGGCCTCGCGGTTGGTCGCCCGTCGGGCTTCGTCGGCCGCACGATGCAGCGGATGATCGACGGCTACTACACGATCGACGACCGCGAGCTGTACGCCCTTCTCGCACTGATGGCGGACACACAGGCCATTCGTCTGGAGCCGTCCGCGCTTGCGGGCGCGCCGGGTTTCGCGAGGGTATCGAAAGAAGCTCAAGGCTATCGCGCGCGCATGGCTCTCGACGACGCAGCCATGTGCAACGCGACGCACGTCATCTGGGCGACGGGCGGCGGCATGGTGCCGGAGGCAGAGATGTCGGCTTATCTGCAAACCGGACGCGCCGCGTTGCACGGCGCGTAGACATCTGGCGGCCCGGTTTCCGGCGCCGCCACCTCCATCTGATCATGGCGTCGTCGTCATGACAGCGCGTCAAGCAGTCCGTACCACGCCACTCCCGCACTGATATAGAACCGCTGCAACGCGTGAAACGGAACTGGCTCGATCGACGTCGGTGGAAGCGGTAAGCCGCGTGTCGTCCCGCCGATTAGAGCGGCCAAGTGCTTTCCCAGCGTCGTCGCCATCGCAATGCCGCGTCCGTTGTAACCAAGCGCGATAGTCATGCCTTCTGCCGGCACGTGCACATGCGGCAAAAAATTGCGTGTGATAGCGATGCGACCAGCCCATCGGTATTCGTATTCGATGTCTTTCAGCTGTGGAAACATCAACTGGGCGGCACGCTCAAGATGCACCCAATCTGCGGCGCTGCGAGGCTCGCGAAAGGGTCCTCGGCCGCCCATCAGCAGACGCCCATCCGCATCCTTGCGAAAGTAGAGCAACAGTCGTCGTGAATCGGAAGCCACTTCGCCACCGGGCAGAATCGTTGCGCCAACGTCTTTGGGCAGCGGCCTCGTTGCGACGATGAAGCTATTCGCTGCGATCACTGATTGGGCGAGGCGCGGCCAAAGGCCATCGGTATAACCATTGGTTGCCAGCAGGACCTGCCTCGAATCGACGTGCGAACCATGCGCCGAAATGATTCGCCATCCTTTCGGGCCGCGCTCGATGCTCGCGGCACGGGTTCCGCTGTGGATCGCCGCGCCTGCGGTTTGCGCCGCACGCGCGAGGCCGCGCGCGTAGCTCAACGGATGCACGCTGCCCGCGCGGCCGTCGACCCATCCGCCAACGAATGCGTCTGTGCCGAGCCGCCTCGATATCTGCGTACGGTCGAGCAGTTCAACGGGCGCGCCGCGCGATTCCCACTGCCGCGCCCGGGCGTGAAGCATGCCGAGCAGCTTGCTCGAATGGGTGGGCTGAATCCAGCCGGCGCGCGTCGCATTGCACCGAATGCCGTGGCGCTCGATCAGGTCGAAAACCGAATCTGCGGCGCCGCCGGCCATTCGCACCAGTGCATCACCATCGTGTGGGCCGTAGCGTCGAAGGAGTTCATCGGGATCATATTTCAGACCAGGAATCACCTGACCGCCGTTACGGCCGGAGGCCCCCCAGCCGGGCTCGTTGGCGTCGATCACACAGACTCGTATGCCCTGTTCCGCCAGATGCAAGGCCGTCGACAAACCCGTGTAACCGGCGCCGACGATCGCAACGTCCACCGTGACGGAACCGTCGAGCCGCGGCGTATCGACGGCGGGTTCCGCCGTTGCCGCCCAGAGAGAGGGAGGCAACGGCTTTGCAACTTCAACCAGGCTCATGATGGTATTGAAATCCGGGGTGCTTCGGTAAGCGCGGGCATCTTGCCGAGAAACTCGCGTGTGCGAGGATTACGCGGACGTTCGAACAGATCGGCGGCGGACCCTTCCTCATGGATCGTGCCGTCGTGAAGAAAACACACACGGTCGGCCACTTCGCGCGCAAAGCCCATTTCATGAGTGACGACGATCATGGTCATGCCGTCGTCGGCAAGCTGGCGCATGACGCCCAGCACTTCGCCGACCAGTTCCGGGTCAAGTGCCGAGGTAGGCTCGTCGAAGAGGATCGCTTTTGGTTCCATGGCGAGTGCGCGGGCAATCGCCACACGCTGTTGCTGCCCGCCCGACATTTCGGCCGGGTAAGCGTTCATGCGGTGCGCGAGACCGACCTTGTCGAGCAGCCGCCGCGCCCGCTCGCGTGCCCGTGCACGCACTTCCTTCTTGACGAACATGGGACCTTCAAACACGTTTTCCAGCGCGGTTCGATGTGGAAACAGATTGAAGCGCTGGAACACCATGCCGACCTGCGCACGAAGTTCGTGGATCTGTTTCGAACCCGCGTCGACGGCGCAGCCCTCGACGGTGATCGCGCCGGCGTCATGGCGCTCCAGTCCGTTGATGCAGCGCAAAAGCGTGGATTTGCCCGAGCCCGATGGACCGATCAGACACACGACCTGCCCGCGTTCGACGTTCAGGCTGACGCCCTTCAGCACGTGCTGATCGTCAAATCGCTTGTGAATCGAGTCGACCTTGATCATCGTTTTCCCTTCTGTCCGAGGCGGCGTTCGAGCCGCCGCAATCCAAAGACGAGCGGAAGGCTGAGTCCCAGATAAAGCATCGCGACCAGCGTGAATACCGTCATGTTCTGAAACGTCGATGACGCGATGAGCTGCCCGGCGCGCGTCATTTCCGCGACGGTGATCGTCGAGGCGAGCGACGAGTCCTTGAGCATCATGACGAGCGTATTGCCGTATGGCGGCAGTGCGATCCTGAACGCTTGCGGCAGCACCACGCGCCGCATGATCATCGCGCCGCGCATGCCGATGGACTGTGCTGCTTCGATCTGCCCGTGATCGATCGCCTGGATGCCAGCGCGGAAGTTCTCCGCCTGATACACCGAGTATGCGATGCCAAGTCCGATGAAACCGGCCTGGAACGCCGACAACTGAACGCCGAGATCGGGCAGCACGAAGTAGATATAAAACAGCTGAACGATGATCGGCAGTCCGCGAATCACGTTGATAAAAGTGGCTGCGGCGTTCGACACGATGCGGTTGTCGGACACGCGCATCAGCGCGAGCACCAGGCCGAGCGCGGTGCTCAGAATGAACGAGCAAAAAGTGATCTCGATCGTGACGACCGCGCCTTTCAGCAGGATCGGCAAGAATTCGACGGCGTTCTGAAAGAACATGGCGGACAGTCCTTACTCTGAAGACGGCGTCATTCCACCTGCCACTTCTTGACGATCTGCGTCAGCGTGCCGTCCGCCTTGATCTTCTTGATGCCGGCATTCAACTGCTCCAGCGTGGCCGTGTCGCCCTTGCGCACGACGAAACACAATTGTCCTTTCACCGACGGTTGATATCCGCTGACGAGGCGCAATTGCGGATTCGGATTGTGTTGAAGCTGATACGCAATGATCGGATGGTCGCCGAAGCCCGCCTTGATGCGGCCGAGCGCGACGTCGCGCATGATGTCGGCGACTGAATCGTAGGTACGGACCTCCTTAAAGATGCCTTTCTTGTTCAACGCGTCGACGAACGCGGTGCCGACCTGGGCGCCTACGACCTCGCCCTTGAGGTCGTCCATTGACGTGTACTGGGCTTTGTTGTCGGCGCGCACGATCAGGCCTTCGCCATAGGAGTACACAGTGTCGGAGAAATCGACGACCTGCTCGCGCGCCGGCGTCTTCAGCATGGCCGCCGAAATGATGTCGATCTTCTTCGTGGTCAATGACGGAATCAGAGAGGAGAACGTGGTTTGCTCGATTTTCACGTCGAAGCCCGCGGCCTTGCCCGTCGCGGTAATGGCATCGACCAGAAGGCCCTGAATCGAATTGCTCTTCACATCAAGAAAGGTGAACGGCACACCGGTGGCCGTCGCTCCAATCTCGTAGGTGGTGGCGGCTACCGACAAAGCCGGCGCACCGGCGAGCAGCAAACCCGTTGCAAAGACACCGGCGAAGCGTTTGGCGAACTGGAACATTAGTCTCTCCTCGAGTTGACGACGGCCGATCAAAGGATCGATGGCCATTAGGTAAAACATGGTATTCGAATCAAAAATATCGTTGCTGGTACTTTCCGTATCGATATGCGATATGATAAAGTCGTTACAGCCGGAAACAATTAGGTGATTCCATGACCCGCAAGAACGTCGGCGCTGATACGGAAGCGCCCCCACAGCCCGAAGAAACGCCGGACGCACTGTTCAATCAGTCGCTGGAGAAGGGAATCGCTGTGCTCCGCGCGTTCACCGCACAGCGAAGGTCAATGACGTTGCCCGAAGTCGCGGAGGCGACGGCTATCACCAAAAGCTCCGCGCAGCGCATGATCTACACGCTGGAAAAGCTCGGCTATGTGAGAAAGCATCCGCGTACCAGGCGATATCAACTGGCGCCGCGTGTGATGCAGATCGGGTTCAACTACCTGGCCGCCGACACGCTAATTGACGTCGCCAATCCGTTTCTGTCCGAACTCACCAATGTCACGGGCGAGACGACCAATCTGACCGAGCCGGATGGCGTCGACATGGTCTACGTGGCGCGATTCGTGTGTACGAAATTCGTGCCGATTCATATGCCAATCGGCAGCCGCATTCCGATGTACTGCACGGCGTCGGGACGGGCGTATCTCGCGGCGCTGCCTGATAACGAGTCACGCACGCTGCTACTGGCCAGCGATCGCGTCGCGCATACGCAGTACACGATCACGGATCTCGACGAGATCGAGGCGCGGCTCGCGCTGGGACGGCGTAATGGCTATGCGTCGAACCACGAGGAACTCTTCATCGGCGATATGACGATCGCCGCGCCCTTGCTGGACGGGGAGCGCCGACCGGTCGGTGCGGTTCACGTCGTCGCGCCGACGAGCCGGTGGACGCCAGCGGAAGCGGAGGCACGGTTGGCACCCGCAGTAATCGATTGCGCACGCGGTATCAGCAATTCGATCAGGACGCTTGCCTGAGGCGCGCCCACTTCGAGGCATTCCACGTTTATCGCGTGAAGGACGGACGCATTTTCGGAACTGGCATCTCGAAGACATCTGACGCTGCAGAGGCAACTCCGCGCCATCAAGCCGTAGTGGTTTTGCCGTAGGCACGGCCAGTCCTTTGTTCTTTCGCCTGTCGGCGCAACGTGCACAACGTCTGTTCACCGGCCCCGTTTCTCTGGCCCAGCGTCGCACGCATCCATCGACGGTACGCTATGCCAACGGTCATTTCTTCCTTGCGCGTGTGCAGTTGTTTCGAAATGCTGCTCACTCGCGACCGCGCGCGAAGCGTCGGCTAGACAGCGTCGTGAACGACATCGTGCAGTGCTCCCGCGAAGACCGTCCCTCTTATCGGTTCAGTAGTTCAGACAAGTCGCGATGAAGCAAGATTTCGACACGTTTTGACAGAAACTGGAAAGAAACGCCGGCCCCCTCCCCCTAGACTTGATCCCGTCGCCCGAAGGGTTGTGGTGCAAATAGCGATCAACGAATCGGTCAGCGTGTCGGACTGAACGAGTTGCGAGCCCGCGATGAGCACTGAAGAGTCTGGACGGGCTGTGCGCCGGCCGTCACTTTGACCGTGACGTGACCATTCTTTGTGTGCGCTGGTATCTGCGCTACAAGCTCAGCCTGCGCGATCTCGTCAAGATCATGGCTGAGCGAGGGCTGGCGCTTGCTGATCGGGCCGCCCAAGCGGCAGATTTCGTGCTTCGCGCAAAGCGTGACGTAAAGATAGCCAAAGCATTTTTTCGTGAGCCCGCAAGCATCAGGGCCAGTGTTCGAAGACGGTCACACCCGGTGGCTACGCGGCCTCGCATCGCGCTGTGCGCGAGATGAAAGCCGAAGGCCTGCTGCCTGAGGACACGAAGGTTCGATGCTCAAAAAGTCTCAACAACCGGATCAAGCAGGACCATCGCAACGTAAAGTCCAGAACAAACGCGATGCCTAGCTTCAAACGTTTCAGGAACGCGGCCACCACCGTAGCGGGCATCGAGTTGATGCACCGCATTCGCAAGGGGCAATTTCGCCCGAATTGCCTGTACCTCAAAGATACCGCCATGCCTACCGCCTGGAATTTGGTCCTCGCTGCTCAACAAGGTGTCCTGATCTGGTGGCGTTAGCTCGCCGAAATCGTCTATTGCATCTGAACCATCGCAAGTACGCGGCGCTACTGCCCGAAGGTGAAATGGCTGGGGCGCGCTTCTGACCTCGAACACGCGTTGGAACTAGTCAAACACGACGCCGACTACATGGTGCGGGGAAACCTGGGAGTCCGTCCTGCTGCTCGGCCGTCAGGCCGTGCTAACTCTGGGGCGTCGGAACTCGAAGCCGATGCGGCGACCGACGAAGTGCGCAAATGCGATGCCGAACGTTTTGCCCTGGAAACATCGGGCGGCCCGTTTTCCCGGCGGGCGTTGATACGGAGGAAGACTGAGCGCAGTCGTTCCGGGTGGCTTTGAAAGCGCTGATTAGATACCTGCTCGCAGGCGTTTTTTCAGCCCCTCAGAACTCTATTTTTTGAAATATGCAGGCAGAGCATGTTTACTCCGAATTCCATTCCCTATCAGCAACAACCTGGCTTTCAGCGCACCTACCGCCAAGGCCGCCTGAGCCTGGGTCTTTTCTTTCCCCTCGAAGCCTTCACCGGCGATACGCCGAGTATGTTGGACCAAGTGAGCTTGGCCCAACGTGCCGAAAAGCTAGGTTTCTCTGCCCTGTGGTTTCGCGACGTGCCGTTACGCGATCCCAGCTTCGGTGATTCGGGCCAGATCTTCGATCCTTGGGTCTACCTGGGTTTTATGACGGCACACACTCGCTCGATTGCGCTGGGTACCGCGTCGGTCATCCTGCCAATCCGCAATCCCCTACACACAGCCAAGGCCGCAACCAGTGTCGATCAACTCAGTGGTGGCCGCCTGCTGCTCGGCGTGGCTTCCGGTGACCGTCCAGTAGAGTTCCCAGCATTCGGTGTCGACCCGGAGCAACGCGGCAGCCTGTTCCGCGAATACCTCAAGGTGTTTCGCGAGGTTCAGCTCACCAGTTTCGTGCCTTTGACCTGGCCCGGCGGCAGACTTGAGGGGGCAGACCTGATTCCCAAGCCGACCACGGCGGAAATTCCTTTCTTCGTCACCGGCCATAGCCGCCAGACACTTGAGTGGATCGCCCGCTACAGTCATGGCTGGATCACATTGAGGAACTCGGTCAGTTCGTTCTACCTGACTTCGTGATGTCGACATGAGCGGGCATGGTGCTGGAAAGCACCGCACGGGGAAGCCCACGCTCAGGTGCTCAAGACCTGACCGAAGAAGGCCAGGATGCGGACCGCGATACTCTCGCGCGGCGCAGCTCCCGGCGGCGCAGGGGAGCCTGGAAGGGGCGGTATGGAGGGTGAGGCGGGCACCGCCGTCGTGGCGCATCGTACCCCTTGATCAGCAAGGCTTCGTCACGGCGCATGTCCGCAGAATAGTAGCAGCGCTGATGCGGATTGCAGGCCAGCTGGTAGATCTCACCGATACGATCCGGGTAGACCTCGTCGGTGTGCAGCAGGTCATCGGGGTCGAGCGTCGCGGCGTCGCGGCGTCCAGCAGGGCCAGCGGGGAACGCTTGACGGGCCCGCTTATGGGACGCCAGTGGTTGTTGATCCGGGCGCCGTAGTTCTGCAACGAGCTTCGATCACATAGGGGATTACAGATTAAAGCGATGTCGCTTCGCGAGGCCAGGAACTAGCAGACCTGAAGTCGCGATTGGCTGAACATTCAATTTACGAATCTCTGGAGAGCAGACGAACATGAAAACAGTGGTCGTAGCAGGCGCGGTCGGAGTTATCGGACGCGGAGTACTCGCACACTATGAACCCAGAGGCGTCGGCCTGGTCGCCGTTTCCCGACGCGCACCTGATTTCTCGACGCGCGCCAGGCATTTGGCGGTCGACCTGCTGGACAGAGAGTCCTGCGAGGCGCTGCTTGCACAAGTACCGGAAGCGACGCATCTCGTGTTCGCAGCCTACCAGGAGAAGCCGACGCCTGCGGAACTGGTCGAGGTGAACCTGCGGATGCTGAAGAACATAGTTGAGGTTATGGAGAAGCACGCGCCGAACCTCCAGCACGTCACGCTGATGCAGGGAGGCAAGGCATACGGCGTGCATATTGGCCCGATTCCGTCGCCCGCGAAGGAGAGCGATCCGCGCCATATGCCACCGAACTTCTATTACGACCAGGAGGATTTCCTTCGGGAACGTTCAGTCGGCAAATCATGGTCTTGGACTGCATTGCGTCCCGAGGGTGTTGCAGGGGTTGCCGTGGGCAATCCCATGAATCTGCTGATGGTGATTGCCGTTTATGGAACGCTAGCGAAGGCCCTGGGCGTTCCGATGTCTTTCCCCGGCCCCCGCGCCGCTTACTACGCGCTCTACCAGATTACCGATACTCGAATTCTCGCGAGCGCTGTCGATTGGGCGGGCGAGACCGACGCATGCCGAGGCGAGATCTACAACATCACGAATGGCGATTACTTCAGATGGTCTCGCGTCTGGCCGCGCCTGGCGGAGTTTTTCGATGTGTCGGCCGGTGAGCCGTTTCCCATGTTGTTACAACAGATGATGGCCGACAAGGCAGAGCTGTGGAACAGTCTGGTCGAGAAGCACAACCTTCGAGACTACCCGTACGAGCAAATCGTGTCGTGGAAGTTTGGCGACATGATTTTCAAAACGACCTTCGACAACATCACTAGCACGATAAAGGCGCGCAAACATGGCTTCCATGATTGCATCGATTCAGAGGAGATGTATATCGAGATGCTGACCGAACTCAGGGAGCAACGTTACATTCCCTGAAGGGTTCTGTCGCGCTAAGGCCGTCATATAAAATTCGGCGACCGAAGGTCGAGTGACCGGTTTCCGAATTGAACCAGCCGATTGCGTAGTCCCGGCTGCGACGTTGAACGGCTGAAAGCACGAGCGCGTCCTCGCATCCATCCCGATCTGGAATGAGCCATATTCCTTTCCGCCAGTTCCCGCAGCGGTTGCGAATGGCTACATTGCAACTCAACGCAATCGCGAGAGAGCGCCGGATCCCCCGGCGCTCTGGCTCACTTAGGGAAAGATCATGGCGAAGCTGTTCAACCCTGTACAAGTCGGTGCATATACACTTTCACATCGCGTGACGCTCGCGCCGATGACCCGTCTGCGCACCACCCAGCCCGGCGATGTCCCGAGCGCGATGATGGCCGATTTCTACGGCCAGCGGGCATCGGACGGCGGTCTGGAAATCGTGGAAGCGGCAAGCGTGTCAGTGCAGGCGCGTTCCTATCTCGGCGCCGCAAGCATCTACCACGACGGTCAGATGGAAGGCTGGCAAGCCATCACGAAGGCCGTGCACGCGAAAGGCGGCCGGGTATTCCTCCAACTGATCCACGGGGGCCGGCAGAGCCACGTCGAAATGACGGGGGGCGTCGATCCCGTTGCGCCTTCCGTCGTGCCGTTCGATGGTGTCGCTGTCACGAAGGATGGCTTCGTGCCCGCCTCGCCGCATCGCGCGCTCGGTATCGATGAGATTCCCGGCATCGTCGAGGACTTCCGCGCCGCCGCGCAGCGTGCGAAGGACGCCGGATTCGACGGCGTCGAACTGCACGCGGCAAACGGCTATCTCGTCGATCAGTTCATCCAGGACGGCACCAACCAGCGCAGCGACTCCTATGGCGGCCCGATCCAGAATCGCGTGCGCTTTCTGCGCGAGACGCTCGAAGCGCTGATCTCCGTCTGGGGCGCGGACCGCGTCGGCGTGCGCATCTCACCTTCGGGAGAATGGGGCGGTATCTCCGACAGCGATCCCGAAGCCACGTTCAGCTACGTCGCGAGCGTGCTCGATTCGTACAAGATCGCGTATCTGCATGTAATCGAACCGCGCGTCAAGGGCGACGACACGCTGCACCACGATCACGCGCCCGTCGCGACGAAGTATCTGCGCGAGCACTTCTCCGGGCCGATTATCGCTGCGGGCGGATTCGATCGCGAGAGCGCCATCGCGATCGTCGAATCGGGCGATGCCGATCTCGTGGCATTCGGCCGCCACTTTTCGTCGAATCCGGATCTGCCGTATCGCTTGAAGCACGATCTTCCGCTCACACCGTATGTGCGCGCGGCATTCTGGGGCGGCTCGGAAAAAGCGTATTCCGATTTCCTCACGCATGAAGAGTCGCAAGCGCTGGAAACGCGTACAACCGAAGACGAAGCTGAAAACGCCTGAACCGTCTCGCGGCCCCGGATGCGTTCGTGAGTATCGATTCGCGCATCATGCGGCTTTCGGCCTGCCGTGCCCCGACATCAACTCGGGCGCGAACTCGGGCTCGAGGCACCCTTCGACGAAAGCCGTGAACTTCCGGGCCTTGCTGTTGGCGAGACGTCCTGTCGGATACACGGCGGACAAGGAAATGGGCGGCAGCATCCAGTCGTCCATGACCGAAACGACCGCGCCCGATTTGAGTTCCGGCCAGAAAGCCCATTCCGATGCAACGGCAAGCCCCATGTCCGCGAAGACGGCCGCGCGCAAGCCTTCTGTCGCGGAGATTCTCACGCGGCCTTGCAGCCTCACCGACGACTCCCCCGCCTCGCTGCGAAAGGTCCATTCTTCGCCGCCGCCCAGATCTCGCGTGTAGACGACGGCGCGATGCGCGGGCAAATCAGCAGGCGCTTCGGGCATGCCGTGCCGCTCGAAGTAGGCAGGTGTCGCGAGTACGCGCCGCCGCGCGATGCCGATGCGGCGCGCCGTCATGTTCGAATCCGCCAGTTCGCCCATGCGCAGCGCAAGGTCGATGCCCTCTTCGACGAGATCGATATTGCGGTCGTCGAGCACGAGTTCGAGATCGAGGTCCGGATGCTGGTCAAGGAACGCCGGCAAGCGCGGCACGATGTGCAGCCGCGCAAAACATACAGCAGCCGACACGCGCAGCTTGCCAGTCAGTCCCGCCGCGGTGCCTCGCGCAGCGAGCACGGCCTCGTCGGCTTCTTCGACGGCACGGCGCGCGCGCAGATAAAAATTCTGGCCGGCTTCCGTCGGCGTGAGCGCGCGCGTCGAGCGCAGCAGCAGCTTCACGCCAAGCCATTCTTCCAGCTGCGCAACAGTTTTCGATACGGCCGGCTGGCCGATATCGAAGTGTCGAGCCGCCGCCGAAAACGAACCGGTATCGACAACGCGGATAAAAATTTCGATCGCCGCGAGACGGTCCATCGCGATTCTCCCTCGCTCAGTTGGTGGCAATCAGTTCGTCCGCTCTCGCCAGAAACAGCTTCAGCACAGGCGATGCGTTCGAACGACTGTAGCCGATCGCGAGATCGACGGTTGGCGCTTCGCCTTCGAGCGGACGGCTCACGACCGACCACGGCAGCAGATTGTTCGCGTATTCGGGCATCAACGACAAGCCGCGTGTCGATGCAACGAGCGACATCGCCATCGCAAGGTTGTCGACGCCGTGCTCGGGCTTCGGATCGAGCCCATTGTCATCCAGATATCGGGCGACCACATCGTGCAGCACGCGTGCCTTGTTCGACGCCATCACAAACGTCTCTCCTTTCAGGTCAGACGGATGGATCGCGCTCTTCGCCGTTAGACGATGATCGCTCGGCATCAGCACGACGAGTTTCTCGCGATAGACGACGCGATAATCGAGATCCAGCCCCGGCTCCGTGCGCACGAAGGCCAGATCGAGCTTGCCTCGCGCCACGGCGTCCGCGAGATCGGGCGAGTAGCCGCTCGACACCGTGACGTCGATGTTCGGCAATTCGTCGCGCAACACCTGCATCGCGCGCGGCAGCCATGTCATTTCCTGGCCCGTCAGAAAGCCGAGCGCAAACACCTGCTTCGTGGGACTCGCGGCGCGGCGCGCGGCTTCGATCGCGGCATCGACCTGCGCGAGCGCAAGCCGAGCATGGTCGAGAAAAGCCTTGCCCGGCGCTGTCAACTCGACGCCGCGCGCGCTGCGGCTGAACAGTTCCGTGCGCACTTCGTCTTCGAGGTCGCGAATCTGGCGGCTCAGCGATGGCTGTGAGGTGAACAGCCGCTGCTCGGCGGCGACAGTGAGGCTGCCCGTTTCCGCGACTGCAACGAAATAGCGCAGATGGCGTAGCTCCATGTTTTCTCCTGTTTCGCCCCGTTCTGCCACGCCCGTGGGCGCCATGCTTTCAAGGCATGCCGGCAAGCCTACAAAGTCTTTTTCCGTTACGCAAGCGAAGGTTAGATTACATGCCAGCAGCACATCGAGCAGCGCGGATGCCAGCAGCGCGGTTTCGCGGCCATACCTGCCTGCTATCGCTGGCCGAGCCGCCGATCCATCCAACGGAGCTTCGTCATGAACTACCTAGCAGGAAAAACCGCGCTCGTCACGGGCGCGTCGCGTGGCATCGGCCGAGCCATTGCGCTCGCGCTCGGCGGAGCCGGTGCGCAGGTGCTGGTGCACTACAGGAGCAATGAAGCGGCCGCCGATTCGGTGGTTGCCGAGATCATTGCGAGCGGCGGCCATGCGCAGCCAGTCGCCGCCAATCTGCGCACCGCCGACGGTCCGCATACGCTCGCCCGCCGCGTCCGTGCGGTCGTCGGCGGAAGGCTGGATGTGCTGGTCGCTAACGCGGGCATGGCCACTGCCGCGCGCATCGAAGAGACGACTGTCGAGCAGTTCGATGACCTTTTCGCCGTCAACGTGCGCGCGCCCTTCTTCCTCGTCCAGCAGCTTCAGCCGATGCTATGCAAAGGCAGCAGCGTCGTGCTGCTGTCGTCGCTGGCTTCGCGCGCTGCGGTTGGCGAGCTGGCCGCATACGCCGCGACCAAAGGCGCCGTCGATACACTCGTGCGCCACTTCGCTTCGGCGTTCGGCGAGCGCGGCGTGCGTGTGAATGCCGTCGCGCCCGGCATCGTCGCGACGGAAATTTCGAGCTTCGTGACAACCGATGCAGGCCGCGATTACGCGCTGAGCCTGCAAGCGTTGAAGCGCGTCGCGCAGCCAGACGATATCGCTGGCGCCGTCGCGTTCCTTGCCTCCGACAAGGCAAACTGGATCACGGGGGACACGCTGCGTGTCGACGGCGGATCGAAGCTCTGACCATCACTTCATCCGAAACGGATCCGAACTCCATTCATCGATAAGGTATCCAGAATGACCGACAACACACCAAAACTTTTCTCGCCCACGACGGCAGGACGACTGCAGCTTTCACATCGTGTCGTCCACGCACCGATGACGCGGCTGCGCTCCGATCCCGACGACAGCCCGAGCGCAATGATGGTCGAGTACTACCGGCAGCGCGCATCGCGAGGCGGCCTCTTGATTACGGAAAGCGCGCATCCTTCGTACGACAGCCGCGGCTATTTCGGCACGCCTGGCATCTACACGGACGAACACATCGAAGCGTGGAACAAGATCACCGACGCCGTTCACGCGAAAGGCGCGCACATCTTCATGCAGATCGCGCACGACGGCCGTCAGTCGCACGTCGATCTGAGTTGGGGCAACGCTCCCATTGCACCCTCTGTCGTGCCTTATGAAACCACTGTGTTCACGCAGAACGGCTGGGTGCCGAACTCGCCGCATCGCGCGCTGAAAACCGATGAGATCCCAGCCATCGTCGAGTCGTTCCGACGCGCGGCGGAACGCGCGAAAGCCGCTGGTTTCGACGGCGTCGAGCTGCACAACGCGAACGGATACCTCGCCGACACTTTCCTGCAGGACGGCACGAACAAACGCACGGATGCCTACGGCGGCACGATCGAAAAGCGCGCGCGTTTTTCGCTGGAACTCGTGGATGCGTTCACGTCCGTGTGGGGCGCTGACCGCGTGGGCGTTCGCGTGTCGCCAAGCGGCCGCTGGGGCGCCATCTCCGACAGTAATCCCGAGGCGACCTTCGGCTATTTCGCCGCGCGTCTGAATGGGTATGGCCTCGCGTATCTGCATGTCATCGAGCCGCGCGTGATGGGTACAGAGACACTCGATGAAGGTCAGGCGCCCGTTGCGTCGTCGTTCCTGCGCAGGGTGTTCGACGGACCGATAATCGCTGCCGGCGGCTTCGATCGTGCCGGGGCCGAACAGATTCTTCAACGTGGCGACGCCGATCTCGTCGCGTTTGGCCGCTGGTTCTCGTCGAATCCCGATTTGCCCGAGCGCCTGCGCTGCAACCTGCCGCTCACACCGTACCAGCGCGACGCTTTCTGGGGCGGCGACGAACGCGCTTACACCGACTTTTCCGCCTACGTCGCCTGATTCAAGGAGTGACATCGTGTCCACCAGCAACGCGCCCAACGTGGCGAAAACTGTGAAGCTTCCCGGCCCCGCTCATCCGATCACGATCGAGCGCAATCCGTCGCGCGTCGTGGTGACAGTCGCCGGCCACACCATCGCCGACACGCGCAGCGCGCTGACGTTGCGTGAGGCGCACTATCCGCCCGTCTTTTACATCCCGAGAAACGATGTCGACATGACGCTGCTCGAGCGCACCTCACATTCGACGTACTGCCCATACAAGGGCGATGCCGCGTACTTTTCGATCCCGTCGGGCGGCGAGCGCGCCGTCAATGCGATCTGGACTTACGAGTCTCCGTATTCCGCCGTCGAACCGATCCGCGATCACCTCGCGTTCTACCCCGAACGTGTCGATTCTATCGGCGAACATGCGTAAGGAACCGACATGAACGAACAGACAGTGGTGCTCGGCACGGGCGCGCTGCGCGGCATCGTCGCGCGGCCGCGCTCGCCTTCGCGTGTTCGCGCAGCGGCAGCATCGTCAACGTGTCGTCGACGATGGGCGCGTGCGGTGCGGCAGGCGCGTCGCTGTATGCGGCGAGCAAGCATGCCGTCGAAGGACTGACGAAGTCGGCGGCGCTCGAAGGTGCGGTGTCCGGCGTGCGCGTCAACGCAGTCGCGCCCGGCCCCGTGCAAACGCCGATGCTCGACCGTCTCACGCAGACGTCCGAACGCAAGGCCGCGTTTCTCGACACCGTGCCGCTCAAACGCGCCGGCACGCCCGATGAAATCGCCGAAGCCATCCATGTACGTCGCGTCGGCCAGCTTCATGACGGGCGAAGTGCTGCGTGTGAACGGCGGTCGGACGGCGTCGTAGGCCATGCTTCCCGGCCATGCCTCTCAGGCATGGCGCACAACTTATAAAGTCTTGTTTCTCGCGATCCGACGCGCCTACATTACCTATCAGAGCGCCTTACGAGAAGCAAAGACGGTCCGGGCCGACACAGCAACGCCGACCCCTTCATACGTTTCAGTTATATCGCGCCGCATGACCATCAACCGGTTTTGAAAGGACATCTGCCATGACCCGCCACACTCACCAGACCGCGCCGACCCAGTTCGTCGAAGCCAACGGCATCCGCTTCGCGTATCGCCGCTTCGGCAATCCCGGCGGCGTGCCGCTCGTAATGAACATCCACTTCACGGGCACGATGGATCATTGGGATCCCGCCGTCACCGACGGTCTCGCGCAAAACCGCGAAGTGATCCTGTTCAACAACGCGGGCATTTCGAGCAGTTCCGGCACGGTCCCCGAGTCGATCGAAGAGATGGCCGCCAATGCCGGCGCGTTCATCGAAGCACTCGGACTGAAACAGGTCGACGTACTCGGATTTTCGATGGGCGGACTGATTGCGCAGGAACTCGCTATCACGAAGCCGCGACTCGTGCGCCGCGTGATTCTCGTCGGCACGGGTCCGCGCAGCGGCGAAGGCATGGCGACGCTCACGCCTGAAGCGCAGGAAATTTTTGGAGCGTCATATGCGCACCCCGACAATCTGTGGCTGCGCGTGCACTTTTCGCCTTCGGAAGCGAGCCAGGCAGCGGGCCGTGGATTTGTCGAACGATTCCGTCTGCGCAGCGACAATCGCGATCCCGAAGCCAACGACACGGTCGCGCCCGCGCAACTCGCCGCACTCGCGAAGTGGGGCGCGCCGCGCGAGAACCCGTACGACTATCTGCGCGCACTCGAACAGCCGACGCTCGTTGTCAACGGCGACAACGACGTGATCATCTATTCGATCAATTCGTGGCACTTGCAGCAACACATCCCGAACGCGCAACTGATCCTCTATCCCGACGCCAATCACGGCTCGCTGTACCAATACCCGGAGCGCTTCGTCGCGCACGTTGATCGGTTCCTCTCGGAAGCGGACGCGCCCGAGGCGTAACGCACTCTCACTCGACATCAAACGAAATTTCATCATGACCAATCTGACGGGCAAAACCGCGCTCGTGACGGGCGCCTCCCGCGGCATCGGCCGCGCCACGGCCATCGCGCTCGCCAAAGCAGGCGCCCGCGTGCTGGTCCACTACAGCAACGCCGAGCAGGCCGCCGATTCCGTCGTTGCAGCCATTCGCGCGGCAGGCGGCCAGGCCGAAAGGGTCGCCGCCGATCTGCGCGACGCCCACGGACCGCATGAACTGGCGAAGCGCGTGCGCTCGCTGACGGGCGATCGGCTCGACATTCTCGTCGCGAACGCGGGCATCTCGAAGGCCGCACCGATCGAAGAAACGACCGTCGAGGATTTCGATAACCTGTTCGCCGTCAACGTGCGCGCGCCGTTCTTCCTCGTCCAGCAATTGCTGCCCGTACTGGGCGACGGTAGCAGTGTCGTCTTGCTGTCGTCTCTCGCGGCACGCGCGTCCGTGAACAATCTGTCGGCGTACGCGGCAACCAAGGGCGCGGTCGATACACTCGTGCGCCACTTCGCGTCCGCGCTCGGCGAGCGTGGTATTCGCGTCAACGCGATTGCGCCGGGTGTCGTCGAAACGGATATGTCGAACTTCGCGAAGACGGACGCGGGCCGCGATTTCACGCTCGGCATGCAGGCGCTCAAACGCGTCGCGCAGCCCGACGATATTGCCGGCGCCATCGTGTTCCTCGCCTCCGACGACGCGCGCTGGGTCACGGGCGACACGTTGCGCGTCGACGGCGGATCGAAGCTCTGATGCACTCGCCGCGCGCGTTCATTCGTTGCCGCTTCTGATCCTTTCCGTCTTCGCGGCGGGCACCGGGTACGCGCTACGCTTCATGGGCGGCCTCGCGCTGGCCAGCAACGGCATCGATCGCCAGCATCGTGGCTTGTCGCTATCGACTCTCTGTTCCACCGGCTACGCAATGCAGGCGATCACTGCGCTCGTGCTCGGCATCGCGACCTGTCGCCCGCGTCTGCTCGCATGCCTCGCAGGCATGCGCTCCAGCCTGGAAAGTCTTTTTCACAGCCGCAAGAGACGCCTAAAGTTAGCTCCGTCATGCTCACCGAGCAGCGCGACACGAGCAACGTGTCGTGAACCTTATTGACAGGAGCCTCAAATGTCCCACCCCGTCGTCCTCATCACTGGCGCCCTCACGGGCATCGGCCGCGCAACTGCTTTCGCGTTCGCGCGTTCGGGTGCACGGCTCGTCGTATCGGGTCGCCGCGCAACGGAAGGTGCCGCGCTCGAAGCCGAACTGCGCGAAGCAGGCGCCGAAGCTCACTTCGTCCTGGCTGACGTGCGCCGCGACGAAGAAGTCCGCAACCTGGTGGATCAGACCGTCGCCCGCTACGGCCGTCTGGACGTAGCCGTCAACAACGCCGGCACGGAAGGCCGGCCAGGACCTGTCGTCGAGCAGACCGCCGACAGCTATGCCGACACGTTCGACACCAACGTGCTGGGAACGCTGCTGAGCCTCAAGCACGAACTGCGCGTGATGACTGCGCAGAAGGCCGGCAGCATCGTCAACATCTCGTCGACTTACGGTCATGAAGGCGCCGCATTCGCATCGGTGTACGCAGGCAGCAAGCACGCCGTCGAAGGCATCACGAAATCGGCAGCACTTGAAGTTGCGTCGACGGGCGTTCGCGTCAACGCCGTCGCACCCGGGCCAACCGATACGGGCATGCTGGACCGCTTCACCAGCACCGCTGAAAACAAGGCAGCGCTAGCAGCCACGGTGCCGCTCGCGCGTATCGGCAAGCCTGACGACATTGCCGCAGCGGTGCTCTACCTCGCTGCCGACGGCGCAGCATTCGTCACCGGTCAGATTCTGACTGTCGACGGCGGCAAGACGGCAGGCTAAAGCGACCTCACCTGCCCGCCTGCGCGCTCACTGCCTGGCGGGCAGCTCGAATCTTTTAATCGGAATGGACACGTACATGAAAACCGACCTCACGCTTTACGAATCCAAGGCCTCGCCCAACTCTCGCCGGGTTCGAATTTTCCTTGCCGAGAAAGGCATCGAACTTCCGATGAAGGCCGTGGACCTCGGAGCCAAAGAGCAATTCTCCGATGCGTACATCGCAATCAACCCTCGCCGGCAGGTGCCGACGCTAGTGCTGGAAAACGGCACGGCGATCGGAGAAGTCCCCGCAATCTGGCGCTACATCGAGGAAACGTATCCCGGCAAGCATGCATTGCTGGGTAGCACGCCGCAAGAGAAGGCGCTCGTCACAATGTGGGAGCGACGCGCGGAACTCGAGGGATTCGCGGCCGTGATGGAGGGCGTGCGGAACGCGGTTGCCGGACTGAAGGGGCGCGCGTTGTCGGGGCCCTATGCTTATGAGCAGATTCCGGAGATCGTCGAGCGCAGCAAGCTCCGCATATCCAACTTCTACTTCGATTTCAACGAGCGTCTGAAGACAGTACCTTTCGTGGCTGGTGAAGAGTTCTCAGTGGCCGACATCACGACGTTGGTGACCGTCGACTTCGCGGCGGGCGGGATGAAAATGAACATTCCCGCGGGTTTCGATGCACTGCAGGCATGGTACGACAGGATATCGGAACGATCTTCTTCCAAGGCCTAGTGGAGGGCCACCGAATACGATACAGGCGTCCGAGCTGCACGATGTGATCGACCACATTCTCGACTTCGTTCCGGTTGATGAAGTGTCGGTGTGGCAGATGCCCGTCGCTTTCACTTCGATCAGGACTTCGCCTGCGCCCGGTCCTTCGAGATCGACTTCTTCGATCGTCAGCGGCGCGCCGGCTTTCCATGCGATGGCTGCTCGTGTCTTCATACTGCATTCCTCTGCTGAAGCGTTTGTCGTTCGTGATTTGCGTGGTCCGTTGGTCGAACGTCGCGTTGAACCTCTGCCCACACCTTGCGGATCATGTCCTGCAGCAGCAGCGATTCCGCCCAGCGGTCGGTCGTGTCGTTACCGTCGCGGTCGATAATCGAGTACGGTTTGGGGCCGAGTTCGCAGGTGAAGGCGAGGGTGTCGTCCGCGCCCGCCCGTCGGCACCAGGACGCGAAGCCATAGCCCCACCAGCCGAGAAACAGATCGACCCACATCCGGTGCGGCGCGAACGATAGCTCTATCTGCACCTGCTCGCGGCTCGCGACGCGCCCGTGAAAGGCCCACGACTGATCCAGGATGCGGTGCATCAACGCATGATTCTCGTTGGACACGGGCCACGAGAATTCGCGTCCAACGAGGTAATGCGAGATGTCCCCAAGCAGCTTTACATCGGGCCGAGCGTCGAGGAGGTCAAGCGTGAAATAGAGATCCGTGGTCATGCGATCGCGGTGCGTCTCGATGTAGACCGGGAAATCGACCTGTTC
This sequence comes from Burkholderia sp. M6-3, assembly GCF_050858985.1. Taxonomy (NCBI): domain Bacteria; kingdom Pseudomonadati; phylum Pseudomonadota; class Betaproteobacteria; order Burkholderiales; family Burkholderiaceae; genus Burkholderia; species Burkholderia sp. M6-3. The sequence continues at coordinate 2,610,892 of NZ_CP110091.1, forward strand.
GGCCAGTCTCTGCCAGCCGTCGAGCAGCGTTACGCATTCTGCGACGGTGCGAGGACGTACGTCGGGTTGCAGGTCGATGTGATGCACGCCAGATTCGACGGCATTTTCGAGCACGGGCTGTAAATCGTCTATCGTGCGTGGAAAGCACTGACCTTCCGCGTGCAGTCCGCATGTGGCACGCAACCGGGCCAGCCGCCGAACGTCCGCACGCTTCGTATAGTGCGCACTCACGCCGTCAAAGCCGGCGTCGGCAATCATCCGCACGTTCTCTTCGAGTGTGCGTTCGTTGCCATCGGTGTGGCGACGCTCCATCGCCCACAGCGACCGAAACACGAGCAGTCGCTGATTCATTGCGCCTCCGCGGCGAGCAGCGACCTGAGCTTCGTCCCACGATCGGCAAGCAGATGAGGCTCCACGCACGCGCGCCGCGCAATCAGCTCTTGTGCGAAGCGCACATCCCGCGCAATTTCGCCAGTCTGTCCGACTCCGCTCGCGCCGACAAGCACGCCGTCGCCGTTCAGTGCGAAGAAGACGCGCGACGCCGAACCCGTCTCGCGTGCCACCGTCGTCGTTCCAAGCGCAGGCATGCCGGCGATCTGGATCGTCATGTCGTATTGATCGGACCAGAACCATGGCACTGACGAACAGGCTTCGCCGTGGCCGAGCATATTGCGCGCGACGACACGCGCCTGGTCTTCGGCGTTTTTCCAGCATTCGAGCCGAATCCGGCGGCCAAAAAGCGGGTGGGGAAACGAACAAACATCCCCAGCCGCGAAAATACGTGGGTCGTTCGTGCATAACGTCGCGTCGACTGCGACGCCATTTTCGACGTCAAGATTTGCGGCCTGTGCAAGTTCAGTACACGGCGTCACACCAATTCCAGCGATCACGGCGTCGCACGCCAGGGTTGTGCCCCCGACAAGCTGCACACCACTTACGCGCGCCGTTCCGACAAGGCGTTCCACATGTACATCGAAGCGGACGTCTACACCGCGTTGTCTATGCTGCGCCACCAGGCATTGCGCCACGACTTCAGGCACCGCACGCATTAACGCCCGCGGCGCCCCTTCGAGCACGACAACCTCGCAACCGAGTGCTACCGCTGTCGCTGCAATTTCAAGGCCGATGAAACCCGCCCCAATCACCGCGATGCGGCGACCCGGGCGCAGTTCGGCGCTGATCGCATGCGCATCGCACACGCTACGCAGCATATGTACGCCGGCGAGCGTCGCCCCCGGCAGATCCAGCCGGCGTGGCCGGGAACCCGTCGCAATCAGCAAGCGGTGATAGCCGAGCGTGTCGCTGCTGGCAAGCACCACCCTGTGCCTCACGCGATCGATCGCAGCCACAGGCGCATCGGTACGCACTTCGATGCGCTGTTCCCGAAAGAACACCTCGTCGTAGATCGCGCACTGGGCGGTCGTCTTTTGCCCAAGCAGCACCGACTTCGATAACGGCGGCCGTTCATAGGGCAACAAACCTTCGTCGCCGAAAAGCGTGATGGCGCCGTCCCACCCGTTCTCGCGTAACGCCTGCGACGCACGCGCTCCGCACTGGCCCGCGCCGACGATCACCATCGGCTCCGTTGTGCTCATCAGCGGCTCCCGATTGAGCTTAGCGGTAGCGGCCAGCCAGCGCCGAGACCTGCTCGATGTTCTGCGGCGTAATGAAGCCCGGTCCTGAGCTGATGTTGCGCGCCTCGTAGACTGGCTTCAGCCCATAGGCCTGAAGACGCTTGATGAAGTTCGGGTCCTTCTCGAGCTCCGCGCGAGCCGCGACGACATCCGTGTTGTGGTTCCTGTGCATGATTGCGAGCATGGCGATCGGAATGTAGCCCTGCAGATACGGCTGCTGGTCGGTACAGAACTTGATGGTGCCGTCCTTGATGGCCTTGGCTACGTCAGCATCGATGTCGAAGGTGGCAAACCAGATCTTCCCTGCAAGCCCCAGCTTCGTGACGGCACGAATGGTTGGGTCCGCAGAAGTCGGCCCTAACGTCAACACGGCTTGCGTATCCGGATGGGTACGCAAATATGCGCTTACCTTCGCTTCGATGCCGGTTGGGTCCGTGCCGACGTCGAGCGACGACGCCTTCCAGTCCGCACCGATGGCTTCGCCGAACCCTCGGCAACGCTCGAATGAGAGCGGATTGGTGGCATAGTGATTCACACAGACAAACGTTTTGATGCCGGCGGCTTTCGCTCGCAGTCCAGCCTCCTTCCCGGCCAGGTACTCCGGCTGTCCCACGTGCATCAGCGCCCCGAGGTCAGCGCTCTGCTGCTCCGTACCGGTATTGGCTGTAATGAACCTGATATTTTTGTTCTTCAGCTTCGAGACGGCTCCTTTCAGCAGATCGTAGTCGGCAATCGTTAGTACGACGCCGTCGTAATTACGTGCTGCCGCCTGGTTGACCAGTTGCACCATGTCCGCGATGTCGCCATTTGGCGGATTGCGATAGTCGGTCCGTACGTTGAAATCCTGATCGGCCTGCGTGATGCCGTTCTTGACTGTATTCCACCACGCATCCGAATCCGGCGCGTGCGTGATGAAATCGAAATGAGCGACCGGGTCCGCGCAAGCGCTCGTGCAGAGTCCCAGACTCAACACAACGGCGCTCAGGCCGAGCATCTTTCCAATAGCATGTTTCATGGCTGTCTCCTTGTTTATGGTCTATCTGCCGATGTGGCGACATCGGCCATTCATGCGTTGCCTCAACCGCGCGTCGCCACAGTCAATCCGCTGGCAACCCGATGAAAACCTTGTTGTCCTCGACCTTCACGGGATGAATGGCGAGATTGATGCAGACGGGCGCCCCTTTCGCCGCGCCTGTCGGAATGTGGAAACGCCCCATGTGCATCGGACATTCGATAATGTCGCCAAACACGAGCCCCTCCGTGAGGCGCGCTGTTTCATGGGTGCAAAGGCCTGCCGACGCGTAAAAGCCGGTCGGCGTGTGATAGATCGCATACAGCCTGCCGTCGTGACTAAACTCGATGACGTCCTCTTCTTCGATGTCATCGCACGCGCAGACGTGATGCCATTGCAGGATGTTCATTGGCGTATCTCCGCGGCTCAGCGAGCCTCAACCGCGCCAGGCGGCGTATCGATGGTTTGGCCTGCAGCCGCGGCGGCCAGCTTGCCGGGCACGAGGGGGGTCACCATAAAGTCCGGATCGCGCCGCTGCATTCTGAACACGTGGAGGATTTCTCTCCACGCGCTAAAGAGGCCGTCGTAGGCAGGCGGCAGATCCTCCCGGATTGCCTCACGCAGCTTCGGCAACGCATGGAACGGCACATTGGGAAACATGTGATGCTCGACGTGATAGTTCATATTCCAGTAAAGGAATTGAAGCATCCGGTTGAGCTTGATCGTTCGTGTCGAAAAGCGATGATCGAGCTCGTTTTCGCGCAACCCCGTATGCTGGGTAATCGCCAGCAACTCATGCAGCCATGCGCCGTAGGCGCGCGGCAACAGAAGGAACACCACGGGCAACCAGCTATGGGCGGCGATGGCCCACCCGGCCACGCCAATGTAGAGCAGCAGAATCACGCGTGAATTGCGGCACATTGCACGATATTCGGTGACCGGCACGACGGCTTTCGCGCTCTTCGACACGATGCCGAAAGTGTGCAGAACGATATTGCCAAGGTGATGAATGCCGTGCGAAACACGCAGAAAATCGGTGGCGAGCTTCAGGTAGTTCGGCGGCCGCTTGACTGCGAGTTCAACGTCGGATGGGACGGTTGCCGTCAGGTGCGTGTACGTATGATGTTGCGCGTGCGACCAGCGGCTATAGATCTGTTCGCGCCATGTCATGAAGCAGATCAGCCAGTGCACCGACTCATTCAGCCATTCGCTTTTGAAGGGCGTGCGATGACGCAACTCGTGCTCCATCGCCTCCGCGAAGGCATAGAACGTTCCGTAAAGAAGGAACGCCGGTACGCACCAGGGAGTATCGAGCGACAGCCACGCGAACGCCCCGCTTGCCGCCACCAACGCAATGAAACCTCCAAAATGCAGCAACGCGGCGGTGTCGTTACGCCGCGTGACCTCTTTGAGCACCTTCCTGTCGAGCCGGCATTTATACCAGTCGTCCATGGTGATCGTTTGTCTGCTGTCTTGCTGGTTGGACATGAATCGCACCCTGTGCCTGATGTTGACCGCCGTGATGAGCTGCTTGATGCATTGATCATCCTTGAGCGCATTTAAGGCTCTTTTTGAGCCACGGTCAAACGCCAAATTGCCTCATTTTGAGCCCTAAAGGGTATTCCCCGAGACGAAAGCCAGTCTTTGCCGGATTTGGCGATGCCCCTGAGGTAAGCCTCAAAAGACTCATTTTTGAGGCAAAATGATGCCTGCGCCGCAATGCCGCGCTGCGACGATCAGGAACCGGGCGACGATGGGCAAGCCAACACTGAAACAACTGATGGAAATGACGCAGCTCAGCCGGGCGACAATCGATCGCGCGCTGAACAACCGACCCGGGGTGCATCCGCGCACGCGCAGTGCTATCGATGCAGCGGTAAGGCAATTGGCTTCGGAGACGCCGGTGCGCCCGGCATCCCCGGTGGGGCAGCGCAGCTACGTGTTCAGGTTGCTGTCGCAGGCAGGCGACGCATTTACGGAGGAGTTGACGCGCAGCGCGGCCGGACTCGAAGCGGAATTCGCGGCGTCGGGCGTGCGCCTGGAGGTCGAGGGTTGCGTGGGAGTACCTGACGACGAAGTCGCAGCGAGGGTACACAAGGCTGCCGATGAGGCAGACGGTATCGCGATCATCTGCACGAATACGGCTGCAACGACCGCAGCATTGCGCAAATGCATGGCTGCCGGCAAACCGGTCGTGACACTGATCACCGACGTCGATGCCGACGCCCGTCACACCTATGTCGGCGTCAATAACCGCGCGGCGGGTCAGTCTGCGGCGTTCCTCATTGGACGGCATCTGCAGGCGCACACCGCACCCGACGTCGCAGTGGTCGTCGCCACGTTTTCCTATACGTGCCACGAGGACCGCGAGATTGGCTTCCGCTCGTTGCTAAGACAACGGTTCTCGAACGTGAACCTCGTGGAGGTGATCAAAGGCGCAGATTCCGGCGCTGCGACCTATGAGGCGACCATGCGCTTTCTACAGGGACACGGCAAGCTCGACGCCATCTACAACGTGGCGGGCGGCAACGAAGGATTGGCTGCGGCGCTGCGCGAACACGATCTTGTGGGCCGGACGGTCTATATCACGCACGAAGTGAACCGGATAACAGAGCCGCTATTGCGTTCCGATACCATCGACTATTTGCTCACACAAGATCTTCGGCTTCTGCTTCGCACTGCGGTCGAACATTTGAGAACGGCCCGCGCTGGGGGCGACGTTCCCGCTCAGGCAATCATTCCAATCGAGACCTATTCCCGCTACTCGTTGTACTAGCAAATGTGTGCCGTGCGCAGCAAGCTTCCTCCGTGCGTTCAGTCTTGCGCGTCGCACTTGTTCCGAAAAATATGCTGTCGCGCACTGACCGCCGCACCTTGGGAAACGCGTTGATCAGCTTTCATCGGTCGTCTCTTGACAATCTGCGAGCGGACACTCAGACAAGTTCGCCCAACGGCCGTTGATGGCCGGACAGCGTCCGATTGCCGCCCGGCCGGGATGCTCACACTCCGGTTTGTTCAGCCATCTCGAGCGCGTCGTCGACCTCAATGCCGAGATACCGGAGCGTACTTTCCAGCTTCGTATGGCCGAGCAGGAGCTGTACAGCGCGAAGGTTCTTTGTGCGGCGGTAAATTAGTGATGCTTTCGTTCGGCGCATTGTATGCGTGCCGTAGGCCGTGTCATCGAGCCCGATCGATTTTATCCAACGATGCAGAGTTTGTCCGCACCCCCATGTTCCTGAGTCATGGCGGACTCCTTGCTGTTCGTGGCGAGCATTGCCGCTTCGGGCTACGCCCTTCGCGCCACTGCTCGCCAGCATGAGAGACCAACCACTGTCAGATTTAGTCTAGTCCACTGCATCTTAGGGGAGGACGCGCCGGTAACGGCGCGTCCTTAACCGCTTTGTTCTACGTGAGACCAACATCAAACAAGCTCTGATTCATACGACACTGCTGTTCACCTGCGAAGCGCAGTTCGAGCCCATGTCCTTTGATGGCTTTCCTCAATGTGCGTATACCGGAACAAACCCCTCAGACGTTTCGGACGTTTTGCGGGGTACGTCAGATCACCGAGCCTTGTTCAAGACGCTATGCGCTACCTCATCGACTGCATCTCGCACGATGCCGACGATCTCGTCCACTTCCGCGCGCGTCGTGATAAGGGGGGGAGCAAAACCGAGAATGTCCCCATGTGGCATCGCGCGAGCGATCACGCCGCGCTGCAGTGCCGCGGCCGACACCTTCGGCCCAACTTTCAAACCTGCATCGAAAGGCCGGCGTTCGTCCTTGTCCGCCATGAATTCAAGCGCCGCAAGCATGCCCGCGCTGCGCACTTCGCCGACCAGAGGATGTGCATCGAAGGCCGCATGAAGCTGTTCGCCAAGATAGCCTCCAACCTCAGCCGCATTGTGAGTCAGATCTTCACGCGTCAGGATGTCGAGATTGGCGAGCGCGGCCGCCGCACAGACTGGATGTCCGGAGTAGGTCCAGCCATGGCCCATCGCGCCGTATTCCTGCGAACCTTTCTCGATCACGTCCCACACTCGCTCGCCCACGATCACTCCGGACAAAGGTGCATACGCGCTCGTCAAACCCTTGGCGATCGTGATCAGGTCTGGTTCAATGCCGTAGTGCTGCGCGCCCATCTTCGATCCAAGCCGGCCGAAACCACAGACAACCTCATCGGAAATCAGCAGGATGTCGTGCTTCCTGAGTACCTGCTGGATGGCGGCCCAATAGCCGCGCGGTGGGACGATAATGCCACCAGTACCCATCACCGGCTCGGCGATGAAAGCCGCAATCGTATCGGCGCCTTCGCGTGCGATCAGCTTCTCCAGTTCGTCGACGCAGTAGGCGACGAACTGCGCTTCGTTCATACCGGCGGGTGCCTGACGATACCAATGCGGACAAACGGTGTGCATGAAGCGATCAATCGGTAAATCGAAATTCTGATGAAAACCCGGCAAACCCGTGAGGCTGCCGGTGACGATGCCCGAGCCGTGATAGCCGCGCTGACGCGAAATGATCTTCTTCTTGTTCAGACGACCCAGCACATTGTTGTAGTACCAGACGATCTTGATCTGTGTCTCGTTCGCGTCTGAACCAGACATGCCGTAATACACCTTCTTCATGCCCTTCGGTGCCCAGTCAATGATGCGCGACGATAGTTCGATGATCGTGTCCGTCGAATGGCCGACGTACGTATGGTAGTAAGCCAGCTTTTTAGCCTGCTCGTAGATCGCGTCGGCAACCTCGGTGCGACCATAACCGATGTTCACGCAATACAGCCCGGCAAACGCGTCGATATAGGTCTTGCCTTCGTGGTCTTCGATGCGAATACCCTTCGCGCCCTTGATGATCTTCCCCGGCAGTGTGCCCGTCGCGTGATCGCGTGCGTGCGTGGACGGGTGCATGAAGTGTGCTCGGTCTTCAGTGAACAGTTGGTCGAGTAGTTGTTGCATGAGTTGCTCCTTATTGTTCAGGTCAGTCCTGGGCGGTCATTGGCAGGCCGAGATTACCCAGGCAAAAGTATTTGGTTTCGACAAAGGGCTCGAATCCCTCCGATCCCCCTTCGCGGCCAAGACCCGACGCCTTCATCCCGCCAAACGGAATCGGCGCGCCGGTGAACTTCACCCCGTTGACAGAGACCATCGCGAAGTCGAGCCGCCGCACCAACTGAAAGATCGTGTCGACGCGTGTTGCGCACACATAGGCGGCGAGCCCGTACTCGGTATCGTTGGCTTTCGCGATAACCTCGTCGAGCGTGTCGAACGAGCACACGGAGGAAATCGGGCCGAAGTTTTCCTCGTCGTAAATGCGCATGCCAGGCCGGGCATCGGCCACCACCGTCGGTGCGTAGAACCATCCGCCGAGCGCGTGCGCGTGACCGCCCGCGGTAATGCGCGCGCCCTGCTCTTTCGCGTCGGCGATGCGTGCAGCAGTCGCGTTGAAGGCCGCCTGGTGCATCAGCGGCCCGACTTTGACATCCCCGTCGAAAGCGGTACCAACCTTCAACCGACTCACTGCTGCGCTGTATTGCTCGACGAAACGCTCATACAGCGGCGCCGCCACGAAGACGCGATTCGCCGCACAACAGTCCTGCCCTGAGGTCTGGAATTTGGCGCCGACCGCGACGTCGACCGCCTGGTCGAGATCAGCGTCCTCCGTGACGATGAAGGGCGCGTTGCCGCCCAGTTCGAGCGAAAGTTTCTTGATGCCCGCCTCGGCGGCCGCGCGCGCAACCAGTCCGCCCACACGCGTCGAGCCGGTGAAGCTGACCGAGCGCACACGAGCGTCACCGACCAGTGTCTCCATTGCCATCTGCGGCTCACCGAAGACGACATTGAAGACGCCCGACGGAAACCCGGCCTCTTCCGCGAGGTGCGCCAGCGCGAGCGCCGAAAACGGCGTCTCGTGCGCGGGCTTGACGATCGCCGTGCAACCGGCCGCCATTGCGGCCGCGGCCTTGCGTGTAATCATCGCGACCGGGAAATTCCACGGTGTGATCAGTGCGGCGACGCCGACTGGTTCCATCAGCGTTCCGAGATGCGCGCCGGCGATGTGAGTGGGGATGGTCCGGCCCGCGAGCCGCTTCGCTTCGTTCGCGAACCATTCGACGAAACTCGCTGCATACGCGATCTCGCCCATCGACTCCGAAAACGGCTTGCCCTGCTCAAGCGACAGGATGTGAGCCAGATCGTGCTGATGGCGCAGAATCAGCTCATGCCAACGCAACAGGATCGCACTGCGTTTCTCTTGCGGCGCCCAGCGCCAGGTGTCGAACGCGCGTTGCGCGGCGTCGACCGCGGCGACTATCTGCGCTCGGTCGAGCATCGGAACGTGGCCGAGTACCGTTTGATCGGCGGGATTCTGAACCGCGACGCTACGGGCGCTATCGCTGTGAACCCAGCGACCGTCGACATAACAAAGCGATTTGAACAGAACGGGATGATCCAGCAACATGAAAGGCTCCTGACGACACGTTATGGCTTCTATTCTGCGTGTGTCGGTGCATGGCAATTTTTCGATTTCACCCGCAATACATGCGCTTTTTTCTGTTTCCCGACGCTGAGCCGGCCGTCCTCAGGCCCATTCGGGTACGCAATCCGGCAGGCTTTTTACCACCTTGGTGATGATGTAGGTAAAGTAGCGTTCGATACCCAGTTCATCCATCAGCAACGCGTCGATGAAACGTTGGTAATGGTCGATATCGCGCGTGAGCACATGCAGCACATAGTCCACCCCCCCGCCGGTCGCATAGCATTGCGTCACTTCGGGTGCGGCCCGCACCCGCTCCTCGAAACGCCGCATGTCGTGCGCCGTATGTCGCGAAAGGGTGACTTCCACGACGATGCGGCTCGCCATCATCGCGCCGGTCCAGTCGAGTTCCGCGCGATACCCCTTGATAACCCCGCTTTCCTCGAGTTTGCGCACCCGCTCCCATGCCGGAGAAATCGACAGATTCACTTCCTCGGCGAGCCGTGATTTGGTAATGCGTCCGTCGCGCGCGAGGATAGTCAGGATCGCGACGTCGTAGCGGTCGAGTTTGATCAACTTAAATCACCACCGGAACATTACGTTCGACAATATCGGCGACGACCGCTACGGTGTCGCCAATTTGCACGCGCCCTGGGAAATGCCGCGCGGCGAGTAGGCCGCCGCGCCGTGCGCGGTATTCGATTGCCGCCGACCCGGTGCGCGTCGCGTCGTGAATACGTGCGAGCAGCTCGCCTTCCTGCACGACGTCTCCTAAATCACGCCACATTTCGAGCAGGCCACCGTGTTCGCTCATCGTGTAGCAGGTGCTGTCCGGCATTTCCAGCAGCGTGGTCGTGCGCGCGGTTTCGTCGTCGCCGAACGTGTCGCGAGCGAGCACGCCAGTATGCGCGAGCAGCCCGTATATGCCACGCTCGGCGATTGCGACGCTCGCGGGCGTCGCAGATCCGCCGCCGCCGAGTTCGGCTGACACGAACACCTTGCCCGCCTCCTCCACGGCGCTGTCGAACATGCCACCGCTGTCCTGTTCGAGCATGCGCATCGAATAAGGTGCGCCGAAAGCGCGCATCGCGGCTTCGCAGCGTGCTTGCTGTGCCGCATCGGGCAATACATGCACCGCAGCGAACGGCACGAAGTCCAATGTCCGGCCGCCCGCGTGAATATCCAGTACGTAGTCCGACAACGGCAACAAATGCCGCTGAAAATAGTCGGCGATTCGTTCCGTTACTGTGCCGTCGGGTTTGCCCGGAAAGCTGCGGTTCAAATTGCCAGCATCGATCGGCGAAGTTCGCGTGCCAGCCTGGAACGCCGGAAAATTCATGAACGGCACTACGATGACGCGGCCAGTGACATCGTCGGCCCGAAGGTTCGAGGCGAGCTTGGACAGCGCTATCGGCCCTTCATATTCGTCGCCATGATTTCCGCCGGTGAGCAGCACCGTTGGCCCGTCGCCGCGCTGAATCACGGTAATCGGAATCATCACCGAGCCCCAAGCGGAATCGTCGCGGGAGTGCGGCAGTCTGAGGAAACCGTGCTGCTCACCATCGGTGGAGAAATCAACCGTGGAGCGAATCGTAGATGCACGCATTCGATAGCCCTTGATGACATTGATTCGCCGCTTTATTGCCCTTTGCTCGCTGTGGCGACCCATTGATCGAATTGCGGCTTGTTGGCCGACAGCCATTCGTCGGACAGCTTCGTAATCTGCGCCGACGAGCCGCCGTTCCTGCTGATCGCGTATTCCCAGCGCGACCAGGTCGCGACCGGGAATTTGATCTGCTCGATCAGCACCTTGATCGCCGGGTTTGCGGCAATGAACTCGCGGTTCGCAACTGCTCCCCAGTTCCACGACGCCATCGCCATCCGGCACGGATTGGCGCCGCCCGCACAACCTTCCACGCCGTTCACGAGCGCGCTGCCCTTGTTGGGCACATTCGGCGGCAACGCATCCGCGGGTGTCGGCAGCCAGACGACGTCTTTCCCCGGCACCAGTGCATTCGTTACCCAAGACGGACTCCACGCGTAGAACAGAGCCGGCTTACCGCTCTTCACGCGCGACACGGCATCCACCATCAGTGCCTCGTACTTGCCGCGCACCGCGCGCACCGTTTGCTTCAGACCGAATTTATCGAGCTGATAGTCCACCACGTCACCGCAACTCCAGCCCGGATCGCAACTGATCAGTTCCGCCTTGCCGTCCGCGCCGAACAGACCGGCGATTTTCGGGTCTTTCAGCTGATCGAGACTCGTGAGGTTGTAGGCGAGCGCAGTCTTCCTGTCGATCAGATAGCCGTTGATCCCGCCGCCCGTAATCATGCCGCTTCCAACGATGACCGCCTGCTTCTCGACCGCGCGAAACCCGGGCTCGCGCTGCGGGAAGTTCACATCGGTCGCGAGGTCGACGTCGCCCTGCGCGGCGGCCTGAAAGAACAACGTCGTGTTCATCGTACTCAGCGACACGTCGTAACCGAGCGCCCTGATCGCTTTCATCACAAGTTGCGCCGCGACGTAGTTACCTCCGAGGCTGTCACCCTGCGCGTAGCGGACCGTCTTACCCTTGCCGGGCTGCGCCTGCGCGAAGGCCGCCGTGCTCGCGGAAGTCAGCGCGACAACCGCCGTTACAATCAGTGTTCTAATCAGCGATCGCATCGATTTTCCTCTCCGTTACCGTTTGTCGTCTGTTTGCCGTCTGCAATGCCAACGCCGCCGATGAATCGCAGCAGCGGCCCGTGCCTACCAGGCAAGGCCACCGTCGCATTTCGACAGGCCGCTATTGCGCTTTGCTCGCCGTCGCAACCCATTGATCGAACTGCGGCTTGTTGGCCACAACCCAGTCATCTGCGAGCTTCGTGATCTGCGCCTGCGAGCCGCCACCCTTGCTGATCGCCAGTTCCCAGCTCGACCAAGTCGGGCCCGGAAACTTGACCTGCTCGACGAGCGCCTTGATTGCCGGATTGGTAGCGATGAAGTTGCGGTTCGTCACGGAACCGTAGTTCCACGACGCCATCGCCATCCGGCACGGATTGGCGCCGCCCGCGCAGCCTTCGACGCCGTTCACGAGTGCCGACCCGCGGTTCGGCACATTGGGCGGCAGCGCGTCGGCGGGCGTAGGCAGCCACACGACGTCCTTGCCCGGCACCAGTACGTTCGTCATCCACGACGGACTCCATGCGTAGAAGAGCGCCGGCTTGCCGTCCTTCACGCGCGTCACGGCATCGGCCATCAGCGCCTCGTATTTGCCGCGTACGGGATGCACGGTCTGCCGAAGACCGAATTTATCGAGCTGATACTCGACCACGTCGCCGCAACTCCAGCCCGGATCGCAACTGACCAGTTGCGCCTTGCCATCCTCTCCGAAGAGCGCGGCAATCTTCGGATCCTTTAATTGTTCCAGGCTGGTGATGTTGTAGGCCAGCGCCGTCTTCTTGTCGATCAGATAACCGTTGATACCGCCGCCGACGATCATGCCGCTGCCGATCAGGTCCGCCTGCTTTTGCACCGCACGGAAATACGGGTCGCTCTGCGGAAAGTTCGCGTCCGTGCCGAGATCGGCGTCGCCTTGCCCGATCGCCTGAAAGAACAGCGGCGTGCTCATCGTCGTCATCGTCACGTCGTAGCCGAGCGCCTTGATCGCTTTCGCGACTATCTGTACCTCGACGTAATTCGCACCGAGGCTGTCGCTCTGCGCGTAATGCACCGTCTTGCCCTTGCCGGGCAACGTCTGCGCGACCGCCGCCGCGCTCATGGAAGTCAATGCCGCGAGTGCCGCGACTGCGAATGTCTTTGCCAATGCGCTCATGGAATCTCCTGTACCTATCTCTTGTGAGGTTTTCGATCGACGTGTTCGGCCACGACCGCTTCTGCGGCCTCGCGACCGATCTGCATGCGTCCGTGTGCTTTACGTCACAGTGCCTTTTCCGCGTCGTGCGGATGATGCGCGGCCGCGTCGGCGTCATTTGCCGCGTTGCGGTTGCCGAAGAAAAGTCGTGTGACCGTCGAGAGAAGCGCAGTGCGATTGCCGGGCTGCGGCTGTGCAAGCTTCTGCGTCACGCGGTCGAGCATCATCGCCAGCAGCACGATCGCGATGCCGCCGACAGCCGCCTGACCGACATCTAGCCGCCCGAGCCCTTGAAGCACGACGAGCCCCAATCCTTCCGCGCCGATCATGGCGATCACCACGGACATCACCATTGCAGTGAGTACTGTCTGGTTCAGACCGCCGAGAATCGTCGGTATCGCGAGCGGCAATTGCACCTCCCACAGAAGCTGACGCCGGTCAGCACCGAACGCGAGACCAGCCTCGACGATCTCATGCTCGACCATCCGAATACCGAGATTGGTGAAGCGGATCAGCGGCGGCATGGCGGTAATGACGACGGCAACTTCCCCCGGCACCGTGCCGACGCCGAACAGCATCACAACAGGCACGAGATAAACGAAGGTCGGCGTCGTCTGCATGATGTCGAGGATCGGGCGCACCACGCGCCAGACCCGCTCGCTGCGCGCGCAGCAGATGCCGATCGGAATGCCGAGCACCGCGCAGAACACGATCGCCGTGGCGATCAGCGAGAGGGTTGTCATCGCGTCGCCCCAGACGCCGAGTACGGCAATCGCGACCAGTCCCGCCGCGCTAAAGGCAGCGACCCCGAGGCTCGTCAGACGCCACGCAAACACGAACGTCAACAGCACCATGACGGGAAACGGAATCGCGTGAAGTACGCCGTCGTTGAAGGTCAGGAGTTTCTCTATCGGCCACTTGATCGCGAGAAAGGTCGGGCGAAGATGCAACGCGGCCCACTGCACTCCTTGCTGAATCCACGAGGCAACCGGTAATACGGCAAGATCGTCGGCTTTAAACATGGCGTGCTCCCACGGCTCCGTGTGCGCCGATGCGGGCAAGAATCTGCCCTGCTTCCAGACGGCCGATCAGACGGCCAGCATCATCAACCACGCCGATCGCCTGATCCGTCGTGCAGCGACCAGCTACGTCGACGAGCCGGGTGTCGGCGCGCACACATGTAAAACGGGTGTCCGGGCGGGGCAGCAAGCCGCTGTCGCGCGCCTGCTCGATCTCGGCGGCAGTCACGGTGCCGAGAATCCGCTCTTCGGCATCGAGAAGAAAGCCAGGACCTGGCCGGCCGGACACGTCGCCCTTCAGGACGCCGCCCGGCCCGCTAACCACCGTCACGAGCGACGTCATCACCGAGCCTGCATCGAACAATCGCGCACGGTCTACTTCGCGGGTGAACGCGGCGACATAGTCGCTGCCGGGCTCGAGCACGATCGACTGCGGCGTGCCTTCACGAACCAGGCGCCCCTCCGACATGATCGCGATCCGGGTGCCGAGCTTGAGTGCTTCCTGGAAGTCGTGCGTGATGAACAGGATGGTCTTGTTAAGCGTACGTTGCAGCCGCAGCAACTCGTCCTGCATCTCGGTGCGGATCAGCGGGTCGAGCGCGCTGAATGCTTCGTCCATGATGAGGGTGTCGGCATCGGTCGCGAGCGCGCGCGCCAGACCGACACGTTGACGCATTCCGCCGCTGAGTTCATGCGGCATGTGATAAGCCCAGCGCGCAAGGCCCACCACATTCAACACTTCCTCGGCGCGCGTGCGCCGCTGCTTTGCCGAGACCCCGCGCAGCTTCAGGCCGAACTCGACGTTCTCGATTACGCGACGGTTCGGCAGCAGCGCGAAATGCTGGAACACCATCGAAATCCGGTTGCGTCGCACTTCACGAAGACCGGCTTCGTCGAGCGTGCAGATGTCCTCGTCGTCCAGCAGGATCTTGCCGGCGCTCGGTTCGTTGAGCCGGTTGATGCAGCGCGCCAAGGTCGACTTACCGGACCCCGACAGGCCCATGATCATGTACATCGCGCCGGAGGGCACGCTGAGGGAGACGTCATCGAGACCGACGACCTGTCCCAGCGCCTGCTGCACCTCAGACTTTGTCTTTCCGGCCTGCAACATCGTCAGCGCCTGCGCAGGTTGATTTGTGAACACCTTATACAGATGCTCTATTTTCAAGCGCTCAGTCATAGTCTCGTCTCCTCGTGTTGGTGGGAGAAACTGGACGGCAGCCGCAACGGTGAAAAGTCGGTCGGCACCAGAATCCTGTTTTCAGCCTGCTCAATGTTCTCCGACAGTTTTGGCAGAAACGCCTGCCATCTATCGTCGTTCGCAAGTTTCTGACGGCGTCGCGCACGGTCCTGATAATCGGCGTAGCCCCATAGATGCGTCACCTGACTCAGCGTACCAAACTCGGTCGTAAAGTAACCGATCAGAAAGCCTAGAATGGGCTGCTGGATCGCGAGGCCTTCGTCTCGCACGAGTTGCAGATAACGCCCCATCCTGCCGTTCCTGATGCGATAGATGCGCTCTTCGACGATCATGGCCGCGCCTCCTCGCCGTCATCGACGAGGAAGCCGCGCATCAGCGCCGCCACCGCGTCCGGCGCTTCGATCAGAATCGAATGCCGAAGCCCCGGCAAAATCGCCAGTTGTGACTGACGAATGCTCTGGTGCATGAAGTTCGCCATACGTGGATTGGAGCCCTGATCGTCCTCACCCGTCGCAATCAGAGTCGGCACACTGATCCGGTCGAGCAGTCCGCCGAAGTCCGTTTGTGCCAGCACGCGGTAAGCGGCCGCATAGCAATCCGGATCGTTATCGGCGTTGCGCTGACGCAGTTGCGCCACCAGTTCGGGATGACGCTCCTGAAACCCTTCCGTGAGCCAGCGCGACAGCGAAGCGTCATAGTGAGAACCGCGGTCGCCGGATTCGAGCGCCGCGAGCCGCGCCGCGACCCGCGCGCGCTCGTCCTGCGTGCGGCCCGCGACGGTCGCCAGCAGCACGAGTTTGCGCAGGCGCTCCGGACGCGTGAGCGCCAGGCGCTGAGCAATCAGTCCGCCGAGCGAAAAACCGGCGAGGTCGAATTGTTCGAAGCCGACGTGATCGGCGAGCACCAGCACGTCACCAACGAAATCGTCGATCTCGTAGCGCCCTTTCACCCGCGACGACCGACCATGGCCGCGCAAGTCGAAGCGCAACAGACGAAACGCATCGCCGAGCCGCGCAGCCACACCGTCCCATGCCTCGAGATAGGAGCCGACGCCATGGATACAGATCAGGGCCCGCGGACCCTCGCCCTCAAGGCGATAGTTGAGTTCGACGCCGCGCACGGAGAGCGTGCGGTCATCGCCCGCTTGGGTCGTGATAGGTCCTATCGCAGTCATCGCCAATCACCTCTCGGCGACGAGGTTCGTTTCGAGTTGCCCGCCGCGCTCGCGAGCGGCAAAGTGCGGCATCACCTCGTCGATGAACAGACGCAAGGTCTTCACCTGCAACTCGAACGGCAGATTGAACGAGAGACCGAGACAGAACTGATCGACGCCCTCGTCTTCGTAAATCTGGAGCTTTCTGATGACTTCTTCCGGGGTGCCGAACATCAGGTTGTCGCGCAGGTTGGCGGGGTCGTAATTGGCTCTGTTCGCCACGATTTCGTAGGGCACAGCTTCCGGGAATCCATTCGTGACGGTGCCGATGTTCTGCATCAGATTCTCGAATGTGCGGCCGTAGTCGACGCTGTGCCGCACGGCCACTTCCCAGTCCTCAGCCCGGTCGTAGACACAGGTACGCCGTTGCATCATGAAGCGCGGCCTCGGTCGTTCCGGATGATCGGCCACCGCCTTACGGAACTTCTCACCCAGTACGGCGACTTCGGACGGCGGCGCGGACAGTGGCGTGGACAGAATGTTTGCTCCGATCCCAACCGCCCAGTCGAAGCTCCCCGGATCACGCGTCGCCACCCAGATCGGCGGATGTGGCTGCTGCAAAGGCTTCGGCACGGATGTCGCGAGCGGAAACTTCCAGTAGTGCCCGTCATGCTCATAGTCGCCCGCCCACAGCTTCTGCACGGCCGGCACGAGTTCCTTCATATAGCCGACGCCCTCCTGTTGCGGAATGCCACCAGCCATGCGGTCGAACTCGTACTGATAGGCGCCGCGCGCGATGCCGAATTCGAGACGGCCGCCAGTCAGGTGATCGCACATGGCGGCCTCGCCCGCAAGCCGGATGGGGGACCAGTACGGGGCGACGAGCGTGGCGGTGCCGAGCCTGATGCGCTCCGTATGCTGGGAGATCCACGTCAGCACGGTGAACGGATTGGGCGATACGGTGCATTCGATCGTATGATGCTCGGCCGTCCAGAGCGTCTCGAAACCACCTTCGTCGGCGATGCGGACCAACGTGAGCATGTTGGACATTTCGTCTGCCATCGAATCGGTCGGCGAGAAACGCTCCATGCTGAGCGAAACGGCGAATTTCATTGCGAATCTCCTTAGCTGTTTTTCTGCTTTGCGTGAAGGCCGCCGCTCAACGCAGACGAATCACGAACGGGTCTTGCATCGCGCCCGAATAGTCGACGACCACGTTCTTCAGACGCGAGAATTCGCGCATCACTTCGAACCCGCCGCGCCGGCCGTAACCGCTATGTTTGGTGCCGCCGTTCGCGGACATGTACGCGGCCGAGCGATAGGTATTGATCCAGACGGTGCCTGCTTCCACATCGCGCGCGAAACGCAACGCGCGGTCGATGTTCTGCGTCCATACACCCGACGCAAGACCGTATTGGGTATCGTTGGCAAGCTCGATCAGTTCTTCTTCCGTGCTGAACGGCACCACGCCGACGACGGGACCGAAGATCTCTTCCTGCATGAAGCGCATGTCGTTGCGAGCCTGGGTCATGACGGTCGGCTCGAAATACCAGCCGCGCCGCAACCCCGGATCGCACGGCTGGCGACCACCGATTGCGATCTTCGCGCCTTCGTGCACGCCGGATGCGACGTAGCCCTGCACCTTGTCGAGCTGAGCGGCGAGCGCGAGCGGGCCGATATCGGTGTCCTCGGCCATCGGATGGCCGACCTTGATGCACCGGGTGCGCTCCACCAACGCCTCGACAAACCTGTCGTAGACGGGCGCCTCGACAAAGCAGCGCGACCCTGCCACGCAGGTTTGCCCCGCGGCCGCGAATACACCCGACACCACGCCATTCACCGCCCGCTCCACATCGACGTCCGAGAACACGACGTGCGGCGATTTTCCGCCCAGCTCCATCTGGCAAGGGACGAGATTGTCCGCAGCATTGCCAGCAATCTTGCGGCCCGTCGCGGTGCTACCCGTGAAGACAAATTTGGCGATGCCTGGGTGCCGCGTGAGCGCGTCGCCCGTCGTCATGCCGTCACCGGTGACGACGTTGAACACGCCCGGCGGAATGCCGGCTTCGATCGCCAGTTCGGCGAGCGCGAGCGTGGACGCCGTCGCGTGCTCGGAGGGCTTGACCACAATCGTGTTGCCGATTGCGAGACACGGCGCGAGCGTGCCGGTCAGCATCATCAGCGGTGAATTCCACGGGATGATCATGCCAACCACGCCGATCGGCTCGCGCAGATTGAAGTTCAGTGTGTCAAGCTTGTTGACGGGAATGGTGTCGCCCTGGAGCTTGTCCGCCATTCCCGCGAAGTACAGATAGGAATCCGGAATAGCTCGCATCTGCGCGCGCATTTCCTTGATCAGCTTGCCGTTGTCGCGGCATTCGATCAGCGCCAGTTCTTCCGCGTTCGCAAGCACGAGATCGGCAAGACGTCGCACGAGTTTGCCGCGATCGGTCTGCGTCATTCGCCGCCAGGCCGGATTCTTCAGCGCGGCCTGTGCCGAGCCCACAGCGGCATCGACGTCATGGGCATCCGCCTGGGCAAACTGATACCAGGGTTCGGCCGTGGTCGGGTCGTAACTGGGCACGTATTGATTGCTATGCGGGCGGATGAAGCGTCCGTCGATGAACAGATCCAGACGCGAGCCCTGTAGATTTTCGACTGTCGTTTTCATCATATCCTTCAAGGATCAAGGTTGCTGACGCAGGATTTGCGGTTGCGCCGCACCAACCATTGCAATGCGGCCGCCGTCGTGCGAATCCATGTAGATACCGAATCGTCCGGCTGCGCTTTCGCTCACATAGCGGCGCAGCATGCCGCGAATTTCCGCAGTCGGAATCTCGTCGTAGGGAAGCTGATCGAGGGGAAAGAAGCGGAACTGCTCGGGGAGATCGCATGCCGCACGCGGCTGGGCGAGCCTCGCCCGGTAGATCAGAAAACCCGAATCGCTGCCGTCGACATCGAAAACGGAGTACAGGAAGGTATCGTCGGGCAGTAACGCCAGCTCGCCGCCACCGGCGACGGGAAGTCGGCCGTTGATCAGACGGCGCGGTGCGCTCGGCAGCGTCCAGCCATGATTGCCGTCCTTGACCAGCAGCAGTGTGCCTTCCGCCTCGACGAGATAGCCGGGAATCATGTCGTGCGACGAAAGCCAGCCCGGCGGCAACGGGTTCTTGACCTGTGCATAGGTGCCGCGACAGAAACCGAGCGGCGCGGACGGACTGGTGCCGAACGCCTGCACTTTGCCGATCAGAATCATGTGATCGCCGGCGTCGACCCGATCGTGCACCGTGCAGTCAAACCAGGTCAGACAATTCGTCAGCACCGGCGCGCCGGTATGAATACGATCGTGACCGACGGTCGCGAACTTGTCGGCGGATTTGGAGGCGAACAGATTGGAGACGTCGGTCTGCGCTTCACGAAGCAGATTAACCGCGAAGTGATCGGTTGCGCGGAAGACGGGGAAGCTGGAAGCGCCCTTGCCGACACAGACCAGCAGCAACGGCGGATCGAGCGACACCGACGTAAAGGAGTTCGCCGTCATGCCGCGTGGACGGCCTTCGTCGTCGCGCGTCGTCACCACGGTCACACCCGTGACGAACGTGCCAAAGGCCCGGCGCAAGGCCACAGGATCAATGGCGATCGTTTTGTCTATTACCTGCGCTTGCATGTCCTTCACCTCGAAACGTCATTGCGTTGAGGTAGAAGTTAAGCCACGCAAAAAAAGGTTTCTTCCGTCAGATCGGAGGACAACCGCAATTAATTAGCCTCTCATTCGACGGATCGGCTCGGGCGAACACCTGGTCGGCACGCTGTTCTCGATCAGGCTATGCAGTTGCAGCGCGAGTTCGATCGCAAAGCGTCGCTCCGGCGTTTCGACCTCGATGCCGAACAGGTCTGCGATGCGCGAGAGGCGATAGCGCAGCGTCGTCACATGCAGGCCCATCGCGTCAGCGCAAGCTTGGCTGCGGCACCCGGAACGCACATAGGCTGCCAGGGTTTCCAGGTAAGCGGTATCGTTGCTTCGATCATGAGCAACCACGCGGCCAATCGCGCCGTCGATGAACTTACGCACGTCGGCGGAGTCGGCCGCGCCGATCAACATCGGCAACGGTCCCAGATCGGGGACTGCGATCACGCCGCGCCGCCCGAATGTACGGGCGACCCGGATCATGCGCCAGCAGCGCTCCCAGCCGTTCGCGTAGGCTTCGAGACCCTCGCATGTATCGCCGAGCACCACGACGGGTTCTTTGCCGAACGAGCTGCCAAGCGTTTCGGAAATGCGCTGCACGAACCTGACTATCAGGTCGAGACTCGTACCTGACTCCTGAGGCACTAGACAGACGAGGCCGCCGCCAATGGCGACCGTGTGCACTGCAAGATGCTGCTGTCCTGCGAGCAGCGCGACCGAGTGCTGGGCGTCGGCCGAAAAGTCGGTCGACGCATCCGTATGGTCCGGAAAGTCGATGACGATCAGCCGTGTCGGCGCGGCGAGCGACAGCCCGAGACGCCGGGCCCGGTTCAGCACGTCCTGCTCGTCTCGCCAGCGGCGCTCGACAATTTCGAAGAAAAGCTCGGTGAAAGTTCGCGTCTCGAAGCGGAAGCGGATGACGCTACGCATCAATTGCACGCTCAGCGCAAACTTCGCGCTTTCGATCAGCAGCTTGCGCAGGTCGCCTTCGTCGGGTTCGTCGAAGGTCAGCAGTGCGCCAACCGCCTCGTCGTCGACCATGAGTGGTTCGATCTGCGCATCCAGAGCGATCTTTTCGCCGACGCGCAGCGTAATCGTGCCGGAGCGCCGGTACGCGATGGCGTCGCGAACGTCGCCCAGCAGCTGGCGTCCGGGCGCGCCGTCAAGCATCTGCCGCCATGCCGCGTCGTCATGCTCGGGTAGCGGCGACCTGAAACCTGCCAGACTGCTGGCGAAGAAATCGAGTACAAGCACGGGCGCGTTCAACAGATCGCCGAGCATGGCAGTGAGCGTGTCCATCGAGCCGCCGGCCAGCACTTCCTGCAACAGCGAACTCTGCGCGCCCAACGCGCGGCGCATTTGCTCCGCTGCGGCAAGCTCCGCGCGGTGGCGGTGCGCACGGTCGACGGCGATCGCCCCGAGATGCACGATGGTCGCCATGAACGCGAGGTCGTCCGCGGAGACGTCTGTCACTTTCCGCGACGCCACCGTCAGCACCATCGGCCGCCCTTCCCCGTCGACGCTCGCCATAGGAAAGATCAACACCGTGCAATAGTCGCGCTCGTTCGCGTCACGCCTGTAGCCAGGAAACTCCTCCGACTGCCGGGCATCGCGGATATACACCGGCGCGCTCCGCTGCAATGCAACCAGCGCCGGGCTTGTCGCCAATTCCCAGCGATCCGACAGCGAGCGCGGCAGCAATGAGGTCTCGTATCGTGCCATCACCAGCGACCAACCGTGCGCCAGGTCCACTGCCATGACCGAGCCGAGATCCCACGAACCGTGCCGGCACGCAGCCTTGATCAGGTCTTTCAGCAGCGCGTCGAGATCACCGTCTGAATTGATCTGGCTTGCAACATCACGTAGCGAAACTATCCGCGAGGATTGATCTGACATGTCAGCAGCGTCCGTTAGTGTCGGTTCACTATACGACAGCTCGCAGGGGAAAATAATAGTTTCATCCGTCGAAGCGGAGGAAGACGCGGCAGTCTCACGTCCTTAGCATGCTTCTCATGAAACCGCTGAACAGACTAACCAATGGGAGCACGCATATGGAAACTGGACTTCGCAAGATCGCTACGTTTGTCGAGGAAACCGTCATGGAGGGCGGCAAAGAGACGGAACGGCCAATCACAACCGTGATCGTCGCAGCCGTGCTTCGTAACCCGTGGGCGGGTCAAGGCTTCGTGGAAAACCTCCGCCCTGAGATTCTGCGTCTGGCTCCCGTGCTCGGCGCGGAGATGACTCGCAGACTTGTGGCCGTCATGCCTGCCGAGCGCGTCGAGGCATATGGCAAGGCGGCCACGGTGGGTGTCAACGGTGAAATCGAGCACGGTTCAGCACTGATTCACACGCTTCGTTTCGGCAACATGTATCGCGAGGCGGTCAACGGCACGGCATTCCTCAGTTTCACTAATACGCGTGTCGGACCCGGCGCGCTGCTGTCCGTGCCAATGATCCATAAGTCGGAAACCGGCAAGCGCTCGCACTTCATCACCGCGACTTTCCAGATGGCGGATGCGCCTGGTCCCGATGAGATCCTGATCGCCATCGGCGCGGCCGACGGCGGCCGCGCTCATCCGCGCATTGCCGACCGCTTCCAGGACATGGCGGAAATCGAAGCGGAGAAAGCGAACGCGTGAATCTGCGCTCTCCCGAGCTTCACACGGCCGGCCTCTTTGTGCCGCGCTGACGTACGTAGACCATGTCGCTCAACCATCATGTCAGAGACGATTGCACTAGTCAGCGACATCCATGCCGAGCAGGAAGCGGGTTATCTGTCAGCACTTGCCGCTGCGCTGCCCAATGAAACGATCGTGCCGTTCCGCAGCATGAGCGCGGAGCAACGCGCTCATGCCCGGATTGCGATCGTCGCGAATCCTGATCCCGCCGACGTTGCGGCGTTGCCGAATCTGGTTTGGGTCCAGAGTCTGTGGGCCGGCGTCGAGCAGCTGGTTGCCGCGTGGCCAGCCGCTGGGCCGCAGATCGTGCGCCTGGTCGACGAGGAAATGTCGAGAACCATGGCGGAAGCAGTACTCGCATGGACATATTATCTGCAGCGTGACATGCCGGCCTACGCGCGCCAGCAACGCGACTGCGTGTGGTACCAGCGAGCCTATCGCAAACCTTCAGCGATGACGGTCGGCGTTCTCGGGCTGGGGACGCTCGGCACAGCTGCTGCCGCACGCGTCGCACACGCGGGCTTCAAGATCGCCGGCTGGAGCCGCTCGGCGAAAGAGGTGCCTGAGGTCGCCACCTTCTCGGGAGACGACGGACTCATCGACATGTTGCGCATCAGCGATATCGTGGTTTGCCTCGTGCCGCTTACCGTACATACCCGCAGCCTGCTCAATGCCGAGCGGCTCACCGCAATGAAACCGGGCGCGGCATTGATTAACTTTTCGCGTGGACCTGTCGTGGTGACGAACCATCTGCTGGCCGCGCTCGACAGCGGACATCTGTCACACGCGGTTCTGGACGTCTTCGACGAGGAACCGTTAGTGCCCGGCTCGCGCTTGTGGCGTCATCCGCAGGTGACTGTCCTGCCGCACATATCGGCGCCGACCGACTTCAAAACAGCAGCGGCGGTTATCGCGACAAATATCGCCGCCTATCGGGCGACGGGATGTTTGCCGTGCGGAGTGAACATCGCACGCGGCTATTGATGCAGTAGCGGTCGAGTACCGTAGAGCAAATCGGGGGAGGACGCGCCGTTACCGGCGCGTCCTCCCCCAAGAACTGTACGTGCGAGTTTCCCCGCATACAGCTCAAGCCCCCGCGAACTGCACAAGCGTGCAGCCGGTCCGCTCAGCTTCAAACGAACCTACGCTTCGTTCAAAGTCGTTGTTCCGCGCAAAAGCGCAGAGGGCGCAGACACCGTTGCCGGTCCTCTCTCATGCTCTCCCTCGATGAACTCAGATCATGACTCTGCGTCCAGGGACCGAGCGGAAGTCTGCTCCCTTTCGCGCGAGGCAATGTTGCAGCCTCTATCCGTGCCATTACAGTACGGCCTTCGCTTTTTCCGCCTTCTCATTCCCGCACGACCAACAGCGTCCCTTGCGATTCGCCTGCCACGGGGGCAGTCGTTCGGGCTTACCACGTTTCCATTCCATCACACGACCGGTTCAGGGTTCGCCTTTTCTCCGATGGACGCATGCGACGACGTGCTCTGAATTACCAGCAGGGCAACCGTCCACCTACCTTTTGGTCAATGCCTATCAGCAGCTTTGGCATCTCTGACATGACGACGTTTGTCAGCGATTCACCTACGTTACCCATGCCGGCCAGCCTAGCGTCTCGGCCCCATCGCTGGTCGGAGCGTCTATGCCACGTCTCGCGACGGGGCACACTTTCGGACTACATTGTCGGAAGGGCTTCAACCAACGTCGTTACCGACGATGATTGCCTTCCTGGGCTACCGCTGGCCGTACAGCGGGTTCACTGTCATGCAAATCCTCCTGCATGATTTAACAATGATGCAATGGGCATGCACTGCGCTCGGCGACGCCGAGCCTCATGCTTCGTGTCGCACCGCAATGTTGTTAACTGGGAGGCTTTGAGCTTATGTGAGCAGCCTCTGGCCGGTGACAACTTTGCGTTGCTTTACGCCGGTTGAAACCCGCCCCGGACCATTTTTTAATTCGGCTATTCGCGCGTTCACCATTGAAAGCCCGATTTTGCAATCATCGTTACCAGGTTCAAAATCAAGTCGCCTCACGAGGCAAAGGCGACTCCCATGACAGACGATCCCAATCTCGATCCTGATTCCAATCCTGACAAGCTGAAAGGCCCCGGCGGCATGACGTTGCGGCAGATCCACGAGCAGGTGCAGAAGAGCGTTGAGCGCGACCGCGAAGCGCAGGCTGCGCACCGTTCATCCGCTCCGCCGCAGAGCCGGTGGCAGCGGTGGGTGCGCTATGTATGGGGCCGCACCGGACGTCGCTAGCCACGGTTTAATAAGGGATGCGCCGGTCGCCGGCAGGCTTCTCAGGAATGGAGCCGTATCGCCAAGCAGCGCTATTTCGCTCCTGCCAACCCGAAATTTGAACGTCCGTAGCTTCGCAATGTTGCAAACCCCTGGTCGTCAACCCATACGGTTGGCCGCGATTGCCCGCTCGGGAGCAAGCGTGAATAGCGGGCCTGGCCAGCCGCTGCGTGTCGGTGACCGGCGGCTCGCGACCCACAAGGGACAGTTGGCTTTCTCTAGAGCAGTCATTCGGTTCTGGCTTGGGTCTCGAGCCATCGTGTCTTCACGCGCGTTGGTCGCCCCCCACTGCCGCGCTTTCGCTAACATCATCCGTATTCGCCGGTGCAGATCGGGAGTTCGGCAGCGATTCCTTTGACGATCAACGCTTTTTCAAGTCGCCCAGTGCCGGGTCAACACGGCATCCTCTCCACCTGAGTTAAGACAGATTTTATATACCCTGTCGTCCTGCCAATGATTTAATCGCTTCAATCCCCGCCGTCATTCGCGCCCGTGCTGCGGAGTTCTCAGAATGGACGACAATTCTCGGCGGCTTGAACCCCCGAAGCGCAACAGCCTCCTCCATCCAGACAATCACGTCGTAGCCGGTCCCGCGCTCGTCATTACCTAGATCGTGGTCAAGACTGATCTCTTCTACACCCCCCGCTTCGAGAAGACGGATGGCCCCGTCGGGCCAGTACACCCTAATCCAGCCTGGCGGTGTCTCTCTCAGATCGTCGAGATAAACTTTCAATCGTCCCCCAAGATGGCCGATCGTGTCCTCTACAGAGTCACTGCTTCCGCTGTGGACTCTTCCGGGCCGACAGCGCGGCTCGCACAAAGGCCATCTACGTGGCGCAGGTACTCAGCGATATCGGAGTGCTTCTCGTCCCCGATTTCGCCGTCGATCGGCGCTGACAGCTCTTCATTTACGCGCAGCCCACCCTCGGTCATGTTTGCAGACCCGATAAGCGCATGGTATTTGCCTTTCGACTCGAAGTACCACAGTTTTGAATGTAGGAACTTCTTCGTCGTGGCGATCACGTTGACGCCCAGCTCTACAAGCAGATCAACTGCAGCTTGTTGCACTTCGGTCTTCTTCTCGTCCTTTCTTGGGCGATTCGAATAAACGGTGACTGCCACGCCGCGCGCTACTGCCCCGGCGATCGAGTCTTTCAGCAAGCCGACACCATCGAGCTTGATCCAGCCCGAGCAGATAACAACGCGGTCGGCGTCAGAAAGGAGCTTCTCAATCGTTGCCAGGTGATTCCGCTTGTGTTTTTTTGGTACGTTATAGAGAAGTGCTGGCACGGCAGGCCTTTATGAGAGTGAGAGGCGGAAGCTTACAGCAACGCCGCCTGCACCCGAAGTCAGACAAAGGGCCCTTTCGCAGATCGAAACGGTGTTCCGGTGAAACATGTAGCGGTCCAGTCGAGTGAGATATTCGACCGGTGACTTACGGTCCTCCCCCGGGGCTTCGAGACTGCCCTGGTTAACCTCAGTGATTTGCTGCAACGTGTTTTTTCGCCGTCGGCTTGGAGGCCAAGCTCTTGCCGACGCGGACCGCTTCGACACCAGCGCGATGGAAAGGTGTGCCCGACTTGTCGCGGGGCGTTTCCTTGAGGAGCGCCCGACGTTGCAAGCGCTCTGGTGCTCGACGAGGCGGCCCACAAATAACGCTGTGTCCCAGGCGCACTTCATCTGCAGTCGACGCGCTACGCGCAGCAAGCGTGAGTAGTCGATTGTTGACGTTTCGGATGCTCTCGTCGAACGGCTGTTCCTGGCCCGGCTAGCGCCCGACGACGGAGCGCGGCGAGTCGGTCCAAATGCCGAACAGGCGCTCCGTCGCAGTCGGTTGCAACGGCGATGCCATTATTTCGTGAACTCCCGCTTTGCCCTCTCGCAATGGCATCATGTCGGCTTGACGTCCATCTCTCTTCAAACGTCCCGAACATGTCCAACTTGATCGTTCATGGAGGCGCCCCGTTACGCGGGGAGATTGTGCCCTCCGCTAACAAGAACGCTGTCCTGCCGATACTCTGTGCAACGCTCCTCACCGATCGACCCGTGCGCCTCATCGGAGTGCCAGAGATCACTGATGTCCGGAAGATTCTCGACATATTCCGTGTGCTTGGAAGTGATGTGTCGGTGAATTTCTCGACCGGCATCGTTGACTTGCATCACCGAGCGACCGTTTTCGATCCCGCTACGCACCGGCTGCCCGAGGAGATGCGCTCGTCGATCATGCTGGTGCCACCTCTTCTCGCGCGTTTCGGCGTGGCGAGGCTTGAGAGCGACGTGAAAGGCTGCACACTCGGCGTGCGCGAAATCGATCCACACGTAGAAGTATTCGAGCGTTTCGGCGCTCGTGTGGCGCGCACGGACAATTCACTGACCGTCCACAACGACGGAAGGATGGTCTCCAACGATCACTGGCTGGACTATGCATCAGTAACGACGACTGAAAACTTTGCGCTGTGTGCGGCGGCCGCCGATGGCACCTCGACACTTGTCAACGCGGCGTCGGAACCACATGTTCAAGAGTTTTGCCGGTTCCTGTCAATGCTCGGTGTCTGCATTGAAGGCATCGGTACGTCACGGCTCGTGGTGACAGGCGGCCGACAACTCGGCGGCGGCGAGTTTCGCTTTAGCGAGGATTTTCATGAGATTGCGACATTTCTCGCGCTGGGCGCGATCACCGGCGGCGACATCGCGGTCAAGAACTCCGCACCCGAGCAGTTCCCGCTGATCGACAGGACCTTCGCAAAGTTTGGCGTCAACGTCGTGCATCGCAACGGCTGGTCACGCACGGTAGTTCAAGGTCAATTGAAAGTGCTCCGCCCGTTCACCCAGAACATTCTTACCAAGGTCGAAGCGGCGCCATGGCCCTATCTGCCTGTCGATCTACTGCCAATCTTTGTGGCACTTGGGGTGAAGGCCGAAGGCAGTGCGATGTTTTGGAACAAGGTCTATGACGGCGCAATGGGCTGGACGAGCGAGTTGTCGAAGTTCGGTGCGCACGTGTTTTTGTCGGACCCCCACCGGCTGGTCACGTTCGGAGGGCTGACCCTAAGCCCCGCACGTGTCGAGAGTCCGTACATCATTCGCGTAGCGATCGCATTGCTGATGGTCGCCGCGAGCATTGACGGACGATCGGAGATCATGAATGCACTACCGATCCGGCGTGCCCATCCGCACTTTGTCGAAAATCTGCGCTCAGTGGGTGCGAACGTCGAGTGGACCAGTAGCGAATGATAGGCATCGGCGCACGACTTTCCTGCATGGGGGTGCGGATTCTGCGAGCATTGCGACGCAAGATCTGAAAAAAAACAGCCGCAATGTGAACCGTCGCGAGATTGCCGCGCGGTCGAGGTTCCTACGATAGCAACGGCTCTAGGTCCGCTGTTCGCTTGGTTTCCACCGCTCAAATGGTTCTCGGTGCATTGGAGTGAGCGTCTCTTCATTGCCGCACCTGGTCCAACGGACTTGCGCAGCGATCACGCCAGGTTGTGTATCTCGTGCAAAAAGCATAACCCGACGACAGTCACGGATCAAGTGAAAAGGGAGGAACGATTCGAAAAGCCTTACGGTTCGGTCTGTGACGGCGATACAACCACGCCTGTCCTTATAAAGATGAACGGAGCCTTGCTGCTTGCCTTTCGCTCGGCCGGTTGACGAGCATAGTAGATGTCCCATTCGTCTTCACTAGTCTGTACGAAGCCGTGCCGTCTGTAAAAGCGGTTCGAATCACTGCCGCGCAAGGCGCCGAGACGGACTGGCATGCCTTGCGCGTCCGCGCTGGTGAAGACATCGCGTAGGACAGTCGCGCCGATGCCCTTTCCCTGGTGCTCCGGCAGGATATAAAAGTGATCGAGTAACCAGTGGTCTGCTTGCGGGCGAATGAGAATGAAGCCAGAGCGAACACCATTGACCTCGATAAATCGACACAACGCGGGATCGAACGACGTTAGAAACCGCTCCCGCGCGCGCTGCGGGTCGAAACGATGGACGCGCTCCAGGCTCTCGCGCATCGCGGCGATACGAATGGCAACGAGGGTTTCAGCATCGGACTGCGCCGTAAGGCAATAGGCGATGTTCATTGAGGGCGGCATCCGGACAACGGTCACTCGGCGCTGCCAATAATAACGCCGCGAATCGATTGTCATCAATCCACGCCGTCATCCCGGACGTCCGCTTTTGGCCGACCGTCGCCTTATAACATTCGCGTAGCGGGCCGGCACCTAGGACTGCAGAGTCGCCATGAGCACCCGCTGGCTTCGAGGAGGCGGTGATTCACGGGGGTGGAGTTCGGCCAGTAACGACAAACACAACGAATAACGAACGGTCTCGCAAGGAATGCAAGAAATCCCGGGCTGCAGAGATGCCCTCGTCGACGTTGTTTCCCTCGTAAAACCAATTGTCGTACGTGGGCTCAAGACTTCGTCCGTCTGACGTTGCGCGGTAAACGTCCCCGCCAAGGACCAGCCATTTTTGGCCTGCAAACAGGTCCAACGCTTGCCCTGCTTCAGAGAGATATAGCGCGGCTTCCTTTAGGCCCATAACTTCAAGCGGACCGTCCGCTCCGAGCGTAAAGTTCGAGAATCCTGGAGATGGTCATTAACACTCTCGTGGCGCTGTCTAGCGAAAAACTGGATGGATTGACAAGTCGTCGATCGGCGAAAGACGTCGGATTGTCAGCAATCAGAGGGCGATCGTCAAATGACCGTTTGCGGCCGGAAGTGCGCGTTCGCCCGCCGTGAATGCGACATTCGCAAACCCCGTTTTTCCGAAAGCCGGCAATAGACTGTCACCAAGCTCATTAATCGCGTCGTTTTACCGTAGTCACGCACGGCCCACACCACGCGCAGGCGCCTGTACCGGACACCATCCTCGAATCCGTACAGGTACTGTACCGGCAACGCTCGCTAGAATGCTCCAAAGTCCTCTGCCAGTCTTTGGAGTCCGCCATGTCTTACTTCACGCTCAGCGCGCTGCCAGCCGGCATCCTGTTCGCGCTCGTCACTACCATCACGCCAGGTCCGAACAACACCATGCTGCTGGCTTCCGGCGTCAACTTCGGTTTTCGCCGCACGTTGCCGCATCTGTCTGGCATTAGCGCCGGCGTGGTGCTGTTGATGCTGTCGGTGGGCATCGGTCTCGGCGAAGCCTTCATTCAGTTCCCGGTGCTCTACACGGTGCTCGAAGTCGCGAGCGTCGCGTACCTGCTTTACCTCGCGTGGAAAATTGGCACGTCCGGCGAATTGAAAGTGAAGCAGGGCGAGCGCAGGCCGATGAAATTCTATGAAGCCATCGCTTTCCAGTGGGTCAATCCGAAGGCATGGATGATGGTATTGACCGCCGCCACGACGATTCATTTGAGCGAGAGCTACAGCATGAACGCGGTAGCAATGGCGGCGCTGTTCTATGTGATCGGCTTTCCGTGCATTTGCCTGTGGGCCGGTTTCGGCACCGCCATGCGCCGCGTGCTGTCCGACCCGAAGCGCCTGCGCGTCTTCAATATCGCAATGGCGCTGCTGCTGGTTTGCTCGCTCTATCCGATCGCACTGAAGCTGATCGACACCATCCGCGCGTGAGCGCGTGGGCGCGTGTTCATCCGGGCACCTGCGCGCGGCTAGATCACGCCACGCCCAACCTGCTCGATGAAGCGCCACAACGCGTCGTCGGTTGAATACGGGGCGTTGAAGCGGAACCAGGCGCTCGGCGCGTCGTCGGGACGGAAGTAGGAGCCGGGCGCAAGCCAGATGCCGTGCGTGAGCGCGGCGGTCGCCACGTCGCCGGCGCGCGCGGCGTCGATCGGCAAACGCGCCCATAGAAACAGTCCTGCGCGCGGGCGATGAAACACTTCGAGCCCGAGCGAATCCAGCCGCTCCTCGACGGTTGCGTGCGCGAGCTTCAGCCGCTCGTTCACGGCCTCCACGTGACGCGCGTAGCGCCCTTCAAGCAGCACTTTGTCCACGATCCGCTCGATCGCTTCCGACGACGTCAGCCCCACCGCCATCTTCGTGCGCGCCAGCTCACGCAGCACCGCGCGCTCCGCGACCACATAGCCGCAGCGCAGCCCCGGCGTGACAGTCTTCGAAAAACCGCTGACATACAGCACGCGCTGCAAGCCTTCCATTGCGGCGAAAAGCGGCGCACCCGACGGCGCCAGCTCGCGGCTCACGTCGTCCTCGATCACCCACATGCGCTGACGCTCGGCGATCTGCAGCAAGCGAAACGCGGCCGACATGCCGAAGGTCGCGCCGGTCGGATTCTGCAGCGTCGTGTTGACGAAAATGGCCTTGGGCTTGTGCTGCGCGACGAGCGTTTCGAGTACATCGGTATCGACACCGGCGGGCGTGCGCGGCACGCCATGCACGACCAGTCCCGCCAGCTTGAGAATCTGCAGCAGGTTGCAATAACCCGGATCTTCGACGATCACCGAATCTCCCGCGCGCAGCAAGGTACGCACGATCAGGTCGAGCCCCTGCGTCGCGCCTTGCGTGAGCAATACGTTCGACACGTCGACCGGCAAGCCGCGCCGGTCGAGCTGCTCCGCGATGCGCTCGCGCAACGGCGCGAACCCGTACGGATGACCGTAGTCGCCGAACCGCGCCGCAGGCACGCGGCTCATCGCACGCAGCGCGTGCTGCAGACCCGTTTCGTTGATCCACTCGTTCGGCAGCCAGCCGCCGCCCGCCTTGATCGGCACCGAATGATCGGCGAACACGTCGGACAGGAGCCAGGTCGCGGTGAGACTCGGCGGCTGCCAGTCGGTGACCGCAGGCCGGGCGGACGACGGGCGCGCCGCCACGCGATACCCGGAGCCGCGCCGCGCGACCACGAGCCCCATCGACACGAGACGGTTGTACGCTTCCGTCACCGTGAACGTACTGAGTTCGTGACTTTGGGCCAGTTGCCGGACGGAGGGCAGCAACGCGCCCGCGCGCAGCGATTGAGCCTCGATCGCCTGGGCGAAGCCTTGCACAACCTGTTCGACCAGCGTCGGAGCGGCGCGCCGGTCGCGCTCGAGGTTCAATTCGATCATGGTCAGGACGAAAAAGGCGGCCGGCGAACGGCCCTGAATGAATGACGCGGAAACGGCGCGCCGCAACCTGCCGTTCCACGCTAGATCCGCGCTAGATCCGCGCGATGCGGTCGACACAGTTGCCGCGAATCCACCAACACAGTTAGCGCGACACTGCGTCAACTGTTTATGCCGCCATTAAACCGCGAACGCTACAGTTTTGGCTATGCCCACGGGAAGTGCCCTCGGGGTGCCTCGACGGAAATGCGTCTGGGGCGCCCCAACGGAAGTCCCTATCGGGAAACCACTTCGAGGAGAACCCATGACTTCGCGCCCCGTCATCGACGATCTGTCGTCTTTCTGGATGCCCTTCACCGCCAACCGCCAGTTCAAGGCCGCACCGCGCCTGCTGGAGTCGGCGAAAGGCATGTATTACCGCAGCACGGACGGCCGCGAAGTGCTCGACGGCTGCGCGGGTCTCTGGTGCGTCAACGCGGGACACAGCCGCGATGAGATCGTTGCCGCGATTACGCAGCAACTCTCCACGCTCGACTTCGCGCCGACTTTCCAGATGGGCCATCCGCTCGCGTTCGAAGCGGCCACGAAAGTCGCGGAGCTGATGCCCGAGGGCCTCGACCGCATCTTCTTCACGAACTCGGGTTCCGAATCGGTCGACACCGCGCTGAAGATCGCGCTCGCCTACCACCGTTCGCGCGGCGAAGGGCAGCGCACGCGCCTGATCGGCCGCGAGCGCGGGTATCACGGCGTGGGTTTCGGCGGCATTTCGGTCGGCGGCATCGCGCCTAATCGCAAGACTTTCTCCGGCGCGTTGCTGCCGGCGGTCGATCACCTGCCGCACACGCACAACCTCGAACACAACGCTTTCTCGAAGGGCCAGCCGGCTTGGGGCGCGCACCTCGCAGAGGAACTGGAGCGCATCGTCACGCTGCACGACGCGTCGACGATTGCCGCGGTGATCGTGGAACCGGTCGCCGGATCGACGGGCGTGCTGATTCCGCCGCAAGGCTATCTGCAGAAGCTGCGCGAAATCTGCACGAAGCACGGCATCCTGCTGATTTTCGACGAAGTGATCACGGGCTTCGGCCGCGTCGGCAAGGCCACGGCAAGTGAATATTTCGGCGTGACGCCGGACCTCATCACGATGGCCAAGGCGATCAACAACGCGTCGATTCCGATGGGCGCGGTCGCGGCAAGCCGCACGGTGCACGACACGATCGTCAACGCGGGCGCGCAAGGCGCGATCGAGCTATTCCACGGCTACACGTATTCGGCGCACCCGGCGGCCGTCGCCGCGGCTATCGCTACGCTCGACCTGTACGGCCGCGAAGGACTCTTCGAGCGCGCCGCGTCGCTTGCGCCGACGTTCGAAGCCGCCGCTCACTCGCTGCGCGGCGCGAAGCACGTGAAGGACATCCGCAACCTTGGCATGATCGCGGGCATCGAACTCCAACCGCGCGACGGCGCGCCCGGCGCACGCGCTTACGAAGCATTCGTCAAATGCTTCGAAGCGGGCGTGCTCGTGCGCTTCACCGGCGACATTCTTGCGTTCTCGCCGCCGCTCATCATCAACGAAGAGCAGATCGCGCACATCTTCAAGACTGTCGGCGACGTACTCGCCACCGTGCAGTAAGGTCCACCCCGGCTCAATGATGCGCGCGAGCCGCGCGCGTCTGAGCCGCCTTCTTGGCCGCCGCCGAACGGCCGGCTGCACCCTTGGTCGCAGCAGCCTTCTTGGCGGCCGCCGAGCGGCTCGCCGCCGGACGCTTCGCGGCGGCCGTCTTTGCCTGCTTCGACATCGCCGAATGCGATGCGCCGGCCTTACTCTCGCGCTTCAGCGCATTGGTGGAGGCACGTGAGCGCTTCGCCGTCGACTCCTTGCTGGCCGTCTTTTTTGCGGTGCTCTTCTTCTGCCCCGCAGCGCTGTCCTTCTCGGCTTTCTTGCGCGTGGCCTCGCTTGCGGCGCCTTTCTTGGGTGCCTTCAGATCCACGCCCGCGCGACGCGCTTCCGAGAGGCCAATGGCGATCGCCTGCTTCGGCGACCTCACGCCGTGCTTGCCGGCGCGCACCTTGTCCACCTGCTCCTTGACGAACTCTCCAGCTTGCGTGCTTGCTGACTTGCCGGCGCGTTTGTCGGCTTCGGCACGCTTCACGGTTTTCTTTTCGGGCATGACGGTTCTCCGGTTGAATGTGGCTCTAGTCGCTGAGCAATGTGTGTGCCGGGGTCGTCGTTCAAGCTGTCGGGACTCGCGCCGTTCACGTCGACGGCGTATGGTGTCATCAAGAGTTGGCACTTGACCGGCTCGAACGGGAGACATCCATGAAGATCCCCACCGTGCGCGCGGGTGCGCATATTGAAGGCGTGCATTGGATCGCCGAATACGCGGAAGACGTCCACGAGATTCGAATCTTCCGCGAGGGGCAGGAAATCGACGTGCACGACGCGCCTTCGTCGCTGTTCGGCGACGAGGAGAACGCCGGCTCAAAAAGTACCGCGGATCATCGCGCGGGCGAGGCAGCCGTGCTGGCGTATCTGAGGCGCTTCGTGGCCGAGCACGACGCCGAGGAATAGCGCCTTCGGCCCAAGCGAGCCGGCCGGAAGATCGGCCGGCGGCCGGCGCCTCATCGGCACCGGCATGGATGGACGCCTGCGGCATGGGCCGCCGCAGGCGTGGCGGCACGCTCGCGCCGCGACAGGAAGCTTACTCGGCAGGCCGCAGCTTCTTCACCTCGGCGTCCGACGGCTGAACGCTCGCGCCATCGACATAGCGATACGACGTCATCACGCCTTTGCCGTCCTTCAGACCGGTCACGCCCACATAAGCACCCATCGTCGACTGATTGTCCTGCGCGCGATAGGTGATCGGCCCGAACGGCGTTTCCACGCCAAGGCCCTTAAAGGCCTCCGCGAGTTTGTCGGTATCGACGGAACCCGCCTTTTTGATGCCGGCCGCAATCGACATGAGCGCCGAATAACCGACCACCGAGCCGAGCCGCGGATAGTCGTGATACTTCGCCTGATAGGCGTCGACAAATTTCTTGTTGGCCGGCGTATCGATCGAATACCACGGGTAGCCCGTCACGATCCAGCCGGCCGGCGCTTCGGCACCCAGCGGATCGAGATAATCCGGCTCGCCCGTCAGCAGCGACACGACGCTGCGGTCCTTGAACAGGCCGCGCGTATTGCCCTCACGTACGAACTTGCCGAGATCGGCGCCGAACAGCACGTTGAAAATAGCGTCGGGCTTGGCGTCGGCGATTGCCTGCGTGACCGCGCCCGCGTCCACGTTGCCAAGCGGCGTGGCCTGCTCGGCAACGAACTGCACGTCAGGCTGCGCGGCGCTCAACAGTTTCTTGAACGTCGCGACCGCCGATTGTCCGTACTCGTAGTTCGGATAGACCAGCGCCCAGCGCTTCTTTTTCAACTTGGCCGCTTCGGGCACGAGCATCGCAACCTGCATGTACGTGGAAGGGCGCAGGCGATACGTATATTTGTTGCCGTCCGCCCAAACGATCTTGTCGGTCAGCGGTTCGGCGGCAAGGAAAAAGATCTTCTTCTGCTTCGCGAAGTCGGTGAGCGCGAGCCCTGTGTTCGACAGGAAACCACCGAACAGCAGTTGCACCTGTTCCCGCGCGATCAGTTCCTGCGCGACGCGGATCGTGTCGCCGGGGTTGCCGTTGTCGTCGCGCGAAACGACTTCGAGCTTTTTGCCGAGCACGCCTCCGCCAGCGTTGATCTGCTCCAAGGCAAGATTCCAGCCGTTCTTGTAAGGACCGAGAAAGGCCGGCTGCGCCTTGTAGCTGTTGATTTCGCCGATCTTGATGGTCTGCTGTGCGTTCGCGGCGAAGGCGGCGAACGACAGCACCGTCGATAGCGTGAGGCGAGAGATCCATCTTGCGCGCGTGGTCATGCGTTTCTCCGTATCAAAGGGATTGCGGGAATGCGTTGGTTTTCTGTGCGGCATTGCAGCGGCGATCGAGCGAACGGTTGACCGGTCGCTGCGTAGCACGCTCACTCGGCGACCGGCGTTGCGCGAATCCGCGCGACGCTTGCGGCAACGTCCTGCCAGGCCGGTTTGCCGCCCGCGAACTGCTGCCGCAGATACGTCACCAGTTCGGCGACCTGGGCGTCGTTGAAACTGTCGCGGTAAGCCGGCATCGTACCGAGTTCGGGCAGCGCAGGCGAGCCGATGCCGTCGAGTATCACGCGGATCAGATTATCGGGCGTCGCGCTATGCAAATTCGTATTGAGCGCCAGCGACGGATGCGCGCCGAACAGTTGCGGCCCGCTGCCCGTGTGATGACAGGCGGCGCATGCACCGTCGAAAAGCCGTGCGCCGACGCCTGCCGGCGTGCCGGTGATCGCGCTCGCGTGTTCGTATTGACGCGCCATCGCAGCGGTATCGACGTTCGCTTCAACGGGATTGAGCGAAGCAAGATAGTTTGCCATTGCGCGAATATCGCTGTCGGGCAACGCAGCGAGATCTGCGACCACCGGCGCCATCGGCCCGGCCGCAACGCCATGCAGCGGCGCGTGCCCGAAGCGCAGATAACTGAACAGTTCGTCTTCGCTCCACGGCACAGGAGAGTTAGAAAGCGACGACAACGCGGGGGCTTCCCAGCCTTCCACGCTGCCCCCACCCATGAACGCCGCACCGGTCTTCTCGGCGCCGAAAGCGTTGCGCGGCGTGTGGCATGCGCTGCAATGGCCGAGACCGTTGACGAGATACGCGCCGCGATTCCACTGCGCGCTTTGCGTCGCGCTCGCAACGAACGTATTGCGTCCGAGGAAGAGGCCGTTCCATGCGGCCATCAGCGGACGCGCGCTGAACGGAAACGGCAGCTTCGTTTCCGGCGGACGGAAGCGAACCGGCGTTTGCGACATCAGGTACGCGTAGAGCGCCTTGAGGTCGTCGTCGGAAGTGTTCCTGAACGACGTGTACGGAAAGGCAGGATACAGCCGATGGCCGTCCCGGCTAATGCCTTCGCGCATCGCGCGAACGAACGCTTCCAGCGACCATGAGCCGATGCCCGTCTGCGCATCGGGCGTGATGTTCGTACTGTAGACGGTGCCGAACGGTGTCTCGAGCGGCTTGCCGCCGGCGTTCGGCACACCGTTGCGCGCCGTATGGCACACCGCACAATTACCGAGCGAGGCCAGCAGCTTGCCGCGCGCGACGAGGTCCGGCGCGAATGCACTGGCAAGCGGCGGTGCGATCGGCGCAATGGGCGGCGGCGCCCACGCCGACGCACCGAGCCAGCCCGCAGCGCCCGCGGCAAATGCGCCGAGAAAACCCAAGCGCCAGCGCTTTTTGCGGCGCGACGCGGCGTCTTGGGCCTGCGCATCGGCGAGCGCGGCGCGGATCGTTTCGGGCGTGAAAGGAGGCTTGCGAAAACGCACGCCGGTCGCGTCGTATAGCGCATTCGCAATCGCCGCCGCGCCGGGCAGCGACGCGGACTCGCCCGCGCCCATCGGCGGCTCGCCGTGGCGCGGCATCATCACGACGTCGATCACGGGCACTTCACGGAACGTGAGGATCGGGTATGCGCCCCACTCCTGACTCGTCACCGCGTTCTGGTCGAACGTCACGCGCTCTTTCAGTGCGCGGCTCGTCGCCTGAATCACGTTGCCGTGAATCTGATGACGCACGCCGTCGGGATTGATCATGGTGCCCGTGTCCTGGCCGACCACCACGCGCGTTACCGCGAGTTCGCCGCTTCGGCGATTCACTTCGACGTCGGCGACCCACGCGCACCACGCCGCGCCGAAGCCGGGAAACTTGCTGTGCACATAGCGTGCGTAAGCAATGCCGCGGCCGCGCGCGATGTCGCCCTCTTCTCGAGGCTGGTCGGTTCGCGGCTCTCGCGGCTGCCAGTCCGCGCGCTCGGCGACCGCCTTCACGAGGTCGACGGCACGGGGGTCGCTCAAATGCTTCAGGCGAAATTCGACCGGATCGACGCCTGCTTCGGCCGCGAGTTCGTCGATGAACGACTCGTGCGCGAACGTGTTCGGCAACGC
The DNA here is from genome assembly GCF_050858985.1 of Burkholderia sp. M6-3. Taxonomy (NCBI): domain Bacteria; kingdom Pseudomonadati; phylum Pseudomonadota; class Betaproteobacteria; order Burkholderiales; family Burkholderiaceae; genus Burkholderia; species Burkholderia sp. M6-3. The sequence goes on from NZ_CP110091.1 coordinate 2,648,956, forward strand.
GGACACGCCGCGCAGCCACGACGCACGCACGATGGGCGCCGTGTCGTCGCAGACCACGCGCATCGACCGATAATCGTATGGTGGCACCGCCGTTCGGTCGCCCATTTCGAACACCTGCGGCTGCGCGGACAGCACGCCGGTCAGCAGCAGCGCCAACGTAGGTGCGTCGTTCGACGGATAACGCGTCGAGAAGTCGTAAGCCGCCAGTTCGCCTTCGGCGCTCAATGCGCCGCGCACATCCATCAACTGCGCCGCGCCCTTCGGCTCCCAAGCGTGCTCGTCCTCGCGCGACAGTTGCACGCGCACCGGTGCGCCGGTCGCGCGCGACAGCAGAGCGGCGTCGGCGGCAACATCGTCCGCGCAATTGCGACCGTAGCAGCCGGCCGCATCCATCCGCACGATGTCGATGAGCGCTTCGTCCATCGACATCAGCAATGCAAGGTCGGCGCGCAGCGAATGCGGATTCTGCGTGCCCGACCACACTTTCAGCGCGCCCTCGCGATAATCGGCGACGGCGCACGAAGGGCCGATCGACGCGTGCATCTGAAACGGCCACACGTAGGTGCGATTCAGCGTGCGACTCGGGTCCTGCGAAAGCGCCGCGTCGACATCGCCGTCGATCACGAGGTCGCGCCGTTTCGCCGGATTTGCACGCAATGCGGCTTCCACTTCTTCGCTGGTTTCGAGCGGCGGCAACGGTTGAGCGGGTTTCCACTGAACACGGAGCCGCTTCGCGGCCTGCTGCGCGACTTCCTCACGTTCGGCCACGATGCCTACAAAGTCCCGTATGACCACTACTTTGACGATGCCGGACAAGTCGCGAATCGATTCTTCGTCCACATGCTGCAGGCTGTTGCCCACAAAATCACCCTGCGCGATTCCCGCATATGGCGGACGCACAACGCGGCCATGCAGCATGCCAGGCACGCGCACGTCGTGCACGAAGCTCAATTCGCCCGTCGCCTTCGCGGGAATGTCGACGCGTGGCGCGCTCTTGCCGACGATCTTGTAGGTGTGCGGCGATTTCAAAGGCGCGTCGGTAGTCAGCTGCAGTTCGACTCGCTGCCCCGCGATCAACCCGCCGTAGCCGATGCGTCTTGCTTTCTCTACCGCGTTGTCGCCGTCGTGTTCGAACACCATGCCATCACGTACAACGAGCTTTTCGACATCCACGCCGAAGCGTGCCGCCGCCTGTGCGAGGAGCCATTGACGCGCCTGCGCCGCCGCATGCCGCAGCGGCACTGCGGTTATCTGCATCGTGGCGCTTGCGATGGTCGGCCCCTGATTCGGCGTTTCGTTCGTATGGCCAAGCACGATCGACACGCGCGTCAAAGGCAGATCCAGTTCTTCCGCGACGATCTGCGCAAGCGCGGTGCCGATGCCGGTGCCGAGATCGACATGGCCGTTGAACGCGATCGCACTGCCGTCGTCGCGCACGGCGAGAAACATATCCGGCTCGCCTGGAACAAACGACGACCGCGAGCCGGGTTGACCGACAGCCGGCTTGACCGGCGCTTGCGGCGCGCGCATGACGATCAGCACGCTCTGCGCGTCGTACAACTGCTTGCGCGACGGCGCAGCGGCCCGGCGATCGACGCTGAAATCCGGTCCTGTCATGCGCGCGCCCCTTCGGAAGCATTCTTTTGCGACGCGAGTAGTTCAGCGGCGCGTTGCACAGCACGCACGATCTCCACATGTGTGCCGCAGCGGCACAGATTGCGCGACAACTCGCGTCGGATCGTTTCCACACTGGGATGCGGATCGCGATCGAGCAAGGCCTTCGCCGTCATGATCATCCCGCTCAGGCAATAGCCGCATTGCGCGGCCTGCTCTTCGATAAAAGCCTGTTGCACTGGATGCAGCGCGGCACGTGTACCCAATCCTTCGAGCGTGGTGATCTCGCGGCCTAATGCCACTTTGGCGGTCGTCACGCACGCACGCGTCGGCACGCCGTCCAGCAGCACCGTGCATGCGCCGCATTCGCCCAGTCCGCAGCCGAACTTCGGGCCGTTGAGTGCGAGGTCGTTACGCAGCAGATAGAGCAACGGCGTGTCGGCGGCGGCGCTGACGAGATGGGTCGCGCCGTTCACTTTCAGCGCGAGCGGCGCCGGCGCGTTCACGAGCTCACCGTGAGCGCTGAACGTTGCGTGCTCACAGCACGACCGGCACTTCGGTCGCGGGCGGCGTATTACGACTGCGCCTGCAACGGATCAAACCGTCGATCATCACCATGCCCACGCCCGGAATGTCGCCGAGCTGCACGCTTTCGAGCAGCGTGTCAGCCGCCGTATGTTGCGCGCGGTCCATGAAGACGAGGTCGGCGGGACGTCCCACTTCGATCAAGCCCTGGCGTAAGTTCCGCTGACGTGCGGTATTGCCGGTCGCGAAGCAGAACGCGATTTCAGCGGGCACATCCGCGAGACTGGAAATGAGCGCGATCATCCGCAAGATGCCCAACGGCTGGACGCCGGAGCCGGCGGGACTGTCGGTGCCGAGAATAATGCGGTGCGGGCATTTCAGTTCGACCGCATGACGAGCCGTCAGCAATGCGATGCGTTCGTTGCCGTTGTGCACTATCTCGAGCGCACGGCTCGACTGCTCGCACAAATCGCAAACATGCCGGTAAGACAGCGACGTATGCCCGCCGTTGATATGGCCGATCACGTCAGCATCGGCTTCCAGCACCACGTCGCGGTCGATCAGACCGGAGCCGGGAATCGAAGGGCCGCCCGTATGAATCGTGCTCTGAATGCCGTACTTACGCGCCCACGCAACCATCCGCGCGGCTTCCTCGCCGGCCTTCACGCTGCCGAGACCGACCTCGCCGAGCAGCTTCACGCCTGCTTCGGACAGCTCCTTGAAATCCTCCTCGACCATGCCCTTCTCGATGACCGGCGCGCCCGCCATCACCTTGACGCCGCCGCCGACACCCGCGCCGCGCATGCCTTCGAACGAACGCTGCGCGGTGATCGCCAGTGCCTTCACGCCGAGCACATCTTTCGGACGACCAGGTAAATGTACTTCGCCGGCGGAGATCATTGTTGTCACGCCGCCGTTCAGATTCGATTCGATCCATCCCATCTGGTTCTGTCGCGGCGTCCAGTCGCCGAATACCGGATGCACATGCGAGTCGATCAGACCGGGCGCAACGGTCGTACCCTTGCAATCCACCGTAGTGCGCGCGCCTTCAAGGTCGCAGTCCTTCTCTTTGCCCACAGCAACGATCACGCCGTCGTCGATCACCAGCGTGTCGGCGTCGAGAATCGGCTGATCGATGTCGCCGGATAACAGCAGCCCGATGTTCGTTACCGCGACCTTGCCCGACAAGCCTGTCAACGTCTCTGCTGCCATCTGCCTCTCCTTTCGCAACGACTGTCCTAATCACGCGCGAATCAAACGCTCAGATAAGCGCGCCTCACTGTTTCGTTACTTGCCAGTTCGCCGATCGTGCCGCTAAAACGGATCTGCCCTTTTTCGAGCACATACGCGCGGTCGCTGACCAGTTCCGCGAAGTGCAGGTTCTGTTCGGATAACAGAATGGATAGCCCTTCGCGCTTGAGTTCGAGAATCATATTGGCCATCTGCTCGACGATCACGGGTGCCACGCCCTCGGACGGCTCATCGAGCAACACGAGATACGGGTTACCCATCAACGTGCGCGATACGGTGAGCATCTGCTGCTCGCCGCCGCTCATCTGGCCGCCGGGGCGTTTTGGCATTTCGCCGAGATTGGGGAATAGACGGAACAGCTTTTCCGGCGTCCATTGCGGCGCGCCTTCGCGTGGCGGCTGGCGGCCAGTGTCGAGGTTCTCCATCACTGTCAGATCGGCAAAGACACGCCGGTCTTCCGGAACGAAGCCCATGCCCATGCGAGCGATCTTGTACGGCGCCAGCGCAGCAATGTTCTGGCCGCGAAAGGTGACTTCTCCATGGCGTCGCGGCAGCAGACCCATTACCGCTTTCATAGTGGTCGATTTGCCCGCGCCGTTGCGGCCCATCAGCGCGACAACTTCGCCGCGGCCTACTTCCAGGCCGACATCGAACAGAATGTGAGCGCGTCCATAAAACGCGTTGAGGCCCGCTACTTTCAGCATCGGTTCGCTCATTGCAGCGCTCCTCCTGCCGCATGACCACCCGCCACGTCGTGCAGCGCCGCGTGCGGCTGAAAAGTCTTGCCGGTGCCGAAATACACTTCCTGCACTCGCGGGTCGTTGCGGATCGTGTCACCGTCGCCCTCGGCGATCAGCTTGCCGCGCGCGAGCACGATCATCCGGTCGGCGTAAGCGAACACCACGTCCATGCTGTGCTCGGTGAACAGCACGCCGATTTTCTGCTCCGTGACGAGCCGCTTGGTCAGCGCCATCAGTTCGTTGCGCTCCTTCGGCGCCATGCCCGCAGTGGGCTCGTCCATCAACAGAAGCTTCGGCCGGTTCGCGAGTGCAATGGCAAGCTCGACACGCTTCACGTCGCCATACGCGAGAACGCCGCATGCGCGGTTCGCGTCGGCGGCCATGCCGACCTGCTCGAGCAGCGCGAACGCTTCGTCAGCATAGCGCGAGGCTGCGGGCTTCCACACGCCGAAAGTTTTGCGTTCGCGCGAGACAAGGGCCATCTGCACGTTTTCGAGCACCGTCATTGAATTGAAGGTCGCCGCGATCTGGAATGTCCGGCCCACGCCGAGCCGCCAGATGTCGCGCGGGCGCATGCCAACGAGTTCGTGTCCGTCGAAACGGATAGAGCCTGACGAAGGCGATAATTGTCCGTTGACCATGTTGAAGCAAGTGGACTTGCCCGCGCCGTTAGGCCCAAGCAACGCGAGAAGCTGGCCGGCTTCGAGCGTGAATGAAACGTCGTCGACCGCTTTCAGACCGCCGAACGATTTGCAGAGGCCGGATACGCGCAGCAAGCTCATAGCCCCTCCTTGATCGCCGTGCGTTGCGACGGTTGCGGGCCGTTCTTCTCAGCGTTGTCGGCCGTGTCATCGCCAAAACGATCGCGGATAAAACCGACGATGCCCTGCGGAAACGCGATCACCAGCAACAGAATCGTGAAGCCCAGCAGCGCTTGCCAGTAATCGGTCTGCCGCGCGACGGTGTCCTGCAGCCACGTGAAGACAGCCGCACCGACTATCGGCCCGGTGAGCGTCTGCAAGCCGCCGAGCAGCACCATCACGAGGCCGTCGACGGAACGGCTCACACTGATCACCTCCGGCGAAATCGTGCCCTTGGAGAATGCATACAGGGAACCCGCGAGACCGCAGAACAGCGACGCGATCACGAAAGCGGCCCATTGCACGCGCTTCACGTCGATGCCGATCGCCTCGGCGCGCAGCACCGAATCGCGCGACGCGCGCATTGCATAACCGAGCGGAGAGAACAACATGCGGCGCAAGAGCCATACGCCGACCACCGCACAGACAAGCGTCAGGTAATAAAACGCCACCGGCGACGATAGCCAGTTAGACGGCCACAAGCCGAGAATGCCGTTGCTGCCGCCCGTCACATCGTCCCATTGGAAAACGACCGACCACACGATCTGTGCGAACGCGAGCGTCAGCATCGCGAGGTATACGCCGGAAAGGCGCACGCAGAACCAGCCGAACACCAGCGCGCCTGCAACGGCCAGAAGCGGTCCGAGCAGCAACGCGGCTTCCATCGGCAGATTCAACACCTTGAGGAAGAGCGCGGCACCATATGCGCCGAGTCCGAAATACGCAGCATGGCCGAAGGAATGCATGCCGCCCGGCCCCATGATGAAATGCAGGCTCGTCGCGAACAGCACGGCGATGAGAATTTCCACGAGCAGCACCGGCATATACGGGAACGCATTCGCCGTGAGCGGCGCGAGCAACAGGATCAGCAGCGCAATCGCGGCAAGCCATTTGAGCCGCTTTCCCGCAGGACGCAGAGGCGCTTCCGGCGCGGCCATGCCCCGCACTGCGGCACTGGCGCGACCGAGCAAACCCCAAGGCCGCACCACGAGCACGACGGCCATCACGACGAATTCCGCAACCAGCGTAAATCGGCTCAACGAGAGACCGACGCCGAATAACGTCACATGTCCGATGCCGATGCACAGCGCCTTTATCTCGGCGATGATCAGCGCCGCGACGAACGCGCCCGGAATCGACCCCATGCCGCCGACCACGACGACCACGAACGCATTGCCGATCGTCTCCAGATCGAGCGAGAGATTCGCCGACATACGCGGACCTTGCAGCGCACCGCCCAACCCGGCCAGAAACGCGCCGACGAAAAACACGCCCGTAAACAGCCACGCCTGATTGATGCCGAGCGCGCCAAGCATCTCGCGATCGTGAGTCGCCGCGCGCACGAGCGTGCCCCAGCGCGTGCGCGTCAACGCATACCAGAGCAGGAGCAAAACCACCGGGCCGATGACGATCAATGCGATGTCATACGTCGGCAACGGATGGCCGAGAAAATCCACTGCGCCCGCAAGATGCGGCGCGCGCGGTCCGAACAGATCTTCGGGTCCCCATAGCCACAACGCGGCGTCGCGAAAGATCAATACGAGTGCAAACGTGGCAAGAAGATGGAACAACTCCGGCGCCTGATAAATGCGCCTGAGCACGATCACCTCGACGAGCGCGCCGAGCACCGCCACGACCAGCGCAGCGGCCAGCACCGAAAGCCAGAAGCCGCCCGCGGTGTGTCCGAAGCGGCTGGCGATGCTGTACGCCACGTAGATGCCGAACATGTAGAACGAGCCGTGCGCAAAGTTGACGATGCGCGTTACGCCAAAGATCAACGACAAGCCGGCGGCGACGAGAAATAGCGTCGACGCATCGGCGAGTCCGTTGACCAGTTGTACCAGCAAATTCGAAAGCATCGAGACCCTCGGCAGCTTGCTGACGATCCACGCGCCAAACGGCAAGAGGCTCGACCAGCAGACGTTGCGGCGCGTACGGCACCGTGCTCGCACGCATCAACGGCAGCACACTACCTGAAAGAAAGCCCTTGCGGGAAGCCGTGAAAAAATCGCATGCAAATCCCTGTGCAAGCGTCAGCGCAAACCATCCTCGCCCTTGATTTCGCTTGCCTCCAAACCGCCGATACGCGGCAACGGCCGGCCCGACGCGGTCACGGCCACCGCGACCACGATCTCGTTGGCACGCGGCGCGTCGGACACGCGCGCCTCGATCGCGTCGAAATGACTGCGCACGAAAGCGGCGTCCTTATGGCCGAGTGGCACGTCGATCGGGGTGCCGAGCGTGCCCATTTTTTTCGCCGACGGCACGAGCGCCGCGCCCTTTTCGACCGCCGCGCGCAACGGCGCGCCGAGCTTCGGGTGCAAAATCGCGGCGGCGTGTTCGAGTTCGCCTGCCTCGCCGACAATCGCGGCCTTGCCATAGCTTTGCGCGTCGCCCGGCTCGATGCCGAGCGCTTCGACGCACCTCTTGCCGAGCAGCGCGCCCAGTTCCTCGCCGGCCTCGATCAGTGCGTCGAGCTTCGCTTCGTAGCGTCCCGCATACGGATTGTCGATCACCGCGATCGCCACCGCACGACGGGCCGGCGGATCGACGTTCTGACCCATTTCAATGCGTGTTTCGTCCACTTGCACGACTAGCTTGCGAAGCCTGATTGCCATTTCGCTCTCCGTGTTTCCATGCCTGCGCTGCTCTGTGTTGGTCTGTATTGTCCGTACGCCCGCTGCAACCTCAACGTGGTTTAGCGCAGGCCGTCCTTGCCCACAATTGCCTCTTTCGCGAGCCCGCCGACGCGCGCATGCACGCGCTGACCGGTGCTCATCGCAAGGATGTACACCACTTCGTCGGCGGATGGTGCGCCTGGCACGCGTACTTCGATCGCGTCGAAATGACTGCGCACGTAGCTCGCGTTCACATGCGTAAGCGGTACGTCGAGCGCGGTGGACGGCGCGCCGACCTTTTTCGTCGACGGCACGATTGCGTTGGTGGGCACGCCGTTTTTCTCCAGCAACTCGCGCATCGCATAGCCGCCTGGCACATGCCATAACGCGCCGTGTTCCAGTTCGCCACGCGAGCCGACAATCGCGCCCTTGCCATAACTTTCGATCGACGCATGCGGGACCGCCATCGCCGCGAGCAGCCGTTGCGCCATGTCGAAGCCGATGGGCTTGAGCGCTTCCATCGCGTGTTCGATGTTCGCTTCATAGCGGCCGGCGAACGGGTTCGTCATCACAGCGGCAATCGCACCGCGGCGCAACGGCTCTGCGGGCGCGGGGCCGAACTCGTGGAAGATGTCTTCGACGTGCGTCAGCACGCGGCGTATTTCGAACACGGAACCTCCGTTGTTGTTTGAGCGCGATGCGAAAGCAACGCGCTCGTGCCGTGCATACCGGCGACTCGCACTCGCCCTTGCAAGAACAATGCGGCGCCTTCAATCATCCCTCTATTGAGCAAGCGCCGCGCGGCTTCAACGCCGCGTGCAAGTGCGAAATCGATGAGCGGCTGTGGCAGCCAAGGCACGTTGGCGGTAACAAGCCGGTCGCCCAGATCGGTGTCGTCCTTCAGCGACGAAGCCGGTACACGTACGATGCCTGCATGATCGAGATTCACGGCGTTGGCGATCATCGTCGCGGCGGCGTCTGCGCTTGCCGCATTGCGTGCGAGCACTGTCACACTGTCCGCGATGCCGAGACTGAAGCTGCGGCCGCGCCAACCGCTCGTGGCAATGCCGCGAATGGGCGCGTTGGCGTCGAGCGTGAGATTGGCGTCGAGCGCGTCGCCGCCTCGGCTCTGCGCTTTCGCGAGCGACTGCGAGACGTCCGCAAAGACACCGACGCGATATTGCCGGCCCTCCGTCAAATAAAACGCGATGTCGCCGCCATTGTTGATGAACGCGCGAGAGATGCCTTCACGCGCGAATGCAGCGATCAATTCGTCGGCGACACTGCCCGCAACGGCCGCCATTGGCGTGATAAAACGCGCGCGGTGCGGATGGCACGCGGACCACATGCGGCGCGCAACAGGGCCTTGCAGCGCGCAGTCATCAGGCGACGCGTCGACGCTAATGGGCCGCCGAAGCATTTTTAATTCACCGACCAGTTCAGGCAATACGTCGACGAAACGTGCCCAGCACGCATCAAAAGCAGCTTGCAGCGCGGCGGGTTCTCCGTCGGCGCCGAGGATCAGATCGATGGGCCCGTGCTGCCAATGCCAACGGGTTGCGTCGATGCGGATGCGGGTTGGGCTCATTGCGTTGTCGTGACAGTCCGGTTAGCCGAGCATTGGCGGCATGACGGGTGGCCACGGATTGTCCGGATTGGCGGCCACCATGCGGCGCGCAAGCGGCGCGCCTTCGGTATGCTCGGGACCGTTGGCCAACACGTTTTCCAATGAACGCACTGCATCCAGATGGCCGCCGAGATCGCGATAGGCGTCGTACGTCATGGTGAATTCGATCGGCGCGACAATCGCGGGCGTCGGCACAGTACCGAACGACCGGTCAGGCATGCGCGATACGTCGACCATTACGGTAATACCGCCGCCTGGCCACACATAAGCCGGCGCGCCGCCGCATGTCACGTTGACGAGCTTCTGCTTGATCGCGCGCGTGAGCAGCACCGGGTTCTCGGTCGCACCCGCGCGCAGACTGCCGCCCGCGCCGCCGAGAAACAGCACCGTCGCAAGCGACGGCTCGCAGTTTTCGCCGATTCGCTCCACTGTTCTGCGCACCGCATCGGGCATCTCGGCCACGCGCGGAACGAGATCCTGATCGAGTTCGTACCACTGCGCGTGCTCGCCTGTGGTCGACACCATCAGCAGGCGCGTGCCGGGTTTCGCAACTGCAGGATCGAAGCCTTCGATAATCGCAAGGGGGTCCTGAATGTCGGTGCCGCCCCAGCCAATGCCAGGATTCGCCACCTGAAAGTAGCGGCCGGGCGTCGACTTGCGTCCGCGAATCCGGATGCCGGAGCGTGTCATGCCGAGGCAGCGCCCCGCCTGATGTTCGGTCAGCACGCCGGTGATGTGATCGTCCACCACGACGACTTCGTCCGCGTGCCCGAACCATTGCTTAGCGAAGATGCCGATAGTCGCCGACCCGCAACCCACGCGCATGCGCCGCTCTTCGACACCGTCGACAACCGGCGCGGCACCGGCGCGAATCGCGAGGCTCGCGCCGCCGTCTATGCTTAACTCCACCGCCTGTTTATTGCCGAGCGCGAGCATCATGTCGCAAGTCACGCGGCCTTCTTTCTTGCTGCCGCCGGTCAGGTGATGCACGCCGCCGAGACTCAACATTTGCGAGCCGTATTCGGCCGTCGTCACATGCCCGACGATCTCACCCTGACAGCGCACGTTGGCCTGCTCTGGACCGAGAAAGCGGTCAGTGTCGATTTTTACCTTGAAGCTGCAATAGCTGAAAATGCCTTCGGTGACGACCGTGATCATGTCGACGTCGTCGCGCTTCGAGGCAACGATGAAAGGCGCGGGTTTGTAGTCGGGATAAGTGGACGATGCGCCGACACCGGTCACGAAAAGCGTCTGTTCGGTGGAATCCTTTTGAGCATCGGACGATGCACCGAATTCGACCGTGGAGTCCGCTTCGTTTGCGCGGGATAGAAACACCACCGGATCGACGCGAATCAGCCGTCCGCTTGCATTCGCATAGCGATCGCATGCGCCAGTGCGGCCTTCCGATATCTGACACAGCACCGGACAGGCGTTGCATTCGATCTTGTTCGACGCCATTCGCTCGCTGCGCGGCGCCGCCTTCTCGAGCACGGTGGGGCCGGGCGTCGAGGCGGTGTCGCCGTCCACGCGCTCCGCACCGAAATCGACCTTCGTATGTTCTGTCATGGTGGGGTTCCCATACGACGACATTACAATCGGTCCTGCCCGGCTGACGAATAGCCCTTGTTTCAAGGGACGTTTCGTGTGACTCGCGAATTTCATGTTGCGGTCACTTACCGTTCGTGTAGTATCCGCTACACCAAAGTTCTTGCAAATCTACTCGATCAAAATAGACTGCGCAATGTGTTTCCCGTGCGTATGCGGATGGTGCAACGCGGCATTTAAAGAGCGCGCATTGGATCGATCGTCCAGTTTGCGCCGAAGATGCAGCACTCGCAGCACTCGCACAATGCAAGGCCCGCTGTATGATGAGACGCGTGTCTGCCCTGGCGAACAGCGGACGCAAAGTCACAAGGTGCAAATCTTAATCGACGCCAACAGAGAGATATCGGACCGCCATGAGTTCCACTGCCGCTCGCAAACCGGGAGCCACCGGCATCCGTGCGAAACAGGCGCAAGACACGCGCGCCAAGATACTGAAAGCGGCAATCAAGGTCTTCGCGAAGCAAGGCTATGCAAGCGGGCGCGTGGAAAGTATTTCGAAGGCTGCGCGCTCGCACGACCGAATGATCTACTACTACTTCGGCAGCAAGGAGCAGTTGTTTATCGAAGTACTGGAAACGATCTACACGCAGTTCAACGAAGCGGAGAGCAAGCTCGATCTCGACCTGGACGATCCGGTGCACGGCCTTGAACAGATGGTCGAGTTTGTCTGGCAGTACTACCTAGACCACCCGGAGTTCGTTACGCTGCTGTCGAGCGAGAATCTGCATCAGGGCAAGCACGCGAAAAAGTCTTCGAAGCTGAAAGAAATCTCCGGCTATGCGATCTCCGTGGTGCAAAAGCTTCTCGATGCAGGCAAGGCGCAGCGCGTTTTCCGCGCCGAGGTAAAGGCGCGCGACGTGTATCTGCTGATCGCATCGCTCGGCTATTTCTATAACGCGAATCAGTACACGTTGGGCGCGTTTCTCGGCGAGCCGCTAATGGACAAGGCGGCGCTCGCGCATTGGCGCGAAGTTATCAAGGACACCGTATTGCGCGCTGTCCGGATCGACTCGCCGGCTCAGGCACGCCCGAATGCAGATGCCGTGACTGACGTTGATGTCAGTGCACGTCGCGAAACGGAGCCCGCACGGCGGGCCATGTAAAAACGCGCGCCGTATCGGGCGCGCGTCGTATCGTTAAAGCATGACTGCAGCCAATCAACTCACTGCTTCGCTGCGGCGTCGTCCTCGCGGAACAGTTTGTCGGCGAGATGAAACGCGGAGTTGGCCGCCGGCACACCGCAATAAACGGCGGTTTGCAGCAATACCTCTTTGATCTGTTCACGCGTCACGCCATTGTTTTTCGCCGCGCGCAAATGCAGCGCAAGTTCTTCGCTGCGATTCAACGCAACCATCATTGCAATGGTCAGCAGGCTGCGCGTGTGCCGCGGCAAGCCCTCGCGTGTCCAGATTTCGCCCCACGCATAGCGCGTGATGAAATTCTGGAATTCTTCAGTCAACTCGGTGCGATTCGCAAGCGAGCGGTCCACGTGCGCATCGCCCAACACTGCGCGGCGCACGCCCATTCCTGCTTCGTATCGGTCTTCGTCGTTCATTTCGGCTCCGTCAAAAAGTCGATGACTGTCTTCGTGAAAGCATCGGCCTTCTCGATGTTCGAAATATGCGACGCGTCCAATTCGACGTAACGCGCGCCTGGAATCGCCTGCGCGAGTTCGCGTCCTTGCGCAGGCGTCGCCGCGACGTCGTGCGTGCCGCTGATCACGAGCACCGGCAGCTTGATCCCGTGCGTTTCGGGACGAAGATCGGTGGCGTCGATCGCATCGCAATTCGATGCATAACCTTCCTTGTCCGTGTGCACGAATACGTCGCGAATCATGGCGAGAACCACCGGCTCCCGCTCGATGTAATCGGCGGTGAACCAGCGCGGCAACACCGCGTCCGACAGCGCCAGCATGCCCTCCGTGCGAGCCCGCGCGGCGCGCGGCACCCACACTTCAGGCGAGCCGATTCGCGCGGCCGTATTCGCGAGCACGACGCGCTCCAAACGATTCGCATGACGAGCGGCCAGCGCAACGCCTGTCAGCCCGCCCATCGACACGCCGCAAAAATTCGCGCGCGCGATCTTCAGCGTGTCCATCAGGCCCAGTACGTCGCCACTTAGTTGCTCGATCGTGTACGGACCTTTCGGCGCTTCGGAATGACCGTGGCCGCGCGTGTCGTAGCGCAACACGCGGAAGTGCTTCGACAGCGCCGCGACTTGCGGCGTCCACATTGACAGGTCGCTGCCGAGCGAATTCGACAGCACGATCCACGGTGCATTGCCGTGACGGTCGCCGTCGATCCGATAGTGCAGCTCCGTGCCGTTGACTGCGGCGTAAGGCATGCCGGTTACTCCTTCGAAGGGGCGCGCTGTGAACGCGCGGTATGAAGCGCCAGCGCGGCGTCCACATATGCGTGCGCCTGGCCGACGTATTGAGCGGGGTCGAGCAGTTGTTTCAGGCGCTCGACCGAAAGATGCTGGGTGACGGCTACGTCCGCGGACAGCACATCGAAAAGCGTCTGCCCGTCGTGGATCGCGGCTTTCGACGCGCGCTCCACGAGATGATGCGCGTCCATCCGGCCAATGCTGTCCCCGAGCGCAAGCATGACCGCTTCGCCGAGAATCAGGCCGTGCGTGACGTCGAGATTCTTGGCAAGGCGCGGCACGTTCACGTTGAGTCCGGTCGCGATCTGTTCGATGTTGGCGAGCGCGCCGCCAGCAAGCCGTGCAAGATCGGGCAGCGCGTCCCACTCGGCTTGCCAGCCGCCGAGCGCGCGCTCGTGTTCCTGCACCATGCCCGCGAATACCGTGGCGACGAGTCCGGGCGCGCGCGTGGCCGCCGTGAGAACCGCCGCGCAGCCAACCGGATTACGCTTGTGCGGCATCGTCGACGATCCGCCTTTGCCTGCAGCGGCAGGCTCGGCGAGTTCGTCGATCTCGGTTTGCATTTGCAGCGAGATGTCCCGCGCGATCTTTCCGAGCGTGCCGATCAGCATGGCGAAGAACGATGCGCTCTCTGCAATCCGGTCGCGCTGCGTATGCCACGGCAATGTAGGCACCGTGAGGCCGAGTTCTTGCGCGAGCGCTTGCGTGACTTGCGGCGCCGCATCGCGAAGGCTCGCCAGCGTGCCAGCCGCGCCACCGAATTGCAGCACGAGCGCGCGCGCACGCAGCGCATCGAGCCGCTCGCGGTGACGCAACAACGCATCGAGCCATTGCGCGAATTTCAGGCCGAGCGTGATCGGCAACGCCTGCTGCAACCATGTGCGGCCGATCATCGGCGTCGCGCGATGCGTGGCCGCCAGTTTCGCGATTGCGTCGCAAGTGGCTTGCAAGCCGCTGTCTAGCAGGTTGAAGGTATCGCGTAGTTGCAGCACCGTTGCGGTGTCGATGATGTCCTGGCTCGTCGCGCCCCAATGCACGTATTTCGACGCTTCGGCGTCAGCCGCTTTCACGCGTGCGGTGAGTTGCTTGACGAGAGGTATCGCGAGATTGCCGCCGAGCGCCGCGTCGCGCGCTAGCGCGTCGGCGTCGAGTTGGTCGGCGTGGCAGGCTGCTTCGATTGCCGGCACCGCCGTTTCAGGAATGACATGGTGCGCTGCCGAAGCACGTGCGAGCGCCGCTTCCACGTCGAGCATCCGTTGCAGCGTGGCACGCGGCGCCCAGATGTCGTTCATCGGCTGTGTGCCGCAAAGAAGGCCGGTGAGGCGACCGCTGGAGTCGAGCATGATGACGTGGATGGCCGGATGATTTTATTGAATGTAGCACTGCTCGGCGAAACGCGGTGCGCACGGCAGCACGCGTGCCGCCGCGCCGCGCCACCGTTACGCGGCGCGCGCGTCCTGCGTACCGTCGATCAGCGGCACACCCGTGAGTTTGAGCAGCGCGTCGAAGTCGATATCCGAGAAAATCTCGCGCACCACGAGGCCCTGGTCGGTAACGTCGATCATGGCCAGATCTGTGTAAATGCGATCGACGCAACCGACGCCCGTCACCGGGTACGTGCATTCAGCGGCGATCTTGCTTTCGCCCTGCTTGGTCAGATGCTCCATCATCACGTAGACCTGTTTCGCGCCGATGGCGAGATCCATTGCGCCGCCGACAGCGGGAATCGCGTCCGGTGCGCCCGTGTGCCAGTTCGCGAGGTCACCCTTCGCCGAGACCTGGAACGCGCCGAGCACGCAGAAGTCGAGGTGGCCGCCGCGCATCATCGCAAACGAATCGGCGTGGTGGAAAAAGGCGCCGCCCGTCAGCAGCGTGACATGCTGCTTGCCGGCGTTGATCAGTTCGTCGTCTTCCTCGCCCTTCGCGGGCGCGGGGCCCATGCCGAGCAGGCCGTTTTCGCTGTGCAGGAAGATTTCCTTATCGGCTGCCAGGTGGTTCGCCACCAGCGTCGGCACGCCGATACCGAGGTTCACATACGCGCCTTCCGGAATATCCAGTGCAACGCGCTTGGCCATTTCATCGCGGGTCAGTTTCTTCATGTCGGTCTCCGGTTCAAGCGGCAGCGTCGCGGGGATTGGGCAGCGGAGCGTGTGCCGCTTGCGGCACTTCGATCACGCGTTGCACGAAAATGCCCGGCGTCACGATGTTTTCCGGATCGAGCGCGCCGAGCGGCACGACTTCCGACACCTGCACGATCGCGGTTTTCGCCGCACTTGCCATGATCGGCCCGAAGTTACGAGCCGTCTTACGATAAACGAGGTTGCCCCAGCGGTCGCCCTTATACGCCTTGATGAGCGCGAAATCCGCATGCAGCGGCGACTCGAGCACATAGTGCCTGCCGTCGATCAGACGCGTTTCCTTGCCTTCAGCTAGCTTCGTGCCGTAGCCGGTCGGCGTGAAAAATCCGCCGATGCCCGCGCCCGCCGCGCGAATGCGCTCGGCCAGATTGCCCTGCGGCACGAGTTCGAGTTCGATTTCGCCGGCGCGATACAGCGCGTCGAACACATACGAATCCGTCTGGCGCGGAAATGAGCAGATGATTTTGCGCACGCGCTTCGCCTTGAGCAGCGCGGCAAGGCCAATGTCGCCGTTACCGGCGTTGTTGTTGACGATGGTGAGTTCGCGCGCGCCTTGCTCGATCAGCGCGTCGATCAGCTCCGACGGCATGCCGGCCGTGCCGAAGCCGCCGATCATGACAGTCGCGCCGTCGTGGACGTCGGCGACCGCCGACTGAAGTGACTCGAAAATCTTGTTGATCATGTCGAATTTCCTTGTGAGGCGCTACGCACGCCGGGCATCGCCGTGACGGCAGCCTACGCGGGCGGTCTCCAGACAGATGCGAGCTGTGCCAAACCGTGGGGCGTGCGACGAATCACCTGCCAGCTCGCTCGTTTTGTTCGCACAGTGAACAGTGATTCGTTTAGCGAACGATTCGGCGATTATGGTTGCGCTTGAACTGCATTGTCAAGGCACGGACTTTCCCTTAATCATAGGTTGCCGACGTCCCAGGTGCGCGCCTGTTGGCCCTCCCGCACATTCTTCCTGCTCGGCGTGCAAAGAAAACTCCACTATCCCGAGTGGCGATTCTTCGGCTACCCTTTATCCATATATCGAATAGCACAGACGGCCGCCGGCCAAAGAGCATGTCGGACAACAACCTCGATCTGAATCTGATTCCCTACCTCGTCGCGATGGAGGACACCCGCAACGTCAGCCGCGCGGCCGAGCAACTCGGTGTGAGCCAGCCGCGCGTGAGCACGGCGCTTGGACGGCTGCGCGAGTATTTCGACGACCCGTTGTTCGTGCGCACTTCCAAAGGTATGGAGCCAACGCCTCGCGCGCTCGCCATTCTGCCGGCCGCACGCGACGCGCTTTTGCGGATCGAGAAAGGCATGCTCGATGCACAGGAGTTCGACCCGGACACGAGCACGCATACATTCTCGATCGCGCTTTCCGACGTCGGTGAGATCGTCTTCTTGCCGCGGCTTTTGCAACTCTTCGCCGAGCGCGCGCCGCATGCGAATCTGCGCTCCGTATCGCTGTCGCCGGCGCATGTC
Source organism: Burkholderia sp. M6-3 (assembly GCF_050858985.1). Taxonomy (NCBI): domain Bacteria; kingdom Pseudomonadati; phylum Pseudomonadota; class Betaproteobacteria; order Burkholderiales; family Burkholderiaceae; genus Burkholderia; species Burkholderia sp. M6-3. The sequence continues at coordinate 2,665,798 of NZ_CP110091.1, forward strand.
GAACGCGGGCTCGAATCGGGCGACGTCGATCTCGCGGTCGGCTACTTTCCGGACCTGTCGGGTAACAACTTTTTCCAGCAGCGGCTCTTCACGCACCGCTTTATTTGCCTGATGCGCGCCGGTCATCCGCTTTCAAAGGCGCCGCTTACGCTTGCGCAATTCGTCGCGTCGGGGCACGCGGTGGTGCGCGCGGAAGGACGCAGCCAGGAAGTCCTCGAACAATATCTGGTGAAAAAACGCATCGAGCGGCGGGCGGTGCTGGAGACGCCGCACTTCATGAGCCTGCCGTTCATCCTCGCGCGCACGGATCTGATCGCGACCGTGCCGCATGCAATCGGCTTCGCGTATGTGTCGGAACATGCGTCGATCACGCTCGTCGAGCCGCCTCTGCCGCTGCCGCGTTTCGATTTGCGGCAGCACTGGCATCGCAAGTTTCATAACGATCCGCGCGGCAGCTGGCTGCGCAGCGTGGTCGCGCAACTCTTCAACGACGCAATGGACGAGTGGCCGAAATGAAACCGTCAGCCCCGCGACGTCGGAAGGGGCATCGGCACGATCCGGCGTAAAACATGGAACAATGACCCCACTCATGAACCCGCGCGCTCCATCCTGGCCCGACGCGCGATCCCGGAGGAGCGACGGATGACCAGCAGCAAGACAGAAGAAACCACACCGGCGGCCGCGAACGGCCGTCCGAGCCGTGAAGAAGCAGAAGCAGCCGTGCGCGTGCTGCTGCGTTGGGCCGGCGACGATCCGCAGCGCGAGGGCCTGCTCGACACACCGGCGCGCGTGGTGCGCTCTTACGAAGAGTTCTATGCGGGCTATCAGGTCGATCCGCGCGAAATCCTCGCTCGCACATTTTCCGAGGTGGACGGCTACGACGAGATGATCGTGCTGAAGGACATTCGCTTCGAGAGCTATTGCGAACATCACATGGTGCCGATCATCGGGCGCGCGCATGTCGCTTATCTGCCGCAACACCGGGTCGTCGGCATTTCAAAGCTCGCTCGTCTCGTCGACGCATTCGCGAAGCGCCTGCAGATCCAGGAAAAGATGACCGTGCAGATCGCTGATACGTTGAACGACGTACTGCAACCGGCGGGCGTGGGCGTCATTCTCGAAGCCGCGCATCAGTGCATGTCGACGCGCGGCGTGCACAAAGCCGGCGTGACAATGGTTACGTCGCGCATGCTCGGCACGTTCCGCACGGACCCGTCCACGCGCCGCGAGTTTCTGGCGATCGTCGGCAATCCCGGCGCCGTCGCGGTGCCCAACACGTAAGAGCACGTTGTTAGCCGAACGCGCGGCACCACGCATGCCTCACGCCGCCTTGCGCGTGCTGCGCGGTTGCCCGAATGTCGCGAGCATCACGGCGCCGAGCACACAGGCAACGCCCGCGAGTTGCGCCGCGCTAACCGGCTCGTGCAATAGCAGCGCGGCCAACGCCAACGCACTGACCGGCACGAGCGCGGTCGTCAAGCCGGCCTCCGCGCCGCTCACGCGCGCGGCGCCTTCATACCAGAGAACGAAGCCGGCCACGGTCGGCACGAGCGCGTAATACAGCACGCCGCTCAGAGCGCCGGCGTCGAGCGGCATGCTCCAGGGTCTTTCAAAGTACGCAGGCACGATCGACACCGCGAAACCCACGCCGCACATCAACGCCGACAACGGCAGCGGCGCAACCGGCGTGCGCAGCTTGCGATTGAGCAGAATGAAGAGCGCCTCGCAGACAATCGCCGCGAACACCAGCGCGTTGCCCACGATAGAAGAACCGCCCGGATGCGGCCCGACGCTTTCGCCGGGATGCACGGTGCAAGCAAGCACGCCCGCCGTGGCAAGACAGACCGCACCGAGCAGCGAAGGCGACGGCCGCTCGCCCAGCGCCAGCATCGCGACCACTGCCGACACCGCGGGCAACGTGCCCGCGATCACGCCCGCATCGCCGGCGGAGGCGAGTTTCATCCCGCTGATGAGCAACACCGTATAGCCGACGCTGCCCGCCGCGGCCTGCGCGACCACCAGCGCGGCGTCGCGCCGGTCGAGACGCGGCCAGCGAACGCCGCGCCAGCGCATGATCAGCACAAACAACGGAAACGCAATTGCGAAGCGCAGCGCGGTCGCGCTGAACGGCGGCAATCCCGCCGCGATCGACTTGCTCACCACCACCGTGCTGCCGACGCCGACCATCGCCAGCGCGCAGCACATGTAACCGATGTACCGTGAGTTCATCCGGCATCTCCGAGGCAAAGGGACGAGCACGCAGCTTAGACATGCGTCGGCAGGCGGTCTTGAACGAAATTGCAGCGGGTCGCGCAGTGGCCCTGCGGGAGATCGATCGAGTATCCTGATTGAAGGGAGAAGCCACAGCGCGACGGGAACGCTCTTTGCATCGGCAGTCGAGCCGGGCAACAATAGGCGCGCTTTCAACTTCCCGACAAGAACCCAGGAGCCGCTCAATTGGTAGAGTTTCCGTCGTCGGCGGTATCCACTTGGGGCGGCGCGGTCGTCTTCGGCAACGTGCTGTTGACGCGACTCGGCGTGCCGATTCCCGCCGTCCCCGTGTTGCTGTTTGCCGGCTCCGCGATCGCGGCGGGCACGCTGTCGTTCTGGCCAGTGCTATGCGCCGCGGTGCTCGGCGCATTGATCGGTGACGGCCTGTGGTTCGCGGCCGGTCGCCTCTACGGCAGCAAGCTGATTGGCGTGCTCGGCCAACTGGTGCCCGCTCTCGATGCCCGGGTCGAACAGGCTCGCTCGATGTTCGAGCGCTTCGGCGTGCCGCTGGTCTCGATCTCGAAGTTCGTCCCTGGCCTCGCGCTGATTACGCCGCCGCTGATGGGCACCACGGCCGTGGACGCCCGCATCTATGCAATCTGGGACCTGACTGGCGCAATGGCGTGGGCCACTTTCTGGCTCCTCGGCGGCGCGGCAGCGGAACGGCAACTGCATATGTTGTTCGAGTTCGTCAGAGCGCGCGGCGGCACGGTGATCGATTTGCTGCTGGGCGCCGCGTTGGTGTATCTCGCCTATCGCCTTTTTCTGCAGCAGCGGGCACGCCGGCAATCTGCGCTCGCCGATGGCGGCGCGCAACCGCAAGCGTTGAACCGCGCGGCGGCCCGCAAGCCGACGCCCAAGGTACTCGACGCACGTCCACCGGGCGCGGCGCTCGACGCAGCGTCGCCGATTCCGGGCGCGTTCGCACTCGACCCGCATTCGCCCGAACAGATCGACTTCGCTCTGCGCGCTTACGACATGGTGATTTACTGCGTGTGCCCGGACAGCGCGACGGCTGCGGAGATCAGTGCGCGCATGCGCAACTACGGCTATACGCGGATTCGCGCACTTCGCGGAGGGCTGGATGCATGGCAGCGGCGCGGCTTCCCGGTGGGAGTGCTGCTGGTCGACGAACCGGGCGCAAGCCGGCCCGCGCAGTCAATTGGCGGATTGCGCGGCGGCTTACAGGGAGACGCACAAAACGCCGTGACACTGCGCGGCCTCGCGCCGCGAAGCCGCGCAAGCGCATGAGTGCCGGCTGCGCTCTAAAGGTCAACCTCGCCTCGTGTGCTTCAAGCTAGTCAACAGCAGCGAGTGCTAAGTCATCGAACGCATGGGCGACTGCGCGGCAGAGACGCGATTGCGGCCCGCCGCTTTCGCCACATAAAGCTGCCGGTCGGCCGCGGCGAGCAGGTCGAAGGCGTTCTCACCTTGCGCGGGCACACAGGTCGCGCAACCGACGCTCACCGTGACCGCCACCGTATCGTCGCCGCCCTGCAGAATGTCTTGAGCCTGCACTCTTCGGCGGATCTTTTCGGCGACCGTGAGTGCCCCGTCGGCCGACGTGTCCGGCAGTATCACGGCAAACTCCTCGCCGCCATAGCGCGCGACCACGTCGACTGAACGGCGCACCGTGGTCGATATGCATTCGGCCACCGCGCTCAGTGCCTCGTCGCCGCTTGCATGCCCGTGTGTGTCGTTAAAGTGCTTGAAATGATCGATGTCGATGAAGAGCGCCGACAGCGGCTGGCCCGTGCGCCGCGCGCGGCGCCACTCTTCGTCGAGCCGGTTGTCGAGCACACGGCGGTTGCTAAGCCCGGTCAGCGGGTCGGTGGCGGCGAGGCGCGTCAACGCAGCCTCCGCGCGCAACTTGCCGCGCAGCGCAAACGCCAGCAGCCAGGACACCGCCACGAAGACTGCGCCGAACGCGAGCGTCAATGCGCCGCTAATCGTCGCACGACGACGCCACGGCGCCAGCACGTCGTCGACGGCGGGCGCAACGACCGCAATCAGCGAGGTGCCCGGCACGTGCGCGTAAGTGAACATGCGCTCGACACCGTCGACCGCGGAAGGCGCCACATAGGAACCGGCGTTGTGCGCGGCCATGCGGACGAAGCTCGGGGACCTTGCAATGCTCGCGCCGATATCTCGCGGCGAGTACGGCTTGCGCGCGATGAGCGTGCCGTCGTCCATCGCGATGAACACCGAGCCCTGCTTGCCAATGTTGATTCGTTCGAGCAGGCGCTGGAAGTACTCGATGCGAATCGCAAGCAACGCAACGCCGGCAAAGTTGCCATCGGCGTCGTTGATCCGCCGGGTGAGCCCTATCGACAATTTGCCGTCGCGCAAGCGGGAGCGGAACGGATGAGACAGATAAAGACCCGCAGCCGCGTTGCGCCGATGGGCGATGAAATAGTCGCGGTCAGTCAAGCGAACATCCCGGTTGACGTCGCCGCTTTGCGAAGCGATCACCTCGCCCTGCGGGCCCACGATATACGCGCCGCCGAGATAGGCGGCCGTCGTGGCACGGTCGAACAGCACTGCTCGCTGCATGTCGGGAGGCAGCCCCGCACCCAGGTGATGCTGCGCGCCATCGGCCATTGCCTGCAACGAGAGGTTATAGATTTCGACGTTCCTCTCCAGATCGCTGGAGATGATCGACACCAGGTTCTGCGACGTTTCGCGCGCATGGTCGAGCGCGTCAGTGCGGCCGCTGACGAGCGTCAGCAACGTGAGCGCCGCCATTGCCACCGCGACCAGCGTACCGGCCACACCCGCCAATACCGGACGATTGCCTACATAACGCGCGACGCTGCCTGCTCCATGCCGGAAGGTCCTGCGCCAGCGTCGCCCCTGCAAATGCGCTCGATTTGCCACCTGCGCGTTGCCTCCATTGCACGCGGACCGCATGAGCGTGCGGGCCGCCATTCGAAATTATGCGCAGCTGCTTTGCCTGCCGCGTGTCAGGCCGCGTTCGCGCTATAGCTTGCGCAACAGTCCTGCTGCCGAACGCATCCGACGTTTGCGCTCCTTGTGCAACCAGTGCAGCACGGCGTCGGTGTTTCCCGATCCGGCAAACAAGGGGGCATTGTCGCGCAGCAACATTTCGCTCGCGACAATGTCGTTTAGCGCACCGAAACGTTTTTGCACCTGCTTAAGCCGCTTGAGCGTGCGCTTGTGGCTGCCGCTCAACACCGGCTGAAAAAATTCGAGCAGATAGCGAAGCTTCTTGCCGGCTTTCCTGACGTCGTGAAAAGCGGCGTAATTCGAAGGTTTCGCGCGGCGCGCGCGCCTGGCGCGCTTGAACAACGAACGCTCCGAAGCCGCCACCCGTTTTCCCGCGAACCTGCTCAGCGGTACGCGCTCGTGCGTCGTGTTGATCTCCTTCGATGCGCTCGTCAACGCCTCGCGCAGCAGATGCTTGACGTCCGCGTTCGACAGCGTCTCGCGGCTCGTCGCGAGCGCATCGCCGCGCGCCTGCTCCAGCCTCGTCGAGAGGCCGCGTGCACCGCTATCTTCCTGGCCGAGGAGTTCGATCAGGATGTCCCAGTCGCGGGTTTTTCCGGCTGCAGTGGCCAGATACTTGTACAGCGCGCGTTGCCGTGTGTTTTCGCCCTTCTCGAGGAGCGGCGCGAAGGCCCACCACAACGACCGCAAGCGGCGGAGCGAAACCCGCAGCTTGTGCAGCGCTTCCGGCGATGGATCTTCGCGTACTGCAGTCGCGAACGCTATCGCGTCGCTCACGAGCGGGGCCGCATACGACGCGAACGCCGCGTGCGCTGTGGGCTCTTGCGCAGCCGGATCGGCGACCGACACGCCTTCGTCCGCCTTGCGGCTTTCCTTGCGACTGTCGCGCGCCATCGAATCTCCCCCGAAAGGTGTACCCCGCATCCTCAGCGTAGCAAAAACGATTCCTGCGCGCTATGCAGCGCTGCTTGGGCCGTGAGCCAAGGCGCCGCCCGCCAGATACCCGTGGATGCCCGCTCATATTCATCCGCCGATGCACATGTCATCGTACAGACACATATGCCCCGCAGCATCGGCAATTCACCGACATTCCTCCAGGGGCACACGTCATGCCGGAACTTTCGTATCCGCAACCCAGCGCGGCCAGTGGCAAGGGGCGCAATCTCGGTCTCGTGATCTTCCTCGCCGTGATCGTAGTCGGCGTGGGCTATTGCGGCGTGCAGCTCGCGGGCGATCTCCAACCGGTGCGGGAGGGTTCCATCCTGCCGTATTTGCTGCTCGGCGTCGCACTGCTGATCGCACTCGGATTCGAATTCGTCAACGGCTTTCACGACACAGCGAACGCCGTGGCCACGGTTATCTATACACATTCGCTTGCGCCGAATCTCGCGGTCGTGTGGTCCGGCGCGTGGAATTTCCTGGGCGTGCTGACCTCGAGCGGCGCGGTCGCGTTCGGCATCCTGCAACTGCTGCCGGTCGAGCTGATCCTGCAAGTGGGCAGCAGCGCGGGCTTTGCGATGGTGTTCGCGCTGTTGATCGCGGCAATCATCTGGAACCTCGGGACCTGGTATTTCGGCTTGCCGTCGTCGAGCTCGCATACGCTGATCGGCTCCATCATAGGCGTCGGCCTGATGAATCAGTTGATGCACGGCGTGAACGGCACGAGTGGCGTGGACTGGACCCAGGCGCTTGGCGTGGGCAAGTCGTTACTGTTCTCGCCGCTCATCGGTTTTCTCGCAGCCGGACTGCTGCTGATGATTCTCAAAGCCGTTGTGCGCATTCCCGCGCTGTATGCCGAACCGAAGGGCAAGGAGCCGCCGCCGTTCTGGATTCGCAGCCTGCTGATCCTCACCTGCACCGGCGTTTCGTTTGCGCACGGTTCGAATGACGGCCAGAAAGGCATGGGCCTCATCATGCTGATCCTGATCGGCACGGTGCCGACGGCGTATGCACTGAACAAGGCCGTTACGCCCGCTGAGACGCAGACGTTCATCGCGGTCGCGGAGCAAACGTCGGGCGCTCTTGCGCGCTACACGAATGGAGCGCCGCCTTCCGCCAATCCGCGCGCCGATGTCGAAGCCTATGTGCGCACGCATCAACTGACGCCCGCGACGGTGCCCGCCTTGAAGCAACTCACGGATATCATCGCGCACCAGGTCGGCACATCCGGTTCGATGGCGGCTGTTCCGCAAGGCATCGTCGACAACGTGCGCAACAACATGTACGTGGCGTCGGAGGCGATTCGACTGATGGACAAGGCGAAGCAACCCGCCTTTGCGCCGGAAGACGCCAAGGCGATCAACAACTTCAAGGGGCAAACGGATCACGCCACCAAGTTCATCCCGACGTGGGTGAAGGTCGCGGTGGCTATCGCGCTGGGCCTGGGCACGATGGTCGGGTGGAAGCGGATTGTGGTGACCGTCGGCGAAAAGATCGGCAAGCAACACCTGACGTATGGACAGGGCGCGTCGGCCGAACTGGTTGCGATGATGACGATCGGCGCGGCCGACATGTACGGCCTGCCCGTGTCAACGACACACGTTCTGTCTTCGGGCGTGGCCGGCACGATGGCAGCCAACGGCTCGGGCTTGCAATGGGCGACCGTGCGCAGCCTGGTGCTCGCGTGGGTACTGACGCTGCCCGCCTCTATCGCGCTCGCGGCCGGCTTGTACTGGGTTTTTCGTGCCGTGTTTTAAACAGTCCGTTCGCGATCGTTCATGCATCGACATGCATGGACCGGCATAACGAAAAAAGCGCGGCATATGCCGCGCTTTTTCGTTTCTTTTACTTCGAAAACATGCCCGGTCAACTGCTCAATACACCTCGGGCACGATCATCGAAGCCGGCACGGGCTGACGGCTGTACTCGTCGTGATAAACGCGCGCCGGCAATTCGACACGCGGATGCTCGATCTCGTGATACGGCACCTGGCTCAGCAGATGATGAATGCAGTTCAGGCGCGCCCGTTTCTTGTCCACTGCCTGCACGACCCACCACGGCGCCTCGGGAATATGCGAACGTTGCAGCATCACTTCTTTGGCGAGCGTATAAGCCTCCCAACGGCGCCGGCTTTCCAGGTCCATTGGGCTGAGCTTCCACTGCTTCAGCGGATCGTGGATGCGGTTCTGGAAGCGGATCTCCTGCTCTTCGTCGGTGATGGAGAACCAGTATTTGACGATCTGCACGCCGCTGCGCACGAGCATCTTTTCGAACTCGGGCACCGAACGAAAGAACTCTTCGTATTCTTCGTCGGTGCAAAAATTCATGACACGCTCGACGCCCGCGCGGTTGTACCAGCTGCGATCGAACAGCACCATCTCACCACCGGCGGGCAACTGTGACACGTAGCGCTGGAAATACCATTGCGTGCGCTCGCGATTGTTCGGTGCGGGCAATGCCGCGACGCGGCATACGCGCGGATTGAGTCGCTGCGTGATGCGCTTGATCGCGCCACCCTTGCCCGCAGCATCGCGCCCTTCGAAAATCACCACGAGACGATGCCCCGTCTGCACGATCCAGTCCTGCAATTTGACCAGTTCGCCCTGCAAGCGGAACAGTTCGCGAAAATACATCTTGCGTGCTTCGCGGTGCTCAAGCGTGAAGCTCTCCGCACCGTCGAGGATGCGGTCGTCGACCTCCATCTCGAGTTCCTCGTCGTACGCGTCGATGAGGTCTTCCTCGAAACGGCGTTGCCGCTCCACGAGCAACTCAGCTTCAGGTCTCGGATCCTGCTCTTTCATTGCGGCTCTCCTGGCGACGAAAATGATCAGGCTCGCGGCGGCAAACGCGACGCGGGCGCGCCCGATTATCGGTGTGCCCGGTGTCAGCCGTGTTACCGCATCATGTTTATGATAGCGAGTTTCACGCCGACGCTGCCCGCTAGCGCAACGGTTTTGCGAAGCTGATCTCGTGGCCGTCCGGATCGGAGATGTGAAAATAGCGCTCGCCCCACGGCGCATCGGAGGGCTCGAGCGTAGGCTTGAATCCGGCGGCCAGTGCCTTGCGATAGATCGCATCGACATCCGACACATAGACGATCACGCGGCCCCACCAGTTGACCGGCGCACGCGAATCGGCGATCAGGTTCAGATACGTGCCGCCAAACGCGAACGACGTAAATGCGGCTTGCCCGCCGCCGAATTTGAGTGGGAACCCGAGAGCTTCGTAGAAGCGCACCGCTTCCCGCATGTCGCCGGTGGCGAGCGTGATAGCGCTGAGCGACTCGATCCGCGGTTCGGCCCCGGCGGATGAAGCTGACGAAGCCGCAGCATCGGTCTCGCCGGATGGATGAGAGGGCAGGTTCATGACGGCGGTCTCCTTGGCGTGCGGTCGCGGACGGCTCGCGGTGGCATTACAGTGTCTCACACGCCGAAAGCCCGCTCGACGTCGGCGATGGACGCTCACGCCAGATTGCGGCCGATCTCTGCCCGGGCGAGCCAGGCGGCCCTAGCCGGATTCGCACTTGAAAAGCCCAGCCGCGCCCCGCATCTGCAGTTCCGTTTATCCGGAGCATCGCCATGGGAAGCCGTCCACGCTTCATCGATGACCTGTCGCGCGCCGCATCCGACGCCCCCGGGCCAAACCACCTCAATCCTCTATCCGACGACGCCCTGCTCGACGCCTATTCGCGCACCGTCATTGGCGCGCTGGAACGCGTGCAGCAGGCCGTCGCCTTCATTTCCGTCGAACGCCGGCTGGCGGGCGCCGCCACGCGCGAACGCGGTGCTCGCGGCGGCACGGGCTCAGGCTTCATCTTTACGCCCGACGGCTACTTGCTGACCAATAGCCACGTCGTGCATGGCGCGACGCACATTCAGGTCACGCTCGCCGACGGCTCCAGGTTCGACGCCGATCTGGTCGGCGACGATCCCGGCAGCGATCTGGCCGTGCTGCGAATCGGCTCGCCCGAGCCGCTGCCGCATGTGGAGCTCGGCGACTCGTCGAAGCTGCGCGTCGGGCAGATCGCCATCGCGGTCGGCAATCCGCTCGGCCTCGCGCAAACAGTGACGACGGGTGTCGTATCGGCGCTCGGCCGCTCGCTGCGCTCCAATTCCGGCCGCATGATTTACGACGTGATTCAGACGGACGCCGCGCTCAATCCCGGCAATTCCGGTGGCCCGCTGATCAATTCGGCCGGCCAGGTGATCGGTGTGAATACCGCGATCATTCCCGGCGCGCAGGCCATCTGCTTCGCCACCGCAATCGACACGGCGAAGTGGGTCATCATGCAGATTTTCGCGCATGGCCGCGTGCGGCGAGCGTATATCGGCGTGGCGGGCACGACGACGCCGCTGTCGCGCCGCGTGCAGCGCTACTTCGGTTTGAGCGCGCAAAGCGCCGTGCATGTGATGGAAATCGTCAAAGGCAGTCCTGCTGCGGCGGGCGGTCTGCGCACCGACGACACCATCGTCGCAATCGACTCGCTGCCGGTGCAGGACGTGGATGCGCTGCAACGCACACTCGACGCGTCGCGGATCGACAAGCCCGTCAACGTGACGGTGCTGCGGGGCGCGCAGCGGCTCGAATTGACGCTGACACCGGTGGAACAGGCAAGCTGATCGCGTAAAAAAACCTCGGGCTCTTTCGCGCGCGAGGTCTTGTATTCGTGAACGGCGCATCGCGATCGACACGCCGTCCACACCTTCGAAAAACGCTTACTGAATGATCCGCGTGACGCCACGGCCGCGAGGGTCGGCTGCGGGCTCCGGCGTGTCGTCATTGATCTTGATGGCCTGGATATCGCCGTTGAAGTTCTGGGCCTTCAGCGTATAGCCCTTCGCTTCGACCTGCTTGGCGAGTTCGCCGTCGATCGGCTGGTACGGCTCCCAGAAAATTGTGTTCGGCGGCAGCAGCTGGTGATGGAAACGCATCGCGCCGACCGCTGCCGGCAACGGCATGTTGAAGTCGTAGATGTTGTTGATCACCTGGAAGATCGACGTGAAGATGCGCGAGCCGCCCGGCGTACCGATTACGAGCGAGACTTTGCCGTCTTTCGTGAGAATCGTCGGGCTCATGGACGACAACGGGCGCTTTTTGGGTTCGATCGAATTCGCGTCGCTGCCCACCACGCCGAACATGTTGGCCACGCCCGGCTTCGCGGAGAAGTCGTCCATCTCGTCGTTCAGCACGATGCCCGTGCGATCCGCGACCACACCCGAGCCGAAGTAACCGTTCACCGTATAGGTGTTGGACACTGCGTTACCCCACTTGTCGACCACCGAGAAATGCGTGGTTTCCGCTTTCTCCGGCATCGACGTGCCGAGTCCGGGTTGCACGCTCTTGGTGTCGGACGGGGTTTCCGGATTGATCTCAGAGGCACGCTTCGCGATGTACGCGTCGTCAGTCAATTGCGCGACGGGCACCTTGTAGAAGTCGGGGTCACCAAGATATTGCGCGCGGTCGGCGAACACGCGCTTTTCGATTTCCGCGATCAGATGGATGTATTGCGCCGAATTGAGCGGGACGTCCTTAAAGTCGGCTTCGCGGTCAGCCTTCATCTTCAACAATTGCACGAGGCCGATGCCGCCCGAACTCGGAGGCGGTGCGGTATAGACGCGGTAGCCTTTCCAGTCCGCCTGGATCGGCTGGCGCCACACGGCCTTGTACTGCTGCAGATCCGCCTTCGTGATGAGGCCGTGGCCGCGCATGGATTCAGCGATCAGGTCGGCGGTCTTGCCCGAGTAGAAGTCTTTCGCGCCCTGGTCCGATATGCGCTGCAATACGGCGGCCAGATCGGGTTGCTTGAAGTTGACGCCCTGCTTCAGGTTGCCGAAGTAGGTGTCGAAATTCGTCTTACCGGCGAATTCTTTCGCTGCCGCGTCGCGACGCTCCTGCAGTTGCTCGCTGACCGTGAAGCCGTCGCGTGCATAGTGAATGGCCGGTGCAAGTACCTGTTTCCATTTCAGCTTGCCGAAGCGGCGCTGCGCCTGCCACATGCCGTCGACGGTACCGGGCACGCCCACGGCACGGTAGCCGTACAGGCTCATGCCCTTGATGACCTCGCCCTTGTCGTCCAGATACATGTTCTTCGTCGCCGCGAGCGGCGCGCGTTCGCGATAGTCGAGGAAGTACGGCTTACCGGCCACGTACAGCGTCATGAAACCGCCGCCGCCGATATTGCCCGCCTCAGGATAAGTCACGGCAAGCGTGAAAGCGATGGCGACTGCGGCGTCGACGGCGTTGCCGCCTTCCTTGAAGATCTGTTCGGCGGCGTCGGCGCTGTACTCGTCGGCAACCGCGATCGCGGACGCAGTCAGGACAGCCGGCTGGGCCTTCGCGGGCGGCTTCGCGACTGCCGGTGTGGCCTCGAGAAATCCGACGGAAACAGACAGCAGTGCAGCCAGCGCGAATCCGCTAGCAGACGATTTGGCGTTGCGGAACAACTTCATTGATATCCCCCAAGACGACTGTTTCACCAGACGATAACTTCCATTCCCTTGGGCTTATAACATGTGAACCGGCTCTTTGCGAACCAGCGGTAGCCCGTAGGAAGACTGCTGCGGCACACAAAACCACGCGTCGCGTGTCTGCGTTATGCCGTGCCGCGGCGGCCACGGGCGATTTCGTCGCCGGCGTCGTGCGGCAAGCGTGCCGTGACCGGAATCGACAGAAACGAGAACAGGCCGACCACGACAAAAGCCGGCCAGAAGTCCGAGAACACGATGCTCGAATGCCCCTGCACGTTGTGCGAAATCTGCAGCACGATGCCCGCGATGGTCACGCCCAGCCCAAGCGAAAGCTGCTGGATCACGCTTGCGACGCTCGTCGCGCGGCCCACGTCCCGGCTCGGAATATCGGCGTAGGCCAACGTGTTCAACGACGTGAACTGCAGCGATGGAAAGAAGCCGCCGACCAGCACGACGCACCAGATCAGCCAGTGCGGCGTGCCGGGAAAGAACAGTCCGTATATCGCGATGGCAATGCCCGCGCAGCCTGCGTTGACCATCAGCACGGTGCGAAAGCCGAAGCGTCCGAGTATGCGCGAGGTCGCCGCCTTCATGAAGATCGAGCCGAATGCGGACGCGCATGTGATCGAACCCGACAGAAACGGCGTCATGCCGAGGCCTTCCTGCAACGCAAGCGGCAACAGAAACGGCACGGCGCCGAGACCGATGCGAAAGAGCGACCCGCCCGCCACACTGGCATGAAAACTCGGAATACGCAAAAGGCGCAGATCGAGCACCGGCAACTCGACGCGATTCGCGTACAGCACATAACCCACCAGCAACACGACACCCACAGCGCACATGCCGATCGATACGATGTTCGGCACCAGTTCGCCACCCACCAGCGAAAGCCCCAGCATGAACAGCGACGCGCCGCTCGCGGACAACAGGAAGCCGGTCCAGTCGAGCCGGCCTGGATGCGCTTCGCGGACGTTGGCGATGTGCTTGTTGGCGAGCCAGATGCCGAGCAGACCAATCGGAATATTGACGAAGAAGATCAGGCGCCAATGCAGATACGTGGTAATGAAGCCGCCGAGCGGCGGCCCGACCACAGGACCGAGCAGCGCGGGCACCGTCAGATAATTGACCGCGCGTATGAATTCCGATTTCGGCACCGACCGGAAAATGATGATGCGCCCCACCGGCACCATCATCGCGCCTCCAATGCCTTGTACGAAGCGGGCGGCCACGAACATGCCGAGCGAGGTGGACGCCGCGCACATCAGCGAGCCCGCCATGAAGATGCCGATGGCCGTGCGAAACACCGTGCGCGAACCGAAGCGGTCCGCGACCCAGCCGCAGATCGGAATGAAGACGCCGAGGCCGATCACATACGCGGTGACAGCCAGCTTGAGGGTGATGGGGTCCTGACCGAGATCGCGCGCCAGGACCGGCAGCGACGTCACGATGACCGTGCCGTCAACGTTTTCCATGAACATCGCACACGCGACGATCAGCGGAACAATGAAAGCGCCTAAAGCGAAAGGCATTGGCAGAGCGACGGTCGGCTAGGCCGTCGATATAAAGCGTCGATTATGGCATCGCAGCCGCAACGAAGGTTGCGATGCCCGCTGGATAGTCCTTGAACGACAAAAAGCCGGCATTGAGCCGGCTTTTTGCTGAATGTCTCGCGGTCAAGCGGATATCAACGCGGATATCAACGCGACGCGCTGACGAGCGGCTGCAACTGCGGCAGGATATCCGTGGTCGCACGGGCGACGTCGTTCGGGAAATCGATTTCGATCCACGGCGCGCCGGTGACGTCGGCGGTGTCGAACACCTGGCTGCGCTCCAGCAGCAGGTCGCGCACGGCTTCTTCGTGGGGCAGATTCGCCCGGCCGCTATCGACATAGCCCGCCACGATCTGCGCAAAGCGCTCGGCCGTCTCCTGACGGAAGCGGAAAAAGCCAACCGATTCGCCGATGGTGTCGTACTCGAGATTGACCGCCAGTTGCTTGCGCAACTCGACTGGCACGCCGTCTTTCAGGCACAGCTTCACGGGCTCGTCGCCAGCTTCGAAATCGCGGTCGATCAGCAGACGGTTGACCGTCTCGCCTGCGACCAGCGCGCTCAGAATGCGCTCGTCGTACAGCACGTCGGCGTCCATCAGCAGAACGTCGCCGCCGCGCGTCAGCGCCTCGGCCACCGTGTGCACGGTCAGCACGCTGCCCAGGTCGTAACGCGTGTTCAGCACCGTTTCAACGTGGTGCGGCCAGTTGATGCGCGCCAGTTCCGCCTGCACCGACTCGGGCTGAAAACCGAGCGCCAGCACGACTTCTGTTACGCCGGCGGTTTCGAGCATCTGCAGATGCCGTTCGAGCAGGCTCATACCGTCGAACTGCAACAGGCACTTCGGGAACTGGGCTTCCGGCGGTTGCTGGAGACGCAGGCCGAGGCCCGCAGCGAGGATGATGGCACGCATGCGCGGTCCTTTGAAAAGATACGGAGTTTAATCGACAGCGGGAACGCGCCCAAGGGCGCGCCGCCTTTGCCAGCTTCGTTCGCTGAAGTGCAAGACCAGCAGACCCGGCAACCCTAGCAGGATTTCGCGCGCGCGCTTGGTCAGCGACAACGCGAGCGCCGCGTCGGGCGGCAGACCCACCAGCGGCGCAAGCAGCAAGTAGCCGCCTTCCTGCACGCCGAGCGAGCCGGGAATCATGAAGGCCGCGCCGCGAATCGCCTGACCGACGCTTTCGAGCAGCAGTGCGTCGACCCAATCGACCGGATGGCCGAGAAAACGCAGAGCGAGCCAGACTTCCACGGTGCCGACGATCCAGCCAGCAAGACTCAGCGCAAAGCTCGCGGCCACGCGGGCCCGCTCGCGGTACATGGCCTGCACGGCGGCGTCGACGGCTTCGGCGCGCGTCATCAGCCCGGACCAGTCGCGTTTGCCGAACAGTTTCGACGCCACGCCGAGCAGCCGGCCGAACAGTCCGCGCCGTTGCGCATAATAAAAGCCGACGATCATGCCGCCAAGCACTGCGGTTGCAATGAGCGTGGCGGTTTGCAGGTCGTGCAGCGCGCCATGTGCCGCGTAGGCGCCGAACATCAGCAGACCGAAGAGCGCGAAGATGATTTGTGCGAGTGCCTGGGCGGTCGTGCTCACGGTGATGGCCGCAGCCGCGTCGCGCATCGGCATGCCGCGCTGCGACAGCTGCCGCACCATCACCACCGGCCCGCCGATCTGGCCGGCTGGCAGCAGGCTGTTTACAGATTCGCCGATCCAGCGCGCGAACAGCGCGTCACGCACCGACAGATCGTGACGCCCGCCGTCCCGGCCGCGTGGCAATAGCACCGAGATCGCGCCGGCGTCGAGCGCGAGCGGCACCACGTGAAACGCGGCGACGAGCGCGAGCCCCCAACCGGCGGCGAGCAGCGTCGACACCACCGAACCGAAACCCTGCCACGCGAGCAGGCCGACAAACAGCGCCGTCCCGATCGACAGCAGAATCAGGGCTGCGCGACTCATGCGCGGTCCTTGTCGCGGGGTTTCGTCTGAGTCATTTGACGAAACACCTGGCGGAAGCCGAAATACGCAATGGCGTCTTTCATGTTGGAAATGAGACGACGCCACGGACGCATGTTCGGATCTGTGACGTATTCAAAAGTGAGCGACACGCGCATCTCGTTCGGGCCGGCCGGCGTAATGCGATGACGCAGCTTGTCGCCGTCGAAAAACACGAGGCCGCCAGGCGGAATCTGCACCGAGCCGGGCTGATCCGGCACGTCCGGATTGCGCGTGTGCAATTCATAGTCGAGACGGCACGACGATTCGTCGATTACGCCAAGCAGAAGCGTATAACGGCGGCCGTCGTAATACGAAGTGTCGTAGTGCCAGCCAATGTGATCGCCTGGCCGCGTGTAGTAATACAGCGCGTACGCGTGCGGATCGTCCGCCGGCGACACCTGCAGCTTGTCGCCGCTCAGCTGTTCGAGCCAGCCGATCAGTTCCTTCGAGCGATACAGTTCGGCGATGAACGGCGCAAGACGGTCGATCGTATGACGGCTCACGCTGCCGCCCTGCTTGTGGCCCGGCAGGTAGTTGCGGTTAACCTCGTCGAGCAGCGCACGCGCGCTATGCACCAGTTGCGCGGTGACTTCCGGCGCGAGGAAATCCTCCAGATAGAGAAATGCGTCCTGCTCGGCGAAGTCCTTGCGCAAGCGCGGATTGTCGAACGTGCGCGTGCGGCTCGCGACCGCACGGTCGGCGTCCGGCGCGGCGGGCGTCGTCTGCATTGCGGGCACGGCATGTTCTGTGTGAATCGATGCGGCCACGTCGTCTTCGGCGTGTGTACTCATTTGCCAGCCAATACTTGATGGGTTTCAGAAGCACCCGCGCCAGTTGCGGCTGGCTGCGCGGTACGGCGCGAGACGCGCCAGTAGTCGATCATCACCCACACGGCGAAGAGCGGTGCGCCAATCGAGGCGGCCACGACGAACGGCATCACGACGCTCGTCAGCGTGACGATGGGCAGCAGGTACAACACGTCTTCTGTTTCGAAGCCGCCCACGGCGGCCTGCTTCGTGCCCGCCTTGCCGGCCATCTCCTCGATGCGCATGCGCAGGAAGAAAATCAGTGCAACGGCAATGCCGGCAATCGCGCCGAGCCAACCCGGCGCAACCGTCAGCACGCCGATATTCGACGCGCTCATGCCCATAGCCATGCCGATAAACAGCATGACGGTGACGAGGGCATCGCAAGCGAGGTCGTAAAAATGACCGATCCGGCTCGACTTGCCGCTGATGCGCGCGAGTTCCCCGTCCGTATGGTCGACGAAGTTGGACAGAACGATCAGAACCGCGCCGGCATTGGACCACGCGAAACCGCCGCGCGCGAGGCACAGCGCGCCTGCGACGCCGATCAGCAGACGCAGCGTGGTCAGATGATTCGGCGCGACGCGCGTATTAACCAGCGGTGTCACGAGCCGGCGGGCGAGCCGCGCGTCCCAGGTTCGGGGCGGCGGAACATTAATTGGAGTCTGGGGTCGCGAATTCATAACCCGGAAATATATACGGGATCGAGAAAGATTGCTTTCTCCTCGTTCGTTTCTGTGTGCTCGATCGGGACTCGCGAACGGTTTGCCGACTGCCCCTATATGAAGCAGGATTTGCCGAATCGCGATAAAGTGCGAATCCTGTTGCGCCTGCCTCCGCGAATAGCCTCGATGTCAGACAGTCTTCGCGATTTGCGCGGGATTTGTTTTTATCCGTGCGACCCGTTGTGCACGCACTACAGCGCACCACATCGCAGTACTCGAATTCGCCGCCTTTCGCCTATGAAACGCTTTCTTCCATCTGCCGCTTCGCGCGTCTTCTGCATAGCCGCACTCGTTGCCGCCGCCCTCGCGCTGCCGCTAGCCGCTCGCGCGACCCCGCTGGACGCGCCGCTTGCCTGCAATGAAAGCGGTCATCAATTCATCGCCGATCTTGCCGACAATCAATTGATCGACCCGAAGCCGACCCGCGTCGAAAGCAACTCGATCAACGCATTTTCTCCCGCGCAAGGGGCGGACCTGACCGCGTTCGGGTTCCACATTTTCGCGGTGGTCGGATATGAGAAGGACGATCCGATGTTCCGCGTTGGCGAAGGCGAGCCGGTTGCACGCTCGGCGTATGGCGTGGTCGTTTTCGGAAGCGAATCGAAGGTGCGGGCCGCCGTGACGGCAACCGGCGGCACGGCAATCGTGCACCGCGTAGCGCCGCTCATTACGGCGATCTTCTGCAAGCGGAGTTGAGGCGGCGCTTCACTATCCGCGTCGCCTCCCGCGAAATTACAGCTTGATCGACGTCGGATCGGCCGTCAGATAGCCGACCGTCGCGCCGAAGCGGTCCTTGTAGTTGGCCCGAACGAGCGGATCGAGCGTGGCCTTGACCTTGTCGTGCAACGGGCTTTCCCAATCGCCCACGTGCTGGAAATTGCTCATCACGTAGGTCCAGCCGTTGATCTCGTCGACGGCGTGCAGACCCGTCGACTCCGCGCCTGCCGGACACGACAGCACGCGCGAGAGCGTCTTCGTGTCGACGTTGTACGCCCACAGGAAGTTGTTCACGTGCATGCTGCTGTCTTCGCCGATGAAGAGCGTTCGCAGCTTTTCCGAAAACTTGAGGTTGTCCGGGTTTGCGATACGGTCGGCGTTCGCCGTGTTGCCGAGCGCGTCGGCGGTTGACAGGTCTTCGCCGACGAGCGCCGCGGGCGCCGCCATATCGACCGGCACCCAGTTGCTATTGATCGCGCCGCCGCTGCGGTCGGTCTGGCCGCCTTTCATATTGAGCGCGTAGACCGCGCCCGCGCTGATGGCTTTGTCGACCGCTACGTCCGTCGATGCGGCATTGCCCCGCACCATCGATTTCTCGACACGCGACATCGCCGAATACAGCACCTTGTCCTTGATATTGACAGTCGTGCCTTCGAGTTTCGTGAAGCCCATGCTGCCGCCGACCAGCGCCGCGTAACGGTGCGTCTCGAGGAACGTCGCCGCTTTGGTCATGCCCGGCTTCACGCGGATCCAGTTGAACGTGCCGTTGAAATTGATCTTCGTGTACGACGTGTCCAGCGGGTCGGCGGTCTTGACGTCCATGATGTCGGCCGCAGTCAGCGTGTTTGCGAGCGACTCGATTTCGTCGCTGGTTGCATGGCCCAGGTTGATCCACGAAAGCGTCGCTGCACCCGCACCGCTCGACGACACCTGCGTCCACTTCGCGACATAGAGCGTGCCCGCCGACAGGTCGGCCTCGCGGTCGGCAACGAACATGAAGAGCCCGCCGTTGGTGGCGTCGTCGCCCATCAGCACGGTGCGCTTGTCCGGCATCACCTGAACCAGTTCGTGCGAAATGCGGCCAAGGCAATAGTGCTTTTTGACCGTGCCGGTGCCGTCCGGGTTGACGGTGACTTCGGGCAAATGGCCATAGTGATACGGATTCGCCGTCGTCTCGCTACCGAACAGGTTGCGGCTAAAGCCCTTGAACTGGCTATTGGAGGAGATAGTCGCAGCGTCCGGCTCGTACTCTTCGCTCGACAAATGCGTATTCCACGGCGACAGGCTCGCGCCGCAAGTAATCCACAACCCATGCACCTTCGACGTATCGACGTTGTGATAGCCGACGAGCGTGAGCTTGCCGGTGGCCGGGTCCTGATCGAGCGTCAGCACGGCGATGGGCGACGGCAACTGACCGTACATCGACACGAGGCTCTGGTCGCGCGTCGCGTACTCGAACTGCACGACTGCGAACACGGCGTTGCCTTTGATCCCCTTCACGCTCGGATTGTCGAGACGGATCAGCGAACTGCCGTCCGGGCAATCGGAGTAGAACTGACGCTCCTTGCCCACAACCGATTTGTCGATGATCGGCTGATTGTTGATGTCCACGTAACCGCCGGCAAGAATCGTCCCGCCCTTGATGTTCGGCACCAGGTCGCCGGTAATGAAGAACGGCTGATATGAGAGCTTGAACGTGCGACTGCTGCCGTCGCTCAACTGCACGGTCAGCGTGGAGCCCACCGTGGTTTTCGCCATTGCGGCGGGATCGGCCAGCGTCGGCGCCGCCATTGCGCTGAAAGCCGCCGACACGAAATTGGCGACCGGCTTGGCCGGCGTCGCGAGATCGTCGCTGCCGCCGCACCCGCTCAGCATGGAAGCCGTGGCGAGACCGCCCAATGGGAACATCGGCAACATCGGCACGCCGGAGAACAGTTTCAGGGCCTTGCGGCGGGAAGGGTCGAACGGCTCAGCCATGTTGTCGTAATCCCTGGTTGTGGGTGGCGTGGATAACTCACAGCCGGCACGACTCGGATTCAGACCGCAGGGTTCGTGCTCGCGCCGCTATGACGCGAGGATTCTATGAAGCGAATGTGAAAGTATATTGACAGTCGTTGGTAATGTTCGCCGTGGCAACAACCGACGTTAACAACTGGTGTTAGCCGGGACGCCGGAAGTCATTCTCGACCCACGCCGAAGCGCTCGCCTTGCTGAGCTTGAAGTTAGGCGCGACCTGCACTTGCGCGAGTTGCTCGCCGAATGTGTCGAGCGCTGTCAGCAGCGCGTAGGGTTCGTCTTCATCCGGCACGATGTCGAGCGTGATGTCGAGTTCGTTGTTGCCGTCCGCGCTCGACACGCGTACTTCCTTGTGAAGTTGCGCGCGCAGTTGCTGCTCATGACGGCGCAGCACTTCAGACGCGGTTTTCACGAGCGTATTGAACGCGCCCGTGTCGAGCGGCTTCGGGTCCTTCTTGTTGCGCCCCATTGTCCATGGGCCGACAAGCGCGGGCTCGGCTTCGCCGTCCTTGATCATTTCGACGGCCCAGCCTTCGTCGTCTTCATTCTTGATGACGCGAGCGGTCCAGCCGTCGTCGCGCCAAAGACGCGCTTCGTGCAGCGTTTCGGGCTCGGCTTCGATCTGCGTGGTATCGGGTGCGGACGCGCCTTCCGTCGTGGGATCAGCAGCTTGGTCGGACGAGGGAGGGGTCGGGTCGGTCATTACAGGTTCACTCACTATTGCTGGACTTGAGACACATATCGAGCATGCAATTCTACCCGCCTCCGGCGCGCCGACCGCCACGCTCTGACGAACGGACAAGTCCTGGCTGTCGTTTCGCCGGTCGAAATACTGCATTTCGTCTTTCGAATGGAACTTATAAGCCCATAATAAAAATGGCGAACAAATATGGATCGATCCGAGTATAAATTTGATAAAAAATCCAGCCTTTAATGAAAGGTAAAGCAGAATCAGAACTTGCAACGAGTCGAATAGAGCTTCGTACAAACAAGGCTTTGTTGCGTGAAATGCCGGCAATTCGGCCCCACGCCGACAGCTTCAGCAAGAGTTCTGGCAGTAATGCACTTTGAAAGCCGTCGCGCGGCAGCAACAATGAAATAAGCTTGAATGCGGCACCATAATCACGCGCGTTGTTATTTTCCTTTATTTTTGCGCACTTACGTCATTCGCATATCTTCATTACGGATTCTGGAAATGAGTGTTGCGCCTTTTGCGCAATTGGATAAGCGAATAGCGGGAATACACTTCGCAGCGGATCGGCACGTGGCCGACGCAATCAGCGCAATCCACGGCCCCACCCCGAATGCGATTCTCGACGCATTGTCCCTGGAGTCATGAAATGAAAAGAACCCTCATCGCAGCAGGTCTCATGGGCGCATTCGCGCTCAACGCACACGCACAAAGCAGCGTCACGTTGTACGGCACACTCGACGCCGGCCTCGTGTATTCGAACAACCAGGGCGGCCACAGCAACTGGCAGCAAGGCAGCGGTTCGGTGTCGAACACCTACTTTGGCTTGCGCGGCAGCGAAGACCTGGGCGGCGGTCTGCACGCCATCTTCACGTTGGAGAGCGGCTTCAATCTGAACAACGGCCAGTTCTCGGAAGGCAACACGCTTTTCAACCGCCAGGCATTCGTCGGCTTGAAGAGCGACCAGTACGGCACGCTCACGCTCGGCCGTCAATACGATTCAGTGGTCGACTATCTCGCGCCGCTGTCGGAAGCGGGCGCAGGCTACGGCAACAATCTCGCGGCCCACCCGTTCGACAACGACAACCTGGACAACTCGTTCTCGATCAAGAACGCGGTCAAGTACACGAGCGCGAATTATGCGGGTCTGAAATTCGGCGGCCTGTACGGTTTCAGCAATTCGGCCGGCCAGTTCTCGAACAATCGTGCATGGAGCGCGGGCGCTTCGTATGACAATGGTCCGCTGAGCGTCGCGGCGGCTTATCTGCAACTGAACAAGTCGGGCAGCTCGAATCTGGGCGGCGCGGTTTCGCAAGGCGACGGCACTGCGCAGATCGCGGCTAACCTGCAGCGCACGTATGGCGCGGGCATCAACTACACATACGGGCCGGCAACCGCGGGCTTCGTGTACACGCATACGCAACTGGACGGCATCACCGGCATCGACGTCGGCGGTGCAACGCTGCCAGGCATTGCCGGCACCAACCTGCACATGGACAACTACGAAGTGAACGGCCGTTACGCGCTGACGCCGGCAATGAGCCTCGCGGCTTCGTATACGTTCACGGACGGCAAAGTGTCGGGCTCCAACGGCTCGGGCGATCCGAAGTGGCATACGGTCTCGCTGCAAGGCGACTACTCGCTGAGCAAGCGTACCGACGTCTATGTCGAAGGCGTCTATCAGCATGCATCGGGCGAACTCGGCAATTTTGGTTCGAACGTAGCGGCGATCAACACGCTCGCGCCGTCGTCGACGGGTAACCAGGTTGCCGCCGCTGTCGGCCTGCGTCACCGCTTCTAACGCTCCACGCAGTGCTTGCAGTGCGAGCCTACCGATTCGCGCTGCTTCCGAACCCGCCCGTGACACGATCACGTCGCGGGTTTTTTTGTGGGCGCGACGTTTCAGCTTGTAACGAAGGTGACGGTGCAAGCGCGTGCTCGGTATACTCGGGCGTCCGCATTTCCCTTCGCGATCGAGCGTGTCCGCTGCGTGTGGTTTCAGCGAGCGTTCGACGCGAATGAAAGGCGGCTTTGTCGCGAAGCATCGCATTGATCGCTGTATGACTCGTTGCGTCAACCGCGCTATGCTTCGCCCGCACAAGATTCCCGCGAATATCCGGGGACGCCGACGACCTCACCATGAAACGAATTTTTCTGCTTGCTCCCGCCGTCGTGGCGATCGCCACTCTCGCGGCTTGCGGTTCCTCCAACGGGCCCTCCGCACGCGACGCGTCGCAGCCCATGATCTACGTGTCGTCGCAACGTGCGCCAGCGTACATCGCCAGTTGCCTGGAAAGCCGCTTGTCGAGAGTTCGCCTGTCGCGCGTGGGCAGCGCGACCGAGATCGCGGTCGGCTCAGATTCGAACAACTCATATTTCGTCACGTTGACGCCGTCGAACGCGGGCTCCGTGATCAAGGTCATGCATCCGGCCAACGCGCCCGACGATCCGCCGGAACCGGAAATGCGCTTCAATATCGCACGTTGTGCGACCTGATTATTGCAGCCGGCGCGCGTGATTCGCGTTGAATGCGCCTTTGTTTAATGCGTGACACGCGATGTCGCGACACGTTTCTATCGACGTCCCGGCTATTTTTCTGCGCGTCTATCGGCGACCATAGCCGCCCCTCTTCTTCACGCGACGCGCTGCGTCGCGAATTCCGATGGCATCCAGCAAAGCACATCATGCAACCGGTTTCGCGGCGGGCGTCATTTCGGCGGCGGTCGTGGGGCGCATCGGCGGCGGTCACTACGGCGCGTTTTATATCGGCGTACTAATGAGCTTTATCGCGGGCGTAGCGGGAAGCACGGCGCCGGACTGGCTCGAAGTCGCGTGGTGGTCGCGCGCACGCCGGCTGTGGATCGCGCATCGCACGTTGACGCATTGGGGCATTGGCTGGGTCGCGCTGCTCGCCGTTTCGTACCGCGGACTCGGGCATTCGCTTTATGCAGCGCCCGCGTTCGGCTTCGCATGCGGCGGCCTGATGCATCTGCTCGCCGACTGGCCCAACCCGCTCGGCGTGCCGTGGATCGCCGGGCGACATTCGCTGAATCTATGGAATAGCGGACATTGCGACCTGATCGTAGTCGCGGCTTCGTGGGCGGCGGCCTGGTTTGTCGGCCGGCATATCGGACTGCCCGGCATGCACGGATTAGACCTCTGGCAGCACCTGCGCTTGTAAATCTCGCGCTCGTACCGGCGCAGCGTGAGTTTGCGTCAACGCATCGCCGCAGCGTAGTTTGCGGGCGTGATGCCGAGCAGGCGCACAAAAGCGCGCGTCATGTGACTCTGATCGGCAAAACCCGCAGCGGCGGCCGCGTCGGCAAGCGACACACCGCGCGCTATCCATTGCCGCGCCAGCACCACGCGCCGCTGCATCCGGTATGCGTGTGGCGGCAAGCCAATTTCATGCGCAAACGCTCGCAGCAACTGGAAGCGGCTCATGCCGACTTCGCCGGCGAGATCGGCGAGTGTGAGCGACGCTGACGGATCGTCGTCGATGCGCGCTTTCGCGCGCGCAATCGGCCCCGCGCGACCCAACCATAAGGCTTGCGTCTCACCGCTCGCCTGCGTGGTCGCGTGAGCGGCAAGCAGATGCGCAAGCAGTTCGAGCAACGCCTGTTCCCGCGCCAACGCGTCGGGTGCGCCCGGCGCCCCTACCGCCACCGCGAATAATCGTTCGAAAAGATGTTTCAGCAGCGGGTCGTGCACCACCGGCTGCGTGAGTTCTATCTCGCGCGCAGCCACGCCGCTCAATTCGGCCGCTGCGCTCACGAGCATCGACGGCTCGAAATAGAGCATGCGCCACGCGCGGCCGCGTTCATCGAGCGGACTGCCGTCGTGCACTTCGCCGGGGTTCACCATGATCGCGTCGTTGGCGCGCGCTTCGACGGGGCCGCGACCGCTCGCCGATTTGTGCCCGCCACTGACTATCACGCCAACGCCAAAGCGGTCGTGCGAATGGCGCGGAAACGCATGCGCGGTTTGCGCCACAGTCGCCTCGACGCCTGCAATCGCGCAACGAGGCATGTGGATGCGGCCACGCGACGCGTCGCGCCCGCGCATCAACGCCGCCCTTCTTCGCCCCGCTCCCCTTCGCGGACCTTGCCCTGCGAGACGCTGCTGCCCGGCGGCACGCTATGCGTGAGCCACACATTGCCGCCGATCACCGAGCCGCGGCCAATTGTTACCCGTCCGAGGATCGTCGCGCCGGCGTAGATCACCACGTCGTCTTCGACGATTGGATGCCGCGCGTTGCCCTTGATCAGCGCACCGTCGATATCCGCCGCGAAGCTCTTCGCGCCCAGTGTCACCGCCTGATAAACGCGCACGTGTTCACCGATGATCGCCGTTTCACCGATCACGACGCCCGTGCCGTGGTCGATGAAAAAGCTCGGGCCGATCGTCGCGCCAGGGTGAATGTCGATGCCGGTTGCCGAGTGCGCGATCTCGTTGATGAAGCGCGCGAGCAACGGCACGCCGAGACGATGCAGCGCATGCGCAAGGCGGTGATGCGTCATCGCCCATACGCCGGGATAGCAAAGCAGGATTTCGGTGATGTGCTGCGCGGCCGGGTCGCCCGTGAACGCCGCCTGAATGTCGCTGACGAGCAGCGCGCGAATGCCAGGCAACTGCGTGCCGAACTGGCGCGCAACCTCGAAGGCACGCTCGCGCAGTTCCGTGTCGGGCGTTTGCGCGTGTTCCGGCAGAAACCGCAGCGCACGGCGGATCTGCTCCGCGAGCAAACGCAGCGTGCTTTCGAGCGTGTGTCCGACGTAGTAGTCCACGGTTTCGTCAGTCAGATCCGGCGCGCCGTAGTGCGTGGGAAATAGCGCTGCGCGCAGGCCCGCGACGATGTTGACCACCGCTTCGCGCGACGGCAGTTCGCGAATGCCGAGCGGATGCCGCGTACGATGCAACTCTTCGCGCGACGCACGCAGGTCCGCGACGATCTCTTCAAGGCCCCAGTTGTGGGTAGGCACGTTAGGCATAGAGGGACAGCGCCGTGCGAGGAGCACGGTATCGAGTGATTGTCCCGAAAGATTACCGCGTTTTGCCGCGGCTCGCGCAGCGTTGCGCGCAAGGCAAAGGCGAACGTGCGCTCAGATGGTCAGGCTGCTCGCGTCGATCCAGCGCACCGCCCAGTCGCGCGCATGGGCAATTGCGGCGGCCTCGTCGCGAAAGCACAGGTCCGTCGGGAAAAAACGGTTGGCGACGAGTTCACCGTCGCTCGACCGCGAGATGACGACGTAAGGTTGCCAACTGCCGTCGCTGGCGCGCGCCGGTGCGCAATTTAACAAATAGCCGCGATGTGTGAATGCAGCATCGAAGTGCATGTGTCACCCGCCCTGACGGCCCCGTAGAATGTTTTGAGTAAGCCCGCGCTCATTGCACCGGTGTTGATAAACAGCGATGTGAATTCGCGAGAACCCGATTAAGCGCTGTTGCAGAACACGCCCCGCTCGCCGGAGTATGATCATACTCTGTAGAAAATGCGCGTTCATTAAAAAAACGAAAGACGCGCGGACGCAATCGCCTTGGTGAGGGAACGGACCTTGCAGTTCTGAACCCAACTTCTTGAAAGGAGAATGCATATGAACACCCATTTCGACAAGGCAGCAGACGCCGGTAAGCCAACTGTCGCGAACGGCCCGCGTACCGCCGAATCGCACAATGACCGGACACACGACAGCACGGTCGACACCGACGGCAAGAATCACGAAGCCGCGCGCATTGCGGGCCAGAGTCCGATAGCAGTCGACGAAATTACGACCAGCAACGCGACGCTCGTCAACAGCGTGCCGGAAGCGCTCGACGGCATGGCCGGGTTCGACAGCCGCGTGGGCGGCAATCATCTGCTGCTCGCGCTGGAGCCGGGCTATACGGTGATCGACAAAGGCATGTTCGAGCCGCAAGCGCTCCATTCGACCGATGACCTGTTCGACTATTCGCGCCCAGGCGAAAACCGCCATGAACGCGGTCGCATTCATTACGCCCTTAATCATATGCGACCCACACGGGTGATCGAAATACAGCGGGTGAAATAATCTGTCGATTTGCACTCGCGTTTGAATCTCGGCGAAGAGGCCGATTTGTCGGCAGATATCAACGCGCGCATTGTTTAAATAACGATGCGCGTTTTTTATCGCCTCGCGCGGATTAGAAACCGACGGTTCGAAGACCTCCTCCCCGTCGCGGCTTTTTGTACGATCCAACGCGGCGCACAATCGTGGCACATCAAACTCAACGGAGCGGTAGATGAAAAAGATCGTCGTGATTGGCGCCACGGGCACGCTGGGCCAGGCTGTTACTGCGGAGCTGAAGGCTCGCCATGAAGTTATCGAAGTAGGCGCGACGCGCGGCCAGTATCAAGTGGACAGCACCGATCCGGCGAGCGTCGAGCGGCTCTTCCGCGAACTCGGCAAGGTGGATGGCGTCGTCACCACAACGGGCAAACTCCATTTCGGCCCGCTCCAGCAAATGAGCGTCGAACAGTTCTGGGTCGGCCTGCGCGACAAGCTCATGGGACAGATCAATGTCGTGCTGGCGGCGCAGAACTACGTGAACGACGGCGGCTCTTTCACGCTGACGAGCGGCATCGTGGGAGACGAGCCGATTCGCGAGGGCGCGAATGCGACGACCGTCAATCTCGCGCTCGAAGGTTTCGTGCGCGGCGCGGCGATCGAACTGCCGCGCGGTATCCGCATCAACGTCGTGAGTCCCACAGTGCTGACCGAATCGATGGGCGCGTATGGGCCGTACTTTCGCGGCTTCGAGCCGGTCAGCGCGCAACGCGCCGCACAAGCGTACCTACGCAGCGTGGAAGGCGCGCAGACGGGCCGCGTCTATCGCGTCGGCTACTGAGCGCCCAGCTTGCGGAACGCGTTGCGCCGCTCAATGCTTCTGTTCCTTCAGGCGCGAAACGATCTGGGTGGGGCTCACGAACTGCAGCGCGATCAATACCCAGACCAGCGTGATCGCCATGTAGATCATCGCCATGGCGTCGATGGATTGCGGCGCGCGCACGCCGGTTGAGAACACCGCGTAGTACAAGGCGACCACGAGCGTTTGCGTCCCGGGCCCCGCGGTGAAGAACGTGAGTTCGAACATACCGATGGTGCGCACCAGCACCAGAAGCGCCGCGGCCAGCATGCCGGGCACGAGCAGGGGCAGCAGCACGTAGCGGAAATAGCGGAACGTGTTCGCGCCGAAAATCCGCGCGGCCGCTTCGAGATTCGGATCGATCTGTTCGATGAACGGCGTCATCACGAGAATCACGAACGGCAGCGCGGGCACGAGATTCGCAAGTATCACGCCGCTCAGCGTGCCGGCCAGACCGATCTTGTACATCGCGGTCGCCATCGGAATGCCGTAAGTGACGGGCGGCACCATCAACGGCAACAGGAAAATCAGCATCGCAATGCGCTTGCCGCGAAACTGCACGCGCGCAAGCGCATATGCCGCCGGCACGCCGAGCAGCACCGACAGCAGCACGACCGCGCCGACTACTTCGACCGTCACCCACAGCACGCTCGCCAGCTGGAAATCGCTCCACGCCTGCGCATACCAATGCAGCGTGAAGCCCTGCGGAAGCAACGTGCCGAACCAGCGGGTCGCAATCGAATTGACCGCTACGGTCGCGATCAGCAGCACGACGTTGGCAAGGAAAAACACCATCGCGCCCCACACGATCAGCCGCCATACGCGGCCTGGCACGCTCGCACGCTGCTTCACGCGCCTCGGCTCGCGTGCGTCGTCGCCCTGCTGTTTCGATTCGGACGCGGACCACGAAGCCGGCGCGCCGCCACGCTCGGTCGTCATCAGCCTTTGCCTCCGGTTGCAGGGCCGCTGTAAAAGAAGCGGCGCGCGCCTAGCATCGCGGCCACTACCAGCAATTGCACGAAGCCCATCACCATCGCAATCGCGGACGCGAGCGAATAGTCATAACTTTCGAACGCGGCTTCCGCTGCCGCAATCGACATCACGCGAGTCGGCCCCGCGGGCGCACCAAGCAGCACTGCCGACGGAAACACCGAAAACGCCTGCACGAACGAGAGGCAGGCGGCCATCGTCAAACCGGGAACCAGCAGCGGCAAATAGATGCGGCGAAACTGCTCCCACGGACTCGCGCCGAGCGTCGCGGCCGCGCTCGCGAGCGTCGGGTCGATGCCGGTCACGTACGACAGCGTCAACAGAAACGCGAATGGAAAGCCGGACACGATCAGCGAGATCAGCACGCCCCAGAAGTTATGTGTGAGCCGAACTTCGCTCGAATAGAGATGCATGCCGTGCAGCGCCTGCGGAAACCAGCCGTTGGGTCCGAAGTAAGTGAGCATGCCGTCGGCGATCAGCACCGTGCCGAGCGTGACAGGAATCACCAGTAACGTGGTCACGAACTTTTGATACCGCGAATGCCGGCGCAACGCGAATGCGACGGGCACCGACACGCCGACGTTGATCAGCGTTGCCGGCACGGCCAGCTTCAGCGTGACGATGATGGTGGGCCACATCGACGTGTCGGTGAAGAACGTCAGATAGTTGGCCCATGCACTGCCGCCGTTCATCGGCCGGAACGACAGCGCGAGACCGTATGCAAACGGATAGATAAACAACGCGACGATGACGAGCAACGCCGGCGTGACGAGCCACGCCTTGCTATCGCGCTGCGCGGCGGGCGCGACAGGCGCCGACGGCATGGGCGTGCTCATGCGGCCTCGCCGTCATAGACGAGCGTGCGCGAAGGCGGCACACGCAAGCTGATATGTTGTCCTTCGACGAACTCGCCCGCGACGCGCGCCCACAAATCCCCGAACGCGGTCTTCACGCGCAGCAGCGAACTATTTCCGCCGTATTCGACGACGGTCACTAACGCGTCGAATGCATTTTCGGTTCCGGGCGCCGTGCGCTCCATGTCCTCGGGGCGAAGCGCCACGCTGACACGCTTGCCGTTGAAGCCCGCCATCGGCGTGCCGATCAGACGGACGCCATTTGCGCTCACCGCGACGCCTTCGCCTTGCATGCCTTCGAGGGTGAATTCAGCGACGTTGCGATAGCCCATGAAACGCGCGACATGCAGATTCTGCGGGCGCGTATAGACCTCTTTCGGCGTGGCGACCTGCTGCACGACGCCTTCTCTCATCACGACGATGCGGTCGGCCATCGAAAGCGCTTCGTCCTGATCGTGCGTGACGTACAGTGTCGCGCGTTCGAGTTGGCTATGAATGCGGCGGATTTCGGCACGCATCTCGATGCGCAACTTGGTGTCGAGATTCGACAGCGGCTCGTCCATCAGGATCAGCGGCGGCTCGATGACGATCGCACGCGCAATCGCGACGCGCTGTTGCTGACCGCCCGACAGTTGCCCGGGCAACTTGCGCTCGTGGCCGACCAGTTGCACGAGTTGCAATGCCTCGCGCGCGCGCCGCATGATCTCGCTCTTGCCAACGCCGCGCATCTTCAGGCCGAAGCCGACGTTGTCGAGCACGCTCATGTGCGGGAACAGCGCGTAGTTCTGGAACACCATGCCGAAGCCGCGTTTTTCCGGCGGCAATACATCGATGCGCTTGTCGTCGAGCCAGATGCCGCCGCCGCTCAGCGGCTGCAATCCCGCAATGCAGTTCAGCGCCGTCGATTTGCCGCAGCCCGAAGGCCCGAGCAACGCAATGAATTCGCCGCGCCGGATGTTCAGATCGAGCCCCTGGAGCGCGGCGATCGACTGGCCTTCCGCGTTCGTGAAACTGCGGCTCACCGAGTCGAGCCGCAACTGTTCGAAGTGATGCTTCATGGCGGTTCCCTGATGCGCGTGACGCGTCACGCGCGAATCGCACTCGCACGAGTGGGCGCGGCTATCCGGCTTCGGTTATTTGGTCTTCTGAGCGCCGACTTCCGTGTCCCATTTCCTGAAGGCGGCCACCATCGCAGCCGCATTGAGCGGCAACACGTGCGGGCGATCCGCCAGCAGCTTCGCGTACTCGGGCCGCCCGTACTTGTTCAGGACTTCCTGGCTATGCGCGGGGGCCTGCTCGACAGTGACACCCTTGATCGCCGGCCCCGGGTAGAAGTAACCGTCGTCGTAAGTCATGGCTTGCTGCGCAGGCTCGAGCATGAAGTTCATCAGCTTATAGAGCACGTCCAGCTTTTCTTTCGGCACGCCCTTGGGCACGACCATGTAGTGCGCGTCGTTCACCCACGTCATGTTGTCGAACGCCTGCACGCGGAAATCGGCAGGCACGATGCCGAGCGCGCGCGGATTGATGTCCCAGCCTGTTACCGTCACGGTCATGTCGCGCGTGCCTTCGCCCAGCTCCTTCATCACCGCGGACGTGCCGCCCGGATAGTAAGGAATGCATTCGTTCAGCTGCTTGAGGAACGCCCAGGTCTTATCCCATCCGTTGATGGGGTCTTGCGGATTCTTGTCGCCGAGCACATAGGGCAAGCCCATCAGGAACGTACGGCCCGGTCCCGAGTTTGCGGGCCGCGCGTAGATCAGCTTGTCCGGATGCGCCTTGCACCATTGCAGCAGTTGCTCGGGCGTTTTCGGCGGATCGCTGACCTTGGCGGGGTTGTATTCGAGCAGCGGCCCGGCCGGCATATATGCGACCTCAAGACCATAGCCTTGCGCCAAATCCTGCATCTTGCGCGGGCCGGGCGCGTATTTGTCGAGCACACCGGGGAATTGCGCCGCGTTGTCGGGCAGCAACTTGGTCCACAGGTTCTGTTCGATGCCGGCTGCGAGGGCGTCTGTGCCCGTCAGAACCAGGTCTATGTCCGAGCGGCCCGCGCCCTGCATAGCCTTGATCTTGCCGGGCAATTGCGGGGCGGGCGCGTTGGTGTAGGTGATATTCGCGACGAGGTTCGGGTACTTCGCTTTGAACGCCTCGAAGCCGGCGCGCGTAAGTTGGAGATCGCCGGCGACGTCGACGATATTGAGTGTGACTGGATCAGCCGCATGAGCAGCCGATCCGAACGCGGCGCTCGCCGCGAGACATACCGACACCAGCCTGAGCGACAACCTGTGCGGAACAGTCATTGCGTCTCCTCGCTTCTTGGTATGAAGTCCGCCGGACGACTGCGCCGGGCGTCTTGTTCAACCACTGCAACATAGCGAAGCGCCACATCCGATGTCAAGCAAATACTATTGCTCGCGTTTTCCCCAACATTCTGTGCATTTTCGCCGGAAGGCCTTTGGTCTCAATGATTTGGCATGCTTGTATAGGAGGGCAAACCCCGAGCCGCCTGGCCGCGCAAAGCCGCTTGTCAGGCAACTATCGCGGACCACTCGTAGGCGAAGCACGTGATCAGCCGCCGCGTACGCCTTGCGTGTTCACATAGAGCGAGTACAGGCCGTGGCTGGCCGCCATGAAAAGCCGGTTGCGATGACGTCCGCCGAAGCACACGTTCGCACAGCGCTCCGGCAGCGCGATATGGCCGATCGGCTCGCCTTGCGGTGTAAAGACGCGCACGCCGTCGAGCTCATCTGTGCCCATACCCCAACCACACCATAAATTCCCGTGGACGTCGACGCGAAAGCCGTCCGGCGTGCCGGGGCCCGCGTCGATCAACACTCGGTTGTTCGACAGCGCCGAGCTGCTTCCGTCGACGTCTACGTCGAAAGCGCGAATCTTGCGCGGCTCGCCTCGCGATTCGACGATATAGAGCACGGACTCGTCCGGCGAAAACGCAAGGCCATTCGGTCCGAGAATGTCGTCGGCGACTACGCTCACCTCGCCCGTCTGGCCGTCGATGCGGTACACGCAGGCGGGCAGCTCCGACTCCTGCCGCTCGCCTTCGTAAAAGCCGTCTATGCCGAACGTCGGATCGCTGAACCATATCGAACCGTCGGATTTGACGACGACGTCGTTCGGCGAATTGAAACGCTTGCCGCGATAGCGATCGGCGAGCACGGTAATCGAGCCGTCGTATTCGGTGCGGGTGACCCGGCGCGTCAGATGTTCGCAACTCACGAGGCGGCCTTGCCGGTCGCGCGTATGGCCGTTGGCATTGTTCGACGACTGACGGAACGTGCTGACCGTGCCACTCGCCTCGTCCCAACGCAAGATGCGGTCGTTGGGGATATCGCTCCACAGCAGATAGCGGCCGTCGCCAAACCAGACCGGCCCTTCCGACCAGCGCGCGCCTTGATACAGACACTCGACGGACGCTGACGCAAGGGTCAGCGACTTGAAGCGCGGATCGAGCACGCGCACGGAAGGATCGGGATAGCGTCGGCTGTGGTCGGTCATGCTGCCTCTGTCTGGGTGGATCAATCGGTTCGGACGCGCACGTGCGCTCTTTCGAGCGCGAGCAACGTATGCGCCGCGCTGGCGATCTTCGCATGATGTTCGGGCGGCGTCGAACTGAGCAGCGGCAAGATCGGCCCCATGTCGGCGATCTTCGAGAACGTCACCGCGTCGTGCAGCACGCGGATCAGCGAGATGTCGTCGCGCAACGTTTCGAGCGGCAGGAACGCGTCGTAAAGACGTTGTGCGGTGTCGTTGTCGCCGGTTTGCACTGCGTGCAGCAGAGCCGTCACCATGTGAGGCGCGATACAGCCCGAGCCGGTTGTCCATGCCGCGAGGCCGAACTCGCGCAGATGCACGAGCGCCGGCCGCTCGCCCATGCCTGACACGACCTTGCCCGCCGGCACATGTTGCAGCAGGCGGCGCAGGTACGGATCGTCGGCGGGATTCTGGCGGACGATCGCATACTTCACGGCGAGCAGCGTGCCCCGCTCGACGAGGCGCGCGAGCGTCTCCACCTCCACATAGTCTTCGCTTTTGATGTACAACGTGAGTGGGATGCCCGCCGCGTCGACGATCCGCGTCAGGCCTGCTTCGACGCCCTCTGACGTCGTAAAGCCGGCGAGCGGCAGCACCATTGCCGTGCGATAGCGGGTCTGCGCGAGGATGCGCGCCTGGTCGAGCATCTTTCCGTAATCCGGCCCGATGGCGGGGATCACGCGCGTGTCGGCGCTCGCCGCATCGGCCAGCAGGTCGAGCAGATCGCGATATTCGCTCACCGCTACGTGATAGAGGTTCGCGTTGCCGCCATAGAGCAGTGTGCGCACGCCGCCTGCCTCGATATGGCGGATCAGCGTGGCATTCTGGTCGGCGTCGAGCGCAAGGTCTGCGCGGCGTGCCAGCGGCGGCACGGCCATGACCGAGGCTGCCAGTTCGCGGTCGTCAAACGGAGATTCGTTCATGAGGCGGACACCCGAAAAGTCGTAGCGTCTACGGTAGCACCTGCCTCGAAAAGTTGTCAAACAACTTTGTCCGCGACCATTCCACAGACCGCCGCGTGCGGCAAAATGTTAAGACGCTTCGCTGCATTTTCGTATGACAATAGATGGAATGCGCTGCATAGTGCGAAACGGTGATTTACGCATCAGAATCCGCCGGGCCAAGTAAAGTCGTGGCATGGCGAATAGAGCGGTTTTGCCCGTTTATTTGGCATTCGCGAAATGCGATATGAAAGGAATGAACCGGCAAAAGCTCAACACCCTGCTGCGTGGGGATTGCAGCAAGATTCGCGGTACAGGCAATCTACGGAGGGCAAATGCGCGTGCGGGTTTATTCGCGTTCAGTTAAACGTGACTTAAAGGCCGCGTATCGAGCGGACGGCTCCAGGTTGCAAAACATTTTTTAGTGATAAATTGTCCGCACTAAAGCAGTCGCACATAAAAACCTGCGCAAATAACCACACAGGCTATTTGCGAGTCTGAGAGAGTGGAAATTGGCGCTACATTTTATCGAGCAGATGGCACCGCTACTGGAGGCCGCCGACGAAGCGGAATGGTTCAGCGCGGTGGCCGGTCTCGCGGAGAGCTGGGGATTCGACCGGCTTCTGATCGCAATGCTTCCGCGCCCGACCATTCGGCTTGAAGACGCTTATATTCGCAGCACCTACGCACCGGCGTGGCGGCGCACCTACGACGAGCAGGGCCTGGTTCATATAGATCCAACGGTCGCACATTGCGCGACACGCTCATCGCCGCTAGTGTGGTCGCCGGAAATCTTCACGACCGCGCCGCAGCAGTCCATGTACGAAGAAGCGCGCGCCCACGGCTTGCGCGCCGGCGTCACACTGCCGATTCACGGCCCGAATCAGGAGGCCGGCATGATGTGTTTCGTGAACGACGCCAATCCGACGGACACCTTCTGGCGTCATATCGACGTGGTATTGCCGAATCTCGTGCTATTGCGCGACCTGGTGATCGACACCAGTCAGCGTCATTTGCATGCGCACACGCAAAGTTTGTTGCCCAAGTTGACGCCGCGCGAACGCGAATGTCTTCAATGGACCGCGCGCGGCAAATCCACGTGGGAAATTTCCCATATCCTGAACTGTTCGGAAGCCGTGGTGAACTTCCACATGAAGAACATCAGGACCAAACTCGGCGTGAATTCGCGGCGCGCGGCAGCCGTGATTGCGACACAACTGGGGCTTATTGACCCGGGTTGAGCAACGCCGCTGCGTCGCGGCTGTGAAGCACCCGCTCGGCCCGACCCAGGTCGGCGTCGGAAACGGTTTTCGTGAAGTACAGACCCAGCAGGATCGAGACGGGCGCCGGGATTTCCGCACCGGACTCAAAGCGGCTGCCGCGCGATTGCGTGACGCCAAAGCGAGCCCAGAAACGGCGCTGGCTTTCTTTCTTCTTTTTGCGATACGCAATGATCAACACCCGATCTACCGCAGTGGACGGCTCCGCCGAACGCGTTTGTAGACCGGTTTGCGGTTGCCAGTGATTGTCGAGATGTTCCATTTTTGTGTCCCGTCGGTTGAGTGCTGTTTCCTGTCTCAAATTCTCCGATATCCGATAAGCATGCACACCTATCCAGGTAGATAGGTAGCGGAACGATTCAGAATGCATAAGTTTTCCTGCGTATTGGTTTCCCCAACACGTTCAGGAGAACGTCATGCAAACAGCGATCCGGATTGGAATGCGTCAAGAGTTCGACAACGAAGACATCAACGAGATGTACCGCCTGCGGGCACGGGTGTTTCACGGACGGCTCGGATGGGATATTCCGACCATAGCGGGTATGGAAATCGACGGCTACGATGCGCTGGGACCGCATTACATGCTGATCCAGGCCGACGACCGGCGCGTGCGTGGCTGTTGGCGCCTGATGCCGACGGAGGGGCCGAACATGCTGAAGGACACGTTTCCTCAGTTGCTGCATGGCGCTGCTGCGCCGGTCGGGCGGCATATCTGGGAATTGAGCCGGTTCGCGATCGACACGAGCGGCGAGGAGAAGTCGTTCGGCTTCGCCGACGTGACGATGCAGGCGATTCATGAGCTCGTGACTTTCGCCGACCGCATGGGCATCACGCGATATGTGACGGTGACCACAACCCCCATTGAGCGGCTGTTGCGCAAGACCGGAATCGAGATTAGCCGCCTCGGCTCACCGCTGCAGATTGGTGTGGAACGCGCGGTGGCGCTGGATATCGCCGTGAGTCCGAAGACCCGCACGGCGCTGTTCGGGCCGATCGCCGCAGCCGCTTAGCTAAGCCTCGCTGCTCCGCTGCTCGCCGCCAGCCGCGCTTCGCCGTGTTGGCAAC
This sequence comes from Burkholderia sp. M6-3, assembly GCF_050858985.1. Lineage (NCBI taxonomy): Bacteria > Pseudomonadati > Pseudomonadota > Betaproteobacteria > Burkholderiales > Burkholderiaceae > Burkholderia > Burkholderia sp. M6-3. The sequence continues at coordinate 2,702,508 of NZ_CP110091.1, forward strand.
GGCCGGCTAGACGGCGCGCAGCGGGCCACGCGACGCTTGCCTCACGAACCAAACATCCGTTCGAGCGCGTTTTCCAGGTGCGCTCGCATTGCCTGCCCCGCTGCCTGCGGGTCCTTGCGGCGAATCGCGTCGAGCACCGCCCGGTGTTCCGCCTGCACGAGACGTTGCCGCTCCACCGTTTTTACGAGCGACAGGTTGCGTGACAAATTCATGCTGAAAACTATCTGTTCCTCGATGAACGACATGACCGTGATGAAAAACGGGTTCTTCGACGCGCGCGCCACCGCGAGATGAAACATGAAATCGTCCGACGCGCCAATGCCGCGCGTCTCGATGATTCGTTCGAGCTGATTCCATGCGTGCTCGATCGCCGCAATGTCGTCGGCGTCGGCTTTGAGCGCCGCGTGCTCGGCCGCGCCGGTCTCCGTGACAATGCGAAACTCGTAGCAGCGGCGGATGTCGGACAGCGTTTCCAGCGGGGCGAAACGCCGCACGTCCGGGTCGGGTCGCCGCGCGACTGTCGTTCCCGAGCCATGACGCGTCACGATGATGCCGTCAGCCCGCAGCCGTGCCAATGCCTCGCGCACCGTGGGTCGCGAGGTCGAGAAGCGTTCGGCGAGCGCATGCTCGGTAGGCAGCCGCTGGCCTTCCTTGTATTCGCCTTCGAGAATGCGATTCAGGATGTCGCCGTAGATTTTGTCGGGCAAGCCCGTCGTTTTTCGCTCGTTCATCGGCCGGGCGCAGCAGCTTGTCAGAGTAGATTCAGATTGTAAGGCAAACCGCGGCGGCAACCGCCGCACTTCGGGCTCGCCGCATCGCGCAAGAAAGCGCCCACGCGTCTTGGGAAAACGGCGGCCGTCTAGCAAGGGCAACGTCAAAATTTGTGAACCGGTTGATTTACATCCTGGCTGAAGCGGCGTTTCTGGACGATTATTAAAGCTCGCAACCTGACTGGAGCGGAAATGTACACACGCATTCTTGTGGCGGTAGACGGCAGCCAGACTTCTCGCCGTGCTTTCGAAGCAGCGCTCGCGCTCGCCCGAACCAACGGCGCTGTTTTGCAGCCGTTGTACGTCGTCGAAAATACGCCAATGTATTTCGAAGCGCCGGGCTATGACCCTTCAGTGCTTCGCAACAGTCTCATCGAACAAGGGAAGGAGCTCGGCGTGGAACTCGCACGCGAAATGGATGCGCAAGGTGTGAAGGGAGAGATCGTCGTGACCGAGGCGCCGTCGCTCGACGACGTTTCCACGGCCGTGCTGAAAGCCGCCGCCGACTTCAACGCCGACTTGCTCGTCATGGGCACGCATGGCCGGCGCGGATTTCAGCGCCTGATTCTTGGCAGCGTCGCGGAGCGTTGTGTGCGCCAGGCTCGCTTGCCGGTGCTGCTGATCCCGTCCGCGGCCAGTCAATCGTCCAGCGACGCGCACACGCCAGACTGACGCCGCGAGCGTCACGCCAGCGGGTAAGCGAGCAAATAAGTGAGGCAAGCCGCCCCGCGTGCACGATCGATGCTACGCCGGTCCGCCTCGCTGCAATGCGCGATGAGTGACGTGGTCGTCGAGAAGGCGCCGCATCGTGGCCAGCAACGCGGGCCCATCCACCGGCTTGCGCAGAAACCCGTCGAAGCTAACGAAGGCGGGAGGACTCGGCTCTCCTGAAACGAGTATGAAAGCGACGTCGGCCAGTCCGGGCAGTGTGCGCAAGCGGTGACACAGTTCGCTGCCCGACATCGTCGGCATGCGCCAGTCGGCAACCACGACATCGACGGGCGAAGCCATGAACTGAGCTAGCGCCGACTTACCGTCCAGCGCAGTTTTTACTTCGTAGCCCTCGGCAGAGCAAATCGCGCTCCATGCGTCCAACGCCTCGGCGTCGTCATCTACCAGCAGTACGGTTGCCATGTGCAATTGTCCTATCGCTTCGACAACCTGCGTCGCAACGCGCATGCCAACAGGCGCTCCTCAGTTCGCGCCAATCGGCCTACGCGCCGCAAGCATGGATACGAAGCGGGAAATGGCGAAGCGGTCGCGTCGCAGCATACGGATTGCCGCGCGCGACCACCTCGCCTGTTGCTGTTAACAATAGCAACTCAATCGCAAGCCGGTGGGCCAACTGCTTGACAGCGCAACTTCAGGTGCGTGCCAATGCGGCTGCCACCAGGCGCTGCTGTTCTACACGATGCGCGCGTATCGACGAATCCGCGCCCGATGGACTCTCGCGCCGGCACACGTCGAACACGCGGCAATTCGCCGGAACCGCTCCTTCTATGTCATCGCGCACGAAATGCCATGCGCCATGCTTCTTTTCCTCTTCCTGGGCCCATACCACCTCCGCAAGGTTCGGGTAAGCGGCGAGCGCAAGCGCAAGCTCGCTCGTCGGAAACGGGTACAGCTGTTCTATCCGGACGAGCGCAGTCTGCGTGTCGCGAGAAGCATCGCGCGCCGCCTGCAAGTCGTAGAAAAACTTGCCGCTGCACAGTACGACGCGCGTCACGTCTTCAGGCAACGCAGCACCACTGTCTTGCAGCACCGGAGCAAACGCACCGTCGATCAACTCGCCGAGCGGCGCATGCGAACGCGCATTGGCATGAAGCTGCCCCTTCGGCGACATCACGACAAGCGGCTTCGGCTCGACGCTCAGCGCCTGCTCGCGCAACATATGGAACCATTGCGATGACGTCGACGGCATCACGACCTTCATGTTTCCGCCTGCGCACAGTTGCAGGAAGCGGCTGAGATACGCACTGGAATGCTCGGGACCGACGCCTTCATGACCATGCGGCAGCAGCATCGTCAGACCGGACGGTTGATCCCACTTGTACTCGCCCGCAGCAATGTATTGATCGATGATCACTTGCGCGCCGTTCACAAAGTCGCCGAACTGCGCTTCCCAAATAGCAAGGTGCGACGTGGACTGAACGCTGTAGCCGTATTCGAAACCCAGCACGGCCTCCTCGGTCAGCGGTGAATTGATGATGTCGAACTCGCCCTGATGCACGCCCAGATTTTGCAGCGGCACATGAGGCTCAGTTGCGCCGGGAGTCGCGCCGGATGTTGCGCCTTGCGAGTGCCACACTGCATGCCGATGCATGAAGGTGCCGCGGCCCACGTCCATGCCGGAGATGCGCACACTGTGCCCGTCGTCGAGCAGACTTGCATACGCGAGGTTTTCCGCGAAGCACCAGTCGACCGTCGCGGTTTCAGCTTCTACGCTCCGCTGCCACTTCGCCGTGATGTCGCGCACGAAGTCATGTAGACGCAACCCGGGCGGCGTGCGCGTCAACGCTGCAGTCAGCGACTGCACGCGGGCGAGCGACAACGGTCGCGTGCGCTTCGTGCGCCTGGCAGGTTTCGCGGGTCTGTCACCGCTCGTCCGGTCGGCACGTTGCTGCGACAACGTTTGCGTGGGTGGCGCCAGAAGGTCCTTCAATACATCGGCGCGCAACATCTCGAGTGGTGTCTCCTCACCGATGGCTGCGTGATAAAGCTCGGTGACGGTCTGATGCGCCGAAATTGCCGCCTGCTGCGACGGTTGCGTCAGCGCAGGAATATCGTGTTCCGAATGACCGAGGCGCCGATATCCGATCAGATCGATGATGACGTCCGCTTCGTACTCCATCCGGTACTGCAATGCGAGCTTCGCGGCGCGCAGGACCTCGTCGGGACGGTCTGCGTTCACGCGGATCACGGGAGCGTCGATCATTCGCGCGACGTCCGTGCAATAGGAATGGCCTTCGGTGTCCATCCGGTTCGGCGTCGTGAAGCCGATCTGATTGTTCACGATGACGTGAACCGTGCCGCCCAACGCATAACCGTCCTTACGCGTCATGTTCAACGTTTCCATCACGATGCCCTGCCCCGCGAATGCCGCGTCACCATGCACGACCACCGGCAGGCATCCAAAGCCGCGATGTTCGTCCTGGTATGCACGCGCCATTCCGCTCACCACCGGATACACGCTTTGCAGATGCGACGGATTGTGCGCAAGGAAAATCGCGGCGTCGCCATGGGGCGTTTGTCTGACGGTGCTGCCGCCGAGGTGATAAGGCAGATCGCGCTGCGTGGCCGCGACATCTGAATTCGGATCGAGGCAATCGACGAGCTTTGCCGGATCGAAGCCCATCACGTTGACGAGCACGTTGAGGCGCCCTCGATGCGGCATGCCCGCGAACACCTGCTGAACGCCTTGAGCGGCAGCCTGATCGACAATCGCTTCGAAAAGCGGCACGAGGCTCTCGCAGCCTTCGAGTGAGAAGCGCTTTGCATGCTCGAAAACCGCCGCCACATGACGCTCCCACATTTCGGCGGCAACCAGGCGGCGCAACAGAGCGCGACGCTGCTCGCGGGCGGCCAACGGCGCAAGCTGTTCCGACTTGAGCATTGCGGATAAACGCGCACGACGCTGCGGATCGCGAATACCGGTCAGATCGAGGCCGATCGCGCCGCAATAGACGCGCCTCAGTTGGCGCTCCAGTTCATGCACCGCCGCTGACGGCGGCAGCAGTGGATTTTCAGCGCCGATAGGCTGCGCCGGGTCCAGCCCATGAAACACAGGGTCGAGCTCGGGCACGTCGGGCACGGGCGTGAGGCGCAGCGGGTCGAGCGACGCCTGACGATGACCGTGTTGCCGGAACGCGTCGATGAAGCGCCGGACCTGCAACGTCCGCGCTACCGGCGACAGGTCGCCTGCCGGTTCGATAACCGCGCTGGCCGGAGAGCGTGAAAGAACAATCGATTCGGAAGAGACGTGGGACATGTTTTGATAGCGTGCGGAAGAAACCGTTAGTCGGATCTCGCTGTCCGCATTGCGATACTCAGGGCGCAAGCCCTCCACGGCAACATGACAGTTGGCCGCGATCTTCGGCAGACAGCGAAACGGAAAGGAACGCGATGCGGATGTGGGCTTGCAGAGCGCTCGGTCTTCTATTTGTTATCGAGCCGGTCCGCGCGACCGGCTCGTGTCTCCGTCCGTTGTCTGCCTCGACTTCTACTGCGGTGACATGCGCGCGTTGAGCCACGCGCCTGGCGCGCCTGCCTCGCTCATGCCGTTCGTGCGATGCGCGTGCGGTTCGTTCGCGGCGCGCCGTTGCTTCGCCGTGTCGCCGTTCAGCTTGAACGTGCTGACCGTATCGGTGAGCTGTTGCGCCTGGTCCTGCAAGGCTTGCGCGGCAGCGGCGCTTTGCTCGACGAGCGCGGCGTTTTCCTGCGTCACCTTGTCCATCTGCGTGACCGCATGGTTGATCTGCTCGATGCCTTCGCTTTGTTCCTTGCTGGAGGAGCTGATCTCCGCAACGATCTCGGTCACGTGGCGAATGCTCTTGACGACTTCGCTGATGATCTGACCCGCGTCCTCGACCATCTTGCCGCCGGTACCCACCTGATTCACCGAGTCCGCGATCAGCTCCTTGATTTCCTTTGCCGCGACGGCGCTGCGTTGCGCAAGTCCGCGCACTTCGCTCGCGACCACCGCGAAACCGCGGCCGTGCTCGCCTGCACGCGCCGCTTCGACGGCAGCGTTGAGCGCAAGAATGTTCGTCTGGAATGCGATACCGTCGATCACGCCGATGATCTCGACGATCCTGCGCGACGATTCGTTGATCGCGCTCATCGTGCTCACGACCTGATTCACCGCGTTGCCGCCCTTCACCGCGACGTCCGAAGCACTCGACGCAAGCTGGTTCGCTTCACGGGCGTTGTCGGCGTTCTGCTTGACCGTCGACGTAAGTTGCTCCATGGCAGCCGCGGTTTCTTCGAGCGAACTCGCCTGATGCTCGGTGCGGCTCGACAGGTCCATGTTGCCGCTCGCCACTTCGCGCGTCGCCTGGCTGATCGTGTCCGTGCCCTGGCGCACTTGCGCGACGATGCCGTGCAAATTGCTGGTCATGCGTTCGAGCGCGGTCAACAGGCGCCCCACTTCGTCAGTCGTATCGACATGCAGGTGATGCGTGAGGTCGCCCGCCGCGACCGCTTCCGCGAGGCTGACCGCGCGGTTGATCGGCCGCGTGATGGTGCGCGTGATGAAGATGCCCGTTGCAATTGCGATCAGCGTCGCGACCAGTGCGAGCAGGATCATCTGAATTTTCGCGCGATGCGCTTCGGCAACCGCATCGGCCACGTCGTGCGCCATCCGCTCCGCCTGCACGTCGACCATCTTGTCGACAAGCAGGTAGTAGGCGTCCTGAAGCCGCGCCATGTCGCCCTGATAGACGTCGCGCGCTTCCTGCTGCTGGTTCTTGCTCACCAGATCGAAGAAAGCTTTCACGCTCACCCCGTAGGCCGAGCGTGCGTCGAACTGCTGCTTGAACAACGCCTTCGTGTCATCGCTCGTCAGATACTTTTCGAGTTGCCCGTAGGCTTGCGCATTGGCTTTGCGGATGGCCGCATAGTCGTCCATGTACTGCTTGGCCTTGTCCGGCGAGGTAGTCAGCAGCAGATTGCTGAGAATGCCGTTCGCCTTGTAGCCGTTGCTCTTGATCTGATTGCTGAGCGCAATCAGCGTGTAGCGATGACTGACGATCTCGTCCATCTTCGTGTTCGTGGACTCGAGATGCTCGATACCCACGATAGCCGTGCCGACGAGCAGCGCGACCATCAGCGCGAAGGCGGAGCCGAGCCTAACCCCGATTTTCAAATTCGAAATCTTCATGTGTCTAATTCCTTGCCCTACCGCACGATAAAGTTGTCGCGAAGCAGCCAGTGCTTCAGCCTGAAAGGTGCGCCCTGTCTCAAGGCGGTTCACTTCGATGACGTCTGAACCGCCGGCGCGCGCCGACGTGGGCGCGTTTGGATCCGCCCCTTCTCGTTGCCGCCGCTTTCTTCAGACAATATGACGACACAATCCGCGAAACCTTGAGAGTGGGTCGCGCGAGAAAGTGAAAATTTCGCCAAACGTTTGCGTCGGCGTGGGAAAGGGCGTGGTTGAGGGGGGAAAGATGAGTAAGCGTAGATGCGGGCTGCGGAACGCGGGGGGACGGTTCTACGCGCCGGGCGGCTCTGACATCGCTCAAACGGCATAAGCGTGAACGCGCGTCATTTTGCCGCGAAACAGGGGACAGAGCCGGTGGGACAATTGGCGCATTCCCCCTGACATTGGTTCAGACATGCTTACTTCTACCGCTGCACATTCCGCAATCGCCGCCGACTCCGCTGTTTCCCCAAGCCCGGCTGTCGGTTCGCCGCCGTCGCAGCGCAGCCGCCGCGCTACGCCGCGGGCAGCTGGACGCACCGGCACCCGCAGCGCCGCGCGCTGCTCCAGTTGTGCGATGCGCCAGCTTTGCATGCCACAAGGGTTGGCACCCGACGAGTTGTCCAAGCTCGAAACGCTGATCTGCTCCGCGCGGTCGGTGCACCGCGGGGACGCGCTGTACCGCAGCGGCGACAGTTTCGACAACATCTATGCGGTGCGTTCCGGCTCGATGAAAACCGTCATGGCGCATCGCGACGGGCGCGAACAGGTTACCGGGTTGCGACTTGCTGGCGAGGCGCTCGGCCTCGACGGCATCAGCGAAGACCGGCACGCATGCAGCGCGCTGGCGCTCGAAGACAGCACGGTGTGCATCGTTCCCTACACGGCGCTCAAGTCACTGTGCCGCGAAATCGGCTCGATGCAGGAACGACTGCACAAACTGTTGGGCGAGCAGATCGTGCGCGAAGCGGCCCAGATGATGGTGCTCGGCTCGCTTTCGGCGGACGAACGAGTCGCGGCATTCCTGCTCGACGTGTCGGAGCGCAACGCTCAACGCGGTTATTCGTGGGCCGAGTTCAACCTGCGAATGACCCGCGAGGACATGGGCAGCTACCTCGGCATGACGCTGGAAACAGTGAGCCGCACCCTGTCAAGATTTCAAAAGCGCGGCCTGATCGACACGCAAGGCAAGCACATTCGCATCGTCGACCTGGACGGATTGCGCCAGGTTTAGGCTCGACACGAGGGCGTGGAGCGCGCGGCCGCGTCGTTTGCCACGATTTTCCGGCGGAGCTTGCGCCTTGGCATGGCATCTGCAAGCGGGTACAGTCTTTGTTTAGTCCGTCCCCCCGCAAGGAGACCCGGCGAAATGAACCGCGACCCCGGTCCACATCATCCGCTCGTTCAACGTCTGAGCGACGCGCGTCAAGTTACTGACGCCCTCTTTTCCATCGTCAAGCCCGAGTTCCTGTACGAAAGACCAATCCGCGAACGGCACCGGATTGTGTTCTATATCGGACACCTCGAAGCTTTCGATCGTAATCTGTTCGACAAGCGCCTATTCGATCTCCCCGCGTTCGATGCGCAACTCGATCAGCTTTTCGCATTCGGCATCGACCCGGTAGACGGCGGTCTTCCGAGCGATCAGCCTGGCGACTGGCCTTCGCTCGATACCGTGCGGCAATACGGTTTGAACGCCCGCCGGCAGATCGACCGCGAACTGCAGGCGCTTACCGATTCCGCGCGGGTCGAGGCTTCCGGGCAATTGCTCAACGTCGCAATCGAGCATCGATTGATGCATGCCGAGACGCTTGCCTACATGCTGCACCAATTGCCGATCGAGCAGAAGGTGACGGATTTGCGCGAGCCTGTCGTGCACGGTCCGGGGCGCGCGAACAGCCTGTCGCCGATGGTCAGCGTTCCGGCCGGTCCGGCTGTGATCGGCATGCCGCGCGACAGCGGCCGCTTCGGCTGGGACAACGAGTTCGGTGAATTGCACGTGGACGTGCCTGCGTTCGAGATCGACCGCTATATGGTCACGAACGCCGCGTTTTGCGAGTTCATCGAAGCCGGCGGTTATCGCGAGCGGAAATGGTGGACGGAAGAAGACTGGGCGTGGAAGGAAGCCGAGCGCATAGAACATCCCGCGTGCTGGTCGCGACGCGGGGCGAGCGGCCAACGTGGCGAATGGATGCTGCGCACGATGTTCGACGAAGTACCGCTTCCACCCGACTGGCCGGCATACGTGAGCCACGCGGAAGCGAGCGCCTACGCGCGCTGGGCGGGAAAGGCGCTGCCGACAGAAGCGCAATGGCAGCGCGCGGCGCACGGTGCACCGCATGCGGGCTCCGGCAACTTCGACTTTCGCAGTTGGGATCCGCGTCCGGTTGACGCTTATCCGGACAATGTCAGCGCGTTTGGCGTTGAAGGCCAGTACGGCAACGGCTGGGAGTGGACTTCCACTTTGTTCGACGGATTGCCGGGGTTCGAACCGTTTCCGTTCTATCTGGGTTATTCGGCCAACTTCTTCGACGGCAAGCATTACGTGCTGAAGGGCGGATCGGCGCGCACCGCACAATGCATGTTACGACCGACATTCCGAAACTGGTTTCAGCCGCATTATCAGTATGTTTATGCGGGGTTTCGGTGCGTGAGGTGATTGACGAATAAAGCATAAGGCGATTGGTTTGGGGTGCTTATGCTTTATTGCAAAAGCGGGCGCTTGTCCGCTTTGACAAGCCGGTACTCCGCTCAAAGAGTAACGAAAACGCACGGCAAGGAGGGAATGTACGACCCAGCGTGCATCCCGATCTCACACTCGACTGCAGCGGCACAGTTGACAACTGCATAACTACCAACTCAGCGTGAGGAAGTGCCATGCGCCGCCCTTTTTGCGCAGTTGTGACGTGTCTCGCCGCAGCAGCGACGCTCCTCGTCGCCCCGGCTGCATCGCTAGCCTGCACGCGCGTCGTCTATCTCGGCGACAACGACGACGTTATCACCGCCCGATCGATGGACTGGAAGCTCGACGTCGCCACCAATCTCTACATCCTGCCGCGTGGCATCGCCCGCACCGGTGAATCCGGTCCGAACTCTCTTAAATGGACCGCCAAATACGGTAGCGTCGTGGCTACCGGTTATGACGTCTCCACCACCGATGGCATGAACGAAAAGGGTCTAGCCGCTCAACTGCTCTGGCTCGTCGAGTCGCAATATCCTCCCTTCGGCAAAAACTCCAAACCGAGACTCACCATCGCGGCGTGGGCGCAGTACGTGCTGGACAATTATGCGACCGTCTCGGAAGCCGTAGCTGCGCTTGAGAAAGAGCCGTTCACAATCGTCACCGACAACGTCCCCGGAGAACAGCGCCTCACCACACTGCACCTCGCCATGTCGGACGCGACTGGCGACAGCGCCATCGTCGAGTACATCGGCGGTAAGCAGATCATCCATCATGGTCGGCAGTATCAGGTTATGACCAACTCGCCGACCTTCGACGAGCAGCTTGCATTGAACGAATACTGGAAACAGATCGGAGGCACCGTCTGGCTGCCTGGCACCAATCGCTCTGCAGACCGGTTCGCGCGCGCCTCGTTCTACGTCAACGCTATCCCCAAGAGTGAAGACCCTGTCATTGCACTTGCCAGCGTCTTTAGCGTGATCCGTAATGTGTCTGTGCCGTTCGGGATTACCACCCCCGGCGAGCCGAATATATCGTCCACACGTTGGCGCACCGTCGCCGATCACAAGCGCATGCTTTACTTCTTCGAATCGGCCCTCACCCCGAGTACTTTCTGGGTCGATTTCAAGAAGGTCGACTTTTCAGCGGGCGCACCTGTCAAACGTCTCGACCTCGGCAAGGATCAGCGTAATACATTCGGCGGCGAAGTCTCCAAGGACTTTCAACGCGCACCCGCGTTTCCCTTCCTCGGCATCGACGTCAGCAAGTCCCGCTAGTGACCGCCTCGGAAATGACAGGCGAAGCGACGGCTGACTGGAACGTCTGACAGGACGTAGCAGCACGAGCGCATGCGGCCCCGGCTATCCAGCCGTCGCCCTGTCAGGCGAAAAACTCCCGATCACGCAGCGGCCGCAGTGCGGAGGCGATTGACGAGCTGGTTGTCCTTGCCTTCCACCAGCGGCGTCAGCGTGAAGTTGAATTCGATCTCCTTGTAAGCATCGTCTTTCAACCCGAGCGCCGCGCCGCCGCTCTTCTCGACCACCGGCGGAATGAGGCCTTCACGCGTGGCGTAGGCGAAGTCGTCCCAGATGAGCGGATCGCCTTCGATGTTGATCTGCGTGGTGAGCTTGCGCAAGCCGTCGGCCTTCACGAAGAAGTGCACATGGGCGGGACGGTTGCCGTGCCGCGCCAGTACGTTGAGCAACTGTTGCGTCGCGCCTTGCGGCGGGCAGCCATAGCCCACGGGCATCAGCGTGCGGAACTCGTACGTGCCGTCGTCCTGTGTGCGAACAGCGCCGCGCAGATTAAACGGGCTTTGTGCGCCGGTCGGGTCGAAGTGCGAATAAAAGCCCTTCGAATTGGCATGCCAGCATTCCACGACGGCGCCCGCCACCGGCTTGCCGTCCGGGCCCCGCACGGTGCCGCGAATGACGAGCGGACCAGCATCCGCATCGGCGTCCAGATCGATTTTCGACACGCCGTCGCGCACCGGCGCGCCTTCCACATAGAGCGGACCTTCGATCGTACGCGGCGTGCCACCGTCGATTTCCGCCTGCCGGTCTGCAGCGTCCATGCGGATGTCGAGATACTTTTCCAGTCCCAGTCCCGCGGCGAGCAAAGCCGCCTCGCCGTCCTGACCCAGCTTGTTCAGATAGTTCACGCCTGCCCAGATTTCGTCGGGCGTGACGTCCAGATCGTCAATGGCCTTGAACAGATCGCTCAACAAGCGATGCGCGATCTGCTTGGTGCGTGCGTCGCCTTTGTCGCTGTCGAGATTGACGGCGGCCTTGAGCAGGTCCTGCACTTCCTGGGTGGCGAATACCTTGACGTTCATGATTGCTGTCTCCGTGATTATGTGGGGATTCTTCGAAAGCTCGCACTTACGCGTCGCCGTCGCGAACAGAGGATGGGTGACGGCACAATGGTGTCACCGAAATTTTCATGTAGGGAAACAACGGCAGCGCGGTGAGGATGTCGTGCAGTTCCGCGTTGCTGTCGACGTCGAAGATGCTGTAGTTTGCGTACTCGCCCGCAAGGCGCCAGATATGACGCCACTTGCCGCTTCTCTGAAGCTCCTGCGAATACGCTTTTTCACGCGCTTTGATTTCGTCAGCGACATGCGCCGGCAAGTTGTGCGGAAAGTTCACATCCATGCGTACATGGAAAAGCATGGTCGGTCTCCTAACTGATTACCTGGTGACTGCAATGAGGCCGTCGCGTGTGAAGCGCTTGACCCGGGCTTCGTCGAGCGTGATACCGAGGCCCGGCCCGCTCGGCACCGTCAATTCGAAATCGCTGTAGTCGAGCGGCTGCGTCAGGATTTCCTCGGTGATCAGCAGCGGCCCGAAAAGCTCGGTGCCCCACTGCAGATTCGCAAAGCTTGCGAACAGATGTGCAGAAGCAACCGTGCTGAACGCGCCTTCGAGCATCGTCCCGCCATACAACTCGATGCCGGCCGCATCCGCGATTGCCGCCACGCGCTGTGCCGCGAACAGGCCGCCGCTCTGTTCGATCTTGATGGCGAACACATCGGCGCCGTGATGCTTTGCGATCTCGAACGCGCTTTCCGGACCTTGCAGAATTTCGTCGGCCATCAACGCAATGGGGAAACGCCGCATCAGGCGCCCGAGCGCGGCGGGCGACGTGACCGGTTGCTCGACCAGTTCGCAGCCGGCATCGGCGAGCGCAGGAATGGCCCACGCCGCCTGCGTTTCGCTCCACGCCATGTTTACGTCGACGCGCACCGCGCCGCGCTCGCCTAACTCGCGCTTGATCTGCGCAACGTGCGCAATATCGGTCTTCAGTTCTTTGGCGCCGATCTTCAGCTTGAACACCTTGTGCCTGCGCGCGTCGAGCATGCGCTCCGCTTCGGCGATGTCCCTGCTGGTATCGCCGGAGGCGAGCGTCCACGCGATCGGCAATCGCTCGCGCCTGCGCCCGCCGAGCAGTTCGCTCACGGGAACGTTCAGACGCTTGCCATGCGCATCGAGCAAGGCGGTTTCGAGCGCGCTTTTTGCAAACGAGTTCACCTTGACCAGCTTGCCGATGTACGCCATCAGTTGCTGCACGCGCGTCGCGTCCTTGCCGATCGCGGCGGGCGCGAGGTAAGCGTCGATGGACAGCTTCATCGACTCGGGACTTTCGGGCCCATAAGCCATGCCCGCGATAGTCGTGCCCTCGCCGATTCCGACTATGCCGTCGCTGCAGAACACCTTCACCAGCATCAGCGTTTGACCATGCATGGTCGCGACGGACAGTTTGTGAGGACGGATCGTCGGTAGATCGACGAGAGAGGTTTCGATGCGTTCGATCGTCGCTGTGGCCATGGGGGATCGTTTGGATAAATGCGGACGCGTGCTTTGCGCTCTTCACTCCAAGGTAAAGAACGCAGCAAGATCGGTCAAATAGATCAAATGTACGTTGCCGCATTCATCGCATTGATGACGTAATCTTCCGTCACGCTACCGCGACGCGCTTTTGCAAGCGGCCAGCTTCAGCCGGCACCCAGCAACGCAAAGCACGAGCGCTACCTTCAACGTGGCTCGCCGATACGAAGGTTTTCACAGGGTGCTCATGCATGGGATTCATATCGCGCATTTTTGGCCGGAATTTGACCGTCTCGCAGATCCGCTCATATCGTTCGAGCATTGTCATGACGAAGTCGATCCAACGCGCCCCGCTGCCCTCCTCTCATGGATGCGGGAATTCTCACTTCATGTTTTCCCATCATCATGAATCCTGATGCAGTGAACCCCCACCTGAGTGCGCCGTCATCCACCACTCGGCCAGTGCCTCGCACGAGGAGCACCGCCCGGCGCGCAGTCACCACCGCCGTACTTGGGCAGATCCTCGAGTGGTACGACTTTTTTCTCTATGGCACCGCTGCCGCGCTCGTTTTCGGCAAGCTGTTTTTCCCCGTCGGCAGTGATCCGCTGACAGGCACGATCGCCGCATTTGGCGGCTTCACCGTGGGATTCATCGCGCGGCCCATCGGCGGCGTGCTCTGCGGACATATCGGCGATCGCTACGGCCGTAAAGTGGTGATGATGCTCACGCTGCTGACCATGGGCTCGGCAACCGCATTGATGGGCGTGCTGCCCACGTATCAGCAGATCGGTATTGCGGCACCTGTCATGCTCGTGCTCCTGCGCATCATGCAAGGGCTCGCCGCGGGCGGTGAATGGAGCGGCAGCATTCTGTTGATCCACGAAAACGCACCCCAGTCGAAGCGCGGCGCGCTCGCTGCGTGGAGCCCGTGCGGCGCGGCACTCGGCTTCGTGCTGTCGACCGGCGCATTCCTGCTCGTGCAGAACCTGTCGTCAACCGACTTCCAGAGCTGGGGTTGGCGCCTGCCGTTCCTCGGCAGCACCGCGCTCGTCGTGCTCGGCCTGTGGATGCGCCGCTCCGTTGGCGAAAGCGCGGCATTCGCCGAAGTGAAGGCGACGCGTCACGAGAGCCGCATGCCCGTGATCGAAGTGCTGAAACAATGCCCGCGTGAAGTGCTCACCGTGTTCGGACTGCGCTTCGGCGAAGGCGCGGCGTCGTACATCTTCTTCGCGTTCTCTCTCGCATATGGCCAGTTCGTCGGCATCAAGTCCGCGTGGATTCTCAGCGGACTCACCATTTCGATGCTGCTCATGATTCCCGTCACGCTGTTCTTCGGCCACGTCACCGACAAAGTAGGACGCAAGCCTGTGTATCTCGCCGGCGCGATTTCCATCGTGCTTGTCGCGTGGCCGTACTTCGTGCTGCTCGGTTCGGGCGAATACTGGAAGGTGCTGGTTGCGCTGATCCTGGCGAACAGCATCACGCTTGGCATGCTCGAAGGCGCACAGCCTGCGTTCATCAGCGAAATGTTGCCAGTGCACCTGCGTTTCTCGGGCCTCGGCATTGGCCGCGAAGTGTCGTCGGTGCTCGGCGGCGGCCTTTCGCCAATGATCGCGACCGCATTGCTCGCACACTATCGCAGCGCCCTGCCGGTTGCCCTCTATCTCGGCGCACTCGGCCTTGTCACCGTCATTGCCACTTTGCTGGCGCGCGAGACGTATCCGAAAGCGATGCGTATCGCCGCGCGCGAGCAGGCGGAATGACATCGTCACATCAATGACCAAGAGGTATCAAGCATGCAAGCCCTTTCAAGCGATGCGATCGTCGATTCGCAGAACGATTACCCCGAATACGCCGGACCGTTGACGCTCGACGCGCTGATAGAAGAAGTCGAGCGCCGCCGCGAAGAGTTCGACGCGATCTCGCACGTGCCGCGCGACATGGTCGGCAAAATGAAACGCGCCGGCATCTTCCGCGCAAGCACGCCAAAGCGTTTCGGTGGCGACGCGCTGCCGCCTCCACGTTTTCTCGAGATGCTCGAGCGTATCGCGATTGCCGACGGCTCTACGGCATGGGTTGCCGCGTTCGGCTCGGCGAACACGTATCTGGCCGCGCTGCCGGTAGAAACTCAGGCACGCATCTACGCTTCCGGTCCCGACCAGGTGTTCGCGGGCGGCTTGTATCCGTTGCAAAAGGCCGAGCACGCGGCCGGCGGATTCGTCGTGTCGGGCCAATGGCGCTTTGCGAGCGGTTGCAAGGGCGCGGACTGGATCGGAGTCGGCATCGGCGGAGCGCCTGCCGCCGCCGACGACAAGAACGCTGGCAAGCCCTTCACGGCTGTATTCCCGGCAAATGAAGTCGAGATCGTCGACAACTGGAACGTGGTCGGCATGCAAGGCACGGGGAGCCACGATCTGCGCCTCCAGAACAAGTTCGTCGAGAAAGAGTGGACCTTCGTGCGTGGCGGCGTGGCGCTGATCGACGAACCGCTCTATCGCTACCCTGCTGTCGCGTATCAGGCGCAGGTGCACGCCGCGGTCAACATCGGTCTGGCTCGGGCCGCGCTCGACCTTCTGGCGAGCATGTCCGGCGTGACCAAGACCACTACGGGCGCGCCGCGCCTTGCCGATCGTGCGTACTATCGCTCGGGCATCGCACTCGCGGAAGCACAGTTGCGCAGCGCGCGGGCGTTCTTCTTCGAATCCGCGGAGGCATCGTGGCGCACGGTGCTTGCCGGAGACCCGGTGCTGCCCGCCGAAGCGAACCTGCTTCGCCTGTCGGCCACGCATGCGGCCCACACGTGCGCCGACATCGTGATGCAGGCGTACAAGATGGCGGGCATCGGCGCGATCTATCGCGAGAATCGCATGCAACGCCTTGTGCGCGATTCGATCGTGGTCACGCAGCATGCGTTCCTTGGTGAAGGTACGTACGACGCGTCTGGCGCGGTATTCGTGGGCATTCCGCCCGTCACGCCTTACCCCTGATCGAGGCACGAAGACGATGCATGTCTGTCTTTTTCTGATCGGCGCGAGCGGCCCCCACACGCCGCTCGATGCAAGTGCGCTGCAACGCGCCGCGTCACACGTGAGAGGTCTCACCAAGTTGATCGTGCACGAAGCGACACGCGGCCAGGTCGATCCGCGTATTGAGGCTTCGGACGACACGCCGTCGTGCGTGCTGCAATGGTATTTCGACGACCTGGCACCGCTCGAAGCTGCCTGTGCAAGCGACGGCGCAATCTGGCGTGCAATGCAGACGACTTCGATCGCGCAGTCGTTCAGTCAGCAGGTCATGGCTGTGCGCACGCTCAAGGATTCGGCGGAAAGTGTCATGGAGCGATGCACGTATCTTGTCGCGTACGAAGGTGTGGCTGAAGACTTCAACGCTTGGCTCATGCATTACATGCAGAACCATCCTCCACTGATGCTGCAGTTGCCCGCGTTGCGCGAGCTCGAGGTTTACACGCGCATAGACTGCACGAGCGGCCTGCCTTTTCCGAAGTCGGATGCGATGCAGCGCAACAAGGTAGTCTTCGACGACACGGACGCGCTCATGGCCGCCCTCGCGTCGCCCGTACGCGACGCGATGCGCCGCGACTTCCTCGCGTTGCCGCCGTTCTCCGGCACAACCCCGCATTTTGCAATGCGCAGCATGTACGGTAATCTCGCACATCAGCATCAGTGAGCGGGCGATCGCGACGCGGCTTTATCGCGCGCTTCGCCCTCGTTCTAGAGCGAAGCGCATGAACAAGCCGCATCCCGGCATTGCCGACCTGAATCTGCTGCGAGTGTTCCTCGCCATCTGGGACCTGCGCAGCCTCACCGCCGCGGGCGACAGGCTCGGCCTCACGCAGCCCGCCGTCAGCCACGCGCTGCGCCGATTGCGCAATCTGTTCGAAGACCCGCTGTTTTTGCGCACGCCGAGCGGCATGGTGCCGACCGACGCGGCATATCGACTCTATCCACCGCTCGCGCAGGCGCTCGGCATCATCAATGAAGCGGTGCAGCAGCTGGCGCGGTTCGATCCCGCCACGGCGCAGCGCGTGTTCCGCGTGTCCATGTCCGACATGTCGGAGTTCTACTTCCTTCCACCGCTCGCGGCCATGCTGGATCGCGAAGCGCGCGGCATTCGCATCGAGGTGGCAAACGTACCGGTCGAATCGGTCAGCGCCGCCATGCGCGCGGGCGAGATCGATCTCGCGCTCGGCTATGTGCCGGGCCTCGACGCGGGCTGCGCAAGCCAGACGCTCTTTCTCGACGAGCACGTGTGCGTGGTGCGCGCGGGTCATCCGTTGCGCAAAGCGAGGCCGACCCGCGAAGACCTCGCCGCGTTGCGCTACGTCTATGCGAGCACGAACGCCACGGGTCATCGCATGGTCGAGCAGTGGCTCGATGAACTGAACCTCAAGCGTGACGTGGTGCTGCGGTTGCCGCATTTCGTCGTCGCGCCCGAGATCGTGATGAACACAGACCTCGCGGTGGTCTTCCCGAAGAGCATTGCGCGGCGCTTCAATCGCGGCAAGGCGTTTCGCGTGCTGCCGTTGCCTTTCTCGCTGCCGCCCATCGAAATCAAGGTCCACTCTCACACGCAATTCGCGTCCGACGCAGGCATTGCGTGGTTGCGCGGCGCCATCTTCGCGATGTTTCACCAGCCCAAAGTTTGATGCGCCCGGCAGGCCCGCATATTTGCCACGCTGATACCTGCCGTTCTTTTCGGCCTATTTGACGCAGCTATCCGGCGAATCGACACTGTGTGATATGCGAAGCCTTCTGGAAGGCGCGCCTCACCATCACCCAGGCAAGCAGACATGTCCACGATTCAATCTTCGCCGGCCGCCGAACGTAATGCGGCCATGCCGGATCGCGCACTCAAACGTATCGTCGTGGCGTCAGTCGCGGGTAATGCAATGGAGTGGTATGACTTTTTCGTCTACGGCACCGCTGCGGCGCTCGTGTTCGGGCAACTTTTCTTCCCTGCGAACGCGGACCCGCTGATCGGCACGCTCGGCGCCTTCGCGGCCTTCGCCATGGGCTTCGTCGCGCGACCGCTCGGCGGCATTGTCTTCGGGCATATCGGCGACCGCTATGGACGCCGTGCCTCGCTCGTGTGGACGCTGCTCATCATGGGTTTCGCGACCTTCGGTATCGGTCTGTTGCCGACCTACGATCACGTCGGGCTGTGGGCGCCCGCCGCGCTCGTCGCGCTGCGTCTGCTGCAGGGCATCGCTTCGGGCGGCGAATGGGGCGGCGGTGTGCTGATGATCAGTGAAAGCGCCCCGCCCGAGAAGCGTGGCTACTACGCGGCGTGGAGCCAGCTTGGCGTGGGCGGCGGTTTCGTGCTCTCGTCTGCGGCTTTTCTCGGCGTGCAAGCTTTGCCGCACGATCAATTCGTGTCATGGGGATGGCGTCTGCCGTTTCTTGCCAGCATCGTGATCTTTGCGCTCGGCGTGTATATCCGTCACAACCTGCCGGAAAGCCGCGACTTCGAAAACGCCGACAAGGCAGGCAAGACATCGCACATGCCGGTGGTGGAAGTCATCAAGCGCCATCCGAAAGAGATCCTCATGGCGATGGGTCTGCGCGTGGCCGAAAACGGCGGCGCCTACATCTTCCTCGCGTTCTCGCTCGTGTACGGCAAGTATGCAGGTATTCCCAGTTCGACCATGCTCACCGGCGTCATGCTCGCCATGGTGGTCGAGATGGTGGCCATGCTGTTGTGGGGCAAGCTCTCCGACCGCATCGGCCGAAAGCCGGTGTATATGATCGGGGCGATTTCTCTCGTGGCGATGGCGTTCCCGTTCTTCTGGCTGCTCAACACCCATTCCACGCCGCTCATCTGGCTCGCGCTCGTGATTGGCACCGCGGTCTGCCACGGTGCGATGATCGGCACGCTGCCGGCGCTGGTCGGCGAACTGTTCAGCACGGAAGTGCGCTACTCGGGCGTGGCGCTCGGGCATGAAGTCGCGTCCATCTTCGCAGGCGGCTTGTCGCCGCTCATCGCCACCGCCTTGCTGGCGCACTATCATGCCTATTGGCCCGTGGCGGTGTTCCTGATCGTCCTCGGTCTCATCACAGTCGTTACGTTGCGCTTCACGCACGAGACTCGCCAGCGGTAAATTCACCACTCGCTCTTCGAAAGCACTCGCGCGGCCTTGGCCGCGCGAGTGCTTTTTGCGTCTGTGTCTGTCATATGTGGGCTTCCGACTGTTGCTCGTAAAATCAGTTTGACCGATGCACATCACGCTTTTTTATATATTTTGCTTATTGGCTATGCGGCGTTAATCTGAAAGCGTCATCCCTCCCAAAGTCATCGAAAAGCATCATGCAAGCCCCTCTGCTCAAAGTCCGAGTCGACGCCGTCCGCGAAGAAGCGCACGGCGTGCGCTCGTTCAGCATCTCCCGCCTCGACGGCCTGCCATTCGATTGTTATGAGCCCGGCGCGCATATCGACGTGATGAGTCCATCAGGCATCACGCGTCAATACTCGCTTTGCGGCGATCCGGAATGTCTGCACTCGCAAATCTTTGCGGTGAAGAAGGAGGACCATTCGCGCGGCGGCTCACGCTCGCTGCACGAAGAAGTGCACGTCGGCACGCAATTGTCGGTGAGCGCGCCGCGCAATCTCTTCCGTCTGCACGAAGGCGCGGACGAGCATGTGCTAATTGGCGCGGGCATCGGTATTACACCGCTTCTGTCGATGGCATACCGGCTGTCAGCACGGAAGGCGCGCTTCACGCTGCACTACTTCGCGCGCAGCGAAAGCCACGCGGCTTTCATGCCGCTGTTCACCCAGGCTCCGTTCGATGCACACGTCAAGCTGCACTTCGGCGTGGAGCGCGAGGCGCTGCCCCATGCCCTCGACGCCTGTCTGCGCGACGCACGTGACAACGCACATGTCTACACCTGCGGTCCGGCACCGTTCATGGACCTTGTCGTCGAAACGGCGCAGAAGCGGCTGCGCGCTGAATCGATTCACCTCGAGCGCTTCAAGGCTGACGCCGCGCCGGCGGATGAAGCGTCGCTCGACAGTTTCGATGTGCAGATCGCGAGTACCGGTGCGACAGTTCACGTCGATGCGAAAACGTCGATTGTCGATGCACTTGCGTCGATCGGCATTGAAGTCGACACGTCATGCGGCGAAGGCGTGTGCGGCACCTGCATGGTCGACGTGGTGAGCGGAGAGCCGGAGCATCGTGACCATTGCCTGAGCAAGTCAGAACGCGCGAGCAACAGCGTGATCTGTTGCTGCATATCGCGCTCGCGCTCCCCGGTGCTTGTGCTGGACCTATAGTTCTCAGGACTTCGTGAAGTCCGCGAGGATCTTGGAGATGAGCTCGCGCATCCACGCAATGCCTTCATCCTCGTGAAAGTGCTCGTGCCAATGCATGGTCACCGCGGCCTTCGGCAGCGGAACCGGCAGCGAATAAATACGGAACGCATTGCCGCGATTCAGGATATGCGCGAGCCGCTCAGGCAGCGTCGCAAGTAGATCGGTCACGGCGAGCACACCCGGCACGGCGACGAAATGCGGCAGCGCGAGCGAGATATTGCGCCCCACGCCTTGTGCCCGCAACGCGTCATCCAATTCATGATGACTGTGTTCCAACGAGCGCACCTGCACGTGCGACGCCGCGAGAAACCGCTCCAGTTTCAGCGTATTGCCCGCAGGCAGATCGCGGCGCTTGCGCGTCATGCATACATACGACTCTTCGAACAGCAGGCTATGACGCGTGCGCGGCAGCAATGAAGGCAGATTGCCGATGGCGAAATCCAGCCGGCTCGCGCGCAACGCTTCCTCTATTTCCTCCACCGGCAACGGCTCGACCAGCAGCTTCACGCGCGGCGCGGCCTTCTCCAACGCTGCGCAGAGCGCCGGCAGATACGCCATCTCACCCGCGTCGGACAACGAAAGCCGAAAAGTGCGGGTGCTCGTGGCCGGATCGAAACGCTCCGCATAACGCAGCGCCTGTCGCACAGTGTCGAGTGCGCGGCCCACGATTTCCGCGAGTTCCAGCGCAACGGGCGTCGGTTGCATGCCGGCGCGCGTACGAATGAACAGCGTGTCGTCGAACAGCGTACGCAACCGGCCAAGCGAATAGCTGACGGCGGGCTGGGACAGCGCAAGCCGCTCGCCGGCTCGCGTCAGGCTGCGCTCTTCCACGATGGCCTGAAAGACGCGCAACAGGTTGAGATCGACATGGTCGATGGATGTCATGGGAAGTCTCGCGTTACATCGGCCACACTTATCCGTGGACCTGTTTTTAATCGATTTGACGCATGATCCACGCAAAGCGAGACTGATGTCAACGAGAGGAAGCGCCGATGCGGTAGCGCGCTTCTCATCTGAGCCCATCAACTACTCCCCCACGACCACGATGAGTACGCCGACCTATCAAACCATCGACACGAGCGCGCTCGCGAAGCGCGCGGAGTCCGATCGCATTGCGCCCTCGCTCTACTACGATCCGCAGCTTTTCGAGGAAGAACTGCAACGCATCTTCTACAGGACGTGGGTGTGGGTTGCGCACGACAGCGAGTTGCCCAAGCCGGGCGACTTCGTGACCACGACCATCGGCCGTCAACCGGTTATCGTCGTTCGTGACAAAACGGGCGCGGTGAATGTGCTGCAGAATCGCTGCCGTCATCGCGGAGCGACCGTGTGCGAAGAACACAAGGGCAATGCGAAGGGTTTCACGTGTCCGTATCACAGCTGGTCATATGCGCTCGACGGCACGCTGCGCGCGCTGCCTTATGGCGACGGCTACGAAGGCGTGTGCGAAAAGGGCGATCTGCCGCTCAAGAAGCTGCGGGTGGGCGTGTATCAAGGTTTGATATTCGCGAGCTTCAACGAACAGATCGAATCGCTGGAAGATTTTCTCGGCGGCGCGAAGCCGTGGATCGACCTGTTCATGAAGCAGGGCGCCGGCTATCCGATCAAGGCCAACGGCGAGCACAAGTTCAAATTCAAGGGCAACTGGAAGATTCAGCTCGAGAATACGACCGACCTTTATCACTTCCCGGTCGTGCACAAGTCTTGGATGAAGTCCATCGACGATGAAACGGCCGCTGTCATCACGAGCTTCATGACGAGCGAAGACGCCTTTTGCCGTTCGCTCGGCAATGGCCACAGCCTCGCTGTGCTCGTGCCGGAAATCGTCGACCTGGACCGTGACGACGGTGCGCCGCTGCCCGATCGCTTCAACGAACTCGCCACGCAACTCTCACAAAACCACACGCCTGAGGAAGTGCGGCGCATCGTGCGTTCGCTGATGGGTGTCGGCTTCAACCTGAACCTGTTTCCTAACCTCGCGCTGTCGATGGCGTTCTTCCGCGTGCTGAGCCCCATCTCGGCCGAAGAGACGGAGATTCGTCACGTTGCGCTCGCCATGGACGGCGGCCCGGACGAAGCGAACCGCGTGCGCCTGCGCATTCACGAACACTTTCAGGGCCCGTTCGGCTTCGGTAGCCCTGACGACGCCGAAGCCTGGGAACGCGTGCAGCGCGGCTCATATGCCGGCCCTGACGTACCGATCCTCGTCAACCGCGGTCTGAACCGCGAAACGGCCGCACCGAACGGTGAGAAGACCGCTCACGCAACCGACGAAACAGGCATGCGCGAAGCCTACAGGCAATGGCGCGCAATGATGGAGCAAGCATGATGGACGACCGTAACGCACTTTTCTCCGACCAGACCTTCGCTTGCGCGATCGAATTCATCTGGCGCGAAGCCGAGCTTCTGGACCGGCGTGACTACCGCGCATGGCTCGAACTGTGGGACCCCAAGGGCATCTACGTGGTGCCGATCGACCCCGACACGACCGACTACGCCGCAACACTGAACTACGCGTTCGACGACCAGCACATGCGCGAACTGCGCGTGCAGCGCATGACGTCAGGGTATTCGGCATCTGCATCCGATGCGGCCCGCACGGTGCGCACCGTGTCACGCTTCACGCGGTCTTCGGATAGCGCGGACCTCGTCGAAGTGAAGTCGTCGCAGATCATCATTGCGTACAAGCGCGGCGTGTCGACGATCTTCGCCGCCGACCTGACGCACAAGATCGGCATGACAGACGGCGAACCGCGGCTCGTCGAGAAAGTTATCCGCCTGATCAATTCGACCGAAGCACTGAACGCCATCGGCTTCCTGCTTTGAATGCCATTCGCGCATCGGTGCCTGCATCGTGCAGTCACCGCGCCGATGCGTATTCCTGTTCCGACCATGCCGACACTCGAAGTCTATTTGCCTCAGGGTCATTCCGACGAGCGCAAGGCGTCGCTCATTCAAGGCCTCACGCAGGCGACCGTCGACGCGATCGGTGCGCCCGCAGAATCCGTACGCATTCTGCTGTCCGAGTTGCCGGTCTCGCACATCGGGTTGGGCGGAAAGCTGACGCCCGCTGCGTTGCCGGTCATCGTCGCAATTCTGATTGCAGGCCGCACGGCAGCGCAAAAAGAAGCGCTGATTGCGCACCTGTCGGAGACCAGCGCGTCCGTGCTGAATGTGCCCTTGCAGTCCACGCGCGTCATGATCAAAGACATTCCCAGCACCGATTTCGGCCTGGGCGGCAAGACCGCTCGCTCGTTGGGACGATAAGTCATAGCCAGAACCGTACGCGGCGATCCGTAAGCCGGACATGCGGTTCGGCACATAAGGGAACCACATCATGACTGATATCAGACACTTGCCGCTGCGGGTGCTTTTCTGCTGCGGTGTCACGCAGAATTTCTTTGACTTGCCGCGTGAGCAGACAGGCGAAGTGTGGCAGGCCTACGGCACGATGCTCAACGCCGTCGAAGCAATGGAAGGCGTACGAGTGCTGGGCGTGATGGATGACGACCGGCTCGTCGTTGGCAACGCCGAAGGCGCTCCCTGGACCTTCTATGTCATGGCCGACGTCGCGGACTTCGACACCGCCGTTGCGGTCTGCAATCTGTATCGCACGACGCCTGTGGGCGACTACAACCTTTGGCGCTACGGCAAGATCGAAGCGCGCGTTGGCCGCGCGCTGACTGTCCCGCCCGCCGTTACCAACGAGGCGTAGCCATGACGGACAAGTTCATTGAGAGCCTGCAGACACGCCTGCGCGCGCTGGAAGCGCAGAATGCCGTGCGCAAAACCATCGCGCGATACATGGCGCTTTGCGATGTGCCTGCACGCGCACTCCAAGGCGAGTCGCTTGCGGCGCTCTTTAGCGATGTGGCCGTGTGGGAAGGCATCGGTCCGCAGTATGCGGACAAGTTCGGCCGCTTGCAGGGGCCGAGCGCCATCGTCACGATGTTGCAACGCTATCTGCCGCCCACGCCGCATTTCGCGACGAACGTCCACTTCCTGACGAGCGAGCATATCGAAGTGCAGGGCGATACGGCGAAGGGCCGCTGGATCATGCTGCAGGCGTCCGGCTATGTCCATGCAAAAGCTGAACTCATTGCGGCGCGGCTCGAAGTGGATTTCACGCCGTCGCCGCACAACGAAGACATCTGGTTGATCCGTCATTTTCGTACCGAGCGCCTTTTCGACGCGCCCTGGCAGATTAACCCCGCGCAAGGAGTGCGTGCATGAGCGCCTTTCTGCAGAGACTCGATCTCGCGTCGCACGCCGCAGCCGATGCGCCCACCATTGCGATCAAGGACAGCATCGACATAGCGGGCTATCCGACGACCGCGGCCAGCCGGGCGCTCGCCGATGCACCGCCCGCGCCGCGCCATGCACAAGTCGTCCAGCGCCTGCTGGACGCCGGCTGGCGCATTACGGGCAAGACAAATATGCACGAACTCGCGTTCGGCATGACAGGTATTAACGACTTCACTGGCACGCCTCTCAACCCGCAAGATCATGCTCGTATTCCCGGCGGTTCGTCGAGCGGGTCCGCATCGGCGGTGGGATTGCGCCTCGTCGATGCTGCACTCGGCACTGATACCGGCGGCTCCGTGCGCTGCCCTGCGGCATGCTGCGGTGTGATCGGTCTGAAGCCGACCTTCGGGCGCGTCTCGCGCGAAGGCGTCGCGCCGCACCAGACGTCGCTCGATTGCGTCGGCCCGTTTGCGCGGGACATGAACACGGTCATCGACGTGATGCTCGCAATCGATCCGTCATTTCATGGCGGCCGGGCACGCCGTGAGGTGACGGGGCTGCGCGTCGCGCTGCCCGACGTCGAAGCAGACGGCGAAATTCGCCATGCCGTCGCTGCTGCCGTCGCACACAGCGAACTTGCGTCGCGCACAGTGCGACTCGAATACATGCAAGATGCCTTCACCGCCGGTCTTGCCGTCATCAACGCCGAAACATGGCGTGCCTTCGGCCATCTGGTCGGCAGCGGGATGCTTGGGCCGGACATTCTCGCGCGCCTCAACGCTGCCGCGAACACGCCGGCCTCCGAGCTAGACGCAGCCGAGCGCATTCGCCGCCGCTTCACCGATGAGGTTGACCGCGTGCTGGAAGATGCGCACGTCCTGATCCTTCCGACCATGCCATCACTGCCCATTACGATCGAGGCCGCGCGCGCCGGCACGTCGGTGATCGCAATGTCGTCGCTCATTCGGCCTTTCAATCTGAGCGGGCATCCGGCGCTTACGTTACCGGTTCCGGTCGAAGGAGCGTCGCTGAAGGCCGGACTGCAGATCGTCGGTCGCAAAGGCGATGACGAGACGGTTTGCGCGGTCGCCGCACACATCGAAGCGACGCTCGCTTCCAACGCATAAAGAAGGATCGGAAGTCATGTCGAAGAGAGTCGTACTCGTGACCGGCGCCGCGCGCGGATTGGGCGAAGCGCTAACGCGCCGCTTCCATCAAGCCGGCTACAACGTCGCGCTAGGCGATATCGCTGTCGATGCCGCAGAGGCACTCGCGCGCGAGCTGAGCAGCGACGGATCAGGCGCCTACGCCGTGACGCTCGATGTGACGAAAAAGGCGGACTTCGAGGCCGCGCGCGATGCCATCCTCGACCGCTGGGGTGCAGTCGACGTGCTCGTGAACAACGCGGGCGCGTCCAAAGTCGTACCAGTAATGGAAATCACCGCCGAGCAATTCGACGACGTAATAAGCGTCAACCTTCGCAGCGTTCTGTTCGGCTGCCAGGTGTTCGGTAAGCACTTCGCGACGCAAGGCGCGGGGCGCATCGTGAACATCGCCTCTCTCGCGGGACAGAACGGCGGCTCTGCGACCGGCGCGCACTATGCCGCGGCCAAAGGCGGCGCTCTTACGCTGACCAAAGTCTTTGCGCGCGACCTCTCCGCACACGGCGTCACCGTCAACGCGATCTCGCCGGGCCCGCTTGATCTGCCCATCGTGCACGAAAGCGTGCCGGCAGAGACGCTGGACAACGTCATTGCGGGCATTCCGGCAGGACGCCTCGGTTCCGCGAGTTACATCGCGGATGTGGCCGTGCTGCTGGCTTCCGCCGATGCCTACTTCGCCAACGGCGCGTGCTGGGATATCAATGGCGGACTCTTCATGCGCTGAGCGCCAACTGACACGGTGCGCTCGTACAGGCACGTTTTCATCGAATCCAACCTTGCTGGATAGCATCAAGCCGGAGTCACACACATCATGTCCGCACAGCCCACTCCTGTTCAGTCACAGATCGACCCGCTGCGTCAGCAGTTCCGGCAAGCGATGGCGCATCTGGGTGCAGCCGTCAATGTCATCACCACGGCAGGCGCACACGGCCGATGCGGCATTACCGCCAGCGCGGTTTGCTCCGTGACCGATACG
Organism: Burkholderia sp. M6-3; assembly: GCF_050858985.1. Taxonomy (NCBI): domain Bacteria; kingdom Pseudomonadati; phylum Pseudomonadota; class Betaproteobacteria; order Burkholderiales; family Burkholderiaceae; genus Burkholderia; species Burkholderia sp. M6-3. The sequence continues at coordinate 2,729,419 of NZ_CP110091.1, forward strand.
CCGCCCACACTGCTCGTCTGTCTGAACCGCTCGAGCGCAATGCATGCGGTATTCGACGGTAATCGCCATGTATGCATCAACGTGCTGCCTGCAAATCTGGAAGACATGGCGCGACACTTCGCGGGCATGACGGGTTTGTCGATGGAAGAGCGCTTCCAGCTGCCGGAGTGGCATGAAGGACTCAACGGCGTGCCCGTGTTGCGCGGCGCGCTCGCGAGCTTGCAGGGAAGAATTGTCGAAGCAAAGGATGTCGGCTCGCATGCGGTGCTGTTCGTGGAGACGACTGAGATCAGAGTGCGCAGCGACGGTGACAGCCTGATCTATTTCGACCGCAACTTTCACCGCGTGCCGCGCGCGTGGAAGGGCGCGACCGGTCGCTGAACGGACCTTTGCGCCGGCTGCGCTTTGTCATGCGGGCAGCGAGACGCTTACTGCGTCACCAGGGCCAATACACGAAGCGGGCTGCCCGAGCCTCCCAGGATTTTCAGCGGAGCGGAAACGATCACCGCTCCTGTGGCGGGCAACTCGTCTAGATTTCTCAGGCACTGCAGGCCATAGCGGTTCGAGCCGTGCATCAGCGTATGGCATGGGTACGGCATGGGCCACGCGTACGACTGCCCTGCATCGGTGTTGATGGTCTCGACACCGAAGCCATGGACCTTGCGCTCATGTATCAACCATTCCACCGCTTCCTGCGTTGGACCGGGTGTGTGCGCACCGTCCTCGCGCATGTTCAGAAACGCCGCCGGATCAGTCCGCTTCGACCAGTCCGAGCGCAGTAGCACCCACGCGTTCGCGGGAATGTGGCCGTGCTTCGTCTCCCAAGCTTCCAGAAATGCGACGGTCAGCAGCCAGTCCGCATCGGCTGCCACTTCAGCGCCGGCGGCGATCACCACGGCCGGCGCAATGAAGTTTTCGACTTTGATGGTGTCCACGGTGTTCTGCTCGTGGTCCTTGCCCGTCACCCAATGCACAGGCGCGTCGAAATGAGTGCCGGTGTGTTCGCCGCATGAAAAGTTGAAACCATCCACCGAACTGATACCCATAACCAATATCGGTGAATTTGACGCTTGCGAGTGATGCATCGACACTGCCTTCCACACCTGCATCTCAGAACTGCCGGCAGTATTGTGAGGCGGCGTCCACGCGTCGAATCGCACGCCTATCCCAGCCGAAGCAAACCGTTGCCGACGGTTTGTCCGTCGCCCGTAACGTAGCCACACAAAAAGTTGCTGACGAGTCTAGCGCCACGCGTTGTTCAGATTTCCACTCCGAATCATTGCCTCTGGAGACACACAATGCTCAAGAAAAGAGAGGGCAAAGTCCTGCTCGTGCCGTGCGCACTGACGCCACTGGTGGTCGCGTCGGCTGCATTATTCACAACGGGATGCGGCGGCGGATCAGACACCGGGCTGACGACCAGTCAAACGTCCACGGTGAGTTGTTCTGAACTTTCTTCCACGACGATCGCCGACACGACCTTCACGCTGGCGAGGGACATGCCAGCAGGCGATTTCGCGCCGCCCACGGGCGTGACCATCAAGGGCCTGCCGCCCTTTTGCCGAGTCGCCGCCACTGTCAAGCCTTCGTCCGACTCGAACATCAAAGTGGAGCTGTGGCTTCCGGCTGCGTGGAACGGCAAATACCTCGGCACGGGAAACGGAGGCCTCGGCGGCACCATCGACTATGAAGCCTTGGCCAATGGCTTGCGCCGCGGGTTCGCCGTTGCGAATACCGACCTCGGCACATCGGCAGGCGTTGCAAGCATGGTCGGGCATATGGATACGATCGTCGACTTCGGCCATCGCGCGACGCATTTGATGACGACATTGTCGAAGACTCTCGCCAACCGTTTCTATGCGAAGGCCCCGTCCTATTCGTACTGGTTCGGATGCTCGACCGGCGGTGGTCAAGGCATGCACGAGGCGCAACAGTATCCGCAGGACTACGACGGCATCGTGGCCGGCGCACCGGGCGCAGCCCGCGTGCCCGCGCATCTTTCCTATCAGTGGGCGTGGGCCGCGACCCAGCAGGACCAGACGACCAATCTGACGGTCGCCAAGCGCAAGCTGTGGGCCGACTATGTCATGAGCGCGTGCGACGGACTGGACGGACTGACAGACGGCGTCATCGGCCGACCGGACATGTGCAAGGTGGACCCAGCGGTGATTCAGTGCAATGCCGCCGACGCGCCCGAGTGCCTGACAGCAGGACAAGTTAGCGCGCTGCGTAAGATCTACGCCGGACCTACCAATCCTGTGACAGGCGCGCAGCTATCCTACGGATATCTCCCTGGCACCGAACTCGATTTCTCGACCGCCGCGACTACGCCGACCACTGCGCCGCCGTTTCCATTTCCATTCCAGTGGGTATGGGGCGTGAACTGGGACTGGAAGAGCTTCAACTGGGCCGGCGACGTCGACGTGATGCACAACACCCTGGACTTCGCAGTGGACGCATCGAACCCGGACCTCTCCGCCTTCGCGGCGCATGGCGGTAAGCTCATCGTCTTCCAAGGTCTTGCCGATGGCATCCAGGTGCCGGGAGCGGCCATTGCGTACCGCCAGAACGTCGAGAAGGCCATGCCAGGTCAGTCCGACAAATTCATGAAGCTGTTCACCGCGCCGGGAATGGATCATTGCAGCAAAGGAGTCGGGCCGAATGTGTTCGGTAATCTTAATCCGGGATTCCCCGTTGCACAGGACGATCCAACTCACGACCTGTTGGCCGCCGCACAGTACTGGGTAGAGAAAGGCCGCGTGCCCGATCAGATCATTGCGACGAAGTACGCCGACAATTCTCCGACCGGTGCCATTCAACGGACCATGCCTCTGTGCCCGTGGCCCGAAGTCAGCAAATACAACGGCACCGGCGATGCGAATTCGGCCGACAGCTTCAGTTGCGTCGATCCGTCGTAGCGTAGAGAACGCTGATTAGGCCGCAGGGCTCGCATCACGCCGCGGGCGTCCCGTCTGATGACGGGACGCCCGATTCGTCACGTGCATTGCTGCGTTGTTCATATGCGGCCCGGCATGCTCGAACAGTATCGGTCGCCGCGAACCTATGCTTCGACAGTAATCGTCAAATGATAAGCTATCCGAATTGTTTTTCCGCATGAACGCGATTCATGCCGATCATTATTGGCCCGAATTTGACGGCAGGAAATCGCGCTTCGATACTCGGTTCCACTCTGCGCCGCAGAGCCCGCCGACATAAGAACGATGGTGGTAAGCGAAACATTCCACGCTGAGACGATGGACCAGGACAAAGGACGATCACAGCCATGATTGCACAAAGACACAACGCTTTGAAAAAGACAAAATCTCGCGCTGTATTGACGCAAGGTGGATCGAAGCGCTTGTCCGCGCTGTTCGTTTCGTCAACGCTCGCTGTCATGCTGGCGGCTTGCGGCGGCGGCTCTTCCGTTACTTCGGATTCCACCATTGCCGCAACCGCCGACGGCACCGTGCAAGGTTCGGCGAGTAACGGCGTGGTCGCTTTCAAGGGCATTCCATTCGCGGCTCCGCCCGTCGGCGCGCTGCGCTGGAGACCGCCACAGCCTGTGGCCGCATGGAGCGGCATGCGCCAGACCACGTCTTTCGTTCATGACTGCATGCAGACTAACGGCCCGAACTCGGGGCTGACGGTCACACCGTCTGAAGATTGCCTGTACCTCAACGTTTGGCGCCCGCAGAACAGCAACGGCAAGAATCTGCCCGTCATGGTCTGGATCTACGGCGGTGCGTACGTTACCGGCGGCACGTCGATGCCCCATTACGACGGCACACAGTTTGCAAAAGAGGGAGTCGTGCTTGTCACGCTCAACTACCGTCTTGGCCGCTTCGGTTTTTTTGCGCATCCAGCATTGACAGCCGCTGCCGCGCAATCCGGCGAGACCGTGGCAAATTATGGTTACATGGATCAGATTGCTGCTCTGAAATGGGTTCAGAAGAACATCGCTAATTTCGGTGGCGCCCCGACGAACGTGACAATCTTCGGAGAATCGGCTGGGGGAGAGTCGATCCATAATCTGTTGACATCACCGCAGGCGTCAGGGTTGTTCGCCAAAGCGATCATTGAATCCGGCAATGGGCGCGTCGATCAGTACTGGGGGCGCACACTTTCACGCAACGCGAAAACGGTCGGAGCATCCGCGGAAGAACAGGGTACGCTGTTTGCAAACGAACTCGGCATCAACGGCGGCGACGCCGGTTCGTTGCAGGCCTTGCGTGCACTCTCGGCAGATCAGGTCCTGGGCGGGCTCGACACGTCGACTCTGAACCTTGCGCACAACCTTGCCACCTTCTCGGGCAGTTCGATTGTCGACGGCAAACTGGTGGTAGATGAACCGGAGAATCGGTACAAAGCCGGCCAGTTTGCGAAGGTTCCGCTTCTTCTCGGCGTGAACAATGCCGACCTTGGCTTCGCCACCAGCGGACTCACGACGAAAGAGCAGGCGTACGCAATCTTCGGTTCGCAAAAGCTCAGTGCGGCCGCCGCAGCGTTCGATCCAACCGGCGCAGCATCGGTGTCGGCGGTCGAGAGCCAGATTTCCCGTGTCATCACAATGGACGAGCCGGCGCGCTTCGTTGCACGAACGTTCACCTCGCAAGGTCTCCCCACTTACCTGTACCGCTTCTCTTACGTGGCGCAGTCGATTCGGGGCAAGGTTAGCGGAGCTACACACGGTGCCGAGATACCTTACGTTTTCGACACGCTCTCCGCCTCTTACGGCACGGCGGTCACAGCCCAAGACGAGCAGGTAGCGCGCAACATGATCGCTTACTGGTCTGCTTTCGCCAAAACCGGGAATCCATCCGATGCAGGGCTGATTGCCTGGCCCGCATACAACATCGGTCTGGACAATCAACTCGAATTCACGGCGGCGGGCACCTTGCAGATAGACCAGCCGAGTCCGTTGAAAGCGCAGATCGATCTCGTCGAACCGCTCAACGACACGGATCAAACGGTGAATCGTCAGTATCAATAGCAGTAGCAACGGAAGGAACAGGGAGTGGTTCAACGATAGGTCGATCGATGTAGCGGCCACGCACCGGCTGCTTCGTCGACGTCCGTCATCGGCATCCCGATCATCGACTAAACGCTGCAATTACCTCTCAGGGTGCGACCGGTTCAGGAGGTTTACCGGCGGTTGGAAGGGGGCCAAGATGCGGCGAGCGAGGGCTGAAGATAGGCCGACAGTGGCCGCCGGATAGACTTGAGCAAACTTGCGGATGATCGTGCTTCGTCGAGGTATTGCCCTGCCGACCGGACGCTTGCCCGACGTCCCGGAATAACTCACGACCGCCGCTCAAAGCTGGGCACGAACGCGGTGGGTTCGCGAAGTCCGTATCAAGTTTAAAAAGGCTTGCAGGATTGGGGAGTTGTCCCCTCGACGATACAAACAGGTCAACTCGATTTCCCGCAACTGTGTCGATCTGAGCGGGCGGTACACAACGCCGGGCAGCCGCAGATTGACTGCCGATTCCGTGGTCACGCAAATGCCGAAACGGCTCGCAACCAATGCGATGCACGTCACCACGTCCTCCACTTCCTGCTCAACGCGCAGTTGCACATTCTCGGCGCGAAACGCAGCGGACACCTCCTGCGCGAGGCCATGCACGGGTGCGTTGGGATAAAGAATCATCCGCTCGCTGTCGAGATCCCGCAGCGCCACCGCCTTCTTCGCGCACAGCCGATGTCCTTCGTACAGCGCAACCAGAAACGGTTCTCTCAGAACCCAATCAACCGCGATATCGGGTTCGTCGGGGACGAGACGATTGAAACCGATCGTGATGCGCCGCTCACGCAACGCACTGATCTGCTCGGCCTTCGACATATTGTGCAAGCCGATCTTGACCTCCGGCCGTTCGGTATGAAACGCGGCGAGTAGCCGGGGAATGACGTTCAGAATCCCCGAACTGAAAATGCCGACATCGAGCCGTCCCAGGTAGCCCTGGCCGGCCAATTGAGTCTGTTCCTCCGCACGCCGCGCAAGAGCCAGGATGTTGGGCACCTCTTCCATCAACGCGCGACCCGCCTCGGTCAGCTCGGCGCCCTTCGTGGTTCGGACGAACAGTTGCGTACCTAGTTCTTGTTCGAGCGCACGAATGTTGCGTGTAAGCGGCGGTTGCGCCATGTGCAGACGTTCCGCCGCCCGTCCGAAGTTCGCCTCCTCTGCTAGCGCCATGAAATAGCGCATCTGCTTCAGGTCCATGATTCCTCCAGGTACTGCGCAGGCTCCGATACCCATTCGGTATCAATATGGGTCCAAACGGTATTGGACCGTCATGGCTTGCATCGTACATCATGACCTCGCTCATATCACGTCAGGAAACGAGTCATGCCAATCATCCACATCTCGCTCGTCGAGGGCCGCGACGCTCAAGCCGTCAAGGCGTGCCTTAAGGCAATCGCCCGCACCGTGCACGAAACCCTCGGCGTGCCCCTGGAAAGCATTCGGGTCTTTGCAAACGAGGTGCCCTCGACACACTGGGCAATAGGCGAGCGTACCAAGGACGAACTCGGCACGCCGGCTCTGGAGAACGGCAAATGACACCCCTCCTTATCGAGGAAGCAGCTGCTGCGCTTGCAACTGCTCAGCGCAGCGGCCAATACCTCGCCCCGTTGCGCGAAACGTACGATCAATTGAGTATCGACGACGCATACGCGATCCAGCGAGTGAACACCGAGCGTCGCCAGGCCGAAGGCCGCCGCGTCGTCGGATGCAAAATCGGCCTCACATCGGTCGCCGTGCAGAAGCAGCTCGGTGTGGACCAGCCCGACTTCGGCATGCTCTTCGACGATATGGGGTATGGCGATGGTGAGCCAATTCCATCATCGATACTCACGCAACCCAAGGTTGAGTCCGAAATCGCATTTGTCATCGGACGTGACATGACGATGGACAACCCTACCCAGGTTGACGTGCTCAACGCCATCGAGTACGCGCTGCCTGCGCTGGAGATTGTCGGCAGCCGGATCGCGGACTGGAACATTCGCATCACCGACACGATTGCGGATAACGCGTCCTCGTCGGCGTACGTGCTCGGCACCATGCCTCGTAAATTGTCTGAATTCGACCTGCGCTTGTGCGGCATGGTGATGGAGCGACGCGGCGAGCCAGTATCGGTCGGCGCAGGCGCCGCCTGTCTGGGAAATCCCATCAATGCGGTTGTCTGGCTGGCCCGGACGATGGCATCGCTGGGCCAACCCTTGAAAACCGGAGACCTGGTGTTGTCAGGCGCCCTCGGACCCATGGTCCCCGTCATCCCCGGGGACGTGTTCGAAACTCGCATCCACGGACTAGGGTCCGTGCGCGCCGTGTTCGAACCGCTATCAAAAAACGAGGTGCGCTCATGAGCAACACTGCCGAACTCGCCAAGCTGCTCGACGATGCGGCACTAAACGCAACGGAGGTCACGCGGTTCGATCGCGAGGGCCGCCTGTCACTTGACGAGGCATACCGTATTCAAGCCGAATCGATCCGCCGTCGACTCGACCGAGGTGAACGCCGTGTCGGTGTGAAGATGGGTTTTACCAGCCGGGCCAAAATGGTCCAGATGGGCCTATCCGATGTGATCTGGGGACGACTGACCGATGCAATGCAGATCGAGGAAGGGACAGCGATTGATCTTTCGCGCTTCGTTCATCCCCGCTGCGAACCGGAAATCGCTTTCATACTGAAGCGGCCACTCGAAGGGAACGTCACAGGGCCTCAAGCCCTCGCGGCGGTGGAAGCGATCGCTCCGGCGATCGAAATCATCGATTCGCGCTACAAGGATTTCAAGTTCTCGCTGCCAGAAGTGATTGCCGACAACGCGTCCTCTAGCGGTTTTGTTATCGGCCCCTGGTGCGATCCGAAGATCGACTTTTCTAACCTCGGGTTGACAGTGAGCATCGACGGGCGGGTCGTCCAGGTAGGATCGACCGCAGCGCTGCTGGGTCATCCTTTACGTTCGCTCGTAGCCGCCGCGCGTTTATCAGCGGAGGCTGGCGAGCCCCTTCAGGCCGGATGGGTTGTCATGGCGGGCGGTGCTACGCCAGCGGAGTGGATCAAGCTACGGCAGTACACGTCAGTCGAGATGGAGCAGCTCGGCAGTGTTGGATTTCACGTCGCGGCGTGACCCCAAATCTCGGAGTGGATATGAACGGAAAGGTAAAAGTTGCGATCATCGGTCCCGGCAACATCGGGACCGACCTGATGATAAAGGTGATGCGCAACAGCCAGCACCTCGAAATGGCTGCGATGGTGGGTGTAGATCCGAAATCGGATGGGCTCGCGCGCGCTGAACGGATGGGCGTGGCGACGACAGCGGAGGGGATCGACGGGCTGTTGAAACTCGATGCGTTCAAGAACATCGATATCGTCTTCGACGCCACGTCGGCCAGTGCGCACAAGCATGACAACGATGTGCTGCAAAAGCACGGCGTGCAGGTTATCGATCTGACACCGGCTGCGGTTGGCCCGTATGTGATTCCGGCGATCAATCTCGAGGCTGAAAATGCGTCCAACATGAACATGGTCACGTGCGGCGGTCAGGCGACGATTCCAATTGTTGCAGCCGTGTCGCGTGTCGCGAAGGTCCACTACGCGGAAATCGTCGCCTCTATCTCCAGCAGATCTGCGGGGCCGGGCACGCGCGCAAACATCGACGAATTCACTGAGACCACCCGTAGCGCTATCGAGACGCTGGGTGGAGCAACGCGCGGCAAGGCAATCATCGTGCTCAACCCAGCGGAGCCGCCATTAATCATGCGCGACACGGTGTGTGTATTGTCCGATCTGGTAGATGTCAGCGCGGTTGAGGACAGCGTCGCACAGATGGTTGCCAGCGTGCAGGCATATGTTCCCGGTTATCGCCTGAAACAGAAGATTCAGTTCGACATTGTCTCTCCGGAAAAGCCGCTGAACGTGCCGGGTCTCGGTGTAAAGCACGGATTGAAGACGTCGGTATTCCTTGAAGTAGAAGGCGCCGCCCATTACCTGCCCTCGTACGCGGGCAATCTCGACATCATGACGTCGGCCGCGCTCGCGTGCGGCGACATGATGGCGCGCCGACGCCTTGCTGCCGGCGTGGTCCGAGGCCAGAAGGAGCCTATTCAATGACATCGCTCGACAAGAAACTCTATATCTCCGACGTGACGCTGCGTGATGGCAGCCACGCAGTCCGCCACCAATACACCATCGCCAACGTCCGGGCAATCGCCAGGGCGCTTGATGAGGCCGGTGTCGACAGCATTGAGGTCGCGCACGGCGATGGCATCGAAGGGTCGAGTTTCAACTATGGTTTTGGCGCGCATAGTGACGTCGAATGGATTGCTGCAGCGGCGGGGAGCGTCAAAACCGCGAAGATAGCGACGCTGCTTATTCCCGGCATCGGCACCATTCATGATCTTCGCAACGCATATGATGCAGGCGCACGCGTCGTGCGCATCGCCACGCACTGCACCGAAGCCGACGTGTCTCGCCAACATCTCGAATTTGCTCGCGAGCTCGGCATGGATCCCGTCGGATTCCTGATGATGAGCCACATGACGACGCCGCAGAAACTTGCGATGCAGGCGAAACTGATGGAGCGCTACGGCGCGACCTGCGTCTATGTCGTGGATTCGGGCGGCGCACTTGGCATGACGGACATCCGAGACCGTTTCCGCGCTTTCAAGGACATATTGGACCCAGAGACTCAGACCGGTATGCACGCACACCATAACCTGAGCCTTGGCGTCGCGAACTCGCTGGTCGCCGTCGAAGAAGGTTGCGATCGCATCGACGCGAGTCTCGCCGGGATGGGTGCAGGCGCAGGAAACGCACCGCTCGAAGTGTTCATCGCCGCAGCGGAACGTCTGGGCTGGAATCACGGCTGCGACCTGTACCGCCTGATGGACGCGGCAGACGACCTGGTGCGTCCGTTGCAGGATCGTCCAGTGCGCGTTGACCGTGAGACGCTGGCGCTCGGCTATGCCGGCGTGTATTCCAGCTTTCTGCGGCACGCCGAACTTGCTGCAAGCAAGTATGGTTTAAAAACAGTCGATATCCTCGTGGAACTCGGTCGGCGCAAGATGGTTGGCGGCCAGGAAGACATGATCGTCGACGTGGCTCTGGATCTTTTGAGCCAGGGCGGACACGAGCGTGATAGAAGCGCATTACAACGTGCATAGATATCGGGCCGTAGCAACAACGCGTGCGACCGGATTATTCGGTCCAATGCCTGCTACACGGAGATGCTGCAATTGACCGGCGACGAGCCAACGACGATATGTACGACTTTACAGCCCCTTTTCAAGACCCGTCCGGCTCACCGATTCGTGAGCTGTTCAAGTATCTTGCCGAACCCGGGATGATTTCATTCGCGGGCGGTTATCCAGCTAGCGACCTTTTTGACGTCGACGGTTTGGCATTTGCCCAAAAACGCGCTTACCGGGATTCGAACCGCTGTCTGCAGTACGGGCCGACCGACGGACTGCCTGAGCTAAAGAGTGAGCTGGTAAATCTGATGGCCCGTCGCGGCGTAACCTATGGGCCGAGCGAACTGCTCGTGACGACGGGTTCCCAGCAAGGACTGGATTTACTGTTGCGCGTTCTCGTCGCGCCCGGCGATGTCGTACTCTCCGAACAACCAGCTTATCCCGCGACGTTGCAGGCCCTGAAGCTTCAGCATGCCCAGATCGTTACGGCGCAAGTAGATGGCCACGGCCTCGATGTAGACAACCTCGCCGCGCTTCTTGAATCGGGAGCCGTGCCGCGACCGAAGCTGCTGTACACGGTGCCAACATTCGCGAACCCGACCGGTGCAACCATCACGCGGGAACGACGCATCGCGTTGCTCAAGCTCGCTGTCAAGTACCGGTTCGTTATCGTTGAAGACGACCCATACGGCGATCTGCGTTTTTCGGGAGACGCCGTCCCATCAACTCTTGCGTTGACGGCCGAAGTCGAGGGTTCGCGCGATTGGGTGGTTCACTTTGCAAGCCTCTCAAAGATTGTCGCGCCGGGACTAAGAGTGGGCTGGTCAATCGCGCCGGCAGAGATCACGCGCCGTTGCATCATCGCGAAGCAGACGGTGGACCTATGTAGCGCTCCATGGACTCAAGCGATCGCGGCCGAATATCTGGCGGACGGCGCGTTGGAGCGCCATCTGCCGCGCATCACCGCGATGTATCGACGCAAGTGTGACGCACTGTGCAATGAACTGCGCTGGCAACTGGACGATGCCATTCAGTTCCATCAACCCGAAGGCGGGATGTTCGTGTGGGCGCGAATCGAAGGTATCGATTCATCGGAACTCCTGAGGCACGCAATCGAAAACAAGGTCATTTTCGTCCCAGGTAAGGCGTTCTTCGCCGATAAGCTGGACATAGCATCACTGCGTCTTTCATTCGCTGCTCCCGGCGTTGTGGAGATTCAGGAAGGCGCAAGGCGGCTGAAGCGTGCGTACGAAGCAGCACTGGCAGCGGGCACATCACCGGTCCAATCCTCGGGGTCGTAAAGCAACGGCAAAAGAAGGTTTGGTGCGGTAAAGCGGATCTCCGCCCACACGTCGTCGCTCCTCAACATCCGACCCATCTTGGCCCGCTAGCACAAAAAGACAAGGTGTAAACACGTTTCATCAATAATCCAGATCAACTGTGGAGGTAGACATGCAGGACTACTAATTAAAAAAGAGCCTCAAGCAACGACACATCACGATGATCGCGCTCGGCGGCGTCATCGGCGCAGGCCTGTTCGTCGGCTCCGGCTCCATTATTGCAACCGCCGGCCCCGCGGCGATTCTGTCGTACCTGATCGGGGGCGTCATGGTGACGCTGGTCATGTTCATGCTCGGCGAAATGGCATCCCGCAATCCTGATAGCGGCTCGTTCTCCACGTATGCGAGCAGCTATCTCGGCGAATGGGCCGGCTTCGCGGTCGGCTGGCTTTACTGGTTCAAGTCGATGATTACGATCACCGTGGAGGCGATCCTGCTCGGCGCGATCCTCCACGATTTCCTGCCATGGCTACCGGTCCCGGCTGGCGCGCTGTTTATGCTGATCGCGCTGATGGCGAGCAACGCGTACTCCGTGCGCGCGTTCGGCGAAGCCGAATACTGGCTGTCGTTCGCGAAGGTCGCAACGATCATCGTGTTCATGGTGCTCGGCGCGTCGATTCTGTTCGGCTTCCAGCCGGGCATCCCCGCGCCGGGGTTCGTAAACCTGACCGACCACGGTGGCTTCATGCCCAACGGCATTTCGCCCGTGATCTCCGGCGTGATGGTCGTGATCTTCTCGCTTGGCGGCAGCGAAATCGCGGCCGTGGCCGCAGGCGAATCCGAGAACCCGGGCAAGAATGTGATCCGCGCCATCAAGAGTGTGATCTTACGCGTGATGGTGTTCTACGTCGGCTCGGTGTCGATCCTGATCCTGTGTATGCCGTGGACCGACAAGGTCAACCTGAAATCGCCGTATGTATCGCTGTTCAGCATGGCGGGCTTCACCGGCGCGGCCGTCGCGATGAAGATCGTGCTCTTCGTGTCGTTCATGTCCGTGATGAACTCGTTCCTGTTCTCCAATTCGCGCATGCTGTTCTCGCTGAGCCAGCGCGGCCATGCGCCCGCGATGTTCGGCCGCACCAACGCGAAAGGCGTGCCGATGAACGCGCTCGTGCTGTGCCTTGTGGTTTGCGTTTCGATCCTCGGCATTCACTTCCTGAGCGGCGGCGACCTGTTCCTGATGCTGGCGAAGAGCAGCGGCGCGTTCGTTATGATCGTTTGGATCTTCATCATCGTCGCGCACTTCGCGATGCGCCGGCAGACGAAGCACGAGCAACGCGACCCGGCGGCGTTCCGTGCGTGGTTCTATCCGGTGTCGAACTGGGTCGCGCTGCTTGCGCTGGTCGCCGTACTCGGGTCGCAGGCATTCAACCCGGAATCACGCTTCCAGTTCTGGTTCGCGGTATCGACGGCGCTCGCGATCGTCGTGTCGTACTACGTGCGGCGCAGGCATCCGTCGTTCGGGCAGACTTCCGGCGCGAAGGTGCGCTGACGAGGCGGTCCCGGGGCGTGCATTCAGTCGAACGCACGCCCTCGTGCACCGTGCCGTTCATGAGCAGGTGTGCGACGGTCGTTCGGAGGACCGCGAACGAGTGTTTGCCGATGTCTCTAATTGGGCCGACATACGCCCCAGGCAGCCGCTCTCACCGACCAGATCGGGCATCTTCATAAGCGGCTGCTGATCGAGCTCTCTTACCCTGCGTGCGTCACACGCTAATACGGCCACCGAAGGCGTGAATTTCGCTGCGTTCGCCTTAACCGCGCATGACGATCTGTCTGCGCGACCGGCGCGATTGCAGCGAGCTTTACGCGGCTTCTGCCAACTCTGGCCAGGCTGCGGTTTCGACTGCATGCTCGTGCAGATGTCGCCGCGCGACATCCTCGAACTGTTCGTGCCACTGCGCCACGTCGCCCCCATCGTGGACGTCTTCCAGGTCTTGCAGAAGCGCGATAACGCGTGGTTCGTAGGCGTTGACGCCTGACATCGCCAACGCGTGGAGCAATGGACCACCCTCGCCCGCCTGGTAATACCCAATGCCGAATTCTTCCAACGCGGGCGAATAGTGCTCGTCGTGGATCAGCGCGCCGATCGCGCAGCGGCGGCCATCGCGCCCACGCAACCGACAACTGCCGCTGTCGTCTTCGGACACTGCCATTTGCGCGAGAAGATGCGAGCGCACCGTCGCGAAGATCTGTTGGAGGCTTGTCATGGAGTTGCTCCGCATCTTCACGCAGCGCGCTGCAAACTACGCACTGACAGCCCGAATCTGCGCGCGATAGAGCGCAGCCGCTCGTCCCATTCCCAGATGCCGAAGACGTCGTGAACGTTCTGCAGACAGCTCAACAGTTCGACGGTTTGTGGCGAATAGATATTGAGGCGGGCGCGCAACAGTGCGCGCTTGAGTGCAGCGACCCCTGCGTCCATGTAGGCGGGAATCTGCAGCGCCTCGGCGAGGACATAGCGAACCGGCACGCCTTCCATCGACGTGCGGTAATCAATCGGACGGATCAGTGCGCCGATCGGACATCCGCCGCAACGGCCGCGGTACGCTCCGCCGCCACGCGGAAGCAGCGCAGCGTTGCCTTGGTTCATGAGATGCGCCACGCTCGCATCGAAGATTTGTTGATGAGTAAGAAATCCCGCTGCCACGGCTTTGCTCCGACGAATTAAACATGTACACACTATCGTCCGCTGACGCGATGCCTTGTATCCAGAAAAACCCTGTTTTTACCTGAACACATCAAACGACGCGTAATTTATACCGAAAAATAGCGCGACCTGACCGTTGGCCGAGCCATGTTCGACGTCGCTGGCCGTGTGCCGTTAAGATGGGAGCGCGGTTGCGTGAATTGGCGCGGTCCCCGAGCGCGGCAACCACTGCACTGATGACCCAAAAAGATTCAAACTCAATACCAAGCCGCCGGGCAATGGACAGCAATGTTCCCGCTGTGGACAACCGGCAAGTTACCTATCAACATCGATTTCGCTTTTTCGCCATTGTCGATACCTGATGCAAAACAGCGTGTTCGCCTAAAAGGCGCTCGTGCGCGCGTTCTGTCGATCAAGGTCATTTCGAGTGCGCTTTACAAATCCAATGTATTCATCCGGAGTACTTAGGATAGTGTGGAGCGCCGTGTGTTTGCCGAACTTTATGAACCATGAAAGGAATCGCGCGGTAGGCTTGCCAACAAAGCGGTCCGCTACTATTGTCCCTTGGACCTCACGCACATGTCACGACATGCCTTTAGCATAATTGCGGCTTGGCTCATACCTTGCTCGTGCAAACGTGTATAAATATTTCAGATCGCCTGTGTTTTACTCTGCCACGCGAGCGCCGCTCGCATGGAGTTACTGAAGATGACCGCAAGTCAAGATCCGCAAGTCGAAAGCGATATCGCCGTACAACTCGCAGCCGAGCGTTCTACCAACGCACGGCTGCTCAAACTTATTAACGCCCACTCGAAGATCGCGGCGACCAAGCTGAATCTGGATACCTTCTTTTCCGTGGTCACCGACGCGCTGCTCGATCTGGTGCCCGCGGCGCACGCATCGGTAGTGGAATGGGTCGACGGCGACGACATGGTGTACCGCGCATGCAGCGGGTCGATAGCGCGGCACGTCGGTTTGCGCCTGAAGCGCGAGGGGAGTCTCTCGGGTCTGTGCTCTGTCGAGAACAAGCTGCTCTATTGCCGCAACACTTCTAACGACCCTCGCGTCGACAGGCGGGCGTGCGAGCGAGTCGGAGCCGCTTCGATGATCGTCGCGCCGCTTGCCTACCACGCGGAAGTGGCCGGCGTGGTCAAGCTGATGGCCGACACGCACGATGCGTTCTCTGCCGAAGACATTGAAACTCTTGAGAGGATCACTTCGCTCGTCGCGTCCGGTATGGCGCATCAGCGCGTATTTGCCGAGAACCAGACGCTGATCGAAGAAAACGCAATCACCATTGCCAAGCTGCGCACCGAAATCGGTCTGCGCGAAGCCGCAGACAAAAGACTCGCCTCCTCCCTGCGCCGCCGCAGACTCGTGCTCGACACTACTCACGACGCTTTCATCTGTACGGACTCGAACGGCATCATTATCGACTGGAACGACGCGGCGAACCGCACCTTCGGCTATTCGCGCGACGCCGTGATCGGCCAGCCGATGCTGTCACTGCTGTTCCCCGAACGCTGCAAGGCCGAGTACGCTAAGCTGGACATCTTCGCGTTCGATCAGAAGGAGTCCGGACACAGTCCGCGCACGGAACTGACTGCGGCACGAAGCGACGGCAGCGAATTCCCGGCAGAGCTTTCCGTGGCCGCTGTGCAGTATGACGGCAGTAAAGAACTCGCATACTTCGTGCGCGACATCACCGAGCGCTTTAATGCGCGCGATCTCGACAAGCGCTTTCGTGTGCTTGTCGATGCGATCAGCGATTACGCCATCACGTTGCTCGACGCTGACGGGCTCATCACCACATGGAGTGCCGGGTCCGTCCATGTAATGGGCTACCAGGCCGACGAGGTAATCGGCAAGCCACACTCGCTTTTTTACACGCCCGAAGACGTGGCAGTGGGCAGGCCGCGGAAAGACCTCGACCAGGCCGCGCGCGAAGGCCGCAGCGAAATGGAAGAGTGGCGTGTGCGCAAGAACGGCACGAACTTCTGGGCCAACACCATCGTCACAGCGCTGCGCGATCCCAACGGCGCGCTGCAAGGCTTTGCGAAGATCACGCGCGATATGTCGCGGCGGCGGCGCATGGAAGAACTCGAAGCATCCAGCCAGCGTATGAGCCAGTTCCTCGGCCTGCTCGGGCATGAATTGCGTAACCCCCTCGCTCCACTGCGCAACGCGGTTAGCATGCTGCAGCTCAAATCGAAGGGCCACGAAGCATTTCTGCCGGAACACGAACTTATCGACCGCCAGCTGTCGCACCTCACCCGTCTGGTCGACGATCTGCTCGACGCCGGGCGCGTGACACTCGGGCGCGTGCACATCACGCCTACGCCGTGCGCGTTGCAGGCAGTCGTTCAGCTCAGTATAGAAGGCAGTGCGCCGCTTCTCGCCGCGCGCGACCAGACATTGAACGTGTCGATGCCCGAAGAGCCGATGCGCGTGAACGGCGACCTTACGCGCCTCGTGCAGGTCGTGCAGAACCTGCTGAACAACGCATCGAAGTTCAGTCCCATTGATGCGTCGATCGACTTGACGGTATTTCGATCAGCACGGCTACTCGCTATTCGTATCGACGACCCCGGCCGCGGCATCGAGCCCGATGCGATCGATGCGATGTTCAATCTGTTCGTGCAGGAAACGCCGACCGAAGAACAGGCCGATAAGAGCGGTCTTGGCATTGGACTTACGCTCGCGCGTGCAATTGTGGATCTGCACGGCGGGCATATCGACGCGCGTAGTGCAGGACGCGGTAAAGGCAGTTCGTTCACAGTATGGCTGCCGGGGTACGAAAGCGACGTTGCCGACGAAGAGACCCGCGAGAATCCGCCCGTCGCACCGCAACAAGCAAACGTGCGCGTACTCGTTGTCGACGACAACAACGACTCTGCCGACAGCATGGCGGCGCTTGTCGAAGTGCTCGGTCATGAAGCGCGCGCGGTGTACGACGGCGCCGCTGCCGTCGAGCTCGCGAAACAGTGGCAGCCAGCGCTTGTCCTTCTCGATCTTTCGATGCCGAAGGTCACCGGCTTCGATGCGTTACCGCAGATCCGCGCAGCCCTGCAGGAGCCCGGCGCGGTGATCGCGGCAATGACAGGACTCGGCACCAGCGAGGACCGCGCGCGGACCGCAGCAGCGGGCTTCGATCTGCATCTGACCAAACCGGTCGGTCTCGACGATCTGGAAGATGTGCTGCGTCTTGCAGGCAAGATATCTACGGCCTGAGAGCGTGCGATGTGTGTCGGCTCACACGACACTAACTTCTACTTGAAAACAGGTCGGCCACAACGGAGCGCAACCAGCGATTGCCCGCCTCGTGATGGTACTTCGCATGCCAATGCTGCCGCACCGCAAATTTATCGACCTGGAACGGACAGGAATGGACCGCAATGTCGTTCACTCTTGCCAATGTCTCCCCAATGTTTCGCGGCAACGTGGCGATTAGATCAGTCGACTTGATGATCGAGCCCAGCCCGAGCATGCCCGGAAGCTCTAGCACGACGTCGCGTTCTATGTTCTCGCGCAACAACGCCTGCTCCAGCAATTGTGCGCCTGTCCCGCCGGCAATGATCACGTGCCCCTCGCGACAGTACTGCTTGATGCTGAGCCTGGTGCGCACACGCGGATGGTCAGGATTGGCGAGACAGACCCAATCCTGCATATAGAGCTGTTGCTGATACATGCCGCCGCCAAGCCACGGTATATGCCCGATCGCCAGATCGGCTTCGCCGGATTCGAGCGCGCGCTCCGTGTTTCCATCGATTCTCGCGGCTTCCAGCCGAATGCCCGGCGCGTGGGCGCGCACGTGTGCCAGCATCCTGGGAAGCAGCGTGATGTGACTCGCATCTGTCATGCAGATGCGAAAGCGACGCTTTGCCGTGTTTGGATCGAACGATATCTCCCACGCTGAAAACCGACGAAGCGACTCAAGGATCTGCCTGCACGGTCCGATCAGTGCATCCGCCTGCGGCGTCGGCGTCATCCCGCCCGGCGTCCGGACGAACAACGGGTCCTGCAGGTGTTCCCGTAGGCGCCCCAGCCAGATGCTGACCGTGGGCTGACTCTGCCCAAGTTGCTCGGCAGCGCGCGTGACGCTCCGCACGTCGTACAGCAGGTCGAAGAGCTGCAGCAGCTTGAGATCAGGTAGCTCGGGACTGTTCATGGCGATATTGTCGAACGTAATGTCGCCATTGTATTCATTGCACCACGTGCATGGGCGCATCCCTGTATATCGCGCGGCGTTTGCGCGCCGCGCCCCGCCCCGACGCATCAGCTATCAGGCGGCAGCCGCCACTGCCGCCCGCAGTCCTAGCGAGTAGCTGTCTATACCAAAACCGCAAATCTGCCCCTTCACGATTTCGGCGAACACCGAATGATGGCGAAAGGCTTCGCGCGCGTGAATGTTCGACATATGAATCTCCACGATGGGTACCGTCAGGATGGCGAGGGCGTCCCGAATGCCATAGCTATAATGCGTCCATGCGCCGGCATTGATCAGTACGCCATCGACTTTATCGACGAAAGCCTGATGAATCCGCGCACACATGTCCCCTTCACTGTTTGTCTGGTAACTCTCCACCGTCACGCCAAGCTCCGTGGCCAGCGCCTGAAGTCGAGCATCGATATCGGCAAGCGTGGCAGTTCCGTATTGAACCGGATCGCGCTTGCCGAACATGTTGTGGTTAATGCCGTGCAGCATGAGGAAAGTTTTCATGAGTTATCCATACGATGTTTAGACTTGCGTCGTTTCGACAACGGCGCCGGTTTTAGCTGCCATCACGATCGCTTCGGTAATGCGCAGATTTCGTAGGCCATCGCGCGCGGTGACGATTGGTTCCGCTTCGCCTCGCACGACTTGCCCGAAGTGTTCCATCTGATACTTGAGAGGATCGTCGTGCATCACGTCCTCCACGCTGACATCGAACGGCTTCCACCAGGATCGATCCTCAGCTTTCCCGTAGGTCTTGAGGCGCATCGTCGGAATCGACAATGATCCGAACGTGCCGGCGATCACATAACAGTCTTCGTCAGAGTAGGATGTGTATGCCTTGTTTTCTTGCGAGGTCTGTTCCCAACTCCGCGCACTGGCGGCCGTATCCGATAACAGGAATGTGCCGAGTGCGCCGCTCGCGAAACGCAGATTGACGGCGACGGTATCCTCGACTGCAAAGCCGCGCGTCGCGTTTGACGAAAATGCCTGCACTGCCACGATGTCACCGCATAGCATCCGCAGGTTGTGGATGTCGTGAATCATGTTGAGCAGAATCGGGCCTGCGCCCGGTTCCTTGCGCCACGGCGCGTCCTCGAAATACTGGTCGGGCTTGAAGAACATTGCGCTGCCCACCACCGCGACTATCGAGCCGAGCCTGCCTTCGTCGATGATCGCCTTTGCGCGCGCCATGATCGGACTGTGCGCGCGGTGATGACCGATCAGCACGCTCGCGCCATAGCGGTCGGCATCGGCGACGAGCGCTTCGGCCTCCTCCACCGTGGACGCTATAGGCTTCTCCAGCAGCATCGGCACACCTGCCTGCATGCTCAAGCGCGCGTGTTCGAGGTGAAGGGTGTTCGGCGTTGCAAGAACCACCCCGTCGGGGCGGTCTTTCTTGAAGAGTTCATCGAGCGAGCGGTAATGCGGCACATGTGCTTTCGCGGCAATGTCGGCCGCCGCGACCGACGGACCGACCACCGCCGACAGGACGCAAGTCGCGCTTTCCCGGACGACACGAATATGCTCGAGACCGATATAGCCGGCACCCGCTACGGCGATACGCGTTTTCTTCATATCACTCTCCGTGTCCTCCGAGCCGGCGTGAATCGCCCACATCGAGATCAGATTGAACACGATAGCGAACGCGACGATCGGTTATAAGCCACAGCCTACTCGCGATAACGAAAGCCCGTCATCAGTCTCCGTTTGCACGCGGCGTTTCTTCGTCGCGTCAATCCAGCGGAACCGTGAGCTGGTCGATGATCGCGTGCGTGCGCGGACGCACGCCTCGCCACCATGCGAATGCTTCGGCGGCCTGTTCGACCAGCATGCCGACGCCATCCGCGACACCTTGCACGCCCGCGTGACGCGCTAGCCGCAGGAACGGCGTAAGGCCCTTTCCGTACGCGAGTTCATAGGCCGTGCCGCTCGCGCTGAAGACACTCGGCGGGACAGGCGGCCGTTGTCCGGTCAGGCTCGCAGACGTCGCGTTGACGACGAGGTCGAACTGTCCCATCGATTCAAGCTCCGAATAGCCACACGCGATGAGCGTTGCGTCCGCGGCAACCTGTTCAACGAGTGCCTTCGCCTTGTCCACGTGCCGGTTAGCGATGACGAGTCTTGCAGGCCGCGTCGCGATGAACGGCAGCAACGCGCCGCGCACCGCTCCGCCCGCGCCCAGGACCAGCACGCGCTTGCCCGCCATCGGCTGATGCAGGTTGATTTCAATGTCACGCACGAGTCCGACGCCGTCGAAGTTCTCCGCCACGATGCGCCCGTTCTCGAACTTCATCGCGTTGACGGCCCCCGCGAGAGCAGCTCTTTCGCTGCGCTCGTCGGCCATGGCGAATGCCTGTAGCTTGAACGGCGCAGTGACGTTCATGCCCTTGCCGCCCGCAGCGATGAAAGTTCTCACCGCATCGTCGAACGCATTGGCCGGCTTCAGTGGCCCTTCGATGGCGTCATACGTCATGTCCTGTCCGGTCTCCTCCGCGAAAAGACTGTGGATCAGCGGCGATTTCGTATGTCCGATCGGATTGCCGATTACCGCGTATCGATCGCTCATGGCGCACCCGGCTTCGAGAAGAGCACGCCATCAGTTTGCATCGCGTCGATCTCGGCCGCGCTGAAGCCCAGCGATTGAGCCACTTCCTCGTTGTGCTGCCCGAGATCGGGTCCGACTTCGCGTATCGACGTATCGCAGTCGGAGAAGCGGAACGGCAGATTCGGCAGACGCAGTTTTCCGAAGCGCGGATGCTCCTGCTCGATCACCATGCCACGCGCGATGATCTGCGGATCGGCGACGACTTCATCGATGCGCTGAACCTTCGCGCTCGGCACATCGACGCTGTCGAGCAAGGCCAGCACTTCCGCGACAGGCCGCGCGGCTACCCACGGTTGAACGACCGCGAGAATGGCCTCGCGGTTCGCATTCCGTCCGTTCAGACTATGGAAGCGCTCGTCGTTGCCGAAGCCAGCCGGACCGCCGTGTTGCTCGACGAGTGTGGCGAAGCGCTTCCACGAATCATCGACTTGCGCAGCGATGACGAGATCGCCGTCGGCCGCGCGAAACACGCCGTACAACGTCGATGTCGGCATGTCGTGACCCGTTTGCTCCGGCACCACGCCTTGCATCGTGTAGCACTGCACCGCATATTCATGCATCGAAAAGAGCGCGTCATACAGCGCCATGTCGATGTGCTGGCCGCGGCCGCTCTTCACCCGGCCGAGCAGCGCGGCGTTGACGGCCGCGACCGCATGGATGCCGGTGTACATGTCGCCGAGCGAAATGCGCATGAGCGGCGGCGGCTCACCGGGGTTGCCGATCATCTGCATGATGCCGCTCTTCGCTTCCGCAATGAGGCCGAAGCCCGCGCGATGCGCATCCGGTCCGGTATGTCCATAGGCGGAAATCGAGCAGTAGACGAGACCCGGATTGCGCTCGGACAACGCGGCGTACCCGAGCCCGAGCTTGTCCAGCGCGCCCGGCCGGTAGTTCTCGATGAACACGTCGGCGGAATCGCACAGACGCTGCATGAACGCCTTGCCGCGCGGATCTTTCATGTTGACGCTTACGCCGCGCTTGCCCATGTTGAGCTGCAGGAAATAGGCGCTTTGCTGGTCGTCGAGGACGGTGGCGTGCTGACGGCCTGCGTCGCCGCTGCCGGGACGCTCGACCTTGATGACTTCCGCGCCGAGCGCCGCAAGGCATCGGCCGACATAGGGACCGGCGAGAAAGTGGCTGTAATCGACGACACGGATACCTTCGAGGGGACGCGCCTGCATCATTTCGCTCCCGGACGGCGCGGGATCATCAGACGATGCTCGCCGCGTTGAACGACTTCGCCGTTCTGGTTGATCAATTCCGACGGCAACACGACGATGCCCCAGTCCGGACGGCTCTTGCTCGCGCGCATCGAGCCGACGCGGAACTTCACATGCAGTACGTCGTTAGCCTTGATCGGCAACAAAAAGTCCCACGTCCAGCCGAGCGACATGCCAGGCAGAAAGCGATAGTCACTTTGCGTCTTCAGGCCATCGGCAATCGACAATCCGAAGAGACCATGCGCGACGATCGAACCGAAATGGCTCGCATTGGCGTATTCCTCGTCGACATGCACCGGCGTGTGATCGCCTGTGAGATCGGCATAAGCGAGGATGCGTTCTTTCGTGACGGTATAGCTGGGGCTCACGCACTCGTCGCCTTCCCGCGCATCGTCCCAGTATTTTTCGGTGATGGTAGTGGTGCTCATGCTCACGCCTCCGCGCGTGGGTTGATCGCCAGCGCCTGCGCGACGCACGTAGCAGGTTTAGCCTGAATGAGTTCGACAGCGAGGCCGTCGGGCAGACGCAGCCAGTTGCGGCCCTGCGGCATTTCTGTGACGCCGAACGCTTGCGCGGCGGCAAGCGCGGCTTCGAGGTCTTCGCACATGACGCCGAGATGTGCGAGCCGCCCCTCGGGGCCCTCATGCTGTGGCGCGCTGATGAACTGCAGACCACCCAGCGTCCAGTACTGACGCGGCTCCTCGCGCGTGCCGTCGACTTCTCGCAGCGTCATGCCGAGCACCTTGTCGAAGAAGCCGATATGCCAGTGAATGTCCTTCACCCAGATCGCAACGTGTTCCAGATAACCTCTCGTCGCGCTCATGCTCCGGCTCCTTGTTTCTGGCGATCCGTCATCGCTCGTTCGATGCCCTTGATGCAGGCGACGAGTGTCGAGTTCACCGGAGTCGGCACGTTGAGGCGCTCGCCCCAGCGCACGACGGCGCCGTTGATAAAGTCGATTTCGGTTACCGAAGACTTTTCGAGGCTTTGCAGCATCGATGTCTTGAACGCGGGCGGAAGGCCTTCGGCGGCCATGTTCCAGGCGTCTTCGGCATTCGTGATGGAAAGCGTGATGCCGGCGGCCTCGGCCGCGGCCATTGCTTCTTCTACGGCCGCGAGCGACGTCGCTTTCAGAACAGGTTCATCGTAGAGCTGGCCATAGGTGAGCTGCGTGATGCCCGTGATCGCGCCCGTCGCGACGTTGATGAGCAGCTTGTCCCACATCGTGCCGAGAATATTGTCGCTGACCGTGGTCGTCAGACCGGCGGCGCTGAACGCATCCGCGATCGCTTGCGCACGGCCCGTGATGCGGCCGTCGAGTTCGCCGATGATCGTGAGCTTGCCCGTCACGCCGGCCTGGATATGGCCGGGCCCTCGCAGGACGCCGCCGACATACGTCTTGCCGGCGAGCACGCGCTCGCGTCCGACGATCTCGCTCAGCACGTCTTCGTGGCCGAGGCCGTTCTGCAGCGACAGCACGACCGTTTCCGGACCGACGAGATCGAGCGCGCCGCGCATGGCCGTATCGGTGTGAAAGGACTTGACCAGCACGATAACGAGGTCGACGGGGCCGACTTCTGCGGGATTCATCGTCGCGCGGACCTTGACCCGGCGCGTGCCGCGTTCGTCGTCGACTTGCAAACCGTCGCGGGACATGGCTTCGACGTGCGCGGCAGACCGGTCGACGAGCCACGTCTCATGGCCGCCTTCGGTCAGCGCGGATCCGATTGCGCAACCCAGCGCTCCGGCCCCTAGAAATGCTATCTTCATATGCGTCTCCTTGAACGCATACGAAGATACGGCTCCGCGTACATGCTGGCAATGCAATGACTTTAATAGCTGCATTGCGTATGGCAATAATGGGGAGGGTCTTCAGGCGACGTTACGGCACGAGAATGCAGACGCCGATCGCGCCGGCAGCCTGCATTTCGCCATTGGGGTCTATACGCGCCGAGGTAAAGCGTCAGCCCGGCAACAACCCGGCCTGCCTATAACTATCCATGAGCGTGTCAAACAGTTCGATGTCCGCGCGACCACGCGCCATGAGCTGCGCACCGGCGACTGCGGCATAAATGGCGCAGGCGCGTTGGCGGGCCCGCTGTGCGTCGACGATCTTCGCCTCTCGAAGATTTTTTTCCAGCCATGCGACATTCACATCCGCGAAAACCTGAACCTCTTTTTTCACTCCTTCGGGGAGATCGTCATACTCTGCGGCCATGAAGCTGCTCAGGCACATGCGGTTGTCGCTCTCGAGCGACTTGCGAAACGTCTCCGGGTATCGACGCAGGCTAACAAGCGGATCCGCCGACGAGGTCGCAAGCGCTTCCAGGAGCGCCGCGGAATCTTCCCAGTAACGCCTGGCAACGGCCGCAGCGAGGTCGGCCTTGCTTGCGAAGTGGTGGTAGATGCTTGCAGCCTTGATACCCACCTCCTGCGCAAGGTCGCGAATGTTCAGTCCGCCGTACCCGTGGGCCTGCGCCATTCTTGTAGCCGCGACGACGATTCTGTCGCTCGAACTTCCAGCGGCCTGATTCTTCATGGGAAGTCTCCGCAAAAAACTGTTGACTGCGCGGATTATAGCGCCTAAAGTCCAACCTAACAAACGTTAGGTAAAACGACTCGAGGCCGGCCAGCTGTCGGCTTTTTTAACGCGGCGCCGTCCTATCGAACGTTAGGTAGGTATCGTCCACATCATTGAATCGACCATTGATAGAGGTAGTTATGAGCTCGGAAATCTTTTTTCAGGATGCGACGCGACTGGCAGAACTGATCCGCAAGCGCGAAATCTCCCCGGTTGAAGTCATGCAGGCGCACCTTGACCGGATTGAAGCGATCGATCCCAAGGTCAACGCCATTGTTACGGTCGCGGACGATGCAATGAAAGCCGCGCAAGCCGCCGAAGCGGCTGTGCTCTCCGGACAGACGCGCGGGCCGCTTCACGGTGTGCCCTTCACTGCCAAAGACTCGATCGACACAGCCGGTGTACCGACGCAGCGTGGCTCGCCCATTTTCCAAGGGCGCGTGCCTGACGCCGACGCGGTTAGCGTTGCGCGGCTGAAAAAGGCAGGCGGCATCCTCCTCGCAAAAACCAATCTGCCCGAATTCTCTTATTGGATTGAGAGCGACAACCTGCTTAGCGGTCGGTCAAACAATCCGTGGGACCTTGACCGGACACCTGGTGGTTCAAGCGGCGGCGAATCGGCGGCCATTGCAGCAGGTATGTCGCCGCTGGGACTCGGCACTGATCTCGCCATCTCGGTGCGTGGGCCGGCCGCGCAGACCGGCATCGTCTCGCTTAAGGCAACCCACGGGCGAGTACCAATGACCGGCATCTGGCCGCGGGCACCGCGCCGCTTCTGGCATGTAGGTCCCATGGCGCGTAGCATCCGCGACCTTGCACTCGCCTTCTCGCAGTTGGCAGGCCCGGACGGGCAGGACGCTTTTGCGAGCAGCACCGTGCAATTCGATGCGGGCGTCGTGCGTTCGCATGATCGACCGTTGAGGGTGGGCTGGATGGCTGGGCCGGGCTTCGGACCGGTCGATGCCGAAGTCGCCGCGACTGTGCAGTCGGCGGCGGAAGCGCTCAGGAGCGTGGGCTGCCTCGTCGAGCCCGTCAGCATTCCCGCGCTGGAACGTGACTTCGCTCTTGATGTGTTCAACCGTCTGCACGTTATGGAAATGAAGCCAGCGTTCGCGGAAGCCACGGCAGGGCGTGGTCAGGACGAACTGTACAAGATGGCGAGAACAATGCTCGCGCTGCCTGATACGTCCATGAAGGACTATATCGACGCCGAACAGGCCGCCGAGCGTCTGCGGGACGGCTACGCCGAATACTTCACGAAATACGACGCGTTGATTACTCAGGTCCTGCCGATCCCTGCGCACAAACATGGCGTTGACACATTCACGATCAACGGTGAAACCGTTGACGCCAGGTATCTGCAGGGCGCAACGGTTCCGCTCAACGTGACCGGTTTGCCCGGCATTTCGATGCGATTCGGCACGAGCAAGGAGGCACTGCCCATCAACGTGCAGATCGTCGGCAGTTGGCAGGCGGAGTCCACCATCCTCCATATCGCGTCATTGCTCGAATCCGTGAGCCCCGTGCGCGATCAGCATCCGAATATCTGATGCGGCTGGGGTTTAGTTTGGTTTGGTTTCGCTGCGCCGGACTCGTCCGCGAGTCTGGCGCACACCGGCGCCTTAACCGCGGCGACCGTCGAGCGAACATCTAAGCGGCGCTTAACGTTGCGTTCCCGGCTGAAAAGCATCACGGTTAGCAGTGACGTAATCGCGCACGGAAATCGGCTTTTGGCCCGTTATCTGTTCGACCAGATTGTTAGTGCCGGCGAACTCGCCCGCCTGATAGCCGCGATACACCGACGTAATGTGCTGGATGAAATACGGCGGCAGTCCAAACTGGTTGAGACGCGCCTCGAACGATTCGACGCTCTCTGCTTCATAACGCATTGGGCGGTCGAGCGCATCGCCGACTATTTTCGCCATTTGATCGTGATCTAGTTCCTCCGCGCCGAACAACGGATATGTCTTGCCCGCGTGAGACTCAGGGTTCAGCAGGATGCGAGCAATCACACGTCCCTGATCGGCGGCGGCGATCGGTGCGTGGCGGCCGTTCCCGGCAGGAACGCGTAGCACGTTATGGTTCGCAATCTCCGAGCGCTGAAACCCATAACTCAGCCATTCCATGAAGAGTGTCGGGCGCAGATGAGTAACGGGGATACCGGACCAATCGAATATGCGCTCGCCATACCAGTGCGCAAGCGATGCATGGCTCCTTGCGTCGGGGCTCGCGGAAATCTGCGACATATTGACGATCGAGCGAACCCCTGCAAATTTCGCGGCGTGAGCAAAATAGGCAATCGCATCGACGAGTTGCGGTTGCATGATCGGGTATACGAAATAGGCACCTGTCACGTCGCGTAGCGCTGCCTGAACCGCGTGACTGTCGAGCAGATCGCCCACAACAACTTCGACGCCGCTCGCGCGTAACGATGCGGCGCGCTCGTCGTCGCGATGGACCAGAGCGCGCACGCGTGCGCCGCTCGACAAAAGCTCCTCGATAGCGGCACCGCCCGTTGCACCGGTGGCGCCCGTAATCAGATAAACATCATGCTTCATCTCATACTCCAGATTGGAATGCGAACAGGTGCGCGACGCTCTTCGCTCGGCGAAGTGCCGGCTTTTTCGCCCAGGCGGCTCTCAGCCTGCCGTCTCACGCAAAGGTGAAGGCGGAACCACCACCTCGACGAGGCCTGTCTTGACGTCGTAAACCAGGCCCGACACGACCAGGTTATCGGGAAGGTTGCTGTTCGCGCGCAGTGCGGCGACATCGAGCGCCACCGCCTCGTATGGCTCCGTGACAGCGAGCTTATCGAGTGCGTCCGTCTCGATATCAAGATGCTTCGCGAGCAAAGCGGGCGCGTGCTTGTAGCAGCCGATAATCCCGCAATCCGTGTGTTGCAGCAGGACGAGATTGCGCGCGCCATCCGGGCGTCCGGCAGCTTTCGCGACGACACTCAGTACTGCAAGCGTTTCGAGCAACGATTTGTTCACCCGGCCGCCGACATTGCGAATGACAGCCGTCTCACCCTGCTTCAAACCCAAGACATTGGCGGGATCGACGCGAGGATCGACACAGCCGACCACCACCGTTCCCGTCGACGGCATCATCTTCAGATCGGGCGCAAACGTGGTGTTTGCGAAGTCGGCGTTGCGCTCCAGCATGACATCGTTGAAGTCCATTTTGCTTACTCCTGCATTGATGGCTCGAAGTGGCCAAGTTGACTCTCAAGCGTCTCGCGCCTCGCACTCGCGCGATGCGCATTCGACGACGGTATTGCGCGATTGCACACGCGGTTCACGCGATCTCTTCCAGGTCGCTGACTGGCTCTTCTCCAACTGCGCGCACCGATCGCTCGATGACATGCAGCTTCGGTGTGCGATCGATCACGAGCCCGAGCACGTCGGGGCGGCTGTAATGACCGCGCGAGTCCATCATCCGTTTGCGTTTGTCGATCTGCCAGAAATCCAGATCGGCGATGATCTCGCCCTCTCCTTCACGCAGCGGCGCGCCACCCATGTACTCGCCTTCCGGTGAGACGATGGCGGTGAAACAACCGCTGGAGATCGGGCCAATCTGCGTTGTATTGGTATCGTGCAGAATCTGCTGTTGCTGTTCGGGCGTGAGCCAGGCAGTCGCGTTGACCACGAAGGCTCCCGCCTCCAGCGCGTGCTGGCGGATGTTCACGGAGATCTGCTCCGAGAAAAGATCTCCGGCGAACGACCCCGGATACATGGCCGAATGGATTTCCTCGCCGTCGGCCATCAGCGCGTAACGCGCGAGCGGGTTGTAGTGCTCCCAGCACGCCAGCTGACCGACCCGGCCCACAGCGGTATCAATAGCACGCAGGCCTGAGCCATCGCCCATTCCCCATACCATTCGCTCGTGATAGGTCGGCGAGAGCTTGCGACGCCGCTGCACGAGCGTGCCGTCGGCGTCGAACAACAGTTGCGTGTTGTAGATCGTGCCGCCGTCGCGTTCGTTGACGCCAATCGATACGACCATTCCGGCCTGGCGCGCCGTTTCGCCGATTGCGCGAGTCGTATCCGACGGAACGGTCACCGCCTGTTCGAGCAGCTTGTAATGCTCGGCGCCCATTGCAAAAGGCGATTCGATGAACGAGAAGTACGGATAATAGGGAACGACGGTTTCGGGAAACGTCGCGAACTGGACGCCCTGCTTGCCGAGTTCGAGAATCTTTTTGACGACTTTGTCGACAGTGCCTTCCCGGCTATACAGGACAGGCGCGATCTGGACTGCTGCGGCGCGGATGACTTTCGACATGATGATGTTCCTTTGGCTAGCTGCGATGCAATTAAGAGAAGTGCTTGAACCTTAACGTCGCAAGCCATTACGATCCACGTCGTTGTTGCCACCATTCATGACATTCGTGGCCCAAGCGCAGTAAGCTGGTTATCTGGATTCACAGTTCGCTATCGGGAATTCGACCCAGACGGCGCTTATTCACACCACGTTCACACTGCGTAGGGCGGAATCAGATATGCACCGGATTGGCTTCATAGTGCCGCGAAGATTTCAGATGATGAGCCTCGCGGCTCTTACGGTGTTCGAGATCGCGAACATGCCGCCGAGAGGCCCGTGCTATGAGGTCCATCTGCTGTCTGAACACGGCGGTCCGGTTGTATCTTCGGGTGGTATGACCTTGGAAACCGAAGCGTTTGGCGATCCGGCATTCGACACGATCATCGTGGGCTCTATCACTGAAATGAAAATGCCCGCTGCCGATGCTCCCGTAGTTGCGTTCGTGAAAGAGGCGGCCAGCGCATCCAGACGGATTGCCTCGATCTGCAGTGGCGCATTTGTCCTCGGCGAGGCAGGACTTCTGGATGGCAGACGCGCCACCATGCATTGGGCGCACGCGTCCGAATTCAGGGCGCGCTTCCCGAATGTCCGCACGGAAGAAGACCGGATATTTGTCAACGACGGTCCACTGTGGACTTCGGCGGGAATGACGGCGGGGATCGACCTCGCCCTGGCTTTGCTCGACAACGACCTCGGCCCGGACGCCGCAAAAATGGTTGCCAGGCTTCTTGTCATGAATCAGCGGCGATTGGGTGGCCAGATGCAGCATTCAGCACTGCTGGACATGACGCCGAAATCCGATCGGATCGAACTGGTCCTCGCGCATATTCGCCGCAACCTGCGCAATCCGCTCACCATCGAGGAACTTGCGAATGTCGCAAACCTCAGCCCGCGCCAGTTCAGCCGCGCCTTCGCCACCGAGACCGGTCAGTCGCCCGCCAAAGCTGTCGAACAGCTGCGCCTGGAAGCAGCCAGATTCATGATCGAGCAGGGCCGCCACACGATTAACGTGGTGGCACAGGAAACGGGTTTCGCCGACCGCGAACGTATGCGCCGAGCGTTCGTCCGGACGTATGGTGTACCTGCCGATATCCTGCGCAGGAGCGCGCGGCGTGAACCGGCCACGGAGAATTGAAGGCGCTTTATGGAGGGGCATGGCGTCGCGTGCCGAATGCCGACTTCAGGTCGAACGTTGATTCGCTCTGCCATTAGCGATACCTTTACATCTATCCTGGTCGTCGAGTGCTGGTCAACGAGGGAGGATCGTTTCGTGAAAAGCGCGTGGGCTTTCTCATGCATCGTCGCCATGGGCGCGATCCTCGGCGGATGCGGCAAGGGCGGTTCGCAAAACGTCACTGAGGCATCGGGCGCATCCGCGAGCCAGTCGCCGGTTCAGCCAGCGCGGGACGCGAGCGGTACACCCACCGCATCAGGCGCGCAATCGACGGGCGCACTGGGTACCGTCACCAAGGCACAGTTGCCGGGGGAAGCAGCCGAAACACTGCGGCTGATCACAGCGGGCGGCCCCTTCCCTTTTGCGGACGACGGCGTGTTGTTTCGTAACAGCGCGCTTTTGCTGCCCAAGCATCCCCGCGGCTATTACCACACATACACAGTCCGCACCCCGGGCTCGACGGATCGCGGACAGCGCCGGATCGTATGTGGTGGACCGCGCAAGCAGACCAGCGACTGCTATTACACCGACGATTACTACGCCAGCTTCAAGCGCATTGCAGGATAACGAGCTACGCTGATCCGCGAAATGTCGATCCCTCTCACACGTCCGGATTGCTTTTTATAAAGCCGGTGAACGCGCTATACGACGGATTGATGGGCGTCCCGTCGAGCATGATGCCGTACGTATCGTTTCCGCTATCGAGCACATACAACATGACCGATTGGATGCTGTGAGTCTTTCTCGCGGAATAGAACTCGCTCAACTGGCTCGTGATGTAATTTGCCCGATAGGCCTGCGTCTGCTCCGGACCTGTGTTCCACTCGCTGATGATGAACGGCACGCCGTAACGCGCTTTGCAGTACGTCGGCAGATCGAACCCCGGACTTTGGCCGTCGGCGGGAATGGCGAAGATGTCGCCGTAGACTTCGTAGTTATGCCAGGTGGTGATGTCCCAACGAACCTTGGGATGACCAGTGCTGCTGTCGGGCTGATTGCCTTCCCACAATGCATCGGATGCGCCGATATCGTTCACGCAAAAATTGACGCCGCATTTCGCCGAGGGCTGTACTGACTTCACGCCGTCTATCATGCCGCGCAAGGCGCCGCGCAGAAGCGGCCAGTTTACGTTGTTGAAGTCGGCCGCCTTGGTACCGGCGTTGGTGTCGTCGAGAATGATCGCTCTGTCACGGGTGAGTTCGTTGCCGCATTCGTACATCGTCACGCCGTATGGCATGAGTGCGCGAGCGACCGTCGCGCCGGAATTGAAGCCCGCGTTGTAAGCCGCCGACTCGCTTGCAAAGAGAGTGCCGTCGTTGGCGTAGATCCCCTGCTGGATCAAGGCGAACACCTGGAGCCCCGCCGTCTGGAATGTCCGCGCAATGTCGGTCACTGGGCCCAGTTGCGATGAGTCCGCCGAGCAGCCGACACGATAGATTGTGCAGCCCATCGTTTTCAGAATAGTGACGAGTTGCGCCGGCGTGTACAGGTAGTCGTGGTGACCGTTCATGCCGTAGAACGAACCCGCAGCCGGTGCGGTAGTAATGCGTGGGTCCGAGCAAGCCAGCCATTGAGCCTTGACTTCGGCGTTGACATAGAACTGACCGCTGGTATTGCGCAGGTATATTTTGCCGCCGTACCACAGCGCGAGCGATACGTTGTAGTTCGTTCCCGCCACCACGCCGTTCTTATACGCAACGCCGTTCACCAGGGTCCACTTTGCGCCCGTACTGTCGATGATGTAAGGCGCAGACGGCATCGTGGTGCCGTCTGCCGAAGTGCCGCCGGTCAGCCGAGGATCGGCGCACCTGAT
This sequence comes from Burkholderia sp. M6-3, assembly GCF_050858985.1. Lineage (NCBI taxonomy): Bacteria > Pseudomonadati > Pseudomonadota > Betaproteobacteria > Burkholderiales > Burkholderiaceae > Burkholderia > Burkholderia sp. M6-3. The sequence goes on from NZ_CP110091.1 coordinate 2,761,529, forward strand.
CCAGCCCGTACCGTTCCATTGGTAAAACTCGCCGGAGGTATTTTCGGCGTAGACGGCTCCGGTGTAGTACATGGCGAGCGCGACGTTATAGTTGTTTCCTGCTACTACACCGTTCTTATAAAGTACGCCGCCCGTAATGGTCCACACCGCGCCCGCGCCGTCGATGATGGAGCTGGCGGGCGGCATGGCCGTGCCGTTTGCCGAAGGCGAGGCGGTGGTGCGCGCCGTGGCACGCGCGGCGGAATTGCCGCTCGCAGCGCTCGCGACAACCTCGCTGTCCTCACCTCCACCTCCGCCACAGGCGCTAAGAACACAACTTCCGCCGAGGGCAACGAGCCCTCCAATGAATTGACGCCGCTTAACCATGGTGACTTTCTCAATCGATAAATAGCTTTTGAATTTCGTTCGGGCTGCTAACGATCAAGAACATCGCTTCCCAAACTCCACTTCGGATTTGGCCTGCTTCAACGCGTAAGATCCGGCGATGCTGACATTGACCTTCGTTGCGCTACGCACTCGGCGCAGACCTCAAACGGAGAGAAAATCAGCAATTATTTCCGCCTTCTGCATTGCTAGCTGCAATTCCTACTTGCTATATCGGCCTGAAATGCGAGAACTGCTGCGTTTGGGGCGAATAGTATGAATTTTGCTGTTAGGGGCACGAGACACGAAGAATCGCCTTTCTTCGGAGGAAAGGCGGGAGAGCATTGTCAGTCCGGGTATTGGGCCGGGGGTTGGCCCTCGTGTCGAACGGCCGTGCTGGCCGCTTATTGGCAATCAGTGCGCGATCGGCGAGAGTGTCGCGCGAGCGCCAGCACAGGGCCGGCTGGCGATACCGGACAGCGTCACATCCTCACGACGAGAAACGGCACCGCGACGGGAAACGTCCTCGGGACCGAAAGCAGAAAGAATATTCGGCGCGCCGACGAAGTCACTACTCACAAAACTTGCCCGAGGTGGCAGCGCCGGCCATAGTTTGTCGCGCTCTCACCGCGATGCGCCGCGCCGCCGGCCTTCGTCTTACGCGTTAGACGAGCGCGGCAAACTGCGGTGCGTGGTTCGTGCGGAACACCGCAACGGCGTCGCGCAGAGACCGCGCCTGCTCCGACATCGCCTGCGCCGCCGCCGACGCCTGTTCGACCAGTGCAGCGTTCTGCTGGGTCACCTGGTCCATCTGTACGACGGCGTGGTTGACCTGTTCGATGCCGGTACTCTGCTCGGCCGACGCCGCCGAGATGTCAGCAATGACTGTCTTTACCTGATGCACTGACTGAACGATATCGTCGATGATTCCGCCAGCGTTTTGCACAAGCTCAGCGCCCGCCGCCACGCGCTGCGATGACTGGCTGATCAATGTTTTTACTTCCTTCGCGGCAGCCGCGCTTCGCTGCGCGAGCGCACGCACTTCGCCAGCGACGACTGCAAAACCTCGCCCTTGTTCGCCGGCGCGGGCCGCTTCAACGGCCGCGTTGAGTGCCAGAATGTTTGTCTGAAAAGCAATACCTTCGATGACCGCGATGATCTCACCAACTTCCGACGAGCTCTCGCTGATGCCTTCCATGGTCCTGACCACGGTCTGCATCACGGTGCCACCGGAGCTCGCAGTGTCAGATGCCTTTTCAGCAAGCGACGACGCGAGTCCCGCGTTCCCTGCATTCTGGCGCACCGTGCTTGTCAGTTCTTCCATGCTGGCCGCCGTTTGCTCCAATGAGGCGGCCTGCTCTTCCGTACGCGCGGACAGGCTCAGATTGCCTGCCGCGATTTCCGAACTCGCCATCGCAACGCCATCCGCGTTGTGACGCACCGTACTCACGACGCTTAGCAAACTCGATTGCATGTCGGCGAGTGCTCTCAGCAACGCGCCGAGCTCGTCTGAGCGATCTACATTTATCTTCGAAGTCAGGTCGCCCTGCGCAACGGTACGCGCTACCTCTACCGCAGTGGCAAGCGGTCGCGTGATCGAGCGGCTGAACAGCATCGCACCGCTCAATCCCGCGGCGAAGGCTCCCATCATCAACGCCAGACTGATTGCGCCGGCCCGACGCGCGTCGCCGTCGGCTTGCGCCGACATCGCCGCTGTCTTCGCCGCGATTTGCTCGACCACTTCACCGAGCAAACGCGCCGGCTCGCGATCGACGCCGGCGACGGCCCGGTCGCCGACTGTCGGCTCGAAATCGTTGGCCTTGAACGCTTCCAGTCCTTTGCGATAGCCGTTGCCCATGCTTGTATGCGCGTTGCCAAATTGCTCGACGAGCGCACGCGTTCCAGGTTCATCAAGCGTTGAAAGCAACACCTTCGTTTCTTCGTCGACAAGGCGTTCCTGTTTCTCGAAGGCGGCCCAACCCTTGTCCAGTTTCACCGGGTCCTTGCCACGCAACAGCACGTCTTTCCATTCCTGGACTTGCAGTTTGAAGTTCACAAGGATATTTGCGGCCATTCGCTCATTCGCGACGTGTATGCGCACAAGCTCGTCGTACTCGCCAAGCGAGCGATGCATCGAGTACAGGCCATACATCGCGCCGGCGAACATCAGGAAGAGTGCCGCGGCAAAACCGAGGGGGAGCTTGAATGCGAGTTTCATGCAAGTCTGAGAGAAGGAGTGGGTACCGTACCGCGCGCATCGTGTCGGGCACTGTTGCGGTCTGCAGTCGGGCGGTTACTCTCAGGGTTTACGGCGGTGCGTAGACGATCTGAATAGTCAAAAACAGATTGCGGCGGGAAGGCACAGAGACACTGTTCTGGCACCGCAAACACAAACACACTACACAAACGATCGTTGCGCATGGCCGAGGGAATGCGCAGCTGTGCTCCTCGCGCGAATCGCGGGTCGCGCTGCGATCGACCTGCGCAAGCCGGGCCGGTTGGACCTTCGTCGAACCCGGCTTGCATGCAGGTCTCCGTCATGCACTCACTGACGAGAAAATGCCCTCAGCCCGCTGGCTTCAGGATTACTTTCGTCCACCCTTGGTCGCGCGAGTCGAAGTGCTGGTAGGCCTCAGCCGCCCTGCTCAGTTCGAGCTCGTGTGAAACGATAAAAGAGGGCTTCGCCCTACCCGCATGAATCAGGTCGCGCAACTGGCGGTTGTAGGCTTTGACATTGCACTGCCCGGTGGCGATATGCTGGCCCTTGAACCAGCACATTCCCCAGTCGAACGCAATCTGCCCCTTCTTGGCCAGGTTATCGGATGCGCCGGGATCCTGTGGCGTGAATACCCCGACCACACCGATGCCGCCGGTGAACTTCACCGATTGGACGAGATTGTTCATGGTCAGATTCGGAACCTCCTTCCCGGCGGGATCATGGCATTGATAGCCGACGCACTCGCAGCCGACATCGGCACCCAAGCCATGGGTGAGTTCCTTGATCCGCTCGACTGGATCGCACTTCGAATCGTCGATGGCGACTGCACCTATTGATTCCGCCAAGCGGAGCCGGTCGGGATGACGGTCGACCACCATCACATTGCAGGCGCCCTTGACCATAGCTGCATGCGCGGCCATCAGCCCGACTGGACCCGAGCCGTAGATGACGACTGCATCGCCCGGCCGCATTCCGGCGAGCTCGGTGCAATGCCATCCGGTCGGGAAGATATCGGCCACCATCACATAGTCGCTCTGCTTTTCCTCGGCGTCAGGAGGCAGCTTCAGGCAGTTGAAATCGGCCCAAGGAACGCGCAGGTATTCCGCCTGTCCGCCCTGATAGGGTCCCATGTCGGCGAAGCCGAAGGCAGCGCCTGCCATGCCGGGCTCAGGATTGGCAGCCAGGCAGAATGCGGTCAATCCCTTTTCGCAATTCTTGCAATGCCCACAGCTGATATTGAACGGCATGCACACCCAGTCACCGACTTTCAAACGCTCAACGGCCGGCCCCACTTCCGTGACCTGGCCGAGATTCTCATGCCCGAAAACCCTCCCCTTTTCAAAGTCGGTCCTGCCTTCGAACATATGCAGATCCGAACCGCAGATATTGGTGCTTCTGATCTGCACGATCACATCAGTCGGACGCTCGATTTTTGGATCGGGCACGTTTTCCACGCTGACATCGCGCGGCCCTCGATAGACAACAGCTTTCATCAGGCTTCTCCGGTTACACGCACGCCTGCCTGACCCTGCTTCCTCGATTGCCAGAAGTCGTGAGTCGGACCGGGTAGCGCTACCACATGACCCTCCGCTTATGCCCCCAGGCGTCGTACCGGTTTCGAATACCTGTGCGTAGCCAGGTCGTTCGACCGAGTGGTTCCCAGCGTCTTTGACGTCGTCCCAATGCCACGCATCCAGCCGCGGAGGGTTTTCTCCATCGGATCAGCTGGCCGATTCGCACGGACGTCGTTGGGGCAGCAATGGATATTCCAGACGAAAGCGATGCAAGCCCGACGCGCGGTGTATTTTCGTGCCATCTCTCGCGCTTCGCGTGCCAATAGCGGCGTCCCCCTTATGCAGCAGTTCGCCGCATTCGACGCCGGCGCCCGAGTTGCGCGCTGGGCCGATGCTTTCTCTTGCGCGTGCCGGGACCGAGGTCGTCGAGAGGTGTGTGCGTAATTACAAAGGACGGATCAAACTGTCCACGTTGAATGCGTCGCAATGGGTCGTGTGTCCAGTTGATGACGTGTGTGACGCATGCGCTAGCCAGATCCATGTTCATCCAATCGCGGAGAAGGATCTCGTCGATCAGTGCACCTTACATGTGCGGCGGGTCGGTTTTCGTCATCGCGTGTCGCGTCATTGCGAGTACCGCAGCCCAATGTCTGCGCGCGCATCGTCAGTGACGAACCCGAGACTCCCTCCGGTAAGTGCCACACTAAGCTAGCGTGCATGTGCAAGCCAATTCTGGTTCGGAGGCGAACGTGATTCACATCGCAAATGCATCGACGTGGGCACCGGCGTGGGCACCGGCGAAGAAAATTTCCGCATTCCATTTCTTGCAATACTTTGCGTCGGTTCTCGCTGGCGCGATATTAGCCACAGCTTCGGTACAGGCTCAGTCCCCTTCGTTCGACTCGTTTGCCTTGCCGTCCGGTAGCGCACCGCACGATGTCGCGCCAGAGTCTGGCGTCGCCGTCTGGTACACCGCGCAGGGGCAAGGCGTTGTCGGAAGGCTTGACCCGCGCAGCGGCAAGACGGAGCGGATTGCGCTCGGCAACGGATCGGCGCCGCATGGCGTGATCGTCGGTCCGGACGGAGCCGCATGGATCACCGACGGCGGGCTGAACGCGATCGTCCGTGTCGATTCGAAGACACTCGCCGTCACGCATTTCCCGTTGCCCAAGGACAGGCAGAACGCGAACCTGAACACCGCCGTTTTCGACAAGCGCGGGCATCTGTGGTTTACAGGGCAACGCGGAATCTATGGTGAGCTAGACCCGGCAAACGGCAAAATGCGCGTGTTTGATGCACCGCGCGGGCCGGGTGCCTATGGCATCTGTGTCACGCCTGACGGCAGCTTGTACTTTGCTTCACTGGCTGGCAACTACCTCGGCCGCATCGACCCGGCGAGCGGCACGGCGCAAGTCATCGAGCCGCCGACACCCGAACAGGGAGCGCGCCGCGTATGGTCCGATTCGAAAGGTCGCGTCTGGATCAGCGAGTGGAACGCAGGAAAGGTGGGAGTGTTCGACCCGGCGGCGCATCAGTGGCGCGAATGGAAACTGCCGGGCGCCGATCCGCATGTGTATGCAATATTCGTCGACGACAAGGACATCGTCTGGCTCAGCGAATGGAGCGCTAACACGCTCGTGCGCTTCGACCCACAAACGGAACGATTCGAGACGTTTCCGCTGCCTCGCCAACACGCGAATGTACGCCAGATGATGGGCCGGCCAGGAGAAGTCTGGCTGTCCGAGTCTGGCACGGATCACCTGCTGCGCTACCGGTCCGGCGCAGCGGTTGCCGGCAGCAAGTAACAGCCCGCGCGCCTCAGCCAAGCTTTAACTTTCCTTTTCCGCTGCATACACTGGATTCGAGCCACGTGGCTCGTCGCGAGGCACGAGGAGGACAACCATGACTCCCTGGGAAATTCAAGGCACCGAACTCGTCAATTGCAATTGCTCATACGGCTGCCCCTGCCAATTCAACGCCCTGCCGAGCAACGGCTTCTGCGAAGCGATGGGCGCCATTTCGATCAGCAACGGTTATTACGGTGACGTGCGGCTAGACGGCGTCAAGCTTGCGGTCGTGTTTCAGTGGCCCGGGCCGATCCACGAAGGTAAGGGCAAGTGCCAGCCGATCGTCGACGAACGAGCTAGCCCCGCGCAACGAGAAGCCATTCTGAAAATCATGACGGGGCAAGACACCGAGCCGTTCGCCACAATGTTCTCCGTTTTCGCATCGACGGTCGAGCATGCATTCGACCCGATCTTCACGAAAATCGACTTCGATGTCGATGTCGACGCCAGGCGCGGCCGGATTCATGTCGAGGGTATATTCGACGTCGTCGGCGAACCGATTCGCAATCCAGTAACGGGCGATGAGCACCGCGTCCGGATCGACCTGCCTCACGGGTTCGAATACGAACTTGCCGAGATTGGCTCCGGTACGAGCCGCTCGCAGGGAAACATCGCAGTGGATCTCAAGGGGACTTATGCGCAGTTCGCGCACCTCCACCTGAATAACAAAGGCCCGATCCGGCATCGCGCTGCGGCATGAGCAGCTTCGAAATTGCCGTGGGGCGCGAGCGCGTGATCACCGCGCTCGGCATCGTCGCCGTCGTCGCGTTTTCGTGGGTCTACGTGTGGACAGGCGCGGGAATCGGCATGTCCGCGCTCGAGATGACGGCCGTCGCGCTGTTCCCTCATCGACTGGCAGACGGCGGCGGGGGAATGGATCTGTCGTTGCCGACCGTGATCCTGATGTGGTGGGTGATGATGATCGCAATGATGACACCCAGCGCGGCGCCGCTGATCCTGTTATATCGACGCGTATTGCGGCACCACGCGTCCACTGAGTCCAGTTCGGCCATCCCGTCGTTGTTTCTGCTGGCCGGTTACCTGACCGCATGGCTGGCATTCTCAATCTGCGCGGCATCGCTCCAGAAGGTACTGCAACCGACCGGCCTCATTTCGGAAATGATGCTGTGGTCAAGGAGCGCTCCGCTTTCCGCCATTGTCCTGGCCTCTGCGGGCCTCTACCAGTTCTCGCCGCTTAAGCGCGCCTGCCTCGCGCAGTGCCGTTCACCAGTCAATTTTCTCACTTCGCACTGGCGCCCTGGCGTCGCAGGCAGCTTCATGCTCGGGATGCGTCATGGAATTTACTGCGTGGGCTGCTGTTGGCTGCTGATGGCATTGCTGTTCGTCGGCGGCATCATGAATCTCATCTGGATCGCCGCGCTGGCGTTGATCGTATTCGTGGAGAAAATCCTGCCCGGCGGGGAGCGAGTCGGCCGCGTGCTCGGCGTCGTGTTGATCGTCTGGGCAGGCGTTACTCTGCTGGTCTGATCGGCTTTTCTCTTCACAGCCGATCGTGTGAATGACCGGACAACTCCATCCGTCAGTAAGTCACCTACGCCTCGCGCCCGCGTTGAGAGGCCGAAGCTCATCATGGTTGCGCGAGCCGGTTCAGCGACGGCCCGAAATAGCCTGACACCCAAGTGCCGTTTGCACCGAAGTCCCATGTCGGCCCGAAGCTTGCAGGATCGCGCAATTCCAGGTCGGTGAGGCCGCTCGAACTGGCCACCGCCGTGCCCGAACCGACGCCGGCTTGCGCGCCCGACGACTCACTGTTCCAGAAAACGTCGTTGGCGATGCTGCCGCTATTGTTGCCCGCGATGCCGCCTACTGTCGCGTTGCCGTCCGGCGTGAGCTTCGCATACGCGTACGACTGCTCAATGCGGCCGGTATTGTTGCCAACCAGTCCGCCGACCGTCGTGCCGCCGGTCATCTGGAACGCGAAGGCGTAAGAACGAACTATGTCGCCATTGTTCGTGCCGACCAGGCCGCCAAAAGTGCTCGGCGCACTGGCTGTCATCGAGTTGAGCGAATACGAACGATCGATGTGCCCGTCGTTGCGCCCGACCAGCCCGCCCAGTTCACCCGTGCCGGTGATGTTCACACCCGCCCACGACCGCTCGATGTTGCCGAAATTCTCGCCGACGAGCCCGCCGATCACCGAGTTCGCGTTGCCCGTGGACGTGATGATGCCTGTCGCGCCGACATTGATCAGCGTCCCGTAATTGACTGCCGCGAGCAAACCTAAGGGGCCCGAAGAAGACGTCCCCGTGCCGTCTGCCAGCGTGAAGTTGCGCACCACCCCATCTTTGCCGATCACGTTGAACATTCCGGCATTAGTGGCGAGATGAAGATCGGCCGGCAGATGGCCCATGCCGTCGAACTGGCCGGTGAACGGATGGTCGGTGGAGCCGATGCCGCCGAACTCGCCCGCATCGACGAATTCAATTCCGCGCGGAGCCAGCGCATAGTTGCCCGCGAGGTTGTTGTTCACCGCGCGCAGGTCGTCCAGCGACGCGATCAGCTGATAAGCCGTGAATTGCGTGAGTAGTCCACTGAACGGCGCGGCCTGCCATGACGGATTCGTGACGACCGTGCCGCGTGTGAAAGTGCCGTTGATATCGTAGAGCGCCGTGATGATGCCGGTGCTTCTCGACCAGTCGAGCGTGCCCTGATTGATCACGCTCCCGCCGTTATCGAATCCATAGCTGTCGGCAGAAAGCGTCAGCGGGCCTGCGCCGATGTTGGCGATGGTCACGCGCGGCGCGATGGTCAGCGAGTGCGCGGCATTGAGATTCAGCGACGCGTCACCGCGCCAGCGCAGACTCGCTTCCACGTCGATGTTGCCCTTGCCGTTCGCGCCCAGCTTGCCGTCGGCGCCGTTCGCCAGCACATTGACCGACGCGCCGCGGCTCAGGCTGGCGCCGAGCGTGTCGGCGGTGCGCGCATCGACGGTGAAATCTCCGGTCGTGATGTTCCACTGTCTGGCCTGGACGTCTGCGCCGCCCACCTTGACGCTGCCGCCGGACATTTCGACTACGCCGCGGCTGCCGTCCGCGTTTTGAGCGGTGATCTGAGCGCCGCGGGCATCGATGTTGCCGGTGTTGATGCGGTAGTTCGTGGTGGTGTCTGCGACGAGCCAGACGTGTCCGTCGCGCGTGGCCGTGCCGGTCGCGCGCAGCGCGCCCGAGTGACCGGCCAGCGCGAAAATATTGCCGTCCGCCGCCTGAAGGTTGATGGTCGCCGCTTCGACGGTGCCCGTGTTTCTGATCGTACCGCCGCTTCCCACATCGACGGAAAGCTGCTGATACCCGCTATCGAACAAGCGCACCTGACGGCCCACGGCAGATTCCGCGTTGCCGTTGGGCGCATCTATCTTCCCTGCATTGACGACCTTGCTGGCCGATATAAGCAGGACGTCGCCGCCAGACGACGAGATCCTGCCGAGGTTGACGACATTCGCCGTCGAACTCCCAGTGTAGGCCGTTCCGCCGATCGCGCGCGGATTGAGGAAGCTGTCGTCGGAAACGTCGAGGGTCGATGCCAGGAAGCGGCCACCCGTCGAAATCACGCCGGTTCGACCGATCAGCACGCCATTTGGGTTGATGAGATACGCACTGCCCGTCGCGTTGAGCGCGCCGTAGATCGCGGACACATCGCTGCCGGTCACGCGGTTGAGCGTCGCGCCCGTGCCGTTGTTGATCGACACGGTGTTCCCCACACCGATCGAAAAACTGTCCCAATTGATGATGCCGCGCCCGCCTGCTTGCGTGATATTCAGGTTCCGGCCGTTCTGCGCGATGCTGCCCGTGGTGCCGACGAAACTGCCGCCCTGCGGTAGAGGTCCTGCCGCGACACTCGCGTGACCGTAGAGAAGTGCCGCCGCGGCAAGCCCTAACCCAGCCCACCGTTTGGCTAACGACCGCCGACGATCATGGAGTGCGCGCGTGCCACGCGCTAGCGCTGCAACGGTCATAGAACCCCCTTTTTCCGGCATCAATGTTTCGCCATCCTGAGCGAGTGCGCTCGACATCAGGCCAGCGGCGCACGTTCATTGATCTGAAGGTTAGCAGGGGGAACAGCCGTAGTCAGTCAAAAGTTAGTAGTTTGCGCCTTGTCTTTTCGCGCGCGTCATTTGCAGCAAAAGACGAACCCGACCGAAAAGGACGGCACGCTTATTTGATAACCTTGCGCCAGAACACAAGGTACGCGGCCGTGCCGGATGCGACAAGAAGGATTCCCCACATAGGGATCATGCTGATGAGAACAGAGGTGGCAGACATTTCATACTCCCGGTTAGCGTGATTACGTTTCAACACCACTGCTTCGTTCTTGCGTGCACGACGCGATCTGCAGGTGTTGTGTTCAACGACGTATTGATGCTAACGCTGCGTCCGGTCGGTTCCCTGCGGTCCCCTGTCGCACCGGTTTGCGCCCGATCAACGAATGTAACGTTGTCGATCGCGGTGTACCGGTGCATCCGTTGTTACTCATTTACTGCGCGAATGTCTTAACCGCCGCTTTCAGGATCTTCGCCAAGGCGGCCGGATTGCCAATGCGAGCCGTTGGGCCAGCAACAGATAGCGCGCCGCGAACCTGCCCTCCACTCACCACCGGCACCGCGACGCAAGTCAAACCGGCGATCAGTTCTTCCGCATCCAGCGCGTATCCCTGCTTGCGGATACGCGCGAGTTCCGCCTGAAGCTGATCCGCATCGACAATCGTATTCGGCGTGAAACGCTCCAGGCCTTGCTCGCAAACCTGCGGAAAAAGCCGAGTTTCTGCCGAAGCGAGCAGCACCTTGCCCACACCAGTTGCATGTAGCGGTCCCCGCCAGCCGACCTGGGAGAACATACGAATGGGATGCGGAGAATCCACCTTCGCAAGGTAGACGACGCGATTACCGTCGAGCGCGGCAAAGTGCGCCGTTTCGCCCGTTTCATTCACAAGCCGCTGTAACAGCGGCGTAACCTGCTCGGCCAGCGCAGCTTCCGCACTGGCACCCGCGCCGCGAAAAAGCTCCGCGAGCCTGAGGCTCAGGCGATACGTTTTGTCATCCTGAACGATCCATTCCTTCTGAGCCAACGTCTTGAGCAGACGGTACACGGTTGCACGCGGCAGATCGAGAGACTGCGCGATTTGACTGACGCCCAGAAGACTGTTGGAAGTGGCCAGTAGTTCGACGAGACGGATGGCGTGCTCGACGCTATTGACTGTCGCGATTTCTCCCATCACCTCTCTCCTCAACACACGAACACACGAACGCAGACCAACATGCACCGCTTGCCGTAAATCGGACAAGCACCTATGATGCATCAATACTGATACTAACATGTTCACTATAGATACACAAGGAGGCGGTAATGAACGACTTCAACAGGGAAGCGCCGTGGGTCGCTTCCGTCATCCAGGGTACGCCCGTCCCATTCGACAAGCGGCGCACCTTGGCAAAGGTCGACGACCTGGTCGCGTCCGCAGTGGCCCGCGACGCAAAGCTGGTGGTTTTCCCCGAAGCGTTCGTGGGCGGCTATCCGAAGGGGCATGCGTTCGGCTCGTACGTAGGCGGACGCAGCGACGAAGGACGAGATGCGTATCGCGAGTATTGGGAATCGGCGATCGATGTGCCGGGGCCGTGCGTCGACGAACTCGCCGCAATTTCAGCGCGCCATGGCGTGCATATGGTGATCGGCGTAATCGAACGCGACGCAGGCACGCTCTATTGCTGTGTGCTGTTCTTCGGTCCAACGGGAGACTTTCTCGGCAAACATCGCAAGCTGATGCCGACCGGCGCCGAGCGGCTGATATGGGGCTATGGCGACGGCTCGACCATGCCCGTGTTCGACACTGCACTCGGAAAGCTCGGCGCCGTGATCTGCTGGGAAAACTACATGCCCATGATGCGCACCGCGATGTACGCAAAGGGCATCGAACTCTATTGCGCGCCGACGGCCGACTCCAGGCCGACATGGGTCGCGTCGATGCAGCACGTCGCCATAGAAGGCAGGTGCTACGTGCTTGCGAGCAACCAGTTTCTGCGCCGTAGCGATTTTCCAGACACGTACGCCAGTCGCTTCGGCGACGATCCCGAGACCGTCGTTCAAGCCGGTGGAAGCTGCATCGTCGATCCGTTCGGCCAGATCCTTGCGGGCCCCGCCTTCGGCGAAGAAGCCATCCTCACGGCGGAAATCGATCTGCGAAACGTTGCGCGAGGCAAGTTTGATTTCGACGTGACGGGCCACTACAGCCGTCCCGACATTTTTCGCCTGACCGTCGACGAACGCCGCCAGGCGCCGGTCACTGTCATTCCTTCCGTGCGCCAGCAGGAAGCCGGTTATGAGGATCTCGTCAAATGATCAGTCAGGGAGACATTCGCGCCGCCGCGCAGCGCATCGCTCCGTACATCCGCACCACGCCGGTCATGCGCGTGGAACCCGGCTTGTCCAATGTGTCCGGCGATACTTTCCTGAAGCTGGAATCGCTTCAGGTGACAGGCTCGTTCAAGCCAAGAGGTGCATTTAATCGTCTGCTCGGCGAGCCGCTTCCGCTTGCTGGCGTGGTCGCGGCGTCCGGAGGAAACCACGGTATCGCCGTCGCCTACGCGGCGCAAAAGCTCGGCGCACGCGTGGAGATTTATGTGCCGAGCCTCGCGACCGCACTCAAACGCAAGATGCTGACAGACCTGGGCGCTCAGGTCGTCGTCGCCGGCAATAACTATGTGGAAGCGCTCGCGGCCAGCGAAGCGCGGGCGGCTGAAACGGGCGCGCTGAAAGTGCACGCTTTCGACGACCCGGCCACCGTCGCAGGACAAGGTACGATCGCGATCGAACTCGAAGCACAGGTGCCGGACGTCGATACCATTCTGGTTTCAGTCGGCGGCGGTGGATTCATCGGCGGCATCGCAGCGTGGTTCGCCGGACGCGTGAAGGTGGTTGCCGTCGAGCCGAAGCAATGCCCGACGCTCAATCGCGCGTTGCAGGCTCGCACACCCGTCGATGTCGACACGGGCGGCATCGCCGCAGATTCGCTCGGGTGCAAGCGCATCGGCGACGTGCCGTTTTCCGTTCTTCTTCCAAACGTGCGCGACTCCGTGCTGGTGTCCGACGAGCAGATTCGGGAAGCGCAAATGGCGCTATGGCAAAAGTTCAGGATCGCCGCAGAGCCCGGAGGCGCAACCGCTTTCGCCGCGCTGACCTCGGGCGCCTATGTGCGATCGCCGGGTGAAAAGATCGCCGTCGTGATTTGCGGCGGCAACGCCGACCCGGCGTCGTTCGCGTAGTGCGTCGCAAGCCGCCACTCTCTCGGACAGCGCGCGGCTGCCGCACTGCGTTGCGTGACTACGTCCTGGCTCTTGGCCAGGGCAACACGCGCGCCAAGCGTTTCAGGTACGCAAGGACCTCAACCCTGTGCGTACTTCATCGGCGAGGATCGTCGGCACCTCCCATGCCGGAAAGTGGCCGCCCGTTTCGGGCTTGTTGAAGTAGATCAGATTGTGATACGCCTTTTCGGTCCAACTCTTCGGTGCCTGGTAGTTTTCTCCCGGAAACGCGCTGATGGCGGCCGGCACGTTGACGTCAGCCGCCAGAAAGAAGTTGGCGTGCGACTCCCAGTAAAAGCGTGCCGCCGACACGCCTGTATTGGTCAACCAGTAGAGCGTGATGTCGTCGAGCAGGTCATCGCGCGTCAGCGCGCCCGACGAGTGACCGTTGACTGGATGACCGAGCACGGCCGCACTTAATGCCGCAGCGGGCTGACCGTAGCCGTCGCCATGGTCGAGCATCCAGGAAGCCAGCGCGACGGGCGAGTCGGCCAATCCGTATAACGTCTGCGGGCGCGTACCCATTTCGAAAGCGTAGCCGCGCTTTTTCTTCGCGTTGACGCTCAATTGTTCATATGCGTGTTTCTCTTCGTCGGAAAGACCCGTTGGCATCGGATCGCCCGACGCGATTGACTTCAGGATATCGGCCGGCACTGATGCGGGGAAATTTACGTGAATGCCGATTAGTTCAGGTGGTGCCTGCTTGGCCATGATGTTCGAGACAATGCCGCCGAGATCACCGCCGTGCGAAGCAAAGCGCGGATAGCCGAGGCGCTTCATCAAGACGACCCATGCGCGCGCGGTGCGCTCGGGTCCCCAGCCCGTGGTTTGAGGACGCGCCGAGAACCCATAGCCAGGCAACGACGGGATGACGAGGTGAAACGCGTCCGACGCCGGCGCGCCATATGCGGTCGGATTGACGAGCGGATCGATGATCTTGAACTGTTCGATCACCGAGCCGGGCCAACCGTGCGTTACGATCAACGGCATTGCGTTTTCATGCTTTGATCGCACGTGGATGAAATGGATATCGAGTCCGTCGATCTCGGTTATGAACTGTGGATACGAGTTGAGCCGCGCTTCGCACTTCCGCCAGTCGTAGCCGGTCGCCCAGTAATGCGCGAGCCCCTGAATGGTCGCGAGTTGAACGCCTTGCGACTCGTCGGGCACCGTCTCACGATCTGGCCAGCGCGTCGCGTTGATGCGACGCCGCAGGTCGACGAGTTGCGACTCGGGGGCGTGAACGCGGAACGGCCGGATCGCTGTCTTGTCGCCGTTCGCGGGTTCCGTGATCTTGCCTATCGCCTGACTCGTGTCGGCGAAAGCGAACTGGCTTAGCGAGCCTGCGGCGAGCGCCGCAGCCGTCATACCGACAAAGTGCCGGCGAGATGTGGATTGAGGGATGTCGTTTGACATGGTATCGGTCTCCGGTTCCGTTCAGATTGTCGCGTCGCGCGTGAAGTCCGCGACATGCAGCTTGACGAAGTCATACATGCTCGCGGGCTTAAGAATGGGCCGTTCATGGCTCGTATTCGTCGTCATAGCACTTACCTCAGATAACGTTGGAATCTGGCCGACCATCGATAGAACAGTCAGTCAGAATCGTTGCGGTCATGCAACCGGCGTGTGAACGTCATCTGCACTTTTCGTATCGATTGCCACCGGATGCACAGTGCGCTCGTGAACGTGGGCCGTAGGCGTACGGTCGATCATCAAACTCAAGAGTTCGGGGCGGTTGTAGTGGCCGGCGGAATCCATCAGCATCTTGCGGCGGTCGATCAACGTGAAGTCCAGATCGACGATCACTTCGCCTTCACCCGAACGCAGCGGCTCTGCCATCAGAGTGCCGTCTGGCGATACGATGGCGGTGAAACAGCCGCCCGATATCGGACCAATTCCGCAGCCGGTGTCCTTCATGATTTGCGCCTGCTGCGCGGCATCGAGCCACGCCGTTGCGTTGACAACAAATGCGCCGGACTCGAGCGCATGCTGGCGAATGTTGATTTCCATTCGTTGTGCAAAGCCGTCGCCAAACGCGGAACCCGGGTACATCGCCGAATGGATTTGCTCGCCGTCGGCAATCAGCGCGTAACGCGCGAGCGGGTTGTTGTGTTCGAAGCACGCGAGCTGGCCGATACGACCCACAGCACTATCGACGGCGCGCAAGCCTGAGCCGTCCCCCTGGCCCCAAATCATGCGCTCGAAATGCGTCGGCGTAATCTTGCGCCGCCGCTGAATCAGCGTGCCGTCTGCATCGAAGAGCAACTGCGTGTTGTACAGCGTGCCGCCGTCGCGCTCATTGACACCAATCGACACCACCATACCGGCCTTTCGTGCGGCTTCGCCAATTGCGTCGGTTGCAGCGGAGGGCACGGTCACGGCCTGTTCGAGCAGTCGCAAATGTTCGGTGCCTGACAGGAGTTCGATGCCCGACTGCACCGCTGAAAAGTACGGGTAATACGGCACGACCGTTTCGGGAAAGGTGGCGAACTGAACACCCTTCTCACCGAGTTCATGGATCTTCCGCACGACTTTTGCCACGGTACCCTCGCGGCTATAGAGCACGGGACTGATCTGGACCGCGGCGGCTTTGACGACTTTCATGACAGACTCCTTGACTAGAACATTAGAACGGGTTTTGAACGATGTTGCGTATGCAACATTCACAGAACAATTTCACGCAGCACGCAGCGCCAATTCGCGAGCGATATTCATGAAGTCGTCGACGCCCTCGTTTCCGAGAGCATGCGTCGCGTGGCTCTGTGCTGATGACCACGCACTCGCGGCACGCCTGAGCAGTGCGTCGCCTTCGGCGGTGAGCGAAAGCGGACGGCTCCGCCCATCGCCCGCTGGCGCGCCTTCGGTTACCCAGCCCTGAACGATCAGCGGCCGCAGGTTTCTGGTCAGCGTGGACCGGTCGTGACGGCTCCGTCGGCCGAGCTCGGATCGACTGATCGGCGCCCACTCTGCGATCAGCACGAGCAATGAGAATTGCGGCGCCACGATTCCGAACGGCCGCAGCGCGTCGCCATAAATCACGGTCAATACGCGGGATACCTGGCGGGCGCGCGTAACCAAACAATTACTCGCGATATGGCTGCTCAGCGATTGGCTAATAGAGCTGTTCAGTTCATTCGTGGGGTTCGGCTGGTGCTGCATATGCAATACCTCAAATGGTCCTGTGCGGCTGTGCGATGCCTGGCGTGCGATGGACGTATTTGAGCGTATGGATGTATCTCGATCGTGTCGGAAAATCGTCTGTGTGTATGCACATGTAACGCCGTGTCTTCCAGATACGTTGGGATACAAAAACGTGTTTGACGTGGTTTCGTGCGGTTCTTGCACGAATATCGTGGGCTAACCGATCGCTGAGGCGCCACTGCTGGTTGGCGAACTTTGCTGACGGTTTCCGTTGCGGCGCTGATCGTGGTTGATTCTGCTAATGCAGGCGGCCGAGGGGCAAACACCGCTTCAGTTGGAATCGTGTCAACGCGTGTCCGCGCGAGATGTGGATCGTGCCCAAATCTATTGCTTGAAGCGTCCCGGCGGTGCGCATACCGCGTGCATGATGCAATGCTTCTGAAGCCTGAATTGACTAGCTAGCCTCGGTTCAGGTCACCAGAGGACAGAAGTAGGTCGCGGGGAACTCTACCGGCAGGCGATGGACGTCACCTAGACTAAGGTTTCCCGATACTTCGCGAACTTCGACGTCTGTCCAATCCCCGGATTGAAGCAGTTGCAGGGATCGAGCTGCTGATAGAAGGCGGCGAGCTGGGGCTTCGCATGGTATAGATGGCCGACGTTGTGCTCCGCCGGATATTCGGCGCCGCGGCGGTCCAGCAGCTTCCACATCTTATGTTCGACTTCAAGGCAGTCGTTACCCTTCTTGACGATGTAATCCTGGTGGAACACGTGGCAGAGGAAGTGGCCGTAGTACAACTTTATAGCGATGGTTTCTTCGATGTCGGGCGGCAGCGTCTCAATCCAGTCGCGGTCATTGCGTCGCAATGCGACATCCAGCGCGACGATATTCTCCACTTCCTGAGTATGCACCGCGCGATAGCGAACGGCCGCGCCGGCGGCAGCGAAACGATGCAGGAATGCTTTCCTGCCTTCTTCGTCCGTACATTCAAAATAGCCACCGGCCGCATGGTCGAAATAACCTGAAAGGAAGGCACGCGTTTCTTCCACGCTTTCGGCCGACACCTTCAGCATCAAATGATGCTCGTACTTATCACGATATTCTTTCATTCGCGCCGGCAGATGACTCGGGAACAGTCGGCTCGCCGCTTGCATGACACGGTCGGTGAGATGCGAAGGAAGAAAACTGAAACGATCGAACAGCGCGTCGAAACGGCTCTTTAGTCCGAACAGCGCCGGCAGCCGGGAAGTGCCAAGATAGTTGATTGCAAGGAAGGTGTCCTTGCCGTATTCCTCAGCAATGTCGAAAGCGTCGCGATGAAAATATTCGCCGGAAATCGGCAGATGTTTGAAGTCATGCAGCGCGTGACGGCGGATTTCAGTGAGCTCGTCGGGGCGGTTCGTGCCGATATAGAACACCTTTGCATTCTGCTCGATCGGAAACGTGTCGAGCCGTAACGCGAACACCATCACCTTGCCAGCGGAACCTGACGCTTCGTACAAGCGCTGTGGATCGGCGTTGAAACGCGCGGGCGTATCGGCATCGATCTCACGAACATGCGTCGCGTAACCGTGATCGGATCCGGCACCCGCGTTGAGACGAATATCGGCATCGCTGAACTCGCGGCGCTCCAGCCGCCCGAGGATATCCTCGGGCGAGTCGCCGAGTTCGATTCCCAGATGGTTGACGAGGTTAAGTTTTCCCGCTGCATCTACCTGCCCGAACACCGCCATTTCCGTATAAGCCGGGCCGCGCTGCACCAGCGCACCGCCCGAGTTGTTGCACACCCCGCCGAATACCGACGCGCCGATGCAGCTCGAGCCGATCACCGAATGCGGCTCGCGGCCAAGCGGCTTCAATGTCTTCTCCAACTGATCGAGTGTCGCGCCCGGAAGGCAAACGATCTGCTTGCCACCGTCGATCACGTAGACCTTCTTCATGCGGCTCGTGCTGACGATCACAATGTCGCGATCGTAGTCGTTACCGTCCGGCGTCGATCCGCCGGTGAGACCGGTGTTCGATGCCTGCGTGATGACAATCACATTCGCTGCAATGCACGCCTGCAGCACTTTCCATTGTTCGACTATCGTGCCGGGACAAACCACCGCGAGCGCCTTGCCGGCGCCAAACCGGAAGCCGGTGCGATAGCGGCGGGTCGCGCCATCGTCAGTCATGGTGTGCTTGTTGCCCACGATGTTGCGTAGGTCCGCAATCAACGTGGAAGCCTTGCTGTCCTGTCCTTCTGCCGACGGTGCGCGCGTCACTGACATCGAATTCTCCTGGAGAAACGTTGAGTTTGACGCGCATCGACTCCAACTAAGCGGTCGGGTGTGACCTTTGAGCGCATCGGGTTGAACACGAGGTTAAAATCGGGCAACCCATTAGTCCAATATCTCGAAGTCACTTTTTGGAGACGAAAAAGATATGGAATTTCGTCAGTTGCGCTACTTCCTCGCCGTGGCCGAGCATCTGCATTTCACGGATGCCGCGACGCACCTTGGCATCGCCCAGCCGCCCTTAAGCCAGCAGATCCTCAAGCTCGAGCGGGAAATCGGCACGTCCTTGTTCGTCCGGCATCCACGCCGCGTCGAATTGACCGAAGCAGGACGGCTCTTCCGTGAGAGCGCGCGACGCATCGTCGAGGACGCGCAACAGGCTTTCGTCGAAGTACAGAACGCGGGACGTGGAGAAACAGGCCGGCTTTCGCTGGGTTTTGCAGGTTCGACGGTGTTTCATCCGATGGTGGCGACGACGATGCAGCAGTACCGGCATGCGTATGAGCGCGTGTCGATCAGTTGCGAGGAGAGCAACAGTTCGGCGCTGCTGGACAAGGTCTCGGAGCGCCAGCTCGATGCCGCGCTGGTGCGCATGCCGCTGAACTGCAGGGATCTGATCGTCGAGCCGCTGGTCGACGAAAACATGTTGGCGGTGCTACCGGCAAACCATCGCCTGAGCCGACGACGGCGCATCGATCTGGCAGATCTTTCCGGCGATCCGTTCATCCTCTTTCCGCGGCTGATCGGCCCGGATCTGCATGATTCGATCATTGCCGCGTGTCGCGAGGCCGGCTTCGCACCCTCGATCGGCATGGAGTCGCCACAGATCTCGTCGGCGGCGAACCTTGTAGCGGCCGGATTCGGCGTCGCGATGGTTCCGGCATCGATCCGGCAGGTTCAGGTCGAAGGCGTGTCTTATCACGAACTGAAGGGTAGCCCGCTTTCGACAGGCATCGCGCTAGTCCATCGGCAACGCGAAAAATCGCCTACTGTGCTGAATTTTGTACGGATTTTGCGGCTGCAGCGAGGCGCCGCCCGCTCGGCATGATGTTGCGTGAGTTAGCCATGAGGAAGTGGGTCCAGGCGTCGGCTGCCAACACGGACCTGTGATTTTTTAGCCTGGCACTGCCCTGCAGGCTCGAAGATCGCCAGTTGGCCATGGCGTGTCTTGATCCCGTTGCGACCGCGGTCTGTCGCAAACGAACGGCAGCAATAGACCGGGTACCAGCCGTTCTGCGCAACAATATGGACGTCTGCAATTGGCAGACCGCTACCCCACGCGATGGTTTCACTCGACCGAACTCCTCCACTCGCCGCTTTCCATCGTCAGCGTCTCGCAGCGGCAAACTCGAGTCATTCGGGCGTTGATTCGTCGCGGTGTCAAGTCAAACCGACCGGAAGCAACGTTACGAATAATGCGTGTGCGAGCGTTCAAGTCTGCCTTGCTTCCAACTCATCAACCGCGGCTCCGCTTCTTCCGTTCCCGCCGCTCCGCGCCGGTTTCCACCGGAGTGAACGGTGCCTGGAATCGACTCACGAGGAAATCAATGAATGCGCGCGCGCGAGCTGTTTGATTCTTCTGCCTCGGGTAGTAGACGAATAAGTCGGCGGACGGAAGAACCGTGTTAGGCAGCACAAGTTGGAGACGCCCGCTCTGCACATACTTGGCCAAGTCCCATTCAGACCGTATCAATATCCCGTGTCCTTCAAGCGCCCAGCGAAGTACGATGTCCCCGTCGTTACTCGACAAGGCCCCTTTGACCTTGATGGCCTCGGTGTGGTCATTCACGATATAACGCCAGACGCCATAGGCGTCGTTATTCTGGCGGTGGATGATGCAACGATGTTGGGCTAGATCCTCGACGCGCTCTGGTTTGCCGTACTTCTCCAAGTATTTTGGCGAGGCACAAAGGAAGCGGCGATTGCTCATGATCCTTCGCGCGCTCAAGCGAGTGTCGGGGAGCTCGCCGAATCTTATCGCCATGTCGAACGCGCCTTCAACAAGATCGACTGGACGATCGGTGACCTCGAACTGGATTTCGACGCTGGGGAAGCGTTTTGCGAATTCCGAGACCAACGGCGCGATTGTTGTTCGGCCGAAGCCGAGCGTCGCATTGACGCGCACGAGCCCTTGAGGGTCACCTTTCGTTCCCGAGATCGCTTCCTCCATTTCGCGGACCTGTCCGACTATCTGCGTTGCATACCGAAGATATGTTTCGCCTTCAGGCGTGAGACTCACGCTCCGAGTAGTTCGATTGACAAGTCGTACGCCGAGTCGCTGTTCAATGACGCCAAGCCTCTTCGTCGCAGCCGGCGGGGACAGGTCGAGAGCTCGTGCGGCGCCTGACATGCTTCTGAGTTTCGCCAGAAGAATAAAAAACTCGAAATCAGTCGCAGTCTGCGTCTCAGTATTCACTGCAATTGAAAAGTGATGTGAATGAAAGTGTAGTTTAGCAGTCTTTTTCACGGTTAATCTACGTCCCATGTTGCAGCCGATGAGTCGCAACACCTCGTAAAACTCTGGAGACGAAGCCGTGAGAATTGTTGAAATCCGCGAAAAGACCGTTCCGATCAGTTCCCCGATACGCAACGCCTATATTGACTTCAGCAAGATGACGCTGAGTCTGGTCGCAGTCATCACCGACGTGATTCGGGACGGCAAGCCGGTAATCGGCTACGGCTTCAACTCCAACGGCCGGTACGGGCAGGGCAAGCTCATGCGTGAGCGGTTCATCCCTCGCATCCTCGAAGCTGATCCCGCCTCGCTGGTCAACGATGCTGGTGACAACCTCGATCCCCATAAAATCTGGGCGACGATGTTCACCAACGAAAAGCCCGGCGGCCACGGCGAACGCTCTGTCGCAATTGGCACCATCGATATGGCAATCTGGGATGCGGTCTCGAAGATCGAAGGGAAACCGCTGTTTCAGTTGCTGGCGGACCGCTACGGCAACGGCCAACCGGATCGCAAGATTTTCGTGTACGCAGCAGGCGGCTACTACTATCCGGGCCAGGACCACGAGAAGCTGAAAGACGAGATGCGCAGCTATATCGACCGCGGTTACACCGTGGTAAAGAAAAAAATCGGCGGTGCATCGCTCGACGAAG
Source organism: Burkholderia sp. M6-3 (assembly GCF_050858985.1). Lineage (NCBI taxonomy): Bacteria > Pseudomonadati > Pseudomonadota > Betaproteobacteria > Burkholderiales > Burkholderiaceae > Burkholderia > Burkholderia sp. M6-3. The sequence goes on from NZ_CP110091.1 coordinate 2,783,309, forward strand.
ATCTTCGCCGCATTGACTCGATCCTCAGCGTGCTGCAAAACGACCAGAAGCTTGCCGTTGATGCGAACGGTCGCTTCGATCTGGACACCGCAATTCAGTACGCAAAGGCACTCTCTCAATACGATCTCTTCTGGTACGAGGAACCGGGCGATCCGCTCGACTTTGAACTACAAGCCACGCTGCGCAACTACTACGACAAGCCGATGGCGACGGGCGAAGACCTGTTCTCGATGCAGGACGCGCGTAACTTGATCCGCTATGGCGGCATGCGTCCCGACCGCGACTGGCTGCAATTCGACTGCGCGCTGAGCTATGGCCTGGTGGAATACCTGCGCACGTTGGACATGCTGCGTCAGCACGGCTGGTCGCCGAGCCGCTGCATTCCCCACGGCGGTCACCAGATGTCGCTGAACATCGCCGCTGGCCTTGGCTTGGGTGGAAACGAGTCCTATCCGGACCTGTTCCAACCGTACGGCGGCTTCCCCGATGGGGTCAAGGTCGAGAACGGCTATATCACGATGCCGGACCTCCCGGGTATCGGCTTCGAGGGTAAATCGGATCTCATTGCCGAGATGCGCAAGCTGTCGGCATAAACACTCAGCGGTATCAGGGTATCGACGGTCCTCGTCGATGCTACGCCTAGAAAGAGACCAATTCAGGCGCACCTCGGCCGTGCTCACCACAGCGGATTATCCCGCTGTGGGTGCTCGTCCGTACTCTACAAATAGACGCCAGTCATAGGAGACAGACATGCTGGTATCGAAAGTCAGGAAGACGCTCTCGAAGCTCTACGTGCAGGTTCTTATCGGGATCATCGCCGGTATCCTGCTGGGCCACTTTTATCCGGACGTTGGTTCCCAACTCAAGCCCCTCGGTGACTTGTTTATCAAGTTGATCCGAATGCTGCTTGCACCGATCATCTTCGCGTCGGTGGTTGTCGGCATTGCCCGCATGAATGATCTTCATGAAGCGGGCCGCGTCGGCGTTAAGGCGCTGCTTTACTTTGAAGTCGCATCGACGATCGCACTCCTCGTTGGGATGGTCGTCGTGAATGTCTTCAAACCCGGTGTCGGCATGAACGTCGATCCGTCGCACATCGACGGGTCCGCGATCTCGACCTATACGACTGCCGCCAAGCAACATGGCATGCTCGACTTTTTCATGAGCATTGTCCCGAACAGCATCGTTGGCGCGTTCGCCAACGGCGAGATGCTACCGATCATTTTCTTCTCGCTGCTGCTCGCCATTTCTCTCGCCAAGCTAGGACCTCGGACGGCACCGTTTGTAGACATGCTCGATATGTTCCTTCAGGGCATGTTCGGGGTGGTGCGGATCGTCATGTACGTCGCACCTATCGGTGCGTTCGGTGGCATGGCCTTCACCATCGCAAAGTACGGGATCGGCACATTGGCTTCCTTCGGCCAGTTGATGTTGTGCCTCTATCTGACGTCCATCTTCTTTGTGGTTGTGGTCCTCGGACTAGTAATGAGGATGTGCGGATTGTCGCTGTTCAAGTACCTCCGCTACATCAAGGATGAGATCCTGATCACGCTCGGCACGGCGTCCACGGAAGCGGTACTTCCGCAGATGCTGGTCAAGATGGAACGGATGGGTTGCTCGCGACCCGTTGTTGGAATGGTGTTGCCTACCGGATACACCTTCAATGCGGACGGAACGGCGATATATCTCACGATGGCTGCGCTGTTCATCGCTCAGGCGATGAACGTGCATCTGACGATTTGGGATCAGTTGCTTGTGTTGGGCGTGCTTCTTCTCACTTCGAAAGGCTCGGCGGGAGTCGCGGGTGCTGGATTCGTTGCGCTGGCCGCGACGCTCGCGTCGATGCACAAAATTCCGGTCGAAGGTTTGGTCTTGCTTCTCGGTGTCGATCGTTTTCTTAATGAAGCTCGGGCCGTGACGAACCTGATCGGCAATGGTGTTGCAACTGTCGTGGTCGCGCGTTGGGAAGGACAGCTCGACATGAACACTGCGCGTGCGGTGCTGAATCGTACGTACGTTGATGAATTCGAAGAGCTGCAGCCGAACGATCATCCGGCCATCGTATCCGCATCTACGGGCGATGCATCCGTCCGATCGAACGCTCATTGAGCCTCCACAGCAGCACTTTTGCAAATTGGCAGTGGCTTTTGGGCGACTGCCAACTTCTTTTTTAGAGCATTGCCGATATGACCACGAAAAAAATGACAAGAAGATTTTCGCGAAGCCGCGCTCCACTATCATGAGTTCCCGACGCCAGAGAAGACGGCAAGCGCGTACCTCGGCTTCAGAGCAATTGCTGACATTTGAATGACCGCAGCCTCTTGCGCGCAGATGGCTGCTTGTGGCCGAGGCCGTCCGCTGCCCCGTCCCATGAAGTGACGATGGCGGCCCGCCGATCGTCGGCTTATTATTCCGACAGGTCGCTGAAAACTAGTGTGTGAGGCAAAGATTTCGCTTGCCGGGCGAGAATCTCCATAACAGGGAAATGCCTTTCCGCAAGCTTATGCTGTCAGGTCGAGGCCACTTCGAGTGGACACACCATGCTTGGACCTCTGAGATTTTTCGTGCTGCTCTGCTCGTTGGCGGTGATGGTGTCGGCCGCGCACGCGAGCACAATTGGTGTCGTCCTGCCGGGCTCATCGCTTGTCTTCTATCAGACATTGCTTAAGGGAATACAGCAGTCGGCCCATGATCATCATGTAGATCTGCTGATTCGGAGCCCGTCCGACGGTGAGTCGCTCAATACACCGAATATCCAGGTGCGCATTATCGAATACATGGTGAAGCAGGGAGTCTCGGGCGTGGTACTGGCACCAGAACCATTGGCCGGCGACACGCGGGTTTCAGTGCCAGTACCCTTGATCCTCGTGGATCGATATAGCGCCGATTACGACGGAATCTCGACCGTCTACACAGACAATTTCGGCGCAGGCAGGAAGGCGGCGCTCAGCCTGGTACCGCTTCTAAAAAAGGGTGCCAAGGTGGCAATGCTGCGGCTCGCGCCCAACGTAAGTTCGACTGCTGCGAGGGAAAGCGGATTTTTAAGCGTTGCCCGCAAAGAGGGATGGGATGTGGTGATCGATACCTACGTAGGGTATCGACCGCGCGATGCCGAAGTGCTGATCGCCGAGGTGATAAACAGCTACCCTGGCCGCCTCGACGCCGTTTTCGCGCCGGCCGAACCAATTGCTTACGGCGCTCTGCGTGTAATCGAGGCCGCAGCAGGCGGCCAGCGCCCGCGCCTCGTGCTATTCGACTGGCGTCCGGAATTCCTGGAAGGACTCAAAAAAGGAATCGTACATGCCGCCATATTGCAGGACCCTTACCGTATGGGTTACCTCGCCTTGGCGTCCATGGTCGAGGCGCTGCAGGGCCATCCGCCACCCCGCACTCTCTTCGTCGTCGTGGTCACCGTTACGCCACAAAACATGAACGATCCGGCGATCCGGTCGTTGTTGGCGAAGTACGCCAGATAAGCGGCGTGAGCCACGAGCGTCTTCAATACCGCTCCGCGCAATCAGAAAAATGGCAGCCGTGTAGGTGCCGCGCTGAACGCTTCACGGTCATTCCACCAATGCGTTCGCGTATTCACGCATGGCCGCGCTCATGGGCAACACCCGTTCCCTTAGATGAGCATGAAGATATCGGACAGCCGGCGAGAACTGACGACGGTGCGGACAGACCAGGTTCAGCGGCGCTGTTTCCCCGGGTTGGTCAGGCAACAGAACATGTAGTCGGCCGGATATCACATCGTCGTGCACGTCGAGCCATGATTTATAGGCGATGCCGCGACCTTGCACTGCCCAGCGTCTCGCGATTTCCGCATCGTCGCAAAGCAGCATGCCTCTCACCGTGACCTGCCGCCGCACGCCGTCGGACGGAAACGACCAGCGGTCATAGACGCGGCTTGCCAGCACATAGGGCAGGCAATCGTGCAAAACGAGTTCGTCCAGAGAAGCGGGCGAGCCGCGGCGCTTCAGGTACTCCGGCGAAGCCACCAGCACTCTTCGATTTTTCTCGGCGAGTGCCAGCGCAACGTTACGAACACGACTCCATTCGCAAGCGCGAACCGGGCGGCGAATGGCAGACCATCGTGCATGACCCGCGCGTGAGTGACGGCCATCGCGAGCAGCAACACGCTTGCACTGCGAACGGACAAGAGTATATGATTCGTATACGTTTCATATACGGATGGCAAAATGGGCATTGTGAATATTGACGACGACTTGCACGATCAGATACGCAAAGCGAGCCAGGTGTCGTGTCGGTCGATCAACGCGCAAGCGGCGTTCTGGATAAAGATTGGCATGCTGTGCGAAATGAATCCGACGCACAGTTTTAGTGAAATCGTTGCGCGCGAACTGCGAGCAGCAGGCGTGGAGACGCGATCCGTCAGGGTGGCGTCCACGTGACCAAGCGACCAGAAGAAATCGCGTTGCTCGCGGAGTCTGGGAAATTACTCGCGGATGTGTTTGGTCATCTGGACCGGTTGGACATGATCGGCATGTCGACCATGCAGATCAACGATCTGGTCGATAGCCTCATCGTCAACGAACTCAATGCCCGTCCGGCAAGCAAAGGCCAATACGGCTACGCCTACGTACTGAATTCATCGCGCAACAACGTGGTTTGCCACGGCGTTCCGTCGCCGACGGAAATATTGAAAGGCGGCGATATCGTTAATTTCGACATCACGCTGGAAAAGAACGGATACATCGCGGACTCCAGCAAAATGTATCTGCTAGGCGAGGTATCGCCGCTAGCTAAACGGCTCGTGGAAGTCACGTACCAAGCAATGTGGAAAGGCATCAGGGCCGTTCGTCCAGGCGCGCGACTGGGCGATGTCGGGCATGCGATCGAGCGGCACGCACGGCAAAACGGTTATTCGGTCGTAAGGGAATATTGTGGACACGGCATCGGACGCGAAATGCACGAGCCTCCTCAGGTTCTGCATTGGGGAAAGCCGCGAACCGGTCTGGTGCTGCAAGAGGGCATGGTCTTTACCATCGAGCCGATGATCAACCGGGGGCGACATGCGGTCGGGACCGAAGACGATGGCTGGACCGTCGTCACAAACGATGGAAAGCTGTCCGCACAATTCGAGCATACCGTCGCCGTTACCCGAAACGGTGTACGCGTCTTGACGTTGCGCCCAGACGAAAAACCCATGAACTGAAGTCCGCTGGGCTCAACACCGGCGACGCAATGCTGCGAGCTCGCGAACGCGCCATAGCGGCGAGCGCTCACGACGCGCCAGTTTCGTATGGCGGCCCACAGACCGGGCACCTCCTTCCATGCACACTCAGTGCGTCGCTCCGCGCGGCTTGGCACTCACCTCATCTCGTGGATATGCAATGGAATGGAAAAGCCTGCTTACTGAATTCCCGGTCTGGGTGATTGGCCGCTTGACCCCGTCGCGGCATGACCCTCGTCGCAGTACGCCGCGTGAAATTCTTGTCCTTCGACCGAACGATTTTGGTGAGTTGCTGACTGCGACGCCGATCTTCGAGGCGCTCAAAAAACGCTTCCCCGCCACCCGAATCGTTGCCGGCATCGGCAGCTGGGGGCGTCCGATTCTCGAGAACAATCCGTTCATCGATGAAATCGTCGAGATCGATGCACCATGGAACAACAAGATCGTCGAGAACCGCTCGCCCGGTGACGTCGTGCGTTTCCTGCTGAAATCGCCGCGAGTCGCCGCGCTGCGCAAGCGAGGCGGGTTTGACGTCGGAATCGACGTCCTCGGCAGTTACATGGGGGCGCTGCTGATGATGCGCCTCGGTGTGCGATACCGCATCGGCGTGCGCGGTTATCGCGGCGGCCACAGCGGGTGTCACGCTTACATTGACTTTGCGCGCCGCCAATCCGGTCGCGCCGCGCTCGCGCAAGCCGAGTTGCTCGGCGCAACCGACCTTCCCGACGCTCGACCTCAGCTTTTCCTCACGGCAGCCGAACGAGCAAGCGCCAAGAGGATCTGGACAAATGACTCCGCGCAAGCGGGCACGACATGGCGAGTGCTGGTCGGCGTCGGAGCGGGTGTTCCCACGAAGGCGTGGGATCCAAGGCAGTTCGGGGCAGCGCTCTCGCAGATTGCGTCCGCATTGCAACAGTCCGGTGACCGCTGCGAGATTCTTATAGTTGGTAGCGAGGCCGACAAGGCGCGCGCCAACGAAGCGATCGTCGCCGCGGGACCCAATGTCCCGGTGCGTTCGGTCGCGGGCGGGGTGTCGATGCGAACGGTCTTTGCGCTCGCCGAAAATGCGAGTGCCGTCCTGACGAACTCCTCGATGCTGATGCATGTGGCTGCCGCGTTCCACCGGCCGACGGTCGCAGTGCTCGGCGGCAGTATCACGAGGCCGACGGTTCACGATGCAATCTGGGGATACCCGGAACACTATAAGAGCGTCTCACCGGATGTTTACATCGAAGGCCAACCTGAAAAAAACTGGCCGGGCGTCGAGCGGGTTGTGGACGCCGTGCTGAGTGCATTGCGAACGCAGCGCACTTGCGTGAGTACGGTGTAGATTGAGCGGGCTCTGAGGCCGCGAGCGCGAACAATCTTCGGCGGTCCTATCGCACTGCAGCGCTCATGGACCCGTAGGTGGCGTCTCATCGGCAAGCGTGCGGCACCCTGCTTCGAGGATTTCGTCGGCGAAGGCGGGATCGGCATCTGCAATCGCACGCGACAACACGAGCGCCCCGACCATCTGACTGAACGCCGCAATGGCATCCTGGCGGGTTTCTTCCGGCGTCGCGCCTTCCTTGGCGATCATGGCGGCAAACCGGTCGAGATACGCCGCCAGGCCGCGCGCGTACGACACACGCGCAGCGGCGGTCATTCTGGGAGCGTCGCCCACGAAGCCGGACAGCGGGCACCCCGCCTCGATGTTGTCGCGGTGCCGGGTCGACAGATAGCGCGCAGTTTGCTTGACCAGGCTACCGGCGTTCGGCGAATCCGCATAGTCTTGCATCGCCTTTTCCATCACCGCGGCGACCAGCGCGTCCTTCGACTTGAAGTGGTTGTAAAAGCCACCCTGCGTAAAACCGGCTTCTTTCATCAACTCCGCGAGCCCCACGGCGTCGACGCCGCGAATGCGGAACAGCCGCTCGGCGGCCGCGACAATCGCGCTCCGGTTTTCGGCGGCCTGTTGCCGAGACACACCCATCGCTCTCTCCCTTATCCCGACAATCGCATCGATTAACAAACACAATGTCGATCACCATTGACATAGCCGATCCACGTCGACACAATGCATCTAAAGACGATGTCGATCGACATTGACATAAGTCTAGCGGAGTTTCGGGCGCGATGGGAAGCCAAGCCGACGGCACGGTTCACACGGCAACACATTCCGAAATAAGCAAGGAAGTTTTTGATCAAGTTCCCATGCGCCCGGCGAGCCGGCGCCTGCGATTAACCCTATGAAGGATTCGTCATGAAAATCGAAGGTTCGGTTATTTTCGTAACGGGCGCGAACCGCGGCCTTGGTCTCGAGTTTGCGAAACAGGCACTCGAGAGAGGGGCGCGCAAGGTCTATGCGGGCGCGCGCGATCCGGCCAGTGTGACGCTGCCGGGCGTCGTGCCGGTGAAACTGGACGTGACCGATCCAGCGGCTGTCGCCGCTGCCGCCGAGGCGGCGGGTGACGTCACGCTGCTGATCAACAATGCGGGCATAGCACGGCTTGGCAGCCTGACCGACGACGGCGCGATCGACGCGTTGCGCGATCACTTCGAAACCAACGTATTCGGCATGCTGGCGATGTCGCGGGCGTTTGCGGGCAACCTCGCCCGCAACGGCGGTGGCGCGATTCTCAACGTGCTGTCGGTCGCGAGCTGGGTGAACCGGCCGATTCTCTCTGGTTACGGCGTGTCGAAGTCGGCCGCGTGGGCGCTGACCAACGGCCTGCGCCATTCGTTGCGCGAGCAGCATACGCAAGTCGTCGGGCTTCACGCCGGCTTCATCGATACGGATTTGACGCGCGGGCTGGAAGTGCCGAAGGCGACGCCGGCCGACGTCGTGCGTCAGGCATACGACGCAATTGAAGCCGGCGCGGAGGAAGTATCCACCGACGAGTTCACGCGAGAGGTGAAAGCCGCACTGTCCTCCGGCGTCTATCTCAACGAGCCGGTTGCTCACTAACGGCATCGGAACGCTCGTCCGTCGCATGCGAAAGCGTGCGACGGACAGCATGACGAACATCCACGTCAAATGACTCTTTGTGGTAACGGCAGCAATTAGCGGCGCCAGTCCGGCTCACTCACGCGACCTTGAAATCTTCGCGAGTGACTGCTGTTTCCGGATGATATTGATCAAGCTAAGCAACGCTGGGTGGTTGTATCGACGACCACTGTAGTACATGTGAAGTGGATCCTCAGCGCACGCATGGTCTTCGAGCACAACCTTCAGGGTACGCCGCGCCAGCTCATCGGCGATTCGAGCCTCGAGTAGATACGCTATGCCCATTCCTGCCTTGCATGCGCTAATCGTGGTCGCGGTGTCGTTGATCGTGATCGACCCGGGCACTCGGATCGGGGTTGTTTTACCTGCAACGCCGACCTCCCAACGGTAGCTCGAATTGTCACCGAGCAAAAGCTGAAGGCAGTTGTGCTCGGCCAGTTCGCTGACGTGACGAGGAGTGCCGTGTTTCTTCAGATAGGCGGGCGACGCGGCCATCACCCATCGCTGCGGGCCGGTAAGCGGCACTGCAATCATGTCTTCGGGAACATGATGACCGTAGCGAATCCCGGCGTCGTATCCTTCTGCAACGATGTCGATCGGCCGGTTATCGACCACCACCGTAAGCTGCACATCGGGGCACAGGCGTGCGAATTCCGGCAATGCCGGTGCGACCAGCAGGTGGGCGGCATCCGCGAAAACATTCAGACGTAAAGAGCCGAGTCGCGCGGTACCTGGCGCTTCAAAACTCTCGAGAGCCGAACCGATCTGGTTGAAGCCTTCTTCCAGCCGGGAAGCGAGATCGAGCCCCGCCTCCGTGGGCGAAACCGCCCTGCTCGTCCGGTTAAGCAGCTTTGCGCCGAGGCGGTCTTCCAGCCGCCGCATCGCGTGACTGACTGCCGACGGGGTCTGCCCAAGTTCTATCGCAGCCAGCCGGAAACTCCGGCACCTGACGATCGCAAGAAACAGCCTTAAGTCCGCAAAATCGATCCGGTCGTTCTTTGCCATGATGAATGCCGTTCATCGTTCCAGTGAATCCCTTTCATTCTACGGTATGTAATCATTTTCTTCGACGAGAACCCGGAGCGCTGCGGCGTATGCCCCGCTCATGTTTATCCATTCGGAGGAAATTCCATGCATGGACTTGAGCACATACAGATCGGCGATGTGAAGGATACGAGAGTTCTCGTCACGGGCGGGTCGACTGGAATCGGAGCGGCTGTTGTTCGCGCATTTGCCGCACAGGGCGCGCACGTGGTCGCGCATTTCAACGAGAGCGAAGCGGCTGCGCAAGCGCTGCGTGCGGAATCGCCGGAGCGCATTCATCTTGTCCAGGGCGACGTCAGCGAGCCGGGCGAAGCATCGCGGGTCGTGAAGGAAGCGGCGCAACTGCTAGGCGGACTCGATGGGCTCATCAATAACGCCGGCGCCATGTTGGGACGGCTGGCATCTATAAGCGCCTCGGACAGCCACTTCGAACGCGTCGTCAACCTGAACGCAAGATCGGTTTGGGAAGCGACCTCGGCTGCCCATCCGTTTCTCAAGGAATCCGGTGGTTACGTCATCAATACGTCGTCCGTTGCTGCACGCACGGGCGGCGGCGCGGGAGCGGTTCTTTACGCCGCGTCAAAAAGCTTTGTCAGCAGTTTGACCCGTGGCCACGCAAAGGAATTCGTAAACGACGGAATCCGGGTCAACGCAGTAGCGCCCGGACTCATACAGACGCCGTTCCACGACAAATACACGCCGCCGGAAATCTGGGCGTCGCAGACTGCCACGGTGCCGATGGGCAGAGAAGGCCTGCCGGAGGAGTGCGTCGGCGCGTTCCTGTTCCTCGCGTCTCCCGCAATGTCGGGATACATCACGGGGCAGATCATCGAGGTTAACGGCGGACAACTCATGCCATGAACGGAGAATCAAGATGAAACAACGGAAGTTCGGACACGCAGAAAAGAGCGTCTCTGAAATCGGGTTTGGCGCGTGGGCCATCGGAGGTTCATGGGGCGACGTCGCCGAGAGCGATGCAAAAGCGGCCCTGCATGCAGCGCTCGATAGCGGTACAACCTTCATTGACACCGCCGACGTTTACGGCGACGGCCGCTCGGAGCGGATCATCGCGGACGTCCTCAAGGAACGCTCAGGGCCGCGGCCATTCGTTGCAACCAAGGCTGGGCGGCGACTGGACCCTCACGTGGCGCAAGGCTACACCGCAGCGAATCTAAATGCTTTTGTCGACCGGTCCTTGAAGAACCTGGAGATGGAGCGGCTTGATCTTGTACAGCTTCATTGTCCACCGACCGAGGTCTATTACCGGCCAGAGGTTTTCGATGCGATGGACCGCATGGTCGCAGCGGGAAAGATCAGCAGCTACGGTGTGTCGGTCGAGAAAGTCGAAGAAGGTCTGAAAGCGATCGAATATCCGGGCGTGAAGTCGGTACAGATCATCTACAACATTTTCAGGCAAAGGCCAGCCCGCTTTATTCAGGAAGCTCGTGACCGAGGAGTCGCCGTCATTGTCCGGGTGCCTCTTGCGTCGGGCCTGCTCACCGGAAAAATGACGCGCGAGACGACGTTTGCGGCCAATGACCATCGCCTTTTCAATCGTAACGGCGAGGCCTTCGACAAGGGCGAAACCTTTGCCGGCGTTCCTTATGACGTCGCTCTGGAAGCCGTCGACGAAATCCGCTCACTCGTCCCGCAAAACGCCACGATGGCGCAGTTTGCGCTTCGCTGGATCCTCATGAACGATGGAGTGACGACTGTCATCCCAGGGGCAAAGAACGCAGCGCAAGCCAAAGCAAACGCTGAGGCGAGCGAACTGCCGCCCCTGACAGATTCGGCCATGGAGGTCCTACGCGCGCTATATCTGCAAAAGATCGCGCCGTTTGTCCATCAGCAGTGGTAAAGCCTCGTTAAGAAGCCATCGAACATTGCTTTCCGGCCACCGGCCGGAAGCACCGGCAACCAGCGAAAACCAGCGACAACCCGGGCGGCCCGCATCGCGAGGAACGCATTCATTGCCCGCCCGGCGGTTGCACATGACACCGCAAACGCGGCTCAATGTCCGAAGTAGATCCTCCCGGGACCGTTCACCGATGCCGGCGCGCCTGCTTGCGACGAGCCGTTCATCGACACTCCCCCTACCGACGTCTTATACGTAGCAGTCTGTGCGGCGGACACCTTCGCCTTGGCGGCCTGAATGTCCGCGGGGTATTGCGCGTCCGATGCGACCGGACGATATCCGGCCATTTCAAACTGCACGAGATCGGCACGCACTTCGGCACGCGTCACCGGCTGATCGACGGTTTGCGCGAAAGAAAGCGCGGGCGCGGCCAGTGCGCAGGAAACGAGAACAACGTTGAGCAGTGCTTTCATGATCATTCACCTGTCTGTGAGTTGTGGCCACATTCACGATGAGCGCGGCCCGGATTCCCTCCGCTGCGATTCGTGAAGGGTTGAACGGATTGTGGGCATTGAGCACTGACCCAATGCTGACCAGCGCATTACAAGCTTGTCATCTTCGAGCGCGCTCGGCGCCCCTTGCTTTCTGCCGTCGCCCGCCCGTCTTTGCACCCCATGCAGATAACAGACTTGTAATGACGCCGTCACTTACAAGTCAGTGACGGATCGGCACACTGCGACGTCATCAGCCCGCCGCATTGCACCGCTTGGACGCACCGCGGCACGGGCCATCTCTCTAGCCCATCGTCCAAGGAAATGTCATGTGGATAGTCCGACTGGCCCTGCGGCGGCCCTATACCTTTATCGTGCTGGCCGTGCTGCTGTTCATACTCGGCCCGCTTGCGATCATGCGCACGCCGACCGATATCTTTCCGAACATCGACATTCCCGTGGTCAGCATTGTCTGGTCGTACAACGGCTTTTCCGCCGAAGACATGGCGCACCGGATCACGTCGAATTACGAGCGTGCGCTCACGACGGACGTCGACGACATCGAGCACATCGAGTCGCAGTCGCTGAACGGCGTCTCAGTCGTGAAGATCTTCTTTCACCCCGGCGCCGACATCAACCGCGCAATCGCCGAAGCCGCATCGAACTCCGCGTCGATCTTGCGAGTCCTGCCGCCGGGCACGTTGCCGCCGAACATCATCACGTATAACGCATCGACGGTGCCCGTCCTGCAACTGGGCCTGTCGAGCGACACGTTGCCCGAACAGACGCTCTACGATCTCGGCAACAGTTTTATCCGCACGCAGTTAGCCACCGTGCAGGGCGCGGCGGTGCCGCTGCCGTTCGGCGGCAAGATCCGCCAGATCATGGTCGAGCTCGATCCAAAGGCGCTGCAGGCGAAAGGACTCGCACCGATCGACGTCGTCAACGCAGTCAATGCGCAAAACCTGATTCTGCCGGGCGGCACCGCGAAAATCGGCTCGCGTGAATACAACGTCGAGATGAACGGCAGCACGAAGAGCGTCGCTGCGCTCAACGACCTGCCGATCAAGACGGTGCAAGGCGGTGTGGTGTACGTTCGCGACGTCGCGCATGTGATCGACGGTTATGCGCCGCAGACCAACATCGTGCGCAGCGACGGCAAGCGCGCTGCACTGCTGCAAGTCGAGAAGACCGGCAGCGCGTCGACGCTGACGATCATCCAGCAGGTCAAGGACATGCTGCCGAAAATCGCTGCCGGTTTGCCGAAAGCGCTGCACATCACCCCGTTATCGGATCAGTCCGTGTTTGTGAAGTCGGCCATTTCGGGCGTGGTTCGCGAAGCGCTGATCGCCGCATGCCTGACGGCCGCGATGATTCTGCTGTTTCTCGGCAGCTGGCGCGCAACGCTGATCATCGCAGTGACAATCCCGCTCGCCGTGCTGACATCGCTGATTGCACTTGCAGCGCTCGGGCAGACCATCAACATCATGACGCTTGGCGGCCTTGCGCTCGCCGTCGGTATTCTGGTCGACGACGCAACGGTGGCGATTGAAAACATCACGCACCATCTGGAAAAGGGCGAGCCGTTGCATGACGCGATCCTGAACGGCTCAGGCGAGATCGCAGTGCCGACGTTCGTCTCGACGATGTCGATTTGCATTGTGTTCGTACCGATGTTCCTGCTGTCCGGCGTCGCGCGTTATCTGTTCGTTCCGCTTGCAGAAGCGGTCGTGTTCGCCATGTGCGCGTCTTACTTTTTCTCGCGCACGCTGATCCCGACGCTTGCAATGTATCTGATGCGCGCGCCGTCCAAAGAAGGCCACCATGCGCAGGGACGCTTCGCTGCAGTGGCCCGTTTCCAGGCGCGGTTTGAACGGCATTTCGAAGCGTCGCGCAGCGGCTATCGTTCGATGCTGGGACGCGCGATCGCGGGACGCCGCCGTTTCGTGCCGGTCTATGTCGCGCTGTGTCTCGCGTCGCTGGCCCTCGTCCCGTTCGCCGGCCGCGACTTCTTTCCCTCCGTCGATACCGGTCAGATCCGGCTGCATCTGCGCGCACCGACGGGCACCCGCATCGAGGAAACAGCGCGCATCACCGATCAGGTCGAAGCGAAGATTCGCAGCGTGATCCCGAAGTCGGAGCAGGCGGCCGTGCTCGATAACATCGGTGTGCCGGTCAGCGGCATCAATCTGACCTACGACTCGTCCGATCCGGTCGGCCCCGAAGACGCCGATATCCTGGTGACCCTGCAGCCGAAGCACAAACCCACCGCGCAATATGTCGCGCAACTGCGCAACGTGCTCGCCACGTCGTTCCCCGGTGTGACTTTCGCGTTCCTGCCCGCCGACATCGTCAGCCAGATCCTGAACTTCGGCCTGCCCGCTCCTATCGACGTGCAGATCGTGGGCAATCAGCTCGACAAGAACCGCGTGGTGGCCGACCGGTTGCTTGCGCAGTTGCGCGGTGTGCGCGGTCTCGTCGACGCACGCATCCAGCAGCCCGGCGACGCGCCGACCATCGACGTGAACGTCGACCGGACGAAGGCTATACAGGCGGGCCTCACGCAGCGTGACGTCGCGCAGAACATGTTGATCGCGCTCTCGGGCAGCTCGCAGACTACGCCGAACTTCTGGCTCGATCCGAAGAACGGCGTCAGCTATCCGCTGCTTGCCGAGGTGCCGCAGTACGACATCGACTCGCTGCAGACGCTCTCGAACATTCCGTTGACCACGAATCAGGCCACCGTCGCGCCACAGAACCAGCTCGGCACGCTCGGCACGTTGGATCGCAGCTCACAACAGGCGGTGGTCTCGCACTACAACGTGCAGCCAGTGCTCGACATATTCGCGGCGACGCAGGGACGCGATCTGGGCGGCGTCGCCGCCGACGTATCCAGGATCGTCGACGCGGCGCGCGCGCAGTTGCCGCCCGGTTCGTCGATCGTGATGCGCGGCCAGGTGCAGTCGATGAACGAGTCGTTCGCTGGTCTCGGCGCCGGGCTCGTGTTCGCAATCGCGCTCGTCTATCTGCTGATGGTCGTGAACTTCCAGTCGTGGCTGGACCCGCTGATCATCATCAGCGGCTTGCCGGCATCGCTCGCGGGCATCGCATGGATGCTGTTCGCGACGCATACCACGCTGAGCGTGCCGGCTCTCACCGGAACGATCTTGTGCATCGGCATTGCAACGGCAAACAGCATTCTCGTGATCAACACGGCGTGCGAGTCGTTGCAGACCGGCATGGAGCCGCTCGCCGCCGCGCTCGATGCGGGCTTCAACCGCTTCAGGCCCGTGCTGATGACCGCGCTCGCCATGCTTATCGGCATGCTGCCGATGGCCCTCGGCCTCGGCGACGGCGGCGAACAGAACGCCCCGCTCGGCCGCGCGGTGATTGGCGGCCTGGCATTCGGCACGCTCTCGACGCTGATGTTCGTACCCGTCGTGTTCGGGGCGGTACATGCGTGGCTCGCGCCGCGCCGCGCGGCTCGCGCTGCCGCCGTGCCGATGAATACTCAAGCTCGATAAGGAAAAGCCATGACTCAGTCCCACCTTCCGCAGGACCGCGATGGCACGGCATCGACGGAGCTTGCCGTACCCGCTCCCAGCGACACCGGCGCGCAACCCGCGAAGCGCCGCGCGCTCCTGCTGCCCGGCGCGCTGCTGGCGATTGCAGCGGCCTTGCTCGCCATCGGAATCTTGCCGCGTCTGCATGCGAGCACCGAACTCTCGCAACAGGTCGCAGCACAGCGCGAAACCATCGTCGATGCTGTGCGGCCGAAACCGGCGCCGGCCTCGCAGGAACTGTTGTTGCCCGGCTCCGTGATGCCGTATGCCGACGCGTCGATCTATGCGCGCACGAGCGGCTATGTTCGGCATTGGTACGCGGACATCGGCACGAAAGTCCGAGCCGGACAAACGCTTGCCGACATCGAAACGCCGGAGTTGGACGCCCAGTTGCAACAGGCACGCGCCGACGTGGCCACCGCAAAGGCGAACTACGCGTTCGCGGACAGCACCGCGCGGCGCTGGCAGACGATGTTGCAAACGCAATCGGTGTCGCAGCAGGACGCCGATTCAAAGACGAGCGACAGCGCCGCGAAACTCGCCGCGCTCGCGTCGGCGCAGGCGAACGTCGCGCGGTTGAGCGAGCTCGTGTCTTACGAGAAAGTGACCGCGCCGTTTGACGGCGTCGTCACCGTGCGCAACGTCGATGTCGGAGCGCTCGTCACCTCAGGAGGTTCGCCCGGTCTTGCAAGTGCGCCGGGAGAGCTTTTCCACGTCGAGCAGACGGACCGCTTGCGCGTCTACGTGAACGTGCCGCAGGACGACGCCGGCAGCGTCACCGCAGGCACACAGGTCTATCTGACGACCCAGCAGTATCCGGGCCGCTCCTTTGCGGCGACCGTCGCGCGCAGCGCCGAGGCAATCGATTCTGTCAGCCGGACACTGCGCGTTGAGATCGACGTCGACAATCGCGACGGCGCGTTGTTGCCCGGCGCGTATGCGCAGGTTCATCTGGCGTTGCGCACGCAGCAGCCCGCGCTCGAACTTCCGGTGAGCGCATTGCTATTCAGACCCGATGGCGTCACGGTTGCGGTGATCGGACAGGATGGTCGCGCGCATCTACGCAAGGTGACCATCGGCCGGGACTTCGGCACCTACGTTGAAATCGCGACCGGTGTCACGTCGACGGATCAGGTCATCGACAATCCGGGCGATGCGCTCGCAGACGGCCAGCCGGTGCGCGTCGCCGCGCCTGCGGCTGCGGCACGGCACGGTTAAGCGATCCAGGAGACGGATCATGCCCACTCTTTTTCATCCATTTGCCCGTCGCAGCGCGGCTATCGTCACTGCCTGCGCGTTGACTGCATGTTCGACGCTGCCCACATATCATCAACCGGAAGCGGCCGTGCCCACTCAATATGCAGGCGCGGCGGCACCGGGCTGGAGCGTCGCTGCGCCAGCCGATGCCAAGCCGCCCGGCCCCTGGTGGACGCTCTTTCACGACGCCGAACTGGACCAGCTCGAAGCGCGCGTCGACGTGTCGAATCAGACCGTGGCGAAAGCCGTAGCGCAGTTGCAGGCCGCCCGCGCGATGCTCGACTACCAGCGTGCCGGCTACGCACCCACGGTGACGGCGGGCGCGGCGCAGTCCCGCACGAGGTTGTCGCAGAACGTGCTCGGGCATTCGCTCGCCGGACAGACGGTGCCCGACTATTCGGTGGGCGCGACCGCGAGTTGGGAACCCGACCTGTTCGGCCGGGTGAAGGACGCGACCGTCTATGCGCGCGACAACGCGCAGGCAAGCGAGGCGGACCTTCAGGCCGTGCGCCTGTCGGTCGCCAGCGATCTCGCAACCGATTACTTCGATCTGCGTTCGCTCGATCGTCAGAAGAAGCTGCTCGACGACAGCGTCACCGCGTATGCCGCGGCCTTGAGCATCGTGCAACAGCAGTTAAAGGACGGTGCGATCGACGCATCGGCCGTTGCGCAGGCGCAGACGCAACTGGAGAGCACCCGCAGCCAGGACACGGACATCGACGTACAGCGTGCGCAGCTTCAACACGCCATCGCGACGCTGATCGGCATGCCCGCGTCGTCGTTCGCACTGGCCAGTGAAGTGAAAAGCGTGGGGTTGCCGCAGATTCCAACGGGCGTGCCGTCGCAACTGCTCGAACGCAGACCCGATATCGCAGCCGCCGAGCGGCGCGTCGCGGCGGCCAACGCTCAGATCGGCGAGGCGCGTGCCGCCTACTATCCCAACCTGACATTGTCGGCCACGGCCGGACTCGAAAGCACGTTCTTCGCGCCGTGGCTCACAGCGCCCAGCCTCTTCTGGTCGCTCGGCGCGCAACTGGCCGGCACGCTGTTCGACGGCGGCCGCCGCGATGCCTCGTTGAAGGGCGCGAACGCGCAGTACGACAGCGCAGTGGCGGATTACCGGCAGACTGTGCTGACCGCGTTCCAGCAAGTCGAAGACAACCTGTCCACGCTGACGACGCTGGCTAGCGAAGCGGACAGCCAGCAACGCGCGACATCGGCCGCTGAGTTGTCCTTGAAGCTCACGACGAACCGCTATCAGGCAGGAGCTGTGAGCTACCTGGATGTCGTGACCGCGCAAACCATTGCGCTGACGAATGAACGCACGCAGGAACTGATCAACGCACGGCGTGTTGATGCCAGCGTGCAGTTGTTAAAAGCGCTGGGCGGCGGCTGGAGTCGCACGTCGCTCGATGAAAGCGGGAACACCGCGGCGACCACGTCACCGAACTCGCCGTCTAAGCGGCCGCAAACGTGAGAATGAAGCGTGTACTGGCAGCGTCGCTTTCGGCGTGCGCGCTGCCGCCATGCAGTTCCATGATGGTGCGGACAATGGCAAGGCCCAGACCCGCAGATCCAGACGCATTTGGCTCGCTTTTGCGCGACGGATCCACGCGATAGAAGCGGTCGAACACCCGCTCGAGCAAGGCTGGATCGATCGGCTTGCCCTCGTTCGCCACGGTCACACGCAGCGTATGCGGAGCCTCGGCGGGGGTCTGTGCATCCAATGTGATCATGGCCCCGCGCGGCGTATATCGGAGCGCATTCGCAAGCAGATTATTGACGGCGCGCCGGAACAGTTCCACGTCGGCGCGCAACTGGCCACCGCCTGTTACGCGAATCTGCACGCCGGCTTCGTCGGCCACGCCCTCGAAGTATTCGGCGATGCGCGAAAGCTCTTGCTGCGCATCGACCTGGGTCAGCGTCTTGACGAACTGCGGGTGTTCGGCGCGGGCTAGAAACAGCACGCTTTCGATCATGCGCGACAACCGTTCGCACTCTTCGAGATTCGATGCGAGCACAGACTGATATTCATCGGCCGAACGTGGGCGTGCCAGCGCGACTTCGGTCGATCCGCGCAGATTGCCAAGCGGCGTGCGCATATCGTGGGCGAGGTCCGCCGTGTATTGCGACATCCGTTCAAAGCCGCCGTGCAGGCGGTCCAGCATTGCATTCAGCGACGCGATGAGCGCCGCCAGTTCATTCGGCGCACCATCGGCTTCGATGCGCGTGTGCAGTTTGTCGACGGTGACGTTGGCCGCGCTGTGCGCCATTGCACGCAATGGCCGCAACGACTCGCGCACCAGCAACCAGCTCATCAGGAACGCGAGCAGCATGCCCGCGAGGCCCGCGACATACAGCCGATCGCGATACCGGTCGAGCAGACGCCAGCGGTCCGCCATATCGCGTGCAATGATGATCGTCACCGGCGTACCGTCGCGCAACATTGCATCCGCGGCGAGTCCCCGCACCGGCACGCCCTGCGCGGTGCGCCATTCTGCGATATCCGCTTCGGTGATGCGTTGTGACGCGCCGATTCGTTTCATGAGCGCGGGGGACGGCGTCGTGGCGTCGGCAATGGCGGCCGTGTTGTGTTCGAACAGCAGTTTGCGCTGCGGATCGCGCACTTCCATCGATAGCGCCAGGTTGCCCAGCACCTGGCTAGTCAGACGGTCGCCATGGCTGCGCAGTTCGTCGAGCGTATTGAGCTCCTGCGCGAGACGCCGCGTGTGCCGCGCGATCAGCACGATATCGAGGTCGTCCTGCCGCTTCACCTGGCGGTCAAGCGCGAAGTACAGCACGCTGCCGACCAGCGCGAATACGAGCAGCGTCGTGCCCGCGAATGCGAGTGCAAGCGTGGTGGTCAGCGAGCGTGCTGCCATCAGTCCGGCTCTTTGGCTTCGATTACGTATCCAACGCCGCGTACGGTCTGGATCAGCTTGACGGGAAAAGCGTCGTCGATCTTCGCGCGCAGGCGGCGAATCGCCACCTCGACCACGTTCGTATCGCTGTCGAAGTTCATGTCCCACACGTATGAAGCGATCTGCGTGCGGCTCAGCACCTCGCCCTGACGGCGCAGAAGCAGTTGCAACAGCGAGAACTCGCGGGGCGTCAGATCGATTCGCGTTGCGCCGCGTTTCACGCGCCGCCGGTTGATGTCCATCTCCAGGTCGCCGACCGCGAGAAGTTCGCTCTCTCGCGGCGGACCGCGCCGCGCCAACGTACGCACCCGTGCCAGCAGTTCGACAAACGCAAATGGTTTGACGAGGTAATCGTCGCCGCCCAGTTCGAGACCGCGCACGCGGTCGTTCACGTCGTCGCGCGCGGTAAGGAACAGCACCGGCGTGGTATGAGTCGCGCGCAATACTTTCAGCACGGCCCACCCGTCCATTGTCGGCAGCATCACGTCGAGGACGATCACGTCGTAGTCCTGCTCCTGTGCGAGCAGCAGACCGTCGGCGCCGTCGTTGGCGAGGTCGACGGAATAGCCCGACTCTTCCAGGCCCTTTTTCAGGTACGCGCCTGTTTTCGGCTCGTCTTCGATCACCAGGATACGCATCACCAGCTCCGGCGTCATTGGATCAATCCCGGCATTCTAAGGGACTGGACGAATGTTACCGAAATGTTCCGTCACGCTGCGGTGTTCGAAGGGCGTCGCCTCGCTCTTCGGGTAAGTTTTTACCGGGATGTGCCCGCTTCAGGCGACGGCCTCTCACTCGGAGGCGACGGAACTCGCGCCGAGCAAAGGCGTATGTCCGGCATAAGACGGCAGTCCCGACAACACGCCTTTGAAGTCGCTCAACACATCGCCTACTTCGAGTCCCTTGTCGCTTAGCCGGAATTGGCGGATCGAGCGTTCGTGCATGTTGGTCCGGCTTTTGACGGCCGACACCGCAGTCAACACCGAACCTTCTGCCTCGAAGAACCGGAACAGCAGCAACGCATCGCTCAGGTAGCTCACGTCGATATTGCTCTGGATCTCGCCGATGATCCCGTGCTGACCGAGAACGAGCAGGGACATGACGCCCTGCTGGTTCAGATAGGTCAGCAGTTCATGCATCTGCAGCATCAGGTATTTTTCGCCGGGCATCGCCTGCAGATATGCATTGAGGCTGTCGATAGCCACCACGCGCGCACCGTGCGTCTCGACCGCCGCCTGGACGCGGTGAGTAAATTCCCCTGGCGAAAGCTCCGCTGGATCTATCGGCTCGATCGACAGGAGACCGCTTTCCAGATGAGGCGAAAGATTCATGCCGAGCGCTGCTGCGCGACGCAGTAGCGTGCCGAGAGTTTCGTCGAAGAGATAGTAGACGGCGTGCTCGCCCCGCTCGAGTGCCGTCTGCAGGCACCGGAGCACGGTAGTGGTTTTGCCCGCGCCCGACGGCCCCACCAGCAACGTATTCGTTCCGCGCGCAAGGCCGCCGCCGAGCAGCGCGTCGAGTTCGGGTACGCCGGTCGAGAGGTTTTCGTGGTTGAACTGTACGTGTCGATGTCCGGCCACCAGTGTCGGGAAGACCTGGATGCCGCCGCTTTTCAGCGTGAAGTCATGAAACCCTCCCTGAAAAGCCACGCCGCGCATCTTGACGACGCGCAGACGGCGGCGCTGCGTGCCGTATTCGTGCGTGACCTGATTCAGGTTGATGACCCCATGCGCCAGACTGTGCAACTGCACGTCGCCGGCGTCGGAAGTCTCGTCGTCGAGCAGCAGCACCGTACAATTCCGGTTGCCGAAAAACCGCTTGAGCGCGAGTAACTGCCGGCGATAACGCAATGGGCTCTGCGACAGAAGCCGTAGCTCGGACAGGCTGTCGAACACCACACGTGTCGGACGAGCCTGCTCGACCTCTCGCATCACATTACGCACCGTTTCGCCGAGTTCGAGCTCGGCCGGATTCAGCACTGTCTGTTCGTATTCAGGCGTGAGCCCTTCGTCGCTCAACAGCTCGACGACGGCCAGGCCGTCGAGCGACCATCCGTGAGTCGCCGCAACCGAACGCAACTCGGACGCGGTCTCGGACAGCGTGACATAGAGACCGGTATCCCCCAGGCGCTGACCTTCGAGCAGGAACTGCAGTGCAAGAGTCGTCTTGCCCGCGCCGGGGGGCCCTTCGACCAGGTAGACCCGGCTTGCCGTAAGACCGCCGGCCAGGATCTCGTCGAGGCCGGCAACGCCGGTTGATACGCGGTGGTCCATGTGACTGCCACGCAGGTCAGAACTTTGATTTTCCATGAGAGGTAAAAAGACGCCGGCTGTGCCGGCATCGGAGTCAGGAAGAACGTCGGGGAGAGCGTGTCGCAGGACGCGTACTTGCAACGCCGCCAGCCGGCAGGCCGTGTTCGCGCGCCCAGATGATCGCCTCGCTGCGGCTGTGCAGACCGAGCTTTGCGTATAACGTGCTCACGCGGCTGCGGACGGTGTTCGGAGCCACGCCGAGTCTCGTGGCAATTTCCTTGTCGGCAAGGCCCTCGCAGATCAGCGCGAGAACGTCGCGCTCGCGCGGTGTCAGGTCTGAAATCGCCGCATCGATCTTGCCGGGTGCCGTCCCGCTGCGGATATGACGCAGCTTGTCCAGAATCGACCGGCTGAACCACGACGCGTCCTGCATGACCGCTTCGATCGCAAGAAGGAGTTCGAGCTCGGTGCGTTTGCGCTCGGTGATGTCCTGAAACACCATCAGCACGCAGTCGTCGCCATGAATGGGTACCGACTCGGCGGAGATCAGGCAGTCGACGGCAAGCCCGGCCCGCGTGCGCACCTTGAACTCGACGTTGCGCAGGTTGCCTGACGTGGCGAGCATCTGCTCTATCTTCGCGTGCGCATCCTCCGCGTCCCAGAAAGTCGATTCCTCTAGCGTGTGACCGACAAGCTCTTCCGCCGCAAAACCCGTGGCGTCGAGAAACGCCTGGTTCGCCTCGAGCAGCCTCAGCGAATCACGTGCGTACACGATCGTCGGGATGGGAGCCATCCTGAACGCATTCGCAAACTGCTCCTCGCTGCGACGCAGCGCTTGTTCGGCCTTTCTGCGCGGCTCGAGATCCATGAACGTGAAGAGCATGCACGGCTCGTCGGCCAGATCGATCGGCTGTCCGGCGACGATAACCAGCTTGGACTCCGAGTCCGCGAGGCGCAGCAACGCTTCCATTTGCGGAATCGTCTGCCCTGCTGTCAGGCGCTCGACGGCCAGTTCCTTCTGCGACGCATTTTCCAGAACATCCAGTTCATAGACTGAACGCCCGATTACCTGCTCGCGTGTATAGCCCGTCATCTCGACAAAGCCGCGATTGACCTTGATGAAGCGCAGATCGCTGAGCCGGCAGATAACGGCAGGCGCTGGATTTGCGCCGAATGTCTTTTCGAAGCGCTCTTCCGCGCTTGCCCACTCGGTTGCATCGTGCAGGATGAGCACGAGACAATCCGGCTCGCCTTCCGTGTCGGTAATCACCAGACTTCGCACGCGGTGAACCCAGCGCGGCTCCGCTTGCCCGGCCGGTGCGACCTCCACCAGTACGTCGCTAAAAGATTCACCGGCGACCACACGATCGATCGGGTAGCTGCCAGGTTCGATGCGGTGATTGTTCCGGTAGCGAAGCTGAAACCTTTGGCGGTACTCGGACACATTCCGGCCGAGTTCCTCGATGCTGCTGGCGCCATGCATGTCGAGGGCGGCCTGATTGGCCCAACGAATGCTCTGGTCGGGTTCTATGAGAATGACCCCTTCGCTCAGGCCTGCGATGATCTGCTGGAGCTGACGGCGGTCAGTTTTCGGGCGTTGCACGGAAGCGTCCATCGCGGCTGGCTGTTCTGTTCGGGCGCCGCGTCGCGGCAAGGTTCAAGGACGAAAGCGCCCGCGGCGGCGCACCGGCGAACTCGCCGGTTGCAACCGCCTCGGTCGCGCACACGCCATGGAAATCGTCCCGAACGGCATATGCGGCAGCAACATGCAGAACGTGCGGACAGGGCCATCCGGACGCGTTCGCTATCGCGAGATTATCAGGGATGTATTTACCGACCGGTAGCCGCAAATGCACCCAAAGCATGGGGGCAATTGCATGTTGACAGGAAATGATTTGCCCCTCTTAGCGGCAAAGTCCCGATCCGAACGTCGGTCGGGAACTTTCCAGGCGCCGCTCTTCCTTACCTTATGAAAGACAATGGTTTTGATGGACGCAAGACGGGAGACAAAAATGGACCACCCACGAGGAAGGACGGCTCAGACCAGTGAAGCGCGAGGCTCGGTGAAGGAAGCGATCGGCAAGGTAATCGGCGACGCTCATGCAGAAGCGGAGGGTGCGGCCGAGAAAAAGGCCGCGAGAGAACGACGCGCACAACGATCCACACGTGAAGAAGAGCGGCGCGCGCACGCAGGACCTCGGTCACGCTCGTAGCGTGCGCCGCTCTCGGGACGCTTCAACCCACGTCACTGGGCATCTAAGGATGGTCTGCAAAAGTCCTGGCGTCGAAGTCTGGTTGTCCTATCCTGGAAGAACGGGAATTAAAGGAGTTCCTCGATGACACAGCTCGGTCTTGGCCTGGATCTTTCAACGAAACGCACGCGCAAGCGGGAATTTCTCGATGAGATGAGGCGCGTTGTGCCATGGTCGAGGTTGATTGCGTTGATCGAACCGCACTATCCGAAGGGTAAGACTGGAAGGCCGCCGTTTCCGGTTGCGACGATGCTGCAGATTCACTTCATGCAGCAGTGGTTTGGGCTTTCGGACCCGGCGATGGAAGAGGCGCTTTATGACGTGCCGCTGTACCGTGAGTTTGCGGGGCTGGACGAAGGTATGACGCGTTTGCCAGACGAAAGCACGATTCTGCGGTTCCGCCACCTTCTCGAAACGCACGGACTGGCCGCGCAGATGCTCGCCCTGGTCAATGAGATCCTGAGTGAAAAAGGCTTGATGTTGAAGGCAGGGTCAGCGGTCGATGCGACCTTGATTAGCGCACCGAGTTCGACAAAGAACGGCTCTGGCAAACGGGACCCGGAGATGCATCAGACGAAGAAAGGGAATCAATGGTACTTCGGGATGAAAGCGCACATCGGCGTGGACGCAGAGTCGGGGCTGGTCCACACCGTCATTGGTACGGCAGCCAACGTGCACGACATCAATGCGGCCGAAGCGTTGTTGCACGGCCAGGAAAAGGATGTGTACGCTGACGCCGGATATCAGGGTATAGAAAAGCGATGTCAGGCGAACCCGGTACGCTGGCATGTCGCGATGCGACCGGGCAAGCGTCGACAACTGGACCTGACCAATCGTCTGGACGCGATATACAACCAGATTGAGCGCCTGAAGGCTGGCGTGCGCGCCAAGGTTGAACATCCGTTTCGCGTGCTCAAGCAGCAGTTTGGTTACACGAAGACCCGCTACCGAGGATTGGTGAAGAACACCGCGCAGATCACGACACTGTTTGCGCTGGGCAACCTCTGGATGGCGCGCAAGGCTTTAAACAAAGCGTGAAACGCCCGGCGCATCAGGCCGTGAATCTCGGCAAACGAAGGTCATCATGCTTCAAAAGCCGCACGATCAACCTGCTGGCAGACTCTGCGGCCGATACGCCCAACGTGAAAAAAGATCGGCGCACATGAAAACATGTTGTGCAGACCTTCCCTAAATCCGGAGCAATTCCCGAATGGCCCTGAAGAGACTCATCGGCTCGACGGGCTTCGGCATATGCAGGTCGAAGCCGGCCTGCAATGCACGAGCCCTGTCTTCCGGACGCCCGAAAGCCGTCACCGCGATCGCCGGCGTTTGATTGGCCCGCTGCCGCAGTGAGCGGATAAGTGAATAGCCGTCTTCGTCCGGCATGCCGATGTCTGAAAGAATCACGTCGAACTGTCCGGCATCGATCTGCCGACGCGCCTCGGGCGCCGATTCGGCACCGCGCACCGCGGCTCCAGCGGACTCCAGCACGGCAAGCATCGCATCGCGCACGTCCGCTTCGTCTTCGACGAGGAGCACGCTGATGCCGGCGAGCGCCTCGTCGCGGGACGATGTCACTATGTCGGTCAGCGGCGGTGCAGCCGGTGGTTCTCTATCTTCGGCAAGCAAAGGAATGTGAACGACGAAAGTGCTCCCACGCCCGTCGCCTTCACTATGGGCCGTGATCGATCCGCCATGCAGCGTCACGATGCTCTTCGCGATTGCGAGACCAATACCGAGCCCGCCGAAGCGGCGTGTCGTCGCCTGTGAAGCCTGGGCAAATGGCTCGAATACGTGGTTGATGAAAGAAGCGGGAATTCCCGCACCATTGTCCTCAACCCGTATCTCTGCCCAGTTGCCGGCGCGAGTGGCAACGATATCGATTTTCCCTGCTGCCTTCGAATATTTCAGCGCGTTGCTGAGTACATTGGAAAACACCTGGCGCAGCCGGAGCGGGTCGCCCTCCACGAGCAACGTGTCTGCGAGCCGCGGCACGATCTCAACTCCTTTAGCGCGCGCAGCCAACTCAACGTCACCGATCTCGGCGACGAGCAGCGGCACGAGGTCCACCTCGCTCGAATTGATGAACAGCTTGCCGGCGGCGATCCGGCTGAGGTCCAGCAGGTCGTCGACAAGCCGCGTTTGCAGTTCGACGTTGCGATCTATCGCCTCGATGCCGCGCGCGATGAGTTCGGGACCGGTGTTTTCGTGTTGTAGAAGATAGAGCCACGATTGCATCGCATTAAGCGGCGTTCGCAACTCGTGAGACACCGTAGCAAGAAAGGCATCTTTGAGCTGATTGGCATGTTGCGCCTCTAACCGCAATAGCCGCTCGTTTGTCAGAAGCCGGTCGCGCTCCATTTCAAGCGCTTTGTGAGAAGAAACGTCGATGGTGATGCCGTCGAATCGCAGCGGCCGACCCGCTTCGTCTACATGTGTTTTTCCCTTGGCACGAATCCACCGGATATCGCCCGATGGCGAAGCAGTTCGATATTCGATGTCGTAGGGGACACCTTCGTTGACCGCCTTCTCGACAGCGTCCCGCGTTTTTTGCCTGTCGTCCGGGTGAATCCTTGCGTAGAACAGGTCAAAGCCGACCTCGGCGTTTGCAGGCAGCCAGAAGTGCTCCTTGCACTTGACGTTCCAGATGATCCGGTCCAGTGGGATCGGACAATGGAACGTGCCGATTTCGGCTGCCTGGATCGACAGGTCAAGACGCTCGCGTTCTTCCGTGAGACTTTGCGCGTTGATTAGCGTTTCTTCGACATCGGTAATCATCCCCACCCATTCGTAGATCGCGCCGCGTTCGTCATGCGAGCCCGCCGCGCGAATCTGGCAACGCCTGTATGTCGAAGATGCGGCGTGCCACAGCCGGACGTCCGCGCGATATGGCCCGTCTGTTTCGAGAGACTTGTTCAGCGCTGTCTGCGCTGCGAGCCGATCGTCCGGATGGATCATTTCGGCCCACCCATAACCTTGGTGCTTCTCCCAAGGCTGCCCCGTATAGCTTTCCCACGAAGGTTGCGGCACCACGAACCTGCCCATGGCGTCGCACACGTAGGCCGCCGAGCTGGCCACCTTCACCAGCGCGTGATATCGGGCCTCCAACAGCAATCGACGCAGTTCCGAATCGTCACGGGCGGCGACATCCGACGTCGCCGTCGAAGCGTCATCGTTCCCGGACGCGGCAGTGCCCTCTAACTTTCTGCCTGCCGCTGAAACGTCGCCCGCGGCGTCTTTGGACTGCACCAGCACCACCATCGCCGGCGCCATGCCGACCGCATCTTCCACGGCAAGAGGATTGAATTCGATCCGCCACGTGATGCCCGACTTAGAACCGGCAGCACCCTGCGTGACGTCCGCATCGATCACAGCGTCGCCAACGACGACGCTCTGCGCGCGACCTTCTTCAAATGCTCGGGCCGCGGCCGCCAGAAGTTTTGCTCGCGA
Source organism: Burkholderia sp. M6-3 (assembly GCF_050858985.1). NCBI lineage: Bacteria > Pseudomonadati > Pseudomonadota > Betaproteobacteria > Burkholderiales > Burkholderiaceae > Burkholderia > Burkholderia sp. M6-3. The sequence continues at coordinate 2,810,574 of NZ_CP110091.1, forward strand.
CGCCTCCCTCGACAGAACCGGCAGCTTCTCGATGACGAGAGAAACAAGACTGGTGGGCACCGACGGTGACGGGCGGTAGTCGAACAGGTCGCCGAAACGGACGTTAGCTTCAATTACGGTCAAGTCACGAGCGAGCACTGCACACGCAGCGGGGTTCGCGTCTAATAGCGCGACAGCCAATGCTCTAGTGTTAGCAAACATACACAGTTCCACCGCAATCGAAATCTTTCAAAAGTTGCCTGCTCAACGGTCTCCACCGCTTGCACAACGCGTTCGCGGGTGCCGTTGGCGCTGGCATGATTGAACGTATCAGCCGCCGGTCGAGCTGGCCAGGCGCGGCGCTTCGTCATGTGTCATTGCGCACAGACAATTGCGGTTAGCACCATCGGAATCACCGAATGAATGACGGCATGGCTGCCCGCCGCAGCCAGTTCCCGCTGCACCGACTCGGACGAACCGAACACGACCACGCCATAGAGCGGCGCGGACGCTGGCTTGCCGGTGCCGGCCTCGAAAAGCGGATCGCCGGGCTGATATCCAAAGATCGCCTTCACGCGGAAACCGAACGCAGTCAGATGTGCACCGCGGGTCGGGCGAAACGCGTTGACTGAATCCGGCTGAACGCGGTTGGCTGGCGTCTCAATCGATTGCAGATTGACCAGTCCCTCGACGAAGTCATGGGGCGTGCCCTCGCATGCCATTTCCTGATCCAGTGCATGACTGAATGCCGGTGTGGACAAAAAAAGGGCGGGCGTCAGCAGCCATAAAAAGAGTCGCATTGGGTACTTGTTCAAAGTCATCGTTACCCCGGTTGTAGTCCTTGTCTTGCATCAACGATAACTGCATGCAACCGACCTGGCTGCAAATGCGTCAGCATTATTTGTACCGACTCACTATCGTCCGTCGCAACCGGGCAAACATTTGCGCTCATGCATCGACAAACCGCCCATTACCCGCGTTTTCGGCACCGTGCAGCGTCGGTCCGCCCGGCGTGCAGCGATGCTCCTTGACGATGCAACGAATCGTTCGACGACACCGCTTTCGGAGCTAAACCGACTTACAGCGATTTCCAGGTGACGCACTGTTGGGCAGCAAGCAACACCGCGCCCGTCTACAGCCCCTTCGCTCACTCATTATTGATCGACCTCGAATGCAGTTGTCCATCTGCCACTCTTTATCTCAAGACGGGCAACGACAAAAATGCGGTCAGTCATGCCGGACCGCCCCGGTGCCACAACATGCGCCTCGTCAACGAGGTATCTACAGGAGAAGCACTATGCCGTTTGCAAATTACAAGTTCCCGGAAGGCATTCTGGATCACGCGCGCAAGGAAGAGATCATCCATCGCACCACGGCGATGTTCGTCGAATACTTCGGCGAAAGTGTCCGTCCGTATTCCATGGTTCTCGTCGAGGAAGTTGCCGACGGAGGATGGGGTCGCGCCGACGAAACTCTGACGCTCAAAAAAATGGGCCTCGGTCCGAAGTCGAAATAGCTGTCGTTCCGGTGCAGCCTGATACGGCGTTGACCATCGGGAGCCGGGAGCCGCTTGTTCATGGCCGCGTCGCGGTCGTTTTATGCGGTGTGCCCGCGCGCCCTGCCTCACGGTGAACCACCGCATGCACCCGGGTAAACGCCCATTTGATCCGGCGATGCCGCGATTTACTGTATCGATACACTAAATCGATACAGAGGCGCGTTCTTTCTCGCCGCGCCCGACAAACTCGTCCGCGCTCAAAGCGGCATCCAGGAGACAACACCATGCATTCCATTTCCCGGCGACGGTTCCTTCAGACGGCCTCGGCAGCTTCGCTTGCAGCCGCGGGCGCGGGGTTTCCCGCGATCGTGCGTGCGCAGCCCGCCGCTACGTTGCGGCTGTCGTCGTCCATGCCCCCCAACGAAAACGCCGCGCATTACGTGTGGTACCAAAACCTTGCTGCGAACCTGAAAGCGAGCGTCGGCGATCAGATCCGGATCGACTACTTCCCGAACAACCAGCTCGGCAAGGAAAGCGACGTGGTGCAGCAGGTGAAGGTCGGCGCCGTCGACATGATGGTCACCGGCTCGTCGATCTGGGCGACCGTGTTGCCGGAATTGGGCATGCTCGATCTGGGCTATGTGTTCGACAGCTTCGACCATGTCGGGCGCGCGATGGACGGCACCGTCGGCAAAACGTTCGACACGATGCTGCAACAGCGTGCGGGCTGCTCGGTCGTCACATGGGGCTATTCGTTCGGCGCGCGCAACGTGTTCACGAAGAAGCCCACGCAATCGCTTGCCGACATCAAGGGCGTGAAGCTGCGCGTGCTGCCCACGCCCGCCTTCATGGAAACCTTCAAGCTGATGGGCGCAGTACCGACGCCCATTCCGATCGGCGAGTTGTACATGGCCGCGCAAACAGGCGTCGTCGATGGCTTCGAGCACGACTGCGCGACCGTGCTTGCCAGCAAGTACGACGAAGTCGTGAAGTCGTGCTGGCAGACGCAGCATGTATTCAGCCCGCTCGTCGTCGCGATGGGCCGCCGTGCGCTGGCGAAGATTCCGGAGAATTTGCGTCCCGCGTTTCAGAAAGCGGCGCAAGACGCGACGGTGAAGCAACGCACCGTAGCCATCGAAACGGCTGCCCGCGCCGAGCAGGAGTTGAAAAAGCGCGGCATGACGTTCTATCCGATGTCGAAGGCCGACCGCGATACCGCGCGCGGCGAAATGCAGTCGCAGTTGTACGCGAGCTTCTCGAAGCAGTATCCCTCGACCGCGCCGCTCTTCAGCGCAATCGCCGCAGCGCGCGGCTAACGAGGCAGGCACGCCATGACCACATTCTCCGCGACGCCCAGGCCGGAAACGCAACTCGCCGCACCGGGCTTCGGCCATGAGACCATGCTCGCGCGCGGCCTCGCCCGCCTCATGCGCTGGATCGAATACCTGTGCGCGGCGGTGCTCGCGGCCGATGTGCTCGTGGTGTTCCTCTCCGTGATCTACCGCTATTTCCTGCACGATCCTTTCGACTGGGCCGAGGAAGTGGCTGGCGCGCTGATGATCGTGCTGGTGTTCTTCGGCGCCGCCACGGTGCTTGCGCGCAGCCAGCACGTGGGCGTCGACCTGTTCCGCGGCATGCTGCCAAAGCGCTGGCAACCTGCGCTCGTTCATGTAGGGCACTGGGTGATCGTGGGCGTCGCGGGCAATCTTTGCGTGTCGTCGTGCCTGCTGCTGGTCGATTCGTACGGTCAGATGACGCCGAGCGGCCTCCCCGCATGGATCAACGTCTATCCACTCGTCATTGGCAGCGTATTCATGACGATCTTCGCGCTCGCCAACGCGGTGAACGGCGCGCGCAAGACCGTGCTGGGCACATTGATCGGCTGCCTGTTGCTCGCAGCGGCGGTGTTCGCGTGGAACGCCTCGGTGCCCGCTCATGCGATCAAGCCCGGCTCGCTGCTGATAGCCGGTTTCGTCGGCGCACTGGTGCTCGGCGTGCCGATCGGCTTCGTGCTCGCGTTCTCGGCGCTGCTGTATTTCCTCGCGGACCCGTCGCTGCCGATGCTCGTCTACTCGCAACAAGTAATGGCCGGCACCGACCATTTCGTGCTGCTCGCCATTCCGTTTTTCGTATTAGCCGGCCTGCTGATGGAAACCAATGGCATGTCGTCGCGACTGATCGAACTGCTGCTGCGAATATTCGGGCGCGTGCGCGGCGGCCTCGGGCTCATCACGATCATGGCGACGGCCTTCTTCTCCGGTGTATCCGGTTCAAAGCTCGCGGATATCGCGGCCGTCGGCGGTGTCGTGATGCCGGCTGTGCGCCAGAGCAAGGAAGATCCGAACGAAGCCGCAGCGTTGCTCGCCTGCAGCGCCGTGATGGCCGAAACCATTCCGCCGTGCGTGAACATGATCATCATGGGCTTCGTCGCGAACATATCGATCGCGGGGCTGTTCCTGGCGGGCGTGGTGCCGGCAGCCGTCCTTGCCGTGGCGTTGGCGATCGTCGCGGTGATTTTCGGGCGCCGCATCAATCTCGCCGATGCGCTCACCAATCCTCGCGCGTGGATGCCGCTGCTCGGCGGCGCGTTGGTCGCACTCGTCATGATCACCATGATCGGCAAGGGCGTGACGTCGGGTATCGCGACGTCGACCGAAGTGTCCGCATTCGCCGTGGTCTATGCGCTTATCGTCGGCTGGCTGGCCTTTCGCGAACTCACGCCGAAATCGGTGGCACGGGTATTCGTTCGCTCGGCATCGATGGCGAGCAGCATTCTGTTCATCGTCGCGGCGGCCTCCAGCGTGTCGTTCGCGTTGACCATCGAGCAGATTCCCGCGCTCGTCTCCGACTCGATGATCGCCTTCGCGCATCAATACGGTCCCACGATGTTCCTGCTGCTTTCCGTGCTGATCATGGTCGTATTCGGCGCGGTGCTGGAAGGCGCACCCGCGCTCATCATCTTCGGCCCGCTGCTTACTCCGATCGCCACGCAGCTCGGCATCAACCCGCTGCATTTCGGCACGGTGATCGTCGTCGCAATGGGCCTGGGTTTGTTCGCGCCGCCGGTCGGCCTGGGCCTATTTGCCACGTGCGCCATCACCGGCACGGAAATGAAGGCTGTAGCGCGTCCTATGCTCAAATATCTGTTGGTGCTGTGCATTGCACTGGTGGTCCTGGTGCTGGTGCCATCCTTTTCGTTGTGGTTGCCGACCCGGCTCGGCCTGTAGCCGGCAGATGCAAAACCTTATGAGCACCATTCAGGATGTCGCCCGCGAAGCCGGTGTATCCGTGAGCACGGTATCCAACGTACTCAACGGCCGCACCGATCAGATGCGTCAGGAAACGCTCGCGCGCGTGCGGGCCGCGATGAGTTCGCTGCAATATCGGCCGAGCACGCTCGCCCGTCAGCTCAAGACGGGACAGACGCCGCTCATTGGACTGCTGGTGCCGTCCATCGCCAATCCGATGTACGGCTACATCGCACGCGAGGTCGAAACGTACGCGCAGGAGCGCTACGGCTACCGTGTGATGATCGGCAACACGTATCGCGATCCGGCGAAGGAAGCGTCGTTCTTCGAAGACCTGCTGTCGCAAGGCGTGCGGCGCGTAATCGTCATCTCGTCGCTTGCGAACGAGCGCCATCTGGAAACCGCCGTCGAACGCGGCATGGTCGTCGTCAGTTACGACCGCCGCGCGACCGAAGGTGAGACCACGCGCGTCGAACACGTCACGCCGGACAACTTCGAAGCAGCGCGCATCGCGACGCGCCATCTGATCGCGCACGGCCACGCGCGGCTCGCCTTTGCAACGTTGACCGGTGTGACGATGAGCCGCCGCGACAAGATCAACGGGTTCCTCTCGGCAGCACAGGAGGCGGGGCTATCAGAGGAGGCGCGCGTGCTCGACAGCGGCCCGGTGAACGAATACGGCGACTCCATGATCGCTGAGAACGGTCGCGCGCTCGCGCGCCTGCTCTCGCAAGACGACGCGCGCCCGACCGGCATTGTCGCGGTCAACGACCTGATGGCGCTTGGCCTCATGGCAGGCCTGCGCGAGTGCGGACTACGTGTGCCGGAAGACGTGTCGATCGTCGGCATGGACGGGCATTTCCTCGCGGCGATTTCAAACCCCGCGCTCACGACCGTGCAACTTCCGGTGCCGGCGATGGCCGCCGCGATGGTGGAGCGCGCGATGCGTCCGCACGACGAACCCATGCCTGCATCGGAGCAGGCGCTGTTCACGGATATCACGCTCGTGGAGCGCGAGTCGGTCGCGCGCCCGGGCAAAACCGCGGCGAAAGCGAAGCAAGCCAGAAAGACAGGATAAGGACATGAACAAGGTATTCGTGAGTCATCCCCGGCACATGCTGGATCATTACTTCGGCACGCGCGCCGCGGCGGCGCTGGCGAAGTTCGCCGACGTCACGTACAACTCCGAAGATCGCGAGCTGACGCTCACTGAACTCGCCGACGCCGCGCGCGAGGCCGATGTCATCATCGCCTACCGGCAGACACCGGCGCCGCGCGCCTTGTTCGAAGCGCTGCCGAAGCTGGCCGCCTTCGTGCGCTGCGCCGTGGATATCCGTACAGTCGATGTAGATGCCGCGAGCGAACTCGGCGTGCTCGTCACGCAGGCGAGCGCAGGCTTCATACCGGCCGTGTCCGAGTGGGTGATCGGCGCGATGCTCGATCTCGCGCGAGGAACCACCGCGTATGCTGAGGCGTATCACCGGCATGAAGCGCCTGCCCCGAAGATGGGCCGCGAGTTGCGCGGCAGCACGTTCGGCGTGATTGGTTATGGACAGATATCGCGCTACCTGTGTCCTCTCGCGTCGGCCTTTGGCATGCGCGTGATCGTGTCCGATCCGTATGCGACGATCGACGACACGCATGTGCAGCAAGTCGGCCTGGACGATCTGCTCGCGGAGTCGGACTTCGTCGTCTGCCTTGCGCCCGCTACGCCGCAGACTGCGAATCTGATGAACGCGCAGACCTTCGCGTCGATGAAAGCTGGCGCGTACTTCATCAACGCGGCCCGCGGCGAACTGGTCGACGACGCCGCTCTGCTCGCCGCGCTGGAGTGTGGTCATCTGGCAGGATGCGCGCTCGACGTAGGCCGCGCGGCGGATCAGATGCCATCACCTGAGTTGGCAGCCCATCCACGCGTGATCGCGACGCCGCACATTGGCGGACTGACGCCGGGCGCCATCGAGCATCAATCGATGGAAACCGTCGCGCAAACCCAAGCACTGTTTCAGGGCCGCATGCCTGCGGGCGCCGTGAATGCGGCGCACGCGTATCGCCTCTCGGGCTTTGCCATGCCGACGGACGCCGGATGACATCTCCAATCGACTTCGAAGGCGCGTGCGATTGCCATATCCACGTGTACGAGGAAGGCTATCCGCTCGCGGCGAGCGCCACCTTCACGCCGCCGCCGGCACCTGCTTCGACATATCGCGAAGTGCAACGCGGGCTCGGTTTGTCGCGCGCGATCGTCGTGCAGCCGACTGGGTACGGCTTCGACAACCGCTGCACGCTCGCGGCCATCGCTCAGTTGGGCGACGGTGCGCGTGGCGTCGCCGTCGTGCCGCCCGACGTCAGCGATGACGAATTGCAGCGCCTGCACGGTGCCGGCATACGTGGTGTGCGTTTCATGATGCTGTCGGGCGGCGTGCTGCCGTGGAGTGTGCTCAAGGATATGTCGGCGCGCATCGCACCGATGGGATGGAATATCAACCTGCAGCTCGACGGGCACACGCTGCCTGCTCATGAAGCGATGCTGGCGAGCTTGCCGTCGAATCTGGTTATCGATCATCTCGGCAAGTTTCTCGCGCCCGTCACACCGGAAAGCGAAGGGTTCGCGTCGTTGTGCCGCCTGCTCGACGGTCCGCGTTGCTGGATCAAGCTGTCCGCGCCCTATGAAAGCTCGCGCAGCGGCTCGCCTGATTTCGACGACGTGTCGTGGCTCGTGCGCACGCTTTCAACCCGATTTCCGGAGCGCGGCGTGTGGGCATCGAATTGGCCGCATCCCAACGTAAAGCCCGTGCCCGACGACGTGCGCATGCTCGACTGGACGATGCGGCTCACGGAAAGCGCCGAAGTTCGCCGCAAGATGCTCGTCGATAATCCGGCTGAGTTGTACGGGTTTTAGGCGAGATCTAAACGCGCCGTTCAATCGTCGTGCGTAGAGCAGCACACTGCGAACGCGGAGAATCGGCACGACAACACACTCGATATGCCGATACTTTTCGGTCTGCAGTTCAAGTTCCGATGAAACGAATATGCGAAAATACAGCACACCGTTTCCGGAGCAAGCATGGCAGAACTGCCCTATTCCGCTTCATCGGCAGCTGAGGTCGACTGCGCGCGAGAACCCATCCATATCCCAGGCGGCATCCAGCCGCACGGCTTTCTGTTCAGCATTGCCCCAGACGGAACGTTGTTGCAGGTCAGCGCGAATATCGCGAGCCTGACAGGCTCGCCGGCGGAGAACACACTGGGCGGCTCGATCGCGAGCATTCTCGGCGAAGAATGGGCGGCCCGCATCGTCAACGGGCTTGCCTCGCAGGTCGATGACGGCATCCCGCTTTACATTGGTTCGATGAGCGACCCGCGCGGTGAAGCGGCATCCGGGCGGCCATCTCCCTTCGCCGTTATCGTGCATCGCTACCAGGGTGTCGCGATCGTCGAACTCGAGCCGGCGCTGGGAACCGGCGACGTGTTTTCGTCGATGTATCCGCTCGTGCGCACATTCATCAACCGCCTTGAAGAGGCGAACAGTATTGAGTGTCTCGCGCAGCTCGCCGCCGACGAAGTGCATCGCATCACCGGTTACGGCCGCACTCTCGTCTACAACTTCGACGAAGCCGGTATCGGTCACGTGATCGCAGAACACGTCGAACCAGGTTACGCGTCTTACATCGACCAGCACTTTCCGGGCTCGGACATCCCAGCGCAGGCGCGTGCGCTTTATGTACGCAACCGCATCCGCTTGATTGCGGACGCCGGATATCAGCCCGCGCCGCTCGTGCCGTCCTTGCACCCGTCGACAGGCAAGCCCACCGATCTGACCTACGCTTCGCTGCGAAGCGTATCTCCTGTACACGTGCAGTACATGAGGAACATGGACACGATGTCGTCCATGTCCATGTCCATCGTAGTTCGCGGAAAGCTGTGGGGCTTGATCTCCTGTCATCACGATAGCGGGCGCGTTCCGCCTTTCGAGGTACGCACCGCGTGCGAACATATTGCACAAGTGCTGTCGTTGCAGGTCGAAGCGAAAGAAGAACATGCAGAAGCCGCATACCGACTCGAATTGCGCCGCACCCTCACGCGGCTTCTCGGTGCAATGGCAGATGCAGACAGTTTTACCGACGCGCTCGTCAACGATCCTGGCGATTTCCTCGGACTGACCGCATCGGACGGCGCAGCCATCGTCGTTGACGGTCGAGTGCTGCTCATTGGTAGCACGCCATCCGAGGCGGATGTCGGGAAGCTCGTCGAATGGCTGGATACCAAGTCTCAGGAGACGTTCGAAACCGACGCACTCGCGTTCACCTGTCCGGTCGTGCCAGCCAATCCAGGTTATGCCGGCCTGCTGTCCGTATCGATTTCGACGTTGTTCCGGAATTACGTGCTGTGGTTCCGCAAGGAAGCCATTCAGACAATCAAATGGGCGGGCGATCCGCGAGAAAAGCTCGCAAGTCTTTCGCCTTCGCTGTCTCCGCGCAAGAGCTTCGACGTGTGGACGGACACGGTACGCGACCGCTCGCTCGCATGGCGCCCTGCCGAACTGGAAATTGCTTCGGAATTCCGCACTGCCTTGCTCGGCATCGTGCTGCGCCGGGCCGAGGAACTCGGGCAACTCGCGCACGAACTCGGACGTGCGAACGAGGAATTGCAAGGTTTTTCCTATACGGTATCGCACGATTTGCGGGCGCCTCTTCGGCACATCGCCAGCTTCGCGGATCTGCTGCGTCAGATGGAAAGCGGCGCGCTGTCCGAGCGCGGCCAACACTTTCTCGAGCGGATCATTTCATCGGCAAAATTTGGCGGCGAGCTAGTAGACGACCTGCTCGCGTTCTCGCAGATGAGCCGCACGGCGCTGCGTCCGCAACCGATCGACGTGAAGGAACTGGTCGACTCCCTGATCGCCGACGAACTCAAGCACGCGTCCGAGCGCAACATCACGTGGCACGTGGGCGACCTCGGACAGATTACGGCCGACCCTGTGCTGATTCATGTCGTGCTGCGCAATCTGATCGAGAACGCCGTCAAGTTCACCGCGACGCGCGATGCCGCTGTAATCGAAATCGGCCGTTACGCAGGGGAAGATGCACTAGCCGGCCACGACGTGTTCTTCGTGAAAGACAACGGTGTCGGTTTCGACATGCCCTACGTCGGCAAACTTTTCGAAGTCTTCCAGCGCCTGCATCGCATGGAAGAATTTAGCGGAACCGGTATCGGCCTCGCGACCGTGAAGCGGATCGTCGAACGTCATGGCGGTGAGGCGTGGGCGGTCGGCGAAGTGGACAAAGGGGCAACCGTGACATTCTCACTGCCCCGTTCGCTTGCGGCTGTTGCAACGGGGAACGAAGAATCGCCGGCATTATCCGCGGCACGCCCAGACAACTTGGTGGCGCACAACCGGACGCGGTCTGGTCGGAGAGCTCAAACGAAGATGAAAGGAGAATGAACGCGTGCTAAAACCAATTTTGCTGGTTGAAGACAATCCCAACGACATCGAACTGACGCTGATCGCGCTGGAAAAAACGCGGCTTGCGAATCCGGTCGTGTCGTTGCGCGACGGAGAAGAGGCGTTGCAATACCTTCGCCGTGAGGGACAGTGGGCGGACCGAGGTGCGGAGATTCCGGCCGTCATTCTGCTGGACAAGAAGTTGCCGAAGGTAGACGGTCACGAGGTGCTAAAGACTGTACGCGCCGACGAAGCTCTCAGGCGCATTCCGGTGGTGATGCTGACCTCATCGCGCGAAGAAAGCGATCTGCTACGCAGCTACGATCTGGGCGTGAACGCCTATGTGGTGAAGCCCGTTCAGTTCGAAGACTTCATGGACGCCATCAAAGACCTTGGCGTGTTCTGGGCCGTACTCAACGAACCGCCGCCTCTTCCGCGCTGATGCATACATCGCCCGCATGCGTGTCATTCACGCTCAATGCGTGGCTGATAGTGCGGTTCACGCCCGCTGCCCATGGTGAGCCAAAGAGGCGCTGCACAGCTTAGCGATACACAGGCAGGCGGACACGGAAAGTGGCGCCATGCCCGAGGCCGGCGCTTTCGGCGAAGATCGTGCCGTTGTGCAGGTCGACCAGGTTATTCACCAGCCACAAGCCTAGGCCGAGCCCGGCAACGCGTCCGGAACCATTGCCGGCGAACTGCTGGAAGCGTTCGAAAATCTGCTTGAGCGATCTTTCATCCAGGCCCACGCCGGTATCGCGCACCGCGAGTTCGACATGTTCTGCACCGGTTGTGACGGATAGCTGGATGAATCCGGTCGGACAAAACTTCAGCGCGTTCGACAACAGGTTCCACACAACCTGCTTCATGCGACTTTCATCGGCGAGCACGGTGACCGATGCGAGATCGTCGGCGACGAGACGCAAGCCTTTTGCCTCGACGTCCATACGCATGTCTTCTGCGACGTTGCCCGCGAGCGCACCCAGATCGACGGGGCTCAGATTGACCGACAGCTTGCCCGTAACAATGGCGCCGCTATCGAGCAGATCGTCGACCATATGTGCGAGTTGCCGCGCGTTGCGGCTGATAACGCCAGCGGCGCGCGGCGCTACCTGCGAAGCGTCTTTCGTGCGCTCGAGCAAATGAGTCCAGGATACGATCGCGGCGAGCGGCGAGCGCAATTCATGGCTGACTGTCGTGACGAAATGGTCCATCGCCGTGGCGAGGCGCTCGCTCTCCTCGCGTGCCCGCTTTTCCGACAACGCAATTTGCTGCTGCTCCAACTCGGCTTCTTTTCGGGTCGTGATGTCGAGGGTAAATCCAATGACCGAATTGAGCGCGCCATCGGGCAGGAATCGTCCCACGCCGCGCACCAAGATCCAGCGGATGGAACCAGTCGCCCAGCCGACGCGGAAATCCACTTCGAAATGCTCACGGCTGGCGAAGGCACGATTCATTTCATCGCGCAAACGGACACTGTCTTCCGGATGCGCGATCTCGCCGAAGAGTCGCTGCTCGGTCACCACCGAACTGTGCGACAGACCCAGGTTCGCCTTGCACTGATCCGTGCAGTCGATGAGCATCGTGCGCGGATCCAATTCCCACGCACCGAGTTGTGAAAACGCAAGCGCGAGTTGAAAGCGTTCTTCGTTCTCGCGCAACTGCTCTGTTGCTTCCTTCGCCAGCAACAGACGCAACTGCGCCTGCGAACGGAGCTTCGCGCGCTCGCGCTGATTTCGCTCGTATTCGTCGACACGGTCGGTGACTTCGCTCACGCGCAAAGCGATATCGCCGCCTCTTTGCGCCGAGTCCAGCAGGGACGCCTTGATCTTCCAGTAACGTGGCGCAAGCTGCGCGGAAGAGCCATCCGGATCTGACGCAGCGGCGCGCGCCGCATCCTGCGCGCGCCGCGGACTCTCGTAGCGGAACAACGCCGACCATTTTGGCTCGCCAGGCGCGAGGTCGAGCAGCACGCTATCCAGCCACGAGCGCCGGGCCTCGCGTTGCTCCTGGGGACCGAACTGGTTGACCTCGTAAATCGATTTGCCCAACAGGTCACTCGACGATTGGCTCACCAGTTCGCAATAACGTGCATTGGCAAGCTGTATTTCGTAGTGCCGGTTGAGAATCAGATAAGCCTCGGGTAGCAGGTCGAAGACCGACGCGGCGTCGAGCGGGTGCGACGGCGTTAGACCGTCCTCTTGGAAGCGATTCATTACGTGTGTCGCCCGCGGTTATTCGCCGCCCGCGAAGGTGGCCATGGCGGGACGCGGCACGAGTTGGATGAGGCGGTCAAACGCGTCGCAAGCGCCGCGGCACGCTTCTTCGATACTGGCTTCAGTTTGCATATCGACATCGGCGCACATTGCGCGAACGAACGCCGGCCAACGCACACCGAGTGCCTCGCGGCCCGCCTTGAGGTATCCGAGAGGATGAGGCGCGAGCCGTTCTTTCAGGCGCTCGTATAAAACCGCGCCGCCCAACTGCGAACCTTCGATCACATAGCACACGCCCCAACGATAAGCGGCGCTCTTGCTGCCGGCCCAGTAACATGTACTACTTACTTCTTGTGCACCAGCGCGATGTTCCAGTTTTACCGATACGTGAGCCAGATCCATATCGATCAACGCGACCCGATTCCGCTTTGGGACCACCGCCGCTGTCTGAGGTCCATCGCTGAAATGCGCTAGCCAGGCCTCGAGTTGTACGAGCCATTCGCGAAGAATGACCAGATGCGCGACGTAATCGCCGAGCGCGACACTGTCGACCGTCAGCGGCATCAGGATGTGAGTCGATTCGTGGCGTTGCGAAGTTGCTGCACGCAATGCGGTGAGCACCTTGTGCGGGCCACTAGCTGTACCTGTGGGCTGGCGGGCGATGTCGGATTTTTGGGTCAACGTGCTGGCGAAAACTGGAAAATAGCTGAAGCGAATGACGGGAGGCAGGCTTGACGAGACGCTGCGTGCGATGGGCGCCGCGCAGGAACGCGTGCCATTACAACTGGGCGTAGCGCATCAAATGATCAGTTGGAAGAGGGGCTAATGTCAAGCGCGCAACTCGCGCACCGGGGCCAAACGCTCGAATGAAACGCATGATCGAAACCAGATCGCATGCTGCGCATCTTGAGACGATTGCGCAATTTGTTGAGCGCGCCCAGCGTTCTGCGTTTGCGGGCCCGGTTCTACAGTACGTCATCGATCGCGCGAAGCCGAACAGTCTAGCGCGACGCAACTCCTGGAGGATCGGTGATGGACACCAATCGTGGCTCAGTACCCGTTGCATTCTTCGGTATCGCGGTGGGCGCCCTCGCGCTCGCCAACCTGTGGCGCGTGGCGATCAGGCTGTGGCACTTGCCGCCTGCCATTGGAACCTTGACGACGGTCGCCGCGTTAGTCGTGTGGCTCGCAATTCTCGCCGCCTACGGGCTGAAGTGGCTGACCCGCACTGCCGAGGCTCGTGAGGAAATGCAGCATCCGGTGCAGTCGTCATTCGCGGCGCTCGCGCCCGTGTCGAGCATGCTGGCCGCGCAGCTTTTGCAGCCGCACGCATATCGCCTCGCACTCGCGCTGTTCGGTGTGGCCGTGGTCGCGCAACTGGCACTCGGCGTGTATCTGCATGGACGACTCTGGCAAGGCGGTCGCAAGCCGGAACTCGTTACGCCGGCCATTTACCTGCCGACAGTAGCGCCGAGTTTCGTCGCGGGCACGGCGGCGGCGGCCTTCGGTTTTCATCAGCTTGGCGGGCTCTTTTTCGGTGCGGGCTTGCTGTCCTGGCTTGCCATCGAATCGCTGATTCTGCATCGTGCAGCCGTGCATGAACCGCTGCCTGAAGCACTGCGTCCCACGCTCGGCATTCAGCTCGCGCCGCCGGTGGTGGGTGGCGTGACCTACCTCGGCTTGACGAGCGGCACGCCTGATCTGTTCGCGCTGATCCTGCTTGGATATGGGGTTTATCAAGGACTGTTGCTGTTGCGATTGCTGCCGTGGATTCGTCAACAGGCTTTCGTGCCTGGTTACTGGGCCTTCAGCTTCGGTGTAGCGGCTTTACCGACGATGGCGCTGCGTATGGTCGAACGAGGCACGGCAGGAGCCGTTGAATGGGCTGCACCAGCACTGTTCATTCTGGCCAACGTGATCATCGCGATTCTGGCCTTCAAGACGCTTGCGTTGCTGGTGCGGGGCAAGCTGATTCCGCCGGCCGCGGCGCCCGTTGTGAGCGCTCAGTCGGCACTGCAAACACCGGCGGATTTGCGAGTGACACGGGCGAGCTAGCCTGACGGCGATGTTCCGTTGCTGACGTGTCGGCACCCCACACCGTTGCAACCGGACGACATGATCGCAGAAAGTCAGCGTCCGTTTAATTTGGTCGAAATATGATTACGCCCGCGCCCACGAACGCGCTATGCCCGCGGGCCCACCGACCATACACGGGGGCTCGCTCGATAAACAAGCACACGGGGAATCCGGTGAATAGAACCATCACGAGCGCCATCGGCGGTGCACTTCTGGCCATCGCTGCGCAATCCGCTTTCGCGCAAAGCTCGGTCACGCTGTACGGCATCGTCGACACCAGCATCCGCTATCTGACCAATGCGAATGCAAAGAACGACAGCGAAGTCGCAATGGGCGTCGGCCCGATCACCGGCAGCCGCTGGGGCCTGAAGGGTGACGAGGATCTGGGCGGCGGTCTATCCGCGGTCTTCCGGCTCGAGAACGGCTTCAATCTCTGGAACGGTCAGCTCGCGAGCTCCGGCACGCTCTTCAACCGGATGGCCTATGTCGGCTTGTCCAGCAACAAGTACGGCACGATCACGTTCGGCCGCCAGAACACGCCGCTGTTCGATCAGCTCGGCAACGTGTATGACCCGCTGACGGTCGGCAACTACGATCAGGACGGATGGCTGCCGGGCGCACTCGGTTATGGTCTGCGTCAGAACAACTCGGTTAAGTACAGCGGCCAGTTCGGTGGTTTGAATGTAGAAGCCATGTATGGCTTCGGCGGCGTGGCTGGCAGCACCGGCGCGAACAACATGTACGGCCTGACGGCATCGTACACATATGGCGGCCTGTCGCTCGACGCGGGCTACCAGCAGAACAGCGACGCGAACAACCGAAAGTTCAACGTAGTCAACGTGAGCGCGGTCTACGCATTCAGCACGGTCAAGGCATACGCCGGCTGGCTGCACGCGCAGGACAACACCGGCATGGTCGACCTCTTCATGGCGGCGGCGAACTCGCCGGCAGCAGGCTGGACGACGCCGGTGACCAACACCAATCGCATCGACGACGGCTTCTACCTCGGCACCACGTGGCAAGTCACACCGCCGCTGCTGTTGACCGCCGCGACCTATTACGACCACTCGCGCAACGCGCTGAACGCGGATCAAACCACGCTGAGCCGCGGCACCCGCTACTCGGGCGTACTGCTCGCCGAGTACTCGCTGTCCAAGCGCACTGAAGTGTATGGAACGGTCGACTTCATTCGCGGCACCGGTGCGGCAACCGCCGACTTCCCCGGCCGCAACAACCAGACCGGCGTTGCAGTGGGCCTGCGCAACATCTTCTGACGCCCCGGTCCGCTTCCGGCGGACCAGTGAAGCTCGGCACGGCTGCTCATGTACCGGGTTTCACTGCCTGCATGATGGCGGCGACGCGAACACTCAACCCTTCGCCAGAAACTGCAAAAGCTCCTCGATGGCTACGGGCTTCGAGAAAAAATGGCTGAACCCGGCCTCGGCTGCTTCGGTTCGAAACGGCGCAGTCGAATAGCCGCTCAAAGCGATCAACCTCAGCGATCCCAACGCGGGCCTGGCGAGCAATGCCTTCGCCACGTCGAATCCCGACATATCGGGCAGGCCGAGGTCCACCAGGCCCACCGTCGCCGGGAAGGTCTCGGCGAGTTGCAGCGCCGACGCACCGTCGTATGCGACTTTGCACCGGTGCCCATGCATGTCGAGCAGCGCAGCGAGGGCGTCGGCCGAATCGCGGTTGTCGTCGACCACCAGCACGTTGTGCTCGACGCTCACCCACGGCGTTTCGGCGCGAGTCAGAGGATCGTCGCTAGACGGTGTTATGCACTTTTGTTAAGGGATGCGAAGTGAACAAGCATAAGCACGGAGAACACGACAAAGTGCAAGCCAGCCAAGGTTTCGGGCAGTCGCTCGTAATCCCTGGCCAATCGGCGGAAGCGGTTGAGCCAGCCAAAGCTGCGCTCGACGACCCAGCGACGTGGCAACAGTACAAAGCCTTTTTTCGCCTCCGACAGCTTGATGACCTGAAGCTCAATGCCCTCGTCGAGTGCCGCCTGCGCGGGCTCTTCGCCGGTGTACCCCTGATCTGCAAATGCTACCTTGACCGTCTGCCCCGTGACCTGCTGGACCTGCCGCGCCAGTTCTCCAACCTGTGCGCGCTCCTGTTCGTTGGCTGGCGTCACATGCACTGCGAGCAGTTGTCCCAAGGTATCAACCGCGATGTGCACCTTGCTGCCTTTCTTGCGTTTGTACCCGTCATAGCCTGCACGCGGTCCGCTCTCGCACGTCGATTGCAGCGTCCGGCCATCAAGGATCACTGCACTGGGCTGACCTCGACGATCCTGCGCCACCCGGATGATCGAGCGCAGGTCATGGACCATGGCTTCGAAACAGCCCGCCTGAATCCAGCGTTGCGTCTGCTGATAGACCGTCTCCCACGGCGGAAAGTCATTGGGCAGCAGACGCCACGGCGCACCCGCGCGGACAATCCAGCGCAAAGCGTTGAACATTTCGCGCAATTCGTATCTGCGTTGTGGTGCGTCTTTGCTCATCAAGGTCAGGTACGGAGCAGCGAAGTACCACTCTTCATCCGACACATCCGTTGGATAGGGTCTGCGTTTTTTCATCCGGCCAGGATACCAGGTCTGGCCGAAAGTTCATAACACCGTCTAGTCACCTCTTCGTGGACGATCGGCAGCGACACGACAACGCGGTCGCTGTACGCCTTCACCGATCCGCCATGATCGTTCACGAGCCGCTCCACGACCGTCAGCCCGATGCCGAGTCCGGCATCCTGCCTGCCGATTCCAATCGTCGCCTGAGCAAAGAGATCGAACACGTGCGGCAGCATGTCGGGATCGATGCCGATGCCGCGATCCGTAATCGCAATCGTCACGTCGCTGTCCGCGTTCGTGACCGTAATCGCGATGGTGTCCGGCTGTGGCGTGTATCGCGCCGCGTTGTGGATGATGTTGTTGAACACCTGCTTGAGCCGCGCGATATCTACGCGAACCGAGGCAAGCTCCGCCGGATAGTCGATACTTACTGTGTGGCCGCGCCGTTTGATTTCGGCCAGAGCCATCTCGATCCCGCCGTCGATAAGCGAATCGACACGTACCACCTCGGTCTGCAATTCGACCTTGCCGCGCGTAAGCCGTGAGACGTCGAGCAGATCTTCGACCATTCGCGACAGTTGCGCCGTCTGCCGTGCGATCACAGCAAACGTGTGGCCGGACTCGCCCGTCCCAGCACGCGCCTCCAGTTCGAGCGACAACGATATGGCTGCCAGAGGATTTCGCAGTTCGTGCGCCAGCATGGCGAGGAACTCGTTCTTGCGGAGGTCCGCTTCCTCGAGTTCAGCGCGCTTGCGACGAAGCTCTTCAAGCGCGAGAAGCATTTCGCGATTTTGCTGCTCGAGTTCTTCAACCGGCGTCTGAGCTTTGCGCTGAGTAAGTTGGCCGACGAGCGCGCCGAGCGCACGCATGGAAAGACGTGCGGTGCCCCGAGGCAGGAACATCTCAAGCGTTACGGTCGTACCTTTGCCCGCCTGCGACTGCACAAAGAACCCATCCGCCATGCGTTGACTGCCCGGAATACCCACTCCGGTGGCGCCGGGCCGACCGCTGGGATCGACCAGCAACGCATCGAGATTGGGAATGCCCGGCCCGTTGTCGCTGATTTGCGCGACCACGCACTGGGTCTCCGCTGCGTCAGTGGCATCGCCGACGAAAAAGGTCAGCATGCCGCCGCCGGCAAACTGCACCGCGTTGCGCGCAATCTCGGAGACGGCGGTGATAAAGCGCGTGCGCTGCAAATTGTCGAGGCCGAACAGTTCGCCGATCTGACGTGAACGGTCGCGCACCGTGACGAGGCTCAGATTGGAACTCACGGGCGTCGCGAGGATTCTGTGTCGCATGTCAAACCGCCTTTACGACAACGACTGTGGCGTCGTCCGCGTCGCGGGCGAAGTCGCGGTGCAGCACGCTGGCGATCAGGCTCGGGTGCCGGTTCGTCAAACCGGGATGGCGATTCAGATTCCAACGCGTGGACAGGCCGTCCGTGGTGGCAATGAACACACTGCCCGATACCCAACGGGCTTCCCCCGGGCGGACAGCGCGCATGTTGTAGCCGACCGTGCCGTCCATGGAAAGCAGGTGCTGCGCGCTCTCGCCGGTATGAACGACACTCACGATATTACCGATGCCCGCAAACGACAGAACAGCGCTTGCAGGCTCGAATTTCGCAATCGCCATGACTGCGCCGCGCGTCGCCTTGATGCCGGAATGAACGTCGCGCATGACGTCTGCCGGCAGAGCAACCGGATCGGTTGCCATGAAAACGTCGACGGCACGACGCGACGCCTCTGCCGCAAGCGGCCCATGCCCAAGGCCGTCGAGCAAGGTCACCCACATGCTGTCCGCCGCATGGCGCACGGCCCATGCGTCGCCGTTGACGTCCTGGCCGAGCTTCGGCGTGGACCTCGCGCCGACCTGAAAGCGGGAAAGCTTTGCGGCTGGTTTATCGGTCACCCGCGCAAACAAAGCCGTGCCGTTACCGGCGACCGAATAAATGTCGAAGAGTGCCGAATGACGCGCGATCGTTCCGAGACCGGCGCCGAGGCTGCCGCCCGTCGAGAATCCGTCGGAACACGCGGCGCCCAGATTGACGATACCCGGACCGCGGTCGAGTGCGACCACGTCGAGACCGCCCGCGCCGCCCTCGGCACTCTTCAACACGATCTCGCCATGGCCCGCGTACTTGAGGATGTTGGTGGCCGCTTCCGTGACGATCAGCGCGGCGTCGGCCTGCGATTTTTCGGGCAGGCCGAGCGATTGCGCCATCTGAACCGCACGCCTGCGCGCGTCTGCCACGCCGCTCTTGTCGGCGAGGGTTAGCGTCGTTTCCATTGAATGATGCTCACTTTGGTCCCCACGCCCACTGTCGACGTAATGTCGAACTCATTGACGAGCCGACGTGCACCGCCTAATCCAAGGCCCATGCTTTTAGCGGTGCTGAACCCGTCCTGAAGCGCCCGCTCGATGTCCGGAATACCCGGCCCCGTATCTTCGAAAACGAGCTTGATGCCAATACGGCCGTCGCGCTGGACTTCGGAGATGGTGAGTTTGCCTCCCCGGCCATGCACGAGTGTATTACGCGCAAGTTCGCTCGCCGCCGTAACGAACTTGGTTCGATCGAGCGTGCCGAAGGCGAGCCGCGTTGCCCACTCCTGAACCGTCTTGCGTGCAAGGTTCACCTGATCGGCCGTTCGAACCTCGAGGACGGATTCGCTTAAGGTAACGATGAGGGGTCTCCCGCGTCTTCGAGCGATCTGCGCAGCAAGGCCATTCCCTTGTCCACGTCGAGCGCCGTGCGGATACCGTGCAGCGACATGCCCAGTTCGACCAGCGTAATAGCTACAGCAGGCCGCATGCCCACCAGCACGGTGGTGGCGTCCATTACCCGCGCCATCGCTGCGATGTGGCCGAGCGTACGGCCAATGAAAGAATCGACGATCTCCAGTGCGGAGATGTCGATCAACACGCCCTTTGCATGCGTACGCTCGATCCGTGACGTCAAATCGTCCTGCAAGCTCATCACCAGTTCGTCATGCAGCTCTACCTGAATCGAGACGAGGAGGAATTCGCCGAGCTTGAGGACAGGGATCTGCTCCATCTCAGTTGTCCTGCTTGGCGGTAGCGAGTTTCGTCACCGTCATGCCCACTCTTCGCAAAGCGATTTTTAGCGCTTCGGCGAGCGTTGCCTTCGTGACGACGTCACCGAGATCGACGCCAAGGTGGACGATAGTTTGCGCAATCTGCGGACGAATTCCGCTGATGATGCACTCCGCACCCATCAGCCGGGCGGCCGCAACAGTCTTGAGCAGATGCTGCGCGACCAGCGTGTCGACAGTCGGCACGCCAGTGATATCGATGATTGCGATCGCCGCTTCGTTTTCGACGATGGAGTCGAGCAGGCTCTCCATGACGACCTGGGTACGCTCGCTGTCGAGCGTGCCGATTAGCGGCAGCGCGACGATGGAGTCCCACAGGCGCACCACTGGTGTGGTGAGATCCAGTAATTCTTGCTGCTGGCGCTCGATTATCTGCTGGCGGCTCGCCTGATACGCTTCAATGGTGATGAGGCCGAGGCTGTCGAGAGTCTGAGTCAGCTTCCACAACTCGTCGCCCAGCGCTTCGAGGTTCTTGCCGAGCGACTTGCGCAGCGCTTCGAACAACGGCTTCTTCAGCGAAAAAATGAAAGTGGCAGTTTCTACCGGGGAGAAGCCCTGAATTACGCGTTCCCGGGACAATGCAGTCAGATGTGCGCGGACCGGTTCCCATGCCTCTCCGGACAACTGCTCGTCGTAGCTGCTTTTGACAGCGCTTGCAAATAGCGCGAGAAATGCACGCGATGAGTCGCGCACATCAGCTTCCGAGATGACACCCTGGCGGACGCCGCCAGATATCTGCCCGGCTACCCACGCTTTCAAAACGGCTTCTTCATTTTTCTCAAGTATGGTTGCCAAGTCATTTTGTTCGCTCAAAGTCCGCTCCTGTATTGGTGTCAATTGGACAGAGCGACATCATACCTGTGGGTTGACGGTTCCGTTACATGCAGCCGGTCCATTATGTTGCGTGAGCCCACACAACGTTGCTGACGGTCAACGAACTTATTGTCCTGCCAGGCGGGCATGTTCCCTCATCCCGCCGACACGGCATGCCCCTTGCGGATTGAAACGTTACGGCGCCGCATGACGGGGCGCCGGTTCACCTCGCCGGTAGATGCCAGAGATGCTTCCGACACAAGCAGCCACGTGCCATGCATGGTCGCCGCGCTAAATCTTCCAGGCGCCCCTTTTCTAACTGAACGCCCGCTTCTCCCGGAGGCAACTGATGGACATGCCCGAATCGGCCAAATCCAAGTCGCAATCCGCTGACCGCGCGGACACGTCCGATGCAAGCAATGCGTCGGACGAATTGCGCCTCGCTGCCGTGCAAGAACAACTGCAGGTCGACGTCGACAGAATCGAGACGGGTTCAGTCCGGGTCCGCAAGGTCATTCAAGAAGAGACGAAGCCGGTTTCCGTGACCCTGCGCGAGGAGCACGTTGAAGTTCGGCGCGTGCCGATCGGAAGACCTGTCGATGAGCGCTACGCGCCGCGGCAGGAAGGCGACACGCTCATCGTTCCGGTCTTCGAATCCGTGCCGGTAGTAAAAATGCAACTCATGTTGAAGGAAGAGGTGCACATAACGACCTTCGAATCACAGCATGAAGCAGTTCGTGAATTCACTTTGAAGTCCGAAGAATTAGTCATTGAGCGCCGCGAAGGCACGGATGGCGAGTGGAAAACCGAAACTGACACCGAGTAGCGCGCCCTGGGAACGGTCGTTGCGCGATAGGCGGGACGCGTTCCACTTGGACTTGCGTAGCTCTGGTTCACTCTTTTGGGAGATCTGCAATGACTCACACTATCATCGGTGTATTCGATTCATTCGCGCAGGCGGAAGCCGCAAAAAGCCGCCTGGAAACTGAAGGCGTTCCGTCTGCGAACATGGCCGTGCATGCTCAGGACGCCGGGTTCGGTGCATCCACCACAACCGATACGGGCCTCGGGACAACACCGGTTTCCTCGACCGACGCCACTGGCCACGAGCACGAAGGCGCGATGGGGCGCATCGAACATTTCTTCAAACGACTCTTCGGTGACGACGACCGTCCGGAAGAAGCCGGCCACTATCAGGAAGCCGTGCGTCGCGGCGGCGCATTGCTGTCCGTGGATGTGAATGACGAGTCGTCCGTGGAGAGAGTGCAAGAGGCGTTGTACGCCGCGGGTGCCGTCGACATCGATTCACGCGTTGCACAATGGCGCGGCGCGGGCTACACCGGATACGACCGCAACGCGCCCGCTTACACGAGTGAGGAAATAGCGGCCGAACGCAAGGCGTTTCCAGTCGTACAGGAGTCGCTCGAAGTCGGCAAACGCGAAGTCTCGACGGGAGGCGTACGTGTTTACTCGCGCGTCACCGAAACGCCTGTTAGCGAAGCGGTGACCCTGCGCGAGGAGCACGCCACGATAGAACGGCGCGCGGTGGACCGCCCCGCGACTACAGCCGACCTGACCGAGAGTTCCGTCGAGGTTCGCGAAACTGCGGAGCAGGCCGTCGTCGCAAAGACGGCTAGAGTCGTTGAGGAAGTGGTGGTTGGCAAAGAGTCGAGCAGTCGCACTGAAACTGTCAACGACACAGTCCGCGGTACCGAAGTCGAAGTTGAGCGGGTGGAAGGAACCGACAAGACCACGCGGCTCGATGAAGTTGAGAGGAAGCCGATCTAATTCGGCGAACGATGAGGCCGGTGGCGAAACAGAGAGTTCGAACCGGCCCTGCCTGCTTCACTTCTTGATCTTGCTGCGCACAGTCGAGACGTCGCGCGTCGGAACCGGCCGTGCCTCGTTACCCCACGCAGTACGCACGAAGCTCAAGACTCGGGCGATCTCTCTGTCTGTGAACTGATTCCTGAACGCGGGCATCTCACGATGTATTGGCCCATTCTCTGTCTGCGGACTAGTGCCGCCTTCAAGAACGAGCCGGATTAGCGACGACGTGTCCGGCGCGAGTACTGCCGGATTGCCTGCCAGCGCGGGGAATTTGTGTGGTTCCCCGCGCCCGTCGGCTTGATGACACTTTGCGCAAAACGACAGGTAGAGTCCGGCCCCGGGACGCTCTATCTCACCCGCCTTCAACGACACAGCCGTCTCCTGTAACTTCTGCGTGTTCGGCTTGTAAGCACCGGAGCTCTGCCGGGCGGGGAGGCTCTTCAGATATCGTGCGACCGCGTTCAGGTCGTCGTCGCTGAAATATTGCCCGCTGTCCTCGACCACTTCCACCATGCTGCCAAACGTCACGACGTGCACATCCACGCCGTGGCCGGACTTGAGAAAGGAGGCGATGTCGCGCGGCGATAGACGCCCTAATCCGGAACCTGGATCCCCGGTGAGGTTCGGCGCGAACCAGTGATCGTTCGTTCCGCCTGTCAGGTATAGCTTCGACGACTCGTCGTAGCCGCGCTCCTCGAACCCGGGGCCACGGGGCGTGTGACATGCGCCGCAGTGGCCGAGCGATTGCACGATATAGGCACCTCGATTCCATAGCGCGTCGCGTTTGCCGTCCGGAATGAAGCGCTCGTGCCGCACGAATGCGAAATCCCAGAAGGCGAGGCCCCAGCGCTGACTGAACGGGAACGGCAATTTCGTTTCAGGCGGCCGGTGCGGGACCGGCTGCACGCCATGCATGAAGTACGCGTAGAGTGCGTGCATATCCGAGTCGTTGATCTTCGTGAACGACGCATACGGCATGGCCGGGTAAAGCCGCTTGCCGCCGGGTGTCACGCCGTCGCGCAGCGCGCGCTCGAAGTCAGCATAGCTGTAGCGGCCGATTCCGGTTTGCGGGTCGGGCGTGATGTTAGTCGAATAGATGGTGCCGAACGGCGAGCCCATCGGGAGGCCGCCGGCGAACGGCGCACCCTGCTTCGGCACCGTATGGCAGCCGGCGCAGTCGCCAAGCTTCGCGAGATAGGCGCCACGTGAAATCAGCGCGGGGTCCGACAGTGAAACTTCATCGTCGACGCTAGGCGAAGCTGGCTGCGCGAGACTGCGTGCGCACAGCCCCGCCACCATCGTCATGGCGAGCGTCAGAGCGAAGGCGGTGCACGCGGCGCGCGGCCGGATCCGTTTCATGTCAGTCATCGCCACGCGCTGCACGGTGAGACGAGCAGCACAGCCAATCCTGCTGTGACCAGGCCGACGAGAAAGAGCACGCTGAGTATGAGCGCTGCCATCGCGAGAAAACGGGTTCTTCCCGCTGTTGTGTCGGACACGGAAGCAGCAGAATCAGGGAGCGCGCCGCGCGCTATGCGCCAGCTTCGCCAGGCCACCCACACACCCGCGATACCAACCAGCAGCGCGACGATACTCATTACGTTCAACGCCGGCATGAGCCACGACCATTGAGGCGCGGGGAGCGCACGCCGATGCGGGTAGCAGGCCTGAGCGGCAAGCGTCTCGCCAACTTCCGTCTGCAACCCCCATGCTGCGGCCGCGCCCAACAGACCGAACAGCATCATCAGCGCCCCGCCGCGCCGTGGATAGGGATTCAGACGGTCGGACCTGCGGCCGGCGCCTCGCTGCGCGGTCGCCGGGTCCGGCTCGCCTGGCGGCTTCTGATAAAGCTCTGCGGCTAACATCATCGCGCTCCTAGAAAAGAAAAGGCGTGACGTACAGCGTGGTGAAAATAAAGAGCCAGACGACATCGACGAAATGCCAGTACAGGCCGCCGATTCTCAGCGCAGCACAACGCTTTTCGTCGAAGTAACCGAGCGCCGTCCAGCCGAGCAGACAAGACAGCACGACAAGGCCGACGAGCACGTGGATCACGTGAAAGCCCGTGATCGTGAAGTACAGCGATCCGTAAAGATGCGTTGCGATGCCGTACGGGTGGTCGTGCCACTCCTTCATCTGAATGCCGACGAAGACGACGCCGAGAACGATCGCCAATGCCATCGACGCTACCGCCCAGCGGATTCTGCGCCGGCGCACCAGGCGCTCGCACAACCACACGAACAGGCTGCTCAAGAGCAGGACGCACGTATTGAGCGCGCCGATGCCGATCTTGGGCAGCCCTTCCGGCGGCCAGTGCATCTCGGTCTGCGAGCCGAGGTACAGATACGAAAAGATCAGATAACCGAAGAGCGACGCTTCGGTGGCGACCGTCGCCATCATGCCCCACCAGCCGCCCGATAATTTGCCGGCGCTACCGACAGGAAGAACCGGCACGTTGTCCGTCAGCTCACTCATGACCGGCTCCCGCATCCCGCACCGGCTCCGGCTCGCGCTGTATCAGCAATCGTTCGGGCCACAGCCATAACAGAATCGCCGCGCCGCACGCGGCTATCATGGCCCCCGCAAAGATCCAGGTGCGCAGCAGCATGGCAACGAATAGCAGCGCACTGAACAAGCCGAGCAAAAACGGGGCGTAGGAATCGGTCGGCATCTTCAGGATGATGTCGGGCCTGGCATCGAGCGGTGTCGTGCCGAGCGCCTCACGGCCATGATCGAGCAGGAACCCTTCATCGAGCTTCGAGTTGCTGCCCTCTCCAATCCGTTCTTCCCACAACGGATTGCGGCTCGCTACCACTGGCACGACAGCGAAGTTGTAGGGCGGTGGCGGCGACGGTACGGACCATTCGAGCGACGCGCCGTCCCAGGGATTGTCGCCTGCCGGTGCACCGCGCCGCAGGCTCACGGCCATGTCGATCAGGAAGATGAGAATGCCAATGGCGAATATGAATGAGCCAATGGTCGTGATCATGTTCGTCGTGTCCCATCCCATGTTTGCCGGGTAGGTGTAGATCCGACGCGGCATGCCGAGGAGGCCCGAGATGTGCATCGGAAAAAAGCCGACGTTGAAGCCGACAAAGGTGACCCAGAACGACAGCTTGCCGAGCCGCTCACTGGTCATCCGGCCGGTAAATTTGGGGAACCAGTAATAGATGCCCCCGAGCACGGGAAACACGTTGATGCCGAGCAGCACGTAGTGCAGATGAGCCACGACGAAGTAGGTGTCGGTCAACTGCCAGTCGAATGGCACCGCCGCGGTCATCACACCGGAGACGCCGCCAACCACGAACATCAGCACGAAGCCTGCGAAAAACAGGAACGGCACGCGATAGACCGGCCGTCCAAGCCAGATCGTTGCAATCCATGCGAAGGTGGCGACGGCGCTTGGGATCGAGATCAACGTACTTGCGGCGCCAAAGAAGGCCAGCGCGAGCGGCCCGATTCCAGTCGCGAACATGTGATGAATCCAGACCACGAATCCGATCATCATCGTTGCGACGGTCGAGATCGCAACGGGTGTGTAGCCAACGAGTGGCCGGCGGCAAAACGTCGGCAGTGCATCGGAAACGATGCCCATGGCCGGCAACACCACGACATATACCCACGGATGAGCGAACATCCAGAACATGTGCTGCCATAACATCGGCCGGCCGCCGTGGGTGACATCGAAGAAGTGCGTGCCGATCTGCCGGTCCAGCCACAGCATGAGAAACGCCAGACTGACCGATGGCACCGCCACAAGGTTAGCCGCCGACGCAGTCAACGTGCCCCACACCAGAATGGGCAACCGGTCGATCGACATTCCCGGTGCACGCATGCGCAGTAGCGTGACGACGAAGTTGACCGATCCAACGGTTGTGGACACACCGAGCAGCACCATGCCGAGCGCGTAGACGTCGATGTTGGGTCCGGTGTTGTATTCGAGATTCGCGAGCGGCACATAATTGAACCAGCCGGCATTAGGAGCCTGACCGAGCGGAAAGCTCGCATAAAGAAAAATGCCCGCGAAAAGGAAGACCCAGAACGACAGCGCGTTAAGCCGTGGAAATGCCATGTCCCGCGCGCCGAGCACGAGCGGCCACAGGTAGTTCGAAAAGCCGGACAACACAGGCAGTGCGTACAAAAAGATCATCGTGATGCCGTGCATCGTGAAAAGCTGGTCGTACTGCTCCGGCGACAGCAGATGTGCGTTCGGCCGCGCAAGCTGTACGCGCATGATGAGCGCCTCGATTCCCCCGGCGATCAGAAAGACAAAAGCGGTGACGATGTAGCGCAAGCCGATTTGCTTATGGTCCACCGTCGAGAGCCAGCCGCGCCAGCCAGGTTCGCTTTCCCACAGTTCTCGCAGGCGCTGCTCGCGCGGCGAACCTTGCGGCATGCGGCCGATTTCCGGTCGGCGTGCGAGCCGCAGGTCGGGCGTATCGGGTGCAAGGTCGGCCATGTTCTTCCTTGTCGGATGGGAGCGCTTCAATGGAGCGTCGCGAGATAATCGGAAAGCGCAGCGGCATCGTGCACGTTCAGCGTAAAGCTGGGCATCAGCGAATCGGGTTTTATCTGTTGGGCGTGCTCGATCCAGTCAAGCAGGTGCGTCGGGGTATTGGTCAATGTGCCGGCTGCAAGCTGCTGGCGTGAGCCCACATGAGTAAGGTCCGGGGCCTGCGCACCGGCTGCGTCGCTACCCCGTACCGCATGGCAGCCTGCGCAGCGATCCATGAAAATCTTCTGACCGTCTCGCACCTGGCCGTCGGCCGGCAGAGCCGCCTGACGGATCTGCGCGCTCTGCCAGGCATCGAAATCCGCCTGCGGCTGCGCGATGACGTCGAACGCCATATGCGCATGCTGTGAGCCGCAAAATTGCGTGCACTGACCACGGTAGACGCCTGGCGCATCCGCCTCTATCCATTGCGTGTTGACCTGCCCCGGAATTGCCTGGGTCTTGCCGGCAAGGCGGGGCACCCAGAA
The DNA here is from genome assembly GCF_050858985.1 of Burkholderia sp. M6-3. NCBI lineage: Bacteria > Pseudomonadati > Pseudomonadota > Betaproteobacteria > Burkholderiales > Burkholderiaceae > Burkholderia > Burkholderia sp. M6-3. The sequence continues at coordinate 2,838,348 of NZ_CP110091.1, forward strand.
AGCGTGGATGACGTCCGCACTTTTCAGGTTGATCTTGACCGGCACGCCCACAGGAATGTGAATCTCGTTGGCTGTTGCGAAATGGTTCGCCGGCTCGGTGTCTTCGCCGTAGTCGATCTTCCACCACCAGTCGTAGGCGGTGACGGTGATAGTCAGGCCCGGTGTCAGCGAAGGTTGCGCGACTGCCTCCAACGTAACGAGCGTGTAGAAGAGCGACACCAGCAACGCGACGGTGGACACGCCCACGCCGATGTAGATCCACGCCATTCCACCGCCTTCCTTACCGAGCGCTCGCCGCGCGGTCGGCGGGCGCCGCCGCATAAGTGCGCCCGCCAGCAGAACCGCAATGATGACGACAACCGCGATGCACATGGCAGTCAGACCCCAGCCAAGATGCATGGTCGGTGTCGCCGCGGGACCGGCCGAATGCAGGAAGTATTCGAGCGGCGCGTCGGCGTGCGCAAGCGGCGCGAAAGTAAGCGCCGTTAGAAGTGCAAGCTTGCGACCGCTGAGGTCCAAACGATGCAGGCGTCCGACAAGAAAATCGCTGACCGTCTGACCCATCATTGTTCTCCGGCCCGGCACGTAAGCCGACTCGCAAGCGGTTATTTCCTTACATGTGCATTGCGGTTGTCGGAGCGGACGCCGCGCGTTACACCTCACAACGTGATGCATTGCAAAATTCTTGCCTGGCACCGCAAGCCGGCCCTTGCGCCGTGGAGGCTCGCGGCAGGCGCTTGCTTCTGCCTTCGCATGACGTGACGAGTACGTGAAGCGCTTGTAAAAACCGTCGGGCGATGTAACTTCGATTAAGCATGTGCTCACCGTACGAGCCGGAGGCGTGCGTCGTCACGAATACGCTGGCTCCGCTACCACGAAATAAAATGTAAGGATTTGATCGATGCTGCCAGTGTTCGCCGCATCTCGCCGCGTCTCGACGGTAGATGATTGGCTAACGTTGAGACTGGCGATGCCGGGCAAGACACGGACTCACAATCCAAAAATGTACGTCGCAGACCGGCATGTCCAACAGGAAGATGCCCGCTAGGTGCGTGCACGTAACTTTCAAATGAAGCGCAAGAGGAACCCGTGATCAGGTCGATTCACCGAGTCATCATATTGGCTGTCGTGCTCAGTTCATGTATCGACTGCGGCGCGATGGCAGTTGCTTCGCAACATGTCGGCCTGACACGATTGGACTCGTCGTATGCGTCGCAGGCGAGCCCGGTGCCTGCGAGGTTTCAACAAGCTGACGCGCGCAAGCGCTCATATTCCCCGTTACTGACGTCGATCTCCGCGGCGCCGCCCGCTGTGGTGGTTGTGGAACGGCCAACGCTGGTTAATCTCTGGCGGGACCAAGGTGAAGCTGGGGGCGCCCAAGCCTGGTTCCCCGTTCCAGGCTATCAATATTGGAACGGCCAAACCGTTCCGCCGTATAACGCGTTCCCATTCGAAAACGCGCCCACCTATCTGCGTTGGGACTGCATTGCGTTCCCGGCATGGTCGATTGTCTTTCTATCTATTGGTCTCGGATTAGCAGCAAGCTGGGCAATTGGGCGGCCTCTACGCAGTCTCTCGACAGCGTTTAGCAAGGTTGGCGGCGAATACCGCCCCCACGAAATCATTCCGGAAAGAGGCCCGAAGGAGTTACGGCGACTGGCGCGAATATCCAATGAATTGCTCGCTCGGCGCATCGACTCACGTTCAGAGCAATCGTCTACGCTGGTGGCCCTGCAACTTCATCTCGAATCGCACGCAACCCGACTGCGTGAACGAGCCCTTCAGGTGAAGAAATGGCACAAGCGCGTGGCGCTCGTAGAGGACATCGACCTGTTCTCGCATCTTGCCAGGCAGTTCGTCGAAGGGACTCAGCTTTCCACCGGGCCGCAGGCCAACCTGTCCGTGGAAGCATTCATCCACGATCGATTCGTAATGACAAGTTCGCTGGAGGCCAACCTGTTCGTCTGCACGTTCGAAGCGGGTGCAGAATTCAAGCTGCCGCGCCCGGTCCTTGAGCGCGTCCTGTTCAATCTGGTCGACAACGCGCTGGAGCATGGAATTCCGCCGATCGAAATCAAAACCTCGCGAACCCGAGCCGAGTGCGTCCTGAGCATAAGAGATCACGGTGCAGGAATCACGCAGTCAAGATTGGCAGATGCAACCGCAGCATTCGTGCGCCTGGGCAGCGCTGACGATAGCGGACGCCATCGGGGACTGGGGCTGGCTCTGGTCAAAAAACTCGTGGCAGGCGCAGGAGGCCATCTCATTCTTGGCAATCACCCGGGCGGCGGGCTGATAGCGCGCCTGGTGTTCCCAAAAAGCGAACGGACATAGCCGACACGCTCTCGTCTCCTGACCGAATCGGGAATCAACTCGGTACAACTTCCGGGCGACGAAGACGGAGGGTCAGGCGTACTTGTCGGTGCGGCCACGGCAGCCGCGGAGCACCCGAGAGCTTCCGTCGGGAAGCCCCACGGCTGAGTTCAATGCGGACCACGCACTTGACTGCCTACCATCCCGGAGCGCTGGCGCAACTCTTGCGACAGTTCATATGGCACGGGCTTCAGGAGCCTCGCGTGACAAACCGCTGACAGGGCGCCGCCCGGTAAAAACACAAAATGACTAACTTTGCACCGTCCCCCCGGGACGTTTCGGGAGAGGAATCTTTCCAGCTTCTGGTCGCAGGCGTTAGGGATTACGCGATTTTCATGCTGGACGCAGAAGGTTTTATCAAAACGTGGAATGCAGGCGCCCAACGCTTCAAGGGCTATGCTCCCAAGGAAATTCTGGGCCAGCACTTTTCCGTTTTTTACACAGACACTGACCGGGCGGGCGGCCGCCCGGCCTTCGCGCTGAGAACTGCGCGCGACGAAGGTAAATTCGAGGATGAAGGCTGGCGGGTCCGAAAGGACGGCAGCCAGTTCTGGGCGAGCGTGGTAATCGATCCGCTGCGTGACGATTCCGGCAAGCTCATCGGCTTCGCCAAGATCACACGCGACATCACGGACCGGAAGATGGCCCAGGAAGCGTTGCGTGAAAGCGAGGAGCAGTTCCAGCTGCTGGTTCAAGGCGTCACGGACTACGCGATCTACATGCTTTCGCCAACCGGCGAGGTGACTAACTGGAATGTCGGCGCGGAACGGATCAAGGGTTACACGCGCGAGGAAATTCTCGGCAAACACTTCTCTTGCTTCTATACCGAGGAGGATCGCGCGAGCGGCCTGCCTGCGCTGACGCTGTCGACCGCCGCCGCGGAGGGCCGAGCGGAGCGCGAAGGATGGCGGGTCCGCAAGGACGGCTCGCGGTTCTGGGCCCACGTGGTGGTGGATGCAATCCGCAACGGCGCGGGCGAGCTCGTCGGTTTTGCAAAAGTGACGCGCGACGTCACGGAACGCAAACAGGCGGCGGAGGCTCTCGAGCGCGCCAACGCCGCACTGTTCCAGTCACAGAAGATGGAATCGCTCGGCCAGTTGACCGGCGGCGTCGCCCACGACTTCAACAACCTGCTCGCAGTCATGTCGAACGGACTCGATGTGCTGTCGCTGCGCGTACAGGACCACGCCGATCTCAAGATGCTGGAAACCATGCAACGCGCAGTGGCCCGGGGCGCGACGCTGACACAGCAGTTGCTCTCGTTTGCGCGCCAGCAGCCGCTCAAGGTCGAAAGATGCAATCTGAACGCGGTGATCCGCGGTTTTGAAGCGGTTCTTCGCCGCGCGGGAAACAGCACGATCGAGCTGGAGATCAGGCCAGAGCCGCAACCGCGGCCCGTGCTGCTCGACGTAGCCCGCTTCGAGGCCGCGCTGCTGAATCTGATCGTCAATGCGCGCGACGCAATGCCCGCAGGCGGAAAGATCGCGATTACCGTTGAAAACGTCGAAGTCCGCGAAGGCACGGTTGGCACGCTCGTCGAGGGCCCGTATGTCAAGGTCTCCGTGGCAGACACCGGCTCGGGGATGCCGCCAGAGGTTGCCGCGCGCGCGTTCGAACCGTTCTTTACCACCAAGGAGGTCGGCAAGGGCACCGGTCTCGGTCTAAGCCAGGTGTACGGCTTTATCTCGCAGTCTGGCGGCGATGTGCTCATTCGCAGTGAACCGGACATAGGCACGGTCGTCAGCATGTATCTGCCGATAGCGAAAAGCGCATCGGGCGACGCGGACTCTTTAGCCGGACCGACGCTCGATACGGTGCTGGTCGTAGAGGACGAGCCGGATTTACTGGATGCGACAGCGGCGCTCTTCCGTAGCCTCGGATACGAAGTACTGACCGCGAGCAACGGGGCCGAAGCGATGAACGCATTGGGTCGTCGCGACGATATCCGCGTTTTATTTACCGACGTCGTGATGCCCAAGGGAATCGACGGCATCCAGCTTGCGCGTTCAACGCGCGATCGCCACCCCGAGATCAGGATCGTGCTTGCATCGGGGTATCCTTTGCCCGCCCTCAAGGCACAGCACGGCAATCTCGACGACTTCGCGTTTATTCACAAACCGTATCGGCTGGCCGATCTCGTGCGAACGCTGGGCATGGCGACGTAGCCGCAGATCGTGTTGCGGGTTCCATGATATGGCCGTACTGTTGACGCACGCGTTACGCGGCGCAACCACGGCAACAGAACCAAACCGCTAATCTGACATGACCTTCCGGAGGAAAACATGGCAAACGTCGAACAATTCAAGGACGACCTGGAAAATAACGCTGACGGCCTGGTGGGCGGAAGCCGGGGCGACTTCATGGAAGCGGTGGGCGAGGCCGTCTATGCTCGCGTCGAAAGCCACCAGCTGGACGGCATCATTGCAGCGTATCTAACGCTGCAGGAGGTGCTGGATGAGAACGCAGACAACCTGGACGACGAGGCCGACGAGGCAATCCAGAACGCTACCGACGAATTCAATGAGACGGTCGGCAAGATCCTCGGTGTGTAGTCGTCGGCCAGCCGTGACCGCGCGTTGCGGTCATTCATGTATCGGCGGGCGCCAGGTCAGCGCAACGACGAAAAGCTTGCGCGAATTTCCTGCGTGAAGATCTGCGGCTGTTCCCAGGCCGCGAAGTGGCCGCCCTTGGGAAGGCGGTTGTAATGCATCAGCTTCGGGTACGCCTGTTCCGTCCAACTGCGCGGCGCGGCGTAGATCTCGTCGGGAAAGACGCTCACGGCGACCGGAATCGGTACATGTTTCGGCGCGAAAAAATTCAACTTGTTTTCCCAGTACAGCCGCGCCGACGAGATCGCCGTGCCTGTCAGCCAGTAAAGCGTGACGTTGTCCAGAACGTCGTCGCGTGTCAGCCCTTCCGGCTGTCCGTCGAAAACGCGCGCGATCATCGCCTGGCTGCTCGCGTCGTGGTCCAGCATCCATGCAGCAGAACCGATGGGCGAATCTTCGATGCCGTAGAGCGTCTGCGGACGGTTCGCCATTTCGAGCGCATACCCAAGCCCGTGCTTGTAGAAGAAATCAAGCTGGTCGAAGGCATGCTTTTCGTCGGCTGACAGATTGGCCGGCGCAGGCTTGCCGTATTTCAACGCATCCGCAATGTCGTCCGGAACAGTGGCCGGCATATTCGTATGCATCGCAAGCAAACCGGGCGGCGTCAGCAGCGCCATCTGCTCGGTCACGGCATTGCCCCAGTCGCCGCCCTGCGCGACATAACGTGTGTAGCCGAGTCGCTGCATGAGCACGACCCATGCACGCGCGATGCGCCCAGGGTCCCAACCGGTCGTCGTCGGTTTGCCCGAAAAGCCGTACCCCGGCAACGACGGGATCACGACATGGAACGCGTCTGCGGCCGCGCCACCATAAGCGGTCGGGTTCGTTAGCGGCTCGATAATCTTCATTTGCTCGATGATTGAACCCGGCCAACCATGCGTGACGATCATCGGCATCGCGTTCGCGTGCCTGGACCGCACGTGGACGAAATGAATGTCGAGTCCGTCCATTTCGGTCACGAACTGCGGCTGAGCGTTGAGTTTCGCTTCGACCTTCCGCCAGTCGTAGTCAGTAGTCCAGTAACGCGCGAGGCGCTGCATCGTCACGAGCTGCACGCCTTGAGTGGCGTCGGAGACAGTTTCGCGCGTGGGCCACTTCGTCGCCTTGACGCGCCGTCGCAAGTCGGCGAGTTGCGCGTCCGACGCGTGAACGCGCAACGGACGCAGCGCAGTCTTGTCGCCGCCGCCAGGCTGCGAGGTGCTCGTGATCGATGTATCGGCAAACGAGAACCGCGGCGCTGAACCTGCGGCGACGACGGCTGCCGCCGCACTGATGAACTTACGGCGCGAAGAGATTTCGGGAAGAAGATCGTCTGACATGCCAACTCCTTCGAACGCAGTACTACTCGAGCGCATGCGGCCTTCAATTCCCGGGCTCGGACACAGTGAGCTCATTGTTCACGTGGCTGACACCTGCAACCTTCGAAGCAGCCGCTTGTGCGGAGTCGATCTGCGACTGATCCGATGCGGAACCCGTCAGCGTGACCGTGCTGCCGTGCGCCAGCACGTTGATGTGCGAAGAGTTCAGCCCCTTGACCTTCGTTAGCGACTGACGCACTGCGTGGCTCAGCGCGCGATTCTCGGCTCGCATCTCCTTCTTGCTGGTGCCGCCAGTACTGGCAGCCGATGAGTCGGCAGCCCACGCGGTGCCAACGCCGATAAGGGACGTCGCCGTGAATGCCGTTGCGGCCGCCACGGTAAGGATGATTGCTCTGGTTTGCATGCCTGGCTCCTTTCGGTGATAAGTTCACGCACGATGCACGGGTACATCGGATAACAATCTCAATTACAGGAGATTGCGTGCGTCGTTTCAATCGTCATCGGGTATGTCAAACCATGCTGCCGGTATGCCTTTCATAAACCAAAGAGAGCGCGACTACTTGCACAACGATTGACTCGGTGAATTCGACATCGACTCAAGCCGCCTCGGAAGCTAGCGGCAGCGTGAAGAAAAAGCGCGCGCCGCCATGCACCGACGCGTTGTCGGCGCCAATTTCGCCACCGTGCATTTCAATGATCGAGCGGCAGATCGGAAGACCCATGCCCATGCCACTTACCTTGGTCGTGAAGAAGCTTTCGAATACGCGCTGCATGTTGGGCTCGTCGAGCCCCGGGCCGCTGTCTTCTACGAAACAGGTGACACTCGTGGCATCGGGCAGATAGGTGCGAATCGTTATGTTGCCGCGCCGGCGTGACGTCGTTTTCATAGCTTGCATTGCATTGACGACGAGATTCACGATCACCTGTTGCAACTGCACGCGATCTGCAAGCACGGCGGGCGCCGGTCGCGCCCGCTTACGCATGATCGTGACGCCGAGCGCGTTCACATCGTGACGCAGGAACACCAACGCTTCATCGATCAACTCATCGAGCAGCGCGATCGAGCGCTTCAAGCCCTGGCGCACCGCCATGGTGCGAATGCGATCCACGATATCGACCGCTCGCTGCGCATCGATCTTGATGCGCTGATTGATGAGCCGCGCCTCTGCCACATCGGGCGTCTCGCGATCGAGCCAGCGCGTGCCAATCGAGCTGTTCATCGCAATCGCCGCAAGCGGCTGCTTTAACTCGTGCGCGATGGACGCGCTCAACTCTCCGAGCGTCGAAATGCGCGCGGCGTGCGCGAAGTCTGCCTGAAGCCGCTGCAGCATTTCTTGCGCGCGGACGCGCTCCGTCAGATCGACAAGACTGATCAGCGCAATGCCGAGATCTTCGGCCGCGCCAGGACGCGCGACCGTCAACAGAACGTCGATGATGCGCCCGTCGAGCGTGGGAAGCCTCGTGGTTTCCTGAAAGAGCGGTGCGCCGCCGTAACGGCTTTCCAACGCGCGCCTGAATGTGTCGGGGCTTTCCCGCCACACCCACGGCGACGGTCCGAGCAGCATGCTCCGGTCGTGCGCGCCGAACATTTTGGCCGCGTGATGATTGACCTCTTCGACGATGAGCAACTCCATCGCGCGATCCAGCCACCCGGGATGATGGTCTATGTACTCCGACAGATCTTCCACGCCCTGCCCGCGCAGCGACGACAGCAACGCGATCAGCGGTTGCGCGTCGATCTGCCATAAGCCGACGGGCATGTCGAAAAACAGACTGCGATAACGGTGCTCGCTTCGCAGCAACGCGGCATGAGCCTGCTTGCGGGTCGTGATGTCCTTGAGTGCTCCGAGCACCCGAATGCCCGCGTCGGCGTCGGCGATCACGTGCGCGAGCAATTGCAAGTGCCGCACCGAGCCGTCCGGCATCAGCAGCCGGTGCTCGACATCGAACGGCTGCCGGTCATGCGTGGCCCGATCGAACATGAGACGCACGAACGTCGCGTCGTCGGGATGCACCCGCGCCAGCATCAGTTCGAGTGTAGGAAGCGTGGCGAGATCGTAGTCGAAGATGCGAAAGCTTTGCTTCGACCAGAACAGCTCGCCGCTCGAGACATGCCAGTCGAAGCTGCCGGTGTTGCTGAGCCGCTGTGCGTCGGCGAGCAGCGCTTCGGCGTGTTGCAGGTCGGCATAAAGCCGCGCGGTTTCGAGCGACATTGCAGCCTGAGACGCGAGCATTCGCAACACGACCGTGCGCGGCGGCGTGAATACATTCGAAGCCAGGTTGTTTTCCAGATAGAGCACGCCAATCATCCGGCTCCGCTTGATGAGCGGCAGACACAGTATCGAGCGGCAATCGTGACGCATCACGTACTCGTCGGACGAGTAAGGACTGGTGGACGATGCATCGTCGAGTAACAGGCTGTCGCCTGTACGCATCACGTATCGCAACACGGATTCCGGTAGTTCTGCCTGTTCGATGGGCAGTCTGGGCAGACGCACCTCGACGGCATCGGCCCTTGTCGTCGCTTCTGCCTCCACGCACAATTCGTTGCGGCGCTTGAGCACCAGCACGCACCGATCGGCGCCGGCGTGTTCAAGCGACAAGGCCATTAACGTATGGATCAACTCGTTGAGGTCGATATCGCTGAATATTGCGCTCGACACGTTGACGACGGTTGCCAGGTCGAGCTGTTCGTTGGACATGGCAATGGTGCCGTCGAATTTCGATGTGCCGGGACGCACTCGCGTATGACTGCGCGTCAACTGGGTGACTTTGGTCCAGGCGCCCCAGCGCTCGTAACATGAACGGGCGTTCATCAGATACGTATCCGCGACCGTCTCAAGACCGCAGTCCGCGTAAAAGCGCGCCGCCAGTTCATGCGCGAGCGCCTGGTTCTGAATGAAACCATGCTCGCGGGCCGAGCGCACGGCCTCCTCATAGTGATGCATCGCATCGGAATCGCGGCCCTCGAGACGCGCCAGCTCCGCCGAAATCAGCGCATGACGATGCCTGAAATTGCTCGGACAGTGGCTCGTCCAGACAGCGAACTTTTCGCACGTCGCGTGAATCGCGCGACGACAGGTGACTCGTTGTTCGTCGGTTGCCGATGCGTCGAGCGCCGCAAGTGTCAGCGCGTGGAAGAAGTAAAACGTCGCCTCTATTGGCAGCGCCATCACGGCGCCGATCACAGATTGCGCACAGTGTGCGGCGCGAAGCGCATCGTCGTATCGTCCTTCGAGATAGGCGAGCATCAGATTCATGATGTGGTGAAACGCGATCCCGCAGCCGAAATTCGACTTCGCGATAACGGCGAAAGACGCGTCGCCGTCGAATGCCACCGCATCCGTGAGTGCCCCGCCGCCTGCCTGACCTTGCAGCGCCGCAACAAAATGCTGCTGCAGCCGAATCGTTTCGTAGACTGCGTCATTGCGGCTTTGGCGTGCGAACGACGCGTGGCGCCCGGAACTGCGCTGCACGTCGGAAAGCGGTGCGCCCTTCTCGATCATCTGCCAGACCGTGGTGAACGCGAGGTATCCGGCAAAAGCCAGATCGCCCACGTCGAGACACGCGGCGCTCGCTCGTTCGAGTATCGGCAGATCGGTTACGACGTGACGCCGCCAGAAGTTGATGTGATTGCCGTGCAGATGGAGCAACTTGCCTTTGAAGCGCCGGTTGCCGAACTTGTCGTTCAACCTGAGCGACATCTCCGAGAACTGCACCGCGGACTCGATGTCTCCAAAACTCGACACCAGCATCAACGCGTAATTACCATAAGCAAAGCTGGACTTGTCGGTGTTGCCCGCGCGCAAGGACAAGTTCACCGCCTGCAGCGTTATGAGCGGATAAAACGCCGGCCGGGCGATGAACGCGCAAGGCATTGATTCAACCAGCAGGTCTACGATCGTCCAGGTGACCGGGTCCGATGCCACCGGCGCATCCACGAGCGTGTCGATGGGGCGCCCGGCGAGATTAACCGGTATCTTCCGCAACTCGGCGTCGATCTCGTTCTCGGCGGCGTCGTCGTGCAGCGGCAGCAATACGCCGAAATCGCGTAGTGCGAGGCGGGCCACCTCGAAGCTCTCGTCATACCGCCCGGCGACCTGGTATAGCTCCATGCGCAAGCCATAGACCTTTGCGCGATCCAGGTTCGAGCGCGACCGCTCGAGCATCATGTCGAACATCGTATCGGCGTCGGCGAAGTCGCCGGCCAGATACTCGCATTCGGAAAACGCCAGATAAAGCTCGAACGTCCGCTCGTAATGACGACTCCACGCGTCCGCGCCAAGCAGGGCGACGCCTTCTGCCAGATATGTGCGTGCTGAGGCGAACGCCGTCGAGTGCATGGCTCGCTGTCCCGCTGCATAGTTCAGCGCGACCATACGCTCACGCTCGTCGGCGTCGGTCATGAGCGAAGCGCCCCGGTTGAGATGATTGACGATGTCGAAGAGGAACTCGTCGAGCTCGCCCGCCGCGCGTCCGGAGGCCAGCGTGCGGCCGATGTGCAGGTGCGTCGCCGCACGTTCGCTCTCAGGAATCAGCGCGTAGGCGCCCTCCTGAACGCGATCGTGGGCAAACACATAGGCATCGTCGACACGGTGCACGAGCCCCGCTTTCATGGCCTCCCAGAGCTTCGCATCGATCGATGCCGCAGACTCCCCGTGAACGAGCTTCAGCGCATCGATCTTCGCGACGTTGCCGAGGATGGCGAGCCGGCTCAGCGCGTCGCGTGTATCGTCAGGCAAGCGGGAGAGTTTCGCAGCCATTAGCTCGACCACGTTTTCAGTCAATCTCTTGGCGCGGATGCGAGGCAGATCCCACGTCCAGATCGCGGCACGATGATCGAACGCAACCAACCCCTCGTCGGCAAGCGCCGTCAGGAACTGGATCACGAAAAACGGATTGCCGCCGGTCTTCTGATGAACAAGCTGCGCAAGCGGCTCGGCTGTCGCGGCGGAGCAGCGCAGCGAATCGGCGACGATCTCCGTGACGCTGCCGGCGCCAAGCGGCGCGAGATCGATGCGCTGCAGCGTCGTGCCGCTGCCCATTCCCGGACCGCTCATATCTTCGATCATTCGCGTGAGGCGATCTGCCGGATCGACATCGTTGTCACGATAAGCACCGACGAACAGCACGTGCATCACGTCCGGATGCGTCGCGAGGTGTCCGATCAGATCGAGCGTGGCAGCGTCGATCCACTGCATATCGTCGATGAACAACGCGAGCGGATGCTCGGGCCGCGCGAACACGCTGAGCAGGCGGCGAAATACGATATGAAAGCGATTGCGTGCGTCCTGTGGCGGCAACGCCGGGACCGGGGGCTGCTCCCCGATGATGAGAGCGAGTTCGGGAATCAGACCAACCATCAGTTGGCCATTCGGCCCGAGCGCCTCCGTCAACTCACGCCGCCAGCGCTCCAGTTCTGTATCGGTCTTGTTGAGCAGGTCGCGGACGAGCGACTGGAACGCGTGGGCCAGCGGCACGTAGGGCGTGTCGCGCTTGAACTGGTCGAACTTGCCTGAGGCGAAGCGTCCGCGCGAAGGCACCAGCGCCTTGTGCAACTCGTTCACCACCGACGTCTTGCCGATCCCCGCATAGCCGGAGACAAGCACCACCTGTGCGGCGCCGAACGTCACGACGCGATTGAAGGCCGCCAGCAGCGCATCGATCTCTGAATCGCGTCCGTAAAGCTTTTCCGGGATCATCAAGCGGTCGGACGCATCGTGCTTACCGAGCGCAAAGGGCGGGATTTCACCATCCGCTTCCCATGCGGACAAACACCGCTGCAAATCGGCCCGGACACCACCGGCAGTCTGGTAACGCTGCTCCGCCGTCTTGGCAAGCAGTCGCTCGACTACGTCGCCGACCGGCGCAGGCAGACCTTCGACACGTTGCGCAGCGGGCACCGGCCTGCGAGCGATATGACAATGAATCCATTCGATCGCTTCGGATGCGACGAATGGGGACGAACCCGTCAGCATCTCGTAGAGCGTCACGCCGAAGGAATACAGATCGCTGCGTGCATCGATTGAACGGTTCATGCGGCCGGTCTGCTCGGGCGCCATATACCTCAGCGTTCCTGCGATTATCTCGGGCGGCGCGGGCGGCTGATGTTCGTGTGGGAGCAGCGACGCAATGCCGAAGCCGGTCAGGCGGACATTGTCGTTCGCATCGACAAGCACATTGGCGGGCTTGATGTCCTTGTGGACGATTCCCCGCTCGTGCGCGTGTCCGATCGCCTGAGCGAGATTCACGGCGATGCGCAGGCACCGCGCCAGTTCGAGTGGCTTACCGAGAATCCGTATCAGCGGATCGCCGCCGGTGTCGTCGAGAATCAGCACGGGCGGCACGCGCCCAAGGTCGAGCGCGAGCGGCTGCGCGGCCCACTCCGGTTCGAGCAAGGGCGCAAGACCGTATTCGTGCTCGAGCCGCATGATGCTCTGCGACGCGGGCTGCGTGGCCACTAGCGCGAGCATCGAGATATGCGAGCCGGGCCGCTGTGCACGGCACAACAACAGTTCGCCGTCTTCGTGCAGCGGTTCGAGCGAAAAGCCGGTGAGATCCATGGAGATGCTCCTTCTCGCTGCTCTCTTCCGAGGAAGGCGACACCTGCCCGAAGGGCACGTATCGCTCTGCGAAGCGAAAAGTAGCCTAGCACGCGAGGAGCGCAATGCCCCTCGAATGAGTCGCCTGATCCGGCGGCTAGCGCCAGAGCGAGCCCGTGTAATCCGCGAGCCTCGCTTCCACGTCCGTCACCTTCTGCAAGCCGAGATCCATCAGTTGGGTAATCTTCTCCTGCGCAGCCGGCCGACCGACCGACGCGATGAAGGCGTCCCACTCGGTCGCGACGCTCGCGTCAGGCGGCAGGGTCTGCGCGTTGACGTGCTGCTTGATGACCGAAAGGGATTGCCTGTCGAACAGGCTGATACGGGTCGCGAGGTCGTCGACGAACGTATCCAGTTCGCTGTCCGGCATTGAACGATTGACGTACCCGTAGCGCTCGGCCAGCGCGCCGGGAAAGTCGTTGCCGCTCGTCAGCACCTCTAGCGCACGCCCGCGGCCGATCAGCCGCGAAAGACGCGTCATCGGGCCGCCGCCGGGGACAAGCGCTACGCCGATTTCCCACTGCGACATCAACGCGTGCTCGTTGCTGGCAAAGCGCATGTCGCTCGCCAATGCGAGTTCGCTGCCGACGCCTGACGCACGTCCTCGAATCTTCGCGATCGAGATGACAGACGACCGCCCGATGCGCACCAGCATATCGGGTAGCGGCGGCATGCCCGTTGGTCCCGGCGGCATGCTCGTAGTTGCATCGAGCGGCGGCACAAAGTCGTAGTGCGTGAGAAAGAAGCCGGGCACTGCGCTCTCGAACACGACCACTTTCACGTGCGGGTCCGCTTCGATCGCGCTGACGACCATGTTGAGCTGCGGCGTGGTATCGGGCCCGAAGATGTTGAAGGGCGGATTGTCGAAGACGACACGCCAGTAGGACGGGCTGGGACGTTCGATTCTAATCTGCGCGTTGGGACTATCCTGGGTCATGACGCTCTCCATGCAGGCAATGTCGGTTCGATGATGCGAGCTATCCGCGCAGCACTTTCAACAGGTCCTGCGCAACCGATTTCGACGAGGCGGGATTCTGTCCAGTGATCAGGCGTCCATCGATGATCGATAGCGGCTGCCAGTCGTCGACTTTCTCGAAGCGGCCGCCAAGGCGCTTTAACTCGTCTTCCACGAGAAAAGGCACTACATGAGTGAGCTGCACCGCCTCTTCCTCCGAATTGGTGAATCCGGAGACGCGCTTACCCTTGACGAGCGGCTCGCCGTTCGCCTTGACATGACGCAATACACCTGGCGAATGACAGACGAAGGCGACGGGCTTACCGCTGTCGTAGAAGCGCTCGATTAGCGCCACCGACTGCGGATCTTCAGCGAGATCCCACAAAGGTCCGTGGCCGCCGGGATAGAACACTGTGTCGTAGTCGTCGGCTTTCATGTCGCCGAGCTTCGCGGTGTTGGCGAGCACCCGCTGTGCGGCGGGGTCGCTCTTGAAGCGTTCGGTGAGTTCGGTCTTGCCTTCCGGCGTGTCGCTTTTCGGGTCGATGGGCGGCTGCCCGCCTTTCGGCGAACACACGGTGACATCGACGCCCGCGTCGAGAAATGTGAAATAAGGCGCTGAAAATTCCTCCAGCCAGAAACCTGTTTTTCTGCCGGTGTTGCCGAGTTGGTCATGTGAAGTCATCACCATCAATATCTTCATGGTCGCACCCTGCGTCGGAATATAACGTCGTGCCACGCGGTCGCGTGGTGCAGGAACTATAGACATGGAACCGGCGCCGGGGGCGGCTGGCGCATACCAACGTATAGTGTTCTATACAAGGTCGCGCACCACGGGATTCGTTGACCAGGCGACTTGCGGTCGTGCCATCGTTCGGTGGAACGGCATTTGTGAATGCACCAGAATGTTGCTCTTTGGCGTGTAGCAACAATTGACCTGTAACGATTCTGTTTGATCGGCAATCGCAACGTACCCGGCTGCAACTCGACAGATTTTTCCCAAGGAAGTCTGCTAGAGTTAGCCGCATCGCTGGCGCAAACTCTAATGACGTCAGCGCTTCAATCGCAAGCCGGCCCGCAAACATCAGGCCGGATCGGCCACGCGGCCGCTTCGATGGTCTTTCCCCTCCCCCACTTCCCATCGAATCGGTCTCGACGTTCGCCGGACGCAACTGCCCGAGGCCCGAGCGGCGCCGCCCCTACATCCGGCGCGCCGGAACGAAGCTTCGCCAAATCCGTTATTCAACGGCCCATTGATCGTGCGTCACCTACTCCCGCAGGAGCAGACATGGTGCCCAGATCGCAGTCCACATTAAACAGTACGAAGGCGGAAAACGAGACGCCGGTGGTGTATGTCATCGACGATGACGAGTCCATTCGCTTCACGCTGCAGAGCCTCGCTCGCTCTGTCAGGCTGCGGGTAGAGACGTTCGATTCGCCCGCAGACTTTCTTGCCTTCCCGAAGCACGACGCGCCGAGCTGCCTTATCCTCGATGTCCGGCTTCGCGGCGCGAGCGGTCTCACGTTTCAGGCGGAAGTCGCGCGGTACGGCCTTCGCATGCCGATCGTGTTCATGACCGCGTATGGCGACATCGAAATGAGCGTGAAAGCAATGAAGGCGGGTGCGCTCGACTTCTTTCAGAAGCCTTTTCGCGAGCAGGATATGGTCGACGCAATCGCGGATGCGCTGAAGCGCGATACCCTGCGTCGAGCTTCCGATAGAGCGCTGGCCGGCGTAATCTCCTCGTTCGAGTCATTGACGGTCCGTGAGCGGGAAGTAATGAAACGGGTCGTTACAGGCATGTTGAACAAGCAGATCGCGTATGAGTTGAATCTCAGTGAGATCACCGTGAAGATCCATCGTGGACAAGTCATGAAGAAGATGGCCTCGCGCAACTTGCCCGATCTTGTCAGAAAGGCCGAGGCGCTCGGCATGGAAGCCACGCGCGGTAATTCATCGGCTCTTCTGCCCACTGCGCGGGGCGCGCCGGGCGAGAACCCAGGCGTCGCTCGTCGCATCTAGCGCGAAAGACAGTGCATCGCCCAACGCTTTCGGGGCGGCGTTGCGCTGCCTCGGTACTTGCGACAGTCACCGTCGGGGACGGCAATCAGTAATCGGCAATCAGACCTGCGGCTGAGCCGGTTCAACGATATCGCCAGCGCAGACGACCACATTCCTTCCCCGTCTTTTGGCCGCGTACAGCGCCAGATCGGCGGAACTCGTCAATTCTTCCAGTGACGACGGATGCGACCGCCGACCGGTCGCGCACCCAATGCTGACCGTGAACGGTGGAATCGCCTCGGACGACGCTGACGGCTCCCGGTGTTCGACTTCTCGACGTATAGCTTCACCGATCTGAAACGCTCCGGCTTCGTCGGTATTGGGCAGCACGACAACAAACTCCTCTCCGCCGTATCGCGCGGCGAGATCGCCACAACGATGCACGTGCCATCGATACACTCCGCGAGATGTTTCAGCGCAATATCACCTTGAGCGTGACCATGACTGTCGTTGTATTGTTTGAAGTGGTCAGCATCGACAAACAGCAGCGACAACGAACCATCGCTGCGCTGCAGTCTCTCCCATTCGTTTTCGAGCACATTGTCGAGCGCACGCCGGTTTTTGAGCCCCGTCAATGGATCGGTTTGCGTTAGCTCCGTAAGCAGCACCTGCGTATTCGCGTGGTCGCGCAGAGCAAAAGCAAGGAGCCAGACCACGGTGCAAAACGCAATGCTCACAGACGAAGCGGAAACTCCGACTATCCATGACAATCGTTTCCACGAGGCCAGAACGTCGCTTTCCGCTGGCGCGACGACAGCAATGAGCGGCGTTCCGGGCACACGCTGAAACGTGTACAGACGAAGTACTCCGTCAGAAATCGACGGGGCAGTATAGAACCCGGAGTCATGGTTCACCATGCGCGGAAAGGTCGGTGACTTGCCTACGTTGACCAGCCCGGCCCGCGTGATAGGGGGATTCCTCGCTACGAGCGTGCCGTCTGTACGCACGATCGCGGCGATACCGTGCGCCCCCACGTCCAGTTTCGCGAGAAGCTGCCTGAAATATTCGACGTCGATGGCGACGATCGCCACTCCGCCGAACGACCCGTCGGGACGATTAATCCTTCTGCTCATCGCAATGGATTGGGCACCCGGCCGCGACCGCGCCGCATACACCGACGAGACATAAAGCCCGGCATCCGCCGACTCGCGATGCGCAATGAAATAGTCGCGGTCGCTAAAGTCCCAGGTGTGGGACCTGGAGCAGCAGCCGTCGATTACACGACCACGATCATCGGTGATTCCCATGCCGGTGACATACTCGGCAGCAGTCCGGTCGAACAGCAATTCGTGACGCAAGCTCCGATCCATGGTCTGGATAGCAGGCTTGTCGAGCGCGGCGATCAAGGTGCGCAGCGAATTGTCAGACGTTTCAATTGTTCGAGCGATGTTGGTAGCTAGAACCGCAGTGACGTTCCTGGACGTTTCATGAGCATGCTGAATCGCGGCGTCACGGGAGGCGAGGAGCGTGGCGAGGCTGATAGCCATCACGCCTAATGCCATCAGACTCCCTAGCGCACCGACGATCAATGGATGCCGGCCTGCGAGAACAGCTAGTTTTCCGGTGGTAATAGAAACGGACACTGTAACGTTCTGGTTAGAACACTCGGTTCAAAGATGTTCCTCCCGCGCGGTGACATTGCCTCCCGGTGAAGCGGGTTCTGTCGTGGAACAGAGGACTGCCGGAGTGTCGTGGCTAGCCAATGACCGGGTTTACGGCAAAGGCGGTAAAAAATGAAGTCCCGGATCCAGCCGCAAGCACATCTTGCCGCCGGAGGTTGGCACAGCAGTGGTTCAGCGGCGTTTTGAACGCTGGATGAAACGCGCGGTCTAGAATCGCGGGCTGGATTCAACCTCCTGCAGCGGAGCACCGCACGATGAAACGAATCTCTTTCGCCAACCAGCTTGTGCTTCTCTGGGCGTTGATCGCCGTGGTCTGCACACTGCTCGCCGGCGTGATCTGGCTGCTGTTCCAGACGGACCAGAGCCGGCAGATTTCCGCTGCGAGTCAACAATCCATCGCGGCTTGCGAGCATGTGGCGTCTCGTTACTCGCTGTCTCGCCTCGCCGCCAACAATCCTTACGATGCCGACCTGATGCATGCGGTACTCGATACCGTCCTCATTCAGGCTCCGAAAATCGAAGGAGGCTTCTGGAAGAACGACGCGGCAGGACCAACGCATGCCTCTCAAGACACATCCCGAGCGACGAACGGCTTTCTTGCCTATTCGTTCCCAACATATGAAGGCACCGGCGTTAAGCGCGATATCCCACAGGCAGAAACGCCGCTGATACTTCGCGCGCTGCACCGGGCCGCGTCGGCAGGTGCGGCCGTTTCTGATTCCGTTCCTGCAGGAGAAGGCGCAACCGTCGCCTCTGCGTGTCCCGTATCCGGTGGCCCTGCGCTCTATGCGTGGACCCTGACCAGGGCGCAAGCTCCTCTCGGGCAATATGGGCACATGCTCATGCTATCGCTGGTCGTCGTTCTAACGGCCATTCTGCTTCTCGCTCTTATCCTGGGCTTGGGCTTGCGCCGTTGGCGGAAAAATCTGTCGCAGCTCGAACAGTCTTTATCGTCCGGGACGGCAGCCTCGTGTTCCGAGCTTCCGTCTCCAGGCGAGCCCGACCTCGACAAAATCGTCAATGCTGTCAACGTCTTCGCTGCGCGCCTGAGGGAATCCCAAGCCCAGGCCTCCGCCTTGCACGAGAAGTTATCGCAAGCCGAGCGGTTTGCCTCTCTCGGCAAGCTGGCCGCACAGGTCGCGCATGAAATCCGCAATCCGCTCGGGGCCGTCAGGCTGAAGCTGGAAAACGCTCTGGCCCATGGAGGAGACACGCCGCGTCAATCGCTGACGTCGGCTCTCGGCCAGGTAGAGCGCATAGAAACTCAGGTAACGAGTCTGCTGGCTTTGACGCAGCCTGTCACGCTCGCAGTGAAGACAGTCGACGCCGCACAGTGGGTGACGTCGACGGCCGCGACACATCAGGAGCAAGCAAGAATCAAGGGCGTGACGCTGAGCGTCAATGCTGACCTCCCTGCGCCGTCGGGGCCGGGTGCTGACGCCGCGCCGGCGAAGTTCGATCCCTTACAGATGGCAAGAGCAGTCGATAATCTGATCCTGAATGCAATCCGGCACGCGCCGCCGCAAGGGAACGTCACCGTTAACGCAAATCGCGTCGAAACCGGTCACACGAGCCTGATGCGAATTGCTGTCGTCGATAATGGCCCGGGAGTTGCGTTAGCCGACCGCGAACGCATTTTCGAACCATTCGTCACGGGTCGGCCCGACGGCTCGGGACTCGGGCTCGCAGTGGCGAGAGAGGTGGCTACGGCGCATGGCGGCCGCGCGTATGTAGCCGATACGGAGAGCGGCGCGTGTTTCGTCATTGAGGTTCCATGGCACACATACTCGTAGTCGATGACGACAACGGCTTTCGCGAAGGCCTCGTCGAAACGCTGGTTGACCTCGGTCATAGCGTGGACGAGGCACGCTCCGGCGAACAGGCGCTGGAAATGCTCGAGAGCACGGGCGCGCCATTCACCTGCATGTTCCTGGATTTCCGCCTGCCTGGCATGGACGGCCTGGCAGTGCTGGACGCTCTTCGAAAAACGGCAAAGGGACAGGCGTTGCCAGTGGTGATGCTCACGGGTTTCGCATCGAGCGATAACACGATTGGGGCAATGACGCTGGGAGCGTTCGACCACTTGACCAAGCCGGTCGGTAGGCAGGCAATCCAGTCGCTACTCGCGCGCATCATCGCCTCCACGGGCACGAGTGAGTCCGCCGCGAACACATCGCATCCGTTCAGCGCGGAGTCGGCGGGCGCGAAGCCTCGGCTACTCGGAGTGAGCGAGACGTTGCGCGAGGTACAGAAACAGATCGGGCGAGCGGCATCGTCCGAAGCAACCGTCCTGTTTACCGGCGAAACAGGAACAGGAAAGGAAGTCGCTGCGCGCGTGCTTCATGATGCGTCAAGGCGCAGCGGCAAGCCGTTCGTCGCAGTGAATTGCGCGGCGATTCCCGCGGAACTCCTCGAAAGCGAATTGTTTGGTCACGTCAAAGGTGCGTTCACGGGTGCAACCGCGGACCGGCCCGGCTGCTTTGCAACGGCTGACGGCGGAACCTTGCTGCTCGATGAAATCGGCGACATGCCATTGCCGATGCAAGCCAAACTGTTACGGATAATCCAGGAGCGGCAGATCACCCCGCTCGGTTCCAATCGTGTGATTCCCGTCGACATCAGGCTGGTTGCCGCCACGCATAGAAACTTGCAGACCATGGTCGAGGCGGGTGAATTCAGGGAAGACCTGCTTTACCGGCTGAACATCATTCCAATCGCATTACCTCCGCTGCGCGAGCGGCTAGCAGATATCCTTCCGCTCGCCGAACACTTTCTTGCTGAGGTCGCGAAAGCGAGGTCACGCGAACTGCGTTTGTCGCTGCCGGCGCAGCATCTGCTCGTGGGTTACGCATGGCCCGGCAATGTGCGTGAACTGAGAAATGCAGTGGAACGCGCCGGCGCACTCGCGCCGGGAGCGATGATCACGGCGGAGGATCTCGGCTTTCTCAACGGCAAGGCGGACCTTGGCGAGCCACTAGTGGGTACCGGCCTGCTCGAGATGACGCTTCCCGACGCAGTGGAAACACTCGAGCGCGCGTTGATCTCCCACGCGTTGACGCTCGCGAGCAATAACCGCGCGGACGCAGCCCGGCGCCTCGGAATCAGCCGCCAGACGCTCTATGCAAAGCTGGCCGCGCTCAAGATCGAGTGAGGTGTCAAGCAAGCCGACACCAGGTGTCTGGATCATGGACAGATATCCTGCTGCATCGGGCGCGAAAGCCCTTTCTAAAGGGATGCGCTGCATGGCATAGCCTTTGCAAAAGTCTCCGTGTCGTTCATCGGAGAACATCATGGCTGTCAACCAATCCATCCAACCTTGCCTGCATGCCACGCCCGCAAGTCACACGCACTCCATCACGAAGCTTGCGCGGGCCGTAGCACTCTCGCTCGGTGCCGTCACCATTGCTTGCGCTGCTCAAACGCGGCCCGCCGAAGGCCCGGGCGCGCCTCCATCACCACCGCTCGCGGGCATGCCTGCGCCGGCAATCGCAGCACCTGACGCCCCTCCTCCACCGGCACGTGCACCCGTGCTTCCGACAGATCAGCAACAGGTACGAGTCGCGAGCGGTACGGTAAGCCGCTTTGTGATTAATCCCGAGGGCGATGTCGATGGCTTCGTTCTGCATGACGGCTCGCTGGTCCGCTTCCCGCCGCATATGGGTTCGCAACTGGTGAGCGTCGTTCATCGAGGTGATCCGGTTCGGATTGCCGGCGTGTCTAACGGAGCGGGCGACGTCGCAGCGCAGCGGATCACGAATGAACGGACGTCGCAGCAGATCGTCGATCAGCCGCCTCCGATCGGCGCAACGCCAATGCCGCCCACACTACGCGGCGCGGGTCTCGTGAAACTCAGCGTCAAGGGTCCTGTTGCGCGGGTCATGACGGCGCCTCACGGAGAACCCGACGGCGTGATGCTCGCCAACGGCACCATCATCAGGATGCCGCCGCCCGTCGCGCAACAGTTTGCGAATCTGCTGCGACCGGATGTAGTGGTTGCCGCGAGCGGCTACGGAACGCGCAATCAATACGGCGAAGCATTGCAGGCTACCGCTTTCGGCGCGCCCGACAACGTCACGCAGTTGTATAGCGACACGCGCAACTAATTAATCTTTACTGGAGCTACATCATGCATTGGATCGACCCAACTTGCCTGCAGGAAACTCGCGGTACCGTCAGCCAGTTTCTGCTGAATTCCCATGGAGAACTGGACGGCCTGATTCTCGGCAACGGCAGACAGGTGCATTTCCCGCCGCATCTGTCCGGTCAAATCGTCAAACACATCAGCGTGGGCGACAAGGTTCGCGTGCGCGGAGTCAAGCCGCGCGCCGCCGATATCGTCGCTGCTGTTCAGTTGACGTCGGCAACAGGCGTCGAGATTGTCGACGAAGGCCCGCACGGTCATGGCAAAAAGCACGAGAAGCCGCACGCAAACACGCGCCCCATCGAGTTAAGTGGAGAAGTGAAGCTCTCGCTTTATGGGCCGAAAGGAGAACTGCGCGGTGCATTGCTGAGCGACGGCACTTCCCTGCGGATGGCTCCGCACGCCGCAGACGAACTGTCCAGCTACCTCGCCCCCGGCGCGCACATACAGGTGTGGGGTCACGCAGTGAAGAACCGGTACGGAAAGACTATCGAAGTCGAGCACATCGCGGAACTCGTCGGTGACGATGACGTTTCGATGAACGCGGATTGATCGCAAAGTCATTGGCGGAAAGCGGATTCGAACCGCACGGTAACGGGAGGAAATGGTGAACGCGGATCGTGCACAGCAATCAGTGGAGCGCGAAGCAACCGTGCGTCCATCGTCCCGAAGTCTGCGCGGTCTCGATGCGCTCAACTTCCTGATGGCCGATGTTCGCGACGGTTTGGGGCCCTTCCTGTCGGTGTATCTCAAGGGCACCCAGCACTGGAGCTCGGGGAACATCGGCCTCGTCATGGCCGCGAGCGGCATTGCAGCGGCAATCTGCCAGATCCCCGCTGGCCTGATTGTCGACGCAGTTCGCGTGAAGCGGCTGCTGATCGCGATATCGGGTTTGCTGGTGGCAGCGGGATGTATTCTCATCGCGTTTCTTCCGAAGCTTCCCACCGTGCTGGCCGCGCAGATCACGCTCGGCGCAGCGTCCGCCATTATTCCTCCCTGTCTTGCCGCGCTGAGCCTTGGCGTGGTCGGTCACTGTCTCATGCCCGCACGGATCAGCCGAAACGAAGGGTTCAACCACGCAGGGAACTTCACGGCTGCAATTCTGGCGGGCGGTCTTGGACAGTATGTCGGCGTTAAATGGCTGTTCTACCTCGTATGCGCGTTTGCAATAGCAAGTGCCCTCGTGGTCCTGCTGATCAACCCGAAAGAGATTGACCATGAGCTTGCACGCGGTGCCGACAGCACTTCAAATGAAAACACGCGCCACAACCCGCTCAGCTTCTCAGCGCTATGGAAGAAGCGTGACCTGAAGGTGTTCATTGTCTCCGTGATGCTCTTTCACTTCGGCAACGCGGCCATGCTGCCGCTGGCGGGCCAGGTCATCGCTAAAGTGCATCCGGGAATGGATGTCATCGCACTGAGCGCGTGCGTAATCGCTGCGCAACTCGTCATGGTTGCGGTCGCGGCGGGCGTGGGTCGCGCGCTACGCAGGGGATTTGGACGCAAGAGCATATTCCTCGTTGCATTGGCTGTGCTGCCGGTGCGAGGTGTGCTCTTTTCTATGACCAGCAGCCCCTATGCGGTGGTCCTGATCCAGTTACTCGATGGGATTGCTGCGGGCATCTTCGGCGTGATCGGCGTGGTTATCGCGTCCGACGTGATGCGCGGAACGGGGCGATTCAATCTTGCTCAGGGTCTGATGGCGCTTGCGGTCGGAATAGGCGCGGCACTCAGCAATGTGACGGGCGGCTATGTCGTCGAGAAGTTCGGCTTCGCCTCGGGGTTCCTCACCCTGGCTGCAATCAGCGTGTTTGCGCTCGTCTTTTTCGCGGTGTTCATGCCAGAAACACGACCTGACAACGATGCCGAATCAGCTCCAGACGCGCGGCCGTCAGAATTGATCTCCGCCCGCAACTGATTGCACAGAGAGTAAGTGCTTTTTCTGGCGATTGTGGTTTTGCACAAACCCGTCATAACTTGTTATACGAAATTTCAACGGTTACAATTTGGATCAGGTTACCGGAGAACGCCTGATGCCCGCACAAGAATTCCTCATACTCGCCGACAACCCCGCGCTGGATTTTCTCAACACCCTCGCGCAAGGTGATGACGGGCCGGTGGAGTACCTGTCGACCAATAAAGACGTGATAGCCTGGCTGCAGAGAATGGATTATCTCGGTGAGCGTGGCCCGCGCGCCTTTCCGCGTGACGTCCTGGCAGAGAGAGCGCGGACGTTGAGAGAAACGATCCGGAAACTGCTTATGCAGCGCAAACTTGGCAAGAACATTGATGTCGGTGCGCTCAACTCGTTTCTAATGCACGGCAGATACACAGTACAACTGGCGCGGGCAAACAACGGCGAGTTGGAAGTCAGAGATCACTATGATATCGACACACCCGAACAGCTTTTGGCACCCGTAGCCCGAGCTGCCGCGGAGTTGATCGCGACGGGCGACTTCGATCTGGTTCGCAAGTGCGAGGCAGACGATTGCGTACTATGGTTCTACGACAGGACCAAAGCGCATCGCAGAAGGTGGTGCAGCATGGCCCTTTGCGGGAACCGTCACAAAGTAGCGCAATTTCGCCAACGTCAGAAAGACAATGCGGAGCTTGAGTAAAGCGCTCCGCGAGCAATTACATTCCGCCCGCCCTTACTTTCCGATGATAAGAACCGCGCCATCCACTTTTGAAGCGCGGTCAGCCTTCACAGCGAAAGGCCGCCGCGCGCGATTCGGCGTGCACGACTACCTGTGTTAGCTTCGAAGCGATGACGACGCACCGCGAATCACGCAAGTTAACCAAGCAACTCCCTGATCGCCGAAGCAATCTCTTGCGCGTGCGTTTCAAGTGCGAAGTGTCCGGTATCGAGCATCGTCACCGTCGCTTGCGGGATATCACGGCGAAAGGCCTCAGCGCCAGGCGGAATAAAGAACGGATCGTGCTTGCCCCAGATAACCAGCGTAGGCGGTTTCGCGTCGCGGAAAAACTTCTGGAACGTCGGGTACATCTTCACATTCGACGCGTAGTCCAGGAACAGATCTAGCTGGATATCTTTTTGGCCCGGACGCTCCAGCAGCGCTGCATCGAGTGTGTAGGACTCAGGTGCGATCGAGTCCGGATTCGATACGCCGTGCACATACTGAAATCTGGTTCCTTCGTAGTTCAACACTGCGTCGTGAACCACTTGCCGGTTGGCCGCCGAAGGTTCGGCCCAATACTTTCTGATCGGCGCCCAGGCGTCCCCTAAACCCTCTTCGTACGCGTTGCCGTTTTGCGAAATCAGTGCGCGTACGCGCTCCGGGTACTTCACTGCGAGACGAAAACCTGTCGGCGCTCCATAGTCGAACACGTAAATTGCGTAACTCGTAAGTTCGAGCTTGTCGACAAAGGCCGCCACTGTCTCTGCCAGGGCATCGAACGTGTATTTGTAATGACGCGAGTCAGGAACGTTCGTAAAGCCGAAGCCCGGTAAGTCTGGCGCGATGACCCTATAGCGGTCGGCGAGTCTTGGAATCAGATCGCGATACATGTGGGACGACGAAGGAAACCCGTGGAGAAGCAGGACCACCGGTGCATCTTTCTCGCCTGCTTCCCGATAGAACATATCGATGCCATCTGCCTCGATACGCTTGATCGATACCGATGGAATGTTGTTGCCGTTAGCCATGAAGACCTCCAGTAGAGATGCAGGATCGAGCCGGCTCGCTGCGAGTTGTGGCCTCTATCGTAGACGTCTTTCGTAACTTTTCAAAGTTGTTTTTAACGGTTACTAGATCTGTGCGTGAATCGTTGCCCTGGACAATCTGGCGCGAGTGCGAGCGACGCGGCTCATAACAGCGAAGCGCCAATGGACAAGAGCAAATCCAGCGATGAATGCGTCGGACCGCCGGATTCTGCAACCTGTTTTTCGGCAGTTAGCAGTAGTGTTAGTGACTACAAGCACATCAACCGCGCTCGGTCATTTAAATGTCGATCACCACGTCGTCCTGCGGTCGGCAGCAGCAGATCAACACGTTCCCGCGTGCCGGTGGGTCGAGCGGATCGGGATCGTAGCTGATGGAACCGGAGACCAGTCCGCTCTCGCAGTTGTGACAGACCCCAGTGCGGCATGACCATCTAACGGGCACATCGCATGCCTCGGCTAACTCCAGAATGCTTTGATAAGCCGAGCCGTTCCAGTGCGCAGCAATGCCACTGCGCGCGAACGAGACCAGCGGACCGGTGTTAGCCTCGTCCATGGGGCGATGCGGCGTTCGTTTCTGCGAATCGACGATACCAGGATTCAACGACTCTCCGCCGTTGAACGTCTCGGCATGAATCCGCTCCGGCGCAATGTCCAACGCGGCCAGCGCTTTCTTCATGTCAACCATGAAAGGCGCCGGTCCGCACAGATAGACATCTGCATCGCGAGAAACGCCAACCTCGCTCAGGATTTGCTGCGACAGTCGCCCGGTCGCGTCGAAATCTTCATCGAGCCGGTCATTCGGTCCTGCCGCGCTATAACAAACGTAGCTGCGGCCATGCGCGAGCGAGAGCATGAGGCG
Organism: Burkholderia sp. M6-3; assembly: GCF_050858985.1. Taxonomy (NCBI): domain Bacteria; kingdom Pseudomonadati; phylum Pseudomonadota; class Betaproteobacteria; order Burkholderiales; family Burkholderiaceae; genus Burkholderia; species Burkholderia sp. M6-3. Next base: position 2,864,572 of record NZ_CP110091.1, read on the forward strand.
TCGCGCTTCCGCGGCGAATGGATGATGCTGCCGGTTACGTGCGGTATGCAGCCACAAGACCTGCCGCGTCGAGTGTTGCGACGACAGCGCGTGCAGCATAGCCAGAACGGGCGTTGCGCCGATTCCTGCGCTGAGCAGTACGATCGGGCCCTCTCCTGGCTGCAGGACGAAGCTTCCACGGGGTGAACTGACATCGAGGGAATCCCCTGCCTGCACGTGCTGGCGCAACCACGCTCCAGCCAACCCGTTGGACTCAATTTTGACGCTTATCCGGTAGCTTCCTGCGGACAGCGAGCCCGAGAGCGAGTAGCTGCGAAACAGCGGCGGCCCGTCCGTGGTCGGTCGAAGACGCAACACCACATACTGGCCCGGCAAGGCTGGTTGCAATTGACCGTCCGCACTTTTCAGCGTGAACGACACAACGTCTGCCGATTCCTCTTCGATAGCGGCCACCGTGAGCGGCCGGAATCCAGGCTGAACCGCGTGGCGCGCCGCCGCGGGCGCTAGCCCGGCGTTCCCCCTCGCCGCGCCGGTCGTGCGGCTTTGAAGTAACGCCTCGAACGAGGAACGCCAGCCCGGCGACAGCGCTTTGATTCGCAACGCGCGCTCGAGCAGGTCGAGCGGGTGATCCGGCGAATAGAGCAGCGCATTGATCTGCGCGACCGTCATTTGCTCTTCTGCCTCGGCGACTTTCACTATCTCATCGCCCGCGCCCACCTCGCCCTCTTGCACGACGCGCAAATAGAACCCAGGTCTTCCACTCGATGTGAGCAACGCCGGCATTCGCGGCTCGTTCGTTCGAATGCCGACGCGATAACAGGTGACGCGCGGTTGCGTCACCTCGAACAGCGCGTTGCCGATGCGATATCGGTCGCCAATGCACACGAGCGTGTCGGGCAGTCCTTCGACCGTGAAGTTCTCGCCAAACTGTCCGTGCACGAAGTCGGACCTGTTCAACTCCTGCTGCCAGTGACGATATGAGTCGGTCTGATAGACGAAGACGGCGCGCTGCTCACCACCGTGCCCGGCTAGGTCACCTTGACCGTCGCCCGCCAGATTCAGCCGCGCCGCCCAGCATCGACCTTGCACGGGACTCTTCCAGATGCCGGTGTGAACCGTACGGCCTTTCCATTCGATGTCTCGCGGAAGTCCAACATTCACCGATAGCAGTCGAGCCATTATTTGCTCCGCAGTTGGGCGAGTTCGCGACTGCACGCCGCCATCGATGAATTCGACCGGGCAGCACCTCGTGGGCCGTCAGGTTGCGACCCGGGCCGCGCCGCGATCGCCGTCCGGCTTCGTCCAAGACATTGAGACTGAATAGTAGGTGGCACATAGAGCCGGCGCAACGACCGTTTTATGGCGTTTCGCGCTATGGGCCGGAGGGCATCCTTCCCGGTCGGGACGCGGGGTCCTCACAATTCGCTATCGACGCAAAAAAGTTGTAGACGACTGGTCTACTACTAGATATAGTCCACCTCATGGCTACTGCAAACATCACCGAGACGGCTGACACCCGCGACAACATCATCGCCGTCGGGCAGCGAATCATCGGCGCGAAAGGTTTTTCAGCCGTGGGGCTGAACGAGATCCTGTCCGCCGCGGGCGTGCCTAAGGGCTCGTTTTATCACTACTTCGGTTCGAAAGACGCGTTTGGCGTGGCACTGCTCGAAAGCTATTTCGACGAATACCTGGCTGACATGGACCATACGCTGGGCGAGCCGGGTTTGACGATGGCGCAGCGCCTGATGAATTACTGGCAGATCTGGCAGGAGACTCAGTCATTCTCCGACTGTCAGGGCAAGTGTCTTGCAGTGAAGCTGGGCGCGGAGGTTGCGGACATGTCCGAAGCGATGCGCGCCACACTAAAACGCGGCACGTCGGGCATCGTCGAACGGTTGGCGCGCGCTATTCAGGCCGGCGTGGAGGAAGGCTCCCTCTCGGTGAGCGAAGAGCCGCTGAGCGCAGCGCAAAGTCTCTATCAGCTTTGGCTGGGCGCGAGCGTAATGGTGAAGATCGTGCGCAATCTGCAGCCGTTCGAGACTGCCATGGCGAGCACCCGGTTGATGCTTCACCCCGTTTCCGGCTAAAAAGCAAATATACGCGGCGCCTTTACGAAGTACCTTTCCCATCGTTTTTCACTAGACGACTGGTCTACTACGTTGCAGACTAACCGTCCCACCCGAAGGAGAAGCAACATGAAAGTACTGATGGTTCTAACGTCGCACGATCAATTGGGCAACACAGGCCGCAAGACCGGATTCTGGCTCGAAGAACTGGCAGCGCCCTACTACGCGTTCAAGGATGCGGGCGCGGAGATCGTGCTTGCTTCGCCGCAAGGTGGGCAACCGCCGCTCGATCCGAAAAGCAACGAGCCGGCCAATCAGACCGATTCGACCCGTCGCTTCGAGGCCGATGAAGCCGCAAAGGCGCAACTTGCGGCCACAGTTCGCCTCGACAGCGTTTCGCATGCGCAGTTCGACACGGTCTTCTATCCCGGCGGTCACGGGCCACTGTGGGATCTCGCGGAGGACAGGCATTCCATCGAATTGATACAGTCGTTTATCGCGGCCGGCAAGCCCGTTGCGCTCGTGTGCCACGCTCCGGGTGTGCTGCGCCATGTCACCACAGCGGACGGGAAGCCGCTGGTCGAGGGCAAGCAGGTCACGGGCTTCGCTAATTCCGAGGAAGCCGCGGTGGGGCTGACCGAAATCGTGCCGTTCCTCGTGGAAGACGAACTGAAGGCCCGGGGCGGCATCTATTCGAAGTCCGACGACTGGGCGCCGTACGTCGTCACCGACGGCCTTCTGATTACCGGTCAGAACCCTGCTTCGTCGTCGCCCGCAGCCGCAACTTTGATGAAGCACCCGGCACTTCGCGCGCAGTGACAAACGCAGGCTCGCCAGCGCGGGCTGTCACATCGCTGCCGTATGGCCGCTTGTGGCAGCTCGTGGCAGTGGCGCGATCACCGGTATCGCGGGCGACACCTGGATGTCACTTGCCGCCGGTGACATCGAGGAAGGTGCCCGTGATGAAAGAAGCCTCTTCGCTTGCGAGCCATAGGATTGCCCGCGCAACTTCCTCGGGCTGGCCGCCTCTTCCCATCGGAATCGAGTCTTTGACGCGATCCACTCGTCCAGGCTCGCCACCGCTAGCATGCATGTCAGTGTAGATGTGCCCGGGGCGAACACAGTTGACGCGTATCCCGTCCCGCGCAACTTCTTTGGCAAAGCCGGTAGTGAATGTCTCGACAGCGCCCTTGGATGCAGCGTAGTCGACATATTCGTTCGGACTGCCAAGCCTGGCCGATGCCGATGAAACGTTGATTACGACGCCACCGCGCCCTTTGTAACGATGCGACATGCGCTTCACCGCCTGTTGCGCACAAAGGATCGGACCTATCGCGTTGACGGCGAAGATGCGCTGCATCCGCGCGAATTCGAGATTTTCCAGTGCGGACTGCTGCGCAATTATCGCGGCGTTGTTCACCAGCACATCGATCCGGCCGAACTTCCGGTCAATCGCCGCAAATAGCTGGGCGACCTGCTCAGGATCGGCGCTGTCTGCACGCACGGCCAAAGCCCGGCGTCCGACAGCTTCGACATCGGCCGCCACGGCACGGGCGGCCGATTCATCGGAAACGAAACTGATCGCTACATCGTAACCGTGTGCGGCAGCAAGCCGCGCAGTCGCCGCGCCTACGCCACGGCCTCCGCCCGTTATCAGAATCAGCGGTGCCTGCGAAACAGTATTCATTGAGCGAACCTCCATATGATGGCGAGATACTGGTTTGGGCTGAGATAGAACCGGCGCGAGCGGTTGAGTAAGAGCCAGCGGGCGTCGCGAACGAACTCACGTGGTGCGCAGATGCGGCCGAAGTGCGAGCGCCAATGGCAAAACCGTCAGCGCCGTGGCGGCAGTCGCAATAGTGGCACCGTGTACACCGATTTGATCGCCGAGAAATCCATACACGACCGGAGAGAGCGCTCCCGACGCGATGGTGCCGGTATAAAAAAGCGCAAACGCCCGCTCGGTGCGATCGACCGAAGTCAACTCGGGCACCGTGCCGTAAAGAACAGACGACGTCCCGTTGAGCATCGCCCCAAGTAGCGGCAACAAGACCATGGCAGGCGTCAAGGGAAGGTAAATCACTGCAAGAATCAACGCAGCCGTACCGCCTTCGGTGGCGAAGACGGTACCGATCACGCCCACGCGAGCGCCGAGCCAGCCACAAACGAACTTGCCCGCGGCGCCACCGATGAAGACGAGCGCGAGTGCCGTACCCGTCATCGATTGCGAGATGCCTTTCGTTTTCAGGAGAAAGGGCAGGAAGGTCAATAAGCCCATCCGCACGGCTGTGTCGAGCACGCCGATCGTGAAGAGCAGCGAGAAGCCGGATCGCGAGTCGTTGCTGTGCTGCCTCGATGCTTTCTCCAGGGACGAATCGCCACGCGGTATCGATGGGAGAAAAAGTGCAATCACTGCCGCGACTAAAACGCCGACGATCGACACGGCCCAAAGCGCATGTCGCCACGGCATGATGGTAATGAGAAGCGAGATAGCCGCTGGAAGCGCGGACTTCCCGAGGTCGCCCGAAAAATTGTAGATGCTGAGCGGTCCTCGGGCGTTGCGTCCATATACGCGCGAAACTGCTCCCGAAGCCAGCGGATGCTGCGTGCTCGAGCCACCGCCGGAGATGGCCAGCGCGACACATAAGCCCAGCAGGGTTCCAGATATGCCCGCGACGGCATAGCCCAGCGCGGCGAGAAACGTGCCGACCGCAAGCGTCGCGCGTGTGCCGAATTTGCGTGCGAGGCGTCCAGCGGGCAATTGCAACGTCGCCATCGTGCCGGCGTAGACGCCGCGCAAAATTGCCAGGGCGCCGTAACTGAGTCCGAACTCCGTCTGCCAAACGGGCAGCAACGCGTAGATCATGTCGGTGTAACCGTCGTGCAGCGCATGCGCCATGCATGACAGCCACAATACGCGCGTGCGTGAAACGGAACCCGACGGACCGGGGCCGTCAGTCACGTCTGTTGTTGGGGAAGAGAGAGAGAACAGTCCCATAGTCCAATGAAATGGCGCAAGCGCGGGCCATCGCGACAGCTGGCGGGTTTCGTTACACAAGACCCTAGTCTAGGTTCGCGCAGAACGAGCCACAACTGACGTAAAATTGGGTCAGACGGGAGAAAAAGTCACCACATGGGCATTGAGAAACGTACGGAGAAGCGCTCTGAGAGAGAAGCGGAGATGTTGCCGCCACTAAATGCGTTGCGGCACTTCGAGGCGGTCGCGCGCCTTGGGAGTTTCGCCGCCGCGGCGAGCGACCTGCACGTCACGCATTGGGCAGTCGGCAAACAGATCCGGCTGCTTGAAGACTGGTTCGGCGTTCCGCTCTTTGAGCGCCGCTCTCGCGGCGTCGTTCCTACCGACCAGGGCGCGGCTCTCCTGAACGATGTCGAAGGTGCGTTCGCGCGGCTGAGCAGTTCGGTCACCCGCTTGCGCCACAAATCCATTACGCGTCGCATAGCGGGCGTTGTACGCGTGAACACGCTGGCGAGCTTCGCGTTGTGCTGGCTGATACCGCGGCTGGCAGATTTCCAGGCGCACTACCCGGACATTGAAGTTCGTCTCTCGACGACCTCGCGTAAGTTGCGCTATGTCGGCGACGCCTTCGACGTCGGCGTGCGCTCAGGGCCCGAGGAGGCAGCAGGCCTCACGTCGACAACGCTGATGCCCGACTTGCGTCTGCCCGCCTGCAGTCCAGCGGTGCTGAAAACACACCCGATCAGGACGGTCGCCGATCTGCGAAATCACACGCTCCTTCACTCCACAAGCACTCGCACAGCCTGGTCCGACTGGTTACGGGATGCTGGCGCACCAGGCTTGCAGAGTGCACGCCATCTCGACTTCGACCATGTTTTTCTCCAACTGGGCGCGGCCGCTGAAGGCCTAGGTGTAACGTTGGCGTCGCTGCCGCTCATCGAGCGCGAGATTGCAACAGGGCGTCTCGTGTGCCCCATCGCAGAGCCGGCAGGGCGCGGACCCGATTACACATTGGTCGTGAGCAAGGACCGCGCGAACGATGACGCGGTCGTTGCGTTCAAGAAGTGGATCGTGACGGCGGCCGCGCAGAATTCGACAGAGCCGGGTACTAGCGAACGTGTGCGAAAGACTCGTCGCAGTAAGCCGCTCGCGGAGTCATCGCGACGTTAGTTGTCGCGATGGTTGTTGCACCTGACATCATCGTCAATCGATCTATCTGCGACAAAAGGATCCGCCAAAATGCGTGTACGTCTACTTTGCACAGAAGACGCGTCTTCATTCCACTCGCTCCGTCTCTGCGGACTCAGCGAAGCTCCGACGTCTTTCGCGTCGAGCTACGAAGAGGAAGCAGACCGTTCGGCTGAAGTCATCGAAGCTCAGCTGGCGACACGCAACGACCGCGGAATATTCGGTGCTTTCGAAGGCTCGCGGCTAATAGGAATAGCTGGACTTGGACGCGAGAATCGGCGAAAACTCAACCACAAGGCTTTTCTGTGGGGCGTGTATGTCGCGCCAGACATGCGAGGTTTAGGCGTGAGCAGAAAGCTCGTCACCGAGGTGCTTACCTTCGCGCGGTCCATCCCTGACATCACACAGGTGAACCTGACCGTGAACGCAAACAACCCGGCGGCAATTCGCCTTTATACGTCGCTCGGCTTCGAGCAGTTCGGGCGGGAGCACAACTCCTTGATGGTCGACGGACACATGTACGACGAGGTACACATGTCACTCCATTTCGGCGGCTGAACTCAATGGTATTTCAGCGCCCGCCCTTCTACCCGAACTCCTTCACTGCACGGTAATCGTCTCCTTCATATTCGGATGTATGCTGCAGAAAATCTTATAGACTCCGGGCTTATCGAACTTGAACTGGTAAGTATCGTTCTGATCAAGCGCGGCCGAGCGGAAGAGACCCGCATCGTTGACGACCACGTGCGGTTCGCTATCAAGGTTTTTCCAGGTCACGGTCGCCCCGGCTTTGACCGTGAGCGACATAGGCGAGAACATAAAATCTTTGATGACAACAGCGTTGGGCTGCTGAGCTAGCACGACGGCGGACATAACGCACATTGCGATCAGCATCGCCACTCCAACACAGATAACAAAGGCGTAGCGAAAAGTAGTCGTTTGCATGATGGGGTCCTCGTTGATAGGCATGGTCTTCAGTCAGACGAGCGTCGTATCGGCGAGCGTAGCTCTCACCGGATGCCTCATGATCTTGACGCTCGTTACGCCCAGCATCCGCGGCAGTTCCGCACTGGACACCGTAAGCGGCCCGGGTCCCGGCCCGTTACCAGCCGTCGGCTGCGGGTAGGCTGTCGAGCGAGCGGTATGGAAAGTCACGTTACCTTCCACTTTCGATACGATCTGATGGATATGGCCGTTTAGCACGGTTACCGAGCCGAAGCGCTTCAGATAACTCATGGCCTGTCCTGCATCGCCAGTACCCCAACCCCACGGTTCGTAGATCGTCCACATCGGCATGTGCGCGAAGACGACGATCGGCGTGCTGGAGGAGCGGCCCTTGAGATCTTTCTCCAGCCACTCGAGTTGTTCATCGCCCAGATTTCCCAAACCATTAGCCTTGAAGTGCATGACGTTGACGAGACCAACAAAATGCACGCCACTGTGGTCGAAGCTGTAGTAACCCTTGTTGTCCGACGCTTGACCGAAACGTTTGAAATACTCTGCGCCGGGTCCATCAGTGACATCATGCTCGCCCGGCACGGTGTGCAGTTCAGTAATACTCAGGCCCGACATCAGTTGCGCTGCGAGGTCGAACTCCTCAGGCTTCGACAGATGCGTGATGTCACCGGTATGAATCGTCAGCGCCGGTTTAACGGGCATCGCGTTGACGAAGTCGATCGTCTGCTTGAGCGTGCCCGCGACATCGGGATTCGCTTCCTTCTTGAAGCCGATGTGAGAGTCGCTGATCTGCAGGAAAAGCGGGACGCCTCCCGAACCCGCTGAAGCGTCTTTGGGTGTGGCCGCGAGGGCCAGATCCACCGGCGACAGAACACCGCCGGTTAATACGAACACGGTGCCCACGCCACCGAATGCAAGACATTTGAGTACGCCCCGGCGCGACGGATCGAATGGATGATCTGACGACATATTCACCTCACAATGGAGATTGACGAGGCAGGCGGCTGGACCAGCCGGCTGCGTTCAGTGAGTAGACTGTCGTGGAATCAGGTTTATTCCCATGGTGGCCGCTGCGTTGCAATTCGATGCCACGGTCCAACCCGTCATTGCATAGCAGAGGCCATATGCACGTCAGACTGCTTAGCATGCCGAATTAATACAGACACGTTGACGCCGCGCGTTCCTGAATGTTCATGACGACCGGCGTAACAACGCAATGGCCGGTCTCCCATCGCACCGCTGCAATTACATTGGGCGTGCAGCGCTGCGATTACGAAGCGGGATGCGCAAGCAGAGTCGTTACGAAACCGTTCAGTTCCGCTTGACCGGCGTCGGAGATCGCCCAGTAATTCATTCCCCCGACGCTCCAGTGGGCGACGTGATAACCCTTCTCCTCGTAGATGCGCGGCGGCGGTGTACCTGCATCGTTACCTGGCCACACGTAAAGATTGACGGGGTGCAACTTGTAGCGATACACCATCACCGCAACGGAGCGGCCGTTCAGATAATCGAGCCGGCCACCAATCAGCGGATATCCCTGCTGCGCGAGGTCGACCACTGGGGGCGCAAAATCGAGCTTCCCGTCGAACCACGGTTTGACCGTATGCCGGTCCGTTGAGATCACATCCGAAAGATGGTTGACCTGCAATGAGCGAACATGACTGTCGACGAGTTCCTCCGTCAGGCGCGTTTCGCCGGAGGGCGCCGCGACGAACAGACTCGCGCCTGCCACCAGCGCGACAACGCTCAACACCATCGCGCCAACCGGTGACCAACCCAGCGACTGGCCCGCGGACGGCCCGCCGAACCGGTCACGCAGTCGTTGCCAGAGCGGAGGCCGCCCCGGCAGCGCAGCCTTGATCCGTTTCACCAGGTCCGGCGGTGCATCCATCCGCAAATCGGCCTGCCGGAGTTGCGCACTGACCTGACGATCCTGGTCGTAAATCTGTCGGCATTCCTCGCAGGTTGCGAGGTGGCGTTCGAAATCAAGCGCCTCCGACAGGCTCAGTTCCTCGTCGATATAGCCTGGCAGTAATTGCAACGCCTGTTCGTGATCCATCATGCCTCCTCATCCGTCGGTGCGAGCAGTAATGCGAGTTGCCGGCGCCCGCGCCCGAGGCGAGACATCACAGTGCCCATCGGAATGCCCACGATGGCCGCAATTTCCTTGTACGACAAATCTTCCAGTTCGCGCAACACGATCACTTCGCGGTACTCCAGACTCAGACTCTGCAATGCCTTGTGCACCCGTTTCCGGCTTTGACTGCGGATCAGCACAGCTTCCGGGCCATCGTCCCGGTCAGCGGCGCCAGTTTCGAGGCTATGAATTTCTTCCTCGAACATCGTGGTGTCCGCCGTGTGACTCCGGTTCTGGAGATACCACGTGTAGAACGTGTTGCGCACGATGCTCAATAGCCACGCGCGCGCGTCATCTCCGCGAAATCCGCCAAAGAACCTGAACGCGCGAAGGTACGCCTCCTGGACCACATCCTGTGCATCCTGGTCGTTATGCGTGAGCCAACGCGCAACGTTGAAGGCCGAATTCATATGAACTAACACGAGCTTCTCGAAGCGCTGCACGGTAATCGGATCGGCCATCTCTCGGAATCCCTGCTGTAACGGCAAAGTGTGACCGACCAACAGCAGACTGCCGGCGTGTCATTTTTATTCCCGAAGTGCAAAATCCATCTGGCGCTCGTACGAGACTAGCCTAACGGCTGCAAAAGGCAAAAGGCGCAACGCTGATTGCCCAACCGCCGCCTTACTCCTACTATAAGGCGACGCTTTGCAACCGCGCCGCCAGAAACTCCACGAACAGACGCGTGCGCACGGGCAGATGCCGCGTGGGCAGCCACAGTGCCTGCAACGGCAGCGGCGACAGTTCGTAGTCGGTCAGAACGAGTTCCACCCGGCGCTGCTGCACCAGTTCACCGATCTGCCAGTACGCGGCCCGGCCGATGCCGAGACCGCTCGCCACCGCGTCGTTCAGCGCTGCCGTGCTGTTGCTTTCGAAGCGGCCGCGCACTTGCACCGACTCGTCCTCGCCGCGTTTGCTGCGATAACGCCACAGCGAGGCCTCGGGTAGCGCCGAGCGCACCACGCAATCGTGCTGCTTGAGATCTGCGGGCCGCAACGGACGCCCGCGCGCTTCCAGATAGGCAGGCGAGGCAAACGTCACGCGACGGATCGTGCCCAGCCGCCGCGCAATCAGATTCGAATCAGGTGTCTCGCCGATGCGGATTGTGACGTCCGCACCGGTCGTCGCGGGGTCGTCGTACTCTTCGGAAAGATCCAGCGACGCCGTGAGTTCAGGATAACGCGCGAGAAACGCCGCCAGCAGCGGCGCGATATAGCGCGGACCGAACAGCGTCGGACCGCAGATGTGCAGACGCCCCGACACGGTCGTCGCGTAGTCGGCAAGTTCCGCGCGCGCCATTGCCAGATCGCCGAGCACCTGCTTGATGCGCGCGTAGAACTTCTCGCCTGCAGTGGTAAGCCGGCACTGACGGGTAGTACGCGCAACGAGCAGCGTGCCCGCCTCGCGCTCCAATACCTGCAGCGAGCGGCTGACCGCCTGTAACGACTTGTCGAGCCTTCGTGAGGCGGCGGTCAGGTTGCCCTCTTCCGCGATCGCGACGAAGGTTTCGAGATCGCGTAACGATCCATTATCCATTTTTACGGGAGGAAGAGTCAGTTGGCAGCCTGATTATCTATCACGTATGTGCAGGTAGCATGCAGGACATAGTTTTTGCCGGAGCGCATGTCCATGTCAGCGAATGAAATGAATCCATCCGATGTCGCCGCGTCGGCACGCATTCCCACGCGACCTTATGCGATCGCCGTCGGCACTGCGGTACTGGGTCTCTACGCGTCGCAGGGATTGGTCAACGATCTCGCCACCTCGATAGGACTCGGTCCGTGGGCTAACCTCGTGACCATGCTTACGCTCGCCGGCTACTCCGCCGGGCTGCTGCTTCTGGTGCCGCTCGTCGATCTGTTGCCGAACCGCCGGCTCATCATTGCGACACTCGGCGCACAGGTGGTGTCGTTGGCTGTGGTCGCCGCCGCTCGCGAGCCGGTCGCGTTTCTGGTCGCGTCGTTCTTCGTCGGCTTGACATCGAGCGCTATCCAGATGCTCGTGCCGGTAGTCGCCATGCAGGCGCCGGAGGCGGACCGCGGCCGGGTGGTCGGCGACGTGATGAGCGGGCTGATGCTCGGCGTGCTTCTGTCGCGGCCGGCAGCGAGTCTGATCGCCGGCGCGCTCGGCTGGCGCAGCTACTATGCGATCGACGCCGTCGCGCTCGCCGCGATGACCGCGTGGCTCTGGACGCATGTGCCGGAACGGCGTCCGGCGCACCGTAGCTCGTACGCGGCGCTGATTGGCTCGCTGCTAGGTCTGATTCGCGACGAGCCGGTGCTGCGGCGCCGCGCGCTTTATCAAGGCTTGCTGATGGTGTCGTTCAACCTGTTCTGGACCAGCGTCGCACTGAAGCTCGCAAGCGCGCCGCTTCGGCTTGGCCACACCGGCATCGGCCTGTTCGCGCTGGCCGGCGCGGGCAGCACGATCATCGCGCCGGTCGCGGGCCGCCTCGGCGATCGAGGTTTCGACCGGCAATGCACGATCGCCTTCCACGCGATCGTCGTGCTCGCGGCCGGCATCGCGCTAATTGGAGGCAGCGACCACTTGTCTCCTGCCGCTTCGCTCACGCTGCTAGTCGTCGCTGCACTGCTGCTCGATCTCGGTGTGATCGGCGACCAGGCACTGGGGCGCCGGGCGGTCAACCTGCTCAATCCGCATGTGCGCGGTCGAGTGAACGGTCTTTTCACTGGACTCTTTTTCGTCGGCAGCGCAGTCGGTGCGTTGCTCGCGGGACCGGCGTGGGCTCATGGACACTGGACAGGCGTGTGTGTCGCCGCCGCCCTGTTCTCGACGGCGGCCGCGGCGCTGCATGTTCTGCAGACACCTGCATCCGCGCAAGCCGCACCGCCGGCACAACCTGCACACGAGCACCGGACGTGAAACTGCATTCCTAAACCGGAGGACCCCACCATGGACGCAACCCGCCGTACCTTCCGCTATCCGACCGTGAGCATCGACGGCGTCGATATTTTCTACCGCGAGGCCGGCCCGAAAGATGCGCCGACTGTTCTGCTGCTGCATGGCTTTCCGTCATCGTCGCGAATGTACGAACCGCTGATGCCGTTCCTCGCGCGCGAGTTTCATCTGGTCGCACCCGACTATCCGGGCTTCGGCAACAGCGAAACGCCCTCGCCGGATCGCTACACGTACACGTTCGACGATCTCGCACGGTCCATGGAACAGTTCACCGACGCGCTAAAACTCGATCGTTATGTGCTCTTTATGGCCGATTACGGCGGCCCGGTGGGATTCCGTCTTGCAATGGCGAGGCCCGAGAAAGTGACCGGCATTGTGGTCCAGAACGCGGTCGCGCATGAGGAGGGACTCGGACCGTTGTGGGAAACGCGCAAAGCGTTCTGGAAAGACCGCGCCCAGCACGAAGAACGCCTATAGCTCAATCTCGCGTCGCCGGACGCATTGAAGCTGCGCCACGTTGGCACCAGTCCCGATCCGCAGCGCTACGATCCAGACAATTGGCGCGAGGAGCAACAGTTTCTGGCGCGCCCCGGACAGGCCGCGATCCAGACCGATCTGTTCTACGACTACCGTACGAATCTGGAATCCTATCCGCGCTGGCAGGCCTGGTTGCGGGAGCATCAACCGCCGACGCTCGTGACGTGGGGCAAATACGATCCGTCGTTCACGGTGCCGGGCGCGCATGCTTATCAGCGTGACGTTCCGGACGCGGAAGTACATGTGCTCGATGCGGGCCACTTCGCGCTTGAGGAGGCGAGTGATGAGATCGCCGCGCTGACGCTGGACTTTCTGCGGCGAGTGCATCGAACAGCGTGATGGTGACTTCACAAGAGGGTGCAGCGGTGTCGCGGCTCGACGTGTTGAGCATTTTTTCGCTACCTGTACATGTCGAATTCATTTCGCGTCAGTGAGGCACCCGGCGCAACTATCGTCGCTGCACCCATCGGTATAGTCAGTTCCTAGACCCGCGCCGAGACTTTCTTCACGAAGGTATCAGCCGGCGCCAGCGCGCCTCCATCCGCGCTGCGTAGTGTCACCTTTGGCACCGGCCTGCCGCTTGCACGGTCGATCAACTGTGAGCGCTTTTCGCCGCGTCCGAAAAGGTTGCCTTCGCCCCACTGACGCAACGTGACGATCACCGGAAAGAGCGCTTCGCCTTTCGGCGTCAGGATGTACTCCTGATAGGCGGAGCCGTCCGACGCGGCGACCACTTCGAGCACCCCCGCTTCGACGAGGCGCCGCAGCCGGTCGGTCAGTATGTTGCGCGCAATGTCCAGGCTTTCCTGGAATTGCCCGAAGCGGCGCACGCCGTCGAATGCGTCACGCACGATCAGCAGCGCCCAACGGTCACCAACGATATCAATCGCTCGCGCAACCGGGCACGACGAATCCGCAAGACTCTTACGCGCAGCCATCTACAACACCTCCTGTTGACCAAGTCATTGTCGTTCAGCCCGCGCGACACGAAGAGATGAAAACTTCGTCACGCCCGAACTAGTTGCATTTTAAAACAAGGATGAATACACTTCATTGAGTTTCATTTTGCAACTACATTAGAGTTTGCATAAAGGACGATAAATGGATTTTGGATGCTCACAGTGCGTTGTGACGGACCAGCACAAGTCACGCGACGTTCATGCGGGGCACGCCATACCGGCAGCGCTGGTTCTACTTCTCGCAGTGTGTTGCGCGATGAGCGTCGCCAATGTCTATTACGCGCAACCGCTGCTCGACGCGATCGTCGCGGACTTCGGCATCCAGCAGGCAGCGGTCGGCGGAGTGATCGCGGCAACCCAGCTAGGTTGCGCGATGGCGTTGCTGTTGCTCGTCCCGCTCGGCGATCTCGTGAACCGCAAACGCCTGATCGGTGCGCAGCTGATACTGCTGGCCGTCGCATTGACCATGACCGGAATCGCGGACTCGACGCTCATGCTGATGATCGGCATGGTCGGCGTCGGGATGCTTGGTACCGCCATGACGCAAGGACTCATTGCATACGCAGCGGCGCTGGCGCACGAATCGGAGCGCGGGCGTGTGGTCGGTGCGGCTCAAAGCGGAGTGGTAATCGGGCTGCTGATAGCTCGCTGCTTCGCGGGCCTCATTACCGATCTGCTCGGCTGGCGGTCCGTCTATCTGATATCGGGGTTGCTGACAATCGTCATGCTGATCGTGCTGCGGATCGCACTGCCCGCGTCGCGCGTGAACCCCGTCAAAATGAGCTACGCAGAATTGCTACGTTCGATGGTTACCCTGCTTGCGTCGGAACGCGTTCTGCAGGTTCGAGGCACCATCGGCCTCCTCATGTTCGGGGCATTCAGCACCTTCTGGAGCGCGCTTGTATTACCGCTGAGCGCCCCACCGTTTTCCATGTCGCATACGCAGATCGGCGCCTTCGGGTTGGTTGGCGCAATTGGGGCGTTGGCGGCAGCCAGAGCCGGGCGCCTTGCCGATCGCGGCCTTGGGCAATGGACTACCGGCGCGGCACTCGTGTGCCTGCTCGTGTCGTGGATACCTATGGGCTTCATGCAGCACAGCATGCTGGCGTTGATCGCGGGCATTGTGTTGCTCGATATGGGTGGTCAGGCGGTCCACGTCATCAACCAGAGCATGATCTTTCGACTTCGGCCTGAAGCACAAAGTCGCCTGGTCGGTTGCTACATGCTCTTTTACTCAGCGGGAAGCGGTCTGGGCGCGGCAACTTCTACCTATGTTTTTGCGCGCACGGGTTGGACCGGCGTCTGCGCACTGGGCTTTGCGTTCAGCATGGCCGCGTTCCTGCTGTGGGCTGTCACACTGATTCTCGCGAAGCTTGCGTCCCGCTAGATAATTGGGGCTTTCGTTTCGCAACCGGTCGCTGCTCGGCAAATCAACTCGACGTTGAGCGCCGACTTCTTCACCACTATCGGCCAGATCCGGTGAACGGTGCGAGCAAAGGCGCGGTCGCTTGAATCACCGCACGGTGGTCCACAGTCTTCCGTCGACGCACAGGCAATATGGTGGGCTTGCCGACTCATCCGCTGCTCAAAACGCCCGTACACTTATGGTTCCGGACGGACGTCCGCTACGGGAGCTTGCGCATGCCGACGATTGCCCTGATCATCATCCTGACGGTCGCCGTAACGCTCGCCATCGTGCTCGTCATCGCGAATCTGACGAGCGGCGAGAAGAAGATCGAGCACAAGATCGAAAGGCTTTACTCGAGCGACGATCCTCAGTTCACCCGCTCGATGGGGCTACTGCTCGGGCCGCCCGTTGTCGGGGGCAATCAATTCCAGGTGCTCGTGAATGGCGACGAGATCTTTCCGTCGATGATGGAAGGCATCCGCTCAGCGCAGCACACCATCACCTTCGAAACCTTCATTTACTGGTCTGGCGCTATCGGCGAAAAGATTGCGCATGCATTGTCCGAGAAGGCGCGTGCGGGTGTCGCGGTGCATGTGCTGCTCGACTGGGTCGGCTCGTCGAAGATGGATAAGCGCTATCTGGAGATGTTGCGCGAGTCGGGGGCCGAGGTCATTCAGTATCACAAGCCGCACTGGACAGGACTCGGCCGCATGAACGATCGCACGCACCGCAAGCTGCTCGTGATCGACGGACGCATCGGCTATACGGGCGGCGTAGGTATCGCCGACGAATGGACCGGTCACGCGCAGGACGAGAAGCACTGGCGCGATACGCACTTTCGCGTCGCAGGCCCGGCGGTCGGACAGATGCAGGCTGTCTTCATGGACAACTGGGTCAAGGCGACGGGAAATGTACTGCACGGCTCGCCATACTTTCCGGAGATCGACGCCGCCGGTGACGGCCTTGCGCATATGTTCAGCAGCTCGCCCTCGGGCGGCAGCGACGACATGCAGCTGATGTACCTCATGGCGATCACCGCCGCGACGCATTCCATCCACCTCTCGAGTGCCTACTTCGTACCCGACAAACTGACGATCAACGCGATCGTCGAGGCCGCGAAGCGCGGCGTGAGAGTGCGGGTCATCACGCCGGGAAAGCATATCGACACGCGCACGGTGCGCGAGGCATCACGTGCATGCTGGGGCGACCTGCTTGCAGCAGGCGTCGAAATTTATGAGTACCAGCCAACCATGTACCACTGCAAGGTGATTGTCGTGGACGAGTATCTGGTGTCGGTCGGCTCGACAAACTTCGACAGCCGCTCGTTCAAACTCAACGACGAGGCCAATCTCAACATCTACGATCGCGACTTCGCGCGCCAGCAGACAGCGATTTTCGATGACGACGTCGCTCGCGCGAAACGCATTACGCTCGAAGACTGGCGCCGTCGTCCGCTCGTCGAGAAACTGCTGGAACGCGCTGTCGCGCTGCTCGATCCGCAGCTTTGACGATTGGATCGGCACGCCTCACTTGCTTTACTTCAATCAGCGGGCAACGGTATATGCCGCGGTCCGCGGCTTGCTGCAAGCTGCTTTAAACGGCGCGCCGCGTGAGCCATTGCAGTTCGACGGCTTCTCACGCGGCTTTCGGGAGACGCGCTTCATTCCCGGGTAACGGCCGGTCGCAGAACCCGCCCGGATCGACAGAAATTCACTTACCTGGCTATCTCTCTCATGGAAAAACGCGCAATCATTATCGGCGCAAGCGGTATCGTCGGCAGCAATCTCGCCAACCAGTTGCGCTCGACCGGCTGGAACGTGGCGGGCCTCTCGCGCGGTCGCACGGCCGTGCCGTCCGGCATAGAAGCCATTACCGCCGACCTGACCTCCGCGCAATCCGTTAGCGCGGCGCTGGCCGGCAAGAATTTCACCCACGTGTTCTTCACCGCCTGGGCGCGGCAAGCCACAGAGCAGGACAATATCCGCGTGAACGGCGCCATGGTGCAGCATGTGCTGGACGCCCTCGGCACGACGGGCGCATTGCGGCATGCGGCACTCGTTACCGGGCTCAAGCACTATCTCGGCCCGTTCGAGGCCTACGCAAAGGGCACCGTGCCCATCACACCTTTTCGCGAGGAGCAGGGACGTCAGAGCGTCGATAACTTTTACTACGAGCAGGAAGACCGCCTGTTCGATGCCGCCGCGCAATATGGCTTCAATTGGAGCGTGCATCGTCCGCACACGATCATTGGCTTCGCGATCGGCAACGCGATGAACATGGGCATGACGCTCGCCGTCTATGCAACGCTGTGCAAACACACGGGGCAGCCGTTCGTCTTCCCGGGCTCCGCCGCGCAATGGGAAAGTCTCACTGACATGACCGACGCCCGCCTTCTCGCACGGCATCTCGAATGGGCCGCCACCTCGCCGAATGCACGCAATGAAGACTTCAACGTGGTCAACGGCGACGTGTTCCGCTGGAAATGGCTGTGGCCGCGACTCGCGGAATACTTCGGCGTGGAAGCGGCACCATTCGACGGCGTCGTGCGTCCGCTCGAAGATCGCATGCAGGATGCGGGCAAGCAATGGGCCGACATTGCCGCACAGTTCGATCTGCGCGAAAGCGATATCGGCAAGCTCGCGTCGTGGTGGCACACGGACGCCGATCTGGGGCGTCCCATGGAAGTACTCACCGATATGACGAAGAGCCGCAAGGCTGGATTCCTCGATTATCAGAGCACGCCCGACGCATTTTTCGAACTGTTCGACCGGCTGAAAGAAGAGCGACTCATTCCGCGTTGAGCCGAAGCGCGACAGCCGGTCGCGCCGGTCACGTCAGTTACGTCAGTTACGCCCGCGATCGAATAGCGGCGATGCGTGGCTGGCGGCAGCCAGTTCGGCGGCTGCCGCGAGCAGCGTCGGGCCGAGGCTCGCCATGCGCTTCTCGCTGAGCCGCACGAGCGGTCCCGCTATGCTGATCACGCCGATGGCGGGATAACCGCGTCGCAGGACCGGCGCGGCCATTGCCGTCATGCCGGGCGCAAACACTTCGTTGATGGTTGCATAGCCGCGCTCGCGCGCGGCGTGAACGAATTTCAACAAGCCGGCAATTGTTGTCGGCGCGTTCGGGCCGTACTGCTTGGGCTGCCCGAAGCCTTGCCGCGAGACGAGTTCCAGGGCTCGCTCGTCGGTCATCGTCATCATCCATGCGTGGCCGGTGGCGCTGCACGACAGGATCGTGTCCATGCCCATGTCGGGGTCGTAGCGCAGGCCTTTCAATGCGCCTTGCGACTTCGCGACCCACGTCAGCCTGTCGCCGTCGACTATTGCAAGCCGCACCAGTTCGCCCGATTTTTCGGCGAGGCGATCCAGCACGGTCTGTGCAATATCCACGATCCCCGAGGTCGCGAGATACCCCAACCCCAAGCCGACGAGCTTGGTTGTCAGCACATAGTCGCCGTGCTCGCGCAACTGCCGCACGTAGCCGCAATTCTTCAAATCGACGAGCAGGCGGTGACACGCGCTGCGGGGAATATCGAGTTCACCCGCGATCAGCGCGAGCGGTGTGCCTTCCATCTGCGTGGCCAGGAATTCAAGGACCGCCATGGTGCGTTCTGTGACGCCGGGCATATCTGTCTCCGGAGATCCGCGTCCTACACGGAGCGCGGTAAAGCCGAATGGTTGCACGATATGAAACAGAATTCCACCCTGGAATAGCGTCCCACCCACCAATGCTAACCTTGGTTCACGAGATTCCCAACGCCCCAAGGAATCCCGGCAAACAGCAATTCATAAAGCGCGAGAGCAGCGGACGGCGACGACCGTCGGCACTTCCGCCATATTCCGCACGGCATGTTTTGCACGGCGGCAGGTCAAGGAGACAACATGGCACATGACGCACAGCACGGCACATCCTCAGCGATGCGCACACGCGCGGTGACCGCCGCCGCGGTCGGCACCGCACTGGAGTGGTTCGATTTCACGCTCTACGGCGCATTAGCCGCAACGGTACTACCCAAACTGTTTTTCCCGTCGATGGACTCCACTTCCGCGTTGCTGGCTTCGCTGGCAACGTTCGGCGTGGGTCTCGCCGCGCGTCCGCTCGGCGCGATCATCTGCGGACACCTTGGCGACAAGCTCGGGCGCCGCAATCTGATGCTCGGCACGGTCACGGTGATGGGTCTCGCTTCGATGATGATGGGCTTGCTGCCCACCTATGCCAGTATCGGCGTATGGGCGCCGATACTGCTCGTCGTACTGCGCATTCTGCAGGGCTTCGCGCTAGGTGGAGAATCGACGGGCGCTCAGTTGATGGCGATCGAACACGCCAGTGCGGATCGCCGCGGCAAGTATTCCGGCCTGCTGGGCTTGTGCTCGCCGCTCAGTCAGATCATGGCGAACGGCGTGCTGCTATTGCTCGCATCCACGATGTCGGCGAGCGCGTTCGACTCGTACGGCTGGCGCATACCGTTTGTGCTGAGCTTCGTGCTGGTGATCGTCGGCGTATATATCCGCCTGAAGGTCAGCGAGACGCCGGCTTTCGTCGAGTTGCGCAAAACCGAGGTCGTGCACGTGAGTAGTCCGCTGCGTGACGCGCTGCGTCTGCATTGGCGAACCGTTCTGCGCTGGATGCTGTTTTTCTGCGGGCCCGCTGCGATTTTTTATCTGATCGTCGTGTTCTCGCTCAGCTACATCACGAAGACGCTTGCCATCCCGAAGCAAACCGGCTTTCTGCTGTTAATGGGCGCGAACGTCTGCGCGATTGTCGGAGCGCTTGCTGGCGGCATGCTGAGCGACCGGATCGGCCGCCGCAAGGCGCTCGCCATTGGTTCCACGGCAACCTTGCTGATGCTGTTCGTCTACTTCCAGATTCTCGACACGAAGAGCTTCGTGCCGATGCTCGCGGCCATGGGCTTTTTCCTGGGCTTCACGCAGTTCCAGAGCGGCATTCAACCCGTCGCATTCGCGGAAGCCTTTCCGACTAACGTGCGCTATTCCGGTTCGGCCCTCGCCTACACCGGCGCGAATCTCATCGCAGGGGGGCCGATGCCCGTGCTCGCGGTGTGGCTGTTCTCGGTCTGTCACGGGTCCCCGTGGGGCGTCGTGGCCGTATGCGTCGCGTTCAACGTCATTTCGCTGATCGCGATCCTGACGGCGCGCGAAACGCTCGGCATCGACATGAACCGCACCGATTCCACTTCTGCAGTGACGGGCGATCCGGGCTATGCATCGGCTGGCATCGGCAACGGGCGCCACATCTGAGACTTGTCGCACCCCCGCGTCTTCTCGACACGCGTCATGCAACTTCCGCTTTTATGAAACAGGCAAACCGATAATGACTAACCTCGTCTATGTGCTGAACGGCTCGAACCTGAACATGCTCGGCAAACGCGAGCCGCATCTCTACGGCGCGACCACGCTCGCCCAGATACAGCAGCGAGTCGAGGCGCTCGCTGAGCAACTGGCGCTGACATGTGACTTCCGCCAGACCAATAGCGAAGCGACGCTCGTCGACTGGTTGCAGGAGGCGTTCGAGCGCAACGCCGCAGTCATCATCAACCCGGCGGGCTTTTCGTTTGCGTCGGTGCCTGTCTTCGACGCCGTCAAACTCATCCAGCAACCGTTGATCGAGCTGCACATCACCAACATCCATAAACGCGACGAGACGTATCGGCACTCGCTGATTTCGCGTGCAGCGACGGGTGTGATTTGCGGTCTCGGCGCGAATGGTTACCTGGTTGCATTGCAGGCGATGGCAATGGCGCTCGGGAAAACGCCGGCATTCGACTAACGCGCTTTACTGTCCACGCTCAAGCTTGCGCGCGCGGGCAACCGCCTCGATGTGCTGGTCCCACGGAGCCGGAGACGGAAAGACTTCGGCGAGAAACGCAACGAACGCCTTCACGTTCGGATTGCCGCGCCGGCTCTCCGGCCATAGCGCGGTCAGCGGAAAGCGTGCGTGCGCAAATTCGTACATGACCGGAACCAGTTCTCCGCGCTTCACGTACGGCGCCGCGATATAGGTCGGTGAAAGGCCAATGCCGCCGCCCGCGACCACAACCGCTGCAACTGCGTCGCTGACGTCGATGGTAATGGGCGCGTCCGGCACAATCTCCAGCACGCTCTTGCCCGTTTGGAACGGCCACCGCGCCGCCTGCCCGGTGCTCTGATAACGGAAATTCACGCAATCGTGTGCCTTGAGCTCGTCTGGATGCCGAGGCTCGCCGCGTCGACGCAGATAGTCGGGCGAAGCGAACGTGCATAGCCGATGCGGCGCAAGGTGACGCGAGATCAGCCGCGAATCGCCGGGGTCGCCAGCACGTATTGCAATATCGACGCCTTCCGCTATGAGGTCCACATACTGATCGCCGAGGCGCAGGTCCACATTCACCTTTGGATACTGCGCGCGAAAGCCGGGCAGCGCTGGCGCGAGGATATGAACGCCAACCGGCAGCGGTGCCGTGACCTTAATGGTGCCGGCGGGCTCAGCGCGGGCGGCGACCACTGCCTGCTCGATCTCTTCCGCTTCCCGCAGCAGGCGCTGCGCGCGTTCGAGCAGGTCACGGCCTTCCGGCGTCAACGTGAGCGAGCGCGTGGTCCGGCTGAAGAGTCGCAAGCCGAAGTGCTGTTCGAGCCGCTGCACGCTTTTGCTGACCGCCGACGGCGAAACGGACAGCGCTCGCGCCGCCGCCGTGTAGCTGCCGAGCGAAGCAGCCCGCGCGAAGGCGATCAGGCCGGTTAGTCGTTCAAGTCCGATTTGTTCCATGGTGGCATGATTAAAGCGAATCTCGGCCAAATTATCAAGGTTGAAGCTTCAATTTAATCTGCTCTCCAACGACGCCACGATGGCGTCTTCAACGGAGAACAACATGAGCAACGCATCGAGCATCGGCACTTTCAGCAACGTCGCAGGCGGCCGGTCGCTGCGCGGACAACTCGAAGGCAAGACCGTGGTGATTGTCGGCGGCACGTCGGGTATCGGCCTCGCGGCCGCGACTCAGGCCAAGGCCACCGGCGCACACGTGATCGTGGTCGGTCGCAACGCGGCGAGCACGGAAGAAGTGGCCACGAAACGCGGCTTCGACGGCTGGCGCGCGGCCGACGTTACCGACGGCATTGCGCTCGAAGCCGCGCTGCGCGACATCGCGCGAGTCGATCACCTGGTGTTGCTAGCTGGCACCTTCGTGGCGGGAAAGGTTCGCGAGGCAGAGGTCGACTATCTGCGCCGCGCCTTCGACGAGCGGATGTGGTCCGCCGTCCATGCGGTCCGCGCGGTGGGCGATCGTATGAGCCAGGACGGTTCGATCACGCTGATTTCAGGCGCGCTCGCCGACCGCCCCAACGCAAACGGGACGGCAGTGCTCGCCGCTGCTTCCGCCGCGATGGAGGCTTTCGCTCGGGGCCTTGCGCTGGAACTCGCGCCGGTTCGCGTCAACACGTTGTCGCCCGGGCCGATCGACACACCGATCTTCAGCAAGGCGCTCGGCGCGAACCGCGATGCAGTTGTCGAGTCGATGCGCAATTCGCTGCCGCTAAAACGGTTAGGCACGGCGGACGAAGCAGGCGCGAGCGTCCTCTTTCTCATGATCAACGGCTGGATGAACGGGGCAACGCTCAACGTCGACGGCGGATCGCGGCTCGTGTGACAGAGTGCGGGCCGAGCGCATGCAACGACCGGTGTCGGTCAGGAAACCGATCGCTGCGGCGTTGCATCGCTTCGGGCAAATCCATTGGACGATAGGCAACCGGTTCAGCGAGCCGCAGAGGCCCATGCTTCAGCATCGGCACCAGCCGGAATGTGCATCGGCGCAGACGGATCGGTCGCGGCGCGCCACACCGCTTTGGCGACGTCCTCCGCATGCGTGATCTGCGAGGACGTATCCGCGAATTGCGCGAAGACCTTCTTGCCGAGATCCTCGTACGCCTCATGCTCAAACCCGTGCATGTTGGCGCGCGCGTTCTCGCCGAAGCGCGTATCTGGCGCGCGGCCAGGCAACACCAGACGCGCCCGAACGCCGAATTGCTCGAGTTCCAGCGCCATCGACTCGGTAAAGGCATTCACTGCTGCTTTGCTTGCGCGATATGCGGCGAGCAGCGGCAGTGCCCTCAACGTCACGCTCGAAGTCACGTTCACGACGACGCCGGCGCCGCGCTTGCGGAACTGCGGCAGCACTGCCTGCGTCATTGCGATCGTGCCGAACGTGTTGGTCTCGAACACCTCGCGCACCGTCGATAGCGGAGTCAATTCAGCCGGAGATGCCGCACCGATACCCGCATTGTTGACGAGCACGTCGACCGGCCCCGCCGCCTCGACGGCCTCGCGGATGCTGTCCGAGCTGGTAACGTCGAGCGCCAGTATGCGCAGGCGCTCCGAAGGCGGGAGCACATCCGCGCGAGGCGTGCGCATGGTCGCCACGACGTTCCAGTCTTGAGCGAGAAAATAGCGGGCAATTTCACGACCGAAACCGGAAGAGCAGCCAGTGATGAGCACAGTTTGCATTGAAACTCCTGTGGGAAAGGTTGACGACTGCTCATACGATAGATTGCTCCGACCGTACTCGCTACAATCAAACGTCCGAATTTCATTCGCGAGAGTCCGACCATGACCGACCCACTTGCCGAAGTGGTGACGCTACTGCAGCCGAGTGCGCGATTCTCGAAGCTGGTTTTCGGCGCGAGTCCCTGGCGCATCAGTCGCTCGGACGCGGGGCAACCGTTCTATTGCGTAATACTGGAGGGCGGATGCCGCATCGCGATCGACGGGCACGATCCAATCGAACTGGCGTCCGGCGATTTCGTGCTGATTCCCGCAGCCTACGGCGTCGCCATGTCGAGCCTTCAGCCTCCGCCGCCGGGCATCGAGACGCCCGCGCCCATCGCGCTCGGCAATGGCGAGTTCAGAATCGGCGCGCCTGGCAACAGAATCGACGCACGAATGATGGCGGGACATTGCACCTTCGGTTCACCGGATGCGTCGTTGCTGGTTTCGCTGCTGCCGCAACTCGTGCATGTGCGTGGCGAACAGCGGCTCGCTACGCTCGTTGACCTGGTACGGGAAGAATCGCGCGAGCAGCGGCCCGCGCGTGAAGTCGTGCTCTCGCGGCTGCTGGAGGTGTTGCTGATCGAGGCGCTGCGCTCGTCAGCAAAAACCAACGCATCGCCGGGCCTGGTTTGCGGGCTTTCGGACTGCCGGCTTGCTGCCGCGATTCGCGGCATGCACCAGCGCCCGACCCACGCGTGGACGGTCGCCGAGCTTGCGAAAGAGGCCGCCCTCTCGCGGTCGACGTTCTTCGAACGCTTCAGTCGCGAGGTCGGCGTAGCGCCGATGCAATATCTGCTCACCTGGCGCATGGCGCTCGCAAAGGACATGCTGCGACGGAACGCGGGACGCATCGCGGAGATTGCAGAGCGCGTCGGCTACAGTTCCGCTAGCACATTTAGCGTCGCCTTCACGCGGCATGTCGGCCGGCCGCCAACCCAATATGCGCGCGACGAGCAAGCTGCCGCAAACGCAGGTTCATAGCGGGTTGTGCCTGCATGAGTCGCATTGCTCCGCGTCGCTCCGCATTGGTTAACGATCTTGACAAGTCAGGTCACTCCGTCCAGTTTACCGGACAATATCTCCATTAAACTGGAACATGGACGTTCACCAGATCATCGCGCGACGCATTCGTGAACTGCGCGACGCAAAAGCGTGGACGCTGGAGACCCTCGCCGAGCGAAGTTCGGTAAGCCGCTCTAACATCTCGCTTATCGAGCGCGGGGAAAGTAGTCCAACTGCGGTCGTGCTCGACAAACTCGCAACCGCACTCGGCGTTCCGCTCGCATCGCTCTTCGAGCATTCAGATGCTGATTCAGCAGCCGAGCTTTCTCCACATTCGTCGTTGCGCGATCAGCCGGTATGGAAAGACCCCGTTTCAGGATACATACGGCGTAACGTGTCGCCGCCCGCGTGGTCGCCTATTCAGTTGGTGGAAGTGGATTTTCCGCGCGGCAAGGAAGTGAGTTACGACACAAGCGCGCGCGACGCTGATATCCACCAACAGATATGGCTAATAGATGGCTCGATGGAAATCACGGTGGGAGACCGGCAATGGCAACTCGAAACCGGCGACTGTCTCACCATGAAACTGGACAGCCCGATTCGTTTTCGTAACACGTGGCGCCGACGCGCTCGCTATCTCGTAGCGTTGTGCACTTTGCCCTTCGACTCGCGGAGCGAAAGATGACTGGAACAGTAGCCGTTCGGCGCGTCGGCGCTGACGAAGCAATGCGCTACGCCGATCGGCTCGCCGATCTATTGATTGACTGCGTCGAAGGAGGCGCGTCGGTCAGCTTCATGTTGCCCATTTCGAAAGAAACCGCGCTGCAGTTCTGGAAGCAGGTGGCGAATGGCGTGGCGCGCAACGAAAGAATCCTTCTTGTCGCTGAATCCGCGGACGGCAAGCTCGTCGGCACAGTGCAACTCGTCACTGCGCAACCCGAAAATCAGCCGCATCGCGCGGACGTCGCGAAGATGCTCGTATGCCGCGCATCGAGGCGCCAAGGCATTGCCGCGCGGCTCATGACAGCCGTCGACGAAGAAGCGCGGCGCGCCGGCAAATCCGTGCTCGTGCTCGACACGGTTACGGGCGGCGACGCCGAAAGACTTTACGAACGCGCAGGCTGGCAGCGCGTGGGAGACGTGCCCAACTATGCGTTGATGCCTGACGGAAGGTTCTGCGGTACGACGTTCTTCCATAAGCAACTGCGGTAGGCGTTCAGCGCTGAATCCGGGACCGCGTTACTCTGTATGTCGGCACATGGCAACTCGCGGAGAGAACATGATTGAAGCCATCGACATTGGCGCGCTCGCCGCCCGCACGCTTCGCGGATACTCGAATCAGATACTGACGAGCGCCAACGATCACGATGTGCATCTGAGCGTCATGGATGCGCCGTTTGTCTGGCACTTCCATCCGGACTCGGACGAAACGTTTCTGGTGATCGAAGGCACGCTGATCATCGACTTCGAAGACGGCCCGGTGCAGTTGCGAGCCGGCCAGTTGCTGACAGTGCCTGCGGGCACGCCACATAGAACGCGGCCGTTAGGGGCGCGTTCCGTCAATCTCACGTTCGAAAGATCCGATGCGGCCACCGTTGAATGCGATGCGCCCTCTGATCGCCGCATAACGGATCAATAGTCGGTGAGGCCTCACACTTCGCCAGGCTGATGCGAGCCGTCTTATGGAAGCTTGCCGAGACATGCGCTGAATTCGTCGGCGGAGAAGGCGCGAAGCGTTTGCGTCTTGACGTTCCCCGCTGAACCTAGCGCAAGGCCGAACGACAAAAAGCTCTGCTCGTCCGGTGCTTCAACGATGGTGACAATGTCGTATTGCCCCATCGTCCAATAGATCTCCTTCATTTCACAGCCAAAGCTCCTGGCCATTTCCGCAGCCTGACCAGCGCGTTGCGGGCTGTTTTTCACGTTGCGTATGCCTTGGTCGGTGAATTGTGCAAGAACAACATATGTCGCCATGACGTTCCCCTCACTTCCTGCCGGGACCCAGACGCGCAAGACGAACGCGAACGGCTCCGCGCTCGCGCACTTTGGACAAGCATCCCGCGCGTAAGCCAAGTATATGCAACCGATCTAGTGAAAAATCGTCGATTGCTAGCCGTCAGTTACGCTAAGTATTTGTGGAGACTCAATGGCAGCGATTTGCGCGGTGCCCGCTTGCGCTTTAACTGCCAATTGAAACGAAGAGAAGCACCATCGGCGCTTTGGAGCCGCCCGGCGTCGGTGCGCGAAGCGGCACGCCGTAAGTGCAGCGGAAATCGACGAAACGCGACCATTGAAAACGCACCCCCGCGCCGACGCTGACCAGCGAACCGTTACCTGTCTCAGCGGGTTGGTCGATGCGGTTCCACACATGGCCGGCGTCGATAAACACGAAGGGCTGCGCCGCCGCGCTGCTCGTGCCGAACGGCAACGCGGGCGCGCGCAATTCAGTCTGCACATTCCAGCCGCGATCGCCCAGCACCACATACGGCTCGTAACCTCGCACGCTGGACTCTCCTCCGAGCCCCATCTCCTCGCTTGGCAATAGCGTATTCGGCGTCCACTGGAACGCGCCTCGCCCGCTCAACGTGAAGCCTCCGCCGAGCGCGAAAGCGCGCTGCGCAGCGAGTTGCAAATACGCGTAGCGCACTGTCGCGCCGTGCCGCGCCGTGGCGAACGCCGCGTCGTTGTTGGAGCCGTCCAACCTGCCGGGACTTGCCACAAGCGTTGCTGAGGCATGTGCTGCTCCCGCATCGCCCGGCTTGCTGAAGTCGTACGTGAGCAGAAACTGGTGTATGTGCGTGTTCGAGTTGAACACCTGAAAGCCGCCGAATTCCAGATCGTTATTACTGCGCTTGAAGTCGTACCCGAACTGGACGAGTTGCGCCGCATCCGCCGTCGTCGGCAAACGCCAGTCGTAGCGGAAACTCATCTGCGCCGAAATGCCGGTTTGCCCATAACTGTCCGGCAGGCGCGGCGTGCTTTGCGCATAGACGCCGAACAGTTCGATGCTGTCGTGCCACGGCAGAGGCGCGATATAGCTCAGCGCGTGGGCGGTGAAACGCGCGCGATTGGCGCGCCCTTCAATGTCCGGATTGCCGCTGAAAAAATCATTGCTGGCCGTGAATTGATATGCGATGTGCTGGTCGAGCCCAAACAGATTGCCGTAGTCGATACCTGCGAAAAAACGGTCTCGGCCGAGGTCGCGCACGCCCGCATTGTCGTACCCGGCGTTCACCCTCAGCGGCAGACGGTCGTCGGTCTGCAAGATGACGTCCGTCGAATTCGCCGCTTCGCCTGGTGCGAAGACGGCATCCACGCGTCGATAGGGATTTGCGTTGAGCACGGCCAGACCCAGCGACACGTCCGATTGAAGAATCGGTCCGCCCGCTTCGAGCGGCATTTCGCGCTTCAGCAGGTCGTCGGAGAAGTAGCGGTTGCCGCTCGTGCGCAGTTGCCCCAGGCGAAATTCCGCGACCGCGATACGCACGACGCCTGAGCTTACGTCCTGCTCGGGCACAAAGACATCCACGAGCGGTTTGCCGGCGGCCCGATAGTGCTCGACCACGGCGCGGCGGATTTCAGCGAGCCGCCCAAAGGTGAGAGGCTCGCCGAGATCGGCCTCGAACGTGCGGAGAAAAGCGGGGTCCAGTTCGGGCAACGACTCGGCCGCAATGCCTGGGTGTGGGGCCGCCGCTGGCGCATTCGCGCCCGCGGGTTCGAACACCAGACCTTCGAGCTTTGTCACGGCGACTTGCGCGGATTGCGCTTCGGGCTGCGCGGAAGGTTGCGATGGCGCGCTGCGCGGAGTCGGCGGCGCCGGCAGCGGAGCGACGTCGCGCCACGCCTGCGCGAATACTGGCGAAGACTGAAGAGCCACCAGCACGCATGACGTCACCAGGACCCACCGCGCGGGCGGCACGCGCGACGGTTCATCCGCGAATGAAGTGCGCCGCCTAATGGGCAAGCTGCCAGCGCAACACGGGTTGCGTCGCGCCCGACGGCATCGCCCATACGCCGTTCGGTCCGAAGTCATAACCCGCGAAGTTCGCCGGGTCGCTCATCTGCGCGGTGGTCAGGCCGTTCGACGGCGGCAAGCTCCCGCCACTCGCGGGCTGCCCTGTCGTCTCCTTGTTCCAGTAGACGTCCGGCGCGAGCGTGCCCGAGCCGAACGCAATCACGCCGTGCGTCGGCATGCGCTGCGTTTCAACCGCGCCTGTCGCAAACGACTGCGCGACGGTTCCTTCATTGATGCCGACCAGCCCGCCACCGTACCCCGTCGAGAAAACCGGACTGACGCTGCCGGTTGCATACGACTGCGTAATCGAACCGAGGTTGTAGCCGACGAGTCCCCCGTTCGCGTCCGAGCCCGAGACCGAGGCACTGCTCCACGAGCGCTCGATATTGCCGTCGTTGCGGCCGACCAGCCCGCCGAACGTGGTGCCGTTCTGGAAGAGTTCCATGGCCACGCCGGTCGAATGCGCATTCGCAATCGTGCCCTGGTTCACGCCGGCGAGCAGGCCGCTGCCCGAGTGGCTCGTGCTGACCGAACCGTTTTCCACACCGACATCGCGCAGCACGCCGGTCTGCCCGACAAGACCAAACAGGCCGGACGAATAATCCGTGCTGAAGTCGGCAATCTCGATCTTTGCGTTGCGCACGTTGTGCCACATGCCGTCGAACTGGCCGGTGAAAGGCGTCGTATGGTTGCCGATCGGCGTCAATGTGTAGCCGGTCGCGTCGATGTCCGTGCCGAGCGCGTAATTACCCGCCAGATCCTGAGAAATGTTCTGGAGGTCCGTCACGTTATTGACCAGCTTGTAGGCGGTGATCTGCGTGATCTGACCGCTGCCGGCCGCGGCAGCCCATGCGGTATTGGCCAGCAACGTGCCGGGACTGTACGTCCCGTTCATGTCGTAGAGCACATTGACGAGGCCCGTGCTGCGCGACCAGTCGATCACACCGCGATTGGCCACGCTGCCGCCGTTGTCGATGCTGGCGGAGTCCGCGCGCAACGTCAGGCTCCCGCCGCCCTGATTGCCGACGGTTGCACCTTCTGCGATCGTCAGGTTGCGATACGCAGCAAGCGTCAACGAGGCGTTGCCCTGCCAGCCGATTCCCGAGTTCACGTTGATGTCGCCGGTGCTGCCGTTCGCGCCGGTCGTCTGCACGTTAACCGATGTGCCGGTGCCGAGACTCGTGGAAAGCGCTTGCGCCGCGTTGCCGTCTACGGTGAATGCCGGTGTCGCGATGTTCCACTGGTTAGCCCGGACCGTGGCGCCGCCGGTCGGAAATGCCACCGTGTCCGCGCTCATGTCGACGGTGCCGCCGGTTGCCTCGATCGTGCCGCCTGGCTGCAGCGTGCCGTGTCCCGCAACGAGCCACACGTGTCCGTCGCGCGTGGTCGTGCCCGTTGCGCGGATCGCTTCGTTGTTGCCGGCGAGCGCGTAGATGTTGCCGTCGACGGCTTGCAGGCTGACCTGCGCCGCCTCGATCAAGCCGCCATTCGCGATGGTTCCGCCCGCGCCCTGCTGGCCCGGTTGCACGAACACCTGTTTGCCCGAGGACGAGTCCTGCAGCAACACCTGCTGTCCGACTGCCAGTTCCACCGTGCCGTTCGGCGCGCTGATGGTGCCGGCGTTGGCCACCCGTTGCCGCGCGATGAGAAACACGTCGCTGGTGCCCGATCCGATCGTGCCCATGTTGACGATGCTCGCGCCGGAGTTGCCCGCGAGTGTCAACGGCTGGCCGTTCATGAATGCGTCGATGTCGACGACGTTGAGCGTCGACGCGACGAAACGTCCGTTCGTCGAAATCACGCCTCCCGATCCGACAAGGATGCCTTGGGGATTGATCAGATAGACGCTGCCGCTGGCCGTCAGCGTACCCATGATGGCGGACGGAGAGCCGCCCGTGACGCGATTGAGTGTCGATCCGTTGCCGTTGGCGAACACGACGCGGTTGCCGCTACCTATCGAAAAGCTATTCCAGTCGACGACGCCCCGGCTCGAACCCTGATTGATGGTCACCGTCGTGCCGTCGCCGCTGATGGAGCCGTTTCCACGGACGAAGCTTCCGCCCGCGGGCAGCGCACCGGCGGCGCGCGCCTCGATTGAAGCGACGCAGCACACCAGCGCCGCAGCAAGCGGCAGGAGCGCATTGCGCGCACCTCGCCGACGTGAGTTTCCCAGGTCATACCCTGCCGGCGAAGTCTTGCTCATCTCGTCTCCTGTCCCACTCGATGGGCGCCGCATTGTCTGATGTCTTGCGGTTATGGCGCCACATTACCGCTGCACGCACGCCGTATTATTACAGTCGGTTTCAGGAGCACAATGAGGCCAGGTGAGCGGGATATCGACGGAATGTGCCTAAACGTCTGCAGAATTGGCCACCGCGGGAACAGCGCGTGCGGCATTGCAAAGCGCAAACCCATGATTTCCCCAATAGCAGCCTGGCACCGTGCAAACGACGATTACTTCGCGTAGCCCGTGCCGGGCGGCGCTTCAATCTCACTTGGGATGCGAGCAGACGTTCTCCTGGAAGCAGTACGAACAGTGCGATTGATAACGCAATGAGCAACAACGATATTGCCGATCAGGTTCCGGCTCTCGTGTGGACCGCGGAAGCACGCGGAACCGTTACCTATGCCAACCTCGCCTGCCGCAAATATCTCGGCAATCCGTTCGCGCCCAACACGACATTGCACTGGGACCAGTTCGTCCTCGAATCCGACGTGAAGAAAGTGCACGATGCATGGCGCACCGCGCTCACCGACGGCGAGAGCGTGAAGGTCAATGCGCGCCTGCAGCGTTTCGACGGTAAATACCGCTGGCACAAACTGCGCATACGACCGATCTTCGACGAGGCGCGCGTCGTGTCCGGCGCGTGCGGCATCGCGATGGACATCGACGACTTCGTGAAGGCCGGCGAAGCCTACGAGGTCGGCGAGCGGCGTCTGCGCTTCGCGCTGGACGCGGCGCGTGTCGGCGCGTGGGAATGGGACATGGGCAGCCGCACGGCGCGAATCAGCGCTCAATTGGCGCAGATTTACGGTCTCGATCCCGAGCAGGCGGAAGTACCGCTGCAATGGCTGTTCGACAGGATCCCCGAAAGTCATCGCGCCTGGTTCGCGAGCGAGCTGACCGGCCGCATGCATCAGTGTGTGCCTTTCGAACTGGACTTTCCAATTCAGCTCGAGGATGGGCAGCGCTTGTGGCTTCGAACACGCGGCGAGACCGACTGCGGGACCGGCTCGGAAATCGAGCGTGTATTCGGCGTGACATACGACATCACCGAACAGCACGACGCGCAGACAGAACGCGAACGCAGCGAACAGCGTTATCGCGCGCTCGTCGAAGCGAGCTCCGAACTCACCTGGATCGCGGACGCACTGGGGAAGACGCATCAGCTCGGCAACTGGCAGTCATTCGCGGCGCAGGACGGCATGACCGCAGGCTGCGAATGGCTCGACCTCGTTCACCCGGACGACCAGGAAAGCGCTCGCGACAAGTGGTCGCAGATCATGAAAACCGAGATGCCGGGCTCGATGACGTTCCGGCTGCGCCGGCGCGATTCCAGTTGGCGGACGCTGGTCGCGCGGGCCGCGCCTTTACGCGACGACGACGGCACATTGCGCGAATGGTTCTGCATGGCGACGGACGTCACCGACGAACGCGCCGCAGCCGCCGCGCTCGAAGAGCGCAATCTCCGCCTGCAGGTGGCCATGCGCGCAGCCAGAATGACGATTGGTTATCTGTCGCTCGATTCATGGACGCTCTGCTGGGACAGCGTCGAGCCGGTGCCTGGCGTGCAAGCCGCGCCGAGCGCGCTCAGCTACGACGCGGCGCTTCATCGCGTGCACGCCGAAGACCGCGCGTCGGTGGACGCAGCGATGCGCCGCGTCGCGCTCACTGGCGAATTCGACAAACCACTGGAATTCCGCATTTCGTTGGGTAACCGGGAAAGCTGGCTGCAGAGCCAGGCCGTGTTGCAGCGTGACGCCGACGGCCGCCCGTGGCGCGTCATTGCGAGCGCCGTGGATATCACGCAGCGCAAGACGCTGGAGCTCGCATTGCGCGAAACGGATCGCCGCAAAGACGAATTTCTCGCGATGCTCGCGCACGAATTGCGCAACCCGCTCGCGCCGATGCGCAATGCCATTGCCTTACTGCGGCGAGAGAAAGAAGC
Source organism: Burkholderia sp. M6-3 (assembly GCF_050858985.1). NCBI lineage: Bacteria > Pseudomonadati > Pseudomonadota > Betaproteobacteria > Burkholderiales > Burkholderiaceae > Burkholderia > Burkholderia sp. M6-3. The sequence goes on from NZ_CP110091.1 coordinate 2,897,450, forward strand.
CGGGCTGAAGGCCGGCGAACTGGTCGGCATGCTGAGCCGACAGGTCGATCACATGGCGCAACTCGTCGACGATCTACTCGAAGTCTCGCGCATCACGCACGGCCGCATCGTGCTTCGACGCGAGCCGCTACTGGTCGGCACGGCGGTTTATGGTGCGCTCGAAACGGTGTCGTCGATGGCAAGCTCGCGCGGCCAACACCTCACCGTTCGGCTGCCGCCCACGCCGGTCTGGCTGCACGCGGACCCGCTGCGGCTGTCGCAGATTCTGGTCAACGTGTTGAACAACGCGTGCAAGTACACGGACCCCGGCGGCAACGTGTGCGTGACCGCCCTCGCCGACGAACGCTTCGCCACCGTCACCATTGAAGACAACGGCAGCGGCATCTCGCCCGATCTGCTACCGCACATTTTCGATCTGTTCGCGCAAGGCGAGCGAACGCTGGACCGGGCGCATGGTGGCCTCGGCATCGGCCTGTCGCTCGTGAAGAAGCTTGTCGAATTGCACGGCGGCTCGATCGACATCGCGAGTCCCGGACCCGGCCGCGGCGCCACGGTGTCGATCAGGCTGCCGCTCTGCCACGCGCCCGAAGTGTCGGCGCCGCTGCACGACGAACCGTCGGCCGGGGGTCATTCGCATGCGGAGCGCGCTTCGCTGCATGTGCTGATCGTCGACGACAACAAGGACGCCGCCGACTCGCTCGCACTGCTTTGCGAGAGCGAGGGCTATCACGTCAGCGTTGCATACTGCGCCAGCGACGCTCTCGCGCAAGCCGAAGCCGAGCCTGTGGACGCAGCGTTGCTCGACATTGGGCTGCCCGATACGGACGGCTATGAACTCGCCAGTCTGATCCGCCTGAAGGGCGAAGTCCGGCCGGTGCTGATCGCGGTAACGGGATACGGCCAGGCGGACGATCATCTGCGGGTGCAGGCCGCTGGGTTCGACCATCATCTCGTCAAGCCGGTGGACATTGAATATCTGATGTCGCTGCTCGCGGAATTGTCGCCGGCTGCGGCGTCGCCGCATGCGGAGTGACCTGCTCAGATTTGCGCAATTTGCGCAACCGGGACTCCCGCCCTTGCGCGCGGGACGGCGCTGATGGCGGCCGCCCGATTACGCCGTCTCGACGCAGGAAACGTCGAGATGGCGACTTGCTGCATGAAACGCCGGCGGCGCGTGACGGTCCAATTCACCTACAAATTGGAGCCTTGCGCCAAGGGAGTTTATGACTCACACGAGGTTACGCGCGCGCGACATCCGGCGCCTGCTGGTTGCGCTAGTGCTCGGCGGATCGGCCATGTCGATCACGAATCAAGCGTGTGCCGTCTACGCCATCGCACAATATGGCGAGCCCAAATATCCGGCGGACTTCAAGCATTTCGATTACGTGAACCCCGACGCACCGCGCGACGGCACGCTTGTCCTCGCGAACCCCGATCGCCTGACGAGCTTCGATAAATTCAATCCGTTCACGCTGCGCGGCAATCCGGCGCCCGGACTCGGGCTAATGTTCGAGAGCCTGACCACCGGCAGTTCCGACGAAGTCGCGAGCGCGTATTGCCTGCTCGCCGACGACATCGACGTGGCGCCAGATGGCCTTTCGACCACCTTCCACATCAATCCGCAAGCGCGCTTTTCAAATGGCGACGCGGTCACGGCCGAGGACGTCAAGTTCTCGTTCGACACGCTGAAGAGCCCGCAGGCTCTGCCGCAGTTCTCGGTGTACTTCGCGCAGATCGCGCGGGCCGTGGTGGTGAACCGCCTCACGATCCGTTTCGATTACAAGGTCGCGACACGCGAAATGCCGCTGCTCGCGGGCGGAATCCCGGTGTTTTCGCGCAAGTGGGGCATGAGGCCGGACGGCACGCGCATACCTTTCGATCAACTCGCGTTTCAGAAGCCGATAGCGAGCGGAGATTATCTGATCGACAAATACGACAACGGCCGCACCATCAGTTATAGGCGCAACCCCAATTACTGGGGCGCCTCGCTGCCGGTGCGCGTGGGCACCCACAACTTTGCACGCATCGACTACAAGCTGTATGCCGACGCAGTCGCGAAGCTCGAGGCGTTCAGAGCCGGCGAGTACGACGTGCTGGTCGAGAACGTCGCGCAGAGCTGGGTGCGGCGCGATGTCGGCAAGCGCTTTGACAGCGGCGAGCTGATCAAGCGCGAGTTTCCCCACCACAACGGCGCGGGCATGCAAGGCTTCTTCATCAACTTGCGACGGCCGATTTTCCGCGACGTGCGGGTACGTCAGGCACTGGATCTCGCGCTCGATTTCCAGTGGCTCAACCGTCAGCTATTTTTCGATCAGTACAAGCGCACTGCCAGCTTCTTTGCCAACACGGACTTGCAGGCGACCGGCAAGCCAGGCGGAGGCGAGTTAGCGATTCTGGAGCCTTTGCGCGGACAGCTAGACCCGGCCGTGTTCGGCGAGATGCCGCAACAGCCCGACACCGATCCGCCCGGTTCGCTGCGCGCCAATCTCGTCAAGGCGCGCCAACTGCTGGCGCAGGCGGGCTGGACTTATCGCAACGGGGCGCTGCGCAACATGAATGGGCAGCCGTTCGTATTCGAACTTCTCGACGACAGCGGTAGCGGCACGTCAATGGAGCCGGTCGCCGCCGCGTTCGGCCGCAATCTGCAAAAGCTGGGGATTACGATGAATTTCCGCACCGCGGATTTTGCGCTCGTGCAAAAGCGCCTCGACGCGTTCGACTTCGACATGACAACCGTGCGATTGCCCGATGTCCAGGTGCCGGGTACCGAACAGCTTTCGCGTTTCGGCAGCAAATATGCCGATCAGCAGGGCTCCGACAATCTGGCCGGCGTGAAGTCGCCGGCTATCGATGCCATTCTGCGACGGGTGATATCGGCGCAAACGCATGAGCAACTTGCCGACGCGACACACGCGCTCGACCGGGTATTGATGAATGGGTACTACGTGATACCGCACTGGTATTCCGCAAGCCACCGCATCGCATACAGTCGCGACCTCGGCTATCCCGCGAAGCTTCCGCTTTATTTCGCCGCCGACGAATGGGTGCTATCGACATGGTGGAAAAAGAGTTCGGCCAATGCCAGATAGAGCGCAATAGTGAGTGGCCGTTCAGGCGCTTTCTCATGCTCGCGGGGAGCATCCACTAATAGATGCCCCCGCGAATCAGAGCCCTTCTTTTAACGGTCGAGCTGCTGAATGCCCGCAAGCCGCCACGCCTGGTCGCTCTGTCCGCTGCGAACAATGTTCCACACCTCCTGGAACGGCTGGGCAGTCGCTGCGCCGTCTTCGCGCATCTGGCCGTAGAAGCGCACGCTGACGAGCGTCTCGTCCGCGGTGTTTTCCACGCCCAGCACTTCGGCATCCAGTTGCGGCACTTCCGTACGATTCGGCTCACTGCCGCGGCTTTCCAGATCACGCTTGATTTGCGCGAACATCTCCGGCGTAGTCAATTCGAACAGGTCGCCTTGCTCGTTGCGGTCCCATGCGCCTTGCAGACGCATGAACATGTTTTTCGCCACCGCCACCAACTCGGCCTGATCGAGCCCGAGCGGTTGCACAGGCGTCGTCACCGTGCCCGTTGCCCCGGCCGGATTCGTCGCGGCGCGTTGCATGCCGAAAAAGTTCGTGTCCGGCCGCCCATAACTGGCCTGGTTGTGAAGCGGCGAGCCGTTGGTCTGCGACCGGTTCGTGGCGCCGTGTCCATACGCCAGATCCGGGCGGCGCCGATTGGCGATGAACCTGAACAGCATCACGCCGGCAACGACCACGAGACCGATCAGCAGCACGTTCGACAGCATTTGCGCAAGCCCTGCGCCCAGGCCAAGTGACGACAGCAGCGCGGCAATACCAAAGCCGGCGGCGAGGCCTGCCAGCGGACCGAGCCAGCGGTTGCGCGCCGGCGTGGCGGCCGGCGCCTGCGCGGCCTGTTGCGCCGGTTGAGCTTGCTGGCTTCGTTGCGCCGGAGCGGACGGCGACGCCATCTGCGACTGACGCCCAATGCTTTGACTGCCGCCGACGCGCTTCGCTTGCGCGTCGTTGGCCGCGAGCGCGCCAAGCGCGAGCACGCCCGCGAGACCGAGCGCTACGGTGCCGCGTGTCACCTTGCCGGCAACGCGCCGCAAGCGATCGATAGTTTGCTTATACATATGAACCTCTCTTGATGTGTCAGGGGCCGCCCGCGCCGCGCGTCATCTTTTCGCGGCTACCTTACGGACAGTAAAATTTTTCGTCGTTAAACTTGCCATCGGCCAGCCTGCATTCCGCCATGCGCGGACTGCGAACTGTTGCCGTGAATGTAGTGCTCCAGCTGCTGGATCGTGTGTTCCTGCTCCGACATCTGGCTCTTGATCAGGTCGCCGATCGACACCATTCCAATCACCTGCCCCGCGGCGATCACGGGCAGATAACGTATGCGGTGGCCGGTCATGATTGCCATGCACTCCTCGGTCGTCTGCTCCGGGCCGACGTAGCGCACCGCCGTCGACATGATGTCGCGAACCGGCGTATTGCGCGACGAACGGTCCATTAGAACGATCTTCCGCGCGTAATCGCGCTCCGTGACGATGCCGGCAATGCGCCCTTCGTGCGCGACGATCAGCGCGCCGACCTGCCGGTGAGCCATGATCGCAATCGCGTCGTACACCGACGCCGACGCCTCGATAGACCAGACCCTCTGGGACGCTTTCGAACGCAGAAACTGTGCAACGGATGCCATAAGCCACCTCTGTCAGCTCTAAGTAGCCGCCCGCTAACGCCTCGGGGCGAGCCTCAAATCTAACCGAATGGGAGACAACGGAAAATTCGTATTTTTATTGCTGATCGTTCGAAAAAACCGTAACGTCAACTGATTGACGGAGGGAGCGTGAACTTCAAGCATCTGTATTACTTCTGGGTCGCGGCCCACGCGGGGGGCATCGTCCGCGCCGGTGAGCAACTGCACATCACGCCGCAAACGCTGAGCGGGCAGATCAAACTGCTCGAGGAAGCGCTGGATAAAAAGCTTTTCAAGAAGAGCGGGCGCACGCTCGAATTAACCGATGCGGGGCGGCTCGCGCTCGACTACGCCGACGAAATTTTCTCGCTAGGCTCCGAGCTGGAAAGCGCGGTGCGCCGGGAGCAGGAGGTCGGCACGCAATCCCGGTTTCGCGTCGGCATTGCGGACTCGGTGCCCAAGGCGATCGCGTACCGGCTGCTGGAACCCGCGCTGAGCGCGCCCGCTTCGCTCCGCGTGATCTGTCACGAAGGCAAGCTGCACGCGCTGCTCGCTCAACTAGCCGTGCACCGCCTCGACCTGATCATTGCGGACGCGCCCATTCCCGCCGACGTCAATATCAAGGCGTTCAATCACCCGCTCGGCCGCTCTACCCTGAGCTGCTTTGGCGCTGACGCGCTGCTGCAGGGCGTGCGCAAGCGTTTTCCCATGTCGCTCGGCCAGTTACCGCTGCTGCTGCCCGGCACCGAATCGGCAGTGCGCCGCAAACTGGATCATTGGCTCGCATCGCGTGCGATCTCGCCGCGCATCGTCGGCGAGTTTGACGATAGTGCGATGGCACTCGCGTTCGGACGCGAAGGCCGCGGCCTGCTCTTCGCGCCGACGGTACTGGAGAACCAGTTGCAGGCTGAACACAAACTCACTTCCGTCGGGCAAATCAACACCATCGTCGAGGAATTCTTCGCGATCTCGATCGAACGCCGCATTAGTCACCCGGCTGTCGCGACGATCATCGACGCCGCGCGCAGCGAACTGTTCAATGCCTAGGGTCGAGCGCCGTGCGACGCGAACCTTGTGACAACCGCGCAACTATTTGATTTGTTTGGTGTGCGGTGCCGACACGCCCGTTTGGCCAGGGATAAAGAATCCGCTTCGACAGCCGTTATGCGAACTATGGCGCTGCCTGGCAAGCGCTCCTATCTCTCGCGCTCAACGAACCGTCGAATCCAATAATGAACCGTCTGACATTGAAACAGAAGTTATGGGTGCCCCTGCTGCTTTGCTGGGCGGCGCTGCTGATCGTCACCGTAGTGAACGCGTTCGAAGCACGTAGCGCACAGATGGACGCACGGCGTTCGGCGCTGGCCGATGTAACCGACATGGCGGCGTCGATCGTCGCCGATTACGCGAAGCAGGCGGACGCCGGCAAGCTTTCCGTCGACGAAGCGAAACAGCAAGCCATTGCCCGCGTCAATGCGCAGCGCTATGGCACCTCGGGCTACGTGACGATTGTGCGCAGCGACTCGGTGATGGTCGCGCACCCGATGAGCCCGCAGCTCAACGGCAAGGACATGAGCGGTTTTCGCGACGCCAAGGGCAATGCGCTGTATCACGACATTGCCGCCGCGGGCGGCTCGGCCACCGGCGCCGGCTATCTGCGTTACTGGTGGCCGAAGCCCGGCGACACGAAGCCGAGCGAGAAACTCGGCTACGTGAAGCGCTTCGCGCCGTGGAACTGGGATTTCATCGCCGGCGCCTACATGGACGACATTCAGGCGGAGTTCTACGCGACGCTGCTGCGCTCGGGCGGCATGTTGCTGGTGCTGGGCGTAGTCGTGTCCTTTGTCGCCTCGCGCGTCGTGCGCAATGTATCGCGTTCGATCGGCGGCGAACCGTCCGCCGCGGCGGAAATCGCCACGCGCATCGCCCGCGGCGATCTCGCCACGCGTATCGATTTGCGCCGCGACGACACCACCAGCTTGCTGTTCTCGTTGCGCGAAATGCGCGATCAGCTTGCGGCCACCGTCGCACGCATCAAGAATTCGGCCGAAACGATCACGGTCGCCTCGAAGGAAATCGCCGCGGGCAATCTGGACCTGTCGAGCCGTACCGAAGAACAGGCGGCATCGTTGCAACAAACCGCCGCCAGCATGGACGAGCTCACCAAGACCGTCACGCAGAACGCGGGCAACGCAGCAACGGCGTCCGAACTGGCGAAGGACGCATCGAGCATCGCCGCGCGCGGCGGCGAAGTCGTCAACGACGTCGTTCAGAAAATGGCCGGCATCACGGACAGTTCACGCAAGATCGGCGAGATCATCAGCGTGATCGAAGGCATTGCGTTCCAGACGAATATTCTCGCGCTCAACGCAGCCGTGGAAGCAGCACGTGCGGGTGAGGAAGGCCGCGGCTTTGCGGTCGTCGCCGGTGAAGTCCGCAATCTGGCGCAGCGCAGCGCGACAGCCGCGAAAGAAATCAAGGTGTTGATCGACCAGTCAGTCGAGCAGGTCGGCGAGGGTTCGACGTTAGCCGGGAAGGCCGGCAGTACGATTGGCGAGGTGGTGGAGGCGGTGGGCCGCGTCACGGCGATCATGAATGAAATCGCGGCGGCGTCGAATGAACAGAGTTCCGGTATCGGCGAAGTGAACCTCGCGATTCGCCAGATGGACGACGTCACGCAGCGCAACGCCGCGCTCGTCGAGCAGGCCGCAGCCGCGGCAGGTTCGCTCGATGAGCAGACCGAGCAGTTGCGCGAGGCTGTCGCGGTGTTCAAAGTCGGCCAGCCTGCCTGATCTGGCTGTTGCGCTCAAACGGAGCGCGCATAAAAAAAGGTGCCGCGAACGGCACCTTTTTGTACAACAAGCAGCTTCTGCTGAAGCTTAGAAGCGGTGACGCAGACCGACCGTAGCAGCCGTCTGGTTCTTCGACGACGACGGAGCTTGCGTGATGTCGCCGCTGTAGATCGAAGCAACACCGCCGTCGCCCATTGCGTGCTGGTACACGGCTTGAGCGTAGACGTCCGTACGACGCGACAGAGCGTAGTCAGCCTGCAGGCCGATCTGGTGGTAACGAACCGACGTCGAGCCACCGTTTGCGGCAGTGCCATAGCCCTTGCCGTCGGTGAACGTGTACGCCACGCCCAGGCCGAGAGCCGGGGTCAGGTTGTACTTGCCGTTGACTTCGTAGTTGTTAGCGCGCAGCGATTGCTGAACGCCTGCAACGTTGTCGATACGCGATTGCGTCCATGCCAGACCGACAGTTGCCGGACCGAACGCGTACGAACCTGCTGCACCGAATTCACGCTGACGGAAGTTGCCCGTTGCGCCCAGGAAGCCGCCGTCGGTCGCGCCGCCGTTGCTAGCCGTGCCAGCAGCGTTCGTTGCGCCCGGGTTGTTCTGCTGTGCGTAAGCAGCGCCCAAACGCAGACCTTGCCACTGGTAAGCAGCACCGAGGCTGTATTCGCGGTTGTTTGCGAATGCGCCAGCCTGGTTCGAGAAGCCGTACGTGCCGCCGAACGTGAAGCCAGCGTAGTTAGCGCTCGAGTACTTGACCGAGTTGTTAACTGCGAAGCCGCCGTTCGTGTTCAGGTTGTCGTTGTTGAAGGGGTGAGCGAAGTACGTGCCGCCCCAGCTGCCCGTTGCGGTCAGCGGTGCCAGGAAGTCTTGCGCTGCGTCGTATTGACGGCCCAGCGTGACGGAACCGAATTGCGCGCTCGACAGACCGACGAATGCCTGACGGTTGAACATGCCGTTGTTGTTAGCGAAACGGCCGTTGTTGACGTTAAAGCCGCTTTCCAACGTGAAGATTGCCTTCAGGCCGCCACCCAGGTCTTCCGAACCGCGCAGACCGAAACGGCTCTGCTCGATGCCGCCGCTGCCGGCTGCCCACTTCGAGTTGTGAGCAACGTTGCTCGTGTAGGTCACGCCAGCGTCCAGCAGACCGTACAGGGTGACGCTGCTTTGTGCGTGAGCGACGGAAGCGAACGATGCGGCAACCGCAACGACGATAAGACTCTTTTTCATGCGTGGGACTCCTGTTCGATAAATTTTCGCGGGGGAGCGGGACCAGCCTCGGTAGTACGCGAACGCGCCACCGCCCTTGTCGCCGAACCGTTCTGGCCCGGCTGGGGCACCCCTAAACGAAGCGTGAGTGTAGGGGGCTGCCCGGACAACGAGCGCCCGCAATTCGCACAACACGGTCTTGCCGATTTGGCAATAATCGATTGTCCTTAGGTGCTAAGTCTTTGTTTTTGGGAAACTTATCGCAACGAGGACGGGGCCATCCATCTGCTCCGGACATAAATTATTTGCAACTTTTCAATAACTAAAGTTGTGCGAATGCAACAGCCTGTAATACGGCCGAAGTAATGCGCGGCGTAGAAAGCCATACATTCAGAACGTATCGTCGATCATTAATTGAGCAATGTGAGCGCCACTGCGGGCGCGGGATCTGTCATTTGAAGGACTTGGGAACTTAATCGATCGGATATAGTCGCGGTTAATCCGCGCTTATTCGCGATAATCGGTTAGCGCCGCATTCAGCGGCTTTAATCAAAGTGATTATTAGCGTGAACTGCCGGCGACGTGAGGAACCGGAGAATGTGGGCCGCAGCCGCTTGCGGCCGAGCCAATGAAAAACCGCCCTTCAGGCGGCCGTGGCGAAGTGCGGCACAAATGCCGCATAAATGCGTATCGATGGCTAGTAAGTGAAGCCTTCAGCACGGGCGTGCCCGGATGTGAATTGCGACGCCGACCGCCGCGTGACCAACCCTGTGCTGAAAGCGGACGGCAATGCATCGAACAGCCTTCCATCTACATTAACGGCACGACCGTGCGCCTTTTCACACGTAGATTCCCTAATTCCACCAGCGCTGTTGCCATGCTTGATGCCGGCTGGCGAGACTGTGTCAGCGAGCCTTGTCGTCGGGAGCGATGCCTGGAGTCAGCGGGTCCGTGTCCGGCGGCGTGCCAGGCAGGGGACGCGGCTGCTCTTCTGGCGCGTCGAGCGGCTGATTCGAAGGGTCGGCTACGGGATCGACGGTCGGATCGGTTTGCATGACAGGCTCCTGTGGACGGGAAGGACTCCCGCCTACAGCATCGCAACCGTTATTCCCGCAAACGGCGCGCGCAGCGGGTGCTGCCGCACTCGTGCTCGACGATGTAGAAACCACTCACACGACAAGTGAAATTTTCACGACCTGTCAGTGCGACGCCCTACATACATCAATGACGGTCCGGACCGCGTTGCGAGGAATCGCCGCCGACGCCGGTGAGAAACGGCTCCAGCCCGAACAGCCACGCGAAGCAGAACGTCACCTGCGCAAGCAGGCCAATCTGGCGGTGGGCCGCCCGTTCGCTCACGCCCGCAAGCGGACTCGCGAGCAGCGGTTGCGCCTGGGGAAACTCAGTAGCAGTCTGGTCAGGTTGCATGGTTGTTCTCGTTATCGAAACTGTATGGACAGAAAGGCATCGAGCGCCCAGCAAACGCTGTGCCCACGGCCGCGTTGCGTTTTGCGCGGCTGTAGCGACCGCCGGCGATGGTCAGTGTTTACCCGTCAACCTGCTTTTCGAGCTTGCGCCTGCCATCGAGTCGACACAAAATGTAAGCGCTATCATCATTCTCTGTGCATGTTGCGCTCGTGCCTGCCCCCAGAATTGCCGGAGTTTCGGGCGTCAATGTAAGCGCTAACACCGAGAATTATCGTTTTGCACCTGGAACACACCGCAGCGAGCAAGCGCCGATCGCCAACAAAGAGGACATGACCTCAAAGCCAGCGTCCGCTTGAATCGCCGCGCAACTCACGGTCGCCCGACATCGCATCGGTGCGCCCCGCCTGAATCGCAACATGAAACGGAGACAACGATCATGAGCGCAACGTCGAGCCACGAGCAGCCCCCGCCAAAAATCCGCCGCGCCCAGGTCGTGGCGCTCACGCTGCTGATGGTGAGCGGCATCGTCAACTATCTTGACCGCGGAACGCTCGCCGTCGCCAATCCGTTGATCCGTCACGACATGGGCCTGACGCTCGGGCAAATGGGACTGCTGCTGTCCGCATTCTCGTGGAGCTATGCGCTCTTCCAGTTGCCGGTCGGCGGCCTTGTCGACCGGATAGGACCGCGCAAACTTCTCGGCATGGGGCTGATCGTGTGGTCGCTCGCGCAGGCCGCGGGCGGCTTCGTCTCGACGTTCGGCTGGTTCGTGCTTGCGCGGATCCTGCTCGGCATCGGCGAAGCGCCGCAATTTCCGTCGGCAGCCCGCGTGGTCAGCAACTGGTTTCCGTTGCGCGAACGCGGCAAGCCGACCGGCATCTTCAATTCGGCGTCACCGCTCGGAACCGCGCTCGCGCCGCTCTGCCTGTCGGTGCTCGTCGTGAACTTCCACTGGCGATGGGCATTCATCGCGACCGGCGCGGCCGGTCTGATCGTTGCAGCCGTATGGTTTGCGGTTTATCGCGACCCGGTCAAGGCGACCATGAGCGAGGCAGAGCGCCGCTATCTGGAAGGCGACGAAACGGACCGTAAGCCGGCACGGGCCGTCACGTTCGCCGAATGGCGCTCGCTGTTCTCGCACGGCACCACGTGGGGCATGCTGATCGGCTTTTTCGGCTCCGTTTATCTGAACTGGGTCTATCTGACATGGCTGCCAGGCTACCTGACCATGGAGCGTCACATGAGCCTGATGCACACCGGCGTCGCCGCGTCGGTGCCGTTTTTCTGCGGTTTCCTCGGCTCGCTCACGGCCGGCTGGTTTTCCGATCTCATCACGAGCCGCAGCGCGAGCCCGGTCGCGAGCCGCCGTAACGCCGTGGTCATCGCAATGCTGGGCATGGTCGCGTTCACGATTCCGGCCGCGCTCGTCGAAAGCAACGTGCTGGCAATCGTGTGTATCTCGGTCGTGATCTTTCTCGCCAACGCCGCATCCGCGAGTTCGTGGGCGCTCGCGACAGCGGCCGCGCCGCCGAACCGCGTCGGCTCGCTCGGCGCGATTCAGAATTTCGGCGGCTTTCTCGGCGGCGCACTCGCGCCGATTTTCACCGGCTATATCGCGCAGACGTGGTCGTTCGTGCCGGCCTTGCTGACAGCCGCGGGAATCGCGTTTATCGGCGCGATGAGTTATCTGCTGCTGGTGCGCAAGCCGATCGCCGACACGCCCGCCACGAACGAGACGATCCAGGCACCGGCATGAACCGTTCGCCTCTCGCCCGTCCAATCAAATTCTTCTGGAGCACAACAGCATGACAATCGCGAAGCCACCCACCGTGTCAATTGAAGGGATTGTTCCCGTGATGCTGACGCCGTTCGACGACTCGGGCGCGATCGACTACGCCGGCCTTGAACGTCTGATCGAATGGTATCTAGCGCAGGGATCGGACGCGCTTTTTGCGGTCGCGCAGTCGAGCGAGATGCAGTTTCTTACGCTCGCCGAGCGCGGCGCTCTTGGACGGTTCGTCGTCGAGAAGGTCGCCGGGCGGATTCCTGTCGTCGTGTCCGGCCACATCAGCGACGATCCGGACGCGCAAGCCGAAGAATTGAACGTTGCGGCAGCGACGGGCGCACAAGCCATTGTGTTAGTCACCAACCGGCTCGACCCCGCCCGCGAGGGCACGCAGGCATTCGCCGCGAATCTGAAGCGGCTGCTCGCGCGTCTTCCGTCAGACCTGCCGCTCGGTCTGTACGAGTGCCCCGCGCCGTATCGTCGGCTTCTTTCGGATGACGAACTAAAACTATGCATCGACACTGGGCGCTTCATCATGTTGAAGGACGTGAGCTGCGATCTCGCGACGGTGAAACGCCGCGTCGCGCTGGCGCAAGGCTCTCCGTTGAAAATCCTCAACGCCAACGCGGCGATTGCGTGGGACGCGATGAAAGCTGGCTCGGCAGGCTTTAACGGCGTGTTCACGAACTTTCATACGGACCTGTACAAATGGCTACGCAATAACGCCGCCCAGGACCCTGCCCTCGCGGATGAACTTGCGACGTTCCTCGTGCTCGCCGCCGTTTCCGAATCGCTCGGCTACCCCGCGCTTGCGAAGATGTACCACCAGCGCATCGGCACGTTCAATTCGATTCGCTGCCGCGTGATCGACTATGACGTCCGCGAACGTTTCTGGGCGCTGGATGCGATACTCGACAAGATCGTGGCCGGCACCGAGCATTTCCGCGCTCGTATCGCAGCACTGGATTCGAGCCGCTAGCGATAGCCCGCTCCTCGGGCGATCGCCGCGGCTACGCTAAGAGTGACGCAACGGTAAGATGTCAGGCTTCCAGCTTCACCTCGCACTCTGAACCCATGTCCGACACGCCCGACACATCAGACACAACCGGCTTCGCCGCAACAGCCCGAACTCAGACAAGCCGCGTACGCCGTGGGACGGGCCGCACGGTGCTGTCGGATGTCGCGAAGCTGGCGGGCGTGTCGACCGCGACCGTATCGCGCGTCTACAACGAGCCGGAGAAAGTGTCGGCTGCGGTGCGCGAGCGCGTCGAACAGGCGGCGCTCACGCTGAACTGGTTTCCCAACGCCGCGGGGCGCGCGCTTGCATCCACGCGCAGCCACATCGCCGGCATCATCATTCCCACACTCGACGATCAGGTGTTCGCCTCGCAGGTAAGCGGCATGCAGGCAGCGTTCGCGGCGCGCGGCATCACGCTCGTTCTCGGCTGCTCGAACTACGACCCCGCGCAAGCGCTCGTGCAGGTGCGCGCGATGCTCGCGCGAGGCGTCGAGGCAATGGCAATCGTGGGTGAAGCGCATCCGCCAGAACTCTTCGACGCGTTGCGGCTCTACCGCGTGCCGTATGCGGTGACGTACGCGTATCGCAAGGAGAGTCCGCACGTCTGCATCGGCTTCGACAATTTCGCGGCGTATGTGCAAATGACCGAACATCTGATTGCCCTCGGTCATCGCTCGTTCGCGGTGTGCATTCAGCCGACACGCGACAACGACCGGGTGCAGGCGCGCGTGGCCGGCATTCGCGCGACGCTCGAACGTCACGGCCTCGCGGTGCGACCCGAACACATGTGCGAGGGGGAATCGACAATCGCATTCGGGCGCCGCAGTCTGCGCTCCATCTGGCAAGCGGCGAGCGAACGCCCGACTGCTCTTATCTGCGGCAACGATCACATCGCGCTTGGCGTGCTGCGCGAAGCGGAAGAACTCGGCATTGCCATACCGCGCGAGCTCTCAGTAACGGGTTTCGACGATCTCGAGATATCCAAAGAGATTCACCCCACGCTCACCACGATGCGCGTGGATACCCGCGAAATCGGACAACTCACCGCGCAATATCTGCTCGACATGCTGGACGGCAAGCGGGCGCAACGCGGTCAAGAAGTGCACGCGCTACTGCAGATCAGAGAGTCGACAGGGCCGGCGTCACGATAAGACAACGTTGCGCGCCGCCGTGTCATATGCGCTCATATGCGCGCCGCAAGCGCTTTGCGCCTTCTTCGATATCGGCAATACCCGGCGCCGCAAACGACAAACGCAACGACGCAGGGTCGATCCTGTCCGCGAAAAATGCCTTGCCCGGCACGAACATGACCTTGTTGTCGATAGCGCGCTGTAAAAGCTCGGAGGCGTCGATTCCTTCAATACGCGCCCAGACGAACATGCCGCCCTCAGGCCGATGAAACTGAAGCGTATTGCCAAACTGCGAGCGCAGTGCTTCGCATAGCGCCTCGCATTTGCGCCCGTACATTTCGGTAATGCGCGGCAGGTGTCGTTCGAGCGCACCGTTGGCCAGATATTCGGCGGCAATGGCTTGCGTCCACGGCGCGCTGCACAGGTCGACGGTCTGCTTTGCAATCACACAACGGCGCGTGATTTCGGCCGGTGCGATTGTCCAACCTACGCGCAGTCCAGGCGCGACGATCTTCGAAAGACTCGCGAAATGCACGACCCAGTCACGTGAGCCCTCCACTTCGGCCGCAAGGGAGATGATCGACGGAACCGCGGCCCCGGAAAAGCGCAGATCGCCGTACGGGTCGTCTTCGACAATAAGAAACTTGTATTGCACCGCAAGCTTGAGCAAGGCGATGCGGCGCTCGCGCGTGATGGTTGCGCCGGTCGGATTGGCAAACGTCGGGACCGTATAAAGCAGCTTCGGGCGCGCGACCGTACCCGACGCCAGAAGCGCCGCGAGATGGTCGACGTCAAGGCCGTGCGCATCCACCGGCACGGTAACGATTCTCGCCTGCTGAAGCTTGAGTGCCTGAAGCGTTGCCGGATACGCAGGCTGTTCAGTGAACACGACTTCGCCCGGACTCACCAGCACGCGAAGCAGCAGGTCGAGCCCCTGCTGGGAGCCCGTCGTCACCAGCATTTCGTTCAACGCGCACGGCACGCCACGACGCGCCATCAGCTCTATGAGCTCGTGCTTCAGACGCGGCAAACCGTCGGTCGGCCCGTACTGCAGACAGGAGTTCGGATCCTGATATGCGCGAGCTTCGGCCTCCTGCAAACCGTCGACATCGAACAGATCACTAGCGGGATAGCCGCCCGCGAACGAAATCATGCCTGGCTCACCCAGATACTTGAACAGTTCGCGAATCGGAGAGCCTGAAGGATTCTGGAAAGGGGCGGTGAATTCGTACATGTTTTCGGCGGTTGAGCTCAGGTCGTCAAGCATTATTCGTGGTCGCCTACACCACGTTTTTTTCCACGATGGGACGGTTTTCGAGCAGACGGTCCCAGTTCAGCGAAGAGAGATCGAGCGACACGTAGCGTCCATTCAGAATCAGCTCGCTTACGCCGCGGCCCGTTGCGGGGCCTTGCTGAAGACCATGTCCGCTGTACCCGTTCGCGAACACGCAGTTTTCGATTTGCGGGTGATAGCCGATGATCGCGTTGTGGTCGAATACGTTGTACTCGTAATAGCCTGACCAGCAGTTCGCGACACGCAGCGCTTCGAACTCGGGCACACGATGCGCAAGCGTCGGCCAGATGACGTCGTCGAAAAGGCGGTGATCTACCTCGTCGAGCGGCAGATCGTCAGGATCGTTATCCGCGCCCGGCGATGTGCCGCAAATGTAGGTCTTCCCTTCCGGCCGGAAATAGACGCCGGTCGGATCGATCAGCAACGGACAATTCGCGAGGTGAGCTGGAGACGACACATTGAAAATGCTGCGACGGCGAGCAAAGACCGGAATGTCGATATCCATCATTCCGGCGATCTTCCGCGCCCATGCGCCCGCCGCGTTCACGACCGTATCGCATGCGAAGCGCTCGCCATTGCTGGCGATGACGTGCGTGATCTTGCGGCCCTCGCGAACCACACCGGTCACATCGGCGGCAATGTAGCGCGCGCCGAGCGACTGCGCTTTCTTGCGAAGCGCCTGCACGAGGCCATAGCCGTCGAACCATCCTTCGCCGCTCTCGCCGAAGGCGCCCGACGTGAGGTCGGCCACGTTCAGCCAGGGGAACCTGGCCTTCAGCGCTTGCTGGTCCATCAGATTGATGTCCGCGCCAAGGCTCTTCTGCAACGCGTGGTTTTCGCGCAGCGTTGCGTCGCCGGCGGCCGTGGCGAGGAACAGGTAACCGCCTTCATGCAAATCGATCGAGGGCTTGTTACGGTCCACATCAAGAAGCTCGCCGATATTGCGCAGAAATTCGATACCGTACAGCGACATCTGAATCGATAACGGCGTGGAGAACTGCTGCCGGATCGAAGCGGCCGATAATGCCGACGACGACTTCGCGTAGCTCGGATCACGTTCGATAACGGAGACGGAAACCGTCGGATCGGAAGCGCGCAAGAAGTAAGCAATAGAACTGCCGATAACGCCGCCACCGACAATAACGACTTGTGAACTCACGACTCGCTCCAGGTTGCACATGACCGGGCCGCCCCGGAAAGGGCCCGACGTCATACAGTGACCGACTTGTCCGGCGGGGCCGCAACGACAGCTCGCGCAAAAAAACGGCCGTGGTTAAACAGCCGTGTACGTGCAGCGCAAAACGCTTAGCCGATGTTGAAATCGATGCCCTGAGCGAGCGGCAGTGCCGACGAATAGTTGACGGTGTTGGTCGCGCGCCGCATATAAGCTTTCCACGAATCGGAGCCCGATTCGCGACCGCCGCCCGTTTCCTTCTCGCCGCCGAACGCGCCGCCAATTTCCGCGCCGCTCGGTCCGATATTCACGTTCGCGATACCGCAGTCGCTGCCCGACGCCGACAGGAATCGCTCCGCTTCACGCAGGTCAGTCGTGAAGACGCACGACGAGAGACCATGAACCGCTGCGTTGTTTCCACCGATCGCGTCGTTGAAGTCGCTGTACTTCAGCACGTAGAGAATCGGGGCGAACGTTTCCTTCAGCACGACCGACGTTTGCGAAGGCATTTCGACGATTGCCGGACGCACATAGAAGCCCTTCTCATGGCCGGCGACCGCATGACGCTCGCCGCCGAACACCTTGCCGCCTTCGCTCTTTGCCTGTTCGAGCGCCGCTTGCATGCGGTTGAACGACTGTTCGTCGATCAGCGGTCCCATCAGCACGCCCTGCTCCAGCGGATTGCCGATCACGACTTTGCTGTATAGCGCCTTCAAACGTTCGACAGCTTTGTCGTACACGCTTTCGTGAACGAACAGGCGGCGCAGCGACGTGCAGCGCTGACCGGCCGTGCCGACTGCAGAAAAAACGATGCCGCGCAGCGCCAGTTCCATATCGGCGCTGCCGGAGACGATGCCCGCGTTATTGCCGCCGAGTTCGAGAATCGAGCGGCCAAAGCGGCGCGCCACTTCGACGCCGACCGCGCGGCCCATTTCCGTGCTCCCCGTCGCGCTGACGATGTTGGAACGCGGGTCGGCAACCAGCTTGGCGCCGACATCGCGGCCACCGTTCACGACGCTCGTCAGGCCTTCGGGAGCGTCGCCGAATTCCTTCAACGCGTCCTGCAGAATCTTGTCGACTGCCAGCGCGGTGAGCGGTGTCTTTTCCGACGGTTTCCAGACGACCGCATTGCCGCAAACCAGCGCGAGCGCGGCATTCCACGACCACACGGCTGCGGGAAAGTTGAACGCGGAAATGATCGTGCACACGCCGAGCGGATGCCACGTTTCAGCCATGCGATGACCTGGGCGCTCTGACGCGATCGTCAAGCCGTAAAGCTGACGCGACAGCCCAACCGCAAAGTCGCAGATGTCGATCATTTCCTGCACTTCGCCGAGGCCTTCCTGAAGGATCTTGCCGGTCTCGAGCGTGATGATGCTGCCGAGCGCGTGCTTCTGCTCGCGTAGCTTGTTACCCAGCAGGCGCACCAGTTCTCCACGGCGCGGCGCCGGCACGTTGCGCCAGCTTGCGTAAGCCTTCTGGGCGCTGGCCAGTGTGGCGTCGACCTCGGCGACCGTCCGGCTCGCGACGCGGCCGATCAGTTCGCCGTTGATCGGCGAATGGACGGCAATGTCGCCCGCTTCCGCGAGATGGGAAATGCCGAGTTCCGAGAGAATGGCGGATGCTTTCACGATTGAGACCTCTTTGAATTTCCAATACGAAATTTTGGTACGTTCGGAAACTATACACGCGCGGGTTTTTGCCGGCAACATCAACCGCTTCCGCTGCCGCCGCGCGCTCGCAAGTGTTATTTCTGATAGGAAATGCGACTTGCGTTCGGATCGGCGTTAGTTACCAGCATGAGACCCTCACTTGGAACACCGGCCGGCGCTCCGCCTACTGTGCCGCGTTCGCGGTCATTTTGAAAATGCCTTGCGCATTACCGGCGTCGAAACGCAGGTCCGTGACCCAGCTACGCGATGCCTGATCGAAAGTGCGCTTGCGAGTGATGAATTCGTAGAAGGAGCCAGGCACCGTGCGCGTGACCAGCCGGTCGCCAGTGGACCTGAATTGACGCTCGACCGTATCCGCGCGATAGGCGGTCTGGAAGACGCGGCCTGAGCGTGAGCGCTCGACCTCGGGCTTCATGGGCCGGCCCTTGCCTTTCTCTTCGTCCGACAGCGTGAACACGTCTTCCACGCGATCCGTCGCGTGGTTGAAGGCGTTGCCTTCGGTAGCGATCCACGCCATTTCAGCTGATTCGCGCAACAGGACTTCGTAGTCCGCCTCGCTCGGCAGATCGTGCTGGCGAGCGAACGCGCCGACAATGACGGGCAGCAACTTGTGAGCTGCGTCGATAGCAATCGAGCCTTCGCGTTCCAGCTCCCAGAGTTGCGAAACGGCGAGCGGTGTCAACGGATCTTTCGACGAATGGACCACGTTAGTGACTGCCTGCTGGAACTCGGTGGTGAAGCGTTCGGGATGCAACTCGCTCACGAAGAACTGCGCGATTTCATCGGGCGCGTCCTCATGCGCGTACGCACGCCCGGTCATGCCCAGTTTGTCGAGCGGATAGCGGCCGTTCAGCCTGAAGCCAAGCGGACGCAAGATGCGAGTGAATGCCGCCTCGCCAGGAGGGAGCGCCCCGTTGCTCTCCCACCTCACGGTGCGCAACGCGCCGTGATCGAAGTACACAGAGCCGCCGTTCGCGATTGTCTCGGTCGTGTAGGCGCGCCCGTTCGGCGAACGCTCCAGCAGATCTTCGAATAAGGCCATGTTCATCGCCTGCGCGAGTTCGGCGCGCGTCACCGTGCCGTCTTCCCAATCTGCGAGCGCGCTCGGAAATCTGAGGGTTGTAAAGAGCGACTCCGTTTTGGCCGGGCCAAGCAGTTTCAGTAACAGGCGTTCAACGTTCGAATTGCGCATCTGCGTTTCTCTCGGGGGCGCGCCGCCGCAGCGGGAAGGTGTTCATCGACGGCATACCGGAATTGGTAGCCAAAAGGTAGGCAAAGGGATAGCCAAGCTTACGTGATTCTCATTATTCAAAGTGTTGCACGCGGCGTAAAGCGAGATTAAATTGCCAGTTGATGACTTTTTGGAATTAACATGCGCAAGTTCAAGGTTCCCGGCACGAGCGCGTTGCTGGCCTTCGAGGCCGCGGCGCGGTACGAAAGCTTCACTCATGCTGCGAAAGAGTTGTCGCTGACGGAGAGCGCAGTTTCGCGGCAAATCTTGACGCTCGAATCGAATCTTGGCGTGCGCCTTTTCGTTCGCTCGAAGCAGCGCGTGATGCTGACTCGCGCCGGCCGTCTGTATGGCACGCAAGTGCGCCGCGCGCTGGAGAATCTGGATCGCGACACGCTGTCGATCATCGCGCATGGCAGCGGAGGTGGTTACCTGGAACTCGCGGTGCTTCCCACGTTTGCGTCGCAATGGCTGATTCCGCGAATGAAGGACTTCAACGACCGCAACCCGGACGTTCGAATCAACATGGGTGTTCGCACCGACCCGTTTCCCTTCGAAGAGTCGCATTTCGAGGCCGCCATTCACTATGGCAAGCCAACCTGGCCGGGTACGTCGTCGGACTATCTTTTCGGCGAGGAAGTCGTGCCGGTCTGCGCGCCGTCACTGCTTGCAAAGCCCATCAAGAGAGCGCACGAATTGCTGAACTACCCGCTTCTCCATTCGACGACGCGCCCCGACGCCTGGTCCCGCTGGTTCGCCAATCTCGGCGTCGAAGATAACGCCACGATGCAAGGCGTCCGGTACGAACTGCACTCCATGCTGATCAGCGCCGCCGCCGCAGGACTCGGCGTGGCCCTTGTTCCAAAATTTTTCGTCGACGAACAGCTGTCGCAATTCGGCCTCGTTATTCCGCTCGCGGCCACCACGGTCGAGGAATCTGCGTACTACCTGGTCTATCCGACGGAGCTAAGTCACGGGAAGCCTCTTGAACTCTTCAGAACCTGGTTGATTGAGGAAGCAGGCGCCTATAACGCGGCAAGGCGCTGACGCGGCGCATCACGGGCGCCCACGGCATGGCGCTTGCGCAAACCCGAAGTGCCGGGCCATGCGCGCGGCACCAGGCGACCTCTTCCCTCTCTGCAGGAGACACCATGAAACTTCTCACGACACAAGACGGCCTGCCGCGGCTGTCATGGGGCCCGATTTTCGCGGGCGTTATTCTCTCGATGATCGTCTATCTGGTCATGAGCGTGCTGGGCACGGCTATCGGCGCGTCGCTGCTCGCGCCGATGTCCAAACCCGACCCGTTGCAAGGCTTCGGCTTCGGCTCCGGCGTGTGGGTGATCGTAACGACGGTCCTCGCGGTCTTCGTCGGTTCGTACTACGCAGGACGGTGCGCGCCCGTGCTCGGATGGCTGCATGGCCTGCTAGCATGGGCCGTCATGACGCTGTTCATCCTCTACGGCATGACTTCGCTCATCACGGGAGCGGTCAGCACTGCAGGAAGCGTGGCGGCGACGGGTGCGCAAGTCGGCGCGCAAGTGGGCGCGACTGCCGCCAATCAGGGAGGCGGAGCCAATTCCATCGTCGACACTGCCAAGCAGCAGATGCAGTCGGCCGTGGCGTCGGCCGCGTCGATGGCGTCCAGCCCCGAAGCCGGACAACGGGCCCGAGAAACCGCTGATACGGCCGCGCGCGGCGTCGCTCGCGCAAGCTGGTTCTCTTTCGCGGCGCTGATCGTCGGCGCGATTATCGCGATCGTCTCGGGCAGTGCGGGTTTCCGCCATCAGCCGCCGATCGAAGAAAGCGGCGGCTCGGCCGTTGGCCGCAATGCAATGCCGGGCAGCAATCGCGTCGTTTCGCCGCGAAGCAGAGCCTGAACGGCAACTGAAAGAGACGGCATGCGGCCCGCCTCGGGTTGCATGCCGTCGCATGTCATCGTGCATCGTCGAGTGCGGAGATATGTTAAGCGGGACTGTCTACGGATCGCGTAAATCATAAAGGCCGTTGCCACGAATATTTAACATTCGCTGTTGCAAGGAAAAAGACGTTGGCTTCCCGTTGCGCCTAATGCTGCGTGCATTCTCTCCGAAAAAATTGCCGACCGCTTTAGCCGCTCGTCAATAATTGACCCCATTGGTTATTTGCCGCATTTGGACTAATGTCTAATAACTCTTGGTTAGACAACAAGAACGAACGTTGCGAGGTGGGGGCATGGTCACTTTAATAGACCTTGAAATCGCGCATCTTGCGCGAGTAATGAGCGCGTCAATGACTGGAGATCTCGCGGGGCCGATCCTACCGGCTGCCTACTGGCGCCTGCGGCTTCATCGACTACTCGATTCGCAACACCTTACGAACGCGCAATTGCGCTCACTCGACCTCCTTCTGCTGCGACTGGACGAACTCGAAGCGCAAGCTTCGAATAGCACCGCAGCCGGGATTGCGATCAGCATGAGCTAGTCGATGCAATGCTGCGATAAGCTCGCCACCGAGAATTCGAACGCATTTTGCCGATGCATGGCATAGCTTTGGATCGCGAATTTGCATAAAAGCGTAAGAGGAACTGCGGCTGTTTGCTACGCGAATGCGCGCAGAACATTGCTAGTTGCGCGTGCAACGGTTGGCAAGATTTCGTGTGCGCGCAGGTGACCGGGGTCCGCTAACATACAAACCTGACAGATTTAGATTGGGCTGTCCGGTTTGGTACCCTGCACCTTCACGCTGCTAA
Source organism: Burkholderia sp. M6-3 (assembly GCF_050858985.1). NCBI lineage: Bacteria > Pseudomonadati > Pseudomonadota > Betaproteobacteria > Burkholderiales > Burkholderiaceae > Burkholderia > Burkholderia sp. M6-3. Next base: position 2,919,629 of record NZ_CP110091.1, read on the forward strand.
TTCCAGGAGATAGTTAATGAGTAAATCCCGCATATTTCTCGCGTCGATGATGAGCGCGGGTATGCTGGCATCGTCGCTCGTTCTCGCGCAACCGCCGCACGACAACCCCGGCAACGGCGGCGACCACGGTCACGGAGAAAGTCACGGTCACGGGCCCAACCATGGTCATGAATCGAATGGTCATGGCCACAAGCAGATGCCACCCGGACACAGCCCAGACGGTCCAGGCAACTCCGCGAACGCGCCCGGACATTGGCGCAAGGGCGATCGCCTGCCTCCCGAATACCGCGACCGTCAGTATGTAATCGACGACTGGCGCGCGTACCGGCTGGCTCCGCCGCCGCGTGGGTATTCGTGGGTCGGCATTGGCGGCGACTATCTGATGGTGCAGATTTCAACGGGAATCGTCCTGCGCGTCGGGCCGTAAGCACCGATTGGCCGGCCGTCGCATCGGCCGGTCATAAAGCATTAGATTGCCACGCTCCCCGTTGTCGGCGGACCGTGGCAATTTCCCCATCGAAACCTGCGCAACAAAAGCTGCAATCAACTGGCTCTTCAACCACCCCGCCTCACATCGCAGGCCCGGCAGCGGCCACATGCACCCCTGCACACGTTGCACACCCTACACACGATTGACACCACGCGCGCCGGAGCTAAAGAACCGTTGACGCGGCGCCGTTATATCAACCACGTATCGTGAGCCGGCGTGACGCGCTTGCGCCGCTGCAGCCACCCTTCTTTCTGTGCTTTTTGCCATACGCGATGAAATGCGCATAGATACTTGCGCCAGGATTATTTTCGAAAGACAACATCGACAACCAACCTTCATACTCTGTCACATCTTAGGCGGACTACTCCGACAGCGGAATCGGAAGTTCGTCAGACAGGGAATCGATGCATGACCGCCGTCCTTGCGACGGCCATTTCCGCGTAGCGCCGCACGCGGATCATGTGGAGCTTACTTTGTAATGAGTTATACCCCAGTCGTTCCGTTCGCCAACGACAAGGCCGAGTCAGGCTCTTTCGTAGGCGGCGCACCAGCGTTTCGCCAACTGGTCCGCATGATCGATCGGGTTGCTCCCACCGATCATCCGCTGCTTATTTTCGGGCCGACCGGTTCGGGCAAAGAACTCGTTGCGCGCCGTGTTCATGCGCACAGCTTGCGTCAGGATCAACCCTTCGTCGACGTCAATTGCGGCGCGATTCCCGAACACCTCGTTGAAGCTGAACTGTTCGGGCACGTCAAGGGCGCGTTCACCGGCGCGGGCGAAAACCGCCAGGGGCTTTTCCAGCAAGTTGGCAAGGGCACGCTTCTGCTCGATGAAATCGGCGAATTGCCGCTCGCGCTGCAGCCGAAACTACTGCGCGTACTTGAAACGCGCACATTCCGTCCGCTGGGATCGTCGACCAGTTTGCAGTTTGCCGGACGCGTGGTTGCCGCGACGCATCGCGACCTGCGCGAGCTCGCGCGCGCGGGGCTGTTCCGCGAGGATCTGTTCTATCGCCTCGCGGTCTTCGTACTCGCAGTGCCGGGACTCGAGCAGCGCGTCGAGGATATCCCCGCGCTCGTCAATCACTTCGCGTCACAACACACGCGCCGGCTGGAGTTTGCGCCGGCCGCGCTGCGGCGTCTTGCGCAGCACCCGTGGCCTGGCCATATCCGGCAATTGCGCAACCTGGTCAGCCAGTTGAGCGTGCTCGCAGAAAGCACGGTGATCGACGTGGATACGCTCGAGCCGTTTCTCGCGAACGAGACCAGCGGGCCGGTGTCGCGCGCGAGTCTCGCGGATATGCTGATGCAGCTCGAAGGCCGCGACAAGCTCAACGCCGCCGAAGATTTGCTGATCGACCGAGCACTCGAACGGACGAGCGGCAACAAGAGTGCGGCCGCCGCGATGCTCGGCGTGGGTCGCAAGACGATCGAACGGCGTCTGAAGTCGCGAGAGGAGCATCACCGTGAAGCGCGCAAGTGCCTGGAACATGCGAGCGCGCTGATCGAAGAATCGAAATTTGCCGAAGCAATTCCGCCGCTGCGCCGTTGTCTCGACGTGCTGCAAACGCCGAACGAACAGGATGCCGTGCGCCGCCTTCAGTTCGACGCCTACCGCCTTCTGGGCATGAGCTTGCGCAGCGTGCACGGCTGGCTGTACGCGGAAGCCACGGCCTGTTACGCCGCGGCGCTGGCGGTCGGTGAAGGCGTGTGCTCCCCCGCTGAAATCGCCGCAATCCAGTTCGGCATCTGGACCACGCAGTTAACCACGCTGCAACTCAAGCAGGCACGCGCCACCGCGCAGAACATGCTGGAGCGCGCGCAGAACGCCGGCGATCGCGTGTCGCTCGACGAAGCTCACGTCGCCATGACCAACACGCTGTTCTGGCTCGGGGACAGCGAAGAAGCTCTCGCCTGTCTCGCGCGCGGCAATCTGCTAGGCGTTGGGCGCAACGACATCCGCACCGGCTCGCAAGGAATCGACCTCGCAAGTCTCGCATTGACGTTCGAAGGACTCGCCGCCTACCAGATCGGCGCCTTCGGACAGGCACGCCGCGCGATGGAAATGCTGATTTTGCGCACATCCGAACCCGGCGTGCACGCGCTCGCTCACGTCGTCAATTTGCAGGGCGCCGCCTGGCTCGCTGCGCTGTTCGACGACGTGGAACGGCTGGGTCAGCTTGCGAGCGAACTGGAGTCCGTGTCGATCGCGCATGGCTTCGCGTTCTATCGCGGAGTCGGCCAGGTGCTACGCGGCTGTCATCTCAGCGCACTCGGGCAGGCCGACGAAGCGGAAACTGTCATGCTCGACGGCTACGATAACCACGTCGTTTGCAATGGCGGTGCGCTGTTCTATTCATTCAAGACGTGGCAGCACGGGGAATTGCTGCTGCGCGCCGGCCGCGCGAAAACGTGCGAGGCGATCCTGGCTACGGCTATCGACGAAACGCTCGCCCGTCAGGAGCGAGTGTATCTGGGCAAGCTACTGGTCACTCGCGCACGCGCGCAGTGGGCGCTCGGCGACGTGAACGCCGCGGAACTCGGGCTGCGCACGGCGCTGTCGACGGCGCTCGCGTTCGGCTCGGTGCCTGGGCGCGTGGATGCCGCGCACCACCTCGCCGATTTGCTGCGCTCGACTGGCCGAGTAGCCGAAGCCGTCGAGACGCTCGAGCGCGGCCTGCGTTCGTTGCCGACGGATGCAACGCCTCGTGTAGCGGGCGCCGCGAATCTGCTCGCCGAACTCCAGCAACATGCTTCGTTCCACAACTACACCAAAGGGATCGTAAATGGCATATGAGCTACGCCGGGAAGATTTTGAACCGCTGCTACTGGGCGCAGCGTTCTTCGGCAGCGGCGGGGGCGGCACCATCGAATCCGCACGGCATCTGGCCGCGCACTTCGTAGCCGGCGACTACTATCCGACCGACACCGTCAAGGTCGTCTCCGTCGATGAAGCTACCGAGGGCGCGGCCGTCATGGTCGCCTATCTCGGCGCGCCCGAAGCGATCAACTCGGCGACCTACCCGCTCGGCCCCGTGACGGCGGTGCAGAACGTTCAGGCTCGGCTCGCCTCGCAATCCACGAAACTCGCCTATGTGATGCCGCCGGAAAGCGGTGCGCTGGGCTTCACGGTGGCAGCACTCGTGGCGGCGAAACTGGGCCTTGCGGTCATCGACGCCGACGGCGCCGGGCGCGCCGTTCCCTCATTGCCGATGCTGACGTTCGCCGCTGCAGAGATCGATCCGCGGCCCGCGTTCCTCGTAAGCCAGGGCGGCCTTTGCGTCGAACTGAACGTGACGCCGCGCGGCGGCAGCGAAGGCGCGCCGACCCATCAGCGGGACGTGTCGGCGATCGTCGAACAGATGATGCGCCCGGTCGTGGCCGATCCGGAGTTCGGACAGTTCGGCGGACTCGCGATGTGGGTGATGACGCCGGCCGATATCGGCCGCGCGACGCCGATTCGCGGCACACTGACACGCGCGCTGAAACTCGGGCGCGCACTGCAGAGCGGAGAGATCGGCAGCGCCCGGCAGATGACCGCTTATCTCGTCGAACGTTGCGGACTCGCGGCGCGCGCCGTTTCTGAGCCGGGTGAACTGGTGTCGGCCGAAGTCGATACGAGCGGCGGCTTCGACGTCGGCAAGATTCGCATCCAGGCTGGGCAGCATACCTATACGGTGATGTATCAGAACGAGTCGCTACTCGCATGGGACAGCACGTGTGCGCAGCCCATCGTGCTCGCGCCCGACAGCGTTGCCTACTTCGTCGGCGGCGAGGGCCAGGCAGTCTTTAGCAATGGCGACCTCGTCAATGGCGACGGTTCGCTGAATCCGGCAGTCGGCAAACGCCCTGTGACGCTGATCGCCTGGCGCGCCGAAACGGAATTGCGCAAACCGGGCCTCATTCTCGACAGCTTCATGCAGTTGCTGAACTCGCTTGGCTACCTCGGCCCTTACGTGCCGCTCGAGTCGCTGCAGTCCGCACGCAAGGGAGATGCATCTTGAACTCGCCCGTTCGCATCTGCGTGCTCGTGCCGGTTGCCACGGCCCAATACAACGACCGCATCATGAAGGCGATTGCGCCTGTCGTGCCGCCCGACGTCGAGGTGGAGATTCGCAACATCACCGAGGGTCATCCTGATATCGAGAACCGTACGAACTGGCTGCAGAACGGCATGCCGGTGGTCGAGCTCGCGCAGTCCATCGCCAACGACGGTTTCGACGGCATCTGGCTGACCGACTTCGACATGTGCGGTGTCGAAGCCGCGCGCGAAGTGATCGACATTCCGATCATCGGCGGCTTTCCGGCGTCGGCGTTTACGGCTCTCGCGCTCAGCCAGCGCTTCTCGATCATTACGATCCTGCAAAGCACGCTCGCGATGCAGCGCGGTCATCCGCAAACCTACGGCATAGAAGACACCTTCGCGTCGATTCGTGCGATCGACTGCCCTGTCGCGCAGCTCGAGAACATCGACGTCGTGGTTGTCCGCACCTTCGAAGCCGCGTTGAAGGCGATCAAGGACGACGGCGCGCAGGCGATTCTCCTGGGCTGTACGGGATTCGTGGACGTGGCGAGCCGGGTGTCGACGCTGCTCGGCGAGGCGCTCGGCGCTTATGTGCCCGTGATCGATCCCAATCAGGCGGGGTTCAGCTTCCTCGTGTCGCTGGTGCGTATGCGCGTGCGCCCGAGCAGGCTCACGTACAGCAAGGTCAGCTTGCAGGCGTAAGCAAGTCCGCTCCTGTCCGCCTCATCCCCCGTCCGCTCTCATCTGCTTTCTGCTTTCGTCCGGCCCCGGCAAGCACCGCCGCGCCGGACTTCCCTATGCGCCGTCCGTGGCGCCCGCAATCCTCCGTCACGCCGTCGAGCGTCGCCCCGCTGCGGACGAAATCGCCCTATTACATGCGCCCGCAGGCCTATGTGGACGAAAACGACCAACTTTGACCGCCAATCTGGACGAGATCGGCCAACACCGGCAAACCAGATTCACCGACGTGCCCGAGCCTACGCGATCTCAACATATGGCACGACTATTGCTTACACAGAGGCAGGTGGCCGGAAAGCTGCGACGAATTTTGTCCGAATGACCGGGGAGCCTGAGAGACCAAACAAAGATCGCGCGCTGCAATGTGTTCGACATTCTGTTGCCGCGTTGCTGCGTCCGTTGCGGGACGGCTGACACCGCGGATCGAGTGATCTCGATTCACCAAGGCAAGCAGTCGTTTAGTTAAACGAACTAATACGTGCAACGCCGATCGACGCCAACGGTAGCCAGCCGTTGGTAGCAGACTGAGAGAGGGCTGTGCTGTTGTAGCGGTGACGCGTAGATGGCGACCATGCTTCCGCAGAGAAGCAGCTCGCAATGCGCGGCACTAAAGAGCGGAAAATCTTTGGCTATGCACCGAAGATCCGCCGCGGGATGGGTCCGGCCGTCGTTGCCTTCCCTTCGGGAAAGGGCTGCGACGGCTAACCTTGTTGTAACGAGTCGCGGAAAACAAGCTGCCCGAGCAGCTTTACGCAGCGCCAGATTTCAACGGCGCCGTGACGAGAGAAGACTGGCCATCCACGGGGGTTCAACAATGCACCACCACATCTTCGAAAGCGAGCTTGTTCACCTCGAGCGCGTGATCGCATGGGCGTCCCAAGAGCCTTTTTCACCGACCTATTGGCGCGATCGCGTCGAACATCTGAAGACGAGTCCGCAAGCACCCATGTACCGCAACCGCATCGCCCGTCTGGCGCGCCTCCTCGCGGAACTCAACGGATAGCTGCGGCCTTTGCAAATTGTTTGTTGGTCAGTGCGACGTTGCGCGGGTGTCGGGCGCCTTGCCGGCAACCAGGAGCGCGATTGTCGCCACGCAGAAAACGGCGCCTGCATAAAAGGTAGCCGTAGCCCCGATCTTGTCCCACAGCTCACCGGCAATGACGCTCGAAAGCAGTGTGACGACACCGCCCAGCAGGTTGAAGAAGCCAAACGCAGTGCCGCGTAATTGCGCCGGCGCGGTATGAGAAACCATGGTCGCGAGCAGCCCCTGCGTCATACCCATATGCAAGCCCCACAATGCGACGCCGAGCAGCACGATGCTCCAGTGGCTGCCGTGTGCAAGCACGAGGTCCGACGCGATCAGCACGACGACGCCCGCGATCAGCAGCCGCTTGTGATTCATCGTGTCCGCGAGTTTGCCGAACGGATACGCCGATAGCGAATACACGATATTCATCGTCGCCATAACGAGCGGAACTAGAGCGATGGGTACCCCACTACCCATCGCACGCAAAACGAGGAATGCTTCGCTGAACCGGGCGAGCGCAAACACAGCGCCAATGGCGACGACCCACCAGTAGCGCGGGCCCAACTTCTTCAGATTCTCTAGCCGCACAGGATTGACGCGCTTCGCGCCCGCTTCACGCGCCGGCTCCTGGATGCCGAACATCAACAATGCGACCGCCAGGACACCAGGTATGACGGCAAGCCAGAAGGCGAGCCTGAAGTTATCGGCCCACGCCGACATGATGACCACAGCGAACAACGGGCCCAGCACCGCGCCGATGGTATCGAGCGACTGACGCAAGCCGAATGCGGCGCCTCTGAGATGGACAGGCGTGACGTCGGCAACGAGCGCGTCGCGCGGCGCGCCGCGGATTCCCTTGCCGATTCTGTCGATGACGCGCGCACTCACCACCACGCCGACGGTCGGCGCAATCGCAAAGAGAGGCTTGCTCAACGCGCCCAATGCGTAACCGGCCACCGCGAGCCACTTGCGGTTCCCAAGGTAGTCGCTCAGTGCGCCCGAAAACACCTTCACTATCGGCGCGGTCGCTTCGGCAACGCCTTCTATCAAGCCGATGGTCGCGGCGCTTGCACCGAGGCTCACTGTCAGGAACATCGGTAAAAGGCTATGGACGATCTCCGACGAGATGTCCATGAACAGACTCACACAGCCGAGTACCCAGACGCTTCGTGGAATGCTCGCGAGGACGCTGATCCGGATTCTGGCTTGCATGGACAGGTTACCTTTGCAATGGCAATCGGGACAGCGCACAAAGCCGGCCGGGCCAGCTCACTTACTCCTGGCACTGCACGTCTTTTCTCGGCACGGCGATAAGCACCGGATACGTGCCGTGATCCAGCTCGACGCGCGCGACCACGGTGATCATCGTGCTGTCGATCTGATCGTACACGCTCACCTGTTCACGCTTAAGCGTGGTGATGCCGGTACATGCGGACGCCCGGCCCTCGTCGGAAATGCGGCATTGAATCGGGTTGTCCGCAATGTAGCGATATTTGTCCCGATCGGGCGTCGCTAGATATTCACGGACGCTCTGTTCCGACCCGCCCACGCCGGTCACTTTTCCGATCGCACATTGCAGCGCGCCCGTCTCGCCATTCGCAGCTGTTTGAGCGTTCACGGCAGTACTCGCAACGGCCGCCGCAAGGATCAATGCATAGTGGTATCTCATCGCGCATTCACGTTTGTCGGATCGAAGTGTTGGATTGTAAAGGTACCCGGGACCAGACTGCCGGGAAGCCTGCGGCTGTGCATTCAGCGCGTAGCGATCCGGGAGCTGCCTGGCCACACGATGCTGCGCACGGCCTGAGCAACGCTCGCGATTCGATGGCACACAGGATGCTGCAAACACGATACCTGATCTACCGAAAGCAACGCAGAAGGAGCCGTCCATGACCGAAACACCCGCGCCCCAAAAACCCGATCCGCAACAGTCCGAAATTGGCCGCGGCACGCCGCCTGCGCGCACGCCGGAGTCGCTTCCCGAAACCGACGTCCAGCCGGATCAGCAGCCCGTGCGTGACATCCCGGGCGTCGGTGTTCCCGGTAGTCAGTCACCTGCTCCGTGAACCCGGTGTACATGGTCTATTGGTCGGAAGCGATAGACGACGTAATCGTGCCGCGCGCCGCATCCTTTGCCGCCGGCGCGATGGCAGAGGCGCTGTCATTTACCGAGACGTTGCGGCGCCGTCAGTCGTGCGGCGAGCCTGTGTGTTTCGTCACCCTTTGCTCGGAAAATCCGAACTCGGTGGGTCGGCCGGGCGTCGCCGATCCACCCGCCGACTACGCGTGGAAGAAGCGCCGTCCATAAGCGCCTCGGCATGCGGATTGCACACTCGCAACACGCACGCGATGGTGGCATCGCGCGAAAGCCCGCTCAACTCTGGAGGCACTCATGGCAAACGACAAGACCGAAGGAATCAAGGAAGAACTGAAAGGCATGATCAACAAGGGCGTCGGCTCTATCACCGGCAATGAAGACAGGAAGCTCAAAGGTGAAGCGCAAATCACCGAAGGCGAAAACCGCAAGGACCTCGGCGATCAGCGTGAAAACGCCGAAAAGGGCAAGACAGATCCGGGCAACCCGTCGAATCTCTGACCGCGTTGCCGCGCTCGGCGGCGGGGCGATCCGAACCGGCCCGCGAGCGTAACCGGGTAACGCACATACCAGCATAATCGCTTGCCTAGTTGCGCTCATGCGCAATCGCTACGATGGGCGGACCGTCAAAACGGATAACCACCGCGGGAGCCCATCATGAAGCGTTTTCACATTGCACTCGCTGTTGCGAGCCTCGACGAATCGATTGTCGACTACAGCCGCCGGCTCGGACAATCGCCCGAAGCCGTCGTGCCGGGCAAATACGCGATGTGGCGAACCGACCTGCTCAACTTCTCGATCAACGAGAAACCAGAACAAGCGGGTCAACTGCGGCACGTCGGATTCGAAGACGATACCGCCAACGCGTATTCAAGCAGCGTCGATGTGAACGGACTCGAGTGGGAGCTGTTTCCGACCGCTGAGCAGGATGCGCGAATCGTCAGCACGTATGGCGTAGCTGTGCGCCCAGCGCAAGCATAGACAGGAGCCTCGCGCACCGCTCGGCACCTGTCTTCGGCTGGCAATCGAGCTGACCGGAACCTCACACCAGCCCGTTGATGGCGCGCGGCAGTCATCGACTACTCAAACATGAGGACCTGACGCGCGCAGCACCATGATCAGGGTAGGCCGCTATCCCGAGCGCTCACCTTGTTCCAGCCAGGGCCCGGATCGAACGACTTCGTTGCCTCGGCTTTCGCGGCAGTCTGCGGGCCAAGGTCACGCTCATAGACCTGCCCGGCATGACTCACCATGAAAGTCTTGATACCCGTATCTCCGTAACGCACCGGCCAGGCAATGATGGCGAAACCTCCGAACAGCTTGCCGTTGACCACGTAGTCATAGGCGCCGCCAGGCGCATGCGGTCCCTGTGAATTGAGCAGCTTGTAGTGATACCCGTGGTAACCGGCGGTCTGGGTATTGCGCGCGCTTGCATTAACGAACGCGTCGCCGAGTGGACTTGGTGGGTCGTCCGGTCCCGTCGGCCAATACAGACCGTCGTGTTTACCTGGCGAACTCACCATCTTCGACGCGTAGGCGAGCACGCCCTCGCCGTCGTGATTGGTCTCCGCGTATTCCCGTTGTGCATCGTAGATTGCGAGCATCGTCTGAATGACGGCCAGTTCGTTGCGCCCGATGCGTCGTTCCCGCATTTCTTCCGCGCCAGCGCGCGTGTCGAAGTGCCATCCCCGGTCGGTCTTCACGAGTGGGATTGGCAGCGTCCAGCCATCGTCGCCTACCTCGATCTCCGCGTGCCGCGTATCGATCGGCTTGATCGCATGCGACTTTGACCACATCGTGAGAAACGCATCACGCACCTGTGCACCAACGGGAGGAATCAGATTGCGAAAATCCTTGCCGAAGATGGTGCGCAATGCGTCCTCGCGATCTTTGACAATTGCGTCACCAAAGGCGTTCATTGCGGCCTCCGGAGTAGCAAAGTGCTGCTGAGCATGAGCCGCTGGTGAGATTGCCAACGCGAAAATCGCCGTGACCGCGAGGTTGGTGAAAATGGCAGTCAGCCACTTCTGGAAAACGTGTGAATTGAGTTTCATGGTTCCTGCTCCTCAGCGCCGCCCGCCGCGCATGCCAGGTGTCGAAAGTGCTTTGGCCACATCTATGGCGAAACGATGTAAGTACCGGCTAACAGAACACGATTACGAACTCGCACCGAGTGACCGCTCCACAGCGCGCTGCGTTCAGCTCGCACTGATTTCGTTTGAAAGCGGCTTGCCCGTCTCGAACTCCGTGACGCTTTGCAGGGTCGTCTCGCAGATGGTCGTCACCGCTTCGCGCGTGAGAAAGGCCTGATGGCCCGTGACGATCACGTTCGGGAATGTGACAAGCCGCTGAAGCACGTCGTCGGTGATGATGGTGCCCGACAGGTCGCGGAAGAAAAGGTCCGCCTCCTGTTCGTACACGTCGATCGCGAGACCGCCCAGCTGTCCGCTTTTCAGCGCATCGATGACCGCTTCGGTGTCGATAAGGGCGCCGCGGCTCGTGTTGATCAGAAGCGCGCCGCGCTTCGCGCGCGCGAGCATGCTGGCGTCGATGATGTGGTACGTCTCCGGAGTGAGCGGACAATGCAGCGAAATGATGTCCGCACTCTCGCCGATTTCCTTTGGCCGCGCGTAGCGCGCGCCCAGCGCCTCGAATTCCGCTGATGGGAACTTGTCGTAGCCAATCACGCTGCAGCCGAACCCCAGCATGATCTTCGTGAACACGCGCCCGATCTTGCCGGTACCGATCACGGCCACCACCTTGCCGTTCAGGTCGAAGCCCATCAGGCCGTCCAGAGAGAAATTGAAGTCGCGCGTGCGGTTATAGGCACGCTGGATCTTGCGGTTGATCGCCATCAGCAACGCGACCGCATGCTCAGCGACCGCGTTCGGCGAATAGTTCACGACTCGCACTACCTTGATCCCGAGGTCCTGCGCTGCTTTCAGGTCGACATTGTTAAAGCCGGTGCAGCGCAGCGCGACGAGCTTCGTGCCGCCGTGCACGAGCGCCTGCAGCACGGCGGCATCCGCACGATCGTTGACGAAGATGCACACGGCGCCATGGTTCGCGGCGAGGCTGACCGTTTCGATGTCGAGCGGGACGTCGAAATACTGGAGCCGATGGCGATGCCCCGCGTTCGCGGCATTCAGATACTCGCGGTCGTAAGGCTTGGCGCTGAAGACGGCTATTTCCATGATGATCTCCGTGGCAATTTTTGATGCAGAAGTGCCGGGTGCGATCGCTAACGGCTGGTGATCGCGCTATCCACTGGCGAGCGCCGCGGCGACCTGCACGAACAGAATCTTTGCGATGGTCATCGACGGGAAAATCATCGCGTAGCCGACGTCCGGGCGGTCGGTCGGCGCAATGCGATTGGCAAAGGCGAGGATCGCGGGATTGCCCGTCGCACCGCATAAGACGCCCACCGTCGTGTCGAACGGCAGCCTGAAGACCCACAGGCAGACCGCCGCCGTCACGACGACGAGCGCGAGCAGGATCGTGATGCCATAGAGCAGGAAGGACAGGCCGGTAACGCCGATGGTCGCGAAGAACTTCGGCCCCGAAGCGATGCCTACCTGCGCGAGAAAGATGGTCAGGCCAAGGTTGCGCAGCACGAGATTGGCCGAAAGCGGCATCGTCCAGACGAAAGGGCCGAAGCGCCGCACCCGGCCGAGCACGAGTGCGACCAGCAACACTGCGGCCAGCCCGAGCGCGAGCTTGCCGATGCCTGGAATGGATAGTGGAATAGCACCCGCCAGCAGGCCGAGCGCCGCACCGGCGCCGATCGAGATAAAGCTCAGTTCGGCAGTACCCTTGATGGAGTCACCGAAGAACGCACGAACCGCTTTGATCTGGGCGCGATCGAGCAGCAGACCGACGCGGTCGCCATATTCGAGGATGAGGTCCGGGTTCGGCATCAGGTCGGCGTCGCCCCGGCGCACGTGCGCAATAGTGCAGACAACGCCCTCGGGAAAGCGGATGTCGCGCAGCATGCGCCCGACCACGAGCCGGCTCGACGCGAACACACGCGCGTAGTCCAGGTCTTCGCGGTGACTCGTCATACGGCCCGGCTGCAGTTCGCCAAACAGCGTCGTGGCCTCGTGCAGCACGGCCGGGTCGGTGGAGGTCGCGAGCAGGACGTCGTCGGCACGCAGGACGAGGTCGTCGGCAGCCGGGCGGTTGCGGTGCTCGCGACGCACGGCGGCGATCGCCAGCCCGGTCGGCATGCGCGCCACCACTTGCGCCATATTCAACCCGATAAATGCAGGATTGCGCAGCGCGATCTCGGCCGTTTCGATGAGCGGAGGCGGCGGTCGCACGATGTTCGGTTTAAGCAATGCACTAAGGGCATACAGGAAGAGAATCGGCCCGGCAACACCGAACGGATACGCGACGCTGTAGCCCACCGCCGGCCCGTCGCTTTTCACAGCGGCGATCGCAGCCTGCAGGCTCGCCGTGCTGGTGCCGGCACCGGCGAACATGCCAAGCGATTCGTCGAGTTTCACGCCGAAGAGCGGTACGAATGCGACCGCGACCAGTCCCGAGACGATCACCCCGAGCGCGGCGGCGGCGTTGGCCCTGAGGCCGTCCGGACTCGTCAGTCCCTTGAAGAACTGGTCGCCATACTGGATACCGATACCGTAGAGGAACAGCAGCAGCCCGAATGTGCCGAGCAACGCGGGCGGTGCGGACTTCGGTGCGAAGCCGCCGATTGCCAGGCCGACGAACAGCACTGCGCCCGAGCCGAGCGACACTCCTTTAATGCTGATCTCACCGACCACGTATCCCAAGGCCACAGTGAGAAACAGCACGAAGAGCGGCTGCGTTTCGAGCAACGTCCTGACCGTATCCATGGCGGTTCCTTTTTGCCTTGGAGCGAAGACGCAGCAGCGAATGAGCCCCGGGGCCTCCGGGACACGATCCCGCCACCAGCCTGGCGCTCGTCGGGGCATTCCGGCTGCGATCGAAGGCTTTTCGATTGTTGGAAATTGCAGCCCGAAGGCGCATCTACAAATTTATGTTCAATCCGATCATGAAGACAATAGGACCATTGACCGATGTCGCGCACGCGGCGGCGACTGTAGGCTAGCCGTGGCAGTGTCACGATCCTGATATCGGTCACGGCTTGACGTCAGCGCCGCTGGACGACCCAACGGCGTCCGGTACGCAGGTCCGCGGCGGAATACCCAACGGCCCAGGTCATCCGGGCAGTTCACGGCGCCTTCCAGACAGTTCGCGCCGCTCGAAGCAGCACGTTTCAGCCGGGCGTCAAACGGAGTCGCGCCGATGAAAGCTCTTCAGCGTCCACTACGCATCGAGTTGGTCGCGCCTCTTTCGGGCGTCATGGTGCCGCTCGAAACCGTGCCCGATCCTGTCTTCGCACAGAAGATGGTCGGCGACGGCATATCGATCGATCCGACTTCGCACGAATTGCTCTCGCCGCTTCCCGGCAAGGTCACACAACTGCATAGTTCCAACCATGCCGTCACGATCACGGGCGCGAGCGGGCTCGAAGTGCTGCTTCACATCGGGCTCGACACCGTATTGCTGCGCGGCGAGGGTTTCACCCCGCTCGTCAAGGAAGGCGATACGGTCACGACGGGCCAGCCGCTGATCCGGTTCGATCCGGTCTACATCGGCGCCAAAGCGACCAGCCTGCTGACCGAGATGGTGATCGCCAACGGCGACCGCGTGACGCGCTACGTGGCCGCGAAAGGCCTCGTTACCGCAGCCGGCGACGTCGCACTGACTGTCGAACTCGCCGACGATACAACCAAAGATCAGACCGCCCGCACGACCGGCGCAGTCGTCTCCGACGAGGTCACTTTGCCGAATCCCGCAGGCATGCACGCGAGGCCGGCAGCGGTTTTCGTCGGCGCGGCGAAGAAGTACGAGTCCGAGATCCGCCTGCTGCACGGTAGCAACAGCGCGAACGCCAAGTCGATCGTGTCCATCATGGGGCTCGCGACGAAGTTCGGCGACAGGGTACGCATCCAGGCCACCGGTCCTGACGCGGGAGAAGCCGCTGGCGCGCTTGCGCGTCTGCTCGCCGAAGGTTCGGGCGAAAAAGCCGCCGACGCACCCGCCTTTGCCCCGACGAGTCTCGCGCCCACGAGTGGATCGTCTGGCGAGCCCGCCGTCGTCAAACGCGCGCAGCCTGCCGATGTCAACGGACTCACTGGCGTATCGGCTTCCCCCGGCCTCGCCGTCGGCAAAATCGTGCAGTTCCGCCAGCAGGTCATCGACGTCAAGGAAGCCGGCGAATCGCCGCAGCGCGAACGCGTGCGGCTCGAAGCTGCACACCACGAAGCGCGCCAGAACATCGAGGCGCTCAAAGCGAAGCTCACCGATCCGTCGAAGGCGCAGATTCTCGACGCGCACCTGGAATTACTCGAAGACCCCGATCTCAACGGCATGGCGATCGGCAGCATCAGCGAAGGCAAAAGCGCGGGCTTCGCGTGGCGCGCCGCCTTCGAGCAGCAGGCAGCGACACTCGAAAAGCTCGACAATCCGCTGCTGCGCGAGCGCGCGGGCGACGTCCGCGATGTCGGCCGGCGTGTGCTGGCGCTGCTGGCAGGCATGCAACAGGCGCAGATCGACGTACCCGCCGACTCGATCCTGATCGCCGAGGAACTCTCACCGTCCGACACCGCTTCACTCGATCGAACCAAAGTGCTCGGTTTCTGCACGACGACGGGCGGCGCCACGAGCCACGTCGCAATTCTCGCCCGCTCGCTCGGCATTCCGGCGATCTGCGGCATCGACGAAGATGCGCTGCAACTCGCCGACGGTACGCTCGTCGTGCTGGACGGTTCGCATGGCAGCTTGCGGCGGAACCCGAGCGCCGGTGAAGTCGAAAAGGCACGTGAGCGCATCAGCCGTCAGGCCGAAAAACGCGAAGAAGAGAAGCTCGCTGCGAGCAAGCTCGCCATGACGGCCGACGGTCACCGCGTCGAAGTCGTCGCGAACATTCGCAACGCAAAGGAAGCACGCGATGCGGTTGCGGCGGGTGCCGAAGGTGTGGGCCTGTTGCGTTCGGAATTTCTGTTCGACGATCGCGACACCGCACCGTCCGAAGACGAACAGGCCACCGAGTACTGCGCCGTTGCCGAAGCGCTCGGCCGCGAACGCCCGCTCGTGATCCGCACGCTCGACGCGGGGGGAGACAAGCCGCTCTCCTACATGCCGCTGCCGAAAGAGGACAACCCGTTCCTCGGCCTGCGCGGCGTGCGTGTGAGTCTCGATCGCCCGGACATTTTTCGCACGCAGCTGCGGGCGATTCTGCGCGCCGCTTCAATCGGCAATCTGCATGTGATGTTCCCGATGGTTGCCGCTATCGAGGAAGTGCTTGCAGCAAAAAAGATCCTGCTGGAAGAAGCCGGCGACCGCGCGAACAGCATCAAGATCGGCGTAATGATCGAAGTGCCGGCAGCCGCGTTGATCGCCGAGCCGCTCGCGCGCGAAGTCGACTTCTTCTCGATCGGCACGAACGATCTGACGCAATACACGCTCGCGATGGACCGCGGGCATCCGAAGCTCGCCAGGCAGGCCGACGGGCTTCACCCGGCGGTGTTGCGCCTGATCGGCATGACGGTCGAAGGTGCGCATAAGCACGGCAAATGGGTCGGCGTGTGCGGCGGCATCGCATCGGATGCGATCGCTGTGCCGGTGCTCGTAGGTCTCGGTGTCGACGAGCTTTCAGTCAGCGTTCCCGCCGTCGGTTCAATCAAGGCCCAGCTCGCCCGCCTGACAATGGACCGCGCGCGTCAGCTCGCCGCAGAAGCGGTGCGACTCGGCACCGCCGCGGAGGTCCGCGCCCTCCTCGCTCCGTTCGCCGAATAAGCAGTTCAACAGGAGACCGGCCGTGTTCAAACATGCGTTCGGAGTGTTGCAGAAAGTCGGCAAGTCGTTGATGCTGCCGGTCGCCGTACTTCCCGTGGCCGGCCTGTTGCTCGGCCTCGGCGCGACCGATTTCCACGGGTACGTGCCGGCCATCGTGCTCGCCCTGATGAAGAACGCGGGCGACGTGATTTTTGCCAATCTGCCGCTGATCTTCGCAATTGGCGTGGCGCTCGGCTTCACCGAAAACGACGGCGTCTCGGGCATCGCGGCAACGATCGGATATCTCGTCATGACGGCTACGTTGGGCGTGATCGCCAAGGTGGAAGGCATCGAGCCCGATATGATCATGGGCATTCCCTCGATTCAGACCGGTGTGTTCGGCGGCATCCTCGCGGGCGGCCTCGCGGCCTGGATGTTCAACCGGTACTACAGAATCGCGCTCCCGGCCTACCTGGGATTTTTCGCCGGCAAGCGCTTCGTGCCCATCGTGACCGCAATCGGCTCGATCGTGCTCGGTGCGATCCTGTCCGTCGTGTGGCCGCCCATTGGCAGCGCGATCAAGGCCTTTTCGCAGTGGGCGGCTGTGTCCGACCCGCGCACTGCGGCAACCGTCTATGGCTTTGTCGAGCGTCTGCTGATTCCGTTCGGCCTGCATCACATCTGGAACGTGCCGTTCTTCTTCGAGGCAGGCAGCTTCCTCGATCCCACGACCGGCAAGGTGGTTCACGGAGACATCACCCGGTTCTTTGCGGGCGATCGCACTGCGGGCATCCTGGCGGGCGCGTTCCTGTTCAAGATGTTCGGCCTGCCGGCGGCGGCGATCGCAATCTGGCACTGCGCCAAGCCCGAAAACAAGGTCGCCGTTGGCGGCATGATGATCTCGGCCGCACTGACCTCGTTCCTCACCGGCATCACCGAGCCGATCGAGTTCGCGTTTTTGTTCGTCGCTCCGGTGCTCTACCTGATCCATGCATGTCTCGCGGCCTCGGCGCAGTTCGTGGCCAATACGCTCGGCATGCGCATGGGCTTCACCTTCTCGCAGGGCGGCATCGACTTCCTGATGTTCAATCTGATCGGCAACAAGTCGACTCATGCGTCGTACGTCTTTATTCTCGGGCCGATCTACGCGGTGATCTACTACGGCGTTTTCCGTTTCGTGATCACCCGCTTCGATCTCAAGACGCCGGGCCGCGAGGACGACACCGTCGAAACCGCGAAGGTTAGCACCGCTGGCGTCGGCGGACGTTCGCGCGAGTTGGTGCTCGCCTTCGGCGGCCGTTCCAACATCGCCAGCCTCGACGCCTGCATCACACGTCTGCGCATCTCGGTGAAGGACCCCGCGCTCGTCAATGAGGCCAAACTCAAGGCGCTGGGCGCCGCGGGCGTCGTGCGGGTCGGCAACGGGGTTCAGGCGATCTTCGGGCCATTGTCCGAAAACATGAAGACCGACATGCAGGAATACCTGAAGACCGCCGGCAGCGAAGCCGATCTTGCAGCAGCGGACGGAACGGCTGTCACCGAGGCCACCGCGCCGACTGCGTCCGCAATTGGGAGCGCCCAGGCGTCGGCGCACAGCACGACGCAACAAGCGGCGCGTGTTGAAAAAATCCGCGCAGCGTTGGGTGGCGTCGCCAATATCCAGAAACTCGACGCGCTGGCGGCGACACGGCTGCGAGTCGGGTTGCGCGACGCCTCACAACTCGACACCGCCGCACTAAAGGCGGCCGGCGTTCCCGCGACGCAAACGCTGATCAACGGTGAGTTCGATCTGATTGTCGGCCTCGACGCGCCAGACCTGGCAGGCGCGATGCGATAGGTCCCGGGCGGCATAGCACCGCTGCAAAAGGCCCGCGAGCAACGGATAGCATGTGCGTCGCCAGCATCGGCTATATGCCGTCTCAGAGAGATCAGCCTCGCGGGTCGACACAGTGTGTGACGTCAAGTCCGCTCAGATCGCTTCGAGCACCACGACGCTGCGTGCGTCGACGCAACTCGTCTCCTGCTCGATAGGGGCGTGTTGCAAGGTGGAGACGATGTCGTTCGGACTCTCCTGTGCCGTATCGATGACCCGGCACCAGCGTCGCCCGTCAAGCACAGGAAGGTCAAACCGGCGCGCGCAGTCGTCCATGTTCAGCATAACGTGCAACGCGGACTCGCCGGACGCTTCGCCACCCAGAGTGAAGGCGAGCAGCCGAACTCCAGGATCATGCCAGCGTGGCTCGTTAAGGCGTTCGCCGTGCCAGGCAACGTCAGGATCGGCGTGGCCGGACGACGGTCTGCCAGTGAGAAAGCGTCGGCGACGCAGACTCGCGTGGCGCTTGCGCAGCGCAATCAGTTCACGCACGAAACGCAGCATGCCGGACTCTGCCTCTATCGAGCGCCAGTCGATCCAGGAAAGCACATTGTTCTGGCTATAGCCGTTGTTATTGCCGCGCTGGGTGCGCAGGAGTTCGTCGCCTGCGAGGATCATGGGCACGCCCTGGCTCAGAAACAGAATGGCCATCAGGTTACGCGCCTGCTGGTTACGCAGGCGACGAACGCCAGCGTCGTCCGTCTCGCCTTCGGCACCACAGTTCCACGACAGATTGTCATTGCTACCGTCGCGGTTTTCCTCGCCGTTGACCTCGTTGTGCTTCGCGTTGTAGCTGACGAGATCGTTGAGCGTGAAGCCGTCGTGGCAAGTGATGAAATTGATGCTGTTGGCGGGCAGCCTGCCATCGTCAGCATACAGATCGGCACTTCCTGCGATGCAGGTGGCAACCACGCCGCTCATGCCCGGATCACCGCGCACGAAACGGCGGATTACATCCCGATAGCGCCCGTTCCATTCCGCCCACGCCATGCCGGGGAATGCGCCGACCTGATAGAGACCGGCGGCGTCCCACGCTTCGGCGATCAGCGGCACGCGCGAAAGTACCCGAGAAGACTCGATCGCCCAGGGCAATGGCGGGTCGCCCAGGAGATCGCCATGCTGATCACGTGCAAACACGCTCGCCAGATCGAACCGGAAGCCGTCCACGCCGAGCTCCTGCACCCAGTATTCGAGGCATCGGACAATGAACGCGGTCACCAAAGGATGGTTGCAATTGACGGTGTTCCCGCAGCCAGTGTAGTCCCGGTAGTGGCGCCGGTCGCCAGCGTCCAGGTGATAGAAAATGTCGTTGGCAAGGCCCTTGAAATTGATGACCGGCCCGGATGCGCCCGCCTCCGCCGTATGGTTGAAGGCCACGTCGAGCAACACGCCAATACCGGCGGCGTGCATCGCGTCCGTGAGCGCGCGGAACTCCTGCGGAGCGCGTGCCGGATCGACGCAATAACGCGGATGCGGGCTGTAGAAGCTATGCGTACTGTAGCCCCAGTAGTTGCACAGCCCTCTGGCTGCGGCCGCCGGCGGAACATCCTGCGCGTCGAAGGCCATGACCGGGAGAAGCTCGACATGGGTCACGCCCAGCTGCGTGAGGTAAGGTATTTTTTCGATCAACCCGGCAAAGGTTCCGGGGTGCGTCACATTGCTCGACGGATGGCTCGTGAAGCCGCCAACATGCAACTCATAAATGACAGCGCCGTCCAGCCCGGAGGCGACCCGCGTAGCGTCAGCGGGTACAGGCTGCGTCACGATGGCCCGGTACGAAGCGTGGCCGGTCTCGAGTATCGCCGAGGCGCTCGTTCGCTTCCACAGGTCATCGCTTACGGCACGGGCATGAGGGTCGAGAAGTTCCTTGTGCGGGTAGAAAGCTCTGCCCGTGTGTTCCGCGTCCTGCACGCCGTCAAGGCGCCATGTGTAGCAGGTGCGTACCGGCAGGTCCAACACCAGCACGTGCCAGTAGAAAAAAGTGCGATTGCACTCGGACGAGAGCGGAATGACCTGAAAGGGTTCAGGGCTGTCCGGGGCCGCGTACAGCAGAAGTTCGACTTGCGTGGCATGACGTCCGAAGATACAAAAGTTGACGCCTTCGGGCACCACTGTCGCCCCTGGCGGGAACCGCGATCCTGGTCCTATTGGATAGCCCCGCGCCGGGCCGCGCTCAGCGTTGCTCAAGGTCGATTCTCACCGGACGGATGTTCCAGATCTGACTACAGTACTCGTTGATCGCACGGTCCGACGAGAACTTGCCGGCGCGTGCGGTGTTGAGGATCGACATGTGGGTCCAGTGCCGCACATCCTGCCAGGCGGCGCTCACGCGCTCCTGACACGCCACGTAGTCGGCGTAGTCGGCTAGCACGAGGAACGGATCGAATTGCAGCAGACTCTCGACCAGCGGCCGGAACATCTCGCGATCGCCGCGCGAGAACTGCCCGTCGGCGATCAGCTTCAGCACTTCCCGCAGTTCGGCGTTGCCGTTCGCATAGTCGGCAGGGCGATAGCTGTCGCGCTTGACCTGCTCGACCTGATCCGCGCTCAAACCGAAAAGAAAGAAGTTTTCTTCGCCGACCTGTTCGCGGATCTCGACGTTGGCGCCATCCAGCGTTCCGATTGTCAACGCGCCGTTCATCATGAACTTCATGTTGCCGGTGCCCGACGCCTCCTTGCCGGCCGTCGAAATCTGCTCGGAAAGGTCCGCTGCCGGGTAGATGAAATGTGCGTTCTTCACGTTGAAGTCGGGAAAGAACACGACTTTCAGTCGATCATTCACGAGCGGGTCGTTGTTGACCACTTCTGCCACGCCGTTGATCAGGCGGATGACCAGCTTGGCCATCGCATAGCCCGGCGCCGCCTTTCCGCCAAACACAAAGCAGCGAGGTGCAAGCGTCAATTGAGGATTGTTACGAAGACGTTGATAAAGCCCGATGATGAAGAGCGCATTTAGATGCTGGCGCTTGTATTCATGGATCCGCTTGACCTGAATATCGAACAACGCGCCGGGGTTCACGACGATGCCCGTCGTGCTATGGATTCGCGCGGTGAGAGCTTCTTTGTTCGATAGCTTGACGCGGCGCCACCGCTCCTGGAACGCAGCATCGTCGGCATGCGCTTCGAGGCCGCGAAGTTGTGTGGGGTCGGTGATCCAGTCCTTTCCCACTGTTTCATCCAGCAGCCGCGCAAGCTGCGGATTGCACAGCAGCATGAAGCGGCGTGGCGTGACGCCGTTGGTGACATTGAAAAACCGTTCGGGCCACATGTCGGCAAAATCCCGCATCACGGTCTGTTTGAGGAGCGCGGAATGCAGCGCGGCAACTCCGTTCACGGCGTGACTGCCGACGGTCGCCAGGTGCGCCATGCGCACCCGCTTGTCGCCCCGCTCGTCGATCAGCGACATGCGCGCCACGCGTGCCTCGTCGCCGCCATAGCGTTGCCGGACCTCGTCGAGAAAACGGCGGTTGATTTCGTAGATGATCTCGAGCAGACGCGGCAACAGGTTTCGAAACAGCGGCAGCCCCCAGGTCTCGAGTGCCTCCGGCAGCAGCGTGTGGTTGGTATAGGCCAGCGAGCGCTGGGTGATGTCCCAGGCCTCGTCCCAAGGCACCTGCCGTTCGTCCACCAGCAGGCGCATCAACTCGGCGACAGCAATGGACGGATGCGTGTCGTTGAGTTGCGCCACGAACATGTCGGCGAAGCGCTCCGTCGGCTCACCCTTGAGATCGAGCAGCCGCAGCATGTCCTGTAGCGAGCATGAAACGAAGAAATACTGCTGAGCGAGGCGCAACCGCTTGCCGGCTTCCGGCTCGTCGTTTGGATAAAGCACCTTCGAGAGCGTTTCGGATATCACCTTTTCCTGCACGGCCTGGTAATAGTCGCCGGCGTTGAAGTCCTGCAGATCGAACGACTCCACCGCCTCGCTTTTCCAAAGCCTCAACGTGTTGCAAGTGTTGACGTGAAAGCCTGCCACCGGAATATCGTAGGCCACGCCCTTGACCTTGTTCGCCGGTGTCCAGCGAACACGAAGCCGGCCGTGCGCGTCGATGTCGGTCTCGGTGTAGCCGCCGAAGGCCACGTAGAATGCCACGTCCGGACGCACGATCTCCCACGGATTGCCCATCTGCAGCCACTTGTCGGTCACTTCCACCTGCCAGGCGTCGCGGATCTTCTGATCGAAAATGCCGAACTCATAGCGGATGCCATACCCGATCGCGGGGATTTCAAGCGCAGCGAGCGAGTCCAGGTAACAGGCTGCGAGCCGGCCGAGTCCGCCGTTGCCGAGCCCCGGTTCTTCCTCCTGCGCGAGTATCGTGTCGAAGTCCTGACCGAGTGCCTGCATGGCAGCGCGCGCATTTTCCTCGATGCCGAGGCTGACCAGGTTATTGCCGAGCTGCGGCCCGATCAGAAATTCGGCGGACAGATAGCAGGCGACCCTCACCTCACGCGCGGCATGAGTTTGCACAGTCGCCACCCAGCGTTCCAGCATACGGTCTCGCACGCTGTACGCCAGTGCCATGTACCAGTCGTGCGGGGTCGCAATGGCCGGGTAACGTGCCTGCAGGCAGATGAGGTTGTCGACGATGTCGCGTTGCAGCGCGTCGGCATCCATTCCTGATCGCGCGAGTCCGGCACTGTGGAACATGTTGGCGATCGGGTTGACGGTCGAGTCGGCGGTCATGGTCTTACCCTTTTCCAATGCCCAGTTCTGTGTGGCACGCTCGTATCGCGAATTCGAACGGCCAAGCTTTGCGCGGCGCTCGCCCTGCGGGACACTCAGTCTGGCCAGACCCAGTCGGTAATCTCGGGGCGGTCGATGCCATGCGTGTGCGCATAGTTCAGGTTGCTGATGATCGCGTTCTTCATGTCTTCCCTGAGATGCGCCGTCCTGCCCTGCAATCGCGGCACGCGGTCAAGAACGTCGATGACCAGATTGAACCGGTCCACCTGATTGAGGATCGCGAGTTCGAGAGGCGTGTTGATGTTGCCCTTCTCCTTGTAACCGCGAACGTGCAGATTCTCGTGGTTGCGGAAACGATAGGCGAGCTTGTGGATCAGCCACGGGTAGCCGTGAAAGTTGAAGATGACGGGCTTGTTCACCGTGAACAGACTATCGAACTCGCGCGCAGTCGAGCCATGCGGGTGTTCGCTCGCCGGCTGCATCCTGAACAGGTCCACCACGTTCACGAAGCGCAGCTTGAGCTCGGGCAAGCGCTCACGCAAAATTGCCGTTGCCGCCAGCGATTCCTGAGTGGCGACATCGCCACACGAGGCCATGACGACGTCAGGCTCTTCGCCCTCGTCATTGCTTGCGCGCCGCCAGACTCCCAGGCCCTTCGCGCAATGCACGATCGCTTCGTCGATCGTGGTGAACTGCAAGTGCTTCTGCTTGTCCGCCACGATGACGTTGATGCAGTCGGTCGAGCGCAGACATTGGTCGGCTACCACGAGCAGCGTATTCGCGTCCGGAGGCAGGTAAACCCGCGTGACGGAAGGCGCCTTGTTGGTCACGAGGTCGATAAAGCCGGGGTCCTGATGCGAGAAACCGTTGTGATCCTGCCGCCACACAGTCGACGACAACAGGATGTTCTGCGACGACACCGACGCTCGCCACGGCACATGGTTCTTGCAGATGTCCAGCCATTTGGCATGCTGGTTGAACATCGAATCGACCACATGCGCGAATGCCTCGTACGTATGGAAGAAACCGTGCCGCCCTGAAAGCAGGTAACCCTCGAGCCATCCCACCAGCGTATGCTCCGAGAGCATTTCCATCACGCGGCCGTCTCGCGTCAATTCGCCGCCGTCCTCGTCCTCCGGCAGCAGATCGGCCATCCAGATCTTCTTGCTGGCTTCATAGATGGATTGGAGCCGGTTAGAAGCCGTCTCGTCAGGGCCGAACACGCGGAAGGTGGTCATGTTCTTGCGCATCGTGTCACGCAGGAATTCTCCGAGCGGCCGGGTGTTCTCATACAGCACCTTGCCTGCGCGACTGACGTCCACCGCGTAGGCACGGAAGTCGGGCAGCTTCAGTTCCCTGCGCAATACTCCGCCGTTGGCATGCGGATTGGCGCTGATGCGCCGTGGTCCCACGGGCGCGAGATCTCGCAGTTGAGGAATCAGCCGCCCGTCGGGATCAAACAGCTCCTCGGCCTTGTAACTGCGCAGCCAGTTTTCCAGAAGCGCCAGATTCGCGGGATTGCTACGTACCTCGGAAAATGGCACCTGATGCGATCGCCACGAGCCCTCCGCCTTGTGCCCGTTGACCTCTTTGGGTCCGGTCCACCCTTTCGGCGAGCGCAGCACGATCATCGGCCAGCGGGGTCGCTCGACCTGCGAACCTGAGCGCGCCTTGTCATGGATAGCGCGAATCTCCGCAACCACGGCGTCGAGCGTGCTGGCCATCTTCTGATGCATCTCTGCATGGTCCGAGCCTTCGACAAAAAACGGCTTGTAGCCATAGCCCACGAACAGCGCCTCGAGCTCCTCGTGGCTGACGCGCGCGAGGACGGTCGGGTTGGCTATCTTGTAGCCATTCAGATTGAGAATCGGCAGCACGGTGCCGTCGCGAGCCGGATTGACGAACTTGTTGGAATGCCAGGCCGTGGCTAACGGGCCGGTCTCCGCTTCGCCATCGCCGACCACGCAGGCAACGATGAGATCCGGGTTGTCGAATGCGGCGCCGTATGCATGCGACAGGCTGTAGCCCAGCTCGCCGCCTTCATGGATCGAGCCGGGGGTTTCCGGCGTGACATGAGAGCCGATGTGGCCCGGAAACGAGAATTGCTTGAAGAACTTCTGCATACCCTCCGCGTCTTCGCTCTTGTCCGGATACACCTCGGAATACGTGCCCTCCAGATAGGCGGGGCCGAGCACGCCAGGCGCACCATGCCCGGGGCCGGCCATGAAGATGACGTCGAGGTCGTCGCGCTTGATCACCCGGTTCAAATGCGCCCAGACAAACGAAAGCGCTGGACTCGCGCCCCAATGCCCCAGTAGCCGCTGCTTCACGTGCTCTGCCTTCAACGGCTCTCTCAGCAACGGGTTATCTATCAGATAGATCATTCCGACCGAGAGGTAATTGCATGCCCGCCACCAGGCATCGACCAGTCGAAGTTCATCTGCACTGAGGGCAGCCGTTTGCGAAGCGCCCGCGGCGTATTGCTCCCTCATAACGTAGTCTCCTGAACAGCAGGTCTCATCCAGACGCGTGCAAATGCGAATGGGGCACAGCATCTACGCGTCTCGTTGATTTTTCGCGCCGCCCTGCACCTATAGCCAGTCTCTGACGCTATCTTTTGTGAAGTACTTGAAGTCTTCACAGCGCTTTATGAGGTCCTGATGAAAGTGCGGAAGGTCAATGCGGCGATTCAGTTCCGATCGTGTGACAAAGCGCTATGCAACGGTGCGACGCACAAGCGGCGCATACCATACGAAGCCCGCACCTGTGCGACGCTTCGCATCTCAGGAGATGACGCAGCAACGATCTCAAAACGAGCCTACTAGCCTCGCGTGGCAACTTAAATAGGCCTTTGGTCCAACAAACGCGTGGGAAACGCGCAGAGCTCGGGCTGCGCATCGGTAGGACCAAGGTCCGATGTTCGCGGCCCATCGCGCTGATAAGCTGCACATACTGCGTATGCACGCCTCGCGCATATCGGGAAGCGGTCGACCGTTGTTGCGCCTGGCCCGTGGCTGCCGCTATTGAGTGGTGTGGTGGCATTTACAGAACCCGAACGTAGCTGGTGGTGGCAACCGGTTTGGGCGATAAGCGGGAGCGCCCTCGGCAACTTCCTGCGTCCGGTTATCGCTCGGCTAAGGTCACGCTGCCGATGGCGCTCATTCTGGACGACATATCGTGGCGCGAGCCCGACGATCGATACGGCGGATAGTCCCCGCAATGCCGCCTTAAGCTGGCGTCGACTTCATGTTAGCCGTGCGATGACGTCAAGCCGCAGGCCCCACGACGGGACGACAGGTGATGCGTTCCAAGGCGTCTTGAATAATCGGGGGAACAGCGATGATTTCGTCGTGTGAGGGTCGGTCTCACGAGCGCGGGGACGAGGCCGGTCGAGTCGGTTCCGCGAGAAGCACCGATATGAACTTCAGGCGCTTTGTACTCTTGAGCGTCTGCATGTTGGTCCTGCCATTGACCGGCTGCCCGTATTACGCCGCGCCGCCCGGCACCGTTGTCACCGTCCCGGCCAGCTTCGACCGCTCGTTCTCCGCTGCAGCGGGCGCAATGCGCGACGAAGGTCTCGCGATCAGCGTCCAGGATCCCGGCACCGGCACCGTCGTCGGCGAACTGGACGGCAGCACGGTGACGGCGAGCGTGCGTCAGCAACCCGACGGCAGCGTCGTCGTGCAGTTCAATTCGCCCACGCCCAACCCTACGCTGCTCGATCGCATTTCGCGCGGCTACGACCGGAGAATGGGGCGGTGACCGCACTCACATGAAGTGTCCTGCCGACGAACCTCGCCGGAAGGGACGTAAAGTAAGCGTCGTACTTTTCACCAGTTGTCGGTTTGTCGTCGTTTTCAGTATGACTTACTAGTTTTAAGGAGCAGCCATGTCTTCGTGGAACCGTCGATGGGCCACAGCGCCGTGGCTGTGGCTGCTCGTCGCGCTGACCCTGGCAGCGGGTGTCGCGCATGCCCAGACCGACCAGGCGCCGCCGCGCGAGCCCTTCAAGCCGGAAGAGATTGAAGCGCTGGTCGCGCCGATCGCCCTTTACCCGGACTCCGTGTTGTCGCAAGTACTGATGGCGTCGACCTACCCGCTTGAAATCGTGCATGCGGCGCGCTGGGTGAAGAGCAATCCGAAAGTCACGGGCGACGCCGCCGTGAAGGCAGTCGCGAACGAGCCGTGGGACGTCAGCGTGAAATCGATGGTGGCCTTCCCACAAATCCTCGAACCCATGAGCGACAAGCTGGACTGGACCCAGAAGCTCGGCGACGCGTTCCTCGCGCAGCAGAAAGACGTGCTCGCCGCTGTGCAGCGCCTGCGCGCCCGCGCGAAGGAGTCGGGCAACCTCAAGTCGAACGAACAGCAGAATGTGATCGTCGAAGCGGCGCCCGCTGGCGGGGAGGCCATCGTGAAGATCGAGCCCGCTAATCCGCAGGTCATCTACGTGCCCGCGTACAACCCGACGGCCGTGTACGGTTCGTGGAGCTATCCGGCCTATCCGCCCACCTACTGGCCGCCTTACCCGGCCTACTATCCGGGTGCGGCGCTGGCAACGGGTTTCGCGTGGGGCGTCGGGCTCGCCGCCGCCGGTGCGATCTTCGGCAATGCCAACTGGGGCGGCGGCGACGTCAATATCAATGTCAACAAGGCGGCGAACATCGATCGCAACTTCGACCGCACGAAGGTCGAAGGCGGACGCTGGCAGCACGACGGCAGCCATCGTCAAGGGGTCGCGTATCGCGACAACGCGACCCGTGACAAGTACTCGCGCAACGTCGGCGGCGCTGAGGGCCGCAACGATTTCCGCGGACGCGATACGACGGGCGGCGGGCGCGCCAACACGGCGGACCGAGGCCAGCGCACCGACCGTTCGGGCGCAGGCGATCGCGCTGGAACGGCGGATCGGTCGAATGCGAATAATCGAGGGGCAGTCGCGGACCGATCGACCGCAAACGCGGGAAATCGCGCGGGAAGCGCGGATCGCTCGACGGCCGGCGAGCGCGGCGGCGCCTCGAACCGCGCAGGCGCGAGCGACCTGTCACGCACCAGCAACCGTGCGGGCGGCGCCAGCGGCGGCTTCAGCGGGGGGCGCGACAACGCCTTTCAGGGCGTCGGCGCAGGCGGCGCGACGCAACGCAGCGCCGACCGTGGACGCTCCAGCGTGCAAGGCTCGGGCTTCAGCCGACCTACCGGCGGCGGCGGCATGCGGGCCGGCGGAGGCGGCGGCGCACGCGGTGGCCGACGCTAGAGGGCGTCGATCCATGACATCACTACGACGATTTTGTCTGCAAGCAATCACGGGAGCGCTGCCCACCGTCGCGCTCGCGTGCGCGCTGTGCGCCTGATTGTCGCGCGGATAGTCGGACTACCGGCGACAACATTCCGACGACCCAGGTTGTGTAGGCCTTTGGTCCAATTGCCGCGGTATGCAGCGGCCTTCACGATTCAAGCGACAACGTAAAGCCGGATGGCAAGTCGCGCGCCTTCGAGAATGGAACGATCATCGCCTGAGCGGTAAATTCAGGAAATTGGAGCGAGGCATCATGGCAGACATATGGATAGGCAATGTGCAAGACGACACATCGGACGATGAGATAAGGGAATTTCTCATCAAGTACGGGTTCCCGTCATTCGACGCCATCAGGCGTGTCGAGGGGACCGGCACGCGGCCCGCCGTCGTGGTGACTTTTCACGACACGTCTCCGGACGCTTTGCGGAATCTGCAATCGCGGATCCACAACATGTTCTGGAAGAATCGGACCATCGTTGTGCAGGTCATGCCAGAGCGCGACGACAGCTAAGCGCCAAGTATGTCAATTCGGCTCAGGCCGCGGTGCGGCCTGCCCGCAAATGCCAGAACAGCATTTGAGCCGGTGGGTACTTCGGCTTGCACCAATGCATCATGGCGTGCAGGCCGTCGTCGGCTACATGCCGCCAAATGGCTTCTTCACGGCCAGCTTGTTAGTCACGGACGTGACCCCGTCAACCGCTTTTGCGATATCTGCGACCTGGCCGATCTGCGCCGCGTCCGTAACCGTGCCGTTCAATGTCACCGCACCGTCTTTTGCCATGACGCTGATATCTCCGGCTCGGATCTCCTTGTGTTTGCCGATCGCGGCATAGACCTTCCTGCGTAGCGCGCGATCCGCTTTTCTGCCCGTGGCCGGTGCTGCACTGCTCGATGCTGCACTCGCCGACCCTCCAGGTGCGCTAGCCATCCCGCTTGCCTGTGACCATGCGTTGGTGGAAAGCGAAACGATCAACGTGGCGACGGCCGTTATAAGAACGCGAATAGATTTCATGGATTTACCCGGTCGATAAGAATGAAGCAATCAGAACGTATGGCGGATGCCGACCATCGCCGCCGTCGTGGACACCCCCGGTGCGACCGGAGATCCATAGATGATCGTCTGGTTCATGGTCCCTTTGTTGTCGACGTAGCCGACCTGTGCGTACGCCTTGGTCCGAGCGGACAAGTTGTACTCCGCCCCCAAAGAGAATTCGCTCGAATGATTTGCTGAATGGTTTCGATCCTTCAGATAGTAGAAACCTGAAGTGACCTTGAATCGCGGGCTGAATTGATAACCGAGCCCTGCCGATGCCATTTCAAAGTTCACGGTGTCGCTTCTGGCCGGATTCTTACCCACGCCATACGAGCCTGAAATCGAAAATCGTGCGATCGTGTACAACGCGCCAAAGTAGTAAAAACGATTGTTCGCCTGCCCCGTCGCTACCGCCGCCGGAGTTGCGGGATAAGTAAGCGGATACGGATTGGTATCGTGTCCGTTGTAGTACACGGCGGATAGATTCAGACCGTAATTCGAATACTTGAGCACGGCCGACTCGCGTGTGCCGCCCTGAAACTGGCCCGCGACGCCTCCCGGTGCATATTCGAGTGCGAGCGACGCTCCGTAGAATTTCGGCGACGTGTAGACCAACGCGTTGCTGTCATACAGCGCACCGATCGGCGCGTTCGTGCTGGTGCCGGGCCAGCCCGCCGCCTGATTCACACCGAGCCACGCGGTCAGAATACTCCCGAAATACTGTGCGCCGCGAACGTCGGTTTCCGCCATTGCGTAGATCATCGGAATGATCTGGCGGCCGGCATCGAATGAGCCGAACGGCCCGGACGCGCCAATCATCGCGTACTGATTGAAGATCGCGGTGGTCCCCGGCGTGTCAGGCAGCCCCATCTTGCCATTCGAGCTGTTGAACGAGCCCTGCAGCCTGAAGTTGATCTTGTATCCGCCACCGATGTCTTCGCTTCCCTTCAAGCCCCAAAAGCTCGCATAGATGCCGCCGTCCTTCAGTTGATAGACATGCCCCTGGTTGCGCGCGGTCGGCAGGAACGTCGCCGCCGAAGTGCTTTGATAGAGCAGCCCACTATCGAGTACGCCGTAGAGCGTAACCGTCGATTGCGCATGGGCGGCAACCGCGAACAATAACAGCGCCGCGGCGCCGCTCAACTTCAATTTCATTCTGTGTCTCCAATGTTGTGCCGGACATGGCCGGCTTTTTTTTGCTGTTGCTCGAACGAAGCTGCGCTGATAACCCGGCGTGTCAGTTCGGTAAAAAATAATCCGCGAATTGCTCCCGCAAACGGTGCTTGAGCACTTTGCCGGTCGCGCCGTATGGAACCGAGTCAACGAATACCACCGCGTCGGGCGTCCACCACTTCGCTACCCGTCCATCAAAGAACGCCAGTAGTTCATCCTGGGTGAGCGCGCTGCCCGGCTTTTTAACGACCACCAGCAGCGGCCGCTCGTCCCACTTCGAATGTCGCGCGCCGATACAGACCGCAGCCGTAACTTTGGGATGCAGGTATGCGACGTTTTCGATTTCGACGGAGCTAATCCATTCGCCGCCTGATTTGATGACGTCTTTGCTGCGGTCCGTGATTTGCATGAAACCGTCGCGATCGATTTTCGCCACATCGCCGGTCGGAAACCATCCGTCACGCAGCGGCGACTCATCGCCGCTACCGAAGTATTGCCTCGTGACCCACGGGCCTCGTACCAGCAGGTCGCCAGTCGCGTTGCTGTCCCAGGGTAACTCTTCGCCGTCGGGGCCGGTGATTTTCATGTCGATACCGAACACCGCACGTCCCTGCTTTGCCTGGACCGCATAACGATCGGCTTGCGGCAGCGTGAGCTGATGCGCCTTGAGACTGCATACGGTGCCGACCGGGCTCAACTCCGTCATGCCCCATGCGTGCAACACCTCGACACCATGACGCTCCTGAAATGCTGCGGACATAGCGGTCGGGCAGGGAGCGCCGCCGATCACCGTGCGCCGCATCGACGAGAATTGTCGCCCGAGCGCGTCAACGTGAGCGAGCAGTCCTTGCCAGACGGTCGGCACGCCCGCAGATAACGTCACCTGTTCGGTCTCGATCAGCTCATAAAGTGATTCGCCGTCGAGCGCGGGTCCCGGAAACACCAGCTTCGCGCCCACCATGCAAGCGATGTACGGCAGTCCCCACGCATTCACATGAAACATCGGCACGACCGGCAGGATGGAGTCCCGCGCCGAGCAATTCAGCGAATCGGGCAACGCTGCAGCGTAGGTGTGCAATATGGTCGAGCGATGGCTATACAGCACACCTTTCGGATTGCCCGTTGTGCCGGACGTGTAGCACAGCGACGACGCACTGTTCTCGTCGAGCAGCGGCCAGTCGAAAACGTCGCTATTGGCGTCGATCAGGTCCTCGTAGCACATCAGCTTCGTGGACAGACTGTGCGTCTGCGGCATATTCGCGCGATCGGTCATAGCTACGAAGATCTTCGTGCTTTTGACGCGTGACGCGACGCTTTCGATCAGCGGCAGAAACGTCAGGTCGAAGAACACCACGCGATCTTCCGCATGATCGATGATGTACGC
Source organism: Burkholderia sp. M6-3 (assembly GCF_050858985.1). Classification (NCBI taxonomy): domain Bacteria; kingdom Pseudomonadati; phylum Pseudomonadota; class Betaproteobacteria; order Burkholderiales; family Burkholderiaceae; genus Burkholderia; species Burkholderia sp. M6-3. The sequence continues at coordinate 2,951,267 of NZ_CP110091.1, forward strand.
CAGTTGCTCGACGTGAAGCCGGGGATTAAGCGTATGCAGCACCGCCCCCGAGCCTGACGCTGCAAAGTACATCTCCATGTGCCGGTAGCCGTTCCACGCCAATGTCGCGACGCGCTCGCCCGGCTGTACACCGAGACCTGCCAGCGCGTTGGCCATACGGCGCGCGCGTTGCGCGAGATCGCGGTACTGGTACCGGTGCATGTCTCCTTCTACCCGCCGTGACACAATTTCCTGTGCGCCGTGATGGCGTTCAGCATGCACGAGCAGCGAAGCGACCAGCAGCGGTTGCTCCATCATCAAGCCTTGCATTCTTTGTTCTCCTGAGTTACTGCAGTGGCACGCGCGCCGGTTCCTCTGCTACACAACCGGCATACGTCGTGACAACTTCCGTTCCTTCAATTTCGTGTGGCCGACACCATGAGCGCAGCAATGACCTCGGGCGAGTGAACGCCCGAGAACGTGTATCCCGTGCTGAACACGAAGTGCGGCACGCCCCTTACTCGCGACTGGTGGCGCGACACGCGTCGACCGATTCCAACGACGCGGTTCACCCATTGCGTCAAATGCGTTTTCAGGCTTTCGCCATCCAGACCGCAGTCCTGTCCGAGACGCTCGAGAACCTGGCGGTCTCCGATGTCCTCGCCTTCCAGAAAGTAGGCCGCTAACACGCGATCGACCAGTGTCGCGCGCTGCGCTTCGCCGAGATGGTTCGCAGCAAAGGCGACCAGTTCGTGCGCAGCGGCGGTGTTGGGCAACACGCTGATCCGATCGAATGCAAAGTCGATACCGGCTTCGCTTCCAGCTAGCTCCACTTCTGCGCGCCTGGCGATCACGGCTTCCGGACCGCCGAGGCGCTCGCGACAGAAATCCTGATACGGCACGCCATTGAGTGGCGTGTAAGGAAGGAGTTGATGGGACCGCCATCGCACCTTCACCTGTGCGTCGGGGCGCAGTCCGCCAAAGACTGCTATAGCCTTCTCCAGATTGCGCTTTCCAATCAGACACCACGGGCAGATGAAATCGAAGAAGGCGTCGATTGTCAGATTGCGCTTCGAATCGACTTGCCGACCCACTTTGTCTTCAACGTGCCGTTCCGCCTGGACGACCCAGTTCTGATCACACAAGTTCATCGATCAGTGTCTCCGCCATCGCCCACACACCAAAACCCGCCGCGGGATTGAGGTGCCCCACTTCGCCGAGATCGACGAGGTGACTGCCCCAGTCCGTCGCCATTGCAGATACACGATCGAACTGCGCAAGCGGATCATTGCGGCTCGCCCCAACGATGCTCGGAAACGGCAAGCGTTTGCGCGGTGTCGGATGCCAGCCGTTTTCGGCGAGTGCATCGAAAGTCGGATAACCCGCCGGCAGCGGCGTATCGAGATCGGCCGGCGTGGCGAGCAACGCACCGTGAATCTCGCGGTCGTGTTGCTGTGCCCATTGAACCGTAATCATCACGCCCGCGCTGTGAGCGACAAGGATTACTGGGCCGTCGATTTTCGCGAGCGCTGCGTCAAGCGCGGCAACGCGTGCGGCGCAACTGAGCTTGTCGTGTTCGAGCGGCGGCACCGAGATTGCATTGGGCAACTTGTGCTGCAACAGGGTTTGCCAGTGGTCCGGAACGTGGTCGCGCAAACCCGGGACCATCAGAATGGTCGGTTTTGTATCGGTAGTCATGAAGCGGTCTTCTTTGCGGTTAGTACGGCTTGTCGCCGATAATTCCCGCTCGTTCCATCTTGCGGTGACATGGCGGATAGTCCATCACCGCATAATGCTGCGTGCTGCGGTTGTCCCAGATGGCGATGCTGTTCTTCTGCCAGCGCCAGCGCACCTGGTATTCCGGGATATAGGCCTGACTGATCAGATAGCGCAGCAAATCGCCCGAGCCCGGGTTAGCGTCCTGCCCGAAGCGCACGCGATCCGGCGTGTGGTAGTTGGTGAAATGCGTGGTGAAGGCACTCACGAACAGAATCTTCTCTCCAGTCTCGGGATGCGTGCGCACGACCGGATGTTCGGCATCCGGAAACTGCGCCTTGAGTGCGTGCCGCTTCTCGATCGGCATCGCGGCACCAAAGCTCGCTTCGATGCTGTGTCGCGCGCGGAGGTCGGCAATCTGCCTCTTGATGTGCTCGGGCAGATTCTCGTAAGCAAGTGCCATATTCGCCCACATCGTGTCGCCTCCAACCGGCGGACACTCGACGCACCGAAGGACCGCGCCGAACTGCGGCGCTTCGCGCCAGGTGGCGTCCGCGTGCCATGCGTTTTCGTAACGGTCGTTAGGTTGATCGGGAGTCTTGTAAATGCGCACGAGACCGGGGTACTCGGGATCGCTACCTGCGACCGGGTGATCTTCCAGGTCGCCAAAGCGTCGGGCGAACGCTACATGCTCGGCGCGTGAGATGTCCTGTCCGCGCAGGAACAGCACGCGATGTTTCAACAGCGCCGCCCGGATCTCGCTAAACAGGCCGTTGTCGTGAATGGCGTCGGCGAGATTGACGCCGACTAGTTCTGCGCCGATTGCGCATGTCAATGGTTCGACTTGCATCACTGGCTCCCTAGATGACGAAGACGGACGAACCCGTCGTCTTGCGCGATTCAAGATCTCGATGCGCCTGCACCGCGTCCTCTAATGCGTAACGCTGGTTCAGCTCGATCCTGATACGGCCTGCAGCGACATGCCCGAATATCTCAGCGGCGAGCTCATTCTTTTCTGCAGGGTCGGCAATGTAGTCTGCTAGCGCCGGACGAGTCAGGAAAAGCGATCCCTTCATTGCAAGAATCTGCGGATTGAACGGCGGGATCGGACCCGACGCCGTGCCGACGCACACCATCAACCCGCGACGCTTGAGCGAGTCGAGTGACGACTCGAAGGTGTCCTTGCCGACGCTGTCGAACACCACATTCACGCCGACGCCGTCGGTCAGTTCGCGCACTCGTTTCGCGACGTCATCGCGGCTGTAATTAATCACGTGATCGCAACCATGCGCGCGTGCGACCTCACCCTTGGCTTCGGTCGACACGGTGCCGATCACGGTGAGGCCAAGCAGCTTCGCCCATTGCGACACGATCAAACCGACACCACCGGCAGCGGCGTGCAGAAGGATGGTGTCGCCCTTCCTGAAGTCGTGAATGCGGCGCATCAGGTAGGCACACGTCAGGCCGCGCATGGTCATGCCGGCGGCCGTTTCGCACGAGATTGCTTCCGGCAGCTTGATGAGAGGCGCGGCCGGGATCAGCCGTTCGGTACTGTAGGCGCCCAGCGTATTGATGAAGCCCGTGTAAGTCACGCGGTCGCCCGGCGCGACGTTAGTGACGCCGGCGCCAACGGCCTCGACGGTCCCTGCGGCTTCGACGCCCATGCCCGCAGGCATCGGCACCGGATACAAACCGTTGCGGAAGTAGGTGTCGGCGAAGTTAAGGCCAATCGCCTCGTGGCGCAACCGGACCTGCCCGGGGCCGGGATCGCCCACTTCGACCTCTTCATAACGCAAGACTTCGGGACCACCGGTCTCATGGAAGCGAATCGCTCTAGCCATGTTCAATCTCCTATCCATTACTCAACTGCAAAATGAAATTCGCGCGCCGAAGGTCAGGACCTCTGCTCAGCGTACGGCCCGCTCGCGCAGGGCATCCAGACGATCCAGATCACCGGCGTAGTTCCGCTTGCCGATGAAAAATGCAATAGCCGCGACGAGAGGCGCAAACGGCACCAGCTGCAACGCGCCGAGCAGGCCGATCCGGTCTGCGATGAATCCTGTCAAAATGGCGGCGGGCGCCAGACCCAGCAGATTGTTCGCCAGTGTCAGCGTGGCAAACGCCGACGCGTGGATAGACGGCGGCGTGAGGTTAGCCACCATCGCCCCGGAAGGCCCGCTTGCACCCGCGCTGAAGAACATGCCGAGGCCTATCACCGCGAGTTGCAGCGGACCCGCAGGCATGCGCAAACCGATGATCAGTAACGCGAAGCAAATCAGGCAGAATGCGATCGCAGCCATCCATTTTCTTTCGCGTGCGCGCTTGCTGAGCCGGTCGGCCAGATTCCCACACACCACCATGCCAAGCCCGGTAATCAGTACGAATACCGCAGCACTCATCGCGGCCTTACTGACGGGCATGCCGTAGTAGCGATTCAGGAAGCTCGGCATCCATGCCCACATCGCGGCGGGAACCAGCAGATGGATGCCACTGCCGACATACGCGCACACCACCGATCGGGTGGAGAAAAGCCCTTTCATCAGCGCGCGCAGACTCATGCGCACGCTCAGACCTTGTACGTGTCTGCCTACGTTTACCGGCTGAAGCCGCATAAGCCGCTTCTCGGTGACGATGAACCGATAGACGATTACCAGTACGAGACCCAAGGCCGCCATCGTGCCGAACGCCGAGCGCCAGCCTAGATGAGCCGCCACTGTGCCGCCCAGCGCCATCCCCAGCACCGAACCGAACGCGCCGCCGGCCATGAACGTACCCGTGAGCGTGGAGCGCAGCCGCGCCGGAAATATGCTCAGCACGACCGCAATGCCGACACTGCCGTACGCCGCCTCACCGATACCGACGAAAGCGCGCGCGATCAGCATTTCACCGTGGTTCGTCGCGAGCGCGCAGCCTAGTGTTGCAAGACTCCACATCGCCGCCATCAGCACGATGCTTTTTACGCGTCCCCAGCGGTCCGCGAGTACTGATAACGGGAAGGTGAGCACGCCCACCATCAATGCAACGACGCTGCTCAGCGAACCGAGTTGGGTGTCGGACAAAGCCCAGTTTGCCTTGAGCAGCGGAAAGACGGCATTCAGTACCTGCCGTGACATGTAATCGGAAAGCAGCAAGCCTACGGTCAACGCAAAAACCACCCACGCATAGGCGCGGACGTCCGCTTCTTTTACCGGGACATCGCCTGTTGTGTGTTCTACATGCTGCATCAGCATAGTTATCTCCTCCGCGTCTGGCTCGTTAGCGGTCGTCTTCAGATGACAGCGCAAAGGCTCATTCACCATGACTGCTTCGCCCTGCCCTGCGCCTGTCAAAAATCAGCACTTTCAAAAGCCCGGCACGCTTCACACATCAGCGCGGCGCCTTCGTCTCACCGCACGAGGCGGCACTTTCGACGCTCGCAAGGCCAGGTCAGAATCGACCGAGGCATAGTGAATGTCGTGATTGCAAGATACGGGAATCGCGCAATACAATTTAATGATTAGGCGCCATTCTTTTACGAATACACGCCGCTTAGTGAAAACACCGATCCTCGACGCAGTCGGCGATCAGCAGTCCATGAGCGGACAGCAAAGCGTTCGCTGCCACGAAGGGAAACGCAATGGAGACGATGCTGCGGTCGGTTGCGATGAGCGGTTATTTCGACGTAACGCGGCGGTTCGGACTCAACCCCGTGGAGCTCGCGCAACAGGTCGGAATAGATCCGGCCGCGCTTGCAAATCCGGACAGTCGCGTTGCGGCAGCCGCGTGCTGCCGGCTGCTTGAACTGACGGCCAAGCTGGCGTCGTCTCCAACATTTGCGCTGCAAATGGCCGAAACCCGGCATCAGTTCGGGACAGGCGTGGTCAATGTTCTGCTCGCGCACAAACGCACGTTACGCGACGTGCTGCTAGCCGCAGCCGAGTACCGTCATCTGCTCAACGAAGCACTTGCAGTTTATGTCGAAGACGCCGGTGCAACAGTCACGATTCGCGAAGAGCTCGTCGTTGATCCCGGTACTCCGACGAATCAGGCGATCGAACTTGCACTCGGAGTTCTCGCTCGCCATTCCAGTGCTCTGCTCGGCGTCCACTGGAAACCGCGCAGCGTTCACTTCACGCACGCCGGTCCCGCCGATCTGACGTTTCACCGACGTTTCTTTGGCTGCCCGATGCAGTTCGGCAGCGACTTCAATGGGTTCGTGTGCGCTGCGGCCGACCTCGACTATCCGAATCCGGCCGCGGACCCGGAACTCGTCCGCTACGCGGAAAGCCTCGCGGCACCACTGAAGCAAGCCGGGACAGATTCGACGGCTCTGGAAGTTCGCAAAGCGATCTACCTGCTTCTGCCTCTGGAGCAAGGCACGGTCGAGCCGGTTGCCCGCCACCTAGGTCTGAGTGTACGCACGATGCAGCGGCAGTTGGAATTGGTCGACACCAGTTTCTCAGACCTGGTCGACGAAGTACGGCGGGAACTTGCCGTTCGCTACATGAGCAACTCGCGCTATCCGATAGGACGCGTGGCGGCGCTGCTCGGTTATAGCCAGCAGGGTTCGTTCACGAACTGGTTCAGGTCGCGTTTCGGCATGGCGCCGCGCGACTGGAGAGCCAGGCAGGCAAAATGACCGGCACTGTCTGCACCGCCCCTTTTTCAACCTATGGAAGGATTGGACAGCCATGCATTGCCGGCGGCCTGCATCAGAATTTCCCGGCGTTGCTTCTATATGGAGGCATCGCAGGACGCGTTCCGGCAGGCGCAGTTGCACATACGTTGCGCCCTGCCGGCCGGTGCCTGGCCGCTTGTGAGCGGCGGCACGCGGATCGCGAGTTGCGCTACCGCGTTCAGACGGCCTTGCGCAGGAAGCCTTGAGTGCCACCTTTGCGGTTAGGCGCGAAACCGTTGGCCAGCAGCGTTTCTTCCACGGTATCGTAGAACACGCCGATCTTGCTTATGTCGCGCGCCTCCTGGGCGGTGGCAATATTGCGGCCGAACTCGCGTGAAATGCGCACCAGTTGCTCGATCTGCTCGACGGAGCTCATCTTCCGCGTGCGCGACTGATTCCACAGGTTGTCCTCGATGCCGCAGCGCACGTGTAGACCCATCGCGATACCCATCATGTTGACCGGCAACACATTGCGCATCGAGCTTTCCACCGTCAGCACCGCGCCGTCGGGCGTAGCTCGCACGAAGTTGGCAAGGTTATAGATATTTGGCGCGTCCATGCCGCCGCCGATGGCCACCCAGTTCATCACCAGCGGACCCTTGTAAACGCCGCGCCGGATCAACCGCTCGACCGACTCGAAACTATTGATGTTGTAGCACTGAAAAGCACTCTGGATCCCGGCTGCGTTCAAGCGGCGGATGTGCTCTTCGGCCCAGCCTGGCTGGGCTGGCACTGTCATCTCTTTGTACGCTTTGTAGACATTGGGATCCTCCATCGACGTTCCCTTGACGTCGTCATCTTCCCAATGTTCGACGACGTTCATCTGCGAAGTATTGATCGTCACCGTGACCTGATCGGGTTTTGGATCGAGCTCGGCCAGCATGTGGCGCGTGTCGTCGCTCAGCCATTTGGCCGCGGCACCTTCGGTCTCGGGAGCAAAGCTGATCGAGCCGCCCACCTGGATAATCATCTCTGGCACTGCGTTGCGCACGCCAGCAATCAGTTCGTTGAATTTCGACAGCCGCTTGCTGCCTTTGCCGTCAAGTTCGCGGACGTGCAGGTGCAATACGGTGGCGCCGGCGTTGTAGCAATCCACTGCCTTCTGGATTTGCTGTTCAATGGTGACCGGGATATCTTCGGGGAAGTCGGAAGGCACCCAGGACGGCGCATACGGCGCCGCTGTAATGATCAGCGGTTGCTGGTTTTCAGTGTAAAGGGAACCGTCGAGGAAGTTCATGGCAGGGTCTCAAAAGGCTGGCTACGGAGGCGGAAAGAGATTGGGCTGCTGGATACCGGTTGTTGACGAGGTTCGCCCAGTACCGGCACCTCTCCTTTCCGCGAAAACTAATGGAACGTTCGCCTTCGCGTCAGACGCGGCAAAACGAACTCGTCCGATGAAGATACAGTGACCTCAAAATGCGATTTACCTTTGGGCGCCATATATTTGTGATTGGATGCCACTACGTGTTTACGCCAACTCGCTGCGCATTCCAGTGAGAAGTTAAGTTGTGGCGGATTTGCCAGAGCGATAAGAAGTTAACGAGCGCTTCGGTCGCGTACTTGCGGTCGCGCCAGCGCACACGAGGGTGATTTGGGAGGAATGTGATCGGCCGCCGGAAGGCGAGCGCGAATGTCGTGCGCAGATGCGGCCGGCGCTGCATTCTGCGATTCTTCAGTCATGCAGCTCAACAGGAACGGCGCGTCGCGCGGGACACTTGCGCCGTTCTACAACGTCAAGACTGTTCCTGCTGCTCAACGCGCGCGAGTTCCGGCTGGTCCTTAACCCATCGCCAGAACAGCTTGTAACCGACGGCAAGCATCACGGGACCAATGAACAGGCCGATTACCCCGGCTGTCACCATGCCGCCAAGCGCGCCAATCAGCACGACCGGCATTGGCACTGCAACGCCGCGTCCAAGCAGTAGAGGCTTCAGCACGTTGTCGGTGAGTCCCGCCACCAGGATATAGGCGGAGAAGATAATCGTCGACGCATTGGCCCCTTGTGTGAGTATCACGAAGACGATCACGGGGGCAGTGATCAGCGTGGCGGGCAACTGCATGACGCCGATCAGCAACACCGCGAGCGCGAGCAGACCCGCGCCGGGTATCCCCATGACGATGAACGCGACACCAACGAGCAACATCTGGATGAACGCAATTCCGACCACCCCTTGGGCGACTGCGCGAACCGTGGCCGTGCATAGGCTGGTAATTTCTAACGCGTTTTCAGGTCCTGAGATGCGCGAAGCGATCAGCACCGCGCTGCGATGGCCTTTCTCCCCGTGCGCCATGAAGATACCCGCGATAATCAACGCGAAGAAGAAAATCAGGAGGCCCGCGCCAAGGCCAGTGAGTGTACCGAGCACTGCAAGACCAGCGTCCTTGACTTGCGGCGCGAACCGTTGAGCGAGCCCGGTCAGATTAGTGGACGCCTGCTGCCACAATTCATGCACACGTGGGCCCACTAGCGGCCAACTCGCGACCGATTCGGCTGGCGGCGGGATCGCAAAGCTACCGCTCCTGAGTACTGCGATCATATGGTTGATCGAATCGGCAATGGCCACGCCCAATAGATAGGTCGGCACCAGAATAACGCCGAACGCGACTAGGATAATCATCGTGGCGACTAGACCATCTCTTCCCGCAAAATGTCGTCGAAGCCTGAGTTGCAGTGGATAGAGGGTGATGGCGAGAATCAGCGCCCAGACCATCAGATTGAGAAACGGGACGAAGATCCGGAAACAGAAAACAGCGAGGACCGCTACGAGTCCGGCGCGGATCAATACGTCAAGCAGCTCTCTCGATAGGCTCCGGGAGCCGGTCGGCGAGATCAGCATCGGAATCTCCTCGCAGATTGTCGCGACAATTATCTAACGACAAACCGGACTGACCAGTGACGGAGCATGACCGCCGTCGGATAACTCGCGCCGCATGGATGTTGCGCACCTACGCCGGACTGCTCGCTCCGGGATAAACCGCCGGTCGACGGTGAGGCAAATCTCGAAACATGAACGCGGACGCTCTCGCTACTCTGGAACTGCGGCAAGCCGCTTATTGGCTCGTGCCGCTGTGTGCGGCAGCAACCGCCGCGTCGCGCTTCTTGTTAGCAGCGGCCTTCTTCTGGTCATAAACTTTCTTGGCCGCCGCGACTTCCCGGTTGTACTCGCGATTCGCCGCTGCAACCTGTTGATGCATTCTTACTATCTCATCCGGATGTTCGGCGGCTGCCGCTGGGGGCGCTGCAGAATTATCTTGCGCCGACGCGAAACTAAACGGTAGTAGTGTGAGAGATACGGTCATCACTGTTGCAATTGCTTTTTTCATAACGGGCCCCAATCTGATTTGCTGGTGAGTTTGTGAGTGACAAGCATGCGAGCTTTCAGCGTATATTCGTTGAAGCAAGATTTGTATTGGACTTTGGTCGTACGCGGCGACTCTTTCTCACCTTCGATGTTCCTTCACTTCCCGCCAAGGTTCGCATCCATATCAGTGGCGCGCGAAGTCGAAAAAATGCACCGCTTGTTGGCACCACAAAGGTCGCGAGATGTTCTAACATCGTATTGGGTAGGAGTAGCGACAGCCACGCGTACAACTTTCATGCTCTCCAATTGTTGGTCGGTCGCCATCAACCCCGATTAGTTCGGATATCTATCAAAAGCATGGAGGAGCAACCATGTCCAGATGGAATCATCAATGGACCAAGGCATTGTGCCGGTGGCTGCTTGTCATGTTGACACTCGCATCGACCGGCACACAGGCCCAAACTGAGCCAGCCCCAACACGCGAGCCGTTCAAGCCAGAAGAAATCGAAGCACTCGTCGCACCAATCGCACTCTATCCCGACTCCGTGCTGTCGCAGGTGCTGATGGCGTCGACCTACCCGCTCGAGATCGTGTATGCGGCCCGCTGGGTTAAGGCCAATCCAAAAATCAAAGGTGACGACGCTGTCAAAGCTGTCGAAAACCAGCCATGGGATGTCAGTGTGAAATCGCTGGTTGCATTTCCGCAAATTCTCGATCCGATGAACGATAAGCTCGACTGGACTCAACGGCTGGGCGACGCGTTCCTCGCGCAACAGAAAGACGTCTTCGCCGCGGTGCAGCGCTTGCGCGCCCGCGCGAAAGATTCCGGCAACCTGAAATCTAACGAACAGCAGAACGTTGTCGTCGAACAGGCGCCCGCTGGTGGGCAGACCATCGTGAAGATAGAACCTGCTAATCCGCAAGTCATCTACGTGCCGGCCTACAACCCCACTGTCGTGTACGGTGCATGGAGCTATCCGGCTTATCCGCCTACGTACTGGCCTCCATATCCTGCGTATTACCCGGGAGCCGCACTGATGACGGGGTTCGCGTGGGGCGTCGGATTGGCCGCCGCCGGCGCCATCTTCAGCAATTGCAACTGGGGCAACAACGAAGTCAATATCAATGTCAACAAAGCGGCGAACATCGATCGCAACTTCGACCGTACGAAGGTCGAAGGAGGGCGCTGGCAGCATGACGGAAGCCATCGCCAGGGCGTTGCGTACCGCGATAACGCGACTCGCGAGAAGTATTCGCGCGACGCCGGCGGTGGGCAGAGGCGTGACGATTTTCGTGGCCGTGACAACGGCAATGGCCGGCGCGCCGACAGTTCCGACCGGACACGCGGTGGCGACCGAACGGGCGCCGGGGACAGGTCGAACGCGGGTAACCGTGCGTCGGTCGCGGACAGGTCGAACGCGGGTAATCGTGCGTCGGTCGCGGACAGATCGAACACCGGCAACCGCACGGGGGCCGCGAACAGATCGGCTGCAGGCGATCGGGGCAGCGCATCGAATCGCGCCGGCACGAGCGACGTTTCTCGCGCTAGCGACCGCGTGGGCGGTGCCGGCGGTGGTGGAATCGGCGGAGGGCGGGACAACGCATTTCAGGGTGTAGGCTCGGGCGGCGCAACGCAACGAAGCGCCGACCGTGGCCGTTCAAGCGTGCAAAGCTCGGGATTCAGCCGGCCCAGCGGCGGCGGTGGCGCCCGTGCAGGTGGCGGCGGCCGTGGCGGAAGACGTTAGCTTCGCGATCCGATTCCGCCCGTCGGCCCCCGACTACATCATGCCGGCCACGTCGGCATAAACCGCCGCGGCCAGTTTCTTTAAGGCGCGCCTGCGTGAATCACTCCAGCTATATCGCGGCTCACTGCGCCGAGAGCGTGATCGGCGGCTGACACCAGCGCGTCGTAACCGTGTCCGTCAATGGGTTGCCGAACCAGCGACTTCCCGGCGACCGGCAACGATTTGCCTGGGGGGAACACGGCCCAGAGCGCTTCGACGGTTACGGCCTCGCCGGGCGTCGCGTCAAAGCGCATCACGTCCACGCGTACTCGCCACGTACCCGCCGCATCAACGCCCATATTGAAGACCGACACGTGATCCGATGCCAGCAATGTGGCGAGATCGCCTGCGATCGTACGTGCAATGTCCCCCTTCAACGGTTCGCCCCACCGAGCGAACTCGTTGAGCACGACCTCGTTGTTGCCCATGCGCGTGACGATCTGCGGCCGATCGACCACATCGGGAATAGTGACTGGATTGACCACGACATGGACCGGCATCGTGGAAGTCATTGGCGTGAGTGTCGTATCGACGGTCAGCGTGTAGAAGCTGGCGGTCGGCGAACTGCCGCACGCGCCCAGCAAGCCGCAAAAAAATACTCCGGCAACGACAGAAGAGATTTGCGTCACGGTTTGTTCTCCGGCTTGCCGCGTACCAGTGCCTCGGGATGCCGTTCGAGATAGTCAGCCAGCGTGCGGACTGCGGCGGCCGTCTGCGCCAACTGGTTCATGGCGTCGGAGACATTCTGCTGTAGCGCGGAGTCCGGCTGCAACGCCCCGTTGGCAGAAGTCATCATTCCATGCGCGGCAGTCAAGGTGTTTTTCGCTTCTGGAACGACATCGGTGTCGAGATGGGCAAGTAGCGAATTCGCGTTCTGAAGGGTCATCTGCGTGTTCTTGCCGATTGCTTCGAACGGTATCGTATTCAACTTGGCGACCAGGCGCGCGACGGAGTCCTGAAGCGATTGAAGCGAGCCCGGAACAGTCGGATACTGGGGCGGATTTTTACTCCAGTCGATCTGCGCCTTCGGTGCGTCGGGGAAGAAGTCGACGGCGAGATAACGCTGGCCGGTCAGCAGGTTGCCCGTCCTCAATTGCAGCCGCAAGCCCCGTGCGACCAGAAAATCCGCGAATCCGCGGGTGTCCTTGACGACCGGGTTGCCGGTTGGACCGCTTTCATAGCGGCTTGTGAAACGCTCGGGATAGTAGGCTACTTCCACCACGATACTCAGCTTCCTGCTTTCGCGGTCAAAGCGAGTGTAGATACCACTCACCTCGCCAATCGTTATGCCGCGAAAATCGAGCGGCGCCCCGACAGTCAGCCCGCGTACTGAATCGTCGAATTCGGCGACGAGCCGGGTGACGATCCGGTCATGGCGCTTCATGGCCTCACCGAAGTTCGCGAACAGCGTGAAGGACGTCTGTGCGGGCGCTTGAGGTTGATCGAGCGACTGCTCCGGCGTATCGAACGCAACCCCGCCAATGATGATCGACACGAGCGATTGCGCATTGAGCCGTACACCATTGCTGTCGAGTGCCACGTCGACCCCGCTGGCATGCCAGAAGCGCGTGTCGGGTCTGACGAACTTGTCGTACGGCGCATTGATGAATACGTGCAACGTTACGCTTCTGCCGTCAGGATCGAGAGCAAAGGAGGTGATCTGCCCGACCTGCAGCCGCCGATAAAAAATCGGTGTGCCGGCATCGAGCGAACCCATGTCCTGGCTTCGCAGCACAAACTCGCGACCGGGCACATCGCTCGTGATCACAGGCGGAACTTCGAGACCGGCAAAAGTCTGGCGCGGCTTCCTGGAGCCGCCCACGTCCATGCCGACGAACGATCCCGACAGCAGAGTGCCGAGCCCGGACACGGTGCCGCCCGAGATCCTTGGACGCACGACCCAGAAACGCGTGTCGTCGACCAGCAGGTCCGACGCATCCTTGACGACTTCCGCGGTTGCGATCACGTGCTTGTGATCTCTCGAAAGGCTGACTCCCTTGATGACACCGATATCCACTTCCTTGAACTTTATTTTTGTCTTGCCAGCTTCGAGTCCGTCGCCTGTGTTGAACATGATGGTGATCTGCGCCCCCTGATCGAGCACCGCCTTGACGGCGAGCCACCCGCCGATCAGCACGGCGATGATCGGCACCAGCCATACGACCTGGGGCCGCCAGCGCGCGCGGGGCGCGACGATGGCTACAGGGACGTCAGGCGGCTCAGGCGTGTTTGGGTTGTCCGGCATGATCTTGCCCGTCCGCGTCCCAGATCAGACGCGAGTCGAACGACATGGCGGCGAACATGGTCAATACGACGACCGCGCCGAACGCGACCGCAGCCAGACCCGCCTGGATGGTGGCCAACGCCTTGAACTGCACCAGGGCCACCAGCATGGTGATGACATAAATGTCGAGCATCGACCAGCGCCCGACCAGTTCAACCACTCTGTAGATGCGCGTACGTTGTTCGGGATTCCAGCGCGAATGAACCTGAGTGGAGATCGACAGAAAGGCAATGGCGATAATTTTCAGCATCGGCACTGCGACGCTCGCGACGAACACCACGACGGCGAGCAACCACGAGCCGGACGTCCAGAGATAAACGACACCGCTCATGATCGTGTCCTTCTCTGCGCCGAACAGAGAACTCGTGTACATCACCGGCAACAGGTTGGCGGGGACATACAGCACCATCGCGGCGAGCAGAAACGCCCATGTGCGCGACAGGCTGTCCGGTTTGCGAAAATGCACCGACGCGCCGCAGCGCGAACAGTACAGACCGTGCGCGTTTGCGGGCACCTTCACCAGCAAGCCGCAATCATGACACTGCATCAGACCGCACTGCGCGGCGCTCAGCCAGCCACGCGGCAGAGACAAAGCGTCACCCGTCTGACCGCCAGCGTGCTCAAGCGCACCGATTCTCGCCCACAGGTCGCGCGAATCGAACGCCGTGCCCGCAGCGGCGAGCAGCAGCATTAATACGCCAAACGACCATAGTCCAACCCCTACAACGACGCTTGCGATGTGGGCGAGCTTGACGAGCGCCACCAGCAAACCAATGATCAGCACTTCCGTCATACCCCATGGTTGAACGAGGCGGGCCAACCGGAACACCACGGCCGCCCCCCATGGCACGCGGTTGAGTTGCAACGGCACGAGCATCCACAGCATCGAGGCGATTTGCAGAGCGGGAGTGAGAACAGTGGTGAAAAAGACCAGCAGCGCGATCGGCCACATTCCGTCGTTGTACAGAACATCCACTGCCCCGATCAGCGTCGTTTCGACCAACGAGCCGCTTACCGACAGTCCAACGATCGGATAAGAGTTGGCGATCACGAGCAGCACCGCTGCCCCGAGCGAAAGGGCCAACGCGTGTCCGAGCGAATTCGCGCGGTTCCGGTAAAGCTCGCCATGACAACGCCGGCAACGCAACACGCCGCCTTCGGGAAGGTCCGCATCGACCTGGAGCAGGTCGCATTCGTGGCATGCGAGAAGCCTGGCGTGCGTCATCGCGGAGCCTCGGCAGCCGGCACGCCCGCCATAGGCTGCGGAGCAGGCGGCTGAGTCATCTCCTCCGCCTTGACGACCCAGCCGCCGCCCATCGCCTTGTAAAGACGGACGAACGAAGTCAATTCGGCGCCCTGAGTCTGTGTATAGCTCAGTTGCGCGTTGAACAGACTGCGCTCGGCGTCGAGCACCTCGATGTAACTCGTGTAGCCGCCTTCGTAGCGCAGCCGGGCAAGGTGCGCGTAGCTGGACAGCGCGGCAACCTGGTCCTGCTGGATTCCCAATTGCTCGCGAGACTTCTGCAGCGCGATGAGCGCGTCCGCGACTTCCTGGAATGCAGCCTGAATCGCTTTCTGATAAGCAAACAGCGCTTCCTGTTGACGTGCCTCCGCCTGGTGAACCTGCCCTTCGATGTTGCCGGCAGTGAAGATTGGCAACGATACGGCGCCGGCGAAAGACCATACGCGCGCCGGCCCGGTGAACAGGTTCGAGAATTGGGTGCTGAGGGAACCGAACAGCCCCGTTAGCGAGATCGACGGAAAATACAGCGCACGCGCCGCGCCGATCAACGCATTTTGCGCCACCAGATTCTGCTCGGCCTGGAGCACATCCGGACGGCGTTCGAGCAGTTCGGACGGCAGACTGGACGGAATCGCGGGCGCAGTCAGCGCGTCCAGTTCGTGGCCACGCAGAATCGGCTCCGGATTGCGTCCGAGCAGCACGGCAAGCGCGTCTTCCTGCACCCCGATCTGGACTTCCAACTCCGGAATAGTGGCTAATGCTGCCTGATATTCAGACTGGCTTTGTGCCAATTCCATTTGCGACACCTCGCCGCCCGCGAAACGCAGCGTGAATACCTTGACCGATTCGGCCCGGCTCTCCACCGTGGCCTTCGCGATGTCCAGTTGCCGGTCGAGGCTGCGCAGGTTGATATAAGACGAAGCAACCGACGCTACTAGCGAGAGTATCGTGCCGCGGCGGCCCTCCTCGCTTGCGAGCAGATTCGCGCGAGCAGCTTCGGTCTCGCGCCTAGTCTTGCCGAACAGGTCGATTTCCCAAGCCGCCGAGACGCTCGCGTCGAACTGGTTGTAGACCGGGTTCACATTCGCCGGCAGCGGCACCCCGCCGCTCTGCGTTGCGCGCTGGCGTGACGCATTGAAGTTTGCCCCCACCTGCGGGAACAGTCCTGAGCGGGTTGTCACGAACTGCCCGCGAAACTCTTCTACGCGCGCGGCGGCGATCTTGACGTCGAGATTATCCGCGAGCGCGGCAGCGATCAGATCGTTGAGGACAGGGTCTCCGAACTGTTCCCACCAGGCCGTATTGGCGGTGTCAGCCGTCTCCTGGATGCTGAAACGGAAGGTAGCGGGCACATCGACTTTGGGCCGCGCGTAGTCCGGTCCAAGCAGACAGCCAGTCAGCGACAGCGAGGCGAGCCCCGTCAGAAGCACAACGCCAACGCTCGCAAAGTGCGTGGTGCGCATGTCAGTCACCCTCGCGCTGTGCGGACGGCGTGACCTTCGGCGTACCCGGACCGCCCGCTGCAGGCGCCGAGCCTCCCGGGGCGCTTGGGTCTGCTCCCGGCTTCTCCTTCGGCCCGCTTTTACGCGACGACCAGGTTTCCAGCAGGTAATAGAACATCGGAATGAAAAATACCGCGATGACGGTCGCACCCAGCATCCCGCCGATCACACCAGTGCCGATCGAATGCCGGCTGTTTGCCGACGCGCCCACTGCAATAGCAAGCGGCACGCAGCCGAGAATAAAGGCAAGCGACGTCATCACGATCGGGCGCAACCGCTCTTCGGATGCTCGCAAGGTAGCATCCAGCACCGACGCGCCTCCTTCCCGGTTGATCACCGCGAACTCAAAGATCAGAATTGCATTCTTCGCCGCGAGCGCGACCAGCATCGTGAGGCCGATCTGGAAATAGATATCGTTTTCGAGGCCCCGCATCAGGATAGCGAGGAGCGCACCGAACAGCGCGAACGGCACGGCCATCAGCACGCCGACCGGCAACGACCATTTCTCGTACTGGCCGGCGAGGATCAGGAACACCATCACGAGCCCGAAGATAAAAACGATGCCCGACGTCCCCCCGGATTTACGCGCCTCATAAGCCTCACCACTCCAGGCGACGCCGAAGCCGGCCGGCATTTCGGTGGCAAGCTGTTCGAGTGCGGCGATCACCTGGCCCGAACTGTAGCCCGGCGCAGCATTCGCCGTCACGAGCACGGCCGGGAAGTTGTTGAAGCGTGTGAGCAGATCCGGACCCGTGACATACCGGTAGGTCGCGACCGCTCTTAGCGGCACCATCGTGCCGTTCTTGCTGCGAACGAATATCTGGTCAAGGTCCTGTGGTCTGAGCCGATAGACCGGATCGGCTTGCAGGATGACCTGCCACAGCCGGCTCGACCGGTTGAACTGGGACACATAGAGGGAACCAAACATCGTCTGCATCGAGCTATAGACATCTTCGATCGGCACGCCGAGCGTCTGGGCTCTTTCCCTGTCTACCTCGACCAGCAACTGCTGTGACGACGCATTGAAGGTCGTCGTGACCCGTGCAAGCTCGGGCCGTTTTCTCGCCCGCTCGATAAACTGCTGCACGACCCCGGCAAGCTGCGCGATCGTCGCGTCGCCCGTGCTCTGAATCCATACTTCGGTGCCGCCGGTCGTGCCGAGCCCGGGAATAGACGGTGGATTAACCGGCGTCACGACTCCCGCCGTTATCTTCGACAAAGTCTTATATGCATCGATCAGCACGGCCCTCGCATTCTGGGTTTCGCGATTGGCACGTGTGTAGCGCTCGTCGAAACCTTTTAGACCGATGAAAAAGGTACTCGCATTGTTTTTGTTCTGCACGTCGAGCAGACTGTAACCATCGACCGTCGTGATACTGCCGACCGCGTCCTGTTTCATGAAGTATTCAGTCACCCGGTCAGACACCGCCCCGGTTCGATCGAGGCTCGCCGCATCCGGCATCTGGATTGCGCCGAGAAGATAGCCCTGATCTTCCGGCGGAAGAAATGCGCTCGGAACGGATTTGACGATCACGACGGTCAGCGCGATCATTGCCCCAAAAAGCAGCAACGCGAGAACGAAGCGCTTGATGACGAACTGAATCGCGCGGGAGTAGCTTGTGGTCATCCGTGCGAACGTGTTTTCGAACCAGCGGAAGAAGCCTTTCTTTTCCTTGTGAGTACTTTTGAGCAATAGCGCGGCGAGTGCGGGCGACAGTGTCAGCGCGACAATGCCCGAGATCACAACCGAGATCGCAATCGTAATCGCGAACTGCTTGTACAACTGGCCAGTAATGCCGCTCACGAACGCCACCGGCACGAACACCGCGCACAGCACAAGCACAATGGCGATCACCGGCCCCGCCACTTCATCCATCGCGAGTTTGGCCGCGTCTTTCGGATTGAGCTTGTGAACGGTCATGTTGCGTTCGACGTTCTCGATCACCACGATCGCATCGTCGACCACGATACCGATGGCAAGCACCATCCCGAAGAGGGTCAGCATGTTGATCGAAAATCCGAGCAGGGCCATCCCCATGCAGGTGCCGACAATCGAAATCGGCACTGCCAGCACTGGAATCAACGTCGCCCTAAGGCTTTGCAGGAAAACGAACACCACGATCACCACTAGCACCAGTGCTTCGAAAAACGTGTGGATCACATCGGAAATGGACGCGCGCGTGAATTCCGTAGTGTCCATTGCAATGTCGTACTGGATGCCCTCGGGGAACGACTGCTGGAGTTGGGCAAGCGTGGCGCGAACCTGCTTCGACACATCGAGCGCATTCGCGCCCGGTTGCTGATAGACGGCGATGATCGTGGCCGGTTTGCCCTGAAAGCGACTGCGGATGGAGTAGTCCTTCTGTCCCAGTTCGGCATGTCCGACGTCCTTCAGTCGCACGATAGCCGACCCTTCGCTAGCAGCACGCAGGATAATGTTCTCGAACTCCGCCGGTTCGGCGAGGCGACCCGTGGTCGTGACAGCAAACGACTGTTCAACCGGAGTGCCGGTCGGCGACTGTCCAATGCGCCCTACAGCGAATTGCTGGTTCTGGTTCTGGACAGCGTTCTGCACGTCGGTCGCGGTGATGCCCAGCTGCGCCATACGATCGGGCTTGAGCCAGACACGCATCGCATAGTCCGGAGTGCCAAAGATGCTCGACTGGTTCGCGCCCGGAATCCGCTTGAGCGCATCGAGCACGTAGATGTTTGCGAAGTTCGCAATGTACGTGCTGGTGAAGCGCTGGTCCGGCGAGTAGATCGCGATGACCATCATGAACGCCGACGACTTCTTCTGCACCTGTACACCCTGCGCCTGAACCGATTGCGGCAGTTGCGGCAACGCAAGGTTCACGCGATTCTGCACGTCGACCTGCGCGAGCTGCGGATTGGTGCCGATTTCAAAGAAAGCGTTGATCGTCAGATTTCCCGTCGATGAACTCGACGAGTTCATGTAGATCATGTTGTCGGCGCCGTTCACCTGCTGCTCGATTGGCGCGGCCACGTTATTCGCGACGACGTCTGCACTCGCCCCCGGATAGGTGGCGGAGATCGTAATCTGCGGCGGCGTGATGTCCGGATATTGGGCAACGGGCAGCGCGAACATCGTCAACGCACCGCCGAGCGTAATCACAATCGAGATTACAGACGCAAAAATCGGCCGGTCGATGCAGTAGTGGGAAATGCTCATCGTCGCCGTCCTTCACTGGGACGCGCCGGCGCCGGAGACCGGCTCCGTCGCGGCTGTTTTGGGTCCATTAGCCTGGCCGCCTGGTTCCTGCTGTCCGCTGTCCGCGACGGGCGGCCGTTGAACGATCTTGAGCGGCGCCCCGGCGGTGACGCGGATTGCACCGTCTACTACGACACGCTCGCCGGGCTTCAGCCCGTCGGTGATGAACCAGTCGTCGCCTTGCCATTCCCCGACTTCCACCACACGCTGACGGCCTTTAGATTCGGCGTCCACCACCCAGAGAAAGTGGCTTTTCGAGCCCTGCAAAACCGCCCGCTGAGGAACGAGGATCGCATTTGGCCGGATCGCTCCGGCCACGCGCGCCCGCACGAACTGCCCGGGGCGCAGCACAGCTTTAGGATTGTCGAAGACGGCTCGTACCAGGAACGTGCCCGTTTCAGTGCTGAATGCGGGATTGGCGAAATCGATCGAGCCGTGTTCCGCATAAACGGAACCGTCGGCGAGCACGAGAGATACCGTGAAGTTGTTTTCGGGCGGAAAGCGCAGATGTCCCGTCGCAATCTGATCGCGGTACCTCAGCATTTCATTCTCCGACACACTGAAGTTCACCCAGATCGGATTGAGTTGATACACAGTAGTGAGCAACCCCGACTGGGTAGCCGTCACATAGCTGCCGTCCTGCTGTTTGGCGAAGCTCGACAGCCCCGTTAGCGGGGACTTGATCGTCGTGTAGCTGAGATTCAACAGAGCCGTATCCACTTCGCCTTTGGCTGCAATAACGGCTGCGGCGGCTTGTGCTTCGTTGCCAACGGCATCGTCGAGATCCTTCTTGCTCAATGCGTTCTGCGCAACCAGAGGTTGCACGCGGGCCAGATTGGCTTTTGCGACCTGGTGCCTCGCCTGCTGCTGCGACAACTGGCCTTTGGCCGTTTGCAGCGCGGCCTCGAATGGCTTCCGGTCCATCAGAAACATCGTCTCCCCGGACTTCACCAACGACCCTTCCACGTAGGTCCGACGATCGAGAAAGCCGTCTACGCGAGCGCGAATCTGCACTTCGCGCGAGCTCTCGGTCTGCGCGGTGAATTCGAATACGACCGGCGTGTCGCGAGGCGTGACCGTCATCACCGTGACCTCGGGCGCACCTGCTGCCGGCAATGCCTCCTTCTTGCCGCATCCGGCGACGAATGCAAGCAACGCGAGCAACGTAATCACCAGTGTGAGCGTGGGGCGGACCGGCGCGACGCTTGCGTTACCAGTGGCGTCAAGAGCGTGATTGTCGAGCGCAGGCAACCGTGTGCTTTGCGCGGCGAGACGGCGGGCATGCGTCGGGCGACCGGGCACGATCACGTGCGAGGCGGTGACGCGCGCGCGCGACAAGCGCAAAGCGCGGGCAACAGAGGCCATATTCATCGGGGCGATCCCACTGATTGCGTCCGGGCTTTTCATATCCGCGTTCTCCGGATGACGTCAGCGCGGCTGACGGCTGCATAGATTGCAGTGTGGTTATCCGACAAGGTCCGGACAATCGGACTTTGGTCTCATACGATCCGTACGAAGACGACGCTGCTGCGCCGCCACTCAACGAAGAGTGGCCTCAGGGCGCAGGCGGGAAACCCGTCGCCGCCTGAACGGCGCGGATTAGCGCGGCACCGTCGAACGGTTTGCGCAGATAGTCGATGGCGCCGGCGGCGAGCACTTGCGCGCGAACCGACGGGTCGTCGTGGGCGGTGATGATGATGACCGGCATCCCCGTACCGGACAGTTGGCGCTGCACTTCGACGCCGCCAACGCCAGGCATCAGGACATCGAGGATCACGCAGTCGGGCCGGTACGATGCATCGGTCGACAGTCTGTTCAGAAATGCCTCGCCGCTCGAGAACGCCTCCGCGTCGATGCCAGCAGATCTCAACAGGCGCTTGATCGCCCGTCCGACCGATTCTTCATCGTCGACAACCGCTGCGGTCGGAGTGAGATTGGCCATGTGGTACGTTCGGGCTCGTTAGGCGATGTCGCAACGCGATCGTGCAGTCCGAGCCTAACGAATTCACTTGAGATATGAAATAGGACTTTGGTCCACCAAGACCATTCAAGTGCACCGGATTACGACTGGTGGCCACGCGTCAGCGGCACTGAGCGCGATGTGTGGATGCCAGCAGCGCTGGCGTACAGGACGTCTGAAATCTTGATTCGCACCAGCGCCCGGCGAGGTGCGACCTCATCTGCATGGCGCCTGCCCGAACGCAGTCAGCGATACGAGGCGGACGTGTCCGTCGCGGTCGCGGATTCCGCTTTTTCCGCGAGGCGCACGAGTTCTGCGAGCGATCCGGCTTTCATTTTTTCCATCACGCGTGCACGGTGAATCTTGATGGTCTTTTCTGCTGCGCCCAACTCGCTCGCGACCTGCTTGTTCAGGTAACCCGCCACGACGAGCGTCATTACCTCGCGCTCGCGGGGAGTAAGCTGCTTGACCCGGCTCTGGATGTCCTGCAGTTCGCTGCGCCAACCGAATAGCCGTCGCGCGCGTTCGAGCGCGCGTTCGATTGCGTCGAGCAATACGCTGTCAGTCACCGGTTTTGGCAGGAAGTCTGTTGCTCCTGCTTTCATTGCGTCGACCGCGGAATTCATGTTGCCGTGCCCAGACATGAAAATGATCGGTAGCCACTCATGTAACTGGTGCTGCAACGCTAACCCGCTGAGTCCCGGTAGTTGCAGGTCGAGCAGCAGACAGGCAGGGCCGCTCTTCGGATCGAAACGGTCGATAAACGTCTCCGCGCTGTCGAAGGTCTGGACACAATAACCGGACAGCCGGATCAGTCGCGCGAGAGCAGACCTGACGTGCTCGTCATCGTCGACGACGAATACCATTGAAGTGACTTCAGTCATGGTGTTTGAACAGGTTGTCATATATCAGCCTCCCCCGCAGATGGCAGCACGAGTCGGAACGTCGCGCCCCGCTCGCCATTGCTTTCCGCCCATAGCCGTCCGCCGTGCATCGAGATGATCGAGATACTGATCGACAGGCCGAGCCCGAGACCTTGCGGCTTGGAGGTGGGAAACGGCGAGAACATCTCGCCGAGTTGCTCCGCCTTCAGACCAGGGCCGCGGTCGCTCACAGAAATACTGACCCCTTCTCCTTGCGCCGCAGTATCGACTTTCACCGACACGACGCGGTGTTCCGCACAACACCCCTCTACCGCGTCGAACGCGTTTTGCAGCAGATTGATCATGACCTGCTGCAACTGGATGCTATCGCCTCGGACCAGCGGCACGCGCCTCCCGATGTCGAGCGTCACGCTGACTCCGCGCACCACCGCATCGCGACGCATGAGGTGCATCGCTCCGCTGACCAGACTCCCAATATCGATCGACCGTGTCTCGGGTGCGGCGCGACGGACGAACTGCCGCAGCTTGCGAACGATCTCGGTGGCACGAAAACTATCCGCCACGATGTCTGCAAACGCCTCCCGCAAGTCAGTTGAACCGCTTTTGGTCAAATGCAGGAACCGCTGTACCGCCTGTGCATTACTCAGGATCGCGGTGAGCGGCTGATTGATTTCGTGAGCAAGAACGGCCGCCATTTCCGCCAGTTCGAAAACGCGCGCAAGATGCGCGTGCTGCGACTCGTCGATAACCATCTCTGCGTGAGCTTGCACGTCGTCGGCAGTGACGACCCATACAAATGCACCAGCCGGTCTGTAGTGCGTACACTTCACGCTGACCGACCGTTCGGTGCCGTCCTTACATCGTGCAACAGCTGTTCGTCGCGCGCTGGAAGCTGCAAAGTCTTCGGGCGCGCCGTTTGATGGCAGATGTCCTCGCCGCGCCACCGCGTCGTTATCCATGCGAGGAAACAACTGCACGAAAGAGAGGCCGCTCATTTCCTCCGCTGTATAAGAGAAAAGCGTTGCGGCAAGCTGGTTGGCCTGTATGACCTTATGGGCGTCGTCGACCACGATCATCGCCGCAGGCATCATTTCCAGCAGTGGCTTCAGCCCTTCTCTCGCGCGGTTAAGCTTAGCGTCTTCAGCGCGACCCGTCGGCCACGGCAGATATCTGACCAGCGCACTCTTTAACTGCCCCATACGGTCGGAGCTTACAGTGGATGGTCGTCTGTATGTCCGGGGGTGCAACTGCTTTCGAACGAGGTTGTCCTGCCCGCTCCCCGCTTTTCGAGGTGCCACGTCAGACATGTCGACCCGCGGCCTGTCATGCGCGCGATTTGCCGTAATCATTCTGGCAGGCCTGGCCGACGGCGTCGGGTTCTGTTTCCTTGCGCTGGCTCCCCATGAATGTTTTAGCCGCTCAAGGGCTGACGCAATCCCCGTCATCATAGTGCGGGGGTCGCGTGTGGGCATATTCATGACTTGACTCTCCGTATTGGCCTTACGGTATCGAGCAGCAACGCGCGCCTCTTCGCGGGGATGTGCTCGAACATGCCACAGTACCCGCTTAACAGATCGACAGATGAGCGAACTCTTCGGTCAATCAGCAAAATGAGATCTAGTAGGCTATTGGTCGGCTCACCTAATCGCGCGAGAGCCGTATTTGTTTGGCACCTTTGAGTACCATAGACTGGAAGATAGCCGGATGAAAGGTAGCGATGTGATTTTTTCAGAATTTTTTTCGAACAAGCTGGAGGCATCGGAAAAAATGGCGCGACTCAGCGTTCAATAGCCTGTTAATAACATCGTTGCGAGTCGACGAGGGAATGTGGAAGAAGATGCAATCAAGTTCGCCTTAGCGTATACGCGGGCAGAACATGAAACGTTTTCGGCGTGGAATCGCTTCACGCGCTCTACTTCGGCGCGATTATGCTAACTGCGACCAAATAGCATAATTTCGCACGTTGTCTAGAGCTGAGTGAGATAGCGATAAGTGCGTGACTGAGGTGGCTCGCGGTCGAAGTCAATCAGGCGACATTGCAGTACGAATGGATTGAAGCGTTCCTGTACAAGTTCGGATACCTGACGTTTGACCACATCCCAACTCTATTTCTGAACGAGTACGCGCCTCGCGCGTCGTGCCGACTTTTATCGACACGACGCCGAATGCGCTGCGCGGATCCCAGTCGCGGATCCACAACATGTCCTGGAGCGATCGACCATCATCGTCCAGATCATGCCGAAGCGTGACGAGGTTTAGATCGCCCAATCGCCCGATACATTGCTAGCACATGGTTCCGGCTCAAAGGTTGAGCCTCGTCACCTTTGCACCGTTAACCGAGGCGTCGGCCATCAGACCGACATTGGTGAGCACGAGGGCGACCACCTGGGAGCTTGCCGATGTCGTATCGATTGCGCCATTCGCACCTACCTTCACGACCGATACCGCAACGTCACCCCCGGCCGACCAGCCAGACGAACTCTGAAATTTGGCGAGCGCGTCGCTTGTCATGAACAGGAAAATGACAGCGGTGGATTGTGCCCCCGCCTGAAATCCAAATGACGCCGCCGCCGTGCTGTAATAGCCGGCCGTCCTGCCACCCACACGCAATGCGCCTTCGCCATACTCGGCGCCCACGATGAAAGCAGCCTTCTTCACGTCTGGAAACACCAGAATCCCTTGTGCCTTCGACGCAAGTTCCTGCGAGCCTTTCACCGTTGAGAACAGCCGGCTCAATGTACCGTTCACACTCGCGTCAATGGCCTGGCGCTTGGACTCGTCAGTATCCGAGCTTTTGCCGCTGCCTGTCGTCGCGGTGCAACCAGCAAACGCCAGTGTGGAAGCGGCCATCGCAGCCGCAGTTCTTAACACGAAGTTCCGTCTGTTCATTGTTGGCCTCCGTTAGCGCTCCGGCCGAAGTACCGGTACGCGGGTAAACACATCGTTCTTAAATCGTTGCGGCAGCAATCACATCACTCGGTCGGCCGCAGTCACATGACGCAGTCAGATGAGTACTCAGGTAATAACGTCAAGGGCTCGTCCCGGCTTGACCAGTTCTGTGATGGCGACGAGGGGAGGAATAAGACTCTCGTCTTAGAGCTCGCCGCTATCTCCGCAAAGGCAGACTTCCAGCCACGGTTACGTCACGCGTCCATGAAGCACTTCGCATCCAGCGGAATGACACGCACGCTGTTTCGCTCACGGCGGCATCCAATAACACGTTCGCTTGACCGAATAACCGCGTCCTTCCATGCAGGCGCTCCAGGCGCGATTGAAGGTATCCATTGCGCCTTGCACCTGCGCCTGACTCGAATCTGCAGCGGCCTACCGATTGTTGCGAGCCCGCGCTCCGCCAACCATCGTGCCGCCAACCGCGCCGATTGCAGCGCCCTTGCCGGCGTCGCCAGCAATCGCGCCGATCGCCGCACCGCTCGCTGCGCCGCGCGCAGCGCCTCTAAGCCGTTCACCACCACCCACCGCTGGCCCCGAAGGCGGCGGCGGCTGGTTCGACGCCACAGTCGCTGGATCAGGAGCACACCGCTCAATGCGACAGCGCAAAAGCGGTGTCTCCTGTAAATATCCACAACAGCTCCCAAGGTGTTCCCGACGACGCATAAGCTCGCGTGATGAGTACATGATTGCGCTGCGTATCTGTTGAGGACAATCGGACCAAGGTCGTATGCGATCACTACGGCCGCTGCCGCATCGCGAACATTGGTGAGTGGATGTGTGCGGTGATCATGATCTCCTTTCTCGCGGTTCTGCCCTGAGACGCTCTCGCGTGAATAAGCTTTTGAGCCGAGATTCCAGGGAGTCAATCGAGCGACGAATCACGCCGGTTGCTCGCCACTGGTTGTCGAAGTGCCCAGTTCCAAAAGCGTAATATAAAATCATACCCATCCATTTTCGCGAGTCGCCCATGCCGAGCAAGCACGCGCTATGCGTTAGTCTGACGGAGCGACTGGCGTCGTTCATAGAGGCAGAAATTGCCGTAGGTCGCTACAGCCCGGCAAGCGAGGTCGTCCGTGCCGGACTGCGGCTGCTGCAGGAGCAGTCCATGCCCTCGCTGGACAATAGCGCGGACGGTACGCCCCCGAAGCGGCAGGCCCATCCCGACGGTGGCAAACCCGCGGCAATGCGGGACAAACGATGACGCGACCCACCCATTTCCCGATTGTCGGCGTAGGTGCGTCTGCTGGTGCCGTCGAAGCGCTCGAGGGCTTCTTCCGTGGCATGCCGCGAAACCCCGGCCTCGCGTGCGTGATCGTCACGCATCTGAGTCCCGATCGCGACAGCATGCTGCCGGAAATCGTTGCCCGTTTTACCGACATGCCGGTGCACGCCATTGCAGACGGCACGTCCATCGAACCCAACAATGTGTACCTGTTGCCGGCCGACGCCGTCGTAAGTGTCAAGGACCGCACACTTCATGTGCAGTCTCAGGACAAGCTCCGGCGCGAGCGCAAACCGATTGATGTTTTCTTCAGCACGCTCGCGGCCGACGTCGGCGAGCTGTCAGCCGGCGTGATTCTCTCGGGCGCCGATTCCGACGGCACACTGGGCATCAAGGCCATCAAGGAGCGCGGCGGGTTGACACTGGCGCAGGCCGACGACGGCTTTGGCCCGCATCATCCGGACATGCCGAGAAGCGCGATCGCAACGGGCCTCGTCGATTTCGCGGTGCCCGCCGAGGCAATGGGCCAAAAGCTCGCGAGCTTCGCCGCGGGCGTCTTCATGCTCGACGGCTTTGCCGGGAAATCAGGAGCGCAAATCAATGCAAGCGAGTTCGACGAAGCGCGCATTGCGATCTATGCAATCCTGCGCAGTCAGGTCGGCCATGACTTCAGCGGTTACAAGATGAACACGTTTGTGCGCCGCGTGCAGCGGCGCATGCAGGTCCTTGAAATCCTTACGCCGGAGGCCTACGTTGCGCGACTGTCGAAAGAGCCGGAAGAAGTCGCCGCTCTGTTTCGGGACCTGCTGATCAACGTGACCAGTTTCTTTCGCGACGCGCAGGCGTTCGAGGCACTCGCGGAGATCGTGATTCCCCAATTGCTGGAGGGACGCGGCGCGGACGACACAATTCGCGTGTGGGTTCCCGGCTGCGCGACTGGTGAAGAAGTCTATTCGATTGCGATGCTGCTGCGCGAGCAGATGGATGGCCGTCAGCCGACACCGCGCGTACAGATTTTCGCCACCGACATCGACGACGGCGCGCTCGCCGTCGCACGCGCGGCACGCTACCCGCTAGCGATGCTCGACGGAGTATCCGAAGAACGGCGCGAGCGCTTCTTCATTCAGGACGGCAGCAGCTATGTGCTCACGAAGGAAGTGCGCGACTTCTGTATCTTCTCGCCGCATAGTGTGATTCGCGATCCGCCTTTTTCGCGCATCGACCTGGTCTCCTGCCGAAACCTGCTGATTTACTTCGGCACAGAAATCCAGAATCAGGCGATCCCGACGTTCCACTATGCGCTGCGGCCGGACGGGTATCTCTTCCTCGGTACATCGGAGAACGTCAGCCAGTTCGACGAACTGTTTCTGCCGGTGGAGAAGAAGCACCGCATTTTCCGGCGGAGAGCGGATGTTTCGCCGCAGATTCGTGTGCCACTATCGGTCTCTTCGTTGAAGATCGGACAACCCGGAGGACTGACGCCGAGCCGCCCCGCTCTCGGCGGCGCTGCGCTGCGGCATGTGGTGGATAACCATATGCTGGAGCGCTTCACACCGCCGCATGTGCTCGTCACGCGCGACGGCGATGTCGTCTATTACTCCGGCCGCACCGGCAAGTACCTGGAGGCGGCGCCCGGCGCACCGACGCGGCAACTGTTTGCGCTCGCACGCAAGGGACTCAGCCTCGATCTGCGGTCGGTGTTTCGCGAAGCGGTCGAGTCGGGCCGCACCGTCACGCGCGAGGGCGTCGTCGTGGAGGGCGAAGACGGCCGTGTGCAACTCATCAGCCTAACAGTGGAACCGCTGACCGGTCAGCCGCAGGACGAGCATATGTATCTCGTCATCTTCGAGGACGAAGGCCCGCTAGCGGCCCGAGAAGAAGCGCTTGCGCGCGCGCAGTCAATGCACGACGGCACCGCGGCGCAGATCGAAAAGGAGTTGCGCGAGACTCGCGAGCGTTTGCAGTCCATGATCGAAGAGTACGAGACGGCGCTGGAGGAATTAAAGTCCTCCAACGAGGAACTGGTCTCGGTCAACGAAGAACTGCAGTCGTCGAATGAAGAGTTGGAGGCGTCGAAGGAAGAACTCGTTTCGCTCAACGAGGAACTGCAAACCGTCAATATGGAATTGAGCGGAAAGATCGACGCGCTCGACCGCTCGAACAGCGACTTGCGAAACCTGTTTGAGAGCACGTCGGTGGCAACGGTGTTTCTCGACCGCAACCTGGTGATCCGTTCGTTCACGCCGGCAATGGACAGCATTTTCCATATTCGTGCTATCGACCGCGGCCGCCCAATCACTGAACTCGTCAGCCGGCTTGAGTTGCACGGGCTGGAGCAGGATATCGAGACCGTCTTCAAAACGAACCAGCCGAGGGAGCGGCACGTCAGCGGCAGGGATGGGCTCGCGCATTTCCTCGTGCGCCTTGCGCCGTATCGCAACGGCGACCGGCAGATCGACGGTGTGGTGATTGCTTTTGTCGACGTAACGGACATGGTCCATGCCGAAGACAGGCAGAACGTGCTGATCGGCGAGTTGCAGCATCGCACCCGCAATCTGCTGGCGGTGATCCAGTCCATTGCTGAACAGACGCTTACCGCCGATCAAAAGCTGGAAACGTTCACGAGCCGCCTCGCGGCGTTGGGACGCCTGCAGGGATTGATCGGGGAAGCGGACGGCAATCTGATCAACCTGAGCGATATCGTGCGACTCGAGTTCGATGCGCTCGGCGTCGCGGACGGCGAGCGGGTCAAGCTCAGTGGCCCGGTCGTGCCGCTTGGATTCCGGAACATACAGATCATCGCGCTGGTCCTGCACGAGTTGGCGACTAATGCCCTCAAGTATGGCGCGCTGAAGGAGGAGCAGGCACGACTCGAAGTGCGCTGGCGCGTGGAGGTGGGCACCTCCGGTGCTGCATCGCTCGTGATCGAGTGGGTGGAAAGCGGGGTTCGCACCAGACCGGATAGCAGCCGGACCGGCTTCGGCCGGCAACTCATCGAAAAGGCGCTGAAGTTTACGCTTCAGGCGCGCACCGAACTCACGTTCGACGCCGACGGCATCTCGTGTCACATCGAGATACCGTTACCTGCAGCCGGTTCGCCGGGCGGCAATGCGTCGAATGCCACACCATCGCAGCAATCGCGAACGCGTTGAACCGTCAATGCATCACGGTCGTGGAGGACGACTGCCTCACGTGACCGACGACGCCAACGCAACCGCCTTCTGCAGGAAGTTCGCTGTCTTTGCCGGCGCGGCCTCGATGCGCGAGGCCAGCACGAGCCGGATCGAGATGGCGTTGCCGAGCACGTCGGTATAAGCGACGCCTTCCACCTGTATCTGACATACCGAAGCCGGCACCAGTGAGACACCGAACTCGGCAGCAACAAGATTCACCACGGACGAAAGCTGCGGCGCCTGCTGTCCCGCGATCGGCTCGAACCCGGCCTCCCTGCATGCTCCGACAATGACGTCATGCAGCGTAGGGCTCGCCTCGCGCGGCAGCATCACGAACGGATCTTCGGCTAATGCGGACAGCGCGATCTTGCGTTTCTTCGCGAGGCGATGCGTTGCCGGCAATACGACCCGCATGGGCTCGATTGCGATGTGATGGAACTGCACGCCCGCTGGCGACTGACTGCCGAGACGCACGAAAGCGACGTCCACACGGCCGTCGCCGAGATAGGCGAGCAGTTGTGCGGTGTTGCCTTCCGCAAGCGTGAGGGTGACGTTCGGGTAGTCCTGCCGATAGTCGCGAATCAGCTTGGACACGACAGGGTTGAACGCTGCGGACCCCGTAAAGCCGATGTTGAGCTGCCCGATTTCGCCGCGACCCGCGCTCTGCGCCTTTTCGACCGCCAGCCGCGTGTCGTGCAGGATCCGCTTGGCGTCGGCGGCGAAGGCCTCGCCGGCCTCCGTCAATACGACGCCATGACCGGTGCGGCGAAACAGCCGCACGCCCATTTCGTCTTCTAGCGCGTGGATCTGTTGGCTGAGCGGCGGCTGACCGATGCCAAGTCTTTCGGCCGCGCGAGTGACGTTGCGCTCTTCGGCGACAGCGAGAAAGTAGCGAATATGACGCAGTTCCATCTGATATCTGAAAAAGATATTTCAGTAAGACGCGATAGATATTGGACAGTATATCAGCGGTGCGACAAAATATCGCCATCGCGCGGTCCGTCCTAAATATCTTTCCGCAATACAACGCCGTTCGATCAAAGGATGAGGTGGGACGATTCGCGCCTATATCGGAGCGAGCGGCGGTGTGCGCCGTTGTGTTTATCTAAAGAGGAAAAGGGGGTCTACTGTGGCTGACACATTAAAAAAACCGAGGCCGGAATTCCGGAACATCGGTATCGGGCAGATATTGACGGCGTATCGCCTGCCGCTTGCAGGGCGCGTGTCGATTCTTCATCGCTTGAGCGGTGGTCTGCTGTTTGTTTTCCTTCCGTTCCTGCTGTACCTCTTCGACCAGAGCCTGACTTCCGAACTGAGCTTCGAGGTCTTCAAGGGCTTTCTCTCCAACATCATCGTCAAGCTCATCACGCTGGTGCTGGCCTGGGCGTTCCTGTTCCACTTCTGCGCCGGCATCCGTCACCTCGTGATGGACACGCACCGCGCAGTCAACAAGGAAGGCGGCAGGCAGACCTCCATCGTCGTGTTCGTCGTGTCCTCGCTTCTCACGCTCGCCTTCGCGGCGAAACTCTTCGGAGCATTCTAAAAAAATGGCAGCCCCTAACCGAATCGGTCCGAAGCGTCTGGTCGTCGGCGCGCACTACGGTCTGCGCGACTGGCTCGCACAACGCATCACCGCGGTCGTGATGGCCGTCTACACGGTGATCCTGCTCGTGTGGTTCTTTGGCGCGCGCGACTTCTCCTACGAAGGCTGGGCCTCCATCTTCGCCACCCAGTGGATGAAGCTGGCCACCTTCGTCACGCTGCTCTCGCTGTTCTATCACGCGTGGGTCGGCATCCGCGACATCTGGATGGACTATGTGAAGCCCGTGGGCATGCGCCTGTTCCTCCAGGCGCTGACCATCGTCTGGCTGCTCGCGTGCGCGGGCTACGCTGCGCAGATTCTCTGGAGAGTGTAAAAGAATGGCTGCAATCAAGAATACTCTGCCGCGTCGCAAGTTTGACGTGGTCATCGTCGGCGCGGGCGGCTCGGGAATGCGCGCGTCGCTGCAACTGGCGCGCGCGGGGCTGTCCGTGTGCGTGCTCTCCAAGGTGTTCCCCACGCGCTCGCACACGGTCGCCGCGCAGGGCGGCATTGGCGCGTCGCTCGGCAACATGAGCGAGGACAACTGGCACTACCACTTCTACGACACGATCAAGGGCTCCGACTGGCTCGGCGACCAGGACGCGATCGAGTTCATGTGCCGCGAGGCGCCCAACGCCGTCTACGAGCTCGAACACTTCGGCATGCCGTTTGACCGCAACGCCGACGGCACGATCTACCAGCGCCCGTTCGGCGGCCACACCGCGAACTACGGCGAGAAGCCCGTGCAGCGCGCGTGCGCTGCGGCTGACCGCACCGGTCACGCGCTGCTGCACACGCTGTACCAGCAGAACGTTGCGGCCAAGACGCAGTTCTTCGTCGAGTGGATGGCGCTCGATCTGATCCGCGACGCCGACGGCGACGTGCTCGGCGTAACCGCGCTCGAAATGGAAACGGGCGAGGTCTACATCCTCGAAGGCAAGACGACGCTGTTCGCCACGGGCGGCGCGGGCCGGATCTTCGCGGCCTCGACCAACGCGTTCATCAACACCGGCGACGGCCTGGGCATGGCGGCGCGCTCGGGCATCGCGCTGCAGGACATGGAGTTCTGGCAGTTCCACCCGACCGGCGTGGCCGGCGCGGGCGTGCTGATCACCGAAGGCGTGCGCGGCGAAGGCGGCATCCTGCGCAACTCGAACGGCGAGCGTTTCATGGAACGCTACGCGCCGACCCTGAAGGATCTGGCGCCGCGCGACTTTGTTTCGCGCTCGATGGACCAGGAGATCAAGGAAGGCCGCGGCGTGGGGCCGAACAAGGACCACGTGCTGCTGGACCTGTCGCACATCGGCGCGGAGACGATCATGAAGCGTCTGCCGTCGATCCGCGAGATC
Organism: Burkholderia sp. M6-3; assembly: GCF_050858985.1. Taxonomy (NCBI): domain Bacteria; kingdom Pseudomonadati; phylum Pseudomonadota; class Betaproteobacteria; order Burkholderiales; family Burkholderiaceae; genus Burkholderia; species Burkholderia sp. M6-3. The sequence goes on from NZ_CP110091.1 coordinate 2,984,085, forward strand.
GCGCTGAAGTTCGCCAACGTCGACTGCATCAAGGAACCGATTCCGGTGGTGCCGACCATCCATTACCAGATGGGCGGCATTCCGACGAACATCCACGGCCAGGTGGTGGGCACCGCGAAGGGTCACGAGGAGCCGGTCAACGGTTTCTATGCGGTGGGCGAATGCTCGTGCGTGTCGGTGCACGGCGCGAACCGTCTGGGCACGAACTCGCTGCTCGATCTGGTGGTGTTCGGCCGCGCGGCGGGCAACCACATCGTCAGGCACGTGAAGGAAATAAAGAACCACAAGCCGCTGCCGGCCGACGCGGCGGAGTTCGCGCTGTCGCGTCTGGCGAAGCTCGAGAGCTCGTCCTCGGGCGAGTACGCGCAGTCGGTGGCGAACGACATCCGCGGCACGATGCAGAAGCATGCGGGCGTGTTCCGCACCTCGGCGCTGCTCTCCGAAGGCGTGGAGGCGATCCGCGAGGTGGCCGCACGCGTGGACAATATCCACCTGAAGGACAAGTCGAAGGTGTTCAACACCGCGCGTGTCGAGGCGCTCGAAGTGGCGAACCTCATCGAGGTGGCGCGCGCGACGATGGTGTCGGCCGAGGCGCGCAAGGAAAGCCGCGGCGCGCATGCGCAGAACGACTTCGAGCATCGCGACGACGAAAACTGGCTGCGCCATACGTTGTGGTTCAGCGAAGGCGACCGCCTCGACTACAAGCCGGTGCACATGCAGCCGCTGACGGTCGAATCGGTGCCGCCCAAGGCGCGGACCTTCTAAGGCACAGATCAAAGGAATTCAGAAATGGCCAAGCGTACATTTGAAATCTACCGCTACGATCCGGACCGCGACGCGGCGCCGCGCATGCAGTCGTACGAGATCGAGATCGACTCGCACGAGCGCATGCTGCTCGACGCGCTGGTGAAGCTGAAGGCGCTGGACGAGACGCTGTCGTTCCGCCGTTCGTGCCGCGAAGGCGTGTGCGGTTCGGACGCGATGAACATCAACGGCAAGAACGGTCTGGCGTGCCTGACGAACCTGAACGACCTGCCGCAGAAGATCGTGCTGCGTCCGCTGCCGGGGCTGCCGGTGGTGCGCGACCTGATCTGCGACTTCACGCAGTTCTTCAACCAGTACCACTCGATCAAGCCGTACCTGATCAACGACACGCCGCCGCCGGAGAAGGAGCGTCTGCAGTCGCCGGAAGAGCGCGACGAGCTCGACGGGCTCTACGAATGCATTCTGTGCGCGAGCTGCTCGACGTCGTGCCCGAGCTTCTGGTGGAATCCGGACAAGTTCGTGGGCCCGGCGGGTCTGCTGCAGGCGTACCGCTTCATCGCGGACAGCCGCGACGAGGCCACCGGTGAACGGCTCGACAATCTGGAAGACCCGTACCGCCTGTTCCGCTGCCACACGATCATGAACTGCGTCGACGTCTGCCCGAAAGGACTGAACCCGACCAAGGCAATCGGCAAGATCAAGGAATTGATGGTGCGTCGCGCGGTTTGAAGCACTTCCGATAGAACCTATCGGCTTTTCATTGCGTTTGCCTGGAGTCTCGTTCCGAGACTCCAGCACCACACTTTCAATCGCTCTTACAGATAGCTGCAGACGTAGTCGAGCGTTTCGATCACGTCGATGTCGAAGCGGCTCTTACCGGGCACCGAAAACGACTCGCCAGCGCGGTAAGTCTTCCATTCGCCGCTGCCTTCAAGGCGGATGCGGCACTGGCCGGCTTGCACTTCCATCAGTTCGGGCGCGTCCGTTCCGAAGTTGAGCGTGCCCGGCAATATCACGCCCAGCGTCTTGCGCGTGCCGTCCGCGAAGAGAACGGTGTGCGAAACGCACTTGCCGTCGAAATAGACGTTGGCGCGTTTGATAACGGAAACCTGATCGAATTGCGTTGCGGCCGTCATGGCGGTCTTCCTATGAATCGTCGTGAAGGGATGCGTTGGCGCCGCGTTGCGGCAGCCCATTGTGCGTGTTGCGCCGGCCGTCTGCGCGAGCTTGCGGTCGGGCGCAACTCGCCATCATACAGACGTCGCGCATCGGAATCGGCATAACGCCGAACATCAATCAGGCTTACGCCAGCGGCCCGAATCCGGACACACGACAACCGGTTCGCCATTCAGCAATACCTGCTCTTCATCCGGCTGCGAGATCGGCAAAGGTGCAACGTCGAACTCGACTTGAAGCGCGCGCGCGACATGTACGTCTTCGATAGGAAGCTCCCATGTCAGGAAGATCTGCACGCTATCCCGATCCGGCGTGAAGTCGTCCACGTTGAAGCCGCTGCTACCTCGCCGGATCACACCATGAGGCTGACCTGTGTCGAATATCACGGCCGTTCCGCGGGTCAACGGAATGCGCTGCCCCGAACAGGCGAAATGCAGGTCGAGCCCCTTGTCGTCACTCAGGAACAGGTTGCAGAATGCCGCGCCGCCGTATTGCATGGCGTCATGGTGATACGTGGCGCCGCGGCAAGCCATTAAGGCGACGTCGCTAGAGGCAAGTATGTCGGGCAATCCGAGTGAGCGCGTCCAGTCCGACATCGCCTGAACACAGAGCGTGTAATCCGGCCAACGCATACGTGTTCGCGCGAAAGGCATGACTTCGACATCGCCGGGATCGAGAACCATGCGCGACGACGTTTCCCTCTCCCAGTCGACCAGCACACGATGAGGCAGTTCAGGCACGTCGACGATGCCCGACAGCACGATGTCGCTCACGCGCCGTGTGCGAATGGCGTCGCCACTGGAGAAACAGGAGATCAGCATGTCTGGCGCTCGATGCCATTGGGAAGACGAAACATCCGCATATTGTAGCGATAGCGAACCGCTCGCTCGCGCTGCGCCAGCCGCTTGCTAGTCAATGGACACGCCGCCCACCGCTGCATAGCGTCCGGGAGTGGTTCCCGTTGCACGCCTGAACATGTCGATGAAAGCGCTCACGTTCTCGTAGCCCAGTTCGAGTGCAATGGTCGTGACGCTGACACCATCGGCGACCAGTTCCAACGCGCGCAGCAATCTGGCCTGTGCGCGCCATTGCGCAAAGCTGAGCCCCGTCTCGGCGACGAATCGCCGGCTCAGCGTGCGCGGCGAAAGCCCTGCCCACTCGGCCCATTGTTCGAGACGGCGCGTGTCGGACAGATTGCAAACGAGCGCGTCGGTGATGCGCACTAGCCGTGCGTCTTCAGGGCTCGGCAAGCCAAGCGATTCCGCCTTGGACGCCGCCAGCTCGTCCAGGATCGCTGGGCCAGCAGACCACGAAAGACCTGTCGCCCGACGAATTCAGTTCGATGCAGGGCAGGACCATGACCGAAGAGAGCTACAAGCGGCTGGCCAACAGCGTGCGTGAAGTGACCGGCGTTGATGCGACGCCCGAGGCCTGGAAGGAGATCATCAATGGCTACATGATCGGGCCGCTGACGGGCATTGCGATGACGTTCAACGAGCCCGGCGAAAAAGGCCCCGCGCCGACCAACCGGGAACAACTCGGGCTGTGGGACGCGTTCGGCGCGTCGCGCATGCTCAAGAAGAATGCGCGTGAAGTCGAAACGCTGTTCTATACCGAAGCTAGACCTGAGGAACGAGACATTCCGGGCAGGAGTGGCCGACACATCCAAGTCGCGCCCGTTCCCCGCGTTCACCGCTCCAACCAGTCACGATCTGCGCGACCTGGAGAATCACTACCGCGACAATGAAGCGATCCTGACGCTCGTTGCGGAACTCCAGCATGCGCGGGTATTCGTTCTCCAGCTGGAACGGTCCCGCCAGGTCATAGCACGCTGCTGGCGCGCGGAATCAGACCGCGATCTCGCCGCGCTTGAAGAGTTGAGGCTTCGGCTGGATGCAGAGGAGGTACGGGCCGGTCTCGCCGCAACAACTGGGTCAGTACAGCGTGGAAGCTTGCGGTGGGCTGCCGCATTCTGTAATGAACTTCACCGGGTAGGCATGCCTATTCCTACGGTTGAATAGATGAAGTCTGACAAACGAAGTTGTAGAGTCCTACGTTTAAATCCATTCAGCATGATTTAAGTTAGCCTTGGTGAAAGTCAGGTGTAATTTTAAGAGTTGTCGCATTCCTCGTTCTTGGCGGTCCCGGTAGGTTGGTTGTGCATCAAACAACCATTCAATAACCGGCAGGGACGAAAAATGAAAAGACGCCGACGCTTGGGAGTGGCGACTGTATTCGCGAGACGCCTCTTTCCAGCTTTCACGCTGTTCCTCTCAATCAACGCAAACGCGGCAGACTGCTCGTCGCTATATGCGCAGTCCGGCGCGACGCCGGGTTCCCCGACGTGCAAGCTCGATGTAACTTCAAATTCGCCCACAGGAATGGGGAATTACGCCTGCATCAATGACCTTGTGCAGATTGAGCAGTGGTGTAACACACCGGCCGACCCGCCCGCAGATGGAACTTGCTCCGTCGCTGATCCGGTGTTCCCTGCTAACGGCATCGTCACCCTTTCGGAGACAGACTTCGCCAGCGGCGACGCTTCACCTCTTGTGTTTGCCCGCAGCTATCTTTCAAAGCCATTCGACAAAACACAATCAGCTATGGGCGGATATTGGGTAAGCAACTGGCAGCGAAGGCTTGATCTGACCGCTGTCAATGCAAGCGCGCCTAAAATCACAGCCTACCAGAGCAGCGGACAGCCGCTGATCTTTAGACCCAGCGGCGGAGCGTGAGCCGTACCGGGAACTTCGGGCGTATCCCTGACGAAAAGTAGCGACGGTTACTACTACCAGAAAGACGAGCGACTCGGTACAACCGAGACATATTTTTTTGATACGGGTCGGCTGCACTCCGAGACAACGCGAATGGGCTTCTATCGCGAAGTTATCTATGACGGACAGCGAATAGATGCAATCGCACAGTGGCCCGTTGATCGGGTCGGGCAAACACCGTCGAGGCTGACGCTTAGCCTGACGTACGACAGCAGCGGTCGCGTCGTGAGCGTGGTACCGCCTTCGGGTAATGCCACGCACTATGCGTACGATACGAAAGGTAATCTCACTTCAGTAACCGCGCCAATCGGCTATGTACGTCAATACTTGTACGAGGATGCCCGCTTCCCCAATGCGTTGAGCGGCATAAAGGACGAATCGGGCTCGCGAATCGCGACATGGTCCTACGATTCCAAGGGGCGCACAATCTCCGTTACGCATCCTGACACGACGCGCAATGTTTCGTTAGCCTACGGCTCCGGCACTACAACGGTCGGCAACTCGACTGGCAACACCATATATTCATTCATCGTCGGCGACGCGTCGCGTCCTGCATCGATTGCTACGCCCGGTGGCACGGTGTCCCGCACATGGGACACGTCTGGAAACCTTAAACAGAAAACAACCCCGGATGGTAATACCCAATACACCGGGGACGCCGTGAATCGGCCAACAAAAGCCACAGCAATCGTTGACGGCATCAAGACGGTAACCACCGTCGAATACAGTGACAGCAATTCGCTGCGGCCGCACCTTGTGGCAACACCTGGAAAACTCAGGGCGTTCGTTTACGACACAGCAGGCAACGTCACTGGCTACGCTGAATGGCAGACCACGGACCAGACGGGCGAACAGGGATTGCACGCAGTCGCGGCAGGCGATCAGATGACCGTAGGGGCGCGCTACGATGCGGCGGGCCGAATGCTGTCTGCTACGGTCGTACGGAACGGTGCGACGACCGAAGACTGGACATACACGTATGACGTACGCGGCAACATCGCCACCACAACAGATGCCGTATCGGGATGGGCGATGCGGACTCTCGGCCGTAACTCCGAAAACCGTGCGACGCAGATAGCTGGTAATAGCGGTCAGGCAAGCGTCGCCTACGACGAGCGCGGTCGTGTCAAGAACTTCCAGTACAACGAGCCGGCAAGCACAATTAACGGAGGGCGGGCTCGTGTATTGACAGTGGACTACCAGTACGCGGCCAACGGTACCGTTTCGTCGCGTTCGGCGAAGGTTTCTACCAACGGTGGATGGTGGCAACCAATAAGCGACACTGAACTTGGAGCATGGCTTGCCAATTGGGAACTAGGTAATGATCCGGTGGCTCCTCCTGCCAACCTCAGCGGCGTTAAGTCGGATGACCAGGCATTCGTTCCTGACATGTGTGTTGAGTGCTACGTCAGTTGGAAAGCGAAATTGACAGGCAGACTTTATCAAAACGAAGTTAGCGAGGCGCTTCCGAAGTGGGGAGAGACAACGGAGTTGATGCTGGCTGCTCAATCGCAGCTTCCCGTCATCTACCTCATACCCGAACTTGCGGCATCTTCGAAGAGGTCGATGATTTACACTGATTCTGTCTCCTCAGCCAAAAGCCTGGACAATGGATTCGTCAAGTGTGGAGGGAGCGGAGATAATGAATGGCGTGAAGCGGACTGTCACGCAAAGTACGAGCGCGATGTCTTCAAGTGCAACACGTTCGCCAAATACATGGGTGGCTTGCCCGGCCTCGCGCTTTGCAAGAAGCAGGCGTTTGATGACTACCAGGAATGCAGAGGACACTGACGATGAAATTTCCACCATGTTCAGTGGTCGTTACTTACGATCAGGACCGTCAACGGTTGATCCTGCAGACAGCCGACCGGGCAAAAATAGCCGGGGCGCTCAAAGGGGAATCCGAGATTCCGGTTTTGCTTGATGACTTTAAGTTCAAGCTTGACGACGAATTCGCGCGTCGATTCGGCGCCGGCGTGCTCGCTCTAGTTGCGCTCGGCCAACCTGATCTCAAGCAATACATCAGCTTTACAGAGGCACCGCCCGACGAGCCGTCAGACGAGTAAGTTGTTCGCGATGGGTGACTCGACCTAACGGCGCGACGCTGGTCGGGCAGCAGCGTGTCAAGCACCCAGCGCTGCACGTTAATTGCATGCAGGTTCGCCGCACGTGCCAGTTCTACGCCCACGAACATCGCAGCGAGGTTGGCCAACCACAGCCGTTCGCCGCGGGCGGCATCCGTCGGGCGCATGAGTTCGTCGCATTTCTGCTGGATGAGTAGTGGCAAACGGTCTTGGTTGGCAACCAGCCATTGCGCATGGATGATTCCGGCGTGCCCATAGTTGCGTGCCACCTGGTGGGTGATGGGCATTTCGCTAATCCATTGCCGGTCGTCAGGATCGATGCGGGGCAACTGCACTTCAGTGAGGCGGTTGAGGACCGCGACGTGATCCGCCTCCGCGCCGTTGACCAGCATTTCGCGGATTGACTTGTTGGCGCTCGAGAGGAACATCGCACGCCAGCTTGTCCCTTTGACGAGGTGCTGCTGTGCGTTCAGTCGGTTCGGCACGACGGCAACTGATGCGCATTGGTCGAAAGGTCGCCGCGTCGCCGAACCCTGGCAGATGACATTCGATGCGCGTGCGCGAGCCGGCAATAATTCCAGCCACAGCGACGCGCTGGCGTTGACACTTCTTCACTGCTGCGCATGCTTCGCTGCGTCTTCGATCACCGCGGCGACTTCCTTGGGACGCGATTCATACACGGAGTGGCTTGCACCCGCCAGTACCGTGGTGTGGCTATGCGCGCGCTGGTAGTAAAAGCGCTCGAGGTCCGGATTGATAATCTTGTCGTCGGCCGCCACGATGCCCCAACTCGGCTTCATGGTCCAGGCGGCAACCTTCATCGGCTCGGAGAAGACCTTGGCCGCTGTGAGAATCTGCGCGCGTGACTCGAACTCCGCTTCCTTGAGCGGCAGATCGGCTGCGAAATCTTTCGCGAAATCGGCGGGATTCAGATACGTGTAACCGTCGTCCGTCTTCTTGATGGCGCCTGCCTGCTGCGACGTGTAGCTGGGCATCTTTTTGCCCAGATCGCTTTCGTCTTCGCCTACTGCCGGCGCGTGAGCCGCGACGTATACGAGCCCCGCCACTTTCGGATCGACGCCGGCCTCGGTGATCACCGATCCGCCATAGCTATGCGCGACCAGAATGGTGGGACCGTCCTGCATGTCGATTACCCGCTTCGCTGCGGCTACGTCGTCGTCGAGCGAGGTCAGCGGCTCCTGCACCATTGTGACGTGGTAGCCGTCTTTGGTCAGGATGTCATAGACCGGCCTCCACCCCGAGCCGTCGACCCACGCGCCATGAACGAGAACGATATTGCGGATCGGCGCTTTGGCGGGTTGCGTGTCCTGCGCCATTGCGCTGGCGGATGCGAACATGCATGCAGACAAGGAAAGAACCGTTGCGGCTAATGGCAAGATTTTCACGGCGAAACTCCATTGATAACGATTAGATAGCGAGGTGGGATCCTGTGCATGACTGCATAGTCCACAGGATCCGGCTTGCGGCACTTAACTACCGGCGTAGAGGTTGCAGAAGCTGACCGGGCCGACGCAAGCAGATTGCATCGCGGTATGCGACGCAGCACCCGACGCCGAGCTGCCACTTTGCGCGACACCGCCGACGGCTTGCATCGTCAGTTGCTGATCGCTTTGTGCTGCGACTTTTGCTTCTGCTGCCTCGACATCTGCGGGGTAGTTAACATCGTCACCGCTGGTAGGCCGATATCCAGCGTGCTCGACGCGGACGAGATCCGCACGAACTTCCGCACGTGTGAGCGGAGCGCTGCTTTGAGCGAAGCTGAGTACCGGGGCGCCAAGAGCGGAAACGGCGAGAGCGAGGCTTACGAACAATTTGGACATGATCAATACTCCTTAATTAAGTGAATGGTTCACGGCGGGAAGCCGCGGATAAAATCGCTTTGCACAGACCGGCAGATTCATTTCCGCCGAACAACAATGTCTATCGGATTCCTAACTATCTGACTTTCCGGTGTCACGGGTCGGTATTCGCTCCTTCGAACTTCCTTCTCGTGGGGTTCCGGATTAATGCGATTGCATCTGGCTACATAGGGGCGAACACAGGGCCCCGACGTTTATTCCAAAGTTTTTCGAAATTGATGGATCGCGGCGCTCACCTCGCGGCGAGGCCTTAGCGGGCGGCGTGCCAGCAGGCATAAGGAAAATGCAAGGAATGCGTTTGCGAACCGGCGCACAAAGCCTGTTTGTTTCCGCGGCTCAGTAGCAGCATCGGCATAGCCTTATGCCGAGGAGCAATTAGTGTGTGCAAGTTCTCAACGATGCGGTGACCTTCCTGGCCGTGGCACGTGAGCGAAACTTCACGCATGCAGCTGCGCGGCTCGGCATCCTGGTAAGAGACGCCGCGAACTCTGCGTTCGCGCCGCCCTTATAGCTGGTAGCGGAAGATTCGGGACTTATCCACCCTGAAAATCAGCGAAAGATGCGTCCAGCTGACGAGCCTGTAACCGCGCTTCTCAAGATAGTCATACACTTTCGAGCCGACGACATCCCGCATTGAGGCCGATGAAGATTCGACGATGATGATTTTAGGCTTGTACTTTTCAATATTGATCGACATCAACACCTGATAATCGTGACCTTCGGCGTCGATGGAAAGCAGGTCGATCTCATGATCCGAGTAACGGCTGTGTTCGAGCACGTCGTCCAACGTCGTAGTCTCGACACTGCGCACCGATGTAGGCGTCGTCGTTTCGTTGGCGGCCACTTCAGGATCGAGAGTGGAGGTCAGCCCATAGTTCGAGAAGTTGTAGACGTTTTTTACAGCCTTTTCGCTTGAAATAGCCGCGCACACATTGGTATCGGACGCCCGCGCAAGTCTGAAGGCCTCGATTTTGATGGGGTCCATGTCAATGTTGATGCCCCGCCAGCCGCGCTTGTACAACGCGTACGTATTCGAAAACTTGATTGGGTGATAAGCACCCACATCCACGTAAACGCCCTTGGAACACTCCGGGCTGATTATCTCGCGGAGTACAGCGTCTTCTCCGAACTGGGAATAGTACAAGCGCCCTCCCCGTGTCAGCCATGTTTTCCGCACCAGCCAAAGAAAATGCCCGAAGGTTTTAAGCGAACTCATAGTATCCCCACGCCCCTGAGATCGATGCGATGGCGGAAGACTAATCAACATTCCATACTTTTCAAGGACATTAACTCAACGAATTGGGCCTTTCAGAAACAGGGGCCTATCACTTGCGTCTCGAAGCGTCGGTGCGCGACGGCTTCAAAACCCCTCAGCAAGCCGTTGCATTCTCTCCGTGTCTGAAAATCACCGCATAAAAAATCTGCTCCCTATGACAGCACACAGGCTGAAGAAGCGATTATGTCGTTGCTTCGGGCCGGTATAGGGTCTTTACAACTTCGCAACCTGCGGAATCATCGCCGCCTGGCCACGCAAGACGCCCGAGTCGTCGAATAACTGCCACACCGTTGCTTGCTCGATCCAGAAACGCTGCCCGGACTTCGTAATGCGAATACCGCGATACCCGGTGACGAAACCGTCGCGCGCGACCTGATCCAGAAACGCCTGGCGCTCCCCGCGCTCCGGAAGTTCCGCCGACAGCCGCGAGCGCAGAGACGTGATCTCGTCCCAGTCGTATCCGAAGATCGTCTGCGCCTTTGAGTTGCCATAGATGAACATCGGGTCGGCCTGCGTGTCATGCGCGAGAAGGCCAAACGGCGCTGATGCGTAGAGCCATGCAGCGCCCTTGGTGTCGCCAATGTCGGACGGCACCAGCGATTTACCGAGCAAACGGTGATAGCTATTCGTGAGGAGGCGGAAGAATTCGACATCCGTCTTCAGTGACATGGTGTAGATGGCTCCAAATCTGGTTATCCAAAGCAGTGCAATGCGACGATTGCGAATACCGCTGGTTTCAACACGTGCGAGATTACGCAAATCACGACCGTTCCATCAACCGACAGCGAGAACGGGATCGATCTCTTTGTGCGTGAAGCCAAACCTCGCCATTTGCTCGCGATGCGCGGCCGAGCCCAAATACGATCGCAATTCCCGGTCGACCGCATGGCGCAGATCATCACTGCTCTTGCTGAACGAAAAAGCACCAAAGGGTATTCCGAGGGCGCTGCCTGTCACAGGCCGATGCTCCACTGCGCAAAGCACCGAGCCGCCAATTCGCTCAGCCAGTATGCGATTCCCGAGGGCGGTGCTCGCATAAGCGTCCACGGTGCCTGAGCGAACTGCCTCTATCGCTTCCGCCTGCTGCTGAAAGATGACAATCTGGTCCTCGCGTACGCCAGCCGCTCTGGCCGACTCACGCTGCACCTGGCCTGCGATGATGCCAAGCCGGGCATCGCGCCGCTCGGCGACCGACGCATAGCTGTCCAGCGCCTTGTCGTTGTCTGTACGAACGAGAAAGCCGTCTGCCATCGCCCACACGGGAACGCTGAAGGCCACCTGCTGCGCCCGCTGCGGCGTGATGAACAGAGGAACATTCATATCCCAGCGGCCGGTTGCTACGCCATCGAGCAACTCGCTAAACGTAGTGAGGCAATGCTCGATCTCGGTCGCACCAATGGCACGAAGAACGACCGTTGCCAGGTCGATATCGGCGCCCATAGCCGCGCCGTTCGGTCCGCTCCATCCAAACGGAGGTTCTTCCAGGTACGCGATCCGAATCTTCATTGCTGCCTCGCAAATCCGGGAAGTCGATGGTGCGCCGATTGTACTGGCACACGCGGCATCGCAAGAAAACGCAAAGTTTGATGCAAAGAAAAAGCCACCCATGAAGGGTGGCTTTTCAATGTTTGGTGGGCCTCCCGTGAGTCGAACACGGCACCAACGGATTATGCTAACCAGCTACGACTTTCGCCGCCCCTTTCGGGTTTGTGGTCTGGACTGTCTCTTGTCTTTACGACCTGCCCGTTCAGTCTCTACACGTTCTCTCAAAGAGAGCTTCGCTCGGGATTGCCACGCTGCGAGAACAGCAGAGGTTTCCCCGAATTTGAGCAGTTCTACCAAGGGGCAGAGCTAACTTACCCCAAGGCAACCCATTCATGACTCACCATGCCGTGCTGCGTGGTTTAGGTGAGTCGTTGCTAAGTCCGCTGCTCTAACCAAGCATGAGCTAGAGGCCCTGAGAACTCGAGATTTTACCGTATCTGAAGCTACCAACGTACAGCATGTTGGCATGTCCGTTCGTCGAGTGGCCGCCATACTACACGAAAAAGGGGCCTCCGCGACCGCTCCGCTTTGACGGAACAATCGGGAGACCCCTTCAAACTGCTACTGACTCACTACGGCCACACCTGCCGATCAGTTGCCCTCAAGGAACGACTTGAGTTTGTCCGAGCGGCTCGGATGACGCAGCTTACGCAGCGCCTTTGCCTCGATCTGACGAATCCGCTCACGCGTGACGTCGAACTGCTTGCCGACTTCTTCAAGCGTGTGATCGGTGCTCATCTCGATACCGAAACGCATACGCAGCACCTTCGCTTCGCGCGGCGTCAACGAATCGAGCACGTCTTTGACGACGTCGCGCATACTCGCGTGCAACGCAGCGTCTGCCGGCGCCACGGTGTTCGTATCTTCGATAAAGTCGCCCAGATGCGAATCGTCGTCGTCACCGATCGGCGTTTCCATCGAGATCGGCTCTTTCGCGATCTTCATGATCTTGCGGATCTTGTCTTCCGGCATTTCCATCTTCTCGGCCAGCGTTGCCGGATCCGGTTCGAGGCCTGTTTCCTGCAGAATCTGACGCGAGATGCGGTTCATCTTGTTGATCGTTTCGATCATGTGAACCGGAATACGGATCGTGCGCGCCTGGTCCGCGATCGAACGCGTGATGGCCTGACGGATCCACCACGTGGCATACGTGGAAAACTTGTAGCCACGACGATATTCGAACTTGTCCACCGCCTTCATCAGTCCGATGTTGCCTTCCTGAATCAGGTCGAGGAACTGCAGACCGCGGTTCGTGTACTTCTTCGCAATCGAGATCACGAGACGCAGGTTTGCCTCGGTCATTTCGCGCTTCGCCTGGCGCGCCTTCAGTTCGCCGGCCGCCATTTGACGGTTGGTTTCCTTCAGGTCCTTCAGCGGCAGCACCACACGCGCCTGCAGATCCAGCAGACGTTGTTGCTGCTCGCGAATGGCCGGAATGTTCCGCGTGAGGATCGCGCTGTACGCGTGACCTTCGCTGACGATCTTGTCGGCCCACTCGAGGTCCGTTTCGCTACCCGGGAAACGCGCGATGAACTCCGCACGCGGCATGCCGCACTTGTCGACCACCGTATGCAGAATCTGGCGCTCGACCTGACGCACTTCGTCCACCTGCGCACGCAACGTGTCGCACAAACGCTCGACGGTGCGCGCGGTGAAGCGGATCGTCATCAGCTCGTTCTGGATGGTTTCCTGCGCTTTCAGGTACGACTTCGACTTGTAGCCTTCCTTCTCGAACGCGCGACGCATCTTGTCGAACCATTCGCTGATCAGGGCGAATTTTTCGAGCGACGCACGCTTGAGCGCTTCCATTTGCGCTGCGTTGGCCGTGGCCTGCGCGGTGCCGTCGTCTTCTTCCTCGTCCTCGGCTTCTTCTTCCTCGGCTTCTTCGTCCTCGCTCTCGATCGCTTCCGCTTCCTGCACGGAGAAGCCGTCCGCGTCTTCCGCGTCGGCGTCGATCAGGCCGTCGACCAGTTCGTCGATGCGGATTTCCTCGTTCGCGACGCGCTCTGCCATAGCGAGAATGTCGGCGATCGTGGTCGGGCACGCGGAAATGGCCATCACCATGTGCTTCAGGCCGTCTTCGATCCGCTTGGCGATTTCAATTTCGCCTTCGCGCGTCAGCAGTTCGACCGTGCCCATTTCACGCATGTACATGCGCACCGGGTCGGTAGTGCGGCCGAATTCCGAGTCGACGGTGGACAGCGCAACTTCCGCTTCTTCTTCGACTTCGTCGTCTGACGAAGCGGCGGGCGCGTTGTCGTTCAGCAGCAGCGTTTCGGCGTCGGGCGCCTGCTCGTACACAGCCACGCCCATGTCGTTGAACGTGCTGATGATGCCTTCGATCGCCTCGGTCTCGGTGAAGTTGTCCGGCAGGTGATCGTTGATTTCAGCGTACGTGAGGAAACCGCGCTCCTTGCCGAGCTTGATCAGCGCGCGCAATTTGGAGCGGCGCTCCTCGAGTTCCTCCACCGTGCCGGGCGCCGACGAAGAAAACGCGTCTTTCAGAAGCGCCTTTTCTTTGGCACGGCGGTCGCGAGCCTTGGCCTTTTCCACTTTGCCGGAAGCGGCCACAGGGGTTTCTTCGCTCTGGGTTGCGTCGTCATCGACGGGTACTTCATTCAGCTTTTTCGTCATGGAGTTCGCCGTACCGGCTGTAGTCTCGACTCGCGGCTGGTGGACAACAGCCGGTTGAACCGTGGATACTGGAGTCTCGCGCACTGCCGCATCGTCCTGCGCGACAGCCGCTTCCCTTGCGCTTCTGACACCCGGTCGTTTCGCGGCCGGAGGTGGTACAGTTTTCGCCGCCTTGGCTACCGCCTTTGCCATCTGAGCCGGCTCCGCTCGCGCGGCCGGAGTGGCTAAAGACTTTTTCCCGACAGCCGGTGTAACGCTGACGGCAGAGGCTTTCCTGACGGAAGAATCTAACCTGGCCGAAGTGACCTTTCTGGTCTGCTCCATGGAGCGTGAGCCGGGTGTGTTCTTTCCGCCTGTAGTCTTTGCCATCGCATCGCCTTTTCGCCTTTGCTAGGAAAACCCTTTGAAAAACAAACCGCTGGAAACCTTTTATTATACCACTCAGGTTTCTGCGGTCCCGCCTACAAGCCGAGCTGGCGCTTCATGTCAGCCCGCTTCCTGTTGAGCTCCGCAAGCTCCGCGAACTCCTCCGGCGTGTGCCGGGATTGTCGTGAAAGCTGCTCGAGACGATCGCAATAAGCGTCGTATCGCATCTTCAGAATCGCCGCTTTCAGCTCCTCTCCGACGATCCTTTCCTGCTCGCGCCGCTCTTCTATGACGGTCGCATCTTCCGGGTCCTTCAGCAACAAATCCCGGACATTTTCATCATAGTCCAGAATTTTGCGAAAGATTTCCTCGAAAGTTGGGGCGTTTGCGCCGTTTCGCAATAGGTCGGAGAGCAATTGAAACTCCGCCGAATCGCCGAGTGCGCGCGCATGCGTCGTCACTTCTTCAAATAGTTCGCCGTGCCGCGTCACGGTGAGAAGCGCCTGTTCGGCTTCTTCGTCGAGCACCGCGACCGTGCGCGGATACATCACAAGATTGCGCAGCGTCTTTTCTTCAATCCCGGTCACGCTGCGCCGGTCCTTACGGGCCGGCGCCGAACGCGCCGCCGCCGCAATACGCGAGTCGACCTCGCAGAGCGCGGCGACCTCGTCGAACGGCACATCCAGCCGGTCGGCGAACATATGCATGATCTGCGCGCGCAGCGCATTCGCCGGCAGCGCCTGCAGCAGCGGCTTGGCGTCGAACAGCGCGCGCGCACGGCCTTCCGGCTGGTCCAGTTCCTTGCCGGCGAGCACCTCGTTGAGCATGAACTGCGAGAGCGGCATAGCGCGTTCCACCTGCTCGGCGAACGCCTCGGTACCAAACTCGCGGACGTAGCTGTCCGGGTCGTGTTCAGCCGGCAGAAACAGGAAGCGAATGGTCCGGTTGTCAGCCGCGTGCGGCAAACAGGCGTCCAACGCGCGCCGCGCGGCGCGCCGGCCGGCTGAATCACCGTCGAAACTGAAGATGACCGTGTCGGTCTGGCGCATCAGTTTCTGCACGTGAATCGGCGTGCAGGCTGTGCCCAACGTTGCGACCGCGTTCTGAAACCCCAATTGGGCCAGCGCGACCACATCCATATAACCTTCGACGACCAGCACGTAGTGCTGTTCCCGGATCGCAAGACGGGCCTCGAAAAGCCCGTACAACTCGCTGCCTTTGTTAAATAGAGGCGTTTCCGGCGAATTCAAATACTTCGGCTCGCCGCCGTCCAGCACCCGGCCGCCGAAGCCGATTACCTGCCCCTTCACATTGCGTATAGGGAACATGATCCGCTCACGAAAGCGGTCGTAGCGGCGATTCTGGCCCTGCGCGTCCGACTTCTCGCTGACGATTACCAGACCCGATTCGACCAGGGAATCGTCGCGATAGTTCGGAAAAGCTGCTTCCAGGTTCTGCCAGCCGTCCGGCGCGTAGCCCAGCCCGAAGCGAGCGGCGATCTCGCCGGTCAGGCCGCGTTTCTTCAGATATTGAATCGCGACAGGGGCGCCGCGCAATTGCTTGCGGTAGTAATCGCAAGCCGTCTGCATGACGTCGGAAAGCGCGGTCGTCACTGCTTTCGAGGCCGCCGGTGCATAGCC
Source organism: Burkholderia sp. M6-3 (assembly GCF_050858985.1). NCBI lineage: Bacteria > Pseudomonadati > Pseudomonadota > Betaproteobacteria > Burkholderiales > Burkholderiaceae > Burkholderia > Burkholderia sp. M6-3. The sequence continues at coordinate 3,000,225 of NZ_CP110091.1, forward strand.
GCCGGAACCGCCGCCTCCGTAGCCCGGCGAAGGCTCGTTCGGCACCGTCAACCCGACCGATTGAGCGAGTTCGTTGACCGCCTCGGGGAACGAGGCGCCGACGTGTTCCATCAGGAAGCCAATGGCCGTTCCATGGGCGCCGCAGCCGAAGCAGTGATAAAACTGCTTGGTCGGGCTCACGGTGAACGACGGGCTTTTCTCGTTGTGAAACGGACACAGTCCCATGAAGTTCGCGCCGCCCTTCTTCAACTGCACATACCGCCCCACCACGTCGACGATATCGACGCGGTTGAGCAGATCCTGCAGGAATGACGGAGGAATCACGGTAGATGACGCCAGCTTAGGAGCTCGATACCGCGCGCGCCGCCCATGGCGGCCGCGCGGGCCACAACGCGCGGTTTACTTCGCGAGCGCAGCTTTGACTTGCGCGGAAACGGCGGTCATGTCGGCACGACCGGCGAGCTTCGGCTTCAGCACGCCCATCACCTTGCCCATGTCTTGCGGACCGGCCGCCCCCGTTTGCGCGACGGCGGCCTGCACCTCGGCGACGATCTCCGCCTCTGACATCTGCGCAGGCATGTATGCCGACAGAATAGCCAGTTCAGCCTTTTCCTTATCAGCGAGGTCCGTGCGGCCGGCGCCTTCGAACTGGCTGATCGAGTCCTTACGCTGCTTGATCATCTTGTCGATAACAGCAGTGATTGCAGTGTCGTCGAGCGTTACGCGCTCATCGACTTCACGTTGTTTGATCGCGGCGAGCAACAGGCGAATCGTGCCGAGACGCTCCGTTTCACGTGCCCGCATGGCGGCTTTCATATCGTCGTTGATCCGGTCTCTGAGGCTCATTACTCACCTGAATGCGTTGAAAATTGAAAAACCGGCTGAGCGGACTGCATCGACATTCACCAACACGAATACCCGCTTGGGACAGCTTCCTCAAGCGGGTTGGCGCAATGTGCGTAGTGGATGCGACCCTGCCGGCTGGTCCGAAAAGACCTTGTTTTCCGTGGCAGCATCTGTTGTGCCGTCACCGGTTGCATGTCGCGGCTCCGTTTGAGCGAAACAGCGACAACGCCAGAATCAGTAGAATTTCTTTGGCAGCATCTGGCCACGCAGACGCTTGAAATGACGCTTCACCGCAGCCGCCTTCTTGCGCTTACGCTCAGCCGTAGGCTTTTCGTAAAACTCGCGCGCTCGAAGTTCCGTCAACAAACCGCTTTTCTCCATAGTGCGCTTGAAACGGCGCATGGCGACTTCAAACGGCTCGTTGTCTTTTACGCGGATGGTCGTCATTTTTCAATAACGGAACTTTGTAAAGGTTCAGGAGTATAGCAGAGCTTTCGCACAAAGCCATTGCGCCGTCAAGCCCCCCGGGCATACTCCGCAGCGGCCTCGCCGGCCGCCACGCCTGACGCCCAGGCCCACTGGAAATTGTAGCCGCCGAGCCAGCCCGTTACGTCGACCGCCTCGCCGATGAAGTACAAGCCCGGCGCGCGGGCGCTCATCATCGAGGTGGACGAAAGGTCGCGTGTATCCACGCCACCGCGGGTGACTTCGGCCTTGCGGTAGCCTTCGGTGCCGTTCGGCGTGAGTGTCCAGCGCGACAAGGCTTCGCCAACACGGCGAAGCACCTTGTCCGGCAGGTCGGCCACGCGAGCTTCGGCGGGAATCTGATGGGTCTCGAGCCACACGTGGGCAAGCCGCTGCGGCACCCATTCCGACAACAGATTCGCAATCTGACGCCGCGTTCCGGTCTTCGCCTCAAGTAGCGCCGCGGCGGCGTCCCGGTCCGGCAGCAGGTTGATGTGGATCGGCTCGCCCGGCTGCCAATAGCTGGAGATTTGCAGCACGCCCGGCCCGGAAAGGCCGCGGTGCGTGAGCAGCAGATCTTCTTCGAATTCAGCGCCGGACTTCTTGTTGCCGGTCGCGATCCGCACCTCCAGCGACACGCCGGAGAGCGCCGAAAAGGGCTCCCAGTCGGCGGCGGCGAACGTGAGCGGAACGAGCGCGGGACGCGTGTCGATTAACTTGTGGCCGAACTGCTTGGCAAGACGATAGGCAAAGTCGGTGGCGCCGATCTTCGGGATCGACAAGCCGCCCGTAGCGACGACAAGCGCCCGCGCCGCGATAGAACCCGCGTTGGTGTCGAGTGTGAAGCGGCCTTCCACGTCTTGCCTCACATGCTCGACCGTTAGCGGCGCACGCCATGCGACCCGTCCCGCCTCGCACTCGTTTTTCAGCACGTTGATGACGGCGTCGCTCGACTCGTTGCAGAAAAGCTGTCCTTTATGCTTCTCGTGCCACGTCACATGATGCCGCTTGAGCAACGCCATGAAGTCTCGCGGCGTGTAGCGGGCGAGCGCCGAGCGGCAAAAATGCGGATTCGCAGACAGATAATTGGCCGGGCCCGCATACAGGTTCGTGAAGTTGCAGCGGCCGCCGCCCGAGATCCGGATCTTCTCCGCGAGGCGCTGCGAGTGATCGATCAGCACCACGCGACGGCCGAGTTGCCCAGCCACCGCCGCGCACATCATGCCGGCCGCGCCCGCGCCGATCACTGCAATATCGTAGGATTCCATGGGGCCGCATTGTACCTGCGCGCCTGCGGCGCCCTGGCTCGCACTGCTATACTTTAATGCTTACCTTTTTGCATTTCGGGTGCGTCCAAGCGCCCGTTTCAGCCCACCAGACATGCTCGTTCTCGGCATCGAAAGCTCCTGCGACGAAACCGGCCTCGCGCTCTACGACACTGAGCGCGGCCTGCTCGCGCACGCCCTGCATTCGCAGATTGCGATGCATCGCGAGTACGGCGGCGTGGTGCCCGAACTGGCGTCCCGCGACCACATCCGGCGCGCGCTGCCTTTGCTCGAAGAGGTAATGGAGCGGTCGGGCACGGCACGCGGCGACATCGACGCGATCGCCTACACGCAAGGGCCGGGGCTCGCGGGCGCCCTGCTGGTGGGCGCGAGCGTCGCCAATTCGCTCGCCATGGCCTGGGACAAGCCGACCATCGGGATTCATCATCTTGAAGGGCATTTGCTGTCGCCTTTGCTTGTCGACGAGCCGCCGCCGTTTCCGTTCGTCGCGTTGCTGGTGTCGGGCGGCCACACGCAATTGATGCGCGTGACCGACGTGGGCGTCTACGAAACGTTGGGCGAAACGCTAGACGACGCAGCGGGCGAAGCCTTCGACAAAACCGCCAAGCTGCTCGGCCTCGGCTATCCCGGCGGCCCAGAGGTTTCGCGCATGGCCGAGTTTGGCACGCCGGGCGCGGTGGTGCTGCCGCGCCCTATGCTGCATTCGGGCGATCTGGACTTCAGCTTCAGCGGCCTTAAAACGGCCGTGCTTACGCACGCAAAAAAGCTTGGCGGCGCAAATATCTGCGAGCAGGCGAAAGCCGATCTGGCGCGCGGCTTCGTTGACGCTGCCGTCGAAGTGCTTGCAACCAAGTCGCTCGCCGCGCTCAAGCGCACGAAGCTCAACCGGCTAGTCGTGGCAGGTGGCGTGGGCGCGAACCGGCAGTTGCGCGAGGCCCTTTCGGCCGCCGCGCGAAAGCGCAACTTCTACGTGCATTACCCCGATCTGTCGCTGTGCACGGACAACGGCGCGATGATTGCGCTGGCAGGCGCGTTGCGGCTGCAACGCTGGCCCGATCAGTCAGGCAAGGACTACGCGTTCACCGTCAAACCCCGTTGGGATCTGACGTCACTCGCACGCTGAATCCTTCGCGAGCCTCGCGCTACGCCGACAAAAAAGCCGCTTGTTTAGAGCGGCTTTTTTCATGCAATCAGGATTTAGAGGCAAAGCGTCAAACCAACCGCTTATCACGCTCGATCACGGCATACGCGCTGTGATTGTGAATCGACTCGAAGTTCTCAGCTTCCAGCACGTATGCGACGATCCGCTCATCCGCGTTCAGACGCTGCGCGACGTCGCGCACCAGATCCTCGACGAACTTCGGGTTTTCATACGCGCGCTCGGTCACGAACTTCTCGTCCGGACGCTTGAGCAAGCCCCATAGCTCACACGACGCCTCTTCCTCGGCGATACGGATCAGGTCTTCTACCGCGACCTCACCCGCCAGTTCCGCGTTGATCGTCACGTGCGAGCGTTGGTTGTGCGCGCCGTACTGCGAAATTTTCTTCGAACACGGACAGAGGCTCGTGACCGGCACGAGCACTTTCAGGAACAGACGGGTTTCGCCGTTACGCGTGTCGCCAGTCAGCGTCACTTCGTAATCCAGCAGGCTCTGCACGCCGGACACCGGCGCGGTCTTGTTCACGAAGTAAGGGAACGACACTTCGATGCGGCCCGCCTCGGCCTCGAGTTTCGTCAGCATTGCGGCGAGCATCTTGCGGAACGTGGCGGGTTCCAGCGGCGCCTTGTTCTCTTCGAGCAATGCGACGAAGCGCGACATATGCGTGCCCTTTTGCTCTGCGGGCAAATGCACGTCGAGATTCCATGTGCCGACCGTCGGCTGGGCCTCACCGCTTGGTGTGCGCACCGTCAGTGGATGGCGCACCGCCTTGACGCCGACCCGCTGAATCGGAATCTGGCGAGTATCGGGCGTGCTTTGCACGTCTGGCATCACAAAGGCGGGATTCATCTGATTCATGTTCTTGTCCTTTCAGGAAGACGCCGACCCGCCGCAGGCTTGCGGCTCCGCAGAGAGCCCTACGCCGGAGCAAATTTGCCGGTCGTTAAGGCTGCCCATAACGGGTTTTGCGGAGCGACGGGTTCGGGAGTCCTCAGCGACCGTGCGGAGCAGAGACCGCAACGGCAAACGCCGGCCCCTGCCGGCGTTCGATGATGAGCCACGCACGGGCCCATCGACTCAAGTTAGCGACTTCTATTGCCACCATGGCAACGGACGGCGCAATACGCGGAGCCGGGCTTTACAGCGTGCCAGTCGATATGCTTATCGCCTGGCACGCCGAAAAGCTAATCGGCACGCCTCAAGCGACGCGCTTGACCGACGACTGGCCGGCCACGGCACCGCTTGACAAAAAGCGTTCGCGAATCGACTTCGCAATGCCCGTGGCGTCGAGGCCGCACGCGGCGAGCAGCTTGGCCGGATCTCCGTGATCGATGAAGCGGTCGGGCAAGCCCAATTGCAGTACCGGCCGCGTAGCCCCACTCGCGAGCAGGGCCTCGACGCATGCCGAGCCCGCACCACCCATCACGCAGCCTTCTTCGACGGTGACAATGGCGTCGTGCGTTTCAGCGAGTTGACGCACGAGGTCAGCGTCGAGCGGCTTCACGAAACGCATGTTGGCCACGGTGGCGTCGAGTTGCTCGGCAGCTGCCAGAGACGGCGCGACCATCGTACCGAACGCCAGAATCGCGATGCGCTTGCCCGCCGGTTGTGACGTTTCGCGACGCACTTCGCCCTTGCCGACGGGCAGAGCAACCATTTGCTTGACGGTGGCCACGCCGGTGCCGGCGCCGCGCGGATAACGCACGGCCGTCGGACACGATTGCTGCAACGCCGTGTACAACATCTGACGGCATTCGTTTTCATCGGACGCGACCATCACCATCATGTTCGGGATGCAGCGCATGAACGCGAGGTCGTAAGCGCCCGCGTGCGTAGCGCCGTCCGCGCCGACCAGACCTGCGCGGTCGATTGCGAACACGACCGGCAGATTTTGCAGCGCGACGTCGTGGATCAGTTGATCGTAGGCGCGTTGCAGGAACGTCGAGTAGATCGCGACGACCGGCTTCATGCCCTCGGCCGCGAGACCCCCAGCGAAGGTGACTGCGTGCTGCTCGGCGATACCCACGTCGAAGTAGCGGTCAGGGAAGCGCTTCTCGAACTCCACCATGCCGGAACCTTCACGCATGGCCGGCGTGATGCCGACCACGCGCGCGTCCAGTTCCGCCGCGTCGCAAAGCCACTCGCCGAACACCTGGGTGTAGGTTTTCTTCGACGGCGCAACAGCCGGCTTGATGCCTTCAGCGGGATTGAACTTGCCCGGGCCGTGATACAGCACCGGATCAGCCTCGGCGAGCTTGTAGCCCTGGCCCTTCTTGGTGACCACGTGCAGGAATTGCGGACCGCGCAGTTCCTTGATGTTTTGCAGCGTGGGGATCAGCGAATCAAGGTCGTGACCGTCGATCGGGCCGATATAGTTGAAGCCGAATTCCTCGAACAGCGTGGCCGGAACGATCATGCCCTTCGCGTGCTCTTCGAGCTTGCGGGCCAGATCGAGCATGGGCGGCGCGACGCGCAGCACGCGCTCGACGCCCGCACGCGCCGCGGCGTAAAAGCGGCCCGACATGAGACGCGCGAGATGGCGATTGAGCGCGCCGACCGGCGGCGAAATCGACATGTCGTTGTCGTTCAGGATGACGAGCAGCGGCACGTCGTCTTCTACGCCGCCATTGTTCAATGCCTCGAAGGCCATGCCCGCCGTCATTGCGCCGTCGCCGATCACGGCGATGCCCATGCGGTTATCGCCCTGCAGCTTGCTGGCGACCGCCATGCCGAGTGCCGCCGAAATCGACGTGCTCGAATGCGCAGTGCCGAACGTGTCGTATTCCGACTCGTCGCGTTTAGGGAAACCGGAGATGCCGCCCAACTGTCGCAGCGTGTGCATTCTGTCCCGACGGCCCGTCAGGATCTTGTGCGGATACGTCTGATGGCCGACGTCCCACACGATGCGGTCGTGCGGCGTGTCGAACACATAATGCAGAGCAATGGTCAACTCGACCGTGCCGAGGTTGGACGAAAGATGGCCGCCCGTCTGCGACACGCTGTCGAGCACAAAGGCACGCAACTCGTCGGCAAGCGGTTGCAATTGGCGGCGATCGAGGCGGCGCAGGGCTGCCGGGTCGTCGATGGTTTTCAGCAAGTCGTACATCGTCGTTCCATTGTAGGAAAACTTACGCGCCCGCACTTCATACATGCGCCTGGTGGGGACGGCGCGCGGCGGCGGGCTTTCGCGTTCAGCTGACCCGGTTCACCACCAGATCTGCCAATTCGGCAAGGCGCTGCGCGCGCGCGCCGAACGGCGCCAGCGCGGCGTGCGCGTCGCTGCGCAGCTGCGCTGCCAGCGAACGCGATGCGTCGAGCCCAATAATCGACACGTAGGTCGGCTTGCCGTCCTTCGCGTCTTTACCTGCTGTCTTGCCGAGCGTCGCCGAGTCGGTCGTGACGTCGAGAATATCGTCGACGACCTGAAACGCGAGGCCGACCGCAGCCGCGTATGCGTCGAGCGAACGCATGGCGTTCGCGTCCGGCGCTTCACCCGCCAGCGCGCCCATGCGCACAGCGGCACGCAGCAACGCGCCGGTCTTCATGCGGTGCATGGTTTCGAGTTGCGTCCGCGTGAGCGTGTGACCGACGCTTGCAAGGTCGATTGCCTGACCGCCGCACATGCCGATCGAACCGCTAGCAAGAGCCAGTTCGCGCACGAGCGCCGCCTGCTGCGCGGGCGCCAGAACCTCGGAAGTCAACGCGACGAACGCCTGCGACTGCAACGCGTCGCCGACCAGCAGTGCCGTGGCTTCGTCATATTTGACGTGTACCGTGGGTTTGCCGCGGCGCAGCGCGTCGTCGTCCATGCACGGCATATCGTCGTGCACGAGCGAGTACACGTGGATCATTTCGAGCGCCGCCGCTGCTGCGTCGAGGCACTCGGCGCGCGCGCCGGTCAGCTCCCCGGCTGCATGGCACAGCAGCGGGCGAACCCGCTTGCCGCCGCCCAGCACGGCGTAGCGCATCGCCTCATGCAGCTTGGCCGGCTCCGTTGTTTCAGCCGGCAGGTAGTGTTCGAGTGCCGTTTCGACGCGCTCGAGCACTGAGCGCGTCCATTGTTCGAATGTCATAGGTCGTCCCCGCTTTCAGTAGCGGCTGTTCCTGCGGTATTCACGGGCAGTGGCCTGAGCGTCTCGCCGTCGAGCACGCGCACCTGCTGCTCGACTTTCTCGAGCTGCTGCTGGCAAAACGCCACTAGAGCCGCGCCGCGCCGATAGGCGGAGAGCGATTCTTCGAGGCTGAGATTGCCGCTTTCCATGCGTGCCACGAGCCCTTCCAGCTCTGCCTGCGCCGCCTCGTAGTTCTCAGGCAGCGGCGTGCTATCGACGCCTTCAGCCGGCGCCGCAGCAGTATCGTTCGACCCGGTCTTCGCCATGAATAGTCGCAAAATTAAAACAAGTCGGACATTCTACGGCAAAAGAGACAAATCCGACTCGCCAGCCGACCTTCGGGCCGCCTGTCCGGCCTTCGCCGCCCTGTCAGTCTCGCAGAAAAAAAACGATTGGTCTGCGGCGAAAAGACCGAACTTTCTCGACATTTTTGACCCAAATCAGTGACTTAACTGTCCCAAGGAGGGGGAAACAGGTATAATCTTGGGCTCCCTAAATCGAATCTTCGATGGTTGGGTTGTTCACTGCTTTCACGTCTTCATCGGGAGTGGGAATGTCCAATCTGAGCAATGCATTGCAGTTGCGGTCTGTTCACAGCCAACTGCCAGTCACGGCTTACTTTGACGAAGCGCTTTTAACGCGCGAAATCGAAACCCTTTTCAGGAAAGGTCCTCGTTACGTCGGGCACGATCTCATGGTGCCGGAAGCGGGGAATTATTTTGCCTTGCCCAGCGAGAGCGAAGGGCGCGTGCTCGTCCGTAACCAGCAGTCGCAAGTCGAACTGCTGTCGAACGTGTGCCGCCACCGGCAGGCCATCATGCTCAACGGCCGCGGCCACGCGGAGAATATCGTCTGCCCGCTGCATCGCTGGACGTACGATCTGAACGGCCAGCTTCTCGGCGCTCCGCATTTTGCGGACAACCCTTGCCTGAACTTGGGCGCCACGCCGCTGCAGAACTGGCAAGGGCTGCTCTTCGAAGCGCAGGGCCGCAACGTCGCACCCGACTTGGCCAATCTCGGCACGAAACGACATTTCGACTTCTCGGGCTTCATGTTCGACCATGTCGAGGTGCACGAGTGCAACTACAACTGGAAGACCTTTATCGAGGTCTATCTGGAGGACTACCACGTCGCGCCGTTCCATCCGGGCCTCGGCAGCTTCGTCAATTGCGACGATCTCACGTGGGAATTCGGCGAGTGGTACAGCGTGCAAACGGTCGGCGTTCACAAGGACCTCGAGCAGCCGGGCAGTCCGACTTACCGCAAATGGCACGACGAAGTATTGCGTTTCCGCGGCGGCACTCCGCCGGAGTTCGGCGCGATCTGGATGGTGTACTACCCCGGCATCATGATCGAATGGTATCCGCACGTGCTGGTCGTGTCGTGGCTGATTCCGCGCGGTCCGCAGAAGACCACGAACGTGGTCGAGTTCTATTACCCTGAGGAAATTGCGCTGTTCGAGCGTGAGTTCGTCGAAGCGGAACGCGCCGCCTATATGGAAACGGCTCGCGAAGACGACGAAATCGCCGAACGCATGGACGCTGGTCGCCGCGCGTTAATGGAGCGCGGCGAATCGCAGGTCGGCCCATACCAGAGCCCAATGGAAGACGGCATGCAGCACTTCCACGAGTTCCTGCGGCGCGAGCTCGGCACGATCTGACTGCGGCCTCGCTGCAACTCACTTGCCTTTGCATCAACACACGGAAAGACGGGCTTCGGCCCGTCTTTTTTTGTTTAGACTAACGAGGTAGCCCGGCCATCCGGTCGCGTCACGAGACCGCCGGCAACGGAGCCGCCATCGCCTGCATCGAGGAGACGTCATGCCCCACACTCACTACACCACTTTGATCTCTGCGACGAATCTCGCCGAACGACTCGCCGAGGCGCCGGGCAGCGTGTTCGTCATCGACTGCCGCTTTGACCTGGCCGACCCGGAAGCCGGTGAAAAAGCCTATCTCGCAGGGCATCTGCCCGGCGCGCATTATCTGCATCTGGACCGCGATCTGTCCGGGCCGAAGAACGGCACGAACGGGCGCCATCCGTTGCCCGATCGTGCGCGGCTCGTTGAAACGCTGGAATCGCGCGGATTGAAGCAAGGCCAGCAAGTCGTCGCCTACGACGCGCAAGGCGGCATGTACGCCGCGCGCGCCTGGTGGCTGCTGCGCTGGCTCGGCCACGACGCGGTGGCGTTGCTCGACGGCGGACTGCAAGCGTGGGAAGCCGCCGGCCACCCGTTGACGCAAGACGTGCCGCCGCAAAATACCGGCGACTTCAAAGCGGGCGCTCCGCTTTCCGTCACCGTCGACGCAAACATGGTCGAGCGCAATCTCGGTTCAAAAGAGCGCGTGGTGGTCGACGCGCGCTCGGCCGATCGCTATCGCGGCGAGAACGAGACGCTGGATGCGGTGGGTGGGCACATTCCGGGCGCGCTCAATCGCTTCTTCAAGGACAACCTGACGGCTGACGGCCGCTTCAAGCCGGCTCACACTCTGCGCGACGAGTTCACCGCACTACTCGGCGATACGCCTCCTGAACATGTCGTCCTGCAGTGCGGCTCGGGCGTGACGGCGTGCGTCAATGCGCTGGCGATGGAAGTCGCCGGTCTGCACGGTGCAGCGCTCTACGCGGGTTCCTGGAGCGAATGGAGTTCTGATCCGAAGCGGCCCGTCGCAACCGGCCCGAATCCCTAAGCGAAGCGCCGCCAGGAAAGCCGAAGGCCGTTGCCGCTCACAAGCGGCAACGGCCTTTTTATATGTTGCATGTGCCGGGAACGGGGCGGCCCGAGCGAGTCAAAGCGGCAAGCTCACACGCGGAGCAAAAGCAGAAGCCGCAATGCCGAAGCCCCAAGCCGAAAGCTCAAACCACTCCGTGCTGCTTGAACCAGGCCAGCGTCCGACGCCAGCCGTCTTCCGCGTCGGCCTTCTTGTAGCTCGGCCGGTAGTCCGCGAAAAAGGCATGGCCCGCATCGTCGTACACAACGAATTGCGAACCGCGCGCTACCTGCGGCCCTTGCGCAATCGCCTGTTTCATCTGCTCGAGCGAGTCCTGCGGAATGCTTTGGTCCCGCAACCCGTAGAGACCGAGCACCGGGGCGTGTAGATCCGCCACGCGGTCGAGCGGGTTCGTAGGTGTGGTCGCCGTGCGATCGCCGATAACACGCCCATACCACGCAACCGCCGCCTTGAGCCGCGGATTGTGCTCTGCGTACAGCCACGCGATGCGCCCACCCCAACAGAAGCCCGTCACGCCCAGCCGGCTCAGATCGCCGCCGTGCTCGCCGGCCCACGCGACCGTCACGTCGAGATCGGCGAGCGCCTGTTCGTCCGGCACCTTGTTCAAGATCTGTTGACTGATTTGCTGGATGGTCGGAAGCGCCATCGGATCGCCTTCGCGGACGAACAGATCCGGCGCGATGGCCAGATAGCCGAGCTTGGCGAAACGCCGGCACACGTCGGCGATATGTTCGTGCACGCCGAACGCCTCATGAATGACGATGATCACCGGCAGATGCGTCTTGCCCTTCGGCTGCGCGCGGTAGGCCGGCACGAGCGTGCCGCCTGAACGCACGGCGATCTCGCCGGCTTCCAGACCTTCGCTGTCGGTATGGATGGTTTGCGCCGACACGGGCAACACGGCGGCAGCAAATCCAGTGCCGATCGCGGCCTTGATGAAAGTGCGCCGGTTGAAGGGAACGTGCGGGACCAGGCTGTCGACATCGGGATTCAGCATGCGGGCGCTCCTCGTTGAACGTTGGAGGCAACAGGATACGCCTCGCGCGTGTCCCGTTGCAGAAGCAACTTCTTCGCGAGACGCGCCGTCAGTGCAGCTTGACGCGCGGTAACGTGGTGCGCCGCAGCCAGTGCGCAAAGGTGTCGAGCACCATTCGGGCGTAGCCGTGTAGCGCGGCGATATGCAGCCGGTACAGCGACATGTACATGAAACGCGCGAATAGTCCCTCGATCAGCATATTGCCGCCGATCACGCCGCCCATCAGATTGCCGACCGCGCTGAAGTGTCCAAGCGACACGAGCGAGCCGAAGTCGCGATAGGTGAATTCGGGCAGCGGCCTGTTTTCAAGCCGCGCCGCGAGCGCTTTCAGCAGAAAACTGGCCTGTTGATGCGCGGCCTGCGCGCGCGGCGGTACGTTCCTTTCGTTGCCGGGCCAAGGGCATGCAGCGCAATCGCCAAGCGCAAAGACGTTGTCGTCAATTTCGGTTTGCAGCGTGCGGCGCACGTTGAGCTGACCGAGCCGGTTGACCGGCAAGCCGTCAAGCTGGCTCAGAATAGCCGGCGCCTTGATGCCTGCCGCCCACACCGTCAGATCGGCACGCACGGTTTTTCCGCTCGCGGTGCGGATGATGCCGGGCGCAACCTCGGCCACGGTCTCGCTCGTCATGAGCTTTACGCCGAGCTTGGTGAGCAGCTCGGCGGTGGCCGTCGACACCCGTTCCTGCAAAGCCGGCAAAATGCGCGGCCCTGCCTCGATCAACACAATGCCCACGTCGTGCCGAGGATCGAGCTTGTGCAGACCATACGCGGACAACACCTGAGCCGTATTGCGCAGCTCCGCGGAGAGTTCGACGCCCGTCGCGCCGCCGCCGACAATCGCCACCTGAATGCGCGGCTCGGAAGAAGGCGATGTGCCCACTCCGGATTCGACCGGCTCGTGCGCCTGATGCTCGGCCCGCATGCAAGCCGCGATAAGGCGCTTGCGAAAACGCTCGGCCTGGCTCACGGTGTCGAGTGCCAGAGAGAACTCGGGCGCGCCTTTCACGCCGAAGAATGCCGTCGTGCTGCCGATCGCGATGATCAGCGTGTCGTACTCGAGATGGCGTTCGGGAAGGAGTTCGGCGCCGTCGTCGTCGAGCACTGTGCCAAGGGTAAGACGCCGGTTCGCGCGGTCGAGGCCCGTCAGTTCGCCCTGCTGGAACTCGAAGCCATGCCAGCGCGCTTGCGCGGCATATTCGAGCTCCTGCGTGAACGGGTCCATGCTGCCGGCCGCCACTTCGTGCAGCAGCGGCTTCCAGATGTGGGTCGGATTACGGTCGACGAGCGTGACCTGCGCCCGCGTACCGGCTTTGTTATTGTGACCATAGCGATCGCCTAAGCGAGTTGCCAGCTCCAGTCCTCCTGCGCCTCCGCCAACGACGATGAACCGATGCATTGAACTCTCCGTATTTGCCAATGGGTTGTGCGTCGTGATCGCGCGCGAGAGGCACGCGTCTTTACCGATTGTCCGCGAGCAGCATGGTTTGTCACAAGCCGCCAATACGCATATGTGACATGCACACGACGATATCGCGCGCCGTCACACAGGCGTCAATGCGCTTCCTCCCAGTTGAGTCCCGCGCCCACTTCGGCGACCAGCGGGACTTTCAGCGCGGCGACACCGCACATCAACTCGGGCAGACGCTGGCGCACTTCAGACAGTTCTGCGTCCGGCACTTCGAGAATCAGTTCGTCGTGCACCTGCATGATCATGCGGGTGCCGATCCTGGATTGTTCGATCCACTTCTGCACCGCGATCATCGACAACTTGATCAGATCGGCGGCCGTACCTTGCATTGGCGCATTAATGGCCGCGCGCTCCGCGGCCTGACGGCGCGGACCATTGCCGCCGTTGATTTCCGGCAGCCACAGCCTGCGGCCGAACACCGTTTCCACATAGCCCTTCGCCTTCGCGCTCAGACGCGTCTCGTCCATATAGCGAGCGACGCCCGGATAGCGCGCGAAGTAGCGGTCGATATAGAGCTTCGCGGCGTCGCGCGTAATGCCCAGGTTCGACGCAAGGCCGAACGAACTCATGCCATAGATCAGACCGAAGTTGATGACCTTTGCCACGCGCCGCTGATCGTTCGACACTTCGAGCGGCGTCACGCCGAAAATCTCGGCCGCAGTCGCGCGGTGAATGTCTTCTCCTTGCGAGAACGCGCGCAGCAACGATTCGTCGCCGGAAATGTGCGCCATGATGCGCAGTTCGATTTGCGAGTAATCCGCTGAGACGAGCTTGTGCCCCGGTGGCGCAATAAAGGCCTCGCGAATACGGCGGCCTTCGCCGGTGCGCACGGGAATGTTCTGCAGGTTCGGGTCGTTCGACGCAAGGCGCCCCGTGACCGCAACCGCCTGAGCGTAATTCGTGTGCACGCGACCGGTTGTTGCGTTGACCATTCGCGGCAGCTTGTCGGTGTAGGTCGACTTCAGCTTCGACAAGCCGCGGTGTTCCAGCAGGATCTTAGGCAGCGGATAATCTTCTGCGAGCTTCTGAAGTACTTCTTCGTCGGTGGACGGCGCGCCGCTCGGCGTCTTCTTCACGACTGGCAATTCGAGTCTCTCGAAGAAGATCTGACCGATCTGCTTCGGCGAGCCGAGATTGAATTCGCCGCCGGCGAGCACATACGCCTCGCTCTCCAGCTGAATCAGACGCGCGGCGATTTCGCTGCTTTGCTGACGCAGTTTTTCCGCGTCGATCAGAACGCCGGTACGCTCCATCTTGCGCAATACACGCGACGTGGGCACTTCGATGTCGCGATAGACATGCTCGAGCGCCTCTTCTGCAGCAAGCTGCGGATACAGTGCCTGATGCAGACGCAACGTTACGTCGGCGTCTTCTGCGGCATATTCGGCAGCTTTGTCCAGCGCGACTTCGTCGAAGCCGATTTGCTGGGCACCCTTGCCCGCGACGTCTTCGTACTTGATCGTTTTGATGCCGAGATGGCGCAACGCGAGGTTGTCCATGTCATGCGGACGATGCGACTCCAGCACGTACGATTGCAACAGCGTGTCGTGTTCGACGCCGCGCATCTCGATACCATAATTGGCCAGCACCTGCTCGTCGTATTTCATATGCTGACCGACCTTCTTGTGCTCCGCACTCTCGAGCCACGGCTTGAGCCTCGCAAGCACTTCGTCGCGCGGCAGTTGCACAGGCGCGTCGGGGCCGCGATGCGCGAGCGGCACATAAGCGGCATGACCCACTTCTACCGACAAGGACAGACCCACGATTTGCGCGGTCATTGGATCGAGCGACGTGGTTTCGGTGTCGAACGAGGTCAGCTCGGCTGCGTTGATTTTTTGCAGCCACGCGTCGAACTGTTCCCACGTTTGCACGGTTTCGTAGTGGCGTTCGTGATCGACGCTGAGCGCGGGCGGCACGTCGGTTTCCGGCCCTTCGACCGCATCGGCAATTTCGACCTCGCGCAGCCAGGTCTTGAACCCGTGACGCGTGAAGACATCGCGCAATTCTTCGCGCGATTCCGGCCGGCTCTGCAAATTCTCCTCGATCGACGTGAGATGCCCCGTCAGATCGCAATGACGCTCCACGGTGACGAGCTTGCGCGCCATCGGCAGAAAATCCAGAGCACGTCGCAGATTGTCTCCTACCGCACCTTTGATCTCGTCTGCATGTGCGACGATGCCATCTAGCGACTCGAATTGCGACAGCCATTTGAGCGCGGTTTTCGGCCCGCATTTCTCGACGCCGGGCACGTTGTCGACGGTATCGCCGATCAACGACAGGTAGTCGACAATGCGCTCCGGGGGGACGCCGAACTTCGCAAGAACGCCGGCGCGGTCGAGTTTTTCGTTGGTCATCGTATTGATGAGGGTGACATGATCCGACACGAGCTGCGCCAGATCCTTGTCCCCAGTCGACACGATCACGTTCATGCCGCGCTTTTCCGCCTCGGTGCTAAGCGTGCCGATCACGTCGTCGGCTTCCACGCCGTCGATCATCAGAAGCGGCCAGCCAAGCGCACGCACGGCCACATGAATTGGCTCGATCTGCCGCGAGAGATCGTCCGGCATGGATGGACGATTCGCCTTATAGTCGGGATACCAGTCGTCGCGAAACGTTTTGCCCTTGGCGTCGAACACGCACGCGCTATACTCTGCTGTGACTTCCTTGCGCATGCGCCGCAGCATGTTGATCATCCCGTAGAGCGCACCTGTGGGACCACCATCGGGCCCGCGCAGATCAGGCATCGCATGGTAGGCCCGGTACAGATAACTCGAACCGTCGACCAATAGCAGGGTCTTACCTTCAAGGCTTCGTTCTTCAGGCATTATGACTAAGAGAAAAGTGATTCCGAGTCTGCGATCACTCGCAGATCAAGAGCGCGCAACGGCAAAAAAGGCCCGCGCATCGTGGCAGATGTTCACGATTATGGCAGAGTTTATCGAGGCGACCGAGTACCTCTCGGAGATCCGCCCCGCTGTCAGCATCTACGGTTCAGCGCGCCTGAAACCCAGCTCGCCGTACTACAAACTCGCCACGCAAATTGCCCGCAAGCTCTCCGATGCAGGCTTCGCCGTGATCTCCGGCGGCGGCCCAGGCATCATGGAAGCCGCAAATAAGGGCGCTCATGCAGGCAAGGCGCCTTCAGTCGGGTTGAATATCGAGTTGCCGCACGAGCAGTCCGGTAACCAGTGGCAAGACATCTCGCTGCGCTTCCGTCATTTCTTCACGCGCAAAGTTACGTTCGTGAAGAATTCAGATGCCGTGATCGTGATGCCCGGTGGCTTTGGCACGCTCGACGAACTCGCGGAAGTACTCACGCTCATTCAAACCAAGAAGTCGCGTCACGTGCCGATCATTCTGGTGGGCGCAGAGTTCTGGGAAGGTCTGCTTGCGTGGTTCAAGAACTCGCTCACGCCTATGGGCCTCATCAATCCGACGGACATCGACCTGATGCAGGTGATCGACGACCCGGACCAGGTGCTCGAAGCGGTGCTCAAGTTCTACGAAGATCGCGAAGGCGCTGAGCCGCAACCCACCAAGTCGGAAGAAGACCGCATGTTCTATCTGTAACGTGCGAGGGCTGCGCACGCGCGCAAGACTGCTGGATCAATCATTCAAGCGGGCGGCCTCGGGGCTGCCCGTTTGCGTTTGCGCCTGATCGGTCTGATCGCCTTGCGCCTGCAACCATTCGCAGAATTGCGCGACGAGCGGCGCGTGGGCGACCTCTCTTCTTGCCACCCACCAATAGCCGCGCGCGTCGATGCGCGGCGCCGCCAGCGGCATCACGAGCCGGCCAGACGCGAGTTCGTCGGCAAGTAGCGGCAACGGGCCGAGCGCCACGCCAAGTCCATCTACTGCGGCCTGCAAGGCCAGATAGAAGTGATCGAACGATTGCTTCTTCCGGCAGTTCGCCGTCACGCCCGCGGCCGACAACCAGTTGCCCCACGCATCGGGCCGCGTGTCGGAATGCAGGAGAACGTGTCGCGCGAGGTCGTCGGCCGTCTTGATCGGCGAGCGCTGCAGTAGCGCGGGACTACACACGGGAAGCTCGCTCTCGCCAAGAAAGTGCCCGCTCACGCAGTTTGGCCAGTGAGCGGGGCCTCGCCTTACAGCAACGTCGAAGCTATCCAATGTTTCGACCGGCGCGTTCGACGTCGCCAATCGCAATTCGACGTTCGGCACCTTGCGCTGGAATTGATGCAGGCGCGGCAGCAGCCATTTCATCGCGAACGTGGGCAGCGCATTCACCCGCAGAATGTGAACGACGCCGGTGTCGCGCAGTTGGTCGGTGGCGTGAGCAATGCTGTCGAATGCAGCCTGCACGGTGGACAGATAACGGCGGCCGGCCGCCGTCAGGCGAACGCGCTTGCCGTGACGCTGGAACACTTGCACGCCGAGCCACGACTCGAACGCCGCGACTTGCCGGCTGATTGCACCGTGCGTCACATGCAGTTCGTTGGCCGCAGCGGTGAAGCTTTCGTGCCGTGCCGCGGCTTCAAAGGCACGCAGCGCCGGGAAAGGAGGAAGATTACGGGCCATGCTTGTGATTGTAGATCACAAAGACGCGCGCAAAAATCGTTTTGCCGCATGGCGTTTCGGCGCTAACCTCTTGAGCTTGAACGGAAAGCGAAGCGCCATGGACCACAATCTCACATCACTCGACTCCGCCGCAGGGCCGAGGCCCACTCTGCGGGAAATTTTCGGCGGTTTTCTGGGCTTGGGACTCATCTCATTCGGCGGAGCACTGCCGCTCGCGCGCCGCGCGCTTGTCGAGCAACGCCGCTGGTTGAACGCGGAAGACTTCACCGATCTGCTGGGTCTTTGCCAGTTTCTGCCGGGCGGCAACGTGATCAATCTCTCAGTAGCCGTCGGCATGCGCTTTCGCGGAATCCCGGGCGCGCTCGCTGGATTGCTCGGCTTGATCGCCGGGCCGTCGCTGGTGGTGATCGGTCTTGGCGTGTTGTACGAGCGCACGCAGGACGACCCGCATGTGCGTCATCTATTTGCGGGACTTGCGGCGGCCGCAGCGGGGCTTCTGATTTCGATGGCCGTGAAGATCTTGCTGCCGCTGCGCAACAACCCGATGGCCGCGCTCATCGCCGCCCTCGGCTTCGTTGCTATCGCGATCATGCGGCTGCCGCTGTTGCCCACCATGCTTGTGCTGACGCCGCTCAGCATCTACGTTGCATCGAGGAGCGCACAATGAACGACACGCTCGTTTCTCTCGCCATCATTTTCAGTCAGCTTTCGCTGCTCGCATTCGGCGGCGGCAACACCATTCTTCCGGAGATGCAGCGTCAGGTGGTCGAGGTGCATCACTGGATGCCGGCCGGCGAATTCAGTGCCCTCTTCGCGCTTGCCCAAGCCGCGCCAGGGCCCAACCTGATGATCGTGACACTGATTGGATGGCACGTGGCCGGCTGGCCTGGCATGCTGGTGACGTCGATCGCGAAGTTCGGGCCGTCGTCTATCGTGACCATACTCGCGCTCCACGCGTGGGACCGCTTCAAGGATCGGCCGTGGCGGCGTTATGCGCAGTTGGGGCTGGTGCCGGTTACGGCAGGCATCGTCGCGGCGAGCGCGGCGCTGATCGCGGAGGCGTCGGATTCGACGGCGATTGCCTGGGCAGTCACGGCGGCCACAGCCGCAATCGCATTGAAGACGCGCATTCATCCGCTATGGCTGCTGGCCGCCGGGAGCGTGATCGGGCTGACCGGCTTTGGGCAGTAGACGCATCGGTTGATGCCCTTGCGCTTCCGCCGAGTGCAGCCGCCGACGGAAGAATCGCCCGCCTCAACACTCCGTTTACTGAAACGCCACCTCTGCAAAGCTGCGCAGCTTGCGGCTATGCAAACGATGCAGCCCGTTCTCGCGCAAAAGCTCCATGGCTTTCACGCCGATCTGCAGATGCTGGTCGACTTGCGCGCGATAGAACTGATCGGCCATGCCGGGCAACTTCAACTCGCCGTGCAGCGGCTTGTCCGACACGCATAACAAGGTGCCGTAAGGCACGCGGAAGCGGAATCCGTTTGCGGCAATGGTCGCGCTTTCCATGTCGAGCGCGATCGCGCGGCTTTGCGACAGCCGCTGAACCGGCTCACGATGATCGCGCAACTCCCAGTTGCGGTTGTCCACACTCGCGACAGTGCCCGTGCGCATAACCCTCTTGAGTTCCACGCCGTCGAGCTGCGTGACTTGCGCGACCGCGCGCTCCAGCGCAACCTGCACTTCGGCGAGCGCGGGAATCGGGACCCACAGCGGCAGATCGGCGTCGAGTACGTGATCTTCGCGCACGTAGCCGTGCGCGAGCACATAGTCGCCGAGGCGCTGCGTGTTGCGCAGGCCCGCGCAGTGGCCCAGCATGATCCACGCATGCGGACGCAGCACGGCGATGTGATCGGTAATGGTCTTTGCGTTCGACGGCCCGACGCCGATGTTGATCATCGTGATGCCGCTGCCGTCCGCGCGCTTCAGGTGATATGCGGGCATCTGCGGCAGACGCGGCGGCGCCGTGCCTTCCTGCGCCTGCTCACCGAGATTCTCGTTGTAGATGACCACGTCGCCCGGTTCGACAAACGACGTGTATTCGCTGCGATACGCGCGCAGTTCCTCGTCGTCTGTATGGGCCATCATGGTGCGGCCAAGTTTGACGAATTCGTCGATATAAAACTGGTAGTTCGTGTACAGCACGTAGTTCTGACAATGCGTGGGCGACGTCGCCGTGTAATGCTTCAGCCGATGCAGCGAGAAATCCACGCGCGCCGCCGTGAATAGCGCGAGCGGATGCGGCTCGCCCGCCAACGGCTCGTAGGTGCCGTTGACGATACGGTCGTCGAGCAGCGCGAGGTCGGGCGTGTCGAACACGTCGCGCATCAGGAAGAGGCGCTCGCGATCCAGATCGCCTTCGAGGTGAATGCCCTCGGCAAACGCAAAATGAATGGGGATCGGCTGATTCGACACGCCAACTTCGATCTTCACATGATGGTTTTTCGCGAGCAGACGCAACTGCTCACGATAGTAGTTACCGAACAGATCGGGGCGCGTAACAGTTGTCTCGAACACGCCGGGGCCAGCGACAAAACCGTACGAGCGGCGCGAGTCGATATGCGTGTTGACTTCGGTGCAGACGCGCACGAACGGGTAGCAAGCACGTACCCGGCGTTCGAACAGTTCGTTGCGGCGATAGCGCGCGAAGGCGTCGCGCAGAAAAGACGTGTTGGCTTCGTAAATGGCCGACAGGCGTGTGACGGCCTCGGCAGCGTCGTCGAAGGATTCGGTCGGAAAGCTGTGGGCGGGAGTTTGCACCGCGCGTTGATTGGTATCGTTGTTCATCTTCATTCGCCTCTATTGATGAGACGACATTACCACGGAACCCATGATCGCCAAATGACGTCGAGGCGCGCGCGGCACGCGCCGCCGCGGGGCGAGCGAGATTGTGGGCGCGCCGCGCGAAAGCGGCGCAAAATAAGGCGACTGCGCCCGTGGCAGAAGCTGGATTTGCTAGAATCGGGGCACCATTCCGGAGAATCACCATGAAGCCGCTCCTTCCCGTCGCCGTTGCACTGGCCCTTGCCTTTGGCAACGCCGCGATGGCTGCCCAGCCTGTCGACGACACTCCGCCCCCGGGCGCGCCGCAGTCCGCTAACGAACGCGCCGGCCTGCCCGACCTGGAGAAGATCAACCGGCCGGCTGCCGAGGTCAGCTCGAAGGTGGAAATCAACGTCCCGCGCACGCCGAGTTTCCACGAGCGCAGCGGGAACGGCACGGAAATCACCGAATACCGCGACAAAGGCAAGCCCGTCGAAATCAACGTCCGCTCGAACCTTGGCACCCGCTACCAGATGAGCGCGCCGCTCGATACGTCGCCCACCGTGCGCGACAACGGACGCGCGAGCACGCGTCTGCCTTCGGTGAACCTGAGGTACTGACGCCTGGCGGGGCGCCGGCGCCGCTCCTGATCAATGCCCTGCGCCGGCGCGCGTCGCCGGTGCTGTGAGCTTGAATTCCGCATCGCGCGGCGGTGCGCCGAGCCTCGCAACTGTTCCACCGACCTGCCTGAACGCGCGCTCCACACCGCTTTCACCACCGCACGTAGCCCGCTGGCCGCATCGCGCCAGCCCGACCAACCTGACCTGACGTTTCCCGCATGGCTGTCTTCACCGCTGTCACCGAATCCCAACTAGCAGACTGGATGCGCCATTACGATCTCGGCGAAGTCGTCGAATTTCGCGGCATTACGTCCGGCATCGAAAACAGCAACTTTTTTCTCACGACCACGCGCGGCGAATACGTCCTCACCATTTTTGAAAAGCTCACGGCCGGGCAGTTGCCGTTCTATCTGAACCTGATGCGCCATCTTGCGGAGCACCGCGTGCCTGTGCCGGACCCCATGCCGCGCGAGGACGGATCGCTGTTTGGCATCCTGCACGGCAAGCCCGCCGCTATCGTGACGAAGCTCGAAGGCGCGCCGGAACTGGCGCCGGGCGTCGAACATTGCATCGAAGTTGGACAGATGCTTGCGCGCATGCATCTCGCCGGGCGCGATTACACCGGCTATCAGCCGAACCTGCGTAGCCTGCCGTGGTGGAAGGAAACGGTGCCGACCATCCTGCCGTTTCTCGAAGGCGAGCAGCGTGACTTGCTGTCGTCCGAGCTCGCGTATCAGGAGGCGTTCTTCGCGTCGGCGGATTACGCGGCGCTGCCTGAGGGGCCCTGTCACGCAGACCTGTTCCGCGACAACGCCATGTTCGCGCATGCCGCGCCGGAGACCGGTCACGAGGTACGTCTCGGCGGTTTCTTCGATTTTTACTTCGCCGGCTGCGACAAGTGGCTGTTCGACGTCGCCGTCACCGTCAACGACTGGTGCGTCGACCTCGCCACGGGCAAGCTCGACGAGGCTCGCACCGAGGCCATGCTGCGCGCGTATCAAACGGTGCGTCCTTTTACCGTCGAAGAAAACCGTCATTGGGGCGACATGCTGCGCGCGGGCGCGTACCGTTTCTGGGTCTCGCGCCTGTATGATTTTCATTTGCCGCGCGCGGCCGAACTGCTTAAACCGCACGATCCCGGCCATTTCGAACGCATTCTGCGCGAGCGCCTGTCCGGCGTCGCACTTCCAGGCATTCACACCTCATGCAACTGATCGAAGTCCCCGCGAAAACCGGCTATGTATGGTTCCGGCAAGGTATCTGGCTGTTCCGCAAGAATCCGCTCGCATTTCTCACGCTGTTTTTCACCTATCTGCTGGTGATGACGCTGGTTGCACAGATCCCGCTGATCGGCAGCGTGTTGCCGCTCGCGTTCATTCCAGGCGTCGCCGTCGGCTTCATGGCCGCATGCCGCAATACGATCGCGGGCAAGCCAGTCTTTCCAACAATCCTCGTGGATGGCTTCCGTTCGTACGGACCAGTGGTCGCCCGGCGGCTGATCGTGCTCGGCGTGTTCTACGTAATCGCGATGGCGGTGGTGCTCGCGGGTTCGGCACTCGCCGACGGCGGCATGTTGCTGAAAGTGATGCTCGGCGCGGGCGCGGCAATGGACCCTCAGGCAGTCGCCAACAGCAATATGCCGCTCGCCGTGGTTACGGCCTTTGCGCTCTACATTCCGGTGGCCATGCTGTTCTGGTTCTCACCTATTCTCGCGGCGTGGCACGATGTACCGCCCGTCAAGGCGATGTTCTTCAGCCTCGTCAGTTGCTGGCGAAATCGCGGCGCATTCATCGTGTTCGGCGCGCTGTGGTTTGCCGTGGCCATGACAGTGTCGCTCGGCTTGTCGGCGTTGATGCAGGCGCTCGGCGCGGGCGACTTCGCGTTCGCCGTGCTGATGCCCGCCACGATGATCGTCACGACCATGCTGTATTGCTCGTTCTACGCAACATATCGCGGCTGCTACGGCGTGCAGACTCCGCAAACGCCTGATCTGCCGACTACGCCGGCCGCCTGAGACCTGACGCCAGGCGCCAATTGCCGCTCGCGGCATTGGCGCTCTGTTGCTCGTCTGGCGGGGCTGCGTCCACTGCGGCGCGCGCTTCTCGTAGTCCGCCTTTACATCTCATAGTCGTCAACGTGCGCCGATTTGCGGCACAATGGTTTGCACTCAATCTATTCGCGCGCACTCCTTTGACACGAGATGCATCATGACCCAGCGCCCCGCTTTGCCCTTCACGCTCGACGAGCAACTGTGCTTCGCCCTCTACTCCACGTCGCTGGCGATGACCAAGGCCTACAAGCCGCTTCTCGACAAGCTCGGTCTCACGTATCCGCAATATCTGGCGATGCTGGTGCTATGGGAAAGCGACGACGTCACGGTCAAGGGAATGGCCGCGCGCCTGAACCTCGATTCGGCAACTGTCACGCCCCTGCTCAAGCGCCTCGAGACGCAAGGTCTAGTGGAACGGGTGCGGGGAGTGGAAGACGAACGTCTCGTCTACATTCGACTCACCAAGGCCGGCGCAGCGCTCAAGCGTCAGGCCCGCGAGGTGCCCGCCGAAATCTTTTGCGCCACGCAACAGACCCCCGAATTTCTGCTGCGTTTGCGCGACGATCTGACTCGCCTGCGCACCACGCTTAACGACTACATGGATAACTAGACGCGCCGGTGCAAACGCTGGCTATCGACGTCATGTAAAATTTCATTTGTACACAAATGATTTGTGTACTATATTTATCACACGCCGCTTCACTGGCACCGCGCCACAACGGCAGGTAGCGCGAAGCGGCAACATGCAGACCCTTACAACCCAGATCAAGGAGCAGCGCGATGAACATCCTCTACAAAGCAAGTGCAACGAGCACCGGTGGCCGCGACGGCCGTGCAGTATCGTCGGACAATGCGTTGGACGTTAAGCTCGCTGCGCCGCGCGAATTGGGAGGCAACGGCGCAGCCGGCACGAACCCTGAACAGTTGTTCGCCGCTGGCTATTCGGCATGTTTTCTCAGCGCAATGAAGTTCGTCGCGGGTCAGCACAAGCAAACGCTGCCCGCCGATACTCAGGTCACCGCAGAAGTCGGTATCGGTCCCAACGACAAGGGCGGCTTCGCACTGGACATCGATCTTCGCATCTCGCTGCCGGGTCTGGATGCAGATGCAGCTAAAGAACTGGTCGACGCCGCTCACCAGGTTTGCCCGTACTCGAACGCTACGCGCAACAACGTCGCAGTTCGTCTGCAAGTCGCGTAAGCTGCCAGGTCGGCGGGTCGCTCACGGCTCGCCGGGAAGCGCGGCACTTTAACTGCCGGCCTCATCCGCGCCCGCTCTCGACGCCGAGGGCGGGCGCGCAGCCATTTACATTTCAACTTGCCGATGACACGCGTCCGACGACTGAACGACACCTTCGACACCGGTCTGGTCTGGTTTCGCCGTGACCTGCGCAGCACCGATAACGCCGCGCTGTACTACGCGCTCAAGCATTGCGAGCGCGTGTGGTGCGTGTTCGTGTTCGATACGACGATTCTGCAACCGCTCGTCGATAAATGGCTGACGCGTAACCCGGGCACGCAGGCGCAAGATCGCCGTGTCGAGTTCATTCTTGCGTCGCTGGGCGAACTTGACGAAGCGCTGCGCGCTCGGGGTGGCGGGCTCGTCGTGCTGAGCGGCGATCCGGTCGATCTCGTGCCGAAACTCGCCAACGAGTTGCAAGTCGATGCGGTATTCGCGAACCACGACTACGAACCCGCCGCGATCGAGCGGGACGACAACGTGCGCGAGCGTCTCGCCGAGGCAGGACGCCAATGGCTGACTTTCAAGGATCAGGTGATTTTCGAGCGCGCCGAACTGTTGACTGGCCAGAACAAGCCATTCACGGTTTTCACGCCGTACAAGAACGCGTGGCTCAAACAACTGACGAGCTTCGATCTGAAGCCTTATCCGGTCGAAACCTACGCAGACCACCTGGCCAAGTTGCCGGCAAAATTGGACCGGCATCTACCGACGCTCGATCAACTGGGCTTCGCGCCCAGCAATCTGGGAGCGCTCGAGTTGCCCACCGGCATGAGCGGCGCCCGGGTGCTGCTCGACGACTTTCTGACGCGTATCGACAGCTACGCAGAACGGCGGGACTTTCCGGCGGCCAAGGGTCCTAGCTATCTGTCGGTGCACTTGCGCTTTGGCACCGTGTCGATTCGCACGCTCGCGCGGCTCGCTCATGAGATGTCTCTGCAACCGGATGGCCGGGGCTCGGCCACGTGGCTCTCGGAACTGATCTGGCGGGATTTCTACTTCATGATCCTGTCGCATCACCCCAAGTTGGCGGGCGGGGCGTCGTTCAAGGAAGAGTACGACCGTCTGCGTTGGGAGCAGGGCCCGGAAGCGGATGAAGCGTTCGCCGCATGGTGCGAAGGCCGCACCGGCTATCCGCTAATCGACGCGGCCATGTTGCAGCTCAACAGCACCGGCTACATGCATAACCGTCTGCGCATGGTGACCGCGAGTTTTCTGGTGAAGGACCTGGGCGTGGACTGGCGGCTCGGCGAGCGCTATTTCGCCGATCAACTGAACGATTTCGACTTCGCGGCAAATAATGGCGGCTGGCAATGGGCGGCTTCCACAGGATGCGATGCACAGCCCTATTTCCGGATCTTCAACCCAGTCACGCAATCGGAGAAGTTCGATGCCGACGGCCGGTTCATCAAACGCTATTTGCCGCAGTTGGGGAAACTGCCGGCCAAATGGATCCACGCGCCGTGGCTGGCGGGCGCGGAACGGCTCGCACAACACGACGTTGTGTTAGGTGAGGACTACCCGGCGCCGATCGTCGACCACGCGCAGGCGAGAGCCCGGACGCTGGCACGCTTCGGAAAGTGAGCACACGCTCACCGCGTCTTGTGACGCAGCCGGAAAGCGGGTTTTTGTAGCAGCACTACTGGCTCGGAGCCGAGGCTCAGCCCTTCGCCAGCACCGGCGTCATTCGATACCGCCGATGCTTCAATTACAGCGCAGCTTAGTGCTGGCTCATCCACGACGGCTGACGAAAGTTCGCCTCGCGATCCAGCTTGCGCATGCGGAACTCGAGGTCGTACAGGTCGGTCGCTTCTGCCAGGAACGCATCAGCGCGTTCTTTTGCGAGTTGTTCGGGCGACTTGGTCAAAAACAGGAAGAGGCGGGTGAGCAGGTACATGATGAGAACCTCGGCAATGAGTGTAGGCATTAACGCCTAGGGGATAACCCGTATTATAGGGAAAACCCTAGGATTACGCCAACATTCATTTTCGGCTGTTGCTCAAAAGTCACCGTGCGTACGCAGAGGCGTCCGCCGAAGTGCTCTCGGCGACGCCCGCGCCCACCCGCCGCTGGTGCTTGAAGAACTCCCACACCATGGCGCTGGCGTCCGGGCCCTTCGCGGAATGGAACGCCACAGAGTCGTCTCCGCCGCTCCAGGCATGCGCCACGCCTTGCACGTGACACACGCGCACGACGCGCCGGCCACTACGGAAATAGTCGCGTAGCGTCATGCCGCCCTTGCGCTCTTCGCGCATTTCGCCGGATTTGCGCGCGCCTTTGGGATCGATCATCCGATTCAGACGCAGAAATTGCGTCGCAAGCTGGTCGGCGTTGACCGGCGCAACCACATGATCGGCGTCGCCGTGGATGATGAGCGCCGGCATGCCCGGGTAGTGCGCAACGTCCGCGACCTCATCAACGAGTTCGGCAGGATCGCGCCGCGCGCCGCGCCGCATCACGTCCATCGCCGTAATGCCCGAGCGGGCTTCGCCAAAAGCCGGCCCGGAATGCAGCGCGACCGCCGCAAAGCGGTCCGGATAACGCAGCGCCAGCAGCGCCGCGAGCCCCGCCCCCGCAGAAATCCCAGCGACATACACGCGCTCGCTGTCGAAACCATGCTGGGCGACAAGTGCATCGACGAGCGACACCACCGCCCGCGCCTCGGCACCACCCGCGCTCTCGCCCGAGTCGTACCAATGCCAGCAGCGGTGCGAATGCGCATGCTTCGACTGTTCGGGATAGACGACAGCAAAGCCGTAGCGGTCCGCCAGCACGTTCATCCGTGTACCTTGCGCGAATTCGTCGATAGATTGCGTGCAGCCGTGCAGCATCACAAGCAGCGGCATAGCTTCGAGAGCGTGGCCCGACGGAACGTAGAGGCCGTATTGAAGGTGATTGACCAGGCGGCCGGGCGCCGCCGGCGCCGAATGGAACGAACGTGTCCACGATCCGCTCGCCCACGCTGCCGCCCGCGGACGCACCCGCGATTCGCGGGGGGCCGCGCGCGGCGCTTCGCGTTTGACGGGCGAACGCAGCGCGGCAGACTTCAGCGGGCGAACTTTCGTCGACGGCTTGCTGGACGCCGCGCGGGCCGGGCGCTTAGTGGCGCGCTTGGCGGTCGTGTTGGCGTGCTCGGTCTGAATAGCGAGCAGGCGCTTGAGGCCGCGGAGCCAGATTTTCGATAGACTTTTTGCCATCGGCGCTAAACCTCGCAAAAAGGGCAGGATTGACGAACGCACATGCGTTTCTTGTGCAATGCACAATAACATCAATCCTCAGGCGATGCAGAAGCCGCCTGGCGAGTCTGCCAGCACCGCCTGCTGCACTAGACCTTGTCCCCGCCCGCCATTAAAGGCTGCTGGCGCCTGTTAGCCGCCTAACATCCCCAAGCAAAAAGCTTGTCTGCGCGGCGAGAGCCGTCGGCAGGCGCCGTCTATACTAGGCGCTTACCGAACGCGTCGGCGCTTTGCCCCGCTCGCGCGTTAGTGAGATATCAATGATTCTATGCGGCTCTGACCGCCTTTTCTCGATGCCCGACCTACCAGCCCAACTGTGGTACTCGATCACCAGCCTCGGCGGCGCCGGCATGACGCTGCCGCTAGCGTTCGCCATCGCGCTGTGGCTCGGGGTCGGCTACACGTGGCGCATGGCGGCCGGCTGGCTGCTGTTGCTCGGCGCGGCAATCGGCGTCGTGACGGTGACGAAGCTGGCGTTCCTAGGCTGGGGCGTAGGCGTGCGCGAGTTCGATTTCACCGGCGTCAGCGGCCATGCCATGCTCTCGACGGCCGTCTATCCCGTCGCCCTGTTCCTGATGCTTTTGCGCACGCGTCCGTCCGTCCGCGTGCTGGGGGTTGTACTCGGGCTGGCTGCCGGAATGGCGGTTGGGTTGTCACGCGTCGTGCTGAGCGCGCACTCGCCTTCGGAAGCAATCACTGGGTGTCTCGTCGGCGCGCTAGCCGCGCTTTTGTTCGTGCGGATGGCCTGGAACGCCGTCCCCGAGCGCCTTTCCGTGGTCCCAGTCGCGGTCAGTCTGATGGCGCTTGCCGTGCTGATGCACGGCGTTCACGTGCCGACTCAGCGCTGGGTGACGCACATCGCGCTGAAAGTCTCAGGCCACGACCGGCCGTTCATCCGCGCAAAGTGGAAGGCCGTGCGCGACGTCCGGCCGGCCGCCGCGCCACTCTCGCAGACGCGAGACAGCCTCGCGCCGCCCCACTCTCTCAACGCCTAAGCCGTTTCTCTGCCTCGCCATCCGCCTTCTTCGCGCGGCGGCATGCTCGTCGGGCCAGCGCTATAACCTCGTCTATATTACGATACGGGTTTCCAATCACCGTCTGGCGCGCGCCGGGCTTCCACACGTTCATGACACTGTCCCGCCGCCTGCTGAAACAAGCGCTGCTGATGACCAGCGCGTTTTCTATTGTCTTTAGCGTCAACGCCCGCGCCGATGAACTGGTGGTGTCCGCCGCCGCCAGCCTGACCAATGCGTTCACCGCAGTGAGCGAAGCCTTCGAAAAGCAGCACGCCGGCACCAAGGTTCTGCTGAATTTCGGCGCCTCCGACGTATTGATGCAGCAAATCGTCAAAGGCGCGCCCGCCGACGTCTTTGCGTCAGCCGACCAGAAGGCCATGGACAAGGCTACGGCGGAGAAAGTCATCGTACCGGCCACGCGCAAGGACTTCGCTGCCAATTCGCTCGTTCTGATCGTCCCGGCGGACAGCCGTTTTGCGCCGTCCAGTCTCAACGAATTGACGTCGTCGAATGTGAAACGGATTGCGTATGGCGATCCGGCCTCCGTGCCGGTCGGCCGCTACACGCAAGGTGCGTTGCAAGCCGCCGGCGTATGGGATGCCGTGAGCGCCAAGGCCGTGCTTGCGGCGAACGTGCGTCAAAGCCTCGACTATGTGTCGCGTGGCGAAGTGGACGCCGGTTTCGTGTTCGGCACCGACGCCGCAATCGTCCCCGGCAAGGTGAAGGTCGCGCTGACGGTGCCGACGCAAACGCAGATCACCTACCCGATCGCGCAAGTGGAGGGCAGCCGTCATGCAGCGGACGCGCAGGCCTTCGTAAGCTTCGTTTTGTCGCCGGCCGGCCAGGCGGTGTTGGCGAAGTACGGTTTCAAACCGGCCCATTAACATCCGGATCGCTCTACCTCCATCAACGCCGACAACGGACCGCAGACGATCATGCAACAAGCCTGGATTCCGCTGATGCTGTCACTCAAGGTGGCAGGGTGGGCGACCGCGCTGAATCTGGTGTTCGGTGTTGCCGTCGGTTTCGGCCTGTCGCGCTGGCGCTCGGGAGCGCGCGACGTCGTCGATTCGTTGCTGACGCTGCCGCTCGTCATGCCGCCGACGGTGCTCGGTTACTACCTGCTCGTCCTGCTCGGGCGACGCGGTGTGATCGGCGCCTGGCTCGACCGCTTCGACATTCAACTGGTGTTCACCTGGCAAGGCGCAGTGATCGCGTCGACGGTGGTGGCGTTCCCGCTCGTGCTGAAATCGGCGCGCGCCGCCTTCGAAGCCGTCGATCCCCAACTCGAGCGCGCCGCGCGCACGCTCGGCGTCAGCGAAACGGCGGTTTTCTTTCGCGTGAGCCTGCCGCTTGCCGCGCGTGGAATTCTCGCCGGCGGCCTGCTCGCCTTCGCGCGGGCGCTCGGCGAATTCGGTGCCACGCTGATGATCGCGGGCAATCTGCCGGGCCGCACGCAGACGCTTTCGGTCGCAGTCTACTCAGCCGTGCAAGCGGGCGACGACGCCACGGCGAACTTTCTCGTAATCGTGACCTCGGTGACGTGCGTCGTGATCCTGCTGCTCGCCGGCCGCCTCGTGCCGCAGCGCACGCTTCTGGTTTCCCGCTGATATGCCGCTCGAAGTCGACATCCAGAAGACATTCGTGAGCGCCGAGCGTCGCTTCACGCTCGACGTCGCTTTTACTGCGACCACGCAGCGCGTGGTGCTGTACGGGCCGTCCGGCGCGGGAAAGAGTCTCACGCTGCAGGCGATCGCCGGTCTGTTGCGTCCCGACGAAGGCAAGATCACGCTGCACGGCAACGCGCTGTTCGACAGCAAGCTCAATCTCGATCTAAAGCCGCAGGCGCGCAAGGTCGCGTACCTTTTTCAGGACTACGCGCTGTTTCCGCATCTGAACGTGCGTCAAAACATCGGTTTCGGCTTGCAGCGCGGCTGGTTCAATCCGCGCGCGCGCAGCAGCCACGCACAGATCGATTACTGGCTCGATGCGCTGGAGTTGCGGGGTGTCGCCGGCAATTATCCGGCACAGCTTTCGGGTGGGCAGAAACAGCGCGTCGCGCTTGCGCGCGCGCTCGTCGCGCAACCTCAACTGCTGTTGCTGGACGAGCCGTTCTCGGCGTTGGACAGCACGCTGCGTCAGCGCATGCGGCTGGAGTTGTCCGACTTGCAGACACGGCTTGATATTCCGATGGTGCTCATCACGCACGATCCCGACGACGTAGCCGCCTTCGGGGATCAGGTCGTGCAGATCAGCGACGGCCGCGTTTGCGAAAACCAGACATTCAGCGGCTACACACGCAGCGAAACCTGATTGGCGGGCGCCCTTGCCCTCTCTTTCGCACGAACGCTCAGTCTTTCACGCCGAGTATCACGCTGGACGCCTTGAATGCCGCGACGGCGCTCGCGCCTTGTGCGAGGCCGAGTGATTCGGCGCTCTCGTTCGTGACCACGGCTGTGATGATCGCGCCGCCTTCGAGCATGAGCGACACCTCGGCACTGACCGCGCCCCGCTTCACGCTTTGCACGATACCGCGCAGCTGGTTGCGCGCAGAAAGCTTCAGCGGCGCGCTGTTTTCCCGTTCGACTAGCAGCACGACCCACGACGCCTTGATCAGCGCGAACGCCGCGGAGCCGACTGCGAGGCCGAGCGATTCAGTGCTTTCATGCGTGAGCACGGCGACGATCGTGTGCCCGCCGGGGAGCGTCAGCGAGACTTCGTCGTTGATCGTGCCGCGCGCGATATGCGATACGGTGCCGTACAGCTGATTGCGGGCGCTCGTTTTTACGCCGATGCGGCCGATCAGATCCCAGTCCGGCGCGAAACCTTCGATCGCGGCGCCTGCACGCTCGAGAAAGCGCCGATGTTCGCGTTCGACAGCGCGGAATGTTTCGATGAGCTTGAGTGCGCGCGGCGTCAGCGTGGTGCCGCCGCCGCCCTTGCCGCCAGTCAGACGCACGACGAGCGGCTCGCCGGCGAGGTTGTTCATTGCATCGACGGCGTCCCACGCGCCCTTGTAGCTCATGCCAACGGCCTTCGCCGCGCTGGTGATGGAGCCGGTTTCGCCGATCGCCGCGAGAAGCGCGATTCGCGACGCGCCGCCGAGCGTATTGGCGCCTGCCTGGAACCAGACCGAACCGCCGACTTCCAGCGGTTCGTGGGACGGATCGTTGAGCTCGGGTGCCATGGCGAGGAGCGGTCAGTGAATGATCGGGAACAGCAGATCATTATAGCGACCGGTGCTGCGCCCCTCGGAGGCTCAAGGCTACGCGAGCCGCGCAAGCCGCAATGGCAATACTGCCGCAGCGCCAGGACCGCACCGGTCGAACCGAGCGCCGCCGCTCAAAGTGCGTAGTGAGCGATCCCATTCCCGAACGACCAGTTCTCCTTCAGGACTTCGACGAGGTTGATCAGCACATCCTCTCGCCTCAGCCCCGGCGACTCATGCAACTCATCGACCATGCGCTTGTATAGCGCCTTCTTCTGCTCCAGCGTGCGCGTGTTGTTCAGCGTTATCTGAACCATCACGAGGTCGTCGGTTCGCTGCACATTCAGGTACTGGTTGTCGTACACGAAGTTGTCCGCTTCGTGCTCCGTGATCAACATGAAGATGTCGTCTTTCGGCACGTTGAATGTGGCAACGAGCGCCCGCTGGGTGCTGTCCGCAATTGCCTTCCGATATTCGGCGGGCTTGCCGGCGCGCAAAGCGATTCGGGTAATCGGCATGACTGACTCCTCAAATGTGTGAATACGTGCACACAGCTTAGGCCGGCCGGTTCATAATGAACAGATATTGCTGGCTATTTCATCTATATTCATCCGAAATGAAGGTTCTCGATCTGGATGCCGTCCGTGCGTTCGTGCTTGTCGCCGATCTGTGCAGCTTCACGCGCGCCGCCGCTGCGCTCGACACCACGCAATCCGCGGTCAGCCTCAAGCTCAAGCGCCTTGAAGTACATCTGGGAAAGCAGTTGCTGGAGCGCACGCCCCGCGTGGTGCGTCTTTCCGTCGACGGCAAAGCGTTTCTCAGCGCTGCCCGCGACCTGTTGAACGCGCATGAACGGGCGCTGGGGTCGCTGTCAATGGACCGACGGCGGCTCTCGCTCGGCCTGAGCGAACACGTCGCGGGGCCCGACCTGCCGCAACTGCTGGCGCGACTCAACGCGCACGACCCGGGGCTCGTGGTGGAGCTGCACCTGGGCACGTCCGCTGCGTTGCTCGCCCATTTCGACGAGCGCCGTCTCGATGCAGTGATCATCCGGTATGGCGCAGACGAACCGCCGCGCGACGACGCCCAGGTGTTGTTCAGTGAGCCGCTCGAATGGCTGGCAACGCCGGCATGGCTGCCGCGCATGGGCGAGCCATTGGCGCTCGCGCTGTTGAGCCCGCCGTGCAATGTGCGCGATGTCGCGCTGCGTACGCTGACGGAGGCGTCGGTGGCATGGCAGGAGGTCTTCGTCGGTGGCGGCGTCGCGGCTGTGGGCGCGGCGGTGGCCGCGGGACTCGCGGTGTCGCCACTTGCGCGCAGAGTCGCGCCGCGCGGTTTGATCGATGTCGGCGGGCGGCTTGGGCTGCCGCGACTGCCGGAGTCTCGCGTGACGCTGCACTCCCGCGTGCGGGACGAGCGCTCAAAGGAAACGCTGCGGCTCGTGACGAACGGGCTGGCGAGCGGGTGAGCTGGCTGGAGGGACGCGTTGTGGGTGCGTTGGCGCTCCGGCGACTCAGTGCAAGATCGGGGGAAGCGAGCCGCTGCGGGCTGTTGCCGGGTCCGCAGTTGCTGCCGCCTGGTTAGCGCTGGTATTTGGCGAGGGCGCGGAGGCATGAGGCTCGATCGTCGCCGATGTTTTCGCCGCTCCTCGCTTGCTCCCTGCGTCACTCATCGCACCGTCCCCGGCGGCGTGACTTTGAATCGTGGCGGCGTGCGTGGCCTTCGACTGACCGGTTGGTGTCTGCGCCACTTGGGCGCGTCCCTTCGTGCCTGAGGCGGTGACCGCTACCTTGTGCTTCGACTTACCTTCGGCCGTGTGGGAGGCTTTGTTGGTGCCCGTCGCCGCCACGCGATTACTACCGCCATGAATGCCGGCCTTCTCTGCATGACCGGCAGCGGCCGCCGACGCCGACCCGGTGCGCGACGCCGCATGCTTTCCAGCATCCTTCGTCGCCGGCTTCGAAGCGCTCTTTTCACCTCGCACAGACTGCCCGGAAACGGCGCCGTGCTTGGCATGCGCGCTCGCCTCAGGAGGATTCCACAATTCTGTATAACCGGCCGCCATGGCCGCTCCAGACGCACACCACACGGCGATCGCCGTTGCTACTGCTCGAAACCACATCTGCCGCATCTCCTGGATCTTTGACTTTCGTGACGAGCCGGGATTATATTCCCTTGCAAAAATCCATATTTGGACTAGCATAGGCAATAAGTACATATAAGGACTTACCCGCTTATGGCACATGCCGCCCGCGCCACCCAGCCCGAAGCGCCTCTGCACCGGCCGGCTTCGGAACCATCGTTTGCAGAAATGTCTGCGGCGGGTTTGCGCGCGTTCTTCAGAATTGCGCAAGACTGGGATCTAAGCGCCGACGAGCAGATCATGCTGCTCGGTTCGCCAGGCCGCTCCACTTACTTCAAGTGGAAGCAGGCGCCGGAAACGGCGCGCGTCGGTCGCGATACGCTCGAGCGCCTGTCGCTGCTGCTCGGCATCTACAAGGCGCTGCAAATCCTGTTGCCGCAACCGGGCACAGCGGACACCTGGATCAAACGCCCTAACAGCGCACCGCCGTTCGGCGGCCGTCGCGCGCTCGATCGCATGCTGGCGGGCAATGTCAGCGACCTCGTGGCCGTGCGCCAGTATCTCGACGCAATGCGAGGCGGCTGGGCGTGACAGAACCGCATTGGCAGGACCGCTGGCGCAGCGCGCCTTTGGATTGGTCGCCCGCGTATCGCGTGATTCCCACTCGCTTTCCGGCCGTCAATCTGTTCGATCGGGTTGCATCGCCGGAAGATTTCGATGCGCTGTACGCGCTCGAAGCAATGACCAACGACCGTCTGCGCACCGAAGTCGGAGAACTCGATCTCGTGCCGCGCGAAGAACGCCGCTTTGGGCCGGGCTACGGACCGATCATGGCCGCGCTCACGCATCTGAATCCGCTAGGCAGCAGATTTTCCGACGGCACCTACGGCGTGTTCTATTGCGCCCGTTCGCGCGTCACGGCCATCGCCGAAACGCGGTATCACACGGCCAGATTTCTGGAAGCCACCGCAGAGCCGCCAATGCGTCAGCAAATGCGCCTCTACACCGTCGTGGCGCAAGGAGAGGTGGTCGACCTTCGCGGCGATCCGAAGCTCGATCTTGCAGTGCTCTCTCCCGACGACTACCTCACCGGTCAATCGCTGGGCCGTGCGGCGCGTGAGGCGGGAGCGCCGGGCATCGCGTATCCATCGGTGCGGGATACTGAAGGCGAATGCCTTGCTGCATTCAGGACAACGCTGTTGCGCGACTGTCACCACGCGGCGTATCTGGAATACAACTGGAACGGCACGAGCGTGGATATGGTGTTCGAGCTCAACCAGGTCGGCTGAGAGCGCCTCGATGAGCGCCTCGTCAGGGTCAGGGCAGCGCCAGCGCCGCCGCGCCTTCGGCGCGCGCTTCTTCCACTGAAATCGACCAGCGTCGCAGCGCTCGCGGCTCGACGATAGTCAGCCTGCCGCCCGGACCGAATGCGCCAGTGTCGATGAACACCTGCGCGCCGACCTGCTTGATGTCGCGCATCGGAGTATGACCGCAGTACGTGAGCGACAAACCGCGCTGCCGTTGCGGATCGCCGTTGCCCATCGCGAGATCACGTCCCCACAGCATCTGCTGGCGCGTTTCGGCGGTGAAATTGCCGGCGTCGAGTTCGGCGTCGGTGCCGAAAAATTCGGCATGCAGAACATTGAAACGCTCAGGCCCGCTGCCCACCACGCGCACGAGCGGCAGCGTGCGCAGCCGCTCAGCGTAGCGACGCAAACTCTCGTCGGGCAAATTCGCTGCCCACGCGCCGCCAATGCCGTACCACCATTGCCGCCTCAACCGGCCATCGGCAACGGCGCACAGCGCGTCTTCGTGATTGCCGAGCACGGCAAAAAACCACGGCTTGTCGAGCAGAGCCAACGCCTGTTCGGAATGCTCGCCGCGATCCACCAGATCGCCGACTGAAAAGAGCCGGTCACATGCAGGATCGAACGAGACGAGGCGCAGCAGATAGCGCAATGCATCGACACAACCGTGCAAGTCGCCGACTACGAAGTCGCGGCCGCTCCGGTTGGCCGAATGGTGCTGAACAGAGGTGTCGAGTACGGAAGCCATACGTTCATGATAATGCGC
Organism: Burkholderia sp. M6-3; assembly: GCF_050858985.1. Lineage (NCBI taxonomy): Bacteria > Pseudomonadati > Pseudomonadota > Betaproteobacteria > Burkholderiales > Burkholderiaceae > Burkholderia > Burkholderia sp. M6-3. The sequence continues at coordinate 3,036,163 of NZ_CP110091.1, forward strand.
AATCTCCAATGCGTATGCGCGCTGCCTCTCGTAGCGCCGCAGGAGAAAGCGCAAAGTTGACAGGAAACCACGCAAAAACCCCCGCGTACGCGGCAGAGTTTGCCGAAAACAGCCCGTTTGCGGGCGCGGTCTTGCTGGCTTCGCGTTTTGACAACTAACGTTGCCCGCAAGCCGCTATCGCGCCCCCCGCGAACAGCAATCCGACCTGGATTGACCACGGAAAGTTGCGCGCACCGGTGCTGCGAGCCTCCATCTGGGCTTCGGCTGAAAGGCGCTCGCAAAGCCGTTGTAAGCGGCTGTGAGTGCGAGGCGCCCCATTCGTCAAGCGACGCACGCACACGGGTAGAATCCGCGACACGCCCGCCTTCCGCTCGCCTTCCATGCTCATAAAATATTATCCGCAAACGCTTCGCAATCGTCCGCGCATGCTGATCGCCCTCGCGATCGGCGTCGTCGTCGCCATATTGATGCCGCAACACATGCGTCCGATGGTCCGCGTACTGGTCGGTTGGGACACTACGGTGTGGACTTACCTGGTGCTGATCTGGGCGCACATGGCCGCCGCCGATGCAGGCCGCGTGCGCGACTCCGCGCGCCGTGACGACGAAAACGCGGGCGTCGTACTGTTCGTGATATGCCTCGCCACCGTTGCGAGCATTGCCGCGATCGTCCTGGAACTCGCTTCGGCAAAGGGCACGGCGGGCGCGTCGACGGTATGGCACTACGCGCTGACCGGCCTCACGCTGATGGGCGCGTGGTTCCTGATTCCCACGATCTTCACCCAGCACTACGCCCGGCTCTACTACGATACCGACGCACAGGAGACGCCGCTTCTGTTTCCCGATCGTTCACTCGAGCCGAACTATTGGGACTTACTTTACTTCTCGTTCACGATCGCGGTTGCCTCGCAAACCTCGGATGTCGTGCTGCGCTCACGTCCCATTCGCCGGGCCGCGCTCGCCCAATCCATCTTGTCGTTCTACTTCAACGTCGCCGTGCTCGGCTTGTGCGTAAACATCGCGGCCGGCCTGCTCGGGTCCTGAGGTTCGCCACTGCCCGAGGGCGGGCACGCACCAATACGACGCGAGCGCCTCGCCGAGCCATGAGTCGCGCGTGCCGCTCCCAGTGACGGCTATCGCCCGTCCCATCGCAGGTCTCGTGTAAAACGCGGACCACCTCGGCCCGTTTTACACGTGCCCGCAGCCCTCTCCTGCGGCACGCAGACGCCGTCGCCGTACACCTTTCCATAAGGGCACTCCGTCGCCCTGCACTGCCCATCGCATCGATTCAGTGGCACAAGCCTTGCTGACCTCCGCAAACGGTTCTGGCCGGCCCGCCCGGACGCCTGGCGTCTGTGCACCTGTAACTGGCCAGCGGCGTGACGATCTTTGCACTACATTGACCAGTACGCGCCCTAGTCTACGGACCGCGCGGCCTCCGGCTCTGGAAGCCCAATGAGCGCTGTGATCGCATGTCACTTGCATCCACACCGCAGCAGGACAAATCTGGAAACGACCGATGGAATCTCCAAACGGGTACGCGCCGCGGATCTATTTTTTTCATTCACTTCTGGTTGGACCGCTTGACGCGTGGCCTGCGCAGTTCGCCCACGCGGCCGCACTGGGCTTCGATCACGCGTTGATCGGCAGCCTCTTCGAACCGGGCCGGGCGAGCCACGGGCAGGTGGTCGGCAACCATGCGCGGCTGCACCCCGTGTTCGAAACCGAACAGTCAGCCGTCGACGCCATCCGCACACTCGCAGGCGAGGCGCGTCAGCAAGGCCTCACGTTGCTGGTCGATCTGGTGATCGACCGGGTGGCCGCCGATGGCGCACTCTACGCTGAGCATGCGGACTGGTTCCATCCGCTGGAATCCGAAGAGGCGCGGCTCGATCCACGGCATGTGCATCGTGAGGACAACGTCGCCTATGCGAACTTCAACGACGCCGGCACGCGTGGCGCGCTAGCCGACTGGTGGACGCAGCAGCTGCTTGCACTCGCCGACGCCGGCATTGGCGGTTTCCGCTTCGATTCTCCGCATCGCGTCCCCGCCGAGGTCTGGCGGCATTTACGCGACGCCGTGCGCACCGCGCATCCCGACGTGCGATTTCTCGCGGCGACGCCAGGCCTTGCCCGCGGCGATCTGATCGGGCTTCAGGGCGCGGGCTTCGACAGCGTGTTCTCGTCGGTGCGCTGGTGGGACTATCGCGCGAGCTGGATGGTGGAAGAGCATGCGGTGCTCGCGCGCATCGGCGGCCCGATTGCGTTTCCCGAAGCGCCTTACGGCACTCGCCTCGCCGCCGAGTTGAGCGACCCGCATGATTCGAGCATCGTCGAACGCGCGTATCGCCGCGCGCTGTACGCGGCGTCCGCCATCGGCACCGGCTGGATGATGCCCATGGGTTTCGAATACGGCGTGACCGAACCGATGTCGCAAACCCGAGGCGACCCGTCGCAATTCGCACTAGCTTGCCAGGCCAAAAAATTCGACCTGACGCCGCAGATCACGCGCGCCAACGAACTTGCTCGCACTGCAAGAGCGCTGCACGCGAACGGGGAATTGCGCGCGTTGAGCGGGCCTGGCGCACCCGCCGCGGTGCTGTTGCGCGGCGATCAACCCGACCTGCGCGATGCCGCCGAGGCGGTTCTCATCGCAATCAATCCGGAACTCGGCGCGCCTGTGCGCGTCGATCCGGCGCGTTTTCTCGCCAGCGTGCCCGGCAATTTCACGCGCTTTGTCCCTCTCGATGCGCCAAACCGTGCCTCGCCTGCGGCTTTAACGCCGTTCGCGCTGGCACCCGGCGCCGTGCGCCTCTTCCAGGCCCTGGCAGAGAAGCCGATCTGTCTTGCGCCGCCCATCGACAAGCCCAACAGCAAGCGCAGCGGTCGCAAGACCGTGGTCGAAGCGATCAACGCGCCGCGCGTGGCGATCGAAAGCGTGATGCCTTCTGTGGACAATGGGCGCTTCCCCGCCAAACGAAGCGTGGGTGAGCGCGCTCAAATCAGCGCCGCGATTTTCGCGGAAGGGCACGACAAGATCGCCGCCGCCGTCCTGTGGCGTGCCGCCGACGAGAACACCTGGCACGAAGTGTTGATGGCCCCGGCCCAGCCCGCGGGCCTCGACATATGGAAGGCGCGCATTCCGCTCGATCGCATGGGACGTCACGAATTCACCGTGATCGCCTGGCGGGACGACTTCGCTTCGCTCGTCGAACATGTCGAGAAAAAGTTGAAGGCGGGCCAAACCGTCGAGACCGAACTCGATGAAGCCGCGCATCTGTTCGCGCTCGTGCTGGCCGAAGTCGAAACAACCGAAGGTGCGGTCATCGAACCGCTCAAAAATATCGTCGAGCATTTCACCAAGGCCGACGCCGAAACGAAGCTCAAGCTGCTTCTCGATGCGGGCACCAGGAAGGCGATGACCGCCGCGCGGCATCGCCCGTTCCTGAGTCGCGATCCGGTGACATACAAGATCGACGCCGAGCGCACCGCCGCGCGCTTTGCAAGCTGGTACGAAATCTTCCCACGCTCGATGAGCGACGACGAATCGCGACACGGCACGTTCGCCGATGTCACGACGAAGCTGCCGCGCATTCGCGACATGGGCTTTGACGTGCTGTACTTCCCGCCGATTCATCCTATCGGCGTGTCGAATCGCAAGGGCCGCAACAACACGCTGAACGCACAGCCCGGCGACGTAGGCAGCCCGTATGCGATCGGCGGGGCAGAAGGCGGACATACCGCCGTGCATCCGCAACTAGGCACGCTCGACGACTTCAAAAAGATGCTCGCCGCCGCGCACGCGCATGGCCTCGAAATTGCGCTCGACTTCGCGGTGCAGTGCTCGCCGGATCATCCGTGGTTAAAGGAGCATCCCACGTGGTTTGCGTGGCGTCCCGACGGCACGCTGCGATATGCTGAAAATCCGCCGAAGAAGTACCAGGACATCGTCAATCCCGACTTCTACGCGCACGACGCGAAGCCCGACCTGTGGCTCGCATTGCGCGACGTGTTCCTGTTCTGGATCGACGCGGGCGTGCATATCTTCCGCATCGACAACCCGCACACCAAGCCGCTGCCTTTCTGGGAATGGGTGATCGCCGACGTGCGTTCGCGCCATCCCGACACAATTTTCCTGGCCGAAGCATTCACACGTCCGCGCATGATGAACCGGCTCGGCAAGATCGGCTTCTCGCAGTCCTACACGTATTTCACGTGGCGCGAGTCGAAACGCGATTTCATCGAGTATCTGACGGACCTCACGCAAACCAGCGCGCGCGACTTCTACCGGCCAAACTTCTTCGTGAATACGCCGGACATCAACCCACGTCATCTGCAATCGCAGGGACGCACCGGTTTTCTGATTCGCGCGGCGCTCGCTTCCACGCTCGCCGGCTTGTGGGGCGTGTATAGCGGCTTTGAACTCTGCGAGGCGGCTGCGCTGCCGAACAGCGAGGAATATCTCAATTCCGAGAAGTATCAATTGCGCGCGTGGGACTGGAACCGGCCCGGCAACATCACGGCGGAGATCGCCGCGCTCAACCGCATTCGCCGCGCGAATCCCGCGCTGCAAACGCACCTCGGCCTCACGTTCCTGCCCGCGCACAACGACAATATTCTGTTCTTCGAGAAGGCAACCGAAGCGCGCGACAACGTGATTGTCGTCGCCATCAATCTCGACCCGTTCAACGAACAGGGCGCGGACATCGAATTGTCGTGGGAGACATTCCAGAATTGGAATCTGCACGATCATGGCGCACTCGAAGTGACCGATCAGATGACAGGCGCGCGTTTCACATGGCACGGCCGCTGGCAACATGTGCGGCTCGGCCCGAGCCAGCCTTTTTCTATCTGGCGCATTGCGCCGCTCGGCGGCCTGCCCGCAGAACGTCCCGATGAAGCCGACAGCGATTCGACCAGCGACCTTCACGCAGACGCTGGCAACCCTACCCCGACGGAAGGTGCGATATGAAGCGTGACGATCCCTCACAAGGCACGTCGGAAGCCCAGGCAAGCACGGCAACCGCCACCGCAACAAAAGCTCGTGCGCGCCGCCGTGGCAAGCCCGCGACATTGAGCGACGATCCGCTCTGGTACAAAGACGCAATCATCTACCAGGTGCACATCAAGTCGTTCTTCGATGCGAACAACGACGGCGTCGGCGATTTTCCCGGCCTGATCGCCAAGCTCGATTACATCGCCGAACTCGGCGTGAATGCGATCTGGCTGCTGCCGTTCTATCCGTCGCCGCGTCGCGACGACGGATACGACATCGCCGATTACCGCAACGTGCATCCTGACTACGGCCAGCTCTCCGACGTCAAGCGCTTCATTCAGGAGGCGCATGCGCGCGGCATCCGCGTGATTACCGAGCTCGTGATCAACCACACGTCGGATCAGCACCCGTGGTTTCAGCGCGCGCGGCGCGCGAAGCCGGGATCGAATCATCGCAACTTCTATGTGTGGTCCGATACCGACCAGAAGTATCAGGAAACACGGATTATTTTCATCGACTCGGAGCCGTCGAACTGGACGCACGATCCGGTCGCGGGCGCTTACTACTGGCACCGCTTTTACTCGCACCAACCCGATCTGAATTTCGACAATCCGGCCGTGCTGCGCGAGGTGTTGCAGATCATGCGCTTCTGGCTCGACATGGGTATCGACGGGCTACGGCTCGACGCCGTACCCTATCTGGTCGAACGCGAAGGCACGAACAACGAGAACCTGCCGGAAACGCATGCCATTCTGAAAAAGATTCGCGCGACTATCGACGCGGAATATCCGAACCGTATGCTGCTCGCCGAAGCGAACCAGTGGCCGGAAGACGTAAAGGAATATTTCGGCGACGAAGACGAATGCCACATGGCATTTCACTTCCCGCTGATGCCGCGCATCTACATGTCCATTGCGAGCGAGGACCGCTTTCCGATCACGGACATCATGCGGCAAACGCCGGACCTTGCCGAAACGAATCAGTGGGCAATTTTCCTGCGCAATCACGACGAACTGACGCTCGAAATGGTCACGGATTCCGAGCGCGATTACCTGTGGAATACCTACGCGAGCGATCGCCGCGCGCGCCTCAACCTCGGCATTCGCCGCCGCCTCGCGCCGCTGATGGAGCGCGACCGCCGCCGGATCGAGTTGATCAATTCGCTGCTGTTGTCCATGCCGGGCACGCCGGTCATTTATTACGGCGACGAACTGGGCATGGGCGACAACATCCACCTTGGCGACCGCGACGGCGTGCGCACACCGATGCAATGGTCGTCGGACCGGAATGGCGGCTTCTCGCGCGCCGATCCTGAGCAACTCGTATTGCCGCCCGTGATGGGTTCGCTCTACGGCTTCGACGCGGTCAACGTCGAAGCCCAAAGCCGCGATCCGCATTCGCTGCTCAACTGGACCCGGCGCATGCTCGCCACGCGTCGCGCGAAACAGACTTTCGGGCGCGGCACGATCCGCTTCCTGAAGCCGGAGAATCGCAAGATTCTCGCGTATCTGCGTGAGATGCCCAACGAGCCGCCGATCCTTTGCGTCGCAAATCTGTCACGCGCACCGCAAGCAGTGGAACTCGACTTGTCGGAATTCAACGGCTCGGTGCCGATTGAAATGACCGCCGATTCCGTGTTCCCTCCGATCGGCCAGCTGACTTACCTGCTGACGTTCCCGCCGTACGGCTTCCTGTGGTTCATGTTGTGTCCGGGCGGCCAGCGCCCGACCTGGTCGCAGGCGCACCCCGAGCCGTTGCCCGAATTCGTCACGATCGTGATACGCGAGGGCCAGGTCGGACCGACACCCGAAAACGTGCGGCTGCTCGAATCCGAAGTGTTGCCTTCGTGGTTGAGCCGCCGGCGCTGGTTTGCATCGAAGGATCAGAAAATGCACGCGGTACGGCTCGCCGCGTTGACCACGATCCCCAACGGAGGCTTCGCCTTCACCGAGATCGAAGCGGATGTCGGCGATCACACGGAACGTTATGTGGTGCCGATCGCAATCACCTGGGGCGGCGAAACCACCACGCCGCTGTTCCTTCAACTTGCGTTGGCGCGTGTGCGGCGCGGCCGCAACGTCGGGCATCTCACCGACGCCTTTGCGTTGCCGATCTTCGCGCACGGCGTCATGCGCAAGTTGCGCGAACGCGCGGTCATACCGACCGTGCAGAAAAGCGAGATCAGGTTTATTCCGACGGAGCGTTTTGCTGAACTCGAAAATCTCGGCGAACGACCGGAAATTCGCTGGCTCGCGGCGGAGCAAAGCAACAGTTCGCTCATCATCGCAGATGCCGCGGTACTAAAACTGGTGCGGCGCCTCGTGAGCGGGATTCATCCGGAAGCGGAGATCAGCCGCTATCTGACGCAACTCGGCTATGCGAACACGGCGCCGCTCTTCGGCGAAGTGGTGCGCGTCGATCCCGAGGGCGTGCCGCATACGCTCGCGATTCTGCAAGGCTATATCGACAACCAGGGCGATGCCTGGAACTGGTCGCTCGATCATCTGCGCCGCTCGGTGGACGAACTGGCGATCGCCGTCGATACGGACGCGTCGTCGACGCCCGACCGCGGCAACGAAACTCTTCTGCTGGAAGGCTACGCGTCGCTGGCCGGCATCATCGGCAGACGCCTCGGACAGTTGCACGTCGCGCTCGCCTCGCCGACCGACGACCCGGCGTTCGCGCCCGAACAGGCGAGTGCCCAGCAAGTGAAGGCATGGGTCGACGGCACGCAGTCGATGCTCGCGAGCGCGCTCGACCTGCTTGCGCCGCGCGTCGAACAGATGCTCGATGCGGAGACGAAAGCCCTCGCGAAAAGCCTGGTCGACCGGCGTGCCGCGCTGGTCGAGGCCGTCAACAAACTGGTTTCGCCCGACACGCAAGCGCAGCGGATTCGCATTCACGGCGACTTCCATCTGGGCCAGGTGCTGGTCGCGCAGGGCGACGTCTATCTGATCGACTTCGAAGGCGAGCCGGCGCGCTCGCTCGAAGAGCGTCGGCAGAAGTCGAGCCCGCTGCGCGACGTGGCCGGCCTGATGCGTTCGTTGTCGTATGCGAGCGCCGCCGCGCAGTCCACAATGGAAAGCGCGCCGCAGCAGACCGCGGATCGCAAACGTACCCTGTTCGACCGTTTCCGTGTGCAAGCCACGGAGAAATTCCTGAAGGAATACCGCGCGGCCACCGCCGAAGCGCCGACGCCGCTCGTCGCGCCGGAGGCGGAACAGGCGCTACTCGATCTGTTCCTGATCGAGAAGGCTGCGTACGAAATCCGCTACGAAGCGGCCAACCGTCCGGCGTGGCTCAGCTTGCCGGTGCGCGGACTAGCCGCGCTCGCAGGCCGTTTGCTGGGCGACAAAACCACGTCGCACGATCCGTCAACCCAGGCGCAAGACGCCGCCACACCGCCTCATCCGGCCGAGGGCGACTATGAGTGAACACGATCCGGCCGCAGGCCTCCAGCCGCTCGATATGGATGCGCTCGTCGAAGCGCGTCACCCCGATCCTTTCTCGCAGCTCGGACTGCATCACACTGACAGTGGTCCTGTGGTGCGCGCGCTGTTGCCCAATGCGGCGCACGTCAGCGTGATTTCGCGCGCCGACGGCTCGTTGCTCGGCGAACTTCAGGAGTTGCGTCCGGGCCTTTTTGCGGGTCGCGTGAGCGCGGCAGTGCCGTACCGTCTGCGTATCGACTGGCATGGCACGGAGCAGGAAATCGAGGACACGTATTCGTTCGGCCCCGTTCTCGGCGATGAACCGCTCGGGCGTCTCGCGGGCGGCGATCCTTATGCCGTGCTCGAATGCCTCGGCTCACGCCCCATGGAAGTGGACGGCGTGCCCGGCGTGCGCTTTGCCGTATGGGCGCCGAACGCGCGGCGCGTCTCCGTGGTGGGCGACTTCAACGCGTGGGACGGCCGGCGCCATCCGATGCGCCTGCGTCATCAGGCGGGCGTGTGGGAGTTGTTCGTGCCGCGGGTCGGGCCGGGCACGCGCTACAAGTACGAGCTGCTCGCGCGCGACGGCCATCCGCTGCCGCTGAAGGCCGACCCCTGCGCAATGCAGACCGAGAAGCCGCCAGGCACGGCGTCGGTCGTCGCACATGTCGACGAGATCGAACAGTTCCCGTGGAGCGATCACGAATGGATCCAGTCGCGCGGCGCAAAGCAGACGCCGCGCTCGCCGATTTCCATTTACGAGGTGCATGCGGAATCGTGGTTGCGCATCGCCGAGGAAGGTCAGCGAGGCCTCGATTGGGAAGAACTCGCCGAGCGCCTGATTCCCTATGTGAAGACCATGGGATTCACGCACGTGGAGTTCATGCCGGTCGCGGAGCATCCGTTCGGCGGATCGTGGGGCTATCAGCCGCTTGGACAGTTTGCGCCGTCCGCGCGCTTCGGCAAACCCGAGCAGTTCGCCGCCTTCGTCAACAAGGCGCACGAGGCCGGACTCGGTGTGATTCTCGACTGGGTGCCCGCGCATTTCCCGAACGACGCGCACGGCCTCGTCGAGTTCGACGGTACACCGCTTTACGAACACGCCGACCCACGTGAGGGCTATCACCAAGACTGGAACACGATGATCTACAACCTCGGCCGCAACGAGGTGAGCGCGTTCCTGGTGGCCTCGGGCCTCGCGTGGCTGAAGCGCTATCACGTGGACGGCCTGCGCGTGGACGCCGTTGCGTCGATGCTGTACCGCGACTATTCGCGCGCCGCCGACGAATGGGTGCCGAATATTTACGGCGGGCGCGAGAACCTCGAATCGATCGCGTTCCTGAAGCGCCTCAATCACGAAGTGGGCTACGTGCCAGGCGTGCCCGGCGCAATCACCATCGCCGAAGAATCTACCGCCTGGCCGGGTGTGACGGCGCGCGTCGAAGACGGCGGCCTGGGTTTCCACTTCAAGTGGAACATGGGCTGGATGCACGACACACTGCACTACATGCAGGAAGATCCCGTCTACCGGCAGTACCACCATCACAACATGACGTTCGGCATGGTCTACGCGTATTCCGAGCGCTTCGTGCTGCCGCTCTCGCACGATGAAGTGGTGCACGGCAAAGGCTCGCTGCTCGGCAAGATGCCCGGCGACACGTGGCAGAAGTTCGCCAACCTGCGCGCGTATTTCGGCTTCATGTGGACGCATCCTGGCAAGAAGCTGCTCTTCATGGGCGGCGAATTCGGTCAGATCGCCGAATTCAATCATGACGCGTCGCCGCACTGGCATCTTCTCGACGACGCTCATCACCATGGCGTGCAGTTGCTGGTGCGCGACCTGAACCGTCTTTACAGCCACGAACCGGCACTGCATCTGCTCGACACCGAGCCCGGCGGCTTCGACTGGCTGGTGGGCGACGACAGCGCCAACAGCGTCTTCGCGTATCGCCGCACGGACGGGGCGGGCCGCGAACTCGCCGTGGTGTGCAACATGACGCCGGTGCCGCGCGTCGGCTACCGCATCGGCATGCCGCGCGAAGGACGCTGGTCGGAAGTGCTCAATACGGATGCAGGCGTGTACGGCGGCTCGAATATGGGCAACGGCGGTCTTATTCATACCGAGGCAATTCCGAGCCACGGCTGCCCGCATTCGGCCTCCCTGACCTTGCCGCCGCTGGCGACGATCGTGCTGCGAGCCGATTGAGCGGAGACTGACAGGGAACCGGGCGCGATCGGGCGCCGCCCGGTCATGCCGAAGCGAGCGCGCGGCCGCGTGATAACCGGCCGCGCGCTCGTTGCATGAAGGCCCGCGCTAGCGCTGCATCACAGAACAAGGAAGCGGAACCATGTCGCATGCAATGCCCGACCGGCTTCTGCCTGGCTCGCCGTATCCGCTCGGAGCCAGTTGGGACGGCCTTGGCGTCAACTTTGCAGTGTTCTCGGCGAACGCGCAGAAAATCGAGCTTTGCCTGTTCGATCCCACGGGTCGCAAGGAAATCAAGCGCTACCCTCTGCCCGAATGCACCGACGAAGTGTGGCACGGCTATCTGCCTAACGCGCATCCGGGCACCGCTTACGGCTTTCGCGCGCACGGTCCGTATCAGCCGCAGCAGGGGCATCGTTTCAATCCGCACAAGCTGCTGCTCGATCCGTACGCGCGCAAGCTCGTCGGCCAGTTCCGCTGGTCGGACGCGTTGTTCGGTTATCGCATGCATTCCAATCGCGCGGATCTTTCAATCGACCGGCGCGACTCGGCGCCCGCGATGCCTAAATGCGTCGTGATCGACGAAGCGTTCGACTGGTCGCACGACAAGCGCCCTGATGTGCCGTGGGGCGAAACTATTATTTATGAAACGCATGTGCGTGGCGCGTCGATGCTGCGCCCCGATTTGCGTCAGCATGAACGCGGTACGTTCGCGGCGCTGTCGTCGCCGGACTTTATCGAGCATCTGCTGAAGCTCGGTGTGACCGCCGTCGAATTGCTTCCCGTACATGCGTTTCTGAACGACCGCTTTCTGATTGAACGCGGCCTGCGCAACTACTGGGGCTACAACACAGCGGCGTTCTTCGCGCCCGAGCCGTCGTATCTCAGCACGCACCGGCTCGACGAAATGCGCATTGCCGTGCGTCAACTGCACGCGGCCGGCATCGAAGTGATTCTCGACGTGGTGTACAACCACACGTGCGAAGGCAACGAAATGGGACCGACCGTCTCATGGCGCGGCCTCGACAACGCAAGCTACTACCGGCTGATTCCCGGCGACGAACGGCACCATATCAACGACACCGGCTGCGGCAACACGGTGAATCTGCCGCATCCGCGCGTACTGCAAATGGTGACGGATTCACTGCGCTACTGGTCGACGGCCTTCAATATCGACGGCTTCCGTTTCGATCTCGGCGTAACGCTCGGGCGCGAGCAGCATGGTTTCGATCCGGGCTCCGGTTTCTTCGATGCGCTGCGCCAGGACCCGGTCCTCTCGCAACGCAAACTGATTTCGGAGCCATGGGACATCGGTCCGGGCGGTTATCAGCTTGGCAATCATCCACCGGGTTTTGGCGAATGGAACGACCGTTTCCGCGATACCGTGCGCCGTTTCTGGCGTGGCGACGCGGGCCTGCGGCCGGACCTCGCAGCGCGCCTGACCGGTTCCGCCGATCTCTTCAACCGGCGTTTCAGGAAGCCGTGGGCGTCGATCAATTTCGTCGCGTCGCATGACGGTTTTACGCTTGCCGACATTACTGCGTATGAGCACAAGCACAACGAGGCGAATCTCGAAGGCAACAACGACGGTCACAACGAGAATTGCAGCAGCAACTGGGGTGTGGAAGGACCGACCGACGACCCGGCGATTCTCGAAACCCGAAAACGCGTGGCGCGCTCGATGATGGCCACGCTGCTCGTCGCACTCGGCACGCCGATGATGCTGGCCGGCGACGAATCGTTGCGCACGCAGCACGGCAACAACAATGCGTACTGCCAGGATAACGAATTGTCCTGGATCGACTGGGAAGCCGCGCAAGCGCCGGACGGCCGACAGATGACCGAATTCGTGGCGCGCGTGATCGCGCTGCGCAAACAGCATCCGCTGCTGCGCGAGACGCGTTTTCTGTTCGGCGACCGTGAAGTACTGCCGGGGCTTTTCGACATCGGCTGGTTCGACGAGAAAGGTGATCCGCTGACGATCGAAGCCTGGGAGGACCCTGAAGGGCGCGCATTCACATTGCGGCGCGCGGGTCCGGGCCTGAATGGCGAAACGGAAGTATTGTTGATGATGCTCAACGCCAGCGCGGAGGGGCTGCGTTTTACTCCCCCTGCGCCGCACCTGGAATGGCACGTGCTGTTAGACACTGCGGATACGGAAAGCGCGCCGCACCGGCTCGCCGCGTTGGATATCGAAGTCGCGGCGCATGGCCTCGTGATACTGGCCGCGCAACCGGTCGGCGAGGCCGACTGGCAAGCGGGCTGGAAAGCCGGCGCGCAGCATGGGCCACGTCTGTTGACTGCCCTGCCGCCCGATCCCGGCGAGCATCCGCCGACGAGCGACTCGTCGCCGACCACGTAGATCGCGGCGGCGATGCCGCCAACGGCGTGTGAGCAATCCGACAGCAAAACCGAATGGTGAAGAGTCATGTCAGAAAATCCAATCGACCCACACGCGCATCATTACGCTCACTGCCTGCCGTTTGGCGCGCAGTTGCTGGGTCCTAAAGGGACGAGCCCGCGCACACGGTTTCGTTTCTGGGCGCCGTCGTGCAAAAGCGTTCAGGTTGAAATAGAGAACGGCCCTGCGAAAGGCGCGCACGAAATGACGCCTGCGGGAAACGGCTGGTTTGAAACAAGCGTGGAAAGCGGCGCGGGCACGCTGTATCGCTTTCGTCTGGACGACGGCAATGCGGTGCCCGATCCGGCGTCGCGCTTCCAGCCGCAAGACGTGCATGGCCCGAGCGAAGTCATCGACCCGCGCGCGTATCGTTGGGAGCATACGGACTGGCATGGCCGTCCGTGGGAAGAAACGGTGTTGTACGAACTGCATGTCGGCGCAATGGGCGGCTATGCAGGCGTGCAGAAGCGCTTGCCGGCGCTCGCTGCGCTTGGCGTGACTGCCATCGAACTGATGCCGTTGAACGATTTTCCCGGCAAGCACAATTGGGGCTATGACGGCGTGCTGCCGTACGCGCCCGACTCCGCATACGGCCGTCCCGAAGAACTCAAAGCGCTGATCGACGCCGCCCACGGTCTCGGCCTGATGGTGTTTCTCGACGTGGTCTACAACCACTTCGGACCTGACGGCAACTACCTGCATGAATACGCGCGCTCGTTTTTCCGCGAAGGCACGCATACGCCGTGGGGCCCTGCAATCGACTTCGACCGCACTGAAGTCAGCGATTTCTTCACGGACAACGCTGTCTACTGGATCAACGAATATCGCATTGACGGGTTACGTTTCGACGCCGTCCACGCGATCGACAATCACGCATGGCTGCGCGAGCTTTCCGATCATATCCACGCGCACGTCCAGCGCGACCGCCACGTGCATCTCGTGCTCGAAAACGAGCACAACAGCGCAAGCCTGCTCGAGACGCACTTCGACGCTCAATGGAACGACGACGCGCACAACACGCTGCACGTGCTGCTGACCGGCGAAACGGAAGGCTATTACCACGCCTACGAAGATCAGCCGATTCGCCGCCTCGCGCGCGTGCTGTCCCAAGGCTTTGCGTATCAAGGCGATCCGTCGCCGCTTCATGATGGTGCGCCGCGCGGCGAATCGAGCGGGCATTTACCGCCGACGTCGTTCGTCATGTTCCTGCAGAACCACGATCAGATCGGCAATCGCGCATTCGGCGAGCGCCTGCGCAAGCTGACCTCGGACGACGCATTGCGCGCGGCGACCGGGTTGCTGCTGCTGTCGCCGCAAATTCCGCTGCTGTTCATGGACGAGGAGTACGGCTCCACGCAGCCGTTCCTGTTCTTCACCGACTACACCGGCGATCTCGCTGATGCCGTGCGTGAAGGACGCCGCCGCGAGTTCGCGCGCTTCTCGTCGTTCAGCGATGAGAAGCGCCGTGCGCAGATTCCCGATCCGAACGACGCCAGGACGTTCACCGCATCGTCGCCGCCGGAGATCGCGACGGCACCCGCGCACGACGACGAAGCGAAAGACCGGCTGGACTGGATGCACTTCTATAAGTCCGCGCTGGCGGTACGCGCAAAACTGATTACGCCGCGACTGAAACACGGCAAGGCGCTCGACGCAACGGTGCTTACCGACGAGAACGGCGCTGACGCGAATGCGTTGATTGCGCGCTGGAAACTCGGTGACGGCGAGACATTGTCGTTCGCGCTCAATCTGTCGAAGCAGAGTGTGCCGTTCAACGACGTGCCCGCGGGCAAGGTCATTTTCGAAACGCCGCCGCGCGTGCGCGAACAGATCGACGCGAACGTGTTGCCGCCGAATGCGTTCGTCGCATGGCTGACCGGCGACATCAACGACTACGCGAGCGGTCACGATGCGCGCGTTGTCGGCAAAGTGGAGCGCCGCACGTGAGTACCCGACGCCCTAACGACACGATAGCCACACTCGCGACGCGCGCCGGCTTCGAGGTGGAGTGGGAAGACGCGCATCGCAAGGTGCATCGTGTGCCCGAGAACACGCTTGCAGTGCTGCTCGAACGGATGGGTTTGCCATGCGGCAATACCACGCAGATCCGCCAGAGCGCCGCCGCGCTCGAAGCCGAACTGTCGGGCCGCAAGCTGCCGCCGCTCATGACCGCTGAAGTCGGGCGCGGCATAGCATTGCCTGCGTCGGCGCTGAAAACGGGCAGCCACTACCGGATCGAACTGGAAAGCGGCTCGATTATCGACGGACGCTTTACCGCGCCCAAAGGCGAGCAGGCTTTGCTCGCGCCAATCGACGAACCTGGCTATCACACGCTCGTGATTCACGAACAGCGCGTCACGCTCGCGGTGGCGCCGTCGCGCTGCTATACCGTCGACGACGCGTGGCGCGCCTTGCGCAACGACGACGGCGGTGACGACGCCAGGACTCCGCCGCTATGGGGCATCGCCGCACAGTTGTACGGCCTGCGGCGCACGGGCGATGGAGGCATTGGCGATTATTCGGCGCTTTCGCAATTTGCGGCGCAGAGCGCGAAGCACGGCGTGCATGCGCTTGCCGTCAGCCCGACGCACGCCATGTTCAGCGCGGAGCCAAATCGCTTCAGCCCCTATTCGCCGTCGTCGCGTTTGTGGCTGAACGTCACCCATATCGATCCGGCCGCCGTGTTCGGAGCAGACGCTGCACGCGCCGCGATGGAGTCCGCGCAAGCCACAGACGCGTGGACGCAACTCGAAGCCTTGCCGCTGATCGACTGGCCGAACGCCGTGGTGCTGAAGCTGAAAGTCTTGCGCGCGCTGTTCGAGAATTTCTGCAGCCAGGAACGTGCGCAAGGCGGCAAGCAGGACACGCCACGCGCGCTGGAATTTCACGGATTCTGCGAACGCGCGGGACGTGCGCTCGAAGACCATGCGCGTTTCGAAGCGCTGCAGGCAGCGCAACTCGCACAAGGCGGCAACGGTCATTGGCGAAACTGGCCGGAAGCCTTGCGCGATCCTCGCAGTCCCGAAGTCGATGCGTTTGCCGAAGCGAATCGCCATGAAGTCGACTTCCATCTGTTCCTGCAATGGCTCGCGGCCAAGGGGTTGTCCCACGCGCAGCACGCAGCGCGCGAGGCAGGCATGGCCGTCGGGTTGATCGCCGACCTCGCGGTCGGATGCGACAGCGCCGGCAGCCATGCATGGTCATATCGCGACGACATGCTGCAAGGCGTGTCTGTCGGCGCACCGCCCGACCTGTTCAACCAGGCCGGCCAGAGCTGGGGACTCACCACCTTCTCGCCGCGCGCGATGCGCACGCAGGGCTTCTCGGCTTTCATCGACATGTTGCGCGCCGCGTTCGCGCATGCCGGTGGCATTCGCATCGATCACATTCTCGGTCTGCGGCGTCTGTGGCTCGTGCCCGAAGGCGAAAGCGCGCGCGACGGCGCTTATCTGCGTTATCCGCTCGAAGACCTCTTGCGTCTTATCGCGCTGGAATCGTGGCGGCATCGCGCAATCGTGATCGGCGAAGATCTCGGGACCGTGCCGCCCGGCTTCCGCGAACGCCTCGACGATCATGGCATTGCCGGCATCCGCGTGCTGTGGTTCGAGCGTGACGAAGACGGCATCGGCTTCAAGCCGCCGCAGTCCTGGGACCGCAACGCGGTCGGCACGACCACGACCCACGATCTGCCGACCGTCGCCGGTTGGTGGCTTGGCAGCGACATTACGTGGCGCAACAAGATTGGGCAGACGACGGCACGCGCCGACGGCCGCGATCCGGAAGAAGCCGCGCAGGAAGAGCGCGCGAGCGACCGCGCCGAATTGTGGCGCGCGTTCCAGCAAGCCGGCGTCGCCGCGCCCGATGTGGAAGCGCCGCCGCCCGAGAGCCCGCCCGTCGATGAAGCCCTCGCATTCGTTGCGGCGACGCCGAGCCCGCTCGTCACATTTCCGCTTGAAGACCTGCTCGGTCAGACCGACCAGCCGAACCTGCCGGGTTCGATCGACGAGCATCCGAACTGGCGCCGTCGCGGGAATCTGTCTGTAGACGAGATGTTTGCAGACGACAATTTCTGCGACCGGCTTCTCGCCGTCGACCGTGCCCGCAGCACCGCGACCGTTTCCACTCCATCAGCCAATACTTCTTCGGGGCCTGACACGCCATGACCGTCCCGCGCTCCACTCTTCGCCTCCAGTTTCACCGGGGCTTTACGTTCGACGACGCCGCGAAGCACGTCGACTACTTCGCGGCGCTCGGCATCAGCCATGTGTACGCGTCGCCCATTACCACGGCCGAGCCAGGCTCGATGCACGGCTACGACACCGTCGATTACACCCAAGTCAGCGCCGAATGCGGCGGCGAGGCAGGCCTGAAGCGCCTCGTCGATAAACTCCACGCGCGCGACATGGGGCTCATCGTCGATATGGTGCCGAACCATATGGGCGTCGGCGGATCGAGCAACGCGTGGTGGCTCGATATTCTTGAATGGGGACGACATAGCACCTATGCGCGTCACTTCGATGTCGACTGGCATTCGCCCGATCCGGCTCTGCGCGGCAAGGTGTTGCTGCCGACACTCGGCGGGCCGTATGGCGACGAACTTGCGTCGGGCCGCATCGCGTTGCACTTCGCGGCAGATAGCGGACGCTTTTATGTCGGCTACGGGCCGCACGTCTTTCCGGTGTGTCCGACCGATTACGCGTCGATTCTGCAGAGCGCCGATCGCGCCGATCTCAGCGCACTCGCCGAGCGCTTCCATGGACTGACGACACAGCCTGCCGATCAGCCGCGCGCCGCCGAAGGGCGCGACGCTTTGCGTGAGTTCGTCGCGCAAAACGGCAAGTCGGCAATCGATTCCGTGATCCAGACGTATTCCCCCGAAGATCCGCTCACGCGCGACCGCTTGCATCGGCTGCTCGAGCGTCAGCACTTCCGTCTCGCGTGGTGGCGCACCGCCGCCGACGAAGTCAACTGGCGGCGCTTCTTCGATATTTCGACGCTCGCCGCGGTGCGCGCCGAGCGGCCCGAAGTATTCGAAGCCGCGCATGCGCTCGTCTTTCGCCTGTATCAGGAAGGCACGATCGACGGTCTGCGGATCGATCACGTGGACGGACTCGCCGAGCCGCGCGAATACTGTCAGCGGCTGCGGCAACGTCTGACAGAGTTGCGCGACACCACGCCGTATGTAGTTGTCGAGAAGATTCTTGCGCGCGGCGAACCGCTGCGCGACGACTGGCCGGTGGACGGCACCACAGGCTACGATTTCATGAACGACGTGGGCGCGCTGTTGCACGACCCGGCGGGTGCGGAGCCGCTTGCGCAGGCGTGGACCGAACTCACGGGACGCAGCCCGAATTTTGCGGACGAAGCACTCGTCGCACGGCGCAAGGTTCTTGCGGAAAATCTTTCGGCGGAACTCGACCGCGCGGCGCGAGCGCTGCATCGCATTGCACGCGACTCGCTCGCCACGCGCGATTACACCTTCGCGACATTGCGCCGCGTGCTGACCGAACTGGTCGTGCATTTTCCGGTGTACCGCATTTATCCGCAAAACGGTCTGCGCAGTGCCACCGACAATGTGTTCTTCGAGCAGGCGCTGGCCGGCGCGCGTGCGGCGCTTTCTCGCGCCGATCATGGCGTGCTGGAGCGCGTCAACGCATGGCTCGGCGGCAGCGTGGACGAAGCGCCCGCCGGGCGTCATGGCCAGCCGCAGCAAGGTCAGAACGGTGCACCGCCGAACCATGCGGGTTCGGCGCGGCGCACGGCGCAGACGCTGTTCTCGCAGTTGACCGCGCCGGTTGCCGCGAAGGCCGTCGAAGATACCGCGTGCTATCGCTACGGGCGGCTGTTGTCACGTAACGAGGTGGGTGCCGATCCGGGAGAATTCGCGTTGTCGGTCGAGCAGTTTCATGCGGGCAATGTCGAGCGCTCCCAGCGCTTTCCTTATGCAATGCTCGCAACGGCGACCCACGATCACAAGCGCGGCGAAGACGTGCGCGCCCGGCTCGCGGTACTCAGCGAAATTGCGCACGAGTGGAGCGCGACCTCGCGTGCATGGTCGACGTTAAACGCGCCGCACCGGCGTTCGCCTGAAGGCACGCCGATCAGCAGCGTTGCACAGGACACTAGCTACGACTGGGCGCCCGGCCCCGCCGCAGAAGCGATGCTGTACCAGACGCTGGTCGGTTGCTGGCCACCGGACCTCAAGCCGGACGACGAAGCGGGCGTCAAGGCATTGGCCGAGCGCGTCGCGCAATGGCAACTCAAAGCACTGCGCGAAGCCAAGCTGCAGACCAACTGGTTCGCACCCGACGAAGCGTATGAAGCCGGTTGCCGCGACTTCCTGTTCGACATTCTGGCACCGCAGCGACGCGACGGCTTCCTCAAGGAGTTGGCCGCGTTCGTCGCACGAATTTCACGCGCCGGCGCGGTCAACAGTTTGCAGCAGACTGTCTTGCGGCTCGCATCGCCTGGGATTCCGGATCTTTATCAAGGTACCGAGTTGTGGGACTTCAGTCTCGTCGATCCGGACAATCGCCGGCCCGTCGATTTCGAGCAGCGTGCGACCTGGCTTGCCCAGGCGCCGCCTTCGGAGTTCCTGTCGATGTGGCGCAATGGACGTGTGAAGCTCGCCGTCGTGCAGCGAGTGCTTGCATTGCGTGCGCATCTGCCGGAGTTGCTGAGCCAGGGCACGTACCTGCCGCTGACCGTGCGGGGCGCGCATGCGTCGAATGTGATTGCATTCGCGCGGCGACATGGGAATGCGTGGGCTGTCGTCATAGCGAGCCGACTCGCGGCCGGCTTGCTCGGCGAAGAAGGCGATCTGCCGATGGTCGATCCGGAGAAATGGCAAGACACGGCGGTCGAGATGCCGGCGGATCTGTCAGCGCGAGCGTTGTTCGACTGGCTGAGTCCGGCTGCGCCGAAGGTCGATGAAAACGGCTTGCTGTACTTGCGCGATGCCCTTGCGGCAATGCCGATTGCAGTGCTCGTCGAGGACGGCGTGCCGCGCAATTGAGAGCGGGCGTGATTGCCGGCTTGTCGAACCGGAACGAAGGCGGTGTTGGAGTCGTGAGACGCTAACCGCCTTCGTCGTCGAAGACCTTGGGGTACACGCGCACCAGCACGATGCGCGGACCCTTCATCTTTTTCACGACGACGTCGAAGCGATCGAATTCCACACGCTGCCCTTCTGTAGGCAAATCGTTGAGCGCCTGAATGACGAGGCCGCCAACCGATTCGGCCTTGCCTTCATCGATGTCGATACCCAGCGCGCGCTCCAGCGACACGACCGGCAAGCTGCCCTTGCCCATCAACGTGCCGTCGTCCATGCGAGTCCAGTCGGCGTCGCCCTGACGGAATTCGTCGTGAATCTGTCCGACCAGCGCGCCGAGCAGGTTGTCGAGCGTGAGGAAACCGATAGGCTTCGAGTTCTTGTGACCGACCAGCGCGAAGTGCGGCGCACCCTTGCGGAAGCGGCGAAACAGCTCGAGCGCCGGCATTTCCGGCTTCACGTATTGAACGGGGCGCGCGTACTGCTTGAGATCGTCGAGCGTACTGCCGGCGTGGCGCGCCAGCAGCAGGTCCTTCAAATGGATCATGCCGGCGACGCGCTCGCCGGAGGCGTCCTCGAACAACGGATAGCGGCTAAAGCGATGCCGCGCCACGACCTGCATGTTCTCTCGCAGCGGCAAGTCGAGCCGCAAGCCGATCATTTCATACGACGGCCGCATCAGGTCGGACACCGTCATGCGCGAAAAGTCGAGCGAATGCGCAATGGTGTTCCACTCGTCCTGGCTATACGCGTCTTCCGGCGCGCCGCGTTCCGATGCAACGTTGGTGCGGCGGCTGCGCAGAATCAGCTTCAGTTCGTCGGTGGAGTAATGGGAGTCGTGTGCATGGTCGGCGTTCAGACCGGCGAGCCTCAACACTGCATTGGCACTTGTGTTGAGCACCCAGATGGCCGGATACATCGCCCAATAAAAGCCGTACAACGGCGTGGCGGCCCACAGCGAGACCTTCTCCGCTTCGCGAATTGCGAGCGACTTCGGCGCAAGTTCTCCCACCACGATATGCAGAAACGAAATACACGAAAACGCGAAGAAAAGCGAAATGCCGTGGATCAGTTTCTCGGATTCCACGCCAGCGAGGCTGAAAAGCGGTGTGAGCAGTTCGGCAAACGCAGGCTCGCCGATCCAGCCCAGGCCGAGCGACGCGAGCGTGATGCCCAGCTGACAGGCTGACAAATAAGCGTCGAGGCGGCCATGCACCTTGGCGAGCAGACGTCCGCGCATGCCGTGCCTTTCGGCGAGGCTCTGCACGCGCGTCTGCCGCAGTTTGACCAGGCCGAATTCGGCGGCAACAAAGAAACCGTTCAGGGCGACGAGAAACAACGCACCGATAAGGGCGACAACCTGGATCAAAGCGGAGAGCTCCGGCGACAAAAGTTGTCAGTATAGAGGTTGAAAGCTCGCCGAAAAGTTAATCGCCAACAACGTGCGCAAGGCGCGGCCATTCATCGGGGCGACGACGCGCTCAACGGAACACGCAAAGCGAGCGTGGCCGGCGCGGCTTCAGTGGCGTCAAGCTGGTCGAAGCTCCCGCCATGCGCCTGCGCGACGCGCTTGCAGAGCGCAAGCACCCACGCGATGCGGTTAGCTTCCCGCGTTTCCCGAGCCTGCTTGCGCGCGAACGCTTCGAGCACA
Source organism: Burkholderia sp. M6-3 (assembly GCF_050858985.1). Taxonomy (NCBI): domain Bacteria; kingdom Pseudomonadati; phylum Pseudomonadota; class Betaproteobacteria; order Burkholderiales; family Burkholderiaceae; genus Burkholderia; species Burkholderia sp. M6-3. The sequence goes on from NZ_CP110091.1 coordinate 3,057,898, forward strand.
TGAGGCAGCGACGGATCGTCCAGCGCGGCGCTCGTCTGGTACGTTACAGCAGCATGCCAGCTGGTTGCGTCCGCGCGCGATTCCAGCGTGACAGTCGCATCTTCTGCGCTGGATTCGACGGCAAACGTGAGCATTAGCCACAGCGCGGCGGCAAGACGCTCGCGATCGCCATTCAGTTGCTCGGTAGCGAGCTGAGAGTTGATCGCGATCTCCACGCGTCGCGAACGCGCGAGTGCTGAGCGTACCGCTTCGGCGGTTTCATCGAGCAACGGATGAAGCGGGAACGGCTCATAAGCGAGCGCGAGCGTTTTGGTTTCGGCGCGCGTGGCGTCGACGATCGTTTCGAGCAGCTTGACCTGCTGGTCCACGCCATTGCGGATGCCGGTGACCGCGCGCTGCGAATTGGGATCGTTGGGGTCGAGCTTACGTTCGAGCACGTAAGCCCAGCTATGGATAGCGTTCAATGGACCACGCAGATCGTGCGATACCAGCGAGAGCACGTGGTCGCGCATGAACAGCGCGGTTTCAGCGCGCAAATGCGCGGTGCGTTCGGATACGGCGAAGCCGGAAGTCACCGGTTGTGCGCCAGCGGATCCGGTTGAAGACGTTGTCACGATCGACCTCTCTGGCAATGCATCATGATTGGGGAGCCCCATTATAGGCATGCCGCCGGGCGTCACCACCCTGGCCGGATGGACGGCTGGAACGCAATCGTCGTGCCACGCGGCATTGTTCGACCGCACCACGCCAACGCGCCTACAATGTCGGTTTCACGTTTTGAACTGAGGAGCGACATATGTCGACTGTGACTACCGAATCCGGCTTGAAGTATGAAGACATCGTTGAAGGAACGGGTGCGGAAGCGGTTGCTGGCAAGACCGTCAGCGTGCACTACACCGGCTGGCTGACCGACGGCCAGAAGTTCGACTCGAGCAAGGACCGCAATGATCCGTTTGCGTTCGTGCTGGGCGGCGGCATGGTCATCAAGGGCTGGGACGAAGGCGTGCAAGGCATGAAGGTCGGCGGAACGCGCAAGCTGACCATTCCGCCGCAACTCGGCTACGGCGTGCGTGGCGCGGGCGGCGTGATTCCGCCCAACGCGGCGCTCGTGTTCGAAGTCGAATTGCTCGACGTCTAAATCGTCGTTTGCTGTTCGCCATGGCGCCTTCCCGATGACCCACGCCGCCGTTACCGCACCGAGCGTTTCGCTGCGCCGCTTCGAGGCGGCGCAAGCGTCGGACGTGCACGACTTTCACCAGGTCGTACTCGGGCTCCATGGCGCGATGGTGATGTCGGTGGACGGTGTCGCGCAACGGATCGACGCACACTGCGCCTGGCTCATTCCCGCGGGCGCGCGGCACGATTACGCGGGTCTTGGCGAGAACCGGCAGCTGGTGCTGGATCTTCCGGCTACCACGCTCGCTGTGCCGGAGCGTCTGTTTGACCGTGCGCGAGCCGTCGCCGTCGACGCGCCGCTTACCGACCTTATTCAGCGCATTGCGTCGCGGGCCGCGAACGGAGCGGCAGCGGACGATCTCGACGCCCGTCGTTTCCATTGGGACGCTGCCGCACGTCTAGGCGCCGCGCTGGTGGCGGGCGCGGCGATGAAAGGCACCGAAGCCGACGCGCCGGCCGCGGGACTCGACTTCGCGAGAATCGACAGCTGGCTGCGCGCGCATTTATCAGAGCCGCTACGTATCGCCGATCTCGCCGCGCATTGCGGCTTCGGCATGCGGCGCTTTCACCAGCTTTTTATCGAAGCGTTCGGCGAAACGCCGCATCGCTATTTGCAGCGGCTGCGGCTCGATACGTCGCTCACGCTACTCGCCGATCCACGGCTTTCGCTGACTGACATTGCGCTGGACATCGGCTTCGGCGATCAAAGCGCTTATACGCACGCATTCACGCGACGGTTTGGTCTCGCGCCCGGTCAATGGCGAGCGTTGCGGCATTGAGCGTCGCGCAGTTGAGCGTCGACCCAATGACGCGGTGAAACGCCACGCATTGCGGCATGAAAAAGGCGCGCTGACCGACCATCTCAGCGCGCCATGTACCCACTCTTTTCGATAACGCAGACTGCCTCAGCCTGCCAGACCGCGCTCCAGATCGGCGCGGATATCCGCTGCGTTCTCCAGCCCCACGGCGAGTCGAATCAAGCCTTCCGTGATGCCTGCAGCAGCGCGCGCTTCGGGCGTCACGCGGCCATGCGTTGTCGTCGCTGGATGGGTGATGGTCGTGCGCGTGTCGCCAAGATTGCCGGTGATCGAGCAGATTTTCGTGCTGTCGATTACGCGCCAGGCATTCGCTCGCATCTGTTCCGGCGTGTCGCCCTTCAACTCGAACGAGACGATCGCGCCGCCCGCCTTCTGCTGACGCATGGCCAGCGCGTGTTGCGGATGCGACTCGAGCCCGGGATAAAACACGCGATTTACGGCGGGATGGTCATCGAGCCAGCGTGCAATTTCAAGCGCGTTTGCCGACTGCTTTTCGACGCGCAGCGACAGCGTTTCCATGCCCTTGAGCAACACCCATGCGTTGAAGGCGGACAAGGTCGGCCCGGCGCTCCGCACGAACGGAAACACCTTTTCCATGATGAACTTCTTCGAGCCGACCAGCGCGCCGCCCAGCACACGCCCTTGGCCGTCGAGGAACTTCGTGGCCGAATGCATGACGACGTCGGCGCCAAGCTTCAGCGGCTGTTGCAGGGCCGGGCTGCAGAAACAGTTGTCGACCACGAACAACGCATTGGCGGCTTTGGCGATCTTGCTGATTGCTTCGATGTCGGCGACCTCGGTCAGCGGATTCGACGGCGTTTCGAGGAAGAACATCTTCGTCTCCGGACGCACGGCGTTTTTCCACGCGTCCAGATTCGTCGGATCGACAAACGTGGTGGTGATGCCGAACTTGCTGAAAATCTGCGAGAACATGCCGAGCGTGGAACCGAACAACGCCTGCGAACTGACGAGGTGGTCGCCCGCTTGCAGCGTGGACATCACGACGGACATGATCGCGGCCATTCCCGAAGCAGTTGCCATGCACGCTTCGCCGCCTTCGAGCGCGGCCAGACGGTCCTGGAACATCGAGACGGTCGGGTTGGTGAAGCGCGAATACGTGTAATAGTCCTCGGAATTCTTGAAGCGCTCGGCGGCGTCCGCGGCGCTCGCGAAGACGAAGCTCGACGTCAGGAATATCGCTTCGGAATGCTCGTTGAAGTCGCTGCGCACCGTGCCCGAGCGGACTGCCAGCGTATCGAAGTTCAGGGAGTCGTCCATGTTCGTTGTGGTTTCCAATGTTCCATGACTGCGTTCGGTGCGCGGTTGGTATGCAGTTGTATGCAGCGAAACCGCGGCCGAACGTCAGCAACAAAAAAGCCCGCTTCTGTGCCGGCGCTTTTGCGTCGGTACAAGCGGGCTTCATATGCGGGGAAAGCTGGAGCGGAGGCGGATGGTTGCGGCTTGTCCACCATTCGCTTTAGCTGTTTTGGGTTGCCCCGCGTCCGCAAGCTGAGATCAAATCGACGCAAGCTGCCATGCTAACACGCTCGCGGCGCGGCGTGCAGCCAGGCGCGCCATGCCGCGAACGCCAGTTCTGAAGTCAGCCCACCGACAACTGCAAATGCAGCTGCGAGCGCGCTGGCCCGCCGCCGTCGATCGCTTCGCTCGCAGCATCGCGATCCGACTGCGAAGACGGTGCGAGACGCGCGGTCTCGATACGGTCGAGATACTCCGTGGTCACGTCGCCGGTCACGTAGTTGCCGTCGAAACACGACGCTTCAAACTCCTTCAGCGCCGGATTGATGTCGCGAACGGCCTGCTTGAGCGCATCGACGTCCTGATAGACGAGATGGTCCGCACCGATCATGCGTGCCACTTCTTCGTCCGAGCGGCCATGAGCGACGAGTTCGCCGCGCGTCGGCATGTCGATACCGTAGACGTTCGGGAATTTCACCGGCGGCGCGGCCGAAGCAAAAATCACCTTGTTCGCGCCGGCATCGCGCGCCATCTGCACGATTTCATGCGAGGTGGTGCCACGCACGATCGAGTCGTCCACGATCAGCACGTTTTTGCCCTTGAACTCGATGCCCATGGCGTTCAGCTTCTGGCGCACCGACTTCTTGCGCACCGCCTGGCCGGGCATGATGAACGTGCGGCCGACATAACGGTTCTTGAAGAAACCTTCGCGATACTCCACGCCCAGCTTCTTCGCGACCTGCATCGCGGCCGGACGGGACGAATCGGGAATCGGCATCACGACATCGATTGCGACGTCAGGCAGCTCGCGCCTGATCTTCTCGGCGAGATAGTCGCCCATGCGCAGGCGCACGTTGTAGACCGGAACACCGTCGAGCACCGAATCCGGACGCGCCAGATACACGAGCTCGAAAATGCACGGGTTCAGGCTCGGGTTCGTCGCGCACTGCTGCGAATGCAGATTGCCTTCGATGTCGATGAAAATCGCTTCGCCCGGGGCGATGTCGCGCACGAATTCGAAACCGATACCTTCGATCGCCACCGACTCCGACGCGAGAATCCACTCGACGCCTTCCGCCGTTTCCTGCTTGCCGAGGCAAAGCGGACGAATACCGAACGGGTCGCGGAAGCCGAGCAGGCCGTAGCCGGCGATCAGCGAAACAATCGCATACGAACCACGCACCCGGCGATGCACACCCGACACGGCCTTGAATAGCGCAGCCGGATCTAGTTGCAGGCCGGAGCTCGAAAGCTGCAATTCGTGCGCGAGCACGTTGAGCATGACTTCCGTGTCGGAATTCGTGTTGATGTGGCGGCGATCGATGCGGAACATCTCATCTTTCAGCTGCTGCCAGTTGGTCAGATTGCCGTTGTGGGCGAGGATGATGCCGAACGGCGCGTTCACGTAGAACGGCTGGGCTTCTTCTTCGCTCGACGCCGAGCCGGCGGTCGGGTAGCGCACCTGGCCGATGCCGGTGTTGCCCGGCAGGCTGCGCATGTTGCGCGTGCGGAACACGTCGCGCACCATGCCGTTGGCCTTGTGCATGTGGAAATTGCTGCCGTTCGCCGTGGCGATGCCGGCGGCGTCCTGACCGCGGTGCTGCAGGAGCAGCAGGCTGTCATAGATCAGCTGGTTGACCGGAGAATGGGAAACTACGCCTACGATGCCGCACATGGCATGTCCTTCAAAGGTACGAAATTCGTCAGAGCGGCCGGTGCCTCGCAAGCGCACGATATGACGCGCGGGTTCGCGACATGATGTAGAGGCAGCCGGTTTGAGCCGGATTCCTGCGGCGTTCCTTAGACACTCGTTTGCTCGTCACACGCGGACGTAGGCAGCGAGCGTCTCCGGAAGCAGCGGTTTCATTACGTGCACGCCCTCTACCGCATATGGCCGCAGCAAGGCGTTGCGCCAGAATTCCTGTTGGGGCAATTCGGTCAAGCCTGCAAGGGCGACCAGAATCAGCACCAGAACGACCCCACGCACGAGGCCGAACATTAAACCGAGCGAGCGGTCCACTCCGCTCAGGCCGGTAGCCTGCACGATGCGGCCAAGCAGCGCGTTCAGCACGCTCGCCACCAGCACCACACCGATCGCTACCAACGCGAAGGCCAGCAGCCACTGTGTCAACGCGCCGCCCGGCCACGTGGACGGGATATACGGCACGACATAACCGACGAAGCGGCAAGCAATGAAAAACGCCGCAATCCAGCCGATGAGCCCGAACACTTCCGACAAAAACCCGCGCCACGTGCCGCGCAAGGCCGACAAACCGATCACCGCCATTACAGCGTAGTCGAAGGCAGTGAACATCGCTCGCTTACTGTGCAGCGCCGTTGTTCACGCCCGACGCCAGGCCGGCCTCACGAACCTTTGCAATTGCGGCGCTTGCCGCTGCCCGGTCCGCGAACGGGCCGGCACGCAAAAGTGTGAGCGATGTGCCGTCAGCCTGTTTCCGATGTTCGGTATATGCGGGCACTCCGGCCGCTTTCAACTTGGTTGCCCAACTGCGCGCATTCGCTTCGTTTGCAAAAGCGCCGAGCTGGACAGCGAAACGGCTGCCCGGCGGCGATGCCGGCGTGCCCGAATTCGCGTCCGTATTGGCGACGGCGTTGGATTCCTCCGCCGATGGCGCGGCGGACGTTGCATTGCTATGCGGTGCCGGCTTGCTGGCCGGCTTCGCCGCAACGGCTGGCGCCGCGATGGCTGGCGCAGGTGCAGGCGCGGAGTTGGCCGCAACGGCGGGTGCCTGCGGCTTCACAGCCGGCTTGGCGGCGGGCGCAGGATTCGTGATGGCTTCCGCCGGCTTGGCGTCCTGCTTTGCTTCCTGTGTTGCGTTCTTCTTTGCGCCGCCTGACTGCGTTTGCGCGGTCGAGGTAGCGGGCGCGAGGCCTGAAGCCGCAAGCGCTGAGTCGGGCGTCGGATTGTCCGGCGCTACGCCAGCCTGAGTGTCTTCCTCGCGCCGCGCGAGCTTGGGCGCCGGGCGACTCGGAATGTCGATGGAGATGTCGTCTGTGACAGGCTTCGGATGCGAGTCGAGCACCATGGGCAGCACGACCACCGCCGCCACGACCATTGCGATTGCACCAACCAGCCGACGCCGCGCGCGCTGCTTTTCGGGCAACGTGGGGTCGAGCAGCATCGCATCGGCGTCGACGGTGCGCTCCGTGCGGCGGGTCCGCCGCTCCACGCGCTCGCTACGGGCAGCCCGGGTGGAACTGGTGTTTGCGTCGCGCCGGCTGGGCGCGTCGTCTTTCTTGCCGAACGAGAAAATTCCCATGAATCGCTTGGTTCGAGCGTGGCGCCCGTTCAGTGTTGCTGCGATTTACGGTAGGCCATAACACCGGCTACCGTATAGAAACTGCCGAAAACCACAATTCTATCATTCTCTGACGCCCGCTTTAGCGCATCTTGGTACGCCTCTGCGGGCGTGGCGTAGCGCGTCACAGTGCTGTCGGCGCTGTCGCCCACGCCTTGCGCGTGCAAGGCGGCTTCCAGTTCTTCCGCTGATGCCGCTCGCGGCGTCGGCAGATCCGTTACACACCAGTGATCGATCTCGCCCTTCAGATGCGCGAGCACGCCGGCAATATCCTTATCGCCCATCATGCCGAACACCCCGTACGTGTACGGAAAAAAGCCCATGTTGCCGAGGTTCTGGCTCAGCACGGCAGCCGCATGCGGATTGTGGCCGACGTCCAGCACGACTGCCGGTTTACCCGGCAGGACCTGGAAACGTCCTGGCAATTCGACGTTCGCGAGACCGAGCCGGATGTCCTGGGCCGAGACCGGCAGACGATCGCGGAGCGCCTCCAGACCGGCCAGCGCCGCGGAGGTATTGATCAACTGATTCGCGCCGCGCAGCGCCGGATAGGCGAGCGCGGACCGCCGCAGCGTCGGGCCGACGTAGCTCCATTGCTGGCGCTCGCTGCCGGCCTGCCCTTCGTAGCGGAAATCGCGGCCGAATAACCACAATTCGGCGCCAATCTGGTCGGCATAGTCGATCAGCGTTTGCGGCGGGACCGGGTCCGCACAGATCGCCGGCTTGCCGGCCCGGAAAATACCAGCCTTTTCGAGCGCGATTTTCTCTCGCGTGTCGCCGAGGTATTCGGTGTGGTCGATGTCGATGCTCGTGATGATCGCGCAATCGGCGTCGAGAATGTTCACCGCGTCGAGGCGGCCACCCAAACCGACTTCGAAAATCACCACGTCTAGTCCGCGCGACGCAAAGAGGCTCATGATCGCCAGCGTCGTGAATTCGAAGTAAGTGAGCGAAACCGGCTCGGCAAGGCTTGCCCGCGCGGTTTCGACCTTTTCGAAGTGCGACAGCAGCTCGGCGTCGCTCGCCACCTCGCCGTTTATCCGCGCGCGCTCGTTAAACGACAGCAAATGCGGAGAAGTATGACAACCCACGGTAAAACCGGCGCGCAACAGAATCGATTCGAGGATCGCGCACGTCGAGCCTTTACCGTTCGTTCCGCCGACCGTGATCACCGGGCACGCGAACGACAGCTGCATCGCGTCGCGCACCTGACTGATGCGCGTGAGACCCATGTCGATGCCGACCGGATGCGCGGATTCAAGGTGCGTGAGGCACGCGTCGAGGGTGGGGAATGTGGTCATCGGGTGAATCGCGAGAAAATCATTGAGCGGTGCGACGAACATGCGCGGGACGGCACATGGTGCTGCAGGTGAGACCGTGATTATCCCGGAAATGACAGCGCGCCGCTTGATTGCTCACGCGGCGCGCTGTTTTTGCTGCTTTTCAACGAGGACGACGTTCGACGGGCCGTGCCCGTCAAGCGACGATTACGCGACGGCGTCCGCCGGCTGATGGCTCAGCAACGCCATGAGTTGAGCGAGTTCTTCGCGCAGCTTGCGACGGTCCACGATCATGTCGATGGCGCCCTTCGTCAGCAGGAACTCGGCGCGCTGGAAGCCTTCCGGCAGTTTTTCACGCACGGTTTGTTCGATCACACGCGGGCCGGCGAAGCCGATCAGCGCCTTCGGTTCCGCGATCACGACGTCGCCGAGGAACGCAAAACTCGCCGAGACACCGCCCATGGTTGGGTCGGTCAGCACCGAGATGAACGGCAGCTTGGCTTCGGCCAGCTTGGTCAGCATGGCGGTGGTTTTCGCCATTTGCATCAGCGAGAGCAGGCTTTCCTGCATCCGCGCGCCGCCCGAAGCGGTGAAGCAGATGAACGGCACTTTTTGCTCGAGCGCGTTCTGGGCGCCGCGCGCGAAGCGCTCGCCGACCACCGAGCCCATCGAGCCGCCCATGAACGAGAATTCGAAGCAGGCTACGACAACTGGCAGCGTGTGGATCGCGCCGCCCATGACGACCATTGCGTCGGTTTCGTCGGTGTCGTCCATCGCCTCTTTCAGGCGGTCTGGGTACTTGCGGCTGTCTTTGAACTTGAGGGCGTCGACCGGGACGATTTCCTGACCGATTTCATAGCGGCCTTCAGGATCCAGCAAGCCGTCCAGCCGCTCGCGCGCGCCGATACGCATGTGGTGATCGCACTTCGGGCAAACGTGCAGGTTGGCCTCGACGTCGTTGCGGTACAGCACAGCTTCGCACGACGGGCACTTGATCCACAGGCCTTCCGGAATCCCCTTGCGGTTCTTTGGGTCGGTTTGTTTGATTTTCGGCGGCAGCAGCTTATCGAGCCAGCTCATATTCAATCCTTCTGGGGTCAACGGTCGAGCAAACGGCGGGACAAACCCGCCGCTCGCACTACAGACGACAAAATTACTGTTATCGGGCGGTCGCGATGCTATCGAGCGCCTCGCGCACTTCGGCGACGAAGCGCGTGAGCGTCCCGGCGGCAGCCTCGGGAGCCGTCTGCTCGAGCAATTGCACGATACGGCTGCCGATCACAACGGCGTCGGATACTTCGGCCACGAGACGCGCCGTTTCGGCGTCACGGATGCCAAAACCGACGCCCACCGGCAAGGGCACGCGCGACTTGATGGCCGGGATTTTACTCGCGATGCTGGAAACGTCCAGATTTGCCGCTCCGGTCACGCCTTTCAACGAGACGTAATAGACGTAGCCGCTGGCTATTTTGCCGACTTCCGCGATACGTTCGTCGGTCGACGTGGGCGCCAGCAAAAAGATCGGGTCGATGCCCGCGGAGCGCATTTTTTCGGCGAAGTTAGCGCATTCTTCCGGCGGATAGTCGACCACCAGCACACCGTCGACGCCCGCTTCCTTCGCTTCCTTCGCGAAGGCTTCAGCGCCCATGCGTTCGATGGGATTGGCGTAGCCCATCAGCACGACCGGCGTGGTGTTGTTGGTCTCGCGGAAGCGTTTCACGTCGGCGATCACGTGGCGCAGCGACACGCCGTGTGCGAGTGCCCGCTCGGACGACTGCTGGATGACCGGACCGTCCGCCATTGGGTCGGAAAACGGCACGCCGAGCTCGATCACATCGGCGCCGCCTGCGGCAAGCGCGTGCATGAATTCGACCGTGCGGGCTGGATCCGGATCGCCGGCTGTCATGAACGGAATCAGGCCTTTTTTGCCTTGCGCAGACAGCGCGTCGAACGTGTTCTTGATACGGGACATGGAGTTATTCTCGATTAAGCTACTGCTGCGCTGGCGCTCGGCGCGTTGCGTCATTGAACTTCGGTTTGCCGCTGAGCCTTGGGTTTGGCCGGCCGACGCGGTGCGGGCGTGGAAGCAGCCGCGCTCACGCGTTCGCGCGCTATCGCGCAGTAACTTTCATTGATCTCATAGCCGACGAATTCGCGCTGCTGACGGGCGCAAGCGACTGCGGTGGTGCCGCTGCCCATGAAAGGATCGAGCACGCGGCCGCCCTTCGGACAACTTGCCAGCACCATTCGCTCGACAATCTCCAAAGGCTTTTGCGTGGGATGATCGACGCGCTCGGCGTGTTGCCGGTGCAGCCTCGATACAGACCAGACGTCCTTCGGATTATAGCCAAGCTCCAGCCACTTACTGCCCTCGAACAACTTACGCGAACGAGCCTTCTTCGTGACTGCATCGTACGGGATGCGGACGGGATCGAGGTCGAAATAGTAATCTTTCGACACCGCGAAAAAGCCGATGTTGTCGTGCACCGAAGTAAACCGGCGGACCGTTCCGCCCATGCTCGGCACGCGCCGGTCCCAGATGATTTCGTTGATCATCGTGAGTTTTGTCTTCAGGAAGCTGAAGATTTCCGGTGCGTACTGCCACGTGCAAAAGATATAAAGCGAGCCCGACGGCTTGAGCTTCGGGATTGCCAGCTCCAGCCAACCGCGCGTCCAGGCGAGAAAATCGTCGCCGGTTCGCATGTCGGAGTCGTTGCCATAATCCTTGCCGAGCCCATATGGCGGATCGCATAGGATCAGGTCGATCGACCCGTCGGGAATGTTCGCTACATCGGTCAGAAAATCGCGGTTCAACAACTGGATGCCCGCAGGCACCTGCGGCAAAAGCAGAGCAGGCACGCCGGGCGTCAGAGGCTCGCCGGCCGGCGCTATTTCAGTGGTCGCCGGTTGCGGCTCGTCGAACTCGTCACGCATCGTTGCGGTGCTCAGAACTGGATGCCCGATCGCTCGGCGACCGTGTGCATGTCCTTGTCGCCGCGGCCCGACAGGTTCACCAGAAGGTGCTTGTCCTTGGGCAGCGTCGGCGCGAGCTTCGTGGCGTAAGCCAGCGCGTGGCTGGACTCCAGCGCCGGAATGATGCCCTCGATGCGGCAGCAGTCGTGAAACGCCTTGAGCGCTTCTTCGTCGGTGATACCAACGTATTGGGCGCGGTTGATCTCTTTTAGCCACGCATGCTCAGGTCCGACGCCCGGATAATCGAGGCCCGCCGAGATCGAATGTGTCTCGATGATCTGCCCGTTCTCGTCCTGAAGCAGATAAGTACGGTTACCGTGCAGAACCCCCGGACTGCCGCCGATCAGCGAGGCGGCGTGACGGCCCGACTCGATGCCGTCGCCCGCTGCTTCCACGCCGATGAGCTTGACCGCAGTGTCATCGATGTACGGGTAAAAAATGCCCATTGCGTTCGAACCGCCGCCAACGCACGCGATCACCGCGTCAGGTTGCCGTCCAATGAGTTCGGGCATCTGCACTTTGCACTCGTCGCCGATCACACGCTGGAAGTCGCGCACCATCATCGGATAAGGATGCGGCCCCGCCACCGTGCCGATGATATAGAACGTGTTTTCGACGTTCGTCACCCAGTCGCGCATTGCTTCGTTCAGCGCGTCCTTCAGCGTGCGCGACCCCGACTCGACCGGCACAACGGAGGCGCCGAGCAGCTTCATCCGGTACACGTTCGCGGCCTGGCGGCGCACGTCTTCGGCGCCCATGTAGACCACGCATTCCATACCGAAACGCGCGGCGATGGTCGCCGTGGCGACGCCGTGCTGGCCGGCGCCGGTTTCGGCGATCACGCGCGGTTTGCCCATGCGCTTGGCCAGCAATGCCTGGCCGATCACGTTGTTGATCTTGTGTGCGCCAGTGTGATTAAGGTCTTCGCGCTTGAGAAAAATCTGCGCGCCGCCCAACAATTCGCTCCAACGCTGCGCGTGGTAAATCGGCGACGGCCGGCCAACGAAATACTTCAGTTCGCGCTGGTATTCGGCGACGAACTCAGGATCTTTCTGGAATTTCTCGTAGGCAGCACGCAGCTCGTCGAGCGCGTGCACAAGCGTTTCAGCGACGAACACGCCGCCAAACTGGCCGAAATGGCCTCTTTCGTCAGGCAAGTTGTACATGGTGATCACTCATATCTGGCGCGCGGCAGCTTTGAGGTGCCGCGCCGCGAAATCATCCGGCATCAGCCGCGCGCACCGCGCGCACGAATGCCGCCATCCGGGCGTGATCTTTCACGCCCCTGGCGCCCGGTACTTCGATGCCGCTCGAGACATCGACCGCGTACGGGCGCACGCGATGGATCGCGTCACTGACGTTTTGCGCGTTCAACCCACCACTCAAAACGGCCCGACGCGCGAGCTCTGCTGGAATAAGTGACCAATCGAAAACCTTCCCGCCGCCGCCATAGCCTTCGACATGGGTGTCGAACAGAAAGCCACTGGCAGCTGAATAGTTGAGAGCCGATTTTACCAAATCAGCCGGTTGAGTATCCGCCGCAACTCGCAGCGCGCGCAACCAAGGCAAACCCGCAACGCTGGCGAGCGATTCGCACTGGTCCGCCGTCTCGTCGCCGTGAAACTGCAGCAGCGAAAGCCCGACGTTACTGACTACCTCGCGCATCCAGTCTGGCGTGGGGTTCACGAACAAGCCGACCACCGACACGAACGGCGGCACTTGATGCACAAGCTCGACGGCCTGCGCAACGCTCACTGAACGCGGGCTCGGTGGGTAGAACACGAGGCCGATGGCGTCGGCGCCGAGATCTATCGCGCAGCTGACGTCCGCGGGTTTCGACAGCCCGCACAGCTTGATGCGCGTGCGCCGCGGAATGCCTTGCTCAGGCGCGGCAGCGCCGGCGTCATTCGCGAGGCTGTCGGTCCCGTGATTTTCAAAGTTCATGATGTGCCTGCTCGTTCCATACGGTACTCCACGGCACGCTGCCGGTCTGCGGCGCGGGCACCGCGAAGTGCTCAGGATAGCCCACTTGCGCGAGATACAACCCGTCCGGCATGAAGGTCGGCGCCGCCGATTCGCGGTCGCGGCTCGCGAGCACTTCGGCCATCCACGCGACGGGGCGTCGACCCTTGCCGACGTAGACCAGGCACCCCATCAGGTTGCGCACCATGTGATGCAGGAACGCGTTAGCCCGGAAGCGGAAGTGGATGAAGTCGCCCTGTTGCTGAATGTCGATCTGATACAGATGCTTGACCGGCATCTTGGCCTGACATTGCGACGAGCGAAACGCCGAAAAGTCGTGTTCACCAATCAAAAGGGCGGCGGCTGCCCGCATCGCGTCTATATCGAGCGACGTGTGCACCCAACCGGCGCGCGCTGCGAGCATCGGCGAGCGCACGGGATGCACGTACAACAGATAGTAATACGTGCGCTCGAACGCCGAAAACCGCGCGTGGAACGCTTCCGGCATCGGCTTCGCCCACTGCACGGAGATTGTTTTCGGCAAAAACGAGTTCGTCCCGCGAATCCACGAAATGTCCGCCCGGTCGAGCTCCGTATCGAAATGCACGACCTGGCCGAGCCCGTGCACGCCCGTGTCCGTGCGACCGGCGACGACAGTATGCACCGGCGTCTGTGCGAATTCGCGCAGCGCCTTTTCGAGCTCGTCCTGAACCGTGTTGCCATGCGGCTGCGACTGCCATCCGCAGAACGCCGAACCGTCGTACTGGACGCCTAAAGCAATCCGCTTCACGACAACGGAGCGAGCGTCGAGAGCAACGCGCGGGCGTCGTTGCGCGTGCCCGGATCGTTTGACTCGATCACTTCGTTAATCAGCGTGCGTGCGCCGGCAAGGTCGCCCAGTTCGATGTACTCGGCCGCCAGGTCCAGCTTGTTGCGTGCGATGCGCGCAAGGTCGGCAGGCGTGAACGCCGGCAGCGGCTGGGCCGGGCTTGGCGGCAACTCCAGATCGAAATCGAGCTTCAGCGCGCCGAAGCCCGCTGTGCCCAGGTTGCCGGCACCGAGACCTGCCACGGCAGCACGGCCGGCGGTCCCGGCTGCGATTTCGTCGGCCGCATGCGGGGCTTCCTCCGCATCGGGCGGCAGCACGGCTTGCCGCGCTGTCGCTTCCTGAGACGCGACGGGCTGTGTGCTCAGCGACTCCGGCGCATGAACGGTTTCTGCCGCCGATTCCACGCGCGGCGGCAGGGGCATATCGAGACTGCCGAATGCATCAAGGGCATCGCGCGGGAAGTCCGCCGGCGCCTGGACGCGCGGCTGGTCGGCCGCTGCCGGTTGCGCGGGAGTGTCGACTTGATCGTCGTGGACTTGCGCGGTTGTCGCCAGCGGTTGAGGGCTCAAAGGCTCCATCGGCTCGGCCGGCAACGGCTCGTCGTCCCATTCGAGACGATGCGAAAGCGGTTCCGGCTCCCATGCTTCGTTAACCGGCTCGAGCGGCTCGAGCGGCAGCGCGTCGGCGCCTAGCTCGGCGGCGGCGTCGAGGCTGGCGACCGTGGTCGCGGCGTCCAGTTCGTGGTGGAGTTGGGCCGGCGGGAGTTCGGATTGTTCCAGTGCAGCGGCTTCCGCGCGCGCGGCGTGGTCCTCGCTTAGCTCGGCGCTCGGCGCCGGGAAGTCCGCCGATGGCTCATGCCCTCCGGCCGGCTGCGCCGTCTCGCGCACGCCCGCGACCTCGTCGGCAGCGAATTGCGCAGCATCCGGCTCTGCTGCTCCCAACTCCGCCGCCTGGCGCGCTTCAGCCTCGCGCGAAGCGGCTGCGCGAATCTCCGCCTCGCGCTCTGCGGCAACACGCTCCGACATTTCCCGAGCGGCGGCTTCGCCCTCGGCAGCTTCGCGCTCGGCGGCGGCCATCGCGGCCGCATGCTGCGCGGCGGCGGCGTCCGCGCCGGTCAGATTCGGCTCGGCCGCGTCGTCTGCAGGCACAACCCGATTGGACGGCTCAGCCGCGCCGGACGCCGCTATGCCGTCCGCTGATGCAGCGTGTTCCTCCTGCGCCAGACGCTCACGCTTGCGCCGGCCAAGACGCAAGGCGGTCAACAGCACGACCAGCGCAGCGCCGACCGCCGCGGCGATCGCAAGGTTCGTCTGCGAAATGCCAGTGTCGTTCGACGTGGCGGATGCAGTGCCAGGATGACTGGCCACGACCGCGGCAGACGACGCGCCCCCCGCCGATTGCGTGCCGCTTGCAACAGGCGCGACCGGCGCTGCGGGAGCCTTGCCGATGCCGTGCTTCTGCAACTCCATCAGCACGCGATTCTTGAGCGCGAGCAACTGCTGCAAGCTCGACACTTGCGCGCGCGGCTGCGAGGCGCCAGTGGCTGCGGCTGCCTCGCTTGCCGAAGGCTGGACCGAGCCGGCCCACACATGCGTGCCGCTCGCAGCCGATGTAGCTTGCGATCCGGCAGCAGCAGCCGACGATGCCGCGTCGCTCGACACAGCGGAGCTTGCGTCGCTAGCCGAGCCCTGAACCGCAGGCGCGGGCGACGTCGCAGCTTGCGTAGCGGGGCTTTGCCCGCCTGCTGCACTCGCCGCTGGTGCATTGCCCGGCGCGGCGCTGCTTGCGCCGGACCCGACTGCCGCATTCGCCGCCGAGCCACTGTCGGCCGTCGACGCCGATGCCGGAGCCGCTGCAGAGGCGGCAACTGCGCCCGACGCGTCCAGCGCCGGCACGTTCAGCACTGAGCCCAATCGCAAGCGGCTCGGATCGTGACCCATGAAGGCGCTCGGATTCGCGTCGAAGAGCGCACGGGCCGCGCGAGCGAGCGTGGCGCGGTCGTGTGACTGCGTGACGGCAATCGCCACGTCATTCAGCGACTGACCGGGCCGCACCGTGTATTGGCCGCCAGTCGCAGAGGAGACGGCCGTGGTTCCGGAGGCGGATACCGAAGCGCCTTCCGGCGCGCTCGCTGCGTCGACGGGCGCGGCCATGGCGCTGCTCGAAGCGGCGCCAGCCAGCATCAACGCCAAAGCGGCTGCGACCGCAAGGCGGCCGGTATCTGGGCGCGCAAACATGGCCCGAAGGGAAGAGAGTCGAAGATTCATCGGGACTCCTGGCGCGTCAGCGCGCGGCCCTTTTTTGCGGTTATAAAAAGACAAGATATTCGGAGCACACAAATGAAAAAAGCGCCGCGCAAGCGCGACGCTTCTTGAGTTTTCTACGCGTCGTGACCGCGTAGTTTACTTTACTTGTCGAGCACAATGCGAAGCATACGGCGCAGCGGCTCGGCCGCGCCCCACAACAGCTGGTCGCCGACCGTGAATGCCGACAGATATTCGCCGCCCATAGCCAGCTTGCGCACCCGGCCGACCGGCACCGTAAGCGTTCCCGTGACCACTGCCGGCGAGAGGTCGCGCATGGACGCTTCGCGCTCGTTCGGGACAACCTTGACCCAGTCATTGCCCGAAGCGAGGATGCTGTTCACTTCGTCGAGCGGCACGTCCTTGTTCAGCTTGATGGTCAACGCCTGCGAGTGGCAACGCATTGCGCCGATCCGCACGCACAGGCCGTCTACCGGAATCGAACCCGGCGTGCCCATGGCCGGCTTGCCGAGAATCTTGTTGGTTTCGGCGCCGCCCTTCCACTCTTCCTTCGACATGCCGTTGCCGAGGTCTTTGTCGATCCACGGAATCAGCGAGCCGGCGAGCGGCACACCGAAGTTGTCGGTCGGCATGCGGTCGCTATTCATGGCGGACAACACGCGGCGGTCGATATCGAGAATCGCCGACGACGGATCAGCCAGATCTTCTTTGGCTGCGCCGTATAGCGTGCCCATTTGCTGCAGCAATTCACGCATGTTTTGCGCGCCCGCGCCCGACGCGGCCTGATACGTCATGGCCGTCATCCAGTCGACGAGGTTTTCGCGGAACAGGCCACCGAGCGCCATCAGCATCAGGCTGACCGTGCAATTACCGCCGATGAAATTCTTCTGCCCCTTCACAAGCGCGTTCTTGATCACGTCGAGGTTGACCGGATCGAGAATGATGACCGCGTCGTCCTTCATGCGCAGCGACGAAGCCGCGTCGATCCAGTAGCCGTTCCAGCCGGCCGCGCGCAGCTTCGGGAACACCTCGTTCGTGTAGTCGCCGCCTTGGCAGGAGATGATTGCTTCGCACTTCTTCAGGTCTTCGATGCTTGTTGCATCTTTGAGCTTGGTCTCGTTTTTGGCGAACGACGGCGCGTTGCCGCCCGCGTTGCTGGTGCTGAAAAACACCGGTTCGATCAAGTCGAAATCACCTTCCTGTTGCATGCGTTGCATCAGGACGCTGCCGACCATGCCGCGCCAACCTACGAGACCTACGTTCATGACTTCATACCCTTCGAGTGGAAACTTCCCCGCATCTTTGCCCGCAGTGACCGCGCGGGGAAGATGAGCGGGCACGACGGACGATCAGCGCTTCGTGATCGTTTTCGGGGTAATCGTTTTATTGGATGTTGCGGTGGTAATGGCGAGCTTAACCACACGGGCCGTTTTGCCGTGCAGTTTCGAAATCGAGGAGATTTTTGCCGTTTGTGCCATCGCTACAATATACACGAAAACCGGAATCCGGCGACGTCAATGTCCGTCGCTGCCGTCCGTATTACGCACGAATCAGCCTTTTTGAAGGCCGATTCGCGTTTTTGAGGCTGATTAGTGACCTGACCGAGCGAACTGACTGCTCTTCCGTCAAGCCAGGCGCGCAGCCAAAAGCTGGTACGCGCGCGACCGGTAGTTACAGCGCCGCGACCACGGCGTCGCCCATTGCGACAGTGCCGACCTGCTTGCAACCGGGCGTCAGAATGTCGCCGGTTCGGTAGCCTTGTTCGAGCACCTTCTTTACCGCATTTTCGATGCGATCTGCCTGCTCGGCCTTGTTCAGCGAATAACGCAGCATCATGGCCGCCGACAAAATGGTGGCGAGCGGATTCGCGACGCCCTTGCCCGCGATGTCCGGCGCGGAACCGTGCGACGGCTCGTACAAGCCCTTGTTGTTCTTGTCGAGCGAGGCCGACGGCAGCATGCCGATCGAGCCCGTCAGCATTGCCGCTTCGTCCGAAAGAATGTCGCCGAACATGTTGCCGGTCACGATCACGTCGAACGACTTCGGCGCCTTGACGAGTTGCATCGCGGCGTTGTCGACGTACATGTGCGACAACTCGACGTCGGCGTATTCCTTCGACACGTCGATCATGACGTCTTTCCAGAATTGCGACGTTTCGAGCACATTGGCTTTATCCACCGATGTGAGCTTCTTGCCGCGCTTCTGCGCGGCCTGAAACGCGACGTGGGCGATGCGGCGCACTTCGGGCTCCGAGTAGCGCATCGTGTCGAAGCCTTCCTTCGAGCCGGCGAACAGGCCGTCCGGCGCTTCGCGCACGCCGCGCGGCGCGCCGAAGTAGATGTCGCCGTTCAACTCGCGCACGATCAGAATATCCAGGCCCGAAACGATCTCTTCCTTCAGCGACGACGCACCGGTCAATTGCGGATAGCAGATTGCCGGACGGAAGTTCGCGAACAATTGCAAATGCTTGCGCAGACCGAGAATCGCCTGCTCGGGGCGCAGCGCGCGTTCGAGCTTGTCGTACTTCCAGTCGCCGACGGCGCCGAACAGAATGGCGTCGGCTTCCTTAGCGAGCGCGAGCGTGGAATCGGGCAGCGGATGACCCTTCGCCTCGTAGCCCGCGCCGCCAACCGGCGCTTCTTCCAGTTCAAACTTTTCGCCAAGCACGTTCAGAACCTTCACGGCCTCTTTGACGATTTCGGGACCGATGCCGTCGCCCCGCAGCACTGCGATCTTCATGCGAATTCCTTAATGATTTTCTTCCAGGCTTCGAGCCCGAGCTAACAGGCGCCTCAAGCACTCAGGCGCGCAAGTCTTAACCGACGATGCGATGCGCGAGCCACGGCTGCTTCGCGATACGCTCGGCTTCGTACTGGCGAATCTTGTCGGCATGACGCAGCGTGAGGCCAATGTCGTCGAAACCGTTCAGCAGGCAGTACTTGCGGAACGCCGCGACTTCGAACGGATATTCGGTGCCGCCGTCCGAAGTGCGCACGACTTGCGCTTCGAGGTCGATGGTCAACTGAAAACCGTTGAACGCATACGTTTCGTTGAACAGGTGATCGACCTGCTGTTCGCTCAGCACGATCGGCAGCAAGCCATTCTTGAAGCAGTTGTTATAGAAGATGTCGGCGAAACTCGGCGCGATGATCGCGCGAAAGCCGTATTGCTGAAGCGCCCACGGCGCGTGCTCACGCGAGCTGCCGCAGCCGAAATTCTTGCGCGCGAGCAGCACCGAAGCGCCCTGATAACGCGGCTGGTTCAGGACGAAGTCCGGATTCAGCGGACGCTTCGAATTGTCCTGACCCGGCTCGCCGTGGTCGAGATACCGCCATTCGTCGAACGCGTTCGGACCGAAACCCGTGCGCTTGATCGACTTCAGGAATTGCTTCGGAATAATCGCGTCCGTGTCGACGTTCTCGCGATCGAGCGGCGCCACGACGCCGGTGTGTACGGTGAATTTATCCATGACGCTTGCGCCTGTTTCAGGACCGGGCGATGCGCGTGGCGGCATGAAAGCCGCTCGCCGCATCGCCGGCGAAAAATCAAAAACCGGTTATTTTTCAGCGTGATTGCTGATCGAATTGCCGAGGTGCGACATGTCCTGCCCAAATCCGTGCACCGTGTTGCAGCCGGTCAGACCGAGCAGTAGCCCAGCCAGAGTACCGAGCGCGAAGCGGCGCAAAAGAGCGGTGCGATTCATGTTCTTCATCATGCGATTTATCCCAGCTTGCGAATATCGACAAAATGCCCTTCGATGGCCGCGGCTGCGGCCATGGCGGGGCTCACGAGATGGGTACGGCCACCGGCGCCCTGACGACCTTCGAAATTACGATTCGACGTGGACGCGCAACGCTCGCCCGGATCCAGCCGGTCGGCGTTCATCGCGAGACACATCGAGCAGCCCGGCTCACGCCATTCGAAACCAGCGTCTGTAAAGACCTTGTCGAGGCCTTCACGTTCCGCCTGCGCTTTCACCAGACCCGAACCCGGCACAACCATGGCGAGACGGATGTTCGGCGCGACGCGGCGACCCAGCTTCTTCACGACGTAAGCCGCAGCGCGAATGTCTTCAATGCGCGCGTTGGTGCACGACCCAATGAAGATTTTATCCGGCTTGATCGACTCGATCGGCGCATTCGGTTCCAGCGCCATGTATTTGAGCGCGCGTTCCATTGCATCGCGCTTGACCGGGTCTTTCTCGCGCTCGGGATCCGGCACGCGGCCGTCTACGGCCGTGACCATTTCCGGCGACGTGCCCCAGGTAACCTGCGGCACGATGTCCGCCGCGTTGAGCTCGACAACGCGGTCGAACTGCGCGCCTTCGTCCGACTTGAACTGCTTCCAGTACTCGACCGCGTGATCCCACTCCGCGCCTTGTGGCGAGAACGGGCGGCCCCTCAGATATTCGATGGTCGTGTCGTCGACCGCGACCATGCCCGCACGCGCGCCCGCTTCAATCGCCATGTTGCAGACTGTCATGCGACCTTCCATGGACAGCGAGCGAATCGTCGAGCCGCCGAATTCGATGGCGTAGCCAGTGCCGCCCGCGGTGCCGATCTTGCCGATGATCGCGAGCACGATGTCTTTCGCCGTGCAGCCGCGCGGCAACGGCCCCTCTACCTTCACCAGCATGTTCTTGCTTTTCTTCTGCAAGAGCGTTTGCGTGGCGAGCACATGCTCGACTTCCGACGTGCCGATGCCGTGCGCCAGCGCGCCGAACGCGCCGTGCGTGGACGTATGCGAGTCGCCGCAGACGATCGTCATGCCCGGCAGCGTAGCGCCCTGTTCCGGCCCGATGATGTGCACGATGCCCTGACGCAGGTCGTTCATCTTGAACTGCGTGATGCCGTAGGCGTCGCAGTTCGAATCGAGCGTATCGACTTGCAGCTTCGAGACCGGGTCGGCGATGCCGTGGCTGCGGTCAGTGGTGGGCACGTTATGGTCCGAAACGGCCAGATTCGCGCTGATGCGCCACACCGGACGCTGAGCCAGCTTCAGACCTTCGAACGCCTGGGGGCTGGTCACTTCGTGCAGCAGGTGACGGTCGATATAGAGAATCGTCGTGCCGTCTTCTTCGGTGTGGATCACGTGTGTGTTCCACAATTTGTCGTAGAGAGTCTGTGCCATGGTATGCGGGGTAGTAATGACTGCGGGCTGACTGTGTCGGTCGATTATGCCACGCAAAGTCTCGCCCCGGGGCGCCCCGCGATGGGAAAAAGCGATAAAAAACAGTGAGTTGGGTGGTAGTGCCGATACCTGTATCGACGTTACCCTGATGAGCGAGGAGATCGTGGTGGTGTTTGCACGAGGAATCTGTTCCCACAGAAACTTTGCGGCGCATCACGAGGAACAGTGTTAGCGGTTGGTCGACGGATTGATTTCAAACGCAATGCACGATGAATGACCGACTCGCTCAGCGGAACGGCGCGACAGCTTTCAGTGTTCGAAACGGTGGCAAGTACGATTAGAATGGACGAGCCCCGGTTTGCGCACGAGCGACGCCTTTGATCCGACGCGAATAGAAGGACAAAAAAATGGAACGACAGTCCGACTCTCGTCCTCCCCGCCCGACAGATGCCGGCCCCCGACAGTCTGCACCGACCCACCTCGCTGACATGCTCGACAGCTTGAGCGATGGACTCATGTCGATCGACAGGTCGTGGCGTTTCACCTATCTCAACCACACAGCTGAACGATTCCTGCAGCAGGAACGGCAAAATCTGCTTGGCCGCGACATATGGCAGTGTTACCCGGACCTGGTAGGCTCCGGCTACTATCGCGTCTATCAGGAGACGGCGGCAACGGGTCTTCCCGGCCGGCACACTGACTATTACGCACCGCTCGGCACGTGGTTTGAGGCTCGTTCGTTTGCGCACGACGATGGCATTTCCGTGCTCTTTCGCGACGTCACACGTGAACGCGAGCACGCGGCGCAACTGGAATTCGAAGCGAGCCACGACTATCTGACCGGGTTGGCGAACCGGCGCAAGTGCATGGAAGTTCTGTCACGCGCGGTCGCTGAGGCCGCTTCGCCTCGCTCTACGCACGATGCTTCGGATGCGGTCCTGTTTATCGACCTGGACCATTTCAAGGAAGTCAACGACGCCTTTGGTCATGCTGTCGGCGATGAACTGCTGCGCGGCTTTGCGAAAAGGCTGATGGCCATTCCCGACCCTGCGTTTTTCGCCGCACGCGTAGGGGGCGACGAGTTCGTTCTGTTGTTACGCAATACCACCGAAAGCGCGGCGGAAGCGTTCGCGCATGCGGTGCTTCGCGAACTTGCAGCGCCATTCGAAGTATCCGGAAGATCCATCTCACTGTCGGCCAGCATTGGCATCGCGCTGTTGCGAGAAGCGCCGGATTCGGCGGAGACGTTGCTGAATCACTCGGACGCGGCTATGTACGCAGCGAAGTCATCTGGACGTTTTCAGGTGCGCTCGTACGACGGAGCCCTCGATAGGGGCGTGCGTGAGCGCCTTGCTTTGCGCATGGATCTTCGTGAAGCGTTCGAGGCAAACCAGTTCGAGCTTCATTTCCAGCCTCAGATATCACTTACGAACGATTCCGCAATCGGTGTCGAGGCACTTCTTCGCTGGCGCCATCCTGAACGAGGGTTGCTGACTCCGCACGCATTCCTCGAAGTCTTACTTGAGTCCCCTTATGAAGGAACGCTCGTCGAATGGCTGCTCAATGCAGTTTGCCAGCATATTGCTGCATGGCGAGGACAGGGCATATCCGTACCGCGAGTCGGCCTCAATCTGTCGGCTCGGCAACTTCTGAGCGTGGGTCTTACAGACAGGATTCTCCATATCGCGAGGAAATACGACGTTTCCCCCTCAATGATCGACATTGAGGTCACGGAGGATTCGCTGGTAAGCGATATCGAAAAGGCAACGTCGATTCTGTCCGCGCTGAAGCAAGCGGGCATATCCACATCGCTGGACGACTTTGGCTCTGGGTACTCCAGCCTCGGCTATCTGGTCCGACTGCCTATCGACACGCTGAAGATCGACAAGTCGTTTGTTCGAGCACTGGCCGAGTCACAGAAGGCGTCGACGGTCATTCGAGGCATTGTCGGTCTCGCACGTTCGCTGGGCATGAAAACTATCGCGGAAGGCGTCGAGTGCCAACACCAGGCCGAAGAGCTGAAGGACGCCGGGTGCGATGCCATTCAAGGCTATGTGGTCAGCCGCCCGCTTGACTCGAAGGCCCTGGCGGAATTCATGTTACGAGTGTCGTAGCGCGATTGAAAGTAATGTAGGCGACTTCAGCTTGCAACTGCGTGATGCTGATAATGCGGCCCGCCTGCTGTTTGTTCCAGGTCGACTTGCCGCGGCTTTGACCGCACGGCGGCGGCTGTGACGACCGGTCCGAAAGCAGCAGAGCGAAGTGGCAAGCGGGCTTTCGCACCCGGAGCATTTCTCGGGTTGTGCCGTGCACACGAATGCTCTCCGATCGACCCGGCGGGAAAGCACATCGACAGCGAACGCAGTACACTCCATGACGGACTTGCAATGCTTGCAACAGCACAAGACATAAGCGCTGACACACAGTCAACACGCCGTTGCGCTCGAGCAAATGATCTCGACTCCCACTTCCGCTGCACGCGTCAGTGATCGATGGATACATTACAGAACATGCGCGTTTTCGTGCGCGTAGTGGAGGCCGGCAGTTTCACCGCCGCTGCTCAGTCTTTTGATTCGACGACCGGCGCCATGTCACGCGCAGTCTCCGAACTGGAGGCTCGTCTGCGCACGCGCTTGCTCAATCGCTCCACACGCCGTCTCGCGCTCACCACCGCAGGCGAGCGTTATCTCAAGCGATGTCAACAGATTCTTGCGGACATCGACACAGCGGAAGAAGAAGCGAGTGGTGCCCACGAACGCCCGAGCGGCGCGCTCCGGATGCATAGCTTTGCGAGTATCGGACAACACTATGTGCTGCCCGCCATCGCGCACTATCGCGCGCTTTATCCCGAAGTGACCGTTGAACTGACACTGTCGCAGCGCATGCCGGATCTATTCGAAGGCAGCGCGGATGTCGCGGTGATTGGTGCTTCTGCGCTACCCGATTCCGACCTCGTTTCCCTTCAGCTTGGGACGACGTTCAGCATACTGTGCGCATCGCCCGCGTATGTGAGAACGCACGATGCGCCGCAGCGGCCGGCGGATCTCGCTGACCATGAGTGCCTGATTCTGCAAACGCCCGCGTTCGCGCCGCACGAGTGGATACTCGACGGGCCCAACGGCAGTGAGGCGATGCAGATCGACGGCCCGGTGCAGGTGAATATCGCGGAGTCACTAGTCGTTGCGATCGGCGAAGGCATGGGCATTGGCATGGTGCCGCTTTACGCGGCAATCGCCGGATTGAGGGATGGCACGTTAGTCCGCGTATTGCCGGACTACACGCTGCAGAAGATGAACGTTTATGCGCTGTATCCGTCGCGGAAGTTTATCGACGCGAAGACGAGGACATGGGTGGAGTTTTTGCGTGCGCATTTGCCGAAAGTGATAGCCCGCGACGAGGCATTGCTGGCTGAGATTGGCCGGACAGATAGCGGCAGCGACGCGCGGCCGCGAGCAAAGCGCGGCCATACATAGCTCTGTTACGACCTTGCAGATATCCAAGTAACTCACAAGCGACGTGTTGAAGTGTCAGCCTTTTGCAGAGGCGCAATGAGCTCCTCCGAACCAGGGTTTACCCAAATCCAAGAACAATCTTCTGCACGGAGCACCCTTAATTTTAAGCGCCTGCTTATCTAGACTGTGATCACTGGTTTACGAACAGGGCTGTTCGTAGCAGGACAAACAAGTCTGGAGGTAGGTAATCATGAAGTCCCTTATTCACGCCGTTGTCGTTGCCGCTGCCCTTGCTGCTCCGGTAGTGTCGTTCGCGCAATCGAATGGGTCAGTCACCCGTGCACAGGTACGCGCCGAACTGATCCAGTTGCAAAGCGCGGGCTATCACGTTGGTGACGGCGACAACGCACACTATCCCGAAGCCATTCAGGCTGCTGAAGCCAAGGTTGCCGCGCAGAACGGCGCGACAAGCGGTTACGGCGGTGAGGTGAAGGGTTCGTCGGAAGCAGGACACCCGTCAGTGACAAATGCGGACTGGAACGCGATGTACAACCACCCGTAATGCATTAGTTTTGGTTGTGCGGGGCAGATGCAAAACTATCTGGCCGTCCGCGCCGTCGGGTTCCGTCGTGGATCGACATGCGGTCGGTCACGTGTCGCCGGAACTCGGCAAGCCCGTATGCTCAGGCTAAGTGCACTGTCGTTTGGCGTCGTAGCGTGCTGGATGGTGGATGGGCGCTGCCATCACATGACGAAGGCGGCGAGTCGGGTCAATTATCGCCCTGCTCGCCTTCGCCTGCCCCTGCCCTTTGCCGTCGCTGCGCAAGCGCAACGCGCTCGCGTTCCGCTTGCGCAGCCGTTGCGTCGATCGGGTCATCACGCTGCCGCATCAGCCAGTAGACGCTTCCCAGCGCCACCAGCGCAAACGCAAGCGCCGCGATCTGGGCGGGCGCACCGGCAGGATCGAGAATGATAAATTTGCGGGCGATAGCCAGCAGCGCAACTAGAAGCACTGTTTTGACCTGCACGATGTGATTGCGCCGGGTCATCACGCGCGTAATCGAATGTTTGAATTCCATAGCGATCAACAGCGTCATGATCATGCCGAAAACGGTCTGATACACCGCGTGATCCAGCGGATTCAGCGCGTTTGAAACCAGCAACAAAATCACCGCGCGAATCAACTGCCAGAGCGACACGAGGATGATGATAGAAATCACCACACTCAGCACATGCGTGACGATCTGCTCGAATCGCTCATAAAAGGTGAGCAGATCCCACTGTACGCGTAACGTATCGAGATCCTTACGCAGCCAGCTTTTCTTTCTTTCCATGATTTGGCTCCGCAGCGGCCGGATTGTCCAAGCATACCCGGATTAACGACTAGACTTGAAGCATCGTAGACGCATGCGCGGCAACAAGAGCGTATGCGTCACTCAATCGGAAGACGCGGAAGAAGCGCGCGACCCGACGTAAAGGAACGCTCGGCGGAAAACGAACAAAATCCGGGAGTATCGCGAAAGACGCCCACTCGCCGTGTGCTTACGATGCACGAATATGGCGGACCGCAGTTATCCCAACGCGGCCGCCTGCTCGTGAGCCGAGTGGAACGAAAGAAGCTCGTGAACGTCCTCAAAGGCGGAGAGCATGTTCATGGTTAGAATCTATGGACCCATGCGCAGCGCAAACGGCTACGCAATACGCGACTTCCTGCATCGGAGCGACATTCCGTTCGAATGGATCGAGCTGCGCAGCGATAAAGAAGCGGAGGAACTGGCGCACGTTCAGCATCTTTCCGATTCGCGCTTGCCGGTTTGCGTCTTCCACGACGGCACGCGGCTCGAATGTCCGACCATCCGGCAAATCACCGAAAAGCTCGGCTGGTTCGCAAGTCCATCCCATGAAGCCTACGACCTCGCGATTTACGGCGCGGGACCAGCGGGATTGAGCGCGGCTGTGTACGGTGCATCGGAGGGGCTGCAAACGGTATTGGTGGAGCGTTGGGCACTCGGCGGCCAGGCAGGCAGCAGCTCGAAAATCGAGAACTACCTGGGCTTTCCACAGGGCTTGAGCGGCGCGGAACTCGCTGAGCGAGCGCGCGTTCAGGCCATCAAGTTCGGCGCGGAAATCCTGCTGGCGCGCGCCGGCGTGCACGCAGAGTTTCCGCCAGGCCGTGGCATCGTATATCTGGAAGACGGCACACGTATCACGGCGCGCACGTCTATCTGCGCGACCGGGGTGGCATATCGCACGCTGGCCCTGGCGGGTGAAGAGCGCTTTCTCGGCGCGGGGCTCTACTATGGCGCCGGTGCGAGTGAAGCCGAGCTGATCGATGGCGAAGACGTATATGTAGTGGGCGGCGGCAATTCGGCGGGACAGGCCGCCATGCATTTTTCGCAGTCCGCCAACCGCGTCTACATGCTCGTGCGTGCCACATCGCTTAAGAACACGTTGTCGCAATACCTGGTGGATCGCATCACGTCCGCGCCGAACATCGAAGTACGCACGTGCACCGAAGTTACAGCGCTCGCAGGCGATGACGTGTTGGAGGAAATCACGCTGACCGATATCCGCACCGGCCGGCAAAGCACGGTAAAGACGAACTGGCTATTCGTCTGCATTGGCGGTATGCCACAGACCGAGTGGGCGCAGGAGGTCGGCATTGTCCGCGATGAAGGCGGCTACCTCGTGACCGGTCCTGACTTGCAGGAGTATCGGGCGCACTTGAACTGGCCGCTAGAACGCGCGCCGCTGCATCTGGAAACATCTATGCCCGGCGTATTCGCAGCAGGCGACGTGCGTCACGCGTCGATCAAGCGCGTGGCGTCAGCAGTGGGCGAGGGGGCAATGGCTGTCGCGCTGGTGCATCGCTATCTCAATAGCGCTTGAGCGGACGCTCAACCTTGATCCACGCGCGTCTGCACGTAGCTTGTCCGAGGAGTACGAACATGACCCCTGGTTGCACGCACCAAGGCGCGGCCCGCATTTTCCACACGTCCATCGACTATTGCCAGGACTGTGTGAAGCTCGGCCAGCCGTGGGTACATTTGAGGCTTTGTCTTTCGTGCGGACACGTCGGCTGTTGCGATTCGTCGCCTAACCGGCACGCAAGCAAACATTTTCTCGCGACCGGCCATCCGCTGGTACGTTCAATCGAACCCGGCGAAACGTGGATCTGGTGTTATCGCGACGAGATCGTTGTAGGTGAACTTGAGTCGTGACGGCAAAACCGGCCGCACGTGCGGCCGGCTTTGCGATCTTCGGCATGCCCGCGTCACGCATGCGCCGGTGCCTGTTTCGGCGCCTCGCTGGGCGATTCTGCGGGCGCTGCTCCTTTTTGCACACGCACCGAATGCGTACCCGAATCGTAGGTCATTGTGACCTTGTCGCCGTCGCGCACGTCGCCTCGTAGCAGCGCATCGGCGAGTTCCGATTCCACTTCGAGCCGAATCTTACGTTTGAGCATCCGCGCGCCGAACTCGGGGTCATAGCCGATCTGCGCAAGGTGATCGCGCAAGCCATCGTCGAACGACAGATCGATGCCTTGGGCCAGCGCCGTACGCCGAACGCGCGCAAGTTGCAGATCGACGATGCTGCGAATCTGCTCCTTGCCGAGCGCATGAAACACAACCACCTCGTCGACGCGATTGAGAAACTCCGGCTTGAAATGATGCCGCAGGATTTCCATCAACCGGTCGCGCAGCGCAGGATAGTCGAGCTGCTTCGAGTCGGCCTTCATGTTGTCCTGGATCAGCTGTGAGCCAACGTTGCTGGTCGCGATGATGATCGTGTTGGTGAAATCGACCAGACGTCCCTTGCCGTCGGTGAGGCGCCCTTCGTCGAACAGTTGCAGCAGGATGTTGTGCACCTCCGAGTGCGCCTTTTCGATTTCGTCGAGCAGCACCACGCAATATGGCCTGCGCCGCACGCGCTCGGTGAGTTGCCCGCCTTCTTCGTAACCAACATATCCGGGCGGCGCACCAACTAGCCGTGCCACCGTGTGGCGCTCCGAATACTCGCTCATGTCGATGCGCACCAGCGCGTTCTCGTCGCCGAACACCGAAGCGGCAAGCGCCTTCGCGAGTTCGGTTTTGCCGACACCCGTAGGCCCCAGAAAGAGGAAGCTGGCAGTCGGTTTGCCGGCTTCCGTCAGACCGGCGCGGGAAAGCCGCACTGCTTTGGCGACCGCGGAGACGGCTTCATCCTGGCCGACCACGCGCTCTTTCAGGCGGTCTTCCAATCGCAACAGCTTTTCACGGTCCTGAGCAGTGAGTTCAGCCAACGGTACACCCGTGAGCGACGAAACGATCTGCGCAATGTCCTCCGCCGTGACTTCCTGCGAACTGGTGCCGCGCTCTTTCTTCCACGTTTCAGTGGCTTCATGCAGGCGTTTCTGTTCGGCGACGAGCTTTTCTTCCAGTTCCTTGGCCTTATCGAATTTCTTTGCAGCGCTGGCCGCGTCCTGTTCCTGTTTGATGCGGCGGATGGTCGCCTCGACATCATGCAATGGCTGCGGACGCGAATTCGACGAAATGCGCACGCGTGCAGCGGCCTGATCGAGCAAATCGATTGCCTTGTCTGGCAGAAAGCGTGCGGCGATATAGCGGTCCGAGAGCTTTGCAGCAGCATCGATCGCCTCTTCGGTGATTTTCACCTTGTGATGTGCTTCGAGCCGGTCGCGCAGGCCACGCAGAATCTCGATCGTTTCCTCGACGCTCGGCTCAGGCACCATCACTGGCTGAAAGCGCCGCTCCAATGCCGAATCCTTCTCAATGTACTTCTGGTATTCGTTCAACGTGGTCGCGCCCACGAGGTGCAGCTCACCGCGAGCGAGCGCGGGCTTGAAGACATTGCCGATATCCAGACCGCCTTCGCCGCCGCCCTGGCCGGCGCCGACAATGGTATGCAGTTCGTCGATGAACACAACCAGACGGTCCTGGTTCTCTATGATCTCGTCCAGGACCTGCTTGACGCGTTCCTCGAACTCACCACGATACTTCGCGCCTGCCACGACGCTATTGATATTCAGTTCGACCACGCGCTTGCCACGCAGCACTTCAGGCACCTGGTCCTGAGCAATGCGCTGCGCAAGGCCTTCGACGATGGCGGTCTTGCCCACACCGGGCTCGCCGATCAGCACCGGATTGTTCTTGCGCCGCCGCGCGAGCACTTCAATGGTGGTTTCGATTTCCTTGTCACGGCCGATCACCGGATCCAGCTTGCCTTGACGCGCAAGCGCGCTGAGATCGCGCGCGTACTTGTCGAGCGTGGGCGTGGTGGAGCGGTCTTCCATCTTGCCGTCTTCGGCACCCATGCCGACCACCTTGACCGCTTTTTGCCGCAGCGATGGGGACGACAGCCCGAGCTTGCGCAGCAATTCACCTGCAAAGCCGTCTTCTTCCTCGACGAGCCCAATCAGAATGTGTTCCGGTCCGACGTAGCTGTGCCCCAGTTCCTGCGACGCCTTCAATGCGTTTTCCAGTGCACTTTTGGCGCGCGGCGACACGCCGATCTGCTCGTTGTCGCTCGGCTCCTTGCGGGTGCCGCGCGGCGCGGTCTGGTCGATGGTCTTCTTGATCTCTTCGGGATCGAGCTTGAATTCCCGCAGGATTTCCTGCACGACATTGTTATCGGCGAGCGCCAGCAACAGATGTTCCGTATCGACCTCGTTCTTGCCGTATTCGACGGCTGCTTGCGCCGCGGCTTGCAGGCGGTCCAGACCGCTCTGGCTCAGGTAAGTCTGCAGGTCCACCGCTTCACGCGCCCGGCGATGGCGGCGTGTCCGGCCGCCCGACTGTCCGCCCGCCGTATCGCCGATTTGCCCACTACCGGTGCCTGTATCCTGATCCGCGCCGCCGGATTGTCCGGGCGCGCGTCTAATGCGTGACCGGTTACTCCGGCCGTCTTCCATCTGTGGCCACATGTCGTCGAACAGACTGTCGAAAAGTCCGCCATGAAAGAGGGACTCGAGCGGCGACAGGCGGCGCTGATTGCGCGCCATGAACTCCATGTAGTGCTGATCGCACAGCATCAGCTGACGGCGTTGGCCGTTTTCGGTGATCGTGATCTGCGAGGTCGCGGGCTTTCCACAAACACTGCACTCGGCCATGATGATCTCCTGTCGTCCGTGAGCGCATCGCTCCCCGGGCGGTTAATGGGTGGGTGGAAAAATATCTGTTCCCGCTGCTTATTCCGATGCCGCCATGTTTGCGCGCAGTGCTTCATCGAGACCGCGGAACCTGACCGGTTGTTCACGACAGGCATGACTGCGGAGTGCGGATCTTCACTTGATCTCGATGCGCCGCTTCGGTGCCGGTTCTCCGGCCGCTTTGGGAACGCGCAGCGTCAGCACGCCGTTTTCGAATCTGGCCTCTACCCGATCGAGATCGACGCCCGCGGGAAGTGGGACCGCGCGCTGAAAGTGTCCAAACGACCGCTCGACGCGATAGCATCCTTGTTCTTCGCTCGTCGATTCCAGGCGCTTTTCGCCACTGATGATCAGCATGTCTTCAACCACTTCGAGCTCGACGTCGTCACGGGTCATGCCTGGCAATTCGGCGACGATACGCAATGCGTCGCCTTCGTCGGTGACATCGATCCGCGGTTGAAACTCGCTGGCGCTGAAGTCGCCGAACCAGCTTCCCAGCGGTCCACGACCGCCGAACGGATCGCGTATCAATTCGGCCAACAGATGAATCGGATCGGGCAGCGGCCAGGTGGCAGCGGAAAGTGCTACCGGCGCAGCAGCGGCTGCCGCCGGTGCACCGCTACGCGTTTGCGCGCCGCCAGTCTGTTGCGCATTTGGCCGCGCGCTTTGCTGACTGGTGTTCGGCGCGCCGGCGCCACCCGATTCGCTTTGTTGCGCGGGGTGCGAGCGCAAAAACCGGAACGGGTTCCATTTGTCGAGATCGAGAAGCATGTGATTCTCCCTTCGTGAGGTACGCCAGTGCCAGACCTGAGGCTGGACCACTGGAGGAGACGGGCGGTCCGCTCGATCTTCGGGTGGAAGGTTTGCCGCCGGCTTGACCTTATGACCCACGACGAGTTCCGTCAGCGGTGCGCTTACGGATGCAATGGCGCGCGTGGCTCGCCGGTCAGGCCGTCATGGTGCCAGGCACGCGCAGTGATGCCCAATACGAAAAGCAGCGCGCCTGTGAACAACGCATACACGCCGATCAGCCAGACAAGCGCTAGTGCACCGGCGCCCGGAAAGACCAGCACGAAGATGCCGAACAGCACGGCGAGCACTCCGGTGAGCACCAGCATCCACGCATTGCGCAGACGCCTGCGCAGCCGGGTTGCCGCGATCAGATCGAATACGCCGGTGATAATCGCGTTTGCACCGATGACTGCGATGAGCACGAGCGTGGTAAGTCCCGGCACTAACGCGGCTATCACACCAGCTCCGACGCTGCAGATACCCAGCAGCAAGAGCACCCACCAGGTGCCGTGCGTCGAGCGGTAGCGGATGGCCGCAACAATCGCGACAATGCCGCCGGCGATTGCGTAGGCGCTGAAGAGGGTGATGAGCAGTAGAAGAGTAAGACCGGGCCACAATAGCGCCAGCATGCCGAACAGCAGCGCTACCGTGCCGCGCAGAATGAGCATCCACCAGGCGCGCCCAAGTAGTTCATCCATGTGGAACTCCGAGCCGTAACGTCAGTTGATGAACCTCAGTTTAGGCTCCACGCATCTGCGATTCTTTCGCGTTTCTGCCATGTGTTTCGCAATTCTGCGTTGATATCAGGACGCATGGCGAACGGCATCCAGATTGGCATCCCGGATGCACCGAAATGACCCGATCCATCACCGCGTTTTTGTAGCGGCTCGCCGTGAGGAGTTCTAACATGAACTGATGCAGTTCACGGTCTGGCATTGGCGCCATCATGTCATTATTGGTGGCACCGGACCGGTCGGTATTTTTTTCAATCATCGTGTCCAGCGCCACCCCGAATTGACCAGCAACAAAACAGCAGTCCGTCAACGAAGCCAGTTGCTTCTGCCCATATTACGAACCCGCCTTAAGCAGCCTTCGATTCGGCGTAAGCTTAGGTATGCGCCGCGGCCAAGGAGACTTTGCTCATCATGAAGCAAGCAATACGATCGACTCCTGATCACGGGTTACGCTGCCAACCGATGAACGTCGTTTTCACCAATGGCGAGCTGAATCTGGTGCATGGATTTCGGCTCGTCGTACCCACGGATAACACTGTTGTGCAGGCTGTAGGCTGCGACGACCTCGGAACGAGTCACTCGATCCTCATAGGTGCACCATTTGTCGCGATTATTACTGGGGCCGCGCAGTTGGCCACGGACGCTGACAACGATCCCAAGGGATGGGTTATCGCACTCAAACCGAGCGTACTGGGTCAAGTCTCGCAAGATGCGTTTGGCGCCCTCCCGAAATGGTCCGAGTGTTGGGATCCCTTTTTGCGCGAGGCCGCGGATACATTGAGTGCTTTGGCGAATGCGGATCTTATCGACGCTGCGTGCGCCGACGCTTTTGCCGATGTCATTTCGGTGCACATCGCTGTCCGTTACGGGCACTGTGCTGGTGCGATCGAACCGGACATGCCTATTACACGTCAAATGCTGGCTCGCATTCAAGCCTTCGTTCATGAGAACATCGCCGAAACCATCTTGGTCGAGCAACTCGCAGTTCTGGTGAACATGAGTGTTTCAAAGTTTGCACGCGTTTTCAAAACGGCGACAGGAAGCCCGCCCCATCTGTACGTGACACTCGAACGAGTGAAATTTGCGAGGGCGATGTTGTGCGTGGAGACCATTCCGTTGGTTGACGTTGGCGCACGCGCGGGATTTCAGACTCAGCAGCATTTCACCGACGTGTTTCATAGATATACCGGTGTGACGCCGCGCGCATACCGACTTTCCCACCGGAACTCCGGTAATTAATTCGTTTAGCGAAGTTGCTAACAGGTAACAACCGCGGTATATGTCCGGATCCCGCTTCAGTGCGTACTCTACGTCTCGGTTGAGATCTTCGTCGGCGCTCATCGCGCTCCTCGTCGTTTTGTTGATGGAATAACACGCGCACGCAAAGCACGTCCAACTCCACACGCATCGGTCTACGCTATGACGCGCCGGGCCCATTGTCTCCCGCACGCCTGCGCAGTTTCGCGCAATGCCACCTTATGTTCACATTCGAAAGCCGCGCAGCATCGCGCAGAGATCCGACACGTCCTCGCAGGAATGAGGAAGAAGTGCAACCGTCAAGAATCTAGTCTTGGTGTCATCGTCATCGCGTCAATGACCCGTCCACATTACAGAGTCCGCGCCTGGCGCGACATGCACGGTTGGCTGGCACCGCTGCTGTTTTGCGACACGGTCGGAGTTTTGACCACGGCGCTGGGCATGAGTTCAACCGTCTTGCGCAGAAGGGTCTAGGCTTATTTCCAGAGAAACGCACAATTTGCTTCCAACTGCGCGCGAAACACAGGCAACGTGACCACGCCGCCATTGACCGCCATTCCCGGCATCTGATGGCGTTCGGGAAAGCGTCAGCACGGCGAAAGCTCGCGCATCCCGCGGATGCCTTCTTGGAGAGACACGATGAGCATTGCATTAATTGGCGCCACCGGCCGCACCGGCCGGCTAGTCGCGGAAAAATTGCACCGTGCAGCCATCCCGTTTCGTGCATTGCTGCGCGACGAGGCGCAGCGGGCTCACTTCGAAAGCCTCGGCGGGAGCCCCGTGATCGTCGACCTGACGCAGGACTTTTGCGCGGCGCTTGCGGGGATTAATACAGTTATCTTTGCCGCTGGCTCCGCTGAAACCGAGGGCGCCGAGCAGGAGCGCCAGATCGACCGGGACGCAATCATCAAGGCGGTCGATTGCGCGAAGCAGTATGGCGCGGACCGTTTCATCGTCGTCAGCACCTTGCTCGCATACGCCCCTGAATCCGCCCCCGATGCGCTTCGGCACTACGCCCAGATGAAGCGCGCATCGGACGATTATCTGATCGGCAGTGGACTGGATTATCTTGTGCTGCGTCCCGCCACACTGACTATGGAGTCCGGTACCGGGAAGATTGAGATCGTGACCGACGCTCGGTCCGCTCGTGCGCCCGTTGCGCGCGAGGATGTTGCCGATGTCACGCTCCAAGCGCTCAGGATCGGCCTTGTCAACACGATCGTCGGATTTGCTGGTGGCAGCAAACCGATCGACGACGCGTTGGCCGCGCTCCATTGACGTTGCGCCGCTCATCCCAGATCGTCGCGCCATAGGTGGTGACGCCGCGCATTTCAGACTGCGGCAATCGCTACATGCATCCGCGATCCGCCAGTTGCGTTGAGCACTCGCACGCGTGCAACGGCGCGAACGTCCTGGCGAACATTCCGACAATACGAGCTAGACTTGAAACGTCGGCCGCCCGCCCCCGAGAACAAAGCCGTGCGCCCCGTCGCGATGGAAAACTCCCATGCCGAAGACCGTTTTCTCAGCCGAGCAGATTCGCGATGAAGCGCAAAGTCGCGTGGCAAAAATAAGCGCGAATACGCCGGAAGAACTGCGCGTGCGGATACCGCTGCCCGAACGGCACCCACCCGACGCCGCCGGCAGGAACTGGAATATGGTGCCGCTCAACGAGAAGGGCACCGACTTTGCTCACGAGGTCCGGCGCATCGTCGAAGACATGCGCACCGAGTTCGTTCTGCCGGATTGACGCTGCAACGCGGCAGGATCGCAAAGACCAGATCCGGCCCGATGGAGCGATAGACCCCGTGGCGCGCAGGATCGTGACAGATCTGGGCAGAAACCGGAAAGAAGCGCGCGCGGACCATGGCTAGAGTAGCTAGAAGCGGAATCAAGACGATGTGATCTGACGCCGACGCCTGGAGGCGTCTATAGCAGTACTTTTCGGGCCGGGTCAAAAACGCAAGGAGCGAATTCATGCCGGATACGGAAAACACGTCTGCTGTAGCCGGGCGGCACGACGAGCAGATCCCGCTGCGCAAGCTCTTCGAACCCGTCAAGGTGGGACCGTACAACCTGCAACATCGTGCCGTGATGGCGCCGCTGACGCGTTCGCGCGCGAGCCGGACAGGCAACATACCGTCTCAGCTCAACGCCTGCTATTACGCGCAGCGTGCATCGGCCGCGCTCATCATCAGCGAGGCGACGCAGGTGTCGATGCAAGGACAGGGCTATGCATGGACGCCCGGGATTCACAGTCGCGAGCAGGTCGAAGGCTGGCGGCTCGTGGCGAACGCCGTGCACGAGGCGGACGGGTTGATGTTCATGCAGCTGTGGCATGTCGGACGCATATCGCACCCTTCGTTGCAGCCTGATGAAATGCTGCCTGTTGCGCCGTCTGCGCTCCAGCCGAAAGCGGAGGCGTTCATCGAGAACGAGCGCGGCGAAGGTGTCCTCGCGCCCTGCGTCAAGCCTCGCGCGCTGCAGATTGAAGAGATGCCATACCTCGTGCGCCAGTATTTAAGGGGTGCGCGCAACGCAAAAGCTGCCGGTATGG
Source organism: Burkholderia sp. M6-3 (assembly GCF_050858985.1). Lineage (NCBI taxonomy): Bacteria > Pseudomonadati > Pseudomonadota > Betaproteobacteria > Burkholderiales > Burkholderiaceae > Burkholderia > Burkholderia sp. M6-3. Next base: position 3,094,066 of record NZ_CP110091.1, read on the forward strand.
ACGGCGTCGAAGTACACGGAGCGAATGGGTATCTGCTCGACCAGTTCCTGTTGTCCGGCACGAACCGCCGCACGGACGAATATGGCGGGTCGAGCGAGCGCCGCGCCAAGCTGCTGCTGGAGGTGATCGAGACGGTTTGCGAAGTCTGGGGGCCCGAAAGGGTCGGCGTGCGGCTTTCCCCTCTCGGCACCTTCAACGACATGCATGACGACGATCCCGAGGCGACATTCTCTTACGTCATCGAGAAGCTCAATCGATACCGGCTCGCTTATTTGCACATCGTTAATCCCGCGCTGGCGGCGACCGGTGAGGACCACACTTTCGCGGAGCGCGCGAAACGCATGAGCGAGATGATACGGCGCACCTATCGCGGCGTGCTGATGGTCGCAGGCGGGTTCGACGGCAGCAGTGCGGAAAGATGGCTCGAGGATGGCAACGCGGACCTGATCGCGTTCGGACGCCTGTTCATCGCCAATCCCGACCTGCCCGAACGCCTCCGGTTGCACGCTCCGCTCAATTCGCCGGATCCGTCCACGTTCTACGGAGGCGGCGAGCGCGGATACACCGACTATCCGTCGCTTGCGCAGGAGCGCGGGGAAGCACCACGGTCCGTCATCGACGGGCGTTGGAGATAGACCGTCGTTGACCGGCGAGCTCGCTGACGTCACGCGACGATTCGCGATGGCCGCAGGGTCGGCGATCGATCATGCTGAGAGGTGCACCATGGTTGTCACTACCTGGGTTGTCGTTGCCGACGGCAGCCGTGCACGAATCTTCGAGACACCAGGACTTAAACTGGACTTGAAAGAGATCGAAGACCTCGTCAATGCCAGTCCAAGGGGACCGGCGCTGACCGAGAAGGATCGCGAAAAGTTCGCGAAGACCGTCGCCGACTATATCGAACAGGGGCGGCTCCATCAGCGGTATCAGCGATTGCGATTAGCCGCCGAGCCGAAGTTTCTCGGGATGCTGCGCGCGCGCCTGAGCGAGGAGACGCGTCAGATGATTTTCGAAGAGATCAACGAAGATCTGTCGGCCCTCGATGCTCGCGAAGTTCAAGCGCACCTGCGAAGTCATTGACGGCGAGCTGCCCGGTCGTAGGCCGCATTAAATACGTCAAGCCGTCAGAGAGTCGGGCCTGCACGCGGGCGTGTTCTCTCTGGTTCGCGGCGGGCGGCTAACCCCAATACCGTCGCTTCGATACAACAGCGACTCGAGCCATGGAATAAAGCACGGAATCGCTGCGCCTTGCGGGCGGGGATACCACCACAATTGTGTCGAAATTGTGGCGGATTACTTCAGAAAGACGCAAAGGTCCAATCCAGACCGGAAACGATGTGGGCTACCCGGGCGGTTCTATACTCGCCCCGCTGTCTTCTGACGCAATTCCAATACGCTCGAGTTAATTCATGAAAAAGATTCGCATCGCCCTCGCTGTCTCCGTTGCGCTTGGCGCGACCGCCGCCCATGCACAGACCTCGGTCACGCTGTACGGCCTCATCGACGCCGGTATCACGTACACGAATAACGTCGGCGGAAGCGGCCGGGTCGCACTGGCGAGCGGCAACATCAGCGGTAGCCGTTTCGGCCTGCGTGGCACGGAAGATCTCGGTGGCGGCCTGAAGGCCGTCTTCGTGCTCGAAAATGGCTTCAACGTCAATAACGGGACGCTCGGCCAAGGTGGCAGGATGTTTGGTCGCCAGGCGTATGTCGGCCTGAGCAGCAACACTTTTGGCACCGTCACGTTGGGTCGCCAGTATGACTCCATGGTTGATTTCGTCGCACCGCTGTCTGCCACGGCAGGCCCGTTCGGTGACTCGGGTTTTGCGCACCCGTATGACAACGACAACCTGCAACATAGCGTTCGCTTCAATAACTCGGTCAAGTTCACCAGCCTCGACTATGCCGGCTTCAAGGCTGGCGGTATGTATGCGTTCAGTAATACCCAGACCGGCTTTGCTGTCGATCGTGCGTACAGCGCGGGCGCCAGCTACAAATTCGGCGGCTTGAACGTGGCTGCCGCCTACCTGCAGATCAATGGTTCGGGCGCTTCGAATCCGAATACCACGGGTGCCGCTGACCCAACCGAGTTCAAGGGTGGCCTGACGTCGGATGTGCAGCGTACAGCCGGTGCGGGTGTGAGCTACGGCTTCGGCCCTGCGACGGTCGGCTTCGTTTACACGCACAGCCAATATCAGAATACGAACGCGTTCGGGCTGAAAAATGGTGGCGCTCATTTCGACAACTACGAACTCAATGGCAAGTACGCACTTACGCCCGCGCTCATGCTCGGCGTTTCTTATGCCTACACCGACGCGCATCTGAGCGGTGCAACGTCGTTCGGCGCCGATCCGAAGTGGAATCAAGTCAACGCGATTGCGCGCTACTCGCTGTCGAAGCGTACGGAGCTGTATGCCGAAGCCATGTACCAGCATGCAACCGGCAACAAGAACGTTGCAGTCATGTACAACGCAGGTGGCGCCTCATCGACGGGCAATCAGGTCATGGGTTCGGTCGGTGTACTCACCCGCTTCTAAGAAAGCCAGGCGCAAGGAATTAGCGAGCTAGCTCCGTCAGCGCACAAGAGCCGTTTGCGCCGGCAAGGCACCTGCCGGCGCAAATTCACCTAGGCTCGCGAAGTCGTCGGGAATCACTCGATAGAGTCCATCATTCCTTTAATTCCCGCACCGTCTGCCTGACGGTAGGGTCGCTTCCCCGACCTCTCGCAATACGGAGGCATGGTCACGAGCGTAAGTCCTTCTTGCGACGCAGCAGATGTACGACCGTCGACGTGAAGCTATCGATCATTGACAAGGGACACGCGATGGCCGTCGGAGTGGCTTCATCGCACTGGATTCACTGCGTCGAACTCGATACCGAGACATTCTGAACGGCCGATCACGACATCCTTAAGAAAACCTTAAGCAACCCTAACGCTCGCACTCATCCAATTCTTGTACGACCGGGCGAAATACAGCTAGTTGAAAGTCAACGTTCACGGATTCGACGCAAACACGTTGCACATTGATGGTCCGGCAGGTTGTGCTGTTACCCATCAATAAGGACGAGACATGAACCGAAGAAGACCGCAATGGCCGTTGCAGAACTTGTTCTCCACTGTAGCCCTGACGCTGGCGGTATCTTGCGCAGCGAATGCATCTCCCGCCGAGGACCATCGTCGCGGGCAAGACGGCGATCACGGCAGGCACAATGAGATCGAACATGTGCTTCTCGTCAGCTTCGACGGTTTGCACGAACAAGACGTGGCTCGATGCATCGCTTCTAACTCGTGTCCTAACATCGCGCTTCTTGCAAAGGCTGGCATCACATATACGGATGCTCATACGCCGGGTTTGTCGGACTCTTTCCCGGGCCTCGCCGCGCTAGTTACCGGCGGGTCGCCTAAGAGCGCAGGGCTTTTCTACGACGTGTCATACGACAGAACGCTATACGCGCCTTCGGACTCGACATGCAGCGGTCCTCAAGGCTGGAACGTCGTATTCGACGAAACCACCGGCACCGACGCCGAGAATGGCGGCGCACTGACGCATCTCGATGGCGGTGGCGGATTCAATCCACAGGCTATCCCTCACGCAAAAATCGATGGCGTCTGCAAGCCCGTTTACCCGCACGACTATGTGAAGACCAACACAATCTTTGAAGTCGTCAAACAAAACCTTCTAGGTGCGCGCACGGCCTGGGCGGACAAGCACGCATGGGGCTATGACTGGCTGAACGGCCCATCCGGGCACGGTGTCGACGATCTCATGCGGACCGAAATCAATTCGATCGACCCCGCGACCGGCACCGACTACACGGACGTCTACAGCCATACCGAAAAATTCGACGACTTCCACGTCGCGGCAATCATCAATCAGATCGACGGAAAGACATCGAAGGGCGATGCACCGTCGAGTGTGCCTACCGTCCTGGGCACGAACTTTCAAACGCTAAGCGTCGCACAGAAGGCGCCGGTGGCCAAGGGTGGTGGCTATCTGGACGCGAGCTTCACGCCCGGCCCGCAAGTTGCGGCGGCAATCGCGTACATCGACGCCTCCCTCGGTCGAATGGTGGCCGAATTGAAGCAGCGCGGCCTCTATCAGTCCACCGCGATCATCGTCACCTCCAAGCACGGCCAGTCGCCGACGGATCACTCGAAGCTGGTGAAAAACGGCGACACGCTGTCCAAGCTGCTTGAATCGAGCAACTATTTCGATCCGGACGGCAACATTGGACAGGCGAACACGAAAAGCGGCAACCTCAACGACGGGACAGGGCTCACAGGTACGGGCTTCATACAGACCGACGACGTCGGGCTGGTGTGGCTGCGCGACCAGAGTCAGCTCGCCGCCGCCGTCAAGACGCTCAAGGACAACCTGAGTTGCAACGCGCCCGGGATCTGCGCGGACGGCCCGCAGGCATATCTTCTGTACGGCCGTCCGCTCGCCGGGCGCTTTGGCGATCCAGCGCGTGGTCGCACACCGGACATCATCGTTCAGCCGAACCCTGGCGTCATCTACACGACGAGCACCAAGAAGGACGAGGAGCACGGAGGCAATGCGCCGGATGACAGCCATCTGGGCCTTGTCGTCTACATGCCCGGTGCTCCAGGTGCAGGTCGGGAGGTCAGTGAGCGCGTGCAGACAACGCAGGTCGCGCCGACGATACTGCGTTTGCTCGGGCTCGATCCGAAGCTGCTCAATGCAGTGGTACTGGAGGGCACGCAGCCGTTGCCGGGCTTCGACGCGCGAAAGTTCTAGACGGTTCTGGCTGCGGATGCCGCTCGCAGCGTCCGCAGCCACCGGGAACCGTAGCGGCGCCCGTTGGCGCCCGCATGGCAAATTCAACCAGCGCCAGATGTATCGCGCGTGGGATTGCTTGCTAGTACTGACGTTGATCAAATCGTTGTGCGACGCGTTTCCGGCCGCTGGCGACATCGCGTGGCCGCCCCGCGACCGGGCGACGTTCTGCGAGTAGTCGGTACGATCCTGAGCGTGCTGCCGTCGAGCTCAAAGCCCGGCCGTGCCTTTGCAACATCGACAAGCCAGAACTCAGATCGTCCCGAACAACGCCCTCGGCCGATCCTTTAACGTGCCCGCCAGCAACCGCAACGCGCTCACGAGCTGATCGCGGCTCGATGCACACGCGAGGTTGATACGCACGCCATGCTCGATTTCCGAGCGGTCCACCGCGAACGCTGAGGACGGCATGACCACCACGCCGCGCGCCTTCGCGTTGGCGGCAAAATCATCGGCGCGCCAGGGCGGCGGCAGCTTGAGCCAGACGAACATGCAGGCGGGATCGGTCCGTAGCAACGACTGCGGCAACAACTCCCGCGCGAGCGCCTGACGCGCGCGAATCTCTGCGAGCTGCGCATCCATGATGCGACGCGCGGTACCGTCCTCGATCCAGATCGACGCGATCAGCATCGACATCGGCGCGGGCATCCACGCGGTGGTGCGCACGGCCTCCGCGCACAGCGCGGAACTATCGGGCGGACTCGCCAGATAGCCGAGCCGCAGCCCGGGCGCGAGAATCTTCGACGTCGCGGCGATATGGAAGGTCAGCTCCGGACACAGACTCGCGAGTGTCGGCAGGCGCTGAGACACCAGTGGTCCATATACGTCGTCTTCGATGATCGCGACACCATGCCTGCGCGCGATGTCGACGAGCGCCATCCGGCGGTCGAGACTCATCGTCGTGACAGTCGGATTCTGCAGATTGGGCACCGTGAAGATCGCCTTCACCGGCATGCGCCGGCATGCGGCGTCGAGCTCATCGGTCAGCAGGCCGTCGGCGTCGCTCGGAATGCCGACGATCTCGAACTGGAACACGGGCGCAAGCGCCTTCAGCCCGTAGTAGGTGAGCCGGTCGGCGAGGATCACGCCGTCCGTGCCGATCAGACTGTTCAGCACCGCATACAGGCCATGCTGCGCGCCGCTCGTGACGACCACATGCGCGGCATCCGGCGTAAATCCGGGCGCCGCCATCCAGCGTGCGCCAGCCGCGCGCGCCCATTCGGGACCTTGTGGCGGCTGGTATTCCTGCAATTGCGCATAGCGTGGATCGCGTGGCAACTCGGCAAGCGTGCGCGCCAGACACTCCAGAAATTCGCCGGTGGCCGGCCGGTTCACCGTGAGGTCGATGGCGGCATTGTTTGCCGCGCGCGCCGGTTCAACGCTCGGCATCGCGCCGCCCGTCACTAGCGAGCCGCGTCGCTTGCTGCCGATCACCAGCCCGCGCAACTGCAATTCCTTGTAGGCACGCGACACCGTCGACACGTTGATGCCCAGTTCAGTCGCCAGTTGCCGCTGCGGCGGCAGACGGCTGCCGGGCGGATAGATACCGCTGCGGATCTCGCTCTCGATCGAGCTTGACACTTCGATGTACGTCGATCGCTTCGCCTGCTCCGGCGCGCCGTTGGCCGCGCGGGCTGCGTCTTTGCCAGAAGCCATAAGATCAACTGTCTCCATACAAACCGTCTTTGTCCGCAATTGTGCGGAGGTGTGCCGATTCTATACCAGACAGGCTCGAACGTACGCCGTCCAGCGCGTCCCGACGTGGTTGCGGATAGCGGCGAAGACTGTGCCCGCGTTCATCCAGGGAAAATGCTAGGACCACACAACAACCGTTTTAATTGCACACAAAAAATTATTGTGTGATTCTAGATGTCAGAGTTTGTCTGGTGGTGGCAATGTCGCGTCGCCGCCCGGCATCGTTCAGGAATCAGTCAGCAGGAGTGTTCCAGTGCGTGTTACGCAGTCCACGGTCTCCGACGCTATGCCCGAACCCGGCGCGGCGTTATGTCAACGGCACGTCACGATGATTACGCTCGGCGCAATCATCGGCGCGGGCCTGCGGCTGTTTCCGCGGCTCTCGCATGCGGTGGTGATCGCGATGCTCGGCGTGCCGGCCGCGACGGGCTACCTGTCTCCGATCGGTGAACACGCGATGGAAGGACGCACGTAATGTCTGAGATCGCCATCGTCGGCGCGGGATTTATCGGCCTTGCCAGCGCTGCTTCGTTGATGCGCGACGGACATCGGGTCACGCTATTCGATCCGTCCGGCGTCGGGCAAGGCGCATCGTTCGGCAACGCAGGGACGTTCGCGCATTACGCGTGCATTCCGGTGAACAACCCTTCTGTGTTCCGTGACCTGCCGCGCTACCTGTTTTCAGGCGACAGCCCGTTCAGGCTGCGCTATCAATACCTGCCACACCTGGTGCCGTGGCTCGCGCGCTTCATGATGAGTTCGTTGCCGCGCCGCTATGAGGCGAGTGCTGGCGCGCTCGCTGCGCTGCTGGCGCAAGCGCAGGAAGGCTACGCGCCGTTGCTGGCGAACGCCGAACTGGCGCGCTTCGTGCGGTCACGTGAATGCCTGTATCTCTACTCCAGCGCAGCTTCGTTCGACGCGGCGCGTCCCGCGCTCGATCTACGCAAGAAACTCGGTGTCATCTTCGACGTGCTGGGCGGCAACGACATTCGCGCGCTCGAACCATCGCTCGCTCCGATTTTCGAGCGCGGCGTGCTTTTCAGCGACAGTTGGCATTTCTCGGATCCGCAAGGCTTCCTGCAAGCGCTTTTTGAGCAACTTGCGGCGCAGGGACTGACGCTGCAGCGTTCGACCGTCAGCGCGGTGCAGCCTTCCGGCGATGGCGCGAGCGTGACGGCCGATGGGATCACGCAGCGCTTTGGCCATGTGGTCATCGCTACGGGCGCGCGCTCCGCGCAGTTCGCGAGGCAATGCGGCGATGTCGTGCCGCTCGACACCGAACGCGGCTATCACGTGCGTTATCCGGGCGCGCAGCAACTCATTTCGCGGCCTGTCGGCTGGGCCGAGCGGGGCTTCTACATGACGCCGATGAGCGACGGCATCCGCGTCGCGGGAACCGTCGAACTGGGCGGCTTCAGCGACACGCGCAACCGCTCGTTGCTCGACCTGTTGACGTTTTCATCGCGACGCGCGTTGCCTCTGCTCAAAACGCCGGACACCAGTTGGCTCGGCTTTCGTCCGACCTTGCCCGACGGTGTGCCGGTGCTCGCGCGCTCGCGTGCAAGCGAGCGTGTGATCTATGCATTCGGTCACCAGCATCTTGGGCTCACACTGGCCGGCGTGAGCGGGCGAATCGTCGCGGACCTGGTTGCGCGTCGTGCGCCTCCGCTCGATCTTGCGCCGTATGCGGCGACACGTTTTGGCATTTAGCGAAGGACCAGACTGCGGACAACTCATCGGACACAGCAGCGTCAAGGTCCAGTTTCATCTACCCATACGTGGGACGGTTTCGACGCGTCGCGCATCGAACCGCTCGTTCTATATAACGCGCGACGTGACACCTCGCAAGGAGCTCATCATGAATCGCCGCAACTGGCTGTTGAATCTTGCCGTCTGCCTACTTGGCGCGCAGACGCCGTTTGCGTCGGCGGCCGATCCGGAAGTCGTCAAGATCGGCTTCGTCGGGCCATTAACGGGCCCTGTTGCACGGGTTGGGAAAGACCTGCAGTACGGCGCGCAATTGGCGATTGACGAAGAAAACGCACGACATCCGACCGTCGGCGGGAAGCCCGTCAAATTCGTACTCGACGTGCAGGATGATCAGGCCGATCCGCGCGTTGCGATCCAGGTCGCGCAGAAGCTGGTCGACGATGGCGTGGTCGGCGTAATAGGCCATTACAACTCGGGTTGCAGCATTCCGGCGTCGACGGTCTATCACCAGGCAAATGTTGCGATGATCACGCCGGGCTCGACCAATCCGCAATTGACCAAGCAGGGCTACAAGAACGTGTTTCGCACGATGGGCCACGATGGCATCGGCGGTGTGGTCGCAGGACATTTCGTGGTGGAGCAGATGAAGGCGAAGCGGATCGGCATCATCGACGACCGCACGGCGTTCGGCCAGGGTCTTGCGGACGCCTTTGAGAAAGGCGCGAAGGAAGCAAACGGCAACATCGTAGTTCGCGAATTTACGAACGACAAAGCGGTCGATTTTCGCGCCATCCTGACGACGTTGAAAAGCAGGAACGTCGATCTGATTTTCTTCGGCGGTCTCGATGAACAAGGCGCAATGCTAATCAAGCAGATGCGCTCTCTGGGCATGAACGCGCAACTGTTCGGCGCGGGCGCGTTGAAGAGCAATGCGTTCCTGCAGATCGCCGGCACGGCGGGCGATGGCACTCAGGATCTGGAACCCGGTCCCGCGCTTGACAAGCAGCCGGCTGCGCTCGAGTTCGGCAAGCGTTACAAGGCACGCTTCAATCAGGACGTGGAACTGTACGCGCCGTTTTCGTATGACGCGGCACTCGCGATGCTCAAGGCGATCCACACAGCGAATTCGCTCGACCGCTCGAAGATCGTCGATAGTCTGGCCAAGGTCAACGTCACGGGCGTGACCGGACAGATCGCGTTCGATCCGTACGGCGATCTGATCAAGCCGCCGTACACGTTGTTCCAGGTTCAACAGGGTCAGTGGAAGAGCATGAAAACGCTGGCAGGGAGCGGCGCCTGAAATGCGCAATTACATCGCGAAGCGCCCGGCGGCTTCTCGAGTATTGCAGCAGGAATCACGAGGCTGCTGACTGCTTGTGTCGCTAGGTTCAGGCGAAGAGAGAGGCGATCATGCCTCTCTTTTCCGCCACACCTACACCCCGTGTCGGCGGCGTTCAATGTTCTCGCCCTTCGCAACCGCGACGTTGGATCGGCTCTGCTCTGCCCGCCAAGCGGCATGCCCTCGATACCCTAACTTCGCGACCCCTACACCTTCGCACATCGAACCGGCTATCAGCCCGAAGGCTTCGATTGAAAAATTAAGGTAGCGTCCGCTTTATTGTCCTTGTCAGATAGCTACCAGCGCACGTCGCCGTGACAGATAAGTAACGCACACTAACGCACAAGATCCGATGCCCACTGCGTTCGCCCATACCGTCAAAGAGAGCTTTACGACGCTCACGCCGACGGCCAAGCGCATTGCCAGCTATATGCTGGCAAATCTCGACCGGCTCGGTCTTGAAACGGCCGATCAGATCGCACAGCAGACAGGAACGAGCGGCATTTCCGTTGGACGCTTTTTGCGCAGCGTCGGTTATCGCAATCTCGATGAGCTGAAGCGCGAATTACGCGGTGCGCAAACACGTCCCTGGTTCATTACTGATCGCCTCGATGCCTATCGCAGCGAGCGCCATCAAGAAGACACACAAGGCACGAGTTCGGAAGGCGACTCACTCGCACGGTCAATGGAGCTGGAGGTCGACGCCGTACGTTACGTCTATCAGCTCGCACGAAGCGAAGGATTCGGGCGGGTCGCAGAGCGCGTTGCCACGGCTGACGCCGTTTACGTCGTGGGCATTCAATCGACTCGCGGCATCTCGAATGCGTTTTTCAGCTACCTCGAATACCTGCGACCACGTGTGTTCTATTCCGACGGTATGTCGGGCTCATATGCGGATTCACTGAACTCCGAATTTGCATCGCCCTACCTGATCGTGACGGACACGCGCGCCTATTCACGCATCGCACGCCGTTATTGCGAAGCCGCGACGCAGCGCGCCATCGCCTTCGCGCTCGTCACCGATCTCTATTGCCCTTGGGCGCGTGATTTCGATTGCGATCTGTTGCAAGTCAAGACGGACGTCGGACAGTTCTGGGACTCGCTTGCGCCGCTCACGTGTCTATTCAATCTTCTGCTGAGTTCAATTGTTGAATGCCTCGGCCCCGCCATCGACGGGCGCGTTGCGCGCAATCGCGAGCTGCAGCGCGAACTCGATCAATTCGAATTCTGATAGCCATGACCGACACTCCTCGCCTGATACATATCACGCACGACACGCACCGAGTGGATATCGACCTCGTTTATGCGACGCCCCGCAACTTCACGGGCAAGCCGATCTACCGCGAAGCGCACTGCCTCCTGCTCGAACCCGCCGAAGCTGCATTGCGCAAAGCCGTCGAGCTCGCGGACAGCGCAGGCATGACGTTGCGTATCTTCGACGCCTATCGGCCGCCGCAAGCGCAACAGGTGCTGTGGGACTTTCTGCCCGACCCGACATACATCGCCGAACTGGGCCGCGGCTCGAACCATAGCCGGGGCACGGCCGTCGATCTCACGCTGATAGACGGCGACGGTCAACCGCTAGACATGGGCACTGGTTTCGACGAGATGGTGAAGGCTTCAGAGCATTTCCACCAGGGCCTGCCGCAATCTGTGCAGCGCAATCGCCTGCTGTTGCTGGGCATCATGCACGCGGCCGGCTTTGCGCACATCGCAAGCGAATGGTGGCATTACGAATTGCCTGGCTCGCGCGCGCTGCCGGTTATAGACAACAGCGAAAGCGGCCCGTTGAAGTTGATGTGACTTGGTAGGTTCTGGCTGTCGGTTTGCAGGTTCTCTTCCTTTACACACGGAGCGAGTATGAATCTGGTTTTGCGCAATGCGCTGGCAGCGGTCGCGGTGGCATCCGCCCTGACGTTTTCCCTCTCGATGACAGGCAGCGCGCTCGCGGCGACGCCGAAAGACATGCTTGTCATGGCCACGACGCTCGACGAATTTTCGACGCTCGATCCCGGCGAGGTCTACGAACTGGTACCGGAAGAATATGTCGCGAACACCTATGACCGCCTCGTGCGGGTCGACCTGAAAGACCCCTCGAAATTCAACGGCGACGCCGCGCAATCCTGGACCGTGAGCCCCGACGGACTCACATTCACCTTCAAGATCCGCTCCGGTCTCAAGTTTCACTCCGGCAACCCTCTGACGGCCGATGACGTCGCATGGTCGATTCAGCGCTGCGTGCTTCTCGACAAAGGCGCTGCCGCCGTGCTGCAAGGCATCGGACTTACCAAAGAGAACGCGCTCGACAAGGTCAAAAAGATCGACGATTCAACGGTCAGTATCACGACCGATCAGAAGTACGCGCCGACCTTCGTGCTGAACGTTCTCGGCGCGTGGCCCGCTTCCGTGCTCGATAAAAAACTGCTGATGTCCCATCAGAAAGGCAATGACTTCGGCAACGAGTGGCTGCGCACGAACGAAGCTGGGTCGGGCGCCTACAAGCTGGTCAAATGGACCGCTAACGACAGCATCATTCTGCAGAAATACGACGATTACCGCGTGCCGCTCGCCATGAAGCGCATCGTGCTGCGACATGTTCCTGAAGCATCGAGCCAGCGCCTGCTGCTCGAAAATGGTGACGCAGACATCGCGCGCAATCTGAGCCCGGACGACCTCGCCGCATTGACGAAGTCGAACAAAGCTCACGTGACGGCCGTGCCGCAAGCCACGTTGCTGTATCTCGGCTTAAACGTGAAGAACCCGAATCTCGCGAAGCCCGAAGTGCAGGAAGCAATGAAGTGGCTGATCGATTACAACGGCATTCAGACGAACGTGGTGAAGACGACCTATAAGGTTCATCAAACGTTTTTGCCAGAAGGCTTTCTGGGCGCGCTCAACAGCAACCCCTATCACCAGGACGTCGCAAAGGCAAAGGCATTGCTCGCCAAAGCGGGCTTGCCGAACGGCTTCAACGTGACCATGGACGTGCGTAGCGCCTATCCGTACAACGAGATCGCGCAGGCAGTGCAAGCCAATCTGGCTCAAGCCGGCATCAAGGTCGACATCATTCCGGGCGATAACAAGCAGACGCTCGCCAAGTATCGCGCGCGCCAGCATGACATCTACATCGGCGAATGGTCTGCCGACTACATCGACCCGCACAGCAATGCGCAGGGCTTCGCGTGGAACCCGGACAACTCCGACAAGTCCTCGTACAAGATGCTCGCATGGCGCAATTCGTGGGACATCGCCGGTCTGACGAAAGAAACCAATGCCGCACTCGCCGAATCGTCCACTGCAAAACGCGCGCAGCTTTATCAGGCGATGCAGAAGGAAATGCTCGCCCAGTCGCCGTTCGTCATCATGTTCCAGCAGGTATCGCAGGTAGCGATGCGGCCCGGCGTGTCGGGGCTCGAAGTTGGGCCGATCAACGACCTGGTGTCTTACCTGCACGTGAAGAAGCAGTAATCGCCCGGCGGCGTCCGAACCATGTCGACAACGTTGACTCCTATCGACCGCATTCGTGCCGCGTCCGCTCGCCGCGCGAGCGTGCGCTGGACGCTGCGCCTGTTGCGCTGGGCACTGACGCTCGCCATCACCTTCACGGGTCTGCTCGCTGTAACGTTCGTGATCGGCCGCAAGGTGCCAATCGATCCGGTACTCGCGATACTCGGGGATCGCGCGTCGGCCGCCGCCTATGCGGCTGCGCGCATCCAGCTGGGTCTGGACAAGCCTCTCGTCGAGCAATTTCTGATCTACGTGAATGCGGTATTGCACGGCAACCTTGGCGTGTCGCTGCTGACAGCTAATCCAGTGCTCGACGACATTCGGCGCGTGTTTCCCGCCACGCTCGAACTGGCCACCCTCGCGACCATCGCCGGCGTTCTGGTCGGCGTGCCGCTCGGCGTCGTGGCCGCGACGCGCCATAACCGCTGGATCGATCACGTTGCGCGCTTCGTGGGCCTCATCGGCAGTTCCGTGCCTGTTTTCTGGCTCGGGCTGATGGGGCTGTTGCTGTTCTATGCGAAGCTGCATTGGGTGTCGGGTCCTGGGAGATTGGACCCGGTGTTCGATGGCATGGTCGAGCCGCGCACAGGCAGCCTGCTCGTCGATTCGCTAATGGCCGGCGAATGGGATGTGTTCTTCAATGCCATCTCGCACGTCGCGTTGCCCGCGGCGATACTCGGCTATTACTCCGTCGCGTACCTGAGCCGGATGACGCGCTCGTTCATGCTCGATCAATTGAACCAGGAGTACATCACGACGGCGCGCGCGAAAGGCGTGCCGGAGCGGCGCGTCGTGTGGGTGCACGCCTTCGGCAATATCGCCGTGCCGCTGCTCACGGTGATCGCGCTTTCGTATAGCTTCCTGCTGGAGGGCTCGGTGTTGACCGAGATCGTATTCGCGTGGCCCGGCATCGGGTCGTATCTGACGGGTGCCTTGCTCAATGCCGACATGAACGCCGTGCTCGGCAGCACGCTTGTGATAGGTGCCACTTTCATCGCGTTGAATCTGCTCACCGACGCGCTCTATCGCGTGTTCGATCCACGCGCCCGCTGATGCAACGGAGACTTTCGACGTGCGTCATCCTCTTGAACATTCGACGCAGGACTGGCCGATGAATGCCGCGCGCCTAACGTGGAAGCAATGGCTGCTCACCGACACGCCCGCGTCGCGCAAACAGGCAGCGTTGGGCCTCGCCTATCGACGCTGGCGGCGTTTCGCAGGCAACCCCCTTTCGGTATTCGGTTTTGCGATTCTGATGGCGCTGGTGATCGTCGCGATCATTGGACCGTGGATCGCCCCGCATGATCCTTTGCGTCAGGTGCTGTCGGACCGGCTGCTGCCGCCGGGCTCGCCATCGCACTGGCTCGGCACCGACCAGCTTGGGCGCGATATTCTCTCGCGCATCATCTACGGCTCGCGCCTCACTCTGTCGATAGCCATACTCGTCGTCGTCGTGGTGGTGCCGATTGGCCTCATGATAGGCACGACAGCGGGCTTCTTCGGCGGCTGGATCGATAACGTGCTGATGCGCATAACCGACATCGCGCTGGCGTTTCCGAAAATCGTGCTCGCGCTCGCCTTCGCCGCAGCGCTGGGACCCGGTGTGATCAATGCCGTGATCGCAATCTCCATCACGGCGTGGCCCGCATATGCGCGTCTCGCTCGCGCCGAAACCTTGAGACTCGTGCAGGCCGATTTCATCCAGGTGGCACGTCTGCAAGGCGCGTCGAATCTGCGCATCCTGCTGCGCTATGTCGTGCCGCTATGCATGTCGTCTGTGATCGTGCGAGCGACGCTCGACATGGCGGGCATCATTCTGACCGTCGCGGGTCTCGGCTTTCTCGGGCTTGGCGCGCAACCGCCGAGTCCCGAATGGGGCTTCATGGTCGCTTCCGGGCGCAACGTGCTGCTCGATTCATGGTGGGTCGCCACGATACCGGGCTTCGCGATTCTGCTCGTCAGCCTCGCGTTCAACCTGCTCGGTGACGGGCTGCGCGACGTGTTCGATCCGCGTCATGGAGACTGACATGCACACGAGCGAAGCGGCCCATCCGCTGTGTGAAATCGACGACCTGCGCATCGCGTTTCGCGCGCATGACGGCACGCTGAACGAAGCGGTACGCGGCCTGTCGCTCACGTTAAAAAAGGGCGAGCGACTCGGCATTGTGGGCGAATCGGGCTCGGGCAAATCGCTCACAGGCCGCGCCCTGCTCGGCTTGTTGCCGCCCGCCGCACATTGCACGGCCAAAGCGCTACGCTTTGACGGTCAGGACATGCTGGCGATGCAGGCCCATAAACGCCGTCGTTTTTGCGGCTCGCAAATGGGGATGATCCTGCAAGACCCGAAGTATTCGCTCAATCCGGTCATGACAGTCGAGCAGCAGATGCGCGAAGCCTTCGCGCTGCGTGATCCAAAGCTTGGCCGTCGTGAAATGCGGACAAAGGTCGTCGCGGCGCTCGAGTCCGTGCATATTCGCAACCCTGAACGCGTCGCCCGCTCGTATCCGCACGAGTTGTCAGGCGGCATGGGGCAACGCGTGATGATCGCGATGATGGTCTCGACCGGTCCACGCCTGCTGATCGCAGATGAACCGACGAGCGCGCTCGATGTGCTGGTCTCCATGCAGGTGCTGGCCGTGCTCGATGAACTCATCGAAAAGCACCAGACAGGCCTTATTTTCATTAGTCACGACTTGCCGCTCGTCATGTCGTTCTGCGATCGCGTGGTGGTGATGTACGCCGGTCGCGTCATTGAAACCTGCGCGGCGCGCGATCTGGTCAACGCCCAACATCCGTACACCCGCGGGCTGCTTGCCGCGAACCCGCCGCTTGTGGATCCGCCCGTTGAGTTGCCCGTGCTCTCGCGCGACTCGGCGTGGCTCAACGACTTAAGCGAACAGCAAGGAGCGCCGTTATGATTCGCGTCGATGCACTGACCGTTCGCTTCAAGACGGCCACCGGACTCGTCGATGCGGTTCGCGGCGCAAGCTTTCATGTCGCCGCAGGCGAGGTATTCGGTCTGGTAGGCGAATCGGGCTCCGGCAAATCGACTATTCTTCGCGCGCTGAGCGGACTCACCCCCGTTGCAGAGGGGTCCCTGCATATCGCCGGTTCGGATCGCGACATGCGCAAGCGCGACGTGCAGATGGTGTTTCAGGACCCATATGGCTCGCTGCATCCGCGCTTCACCGTCGATCAGACGCTGCGCGAGCCGCTACGTATCAACGGCATTGGCGATCATGAAGCGAGAATCGTGAACGCGCTGCGCGAAGTAGGCCTGAATCCGTCTTTTCGCTTTCGCTACCCGCATCAACTGTCGGGAGGGCAACGGCAACGGGTGGCGATCGCGCGAGCGTTGATCGTCGAACCGCGCATCGTGCTGCTGGATGAACCGACTTCCGCGCTCGACGTCTCGGTGCAAGCCGAAATTCTCAACCTGTTGAAGCGCCTGCATCACGAGCGCAATCTGACGATGATCCTCGTCAGTCACAATCTCGCTGTGGTCGGCTTTCTGTGCTCGCGCGTGGCGATCATGCGCAATGGAGAGATCGTAGAAGAGCTCCCTATAGAAAGCATTCGAGCGCAAAAGGTCGAGAGCGAGTACTCGCGCAGCCTGTTGCTCGCGACAGGCGGTTATCAGCGTAAGGTCGCGGAAGCATTCGGCGTGGACGCGTCGTTATGAAGGAAAAATGCCGGCAGAAATCGCCCGCCTTCAGCCCTTACGCAATCCGCTGCATGTAACTAGGCAGATCCGGATCGGGCAGCACGGCGAGCACCTTCAATCGTTGACGGGTACGCGTTTCGCCATGTCGAAGGTGCACGGCGAGCGCCGTCGACGCCGCGGCGAACTCCCCGCGCAGCAGCAGTTCGATCACGGTCCGGTGCTCCGTGAGCGTGCTCATCTCCGGATGCAGCCGGAAGGCATCGTAAAAAGCGTGATTCACGATCAGCGGCATATGCGCCTGGCTGATCGTCGCGAGCAGCTTGCGATTCGGCGCGCCGCTCAGGAACGTATCGTGCAGCGTGACTTCCAGGTGGTACAGCGTGCTTGCATCGACTGAATCCGGGTCTTCTATCGCGCGCTCGACGTCGCGCAGTGCTGCTTCGAGCTGGTCACGCGACAGTGACGGCGCGCTCGCCAGCAGTGCCGCCGGCTCAAGCAACGTGCGCAACTCGTAATCCTGCCGCACGGCGCGAGCGGTGAGCGGTCCGCATAGCCAATGCGAGTACGCGGACTTCTCGACCAAACCGCGGTCACGCAGCCGGTTGAGCGCTTCACGCACGGTTCCGCGACTCACGCCGAAAACCTCGGCCGCATTGCTTTCGTCGATACGAAAATGCCCGAACACGATGCCAAGCGAGATGGCGGCCTCTAGCGAATCGTAAATGCGCTCGCTGTTCGAAGGGATATCGAGCGGTTCGGAGGGGCGGTCGAAGCCCAGCGTCTCTTCGGAGATCGGCGCGCGCAGCGGCTCGGCCGCGCTGCCGTCTGCATTCGCCACGAGATAGCCCCGTCCTTCGAAGGTGAGCAGCAGGCCGCCGGCATGCAGCATCTCGAAGGCCTTTCTTACCGGCACGCGGCTCGTGCCGAAAATGCGCGCGACCGGCCCCTCCAGCAGCACGAGCCCTGGCGCGATATTGCCGAGCGCAATGGCCGACTTGAGCCGATCGTGAATCACGCGGTAGCGCAACCGGTTGTCGGCTTCGGGCGATACCTCCGCGGACTCGGTCGGATGGACCGGGTCCACAGTCAGCGGCGCCGCCGGCCGATGCGCGGCTGGATGTGAGCGGGAAGATCGGGAAGCGCCTGCGCGTCTTGTCATCGTCAAACGAACTTCGCCGTCAGGACCGCATGAACTCGGTCCAGCGGCGCACCAGGTAATTGTGCTCATCCATCACCGAATCCCATACGGCGACCCGGCTCATACGCGCGACGTAGCTGCCCCCGTCCCGCATCTGGCCCGCGGGCACGAGATGTTTGCTTATGGGACCGGGGAGATCGGCCGACGCGCGCGCACCATCGTACCAGTATGCCCATTCGTTGGCTTCCATATGTGCCCGCGAGCGCTCGGGATTCGAAATGTAGAAGCCTTGCCGCGCGACTGTCGCGCCAGCCCAGCCCTCAAGCCACCAGTTCAGATACTCGTAAGCGGCGTCGAGCACGCGACCATGCGCGAGCCGCGATATGCCGATGCCCCCGAACCACGCCCGATACCCTTCACGTGGCCGCGCGAGCCTGAACTTGAGACCCGCGCGTTCCAGTTCGACGGTGGCAGGCGACCAGATGCTCTGAATCGCCACCTTGTTAGCGATCATGAGTTGCGCGGCTTCGGCGAAGCTCGACCAGAACCCTGCGAAATGCCCACGCCGCTTGAAGTCGATCAGAATTGCGATCAGCCCGTCGATTTCCTCGATACTCAGATTGCCGATGTCGTCGAAGCGCATGAGCCCGCTGGCTTCGACGGCAAGCGCCGCATCGATCGCGCCGATTGCTGCATCCGCCTGCAGTGCGACGCGGCCGGCGAGTTCGGGCGCAAGCAGCCAGGCCCAACTCTCTTCGCCTACGGTGAGCGAAGCAGGTATCGCATCTTCCAGATAGACGAAGCTGTCCGCATTGTGCGTGAGCGGCAGCATGCTAATGCGCTCGCTCGGCTTGCGAGCAAGCGAGCCGTCCGGCTGAACGTAGAGGCGGTCGGCAGGTGTGCAGCCCGCACCACTGAGCTTTCCCGTCGCATGCCGTGCGGGCGCGCGGCCGATGCGTCCCGTGCGCGGCAGCACGTTGACTTCGTCCCAGCGGCGAATGCGCGCAAGTTCTATGGGTTGCAGCGCATGAGTCGGCCACAGGCAATCGAGACTGTGGAACCACTGGTCGTAGAGCTCATAGCGGTCGGGGTGCATCGCGCCGTCCCGCTGCACGGCGCCGCCATCCTGAACGATGAAGCGCAGCCGGATGCCCAGATCCTGCTCGGCTCGTTTGCGGATGTGCTCCTGAAGCGTAACGGTCGTGCCGAGCACGCGCAGTTCGACCCTGGATGGGTGCACGGCAGGGGCGGGCAAGCTCGGACGGGCGGATTTCAATCTATTAGGGCTTCGGCTGTTTGAAGATGCCGGCACAGGCGCCGGTAGGATGCGGCAACCGCGTCTCGCGTGAGGCCTTGCGCAATGATGACAAGGCGCGAACGAGGCGCTTCATGCTTGCCGGCGTCTGGCCATGCATCCAGATGCAGAACAGGATGCACGAGATGATGCACTGCATGCAGCACCACCGGTTGGTCCGCGCCGGCAAGCGCGAGAATGCCTTTGACTCGCAAAATGTTATCACCGTGGCGATTAAGCAGCAGCGTCAGCCACAGCGTGAAGACGGGCCAGTCCAGAGGTTCGTCGAACTCGATGCAAAACGCTTGCAGCGCCGCAAGCCCTTGACGGTGCGCCGGCGTCGCGTTGAGTCCCGCGAGGGGACTGTCTGCCTGGCGGGACTCTCGTGCGGTCATGCCCGTGCGCCGGATGAAGTCCCCGAAGTCGTGCTCGTTCGCCGCCGGGTCTAGTATGACCGACGCGTCGTCGGCGCACGTGCGGCGTGTGATGCTCGCGGCCGGGTTCAGTTGTGAGAGCGTTCGTTCGAGCAAAGCGAGAGCGGCATCGCCGGCAAGATCAGCCTTGCTGACGACAATACGATCTGCAGCCGTCACCTGCGCAAGCCATTCCGGATGCCGCGCACGTTGCTGATCGGCGTTGACGGCATCGACCACCGTAACGATCGCGCCGATCGAATAATGGCTCGATATCACGCGGTCGCCGAGCAGCGTCGCAACGATCGGCGCGGGCGTCGCGAGACCGGTTGTCTCCAGTACGACGCGAGAGAACGGCGGCACCTCGCCGCGAGCGCGCCGCGAGAACAGCGTGGCGAGCGCTTCCTTCAGTTCGCCGCGTATCGCACAACAGACACAACCGTTATCGAGCAGTACGGTCTGCGCATCTACCTCGCCGATCAGCAGGTGATCGAGCCCGACCTCGCCGAACTCGTTGACGAGCACGGCCGTATCGCGCGCGGCATCGCCCTTGAGAACGTCGGCGAGCAAGGTGGACTTTCCACTGCCGAGAAAGCCCGTAACGATAGTCACCGGAATCACGTCATAGGCGAGGCTCATGGCTGCGCCTCGTCTTCGGCGAACATCGTGAGCGGGTCAAGCGGACGGCCCAGCATGGTCTCGGCGGCTTTCCATATCTGCATGAAATCTTCGACGATGATCTGCGCGCCGGTCGGCGAAGACAGCACGAACGATTGCCCGTGAAAATCCACGAGCTTAAGCCGAAAGCTTTCGAGCACCCGGTTCGCATGCGCGACCTGCACATACCGCTGCCGCCGCGCGCTCACGCTTTCGCCTGCTGCCACGGTGTTGGACCAGTGACGCCCGCCGCCGAGCAATCCGCACATGCCGCACATTTGCACTCTCCACCGTTTAGGGCATGACGTCGCCGGAATTAGGGCCGAGCGTCTGTCCGACGAACAGATTGCCGCCAGGGTCGGAGGCGAGCAGCACGGCGGTCGGTGCGACCTCGTCTGCACGGCCGAAGCGTCGCAACGGCAATTCCTTTGACTTTGCTTCCTTCCATGATGCGCTGATTCCATCCACGAGGGGCGTCTCGATCGGACCCGGCGCGATAGCGTTCACGAGCACGTTGTCGGGAGCGGCTTCGAGCGCGAGAGATTTCGTAAAGCCGATCACGCCGGCTTTCGCCGCGGCATAGTGCGTGAGTTCGGCGCCGCCCTTAATGCCGAGTTGCGACGCCACGTTGATGATGCGGCCCCAGCGTTGCGCGGTCATTGACGGCAGCGCGCGCCGCGAGCAAAGGAAGACGCTGCGCAGATCGACGCGCAGCATGTCGTCCCACATCTGGGTGGTGAGATCGGTACAGCGGGCCTGCGTCAGCATGCCCGCGTTGTTGACGAGGATGTCGATGCCACCATAAGCCGCGAGGCAGCGATCGACGATGCCGTGCGCGCCCGTCTCGTCGCCCACATCGGCGACGATGGTTTGAACCTCCACGCCGCTTGCGCGGCAGGCGTCGGCATGAGCGGCGAGCCGGGCCTCGTTCAGGTCGGCGAGCACGAGGCGCGCGCCGGCCTGTGCGTAAGCGAGCGCAATGGCGGCGCCGATGCCGCTCGCCGCACCCGTGACGACCGCGCGGCGGCCGTCGAGTGAGAACATTGATGCCATGTTGATGTGTGTCCTGTGTGTGTCCTGAACGAAGGCCTAGCCGGGCCACCGCACGGTGAGACCGCCGTCCGCGATGATCGACTGCCCGGTGATGTATGAAGCGTCGTCGCTCGTCAGATAGCGGATCAGCGACGCGATCTCTTGCGGCCTGCCGACACGTCCAAGCGGAATGCCCTTGGCCGCCTCGCGCAGGCCGTCCGGGCCGAGCGAATTGACCGCGTCGAGCGATTGCGGCGTTTCGATGAGACCGGGAATCACGGCGTTACAGCGGATGTTGCGCGGCGCGAGTTCCATCGCCACGGCACGGCACAATCCAGGCACGCCCGCTTTGGCCGCCGAGTAATGCGTATGGTTCTCCCATCCATACACTCCGCCGGCGATCGACGACACCGCGACCATTGCGCCACCGTCCTGCATGTGGCGCGCTGCGGCGCGAAACGTGCGCATGACGCCGGACAGATCGACATCGAGCATTTGATGCCACTGCTCGTCGCTCATGTCCGCCAACGGCGATGCGCGCAGCAGGCCCGCGTTGGCAACCGCGTAGTCGATACGGCCAAAGCGTTCCATTGCCGCGGACGCGAAGGCCTCGACCTGCTCCGCCGAGGTGACATCGACGGCCTGCATCAGACATTGGCCGCCCGCCTGCTCGACGGCTTGTACGGTCAACTGCGGGTCGTGCGGGTCGCCAGGAAAATACCCGCCGACCACGGCGACGCCGGCTTGGGCATACGCTACTGCGAGCGCCTGCCCAATGCCGCTCGCGGCGCCCGTTACTAAAGCTACTTTCACAGAGATTCTCCTGTCGGATT
This sequence comes from Burkholderia sp. M6-3, assembly GCF_050858985.1. Taxonomy (NCBI): domain Bacteria; kingdom Pseudomonadati; phylum Pseudomonadota; class Betaproteobacteria; order Burkholderiales; family Burkholderiaceae; genus Burkholderia; species Burkholderia sp. M6-3. The sequence goes on from NZ_CP110091.1 coordinate 3,116,147, forward strand.
ACCTGGTTTCGGCAGGGTTGACGTGCCGCGCGAAAAGAATGAGGACGCCGGATAAGAAACACGGCACCGCGCCGAACCACAGCGCCGCGTGCAGCCAGTCGCCGCCATGATTGAGCATCCAGGTCACGCCCACGCCGGCGAGGATGGCGCCGATCGGACCCATCGCGTGGACGATCGAACTGCCCGTGCCGCGGATGGCCGTGGGATAGCTCTCGCCAATGAAGAACAACGCCGCCGAGTACGGTCCGATCAGGAAGAACAGGCCCAGGCTATAGAGCGCCACCACGACGCCGGCGCTGCTCGGACCGAACAGCATGCCGGCAAACGAAAGACCGCCGAGCATCCAGCCGATGGCGAGCGTATTGCGCCGGCCGATCTTGTCGCCGATGAAGCCGTGGCTTAGATAACCGCAATAGCCGATCACATTCGACAACACGAGAATCAGCAGGGAATTCTCGAACGAAACGTTATGCACGCGCGTCAGCACCGTCGTGCCGAGAACGCTGAACACCTGAATAGCCGACCAGTTGAGCAGGATGCCGCCGCCGAGAACGAGCGTCGCGCGTAGCGCATTGCCACGAAACGCTTCGGCGAGACCGGCGCGGCTATGCTCTTCGTAATCGACCGCATGCACGCTCGCGAGCGTGCGAGCTTCGCCGTCCTGTCCTGTTTCACGCAGCTGTTTGATGCGCTTATGCAGCAGAAATTGCGGGCTTTCTTTAAGGCGCCGCGTCATGAAGAAGATGACGATGGCGGGAAACGTCGCGAATACGAAGCAACCCTGCCAGCCAATGCGCGGCAACAAAAGCGCGGTGAGTCCGGACGCGATCAGCGCGCCGATCGGCCATCCGCCTTGCACGAGGCTGTAGATAAAGCCCTTGTTGCGGTTGAGCTTCGGGTCGTTGGCAGCCGAGTAAAGCTCGTTCAGATAGGTGGCATTGACGGTCTCTTCGGCGTAACCGAGGCCCGACAATGAGCGGATCAATACGAGCGGTACCTGTCCCATCGCCCCGCCGACCACCGTGAGCCCCGAGCACAGCGCCGCGCCCGCAACCGTCCACAGCAGACCGGCTTTACGACCGAGCCTGTCGAGTAACGGCCCGATCGCGAACGCGATCACCGCCGTGCCGACGGCGACCAGCGTAGCGATTTCCGCCTGCGCCGCGGCATCCCAGCCGTAGTGCTTGCCGATTTCCGGCAGCAGCGTGCCGAACAGAATGAAGTCATAAACGGCGAACACCCACGCGAAGAACGCTACTACGGTCGCCCGCTTCACGTCGGACGGCAGGATCTGCTCCAGCTTGAAACCGGAAGCATACAAAGGGTTTTCTTTCATCGTGGCGCTCCTTCGGAGCTCGGGAGTGGACATGGTCGGGACTCGCGTTGGTCGACTTGGTGTTGTGATCAGGATTGACGAGGCTGACGCCGCAGGAAGTCCTCGGCGATTTCGTCACAGGTGCAAAAGCGCACGCCCTCGTGCTCGCGGAAATGGGCAATCAGGCGTTCGAGCATGAGCAGCACCTGCGCGCGGCCGGAGACGTCTGGATGAATCGTGATGGGGAACACGGCGTAGTCGTGTTCGCGATACACCCAGTCGAACTGGTCGCGCCACATCTGTTCGATGTCTCGCGGATTGACAAAGCCGTGGCTGTTCGGCGCCTTCTTGATGAACATCATTGGCGGCAGGTCGTCGAGGTACCAGTTCGCCGGGATTTCGACGAGATCCGTTTCGCGTCCGCGCTGCAGCGGCTTCATCCATGTATCGGGATGCTTGCTGTAGTCGATCTTCGTCCACGAGTCGCCCACGCGCACGTAGTACGGGTGGTAGTCGTTGTGCATCAGGCTGTGGTCGTACTTGATGCCCTTTTTCACGAGCAGTTCGTTGGTCACGTTGCTGAATTCCCACCACGGCGCGACGTAGCCGGTCGGCCGCTTGCCGCTCAGCCTGGTCACGAGATCGATGCTGCGATCGAGCACCGCTTCCTCCTGCTCGGGCGTCATCGCAATCGGGTTTTCGTGGCTGTAGCCGTGAATGCCGATCTCGTGTCCGGCATCGGCCACCGCCTTCATCTGCTCGGGGAAGGTTTCGATCGAGTGCCCGGGAATGAACCAGGTCGTCTTGATTTTTTCGCGCTCAAAAAGCTTGAGCAGGCGCATCGAACCGACTTCACCGGCGAACAGACCGCGCGAGATGTCGTCGGGCGAATCTTCGCCACCGTATGAGCCGAGCCAGCCCGCAACCGCATCCACGTCGATGCCGAATGCGATCAGAATTTCCTTAGCCATCTTCAGTTCTCCTTTGAGCAAATCAATCGAGGGCGACCGTCTGTTCGACGGCCAGCGCGAGCGCGATGAGCGCATCGTCGTCGTTCTGCGCGCGCATCAGTTGCACGCTAGTAGGCAGTCCCGCCGGGTCAGCGCCGGTTGGCATCGCGAAGGCGGGGGTGTCGAGAAAACTGCCGGGCATGGTCATCGACAGCGTTGCGGCATTGACGGCTGCAAAGCGCTGCGGGTCCGCTTCGAGCGGCGCGCATTCCGGCGCGACATGGGGGACGGTCGGCAAGAGCAATGTAGCGCCGTCGATTTCGTCGCCGAATTCGCCGAGCAGGCGGCCGCGCTCTGCGAGCAATTCGGCAAGCCGAGACGCCGGCACGTCGCGGCTCAGTTCGAGCCGCGTACGCACGCGCTGGTCAATGCGTTCGGCATCTTCGGAGTCGAGCACGCTGCGATAGGCCTCGAACGCTTCGAGGGAGCCGATCCAGCCCCGCGTCGCGATGAGCTCGCATGCTGCATCGAAGGCGCCCACACGCACTTGCTGGATACGCGCGCCGGCCTTCGACAGACGCGCCACGAAGCGCATGAAGTTGTCGCCGACGTCGTTCGTCACCGCGAAGCGCGATTCCCAGCCCAGCGGCACGACGAAAGGTTGTCCACGCAAATCGGCGAGCGCGCGAGGCACCTCGCGTCCGCGCACGACGGCGTCGAACGCCGCGCAATCGGCAACGCTGCGTGCAAGCGGTCCGCAGGTATCGGCCGATTTCGAGAGTCCGATCATGCCTTGCTGCGGATACCGCGCGCTGCTTGCGCGGTATCCGACCACGCCGTTCAGCGCGGCAGGTATGCGTATCGAGCCGGCCGTATCCGTGCCGACCGCGATCGGCACGACGCCCGCAGCGACGGCAATCGCCGCGCCCGACGACGAGCCGCCCGGAACCCGATGCCCGCCGCCTTCGACTGTCGCATCGAAAGCGGAATTGAACGGCGTACCGAAGTGCGGATTAAGCCCGAGCCCGGAATACGCGAACTCGCTGAGGTTCGTCTTGCCGATGCACACGAAGCCTGCACGCGCGCCCGCGGCGACCAGCGGTGCATCTGCGGTGGCAGGCGGCCGGCCGCGGAACAGTGCCGAGCCCGCCGTGCTGACGGTGCCCGCGACATCGAACAGATCTTTCCAGGCAATCGGCACGCCGTCGAGCGCGCTGGCCGGGCGCTTTTCGCGCCAACGGGCGGCCGCAGCGCGTGACTCCTCGAGCGCGCGAGTCTCAGTCACGTCGATGAAGGCAGCGTTGCAAGCGCGTGCCCGGTCAATCGCCTCACGCACGACACCTTCGACGTTGGCCGAGCCTTCGCGATAGGTTTGAGCAAGGCCGACGGCGCTGCACCGGTCCCAGGATGAAACATTCATTCAGTTCTCACTCAGAATGTACTTCGTTGACAACATACGTTTACGGTGACGAGGTCAAAAAAAAACAGCAACACAGGGATTACCCTGGTTGCTGTCTTTTCACAGGGACCGCTCATCGTGCGGATGAACTGCACCGTCCTTCCCCGTAGCATCACGTGGTCCGCTTCTCCGCTCCGGCGATTCCGTCGCAGGTCCTGCCTATCAAGTAGAACAATGAGCTACGCCGTCTCGCAGATCGGATTTCGTTGGCAATGAACCGAGGCGCGGTTGTTGCTGAAGCATGCGACGCGCGAACCGGCACACATGGACCGCCGGCTCGCCTGTATGCTCGGAAATGCATCGCGGCAGCGAAGCAGCCCGTAGTTAATGAAAACGGTAGTACTCACACTCTTGGGAGGTCAGCATGCTTTCCTTCATCGGTACGGTGATCGTAGGGCTCGTGGTCGGATTGATTGCACGGGCGGTCAAGCCTGGGGACGACAGGATGGGGCTCATCATGACCATCATTCTCGGTATTGCCGGCTCGCTGATTGCGGGCTATATCGGGCGTGCGCTCGGCTGGTATCAACCGGGTCAGGCGGCGGGCTGGATTGCGTCGGTGATCGGCGCGATCATTCTGCTGGTCATTTATGGCATGGTGCGCCGGCGGACCTGATCGATCGCGCATGACGCGCTTACGTTGGCGATAGCGAACGGGCCCGCTCCGGATGAGAGCGGGCCCGGCAGCCTAGCCAGTTCAACCGACGAGCGAGATTCGATCTGGCGAGGCGGTTCGCTGACCGCCTCGCATTCGACGGCTCAGCGCGATAGATCGAAACCGAGTTGCGCGCGCCCAAGCGGCGTCAAATCGCTTTCCTGCGCCCGTCCGATAAAGTCCGTCTCGAAGTGGTCGGCCGGAAAATCGGGGGGACTTTCGCCGCGCAAGAAGCTCGGTAACTGACGCTTCAGATAATCCTCGTTTTTTGCGCACCACGGCGCGGACGCAATGTACATCACGTTGCTGTAGCCGTTGCCGCGGTGCGCGTCTTCGACCGAATGGACGACGTCGCTGTGCCAGAACACGGCGTCGCCCGGCTGCATGTGGGGGATCGGCGTCACCGCTTCGAGCAGCAAGCCGTGCCACTCCGGCTTGATCGACAGCGCGCGAGCGGGTTGAGCCCCGCACAGTTCGTCGTCGGGAACGTCGTCCTGCAGCGCGCGCAGAATCACGTAGGCCATGACGTTCGCAATCGGAATCAATTGCAGCGTGCCGTCGCCGGGACCCTGCGGCGTCAGCGCGGTCCAGCCCTGGAAAGTACGAAACATCGAGCACACGGCCGGCGATGGGATTTCCTGAACATCCGGCCGATACGCCGCGTCGAACGGATCGTACTCCCGCCAATTGCCGGTCAGCACATGCCGATACACCTTCTGAAAATTCGGATCGAGCCACCGCTCGACCGAGCCGCCGTCGACGTGCGGCGACAGACCCAGCGACTCGGAACCGGGCGGCCGACGACGAATGCGGTCCGCGTAGACCGGCACCCGCTCGGGATCGAAGTGCCGCCTGCCTTCGCTTTCCGACGTCCACAGGCGATTCAGGAACACTCGTGTGTTCGTTAGTTGTTCCGACTGACGGGCAGCTGTTTGCGGCTTCGACCAGTAAATGCCGTAAATCTGCGGTTTGCTCGACGACAGGTTGCCGAAATACCGGTCTTCCGCGCGATGTGCGAGTTTGGCGTCGAGGTCGTTGCGCTCGACGTATTGGGTGATCTCGTCGTTCCAGTCGCTCGCCTGCTCCCGGTCAAAAACGCCCCGCACGACGCATGCGCCGCGAGCTTTGATGCCATGGATCGTGGCTGGATCGACGTCGCCGGAAACAACTGACGAATAGTCGAACACAGGAATCGCATCGCGTCCCTGCGCGCGGTCGCGCTGAATCGCGTCGACCTGTCGACGGATCGCGCCCTCCACTTCGTTGAACACCTGCTTGTAGTTCGGCAGCGCGGCTCGCAACGCGCGCTTGGTGGCGCGAACCGCCTCCGGAAGATTGTCGATGATAAGTGGCATGGTTTGTCTCCTTGAGCGGTCTGTGTGGTGCTGTCTGATTTGAAGAGTAAGGACGTTTGGGCGTCGCGAAACATGGTTAATGGCCAGATATCGATACAATTCAGACATTGCCGCGCCTCCCGTCGTGCGGCCAGGCAGACCAGCGTGAAACCTCAATATGAACGCGTCACCATTCCCGACGGCTGCTCGGTCCGCGTCTACCACCGGCAGCTCTCGCAGATACCGTTCGAGTGGCACCACCATCCCGAGTACGAACTCACGCTGACGATGAATAGTCGCGGCCGCCGCTTCATTGGCGATCACATCGCCGATTACAGCGGCGACGATCTCGTGCTCGTGCCGCCGGACATGCCGCATACGTGGGCGTCGACTGAACCGATCGATGCCAGCGCGCCTCAGGTGGCGATCGTCGTGTGGTTCAGCGGCGACTGGGCTCGCCGAATGGCGGACTGCTGCCCCGAGTTCGCGTCGCTGCGCACGCTGCTGCGGCGCGCCGCGCCGGGGCTGAGGTTCTCCACCGAGGCCGCGAGGCTAATGCGCGAGCGAATGGAAGCGTTGCTCGACCAGTCGCCGCGCGTGCGGCTTGGCGCCGCGCTAGACGTGCTGGCGCAACTCGCGGACTCGGAATCCGAGCCGTTGGCGTCGCCGGCTGCGCATAGAGACGGAACGAGAGGACACGGCGTACAGCGCGATAACGCGATGCGGTCCGGCAGACGGGACCGATCCACCAACTCGGCCAATTCGACGGAAGCGGGAAAGCGGTCACTCGCGGGCCCAGCGCGCGCGACACCGGGCGGCAGCGCATCCGAGGCAGAGCGTCTGAACCGCGTGCTCGATCTGCTCGACAGGCGTTTTCACGAGCCGCTGCGCGTCGCGGAACTGTGCGAGGTGGCCAACCTGTCGGAGCGCTCCTTGCACCGCTACTTCGTGCGACATCTGGGCGAAAGCGTGGGGCGTTATCTGAGCCGCTTGCGGATCGGCTACGCAACGCGGCAACTGACGGACACCGCGTGGCCCATCGCGCTGATTGCCACGAAAGCCGGCTTTCCAAACCTGGCCAACTTCAATCGACAGTTTCTGTCCGCGCGCGGCATGACGCCGAGCGCGTATCGACGCTTCTTCGAAACCCACGGCCACCCGCCGAAAGATGCGGGCACGGCGCCGCACAACCTGCAGGCGCGCCCGCCGTCGCTCGAAAGATCGGGACGACGGCAACGAAGTACGCCATCGGCTTGAACTGCGCACACGACGAACGGCTTGCGGCAGACATACGCGCCAAAATAAAAACGCCCCAACGGTGTAACCCGTTGGGGCGTTTTCTCTTAAAGCCTTAGCATTCGCCTTTGTCCACAGCAAACCTCTTGCTATGGGCAGGCAAATTCAAACCCGATTAGCGTTGCGCAATCGGCTTCGCTTCACGTTGCGTGTCGCCGATAAACAGTTGACGCGGACGGCCAATCTTCTGTTCAGGATCGGCGATCATTTCGTTCCACTGTGCAATCCAGCCGACCGTGCGAGCCATCGCGAAGATACACGTGAACATCGACGTCGGGATGCCCAGCGCACGCTGCACGATGCCCGAGTAGAAGTCGACGTTCGGGTACAGCTTGCGCGACACGAAGTATTCGTCTTCCAACGCGATCTTTTCCAGTGCCATGGCCAGCTTGAACAGCGGGTCGTCGTGCAGGCCCAGTTCGTTCAGCACTTCGTGGCAGGTTTCGCGCATGAGTTTCGCGCGCGGATCGTAGTTCTTGTACACGCGGTGACCGAAGCCCATCAGCTTCACGCCCGAGTTCTTGTCCTTCACCTGCTTGATGAACTCAGGAATGTTGTCGACCGAGCCGATTTCTTCCAGCATGTTCAGCGCGGCTTCGTTCGCGCCGCCGTGCGCCGGGCCCCACAGACATGCGATACCGGCTGCGATACACGCGAACGGATTCGCGCCCGACGAACCGGCGAGACGCACGGTCGACGTCGATGCATTCTGCTCGTGATCCGCGTGCAGGATCAGGATACGGTCGAGAGCGCGCACCAGCACGTCGTTGACCTTGTAGTCTTCGCACGGGTTCGAGAACATCATGTGCATGAAGTTCGCGCTGTACGACAGGTTGTTGCGCGGATACGCAAACGGCTGACCGATGCTGTACTTGTACGCCATGGCGACCAACGTCGGCAGCTTCGCGATCATGCGGATCGCCGAAACTTCACGGTGACGCGGATTGTTGATGTCCAGCGAGTCGTGATAGAACGCCGACAGTGCGCCGACTGCGGCGACCAGAATCGCCATCGGGTGCGCGTCGCGACGGAAACCGCGGAAGAAGAAGTGCATTTGCTCATGCACCATCGTGTGGTTCGTGACGGTCTTCACGAACTCGTCCTTCTGTTGCACGTTGGGCAGTTCGCCCTTCAGCAGCAGGTAGCACGTTTCCAGAAAGTCGGCGTTTTCCGCGAGATTGTCGATCGGGTAGCCGCGGTACAGCAGTTCGCCCTTATCGCCGTCGATGTAGGTGATCGCCGAATTGCACGCCGCCGTTGACATGAAGCCAGGGTCGTACGTGAACTTGCCAGTCTGGCCGTACAGCTTGCGGATGTCGATCACGTCCGGGCCGAGAGTGCCCTTGTAAATCGGCATTTCAACGCTCGGCGAGTTATCGCTGAACGATAGCGTGGCTTTAACATCTGACGGGGTCATAGCACATCCTCAATCGAAGTATGTAAACAGGGTTTCGATAATTGCACGCCTGGAACAACGCACTCGCGGCGCTCAAGCGTTGCGCAGCAGCTCCAGGACCCGGATCACATCCGGGTCGGCAAGCTCGCCTTCAGGTTCCTTGCGCGCGAGAAGCAAGTCCATCAGGTCGTTATCGCTCAGCTCGAGCAAGCGCGTAAGTGCGCCCACATCTGCATCGCTGAGGTCATGCTCATATCGGCTGAAAAAACGTTCAAAAATCAGATCGTTTTCCAGCAGGCCTCGTCGTGCGCGCCAGCGAAGGCGTGCGCGGCGGAGAGGGTCGGACTGATGCGATGGTTCGTTCATGTCAGTACGTACCGGGCCGCTCACAAGCGTACTGACCGCCCGTTGAGGCAGCGAACGATTGTGAGCGTAAGGTTATTCATCCTAGACAGCGCGACGCACCATCAATTCCTTGATCTTGCCGATTGCCTTGGTCGGGTTCAGTCCTTTCGGGCAGACGTCGACGCAGTTCATGATCGTGTGGCAGCGGAACAGTCGGTACGGGTCTTCCAGATTGTCGAGCCGTTCACCGGTGGCCTCGTCGCGGCTGTCCGCGATGAAGCGGTACGCCTGCAGCAGACCCGCCGGGCCCACGAACTTGTCCGGATTCCACCAGAAGCTCGGGCACGACGTCGAGCAGCTCGCGCACAGAATGCATTCGTAGAGCCCGTCGAGCTCGTCGCGCTCTTCCGGCGACTGCAGACGCTCCTTCTCCGGCGGCGGCGTGTCGTTGATCAGGTACGGCTTGATCGAGTGGTACTGGTTGAAGAACTGCGTGAAGTCGCAGATCAGGTCGCGCACCACCGGCAGCCCCGGCAGCGGACGCAGCACGATCTTCTGCGGCAGGTCGTTCAGGTTCGTCAGGCACGCCAGACCGTTCTTGCCGTTGATGTTCATCGCGTCCGAACCGCACACGCCTTCGCGGCACGAACGGCGGAACGACAGCGTCTCGTCCAGCGCCTTCAGCTTCACCAGCGCGTCGAGCAGCATGCGCTCGTGCGAGTCGATCTCGATCTCGTACGACTGCATGCGCGGCGCCGCGTCGCGGTCCGGATCGTAGCGGTAGATTTCAAATGTACGCTTGGCCATTTCTGAATTCCTTTGATCTGTGCCTTAGAAGGTCCGCGCCTTGGGCGGCACCGATTCGACCGTCAGCGGCTGCATGTGCACCGGCTTGTAGTCGAGGCGGTCGCCTTCGCTGAACCACAACGTATGGCGCAGCCAGTTTTCGTCGTCGCGATGCTCGAAGTCGTTCTGCGCATGCGCGCCGCGGCTTTCCTTGCGCGCCTCGGCCGACACCATCGTCGCGCGCGCCACCTCGATGAGGTTCGCCACTTCGAGCGCCTCGACACGCGCGGTGTTGAACACCTTCGACTTGTCCTTCAGGTGGATATTGTCCACGCGTGCGGCCACCTCGCGGATCGCCTCCACGCCTTCGGAGAGCAGCGCCGAGGTGCGGAACACGCCCGCATGCTTCTGCATCGTGCCGCGGATGTCGTTCGCCACCGACTGCGCGTACTCGCCCGAGGACGAGCTCTCGAGCTTCGCCAGACGCGACAGCGCGAACTCCGCCGCGTCGGCCGGCAGCGGCTTGTGGTTCTTTATTTCCTTCACGTGCCTGACGATGTGGTTGCCCGCCGCGCGGCCGAACACCACCAGATCGAGCAGCGAGTTCGTGCCCAGACGGTTCGCGCCGTGCACCGACACGCACGAGCATTCGCCCACCGCATAGAAACCGTTGACCGGCTCCTCGTGACCCTTCGCGGTGCCCACCACCTGGCCGTGGATGTTCGTCGGAATGCCGCCCATCTGGTAATGGATGGTCGGCACCACCGGAATCGGTTCCTTGATGCAGTCGACGTTGGCGAACTTCAGCGCGATCTCGCGGATCGACGGCAGACGCTTCATGATCGTCTCCGCGCCGATGTGCGACAGGTCCAGCAGCACGTGGTCCTTGTTCGGCCCCACGCCGCGGCCTTCCTTGATCTCCTGGTCCATCGAGCGCGAAACAAAGTCGCGCGGCGCCAGATCCTTCAGGGTCGGCGCGTAGCGTTCCATGAAACGCTCGCCGTTCGAGTTGCGCAGGATGCCGCCTTCGCCGCGCACGCCTTCGGTGATCAGCACGCCCGCGCCGGCCACGCCGGTCGGGTGGAACTGCCAGAACTCCATGTCCTGCAGCGCGATGCCCGAGCGCGCCGCCATGCCCAGGCCGTCGCCGGTGTTGATGAACGCGTTGGTCGAGGCCGCGAAGATCCGGCCCGCGCCGCCCGTGGCGAACAGCGTCGTCTTGCCTTCGAGGATGTAGACCTCGCCCGTTTCCATTTCGAGCGCGGTTACGCCGAGCACGTCGCCGTCGGCGTCGCGGATCAGATCGAGCGCCATCCACTCGACGAAGAACTGCGTCTTGGCCGCAACGTTCTGCTGGTACAGCGTGTGCAGCAGCGCGTGACCGGTGCGGTCAGCCGCAGCGCACGCGCGCTGCACGGGCTTCTCGCCGTAGTTCGCGGTGTGGCCGCCGAACGGGCGCTGGTAGATCGTGCCGTCGGCGTTGCGGTCAAACGGCATGCCGAAGTGTTCGAGCTCGTAGACGGCGTTGGGCGCCTCGCGGCACATGAACTCGATCGCGTCCTGGTCGCCGAGCCAGTCGGAGCCCTTGATCGTGTCGTAGAAGTGGTAGTGCCAGTTGTCCTCGCTCATGTTGCCGAGCGACGCGCCAATGCCGCCCTGCGCGGCGACCGTGTGCGAGCGCGTGGGGAACACCTTGGAGAGCACGCACACGGACAGCCCCGCGCGCGCCAGTTGCAGCGACGCGCGCATTCCCGAGCCGCCCGCGCCGACGATGACCACGTCAAACTTGCGACGCGGCAGAGTATTCTTGATTGCAGCCATTCTTTTACACTCTCCAGAGAATCTGCGCAGCGTAGCCCGCGCACGCGAGCAGCCAGACGATGGTCAGCGCCTGGAGGAACAGGCGCATGCCCACGGGCTTCACATAGTCCATCCAGATGTCGCGGATGCCGACCCACGCGTGATAGAACAGCGAGAGCAGCGTGACGAAGGTGGCCAGCTTCATCCACTGGGTGGCGAAGATGGAGGCCCAGCCTTCGTAGGAGAAGTCGCGCGCGCCAAAGAACCACACGAGCAGGATCACCGTGTAGACGGCCATCACGACCGCGGTGATGCGTTGTGCGAGCCAGTCGCGCAGACCGTAGTGCGCGCCGACGACCAGACGCTTCGGACCGATTCGGTTAGGGGCTGCCATTTTTTTAGAATGCTCCGAAGAGTTTCGCCGCGAAGGCGAGCGTGAGAAGCGAGGACACGACGAACACGACGATGGAGGTCTGCCTGCCGCCTTCCTTGTTGACTGCGCGGTGCGTGTCCATCACGAGGTGACGGATGCCGGCGCAGAAGTGGAACAGGAACGCCCAGGCCAGCACCAGCGTGATGAGCTTGACGATGATGTTGGAGAGAAAGCCCTTGAAGACCTCGAAGCTCAGTTCGGAAGTCAGGCTCTGGTCGAAGAGGTACAGCAGGAACGGAAGGAAAACAAACAGCAGACCACCGCTCAAGCGATGAAGAATCGACACGCGCCCTGCAAGCGGCAGGCGATACGCCGTCAATATCTGCCCGATACCGATGTTCCGGAATTCCGGCCTCGGTTTTTTTACGGCTTCAGCCATGCTAGACCCCTACTTGTAGTCACACTAATCCGCAATTTTAGCGCCTTTTCATATCGCGCTGCAGCGAAAACCCCGACAGGTCCGTTGCAGCACGCGCAATAAAGGCACCGTCAAAAGACGCGCGCACGAGACGCAGCGCCTTCGTTCAGCCCGATTCAGCTCAGATCGTTCTGATAGTAATACCCGGTTGTGACATACCAACCTCGCCGGACTTCTACCGGCCTGTCACCGTAGGTATAGGACACGCGCTCCACTGACAGCAGCGGGAACCCCGGCGGCACGTGCAGCAGATCGGCCACCGACGGCTCTGCCGCGACCGCGCGGATTTTCTCCGTAGCGCGGATCATGCGGGTGCCGAATTCCGTCTCGAACATCGCGTACAGGGGACCCTTGTACTCCGAGAGCCGCTCGAGCGTAAGTCCGCGAAATACCGCACCAGGTAGCCAGATTTCGTCGAGCACGGTGACTTCGCCGTCGAACTGCAGCAGACGCTTGATCAGAACTACGGGATCGGCCGGCTTCAGATCGAGTTGCCGGGCGATTTCCGCGGACGCCCGCAGACGCCGGCATTCGAGCAGCCGGCTCACGTGCGGATGCTCGGCGCCGTCGTCAGCCAGTAGCCGGAGAAAGCGAAACTGTGCGCGATCTTCGTTGTGCGTCGCAACAAACGTGCCTTTCCCCTGACGGCGCACGAGGAGGTTCTCGGCGGCAAGTTCGTCGATCGCTTTGCGTACCGTGCCTTGGCTGACCTTGTATCTGGCCGCTAATTCGACTTCACTAGGAATGATCTCGCCAGGCTTCCATTCGCCGCTTTCGAGGCTCTGCGTTATCAGCCCCTTGATCTGTTGATAGAGAGGGCTAAAAGTGGGCGACGCAGCGGGGACGTTCGCGGATACACCTTCGCCGGCGGCCGTTTGACCGTTCGGATTCGTGGTGTTGGCCGGGTTGGAATTCATGCGCGCATTTCATCATAAAGGGCTGGGCCGCGTCCAGCGTTTCCCCGGTAATAGATGTGTCTTATATAAGACATAAGATAAGGTTGACTTTGCGTCTGCCGACTCCTACACTCCTTGTCGAGCAAGGGTTTGCGGGGGTTTTCGGCAGTTGCGATCTGCATTCGTTTCGTAGCGCCGCAACGCACCGGTAGCCACTCTGCACCATGCTGTTCCCACGCAGTCCAGGTTTCGATTCGCCGCCATTCGTTGGTCAGACGCTCGCCGAAACGCGCTGTTTGCAGGAGCCCGCACGGTGCAGCGGCTACGCGGCGCCTCGCTGGTCCGCTCCCGCCCTCTCAGAGAAATTACGGGCCGCCCCCAAAGTTTTCGCGTGCGGGCTGGACCGGCCGCGAAACGGCGGCTTGAGAGCGCTCGGCAGTACAGGTTTCCGGCATGGCGGTCTTGGCGCAACGCCGCTGTCGGTCCGCAATTCATGGGCTGACAGCGGGCGTCCGCAAACACTGAATTCCGCCGTGTTTCACAACGCTTCGAGGAACGCGCATATAGAATGGCGTTTTCCCTAGCGTCTAACGCATCGTCCTGGAGATTTCTCAATGGCTAAGCCCGCAAAGCGCGTTGCCGTCACCGGCGCCGCAGGTCAAATTGCTTACTCCCTGCTGTTCCGCATCGCCAATGGTGATCTGCTCGGTAAAGACCAGCCGGTTGTGCTGCAACTGCTCGACCTGCCGCAAGCGCAAGGCGCCGTCAAAGGCGTCGTGATGGAACTGGATGATTGCGCATTCCCGCTGCTGTCGGGCGTCGTGATCACGGACGACCCCAAGGTCGCATTCAAGGACGCTGACGTGGCGTTGCTGGTCGGCGCACGTCCGCGTTCGAAGGGCATGGAGCGTAAGGACCTGCTGTCGGCCAACGCTGAAATCTTCACGGTTCAGGGTAAGGCGCTGAACGAAGTCGCGAGCCGCGACGTGAAGGTGCTGGTGGTCGGCAACCCGGCCAACACCAACGCCTACATCGCGATGAAGTCGGCACCCGATTTGCCGAAGAAGAACTTCACCGCCATGCTGCGCCTGGACCACAACCGCGCGCTGTCGCAACTGGCCGCGAAGTCGGGCAAGCCGGTCGCTTCGATCGAAAAGCTGGCTGTGTGGGGCAATCACTCGCCGACCATGTACCCGGACTTCCGCTTCGCGACTGCAGAAGGCCAGAGCCTGACCAAGCTGGTCAACGACGAGGAATGGAATCGCAACACGTTCATCCCGACCGTCGGCAAGCGCGGCGCGGCGATTATCGAGGCACGCGGTTCGTCGTCGGCAGCGTCGGCGGCTAATGCTGCAATCGATCACGTTCGCGACTGGGTGCTCGGCACGAACGGCAAGTGGGTCACCATGGGTGTCCCGTCGGACGGTTCGTACGGCATTCCTGAAGACATCATCTACGGTGTGCCGGTGATCTGCGAAAACGGCGAATACAAGCGCGTGGAAGGTCTGGAAATCGACGCGTTCTCGCGCGAGAAGATGGACGGCACGCTGCAGGAATTGCTGGAAGAGCGCGAAGGCGTTCAGCATCTGCTCGGCTAAGCACCTGATGCAGAACAACCGGAACTCCGTAGCTTCATCGCAGCGGGTTCCGGTTTTTTTCGTGCAGATCGAGCGAAGCGAGCCAATCTGGCGCTTCGCGCGGTTCGCACCTGATTCGAACGCGTTTTGCCTGCCTGTACGCTCGGATAGAACGCGCCCGAATCGGTTTTCCCTCAACAAAAGCCCACGCTCCTGACGCCGAAGATGCGCGCCCTCACACCCGCCGAAGTGCTGTTTGACGGCGAAGTGCCGCCCGCTGTGCTGCCTGCCTGCGACCACTACGCCGGCAGCGAAAAGCTGATGCTGAAATCGCTCGCGTTGCAGCAGCAACTGGGCCCGGTGTTCGACATCACGCTCGACTGCGAAGACGGCGCGCAGGTCGGCCGCGAAGCGGAGCACGCGGAACTCGTCGCGTCGCTGCTCGGCAGCGAGCATGACCGCTTCGGCCGCGTCGGAGTACGGATTCACGACTTCGACCACCCGCACTGGCGCGACGACGTCCGCCTGATTCTGCGCGCGGCAAAGCGTGCGCCCGCCTACATCACCCTGCCCAAGATCCGCAACGTACCCGACGCCGCTGAAATGGTCGCGTTTATCGAGGCCACGCGGCGCGAGCTTGGCGTCGCCAGACCAGTGCCGGTGCAATTGCTGGTTGAAACGCACGGCGCGCTGACGCGTGTGTTCGATCTTGCCGCGTTGCCCGGTGTCGAAGCGTTGAGCTTCGGCCTGATGGACTTTGTTTCAGCGCACGACGGCGCGATCCCCGATACCGCAATGCGCTCGCCCGGGCAGTTCGACCATCCGCTGGTGCGCCGTGCGAAGCTCGAAATTTCCGCCGCGTGCCATGCGTACAGCAAGGTGCCGTCGCACAACGTCAGCACTGAAGTGCGCGATATGAGCGTGGTTGCAAACGACGCGGCACGCGCGCGCAACGAGTTCGGCTATACGCGCATGTGGAGCATTCACCCTGCGCAGGTCGAGGTAATTGTGGCCGCGTTCGCGCCGCGCGACGAAGAGATCGCCACCGCCACCGAAATTCTGCTGGCCGCGCAGTCCGCCCAATGGGGACCCACGCGCCATCGCGACACGTTGCATGACCGCGCGAGCTACCGCTATTACTGGTCGGTGCTGCGTCGGGCGCAATCCACTGGCCGGGCCGTTCCGCAAGATGCAGCGCCGCTTTTCGGGGAAGCAGCGCAATGAGCAAACAAACAGGAGAGTGCGGGACATGAGCGAGACAACGCAATCCGCCGGCGCACAAGGCGGCTTTAAACCGAAGAAATCCGTCGCGCTGTCCGGCGTGACCGCGGGCAACACGGCACTCTGCACGGTCGGCAAGACCGGCAACGATCTGCATTACCGCGGCTACGACATTCTCGACATCGCGGGCAATTGCGAGTTCGAGGAGATCGCGTATCTGCTCGTGCACGAAAAGCTGCCGACACAGGCCGAACTCACTGCCTACAAGACGAAGCTCAAGGCGTTGCGCGGCCTGCCCGCCAATGTGAAGGCCGCGCTCGAATGGATTCCCGCTGCCGCGCATCCAATGGACGTGATGCGCACTGGCGTCTCGGTGCTCGGCACCGTGCTGCCGGAGAAGGACGATCACAACCTGCCCGGCGCGCGCGATATCGCCGACAAACTGATGGCGTCGCTCGGCTCGATGCTGCTCTACTGGTATCACTATTCGCACAACGGCAAACGCATTGAAGTGGAAACCGACGACGATTCGATCGGCGGCCATTTCCTGCATCTGCTGCACGGTGTCGAGCCGTCGAAGTCGTGGGTCGATGCAATGCATGTGTCGCTGAACCTGTATGCCGAGCATGAGTTCAACGCGTCGACGTTCGCGGGCCGCGTGATCGCGGGCACCGGTTCTGACATCTACTCGGCGATCACGGGCGCGATCGGCGCGCTGCGTGGGCCGAAGCACGGCGGCGCGAACGAAGTCGCGTTCGAGATCCAGTCGCGCTACCAGACGCCAGACGAAGCGGAAAGCGATATCCGCCGGCGCGTTGAGAACAAGGAAGTGGTGATCGGCTTCGGTCACCCGGTCTACACGATCTCGGACCCGCGCAACAAGGTCATCAAGGAAGTGGCGAAGAAGCTTTCGAAGGAAGCGGGCAACAACAAGCTCTTCGACATCGCGGAAAGACTCGAATCGGTGATGTGGGAAGCGAAGAAGATGTTCCCCAACCTGGACTGGTTCAGCGCCGTGTCGTATCACATGATGGGCGTGCCCACGGCGATGTTCACGCCGCTTTTCGTCATTGCACGCACGGCTGGATGGAGCGCGCACATCATCGAACAGCGGATCGACAACAAGATCATTCGCCCGAGCGCAAATTACACCGGACCTGAGAATTTGAAGTACGTGCCGCTAAATAGGAGAAAATAGCGGTCGCTGTGCGCTTCCAAGGCGCGTGCAGTTTATCCCCGCGGCCGCCAGGACCGGTAACCCGCGCAATGTTTAACTGAAATTAGATAGAAAGGTTTTCTCCATGAACAAGCTGTTGATCGCCGCCGTCGTCGGCGCCCTGTCCACCACAATGTTGACCGTCGCGACCGACGCCGCCGCAGAAACGGCGACTGCCGCAACGCCGGCTGCCAAGAAGGCCGTTGCAAAGCGCCCGCAACCGCGCCGCCTCATCAAGCGCAAGGAAAACCCCGCCAAGGAAGCCAAGGTCGATCCGGTACCGGAAGGCGCCGAAAAGTGGTCGTGCAAGGAAGGTCTGGCCTTCGAACTGAAGGGCGACATGAAGCGTGACCAGATCGTCACGGTTCACTGGGCGAACAAAAACTATAGCCTGCCGCGCGAAGCGACCACCACGGGCGCAGACCGTTTCCACGACGCCGCAACCGGTATGGATCTGGTCGTGATTCCGACCAAGGCCATGTTGTTCCAGGACAAGGACAGCTCGCGTCTGGCCGACGAATGCCAAACGGCGGCGATGGCGCAGGGCGCACCGGCCCCGACGCAGTCGAACGCAATCAACAAGCTCAGCAACTAATCACGTCGTCAGGAAAGCTCCCCGATGTCCGCTCCGATTTCCAACGTGCGACCCGATCCGGACAAAGTCCTGGTCGATATCGTCGACTACGTTCTGGATTATCAGATCGACGGCGCGCTCGCGCTGGAAACCGCGCGTCATTGTCTGATCGATACGCTCGGCTGCGGACTCGAGGCGCTTACCTACCCCGCTTGCACCAAGCTGTTGGGACCCATCGTGCCGGGCACGATCGTCCCCAACGGTGCAAAGGTGCCGGGCACGTCGTTTCAGCTCGATCCCGTTCAGGCCGCCTTCAACATCGGGGCCATGATCCGCTGGCTCGACTTCAACGACACCTGGCTCGCCGCCGAATGGGGTCATCCGTCGGACAACCTGGGCGGAATTCTCGCGACAGCCGACTGGCTCTCGCGCACTGCCATCGCAGCCGGCAAAGCGCCGCTTACGATGAAAGACGTGTTGATCGCGATGATCAAGGCGCACGAAATTCAAGGCTGCATCGCGCTCGAAAACTCCTTCAACAAGGTCGGGCTCGATCATGTATTGCTGGTAAAGCTCGCGTCGACGGCGGTAGTCGGTCAAATGATCGGCCTCACGCGCGACGAGCTGATCAATGCGGTCTCGCAGGCGCTCGTCGACGGGCAAGCGCTGCGCACGTACCGCCACGCGCCGAACACTGGCTCGCGCAAATCGTGGGCCGCGGGCGACGCGACCTCGCGCGCAGTCCGTCTCGCGCTTATTTCGAAGACGGGGGAGATGGGCTATCCGTCGGTGTTGACCGCGAAAACGTGGGGCTTTTACGACGTGCTCTTCAAGGGCAACGAGTTCAAGTTCCAGCGCCAGTACGGTTCCTATGTGATGGAAAACGTGCTGTTCAAGATATCGTTTCCGGCCGAGTTCCACGCGCAAACCGCCGTGGAAGCGGCGATGTCGTTGCATGCGCAGCTTCAGCTGCAAGGCAGGCCCGTGGAAGACATCCGCAAGATCACGATCCGCACGCACGAGGCCGCGCTACGCATCATCGATAAAAAAGGTCCGCTCGACAATCCGGCCGACCGTGATCATTGCATTCAGTACATGATTGCTGTGCCGCTGATCTTCGGCCGACTGACGGCTGCGGATTACGAAGACTCGGTCGCGCAAGACCCGCGTATCGATGTGCTGCGCGCAAAGATGGCATGTGTGGAAGACCCGCAGTTCACAAAGGATTACCACGATCCCGAAAAGCGTTCGATCGCCAATGCACTGACGATCGAATTCAACGACGGATCACAGTTCGACGAAGTCGTAGTCGAATACCCGATCGGTCACAAGCGTCGTCGCGAAGACGGAATTCCGTTGCTGGTGGAGAAGTTCAAGACCAACCTCGCGCGCCGCTTCCCGGTCAAGCAACAACTGGCGATTCTCGACGTGTCGCTGGATCAGGCACGGCTCGAAGCCATGCCGGTCAATGAGTACGTCGATTTGTACGTCATCTAGTCAAGTTAAGTACTGTAGTTCCGCGATCAAACCAAGGAAAACACCATGGCCCACAACCTCCACAAAACGCTCAAGGAATTCGACAGCGGTTCCGGCAAAGGCAAGTTCTACTCCCTGCCGCAACTCGGCAAGGCACTGAACATCAAGATCGACCGCCTGCCGGTTTCGATCCGAATCGTGCTGGAATCGGTGCTGCGTAACTACGACGGCAAGAAAATCGCCGAAGAACACATCACGCAACTGGCGAACTGGAAGCCGACCGCTCCGCGCGTCGACGAAATCCCGTTCGTCGTGTCGCGCGTCGTGCTGCAGGACTTCACCGGCGTGCCGCTGCTCGCCGACATCGCGGCAATGCGCGGCGTGGCGCAACGCGTGGGCAAGAATCCGAAGTCGATCGAACCGCTGGTCCCTGTCGATCTGGTGGTTGACCACTCGGTGCAGATCGACCACTTCCGCGAAAAGAATGCGCTCGACCTGAACATGAAACTGGAATTCCAGCGCAACAACGAGCGCTACCAGTTCATGAAGTGGGGCATGCAGGCATTCGACACGTTCAAGGTCGTGCCGCCGGGCGTCGGCATCGTTCACCAGGTGAACCTGGAATACCTCGCACGCGGCGTGCACAAGAAGGCCGAAGGCGCGGACACCGTGTACTACCCGGATTCGCTGGTCGGCACCGACAGCCACACCACGATGATCAACGGTATCGGCGTGGTGGGCTGGGGCGTGGGCGGAATTGAAGCTGAAGCCGGCATGCTCGGCCAGCCGGTGTACTTCCTGACGCCTGACGTGGTCGGCGTGAACCTGAAGGGCAAGCTGCGCGAAGGCGTGACGGCGACCGACCTGGTGCTGACCATCACCGAACTGCTGCGCAAGGAAAAGGTTGTCGGCAAGTTCGTCGAGTTTTTCGGCGAAGGCACGCGCTCGCTGTCGCTGCCGGACCGCGCGACGATCGGCAACATGGCGCCGGAATACGGCGCGACCATGGGCTTCTTCCCGGTCGACGAAAAAACCATCGACTACTTCAAGGGCACGGGCCGCACGGATGCTGAAATCTCGGCGTTCCAGAACTACTTCAAGGCTCAGAACCTGTTCGGTATTCCGAAGGAAGGCGACATCGACTTCACGAAGGTCGTGACGCTGGATCTGGGCACCGTCGCGCCGTCGCTGGCTGGCCCGAAGCGCCCGCAAGACCGCATCGAAATCGGCAATGTGAAGTCGACGTTCAGCGACCTGTTTTCGAAGCCGGTGACAGAAAACGGCTTTGCCAAGAAGGAAGCCGATCTGGACGCGCAGTACACCACGAGCAACGGCGTCAACGTGAAGAATGGCGACGTGCTGATCGCCGCGATCACGTCGTGCACGAACACGTCGAACCCGAGCGTGCTGCTGGCCGCCGGCCTGCTCGCGAAGAAAGCTGTCGAAGCCGGCCTCACGGTCGCTCCGCACATCAAGACGTCGTTGGCTCCGGGATCGCGTATCGTCACCGAGTACCTGACGAAAACCGGTCTGCTGCCGTATCTGGACAAACTGGGCTTCACGCTGGCTGCGTACGGTTGCACGACCTGTATCGGCAACGCGGGCGACCTGACGCCGGAACTGAACGAAGCCATCACGAAGAACGACATCGTCGCGGCAGCGGTTCTGTCGGGCAACCGTAACTTCGAAGCGCGTATTCACCCGAACATCCGCGCGAACTTCCTGGCCTCGCCGCCGCTGGTCGTGGCTTACGCTATCGCCGGCAATATCACGCGCGACCTGATGACCGAACCGGTCGGCAAGGGCAAGGGCGGCAAGGACGTGTACCTCGGCGACATCTGGCCGACCAGCGACGAAGTCAACGACCTGCTCAAGTTTGCGCTGGACGCGGACGCGTTCCGCAAGAACTACGCGTCGCTGACCAAGAAGGGCGACCTGTGGAGCAAGATCGAAGGCGAAGAAGGTCAGGTCTACGACTGGCCGAAGTCGACGTACATCGCCGAGCCGCCGTTCTTCGGCAACGATTTCTCGATGACGCCGGCAGACAGCATCGCGGCAGTCAAAAACGCGCGCGCATTGGGCATTTTCGGTGACTCGGTCACGACCGACCACATCAGCCCGGCTGGCTCGATCAAGGAAGACTCGCCGGCAGGCAAGTGGCTGAAGGAAAACGGCGTGCAAAAGGCCGACTTCAACAGCTACGGCTCGCGCCGCGGCAACCACGACGTGATGATGCGCGGCACGTTCGCGAACGTCCGGATCAAGAACCTGATGATCCCGGCGAAGGCCGACGGTTCGCGTGTGGAAGGCGGCCTGACGATTCATCAGCCGAGCGGTGAACAACTGTCGATCTACGACGCAGCGATGAAGTACATCGACGCCGGCACGCCGACCATCGTATTTGCAGGTGAAGAGTACGGCACCGGTTCGTCGCGTGACTGGGCTGCAAAGGGCACGCAATTGCTCGGCGTGAAGGCTGTGGTCGCACGCAGCTTCGAGCGGATCCACCGTTCGAACCTGGTCGGCATGGGCGTTCTGCCGCTGCAGTTCAAGGGCTCGGATAGCGTGCAGTCGCTCGGCATCACCGGCGAAGAGACGTACGACATCGAAGGCCTCGGCGCGGACTTCAAGCCGCAGCAGGAAGTGACGCTCGTGATTCGTGGCAAGGACGGCAGCGAGAAACGTGTTCCGGTGCTGCTGCGTATCGACACGCCGATCGAAGTGGACTACTACAAGCACGGCGGTATTCTGCCGTTCGTACTGCGCTCGCTGCTGGCTGCTTAAGCATCGCGGCAACGCAAACAGCTTGGCTGTTTTGCAGGGGCTGCGTCCTGTGGAGGGCGCAGCCGACTTTCAAAGCCCGACCTTGGTCGGGCTTTTTTTTCGTCGATTATTGCTGTGCGTGGCCGGTCTGGAACGCGGCAGGGTTGTCGGTGATCCGGCGCTGCATCATGTGCGCGTTCCAGTCGATGTCGCCCGGCGCAGACACACTTGCACGCACACTGACATTCGCACGCCGTTGCTGCACAGCCCAATCGCGCAACGCGGCGCGCTCCACGGAATCGTTCGCAGACGATTGCGATTCAGCCATTTCCGGCTGGCTCGACTGCGAGAGGCGCACCGGAGATTCGATAGGACGATTCAACCGTGCATGCTGTTCGATTTCTGCATCGATTGCGTGACCCACCGCAGTCAATCGACGGAGCTTCGCGACACGGTCAGCCGCGACGGTATGGCGGGATCTGTTCGTTGAACGTTGCGACTCCGCGCGCTGGGGCAAGCTTGGCGTTTCGACAGGATGCACGGCGTCCGGCAACGGAGCCCTTACCGACGACGGCGCTTGCGTAATCGTTGAATGCGCCTCTACTGCTTCTGACGCGGTTTTGACCAACTCAGGCCGAACATTCGCTAACGGATTCACTATGACGGGGCCGGCTTGTATCGCCGCCGTAAACGGTCTCGCCGCCGTTCCGAAGCTGCCGGCGACTTCGTGTGTAGAACATGTCGCGAGTAGCCAGGCGAGCGCTATGCTGCAACTCACGAAGATGGCCGCGCCCAGAATATGGTCCGACCGTGACGACGTCGGCCGCGTGTGATCTGCCTGGAGGTAACGTTTCGCTTCAGCCAATTGTTCATCGAACCGATGCGGATCGTCTCGCCGCTGCGGCAGCTTGTACAGGAACAAAATCTTTGCGTTCTGCGGAATTCGACCGCGACGGTTTGCAGAGGCTGCATATCGCGGCACACCTGGGATCGCCGTTTGAGGGGCGCGTTGCTGTCTGTGCGACGTCGACCGCCGCCACGAGCCGAAAGGCGGCGGCAGACCCGACAGTGGACGTGCACTGGGAAGCGCCAGAGCGCCCTGTATCAAGGCCAGCGGCCGATTCATGATGATGTGTTCCGGTGTGGATAAGACGCTGCTTCCAGTTGCGCTATCAAAATTCGTCCACGCACTATGAGTGCGGCAATAGAGCCGGCATTGCGCTCAGACGGCGTGGTACTCGCGTGCCGCAGTGCGTGCATTAAATGCTGTGCGCCCACTAGACCCACAGCGCCGCTCACTCTGTGCAGCAAGGCCGGCAATTGCGCCGATTCGAGTTCGCAACGTAGGTCGCTGAGGCGGCCGAGATCGTCACGCATCGCTCGACACCAGCCGCTCAGAAAGGCGTCGAGGTCGATGCCTTCGTCTGCGAGCGCGTCGAGGTAGCCAGAATCAAAAGGTTCGGAGGGCTTAGAAAGCTCGACGGGCTCGAAAGCACAGTTGAAATTCGTCTTATCCATACCGCAAAAAATCTAGTCGACCAACTTGTGCAACGATGCGAACTCGATCAATGCCGCCAGCGACGACAGTCCAAGTTTCTCCTGAATGCGGCCCTTGTAGGTGCTCACTGTTTTGTCGCTCATGAACAGCGCGTCGCCGATCGCCTTGTTCGACATGCCTTTCGAAAGCATCTGCAAAATGACAAGTTCCTTGTCAGAGAGCAGCATGATTCTGCCCTCGTCACCGGTCGGCGACACGCCCGGCGTAATGGTCGCGCCGTCGGGCGCGACCGGAAATACGGTGTTAAGCAACCAAAACTGAGTGTCAAAACACCGTGCCTTTAGCCGGTTTTGAAAAACATTTCTCGCGTTGGGGCAAGCCGGCGCAGCCGGCGCGTCAGGCTCAAGTGTGTTCAACTCTGGCACCGCCCATCGGGCGGCTGTCCACACCCTTGCGGTGTGGGCAGCAGAGTTGTGCACACGGGGATTTGCGATGTCTCATGTGTACCCGCGAGGGGCCGCACAACTGCAGACAACAAGAACCGCAGTGTTGTGCATGAGACGCCGGTCGAGCACGCGCCAAGATACCTCCGGCGCTCGTGGCTAAAACTGCGTGTTATACGGTGAATGACATCCCGCCAGAATGCCCTCCCCCATAAATACCTCAACGCGCAGGAACTTGCCCACACCTTGCGTATATCGGAGCGCGCTGTGGTCCTACGAGCTACACACCGCCCGTGGCTCTTGCCGCCGCGTGCAGAGTTATACGACTCGCAGTTGCTGCGTTGGCGCCAAGATGTCGTCGAAAAATGGCTGGCTGCGCGTTCCTGACGCCACAACAGGAACCGTACACGCTCTCGAAGGCAACACGCCCATTTGGCAGTCGTAAGACGGGGGCGTTCGTTTGCTTTGCTCAGCCGCGAAATGACAAACGGTCGACGTCGCGCGACTGCCCTTCACTCATCTGCCCTTGGCGCCAGGAACTCAGCAGGGTCTATTTCCAAGAGTTCCGAAAGTTTCCAGATTGCATCGATTGTGATGTTGAGCTTGCATCGTTCTACTTGACTGACATAGGTGCGGTGGAAGCCGGCGACGTCGCCCAAGCGCTCTTGGGAGTAGCCTGCAGCAAGGCGGAGGCGCCTTAGGTTGGCTGCCAGTCGCTTTCGCGCTTCGTTCGGCTCGGAGATGATTTTAGACATGCCCGGTAGGGTGTCTAAAGCCTGAGCATAAATCTACACACTTACAACTCTACATATTGTAGACTCTCCATATTGACAGTCGACTTCGAGGCAAAGCCCTGTCGCGATACCGGAACTGCACGTGCGATGTTTAGCTGAGCAACGGCTTTGCGCCCATGGTACGTTTTAGACCGGGGCCAGGCTTGGTCTACCCTCCATCGTCCGATGCGGCCGAGGCAGCTAAAGTTAGCTCTGTTCGACTGACTCACCAAAGGATTTATCGTGAAGCCCGGACTGCCCCAACTTCTTCGTCCCCGTGCGAAGAGCAGCGCGATGCTCGCACCTCGTGTGACGCCCGCCTTTGATATCGACAATCGGAAATGCGGGTTGCCTGCACAAATGATGCAGGGAGAACTTGAATGGCCTGCCAAATTCATGCGGTGGATAAGCCGCCGTTGAATCCACTATCTTGTGCTGCACTCCGGCAACGACTGAGGCAGGCGATGATTCGAATTGAGGACCAAGTGGTGCGAAAGCACCTGATGTTGAACGTCGAGAGCCGCTTAGTCGCAGACGGCGTTTTCGCCTCTTTTCTCTGGCAGCAAATCACGGACATTAGGCGTAGGCGTCAGTACGCGCGAGTTGTCGTGCGGAGCCACAAATGCAGGTAACAGGAGTGCTCTCGGACGACACCAGCATGGATGAACCGCGGGAACGCGGACAGTGCCTC
Organism: Burkholderia sp. M6-3; assembly: GCF_050858985.1. Lineage (NCBI taxonomy): Bacteria > Pseudomonadati > Pseudomonadota > Betaproteobacteria > Burkholderiales > Burkholderiaceae > Burkholderia > Burkholderia sp. M6-3. The sequence goes on from NZ_CP110091.1 coordinate 3,141,462, forward strand.
GAATGCATACGTCCTCGCCTTCTTACGTGCGGAGCGCTTCTTCGCGACGCCAAGACAGACTTGCTTTCGCTTCACGCGCGCTTTTGCCTTGCGTTTGAGTGCATATATTTTTGCTGCCTTGAGATAGCAGCCGCCAGTGGGGTCATGCTTGAGGCGCATACGCATCCCAGCTTCGACGTTCTGGATGCCGCGATTCCAACTTTGCAGGTCTCCGCTCAAGACAGCGTTACCGTAGATTTGCTGCTTTTTTGGACGGAGCGCGGAACGCCATTCTTGCCAGCAGTGCCGATAACCGAAGTTTGCGATGTGGCCGCACGGGTTCTCGATGCTACCTTCCGCCGTTTTGGGTACACGTAAGCAGATGGATTCGAGAACGAATCGCCGCTCCCGGCTTATGAACAAAGTGATGCGCTGGAACGCCAACGCCGCCGGCTCCATTTGAGTCCATAGCTGCCCAGGCTTTTAGAAAGCTCGGCATCCATGTCGGTCCCGGAGCGCTTACCCGCGAGTACAACGCCGGTCGTTCCACGCAGTTGCCGATGCGGGCAGTGGTGACAACCGGCCGACGACGTATTACCCGGCGGATTCAGGTGGGTACCAGAAGGGTCGAGTATGAGCGCGTCAAGAAGGACACACAGTGAGGCGCATCTACAGACCAGAGAGCAGGCGATGAGCGAAGCCCCCGAATTGTCGCCAGCCACCCCTTTGCTGCAGACAGATGTCGCCGTGTACCTGGGCGACTGCACTGGTGGCACCTTGCCCGTAGTTTGCGACGGCATCTCAATGCAAGCAGTCGGGTCGACATGGGAGCGCGCATTGCTCGCCCTTGCGCATCCGACTCCGCCAGGTCCATATCCAGTCGCCGCGCAATTCGCGGTTTTTGTTCACGAGACGTCTGGCGATGCGAAAGCAGGCGCTCGAGCAACGACCACGTTTCGACTTGATGTTCGATGCGACGGAAAGTGGGCGCACGCCAGCGTGCGAAGTGCTCAGTCCAGTGCGGACCTTCCGCCAATCCCGTATCTGATTGGCGACGATGTGGTCACTACTGCACGACGCGTGTTTGAGACTACATCATGGCCTTGATGCGGTTGAAACGGTTGGCACGAGGATTGGATGCTTCCGGCACGGCTACCGGCTGCAGCTCCACTTGCCTTTGCTACTAGCCGAATCCTCGAGAAGCGGCGCCAGCGACGAGGGCGTCATGGTGACCTTCGCACAATACTGATGAGTGTTTCGTGGACGGAGCATAGATGAAGCGCGACAACCAGCGCGCGAAACACCGCTTGTATCGCGCGATACGAAGGCGCTCAGGAACGCAGAGCTGAGCACGGCGACGCTCGTGGAAATCGAGGGCATGCCCGATGACGTCCTGGTTGCCCTCTTCAAGCAACGCATCCGGTTGATTCAGATGGAAGCCTGCAACCGCCCCCGCGCATCGAAATCGCACCTCATCGCCGCAGTCCACACCGCCTTGAAGAAAAAATGCTGACAGGAATCCCCGGGTCGACCTTTCCCGTGCCGCCGCCCCGACACACGGGTGGCTGCGTTCTGATGCTCGACTGGGACGGCGTTTTACATCCGGAGTCCGTATTTTTGCTCCACAAGCGCGGCCCGACGCTCATGGACGCACCGGGCCACCGACTCTTTGAACATTGCGAGTTGCTTGAAGAGGTGCTCGCGCCGTATCCAGACCTGCGCATCGTTCTCTCGACAAGCTGGGTTCGCCGCTACCGCGGAAGCATACGACGCTTGTCGCGCAAACTCTCGCCCGGCCTGCAGGCAAGGGTAATTGGCGCCACATATCACAGCGCCATGGACCCGCATGAGTTCGCAGCGGTGCCCCGAGGCATGCAAGTGTGGGCCGATGTACTGCGTCGCAAACCCTCCGCGTGGCTCGCACTCGACGACGATTACCTTCACTGGCCGTCGTGGTGCCGCGACCAACTGGTGCGCACGGACCCGGTGCTAGGCATTAGCGAGCCCTCGGTACTTGCAGAGCTGCGAACCAAGCTGGCGAAGATGTGTGAATGTACCTAACGAAGGAGCCCCTGTGCGATACGAAGAACTTATGCGCGACGCGCACAACCAGGCTTTGATGGCATCGACTCGTGTCCATGCCGCGTTTGACGCCATTTATTGCTGTTGCCCGCCCGCCGGTACGCTCGATGAAGCGTTGGGGGCGCTCGACCTAAGCCCGCCGGACAAGGCGCTTGTTATTCGCCTGCGCGACTGGGTGCAGCACGTCGCGCCGCTTGAGCCGCTGCCAATATCGCCGGCCCAGGCGGTTGCTCTCGCGGAGCGTGTTCACAAATACAACGCTTCCTCGCGCCACTAACCAGAGGTCACGAAAGAACATGGGTGAACTGACAATTGCGTTTTACGACGGCACCTATGGCGGGGACCCCGCCCCAATGGTGCATCTGTGCGATGTAGAGGGCAGTGTGGTGCCCGATAACAGACCTCCCTTTCCGCTACTTGAGGAGTTGAGGCGCGTGCTCGAGATGTGTGCGGAAAAGTATGCGGCGCCCTGTGCGTCCGGAGACCGCTTCTCTGTTCTCATCGGTCGGAAGACTGACTCGCAGGTCCAGCATCTGGCAAGGCTTGACGTGGTGGCGCAGCAAGGGCTCGCTCGCGCAAGCGTGATGTACGCAGACGGCTCTCGGACTGACATCAACGGCGCGGCCTTCGAGGGCGACGATGACGTCGTCACGACACTCCTCAATATTTTGGAAGCGCAAACGGACGGCATGCGATAGGAACAATGCCATGGCCCTCATGCTGCATTTGCTGTGGGAAAATCGGATGCTGCTAGCCATACCAGCATGCGCGGCTTTCCTCGGCTACATTCTCGGTCGCTTGCTTCGCGGTTGTGACCGGAAATAATGCCGGCTATCGGCGATGGAGCGCATTAGTTCTGCGGCAAGCTAAGCGAGTCATCGCACACCTCAGATGACGCACGTAACCTGAATTGCGCTTCGCGCACGTTCATTCCGGCGTCGGTTCAACTTCGAGTCCTGACCAGCTAACGCTCGACACGCTCTTTTCCATGCTCAGCCGACTGGCAATCTGTTCAAGTTTAGACTGGTCTTTCGGATGGAGCTTCAATGTCGCCGTAACCTCAATACGCTGCGGGTCATCCTCATAGTCTCGGCTCGTCAGGCTCTGGAAGGACAGGGGCGCGGAGGACATTGAGTTCGACAGGGCCGCCCGGATATGAACCTCGTCGGTTTCGCGGCAGACCACCGTAATGGTGTATTGCCGCACCAGGTCGGCCGCCGAGACCGGAGCTGTGTTGATAGCTCGGCTGACTTCGCGCAGGACGGTGTTGGTGAGCAGCACTACGCCGGTCCCCGCGAACGCTGGCCCAAAATGCCCTGAACCGCACAGGACGCCGACGGCAGCGGAACACCAAAGCGTAGCGGCCGTGTTGATGCCTTGTATCGAGCCTTTGTCACGCATGATGACGCCGCCGCCCAGAAAGCCAACGCCCGAGACGACATAAGCGGCAATCTGAGTCAGTCCCGTGGTTCCGTTTCCGGTCAGTGCCCCAAGCGTAACGAAGAGGCACGACCCACTAGCGACAAGCGTGATGGTCCGCAGACCGGCGGTGCGCTGGCGCATCTGGCGCTCGAGGCCGATGACCACGCCACACGCAAAGGCGGCGAGTAGCCGGAGGGTGAAATCGAGAGTCATGTTCGCTGATTCGAGTTGTGCCGGCGGCGGCACGCATGGTTCGGAAACGGGCTGAGCATCGCATGCGCACAAGACTGGATGAAGTCAGGCTTAGTCTCACGAGCCGCCGTGCGTGAGTCGTCCCTGCCAGTCTGATGGACCGGTGGGGCTACGCGGTTTCTCTTACAAAATGGAACGAACGCTGCCGCGCGCTCACGCGCGCAACGCGGTGCCGTACGCACGCGCGTAATCGCTGCGACTGAATGGCGCTAGTCTAGGTACACGGGATGGATAACTGCGGCGCGCACCGTTTGCCTGCTGGCAAGACGGCGGCTAAGAAATGAGAGCGCGGGCGTCCTGCCGGTCAGGCAGCGAAACTGTTCGAAAGTCGACTACTACAGAATTCCAAGGCGTCGGCCCCTTTTGTGAAGATGCGCGAATTTTATGTGTTGCTTTAAACCGAAGTCAACATGATTCGCTAAGCAGAGCGAATATGATTTACTGGTGCCCGATTCTTTCAACGCTACAAGAAAGAAAGGCGGAAGAAAGATGAATGGGTGCATTGGGCAACGTCTTCTGGCTCGCGCTGCAACAAGGGCGGCTCTTCAAAGAGTATTGCGCGAGTGACTCGATTTTCCCCGTCAACGTTCGCGAGTTAAAACCCCTAGCCCGCTTGAAGAGCAGTGGTTTGGCGAGAGGTCAGCGTGACAAAACGACTCCGACATCATCGCGGTGGCTACAAAAAAAAGCCCGCATGAAAGCGGGCTTCTGTAGACAGCGACGCAGTCGTTAAGCTGCCGCATCCTTCAGCTTTTTGAGCGGGCGCACTTTCAAACGCACTGTCGCCGGCTTGGCATCAAACCAACGGTCTTCACCCGTGAACGGGTCCTTGCCGAAGCGCCTCTTCTTTGCTGGCACTTGCTGGACACCAATTTTGAGCAGACCCGACAGCGTAAACTCGCCAGCGCCCTTCTTGTGAACAGCGCCGAGGATGGTGTCTTCCAGTGCTGCCAGGACGGCTTTTGCCTGCTTCGGCTCGACGCCCGCTTGGGTAGCGACGTGGGTCGCTAGCGACGCCTTCGTAAACGTGTCTTTCAGCGGCTTAAGGCTGCCGTTCCCGGCAGCAACTTTCTTTACCGGTGCGGTAGCCTTCTTCGCGACGGCCTTCGTCGCAGCTTTTTTGGCTGCAGGTTTCGCGGTCTTCGTTGCCATGTGGTTTCCTTTTTGGGATGGTTAACCGCTTAAGACGAAACACCTCGAGGCAAAGCGCCCGGCACATGCGTCGGCTTAAGCTGGCGGCAAGCGTATCAACGGTTTGCGGTCAAAGCAAGCGCAAAGCCCTTAAAACAAGGGCTCTTTCCTTTACACCCAATCACTGTCCGATAAAAATGCGACTTATTGAGCTCAGGAACCACGACGCACTGAAGAAGCGTTCTGCACACCGGGCGCTGTACGTGTCACGCTAGAATGGTCAGTAGCACACGTAGATACAGGCGCGCGATGCCCGGCACTTCTCCGCTTCCGGATGTCCTTACGCTCGAAGAAATCCAGTCGCTCGTGGACACGAAAACGTTCGCTCGCGGCAAAGCGTATTTCCATGGCGGTGCCGTATCGCGCCTTGACGAGCGTGACGGAGTTGTCCGCGCCAACGTACGCGGCACACATCGGTACAGCGTCGAGCTTGGCGCATGCGGCGACGGCGAACTGACATATGAATGTGACTGCCCAGTCGGTTCGGACGGCATTTTTTGCAAGCACGCCGTCGCGGTTGCACTTTCCTGGCTTGAGAACACCGGCGCGGAAGTCTTCCACGCCGACGACGTGGAGCCTGCGAAACCCCGCAAAAAGCGCAAGACGTTCGAGGAGCAGATTCAGGAATACGTTGCGACGCTGAACGAAGGCTCCTTGCGCGAACTTCTGCTGGAAGCAGTCGAGCGCGACATGGCGCTGCGCGACAAACTGCTCTTTGCTGCGCGCGCCGCGGCGGCCAGTGACCTTCCGAGCATGAAGGCAGCAGTCCGACAGGCGACGCGCATTTCGCGGCCACTCGACTGGCGAGAGGCGGGCGCATATGGCGATGGCCTGATGTCGCTCGCGGACATGCTGCGGCAGCGGCTCCGCGGTCCTCAGGCCGCGCAAGTGGTCGACCTGGCAGAGCTGGCGATTTCCGGCGCGGAAAAGAGTCTGGAGCAGATAGACGATTCTGGTGGCGATGTGATGCCCGGGATTCTTGAGCTCGCAGCCGTACACCTTGAAGCGTGTCGCCAGACCCGGCCAGACCCAACGAAGCTCGCCGAGCGCCTCTTTCACTTCCAGACCGAAGGAGTATGGGACACGTTCTACGACGTATTGCCAGCTTATCTCGAACCGTTGGGCGACTCCGGACTGCGGAGGTACCGCGAACTCGTTGAGAGAGGGTGGGACACGCTGCCGCCACTGGTTCCGAGCAAAGAATTCTGTAGCTCGTTCGACCCGCTGCGGATGCGACTGGAGCGGGCGATGGAGACGCTCGCGGAAAATGACGGTGATGTCGATGCACTGATTGTCATTCGGTCGAAGGACCTGTCGAGTCCGTACCGCTTTTTGCTAGTCGCAGAGCTTTGTGCAAAGTACGGGCGCCACGACGATGCTCTGGCTTGGGCAGAGCGAGGCCTCAGGGAATCCGGAAAGAACGTTGACCAGCGTCTACTGGACTTCTGCATTCAGGAGTACATCCGGCGCGGCGAGTTTGCCAATGCCGATGCTTTTGCCTGGCAGCGCTTCGAGATGCGCCCCGTTGCGGAAGCGTTTTTAGCGCTAATGGATGTCGCCGCGGCCATCGGTCGCCAGGATATGACGCGCGAGCGCGCGCTCAATCACCTATGGGCACTCGTGGATATCGAGGAGGCGCCGACGAAAACAAAGCGCGGTGTGTGGCATTCGATGACCCGCGCCGAACTGGTCAAGATTTTCGTGGCAGCAAGAGAACACGAGACAGCGTGGAAGGCGTTCTGCGGCGGCCCGGTAGCAACCGACTTGTGGGCAACGATGGCGTCTGTTCGCGCGAAGACGCATCCGCATGACGCCATTGCGCTCTACCACCGCCTGCTACCGGTCGCAGCAGAAAACGGAACGCGAAATGCCCGCTATGATGAAGCGTTCGGCATCGTGAGGGCTATCGCACGGTTACGGACGGCACTAAATGAGCGTCAGCAGTTTGTCGCCGAGCTCGATGAAATCCGGCACGCGTACAGGGCCAAACGAAACTTTATCAAATTGCTGGCATCGCTCTGACAGTCTGTAGGCGTGCATGATTGCGTGTCCCGGTAGCGAAGCCCAGGCGGGAGACTCGACGCACGGCGTGGCATCTGATGCGAGGAGGTGGCCAGTGTATTCAGACACCAGGGAATGGACACGAATACGCGCGCGTGTTCTCACCAAGGGTGAATCCATTCGGCACGTGGCCGACGATGAAGGGATAAGCCGGAACACTGTTCGCAAGATGGTTCGTCTCGAATTTCCTCCGGGCTACCACCGAAAGCGAGTCAACGAACGACAGCCTGTCGTTGACCAGCCAACCAACGCTCCGTGGACCAGGGTTCAACGCGTCGTACGTTCGCTCACGGAGCGCCAGGCAGCGCGGTTTTTGCGTGACGTGTTTGCGGCAGATGGCAACGACAAGTTAGAGGACGCAGCCAGGCGCCGCCTGCGCATGTGGGGCATCGAACCTCCGGCGACGGATTCCGACGCTCGAAGCCGGCAGCGATGGCAGAACTGGGTGTACCGGGTCGAGCAGGGTGTCGTATATGCGCCCGAAGGCGGGGACAGCGGGCAACATAAAGAACTGATGAGGATGCTGTTGCCGGTGCGAGAAAGCCAGCGCCATAAATCGCTTACCGCGCTCGCGCACGATGCCGGCTTTTCGGCGCGTCAAATCGCAACGCATCTGGCCATCAGCCGCGGGGCTGTTCGCGCTTACCTACGTGCCTACCAAGCTGGCGGTTGTGAATCGCTGTTCGCGAAAGCGAGTCGGTCCCGCATTGGCGATAGCGAAGTGCTGCAGAGCGCCGTCTTCACGCTACTGCACGAGCCGCCCTCTGCTTCAGGCATCAATCGAACCACATGGAAGATGGACGACCTGCGCCGCGTTCTGGCAGAGCGAGGCCATGATGCTGGTAAGGGTGCCATCCGCTCTATAATGCGGCGCGCTGGCTATCGCTGGAAATCCGCCAAGGTCATTCTCACGAGCACCGACTCGAAGTATCAGGAAAAGCTGGACCACATCCGGTCGACGCTGACGAATCTCCAGCTCGACGAACGGTTCTTCTCCATCGACGAATTCGGGCCCTTCTCCGTCACTATGAAGCCGGGACGCGCATTGACTGCTCCGGATGTTCAGCCGAGCGTTCCACAATGGCAGAAATCGAAGGGTTGTCTGATTTGTACAGCCGCGCTAGAACTTTCGTCCAACCAGGTGACGCATTTCTACTCCGGGGCCAAGAACACCGACGAGATGATTCGCATGGCAACTGCCCTGCTCGAAGAGTATGGTGATATGCGCAAGCTGTATCTGTCGTGGGACGCAGCATCATGGCACCTTTCGAAGAAATTGTCGGCATTCATCGCTGACCACAATGAGTCTGCGCAATTACGTCATGAGCCGATTCTTGAACTCGCACCTTTGCCGGCAAGTGCCCAATTCCTGAACGTCATCGAATCAGTGTTCAGTGGGATGGCGCGCGCCATCATCCACAACAGTGACTATGCGTCCACCGATGCTGCGAAGGCGGCAATCGACCGCTATTTCCTGGAGCGCAACCGGCACTTCGCGGACCATCCCAAACGCGCGGGAAAGGCAATGTGGCGAAAAGAACGGACGACGAGCGAGTTCTCTGCTGCCAACAATTGCAAGGACCCGGCATATAGGTGAGTTCGACTTGACCATCGGTGTCGTAGGGGCCGGTCGCCGCCGATGAGGAAGTCAATGCGGACGGCGCGAAATTCAGGCTTGTGCTTCAAATCGCCGACGGGTTTGCAATAGACGCGAGCGCTTCGCGTGGCACATCTGAACCGCGGGTTCCCGGCCGCCGCAATGGGGGGAAACCCATGACGTGACGGGCACAATGGTTGCGCAACTGTTGGGGCATCCCATTTGCGCAGACAGGAGACACCCTTTGGCAGTTCTTGTTGGACTTTTCGCCTATTACCGCGACGCTGCGGAGGCGCTTGGCGCATTGGAGGCGCTCGGTCTTGCTCCGGGAAGCGGACATCTTTACCAGAAAAGCAGGCATGGCTCGCGAGCCGCTCCTTGCTCAGAACCGTTAGACGACACTTCTCGCGCAGAAGAACGCGCCGAGTATGCCGCGCATGGTGACTACCTGAACGTCTGCGGCGCATCAAATCACTTCAGCGCAGACGCTGACTTCTATGTGCATATGTCGGGCGGCACTGCCAGCACGGACGCCTCCATGCGTACGCTCCTGATTGTGACCATGGGCGGCCTGGATTGCACGACGGGGTCCATGGTGCTGTATGACTATGGCGCAATGGCCGTCAGGGACGCGTCAGGGCGCTGGCGCTTCTCGCCTTACCGAAAGGTATGCCATAGTGAGGAGTAAGTAAGAAGCCTGCCCGAAAACAGCGCCCATTTTATGACCCGCCTTGGACTGTGCGTGCTTAAGGCGAACCCGCGCTCCCATTATTCGATTCATTGGGACGGGCCTCTGTTGTTGCCCTGGAGAAAAGAATGGCCCACGTGCTCCTCGTTGACGATGAAACGCATTGGTTGCAACTGCTCGAAGCGGTGCTTGTTCATGAAGGGCACACCGTACGAACGGCCCAAAACGGAGCAGACGCACTGCATGACGTCTGGCTGAATGTACCCGACATTGTAGTAACCGATGCCGTGATGCCCATCATGGACGGTATACGTCTCGTGCGTGCGCTCAAAGCGGCGCCACTGCTCGCCCATATTCCTGTGATTCTGACGTCCTTCGTTAATGTGCCGCGTAACCTGCCGGTGCACGCGTTATTGCGCAAACCGTTCGGCGCAACGGAACTGGTCGATACAATTAGCAAACTGCTGTGCAGTACATCGTGTATTCGTTAGCGGTATCGGTGGTTAGCGCGCCGGAGCGGCAACTTTCCAGGTTTCGCCGGCGCAGGCACTCGCGGCAAAGGTGTCACTGAGCGGGACTTTTGTTTGCGGTTTCCCAACGGTGATTCGCACCACGAAGCGATTAGCGGCGGAGACACCTTGCGGTCCGGGCAGTCGCACGTGCATAAGCTCGCGCGTCCTGCGGGAACACGTCCATCCGACGCAATTCATTCGCGCACGAATCCCGTTGCGGTTCGATTGAAGACATCGGGACATAAGCATTTCGCGTCCCGACGGAGGCCCAGTTCCCGCCGTCAGATGAAAGACCCAAGCGCGCTCCACGACATATCGGAGCATGTTGAACCGCCCTGCGAATACCGTGTTTTAATGTGCATCATTCGCTGGTCGACGGTTCGCATCCACTTCGTTTGCTGCCTGCTCCCAGAATTGGACCTCCCGTCCTTCAGGAGCACCGGCTTCTTCCCACAATGTCCGTGCGCGGGGGCGAATACGGGCGTCACGCTCGGAGGTGCACTCAAGGTCCTCAAGGTGCCTGCCGTCTGCATCAACTGACATGGTGACGACATCGTATCCATTGGCAACCGTCGCCCAATTCGAAACCTGCTGAGCTTTCTCAAACTGGGCGATTGCTGTTTCCACGGCCTCCTGCTTCGTCCCTTGGGCCACCGCGACGCGCATTAGCTCACTGTGATGCGGCATTCCCGCATTTCCCAGGACTTCCTTGTAGAAGACAACTTCGTACGGGCGCCTTTCCGAGGCGCCACCTTCCACATCGCTTATGGAGATGACGCCGACCAGATGTCCGTCGGCGTTGGTAACAGCGAGCCTCTGCACGTGAGCCGCGTGCATTGTCAGCACTGCTGACTCGACCGTGTCGTCTTCGCCGCAACGGATGATGTCCAACGACATGACGTCGCTGACTTTCATCACGTTTGAGTCGAAACCGTCGGCCACGCCGCGCATTGCGATATCACGGTCAGTAATCATCCCGAGAACCTTGTCGTCCTGGCACACTGGAAGACAGCCAATATTTTCCCGCTTCAGAATGCGCGCTGCCGCAGCCAATGTCTGCTCCGGTGTAACGCAGACCGCATCTTTCATCCGCTCTCTAACCAGCATGGTATGCCCCTATCAAGGTGAGTCGTAAAGCAGTCAGGCGCGGCTGCGCCTGCTCAGGTTGGTCGCGGCGGACAGGCGGATAGGTCTGCAAATGGGACGCCTACGCAAGACAAGCCGACACGTGGACGAGTCAGCTCGTATAGGTCGTTGTTGCTCGAATGTGCGGGCTGAACTGTTCGCGATGGCGGGGACTTTCCGGACGCCTCACCGCCGTTGCCACACAGTGCCGCTGACGTCCTCAGCGTACTCCTTATCGAGAGGCGAAAACCACCTATATTCAGTTCGTCCCTACCGTGCGTGCCTATGCCGTGAAGGCCTTTTTTGCGCCAGCTCGCGCTGACGTTGCAATGCCTAGCTATTTATTGTGAACCAAAACATGCGTGAGATGAACGCCTCCGGAAGGTGTGGGTGCCATCGCTGTCAATGGTTTGACAATCCGCCTGCTGTTGACCGGTCCGCGGGGAAAGCCGTCTCCCGAGAATCAATTGACTTCCGAAAAATTGGCCGTACAATGAATTTTGTTGCACCGCAGCAAACGGCCTTCGGCCTCGGCGCGTGGTTGAAATTTGAAGCAGAGTTCTCTTGCATTCGCCGCCCTTCCTATCAGGAGCAGTCATGAACACCGTCATTCCCAATCAATTTGCAGAAGCTCAGACCATCAATGTCCAGCAGCTGTTCGGTCTGTCGAACAGCGCATTTGCCGGACTCGAAAAGCTCACTGCACTGAATCTGCAGGCCATCAAGGTAACTCTCGCTGAAAACCAGGCCATCCTGATGAAGACGGTGTCCGCGCGGCCGGAGGAGCTGTTTGTGCTGTCAACGAGTCTCGCGAAGCCGATGGCGGAAAAGGTCTCGGCATACAGTCGTCAGGTCTATGAAATCCTGTCGGGAATTCAAGGCGGGCTCTCTTCAACGGCGCAGTCGCAGTTCCAGCAGTATCAGCGTGGAGCGCATGTGTTCGTCGAAAACCTGACTAAGAACGCTCCGCTTGGAACGGGCATTCCGCTCGCGGAATAAAGGTCGACCGTCACGACAGCTAGGCCATTACCACGCTGCGCGTCAGGTCCCGAAGAAACGTCGCGCGGTTCAACTCGAGTCGCTAAAAAAGTGATGCAGCGTGCCAATCGTCACGGGAGCGGCGCGGCTTATTTAGCGTGGGGGGCAACTGGGTAGGCCGAGAGAGGGGGCCCCACGCAGCAGCAATCTGCGTTGCGAGAGGCATCCTGCTCCTGCGCGACCTACTGGCGTCTAACAATCGGCCCGCCAACACACGCGCGTCCATCTAAGTGGCCGTTATAAAAAGTTAAAACCTTGTTATAAAAAGTTAAAACCTCATTCGCTAGATATGTCTTTACTCATTCGTATCATCGAAGAGTCTCTCAGACATTAAAGCCATTCAATGGATGGGACTCTTTTTAGGGCGGACAACCGCATCCTGCGGATGCTCGGAGGAAGCCTCGTGCACGGGGAAAGCCGGCTCCCCGTGGCTTGGCTCAACGCATGCGGAACGCAGAGCAGGTGATGACTCTAGCTATGAGCATCGACCCACGCACGAGCCCAATCCAGCCCCGCAAGCTCAGCGTCCTCCTCACTTTCGTAATGTCCAAGGACACCTGAAGCATGGACAAGCTTGCCGCGAAGGGTGATGGTTCCGCTAGCCGCATAACGTTCTCGCTGAAACCCGCCCTCGAGTTCCACGATTGAGTGTCCCCACACCTGATACCGTGGTAGCTCTGCGATTGCATTAGCGCACGACGTGAGCGGATAGCGCGTGGCCCCTTACGCGAAGGACGTTGCCCTCCGGTGTAACCTGACGCGGGATTTCAGACATGCCCGGTTCGTCTTTAGGCAAAGTCCTTGGCACATTGCCTTGTTTCGCGACGAGCTTTGATGCAGGCGCCGATGTGCGCCGCGAATACACCTTTTTCGCATGCAAAGCCACGTGCTGCCGCACGGCGAGCTTGTGCAGGGCAGGCGCCCTGTGTGGCGCAGTCGCGCGCGCCTCCGGCGGATTCCAGACTTCCGAATATATGCCGGCTCCGAAAGCAGTCGGCGCAAGCGCCGCCGTCAACAACGCAAGTCCAAGTTTTCGCATGTTTTCCCTTGCCTAGTGGACTCCAGAATGGTTTCGCTAACGCGCCCCAGGCGTTCGAAGGCAGCGGACTCACTCACCCAACGACGCGAGCTCGCCGAGCGCCGATTACCCCTACAGATGGCATCGTCTTATTGCCGACAGCGCGCGACGTCGATTCCGGCCGTCTTCAAAGCTGCGTCAATCGCCTCAAGCTCCTGGCCGAAGTCCAGCGCCCATTCCTCGCCGTCGCATCGCACAGTAATGCCGTTGTGCATCGAAATGAGATTGCGCGCTTTATACAGCGCATCGACAAGCCTCGATTCTCGCTGGGCCTCCCGGACCCAATTATCCGCTCTCATCCTGCACCTCCTTTAACAAGCCTGCGATTCCGCACCTCGGGGCCGGCCAATTGGCCTGGCTGACGACCGACGAATCTGCGGTTCACACATCCCGTTTTCGCCCGTAGGATACTGTACATCCATACAGGTGTTTTTCGCAATGACCACTGTCACGCCGTCTCCCGAATCGATACACTCGTCCCTGTGGCGGGCGTCCCAGCTAGCACATGGGCGAGGCCGGGTAGTTGAGACGGGCTATCGCCCCGTGCTGTCAAACATGTAATGCGTCACGCCATGTCCGTCTACCAGCATCCCCTCGTTCACATGAACCGGTGCTGCGACGGCACTGGCGGAAGAAAGAAAACAAACAGCAATACCGCCGCCTTCACAATAACCTACTGCACAAGCTTTACCCGCCTGAAGGCCCGTAGCAATGTGAGGTCGTAGGTAATCTTCAGTACTCCGCATGCCACCAGCGGTACACCGGCAAATCCCGAAGCCATCATTGCCCCCGCCATCATCGGTCCGATTGTAGCCGCGAGACTTCTTGGCACGGCGGTGAAACTCGCAGCAGCCGGCCGTTCGGGCGGCGTTACCACGGACATGACGTACGCCGTTCGTGTTGGGACATCCATCTGGGAAAGCGCACTGCGTATCAGCAAAAGCGTCAGGGTCGCCCACACGGAAGAACAAAACGCCGCGCCAATCAGACAGAGACTGGAAGGAATGTGAGTGAATACCATCGTATTGAGGAGGCCAATTTTGCGGGCGAGCGGAACGGCCAACAGTTGGGAGGCCGCGGACAACAATCCTGTCCAGAAGAAGAACTGCGCAGCGATGCCGAGCGACAAGCCGAACCGCTGCAGCAGCCAAAGCGAAAGGAGCGAATTCACAACCAGGCCACCCGCGAAGGCATCCACACTGAAGAGGAGCGCAAGTCGAGTCACGACGCGCCGCGAGGGACCCAGTGACACTCGAGCAGAGCTCTCACCCGGTCGGCACTCAGGCAGCCCACGATAGAGCCAGCACAGCATCGCTCCAGCCAGGGCGTACGTCAGAAACATGATTCGCAGCGCAGTCAGCATTTCGAGTCCGACACGCGAAACGAGCCACGCCGGCACCGCTGCAGCAAACGCGCCGATGGCCGCTGACAGCGCCCCTGCGAGGCTGTAGCGCGCGAAAATCGCCGTCCGCGCTTCGGCCGTGGCCAACTCAGCCAGACGTGACTGCTCAAGCGGCAAAAACAGGCTGACATCCCCTGAGCTGGGGTTGAGCGTTCCGATAAATGCCATGAGGACCAGAGGCCACCACGACATCAACGAGGCAAAACCCAGTCCCGTGGCGGTCATCAGGACGGCAGCCCAAATTAGCATCCGTCGAAGCGGGTACCGAGGCCCAATCACACCAACCGCAATGGTCGCTAACGCCGAGCCAAACAAAGTGGCGCTGCCAATCAGTCCGACCTCCACTTGCCCGTAGCCCAGCGCAAGCAGATACACCGGCAAAATCACGGCAACGTATCCATCGCAAAAGCCGCGCAATGAGCGTCCCGCCAGAACCCGAGCGATTCCGCTGTCGACTTGCGCCGGCAGTACAAGGTGCAAGGCGACCTGTCGAGCTTTTTTGCACCGACGCATTTCTGCCTCCCCTCTTCAAATCACATCGAACTCTTGTAGACTACTCTACATGATTGTAGAGTAAGCATCATGAGAGAAATTGACTGGTTCCTCTTGGTCCTGACCTTTCCGACCGATAACGCCACGGCCCGCATGCGGTTCTGGAGGGCCTTAAAGGCGCGAGGATGCGCCGTCCTCCGCGACGGCGCATATTTGCTGCCTGCTACCGTTGCCTCAGAAGCAGACCTCCTCGAACTGACGAGTGGAATCAATGAGGCTGGCGGGACCGCACATCTAGTGCACGTGGGCAACAGGGACGACGAACAACGCCATCTCTTTCAGTCGCTCTTTGACAGGAGCGAGGAGTACAACACGTTCGTGCGGGGGCTCGCGGAGTCGCGAAAGACCTTGTCTGTGTTGTCCCCGGTGGAAGTCGAACGACTATTGCGCCGCACGCGGAAGGACTACGACGCTATCGTCAGCATTGACTTCTTTCCGAAAGAGGCTGGAACTCGAGCGGAGGCGGCCTGGCAGGACTTTGTGAGTCTGGCCGATACCATCTTGTCGCCGGGCGAACCGCATTCATCCGAAGCGGCTACTGGACCTGCATGTATGGCGTGTCGGCCCGGGACATATGAGTGCAGTAGTGTCAGTCGCAACCGATGAAGCGCAGCGCAGTCCGAGCTTCTATCACGCAGCCCTCAAGCGACTCAAGGGCCAGTCGCACGTGACAGTCGAGGTGAATCCCTCCCGCGCGGCGGCTTTAGAAATGGCGGTCAACTCACCGTGTATCGACGTGTGCCGAATTGATGGCAAATCCGGTTTGTGCGTGGGATGCCTCCGTACTCGCGAGGAAATTCGCGGCTGGAAGACGATGACCGACCACCGGCGTCATCAGGTCATCAACGACAGGTCTCGCCGGATGGCGAAGCTGCAGCGTGAATCACCGCGACCGATGTCCGGTAGCGAATCCACGAACGGGTATTCTGACGACGCGAGTTAGGGGGGCGAATCAAATTATTCCCTGCAGCAGACTTTGATATCTGGTGGGTGCTCCGTAACCCGTGTCCTATCCCATACCGCCTTTCATCGCGGCGCCCTTCGTTTGCACAGCCACGGATAACGAATATCAAAGTCACTGACAGGGATGGCGCATAGCCGTCGCGCGCCGCTGTCTCGTCATTTAGAAGCTGTTGCGAAATTAGTTAAACATTGGCCTGAGTCGCGTCCAGCAAATCAAGGCGCAAGCCAGGGACAGAAAGGCTTCATGGACATGGGCATAACGTTCGTAGCGAATCTTCAGGCGTCGAAACGAGTGAAGCCATGCAATCGAGCGCTCGACTGGCCAACGCGTTTTGCCCAGACCACTGCCATGGGGCGAGCCAATCTTTGCGAGCACCGGCGTGATGCCGCGCTCTCTCAAACGCTGTCGATGTGGTTCCGAGCTGTAGCCCCGGTCGCCCTGAACGATTTGCGGTTTATGCAACGGGCGTCCCCGCTTGCCTCTAATGTGTGGAATGGCATCGACGAGTGCATCAAGCTGGGTGACGTCGTGGCGGTTCGCCCCGCTCAGAATGACCGCGAGCGGGATGCCTTTCGCGTCGACGATGAGGTGGTGTTTGCTGCCGAGCTTGCGCCGGTCCGTGGGATTCGGGCCGGTTTTTTTCCCGCCAGCATCGCGCGAATCGACGAGCTGTCTACAAGCGCTCGTGACAAGTCGATTTCGCCACGGCGACGCAGTTCGGCCAGCAGCGTTTCGTGGATGCGTTGCCAGACTCCTGCTTCTTGCCATGCCACGAGCCGCCGCCAGCAGGCGGTGCCCGAACCGCATCCCATCTCCTGCGGTAGCAGATTCCACGCAATGCCGGAGCGCAGTACGAACACAATGCCCGTCAGCGCGGCACGGTCGGGAGTCGGCTTGCGGCCCGCATACTGGCGATTGCGCGGTGCCCGAGCAGGTAAAAGCGGTTCGATGAGCAACCACAATTCGTCGTCGATGAGTTCTTTAGGCATCGCTTCCTGTTGGACAAAACAAGACAGGAAGTTAACACCAAGTCAGAAAAGTTAACAGGCCCAGAACTTAATTTCGCAACAGCTTCTTAGACTGGGACTTCTCAATTGGCGTCAGCAGACTAGCGGTCCTCACATCTCTCCGTCAGGGCCGCTCGTTGCTGGCCAGGCGCGCGCTAAGAATAGGCGTGTATCCTGAGCTCCTCGAACGTACTGCGGTCATTTTCGCTTGCGCTCGTCGCAGGTTGGCTCGTCTCGGTTGCCGTGCTCGTGTCCAACGGTGCCTGGTTCGTAGTGGCCGGTCAGTAGCGTTCGTTTCCCACGGCCAGCGGATGGTCGCCGCCGCCGGGTCAACAGGGCACTGAAGTGCCGTCATTGACCTCCGGCAACAGCCATCCTTTTGGGGACCCGACAACACGTACGGGTCCTTTTTTTCCGCATGCCATGGACGTTGCTGATGTTGTTGCGTCCGCGCTGAGTGGAAACCAACGTTCGGCAGCGCACTACAAGTGCTTACAAATCTCACACTGACGCGGTGCACCTTTCCCTCGGCTGCGGCGTTCTTGCTGACACACACCAACGGAGCGCGACATGAGCACCAACCTGACTTCCAGTTCACCGCAACGCAGCCGTATCCATCCGCTGGTTGCAGGTGCTGCCGTAGCCGTCATCCTGGCCAGCGCTACGGGTATCGCGGCGATGACGGGCCTTCTTCCGACGTCCCGCGCTGTAACGGCGCCTTCGACGCAAGCTATGCCGGTCGCGGCACAAATCGCCAGCGCGCCGGTTGCTTCACCGCAGCCCAACGCAGAGCAACGGGTGACCCGGGAGCAAGCGCCCGCGCAGCCGCGCGTCCATCACCACCCCAAGGTGCCGGTTGAGCAGGGGGCAAGGTATGCGAACAGCGACGCGTATCAATCCACGGTGACGCCCACGCCGAGGCCGGTCGCCGTTGACCCGACCGCTGGCGAAGTGGTCGCCGTCAATACGGTCCAGGAAGCAGAACCCACTACGGGTCTCGGAGCGGTAGGCGGGGCCGTCGCTGGCGGGCTGTTGGGAAATCAGGTCGGCGGGGGGCGTGGTCGCATTCTGACCACGATTGCCGGCGCCGTCGGCGGCGGCCTCGCCGGCAATGGAATCGAGCATGCTGTGCGAAAGGCGACGAGCTACCAGGTGCAGGTCCGGATGCAGGACGGCAGCTACCGGAATTTCAATTACTCAACGCAGCCGCCGGTCCAAGTTGGTGAGCGCGTTCACGTATCGGGCGACTCCCTGAGCGCGTCGTAATGAGGCTGCAAAACCGGCGGGACTTTTGCGGTTACTGCCGGTTACAGGATTGACAATACGGCCTTACCTGCTGCGGCTTGGCCCCCCTACAATCTGCGTCGTTCGTCGTTGTCTGGCATCCGCCAGAAACGGGAAGGACTGGAGAAGTCATGAAGCACGCTACCCTTATTCTCGCAGTGGGATTTTCTGCTGCCTGTGCGTCCAGCGGGGCTTTCGCTCACGCGGATATCGGCGTTTTTCTGGGGGTTCCTGGTCCGGTGTATGTCGCGCCACCTCCGGTCGTGTACGAGGCGCCACCTCCGGTCATGTACGAGGCGCCGCCCCGAGTGGTGTACGCACCAGCTCCAGTCTATGGCTACGGATACCGCGATGAAGGCGACTACGGCGACGAGCGCCGATGGCATGACCACGGCCGGCACCGCGGATGGGAACACCATCGTCATGAAGATGACGACTGATTTGCCGCTGGCGGCCCTCGACAGCGCATGATTGGCCGCACTCGGAACTGAGCGCGACTCTCCTTCGATAAGAGCGATTTCTCGCAGCCCGATAAGCCAAGCAGGCGAAAGCATTTGCTTCTGCTTCCTGCTGCCGCTTGCAGGCGATGCCCCAGCAGGCTACCCCGCGGCGTAGCGAATCATGTCCGGTCGACTCCGCGTTTGTGGGTGAGTGCACGACCATTTGTGGCACGAGGACAGCGCGTGATGCGCGCGAACTCTTTTGGAAATAACTCGCCTGGTAAAAGCCCGCAAGACGCCGGTCGTCCGGACGAGAATTGGCGCCGAAATCCGCAAACCGAAAGAGACTCTTGATTCACCTAGGCCGATTGGTTTGCGAGACGAACCGTTACATTTCGACGAATCACGTGACGTCAACGGGGCGACGGCTCGCACGTTTATATCGGAGGGGCAACGGGCCTCACATCCTGAGGAGGGACATAGCAATGAACAAATTTTATGCGGTTGCTATTGCAGCATTGTTCTCCATAAGCGCCTCGTACGCCCAGACGTCCGCGCCGGCGGCATCCAGCAAGGCTGCAGCTCCCGCTGCTGCAGCTCAGTCAGCGTCGTCTAGCTGTGAAACCCAGGCAATTGGAAAAAATGGGAAGCCGTTGACCGGTGCAGCGAAGTCATCCTTCATGAAAAAGTGCGAGGGCAATGCCAAGAGTGCGGCGTCGACCGCATGTGAAGCCAAGGCAGTTGGAAAAGACGGCCGACCTCTCGCCGGCGCTGCGAAGGCGTCGTTTTTGAAGAAGTGCGAGGCGGGTGCTGGCAGTTAATCCGGCGCTCGACTCATAGGCCGGTGGGCGAGCCGGCGGTGCTTCTACGTTGTAATCGGTTTTTTCGGATAATTGAGGCTGTACAAACACTGACGGCGACCGTCAGGGTCTCGTATTCGGAGTCGCGAAACCTTCTCGAAAAACGTCGAAGTCAACGCGCCTCAGGCTCGAAGTGGTGTTTGTACAGTCTTTCATTGGAGCGATTTGCCTGCCCCTACAGGGTGGGCAGGTGCTCGAAGTCGTCAAAGCTAGCGAACGGCGGCTGCACCTCGGTTGCCTCAAGCTCATCCACAAGAGCTGCGGACATTCCCTCGCATAACCAGGCGCACATATCGGCAAGCTGCTCGGGCGAACCCTGCAGCATCGCTTCGACCGAACCGTCCATGCGGTTACGTACCCAGCCGGTGACGCCCAGCGCTCTCGCGTAGCGCACGCAGGCCTCCCGATAGCCGATGCCCTGCACCTGGCCACGGACCTTAACCAGCCGGGTTTCAAGCGTTCCATCGTTGTCGTCAGTGTTCATGCGTGTGCTCTCGCAGTGAGTAGAGGAGCAATTACACTGGCCTCTCGATGCGGCGGGTCGGCTGCAATTGCGTGCTTGCGCATCCTTGACTGGGCGGGACCAACTGGTCTCTGCTGGAAATCCCCGCCCATTCGGTACCATACGCCTGTGGGTGTGCCGGCGGGCACTCCGAGTTGACCGGGCAAGTTCGGTGGGCGACATTGAATCGGCACAAGATGCACGCATGCATCTCAACGCGCAAGAGCGTGCAAGCGGCGGGCGGGTATCGGTGATGCGGAGTCAGCAACTGGCGCTGCTCCCCCTCAACGGCATCTTGAATGCACATGCTCGGATGCTCGAGGGCTTCATATGCTAGAGACTCATCAAACCCGCTTCTTGCGACATATACCCTTCGCGCTGAAACGTTTGGATGCCAACGTGTCATGACGGGATTCGGAACATGCCAAAGGACGGTCACAGAATACACAGAATACAAGGAGGTCTGGTGCGTTCGAGGCAGTGTCTGGAACTGCTGCTGTACATCGCCGTCCTCGCTTGGACCGGAGCATCGGCCAGTGGCATTGAATGCGCGGCAACCCGCCAACCAGCCGAGCGCGTCATCTGTAAGCACGCCATTCTGAACAACGAGCACAACGGTACCTTCGCTCAGCAACAGGCCCTTCTCAGCAGCGGTAACCTATCACCCGGGCAACTCGCTCAAAGCGGGCACTTCGGGAACGCGAATGCCGACGTTTGCTGCATCGGCACGGTCCTCGTGCAATGGAAAACGAAAGCTAAGCCCGTGGAGGCGAAAACTGCCGCTGCGCCCGCTCCGGGTATGGCTGCCGCACCCAACTTGGCTTCCGTTGGACCGACATCGGGTGCAGGCGTTGTTCCTCTTGACGAGCTCAGTCTTTCTGCTGCCGCAGCATCACCAACATCTGGAGCCTCTGTGGCGCAAGGCACTGAGGCCAGCGCCGCGCTGCTGCAACCGGCCGCAAGTAACACGCTCTCACCGCGGGATATGTCATCCGCGTCCAGCCCGTACGACGCGCGCCGCGAAAGGAGGCTGACCGTCGCGCTCATAGTGCTCATCCTTATCGCTATTCCACTTAGCGCATTCATCATCCGCCGGAACAAGGCGTTGGGCATAACGACCAATTACCGAAGGGCCCGCGGTAAGAAGAACCGCTGAATTGACGCACCTCATCATCGGCATGGCATGCGGCCAACACCGATTGGATGGACGGCGCGCTGCCATTCCACACCGCGGACTGGTAGCCCTGACCGTCGGGCACTTTTTGGTAGCGTCAAACCGCGGCATGAATACCCGGCGCAGATTGGTGCGTTGGTCGACCCGCTCGTCAATCAGGTATGCCGGGTTAATCTCAATTGCGAGTGCCAGCGAGGTTCGGACGTCTTCGCATTTGCAGGGCGCAAGGGTTCTGCGGGCAGCACGACGGCCAGCCAGGCGAAAGCACTCAGAAAAGGAATTTATGCGCCAGGTCCGCCAAACCAATCACGATTTCAAGGGCAATAAGCCCTATGACATACCATTCGAGGCGGTGAACGTGTTTGGTTTCCGCGATTTCGGCCAGGGTTTGCGCAGTTCCCGAAATTAGCTGCAGCTTGCGTTCAAGCGCGGCTTGTCGCTCGTGCAGTTCGTATTCGTCCTCCAATAGTGCATAGAGGCCGCCGAGCTCCGGGTGTTCCCAAAGGGTCTCCGGCTTGTCGCCGATTTCAGCCCGGCCGACCATGCGGTGTTCGATTAGGAGCATCCCGCCAATTTTTGAGAGTAGCGTTTTGGCGTCCGCGCTCACCTTTCCCGTTCTCGCCAGTTCCGATGCCAGCGGAATGATGCTATCGAACTCGCTCGCGGTCTTGTCTTCGTACATCGACAGCACAAGGCTTTTGCTGAGGCTGTCCGCTATCACTTGAGCCTTTTCCAACGTCAGCGCATCGAGCCAGACTGCACCGCCTTGCACCGCAACGTTCGTCTTGCCGCTCTGGATGGCGATTTCTTCGAGCTGAGGTCGCCCGTAGGCGTTGTACAGCAACTGACCTAACGAGGAGAGAAACCGTTGTTCATCACCAAGCGACACACCAAAAAGCACGACGACGCCGTACCTGAAAAGAACGGCGATGCCGTCAGCCCCCCCTACCGTTACGGTCAGAGGCGTGGTGGCGAGTGAATCCGTGATTTTGAAGTTCTTGAGGTCAATCCGGTCGGCGATGAGATGTGCACGAGCCTGTACCTGCGGAAGCGAACTGATGGCGAGATTCGACATTGGGTCACTTCAATTCGTTGAAGTCATCGAAAGTATAAATGCCGTAGCCAGCCAAGCGCCTGAGCACGTCGCATATTCCAAGAAAAAGCCCTCTGGAAAAGCGGGCCTTCTAACAAGTGGCGGGTCGCTTATGCTAACGAGCTTGACCGGGCAAAACGTCTTGGCATTACTTTGCTTTCCAAACCGTTCAACATTGATGAACTCACGGCGCTCATCGCTACGCTGCACCCTCACTCTGGACGCGAAAGTACGGTCTCGTGACTCAGGGCTTGCCGCGGGCAGGACCGACCCGCCGCCGCAGCTCGTCGGGTGGCCGTGCCGCGGCGCCAGGAAGTTGCCGCAGACGATGGCGGTCCAACGACATGACAACGTCGGCCGCCATCCCTGTAGTCTTTGTTCGCCGCGACAGTGCAATCCTTTGTAACTGCTCGTCGCGGGTATCGACAGGTCGAAGGACCAGTTTCGTCTGAACTTGCCCGCGGCTGTAATGCCTTCCCCGCCACTCTCCAGCTTCCGCCGGTTCTTCGGGCGAGCAATTACCGGCCTCGCGCACCGAGCGGGTTCCCAAGCGACGATGTGGGCATGCGGCAACGACTCACTTCATGTCGCACATCGGCTAAAGTTTCGACTCGCGCGGCCGACAACGTATCTGCAGTGATTTGCGTTGCGGCTGCTCCCTATTGCGTGAACCAGACCATCAAGCCGACTCTGTGTGACAGGACGGGGCGAGACGAAAATGAATAAAGAATTTGAAGCTGTGCGGATTGAAGAACTCCTCGCGCTGGATGGCGAGCACCTCGATGCGCTGCCTTTCGGCGTTATCGGCTTCGCTCCCGACGCGATTGTCACGTTGTACAACGCAACGGAATCGAAAAACGCTGGGTTGCGACCGGATAGAGTGCTCGGGAAGCACTTCTTCGAGGAAGTGGCGCCGTGTATGAACAACTTCATGGTGGCGCAGCGATTTGCTGACGAGGACGAACTTGACCACATAGTTCCCTACGTCCTGACCTTGCGGATGCGGCCTACGCCAGTGCGCCTGCGGTTGCTCAAAGCTCCGGGGTACGCGACGCGTTTTGTGCTGATTGAGCGAAGGGCGACAAGTTGAGCACGGCGAACATAGAACCGAACGACGTCGAGGCGGAGTATGAGGCCCTGCTGTCGTTCATGTATCTTTCACCGGTCGGCATTGTCCGCAGTGACAAACGCGGCGTTGTTGACATGATGAACCCGCTCGCGGCACAGCTTCTGATGCCTCTGGTGAAAGACGGAAGCATGGAAAACATCTTTGATAGCCTTGCGTCCGTCGCACCGGAGCTTCGCAATCTGGTGAGCAGTTTTCAGGCGGAGCGCGGGCCCGTCTGCGAGAACCATCGAGTGTTTGTGACACAAGCTAAGGATGGCCCTGTCGTCCTTGGCTGTTCCATCATCAAGGTGGCCGCCAATTTGCTGATGACGGTCTTGTCGGATATCTCGCGACAGGTCGCTGCCGAGCGTCGGGCCCGGCAGACGGAGGCGTGGCTGGCCGGAATCTACACGAGTGTCAATGACTTCGCGTTCTTTACGCTGGACTCGCGCGGTCGTATCGAAAGCTGGAATTCATCTGTCGAGCGCTTGACGGGCTTCGTGGAGCCGGACGTTATCGGGCGAACGCTTGCCCGCTTCTATGCGAGGGGCGAAGCCGCTTCACACCACTCACCCGAGCACATTGCCCTGACGCGTGACGAGGGGTGGCATGTCGAAGAGTTCTGGTGCGAAACAAAGACCGGTCGTCGCTACTGGGGCCAATTGCTCGTGGCCGTGCTCCGCGAGGTGGAAGGTGATATTTCAGGATACTCGGTAGTCTTGCGCGACGTGACTGAGCGAAAGGTTAACAGCGACAACCTCAAGCGCCTCCTCACAACTGACCATCTGACCGGGGCGACCAGTCGGGCGCACTTCTTCGAAATTGCGGAATCGGAGGTTGCACGCGCCAAAAGGCAGGGCCGGACATTGTCTGTCGTTATGCTGGACGCGGACCACTTCAAACGTATCAACGACACTGCAGGGCATCAGGCCGGCGATGAGGTCCTGAAGCGTATCGCCGCCGAGGCGAAGGCAGTGCTGCGAGTATCGGATGTCGTCGCAAGGCTCGGCGGGGAGGAGTTCGTCCTGATGCTACCTTCCACCACGACGCACGAGGCAATGGAGGTCGCTGAGCGACTGAGGCGAGCGGTAGAACGCGCCAGTATTGAGACCGGAGTCGGACAGTTGAGGGCGACGATAAGCCTGGGTGTCGCGAGCCTGGGAGACGCAGCCCCGACGCTTCAAGAGTTGCTAGCTGCCGCCGACAAGGCTCTGTATAACGCAAAAAGAGCAGGCCGGAACTGCGTCCGGAGCGCGGATGGCGCAGCGACGTCCGCCGCCGACGAAGGCAGCCTGCGTCAAAAGTGATGAGCTATCAATGGTGGGACCACCGTGCGGCCACGCACAGCGGCAGGCATTGCTTCGGTCAAGCAGGTGACCGCTTTTAGGGTTCGTACTTATGAGCGTGTGCTGGGCTGGGCAAACTGCGTAACGGAGCCGGCGCCGGTAAAAAACCTTGTGTGAGGTATCTGCTAAGGATGCTCCGCGACCCGCTGGCATCTAACATCCGCCTACAAAGTAAGACGCGCCCATCTAAAGTGGCCGCCACAAAAAAGTTAAAACCCCGTTCGCTAGATATGTCTTTACTCATTCGTATCATCGAAGAGTCTCTCAGACATTAAAGCCATTCAATGGATGGGACTCTTTTTAGGGGGGGCGACCGCATCCTCGGATGCGCGAGGAAGCCTCATGCGCAGGGAAAGATGGAACCACCTTGGCCCGGCTCAACGCAGTGCTGCAACGCAGTGCGGCTGATAGCTCTAGCTATGAGCATCGACGCACGCGCGAGCCCAATCCAACCCTGCAAGCTCAGCGTCCTCCTCACTTTCATAAAGACCAAGGACACCTGAAGCATGGACAAGCTTGCCGCGAATGGTGATGGTTCCGCTCGCCGCATAACGTTCCTCTGCAACTGGCCATCGTGCTCAACGATTGAGTGTCCCCACACTTGATACCCTTGGTAGCTTTGCGATTGCATTAGCGCACGATGTGAGCGGATAGCGCGTGGCCTCTCACACGAAGGACGTTGCCCTCCGGTGTGACTTGCCGCGGAATTTCAGACGTGTCCGGTTCGTCTTCAGGCAAAGTCCTTGGCACATTGCCTTGTTTCGCGACGAGCTTTGATGCGGGCGCCGATGTGCGCCGCGAATACACCTTCTTCGAATGCAAAGCCACGTGCCGCCGCACGGCGAGCTTGTGCAGGGCAGGCGCCCTGTGTGGCGCAGTCGCGCGCGCCTCCGGCGGATTCCAGACTTCCGAATATATGCCGGCTCCGAAAGCAGTCGGCGTAAGCGCCGCCGTCAACAACGCAAGTCCAAGTCTTCGCACGCTTTCCCCTTGCTCAGTGGCCTCCGGAATGGTTTCGCTAACGCGCCCCAGACATTCGAAGGCGACGGACTCGACGACCCAACGACGCGAACTCGCCGAGCGCCGATTAACCCTGCGCCGCAAACGTCGCAATCCCGGCGTGGGGAGGCTCGCGGCTTGGCCCACGCCCATCGACTGCGTCTTTGTTCCGGAAAACTGGCCCTTCGCCGTCACGAAAATACCAGCCTAGCACTGTACATCCATACAGGTTATCGCGCAATGACATCTGGCGTGCGTTGTGACGTCCAGGTGTCAAGGAGCTCGGAACGTCGTTTGCTGTTCGTAGTGTCTCTACCACCATATAAGGAGTGGCGATGGCAGGCGACAATTCCTACAAGCCGGGCGCAATAGTGAAAGTCTCAGGCATCTACTCAGTTCGGCAAGGGCGCGCACTTCGAACTGAAGTACGCGACAACGCATTCCCACAAGCACGGAGAACTCCAAGGCACAGAAGCTCGAAGTTAGGCTGCGCCCACCCTAGCAACCGACGTCGAACCTGCGGTCGGTCGCAGGCTTTCGCGTCGAGTAGTTCCCGCGCGATTCGTACCGCATGACAGGCCGGATATCGCGCGAGATGTAGTGTGCGCCCGACAGGGTAGTCGGGCATCGTTCACAACGCGGCTCTTCGTTCGACTGCTCAATGGCTACAGCACGCGGTTCGCAATCTCCAGCTCTAAGCCGTTACGGGAAGATGCGAGACTTCGCGCATACGCCCGAACCGGCGCCTGCGAGACGAGCGACCCGTCGCCCGGCGCGCCTCGGTTTCGTCATCCAGAAGCATTGGGCGAGCCGCCTGCATTACGACTTCCGCCTGGAACTCGACGGCGTGCTGCTTTCCTGGGCGGTACCCAAGGGCCCATGCTACGACCCGAAAGAAAAGAGAATGGCCGTCCACGTGGAGGACCATCCGGTCGAGTATGCGACGTTTGAAGGAACGATTCCGCCAAAGCAGTACGGCGCCGGCACGGTGATAGTGTGGGACCGTGGGACGTGGGAGCCTGTCGGGGACCCTCGAAAGGCAATGAAGGCCGGCAAGCTGGTGTTCCGCCTCCATGGCGAAAAGCTCGCCGGTCTGTGGGAGCTGGTCAGAATCTCAAAGCCGGAAGACAAACAAGACCAGTGGATGCTTTTCAAGAAGCGCGACGACTGGGCGCAACCGTTATCTGAGTATGACGTCATTAAGGCGCTGCCCGACAGCGTCACGACAAAACCACTCGGTCTCGTCGAAGAGCGTGAGCCGAAAGTAGCGCGGCCCGCGCCTGACACTCTGCTGGCGATAGACCTGTCGGCCGCAGTCTGCTCGCCGCTACCCGCCAAACTCGAACCGCAGAGGGCAACGCTAGCTTCATCGCTACCGACGACGGGTGACTGGATAGTCGAGTCCAAGCTGGATGGTTATAGACTTCTCGCCCGGGTCGACAAGGGGCGTGTACGGTTGTTCACCAGTGGCGGCCACGACTGGACAAAGAAGCTTGCAAGGCTGGCCATCGAGGTTGGAGAACTCCCTCTTTCCAGCGGATGGCTTGATGGCGAAATAGTTGTACTCAGCAACGGCCTGCCCAACTTCGGCGCTCTGCAAGATGCGATAGACGGCGCAGCGAATGACGAAATCATCTATTTTCTGTTCGACCTGCCGTACTGTGATGGCAAAGACTTCAAGAACGTCCCCTTATGGGCAAGGCGCGCGCGGCTAGCCCAGTTACTTGGGAAAGGTAGCGACCGCATACGCTTTAGTCAGGATTTCGACGCTCCAGTCGCCCAGATATTCGAGGCCGCAGCAGGTTTGGGTCTTGAAGGCCTGATGTTGAAACGCCGGGACGCCCGATATGAGTCCGGAAGGACGCAGACCTGGGTTAAAGCGAAATGCCGACTGCGACAGGAGTTGGTCATCTGCGGTTTCACTGCCAGGGGCGGCAAGGAGGGCGAAGTGGGCAGTTTGCTGCTCGGCTACTACGTAGGCAAAAAGCTTCACGACGCGGGTAGCGTGGGCACTGGGTGGAACGCTCGAACGGGTCGGGACCTCTGGCAGCGCCTGCTTCCTCTGGAACGCGATACGAGCCCGTTCGACGTTGCGGTATCAAAGCCAGGCCGCTGGTCCAGGCGTGCCGCCGGCGCTGAACGTTGGGTACATCCAGAGCTGGTTGCCGAGGTCGAGTTTGCGGAGTGGACAGGCGAAGGCGATGTCCGGCAGGCGTCCTTTAAGGGCTTGCGTGTCGATAAGCCCGCGCACCGCGTAATCCGCGAAACCGGAGAAGCGCTGAGGCCTGCTCCTCTCACTCAGGTGAAGGTCACGCATCCGGAGCGCGTCATTGACCCTGCGAGCGGCGTCAGCAAACTCGAACTCATCCGGTACTACGAAAGCGTCGCCGAGTGGATGCTGCCGCACCTTGTAGACCGGCCAATTGCAATGGTTCGCGCGCCGGCGGGTATAGCCGGTCAGACGTTTTTCCAGAAACACGCGGAAAAGACCGCAATGCCCGGACTGAAGGCGCACGACCGCAATCTGTGGATGAATCATCCGCCCGTGCTCACGGTCGATACGGCAGACGCGCTGCTGTCGGCAGCGCAGATGAATGTCGTTGAGTTTCATACGTGGAATTCAACGACCGAGCACATTGATACACCGGACAGGGTCATCTTCGACCTCGACCCTGGCGAGGGAGTGAAGTGGAAGCAAGTTCAGGAGGCCGCGCTTCTTACGCGGGCGTTGCTTGAGGAGCTTGACCTGCAGGCGTGGTTGAAGACGAGCGGCGGTAAGGGGCTGCACGTCGTCGTCCCGCTTGCGCCCAGACTCGACTACAAATCCGTCAAGTCGTTCTCGCAGGCGTTCGTCAGACATCTGGCGAAAACGATTCCCGACCGCTTTTCCGCAACATCAGGGGCAGCCAACCGAATCGGCAAAATCTATGTCGATTACCTGCGCAATGGCAAGGCGCAAACCACCGCCGCCGCCTTCTCCGCGCGGGCGCGGCCAGGAATGGGCGTCTCGATGCCCGTGTCATGGGAACAACTGTCCGACCTTAAAAGCGGTGCACAGTGGACGGTGCAAACGGCGAGGGAGTATCTTAGCTTTCAGACGCGAGACCCATGGGATGGTTACTGGTCAGCGAAACAGTCGGCGGCGTCGGCGATAAAGCGCCTGCGATGAATTGCCTGGGATGCAAACGGCTGGCGCTGGCAGGAATAGAGGCTACAGGCGAGAGATTCGTTCCAGCGCGGCAGGCGCTGACATGTCCGTGAGCCAATCTCAGTCTCACGATGCGGACCTGCCACTCACCGGCACAAGACGTGCTCTGTCGCGTGCAACCGGGCCTGCGGACTTTGAATCATTGCAGCGCCGATAAATTACCGCGTCCGCTCACAGGAGGCTCACATGGCGGCTCGTTCCATCGCATCGCTAACACTGTCCTTCGGTCTTGTGTCCATTCCGGTGAAACTGTATTCGGCGACGGATAGTGCCGCGGGTGTGGGCTTCAATCTTCTGACGCCGGAGGGTGGCCGCGTAAAGCAGCAGTACATCTCTGAGGCCACGGGCGCTGTGGTGGCTAGAGCGGACATGAAGAAAGGGTACGAGTTCGAGAAGGGGCAGTTCGTCGTCTTCGCTCCGGAAGAACTGAAAGCGCTGGAAGAAGGCGCGAGCCACGTCGTGGAGATTGTGTCGTTCGTTCCCGAGAAGTCAGTGGACCCCTTGTACTACGACAAGGCGTACTTCATCGCGCCGGACAAACGCGGTGGCAAACCGTACAGCCTGCTTCAGCTTGCGATGCGAGAAAGCGGACGCTGCGCGCTGGCAAAATGGTCGTACAAAGGCAAGACCCGAATCGTGCAGATAAGGCCTGCCGAAGACGGCATGGTCTTCCAGCAACTGCTGTTCGCCGATGAGGTGCGCGCGCTGAGCGATTTGCATATCGAACACGTGACCGTGAGCGATACAGAGCTCAAACTCGCGCTGCAAATTATCGACCAGGTGTCGGAAGACGCCTATGACCCGACGGCTTACGAGGACGAAGAGAAGAAGCGGATACTGGAAGCCATTGACCGGAAGATAGCAGGCAAACAGATTGTTTCGCCGGAGGCACCGGCCGAAGAGTCGGGCGGTCAGGTGATTGACCTGATGGAAGCACTCCGCGCCAGTCTCAGCGCCAATAAGGACAGGCGTGAGACACCTGTGACGACAGCGGCGCCAAAGACGCCGGCGACGAAAAAGACTTCACCTGCCGAGGTCGAAGTACTCGCCGCCAAACCGCGTCGGCCGGTCAAGCGCGCGACACCGAAAGCGGACGTCAAAGAGGCGCCCCCAGCCAAGGTCCGGGCACGCAAGTGACAAGACCGAGCCAGTCTAACGATTACTCGTTGCGCAGCCTTCAATCGCTGCTGGGCGTGTCGCGCCGGGTGCTTTCCGGGCTGATTGACGCTGGATTTGTCCACCCGTCGCGTGGCCGACGCAACGAGCTTCGATTTTCCTTCCAGGATGTTGTGCTGCTGCGCACTGCGTTCCAGCTGCAATCGGCCAAAGTCTCCGCACGAAAAATTCTGAGGGCGCTTGCCAAGCTGAAATCCGAACTCCCTGATGAGCTTCCACTGTCCGGGATTCGAATTACGTCTGTGGGCGAGACCGTCGCCGTGAAGTCAGGACAGGCGCAGTGGGACGCTGATTCGGGCCAGCATCTGCTTGACTTTGAGGTCGCGCCTATCCGGGGGGACGTGGCGTTTCTCGACTCCGTACCGCGAAACCAGGAGAACCGCGAAGAACAGGCAGAAGAATGGTTCGCACTAGCCGAACAGTTGACCGAAACCGACGCTGTCGGCGCGGAGCAGGCCTACCGGAAAGTGCTCGAGCTCTCGTCATCACCGCACTACGACGCATATACCAACTTGGGCGTATTGCTATGCGAGGCGAAGACGCGCTGCGATGAAGCATTGTCCATTTTTGAAGATGCGCTTGAGCACTTTCCCGAGGATGCGTTACTGCACTTCAATCGCGCGGTCGTCCTCGAAGAGCTTAAACGCTACGATGCTGCCGAAGCGGCCTATCAGCGAAGCATAGAACTCGACCCGACGCATGCTGATGCTCATTTCAACCTCGCAAGACTGAGCGAGATTCGTGGCGACAAGCAAGGCCTCGTCCGACATCTAAGCGCTTATCGTCGGCTCGTCGGCTGAACAGTCTTCAATCGCGCGCCGTTATCCATTGCTGTCAATCCAGGCGCGCGCCCATGTTAGTCCCGCTTCTTCTGCGTCTGCGCGTCGTTAAATAGACCCCGAACGCCTGAGGCTTCGACGAACTTATTGTCGCGCGTGATTGTGCCGCTCGCTGCGTATCGCGAGTTGGGACAAACCTTTCCCTCTTCTATCGCATGTCCCCATAGCGCGTATCCACGCAACACATCGGCTTGCATCCCTTGCCCCTGCAAATGGCTACTTCCTATTGCCGAAAGCGCGCGACGTCGATTCCGGCCGTCTTCAACGCTGCGTCAATCGCCTCAAGCTCCTGACCGAAGTCCAGCGCCCATTCCTCGCCGTGGCATCGCACAGTAATGCCGTTGTGCATCGATATAAGGTTGCGCGCTTTATACAGCGCGTCGACTAGGCTCGATTCTCGCTGGGCCTCCCGGACCCAAACATCCGCTCTCATGTTCCACCTCTTGGGAAACACCATGCCTCTCACCCTGCAGCCGGCTCATGGGCTTCGCTGACAAGGTCAAGAAACGCCGGTTAACATTTAACAGCCTCACTTGTAGGATACTGTACATCCATACAGGTGTTTTTCGCAATGACCACTGTCACGCCGTCTCCCGAATCGATAGACCCGTCCCTGTGGCGGGCGTCGCAGCTGGCACATGGGCGAGGCCGGGTAGTCGAGACGGGCTACCCGGTCCTGTCAGCGGAACTGCCGGGCGGCGGATGGCCGGTAGGTGCACTGGTGGACTTTCTCGTGCAGCACCCAGGTGTCGGAGAACTTCGGCTGCTGCGTCCTGCGCTGACCCAAACGGGGAGCAGGCCCATCGCATTCGTTCAACCGCCACATACACCCGACGGGCTCGGGCTCGCCTACATCGGCCTGACGCTCGAACAGATGTTTCGCGTCAAGGCACCGAAGACTGCGGACGCGCTCTGGTCGGTAGAGCAGATATTGCGGGCAGGAAGTTGCGGAGCCCTCATTTTCTGGACTCAGTACGCGCAGTCTTCATCGCTTCGACGGCTGCACCTTGCGGCGCAGTCATCGGAAACTCTCTTTGTGATGGTCCGGCCGCTCGCCGCAGCACAGGACGCGTCACCGGCACTATTGCGCCTGGCGCTCAGACCCTCTGCCGACGGCCTGACCGTCGACATTGTGAAACGACGAGGACCCTCATGTGGGGAGCCCCTTGCCGTTGCCCTGCAACCTACCCCCGTCCTGCTGTCACGACATGAGCGTCTCTCGCGCGGGTCACCTGCCGAAGTCGCGACTGGAGGTCAGCGGAAGGAAGTGCTCGCCTGAAGTCATTGCGGTAACGTCGTGCATGAACGTTGCGTTGCCGGGCCGCGGCCCGGGGTGTGCTTATCATGACAGCATCGAACGGAGGCATTCATGTGCTACTCGGCTCAGGTCGTAGCAGATTATCGAAAACTTGTACGTACCTTTGGCGCCATCATGGAAACCACGAGTTCGCCCGGCTGTTCTTCGAGCGCGCGGAGGGAATCAGCAAAGCGAAAACACCGAAGGCCATGGGAGACGCCTTCGCCGAACCGGCTGAAGCAAACAGCCTTAAGATTTAAGCGCTCTTGCTGATAAACAGTGGCCTCCGGCTCCTCTTCATAAGCGATTCAAGCGGTGCGAGTCTCTGATAGGCCCAATCCAATATCAAAAAAGACCACAGTTAAATCTTTCCGGCTGGTGGCTTAAAACCCGAACAGGTTGTGCTGAATCTGGCGCAGGTGACCTGTCAGTACCTGGCCAGCTTGTTCGGCATCGCGGTCACGCAGTGCTTCGACAATCGCTCTGTGCTGCGCTTCGTATTCTTTACGGCGTTCGGGCGTCAGTGAGTGGCGCTTGAGCCGGCCCCATTCGCCCTGTTCGCGAACGCGGTTAGTCAGTTCAAGCACCTTGAGGAAGAAAGAGTTGTGGGTCGCGAGTGCGAACGTGCGATGCAACTCGCCGTCCCAATGCTCGAACTCCTCGACGGTCTGCGCCGCTTCGGACCGCTCAATGCACTCCATCATCCGGGCGAAGTCCGATGACGTGGCGTTACGCGCAATCAGCTTCGGCATCAACGGTTCGATGAGGAGGCGCGCTTCCATCAGCTCAGCAGGACTGGTCTGCGTCTCGGATATTTCGTCAATGACGATTTCCGGCGCGGGCAATGCGTTCGCAGCGCCGGGAAGCACAAAGGTCCCGCTGCCTACTGTCTGCGTAATCAGCCCGCGGTCCTTCAAGTCCTGCAGGACACGCCTGACAGCACCACGAGACGCGCCGAACTGCTCGCTCAGTTGACGCTCAGCGGGCAGTTTGACGCCATCGCGCATCCGACCCGACGCAATCTCATCGTGAAGGTATGCGGCCAGCGCCTTCGCGCCAGCTGCCCGTACAGGGCTCTTTGTCTCGACATCACCCATCTTGAGTTCCCTCGGTTTCCATTAAGTGAATCATACCACATTAAGTACCAATTGGTAGCGTTATTGGTTAACCCTCACTTGCTAAGCGTCCAATATGGTTCTACAGTACGACCTACGCAAACCAATTGGACTACTTCAGGAGCCATTTCATGAAACTTGCAAACCTCCACGTGGACGGCGCTGCGCTTATCGCAGTCGTCGATGCCGACAAATCAGTGTTCTGGCCGGTCTCGACGCTGGTCCCGGAGTTTAACGGGGATATGGTCCAATTGGTCCAGTCTTTCGGCGCATTCAAGGGCGACCTCCGTCCTCACGGGGAGGGACGTGCCCTCAGCGACGCAACAGTGCTCGCTCCTATCGACCAGCCGCGTCGGAACATCTTCTGCGTGGGCAAGAACTATCACGAGCACGCGGCTGAATTCCAGAAGTCGGGCTTCGACAGTAGCGCCAAGGACGGCGAACACGCCCCCGAAGCACCTGTCGTCTTTACGAAGCCGGCCAGCACGGTCATCGGCCCGGGCGCGAAGATTCCGCGTCACGCCGATGTGACCAGCCAGCTCGACTACGAAGCAGAACTCGGCGTCGTTATCGGCAAGGCGGGTCGCGGCATCAAGAAGGCCGACGCGATGGACTACGTCTTCGGTTACACGGTCATCAACGACTTCACCGCTCGTGACCTGCAAAAGCTCCATCGTCAATGGTTCATCGGCAAATCGCTCGACGGCTTCTGCCCGATGGGCCCGTATCTCGTGACCGCCGACGAAGTGGATGGTCAGAACATTGATGTGAAGTGCTGGGTCAATGGTGAGTTGCGTCAAAACTCAAACACCAAACAGCTCATTTTCGACATCCCCACGCTTATCGAAACGCTGTCGGCCGGCATCGAACTGCAACCGGGCGACGTAATTGCGACCGGCACCCCAGCTGGCGTTGGCATCGGCTTCAGCCCGCCGAAATTCCTCCAGGCAGGTGACGTCATCCGTATCGAAATCGAAAACGTCGGCGTGCTGGAAAACGAGGTGAGCGAATGACTACCCAGGTAATCAGGAACGTCGCAGTAGAAGTCGACGGCGATGGACAGGCGGTAGTCTGTATTCACGGTCTCGGCGGTTCGTCCAACAACTGGACGCCAGTTCTTTCAGCGTTCGAAGGCATGAAAGTCGTTCGCCCCGAATTGCCTGGCAGCGCGCGCTCCGCGCTCCCGTCCGAGCAATTGTCCATCGACCTTTACGTCGAGACGCTCGCTGGTGTGCTGGGCGAACTAGGCGTCTCAAAGGCGCACGTCGTTGCGCACTCAATGGGCACCATCGTCGCGCAACACCTGGCCATCAAACATCCCGAGCTCGTGAAGAGTCTCGCACTTTTCGGGCCGTTGCTGGCGCCTTCGGAACAAGGTCGCCCCGGCATTCAGGCGCGCGCTGCCCTGTCCCGCGAGAAGGGAATCGCAGGCGTGCAGGAAATTGCCGACGCTATCGTCAAGGGCGCGACGAGCGCTGAAACGAAGGCGCAGCGCCCGGTCACCATCGCTCTCGTACGCGAAAGCGTGATGCGGCAGTCGCCGGAAGGCTACGCGCAGAGCTGTGAAGCACTGGCTGGCGCGCAGGCAGCCGAAGTCGAAAAGATTTCGGTGCCGACATTGCTGGTCACCGGCGATGAAGACGGTGTCGGTCAACCGGCTGCTGTCAAGGCAATCGGCGAGCGCATCGCGGGGAGCAAGGTCACGGTCCTGTCCGGTTGCGGTCACTGGACGACCTTCGAAAAGCCCGCCGAATGCGCCGATGAGCTCAAGGCATTTTATAAGTCAATGCAGTAAGTTTCCCACCAATCGGAGGAGACATGAACAGAATCGTTTTTACCAACGTCAATATTTTCGACGGCACTGGCGCGGACCCGTACATCGGTGAAATTCTGGTCGAAGATAACCGGATAGCAAAGGTAGCGAAAAACGGCGACAGCGTGAATGCCAGTGGTGCGCATACCATCGACGGTCGCGGACGTTTCATCATGCCGGGCATGACCGAAGCGCATACGCACTTCTCGTGGAATGACCAACCTTCGCTGTCGGCAATCCAGTTCATGCCGCCAGAAGAGCACATCCTGTGGTGCGTCAGGGTGGCCAAGCGCTATCTGGAGATGGGCTTCACGTCTGCGCTCGGTGCAGCAGCAGCAAAGGCTCGTCTTGATGTCGTGTTGCGCAATGCCATCAATGCGGGTGAATTCCCCGGGCCGCGTTATCTCGCTGGCAGCCAGGAAATTACCACCCTTGGTGGCCTTGGCGACAACACGTTGCCCCATCTACCATTCCGCGAGCTGAACTTTGGTGAGGTGGTAAGCGGCCCGGAAGAAGTACGCCGCGCGGCCCGCATGTTCATCAAGTACGGTGTCGACCATCTGAAAATCAACCTGTCTGGAGAATACATTGCAGGCATCCCGGCGGAAGCCTCCCCGTTCTCCGAGGAAGAAATCGCGATGCTGGCGGCGGAAGCGAAACGTGCCGGCAAACGCGTGGCAGCGCATGCCCGTTCGAGCGAGTCGGTCAAGCAGTGCGTGCGTCATGGTCTCGAGCTGGTATTCCACGCGAGCTTTGCGGACGAAGAAGCGCTGGATATGCTGGAAGCGAACAAGGAGAAACACTTCGTGGCTCCCGGTATCGGCTGGCTTGTCAGCACGCTTTACCACGCTGAGAAATGGGGCATCTCGCAGGAGGTCGCGACGAAGATGGGCTATGCGCGTGAGCTGGAGGTTGCTTCCGAAACGCTGACGAAGATGCATAAGCGAGGCATCAGGATTCTGCCTGGCGGCGATTATGGCTTCGCGTGGATGCCGCATGGTACGAATTCCCGCGACCTTGAGTATTTCGTCAAGTACATCGGCATGACGCCCAAGGAAGCACTCCTCTCGGCGACGCAGCTCGGCGGCGAACTGATGATGCAGCCGGAGAGCATCGGGAAACTGGCCGAAGGCTACTACGCAGACATCGTGCTGGTCGACGGCAACCCGCTGGAAGACCTCAAGGTGCTGCAGGACCCGGCAAAGATTTCCCTGGTCATGAAGGACGGCGAGCTCATCAAGAGTTGCTATGACATGAAGGCTCCAGAAGGTGCTATCCACGTCACCGGCGGCAACGAGCCGATGAGGGATGAAGGCGTCAAGAAGGCCATGCACGCCGAAGCCCATTGAAGTGCGGCCGGGACGTCCACCTAAGTCCCGGTCGTTTGTTCCTAAAAAAATGAAGCCAGCTAGCTCACCGCGCTCCGCCGGTGTGACTGCGCTCGTTCAAACATCTGAGGCAGACCGAAATGTGCGATTGCATTGGCAAGGCCCTCGAGCTGGGCATGTCGCGACGGGGCTTTCTCGGCGCGGGCTGGAAAATGGCTGGCGCAGGACTGCCGCTTCTGATGGGCGTGCCGGCAAGCGCAGCCGAAGTAGACCAGCGTAGTCAGGCGATGGCCGAATCTCGTGCCAAGGCGCAAAGACACGGCACCCGCCTGGTGCTTCTAGGTACGGCAGGAGGTCCAGTCTGGTGGCCGAACTGTGACCGCGAGGGCATCTCTTCCGCTTTGGTTGCGGGCGATGCAGTCTATGTCGTCGACTGTGGCGACGGTGTCGGCAAGCGCTACAAGCAAGCCGAACTCGGTCCCATCAATACCGTGTCAGGCATGACAGGAATGGAAAACCTGCGTGGCATCTTCCTCACACATCTTCACTCAGACCACACAATCGATTACTTCAACCTTTTCCTGTACGGTTGGTATGACGGGCTCGCAGGTGTAAAGCAGCCCGTCCAGATTTATGGTCCAGGCCGACGCGGTCAGATGGAACCGATTTTCAACATCCCGGGGCAGCCGACTTCCGCGCCTCCTCCTGTCGTCAACCCGGAGAACCCGACGCCAGGCACGGTCGATATGACCAACTACCTGTATCAGGCATACGCGCTCGACATCAACGACCGCCTGCGCGATGCTCATCGCCCCGATTTGCGCACCCTGATGCAAGTCCACGACATCGCTATCCCCCCGGTCAATGGTTTCAGGAGTCCCAACGAGACGCCGGTTCCCAAGATGGAGCCGTTCCTGGTCCACGAGGACGAGCGCGTCCGTGTCACAGCTACGCTGGTGAATCACTTTCCAATCTGGCCTGCGTTCGCGTTCCGCTTTGATACAGACGATGGCTCTGTGACGTTCTCCGGCGATACGTCGCCATGCGAGAACCTGGTCAGGCTCGCGCGCAATACCGACGTGCTCGTGCACGAAGTCATCGACACCACATGGGTCGACGCGCTGTTTCCACCACCAGTGGGAGACAAGGAAGCCGCGTTCAAGCAGCACCTGCTCAGCTCACATACATCCATCGACGATGTGGGAAACGTTGCCGAAGCCGCTGGTGCGAAGACGTTAGTGCTGTCTCACATCGCCCCAGGCCACGCCCCACGGGCAAATCTGATGCGGGCGCAACGTAACTTCTCCGGCCAACTCATCATCGGCGAAGACCTGATGCAAATCGGCGTAGG
Organism: Burkholderia sp. M6-3; assembly: GCF_050858985.1. Lineage (NCBI taxonomy): Bacteria > Pseudomonadati > Pseudomonadota > Betaproteobacteria > Burkholderiales > Burkholderiaceae > Burkholderia > Burkholderia sp. M6-3. Next base: position 3,179,345 of record NZ_CP110091.1, read on the forward strand.
CCACAAACGCGGCTAGTTGCCTGATGTAGGCACCTGCTTTTATTTTTGTCCCAACCAGCGACCTTCGTGAGTTCGCGGGACGCCTTTTATTTGAACTAGCAAAATAGGACTACTAATATGAATACACAGCGAATTGCCCCGGTTGCGACTCTCATCTGTGCTATGACCGTACTTATTTCAATGCCGACGTTCGCACAATCGAGCGTTACGCTGTTTGGACAGGTAGACCAGTGGGTCGGGGCGAAGAAGCTGCCGGGTACGGAGCGCGCGTGGGGCGAGCGCGGCGGCGGCATGCAGACTTCGTACTGGGGGCTGAAGGGCCAAGAAGACCTCGGCAACAATCTCAAGGCGATTTTTTCGATTGAGGGATTCTTCACTGCGAACGACGGTCAAGCAGGTTCTTACAAAGGCGATGCCTTCTTCTCGCGCAACGCGTACGTTGGGCTACTGAGCGGGTACGGGACCGTGACGGCCGGTCGACATACGACACCATATTTTGTGTCGACCGTGCTCTTCAATCCTTTCGTGGACTCATACAATTTCTCACCGATTGTTCTCCATACTTTCCTTGGGCTCCAAGGCCAAGGGCTGGTCGGCGATTCTGGATGGAATAATTCCGTTCAGTACCAAACGCCTGACTTTAGCGGTCTGAACGCGACAGCAATCTACGCGTTCGGGAACGCAGCCGGTCAAACTGGCCAGAACAAATGGGGCGGCACCGTGGCATACAGTCGGGGACCGTTTGCGATGATGGCTGCCTACCAGCAAGTACGTTTCAACTTTGCGCCGAACGACTTGAGTAGCGTCGCCCCCGGCTTTTCGAGCCAGCAGGCTGCGCAGGTTGGCGCGACGTTCGACTTCGGGTTGGCGAAACTATATGCGCAGTACCAGTATATGAATGATTCGATTACGCCGGTCGGCGCGCACAGTAATGGTGGACAGGTGGGCGTCTCCGTGCCGCTCGGTGCCGGCAAGGCGCTCGCATCCTATGCATACACGAAAATGGTCGGTAGCATTGATGTCACCCGAAACACATGGTCCGTTGGATACGATTACAGTCTTTCGAAGCGCACCGATGTTTATGCGGCTTACCTGAATGACCGGGCGACCCGGCTCAGTTCGGGCAATACGTTCGGCGTTGGAATTCGGACGTACTTCTAGCAAAACGACAAGCCGGGCAGATGCCCGGCACCTACGTATTGCGTTACCCTCGGCTTCAGGTCAGGCTGCCGCCGCCGTTCACGTGCAACACCTCACCGGTCAGGTACGGATTGGTGAGTGCAAACAAAGCGGCGTCGGCAAGGTCGGCAGGAGCGCCGATGCTGCGAACCGGCAACTTCGTCGCGAGCTCGGAAAAGAATCCTGCGCGGCTCTCGGCGTCCATAAATGACCAACCTTCAGTCTCGACGACTCCTGGCGAGATGGCATTCACGCGCACCGGGGCTAGCTCTACAGCGAGCGCTCGTACGAGACCTTCGACGCCAGCGTTTAGCGCGGACACCATCGACGTGCCCGGTGCGGGACGGTCCGCAGCGAGTCCGGAGAACAGCAGGATAGAGCCGGCCGCCTGCAGATTCGGCAGACCAAACTGGACAAGGTTAATTGGCCCCCAGAACTTCCCCGCAAGCATGCGGTCGATAGCGTCCCGCTTCATTTCAGCGAGCGGCGCGTAAGTCAGGTCGGCGACCGTCGACACAAAATAGTCGAAGCTTCCAACTTGCCTGAAGCCTGCCGCTGCGGATGCCGCATCACCAAGGTCCATCTGCAATGTCGCGACACCACCCAGCCGAGTGCTTGCCTCCGCGAGTTTCTTTTCCGTACGTCCTGCAATGGTTACGCGCGCGCCGCGCTCAAGCGCCAGTTGCGCGATTGCGAATCCGATGCCAGAGCTCCCGCCGGCGACCACAATATGCTTACCTGTAATATCCATTTTTAAACTCCGTGGTTAGTGAGATTACTCGCTGCTGGCATGCGACTTTGCGCATGTCTAGCAAGACGCGAGGCGAAAAGACCGGCCAGAATCAGCGGAAGCAGTGCTGCAAGCATCGGGGCATCTGGCGAGTGCTTGCTTGCGAAACCGCCCAGGACCGACCCAACCGCAATTCCGACATTGAAGGCCGCGATGCTCATTCCCGACGCGACCTCCGGGCTTCCCGAACGGTTCTGTTGAGCGGCTACCAAGACCGTCTTTTGAAGAATCGGTACAGCGGCGAACGAAGCGAGGCCCCAAACAATCATTACGCCCGACATGGCAACCGTCGACGGACCACCTAGATAGGCGCCACCGAGCGCAACGACCAGACCAGCGACAACGGTGCACGACGCGAGACGACTTCCGACGCTGTCCACAAACCGCCCGCCTATAGCATTGCCGAGGGCTGCGCTGACGCCGTAGAGTGCAAACATGCCTGTTATTCCGCTCGCAGACAGATGCGTTACCTGCTGCAGCAGGACGGAAACGTAGGTGAATCCGGTGAAAGAACCTGCATATGTCAGCGCCGTGGTCGCCACAGATTGCAGCGTTGCGGTGTCAGAGAGGGTTGCCCAGACCGATGGCTTATCGGCGGCCACGGCCGTCCTCGCGCCCACGACGGCAGGCGTGAACAGCATCAATGCAGTCGAGCTGACTGAACCGATGAAGGCTATCGCTATAAACACGTCCTGCCACCGAAAGTAGCCACCGGCAAGCGTGCCGAGCGGCACGCCCAGCATGAGTGCGACGGTAAGACCTCCGAAGACAGTCGCGATAGCATTGCCACTACGTTCCGGGCCGACTGCGGCACCGGCTGTCGAAGATGCGAGTGCGAGCACTACACCGTGCATCAGACCCGCCAGCAAACGGCTGCCCAGTAGCATCGGTAAGGACGTGGTTAGCGCTGAGGTTAGATTGCCGAAAGCGAACAGCAGCATGCTGGTGGCCAGAACTCTGCGTCTGGGGGCGCGGGCAAGTATGGCGCTTAATGTAGGAGCGCCAATGCTCACGCCGATGGCATAGATGCCAATCATCATTCCGACCGAACCGACGCTCAGATGAGTTCCGGCCGCAATCGACGGGACCAGGCTAACGGCGACAAACTCCGCAAAACCAAGTGCAAACGTGCACGCACTTAAAGCAAGTAGGGCCAGTGACATAAGGCTCTCCGTTAATTCGAGCCCTGATGTTAGTTTCTTGCTTCCTGGCTGATAATCCGGCTATCGTGTTAAATACTTTTGCTGACCTGCAAATATGAGTGCGCTTGAGGGAATGCTGGAATTCGTTGCTGTGGTCGAGCGCGGGACGTTCACCGGTGCGGCGCGGCAGCTCGGCGTGTCCGTGTCACATATCAGCCGACAAATCGCTGACCTGGAGGCCCGGCTTGCCGCGCAGCTCTTCGTCCGAACAACGCGACAGATGCAATTGACTGAGCCCGGTCGCCGTCTCTTCAAGACAAGCCAACCTTTGCTTGAGGACCTCCTGCGAGCTCAAGAAACGATTCTCGAAACACACGACGCCATCGAAGGAACCATTCGTGTAAGTCTCGCCGGGAAATACGCCGAAGAGCAGCTGGTACCTTTGCTCACCGGGTTCTGTGCTGAACATCCGAAGGTGAGTCTTGAGCTCGACATCTCAGCTCGCAACGTAGACCTCATCGCGGAGGGAGTCCACCTGGCGGTCCGCATGGGACCACTTGAGACCAGTAGTTCGCTGGTTGCGACTCGGCTGCTTTCCGCGCAACTCATTGTCCTTGCGAGTCCTGCACTGTTAGATTCGTTACCCGATATTCGGTCGCCGTCCTCATTGCCCCCAAATCGATGCCTGCCCCTGGTTAATCGTCCTTGGGAGTTCGTGAAGGGTAAGCACCGAGAAAGCGTCAAGCCGGTCGGCCGCTTCTCCAGCAATAGCGGAGCTGCTGCAATACAGGCCGCGTTGGCAGGCATTGGAATTGTCAATGTGCCTTCCTACTACGCTGGCACGTTGTTGGATGCAGGATTGCTAGTCCAAATACTGCAGGACTGGCGTTCTGTCGAAGAAGCAATCTTCTATCTCGTGTTCCCTGCAGGACGGTATATGCCAGCGCGCGTGCGACGGCTTATCGAATACCTGCAGGCCTCCGTTCCGTCCCGATAAGGACTGCATTGCGAATGAGCAATCAGTCACCATCCGTCCCACGCCGTTCAAAAAGAGGAGCGTAGGTCGCCCTTCGGTGAGCGTCGCGAGCGGCTGACCGCGTTTTTCCGTTCGGATGTACCGCCTCCGCCGAGATAACGCAGCGGCGCACTCTCCTGTTGACTGCGGCCTAAACAAGGGCATAGACTTGCTTCATGCATTGCACTGCACAGTGCAATGCATACTCAGAACCGAAATAGGAATGGGCATCCGGTGCGCAGGCGTACCAGGGATGTCGTCGTCCGAAGACCGCAAATCCGCTATAGGAAAGAATATGAAGCCCGTTACCGTTGTCGCTTTTCCCGTTGCCCCGGTCGGTAAAGAGAAGGAACTTGCCGACGTGTTCAAGACTCTTGTCGACGCCACGCGGGCTGAGCCAGGCTGCATATCGTTCATTGCTCACCAGCATCCGAAGATTGCAAATCGCTTCGCCGTCTTCGAGCAGTTCAAAGACCAGGCTGCTTTCGATGCCCACCTCGAATATCCCCACACAAAGGCTTTCGTGCAGTGGATTCAAGAAAGTGGCGCTGTGCTGAATTTCGAGTTTTGGAACGAACTGGCGTAATCAAGCTTTTCAGGACCCGCACCTCTGCGGCGGTCGAAATCGGCCCTAGCCGCTTTCCTCTACGTTGATTTCTTTTTGACCGTACTGCGCCAAATGTAAAGGTCAAGAATGCAATTCGATTTCAATTCAAAGATTGTCTTGGTTACAGGCGCGGCGAGCGGCATAGGGTTGCAGACCGCAGGTGAATTTCTCGATGCAGGCGCGACCGTCATCCTGAGTGACCGTGATAGTGCGGCGGTCAGGCAGGCGGTTACCCCAATGCCGACGCCGCGCCATGGGTTCGGCGCAGCCGTCTACCACAACAAGAATTTCGCTATCGTCGGGAGCCCAAATCCCGGGGGCGACCATTCGACCGTGGTCGAAATCTTCACGCCAGTCTCACCAAATCCGTAACGAAGCGCGCGCGTACGTCGGATTCGACCGCACATCGCTTGCCTCATAAATCGGTGTGCGGTTGCTACGAGTCATTGCTTGACGAGGTAGAAACCAAGAAACATTTCCACCGCGTTTTCGACGATGAGCTCCCGCTCCTGCCTTGAATAGGTTTCTTCGACACCAAGCACACGGACCCAAAGCAACGGCTCGTCTATGAGTCCGAGAAACTGTCTTGCGGCCAGCTTCGCGTTCTTGATTTTTACCAGTTTGCGTTTGGAGAGGGCGTCCAGATACGTAGCAACCGCATCCATCGCAGGGGCTTTGCCCTTCTCGAAGAAAGTCTTCGTAAGGCCCGGAAAGCGTGGGCCCTCGGCGATGACCATACGCAGAAATGCCACCGCTTCGGCAGGAATCCAAAAGTCAGAGACGGCGCGGCCCAGTCGAGTCAGACCGACTTTTGGGTCACGGAGCGACTCTTCATCACGCGTGATGTCGAATACCGGAAAACTCGCCCAGATTCGCGCTGTCATCGCTTCGAATAATGCTTCCTTGCCGTCAAATTGGTTGTAGAGAGTCCGGCGTGCCGCGCCGGACTCAGCAGCGACGCGGTCCATGCTCGTGCCTTCGAAACCGTGTTGGAGGAACACGCGCGTCGCGGCGTCAAGAATCTGATTCCGCTTTGTCGGCGCCGAGCTAGCCGCCTCAACGCCTGGCTCGCTCGCGCTGGTCATTGTCGCTCGCGCACCCTTGGTCGCAGTAGCTGTGCTCTTGCCGGTGTTTGCTGTCTTGGCCACGTTTTTCGACTGTAGGAGTGGACTAAACGCACGATTGTACGCAATGAGCCGGGGTATTCGACAACGCGCGATTGCCGGTGCTGCGCAGATTCAGCTCACGGCGGCTGCGCGTCGGCTGCGGAACATCGAGCGCAGCAGTAACAGACATCCGACCACCCCAACGAGTGCGAACCCGGCGAAACACACCCCTCGCCATGCACTGACAGCCCACGCTGTCGTGCCGATGGCGGACCCAACGGCACCTCCGCCAAATGTGCACACCATGTACACCGTGTTAAGGCGTGCACGTGCTGCAGGGTCCAGCTTGAATATCCGCGCCTGATTGGCTATCTGTCCCGACTGATTGCCGAAGTCGAGAAGATTGACGCCGACGACTATAGCAAGCATAAAAACGTCTCCGCCGCGAAGGAACACGGCGAATGCGAGGGCGGCGCAACACATTGAAAGCACGTTGACGGCAGTCGCGCCGAAACGGTCGGCCAGGCGCCCGCAAAATGGAGCAATCAGGGCGCCCGCAGCGCCCCAAAGCCCGAACAGACCAGCCTGTGCCGAACCGAACCCGAACGGCGGCTGCGCGAGGTGGAACGCGAGTGTTGCCCAAAACGCCGAAAACGCTCCGAACATTGATGCGCCCAGTGCGGCGGAGAATCGGAGGTCCCGATACGCAAGGAAAAGCTTCGGTAGGGATGTTAGAAGGCTTAAGTAGCTTTGGTCCGGGTCGCTGCCGGCGCGCGCGCGTTGGGGAATGAATCGTGGAAGGACGAGGAATAGGCTGCCTGTCAGGAAGGCTGCAACGAGATAAGACGCCCGCCAGTTCCCCGTGAACTGAGCGACTGCTCCCGAGACGGTACGGGACAGCAGGATTCCCAATATAAGACCGCTTTGCATTGTGCCGACAACCCTCCCGGACTCGCCCGGGGCGGCGACGGAGACGGCTACGGGAATTAAAACCTGTGGGACGACCGTTACCGTTGTGACGAGTAAGGTCAGCAGCGCCAGGGCGTGTATCGACGGACTAAATCCAGCACAGAGCAACGCAACACACGTCATCCCCAACAGGACGCGCACCAGACGGCGAGGGTCCGCCCGGTCAGCCATCGGTACAACGAGCAGAATTCCCAGTGCGTATCCGACCTGCGCACCTGTGGCAACGAGTCCGGCGGCCGATGCTGACGCATGAAAGCTCGATGCCATCACCGATAGTAGCGGTTGACAGAGGTAGACATTGGCTACAGCGATACCGCACGCGGCAGCCATCATCGGGATTGCGCCGCGCGCAGTTGTTAGGGTGGGCGGAGTTTCCATTGAGTACCGGCGAATTTGAATTTGAGAACGAGTCCGCATGGTGCTACACTGCACTGCACAGTGCAATGCATTTTTATAAATTCTGACTTTCGACTAGCTGACCCGAAATCGGGCCCTGCTTGTTGGAGATGCGTTCTATCGAGGAGGTTGCGATGAGTACACCGCCAGAAAAGCTGGGCATGCCGGTGGTCGGATTAGGGACCTACCAATTGCGGGGTCACGAGTGTGTGGATGTCGTTCAGTTGGCGTTGGCAATGGGCTATCGTCATATCGATACCGCCGAAACCTATGGTAACGAGGCTGAAGTCGGACAGGCCCTCACTAACTCAGGCGTTCCCAGAGACTCGGTCTTCGTGACGACCAAGGTCTGGCCTCACAACTTTCACAAAAGAGACTTTCTGGCCTCCGCAGAAGAATCGTTGCGCAGACTTCAGACAGACTATGTAGACCTGCTGCTGCTTCACTGGCCGAACGAGGACGTCCCGCTCGAGGAGCCATTAGGCGCTCTTGAAAAACTTATTGCTGACGGAAAGGTTCGTCACGGCGGGGTGAGCAATTTTTCGGTTGGTCAGATGAAGAACTCGTTACGAATCGCAGGTCCTGCGATTGCCTGCAACCAGGTCAAATGCCATCTCGGCGCGGTTCCAACGGATGTTGTCCGGTATGGGAGCGACAACTCGATTGTCGTAACCGCGTATTCGCCCCTTGCCAAGGGCGCAGTCGCAAAACAGAGGCATCTGCCCGAACTGGCTCAAAAGTATGGCAAAACCGCAAGCCAGGTTGCTCTTCGCTGGCTCAGCCAGCAAGGTGTCGCAGTCATACCCAAAACAGCACGGCGTGAGCGCCTCGAAGAGAACCTGGCCTCCGGCCAATTTACTCTCGCCGTAGAGGACGTTGACCTGCTTGGGCGACTGTAGAACCAGCATTCGAGCTTGCGCCAAACGCAGTTTCTATTCGCCGACCAAAAGGAGATTTACATGACAGACTTGACCGGCAAAGTCGCCCTTATCACGGGCGGGAGCAAAGGCATCGGACGGGCAATCGCACTGGCGTACGGGAAGCGTGGAATCGCAGTCGCGTTGACCTACATGAGTGACGAAGACTCGGCGCAGGACGTGGTACAGGAGATTGAAAGTGGCGGCGGCCGAGCCGTGGCAATTCATGCGGATGTTCGCGATGAGGCCAGTGTGGAAACGATGGTCACCGACGCACGCGACGCCCTTGGGCAAATCGACATTCTGGTCAATAACGCGGGAGTGACCATGCCGAAAGCCTGGGAAAAGATAACGACCGACGACTGGAACACAATCGTATCGACGAACCTAACATCCGCATTCCTGACGACCCAGCAAGTTGTCCCCGAAATGGTGAGTCGCGGATGGGGGCGGGTCATCATCCTGTCGTCGGTGGCCGCGCAATTGGGCGGCGTAGTCGGTCCGCACTACGCGGCGTCGAAGGCTGGTTTGATTGGTCTCGCTCACGGCTATGCGTCGGTGCTCGCGAAAACCGGTGTAACTGTCAACGCGATTGCGCCCGCACTGATTGATACTGGAATGCTTGCTGGCAATCCCAACATCAAGAAGGAGCTGATTCCGGTTGGCCGTTTCGGCGAACCCGATGAAGTTGCGGATGTAGCGGTACTGCTTGCTCGCAACGGCTACATGACCGGGCAGACTATCAACGTCAACGGTGGGTGGTACATGAGCTAACCACTCGCACGGCATGGAGACCCTCAAATGACAACGATTCCCATCTAAACTGATGGCGTTCATTTGTTCGTTTGAGGTCTGCCATGCAGCTATCCGACTTTACTGTTCATTACGTCGCTCGGTTTCCGGAAGTGCGATGCACGCCGGAAACGGTTCATCCAGGATACTCGGCGCAGTGGCGCTTGGAGCTGGAGGCATTGATTGAACGAGGCGAACCGTTCTTCATGCTATTCGCAGACGGTGACTTCGATGAAGCGCCGGAAGACACGCGAGTTCGCGCGGTATGGTTGAAGGAAAATAAAGCCCGGCTTGCAAAGGTCTGTCGGAGTATCGTGAGCATCGAGTCAGATGCGGCAAAGCGTGCAAAGCTGCTAGTCCAACTGGTGGGACTTGAAAGAGCGTTTGGGATACCTCGGCTAGTCGCTTCATCTGAAGCCGAGGGACGGGTTGCCGGATTCAGGTCGGTGCCACAAGGTTGATAAGGCTAGCGCCTCAAACTTTTGAAGTGTCGGCAACGCGCTACCGCATACACTCGCGTGCTTGGGCTTGGCTATGTGGCCGTGTCGCTGGACCAGATGCTTTCGTAACGGTCCAACAACTGCGAGAAGCAGGTGGTTGCCCCAGTTCACTAGAGCGGTGCCTGAACACTGTCTTGCAGGCTGCGGCGCGGGATGTGCTTATCATCGCACATCGAACGGAGGTTCTCATGTGCTACTCGGCTCAGGTCGTAGCAGATTATCGAAACTTTGTGCGTACTTTTGGCGCCATCATGGACATCCACGAGTTCGCCCGGCTGTTCTTCGAGCGCGCGGAGGGCATTAGCAAATCCAAGATACCCAAAGCCATGGAAGACGCCTTTGCTCAACCGCAGGATGACGCAGAGCTTGAAATCAATGCTCTTATCGCCAGGTACGCTTCAGCGCAGGCTACCAAACTTGAGCAGGAGCTGTTCAAACAACGGAAGCGGTTGGCCGATGCCGAACGCACGTTGCAGACGAAGGTAACCAAAGCCGCAACGGACAGTCAGCGAATCGCCACCGACAAAATCGCCTGGGCGAAGGGAAAGCTAGAGGACCTGCAGCGAACCGTACCGCAGCCGCGCGACGCTCGTATCTTTCCGGGAAACTACGCACCCGTGATGGTGATGGAAAACGGACAACGAGTAGTCAAACCGATGCGTTACCAGTGCCGCATCGCTGGAAAGCCTGCGTCTTACGATGTCAAATATCCGGGCACGTACAACGCGCGCCGGGATAGTCTCGAAGGTTTTTGGGCTCCATGCTTTGGGTACACGCATGCCGTCCTGCTTGTCGAAGTCTTCTACGAGAATGTGAGCAAGGCAAAGTTTGAAAACACACTGCTTGAGACTCACGAGCGTGATGAGAACGTCGTTCTCGAGTTCCGTCCGAGCAACGGGGGACTGATGCATGTCGCCTGTCTGTGGTCACGATGGAGCGCGCCGGGGGAGCCGGACCTCCTGTCGTTCGCGGCCATCACAGATGAACCTCCGCCTGAGATTCAAGCTGCCGGGCACGACCGGTGCATCATCCCTATCAAGCCGGAAAACATAGATGCATGGCTCAACCCCGACCCAGAGAACCTCGAGGCAATGTACGCAATACTCGATGACAGGGACCGGCCGTACTATGAGCATCGATTGGCCGCATGAGCCATCGAGAGTACACGACACAGGTGTTCGTTTACGCGGGGTGCGGTGGTACTCGGACATTTGTGTTACATCAAGCGGACAAAGTCTGCTGCCATAGGAACTGCGGTCTGCCGGGTCCGGTGCCCCTTGGCGCGTGTCGCCGGTTCTAGTGATGCGCATACAGGGGCAGAAAGGGGTCCTTCGACCGCGGGGCGCCTTCGCTGGTGGGTCTCGGGTCTCCACTCGCCGCGACGGGTGACGGGCATTGCGGAATGTCGGAGCGAGGCGTAGAAAGGCTCAACATCTTCGAGAAGCTGTCCGCTGCACGTACGCGCGCCGTCAAATTAAGGGCGCCATTGAGCCCAAGCAACGTATCCGTTGTTTTCAGAATTGAGCTGTGGTCGTACACCGAATGGTCAATGGTGCCAGCAGGAACGAAAGGAGAGACGACGATGGCCGGAACGCGTACGCCTAGCCTGTCAAACGCAAAGTTATGGGTTTTCAGGCGGCCATTTTCCGGCGAGGCCGGCGGCTCCGCATTCGGAGGTGTCACATGGTCAAAGAAGCCGCCGTGCTCATCGAAGACGACGAGCAGGACACTGCTCGACCATAGTTTGCTGCCACTGATGGCGTCGTACACCTGCTTGACTAACGCCTCCCCTTTTCGAACGTCGCCAGCCGGATGCATCGAATTGCCGTTCCTGAAGTCATTCTTCGCATCGTACGTTGGCTCAATAAAGATAAATTTCTCGGTTAGTGAATTATCAGCAAGCCGGGAGAGCAGCGTATCCATTCGAACGAAACGACTGAGCAGATTTTGCATCCCGTGAATACCGCGCGTCTGTGCAACGTCGCCTTGCACGATAAGCCAGTCCGACTCCTGAAGCTTTGAAAAAACCGTACCGTTCGGAAAAGCGAAAAGCGGCGCGTTGAAGAACACCGCTTCCACAACTTGCGCGTCACTCGGAGAATGGTCGAGCCCGGACGAGGTGCCCGCCACGGCAAAGAAACGATTCGGCCACGTTGGCCCTGGCATCGATGCAAACCAGTTATCGCACACACCGTACTGGCGGGCCAGGAAGTTCAGTACCGGGAGCTGGTCCGGTGTGAAGGCGTTAAAGGCGTCGGCTACTACGTCGGAATGGTCCTCGTATGTGGCGGCAAAGCCCATCGTCGAAGCGTCCGTCGCAAAAGGTGGATAGCCGTACGGACCGAAAACGAGGGAGTCGTTACGTACGGTATCTCCACTGGCGACCTGTAGCCCGCACAACTGGACACAGGCGTCGGTAAACTCGTGACCCGGGTCAAAGCCAAGCGCATAGGGCGCACCCTTGCCTAGCTGATAAGCCGTCCCGGTTCGTCCGACCTAGCTGATAAGCCGTCCCGGTTCGTCCGAAATTGACTGTGGGCGTAGCGGGCAGTCCGTTGGCGGTTGTGGTCTCACCTCCAGGCGTGACGCCAGTCAGGTTAGACCAACCAAACACGCTGTCGTAAGAACGATTCTCAAGCATCAGAACGAAAACGTGCTGTATCGCTGCCATAGGTCGCCTCCGAATGTATTGCCCATGGGTTGCTGTTGAGCGCAATCAACTGGTTTATTTATATGCTCACGTCTGGAAAACGCAATGACAATCCGCCCCGTACTGCATTGCCCACAGCGTCGTATCCGGTTATTGGGTGGGTTTCATGTGTGCCCGCGACGCGCATGAGCGTTCGGCGACCCGACGCGAGGCTGTCCTTGATGCTTCTGCCGGACTGGGCCTGAGCAGGCTTCCCCTTGCACCCTCCGTAGCGCGCTACACCTGCTTACAAATCTCACACCGACGCGGTGCACCGTTCCGTCGGCTGCGACGTTCTTGTTGACACACATCAACGGAGCGCGACATGAGCACCAACCTGACTTCCGGTTCACCGCAACGCAACCGTATCCATCCTCTGGTTGCAGGTGCTGCCGTAGCCGTCATCCTGGCCAGCGCTACGGGTATCGCGGCGATGACAGGCTTTCTTCCGACGTCCCGCGCTGTAACGGCGCCTTCGACGCAAGCTATGCCTGTCGCGGCACAAATCGCCAGCGCGCCGGTTGCTTCACCGCAGCCCAACGCGGAGCAACGGGTGACCCGGGAGGAAGCGCCCGCGCAGCCGCGCGTCCATCACCACCCCAAGGTGCCGGTCGAGCAGGGTGCTAGGTATGCGAACAGCGACGCGTATCAATCCTCGGTGACATCCACGCCAAGGCCAGTCGCCGTTGACCCGAACGCTGGCGAAGTGGTCGCCGTCAATACGGTTCAGGAATCAGAACCCACTACGGGTCTCGGAGCGGTAGGCGGAGCCGTCGCTGGCGGGCTGTTGGGAAATCAAGTCGGTGGGGGGCGTGGTCGCATTCTGACCACGATTGCCGGCGCCGTCGGCGGCGGCCTCGCCGGCAATGGCATCGAGCATGCTGTACGGAAGGCGACGAGCTACCAGGTGCAGGTCCGAATGCAGGACGGCAGCTACCGGAATTTCAATTACTCAACGCAGCCGCCGGTCCAGGTTGGTGAGCGCGTTCACGTATCGGGCGACTCCCTGAGCGCGTTGTAATCAGGCTGCAAAACCGGTGGGACTTTTGCGGTTACTGCCGGTTACAGGATTGACAATACGGCCTTACCTGCTGCGGCTTGGCCCCCCTACAATCTGCGTCGTTCGTCGTTGTCTGGCATCCGTTAGAAACGGGCAGGACTGGAGAAGTCATGAAGCACGCTACCCTTATTCTCGCAGTGGGATTTTCTGCTGCCTGTGCGTCCAGCGGGGCTTTCGCTCACGCGGACATCGGCGTTTTTCTGGGGGTTCCTGGTCCCGTGTATGTCGCGCCACCTCCGGTCGTTTACGAGGCGCCGCCCCCGGTGGTCTACGCACCGGCCCCAGTCTATGGCTACGGATACCGCTATGGAGGCGACTACGGCGACGAGCGCCGATGGCATGACCACGGCCGCCACCGTGGATGGGAGCACCATCATCATGGTGATGATGACGACGACTGATTTACCGATGGCTGCGCGCCGATAGCGTTTGGACGGTCCTGAACGGAGTTCGATGCGCTGCGCGCGACAACCGTTCCCCAAAGCCTCCCCGGAACTGGCCGGAAGCAACATGAAAACCATTCTTGTGATAGATGACGAACGGAGCATTGTGACCGCGTGGAAACGCATCCTTCAATTCGAAGGCTATCGGGTGGTGACTGTTGGCAATGGTCTCGAGGGACTTGTCGCAGCGAAACAGGCAAAGCCCGACCTCATCATCACAGACCGGTCGATGCGGATAATGGATGGCGTTGAGTTTTGCCGCCACCTGAAGCGAAAACGGGAGTTGTCGCGAATTCCTGTGATTCTTACCAGCGCTGACCATCAGGAGCCAGGAGTCAGGCTATGGGATGAGTTTTTGCTTAAGCCGGTGACCACCGAGGTTCTGCTAGCGTCGATACGACACTTTCTGAACCGTGATGATGCTCATGCAGAAAGTCGCTGATTGCTGCGTGCACTGCCTGGACGACACCGTTGACGAGGAATGCGGTCAGCGCCGTAAGACTCGTTGTTGCCGTCCTCTTACTTCTCCAAAGCGGTGTACCGCAGGCGATTCGACCTCCGCTTGCCGGCCGCAGTGGACTGACGCCCACTTCTGATTCGTCCGTGCCAACCGTCCGCTCCGCGATGAAGGGTTTCAAAGGGGCAGGGGAATAGTCTCAGTAGATACAAGACACTGGTCACGGTGAGTGCCCGCGGGTCACCGCGTCACTTCGATACAGGAACCCGTGCTGTGAAGCGGGTGCCATCCTCTTTCGACGAACTGACCTCGATAGTGCCCCCATGTGCCTCGACAATCTCTTTGCAGATGAAGAGACCAAGTCCGAGTCCCCCACCCGGCGAACTCGTCGGCGGTCGCCAGTACGGCTCAAATACTTTTTGCAGCACCTCCGAGGGAATCGGCTCGCCCCGGTTTTCCACGCTCATATACAGACGGTTGTTATCAGTCGCCGCCCGGACAAAAACAGGTTCGCCCGCCGCGCCGTGAGTTAACGCGTTTCCCAGTAAATTTGATAGCAGTTGCTGCATGCGGTATGGGTCACAAGCAACGGGCCTCGTCACCACAAAATCAGTGACTATATCGCACGATGGATTGCCGAGTCTTAGCTCATCAACCACTGCTCGCAGACGCTCGTCGAGGTCGACGACAGGTTGAATCGAAACAGCCATTCCGGACCCCAGCCGCCCTCTGGCAAAATCCATTACGTCATCGATAAGGCGCGCCATCCGCGATACAGTGCGCTTTAGCCGGTTACCTGCATTCACCAGACTCGTGTCATCAGTGCGGCGAACCAGATATTCGGCCGTCGCATTAACGGCCGAAAGCGGATTGCGCAAGTCGTGTCCGAGCACGGCGATAAATTGTTCTCGCAAGGTGCCCGTCTCCCGCTCGGTCGCCAGTTGCGCCTCAGTCGATGACTGTCGCTGTTCGCTCTCAATCTGCATGGCAATCAGAGTAGCGAAAACTTCGAACATCCTGACAACTCGCGGCTCCGAAACGCGCGCGGGCCTCGGGTCGATGGCACACAGGTTTCCGAAGTAGTCGCCACCTGGTGTGATGATGGGCACGGATATATAGCTGCCCAGTTTGTATATCTTCGACGTGTGATGGCCACGATAGACAGCGTCGGTGCTGAAATCATCGATGATGATTGGGGTCCGAGCGACTCGGGATTCACAACACAACGTGCTATGCAGTTCGAGTTGCTGTCCGGCCTGCAACCCGAAGCCAATATTGTCGTGGACCGCGCAAGCGGTCCAGCTGAGGTCAGTTACCCGAGCGACAGCGGCGAAGCCCATGCCGGTTTCGTCGCAAATCATCTTAAGCATTGAAGGGACAGCGGCGATGCGCGATATCAACGCTATGTCACGGGATATCGACTGGGGCGACTCTTTTGACGAGTCTGCACTGAGCATGAGTCCTCCGGTCAGATTGATACCTGCTGGCATGATGGCAGGATGAGCGGCAGGCCACATTATCCCTCGCCGATTTGACTTCAGCGCGGAAATGCGTTGCAACGTGAGCGGTGCACGCGGGTTCAAGTGGCGCAGCGGCGTGAAAGTACAGACCTGGCGCAAGGTATGAGGTAAAAGCGCCGTCTCAGGCCTTACGCTGAGAGGCGCTCCAAATTGCAGAATTCGATGAGTTGCCCGCCTACCGGAATACCGAGCGGTGGGCCTCAAGCATCGCCGTTATCCAAGAGGACTCTGCGGCGACAGAGATGCCTTCCGCAGCACCAAAGGCCTTGGGCACCAGAAACCCACCATACTTCGTAAGCATGGTTAAAATGTGGGCATAGTCTTCGTTGCCGTCACTCACCAGCGCCTTCGGCGTACGACTTTGGGGAGCCGGACAGGCCACCACTCGCGTCCCTGATGGCGGCAATAACAACAATGCTTGCCCAGAACAGTGGGCCATCCTTGCGGACCCGCCATCCCTCCTCCGAGTATTCGCCGGCGGCGAGAGCGTTCTGCAGCACTTCCTCTGAATGTTCTGCCGCGGCCTGGTCGGGAGGATAGAACAACGAAAAATCGCGACCTATTACTTCGCTGGCGTGATACCCCTTCAGGTGCTGCGCGCCTCGGTTCCATGTCGTCGCTATTCCCGTCTCGCCGAGACGAAATATTGCGTACTCGCTAACAAAATCCACAGGCCGCCTGAAGGTGGCGTCGCTGGCATGAGCTCTCTTCCAGCGCGCACTGAGGCCGTCCCCGGTCGTCCCCGTATGGCTGGCTGTCCATTGATTCCCCCATGTGTTGTGACTAGCGTCGGCAGTTAATGCCGATGTTTTGCCAGCAACTCGACGAGCCTTTGCGGAGGTACCGGTTTGCCAACATGCTCGTCAAAACCCGCGGCGCGCGCGCGTTCGCGGTCTTCAGCCCGCACAAAAGCCGTGACGGCAATCGCGGGTATCCGATTACCCGTTGCCCGCAGGCCGGACATAAACTGATGACCGTCTTCCCCTGGCATACTGATGTCGGAGAAAATCACATCGACCGTCCGCTCCGAGAGAACTTCGCGCGCCTTCGCAGCCGAGTTCGCCCGATACGCGGCGACCTGCTCGTGTTCAAACAGCATGGCGAACGCGTCCAGCGTATCTTCATCATCATCGACGACAAGTACAGACATCCCTGCAACTGACGGTCGCACTTGGCTTCCGTCATGTCCAGATGCAGTAGCAGCAGCGGTGGCGGTGGCGGTGACGTGGCGGCCAGTCTGCAAGGGCAGTCGAACGGTGAATGTCGCTCCTGTGCCAACACCGTCGCTGAAAGCTGTAACACTGCCGTTATGCATGGCGACGATGCTTCGCGCGATGGCCAACCCTAGTCCCAAACCTCCGTGCTTCCTTGTGGTACTGCCGTCGGCCTGGGCAAACGGTTCGAAGATGGTATTGAGCAGACTCTTCGGAATTCCCTCTCCTGTATCGGTGACTGACAGTTCAGCGTAACCGTCGACTTCCTGGAGCGTCACGGTTATTTTGCCGCCGCTTGGCGTGTAGTTCAGTGCGTTACTCAGAAGATTTGCGAAGACCTGACGAAGCCGCGTTGCGTCTCCCGGAACGAACGCGCCGACGCCCAGCAGGTCTGTGGTAGTTATCCCCTTTTTTTCGGCCAGGGGGGTCACGTTATCGAGCTCGGCGCGCGCTGCATCGGCAACGTTGATAGGGGCCGTCAACACAGTCAGCTTGCCTGCCGTAATTCGGCTAACGTCCAGGAGGTCATCGACCAGACGGGTTTGCGCAGCAATATTGCGACGGATGACGCTTACGCCGTGCTTCACGAACTCTTCATCGATAGCCCGGCGCTCCAGGAGGTCAACCCACGCCAGGACGGCAGTCAGGGGCGCACGCAGTTCATGTGAAACTGAGGCGATAAAGGTATCTTTCGTGTCGCTGGCGTGTTGCGCCATTTCCTTCTGAAGGCGCTCACGTTCAAGCAGGCGGTCACGCTGCGCCTCAAGCTGTTTCTGCGAGGAAATATCGATGGTAATACCGTCAAAGCGCGTCGGCTTACCACTTGGGTCGAACGTGGTGCGACCCTTGGCGCGAATCCAGCGCATCTCCCCGGTCGGCGAAAGAGTTCGGTACTCAACGTCGTATGAGACATTCGAGAACACTGCGGCGAGGATTTCCTTGCGTGTTCGTTCCCTGTCGTCGGGGTGCAACCGGGCATAAAAGAGGTCGAAGTCCACTTCGGCGTCGTAAGGCAGCCAGAAGTGCTCCTTGCACTTGTCGTTCCAGACCATTTCGCGCAAGGGGACAGGGCAGTAAAATGTGCCAATGTCCGCGGCCAGGATAGCAGACGCGAGTCGCTCTCTTGCGTCCTCTACTGACTCAGCCGTGGGCTGTTGCGGAGGCGGTTCTGGAATCTGCTGGGAGCCCATACATAGCTAATTGGATGTTTGTGGGAACGCAATGGGGGCCGCGCGCAATGGCCAGTGGGTTCGCTTTCTTAGTACGTACGCACTCTGTAGCTATTCGTATCAGCAACTACCGAAGGCTTCAGCCAGAACCTCCAAAATGCTGCCGCAATATTCGGACCCAGCTTTCAAATGCGCACCGGATGGGCGCAGCGATTATGCAATAACGTGTTTGTGCAAACGCCTAAAGCCTTCACACGTCAGCTTCGCGCTCAACTAGCCGACGCGCTCATCCGCATGGCATAGTTTGATATCTTAACTGCGGAGACGCGAATGGCGACCTTGGAATCCTTGCAAGCAAAAATCCAGAAACTACAGATGCAAGCTGAAGCGCTCGCTGCAAAGAAGTCGAGCGCCGTCATAGAGAAGATTAAGAACTTGATGGCAGAACACGGTCTTACGACTGCTGACATCGATGCGCACACTGGCTGCAAAAAGCGTGGACCCAAGCCGGGAGCCAAGGCCGCAGCCAAGTCGTCGGCTTCGGCCGCAAAGTACCGTGACCCGAAGACGGGCGCGACATGGTCGGGTCATGGCCGCGCGCCGGGCTGGATTGCTTCAGCGAAGAACCGCGACAAATTCTTGGTTGACGGAGGTTCGGCGACGCCGAAGCAGAAGCCCTCTCCTGCCAGCGAAGCAAAGACTGCCGGCAATTATGTTCGCGGCCCGCAGCCTGCGCTTTACGCTGACCCTAAGAGTGGTGCGACATGGAGCGGTCGCGGACGCGCGCCGGCGTGGATTGCTAACGTCAAGGACCGCAGCAAATTTTTGATTGCAGGTGGTGGTCAAGCGACGGTCGCTTTGACTAAGGGGACTGCGGGCAAGGCCAAACCTGCCGGCAAGAAGACGTCGAAAGTTGCAAGCCGGGCAAAAACTGTCGGCAACTATGTTCGCGGCCCGCAGCCGGCGCTCTATCGTGACCCGAAGACCGGCGCGACCTGGAGTGGACGTGCACGAGCACCCGCTTGGATTGCTAATGCGAAGGACCGCAGCAAGTTTCTGATTGATGGCGCTCCTGTAGCTGGCAAGAAGCCGGCTGCCACCGATGCTGCTGTAAAGAAGGCTCCGGCGGTGAAGAAGGCTGCTGCCAAGAACGCCGCGGGCGCGAAGGGGTCGACTAAGAACGTTGCGGCGAAAAAGGCATCGGGCAAGAGCGCTAGTGCGGCCGACCCGGCGGGGTCGGACAAGGCAGATGCCCGGTTGACGAGCTGAACGCCCGGCTCAAGTGCACAGTAGGAGTGGAATGTTGCCGGCCCAACTGTGCAGTATGCGCGTATCAACACCCGGTCGCTCAATGCGACAGCGGAATACCGCCCTAGGGTGCGCTCACGGCGGCTGCTCACCATCCTGGACCATACGTTGGCGCTGGAGGCGGGGGCGCGTGGCGGCGTCTACTTTGGAACCAGTCGTGAAGTGACCTCACCGACTCAAATTCCATGAAGTCGCAATTGCCTGAGCTTTCATCTCGAACGAGAAGTTCGAGCCCGGAAGCATTGCGCTCCCCAAGACTACAGAGCCATTCTATGTAGGCCTCAAATTCGTCGATGGGTAGCATCCTAGTGGTCGGGTCTTCGAAAAACGAACGGGCAAATGCAACTGCGCTTACCCGCGATTCCTCGGCTGGAACATCGTCTTCCAGCTTGCAACCGCGCCCAAAGATGTAACGATTGCATACTTCCTTCCTGTAGACGTTGATGCTAGGTCGACGTTGAGGAAGGTTCATCCAAGCGATGAAATGGCAACGGTCATGGTGGCTGCGCATACGTGCGTTAAGCGCCAACTGTTCACACAAGCTTGTGGGCCGGCCCCCGCGAAAACCGGACACGAGGTAACGCTTAAACTTTGAGGTAGTCTTACGCCTATGTTTAAGCCCAGCTCTAACGTGGAACCGATTGAAGTTCTGACCCAGCCCGAACAGCGCCGCCGGCGCTCTGTCGATGAGAAGCTCGCGATAGTGCGCGAGACCTTCGAGCCCGGAGCAAGCGTTTCCGGAGTTGCCCGTCGTCATCAGGTGAATGCAAACCAGGTGTTCGCCTGGCGCAAGCTCTATCAGGACGGAAGCCTGTCAGCAGTCAGTGCTGGCGAGCAGGTTGTGCCTGCATCCGACCTGGCCGAAGCGATGAAGCAGATTCGTGAACTCCAGCGACTGCTGGGCAAAAATGGTATGGACGCCTCCTCATCGCATAATTGAGGCCTCGTCCTACCGGAGAGCGCAAATGGAACCGACAGTCGTGGGCGTAGACATCGCCAAGCGGGTTTTCCAGCTGCACTGGATAGTTACAGATACCGGCGAGGTGTTCGACAGACAGCTTCGTCGTACCGAGTTTCTGGAGCACTTTGCTAATCGCGAACGATGCCTTGTTGGGATGGAGGCTTGTGGAGGTTCACAGCACTGGGCACGTCGTCTCATTGAGCTCGGGCACGAGGTCAAGCTGATGCCCGGCAAGCTGGTGAAGGCGTTCGTGACAGGAAACAAGAATGACGTAGCTGATGCGCGTGCCATCTGGGCAGCAGCAAAACACCCGGGTGTGAGGGCCGTGCCGGTTAAGACTGAAGCCCAGCAGGCCGTTCTTGCGTTGCATCGAATGCGGCAGCAGCTCGTTATATTCCGACGCTCCCAGTCCAACTGTCTGAGGGGTTTGCTGGGAGAGTACGGAGAAGTGATGGGCGTTGGGCGTGCGGCAATGAACCGGGCCATGCCAGACGTCCTGCAGCGTCTCGATTCGCGCCTGCCACGGGTATTGATAGATTCTCTTCGAGAGCAATGGCAGCGGCTAGTCGATATCGACAAGCAGATTGCTGTCATTGAGCAGCGACTACGTGCATGGTTACGTGAGAACCCGGCCTGCAGGGCAATCGCAGAAATCCCGGGCGTGGGATTCCTCACTGCTACTGCCGCTGTCGCTTCCATGGGCGACCCGAAAGCCTTCCGGTCCGGGCGGGAATTCGCGGCGTGGCTGGGGCTTGTTCCCGCGCAGTTCGGAACTGGTGGCAAGGTCCGCCTGCTTGGCATCAGTAAGCGAGGAGACCGATATCTGCGGACCCTTATGATTCACGGTGCCCGCTCCGTCATGAAACATGCGAAAGACCCAGGTTCGTGGGCCGTGCAATTAAGCATGCGTCGTCCGCTCAATGTCGTAGTCGTTGCGATGGCAAACAAAATTGCCCGAACTATATGGGCGCTGCTGGCCCACGGTCGTTCATACAGCGCTAGCTACCCACCGCCCGTCGCGGCGACTTGACCCACCACCGTACCACGTCGTTCTGATTCTCAACTCTATCGTTCAAGGTTGCGCAAGGTGACGTTGCAATGGTAAACAGGTAAGACCGAGACTCATCAAACCTGCATCGTCTTCCGGACGTCATGGTCCGTGGCAAAAATGAGGATTGAGTCAGCGGATTCCATTGGGGCCAGCGGGCATCGACCTGCACGGGCCGAATATAAAACCGCAGCCTGCATCTGTTCGACAACGCAACAAGTCCTTGGCAAGCCGGAGGCGTCCATATAAAGACGATGGAAGTGGAAATCCTCCGCGAAGCAGTGGAGTACGGCCGGGCAAAAAAATTGATTGCGCGCTCACCATTGCTGCCGGGGGACGACCGATGAAGACGGTCTGCGAAGTCCTGGGTGTGTCGCGCTCGAATCTCGCGGTGAAATCAAAGCGCGACGCTGAATGGGTCGACAGGCGTAAGACGCCCGCCCGTGACGACATGCCGCTCGTCGCGGAGCTCCAGGAGTTGGTCGCTGATTTGCCAACTTACGGCTACCGGCGCGCCTGGGCCCTGCTACGGCGAAACCGCGACGCACAGGGGCAGCCTCGCGTTAATGCAAAACGGGTTTATCGGGTTATGCATACCTACGGCCTGCTGCTCGAACGCCGCCCGCGCCATGCCCAGTCAACGCGCCGACACGACGGCAGGGTCGCGGTGGACCGGAGCAATGCGCGCTGGTGCTCGGACGGCTTCGAATTCCGTTGTGATGACGGCTCGCCGCTGCGCGTCATCTTTGCACTCGACTGCTGCGACCGGGAGGCCATGAGCTGGGCTGCGACCACTGGAGGCTATACCGGAGACATGGTGCGCGATGTGATGCTTCAGGCTGTAGAAAACCGTTTCGATGGTGCGCTGAAAGCCGACAACGAAATCGAATGGCTCAGCGACAACGGTTCCTGCTACCTGGCCGAGGACACGCTGACGTTCTCGAAAAAAGTGGGCCTGAAACCCATCACGACGCCGGTCAGAAGTCCGCAGAGCAACGGCATGGCCGAGAGCTTCGTCAAAACGATGAAGAGAGACTACGTCTCGTGGATGCCCAAGCCGGACGCGAGAACCGCGTTGCAGAACCTGGCCATCGCGTTTGACCACTACAACGAGTCGCATCCGCACAGCGCCCTGAAATACTGCTCGCCACGCGAGTTTCGCCAGCGAGCAAATTCACCAACCTAAGCGTGACCGCATGTCCGGTCATGCGGGGGCAAGTCCAGCTTGCCGCCTTCCCTTTCTTCTCCTCACTCGAAAGTTGGGGGAGCGTAAATTTGAACTCGACAAGCATAAATGCCGATTCATTCGTCAAAATATAGTCAGCAAGAACGTGTCGGTCTTGTCCGTCCAGCGCAATATGCCGGAAGTTATGCTTGCGCTTGCCTGCTTCGGTATGCATGAACATGTTGAAGCCATCAATGACGGCTTGTTCGTGACGTGGCATAAATTCTTTGCAGCAGCCTAGAAAATGGCGCCCTTCAGCCGTCGGTAGCTGCGGAGCATCCAACAATCAAAGGGTGGAGGTTTTGTAGCTTCAGGATGACTATCTACCGTCCTTCTTGCTCTCCTTCACTTTTTCAAGGACGGAGTCGATAGTCTTCTCATTTCGAAGCAGGAACGACTTATGTAATCGCCCCAGAAGATTTCTTGGGTTAGATGGCTGGTTGCCGTGAGCCGGAAGCTTCTTGACATCTGCACGAACCTCATTGACTAATTGTGTTCGCAAGTCGATTCCGACTGCTTGCGCAAGTCGCTGCCTCTCATCAATGGGCAGTGAGAACATGTACATATGACGTGCAACGATTCCTTGGAGCAACCGATGACCGAAGACGTTCGTTTTCACATTCCTCGACAGTTGCTCGATAGCCGCCATTGGAACGTGACCTGGATAACTGAGCTGTGCAGCAATGCTGACTAGCGAGAACGTATCTTGATTGGCCTCTCGGGCGACTTGCTCTACCGTCTCTTTCAGTTTCGGGGACCCGACTAGCTCTCCCTGCCGAGCAAGTAGGCCCTCTGCAAAAAGTCCGAGGGAGTAGAAAATAAGCCTTTGCGCCTGCTTATCCGCTTCCTCTTTGGTGAGCTTGGGCAACCGGTCTCTCAGTTTCGCGCTGACGTCCTCCATCAATGCTTCCGGAGCTTCGTTGACGAGATTAAGAAACCTATTGACGCCGCGCAGCGGTCCCGCAAACAGCTCGCAAACAAGTTCACGTTTGAACGACTTGTCGAGAGAACCGTATCGGTTCTTTAATATCTGTCCAAGTATCTCGCTCGTCTTGAAAAGCAGATTTAGCTGAGCAACTTGGTCGAGTTCCTCAAGAGAGGCAACTTCACCCTCCGGCTCGTGCTCGGGCAACCTCGAAGCTTCGTCGGCCTGCTCTCGTTGCGACGAGCGGTTCGCCTCAACATTACTGGCGTCAACGATTATCTTCGCGCGTTGTGTGACCCACTTGTTCAGTACAACCGTGTCACGCTGTAAATCGAACGGCGAGACATCGGCGACCAGTTTAGCGAGAACTCCAGCCACTTCACGGATTATCCACTTGCTGGCACTATGATGCGTCAAGAACAGGACTATGTTGGCATTGTCACGTAAGTAGAGATGCTGACAGGCGTGAAGCACCATCGCGCGAAGTTCGGGGCGGTCCTCAATGTTGTTCGCAATATGCTTCGCAGCGAAAAAATACCGAATGTACTCGTACCTGAACGAGTAGCTACTTCCAGTCTTAGCCAGAACCCTGCATCGGCTCAGCAGGTCCAGCCGAGACGCCAAATCGGTCCGGTGAATGTTCTCGGAAAATTCAGCGTTAAACCGCTCAAGGTCGGTCTCGTCGAGACTCTTTACACCGCTGGAATGGAAGACCCAGGCAAGGTTTGCCAGATAGCTAAAGACTTCGTCGAGCTCTTCACCGCGGAGCTTCGCCTGGAACAAGCTTCTCCGAATGAGGAACTCGTAGTATTCAGCCATACCGGAGTTGGCAAGCGACCCTTTAGCGCTCACCTCGAGAGACTGCAACAGGACTAGGACGTTGAATGCAGTTGTGGGAACGAGACCTTTCCCTATCACCGAATCTATAATGCTCTCCGCGTCGTGAACACGAGCCTGAAGGTCGGCGGGCGGATAAGCGTCACCCAGTGTCAACCACCGTCGGATAAGCAATGACCGCAGCTTATACCCAAAGCCAAGCAGGCGATATTGCGAAAACCGTGCGCCGATTTCGGCAGTGCGAGCAGAGGAGAGCTCCGCTACATCAAAGCGTTCGCTCACAGAGACGACGGCTTGCTGGAAATGACGGTCAACGTACTCCAGCGCCTTTGCGAGGGTCTCCGGCCGATGATTCGTCCTGTCGAGGTCGTCCACCAGAAGCACCTTCGATGCTTTTTCGAGTTGCCCGTATTTCGTAGCCGTATCGGGCCCATATTGCGATTCAATGGCATTGTGCAGTATACGTTCCAACCGCTCTTCTGACTCGCTCAAGAGGTCGCGGCCAGTCACAAGCACCGGTACGTAGCCAGCATTGAAGTAAGCTTTGTAGAGAGTGTGCAACAGCGCCGTCTTGCCGAACTGGTCATCGCCACGGACAAGGGCCTTCCCAATTTTGTTGATTTGCTTCGCCAGGATTTCCGCGCTGATGGTCGTGGGCCCATCCAGTTCAATCGCGGAAAGCTCGTGCAAGTCCGGGTACACGAAAATATCCGACAGAACGATGCGTTCCTTGCTTGGATGGGTGAACGTGGCACCAACGTCCTCAAGGCGCGCTTTCGTCTCATCGGTCAATGCAAAGCCGTCATTTCGCCGGGGCGGCAACGGAACGAAGGAGTCCCACACTGCGTCTCCGTCGGTCGGCATATACCGTTGTCCGTCCCATGCAAAGTCGACCTTCGCGAACAGCTGCTTGTCAAGGTCGAGCTTCACTACGGAGAAAGAGCTAACTCCATCTGGTTCATGCGGGTCCAATGCGCCTGCTTCAAGATTCAAACTGTCGCCGAATTGCAAGTCACTCACCGTCGACGCGCTCGCCGAATGCTCGTGACCTGACATCACCACTTGGTATTGACTGCGGCAAAGTTCCCGTAGGGGGTGGTAAGTGTTCTGCGCATACCAATTCAACGGATGATGCATCAGCGCAATGCGCACTGATGCGTTCCCTTTCGCCGCGTTCACATATCGCTTTACGGGGAAAACGAGCTTTCCTGGCGTCTCCGGGACCTGAGACAGCCAGCTTGCATTGATAGCACTGAAAGAGATAACGTGGTCGTCGACCGGAACTTCATGCTGCACCCAAAGCCGGTCACGAAAGGTCGCGTAATCGGATGA
This sequence comes from Burkholderia sp. M6-3, assembly GCF_050858985.1. Classification (NCBI taxonomy): domain Bacteria; kingdom Pseudomonadati; phylum Pseudomonadota; class Betaproteobacteria; order Burkholderiales; family Burkholderiaceae; genus Burkholderia; species Burkholderia sp. M6-3. The sequence goes on from NZ_CP110091.1 coordinate 3,204,946, forward strand.
GAATCGCTCTGCAAAGGCGAAATAATGCGCTTGGGGCGCCACGCAGGCGTCGATGACGCTGTCATCGATATCTCCCCCGCTGATAACACTGTCGATGATTGCCTTTCTCGCGGCGTTTGGTCGCTTGAACGTGCCGTCATGGTTTCCAGGAACCGTGACCATGTAGACAACCGTGTCGCTCTTCACCCTCCCCCGAATGCAGTCGAGCAGGTTACCAAAGAACCTATCGGCTAACTCGTATTCCTTATCCTCTCCGCCGTATGCAATGTCTCCAGTCACTACGACGAAGACAGCGCGAACATCGGGCAGAAGATTGTTCGCGGTTGCGCAGATTTTTTCCCATCTATCAAGGACATGCGTCTTTCCCTCCTTGATATGGATGTCACTGAGATGGAGGATGGCGATTTTCATTCTAATTCTGATGACCTCGGCATGTAATCCTGCAAGTGTACTTCAAGCGTCGCATCGAAAACCGGTTATGCACTGACTCTGAGCAGACGCGCGGCTTGCAGAAAGCCTCACCGGCGACTTTCTTTATTGCCTATCCGAAAAAAAACGAGGCGTCGATTAGGTGGCGTCACGGGAACAAGTTCAAGTGACCAACATGTATCACCGGCGTCAATACCGCGCCGACGAGTACACCGCTACCACCTATCCGAGGATGCAAGAACATTTCTCAAACCCGGGGGTTTGTGCCCTGCTCATCGGATGGCCAGTCTATTGCCCGCAAACCTAGCGAGCCTGAGCGGCGCCGTGAGCGCACCGCTCGAGCAAATTGCATCTGCCAACCATTTTGAAAACACTGGAGTGGGCGCATTACTCTCGAGCATGGCGCGTCGGCTTGGGGTCAACGCAGCCAAGCGTTCTTGCAGCGCAAGCAGTACTATGAGTGCATGCAAACGCCGTTAGGACCGGATAGTGCTCCGCCCCCCCCCAATCTAAACTGCTACCTCGCGGCCCATGCCGCTGCAGCCCGCGCAACGACCGCGGAGCGAGCGACACCTTACACGTCACCTCATTGTCGTCTCAGTAAGACGCGTAATTCAGCAACCAGGAACCGTCTTGATTGATGAACTCGTAGACGACCGCTTGGCTTTCGCCGCTCTCCGGGCTGTAGTAGACCGTACGGTAGCGGAAGGAGTTGAGAGACTTCTGTGTCCATGAATCGGTGCGTAGAACGCTAAGACAGCGACTCTTTGGCGCGTACTTCATGGTCCCCCACGGTGCGGGTATAAAGCCGTTGCCAATTTGCGACGAGGTGTACATGCTCAATACACGGGAGTCGTTCCAATCCTGATAGCAAGCCGCCTTTGACATCACTGAAAGCATCACGGGTTGAGCGGAAACGACCACGCTTCGGAAAGAAGCATCGCGCGACGACAGCGAAGCCGTCAGCGCGCTGCGCAACTGTCCTTGCTGCTCAGCGGACAGCGACGGCCCGAACATCGCAGGCGTGCCGCTGCCGCTCGGCACCATTGCCTGATTAACCTGAGCAAGGCCATTGTTGAGGCTTTGCAAAGCGGCGCCTGTCTCAGCGCAACCAACGCATGCGACCGCCACTGCGGCCAAAGCAAGATGCAACTTCACGCGTTTATCCCGTTTAATGAGTTGTGACCTCTGGATATCGGCTTCCGCATCCAAGTCTTTAGGCCTGTCGAACACCGCCAAAGAGATTAAAGCGAAATACTCACAATCGACTTGGAACGGGAGCATAAGATAGAGATAATTGTTGCCGCGCGTCGTTGCGACGCGACCTAAAATATATTCATGACGCATAGGGGTGATTCAATGTTGAAGGCAGGTGTTATTGCGGCCGTTACCTGTAGTCTTCTGGCTTTCGCCGCCTGCGGCAGCAAGCAGGATGCGAATAAGAGCAACTTCCAATCTGCTATCCAGGACTATCTTGATACCAAGAAAGGCGTGTGCGTCATGGTTCCCGCGAAGGACTTGCCCTTCACGCTGCAGAAGTCGGGCGGTATGAACTTTATCAACGAGCCAGAAAAGGCTGCGGCGTTAGTAAGCGCCGGCTTGCTTTCGGCCAAAGATACGCAAGTGAAGGCCGCATTTGGTAATCAGATGGTCGCGGGCGTCGAATACTCGCTCACTGATGAAGGCAAGAAGTATCTGGTCAAAGGTGGCGCCGACAATATGGGCAAATGGGATGCCTTCTGCGGTGGCAAGTACAAAGTGAAGGAAGTGGAAAACTTCACGCAACCGGCGGATATGTTTGGCACCAAGATTTCTCAAGTCAACTACCTGTACGAGGTCGACGACGCGCCAGCTTGGGCGAAACAGCCGGCAATTCAGGCCGCATATCCTTCAGTACAGCATGACTTGAGCGGTGCACCTGGGGACAAGGCCGTGCTCGTTGTGACCAATGATGGCTGGATGCACGAGCGACTGTTCAAGAGCAAGGGCGGCTGACGCACGGACCGAAACGCTGTAGACAGCTCTCTTCGCGGCTCTCGCCACTTCCTTTTGTTGAGCGGGAACCAAACGACTGTCGGCGGGCCGCTAAGAACGGCTTCGACCATGCTGCTGAGGAATCTATGAGAATCCGAGCTACCATTTCCCTTGCATCGATTTTGCTGGGAGCTGGCCTTGCTATAAAATTTTTATTTGCCGCTGCGTATTTCAGCGCTGCGGCCGTGTTCCTGTGCGGGATTCTGGTCGGCGCTGCGGCTATGCTGGGTTTCGTCGATTCTTTCTTTTCACCCTGGTGGGAGGCTGGTGCAGCCATCTGTACCTGTCTGTCAATAGCCGCAGTGTTCTGCGAAACTCCGGGCGCCGACATAGAAAGACAAAAAGTACAGCTGGAAATATGGCATCAGACCATGAGTGTCGAATTTGGGCTGTTCGGACAAGTTCAAGGCAGTCCTGCATTCGACAGCGCAGCGCACAAAGCCTTTCAAACATGTGCGCTACAAAACACCGTCGACATGATGGAAACGACTGTAGCGGCAGAAAAAGCCATTCAGTTTGGCCCGACGAGTTCGCTGGTTGATGCCTCCGTCCAAAGCGTGCAGGCAGACAAGTCACCTCCGGATTGCCTCGCCTTGTTCAAGGTGATGTACCGCGAAAATCCTTCGCCGTTCTCGACCATTGTCTCTGAGCACGGTCAGTGGCTGCGGAAACATGGAGTTATTGAATAAGGAGCTGCTCATGTTGCGTAGCCGTGCGCCCGACAGCGGGCTTGTGAGCAGGCTATTCGCAATGGCCGCGATAGATTCGAGGGAAAGGAAGCCAACGTCGTTTGCCGCCACAACGTGGCGGAAGAATCATTCAACGTCGGGTGGTGAGCCACTGTGCCGAAGTTGAGCCCGTTGCTGTTCAATCTGGCTAAACCAGCTCGAATATACGGACATCAGATTTGGCGTCTTTCCTGAGTGGTGAGAGAAACCATAGCCGCTCCGAATTCATTTCCGGTTGGGCGTGAGCACAAGCCATTCCGCACCACTAGTAAGCAACGCGGACGTCGTGGAAAGGACGAGTGTAGCATCGCTGCGGCTATACCATTCTGGGCGACCGTCATTGCTGACATGGTGTGCGAGATGTGCATAGCGGCGAACCGCTGTCAGAATTTTTAGCGCTCTCTGCAACTTGGTTTCGTCGTTGGTGTCCTTCGGACGGTTGTTCCGTGCCGCTTGGACGGATTCGCTTACGTCCAAGACTGCAAGAATACTGTCAAGCGCGTTGCGGCAGGTCGCAACCACCAAGCTGTATTCGCCGGCAAGCAGCTGCCGCTGGGCAGTGCGCAGCATTCCTGCTGCGCTGGACAATGACAAGGGAATGTCCCGCATGGGAAGCTCGATGCCAACTACGAATACGTCGGCGTACCCAAGTTCTCGCAAAACGTCCGCCCACTTGCTGAGATTGGCCGAGTAGTTGACTGTGTCCGCAACCGGGACGGTCCCGGTCTGCGCATGGCCCAATCCTCGGACGTCGACCTAGAATTCCAGTCCGCCACCGCCGCGCATTGTCTCGAGCGCGAGTATTTGCGTATCGGTGAGTTCGACCCGCATAAGGCAAAAGGACTGATAGGCATGGTCCTCGACCTTCAAAGACAAAGGCGATTCAAACTTACCTAGCCCTAGATATTGAAAATTTCCCCCATCGGACTTTACACTCACCAGTGCGCTGAGCGAGTCGATACGGACGTCCACACCACGTTCGCTCCGGTTAGACATGGAGAAGCGCATGCTTAACTGCAGGAATCTCACTCCGACGCCTCTTGCGCCCGTGAGCCCTGCAACGGTCAAGTCTGCGACCGGCTGCCAGTTGTATTGAAGCGTCATTGTGCCAAGTTCGCGTTAGTGATTACGTATCGTCTCTCTCAATTTGCGATTCCGTTTTAGTGTATAGCTGTAATAGTGCGTATGGTCTTGCCGTAACAAAGCGGTCGTCGTCGCTTTCGAGTTGCACAGCGGTCTTGGTGATAGCCCCGAGCAACGCGGCAGAACCATCATCATCTCTTTCCATACGCGCCTTCGTCTTGGTGACCAGCTCCTGCGCCTGTGATGGTGTCGAGGCGAGCGGTTTTACGCCATTGACTCCTTGCACCACCCATACGTCGGTCACGTCACAATAGAATCCTGGCAATTCTCGCTCGCCGGTGCGAGATACCGCGCGCTCACACAAAAACGGAACTGCGTAGTTCTTACCTTCATATTCGTGCCTCTGTGCCACGGTTCCTCCGCGAACTGCATACTGAAACTCATCAACTGACCACAGCGCAGCAACTGACTTCTACTGGTATCCGAACTCAAAGTCGCAAAAAGCGGCTTGGCGGTTTTTCTATCACGGGTTGCCTTGCTGACGGCGAATCCAATTTGCTAACTGAGTCGTAGACCCCGTAGCCTGCCTCAAGGAGACATACCGCAGCAAAACAGATGAAAATTCTTACAATGAATCTGTGAGCTAAGTTTAGCCAAGTGAGTCGCAGGTTGTTCTTGTCTTGGTTCTGCCGCGTACAAGAAAGGTAAGAGTTTGCGATACGCCAACGTTGCACCCCCTTTACGCTAATCCAACTGCGAACTTCCGAGGTGCCTATCCGATGATATCCTACCAGCTTCAACGCGCGGAAAGCATACCAAGCAAATCCCGTCAAATACAATAACGCCAATGAGATGATTCCGAACGCCATCCAGCGTGGCGCCGAACCAACCTTGTCGCCCCAGACTACTCCCTCGAAATAGGTCAGCACCGGCACGAGTGCTGCCGCTACGAGTAAGTACGTAGTTGCCTTGGAGTCCGCTACTCGCCGTCGCTCTTCCTCTTCGTCGTATAACCGACGAGCTTCCTCGAGCAGAACGTCGTGCTCGAGACGGCCGATGTTGTCACGCAACTGTGCAACATCCTTTACGCACTGATTCCGTGCGTCCTCCATATCGTTTTTTGTCGGTCTGTCGAGATATGGCCAGACCTTATCGGGCAAGCTAATGAGCTTCATCGCAAATTGATTGGAGTTCGTCGACGATGGCCGCCGTTATCGGTAAGCCGGTGCGCGTTTCAATCCACGCCCACTGGCCGTTTGGGTTGATTTCGAGAAACCAATATTTGTTGTCAGTATCCAAGACGAGGTCGATTGCGCCGAACCGCAAGCCAAAGCGCTTCACGATTGCTACGCATTTCTCCCTAATGTCGGGCGGAAGCTGCACGACACTGTGCTCTAGGTGTGGATTGTTTCCCCGCCGCCAATCGACGGACGACTCAACAGTAGTTTGCGAATGAATTGCGACGGAAAATACGGCGTTTCCTACCACCGTGACTCGAACGTCCAACGCTTTGACGATTTGCCGCTGGAAGATGATTGGCGCGACTGCGACGGCAGCATCATCGATTGCGGATGCGTCAGCGATTTGCTCTGTGAAGATGACGCGTTCGTCGTTAGCTATGCCTATAAGTGCTGTACGGAGAGGCTTGCCAATCGTCTTACCGCCGGCCAAAAGTCGCCTTGCTTCTCGCGCGTCGTTCGTGATGCATGTTTCAGGAATGGAAAATCCTAGGGCTGAAGCAATAAATAACTGGTACGGTTTGTTCTCCGCCGCGTCAATGCGTTGTGGTGAATTCAACCAGCGGGTGTCAAGGAACGCGTAGAGCGCTCTCAGCGACGCACCCCATTCGCCCTCACAGTAGGCTAGATATTGCTCCGGCACCAAACCTGCAGCATGCGGGACTCCGGGGCGTCGATAATATGCAGCACCGAATTCTGCCAGAGAAACAAGACGCTCGCCTATCGTCAGTTGGAAGCCATGTGCGCCCGACTCAGGGGTGAGGCGCAATATGCCCTGCGCTAGAGATTCGCTGTTAAGGCGAACGTATGGAACGCCACGCCGCTGCATCTCCAAAATTACGAAGTCTGTGGTTACATCTTGGCGGTTCGTGACGACTAATACTGAGCGGCTGATGATTTTTCTCCTGACATCCTTCGAACTGTCACTCGCGCTGGGTTGCGAGCGCGAACTCACGTTTGCCTCTTCCCTGCTTTTTTCGGGAAACGTCAAATACCATGGGCGCGTCTAGATGCCGCCCTTAAAAGGCCGCTCCTTACTGAAAACGCCCAGTAGCTATTCGCTAGAACCTTTAGAGTTGAACTTCAAACTTTTTGCCTAGCACATCTGACGGCGCGCCCGGAGTCTGGGTGCAATCGAGCCACTTTCGCAAACTCGCATCGAGTGCTAGCTTGGGACGGCGCATTTTACTAAGTTCCCAATGCCACCTCGTCTTTGACCTGATGCACTGTGCTCTGATTCGGCCGCGCTCATCCTTTAGCAATGCTGGGTGAATCTCACCACAAGTCTATTGGCTGTTACGCAATGGCTGCGCCGGAGTACCTCTGCTTCGAGCGTTTTATCGAGTACCGGTATCCCTGAGAAAACCTATTGCTACCCGATTGACGTCGGTCAGTCCTTTCTGAGATACGTCAGCAGCCGTCGAGATGGTAATGTGTGCCATCATTGGTCCTCTGGTGAGTGTTATTTCCCTTTGCGTAGGTCCAAATCGCGGAGCTCCTCAAGCGTGCGAACGACCGCCTCTACCTGTTCGCCATCGAAGTCATCCCGGTCCGCCTCTTCATGTGTGCCTTTGTTCAGGTAAGTCCAGATAAGGCTGGTCCCTGGGATGCCGAGAATGCGCTCCAGTGCTCCAACAATTATTTCCTTGTTGGCGTGATTGAACGAGCCTGCATCGCGCAGCTTCTTACGCAGCGCCTCGCACAGGTTTCTAAGCGCCGGCTCGGCGCCGGCACCGGCGAGTGGCACACTGAGCGTACCTAGGTCATGTGTTCCCAGCCATCGCCAGACCTTCTCGGTTAGCATCTCGAGCGCCTGCCGTGATGCAGACAAAGCTTCCCGGTCGTTCAATACGTCCCGAGCAGCTCGCGCTTTCGCAACGTAGTTCGCAGTTGGGACATTGCCGGTCACGCGCGGATGATGGTCTCCCGTATGGTGGCGGAAGAGATAAACCTGACAGTCGCGCTCTCGGGGCAGATGTTGCTGGATGTCCTTGATGAATTCGTTGCTGTGGCAGGTGACGATGATTTGAGTGTCCGCGAACGTATCGCTCTCAAATATCGCTTCCCGGATACCTCCGCGGTGGTCGTGGTCAATCGCGTTGATTGCATCGTCGAAAACAATCGTCGGTGAGTCGATGCTCTTCGCCTTTGCCAACAGAATCGCGAGGCCAAGACAGCGGACATGACCTTCACTCAGGACATGCAATGCATCAACACGTCTGTCTTGGTCGCCGCGGAAGGTGACTTCAATTTTCCCATCGTCCGTCAAGGGCAAATGCATTGCCGCAAGCTTGTCGGCGTCCAGGTCGTTGCGATTGAACTCGTTGTACAGATTGAGCGCCGTCTCGTTGAGGCCCGCCATCAATTGACTCGGGAGGTGGTCCCGGTACGACCGCAGCTCCTCGAGGAACCGGTCATACGTAGCCTTCAGCGGTGTGTCGCGGGCAATAGCGAGGCGCTCCTGTTCAGCCTCTTCTATCAGTTGAGCGTTTGCAACGTCAAAATCTTCAATGCGCTTGCTGGCGGCAGCGACGTTATCCTTAAGTGTCTGCCGTTTTTGGTCTTGTGCTTGGACCTTCAGGCGAAAATCCTCGAGACGCCTGCGCTCCTCAACGTGGGGTTGGCGGTCCTGTTGCGCTTGATGCGAAGCGGCATCTTGTGCCTCCATACGCTCCACAATTGCAAACAGTTCCCGCTGCACGTCGGGGTTGGCTGGTTGTGCAGGCTCTTTGGGATAGATGCCTGCCCACCATGCGCCGTCAGGGGCTGGCGGCAACGTAGCAAGAAACTGCGTGAGCAATGCTGGCTTCTCAGTCAGAGAAGCGAGAAACCCGGATACCAGACTGAGCATCTCTCGAAGTTCCCGGGATGCTTGGTCCACTTCGCGCTGTGCGGCAGTTTGCTTATCCTGAAGGGTGCCAAGCTCCTCGAGCTGCTTAAGTCCTGCCGATGCTTTCTCGTACGGGTTGGTCGCCACCCGCACCGGCCCGGCAAGTGGTGTATTGCACGCGGGGCACCGGTCTCCGACAGACTCCTTCAGGGCAACGACCGCGTCGTACAGCCCTTTGAACGACACTTGCTCGCTGCGGGCACGGAGGGCAGCAGTATGTCCGTCAACTGTACTCCGACACTCGTTCGCCTTTTCAAATGCTGCAATGAGTCCCAGACGCGTTACACCGATGATGTTTGGCGGCACGCGTTCCAGAATGGCATCGAGTGCATGGAGCCGGCCAGGTTCCACCTCGGAGCCAATGAACTGCTTAAGCATTTCATAGGTGGTGCCTTCGGCGTATTCGAGGCCCAACCTGGCCTCCTCGGCATCAAGCCCGCGAAGTGACTCCGCTTCGCCTTTGACGGTTTGTTGGTCAGTGGCCAGCGTGGCACGCTGCGCGGCCAACGCTTTTTGCTTGTTATCGGTCAAAACCAACTGGCCGTCGATGTTTTCATTGAAGTTGCCGACAAAGTCGCTGAACTGGCCCATGCCAAACAGCGTGGCTATCAGTTCTGCTCGTTGTGCTGGCGGCCGCGCAGCAATCCGAGAAAAGGAGTCAATTCGGTTCTTCTCTACGAAGCAGAAGCGATACGCATCGGGATTCGCGGCGACATTGATTTCATCGCCCCGGTGGCCCGTTGCCGTCAGGACGGGGTCAACGAAGCGCCCGGCATGCAAGTTCGCGAGGTACGTGCGCGCGACAATTCGCTTGGCGCCTGCTTCCTCGACCTCGCCTAGCAGCGCGTATTCCAATCCTTCGCACAAGCTAGTCTTCCCGCTTCCATTCGGGCCATAGAAGAGGACCACCTGCTTGGTCAGGTCGAAGGTTTCAGGGTTTTTGAATCCACGGAAAGGGCCAAGAGTGAACTTGCGCAGCCGCTTCCATGCCCACACGCCAGCGACGGCTTGAGCCGCCGGTGCTGGCACGGCGTCCGCAATTTCCGGCACTGAGTCGCGTATTAGCCGCGCCAGAGTAATTGAGCGCTGACTGCGTTGTCTGGTGGTGGCCGCAAGCTCATCGAAGTTCTGCAAGCAGAGCATCGCCAGACGGCGCACGTCGGCAGGCATTGCTCTATCCGGCTCGTAGAGCCGGCGGACGAAGTGTTCAAAATCTTGTTTGGCAGTAGCCATTACTGCTCCTCCCAATGTCGTTGTAATGTTCGCCGTAACTTCACCAGACCACCGCTTCTTGGAGCCCGCGGCTTTGGGCTTATTTGGTCGTCGGTTCGTCCGTCGCAGAGCGCGCAGTACTTCGAGCGAATGCCAGGGCGCCGTCAATATCGAGATGCGCCGATGCGAACGCGGCGCGCTTCACGGACATCGGTAGCGCCCAGTCCCATTTTTCCCGGTCAAGATTTTCTATCTCAGCTACGGCCTTGATGGCCGTCGCCTGGTCTAACTGACCTATCTGATGTAGAGCTGCCGTCACGCGCTCTGCGCTGCCGTTCGAAATGCCGATGACTGCGCCATTGTTAAACGCATCGAATTTGTTGGCACGTAACAGCAGAACCAGAGCGTCGTTGAGATAATCACCTTGCCACGTGGCAATAAGGGTATCCGAGCCCTCTCGGAAAATGGCGGTCCGTTCCAGTGACGCCTCGGCATAGTACCGACGCGCCTCGCGCAGCATTCCTTGGCCCGCGGCGTCCAGAAACAATACGGGTTCGGCGCCCGCCAGAAGACGCCGCATCTCGCGCCGCACCTCGTCATGAACCATCGCGCCGTTGCCATCAAATTGCGGCGGAGCGCCACCTTTGTCGGGTGTGATGTAAATGGTCTTTCCTTCCTGGTCGACTTCTTCGACACGCCAGCGCCGTCCGCCAAATATCAAGCCCTGACCTTTGGTCAGCGGGTGCGCCACTGGGAGGCTTCCAAGCTGGCGTCCGCCAGCAATCACCCGAAATTCTTCATCGCTGGCGAAAGCCGAGTAGAACTCGTAGTGGTTGACCAGTTTTTCACCGACCCCGCCGTGAAGGAGCAGCCCGTTTGACGATTGGACAAGAAGGTCCAGCTTGCCCAGATTCTGCAAGACCTCCGTGAATGAGGCCTTATCTATTGCCTCGAATGTGCCGCTGGCAATCAGGCTGGCCCAAAGCTCTGCGGCCGTACACCCACCACGCTCGGCGATGATGGACAGAATTTGCTGGATTAGAGTCGACGCATGCATTCCACCAACCCTGGGCGGCTCGAACCATCCTCGCATCAACAAACTTACCATCGCGACTGACTGGACCAGACTTTCCCGTATCCGGTCGGAAAAATCGGAATCCGCCCTAAGTTCCGATTCGACGCAGTACCCGCGCAAGATTGCCGGCTCGCCTTTGCGCCGGCCTGAGCGCCCGAGACGCTGGCGGAGGCTCGCTACCGATGGCGGTGCGCCAATCTGCGCGATGCTCTTGACTGCACCGATGTCGATGCCAAGTTCTAGGGTGGTCGTGCAGATGGCGCTGGCCGGCCTGGTACCGTCCTTGAGTGCTTGCTCCGTGTCCTCGCGGAGCTCCTTCGACAGGCTTCCATGGTGAGGCCAGAATTCGTTCGGATATCCGTCTCTTTCGCAAGCGCGGCGCAAAAGGTCGGCATAGGTCTCGACGAGCCGCCGGCTATTGGGGAATATGAGATTGTTTGAGCCACGCAGCGACTTGTACAGCTGGTTCGCGATGTCGACGGTACTTCCGGGGACGGCATCCTCCAGCACCGAGTTTTCTAAATCGGGTTCCAGTTCGATTCTGGGCGGTCGGAGGACAAAGCCCTTTATCAGGACCTTCAGTTCCTGACCGCCGCTCTTCGATTCGATGACCTCGACGGCGGCGTCGTGGCGAGGCCGAAGGAATTGCGCTGCAAGCTGCATGTCGCCGAGCGTGGCGGAAAGTCCAACGCGAGGAACCCGCCGTCCGCATGTGCGCTCGACCCGGTGCATCAGTGACTGGAGCTGCTTCCCGCGCTCAGACCCAATGAACGCATGCAATTCATCGACAACGATGTAGCGCAGCGCGCCGAATGTTGCCTGCAAGGACGAACCACGATTGACAAACATCGCTTCGAGAGACTCGGGCGTTATCAGGAGAACGCCCTTTGGATTCTTAAAGAATCGCTGCTTGCGGCTAGCTGACACGTCTCCGTGCCAACCAATCACGGGAATCTCAAGCTCTTCGCAAAGGTCATTCAATCGCGACCATTGGTCGTTGATAAGGGCCTTCAACGGGCTGATATAGAGCACCGACCCGGTACACGACTCGTCGCGCAGCAGATTCGACAGAATGGGAAGGAACGCAGCTTCCGTTTTCCCGGCCGCTGTCGCTGCTGCGATGATGATGTCACGGTCTGCATTGATGAGCGCGGGAACGGCGCGCTCCTGCGCGTCGCGTAGCTCCGTCCACCCCTCCCTCCAGACCCAACGTCGAATCTTTTCGTGGAGCAGGTCGAAGCTTCGGGAGTCAGCCGAGGCGGAAACTGGCGAGTTCATCGTCACCCTCGGTCGCAACGTCAGCCACGCCTCCCGTATCCTTCTCGACTTCGAGCGTCCCAATCAACTGCCGCCAGTCAGCCGACGGATTCTGTTCCAGAACCGCTAACAGGTTAATGAACGCCGTTATCGTCGTGCGCGGTGTTCTGAAATAGGTGTCTCCGAGCCGCATTGCGCAATGCGCCATGAAGGCCGGAATCGCCTCCTGCGGCAAAATCGCCTTGGTCGCGTCGCCGAACGCGTGGACGATACGAATCTTATCCAGGAGGACATAAAAGTCCTCAGGCGTAAGGCTGGCCAGCCGTATCACTGGACCGGTGTAGTCGACAAAACCATTCGTGGCGAACGTGTTTTCGGCAAGCCGCGACTGAAGGGCGGTGTAGCTATAGAGCCCCCGCTTCGTATCGAGCAGAAACTCGGGAGTACCCCCAAGAACGAAGCCCAATCCTTCTGCAGACCCTTGGAGCGAATCGTTGAGAATCCGCAGAATCTGTTCGTAGTTCGAGTTTCGCGCCTGGACGTTCGCGAGTTTGTACAGGTTCACCAGCTCGTCGAGGCATACCATCATCCCGCCATACCCTGCGAGTTTGACAAACCGAGCCATGAGCTTCAGTTGGTCGTACACCGATGCGTCATCAATGATGGTGCGAACCCCGAGTGCCGCCCGTGCATCGGTCTTGGTGGAGAACTCGCCGCGAAACCACCGAATCGCGTCTCCCTTGAGCTCCTCGTTTCCTTCGTCGAACCCGCGGCAGTATGCTGCGATAACTTCGGCAAAGTCGTATCCATTGACCATCTCGGTCAACTGACTGAGCTGCAAGCGAATCACCTCCTCGCTCGTTCGCCCCGAGGCCTTAGCCTCGGTTTTGGCCTGCCCGATGAACTTCTCTACGATGCCCGCGAGCGCACCGCCGTCGGGCTTCGTGCGAGTTGACATGTTCTTCGCCAGTTCGGCGTACAGTGAACGTGCCTGACCACCGGAGGCATGCAATCTTCTATCAGGATTCAGGTCCGCATGGACCGTGACCAGCTTCTTTTCGAGTGCGATGGCTCTAACGAGATTCAGGAAGAAAGTCTTCCCCGCGCCGTATTCGCCGACCACCACCCGAAAGCTCGAGCCACCGTCCGCGACACGACCGATGTCCTGAATCAAAGCTTCCAGTTCTTTTGCGCGACCGACCTGGATTAGATGTTGCCCGATGCGCGGAACGACGCCGGCGCGAAGAGACTGAAGAACCGCATCGCGGTCCTTCGGGCGAATTGTTGTCATGAGGCTAACCTTTGTGCAAATTCCTGATTGATTTCGACTGGGTCATCGCCGTCAGTCAGCGGTTCGTCCCAATGGTCGAGCGAGGCTTCGTTTACCTGTTCAATTGCGCCGTCGAGCATCAGTTCCAGGTCCGACGCCGCGTCAGAAAGCTCGGAGCGAGTCCATGACGGACGTGACAGCAGAAGGCGCAAAAATGTCGAGTGCGCGTCGTCCAGTCCTAGCAGGCTTGCAGAGCCAGTCTGTGGCTCCAGGGCTTCTTGGACAGGTTCTGCAACCGGGACCTCTTCCGCAAACACATCAGCCAATAAGGCGGAGACTTTTGCCGTCTCCATTTGCAGTGCCTCGATTTTCGAGGTATCCAGAACAAAAGCCGTTTGCTCCAAGCTGCTCGGCGCATTGCCAGCCGCTGACAACGTTCTCGATACGTTGGAGGAACGAGCAACATTGTTTCCGTGCAGGTCCCCATAAAGCCGCTGAGGGTCGAGACCAAGCATTTGGTAGAGTTTTTCCAGCATTTTTACTTCGGCCGGCGAGACAAACCCATCCGCATTTGCTGTCTGCACAAGTAACGTGGCGACGGAAACTCTTGCCTCCGCGGAAAGCTGTTCGAGCCGCTTCTTCAGGCTCACCGGTGTGGGCGGCTGGGCAATCTGCACTGCCGCGCGGGCTCTGAGCCGGTCCTGCTGTCGGGCGGTCAATTGCGGCCACGACTCAATCTGGCGATGAATCAACGCAACTTCCTGTTCGGACGCGCTACCGTCAGCGGTTGCAATCGATGCCGCCATATCCACCATTAGCGCGAAAGTCTGGTAACTGTCGTCGGCGAAACTGGTTGAGTTGCTTGGAGGCGTCGCATACAACCCGACGTAGTCGGCGCTCTTCGGAGTCCGGCCCGAGATTCGCACATCCGGTTCGATAGCAATGCCGGCCTCTCCCAGAACACGGGCAAAAGTGGTCAGCTTGTCGCGCGAGATGTTGCCCGACGCTTTGAATCGCTCGAACAGGCTGCCGAAGGTCGTCACAACGGTCACATTGCCAACATCTTTCGCCAGCGACTCGAGTTCCTGCCGAGCGCTTTCTGGCCATAGTTCGACTGGCAGCAGGAGCGCGCCTTCCAGCGACCCTTTCGCATCGGGGTCGCGGCCGAGAAATCGACTATATGCGTCAAGGGAGTCGGAGCACTCATTGACCAGTTGCTGGATTTTGTTGCGTGGCCCCGATACCGCAGCAATATCCGGGAGTGCCGTAATGTAGTCCGGGTATTCGACGTTCTGCAGTGCAGGGAACGCGGCGCGGGCAGACACCCTTAGCTTTGTCTTGTTCGCCGTGAGCATCATGCCTTCGCGAAATCGCTCTCGGTACTTCCGCAAAAACAGTTGACGAAATTCGCTTTCGCAGCGCGTCACTGGCGTGCGCTTACTTACACCTGGGTCTGATAGCGCCCAGGTGATTGCCCAATCGGGCGGAACCGGCTTCTTATCAAGCGCGGCTTGGCCAAACGCTACACGTAGGCTTAGGGGTACCTCGAAACCTCCCTTGATTGTTCCCGGCGCATGCTCGTATTGGCGCTTAGGGTGTGTCAAATGCACGAAGATAAACTCTAGCAACCCGTCAATGTATCCCGTCCTCAGGGCGTCCGAATATATTGTATTCAGGCGCCTCAGCTCATTCCCGATAGCTTCGAATTCGTCGTTCGGCACCTTTCCCTGCATCCCGTCGACGAGGACGCGCCTCTCCAGACCATACAGGTAGAAAACGGCAAAGCTTCGATGCAATCGTGGGTCCGAGCGGTCGGATGCCAACCACTGAAGGTAAGCGCTCCGCTGCTCGGCCGAAAAGCCGTTATAGCTGAGCCAGTAGTCCTCCAATCCATTGGAGACGTCGCTGGCCGAACGTGCGATGTTGGCTTTTGGATTGAGCGCGCACGCGTCGAGTCCTCTGTGCGCCTCACCCCGTCGCGGCACGCCCAGATAAAACATGCCACCACGGATTGCTACGCCGCCAATCTCAATTGTTTCGCCGACGCTGACCCAGCGGACGTTGGGCGCCGATTCGAGCGAAGGGCGAGCAATTCGATAAGACGAAGAAGTTGAATCGGATGAGAGGGTCACCGTCAGAAATTCGTCTTCGGGCTGAGCGCGACTGCCAATATTGTTTGGCGACATTGGAGGGTTTGATTTGATATCGCCTGGCTCGGCTGAGCGCGAGGGCTTGCCGCTGGAAACAGTCGACTTCTCCTTTTTCTGGCTAAAGGCAGCAACAAGCGCGGAAACGAGCAAGAAGAGAAGGAAGACGGTCCAGCCGCCCTTCGGGGCAACTACGATTGCTAGCAATAGGGCCAACACCAGCATGCCCGTGCCGGAGCCCGATTTTTTCGCCTTCCGGCCCATGGTCTCAACTCTCGCGTCTTTTGAACTATACGGGTTGACTCGTCCGGTCATTTCCGCCAATTTTCGAGCAGTATAGTACGAACAAAGCAAGGAGCCCCGCGTCGCCGGCTGCAATGCGGAATTCGTCGTCAGCCGACCAAGACGCGACGTTGCATCTGTGGAAACAGTCTGAACTCAACGGGCGAAGACCGATTTGACGGAACGACGGGCGTTCTACCTGCTATTCGTCGGATGGCGGTCAGTCACCGAAGCCGCTCCGTCGCTGTACAGCGATATAGAGCAAATCGCTGTACTAGCGATGGAAAAATCTGACGTTGTCAGTGGCCAATGTGTAAGTGTGCGCTCACTTATCTTGCGAGCCGTGGTGCCGACTTGCTCGACTGCTTCCTGGCTGACGCGCTGACCGAAATTGAGGTGGCGTCAAGAAGATTTCTGACGCCAGTTTCATGCGCCTGAGGCGTGCGCTCGACCGGATGGCCTGCGCACAAAGCGTCTTGGAATCAATGGGGACCGGTGGCGCTCCGGCACGCGGCGGCGGCGCAACGGCAGAGCGGATTCGGGAAGCGCTGGAATTGCTGGCAAAGGAGTGGCCGGAGGATTATCCGGCCGGCGCGGTGGAGTGGTTGCTACTGGAGCGTTGAGGGTTATCGACAGGCCGGGGAGGACGGCATTCTTGGACCCGACGCGCGAAATCACCCCCCGCTAATAGTGTCCCGAAAAGTCCATTTTGTCGAAATTTTCCCAGAAAAAGCGGGGGTAAAAAAGCTGCTTTTCAATCCGCAACGGCGACCCCAAATGAAAGCGTCCGAACCCTTGCTGTGCAAGGGTTTGCAGGAGAATTCACCCCCACTGTCGGACGCTTCTATTGAGACGTTTCGGACGCTTTCATTATTTCCGGGCATGGACCGCAACGCAGCCAGCCGCTCACTCTACCGTCACCGACTTCGCCACATTCCACATTTTGTCGACGTTAGATTGAAAGGCATCAACGTCTAAACCCGCTCGAAGCATTCGTAGGCGTATGCGTCGTGCGATTGCGGACGGCAAGGAACGACGAACCTATGGTCGCGAGGCTGCACCACATGTAGCTCTAGAGAAAGCCGATGGCGCACTATGGGCGTTAGGCGAACGACCAGCGCCAGCAGCAGAAGTCGCCTAATACGCCGCCTCGCGATTTGCAGACTGGAAAACGACGGTCACATCATAATGGGGCGTCGTTCCCGCGCGTTTGACGTCATTTCACGCGCCATCATCTGGACTATCGGAGCGCATCCATCGATGCCTCAGTGAGTGCCCTCCAAAGTCTCATGCCATGGTTCTCGCTACATACAGTCAGGCAACAGCGTCTCGCTGCTAATCCTAGATACTCTTCGACCACTCAGGGATTTTCTGGATGATTGTCACTGCCAAGTCCGTTCCGAAGTTATTCCGACAATGCAATTGCTTCGGTCGGTTCGCAATTTGAATCGACGCTAAATTTCATTTTCGATATTCGCCTTTATAAAACCGCGCACTGGAAAGTCAGAAATTTCCAGAAAAATCTTGCAAGCCTCTCAGACGAAAGAAAATAGCTTTGGAGTCCATGCACGTGAGTTTCGAACTCTTCGCCAACTATGACTCTACAATCCAGCACTATCGAAGCCCGAAGACCACGCCGATACGCATCTCGCGAAGGCGACCTAGCGCTAAATCAAGCAACGTTCGAGCTGGGAAATCCGTCGGCAACCCTCGTTCTCGTCTACATTACTCCGGGAACGCAAAAGGCTGACATCGCGCTGACCGAAACGCCGCGCCCGCTGCTTCGCGCTGGACAACGCCGGACGGCTTGTGCTTCGTGCTGCCAAACGTTGCATGAATTCAGATGTGGCGAAATCACGACACTCCCCCTAGAGAAACCCGAGGTGGACGGACGCCAACTAACGCCCGTTTGAAACGCTACGTATTGCAACCGACATTGCTCGCTCCAAATTCCGTTTAACTGATTGCTGGGTCGCATTGCATACCAGCGAGTTTCACGAAATGTCCGTGTTTAACGACAGCAACAGTACATGTGGTCTGACCAACACAGAAACTAGACGTCGACACCTTGGTGCGAGCCAGCCAGGAAAATCCCTCATTACTTGAAAAAACGTGTCGTAGGAAATTGGCGTCCCAATTCGACGCAATCGTCTCAGATATATCTTGCACTCCTAATCACATTTAATATGGTCGGAGCACGTCAATGAACCTGGTTTCGCAAAACAATTCGACGAACAGTCGCTATGTCGGTGCGTACCCACTCATCGAGACCACTGAAGGAAAACAGCGCATCACCGTCTTCGACGTCGACGGTCGGATTATGGAAATCCCAAGTGTCTGGCTCAACACTGCTGAGCTCAAGGACTCCTCGTTGAGACTGCAAGCAAGGAACATTTGCTACATAGCGAATGCCATGCACGAATGCATGATATTCCCGAAGCTTCCCTTTGACAGGAAGGTCCATCTCCTCAATAGAAACCACGTCGAAACATATGTCAACTATGAAGTAGGAAGGCGCCTCGAAGAGACGACCGTGCATTCGCGCGAGATGACACTCTTCAAGTTACTTGTTTTCATGGACGAGTCCAATGGTTCTCTACATCGCCCACTGAAAGACGGCCCTTATAGGGATACGCGAAAGATTACAAGCGGGAGATACGGCTATCTACCTAAGGAACTCACAGAGAATCAGATGATTTCTCTTTTGAACAATCTGCATAACGAGTGTGAGCGCGCTTTAGTGCATTTTATCTTCGACACCGGAATCCGAATCACACAGGTAGTGCAGCTGACCAATGTCTCTCTTCCCGACGAAGTGGCAGCCGCCGGTGGGCATGTCTTGATGAAGCTGGCGGCCAACAAGCAGCGAAAAAACGGTAGGCGAGAGCAGATAACTTTGCTTTCAACACCTGTTCTGGCCCGCGTGCAGCGCTATCACAACAACGACTCCGCATACAGGAAGCGGTATCCCTCCAGGCATGCATCTGGGAACCTCGTTTTTCTATCGGCGACCGGTCAACCCTGGACGAGACAGAATCTCACAAAGCAGATGCGGGCCGCGGCTTCCCGCGCGGGCTTCAATCTCGACGAACCCCGCATGTTCGACAGCGGCAGCGGCAAAAAACGGCGAGTTCAGATAAGTCCTCACGTATTGCGGCATTCGTTTGCGTGCAATGTCTTGCGTTCTACCGATTTGGGTGCGGACTACATGGAGCGACGAGTCCTTGTCCAACAGTGCCTGTGCCATAGGTCACTGGAAGCCGGCGACCCGTACGCCACCATGGTTCCGCGGCAACTTGCAGAATCAAAGGACAACACTTTCAGCAAGTACGAACAAGCTAAACGAATTGACCTTGCCACGTTCAAGGCGCCGCGCAAGCACCTTGAACGCCGCGGACATAACGCGAAATGAAAACACCGACACGCATCGAACGGCACCTTCCTGAGCCAAAAGCCGATGAGCCCTTCGCTCAGCTGGACTATCTAGTTTCTCGCATGTTCCGAAGCGCCGGGAGAGACAAGAAAAAGAAGCTGGGCTACGCGTCAAAGCACTACAGGCAATTCGTCGCCGCCACGCTTGGTGCTCAGCATCCCCTCGACATTGTCGTTGACTGGCACGAAGACGCGCTTGCTGATTTCCAGCGTTGGATTGAATTCTGTAATCCGACCGATAAGGATGGCTCCCTTTCACCCCACTCGGTTCGTCAGCTCGTGAGCGGCATGAAAGTGGTTATGGACTACGCCTATGCGAACAACTACATCGATGTTCCCGTTTATGCTCTCTCTCGTCCGCCCGGAAAACGCACGACGTTCTTGCGGTCATCGTATTCCGACGAGGAGCTCCGGGTTGTGCTGGAGGCTTTGCAACCTGCTATCCAGTGGTCGTTGAAGCTCAGCGAAGGCTATCAAGTTACGGGTAGAGGCACTGCCCCGTTTGGTAAAGCGTCAACCTTCCACAAGCAGGAAGACCTTTTGTGGTATTGGCGGAATGTGGTGGACAATCGTTCGGTCACTCGACGACAGGTTGAGCGGACTCACCACTACTTCTATCAATCAGTCACGAAAGCCTTCGGAACCTGGGACCAGTTTCTCAGGACCGCAGCCGCGCAGGAACAGACGTCAGTTACCCTGCCAACTCATGCTGCGCAGGGAGAAGACCCACGCATGAAGCCAATGAACTTCTCAGAGCCCGACAACATGGTCTGGTACTTCGAGAACGTCATGCATTGCAAGCCTCTTCCAAGCACAGAGCTAGGCCGCAAATGCTCTCCGTTGGCCGACGCAGTTAGAGCGAGGTACGGCGACGTAGAGTCCTGGTATCGCTCGATGGGGACCACTCTTTACATAGACCACGACATCGTGACTCCCCTTCTTTACAAGCTCGCCAGCGAGACCGGCCTGAACGCGGAGTGTCTGCTCACCCTGACGCGGGATTGCTTCGTTAAGGACGACGCACTGACTGGGCAAAACTACATCGTTTATTGGAAATCACGGTCGACCGGAGAAAAGCGTCTTCCTGTAACCCTTCTTGACGACGATGATGCGATTGAAGTCTCTGAAGACAAAGACGCGCCGGTCAGGTGTGTCCGACCGCTGAATTCCAAGCAAAGCATCGTGGTCGAAAGGACGGTCCAAAGAATTCTCGCTCTTACCGCGCCCTTGGTCGAAAGAGCCGCCCCGGATGCGCGAAACTTTCTGCTTTTGTACGAGCCTCGCGGGGGAGGTCAACTGGGGACGGTTGCCCCACTGACCACCGACGGCGTTTCCAAATGGAGTCTAAAGTTCTTCTTCAATGGAAAAAAGCGCGATATCAGGGACCCTACTCGAGTTGTAAATATCAGTCGATTTCGACCCACTCTTGTCACGGAAATGGTCAAGAGGGGATTCGACATCTTCGATTTAGCCGTACTGCTTGGACACCGCTCCGTACTCACAACAGCCATCTATCTGGACAAGCACGGGCTCGAACCCCAGTTTGAGCGCGAGATGAGGTATCAGCTAGACCAGATTCGGAAGAACCACCACGACGTACAAACGGGAGCGGCCCAAGAGCCCAATTCGTCCGCAACCATTCGTGTTTTTCCAACCAGCGGCCTCTGCGGATGCCGCGACCCTTTCAACCCACCGGAGCGCATCAGGCGTGCCACGAACTTCGAGGAGGGAAAAGCGTGCGGATACTACAGCATGTGCCTGACATGCAAGCACGTGGTTATTACTGAGCAGTTCATTCCACGCCTCTTCAAGCATCTGTACGTATTGGAACTGGAATTGGACAAGGGTCTCGGGAGCGAGCCCTTACGTGACCAGTTGTATCAAAGACAGATTTCCGTGCTTCGGCAGGTGCTCTCCCCAGATTTCCTCTTCTCTGCGGACACACTGAAACGTGCCGACGAACAGTCAAAATACTTCATAGACGAGCTTCACGATGACTTCCTCTATCATTAGCCTGCCCGCAGTGGTTTCACCCGCCACAAGTGATTCAAATCGGTACCAACCAGTCAAGAGGATAGCGCCGACCACGGCCGTTTCACCTGCTAGCATCTTCTCCGACGACTGCTGGTCATATTACGACGACAGCCTACGAAACTCTCTTGACTATCGCTGCGAAGTGGAAATTCACTGGAGCGATTATCGAGACGTCATGAGAGAGAGTCTCATAACCGAATTTAAGGTGCTGACATACGTCTGCATAAACAGGCATTTTGTTCTTTACTCAAAGCGAGGAGTGAAACCGAAGACTGTCGTAGCCGAAGTGAAGCGTTTGATAAGCGCAATGACTAGGTATTTGAATCTCAGGCACATCGGCTACTTTTCAGATGTCACAGCATCCGAATGGAGGTCAATGATTGACTCCGTCAAATCGCGCACTATCGTCAAAGCAATTTTGAAGAAGTTGGCCCATCCGGCTGTCGCCGATTACCTTCCCGGTGGCCAGCCTTCGCTCCGCCTCGAACACCTTCGCGCGCTACATCATGGGAGCTCCGACGCAAACGCTACTGTCGGTCTCCCGTCAGAACTATTCGGCATGCTGTCCCAAGTCTCACAGCGAACCGTTTTGGTCTTTCTAAATCTCATCGACTGCCCAGCGCGCTCCCCGGATTGCGCGCAACTGCTGCCGGTTAGCGAGGCCATGGCGTACAAGGGAAAACTTTCGCGCGCGTTCAATGAGTACAAAGACTACGCCTCGAAAGTATCAGCGAAGAAGCTAAGCCATGAGAAGCGAAAGCAGTTTAAGAAACGGTTTGAGGCGGAGTTCGGCCTCACGCTACATCTCTTTGTCGTCTATCTTAGGCTTGTTCACAGTGCCGCACTTAGTTTTGTCGCCCTGTACACGGGCATGCGAGCCTCTGAACTTAGACTTCTGCGCAAAAAGGCGCTGTTCTCGAAGGATGGACACTCCTATATAAGGACTACCGTTTCGAAGCATCGGCCACTCGCAAATGCTGTCGATTGTGACCGTTGGGTGGCGACGGATGCCCTCGTCGATGCGATGAATTGCTTGCAACTGTTGTCGGCAATCGACGGCTCGTCGTTCCTCGCTCGACAACCGACAATGCAGCCCGCGTTAGGCTCAATACAGACACAAAGACCACCTAGCCTTATAGCAATCGCGAAAGGCATGCAGGAATATTTCCGCGCCGTTGTTCGTACAGGCCGCTACGCCTCATGGAGGTTAACCCCTCAGCAGTTCCGCGAGGGATTAGCCGAGCAGATGGCGCGCATGCACGTAAAGATGCCCTACGCGTCTATGCAACTGAAACATCTGGCTGTGTCCTCTCAACGTGCGTTGCGCGGGCTTCCTGCTGACATCACCATGCGATACGGTAACTATCCGCGAACCTTGTTGTCGACCGTTGTTGGCGTCGACGCCGTCGCCCGTATCAAGACAGAGCAGGCGAGAAGTCTTTTCGGTGCGCAACGCGCATTCGCCGGAGGGGGAGCGCAATTACATCGCGAAAAAGTGGAGGCGTACTTTGCCGGCATGGGACTTGAAGGAAAGGAGCGAGAGGACTTTATCGCAAAGATTGCCCCGCATGTGTCAGTGTATGCCTCAGGCATCGGATTCTGTTCTTTAAATTTGTTGAGCGAACGTGTCTCGAGCACTCCGCCATGCTTGGGCGACTTGCAGTGTAATCCGTTCGACTGTTCCAACTCGGTTGTACCTGCATACAACCGCCCTGCAATCAAACTTCGCCTAGAGAAATGTGACGAGGCGATGGCATCGGGTGACGTCGTCGATAAGGAAAGGCTGCAACGACTGCGCAACGCTTACCTCAGCATGCTGGAACAATTGGACGAGGCATGAACAGCGGACTCCAAGAATACAAAGACACTGAGTATGACCGACTCACCGCTGCGCTGAAGGCGGCTTTGCTTCAGATTCGCTCCGACCCGCACTTAGAGGCTACGGTCGCACAGGTGTCGCGTATGGCTCATTGCTCCCGACAGGTGCTTTACAGCCCCGGCCGCAGATGGGTGGTCACACGTGTCACGCGAATAGCTCGTTCCCGAGCGCTTCGTGACAAGAAGCTAAGCCAAAGCGGCAACGGGGCTAGCATCAAAGACGATGATAGCTTTGAGAAGACATTGCAGAACATGAGGCAAGAAAATGCCAAGCTCTTTCACGAGAAGCTCCTGTTGGAAAAGGAACTCGAAGCTATCCGTGACGAGAACAAACAATTGGGACGTAACCTGGAATCTTCCGAACAGCAGTTGTATGCGCTGAGACAGGAACTTAGGCAGATGGTCAGCAGCAACGTTGTCCGTCGAAAACGATGAACGACGAGATTCCGGGTGGTCTCAAAGCACGGCCACCACGTGGGCATTAGCTTGACACTTTTGGCTGTCAAGTGAAGCCACTGGACGGCGTGCGCCACTAGCCAACATTGGTTTGACACGACTTAGGTTGCTAAAAGACGGCGTAGCCTGCGAGCACCGCCTCCACGCCGCGCATGATCTCCTTCATTTCCTGCGATTTGCCGACGAAACCATGAACGCCCGAGCGCATTGCGCGCGGCGCGAAAGTGGCGGGGTCGTGCCCTGACAGCACCATCACGCGGATGGACGGATGCACGAGTTTGAGTCGCGGAATAACGTCAAGTCCGCTGATGCGCGGAATGTCGAGATCCAGAATGACGAGGTCGGGCTTGTGCTGGCGAGCCATTTCGACGGCGGTCTGACCGTTGTCCGCCTCGATCACTTGTTCGACGCTCAGCAATTGCATTAGCTGCAACCTGACGATCATCCGAAACGCTGGGTGGTCGTCGATAATCAGAATAGTTGACATGTGTTGCGTTCCTCCTGAAAAACATCCATTGCCGGTTGCGGTCCATACGGCCCTTGCAGCTCATTGCGGCCGTCTGCTGCCATGCGCCACATGCGTGATGGACTATGACGCCCGGCGGCGATACAAAGGCACGTTAGGGAGTGGCAACGACGAGCTCGATCTCCACCCGGCGATTCGGTGCGAGACATCGCACCAGATCATCACGCCTGGTTTGCCGGCACTCGACCAGTTGATTTGCGCTGGCCAGGCCACGAGTCGCAATCGGCGAGGTAACGCCGCGAGTGCGCAAATACCGCGCTACCGTTTCTGCACGCTGCAGTGACAAGCTCTGGTTACGCGCGTTGTCGCCGAGACGGTCGCTGTAGCCGGTGATTGTCAGACCGCCGGGCGTCGCATCTGTCTTTAGCCCGCGTGCCACCCTGTCCAGCGCGCGCCTTCCGGCGGGCAGCATTGCGACATCGTTGCCGCCGTTGAAACGGAACAAGGCATCGGCGCGTAACGTGACTGTCCTAGGCGACTTCGCATTCGCCGTCGTTGCGCTCGTGGCGACGTCCTGCTTGCATTGCAACACCCTTTCAGCCGACTTACGCAAGTTGTCCTGAATATCTGAGAGACGCTTTTCGGCATTGGAGAAGCTTCGCATCCACGCGTCGTGTCCAGCTTGCATGAGCCCTACTTCGGCGCACGCCAGCGACGGTTGCGCCTCGTGACACGACGCGACGGCGGGATCCGACTTGATGGTATTGGCGATCTGCCAAAGATCGGGACGCACAGTGGACGCGGTGCGCAGCGCAGGATTAGCGGCGGATACCGGTGTGCCGCTTTCCAGGCCCATGGTAATGACCGCCGCCTCGCCGATGGCTTCTTCGACGAAACCCCAATGGTCGCCCGCTTGCCGCGTTTGTTGAGCAGCGTTGATCCAGCATTGCGCCTTTGCGCGAAAGTAACCGTTCGGTTGCGGCGGCATGCGGTCGAGCCGCGCTTGCAACGAGGCCAGCGCCGAAGCGCCGTTATGGACAATTGCGTATGTTTGGACCCATTGCGGGTTGGCGGCGCCTGCGGCCTCGTCTTGCGAAGCGCCAACGCCGGATGTAAGCAAAGTGGAATCCTGGATACCGAGCCGTTCGCGCGCGGCGTGGTCCGCGCAAGCTGTCAGCGTCAGCGCGCACAAGCACGGTTAGCGGGGTTTTCATTAAATGTCTGCGTCTCGCGCATCTTCTTATCGAGGGATAAAAGTATGACGAGACGGACAAGCCCGCGGAATGGGATGAATCTTAGAACAATGTCAAGAGTTGTCGAATGGCGTGCTGCTTCAATGAACGTGGCGATACACGCCGGCCCACGCTTATGCCCTGATTGCCCGTGCCGCATTGCGGCCGCGAAGCCACTCGAGCGCCAGCAACAGGCAGGTCGAGAAAACAATCAGGATGGTGGCGAGCGCCGCAATAGTCGGGCTGATATTTTCGCGGATGCCGGTGAACATTTGTCGTGGCAGCGTCGTCTGATCGGCGCCGGCGAGAAATAGCGTGACGACGACTTCATCGAACGATGTCGCAAACGCGAACAGCGCGCCTGAGATCACACCCGGCGCGATCACAGGCAGCGTGATGCGGAAGAACGTCTTCACCGGATTCGCACCGAGCGACAGGCTCGCGCGCACGAGGTTGTAATTGAAACCCTGCAGCGTCGCGGCCACCGTCGTCACGACGAACGGCACACCGAGCGACGCGTGCGCGAGAATCAGGCCGATATACGTATTGGCGAGACCGAGCGGCGCAAAGAACAGATACATGCCGACGCCCACTACGACGACCGGCACGATCATCGGCGAAATGAGGATTGCCATGAGCAACCCCTTGCCGCGGAAATTCGCTTTGGTGAGCCCGATTGCCGCGAGTGTGCCCAGCACGGTGGCGACTACCGTCGCGGATGGCGCAACGATAAAACTGTTCTTAGCCGCCATCCGCCACTCATCAGACGCAATCAGA
The DNA here is from genome assembly GCF_050858985.1 of Burkholderia sp. M6-3. Lineage (NCBI taxonomy): Bacteria > Pseudomonadati > Pseudomonadota > Betaproteobacteria > Burkholderiales > Burkholderiaceae > Burkholderia > Burkholderia sp. M6-3. The sequence continues at coordinate 3,230,866 of NZ_CP110091.1, forward strand.
TTCTGATACCAACGCAGCGACCAGCCCGGAATCGGATATACCAGAAAAGTACTCGATGAAAACGACAGCGGCACGATCGCGAGCACGGGCAGAATCAGGTACAGCAGCGTGAGCACGGCGAGTGCGCGCAACGCGAAATACCATACGCGCTCGATCAGCGACGTGTGTGGCGCAAAGAGGGGCTTGGCGAGTTTCATGGCGGTGGGCTCCGTTCAGCCAAGGCTCAGCGATGAGCGCGTGAAGCGTCCGTAGATCGCATACAGCACGAGCGTGGCGGCAAGCAGCAGCCCGCCGAGCGCGCATGCCATGCCCCAGTTGATCGTCACGTTGGTGAAGTAGGCGACGTAGTAGCTGACCATCTGGTCGTTCGGTCCGCCGAGCAGCGCCGGTGTGATGTAGTAGCCAATTGCCAGAATGAAAACCAGCAACGCGCCCGCGCCGATGCCCGGATAAGTCTGCGGCACATACACGCGCCAGAATGCGGCGAACGGATGACTGCCGAGCGAGACCGCCGCGCGTTGATACGTGGGCGGAATGGACTTCATCACGCTATAAAGCGGCAGGATCATGAACGGCAGCAGGATGTGCGTCATCGAGATGTACACACCCGTGCGGTTAAACAGCAGCGCCAGCGGATCGTGCAGTAAGCCGCTACCGATCAGCGCTTTGTTCACGAGCCCTTCGCTCTGCAAGATCACGATCCATGCGGCGACGCGGACCAGGATCGATGTCCAGAACGGAATCAGCACGAGAATCATCACGAGATTCGCGCGACGCTCAGGCAGCGTCGAAATCCAGTAAGCAAGCGGGTAACCGAGCAGCAGTGCAAAAAGAGTGACTGCCGCGCCAATCACGAAAGTACGGCTGAAAACGGCGAGATAGATCTGCTGGTCGGGATCGGTCGGAATGATGTGGCCGAACGCGTCCTGCTTATGGTCGAGCGAAGCAAGCAGGTAAAACGGCGAATACGGGCTGCCGTTCTTCGCGATGGCTTGCCAGTACGCGATGTTGCTCCAGCGTTCGTCCAGTTCGGCGAACTTCGCGTGGAACTCGGCCGGAGATAGTTGCAACGGCTTGTTGTTGTCGTCGACGAACGGCATGGCGTGCGCCGACTTGGCAACGAGCGACCGGTAACCGGGAATCTCCACGTTGAGCCGTCGCGCGAGGGCACCCATGCCGTCGCTGTCGGCGATCGCGGTGAGGTCGGTCGCCAACGCGGCGTATGCGGCGTCGGGCGGCGGCGTCTTGCGATCCCACGTGCTCAATGCGCTGAGCGTATGCGGCAACGCGTTCACGACTTCCGGATTCTGCGCAGCGCGTGTCAGCAATGCGCCGATCGGCACGACGAAGATCAGCAGCAGAAAAATCGCAAGCGGCGCAATGAGCAGCAAGGCTGTAGCGCGCTTTTTCGCTTCCGCGGCCTTCAGTTCACGCTTGAGCCGGCCGGTCGATTCCGGCGTCGAATCGGCGGCGATCGTCATCGTAGTCACACCCGTTCTCCTGTCGACGGCAGTTAGTGCTTTAGCACCTACTGCCGTCCCATGCAGAGCTGTCGACGGCAGTTAGCGCTTTAGCGCTTACTGCCGTCCCATGCCTCGAAACCCACGCGCGCCGGACTCATCCCTGCGCGCGCTTCTTCACATGACCCGCTTCCTACTTCGAAGCCCACGACGAAAAACGCTGCTCCAGTTCGTCGCCATGGTCCGTCCAGAACGACAAATTCTGCAGAACCGCGTTCTTGCCGTTGGCCGGCGAGTTCGGCAGATTCGCAAGCGTCTTCGCGTCGAGCGCCTTGATCGCCGCCACGTTCACCGGACCATAGGCGATGTGGTGCGCGTAGTCCTGCTGCGGCTTCGACGAAATCGTAAAGGCGATGTACTTCTCGGCGAGCGCCTTGTTCGGTGAGCCCTTCGGAATCCCCCAATAGTCGAGGTCGTAAATGCTGCCGTTCCACACGACCTTCAGGTTCTTGCCTTCTTTCTGCGCGGCATCGATCCGGCCGTTGTACGCCGTCGACATCACCACGTCGCCGGCCACGAGGAATTGCGGCGGCTGCGCGCCCGCTTCCCACCACTGGATGTTCGGCTTCAACTCGTCGAGCTTCTTGAATGCGCGGTCCTGGCCTTCCTTGGTCGCCAGCACCTTGTAGACGTCTTTCGGTGCAACGCCGTCGGCCATCAACGCAAATTCGAGGTTGTAACGCGCGCCCTTGCGCATCGCGCGCTTGCCGGGGATCTTCTTCACGTCCCAGAAGTCGGCCCAGCCCGACGGCGCAGTCTTCAGCTTGTCGGCGTTATACGCGAGCGCCGTCGACCACACGAAAAAGCCGACGCCACAAGTTTGCGGCGCCTCCGGAATCAGATCCGATTTCTTGCCGATCTTCGACCAGTCAAGCTTTTCGTACAGACCTTCGTCACAACCTCGGCCGATGTCGCCCGATTCGACCTCCACCACGTCCCAGTTCACGTGCTTGGCCTCAACCATCGCCTTGACCTTGGCCTGCTCACCGTTGTATTCGACAGCGGTCACCTTGCTGCCGCTCTGCGACTCGAACGGCTGGTTGAAGGCCGCCTTTTGCGCGTCCCCGTTCGCGCCGCCGAAATTCACGACCGTCAGTTCGGCCGCATTGACCTGCGCCGCGCCGAGCGCGAGCGCCACAGCACCGACAGCGACGGCGCAGCGCGATTTCCCGATCTTGCTCATGGTGTGTTGCTCTCCTTTGGTGGTGGTTTCAAGCATCATTCATGCAACTTTTTTATGTGCTGCTGACCGCTCTTCTCATGCAATCATGCGCGCGTTTCACGCAATCACGCCCCCCGCGAATACCCGCAGATGCTCGGGCGCAAACTCGAGTGCGACTGGTGAGCCAGGTGCGAACGTATTGAGCGCATCGGTGCCGAGCGGCACCTTGACGAAGCACTCGTCCTGTTGCGGCAAGCCGCAACGCATGCGCACGTGGTCGCCAAAATAGATGAGTCCGCGCGCTTCGCCGCTGAGCGCATTGGCACCCGCTCGCGGCGCGCCGTTGCCGTGACTCGCCAGCTTCATGCGTTCAGGACGGATGCACGCAACTGCCGGCGTGCCCGCGCGCGCGCCGCCGATGTTGCGGCCAGTCAGCCGCGTACCGTCGACAAGGTGAAACTCGCAATACTCGCCGTCCACGTTTGCGATCGTGCCCCGCAGCTTGTTGCTGTCGCCGATGAAGTTTGCGACGAACTCGTTGCACGGCGATTCGTACAGGCGGTCCACGGTGTCGAGCTGCTGCACGATGCCTTTGTCGAACACGGCGACGCGATCGGACATGGTCAGCGCCTCTCCCTGATCGTGGGTGACATACACGAACGTCACGCCGAGCTTCTCGTGCAGCGACTTCAGTTCGTACTGCATGTGTTCGCGCAACTGCTTGTCGAGTGCGCCGAGCGGTTCATCCATCAGCACGAGTTTGGGCTCGAACACGAGCGCCCGCGCGAGCGCGATGCGCTGCTGCTGTCCGCCGGAAAGCTGCGCCGGATACCGCTTCGCGAAGCTCTCCATGCGCACCATCTTCAGCGCGTTGTTGGTGCGATGAGTACGCTCTTCGGCGGATAGCTTGCGCACCGTCAGCGGATACGCGACGTTCTGCTCGACTGTCAGATGCGGAAACAGCGCATAGTTCTGAAACACCATGCCGATGTTGCGCTTGTGGGGCGGCACGGTGTTGAGCAACGTGCCGTCGAGCCAGATCTCGCCGCCGGTGGGGAATTCGAAACCCGCGAGCATCATCAGGCAGGTTGTTTTGCCGGAACCAGACGGCCCGAGCAGCGTCAGGAATTCGCCCTGGTAGATGTCCAGATCCAGTTGTTTGACGACCAGCGTTTCGCCGTCGTACGTCTTGCGCACGCCTCGAAAGCTGACGATCACTTCATCCGTTTTCATCGCCGTAGTCTCCTCTGCCTGTCCGGCCGGCTGCCTTCGATAAGCAGCGGGCTTGCATCGATTGCGTGGCCCACTATAGACCGTTACGGTTCTACAATATGGAACCATTTCATTATTCCGGATAGAACCACTTGGATACGATCATCTTGTCGGATTGGCTCGCCGCCAGGCTTGATCGCGCGGCCGCCGAGCCGATCTACCGGCAGACTTTGCGGTTGATGCAGCAGGCGATCCTCGCCGGCCAGTTGCCGCCGGGCACCAAGCTGCCAAGCTCGCGCACGCTTGCCGAAGACCTCGGTATCGCGCGCAATACGGTGCTGCACGTGTACGACCAGTTGACCGCCGAAGGCTATGTGATCTCGACCACCGGCAGCGGGACATATGTCGCCGATACGCAGCCGGACACAGCCGCGGTCAACGCGCGGCGCAAGCCAGCAGTCACGGCAGTGGACACGGAAGGCAGGCCTGTCGCGGTTCCGGGCAAGACGGCAAAGCGCGATCTGAACGATCTGTCCAATCGCGGCCGGCGCCTGATCGGTCAGGCGGGCGTGTCTGCAAAACAGTGGGGCGCGTTCATGCCGGGCGTGCCCGACGTCGCCGAATTTCCGGCGCGAACCTGGAGCCGCCTGCAAGCGCGCTTATGGAAGGAAGCCAATCCCGATCTGCTCACCTATGCGCCGGGCGGCGGCTACCGGCCGCTGCGCCGCGCGTTGTCCGACTATTTGCGGGTCGCGCGCTCGGTGAATTGCACGCCTGATCAGATCATCATCACTACGGGTATTCACCAATCCATCGATCTCGCGGTTCGATTGCTGACCGACGTCGGCGACCGCGCGTGGGTCGAGGAGCCGTGCTATTGGGGCGCGCGCAGCGTGCTGCAGTCATCGGGTATCACACTCGTTCCAGTGCCGGTCGACGAAGAAGGCCTCAATCCGCGCGAGCAGGATTTGCAGCAACCGCCGCGTCTCGCGCTCGTCACGCCGTCGCATCAATATCCGCTTGGCATGGTGATGAGCCTCGCGCGCCGCCGCACGCTGCTCGAGTACGCGCGCCAGCACAACGTGTGGATCATCGAAGACGACTACGACAGCGAGTTTCGCTACGGCAGCCGGCCGCTAGCGTCGCTGCAAGGTCTCGACGACGCAGGTCAGGTGATCTACGTCGGCAGTCTCGGCAAAATGCTTTTTCCCGGCTTGCGCATGGGCTACATGATCGCGCCGGAGCATCTCGTGGACACGTTCCGTATGGGCATCGCCGAACTGTATCGCGAAGGTCAGTTGATGCAGCAGGCGGTCATGACAGACTTCATCATGGACGGCCATCTCACCTCGCATGTCCGGCGAATGCGAGCGTTATACGGTGAGCGCCGGCAGATTCTGATCGATGCGATTACCGCGCGGTTTGGCACCGAACTGCCCGTCATGGGTGACGAGGCCGGTTTGCATCTCGTGCTCGGACTGCCCGATCATGCCGACGATCGCGCGGTCACGGCAGCAGCGTTCGACGCTGGCGTGATCGTGAGGCCGCTCGCGAGCTACTACAGCAGCGATCCGCCCGCCATGCGCGGACTGCTGCTCGGTTACGCGTGTGTGCCGAACGAAAAGATCGGACCGGCATTCGACACGCTCGCGCGCGTGATCGAGCAGACGGCGCTGAAGACGCCGACGCGCGCGGCCTGAGGACGATGCACGAGGAGCGCGCGAAGGCGTCGCTCACTTCAGCCCAAAATCGACTCGCGTGGTCGCACCTTTATCGTTGATGCCGTCTGCGTCCAGCTTCGGTGCGACGATAAACACGCGGCTGCTGTCGATCTTGCCGTCCAGATACTGCTGCACGCTCTGCGCCCGCTGCTGCGCGAGCTGTCGCAAGCTGGCCTCGTCGATCGGCGCGTTGGCCGCGAGCGCGCTCTTCATGTCGTCGACGGGCATGCTCTTTGTCAGGCCGACGAAATTGCGCGGCTTCTTGAAGTCCGCGGATTTATAAGCCTTGGTCAGGTACTTGTCGTATTCCTTCGCATCGACGGTGACGCTCGACAAGTCCACGCTCTGGCCGTTGCCCACTACGTCCTTGATTTTCTGCTGTTTGACGAGGCGATCCACATAGCGCGCGCGCAATGCGGGCTCGTCGAGTTTCGGATCCACACGGCCGATCAGGTCCATTTTGATCGACGGTTTGGAGCCGAGCGCCTTCACGATCGTGTCGAGCTTCTTGTTGTCGTCTTCCGAGAGCTGCGCCGAGCCCGGTTCGAATTCCACATAGCCCAACTCCTCGCCACTTCCGCCGAACGCATGGGCAATCAGCGAGAACGGCGCGGTGACCGCCTTTTGCAGCAGATTGAGCACCGCATGCCAGATCAGCCCGCCAATGCTGAACTCAGGGTTCGACAACGAGCCTGACACGGGCAGATTCACGTCGATTTCGCCACGCGAATTCTTCAGCAGCGAAATGGCGAGCCGCACCGGCAATTTGGTCGCCGTGTCGTTTTCGACGTGATCGCCGAACGTCAGCTGATCAATGAACAGATGGTTGTCCGCATTTAGCTGATCGTTGTCGAGCTTGTAATGCAGATCGACGTTCAACTTGCCCTTGGTGATCGGATATCCGGCATATTTCGCGGAATACGGCGTGAGATTAGTCAGTTCGATGTCGTGCGCGCTCGCGGTCAGATCGAGCGCCGGCTTCGCAATCAGCGGATTGACGGTGCCGCGAATGGACAGCGGGCCGTTGGCCGCCAGCTTCGCCGCGATCTCCACAGGCGCAGACGTTGTCGACTGTGTACCGAACGCGCCTACCGTGCCTTGAATGCCGACCAGGTTCGCGGTGTAGTTCGGCTTGATGAAGTTATCGGTGTACGTTACACGGCCTTGCTGCAGGACAAGTTGGCCGAAATGCAGCTTGACCGGGTTTTGCGGCGGTGTTGCGGCCGTCACTGTCGCGGGTGCAGCAGACGACGCCGGCGCAGACGCAGAGGCCACCACTGGCGCCGACGAGTTGACGACAGCCGACGCCGTGGGCGGCGTCAACGGGACCGGTTCGGCACCGCCCTTGTTGTTCTTGTCGCGCGTGAGCGACTGCGCTGCGCCGCTTTCGTGCGCGACCACGTCGGTGAGATTCAGCTTGCCTTGTGCGTCCAGCAGCACGCGTCCGTAGAACTTCGTGAAGGTGACGCGCTCTGCGTCCACCGACGTGCCGTGCTCGTCGTAGTCCGCTTTCAGCTTTGACAGCGCGAGCGAACGCCATCCCGCGAACGGGTCCGAAGTTGCCTTGTCGAGCATCCGAACGTCGACAAGCGCAACGTCGCCGCGATAGCTCGCCTTCAACGACTTCGCCTGGCTCAACGCAAGATCGCCGCTGGCATTGAGCAGCGCGCTCGCGATCGCAGCATTCAACCTGCTGCCGAAATACGGTTCGAAAGCCGCGGCGTCGAGCCGGTTCGCGTTCACCTTGACAGCGACCTTCAGCGGCGTTGCCGTAACGTCGCCCTTGAGGTCGAGCGTGCCTTTCCCGTTCAGCGTGGCTTGCAGTTCGACCGGCAGCGGGCGGCCAAGGTCGTTGCTAATCTGCCGCACTTTCAACTGCAGCGGCGTGATGCCCAGTTTCACCGGCTGCGGCGTGGTGTTGTCGGTGAAATTGGCTGTGGCGTCTTTGACATTCAGTTCGCCGATCTTGTAGCGCCACGCCGGTCCTTCGGCTTGTGCCTTCTTCGCCGCATGAATCGCCGTGCGCGTCGGCTCGGCTTCATGAGCCGCCCCGAGCGACGCAAGGTTGATGCTGCCGTCTTTCAGGCGTTGCACGTCGACTGCGAGGTCTGTGGTGTCAACGCTCGTGACGTCGGCCGTGCGGGCATTCAGGTCCACCTGCTTGACCTTCACGCTGCCCTGGGCGAGCGCGATGAGCGGCTGCTTATCGCCGCGCGCCGCCACTTTCAACGAACGCAAATCGAGTTGCGTGTCCGCGATCATCACGGCAGCCGGCGACTTTGACCAGTTCGCGCCGATATTCGCCGTCGTGGAAAGCGCGCCGTCCGTCACCTGCGCAGTGGTCGCGGCGTCGAGATACGGTTGCAGCAGCGGCAAATTCAGTGACTTGACGTCGAGCTTCGCGCTCGCGGTCTTAGCGGCGAGGCTCAATGCACCCGCCAGGCCGAGTGAACCACCGCTGCGCTTCAAGTCGGTATTCAGCGTGTAATGCGCGGGTGCGGTGGCCAGCGTGGAAAAATCGGTCAGCGTGACAGCGAGTTTTTCCAGACCAGCGTCGACGGGGCGCGACGCGGCTTCGTCTCGCACGTTCACCGTACCGTCATTGAGCACAAAGCGTTTGATCGAGAGATCGAGCGGCGGTACAGGCTTCGCGGCGTCCTTCGTGGCGTCGGTCTTTGCAGCACTTTTCGCATCACTTGCGCTCGATGCCGCCGCCGGCGCGCTCGCCGATTCAGCTACCGCCTTTGCAGGGGCCGGCGTGGGTGCAAACATCCGCTCCACGCTCAGCACGCCGCTTCTGTCACGCGCGAGATTCGCGCTTGGCGCGTCTATACGAATATCGTCGAAATGGTAGAGGCTTTTCAGCGGTTCGAGCGTGCGCGCGGCGACATGCACGGCGCGCGCAGCAAAAAACGGCGCCTTGCTCGGGTCCTGCACATTCACGTCGTTCAGATCGACGGTGCCGGCAACTCGCAGCGTCGGCGCGTCGTTCGACATGACGAAGTTCAGTTTCAGATCGGTCGACAGCTTGCCCGACTGCACGATCACAGGCAGCTTTGTCGGCACGTAAGAGATCAGGCGCGGCACGTCTAGCCCGTCGAAGCGCAACGACACCTCCGACTCACGCGACGCAGCGAACGGCTTCGTTTTGCCGTCGATGGCAAGCGGACTGCCGTCGATCCGCGCGCGCAGCAACGGCTCGACGAAGATATCCGTTTTGGAAGGCAACGTAGCGATAAACGGAATGCCGAGCTTCCATTGATCGATTACATGAGTGGCGCCGAGCAGTTTGTCGTCGAATGTGATCTGGCCGTTCTCGAGACGAATGTTCGATATGGAAAAGAGCGTCGGCTTGGTATCTGGCGTGCTCGGCTGCTTCGAAAATTTTTCGATCAGATCGGTGAAATTAAAGCGCTGCGCGTCGTAGCGAACCACATGGAAGCGCGGCGAATCGACCTGGACTTCGTCGATAATCGGCGCTGCGCGAAACAGCGAACTCCACGACGGCTGTACGATGAGCCGCTCGATATCCACGAAATTGCCGGCACCGCCACGTTCGCCAATATGTACGCGGTCGGCTTCCAGTTTGAGCGTGTAGGGATTAAGCGCAATACGGCCGATAGTTGCGGGCCGGTCGAGCTGCTTGCTGAGTTGCTGTTCGGCGAGGTGGCGAATCAGCGGCGGCGCCGCGAAAAAGCCCAGCAGACCGAACAATACGATGAAGATCAGCAGACCTGCAATGACGCGCCTTGTGCGCCGCGATTGCGCGACGTCGCGCATGGTCCGCATGGAAGAGGCGAATGATGCTTTATTAATGCTTGCCATGCTCGGTTTTGGGTAATGCGGCGGCAAGCCCGCCGCTAAACGAAAATCCCGCAAGCGGCAGTATAAGTCGTGAATCTTTCGTGGGATATAAATGTAAGCTGAGCTTACACAATTGCTCGCGCGATAAAGCCGCGCGTCCGCCACTCATATGCTGCCGTGACGGACGCGCTGATCGGCCTTCGAATCTCCCGGATCAGCGGGCAGTAGACTCGCGCGAATTACTGACGCACGACGGCCGGCGGTTGCCAGGTGCCGTCGGTGGCTTGAGGCTTCGGCGCGTACAAGCGCAGCACCAGTTGCAGATCCGCGCGCGGCGCCGGCAGCCAGTTACCGCCCTTGCCGCGCGTGGACGACACGGTCACGTCGAGCGATCCGTCGCGATTGCGACGCGCGCCGTTGCGATCGCCCACCGCGATACGCGCCGGCGCACTTTCGCCTAGCGCGCCGTCTTTCGTGTAAGCGGTGATCGACCAGAAGCCGCGCACCGGCGGCAACTGATTCGGCGCAAAGTGAATTACGTAGCGATTCGCACCGTTGAGTGCGTGACCGTCGCTGTCCTGAGTGACGACCGCTCGCACTTCATCATCTTTCGTGCCGATGCCGGGCTGCGCGTACGCGGCGTATGCGCGCAGTGCGTAGTCGGGGCCGTAGTTACCCACGCCATCGCCGAACCAGCTCCAGCCATTGCCAGTCAGTAAGTTCGACGGTGGCGTCACCACGCGTTCGTGACCATCGGCGAGCCCGGCTGCAATCGCCTCCGATGCGCCAGGCAGCTTGACGGGCTGGTCCGGGGTCACACCAAGGTCGGAGAGGATTTTCAGCGCATGCGGATCGGCGGGCTCGGGCGGGTTGTCGGCCAGCGCCTGCGCGAGCCGGTTGAAGAAGCCGTTCGCGTCGAGCGCTGCGACTTGCGCGGCGGGCGTGCCCGATGCGTTCGCGGAAGCGGCGGAATCGGCACTGCTGCGCGGCGGCACAATCGACGCCGAACGCGCGTCGCCCACATAAACGGAAAGCGGCGTGACGCGGATCGCCCGTTGCAGCTTGCGAACCGCGGTCAGATCACGGGTGCCGTTCGACTGAATGCGCACGCTCACCCATGCGTTGCGGGTCGGCACATCGACGCGCTTCACGTTTTTCGGCAGATCGCCCTGCCAGCCCGGGCCGACGAAGGCGATGGCTTGAGCCTTAATGCCTGCCGCGCGGGTGGCGAACTGATCGCTCGTCGACCAGACCACGTTGGTCCACATGTCGAGCACGCGAGCGTCGACGTAGCGGCCATGCGAATCAGGCAGCGCAATGATCACGGGTTCCGTGCCGACATCCAGCCAGCCGGTCGAATCCAGCGTATCGAGGCTCGGCTGCATCGGATTGGCCGCGCCGATGGGCGGCAGCGCCTGCGCATGGCGCAGCGTATTGAGCGGCGCCCGGCCGGGGTCGGTGCCGATTGCCGCGTCGCGCGCGACGCCCATCAGTACCAACGGATAGCCGAACACGTATGAGTCGGCGACTTCGTCCTTGATCCAGCCAGTGGATTTTTGCGTCGTGGAAGGCGTCGACGCACAACCGGTGAGGAATGCGAGGCCCGCGATGGATGCGCAGGTCCAGTAATTCGAAAACAGTGCTCGGCGATTTTTTATCATTCGTTCAGTGGGCGGAACATGCTGTCCAAAAGGGAGACGCCGGCGCGAGCGCAACGGTGCTCGCGCGGTCTCCCAAAACCCAGCGCAGCCAGTCCGCGTCGCATCGCCGACAACATCGCGTTGTATCGTATCCGCGCTTCTCAGGCAAGCGCAAAGGCGTGAATAGCATTTTGTTTCCGAAGCGCGGCGCGATTTCCGTAACGGTGGCTCGCCGCCTGTTCCAGGAATGTTTGCAGTCGCGTTTGAGGCATGAGCTTGACCTTCCCATCATGGGAAGGTCGATACTAGGCTTCATCATGCCGCTCAATGCCGTCGCCAGCCTGACCCACCATGACCGAACTTGCCACTGCTTCACACGACACCGACGCCACCCCGACTCGTACCGCCGAACTCGAAATCGGCGGGATGACCTGCGCCTCTTGCGCGATGCGCGTTGAGAAGGCGCTGGCGAAGGTGCCGGGCGTCGCCTCCGCGTCCGTGAATCTGGCCACCGAGACCGCGAGCGTCAATCTGACTGCAGCCGCAGCAGCCGCCGCATCGGACGCGCTGATCGCCGCCGTCAAGAAAGCAGGCTATGAAGCCGCGCTGCTCGCGCCGCCGGATGCAGCGCCAGAACCAGACGATGCCGACGTTGCCAGCGCTCCGGAAACGACCGCTGACGCCGCCGTCCCTACCGCCGCCGAGCGCAAACGCAGCCAGACGCGTCGCGAACTGGTAGCCGTGCTCGTCTGCGCGTTGCTGACGTTGCCGCTCATCGTGCCGATGCTGGGCGAATGGTTCGGCGTGCACGCGATGCTTCCGCCGTGGCTGCAATTCGGCCTCGCCTCGATCGTGCAGTTCGTGTTCGGCGCGCGCTTCTATCGCGCGGCTTACCGCGCCGTGCGCGCCGGCGCCGGAAATATGGACTTGCTGGTGGCGCTCGGCACGTCGGCGGCCTATGGCATCAGCGTGTATCAATTAGCGACTCATCCAGACGACGCGATGCATCTTTACTTCGAAGCCTCGGCCGTCGTCATCACGCTGGTGCGCTTCGGCAAATGGCTTGAAGCGCGCGCCAAGCGCCAAACCACTGACGCAATCCGCGCGCTGCAGGCGCTGCGTCCCGACCGGGCCCGCATTCGCGTCGGCGCGGACGAGCGCGAAGTGCCGCTCGCGCAAGTCAAGGTGGGGACCGTCGTGATCGTGCGGCCGGGCGAACGGGTTCCGGTAGATGGCGCGGTGCTGGAAGGCCGCACTCATATCGACGAATCGCTGATTACCGGCGAAAGCATGCCGGTGGCCAAACAGACGGGCGACGCGGTGACCGCCGGCTCCATCAACGGCGAAGGCGCCATTGCCGTCACGACCACCGCGATCGGCGCCGAAACGACACTCGCTCGGATTATTCGCCTCGTCGAGAGTGCGCAGGCGGAGAAGGCGCCGATCCAGCGGCTCGTCGACCGCGTCAGCGAAATCTTCGTACCGACGATCCTGGCCATAGCCGCGCTCACGCTGATCGGCTGGCTGATGGCTGGCGCCGGCGGCGAAACGGCGATCCTGAACGCGGTCGCCGTGCTGGTGATCGCCTGCCCCTGTGCGCTCGGCCTCGCGACGCCTGCGGCGATCATGGCCGGAACCGGCGTCGCGGCGCGCCACGGCGTGCTCATCAAAGACGCCGAGGCGCTGGAAACCGCGCATCGCGTGAATGTTGTTGCGTTCGACAAAACCGGCACGCTGACGATCGGCCAACCGTCGGTGACAGCGTTCGAACCGGTCGGCAGCATGGACCGACACGAAGCACTGGCGCTCGCCGCCGCCGTGCAGCGCCAAAGCGATCATCCGTTGGCACGCGCCGTCGTCAAGGCGCATGAAGCGGCGGCGTCCGGTGCGCGAGTGCTCAATGCGAGCGCCGCACGGGCCGTTGCCGGTCGCGGCGTCGAAGCGGACGTCGAAGGCCGCTCGCTTGCGCTCGGCAGCGCGCGCTGGCTTCGCGAACTTGGCATCGACCTGTCGCCGGAAGCCGAGGCGCGCGCCCGCGAACTCGAAGCCGCGGGCAATACCGTGTCTTGGCTCATGCAGCGCGATTCACAATCAGGTGTCGCGCTCGCGCTGATCGCATTCGGCGACACGGTGAAGCCGACGGCGCGCGCCGCTATCGACAGGCTCCGGGCCATGGGCGTCAAAAGCGTGCTCGTGACCGGCGACAACCGGGGCAGTGCGGCGAGCGTTGCAGACGCGCTCGGCATCGACGAATTTCATGCGGAAGTGCTGCCGGACGACAAGGCCCGCGTGATCCGCGACCTGAAAATGCGCAGCGCGGGCATCGTTGCGATGGCCGGCGACGGCATCAACGACGCGCCCGCATTGGCCGCCGCCGACATCGGCATCGCCATGGCAACCGGCACCGACGTCGCCATGCACGCAGCGGGCATCACACTGATGCGTGGCGACCCGGCGCTCGTCGCCGACGCGATCGATATTTCTCGCAAAACCTGGCGCAAGATCCAGCAGAACCTGTTCTGGGCGTTCGTGTACAACCTGATCGGCATTCCGCTCGCCGCTTTCGGCTTGTTGAACCCGATGCTGGCCGGCGCGGCGATGGCGTTCTCCAGTGTGAGCGTCGTCACAAATGCGCTGTTGTTGCGCACGTGGCGGGCGAAGGTATGACGCCAAGGCGCTCGCAACGAGCGCCTCACTATTACAGAAAGCTTCCACCTGTCTAAAGAAAGCGTCGATTGCGGCCGTAAACCAGACACGTTGCCGGAGAGTGCCTATGCGCTAGCCGTGTCTTGTTTGTCCCTTTTACTCCGCATACGCTCATGGAATTTCTCTCTTTGCGCCGCGCCAGCGTCGGCGCCCGGCTCGCCGTTCTGTCATGCGTGCTGGTGGCGTTGATTTTCGCCTCCTTCACGTGGGCACTCACGCGCAGCGCCGGCACGCAGGTCAGCGACCAGGTGCTCGAGCGCATCGCAGAAAAGGACCGCTCGATCGCCGCGATGATCACGTTGTTCGACAAGGCGTTGTCCACCGAAGTCGACCGCTCGACGTCGATGTTCGCGAGCTTCCTGCCCACTACCTACACGCTCGACGAAACGCAGAAGATCGACGTAAACGGTGTGGCCACGCCCACGTTCAAGGCCGGCGACAAAGTCCTGAACATGGATTTCAGCATTCCCGACCAGTTTCTCGAACGCAGTGGCGCAGTGGCGACCATCTTCGCGCGCACCGGCGACGACTTCGTGCGCGTGACAACATCGTTGAAGAAGCAGGACGGCTCGCGTGCAATCGGCACGCTGCTCGACCGCAAAGGGCCGGCTTACGCGCTCCTCGTCGCGAACAAGCCTTATACGGGGCTCGCAGCGCTATTCGGCAAGCGCTGGATCACGCAATATCGGCCGGTTACCGATGCAAGCGGCCGCGTGATCGGCGCGCTCTTTGTCGGTGTGAATGTCGACCAGGAAATCCAGCAGGTCGAAGACGGCATTCGCAAGCTGAAGATCGGCGACAGTGGATATTACTTCGTGCTCAACGCGTCGAAGGGCCCGGATCGGGGCAAGCTGATCGTGCATCCGGCCGCCGCCGGCCAGGCCGCGGACAATGCGAACGCGCCGTATCAGCGGATGCTCGACATGAAGGAAGGCCGCCTGGAATACAGTTCCGCCGACGCCACGCTCGGCGAGAAAGGCGAGCGCAGCAAGTTCGTTTCGTTCATCACGGTGCCGGAATGGCAATGGCTAGTAGGCGGCATCGCGCCGCGCGACGAAGTAATGGCCGATATCACCGCCACGCGCAATCGCTTCCTGGTACTCGGCTTTGTGCTGGTCGGCGTGTTCGCGGTCGTGTTCCTGTTTGCGGTGCGGCGCCTCGTCAGCCGGCCGCTCGATGAAGCCGCAAAGGCATCTGAGCGCTTCGCTTCGGGCGATCTCAGCGTTCGCGTCGCGAAAAGCGCGAGCAGCCGCGCCGACGAGATTGGCCGCCTGATGCGGTCGATCGACGGCATCGGCGAAGGGCTTGCACGAATTGTTTCGCAAGTGCGCAGCGCGTCCACCGATATGTCGCACGGCACCGAGAAGATCGCCGCGGGCAGCGGCAACATTGCGTCGCGCATCGCCACACAGGCGAGCAGCCTTGAAGAAACGGCAGCGAGCATGGAGCAGATCACATCGACGGTGCAGCAGAACGCCGACCACGCGGCACAAGCGAACAACCTCGTCACGCGCGCTGCGAACGCGGCGCTCGAAGGTGGGCGTGCAGTGGAACGCGTTGTGTCCACGATGGGCGAGATCAGCCGCTCGTCGCAAAAGATTGCGGAGATCACGAGCGTGATCGAAGGCATTGCGTTCCAGACCAACATTCTTGCGCTGAACGCAGCCGTTGAAGCGGCCCGCGCGGGCGAGCACGGCAAAGGCTTTGCGGTGGTCGCCTCCGAAGTACGCGCGCTCGCTCAGCGCAGCGCGGCTTCGGTCAAGGAGATCGAAGGTCTGATCGCCGAATCGACGGCGACCGTGCAAAGCGGCTTCCAGATTGCCGAGCAGGCCAGCACGACGATGCAAGGAATCGTTCAGCAGGTCGGCCAGGTCCGCGCGATCATGGGCGAGATCAGCGTTGCGTCGCGCGAACAATCGGGCGGGATCGAACAGGTGAACCTCGCGGTCACGCAGATCGGCGAAGCCACACAGCAGAACGCGACGATTGTCGGCGAAGCGGAAGACGCGGCCGCCGAATTGCGCGATCACGCCGCGCGTCTTGCGCAAGTGGTCAGCGTCTTCAAACTCGAAAGCGGGCGGGACTGAGTCGCCGCAGGATCGCAGCCGGGCGACCGAAGCGTCGGACGTCAGAATTCGACATCCAGTTCGTCAATCTCGTCGGCTTCCTGCTGCGCGTCCGCGATCCATTGCTGCATGTCGGGCAGAGCCATGATGCGCTGCCCGTATTCCGCGATATGCGGCTCGAGCTTCACGTCGTATGTCACGAAACGCGTCACGACCGGCGCATACATGGCATCGGCCGCAGTGCGCTCGCCGAACAGAAACGGACCGCCGTACTGTTCGAGACACTCGTTCCAGATAGTCACGATGCGGTCGATATCCGACTGCGCGCGCGCCCAGACCTTGAAGTCGGGGAAGTGCGCCTTGAGGTTCATCGGCAGCGCGGAGCGCAGCGAAGCAAAACCCGAATGCATCTCGCCGCAAATCGAGCGGCAATGCGCTCGCGCGCGAATGTCTTCCGGCAGCAATGCTGCTTTGGGTTTGACTTCGTTCAGATATTCGGCAATGGCGAGCGTGTCCCAGATCTTGATGCCGTCGTGAAATAGACAAGGCACGAGAATCGAAGGCGACAGAAGTAGCAGTTCGGCGCGCGCCGCCGGATCGTCGATGGGCATCACGATCTCTTCGAACGGCAAGCCGCTGAACCGCGTCAGCAGCCAGCCGCGTAGCGACCACGACGAATAATTCTTGCTGCTGATGGTGAGCGTGGTATTCGCCATACGTATCCCCTCCTGATGGGGCGTTCAACCGACGTCCGACGGCACGCATGCACGTTGCCGTGCGCCGTTGCACCAAAGCGCGGCAAATTCGGACCGCTTTCACGACCCGCGCAAATGCTATGCCAATGTGCCGCCGCGGCTGTTGCGTGCAAACGCAATGGCATGTGACTTGCCTTCTATTCGGGCTCCTTCATTTCAACGCTTGCGCGCGGATGCATGAACCTGTTCGCCTATCCAACCTATCAAGCGTTCGCGGACATGATGCTGCCCATGCGTCACGGCGCGGCGCTGATGAACCGTTCGCTCGACACGTGGCCCGCGTTTGGCGCCACTTCGCATGGACGGTCGCTTCGCGCGGCTTGCGATCTGCTGACGCTCGCGGGCCTCACGCCCGTACGGCCGCCGTTCGAAATCGACAACGTGACAATGGACGGCAAGCCTGTTCCGGTCGTCGAAGAAGTCGCCGCGCGTACTCCGTTCTGCTCACTGCTGCACTTTCGCAAGCAGACGACTGTGCCGGCGCCACAGCCGCGCGTGCTCGTGATCGCGCCGATGTCCGGCCATTTCGCCACGCTGCTGCGCGGCACCGTGCGCACCATGCTCGCCGAGCACGACGTCTACGTCACCGACTGGCATAACCCGCGCGACGTGCCGCTAAGTCAGGGCCGCTTCGGGTTCGACGAATTCGTGCAGCAGGTAATCGACTTCACCGAAACGATTGGACCTGGCGCGCATCTGCTCGCCGTTTGTCAACCGACCGTTGCGGCGTTAGCCGCCGTCGCGCTGATGGCCGCCGACGACCATCCCGCACAACCCGCCAGCATGACGTTGATGGCAGGTCCGATCGACACGCGCATCAATCCGACGCGGGTCAACGAGCTGGCGAAAAGCAAACCGATCGAGTGGTTCGAGAGAAACCTGATTAGCGCGGTGCCGTTCGGCTTCGCAGGCGCGCATCGACGCGTCTATCCGGGATTCGTGCAGCTGAGCGCGTTCATGTCGATGAATCTGAGCCGGCATCTCGACTCGTTCGAAACCCTGCATTACGAACGGGCCAAAGGAGATCCGGCGAAAGCCGACACGATCTTCTCGTTCTACGAAGAATACTTCGCGACGATGGACCTGACCGCCGATTTTTATCTGGAAACTGTCGATACGGTTTTTCAGCGGCACGCGCTGCCGTTAGGCGAACTCACGGTGATGGGCCGGCTGGTCGATCCGTCAGCAATACGCCGTACTGCGTTGCTTACCGTTGAAGGCGAAAAGGACGACATCTGCGCGGTAGGACAGACGCTCGCCGCACAGGACATGTGTGACAAGTTGCGGCCGTACCTGAAGACTCATCATGTGCAGACCGGTGTCGGGCATTACGGCGTGTTCAATGGACAGCGATGGGAGCGGCAGATTTATCCGCGAGTGCGGGCCGTGATCTACGACAACGAACCTCGAGCCGTGCTGGTGAGTTCGCATGCTCGTACGATCCGGCCGGTGCCCGCCGCCGCGGCCGTTGCCGCCGAACTCGTGGCCGCGGCGCCGGTAGCCTCCGCGGTGGATTCCGTGGAACAGGCGGATGCGAAAGCGGTGGTTGTATCGAATGCGCAGGATTCGGGGGAAAGCAGCGCTGCCCGTCCGGACGCGAAGCCGCGGGCATCGCGCCGACGGCCGCCCGCAACGGGATGAGGGCCCGCTCGCACGCGCCGTCTGGACGCGGCGCCGTTTATGCGGTCGGGCGGAACATCTGAAACATGTTGCCTATCTCGGCGTAGTCCCCGCGATAGCCGGCGCGCATGATGGGCTGCGCGGCGTGCGTATCGAACAGACCGTCCTTCAGATACGCCTCGTTGATGTGCACGCCGACCACCTGGCCGAGCGACAGATAGTTGTCCATCGGCTTGCCGTCGAGATTATGCAGCCGCACCACCTGCAGCAGTTTGCATTCGAGCGCGGCCGGCGATTCGGCGACGTGCGGCACCTGCACGTTGCGCCCAGGCGCAGGCGTGAGTCCGGCGAGTTCGAATTCATCGACGTGCGGCGCAACGGGCGCTGACGAACGGTTCATCTGCTCGGCGAGCGGTTTCGTCGCCAGATTCCAGACGAACTCGCCGGTCGCTTCGATGTTGGCAACGCTGTCTTTGCGGCCCTCGCTGCAAAAACCGATGATCGGCGGGGAACTCGCGAATGCGCCGAAGAAGCTGTAAGGCGCGAGGTTCAGTGTGCCTTCGGTGTCGCGTGAGGAGATCCAGCCGATCAGCCGTGGCGCGACGATGGCTTTGAACGGGTCATGCGCAAGGTTGTGGCCGGCGGCGGGGTCGTAAAAGTAATGGGACATGGAGCGGAGCGTGAAAAAGGCGACGGGTATTTATACCGCAGACTGACGGGCGGCACATTGGGCCGGACCGAAAACTGGCGATGAATGCCGTACGACGCCACGGCAGCTACCCGCCTTCTGGCGGCATTTGCTCAAGTGCCGGGCCCCGGTTCGCTACCCTTGAGCAATGACGCGCTTGCGGCCTGCCTTGACTTGCGCAAGGTGTGCGTCGTCCCAGTCATAGAAGCCCGCGCCGCTGCGCACGCCCACACGCCCCGCCTGCACCTGTTGACGCAACAGGTCGAGCACGTTTTCGTCCTTCGCCAGTTCGGGCATCAGATGCGTGGAGATGTCGAGGAAAGTATCCAGCCCGCCCATGTCCGCGGCTTCCAGCGGCCCGACTATTCCCCACCGGCGCCCCAGCGACGTTTTCATGACGCGATCCACCACGTCCGGCGTTGCAGCGCCCGACCGTACGATATTGAGCGCCTCGCGCAACACCGCAAACTGCAAGCGGTTGCCGACAAATCCAGGAATCGCTTTTGTGAGAACGACCGGCTCCATGCCGATTGCGCTCATCAATTCTGCGGTCTTCGCCGTGACGTCGGGCGCGGTCGCGCTTCCAGGCACCACTTCGACGAGCGGAATCATGTGCGGTGGATTCCAGAAATGCGCGATCACGAAACGCTCTTTTGCAACCAGCGGAGCGACGAGCTGATCCGGCGGGAAGCCGCTCGTATTGCTGGCGAGAATAGCGTTCGGAGCGAGAATCGCAGTCAGCTTTTCATACAGACGGTGCTTCAACTCGAGCACCTCAGGGATCGCTTCGATGACGAAATCCGCCGACCGCATGACGTCCAGTGCGGCGTGAGTCTCGATGAGGGCGAGCGCGGCCTGTTTCGCCTTCGAGTCGATGCGGCCGGCGTCGATCAGTTCGTCGAGCACCGCTTCCGCTTTCGGCGCGACGCTCGCAAGACGCGCCGCGTCCACGTCGTGCACGACAGTCCGGTATCCGTGCAATGCACTTTGCGTGGCGATGCCAACGCCCATCAACCCCGTCCCAACGACCCCTATTACTGCCTTCGCTGCCTTGCTCACGACCGCTCCCTTTGCTGACATCGACGAAAGCGTTAGAGGATAGCGCAGTACGCAAGTGGACAATGCCGAATGCGACAAAGCCGGCCTTCCGCGAGGAAGAGCCGGCTTCGCCGGGTCACGCCGCAAGAGGCGGCGCGGTCATGTGCGAATTAGTAGCGCGGGGGCGGACGATGTTCGTCGCGACCGTGGTGACGCGGATCATAGTCGTGCGGATGGTGGCGCATCCAGTCGTCGTGATCCCAATAGCGGTGACCGTCGTAATAGCGGTCGCCATGCCACCCGATGTTGATCGACACGCCCACCGGCGTCATGTGCGGCTGACCATACACGACCGGTCCCGGACCGCGTTCCACGATCACGCGTTCTTGTGCAGACGCGCTGCCGGCTGCCAGCAAGGCGCCGCCCGCGAGCAAAGCTGCAATGATCGAACGCGATGTTTTGTTGAAGGCTTTCATAGTTCTCTCCCGTCAAGGTTGAATCGAGCCAGCGCCTTGCAGGTCGGGCTTCGAAGTTCCGGCCCGTCAAGGACGCCCTGCGCTTGAAAACAACTTTAGCGACGCAACTCGCATGAAGACGTGAGCACTTGTAAGCGCACATTTCAAAGAAAGGGACGAATTGCGGAACCGTTAGTTCCGTTCCGACGTCCGTCCGCATAAGGCTTCTGCGGCAATTTGGCCGGCTTGCGGGTTGCCGATACGTGAGGCGCCGTTACATTCATTTCGGCCGGGAAATATTCGGCGACGAAAAAGGCGCCGCCGAAGGTAGACCGACGCCCTAACGAATGCCCAGATGAAACAAAGCCACGGCGCGCTTTCGCGGACCGTGGCTCGAATGACGCACGCGCATTGACATGCGCACCCGGCGCGACGACCGCGCCCGGTTTCCAGACCTGTTATTAGTCGGACAACTTGATGCCGAACAGCGTCGCTTGCGCCTTGCGCTGACGCTCAGCTTCCCGCGAACGCGCTGCGTACGAGTAGTCCGAGTCAAGCGGCAAGTGGGGCGACGCAAAGAGGTCGCTGACCTTTTGGAACAATGCAAAGATGAAGCTCATGGCGACTCCCGGTTGATTACTGCATTTGCTAGGGTTTTCCCTTAAGAAGCATTATAGGGTTTTCCCTAGGCAAAAGCTAGTGCAATGCAACATTAATTTGCTGTGACGCGCTGGCGCGGCCTATGGGCGGTGATATTGCGTTGCAGCATTACAACGTCCCTGTTTTTATCGAGGCTTCGGTGCGCGGCGACGGACATGGAAGCGGGCGGGGGCTTGGCTTCGTGATGGCTACCTGGCGCCCGGTTTGCACGCTCTGGAGGGATTCGCGAGGCGTTCGGACGCCTTTCACTGCGGAATGCGTGGGGCGAGAAGGATGGAAGCTGCCGCCGCGGCCAGCGTTCGCCGGCACGGCAGGCAGCCGTTCGCAGGTTGTCAGTGCGAATTTGCCGTTTTCGGCTTTCTGATGTGCCGCGCGTGCACGGCGCGCTGGCCGTTCGCGGATTCCGGAACCATGAGCGCCTGCTGCGGCGCGGGCGGCGGTGTGAGCGTGGGCGGGGCGGCATGGGCGGCTGCATTGGCCATCGCCATTTGTGTGTCGAGCACGCTGGCCATCGCGGTCTGCTGGCCCTGCAACATCTGTTCGATCCGATGCTGTTGCGCGGTGGTTTCGCGGGTGAGGCGCATAAGCAGCATGGTCTGCGTAATGCCGATTGCGACCGTCATGAGCAGCGCGCCGACCACGATCGACAGCATCCATTTCATGCGACGCGAATGGTCCGTCGCTGCACGGCGCTGGTCGGCGATCACGCCGTACAGCGCGTCGACGGTGTCGGCAAAGGCCGTTGCCCGCGCACGGTCGAGTTCCGGGGCTGCGCGCTGCACGGCGGCGGCAGCCGCAGCGGCTTCCGCTCGTTGCGCTTCTTGCCAGGGTGCGGCGAACGCCGAGCCCACGTCGGCGGATGAAGCCTTAGCCGTCGTCTCACGCGTTGAGCGGTCCGCCTCGGCCGATTGGTTCGCGTTGTGCGCCGATGCCGACGCCGATGCACTGACTTCACCCTGTGCGCTCGCGGCGGACCCTTCAGCTAAGTCCGCCTGATCTGAAGCCGCCGCTTCCATCTTCCTGCCCGAAGCCGAACGCTGCGAAGATTTGCCGCCTGTCCCCGGCCGGGTTCCTACCGCAGATTCCACCGTCTCGACCTCCCGCTCGGCTGCCTGACGCAGCGCGGTGACACTGCGCGCCACCGTCGCGGCGGCCATCGCGGGGGACAGCGGAGGAATGGCCTCGCGCGGCGATACGACTGCGTCATTCTGGTCACCCAGACCGGCAGCCGGCAACGGATGCGCGGCGTCTGGCCCGGTCACCGTCGAGGGCTCGATTTCGAGACCGCTCAATTGCGCGTCTACTCGGGCCGGTTCATCGGCCTTGGCTGCTCGTGGCGCGCGGCGCGCCGCTTTTGCGTCGGCTGACATGCTGTCGCTCGGCGTATCGAGCGCGCCCACGGCCGCCAGCACGACATCGGGCAGTTCAAAGCCGTGCAGTGTGCCCTGGCGGACGTCGATGTTCATCGCTTCCAGCGTGGCACGCGTCGGATCGTCGGGGAACAGGTCGAGCGTGCTGTCGTCGCGTGAGACGTCGCTCAGTTGTGCAAGGCGTTGTGCCGAGCGCGCGGCGCGCGCCAGCTTTTTTTCGGTTTCGGTCGAGACCGTGGCCTCGCGGCGCTTCTTCGTGGAAGCGTCGCGCCGAGGCCGGGATTGCGTGGATACTGCGGAATCTGCCATAGAGAAAAGAGCGGTCGTCGCGGGGAGCGGGCGCCGGCACCGCTCGTCAATGCCATTGGAATTTTTCGAGACCGCATTGTCGCATGGCGTCCACCGCCACCGAAGCCATTCTCCGACGTTTTTCCGGTTTCAAGACGACGCGTCGTGCTGCCTGAACTCCCTGACGCCGCGCAGTTGGCGCGAGCGCGTGCAGATCTCATCCTCGCAGGTATCAAGCCCCTTGAGCGGCGGTTCATCACGGTCAAGCAGCGCCGCCAAGTCCGCCATCCGCGAGGGATCCAGCACGACATGCTCGCCAGTGAGGACTTCGGCGAAACCCTAGGCCGATACGATCATGATCAGCGCCGAGCCCACGCATACCGGCATATGCGTGCGCAATCCCGCCTCACGAAAGACGCTCGCGCTCATAGCCGATGACGCCGCAGAGCACCGCGGCCAACACCAGGGGGGAGACAAGTTCGAGGTTACCCAGCAGCGCGTTCTCTCCGTCTTGAAATTATTTGAGTGTTTTCCTCGTCGATTTTGGGCGCCGGCTGCGTTCGGTTTCCATTATCCTAAGCCGCAGGCCGCCGCTGCCCCATGCTTGTCCCATGCTTCCCCCGCGTCTGCAACCGCGGCACGTGTGCCGGTGCGGCCGGCAAATGCACTACCGCTTGACGCACGCTCGCTGACCCGAGCGCTTTGAAACATCGCGTTTGAAACATAACTATGCCCAGCAAGAATCCTGACGTAGCCCCGACCATCGCGCTCGCCGCGGGACTGCGCGAGCACTTCAACAACGTGATCCTGCCGATGTGGCGCGGGCCCGGTTTCAACGAAGCGCTCAAACTGCCGTACGAAGCGCTCAGCGCGGAACATCACCTTCCAGAGCCCGCGCAACGCTATCGGGCAATGGCCTGCGCGCGCCAACTGTTTGTGTTCTCCGAAGCCGGCGACGCAGCT
This sequence comes from Burkholderia sp. M6-3, assembly GCF_050858985.1. NCBI lineage: Bacteria > Pseudomonadati > Pseudomonadota > Betaproteobacteria > Burkholderiales > Burkholderiaceae > Burkholderia > Burkholderia sp. M6-3. Next base: position 3,254,534 of record NZ_CP110091.1, read on the forward strand.
CATGCGCAAGTCCTGTTCGATTCCCTTACGCACACTTTTCAGGACACGGAACACGGCGGTTGGTTCTACAGCGTCGATGCGCAAGGCGTTCCACTCGACACCACGAAAGACCTGTACACCCATGCGTTCGTCGTCTTCGCCTGCGCGGAATATGGCCGACGCTCCGGCAATCGCGACGCGCTGGAAATCGTGCATCGCACGTCCGCGCTGATTCAGTCCAAATTCGCCGCTGAAGACAATCTCTTCAATGCTTCGCTCACGGCCGACTTCACCGCAGTAACCGGCACACCGGTTCAGAACCCGTTGATGCATCTAACGGAGGCTTGGCTCGCGGCCCGCGAAGCTACGCGCGACAACGCTTTCGACGCCGCACTAAGGCGCTTGGCCGGCGCAGTCGCTCGTCACTTCGTGCATGCGCCGTCGGGCTGCATCGCCGAATTGCCGATTGGCACCCACGACAATCGCCTCGAGCCGGGACATCAGTTCGAATGGTTCTGGCTGGCAAAGCGGGCAGGCGCCCTATTCGAGGGATCAGATCTTATGGAAACACTGACGCGTGCGTTCGATTTCGCGCAACGCAATGGTGTGGATCAGGAAACGGGCGGCGTCTGTGCGTCACTCGATGAAAACGGGCGGATCAAAGATCCGACTCAACGCATCTGGGCGCAAACGGAATATCTGCGAGCACTCGCGAGCCACGACGAAGCCATCGTGCGAGCCGATCTGCCGCGGCAAATCGAACTGTTCCAGCAACGTTTCTTGCGGCCGCAAGGCTGGTTCGAATGCAAAACCTCAACAGGTGAAGTAGCGCGCGCCGACATGCCGTCGACCACGCCATATCACCTCGCAACGGCTTTTAACGCGCTGCCGGCCTGATACGGCAGGCCGACGCACAAGCGAGGCGAACGCTCGTTTGCGGCGGCCTCGCCCTCAGTCGAGATCCGCCAAACATTCGCCGCGGCGCGACTCGCTCCAGCCGCCCGGTCACTCAATACTCTTCGCGCTGCCAAGGGCCCCAATCCGCACCGGCCGATCTGGTCCGCATATACGTTGCGCTTTGGCCAGTAGGCGTGTCGGACGTGCCGCCTTGCGGCTTACGGTCGGTGGTGTGGAGGGCAAAAGCCTGGCGGTCGTCGGCGTCCACGGTGATTCGGCCGACGGGGTCCGGCGCGTCGTCTTGAGGTGATTTAGACTCCAATACCGCGAGATACGGGGTCAAACGGCTCCAGAACGACGTAAGTTCTTCTTGCAAATAATGTGTCAATGTTTTTCCTGGAAGAGTAATACAAGCAGTTTACCCTACCCGGAGGCACGTCCTTTTTTGTGCCCTCGACGCCTCGAAAAGGCCGAAGCCGGGGAATACCCGAATACTGGTTGATTGGCGTCCGTCATAAAGACGTGATACAACTCGTACTTCGCGCTCGATCTCGATTTGAGAAATAGCGGTCGCGAATGCAATACACAACATTTACTGGATCAAAAATGGCAACAGGTACTGTGAAGTGGTTTAACGATGCAAAGGGCTTTGGTTTCATCACGCCGGACGACGGCGGCGAAGACCTGTTTGCACACTTTTCGGAAGTTCAAGGCAGCGGCTTTAAGTCCCTGCAGGAAAACCAGAAAGTGTCGTTCGAAGTGAAGCAGGGCCCGAAGGGCAAGCAAGCTGCGAACATCACGCCGGCCTAAGTACCAACGGTACGTTGAGGCACGCGTAGGCGCTTGCGCCTAATACAAGAATGGCCCGCTTCCGCGGGCCATTTTTCTTTTCTGGCTGCCTGATTTTTGAGCGCGAGCCGTTTAAATCGCGCGCATTCCAGACACCGCAAATTGCCCGAATGCCGCCGGCGTTTCGTCGATCTGTTGTGTGCGCAACACAGCCGCCGAAATTTCGAACACGGAAACCGCCTGCTTCAATTGCTGAGTCTGTTGATGCAGCGAAGCCGCCGCTGCCGCAGCCTGCTCGACGAGCGCCGCGTTTTGCTGCGTCATCTCGTCCATTTGCACGACCGCCTGGTTCACCTGCTCGATGCCCGTGCTTTGCTCGAGCGACGACGCGCTGATTTCAGCCATCATCTGCGTCACGCGCGAGATCGAGGCGGACACGTTGCTCATCGCTTCGCCGGCATGCTCGACGAGCGCCGATCCGCCCTGAATCTCGGCGACTGATTCGCTGATCAGTGTCTTGATTTCCTTGGCCGACTGCGCGCTGCGCTGCGCCAGTCCGCGAACTTCGCCTGCCACGACTGCAAAGCCGCGGCCCTGTTCGCCTGCGCGCGCCGCCTCGACGGCCGCATTCAGCGCGAGAATATTGGTCTGGAACGCAATGCCGTCGATCACCGAAATAATCTCGGCAATCTTGTCCGAGCTCTGCGCAATGCCGCGCATCTTGTCCACCACCTTGTCGACCACTTCGCTGCCGCGCGAGGTCGCCTCGAGTGCCGTTTCGGCAAGCGCGTTTGCTTCGCGCGCATGATCGGCGTTCTGACGCACTGTGGCAGTCAATTCCTCCATGCTCGACGCAGTTTCTTCAAGCGATGCGGCCTGGTTTTCAGTGCGTGCGGAAAGATCGGCGTTGCCGGTCGCGATTTCATCGGCGCCGAGGTGAATGGAGTCGGCCGACTCGCGAACGGTCTGCACGGTGCGCGCGACGCTCGCCTGCATCTTGGCAAGGCCTGAGAACAGCCGGCCGATTTCGTTGGTGCCCCGGGCGGCGATCGGCTGATCGAGACGCCCTTGCGCAATCCGGTCGAAGTGACGGCCCGCTTCCTCCAGCGGTGCGACTACGCCACGGCGCAACGCCATATGCACCGCGAACGTCCCGCCGACCAGCGCCAGCAGAATCACAATGCTGACGACCCGGAACGTGGCCATGCGCGCGTCGATGGAATCGAGCGACGCGCGGCTCGCCGCATTGCCGAATTGCGTGAACTTATGCAACTCGGTCAGATAGCTGTCCTGGAACGATTGCGTCGGCTGGTCGAGAAACGCCTGGATGTTGTTTGCGTCCAGAAACTGCGCCAGTTCCGTGAGCGCGCCGTGCAGCTTCTTGTAGCGCTCGGCGAGGGCTGCGGCACGGGCGCCGTTTTCGTCGCTCGTTTTCGGCGCGCTCATGAAGGCGTTGAACGATTGCTCGGCGGCCGTCAGCTGCTCGCGCGCATGCTGAACGATTTCGGTCGGCTCCGCGCCGCCGCGCACCATGCGCGTACCGGCACGGGACAGGTTGATGCGGGCGTCCATCAGATGCTGCGTGGTTTCGTTGACGGCATCCACCTGCTTGAGCGCGATGTTTGAAAGATCGCCAACGTCGTCATGGGTGCGCGTGAGCGACCAGAAACCGAGACCTACCGTGACAAGCTGGAAAACGCAGAATGCGGCCAGGACACACAACAGGCCGGATGCGACCTTGATCTTGCTGAACATCGTGAACACCTGAAGGCAGAGAATGACGGGGAGTACCTCAGGGTTAACGGCAGCACCATTCTTTGCTTAAGGTCAAAAACTTCAAAGATCGTCTTACGTCGCATTTACGTCGGCCAACGTCTGAATTCCTACCGTCGCAAGCAACAATGCCGGGCAGATATTTCCGATTCACCTTGACGGCGCGCGTTGGCACTTCCTAGAGTGGGTAGGGACTGACGCGCGCACGCCAGTGCGCACTGCCACCGCAGGCCTTCCTCGAAGGAATCACAATGACCGACCTACTCGACCGGGCGCGCGGCGCACTGCACGCCCAGCCGTTCAGCATGCTGTTAGGCGCAGAACTGATGCACACGGGCACCGACGAACTGACGCTGAGCCTGCCGATCCGCGACGAGTTGCGGCAGCAGCACGGCTTCGTGCATGGCGGGGTAGTCAGCTATCTCGCTGACAACGCACTGACCTTTGCCGGCGCACTATCGCTCGGGCCCAAGGTCGTGACGGGGGAATACAAGATCAATTACTTACGCCCTGCGGTGAACGGCACGCTGATCGCGCGGGCGAAGGTGGTGTATGCGGGCCGCCATCAGGCGACCTGCCAATGCAACATCTTTGTGATGGACGGCAACCGCGAAAGACTCGTCGCGGTCGCGCAAGGCACGGTCAACCGGATCGCCGAGAACGGCGACCACGAACCGGCAAATTAACGCTCAGCCTTCAAACGCTCGCCGCCGGCTCCCAGTGGCTTACTCCGCTGCGTAAGTCTTCTGCGTTTGTTCGCCGAGACCTTCAATGCCGAGACGGATCGTCTGGCCGGGCTTCAGATACACCGGATTCGGCTTGACGCCCATGCCGACGCCCGGCGGCGTTCCCGTGGAAATGACGTCGCCGGGTTGCAGGCTCATGCACTGCGACACATACGAGACCAGCTTGGCGACACCGAACACCATCGTCTTCGTGCTGCCGTTCTGATAGCGGTGTCCGTCCACTTCGAGCCACAGGCTGAGGTTCTGCGGATCGGCGACTTCGTCGCGCGTGACCATCCACGGGCCGATCGGGCCGAACGTATCGAAGCCCTTGCCCTTGTCCCAGGTGCCACCGCGTTCGATCTGCCACTCGCGCTCCGACACGTCGTTGATCACGCAATAGCCTGCGACGTAATCGAGCGCGTTCGCTTCGTCCACATACTTGGCCGGTTTGCCGATCACCACGCCGAGTTCCACTTCCCAATCGGTCTTCTTCGAGCCGCGCGGAATCTCCACGTCGTCATTCGGACCGGAGATCGCGCTCGTCCACTTGTTGAAGATGACCGGCTCAGCGGGCACGGGCAGATTCGACTCGGCCGCGTGGTCCGCGTAGTTCAAACCGATGCAGATGAACTTGCCGATCTTGCCGACGCACGGGCCCATGCGCGGATTGCCGTCCACGACCGGCAGCGAAGCCGGGTCCAGCGCCCGCAGACGGGCGAGGCCCTCGTCGGTCAGCGCTGCGCCGTCGATGTCGGCAACTACGCCGGACAGATCGCGGATCTTGCCTTGCGCGTCGAGCAAGCCCGGCTTTTCCTGGCCTTTCGGCCCATAACGAAGCAGTTTCATCGTTGCACTTTCCTCTGGGTTCAGTGGTGTTCGGTTGTTACGTCAGTGCGCCGGCTTGCGACGCCCTGTCTCTATGCGTCAGTTCGACCAGCCGCCGTCGATCACATGAGCGTGGCCCGTGGTGAACGCCGATTCGTCCGACGCGAGATAGAGCGCCAGCGCAGCAATCTCTTCGGCCTTGCCGATGCGGCCCATTGGCTGGCGAGCCACGAACGCCGCCTGCACGGTTTCGAGCATCGCACCTTGCGCCGCGGCCTGCGCCGCGATCCGCTGTTCGAGCGACGGCGACGACACTGTGCCCGGGCAGATCGCGTTACAGCGTACACCACGCGTGACGAAATCCGCGGCAACCGACTTGGTCAGCCCGATCACCGCCGCCTTCGACGCGCTGTACGCGAAGCGATTCGGCACACCCTTCACGCTCGACGCCGCCGACGACATATTGATGATCGAGCCGCCGCCGCGCTCAAGCATGGCGGGCAGGAATGCGCGGATCATCCGGTACATTGCCTTCGCATTGAGGTCGAACGCAAAGTCCCAGTCTTCCTCGCTGCATTCGAGGATCGAGCCCGCGTGCACGAAGCCTGCGCAATTGAACAGCACGTCGATCGGGCCGACTTCTGCGGCCAGCGCCTTGATGGCCTCGCCATCGAGCACGTCCAGCTTGCGCGCCTCGACGGGCTTGCCCGCGAGCCCGTCAATGCGGATGTCGGTGGCGATCACGCGCGCGCCTTCGCGCGCGAACATTTCGGCGGTTGCGAGGCCGATGCCCTGTCCCGCCGCGGTGATCAATGCTGTCTTGCCGGCCAGTCTTTGTGTCATCTACGACTCCAGTTGAATGGGCTAAACGTGTTCGTCACGTCACAGTCGATAAAACGCGGCGGCGTTGCCGCCGAAAACCGCTTCGCGCTCGCTGTCGTCAAGCGACGCAAGCAGCGTGTTGGCCACCGAATGCCACAGCAGATAATCGCCGTTCAGTTCGAGCACGGGCCAGTCGCTGCCCCACATCAGCCGCGCCGGGCCAAACGTAGCAAGCATGTGCTCGACGTAGGGCCGCAGTGTCTCTTCGGTCCAGCCCGGCGATGCCTCGGTCGCGAGCCCCGACAGCTTGCAGTGCACGCCCGGCAGCTTCGCGAGCCGCGCGATTGCATCGGCCCATGTTTGCCAGCCGGCCTGACCGTAGCGGATGGGCGGCTTAGCGCCGTGATCGACCACGATGCGCAGCGACGGAAAACGCCGCACGAACGTTTCCACGTGGTCGACATGCCGTGCGTAGATCAGCGCGTCGAAGGCGAGGTCATGCGCGATCAGCGCTTCGATGGCAGGCGCGAGATCGGGATTAGCAATCCATGTATCGTCGGGCAGATCTTGCAGCATGGGCCGCACGCCCTTGAACTTGGGCTCTTGCGCGAGCGCGCCGATCAAAGCCGGGGCGGTAGGCAGCAGGAGCGGCACCCAGCCGACCACGCCGGCAATGGACGGCTCGTCGCGCGCAATGTCGAGCAGATAACGCGTCTCGTCGATGGTCGGCGCCGCCTGCACCACGACCGTTCTCTCGATGCCCGCCCTCTCTCGCAACGGTTTCAGATCCGCCGGGCCGAAAGGGCGGTACAGAATTTCGAGCTCCGGCGTAAGCCATTCATAGTCGCCGCGAGCGGGGTCCCAATAGTGCTGGTGAGCGTCGATATGCATCTTCACGTTCAGTTCTGTGGCGCGGGCGCACGAGGGTCGAGCAAGCCTTCCTCGCGCAACGCGGACCACAAGGCCCCGGGAATCGGCAACTCGAACGACGCAGCGTTCTCACGCAATTCGTCGGCACTGCGCGCGCCGGTCAGCACGGTGGCGACCGCCGGATGCGCATACGGAAACTGCAGGGCTGCGGCGGCGAGCGGCACGCCGTGGTTGCGGCAAACTGTCTCCAGTCGCGCCACTCGCTCGATGACTTCGCGCGGCGCCTCGCCGTAATTGAATTTCAGATCGCCTTCGACGCCGCGCGCCAAAATGCCCGAGTTGAACGCACCGCCTAACAGGATGCTGACGCCGCGCTTTTCGCACGCCGGCAAGAGGTCGTCGAGAGTCGCCTGTTCGAGAAGCGTATAACGGCCCGCGAGCAACGCGCAATCGATATCGAACTCGGCCATTGCGTCGAGTATTACAGCGCCTTCATTGACGCCGAGTCCCACCGCCTTGACGGCGCCGGCCGAGCGCAGTTCGTCGAGCGCGCGAAAACCACCGCCTTCAGTCAGTTGCCGCCAGTAGTGAGGATTGTTCTCGCCGTGCGTGACTCGCCCAATGTCGTGGACCAGCAGAATGTCTATATCGACGATACCCAGGCGCTGCTGGCTATCTTCGAACGAACGCAGAATACCGTCGTGCGTGTAGTCGTAAATCGCTTCGAAGGGCAATGGATCCTGCCAGCCTTCGCTGCCGTCGTAGGGGTGGGTGCGCGGTACGAAACGGCGGCCCACTTTCGTCGACAACACGTATTCGCTGCGTGGATAGCGGCGCAAAGCGTCGCCAAGACGATGCTCCGCTTTGGTGTGGCCGTAATGCGGCGCGGTGTCGAAATAGCGCACACCGGCGTTCCATGCGGCGGCGACTGTGGCGTGTGCTTCTTCTTCGGACAGATCGCGGTAGAGGCCGCCAAGCGGCGCGGTGCCGAGGCTCAATCCGGTTACTTGCAATGCGCTGCGGCCAACGCGGCGGCGCTGCTGGATTTTCGAACCGTTCGTTGCAGTCATTGAGCGTGTCTCCTTCTTGCTCCGGTCGCATGCAAGTGGTTGCTGTTGCATGTCCTTTTTATCACACGGCAAGGCAACGCTCAGTGCGGCGCCACAGTAATCGCGCGTCGAGGCGCGGCGGTGTTCGACGGCAAGCATGCCGGCCCGACCGGCTCGAACGTCTTGTACGTAAGAATGAATTCCTGATGACCCAGCATTTCAGATTTGGAAGGCGCGCCCTGCGACACGGCCACCGTCTGTTCGAACACTTCGCGTCCCACTTCGTCGAGCGTGCCGCGGCCTTCAAGGATACGGCCTGCGTCCACGTCCATGTCGCCAGACAGGTTGCGATACGTGGCGGGATTCGCGCATATCTTGATGACCGGCGAAATTGCTGAGCCGACCACCGAACCGCGTCCGGTCGTGAACAGAATGACATGCGCGCCGCACGCGATCAGTTCGCCGATTTCCGCGTTGTCGCTAATGTTCGGAAAGCCGAAACGCGGCTCGCCGTCCGGCACCACATCGAGCAGATAAAGGCCGCCGGTCGGCGGAATATCGCCCGGCTTCACGATGCCCGCAATCGGCGACGCGCCGCTCTTCGCATACGCGCCTAGCGATTTCTCTTCCTGGGTGGTGAGGCCGCCGTCCGCGTTGCCGACCGCAAAACTACCGTGGCCGAGAATCGAGTAATAGCGCGCCGCTTTCGCGACGCACGCGACAATCGCGTCGCCCAGTTCCGGTCGCGCCGCGCGGGTCTTCATGTGAAACTCGCAGCCCACCAACTCGCCGGTTTCTTCGAAGATGCAAGTCGCGCCCGCATCGATCAGATGATCGAACGCGCGGCCAACCGCCGGATTCGCGGTGATGCCGCTCGTGCCGTCCGAGCCTCCGCAGATCGTACCGACCACTAGTTCGCTGAGCGCCATTGGCACTTTCTCTTGCGCGGCGAGTTGCTTGCGCGCGCCGCGAATCCAGTCGACGCCATATTGGATCGTGCTGCGCGTGCCGCCCTTTTCCTGGATCGTCAGCACTTCGACGGGGCGGCCACTCGCGCGAACCACGTCGACGAGATAGTGCTTGTTCATGCTCTCGCATCCCAGCGAGACGAACAGCACCGCGCCGACGTTCGGATGGGTTGTGAGCCGCTCGAGCATTTTCTCCGCGTACTCATTCGGATAACAGCCGGGAAAGCCGATCAGATGAACCGGCGGCTCGCGCCCGGCAGATCCGTCGGCAAGCGTGTCGCCGAACGCGTCGAGCGGCTCGCGAAATTGTGTGACGATCTCGCGCGCCACGTGATGCGCGCACTCGACCAGATATGCGACCGCGACGACATTGCGAATGCCTTTGCGGCCGTCGCTGCGCGGATAGCCTTGCAGCATGGGCTGCTGCGCGGTGGCAGTTGCTACGGAAGTGTCAGTCATTGTCGTTCCACCGCAGCGCGAAGCCGCGTCGTTATGCGCGAATCAGTGATGTACGAATTGATGACCGGCGTCGTGCGTATAGGTCGGCAGGTAATCGCTTTCGAGGTTGTGCGTATGCAGGTGTGCCCCGCGCTGCACCGCTTGCGTCACATGGCCGATCACTGCGCCATAGCGCAGCACCTTGTCGTCCTTCGCGAGATCACGGCGCGCTACCTTGTGCCCGAGTTCGATGGTTTGCGTCAGAGTCACGCTCTCCCCTTCGATCTCCAGTTGCGTGCCGGCGTCGAGCCGCGCCGCCGCGATCAGGCAATTGTCCTCGGGACTAAGCAGGATCAGACGCGGATCCGTTTGCGGGCGGCTGGTCAAATGAGTTCTCCGTTAGACCGTGGCGACGCATGCTACGAGCGGACATGCTAAATTCACCAATGAACGCATTATTCATATATGCACTTTTCGAAGTCAAGGGGAGTGCACTGCACCAATGGTCCGTGTTTTCCCTGGACGCATCCGCTCGCAGGAATCGGCCGCCGCACTTACACTCAAGCGCCAGGTACGAACAGCCCACGGAATTACCGCACGATGGACGCAGAAGACAAAGACGATGCCGACCGTTATCGCGCTCCTGCGCTCGACAAAGGTCTCGACATCCTGGAGTTGCTTGCAGAGCAGAAGCAAGGCCTCACGCGCGCCGAGATCACCAAGCTGCTTGGACGCAACGCGAGCGAGATGTACCGGATGCTCGAACGTCTGGTCGCCCGGCAATACGTGGTGCGCTCCGCGAGCGGCGATCGTTACTCGCTGAGCCTCAAGCTGTATGCGCTCGCCCATCGTCATCCGCCGATGAACCGGCTCATCTCCGAGGCGTTGCCGCTCATGCAACGTTTCGCGGATGCCGCCGAACAGTCGTGTCACCTTGCCGTGTACGACCGCGGCAATCTGCTTGTCATCGCGCAAGTGGACGGACCGGGCACCTGGGGCATGTCGGTGCGGCTCGGATCGCGAGTCGGCCTGATCGACACTGGCTCGGGCCGCGTGATGCTCGCATTCCAGACGATCGAGCAGCGTGCTCAGATGCTCGCCGAGCACACCAAGGTGAAGGGCGAAGTGACGATAGACCGCGACGCACTCGAAGCAGCGTGCGAACGGATTCGCGCGGCGGGTTTCTCGCAGAAGGACAGCCAGCAGACGTTTGGCGTGACGGACGTGACGTTTCCGATTCTTGGCCCATCCGGCCAGGCAATCGCGGCGCTCACATGCCCTTATCTGAAGCGTATCGACGAATATGTCGCGCCTACGCTCGCAGCCGCGACCACGCTGCTGCGCGAGACCGTTCAGGCGCTGTCCATGTCCAGTGAGAAGGTTATCTGACGCGTGGTATCGGATAAGAATTCGCGCGGCTGCCTGACTCGATGCGGGCCGCTCGCGCGCATGGTTTAGAATGGCGACCCTCTCAAAAATGTCGCCGCATGAATCCGTTCATGCGCGCCCATCGATAAGCAATGGCGAAACTTCTGACCGATTCCGAATTCCAGCGTTTTTCCGAACTTCAGCAGAAGCAATCGAGCTTCACGATCACGCCTGCAGAAGCCGACGAACTCCGCGACATCGTCGCTCATGCGCAAAAGCGGCGTGACGACCGTGCGGCAGCGATGAAGAGCATCGAGACTTTCATCCAGCAATTCGACATCAGCCCCGACGAACTGTTTTCACCCGAGCAAATCGGTGAAGCCGCGCGCACGTATGGCCTGATTCCCGCCGCCAAGAAAGAACGCGTGCTGCCGCCCTCGTTCACGTTCAACGGCAAGCCGTATCAATGGACGACGCGTCAGTTGCCGGACGATATCCGCGTGCCGCTGTTCGATGCATTCAAGGCGGGGCAGTCGGTGAAGTCGTTTATCGCGACGCCGAAGGATTCGAGCCGCTGCGCGGCAACCATCGCGCGGCTGGAACGCGAAACCGGTGCGATGTATGCGGATGCGTGGCTGGAAGAGTTGGCCGTAACGCGAGCGCAGGTCGATGAAGCGGCTGCAAAGCTGCCGGCCTGATCGCCTGCTGTTGCGGAGGCGCTCGCACCTTCGGATCAACGCGCGCCGCGCACCGTCGCGGCGCTCTTCTCCTGATCCGCTTCTTTCTCCAGCGCCATCCGGAAACCCACCACACTCGGGTCTTCCGTCGGCGTGATCGTGAAGCCGCTCGATCTCGCGAGCGCGATCATCGCAGTGTTCTCCCGCAGCGCCTCGCCGACAAGCCAATGTGTACCGCGCGCACGCGCATACCGGATAATGCGGTCGGTCAGCAGCCGGCCAAGCCGTCGCCCTTTCTGATCCGAGCGAATGGCAACTGCGAATTCCGCTGTTTCGTTATCCGGGTCCGCCACCACGCGCACCACGCCGAGCGTGCGCGCCAGGCCCTCGTCGCTTTGCACCGTCGCGATCAGCGCCATTTCACGGTCGTAGTCGATCTGCGTCATACGCGCGAGCTGCGAATGATCGAAGCTGCCTACAGCACCGAAAAACCGCAACCGCAAATCCTCCGGCGTCATCGCTTCGACGAAGTCGTGATGCGCGGCCTCGTCTTCGGGGCGAATCGGCCGCACCGTAATACGCAGACCTTGCCAGTCGAGCGTCTCCTCGAAGCGGCGCGGATACGGCATGATCGCGAGGCGGCTGCGCGTCGGCGCGATGCTCAGCGTGGGTGCGACAACCGTCACATGATCGCGGTACACGCGCAGCGTGAGCGTAAGACCCACGATTTCCCTGACGTCGCAGACGGCTTGCGAGAGCGCCGTCAAGGCGGCTAACGCAGGCTCCGGCGCGATCAGCCGCGCATACGGCGACCGCGTGACGATGTCGCGGGCGAGCGTCGGATTGAGCGGCGGCAAGCCATAGAGGCGCAGCGGCTCGGAAATACCATCGGCGGACGGCGCCGTGAAGCGGAACACAGGACCGAAGTTGTCGTCGTCATGAAGCTCCACGACGATGTCGACTACCGGCTTGCGCGCAGACGCCGCGTCGGTTCCCGCACAGTCCGATTCGCGCGAAGCTTGAGCCGCGTCGGGACGCCCGTCCACGCGTGCTGTATTCGCTGTCGGCACTGTTTCTATGGCGAGCCCGAAACGTTTCAACAAGTTCGCAGCCGCTTCACCGGTTAATTCGCGCTCCCCAGCAGCAAGCGCGGCGCGAGCCTGCGCTTGCGCGGCGTCGATCGCGTCGGGGACTTCGGCTGGCAAGCCTTCCGGCGTCTGCATCAGCAATTCGCGCCCCATCCGGTAATCGACGAGACGCGCGAATGCGCGGGCGAGCCTATGCGGCGTCGTATGAACCGGAATTCCTTGCGCATGCAACGCGTCGCGCGTCGCAGCGTCGAGTCCGCCAAAGAAGCATGCGAGCAGTCCGCGATACGCGAACCGCTGATTCGCGATCAGCGCCTGCGCCACGTCGTCGACCGGCGCACTATGCGTCGAGGCATGCACGACGAACGCCGTGCCGGTGCTGCGATGCTCGGCAAGCAGCTTCAGCGCCGTGCCGAAGTGCTCAGGACGTGCGTCGTCACCAAGTTGCAGCGGGTTGCCGCCCACCGCGTGCGGCAGCGCCTCCTGTAGCGCCTGCGACGCTTGCTCCGGCCACGGCGCGAGCGTATCGCCAGCGGCGGCGAAGGCGTCGCACGCAAGCGTCGCGAGGCCACGGTCGCTAGTGATCAGCGTCGCGGTCGCACCCGCTGCGACGCGGCCCACGCCAAGCGTTTCGATTTCGTCGAGCAGGTCGTCGAGCGCGTCGACGCGTACCATGCCGGCGCGGCGAAATGCGGCGGTATAAAGCCCGTCGGCGGGATCGGCGCGGCCCGAGCGCAGAGCAAGCACGGGCTTATTGCGCGCCGCCGCGCGAGCCGCCGACATGAATTTGCGCGCCGCCTTCACGCTGTCGAGTTCGAGCAGGATCGCGCGCGTGCCTGGGTCGCTCGCCAGGTAGTCGAGCACGTCGCCCGCGTCGACATCCGCCTCGCCGCCGAGCGCGATTGCGTGCGAAAAACCGAGGCCGCGTGCATGCGCCCAGCCGAGCACCGCGTTGGTCAGCGCGTTCGACTGCGAAACCCACGCCACGCCGCCCGCCTTCACAGTGCACGACGGCGCGCCGAAATGCGCGCGCAGCGCCGGCGTCACGACGCCGAGACTGCCCGGTCCAACGATTCGCAACAGGTGCGGCCGCGCCGCTGCGAGCGCATGCTGCAGCGCGAGTCTGTCGTCGTCGCAGCGCATCTCCCCGACAATGATCGCCGCGCGCGTCCCTAAACCGCCGAGTTTGTGAATGATCGAAGGCCAACTCGCCGCCGGCGTGCAGATAAGTGCCACGGTGGGCGCTTGCGGCAAGTCGCCCACATCGCCGATTACCGGGTGCCCGCTCAGCGTTTTGTATCTCGGATTGACCGGCCAGAGCGGGCCTTCGAAGCCGCCTTCCAGCAAGCGCGCCCAGACCATCGCGCCGGTGCTGCCCGGCCGCTCGGAGGCGCCGATCACGGCGACAGATCTGGGTCGGAATAACGCGTCGAGATTGCGAACGGTCACAGGCGCTCCGCAGATGAAAATGGCGCGCCGCTCGGACGTCGACGCGCGCGTGTTCCTCAGCATAGGCGAAGAGCGGCCATCGCGCGGCGCTTCTCACGCACGAGCCCAGCCCTGGCAATCGAAGATTGATCGGCGCAACCGTGCATTGGGATTTTTTTAGCGCGCGCAGGCAAAATGCAGTGCTTCAATGCGACAATTGCAGGCGATACGCGCGCCTTCACATCGGCCGCACTGCCCCGCACGATCCAAGAGACAGAAGGTGATGTATGCGACGCTTGCCATCGCTCATCGCGTTGCGCTTTTTCGAGGAAACAGCGCGCCACATGAGCTTTAACCGCGCGGCGAGCGCGCTATGCGTGACGCAAGGCGCCGTCAGCCGGCAAATCAAACTGCTCGAGGAATCGCTTGGCGCGAAGCTGTTCGAGCGCGATCACAAAGGCATTCGCCTGACGCCCGTCGGGCTGCAATTCCTGCCTTGTCTGTCGGACGCGTTCGACACCATCGAGCGAGGTTTCCGGCAGATCACCGCGGCAAAGGGCCGGCGCCGTCTCGTGGTGGCCGTACCGCCTACTTTCGCGACGCAATGGTTCTCGCCACGGCTGGGTTCGCTCGCCGATGAGATGCCCGACGTCGAATTGTCGATTCGCACGGAGCCGACCGCCGACTGCCACTGCACGATCCGCTTCGGCCGTCATGCATTGCCCGACGCACATTCGGAATTGCTGATGACCGAGCGCCATGCACTGGTGGGTGCGCCGATGCTGCTCGGCGAGCCGCTCGACAGGCTGCTTGAACACATGCCCGCGCTGCATGTGCTGCACAACGACGCGAGGCTCGACCTGTGGCCGAACTGGCTCGCCACGGCGGGGCTGCCCGCGCGTTACGCGGATAACGGTATTGAATTCTCGACGCTGGAACAGGCGATCCGCGCCGCGCGCAAGGGCGCGGGCCTCGCTATCGTCGACAGAAATATGATCGTCGAGGAACTGGCGGACGGTAGCCTCGCGCAGTTCTCCGATGTCGAAGTGGCCGGCCCGTTCGGTTACTGGCTGGACGTCGCGCCTCAGCACGCCGCCCTCGAATACGTGCAGGCGTTCGCGGGATGGCTGCGCGAACAAGTACTGAACATGGGCTAGCGGCTATTCCGTCCAATGGCGAGCCGCGAACGCGCCTCGAAATAAAAAAGCCGCGTGCATGACACGCGGCTTTCTATGTTCTGGACAGGCACCGCCAGCCACATGCGCTGGCGGACGGGCTCAAACCGTCACATTGCCTTCTTGAACGGCGCGCCCGAATGCTCGCGCAACTCGTTGAACACGATTTTCGGCCATGCCTTCTGCGCAACTTCGATCTCCGACACATGCGAGGCCAGATACGTGGGCGCGTCGGATGCGTCGAGCGCAATACGCGCGGCGTAGGAGTCGGTGAAGCGGCGCAGTTCCGCAGGGTCGTCGCACGTCACCCAGCGGGACATGCGGTAACGCGCGGGCGCCATGCGCACGTCGACCTTGTATTCGGTCGACAGACGGTGCGACACGACTTCGAACTGCAGTTGGCCGACCGCGCCCAGAATCATCAACCCGCCCACTTCGGGACGGAACACCTGAATCGCGCCTTCCTCGCCGAGCTGCTTGAGCGCCTCGCCCAGTTGCTTTGCGCGCATTGGGTCGACCACCTCGACGGTCTGGAAAATTTCCGGCGCGAAGAACGGTAGCCCGACGAACTGCAACGCCTCGCCTTCGGTCAACGTATCGCCGAGGCTCAACGTGCCGTGATTCGGAATACCGATAATGTCGCCCGGATACGCTTCACTCACCGTCTCGCGCCGCTGCGACAGGAACGTCACAACGTTATTCGCGCGAAAAGTCTTGTTCGAACGCGTCACCTTCACGGCCATGCCGCGCTCGAAACGCCCCGAACACACACGAATGAACGCCACGCGGTCGCGGTGCGCCAGATCCATGTTCGCCTGCACCTTGAAAACGACGCCGGTGAACTTCGGCTCGTCAGGCATCACTGGACGCTGCACCGTCATGCGCATCGACGGCGGCGGCGCCAGGTCGACCAGCGCGTCGAGAATTTCTTTCACGCCGAAGTTGTTGATCGCCGAGCCGAACAGCACCGGCGATTGCTGACCGGCAAGAAACTGCTCGCGGTCGAAATCGGGCGTTGCGCCGGTGATCAGGTCGATCTCTTCCTTTGCTTTGGTCCAGCTATGGCCGAAACGACGCTCACCTTCTTCGTCGCTCAACGCTTGCAGCGTTTCAACCGCGCCGCCGGCCGTGTCCTGACCGGCCCGGAACACACGAACCTGATCGCGCTGGATGTCGTAGACGCCCTGGAATTCCTTGCCCATGCCGATCGGCCACGTGAACGGCACCGCCGCGACGCCGAGATGCTGCTCGATCTCGTCGAGCAGTTCGAGCGGCTCGCGCACTTCACGGTCGAGCTTGTTGATGAAGGTGACGATCGGCGTCTTGCGGCTGCGGCAAACTTCGAGCAGCTTCAGCGTCTGCGCTTCGACACCGTTCGCGCCGTCGATCACCATCACGGCCGCATCCACCGCCGTGAGCACGCGATACGTGTCTTCGGAGAAGTCTTCGTGGCCCGGCGTGTCGAGCAGATTAATAACCGCATCGCCGTACTCGAACTGCATCACCGAACTCGCGACGGAAATGCCGCGCTGCTTTTCGATTTCCATCCAGTCGGAAGTCGCGTAGCGATTGCTCTTGCGGCCCTTAACGGTGCCCGCAATCTGAATCGCGCCCGAAAACAGCAGCAGCTTTTCGGTCAGCGTGGTTTTGCCCGCGTCCGGGTGGGAAATGACCGCAAAGGTGCGGCGGCGTTTGAGTTCGGAGACTGACATCGGGTCTGGCGGTCACAGATAGGGGTTCGGCGGTCTTCGGAAGCTTGTGGCCTCCGGGCTGCCACGCGTGGCGCGGCGGCGTCGAGCTGCGGGAGTCGGGTCGGGAACCCGCATCACTATGGCAACCGGGCCGCGTCGGAAAACAGGTCGGGAACGAGCGTTCGACAATACGGATAATCGCCAGCGCAGAACAGCGCAGGGAACGAATGATACACGCCGGGACGGCGGACGTGGGAAAGCCGCCCGCGAGGGGCGGCCGGCCGGCGCAAGTGTTAGAAACGTACGCCGGGCGGTGAAGCGGCTGCCTTAGCCCCGCAACCGCGCCGCCGCCGGGTTGCACGCTTTGTGTCCGACTAGCCGCCGCTCGCTTCGGTCAACGTCAGATGTTTAGTCTCCGGCGCCCAGGCAATCGAAACGATCATGCCGACCAGCAGCACGGCCGCGAGCACGAACATTGTGATGTGAAAGCCGAGCGTGGCGATGCCGAGCGGCAACAGAAACGTACCCACTGCGGAGCCGAGACGGCTGCAAGCAATGGCTAGTCCGACGCCGCAGGCGCGCACTTCGGTGGGAAAACACTCTGGCGGGAACACGCCGACCAGGTTTGAGAATGCCGACATGGTCAGCGTGAAAATGCCGAATGCGACGATCATGGCGAGCGCCGCCGATTCCGGCAGCAAGCTGAGTGCGATCAGCGATACGCACGTCACCGCGAACGAGCCGATCAGGAAAACGCGCCGCGGCAGTTTGATCGTGAGCCAGATGCCGATCAGCGCGCCAAGCACGAGAAAGCCGTTCAGCAGCAAATCCGCGCCTGAATCGTTGTTCAGATGAATCGCCTTGAGGATGGTCGGCAAGAACGTGTAGACCGCGAAATACGGGATCACGAGACACACGAAAAACGCGCAGTTAAAAATGGTCCGGCAAATCAGGTCTTTCTCGAAGAGACGCATGAATCCGCCAGCCGATTGCGCGTGCTGGTCGTGAGCGCCGTCGAGCGTGACGTTCTCGCCGAAGTGCTTGAGCACGACTGACCTGGCCTCCGCAATCCTGCCTTTGCCGAGCAGCCAGCGGGGCGACTCGGGCGTGCCCATGCGCAACACCAGCACGATCAGCGCCGGAACGCCCGCAGACGCGAGCAGCCAGCGCCATGCATCGGGCGAGGCGTCGGCGTAATGCATGCCGAGCACGTTCGCCACCACGTAACCAATCGTCCATACGACGCTGAACGACCCCAGCAATGTTCCGCGATGCTTACGCGGCGAGAACTCCGCGAGAATCGCATGTCCCACCGCAAAATCGCCGCCCATGCCGAAGCCGATCAATACGCGCAGCAAGCAGAGTTCGAAAGGCGAGTGCACATAGAACTGCGCAAACGCGGCCACGGAGATGATGACAAAGCTCAACAGAAAGATTTTTTGCCGCCCGAGCCGATCCGACAGCCAACCGAACACCAGGCTTCCAAAGAAAATGCCCATCAGCGCCGAACTGCCGATCATGCCCATCCAGAATGCGTCGAGGGGCATTTGACGATTCATCGCGGCCAGCGCGTAGCCGATCGTGCCGAGCGCGAAACCTTCGGTGAAGTGCGCGCCGAACGTGAGGCCGGCGATCTTCACGTGGAACGCGTTCAACGGCACGTCGTCGATGGAAATGGGGCGGTTTGCGGACGGCGCCGCAGCCGGGAAAGTGGGGGCGAGGCCGAGAGGGCTCGCCTGGACATCCTGATTACTCACGCTGTCTCCTTGATTTATTGGCTTTTTCGAGCGGCGAACGCCATGCGCTCCCGCCCGTATGAGGTCTGACGATCAGCGTCCGAGCCCGCCCATCATCATGTATTTGAGTTCGGTGTATTCATCGAGCCCATACTTCGATCCTTCGCGGCCGAGGCCCGATTGCTTGACGCCGCCAAACGGCGCGACTTCGGTGGACAGAATCCCTTCGTTGATGCCGACCATGCCGCTTTCGAGCGCCTCGCCCACGCGCCATGCACGCGCCAGATCGCGCGTATAGAAGTACGCGGACAGACCGAACGGCGTCGCGTTGGCCGCGACGACGGCTTCGTCTTCGGTCTTGAAGCGAAAACACGCGGCAACCGGTCCGAAGGTCTCTTCCTGCGCAATCAGCATCGAACTGGATGCATCGACCAGAACCGTCGGCTCATAAAAGGTGCCGCCAAGCGCATGCGGCTTTGCGCCGGTCAGCACTTTCGCGCCCTTTTGCAACGCGTCGGCCACATGCGCCTCGACCTTCGTCAGCGCGGCCTGATTGATCAGCGGCCCTTGTTCGACGTCGCCTTGCAACGCGTTGCCCACGCGCATCTTGCGCGCCGCCTGCGCGAGCGCCAGCGTGAACGCGTCGTAAATGCCGTCCTGCACGTAGAAGCGATTCACGCACACGCAGGTTTGTCCGGTGTTGCGGAACTTGGACGCCATCGCGCCTTGCACGGCGGCGTCGAGATCCGCGTCGTCGAACACGATAAAGGGCGCATTGCCGCCCAACTCCAGCGAAAGCTTTTTCAACGTATCCGCCGACTGCTTCGCGAGCAGCTTGCCCACGCGTGTGGAGCCCGTGAACGAGAGCTTGCGCACTACGTCCGATTCGGTGAGCGCGCCGCCAATTGCGACGGCATCGCCGGAGACCACGTTGAACACCCCCGGCGGAATGCCCGCCTTCTCTGCGAGCACGGCCAGCGCCAACGCGGACAGCGGCGTTTCCTCGGAGGGCTTGAGCACCATCGTGCAACCCGCCGCCAGCGCGGGACCCGCCTTGCGCGTAATCATCGCGAGTGGAAAATTCCACGGCGTGATGGCCGCGACCACGCCGACCGGTTCGCGCGTCACAATGATTTTCGCGTTCGGATTCGGACTCGGAATTACGTCGCCATATGCGCGCTTCGCTTCTTCGGCGAACCATTCGAAGAAGCTCGCCGCATAGCCGACTTCGCCACGCGCTTCGGCGAGCGGCTTACCTTGTTCGCGGGTCAATAGCGCAGCAAGCGCATCGCGATGCTCGAGCATCAACTCGCCCCAACGCCTGACGCGCGCGCTGCGCTCTTTAGCCGTCAACGAGCGCCACGCCCGAAACGCCCGTTCTGCGGCGGCAATGGCTTGCGTCGCCTCCGCCGCGCCGCCCTTAGCCACTTGCGCGATGACTTCGCCTGTCGCGGGATTGAGCACGGGATAAGTGCTTGCGCCTTCGTACCACTCGCCGCCGATGTAATGCCCTGTCCGGAGAAATTCGTTCATGCCGCTTCCTCCAGCTTTTCAGCGAACGCGTCTTGCGCAAGCCTCGGCTCGCGCGCGATGCGCTTGCCAGCGGTGTAGTCGTTGATCAGATCGCACGGCGTGTAATTGCGTTCGAGCTCGAAGACCTCTTCGTCGGACAGCGCCGTGCCGAGCGCGGCGATCGCGCTGTCGAACTGCGCCGGCGTGTCCGCGCCGACCAGCATGCTCGCCACGCCTTCGTGCCTCAGCACCCACGCCTGCGCGATCTGCGCCGCGGACACGCCGCGCCGGGCGGCCACGCGCGCCACCGACGCCGCAATCTGCCGCGACACATGATCGCCATACATTTGCGCGGTGAAGAAGTCGGTCTGATTGCGCGTCGAGTTGGCGTCGCTTGTCAGCAAGCCGCGCGCGAGCGGGCTGAATACGGAGACACCGACGCCCTGATCCTTGCAATAAGGGATCATCTCGCGCTCTTCCTCGCGATACGCCAGGTTCAGCTGCAACTGCATGTTGATCGGCTTATGCCAGCCGTTGCGCTCGCAAACCTGCATGATCTTCGCGAACTGCCAGGTGTACATGGTGGAGACGCCGATATAGCGCGCCTTGCCCGCACGCACGATGTCGTTCAGCGCGCCCATGGTTTCCTCGACCGGCGTGTTCACGTCGAAGAAATGCAGCATGTATATGTCGACGTAATCCATCCCAAGGCGCGCGAGCGACCCGTCGATGCCGTCCATGATGTGCTTGCGCGAATGGCCACCCGCGTTCTGGTATGCGCCCATGTCGTAGCCGACTTTGGTCGTCACGACAATCTCCTCGCGGCGCGCAAGGCGCTTCAGAATCCGGCCGACGACTTCTTCGCCGACGCCTGTGGAATAGAAATCCGCGAGGTCGATGAAATTGACACCGGCTTCCAGCGCATGACGAACGATCGGCTCGCTGCGCGCCTCATCGAAAATCCAGGGCTTCCATTGGGGCGTGCCCATGTTCATCGTGCCGAGGCACAGACGCGAAACCTTCAAGCCGGATTGGCCGAGGCGAATGTATTCCATGAAAGGTGTCTCCTTGCAGATCAGGTACGGCTGCTTTCGATCGAGGCCGCGATCAGCGTTGTTTGGGGGTATAGAACGGGTTCGAGACATCGCGCGCGGCGGCGAACACTTCGTCGCGATGCGGCAAGCCTTTCATCGCGGCAAGGATCGCGTTTCTGCACGCGCGGTAGTTGTTTTCGAAGACGGCGTCGAGATCGTCGGTCGCGGGATTGACCCAGTTCGCCGACACGACAACCCAATCGTTCTCCGCTTCCGGAGGCAGCGTGCCGTTCTCCAACGACTCGGCCACCGCCTTCGCGATACCGGCTTGCGACGCGCCCCAAGTTGCGTTGCCATGGAAGTCGCTGCCGATCTGCGACTTGTTCACGTAAAGCGTCAGAGGCTTGGTCGGCACGCCCGGACGCGCGATCACGACGAACGGCGCGTGACCAGCGGAAGGCGTCGCCAACGCAGTGGCGAACGCCTGGCCCGCCGGGCCGTTACGCGGGCCGACCAGCACGTTGATATGCGCGAGGTTGACGCCCGGTCCTTCGAATCCTTCGCCGATAAAAAGCTGTTTGTCCGTCGATACGCTCATGGTCTTTCCGTCAAGTTGAGTGGATGACCGATTGTGGCGTTCGGCATCCGCGACCATGTATCGATGAGTTTTGATCCGGGGTATGAGGCGAACTCAACTCCGGGTTTGTCCGGACCGCATAAGGAAAGCGGCGTGTTCGCGCAAGCGGAACGCACGCAAAGGTGAGAGTTTTCGGGACTTGC
Organism: Burkholderia sp. M6-3; assembly: GCF_050858985.1. Lineage (NCBI taxonomy): Bacteria > Pseudomonadati > Pseudomonadota > Betaproteobacteria > Burkholderiales > Burkholderiaceae > Burkholderia > Burkholderia sp. M6-3. The sequence continues at coordinate 3,276,161 of NZ_CP110091.1, forward strand.
GACGCCGCGCCGCGCACGACGGCGAAAGGTGAGCACGCGCGAGGAGGTTCTTGCACCAACGACGCGGCGTTGCTTGCGCGTCGGCGTGTACGAAGCGAACGCAGAGCCGCGTTCGTATTGCCGCGAACGATTCTTCGTACAGCCTGGGAACGCCCGCCCGCAAAGGCTGGCGCGGGTTTCGGACATGTCGGTGAGGCCCGGTCCCTACTTCGCACTCACCTCGGATTGGGTGCGCCCGGTGAAGAAGCCAGGCTCACCGAAGTATGTGGACCGCAGGCGCCGGTCGGGTGTGCGGACTCCAGGTTTTGATCTAAAGGTGAGCGTTTTCGGGGGATGCTAGCGGTGCAGAAAAGTCGAAGCGCAGCATCACTTCAGGAATGCGGACGACCCGACGCCTGTGAAGCGCACCCTACACTTCGATCAGAAAACGCTCGCGATTCTTGCCCGCGAGCCACGCAGGCGAACGCCCACGGCCGCTCCAGGTCTCGCCGGTTTTCGGGTTGCGATACTTGGCGACCGAAGCGGCTTTGCGCGCAACGGTGCGTGTGTTCGCGAAACCGAGTTCTTCGGCGGTCAGGTCGTACTCGGCGATCTTCTGTTTGATGTCGGCGATCGCCTGCGCGACTTCCTTGTCACGAGCCGCCGCAACTTCCTTGTGAAGCTTTTCGAGCTGAGCGGTCAACTGCTTGTATGAGGCCATCGCGAATGCTCCCGTTGATTGTGGCGAACCGAAGTGCGGACGCTATCAGACAAATAAAACGCCGGATAGAGAGCCCTTCATTGTCCGGCGCTAAAAGTGCGGCCGGTCATCGCCGAAGCATGCGCACTCAATCGTCAATTGCATCGTACACGCGGCGCTCGAAGTCGACTGCCATGGGAAACGGCTCGATCGAACGGCGCTGGATCAGCATGATGCCGATCAGGTCCTCGACCGGATCGGCGAACCAGCTTGTGCCGAAAGCGCCCGGCCAACCGAAGGAGCCGGTTGAGCGATAGCCTTGCGGGAGTTGCTGCGCCGGATCGTCGACGATCGACAAACCGAGGCCGAAGCCCTGGCCCGCCCACATCACATGACCGAACGCCGGGAGGCGGCGTTGATCGCGAGTCAGAAAATTCGAGCGCATCAGATCGACCGAGCGATGCGACAGCAAGCGCACATCGCCGACACGTCCACGCCGCAAAAGCAACTGCGCGAACTGCAGATAGTCCTGAGCGGTCGAGACGAGGCCGCCGCCGCCGCTCTGAAAGCGCGCCGGATTGGCCCAGCGGCTCGCAGACGCATGATCCTCGACCACACGCCGCCGTGTTTCTGGATCGACGCCATATGCGGTAGCCAGACGGGCGAGTTGCGGCTCGGGCACCCAGAACGCGGTATCGCGCATGCCCAGCGGCTCGAAAATGCGCGTGCGGAAAAACTCCCCCAGCGGCATGCCGCTCACTCTCGCGATCAGCGCGCCGAGCACGTCGGTGGCAATGCCGTAATGCCAGCGCGAGCCCGGCTGAAACATCAGCGGCAATTGGGCGATGCGCTCGAGCCACGCGTTCACGTCGCCATGCCCATCGACGCCGTTGAAAGCCGTCGCGTACGCCTGTGCCAGCGGGCCGGTCGCGGTGAAGTGATATGCGAAGCCCGCGCGATGCGTCAACAGATCGAGCACGGTAAGCGGCGTGCGCACAGTATCGGTCGCATCGAGCGGGCCGCCGGGATCACGCAACACGCGCGGCGACGACAGTTCGGGCAACCACTGCGCGATGGGCGAGTCGAGCGCCAGCCGATCCTCTTCGATCAGCATGAGAATGGCGGCGCTCGTCACCGGTTTGGTCATCGACGCGATGCGAAACAGCGTGTCGCGCTCCATCGGCAAGTGCGCGGCTTCGTCGCGCAGACCGAGCGCCTCGAAGTAGCCTGTTTCGCCGCGGCGCCAGACGAGCGCCACCGCGCCGGCCACATCGCCCCGGTCAACGTAACCCTGCAAGGTGCGCGTCAGGGCTGTCAGCCGAGCTGACGAAAATCCAGCTGCTTGCATGTCGATAGTGTGTCCTGGCTTAAGCGTCGTCGATAGACGATGACGAGATGGCAGCGAGTTTTCAGCGCGCAGTGCCGGTCAGGCCTTCTGGCGCTCTTCCAACGCCGCGAGCGCGGCATTAAGACGTTTGATGCGACTGGCCTGTGTCGGCATGCGAACCGAACCGGAAACCGAATCGATGCGGTTTCGCCAATACGACAGCGGTATGCGGTCTTCGGCGGAAATGTGCGAAATGACGTGTTCGAGATGTTGGATGTCTTTTTCGAGTTGGTGATGATTCATTCTTTTCCCCGGAATACTCGTTGACTTAATTCGAAACGCAATGAAAAGCACAACTGTGCCGTTTCTAACGTCCATTCCGTTAGTCGGCAACTTCTTCCTCGCGATTGCCGCGTGGTCTATTTATTCGGCAAAAGCTGCTGGTCGCATGCGCTGGCGAACCTGTGAAAAGAGAATACTGCCGCGGGATTTCATGTTCCGTTACCTGCCGCACTGACTTCGCTTCAGTGCGAAAAAATACCGTGACTTTTTATGGATGTCGATCCATTAGGAATAAAAACCAACGTCGCTGATTAATATGCGAGCGGCATAGACACGGTTTTGCCTGCCACGCATTAGATGCATATATTTATGACGTTCGTGCACTTTTGAAAGACCGCCTTCGGCGCAATAGTTCGCCGCTGAAGGCCGCAAGCATTTTGAGCAGCGAGTTATGCGTGACCGGCGTACAAATTGGGCTACACAGTCCGGGAAAGACTCTTGGACCAAAGGCAGTCGAACACTGCCTTAGTCGGCACCGCGATGGGCGCGGCCGCAGCGCTACTACTTTGCGCGGCAGGCGTAGATCAGGCTGAGCGTGCCATTGTTCGTGGACTGGCGAACCGTGTCGAACGCGCCGCCGCAGCCGGCGGCCGCCTGCTGCGAGCAGGAGTCGGAGCCAGCTGGACATTCAACGAGTGTGGTGGCACGTCCGTCGGACAAAAACAGCGGCGCGCTGCTGCTGCAACCGCCCAATACCGTGCTCGCTGCAACGACCGCGAACACACAGGCGCGGCGCCCGAAGAAAGAAAAGCTGCGGTTCATGTGAAACCCCGATCACGTCTTGTTTTTGGATCACACGATTGTGCCACGCGCCAATTGCGCTGCGTGCCCCGGTGAACGCCGGCTTTGTCAAATCTCGATGCCGTGCGCCGCAATCTTTTTATAGAGCGTTGCGCGCCCCATGCCGATCTGCGCGGCGGTGTCGATCACGCGCCCGCCGTTGGCGCGCAATGCATCGCTGAGAAAGCGCTTCTCGAACGCTGCCATTGCCTCGTTCCACGACGACGGCTCCAGCGCCGGATTCCCCGCTTCGGCCACAGCCGGCGGCTGGGCGTGCGGCGCGCCTTGTATCGCGCTGAGTGCGCCGCCCTGCCCCGAACCGACGAACGGCGCAAGCGCGCGCGCATCGATCCGCTCGCTGTCGGACAACATCACGGCCCGCTCAAGCGTATTGCGCAATTCGCGCACATTGCCCGGCCATGCGTAGGCGCACAGCAAGCGCAATGCATCGTCCTGCAGTTCGTAGTGACTGCCGCCGCGCGCCTGCGTCGACAGGTCCTCGAGCATTGCGTAGGCGAGCGCTTCAATGTCTGAAGCGCGGTCGCGCAAGGGCGGTGCGTGGATCGTCAATACGTTCAGGCGATAGAACAAGTCCGCGCGGAAACGTCCCGCCGCCACGAGCGCGGGCAGATCGGCAGAGGTCGCCGCGATGATCCGCACTTCGGCGCGCACGATCCGGTTCGAACCGAGCGGCTCGAACTCCTTGTCCTGCAAAACTCGAAGCAGCTTGCCCTGCAACGGCAGCGGCATATCGCCGATTTCGTCGAGGAAAAGCGTGCCGCCGTTTGCCAGCTCGAACTTGCCAACGCGGCCCTTGCGATCCGCGCCCGTGTAAGCGCCGGGCGCCGCGCCGAAGAACTCGACTTCGAGCAACGTGTCCGGAATCGCCGCCACGTTCACCGTCACGAGCGGCTGGTTCGCGCGCGCCGAGCCGCCGTGGATTGCGTGCGCGAGCAGTTCCTTGCCGGTGCCGGTCTCCCCTAGCAGAAGAACCGGCGATTCCAGTTGCGCCGCACGGCGCGCCTGGCGCTTGACCTCCAGACTGGCCGCGCTCGTGCCGACAAAACTGCCGAATGTGTACTTGGCCCGGCGCGCCTGTGCAAGCGACTGGCGCGTCGCGATCAATTCTTCCTGCACGCGCGAATAGTGCGAAAAAAGCGGTGTGAGCGCCTTCAGTTCGTCAAACAGCGCGAAACCGACGGCGCCCACGGTCTCGCCTGCGTCGTCTTTCAGCGGCAGACGCGTGACGACGAGCGGCTCACGATCCGTTTCCAGAATGTCGAGCAGAATCGGCTTGCCCGTCTTCACGACTTCGCGCATCAGGCTGTTTGGAATCACCGCTTCGCAATCCCGGCCAATAGCCTGCTCGGGGTCCGCAAAGCCGAACCGCGCCGCATAACGCTTGTTGATCCAGACTACGCGCGCCTCGGCGTCGACGATGAACGTGCCTTCGCTGAAATTCTCGAAAGTGCGGAATAGCGAATCCATCGCGCGGCGCAGGACGTCGCTATAGGTGGCGGGAAGCCCCGCCCAGTCGTTCATCATGTTGTCGCTGTCTCCGGCTATCGTCTATTAGTCGCTTGTCTCGATTTGTGGACAAGCTTATCTCAACGAAGAGATCGCCGACAAGCCTGTACAACCACGTTCTCGCCGTGACGTCAGTGTGCATGGAGCAATTCACGTCCCCGTTTGGAGACGTTTAGGTACAATCTGCGGCAACACGTCTCATGGTTTTGTCCGCTTCGGCCCCGCGCATCGGCGCGCGAGCCGTTACCGGGCGCATGGCATGGAACCTGCGTTCGCGGGCGCCGTGCCGTGTCTAACCGAGACGGCGTACACGTAGAACAAACCAAGCTTCTGGAGACTCAATGTCCTTTGTCATCGTCCTTGCCGCGCTGGCGTTTCTGATGTTCGCCGCGTATCGCGGCTACAGCGTCATTCTCTTCGCACCGATCGCCGCTCTCGGCGCCGTCCTTCTGGTCGATCCGGCCGCCGTTGCACCGGTTTTCACCGGCATCTTCATGGAGAAGATGGTCGGCTTCGTCAAGCTTTACTTCCCCGTATTCCTGCTGGGCGCCGTGTTCGGCAAGGTCATCGAACTATCCGGTTTCTCGGAGTCGATCGTGGCCGCCGCGATTCGCTACATCGGCCGCTCGCGCGCGAACGCCGTGATCGTCGCTGTGTGCGCGCTGCTTACCTACGGCGGCGTATCGCTGTTCGTGGTGGTGTTCGCGGTCTATCCGTTCGCCGCTGAGTTGTATCGCCAGAGCAATATTCCAAAGCGCCTGATGCCGGGCGCCATTGCACTGGGCGCGTTCTCGTTCACGATGGATTCGCTGCCCGGCACGCCGCAAATCCAGAACATCATTCCAACGACGTTCTTCAAAACGACCTCGTGGGCCGCGCCCGCGCTCGGCGTGATCGGCTCGCTGTTCATTATCGTGGTCGGCCTCAGCTATCTCGAATGGCGCCGCCGCGCCGCGATGGCAACCGGCGAAGGCTACGGCACGGAACTCGTCAACGAACCGGAACGCGTCGAGCCGAAGCAGCTGCCGCATCCGTTGCTCGCGGTCGCGCCGCTGGTACTGGTCGGCGTCGCGAACTTCGTGCTGACTCGCTGGATTCCCGCTACGTACGGCGCTTCGTACACCGTCGCGCCGGACATCCTGCCGGGCGTCCACGCGCCGCTCACCACGACGATCAAGACAGTCGTGGCGATCTGGGCTGTCGAGGGCGCGCTCTTGCTCGGCATCGTCATGGTCGTGCTGACAGCGTTCGGCCGCGTGCGCGAGCGCTTTGCGGTCGGCACCAAGGCGGCAGTGGCGGGCGCGCTGCTGGCGTCGCTGAATACTGCTTCCGAATATGGCTTCGGCGGTGTCATCGCCGCATTGCCGGGTTTCCTCGTGGTGAGCGACGCGCTGAAAAGCATTCCGAACCCGCTCGTCAACGCAGCCGTGTCGGTCAGTTCGCTGGCGGGCATTACGGGTTCTGCGTCCGGCGGCATGAGCATCGCGCTTGCGGCCATGTCGGATGTGTTCATCAAGGGCGCGGAGGCCGCGCATATTCCGATGGAAGTGCTGCACCGCGTGGTCGCAATGGCAAGCGGCGGCATGGACACGCTGCCGCATAACGGCGCGGTCATCACGCTGCTGGCGGTGACCGGATTGACGCACCGTCAGTCCTATCGCGACATCTTCGCGGTGACGGTCATCAAGACGCTGGCTGTTTTCTTCGTGATCGCCGTTTATTACACGACCGGACTCGTTTAAGCACAGGCTTGCAGGGGACGATGCCGGCCGCCTCGCCGGCATCGTGAGTTTTGATCGGTTATCTTGTCAGCCCGACATTCGAAGCCATGACCGGCATTCCCAATGAGCTCAACCCCCGCTTTCTGGATGATTCCCGGCGCTCCTACGCCGGTCGGCCCGTTTTCCCACGCCACTGAAGCCGACGGCTGGGTTTTCCTCACGGGCCAGATGCCGACCTCCCCCACCGACGACGCCGCGCCGCTTCCCGAAGGCGTAGTCGCGCAGACCCGTCGCGTGATGGACAACCTTGTGCTGGTTCTCAAGGGTCTCGATCTCGGCCTGCAACACGTGGTCGCCGCACGCATCTTTCTGACGGAGTTCAAGCGCGATTACGCCGCGATGAACGAAATCTACCGCGTGTACTTTCCCGCCGACGCGCTGCCGGCGCGCACTTGCATCGGCGTGACCGCGCTTGCGCGCGACGCACTGGTGGAAATCGACTTCATCGCACGACGGCCGGGCTGAGCGGCGACGGTGCGCGTGGTCAATGCGGTCAATGCGTCGACGGCTCGTCGACGCCGTAGTGATCGCACAGAGCCTCGTGCAACGACACCGCGCGCTCGTCCATTTCGGTCGTCCAGATTTCGCTGTCGTTGCACAGCCGTTGTAGCTGCCTGCACTCTTCAACGAACCTCGGCTCCTGCACGATCACGAACGCGCCGCTCGCACTATGCGCCCAGCCGGCCAACGCCTGCCGGTCTTCTTCATCGACAATGGCGAGTAGCCGCGGCAGATCGTTTTTCAAGTGCTCCTTGAGCATGGCGGTGTAACGCGCTTTCTCGTCTGCGGCGAGCGTGGCGCCCGTTGCGGCAACGGACGCAGGATCGGCAGCCGGTGCGGCCTTTTCCGGCACGGCAGGCGCTACGGCGAGCAGTGCAGCCTGAAGTTCGCTCAACGAAGCAGGCTTCGAGACGTAACCGCTGAAACCACGCTCATGCCAGCTTTGCGCTTCCTGATTTTCGGCCACCGCGCTGAAGGCAAGCACCGGCACGTCGGCGTCCACCCTGCGCAGTGCGGCGAGGAACTCGAAGCCGTCCATGGCCGGCATGTGGATGTCGGTCAGTACGACGTCGAAACGCGTCCGTTCGAAAAAGCCGAGCGCCATTCTGCCGTCACCGGCGATGGTCGGCGCGCATCCGAGCGTGGCAAGCTGTTCCGCAATCAAGGTTTGAATCAGCGGATTGTCTTCGGCAACGAGGATGGCGAGGCCTTGCAGCGCCGGATGCGTCGTTAGCACAGTCGCGGCCGCCGAATCTATTCGCGGTGCCGCCGGCACCTCGCCAGCCGCGGCAACCGGTGTGCCCTCGACTGCCAACTCGATGGCAGACCGGACTGCCGTTCCGCTGAACTCCGTCACTTCGAGTACGCCTTCCGCGCGCAATTGCGGTCGTTGCGGACCCGCTCGCGTTACCCAGACGGCAGGCACCGGCTGCAACGCCCGTAGCGAAGCGATGACGTCGAGGTCGTACGCGCCCGTAACAATCAGCGCCTTCGGGCGGTTTACTTGCAGCCACGCCCGCGCGGCGGCGAGCACGGGTACCACGTGCGCGCTCCATCCGAAGTGCTCGAGCCATCGGCGAAGCAGTTCGGCGACCTGGGAATCCTGACACAGCGCGAGCAGCATCCCGCGCTTCTCAGCGACGGGCGCCGGCTTCGACGGCTTCTCATCGGGCGAGGCAGCGAGCGGAATCGACACGTTGAATACGCTGCCGACGCTCACCACGCTCTCGGCCGAAATCGTGCCGCCCATCAACTGGCAGAGGCGCGCACAGATCACGAGTCCGAGACCGGTACTTTCGGCGCCGCGCGACGCACCAGCCTCGCCTTGCACGAACGGCTTGAAAAGCCGCGTGACCAGTTCCGGGGTCATGCCCGGCCCGGAATCCGACACGCGGCAATTGAGGATCGGACGGCCTTGCGCATCCTCGATAAGGTCGGCTTGCAGCATGATCTTGCCGCTCGACGTGAACTTGAATGCGTTGCTCAACAGATTGTTGATGACCTGCGCGATCCGCATTCTGTCGCCGACAACCGTCCGGTCGAGCGCCGGCGAAAGCAGTGAAAAGAAACGGACAGGGCGATCGCCGGCCATCGCCGCATAGGAAAGCGCAATGCTCTCGAATGCCTCGAGTAGAGCAAACGGTTCGCGTACCAGAAGCATCTCGCCGGCATCGATCTTGGAGAAGTCGAGAATATCGTTGACGACGCGGCGCAGCGCATCACCCGCCACATTCAGCGCGGCAAGCCGCTGCGCATGCGCTTCAAGCCCCGGCGTGCGCGCGAAGAGTTCGAGATTGCCGAGCAGCGCATTCAGAGGCGTGCGAATTTCGTGGCTCATCGCGGCAAAGAAGTTGGTGCGCGCGCGCATCATCGCTTCAGACGCCTGCTGCGCGTCGCGCAACTGTTGTTCGAGCGCGTGCTGCGCAGTCACATCGAGAATCGCGCAGAACAACACGTGCTCGCCGGCATAACGAGCGGGCGCGTAGGTGATTTGCAGGAATTGCGCGGGCGCGACGCCGGCTTCTGGCGCGGCGGTTGCCTGCGCATTCGCAGGCACTAACGTCGCAGGCTGAGATGGCGGCTGCGCCGGCGCGACAAAAGCGGCGATCCGTGCAAACGCGGCGACGGAGGTCTGCTCCGGTGCCTGCGCGAGAAACCCGGCAGCGATATGCGGCGGCAGCCGGCTTGTGCCGGGTTCAATTTGCAACAGTTCGCCGGCGAGCGCGTTTGCCGTCAAGATCGAATAGTCGCTTCGCCGCACGATGCACAATCCGATCGGCGTCGCGCTTACCAGAATGTGGTTGAGGGTGTCGCTTTCCAGCGCGCGTGAAGTCTCGGCAAACGCGCTGCGCAAAAGCCGCAGGCCGAACAATCGCGCGGTCAGCGCAATGGCCAGCATGACCACAAACGCAAGACTACCGATCACTGCCAGTTGCCAGCCCAGCGCCGCGAACAACCCACCCCAGGGCACATAGCCGACGAGCGAGCCGAAGCCCGGCATGAGCGGCTCGTAGAAGATCACGCCTTCGCGGTCATAGTGAAAAACGTGCGGGGGAGTCGCGGCCACTGCGTGCTGCAGCATCGCGCCGGTTTGCGCGTCGAGCGCAGCGGAAGACGCCAGAATGCGGCGATCGGGCGCCATCAGCAATGTCGCGCCCGCGCTGCCTGGCGGCGCAATGCGCGCGGCGAGCACATCGAGTGGAATGCTTGCGCTGATGAGCGTGACAGGCTTGTCGCCCTCGTAATACGCGCTTACCGCCGAGATCACCGGCGTGTTTTGCAGAGGATCTCGATAAGGTCCGACCCACAGGCGCTCGCCTTTTCCGGGCACGCGCTTGCCGGTTTGCGACTTGAGCTCGCGCTCGATCGTCTCCCTCAGCACACCTGCGAGCGCCGCTTGCTGAGCAGACGTGGCGAAGCGCGCCGCCCCGCTGTTCGGTTCGGCGGCGGAACCCGCCAGCGAAGGAAGAATCACGGCGTAGTCTTCATCGACGCCGATCAGCGTTGCCCGTTGTTCGAGTTCGAACGCCTGTTGCGTGACAAGCGTGGATTGCGCCGATTCGTAAAGCCGCCCCAGTTTGTCGCCGAGTCGGGCGCCCCAGGCGGCGCGAGTGGACTGCCCAATCACGACGTCGAACTCCGCGTCGACTCTGTCCACCGTGCCGCGCGCCGCGCCCGTCTGTGCGATGGATTGCTCGACCGCCTCGGGCGCGCGCCGCACGTCCGTTGCGCCGTAGTAGTAGTCGAGGGTAAATTCGGCGCGCCGCAGGAAGGACTCTTCTCGATGCAGCAGCAACGACAGGTCGGTTGCATTCTGCGACGTGAACGTGCGGCGATATTCCAGCTGCTTGAACGCAGCCACGACCGCGATGACCAGCGCAAAAACAGCCACCATCAGCATCAACGAGCCGATTGTCGCGAGATAGACCCGTTGCTGGCGCTTCGCCGTCTTCGCGAGCGACGCGAACGCGTATTCGAGTGACTCTTGACTACGATCAAGGATTTTCTGCATCAGATCACGTGCGTGCGGTTCGCGCAGGCAGACCACTGCGATCTTTAGCGGACTGCTCTGCTGGCCTGTATCGGCGCAGTGTAGTCGCTTTGACCGTGTCGCGCGATGCATCCGGCACTTTTAACGCAGTCTACCGCCAAGGCATTCTCCAACCCTGTATTAACGGCGCCACGGGCTTAAACCTGAGTGGATTAGTGGGGGAACCCTCAAGGCGCCCGCACTTCATGCCGATATTCCTTGCAACACTGTAAGACCGCGCACTGTGCGGGGTAAGCATCAGCAAGGAAAGTCATGCGCAATAACCAGCCTGTCACCGGGCAAGAGTACGAATTCCCGTCGTCGCAAATGCTTGTTTCCGCGACCGACCTGACCGGCCGCATCGAATATTGCAATCCGGCTTTTATCGCCGTGTCCGGCTATACCCATGAGGAGCTCGTCGGTCAGCCGCACAATCTGATCCGCCATCCGGACATGCCGCGCGAAGCGTTCGCGGACATGTGGGCAACGATTCGCGACGGACGCCCGTGGACTGCGCTCGTCAAGAACCGCCGCAAGAACGGCGACCACTATTGGGTTCATGCGAACGTCACGCCGGTGGTCAAGAAAGGTGCCGTGGTGGGCTATCTCAGCGTGCGAGTGAAGCCGGCGCGCGACGCCGTGCGCGCGGCCGAAGCGTTGTACTCCCGCATGCGGACGGGCGAGGCGCGCGGGATCAAGCTGCGTCGCGGCATGATCGTGCGCACGGGTTTGCCTGGTCGGCTGCAAGCACTGACGCGTCTGCCCGTGGCGACGCGCGCCGCTTTCGGCTATGCGCTCACGCCGCTCGCGCTCGCGGCGGCCGGCCTCGCGGCCTGGCAAGGCGCGCCGCCAACGCCGTTCTGGATTGCATTCGGCGTGGCCAGTGCCGTCAGTCTGGTTTCATGGCGTCTGCTCGCGCGGCACGTGGCTGCGCCGGTGCGCGACATGAGCGGATTCGCGACCCGGCTCGCCGCAGGAGATCTGACTGTCGATCTGGAGATCGCGCGTCACGACGACCTGGGCGATGTGCTGCAAGCATTGAATCAGTTGAAGGCCAACCTGGCCGCGATCGTCTATGACGTGCGCGAGCAGATCAACGGCATGCTCGATAACGCGCGCGAGATTTCGAGCGGCAACGTGGACCTCGCTCGCCGTACGGAACTGCAGGCCGCCTCGCTCGAAGAAACCGCCGCCACGATGGAAGAGCTGACCACCACCGTGCAAGCGAACGCCGACGCCAGCGTGCGCGCGCTCGACCTCGCGAAAGACGCGCAGGCCGCGGCAGCCGAAGGGGGCAAGATCGCAGGCCAGGTCGAGCAGACCATGGCGGCCATCACGGCCGCATCGCGGCGAATTGCCGACATTACCGGTGTGATCGACGGCATCGCCTTCCAGACCAACATTCTGGCGCTGAACGCCGCCGTCGAAGCGGCACGCGCGGGCGAAGCAGGCCGCTCGTTCGCCGTGGTCGCGGGCGAGGTGCGGATGCTTGCGCAACGTTGCGCGGCGTCGTCGAAGGAGATCAAGTCCGTGGTCGAGGCAAGCGCGGCGGAAGTCGCGGCGGGCACCGACCTGGTGGCGCGCACCAGCTCTCAAATGCGTGCAATCGACGAAGCGGTCGAGCGGGTGTCGTCGATCATCGTGGAAGTGGCGAACGCGAGCAGCGAACAGGCCGAGGGCATTCGCCAGGTGAACCAGGCCGTTTCGCACCTTGATGGCGCGACCCAGCAGAACGCCGCACTCGTCGAACAGGCGGCGTCCACGGCACAGCGTCTCGCCGCGCAGGCGGACGTGCTTAGCGAGGCAGTACGTCTGTTCACGGTTGCGGACACGGCGCCTGCATCGCGCGTTGTTGCTCGCACGCGTCAGCGCGCGCCGGCCAATGCTGCGCACGAGCCAGCATCTGCAGTGGCGCTTGCGCATGCACAGCGCGATGCTCATCACGCGAAGCATGACGAGGCGGTCCCGGTTGTCCATTAATGGCGCATGGATGCCGCATCGAGGTTGCATTGAAGTCGCATTGATCCGATAGATCGGCATTACTCCTACCTCGACAGCGGGATATTGACGCCTTACCGTGCAAGCGTCGCTGCCCAATGGATGTATGGACAGACTGACCCGAGTAACAACGGCGTTGAGCGGCCCGTCCCAAACAGACGGGCCGTTTTTTTTCGTGCAATCTATGCTGTTGGAGCGCGCGCATCGATGCGCGCCTTCTTGCTCGCAGATTCATGCCGCTTGCTATCGACGGAGACACAGATGATCGAGTCCAACTCGCGAGGCGCCGCTTCACGCGATCCGTTGTCTTTGCATCTGACTGCCATGGCGCGCAACAACGCATGGTCGAACCTGCGCCTCTACCGCGCGTGCCTGAGCCTAACCGACGAAGCATTCGCCGCGCGCAGGGTGAGCTTCTTTCCTTCGTTGCAACTCACGTTGAATCACATTTTGCTGGTGGACCGTTACTACTACGACGCGCTTGTGGGCGGCGGCCAGGGCCTCACGATTTTCAACGACGAACTGCCCTATCCGCGCGCGACTCAACTGTGGGACGCCCAGGCGCGAAGCGATAGCGACCTGCTGGCCTTTTGCGAGTCGCTGACGGGCAGCGACTTGGACCGCGAGGTGGAGATCGACCGAGGTCCGTCGGTCGGCATTCAACGGGAGAGCATCGGCAACGTGCTGCCTCATCTCTTCGTGCATCAGATCCATCATCGCGGGCAGGTTCATGCGATGTTGAGCGGCTCCGACGCGGCACCTCCACAACTGGACGAGTTCTTTCTCGACGGCGATGCGCCGTTGCGCGCCTCGGAGATCCTGGAACTGGAGCGCATGCGCGAAGCTCATAACCGACCGTTGTAGTGGAGCGACGGCTGGACATTGCCCATGGTCCGGCGAGCGCGATGTACTGAGCATTGCTTCGGGCGTTTTTGCCGATCGCCTATGCGCTGACCTCGGGATGCATAGCCATGCTGCGCGTCAGCAGCATGACACTGCACGAGAAGAACTGCACCGCCACGGGGCACGAAAAATGCGCCCGTCGTCGCAACGAGTCGCGTTAAACTCATTGTCACAGGTGAACGCCACTGCACGCACCCGGCTCGCGGCCCGCGGGCTTAGGTGCACGGCGGCGTTCGGGCAAGCAGGCGCACGCATCGGTCAATCGCCAAAGCGTGAACATTGCGCGACAGACGGCGCGTCATGCTGCCCGTACAATGGTTCGATCAACAACGATTAAGGACAACTTCGATGCGCACTACCGGGTCCTCCGGGTCAATGGCCCTGCTCACCGAATACGACGACGCAACCGGGCGCGAACTGCGTTCGCTGCGCCTTGAGTCGACAGAAGACGGCAAAGGCATCCTTCTGATCGAGGTCGATGAGCGCAAGCCCGGCATACATCGGGAAGTACGCTATGAAATCACGCCGGCCGAGCTGATTGCGGCAATCCGCGCGCACGGCGCCGAGTTGCCGGGCGAGCAGCATAATCATCGTCAATAACGTAATCGCGCGGCGCAGCGCATCAGCGTGATCGCCGCGTGCGCAGTAGAAAGCGCGGCACTGCAGGCGCCGCGCACCATTACCGACATCTCCGCGCGCCACCTCTGTTCAGGCTGCGCGAGATTCAATCGTCTTTCATTTTGTTCGGCTCGCGCTGGTTGACATTCGCGGCGCGCGCGGCGCGCGGACCTAAGGCGCGGCGGTAACGCTTCCAACCCCGAATAACCGGGGTTTTTCAAGGGCTTTGCACGCCTTGAAAATGGTCCATAATCGCTCCATTCTCCTATGCTTCCCTACTGCGCCGTGCCTGAAAAGGCCGCGGATGTAAGTCGATGCTACATGATCTCGTCGAGCAATACGGACCGGCGCTCATTTTTGCCAACGTGCTGGCCGCCTCTATCGGGCTGCCGGTACCGGCTATGCCGTCGCTCGTGTTGTTCGGCGCAATGGCCGCCATGCATCCCGGCTCCGTCGGCACGCAACTGCTGCCGGTACTCGTGTTGTCCATCTTCGCAACGCTGATCGGCGACAGCGCGTGGTATCTGGCCGGCCGTCTGTACGGCGGCAACACGCTGAAAACCATCTGCCGCCTGTCGCTTTCGCGTGACACGTGCGTGAAAAAAACCGAGCGGTTTTTCGGGCGCTGGGGCGTGCGTGTGCTGGCCGTCGCCAAGTTCGTTCCGGGCCTGTCGATCGTGTCTATTCCAATGGCGGGCGCAATGGGCACCCGGTATCGCACGTTCCTCACCTACGACAGCATCGGCGCCGCGTTGTGGTCGGGCACGGGGCTGATCGTCGGCGCCTTGTTCGCGCATCAGATCGACATGGTGTTCGCCGCCGCCGGGCGCCTCGGCCGCACTGCGGGCGTCGTCGCTATTGCGCTATTGCTGTTGTACGCGGGGTATCGCTGGATTCGGCGTCGTCAGTTGATCAACAAGCTCGCGTCGGCTCGCATCGAAGTCGACGAACTCGCCACGCTGGTCGAGGCGGGCAAGACGCCAGTGCTGTTCGACATCCGTTCGCACGAGAAGCGCAAGCTCGATCCGTTCGTGATTCCGGGCTCGCAATTCGCCGACGAGCGGCAGCTCGATCAGATCGTCGCCACGTATCCGCGCGACCAGAAGCTCGTGATTTACTGTTCGTGTCCCAATGAAATTTCGGCCGCATGGATGGCCAAGCAGTTGAACGAAGCAGGCTTCGACGACGTGCTGCCGTTGCGCGGCGGCATGGAAGCCTGGCGCGACTCCGGCAGGCCTGTCGAGGCCTTGCCCGGCATGCCGCCGCCCGAGGCCGCAGTCGAGCACATCGCGCCGAAAGCGGTTTGACGCCGCGGCGCTTCCGCTTGCGCGCTTTTGCGTGCGCGCCGTTGCGCCTTCGTTCAGTCAATCAATGAACACTGAAGGAGCGGTTCAATGCTTTCCGTTTCAGAACCCGAAACACAATCCGAAGCGGTAGTCGCCGACGCGCCGTTTTCGAATCTGTCCACGCGCATGCATCAGATGTTCCCCGCGCTCACCGCAGCGGAGATCGATCGCGTACGCCGGTTCGGCGAACCGAGCCACTGGGAAGCGGGCGAACTGCTGTTCGAGACCGGCCACACCGGTCCTGGCATGTTCGTGCTGCTCGAAGGGCGCGTGAAGGTCTATCAACGCGACGGCATCGGCCGTGAAGTCGTGATCGGCGAACACGGGCCGGGGCATTTCCTCGCCGAGGTCGGCCAATTGTCGGGACGCCACGCGCTCGTCAACGGCATGGCGCTTAGCGCGGTGCGAGCGTTGCTCATTCCGCCGGAGAAGCTGCGCGCACTGCTCGTGGCCGAAGCCGAATTGGGCGAGCGCATCATGCGCGCGCTGATTCTGCGGCGCGTGTCGCTTATTGAAAAGGGCGCGGGCGGCCCGATCCTGATCGGCAGCAGCACGGACGCGCGCCTCGTGATGTTGCAAGGCTTTCTGTCGCGCAACGGTCATCCGCATTCCACGATCGACGAATGCGACGAGGACGCGTTGCGTCTCGTCGAGCAATTCGGCGCGCAGCAGGAAGACATGCCGCTCGTCATCTGTCCGGACGGCTCGGTGCTGCGTCATCCGAGCATGCCCGAACTGGCGACCTCGCTCGGCTTGCTGCCAGATCTGGACGCCTCGCTGGTCTACGACGTCGCGATTGTAGGCGCGGGACCGGCCGGGCTCGCCACGGCCGTGTATGCGGCGTCCGAAGGACTCTCGGTCATCGTGCTCGATAGCCGCGCGCCGGGCGGCCAGGCCGGCGCAAGCTCCCGAATCGAAAACTACCTCGGCTTTCCGACCGGCATTTCGGGTCAAGCGTTGGCCGGACGCGCGTTCGTGCAGGCGCAGAAATTCGGCGCGCACGTGGCGATTCCCGTCCACGTAAAAGCGCTGCATTGCGGGGAGGCGCCGTACCGTCTCGAACTGAAGTGCGGCGGTCACATCAGCGCGCGCACGATCGTGATCGCGAGCGGTGCGGTGTACCGGCGCCCCGCGCTCGAAGGGCTCGACCGTTTCGACGGACGCGGCGTGTACTACTGGGCGTCGCCTGTCGAGGCGAAGCTGTGCAAGCGCCAGGAAGTCGTGCTCGTGGGCGGCGGCAATTCGGCCGGCCAGGCGATCGTCTATCTGGCGACGCATGCAGCGAAGGTCCACGTGCTGATCCGGCGTAGCGGCTTCGAAGCCACCATGTCGCGCTACTTGATCGACCGCATCCGCTCGCTGCCGAACGTCGTCGTGCATCCGAACTCGGAGATCGATCGCCTTGTCGCTGACGAAAGCGGGCTTGCGTCGGTGACTCTGAAAAAGCCCTTGCCCGATGGCACTGACCACATCGACACGCGGCATCTGTTCCTGTTCACCGGGGCGGACCCGAACACCGACTGGCTGCGCACCTGCGGCGTCGAACTCGACGAAAAGGGCTTCGTGCTGACGGGCACCAGCGCGGACGGCGTGTCGGCATGCGATCTCGCAACGACCGTGAAGGGCGTGTATGCGATCGGCGACGCGCGCGCGGGCTCGACCAAGCGCGTGGCGGCAGCGGTCGGCGAAGGTGCGGCGGTGGTCGCGCAGATTCACCAGATACTGGCGGTTTCAGCGGACGAAGCGGTCGCATCCGTGGCTTGACCTTGAGTTTGAGTTTGAGCTTCACCTTCGGCGAGGACCGCCGCACGTACACGGGCGGTCCACAGCAAAAGCTGCCGGCCAGGCTGCCGGGTAATGCTCTGTTACACACGCCTTCAACTCGTTGCACCTGCTTTTCTTTCTATCTCGTAAGATCAATGTCAGCCATTCGACAGCGAATGGCGGATCGTTGGAAACAGCAATCGTCTTGCTGGGACACAGGAGAGAAGCATGAACAAACGCGCGATCTTCTTCGCCGCCTTCGGACTTGCCGCCGCCTGCGCATCGACTGCCGCTTCTGCTCGCGTCGACGTGGGCGTGTTCGTCAACACGCCCGGCCCAATCTACGCCGCGCCGCCAGTGATGTACGCCCCGCCGCCGGTCGTCTATGCGCCTCAGCCCGTCTACGGTTACGGCTACCGCGACGACTATTACCGGGGCCACCGCTGGCATCACGATCATGGCCGTCATCGCGGCTGGGACAAGCATCACGGGCGCGGCTGGTAGGCTTGGAGCGCGCGGGCCGCGGAGCCCTCGCTGCGCTGCGCTCCGCTGTTTGGGTGCTGACGACGTGGCGCATCCGGGCGCGGCCGTTCATGCACCGGCGCAGGCGTTTTCAGGTGGCCGATTTGATGCTTTTCCTTCGACGCGCTCACCATCGCCCGCGTCCACCTCAACCCATTGGTAGGTCGGTTTCCGCCCACCTCGTGCTCAGCCGCGGCCAGTCCACGACTCGTCTGTCGCTTCGTCGCTGCACCACCTCCAATGCGCGCAGCGCTCGCCTCAACCTCCGCTTTGCATTCACGCTACAGTAGCGTCTGCTGATTCAGGTCAGGCTCGCGCCTTCTCATCGCAGTCACTCACTGAACAACCTCCGCGTGAAGACTCTTCCGCTTTCCGCCGCCCGCACGCTGCATCTGGCCGCACAAGGTCTGCTGACACCGCCGCGCCGCAAGGCCGTGAAAGCCGACGTCCTCGACGCGATCCGCCGCATGGCGCAATTGCAGATCGACACGATTCACGTCGTCGCGCGCAGCCCTTATCTCGTGCTCTTCAGCCGGCTCGGCGCCTATGCGCAGCAATGGCTCGACGAACATCTCGCCGAAGGCAAGCTGTTCGAGTACTGGTCGCACGAAGCGTGTTTCGTGCCGATCGAAGACTACGGCCTGCTGCGTCATCGCATGCTGGACCCGAGCGGCATGGGCTGGAAGTACGCGGCAGACTGGCACAACAAGCATCGCGAAGACATTGAGAAACTCCTGGCACACATTCGCGCCACGGGCCCGGTGCGCTCGGCGGATTTCGCTCGCGAGTCGGGCAAGGGCAACGGCTGGTGGGACTGGAAGCCCGAGAAGCGCCATCTGGAAGTGCTCTTCGCCATTGGACAACTCATGGTGGCGGAGCGGCGTAATTTTCAGCGCGTCTACGACATCACCGAACGCGTCTTGCCGGACTGGAACGACGCACGCGATCTGCCACCTTCGGATGTCGTCACCGAGGAACTGCTGCGCCGCACTTGCCGGGCGCTCGGCGTCGCGCGGGCCGACTGGGTGGCGGATTATTACCGTCTGCCGCGCCGCCCGTATCGCGACGAGCTTCATGCGCTTGCGGACCGCGGCGAATTGATTCCCGTGCAAGTGGTCGGCTGGAAGCAGGACACGTTCGTGCACCGCGACCTCGCGCCCATGCTCGACGACGCCGCGAGCGGCAAACTCGCCTCGACGGTGACGACGGTACTGTCGCCGTTCGACCCTGTGGTGTGGGACCGCAAACGCGCTGCCGCGCTGTTCGACTTCGACTATGCAATCGAGTGTTATACGCCGGCGGCGAAGCGCAAATACGGTTACTTCGTGCTGCCGCTACTGAGCCGCGGGCGGCTGGTAGGCCGCGTCGATGCAAAGGCGCACCGCGCGCAGGGCATTTTCGAATTGAAGTCCGTGCATATGGAAGCGGGCGTGCGTCCGAGCGCCCGACTCGCTGGCGACCTGCGGCGCGCGTTGCAACGGTGCGCGGATTGGCACGGCACGCCGCAACTGCAAATCACATGGGCGGCGCCGGAATGGCAGGACGCATTGAGCGTGGATGAGTGCGTCGAACAGTAAGCGCGCCGCCGTCCCGTGCAGTCAATGCAGCGCCGACCACGCAAGCGACAGCGAAAAGACGCCGAGCAGGATCGACGCGCCGCGCTGGATTTTCGCCGCATCGAGCCAACGCAGCTTGCCGCTGCCCAGCGCCGCGCCGAAAGCGATCCATGCGAGCGCGATCGGCACGAGCAGGCACACGAAGATCAGCATGGCCCAGAGATAAGCGGTCCAGAGTGCGAAAGCAGCGGCCGGAAAAATAGTGCCCGCGAACAGCAAGGCTTTGGGATTGAGCAGCGTCGCAATGAACAGCGTGCGCGTGCCGCTCGCGCGCGGCGTCGAGTCGGGTAGCGCGACGGCCGCGCGCCACATATCAATGGCCAGCCAGGCGATGTACAAACCCGCCGCCACGCGCAGCAACGCGGGCAGCCATGGCAGCGCATGCGCGGCTTGCGCCAGGAACCGTCCCCAGACGGAAATAGAAATCAGGTAGCCGACAAGCTCAGCGGCGATAAGCGGTAGCGACCGCTGCAGGCCTTGGCGCAAACCTGCCGACGCAAGCAATGTATTAGTCGGCCCCGGGGTGATCAGCACGACGATAATGCCGACGGCCAGCAACGCGGTAGCGGACGCAGAGAACATGGAAAAGGCGCAATGTCGAGAACAGTGCGCCTTTTTATCACAGACGGCGACTCGGCCAGCACTCGGCTTGGCGACGAGGCGCGAGGAGGGATCGCTGTCGTTAAGGGTCAGCCGTTAAACGCTAAACGCCAATTGCTGATGGCGAGCGTAAAGGCCCAACCAACGTTCAGTGTTCGAGCTTGGCGCGCAGTTCTCGCGCAGCTTCTAGCAGCCCTTCATATCCCGAACGCGCGTGTTCGGGCAAGTCCGGATCGCCGACGAACGCGCCGAGCGTTTCGATCAGGCTGTACAGAATCCCCTTTGCAGCACCTGACGCAATGCTGCCGGACGATACCTGCTGATCCACGTGACTGAGTGCTGCGTCGAGGTTTTCCAGATTGGGCCGGTCGCCCGGGGGCGGCGTAGGCGTTACGTCTTGCGTCATGATGAAGCGTCTCTCCGTTTGAAGCGGTAAACGAGCGATCCTTTCACGTTGTTATATACCGATCGCGGGTTGCCGTCTATTCGTGATCGGCGCGAACGCGACCTGGACTAAGGTGTCCACCGATACATCAGGATTTTTGCGCGCGCGTCGTCTTCTACCAGAATCACGTACTCGCCGTTGTCACGTTTCGCCGCGCTGATGCCGAGATAGACGTCCACCCATCCGCCCGTGTTGCCCACGCTCGCGCCGGGCGTCATACAACCGACCGGCTGACCTGTGCGCGCGTCGTAGACATCGACCTTCGCCGTGTACAACTCGGCCACGAAGACATAGTCGCCGGCCACCGCGACGCCTACGGCGGTCGTTTGCGGATTGCTCTGCGTGTTCCACGGCAGCGAGACCGCGTACTGCTGCGTAGGTGTGCCCGAGCTCCAATTGTCATAGCGCGCGAGCACGGGGCCGGCCTCTTTCCAATGGGTCGCGTCCCACGGAACGGCGCTCGTAAAACCGGACAGATACATGGTGTCGGATTCCGCGATGTAGATGAGCCGTGCCAGTCGCGTGAAAGGCTGCGGCATCGCAAACATTCTGGAACTCGAGTAGGTGTAGATCGGATTGCCCGCTAGATCCAGCCCCTGCAAAGGCATTTCGCGGATGCCGCTCAGCGGTGTGGCAAGCCACACGTTGCCCGGCGCGTCCACCCACCAGAAGCCATTGCCCACGGTGCTGCCGGTCGACGGATTGCTGCTGATCTCGCTGGCGTCCACAACGCCATTACGGTTGACATCGCGCCACAGCCATTCGCCATAGCCCGGCTGACCTGAAGGCCACGTGCCCGGCAGCGGATTTTGCGCGAGCAGCCCCGACGGAATCGCCGTCTCGCCATGTGCGGCGTCGAAACGGTAGACGTTCAGGTAGTGCGCGCCCGGATCGAGCGTATAAAGAAACGGCCGGCCGTCGATCCTTCGCACCATCGGCTCGCCGCGCACGCCGCGCGGCTGATGAAACGTGGGGTCATCGGGATAATCGAAGCGATTCAGCGTGAAGCCCGCATACGACCATTCGTGGCCCACAGGCTGGTTGTAGTCTAGCGCGAAGCGCTTCGAACCGGTGTACACCGAAGCCGGCGTGGCTGGATCGAATGCGGCGCTGTCCACGAACGTCAGCCCATACAGCCGCCAGTTCAACGCATGCGAACTGAACACATAGCTTTCGAGCACCGCACCTTGACCGACCGATGCAGAGCCAACTGGCCGCGGCCCTTCACCGTTTTGCGCGACATATAGGTTGCCCGCCGGATCGAGCGCGATCCCCGTCATGCCGTTAAAGCGCCAGTTGCCCGGCACACCCTTGACCGCGTGGAAGATACCGTTGCGCGTGCCGAGCGGTGAGGCCGCTCGCGGTTGACCGCTGGCGTCCTTGTTGAAGACGAGAATCTGTTGCGACGGCCCGTTATCGGAGACGAGAATTTGTCCCGCCGGCGTAACGGCGATGTCGGTCGGATCTGCGCCGGCGGCCAACGGCAACGCGCCGGCAAGCGCGGTACCATCTGCGCTGAAGTGCAAGATAGCTAGGTTTCCGGACGATATGCCGCTTATCACCCAGAGCGTCGAATCGGTGTCGATCGCGATACGTCCTGGTGAGCTGACGCTCCACGAGCGCAATGGCTGCATCGTATTGGCGTTCAAAACAACGATGCGGTTCGCGTAGGTGTCCGAGAGATACAGTTCGCTGTCGGTGGCGGCAAGTCCGCGGATGGCCGCGTCGGTACCGGTCGTTACTGTATCGACGGGCAGGAAGCTGTTTTTCGTTGCGTTCGCGCTATTGCCCACGCCAGCATTAAACGGCACGCCGGCCGAGAGATTCGCTAACGTGCGGCGCGTGATGCCAAACCACGTCTGTCCCGCCGGCGGATAGTCTGCGCCGACCAGCTTGTTGTTCTCGTTACCGATCGACATTGCCGCGTACAGATACGTGTGGTTGACCGCGACGGCATCGCCGCCCGCAGCGCCCCAACCGTGCGTGAAGCCGGCGACGGCAATCTTGTCGCCCCCGCGATACGCGGCGATCTCACTGCCGCTCTCGTCCCACGGCGCGTTGGTAAAAACAGTACCGTCGGCGCCCGCCGCGATTGCCTGGATATCCTGCTGCATCCACTTGCCGTCACCGAAACCGAAGCTGTTGCCGATCCACGAGGTGGTGTAGGTGAGCTGCGACTGCGCATAGCCAGTAAGCGGAAGAAGGCAGTGGCAAAAAATGATTGCCGCGCCGAGGCGCGAAAGGAGATTCACGACGATGTTCCCTTGCAAGTGACGCTTTCATCCTCGCATAGAAAACAGGTGAATTAATTGATAAAAAAATTGACCGTAAATATTTGATAAAACAAATATACCGCATGCATCGGAGTGCGCGGCGTGCCGGCTCTTCTGCGGTCTCGCGGTGTTATGTGACAGGAACGGTCCGTCTCGTCACGATGCGTCAATAGGTCACCAATACCTTTTTTTTCAAATGCTATTTGTGAATCCCGATCCCCAGCAAAGGCGCAGTTTGTGTGCATAAACCCCGCGCGCATCAGGCGTGGCTGCGTCGCCCGAAAATGCGCCGTGTCATATCAAACGCAACCAGATTGCCGGCCACCACCAGCAGTAATCCAACCACTGTCAATGCCGACCACTGATAGCCCTCGAATACCGTCGACACCGCTAGCGCCACGATCGGAAACAGCACGGTCGAATAGGCGGCGCGCTCGGGCCCGATGCGCCCGACCAGCATCAGGTATGCGGTAAAGCCGATCACCGAGCCGAATACCGCGAGATACGTCAGTGCGCCGAGATAGCGGGTGGACGATTCGATAGCGAATGGGAAGCCGACGAGCGCGCTTCCTATGGTCAGCACGCTCGCGCCGATCAACATCGCCCAGCTATTGGTCGCGAACGGATGTAATCCCATCGACTGCATGCGGCTCGACAGCAGATTGCCAGCCGAAAAGCACAATGTGCCGAGAAACGCGATGCCAAGCCCGAGCCATGCGGCGTGGTCGCCGAGATGTCCGCTCATCTGCTGAACGAAGAGACACACAATACCGACGAGGCCCAGCATCGCGCCCGCAATCGCCGATGGCTGCAACGGACGCCCCATAAAAAGCCGTCCATTGATCGAATTGAGAAGCGGCGCGGTGGAGAACACCACTGCCACGAGGCCGCTCGGCACCACCTGTTCGGCGTAGTAGAAGCACAGGAAGTTGACGCAAAACAGCGCGAGCCCTTGGGCGAACAAAAATCGCCATGCGGCGCGCGGCGGCCACATCGGCCGGCGCATGATGCGCAACAGCGCGAACAGCACCAGTGCGGCGATCCAGAAACGCCAGGCGATGGAAACCGGCGGCGGCACTTCGCCCAACTGCCATTTGATCGCGATCCAGGTGGTGCCCCAGATCAGAACAGTAACGGCATAAAGCGACAGATTCATGGTCAAGCCTGCAACAGCGGATACGGGAGTGCGACTATGAGGCAACGCAGACGCCCGGACTTGTCCAGGATTGCGCATTTTCGGCGGCGAACCGCGAGCGCATAGGTGCCGGGGCGCGGCCAGCCGTATACTTACGCTCATATCCCGCAAGAACGACACCAGTCCCGTGAAGCCGAGCCCGCCCGTCGCTGTGAATGACGCCACTGAAACGCCGTTCGGCATTCAGTCGGTGTGTCACACGCTCGGCAGCTCGAACGCGAACCTGGACCGGTTTGCGTGGCTCGGTGACGGTCTGGCGATTGCCGTATGGACGCGCGACACAGAGGTCGCAGAGACTGTCTACGATCGGCCAGGCCACCACACCCTCTCGTGCTACCTGGATGGCGGCTATCGCACCGAGCGGCAGAAAATGCCGGGGCGTTACGGCGCGCCGTCGCGGCTATGCGCGTTACCCGGCGATCATGAATCGCGCTGGTGGGTGCGCGGCCATATGCATTTCATGCACCTCTATTTCCTGCCTGAGCACTTCACGCAACGCGCTGTGCAGGAACTAGACCGCGAGCCGCGCGAGTTGACGCTTGCCGACCGCACATATTTCGAAGACGCGCGCATTGCCAGTCTGTGTCAGTCGCTGGCGAACGAACATTGGGACGACCCGGACGGTTTGCTGCGCACCAACGAAACCGCGCATGAAGTGCTGAGCCTACTGCTGCGCTCGCAAGGCGTGCGCCGCACCGGCCTGGCGCTGAAGGGCGGTTTGTCGGTCGCGACCAGACGGCGACTGCGCGATTACATCGAGAGCCATCTTGCAGAGCCGCTCACTATCGGTGAACTTGCAGGCGTGGCGGCGCTGTCGGAGTTTCACCTTGCGCGGATGTTCCGCACGTCGTTTGGACTGCCGCCCGCTGCGTGGATCGCGCAGCAGCGGCTCGAACGCGCGCGCATGCTGTTGCGCACCACGTCACTGCCGCTTCTGCGGATTGCCGAGCTATGCGGCTATGCAAACGCGAGTCACTTTAGCCACCGTTTCCGCGAAGGCGTGGGCGTGTCGCCCACCGCGTACCGGCAGGCTGTCCCGGCTTAAGAGTTATTGCAGCGCCATTGCTAGCACACGGGCCACATGAATGGCCTCCACACCCGCTCCATCGTGAATCTGATGACGGCAACTCGTGCCGTCCGCGACCATGACGGTATTGCCGTCGATCTTGCGCACCGCCGGCAATAGTGACAACTCGGCCATGGCTTGCGACGTCGCATAGTGCTCCGCTTCGTAACCAAAGCTGCCGGCCATTCCGCAGCACGACGATTCCACCGTCGATACCTTCAGCTCGGGAATCCATTTCAGAACGGTTTGCACGGGCGTAAAGGCGTCGAACGCCTTCTGATGACAATGGCCATGCACCAGCGCCTGTGGCGTATCCAAGGGCTTCAGCGAGAGTTTCAGGCGACCCGCTTTTTCCTCGCGTACCAGGAATTCTTCGAAGAGGAATGCCTGTTTGGCGAGCCGCTGTGCTTCGTCGCCGAAGCCGTAGTGCAAAAACTCGTCGCGCAGCGACAGCAGGCACGACGGCTCCAGACCGACAATAGGCACGCCGCGTTCCACGAAAGGCTTGAAGAGATCGAGCATCCGCCTCGCTTCGTGCTTCGCTTCGTCAACCAGGCCCGCCGCGAGAAACGTGCGGCCGCAGCAGACCGGCCGCTCGCCTTCGCGCATGTTGAAGTGCACGGTGTAGCCCGCCGCCTCCAGTACTTTCTGCGCCGCCCTGGCGTTGTCGGGCTCCATGCTGTTATTGAAGGTGTCGACGAACAACAGCACTTCCTTCAGCGCCGCGCCATGCGCGTTCACCGTGGGCCTCGCGCTCGACAGAAACGACTTCCTGAAACGCGGCAAGCTCCGTTCGCTCGCGAAACCGACCGCGCGCTTGAACAAGGCCGACACGAGCGGCACATTGTCGGCAAGCGCGATCAAGCCCGGCATGCGGCTCGCCGTGGCAGCGTAGCGCGGCATGAAGGCGACGAGTTTGTCGCGCAGCGTCAGACCGTGTCGCTTGACGCGCGCGGCGCGCGCTTCGATCTTGAACTTCGCCATATCGACGCCCGTCGGACAGTCGCGCTTGCAGCCCTTGCATGACACGCAGAGATCGAGCGTGTCCTTTACTTCGTCGCTGGCAAGGCCGGCCTCACCTAGCTGACCGGAGATCGCGAGACGCAAGGTGTTCGCGCGCCCGCGCGTGACATGCTGTTCGTCTTTCGTCACGCGGTAGCTCGGGCACATCGTGCCTGCATCGAATTTTCGGCAGTGGCCGTTGTTATTGCACATTTCGACGGCCTTCGCGAGACCGCCTGCTAGGTCGTTGCCGCTGCCCGGCGCGGTTTCGCGGCCAGTCAGCGGATCGCGTTCGACATTCCATGCGGACCAGTCGAGCGCCGGTTCAATGGGCCGTTCCTGATAGCCGGGCGCGAAACGGAAATAGCGCGCGTCGTCCATTTTCGGCGGACGCACCATCTTGTCGGGATTGAAGCGGTTGTCCGGATCGAACAGCGCCTTGATCTCACTGAACGCCTGATTGAGTTTGGGACCGTATTGCCACGCCACCCATTCGCCGCGGCACAAACCGTCGCCGTGCTCTCCGGAATAAGCTCCCTTGTATTCGCGCACTAATGCGGCGGCTTCCTCGGCAATCGCGCGCATTTTCACTGCGCCGTCGCGTCGCATGTCGAGGATCGGCCGCACGTGCAGCGTGCCGACGCTCGCATGCGCATACCAGGTGCCCTCGGTGTCATGCCGATGAAACACCTCCGTCAACTGGCTTGTGTACTCGGCGAGATGTTCGAGCGGCACCGCGCAGTCTTCGATGAAGGACACCGGCTTGCCGTCGCCCTTCATGCTCATCATGATGTTGAGGCCGGCCTTGCGCACTTCCCACAACGCCTTTTGCGCGTTCGCGTCCGGCATTTCCACAACCGAGCCAAGCAAGCCGAGATCGGCCATCAATTCGGAGAGTTGCCTGAGCGACTCGAGTTGCGCGTCGCGCGACTCGCCCGCGAATTCCACGAGCAGCACCGCTTGCGGCTCGCCAACCAGCGCCTTTTCGACGACCGGGCGAAACGCAGGGTTGCTCATGGCCAGATCGATCATGGTGCGGTCGACCAGCTCCACCGCGACCGGCTTCAGCTTGACGATGTGCTGGGTCAGATCCATCGACTGCCAGAACGTCGGAAAATTGACCACGCCCAGCGTTTTGTGCGCGGGCAACGGCGCGAGCTTCAGCGTCAACTGACGGCTGAATGCGAGCGTGCCTTCCGAGCCGACCAGTAGATGCGCGAGATTCGCCACGCCGTCGTCGGTATAAGCGCGCGGATTTTGGCAGTCGAACAGGTCGATGTTATAGCCGGCCACGCGGCGCAACACTTTCGGCACGCGCGCCACGATTTCGTCGCGCTCGCGTTGCGCGATCTGCCTGACGCCTTCGAATATCTGCTGCAAACGCGCGCCTTGCGGCGCATCGCGCAACGAAGCGAAACGCGCTTCGGTGCCGTCGGCGAGAATCGCGTCGATCGCTTCGACGTTGTGCACCATGTTGCCGTATTCAATCGAGCGCGAACCGCACGAATTATTGCCCGCCATGCCGCCGATCGTGCATTGCGCCGCTGTCGACACGTCCACCGGAAACCAGAGACCGTGCGGCTTGAGCCACGCGTTCAGATGATCGAGCACGACGCCCGGCTCGACCGTCACCGTGCGCGCCTCCAGGTTGAAATCGACGATATTGTTCAGCCATTTGCTCGTGTCGATTACGAGCGCTTCACCGACCGTTTGTCCGCATTGACTCGTGCCCGCGCCGCGCGCGAGCAGCGGCACTTTCTCGCTGCGCGCAATGTCGAGTGCGATGCGCAGATCGTCCTGGTCGCGCGGCACGACAACGCCGACGGGCATGATCTGATAGATCGACGCATCGGTCGCATAACGTCCCCGGCTTGCTGCATCGAACAGCACGTCACCACGCAACGATTTACGCAGATGTTGCGCGAGCGGCGTCATCAGACGCGCCGTGGACGGCACGAGATGAATCGGCTTGACCAGCAAAGCGGAAGTGGGGTTCGTCATAACGTCGGTGTTGTTGCAATACGCAGAAATCGCGGCGCAACGCGGCAAAGCGCGCGAGCGCCCGAACGGTCAATACAACGTGACGCTTACCGATGGCAGTCCTTCGATGCGTCCGTGTGCCGTGCCCGCGCTTCGTGGGAAGAACATGCCGGTGTACGAACCAGTTGTCACGACCATTTCGGGCGTCACGGTGACGCCACGCGACGTCGCGTGATTGACAAGCCACGTGAGCAATCGGCGCGGATCGCCTGCGGGATTGGCGGGCGTCAATTCCACGACATCGCGTCCGTTGAAATCGAAACGCAGCGCGGGCGAGACAAACGGGAAGCTCTCGTCGTACGGCATGAATTCGCCGACGATGAGCGCGCCGTGGTTCTGCAAGTCCGCGAGTTGCGCGAGCTTGTCGACGTCCGGCCACGCGGCGAAACGGCTCGCGACGATTTCGATGGTCGCGCCGAACGAGCCGATTGCGGCATGGACGTCGGCCTCGCTATAAGGCGTTGTGGTGGGCTCGAAACTGCGACCGAAACGAAAGGCGATCTCTAGTTCCAGGCCCAATGGCGCGAAGGCCGCGCGCGGCACAGTGGCGCCGTTGGGATACCGGTCGACGTCCGGCAACGGCGCGCCCTGGATCGGCCCGCTGTCCGACTTGGCGCCGATCTTCCAGCCGCCGATGCGCGCGCCGGCAATGGCCAGGATCTCATGCTGGACCGCATACGCCGCGTTGGCGTCGGTCAGCGTGAGATTGGGCGGGAGGTGGTCGAGCGTCGCATGATCGCGGCGCGCATCCGCGAGCAAGCGGCTCAGAGGCAACGTAGTCAGCTTCATGGCGTCGGCGCGAGAGGATTTAAGCATCGCTTACACGCCCATGCGCGGCGAGACCTGCCCCTTGTCCGCGGAATCGCCCGCAAACTTGCTCTCCGGCTGCATCCGGAACGCGAGCACGACACCAATCGCCATCAACAAGATACTACCGACGAACGGCAACTCCCAGCTGCCGAAGTAATCGATCAGGAAGCCGCCCATTACGGGCGAGATGATCGCCGCGAGCGCCGAGCCCGTGTTCATCATGCCGCTCGCCGTGCCGGAGGCTTCCGGCGCGATGTCCATCGGAATGGCCCACATCGGTCCAATCGTCATCTCGGCGAAGAAGAAACCTGACGCGAGGCACGCCATCGACAGATACACGTTGTGCGTGAACATAATCGGAATGAGCGACAGCAGGCAGAACATCATGCACACCGACACCATCCAGCTGCGTGCGCGCTTCAGGCTCCCGGTTCGCGTGTAGATGACGTCGGTCACGACGCCGCCAAGCGTATCGCCCACTACGCCGGCGAGGAACACGACCGAGGCGAAGATCGCCGACTTCTTCAATTCCAGGTGATAGCTGTGCAGGAAGTATTGCGGAATCCAGCTCAGGAACAGCCACAGTGTCCAGCCATAGCAGAAGTACACGATCGTAACGGGCGCCATGCGGCGAAACAGCTTGCCCCAAGGCACGCCCGCCGACTTTGCTTTGGGCGCGGGCAATACTTCTAGCTCTTCAGTCGTGATACGCGGATGGTCTTTCGGATGCTCGGTAAACGTCAATGCCCACACGACAACCCACAACAAGCTGAAGGCGCCGCAGATATAGAACGACTCGCGCCATCCCCAATTCGCCATGACAAGCACGATGAGACCAGGTGCAACCGCATTGCCGATACGGGACGCCGCGTGCGTGATCCCCTGCGCAAAACCGCGCTTCTCTTTCGCGACCCAGCGCGCCATTGCGGATGTCGCGGCGGGAAACGTTGCGCCTTCACCGAAACCGAGCAGCACGCGCGCGGCCAGCAGCGAGATCAGCCCGCCAGCGAAACCGGTCAGCAACGTGGCGATGCCCCAGATCGCGCCGCACGCGAGCAGCGTACGTCTCGCGCCAAAACGATCGCTCACCCAGCCGCCGATAATCTGAAACAACAGATACGGATACGCGAAAGCTGAGAAAACCAACCCGACTTCCGTATGCGAAAGATGGAATTCCTTGCCGAAGCCCGCAGCCGCTGTACTGACGTTGACGCGGTCCAGGTAGGTGATGAAGTACATGATGCAGAGCATCACTAGAACGATACTGGTCGCACTGGTCAAACGAAACCGCTTCATCGTCTCTCTCCATTTGCATGTGTCGACGGCGCGCCTCACATGACACGCCTGGTCGTCGCCCGGCGGTAGGCGCCGCCGGGACATCGCATTGTTCAGGGCCGCGTTCTGCGCGCGGCTTCGTGATGGAACTGACTTCGTTGATGCCTGCTTTCGTTGCGGTCTGCTTTTTTCGATGCGTTGCTGTGGCTCGTTGAGCGGGTCGGGTCTTGCGACGTGGCCAGCACAGCTTCTGCCGCTTCGTTCAGGCTGCCGCCTTCAAACCGGACGCTTGCGTCGGCTCGCTCAACCACTCCATAGCGGCAGGCAAGCCGCTTCCCTTGAGCGGAACGCCCGCGAGCCGCAAGCCCATTTCGCAACCTGCGAGCGTCGCGAGCAGCATCAGGTCGTTGCAATCGCCCAGATGACCGATGCGGAACATGCGCCCTTTCATCTTGCCGAGACCCGTGCCAAGCGACATGTCGAAGCGTTCGTAGATCAGCTTGCGAACCGCGTCGGCATCGACGCCGTCGGGCATCATCACGCCCGTCAGCACCGGGCTATATACAGCCGGATCGGCGCACTGAATTTCCAGGCCCCAGGCGCGCACCGCGCGGCGAGTCGCCTCGGCCAGACGCTCGTGGCGCGCGAAGACGTTGTCGAGCCCTTCGCCGAGAATCATTTCGAGCGCTTCATGAAGCCCGTAGAGCAGGTTCGTGTTCGGTGTGTAGGGCCAGTAGCCCGTCTTGTTCATCTCGACGATTTCGCTCCAGTCCCAGAAGCTGCGGGGCAACTTTGCATGCTTGCTGGCGGCGACGGCTTTCGGCGAAATCGCGTTGAAGCTGATGCCCGGCGGCAGCATCAGGCCCTTCTGCGAGCCTGAAACGGTGACGTCGACGCCCCACTCGTCGTGGCGATAATCGGCGCAGGCAAGGCCCGAAATCGTGTCGACGAGCAATAGCGCGGGATGACCTGCGGCGTCGATTGCGCGTCGCACGGCGGCGATATCCGAAGTCACGCCCGTCGACGTTTCGTTGTGCACGACGCACACCGCCTTGATCGAGTGCTGCGTGTCGTCGCGCAGACGCGCTTCGATCATTTGCGGTTGAACGCCGCGGCGCCAGCCCTCGATGCCGGGCAAGCCAAGAAACTCAGGCTTGAGCCCCAGGCTTTCGGCCATCTTTTTCCAGAGCGTTGCGAAGTGCCCGGTTTCGAACATCAGCACGTGATCGCCGGGGCTCAACGTGTTCGAGAGCGCCGCTTCCCATGCGCCGGTGCCGGACGCCGGATAGATCACCACGGGATGCTGTGTCTTGAAGATCTTCTTGATCCCGTCGAGCACCTTCAGACCCAGTTCGCCGAACTCAGGCCCACGGTGGTCGATGGTCGGATAGCTCATCGCCCGGAGGATGCGATCGGGCACGGGGCTCGGCCCTGGAATCTGTAGAAAGTGACGGCCGGCGGGATGAAAATCTAACTTCAACATTGCGCTCCTCCGATTGAATTTTGCATGCAAAAAACTATATCAGACGAGTTCGGACGGGTGAAAGATCAAAATCGCCTTTGCGCACAGGTGTTTACCCGCGTTGTTTCGCTGCGCGCGGCGATCCGATAAAATCGAATTCAATGTGGATAAGGAAGTTTGTATGCAAAATTCGGAATTTGAGGCAAGTCTGCCCACGGCGGCCGTGTTGCCGAAAGTGGAGCGTCAGCGCTTGCACGACACGGTTGTGGAGCACATTCGCCGGTTCATCGTCGAAGGCGTACTTGAGCCGGGCAAGAAGCTCAACGAGCGCGAGTTGTGCGAAACCCTCGGCATTTCGCGCACGCCGCTGCGTGAGGCGCTCAAGGTGTTGGCCGCCGAGGGGCTGATCGAGATTTCGCCGAACAGGGGCGCGTCGGTGTGGAAGATGTCGGAGGCCGAGTTGCGCGAGACGTTCGAACTGATGAGCGGTCTCGAGGCTTTTTCGGGCGAACTGGCAGCCGAGCGGATGACGGCTGCAGAGCTTGCCGACATCAAGGCGTTGCATTACGCAATGCTCGCTTGTCGCGCGCAAAACGATCTGGCCGGGTACTACAGCCGGAATCAGGCGATCCACGACAAGATCAATGAGGCCGCGCGGAACTCAGCGCTTCGGCAGACTTATATCTCGGTGAATCGGCGCTTGCAGGCGCTGCGTTTCCGGTCCAATTTTCAGATCCCGAAGTGGGACAGCGCCATTCATGACCACGACGAAATGCTGAAGGCACTCGAGGCTCGAGACGGTAAGAGGCTCAGTCAGATTCTTCGGCAACATCTGCTTGATAAGCGCGATGCGGTCTTGCAGGTGCAGTCGAGGGAGGAGGCGGCGGGGTCGGGGTTGAAGGCTTGAGGGGTGTGTCTTACGTGCCGACGCGGGTCATGCGTCGGCGCGCAAGCGTGGAAATTTGTTCGATCGAAAGGTGCACTAACCTTTGGATAGCATCGTGTGATAGGCGGTCTGCGGGATAGGGTCATGGGGATCTCGTCCTGGACAAGCTAAGTGACTTGCCTGAAGTGTGAACAGGCGAGTTTTCCTCCGTTCTGCGACGTGGACAGGCCAGCTAAACGATGCTGAAAATCAGGCTGCATCCGCATGTGGCACGGTGACCCTGTCGGGCAACCGGTACGCCGTGGTCAGTGATCTTTTCGTCGCCCTCGATGATGACATTGGGCTTTACGTCCGGATGCTGCGCACATGTCACATGGTCGCCCTTGCGGGCGACGCGCCTGCCGCCGTAATGCATGGTGTCGGAGGCGGTGATGACTTCGCCGCCGTGATCGGTGCTGTCGCCGAGTCGGATAAGGTCAATCATGATTTGCTGTTCGGTTACTGGTTCACTGGCGAGTCGTCAGATTTGAATTCAATACTTTGCAAGACATTCAGGATCGAGCCATTTTTCTCATTTCTGAGATTTGCGCCACCTCCAGACACTCCGATCAATATATTCTCCCCGTGAATGAAACAAAATCTCGAACCTTGATCTTCTGTCTTAGACCTGCTGTCTATCACGAATCCCCGAGTTTCGCTTAAGTCTATATTTTTGAATATCACGTCGTCTTTACTTGAAATTGGTACCCATTGATTACCATCGAAATTTGCGGGGCACTTCAACGAATTCGAGTCCATGATGTCCTGCAACTCGGGAGAAACTTCGGCCCGCGTCGAACTGGATGACCATTTGAAATTTGAAATTTTGTCGCACATCAAGCCGATCCATTGGGTCTTCATGGTTTTAGGCTCCTCAAACCACCAATCGTATCCCGACGTCATCTCAGCCTGCTTCAGATGCGGCAGATGGTGGTCTGTTAGCGTGCGATTTGCGCGATAAAGTACAAGATCTGGGTCGTTGTATTTCACATGATCTCGCTTTCCAATTGTCATCGAAAATCGACAATTGCCCATATCAACCAGTATCACTGCTGGACCGTCTGCACTAGCAGTCTGTCCAGCCGCATTACCCACCCTAACCCACTGGTCTTGTGCAAACGCCGGATTAATAAAGGATGCGACTAAGAGAAACAAAACCACAGCTACGATAGGGCGGTAGTTCATGGCGCCTCTGAACGAGAGAAGTCAATAGGCAGGCAAGATGTTGAACTGTTTGGCTGCGGAAAATTCGTGACATCGAACAGGATCACTTGCGCATTAGCGAATGCCAAGAATCGAGACTGTATGTCCCAAATTGAGCTGTACTGACTTGAAGGTGAACCAGTATTTACGGTACCAGCAACCTTTCCAAACGCACTGTTTTCATAGTAGTACTTGGTCCCATGATCTGTATCGAGCGACCGCAGTGTGCTGGCTTGTTGACTTTCGTGTTCGTCCGCGCAGCTCGCTGCTCTCGACCAGACCCAATAGCAACCGGCACTATCCGCCGCTTCAAACGGATTGGCCGTTGCATTCCTCCTTTCGATAATTTCAGAGGGAATATGCGTTGACGCGTCGCTAAGCGAATTCGTCGGATCGTACATCCCTTTGTGCCCGTTTAGCATTGGTCGATGGGAGTCAGCCAGATGCGTATGCTGATCCAGTGCGGTCTTCACATCGCTGGTAACGGAAAGCCCTCTGAACGTCCAATACTTTATATAGTTGGTGGCGTGTGTAAGTTGCAACATCCCTCGTCCGTCCCACGGTTTGTACCAGTAAGGTGATCCCTCATGGTACTTTTGAAACCATTGGGTTTCCTCTGTCGCATTTCCAAAGAACGACGCCATACGAACCGGTGATTGAACTCCATATTTGCGGATCGCATTGTTGAGTGCCAGCCGTCTTTGGATGGCATTGTGATCGCTCGCCGACAACATAGGATCTGCCCCATGTATGCTTACCGTTTGCCACTTCCAAGGCGTCCCTTTTTGTACAACATGTTTGGGCAGAAGTTGCTGAAGCTCACTTCGACTGAGCCACCCACACTTCCTGAAGTGTCGAATAAACGCGAGCGGGTGGAAATACCACAACTTTTTTCCCCCGGCCAATGCGGGGATACGATCCAGAAACTGAAGTTTTTTTAGGAAGCCGACAAACCTGTCGTAACCATCACGGTCGGTGTCCTTGCGCTTCCCGAAATATCCGTCCGGGTTGTTCAAGTCCTGATATCGCTGGTCGTTGTTGGCCGGGTCCCATTCGCTGTTTGTATGGCAGACGAAACCGGCGAGCTTATTTCGCACGGTATCGTTGCCTTGCACGTAGTACGTGAGCTGATCATCCAGACTGAACTTCGGGTCGTCCTGGGAAACCTCGTATTCGACCCCCGTCGCATCACCGACGAGCTGCATCAACTTGCGGTAGCTGAACAGGCCATTAGCATCCAGCGGTGCATTACCGCTGTTGATCTTCTGCCAGCCAGTAAAAAACGGAAAGTCAGCGTCCGAGAGTTTGATGATTGACGTTTTGCTGATATCGACGTAACCCTGCGTACCATTTGCATCGAACGGCACAGCAACCCAGGTCACTTTGTCTTGGGACAAGCTGAGTGTGGGCGGTAGCGAGAGGATGCGCCCGAATCGCAGCAGTTCGTAGCCATCGCTCGGGCAAGTTGGATACAACTTCAGTGCGCGCTCATAGAGCTTGTATTCATATTCGGGGAAGCAATCTTTCACCGGCTCGGGCGTCAGCAATACGCAGTTGCCGTCGTCGCTCTCGTCCAGCCACGAGCGCGTGTAGCGCTGTCCCTTGTGGAAGTACGCCTCGACATACAGTTTGGCCTTGTCATTCGGTAACTTGCCTCTGCTTAGCGCGGGAAACCACGGGTCGTCATACGGCGTCCCAGGACGAGCTACAAATTCAGCCGTGGCGGGAATCACAAAATAGGCGTGCCCCCACCAGTCATCTGACGTGGGCTGTACCGGATTCTTTTCGCCAAGCTGGACTGTGTGGCCAGATTGATCGAACCACGTGGTGAAATCATCCTCGGCCATGAAGATTTCGAAATGCAGGTGTCGCGTGCCCTGCGATGTGCCCCAGTGCCCGAGGATATCTTTGCGATATACCTTTTTGCCATTGCCCTGCTTTACGTTATCGCTCGCTTCGAGCAGCCACGCTGCTAGTGCAGTGGGCGAACTGTTCTGAGGTGAATTAGCTGGCGACCCAGTAAGTGATTGTTGCGCCGTCAGGTCCAGCAGATGCATGTACAGCGAATAAAAGGTAAGGGTGCGTCCGTTCCCCGTATCGGTTACGTGGCGCAGCAGCAGGAAGCCCGTGTTCGTATTCAGTGCCTCCTGGCCGGTCGCTTCATCAATATGGCCATCGGAGATGGGATTCAGACTGATGCGGTAGGCGACCACTTCGCCATCGGCGACGGCCCGCACGGGTTCGTCCAAGGTCGGTGGCACGAGATGGATGCCACCGTGCCAACGACGGTCAAAGGTGACGGGGAAGACGCCGTGGCAGCCTCGCTCATACGTTTCGACTACCGTCATCAGCTGATCGGGGTCAGTATTGTTGACGGCGCCCGAATTGAGTCCGGGCTGGGGCAGGAAGGGTGGACTAATAATCATGGTTAGCGCGATTGAGGATATAGACTTGTTGTTTTCAGATCGCCTTGAGGCATCGTCGGTGAGGGCATACGTTTCGAATCCGGCCCCGGCACATCCCACGACGCGCCTCTCTCCAGAATCGCTCCCGGCGACCCGTTGACGATCCCGCGGCCGTTGATCTGGATGTACGAGCCGCCCGCGCCAATCCAGACTTCCTTTGCCGCCGTCAGCACGATCCTGCCGTCGGTGCTGCTGATCGTGAGGTCGTTGAGTGCCGCCAATGCCATCTGGTCGCTTTGCGCCTGGATGTCCACCCGGCCTTTGGCCGCGATCAGCTTCATGCCCAGCTGATAGGCAAACACTCTGAATGCTCCGCGCACCGACGCAAACAGTGAGCGCCCCGACGACACACTCACATCCCGTCCCGCCGTGATCGCGTGATCGTTCGCACTCGCCATGTGCGTGCTGTCGGCCGCGGTCGTCGCGATGCCCGCTGCACTCGCCACCACGACGTCCGACCGTGTCATCTCGGGCGACGGGTTGTCCGCCGTCTTCTGCCCGCCTCTGATCGCATCGTTCTGCGTCCTGATCGTGCCGGTGACGTCGCCCTGACTCAAACCCGGCGTCTG
The DNA here is from genome assembly GCF_050858985.1 of Burkholderia sp. M6-3. Lineage (NCBI taxonomy): Bacteria > Pseudomonadati > Pseudomonadota > Betaproteobacteria > Burkholderiales > Burkholderiaceae > Burkholderia > Burkholderia sp. M6-3. The sequence continues at coordinate 3,312,724 of NZ_CP110091.1, forward strand.
CGCATTGTGCTGGGTCGCCACACGTGAAAGCTCCTCATGCTGCTGCCGCGCCTGCGTGAGCCGCGCCACCGTCTCGCCCATGTCCTTCACCGGCGCACTCGCACCCGCGCGCGCTTCCGTCGTCAGTAACATGCCTCTGTTAGCGCGCATCACCGCATGCGCGTCGGTGGCCACCTCGATCCCCTCACCCCGCGCCTCGGTACGCCCCTTCGTGCCGTCAATGCGCGTGTTGAACCCCGCCACAAACCGCGAATTCGCCTGGTCGCTCGCAAGCTGCGCCTGCATCATGCCAGGCGTATCGTCCAGCGCGAGGTGGTTGGAGCGCAGGCCGTACTCGAGGCTTTTACTCCGCATGCCGCTCAGTGCCGCATTGGCCGGCAGCTCCCACGGCGGCATGTTGAATCTGTCCACCACGAATCCCGCGACAACGGGCCGGTCAGGATCGCCGTGCACGTGCGCGACCAGCACCATCTGACCGGCGCGGCCGGGGGCGACGACACCCAGCTCGCCGCCCTGCCATTGCGTCATCACGCGTACCCAGATCGAACTCGCGCCATCGAGATTCGCCCGCCGGTCCCAGTCGAACTGGATGCGCAGCCGGTTCCGGTGGTCGATGAACATTTCCTTGTCCTGCGGCGCGACCACCACCGCATATTCATAGCCGTCGATGCGCGGCCGGGGCGTGATCTGCGGCAACCGGAAATACTCGTTCGACGGTTGCAGTTCGAACTCCGTGTCGACGGTGTATTGACGCCATGCACCGGATGACGTGCCGACTTCAGTAATGTCCAGATCACAGCGCAGCACGATGTATTCGCGGTTCGCGCGCTCCTGCGGATAGCCCGCAAGCGTGAACGTGCGGCCCGGCTGAAGGGCCTGGAGGTGCCCCCTGCCGGTTGCGCGCAAACCCTGACAGCGCCGCGCTTCGAGCTTGATCCGCGCAAGGTGCTGGCCTTCGATCTGCTCGTCGTTCGGATGGGCAGACGTGCGCCGCGTCTCGGGTTGGGCAAACTCGGCGGGCTCGTACAGCTCGATGCGCTGGCTCGCGGTACCGCGCGCATCCTCGAATGACTCGCGGTTCGGCACAAGACTTTTTGCCAGCCGCGGCTGTGCGTAGTTATGGTCGTTGACCGTCGCCTTGCCCGGCGTCAGCGTGTAGGCGATCGACAGTTCACTGATGTGTTCCTCGTCAATGCGGCCGCCGGTGTGATAGCGAAGCGTTTCATACGCCAGGCCATGCGGACGGAAACCACCCAGCAGGTCGGAGATGACGAGCGAATGATAGTTGTTCCGGTGTTCCCACCAGTAGAAGAGTCCGAACTCCTCCATTAAACGGGACACAAATTGCCAGTCCGACTCCCACGCCTGCCGGAGCATGTCGCGCGCAGGATAAGCCCTGCCCCCGCCGGGCCACATTCCGCCAATGCGCCACTCGACGGTGCCCTCGTAGGGCTGCAGCACCTGCTCGAGCACCTCGATCACGGTACCGTGGAAGATGCGCGAATCGCAGTTCAGCGTCGCCCGCCACACGAACGGGCGCAGCACGAAGTCGAACACCGCCGCGCGGTCCTCAACGCACCGGATGCGCGCTGAAACGATTTCGCCATTGATATGGCGGGTATCGGCACCGACGTTCACGCGCCCGGCATCGCCTGTCGCGCCGGTGCGAAAAGTACCGATGCCCGTAACCTGGATCGCGACGGTGCCCGATGTGCCGACGATCTTCGCCAGGTCGAGCTGCGCGGCACTCGCCGGGTCCTGCAGGAAGTCCGGGTTTTCGACCTCGGTTTCCACGATGTATTCGAACAGCTCGCCCACCGCCTCGCGTCCGCGCAGACTGCGGACCGTCAGCATCGGCTCCCGGGTTTCGATGCACTGCCGGCTGCGGTAATCGACGCCAATGATTTCGGGAAGCGCGGCACCGCTGAACGTGAGGGTGCGCGTTTGCGTCGTCCACCGGGTCATGCGTACCTCGCTTCAGCGGGTCGGGGAACCGTGGGAAGCGGCCTGCTCGCCCATTGCGTCCACGCATCGCCGGTCGTGTCCGGCGTACGCGGCTGGATAACCCACGACATTGTTAGCCCCTCCAAAAGTTATGTTTCATATGCCGCTGGCTGTCCTGACAGTTTGGAATCCTACTAAATCTCCACCACGAGGCACCCCTTCTCCATTGAGGACTCGGGCCTTTGCATTATCAAATCGATCCCGACCGGCGTACAGATGGAAACTGTCGCAGTTTTGTAAAACAAAATCGGGATAGGTTTAGCGCATAGCCATCTAATGGATTGACTGACGCTCGACAGCGCCAGATCGTCCGCAAGATAGGGAAAGGCACGAAAAAAAGCCCGCACGAGGCGGGCATTAGCAACTATCTGGAAAAGCCGGGAACGTCGCCTAGCGCTCATCATCGCGCCGCTGCTGCCAGTGGCTCGCACCATGGGACGCAAACGACCAACGATCCAACGGGTGAGCAGGTTCGATGCTAAGTGGGACGGCAAGCTTCAGCGAACTGTGGGCGCGACCTACGACCATTCCAACCGCGTTGAGTCCGTGGCAACCTCTGTCAATAGCGTCGGGCCTGCACGGTGGAACCACGACGCAAACCCTTCACGCCCAATCGTGCCGCGGACGCCATCGGCACCCGTTCAAGTACCTGACACTGTGCCAGCCAAAACGAGAACTTATCCCCAGTTTTTGTTCAAAACCCTGTGGACAACCTCAGCAAACAAACACCAAGTACTTGATGGCACACTGCAATCCCGCGCCGTCTCCGCAACAGTCAGCCGGAGACAGCATCGCTGGGAAACAGCCCTCACCGTACTCCATCCTTCCGCCGCAGCGACTCCGGCAACCCGCGCAGCACGATCAACGCACAAATTACACTCATCGTACCGATCACATACAACGCAGGCGTCGTGCTGCCGGTCAGATCCCGCACGCGTCCAACCATAATCGGACTCACGATTCCCCCGAGCTGACCCAGCGTATTGATCAACGCGATGCCGCCAGCCGCGCCCGCCCCAGTCACCAGTTTAGGCGGCAGTGCCCAGAACGCCGGGATAGATGCCACCACGCCTGCGCCCATCACGGCCAATGCGGCGATCAGGAAGCCGGTCTGTTTATCGAAGAAACCTGCGGCAAAGAATCCGATTGCCGACATCACGAGCAGCCCGAAAACGAACTTGCGCCGCTCGCCGGTTGCGTCGGACAGGCGCCCCACCACCACCATGCAGATCGCGCCGCATACATATGGCACCGCCGTGAGCAAACCGATCAGGGTCGGATTGTGCGTGCCGGCCACACGGATCAGATGCGGCGTCCAGAAATTCAATCCATACGACGCAACCTGAATCAGAAAGTACACGAGACCCAGCGTGAGAAAGCCTGGCGTCCTGATCGCGCCGAGCAGCGAATGCCCGGTGTCGGGATGACGGCTTTGCTGCGCGATCTGCTCAGACAGATACGACTTCTCGGCGGGAGACAGCCAGCTCGCGTCCTCGATGCGGTCCTTCAACAGCTTTAGCACGAGATAGCCGAGCAGCACGCACGGCAGCCCGCCGAGCAGGAACAGCCAGTGCCATCCGGGCATACCGAGCACGCCGTTCATATGCCCGATAACCAGGCCGGCAAGCGGCGCACCGACCAGTCCCGAAAACGCCGACGCGAGAAACAGCATCGACGTAATACGCCCACGATAGCTCGGCGGAAACCACAGCGTGAGGTAATACAGCACGCCGGGAGCGAAGCCCGCTTCCATTGCGCCGATCAGAAAACGCAGTCCGTAAAACTGCCATTCGGTATTGACGAAGACCATCGCCGCTGTGGCGAGTCCCCACGAAATCATGATCCGTGCAATCCAGCGCCGCGCGCCAACCTTGTACAGGAACAGATTGCTTGGCACTTCGAACAATACGTAGCCGATCACGAACAGGCTCGCGCCAAGACCATACGCGGTGTCGGATAACCCGAGATCGCTTTGCAACTGAAACTTGGCGAAGCTGATATTAATGCGGTCGAAGAACGCAAACAGATAGCAAATCATGATGAGCGGCATCAGCCGCCATGCCACTTTGCGGATAATGGCCGCCGCGCCGTCCGCGCTTTGCTCGCGGCCGCCGGTTGCGATTGCGCCCAGGTCACTCATGTTCGTCTCCAATGCCGGATTCGGCGCTGCCGTCCGGTCGTTTAGTGGATCAAGGAAAGTTAGATTTGCAGCACGTAGTCCGGCACGGGATGCAGGTCGCTGTTGCGTCCGGCCTTCGCCACCTGCCCGGGTACGTCATGGCCGAGCAGATCCGGCAGTGCCCGCGACAACGCGAGCAGCTTCTCCAGATCGATGCCGGTCGGGATGCCCATCTCGTCGCACAGATTCACGAGGTCTTCCGTACAGATGTTGCCGGATGCACCCGGCGCGAACGGACAACCGCCAAGGCCGCCCAACGCGGCGTCGAAACGACGTGCGCCGGCTTCATACGCAGCCAGTACGTTGGCAAGCCCAAGTCCGCGCGTATTGTGAAAGTGGAGCGTGAGCGCGGAAGGCGTCACGCGCTCAAGCACCCGCGTCACGAGCCGCGTCACCTGGCGCGGATTCGCCATGCCGGTTGTATCCGCGAGCGTGATGCCTTCTATGCCCATCTCGCGATATGTATCGACAATGCCGACCACGCGGTCCTCGTCGATCGTGCCTTCGAACGGACAGCCGAACGCAGTCGCCACGGAGGCGTTGAGCAATACGCCCGAATCTTTGACGTGACGCACGATGTCGCCAAACGCCGTCAACGACGACTCGCAACTCATGCGCATATTCGCGCGATTGTGCGTCTGACTTGCCGACATCACGAGGTTCAGTTCATCCGCCTTCGCAGCCAGCGCGCGCTCGGCGCCCTTGAGGTTGGGCACCAGCGCGACATAGATCACGCCCGCATGGCGCTCGATCTGCTGAAACACCGCCTCGCCATCACGCAACGCCGGGATCGCTTTCGGCGATACGAACGAACCGGCCTCGATCCGCGTGAAGCCCGCCGTCGAAAGCGCGTTGATCAACGCGATCTTGTCGGCGGTATCGACCCAAGTGGGTTCGATCTGCAGGCCGTCGCGCGGTGCGACTTCCTGGACAATCAGCTTGTCGGCAGATTTGGTGTCCATGACACCGTTCGATGCTCGGCTCATTGCACGGCTCCTTCGCGGCGAAGCCGCTCGATTTCTTCGGTTGCAAATCCGAGTTCGCTCAGCACGCTGCCGGTATGTTGGCCAAGCGTGGGACCTTGCCAGCGCACTTTCCCCGGCGTGTCCGACAGCTTCGGCACGATGCCCGGCATCTTCACCGATGCACCGCCAGGCAGTTGCGCCTGCAACAACATGTCACGCGCCTGGTAGTGCGGATCGGACACGATGTCCGCGACTGAATAGATGCGTCCCGCAGGTACTTCGGCGCGCTCCAGCGCGGCCAGCACGTCGTTGGTGGAATGGTGCGAGGTCCATGCGGCGATGGCTTCGTCCAGCATCGCGCAATGCCTGGCGCGTCCGTCGTTGTGAGCCAATGCTGGATCGTCGGCGAGGTCGGCGCGGCCGATCGCCCGCATGAGTCGCCGGAAAATCGGGTCGCTGTTGCCTGCAATCACCACGTAGCCGTCGTCTTCGGTGGGATACGTGTTGGACGGCGCAATGCCGGGCAAGGCGCCGCCGCTGCGCTCACGAACGTGACCGAGGAGGTCATACTCGGGCACGAGGCTTTCCATCAGATTAAAAACGCTTTCGACGAGCGACACATCGACCACCTGGCCCTCGCCCTGTCCCGTCTTCACGCGAAGCAAGGACATCAACGCGCCGATCACGCCGTGCAGCGATGCGAGCGAATCGCCGAGACTCACGCCGACGCGCGCCGGCGCGCCGTCCACTTCGCCCGTCGTATAGCGGATGCCGCCCATCGCCTCGCCGATTGCGCCGAAGCCAGGCCTGTCGCGATATGGACCGGACTGTCCATAACCGGAGATACGGACCATCGTCAGCTTGGGATTGATCGCGTGCAGCACGTCCCAGCCGATGCCGAGCTTTTCGAGCGCGCCCGGACGCAGATTTTCAATGATGACATCGGCCTCGGCCGCAAGCCGCTTCACGATCTCGACACCATCTGCCGATTTGAGATTCACGCAAACCGATTTTTTGTTGCGCGACTGCAGATACCACCAGAGCGAGGTGCCCTCGTGCAGCTTGCGCCATTTGCGAAGCGGATCGCCCGTTTCAGGCGCTTCGATCTTGACCACGTCGGCGCCGAACTCGGCCATGAGGCGCGCGGCGAACGGCGCGGCAATGAGAGTTCCGATCTCGACGACGCGGATACCCTGAAGGGGTCCACTCATGTGCTGTCTCCATAGCAGTTTTCTGTTGGGAGACAGCTTGCAGGCATGCCGCGGCGGCGTCCAACCGCAATTCGCCAACGACCGTTCGCGAACGGCGAACGCTCCCGCGAGGTGCGGATTATGCCGGCGCGGGTCGCACGTTGTCCTTTGCTTCCACCGAACGCAGATGCTCGAACAGCAGACGGCTCACCGGCGACAACGCATCGACGTCGCGCACGACCAGCACGAGGCTGCGTTCCGACCACTCGTCTTCGAGTGGCGCGCCGACCAGTCCAAGCGGGCGGCCCATGAGCTGATAAACCTTTTGCGGCAATACGCCGACGCCCATGCCTGCCTGCACCATCCGGCATACCGCGTCGAAGCCCGGCACATGGATTCGCAGCCGCAATGGCTTGCCGGCCTGGCGCGCGGCCATATGCGTGCGCGCGTTGATGGAACTCGCGGCGTGCAAGCCGACGTGATCTCCGTCGAGCGTTTCGGCGAACGCGACGCTCTTGCGCGTAGCCAACGGATGATCGTCGCGCATCACGAGCACGAGTGAATCGTGCCGATAGTGCTCGACGTGCAAGTCACGCGTGTCGGCGTCGCCGGAAGATATGCCGAGATCGGCCAGGCTGTCGTCCACTGCTTCGACCACGCCACCGCTCGGGCGCTCTTCCAGATCGAGCTTCACACGCTCGTGCTCCAACTGGAACGCGCGCAGATCTTCCGGCAAGAATTCGACGATCGCTGACAGATTCGCCATCATTCGCACGTACCCACGCACGCCACTCGCGTGGCCCGCGAGTTCAATGCCGATGTTTTCGATGTCGCGCATCACGCGCCGTGCGTGATGCAGCAGCGTTTCACCTGCCGGCGTGAGCGTCATGCCGCGCGCGTTGCGCTGGAACAGCGTGGCGCCGACCGCCTGCTCCAATTCGAGCAGGCGCTTGCTCGCCGCCGAAACGGCGATCGCCTCGCGCTCCGCGGCGCGCGTCAGCGTGCCTTCCTCGTAGACGGCAAGGAATAGTTGAAGGGTCGTAAGGTCGAGCTTGCGAAGAAGGTTCTTGATCACCATGGCGCGGCGCCGGCAGTTCGGTCAGCGCTAATCATCCCATATGCAGCCGCGCAGCCCGAGCCCTGAATTGTCGTGGTGAGATCGCCCTGCGGCAACGCGGGCATTCATGGCCATGAGTCGAGTCTGTGATTGTGCGAATCAACAGAGCCGCTTGCCGTGCAGCGCTAAAGCGCGTTTGGTATGCTGGATCGCGGGGCGTCATGGTCGTTCCATCGGCCTCAGTATTCACCAACGCGCATGTTGCGATAAGCGCTGCGACCGGTCGAACGCGGCCAATCGCACGGCGTCGGCTGCCAAGGCTCTCGCAGTTCGCCCATCGTCAAAGGAATGATTCGATGCCCACCGTCGCGATAGCGATCTTCCCCGGCGTGCAGGCGCTCGACGTCGCCGGGCCTGTCGATGTGTTCTCAGAAGCGAACCGCTTCGTCAGTCCCGAAGAGCGCTACGAGGTCACACTATTGAGCGCGAAGCAAACGCCGCTGCGCGCGTCGAACGGCATGACGCTAATCGCCGACGCCACGTTCGATCACGCTCGCGAGCCGTTCGATCTCGCGTTGGTCGCGGGCGGCCCTGCACTGCCCGAAGGCGAGCCGCCCGCTGCACCGTTGCTCGACTGGTTGACCGACGTCGCGCCTCGATGCGCGCGTTACGGTTCCATTTGCACCGGCGCTTTCGCGCTTGGACATGCGGGCCTGCTCGATGCACGCAACGTCACCACACATTGGCAACATGCGGCCCAACTCGCTGCGCAGTTTCCCAAAGCGCGCGTCGATTACGACCGCATTTATTTGCGCGATGGCCAGCTGGTGACGTCGGCGGGCGTGACTGCCGGCATCGATCTGTCGCTCGCACTCGTCGCCGAAGACCATGGTTCGCACATTGCACTCGCAGTGGCGAAGCGGCTTGTCGTATTCGCGCAGCGGCAAGGCGGTCAGTCGCAATTCAGCCCCTACCTCACGGCACCCGCCGACGAAACATCGCCGGTCGCAAAAGTCCAGGCGCATGTCATGGAGCGCATCCACGAAAGCTTTACGGTCAAAGAACTCGCCGACGTCGCGGGAATGAGCGCCCGTAATTTCGCGCGCGTGTTCGTGCAGGAAACGGGCGTGACGCCGCATGAGTTTGTCGAGCGCGCGCGTGTGGATGCAGCGCGCAAGTTGCTGGAAAGCAGCGGCGCCGCGCTCAAGACGATCGCCTACGATTGCGGTTTTGGCACAGCCGACCGCATGCGGATCGTCTTCATGAAAAGAATCGGCGCAACGCCGATGCAATATCGTGAGCGCTTTCGAGCCACCTGATTACCGTCGATGAGCGGCGCCGCTGCGCGCGCAAAACATGCGTGAGAAGATAACGCTCTGCTCAAGCCAACGCTCAAGGAACGACATGAACCCCTCTTCTCCGATTCGCGCGATCGTCACCGGACACACGCGCGGCCTTGGTGCGGCGCTCGCTGAACAACTGCTTGCACGCGATATCGCGGTGCTCGGTCTATCGCGCTCGCGTCATGCATCGCTCAAACAGCGCTTTCCCACGCTGCTAGAGGAAACCGAACTCGCACTCGCCGATACCGGACGCGTTGCTGAATGGCTGGCGACCGATGCTTTGCGCGCATTCGTCCACGGCGCTGACACGGTCCTGCTGATCAACAACGCGGGCATGGTGCAGCCAATCGGTCCGATTGAAGGGCAGGACGTGGTGGACATCGCGACTGCCGTCAGCCTCAACGTGGCAACGCCGCTAATGCTGGCGAGCGCGCTGGCCGTCGCAAGCCCGCATGCGAGCGATCGGCGCATCGTGCATATTTCGAGCGGCGCGGCACGCAACGCTTACGCAGGCTGGAGCATTTACTGCGCGACGAAGGCGGCGCTCGATCACCATGCGCGCGCTGTCTCGCTCGACGCGAACCGCGCGTTGCGCATCTGCAGTCTTGCGCCTGGTGTGATCGATACGAACATGCAGGCGGAGATTCGCGGAACCGGCGTCGAACAGTTCCCCATGCGTGAGAAGTTCGAAGACCTCAAGCGCACCGGTCAGCTTTCCACGCCCGAGCAATGCGCGGCTCAGTTGCTCGACTACGCACTTGGCGATGCATTCGGTGAAACGCCAGTGGCCGACATTCGCGAAATCGCGAAGTCGGCTTGACGTGTAGCTGGCATCGTCGCTCCCGAAAAACCTCACCTTTGCGTGCATGTGGCGATGGTTCCCGTGGCTTTACGGCGGGGTCATCGCGCGAATAACGCTCTTTATTCGGGGATTTTTGCCCGTTGCTTCGCTTCTTGCCGATGATTCGGAGGCGACGCTCGCGCTCCCGAAAAACCTCACCTTCGGTACGAAGCGATCAACACTTCGCAGCTGGCGGCGTTTTCCGAGCTCCCGAAAACTCTCACCTTTCGCAGTGAGGGACAGGCTGCAAAGCCATACTGGGCGGGGCACCGGTTGCTCGAAACAGACGATTCCCGAAAACTCTCACCTTTCGGATGCGCAAACGATCTGGATACCCAGGTAAGACGCCGTAGCACGCGATTCGATACAGAAGGACTCGTCGGCGGCGAATCGTGCGACTACATGAACGGTGAGGCGGTTTGAGTCTGGCCGCTCACGGTCGATGCAACGTCCTAACCCCTCCCGAATTCCCTCACCTTTGCGCGGGCGACACGCGACGGAGAGCTCTCTTGCATTACCGCGTCGGCTGGACGTCTAGCGAATTTTTGCGGTTTTTGCAGCAAGAAGCGGAGCTAGCCGAGCGTTTCGAGCCGCCGCCTCCCCGCTCCCGAAAACCCTCACCTTTGCCGTCGCGGTCGTGCATCAACTCGCGAGCTTGCGAAACGTCTCGAGAACGGCGTCGCCCTTAAACGGCTTCACGATCCAACCTTTGACACCCGCCGCCTTGCCGCGCTCTTTCATCGCCGGGCTGCTTTCCGTTGTCAGCATGATGACGTTGACCGTCTTGTTCGCGAGTTCGCCGCGAATCTTTTCGACCATAGTGAGACCGTCCATGTTCGGCATGTTGACGTCGCTGATCACGAGCTTGATGCCTGGACTAGCCTTCAGTTTCGCGAGGCCATCTTTGCCGTCCACCGCGGTGTCCACATCGAGACCATTCTTCTTCAGAAAGCCGGCCACTTCGTCGCGCACCGTGCCTGAGTCGTCCACTACCAGAATTTTCGACATATCTTTCCCTTCATCAATCGTCAGAGATCAAAACAGCTCCAGCTCGCCGCTGGTTTCTTCAATGGCGCTCGTGTCCGCAACAAAGTCGAGAGGCGCATACGCGCAAACGCATAACGTCGCCCCAAGTCGCGCGGTGCCGCCGAGCATCACCGAATACGAAGACAGCAGCGCCGGCTTCAACTCATGCAGATGCGGCAGGCAATGCGCGCTCAGCACGTACGGTGTCGACATGCCGAGGTCCGGGAAGTAGCGCAGCAGTTCCTGATTGATCGCGCCGCAACACAAATTGCAGATTTCCAGAAACGCGTCCTGAAACGGCCGCTCGTCGGCTTCCTTCAGGTAGTACGCGCGCGTGCTGTCGTTTTCGTCGAAATGAAGAATCAGCAGCAGTCTGAAAACGATCGACGAAATGGTCAGTACGACCACCTGTGTGCCATGTGCCGCGCCCGTGTCGGCTTGCGCGATCGAGACGATCTCGCACTGGTCGTCTGGACTCAACGGCAAGCGCGCCTGCGCAGCATTGCGAAATATGCGCTCGAAGCTGTCCTTGGCGCGGGCAGTAATCACGCGGACACCTCGTCCAGCTTCGAATGAAACTGACTGGCCATCGACTCCACACTCGCAAGCGACGCCGCAATCATCTTGCCGCCGGCCTGAATGTCCTGAAAGGTGGAAGTCGTGGTCAAGTCGTTGCGATGCAGGCTGTCGCGATAGCTCTTCGACAATTCCTCGGAACGCGCGGCGAGCGAGCGCACTTCGCTCGCCACCACCGCAAAGCCGCGGCCGGCGGGACCCGCGCGTGCCGCTTCGATCGACGCGTTCAGCGACACGATCACCACATGCCGCACGATGGACGAGAGCTCCTGATTCTTCGCGTGCATGTCGTGATTCTGCGTCATCAGCGAAATCATTTGCTCGTGCCAACGCTCGAACGCGGCGCCCAGGCTTTTCAGGCGCGCGGCTTCGCTGGCAAGCTGCCGCGCCTGCCGCGCCAACTGTTCCCTGTCTTCGGAAATGCTTTTGAGCGTCGCGCGTAATTCGTCGACGCTTGCCGATCGTTCCATCAATTCGGCGCGCAATTGGGCGGTCTGCGTTTGCAGCTCATGCTCGGCCCGCTCTCGCTCGTATGCTGCTGCGTCGAGCGCGACGTGCCCGGCTCTGAGCGAATTGATCTGGGCTTGTGCGTCCGCACGTAGCCTCGTGGTCAGCCGCGTAACGTACAGCCGATGCGCGGCCACCCCGAGCAACGCGGTCGCGGCGCTGCCCGCCAGCGCCGCCAGTAGATACTGTTGGATCACAACCATTCCTTGAAGGACGCCGCGGCGTGCGGCGCAAAAGTGCTCAGCGCGTCACTGCGTCGATGGGAACTTCGCCGTCTTCGTTGCGCGACTCGGTGTCGAGCGTGTCGACGGCGGCGCTGTCCGGCAGATACACGATCGTTTGGAATTGGCGAAACGCCGCGCCTTTGTGATCGTCGGTGAAGCGCAGTTCGATGCTGCCGTTTTCGCGCTTCAGGAAATCGCGCACGGCATCCATGCCGACGCCGCGGCCCGACACTGCGGTGACGGTGTCCGCGGTCGAAAAGCCCGGACGGAAAATCAACTCGGCGATGGCTTCGTCGCCCGGCGTTTCGTCGGGACCGATCCAGCCGCGCTCCATCGCAATGCCGCGAATGCGTTCCAGCGCGAGGCCGCGACCGTCGTCGCTGAGCGTGATCTGCAATGCGCCGCCATCCACGCCGACCTCGATCGAGATCGCGCCAGCCGGCGTCTTGCCTCTCGCGGCGCGGGCTTCGGCGGATTCAATGCCGTGATCCATCGAGTTGCGCAGCAAATGCATGAACACGTTGTTCAGCGTGCCAGCCGACTTGCCACGCAGCCGGTAGCCGTTGTCGGCGATATGCACGGACGGCGCAGGCTTGCCCAATTCGCTTGCGAGCGACGGCAGCGAGCCCAGCACGCCCGACAGCGCATCGCGGACGCTTTCGCTGCCGAGCGCGAGCAAATTGCGGCGCAGTGTCTTTTGCATCGCCTGAAGTTCTTGCAGTTCACTTGCATCCGTCTCGTGGAGCACATTCACGATCCGCTGTATCTCTTCCTTGTCGACCATCACATAGCGGCCCGCGCTGCCCGCGCCGGTTTGCTGCGCCTTGCCCTTGCGGCCAAGGCTCTGCTCGTTGATCGTCGCGTAACTTTCGATAGCCTCGCGCACACGCGTCAACTCCCGCATCAGATGCTCCTGATCCCACGGGCGATCCGCGTCGGGCTGGCGCAACTCGTGATAGCTCTGCTCCGTTTCGTGAACGACATCGGTCAGATGCTGCAGGTTATACGTGCGCGCATTGCCCTTGATGGTGTGCATATTGCGGAACAGCTCTGAGATCGCGGCGTGGTCTGCCTCCGAATGCTTGCGGATAATGCGCTCGTTCTCGCTAATAAAACCAGCCGAACTCTCGATGAAGTGATGGAACTTCTCTTCGCTGACCGCCAGAATTTCGCCGATCATGTCGAGACGCCGGCGCTGTTCGCTGGCTTCCGCAGCGAGCTTGCGCAATTCGGTCACGTCACGCACACAAAGCATCAAGCGGACAATGATGTCGTCTTCGTCGGTAATTGCGGACCAGCTCAGGTCGAGTATTTTCACGCGGCCATCGGGCATGCGCTTCGAAATCTCGCCGACCAGCAAATGCTGATTGAACGCGAAGTTGATGCAGTCTTCGCCAAGGCACGCATGCGCGGCGGCGTCGACTTGCGACAACGCGTTGGCGCCCAGATCGGTATCCGCGAACACGAGGTCCATGAGTCCGCGCCCGGCAATGTCCTTCGTCTCGAAGATGTCTTCCAGATATGCCGAGTACTCCGCGTGGATCACGGCGCCGTCGATCACCGTCAGAATGCCCTGTTGCATGTTCTGCAACATCGCCTGGATGTCGGCGGTTTTCTGTTTGAGCTGTGCCGAGCTTTCCTGAATCTTCTCGATCATGCCGTTGAAGGCGACAATCGAATGGCCGATCTCGTCGAGCCGCCCCACCGGCACGCGGCGCGTGAAGTCCTGGCTGGATGCGATCTCGCTCATCATGGCCTGCATGCGGCTGAGCGGCCGCGTGATCTGACGGTAGAGCAAAGCGCCGATCGAAGTCAGCAGGATAATCGCGATGCCGGTCACGGCAGCAATCGCCGTCGTCGTGGTCGCCAGTGTCGCGTTCAGCGTCGTGATCGCTTCGTCTTTCTCGCGGTTCTTCTCAACGCGCAGCGTTTCGACAATACCCTCGAGTTCATCTCGATACTGTGCGACGTTCGCAAACAGGTAGGCCTGCGCGAGTTCATTCTTGCCGTCGGCTTTCATTTTCGCCGTCTCGGCAATCGCGGAGAAGTAGTTGGCGAGACTGTCGCTGGCCTGCGTAACGAGACCCTTTTGCGCGTGGCTCGCGGCGTCTTTCGCTTGCAAGGCGAGCGCCTGTTGGAGCGCGATTCTTTTCTTCTTCAGTTCGTCCTGCGCCTGCGCGACAACGGCGCCGTCGGGCGCGTAGACAAGCGTCATAGTCGCGAGCTGGACGTCCTTGACCTGCGATACGAGGTCGGCGGAAGCCAGCGCGCTTGGCACTACGCCTTCGGTGACCTTGCGCACTTCGGCTGCGCTGCCGCGCGTTTGATAGACGGCGTAACCGCCGATCGCCGACAACGCGACGAACATTAAAACAACCAATAGCGTAATGCGATGACGGATAGTCATGTGAACCCCGGGTTCTGGCCTGCGCGTCTGCCCTCGTTTGGAGCAGCGCGTTTTTTATGCGACATGAGATCTTGCTTGCAGCGCTGCCGAGTATTGCCGACCCGTGTTACTAAGCGATGACTACAGACTTAACTTCACATTCGGAGCCGCACTTTTTATTTCTCAAGTTTTCGGCGGCTATGCCGTTGCATGGCGTCCGTCGCATGCGCGTGTCGACATTTATTAAACCGAAGGCGGAACGCGGGTAGGGTCCGGGGCGCTCCCGAATATCCTCACCACATCGATAAAGGTGCGAACAGCGGCGCGCCTACCTCACCTATCGGACATAGGCGAGTCTGATAGTCAGGTACCTCCTGGAATGGCTCACCTTTGCGGCAACCTCCTGGAACTCCTCACCTTTGCGCGTGACGCCAGGCGACAACGCTGCGCGGGGTGCGCAACGGTGCGGCAGGAATCCTGGGACGACTCACCATTGCGCATCCTGCACAGTCTCCTGGAACGTCTCACCTTTGTGCGCAGAAGGTCAAAGGTGATGCCGTCTCCTGGAATTCCTCACCATCCTGGAATTGCTCACCTTTGACGGCGGTATGCTTAAACAATCTTCCGCCGTGCGACGCGTTATCTCGTCAGCTTGACGACATTCGAAAGCCCCGGTCCCGGCGACGAACCGAAGCTGTATGTGGAGCGGCCACTGCGCTTGGCCACATACATGGCGGCGTCCGCAACGTCGAGCAGTCCCGCGATGGTCTGAACCCGGTCCGGAAAGGTGGCGATGCCGATGCTCACGCCAATCGCAAAACGACCGCCATACTCTTTGTCACCGACAGCGCGAACGCTTGAGACCAGGCGGTCGGCAAGTTCCCTTAACTTCGCGTCCTCACCGCAGTCCGTTGCTAGTAGAACGAACTCGTCGCCGCCAACACGAGCGAGCATGTCGTTCTGTCGCGTCGCCGTGCGCAGCGATTCGGCGAGCCGACGCAGCAGTACGTCGCCGGCGCTGTGGCCCATCGCGTCATTGACATTCTTGAAGCCGTCTATGTCGAGGTACAACAGCGCGATGCGTCCCGAGGCGGCCGCATCGTTCGAAAGTGCGTCGATGGTAGAAAGCAGCCGGCGCCGGTTCGGCAGTCCCGTCAAAGTGTCCTGCGCCGCTTGCTGATTGAGTGCGTTGGAATACGCATGCACCCTCGCGAACGCGCGGCGCTGTACATAGACCGTATAACCCATCAGGCAGCACACCAGCACAGCGATAGCAACCAGCGCAGCGCTTCCGAACATGAGGCGCTGGTGAGCGTCTTCTGTCGCCACCCTTCGTCTCTCGCGCCAGTCGTTCAGCAACAGACTGAGGTCCTGGCGCAGACCGTCCATGTAGAGCTTGCCTTCGTTCGTCTGCACGAGTGCGACGGCAGCGTGCCGATTGCCGCTGCGAGCGAGCTCGATGGTGCGCGCAAGTTCCGTCACCTTGTCGGTCTTCGCGTGCTCGACACGGCGCACGAGTTCGAGAGATCTCTCGTCGCTGCCCGCCACCTGCTGCAAGCGCAGCACGGTGTCGTCCAGATCGCGAATGCCCTCGCGGTAAGGCACGAGGTAACTTTCGTCGCCCGTCAGCAGATAGCCGCGCTGACCGGTCTCCGCGTTCTCCAGATCGTGCAGCACGCGGTTGGCTGCGCCGAGCACGGCAAACGCTTCCTCGTCGCGCAAACCGTCGGCAACGATGATCCTCGCTTCATACACGAAGAGGCCGGCGGCGACCAGCAAACCAACGGCCATGCTGACGTACAGCACGATGAAACGGTTACGATCGGCTTTCGCGGAGCGAAACAGACGCGCGGTCACAAGAGCTCCAATGCGATGAGGGTGGCGGGAAGGTTGCAATCATACTGGAGAGCCGTGGCGGCTTCTCGTCAGGGTGGGCAAGCGGACCGCCAGGGCCGCTTGTCGTTCGATGTTCGCCGTTTGTCACACAGACGAACTGCCCGCTATGCGCACGACCTTGCGCTCATCACGGCAGTTGGCGTTTGCCGGCAAAGGCGGCGACGTGATCACTAGAGAACGGCGAAATTTCGACTGAACAAATACTTCCCGTGCTACCGGTGTGACGCTCAGGTAACGCTTGGAGCGCACGTCGATATAGCTTTGCGGAGGAGTGCGTGTGTGGTGCATTTAATCAAAAGAAGGCTTACCAAGGCCTTGCGAATAAGGCTTCACTTCGCTAACAACTTTGCCTATTTTTCATAGAGCCACCAGCGAATCCGCAACCCGTTGCGGCGCACTCCAAACAGACTTCTCATATGCTCCGCACGCCTGATGCGAGACCGCTAGTGCACAACTTTCGCCGACGCCGGCGGTTGAGCGCAGGCGCAGATCGCCCTGAACAACAGCCCCGTCCGCTCATATGATCTTTTGAAGGAGACAGCAATGAGCACGAATCTCTCAATCGTCAAAGGTGCATACGAGGCGTTTCAGCGGGGCGACATTCCCGCGATACTCGAAGTCATCGCGGACGACGTTGAATGGCGTGTCGTTGGACCCGCTTCGCTGCCGTTTCCAAGAGAATGCCGCAATAAGAACGAGGTATCCGCATTCTTCAAATCGCTCGCGGAAAGCGACGACATCGCAGTATTCGAACCGCGCGAATATATCGACGCAGGGGACGATATCGTCACACTAGGCTTCGTGAAAGGCACGATCCGATCGACGGGCGAAGCCGTTGAAAGCGAGTGGATTCACGTCATGACACTCAAGAACGGCTTGCTGACGCGTTTTGTCGAGTTCTTCGATACGGCATCGAGAGGCGGCCATTAGCCTCACATTACACGAGACGCGGTTAGAACTTCACCTTCACCTGGAAGCCGATAGTGAACGGAAGGTCGTCGGAAGGAATCGGCGGGATGACGATGAAGTTCGCTCCGACGCGCTTGTACTCGACCATGACGAGCGGGGCGAGCACTGGTCCGATCGTATGGTCGCGGCCGAGTCCCCAGTTGCCGTAGTTATAGCCGGAGATAATGCCGCCCATCGCCGCGATTCGCACAATGCCCCAATGCAGGAAATCGGGCGACCAGACGCCGCCGCCGTAATACGACGGCCGGCGCAGCGAATTGCGAAAGCCGCCCGCCGTCAGCGCCCATTGATTGTTGAGCCAGCATTCGACGCCAAGCCCCGGATTGAACTGCTCGAAATGGGTGTTCGGGTCGGGATTGATGTGATACGAGCCGAGCATGGCGTCGACCCAAACGCCGCCGTCGCACCAGCTGCCCGCGTGCGCTGCTGATGTCCCGGCGAGGCCCGCGACGAGCGCGAACAATGTATGGCTAATGCGCTTGCGGATGTCCTTACTGATCTGCCGAAGATGCATGTCCTCTCCATCACCGGTCGAGCGCCGGTGTGTTGCTGTTTGGTTTTTGTGCGTGCCGCCCGTCGCGCACTGTACCGCAAGCCACTCATGCGATGTTGAAGACGCACTCGGGCTTGCGGGCACAAGACGTGCCGGAAAGCGGCAGCACAACCATAACGGAGGACTGATGGCAAAGCGGTGAAGGCGACGCGCCCGCCTTCACGTTGCGTGGAAATGTCTAGAGCCCGAGATCGGAGAGACCGGGATGATCGTCAGGACGGCGGCCGAGCGGCCAGTGATACAGCCGGTCCGCTTCACGAATCGGAAGATCATTGATGCTCGCGTGACGGCGCGCCATCAATCCGTTTTCGTCGAACTCCCAATTCTCGTTGCCGTACGAGCGGAACCAGTTGTTCGAGTCGTCATGCCATTCGTAGGCAAAGCGCACGGCAATGCGATTGTCGGTGAACGCCCACAACTCCTTGATCAAACGATAGTCGAGTTCCTTCGCCCACTTGCGGCGCAACAGCCCAACGATTTCCGCGCGGCCATGCGTGAACTCGGCGCGGTTGCGCCACACGCTGTCCGGCGTGTATGCGAGCGACACGCGTTCGGGGTCGCGGGTGTTCCAGCCGTCTTCGGCCGCGCGTACTTTCTGGATCGCGGTTTCGCGCGTGAACGGCGGCAGCGGCGGGCGGCTTTCGATTTGATCGGCCATGAGATTCCTCGCTAATGGTCAGGTTGCGGTGAGGTTGGGGTCAGGCTGCGGTCCGCCTGGAAGGCGGGGACTTACTTGCAGATCGAGGTGAGGCTTTTCTGATTGGGGACGTCTTGCGCCTGCCGCCTGATTCAGCGTCGAGCAAAGTTTGAGCGACAGCTTGCGCGTCGCGCGCGGCGTCAGGCTCGCCGCTAACCAGTGCGACAGCGATCGCACCATCGAGCAACACCATCCATTGCCGCGACAAAGGCGCGGCGCGCCTTGCATCCACGTTCGCTTGCTCGACGAACTCTTCGCATTGCGTTCGCACAAATGCAAGCAGACGTTCCTTGTGTTCCCGCGCGACGACGCGGATCGGGTCTTCCGCCGAAGCAATTTCGCCGGCCGCGTTCAGAAACGCACAGCCGTGAAAGTTTTCCGACGCGAACCATTCGCGCAATACGCCGAACATGCCAAGCAGGCGTTTGCGCGCGCTCGTGCCGCCGCGCTGCTGTGTGCCTGCGATAAACCAGTTCATCCAGCGTTCGTCGCGCCGTTCCAGCGCGGCCGCGACGAGTGCGTCTTTCGATTCGAAATGTGTGTAGAAGCTTTTACGCGCCGTTCCTGACTGCTTGACGATGGCATCCACGCCGGTTGCGTGTATGCCTCCGGCGTAGATCAACGCTTCCGCGGCGTCCAGCAGTCGCTCACGTGCGCCAGGCGTCGCCGCTTCTTCAATGCGAATATGAGTAGCCATGTGCGAAGGGTAGAACGATCATTCTCCCTCGTCAAGTTTTTCCCCATTTTGCGTGCGGCTACCGCGAACTGTTATCTTGGGCCAGATGAGTCAACCGGAAGCTATCGATGAAGACATTTATAGGCCGCGCCGTTGTCGTGCGCACTTTGCTCGCTGCAAGCTTGCTCTTTGCAACGGCTTGCACGCCATTGCAAGTGCTCACACATTCCGTCAGCCAGAATGAGGCGCGCGTGCCGGTTGGGCGCTACGACCTCGACCATGACCATTGCAGCATCACATTCGACGTCGAACACTTCAAGTATTCACGCTTTACGATGCGCTTTGACCGCAAGACGGGGCAGTTGGACTGGAAAGAAGGCGGGCTGGAGAGGAGTAGCGTGTCCGTTACGATCGACGCCGCGAGCATTGACACGAATGTGCCGCTGCTCGACAAAATGGTGAAAAGCCCGAGCCTGCTAGACGTGGAGCGCTATCCGGAGATACGTTTCGTGAGTACGAAATTTGAGCGCACCGGCGAAGCTCGCGGCACGTTGACGGGCGATCTGACCATTCATGGCGTAACGCAACCCGTCACGCTCGACGTCACCTTCAACGGTTTTGCACCCGACCCGCTAACGAAAAAAGACACGCTGGGTTTTTCCGCAGAAGGGCATATCAGCCGCGCGAAGTTTGGGCTCGCGACATGGTATCCAGCGGTCGGCGACGACATTCATGTGCGCATTCAGGCCGAGTTCGACAGAACGCCCGCAGGCGCTTGAGCACGCTGCGGGCGTGTATGACGCGGCGCGCATGGCGCCACGTGCGTGTTATGCCGAGGTCCAGTCGAGAATGACCTTGCCGCTTTCGCCGGAAAGCATGGTCGCGAACGCTTGCTCATAGTCGTCGACCTTGAAATGGTGCGTGAGGATCGGCGACAGGTCGAGACCGCTTTGCAGCATCGCGACCATCTTGTACCAGGTCTCGAACATCTCACGTCCGTAAATGCCCTTGATTTCAAGGCCTTTGAAAATCACCTGGTTCCAGTCGATCGCCGTTTGGGCGGGCGGAATACCGAGCAGCGCGATCTTGCCGCCGTGGTTCATTGCTTCGAGCATGCCGGTGAACGCGCCCGGAACGCCGGACATTTCGAGGCCAACGTCGAAACCTTCGGCCATGTGCAAATCGGTCATCACATCGCGCAACGATTCACGAGAGACGTTCACGGCACGCGTCGCGCCCATCTTGCGCGCGAGGCCGAGCCGATAATCGTTGATATCGGTAATCACGACGTTGCGCGCTCCCACGTGCTTCGCGATTGCCACGGCCATGATGCCGATCGGCCCGGCGCCCGTGATCAGCACGTCTTCGCCGACCAGATTGAACGATAGCGCGGTGTGCGTGGCATTGCCGAACGGGTCGAAGATCGCCGCGAGGTCATCGGAGATCTCGGGCGGAATCTTGAACGCGTTGAACGCCGGAATCACCAGATACTCGGCAAACGCGCCCTCGCGATTTACGCCGACTCCCACCGTGTTACGACACAGATGCCGACGCCCGGCGCG
The DNA here is from genome assembly GCF_050858985.1 of Burkholderia sp. M6-3. NCBI lineage: Bacteria > Pseudomonadati > Pseudomonadota > Betaproteobacteria > Burkholderiales > Burkholderiaceae > Burkholderia > Burkholderia sp. M6-3. Next base: position 3,333,375 of record NZ_CP110091.1, read on the forward strand.
ACAGTTGCGGCAGAACCCGCAGGTAATGTGGCCTTCGCCCGACACGCGGTCACCAATCGAAAAGCCGCGCACTTCGGCGCCCATTTCGACGATCTCGCCGACATACTCATGACCGACATGCATCGGCACCGGAATGGTTTTTTGCGCCCAGTCGTCCCATTTCCAGATATGAATGTCGGTGCCGCAAATAGCGGTGCGCTTGATACGGATCATCACGTCGTTATGGCCGACTTCTGGCACTTTGACGTCAGTGAGCGTGAGACCGGGCGCGCGCTCGAGTTTTGCCAATGCTTTCATATGCGTCCCGTTTCAGATGACACCAAGTTCGCGGCCGACGCGCGCAAATGCATCCACCGCGCGGTCAATCTGTTCTGTTGTATGCGCGGCGCTCATTTGGGTGCGGATGCGCGCGCGGCCCTTCGGTACGACAGGGAACGAAAAGCCGATCACGTAGACGCCTTCGTTCAGCAACGCATCAGCCATTTTCGAAGCGAGTTGCGCGTCGCCGAGCATCACTGGAATGATTGGGTGTTCCCCGGGCACGAGCGTGAATCCAAGCGCGCTCATCTTGTCGCGAAAGTGTGCGCCGTTCTTGCGCACGCGCTCGCGTAGCTGCGCACCTTCGTCGCTTGCGAGTAGTTCGAGCACCTTCAGCGATGCCGCGGCAATGCTCGGCGTCAGCGTGTTGGAGAACAGATAGGGGCGTGAACGCTGCCGCAGCAAGTCCACGATTTCCTTGCGTGCGGCGACATAACCGCCCGAAGCACCACCGAGTGCCTTGCCGAGCGTGCCGGTAATGATGTCCACGCGCGACAGCACTCCGCAATGCTCTGGTGTGCCGCGCCCGTGTTCACCGACAAACCCAACGGCGTGCGAGTCGTCGACCATCACGAGCGCGCCGTAACGATCCGCGAGATCGCATATGCCGGCGAGGTCGGCGATGATGCCGTCCATTGAAAACACGCCGTCGGTGGCGATCAGCTTGTATCGCGCGCCCGCGGCGTCTGCCTCTTGTAGTTTCGCTTCGAGATCGGCGAGATCGTTGTTCTTGTAGCGGAAGCGCTTTGCCTTCGAAAGCCGTACGCCGTCGATGATGCTCGCGTGATTCAACTCGTCGCTGATGATGGCGTCGTTCTCGTCGAGCAGCGTTTCGAAGAGACCGCCGTTGGCATCGAAACAACTCGAATAGAGAATGCAGTCGTCCGTTTGCAGAAATTCGGCGAGCGCGCTTTCGAGTTGCTTATGCACGGTCTGCGTGCCGCAAATGAAACGCACCGACGCCATGCCGAAGCCGTCGTTGTCCAGGCCTTGCTTCGCCGCCTCGATGAGCCGTGCGTCGTCGGCGAGTCCCAGATAATTGTTCGCGCAGAAATTCAGCACGCCTGTGCCGTCGGCAAGACGAATGTCGGCCGATTGCGGGCTGGCGATCACGCGCTCGCTCTTGTAAAAACCGTCGGCGCGGATCTGCTCCAAAGTGCCGCGCAGATGGGCGAGATATTGTTCACGCATGAACCGGGCTCCTGAATGGGTGATAGGCGAGTGCGGGACTTCCACCGCTTTGGGCACGCGCGACATGGGCGGCCACGAGGCGACCTGCTATAGTCGGCTGTCAGTTTTATCGGATTTTTTCGTTTTTCCGAACTAAAATCCGGTATGTCGAACAACTCTAAACGATGGATCTGGAAATGGCAAGCTCGGGTAATCGCCGTGCGGCGGCAGGCACGGCGTCCGCTCCCCATGCAGTCGCGGCTCCCGCGATCGCGGCGCCACCGCGCGTCGGGGAACAAATTCAGCGCTTGCGCGCAGAACGGCGCATGACGCTCGACGATCTGTCGCGTGCGGCCGGCGTATCGAAGTCGATGCTTTCCGAGATTGAACGCGACAAGGCAAATCCGACGATCGCGGTGGCCTGGCGGTTGACCAACGCGCTGGGAGTGAGCCTCGATTCGCTGTTCGCGCCGCAAAAGACGCCGGAAGCGATCGCCGTTGCGGGTCCACACGAAATCCCCACGCTGAGCGGGCACGATGCGAAGTATCAACTGCGGGTGTGGGGGCCGATCGAGTTGGCCGGCAAATTCGAGTGGTACGAGTTGACGCTTCAACCGGGCGGGGCGCTGGTGTCCAATGCGCACGAGCCCGGCACGCGTGAACATCTGACGGTGTTGCAAGGATCGATTGAAATCGAGGCAGCCGGCACCGCCAGGCGCCTGAAAGCTGCGGACACTGCGCGCTATGTGGCGGATGAGCCGCACGCGATCCGCAATGCTGGCAAGGGCGAGGCAAAAGCGCTGCTGGTGGTGATCCACGGCTGAGCGGCTGACTCACCGCAGCAATCTTTTTTAACGGTCCACAGAGTCGCCGACGGAGTCGAGACGTGTGAAAGGTTGCGTCGAACACTGTATATTTGTACAGTACAGGGTATCGATTGGAGCCGATAATGAACGACCTGACGACCGAGACAACTGACCGCGCTCTGGCCGCGCTGCGCTATCAAACCGCGGCGCGCGATCTCGAATTTATCGTCCGCAATATCGCTGCGCGCTATATCGCGCAGCAGGTGCCGCTCACCTGGCGCCTGCTGCATGCGGTCGAGGCGGAGGCGCTGGCTGACCTTGGATTTGCCAGCCGCCACGACGCGCTCATGCTCGGTCTGTTTCAACGTCCTTCCGACCTTCCTTATCCGGAAACCGACGAGGGCGTGGACTTCGGCATGTCCACCGCGCTGCCCGCGGTGTTCGCATTTGCAGTCTCCGCTTATGAGCAGGCGGCTCGCAGCGCCGCGACGCGCGCATCTCAACCTGCCGCACATAAACGAGCAAGAGCTTGGGGCGACTGACCGTCAGCCAGGATAGTCGAGACTACAATGTGCGCAACTAACTGAACGATCGCGCATGTCGCCTCCTCATTTATCCGATCCGGTGCCGCGCCCGGATCCGTCCACCGATCTTTTCGATCAGCAACGCGAAGACTGGCGCCGCGATCCACAAATCGCGTTCGACGCGTGGCTTGCAAAGCAGCACTTCAGGCGTTCGTCAGCGCAGGTTTATCAGGCGCAGTGGGGACTTTTTCTCGAGTGGTTGGCCACGCGTCAAAAGACGCTGGTCAATGTCGACACGCAGAGCATTGCCGACTTTGTCGCTGGCCTGGATATTCGCAAGCCGCAGCGTGTGCGTTACTTACGTTTGATTGAGCGCGTGCTGGATCATGTGCGCGAAGTTGAAGCGTCGTCGACTAATCCGGCTCGCTTCATCGCCCAGGACGGGGAAGCTGCGTGGCGCAACGCACGCGAGAACGAGCCGACCGGTTTTCTCCATCATGCCGAACGGGCTGCATTGATCGTGCATCTGTTTTCGCCGTTACAGGGCGTGTCCAAAGCGCAGCGCTGGAAAGAACGGCGCGACCGCGCATTGATCGCAGTGTTTCTCGGCGGTGGACTGAAAACCGGCGAGGCCGCCGCTCTAGCGGTTAGTTGCGCGGCACCGGGCTCGCCGTGGTTGACGATCGACCCGGCAAACCCAGCGCTCATGCGGCGCACGCGGTTGGCGCCTTTCGCGTCGGCGATACTTGACGCATGGCTGGCCGAGCGGCGCCTGGCGGACATTGCCGGCGATCTGATTTTTCCTGCATCGCCTTCAGGCAGGCCGATGCACAAGGCCACCATGCTTCGTGCCGTGGATGCACTCGTCGAAGCGGCAGGCATTGCGGCGTCGCGTACATCGCGCGCCAGTCCGCAAACCTTGCGCAATACATTCGCTGCTGATCTGTTCGAAAGCGGAGTGGATGCGGAACTCGTCGGACAATGGCTCGGATTTGTGCAGGCCGTGTCTGCGAATCGTCTCTATCGAGCCTGGCAAACATGGACGAAACAGCTGGATCCAGACGCCATACACGAACCGGATCCTGCCGCGCCGATGTTGCCAGAACCTCGCATGAACGGGCGTTTCACGAGGAAGCCGGGTGCGGCGGAGTCCTGAAACCTCTCACGTTTGGCCTCCCGAATTTCCTCACCTTTTGCGTGGACGGCCCCTTCGTTTCACGCCTGTGCTGACAGTGAGTTGCTGGATAAGAATCGGCTTACCGCTTCCAGCCGCGAATCGCCGAGCCCGGAAGAGTGCTCGCATTCCGGACACTGCAGTTCGAACCGGTGATCGACCTGCGATAGTTCGGGCTCACCTTCGTCGCACTTCGGACAGCGCAGCGGCAAGCGCACGTGTCCGTCCGCTGCTGTTCCAATAGTCCGTAATTCATCGCTCGTGAGACGGCCGCCTTCAACCAGCGAGCACAGCAAACTGCCGATTTCCGGATCGATGCCCTGCTGGCCGCGCAGAGCCGCAAGTTCTTTTGTCAGCGCGTCCACCTCGTTCGACTGCTCGCGCAGTTGGCCATCGAGCCGGTCGCCCCGTGCTTTCGCTGCCGCAAGTTGCTGAATGAACTCGAATTCCTTTCGACTCGCATCGCGCACGCCGGACTGATAGGTCGCGGCCATGCTGCGCAGCGAATCCAGTTCGACAAGCATCGGCTTCACCCGGCGCTCGGCCTCGGCGACCGCATCTTTGATCTGCTGCGCGTAGTGTTCGGTGCTTTGGCGCAATTCCACGTGAAGCGCGTCGATGCGATCGCGCAGCGTCGCGTTCGTGGCCTGTTCCGTGTCCAGGCGTTGGCGGAGCGTTTCGTTTTCGTGCTCGAGCCGGCGCACCGTTGTTTGCAGACCTTCGTGGTGAGCAGTGCCGTGCGTCGTGACAGTGGACAGCTCCGCCTCCAGCGCGCGAACGCGTTCCCATGCAGCTTCCGCCCGTTGTTCACTGCGCCTGATTGCGTCTTCCGAGGCGTCGCGACGGATTTCCGCCTCGCGTGCGCGCTGTTCCGCTAAGGCAATTTGCGAGCGCGACTCTTCCCGCTCGGCGTCCAGTGTGGTGCGCGCGTGGACGACGGCTTCTTCGAAAAGCGCGCCTAGCAATTCGCCGGCGCGCTCTTCCAGAGCTTTCGGGATGACACCCGCGCCGACTTTGACGCGCGACACATTACGAATGCGTTCCCAGAAGTGGTCGATGTCCTTGGGTATGTCGCTCGCGCTGCCCGTCTGAGTGAGATCGCGTACAGCTGCCATGGACGGCCGTATGCCCAGATCGAAAAATAGTCGCTTGCATGCATGTAGCGACAATTCCTGACGGCGACTGCCGCGAGATCGCATGGCGTCAAGCTCTTCGCGGATGGCTTGACGTTCGTCGTCCACGTTCATATCGGGCTCACTGTTGTGCTGACTGGACGAATAATAACAATTTACGTAGCAAACGATACGTTTTTATGAGGTTGGTCTGTGTGGAGGCTGTTCTTAGTGGAGGACGGCGTAGTTTGCAGAGATAGGGTCATGCGCGCGATGATTCTTCGTGAAACAAAACGAAGAACCGCACATAACTTATTGTAAACAAAGATGGTTTGTTAGCCTCAGTTTGATAGCGCACTGTTTCACGATACGGATCCTACGATCGATCAGCCATTGTTTCTATGCGAGAGCTCTCTTGGTTTTGGGCTAGAGAGTAATAAAAGTAAACACCTTTGAACCCAAGTTAAAAACGTTAACGCCAAAGCAAAGCCATGCCTGGCGGGGCTTTCCGAGCAGCAAGGTGAAGCTTTCCGGGAGAGTTGGTGAGGTTCTGCGGGAATTGGGAGTGATGGGGTTCAGGAAGCGTGGTGAGCAGGTCCGGGAGGTATCGTGAGCGGGTTCGGGGGACCCCGCTGCAGCAGACGTTAGACCAAGGTGAGTTTTTGCGGGACCGGTTCGGTCGGGAGCGCCCGGCAGGCCTCGCCAGCGGCTCGTGAAGCCGTCAGGATCAAGGTGAGCACTTTCGGGAGGGTTGCGACGCCCGCTTTTTGACCCTGTTCGAGCCGTGAAAAACCTCGTGGTGAGAGAAGACGGGAGAAAACGCCGAGGAAAGGTGAGGCTTTACGGGGCTTGGCTGGCCGTTTTGCCGTTATTTTGGGCATTTGAAGCCCAAGGTGAGCTTTTGCGGGAGCTGTTCACGCTTCCGACGCACATTTCTCCGCATGACAGTGAAATCGCCAGGCGTCGGCGATGCAAAGGTGAGCAGATTCGGGAGTTGGTCGCCATGGCACTCAATCCTTTCTAAAGTCGGCGGAGATGGCGTGAAAGGTGAGGGTTTTCGGGGAGCGTTTCGGGCCGTTTTGACGGTAAAGGTGAGGGAATTCGGGGGCCACAGGCTCCTCATCGGCTGGAAAAGTCCTACCCACGGAGTTTGGCCGGTAGTTTAGCGGTCGCGTTCGGATGCCGACGGTGAGGGTTTTCGGGAGCGTCCAGGCCACCATTGCAGATCGAGGGAAAGTGCGATTCGGCCTTAAGGTGAGATTTTACGGGAGCCGCGACGCTGGCCAAGGTCAACGTCGCCCCCATTTTTGTTCGATGTAACTCATTGAAAATAAAGCGTAAATATCGCTATTCTCGCAAAGGTGAGGCTTTTCGGGAGGTGCGCGTGAAAGACTTGCTGACGTGGCGCCGGGTCCCAAGGTGAGGTTTTTCGGGACTATTTTGACGCACTTTTATCGCTTCGCCACGAGGGAACCCGCGCCGTTTGGAGCATTGAACCGTTCCTAAGGTGAGCTTTTTCGGGGACCCGCGAAACAGGTTGCGATTGGCGCCGCTATTTCGGCCCCTCTCCGTGGCACTGCTGTCGAAGATGCCGCAACGGCACATGGCCGCGCACACCCCGGTCTTTCTATATGGCGAGGGGATCACAGCCCTTGTGACCGGCACGCACGTGAACGTAAAGAGGCAAAAATTTTTGAGGTGAGGAGGTTCGGGATATCGCGCGCTCCTTCGAGGCGACGCTGCAAACCTCTCGATTTTCCGCAGCCCGCGACGCTAAAAGGATTGCCGAACCTGGCGCCGAAAAGGAAAGGTGAGCGTTTCCGGGAGTGTGCGGAGGTGAGTCGCGTCGCGTAAACTGGCTTCACCCGCAATGGTGAGAATCACGCTATAGACGCGTATCACCACAGTCGGTATGCTCTCGCCAAATCCCTCCTTGACCATACGC
>NZ_CP110092.1:0-531418 GCF_050858985.1 Burkholderia sp. M6-3
TCCATGCTCTGGTCCGAAAGAAGATCAACCGATCATTTGCCGATAGGTGCTGCAATGAAAAAGAACATTTTTGTCCTCGCAGCGGCGGCGGCATCAATTCACGCCTTTGCAGACTGCCGGTCGGTCCTCTTGGACAGTGACAAAGCGTCCGACGTGCGACAAAATCTGCAGTGCCTCGCCAACCAAGTTATCGACCTAAAAAATCAACTGGCTAGTGCGCAGGCTGCGCTGCAAACCATGCAGACTGAGAAGAACCAAGGACCTCACATCGGCTTTGGTATGCATCCACAACGCTTCCCCAGTCCAGCGGCTTGCCACACATGGGCGATGGGCTACTTGAACAACAATGGGTTCAGCGATGTAACGCAATATGGTCAAGCTGGGGCAACGGGACAAAAACTCCCTATTAAGGCGATACTGCTGTGCACGCCAACCGGCGAGTTGGCACTTTATCTTGCTGGGCCGGATCAAAACGCACTCCAGGCTCTTGAGAGCATTTTCGATGCAGCGTTTTCGCAAACTTTTTCGCAAAACCCTGCTCATCAGTAAATCGTCGAATCATTTCATATTCCGGACGCGCAAGAGAAGCGCCGTTGTATCTTTGAAGCCGCCGTAAACGGTACACGGGTTTCAAGGGCAACTGCGGGTCGCAAGTACGCCTCCGCTCGCAGCGAAAGCTGACGTTCGGCACCGCCAACGTGCGGACGTCGCCAATGCGACTCGTAGCCGCGTGACGAATACGATATGTCTATGTCGGGAATGGCCGATGACTTGTCCGCGAGTGACGGTACGGAATGGCCGTTCGGCGCTGATATCAGCCCTTGGAGCTGCGACGGCTGGACCGGCAGCAAATGGTCGACGGACTAAACCGCTCGCGCGGTAGGGGCTACGGTCTGACGCTGGAGGTCAGGGAGAGGCCGGTCACGCGGCTTTATGTTGGCGAATGAGGCAATCCGCCTCGTTCTTCAACAGGAGCCGAATCATGACCTCCTTACCTGCAAACATCAGCCGACTGCGCCAGCGCATGATCGACGACATGCGCATGCGCCAGCTTGCCCCCAAGACGCAGGACATCTATCTGCACATCGTGCGTGAGTTCGCCCGGTTTCTCGGGCGCTCGCCTCACACGGCCACCGTCGAGGACCTGCGCCGCTACCAGCTCTATCTGGTCGACCACGGCACATCGGCCGTGTCGCTGAACCACGCGATCACCGGCCTGAAGTTCTTCTTCACGGTCACGCTCGACCGGCCGGAACTGATGGTCAGGATGCAACCGGTGCGCGTGCCCCGCACGCTGCCGGTCGTGCTCAGCCCTGACGAAGTGCGGCGGCTCATCGAGGCGGCCGGCAACCTGAAGCACCAGACCGCGCTGTCGGTCGCCTACGGTGCCGGGCTGCGCGCGAGCGAAGTGGTGGCGCTGAAGGTCACCGACGTCGACAGCCAGCGCATGACACTGCGTATCGAGCAGGGCAAGGGCCGCCGCGACCGCTACGCGATGCTCTCACCGGTGCTGCTCGAGCGTCTGCGTGTGTGGTGGCGCGTGGCCCGTGCGCAGGGCAAGATGCTCGACGGCGGGTGGCTGTTTCCCGGGCTCGATCCGGTCGATGCGCTGAGCACGCGCCAACTAAACCGCGCCATTCACGCCGCCGCCGAGGCCGCGCACATCGACAAGCGCGTGTCCATGCACACGCTTCGACATAGTTTCGCGACACACCTGCTTGAACAGAAGGTGGACATCCGCGTGATCCAGGTCCTGCTCGGCCATGCGAAGCTGGAGAACACCGCGCTTTACGTCCAGGTCGCCACCGATCTGCTGCAGGAGGTCACCAGCCCGCTGGACCGGCTGCCTCCCGAGTAAGCCCGCACGACGCAACGCCTCATGCTGGAGGTTGCGGAGATCTTCCGCAGCCACGGGCCAGCGTGGCGAGCCACGACACACCTGAGCCTGGGGCAGCTGAAGGTCATGTCGGCCATCGAACGGTGCCGCACGGCGGCACTGGGCGGACATGTGCTGCGCTGTTCAGGCTGCGCAAGGACGGAAGTGTCCTTCAACTCGTGCCGGGACCGCCATTGCCCGAAGTGCCAGGCCAGCGCCGCACACCGCTGGCTGGAAGCGCGCCAGGCCGACCTGCTGCCCGTCGAGTACTTCCACGTCGTCTTCACGCTGCCCGCACCCATCAGCGCCATCGCCTGGTACAACAAGCGGGTCATCTACGGCCTGCTGCTCGACATCGCCGCTGACACACTGCGCACGATTGCTGCCGATCCCAGGCACCTCGGCGCCCAGATCGGTGCGACGCTCGTGCTGCACACCTGGGGCTCGGCGCTCACACATCATCCGCACGTGCATGGCATCGTCCCCGGCGGCGGACTATCGCCCGATGGCGAGCGCTGGATCGCGTGCCGGCCCGGCTTCTTCCTGCCAGTGCGCGTGCTCTCACGCCTGTTCCGCCGGCGCTTCCTTCAAGCACTCGAAGCGGCCCACCAGCATGGCCACCTGCAGTTCTTCGGCGAGTACACCGGCCTCGCTGATCCCGCCACCTTTGCCCGGTGCCTTGCGCCGCTACGGACCTGCGAATGGGTCGTCTACGCCAAGCGCCCGTTCGCTGGACCAACGGCAGTGCTCGAGTACCTCTCACGCTACACGCACCGCGTTGCCATCTCCAACCAGCGCCTCGTCGCCTTCGATGAGCGTGGCGTGACGTTCCGCTGGAAGGACTACCGTGCGAAGGGACGCACCCGCTACAAGACCATGACCCTCGAAACCGGCGAATTCATGCGCCGCTTCCTGCTCCATGTGCTGCCTGGCGGCTTCCATCGTATCCGTCACTACGGACTGCTCGCCAACCCGGTGCGCCGCGCCAGGCTCGCGAAGGTGCGCGATCTGCTGCACGTTGCACCCGAAATCAGCCCGTTACCGGACGACACCGCCATCGCAACCCGGCCCAACTTCATCTGCCGGCACTGCGGCGCACCCATGATCGTCATCGACATCCTCGCGCGCAGCGCCCCGATCCGGGCACCACCGATGCGGCGGGCGCAGACATGAGCATCGCGGTTCTTCGATCCGCCTGTCCAACGTCGGCTCTGCGGCAACGCGGCCCACGAGCGGACGTTTGCGCGTGTCGCTTCTCGAAGCGCCTCCCAAGCCCGCCTCATCATCACGAGCGCACCTCAGCACCGCTTCATCATCGCGTTAGTGCCCATCCGGCATCCCGCCTGAACGCGCCGCATCCGGCACCGCTGAGCATCCTGGCCTATCAATCGCCATAGCTGCGAACACTTCAAGCGCTTCGGGGCACTCCGCGGTTTCCTCCATCGAGGCTTATTCGACGCCTGCCGACACGCGCGGAGGCACCGTCACATTCCTGTGGCCAATGGCAGGCATCGAATAACCCTTAACGAAACGCGCCAGATGGAGTGCTTCGGCATCTAGGCCGAAGCCGACATTCACGTTCAGCCGAAAGAAAGACTGCTATGTGACAGCCTTCTGTCACTCAGCGCACTTACAGTCTGCACGGCAGCTTTCCCAACCGCCCGCCGTCGCGTGAGTCGCCCGGAAGCGTGTTCGGGGTCCGGAGGCCACCTCAGGCCTGCGGAGCCTCGATCGCCTCGTCGAGCTTGATGACGGTCTCGAGCATGCGCCGAACGATCGCCGCGTCGAACTCTTCCGCCCGGTCCTCCTCATGGGTTCCCTTGTTCAGGTAGTTCCATTCGAGTTTGTGCTTCTCGCCATATCCAAGCATCTCGCCGAGCGGTGGCACGACTTCCTGGAATACTGTCACGTCCTTCTTGCTGAGGAACTGGTGAAGCCCCGTCGCCAAGCTCATGAGGTCTGGGTCTCCCGGTCCCCTCATCCCCACACTTATCTGCGCCGACAGCTTCTTATTTGCAATCTTCTTCCAGAGACGGTTGAGTTCTTCTTCGAAGGCCTTCCGGACGTAACTCAGGGAGTCACGCGTACGCCCTTCTTCGTGGCTTCGGACCGCCACCGTGAGGTAGTGGCGGGGCGAGTCGAGCTTCACGGTGATCTTCTTGGCGGCGAACGGCACGAGAAAGTCGATTCGGGTCACCGTTTCCTCGTACTTTTTCATTGGCACGGCGTTCTCGAGGCGCTTCACGAAATCCTCACCGTGGGTCGTGACGATGAGTTGCCTTTTGCCGACTTCTTCCGGATTCAAGATGAGGTCGATGATCGCGCCACGGTGCTCGTCGTCGATCGAGTTTACGACGTCGTCGAATATCAGGAACGGGACGCGGTCCGTGGTGATCTTCGCCAGCAGGATCGCGAGCCCAAGGCACCGAATGTGACCTTCGCTCAGGACCTGCAGAGCGTCGCATCTGTCTCCGTTTTCGAACTCGATCTCTATCCTCTCGCCCACGGCCGTCGGCAACCTCAAGGACTTGAGCCTGTCGGAAGGGTGGTCGTTCTTGTTGATCTCGTTGTAGAACTTGAGCGTCTTTTCGTTGAGATCCGCGGCCAGGGCCAAGGGCAGTCCGGCGTTATAGCCCAGGAGCTTATCGCGGAGCGAGACGTAAGCGATGCTGTAGCTCAGATTTCTCGCGACTCCTGGTTTCTCTGCTTCCGCCTCCCTGATGAGCTCCTCGTTCTCCCGGTTGAACTTCTCGATAGCCTGCGTCGCCTCCGACTCGCTCTTCGCGTTCGTAGCGATGAGGGTCGAGATGGCCACGATTTCCTCGAGGTCCTTGGCGATCGCGAGGTTATCATCCTCGAGCTTCTTGATCGCGGCTTTGGATTGTTCGACTTTGACGTTATGGGTCGCGGTCGCGTCCTTCAGCGCCTGAAGGAGCTCGCGCTTTGCCTGCACGGCTCGGAGGAATGTCTCGATGCCCGCCGCATCTTTGGCGTCGGAAGCCTCGGCGCTGAACGAGCCGACCTCGGGTGCTCCGACGAACCCGACAGCAGCGGCGGACGCCGGAAGCTTGGCGATTTTCGAAAGCAAGTCCCGCCAGCCGAGGTTGAGGGCCTCTCGGATGTCCTTGATCCGCCCTTCGGCCTTCAGGGCGGCGTCGAATTGCTTCAGCTTTTCCTCCGCGTTGCCGTATGGGTCAACCGGAACGGCGAGTCGACCGTCGCGGTAGAGTTCGGAGGCGCACGCGGGACACTCGTTCCCGAACCTTTCGCGGTTCCCCAGAATCGCGCCGTAAAGGTCCCGAAGGGAAAGCTGATCCTTGTACTGGTTGAGGAGCTTTTCCGAATCTGCCTTCTCTCTGATGAGCAGAAGCAGTCCGTCGGCGTCGGTTAGGATGTCGTCCGTTCCTGGATCAGCGGCCGCTTTAAGGTTCTGCAAGCGGCCGATTTCGGTGTTGTTGGCCTTTTGCTTGCCACCGTTGCCTTCGGGGCCGGTTAGGGCTGCCTTGATCTCGTCAAGGTCTTTGCACCCCGGATATTTCCCGAGCAGCACGGCGCCTCGCGTTTCGGCGGTTTTGGCTTTCACCGGGAGGCCTTCGAGGATCGCCCGGTGTCCGGCGATGCCCTTCGCCCGGTCCGCGAGAACCTTCCCGTTTTTTCCGACGCAGTCTAGGTAAGGGTCGAGGCTCTCGTTGAACTGCGTTGCGAACGCGTTGAACTCCTCCAAGCCGAACAGTGCCGCCAACCGCGCCTGCTGGGCGGCCGGGGTATTGGCCGCCACCCGCGCGAATCCGTCGATCCGGTTCTTTTCGATGAAGCAGAATTCGAAACTGCGGGGGTCCGCTTTCACTTCGATTTCCCGTTCCTTCGCGGTATCTCCGTACAGAACGGGTTTCGCCGATTTCCTCGATGTTGCGTTTCTGATGTAGTCCGAGACGGGGATCCGCTTCGAATCCGCTTCGTGGATCGAGGCAAGCAATCCGTATTCGAGCGCCTCACAGAGACTCGACTTTCCCGTCCCGTTCGGCCCGTAGACGAATGTGTACGGGTTTTTGAATTCGAAAGTGTGCTTCTCGGAAAAGCCACGAAAATGCTCGACCTCCACTTTGGTAAGCCGGACAATCTCCCTCTCGTTGGCCTTCGCTTCGTCGGCCGCGATTTCGAGTGCCGGAGGCGCTGCCTCCCCCTTGTCGACGATCAGTTTCGCCAACACTTTCCCGCGCCGGCCTGCGGCCGTCCCGACCGCAGCGACTTCGTCGAATCCCCCCAGCATCAGGTTCGCCAGCTTTTTTTCGTGCTCGGACAGAGTTGGGGCCGATTTGGCCAAGAAGCGCTTGAATTCAACTAGGGATTTGGACATGTCCGTTCGCGGAGCGGTTGTTATCGGTTATGCGGTCGGGCGCGGGTCGTCGGCACAAGGTCTTCATTCTATGCCAAAGTATTTTCGGGGAAAGCCATGTTCGACGTTTTGCGGAAGACGGGGAGCTGTCAAGCGACGGCTTTTAGCCCGTAGCGAACGCGTAACCCGACACGGCCGCCCGTCCACTTCGGTCGAGGTGCTGTCGGACGAAAGCTGCCTCTCCATCCGCTCGACTCAGTTTCCCGCCATTGGGAGCCTAAACCCACGAACGGCCGGATTGTGTCGAGTTATGCCTTTTGCATGCGATGCCCGCAGGCGCGATCATCGTACTCGGTCGTGGGACGCAGTGCGGCCACCAGCGGTTATTGGTCCGCGGCATTTTCTGACACGGGAATGTCCGCTTGACTCATACAGTTGACGCGCGGCGGCAATACGTGATTTTTTGCTGCACCAAGTCGTCCAACGAAAGGCGCCAGTCGTTGTTAATCGCTAGCCTCAGTTGGCGTATGTTCGTCAGGCAACATATGCGGCAGGAAATAATAATAGCCATTATCGGCGAACGTCCTATGCTTTTTATCGGGTGGCGCCCGCGGTGCTGCCATTTCTGTAACGAAAGCGCCGAGTAGCAGCTTCCTCAGCGAGAGCATCTGCCCTTTTCCAATTAATTGGAGGACGATCATGGCTGTGACCGCCGACACAAAAACCAAAGATATCGCCGTGCTAACGCCGCAGGGTGGGGATGATGACCGGAAGGCAGCAGATAAGAAAGCGATCGTGGAGAGCCTGAACACAGAAAATTACACTATTAGCGAGGACGATGTCGAGATTGATTTGGACGGCGTTGTTACTATTAAAAACGCTAAATTTCACAATGATTTGACAGGCGGGATAATAAACCCCGACGACATCAACATAAGCTACTCGTGCATCGGTAATGTATTTTGTAAATAGGGCGTGAAATGTCGACCGGTGATGATGGCGGATGGCAAGCGACGGCGTTAGATGAGAAGATTTTATCTTTGATCGTTATGCCGACAGAAAAGTGCAATTTTCGCTGCACCTATTGTTATGAAGATTTTGCGCACGGAAAGATGAGCGCTCAAACTATTGAGTCAGTCAAATTGCTAATCCGCCGCCGAGTCCCATCTTTAAAACAACTAAATATTGGGTGGTTCGGAGGCGAGCCGTTTCTTGCGCGGGACATAGTTGAGGACATTACCAGCCACGGATCGGAATGTGCGGCCGAGTCTGGATGTGCGTTTTCAGCATCGGCCACGACGAATGGATTTCTTCTCGACCGATCAACGGTACAGCGACTGTGCGCAATTGGACTGAGGAATTATCAAATAAGTATCGATGGAGTTAGGGAGCAGCACAATCTCACTCGACGCGGTCCGAACCGCAGGTCCGACTCCTTCTCCCAAATTTGGTCGAACCTTGAATCTATTCGAGCGTCAAATATTGAAATCTCGGTGTTAATACGCCTTCACATCACGAGAGAGAATTTCTCGTTCGCGCATTCCGCCGTGGACCTTCTCAACGAAACGCTACTGAGCGATCCTCGATTCTCCCTCATTATTCGACCGGTTGGTAATTTGGGAAAAGACAACGACAGCATACCAACCGCTGGCAACATGGACTTTATTAGTGAACTGGAGTCCCATGTCTCCAGACAGTCAGCGCTATGGGATCACCGAATCGATTCGCGGGACAGCATTTGTTACGCCGGGAAAGCTAACAGTCTCATCATCCGTGCAGATGGAAGTTTGTCAAAGTGCACCGTAATGCTGAACAAACCAGAGAATCGAGTAGGGCAACTGAATTCTGATGGTTCGGTGTATATAGACCGACAAAAATTTATGCGTTGGGTTTCCCCGACATTAAAAAATGAAAAGGAGGGTGCCGTCTGTCCCGCTGCGGCGCTACGCGAAAAAATCGTAGTTCTGCGGAGACAGTAACCAAAAGGGGTCCCAACCCAGCATTTGATAGAGAGGTAAAGTCAGCCCGTCAAGCGCCAGTCGCTTTGCGCAGAATAACTGTGGGCTGCAATCGCGACGGCTATGACCGGAATCGGCCGGTCGGGGCTGGTCAAACGATCGACTGGTATGGGTCGAAAGTGCGGGTTGACGACTGGCCGTTCTCGGGCGGTGAAAAGCGAATGGCCGTTTTCCGACGATGCGTTCGCAGAGCCGATTGCCGCATGCCGACCCTGAACAGCCTTCGGCCCGACGTTTCGCTGCGTCCGCTCTACGGACCATAGCCGTCACCGGCCATGTGTCCACGAGCGTCGGCCGTCCCGTTCGTTATTTCAACGCGAGGGTCGCCGTCAAGGCAGGAGGGGGAGACACGGATGACTGAAACGGAGCTCGTGCGACCGAGCCCGACCAGCCGTTCGGGTCCACGCTGGCAGTGAGCAACTGGATAGTTTGCAGCAATTGCTGTGGAGCGAACGGTTTGCGCAGGAAAACGTCCCACGTCCCGTCGCACTGCGGAGCGAGCTTCGATGAAACCAGCAATATGGGAATCGCGTGCAGCAGGGCGTCGCTTCTCATGCGCTGGCACAACTGCAGCCCGTCCATCACTCGCATCGCCCAGTCGGTCAGCACAAGGTCCACTCCCGCCCCGCCCAGGTGAGCAAGCGCGTCGGCCCCGTTAGACGCGCAGACCACCCGGTAACTCTCAGTCTCGAGCAACGCCTGAAGCGCATGCCGTGGCAGCTCCTCGTCCTCAACAAGAAGAATAAGTTTCATCAACGCACCCCTAAAGCACGGTACGCCTGTAGCAGATTGCGTGCCCGGCGCCGCAGCCGTGTTCGTCAACCGCCAAGCAGGTGGACGATGGCCCGGAGAAGCCTCGTGCGATCCACGGGCTTGCCCACGTAGTCGTCAAAGCCGGCCTCGCGCGCAGCACGTTCGTCTTCTTCCCGGATATGGCCCGTCAGCGCAATGGCAGGCGTCCTGACGCCAGCGGCGCGCAACCTGCTAATGAGCTCGAATCCGCTCTCACCGGGCATGGACAGGTCAGAGATAATTACATCAGGCGGATCGAACCTGATAAGCCTTCGCGCCTCGTCCGCTGACCTTGCGGCCCTGACCTTGACTTTCTCAAATTGCAAAACTGTTGAAAGAGCTTTAAGGGTATCGGCATGATCTTCAACGAGCAGAACCGTCCGGCCTGCCAGCCCCGAGGCGCCTCCCTCCAGTTCCTGCGCGAGCGATTCGGAGGTCGGGTTCTCTTTGGTCACCGGAAGGATCACGGTAAAGATTGCGCCCTGACCCGGGCCATCGCTCTGCGCGGTGATGTCACCGCCATGCATGACAACGATGCTTCGGGCGATGGCAAGCCCCAAGCCCAAGCCGCTGCTGTTGCGGTTGACGGGGTTCTCGATCTGCACAAACGGCCGGAAAATCTGCTCGAGCCTGTCAGGCGGTATCCCGGATCCGGTGTCGGCGATGCTGATGCGCACGGCGCTTCTATCCACCACGACCGACGGGAGAATCCTGCCGCCGCGCTCCGTGTGCTTCAGCGCGTTGTTGAGCAGGTTGCCAAATACCTGCCGCAGACGCGGCCCGTCACCCATAATCTGCACCGGCTCCGCAACCAGGTCGGCCACGAAAACGCCCTTCTCGTCTGCCATGGGCCGAATGTCCTGGAGAACAGCGTTCAGACAGTCAGTCACAGTCAGTGGCACCCTCTTCACCACGAACTTGCCACTGCCGATGCGACTTGTGTCCATCAGGTCATCGACAAGGCGTGCCTGCGTCACTACGTTGCGACGGATGACAGATAGTCCGTTATTGATGAAATCAGTGTCGGCCGAGGCTTGGCTAAGCAGGTCCGTCCATGCAAGAACGGCCGTCAACGGTGCCCTGAGTTCGTGCGAGACGGTGGCAATGAAAGCATCTTTTGCCTCGTTCGCGGCCTGCGCTGCCAGTCGTTGCTCCCGCTCGCTACGGGTCAGCTCATCGCGCTCCGCCTCGAGCCGCTTCTGCCCGGAAATATCAATCGTGATGCCATCGAAGCGGATCGCGCGCCCATCGGCATCAAAGGTCACGCTACCTTTCGCCCGCAGCCAGTGGATGTCGCCATGGGGTGAGACCGTGCGGAATTCGACGTCGTAGGGCGTGGCAGTGCCAATCGACGCCTCAACCGCGGCCCGGGTCCGCTCGCGGTCGTCTGGGTGAATCACACGGTAGAACATGTCGATGTCGACTTCGGCATCTGGAGTATCCGCCGCCAGCCAGAAGTGGGCTTTGCAACGGGCGTTCCAGTACAATCTGCTGAAGGGCAACGGGCAGTAAAACGTGCCAATATCAGCAGCTTCTACCGCTCTTCGCAGGCGGTCTAGCGTCTGCTCTGCCGGCTCCAGATTTGGTCGCAAATGGTAATCTGTCATTGTCCTTTCTGTTGCACGCTCCGGGGCAGGCTCCTGTCGGGGCTCGTATCATTCCATTATATGGATCGCATAAAAGTGCCCGGTGAGCAGCCAACTTAATGGAAACGTGGTCAGGTTTGCAGATACCGTGCCTAGTGCGGCATAGCCAGCCCTTCGATGCACAGCTCGTGCAAGCCGCTCCATTGTCATCGGCACCTGTAAATTGATACACCGTCGGCACTGAGGAATTGATACACCTCGACGAAGGGATAATGGCCGCTTTGAGCGGCGATGATCTCGAACGAGGGATACATGCAGATCATGATATTGCACAAGCAGGGCAAGAGCCTGCGTGCCATTGCTTGTGAGGTTGGCTGCTCCGTCAACACCGTGAGGAAGTGTCTGGCGACGCAGGATGCGCCGACGTTTCGGCCCGCGGCGACTTTGCGCGAGTCGATACTGAAACCGTTCGAAGCCTATCTTCGGGAACGGATCGCGTCAGCGGCACCGGACTGGATTCCAGCGACAGTTCGGTGGCGCGAAATCCAGTCGCAGGGATTCGATGGTGGCGAGAGAATCGTGCGCAAGTTCGTTGCGACATTGCGGCCTGTACCGGCGCCCGATCCTCTCGTGCGATTCGAGACTGCTGCGGGCGATCAGATGCAGGTCGACTGGGTCGAGTCCCGTCGGCGCAAAGGAGCGAATCTGTTCGCATTCGTGGCCACTCTTGGCCATCGCCGCGCGACCTACGTCGAATTCGTTTCCGACATGCGACTCGATACTTTGCTCAGGTGTCACGTCAACTGTTTTAACTGGTTCGGCGGTGTGCCGCGCCGGGCGCTTTTCGACAACATGAAGATCGTTGTCATCGAGCGGGATGCATACGGTCCGAACCAGCACCGCTTCCAGCCGGGGTTTCTCGACTTCGCCCGGCACTACGGGTTTAAGCCCGAGCTTTGTCGGCCCTATCGCGCGAAGACCAAAGGCAAGGTCGAACGGATGAACGGATATTTGCGCCGCAGTTTCTACGTTCCGCTGGCCGCCCAGTTCAAGGCGGCCAACGTCGAACTGGACGTGACGACCGCCAACACTGAAGTTTGGCGTTGGCTACGCGAAGTTGCGCATGTCCGGATACATGGAACGACCCGCCTGAAGCCAGGCGAGCAACTGCTTGTTCAGCAGAAGGCCTTGCAGAGCGTACCGCCACCGTTTCCGTCGCTGTTGCCAGCAACGACACCGGCGAGCGGACAGGAGTTGCGCGAGCGATTCCACGACTGGCTATCTCCGCTACAGCATCCGCTGTCCGTGTACGACCAGCTGATTCGGGTTGCCGCATGAACATCGCACACGAAAGAGTGGCGCAGCTATGCGCCCAGCTGAAGCTCACGACCATCGCGGACGCGTTGCCACACTTGGCGCAAAAGGCGATCGCCGACGAGGTGAACCTGACCGAGTTTCTCGAATCGGTACTGAAGGCCGAGCAAACAGCGCGGCTCGTCAGACAGCGCGCGACGTTTGCACGCCTGGCAGGCTTCCCGACGATCAAGACCCTCGACGGCTTCAACTTCGCAGCAGCCAGCGGTGTGCCCAGATCTCAGGTCCAGGAGCTGGCAAGTCTGACGTTTCTGGAGCGAAACGAGAACGTCGTATTACTCGGACCGAGTGGCACAGGCAAAACGCACATCGCAATGGCACTTGGTTATGCAGCAACGCAAGCTGGGATCAAGGTGCGCTTCATCACCGCAGCGGACGTGCTGATGATACTGACCACGGCACATCGACAGAATCAGTTGGGAGACGCGCTAAAACGATTCGTCAACCCGTACAGGCTGTTGATCATCGATGAGATCGGATACCTGCCGATGAGCCGTGAGCAGGCCAACCTGTTCTTCCAGGATACGAGCGTGGCAGCCTGATCGTATAAGTTATTTGGAATTGGATTCGTGCTACGGTAGGCCAACGTTTTTTGTTCGTGTGGCACGCTGGGGGCCTGAAACGAGATCACGCAGGGTTATCCACGGGGCCGCCGCCCGCTTCTCTATAGCGAGAGGCGAGCGGCCCGGTGGATAACCCGTGCCGAAGGCGATGCCGCTTTTACCTGCTCGTGCTGAATCGTCGTGGTGACGGGGCGGCATCCCTCGCGAGAGGAGCAAATCATGGCTGCCAGCAGCGCTGTCGTCGAACCGGTCTGGGAACGGTATCCGCTAATCGCCTCGAACTCTTACGCTTGACGATGGATACAGAGTTGCGTGATGCTTGGTCTGGCAAGCAATACGATCGCGGCCTACATGTACGCGATAGAGGGCTTCCTTCGCTTTGCTCAGGGCCACGCCGTCGATCTAGGCAGCATATCGCGCGAAACCATCGCGCAGTATGTCGGCGAACTGCGGACCCAGCCAAGGCGAGCGAATGCGAATGTGGTACGCATCGACTCAGGCGGCCTCCTGTCGAACGCAACGTTGCAGCAGCGTCTTACCGCGGTCCGGCTGCTGTTCGAGTTTCTGGTTGACGAGGGGCTCATCAGGACCAACCCGGTAAGCCGCGGCCGCTATACGGCATCCTGCCACTTCGGCGCACGCGGCGAACGAAGCCTCATCCAGAAGTTTCACAAGCTGCCATGGATTCCAACGGAGGCGCAGTGGACGGCTCTGCTGGCTGTGGTCCGCGACGAACCTAAACGTAACCGGTGCATGCTGGCGTTTGCCTATGATGCGGCGCTTCGGCGGGAGGAACTGTGCCAGCTTCGTGGCAGCGATCTCGATCCCGCCCACCGGCTGCTGCGTATCCGAGCGGAGACGACCAAGGGTCACCGGGAGCGTGTCGTGCCGTATTCCCAAACTTCCGGCGAACTACTGCGCGACTACCTTCGGCACCGGCATGTCCTTGCCGGCGATCGGCACGCGCTGTTCCTGTCTGAATCGCCCCGCAACCATGGCGCGCCCATCACGCTATGGACGTGGTCCAAGGTAGTCCGATCCATTGCGCTTCGTGCCGATGTTCCGGCGTTCTCGACCCATACGCCGCGCCATCTCTGTCTGACCGATCTCGCCCCCTCGGGCTGGCAACTGCACGAGATTGCCCGGTTCGCCGGTCACCAGAGTCTGGAGACGACCAGGCAATACGTGCATTTGTCGGGACATGATCTGGCCGACCGGTTCGCGAAGGCCATGCGTCAGATCCACGCGTGGCGTGTCGACGCCCTGGCTTGCGTCGCCGATGCGGAGTAACGATGATGAACTCATCCCGGGCTGCACGCGCCCCGAAGCCTGACGCCCCGTGCGGGCGGTGAACGCCAGGCATTGATGGCGGTTGCCTACCTGCTGCACTGTTTCCACGACATTCCCAGCCTGGGCGAGGTAAAACGGGTCGCGCTGGCCGAGAAGGTCTTCGGCAAGGAGCGAATCGCAGATACGCTGCTGCGCGTTACCGAGATCTCGGCAGCGTGGGGATACCATGGTCCCTGCAAACCGTTGATGAGTCTGGTCGCAGAACTCGTGCTCATCAACCAGCGCCCCGAACTTGAGTTGCTGACGACCGAGTTCATCGAATCGATCCGCAGACGCTGGCAGGACTCGAACTATCGCAGTTCACTGTACTTCCAGCTCTTACGCGTACTCGCAGCGCTCGGGATTATCTCTGCAGAACCAAAGATCCGAAACCGGGTTGACTGCGAACGTATTCATCGAGCGAGAACCGCTGGCCTGTCCGGGGATTGGGTTCTCGCAGTAGAGCGGTGGGAGGCAACCAGCACGTTGACAGCATCCAGTCGCAGGCATCTTCGCGACACGGTGCTCAAGGCGGGCCGTTGGCTGCAGGATACGCATCCAGAGATCACCCGCGCGGACCAGTGGACCCGAGAATTAGCGGCAGAGTACGTGGGCGCAGTGGCGCGCATGAGTGTTGGCGATTACGTCTGGAGGACCGCTGGTCTTGAACCAAAGCTTGGCAAACCGGCATCGGCCCGATCGAAGAACTACTTCCTGGGTTCAATGCGGCGCTTCTTTGCCGACCTGCAGGAGTGGGAGTGGATCCCCCGACGGTTCGATCCGTTTCGGGCCTTTGCGACGCCGCGCTCGATCATGGCATTGATCGGACCGGCACCGCGGACCATCGCCGATGACCTCTGGGCGAAACTCCTTTGGGCTGGCCTGAATCTAACGATCGCCGATCTTTCTGGTCACGGCAGTGCTCCGAAGGGACATAGCAATGCCACAGGCGCCATGCTTCGCAACGGAGGCTACCATCCGCTCGAGATGCTACAGGCGTTGAGCATCGTATGGCTCTTTGCAGGGCTGCGTAGCGACGAGATTGTCCGGTTAAGTGTAGGCTGCGTGCGCAAGGAACCATCGATAGGACAACAAGCAACGCAGTGCTGGATGCTTGACGTTCCGGTTCACGAGACCGGGACGGCATTTATCAAACCAATCGACGCAATCGTCGGCGAGGCGCTTACGACCTGGGAGCACCTACGCCCCACGCAACCGGCTGCGCTCGATATCAAGACTGGCGAGCAGGTTGATTTCCTCTTCTCGTACCGCGCACGAGCAATTCCACGCGCGTACCTGAACAAACGACTGATTCCCATGCTTTGCCGCAGAGCTGGCATTCCGCAGGCGGATGCTCGCGGTCAGATCAGCAGCCACCGGGCTCGCTCCACCATCGCGAGTCAATTGTTCAACGCTCGCGAACCGATGACGTTGTTCGAACTACAGGCGTGGCTCGGCCATCGTTCACCCGCGACCACACAACACTACGTGGCATTCACGCAAACCCGTCTCGCCCGCGCCTATTCGGAAGCCCAGTACTTCCAGCGAAACCTGAGAATGATGGACGTCCTCATCGATCGGCAAGCAATCGAGCATGGCCATCCGGACGAGCCGTGGCGATATTACGATCTCGGCCATGGCCTCTGCTCGTATGAGTTCTTCGATCAGTGTCCGCATCGCATGGCTTGCGCACGTTGTGACTTCTACGTTCCGAAGGAATCGTCGCGCGCCGATCTGATCCAATCGAAAACCGGCATGATACGAACGCTTCAGGAAATACCGCTGACCGACGACGAACGTGCAGCAGTAGAAGGCGACCAGAAAGCCATAGACCGCCTGCTCCGGCGCCTTGAGACCACACCGACACCGGATCGGGCTGACCCGTCAACAAGAAAGAGAAGTTGATTAAAAAATCGCTCAATTCCACATAAACGTCAGGATGATCGCGCAGCGTTCGTAACAGGCATTGACGAGCTGGAAGAACAGATTGCCGCCGTTGGAGCCGATCGGCAGGTACCCGATCTCGTCGACGATGAGCAGGCTGTTGCGCGCGAGGAAGCGCACGCGTTGCGCCAGATTGCCTTCGCGCTCGGCCTTGGCCATCGAGTTGACGATTTCCCCCAGCGAGCCGAAGTACTCGCGTTTGCCGGCGCGCACTGCTTCGACGCCCAATGCAATGGACAGGTGCGATTTGCCCGTTCCAGGCGGCCCGAGGAAGTGCACGGTCTGGCGTCGCTCGATGAACTCGAGCTGCGCGAGCGTCATGATGCGATCGCGGTCGAGGCTTGGCTGGAAGCTGAAGTCGTAGCCGCCGAGTGTCTTGATCGTGCCGAGTCGCGCGGTCTGTAACGCCATGCGGATGCGCCGCGTCTCACGTGTGGTGAGTTCTTCGCCCAGCAGGGTTTCGAGCACCTCCAGCATCGAACTGTCGCCCTGTTCGAAGCGGTTCAATGTGGCGTCCAGTGCTTCGAGCGCGCGCGGCATGCGCAGGCCAACGAGATAACGGCGGATGCGCTCCAGTGTCGAGGCAGGTACGCTCATGCGGACCTCCCTGCATCGGCCAGACGTCTGGCCACCTGGTCATAGAACGACAGCGGTCGGCGTGCCACGGAGGACGTCGCCAGCGGCGCGCTATGTTCAGTCACTTGCCTGCGCTGGGTGGAGCGTCGATGACCGGGCAATAACGACGTTCGTCGCCGTCCTTCCAGCCAGGATGAACAGCCAGTAGTTCGCCGGCTTCGTAGATACGGATCTCGTGAGCCAGACTGTGAACGTCGAGTGTGCGCCTGCGCGTACGATCGGGCACGCTGTAGTAGTTGCCGCCCACGGAGACCAGACCTTCATGGCTCACGCGTCTCTCGAGCCGGATCACGCCATTGAACACGCCGGCGGGCAGCGTCTGCAATGCGGGACGTTCCTCGCCAAAGTGCTGCGCAACGACGCGATGCGTGGTGCCGTGCACACGGACATTGGCAACCGTGTCGAGCCACTCGCGCAACTGGCGATTCATGTCACCAAGGTTCTGGAACCGGCGTGCGAGGAAGAAGTCCTGCCGGATATAGCGGTACGGTCGCTCGACCTTACCCTTGGTCTTGGCGCAATATGCCTTGCAGGCACGCGGGGCAAAACCGTAGTGCTGTGCAAACGCGACCAGCTTCGCGTTATAGACGATGTGCTTCTCTGCCTCACCAAGCACAGCGGTCTTCATCCGGTCGTAAAGAATCTCTCGCGGCACGCCGCCCAGGTGCCCGAACGCTTCCATGTGACAGCGCAGCACCGTCTGCAGGTCCTGATGCTCGACGAAGCGGCCCCACAGGTAACGGCTGTGCCCCAGCACGATCGAGAACTGCCAGATCGAGCGGCGCTGGCCCGGGACGTCATCGAATTCAACATTGAAGTGCGCGAAATCCACCTGAGCCTAGTGACCGGCAGGCGTTTCGAAGCGGACTTCGAAGCCGCGTTGTCGTGGCGGCCGCACCTCGCGAACCAGGTCGCCCAGCGCCGTGCGACCGCCCGCGTAACCCATCGCCCGAACCTCCCGTAGCAGACGCTCAACGCTCAGATCGGGAAACTCACGCACGCGTTCGGTCACGTAACTGGCGAAATGGTCCACTACACAGGGCCGTGGCGCACGCGGACCATAACGCGGCGCCTGTACCCCGTTCCTGATGTATTTGCGGACCGTCTTGCGATCCATACCGAGCCGAGCGGCGATGGCCGAGATACTCAGCCCCTGCCGGTGCAATTCCAGAATCGTCATCACTTCTCCCAGTTCGACCACCGATACCCCCGCGACGGACCCGAAGGGCGATATGGTCGGTGATCGACAGGACGGCGCCGCTAGCGCGGCGCTGTCAGACAAGAAATTGGGGAAAATTACTTCGACGAAAGTGGGGAGTGTCTATCCGGCGCTGACACGCAGCGAGCGCGCCAGCTTGATGGCATCACGCCGGTCGGTCTTTACGCGCTCGCCCGGCTTGCGCGGGATCAGTGAGGGTGCGCAGACCATGCAGTCGAAGCCCTTCTGGACGAGCTGACGGTACAGCCCGTAACCACATGGACCTGCCTCGTACACGACGCGCACGTGCGGCGCCTTGGATTGCAGGCGTGTGCACAGGCGATCGATGTCGGACCCTGTCGTACCGGTCTTGCCCAGCAGCTCGATCTCGCCCGCGTCGATCGCGTAGGCGACCGTGATCGAGTCCTTGTGGAGATCCAGTCCGACGTGCACCGTGCTATCGTTTCGCATGCTTTGCGACACGTGTCGCCGTCTGCCGGACGTAAACCGGGTGAAGTATCGGATGGCAAAGCTCTTCGTTGTCTTGTCACACCCTGAGTCCGCCAGTCTTGGGCCTCAAGTTCCGTGACCTGTTGTGCGACCAGCAGTTGCCTACCCGGACATGCGTGACTGGAAACGGTCGGGTGTGAAGCTCCGGGGACAAAGTACTTCTCTAAAGACGGTTCACTCGGCGACGAGGGGATCGACACTGCAAGCAGCGGTGCGGTGTGAAGGCCAGGCAAGTTCCGTATGCGCAACATAAATGAATTGCCGTTTGAATTTCCGTAAAAACGAACAAGCCAAAGCTGCTGTCAGGCTTGAACCAAAAGGTGGATGGCAGGTTGCTCTCTTGGCATGTGGGGGCACGTCGCCAAGGCGCCATCCGAAAACAGGCAGGTGCTAACCGGATAGTCCCGCGAGGATGCGGGTCGGCATGGAAGGGAACGTGGTAAGCCCGATTTCTCGCCTTCGTCTCGGTGTATCGAATCGAACGCAGGCAAACTGTAAGGTGAGCTGTTGGGGGAGCGGGTATAGGAGTGCGGAAAAAGCGAACGGCTGCCTGTAATGGGCGGCATAGGGGTTCAAGATTTGCCCCAGCCTGAAAGGGCGCAGACTTCCGCATGGTGCGGCTGTCGCAGGCCAACGTCTAAGATTCGACGAGAGGAAGCTTGGAAGAGATCGGTAGCGCTACGATTCAGCACCTCTCGCCCTGGCAACGGGGTTGATCAGCGACGTGACGCGTGCGAAGTTCGTGTGCACTCGGACACGACCGGTGTCGAGGAGACACTTTAGCTGTGCTTGAGCGCAGTGCGGTGAAAGTCGCACGCTGCGTTCTTAGGGGGCGGCGGCGTAGTAATACGCTGCTGCTACCCGCCGGCCTCCGTGGAGGAAATCGCCGGGGCATGGCCCAGTCCGGAGGTGTCAGGAATTTCGTGTGCTGAGGTCGGGTTAAAAGATCTCAGCTGATGGCGGCGGTGAATCGCTCACCGAACAGAATGGCGAACTGATTGACTGCTTGCCGCCGGGTGATAGGCGGCATCTTCCAATCCTTTTCGATGTTGCGCAAGGCCAGGTACAGCAATTTGCTGGCGGCTTCGTCGCTCGGGAAGTGACCGCGGTTCTTGACGATCTTACGCAACTGCATGTGCATGCTCTCGATCGCGTTAGTCGTGTATATGATTTTGCGTACTTCCGGTGGATAGGCGAAGAACGGGATGACTTGCGCGCTGCCACATCGCGGCGACCGTTGGGAATTTCCTGCCCCATTCGTTTTGCGAGAAGGCTTGCAGCGCCGCCTCAGCCGCTTCGGCGGTAGCGGCCTGATAGATCGGCTTGAGCGCGGCTGCCAGTGGCTTACGGTCCTTCCAGCTAGCCAGATTCAGCGAATTGCGGATCAGGTGCACGATGCACGTCTGGATCTGCGCGGCCGGATAGACCGCCTCGATTGCTTCGGGAAACCCGCGCAAACCGTCGACCACCGCAACCAGGATGTCGTGCAAGCCGCGGTTCTTCAGTTCGTTGAAGACCTTCAGCCAGAACTTGGCGCCTTCGGTTTGCTCGATCCACAAACCGAGCACTTCCTTGCGGCCATCGGCCCGAATGCCCAGCGCGAGGTACACCGCCTTGTTCCTGACCGTCCCCTCGTCGCGGATCTTCAGCCGAAGTGCGTCGAAATACACGATCGGGTACATCGCCTCGAGCGGACGCTGTTGCCACTGTTCGACTTCGGCCAGCACCTCGTCGGTGACGGTCGAAATCAGATCGGGCGACACCTGTCGACCATATAGCTCCAGCAAGTGGCCCTGGATCTCACGCACGCTCATGCCGCGCGCGTACATGCTGATGACGTGGTCGTCGAAACCGGGCAGCCGGCGCTGGTATTTGCCCACCAACTGCGGCTCGAACGTCGCCTGCCGGTCACGTGAGATATCCAGATTCAGTTCGCCGCTGGGCGTGATGACCGTCTTGCGGCTCGTGCCGTTGCGGTGGTTGCCGGCCTTGCCTTGCTCAGCCTCGTTCTCCAGGTGATGCGTGAGCTCGGCTGACAGCATGCGCTCAGCCAGTTGCTTCTTCAGTTGCCCGGCCAGGCCCGATTCGCCGAGAACCGACTCGGCATCCTTGTTCTGAATCTGCGCCAGCAGTTGATCGATCAGCTCGTCGGGGAACAGCTTCGGCGCCTTCGGGTTCTTGCTCTTCTTGGTCACAGTTGCTTCGGTCATAGTCTGGGCGTGTGTCTGCTGGTTGAGGAGCCACAGCATTACTCCATCGCTGTCCTGCGCCTCGTCGAAGAGAATGAAGTCAGACTCGATGCGCGGGCCACTCTGTGCCCACACTTTCAGATAAACGTCGGGGATGATTGCGCTGCGGCCTCGCGCGTGCCTGCTCTCATCCCATAGCCGGGACACATACGGAAAAAGCCCATCTCGCAGCCAGTCGGCGGCTCGCGAATCAATTTTCTCGTCGACCGCGATGTGAACGGCGGCTGGCACGACGTCGGCCGAGCGGCAGAACCGCCCTAACCCATCGACGATCATGCGGCCGATTTCGAACGGCGTAAGTTCGACCGCCTTACCGGTGGCAAGTGGCACTTCAAGCGCCGACAGGCCGAATCGGGCCGCCAGGTCGTGCGGTGGCTCTGCCTGGTAGCCCACCCTCACAGCCAGTTCGGGCGGAACAGACCTGTATGCAAGCGAGTGAATCGTGCTGGACGCAACGTGCGTGGGGAAGCTTCGGCGCGCGTGCTCGGCGATCTCATGGTTAAAGGCGAGATACATGCCACGCTGATGGGAAAGACGTTCGGCAATCAGGCGGAGCGTTGAACTCTTGCCCGCACCTGCATACGCCTTTATCTTCAGCTTGCCGCCCGACGGTACGGCGTCAAGGATCGATTGCTGCTCTGAGGTCGGATTGAGAAAGCGAGCCATTTAAGCTTTCATTTTGCCTGAATGCGGGCCGCACCATTCTCGGTGGCATGTCCGGGTTCGTCGCCTTTAACGTTTGGGACGGCGCCGCTTGGTTCGCGGGCAATTTCTCGCGCCTGCTGTCCCTCGGCATCCTCGTCGGCTATCGCAAAAACAAAAAGCGCCAATGTTGGCGCTTTTTGTTTTCGGCTTTTAACGGTTAGCTTTCAGACGCCACAGTTTTGCGCGCGTGCACGCGAACCTTCCCGCGGTATGTCTCCTTGGCCTTGACGTCCTCGAACACGCCCTTCTCGGCCGCCGCTTCCACGCGCTCGAGGATGACCGCCGCCCCGCGCTTCTGTAGCGCGACCACCTTCGGTCGGACCTTGCTAGATGCGTTCAAAGCCATAAAAGCCTCCCTCGTCTGACGCTGGGCGGGTGACGCAGCGGACTGGCACGCCGAGATCGCCCCGCTCGAATTTCCTTGCCAGCCTATTATATAGCGCGTCCAGTTTGCCGGTCTGTGGCATGTAGAAGTATTGGGACGTCCGGGAGTCGGCCTCCGCGTGCGCGAGCAGCGCCAGGCAGAGCGCCTCGCTGAATTGCCACATCATGGCGGGGTTGGGTAGCGGCCAGCCTCCGGGACTGAACATCGTCTGTCGATCGGCCTCGGCCCGGAAAAACTTCACCAGCCGCGAATGCGCCGCAGGTTAAAATCCGCCATTCCATGCCGCAGCCGTCTGGCGCACGAATTCCTCATGCTGAGCGGCGTACGCCATCACGTCGACGAAGAAGACGAGATGGCGCGTTCCGGCGTACTCGATACCACTAGCCTCCACCGCATTGTCCGCCGCTACCGGTCCCGCGACCCGCAACACGTCAGGGCCGCCAGCGTCACTCCCGTAAAAGCTCACCGATCGTAGAAGACCATCCCATTGCTGCGAGGGGTATGCTAATTGTCGCTTTGGAGAGCTGGTCAACCTCGCTTCGTCATGGTGTCCCGTCGGTGATAGCCATTGCATGCAATCGGTTTCCGGGCGCCGACGGCGATGTGGTATCTCGTCGTGGCGAACGAGCTCGACGTTGGCTTGCTTTCGGCGCTGGTATTGATCGGGGCAGGTTGGGGGACGTATGCCGTCGGCGCTGGCGTTTGTACTATTACCCTCGGCGATCATGATGTGGCGGTTGCCGTCGGCCTGCTTGCGGCAGTGGCTTCGTTGTTTTCTGAACCCATTTTGGGGCTAGGTCAAGACGCTCGCGCCGAGCTCCACGTTGCTGACGTGTACTCATGTATGCCCGGTGACGGCGGCCTCTGACCTCATGACAACACCTTTCCGTAACAGTCGCCCCGTGGTGATATGTGTCGGCTCGTACGGATCGCCGCGCGTGATGTAGTCGCCCACATTGAAATCGATGGGAACAAGGACGACTGTTCGCCGCGCCCGACGACCAGCCTGATGGTGTTTCAACGGGACACCGCGCAGATCAGTATCCGGAATGCGAATCAGGATCTGGTCCCGGACGATGAATGACTCCATCAGAACCTAGTACTCGGCCTTCTTCTCAAGCAGATGAACAATCGCGAGGCGCTCAGTTGTTGCTTGCGGTAAGCACAATGCAGAACTGGAGGGCGCACGGCCGGCGCGTTTCATTGGGATAGGCCATGTCCATGAATGATGTTTTGTGTGGCATGTAGCACTCCGGACGAAGATTGTGCCGGCACAGACGAACCGGCAACACCAGCCTACGAAGTGGGAAGCGAAGTAAATCTATGGTCCGCCCCAGATTTGCAACCCCTTGTGCGTGAGGACAGGTTGGCTTGCTCAAATCTATCCGGCGTCGTTGGTTAGGGCTGAGCCCCGCGCCATGATGAAGTTCGCGCCTGCAGCTGGTTATGATGGACGATTCTACCAGGCTCCGACCGCTGTCAAGTCGGCGCCGGGCCACACCAATGAGCGTACGCTCGACATTCACCGCAACAGGTACTGATGAAAAGAATTGCTGTCCGCCGCTCGGGCGTTCACGGTCGCGGCGTCTTTGCGCTAAGACCGATCAGCGCAGGCGAACTCATCCTTGAGTACGCCGGCCTGGTCATGAGCTGGAAGCAGGCTATCTCTCGCCATCGCCGTTTCGGGAAGGAGGGTCACATGTTCTTTTTTGGACTATCCGATGGGCGGGTCATCGACGGTTCGCTTGGCGGCAACAGCGCGCGCTGGCTCAACCACGCATGCGTCGCCAATTGCGAGGCGGTCGAATCCAATGGAAGGGTGCACATCCACGCGGTCTCGGATATCAAGCCGGGCGAGGAGCTTTTCATCACCTATGGGCTCTCGGTAGAGGGCCGCCTGTCGGCAGCCGTGCGCGCCCAATACGAGTGCCGCTGCGGTCACCGTCGATGTCGCGGGACGATGCTCGCCCTTAGGTGACGCCCGACCTGGCGACGTCGGCAGATCCCACCCGTTGCTAACATTTCTTCTCCCGGAGGAATACACAGCTTGATAGTCAAGCGCCGCAACCACTCTCCGGGCTCAGGCGGCGCGGTCTGGTGGCGCGGCGGTTCGTTCGGCACGCAGACGTTCACGAAGCAGGACCTTTTCGACGACCGGCAGATCCGCGAGCGAGCTCGTTGCATTTCTTGTGGGCGAGCGCCAGATTGGCGAGCCGCGACGTGCCACCGTCTTTTCTCTGATAGCAGGTGTTCAAGCGTGACGTCTTCGTTTTCCAGCGCGGCACCGCAGTAAAAGCAGTTACTCCCGTCCCGGGCACGTAAGCTCCTTAGACGCGATGATCGCTTCTTCTGACTGGGATTCGTGACGTCTCGCGGTCTGTGTGCAGACGATGGAGCTCCGTTTCCCAGTGGCCGCGTGAGCTTGATCGTCATCGGTGTCATGTGGACCAGTTCGGCCGCACCTTTCCCGAGTAGAGCCATTGCACGTTCAAGCGAGCAGTTCGACGCAGCCAGGCCGGTTTGATCCAATACCGAAACCACGTGAATGTCATGATGCAAGTCATCGCCAAAGTCATATCGATAGAGGAACCGGTGTCCCGGGTATGCAATCTGGTATAACCGCGCCTTGCGGGTCATCCAGCATTTCGGGATCTTCAGCAAGCAGATCGAGCATGTTGTCGGTATCGCCCACCGCGTAAGTCCTCCCGTCGATTTCGAAGTCATGCAAATGCAAGTCGGTCCACGCAACGGCGGCTTGCAGGATGTGATGCAGCTTGCGCGAGGTGATATTGCCGTCGACGTGGAGCCTGGATAACGTCAAGCAGGATGGCGGTCGTCCAACATGATTGTCGCCGTCCACTCAGGCAGCGTCATGTCGCCGAAAGGCTCTCCCAACACGACGAACAGCGCTGCGTCGTATGCGTTGCAGTGCCTGGGCTTGGAAATGGCAAAGTTTCCGAACTGCGCGACAACGCTTGCTTCGGCTGCAGCGCACGCGGATTCGAAGATTGCCTTGGCTTCGGGAATGGGGTTATGTTCAGGTTCATGCGAAGCCTAACGGCGGTCGGCGCGGAAACTTTAGGGCTTGAGATGGCGAAAGTGGACTAAAAATAGCCCCGACCCTCAACCAGGAATGATTGACACAACTAAGAAGCAGTGGGGTGTGAGTTGAGCA
This sequence comes from Burkholderia sp. M6-3, assembly GCF_050858985.1. Classification (NCBI taxonomy): domain Bacteria; kingdom Pseudomonadati; phylum Pseudomonadota; class Betaproteobacteria; order Burkholderiales; family Burkholderiaceae; genus Burkholderia; species Burkholderia sp. M6-3. The sequence goes on from NZ_CP110092.1 coordinate 24,677, forward strand.
TCATCGCCAATAAAGAGTTGGTCGAACTGACCGGCGGCCTCACGCAAGGCGCCGCGCAAACGCGCTGGATCAAGAAGGCACTGGGGATCGACGTGCCGCGTAAAGTCGATGGTCACCCTCTTCTAACTTGGGAGCAGGTTAATCGCGAGTCCGGCGCCGCGACGCGCCGCACGGCGCCGAAGTGGAAGAACGCAGCATGAGAAAAGCCGTGCACGACGGACTTCTGCTCCGTATGGAGGCCGGCCGACGAAGTCCAGATTCACTTATCGCTATCACCCGTGGGCGGTAAGCCGATCTCCCTTGGCAGCGACCGGGTCAAGGCGATCCGCAAGGTGCTGAACATGACGGCGCCGGCGATGATCTATGCACGATCCGCCGGCTGTGAGAGCAGTCTCATGAGACGCCAGACCCTGTGACTCAGGACACTCAGACACCGTTAAGTTGATGATGCAGCGTTTCGCCGGAACTCCCGAGGGGAACGGTACTTCAGTGCATTATGCGGGTGCCGTTCGTTGAAAACCCGCAATTAGTTGCATTACAACGAAAGGGAGCGAATTTGTCTGCGAGCCTCATCAGGACTGGCTTGCGGGGTTGGCGCGAACGGAGCGGTTAAAGTCGAGGCTTTGCGGAAGTGAAAATGGCTGCAGACCATGGCCGGCAGGCGATTCCCATGAAATCGACGGTGAGCAGTTTGAGCAATTTATCTTGCCGCATCTCCTGATAATCAACCTCAGGCATTACTGCCGCAGCTGATCCGGGTTCTCGCGCCGAGTTCTGTACGCGCCGTGACCTCGCCTGCCCACATCAGACCCAATCACTTCGCCCGCGAGGTCACGACCTCGCAGTGCGCATCTTGCCATGTCGGGCACTTCGTGAATCAACGGCTCGTTGCGCACACAACCGCTGAATCCCCTTCGAAACCCGCAACCATGTGCTATCCAAAGTCTCAGCGCGTTACTAAGGACCGGTGGGCAACCGACGAAACCCAGTCCTAGTGCTCAAAGCGCCCATGCCTTAGCGCAACTGATCGCGGTCGCGGTAGCGGTTTGAAGACAGTGCTTCGCCGAGCGCGTTTCGCCTTCGGATGATGCACTTTTCCCGGGATGCTTCCACATTATCGTTTGACATCGGCTCCTTTTTTGTGGCCCCGTCAATCGGCCAAATTCGAGGGCAGCATGCAACTGATCCAACGCTTCTGCTTCAATCCTGCCTCCTCCGCAAGCAATGATGCAGATCCTGAATCGCCTTCGGCAACGACATTTGCGGCGTTACTACATAGCGCGGACCCGTCGAGTGGCTCCTGCAATCATTGACCTGGCATCATTCTTTTGTCACGGAATAGGGTGAGGTGGCTGCTGTTGTCGCACAGGGGCGCAACCGCCGCGCGTGACGAAACAGCGGGCACTGCGTAATCGAGGAACTGCGCAATACGCCGGAAGGCACCAGCCTCCCATTGTTGTTACAACTGTCAGTTTGCAGCGCATATCTCGCTTTGGCCACCGTCGAATAGTGATTAGAGGCTTATCAAGCGTTGCAAAAAGCTAACAATTTTTTTGGACTAGGAAAAGTGTGACTATGGATGACATGTCTCTCAACGAAGTAGATTTCCGCGTCCGCCCGTACCACACCTATGAGATGTTACACAACATGGGACGGCCTTTTCGCTTTTCGTACAGCGGGAGCACAGAGGGCATGTGGTTGTTGACTAAGTACGACCATGTTGCAATAGCATTAAAGTATCGCCACATGTCAAAACGCCGTTGCGCAGAGAGAGTCGTTCCATTTGATTACAATCTACTGTCCCAAGATCCGCCGAATCATACGCGCATACGAAGTCGCGTTATTCGTGCGTTCACCTCGGATCGAATAGTTTCCCTTGAGCCGACCATCACGCGAACAGCCGATGAGTTGCTAGACCGCATGGTGGAAAAGCGAACTGCCGACTTTGTTCAAGAGTTTGCTGCGCTGTTGCCGGCGTACGTAATCGCTGACCTGCTAGGTGTTCCTCGACAAGACCGAGCGCGGTTTAGTGTATGGTCGCGGTCGCTCTTGTCTGCTACGGACGCGACTAATCCAGATCCACGGGCTTACGCTTTCGCAGTCGAATCTCTGACCCAATATTTCCGGGGGATCGTCAAAGGAGGTAGTTCCGCATCTCGGAGCGATCTTGTAGATGAGCTGATGGATGACCAAGATGGGGGGAGGAGTTTGTCGGAAAATGAAGTTCTCGCGACGCTCATTTTATTGCTCGTCGCAGGGCACGAAACTACCGTGAACATGTTGGCGAATTCTTTATGGACATTCCTGCGCTGTGAAGCATATACCGATCTGCTGCGCGATCGCTCAGGGCTCGTCGGGGCACTAGAAGAAGCATTGCGATATGAAAGTCCAGTTCAACGTGCGACATTTCGCGTTTTAACCGAGCCGTTGGAGGTCGGGGGAGTTGTTATAGAGAAAGGTCAGCAAGTCAGTGCCATCATAGGGGCAGCCAACCGCGACCCTTATCACTTTGTCGAACCAGACCGCTTCGACATCAGACGTACGCCGAACCGTCATATCGCTTTTGGCTTAGGCATCCATGCGTGTCTTGGTCCAGCTCTATCGCGGATTGAGGCAAAAATCAGTTTCGAGAAACTGTTGTCTGCCGCGCCGAACCTAGAGTTGGTGAATACAATGGCTGATTGGAACACTTCCACTAGTGCCACTCGAGGAATGAGGACGCTTAAAGTACGCTTTTGATCGCGAGCAAGCGTTACAAAGCACAATACCCCCTAGTGACCAGTCCCGGAAATAACTTTACGTAAATTCAGATTGGTCTATGATCGAATCACGGTGAGTTGGAGGCGATCATGGGACGCAAAGGAATCGAGGTTGTCGTGTCGGAACTGGAGCGAGAACAATTGCTGTCAATGAGCCGCTCGCGTTCGCTGCCTCACTCTCTCGTGCGCTGGGCAAAGATTGTCTTGATGGCCGTTGACGGTTATACGAGTCAAGAAATTGCGACGCAGTGCGAAGTAACACCGCCCGCAATTAAGCACTGAAAGAAGCGCTTTGTTGCCCATGGACTTGCCAGCCTGCATGATGAAGCCCGTCCAGACCGACCTCGCACGCATGATGATGAAGCAGTAGCGGAATTGCTTGCGAGGATACTGCATGAAAAGCCGGACGGGGCAACGCACTGGAGCGTGCGCTCCGCTGCTGCGCAGACAGGGATTTCAAAGAGTTCGGTGGCCCGATATCTGTCGTTGTTCGGCGTACAGCCTCATTGGTCAAAAAGCTCCAAGCTATCTAATGATCCCTACTTCGTGGAGAAGGTGCGCAATATCGTCGGGCTGTACCTGAATGCGCCGACCAATGCCCTGGTGCTGTGCGTCGACGAGAAGAGCCAGTGCCAGGCGCTGGAGCGTACCCAGCCGATGTTGCCGATGGGGTTGGGCTACCTCGAGGGAGTGACGCATGATTACGTCCGGCACGGCACTACCACTCTGTTCGCCGCGCTCAATACGGCAACGGGGGAAGTTATTGCGCAATTTAAGCCGCGCCACCGACATCAGGAATTCCTGGCGTTTCTCAGGCATGTGGATCAGGCGGTGCCTGCCGGTCTCGATGTGCATCAGATCGTCGACAACTATGCGAAACACAAGCATCTCAAGGTCAGGGCGTGGCTGGCCAGGCATACGCGCTACCACATGCACTTCACGCCGACTTACTCAAGCTGGCTGAATCAGGTTGAACGCTGGTTTGGCCTGATTACACAGCAGGCGATCCGTCGAGGATCGTTCAAGAACGTGCGCCAACTCATTGCCAGCATCGAACGATATATCGAGCATTACAACCAACACGGCCGGCCGTTCGTATGGACCGCGACCGCCGATTCAATCCTCCAGAAAGTGGCTCGGCTGTGCAAAGTTACTTCTGGGACAGAACACTAGCTCGCGTTAAACTGTAGGTAAGTTCAACAACGCCGAAACCTTCCAAAGCGATAGGCGATGATGGAGTTGCCCTTTAAGTGGATCTGGTACGGATGGACATCAAATTGCTGGGCCAGCTGCGCCCGCGTCTTGTCGCCCTTGAGCGCCGCCAGGGCCACCTTTGCCTTGAACGCCAGTAAGTGGGTCCGTCGGTTTCGTTTCGTCATCTTCTGGTTCATTACTGCCGGCCATTATGGCCTACTCACGCCTCAGCTTTTCCACTCAACGAACTGTCCGAATTCTCGAAGCCACCTCCATGTGTGCGTAGCCGCTGTCCGTCAGCCGTTCGATGGGCTGCGCGGCCTGTATAGTGCCTAAGCAATGTAGGAGGGCAGCGAGCACCATGTCGCCGCTGTGGCCTCAAGTTGTCGCGGCTCGTTTATCGCCTCCGGGTCGCAGCAACCAAGCGCGAAAGTTACGCGCAGCGGCGTGCCATCGTCGCACCGCAACTCAAAGCCATTGGAGCACCAGCGGGTATTGCTGCGGTCCACAGCAAGGCGACCGTCATACTGCCGCTTATGTCGGTGCAACCGGGACGGCACAAAAGCAACTGGTCCTCGCGCATAACCCGTTACACGCGCTCGCGGTTGACACACGGCGCGCCGTTCAGTTCTCGGGTGCGGCTCAGCAGTGCCCCGATGCGTCACTAGCCGTTGGTCGGTGGGTGCGCGACGTAGGCCTGAATTTCACGACGAGTTCCATGTCGTTGGTCGGTCTGGCCGTACGACCATCTAGCAATCAGACGTGCGAGCCCGGTTCGCTGCTACGCGAGGGTGCGCCACGCCGAGACCTTCATGAATCATTTTCAACGGTGGTTCCCCAGCAGCAAGGGCGAGCGCGCAATCAGGTTTTTGACCGGCCCCAATCCACGGCTTACTTCAGGATTTCGACTTCCATCGTCTGCTTCTCGAGTAGTCGTTGCAGTTCCTCGACTCCCCTGAGCGGGCACTTTGAGCCTGCGCGCGGGTTCTTACTGCCCGACTGATTAGGCAAGCCTAATGGCCTCGACCGGTAATGTACCGAGAAGTGTGCAAAAAGGTGCTGGCGGGAACATGCTTAGGAAGGGTGGCCGTGGTGTAAGTTGATGAATGTCGAGTTCCTCCACCTGCCCTCGGGAGGGCTTACGCCATGGCCACGACCAAGCGTAGTACTAACCGGCCGCCAGTGGAAGCGCTGGTTGCCGGCGACCGGGACCTGATGAAGGCGCTCATGAAGGATGCGCTTCAGGAAGTGCTCGAAGCGGAGATGACCGAACTGCTGGGGGCATCGCCTAACGAGCGGACCGAGACACGCAGTGGCTATCGAGCCGGTTATTACGGCCGCGGGCTGGTGACGCGCATCGGCAAGCTGGAGCTTCGCGTGCCACGCGACCGTCACGGCGAATTCTCGACCGCCTTGTTCGAGCGCTATGCGCGCAGCGAGAAAGCGCTGGTGGCTGCGCTCGCCGAGATGTACGTGCGGGCGTCTCTACCCGCAAGGTCAAGGCGATTACCGAAGAGCTATGCGGTCACAGCTTCTCGGCCTCGGCGATCTCGGCCATCAATAAAGGGCTCGACGCAACGCTGGCGAAGTTCGCGCACCGGCCGCTCGAGCAAGCGTATCCGTATCTGATTGTCGATGCTCGCTATGAGAAGGTGCGTGAATCAGGCATGATTCGCTCGCAAGCGGTGCTGATTGCCATCGGCATCAACTGGGAAGGTCACCGGCAAGTGCTGGCCGTGGAGCTGGCTAACCGCGAGAGCCATTCGAGCTGGAAGGAGTTCTTGCTGGGGCTGAAAAAGCGCGGGCTCTCAGGCGTGGAGTTCGTCGCCTCGGACGATCATGCGGGCCTGAAGAAGGCCATCGGCGAGGTGCTTCCTGAGGCCGCCTGGCAGCGCTGCTACGGGCACTTTCTGCGTAATGCACTGGACTATCTGCCACGCAAGGCCGATGACGACTGCTTGCAGGAGTTGCGCTGGATGTACGACCGACGCGATCTGCAGGAGGCGCAACGAGACCTCGCGGCGTGGATTACCAAATGGCAGGGCAAATATCCGAAGCTCGTGGATTGGGTTGAAGGCAACATTGCCGAGACGCTGACGTTCTACCGGCTGCCGCGCGCGCATCACAAGCATTTGAAGTCGACCAACATGCTCGAGCGATTGAATGAAGAGATCAGGCGGCGCACGCGCATCGTGAGGATCTTCCCCAACGAGGCCGCGTGTCTGCGCTTAGTCAGGGCGCTTTGCAGTGAAACGCATGAAACGTGGCTGGAGGACAGCCGCTATCTGAACATGGCCCTGCTGGCCGAGCAGAAGAAGGAGTTCTTGCGCGCTGCTGCATAGCGGGCGTGCGGCGTTCGGCGCTGCGGGCTACGCCCTTCGCACCGCACGCCGCAAAGAAGGATCAACTGAAACCACCGACATCCGGTTTCTGCACACCTTGACGCACACAACTCCTCGACCTTAAATTCGTCAGCGTATTACCCGCTCGGGCACTAGCATCGCGATCACCTCTCACCGCAGAGCTTTGAAGCGACGTGAATCTCAGTCTCAATAGCTCGCCAAAGACACTTCCTACGCCAAAGCCAGTGAAAGATCGCTACGTGGAAAGCAGGCAGGATCAATGAAACAGCCCGGCAGATGCACTTTGCGGGGGCTGCGATTGTGTTTCGCGTGTGGCAAGGCAGCGACGCAGATCTATACTTCGATCACGCAAGAGGCCATCACTAAATTCGCGGCGATATCGGAAGGCTCGAACAGTTGGACTACTGGTAAAAAGCGAGCCCCTAGCGCCCCTCAATTACCGCGTTTCTCCACCGCAACAAGAGCAGTCTCAAAATCGATATACTCGCTGTCGATAACTAAGCCGTCACCGTCGCCATCCATCAGCTCGAGGAGTGCCCGCGCCGTGGATGAGGTCGATGATCCCGCAGTGCCGGCTAACGCATCCAGCAACTGGGCATGCGCAATCGTAGCGCCCGCGCCGAGCGCCGCGTACAACAAATCTGATTGTCTCTTGTCGCCGCCGAATCGCTCCACAACTGTCTCAAGGGCTGATCTAGATATGTATCCGTCGTATCGCCCGTCGTCGCTCACTGGGGCTGAAGTCGCTTCGAATTTTCTCAGTGCTTGCGCAATCTTCTGCGCCCAATCGGAAGGAGTTTCGTCGCGCCCGCGCGCTGGTAGATTCAGTCCCGTTAGACTGGTCAACGTCTCGGTCATACCTAACGCGTTGAGCCTTGCAAACACTTGGGCCTCGGGGCTCAGAGTGACCTCGATCGAGGATTTCGTTGGTAGCGCTTCTGTACTCACAGACGCGGTAACGGCCAGCGATGGCGCTGGGCTCAATGCAGTTTCGGCGTTGGCGGAATCAGATTCGTCGACTGATGCGGGTAGCTGTCGGGATTGGCATAGCAGCGCTCGGCTCTTGTTCGTGACGGCAGAAACTGACATGAACGACTCCGGAATGAATTAGGGTAATAAGCGGGTTTACGGCTACAGCTCAGAAACATTTATGTCTGACAATCGTTGCATCGCGACTCTCGCGCGTTGGAGGTTGCGCCCACGCGCCTCGCATCGTCTGTGAGAAGGTACAGTGGGCCAACCATTTGATCGAGTGCGGACGGCCGGCCCGACACGAGAAAAACGTTCGTTGCTGATCAGTGGTAAGTCAGTATGACTTTCCGTGAGGCGGAGGCTGGCCTGACGTGGGCGTTTAACCCGGGCTAGTCTCTGCCAGAGCTGCATTGGTGGGCATGGGCCGCAGGCAATGCGCGATATTCAGTTCGTTACAGCGGTGGGGATTGTCTCCGAACTCGTCGACCCACCGCGCTTTCAACATCCACGTCAGCTTATGGCCTCTGTAATGCGGTAACCAACCCGCGGATATCAGTTTGATTCACCGTCGGCCTTACTGCTACGTCGCCCTCAGGAAATTCCATTAGCATGAAAGCTGGAAAGAACCCCTCGCTTCACTTGACGCCACAGGGCCTGGAAGTATTCAAGCGCCTTTGCCATACGAGCGTTCGGCGGTTTCGGTTTTGCGCCATCCCCTTTCTTCTGCGCTGCCTTGTCCGCCTTGACGAACAGCCCGCGCGCGTGCGCCGTGCAGCCGAAGTGCGTTGCCTTTTTCAGCGTGAGCCACGCACTGTATCCGTCGCTTACCAGCATGCCGCTGTAGTCGCCGAGGAATTTCTTCGGATGCTCCTGGCCTCGCCCCGGCTGGTACTCGAACAGCACCACAGGTTCGGGGCAGTCTTCGGCGCTGCGGTAGATCCACGCATAGGTTTTACTGTGGGCTGACCTGCCGGGCTCCTTGAGCACCTGAAGCGTGGTCTCGTCGCCGTGGATCAGCGGCTGTGACAGCAATGTCCTGTACAGCGCGTCGTATAGGCGGGTGTAGTGCAATTCGCTGGGGCGGATGACCCAGTGTGCCAGCGTGCCCCGGCTCACCGGAATCTGCCAGCGAGCCATGGCGGCCTGCATCCGGTACAACGGCATGCCGTCGACGTATTTCGCGGTCGCGACCGTCGCGATCACCGACGCATCACCATGGCTGCCCGGAAGTGGCTGTGCCGGCATCGGTGCGGGCACGACCGGCGTATGTTCGGCGTGACGCTCGCAGTGCCGGCACGCGTACTTTGCACGCACGTTCTGGTGAACCGTCCATTTGACCTCGACCTGCAGCTGTTCGCTGATGTCCTCGCCGATGCGATGCATCGGATTGCCACAACACGGGCAACCCCGCTGATCTTCGGGCAGATCGTACTCGATGCGTTCGCGCTTCAGGTACGCTGGCAACGGCTTGCGTCCCACCTTGCGCCGCTCAGGCTTGCCGGCAGGTGGCAAGCCGGTGTCAGGCAGCGCCGGCTGCACAGCTTCATCGTCCTCATCGCATGGTTCGGTCCGGGCGATCTGCTCAGCTTCGTCGAACACGCGATCCTTGCGTTTTTCACTTTTCGGCGGGTAACGCTCGGCCTGCAGCAGGCGGACCTGTTCCTTGAGCTGCCCGACGCGCTGGTTCAGTTCGTCGATGTGTTTCGCGTCGCCGGCTACCCGAGCTTCGAGGGCGTGGATAAAGCCCTGGTGCAGCCCGGAGTACGCGCTTGAGGTCAGGTGCATTCTTCATGCGCTCCAGGATAGCGAAGCGCGGTGCGGCGTGGGTTTACGTCAATCTGTAAAAGGCGCCCGGCCATTGTTCACGTGCAACGTACCGGGCTAGCTGGCGCGCTCGTAATAGCGTGCAGGATGACGGCGCAGCGCGTCGATGTCGATGCCATCGACCAGCCAGTGGAGCTGCTGCGTCGTCAGCTCGATCACTTCCTGATCGCGTCGCGGCCACACGAAATGGTCTTCCTCGAGCCGGCGCAATAACAGCCAGAAGCCGGTGCGCTCGTACAGCAGGAGCTTGATCCAGTCGCATTTACGGTTGCGAAACGCGTACACGGCGCGCGCGAGCGGATCCAGTTGCATCGAATTCTAAACCACGGCGGCAAGGGTATTGATACCGCATCGGAAGTCGACCGGCTTGCGATGCAGATAGACCTGCAGGTCGTCAGCGAAGCGCAGCATCACCGGCTCCTCAATGCGTCGATCATCGCTGTGAGCAGCGCCGTGTCCTGTTGCATACATTCAAGTTCGAGACTCACCCCGTTGGGCAACTGCGTGTCAGGCGTGACGGCAACGGCGGGCGTTGCGATGGGCGCATCGGTTCACGCCGTGCAGCAGCCGGCTGGGCGTCGGGCAGGGACGGCATGTGAGGCAACTGCACGGGTTAGGCATCAACCACTTCCAGAACAGGAACAAATGCCGGCGCACTGGCTGGTGTCGGCTGCCGCTCAGTTCGGGAGCGTGTTTTTTACGCTCGAGACCAATCCACTTGCGAAGCTGGTTGGCGTTCACGCCAGCCTTCAGTGCCAGCCCGGCAACGGAGGCTCCCGGCTTCTGGCACGCTTCGATCTGCTTGCGCTTGCCATCACGGTCGTACCGGTTTCTGCCGTCGGCCGATTTACCGATCACCCGCAATGGCAGGAAGTCAACGTCAGTTTGTAGGTCAGTCATAAGCTGCGTCCGCAATGTGGTGGCTGCGGACGCAATCTTGTTCTTTCTAATACATGTGCAGTCAAGGCTTGCTCAAACGAGGCGGGTTTGTCTTGCTGCCGGGTCTCTCAACATAACTGCGCGCTACACATAAGCCGAGTAATGCTGCGCGCAACCTTACTCGACGACTGGGGAATGGCGCTCTTGGATGCTATGGTTTGGAACGATCTGCCCGAGATGATCGATGAACGCTCGGCGGGAAAGGCTACCATCGTCACCGGCCCGTTACCGATTAAGCGCTGGCATGGATGGATCAGCGACGAAACCATCGCCGACGCAATGTCCAGCCGCCTCATGCAGCGTCAGCACCGGATCACGTTGGTCCGGAGGTACAGGGGCAACTCCACTTCCTGCTGATCCGTCGGGAAAACGGTCGTAAAAACTGTCGTAAAAACGGTCGAATGCCATCGCTGTCTGACAACGACTGGGGAGCGAGAGCAATGTCGCCACCTCCCCGCCAAATGTACTCGTGATAGCTGATGAGCTCGCCCGCTTCGCGTCCATTCCTCGCGGACGAACATGATATGTACTCCACCGCTGCTTACAGACAGATTGCAGCGCGCGTCCATCCTTGCTGGCGCTCGACAAGTACAATTCGTCCGCCATTCCACATTCCGGACGCCGCGATTGCGTCCGCCAGCCGCCCTGGCCGTCTCCATTGCGCCGACGACGCTTATCAGCGTATGGCCAGCGCCGGCTTCGTCGGTTGCATGGTGAGCGTCTGCCGGTCGCAGCGCCACTCCAATCCGCTCACTTATACCAACTCCCGAAACAACGGGGCCTGCTCCAGGGCCAATATCTGCGGCCGCCCCAGCAATGCAGCCTGCAATGAAGATGCGCACACCGCAGGTGAGCGCCCAAATCATACCGAAAACATATGCCAGATATCGTACGGATGCATTTTTTCTATGCTCTACGGTCCTCTAAACTGCACGTGTTGAGCCAACAAATGGAGATTACGATGAGCCTGATAGCCTTCCAGCGTTCGCGCGGTAGCAGCGACGAAAGCATGCTGGAAAACGTTCGCCAGTTCACACCGAACTGGTTCGCCGTAACGATGGGTACAGGCGCCGCGTTTTTGGTGTTGAACGCACTGCCCCTGTCATTCCCGGGCAAGGCCCTCGTCACGCAGTCGCTGTGGATCGCGGACATCGGCCTATATGTGATTTTTTTGACCATGTTCGCTGGTCGGTTCATGTTTTACGGCGAGACCATCGGGCCTCTTCTGCGCCACCCTTTGCAGTCGATGTTCCTTGGTGCCGTGCCAATGGGCCTCGCGCCGATCGTCAATGGCCTCGTAGCTTTCGCCGGGCCGCGCCTCGGCGAGCCGGCTTATCAAATCGCATTAAACTTATGGGCGTTGGACGCGGCGCTGTCGGTTTTGATTGCGATTGGCGTACCCTATGCAATGTTTACACGTCAGGAGCACAGCCTTGAGCGCCTGACCGCGGCGCTGCTCCTTCCCATCGTTGGCCCCGAGGTGGCCGCGTCCAGCGCAGGCGTGCTGGCCCCTCACCTGCTTGCCTCCACCGCGCAACTGGTGGTAGGAGCCGGGTATGTGTTGTGGGCGATTTCCGTCCCGCTAGCATTCGCGATTCTCACCATTGTATTGTTCAGGTTGATAATCCACAGGTTGCCACATCGCGAACTGGGTGTAACCAGTTGGCTCACGCTAGGCCCAATTGGTACCGGCGCATTGGGCCTTGTTACGCTCGGCGACGCTGCAAGCAAAGCATTCGCCACGACCAGCCTCCGTGACATCGGGTCTCTGGCAAGCACTTTTGGCGTGTTTGGTGCGCTGCTGCTATGGGGCGCGGGACTATGGTGGCTTGCCTGCGCAGTGCTGTTCATGTGGCGCTATCGCCTCGAAGGACTGCCCTTCAATCTCGGCTGGTGGGGCCTAACCTTCCCGCTCGGAGTTTATACGCTCGCCACGTTCGCCCTTGGACGCAGCACGGGAGTGGGATGCTTCGTGCACTTCGGCGTCGCGCTCGCTTTAACGCTCGGTGCGCTGTGGACCTTCGTCAGCGCCAGTACGGTTAAGGCGCTACTGCGGAAGGAACTGCAGTTTCGCGCTCCCTGCCTCGCGCAAGCTCGTCCACCTGCTTGAGTGACAGCCACTTCACTGCAGCACCGGCGATAACTGTCAAAATACAAAAACGTCATGTCGGCGAACATCCAAGGTATTGCTGTAATTGGCGATGAAGGTTTCTCCAACATCCGATTGTTGGACGCACCCGGTGCCGGTGTAATGTACAGGCAAGTCGATGTATCTTACTAGTGAGAACCATCGCGATGAGCGACGATGCGAATACGGCCTTTCACGACGCCGATGAGGCGTTCCTCCTAGGCCCGCGACCGCGAGCAAAAACGTTCAAGTCGCGATATTCCGCGCGCAGCGGCAAGTGTTGAATCAAGTGGCGTGCCGTGATGTCCTAGGTCGTGCGCGGAATCGAAGGAACACGAAAGGATGAGACACGACACCTCCAGTCCCAACATCTCGGAGAGGCAACGTTGCCGTCTTTCCCCGAGCAGTCTCGCCGTTGGGTCAAGAACCAACTTGCGCAACCGATGACGCGATCTCCGAATGCGAAATGACCGCGATGATCGCGCCACAGTCGTATGAGCCCATGGTGGCTGGCTTGAAACGTTGAACGCCATCCGCATAGGAAATCGCGATAAAAGAGGTACTGTCTTGTACCGTTGGACTTGTTTGGCGGCACATGCAAGCGTCGAGGCAACTTGGAACTAATCGCCAGCCTGCCAATGGATGTGATCCAGTCTAGACTAAGCTGCGGCCAAGCGATTACCCGCGAAAGCCGGCGGGCTAAGGTCAAGAGTGGTGTGTGGGTAGCTTGATGGCCGGCGACGTTCGGCGGCGAGTTTCTGCTGATCCGGTTGATCGTCTTGCACCGGTTCGGCGTCCTTTAAGGCTGCCCTCTAGCAGCAGCGTGGTCTGTTCGGGGCCGTTGATGCGGCGCCACGTTTTCTCGGCTTCCTCGTTTCCGGCAGGGCGCGGCTAGGCTGTCGGCCAGCGGATCGGGCACGTAACGCAAGGCGCTGCGACGAGGAACTAGCGGCGGCGTCCAGCTACGGTTGATGAGCAAAAAGCTGCTGGTTCCACAAGATGCGCAACGTCCTGAACGCGCTGCCGAAGTCACAGCGAGGCAAAGCCGAAGCAGATGTGCAGGCAATCTGGATGGCCGCGACGCGAGTCGACGCCTTCGACTCGCGATACCCCTCGCCGATCGCCACGCGCTCCTTGCGCCCATCCGGCTCTACGCCGATGATCACCAGCAGGCATTGACCGTCCGAGTTCTCGCTACGCAGGCCAGTGTGAATGCCGTCGACCCACCATTACACGTAGCGCGATGTCGACAGATCCCGCTGGCTCCAGTTCGCATGCTCGTCGGCCCACTGGGTCTTCATGCGACTCACCACATTCGCCGAAAAACCCTTGGCATTCCCGCCCGGCAGCACGCTCAGCGCCTCGCTCATATCGCCCGTCGAAATGCCTTTCAGATACAGCTCGGCAGCGCGGCACTCACGCGCGGCGACTTGCGCACATACGGCGGCACGATCGATGAATTGAATTTCACGCCTGATCCTGAATGATCGCGAACCTTGGGGACCTCAACCACAATCGGGCCGGCCGCCGCCAGCGCCTCGCGCTCCGGCAAAAAGCCATTGCGCACTACCGCGCGTTGCCCGTGCAACGTCTTGACGTTTTCGAACCGCTCCAGTAGCGACGCCAGCTCTGCTTCAATCGCCTGTTGAATCACCTGCCGGGCTCCGTGACGGACTAATTCGTCCAAGCCCGGACCGATTTCTGTTAGACCGACAACCGCTTTTTCCGAAAACTTGTTCATGGTGCATGGTTTGTCGTTTGCTGGTTTCCGACTTCGACAATCAGATTCTCAGCTAAAACCTCCACCGCCTTCAATCTCCCGCCTCAACCCCCGGTACACCAGATCCAAGCATATCTCGCCGAAAGCCGGCCGAGGACACGGTCAAATGCATCAATTTCCGCGCAGTGTCTTCTAACGTCTTTAACGAGGCCTCGGTGTCCTTAGGCTTCCCACCTCCGTTCGCAACGCAATATGAACCTTCGCAATTTTCAAAGCAGAATTGCGACATATTGAGCATCCTAAGCGAATTTCCGGCGAACCCAAATGCGCTTCAAGACGGCAAGTCTAGAAGTAACATCTTTGACACCTGTGATTTGAGGCCAAATGGAATTTACGACGCAACGATTGCGCATCTTCGAAGTGGCACCGCGGCAATCCGCACAGCTCTGTGCATCGCTCCTCAAGGACGACGAGGTCGCCGCTCTTGTTCCTTGGATGAATGGCAAAAACGCGAAAGAACTAGGTCAGGAAGCCTTGCGTATTGAGCTCTTATGCGGAGCCGGCAGCTTGAATGTCTGGGCAATTCAAAGACTTGAAGATCAGGTTCTGATTGGTGCCGTAATCGAGACGCCATCCCTTGTAGGGAGCAACGTCGAGGCGATTCTCGGTCGCCAGTATTGGAATTTCGGATACTCAGCTGAAGCCCTCGCACCTGTTCTCGAATGGATAGCGTCTTAGGCCTAGCCATTTCACGTAGCCCCGTTGCCGGGCCTCCATCGCCGACGTGTCCACTTGAAGCATACGAACCTGCAACGCTTTCACTGATTCGCACCTCCGAACGATAAGAGCGAGCTGTTTTCTCTTGTCGCGTCGTCGATGGATGAAATCGTGTTGGCCCCCGGCACCGAGGTGCCCACAACCGTCTAGGCATCGCAGTGCGGATGAACTGTAAGCGCTAGTTAAAGCACACCGGATCGTCAAATGCATCGGAGAACAGGGATTCAAGCCTGTCTACCTTTTTCCCCACTTGTTCCACGCCATGCGCAGCAGCGTCGAGTTGGCTGCCCATCGGTCGAACAGTCCGGCATCGAAGTCGTCGCCCACCCATGTTCTGTAACGCTTTGCTTCGTCGCTATCTGGCTCTAAGCTCGGAACGCGCAACATCTCTGCGTATCCGTAGGTGCCATCGACGTCCTTGGGCGGACAGGCACGTGCTCCAGCACCAATCCACGCCTCGCTGTGCGGCTCATGATCCGTTTGAGTGACTTCTTCCGTGGACATTCCTGCTTCCGTTTCCATACCAGGGGCGACGCCGGGCCATCGATAGTCACCTCACGACCCGACAGCGTGGAGCCGCGAATGGCATCGATCAGCCGCGACTTCCCAGCGCACGTTCGATCTTCTGGTCCGTCTTGTACTGACTCAAGGCGAAAACGGACCATATCGCCGCGGGAACCCAGCCGATTATTGTCAGCTGAAGCAGCAGGCAGATGATCCCTGCGAACGGGCGGCCAATGGTGAAGAACTGGAGCCACGGCAGAATAATGGCAAGCGGTAGGCGCATTTTTCTATCCTTGTTTCGTTTATGAATTTATACCGACGGGCTGCCGGAAAGGGGAAGGGCAAATAACGGCGGCGTCAGGTACCTTGCGTCACATCAATGAGGTGCGACCCACGGTTGCCGCTTGCGCTCTTCTGCTTCGTACCGTCCGGGTAGTTCAGCACGTCCCGAGATATCGTAGTATTTAACGGCTCGACCGCGCCTGATCTTTAGTGAAACTCGACGCCAGCGGCCTGGCGCCCAACCGTGCGGTACGCAACCGGCGCCGGCTTGGGACGGGCAGGGTGCGGTATAGAAACTGTTGTTCTTGAGCAGCCCACTGCAATGTCGGCCCGGTATGCCGCGGATTCAAGCTTTCATTTGGCGACTACCCGCGCGCGGGCTCGAGAGGACTGCCATGACCCGAGATCAGTTTGTTCAACAGCTTGCAATGATGCTCCGGGACTTGCCGCGAGGCACCGCCGCTGACCTGAACGCATTCATGGTTGCTTACTGGAACGGCAGCGAAATTGTGTTTGCGTTTCTCTGTAAGCGTGGAATTGGTGCGACCTAGGAAGAGTTCGACATCGACGACTACGTCTGGGAGGACTGGCAGCCGACGTTTGAAAACTGGATAGTGTCTCCTTCTTTTAGCAATCGCCCGGAGGTTCTCGCATGGCAGAGCGACGCGCCTTCGCACTAGGCAGGCGAGCGACATGGGGCGCTGGAACCCAGCCGCTCCTGCGCGTGTCGCCGCGCGAGCGGACGAAAGCCAAGGGGGACCCCGAGCGTTGATTCAGCCGCAACTGGCGACGCTCGCAGACTGTCCGCCGATGAGCGGCGACTGGTCTTACGAAATCAAGTTCGACGGCTACCGGCTGATGACGCGCATTGAACGAGGCGTGGTCAAGCTCTTCACGCGCAACGGCCACGACTCGACAGCGCGAATGCCGCAGCTGGTGCAAGCATGTGAGGCCTTGCAAGTCGGTAACGCGTGGCTGGACCGAGAGGCGGTCGTGCGTGATTCGGGCGGCCGTCCTGATTTCAACGATTTGCGGAACGCGTTTGACCGGCGCAGCACCGCTCAGATCATCATGTGACCATGCCTCGATTTCGCATACAGCAGGAATTTTGTTAATTTCCTGTTTGTACGGAAGATTGCATGTCAGAGAAGTCAGTGCCGAAAAGGCATTACACGAACGAGTTCAAGGTTGAAGCCATCAGGCTTGCCGAAACAGCCGGGCAGCATGCAGCGGCGCGCAGGCTCGGGGTGCCAGTGGCGACGTTGGGGAACTGGAGTCGGCGTAGCCGCAGTTCCGAAGGCGGCATCGAGACGAGTGGTCGTGATGTGAGCGCTGCACGTGTTACGCGCCCGATCAGCGAGCTGGAGGCAGAGAACAGCCGGCTGCGCAAGGAACTCGCCAGCGCGAAACTGGATATTGAAATTCTCTCAAAAGCGACGGCGTACTTCGCGAAGGGGTCGCGGTGAAGTACGCCTGGATCGACGATCACCGCGACCAGTACAGCATCACCCGGCTATGCCAGATTATGGGCGTTTCGCGCAGCGGATATTGCCAGTGGCGCGTTCGACCGCCCAGCGCGAGGGCGCAAGCGAACGCGGCTTTGGATGTGGAAGTCGCGGCGATCCACCGCGAGCCTCGTGGCACATATGGCCGCTCCCGCATCGTGCGTCAATTGCGAGCCCAGGGTCGTGCGGCGAGCGAGGAGCGTGTGCGACGTAGCTTGCGACGTCAGGACTTGCGCCCGGTCTACAGGCGTGCCTATCGGGTCACGACGGACTCGGCGCACAGCCTGCCTGTAGCGCCGAACCTGCTCGATCGTCGTTTCAACGGCTGGCAGCCTGATCGTGCCTGGGTTAGCGAGACCGGCGAAGGCTGGCTGTATCTCGCAGCAATACTCGATCTGGCGAGCCGACGCGTAGTGGGCTGGTCAGTGTCCGAACGCATTGACGCCGAGCTTGTTTGCCAGGCACTGCGCAGCGCGTGCTGGCAACGCAAACCGGCGCCGGGACTGCTGTTACATTCCGACAGAGGGGCCCAGTATGCAAGCCGGGCATACCAAAAGCTGGCTGCTGGATTCAAGGCAACGATCTCTATGAGCCGTCGTGCCAACGCGTGGGACAACGCCCCGATGGAAAGCTTGTTCAAGACCCTGAAAGTCGAGAGAATCTATGAGGTCCACTACGAAACTCGGGCGCAGGCTCGTCTGGATATCGTCGACTGGATCGAGGGCTACTACAATCGAGAGCGTCTGCACACCTCGATAGGATTTCTTACCCCTGTCGACTACGAGGCCGCGTTGATCGCGGCATGATCTGCTGTACGTGGAAACGAGGCAGGGTCAGTCAGGACCAGGTCGGCGTGACCGGTCAGGCCGACAATATGCGGGGGGAGTGATGCGCCGTTGCGGATTTGCGGCAGACATCGCACCCATCAGCGTCGGGAAGGGACACGCCAAGCATGGACACATCACAAGCGCCGGCGCGGGCGAGCGTCGGCGCCATCGTAAGCAGCCGACCGTCGGTGGCTCAGCCGGCACGCAAGTTCAACCACTGCGTCAGCGACGTCCCGCTGGCCGTCACCAAAAGTACGTCTCCCATTGCTTTTCCAGAGGTCCGAAAATTGCGCGTGCGCCACTCGCTGCGCATGTCGCCGGACGACGCAACCAGAGCAAAAACCTAGCCAGTTGCATGATGGCACGATGCAGCCGCGTACGGGTCAGTAGGTGATCGTGACGATGATAGTGTCGACATAAGCCCCGGCGGCCGGCGTCGTCTGCGGCTGGACCCGCGCATAGACCGTCACTGACTGACTGGCGCCAGTACCGGTGCCGGCGAGCGCACTGCTACCGGCCGAGCCATCGCCCCAGACGGTCGAATAGCTGGCGTTCTGGTACAGCTGGTAATGGACCTGGTCAGTTGCGCCGCCGCGCGTCATACGCCGGTCTGCGACGCTTGCGCCGCTGCCTGCCCCGGCCGACAACGCGATTGAATAGGCGTCGCCGCCGGTGCACGCCACCGTCAGCGTGCCGGTGGCCGTCAGCGCCGTGCTGAGCACTCCGGCCGCGCCGAAGTTGATGTTGGTGGCCGAGAGGGCGCAGTCATTGATGACTGTGGCGCTCACGGTGAACGGCAGTGTAATCGCCGGTGTCGACAGCGTTGAGCAGGAGGGCGCGGCGACAAAATACTGCGCGTAGTCGAACTCGGACTGAGCGGTGCCGGCAAACGTTGAGACGTACGTGCCTGCGACCAATGTGGTCTGCGATGCCGGAGCGCGACCGTAGACAGTGAGGGTGGCGCTCCCCGACGCAGTGCCCCCGGTCGATGTCAGCGGAATGTCGACCTGCACCGGCGCATAGGTGGCGGTGCGACGCGTGCCCCAGATCGTCGTCGCGGCTGAATTCGCGTACAGGTTGTACTGCAACTGCTGCGCTCCGTTCAGTGCGATACGGGGCGCCCAGGTCGTGCCGCCGCTGCCGGTGCCGAGGTTCACGCAGGCCCGCACCGGCAGCGCAAGCGCAAACCCGCTGCAGGTGATGGTAATGGTCGACGACGCACTAGCCGATGTACCCGCAACCGGGCTGATCGCGCCAAAGTTCAAATTCGATGCTGTGCCCGTGCAAGCTTGCGCAAACGCGGTAGTGGCACCGCATAGTGCCAACACGGCGAAGAGTATGCGCGGCGCCCGCAAGACTATTCGCGTGGTTTTCATGGTCCCTCCGACCCGCAGGTGAATGGTCCAAGCGTGGGAAGGGCGCCGCGCTTCGCGGCGAACGGCGCGGAGATTTCGCATGTCGCGTCTGCCAGCTGGGCGGTGAAAGTATTGGCACTGGCCAGATCGTCGACGAACGCAAGGCCGTCGTAGCCGGTCACGAAGCGCCGGCCGGTTTCGCGGTGCGTCACGACCGTGCCAGGGGGCAGCGGTTGACCGGCCGCATCGACCAGCAGCAACTGGGCGCCATGAAAGCCCTGCAGCGGAAAACGCGCGAGCACGCCTGAGCGCGCCTGCGGCGCAAGGTTTATCTGCGTGGTTGAGACCGATGTGTCCGCCGACAGCCCGAGCGGGTCGATCGCAAGATGATTGGGTTCATAGGCGATGAGGTCCGGCACCAGCAGGTGCCCGGAACCGTTGGTTTCACCGATCAGGCGGTTTTCATGCAGGACTGGCACGTGTGGCACGCCATCGGTCGACACGAGTGCGAACGCATCGTCGATGCGCCGGCCGGCGAGCACATCGCCAGCCATTACCACGAAGGAACCTGAGGCATCCAGCTCGCCGTAGGTGCGCGACTGCGCGTTGGCCACGGTCGCGAGCAGATCGCCGTAGCGCCCGCGCCAAGTACCCTGCGCCAGCGACTGCTGGCTGCCGTTCTGCCGTGCGGTCTGCACTTGCCAGCCAAAGCCGCCGCCATAGTCGGCGGTCTTCGTGATGGCCGCGCCAAGGAGCGGCTTGCCACGGTCGCTGCCGGCATCGACGCTTGCGTTGACTGACCCGCCGAGCGGAAAGCTCACCGCCACGAACAGTCCAGTGTTCTTCGTGTCGCCGAAGTCATGATAGAGGCTTGCTGAAAGCGAAATGCTCAATGGCAGCGTGACAGTGCACGCGAGTGAGCCGATTTTTGAGTCGCCATAGTACCGGTCGTTCAGGCCGACAACACTCGCGCTTGCGGTACTGCTTATGCCGAACGCGCGAAACGGTGCAGCTAGCGTGGCCCGGTACGTTGCCCGCGGCACCGGTGTGCCCTCGGCCGACGCGAGATCGCTGTAGTGGGGCGTCGCTTTCTGCCCCTGGAGGTCGATCGAAACAGACGGGGTATGCCATTGCCAGTCCGCAGCGAGCTGCACACCGCTGCCGCCCGGCGTCGGCGCATTGCCAGTTGATATTCCCGTGCCCCTGACATCGGTCCCGATACCCACCTGCACAAAGCCAGGGCCGAAAAAGCCGGCGCCGTATGTGCTGGACATCGCATGGCTGCCGCCGTCGCCTGCGCTAGCCGCAAGCGCCAGACTGAAGACGCCTGTGGGACCAGCTTCGACGAGGGCGCCTACGCCTGCGTTGTAGACGCCGCGAGTGACCTCTGCGTGCGCCTCAAGAGTCAGCGCGTCGGTCAGCCCATGGCGGAACGAAGCCGATAGGGATGGCTCACCGGCGTAGTCAAACGAACGCAGCGCGTACGAGCGGCGCACGAAGCCGCCTTCGACCGAGAAGTCGGTCAGCCCTCGCGCAAGCAGTCTCGAGTCGATATAGAGTGGCACCGTTGTCATGACGTTGCGGCCCAGCACGTCACGCGTAACGATGACCGCTTCGCCTGCACCCGTGACCGCCGGCGTCGCATTGATGACGAACGGCCCGGACGGTGCTGTACCGCTGAACTGGCGAACGTTGTTCACGTACAGGTCGACCGCGCCTGGCACGGCGGTGGACCCGGCGAAGGTCGGTATTGGATAGGTGATGAGGTCCGGGCGCAGCGCGAAATCGCGCGAGAGTTGCGCACCGCCCAATCGTACCGGCCGCGTCCAGGTGAGGGAAGAAGATATGGTATCGCCGATGCGCGTTGTGATCATCGACCCCGGGTCCGAATGACTCCACAATGTATCGAGCCGTACATAGCGGTGCTGATTCGTGTACCAGTACGCGGTGCCGGTGTTATCGACAAGGCCACGCGGGTAGAAAAGGCGCTGCTCGGTGTAAAGGCCGTACTGCGTGGGCGAGTTCGTCTGGAAGCTTGCGTCGTAGTTGATGACCAGTCCCGTGCCGCTCACCGAGACAGGCGGCCGCGGTTGCGCGTTGCGCAACGCGGCCGGCACGCGGCGCGCGTCAGCCATCTGCAGGTCAATGCGTTGGCGCTCTGGACGAAAGGTATAGCGCAAGCCGGGTATGAGTCCCAGCGCGACCCGCCCATTTGAGTCAGCCTGGAGGTCTTCCGTCCGGATGCCCAGCTCGCGCAGTTCAGCCGGCGTCGTGTAGATCATCTGGTCGGTGACGAAGTACTGCGCGACCTGCTGGGTGGACGTGCCGTTGATCGTTACCTCGAGATACAGGTCGCCCCGCGCCGGGGCGATAGCCGGTACCGGAGCCACGGGAGGCATGCCTAGCGGTGGCGGCGTGATCTGCGCAAGTGGTGTCATGGCCTCGCCGACCTGCGGTACCTGGGCTCCGGCTGGCGCATTTGTTGACGGATCCATGTCGGCAGCTGACGCCGGAGCCGAGATCAGCGCGCCGACTAGCCAGCTGCAGCACAACACGTTGCGGACAGGCGAGCGCGGTTGCCGCATCCTCACCTGTCAACGGGCGGGCGCACCCGACGCCGGCGCGGGCGTCGGTTCGGTGGCCGCTCGGGAGACGCTCACCTGCGTGGTGACCGGCTCGCCGTTGACGATCACGTGCAGAGTGGCGGAGGTGAGACTCGAGGGCGCGCCGACGACCGGCCAGCGGCGCGT
The DNA here is from genome assembly GCF_050858985.1 of Burkholderia sp. M6-3. NCBI lineage: Bacteria > Pseudomonadati > Pseudomonadota > Betaproteobacteria > Burkholderiales > Burkholderiaceae > Burkholderia > Burkholderia sp. M6-3. Next base: position 46,576 of record NZ_CP110092.1, read on the forward strand.
CGCCCGCGGTAACGCATAGCCGAGCAGGCCGGGCGACACCTCAGTGGATCGTCCGTCTGGCCAGTCTAGGCGCACCCTGCTCAGTTGCGCATGCGCGGCCGTCCGGTTCGCTGCACGCAACGTCAACCCGCCAGCTGGCGGCCGCTCGAGCGCATACTCGATAGCAGGCAGCTTGCCACCGTCAGGCGCGCCGACAAAAACTGGCACCGAATAGCGCAACTGCATCCGCACGCCGGTCGTCTGCGGGGCCTGGTCGGACGGAATCTCGTCGATCAGCAGCCGATATGTCTCCTCCGACGCGACGGGCGCCTTGTCAACCCTGAGGATACGCACGGTCTGATCAGCGCCAGGCGCAATCTGGGCGATTGGTGGACTTGCGACGACGAGATTAGTGCGCTCCAGTCGGTCCTCGTCGAGCGATTGCGTCCAGGCGAACACACGGACCTGCGCATTTAGCGGCGCCGCGCCGCCGTTGTGCAGCGTAAGTGCAGCGGCTGGCCGGTCGGAGGACAAATCCAGCCGGATCGGCGAGACCTGTAGCGCGGCCGCCTGCACAAGGCTGACGGGGATGAGCACGATGACGGCGACAGCTAAGCCTGCCGCAGCGCGGGACAATAACCTTCCGCGGGGCCGCGAGTAGGCCCGCTGACGCTCAGACCTGCGCATCGTCAGAACGTTACGGTCGCGGTGACAGTCGACGAGTAGGTGCCGGCCGCCGGCGTATTCTGTGGTGTGACCCGGCCGTAGACGGTCAGCGTTTGTGCCGCGCCGGTGCCGGTGCCGGACTGCGTATCGGTGCCCAAAGTCTGGCCCCAGACCAGAGATCGGGCGGCGTCGCGATACAGCTGGTAGGCGACGGTTGGCGCGGGCGTCCCTGTGCCGGCAAGCAACCGGTTAGCCACCGTCGAGCCCGTGACCGAGCCTGCATCGAGACCGACGTTGTAAGGCGCCCCGTTGGAGCAAGTCACCGTCATGGTTGTGGTCTGGTCAATGTTCGCGGCTATCACGCCCGAGTTACCGAAGTTCAGGGTATTCGCGGCGATCTGGCAGTCATTCTGGACCGTTAGCGTCACCGTGAACGTGGTCGTGCGGGTCGCCGCTAGTACGGTCAAAGGAACGAGGGGAGCGCTCGCCAGCGCGAGCGATAGCAGATAAATCCCAGTAGAACGCCGCTTCATTGTTTTCTCCATATGAGCACCGAAAGGCCGCGCACGCGTTAACATCAGACGAATTATGATGCGCTGAATCGCAGTGGAGTCGTAACGTTTTGTAACGAGCCAAAGGACACCTGCCCGCAGCCACGTTTTGCCGTCCCTCAAAAAGCTATTTCGGCGACGCGCGTGGCAGGCTGCACGAAGGAAACGTTGCTTTCCCCGCGTGTCGTGGCAAAACGGGAGCCAATAAGGATCCGGTAAGGCGCGCCGGCTGAGCAGCTGACGCGTGGAGTTGCCGTGCCGGTATCCAGCGTGCAGACGTCGAGAATGGTCAGTGATACGCGTATGGCGCCGGTTTGCGTTCCGGCGTGCGCGGGCGGGTCGCCGCACAGGGCAACCAGAACAAGCGGCAGCATGGCTACCGCAGTCGGCGCCGAAGCGCGCGGACTCGCAAAGTTGAACTTTTTCACAACGGCTGCAAGTGGAGGAGGCGGACGCAACACCGGGTCCGTAAGCTCGTTAACGGCCGGGTGGGCCAGCTTCTGAAGCGCGTCTCGCCAAGAAACATCACTCAGACGGCAACTGCGCAATGCCGGCCGGCGGGTGTGGCCCTGTGGGAGCGATTTTCAGTCGAGCGAGCTGACCTGCCTGACGCGGCAAATGGCAGCGAGACGAGTCGCATCGGTAACACTGCTCCTCCTCTGGCAGCAGGTCACCTATACTTCGTCCCTTCGAGGGAGAGGGGGATGGGCAATTACGAAGACGTTGCCGAACGTCACGACGCGGAGGCGGCGGTCGTCGCCAGCCAGCTTGAGCGCGCACTCGCGCCGCTGGACAGGATCCAGCAGCAAGGTCATCTGGTGACGAGCGGCGCGGAGGTGAGGGCGGGCCTTGTCCGGTCGCTCGGGCGGCTCGGCGCAGACGCGCCACGCCAGAAGGATGTACTGCCCGTTGCTCACGTAGGTGCCGCGACTTCGCGGCGGTAGAGCGCCTCACTGTTACTACACGCTGTCGCGGTTTGACGGAACTGTTCGGTGGCCGCCCTCAGCGCAGCGGCCGGCCATGACAGTTACCTAGCCTTCATCATCGTCGTTCGACCTGACCGGTGCAATCAGCGGCTGCGAGGCGTCGACGCCAAGAGATACAACGCATCGGCGCAGACCAGCCGGTACGGGCGGTTTCGAGCGTGCCGAAGAACTGCTGGAGACGCACGGTCACTGCCGAAAAATAGGCAGGAGGACATGAAACTGATTTCTTGATGACGAGCGCCCGGCGCCGGAGGGCTGGATTAGATGTATTCGCAACCTGAAGCAATCCGGCTGCTTGAAGCGGAGGGCATCCTGATACCTGCCGTTGAATTGACTATGCGTGACCGCACAAACCATTGCGCTCACGAATGAACGCACGCAGGAACTGATCGACGCACGCGTGTTGATGCCAGCGTGCAGTTCTTAAAAGCGCTGGGCGGCGGCTGGAGTCGCACGTCGCTCGATGAAAGCGGGAACACAGCGGCGACCGCGCCACCGAACTCGCCTTCTACGCGGCCGCAAACGTGAGGATGAAGCGTGTTCCGGCCGCGTCGCTTTCGGCATGCGCGCTGCCGCCATGCAGTTCCATGATGGTGCGCACAATGGCAAGACCCAGCCCGGCAGATCCGGACGCGTTCGGCTCGCTTTTGCGCGACGGATCCACGCGATAGAAGCGGTCGAACACCCGCTCGAGCAGGGCCGGATCGATCGGCTTGCCCTCGTTCGCCACGGTCACACGCAGCGTATGCGGAGCCTCGGCGGCGGTCTGTGCATCCAGTGTGATCATGGCCCCGCGCGGCGTATAACGGAGCGCATTCGCAAGCAGATTATTGACGGCGCGCCGGAACAGTTCCACGTCGGCGCGCAACTGGCCACCGCCTGTTACGCGAATCTGCACGCCGGCTTCGTCGGCGACGCCCTCGAAGTATTCGGCGATGCGCGAAAGCTCTTGCTGCGCATCGACCTGGGTCAGCGTCTTGACGAACTGCGGGTGTTCGGCGCGGGCTAGAAACAGCACGCTTTCGATCATGCGAGACAACCGTTCGCACTCTTCGAGATTCGATGCCAGCACAGACTGATATTCATCGGCCGAACGTGGGCGTGCCAGCGCGACTTCAGTCGATCCGCGCAGATTGCCAAGCGGCGTGCGCATATCGTGGGCGAGGTCCGCCGTGTATTGCGACATCCGTTCAAAGCCGCCGTGCAGGCGGTCCAGCATCGCATTCAGCGACGCGATGAGCGCCGCCAGTTCATTCGGCGCACCATCGGCTTCGATGCGCGTGTGCAGTTTGTCGACGGTGACGTTGGCCGCGCTGTGCGCCATTGCACGCAATGGCCGCAACGACTCGCGCACCAGCAACCAGCTCATCAGGAACGCGAGCAGCATGCCCGCGAGGCCCGCGACATACAGCCGATCGCGATACCGGTCGAGCAGACGCCAGCGGTCCGCCATATCGCGTGCAATGATGATCGTCACCGGCGTACCGTCGCGCAACATTGCATCCGCGGCGAGTCCCCGCACCGGCACGCCCTGCGCGGTGCGCCATTCTGCGATATCCGCTTCGGTGATGCGTTGTGACGCGCCGATTCGTTTCATGAGCGCGGGGGACGGCGTCGTGGCGTCGGCAATGGCGGCCGTGTTGTGTTCGAACAGCAGTTTGCGCTGCGGATCGCGCACTTCCATCGATAGCGCCAGGTTGCCCAGCACCTGGCTAGTCAGACGGTCGCCATGGCTGCGCAGTTCGTCGAGCGTATTGAGCTCCTGCGCGAGACGCCGCGTGTGCCGCGCGATCAGCACGATATCGAGGTCGTCCTGCCGCTTCACCTGGCGGTCAAGCGCGAAGTACAGCACGCTGCCGACCAGCGCGAATACGAGCAGCGTCGTGCCCGCGAATGCGAGTGCAAGCGTGGTGGTCAGCGAGCGTGCTGCCATCAGTCCGGCTCTTTGGCTTCGATTACGTATCCAACGCCGCGTACGGTCTGGATCAGCTTGACGGGAAAAGCGTCGTCGATCTTCGCGCGCAGGCGGCGAATCGCCACCTCGACCACGTTCGTATCGCTGTCGAAGTTCATGTCCCACACGTATGAAGCGATCTGCGTGCGGCTCAGCACCTCGCCCTGACGGCGCAGAAGCAGTTGCAACAGCGAGAACTCGCGGGGCGTCAGATCGATTCGCGTTGCGCCGCGTTTCACGCGCCGCCGGTTGATGTCCATCTCCAGGTCGCCGACCGCGAGAAGTTCGCTCTCTCGCGGCGGACCGCGCCGCGCCAACGTACGCACCCGTGCCAGCAGTTCGACAAACGCAAATGGTTTGACGAGGTAATCGTCGCCGCCCAGTTCGAGACCGCGCACGCGGTCGTTCACGTCGTCGCGCGCGGTAAGGAACAGCACCGGCGTGGTATGAGTCGCGCGCAATACTTTCAGCACGGCCCACCCGTCCATTGTCGGCAGCATCACGTCGAGGACGATCACGTCGTAGTCCTGCTCCTGTGCGAGCAGCAGACCGTCGGCGCCGTCGTCGGCGAGGTCGACGGAATAGCCCGACTCTTCCAGGCCCTTTTTCAGGTACGCGCCTGTTTTCGGCTCGTCTTCGATCACCAGGATACGCATCACCAGCTCCGGCGTCATTGGATCAATCCCGACATTTTAAGGGACTGGACGAGGAAATGAAGCTGTAGCTTTCATCCACCTCAAGTGGTGTTACGAGGCCTAGGGTAGGAGAGGGCGCAAAGTTGGGCCAAACGATGCTATTGTTTTCACGGAGGAAACTGTCGCTCCCGGAGCAATGGATGCGTCGCGCTGAAGCGGGCCCCAGCGGATGCGGGCGGGGATTATGGTCGCATGTCCGACCAGCGTCACTCTAGCAACAGCTCATCGATCGTATGTCATCCCGTCGCTGCGGGCGCATTGACTCGGGTTATTTGTTACCGAGCCGAGGCCGTTGCCTCATGTAATTTGCTACCGTGCGACACGAAGTCGCTTGCAGAAGTTGTCCCCACGGAAACGGAGGGGACCGCCCGTGTCACCGGGTGAATCTAGGGGCCTGAATAAAGAGCGGCCCTGACAATGAAACGAAGCACCGCAAGGTGCGGGGCATCAATCGCGAGAGGCGTGCCCCTCTGGGAGCCACAACCTGGACGAGTGCTAGATAGCCGGTATGGTGAAGACATCTGAATCTGCGAAAAAGACCGTAATTTACAACAAGCGGAAGTGGCTACTACGCTTGACCAACACGGTAATGGAGGCGGGAAGGACGACTGGTAGCTGCGTTCTCGTGACCCGTACGCTTCCCGGTCGAGAGCAGGCACCTAACCCGGCAAACTTCAGCAGGCGGAACGTGGAAACCTCGTATCGCTCCCCCCGGGGACAGCAGGCTGTGAAGTCTGCCTATGGCGGTGCGAGCTTGGGATGTCGGAAGAAGCGAAGGCTGGGCTGTAACGGCCCGGATACGGGTTTGAATGTCACCCGGCACGAAAGTGAGCCCACGTCCGATTGGTCTTACCTCGCAAGAGAGTTTGTGGGATCGTTATGATGGGGAAAAGCAAATGACGGCAGCGGACACACCACTGACCGGTGCGTCCCCAAAGGTTGCGAGCTGGGACGACATTGATTGGCGTGCCATCGAGCAACAGGTGCAACGACTGCAGATACGTATTGCGAAGGCTACTCGGGAACGGCGCCGGGGCAAGGTGAAAGCTTTGCAATGGCTCCTGACCCACGCGCGCTCGGCAAAGCTTCTGGCCGTACGACGCGTGACCCGTAGCCTGGCCGCAACACGGCCGGGGTGGACGGCGTTGTCTGGAAAACCGCAACGCAGAAACTTAGGGCCGCCAGGTCACTGCAGCGCAGAGGTTATCGTCCGCTACCACTTCGGCGGATCTACATCCCCAAGAAGAACGGCAAGCTTCGGCCCCTTGGTATTCCTTGGGCGGTTTCAAGGGTGAAGCGCAACAGCGGGATTAATGTTTAGAGCCTTGAGGTTGACTTGCTGAAGCAAGGGTCGCGGCGAAGACCTCGAATGGCGAATGGAAGGCGTGAGTGGCGCGAGGCCGGCTATTCAGACCGTCGGCAATGGCATCGAGTTCATCCTGACTGTAGACCGAAAGGTCCGTGCCTTTGGGCAGATACTGTCGCAGCAGCCCGTTGGTGTTTTCGCAGGTGCCCCTTTGCCGTGGACTGTGCGGGTCGCAGAAGTACACTTTCACGCCGGTCGAGGTGGTGAGCTCTTTATGTCGCGACATTTCTTTGCCCTGGTCGTAGGTGAAGCTCTGCCGCAATGGCTCGGCAATCGAATTGAGTTTGGCGGAGAAGCCGGAGGTGTCCGAAATCTTGTGTGTCGAGGTCGGTTAAAAAACCTCAGCTGATGGCGGAGGTGAACCGCTCGCCGAACAGGATGGCGAACTGATTGACCGCTTGCCGCCAGGTGATAGGCGGCATCTTCCAATCCTTTTCGATGTTGCGCAAGGCCAGATACAGCAGCTTGCTGGCGGCTTCGTCGCTCGGGAAGTGGCCGCGGTTCTTCACGATCTTGCGCAGCTGCATATGCATGCTCTCAATGGCATTTGTCGTGTAAATGATCTTGCGCACTTCCGGCGGATAGGCAAAGAAAGGAATCACCTGCTCCCATTGGCGTTGCCACATCGCCGCGACAGTGGGGAATTTGCGGCCCCACTCGCTGTGTGCAAAGGCATCGAGCGCCGCGGCAGCGGCTTCGGCCGAAGCAGCCTGATAGATCGGCTTGAGCGCGGCGGCCAACGGCTTACGGTCCTTCCAGCCCGCCAGATTGAGCGAATTGCGGATCAAATGCACGATGCAGGTCTGGATTTGGGCAGCCGGAAACACTGCTTCAATCGCCTCAGGAAAGCCGCGCAAGCCGTCGACAACCGCAATCAGAATGTCGTGCAGGCCGCGGTTTCTCAGCTCGTTAAAGACCTTCAGCCAGAACTTGGCGCCTTCGGTTTGCTCGATCCATAGGCCCAGCACTTCCTTGCGCCCGTCGGCGCGAATACCGAGCGCCAGATACACCGCCTTGTTCCTGACCGTGCCTTCGTCGCGGATCTTCAAGCGCAGGGCGTCGAAATAGACGATCGGATACATCGCCTCGAGCGGCCGTTGCTGCCATTGCTCGACTTCGGCCAGCACTTCGTCCGTGACGGTGGAAATCAAATCGGGCGACACCTGCAAGCCGTACAGTTCCAGCAAATGGCCCTGGATTTCGCGCACGCTCATGCCGCGCGCGTACATGCCGATAACGTGGTCGTCAAAGCCCGGCAGCCGGCGTTGATATTTGCCCACTAATTGCGGCTCAAACGTGGCCTGCCGGTCACGCGGAATATCGAGCTTTAACTCGCCATTGGGCGTGATCACCGTCTTGGCGCTCGTGCCGTTGCGGTGATTGCCGCTTTGGCCTTGCTCGGCTTCCGTTTGCAGGTGGTGCGTGAGCTCCGCTGCCAGCATGCGCTCGGCCAGTTGCTTCTTCAGTTGCCCGGCCAGGCCCGATTCGCCGAGGATCGACTCGGCATCCTTGTTCTGCACCTGCGCCAGCAGTTGATCGATCAGTTCATCGGGGAACAGCTTCGGCGCCTTCGGGTTCTTGCTCTTCCTGGTCACGTTTGTGTCGGTCATTGGACGTTATTTCCGTTATCGTCTTATGACCTCTTCACACGAAATATCTGACAGGCTCCCGCAAGCACGCTATCCGCGTCCTATGCCGCGAACCTCGACCTTCAAGAACGAAGCCCGGCCCGCAGCGACGCTACGATGATGAGGTGCGTGCCGCGCTGATCACCCTGTGGGAGGCGGGCGACCGAATCTGCGGCAAACGGTTGAAGGCGCTCATCCCAACGCTGATCGACTCGATGACACGGCATGGCCACATGACGCTATCGAAGGACGTTCGCCAGCGGTTGAACCAGATCAGTGCCGCCACCATTGACCGGCTATTACGTGACGTGCGCGAACAGGCTTGTGCCGGTCAACGCCGACGCGCTGGCGGAATCGGAAATGCGATTCGCCGTGCGGTGCCAATCCGGACATTCTCTGACTGGAATAATCCTCTGCCTGGTTACCTTGAGGTTGATTTCGTCGAGCATTGCGGTGGCACCAAGATCGACGGCGACTTCGTGCACAGCTTCGTCCTGACCGATATTGCGACTGGATGGACGGAATGCCTGGCCATGCCCTATCGAAGCGGTGCGTTCGTTCTCGAGCACGTCGAACAGGTTCGTCGAGCATTGCCATTTCCGTTTCGCGGTCTGGATTGCGATAACGATACGGCTTTCATGAACGAAGCTGTATTCGACCTCTGCAAAGCAACGGGTATCGAGCTGACGCGCTCGCGCGCGTGCAAGAGAAACGACCAGGCGTGGGTCGAGCAAAAAAACGGATCAGTCGTGCGCCGTCTCGTCGGATACGGCCGGTTACGTGGACTCGAAGCTACGGAAACTCTTGCCTCCCTGTACGCGGTCTCGCGTCTGTACATCAACTTCTTCCAGCCTTCATTCAAGCTGAAATCGAAGACACGTCATGGCGCAAGGGTCACGAAGCGGTATGAAGCGCCCTTGACGCCGCTTGAGCGCGTCTTGCGGTCGGCGTCGGTTCCGGAGACGACCAAACGCAGACTGCGTGCGCAGTTTCGCGCGCTCGACCCGCTGGACCTCTTGAGCCGGATGCGCGAAGCTCAGCAGCACGTCGCGCAATGTAGCGAATCCGGCACGGCGCTGGCGGCCGCAAATGCACCTGGTCGTGTTCCTCTCGCGGAATTCCTGGCGAGTCTCGGGACAGCGTGGCAGGACGGCGAGGTAAGACCAACGCATCACCGAAAAGCGCACGTCCCCCACACCTGGCGCAGCCGGGAAGATCCGTTCGAGCACACGTGGCCGACAATACAGAAATGGCTTGAAAGCGAGCCCGGAATTACAGCAAGGAAATTGCATGAACGGCTCGTCGCACTGGCACCGGCGATGTATTCCAGCGCCCAGTTGCGTACGTTGCAACGCAGGGTGAAGCATGGCGATCGAACCGTGCCAGAGAACTGGTCATCAGATACTCGGCGACACGGACGCGCTGAAGGCTGGCACCGCTACGCGGCACCAACCTTCATCGCAAAACAATCGGAGAATGACAACTACCCGGGAGTAACATGATCCCGTGAGGCAACACGCGGGTCATGCTAATTGTCGCTCCAGGAAGCCGGTCAACCTCGCATTCGCATGCTGATCGTTTAGTACAACTCTTTCGAATTGCGACCGCCACTTCGACGCGCGGGGCCCAGCTTCGGTCCGGCGCAGCGATAGCGCCGGACAAGCGAACCGTCTTATGGCCGCGTCGAGATTATCGTCCCCACGCGCGGTTGGAACATTTCGCTGGCACGGATAAACCGGCAAAACCAGCCTACGGAGTGGAAAGCGAAGTCAAGCCGTCTGGGCGCTGATGGTGTCGCGGATGCGGATAACGGTGCGATGACTGGCGAGACCCAGCATTGCGCTCGTCTGCTCGTTGGTGCGACCAGACAGCAACTGCCGACGCGCGAAGGTGTTGCGCAACACGCGCGGGCTCATGTCAGGCGCGGCAAAGCCGATTGCGTCCAGCGCGTCGCGGACAATCGCGCCGAGGAGCACATCGTTGATCGGCTTGTCGTCTGTGCGCGGCGCGGGGAAAAGAAGCGCGTCGTCGGGCGACGGATGAAGCCGTTGCCATGCCGCAAGCGCGGGCGTCGAGAAAGCGGGGAGGGCCACAGTCCTCTCAAGGCGTGTCCCTCGCTTTGGAACGGATACCTGCGGCCGTATCCCTTCGATGACGACGTCGCGCCATCGCGCGCCGCGGAGTTCGGCCGCAGTGAGGCCCGCCCCCAGCAGCAGCGCTACGACAGCGCGGTTGCGGCACAGGCGGGCATCGTCGCCGGCGTCGGGTTGCACATAGCCCTGGAGGGCGGTGTCTGCGTTCGGATCGAGGAAGAGCGGTTCGGGCTCGTCCTCGGGCCAGGCGGCCGAGAGCGCGAAGGTCGCCGCCGGATTGCTCTGACGCAGGCCGACGTCGACCAGATGGCGGCACAGCCGGTCGATCAGCTTGACGTAACGCAGGCGCGTGGTCGTCCCTGGCGCACAGCGGTTTTCGACGTCGTCAAAGAATGACTCGAGGTGCTCGGGCCCGAACGTCGCGAGTGCCACGCCTCGGGTGAGCAGATGGCGCAGGAACCGGTCGAACATCGCCTTGTGCTGCACGATCGAGCGTTGGGAGAACCGGCGGCGGTCCGCACCGGCCGCCTCCGTCGTCTGCCAATGCAGATAAGCGGTGTGCGGCTCGGCTGTCCACAGATGCGACTCGTTCATGGCGTTTAGCACCTTATATACTGAAGTGGCGTCAGCGCTACACCTGGCGAATCTACGATCCGCCATTCTGTCTGCAGGGAGAGGGCAGCGTCGTCGCACCACGATCATAAGCGTCGGAGGTCGCACGCAGGCTCGCAGCCGGGCTGCCCATTATTATCTTTGCCGCCCACGCGAGCATCAGGTTAACGGGAAGCCCGAAATCCTCAACCAGTAGCCGCGTTCGCAGACATGGCCAAGCTGTGCCGCGCTGCGTGGTACGCGCTCGTGCCACTCTGTGACATCCTGCTGGTAAGCCCAGACTGGCTTTCCAAGCGCAGCCGCAAACCCGATTTCGAACGCGATGCCGCCGTCAGGGTCGCCCGCGCCGCGAAGATCTGCCACGCTGGCCATGACAATGTCCCGCGGCGGATCGCGGCGAGGTTAGAGCGATAGAACCACGCAGCTTTTTCCTGCGGTGACAGGTCAGTCGGCGCCATTCGAGCGGGTAGAGCCCTTCGAATCCGGCGTCCGCGCACATGCGCTTGAGCGAGCGACCGTAGTAGAGTGCATCGACGCGGAAGACGTCAAATCCCGCGAGATAGATTCGGGCCTCTGCCATGCCTTGCTGCGCGCCGCTCATTCCGTGATGCGGAAGCGTTCGACCTCCTGATCCTTGAGCCAGCCCGGTGCGCGGCCGCGCCCGCTTCACGTCTCGCCGGTCTCGGGATTGCGATACTTCGGCGCCGCCGCACGACGGCTGTTCCGGCGACTCTTGCCAAAGACGTCTTCGGGCGTGAAGCCGAACTCGGCTACGGCCTCGCGCACCCGTTCGAGCGCCGCTGCAGCCTCTTTCTTCTTCGCTTCGGCGATCAGTTTCTCCAGTTGCTCCTTCTGCGCAAGCAGGTCTTTATAGCGTTGCATTTCGTTGAAGTTTCGTTGGGGATGAGAGACGATTCTACCAGGCTCCAACCGCTGTCAAGTCGGCGCCGGGCCACACCAATGAGCGTGTGCTCGACATTCACTGCGAAAGGTACTGATGAAAAGAATTGTTGTCCGCCGCTCGGGCGTTCACGGTCGCAGCGAAAGGTCAAGGCGGCATTCACTGACAGCCAGGCGATCGTAGCAATTACTTGCATCACCGGTGGGCACGTTCATTGGCTGCATCGACTGTTCGTGCAGATCGTCCGCATCCTGCGCATCGATGACCCGAGGATGTCGTCGAGGCCGAGCGCAGCACACTCGTCATCGGCGTCACGTAGCGACAAATAGCGCTGGACTTTCCACGCCATTTATCGCTGAAGATCACAGGTGTGATGGGTCTCCGGCCGCCGGTGCGCACACGTTTTGCTCGGCAACCTCTTGAGCTGCAGCCCATATGGAGTGCCTTCGGGACGCAGTTGAACACCTTTTGTAACGGCAAAGGGGGTAGTGGGCTGCGCCGGGCCCGGCCCCGGTCCGGATGCGGCTAGATCAATTGCTAGAACTGCTCAACCGTCGATTTCGTGGGAATCGCATGTTGGTCACTGTTTGCAGCTATTCTCGCATCTGCAAAGCCTAGACTCAAACCCCTCCGGCCTCGCTAACCTGCAAGCCAGTCGCTACGAGGCTTGCATAAATTTGGCCCCATCGGAGAACCCGAAACCAGCTGATTCGCATTTGCGACCGATTCCTCGCGGCAGACGGTGCGCCCGAGTCGTCTGCCCGATACGATCGGTCCACCCATCTTTTGAACGGACGATTGCCAACATGCCTCCTGCTCGCATCAGTGGCGGACAAAGCCCGAACATCTTTGAGGTGCCATCACAGTCTGACCAAACCAACAGCCATGGCGTAGTCCGCCGTCCCGGGCCGCCTCTCTTACATGGAGAGTTAGCTGGGTTGCCTGCGGGCGGGGCGGTTCCTACGCGAGCTTCAGGGCGCAACCGTAGCCCCGCACCGCCTTACACTGCCGAGCCTCGGCAGGGCCACGAGATTCGCGTGCAATTAGACACCGACGGTGTTCCTATTATGCTTTCGGCGCGGCTAAGACAGCAGATCGAAGTTGGAGGTGACCCGGCCAACGTACTTAAAGATATTTTGCACAACATGACTGCGAATGCTGGCGACATGACCCAGAATCTTGCCACAGCTCGGGAGCTGGGCGAATTCGCGTCACGCGTTTATTCCATTTATGTTTTCCATGAAAGCAAAAAAACCTACTCGCATGCTGACGATCGCAAATTGAGCGCGGCGGTAGTCGCCTTGTTAAGACAATTTCAGTTTTTAGGCTATCAGCCCGAGGAGGCAAACCGGTTTATTGAATTTATCAAAACACCATCGAGATATCGATTTGCGAGAAGCCCTTTCACGGAATTTGTAAAAGCTATAAAGCATTTCCCGCTTCCCGAGCATGTCACGAATCCCATGAACATGTATGTTGCATATAATCCATTCGAACCGCACCCGACGATGGACATAGGATTACACTATTCCTTAGATAGAAAGAAAATCGATCTGACGAAATGGGGTTTCTCGGAGTAAGACGTAGCTCACTTACGTAAGGTAAGCTCCAGCGCTCAGAGCCGAACCACTGGACATTCGTCACCAAGCCATTGAGGACGATGCGGCGTATCGCTGCATTGCGTTTCAGTAGTTCGAGTTTCCTCCTCCGCCGGTTTCCGTCATTCTTTCATTTCCGAATACTTGCGTTCTTCGAAGTGGTTGAGGCGGTTGTGTGCGCCACGCGCCGTTGGTGCATGAAGTGGTGGGAATGGGAAGAGGTGTCGTGGTCAACTAGTTTCGGACAGGCAGATAGGTTCTTTCGCTGTCGGATTCGCCTCGTAGTCGGCGGGCGACAGATAGCCCAGCGTGGAGTGCAGGCGCACCGGATTGTAGAAAGCAACGATGTACTGGTTGATATCGCGCCGAGCCTCATCGTGGTTGGCGTACTGACGCTGCCAAACGCGCTTCATTTTGAGGTTCAGGAAGAATCTCTCCATCACCGAATTGATGCTCCGATGTCAAGAAGCACGCGTCGACCCGGTCAGATCAGCCAGGATGAGCGGGTACAGTTCCCGGACGGTATAGCGCTTCAGGCAAAGATGAATTTCCTTGTTCGACATCCCTTCCTTTGTCCGGCGCTCGACGTAAGCCCGTGTCCTGGGATCGCTGCGCATACGCACCATGGCAATGGTCCACAAGGCATTATTGGCGGATCGGTCACCGCCCATGTTCAGGCGGTGTCGGACCGTCTTGCCAGATAACGCTTGCAAGGGACTCGTGCCACAAAGCGCTGCCAGTGCCGCCTCACTTTTCAAGCGCTCGGGGTTGTCGCCGGCGACAGCGACCAAGACGGCGGTCGTCTGCGGTCCCACGCCGAATCTTTCTCGAAGGCGTCGAGCATGCTGAGTCTTCAGACTCTCAAGCATGGCATCGGGCGCCTTGAGCTCTTCGTCCAACGCAATCCAACGCTTGGCCAGTAATCGCAGCGTTGCCGTCAGCGCCTGCAAGACGGGGGTAGCCCCCAGCGAGCGCAGACGTGCGCAACTTACAATGCATTGCGCGGTCTTCGTCTTGAGAAGACGCTCGCGAATATCCTGTGGCGCGCTCACCAGCAGCGCCTGCAACTGATTGATCGCTTGTGTCTTGGCTTTCACGGCGCTGCGACGAGCGACGGAGACTGCTCGCATCGCTTCAGCCACTCCGGACTGCTCTTTAGGAATCGCCGAGTGTAGCACTGTGGACAGCGTATCGTTGCAAGGAGAACGATATCCAGCCACGAGCCATTTTGGACCCAGACTGACAGCAGCTTTGGCATGTTGCTTATGACGACGTTTATCAGCAGTTCACATCCGTTAGCCAGCTCAGCCAGTCTAGCGCCTTCGTTCCATCGCTGCTCGGAGCCTGTACGCAACGACTCGCGGTGCGGCGTGCTTATGGGCTACATTGTCGGAGCGGCTTCGAACATCACCTTTACCAGCGATGCAGACGCTCCCAGGCTGCCGTCGGCCGTACGGCAGGTCTCCTCCTTGTCCGTAGCTACTGTCCAGTTGAACCATAATGATCTGAGCATGCATTGCACCCAAACACCGGGCCTCATGCTTCGTGTCGCACCCTAACAGTATGCCTAGTCATTACATGGAACCCATCGAAATTCTGAGCGAGCCGGTGCGCCGCAGCCCGTGCACGGCGAAAGAAGAAATCGCCATTGCCCAAGAGACGCAGTGCCAGGCGCATCGGTCTCGGCCATCGCTCGACGGCATGGCGTGACTCGAACCCGGCGTACGGCTGGCGGAAGCAATTTCAGGAATGCGAGTCTGGCGGCAGTGGAAACGGGCGAGACCGGGTGCTGGCATCGGGTGCAGCCATCAAGGAAATCAAGGAACTGCAACGACTTACTCGGGAGAAATGGTACGGACGCCTCCTCATCGTCTAATCGAGAACAAACCTGTTCCCTAGCACGTTGCGCGTACCAGTCGGTTGTACAAAAAGGATCTTAGTCGCCGCCAACGCCCAAAAAGGAGCACGTTGGCGGCGCATTTACGCTGCGAAGCGTGCCACCACGTGCCTTGCCGGCTCTACCGCAGTACGGCACAATGCCGAGATTCTTGACAGTAGGGAAGAGGTTCTGTTGCCAGCCATTTTCTTTCGTGGCGGGTAGAGCGAAAGTGCTTAGCGCTGGCGCAACAAGCCGGCCGATCCATTTCCTTGTGATATTCCGGAGCATACACATGAGCGACTCACGTTACATTTTGCGGCAGGCTGCGCAAGGGGTAATGGCGTCCGTCAGCCTGCGCCACCCAATCAATAATGAAGCGCAACGCCGCACCAGATCGCTAGGCGACGCCGTGGGACTGCGCAACATTGGGGTGCACCTGAGTGTGATAGCTCCCAATGATGTCAGCACCGAGCAGCACGTTCATACGCTTGGGGAAGAATTTATCTTCATTGTAAGCGGACGGGGCACCGTAGTGCTTGACGCCGAGCGTCACGACGTTTGCGCGGGCGATTTTATCGGCTTTCCAGCCGGTGGTCCGTCACATGCGCTACTCAATACCGGGAGCGATGACCTCGTTTATCTAGTAGGTGGCGATCGCCCGGCATTTGACGTGTGTGATTATCCGCGCCTGCGCAAGCGGCTGTACTTGTACTCGGGACAAGAGGGGAAGAAATATGACTTGGTCGACTTGGCGCAGATCGCGGCGCTGCAACGTTGATCGGCAACTGTCGGCCAAGGCCAGTCAACATGGCAGCAAGCTGTTTGGGCTCCGAGACCATGGCGTCCAGCTGACTTCGCTCGCCGGTGCTGAATTCATACACAGTGGCTGGCCGAGCGTCTTGGGCTTAGGTCTGTTATGTGGTGCGAATTTTGTGTCTGACTTCCCCGCCACCTATTCCAGCCCGAACGTTATGGTAACGAGAACGTGCTGTGAGCAGTGCCGCGTGCGGTTTGTGCGATGCCGTACATCGCGGACACCGACTCGATTCGGTTTGTCGTTACGCTGCTACTCGTAACGGAAGATAGGTCCCAAAAGCGGGGGAAGCGACAGCGCTCTTTCGCTGGCTTCTCCATGAAATTTGCGTTATGCAGTCGCGTAAGCGTCGAGGAACTGGCCGACGCGACGATCGCATTGGCCTTAGTTATGGCATCCAATCCCAGACGCGCTGCGATGAGAGGTCGAGCACTGACGGCGAATGCGTCGAGAGCGAAGGCTACCGCATACAGCGGAGCGGTGGCGCGGGCTCGTTGTTCACACCGACCGAATCAACAGCGATGTCATCGATCTATTCCATGACCCGCAACGGACGCGGCTGATTGTCATGGTGCAGTGTATCCACCATGTCAACTGAACCGCGGTTAGTCATCCCACTGCTCTCCACGGCAGCCACGTCCGCCGTCATTAGTGAAGGTGCCGGTGTACCACGGTCAAGTATTCAGCTTTCGCCGTGGCGCGTTTATCTGCTCCTTGAGAAGCAGACTTCGGTGCTAAGAGCAGACGCTGCATGGGAGCTGTCTCGACTATGTGGAATTTGCACGAGGTCTTGGATGGGGCGGCGCGGTACTTCATCATCATCGCCAGTGAAGCGATTCCATGTACCGCAGCCCCAGCGGGCAGCGTCATTTTCCGCCGCGCGCCATGCTCGAAAACACGCCGTCGCGGCGGATCAGGCCATGAAACAGCGCCGCCGCGAGATGCAGCAGCACCGTGCCGAACAGCGCAAAAGCAAGCCACGTGTGCAACGCGCGCAGTACCGCGAAAAGTTCGACGTTATGCGGCGCGATCGGCGGCAAATGCAACGGACCCCATAGCGTGAGCGGATAGCCCGCCGCGGACAGCATCGCCCAGCCGATCAGCGGCATCGCAAACATCAGCGCATAGAGCACCGCATGCGAGCCCTTCGCCGCCATTTTTTGTGATGCGGGCATGTCGCGAGGCAATGGCGGACTGCCGCGCCGTAAGCGCACGCTTGCGCGTATCACCACGAGCAGCAGCAAAGCGATGCCAAGCGGCTTGTGAATCGCAATCAGCGTGTCATGCGCGCGCGACACCGTTGCGACCATGCCGACGCCGATAAACAGCATCGCGACGATGAGCGGCGCCATCGTCCAGTGCAAAAACCGCGCTAGCGGACTGAAGTGCGTGCGGGTCCGCGTCATGAGCGCTCTCCATGTGTCGTCGGGGTTTGATGAACTTCCGGATGCAGCGTTTCCTCGCGCGTGCGTCGCTTGAACGACAGCGCATAGGCCGCCGAGCGCGCGGCAAGCAAAGGATCGTCGGACGGCGCGATGCCCGCCGGCACGATCGTCGGATCGAAGTTGACGTCGCGGCAAGTGCCGTTTTCCTGCGACGTGCTGCGTTCGATCACGAGCGTCCCCGCATCGATATTTTCCCGATCGGAGGGCCATTGCAGCGTGGCGTCGTCGGTAGGGTCGCCGGGATGAGCAACGGTCAGGATCAGATGCCAGCGCAACGGTCCGCTCTGCAGACGCTCGTCCAGGTCCGCCGCGAGGAAATTCTTCTCGGCCTTTTGCGCGTCCGTAATTGGCGCGTACGGCGTCTCCGGCACCATCGCCCAGCGCACCGCGCGCGTGTCGCCGGCCTGGTTGGTGAAGCGGAACGCGTTGATGCCGTAGTACGCGGCGTTCGCGAGGCTCGACGAAGGCGGATGCGCTTTCACCCACGCCTGGAAGGGTTGGGTCTCCGGATTGGCTGCATAAAAGGCCTTGAGCCGGGCCGGGTCCGGTTTGCCGGTCGCCGGATCGGGCGTCGCGGCGAGCAGTTGCTGATAGAACTGCTCAGGCGTATGCACGGCGAAGACCGGTGTCGAGTTCATTCCGGTGCGCCACTGCTCGCCGTCCTTCAATTGAAAGAGCAGCGCGAGACTGCGGACCGGGGAACTCGTATCGGGCGCGGACGGATTGCCGCCGGGCACCGCAAAGCGTCCGGTGACCGGCGTGCGTCCGGGGGCGAATACGACCGCGCGCGAGACGCGCTCGCCTTGGCCGTTACTGTCGAAATAACCTTCGACGCACAGGCCCTTCGCATGATTGCGTCGATAGCCCGGATGCGGTTGACCCGCCACAGCCTGAAGCGTATTGACGATGCGCGGCGCGCTCAGGCGTTGCGGCGTCAACCACCCCGCCGTATAAGCGAAGCCGCCTGCGGACAGAAGCACGACGGCGCCTATCGCGGCAAGCCGGCACGGCACGCAGCGAGGTGGATGATCGGGAACGGTGTTTTTTGTCACGGAGACTCCTTGCTAAGTCGATGCGTTGATTTGCTAACACGCGCGACGCAAGTCTATTCCATTCAATTTCCGACGCGCCCGTTCGCCACGCGCGCCGGCCGTCGGCAATTCAACGCCCTCAATTCATGCTGTCCGTCGGCCTGGCGCCGCTCGCGACGCGGTTCGCGGCCGCCTCGGTAGCAAGTGCCTGCTTGTGCTGTTCGACCATATGCGCGAAGACGGGGCTGACGTCCGGATATGATGCGTCGGTCACGTAATCGAGACCGTTCTGTTGTGCCTGGATTAGTTCCTGGTAGACCTCAGCACGGGTTTTTCCTTGCGCGAAAACATTCGACGAAGCGGCCAGAACGACGACGGACAATGCGGCAAAAGCGATCTTCTTCATGATGAACTCCGGTGAGTTGGTTGCGGGTTTGCATCAGGGAGAACCACGCCTCACCGGCTTTTATTCCTGCGCAAGCCATGTGGAGAAAACATTTCCGTTGCGCGGAATAAAGCGCTTCGCGAACGGGTTTGCTAGCTTCCGCGACGCTGCGATGGCACAGTAAAAGACGTTGCGCAAACCCGGTGACGAGAGCGGAATAAACCCGAGCGCGGTGGTGTTTGCACCTCATAGCCGGATTTTGCCCGGAGACCTTTTCTCATGAACCCGAACGACGCCCCCAACGATTCGCCGCTTTCCGAAGCTGACATTCAGGCCTACGCCGACGGCATATTGTCGCCGGCGCGCGCCGCGTTTCTGCGCGACTATCTCGGCCGCAATCCGGCGGAAGCCCGCCGGGTCGCTTTTTACGGCAAGCTCAACGAACAGATGCAACGCTCGTTCCGGACCGCCGACGAACCCGAGTCTGGCGCGTTCAACGGGCGGCGCAACATCGGCAGCCACTGGGGCAGCGCGGTGTGGCTACGCTTGCGCAAGCCGCTCAAGGTGCTGGTTGCCCTCGTCATCGCGTGCATCGCCGTGAGCGGCTGGTTCGCGGCCACCGAGGTCACGCGGCAGGCGCTTAGAAATGCAGCCATCATGGCGTTGGCTGAAACCGCCGCCGCCCCGTTTCCCGCCGGGTCGCCGACTCGCAGAGACCCGTCAGCTCCCAACCTCGAAGCGATCGGGCTGCGGCTCGTGGATGAGCGCGTCGTGCCGCTCGGTCTGCTGCAACGCGCCTCCCAATGTATCTATCTGAATGGCCATAACGAGCCGGTCGTGGTGCTGTCGACGCTCGCACTGCTCGCGCACGCTCAGCCGCAATGGTCAGCGCGCCGCATCGGCGATGTGCGGCTGTTGACATGGACAGCGCAGCACCACCGTTTCGTGGCCGCCGGCAATGCACGCACACACGGTCTGATGCGCGCCGCCGACGCCATGACCATGCCATGAAACCGCACGACTTTGCGGCGAGTCGGTAGCCGCGTCCGCCGCACGAACTCGGCAGAAAATAGCTGCAAATATTACGGGTTCGTGAAGCTGGGCACGAAAGCGCTGGAGCAATGTCACATCGACGCAATGGGGCGGCCTGCGGATCTGCATCGATGTGAGGGTTGCAACGGCGTCACGGCGAGATCGCGCCTGTTACGCTCGACACCCGTGCGGCGCTGCAGCGCCTGCAACAGTCCGACAAGGTTCGGCCCCGACGACGATCGGCGCTCGAGCGCGTTCACGCGCTCATGGACGCCCCTCTGGCAGGCCATCGCCGAATCGGCCGCACCGACCAGACCACCCACCCGCTGGACTTAACGACGCATCGCGCTCGTCGCCGAGAGCGGCGAGTCGCCTTTCCACGGTGCGTTCGCGCTGCTCGCATTGCCAGAGCGCGGTCCGGAGCAAGGGGCTGCGTTGCAGCGCCACGCCGGCCAGCTTGCGATCTGAACGCGAGCCTGCATGCAGAATTTCGTCGGACGATGCGAGCTGGTGCACGCTGAGATTGCGGGGTTCGAAGGCCGTGCACTCGACGTGCTGGAAACGTATACGAGGGCTGTTCCGCTCGCGCGTCGTCACGGCTTCACGCAGGTCGAAGCGCTTGCGGCGTCGTTCGTCGCTGCGCGCGGCGATGAGGCGACCGCGCAGGCTCCCCCGCCGCGAGCCGTCTTCAGTAACTCGACGTGCAAGCGGTGCTGCGCATTTCGAATGTGCTTGCAAGCGACATCGTCGCGGCGCGGCTCGTCGGAACGCTGTTGCGCACGACGCTGGAAAGCGTTGGCGCCGAGCAGGGGCGGGCTCGGACTGCTGCGCTGCGGCGTGTGGTATGTGCCGGCACGCGCGCAGTTGGTCGACGGCGCTATTGCCGTCACGCAGGAGGCTCTGCCTTTACAGTCGGACGTGCTACCACCCTGGAAAAGCAGAAGGCGAAGAAGACGCCCAAGGTTGTAGGGCGCCCGAACACCGTCACATTCGGGCGCATCCATGCCTAATTAACGTCGCCGTAACGCGCCCTTGATCGCATTCTTCGAACCCTTTGCGGCGTCAGCCTGTTTAAGACCCGGCTCGCCGATCATTCCAGCAATCTTCTCGAGCTTCTTATCATTGGGCATTGAGCTCGGGTCTGGTGTTTCTGCTTTCGCCGCTTCCTCTTCGGCGGGTTTCAACGCTTCGGCGGCGAGGCGCATCATTGCTTTGACCGCGTCGGCTCGCGGCATGCCAGCATCGGTGAGCAGCGTGAGCGTAGCGCGCAATTCCGGATCGTTTTCAATCTTTTCGAGTGCTGCTTTTTCGCGCGCCGAACGCGTAAGGTTCGGTTCGCTGTTGGTGTCATGCAACTGACCTAACGTCTCGGGCTGCGCGCGGCGCATTGCTTTTTGCGCGATCTCCGCGATGTGCGTGCTCACCACATCGGTTGCCGCCGTTTTATAAACGCCAGCCTTGCGATCGTTGATGAGCGAGCCGGGCAGCCGGTAACCAAAATTACGCTGCTGCGCTGTTTTGCGGCGAGCGTCGTTGTACATGCTCGCGTAGACGCCCGCCTGTGCTTCTAGCGGCGCGTGGTCGAAGGCTTCGCTTTCGCTGACTGATTGATTTACATGACGCTGCACGTCGTCGGCTTTCTCGTCGCGCAAGTTTTGCCGTGTTTCCAGCGCGAATTTCCTTATGTCAAAAGCCTCCTTCACCGCATTTAGCGACTGCCCAGCGACGATCAGCGGCGTGGCAGCGCCATGCGTGCCAGCGGCGAGCGCCGCACCGGCCGCCGCCGCCGTGGCCGACGTTGCGCTCTCGTATAGCGCGCCTCTGCGCCGCTTGCCCTCATTTTCCGCGATAGACATGGTCGTCAGCACATCACGCGCCCGTTGATGTTGCGGATGAGTCCGATCGTTCGCAGCACGCAGCAGTTTCGGTTTGTCGTATTGCCATTTGCCGTGCTGGCGCGTGACGATCATGTTTTCCGGTGTGGTCGGGAGATTTCTGTTGGTTCTGTTTGCGGCTGATTCGGGCGCGCTCGTGCGGACAGGCCCAGTCGCAGTCGTCCCTTCGTCCGTCGGTGCCTGCGTTCGGGCTTGATCCGGGACTTGCGTTTCACCACGGGTCGCGGTCCCTCTGGCTTGCTGGGACGGCGAAATACCGTTCATCGGAATGCTCTTTGGCGCGGGTTGGGGCAAGGCTTCGAAGGGAAGCACATCTTCGCGCAGCATCGCCGCAAGCTTCTGCTGATAGCGTTTGGTGGTTTGATGGGCGACCATGACTGATGCGCCACTCGCGATCATGCCGGGTATCTCATGCGCGGTGTGGGCGTCGTACAGGTAGGTACCGCCGGCCGCGCGAGAATTGGCGCCGAGCACGCCAATTAGCGGTTTTTTGGAAACCATGTTTAACGGCGTGAATCCTTTCTGTCCGCTGCCCAAAGCTTGCCTGATGGCGTTGAACACTCCTTTGCCGGCGCTGCCCTTCGGCGGCACGAAATTGCGGATGTCGTCGACTGCAGGCTGCGGTTTGGGCGGCGACGGGAGCTTGCCGATCACGCCAACTGTCCCCTTCCGAAGTTGATCTTGGTAGGCACCGGGCTCCACAGCCTTGTGCCCCGGCGGCACGGGATTGTGAATGTCGTCGACTGCAGGCTGCGGTTCGGGCGGCGACGGGAGCTTGCCGATCACGCCAACTGTCCCCTTCCGAAGTTGATCTTGGTAGGCACCGGGCTCCACAGCCTTGTGCCCCGGCGGCACGGGATTGTGAATGTCGTCGACTGCAGGCTGTGGTTTGGGCGGCAAGGCGAGCTTGCCGATCACGCCAACGGTCCCCTTCCGAAGTTGATCGCGGTAGGTACCGGGCTCCACGGGCTCAGCCCTTGGCTTGCATGAAGCAAGTTGCGGGGGAATCGGCGCGCGAGCCGAAGCGTTTTGCGTCGGGCCGCTCGCGGACCTGTCGTCCTGCGCGGCTGGGGTCGCCGAGCAAGGCGCTGCGGGCATTTTATTGATACGCATAATCGGGAGGCTCTCCGGTCGCATTCACGCAGACAAGGGTAGCCGCTAACGTATGGCCGCCCCCCCATCGCCCGAAGTCATAAGCTGGTCAGCGAACTATCTGTACGCCCCTCCTAGAAGCTCAGGATTACCCACATCTTCGCGGAGATGACGCTTGTAAACAGTTTGCTGCGGTGTTAACTTGAGTGCACTGCCACTCAATCACGCGCCGTTGCCTGCGACCGACAATCAGGACGATCAGGACGACCAGAACGACTGGGCCGATATCGAGTTCGGCGCTGCCAATCTGGGTGACGCGCGTTTGACGAGTCGGCTCGTGGCGCTGGCCCGACGGCTTGCCTGCGCACCAGACTGCTCGTTTCCGCGATCGCTGGATGCGGCTGAATTGAAGGCAGCCTATCGCCTCTTCGATAACGACCAGGTCGACACTGACGGTGTGCTTGCGCCGCACATCGACCAGACGTTGCTTCGCATGACCCGGGTGCCAGTCGTACTCGCGGTGCAGGACACCACCGAATTCAACCTGACCCACCTGAGTGCCACCGAAGGATTGGGCTACGGCACAGGCAACCAGTCGCGTGGCTTCATGCTGCACAGCCTGCTGGCCGTTACGCCGGAGGGGCTGCCGTTGGGCGTGCTGGGCATGAAGACGTGGGTGCGCGATGACGCGGGTCTGGGCAGAAAGCAGCAACGCACAAAGCGCGAATTCAACACCAAGGAAAGTGTTAAATGGGTTGAGGGTCTGAATCATCTGGCAGCGCTGAAGGCACGATGTCCCGATACGCGCATGGTCGGCGTTGGCGATCGCGAAAGCGACGTCTATGAAGTGTTCGTCGCCGAACGGCCTGCCGGGGTGGACTGGCTCATTCGTGCGGCATGGGATCGTCGGACGGCGCACCCCGAGCAGTATCTCTGGGACACGGTGATGGCGAGCGCGCCGCTGGGTGAGGTCGGGCTGGAGCTGCCGGTACGGCGCGATACGGCTCGCCGCACCACGCGTCTGACGCTACGTTGCACGCAGGTCCGCCTGATTGCACCACCCCGGCCTTCAACCAGAGGCACCGGACGCGCCCGGCTTGCGCCGGTGGATGTCTTTGCCATCCACGCGATGGAAACCAATGCGCCCGCAGGCGTCGAGCCCCTGGAGTGGATGTTGCTCAGTTCGGTGCCCACGTTGACACTGGGCGATGCACTCGAGCGACTCGAATGGTATGCGCGTCGCTGGACGATTGAGTCGTGGCATCGCGTGCTGAAAAGCGGGTGCCGTATCGAGGCACGCCAGTTCGGCAATCTTGAGCGGTTCGTACGCGCGACTGCACTATTTGCGGTGATCAGCTGGCGCATCATGTACGCCACGCTGCTGGGCCGTGCGGACCCCGATCTGTCGTGCGAAGTACTGCTTCAGCCTGACGAATGGCGAGCGCTTTACTGCAGGGGGAATCGCACCTCAAGGCCACCGCCGGCTGCGCCGTCTCTGGGAGAAGTTGTGCTGTGGATCGCCAAACTCGGCGGCTATCTGAATCGCAAGCATGATCACCCGCCCGGGCCCACTGTTATGTGGCGAGGATTTCTGGTGCTGCACGAAATCACCGAGATGTACCGGATATTTAGCCAGGACGGGTGAGCTGCAGATGTGGGTAATCCTGAGTCCTAGAAGGGATGGACCCCCTAGCCAGATCACGCGGACCTTCGGCATCAGCACGAAACGCGGTTCACTCGAATTCTATTGTTCAATGCGACGATTCCTGCCGAGCCGCATTTGTCCCAACCATCCCTTGAGCTTCGCGATAGAGTAGAAAACTATATGAGCCTCGTTACTCGAGACATTGAATCAGCCCAAGAGAATGCTGTTCTATCTGCAGGTCCGAACAAAAGGGTTGCGAGCATGGATGGCTGTATCGATCAGGGTAACCGACACTCCACGGCGACATGGCGAGCCGCGCTACCGGTCGCCAATAGGCCGTATTCTCTGCGGCACTACGCGCATCGGTCGGCGAGTGTCATGACACCGCTTCGGCCACTCGCGCGCGGGGCGCACGCGTGGCGCATATATTCCAGAGATGAGGCGTTTTGATCTGTTCGAGCATGTAGCCAAGCGAATATACCGTGCGCAGTTTGAGGCCGCTGTGTTCGTCAAGTTCCAGCTTGGCGCGCAGTTTATAAATGTGCTGTTCTAGCGAACGCCCCGCAATATCGAGCTCCTTCCCCCACACCGCGTGAGCGAGTTCCTTGCGCGTGATGAGTGCACCGGGATTTGAGAAGAACAGCCATGCTATGCTGAATTCCCGCGCCGTGAGCCGCACACGTTTGTCGAGTGTGACGAACTCGCGTGTCGCCTGGAACAGCGTCGAGGAGGCGAGCGTGATAATGTTCGCCGCCGTGGGCTTGCCGCGCAGACGCTCCACCGCGTGACGCCCGCGCGCCACTATTTCCTCAAGGCGAAACTCGCCTACGACCATTTCGTCGACGCCCGCGTGCAGTGCGTTCGTCATGCTTACCGAGTTCCACGATTGGCCGATCATCATGACCGGCAAGTCCTGTCTGAAGTGACACGCCCGCCATGCGAGGACGAGATTGCTGGTGGAAAACTCAGTTTCCGATTCGATGATGACGAGATCTGGCGGTCTGCGCTCGAGTGAGCGAATCAGGCCGAGTTCATCCGTATAGCGAACACAGTCGGCCATTCCGTCCGATTCGAAAGCATTCTTGATTCGTCGAAAGGTTGAGTCGTTGCGCGTTAGCAAGGCGATTTGCATGATCGTTCCAATATGAGAATGTCTGACCGAGGCGCGCGCCAGACATGTTTTTCGTTCTGGCGGCGCGGATTTCGTCTCACGCTCCGATCACACAACACGCGATAGTCGAGTCCTATTCCATTTAGATTTTTTATCGGTGAAACGCCAGCTAGATGGCGGCTTACCCTCGCGCTAATAGGCGCATTACGCGCGAATCCACATGAAGGCGCCCGACGCAACAGACTGATACTGATCGTCGGTGGCTTGAAGTATGTTCTGCTGCCAGTAGCGGCCGTGTTCCGCATAGTGAGCGAGCAGGTCGGCGAGCGTTTCGCCAGTCAGTTGGGACATTTCCTCACGTACGACCAGCACGGAACTGCCGGTGTCGCTGTCTACACCCAGTTGCGCCTGGTCTTGCGCATAGACAAGCAGGTTGGCTTCGAGCATCAGCCGATAGACACCGAGCACGCGTCCCGGCGCGACTGCTCCAAACTCGAAGACGATGTAAAGACCAGTGTCGTTATCGAAACGATCAAGCCGGACGTCGAAGCCTTCTACCTCAATCGAGCGCGTGTCGAGGACGTGGCCAGCATCGGGCAGCCCGACCGCCGCGCATAGATCTTCGATCAGCGGCGTATAGTAATCGATGTCCACGGCGTGTCCGACTCTGATTAACGTTAAACCCCGCGGGTGTGACGCGGGAATTGAAAAAGCGCGTGTCGCCGGGGCGAACGCGCCAGAAAGAGCCTGCTGCAACGCACGTGAAGCGCGTCCGCAGCCGGGCGTCAGCTTGCCTGCGCGGCCTTCGTCAGGCTCGATGCGCCCGACTTCAGCGCTTCGCCGACGGCTTGCAGCACGCTCGCGTTCGACTGAGCTTGCGCGATCGCCAGTTGATCCTCTGCGTTGGCGTTGATCTGGGCGACCGCAGAAGCAGTGCCGGCGGACGACGACAGTTCTCCAGCCTTACCGGCTGCCGTGGCTTGCGCCGCAGTGCCTGCGCCTGATACGAGGGAACTCGCTGCACCCGTGATTGAACTCATGATTGAGACTCCTTGAAATGAACGGCCGGACCGGAGTGGCCGCGGCAACGGATTCCCGCATAACGCGGGGACAAAGGGTTCGACGCAGGCGCGTCGAAACTCAGCTATTAAGCGCGTCTTCGCGCAGTTGAGCGACGATCCGGCTAGCCGCCAGCAACCCGCGATAGATCTTAGCGCGTGCATTGCGGTCTTCAGGGGAGCCGTCGGCGCGGCTATTCAGCTCCTCCGCGCTCTCCTCGAGCGCGCGGCGCAACACGGCGACTTGCGCATCGGCATTGGGCGCGCGCACGAGCCCTTGCAGATCGTTGAACTTCGCCGCATGACGTTCAATTGCCTGATACATGAGATCTCTCCGTCACAGAAGGTCCGGCTGCCGGGACGGCTGCCAATTGAGGTGATTGCATGGAGGCTTGCGCCGCAGCTTCGGGCGCCGCGCCGCTGAGTCCGTGACTTAGCTCGCCATCGACGTTCGCTGCGGCGTCGCTCGCGGACATGGCTGCGACGGCGGGGTCGTCGGCTAGGATAAAAATGTGCTTCACGCCATCCGGAGTCTGCGCATAGCGCACGCGATCGGACGACACCACGGTCGTGTACTGGCCATTGACCTCAGCGGTGGTGGTCGCGTCGCCGCCAGTTGCGTCAATGCGCAATTCCTTTACGTTGGCGTCGAGGTCCGCGCGCACGCGCTGCACGGCCTGTTGCACGCCGTCCACGTCGACACCCGTACCGGTGATCGCGAACACGCCTTTGCCCGCGTAATGCACGTCGACATTCGCCATGCCGATCGCTTCCTTGATGCCGCGCGCCGTGTCCTCGGCGTTGCCGTACTGGCGGGTCACGCGCACGCCCTGGATGTGTTCGAGCAGGCGTTGCGCGACCAAATCGTCGCCGGCGCTAGGTATAAGCCCGGTAACGAGTACGCCGCCGTGGCCGTCAAGCGTAGCGTGCAGGTCGGTCAGACGCGCGCCTGCCAGATCGCGATTGGCTTGTTCGGCGGCGGCGACGTCGGGCGGCGGCAACGATGCCTTGGCCCGCGTGCTCAATGCCATCGACGCCACGCCCGACCCAATCGCCAGCATCACGCACGCTGCGCCCACGGCTGTCACCAACTTGCGCTTGATGATCCATTGACTGCTTCCGGCGGTGGTATCGTGCATGGGATCGTCGGCGCTTTCGGGCTTGGCCAGCAGCGTCGAAAGGAGAGCGAGATCGCTCGGCCACACGGCCCCGTCGGGGCCGATGCAAAGAACAGTTTGGTCGAATTGCATCGGCACAAAGTCGGCCATCAGTACGACGCCGGGGTCGAGCGCATCGGGGTCCGCGCCTTCGTCAGCATGGGCTGAAGCTAAGTCCGCTGAGTCTATCGCGACTACCGCGTGGACCGGCGCGGGCTCAATGCGCGTAACTGTCACTACATCGGTCTCGTCGACGTTCAGCACGACTGCCGCGCCGCTCCAGTCGGTGATGCGGATGTCCGCATCGTCATCGGAGTGGACCCGGTGAGCGCCCGTGCTGAGGCGCGCTTCCGCGCCGGCATGGCTACCTGTCAGGATGCGCAGCAGTTTCATGGTTTCAGACTTACGCGAAGATCGTTTGGCGCATCGGATCGACACACCACGTACGCCAGATTAGCGATATCGGCGTGCAGCGTGCCCGCGTGTGCGAAGCCGTCCACGGCCGAACGAAACGCCGTTCAGGCACGCGACGCGGCCCGCAGGCGCGCTTCGATTGCGCCGAGCAGGGCGGCGTTCAGATGAAGCCCCCGCTCGGCCTGACCCGGCGTGTTCGGGCGTTCAAGCACAAGCAGGACGAGGTTCGCCAGCAAATTCACCCGCTGCGCAAGTCCTGCGGTCGAATTGGGGGCGCACAGCGCGGCTCGCGCATCGAGCTGTCGCGCTGAGCCGGCGGGGTCCTTTGGGTCCAGTGCCGTTTGCGCGAGACGCTGTGAAACTGTAGCCAGCAGTTCGCGCTTCGCCGCCGATGTGCTCGACGCAAGCGCGCCTTCGGCGGCGCGCAACTTGTGGATGCGCTGCATTAGCAACTGCAAAGCGCGATCGGGTGACGGCACGTTTCCCGCCGCGATGCCGTCGCGCAACTTCAGCAGCGCTTCGCCGATGGCAACGCGTATTTCGTCGCCGCGCGCGGCACCGGAGCTCGGGGGTGAGAGCGCGCTGGCGCCTTCAACAGCGGTGCCTGAAACGACGCCGCCGGGCGTAGTGTCCTGATCCTGATCGTGCTGATTGTCGCGTTGCTTGCCGTCCTGTTGTTCGCTTTCCTGCTGTGGCTGGCCGCCGCGACCGCCGCCGCCTTGCCGGCCGCTGTCGCGTGTTACGCGATCTGCGGGCACCCTGCGGACGACCGCCTTCGAACTGGTCACATGAGCACCTTTGGGCGCACCGTGTGCGGTCGAGGCCGCGCGTTTCGAAGACGCAAAGCGTTTGCCTGCGGCCCGCGCCGCGGCCTGACGCTTGCGAAGGGCGGCGGCAAGTTGGCGCGCCTTCGCGCTATTCGCTTGCGCGAGATGATGCGAGTGATGCGCGTGCGCAAACGTCACGTTGTTTTTGTAGACGGCGGAGAAGCGCGCGGCCTCTGCATGCGACGCATCGTGGTTCGCGGCAGGCACTCGGGGCGTTTCGGTGGACGCGGCGGCTTGCGCCGCGCGCGTCTGGGCGGAGACGGTCGTCATTGCAAGGTCGCGGCCTGCAGCACCTGGTTCGCGAAGCGCAGCACGGCGGTGGCAGAAATGGGCGCGGCGACGACGAGGGCGAGGACGACTGCCACTAGCTTGACGCCGAACGACAGCGTTTGATCTTGGAGCGAAGTGACGGCTTGCAGGAATGAAACGACCAGACCGACGCCGGCCGCGATAACAACGATCGGCAGTGACACATAGAGACACAGCAGAAGCCCCTGCGTCGTGAGGCCGATTAGCGCGTCGATGTTCATGAGAACTCCTAGCGATAGCCGAGAATGAGGCCGTGAATCAGCGTCGACCAGCCGTCCATCGCGACAAAAAGCAGCAGCTTAAACGGAATCGCGACACTAGTCGGTTGTACTTGGCTCAGCCCCATTGCCATCAGCACGTTGGCGATGATCAGGTCCACCACGATGAACGCGATGTACAGCAGGAAGCCGATCTTAAAGGCATCCGTAAGTTCGGTCAGCGTGAAGGCGGGCGCGAGCACAATGATATCGGTGTCTTTGAGCGCCTTCGCCTGTTCCTTCGGCCAGACCGCGCTCGCCGAGCGCAGGAAGAACTGCCGCTCGCGCGGGTGAGCATGGGCTTTCAGGAAGTTGCGAAACGGTTCGCGCGCGGCGGTGATGCCTTGCGTCACTGTCTGGGTGACCGTGCTGCCGCTCGTGTTCGCTCCGCTACTGCCTTGCATCGCGCCGGCGGCGGTGAACGCGATCGGCGCCATGATGTACACTGAAACAATAATTGCTATGCCGTTCAGCACCATGTTCGGCGGCACCTGCTGGACGCCAAGCGCGTTGCGCAAGAGTCCGAGCACGACGACGATCTTCATGTACGAGGTGACGACCATTGCCACGAACGGAATGATGCTGATCGCAAGAACTATGATCAGCAATCCGGTGATGTCACCGGTCGGTGTCGCTGGCATAGGCCATCCCCGTTATGCGGATTCCAAGGTGTTCGCCCACGCTCACCAGTTCACCGTGGCCGATCGTCTGACCGTGCGCGACGAGTTTGATGCGGGCGTCGGTCACAGGCGTGTCAAGCTCGATCACGTACCCGCGCTGCAGCGCTGCGACTTGGGACAGCGGCAACGCGACCGTGTCGATCTCGAACTGCACCGGAAGATCGAGTTCGCCGATGTCCACAGGCGGAGTTGGGGCGACCGATGTGGGTTCCGCTCGTGCTTCCGCTTCGTCTTCCGTTTCAGGCTTCGCCGGCGCCACGGCGCCTGTCACGATAGCCGCTTCGTTCGGAACATCGTTCAGCGCAGGGTCGCCGTAGTCGATGCGCGGCAACTCGTCGCCTTCGACCTGTAGGGTTTCGTCACTCATGATGGAGTCGTCGTTAATGGTGAGAAGGGTGCCTTCAATCGTGATCGTGGCGAGGAAGCAGCGTAGGCCCGGCGTGCCCCACGCGGCGCGCAGGTGCAACGGGCCGTGGCCACGCAAACCGAGCGCAGTTGCGCGGCTGAACGCGCGTAACAGCACATCGCCAGGACGTAGTTTTTGAAGCGCGCGGATTGACAGCCGCCGCGCCCCGAGCGCAATGCGACCCGGTACGGCAATCGTCGGGAAGGCGTTTGGATTGCAGCGGCGCTGCTGCTTGCCGAACGACGCGAGCCGCGTTTCTATGAGCTGGAGCGTGGGCAGTGCGATATCGAACAGTGTTTGGTAAGCATCGCCCTCGTGCGTCAGCGCGATGCGCAGACGCGCGGTGTTGCCGGACCCGTCCCTGGTCAGTTCCTTCGCCGCGCGCTGCACAGACGCCACGCGCCACGTCCCGGCGCCGCTAGCATTGAAGCTGTCGACGAGCGGCGCAAGCACGGCGTTCGCAATCGCATTGCGCAGGCTCTGCTGCGCGCCGCTGTGGTCCTCCTCGGCGGGCGTGGCGAGTATCTGCAGCGTTGGGTAACGCGCGAGGTCGATATGAACAGTGAGTTGCCCCAACAGATGTGCAAGGACGATACGGCCTGCATCCGCTAGCGGTTCCGCGTTTGCGGCGTCGGGCGCATCCACGTGCGAGACATGCACGGCATCAAGGCGGCCGAGGCGGCGCAATGCGTCGACGTGCCGCGCATCGCAAAGCAGGCGCGCGGCGCAGGCGTCGGCGGGCTGGATGGCCGGCAGCAGGCCGACGAGAGAGCGAGGCCGGGTTTCGAGCATCATCAGTAGGGGAAGGCAGCAATTACCAGATTGTCAGCGTCAGCGAACGCGGTTCGCTCCAGCTGTCGAGCAGCGCCTTT
Organism: Burkholderia sp. M6-3; assembly: GCF_050858985.1. Lineage (NCBI taxonomy): Bacteria > Pseudomonadati > Pseudomonadota > Betaproteobacteria > Burkholderiales > Burkholderiaceae > Burkholderia > Burkholderia sp. M6-3. The sequence goes on from NZ_CP110092.1 coordinate 77,914, forward strand.
AGTTGCCGTTCGAGGAAGCCGCTATGCAGCAAGAGTAATTGCTTTGCGCGGGCATCTTGCACGTTGAAGCGAAGCGACAGGCCGGCGGGCGAAAGCGTCAAGTTGAGGACAGTGTCGGCAAGCAGGTTTGGATTGAGCTGCATCGTCAGATCCCAACTGCCCGATTCGGCGACGAAGCGATCCGCCGATAGTCGTGCGACCTCGCGCGCAATCGACGCCGCCAGTTCGATAAAGCCTTGCTGCTGCATATAGACCGCTTCGATCACCGCGGCGCTGCCCACGGCGACGCGACCCGCGACGGTTGTTCGGTCCGTTTCGCGGTGCTGATCGGCGTCGGGATCTTCGTCTTCGAGTGCGAACGGATTGGCGTTGTTGTCGGCAAGCGCGGCGTCTTGAGGATCGGTCCCGCGTCGAACCAGTGCCGCATAGTCAAAGCCGCGCGCGCGCCGCGAGCGTTCGGCCGACGCATCGGACCCGCGCGCGAAACCCGGCCCGGACACGCCGCTCAATGCCATCGAATCGGGGGCGATAATGCGAGCGGGGCGTCGCATGAAGCGTGGTAGTGTCGACATTCAGGCTACTCTCATTATGTCGCGGCGTCACGCAGTCACGCGGCCGATCGGCTGCAGTTCCACGAGCCCGCCTAGCTCCTGGTACGAATACACGTTAAGCCAGTCCAGCTTGCCTTCGAGCATGCGCTTCACGTAGCGGCGAATATCTATCGAAGTGACGAGCGCGATGTCGTCGCGCGCTACCGTTCCTGCGTACGCTTCGATGCTGTCGAGCAGGAAGGTCACTTCGTCGGGCGGGAGCGCGAGGTAGTTGCCGGTCGGCGTCTGCTTGATCGCCTGGCGAATATGCTGCTCGACAGGGCCGTCAAGCAACACGGCAGGCAGCACTTTCGCGCCTTGGGTCGCCCGATGAGCGAGGAAGCGTGCAAGGTCGCCGCGCACATACTCGGTCAGCATCAGCATGTCCTTCTCTTTCGGCCCCCACGCGATCAGGCTTTCCATGATGTTCCGAACGTTGCGGATCGGAATCTGTTCTTCGAGCAGACGGCGCAGCACGTCGGCGATGCGCTGCGGCGGCAGCACCTTTTGCACTTCCGCGAGCAGGCCTGGATAGTCGATGCCGAGTTGCTCCTGAATCCACTGTACTTCCTGCACGCCGAGAAACAGCGACGCGTGCCGTCTCAAGAGCCGCACGGAGACATGAGCGATCACCTGTTCCGCGCGCCACGCTTCGGTCTTTGCGGGCAAGTCTTTTTCGTCATGCCAGTAACTCGGCTGACTGCTGCCGTCGAGTGGCGCGCGTTGCTCGCAATTGGGAGCGAGCGCGCGCAATTCGGCGTCGCCGGGCCGGTCTTCGCCAATGCCACTCGCCTCACGCGCTAGCGCGAGCGGCAGCGTTGGCAACACCACTTTTCCAGGCGGAATTTCTACGGTCAGATAAGGCACATCGTGCATGAGGAACTCGCACGTAGACGCGGCGAGGCGATCGGACGTCCACATCGTGATGCCGGGAAACGGCAATCCCAACTCTTCCTGCAATACCTCGCGCTCCGCTTCAAACGACGTATTAAGTCCTGCGAGACTCAGACGCGCGACGAGATCCGGCGCGATTCGCACGCCAAGCGCGCAGGTGAATGCGGGCGGATGCGTCGCGATGGCGGGCGTTTCAATTTTCGCGCCGACACGCTGCATTGAACGCACGGATTCGCCGTCGTGCAACTGGCGCGACGGCTTGCTCTTTTGCAACCGGTACGCGGCGAACGCCAGCACGCCGGACAGCAGGACGAACAGCAGCCACGGAAAGCCCGGCACCGCGGCAAATGCAAGCAGCAGCACCGCTGCGAAAAACAGTGCGGGCGGGCTAGTGATCAACTGCCGGCCAATATCCGCGCCGAGTGAGCGTTGCGTTTCATCGCGATCGTCGGCGACGCGCGTGATCATCACGCCGGCCGCGACGGAAAGTAACAGCGCTGGAACCTGCGCGACCATAGCGTCACCGACCGACAGAATCGAGAAGCGGTTCGCCGCTTCCGCTGCCGTCATGCCGTGATACGCGACGCCCACCGCGAGCCCTGCCACGATGTTAATGACAGTGATGATTAGTCCTGCCACAGCGTCACCCTTTACGAACTTCATCGCGCCGTCCATGCCGCCGTGTAGCGCGCTTTCGAGCGCTAACGTCGCGCGCTTGTGGCGCGCTTCGTCCGAGGTCAGCAGATTCGCCCGCAAGTCGGCGTCGATGCTCATCTGCTTGCCGGGCATCGCATCGAGTGTGAACCGTGCACCCACTTCGGCAACGCGTTCCGAGCCCTTGGCGATTACGATGAACTGCACCAGTGTGATGATGATGAACACGACCATGCCGACCACCAGGTTGCCGCCCACCACGAGCTTCCCAAAGCTGTCGATGATTTCGCCAGCCTCGGCGTGCAGCAAAATGGACTTGGTCGATGCAATGCTCAATGAAAGGCGGTACAACGTAGTAAAAAGAAGCAGCGACGGAAAGGCGGACAGTGAAACGACGCTGGGCACGTAGAGCGTGATCATGAGCAGCGTCACGCTCGCCGCGATATTGAGTCCGACCAGAATATCGATCATGAAGGTCGGCAGTGGCAGGATCATCAGCGAGAGGATCGCAATGATCACAAACAGCATCCCGATCTCGCCGCCCACAGGGAATTTTAGCGTCTTGAGCATGGTGAATGTGATGAGTCCAGCAGGAGCCGCGAACAGGGCTTACGCGGCGGGTGTGTGCATACTTTGGCTTTGCTTCGCGAGGCCAATCGAGTCGACCCAGCGCAGGATCGCCGCGACGGCTTCGAACAGTTCGTCGGGAATCGGATCGTCGATGTCAACCTTGTAAAGCGCACGTGCAACCGGCGGATTGCCGACAATCGGCACGTTGTAAATTTGCGCCTCGCGGCGCAATTGCGCCGCGGCTTCGTCCATGCCCTTCGCGATCACGACGGGCAGCGGAAATTCGTCGGGTGCGTAGCGCACTGCGACGGCGTAGTGCGTCGGATTGACCACCATGATGCTTGCGGCCGACACCTTGCGCGGCGGCGCGGAGGTTGCGAGTTCGCGCGCGAGCCGCTTGCGTTCGCCCTTGATCACAGGATCGCCTTCGTCCTGCTTGAATTCGCGTTTGACCTCGTCCTTGCTCATTTTCTTGCCGCGAATGTAAAGGAATTTTTGCAGCTTGAAGTCGACCCCACCGAACAGCACGAATAGCGCAGCAGCGGTGCCGAGAATTTTGAGCATCAGCCCGCTCGCGAGCCGCGACAATTGCGGGACCGACTGAAACAGGGAGCCGATCACGAGCGGCAGCAAACCTTCGATCGTTTTCCACATTACGATCAAGAGTACCGTGCCCTTGATGATCATTTTCAGCAATTCGAGCAGCGATTTCAGTGAGAAGATCTTTTTGACGCCGGCGGCCGGACTTATTGCGTCAAACTTGAACGACACGGCGTTCATCGAAATCACGACACCCACCTGCGCGCCTACGGCGACGATCGCGGCAAGCACCGCTGCGCCGATGCTCGGGAAAACCGCGCCGATCACGTGTGAGCCGATCAAGTGCAACGTCACGTATAGCGTATCAATGTCGCGCGGCCCGCTCACGAAGCGGAGCGCGTCTTGCACGCCCGCGCGCATCGCGTCGACCATCGAATCGCCTGCTGCCGCGAGCATCAGTACGCCGGCCGCGAGAATCACGCCGTCCGCGACGTCGGCGCTTTTCGCGACGTCGCCTTCCTCTCGCGCCTTGCGCAGCTTCTTGTCGGTTGGCTCTTCGGTCTTATCGTCGCTCATCGCAGAGGTCCAGTGGGGGGAGGCGGGCGAGCCCGAACGTACGGCGTGTTTATGAAGTGATTGCGCTGGTCGATTCTATGCAGCACGTATCTCGCGCCATTGGCACGATACGAAGCAGGACATCGGCGCGCGAAGCGACCGCTATGTGAACGTGCGGCGTCGAGCCCGATGTAGCGCTCCACGTTATTCCTGCATTGCGCACAGTTTCGCAACGCTGCTGCTCGCTTCGCTCGCGGCGCGAGCAGCAGCGTTCTGCGCTGCTACCTTTCGCTCACTGGAAGCATCACTGAACACACGGAGTCAAACACCATGCTTGCAAACCAGCCCAAGTCCGCCCTGCTCTCTGAGTCGGTGACCCATGCCGACTATTTGAAGTGCAGTCAGGACGTGGTCTCCGCGCTCATCGAAACTGTGTCGGTCGGGCTCTTCAACCATTTCCCGAAAGTGCGCGGCGATACGGCCGACATCGAACTTGTGCTCGATGCGTTGCGCGCGCTGCGTCCGAAAGTGAGCGAGATCGAGTCGTTGCAGGGGGTGCTGTACATCGTGCATGGCCGTTGGGACGACGCGGTGCAGGTGCTGCGCGAGGTGATTGACGCCGCGCCTTCATTTTCGTACGCGAAGGCGATGTTTGCTTACTGCCTTTCCTCGAAGGGCGATCCAAACTGGCGTCAATGGGCCGATGAAGCGCTTGCCGGCGACGCGACGCCTGAAACGCGTTCACTGATCAGGGCGCTGGAAGTTCGCGAAGACCTGCTGGCCGCGCGCGCGAGCTATCGCGGCGGCGAGTTTGTGTTGCCGCAGTCGTATCGCGATTTGGCCGAGGAGCAGGAGGCCAAAGCCGCCGAACGCGCCGCGCAGCCTGTGCGCGAGAACAGCGCGCAATTCCAGCAGATGGGCTTTCTGCGCGCCTGATTTGCGGCGCGCGTCGTTTTCACAGTTCACGCCAGGAGTATTCATATGAGCCTGTCCATCACCAACGACTCGGTTGCCAAAGCAATTTCGGAAGCGTTTAAAGCCGACAGTGGCGGCGACTCGGCCGCGAAATTCCAAGCGTTGATGCAGCAGGAGCGCGTCGCGCCGGACCAAGGCGGCGCGCATGCCGCCAACGACAAGCTCGTCGAAGCAATCTCGCACGAGGATGGCCAGATGGAAGCCGCGCTCAAGGAAGTCGCGCAGTTCGGCCAGCAATCCAGTTCGATGGCGCCCACGGAGGCAATCGCAAAGGCATCCGAAGTCGCGCTGAATCTGTCGATGGTGCAATTCGACTTTCAGGCGAAGATGGCGGTGGTGACATCGTCTAAGTCGTCGGCGGAAACCCTGATGAAAAACCAATGACCATGTTCACGGCTGAAGCATTCGGACCATGGCAGCGCTGTCGCTGCGCGGCGATGGCCATATTGTGCGTTGCATGTGCGTTGCTCGCGGGCTGCAAGAAGGAGCTGTACGGCAATCTGAGCGAGCAGGACGTGAACGAAATGACAGTCGCGCTCCTGGAGCGCGGTGTGAGTGCAGAGAAGACCACGGCTGACGGCGGCAAGACCTACTCACTGCAAGTGAGCGACGATGACATGGTTCACGCAATGGAAGTCCTGCGCGACAACGGCCTGCCGCACAGCAAGTTCGACGATCTGGGCAACCTGTTCAAGAAAGACGGTCTGGTTTCCACGCCGACCGAAGAGCGCGTGCGGTTCATTTACGGCTTGTCGCAGGAACTGTCGGGCACCTTGTCCCGGATCGACGGCGTACTGGTGGCTCGCGTGCAAATCGTGATTCCGAACAACGATCCGCTCGCGCAGCAAGTGAAACCGTCGTCGGCGTCGGTGTTCATTAAGTACAGGCCGGGTCTCGCACTCAACTCACTCGTGCCGCAGATCAAGAATCTGGTCGTGCATAGTGTGGAAGGCCTGTCGTACGAACAAGTCAGCGTGACCGGCGTGGCGGCCGATCAGGTCGATATGAGCCGCCGCAGCGTGGCGCGTGGTTCCTTCTGGCCGTGGGTCACCGCGGGGCTGCTCGTAGTCGTGCTGGTAGGCCTCGGGATCGCCTTTGCGTTTCGCGAGGCGTTGCAGCGGCGCTTCGGGCCGCTGTCGAATTTGCCCAGTGCGTTGTCGCAGCGACTCGCCCGCAAGGACCGACGCTCCGCATGAACATGCCGGCTTCCTGTGTCGCGCGCGGCGCCGGCTTGCCGCACGGCGGCCATTGCGGCCACGTCCGCCTGGGGCCGAATGCGAATCACCTGGCGGGCATGCTTGCGAGCTATGAGCACAACGTGCGCACGGCGATTCGCTGGGTCCACAGTTCCTGGCTGATGCGAGCACTGGGTCTTGGCGAAGCCGCCGCGCTTGCGTTGCGTGAACGTCTGCAACACGGTCCGTGCGAAGACGTTTCCCTTGCGCTGATGCGCGCGTTGCAGTTTGCGCCGCCCTCGCTCGAACGGCTGATCGGCGTGCCGGCGGCGCGTCTGGATGCGCTGCCAATCGAGCAAGGTCGCGCCGCGCTGTGCATCCGCGCGCTGCTGCTGCGGCGCGCGCAAGTGCGCCGTTTGATTGACCGAAACACGCGTGTGCGGCTCGCGCAATGGGCGGGACTGCCGCTCGATCGCATTGCTGACCCGTTTGCAGCGCCCGATCTGACGCGCGTTTTGGGTGCGGCTGCAGTGCCGTCGCTGGAGTCGCTCGAACATGCGCAACTTGCTCTGGAGGGCTACGCATTGCTCGCGCGCGAGCCGCAAGCCGGCAACGTGCCCTGCGCGCTGCTGCGCCTCGCATTGCCGTACGACGCCCGCCACGCTGCCTGGTTAGATGCCGTGCCTGCCGCGCTTGACGAAAGCGGAACTGGCGTCCTGCACGCGCGGCTTGCGGAGCTTTTTCCGGAGTATCCATGGTTATCTGGCTGAGTCATCCACGTATTGCGCACGTGGCCGATGCGCTTGGTAAGACGCGTTATGGTGTGGACGAGGATATCGTCGCGCGCGAAACGTTCGGCATGCTGGCAAGCGTGGACAATGTGTATGGGCGCGCAGAAGCCGAGCGCCAAGGAATTCTCGCAGCGGCGGAGGTTGAGCGCGAGCAGCTATTGCAGGCTGCTCGCGCCGAAGCCGACGTACTCGTGACCGAAGCGGCGAGGGAACGCGCCGAGGCGGCCGACGCGGGCTATCGCGACGGCATGGCGCAAGGACTCGCCGACTGGCTTGAGCAGGTCGCGCATGTCAGCAACGACGCTCACCGTCTGCAGCGTCAACTCAGCAAGCGGATGGCCGAAATCGTGATGCTGGCGGTCGAGCAGATTGTCGGCGGGCAGGGTGCGCAGGCGTTGTTCGCGCAGGCGCTGGGTGCAGTGGACCGCATAGTCGAAGGGTCAACCTATCTCCGCGTGAGCGTTCATCCGGGCGATCTGGAGGCCGCGCGCGCGGCATTCGGCGATCTGGAGCGCCGTTGGCGCGAGCTGGGCCGTCCTGTTGCGTTGAGCGTACTCGGTGACAAGCGGCTCGCGCCCGGTAGCTGCACATGCGAGTCCGACGTCGGCATTGTCGATGCCGGTTTGTCGACGCAGCTGGACACGGTCCGGGCGGCGGTCGAACGCGCGTTGCGTGCGTCGGTCGATGAATCCGTTGCGGCGCCCGCACAAACCTCAATGGTTGAAGAGAGCTAGAGCGTGAGCGAAATCGAAAGACATGCGCGGCACAAAGCCGCGGCCACGCATGACGGCCTGCTGGGCCGCGCCGGTTTGCGGCAGCTGAGCGACGCGATCGAACGGGAAATCCTTGCGAGCGTGTCGATCCGCCAGGTCGGCAAGGTCGTGGAAGTGATCGGCACGCTCATCAAGGTCGCGGGCATCGATCTGAAACTCGGTGAACTATGCGAATTGCGCGCGCCTGACGGTCGCCTAATGCAACACGGCGAAGTGATTGGCTTCACGCGCGATTACGCCCTCGTCTCGCCGTTTTCGCGCTTGTCCGATGTGTCGCGCTCGACGCAGGTGGTTGGCCTCGGCAGGCCGCTGTCGATCAAGGTAGGCGACAAACTGCTCGGCCGCGTAATCGACGCGCTCGGCGAGCCAATCGACGGACTCGGGCCGATCGACATCAACCGCTACCGGCCGATCTTTGCAGACCCGCCGAGCCCGATGAATCGCCGCATGATTGAGGCGTCGATGGCAACCGGCGTGCGCGTGATCGACGCCATGACGACGCTGGCCGAAGGTCAGCGCATGGGTATTTTTGCGCCGGCGGGCGTTGGCAAAAGCACTTTGCTCGGCATGCTCGCGCGCGGCGCGCAATGCGACATCAACGTAATCGCGCTGATCGGCGAACGTGGGCGCGAGGTGCGTGAGTTCGTCGAGTCGATTCTTGGCCCCGAAGGCATGGCCCGGTCGGTCGTGGTGTGCGCGACGTCGGACCGATCGTCGATCGAAAGATCGAAGGCGGCTTATGTGGCGACCGCGATCGCCGAACATTTCCGCGACGAAGGCAAGCGCGTGCTGCTGATGATGGACTCGCTCACGCGTTTCGCCCGAGCCGGCCGTGAAATTGGGCTTGCGGCCGGGGAGCCTCCCGCGCGACGCGGCTTTCCGCCGTCGATCTTCGCTGAGCTGCCGCGCTTGCTGGAGCGCGCGGGCATGGGGGAGACAGGCTCGATTACAGCGCTGTACACCGTCCTCGCCGAGGACGATTCTGGTAGCGACCCGATTGCCGAAGAAGTGCGTGGTGTGCTTGATGGCCATCTGATTTTGTCGCGCGAGATCGCCGCGCAGAACCGCTATCCGGCCATCGACGTGCTCGGCAGTTTGTCGCGTGTGATGCCACAGGTTGTGTCGCGTGAATTTATGGCCTCGTCGTCCCGCCTGCGGAAGCTGCTGGCGAAACACCGCGAGGTAGAACTGCTGTTGCAGATCGGCGAGTACCAAGCTGGCACGAATGCGCTCGCGGACGAAGCGATCGAAAAGATTGAAGCTTTAAGAGCGTTTCTCTCGCAAGCGACGGACTCATACGCCGATCCCGTGTCGACTGAGGCGGCGCTGCACGAACTCGCGCAAGGACAGACGCTATGAGCGCGCAGCGGCAGATCATCGCGTTGAAGCGGTCAAGCGCGCGGCGCGAACGGCTGGAAGAAGCCCTGCGCGCCGCGCTCGCTCAGCGCCAGAACGAGCGCGCGGTGCATTCCGCGGAAGCCGATGCTGCTGCACAACGGCACGCGGAGCTCGATGCCGTGGTGCGCATGTACCGACAACGCATTGCGGCGATGACGACCGGCACCGAGCCGTTTTCGATCGAAAACTTTACGTCGATCCGTCGCTATACCGAGATGGTCGAGGAGCGGCTCACGCATGCTCAGTCAGAGTTGAACGAAGCGCGCGCCGCGATCGCCGCGAAGGATGAAGAAATTGCCGCCGCACGTCGTGACATCGCGCAAAATCGCGGTCGCATCGAGATGTGCGAGCAGCGCGTGAAAAAGCTTGAAGCGGTGCTGGATGGCCTTGCCGCCGACGCCGAGGACGAAGAAACCGAAGAAATGGCGCTTGCGCGACTGGGCCGCAAATGAACGAGTATCTGCTCGAACACGGTTTGCAATTTTCGCAGTATCTGGCGGTGTGGGGCTTGTGCTCGCTGCGACTGTACGCGCTGATGACGATGTTTCCGCCTACCTCCGACGGTGTGCTGCAAGGCGTCTTGCGCAACGGCATCGCGCTTAGTTTCAGCATGTTCATCGCAGCGGGTCAGCCGGACTCCTTCGGCGCGTCGCTCACAGGCTTGACTCTGCTGACAATCGGTCTGCGCGAAACCTTGATCGGTATTGTGATAGGCTTTGCTGCGTCGACGGTATTCTGGGTCGCGGAAGGCGCGGGCAGCTATCTCGACAATCTTACTGGCTTTAACAGCGCGCAGTTGCAGAACCCGATGCTGTCGCAGCAATCCACGCCTTCGGCCACGTTGCTCGGTCAGGTCGCGACGGTCGCGTTCTGGTCGCTTGGCGGCATGCAGTTCTTGCTGGAAGCTTTGTATGCGTCGTATAAGTGGTGGCCGGTTTCTGCGCGCATTCCGGCGTCGGTCAGTGTGCTCGATGCATTCATGATGCACCAGACCGACACTCTGATGCAAACAGTTGCCAAACTCGCGGCGCCGATGCTGCTTGTGCTGCTGCTGATCGACATGGGCGTCAACCTGGCGTCGAAGTCGGCCCAGAAACTCGAACTCAGCGCGCTCAGCCAGCCGATCAAAGGCGCAGTGGCCGTGCTGATGATGGCTGTGTTCGCCGGCATCTTCGTTACACAAGTGCGAGATCAGCTTGACCTCCGTTTGTTGAAAGCCAGCCTCGAAGCGCTTGCTCGGGGCGAGACAAAAGCATCTGCAAATGTGTCCGCCATCATTCCTTCGCGGCCGCTGCGGTGAACGCGCGCCTGCGGCGTCACGCCGATTCTCAACTATCTTCAATAATCACCGCTTCTCTCTGAGTATTGAGAATTGGCGAATCCAGCTTTGTTAAATTGATCTCCGTTGTCGCAAAGCGCTGACGATGCCGCCTACGTGCGGTATGCAGGAAATCAGGATGCCTAAGTATCGGCGTGCCGCGACGTTCGTTCGACGACTGTTACGGAGCAAGCAATGTTTTCCACCTTTTACTTTCCTCTCGTATCCGTTCTCGCGTCGTCAGCGGCGCAGGCAAGTCTGTACGACATGATCGCAGCGGGCCGCATTCTTGCGGCGTCGACGCACATTTCGCGTCACGTCGATTCGTGCGACCACGACATCTTGCCCAAATGGCTGCAATTGCAGGGCGACCTTTACATGACCTTAGGCATGGACGTCGACGCCGAGGAATCGTTCCGCCAAGCGCAGAAAAAAATGCGCGCATCGCGGTCCCAGATGCGAGCGGCGTCCTGTCGTAATGCGGGCTGGCAGGCGTTGTTCCGTCATCGGCTCGGTACGGCGATGGCGTGCTTCACACGGGTGGTTGAGGATGCTGGCGTTGACCCTGCGCTGCGTCTCGAAGGTTTGTTCGGCACTTTCTGCGTGTTGTTTGATCTCGGCCGTTTGCGCGAAGCGGGTCTCGCGCTCGACGAGCTCGAGGACCTTCTCCTCACGAGCGACGCCACACAGTTCCACAACGCAGCAGGCTGGCGTGATCTAATCGACACCGTGCGTTTCGATCTGACGACACAAAGCGAACTGCGCTCACACGCCGAACTGGCCGATCACGGCTACTGGCAACCGGGATTCGCGGGTGACTCGCAGGGATTTGCGGTTTCGGTGCCAGCCGCGCTGAGGCGGCGGGCGGCAGCAGCCGCTAAAGCGCCGTTGCTGCGCGGACGCATCGAGTTTCTGGAGCAATTGCAAGTGTTGGCCGACGGCGGGCGCGACGCGGAGCGTGCGCTCAACGAGCACTTGAATTGGGCCGTGGCGCAAGAGTTGACGGCGTATCAGCGCGCAGCGCGTCTCGAGGTGATGCTCGCGAGTCTGGCAGGCGGCGTGCCGCAAGTCGCGGAGTCGATTATCAATCTGCTCGGTGCGGAGAGCCGCGGCTGGCAAGGGCATCGTCAACTGGAGTATCTGTACGGACTCGCAAAGCTGCGGCATCTGCAAGGCCGCAACGGCGAGTCGCTCACGCTCTACGCACGTTATGCGGTCAACGCACTGCGTTGCGTGCGCGACGAGGCAGGCGCACTTGCGCAGTACACGCGGCGCACCGCACGTCCGCCGGAGCAACTCGACGACATTGCCGCTCGCCTGCCGGCGAAATACCGCCGCGCGTATCGCTTTCTCGTTGCGAATCTCGAACGCAAGGATCTGTCGATACGTGAGATCGCGCTGGAGATCGGTGTCACTGACCGGGCATTGCAAAGCACTTTCAAGAATAGCCTCGGCTCAACGCCGAGCGAAATTATCCGGCAGCTACGAATGCAGCGCATTCGCGCGGAGCTGCAAGCCGCGAGCGGGAGCGAGCGAGGCATTCTGGAAGCCGCCAGCAAGTGGGGTGTCAGTAACCGCTCGACCCTCGTCAACGGATATCGGCGTCAATTCAACGAAGCACCCTCCGATACGATAAATCGCTGAAGTTGTGCATTACGCCTGCACGTCATCTCAATCACCGACTTTCCACAACATGATGAAATCAAAACTAGGTCGCTGTGCAATCGGCGCGGCTTTGCTTCTCTGTCTCACTACGGCTCACGCTGCGCCAATCAAATGGCGGCCAGGGCTTGTGCAGATCTCGGTGGAAAGCAAGGATGTGAAGGATGTACTGAGCGATTTCGCGGCAAGCCAAGGCATCATTATTTCCATTGCGCCAAATATCCAGGGCACGGTGTCTGGCCGCTTCAACCTGCCTCCGCGCAAGTTCATCGACACTATGGCCGCGACCTTCGGTTTTGTTTGGTTCTATGACGGCAGTGTGCTGTCGATTAGCGCGGCCAACGACGTCTCCACCCGAGTCATCAACCTCGACTTCGCAGGAACGGAAAATCTGCGCCAGACGCTCAAGCAGATCGGCCTCGAAACCGACCGCTTTCCGATAGTGTACGACCCCGTCCAAGGCGTCGCTTTGGTGACCGGGCCCAGCCGGCTTTTGTCCCTGGTGAGCGACGTGGCGGCGCGCATCGATCAGAACGCGAATCGGCGCACCGGCAGCGAAGTCCGCGTGTATCCGCTGAAAAACGGTTGGGCCGACGATCATAAAGTCGTGATCGACGGCAAGACAATGATCGTGCCTGGCGTGGCGAGCGTGCTGTCGAGCCTGTATCACCCGCAAAACGATAGCGACAAAAAAGGCAGCTCGCGCGGCGCGACGCCGGATGTGACGCCTTCGGTGCAACCTGTCGATGCGATGGCGGACGTGCGGGGCGGGACCTCCGGCGGCTCGCCGTATCCTGACAACTCGGGCGTTAATCCACCGTTGCCGGGTCTGTTCGGCGCTCCGTTGCAGAGCGCGGGGGGAACGGTCGGCCTGCCTTCGCAAAGCGGGCGCATCGGCAATGACGCGAGCGGACGAGGCGCGCTGTCGACGGCCGCGCTGCCCGACGGCGCCGGCTCGTTGCCGGTCATCATTGCGGACCCGCGCACGAACTCGGTGCTGGTTCGGGATCTGCCGCAACGCGTCGATCAGTACAAGCCGCTCATCGACCGGCTCGACGTGAAGCGCCGCATGATCGAGATCGAAGCGAACATTATTCAGATCAACGACAACGCGCTCAAGCAGATTGGCGTTGATTGGCGCGCTCACAACAGCCACGTTGATTTTCAGACCGGAAACGGTATGACGAGTGCGAACAGTTTCAACGGCCAGTTAAATCCAACGTTCACGGGAACCGACGCAAACGGCAACACGATAGCCAATGTCACGCCGGCGGGCTTGTCTTTGACGGCGGTGGTCGGCGATGCGGGGCGCTATCTGCTCGCGCGTGTCAATGCGCTCGAGCAGGACGATCTTGCACGTATCGACGCAAGCCCGAAGGTCGCAACGCTGGATAACGTCGAGGCGGTCATGGACAATAAAACGCGCTTCTTCGTGAAGGTAGCGGGGTTCACGTCGAGCGATCTGTTCAGCGTCTCGGTCGGCAATACGCTGCGGGTGCTGCCAATGGTCACCGACGACGAAGGCAAGACGCAAATCAAGTTGCAGGTGCATGTCGAAGACGGTCAGATCGTGCCCGGACAAACCGTCGACCAGATTCCTCAGATCGCCACGAGCGAAATCAATACTGAAGCGGTCGTGACGGAAGGACAAAGTCTGCTGATTGCCGGATATCGGATCGATAACCAGACGAACGGTGAATCGGGCGTTCCGATTTTGTCGAAGATACCGTTTCTGGGCGGACTGTTTCGCTATCGGCAGACACAGAATAGCCATATGGAACGGTTGGTGTTGCTTTCGCCGCGCGTGATCGAATTCTGACGGAGTCGTCACAGCAGGTGCAGGAGCGGAATACGGAATGCCGAGTGCGGACGATATGCGTCACACCGGCATTCTTTTCAGTGCTTTTACGCGTGCACGGCTTCGGTCACTCGCTCGGCGAGAAGCGACGGGTGTGTGCCCGGATCGATCGTCACACCGAGAAACCGCCCGACGATAGCTATTGCTGTCTGATTGCCGCTGTCCAGAACCTGCGCGCCGAGGCGCCGCCATCCGTCGTCACGCAGCATGAAGAGACACAGGCCGTGCAGGGCTAATATGATCGGCAAACCCTCGTGCAGGTTACTAACCTGACGCAGAAGTTGCGCGGCCTCGCGCCAATCGGCACGGCTGATATGCAGGCGCGCTTCGAATACGTCGGCGAGCGGCGAATCGGGCTGCCATGTTCGCAACGCGAGCAACATGTCGTCGAGATCGGCCTGCGCTCCGATGCGAATGCCGCCCGACAATACGCATAAGAAAGCCTCGAGTACGGTGGCGCTGCATTGAATGGTCGGCATGCTTGGTTTTGAAAAGAAGAAGAAACAAACGATTTGCATAGTGCTGTCGTTTGCATTGTGCGACGTAGGCCTGGGCAACGAGCGGATAAGACGAAACATCGTGTTTTGCCACGAAGCGCATCACGTGCGACCGCAGCATGGCTGGACGCATAGCAGCACATTAAGGTGCTGGCATTCCCGATGTCGATCTCATGCCCCAGCGCTCGACAATAGCGGCGATACGACGCGCGTAGTCGTCGCGCAACGCGGGCGTCGCCGAGTGATAAGCGCCAACGGCGGCCCACGTATTGCCGTATTTCACGATCTGCTGCCGCAACTGCCATGCGGCGATGTAGACGTTCTTGCACGGTGTCATCAACGCGTCCTGTCCGATTCCGTAGCGCGATAACGCACTGAGGTGAATCGAATTAATCTGCATGAGACCGTAGTCGACCGAGCCGTTCGAGTTCTTGTGAACCGCGTTCGCACGATAGTGTGACTCCTGCCATGCGATTGCACGCAAGATAGTCGGATTGACGTGCTGATATGCTGCGGCTTCGTCAAAACAATCAGCATACGCGGGCGCCGCTCCAAACATTACTAGCGAGCAAATAACGCCGGCGATGCGCGGTTTCAGAAGGGGCATGGTCGTAGTTAATCCAGTTGTCCGCGTTCATTCGCGGTGTGCGCGCGTTGCGCGCGATCGCTGCGTCGACGATCGTCGTCGTGAATTGCCTGCTGACGGCGCGCGTCTTGCTGACGTTCTTCCCACCGCCGCTCTTCTCGCAACCGTTCCTCACGATGCCGCTCCGCTACGGCGTCCCAATGTGCATCAACACGCACGACCCCGGCGGCTGCCCGTGTCGAGAGGGAGAACGTGGTCAACACGGCGACGCCGGTGATCAACGAAGCGCAATACACTGCACAAGATTGACGAATGAACATAACAGCGTTGCTCGGGGTGAGCGATTCACATAGAGAACTTCACCATACCCATTGCGGGCGTTTGCGTATAACTTAACGCGAAGCGGCACCACAGCCGTGCGAAGCGCGCGACTCCGACCGTCTTGGAAAAGGCGATTTCCAAAGTGAGAGGCGCGGAGGTTCGGCACACTGCATGCGTCTTCGCACGCGTTCCGCAACAACGCACGAGGGAAATCTATCTTGATAAGAACGCGGCGCCATCGAGCGTCACGCGCCTGTCAATCATTAAGAAAAGAGAACGCCATGAATCCCATATCTACAGCGAGCGGCAATTACTTCGTCGGGACTTCGACCAACAGATTGCCTAATGCCGACAACGACCGTTCGCACGGCTCGGACGTCGGCAACCTGCTGCGCGATATTGCGAACCTGCTCGATGGCGGTCATCCCGCGAGCGGTGCGAGCAGCAACGGCGCAGGCCAGGGTGACCAGGTCAACGACATCGCGAAGTTTATGCAGGATCTGCTCGCCTTGCTCAAGCAAGGCGACAACGCCCGGGATGAGGGTTCGGGCATGCCGGGCTCTGGCGTGCATCACGGCGGGCATCATGTATGGGCGGGCTTTGGCGCTGCGCGGGGGGGGGGCGCGGGCCAGAGCGGGGCTTCAACGCCTGCTGCTTCAGGCGGTGCGGCTTCTGCTTTGCCTGCCGCTGATTCCGCACCCGGCGCAGCAGTTGCAGCGTGCTCATCGTCAAATAGCGGCAGCACTGCGCTCAGCACTGCGCCGCAAACCACTGCAAACACGCCCGCACAAAGCAAACAAGTTGCTGACGCGTACATGGCGAATTTACAAAAAGACTTTGGCCTAACGAAGGACCAGGCGGCTGGTGTCGTCGCAAATCTGTGGCACGAAAGCGGGGGCATGAATTCAGGCATCAACCAAGGCGGCGCGATCGGCAAGCCGAGCGGCAACATGGCTGACGACAACGCGAACGGCTACGGAATCGCGCAGTGGGGTGGCTCGCGAAAGCAAGGTCTGCTCGACTTCGCGGCAAGCCACAGGCCGCCGCTCGATCCGTCAAGCCAGGCCGCCAATTACGGCTTTCTCAAGCAGGAACTGGAAACGACACAACGCGGTGCGATCGACGCGGTGAAGAACGCGAAGACGCCGCAAGCTGCGACGCAGGCGTTCTCCAACGCGTTTGAGCATCCAAGCGATCCGCAGATGGCGTCGCGCCTTGCGAATTTGTCGGCGATCCTAGCGTAACGGTCTCGAGGCGCGACAACCCAGTCGGGACGGCAGCCCGGCTCCACGGCTCGCGCTTGCCAAACCCGCTTCTTCGGTTCGACCTAGAACAGGGCTATGTATAAAAGTGAGTTGCTGCTGATGTCTTATCTGGACGGCCAATTGTCCGCCGACGCTTCGTACGCCTTCGAGATCACGCTGCAGCTGCGCCCCTCGCTTCAGGCGCGTGCGGCGGCACTGCGAAAACAGTATGAAGCGTTGCAGGCGGCTTTTTCACGCCAGCATCTGCCGCCAATGTCCGCGAATTTCGCGCGACGAATTGAATTGCTTGTTCGCAGTGCGGGCAACGCCGGCCAATAACCCGAAATCATTAAGGAAAGCTGACAATGAATATGCGCACATTGACGCAAACCATATCGCTGCAGGCCAAAACCGCCAGCGATGTCGGCACGCGCGAACCGGCGGCGCTTGGAAACGGCGCGTCGGCCGACACGCAGGACGCCGGTTCGGCGGAAATGCAGGCATTGTTCAGCGCCATGCTGACGGGTTTGAAGCACGCGTCGTCGGCTGAAGGCAAAGCGTCAGGCACCCCTGACGGCCAAATCTTGCAGCGTGGACTCGCGCTGCGCGGCCTCGCGCAACCGGTTGGTACTCACGCGAACGCGAGCGCACCGATGTTACGCAATACTACGCAACCGGCGGACGGTCAGTCCGCAGATGATGCCGGTGAAGACGGCGGTGCAACTGCACTCGTCGCCCCGCAGCCTGCGCCGGCCAATACAGCGGCGCTCGACACTGACGCAAACCTGTCCTCAGCATCGCCCGCACCAACGCCGGAAGAACAGGAGGCCGAGCAACTATTCCAACAGCGCTCAAACACGTTGAGCGTGCTTGACGCGCACGCGAAGGAACTGGGCACGATGAGCTTTTCCGATCTTGACAAGAAGATCGACGATCCGAAAACGCCGCCCGACCTGAAGCAGGCGCTGCAGTCGCTAAAGAACGATCCCGACTTGCAGAAGCAACTCGACGGTGCATTGAACGGCAAGTCGGACGGCAAGTTCATAGCGGGCGACATAAAGCGCACGCTCAAAGACCAGCAACTGGCCGCGTCGCCGGATCGTGCAAACGCGGTCAACGTGTTGCAGCGTCACGAGGGGGAACTCGGCACGCTTAAGTTTTCGGACCTGGACAAGAAGATCAGTGATCCGAAAACGCCGCCTGATCTGAAGGCGGCATTGCAAACGGTGAAGGACGATCCCGGCTTGCAGCAGATGCTGGACTCGGGCAAGAACGGCAAGACGGACGGTAAGTTCAGTGGCGGCGACGTGAAAGCGCTTTCGAACTCCCCCACGTTGATCGCGATGAACCAGAAGCAGGCCAGTTCATTCGAGAAGAACTACATTGCTTCGGACGACACCAGCGGCGCCCAGCAGGGCCGCCCCATGACTGCTAACGACGCGGAGCGGGAGCTATATCGCTATTCCGACAACCTGCCCGACCCGGTGACGAAGAACTCGTTGCAGCAGATTGTCGACGGAACAGGCAGCGAGGGCAAGCGGCCGCCTCAAGTGATTGCGGCCGCACAGTATTACCTCGATCATCCGGACGACTGGCAGAAGCTCGCAGGTAACGCCGACGGTAAGGTCAAACGCGGCAAGCTGGAAGACTCAATTTCATCGAGCGTCGAATTGAACGCAGATGAGACGGCCACTGTGAAAACGATGCAGGCGAATTCCGACGCGTTTTTCAAGGACGGGAACCTGACGCGCGGCAAGCTCAAGAGCTTGTCAAACGATCCCGACCCCGACATCGCGAAAGCCGCGAAGCAACTGCTCACCGATCCGATGTTGTTCGGCATGATGGACAACGCGCTGCACGGTAACAGCGGCTCGTTTGTACACGCCGCCGACGACGGCAAGATTTCGAAAAAGGACTTTGACAAATTCACCTCGACGATGAACAAAACGCCCGCGCCGACCTACGCGACCCAAGGGCCGTCGAGCACGGACGACGCGAGTGCCGTTGCCGCAATGGAGGATGGCGAGGCCGACCAGCCGGACACGAAGGCAAAGAAGGGCGGCCAGTTTCAGGACTTCCTGCACGGGCTCCTGACAGTTGCATCGAAGATCGAGAGTGTTGTGTCGAAGGTGCTCGGCGTGGTCGCCGATCTCAAGATTCCGCTTATCAGTCAGCTAGCGGCAGCAGGCTCGGTCGGCGCGCAAGCGCTTTCGAGCGGCTATGAACTTGCCGACACCGCGCTCGAAGGCGGCGACATGAAGCAGGCAGGCATCAAGGCCGGATTCGATGTGGGCGGCGCGGCCCTTGGCGCGCTGACCGAGCCGGGTGCGGGTACGGCGCTTAAGGGCGCGGAGTCGGCGGCACTGAACGCGGCCTATCAAGCCAACAAAGGGGTGATTACCAAAACGGCTACTAAGGAAGCGGGTAAGCAGATTGCCAAGGACGGCGCGAAGGAAGCCGGAGGAGCCGAGTACGACGATCACAAGGACGATTTAAACCTTCCCGGCGCGGCCTGAAACTGCGATGTACCGCGAGGCTATTGGGTGGATAAGGACGATGCTTGAAGGAATTCCCTTGGATCACAGGGCGTTCGACGGACGAGCGAACGGTAGTGCGACCGCTTGCGCAGTCGGCAGCAACGAAGCCGTGCAGTGCGCGCGAACTGCCGGCGGCGCTGGCAAATTTGCCGGATGGACGCAATGGGCCACCTGAGCCGCTCAAAGTACGGGCGTCGAAGAACGCCGCAGCGCCGCGAAGTCCGGGCCGCGCATCGAGCCCGAGGACAACGTGCAGTTGCTCCACGAGCAGATAGCCGACGCTGTGAAGTCCGGCGCAGTCCGTACGTGGAGCTTCCAGATGGGGGCGGCGCCGCGAAGGTCGCGCCATAAGACGTTGCGTAGCAGTGGAAATACTCTCGGAATGACTCCGATAGTCAACGGACTTCGACGCGACTCGCAGGTTTCATCCTGGACGGGAATTCGAAGTTGCACGGAACCGAGTTGCAGGCCGTTGCGTTCCGTGCGAGCAATTGTGCTGTCGATGAACAACGGCGAAGCGAACGAGAAGCTCTATAAGCGTTACGGCGATGCAGCTAGGCTCAAGGACCATCTCGGCGAATCCATTGCCGAAAAACGTCGTATTGCGCCGTAAAGCGGTGCTTAGCCGTTGCTCAATGCAGATGACAAGCTGCGCCGCGCACAGAAACTGTTCAACTGGCTCGGCGAAAATCCCGATGTCGTCCTGACCGTGACGGACAACCCCTACGGGCACCACGCCGAGATCAGTGTGAGGCTGACGATCGAAAATGAGTACCCCGAGATGTTGAGGGAAGGTCGCGCTGCGGGTTCCAAGCCGCCGTGCCTCGGTTGCGTCTTGTGGTTCAACGACCGCGAAGAGCTGACGGAACATCAGCACGAAGAGCATAAGGTCCCGGCAGGCCCGCTGTTTCTCACGCCCGATAGTGGCTAGCGCACGAAGTTCGCGACACATGGAGTCGAGCCGAGGGGTGCTGTGACGCCCGCTGTCATCGGCAAAGTCGCGGACACCGTCAAGCGCTAGGGATCCGGTCTGAAGCTCGACATACGTCCGGTAACGAGTAGCAAAACCGACAACAGCCCGCGCTCGCCGACAGACGACGAACCGGACGCGGCGGATTACACAAAGGCGTTCGAATTCGTCAAGCCGCTCTTCGAGCAGAAGCTCGTTGCGAAGCAACAGGCCGATGCGAAGCGAAACCGCGCAGCAGAACGACGCGAAGCAGCAGAGCGACGTGCCGCAGGGCTCCAGATAATCCCAACCGTCCCGTTAGAAGCGGGCAAATAATTCCCCGCCGCGATGGAATTGGCGAATAGCGTGAAATGTTGTGTGAGTGCGGCGAACATCATGAGCGCCGCGCCACATTACTTGGAATTCCAAACATGCTCAAATCGTCTTTGTCGCGCCGTCGTCTGATGGCAACCGGGTCGCTGGCGTCAGTCGGCGTGCTGCTTTCCAAGATGTCATTCGGCGCAGGCACACAGGTCGCTACAATGGCTGCAAGCTCGCGTGGGGTGCCGGCGTATATCGGCGCGTCTCCGCAAACTCTGCCGCCGTTGCCGTGGGCGGACAACGCGCTCGAACCGGTCATCTCGGCGCGTACGATCGCGGTTCACTACGGCAATCATCATCGCGGATATTTCGACAATTTGCACAAGCTCCTGGCCGGCACGCCGCTTGCCAATGCATCGCTCGAAGAGGTTATCATGGAGTCGCACGATCAGCCGGCGCTCGTCGACGTGTTCAACAACGCAGCGCAGGCGTGGAATCACAACTTTTACTGGAACTCGCTCAGTCCAGAGTCGAGCGCGCCGAGCGAGAAGCTACAGGCGGCGATCCAGCGCAAGTTCGGCTCCACGGAAGCTTTGACCAAAGCATTGGTGGCCACTTCAGCGTCGCAATTCGGCAGCGGCTGGGGATGGCTGGTGGCCGATCGAGGCGAACTCGCGGTGGTGAAGACGAGCAATGCGGAAACCCCGTTCGCGCGCGGTCAGGCGCCGCTGCTAACGGTGGATGTGTGGGAGCATGCCTATTACCTCGATTATCAGAATCGCCGGCCGGATTACCTGGCCGCGACCGTGTCGCGTCATTTGAACTGGGCGTTTGCTTCGGCGAATCTAGATCGGATTTGATTCCAGCGCTTTAGCTTGTTCATCAAGATGCAGACCGCGCACCGCCGCAATGACGGTGTGCGTCGGGAAGTGCCTGCTGTGTGGCGTTTCTCTGGAGTGGATCGCGTTGTCCAGATAGAGCTGCCGGGACTCGCCGGCCATCGACCAGTTCATCTCCACGCCGAGCCCTTCCAACAATGGGCGCTTGTCGATGGAGACCGCGGACGGGCTTCCAGCGTGAACACGATGCCCAGCATGCAGCGGGTGAACACATCGATGACGATGGTCAGGTACGGACGGCCAACCGGTCGCCGGTCTCGTCCACCGCACCTCGATCAGATCGATGATGGTGTGGTCAATCTGCATTTTCCCCAGCGGCGCGATGACTGCGGGAGGTACGCCGCCGGCACTTTGCAGCGCGCGGGAGGCGTCTTGCCATTTCCGGCGGCGGATGGTTTTCAGCGGGCCAAGGACGGCGCTCGGCAGGCCCACGCTGTCGCGCGTCGGCACGCGCCGCTTCTGCGCTTTTCTGCTTTTTCCGCCACCGGGGCGACCGGGAGCTACGTTCGTCACGAGACCGGTGCCCTGCCGGGCGCGCCGGATTAGGACGTACGCCTGCCGCCGGGAAAAGCCCAGCGTCCGGGGCGGCATCGGCAGCCCCATGCCCGACCACTTCAGCCGCTGCCACCGGGCCGATGATCTTCGTCCGGGGCCGGGCTTGCTCCCATGTTGCGGTCGGCAGGATGGCTACCGCTCGTCTGGCAACGGGTGGGCGGTCCGATGCCATGGCCCGTCCTCACTCTTGTGCACAGGAGTATTCAGCATAGACGAGATTAGTGCAGACGACTTCTGATATTTTCCGTTCAAGGTCCTCTGCACAATCGGCGGCCAGCCCCATGAACTGATGCACTCGACTTCTGAAAATGACAATCGGCTCAACTTGCGGGTGAACAACAAAAGCTCGAATTCACGCCAGATTGTGAACTGGTCGCATCCTTACTCGAAAGTCGATATTAACAGCTCACTGCTTGAAATTCCGGGCGCCCAAACGCCTTATTGATCTGCCGGGCCGGCTTCACTTAGTTGCTATGCAGCTAGGGCGACGTTGTCGTGATCGACCCATGGCGTTGACGGTCGCGCTCTTTGGTCAGTTCGGCGCACCGGACGAGCGCGTGTGAGGCATCCCGACAGGCAGCGCACTGCAACAGCTTTACGTCGAGACGGTTTTTTTCCTTGTGGCTAAGGCGAGGGACAAGCGGCCCGGAACGACCGAGAAGCTGCGCCGCGCGAGCCCGCTCTGGTTGTGGCACACGCAGCGCACCTCGTCCGATGCCGGCGAACGTTATCGGCAAGTAATCGATCAAACGCTTCCTTCTCGTCGGACAACAACAAGGTGCCGATTCCGCTTGTCACGCTCAGGCGATCGCACGCCTACGCGAGGTTGCCGATCAGTAGCGTGCTACCCAACCACGGAGATGCCAGAGGGAGCCGCTTTTAGACAGCTCCTCACTTCCATTTGGCTGGGTTTGACTCCGGTTGCGACGGCGATGGCGGCGAAGGCCGTGCATGCGAGCTTCCTCCCAGCGCAACGGAGTGCTTTTTCGACCACCGATGGGCACTTTTTGCGGCGGCGCCGGGTGGGGCCTAGCCCGGGGTCCGCCCGCTTCGCATAGCGCGACGCGTTTTCGCGAATGCAACATCTCTTTCAGGCCGAAGTTGGTTAAATCGGGCTTCGCCCGCTGTATCGGCGCTAGTCCGAACCGGAAACGAGCTGCCGTCGCCGATGAAATCATTGCTATCGAATTTCCGCATCACTGCACCGTCTTCGACAGGTGCGACTCGCCCGTCCCCCCCGCACTCGTCTCATTCGGCCAACCAACCGGACTCGACACGCGACGTCTCGGGCCATCTCACTAATCTCCGCGATCTGGCGACAAAGCGGGACGTCGGCGGCCGAGCCGGCACGGGTGCGAGTTCGCTGGCACCCGAGGCACGTGCCAGCGTCTGTGGGGCGAATGCGATGGAGATCAACTCGTTGCCCTCTGGTCTGAAGATTACCGCGCCGAACGATCCGCGCAACACGCTCGACAAGCTGCCTGCTGAGCACATCAAGAGTCTCGCGGTCGCATTGAATCTCTCGCACCCGAGCGCGGCCAGCTCGACGCGCTCCGATACCGTGGCGATCCAGCAGAGGCTCGCTAGTCTGGCAAACGATCTCGACAACAACTTCATCGGTCACGATAACAACGCGTTTCTCGAGCACGCGGCTGCGTGTAGGAAGCTGACTGAGGGGGAGGTCGGCGAGCTGCGGCAATTGATGGAAAAGACACATATGTCCGTCAGGGCGCGAACATTCCCCAGCCCGAACGGCCAACAAACGATGCTCGAAGTCTATTTCAACGGCACGCAGAACGTGCGTGACGTGCGTCAGAACATGAACACGGCGCTTGGCATGTCGGGGGAGGTCGACCACGCATCGCGCCGGATCGGCGAACTGATGTCGAAGATGCTGGCGCCCAACGGTAACGCGACCTTGCTTTCGGTCAGCGGTTTGTCAATGGGCGGTGGCGCTGCGCAGATTTTCACGGCCGCGATCGAGAGCCGCGTTGAACTGTCGAGCAAGCCAGCCGTCGTACTGCTCGATCCGGTGCTGCTGAACAACCGGCAGGCGCGTCTGGCGGTGCAGGGCGGCACGCGACCTGTCGATTTCAGCAAGCCGCGCGGTATTGCGATCACTCTCGACTATGCCAAGAGTCCGCAGCGCGGTGTCATGTCGATGATGAAGTCGGCAGGATATCATTCGCCGGGGCTCGTTCGCCTGAAGCTCGGCCTCGAGGATGGCGACGGCCAGCGCTACAATCAAGCAGAGCCTAAGCCCCAGTTCGGCCTGGGCTATCACGGCCGCGGGGCCTACTACGTGGAGGCGATGCGGCGCTTCTCGGGCACGGACGATTCGGCTGTACCGGGCGGCGGCCGATCAGCCTCGATGGGCGGCGGCAGCGCATTAGCATGGCCTCTGCGCCCGGCACTGAGCGGGCCTTCCGGAGTCTCGACGCGCCCGCCACAAATCCCCTTGCCGAGATCTGCCTTTCCACGATCGGTCGAGTTGGCACGTCCCACAGGCGTAAGACCGCATTATGACATCGGTACCGCTGCGCGCCTCAATGCGGCCGCTGGCACTAACGCGCGGGACAGCATATCAAGCCCCTCCGAGGAGAGTTATGAGAACGTACTCGCACTGTGGCTAGAGGCGGATGCCCGTATCCGTTAGCGTCAGGGTCGAACTTGGCATCGGACGCGTCGTCGCCTGAAAGGGAAGTTTCGTGACCGTTTGCGGGTCAGTTGGGTGCCAATCGGTATTGGTAGACTGGCCGGCACCGATCAATCCTCGCCAAAGCCGTCGTCCAGCTGCAGCGCTTCTAGCGGCTTAAGAGACTCCCTCACGCGAATGAACTCCATGACAAATTCGTCAATCAGGTCGAGCACGTCTCCAGCAAGGCCCCCCGGTGCCATGACGGCGCCGATGACGCACAGTTCATGACCGAGTGCGCCATGCTATCTCTTTGCAAAAGATCGTCGCGTACGCGTTCGGTCTTGCAACCGCGTGAGGATGCGATCAACGCTATCGACAGCGGCTAGCTGGGGCTTCCCGACTGATCATCTGGGTTCGACGTCGAACTCGTGACGTATGACCATCTTGTTGCTCAGGCCGACGATCAGAGCTGCTATTGGACTGACCGCGAACGTGTCAGCAGATGCGACGCCGAAGAAGACCAACTGTGGTTCCTTCACGGCCTTTCCGAGCAACGGAATAAAAATGCAGGCACGCGTGTTTGCGTTACAAATTCGTGCGGCGCCCGACGAAGCGCCGCCGCTCCGTGTCCACGAGAGGCCCCATGACCGGGATGAATAATGGATGTTCGTGACGAGTTGATGGAACACGTGCCGCGCTTGCGGCGCTATGCGCGGGCGCTGATCAACAATCGCGACCTCGCGGACGATCTGGTGCAGGACACGCTCGAACGCGCGCTCGGCCGCACCGAAATGTTCCAGGCCGGCACCGATCTGCGCGCCTGGTTATTTACGATCATGCACAACGTATTCGCGAATCAGGCGCGCAAGGCGTCGTCACGCGCGGTTCACGTGGCGGTCGACGACGAAAGCGTGCATGAAAGCGAGTTCGCCGTGCCGGCGCAACAATCCCGTTCGCTGGAAATGCGCGATCTCGACTACGCGTTGCAGCGTTTGCCCGTCGAGCAGCGCGAAGTCGTGCTGCTGGTGGGGCTGGAGGAAATGAGCTATGCCGACGTCGCGCTCGCGCTGAACGTGCCTATCGGTACGGTCATGTCGCGGCTTTCGCGCGGTCGCGAACGGCTTCGGGCATTGATGGCGGGCAGCCAGCCCGGTGCGAAATTACAGGTGGTGCGATGAGCGAGCAAATTACGCCAATTAGCGAAGAAGAACTGCACGCCTATGTGGACGGCACGCTGTCCGAGGAACGACGTGCGGACGTCGAGCGCGCGCTCGAACAGAATCCGGATCTGGCCACGCGCATCAGCGATTATTTCTCGCTGAACAGCATGTTCCATGAGCGCTACGACCGCGTGCTGAACGAACCCGTGCCGAAGCGCTTGCAGCCGGGCGCGCCGCGCCGCTCGCGGGTCGCTGCCAACTGGCCGCAGTTCGCGGGCATGGCGGCGGCGCTGGTAATGGGCATTGGCATCGGCGTCGGCACGCACATGGGACGCGACACGTTGTCTCCGGTGGCGGGTTCGTCCGACACGCGCCCTGTCAGTGCGGACAGCACCGAAGTACTTGCGCGTCAGGCTGCGGTTGCGCATGTCGTCTATATGCCGGCGGTCGACCGGCCCACCGACATGAACGCGGATCACGAGCAGGACTTCGTAAAGTGGCTGGCAAGCCGCCTCGGCACGAATGTGCATCCGCCCATGTTGTCGAAGGCAGGCTTCGCGCTCTCCGGTGGCCGCCTGCTGCCTGGTCCGGACGGCGACACCGCGCAGTTCATGCATCGCGGCCAGAATGGCGAACGGGTGACGCTGTGCATCTCGCGCCGGAAGGTGAACGCGAACACGACAGCGTTCAAGCTGTATAAGGACGGGCCGGTCAACGTGTTCTATTGGGTTGACGGCGATTTCGGCTATGCGGTGTCAGGCGGAATCGACCGCAAGGCGGTTGCTGCAACTGTCGCATGACGTGTACACGCAAATCGACAGCAGCGGCGGCGCCGCCGAGTTGATGCCTGAGGGCACGGTAAATCGCGCTTTCGCGAAAACTGCGTCTTGCATCCGTCGCGTGGGGCCTCATTGCGGCGCACGAGACGCCGGAATAAGGTTCTTGTCAGAGCGGGGATCGATTGAATCCTGGATCATCAATCAGACTTCTCGGGGTCATGGTCGCACGCATCGTCATGAGTTCGCCGACCAACGGCGGTTGTGCACCGAGTGAACGCTGCGCATTCCATGCAGATATTGAAAAACAAATAGACCCGATGAAAAATGTGAAACGTGGCCAATGTTACGATTTATTCGTACTCGCTGCCGCGCAACAAGGGACTTATCTAAAATGAACTTTAAGCATTTGGCCGCCTTTTTTGCAGCCGTCGAGACAGGAAGCGTTACTGCAGCATCGCAAAGCTTACACATCAGCCAGCCAGCGCTGACTCGCGAAATCCGGGAGTTGGAAGAGCGCTTCGGCGTTGTTCTCTTCGATCGGCTGCCCCGCGGTATGCAGCCTACTGAGGCCGGCCGGTTGCTCGCGGACTACGCATCACAGATTTTCTCCTTGGCAAGAAGCGCCGAAGTCGCGGTTTCCGAGTTTGCAGACTTGTCACGCGGTCACCTAGCTCTGGCAGCCAGCCTTACAATCGGAGTCTATATACTGCCGCCTCTAATCAGCGAGTATCGGGAGTTATACCCGGGGATTACCGTCGACGCCGCAATAATGAACACCGAGGATGTTGAAGACGCTATGCTTACGCACGAGCGTCAGATCGGTCTGATCGAGGGTCCATACGACACGGAGACTTTCGAAGCCGCTTTGATAGGCAGAGACGAACTCATTGCGGTAGCGAGCGCCACACATCCGTTAAGCCGTGTTGAGCGTCTAACGGCGCAGGCTGTCGGTCATAGCGAACTTGTCGTGCGAGAACCGGGTTCAGGCACACGGGTCGTAATCGAGCGCGCATACGCCGAGCGCGGATTTGAACTGAAACCTAAACTGGCGGTCGGTAGCCCAGAGGCTATCAAACGATTGCTCATGCTTGGTAAAGCTGTGGCGTGGATCTCGCGGCATATCGTTGCGGAAGAGTTGGCGGCCGGCACGCTGGTGCAACTGCCTATTGTCGATCTCACGATCGAGCGTGATTTGAATCTTATCTGGCGCAAGACACATGTTCTAAGCCCTAGTGCGCGCGCATTCCGCACGCTTGCAACGCAAGCCCTCAGCCAAAAATCAGATTCTGCGATTGTCTAGACAAGAGGTCTATCAGTGACGCTAGTCGTGGCATCGCCGGCGCGTTTAAATCATTGCTGTCCGCGCGAGTAATATTGCGAGTCCGGCGTATCGCAGTGAAGGCTCATTCGCAAACCAACTAGCTACCAACAACAGCCACGCGATCGAGGTGGCTGCGACAGGCCAAACTCGCCTAGTATGCCATGCGTCCAAAATCGACAGCAGCATGGCAGCGGGATAGCTGAGCAGCAGTAAAACAAGCCAGTGTGGCTCTGTCGTAGTCAAGGTCAACCAACCTGCGTTCAATAACCCTGCGTAGGTAGTCCAGCAAATTGTGCATTTCGGTGCGAAAATTTGAATAGTGACGCTCACGGCATCCGTGCCTGTCCGGATGCCTAACGTGAGCTTACTGTCACAGTCACGACAACATTTCTGAACTTGTGAGCGCCCCTTTTCAGCTGCTAAGTTGAGGCTCTCGCGCATTTTAGCTCGCCTCGTTATCGATTCCGGATGGGGTCGCTCGCTGCTGGCGTCCGTTGACTGTGCCTAGGTAGCGGGCAAGCGAGTCGATCTGGTCCGGTGTAATCGGTGCACCGAACGCACTGCGCATCTTGTTGATTTCGATCGTCCATTCGCTGATGGTGAGCGGCGGCTGTCGTAATATCATGCCTGTAGAATGGCACATTACGCAGTTTGCGTTCGCGATTTCCGCACCGGGACCGGGCGGGAAGGTGCTTTCACCGGCCGGCAAGGTCTGGCTGACGACAGCGAAGTGAACAGCCGGTACGATGGCTGCTTGACGTGCCGCCAGCGCCGCAGTTGATTCCGGCAAGTAGTGTGCGCCTATTAGTCCGGCAACAGAACCGAGCAAAACTGGCGCGAACCAGGTCAGGACGATCCCTTTAAGTCTTGAATTCATAGTGGTTCCCCGTCACACCACGTTGACCTGGATTGATTCAATTACGTTGCGCATGAAGCCTGCGCCGTTCCAGTTTGGTATGCTCGGCTGCGCCTGTCCCGTGGAATCGATTGCGCGAACCATCATGGACTGTTGCCCGGGTTGAGGGAATTTCACGATGGTTTGCCACTGCCGGAAAGAATAGCGGCCATAGTCACGGCCAAGTTGCGTGTCCGTCCATGTGTGGCCCCCGTCGAGCGACAGTTGTACCTGCTTGAGTGCGTTGACACCGCCGAATGCGATGCCCCTTATAAGTGCTTGGTGGCCCATATTCAGCGTTGCACCAGAGCGTATATTTGTAAAGAAGGAGCGCGGAAGCATCCGATTAATGGGGACCTGCGGAACATCGGTCTCGCCGGGGCGCACATTCGCGAAGTGATTGTCGGGAACCTTGTACGCCTTAGCCGTCCAGAAGTTCTCGTCAGGCTTGTCGAGCACCTCGATCTCGTGCACCATCTTTACCCAGTAGGTGGCATACCAGCCCGGTACTACGAGGCGCAGGGGATAGCCGTTCAGGAGCGGAAGCGGCTCACCGTTCATCGCATAAGCGAGCATGACCTCGCCATCGCGCGCGTGGTCTATGGCGAGCGATTTCATGAACTTCGGTGTTTGCGGAATTACACCTGAATCGAGGCCATTGAAGCGTACGGCGACGGCATTGGAGCGCACCCCATAGTAATCGAGGAGATCCTTGAGGCGCACCCCTGTCCAGAGTGCGTTGCCCATCGCTCCGTTACCCCACTGTCCTCCCGGCACGCGAGGATCGAAGAAACCGCGCGAATTGCCTGAGCATTGATTCACTGCGGCGATTTCATGGCGCGGGAATTTCCGTATTAATTCACTCAATGCCAGGCTCACGGTCTTCTTGACATGGCCACTAATGTTGAGGCGGTAAGTGGCGGGGTCAATCGATGTCGGAATGCTCGCGAGATGCCAACGGACATAAAAGCGGTCGTTCGGTGTGAACACGCCTTGGTCAAAAACGTCGAACGGCGTTTCCATGAGTGGTGGGCGCGTTCTCTGCAATATCATTTCGGACTTCTGTGCAAACGGCGAGCCGACCGGGCGCTGGCCGTTCTGAAAAGGCAGTTCGATGCTGGTCTGAGTGGCCCGAGCGCTCAACGGTGCCACTAATACAGCCGCTCCAAATGCCCCTAGGCTGCCAAGCAGCCTGCGTCTTCGCTGCGAAAAGTCGTCACCGCAGTAATGGGTCATGTTGTTTCTCCAAATTTGTTAGACAAAAAGGGGGCGTGAGCTGCACGTTTCGTTGGAAACGCGGGTGTCAAGTTTCGGCTCGTTAGTGCCCAAGGCGAGGCGCGAGGCATTCAAGGTGACTGAAAGCGAACTGGCCACCATCAGCGCGGCCGCCATCGCTGGGGAGACAAAGCCGGCGAGCGCGAGAGGTATAGCTAGCAGGTTGTAAAGAACAGCGCCAATGAGGTTCTGGCGCATCCCGATTGCGGTGCGCCTTGCCAGGGCAAGGGCCAGGTCGAGCTTTTCGACGCCGGCATCAGCGAGAATGATTGAAGCGGCTGCCATCGACGAGGCGGAGGCACTGCCGACGGCGATTCCGATATCGGCTGCGGCGAGCGCGGGCGCATCGTTGAGGCCATCGCCAACGAAGGCCACGCGGTGTCCGGCTGCCTTAGAGGCGACGATTTGCGCAGCCTTTTGCTCCGGTGTCTGCGATGCGAAAACCGCACCGTCCCCGATCCCGACAGCTTCTGCGATGGCGAGGGCAACGCTCATTACGTCGCCGGTCAACATTGCTATTGCGGCGCCGCGGGCTTTCAATGCTTCGACTGCCGTTGGCGCTGCGGCACGCGGACGGTCCGCGAAGCCGAGCATGCCGCGCCAATGGCCATTGCGTGCGACATGAACCGCGGTCGTGTCGTGGTCGATATTGGGAACGACGACCCCTTGGTGGCGAAGGAAAGTCGCGGTTCCTGCTAGGACACAAGCCCCTTCGCCGTCCCACTGGACACCGGCACCCGGCACGGCAAGGGACGAACCAGTGGGCGCGTCAATCGCCGCCAGCCTAGCGGGAGCGACAAGTGCCCGAATCGCTGCTGCTATAGGATGTTCACTGCCGCGCTCGGCGATAGCCGCGTCCTCAAACAGCTCCGCGTCACTTACGTTGGGTGCCAGAACAAGGTGTGTTAGCTTAGGCCTTCCCTCAGTGAGGGTGCCCGTCTTGTCGACAAAAAACATCGATACAGTAGCGGCCTTCTCGATTGCCTCGACGTCACGAAATAGAATACCCATTTGTGCAGCTCGGCCGACACCGGCGCTGAGCGCAAGTGGCACTGCCAATCCCAATGCACAAGGGCATGTAATTACCAGCACTGCCACTGCGCGCTCGACCGCGTCTTCCCAGTCCGAGCCCCGCAGGCCCCACGCGAATAACGTGGCAAGCGCAATGAGCGAGATTGCCGGCACAAGATGCCGAGTAAAGCGCTCCGCAATAGCCTGCGACGCAGTTTTTCGCGAAAGCATGTCGCGTACGCTACGAGCGATTGCATCCACGCGCCGTTCGCCCCAAACGTGCTTTACGCGTAGCACCAACTCGCCGTCTCCATTAAGCGCGCCGGCCTCCGCGAAGCTCCCGGGCTCGACTGCAACATAAACGCTTTCGCCAGTTAGCAACGAGCGGTCTAGCGACGACTGTCCACTTACTACCGTCCCGTCGAGTGGCAGCCTCTCCCCGGGTAAAACACGAATGAGGCTGCCGCGCTGAACCCGCTTGGCGAGTACTGTGGTCTGCGCGCCGCTTCCATCGAGCACGCGGGCTGTTTCTGCGGGCAACTCAAGTAGGGTTGTTACCGCATCGGACGTCCGGATGCGTACGCGTGCCTCTAACCATCGACCTGCGAGAAGAAATGTGATAATCATCGCGGCCGAGTCGAAGTAGACGATAGACTGGCCGTGGATCAATCGCCAAACAGAAAGTACACAAGACGCGCTCGCCCCCATGACGACGAGGCAGTCCATGCCCGGCACGCGCGCGCGTAGCGTGCGCCATGCGGCGCGCAGGAACGGCACGGCGCACCACGCAATAATGGGTATTGTCGCGAAGCCAGCTAGTACCGCAAGCCAGTACCGAATGTTTGGCCCGATCTGGTCGGCTGATGTAATGTACAGCGTCGACTGTGCCGTCATTACCCACATCGAGCAGAATGCCGACACTGCCAGGCGCACGGTCAGGTCCTGCATCAACCAGGTGAAGTGCGCGCGAGGGGACGGCGCTTCATTTTCCCGCTCACAGCAATACCCGAGCTTTTCCGCCGCTTCGAGGATGCGTTCGAGGGAAGTGAGTTCAGGATTCCATTCAACGGTGGCAGACTCCGAGGTAAAGCTAACCCGGGCGTCGCAAACGCCCGGCTGGCGCTGCAGAACGCGTTCTACCGCGTTTGCGCAACTGGTACACCACATGCCGCGCACATCCAGCGTTGCGCTCTCGCAAGATACAGGAGTCATGATGAGCAAATGATTAGTGCTGGTTCTTGAGCTCGTCCTCGCCGGCCCATGGCATCGTACGATTGCCTAGTGCAGTTCGCTCCGACCCGATCAGATCCGCAGTGATCGGGGACGACTTGTTGCCGAAGCTTGAGCGCACATGCGACGCAACTGCGGCGATTTCCTCGTCAGAAAGCGTCCTGCCGAAAGCCGGCATGGAACCGTTGAAGAGATTTCCGGCGACAGTGATCTTGCCCGTCACACCGAGCAGCAGAATGCGTGCGAGCTGTTTTGTGTCGCCGTTGACCCATTCGGAAGCTGCAAGCGGCGGAAATACACCCGGCAGGCCAGCCCCCGTTGTCTGGTGGCACGAGGCGCAACGGCTCGCGAAAATTTGTGCACCGTTTGTTGCAACCCCCACTGCACCATTCTGCGACGACGTCGCTGCCCCCGCTGACGCGGACGGTTGCGGCCCGAGCTCCGGATTCAACAGGAAATAGCTGACGCCCCAGACTAGAAGCCCCGAAGCAACAAGACCAAGTAGCCAGGGTACAGGGTTAGCACGCTCAACCGGTTCGGCATGCTCTTTTGCGCGTACGTCGACTGTTGGATGCGACTCTTTCATTTCAATACTCACGGTGAAAGGGTGGGGCGAGGCGGATAAGTGTGGTCCAGAGCAGTCAGGTAGGCGACGAGGTCGAGCGCCTCTTGCGTGGCGACCACCTGCTTTTCTCCGGACGGCGCACTTTTCGACGGCAACTGTACGACTACATCTCCGGGGCGCGCTTGATCGACCACTCTGAAAAGGAAGGGGTACGCTGGCATGACGCTTCCAGGGGAAACGGCGCGCGGCTGGTACAGGTGCGCCAGATGCCAAGCGGCGCTGGGCTGGCGAGCCCCAATATTGAACAGATCGGGACCCGTGCGCGAAACCCCAAGTAGATGTGGATAGTCGTACGCATAGTCCGCAGAGGCTGACGGACGCCCCCAGCCGCGCAGCTTGTCCGGTCCGAGGGAGGCAGCACGCGGCTGTTGCGAATGACAGTAAACGCATCCCATATTCACGTACGTGGTGCGACCACGTAACTGCGCAATCGTATAGGGTTTAAGCTGTTCAGGCGGTTCATCGTCCTTGAGCTGACGATATGGCAGCGCGACGAGCACAAGTGTCGCCATTGCAAGCATGATCAGTGATCCGATAGCGATGGTTAATATGCGGTTCATGTCACGCTCCCATCGACAGTTCACTACCGGGCACTGGGGCGCTGGATCGCGCGCTTTGTCGCCCCACTGCCATCGCAAACACGTGGTATGCAAAGACGAAGTGGCCCGCTGTCATTAGGGCTCCGCCGGCTGTGCGTGCTTTGAGATAGGGGGCGAGGACGGTCACTGAGTCCATGAACGGACGCGCAGGATCGAGCAGTGCTATGCCCTGGAGGACACCGCCAATCGTCAACGATACGAAGTAGATAGCAAATCCTCCAGAAGCAAGCCAGAAATGGATTGTGATTAGCTTCGGGAAGGGCCATTCGCGCTCAAGTACTCGCGGCATTGCGAAGTAGATCGACCCGAACATGATCATCGAAAAGAATCCGTACAGACCAAGGTGCGCATGCGCAACTTTGTATTGCGTGAAGTGGACGAGTCGGTTGAAAAACGGGATCGCTTCGAGAGCGCCTTGTAGCGACACAAGCGTGTATAACGCTGCTCCGAGAACAATAAAGCGCAGGGTCGGTGAATGCTTGAATGCATCGAAGCGTCCTACGACCGTCATGTGATGATTCACACCAACGGCTAGGACCGGGATGATCATCATCACGCTTTGCACAACCGAGACGCTTTGGAGCCACTGAGGCACCGGGCCGCCTAGCAGGTGATGAATGCCAGCTTGACTGTAGAACATCGCGAGCGCCCAGAAACCGACGAGCGAAAGGTTGTATGAGTAAATCGGCTGCCCAAGTACTTTAGCGATGAAATAATAAGCGGCGGCGAGGCCGATCGGTGTGAGCCAGAGCCCGAGCACATTATGCGCGAACCACCAGTTGACGATCGCTTGCTCGACGCCAAAGTGCACGTTGGGAACTTTCGCGACCAGGTAAAGAATTGGGAACCAGAGCAGCGCTGCTGCGAGATACCAAACTGAGACATACAGATGGTGCGCCGTGCGACGTCTTAGTGTCATGAAAAGCGGCATCGCCGTGAATGCCCCGCCCACTACCAGCAGAATGCCTATCTGCCACGGAATTTCAAGCCACTGAAGGCCGTCGGTCCAACCCGCGAGGATCGCGGCCACGCCAGCGCCGACACCCGAATTCCACATCCACGCGCCCGCGATTGCATACCGGCCCCCGGATAGCTCTGTCTTTAAGAGTCGCGGCAGCATCCACAGGGAGATACCAATGCCAGCCATCGACGCCCACCCGTACACGACTATGTTCAGGTGTGCTGTGCGCACGCGCCCGAAGGTTAACCACGCGGCATGTGTCAGGAAATCCGGAGATGTCAGCTTCTGCGACGCGACCAAGCCAGCAACAGAACCGAGCACGAGCCAAAGGACTGACGAGATCACAAAGATGAAAGCCGGCCCTTGGCTCGACGCATCTTGTTTGGCGCGAGCGGTGAGTGCAGTAACGTCCGCATATCGTTGCAGCGCCGCGCTTTTGATTGGCGACATTGACGGGTCTTCTACAAGCCCGACTTCGCCGTCGGCAAAGATGACTCCGGCTGCCTCAGGACCGGCACGCATTAGACCTTTCATTTGTGCCCACACAAACATGAACAGGCCCAACACTGATATCAGAAAGGAAAGCGCGAGCAGCGTACCAATCGTGAAGTTCATTTTGGTAAAACCCGGAGTTAATTGAACGCCTAGCGCGAGCGCGAAATGTACTCTCAAGCTGAAGCGCCTGATCGTCGTTTTGGCTGAAAGAAACGCAGCCCTTTATTGTCAATTCGGGAGGCTCACGTTTCAATGGGGCTAAGTATAGAGGGACGTTACTCGCCGCGTAATATTCAAATTTGTCATCGCCGGCATACGTATTTGATATGCCATCCCGGTCGGTGAAAGGGATCTAAAGACGGCCGTGGAGTAGCCCCTTGATTCTCAGGACACGTGGCACTCGTGAATAAGAGGCAGTCTTAAGATTAGTTTCAGACGTAGGCAAATCGTGGAAAGCATTGAAGTTCTGACCGAGCCACGGCGGCGGCGTCGTTGAGCCAGGAGAGGGTGGTTATCGTGCAGGAAACCTTGAACCGGGGAGCAACGGTTTCGGCCGTCGCCCGTCGGCACGGGGTGAACCCAAATCAGGTGTTTGCGTAGCGCAAGCACCACGAGGAAAGCAGCCTAGTTGCGGTGAAGGATGGAGAAACCGTGGTGCCCGCCTCGCAGTTAGCCACAGCGATGAAGGAAATCAGCAACCGTGTTGAACGTGAAGCGGGTTTGGAATCTGATTGATGGAAAACTGCGCGCCACGCCTTGCGTGTTCTGACTATCGCATTAAGGGTGGTCAGAAGCTTGCGCATGCAGGCGACGAGTGCAACCTTCTTGGGCTCTCCAGTCGGGACGAGTCGGTTGGACAGCTCTTTGATGGCCGGATTGAAGCGCGTCGCGACCAATGCAGCCATGTACAGCAATCTGTCAGAAATCTTGTGTGCTGAGGTCTTTTAAAAAACTCAGCTGATGGCGGCGGTAAATCGCTCGCCTAACAGAATGGCGAATTGATTGACTGCTTGCAGCCAGGTGATAGGTGGCATCTTCCAGTCCTTTTCGATGTTGCGCAAGACCAGGTGCAGCAGTTTGCTGGCCGCTTCGTCACCCGGGGAGTGGCCGCGGTTCTTGACGATCTTGCGCACCTGCATTTGCATGCTCTCGATCGCGTTTGTCGTGTATACGATTCGACGTACCTCCGGCGCATAGTCGAAGAAGGGGATCGCCTGTTCCCATTGGCGATGCCACATAGCCGCGACGGTAAGAAATTTTCGGCCCCACCCGCCTTTCGCAAAGGCATCGAGCGCCGCTGCCGCCGCCTCGGCCGTCACGGCCTGTTAGATCGGCTTGATCCCAGCAGCCAGCGTTTTGCGGTCTTTCCAGCTCGCCAGATTTAGCGAATTGCAGATCAGATGCCCGAGCTCATTTCGACCGTCACCGATGAGGTCCTGGCCGAAGCCGAGCAGTGGCAACAGCGCCCGCTTTAGGCGATCTACCCGATCGTGTGTTTCGACACGCTGCGGCTAAAGATCGGCGACGAAGGCACGGTCAGCCACGAGGCGATGCAGATCTGGATCTGGGCCGCCGGATAGACTGCCTTGATCGCTTGCGGGAAGCCGCGCAAGCCGTTGACGACGCGATCAGAATGTCGTGCAAACCGCGGTTCTTCAGTTGGTTGAAGACCTTCACCCACAACTTCCCGCCCTCAGTTTGTTCAATCCACAAACCCAGCACTTCCTTGCGCCCGTCGGCCCGAATGCCCAGCGCGAGATACACCACATCCTGCAGGCCATATACTTCCAGCGAGTGCAGCATCGTCGCAATAGGAAACGGCGGCCTTTCGGTCTTCCCCCATGGATCGGGCGGTTAGCTCAGCGCAATCAACCTCGAACATGGCACAGCCCGCCTCATCTCATCGAGAAACCCCGCTTGCGCGTCCGTTCCGCTGAAAGATCCAGACCAAGACCGAGTAGTGTCATCGGGGCCTCCTCAAATTTGCCTTCTCCCAGGATAGTCAACCCAGCCGTCAACGCGAGGACTTTTGCAGAACTTTCTTAAATCACCGCGGCTCCCTTGCAGAATCGCGGGGGAGTTGATGACGAAAAGTCATCTCTAAAATGACAAGATTGCATTGCGTTTTTCTATCGGTCGCTCTCAGAATTAGAGGGTGGAGGCACCAGCCGACTGTCGGGTCGCTTGTTGCTCGGGCGACTAGTTTTCGGTGTAGCGCGCTTCTCAGCGAGTGAGACATAGTCACGGGAAAATCGGCCTTCCAGTTGACTTAGGATGGACAGCGCGGCGAATGGGCAGATCTGCATGACTTAAATGACCTTTCGCGCGGGTGATCGCAGCGGCAAATTGGATCCAGCCGTGATCGAACGTTTATGTGTTTTATAGTCGCGTCGAAATTACGTAAGCTGGTGAAGCCTATTGGCGCCCCTGATCATTTACTTTTGGTGACGCGTTGAAGAAATTAGTCCTCCTGTTCATTCCAATGGCTCATAATGATGGGCACTAAGCCACGCCGCTTGCTCGATTGGTTACCCCGCCGAGTGCTGCAGTTTCTATGCGTGGTTGTTTGGCTAAGAGGTCAGGTCGAGTGCGTCCATGTGGAGGCTGCGCACAATTTTGAGAAGGACACTCGCAAATCGCGCCGCTGATCAACCAAATGCACAGCCGCTGCACCTGATGCCACGGCTCCAAGGCGGTGTATCGTCCGAAGGGCGTTGCGTTTTTGGGACTTGACGGAAGCCATCGCAGACGATGTTCCGAATACATGTCGGATGCGGGTTTGTGAAGGCGCACTAATCGCCGAAACGGACTCAGCGCGTTGAGGTTAACTGACTCATGCAAGTGGTTGAAGGCACTGACCGACGAACTTGTTTTTGCGGGTCTTGGTTTGGACAGTGTAGGCCAAGGACCACGGGCTGCCCCTGATACAATCCGGGCGTTATGCCCAAAATATATCTACGGGTATCTGAACCGTGTATCCTCCAGCCGGCGTCTTGATCGCGAAAGCCAGCGCAATGCGGAGTTGATGCGGCTGACGGTACGTCTGACGCCACAATTCAAGACGATAGCCAAATTTCGTCGCGATAACGGTCCCGCCGTCGGCAACGCATGCCGTCATTTCATCGAACTGCGTAGCGGACTGAAGCTGCTAACTGGCGAAATGGTGGCGATCGACGGCAGCAAGTTCAAGGCAGTGAAGAGCCGCGACAGAAACTACACGGTCGCGAAGCTCGACAATTGTCAGCAGCAGATTTAGGAAAACGTTCAATGGTATCTCGTCAGGATTGAGACTGCAGAACGGGCCAGTCAAAATGGTTTCATGTAAAACCGTTCGCGTGTTCGGGAAGATCGCATGTTGCGTCAACGGATGCGTGAGCTCGAACAATTGAACCGGATGGCCAGCTGGCGCTTAACCCCCGTGGAACTTGAGGCGACAAATATCGGGGTCGATCGCGGCAACTCAGGAGGACGGGAAGTTGCACAAAAAGCGCGATGTCAAGCTAAAGCTGAAGGTGCTGGCTGACCGCGGCTACTTCAGTGGTTCGGACAGCCTTGCCTGTGAACTGGCCGCGATCACTACGTATGTCCCGAACCACCCACCTCGGCGTCAATAAAGAAAGGACGAGCCTTCTTGTTCTGGCATACAAACCCAAAGCGACTCATGAATATACTCGGGGTTGCGCGGACAATAAAGGCAATGAGGATGACTAGAAGCTGAGGCGTTGAAGGTGTTTTTCGCGCTCGTATTGCTCGAATCCCGCGAGCTCGACACGTCTAACTTGATTGACCCGGCCGCCAAGCTCGCCCTCAGACGCGAAAATTGAGTTCCCACGCACTTGGCCAACACCAGACGTAGATCGAGTCACAAGTACGATGTCACGCCGGTTGTTCTTCTCATGTTTCCTCGATTCGGATTCCGGTCATCTGCGCACAAATCGTTAGTAAACGGTTTTGAATCGCGGTGTCGTAAGCAATTGGATTGGGAGCGCGCTGACGCATATGATAAAAGTACTTACCGGTGACGCATGCTTCAGGATCGTCACTCGACGCAAGCCACGCCTGCGTGAGATGTGCTTGACGCAAATCATCCGGTGCATCAGGGCCGCCCATTCGTGTTGGGACCCAACCAGGCTCAAGTGCGTTGACGCGAACGTCCGTCCAGCGGTGAGCAATTCCGAAAGCAAAAAGTACGTTGTAGAGCTTGCTTTCGGAGTATGCCTGTGCTCCGTCCCATTCTCGTTTTGTCCACTTGATGTCGTCCAGATTCGGCCCAGTGAACCTGTGCATCCCAGAGCTAAGGAACACTAGCCGCCTAGGCTTTCGCATTAACGCAGTTAGGGTATAGGGGGCGATGACGTTAATTGCCAAGACGTGCGGCAGACCGTCAGCCGTTTCTATGCGACGCGGTTCTCGATACCCGACGCCAACGTTATGGATCACCGCGTCGAAATGCCCCAGCCCATTTGCCAACTCCGCGACATCTCGTGCGCCCGAGATGGTGGAGATGTCACCCTCAATAATTGCCTCCGCTTCGGGGAGCATGCTTAAGGCTTGCGCCGCACGGGTGGAATTGCGTGCGTGTAGAACGACATCGTGACCTTGGCGCGCAAGAAGTTGTCCAGCCATTAGACCAAGACCCTCCGAGGAGCCTGTGATGAAAATGCGTGCCATGATGACCTCTCCGAATTAAAAAACAATGCTATGAACGAGTATTTGAGAACGTCAGCGAGGCTGACTTGCAGGAGCAAACCCGCGAAGTGCGCTCCCAATCGCAAGGGTAGTCAATGCTATTCCGGACAAAGAGATCACTCTCCATCCGAAATGATTTAAGCTGCTGGCACACGCGGACCCCACCGCGCCACCGATAAAAAAACAGGCTACAAAGATGCTGTTGAGACGGAACCCGGCTTCCGGTTTAAGCGACAAGATTCGTCGCTGAGATGTAACAAGATTCGTCTGGACGCCAGCGTTTATAAGTACGGCGCACGCGCAAAGCATCCATGCCGAAACAGCCAACGCGCTCCCTATGAATGCGGCCAGCATTCCAATGAGACCGGCAAGCGATACGGAATACGCCCGCCCGCGATCTGCCGCGACGCCTGCAAGAGGGGCTGTAAGTGCGCCTGCGCCACCGATCAGACCGAACGCCGCGAACGCTCGGACGGATAGCTGATAGTGATTCGCGAGCTCGACGGGCACTGCGGTCCAAAAGAGGCTGAAGGCTCCAAAGAGGAAGCCTTGGGTTAGCGCCCTATTTCGGAGCTCTGGCGTCGATAGGAAAAGAGAACCCAACGACCTAAGCAACTGCCAGTAATTCGAAGCTTGATTCGGTCTCCGCACGGGGAGTATGAGCGCCATCACAACTGTCGACGCCGCAACAAAGCAAGCCTGAACCGCGTATAGTACTCTCCACCCCAACACATCACCGACGAGGCTCGCAACAGGCCACGCGAGGAGTATTCCCACAAGCAATCCGCCCGTAACGCTCCCTACCACCGTGCCGCGTTCGGACGGTGAAGACATCGACGCAGCGCAGGTCACGATTATCTGTATGGCGACCGAAAACGCGCCGATCCCGAAAGACGCGGCAAAGAAAGTCAACGCAGTCTGCGCTATAGCCGCTGTCCATAATGAAGCTGCTGACAATCCGAGAATCGTCAGCACCACACTGCGGTTTTCAACAAGATCTCCTAGTGGAGCGAGAAACACCAATCCTGCGACGTAACCACACTGACTGCAAGTGACCAAGAGACCAGCCATTGGTGAGTCAACATGAAGAGCTTTTGCGATTGCGACCACCTGAGGTTGTGCAAAATAACTGCCCATAGACACGAGACCACACTGCATTGCAAGCGCTATTACTTTGGCGAAGCCAAGGTTATTTGGCTCCGCATGCTGTCGCAGGATCGAGGACATGCTTTACTCCTTCGCTACCAAATCACGCAGTACAGTTTTAAGATTAGTGGTACCTTGGCGTTGCTCTACGGTACCGCGCTCGAAGTCGAGCCATCCTTCGTTAAAACCGTCGAGCATGCGAAGGCGAGCCTCGGGGTGCAGCATTCCCTCGCGTCGGAACTGCGACTCCCAAGTGTCACGCGGTACAGCGTTGACATCAACGATGTGTCCCATTGCTTCGGAGAAAGCTGCAGCGATATCGTTGGGGCTTACGAGCTCTGGGCCCGAAAGCTCGACAACTTTAACGCCTGTCCAGTTCTCTTGCAGCAGTTGGGCAGCCGTCGCGCCGATGTCTCGGGTCGCTACCATATTTATGCCACGGTCGAGGGGTTGCAGATAACTCTTAATGAGTCCGGTTCGCGCGTCGGCGACGTCCCATGATGCGTTTTCCATAAACCACGCAGGACGCAGAAACGCGACTGGCAGTTGCAATTCAGCAAGCGCTCGCTCGTAGAAGCCTGCGTTGTTGAGCAAGTTGAATTTGGAGACATGAGCTCCAATCGTCGACAAAAAAACGACTTTTCCAGGGCGAGTGCGATTTAGTGCGGCCGTCACTGCTCGTACCGTCTGCTGCACCTTGGGGAATCCGGGGGCGGGATCGTATTCAGGCGGATTCATCAGAAACACGCCAGAAGAGTGTGAGAATGCCTCGTGGAGGGCCTCGCCGTTAGAAGCGTCTGGAACGATAGAGATTTCGCAGCCCTTCTCTCTCCACTTTGCGCCTTTTTCGGCGTCGCGTACCACCGCGCGTACGCTGAGCCCATGTTCCAGCAGGACGTCAGCGACGACTCCGCCGACTTTTCCAGTAATTCCGGTCACCACAAACATGTAACTCTCCTTGGTTAAGCGCCTCGCGGCGCGGATTAGTTGATGGGCTAGAAGATAGTCGAGCTGCGGTTTTTATTTAATATGGCGACGATCAAAACATTTATGCGAAAACTCAAAGATGGGGAGGGTAAGTGATGGACGGTCGGCTTCTTGCAGGCATGAGCGTGCTCTCTGCCGTTGTCGAAACAGGAAGTTTTACTAAGGCTGCGGAAGTGCTGGGCCTGTCGCCTTCCGGTGTCAGCCGCGCAGTATCGCGGCTCGAAGAGCGGATCGGTGTTAGGTTGCTTGATCGCACCACCCGCGCCTTGCGGTTGACGGGGGAGGGCGCGCAGCTATATGAATTGGCGACTCCGCACATCGCCGGGATAGAAGAAGCGGCCAACGTCGTGGCGGGCGCCGCGGCGGTAGTGAAGGGAACTCTTAAAGCAAACGTGAATCAGCTTTTTGCGAGGTGTCTACTGGCCCCTCGTCTGGCAGAGTTTGTCGAGCGGTATCCTCATATTGACCTCACGGTTACCCAGTTGCCGGACGTCGGCGGCCTGGTCGGTGATGGCATCGACGTAGCGGTTCGCTTTGGCCCTCAACCGCCATCCACCATGACTTCGAGGCTACTGCTAGAAACGAGGGTCTTGACCGTCGCCTCGCCTGCATACCTGCACAAGCATGGCCGACCGGCACAGCCGACAGATCTAGGTAAGCATGCTTGCATTCAGTACATTGACCCCCACAAAGGGAAGCCGTTTCCTTGGGAATTTCATAACGGGGACAAAGTTTTGCGCGTTCAGACCGCGGGAGAATTGATACTGACCGATGTAGACACTATGGTTCATGCTTGCATTGGCGGGGCAGGAATAGCCCAAGTGCTAGCGCTTGGCGTTGAGGAATTTCTGCAACAAGGCGCGCTTGTCGAGCTATTTCCTGACTGGCCGGGGGAAACTTTCCCCTTATACGTGGTCCGCCCTTCGCGACGGCTCCCCTCCGCAGCGGTCGAAGTTTTCATATCATTTTGTCTCCAGATAGCACAGCGCCTATAAGACGTTGCTTAACCATCTGCCCGGTAGCCGCGACCCTCCTGCCAAACTGACGTGGGGTCGTGCACTACCCTGCGGCAACGCGGGCGTCATGACAATCTGTCATTCTAAAAATGACAAGTCTGCTCTC
Source organism: Burkholderia sp. M6-3 (assembly GCF_050858985.1). Taxonomy (NCBI): domain Bacteria; kingdom Pseudomonadati; phylum Pseudomonadota; class Betaproteobacteria; order Burkholderiales; family Burkholderiaceae; genus Burkholderia; species Burkholderia sp. M6-3. The sequence goes on from NZ_CP110092.1 coordinate 120,509, forward strand.
GCTGTCTACTTTATGCTGCACCATAATCGCAGCCGGTGGCACCCTGGCAGATGTAGCTGCAAATGCTTTCTTGAAAAGCCGAAAGGGCAAAAGCAAGCGAAACGGAGTGTGTATGAGCGAACCATCGAATTTAATTGGCCCAACGTCTGATGCGCATGATATATCTGCCGACGGCGGTGTGATGATCACCCGTCGTGGACTTTTCAAATCAACTCTCGCCGTCGCCACGGCTGCTGCCATGAGCAACTTGCCAGCGGCCGCGAGTGAGTCGACAGACGGAAAAACAGGTGCTGCCCGTAACAACGTTGTCTCGGTGACAGTCAGCGTCAATGATGTAGTCCATCGACTTGACGTTCGTTCAGACGTGACTTTGCTGGATCTTCTGCGTGAGCAGCTGCAGTTGACCGGAACCAAGAAAGGTTGTAACCGCGGTGAGTGCGGTGCTTGCACGGTGATGCTCGACAATAGACGAGTAAACGCGTGTTTTGTGTTCGCTGCGACGTTGGACGGACGGCGCGTAACGACGATCGAAGGTATAGCTTCGCCCGGCAGCCTTCATCCAGTTCAAAAGGCGTTCATAGCTTGCGATGCATTCCAGTGTGGATTCTGTACCTCCGGACAGGTGATGTCTGCAATCGGCTGCATTAAGGAAGGGCATACTCGATCGAACGCGGAAATTCGCGAATGGATGAGCGGTAATTTGTGTCGATGTTCGGCTTATCCCCAAATTGCCTCTGCCGTGGAGATGGCTGCGTCGGAGCTTGAAGGAGGGAAGCATGGATCCGTTTGAGTTCTATTGCGCCACTAGCACAGCCGAGGCGTTAAGGCTCGGGGATTCCAGTCAGTCGATGTTTCTCGCGGGAGGCACGGAGCTGCTCAATTGGATGCGCATAGGCATTACCCGGCCGACGAGGATTGTCGATATCGGTCGACTCGAGGGACTTTCTGTTATCCAGCAGACACCTACGGGTGGAGTGAACATAGGAGCATTGTGCAAGCTCAACGACATTGCTGAGAACGACTTGATTGCTAGGCAGTATCCTGTTCTTTCACAAGCGATTCTGAAGGCAGCATCAGCGCAAATCCGAAATCTTGCAACGATTGGCGGCAACCCGCTGCAACGTGTGCGCTGTCCCTATTTTCGCGCAGAAGAACCGACTCCCTGCAACAAGCGTAATCCCGGGTCCGGCTGCGCCGCAGTGCATGGATATAACGAAAAGCATGCAATATTTGGATGGACCGAGGATTGCGTGGCGGTCCAACCGTCCGATCCCGCCGTGGCTCTGGCTGCGCTTGACGCAGTCTATATAACGGAGCGACCGGGCGGTGGGCGGCGTCTTCCCGCGCGGAATTTCCATGTCCTGCCCACCGAGAACCCGTCGGCGCACAATCGCCTCGGTGCAGGGGAGTTGATCATCGCGGTTGAAATCCCCAAGCCGTCGCCACAGTCCGCTTATCTGAAAATACGCGAACGCGAAAGCTATGAGTACGCCACTGTCTCTGCCGCAGTTGCCTTGGAACTCGATGGGGATCAGATAACTGCCGCGAGGATCGCGTTAGGTTCCGTCGCGATGCGGCCTTGGCGACTCGACGCTACAGAGAAACTGTTAATCGGGCAGCAGCTCGGAAGCGATGAGATCGTTAACGCTGTGAACGCTGGATTTGCAAATGCTCGCGCGCTATCGAGAAACGGGTATAAAGTCGCGATTGCTCGCAATGCCGTACTTCGGACTATTGAAACTGCAGCGAGGACTTGATGAGTAATCTTGGTCAGCCTATTCCGCGACATGATGGAATTGTTAAGGTAACTGGCACTGCGAAATATGCGAGCGACTTCAATCTGCCTTCACAGCTTTATGGAGTTTTTGTATGCTCGACTGTACCCGCGGGTAAGGTAGTGTCCGTTGAGACGAAGATGGCAATGTCCCGTCGCGGTGTGGTCCGCGTACTGGCTTGGCAAGACATGCCCCGAATTCATGCAAATTTTAGCAACCTATCGGTGCCGCCGTTGGCAACGCGGTTTGTGCCAATGCAGTCGGATGAGGTTGTGCATGAGGGGCAACCCGTCGCCATTGTGCTCGCCGAGAGTTTGCAGGCTGCGGAGTCTGGTGCCGCAGCTGTTCGGGTGAGATATTATCGACGTCCGTTCACTGCTCCAGACAGTGCGGATATCGTTGATGTCGATCCGGCAAAAGGTCAATACTCGAAAGCTGGTACTGTAGATTTTCGCAAGGGAAACGTTGAGAAAGCTCTAGCTGAATCGCACTTTCGGACAGACGCGCAGTACTTGCAGCCCTCCCGCCACGGTAATCCCATGGAACCCAGCGCGATAGTCGCGACCTGGGAAGATAATCGATTGACTGTGTATGACTCAGTCCAACACCTTCCGGCTGTGCAAAATGCGCTGGCGGCCGCGTTCGGAGTAGCGAATGACAGCGTCCGAGTGATCGCGCCGCACACCGGAGGCGGCTTTGGTATCAAAGCTTTTGTTTGGCCGCATGAGATCTTGGCGAGCATGGCGGCATCGGTGATGCGCCGCCCGGTCAAGATTGCCTTGACTCGCCAGCAACAGTACAGCATGGTGGGTTACCAGCCTCTACTATCCCAAGCCGTTCGCCTTGGTGCTAATGACGATGGCAGATTGCAAGCGATTAAGCACGATGTCGTGAATGTGACGTCGGTTACCGACGACTACGTGGAGTTCGCAGCGGTCGCCGCAAAAGCGTTCTATTCGTGTGAAAATATAGCGACGACTCAGAAGGTCAGGCGCGGAAACGTGGTGTTGCCCACATTCATGCGCTCGCCATGGGACGGTCCCGGTTCTTGGGCTCTGGGCTCAGCGATGGATGAGTTAGCGCGCTCCTTAAACATGGATCCGCTGGACCTGCGGCTGATCAACTACACCGAAGTCGATCCTGAGAGCGGGATGCCTTGGTCGTCTAAGAAGTTGAGGGAAGCTTACGAACAAGCGTCGCAACGTTTTGGTTGGCGCGAGCGTCGCAAGGGAGCTAAAGACGGTTACTGGCATATTGGTTATGGGATGGCTGATTGCGGCCAAGGCCAAGCGCGGTTCCATTCGACGGCGCGGGTGAGACTTCGTGCTGATGCAACTGCTCAGTTAGAGTCAAGTTTTTGTGATATTGGAACCGGGCCGAGTACCATTTTTCCACAAATTGTCGCCGAGATACTAGGCCTTGACCCAGCGAAAGTCACTGCTGCTTACGGCGATACTAGATTGCCTTACGCAGGCCCCACTTATGGGTCAAGTACGACTATAAGTACGGGTGCGGCGGTTCAGCGCGCAGCCAAAGATGTTAGAAATAAGCTTACGAGGCTGGCAGGGTGGAAGGGCGAAGAAGTGCTGGTAAGAGACGGGAAGGTCTTTCGCGGCGCGGAGTGGCGTTCCATCGAGGACATCCTTGCGAGTGCCGGTGTTTGGGAGCTCGCATCGGAAGCTGCGTTCGATTTGCCTGATAACGCGCCCGTCGACATGGGAGATAAAAACCATCCCACTCGCTCGTTTGGAGTGGTGATGGTTGAGGTGGGTGTGGATCCTGACTTGGGGTTATTGCGCCTCCGTCGTGCAACCGGCGTGTACAGTGCGGGCCGCATCATAAATTCGATGACTGCGCGATCGCAGATGATTGGTGGCATCGTTTGGGGCTGGGGCATGGCAGCTATGGAGGCGAGTCACTACGAACCGTCCCTTGGCAGATGGCTAGCAAAGGATCTTGCGGGAGTCGCGATTCCTGTTAATGCCGATATCCCGCCCTCCATCGACGTTGCTTTTGTCGACGAGTACGACGGTAACTCTGGTCCGTTGGGCGCAAAAGGGATTGGAGAACTAGGCGCAACCGGTGTCGCGGCAGCCGTCGCGAATGCGGTTTACGACGCGATCGGAGTACGAATCCGTGAGTTACCAATTACACCAGAAAAGCTGGTTAGGAGCGCATAGGTTGATAGTCGACGGGTTGTCTTACGCTGGCGCGCGCTTGGTACTTACTGATTGATGAACTGAGGCAGGTCGTGCAAGCGACGCGACAAACTCCCAAAAAACTCGAACTTTTGCCGGAACGTGGTGACGTGAAGGATAGTAGGCGTAGAGAGGAAACCAATCGTCGCACCACTTAGGAAACAGTTCCACCAGACAGCCTTCTGCGATGTATTGTTCGACGCCAAGCTCCATGACCTGCGCGATCGCGTGCCCTGCTAGGCAAATGCTATGCATGGTGCCAACATCATTAACTAGCAGTCGCCCCCCTACGTCCACAACGATCTTCTTCTGACCACGACAAAACTCCCAGTCAAATGGATGGCCGGTGGCTGGGTCGCGAAATCGAATACATGTATGAGAACCTGTTGCCAGCTCTACCGGTTGCTTGGGCTGCCCGTGGCGAGCGATATACGAAGGCGATGCCACGGTGAGTATCCTTGTCTCAAGTAGCTTGCGAGCGATGAGGCTGGAAGGTTGCGGGTGCCCAAACCTAACCGCTAAATCAAAGCCGTCGGAAATCATGTCGCCTAGGTGATCCCGCGTTATGAGTTCAACGTTGAGTTCACCGTATGTCTCCATAAAGGTTCCAAGCGCGGGACCCAAAAATAAACGGGAAAAGAATGGATCTACATTGACCCTGAGACGTCCTCTCACTGTTGTTGTCGCTTCGGTTTCCGAAGCTGTTGCTTCACCTAGTGCCGCGAGCAACGGCATTACCCTGTCATATAAGCGGCGGCCTTCGTCAGTCAAAGTTACGGCGCGAGGCGTTCGGTCAAGCAGCCTGATACCCAGTCTGCGCTCAAGTCGAGCTATCGCTCGGCTAACGCCGGACTGAGACATATTGACAACTTCTCCCGCCCCCGCGAAGCTCCCGGTATCCACGATTGCAGAGAGTATCCCAATTCCGTTCAAAAGCCGTGCGTCGAAGTCACTCATTGCGCTCATCCAAAATTATTGGGTGGATGGTATCGCGGAACGTGATTTGCTGCACTAGTGGTCCCTTCTGCAGAAAGGGCATAGGTCCGAAAAAAGAGAACCGCGCACGGATCCCAGTGTCCGCCCTATCAGTCATCATTAGTCGTGCCACGAGCAACCGCCCCCTGATACGCAGGAGACATACGCTCAAGGGCCAGCTTGGAACCAGTCGCAGATTACCTGCCCACCACGTTGTCGCGAGTCCAGTCCTGCCGCACCTTGAGTCTCGATACTGGATCACGAGTCGTTCGATCTGTCACACGGTCAAGCCCTACCAATCGGGCGCGCGGTCGTGCTTAAGCCCCGAATCCACTACCCCCTGAATCGTCTTCAGACGGTTCGGTTAAGGCACGTTGGACGTACGGTTCGGTTCTGTGCGTGGAGTTGCTTTTATTTTTGAGCAATCGTCCGGTGAGATGTATGTTGCCTGTCGCGGGCCGATGCCGGACTCGGGCAGATCAGGCCGCAAACGGCGGTCTGGGCAGGGAGATTGCTCGCAAGACCAAGGAGGGCGCGGCGCTCGTATGGAGCCACCGGAAAATAACACTCCCCGGCACATTGACGGCCCGCCGGAGGGTCCGGGCGGTCCGCCTCGGCTGTTCGGATTCAAGTGGTTCGCCCGAGTTGTGTGCGTCAAGGTGTGCAGAAACCGGATGTCGGTGGTTTCAGTTGATCCTTCTTTGCGGCGTGCGGTGCGAAGGGCGTAGCCCGCAGCGCCGAACGCCGCACGCCCGCTATGCAGCAGCGCGCAAGAACTCCTTCTTCTGCTCGGCCAGCAGGGCCATGTTCAGATAGCGGCTGTCCTCCAGCCACGTTTCATGCGTTTCACTGCAAAGCGCCCTGACTAAGCGCAGACACGCGGCCTCGTTGGGGAAGATCCTCACGATGCGCGTGCGCCGCCTGATCTCTTCATTCAATCGCTCGAGCATGTTGGTCGACTTCAAATGCTTGTGATGCGCGCGCGGCAGCCGGTAGAACGTCAGCGTCTCGGCAATGTTGCCTTCAACCCAATCCACGAGCTTCGGATATTTGCCCTGCCATTTGGTAATCCACGCCGCGAGGTCTCGTTGCGCCTCCTGCAGATCGCGTCGGTCGTACATCCAGCGCAACTCCTGCAAGCAGTCGTCATCGGCCTTGCGTGGCAGATAGTCCAGTGCATTACGCAGAAAGTGCCCGTAGCAGCGCTGCCAGGCGGCCTCAGGAAGCACCTCGCCGATGGCCTTCTTCAGGCCCGCATGATCGTCCGAGGCGACGAACTCCACGCCTGAGAGCCCGCGCTTTTTCAGCCCCAGCAAGAACTCCTTCCAGCTCGAATGGCTCTCGCGGTTAGCCAGCTCCACGGCCAGCACTTGCCGGTGACCTTCCCAGTTGATGCCGATGGCAATCAGCACCGCTTGCGAGCGAATCATGCCTGATTCACGCACCTTCTCATAGCGAGCATCGACAATCAGATACGGATACGCTTGCTCGAGCGGCCGGTGCGCGAACTTCGCCAGCGTTGCGTCGAGCCCTTTATTGATGGCCGAGATCGCCGAGGCCGAGAAGCTGTGACCGCATAGCTCTTCGGTAATCGCCTTGACCTTGCGGGTAGAGACGCCCGCACGTACATCTCGGCGAGCGCAGCCACCAGCGCTTTCTCGCTGCGCGCATAGCGCTCGAACAAGGCGGTCGAGAATTCGCCGTGACGGTCGCGTGGCACGCGAAGCTCCAGCTTGCCGATGCGCGTCACCAGCCCGCGGCCGTAATAACCGGCTCGATAGCCACTGCGTGTCTCGGTCCGCTCGTTAGGCGATGCCCCCAGCAGTTCGGTCATCTCCGCTTCGAGCACTTCCTGAAGCGCATCCTTCATGAGCGCCTTCATCAGGTCCCGGTCGCCGGCAACCAGCGCTTCCACTGGCGGCCGGTTAGTACTACGCTTGGTCGTGGCCATGGCGTAAGCCCTCCCGAGGGCAGGTGGAGGAACTCGACATTCATCAACTTACACCACGGCCACCCTTCCTAAGCATGTTCCCGCCAGCACCTTTTTGCACACTTCTCGGTACATTACCTTCGCCCGTCGCATCCAGCGTTTCACCAAGGGCGCGCTGCATACGGGTCGTTTTCAACCGAATCAGGATTGACCCTGCCTCGTTTCCACGTACAGCAGATCATGCCGCGATCCGCGATCAACGCGGCCTCGTGGTCGACAGGGGTAAGAAATCCTATCGAGGTGTGCAGACGCTCTCGATTGTAGTAGCCCTCGATCCAGTCGACGATATCCAGACGAGCCTGCGCCCGAGTTTCGTAGTGGACCTCATAGATTCTCTCGACTTTCAGGGTCTTGAACAAGCTTTCCATCGGGGCGTTGTCCCACGCGTTGGCACGACGGCTCATAGAGATCGTTGCCTTGAATCCAGCAGCCAGCTTTTGGTATGCCCGGCTTGCATACTGGGCCCCTCTGTCGGAATGTAACAGCAGTCCCGGCGCCGGTTTGCGTTGCCAGCACGCGCTGCGCAGTGCCTGGCAAACAAGCTCGGCGTCAATGCGTTCGGACACTGACCAGCCCACTACGCGTCGGCTCGCCAGATCGAGTATTGCTGCGAGATACAGCCAGCCTTCGCCGGTCTCGCTAACCCAGGCACGATCAGGCTGCCAGCCGTTGAAACGACGATCGAGCAGGTTCGGCGCTACAGGCAGGCTGTGCGCCGAGTCCGTCGTGACCCGATAGGCACGCCTGTAGACCGGGCGCAAGTCCTGACGTCGCAAGCTACGTCGCACACGCTCCTCGCTCGCCGCACGACCCTGGGCTCGCAATTGACGCACGATGCGGGAGCGGCCATATGTGCCACGAGGCTCGCGGTGGATCGCCGCGACTTCCACATCCAAAGCCGCGTTCGCTTGCGCCCTCGCGCTGGGCGGTCGAACGCGCCACTGGCAATATCCGCTGCGCGAAACGCCCATAATCTGGCATAGCCGGGTGATGCTGTACTGGTCGCGGTGATCGTCGATCCAGGCGTACTTCACCGCGACCCCTTCGCGAAGTACGCCGTCGCTTTTGAGAGAATTTCAATATCCAGTTTCGCGCTGGCGAGTTCCTTGCGCAGCCGGCTGTTCTCTGCCTCCAGCTCGCTGATCGGGCGCGTAACACGTGCAGCGCTCACATCACGACCACTCGTCTCGATGCCGCCTTCGGAACTGCGGCTACGCCGACTCCAGTTCCCCAACGTCGCCACTGGCACCCCGAGCCTGCGCGCCGCTGCATGCTGCCCGGCTGTTTCGGCAAGCCTGATGGCTTCAACCTTGAACTCGTTCGTGTAATGCCTTTTCGGCACTGACTTCTCTGACATGCAATCTTCCGTACAAACAGGAAATTAACAAAATTCCTGCTGTATGCGAAATCGAGGCATGGTCATCCTGTCAGAACTCGATCCGTTCGGCCATCCGTGCTAGCCAAATACGGCTTGAGCACGAAAGGCCTGCAATCCCGCCAGCCACCTGTGAGATGCACCGTCTACCTCGGCGGGGATGCTAATGCAAGCCACCGCTCGGAAATCACCATGACACCAGTTATTGACGTACCCTTCGCCTCTTGGCTAATCGCAGCTCAACTCCAATCGATTACCACTTCTGCCGACGAAGCCAGAACCGTGGGCCCAGAAAATCAAAAGCGGGGGCGGGGGGCGGCTATTGTCCGTAACCCGGCGTCGCTGAACTACACGTTGTGCTCGCCGGGCACCACGTCTTGCGGATTCGTCTCAGGTGCGACCTGTGCGGGGCTCTGCGCACCTACGTTGCGTTCGCGTCTCCTCAGGTTAGCCACCGCCTCGCCCAGCCCATCCGTCGCGCTGCCCAAAGCTCTATTCATTCGAGAATTCATGTCGCGTACTATGGTATTCACGCCTTCCACTGTCTCGTGACCACTTTGAATCACGGTGTGAGCTGCGTTCCTGAGTCCCGGCACCGCGTAATCAGTAACCGCGCGCGTCTTCTGTCCGGCCACTTCAGCGCTCTTGAGCACCCCCGTTGACACACCTTTCTGCACAAGATCGCCTAGCGCGTTGGCGGCGCCTCGTGAGACACTAAGAATGGGGTCCGTGACGATCGCTGCCGTGGTCCATGACGGGAACACCCCAGCCGACGATAGCGTCCGTCCCGCATGCTGGGCGGCCGTCACTCCAGCTTCGTTCGCGCCCATTTTCTTTGCGAGCGCACCCGCGCTGGTTGTTGCCATGGCGACAGCGCCGAGGCCGGCACCGAGCGCGCCTACGTTCGTCGTGAGGCTGGTCGCCGTCAGCAGCGAGTGCGGCGCGCCCAGGGTGGCGTTCACGAGATTGACACCAGCCTTAGCCAACCGGCCGGCACCGTTTGCCACCGCGCCTTTCCAGGTTGCAGCTTTCAGCGCGGTGTACTGTTCCTTCCAGTCGGTACGCCCAAGCAGGTATTCGGGACCGATGCGATGGCCCTCCGCCGCGAAGTGACGGTTGACCATGTTGAAGCCCGCGCCAGCGAACGGCGAGCCGACTGCCGCCATCCATGAGTCGGTCTGCGCGGCAGCAGCCGCGCTATGCGCCGCGGTGATTGTCGGGCCGACAATGCCGCGCAGCACGTTGCGCGCCGAAAAGGTTTGGATCGCGATCGAGTTCTCTATGACCTTGCGCGCCATGCCCGCCTGCGCCGCCTCCTTCGCGTGCTTCATCGGCGCTTCGAGCGCGTCAGATGATGATGAGAGCCACTGGTTATCGACCATTACCGGTCCTAGCGCCTGCGAGCCGATGTGATCCGCGACACCCGAAGCGAGGCCTACGGCGACGCCAGCTTTGAACACGTCGGACGTGGCTTTGACGCCAGGCAGCACATCAAGCCCCGCCGCGAGCGTATTGATGAGCGCTGGCTGGGTGTCAAGTACTCGCGACATCACGCCGAACGGAATCGAGCCGAAAAAGCCGCGCCCGGCTTCCGCCGCGATATCGAGCTTCGCCGCCTTCGAGAACGTCGCCTCGATCGACTCCTTCGACTCGCCCATTTCCAGCAATTGCGACACGCGGTCGCTAATCAGCCTCTCGAAATCTTCGCGGCTCGTCGCTTCGTCCCTCATGATATGAGGAGCGAAATATCCCTCAATCAAAGCCTGAATACCCCGTCTGCGCGCTTCGCGGGCTTCTCGGCTTGCGTCGACGACGGGCTGATTGTGCTGTAGCGACGCGCGTTGCGAGCTGGCAGGAGCGTCTGCCGTTACGGACGCATCGCACGTCGAGCGCCTTGAGAAGGGTGCCAGACCTGGCATTTCGGCAAGTGACCTTGAGGGTCTGGCCGCCGTCGATGATTCAGCGCCATCGATCGAAGATGTTGATAAGCGAGGTGCGGTCGTAATACTGAAAGGCGTCAGTTTTGTTTTCATCATTCCGCGCAACCTTGAGTGTGCCGTCTATCCTACGCCACGACGCGCGTCGCCATAGAGTCGCATCCGTAATTGCGTAGCGTTGCGCGAAGGCTTCTTTCGTTTACCGAAAATCGCCAGCGCGTAATGAGGTGGTCGTTCGTCCAGATACCGGTTGCCGGAACGGCCACGTTTGCCCCGAAGCCAGTTTTGCCGCGCGACCATGCTTGAGGCCACGTCAACAATGGCCCGAATGGCTTTCAGTCGGCCGCGTTCGCGCATGTTCAATGTCACGTGTGTAGCCGCATCCATTGCCGGCTCGATAGTCCGCGAGGAAACGGCACGCACACCGAGGCAGGAACACGACGTTTCTTCTACGGGCGCTTCTTATTTGCAAGTTCGAGGGCAAGGACGGCGGTTGTTGACTTACACATCGCCTCGTCCCGTTCGCCAAATGGTCTGGCGACGAAGAGCATGTGCTGGATTGCAAATATGCATTGGGCCTGCTGCGGGCACAGCTGTGCTTGGCTCCGATTGATTTCGTTCGACGACTGCTTTTTATATCCGCGGCTTCGAGAGCCCTCAGTGATGCGTGGCAGCGGAACTCAATGCCTGCGATCTCCGAGCCGCGCTGATTGACACCTGCCCGCGCGCTTCAAACGACGTATCTGGCGATGACAGCCCGTTTTCCCAAGAACACCGCGCCACTGGAATAAACCGCGGGGCTGAGGTGTTCTTGACGGATACAACGCTCGAATACGCGTCAGCAGGCATCTCTGCGCCATTGCTTTACCGTGCATCGCGTCTTCGTCCACCGGCACATAGTCATGAAAAAACCAAAATTCTCGAGTCTAACGACCAGTACATGTCGATGTAGCAAGTCCTGGCCGCCGACCGTAAGGAGCCCGATTTGCGTCATAAAGCAAGGCTCTCGATGTGCTGGGCGGACAGCGCGTTCCCGTTCTGAAAGGCGCATGCCGCGCGTTTCACGCCCGAGGCCGCGCTAATTTACGATGTACCTGAACTTCAATAAGCCGCTAATCGGCTTCTGGCTGCTCTCCTATCCGTGGGTTAAGCCGAATGAAACATTCCCAACCGAGGCGGTTTCCGCGCTCGGTGCCTGTGCGCTCACGTCGGCGGCCTGTCTTATTATTGCGTTTGAAGCCGACTCGATCGCATGGGCGCCAGAATGTCCACATCTTGGATGGCTCGAGATGCTCAACAGTTTCCTGCTGGTTGCGTTCGCCGAACAAGCGTTTCTCCGCGGCTATAATCAAGCAGGTTTAGCGTGCCTGATTAAATCGCGGCCGCAAGCCTGGTGGCTCGGATTTATCGTCGCGGCCGTTCTCTCTTCGGTCTCGCGTACTATCAGGGTGACACGGCTCTGGGTGTGCTGGCCGGACTATCGGGGCTCGACTACGGCCTTGCGTACCGTGCCAGTGGACTGCATGACGCGATGTTTGCGCGCTTCAGACCCGATCTGGTGCAATTCAGCTTGGTTACCTATTCATTCGTCGCCCTGTTGTAAAAAGCCCGAATGCGTCGGGCGAGTGCGATACGGCAGTTTGCGTTGTGTTTCAGCCCTGATGGAATAATAATTCGATCGGGTTGTTTACGTGTTGATCGATTGCCTGCCCAATTTCGCCTTAACCTATGGATACTCCTCAGATACCGCAACCGGTCCTCAACCGTCGACGTTCGAGTCAGACGCGGACGCTGCCGCACGAATCAACCCGACACCGGTGCTCCTGTCATATCAGAGAGTACTTATTCGCCGAGCCCGTGCACGCCGGCGGTGCCGTTTCGGACGAAGACTTGTGCCAATGACCGCCGCCGACCTGTCCGCCTTGCTTCCGCCGCTGCTGCCGCGTCTTTGGGCATTCGCGCTGCGTATTTCGGGAGATCAGCACGATGCCGAAGATCTCGTGCAGCGTGCCTGCGTGCGCGCACTAGAACGCGCGCATCAGTTGCAACCGGGCACCGCGCCGCTTAGCTGGATGTTTTCGATCGTGCAATCCACGTGGATCAACGAACTGCGCGCGCGCAGCGTGCGCGGGCGCTCTAGCATGGATTGGAACGACGACTTCTTGGAAACAGTCGCCGACCCGGCGGCGCGCACGCCGGAAGAGAATGTCATGGATGGCCAGATCGTCAAGGCGGTGCAGCGGTTGCCCGAATCACAGCGCGTCGTTATGCTGCTGGTTGGAGTAGAGGGCCTTTCCTACAAGGAAGCGGCCGAGGCGCTGGGCGTGCCGATCGGCACGATAATGAGCAGACTTTCGCGGGCTCGGCAGACCATCGGCGTCCTATTTAGTGAGCTAAAAAAAGAACGCGCAAACAGCGCGGCGATTAGTAAGGACCAAGGGGCATGAAAATGGACGACATCCTGCTCATGGCATATGTGGACGGCGAACTGACGCCGCACGAGCGCGAGGAAGTCGAGAAGGCAATCTGCACCTCGGCCGATGTTGCCGAGCGCGTTGCGTTACTCGAAGCGTCGGTGCTGCCGTATCGGCGCGCATTCCAGCAACAGGCATTACCGCCGGTTCCGGAAAGCCTCACGCGCAAGATCGCCGAACTCGCGCACGCGACAGCCTTGCCCGCGGCGCCAGTGGGCGGCAACCATCGCACGGCCGCCCCCGACTCGCAGCCCGATCCTCTCGCAGGCCCTTCTTTGCCGGTACGCTCGCGCTTACGCACTGCAGCACCGTGGCTCGCGGTCGCGTTCATCGCCGGCGCCTTCTGCTGCGGCGTGGTGCTGCGATTCGCACCTGGCGCTGCGCGAGGCGGCTTCCCACAATCGGCCGCTCAGGTGGCTGCTCAGAGCAACACGCACGACGGCACACAGGGCGGCGCGTCACCGTGGGTCATGGCGGCAGTCAATTATCAGCGCCTTTACACCCGTGATACTGTCGCGCTGGATTCGTCCAATATGGCCGCAGCTGCACACATTGTAGATAACATCCGCCACGACGACGGACTACCTATTCGCGTGCCCGACCTTCGTTCGGCCGGACTGACATTCAAACGCATACAGCGGCTGCGTTATAACAACAAGCCACTCGTGCAGATCGTTTATCTGCCCGAAAAAGGCTTGCCTGTTGCCCTGTGCGTGATGAAAGACGAAAAGGCCGACTTGGCGCTCGCGCAACGACAGGTCGACAGCATGGACGTCGTCACGTGGCGGCGCGCCAAACTGAGCTATGCGCTGATCGCAACGCCCGGCGATACCGATATCGGTGCGCTCGGGAAACGCATTTCCGAAAGCAATGTGGAGGAACTCATCGGGCAGTTGTCCAAAGCCGAACGCGCATTCGCGAGTTGAGTAAATTTTCAACGACTGCTCACGCGTCGCAACACGAGCGGCTTTGAGTCCTAGAGTGGTAGCACGCGCGACCGATACCAGATCTATCGCACGAGAGGCTCACAGCGATGCTGCAAACGCTCTCACGCAAATCAGACACAAGTCTGAGTGTCGTGGTCAACTAATTTCGGACAGGCAGATGGGTTCTCTCGCTGTCGGATTCGCCTCGTAGTCGGCGGGCGACAGATAGCCCAGCGTGGAGTGCAGGCGCACCGGATTGTAGAAAGCAACGATGTACTGGTTGATATCGCGCCGAGCCTCATCGTGGTTGGCCTACTGACGCTGCCAAACGCGCTCCATTTTAAGGTTCAGGAAGAATCTCTCCATCACCGAATTGACGCTCCTATGTCAAGAAGCACGCGTCGACTCGGTCAGATCGGCCAGGATGAGCGGGTACAGTTCCCGGACGATATAGCGCTTCAGGCAACGATGGATTTCCTTGTTCGACATCCCTTCCTTTGTCCGGCGCTCGACGTAAGCCCGTGTCCTGGGATCGCTGCGCATACGCACCATGGCAATGGTCCACAAGGCATTATTGGCGGATCGGTCACCGCCCCTGTTCAGGCGGTGTCGGACCGTCTTGCCAGATGACGCTTACAAGGGACTCGTGCCACAAAGCGCTGCCAGTGCCGCCTCACTTTTCAAGCGCTCGGGGTTGTCGCCGGCGACAGCGATCAAGACGGCGGCCGTCTGCGGTCCCACGCCGAATCTTTCCCGAAGGCGTCGAGCATGCTGAGTCGTCAGACTCGCAAGCATGGCATCGAGCGCCTTGAGCTCTTCGTCCAACGCAATCCAACGCTTGGCCAGTAATCGCAGCGTTGTCGTCAGCGCCTGCAAGACGGGGGTAGCCCCCAGCGAGCGCAGACGTGCGCGACTTACAATGCATTGTGCGGTCTTCGTCTTGAGAAGACGCTCGCGAATACCTGTGGCGCGCTCACCAGCAGCGCCCGCAACTGGAAGGCCAAGTACAAGCACATCGACAAGCTGTTCACAGCCACCATCGACTGGGCCCTGATCGAGCAGCACTGGCAGGAGCTGATGCAGGTCGCGCTGTCGATTCAGACAGGAACGATCTCGCCGAGCCGCAAGGGAAATTGTTGGGACACTCAGTCCAAAATACTCCTCGAACGTCGGACCGATCTGACCCGTGTTGGGATTGGCCGAGTTGCCCTGGTCCGGTCGGTACAGCACGAGTTCCTTCCAGTTGCGAATCCGTGGCATCAGGTTGATGCCGAGCAGGTAGGTGAATGGAAAAACGGCGGCCGACTAGCCCTGCGTGTCGGCATGAACGGTGTCCGCCTTGAGGGACAGGCCGGCCTTCAGCAGACCCGCGATCACATAGATCGCGTCCCATACGCCCGGCGGAACGAAGTGCTGGAACACCGCGATATAGTTGTCGGCGACGTGCCGATACGCGAGCGCGCCCATTTTCCGATAGCGACAGTGATCGCCGGCCAGCAGGTTGTTGTCGTAGAAGTCGTACTGTGTGCCGTCGGCCGCCACCGTCTTGCCATTCCCCAGTGTTTCGGTAGGTCCAGCCGCAAGTACAGTTCAGTCAGCTCGCGTTGTGCGGTTTCGAGCTTGTCCAGGCTCATACGCCGACGGTTGACGAACGACAGCATGTGCGCGGTGACATCAGAGTCCAGATGGCGGGCCGCTTGGGTCGGGCCGAGATTGCAGCCTATCGCGAAAATGGTCAGCAGGTAGCGCTCGGCGCGTCTTGCGAATTTGCGGGTCGCTCCCCGACAACGGCTCGAAGTGCCGCGCGAAATGGGTCCAGTGCCTCGATGTTCGCGAGGATGTTCAGCATGTTGCGCGTCGGCAGGCGGGCGTTGAGCCGCTCCTGCGCCACCGCGGCGCAGCGAAGCTCACGTCCACGTCCGCATCGATCCACTCCCGGTGCAGCGATTCATTCTCCAACACCGCCTCGAGCGCGTTCAGCAGCGAGCGGAGGGGCTGGTCGAATCCCATTCGAGCGTACGGGCGACACGCATCATGACCGAACGATGCGCCTTGAGGTGCTTCCAGAGCAGCGGCAAATAATTGCGGCTGCTGAACGCACGGATCGCCGCACAACTCTCGCGCAGCGGTTCAAGGTCGCCTTTCGGCGCGAGCAGCTTCCTGACCGCTCGGGCGATGTCCGTCTCGTCGGATTCGTCGGCGGGGATGTCGACTACGCCATCGAGCAAACCTACAAGGTCCTCGACCTGATCACGCTGTTTGCGCTGAATTGCGTCCAGCTCGTCGCTTGCGCGCTTGTGGATGGCCCCCATGCGCCTCAAAAACATGTCGGCGCGGGCGCGCACGCGTATGCGGTTGAGCAGCGCGACGATCAATGTGTAGCGCTTCTCGGGCAGCGTGTCGTTCCTGAGCGCCGACGCGTCGAGCGCTATCGCCTGATTGGCGAGCGAGCGCAGCTTCGAGGCTGGAATCCTGGCAACGGCCAGTGAAAAGTCACCGAGCTCGTCGAGCCAGGCTATCTGGTCGATCAGCAGCTCCAGATGCTGGCGCGATGGGCGTTTCGCATGACGTTTGATCCGGTTGTAGGCAGTCTGTCGGTTCGACAGATCGCGCGCGAGCAATCGGTCGAGCGCGAGCTTCTGTTCGGCGGTCAGGCGCCGCGTGACGCGCTTGAAGAGTCGGGACTGCGCCCGAGCGTGGATCTGTTCGGTCAGCCGGTCGAGCGTCGAAAGCGCCGGGAGCTCGATATCGCGCGCGATCAATTCGTCGATCGTCGCATTGATGATGTCCACCGGCTGGTCCATCGTCAGCGACGCCGTGTGCGCTTCCCGTGTCGCGATCGCGTTCGCGTCGGTGCCGTAATACGGCTTCACGTCCAGCAAGGTGCGCAGCGCGGCGTAATGCCGGAAGAGCGTTGGAGACGACGCCGTGTCGTAGCCGAATTGCACGGTGTCGCCAATATCGGCCGCTGCCTGAATGTGGTCAACGACGGTGGCCGGAATGGTGTCGAGTGGCGGGGAATAGTGCAGTTGCTGAAAGACCTTCAGCAGCACGAGCAGGCCTAGTCGAGGTCGTTTTCCATGTGTTGAGCCGCGTGCCTATTCGAGCTCGTCGGGCAGCAGCGTGTAACGCTTGGAGTTCGCGGGGTGCCAGAACCTCTGGGAAGCGCGGGTACGCAGTGCGTTCGAGGGTAGCCATCGCGGATCGTCCGGATCGCAGAGGGCCGCTCAGATTAGCGCAAGGCGAGCTATGCTCGGATCTGGTGTACGGGGGAGTTGAGGCGGGCGATTGAAGGCGGTGGAGGTTTTAGCTGAGAACCTGATTGTCGAAGTCGGAAACCCAGCAAACAACAAACCATCCACCATGAGCAAGTTTACGGAAAAAGCGGTTATCGGGCTATCAGGATAGCGGTCTGGGCCTGGACGAATTAGTCCGTCACGGAGCCCGTCAGGTGATTCAACAGGCGATCGAAGCAGAGCTGCAGACGCTGCTGGAGCGGTTCGAAGCCATTGCTGTATGGTCGGCCACGTATGATCGAACGGATCTTCACGGCTGCGCCAAGTGTGTGCGATGCGCGCCTTTCGGCAATGCGTCGCTCGAACCTCTCCTTCGTACCATGCTGTTCCAAGACTCGCCAGGAAGTTAGCGAGGGGATTTGATCGGCCGTTTGTGTTTCCATCGGCGCCGTACCCGATGCGTTGCATCGTGCGACGTGCTGCTGTGCTTCGCGCATGCGGCGCAATAAGTCCAATGGATCTAGCGCCCTAAACCGCGTACGCAACCTGCGCCTGGTTGACTCAGGTATCGACGCCGATCGCAAGACGCGCTCAAGGGGAGTCAGAGGCGCTTCGTAGCGCTTGGTCACCCGTGCACCGTGGGTGTTTTCGATTTCAGCTTTAATGACGGCTGGAAGAAGTTTATGCGCAGCCGCGACACCTCGTAGAGGGAAGCAAGGGTTTCGGTAGCATCAAGTCCACGCAACTGGCCATACCCCACGAGGCGGCGCACGACTGAGCCATTCTTCTGCTCCACCCAGGCCTGGTTGTTCTTCTTGTAGGGGTCGCGAGCGGGTCAATTCGATATCGGTCGCTTTGCAGAAATCGAATATGGGCTGGTTCATAAAGGCGCTATCGTTTTCGCAATCGATACCGCGCGGCGCACACTCGGTCCATCCGGTCGCGATGTCTGTCATCACGAAGCTGTGCACGACGTCGCCGTCGATCTTAGTGCCACCGCAATGCTCGACGAAATCCACCTGGAGATGGCCGGGTAGCGGATCTTTCCAGTCGGCGAACGTGCGGATCGGCACCGCGCGGCGAATTGCGTTGCCGACTCCACCAGCGCGCCGACGCTGACCGGCGAACGCCTGTTCGCGGACGTTACGCAGCAGCCGGTCAATGGTCGCGGCGCTGATCTGGTTGATGCGTTGGCGCAGTTGCTTCGATAGGGTCAGGTGACCATGCCGGATCATCGAGTCAATCAGCGCAGGGATGAGCGACTTCAGGCGCTTGCCGCAGATCCGGTCGGCGGTTTCCCATAGCGTGATCAGGGCATCCCGCACCCCATCGTCATAACGCCGTTGCGGGGCGGGCCTCACCCTCGGAGGTTGAGGCTGCCGGCACAGAACGCGGATGGCGTGCTTGCGGTGATAGCCGGTTACTTGAACAAATTCGTCAAGTATCTCGCGCTTCTCATTCCGGTCCGAACGGCGGTACCGCTCACCGACTGCCTCGGTCAATTCCCGTCGTGTTGTCATGCTGAGCCGCCTCGTTATAAGTCGTCCACGCCAGCATTCTGACGGGTAACAAACTGCATGAAGCAACAGCCGCCACTCGGTAGCAAAAATCTTGAGTCAATGCGTCGGCCAAAATGATTGTCGCCCTCCAACTTGGTCTTTTTGGGGCAGGGTCGCAGACCGCAGTCTTGGTATAGGTAGTCTGGCTCGGGGCTTGCCGCGTTGGTCGCCCCTTCGCTGACTTTCCGCCCGCATCCTCGACACGCAACGACCCGCTAAGCCAGCCCCGCCTTGACCAACGATGAATTACGCGACAGGGGTGAGATGCTGGGAGTTTTGCGGCAGCAATGTTGAGATATCGCTGGCTCTGCGGGTCGGCAGGCGGGTCAGGTAACCTTGAGACAGGCATGGGGTTTTATGCCCGTTGTTGCGTCGAGCGGGTGAGGCTCATGATCGCAGCGGCTCGTTGACCGCGCGCAGCGAACCGGCAAGCAGCCAATTGCGGGTCGTTTGACGAAAGAAGCGACAAAGTTCGATAAGGCGTTGACGAGGGTGGCCGAATGGCCTGATGTTACGGTGTCTTGTCTCGATGACGACTGCATGGAATGTCAACAACCAGCTTCACGGATGCCGAAGATTTGGCGAAACGAAAAGTATGGTCCGGGGAAGACGGCCCCATGGCAGATTGCTCCTGATTCGCGCCAAGCCACATTTTTTCGCTAGATCGAATGGCCCAGTTGGCAAGTTGGGATCGGAACAGAGTTTTGAGTGGTAAATTGTTTTACGTTTAACTCCAACTACACGGCAACCTCTGGAAAGCACCTTGATACATGGGTCAATGATCCGACCGCTGATCCGTTGGAACAGTGACGTTCTCCGTGTAGCGCGCTCAAATGTGGCGGCAAGGCTTGCCTGTCCAGCTGACTGGCATGAAAGGCGCAGCGCCTGGAAGACTGAAGATGTCGGTCTGGTTGGCCAGATTCGGCTAACCGTTACTACCTACCAGACTACGGCTACCGCCCGGTCTAGGGTATGTCGCGCCGTGGAAGGACGGGCTGCCGTATGGCTCCAGTGAACACCAAACGCGTGTATCGGGTGATGCGCGTTCACGGCTTGCCGCCACAGCGCAAACCTCCGCTATTTTGGCCGCAGCGTCGGCACGATGGCAACGTCGCGGTGGCGAACAACAACCAGCGGTGGTGTTTTAAGGCGTTCGAGTGTGCTGCGACAACACTGAGGCATTGCGCGTGATGTTCGCCCTGGATTGCCGTGATTGTGAAGCGATGAGCTGGTTCGGCGACGACCGGCGGTCACAGCGGCGATGTGGGACTCAGAGGAACTGATCGATCAGTTCGTGAAGAGGCCGATGACCGTCTAGGCCGTTGAGGCGGCTTCCATTGCGTTCAAGAAGGCCCTGATCGAGCGGGCACTGGGGTGCCAAGCTCGGACATCGCCTGGGTTGCCCCAGCGGTGCAGAGCGCCCGCCCGATACGAGCGCAACCAGCGTAACGGCCGCAGCGGCAAGACCGTGATCACCGAAGACGGCCCATTACGTCTGAACATCCTGCGCGTCGTAACGGCAGCTTTAAGCCGATCCTGATTCCGAAGCACGAGCGGCGTTTCACCGGTTTTGACGACAGGATCATCGCAATTTACGTGCGGGGCATGACGGTGCGCGGACCCAGGGCTTTCTGGCTGAACAGTATGGCACCGAGGTGTCCCCGGGATTCATCTCCGATCGCGTTCTTCTGTGCGTTGCGTCTGATATTCGCGATGAAGGCGTCGTGCGCAACAAGGCGATCTATCCGGCGCTGGGTGTCGCCCCCGACGGCACACGCGACATTCCGGGTTTGTGGATCGAGCAGACCGAAGGTGCCAAGTTCTAGATGAAGGTGTTCAGTGACCTGAAACTACGAGGCGTGCATGACATCCTGATTGCCATCACCGTTGGACTCAAAGGCACGGCCGAAGCACTTGGCGCGGTGTTTCCACAGGCCACCATGCAGACCTGCATCGTGCATCTGATCCGTGACTCGTTCGAGTACGCGAACTGGAAAGAGCGTCGGGAACTAGCTGCTGCGATGCGTCCGATCTATACGGCCGGCGGTGCTCCGCAAGCCAGTCCCGATGAGGCTCGCAGACAAATTCGCCCCCCCTTCTGAAAACCCGCAATCAATTAGATGCTTCGGCGGAATACGCCGCCACCGCGTCCATCGTGCGGGCCGAGTAGACCATCGTCGCGCCGGCGTTCATCGCGACCGCTACGCCGAGTGCTTCGGCTATTTCCTCGCGGGTCGCGCCTTGCTTCAGCGCTTCGGCCGTATGCACCGTGATACAGCCGTCACAGCGCAAACTCACGGCCACCGCGAGCGAGATCAGTTCGCGCGTCTTCGCGCCCAGCAGGTCGTTCTTCTGACCGGCGTTGGACAACGTCTGATAGCCCTTCACGGTGTCCGGCGACAGCTTGCCGATTTCGCCGATGCGGCCAAACAGCTGCTTGCGGTATTCGGTCCAGTTCAACATGGCAATGCTCCTTCGTCTATGGGGTGTCGGCGGTTGCCGGCGCCATGGACAAAGTATTGCGCGGGACGGCGACATCCTGAATACTCGACTGGCTCAACATTTAGCGCGGACGTCTCATGGATACGCTCAGCCGGTTACTCGACCTTGCGCGACCGCAAGCCAGTCTGGATTTGCGATGCCTGCTCACCGGCGGGTTCGATGTCGACCATGCGCCGATGGATCCCGGCATTGCGCCGTTCCATCTGGTGCTGGCAGGGTCGTGCGTGATCGAGATGGCGGACGGCGCGCAGGTGCGCCTGCAGACCGGCGATTTCATGCTGTTTCCACGCGGCGCGGCACATCGCGTGAGAGATGTCGAGCTGAGCGCCGTCAGCGCGCCGCTGGTCATGAGTCACGACGGCCTGCTGCCGGTCAAGCGAAACGACGGCCGGGGGATTGGGAAGGCTGCGGAGCGGGAAGGTCTGGACGGCAAGTCCGTGAGTGGCGAAGAAGTTACCGCTGATGTCATGACCGCCCACACGGACGCTGCCCGCGGCGGCGCAGAGCACACCACGGCGAACAGCACCGATCTCGACCTGCTCTGCGGCCGCTTCGCCTACACGCCGGGTTCGTCGGCGTTGCTGCTGAATGCGCTGCCCGATCCGTTCCATGTGTCGCTCGGCGGCGTCGGCACGCTCGCCCCATTGCAGACGGTGATCGGGTTGATGCGCGACGAGGCGGGCCAACGCCGGCCCGGTGCGCTCGCCATCGTCACAGCGCTGAGTCAGGCGCTCTTCGGCATGGCGTTACGCGTACACGGCGAGCAGGCCGATTCGACTCCCGGCATGCTGTCGCTGCTGGCCGACCCGCGTCTATCAGCGTCAGTGCAGGGCATGTTGAGCGCGCCGCAGCGCGCGTGGACCATTGCTGAATTGGGCGAGCTTGCCGCGATGTCGCGCGCTACTTACGCACGGCGTTTCAACGAACGCGCCGGTATGACCGTGATGGATTTCCTCACGCAGATTCGCATGACGATCGCTTGCGACCTGCTGCGCCGCACGCAGCGCAGCGCGGCGGAAATCGGCGAGGCGGTGGGTTATCAGTCTGAAGCCGCGTTCGGCAAAGCGTTTCAGCAAAGCGTCGGCGTAACGCCGGGACGCTACCGGCGCCATCCGCAGCAAAGCGCGTTGGACGTGTCTTCATGAACCGGCGGTGCCGCTCAGCGCGCCTTGCCGGGCGTGCTGAACCAGCGCTGCTCCGCCCGCGACATCAACTACGCGACCATCAGCGCGTATACCGTGTCAACGCATCGGCTAGAGTGCGACTCGCGCGGCCGACGGCGTATCTGTGGTGGCCTCTTCGCAAACGCTCGCCCGAGGTCGACCGTGACGCCGAACGGCTCGCGAGTTCGCGGATCCTTGTTGGCGAGAATCGGGTTGCCCAATTGATCGACGGCGCATCGTGCCCGTAAGCGTGAACGCGGAAACAAGGGCTTAATCGATGGGCAGTGGTTCCCCAACACCGGTTCGATCTAAAGGCGTCGTGTTCGCGACACCGCTTGGCCGGCGCCTGACAACGCCATCGCGGCAATCGTCTACCCGCCGCCTCTTTGCAATGTCGGCCCGCTCAACCCAAGGACGGGTGGATAAGCCCGAGATGACGGAGCCCCCGGGGAAAATTGCCAGCGAGTTCACGGCGCTGGACGTTAAATTGCTCGGAAAGCAATCCAACATCGTTGGCGGTGGCTAGCACTTGCTCGAAATGTTGCCGCGCTTCCAGTGTGCGTCCTTGCAGGTTCAGGCAATCCGCCATCCAGCAGGAGCAAGCAAGAAACATTTATCTTGCCGCATCTGGGCCGGGGCCGACGCGGGCCGCCGCCGACGTTGCCGTTACAGAAGATGCTCAATTACGTCCTGGGCGCTGCATATGAGCTGCCGGTGGAAGATGCTGCCGATCGAAACGGATGCGCAGGGCCTGCCAGAGATCCACCACGTCCATTTCTACCGGATCATACGGCGCTGGCAGGCCGATGGCAGCATCGAGCGGGTCGTCGTGGGCTCGGCCGATCAGCTGCATCAGGACCAGCGCCTCGACCTCTCGACCATCCACGGCGACGGCACGACAACGGCGGCCAAGAAAGGAGGCGACAACCTGGGTTACAGCGGGCACAAGCACCTGAAGGGCGACAAAGTGGTGGCTTTCTGCGATCGCAACTGCAACATCATCGCGCCATTCGTGAATGCGCCGGGTAACCGCAACGAATCGCCCCTGCTGCGTGACGCGCTGCCCAAACTCACCGCCATGGCGCACGCCATCGGCGCGGACTGCAGGGCTTGACCGTCATCTGGATGGCGTCTACGACTATCGGGAAAACCGCAAAGCGATCTTCGCGGCATGAGGCCCAACATTCCCCGCAACCGCAAACAGAACAAACGCGGCCGCAAGCGTCATTTCGATGAGGCCGTCTTCAAGGAGCGCTTTCACACCATCGAGCGCGTGTTCGCCTGCGAAGATACCTTCCACCGCCTGCTGCTGCGCTTCGAGCGCATCAGTTTCGTGCACTACGCGCTCAAGACACTCGCCTGCACGATGATCAACCTGAGGCATTACTGCCGAAGATGATCCGGGTTCTCGCGCCGAGTGCTGCATGCTGGCCGGCGCAACGCGCCGTGACTTGGCCTGCCCAAATGAGACCCAATCACTTCGCCCGCCAGGTCACGACCTCGCAGTGCGCTTCTTGCCATGTCGGGCACTTCATGAATCGACGTATCGTTGCGCAAACAACCGCTGAATCCCCTTCGAAACCCGCAACCATGCGCGATAGCGATGGGATCGAGTGCCGAGCAATGCTCGTCGAGCAGCAGCACCTCGGGGCGAACAGGCAATCATGCGGGCAATGCATAGCCGTTGCTGCTGACCGCCGAAGAGACTGCTACCCATGTCGTTCAACTTGCCCTTAACCTCGTCCCACAATGCAGCTCTCAACAGCGCCCATTCGACGCGCTCATCGAGGGCCGACGAAGTCAACTGCTCATACAGCCGGATGCCAAAGGCGACGTCCTCGTATATCGACAGGGGGAATGGTTCTGGATTCTGGAACAACAGTGTTCGAGCAGCGCGGCGCTGCGTTCGGCCATCTGGGTGCGGAAAGTCCACGCTGCTGCACACGTTAACCGCATATTCGACCTGCCCGAATAACAAGGCTGACTCCTCCGATAGCCCCAGTGTTGAAAGACCGGATGACAGTTTCTTGAAGAGGCCCGACGCGGCGTCGCGTTTTATTGATCCGGGTCAATCGAAACCGTCACTCACGACCGATCATCATGCTGACCCCGAGCCTTGTCAACGCTCTTGAAAAATCTGGGGGCCTGCTTCAATGACTTCCGTGAGCACCTTGGTGCACCGGCCGCCTTGAAAGCGTCAACGTGTAGCGCGAGGTTATGCTGACGCGTGCTCACGCGCGCATAGCCAACGTTCAAAGCTGTCTTGTGCAACGGATGTTCTGCACAGGCGGTGCGCCACTTCGCGTGCCGGCTGACCCAGCGCCGTTTCGGGCGATCGCATTCGTCAAAACGACTGTTTTGACAATCCACGCGAGCAACGCAGGAAGATGAATCGTAAGCGCTCGATTTCCCCCACCTAGCTTTTGAGTCCAGCAAGATTCACGATTGCGTCCGCAACTCACAACTTGCGGACGCAATTTATGACCCAGGATGACCTTTCATTTTTGCCCCTGCGGGTGACCCGCGTTGGCGTGGGTGGCAAGCGCAGCTTCGATCCTCTAGGCAAGCGGCGGCTGGTCGAGGCCTGCGAGCAGCCCGGTGCGTCATTGTCCGGTCTGGCGTTGAAGGCCGGGGTGAACGCCAATCAACTGCGTAAATGGGTTCGGCTGCATCGGCAGGCGCAAACGCGCATGAGCAACGACGGCATGGCCGCTTCACCGTCGGCGTTCGTGCCGGTCGTCGCCATCGCCGATACGGCGCCGGCGCCTGCGTCGATGCATTCTGTGCGCATGCAGCCAGAACAGCGGTCATCGCATCTGTCTTCGCGCTCACCAGCGTCAGCATGGCTGTCGGCCCAGTTGCCCAATGGCGTGAAGCTGGAGCTCGAATGCTCGGAACGCGACGCCGCGCTCGTGAGCGCCATGATCGCGGCACTGGGACGGCGCTGATGTTTCGCTTCGAAGCTGATTTGAAGGTGTTCCTGCACCGCGAGCCGATCGACTTCCGGGCAGGCATCAACAGCCTGGTGATGCTGGTCGAGCAATCCATGCAACTGGACCCGATTGCGCGTGCCGTGTACGCCTTCCACAACCGCAGACGCAACCGGATCAAGCTGCTACTTTACGAGCGCAACGGTTTCTGGCTGATGGTGCGGCGTCTGGAAGAAGATCACTTCATCTGGCCGCGCCGGCAACAGGCGGTGATCGAACTGACGACCGAGCAGCTACGCTGGCTGCTCGAGGGTATAGACATCGATGCAATGCGCCGTCATCCGGCGCGGCGGTATCGCACGCCAGCTAATGACCGGTTTGCCGGCCAGCAACGCGCGCGAGTGACTGTTACAAATCTCCGTAAACTTGTAGCGCGCGGCATTCGACTATCCTGGGAGCATGAATGAAGACGACTTCTCCCGATTGCCGTCCGCCGCCCAGGCCTATATCCGTGAACTGGAGTCACGCAACCGGCAGCTGGGCGAACGTATTGCCCAACTAGAGGAGCAGTTCCGCCTGGCGCAGAGCCAACGCTTCGCCCCGAGCAGTGAGAGGCTACGCGATCGTGTGTTCGACGAGGCAGAGCAGATCGCTGCGACCGAAGCGCATGACGCGGACGTCGCTGCCGACACCTTCACACTGCCCGATACTGGCCTGCCCGATGCGCCGCAACCGCCACGGCGCAGTCCTGGGCGCAAACCGCTACCGGCCCATCTGCCACGTCAGCGCATCGAATACGACCTGCCTGATGACCAGAAGATATGTCCGTGCTGCGCACACGAGCTTCACCGTATGGGTGAAGAGATCAGCGAACAGCTGCATATCGAGGCGAAGGCCTCGGTGCTGCAGCATGTACGTTTCAAGTACGCGTGCCGGCACTGCGAGCGCCACGCCGAACGCACGCCGGTGATCACCTCACCGATGCCGGCGCAGCCATTGCCGGGCAGCAACGCGAGTGCGGCGATGATCGCCACCGTGACTGCCGGCAAGTATGTCGACGGAACACCGCTATACCGGATGGCCAACGCATTGGGGCGCGCCGACATTGAAGTTGGACGCGGCACACTGGCCAACTGGATCATCCGGCCCGCCGAGCTGCACTATAGCCGGCTCTATGAGGCTCTACACAGGACACTGCTGTCGCAGCCGCTGATTCACGGTGACGAGACAACGGTGCAGGTACTCAAGGAACCCGGCCGTGCTGCGCAGAGCACCTCGTATATGTGGACGTATCGCAGTGCCGACGGCAGCACGCAGCCGGTTGTGCTGTTCGACTACCAGCCGGGGCGCGGGCAGGAATATCCTCAAGCGTTCCTCGCGGGCTATCAAGGCCTGCTGATGACGGATGGCTATGCCGCCTGGCGCACACTCGAAGGCCCCACGCACTTCGGCTGCCTGGCTCACGCCCGTCGCGCCTTCGTTGAAGCGCTCAAGGGCATGAAGAAACCCGGTGGCCGTGCCGCGCAGGCGCTGGAATACTTCAAGGCGCTGTATCAGGTCGAAACGCTACCGAAGCGAGAACCGGATGCTGACGTGACCGACCTCTTGCCGTTCAATCTCGCAAAACTGACCACCGCCGCTCGCTAAGCTTGATCTGGTCGATGCATTCGAAGCGCCTTGCCGATCGATGCGCCGCCGCCTGGCACGTCAACCTCCGTGCACCCCTATGAACTCGGTGTGCTAGATCGCGCGCTTACGATGAATCACCAATTTCCGGCGACGGCGCATCCATTTTTCGGGGACGCGATTGTGCCTCGCACGCAGCAGGCACTTCTATCGAACGTATGGTGTAGAAGTCACTGGCGCGATGTGGCGACGATTGTCGATTCCCCTGGCCGGATTGAGCGAGGCAGCCTCGTACCCCACACCTGACGCGCATTTTTGCGCATCTCCCGCTGACCTGCGGGAGATGCAGGTTGCATTTCATTCTGCTGCAGGGGGTTCCAATGCTTTCAAACGTTCCCTTGCCGCATCGATTCCGGCGGAACCGAAATTCGACTCAATCATGTCGAGTGAGCTATTCAGGTGTTTGTGGACAAACTGTCGGTCGCTTGGCGATAACCGACTTCCAGTTTCGACAATCGCGTTGAACGGAGACTGCCAGTCCCCTTGTCCGATCGCCAACAGGACGAGATTGGGGTGTTCTGCCAGTCCTTCAACGATCGGTTTTAGCTGCGCCGAGGCTATTCCATCACTGATCTTCGCGATGTTGACCACATTCTTTCGTGCATCGCCTAGAGAGTCCGCAGCGGCTGGTTCGGGGAATCGGAAAATAGACGTTGTTAGCGCGCGCAGCGTATTTGCCCGGTTTGCCGGTTGGAAAGCCTTTGTCGCAGCAAGAGACCTGTCAAAAAAGGCTTGTTGATTCTCTCGCGGCAGCGCGGTCTTAATGAAGGTGGTAGCGTGAAATACGCCCGCCGCCCGAAGTTCCTCGGGGCGCATTTGGCAGAAGTCAGTCATGCACTGTCCAAGCAGTGCGGCGCGTTTCTCCGACGGGATGGCACTCATGCCTTTCATCGCATTAGACATCTGCACGCCGACCTTGAGAAAAAGCTCGTCCTGACGGCTCTTATTCCATCCAAGGATCGTCTGTTTCCCCGTCTCGTGACCCTCGGATGCGCCAATCCCGGTCAACTGATGAAGCTCTGCGAGGTCGGCAGTAGAACCGATTTTCTCGCTCAAGGAACTGAATGATTTCACTTCTTCCCCAAACACTGAATGCATGGCTCTTCCGGTTCGCGACAACCTAGAAACGTCCGCTATTGGCAACCGGTCGGCTATCTCCCGATGGATGTCCTCAGGAAGTTGGGTAAAGTTTTTCTTGCGCGCACTCAGGCCGCTCAGAGCGCCCTCCTTCGAAAGACTTCTTGCAGCACCACCAGATGGCAAACTTTGAGTGGCAGTATTTTTGTCTTCAGGGTGTGACGTGGTGATCGGGCTCGGAGGCCTTGATCCGATAGGTGTCGGCATGACAAGCGCTCGTAGAGTGATTGTTCGGAGAATTTTTATAACACAGTCATGCCAGCGCTAATTTGCAGCAAGCGATCCGATGGATGAAATTACGCACCACCTGCTCAACGCTTGATGGACGACCCGGCGGTGTTACGTAACATCGCACGAACCCTTACTCACCTAAACCAAGGGGATTTGTGCGCATCAGCGACCATCTTCCACCCCTGCGGCGAACGCAGAAGTTGCATGAGCACCGCTGACCGCCGGCGTGCCGCTGCGACGTTCTCCCTTCATGTGGCTCCTGGCAACTTTCCGCCACTCGTCACTTTGCGGGCTGCAGAGCGGCGTGGTCAATGGTTTTAGCCCGATGGACGATGCGAAGCTTCGAGTCGGGAGTGTCAAAATTTTTGTGTTCAAGGCGAGTGATCGATTGGATCGTCAGCACGGACACTTCCATTCTAGACGCTGGTTCAGGTAATTCGATCATCGTAGAGGATCGCGAACTGCCTCACGGGGGTGCCCCTATGTGATTCGTCAAGCATTATGGGCGGATTTCGGTTGGTAGAAAGTGCCGTTGCGCAGCACGGCGAACAGCACGTCGCAGCGTAGTCGGGCGAGAGCGATAAGTGCTTGATTGTGGCGCTTGCCCTGTTGGACCTTACGCGCGCAATAGTCCCTTGAGATTGGGTCGCGCAGGGCAGCGAAGGCCGAGAGGAAGAGCGCTCTCTTGAGCACCTTATTGCCCCGTCTGGACGGATGTTCGCCCCGGATGGACGAGCCAGAGCGTCGGGTCACTGGGGCGAGGCCGGCATAGGCAGCCAGATGCGCGGCTGAAGGGAACGCTTTGAAAGCGACTTCAGTGAGGAGTCTGGCGGCGGTCCTGACGCCGACTCCCGGCATGCTGCTAGAACGACCATGCCTGAGGCCACGTCAAGAATGGACCGTATAACTTTCAGACAGCCGCCGTCGCGCATGTTTAATGTCACGTGTGTGGCCGCATCCATTGCCGGCTCGATAGTCCGCGAGGAAACGGCAAGCATACCAAGGCCGCAAAGACGGCATTTTTTACATGGACGCTTCTTACTTTGCAAGGCGATTGTTCGCCGCGGTGAGGTGATTAAGGCTCAATCTCCGGCATGCCGGAAGCCCCGATGGATTTCGCAGCGAAGGGCCTTATTCAAATGGCGGACTCAAGGTGTGATATGTCTCGGGCCTGCCTTGCGCGGTCCCGCCTGTCTGATGATCTTTCAATACAGGGTGCGAAGCCCTAAGGTCAATAATTCTGAGCACACTGCTCGCTGAAACGTCTTTCGGGAAACAGGGACGTGCGCCTCACGCGTTGTCGCCCTCGCATAGCCTCAATCTCAACCATGTCACTCGGGCACCCTGCGGAAGACGATCGACAACTGTTCCGAAATGGTATTGTAATCAACTCCGGTGATCCGGTCAGCTTCGTAATCGGCTAAAGAATCTTCGTGGATCGCGAAAGCCTCGTCGCGAACAGCGTCCCAGTTTCCTTGATGAAGGGCGTCCTCGACTTCCTGCAAGCGGGGCGAAAATGTTCTTGCCTGTTGCCGTTGCTCTTCGGTGCCTGCGATTGTGCCTAGGCTTTGTCGCATCGAGGGCAAATCGTCGAGCCCACGCTGTACCGTTGGACGGTGCAACGCCGCCGTACGGGCGATCTCTTCTCGCGTCCGTGTATCTCTCTGAGATAACGGACTCGCTACCGAACGCGCGCCCGGGCCACCGCTGGCCGCCTCACGTGCTGCTGCTTGGCGTACCTCGGCGATGCGTGGGTGGGTCAGATTGTTTGCCGCAATCGCCTGTTCAGCTGTTGCGCGTTCCTGCACCGCGATTGACGCGCGAACCCCTCTCAAGAGATCCGCGGGCAGGCCGCCGTTGGCCGCTTCGCGTGCTGCTTGGCGTATCTCGGCGATGCGTGGATGGGTCAGATTGTTTGACGCAATCACCTGTTCAGCTGGCGCACCGGCATGCACCGCATTTGCCGCGCGAGCCCGTGTCACGACATCCGCGCGCGGGCCGCCGCTGGCCGCCACGCGTGCTGCTGCGGGTACGAGGCCCTGCAGGAGGTTCGGCGTCGAGATACGCGAAGGCCTCGGCGCTTGTTGCGATCGCGATGGACTAGGTGCCCGATTCGGATCGCTTGAGTTGTCATCAACGTGGAACGCACCGCCGGGGCCACGGACAGGTGGGGTAGACATGATTCGGAAGTCCGAGAGATTTAATACTCTTTTTTACATTGCCCGGCTAGCGTTGCCAATCACGAGCCCGAATAAAAGAACCAAAAAGCGAATGGCGGCGCCACGTAGCTCTGAAATACCACCACTTATAGCTGGACGTCACACATATCCCGGAACTGTTTTCAGTTTCCCGTCCAACCGCGATAGATCATTGCGCTAGCAGGCTGTTGAAAAGCGCCCCGTCATGACGACCGGAGCTACGTTCAGGAGACTTGCGCGTGCAGTTTCCCGCTGAATTACCGGTTTGCCGCGCGATGCGCGCGGGGCATGCGCACGCATGCAGCCCTGCTGGCGCGCAGTCTTCACGCCGTGACGGCTCATCGCGCCGCTGCTTGCGGCACCACCCCAGCATTCGGGCCATGCGGGTCAGATTGCTCGCAACCATCGTCAGCTTGAAGTGCTGGTCGACGCGCTTGATACCGCGATAGCCCATATGCCGGATCCGACCGACCGTTTTACTCCAGCCGAAATGCTCTTCGATTCGTTTGCGGACGATCTGGCTAATCCGGTAGCCCTGTATGCCGCGAAGTGCGACCGTCGATTGCGCTGCCGCCCCAACGCTCATCGTTGCGCGCGACATGCGGTGTCACGTTGCGAGCGCGGCAATCGATCACGCAGTCGCGGGTGTCATACGCCTTGTCGGCACCAACTGTCTTCGCATGAGCGCCTGGCATGCAATCGAACAATTGTAATGCGCTGGCCGGCTCGGCGAAACCATCTGCGTGACTGACCACGGCGCCGACCACCAGCCCCGAGCGATTCTCCATCAGGGTGTGCCCGTGGTAGCGCGGGACTTGTTGTCGTGAGAGCTTTTCTCGGTGAACGGCACGCTGATTCAGGCGTAGGCCAGTCACAAGAGCTTCCGCCGCAAGGACGGCCCGGACGATGGTCCGCCAGCCGGCGGTGGCCGCAACGCCGACACTGACTGGAAAGGCGACCGACGTAGCAATGCCACGCACGAGTCGACTACTGATCCGGAGGCGAGCAGATGCGCTACAACCTGCTGTTCCGCTGGTTTGTCGGGCTGGCGAATGAGGACGCGGTGTGCGACCACTCGGTGTTCTCGATGAACGGCGACCGGTTTCTGGAGCATGAAGTCGTGGAAGCGTTCTTCACCGAGGTCATGAGCCTGGCGGACAAGCCCATCAGCATGCGCTCGCTGCTCAACACATCGAGCCTGTCAGATTTAATGAGATGGTCACTCCCACTTTACATGCGAGTTACGCTGTAGGGTGTTTTGTTTCGGGAGACCCTTCATGGAAAGCGTAACGCTGGCACCAGCGGACATTACTCTGGTCAACGGCAATGCGCCCACCATGCCGGCGGGTATCGCGACGTTGGCCAAGGCGCCGTGGCAGCAACTGATGGTCGCGCATGACGCGATAGACTCGCTTGGCGTTAACGCATGGCGCACCAGTCTTTTCGTGACTACGTCGCATGAGTGCCCAGACTCACCGGTATCCGTAAGTCGGCAAACCCGCCACATGTTCGTGAATTGCAGCGACCAGCTCCGTGTCGTTGGTCTGTCGGGCGCGGCGGCCGTCCTGCCAGTCCGGGGAGCGGGCTTTTCGACTGCCAGAGCCGAGCACGCTACGCCGAGAACATCGCAGACCGTTTTCATTGGTCGTCCCCGGGCCGTAGGGGCGAGCGCGCAATCCAGTTTTTTGAGCGGCCATACTCGAGTGCTTCCTTCAGGATTTCCGCCTCCTGCGTCTTCTTGCCAAGCAGACGCTGTAGCTTCCTTGAGTCTTGAAGGTCTTGGTTTGTGAATCATGCTAGAAGGCTGTGGAGCTTGTGGGCGAAGGTGAGCGCGTCAGCAACGCCTAGCGTTGCCCACGGTAAGCTACCGGCGCGCTGAAGGCGCATTGTTCACAAATCCACAGCCCTCCGTTGATTTGATGCTGGTTTGGCAAAGCACGTGCAGCCTGTCGTTCCCTAGGGCCTCCAAGCCCGTAAATCAGCAGATGGCGCACGAGCCGAGCCGCTCATCGAAAGCCCGAACAGTGCCTGAACCTAAAGTGCATAAGCAAGGATGGGAATGACGAGCCTGCCAGATTCGACGTCCACCCCTATCACGGTTGGTGTTGATATAGCGAAAGCCACGCCGGACATAGCTATAGGCGTAAATGCGCCGCCTCTAAGTTTGGCAAACGGCCCCGAGGGCTTTGATGCGTTGCTGGCCCAGCTGGCGCCGCTTCCGGTTGCGCTGGTTGTGATAGAAGTCACGGGAGGCTCCGAAACGGCTGCAGCCGCTGCTTTACAGGCTGCAGGCTATGCGGTGGCGATTATCAATCCAGGACAGGCGCGTGATTTCGCTCGCGACTGATTGCGGGTTTTCAGAAGAGGGCGAATTTTTCTGCGAGCCTCATCGGGACTGGCATGCGGGGTTGGCGCGAACGGAGCGGTTAAAGTCAAGGCTTTGCGGATGCGAGAATGGCTGCAAATCATGGCCGGCAGGCGATTCCCATGAAATGACGGTTGAGCAGTTCGAGCAATTTATCTTGCCGCATCTGGGCCGGGGCCGGCGCGGGCCGCCGCCGACGTTGCCGTTACAGAAGATGTTCAATTACGTCCTGAAGGCGCTGTATATGGGCTGCCGATGGAAGATGCTGCCGATCGAAACGGATGCGCAGGGCCTGCCAGAGATCCACCACGTCCATTTCTACCGGATCATACGGCGCTGGCAGGCCGATGGCAGCATCGAGCGGGTCGTCGTGGGCTCGGCCGATCAGCTGCATCAGGACCAGCGCCTCGACCTCTCGACCATCCACGGTGACGGCACGACAACGGCGGCCAAGAAAGGAGGCGGCAACCTGGGTTACAGCGGGCACAAGCACCTGAAGGGCGACAAGGTGGTGGCCTTCTGCGATCGCAACTTCGCGGCATCAGGCCCAACATTCTCCGCGACCGCAAACAGAACAAACGCGGCCGCAAGCGTCATTTAATGCGGCCGTCTTCAAGGAGCGCTTTCGCACCATCGAGCGCGTGTTCGCCTGCGAGATACACAACCACTGAATCCCCTTCGAAACCCGCAACTATTTGTCGGGCCTTGGGGGCAGCTTGCGAAGATCGATCGCATTGACGCACGCATCCTCGCACAACTCGTAGAGGTCATCGAGCGGAGCCGGAACGCGACAAATTCGTCAAGCTGTTACCGAGCGCTAAACAACAGGTCTTGGTGGCTTTGGTCACGCGCCGTCGTCAGTTAATCGCTATGCTCGTCGCCGAACGTAACCGGTTGCCTCAGTCGCCTGCCGCTACCACAAAAAGCATCGATACCATCATTGAGGCATTGACCAAAGAACTGGAGCACATCGACAACCAGATAAGCACGCAAGTGAAGATGCACTTTGCCAATCTGTCCGCACTGCTCGACAGCGCGAAGGGTGTTGGGAAGACAACGATTTCCACAGTGATCGCGGAAACGCCAGAACTGGGTAAGCTATCGCGCCGTGAGGTCAGTGTCCTCATTGGTATTGCGCCGATCAATTGGGACTCCGGCCGCATGCAAGGCAAACGTACGATCTTTGGCGGCCAAGGTAGTGTGCGCCATGTTCTGTACGTGGCTGCATTGGTCGCGACGCGCTTCAATCCGGCCATTAAAGAGTTCTATGACCGACCCGTCGCGGCAGGGAAGCCCAAGAAGGTTGCACTCGTTGCCTCCATGCGCAAGCTTCTGACCATCCTTAATGCGAGTCAGAACACATAAGCCGTGGGGCGCGGTTTTCCATCAATAAGGTTCCAAACCAACTTGACGTTCAAGACAGTTGCTGATGTCCTTCATCGCTGTGGCTAATTGCGAGGCGGGCACCACGGCCGCTCCAGCCTTCACCGCAGCCAGGCTGCCTTCCTCGTATTGCTGGCGCCAAGCAAACACCTGGTTTGGGTTGACCCCTTGTCGCCGGGCAACCGCTGAAACCGTTGCTCCCGGCTCCGGGGTATCCCGCACGATGAGCACTTTCTCCTCCACCAAACGTCGACGACGACGCTCCGGCGCGGTCAGAAGTTCAATGCTTTCCACGATTTGCCTAGGCTTGAAACTAGTCACAAGATTTCCTCTTATTTTAAAGGTGCCTCGCGTCCTGAAAATCAAGGGGCTACTCCGACCGAGTCGCTTATGTTCGATCACTGCGCCGTGATCGATCGCGGAGAGCCGCTAATAAGGCATGCGGCGAAGGGCAGCGCCGTCCGCATGGATGCGCCGTTATCCTAGATCAAGTCGGTCTCAAGTTGCCGGGGCAGGTCAGAATGATGGGGCGCGTCGCACAAAACAAATTACTCAGATGCCACGAATTTGGGGCCTTGGTCCCTTGGCCCTGTACTTCTCGTCGGCTGCTAGGAAGCACCGCCTCGTGTTAGGGGCTCTCGCCTCCGCACGAGGTGCCAGATGCGAAGCGAGGCTGGCATTACTCGCCACGACAGCACACAGCACACCCAAAATGAAATCTCCATAACGTCGGATTCTGTGAAGCGGCTTCGCATGCTTCAAACAGTTCACTGTCCGGAAGTGGTATTGTCAGGACACGTAACAACTGAAAGCCTAGCAAAAACGCAAGCGACTAGCGTGTTCACAAGTTCATACGAGTGGCAAATTAAAAATGAATTGTCTATGCTAAGAGCCATTTTTTCACGCATATCTCGGTACAGAACGCGTCAAAAGCGCGGCCGAATTCATGACTATTCCACTCGGCAACAAACTGTTCAATCTGTCGCTTAACGAGTGAGAGGGGGGGATCCTTATGCATAGACATACTTGAGATCGACTACTTTCCTCTAGAACCTTTTAAGTCTTTGAATCACTGAGATAGAACCCGTACTTAGATAAGCATTAGTCTAAGAACGCCGTAAGCGGCATTCACAAGAATGCAAGCGCACTCGATACAGCCGAGCGGTTCGACTGCGCAAACGGTCCTCGAAACAGGCAAAAATGGAGAATAATCAAGCCAATCGACTTTTCCTAAAGCCAACGGCTGGATCAAAACAGTGCTCACTTCGCTAATGCAACTGCTAACGATACCACGCCGAGGATTGTGTGCCATCTCGATGGAACCGCTGATTCGAAATTGAGTTGAACGCGGCCATCGGGGCATATGCGCGCGTGCCGCCTGAAGCAACAAATTGTTCTTCAACTGGAAGCACTGTGATAGTTATGAGGGATTTGAGAGAGCCGAAGAGCGAAAAATCGTTTTCCGCAACCACAGATTAAAAACAGCAAAAAAGGAAAAGCAATGAAAGCAAACAGGACAGCCCCCCAAGTTCAACATTGGGAGCTTAACTTCGATGATGCACATCTTAACCGGAGGCGAAGAAAGCTTGCCGGCTACGAAGATCCAGAACTAATGGACTCCGACGATGAGAAGCGTGTTCTGCATCAGGTCGAAGATCGATCGGCGAGACTTAATCTGCCAATTCCGGGACTTGAGCTGCTAGGCGCAGAAATCTATGGGAGAACGACACAATTATTTGGTGCCGGACACGCTGCCAACCCTCGTGGAGCTAATGCTCAGCAAGTGCGGTCCGACGTCCATGCACTCGCCGTCCCGATCGCACCGCCGGGCACTTATCGAAAGCTTTTTCGAGGAGGCTCCATAGAGCCACATGAGATTGCTGGAATCAAGAGGAACTTTCGTAAAGGTGAATATCACCCAGACAACTACGCCTCAGCCTACGCTCTGATTCACGGCTACGTGATGGACAACGGTTCAAGAAGTACCGAGCGCCCACCGTCGACAACAACGCATAAGCCAATCGCAGAGAACTACTCTCGAAAGAGAACGAAGAAAGCGCCGCCTCACGCAAAACAACTCCATATCACTATCGTCGCCAAAGGTAGCTCCCGCTCCGATCGCCATTCTGCCAAAGGAGTGACATCTCGGTTTCAGGTCGCCGGTGGCGGCGGAAAGCGCGAGATTCTCTTGGACGATCGCAATACCTACCGCATATTGTCTTTTAATGAGTTCGGTAATGGCGTCCATGTCACGATCTTAGCGGACGGCGAATCGCCCATGAGCGAGCTATCGCGAATACGCTCCAATTTTCCATCGGACCCCGCTTCTCTGTCGCGACAGGCTAATCTTGCTGAACCGATGCACACGCCGCGTGCACCTCAACCGGCACCTTACTACCCGATGCAAATTAACTCAATCGGACGTGAATTCCAGCCTCCAACAACGGTGATAAACCTTCGGAACCGCTCGAACAGCGTTGATGCTTACCGAGTGACGCCAGGCAAAGGAACTGAGCAAGTGCCTACTCAGTTGTTGCGCCCCGCATACACGCTGCCGCCGCAAATGCAGACGTCGTGGGCGCATGCTCCTATTGGGGAGCATCACCGCTACGCGCATGCTCGCGAAACGCATCACGCTCACACAGTGGACGCCCAACGGCTTGTGGCATATCGAGATGAGCCCGTAACCCAGCCGAGACCTACACGAAAGCGCAAAGACAGCGCTCTAGGTCGACTATTTAAATCAATATTCTCCTGACGCCCGAGTCGTTTTTCGGCAACCTTATCTTGCGCAGCCGGCATCGGCTCTAGCTTGCAGACGGTCTTGATTTTCTGTCGCGAAACGACAAACACCATCGCAAAGCCGGTCAATCATCGTGGCTATGAGAATGCGGCTGTTAGGGCAAATCTTAGACGATTCACTGAAGGCAAGGCTGAAACTGAGAGTCCGGTCAAGTAAGGATAAGTTCATTGCCTACGTATAGGGGCATCGTGTCCGTCAAAAAGAACGTGATTAAGAAGTGTAGAAAATGGCTGACGACGATTGGCTCGACGACGGAGTGGTGCCGGCAAAAGAGCGTCGCAAACACAGCCGGAATTCGAAGAGATGGAATCTCGCTGATGCGCTCGAGCTCGCCATCTAAGTAGCATGTCGTGGTATCCGGATCCGTTCCCGGCGATGCGCA
The DNA here is from genome assembly GCF_050858985.1 of Burkholderia sp. M6-3. NCBI lineage: Bacteria > Pseudomonadati > Pseudomonadota > Betaproteobacteria > Burkholderiales > Burkholderiaceae > Burkholderia > Burkholderia sp. M6-3. The sequence goes on from NZ_CP110092.1 coordinate 157,734, forward strand.
AAACCACGCATTTTTTGGTCGTCGCTACAGCGCAGCGTCATTTTGACCCTGCCTCGTTTCCACGTACAGCAGATCATGCCGCGATCCGCGATCAACGCGGCCTCGTGGTCGACAGGGGTAAGAAATCCTATCGAGGTGTGCAGACGCTCTCGATTGTAGTAGCCCTCGATCCAGTCGACGATACCCAGACGAGCCTGCGCCCGAGTTTCGTAGTGGACCTCATAGATTCTCTCGACTTTCAGGGTCTTGAACAAGCTTTCCATCGGGGCGTTGTCCCACGCGTTGGCACGACGGCTCATAGAGATCGTTGCCTTGAATCCAGCAGCCAGCTTTTGGTATGCCCGGCTTGCATACTGGGCCCCTCTGTCGGAATGTAACAGCAGTCCCGGCGCCGGTTTGCGTTGCCAGCACGCGCTGCGCAGTGCCTGGCAAACAAGCTCGGCGTCAATGCGTTCGGACACTGACCAGCCCACTACGCGTCGGCTCGCCAGATCGAGTATTGCTGCGAGATACAGCCAGCCTTCGCCGGTCTCGCTAACCCAGGCACGATCAGGCTGCCAGCCGTTGAAACGACGATCGAGCAGGTTCGGCGCTACAGGCAGGCTGTGCGCCGAGTCCGTCGTGACCCGATAGGCACGCCTGTAGACCGGGCGCAAGTCCTGACGTCGCAAGCTACGTCGCACACGCTCCTCGCTCGCCGCACGACCCTGGGCTCGCAATTGACGCACGATGCGGGAGCGGCCATATGTGCCACGAGGCTCGCGGTGGATCGCCGCGACTTCCACATCCAAAGCCGCGTTCGCTTGCGCCCTCGCGCTGGGCGGTCGAACGCGCCACTGGCAATATCCGCTGCGCGAAACGCCCATAATCTGGCATAGCCGGGTGATGCTGTACTGGTCGCGGTGATCGTCGATCCAGGCGTACTTCACCGCGACCCCTTCGCGAAGTACGCCGTCGCTTTTGAGAGAATTTCAATATCCAGTTTCGCGCTGGCGAGTTCCTTGCGCAGCCGGCTGTTCTCTGCCTCCAGCTCGCTGATCGGGCGCGTAACACGTGCAGCGCTCACATCACGACCACTCGTCTCGATGCCGCCTTCGGAACTGCGGCTACGCCGACTCCAGTTCCCCAACGTCGCCACTGGCACCCCGAGCCTGCGCGCCGCTGCATGCTGCCCGGCTGTTTCGGCAAGCCTGATGGCTTCAACCTTGAACTCGTTCGTGTAATGCCTTTTCGGCACTGACTTCTCTGACATGCAATCTTCCGTACAAACAGGAAATTAACAAAATTCCTGCTGTATGCGAAATCGAGGCATGGTCACCGGCGGGGTGGCGCCTTTACCGCAGTGCGATGATGCGCAGTATCGGGCGCCCGTCAACGTTCTTCAGTGGGAAGTAAGAACGATGAGTGGCCGCATTGACGGCGACTACATGGGCGTTCGCTCCGACCCGGCCATCGCTGAGCTTCGTCACTTCCGCACAGCCCATGCGAGCCTTCGCACGCGACGAACGCGAAACGATGTCGCGGCTCGATGAGCGTCCGTGGTTACGCCGCCCGCGCATCGGGCAACTCAATCCGCGCCAGGGCTGCAAACAAGGTAAGGGCATTCCTTCGCATGCCGACGGTTTTAGTCGCCGCGCAGCGGCCTACCTTGAGCCGACAAAAAGACAGGTGACTTTCCAGCGGAATTCTTCAGGAACTTCTGCGCGTCATCACCTGAAAGATACATACTATTGCTGTCCCAGTCTCCATTTCTGACGAATCCGAAGCTTCTATAGACATCGTGCGAGTTGGAAAACTCAAGGAACTCCAGGTCAAGCCGGCCTCCGCGGCCCTCGTGTATCGAAACCTGCACTGCTTGCTCGATGGCTCTTCTACCCACACCTTTCGTACCGGGAAGCGACATGAGTCCGTGGATTTTGACGCCGCTGTCGCCAAGGGTGCCATCTGGCGGCACGGACAACGACATCATGCCCGCAGGTTGTCCGTCGATGTGGATGATAAAGTTCCTGTTCCCGCCCATATGCTTGTCGAGTACCGTCAAGCATTGATCGATGCGGGTATTGTGGGCTTTGTCCGCACCGGACAGACGACTCATGAAGCCTTTTTTCGTCTTGTACATTCCGGTCAACTGTTGCTTCATGTTCGCGATTTCCCTACTGAACTTGAATTCGTCACGTATCTCCCTCGTTTCGGTCTTGGGTTGCTGCGACGCTGCTGCGACGGAAGTTGATGCGACGCCATGGGAACCGACCTGGTTCATTGGCGCTTGCGCAAACTCGGCAAGTCTTGTTGGACGTTGAGTCGGGGGTGTCGGCTTGCCGCTATCGAGACTGGACACAGTGCTCGCCGGCGATGACATGCTGCTTTGCGAGGAATGATCAAGCGAGAGTGTCGACGGGCTTGAAGAGTACGGAATATCGCTATAGGATGTCGGCCTCGAATAGATCGCTTGCGTCGATAGCTTGCCTGGACGCAGCGAGTCGGGAATTACTGCTGCCTCCTGCCGCCCTGGATGTCTGTAATGGCTTGCAGGCAGCGGCGGTAAGGAAGTGTTGTGATGCGTCATCACCGGCGGCCTAGAATTGCCCCCTAACGGCGACGGCATGGAAGCATTCGGACGCATCATCGGTAATCCGGAATATCCCCCTGACATCGCCGCCTGTTGACGAAGCTGAGAAAACTGAGTGCCAAACTGTTTGGGCGGCTTCGGTGGCAACGGCGGCGGTGCAGTCTCGGCTTGCAGTTTGGGCGGCCTCGGCGGTAGCGGAGGGCTTTGTTGCCCTTGCGGCATCGACGGTAACGGCATACGCATGGGAGACCTGTGTTGCCCCTGCGGCCTCGGCGGCAACGGCGGCGCATTCCCAAGGACACCGGAAGGCTGTCGCTGGGGAGGTTGTCTCACAGCGCTACGGTCGGTCTCGCTTTGCGGCGAGTGACTAGGCAAATGGCTAACGCCGCCGAAGCTGTTGATCCTAGTCATTTGATTCTCCGAAAGCCAGCTGATCTGTGTGTCTTAGATCTTAAGATGCCGACCGGTCGATCCTGTCTCACACGCGAAGAATCGCAAGCGAATCCGAAGCCAGATGCGCCTTGCGGGCGCGGTCACGTCGGCGGGGCAAGCCGAGACTGCACCGCCGTCGTTGCCGCCGAAGCGGCCCAAACCGCAGCCGAGTGCGCGATCACTTGCTCAATAGCCAGAGCGTCTTCGCCGACGAGACTACAGTGCCGGTGCTCAAGGAACCGGGAAGAGCGCCACAGACAAAAAGCTTTATGTGGGCGCACATGAACGGCAGTGCGCCACCAGTGCGATTTTTCAGGCACGCGCCTGGGCGCGGCAAGCAACACGGGCTGACCTGTGGGCTGGCGTTCGCCGTGGTGCCGTGATTACGACCGACGGTTATAAGCCGTACAAGGCGATCGCCGATGCGAGCGGCTTTGCGCATCTCGCATGCATGGGTACATGCTAAGCGATACTTCGTCGAGGTGAAGGATAGAATACCGGAAAAAGATACGGGATCCTCACAAAGTGCAATTTTTTTTATCCGGCTGATTGGCAAGCTTCTGTGCAGTGGGAAGCGCGCGCCGATTCGAAGATGATTTCGATGCTGCACTTGCAGCTATCAGATGCGGACATCGCCGTGTACTAGGGTCGCGCTTCACGGCTCGGGCACAAACGATGCTGCCAACGTCCAAAAAGCCGCGGAGCACCCTACATGCAATGGACCGAATCGCCCATCATCATGTTCACCGCGACAGGAACTCAGGAAATTGCGGTCGAGGCGATAAAGCTCTGGCTGGACGACTAACGGCGGCTTCACCAAATGGCCTAGTGTTCTGTCCCAGAAATAACTTTACGTAAATTCAGAAGGCCTATGATCGAATCACGGGAGTCGGAGGCGATCATGGGACGCAAAGGAATCGAGGTTGTCGTGTCGGAACTGGAGCGAGAACAATTGCTGTCAATGAGCCGCTCGCGTTCGCTGCCTCACTCTCTCGTGCGCTGGGCAAAGATTGTCTTGATGGCCGCTGACGGTTATACGAGTCAAGAAATTGCGACGCAGTGCGAAGTAACACCGCCCGCAATTAAGCACTGAAAGAAGCGCTTTGTTGCCCATGGACTTGCCAGCCTGCATGATGAAGCCCGTCCAGACCGACCTCGCACGCATGATGATGAAGCAGTAGCGGAATTGCTTGCGAGGATACTGCATGAAAAGCCGGACGGGGCAACGCACTGGAGCGTGCGCTCCGCTGCTGCGCAGACAGGGATTTCAAAGAGTTCGGTGGCCCGATATCTGTCGTTGTTCGGCGTACAGCCTCATTGGTCAAAAAGCTCCAAGCTATCTAATGATCCCTACTTCGTGGAGAAGGTGCGCAATATCGTCCGTAGACCGCAATAAATTTGTCACTACTTCGCGAGTAAATCTGTCACTTCACGACTCGTCGGCCAGACGGCTAAATAAATCACCTTAAATTCAATAGCTTGCCAAAAACGAATTAATTGTGTCACCGGCTAGACTTTGCGCAGGTGTCACCACCGGACATTTCCATCCGTGCGGGATGCACAGCGTCGATGTCGTTGCCCGAGCGCAGGCGCAATCGGCGACTGAAAGCGATGCGGTCCTGCCGGCGCATCGCAGACGTCGTCGAGCGCAGCGAAAGCTGCCCGTAGCTGTAGTGCGAATGGCACCAGCCACATCGAAACGGCGCTCCGATCACGCTGGCGTTTATTATGTAAGGCGTCTCGCCGCTGCAATGCGGACAACGCGTCTGGAGCGATTGGTGATGCGCCGGACAGAGATTTTCATCCTCACGCTGGAACAACACGCTGTGGTAGCCGTGCGCTGCGCACTGTCGGCAATACCGGAAGACCTCGTGATACCGATCATGCGGCGCGGCACCAGGCAACGATGTGCACAACACGTTCGAGGGCAGGCGTAGCACGCGGCACAACCGCGTCAGATCGACGGCGTCCCGCACCGGCGCCACGCCTTCATGCGGATCCACTTCGGGACTGATCAGATGGAGCAGGGCGTGCCCGGGGAGCGCGTTGGCGCAGGCGAACTTCCAGAGAATCGAGACAAGGGATTCGCCCGGCATCAACAATCCGGGGCTGAGAGCGCTGCCTCGCGCGAGCGACATTCGCCACTCGTCAAATGGCAGAATCGGAAAGCGTGGCGCCTTGATCGCCGCGGCATCACGCCGTGGCAAGCGTGCGTCCGGTGGCATGGCGGGACTGAACGTAGCCGCAGTGGTGCACTGCGTAGGTCCACAACGCAGCCTCGGGACAATAATCCGGCGCATCCTTTAGCTCACTTTCCTTAAGCACAATCTCGATGGCGCGCACGAACGACTCCATCGGGATTTCGAGCTTACCCGGCAGACTCGCTTTGTGGTGTGCAGCTTCGAACGCCTGCCATAACAGGCCCGCGTCGTCTAATAGCCGATAGCCGGCGTCGAATGCCTGTGGGACATAAAAGCGCGTGAAACTCCATGGAGTGCCCTCAGGATAGGCGGTCTGATCGTAGCCGTTCATGCAGGTGGCGACATCCTGTGCGTTGCGGATGCCAGAGAAAGAGAGCTCTTCGACCATCAGACGCGCAACGATCTGGGTCTTGTGAGCAATCTGCAGACTGGTTTTCTGGGCGAGCAACTCCTCCTGACCGACGAGGAAAGTAAACAGCTTGATCTGTTGCCGGTCGAGCGCGTCGTGTACGTCACGCAGCCACTCGTACTGATTCTCGTTGTAGCGCTGCGCCTCGTCGCAAAAGAGCAATACCGTGCCACCGCCAGAACGGGCGACCGCCTCGCGAATCCTCAACGACAGGCGCAGCCGCTTGGACGGGTTGGAGCCGGCGTTCGGATCAGGATCTCCGACCGCCTCAAGCAGGTTGGCAAAGAACGGCCCCTCGGCGTGGCGCGGTTTATGTTCGCACTGCGCGTGATAGCTGGTTATCCGGGAATAGTTGTGCGCGAGCAGCAGTCGCACGTATTCGATCGCGCGGGTCTTGCCGATCCGCGATGGTCCGTAGATCAGCGCACCCATGATCCGGTAGTGCAGACATCGGGCCACGAGATCATAGAACGCCTCGATTGCTGGGGTGGCAATCCGATAATTGCCGGTGGCCAGCGGATGCAGCAACGGATCGATAGGACGCGGTATCTGAAGCGACATGGTGCCTCCCATGCAAACGACGGGGTTAAAAGACCTGACCAGTACCGATGGAAAGTTTCCTCGGTCGGACTGGCGCGCGAGCCGCAAGCTCGACGGCGGTCACCATTGGTGATGCTGGCGCTGCCTGGGTCGCCGTCGATGCCGCCATCCCGGGTTCCACTGGCCGCGCCGGACCCACGGGGGTGCGCACTGTCGGCGCTGACGCCAGCAACCTGACTGCGTGCGCGAGTTCCGTGGCTGCCTTGCGCGTCTTCCTGGCCTGCTCGAGCTTCGTCTGAACGTAAGCCTCAATCGGATTGGCGCCGACCATCGCGCTGCCATGGCGCTGACCCTTGAGCTTGCGGATTTCCTGACGCAGTTTGAGGTTGTGCGGCACCACACGCCATGCCCCTTGTGCATCGAGCACGCCCAGTTCGGTTCCGTCGGGCAGGAACGCCCGCACACAACGCAGGTCGTCGGCGTTCATGTAGATCAACAGTTGTGTGCCGATCAGACGCGTGCTGGCTGCCAGCACGTCGCTCGTATAGCGCACACCATGCAGATTGATGTGCGGACGCACGCCCTGGTCAAGGTACGCTCGCACGGGACAGCGGCGTGCCGACTGCATCAGGCAGAGAGTGCGTCGATGATGTTCTGCGAGCCATGTGACCATGATCTGCTTGCCGCGGATAAAATACTCCATCGCATCAAGCGGCGTGGCGTTATTCAAGCCGCTGTGCGGCGTGCCGTTGTAACCAGCGATCGCATACTCGACAAGCTCTTCCAGTTTATCGAGCGACACATACAGACGCAGGTTGCCTTTCGGATCGGCGAGGGCGCGGCGCAGATCGCGCGGATGAGAACCCGTATAGCCCGGCAGGCGCGAAGACAACCGGCTGGCGATCGTACCGAAGAAGCGCTCGATGTACGGCCGCTCATCCGGGCTGTACATCGGTCCCGCGTCGACGAGACAACCGACGAATTCACATAACGCAGTCAAGGTGTCGTCCGCGAGATTCGCTTTTGCGTTGTCAAGCTTCATCCATTCCCAGGTGACGTACTCCAGTTCCGGCAACCTCTGCGATGCGAAGCCGTCCTGTGGTCCGTAGCTGAGCCCCTCTATGGTGAAGGGACGGGCGCGATGCGGCTCCAGAGCTTTCTCGATGGTCTTGATCACGTCATAGCGGCTGTACTCGCGCGCCAGGACGAGGTGGTAGGCATGCACAACGCGAGTGCACACATCGATAATCACCAGCAGCCACACTCGCTCCATTTCAAATTCGTGTTCAAAGCCCAGCGGGTCGCGCACGACCACTTTGAGGCGGATATCGAGCCGGTGACCGTCAAACTCCACCACCTGATACGGACGCGTTGCCGCGGGACTCCCCACGTCGTCACCCCTGTGTGGCAAGCCCTTCAGGTGCGAAGCACCCGCCGAACGTGCGGCAGCGCCGAAGCTGCGCAGTATTTCCTCTTTCAGCCTCTGCGATAGCGAACGGATCGCGCGCCCCGCCGTATTGAAAGGGTAGTCGGCTGCCGTGAGACCGACTGCGCGACAATGGCGGAGGAATTCGTCATGCAGTGGCCGCAGCCCTCGCAAGCGCGTCCGTAATCGCCCATCAGTGTTGATCTGTTCGAGCAACACGCGATGCTGTTTGACCTGCAGCAGCAGCCAGGCAGCGAGGGTAGGGTAGCGCTCGAAAAGCTGCGATAGGGCGCCTGCGGCACCGCAACTGCCGCGCTCACCATGTACCCGAACAGGGCTTAGACGAACATACTCGGTGACCCGTAGGTAGCTAACCAGTGCGCGGAATCCAAACGGCCGTCCGTCAGGATGCAGCGAGAGGGCCCGTTCAAGCCAACGATACAACTGGCGTCGATCGACACCGGTACACTGTTCGATCTGTTTGAGCGATTCGCCGCGAGCGTAGCGAACAAGCACCTGCATCCGCGCTTCAAAGGTGCGGCGCGTCTCATGATCGAATTCGGTATAGGCAACCGTCGGCCATGTCGCGAGGTCAATTGCTTGAAACTCTGGCCTGCGGCGGTTCATGTCTTCGTCTCCGCGGCGATAAACGAAGTGAGCAGTGATAGCGCCTGCATGTGCAGATCCGGCGCACTGAGCCGTCCGGCATGCAACATGCCGAATACGGCCGTGCGGACCAGAACCGGATCCCCACTCGAGAACTCACGCTCGATCTCGAGCAACTTGCGGGGCTGGGCCAGAAAGCACTCGATCGCTCGCGGCAAGGATGATGCAACAAGGCTCCAGTTCGCCACAATGCAAGGCAGCATGCGCTGCCAGTTGTCGATCCAAACCCGCGCAGCCGCGAGGTCAGCCAACGAAACTTTCCGGATGGGCAATGCGGCTTCATCGAGTTGACGATGGGATCTGGTTGCGGGGTCATCATAAAACGCGTCATCAAGGATGACTAACTCTTGTCGATCAACGTAACAAACCCAAAAGTCGGCAAGACGCTGCTTCGCGCTGACACTCACATAACCAGGCCGCTCGCAGAAGGTGACCACCGCAGGGTCTGCTTCGAACAGGATCCACTGCCCAAGGAGGTCGCGTCGGTAGAACGTCAGCCGTCGCGCCAGCTTCGGACTGAAGCCTTCGAACCGGTGTGCGCCACGCGGGCGAGCAAGGGCGACCGGCTCTGCGATGTGCAGAGAATTTTCCATAAGATCAAGAGCTTACGGACGGGCTTCGAATTCTAGGACGCGAAGTGACAAATTTAATGCGGACTTATGCGAATTGACGCTTTTATTTCGTTCGGACTGCAAGCAAAACTGTCACTGCAACGCAGGATCGGTCCGATACTGCGCGGCTCTGTCGGTGACACATTTAATTTGGCCTACGAGCATCCGGTCCTCCCGGACAGTGAACGCACTGGCGGCTGATAGTTGCACCAGACACAGTCGCTCGTAGACCGGCGTACGTTACTTTGAGTTAACTCTCTACGGTTATGCCAATCGGCCTGCCTTGGTTGCAGTCACACGATCAGCGCGCCGAGAGGTATCGAAAGCTCGACGGGCGATGGCGGGAGCCGCTTGGCGACCCGGAGCGGCCTTCGCGGTGAGCCTAGAGCGACTCCTGATGTGCGATTCCCCGCGTCATCAGGAAACCCAGTGCGTCGCTTAGAAGCGTTAACAAAATGAGTTTTTCAGTTTTCGCCAGCAGATGATGCAGCAGGCGATTTTCATGAAGGCTTCATGGATTAATGCAAGACGTTCGAAGCGGATGCGCAGTCGTCGAAAGTTATGGAGCCATGAAATGGTGCGCTCGACAACCCAGCATGTTTTGCCCAATCCGCTGCCGTGTGGCTCGCCGCGTCGGGCGATTTCAGTCACGATGCCGGCTGCGTGTAGCGGACGGCGGTATTTGTCGTGATCGTCTTCGTGCAGTCGGTCCCAGACCCCGGCAGCCTGCCAGTCCCGCAGACGGCGCCAGCAACTCATGCCGCTGCCGCAGCCCATCTCGCGCGGTAGCAGGTCCCAGCGCAGGCCGGTCTGCAGGATGAACAGGATGCCCGTGAGCAGCGCACGATCATCGAGCGGCTTGCGAAAACTTGCGACATCGCCGACATTCCAGGCCGTCCTTTCTGTATCTCGGCACTAACGCAGAGGTCAGGCAGATCTTTAAGATCCATTTGCACTAAGGGGAGATTTGTTCGAGCGGCTTATTGGCGGTCTCTGTGATCGCAAACGACACGACCAGCCCTATGATGCTTACCAGGCAGTAGAGGCCAAATACATACTTGATCTGCTGACCAGCCATCAGTGCCCCAACTACCACCGGACCGACAACTGCTGCCACACGCTGCCAGGCAGTTCCGACGCTCGTGCCAAATGCCCTAAACCGGGTCGGGTAACACTCTGGCGTATAAACATAGAGCGCCAAGGCTGTCGTATTGATGAAAAAGTAGCTAACCGAGGCGAGAATTACTACGGATTTGCTATCAGCCGCGTTCGACGCCAGAAGCGCAAGTGCAATTGCTGCGAGACCGAAGGCTCCGATAAACCATTTTCGGCGTCCAGACCAGTCAATAAGAAGCGCGCAACACACCGTCCCGATCAGACCCGCGATGTTGGCAGCAAGGCTATAGAGAAGGGCGACCTTTACCGGGACGTGAAAAACCGACGTGTAAATCGTCGGCAGCCAGCTCACGAGCCCATACACACTGAAGGCGGAGCAAAACCAGAGTGCCCAGATCACCAGTGTCCGCCCGAGGTAAAAGCGGGAGAACAGCTCAAATCTGGCTCCGCTTGCCGCAGGAGTCGCGGGTTTCGCAGATTCCGGATTGACGGGCGGCGACGATGGTTCCGAAAGTCCTGCAGCCGTTGCGCCAGACTGTGACGCATGTTCGGACGCAGCCTCAATCCTTGCAATAATCTTTTCCGCCTCGTTCAGCCTGCCTTTGCCAATGAGCCAGCGGGGGGATTCCGGCAGGAGACGAGTCATCAGGAAAGCAAGAAGGGCCGGTGCGCCCCCGATGATGAACATGTATCGCCATCCCAAAGTCGGAACAAGCCATGTTCCCAACAGGCCCGCGAATACGAGGCCGACAGGGAATATTACTTCGTACAACAGGATGAAGCGGCCCCGCTTATGCGACTTCGTGAGTTCGTTAATATAGGTAGCGGCGACGGGAACTTCCCCGCCAAGGCCAACGCCTTGAATTGCCCGGAATAGCATGAGCGGACCTGCACTGCTCGTCATTGCGCAAAGTAGGCTGGCAATCGAAAAGAGCGCGACACTGAGCGTAATCGTCGGAATTCGACCGATGCGCTCGGCAAGGATGCCCAGCACAAACGCGCCAATGAACTGTCCTGCGAAACCCGCGGAAATCAGCAGACCAGCCTGTCCCGTTGTCAGATGCCATTCGCGAATCAGCGCAGGCAATACAAAGGCAATAGCCAGGATGTCGAACGCGTCAAAGAATGTCGCGATGCCCACGATTACTCGCGTGCGGATGTGCCAGCCAGATGTCGGAATCCGCTCGAGTCTCGCGATCAGGCTATCGGCCGTGGCCGACGACTGTTCACTGGAGGTTTCAACCGTTGAGAAGCGCATGATGTGGATGTGCAATGTGGCCGGGAGTCCCGGCCGTCAGATTAGTCGGAAGTTCAGGCAGGAATCGTCTGGCTCCCCGCAGCGACCACGGGCAGATCGAGATCGGTCAGCAGCGTGCGAATCGTCGAGATTTCTTCGGGGCGAGGTTCAGGCATGGGCGGACGCATACGGGGATGTGAGGTAAGGCCCCTCAACCAGCTCGCAACCTTGTAGCGCACGTGGACCCGGCCCCACTCGGCGAAGATGTACTCGTGAAGCGCCGCCAGGCCGGAGTCCCAAATTGCGCGCGCGCGAGCAAGGTCTCCCTGCTGCCAGGCTTTCAGATGCTCCAGCATCGGCTCCATCGCGTAACACCAGCAGCCGGAAACCGTCCCGTCCATCTGTCCGGTCGCCTGGGCCTCGTGAAAGAAGTGGGCGGGCGCGCCCATGATGCCGACGTCGGTTTCCTCACGAAGCGCTCGCGCAATAACCCGGTATCCATCGTAGCTATAGGTCATCTTCCAGCCGATGACGTTGGGCACTTCCCTGCAGATCCGGAGCGTTGGCTCCAGCGGCAGGCCAATGCCAAACTTCGCTGACGGCGGCGCGATAGGGTGCGTCATGATTGGCAGATCCACTGCCTTGTCCTGTGCCTTGATCTGGTCGAGCCAGACTTCCGGGTACTTGTTGGCGTCCCAGCTGTAGGTGATATCCATTGCTCCGCCAGGCGGAATGACAAAGATCCCGTCAACGCCCATGGCCTTTGCGTCGCGAGTGACATCAAGCAAGTCCGACGTTGATGATCCGTACAGGCCTGCAAATACAGGCATCGCACCGTTGCACTCGTCCATCACGATTTCTATCGCGCGCCTTTTCTCAGCCCGGTCGAGGTAAAAGACTTCGCCTGCTTCGGGATTGACGATGAGGCCGCCCACTTTCGCAAATTCGTGATCCACGAAGTAGCGCGTCAGCTTACGCAAGCCTGCCTCGTCGATGCTGAAGTCGGGATTTGTTGGAAGTACCATCGCGGTATAAAACCGTTTTGCAAGATGATGCACGTCAAGCCTCCTTTTCACTGTTTCGGGTGTTTTGGAATGAATCGATGGAAGGCAATGTCGTCCGGCTCAGAACGAAATCCTGGCGTACCGACCAGAAGGGAGTCGCGAATCCGAAGGACTTCGCTTCGTTCTGGTCGGTATGACTGACGAAATTGCCGATAAGGCTTTCCTTCACGCCGAAGACCGTATCCTCCGCGAGGTATGGACAGTCGGGAGCGAAGATGTGCGTAATGACGGTGTCGTACCCAGGAGCCTGGACCAGGAAGTGAATATGCGCTGCCCGGTTCGGATGTCGTCCGAGCGTGCTCAGGAGCTTGCCCACCGGACCGTCATCTGGAATAGGGTAGTCACGCGGCTTGACGGACTTGAACCAGAAGGCCCCGTCAGAATCGGACAGAAACTTTCCACGAAGGTTACCGCTCGGCTGAATCCCCTCTTGTTGAACGTCGTAGAAGCCGTCATCGTTCGTCTGCCATACGTCGATGACTGCGCCTTCTATCGCATTACCGTCTGTATCGTGAACCGATGCAAGAACCACCAGCGGCTCTCCCTTGCCGTCTTTGCAGATGTTCACTCCGTGCGGCGACGCCTCCACGCCTTCGACGAAAAACGGTCCGAGAATGGTATTTTCCGTTGCCTGGCCAGGCCGTCGGTGATTGATGGCGTCGACCAGCATGGAAACACCAAGAACATCCGACAGTAAGATGAACTCCTGTCGCCAGTCGGTACACATGTGACCGGTGTCCGTCAGAAACTTGATGGCGGCGAGCCATTCATCGTGGGTCGGCTCGATCTCTTTAACTGCTGCATGAAGATGGCGCACTACGGCCTCGGCAATGAGGCGGGTGCGGGGATCGACGTGTGCGCCGATGCGGGCATTGACGATTGCGGCGGAATCCTCTTCGCTAAAGAGAGGAAAGCCGTACTGCGGGTTGGTGTTCATGGTTCTTCCTTCCTCAGCGGGTCGCATCGGACCCGGGCGGTGTAGTGGGGGGCGTTCCAGCGTATGCGCGTCCGATCAGTTCTCGCAGGCCATCCCGCTCGAGAGGACGCGGATTCCAATACGGATTGGCAAGGGCCAGTTCGACCGCCTTGTCGATGCCTTCTTCGGGCATGCCGATCTGGGAAAGGGCCGTGGGCGTCCCGATGGCCATGGTCATGTCATAGAGCGCGCGCGCCGGGTCCGGGTGACTCAGAGACGCCGACAGGCGTTCCATGACCTCGGGAATCGCCGGGGCGTTATAGGCCAGTGCATGCGGCAACACGATCGCGTGGCTCTCTGCGTGGGGCAAGTCGAAGGTACCCCCCAACGTGTGACATAGCTTGTGATGCAATGCCATGCCGACGGAGCCCAGGCAAACCCCTGCCAGCCACGCACCGTAAAGCGCCTTGCTGCGGGCGGTGCGGTCATGCGCGTTCAAGCCGATAGCGGGTAACGACTGTGCGAATGCCCGGATGCTTTCAATGGCCAGAGCGCTGATGACGGGGTTTGCCTCTTTTGCGTACAGTGCTTCTACGGCGTGGGCAATTGCATTCATTCCACTGACGCCGGAAAGGGTTCGTGGAAGATCTAACGTCAGGTCGACGTCATAGATAACGGTTTCAGGCAGCACTTTAGGGGAGCGGAGCGTGGTCTTTACACCGTCTCGTGTTTCGCCCAGGATTGGCGTCATCTCGGAGCCTGCGTATGTCGTCGGCAATACGATCTGTGGCAGATCTGTACGCAAGGCTATCGCTTTGGAAAGGCCAGTGGTTGATCCTCCACCAATCGAAATTACCCCGTCAACGCCGGCATCAGCGACAAGCGTCAGCGCCTCTTCCGTTATCCGGATTGGCGTGTGCATCTGCGCATCACCAAAAGTCACGACGTGATGTCTGCCAAGGTCATCGGCGATAGCGTCCGAAATCACGATGTGGGCCGGATTATGCAAAATGAGGGGACGCGAGATGCCGAGGCGTTGCGCTTCCTCTCTCACTTTGGCACGCGTGCCATCACCAAAAACGACGCGGGTGGGCAGGCTTTCGTAGATAAAGGACACGGATGAGTTCTGTGTCGTGTCAGTCATGATGTGCTCTCGATGAACGGTCTATACGGTGCGCACGGTCGCATTCGTACCGGACACCTCGGTCGGTGCGGAACAGACACTGCACTTTTTGATTGCGAAGAGGATGCTGATTCCTGCTGCGGCCGCTGCTACGCTCATTGCGAGCAGCATGACGTTCTCGCCCGGAAACACCTGTTGCAGCGTTCCGCCGATAAATGGGCCCAGGATCGCACCAAGCCGTCCAACGCTGAGTTCCATGCCAACGGCTGTCGCCCTGACATCCGTGCTGTACGAATGAGCGGTGAAATTGTTGAGGACGAATTGCGCGCCTATGATGCAAAAACCTGCCATGGCAACGCAGATCACGTTGCTCAGGTGACCATGAAACATAACAAGGCCTCCAACCGCCAGCGCGCCTCCGAGCCACCAGGCGCTGAGCCATGCACGGGGTGCACCACCCTGGTCGACAATGTATCCGCACACCAGTCCACCTATAAGCGACATGAATTGCATCAGGGCGCCAAAAGCAAAGCTTGTCGCGAAACTCTCGCCGCGAGCTTGCATTAACGTTGGAATCCAGCCGGATAGACCGAAGATGCAGAAGAGGCTCATAAAGCTTGTGAGCCAGATCGAGAACGATAGCCGCCTGTACTGCGGGTTGGCGAGGCCTGAGATCGAGGCGCGTGCAGGCGTTTGCGGGATCAGCACGGGGAGCGTGCGATACAGTCCGGCACGTTCCGGCCGGAGTTTGGAGAGGATGAAGGTGAGCTCTTCTTCCCGTCCACGGAGCAGGGAAAACCTCGGGGACTCGGGCAGGTAGATATAAAGCAACGGTATGAGAAATGCGGAAAGGGAACCTACCCAATAGAGTCCTCGCCAACCCGTAAGCGGCGTAACGAACACGCCGATGATTCCGGCCGCAGCGCCACCCAATGCCCACCCCAGCGCCACGCCCCACAGGGCAAACGTGTTGGCTACGCGACGCGGCGCCAGCTCGTTGATATAGGTCGTTGCGAGGGGAAGCAGAATGCCCAGTCCGACTCCGGTGCAAATGCGCAGAACACAGAAGCTCGTAAGGGAACCTGCCAGGATGGCGGTCAACACGGAGAAAACGGTCGTTATCCAGAGGCCACCGATGAGCGTCCCGCGTCGGCCGTACCTGTCAGCGACAATTCCATGCAAGGCCGCGCCACCCAGGAAACCAATGAGTCCGCTTGACACGAGCATGCCTGCCTGTTGCAGCGAAAGCGACCATGGTGCTCGTACGTAGTGAATAACGTAAGCCGGATTGAAAGTGTCGTATCCATCGAACATCGTGAGTAAGGCGAGCAGGATGCCCAGTCCGATGTGTGTTTTCCCGATGCTGGCGTTGGCCAGTTCTTCGTGTGCGTCAATGGCTTCTTCTTGCATGGCGTCTCACTCCAGTGTTACGCCGGTACACCGGACGATCCTTCGTGTGTCGTCCGTGTGCACCAGGCGTGAGGAAGCTGTCTGCTTAAACTTCGAACCTGAAAAGCCGTGCGGCATTCGTCCGGCCGATCTTGATGCGGTCGTTGTCGCTAATGGCCGCTGAATCGAACCACTGGGCGGCGTGATCGACGTTTTCGAAGGGCCAGTCTGCTGAAAACAGAATGCGATCCGAGCCGATCTCAAGCATTGCATCGACGAGCGTTTGCGTGCGGAAGTTGCCGGACGTTGTGAGCCAGAAGTTAGCGTGAAAGTAATCGGCGATTCGCTTCTTTGCCGGATAGTTCGGCGTCGTCTCAACCCACGCGTTCCGGTTGTCGACCCGCCACATGCTGTAGGGAAGGCCCTCCCCCATATGCCCCAGAATGATCTTCAAATCGGGATAGTCATCGAAGAGCCCGGAGCCCATCAGGCGAAGTGCGTGGACAGCCGTTTCCTGTCCGAAGGCCCAAGTCGGGCCGAGGAGCCATGGGTGCCCGTCATAGATAGGCGCGTGGGCTGGTAGCGGGTTGCGCGGATGCAGATAAAACGGTACGTCCAGCCTTTCAACGGTCGCCCAGAAGGGACGGAACTGCGGCAGATCGTAGTAAAGAATGCCGCCGTTCTCGCTTTGGGAAAAGCCGTTTACCAGCGCGCCGACGAAGCTCAGTTCGGTCACGCATCGCTCCAGTTCGCGGGCGGCGAGCTCCGGAGATTGCATTGGAAGCGCCGCAAAACCCTTGAAACGGTCTGGCCGCCTGGCGATCTGCTCAGCCAGATAGTCGTTCGCGCGGCGCGACAGTTCGTACGCGGCATTGGTGTCGGGAATGGCCTGAACGGTGGGTGCGTTCAACGAAAGAATCATCAGTTCGATGCCGTTCTCGTCCATCTCCCGGATGCGCCGCTCGTGCAGGTCGAGTAGGCGGGACTTCAGCTCTTCCCAGTACGACTGGGGAACGAACCCCGCCGAGTCCTGAACCGTTTGCTCGATCGCGAAGTGTTCTTCTAGCGCAATCTTCTTCTCTGCCTTAAATCTCATTTCCCGCTCCGTTCAATATTGGCCCTTCGGCTCGAGACCGAGGGCCATCTGTCCGTACATGGTGCCTACCGTGTCCCAGTTCATACTGATATGACGGCCGACCGCATTCGCGTCGCGCCATGCCCGCTGGACCGGGTGGGAAACGTCCAGGCCCTGTCCGCCGGTCGACGCATTCAATGCTTCCGTCGCGCGAATCGCCAAGGCAACCGCGAATGCCTGGCCGCGGCGGCTTGTGATACGGTCCTCGACCGTGATTTCCTGGGCGCTGTTGGCAGTGGCCTCGCGATCCCGCAGGTCAGAGAGGAGGATTTTTCTGGCTGCATCGCAGCTGGCAGCAGCGTCTGCAACACGAAGCTGAATGGTAGGGAACTCAGCCATCTTGTTGGCTGCACCGGCCACGGCGCCACGCGTCACGCGCCGGCTGGTGCGTTCGAGATAGTCTTGGAGGGCGCCTTGCGCTGTGCCGACGGCGACCGATGCGAGGCAGGACGGGATCGCACTTAGCATAGGAATGGAGAAACCCGGGTGGTGTCCGTAAAGTCGGGCACCGGGCGTGTTGCCGGAGGTTGTCTCCGAAAAGAGCAGCGCGCGGTGGGACGGGACAAAGACCTTGTCCAGTACCAGCGTTTTACTTCCTGTGCCAGCAAGACCGATGACGTGCCATGTGTCTTCAATCCTGTAGTCTGTTTCGGGAACGAGGAGGAACGCGGGGGCGGGTGCCCCGCGTTCTGCGCTCGCCGGGAGAATTGCCGCGCAGAGCGACCACTGTGCGCAATCGCAGCCACTCGCAAAACTCCAGCGGCCACTGATCAGATATCCGCCGTCGACCGCTTCAGCCTTGCACACAGGAGCATACGAACCGCAGACAAGGGCGCTCGGATTGTTGTCCCATACGTCGCGCTGCGCCTGTGCGGGAAAGCTTGCCACAAGCCACTGGTGTGCTGAGAGCAGGCCGGCAACCCATGCGGTCGATGCGCACCACTTCGCGAGGTCCGTGTTCAGGTCGACAAGCACTGAAAAGTCGTGCTCATATCCGCCAAACGCGCGTGGCTTCAGCAGATCGAAGTATCCCACTGCGCGCAACGCTTCAATGCTCTCCGTTGATACGCGCCGGTCGATTTCGACCTGGGCGGCGCGCCCGAGCAGCGTTGCGCCCAATGCTGCGACTCTGTCGCGCAGTACGTCGACGGATGGAGCCTGCGCGGAGGGGGGGAGAACAGCATTGAGTTCCTTGTCCTCAACTAACATCATGTCACCTCACTGGATATGTCTTTGGGGATTTCGTCCTGATCGTGTCAGACGAGGTCAGCAATAGGATGCGTTCCTGTAGAGAAGCGGTTCGCCGTCGCCATTGAGCCGGACGTCGGTAACCGTTCCGATAAAGATCGTGTGAGTGCCGAACGGCACGGCGGCCACCTTCTTGCAGAAAACATTGGCCTGGGCATCGGAGAGCATATGAACGCCGTGCTCGACGGTCCATTCGCCGACCTGGAACCGCTCCTCTGGGGGCGCCTTGCCGCTGAAAACAGTCGACACGGCAACGTGATCCCGGCGCAGCACGTTCACGCAAAAGCCTGGCGCGGACTGGAGGATGTCGTGCAGAAAGGTGGACTGATTTGCGCAGACGATCATCGAGGGCGGGTCCATCGAAAGCGATCCGACGGCTGTCATCGTCATGCCGTGACGACGGGTGCCATCCGCAGCCGTGACGATGGTTACAGTCGAAGCGATTCGCCTCATTGCAGCACGAAAGGAATCGCATACTTGGGGAAGGGGTACAGAGAGGGCGTCCATGATGTCTCCTGGTTGATTTTCGGGCGATGCCGGCGCCTTGCAGACAACTATAATTGCAAACGCAAGAGTTGCCAATGAAAATAAACCGCGTGGAACAGTTGCTTGATAGAATTTGGCGATGACCCTATAGGACCCGATCCGTGTACAAGCTCACCGACTCCGTTCCCTACCTTCTCAACCGCGTCGGGGTACGCATGGGCGAACTGTTTTCACGCCGTATTGCCTCCTACGGAGTCACTCTGCCGATGTATCGGGTGATGGCTTCACTGAAGGAGACTCCTGACCAGCGGCTGAACGACCTGGCTGAGATGACCACCATCGAGCTCTCGACGTTGTCGAGGCTGATTGGCTCGATGGAAAAAATGCGCCTGGTTTCCCGCAGCCGACTTGAGAACAACGCCCGGACCGTCGCGATTGCGCTGACAAAGGAAGGTGCCCGGCTCGTGGCCGAACTGATGCCCATTGCCCAGCACTTTGAAGAAGTGGCGGTGAACACGCTTCCGCCGGCAACGCTAAAGGTCTTTAAGAAAACCCTCATTGATGTGTATGCCCGACTGGACACCATCGAGGAAGAACTGCAAACGCAGGTCGGCGAGAAGCAGCGCTGAGTGACGCCTTCCGTTGAGAAGGCGCAGGCGCTGCAGGCGATCAAAACTTGTAAGCCACCTGTATCCAGAAGCGGTTACCGCGTGTGCGGTTCTCGACGAGCATTTCGTGCTGCCATTTGGCGACGAATGCCAGCGATCTCGTTGGCTGATATTTGATGAATGGACCGGCCGCCAGCACGCGCCCCTTGTTTCCGCTTCCGACTACTACGCCATTTTGTGTGTCATCGGTCGTTTGCTGGTAGAAGTATCCGTTGACTCCGAACTGGATTTTTGGCGTTGCCTGGTAACCCATGCCGTAGTCAATAATCAGTTCGTTGCCGGAATGGTAGTTGGTCTCGTTGTTCGGGCTATTGAACACGTACATGACCTTGGCGCTCACTTCGATGCTTGGAATCGGCGTCAAGGTGAAGAAGTATTCGGGAGCAATCGAATAGTAGTGCCTTCCCACGTTCGCGAGCCGATGCACGTCATAGTCGCCGGTCGGGAAAAATAGCTCGACGCCAACCATCTGATGAAGCCACGAGCTATGCCATCCGAGCGCAAGCGGAATGATCGCGCCATCGGACAACCCTGTATCCGAGGACTGCTGATGAATAATGCCCTTCGGTGTCTTGACATCGAAGCTCAGATGCAGGTCGACAAAAGGCACACCCACGCGGGTCATCAGATTGGCACCCAGAAAACTGATGTCGCTCCAGACGTGGTCATAGCGCAAGGCGAACGCGTTCACATGAGCGTTGAAATCGCTGATGTTGGGCTTGTCGTTCCCATTGCTGTCCAGCGTGTGGTTTGCGTCATACCGGGCTCCGTACAGATAGACATAATCACCGGGTGGAGGCATGACGCCCGCCAGGACCGTGTTGACCCCGATTGGATAGATTGAACCACCTCCTTCCGTGGCAAACGCGGTTGCAGGCGCACCCATTCCCAGCATAACTGCCGACGGCGCAAGCAGTATTCGCGAAAGCAAGCTGGCGGTGCGTCGAAGTGTCGTTTTCAAGTTGCCTGTCTCCTTGGTGATAGCGGTGGTCGCGCATTTAGATAGGTGTGCTAATTGATGTGTGACACTGTGGCGCCCGTAACCGACCACGGTCTTCTACCTATCTGTCGATTGCATGTGAAACACTTGCATGTGCAAATGAATTGCATCACAGCTTCACTTGAGTCGCAAGCGCAAAGTTTGCGAAGGCTGGTAAGAAAAACCCTGGGGGAAGGCCCGACGCGTTGACGCAAGACGGAAGGGCCGATGCCCTGTGCGAAGCGGTGTATGAAGTTACTTATTAACACCTCCGGGATTTCTTAGTGTTAACGCCTACGGCGGCCCGATATACTTTCCGATACAATACTTGCAAACACAAATGAAGCTTTCTGATTGACTCCGATCGCGCGTTGCTCTCGCAGCAGATCGGGCACACGTCAGAATTTCGCGTCGAGTTCCAGGAGCCAACATGTCCTACCAGGTAGTACTTAAGCCAAGCGGTCATTCGTTCGAGGTTCAAGACGGGACAACGATCCTCGCTGCGGGCCTTTCGGCTGGAAGGTTCCTACCGTATAGCTGCCGAACGGGCGTATGCAACACATGCAAAGCCAGGGTCGTCGAAGGGACCGTCGATCATGGGATGGTGCTAAAGACTTACCTCAACGACGAGGCACGCGGGCGGGGATATGCGTTGTTGTGTTCGGCGAAACCACTCTCTGATCTTGTAATTGAGGTCGCGGAACTTGAGGGTATGGCGGCCATTGAGCCGAAGGTTTATCCCTGCCGGGTGTCAAGGATGGAACGCCCCGCGTCGGACGTGATGGTGCTCACGCTGCGCATGCCCATGAACGAAACGATGCGATTTATGGCCGGCCAGTACATTGAAATGATTCTGCCAGGAGGGGAGCGGCGCAACTATTCGATCGCAACGGCGCCGGACATTGAGGGACTGCCGCACATCGAACTGCATATCCGACATGTTCCGGGCGGAATGTTTACGGACAGGGTATTCACCGCGCTCAAAGAGCGTGAAGTGCTGCGTTTTGAAGGACCGTTCGGTACATTCTTTCTTCGTGAGGAATCGGATAAGCCGATGCTGATGCTGGCAAGCGGCACAGGTTTCGGACCGATCAAGTCGATTGTGGAGCATGCCATCAAGAAAGGTATCAAGCGGCGGATCGAGATCTATTGGGGGGGGCGGCGCAAACAGGATATCTACATGATGGCGCTCGCGCAGTCGTGGGCGGCCGAGCACGACCATATCAGCTTTCATCCGGTACTTTCCGATCCTACGCCTGAGTGCGACTGGACAGGAAACATCGGATACGTCCATCAGGTTGCAAAGGACCATCATTCGGATCTGTCGGGCTATCAGGTCTACGCCTGTGGTGCTCCCATCATGGTCGACGCTGCTCGCCGTGAGTTTGTTGAGGAGTGTGGGCTTCCAGCTTCCGAATTTTTTGCAGACTCGTTCCTGACCGCCGTTGAAAAGAGTGGAGTTGGCGAGGCTCTTACGAGTAAGGAGAATATGTGATGTTGATTCCAGAACCCGCGTCCGTTACCCCGAACAACCAGAGTTCGGTGGTCAAACCCTATGTGCTTTCGCACGGCACACTAGAGTGCTATGACCTCAAGAAATCGCGGGCGTTTTATGAGGAGTTTCTTGGCCTCGAATGTGTTCGCCATGCGATGCCGGCGCTCGCCATCCGTTGTGGCCTCCGATTCCACATTGTCTGTGTCGAGACGCCGATGGTTCATCCGACGAACCTTCTGAATCACTGGGGGATCGACGTCGCGAGCAGGGAAGCGGTGGACGCTGCACATAAGGCAGCACTTGATCTGAGCGAGCGGTACGGTATACGCCAGGTCATGGACATCGTCAACCAGCATGGCGTGTACTCCTTCTATCTGGAGGATCTCGATCACAACTGGTGGGAGATACAGTATTACGAAGGCTTCCAGCACGATGACTACTTTGATTTCGGGGACCGTTTCTAATCGGTCGCCCACATAGAACTTTGCCACCGCTTTCATGCACAGTGCCATGCAAACTACTTCAGGAACGTACTATTCTCTTGCAACGTTCTCCATGCCGGGCGGTGCGCCAACGGCGGGTCTGGTCGTTGACGGAAAAGTCCATGTGGCTGCAGAGGTCGTCGCGGCTGCGCTAGGTCACCACAGACGTGGCTTTGAATCGACGCTGGCCATTCTCGATCGATGGGAAGTAGCGGAACCGGAACTCGCTGTTGCCGCGTCAAAGCTGCACGATGGGTCGATTGACGGCGAAGGCATCCTGTTGGAGCAGGCGCAACTGCACGCGCCTGTCTTGTACCCGTCGGCAGTATATGGTTCCGGCGCGAACTACACCGATCACATGGAGGAGATGGCCTCCGTCCTCAATGTCCCCATCGAGAATCCAAAGGAGCAAGGACAGCTTCCCTGGCATTTTGTCAAAACGCCCCGAAGCACTGTGGTAGGCCACGGCGCAAAGGTAGAGATCCCCCTATACGCGTCGATGATCGACTGGGAGATTGAACTTGCCGCTGTCGTTGGGAAGACTGCGAACCGTGTGAACGTTGAAGATGCACTGGGTTATGTTGCTGGTTATGCCATCGCGAACGATCTTTCTGCCAGAGACCATGTCAAGCGCGCAGCTGTCAAAGCAGACTCACCTTTTGCGTACGACTGGGTTTCACAGAAATGCTTCAACGGTTCATGTCCAATGGGGCCGACGCTGGTGCCGGCCCGTTTTATTCCTAATCCGCTTGACCTGTCGATGAAGCTTTGGGTCAACGGCGTACTCAAGCAGAATTCCAATACGAACCGGATGATTTTCGGCGTTGCTGAACAGGTCGCATATCTCAGCTCGCGCACCACGCTTTACCCTGGCGATGTCATTCTCACGGGTACGCCCGCTGGCGTCGGTATGGCTCGTCGGGAGTTTCTGAAGCAGGGCGATATCGTGAGGCTCGAGATCGAGGGCCTTGGTGTACTTGAGAATACGATTGGCTAATCCTGAAGGCGGGGAGAGGCGTACAGAGCTTGACTAAACACAAGGATGACACGGAGTTCCCGATGCAGCTGCCAGTGCGTGTATCTATTGTCCTTTCCTCAATCGTAGCGGTGGCCAGCGTCGTGCTGGCCGCGCTTCGCGATCCAGCCCTTGCAGTGGCGGTCCATGTAGCAGTCCCAGTCGTGCTTGTGGTCGATGCATGGATTCTCCTGCAAATGTACCGATTAACGTTTCGAGCAGCAGTTGGCCCCGTACAGGAAGAGGTCGAGCTCGACGATCAGGTTCAACAGGAGAACAGCCAGCTCGAACTCCAGTTTCTCCAATCGAGAGTCGAGCGACATCTGTCGATGCTGGCTCTATTGATCAATGAACTGGACAAATCCGCTCAGGAATCTGTGCGGGCAATAGAGCATGCGAGCGTAATCGCCCACGGCGCCGGGGCGTTGATCGAAAAAGGCTCACATAACACCAGGGAGGCTTCGCATGCAATCGAACGCCTGGCTGAGTTTGCCCGTGGGTCCGCGGCAACCTTCAACGATCTACGTGCGTTGTCTGAGTCGATCGGACCTATCGTCGAGACAATGCAGTCTATTGCTCGCCAGACAAGTCTCCTGTCGGTCAACGCAACGATCGAAGCAGCGCATGCGCGTGAAGCAGGAAAGGGATTCGCAGTTGTGGCGAGCGAGGTTCGCAAGCTTGCCGACCGGTCGGCAGAGGCGAGTCGCGAAATAGGGGCGATAGCGAACGCTCTCAGTCAGTCGGCGTCCAGAGCAACACAGGGGATTGAGGATGTCATCGAACATGCAGAGGCGGGCAGGGAGCGCGCCGGCGAGGTGATCTCATCAATGGGTGAAATAACCGACATGGCCAAAATCCGCGCCGAAGCAATGTCGGCTGTACGCGACGGGATCAGCAATCTTTTCGTGCTTACGAGGAGACTGGCCGAGCATGCTGGCAGTCTGGCGTGATCGCTTCATCCTTGCGCGACACACCTCTGCAATTCCCCGACAGAACCGGGCGCGCGTTAATTCTGTCGCTTGAAGCAGAGAGCACATTGGAATCCGGCCGCAGGTGATAACAATAGTTTGTTGCTTTGTATGCAGCATTGTTGTCTGTTTGCGCAAAGCGCGTAACCCAACAGGAGAGGTTTCAAGTGAAGACCATGTCCGATCGTTTTGCAACAGCGGCGGTAGCGTGCATCACCATCGTAGGATGCTCAGTGTCATACGCGCAACCGCCGACGTCCGCATCCGCGGCTCATGCTGCATCCGCGAGTGTCAAGGCCGATCGGAAGGCTGACCGTGCATTGGCGTTGGCGGTGAGAACGCAACTTGGCAATGCGTTGGGATTTGACGTTTCCGCGATAGCCGTGCGTGCGAAGGGCGGCGTTGTGACACTGAGTGGATCGGTGCCAACAGAAGACGAAAAAAACGAGGCCGGAAAGGTCGTCCGAAGTGTAGAGGGCGTCTCGTCAGTTACCAACAATTTGCGGGTTTTGCATCGGAAGGGTGGTTGACGGCATTATGGGCCGGTTGTGTCGCAATGAGGTTCAGTAGACGAGAGAATCTCCGGCGGAAGGATTTCCTAAGTCGTCAGAGAATAGAACTGAGCGCCAGCTGTTCGCGTGAGGCCTTCGGAGTTCATCTGCCCCTTCCTAGTCATACGCATCACTTCGATGCCTTAGAGGACGATGCCGACAGAGGGAAATCCTTGAAGCCCATCATTGGTTTGATGATGCGCTTGTTGGCACGATGATCTTGTTACGATGTCGTTCAGGTACTTGACCTTTTCGAATCTTGATGGGTGTTTCGCCCGCCGGGCACAGGATCGGTACGGGGTTGGCATGAGGCCGAGGCCGGCCAACAGGCAGAAGGTCACCCCCGAGCTTGACGTAACCAGCAGCAGTTGGCAGCCACTTTCGGTAACCTGCGCGACCTTCAAATGGGCATCGACGAACTAGACTGGCTCGCTCCGTGGCGTCCACTCGCTACGGAGCAGAAAGCTATCGGACTGCAACGTCAGTTAGATAGGGAAGTGACCGCGCGGCATCCCCTCTTTGGCCGCGAAGCCACCGTCAAGGGCAGACGCATTGACAACGATGACATCGTTGTGGTCCTTTTCGACGGGGCGTACGTCGTTGTGCACCTCACTTGGAGCGTGTCAGACGGAGGCCCATTCGCGGATAATTACCCAGAATGGCTTTCATTTGGGTCGCTCGAGGACTTCGTTGCGGCGATGCTGAAGGACTCCCGAGCATACGGAGACGGATAATGGCCCAGTCGCAGCCACCCGTCTCGGGCAACACGCGGCCACAGCCCGCCATTCGACATGGCTGGCTGGATCGTCGCCAATCCGATGATGGAGTGCCAACGCAAAGCCTCCATCAACGTGAGCCCGGTGGACCCAAAATCATTCGTTTACGATGAGAGCACCATTGGCGATGCGAACGTGGCTGACTAACACCTTGGCTTTGCCGATTCGCTGCCGCGTCGACGGATACCAGGCACAACATGTAAAAAGTCTATGGACATCAGAACTCTTAGCGCCTACGACCAGAATTCTGCCTTGTTTGCAAAAGACTGGGATGAGCAGCCCCCAGCGACAGACTTTCACGCGCTCATACGGAAATACTTCCGTCCCGGACCCACGGCAGACATCGGCTGTGGCAGCGGACGCGACGCTGCCTGGCTGTCTTCAAATGGTTTCCCGACCGTGGGCTTCGAGCCTTCGAAGGGTTTGCTAGAAGAGGCTCGACGGCGCCATCCTGACGTTCGGTTTCAGGTCGCCGGACTGCCAGAGCTTGCTGGGATAGCAGACGCCAGTTTCCAAAACGTGCTGTGCGAAACTGTCATCATGCATCTTGAAGCCGAACTGATTGTGCCTTCGGTGCGCAAGCTGCTGGACATCACTGAACCTGGTGGAACTCTGTATGTGAGCTGGCGAGTCACCGAGGGGAACGATCGGCGGGACGAACATGGACGGCTCTATGCTGCCTTTGATCCTTCGTTGGTTCTCCAGGCATTATCCAACGCAGCTGTTGTTCTGAATGAGCAAGCGGTGAGTCATTCGTCGGGTAAGGCGATCCGTCGCATCATCGCCAGAAAGGGATAAAAGAGGTTGCCGAGTATCAGAGTCGGCATGCTGCGACGCATAACGCCCCCTCGATCCAGCGGAGGTGTATTTCAGCAGACCATGCCCGTATGCCTGAAGGCGGCGCGCGACAAGCCACCGCATGAGGAACGAGGGGCCTCGGAAAATTCCCTGCGACGTTGCAACCCGAAAACACGGCGCGCCCGGACGAAAAACGCGCCGGTCCCATAAAGGGAACGCGGCGGGCGCGGTTTCGGGTGATTAGAATCCCTGTAGCAGAAGATCTATCGCCGCAACTATTTCGTCGTATCGATGACTCAAGCTGAACGCACCGTGCTTAAGCTCTTTTACTGAAACCGAGGCCATGTATTGCGTGACCATCGAGAACGGTTCGCCATCAATCTCAAAGACTGGATCGAGCCTCTCGGCAGGCTTAGGTGCCTGAGCCAGCGGCATTTACGGAATCACAACCTGGACGTTCAGGTGACTCAGCAAGTCCGACTGGACGTCCAGAAGAAAGTCCGTTGCCTGAGGATGTCGATATGCGCTGAATCGTGCCATCAGAACATCCGGAACGCCGTCAGTGCCAAACCGTGCTCTTCCACGTATGCGTTGGAGCTAGCGATCGCTTCTGCGTTCTCCTTCAGCCAGCGAGCAGCACGCCCCTCGGACACCGCCTTGGCCAATCCAGCTTCGGCTGCCTGAGATACGTTGATACCGAGATACTTGGCTTCAGCCAGAAGGCTGTCCGCCAACGAGACGTTCGTGGACCGCTTCGGGACGCTGGCGTAGCTTGAACCCATGGATATTCTCCTGTCGGAATCGTTACCGTAACGATGTCACCGATGCGCACTTCGCGCAACATCGTTGATGCGCATTCGTGCTGGGCACACCAGTTGCACTCTTTCCATAGATTCTGCTCTGAGAATCGCGGGGAGCTACCTCCTTCCTCATGCGCGGGGAAAGAAGGAACCACCTTGGCCCCGGCTCAAACGCATTGCTGCAACGCCGAGCAATGGGTGGCTCTACTGGTAGATTGGACTGACTGTCTTGGTCGACCGCCAAGTGAGAGGCTCCCGCAGGTCGCTTATTGCTCCGCGCGAACATAGTAGTCGGGGAGGCGCCACGTGGGACCTCCAGATTAGTGAACCGTTGCACGCATTGGACCTTACCGTCTCGAATGGTTTCGTGACGCTACGGAAGCGGCGAAGGACCGCGGAACGTGTCACCATTTACGGCGTGCCTTTGAGGCCTCCCCTAAGGGCATTGCGCCAGCGTCGATGGCTGTGCCAGGTGGTCGACTCGTTAGTAGGGTGCCGTCGTTTTTGCAGAACACGCTTTGCCGTCCGGGATGATGTCGCCAAGGCTCGGCCGGGCCGCGTTGGAGACCTTGGATTCGGCATGGCGACGTGATGTACTTGCGTCCAGTGGCAGCCTGAAGAAGGCCTACTGACGGCGGTGCTGTTGCAGAAGCATCCCATGTAATGTGCAAGGTCGAGTTCGGGTCAGCAGCAACGCCAGCATCTTGAGCGAGCCTGTCAGATATTTCGTGTGAAGAGGTCATGAGACGATAACGGAAATAACGTCCAATGACCGACACAAACGTGACCAGGAAGAGCAAGAACCCGAAGGCGCCGAAGCTGTTCCCCGATGAACTGATCGATCAACTGCTGGCGCAGGTGCAGAACAAGGATGCCGAGTCGATCCTCGGCGAATCGGGCCTGGCCGGGCAACTGAAGAAGCAACTGGCCGAGCGCATGCTGGCAGCGGAGCTCACGCACCACCTGCAAACGGAAGCCGAGCAAGGCCAAAGCGGCAATCACCGCAACGGCACGAGCGCCAAGACGGTGATCACGCCCAATGGCGAGTTAAAGCTCGATATTCCGCGTGACCGGCAGGCCACGTTTGAGCCGCAATTAGTGGGCAAATATCAACGCCGGCTGCCGGGCTTTGACGACCACGTTATCGGCATGTACGCGCGCGGCATGAGCGTGCGCGAAATCCAGGGCCATTTGCTGGAACTGTACGGCTTGCAGGTGTCGCCCGATTTGATTTCCACCGTCACGGACGAAGTGCTGGCCGAAGTCGAGCAATGGCAGCAACGGCCGCTCGAGGCGATGTATCCGATCGTCTATTTCGACGCCCTGCGCTTGAAGATCCGCGACGAAGGCACGGTCAGGAACAAGGCGGTGTATCTGGCGCTCGGTATTCGCGCCGACGGGCGCAAGGAAGTGCTGGGCCTATGGATCGAGCAAACCGAAGGCGCCAAGTTCTGGCTGAAGGTCTTTAACGAGCTGAGAAACCGCGGCCTGCACGACATTCTGATTGCGGTTGTCGACGGCTTGCGCGGCTTTCCTGAGGCGATTGAAGCAGTGTTTCCGGCTGCCCAAATCCAGACCTGCATCGTGCATTTGATCCGCAATTCGCTCAATCTGGCGGGCTGGAAGGACCGTAAGCCGTTGGCCGCCGCGCTCAAGCCGATCTATCAGGCTGCTTCGGCCGAAGCCGCTGCCGCGGCGCTCGATGCCTTTGCACACAGCGAGTGGGGCCGCAAATTCCCCACTGTCGCGGCGATGTGGCAACGCCAATGGGAGCAGGTGATTCCTTTCTTTGCCTATCCGCCGGAAGTGCGCAAGATCATTTACACGACGGATGAAATCGACAAGCCCCTGCCTGATATTTTTATGAGATTGGCGTTCCCGGCCACACCAGTGGGACCTCGCGTTTGTTGGGACGCGCCTGCTTCCATCTCGAGAACAGCCGTTGATAGGTGCGCTCGGCCTGCTCGGCAACGGCCCGTTCCTGGTCGCGTACGCTCTTCAGGCTGTAAGCTGCAGCCAATCCTTTGCGCGAGCCGTGTTGTGCAGGCATGCCGGATTGCAGCTCCAGGGCGCGCAGCTTGTGTGCGGTCAGGGCTGGACGATCCCAGGCGAACGGCTCATTGCGCGTGAGCACGTACCACACGATGACCGCCAGTTTGCGTGCCGTCGCGACAATGGCGACCTGCTGGCCGCGACGGTCGCGTACCCGCAGGAAGAAAGCGCGCAGAGGGCCAGGCGCCTGTGCTGCGCCCCAAGCTGCCTCGACGAGCAATGCCCGTGCGTACGAACGTCCCCGCTTGGTGATGTGACCGTGCCTGGCGGGCGTTGGGCCCGACTGATAGACCGATGGGTTCAGCCCGAAGTAGCTCACCAGCTTCTCCGGATTGGGAAACCGTTCAACGGCACCGATTGCCGACAGCAGGCCGATTGCCACAGTGGTATTGACGCCGGTGATGGTCAGCAGCCTGCGCAACCGCTCGTCGCCGATACTGGCTTGCGCCAGGGCCTTGTCGACCTCTTGCAGATCCTCTCCAAGACGGTCCAGCTCCCGCAAGCGTTGCTCGACGCCCAGACGCTCGTCCATCGGCAGCGGTTGGGCCATGAGCCATACGCGTCCCTTCCTGCCGAACAGATCAGTAGCGGGGCACCGCTCGATCAGATTCGCAGCCAGCACCGCATGCACTTCGTTCTTCAGCCTCGTGCGTTGCCGCACGAGTTGTGACCGGCGCGAGACCTGTCGACGTAGCGCCAGGGTCCTCTCGTCGGGCATCCAGACTTCCGGCAGGAAATGGCTTGCGTACAGTTGGGCCAGCACTGCCGCATCAATCTTGTCCGTCTTGACGCGTGCCTCGGCGATGAGCCGTACCAGCAGTGGATTCGCAATTGCGACACGCGCGACGCGGGGGCGCAGTACGTTGACGATGGCGGCGGTATTGCCCGTCGCTTCGAGTACCACATGATCGGTACTGCGCAACCTTGCGGCAAAGCGCTCCAGTTCGTCGCGTCTGAGCCCGGCACGGCCACCAGCATGCAGCACGCCGTCCTCCAGATACGCGATCTCGGCCACGGAGCGCGAAACATCCAGTCCTACGATTCGCATAACCGTTCTCCCATCCAGATGAATGTTGGGAGCCGGTGGGACAGCACGACAACTACGGATTCGCGCTCGCAGCGCAACCGGGCGGGTCGCAGGGGCGGCCAACTACTAACACGAGCTCGCGGCTCATCGTATAACAACGGCCTGCCCACCCGAAGTGCTCCCCGGTGCCCCTTGTCCCGGATGGTCACACCATACGCCGGAACTGCACGGCGAGGGACCGTGAGGCACCGGCTATATCATGCCGGTTACCAACGCGATCGAAAGCATGCACATGCAGCTTCGCAAGATCGTCAAGAACCGCGGTCACTTCCCAAGCGACGAAGCGGCCAGCAAACTGCTGTATCTGGCCTTGCGCAACATCGAAAAGGATTGGAAGATGCCACCTATCACCTGGCGGCAAGCAGTCAATCAGTTCGCCATTCTGTTCGGCGAGCGATTCACCTCCGCCATCAGCTGAGATTTCTAACCGACCTCAGCACACGAAATCCTGACACCTCCTTGCTAGCGCTTCTGTGAAACTGCTGCGTCAATTGTGGGCGCCAACACATGCTGCTGCCGTCACTGCAGAAGAAGGGAAAAAAGCGGCGGCAGAACGAAAGCGGTCAAGATGCCGTTGAGACACATCCCGAGCCCCGCGACTGCACCAGCCTCTTCGCATATCTGTAGCGCACGCGCAGTACCAATGCCGTGACCCGCGACGCCCATTGAGAGACCAGCGATCTGTGGATCATTGACGCGCAATACGTTCAGCACGGGAACACCCAGTATGGCGCCAGTGATGCCCGTCATTACGACTAGCACTGCTGTCAGTGACGGCACGCCACCAATGTGTTCAGATAGTCTTATCGCAATGCCGGTTGTAGCGCTTCGGGGAGCAAGCGACGCAATGGTTTGCGCGCTCGCTCCAAGCATTCGCGAAAGCAACACGGTCGAGATGATCGCGCTCAGGCATCCCGCAACCAGTCCCCCGGTGAGCGGCCAGAGCAGTACGTGCAGCTTTGGCAGCTGTTTGTTAAGAGGAATCGCCAAAGCGACGATTGCCGGGCCCAACAGGAAATGAACATATTGCGCCCCCTTCATATAGTCGGCGTACTGAACATGCGACAACCGAACCACACCAATCAGGAATGCCACTGATATCAGGACCGGGTTGACCAAAGGATGCTTGCGAAGCCGTTCATGCATAGATTGTGCAATGACGTAAAAGACGACAGTGAGCGTTAGCCATAGCAACGGCTCGTGATCGAGATAAGTCCAGAACAGGACGAGATGGTTTGCATGAATCATCGCGGCTCTCCTGCGTCAGGCGCGGCGTGCGGCTTGGATGAGGTTGCCGCTGTAGAATTCAGCGCGCCCGCCTCCAGAACACGAATTTGGCGTCGGTCGATGCGACATAATGCTTTAGCCGTAAGCGCCGTACTGATCACCGTCAGCGCCGTTCCGACGAGGATAGTCACGGCGATCGCGGCGAGGTCAGCGTGAACCCTGTCGGCGTACACCACAATGCCTACGCCCGCAGGAATGAATAGCAAAGACAGATGCTTGAGGAGCGCGAGGGATGTATCTTCAACTGCCTGCCTGAGCGGCCGTGAGATCCTCAAGCCAGTAAGTAAGAGGAGCATGCCAATAACGGGGCCCGGCACCGGTAAGTCCAAGGCGAAGGCAGTTATCTCCCCGAGACATTGGAATACGAGCAGGGCGGCAAGAGTGTTTACCATTCCGACTCCAGATCTGTTGACGCCGCACGCGGGCCTCCTTCGTGAGGGTCTTGAAAGGGGGCAACGCGCGGCTGGCAGCCACAGCGCGGAAGGGCTCACCTGCAAAGAGTCTTTCCG
This sequence comes from Burkholderia sp. M6-3, assembly GCF_050858985.1. Lineage (NCBI taxonomy): Bacteria > Pseudomonadati > Pseudomonadota > Betaproteobacteria > Burkholderiales > Burkholderiaceae > Burkholderia > Burkholderia sp. M6-3. The sequence continues at coordinate 189,769 of NZ_CP110092.1, forward strand.
GTGAAGCGCGGCGGGCGGCGTCGGCTTCGCGTTCGCCGGAAAATCAGCTATCTTTCACGACTCGTCATCTGATGAAGCAGGGGGCGTCCGCCGCGCTTGTACACTGAACTAGCTCCCTCCTTTGAAAATGTCGCAGAAGGGCCTCGGCGTGCAGTCAGCGGCTTGGCCGGACGTGCCCCTGGACATGGGTCCCGACGCCGTCTGGCCGGCGACGCCACCGTAGCTCGAAGAACCAGCAGACTGAGACGCAGAGTCTTCATCTTGTGGCGCGGCAGCCTGCTGGTTCATCGTCTCCGCTGCATGCGCCCCGCCGACACAAAGCGCGGCTACCATCGATGATGCGAGAAGAAACTTGATTGACATGAGAAACCCCTTTACTTACAGAAATTGCACTGATGCAAGCGGACGGATCGTCCCGGCTTGAGACCGCGGCACGGTGCGCGCACCCTCGAAGGATATGCGCGGTCCCGCTGTTCTGAACGCGGTCTCCGGATGCGCTTTTTAAGAGAGGAAGGCAAGGCGCCGCGGGTAGCGGCGCTTGCAGGTGGGGCAGCATGTGCGCCCGAAAGACTGCTATCGGGCTCGTGAGCCCTAGTGCGCTAAAAAAGGGTAACGCATAAGTAAAACGATAGGTCTCCATCCGGATTGAAAGATTGAAACCCGCTTGCAATAGGTTTAGGCAGTGGTCGTCTGGGATGGGGACGACTGCGACCGTCGCTCGGACGGTTTGCTAGCGGATAAGACGCCGAATGCACCGCTGCACAAGCGGTAGGCACAATCAGCATTATTCGATGTTTGTTGCGAACTCTGCGAGCGTGACCCTTGGCGCTATAGTGATCGAATCTTATGAGGGTTGTGGTTCGACAGATGCTGGCTATTGAACAAGACTCTCAAGTTTGTCGCACTCGTAATCGACAGTAGGCGACCCCTCACTAACCACCGCGCCCGGCCGAAGCCCCCTACCGCGCGAGCGGGTTCGTTCTTCGCCAGCGAGACGTCAGTTGCCCAGCGCGATTCGATAGAGTGCCAAGCGTGGGGTGAGCCGGAGCCGACTGTTCATTTCCATAACGCGCAGCGAGACTCGGCTTTGCTGCCGAATGCCTGTTCACCAGGAATCGTTTCGAGGATATTATATGTGCGATTCACAGACATGGTTTCACTTCTTTGAAGGCCGTTTTCTTGGCATGTCAGAGTTCGTAGTTCCGGTAGGGGCTACGAGCTCTGACATGCGCCGTTGATGTTCGGCAAGAATCTTGTCAACTCGCCATTCGCGGTGCCGGATTCGCTCTTTCAGTTTGTCGTAGGCGCTTTCCACGTCCTCCCCGAGGGGTATGATTTCGCCCAACTCGGCGACGCGATCAATGGGAGTCTTACCGCCGAGCGAACCGTGAGGGCGACGCCAGTTGTAGTCAAACTGCCACTCCTCAATTCGCTGGTCGATCTCGTTGTCGGTCGGTTCGTGATGGAACCAGAATTCATTCAGGTCGGTGAGTTGTGAACGCTCAACCTTGCCATTGAGGTGTGGCGAGCGCGGCGGGATCGGTCGAAATTTGATGTATTCACCCATCAGACGTCGCTGCACTGATTCGGCGAAAAACTCACCACCGCGATCAGTCTGGATACGCTGGATCGGAAACGGCATTTCCTCGATGACGCGACCAAGAAAAAGCAGCGTATTACGAGCATTTCTGCGCGGGTAAACAGCCAGCACGCGAAAGCGAGAGCAGTCGTCGACAGCCGTGTACTGATAGACGCCTCGCGCGATCTTCATCGTGTCCATCTGGACCCGATCCCCCGGAACCGGACGGCTGTAGCGTTTCGCTTGGGCCGGCCGCCTGAAACGAATCAACGGCTTCATAAAGGCCTCGCACAGAATCTTGTGAATAGTCGCGCGGGACAGTTCTCTTTGCTCGTGCAGCCGCAACTCATTCTGGATCCGACGTGCCCCCTTGTGCTCGGTGCGCAGTCGAAGAATCGTTGCGCGATCAGCCTGCGTGACCTTCCGGTTAGGGCTGTTGAGAGGGCGGCGGCTTTGAGAACAGAGTCCTTCTTCTCCAGCTTCCCCATAGCGGCGTAGCCACTTGCGCAGTGTCGGTCGCGAGATGACACACCGCGCGCAAACGAGACCGGCGTTGCCGGTCTCCTGATACATGCGCACCCAACGTAATCGCGCGGCAATTTCTCGATCCATCGGCTCATTCTAGTTGAACCGATGTCTATGAATCACACACATTAAGGATGCTCCGGCGCGACCTACTGGCGTCCAACACACGGCCAGCTAAGGCACGCGCCTCCATCTAAAGTGGGCGTAATAGAAAGTTAAAACTCATTCGCTAGATATGTCTTTATGAGCTTGCCCCCGGAAAACGAATCCCTTGCTAAGCAGGTAAACTCAAGCAAGGAGAAGAAGAACGATGACGAGCAAGGCAAAGCGAGCGCAGTACACGCTCGAGTTCAAAATGGAAGCGGTGCGACTGGTCAAGGCCGGGCAAAGCATGGCGGCGGTGGCGGCGACACTGGGGGTGGTTGAACAGACTATCGCCGTCGGATGAATAATCCCCAGATTCGTCGAAGTAAAAATCCCCAGTTGGTTCAAGGATGAGGTGCGCGGCGTAGTCGCGCGCCTCATCGACTGATCACCGACGATAGCTCCGTTCGCCCACGCTAACGGGGACGTCGATGATTGATCTGGGAGATGTGATGACGATCTTGGAACTGCATCGGCAGGGACTGAGCGTCTCGGCCATTGCCGCCCGACTTGGTACGGATCGCAAGACGGTGCGCAAGTACATCAGGGATGGCGTTCAGGCGCCTCGTTACGGCCCGCGTGCGCCGCGGCCTTGTGTGATCGATCCGTTCGTCGGTTATGTGACCGAGCGGGTGCATGCCTTCCCGGAACTGAGTGTCGAGCGTTTGCTGCGGGAGATCAAGGCGATGGGCTATCCGGGCAGCCGCACCGCGTTGGGCTGGTGCGCGAGGTACGGCCACCGCGTCAACGCGGCTTTGAAGTGCGTTTTTTGAGACGCCGGCCGGTCAGCAGGCGCAGGTGGACTTCGCCCATTTCAACGTTGATTTCGACGAGACGCCCGGCCAGCGGCGCTCAATCTGGCTGTTCTCGATCGTGCTCGGACACAGCCGATATCTCTGGGGCCGGTTCGTCGAACATCAGGATCTGCAGACGGTGCTGCGCTGTCACATGGAAGCGTTCGCGCATCTCGGTGGCGTGCCGCACGAAATTCTCTATGACCGGATGAAGACGGCTGTGCTCGGGGAACTCGAACGACACGTGGTGTACAACGCGAAGATGGTTGCGTTCGCCCAGCACTACAGTTTTACGCCACGTGCTTGCAAGGCGTATCGCGCCAAGACCAAGGGCAAGATTGAGCGTCCGTACCGCTATGTCCGTCAGGACTTCTTTCTTGCACGTCGTTTCCAGAATCTCGGCGACCTGAACCGGCAACTGCATGAATGGCTCGATACGGTGGCCAATGTCCGCGTGCACGGCACGACGCAGCGTGTCGTTGCCCAGCATTTCGAGGAGGAACGCGCTTCCCTCCAGGCGTTGCCTGCTGGGCTGTTCAGTGGGGTAAACCGGCTCGAGAGGCGTGTGAGCCACGAGGGCCTCGTGTCCGTCGGTGGAAACTACTATAGCGTGCCGGACCGCACGCGTCGACGCACGCTGGAGGTTCACGGTCTGGCGCATGAGGTTCGTATTTATGAGGATGGCGAACTGCTGGCTGTTCATCCAGTACTCGAAGGCAGACGCCGAACCTCGCTGCTGCCGGGTCATCGACGCTCGCACCATCGGCATGAGTCGCCTACGCACAATGTTGTGCCGCCATCGCCCGTAGTAAGTCGTCGCTCGCTGTCATTTTATGACCGGGTAGCACAACGTCTGGCAAGCGCGGGGAGGTCAGCATGAACAACATGCCGGCATCAACGCTTGAGCGGATTCGCCAGTACATGGTCGGCCTGCGCATGCCCCGTGCACTCGAGGCTCTGGACGCAACACTCGCGCGGTTCGAACAGGGCGACAGCTCCATGCTGGAGGTACTCGAAACGCTGCTGGGGGAAGAGTTCACGACGCGGGAAACCCGCCGCATTAAGATGGCATTGCAGACCGCGCGGCTTGGCACGATCAAGACACTGGCAGGCTACGACTTCAGCTTCCAGCCAGGCCTCGACCGGGATCGCATCATGGCACTGGCACAACTGGACTTCATTGAACGACGCCAGGCCGTGCACTTCCTCGGCCCCCCTGGAACTGGGAAATCGCACCTCTGCATAGCCCTCGGCGTTGAGGCTGTACGTGCGGGCAAGAGCGTCTACTTCGGTACGCTTGCCGAGATCGTCGCGTCGATGGTCAAAGCCGAGCGTGAGGGCAACCTTACCCAGCGCGTGCGCTTCCTTGCGCGCAACAGTCTGCTCATCGTTGACGAGATCGGCTATCTCCCTGTTGGCCTGAACGGCGGAAACCTGTTCTTCCAGCTCATCAACGCCTGCTATGAGCGATGCGCAATCATGCTATAAGTTATTTGGAATTGGATTCGTGCTACGGTAGGCCAACGTTTTTTGTTCGTGTGGCACGCTGGGGGCCTGAAACGAGATCACGCAGGGTTATCCACGGGGCCGCCGCCCGCTTCTCTATAGCGAGAGGCGAGCGGCCTGGTGGATAACCCGTGCCGAAGGCGATGCCGCTTTTACCTGCTCGTGCTGAATCGTCGGGGTGACGGGGCGGCATCCCTCGCGAGAGGAGCAAATCATGGCTGCCAGCAGCGCTGTCGTCGAACCGGTCTGGGAACGGTATCCGCTAATCGCCTCGAACTCTTACGCTCGACGATGGATACAGAGTTGCGTGATGCTTGGTCTGGCAAGGAATACGATCGCGGCCTACATGTACGCAATAGAGGGCTTCCTTCGCTTTGCTCAGGGCCACGCCGTCGATCTACGCAGCATATCGCGCGAAACCATCGCGCAGTATGTCGGCGAACTGCGGACCCAGCCAAGGCGAGCGAATGCGAATGTGGTACGCATCGACTCAGGCGGCTTCCTGTCGAACGCAACGTTGCAGCAGCGTCTTACCGCGGTCCGGCTGCTGTTCGAGTTTCTGGTTGACGAGGGGCTCATCAGGACCAACCCGGTAAGCCGCGGCCGCTATACGGCATCCTGCCACTTCGGCGCACGCGGCGAACGAAGCCTCATCCAGAAGTTTCACAAGCTGCCATGGATTCCAACGGAGGCGCAGTGGACGGCTCTGCTGGCTGTGGTCCGCGACGAACCTAAACGTAACCGGTGCATGCTGGCGTTTGCCTATGATGCGGCGCTTCGTCGGGAGGAACTGTGCCAGCTTCGTGGCAGCGATCTCGATCCCGCCCACCGGCTGCTGCGTATCCGAGCGGAGACGACCAAGGGTCACCGGGAGCGTGTCGTGCCGTATTCCCAAACTTCCAGCGAACTACTGCGCGACTACCTTCGGCACCGGCATGTCCTTGCCGGCGATCGGCACGCGCTGTTCCTGTCCGAATTGGCCCGCAACCATGGCGCGCCCATCACGCTATGGACGTGGTCCAAGGTAGTCCGATCCATTGCGCTTCGTGCCGATGTTCCGGCGTTCTCGACCCATACGCTGCGCCATCTCTGTCTGACCGATCTCGCCCGCTCGGGCTGGCAACTGCACGAGATTGCCCGGTTCGCCGGTCACCAGAATCTGGAGACGACCAGGCAATACGTGCATTTGTCGGGACACGATCTGGCCGACCGGTCCGCGAAGACCGTGCGTCAGATCCACGCGTGGCGTGTCGACGCCCTGGCTTGCGTCGCCGATGCGGAGTAACGATGATGAACTCATCCCAGGCTGCACGCGCCCCGAAGCCTGACGCCCGTCTGTGGACGTGGCCGATTCAGATCACGGACTATGATCGCAGAATCCAACTGACGGCTGCCGAGCAGAAGGTGTTGAGGTTCGAGCTCCCTCTTGCTATGGCCAGTGAACGCACGGTAAAGGCGGTCCTTAGCAGGCTGTCCGGTCTTGAACGTCTACTCGCTCCAATCGACGACGCGCTCGCCGTTGTCGACAGCAAGCGTCTATACAACGATCGTGTAAGGCTGATGCTTCTTCAGTATTGCGAGATGCAAAGGGCAACGTTCTGGGCGTGGGACGCGACGGTATGGCGAACTGTCCTGGGGACCACGCAAAAGGCGTTCTTCACCGCACACCGCCCGACGCCCCGTGCGGGCGGTGAACGCCAGGCATTGATGGCGGTTGCCTACCTGCTGCGCTGTTTCCACGACATTCCCAGCCTGGGCGAGGTAAAACGGGTCGCGCTGGCCGACAAGGTCTTCGGCAAGGAGCGAATCGCAGATACGCTGCTGCGCGTTACCGAGATCTCGGCAGCGTGGGGATATCATGGTCCCTGCAAACCGTTGATGAGTCTGGTCGCAGAACTCCTGCTCATCAACCAGCGCCCCGAACTTGAGTTGCTGACGACCGAGTTCATCGAATCGATCCGCAGACGCTGGCAGGACTCGAACTATCGCAGTTCACTGTACTTCCAGCTCTTACGCGTACTCGCAGCGCTCGGGATTATCTCTGCAGAACCAAAGATCCGAAACCGGGTTGACTGCGAACGTATTCATCGAGCGAGAACCGCTGGCCTGTCCGGGGATTGGGTTCTCGCAGTAGAGCGGTGGGAGGCAACCAGCACGTTGACAGCATCCAGTCGCAGGCATCTTCGCGACACGGTGCTCAAGGCGGGCCGTTGGCTGCAGGATACGCATCCAGAGATCACCCGCGCGGACCAGTGGACCCGAGAATTAGCGGCAGAGTACGTGGGCGCAGTGGCGCGCATGAGTGTTGGCGATTACGTCTGGAGGACCGCTGGTCTTGAACCAAAGCTTGGCAAACCGGCATCGGCCCGATCGAAGAACTACTTCCTGGGTTCAATGCGGCGCTTCTTTGCCGACCTGCAGGAGTGGGAGTGGATCCCCCGACGGTTCGATCCGTTTCGGGCCTTTGCGACGCCGCGCTCGATCATGGCATTGATCGGACCGGCACCGCGGACCATCGCCGATGACCTCTGGGCGAAACTCCTTTGGGCTGGCCTGAATCTAACGATCGCCGATCTTCCTGGTCACGGCAGTGCTCCGAAGGGACATAGCAATGCCACAGGCGCCATGCTTCGCAACGGAGGCTACTATCCGCTCGAGATGCTACAGGCGTTGAGCATCGTATGGCTCTTTGCAGGACTGCGTAGCGACGAGATTGTCCGGTTACTGCGGGACAGTCGCATAACCGAGCGAAGTACTTGCAGAAAGATGAGAACGACGTCGAACAAGGGGGAGACATGTCAGCCATCATTAGCCGTCTCGTCGCGACGGTATCGCTGGCGCTGATCTTGATTTCCGCGGCATGGGCGCAGCCTCCCGGTCCACCGCTACGTGTGGCGACGTTCGTTCTACCGCTGTCCGTGATGCAGCAAGGGGGACGCTGACTGGGTTCAGCATCGATTGCTGGCACGAAATCGATGCGAGGATGGCCGTCAAAACGAGCTATCAGATGATGCCCGACGTCAAAGCTTTGTTCGACTCCTTGCGCTCCGGCAACGCCGATATCGCCGTATCCGACCTGTTTTACAGCACGGAGCGTGATCAGGAATTCGATTTCTCGTATCCGATCATGCAGGTGGGGTTCCAAATCATGGTACGGGATACCGGCGACACGCGACGACGACCTCGTTGCGGACGTTGCTGGCATTGCTATTTTCGCGCACGAGCCTCATCAGGCTCGGCGTCGCGCTGGTGCTCATCGTAGCCTCTGCCACAATTCACATGGTTGCTTCAACGCGCGCAGAAGGACGACACCATTTCCGGCGGAGAATACTGTCCCGGCATCCCCCGTACGATGTACTGGGCCGCTACGACCGTGCTAACGCATGGAGAAGAAAGTCCGCGTCGATGGCTCGGCCGGATGCTCGCAGTCCTCTGGATGTTTGTCGGCATGGTGTACGTGGCGTTCTACACCGCACAGCTGACGACGACGTTGACCGTGCAGGCAATTCGAGGCTCCATCAATGGACCAGAAGATTTGCCCGCCAAGCCGAAAACTGCATACTCGCTAACCGAATCCACAAGCACTTGAAGGTGGCGTCGCTTCCATGGGCTCGCTCCGAGCGCTTACTGAGGATTAATTGTCCCTAGGTCTTGTGACTAGCATCGGCAGTTAATGCCGATGTTTCGTCAGCAACTCGACGAGCCTTTGCGGAGGTACCGGTTTGCCAACATGCTCGTCAAAGCCCGCGGCGCGCGCGCGTTCGCGGTCTTCAGCCCGCACAAAAGCCGTGACGGCAATCGCGGGTGTCCGATTACCCGTTGCCCGCAGGCCGGACATAAATTGATGACCGTCCTCCCCTGGCATACTGATGTCGGAGAAAATCACATCGACCGTCCGCTCCGAGAGAACTTCGCGCGCCTTCGCAGCCGAGTTCGCCCGATACGCGGCAACCTGCTCGTGTTCAAACAGCATGGCGAACGCGTCCAGCGTATCTTCGTCATCATCGACGACAAGTACAGACATCCCTGCCACTGACGGTCGCGCTTGGCTTCCGTCATTGCTGGCGGCAGGAGCCATAGCAGCAGCGGTGGCGTGGCGGACCGTTTGCAGGGGCAGTCGAACGGCGAATCTCGCTCCTCTGCCAACACCGTCGCTGAAGGCTGTAACATTGCCGTTGTGCATGGCGACGATGCTTCGCGCGATGGCCAGCCCTAGTCCCAAACCGCCGTGCTTCCTGGTGGTACTGCCGTCGGCCTGGGCAAACGGTTCGAAGATGGTATTGAGCAGATTCTTCGGAATTCCCTCTCCTGTATCGGTGACTGACAGTTCGGCGTAACCGTCGACTTCCTGAAGCGTCACGGTTATATTGCCGCCGCTTGGCGTGTAGTTCAGTGCGTTACTCAGAAGGTTTGCGAAGACCTGACGAAGCCGCGTTGCGTCTCCCGGAACGAACGCGCCGATGCCCAGCAGGTCCGTGGTAGTTATCCCTTTTTTTTCGGCCAGGGGCGTCACATTATCGAGTTCCGCGCGCGCTGCGTCGGCAACGTTGATAGGGGCCGTCAATACAGCCATCTTACCTGCCGTAATTCGGCTAACGTCCAGAAGGTCATCGACTAGGCGGGTTTGCGCAGCAATATTGCGACGGATGACGCTTACGCCGTGTTTTACAAACTCTTCATCGATAGCCCGACGCTCCAGGAGGTCAATCCACGCCAGGACGGCCGTCAGGGGCGCACGCAGTTCATGTGAAACTGAAGCGATAAAGGTATCTTTCGTGTCGCAGGCGTTTTGCGCCATTTCCTTCTGAAGGCGCTCGCGCTCAAGCAGGCGGTCACGCTGCGCCTCAAGCTGTTTCTGCGAGGAAATATCGATGGTAATACCGTCAAAGCGCGTCGGCTTACCACTTGCGTCGAACGTGGTGCGTCCCTTGGCGCGAATCCAGCGCATATCGCCGGTCGGTGAAAGAGTTCGGTACTCAACGTCGTACGGTACGTCCGCGAACACTGCCGCCAGGATTTCCTTGCGCGTTCGTTCCCGGTCGTCGGGGTGCAACCGGGCATAAAAGAGGTCAAAGTCCACTTCGGCGTCGTAAGGCAGCCAGAAGTGCTCCTTGCACTTGTCGTTCCAGACCATTTCGCGCAAGGGTATGGGACAGTAAAATGTGCCAATGTCGGCGGCCTGGATAGCAGACGCGAGTCGCTTTCTGGCGTCCTCTGCCGACTCAGCCGGAGGCTGTTGCGGGGGCGGTTCTGGAATCTGCTGGGAGCTCATACATAGCTACAATGGATGTTTGTCGGAACGCAACGGGGCCGCGCACAATGGGCAGTGGTTCGCTTTCTCAGCAATGTACGCACTCTGATAGCTGGTATCAGGTACCGAGGCTTCAGCCGTAACCTCGAGGATGCTGGCGCAATATTCAGTCCCGGCTTTCCTACGCGCGCCGGATGGCCGCGGCGATTATGCAATAACCGTGGGCCATATCCCAGTTGGATACCTTCGTCGAAGCTCGTGGCATCTCAGGCAACCAATCGCCATGAGCAATTGCATAGCTTCGCGTTCAACTAGCCGACGCGCTCATCCGCATGGCACAGTTTTGACATCTCAACTGCGGAGACGCTAATGGCGACCTTGGAATCCTTGCAATCAAAAATTTTGAAACTTCAAGCGCAAGCTGAAGCGCTCGCTGAAAAGAAGTCGAGTGCAGTCATCGAAAAGATTAAGAACCTGATGGCAGAGCATGGTCTCACGACCGCTGACATCGATGCGCAAACTGGCGGGAAAAAGCGCGGACCTAAGCCGGGCGCCAAGGCTGCCGCGAAGTCGTCTGCTCCCGCCGCAAAATACCGTGACCAGAAAGACGGGCGCGACATGGTCGGGTCAGGGCCGCGCGCCGGGCTGGATTGCCACCGCTAAGGACCGTTCTAAGTTTGCGGTGGAAGGTATGGCAACGTCCTCCGCTCCAGCCGCCAAAAAGTCAGCGAAAGCCGGAAACTATGTCAGAGGCCCGCAGCCAGCGCTTTATCGTGACCCCAAAACCGGCGCGACGTGGAGTGGACGTGGGCGCGCGCCGTCGTGGATTTCAGGCGCGAAAGACCGCAGTCGATTTCTGATTGGTGGCGCTGCTGCGGCCGACAGGAAGCCGGTGATCAAGAAGGTCGCCTCCAGGAAGGCCCTGACGGCCAATAAAGCGTCGGCGAAGACAGCGCCGAGCAGGAAGGAGACAGCGCCCGAGCGAAGGCCGGCTCTGAAGCTGCATTGACTGTTTAAGGCCAGAGGCAGCAACAGCCATCAGCCTTTGCGACTCGTTGCCCGCGGCCTGTGCGTCGAGCGGTGACGCTGCCGGGTGTGTCAATTCCCGAACGCCGCCAAGCAACCGGCGAACCCTTGTCCCCAAGGCGGCGGAAGCGACTGAGACCCTAACCGACGCAAGCGAACACAAACGGGCGGCAAATGCCGCCCTGAATCGGGGTGATCACGCTTCGCGCAGCTCTTCCTGAATCGTCAGCGTCACGGCAAGTTGGTTGGCCACTGCACCTGTTGGCAACACCGCGTGCCCATGGGCCTCGTTGATGATTTCCGCGGCCGACAGGTAAAACGCCAGCAGTGCGGTCAGCATGCCAAAATATCCCCCTGCGTGATGCAGCCACTCGAGGCCGGTCCATTCACTCACGGCGAGCACGAAGAAAGTGATCCACAGTGAGAGAAACACGAGCTGGAGCACACGTGCGGAGCGCCACGTCGCGACCCACATGTAAAGCGTGAACACGCCCCACAGGAACAGATACCATCCGATAAAAGCGGCCGGCACCGCGCCGTGCAGGAACAGCACGAACAGCGCGAGCGACCACCAGAAAGCGCCGTAGCTCAGGAAAGCCGTCGCGCCGAATGTATTGCCGCGTGGGATCTCCATGAGTCCGGCGATCGCTTGCGCGGTGCCGCCGTAAGCGAACGCGACGGCGAGCACCATCCCCATCGCATTGCCGCTGAACCAGCCGGCGTTGATCATGCTAAGCAGCCACGTTGTCAGTGCGAAGCCGGCGAGGCCGAGCGAAGCGGGATTGGGAGCCTTGACGTTCATGATGACATCCTCCGTTCCATACAGGAACGCTAAGTTGGGGGCGCGCATGCCCCACGGTGCATGCGCGTAATCGGATCGTGTCTGAAGCAATGCGGCCAGCAGTAGTTGCTCGCGTGTCCGGCGTCAGGTGGCTTCGGCGAACTGCGAAATTACCGAGGGGTTTTCAACAGTCGACGTGTCCTGCACGATCACCTCGCCTTTGGCGACCGAGCGCAACAGCCGGCGCACCACCTTGCCGGAGCGGGTTTTCGGCATAGCACCCCCGAAGCGGATGTCTTTCGGCTTGGCGATTGGGCCGATCTCCTTGCCCACCCACGCGCGCAGTTCGTCGGCCACGCGCTTCGCGTCGGCGCCACACGGTCGCGCCGCCTTGAGCACCACGAACGCGACAATCGCCTCGCCGGCAGTCTCGTCGGGGCGGCCGACCACTGCGGCCTCGGCGACCAGCGGATGCGCGGCGAGCGCCGACTCGATTTCCATTGTCCCTAGCCGGTGTCCGGAGACGTTCAGCACGTCGTCGATCCGGCCCGTGATCGTGAAGTATTCGGTGTCGCGGTCGCGGATCGCGCCGTCGCCCGCGAGATACAACTTGCCGCCGAGCTCTTCAGGAAAATAGCCGCGCCGGTAACGCTCCGGGTTGCCCCATATGGTTCTTATCATCGAAGGCCACGGCCTGCGGATGACGAGTACGCCGCCATGACCGTTCGGCACTTCATTGCCGGTTTCGTCGACAATCGCCGCGTCGATGCCGGGCATCGGCAACGTGCATGAGCCAGGCACGAGCGGAGTGACGCCCGGCAGCGGAGAAATCATGTGACCGCCGGTTTCCGTCTGCCAGAATGTATCGAGGACGGGGCAACGTCCGCCGCCGACGTGCTGCGCATACCATGTCCAGGCGTTCGGATTGATCGGCTCGCCGACCGTGCCAAGCAGACGCAGACTGCGCAGGTCGAAGCTGTCCGGATGCACCGCGGGACTGGCTTCGGAGGACTTGATGAGCGAGCGGATTGCGGTCGGCGCCGTGTAAAAGATGCTGACCTCGTGTCGCTGGATCATGTCCCAGAAACGTCCCGCATTCGGGTAAGTGGGCACGCCTTCAAAAATCACCTGAGTCGCGCCGACCGCAGTCGGTCCGTAGCAGATATAGGTATGACCGGTGATCCAGCCGATGTCCGCGGTGCACCAGAAAACGTCGGCTGGCTTGATGTCGAACGTCCATTTCATAGTCAATGCGGCCCAAAGCAGATAGCCGCCGGTGCTATGCTGGACGCCTTTCGGCGTGCCGGTCGAGCCGGACGTGTACAGTACGAAGAGCGGATGTTCCGCGCCGACCCACTCTGGCTCGCAGATGTCGGGCTGAGCCGCTTCGAGCTCGTGCAACCAGGCGTCGCGGCCGGCTATCCAAGGAATGCGGCCACCCGTGCGCCGGTAGATCGCGACTGTACGGATGCCGTTCGTACCGCCCATCGCGAGCGCGTCGTCGACGATTGTTTTTAGCGGCAATGTCTTGCCGCCTCGAACCTGCTCGTCGGCGGTGATCACCGCGCAGGCGCCGACATCGACGATGCGTTCATGCAGCGACTTCGCGGAAAAGCCACCGAACACCACTGAGTGCGGCGCGCCGATGCGCGCGCAAGCGAGCATCGCGACCACGCCTTCGACCGACATCGGCATGTAGATCACCACGCGGTCACCTTTATTCACGCCGCGCGCGCGCAGCGCATTGGCGAGCCGGCACACACGGTGATACAGCGCCTGATAGGTGACACGTGTGACCTTGCCGTCGTCAGACTCGAACACGATCGCAGTTTTCTGCGCCAGTCCGTTGATCAGGTTGCGGTCGAGACAGTTGTACGACGCGTTCAGCTCGCCGTCTTCGAACCAGCGGTAGGACGGTGCATCTGTGTCGTTCAGCACCTTTGTGAAGGGGCGGCGCCACGCGAGGTGTTCTCGGGCAAGACGCGCCCAGAATGCTTCGTGATCCCGATCGGCCTCCGCGACGAGGGCGCGATAGGCGTTCATGCCGTCGATGCTGGCATGGCGTGTAAGCGGGATTTGCAACGCGGGAACAGTGGATGCAGCGGTATCGACGGTAGACATAGTCTCCTCACATGGGGCATGAAGGGGCAAAGCGCACAGTGCGAGCGTTCTGCCGATGAGGGAAGGCTCTTGGTGGCCGTGAGACATTGCGCCGGGGCTCCATTCAAGCGGAGCCGGCGGCCGAACAGCGTGGGTGAAGGCCAACTATGACCGAGCGGCGGGCAAAGCCCTTGATGCATGTCAACTGAAAGGAAAGCGGAGCGCGATGCGCATTCGCGACAGGTTGCCGCGGGTGACGAGAGGCGCGGCAGCTTGACGAAAGTCGACCGCAACGGCGCCGCAGGGGCGATGATGGGTCGGCAGCGCTGATGCCAGTGCCAAGTAGCAGCGCAACGATCGCGCGGTTGCGCATTTCCTTGAACGACTCGAAGTCCGCTGTGCGACAAAGCGCCAGCGCTCTCGCGGAAGCAGGCTTGCCGCAGAGTTGACGGCGCGCAGGCCCAGCAGAGAAAGATGGCGCGCGAGCCGGTCTAGCAGTTTGAGGTAGCGCAGGCGCGTCGACTTCCCCTGCGCGCAATCGCGCTCCAGTCCAACGAAGAAGCCGTCGATGCGATCGGTGCCGAATGCCGCGACTGTGACGCCATGCCTTCTTAGATAGCGGTGGAAGCGGGCGAACAACGAGCGGTGCTGACGATGGAACGCTCTGCGAATGCCCGTCGGTTTGCGCCCGCGGCTTCGGCACGTCGCCATACGCCATAGGCCGTTTCCGGGTCAGTCCGCCAGATTTCTGTATCCGTAAATATATATACTGAAAATACGTTATCCCCATCATATGCGAAGCTTTCGCTTCGCCAAAACCTGCCGCCAGCCAGGCGGGGCGCGTCAGGCAGCGCAAGGCAGTGAAGGGGGCCGCAATGGTTCATTGGAAGGCATCGCAACATCGTGATTTGCGGCCACCGTACAGTTGGCGAAATGCGAAGTTTGGAGCCGCTCGCGTTGCCGCGCCCTCGCGGCGCACATCGTTACGACGTATTCAGTCCGAAGCTGGGACGGCGCTTGACGCTATAGAGGCGCAGCGCCTTCAAAGCATGGTTGATGCTCGAAGGGGAAGTGATGCTAAGCCTTCATCGTATGCACTCGTTGCTCGTCAAGTTTCGAACAATGCAGATAAACCAGCTGCGTGGGCTGCTGTATGAATTTGGCGTGACGTTTCGTGCGATACCGGCGGCGCGACGTCAATGTCGAAAGGCTCCAAGACCACGATGCCGCCCACCCGCAAGCCACAGAAGAATTCTCAGGGCAAAGGTGCTTCGGATACGGCGGTATCCAGCGCACAATGACGTGCGGTCTCGGCGCTGTTGGGCCGAACGTCGGCCGAGCCCCGGCCAGTAGACCATTTTTGCGGTTTGCACCGGTCGGATCGAGGCAGCGGCCCGCCGAAACGGGGGCCTCACGGACTTAGGCGACGTCGGCACGAGTCTTTGAGGCGACTCTCTACAGCACCGCGGATACGTCGCGTCCGTTGTCGGAATCTGGACGCCGCCCGATAGCGCCAGTCAGACGGATTGCCGGGGCACCAGTCCAAATCGTCGGTGGTTTTCGACACGCCGCGCTTCGCGCTTCCTGCTGCGTCCTTCGCATCCTGAAAACAGCAGCCGCCTAATGAAGGCGCCCCGGCGCGACCGACAAGCTAGAATTGAGGCTACATCCCCAGCGAAGACACGCGCAGATGCTGCACGCTCTTCATCGCGCGCTTTCAACGACGGGAGGCCGACGCCGAACCATGCTACTTCGCCCCTTAGTCCCGGCAACGTAGGCCCGCCATCGGGTAAGTCTGGCGCCGAAAGCGTGTGGGCGAACGAGGCAGAGGCCACCGGCGATACGGAGCGCAACGGCGAGCAGATTCCGACGGACCGCGAAAGCGTTGAAACGAGTGAACGTATTTACCCGTCGTGGCCGTGGAAACCCCGCATGTAAGTAATGAGGATGAGGGCATGAGTAAGGAATGGATCGCGGGCAAGTCCGCAGCCTTGCATTCGGGAAAATCCTGGCGCGCGGCGCGATGGTTCTTCGCGGGGACGGGGACGACCACGCCGACGTGTGCATGCGAATGAGGTAGACCAGTAGGACGAGCGATTCTCCGCCTCCCTGTGGATGTCTTCTTGCGCCTTGAGCGCATCGTCTTCCCCCCGAAAGGCGACTTAGCCATTAAGCGTTTTGTGCACTACGATTGCCTGTGCACGTCCAATATGTCGAGTACGCGCACGGCACCTGCCGCACCACATAGGAGACATCGATGAGTGAGCAATATGGGTTGTCATGCCCGTGCTGTGGCAGTGCCGAACATCGGGCAATGAGTCGCCGTACCTTCATGAGTCTCGTCGCCGGCGCCGCGGCCGGGCTCGCCATGCCGCCCGCTTTCGCCGACGCACAGCCGGTGCCGTCGATTGCTTACGACTCGATTGCCGATCCCGTTCATTTGCCTAAGGACATGTATTTTGGCGAGTGCTCGGGTGTCGCACTCAACTCGCAGGGACACATCTTCGTGCTGTCGCGCGGCAACACGGCTGGGCCAGCCTATGGAGCGGCTGCGGCGCAACTTCTGGAGTTTGCCCCAGACGGCCGCTTCGTCCGCGAGATTGGACACAAGCTTTATGCGTGGTCGTTCGCGCACACGGTAAAAGTAGACCGGCAGGACAACATATGGGTAACGGACAAAGGCTCGGACATGGTGATCAAGTTCGCGCCAGATGGCCGCGTCGCAACGGTGTTCGGCCGCAAGCAGGAAGCTTCCGACGAAGAAACCGGCCCGCTCAAGCATCCTAACCCGCCGCTGCCCGCTGAGCCCGGCCGCTTCCGCCAGGTGACCGATGTCGCATGGGACGCCGCGGGCAACGCGTACATCAGCGACGGCTATATCAACTCGCGTGTCGCAAAAGTCGATCGCGACGGGAACTGGGTCAAGTCCTGGGGCGACCGCGGCTCCGGACCAGGCCAGTTTCATACGCCGCATAGCATTGCGCTCGACGCTCACGACAACATCTACGTCGCAGACCGCAGCAACCGCCGGATTCAAGTGTTCGACACCGAAGGCAATTTTAAGCGGCAATTCACGATCGACGTCCCGGTGCCTCCCGATGCCCGTCCGGCGATCGGCAACATGCCGGATGAAGCGGCCATCGCGGCAGGCACGTTTGCGCCAGGTTCGCCGTGGGCCATCTGCATCTCGCCAGGACCGAACCAGGTGCTTTATAGCTCCGACGCTTTTCCGGGCCGTATCTACAAGATGACGCTCGACGGCAAGGTACTCGGCGTGCTCGGCAGTTCAGGCAAGCAGCGGAAGCAATTCGGTTGGATTCATCAGATGGTGTGCCCATCGGAGAACGTGCTATTCGTCGCTGAATTGCTCAACTGGCGCGTGCAGAAGCTGGTTTTGCACGCCTGACAGATTGATATCCGCCTGTCCGGTTCGGATTTTCAGGCGCTTAACGCCTGATTAAACCGATGCCCGTCAGATTGCCGACTCGCGGTGGAGTCCGCTCGACACGCGAGCGACGCTCTGCGCTTTTCTTCAGCGTTCGCGATGAAGTCGGACAGTTCGCGCTCCATGGCTGAATCTTTGGCGCCCGGTCTCCATGTCGCCGCTCCGTGCCGTCGACGCGTAGTCCGGGCAAGTGCTAACGCAGCCATCGCGGCTTTCGCACATTCGTATTCGACCTGGCCACAAAGATCGATCGGCTCGCCGAATTCGCGGAACGCTTCTATGTGCTCCCGGGCGGCGTACACCGTTGCCGGGTACTCTCGTAACTCGGAAATCGCTTTGCGGCTCAGGACCTGCCACTGAAGCTTGTCCGGATAGGCAAAGACGGGTAGGGACACTTCTTTAGTGGCTTCCCGGTTCATAGGACCGACCGGCTCGGAGGCCGCCCAGGCAGCCTTATGCATCATTGTCCGACAGGTCCGAGCATAGCTTTCCAGCGATAACGCTAGTTCCAAGGCAGTGTCACGTCGCTGACGCTTGCGCTCTCTCGCGTCCCGCGCGGAAATCCACGCGAGCGTGATGACAGAGCCGACTGTGCCCGACGCGAGCGCCGAAAAAAGCGCTGTGTTCCAGCTAAGTCGCTGGAGATATTCAAGCCATTGCTGCAGCATACGATGCGCCTCGGAGAAAGAGGTGCAAAGAGTATAAGCAATCGTTTGCAGGGTATTAAGGGCAAAATGTGCAGTGTGTGTTTTCGCCACAAATGCTTTGATGGCGCGGCGCGCATCTTGACAGGCTGCGTCGGATCGCGGAGATCGTCGTCCAGAAGTGTTCGTTGGACATCGCTACCGGGATGGTCGAAAATCGGCGAAACGCGCGGCCACGATCCGGCCCGAGCATCATCCGCAAACAGAACGACGACGCGTACGGGTTTGGCGCTACATCGTGAACGACCATACCGAGGCCATCAAAGTAAAAGGCGCATTCTCGAGCAACGACGCCGACGTCGTGCTTCGCTGGGCATTGGAAGGACACGGCATCCTGATCCGGTCGGAATGGGAACTGGCGAAATATGTACAGAGCGGGCGGCTCAATCTCGTGGTGCCAAACACTGTCCTGCCGTCTGTCGATCTGTTTTGTCTACTATCCACGGCAAGAAAAACCAGACAACTCGCGCGCGCGTTCGTGGACTTCCTCGTCGGTCGATTGCAGGCGCCCTTCACGCCGATCAAAACGGGTGCCGAACCGCGCGATCGGAAGAAACATATGGCCGGATCAAAGATTCGGTTCGAGTGTGTCCCTTTGCTAACGCATACGATGCAAGCTTGTGGCGAGGGTCTCTCTGATGGTGCAAGGCTCACGCATCAGGCGGTGCCCAGCCCACGCTTCAGTCAGACACGAAAGTTTTTGCGGCTTTAAACACGGCAGATAAACTCTATCGCGAAGACTGGCGTTGTGCACGAGCGGCGCTAACTTCAACACGTGGCTCGGGCCCAAGGACGCCGTATGGTTTGGCGCATCCAGGAAAGGTAACGTCGATCGTCAGTTGGAATTTCACGCCGGTGTCCTGAAGCGCCGTATTCAATGGATCACGAAGGGGACCAAGTTGAACAATAGCCTGAAGCTGTTCGATCTGACGGGGCGTCGCGCGCTCGTCACCGGATCCAGCACCGGTATCGGCTTTGCGCTTGCAAAGGGTCTTGCCGGCGCCGGTGCGGAAGTGATTCTGAATGGCCGCAACGAGGCGCGCCTCGCGCAGGCGGAGAACCGCTTGTGCGAAGAGGGCGCGACCGTGCATGCGGCGAGTTTCGACGCAACCTCCGCAGAAGGAGTCGAGGCGGCCATTGGTCGAATCGAGCGGGACATTGGTGCGATCGATATCCTCGTGAATAACGCCGGCATGCAGCGCCGCGCGCCTCTCGATCAGTTTTCCCACGCCGAATGGGAACAACTGATGAAGACCAACGTCGACAGCGTATTTCTAGTGGGGCGGGCCGTGGCGCGCCACATGATAGCTCGCAAGCGCGGAAAGATCGTCAACATCTGTTCGGTGCAAAGCGAACTGGGCCGTCCGAACATTGCGGCCTACATGGCAAGCAAGGGCGCTGTAAAAATGCTGACAAAGGGAATGGCAATCGATTGGGGACAACATGGCATCCAGGTCAATGGCCTGGGTCCTGGCTACTTCAAGACCGAATTGACCGAGGCGCTAGTCAAGGACGACGCGTTCAGTGCGTGGCTGACCGGGCGCACGCCTTCGCGACGCTGGGGCGACGTGGAAGATCTCGTCGGCGCCGTGGTGTTTCTATCGAGCGATGCGTCCAATTTCGTGAACGGACACATTCTCTACGTGGACGGCGGTGTCACGGCGACGTTGTGATTGAACACGATGCCGCGGTCGTTCGCTCACGCGGTGGCGCGCGCGCCTATGCGCACCGCGTTGCGCTGAATACGCAGCGTTCGACACGAGCTTGCGCTGCAAATGAAGTACTCGCTCGCGGCGCGGTAAGAAGACGTCGAACTGGAATGCGCTAGTTCATCATGCTGGCCAATTCGGCGCGCAAATTCTGTAGTCTGTCGCGTGCGGTGCTCAGACGATCGACGAGTTGCGCCGACGCACGCAAGATCGGCATGCGGGTTTCGTCGCTGAGCGAATGATCGAAAGCCAGCATGGCTTTGATTGCGGACGGATTGGGCGCGGCGAAAAGCAACCGCAACACGGGCAGCAAGCTCGCGAACAGATTGCGCGCGTCCACCTCCCGTTCAGCCGCGCGAAGCTCCTGGTACGCGACCAGCAGGTCCGCGCAGACGTGAGCGCTGGCGGGAATGCCGCCGGTTCCGCCGTGGTGCAGGCAATTGTCCAAGGCTTCGTCAGTACCGCACAGGACGTCGATGGGCAGCGCGCTCAACTTGTCGAAATGCCCTTTCACGCATTCCTTGATCGCGACGATGTTGCCACACTCGATCAGGCGCGCTACCGTATCCGGCGCAATTGCCACGCCGGTTCGGTGTGGCACATCGTACAGGACGATGGGACGCTCGGTCGCATGTGCAGCCTGTTCGAGTGTCACTGCACGCCGGCCTGATCTGGACACACGTATGACGGCGCGGAGACCAGATAGCCCGCGCAGTCCCAACGCTCATAGCGTTGAATATCGCGCAGGACCTCGCGCGTATTCGATTCACCGACGCCGATCCGCATTGGCGAACGCGAACCGGTCACTTCGGTTAGCGCCTGCAATACGGTAAGCCGCTCGGCTTCCTCTAGCAGCGCGGCTTCGCCCGTCGTGCTCAACGCGACGATGCCGCTGATCTCCGTGCGCAAGTAGTGCTCCGCCAGACGCTGCAGCGAGTCGATATCGAGTTCGCCGTGATGCAGCGGCGTAACGATGGACAACCAGATACCGGAGAACATGCTTAGCGCGCCTTTGCGACCGCGCTGCGGCGCTTCAATGGCCCGATCGTCGCGGCGGATAGAGTCGACATCAGGGTGTGCAGCGTGAAGTCGATATCTTCGGGTGCGATGTCGAGTTGCACGCGTGTCTCCTGGCGAACCACTTCAGTGGCGACGACATAGACACCAAGGGGAGAATGAAGCAGGACGCGAAGCTGAGTACCGGGAACTTCGCATGGGCGGTGAGGCAGGATCACCTGTAAGCGGACGCGCGTCGCTGGAAAGGGAATGACGTTGTTGCGTTGAACGTGCGGTTCGTTGAGCCGCTGAGTCGGTAAACTGTCGATTGATTGTGTGAGAGCCATGTGATGTGGCGTTCGTCGACGCCATGGAATCATGGGTATTGGGATGGGCTTCGCCATCGGCGCGACGGTAACGACAGGCAAACCGGTGGTCGCGATCGAAGGCGACAGCGCCTTCGGCTTCAGCGGCATGGAACTCGAAACGATCTGCCGTTACGAGTTACCGGTTTGCACGGTCGTGTTCAACAATAACGGTGTATATCGCGGCACCGACGTGAACCCGACGGGCGGCAACTCGGCCTGCGCTTCCGTTGGGATGAGCGCACGCTGACGTCGCCGGCCACGATTCACGACGAACATGAGCAGATTTCCGCGTACATCGAGGTGCATCATGCGCACTTTCTGAAGGCGTGTAGCGCTGAGTTTTTGAGTTTAGCGATTCTCGACAAGAAAAAACCCGCTATCCATCGCGCTTAAAGGGGCGCGTCGATAGTGCGCCGAATCCGACCCACGTGATGCCTTTACCGCAAGCGAACCGCCGGTGTGAGCGTGCGTCGTATGAATTAGAATTGCCCGCGCTGGCTGGCGTGTAGATTGTTGCGTGTCGCTGCGGTTTGCATGGGCATGGCCGCTATCGTCTTTTTGCAAGGGCGGCGAAGCAGATCATGAAAGCGAAATCGACAGTGATGCTGCTGGCCCTCGAATCGAAGGCTCTCTCCGACAAGCAATTGCGCGGCAAAGCATCGATAAGCCCCGCGGATGAGCCGCCGTGGAGCGGAAAAAGCCCGAAATGCTTCCTTGTCCTGATCGTATTCCCGATCGCCCTGAACGATACGGGGCTTCGAAAGAGGCCGGCCGCGCTTGCCGGCAATGCGGTTCGACAGCCGTGGAAGCCCTTTAAAGCCGGGAGTGAACAAAAGCCTGTGGAAGGGGCGGTCATCGTCGAGCGAACTCTGGCGATGTGAAGTGAGGGAATCGATTGACTCGCGCAAGCGAACCGCCCAGTCGGTTATGGGAAAAAGGTTGCCCAGAGGCCTACAAGGCCGGCAAATGCAGCAGTTCGCGCGCCTGTTCGGCGCTCGCCACTGGCCGCCCATACTCGCCGCACAACGACGCTATCCGTGCCACGAGTTGCGCATTGCTCTTCGCGAGCGTGTCCTTGTCCCAGCGGACGTTGTCTTCGAGACCTGTGCGGCAATGGCCGCCCATGGCCAGCGTCCAGTGATTCACCTCGAGTTGATGCCGTCCGATACCGGCAGCCGTCCACGTTGCATCGGGCAGTAGCGCCTTGAGTTGCTGCACCTCGAACTCCAGGATCTCGCGTCGCGCGGGCAGGGCGTTCTTCACGCCCATCACGAACTGCACGTGCACGGGCGATATCAGCAGACCGCGCCCGACCAGGTCGACGGTGCTGTACAGCATCGCCAGATCGAAGATTTCGATTTCCGGCTTGACGTTGTAGTCGAGCATCATCTTTGCCAGCGAACGTACGAAATCCGGCGGATTTTCGTAGACGGTCGTCGGAAAATTAACCGAGCCCGTTGCAAGTGACGCCATGTCCGGACGCAGATCGAGCATCGCGCCGCGCTGCTCGAGCGAACGGCCGCGGCCGCCCGTCGAAAACTGGATAATGATGTCGGGACAGTGCTTGCGGATGCCTTCCTGAAGCTTCGCGAAGCTCGACCGGTCTGAACTGGAGTTTTCTTGCTCGTCGCGCACATGCAGGTGCACGAGCGTCGCGCCGGCTTCATAAGCTTCGTGAGTACTTTCGATCTGTTCAGCAATGGTGACCGGCACAGCCGGGTTGTCCTTCTTACGCGGCACTGAACCGGTAATGGCGACGGAGATAATGCAAGGCTGATTCATGAGGGACGCTCCATACAAATCGTTGTGGCCGCCCCGCCAGGCTGGCGAACCGACCGTGACAGCGCGACCGCCAAATCGGCAGCGCGCCGTCCCGTTCAGCGGGCTAATCCAATCGTTGCGCGCTCAACTTCATTGCGCGATCTTTTGATGCAAACCGGACCCGGACGATGAATGCCGGGCACCGACATCTGCATCCAGACGTTCGATTGCTACGCGGCTTTGGCGCCGGACAGGGTCTGCTCGCGCATCCGCCTGTAGTCCTCCTTGTCGACAGGCTCCGCGCTCTGTTGGCCAAGGTCGTTCAGGTGAATCCGGTACGTTTCCCGAACGCTATATGCAGCAATCGCCGAAATAATCGTGACGCCGAACGTTATCGCGCCGATCGTGACGGGGATGTTGGTCGATCCCGGAGGCGCGACGGTTGCGAAGAGAGCCGGCAGCAGCGCAGTGATCGTGGTGCCGATGTTCTGCGAAATCGCCATTGCCGAAACCCGGGAGCGCGTGGGGAAGAGTTCGGGGTAGAAGCTCGGGAAAACCGCGTTGTAGCCCTGATAGATCACGCCCCACATGAGTATCGACATCAAGATCGCCAGCGGCACGCTATGGATGCTGATCGCGTAGAGATAACCGAACGACAGCAGCCCTGAACCGAGCGCGCCGCCGATGATCAGCGGACGTCGGCCGATCTTGTCGGACAGATTGCCGACCAGCGGAATCACGAACACGGCCACGATGTTGCCGAGCACCGGAATCCACAGGTAGACGCTTTTGTGGAAGCCGATCCCGTACGAAGGCTGAACCGCGTAGGCCGCGCCGAAAATCGTCGTGACCACCGGAATGACGTTCATCAACGCACAGCACACGACGACCAGCATCTCCTTCCAGTTAAACCTGAAGGCTTCGACAATCGGCGAGCGCGGCACGGCGCCTTCGGTCGCGAAGGCCGGCGTTTCCTTCACCTCGCGACGGATGATGTAGCCCGCCACGAGCACGATTGCGCTCAGCAGGAACGGAATGCGCCAGCCCCAGGTGTTGAACGCGTCTTCAGGCATGTAGTGGGCGAGCGGCAGGAACACGGCCGCAGCGAGAATCTGTCCGGCCTGCACGCCCTGCAACGTAAAACTCGAGTAGTAACCGCGCCGGCCGAATGGCGCGTGTTCGAGAATCATCGAGCTGGCGCCGGATATCTCGCCGGCCACCGCGAAGCCCTGAATCAGGCGCAGCGCAACCAGCAGCACCGGTGCGAGCAGGCCGACCTGGTGGTAAGTCGGAAGCAGGCCGACGGCCATTGTCGAGAAGCCCATCAGAAACATGCACACCAGCAGGACGTTCTTGCGGCCTTTCGTGTCGCCCCAGTGTCCGAGAAAGAAGGCGCCAATCGGCCGCGCAACATATCCCACGCCGTAGGTCGCCAGCGAAGCCACGATCGCGATCTTCGGGTTGCCCGAGGGGAAGAACAACTGCGGGAAAATCAGCGATGCTGCGGTCGCGTAGATAAAGAAGTCGTAGTACTCGAGCGCGGAGCCGATCCAGCCGCTCGCGGTTGCCTTCCTTGTCTGATGGGTGCCATGCGGCTCGTGTTCGGTGGGACTACCAGCCATGTCTGTCTCCAATATTGATGTTTGATCGCGGTGGGATTGCGCCTGCACGTCAGCGAAAACGCTTCGCTGGGATTGCCACGATCGAAGCGTTCCTGTGCGACCTGCGTTATGGGCGTCTTGATCAGGGCCGGCCGCACTTCATACACTGCAGTACCGTGCGCAGCAAGTCGGACCGCATAAAGCTTCGACATGATCTACACAGCCGCCTTCGACATCGCATACACGCCGCGCTCAGGCGCCGGCAGAGCGAGCAGCGATGTAAGGAAATTACACTTTCGATAGATACCGGACAACGGGGGTCACCATAATATGCGCGCTGATCGCGCAACACGCGCGATTCTCGAGCTGAAATCGGGTTTCTACGGGGCGGAATGTGCCCCGTTTGCCCGCTCAAATTTCCGCAGGATCGAGACAAGAGACTCGCAGGGATCGAGCCACTTCCTGTTGAACACGTAGCCCAGCGCGGGCGTCAGCTTGCCTTCCCGGTCAGTCTTCACCCAGTTGTACAGTGTCTGTTCAACCACAACCAGTGTCGCCGCCACTGCTGCCATGCTTTGCCCCGGCCTTGACCAGTCGTAGCGCTTCCAGCTTGAACCCGAGCGTGTACTGCGCTCGCTTCGCCTTACGTGTCATCGTTCTTCTCCTTGCTTGAGTTTACCTGGTCAGCAAGGGATCCGTTTTTCGGGGGCAAGCTCACGAGCACGCTGATCGTCAACTTGACGATTCGTGGCACCACGCATTCGGTTACCCTTGAACCTTCAACGGCGCCGCTCCGAAGCCACAAACGATGTTGGAGACGCTCGGCTATTCCGCCGGCGGTCATTTCAGCCGCTCACAGTTCGGGTGGTCCACGTAGTATCCGGCCACGGTCAATGCGGGGCGTGCAATCGAGGGCGGAAATACCCACCAGCAGCCGTCATTGTGTCGAAAGAAGAAAATCGCATGCGAACCGCTCGGGGCCAATGCCTCGACGCGCACATAGCGTCTCCTCTCGCGACCGGTACGGCCAAATTGAATTACGCGGAGCCGCGTCGTCGGAGTCGGCGCAAGCCACTTTTCCACCAGGAACCGCAAGGACTTCTCGGCGATGTTCATGTTCGCCTCCTTCCATTTCCGCCGCAGCTCACGATGATCAGCTGTCTGTTGCGGAACCCCGCGGCCTGTCGATCCGTGCTGCGTACACTGAGATAACCACGTCAGCGTCCGCTTTATTCCCGAGCCTCGAGGTGCATGGCCTATGGTGCAGACGTGGGACGCTGTTTGCGCTTTCCGACAACGTGCTCATGCCACGGCAGGGCCTCGGATAGCAGAGGTCATTGCAGCTTCGACCACGGGGACGTTCATTTCCCCCGTGTCGTCAACGTCATGCATTTCAAACCCGACTGGCTTGGCGGTTTCTGTGAAGATCAACTGGCTTGGTTGCAACAAGGTCTCGAGAACAGGATATGGAGCATGCTCTTCTCGCACATGCCCATGTGAATGATCTACGCCCCGACGGTCGGTCAAATTCCCCCCATGTGTGGTCACTTCAAAATCCCCCAGTTAACGACCGCCGGCTGAGCGGTCCTTAGCGGTGCTGCAGGACATTTGAAGCAGCATCTGCAAAGCGCGACATTCACGCTGCTTGAGCGCGGCGTGAGCCAGCACAGGATCCACGAGCTCACGGTATCGATCGCAAGACGATTCGCCGCTATCAAGCGCTGTATGAGGCGCGGCGGGAGGATGGCGCAAAATCCTCCACCGCCGCGACCACCGGCTCCGGCGATCCGGTGGTCGCGCAAACTCCTCTGCCGCAAAATCCTCCACTCCCGCGACCGCCGGCTCCAGGCGGAGTGCCGGTCAGTCCTTCAATTCCGCCCGTTCGGCCAGGGAGCCCCATCAGGAATGGATCGAACAGCAGGTGCGTTTGAAGCGCAACGCTCAGGCGATCTACCAGGACCTCGTTGACCGACATGGCTTTACAGCCAGTTACGAGAGCGTCAAACGTTTCGTCCGGCGCTGTGGCACGTCGATCCGGAACAGTTCGACCATCTCGAGTTCACCGCCGGGGAAGAGGCCCAAGTGGATTACGGCGAAGGTGCGCCGACCCGCGATCCGAAGACGGGCCGCTATCGCCGGCCACGCCTGTTCGTCATGACGTTGAGGTATTCGCGGCGCAGCTTCCGGCGAGTAACTGGAAGTCCAGCAAACAGGTCTGGGCACAGTTGCACGAAGAAGCCTTCCGGTACTTCGGTGGCAGCGTGAGCTACGTCGTCCTTGATAATTTACGGGAGGGCGTGATCACACCCGACCTGCATGAGCCAGAAATCAACCGCCTTTACGCCGCGATGCTCGAACATTACGGCGTCGTCGCCGACCCGGCCCGCGTACGCGATCCGAATCGCAAGGGTTCTGTTGAAAACGCAATCCAGCATACGCAGAACACCGCACTCACCGGCCGGCGCTTCGAGTCGCTCGAGGCCCAGAATGAATTCCTGATGCACTGGGAAGAGAACTGGGCCGCCAAACGCATCCATGGCCGTGCACGGCGACAGGTTGAAGCGATGTTCCAGGAAGAGAAGCCACACCTGAAGCCATTGCCGCCCACGGCATTGCGCTACTTTACGGAGGTCGTGCGCACAGTCTGGGACGACACCACCGTGAGCATTGATCAGAGCAACTATGCGGCGCGGCCCGCGCTCATCGGGAGTCTCGTGCGCGTACGCATCTACGACACCACGATCGAGATCCGTGATCGCCGCTCGCAAGAACTGCTGCGCATCCATCCACGCCACACTCCGCCCGGCGATGGCAGACGCACGTGCATTGGCGCGTTTGTGCGCGGAAACAGCAAACAGTTTCGAAGTGACGGGGGCGGTTCGTGATCCATCGTGCGGACGGACTGCTGCATGCACCACGGCCCGGCGCCCCGAAGACGATTGATGACGCACGGGTCGATGCGCTCATTGCGAAGACGCTTGAGTCCGTGCCTGTCGGAGCGACTCACTGGAGCACGCGCACGATGGCTCGCGAGATGAAACTGTCGCAAACGGCGGTCACGCGGATCTGGCGTGCTTTTGGCTTGCAGCCGCATCGGCAGGAAACGTTCAAGCTGTCCAGTGATCCGTTGTTCGTCGACAACGTACGCGACATCGTCGGGCTTTACCTGGACCCGCCACTGAAGGCCATGATGCTGTGCGTGGACGAGAAGAGCCAGATTCAGGCGCTCGATCGTACGCAACCCGTATTGCCGTTGTCACCCGGCATCGCTGGGCGACGCACCCACGATTACATGCGCCACGGCACAACCACCCAGTTCGCGGCGCAGGATATCGCTACTGGGAAGGTGATCGGTGAGGTACATCGGCGACATCGCAGCAGCGAATTCGTGCGCTTTCTGCGCACCATCGACACCAGTGTGCCGTCTTACCTGGATGTGCATCTGGTGATAAACAACTATGGCACGCACAAAACGCCCTCTATCAAAGCCTGGTTCGCTCGCCATCCTCGCTTCCATGTTCACTTCACACCCACCTCGGCGTCGTGGCTTAACCAGGTCGAACGATGGTTTGCCGCGCTCACTGAAAGTACCTTCGACGCGGTACACACCGGTCGACACGTCAACTCGAAGACGCGATCCGTCATTACCTGGACGTCTATAACGCGAACCCCAAACCGTTTGTCTGGAGCAAGTCGACGGATGAGATCCTGGCCAGCCTCGAACGGTTTTGTGTGCGGGTCCGGAAGGCTGCGGCAGGAGCATCATGAATATCAATACCGACGCAATTGATGAAGTTGCCCTGGCGCTTTTCTACCTGACCCTGCATGACCGATACCGTGCATGGAAGGGTTTCGACTGGGATGTTCTGAACCGACTCCATGAACGAGGCTTCATCGAAGACCCTGTCAACAAGACGAAGTCCGTGATCTTTTACGGCAGTAGGACTGCGCGAGTCCGAGCGACTCTTTAACCAGCACTTCGTCATTCCGGAAAGAACGGGGAGCAGATTCAGCGAACTTCTAACTCACGACACACCAGTTATATGATTCTTTCTAGTTATTGACTCAGAACTTACTTTTTATTTGCAATCCGGCACGGTCACGCTCTTGAGAAGTATCGTCGGATGATTCCGACCGTGCTGCGATAGCTGCGTTGATGGTCGCGTCCAGTCAGTTCCACGAGTCCCTCTGGCGCAAGAAACACATAGGCAATCAGCAGATCCTTCAGTGTTTGGGAGCGGTTCGATCGTTTATCGCTACTGCCTTCCTCGATCAATCGCTGGCGCCTTAAAATGAATTCTATTTCCGCTCTCTTTGGAATGGCCTATGCTAACTGAATAGATAGTCCTGCTGTATCCGTGAGGGAGGGCGAAATGAAGCGGTGCCCTGCTTGTGAGACGTTGATCGGAAGGGCTTCGACCGTCGTCCCACACGAAAAACTCCAGCGCTTCGGATCGGGTGTTTTTGGCTCGCCAAAAGCGCCGATAATGCGCTACGTGCTTTACCGATGCGCCTCTTGCGGCTGCTGGTTGAAGCAGAACACGTCCGATGGATTACCGGCCGGCCTTTGGTGCGCATGCGAGTCGAACGTTCCCGTACAGCAAGTCCCTGAGCCAAGGCCTCCCGATCAGGACTTGACTAGGGCGGTGTTTGCGTCAGTACAGGGGCGACCCCGGTAGGCCCGCAGTGCTATCGTTTCTTGTCAGTCATGCCTTATCTCCGTTCTCTGCAGATGCCGCCCCGCACGGTCGCCTGAGCGCTGGCAGCGGCGCGGCGGGTCCATGTGGCGTTCGCCCCCTGAGCCGCCAGCGCTTCCGAGATCTCCGTGTATTGGGTTGAAAACGACGCTTGGCAACTGTCGCATTTAACGCGCTCGATATATGAGTTGTGGCCGACCTGGTCGATAGCGATCTCGAACTCGGTCCTGCCGCAAAACGGCACGGCAGCAGCACACCCGCAGCGCCGACGGTATTCGGTTGGTGGGTGATTTCCGGTTCCATTCGATAAGTTGGGTGATGTAGCCGGGCATCAACGGTTGCTTAGGATCACGCCAGCGGTGAGGCCGAACGTCTTGACTGACTTTCCGATGGACAAAGGTTCGACCATCGTGTGACCGAATGCATGGCGCAGCGGACCCACACATCGGCCTCGGCAACGACGTTCATCTGGTGGTCGCGATTCTCTGGTCCAAACGGATCGTCTGGATTGATCAAACCTTTGACGTCCGTCAAGCGATAGGCGAACACGTTGCCCACGCTGAGGCGGCCGCTGCCTCAGCGCTTCACAATCCCGTTCACTTGCGCACGGTGGCGTCGTCGGGCGTCGCGTCGGCAGTGCGGGGATCAACGCCAAAGCATAGGTGGGGCCGCCCGTGAACTAAAGTTGCGTTCGAGGCAATAGCGGTACTTGCCGCACTCACTGACGAACGCGCTCACTTGGCCTCTCCTGAACCTTTGTTGGCCTATGTGGGCTTCCGCACACTTCCTTGCCAATTACAGGCTCCTAGGGCTCCCCCGACCACCCCTCATACCTAGAATTAGTCCACAGCGACAACCGTGTGGAGGCCGATGATGGATGCACTTCCGGGCTTTCTCGTCTTTGGCGTTTCATTAGCCGCGATTGTTGCAGTAAGAGAACGGGACCGAAAATTGTGGTGGGCCAGTGTGTTTGGCACCTTGGCGGGGGGGCCAATTGTGGTCGCGGCGCTGTCGATGGCAATGCCCGGCACTGCAAGCAGTATCGAAGCCGCCACCTTTGCATTCCTAGTGCCGGTTGTCATCCTGTCCGTCTCCGTATGGAGGCAGGGCAGTCCGCAGATCGCTGCGAAGGACGGCAGTTGATGACACGGCGTCCGAGACAATTCCACGGTGTATTCGACATGCCATGCGCTGCCAAAAAGCGCGCCAAGGCGCTTGCGCAACTTCGCGCGAATACGAACGACGGCATCTTGCCCGGCTCCTCTGCAGAAATATGCGGGCTGTTGCTGGTGCTGGATGCCGGCACATATACGTTGACCCGCCGGGCCGGGCTCCCGTAAAGGTTCACCATAAAGAGCCTCGTGATCTGGCAGGTGCAAGCGCCTGGCATCGTCAATCTGCGCCACCCGCCTTCGGGAAGGCGGGACATCAGGCCGCGTGCGCTGTCGGCATTGGAATTGCCGGTTTAACGGGCAAATTGGGAAAGGTCAGGCACCTTTTGCGGCTTTCGCAAAAGCTTCGGCAAGCTTGTCGAAATGTTTCAGCGCGGCAGGCGTGAGTTCGATTTGTTTGCGGCGTGCGTCTTCGGTGTCACTCAGTGTGAGCCAGCCTTTCTCACGCATCGACGTGATGCGTGCGTGAAGAGTCGCGGGCGAGCCAAGTTCGCTGTGGGCCATCATGTCCCGAACCGAAAGACGATCGTTTCTTTGCTCCGTGCGCGCGACGAATTCCAGGATTTTCTCTTCGAGCGGATCAAGCGCAGGAAGCGCAGGAAGCGCAGGGCCTCGGTCAGCTACAGGAATCGCAGGTAGATATCAGCAGGACGTGTCATCGCTTACGCACTGTTGAGGTAGGCTTTTGAAGGCAGGCCCTCGCGGGGCGGCATGCAGGCGCGTTATGATTCGCTCGATAATAAACATGGAAGGGCAGTTTACCGCAATGTCTAGCTTACGTTTGCATTTCTGGTCGATCTCTGGGACGCTTTTCGCGTTCCTGGTTTCGCTGTGGATCAACCAGGCGGTGTTCTCCCACACGTCTTTCGTTCGAGGCATAAACTGGATTTTCTTGCCCTCCGGCGTCCGGCTTCTCGGTACGTTGCTGGTCGGGTTTGATGGGTTCGTTGGCCTGCTGGTTGGCGGTCTGCTGATGGACTTTATCTATTGGTTTCCGCACGACCCGGTCCGCGCAATCGCGGGAGCCATTCTGGGTTCGCTCGCTCCCTATCTTGTTTATAGACTTGCACTCGAGCGCTACGACCTGAAGGCGTCGCTGACAAATCTTACGCCGAAGCGACTGCTAATACTGGCCGTTGCTTACTCGGTGGCGAACCCGTTTCTGCACCACATCTGGTTCGCGTTGCAAGGCAACACGGAGAACATTGGCGAAAGCTTCATCATGATGTTCGTGGGCGATCTGACCGGTGCGCTAATCATGCTGTATGCGATGAAGGGGATTCTGGCCTTGTTGCCAAAACAGGCGGGCGATTCCCGTATGTCGAATGGCATGTTCAGTATTCGGTTGGCGCTAAACAGCGCCTATAACAATCTGTCGGCGCGCTAAGGCTCAGTAGACGGTCGATTTGTCGGTGGCCTATGTTAGACACTCGGACGGCTGGTCGCTGGACGGCATAAGCAGTGCGAAGCGGTTAATGAAAATCGAATGGCTGGCGGAACAATGGTTCGGTCGGCGGAGAAAACCAGAACCTTCGCGTCCGGAATTGGCCGAGGGTGTGTGGAAACCGTTCTACGGCTATGCAGGGGAAGTTGCCGGACAGGCCGTGTTGCCTTTCGCCGTAAAGGAGCCGGGTGTTTTCGGCGTAATGGCGCCAGAGAAAGGCGCCTGATTCGGGGCTCGAACGGGGATCAAGAATCCTTGTTTTTACCTCCTTTCGCAAGTGCTGATTTGTTGCTCTCGGGCATCGGACGAGGGACGCGATAGCTTTCACCGTCGAGCACGACGCGGTATGCCGCATGTCGCAGGCGATCAAGCGTTGCGGCGCCGAGCATTTTGTTGGTCGCGAACGCGTCGCCCCATTCCGTAAAATCAAGATTGCTGGTCAGGACGGTCGATGTACGTTCGTACCGTTCGGCGATCAGATCGTGGAAGTCTTCGTCTTCGGGCGTGCGCATGGGCTTCAGTCCAAAGTCGTCAATGATGAGCAGCGGCACCTTGGCAAGCGCCTGGAAGCGCCGTTCGTAGGAGCCGACGGCTTGCGCGTTGCGTAGCGCGCCGAGAAGCCGGGTCTGGGTCATGAACAGGACATCGTGACCTTGCCGGGCGGCGGAGTGGCCCAGTGCCTGCGCCAGATGGCTTTTGCCCGTTCCACACGGACCGGCGATCAGCACGCTGACCTTCTCATCGATGAAGCGGCAGGTCGCCAGATCATGGACGACGGCGCGATTAAGGTTGGGCAGCCGGTCGAAGTCGAAACCTTCCAGTGTCTTCTGGCCGCGGAAGTTCGCGCGGCGCATGCGGGCGTCGAGCTTTCGATGATCGCGCCGTGCGATCTCGTCCTGGATGAGCAACGTCAGGAAATCGGTATAGGCGAGCTTACGGTCGATGGCTTCACGGTTGCGCGCTTCGAGCGTGTCGAGGATGCCGGACAGTCGCAATTGCTTAAGGGAAGACGTGAGTTCGGGAATTGGATTCATGTTCAATGGATAAGCAGAGTCTGGGTATCGCGGCAGAAGCGGCCGCCGTGGGTGTAGGTGGTCGCGCCCGATTCAACAGGTTCGGTCGACGGCCAGGTCTGGTCGAGGCCTTTCTGCAGGATCAGCTTGACGGCTTTGTAGCTTGGCGTGCCGAAGTGATTCGCGCGACGGCAGGCGGCCTCCAGGCGAGATGCGCCGAACTGCTGGGCGAAGCGCAGCACGCCCTGGACGGCGCGCAGCTTGATGAGAACCTCATCGCGGAAGAGCGCGTGAACAAGCGCGTAGCATGACGGCCCGATACGCTGCGCTTCTCTCAGGCACCATTGGGTGTCGTGCAGTTGCCAGGCCTGTGCTGCTGGCGGCATGTGATCGGCCACCGTGCTACGCGTTCCTGGCGCAGTCTGGCGGACATGCGATGCCGACAGTTCGTGCTCGTAGTAGAGCTGGACCATGTTGGCGGTTGCCTTGAGCCGCAAATCTTTACCGGCAAGCCGGAACGGCACGGAATAGTAGGCACGCTCAAATTGCACATGGGCGTCGCGATGGACCTTCACGCGCGCCCAGGTTGCCAGCTCGGGCGGCACATCGGGAAGCGGCTGCAACAGCGCCTGTTCAACGTCTTCGAAACGCTTGAGCGGCACCTCGCGCGTCGTGCCATGCGTCCGGGTGCTGGCCTCTTGCATCACCCAGGCTTGCGCTTGCCGGTTGGCGTCGTCAAGATCACGAAATTCGCGAAGAGGAAGGAAGCTCGACTTCACGTATTTGACGCCCGATTCGACGATTCCTTTTTTAGCCGGGTCCCTCGGCGGACACGGATCGATCTTGAACGAATACCCTTCGGCGCATTGCGCATAGGCCCGCTGGACTTCGGGTTCGTAGATACAGGCCTTGACGATGGCACACTTGGGGTTATCGATGATGACGCGCGCGACCACGCCGTTGAACCACTCGAAGGCATGGCGATGACACAGTAACCACGTGTCGACACTCTGGTCGCGGACAAACTCGACGTATTGATGCCGCGACCAGCACAAGGTCATCACGAAGAACCACGTCTTGTGGACCTCGCCCGTGTGCGCGTCCGTGATGGTCGGACCTGCGCCGAAATCAACCTGCGCGGCTTCTGCAGGTTTGAACTCCAGCCGCATCGGTACATCCGGCGTGAGCTCCGCCTTCAATTGCTGAAGTAGCCTGTAGACGGATGAGTAGCTTCCCTCGTAGCCGTGGTTGCGCACCAGCGCGCTGTGAATCGTCGTGCCGGGCACGCCCGCGTCGTGCCACTGCGCAATCTGCTCGCGCCACGGCTC
Organism: Burkholderia sp. M6-3; assembly: GCF_050858985.1. Taxonomy (NCBI): domain Bacteria; kingdom Pseudomonadati; phylum Pseudomonadota; class Betaproteobacteria; order Burkholderiales; family Burkholderiaceae; genus Burkholderia; species Burkholderia sp. M6-3. Next base: position 223,713 of record NZ_CP110092.1, read on the forward strand.
GGCCGACGAGATACAGCTCGCAGGCAGGAACTCCCTTCGGCTGAACGCTGAAGCAAGCTGCGCGTCATCCGGCAGAGCGTTGTCCGGAGAAAGCCACCCCCGCTCGGTTGCGATCTCCCGTACGGCTGCCAGCTTCTTACGGCCCATGATCTTCGAGCGGTCGATATCCCGGTCGGAGTCACCCTGGCGCATTCGCACCAGAACCTGTCGATATTGGTACATCTCGAACTTCCTCTTCAAGCCACCCTCCGGAGCAAATGCGTGCCACGAGAGTAGCGGTTGGCGAAGTTCGAGCGCCCGACTCAGACGCCAGTGGCGCCTTTATGGCGAAAATCTACTGGCGCCTATACGCCGAAAGACTTGTGGCGCCTAAACGCCGAAAAGTCCCCGGCGCCTTTATGCCGAAAACGGTTTGGCTCCTTAACGGCGAAAGTTCACAGGCCGGCCGTAGTTGGTGGCTTTGCGACAGTCTAAGGGTTGTCAGTATCAAGAAGGCCCCGCAGGACCTCAGCTTCCAGCCATTCGCATCGCCCTCATCGTTTTCGCAACGCGGAGTATCTTCATGACTCGCTTCAGGTTGTAAGCCAACACCTGAAGGCTCATCTCGGTGCTCACTCGTGCGAGGGTTCTGGTCTGGAAGTGCGTGGCACCAAGCATGCCAGTGAGCAGCTAACGAGTGAGAGGCGTCCTCGTTGTCCGGCGGATTGCCGGGCGTCGAATGTGCGGAGCAGAGCGAGGCTGAGGGAAGCCCAGCCTCGTTGCGGTCAGCCAGTGCGTGCGAAACCGTCGGCGCAAGCGTCACCATCAGGATTGCCAGCAATCCCAGAAAGGAGCCCAGTTTCCGGCAGAAACAGCTCAGCATAAGGCCGACGATTCGATGTTGATCTGGTGAAGATCGGTGCCGCGCATTATGCCATGTGTTACTTGCAGGCCTCGACCTGTGACAACTTGCCGCGTTGCCAGAAGTCTCAAGTGGCTCAGGAATGAGACGCTTGCACAGGCCGCCTGTCTGACTCTTGAGGGTCGGGAGTACGCACTGCCGACTGGCCGTTTCCGGGAAGCCCAATTCCAATGGCCGCTTTCTGGCGATCAATTTGAAGAGCAGGCCGACGCAAGCCGACCCCAAGCGATCAATTGGTCAGACGCGGTTCTCCGGCCGCGTTCGCAGATATAGCGGCCATCCATCTTAGCGGCAGTGGGACCAGAAAAACCATGCGTCTGCATCACTGATTTTGTATCCTCCCTATCGGGAAAAGGGAGTCCTCGCGGAGGCAGCCGGGCAGATTTCAGTCAAAAGGTCGATGACTCCATGAATGGCTTCCAGGCCCGCCGAATAATAGATGAAGGTTCCTCTCCGGTTGCCAGATACAAGGTTCGCGCGCGACATGTCCTTTAGGTGAAAAGACAGGCTGGACGGAACAATTCCTAACTGCGCAGAAATCTCTCCCGCGGGCAACCCACTAGGCGCTGCAGCGAGCAGCCGAAAGATAGCCAATCGCGAACGGTGTGCTATCACGCTCAAAGCAAGCAATCTGACGTCTTCGTCCATTTCTTTAGCTCAGCCGTTGTCGAGGGTCGTTTGCTCGCGCAGACGCGCGCGACGACAACGTGGGGACCGCCTGCGAATGCATTTGCGCCCCCACGCGCTCCGGGACCGACGCGCACGTCTGCGAGTGAATTAAGCGTGGCAGCGTGTCAGCGAGAACGCTCGTCGGTTTCTTCAGGCTATCCACCCACCATCGACCGTCAAACTCTCGCCGGTCGTGTAGCCTGCTTCGGGGCTCGCAAGATAAGCTACAGCCGCGGCTATTTCCGCCGGTTTGCCGAAACGCCCCACGCTTGCGAGCTTTGTCATCGTTGCGTGGTCTTCTGTGCCGGGCTGCGGAGCCAATTCTGTATCGATCGGGCCGGGCTGGACGGCATTCACGGTTACGCCATATTTGCCAAGTTCGCGCGATAGCCCGCGAGTGAAGCCTCTGAGGGCGAACTTCGACGCGATGTAGAGCGTCACACCAGGCAGTGGCGCGGCTTCGCCAAAGGCCGAGCCCACGTTGATAATTCGTCCCCAGCCGGCGGCCACCATTCGCGCTGCCGCGTCTTTTGCCAGTTCGATCGGCGCACGAACATTCAAGTTGAAGTGTGTATCGTATGACGTCTCCGAAGAGTCAAGAAAGGGTCCGTACTCCATAGTGCCAGCATTGTTGACAAGAATGTCGAGCCGCCCCTCGAAGCGGCCACCGAACGCGCCGTTCAGCGCCTCAATGAGACTCTTGACGCCTTCGGGTTGGGACAAGTTGGCGCCGACAGCTTCAGCCTCGCCGCCGGCATCGCGGATCTCCTTGACAACTGTGTCGGCCCGCGCAGAATTCGACGCATAGTGAACGATCACCGATGCGCCGTCCTGCGCAAGACGTGCCGCAATAGCCGCACCGATTCCACGCGAAGCGCCCGTAACAAGAGCAAGTTTGCCTTTCAGAACCTGGGTCATGTTTTTCCTCAACAGATAGGATTCATAGCACTCCTCCGGGCTAAAGAGCCGGGAGCGACTGCCACATCGGAGCCAATGTTTCGTGCATTGGTTGATGCGTATCCTCCGCTCAGGTGGCGTCGCCCGGTAGTCGCGGCTGAGGAATAGCTCCTATTCCTACTGCGAAGAGGCAGCCCGGGGCACCGGCGCCCTGGTAGGCAGCGGCTAGCTGGTAAGGTCCTCGCCGGAGCGCCCATTGAGAATGTGCTCGACAAACATAACGAAGGCACGCGCCTTCATGGTCGCCATGCGGCCGGACGGAAATACTGCCCACAGGTCAATCGGCGGCAACATCCAGTCAGTCAGGACGGCCCGAACCGCGCCGTTCGAAAGTTCAGGAGCAAACATCCATTCCGAAGCGACAGCAAGCCCCATGTGAGCAAGGACCGCCGCGCGCATGCCTTCAGCTGCATTCACGCTTATTCGGCCGGATAAAGTTACGTTTGAGTCGGTACCGTCACTCCGACTGAACAGCCACGATTCACCGCCCCCTCGCACTGAGTAAACGACCGCCTGATGACGGCTAAGGTCGCCAGGCGTTTGCGGAAACCCTGCCTCCGCGAAATATGAGGGTGTCCCGACGACGACCCGCCGCCCGGTCGAGATGCGACGCGCCGTCATGTTCGAATCGTCAAGCGCACCCATACGTAACGCGACATCAACACCCTCTTCGAGCAAATCGACCGACCGATCGTCAAGTACGATATCGATGCTCAGATTGGGATGTTGATCCAGGAAAGATTTTAATGCTGGCAAGACGTGTAACCGCGCGAAGGTGACGGCTGCGCCAATGCGCAGTCGTCCGGACAAGCCATCCGACGAATCACGTACTGCCTGTTCTGCCCGCTCCGCCTCATCAATGGCCCTGAGTGCGTGATCGTAGAACCGTTGACCGGCATCGGTCGGCGACAGGCCACGTGTCGATCTCAATAGCAAACGGGCCCCCAGACGTTCCTCCAACTGTGCGACTGTCTTTGAGACGGCCGGTTGGCCCAGCTTTAACCGGCGTGCCGCGGCGGAAAATGAACCCGCATCGACAACAGTTATGAAAGTCTCCATCGCCACCATGCGGTCCATGTGCAGCTTCCTGACAGGTTGTCAGCGAAAGTGCGCAGTGTAGCGAAACGACGAGCGTCTTCGGACAAAGCACGCGTTATCGGGCGCCGGCGGCCCGTATCGCAATCAGATGCGGCGGACCACTTGTCGTTTCCTGACCGCCGACTGCTTTCGAACGGAACGCGGCCCCTTGACAGCCAGCTCTCAAAGGCTCGCGGACGTCACCTTCTGGCCGATTGGGTCAGTTCGCCAACGGCCGCTTACCGGCACTCTAGTTCGCAACACCTGAATTTGGCTGACTGACCGGTTCAGAGAAAGCTATTTGGCCGGAGTGGGTCGCCTGCGGCCAATCGCGCGACGCTAGCGCAATGCCCGATGGCTCCTCCAATTCCTTGATGTTCGCCTCCCGTAAAGCCTCACCCTGAAGGTCCATGTCGATGAGAAAATGCAACTAACTGTCCGGCACCTCTGCATCTTTGATAACCGCAACCTCGTCTCCAGCGAGGGAGGCAGAATTTACCCCACCGGTTATCCAGGCGGACTGGATCTGCGGCATGCGCCTGGCCTCTTCTGTAAAATTGAAGACAGGCAACAGGGAAGTTAAAGTTTGCAGCTGGATGCCGGGGGTAGAAATCATGGACGTTATCGACCTGATGCCGGATGTCGCGGCGGACCGACATGAAATCTCGTTTCGCCTGACCGGGCCTTGCAGCGAGATCACCTGTGCGATTACGCGGGAGGCACTCGAAGCGCAATTCTGGCTGCCCGGAGACGCCGACCCGGTCCGCATGCTCAAGGCATTTGCGGACGGACGCCGCCGCATTATCGCGGTCGCCGAAAGAAAAGTCCGCCTGCGTCCGGGTCAACCCGTCAGGCTTACCGCAGACGATTTCCAGATCAGGCGGTAGGTGGTGGTGGGTTATGGCTGCCATCGGTTACCCGTCATCACCAGTCAATACGGTGTTTCTCGTCGGTCTCGCGGTGTCGACGATCATCGTCGACATGAAGATACTGGCTGGTGGTCGTCAGTGACGCGTGTCCGAGGTTATCGCGCACGAGGCGCAGATCGACCTGCTGGTCCGCCATGTGGGACCCGGCGCTATGACGCAGCCAGTGTGCCGATGCCTGCTCGAGGCGCTCCGCGCGCGGCGCATGATCTTCACCACGCGCACGCAGGGATTGCGCCGCACCGCTGAAAACATCCTTCACGATCCGGTGTAACGCCGCGCGCGTGAGCGGTTTGCGCGACTGGCCAACCGGCAGCACGAGCGGCGTGTCCTCGCCCGGCGAGGGCAGCGCTGGCAGTCCGCGTGCCCGCCGGTAGGTGCCAAGCTCCATCATCATTTCCGCGGTGGCGGGTACCAGCCGCTCCTTGCCGCCTTTGCCCATCAGGTCGAGCCACCAGCGATCCGTGCCGGCTTCGTCACTGCGCCGGAAAAACTGTCCCATCGTGTTCGTGCCGACCTCCGTGATGCGCAGCCCCCCCAGATAGAGCAGCGTAAAGAGCCAGCGCACGCGTGCGTGGTGTTCGCGCTCGCGAGCGGTCTGCACGGGCATGCCCTGAATGTACGTCTTGACCTCGAGCCACAGCTCGGGCGACAGATAGCGGGTGATACGCGGCTTCGCACGGCGCGCGCGCTGACGCGACAGCGACAGCGGATTGCCGGCCAGATAGCCGGCCTGCACGAGCCACGCAAACATGACGTTGAGGATCACCATCGCCTGGCGCTGGCTGGTGGCGGACAGCGGACCATAGAACGGTCGCCAGCGCGGATCGCCGCGCGGGTGCTTGCGCCCGCCACTGGCTGTCCAGCGCTCGCGCGGTTGTGGGTCGGCGAGGAAGTGCTGGTAGACCAGCAGGTCTTCGTGGGTCAGTGATGAAAGCGGTTTGCCCATCTGGAGTACGGACCACAGCAGCAGCCGTTCAGCTTCCTTGCGGTAGTTGTCAAACGTGGTTTTCGTGTCGGCAAAGCGCGCGAGCCACGCGCGAAGCGCGTCGAGATCGGTGTCAGCGGCGACCTGCATGCGTCCGTTGGCGCGGTTCGTGCCGTGACGGCCATCGAGGTCAGAGGACAGTTCCAGCGCATCGAGCGGGCGCGGGGCGGGCAGGGCGGTGGTCATGATCGGGAGGAGGGCGGTGCGGGTTGCGGGTCTGGACGTAATGATATGCGCAATAGCCCCCAGAAAATCAACATTACAGGATTAATGTCAAAATATTGGCCCCTCGCAATTAGGAATACACCGGTTTACGTAATAATATTAAGCAAAATCCTTCAACCAAAATCCGATGAGCGACGTCCTGTCCCCCGATGCGGCGCTGGCCGCCGACATCGAGCGCCTGAAGGCGGAATTCCCCAAAACGCGCGAGCTGTATCGTGAGGTCTGCGCGCTGCTGTTCTTCCGCCATGGCATCACGCCGACCGCGAACCGGCTGTACCAGCTCGTGAAGCGGGGCAGCATGGGCACACCAACCGCCGTGCTGGGCGAGTTCTGGACGGAACTGCGCGAGAAAAGCCGGGTGCGTATCGAGCACCCGGACCTGCCTGCCGATCTCGGTGCGGCCGCCGGTGAACTGGTCGCGACCCTCTGGACGCGCGCCACTGCGGCGGCTGACACCGCGCTCGACGCGCTCCGTGGCGAAGTCGAGGCACAGCGTACCGAATCGCAGCAGCTGGTGATTGCCGTCCGCGACGAACTGGGTCGCGTCGAGACTGCACTCGAACAGCGCACCGCAGCGCTCCTTGCCGCGCAGGTCGAGGTGCGGGAGCTGGACAGGGCGCACGCCGAAGGGCATGCGCAGCGACAGGCGCTCGAGGCAGAACTGGCGCGCATGAGGGCGGCGCTGGCTGCGCGCGAACGCGAACTGGTGGAGGCGAGGGAAGGGTTTTCGCGCGATCTGGAAAAGCAGCGCGAAGCGGCTGAACGCGCGGAAGACCGGCTCCGTGCGTCCGAGAAGCGCGCCCTGCTGGAGATTGACCGCGAGCGGAATACCGCAACGAAGCTGCAGATGGAGCTGGACGACGCCACCCGTCGCGCGGACCGGAAGGAGGCCGACCATCACCGTGCGATTGAAGCCGTGCAGGCGCAACTGGGCGACGCGCGTCATCAGGCGGGCGTGCTGCAGGGGCGGCTGGATGCCGTTCAGGCGGAAAATGTGCGGCTGCAGGCGGAGATGATGACGCTGCGGGAGGCGGAAACGCGTGCGCGGGAAGCCAGGCAGTCGGGTGTCCCTGCTGCCGTCCGGAAGACATCACGTTCTACCCGTTCGTCCCGCGCCATGCCGACCGCCAAACCAGCAACGCGTCGAAAAAAGGCGGTATAAACGCAAAGGTACTTGCCACCAGGGAAATGGACTGCATGGCTGATCTCTACCTGCTCGCCGGACTGACGCTTCCACAGGGCGTTGCTCACGAATCCCTGCCCGGGATCGTGACGCGCTTCATGTCGGATTGCTGGCACGGCATGAGTCGCACGCAGATGATCGCCCGCGCGAAACATCGGGGGCTACGCCTGTCGTTCCGCGCAACCGCACGGTGTCGGTCCGGCGACACCGGCGTATTCGAATTGCGCCTTAACGATGGGACAGTTGAATGCCTGATGCTGGCACGGCTGCAGCGGGTCGGGCCCAGGCGCGGTAAGCGCCGGCAGACCGGCCGCAATGATGTTTCCCGGCCCCCGCCACGCGATCCCCGGCAGACCCGGTTGTTCTGACGCGACCGTGCCGGTTGCCGCGCAGCGCGCGCCTCGCTATGCTCGCAGGCTTCAACGGATCAGGAGTTAGCAGTGCGGCGCGTGACGGTCAGGAAATCATCGGTGCATGGGCGAGGGGTGTTCGCGCTATGCGCGATTTCCGCTGGCCAGCGGATCCTCGAATATCGCGGCGAGGTGACCTCGTGGCGACGGGCCTCGGCCCGGTTCCGACGCTCCGGCATACCCGGGCATACGTTCATTTTCGGGCTGGCCGACGGGCGGGTGATTGACGGCAGCATCGGCGGTAACAGCGCGCGCTGGCTGAACCACTCCTGCCAGCCGAACTGCGAGGCGGTCGAGGACGAGCGCGGGCGGGTTTTTATCGAGACGCTCAGGGACGTGATGCCGGGCGACGAGCTTTGTATCGCCTATGGACTCACTATCTATGAGGCGATTACCCCTGAGATTCTGGCCGACTACTCCTGCCGCTGTGGAGCGAAGCGGTGTAGCGGTTCGATGCTGGCCCCGGCGAGCGCCTATTAAAGCGCGCCCCTCACGGGCGCATCCGGCATTTCCTTCGAAATGGTTCGCCGCAGGAAGATCCGTCAAGCTGAGCGCCGTCCCGTCCCGTCCCGTCGCACGCAGCCGCCATACGTTATCTGCGCAAGGCCGGCGCGCCTTGCCAGCACCCCCGTCGACGGAGTAGGATTAAATCCTATCAGCCTGGAGAGCGCCATGCGTACCACACAGCAGTTCAGCATTACCCTGCCCAACGAGATGGCCGAGCTCATCCGCACCAAGGTCGCCAGCGGCGAATATGCTTCTGAAAGCGAGGTAATCCGCGACGGGCTACGTACCCTCGCGGCCCGCGACAGGGCCATCGAAGCCTGGCTGCGCGACGAAGTGGTGCCTGCGGCCGAAGCGTTGCGCGCGGAGCCCGCGCGCGCGCTCACGCCCGAGCAGGTGCGCGCTCACCTGGCGAAGAAGCGCTCGGGCGCTGCATGACCTACCGGGTGCAGTTTGCCCCGGAAGCGCGGGACCAGCTTGAGGACATAGAACGGTTCATCATTGAAGCGGGTTCGCCCGTCACAGCGGCTCGTTACGTGGACGCCATCGTGAATTTCTGCCTGCGCCTGCAGACGTTCCCTGAACGCGGCGTCCCGCGCGATGATCTGTTACCTGGCCTACGCGTGACCCACTACCGGCAGCGCGTGGTCATTGCTTACCTTCTGGATCCCGAGGTGGTGTCAATCGTTGGCGTGTTCTACGGCGGGCAGGCTTGGGAACCAGCTTTCGCAGACCCGACGGAACACGACTGATGACGCGTCCGCAACCCTGGCCTCTGACGCGAGCGGCCGGCGCGCAATCGTCGGGTCAGTCGATGAGCGCGACAGGAAATTGAGAAGCGCGGTCAAATGGATTAATCTCGTCAGCCTGACCAGCAAACTGTTCTGAATCCGACGGATGCAGCTCGACATTTTCAACGACAGCCGCGACGTGATGCTGCGCAATGATGTCCTGTTAGCGTTGCAGCGGTACGATGCCGCGGGCGCGCGGCGCGCGCTGCAGGCCCTTGCGAACGAGTATCCGGACGATGTCGCCCAGGTGTATTTCGGGTCGATGGTCAGTGCTCTTGAGGGTCGATCCACGGTACCGTTTGACCGTCACGAAGCCGCCCTGCAGGCTCGCCAGGCGCTATCTCACGGGGTGCAGCCCGCAGTCGCGCATGTGTTCCCGAGGCAGAGCGGGGCGATCTGGCTCGCACCGCTCTGGGCAGAACTGGCCGGACGCGCCGCTGCGCTGCCTTTCCGTGCGGACCACGCGGATGCGCACGCGGCGCCGCTCTTCCTGCTTGCTGCGCGGTGGGCCGAGGCCTCCGATGCGATATCGCGCATCGCGTCCTGGCGACGGATTCCAGCGCCGCTTTGCTGGATGACGGAGGCACGTTACCGGCTCGATGGCCTGGACGCGGCCTGGCCATTGCTAGTGGAACTTGCGTGGCTTTCTCCATCCCGGTTTGACCAGCTTTTGAGCCGGCTTGGCGACGCGTGCGTCAATACGTTGCGGCGCAACTTCGATACGTCGTTCGACGGCGCCGGCGACATTGACAATCTCGCATGGTTTCCGGCGTGGGTACTCACGGAAAAGGCCGGCCTCGCGCCGCTGTTCAAACAGGCAGAGCCTTCGCGGCGCAATGCGCCCGAGCGGGCGGCGAAGGTGATGCTCCAGTTACTCAGTCTGGAGCGGCAGGGCCGGCATCACGAACTGCTGGAAACCCGGCGCGAACTGCAGGCGCTCAACACGGCGCTGTACGCCGCCTATATGAAGACGCGCTGAGCGGGCACCCCGGAGCATGACACGCACAACCTCTCACAAATGGTGTTTCGCCACGCGGTTCCGGCGTGGCGCCTTCGGCTGGAAATCCGCGTTGCCGATCCAGCGTCTGAAAGAAGCGCTGGCAGAGATCCGGCAGATCGCCCGTGCCGATCCTGTTCTCGCGGCGGACGGTGCGGTCGCTTTGCTCGAAAAGCTTTCGCCGGCGCTTGAACACGTAGACAGCTCGTCGGGGGCTATCGGTACTGCCGTGAATCGCACAATCGATGCTCTTGTGCCGGTCATCGCCGGGGTGGACGTGCCCGCTCCGGTCCGGATGCGCTGGCTGGAACGCCTGTTTGATGCGCTCCAGGATGACCCGATGCCGTATATCGAACGGCTGGGCGATCGCTGGGGTGACCTGTGTACGTCGCCCGCCATCGCGTCTTTATGGGCAGACAGGTTGTTGCCGATTACAGCGCGCGTGATGGGCGCTGAAGGACTGGGGGAGCATTTCGCGGGCGCCACCGCCTGCCTGAGTGCGCTCAATGCCGCCCGGCGCCATGAGGAACTACTCGCTCTCGTGAATGGCGCGCGCCTGAACTGGTGGGGGTATCGCCAGTACGGGGTGGATGCACTGATCGCATTAAATCGTTCGGCTGAAGCATTGCGTTACGCGGAAGCGTCGAGGAGGCTGAATGCGCCCACTGCCGCCATCGCCCGCAAATGCGAAGCGATCCTTCTGTCGTCGGGCATGATGGACGAGGCCTATCGGCGTTACGCAATCGAAGCCAATCAGGCCACCACGCATCTCGCGACATTCCGTGCCATCGCAAAAAAATATCCGGACAGGAGTTCCGACAGCATTCTCCGCGACCTGGTCGCGAGCAGGTCATTCGGGAGCGACCCCGAGAGGCACGGGTGCGGACGCCACGTGCATTCGCGGGCCATTGCGCCGATCGGCGCTGCTAATAGCCGGGCGGGTACAATGCTTCCGATTGCGAGGTCAGATGAAGAAGAAGGATCGGAGTCGTCTGATCCTTCTCGCCCATTTGTTCCGTTTCGGCCATGTCGCACTCGCGTAGGTATCCAAGGCAACCGGGGCGTGTTGCCGCCATCGTAGGGTAGGACACGTACTATGCGAAGGGCGCCTGGAGTATGGCTCGTTTTCGCCGCCCCGGTGCTTTTGCTCGCCGGCTGTGCGGCCGGTGGCAGTCCGTATGCCGGGCCGCACCTAAGTCCAACAGAGTGCCGCGACCTGGCGGCGTTCAGGACCAATGCGCCCCCTACGACGGCGCAATTCCATAGCGGGGATACGCCGGGTTATGAACGGGCATCGCAAAGGCGTCTGCGGATAGAAGCAAAGTCCATCTAAAATCCTTATGACTGGCGCGCGCGTATCGCACGGCCGTATGGTAGTGGAGACATGACGGTCATGCCATGCACAATCTCCCCGTTGCGGGACCGCAAGGCAAAACTGGCTGCTATGGAATTCGAAGATCGCTGGTTGGTTTCCGTTGGTGCCGCGATTCAGCCTTATCGATCCGGCGCTCGAGCCCCCAGGCGGTTATGTAGGCACAGCGATCAAGGGAACGTCGCAGCATTCGGCCACGACTATCGCGGAGATAGCCGTATGGCGCCGTCCAGGCGTATCACTTCACCGTTGAGCATGTCATTTTCAATGATGTGCCTGACCAGCCTTGCGTAGTCATCCGGCGTTCCGAGCCGGGGAGGGAAGGGTACTCCCGCCGCCAGCGAATCCTGCACCTGCTGCGGCATTCCGAAAATCATCGGTGTGCCGAAAATGCCAGGAGCGATCGTCATGTTGCGGATGCCGACACTGGCAAGGTCGCGAGCAATTGGCAAGGTCATGCCGACGACTCCTCCTTTGGACGCGCTGTACGCAGCCTGTCCTATTTGCCCCTCGTAAGCCGCGACGGAAGCTGTGGAGACGAGCACTCCGCGCTCGCCTGTAACTTCTGGAGCGTTGGCACTCATGGCGGCGGCGGCCAGACGGATCATATTGAACGTTCCGATCAGGTTGATGCTGATCGTACGCGTGAACATGGCGAGGTCATGCACGCCTGATTTGCCCACCGTCTTCTGGGCCGGGGCAATCCCTGCGCAGTTGATCAGACCCGCCACTCGGCCCAGCCTCACGCCTGCGTCCACGGCAGCCTTCGCGTCCTCTTCGAGACTTACGTCGCAGCGCGAAAAGACTCCGTTAATTTCTGCGGCGACCGCGTGTCCTCGTTCTTCCTGCAGGTCTGCGATAACAACGCGGGCGCCATGAGCCGCCAGCATCCGCGCCGTGCCTTCCCCCAGGCCTGAGGCGGCGCCAGTTACGATAAATACGTTTCCTTCGATTTTCATCGATCCTCCAGTACGCGCGGCGACAGGCCGCGCTGATTTTCCGATGGGCTAAACATGCGGCCCCTACACGGTGCGATGGGCGCGTCTACGCAACACATTGCGGCTAAGCCATTTGGTACACGAATGCCAGCGAAAGCCACGGCCGCGCAGAGTAGGCGTGCGACGCACGTTCTGCCTGCGAGACATCGCTAAGCAAACGCTTGACTACATATTCGGGTAGTTCGGGCCACCGCCGCCTTCCGGTACGGTCCAGACGATGTTCTGCGTTGGGTCCTTGATGTCGCACGTCTTGCAGTGCACGCAGTTTTGCGCGTTGATTTGCAGCCTCGGCCCGCTTTCGTCGCCGTCACTTACAATCTCATAGACGCCGGCCGGGCAATAGCGTTGTTCCGGCGCGTCATACGCGGCAAGATTGACGCTAACCGGTGTTCGCGCGTCGCGCAGCTTCAGATGACAGGACTGATCTTCTGCATGGTTGGTGTTAGACAGGAACACTGACGACAGCCGATCGAACGTCAGCAAGCCGTCCGGCTTGGGATAGCGGATGGGTTTGAACAGGCTCGCACGCTTGAGCTTGGCAAAGTCCGGAATACGATGCCGCAGCGTCCATGGTGCCTTGCCGCGGAAGACCATCTGGTCGATACCGGCCATTAATGCGCCCAGCTTCAGCCCTTTTGACATCCAGGGCTTGAAGTTGCGCGCGCGATAAAGTTCGTCATAGAGCCAGCTCTTCCTGAACGCTTCCGGATACTCGACGAGTTCATCGTGGCGTCGTCCGGCGACAAGGGCGGCGAAGCACGCGTCGGCGGCGAGTGCTCCGGATTTGATGGCGCAGTGAGAGCCTTTTATGCGCGAAGCGTTGAGAAAGCCGGCGTCGTCGCCGACAAGAACGCCGCCAGGGAAGGTGAGTCTGGGCATGGATTGGAGCCCTCCCGCCGTAAGGGCGCGCGCGCCATAGGCCGTTCGCTTGCCGCCCTCGAAAACGCTGCGAATGTTCGGGTGGGTCTTGAAGCGCTGAAACTCCTCGAAAGGCGACAGGTACGGGTTCTCGTAGCCCAGGCCGACCACAAAGCCGACTGCAACCTGGTTGTTCTCAAGATGGTAGAGAAAACCTCCACCATAAGTCGAGTTGTCCATCGGCCAGCCTGCTGTGTGGATCACCAGACCTCGCTGGTGATGCTCGGGCCGCACCTCCCACAGCTCCTTTATTCCGATGCCATACGTCTGGGGATCGGCTTCTTCAAGCAGCGAATATCTGTCCTCGATCTGCTTGCCGAGGTGACCACGGCAACCTTCTGCGAAGAAAGTATATCTGGCATTCAGCTCGATGCCGGGCTGGTGATTAGGACCGGTCTCGCCGTTCTTGAGGACGCCCATGTCGCCGGTGGCGACGCCGGTAACCGCGCCCTGCGCGTCGAACAGGACTTCCGCACCTGAAAATCCGGGATAGATCTCAACGCCCAGTGCCTCTGCCTGCTGCCCCAACCAGCGACACAGATTGCCGAGAGAGATGACGTAGTTACCTTCGTTGTGGAAGCATCCGGGAACAGACCAGTTCGGAAGCCGATATCCACTGCGTTCAGAAAGGAAGAGGAGACGGTCTTCCGACACGGCAGTGTTCAAGGGCGCGCCGTCTTCTTTCCAGTTGGGCAGAAGTTCGGTCAGTGCTCGAGGATCCATCACAGCACCAGACAATATGTGGGCGCCAATCTCTGCACCTTTTTCAATCACGCAGACGGAAAGGTCAACTTTTTTCTGCGTTGCGAGTTGTCTGAGGCGGATTGCTGCCGCCAGACCGGCAGGGCCGGCGCCGACGATCACCACATCGAAGTCCATCGAGTCGCGTTGCATTTCACTGTATCCAGAACGGTGTTTCGAACTCTTTCGTGAGACGGCGCAGACTATTGCCTTCCACCGACGCCAGGAGAGATTTGCAGCATGACGCGCAAGCTCAGGCGCATGCAGCGCTCAGCTGCGGAATTATTTCGAAAAGGTCGCCAACCAGACCGTAGTCCGCAACCTGAAAGATCGGCGCGTCCGGGTCCTTGTTTATCGCGACAATGACCTTCGAGTCCTTCATGCCGGCAAGATGCTGTATAGCGCCCGAAATGCCTACGGCAATATAGAGTTCCGGTGCAACGATCTTTCCGGTCTGGCCCACCTGATAGTCGTTAGGAGCAAAACCGGCATCCACCGCGGCACGGGAGGCGCCTAGCGCTGCTCCGAGCGCGTCGGCCATCGGCTCCAGCAGCTTGTGATAGTTCTCGCTACTGCCCAGGCCGCGACCGCCAGAGACGATTACTTTTGCTGTGGCCAGGTCAGGACGGGCAGACTGGCTAAGCTGGCGGTTCAAGAGTGTGCTCTGCGCCGTGTCGATTGCCGGTTCGATCGACTTGATCGCGGCGCTACCGCCATTGCCTACTGCGTCGAAGGCGGTAGTACGCACAGTGATGACCTTGACAGGGTCAATGCTTTTAACAGTGGCAAGTGCATTCCCCGCGTAGATGGGGCGCACAAACACATCTGCCGATACTACAGCGATGATGTCTGATATTTGGGCAACGTCAAGGAGAGCTGCGACGCGCGGCGCCAGGTTTTTACCAAACGTCGTGGCGGGCGCCAGAATGTGGCTGTAACCTTCGGCAGAGGCTACAACAAGCGCCGCAAGATTCTCGGCCGTTTGGCTTTCGTAGTGGGGTGCTTCGACAACCCTTACCTCGGTAACGCCCTGCAACTGCGCGGCAGCCTGAACGGCGCCGCCGCATTGGGCGCCGGCGACCAGGACATGAATGTCTGCGTCAATCTGCCGGGCCGCTGCTACTGTCGTGAAGGTAGCGGCCTTAAGGCTATCGTGGTCGTGTTCAGCAATGACAAGTACGGTCATGATCAGATTACCCTCGCTTCAGTCTTCAGTCTGTGCATCAGCTCGGCCATGTCGGCGACCTTGATGCCCGCACCGCGCCGAACTGGCTCCGCCACGTTGATCGTGGCGAGTCGTGGCGCGACATCAACACCAAGGTCCGCCGGCTTCACGATATCCAGCGGTTTTCTCTTTGCTTCCATGATGTTCGGAAGCGTCACATAGCGTGGTTCATTCAGGCGCAAGTCCGCAGTAATGACTGCGGGGAGCCTGATTTCCAGCGTCTCGAGCCCACCGTCGATCTCGCGTGTGACCTTTGCGCTGCCGGTTGCAAGGACCACCTGCGAAGCAAACGTCGCTTGCGGCCAGTCGGCGAGCGCCGCCAGCATCTGACCGGTCTGATTCGCGTCGTCGTCAATCGCCTGCTTCCCGCAGATCACGAGGTGAGGCAGCTCCATCTCGCAGAGGGCATGCAGCAGCTTTGCCACTGCCAGCGGCTGCAGCTCGGCTTCTGTCTGCACCAGGATGCCACGGTCGGCGCCCATCGCCATTGCGCGGCGCAGCGTGTCCTGACTGGCAGCAGTACCGCAGGAGACGGCAACGACTTCTGTCGCAGCACCTGTCTCCTTGAGACGCACAGCCTGCTCAACAGCTATCTCATCGAAAGGATTCATCGCCATCTTGACGTTCGAGAGGTCAACGCCAGATCCGTCGTCTTTCACACGTACCTTCACGTTGTAGTCGATCACCCTTTTGACGGGCACGAGTATCTTCATTTGTCGCCTTCCTTACAAAAAACATCTTCGCCTGACGTCGTCGACGACGGACCTGTCATTCATCGCCAGCGGGCTACGCTCGCGTGCTAACGCCCCTTAGGGCCTTCAAGTTTGTGCTGCAGCGTTGCCGCATCGCGCTCAGGATTCACTAATACCGCGATGGCAATGCCGCCGACCAGAATCGCGAATCCGAAAATCTGGTAAGCGAATGAATAGCCCCCCAGCGGATGCGATGCGCGGTCGACGAGAACTCCCACCAGCGTCGGCGCGATGAGCCCGGACAGATTCTGGACGGCAAGAAAAATGCCGAGTGTGCTTGCGAGCTGCTGAGGCGGAGTGATTTGCGACACGACGGCATTCATCATCGGTAGCGCCACGCTCGCACAGCCATAACCGATAATCAGGAAGGCCACGACAATCAATGGCTTCCCGAGGTAAGGCACGACGCCCAACGCCAAGCCCCCGATTACAAGGAAAGCCGTCGTAATCGATGCACGAGTGGTTCGCGTCGCGCGGTTCCTTGACGCCAGTCGGTCTGCGAAAAAGGTTGAGCCAAACATTGTGACGAGTGATGCAATACTTGGCAGGCCAAACATCAGGCCAGACTCGAGTCGGGAAAAACCGAGACCCTTTTCGAAGTAGGACGGGAACCAAGTGATCGAAGCCGAAACCAGGCCGTACACCATGAACGTTCCGATCAGTGCGCCGAGGAACGAACGTGTGAAAAGGATCGAGCGCAGAGGCAACCGCAGTGTTTGCGCTGGCATGCGCGAACCATCATCGATTGCGCCGGGCTTGTGCGCGTCCCGGCGGCGGGCGTAAGGACCTTCCTTGCCTACCGCCAGCCATACCAGACACCAGATCAGGCCTGCAAACCCCATGGTGGCGAAGCAGGCGCGCCATCCCCAGGCGGCCAGCACGAGTGCCAGCAAGGGTGCCACTGCAATTTTCGCAAACGAGGAGCCAGCGGTAACAAGCGCGGAGGGGAAGCTCCGTTTGTCGGCGGGAAACCACTGAAACACGGCGGTATTCGCCATGGCTGTCGCCGGCCCCTCCGCGACACCAAGGACGATGCGCGTGATCAGAAGCACGGGAAAGCTTCCCGTTACCAGCATGGGGAACTGAATGACGCTCCAGAGCGCGGCAAGCACAAGGAGGATCCAACGGACCTGCACCTTGTCACCAAGAAATCCCAGTGCAGCGCCGCTGATGCTGAACAAGAAGAAAAACGCACTTCCGGCGAACCCGATCTGAGTCGAAGTGAACCCGAGTTCTTCCTTAAGGGATTGGGCGACGATGCCAATAATCGCCTTGTCCGCCCAGTTGATCGTGGCAAACACGACTATGAGTGCCGTAATTGACCACGCGCGGGCGGTTGAATGCGCTATCGACGAGCTGCTTGTGGACACACGGGCTGACGACTCAGTGGAAATCTTCACGATGGTTTCTCCTCCAGATGGAAATACGGCGGGCCGCTTTCGGCGGCGTCTTATTCGTCTATGCGTTGTGGCAACGCGTTAGTTGCCACCTTGGTCGTACACCACGCTCGGTAAAACCGATTTTTATGCCCTTAACAAACTTGGTGTATGGGCGCCCATCTATCCATACCGATAGTTGTACTTATGAATAGTTCCATGCGTAGCCAACCAACTTAAGTATCAGTGCCCGCCAAATGTTGGCTTTTGTTTGGCGAGGAACGATTCGATCGCCGCCCGATGATCTCCCGAAGTGCCCGTCTCTCTCATGAAATCCTCTTCTAGCGCCAGCGTTTCGTCGAGGCTATGGCTCGCCGAGTAGACCAACGCTTGCCGGATTGCCGCGTAAGCCAATGTCGGTCCTGCCGCGAACTCCGCCGCCAGGGCCGCCGCACGCTTGGCGAGCAGGTCGGATTCAACAATCTCGTCGACGAGTCCGAACGCCAGGCAGGCGGTTGCGTCGACTGAGCTAGGCCGCATCAGCAGGCTTTTGGCCCGGGCTGTTCCGATGAGTCTGGGAAGGGTCCAGGTGGCTCCGGAGTCTGCGCTGAGCCCGATCGAAGCGAACGCGAAGTTGATTGACGCGTTCGCAGACGAAAGCCTGTAATCACATGCCAGCGCGAATGCGGCCCCGGCGCCGGCCGCAACTCCGTTAATGGCGGCGATCACAGGCTTAGGCATGGTAGCGATGAGCTTGACGATAGGCGAGTAGTGATCTCGCACCGTCTCCCAAGCCGCTGCATCGTCGGTATCCAGATCAGCACGGAGTTCACGCAGGTCCTGCCCGACGCAGAAGGCACGGCCCACACCAGTCAGCACAACGGCGCGAATGTTCCTATTCGCCGCGACGTCTTTGAGAACGGCAAGCAGCGCCTCTTTGGTCGGTCGGTTCAAGGCATTCATTGCGTCAGGTCGTCGCAGCGTCACCGTCGCTACCTGTGCCTCGATGTCCAGCGTGACGTTTTCCATGCTGAGTGTCACAGTCCCGAGAAATTCGCTGGGCGCCGCTCGATGAAGGAGCGACGGCCTTCGGCCGCATCTTCGGACTTGAGCAATGCCACCAGGTCTGGAACCAGATTCGCCGCCGCAGCCGGTTCGCCTTCGCGAGCGGCCCGCATCGCGGAGCGCAGAGCAGTTTGAACGCCAAGAGGGGCTTGTGCAGCAATCGACTGCGCAATCGCGACCGCACGTTGCAGCTGACTTCCGGTCGGTACGACTTCTTGTACAAGCCCGATGCGCAGGGCCTCCCGAACGTCAAATGCTTCGCCTGTCAGGATCCAGCGCATTGCGTTGCCCCAGCCGACTTCGCGCGGGAACCGGATCGTCGCTCCGCCAAAAGGATAGATTCCGCGGCTGACTTCCATCTGGGAGAAGCGGGTGTCCTCCGCCGCGACGCGGACGTCGGTAGCCAGTGCGATCTCAATACCAAGTGTCAGACACCATCCCTGCAACGCACAAACAACCGGTTTGCTGCGCGGAGCAGTGAAGAACCCCCGCCAGTCAACGCCGCCTTCAGGGATGCCGCCATTGCCGCCTTGCAACGCATCACTTACCTGCGCAAGGTCGAGGCCGCCAGTGAAATGGCCGCCATGCGCATATAGCACTGCGCAACGGACCTCTCTGTCACGTTCCATTTCGCCGTAGGCGAGCGTCAGTTGCTCGCGCATGTCGAGGTCAAACGCATTGCGCTTCGGCACCCGGTTCAGACCGATGAGAAGCAGGTTTCCCAGTTTGTGCCGCGTGACGGTGCGTGCATCCGAGGTGAGGTCAAGATCTGCAAGATTCATGATGTCCGAGTCCGTTCAGGAGGATGATTTGGGCGGAGTAAGCCGCAGCTTGTCGATTTTTCCCACCGCCGTTTTGGGCAGTTCTTCAAGAATTTCCAGTACGGTTGGGACTTTGAACGGTGCAAGTTCTGCCTTACAACGCGCGATGACTGCATCCCGGTCTATCGTTGCGCCGGGAGCCGCCGCGATCACTGCCTTGACGGTCTGGCCACGGTACTCGTCCGGTATGCCTACAACGCCAACTTCGGCGACCCCTTCGACTTGCGCGATAACGCGCTCGATCTCGGCGGGGTACACGTTGTAGCCGCTCGCGACGATGACCTCCTTGAGTCGGCCGACGATGTACAGGTAACCGTCGTCGTCAATGCGCGCCAGGTCTCCGGTGAGCAGCCAACCGTCCCTGAGCGTGTGCGCGGTAAGTTCCGGATTACCCCAGTAGCCTTGCATGATCTGGGGGCCGCGAATCGCCAGTTCTCCCGGCTCTCCCGGTGCAACGTCGACAAGCTCATCGCTTCCGGGCACGAAGGTTCTCACCTCGGTAAAGGGCACGGGGATGCCGGAACTGCCTGCCCGCCGCGGAAGGAACGTCGGGTTTGTATGGGTAGTGGGGGATGCCTCGCTGATGCCGAAGCCGTCCAGCACCTTGGCACCCACCCGTGATTCAAACCGGGCAAGTTGAGCCAATGGCATCGGCGCTCCCGCAGAGTTGAACACCGGCACGTGGTCCAACCCGAATTCTTCGAGGTCTGTCTCTCTCAGGAAAGCGGCGTACATAGTCGGCACGCCAAAGAACGCGAAAGGCTTGGTGTCTCTGATTAACTCAAGGACCGTCCTTACCTGGAAGCGGGGAACGATCAACTGGTTCATGCCTGTCGAAACGCCCATCAATGTCACACAGGTCAGCCCGAACACATGACACATCGGCAGCGCGTTCACGATCTTGGCGGCATCCGGCACCTGCATGGCCTTGAACGTCAATCGCAGTCGCTGCTCAATGTTGGACAGGACGTTTTCATGGCTAAGCATGACAGCCTTCGGCATACCGGTCGTCCCGCCGGTGTACTGAAGAACTGCAACGTGGGAAGGCAGATCTGGCCACCCTGAACCCTTCGCGCGTGCATCATTGACTTCGGCGGCCACTACAGATGTGCCACCTGCATCGCCGACCAGAAAAACAGTCATATCTGGTATGACGCCTCCGTTGGCCATCTTCTTCATCTGCTCCCGCGTAGTTACCAGAACCGAGGGACCCGAATGAGCAAGAATGCGTTCGATCTCAGGGGCGACGTAGGCCGGATTAACCTGCACGACTGCGGCCCCGGCAATCCACGTTCCAAATAGCGCCGCGACGTATTCGGGCATGTTTGGCAACAGGATGGCGACGCGAGCTCCCGGACCGGCGCCGGCGTTGCGGAATCCTTCCGCGAACTGACGCGCTTCCGCAGCCAGGCGTTCAAACGTCCAGCTTTCAGTCGACGTTGTAAGGGCGGTGCGCGCCGGAAATTTCGCTGTCGCATCGGTCAAAAGGTCCGGCAGCCGTCGTCCCGACATCCCGAGCTCGTCGAGAGCTCCAGGCGGGTAATATTTGATCCAGGGCTGAGCGCTCATGGGCTGTGACCTCATACGTTCGTTGATTGCCCGGACGCGTCGCGCCTGATCGTATGGGTCGCACCGCTCGCTTTGAACGCATTCGCTTCGTCACTGAAGTGACTGAGCTGGTGTGTGTCAAAGTGAGCTTTCAGGGCTGCTTCGCGGCCCATGATGTCAAAGGTACGGTTCAGAGACTTCTTGAGCACCTTCAGGGCGAAGGTGGGAGCTTCGGCAATGCGGTTGGCCATCTGCAGCACAGTGTCATCCAGATCCGCCACAGGGACTACACGGTTGACCATCCCGGCGGCCAGTGCATCGGCGGCCGTGAGACGTTGTCCGGTGAAAAGCATCTCCTTGGCCTTGCGCGCACCCAGCACCCATGGGTGAATCAGCACCTCCACCGCGGCGACCGCCATCGTATGAACGACCGGGTCGGCGAAGAACGCGTTCTCGGATGCGACCATCAGGTCACACATGTTGGCGAGCATGAAGCCGCCTGCGATGCATGCACCGTCGACCTGGGCGATGGTCGGCTTGCTGCTGTTCAGTACGTTCAGACAATAGTTGAAGTAGTACTGCTCCTCATACGCCCAGCGCTCTTCCACGCCAAATCCGATTCGAAGCTCGCGTCCTTCTTTCAGGTCATGCCCGGCTGAGAAGTGTCCCCCTTTGCCTGCGAGGATGATCACGCGGACCTCTGGATCGGCCTCGGCTTCGCTTAAAGCGGAATTGAGCTCTTCCAGCAGATTGGTGTTTTCGGCATTCCGCATCGCCGGCCGGTTGTGCCACAGCCGGGCAACATGGCCGATCTTTTCATAGATGATGTCCTGATAGCTCATTTTCTGTCTCTTCCATTGAAGTTGTGGGCGGTCGCCCGGGTGCGCAGCGGCACCAATCCTTTCAGCGATTAGATACGCGAATTTGATCACTGTCAAGATTGTTTTTTCGTGCTCGTGCATGTATCGTTGGAAATGTCTTGTGAGGCGGAGGCGCTGGACAGGTCGGGTGGCGGGGGGGCAAAGCGGTGGGCGTGAGACGGGCGCGGTAAGGCCCACGCGTTCGAATAGAATGTGGGTCGCTTCACGACCGACTGCTACTTTTCCCGGCAGGCCATCGGCGTTGTCCAGGCGTGGCTCGAATCTGAGCGACGGCTAAATTTTCTTCAGAAACCGGTTCAAATATGACATCCAAGCGCGCCACTGCAGATGCCGACGACCTAACGGCCCAAGGCACTTCCCGAAAAGCCAGCGGCTCGCGCAAGCCTAAGGCGGCCTACCATCACGGCAACCTGAGGCCCGCACTAATTGAGGGCGCGCTTGAGCTGCTGGAGGAACACGGAGCGGCTGAACTGAGCCTGCGGTTGCTCGCCCGTCAACTGGGCGTGTCGCAGGCCGCTCCCTATCACCACTTCGCGGACAAGAACGCGCTCTTGGCGGCGCTTGCCGCAGAGGGGTTCCGGCGGGCCGGCGCGGTCCTGCGGACCACTCCGATAAAGCATCACTCGCTCGAAAGAAGGGTGCGTGGGTTATCGGCCGGATACGTCCGGTTTGCGAGAGAGACGCCAAACCTGTTTCGCCTCATGTACGGTACTCAGGTTCAACGCAAAGAGGAGTATCCGGAGCTTGTTAACGCGTCCACCGAGGCGTTCGAGGCCTTGGCGGCACGGGTAGAAGAAATGATTGTCGATTTCGGCATTCGGCACGTCGATGCAAAGGAGGCTACGGCTACGCTTCTGGCCCTCAACCATGGGCTTGCGAATCTGATCGTCGACCAGCGCACGTCGCCAGTCCTGGCAGAGGTAATCGGCCGTGACCGTCGGCTTATCGACCAGGCTGCACGCCTATTTGTGACCGGTTTCCGGCCTATCGCTGACGACGAGGAAGAGAGCGCTGGGGCGGCGCAGCAGGCGGGGGAACTAAGCTAGCCGTCGACCAAGGGCCGGAGTGATTTTCCTGCTGTCCGGCATGGGGGAAGGCACTCACATCAGCGGCACGCGACGGCCACATCCATCGGACAGCGGCGGAATGTCGAACCCGAACGTTGCGCCTGGCTAGTTTTAGTGCTGCCTGAGCGGCACCGTGCGCCCATGTGCCGACGGATGACTTGACCGCCAAAAGGTTCGACCGCGAGCGTCGCTCCTGTGCTTGTGAACGAGTCGCAGGCCGTCTCTCGAAGGTTTTTGGGTCTTCCTGCGCGTCATCAATTAGTGCGAAAGGTTTGCAGGTTGGTCCGGAACTAGGATTTTTCTCCAGCGAGTGACGCACGCCAGAAAGTGTCTTTCTGAGCAGCGTCCTCCAGAAGCAGGCAACCACCATTAAAGCTTTCATCGCCCGGATCGATTCGCGCGAAGTGAACCATGACAACCTCACTGGCGACCAACCCCTCTTCCTCTCCCGGAAATCTGCTGGCGCTCGTGCTTGCGCTTGTGACTGGTCTTGATTATTTCGATAACTCCATCTTCTCGTTCTTCGTAAGCTATATCGCGGGCGGCATAAACGCATCGCCCGACGAGCTGGTGTGGTCGTCCAGCTGCTATGCCGTCGGAGCAGTGCTTGGGGTGGTCCAGCAGCAATGGTGGATTGACCGGTTAGGGAACCGATACTACATTTCTGGCTGCATGCTGCTATACGGGGTTGGTGCCGTCGCATGCGCTTTCTGTGAGACGTCATTTCAACTGACCTTGGCGCGCGGATTTCAGGGCTACTTCATCGGGCCGATGATGGGTGCGTGTCGAATTATCATTCAGGACAACTTCGGATTGCAGCAACGTGCCGGGGCAATCAGGTTGTTCCTCATATCTATCGTTATGAGCAGCGCGCTGGCACCGCTTGTCGGCGGTTTCCTTGTCTCGCATCTGGACTGGCGCGCACTGTTCGCATGCACCGCGCCGTTTGCAGCCGCATTTGCTGCCCTTGCGGCTTTTTGCGTGCCCGGCTCGGGGAAGGTGCCTTCGGAAAAACGCGGAAGTGCGCATTTTGCTCTCTATCTGGCTTTTGCTTTTGCTCAGGCCGCGCTGCAAATTGTCATGCAGCGCGTACGATTTGAGCTCTTCACAGGGTCGCCGCTGCTTGTAGTTCTGTGCATATCAGGACTTGCAGCTTTGGCATGGTTT
Organism: Burkholderia sp. M6-3; assembly: GCF_050858985.1. Taxonomy (NCBI): domain Bacteria; kingdom Pseudomonadati; phylum Pseudomonadota; class Betaproteobacteria; order Burkholderiales; family Burkholderiaceae; genus Burkholderia; species Burkholderia sp. M6-3. Next base: position 247,272 of record NZ_CP110092.1, read on the forward strand.
GTCTATCAGCAGTGGGATCATCCGACACCACTCGTGCGGCTGAACGCGCTGAAAGAACGTACCTTCCAGGTCGGTCTCGTCCTCTATATGTTCTACTACTACGAGTCGACCGGGCTTAGCTATCTCGTTTCGCGATTTCTGGAAGGGCGCCTCGATTATCCCGTTGAGAACGCAGGGCGACTCGTGGGCCTGACTTCGCTTTTATCCTCGTGTGCTCTGTTCGCCTATTTCCGATACTCGAGGTTGATAACGCGGAAGAAGTGGCTCGTAGTTTGCGGATTCACCATCGCTGCGTTGCTCTCCTGGCTGATGACGATGATGTCGCCAGACGTGAGCGAGAACGCATTATTGTTGCCTTTGCTGCTGCGCGGTCTGCTGCTGCTCTTCATCGTTTTGCCGGTGGCAAACCTGACATTTCGCATCTTTCAGATCGAAGAGTTTTCGCACGGATATCGATTGAAGAACATAGTGAGGCAGTTGACGATATCTTTCGCGACTGCATCGGTCATCATTGTCGAACAGCACCGACAGGCAGTTCATCAAACGCGACTCTCAGAATGGGTCAACCCCTATAACCCGAACTACCAGGCTGCCGCACAAGCCCTTGCTTCGGGGCTTATGTCTGCCGGTCAGTCACCGGGGCAGGCGCACCTGGCCGCGCTAGCGACCGTTCAGCGGATCGTTACGCAACAGGCCAGTTTTCTCACTGCATTGGACGGGTTCAAATTCATGATGATTGTGGCCCTTTGCGCTGGCCTTTTTGCAATCTGGCAAAGGCATATCGACTGATTTCCAGTCAGCCAGACAACGTCGATTGAACGGCCACAATCGCGCTCGATACGCAAGCGTTTTGCTCGTGGCGACTCACTCACAATAAGGTAAAACACCGTGAACACACTTCAAAACATGAGAATATTTGCACGTGTCGCCGAGGCGGGGAGCTTTACTGAGGCCGCGAGGATTCTCGACACCACGACCGGTGCCGTATCTCGCGCGGTTTCTGATCTTGAGATCCATTTGCGTACCCGCCTGCTAAACCGGACCACACGCCGAATTGCCTTAACGGAAGCCGGCGATCGCTACCTTCGTCATTGCGAACATATTCTCGGGTACATAGATCAGGCAGAGGCCGAAGCGGCCGGTGCGCACGTTCGGCCGGCCGGAAAGCTGCGCGTCCACGCAACATCCGGGTTCGGACAGTATTATGTTGCGCCTGCTGTCGTCGAGTATCAGCAACGTTTTCCATCCGTTTCCGTGGATCTGACATTGTCGCAGCACGTGCCGGACCTTCTTGACGACGGCTATGACGTAAGCCTGCAGCTAGCGGTTGGTGATCTGCCCGACTCGGGATTGGTTAGTCAAAGACTCGGCGAATCAAGCAGCATTCTTTGCGCAGCGCCCGCTTATCTGCAAAAGCGGGGCGTGCCACGAACCATAGCGGACCTTGCAAATCACGTATGCCTTCAAATTGCGACGCCGTTTTTTCCATTAGGGCGTTGGCAGTTCGAGGGCCGCAGTGGCTCAGAGACGTTTGCGCTGCCGACTGCGCCGTTCCACGTCAACGTCGCAGACGCGCTCGCCGCTGCACTCCGGGCGGGGATCGGTATTGGTGCCTTGCCGATATCCACCGCACTGCCTTCGCTAAGCAACGGCTCACTAGTGCCGGTATTGCATGACTATTCCCTCCAGAGGATGACAATCTATGCGCTCTACGCGTCGCGTCATTATGTCGATGCCAAGATCAGGACGTGGATTGATTTCCTGCAGGAGCATGTCCCGGTCATGCTGCAGGCAGATCTGAATGCTTTGAGCGCACTGCAAGAGAAACAACTTTAAGCCGTCGGTCTTTGTGGGGACTTGACAGCGCTTTGTATAGCGGATTGCTCGTGCAGTCATGGCCGAGCCCGCGGCTGAGGCGCGCAGATTTTTTTGCTTATAGAGGACTATGCCATGAGTGATGTTGTGATTGTTTCTGCCGCGCGCACCGGTGTCGGGAAATTTGGCGGCTCCCTTGCGAAAGTTGCCGCGCCGCATTTGGGCGCAACAGTGATGCGCGCGGTGCTTGAACGTGCAGGCGTGGAGCCCGACCAGGTGAGCGAAGTCATTATGGGGCAGGTGTTGACAGCAGGCAGCGGGCAAAATCCGGCGCGCCAGTCTTTGATGGCTGCGGGGCTTCCCGAGGAGGTGCCTGGCATGACGATCAATAAGGTGTGCGGCTCAGGGCTGAAAGCCGTGATGCTCGCGGCGAGCGCAATTATCGCCGGTGAGGCTGAAATCGTTATCGCGGGCGGCCAGGAAAACATGAGCGCCGCTCCGCACGTGCTGCCTGGCTCGCGCGACGGCTTCCGCATGGGTGACGCAAAGCTCGCCGACTCAATGATCGTCGACGGGTTGTGGGACGTGTACAACCAGTATCACATGGGCGTGACGGCGGAGAACGTTGCTCGCGAGTTTGGTATCACGCGCGAGCAACAGGACGCGTTCGCGGCGCTCTCGCAGAACAAGGCCGAAGTCGCGCAAAAGGCAGGACGTTTCGACGACGAAATCGTGCCGGTCGAGATTCCGCAACGCAAGGGCGAGCCGCTGCGCTTCGCCACGGACGAATTCGTGCGTCATGGCGTGACCGCTGAATCGCTCGCAGGCCTGAGGCCGGCCTTCATCAAGGACGGAACAGTGACGGCAGCTAACGCCTCGGGCCTTAATGATGGCGCGGCCGCAGTCCTTGTGATGTCGCTCAAGAAAGCAGAAGCGCTCGGGCTGACGCCGCTTGCACGCGTCAAGGCCTACGCGAGCGCCGGTGTCGATCCGAAGGTGATGGGCATAGGGCCGGTGCCTGCTTCACATCGTTGTCTGGAACGCGCGGGCTGGGACATCAGCGACCTTGACCTGCTGGAGATCAATGAAGCGTTCGCTGCTCAGGCTCTGGCCGTGCATAAGCTCATGGGCTGGGATACATCCAAGGTAAACGTTAATGGCGGGGCAATCGCGCTTGGCCATCCTATCGGCGCATCGGGTTGTCGAATTCTCGTCACACTGTTGCACGAGATGCGAAGGTGTGACGCGAAAAAGGGCCTTGCGTCCTTGTGCGTGGGCGGCGGGATGGGGGTCGCATTAGCACTAGAACGGCTCTAAATCCCAAAACAGCACTTTCCGGCGCGATGGAGTTCAACCGACTTGCCGCGATGCGTGCAAGCCGGAACTTGTTCACCCAACTTCGGACTTGCCATGATCTGCGTGCAATCCTGGACCTCCAGTGTCGAGCAGAAGGGAGCTGTGCGCACGAAACGCTGCCGTTGCCAGGGGAAAACGCAATCTTGACAGAGATTAGATTGCCTCAATATAATCAGTGTTAAGTTTGGTGGCAGACATTTTCACATCTTCCATGTCGGCACCGTGCGGCGGTCGTGATAGCGATGCGTCGCCACGTGAGAAGGCGTCGGCGACGATTGCAGCGGCGCCGGGGCCGGCGCGTACAAATGTCGTCCCTGGAGCTGGATCCTGCCCCCCGCTACCCCGCTCGGCTGTCCTCCTGGACCGCCGCAACACATCTGAGGCTAACGTCGATGCCAACTTACACTGCGCCATTGCGTGAATACGCGTTTTTGCTTGAGCACGTCCTTGATTATCCGAAGGCGGTTGCCAGCCTCCCGGGATACGAGGATGCAACGCCTGCACTAGTCGATGCAGTGCTGAACGAAGGAGCGCGCCTGGCAGAGAAAGAGCTCGCTCCCTTGAACCGCAGTGGAGATGAAGAGGCCTGCGTATGGGAGAACGGGCAGGTTCGGACTCCAAAGGGCTTCAAGGGTGCTTACGCTCTCTATCGCGAGAGCGGGTGGCCGGCGCTGACGGCGTCGCAGGAGTACGGTGGGCAGGGTCTTCCGCACGTCGTTGGATTGCTCCTGCGAGAAATGGTGTGCTCGGCCAATATGGCGTTTGGCACCTACGCCGGTTTGAGTCAGGGAGCCATCAACGCAATTACGGCCCACGGATCCGAGGATCTGAAGCAACGCTTCCTTCCCCCGTTGATTGACGGGCGTTGGACAGGCACGATGTGCCTCACGGAGCCCCACTGCGGTTCGGACCTTGGCCTCCTGAAGACCCGTGCGGAACCCGCAGACGATGGCAGCTACCGCGTGACCGGAACAAAAATATTTGTGACGGGCGGTGAGCACGATCTGTCGGAAAATATCGTGCATTTGGTGCTAGCCCGGCTTCGGGACGCTCCAGCGGGCATCAAGGGCATATCCCTCTTTGCAGTACCGAAGGAGCTGCAGGCGCAGGATCAAACCTGGACGGTGCGAAACCTGGTGGAATGTAGCGGCATCGAACACAAAATGGGGATCCGGGCATCAGCAACGGCGAGTCTGGTTTTCGACGGGGCGACAGGTTGGCTCATCGGAGAGCCTAACCGAGGTATGAAGGCAATGTTCACCATGATGAACACGGCTAGGCTTGGTGTCTCCGTCCAGGCCGTGGCGTTGGCCGAGGCAGCATTGCAATTTGCCAGAACGTATGCGCTGGAGAGGCGGCAGGGACGTGGCATGGGCGCGGATGCGGTGGCGTCGCCGGTCCCAATTATTTCCCACGCTGACGTGCGACGCAATCTGCTGGTTGGTAAGTCGTTCGTGGACGGTGCTCGTGCACTATGGTTGTGGGCCGGCATTCAGCTAGACCGCCAGCACAAACATCCTGACCCGGCAGTGAGATCGGAATGCGAAAATATCCTCGCACTGTTGACCCCGGTTCTCAAAGCGTTCTTCAGTGACCGCTCGTTCGTGGCGACCAATGCGGCAGTTCAGGTCTTCGGAGGCCACGGTTACATTCGCGAAACGGGAGTAGAACAGTTCGTTCGGGACGGCCGAATCATTCCGCTGTACGAAGGGACGAACGGTATCCAGGCGCTCGATCTGGTCAGTCGCAAAATTACACTGAACGAAGGCCGCACGGTCGCCGGCTTCTTCGCGCTAGTTAAGGAAGAAATTTCTGGCATGGCGGAGTTGCGTCCAGATTTTGCCCGCGAACTCGAGACATCCCTTGAGAACCTGCGATCGGCAACGGATTTCATAACCGCAGGCGCTGAAGCAGACCCCCACCTGAACGGTGCAGCGGGCCACGACTACCTCCAACTGTTTGGTCTGGTCGCAATGGGATTCGCGTGGGCAAAAATAACGCGTGCGGCGCTTTCAGTTGGTGAGGGTGGAGATCAGGCACTGGCAAGCGAGAAACTGAAGGTCGCTAATTTCTTCTTTACGCGCGTCCTGCCCGAGGCCGAGCATTTTTCCCGGACGGTTAAAACGGGATCTGGGCCTCTCATGGCGGTAGCGGAAGATGAGTTCTAATATACCGGCGGGCGCCAAATCCGGGCGTCCACTCGATGCGTTAATTCGCTTCCAGGCTCGGTGGGGTCCTCTCTATCAATGAAATATCTGTCGTGTGCGGAGAAGCGACGAGGCCTTGGCTATCATCTAGGCAGACGCGCATCGTCTGCCAATAATTGTTGGTTTGGTGGCTGTCACTGAGTGTTAGCGGAGAGCGGGGCGCATGCCGGCACCGGGACATCATGAGAGATGTCGACTCGGCATGTTTGCGCCGGTGTCCCAGGGTGCGGCGCCCGGGCGGCATGTCTTGATGCTCGCGCGAAAAGTTTTGCCCACCAGTCAGTACACCGCTGACCATACATGCCGCGTCAAATTAGACGACTGGTCTAATTGTGTAATAATCCGGCGACTATGAGAGCTAGCCATCCCCACATTCGCCGGCACATCCTCGACGCTGGGCGCACCTTGATCGCGCGCAAAGGTTTTGTCGCGGTGGGCTTGAACGAGATTCTGACCACCGCCGATATTCCGAAAGGTTCGTTCTATCACTACTTCGGCTCGAAGGAAGCGTTCGGCAGCGAGTTGCTGCAGCAATACGTTGCCGACTACAACGCGCGGCTCACCGAGCTGTTTGGTCAACCCGGGCTTAGCGGTCGCGACAAGCTGCTGGGTTACTGGGCCGAGTGGCAGCAGCAGCAACTCGACCAGTATGGCGAAGAGAGGTGCCTGGTGGTGAAACTGAGCGCGGAAGTCAGCGATCTGTCGGATGAGATGCGCGTGGTATTGCGCGACGGTGTGGACCGGTTGATGGTCCGCTTGGCCGCGGTGATCCAGGAAGGCCAGGCCGACGGCTCGCTGTCGGCCGAGATTCGCGCCAAGGAGGCCGCAGAACTTCTTTATCAGATGTGGTTGGGAGCCGCGCTCGTCACCAAGCTTCGCAAAGACGGTAGCGCAATGGCGCAAGCCATGGCCGTCACCCAGAGCGTGCTTCGCGCAGCCTGATTTTTCCGCCCCTTCCCGCAACGGGGCCTGATTGCGCAATCGCTGTTGACCTTGGAGCACACGCATGAAGATCCTGATGGTTTTGACGTCTCACGACCGCCTCGGCGACACGGGTAAACCGACCGGTTTCTGGCTCGAAGAATTCGCGGCCCCGTATTACACCTTCAAGGACGCTGGCGCCAAGTTGACGCTCGCCTCGCCCGCCGGCGGTCAGCCGCCGCTCGACCCCAAGAGCGACGCGCCGGAGGCACAGACCCCGGCAACGAAACGCTTCCGCGCTGATGAGGAGGCGCAGGCCCAACTAGGGCACACCACACCGCTCGCCGATGTCAATGAAGCCGACTTCGACGCGGTGTTTTATCCCGGTGGTCACGGTCCATTGTGGGACCTGGCAGAGAGTGCCAATTCGATCGCGTTGATCGAGGCCTTCGAGCAGGCGGGCAAGCCAATGTCGTTCGTTTGCCACGCACCCGGCGTGCTGCGTCGGGTCAAATCGCACGACGGCAGCCCGCTCGTCAAAGGCCGCCAGGTCACTGGTTTTTCGAACAGTGAGGAGGCTGCGGTTCAACTGACCGATGTGGTGCCGTTCCTGATCGAAGACGAGTTCCAGCGGCTGGGCGCGCACTACAGCAAGGGCCCGGACTGGCAAAGCTACGTGCTCGTCGACCAACGCTTGGTAACGGGGCAGAACCCCGCTTCGCCCGAAGGCGCGGCCGAGGCGTTGTTGAAGCTTCTCGACCCGAAGCACTGATCCCGCGCGTATGCGCAGGGACCCCTTATCGTATGTTCCAGGAGATCAATTTTGCGTAGCGTTATCTATTCGTCTTTCGGTAATCCCGCCGACGTACTGCAGGTCGCTGAACGTACCACGCCGACTCCCGGCGCGGGTCAGGTACGAATCAGATCGACCTTGTCGCCGCTTCATAATCACGACCTCTGGACGATCCGCGGTCAATACGGCTATAAGCCGTCACTGCCGGCCGTGGGCGGCAGCGAAGTCGCGGGCGTGATCGAGGCGGTCGGCGAAGGTGTGGAGCGCGTCAAGGTCGGTCAGCGGGTGGTTGTCGCGGGCATTCACGAAGCGTGGGCCGATTACGCGCTGGCGCCGGCGGCTGCGGTAATCCCGCTGCCGGACGCCGTCAGCGATGAAGTCGGCTGTCAGTTGATCGCCATGCCGCTGAGCGCCGTGATGCTGCTGGAATTTTTGCAGTTGGAGCCGGGCCAATGGTTCATCCAGAACACGGCGAACGGCGCGGTAGGTAAGACGCTGGCGATGTTGGCAAACGCGCGCGGTATCCATGCGGTGAATCTGGTTCGACGCGAAGCCGGGATCGCCGAACTCGCCGAAATCGGGATTCGTAATGCGGTCTCGACCCAAAGCGACGGTTGGAAGGAGCGGGTTCGCGAGATCGTCGGTGACGTGCCGCTTGCGGCGGGTGTCGACTCTGTAGGCGGCGACGCGAGCGGCGACATTTTCGGTCTGCTCGGCGAATACGGCACGCTGGTGTCGTTCGGCGCCATGTCCGGTCAGCCGATGCGGCTGAACTCGGGTGACGCGATTTTCAAGCAGGCAACCGTGAAGGGATTCTGGGCCAGCAAGATTTCTGAAACGACGTCGGGCGTGGACAAGGCGCGGATGATTAGCGAACTGCTGACCCTGGCTGCGTCTGGCGAGCTGAAGTTGCCGGTAGACGCCGTGTTCGATGTCGAGAATGCTGCGCTGGCGGCAGCAGCGAGCGAGAAGAGCGCGCGAAAGGGTAAGGTCTTGCTGCGCTTTTAGGCCAGCGAGAACCAGTTAGGCTCGCGCGTCGTGACGACCCACGTTCAGACGCGCAGTTAGAAAACGTTCACAATCTGAAGGCTCTGTCGATGATCGAAGTACACCACCTTAACGCGTCCCGCTCCCGACGCATTACCTGGTTGCTGGAAGAACTCCAGCTCGAATATAAGCTGGTTAAATACCAGCGGAACCTGGAGACACATCTTGCTCCGCCGGAACTGGCGGCAATCCACCCCTTGGGCAAGGCCCCGGTCATCCGTGATGATGGGCGGGTGATTTTCGAATCTGGTGCAATCGTGGACCACCTGATCCGTCGCTATGGCAATGGAACCCTGTGCCCTGAGTATGGAACGGCTGACTATGATCGCTATTCGCAGTTCCTGCACTATGCCGAAGGTTCGGCAATCTTGCCGCTAATGTTGCGGGTCTATACGGCTCGCCTTGGCGAAGGGGCGGCGTCGTTGCAGCCAAGAATAGAGAGTGAATTGCAGAATCACCTGGGTTTTCTTGATCGTGAACTGCTTAGCCGGGAGTATTTTGTCGGAAATGAACTCACGGGAGCTGATATTCAGCTCTCGTTTGTTGCCCAGACCGGTCTCGTTTTTTGTGGACGGGACGCGTTCCCGAATCTCACCTCTTTCGTCGATCGAATCGAGGCTCGTCCGGCTTACAAGCGAGCGATGGAGAAGGGCGGAGCATAATCGCCCGTAGTAGTAAAGCTGGTACCGGCGTCGCCGCCTCGCACTCAGGCCCGGTGCGCCTTTTCAGGAGCATCGACATGACTGTTTCATGGAAGCGCTGGTCTTGCAATCCAGACCTCGTGCAAATCGTTCGATCGCCTTGATGTTTTCACGGTGACTGGGCAAAATGTTCGACGCATTATCCGCTCTAAATCGGGGACATCCCGGGCCTTTCCGTCCAGAATGACCGGCGGCGATAATCAGTGTTGGGCTGCAGTAGTAATAAAAAATCAGAGTAAGCCACCGGGGAATCCAATGACCAGAAAAGTCTTCTTCAGTTTTCATTTCGATGCTGATAGCTGGCGCGCGTCGAAGGTGCGCCAGATGGGCGCACTCGAAGGCAATGAACCTGTATCCGGCAATGACTGGGAGGAGGTCAAGCGCGGCGGCGACGCAGCAATCGAACGCTGGATCGCTTCCCAGATGAAAGGTCGCACATGCGCAGTCGTGCTGGTCGGAGCGCAAACAGCATCACGTCCGTGGGTCAAATACGAGATCCGCAAAGCCTGGGAAAGCGGTCTGGGTGTGGTCGGTGTACGTATTCATCGTTTAACGGACCGGAACCTTCAGACGGCCAGCCCCGGTGCCAATCCGTTCGCGGGGTTCAGCATTAACCAGACGTCGCTCTCCCAGATCGTCCCGTTGCACGATCCGGCGGGACTCGACAGCAAGGCGGTCTACGCTTCCATCGAAAAGAACCTCGATGCCTGGGTCGAAGACGCAATCAAGCTCCGCGCGAAATACTGAACCGGATCCAGCCAGGCACGTCGGGGAGGCATGCGTTGAGCGTTTATGAGATAGGGCTTCTGGGCAGTCTGTCCGAGGCGGACCGCGAAGCGTTGTCGAATACGCTTGCGGGACTGATAGAGGAGTTCGGCCTCGCTGTAGGTGGCGAAATCAAGATCCGAATTGCGGGCGAGGTGCGTGAGCGTAACCGGCATGCGGCGTTTGTTGCTGCATACTTCGGCGCGCCCGAACAGGTCGATGTAGAGCTTGTACGCGAACTTGTACGTTCAAGTGCGCCTGTCATACCGGTCATTGGCGTCGCAGATGATTTCGCTGCCTGCGTGCCCGACGTGCTCGCCCACGCGAACGCTCTGCGCCGGCGCGCCGGTGATACGCGACTCGCGGAACTGGCAGCAGCATTACTTGAGTGCATCGGTCTGCTGCGGCGTCAGCGGCGCGTCTTTGTCAGCTATCGCAGGGTCGAGTCGCGCGCCGCAGCGCTGCAGCTGCACGACCTGATGAGCGCGCGGGGTTTTGACGTTTTTCTCGACACGCACGACATCCGCCCCGGTGAAGCGTTCCAGGAGGTCCTGTGGCATCGCCTGTGCGACTCTGACGTCATGGTCATGCTGGATACGCCTACGTACTTCGAAAACAAGTGGACCCGCCAGGAACTGGGCAGGGCACGCGCGAAGGAAATTCATGTGCTGCGCGTCGTGTGGCCTGACCATACGCCCAATCGAGCCATGGATCTGGCGGAAACCATCTATCTGGATGCAAATGAACTTGTTGGCGCAGACGGACCAATCGCCGACCCGAAGGTTGAACAGATCGTGCTGGCGGTCGAAAGCCTGCGCAGTCGCAGCATTGCTTCGCGCTACATGTCGATCACGGGCAAGCTGCGTGCCGAAGTCGAACGCGTAGGAGGCGAGATAACCGGTATCGGCGCTCACCGGGCCATTTCGATTCGACTCGACGATGGGCGCACCATTTGGGCGTACCCCGTGGTTGGCATTCCAACGGCCGAGTTGCTTAATGATGTCGCCGACAAGGCTAGGGAGGCAAAGCAGGACGAGACACCGATGCTGGTCTATGACCACGTGGGAATCGGCAAGCAATGGCGAACGCATCTGGAGTGGCTCGACGAGAACATCGCGTCTGTGCGCGCGGTCCCGGCGGTCGATGCAGGCTGGAAGCTTCCGGCTTGGGAGGCTCCAAGTTGAAGAATGCGATCTTTCTTTCCGCAGGTGTGCCGGATCCTCGCCGGGGCGCCGAGTTTGCAGCGACAGCCGATACGGTAGCTATCACTGCCGCCGTATCGGCGCTGGTGCACGTCGTCCTTGGGCGTCGCCTGCTGATTTGGGGCGGTCAACCGGCGATTACCCCTATGATATGGGTGGTGGCCGAAAGCCTTGGTGTTGATTATGGCGCGTGGGTTCGGCTATACCAGTCACAGCATTTTCGCGATGAATTTCCGGAAGACAACGAACGCTTCAAAAACGTCGTCTTCACGGACGATGTGCACAATGACAGGGAGCAGAGCCTTGCACACATGCGGCACCGGATATTTACGGAAAACGGCTTTGACTCCGCTGTGTTCGTCGGCGGCATGGGCGGCATCGTCGACGAATATGAACTGATCCGGCAACTGCAGCCATCCACGCAGGTGATTCCCGTTGTTTCCACGGGTGGGGCTGTACTCAAGATTGCCGAGCGGATGTCATCCCTTAACGAGGATCTCGTCAACGACCTCGACTACGTGTCGTTGCTTCACAGGCATCTGGGTATTTCGGTGCGCGAGCGACGATACCACCGTCCTGATGAGCAGCCGACCAATGTACAGGATCGCTATAGCTGAGCCTCGCTCGGTGACAGGACTGCCACAATGCCATTACTGAATGAGCGCGACATACGCGATCGGGCAAAACGTCGCATAGACGCCGAAAACCTCGCTGCCCACGAGTGCCTGAACCGGATCCGGAGCCAGTTGCGCAAGCGATACGATGTGTTTCTGTCCCAAACCATGCGGGACGCCGAGATCGTTCTCGGTGTCTACGATTATCTGGAACAGCAAGGCTACACCGTATTCTGTGACTGGATTGACGCCCCGGAGTCGGACCGCGCGGCCGTGACATCTGCGAATGCAGCCGCAGTGCGCGAAGCCATGCGCGCGAGCGACACGATGCTTTTTATCGACACCAACGGCGCCGCCCAGTCCCGCTGGATGTGCTGGGAACTCGGCTGGTTCGATGCCGCTAAAGGCCACGTGGCGATACTGCCAGTGGTGTCGGAGGCCACGGACTATTATCACGGACGCGAGTTTCTCGGACTTTATCCGTACGTGCGGATCGACATAGAAGGGGATCTCGAAATCGTCAGGCCACCTGCGAAGAGTCTGTCCGGCGTAACGTGGCTTGAATCGCCTAACAGCGAATCATTTCTGCGGTGGCGCAGCTCGAATTCTGGCTTTCAACGTCCGAGGGTGATCGGGTAGTTCGGGTAACCCTCGCCGCAGGACGGACATTTCTCGATGCGCGCACGGAGACAAGTGGAGTTACCCGTGTGCATTAGCGGTTATAACGACCATGTGGGCCGTAATCGACCCGCGGCTATTTCAATAAAACGCAGGAGATCAGGATGTATCGGGGATTCAACCTTAAGATTCAAGGCGACGACCCTTTTGGCACGCACAAAGACCGGGGGCAAGCTCTTTTTGATGCCGACGCTGGAAGGATGCGTCCCAAGATCACGCAGTATGTCAAAGATAATGCGATTGATGCGACCAAGCTGCAGGCCGACTGGTTCGGGCCTGAAAATGCTCACGTGTTCATCTCGCATTCGCACCGCGATGTCGACCTGGCACTCGGTCTTGCGGGGTGGCTCGATGCCAGGTTCGGCCTTCGCGCTTTCATCGACTCAACCGTCTGGGGGCATTCGGACGATCTGTTGAAGCAGATCGACAATGCGTATTGCAAGAACGAGGATAAGAAAACCTACAGTTACGAGGCTCGGAACCGTTCGACCAGCCACGTTCATATGATGCTGTCCTGCGCGCTTTCGACGATGATAGATCGCGCCGAATGTGTGATCTTCCTCAATACGCCTTCATCAATTGTCGTCAAAGACTCCATCGACGATGCGGGTGCATCCCTTACGGCTTCGCCGTGGATCTACGCTGAACTCACGACCAGCAAGCTGATTCGCAAACGGAGGCCCTCTCGGATCGTCCTCGAGTCTCTCGAGAAGTCTGCCCGGCGCCAGATCACTGCCGACAGTGCGACACAATTTCATTACGAGGTAGAACTCTCTCACCTTGCTAGCCTGAACCACAGCGACCTGGTTTGGTGGCACAAAGCGGAGGGTCGCGGCACGGACGCTCTGGATGCACTGTACGAGTTCAAGCCTGAATCCAAGGAAGGGTAACCCTTGGCACGACAGGCAAGGTTTTACTTTCACACGATTTCCCGGGACACCACCATCGTATGGCTACAAAGCAATCTAAAAGCGTCCCTGAAACATTTTCAGGCGAAGTGAGGGCGTTTATCCGCGCCTTCACCGATGAGCTCGTTGACAACAACGCCGCGATCTTCGCTGGAGCTGGGTTGTCCGCGTCACTAGGATACGTTAACTGGAAAGAGCTGCTGCGCAGCGTCGCGGAGGAACTGGGGCTGGATATCGACCGTGAGACAAATCTGGTTGCGCTTGCCCAGTATCATCTGAATGAGCGCAGGAACCGTTCTGAGCTGAACCGGCGAATCATCGCGGAGTTCAGCGATATACGCAAACCGACGAGCAACCACGAGATTCTCGCCCGGTTGCCCATCTCCACGTACTGGACGACGAACTACGATCGGATGATCGAAACTGCGCTCGACCAGGCGAACAAGATCGCAGACATCAAATATGAAGTGAGGCAACTGAAGAAGACCACGCCGAGCCGCGATGCGATCGTCTACAAGATGCATGGCGACGTCGAGCATCCCGATGATGCCGTTCTGACCAAGGACGACTACGAAGGCTATTTTCGCAGGCACGAGCCATTTGTCACCGCGCTGAGTGGCGACCTGACCGCGAAGACCTTTCTCTTTCTCGGCTTCAGCTTCAGTGATCCGAATATCGACTACGTGATGAGCCGAGTACGGGTCACGCTACATCAGGCACCAAAACAGCACTACTGCATCATGCGGCGGGAGCAAAAAAAGGCAAGGGAAAGAAACGCCGACTTCGAATACCGAAAGCATCAGCAATCTTTCTTGATCAAGGACCTCGCTCGCATTGGCGTTCACACGCTGCTGGTTGACGATTACAAAGACATCACCCGAATTCTTGCCGCTATCGAGCAGGAGTACCGCCAGCGGACTATCTTTATTTCCGGTAGCGCGGATGATTTCGCGCCATGGAAAACTGATACGGCGAATCAGTTTGTCGCGGGGCTCAGTCAGGCATTAGTTGAGAAGAAGTATCGCATCGTGACTGGCTTTGGGCTCGGCGTCGGCCCCTCGGTGATCGCTGGCGCCCTGGATCCGATTCTGCGGGACAAGCGTCGTTATCGTCAGTCTCAACTGGTTGCCCGGCCGTTTCCGATCGCCATCAGTGATCTGCGGGAGCGACGCAAGGCCTACCAGCGCTACCGCGAGGAGATGATCGGACTTGCAGGTATCGCGATCTTCCTGTTCGGTAACAAGCGGGAGGGTGACGACGTCATCGACGCCGACGGCGTCGTGGCGGAATTTGACATGGCGGTTGAGCAGGGGCTGAAAGTAATTCCTGTGGGTGCGACTGGCTATGTTGCGGAGCAAATGTGGGGAAGGGTGGCGGATAATCTTCCGGAATTTTATCCGGGTGCCACAACTGCGTTCAGGAAATCGCTTGATGCGATAGGGCCAACCACTTCGTTGCCGGATCCTAGAGTCTTGATCCAGTCGATCCTGAAACTGGTCGAATCCATCCGCAGGAACGAATGAGAGTGTGCGGGCGATCCACGAAGGCACATATGGTGTCAATACTTGGAAATCGAGCTTCACGGAAATACTAACTATCTGAGGGTTTGTATCGAATCATGGCCAAGCGCGTATTTTTCAGCTTTCACTACCAGGATGTCATCGACTTCCGGGCTAACGTTGTTCGCAACCACTGGGTCGCAAAGGACGATCGGGAGGACGCAGGATTTTTTGACGCCTCAATCTGGGAAGAAAGCAAAAAGAAGGGGAAAGCCGATCTGAAGAAGCTGATTCACGAAGGGCTTGAGAACACATCGACAACCTGCGTGCTAATTGGCTCGCAGACATATGCCCGCCCTTGGGTGCGATATGAGATCTTCCGCAGCATTTTTCGCGGCAACAAGACATTCGGCGTTCACATCAACCAGATCAAGGGAAAGGACCAGCAGGTCAAATCCAACGGCCCTAATCCGTTCGAATATCTGGCGCTACGTTACAGCTCAGATGGCACGTCAGTTGAGCCGCTGGAGTATGAGGGCGGCGAATGGGTTGCGTCACCGACCATGGAGAAATACACGCTAAAGACCACGGCGAGCGCTGACAAACGTGGAAAGGCGATTAAGTTGTCGCAGCTCGGGTACCGGACGTACTGCTGGTCTGCCGATAAGGGCTACGAGTCCTTCAACAACTGGGTCGGCTGATCCGGCAGGTTAAGCCTTTCCCGGTCGCCGCAATCTCGGGAGAGATCGCGGTGATATGCGAGAGCGCTTCCGCGACGGTCGTGGAAGCAGCCGCTAGATCATTGCGGCGAGTCTGGTCGCCTGAGATATGGCTCGCTTGGCATCCAGTTCAGCCGCCACATCCGCGCCTCCAATCACGTGCGCTTTAATGCCGGCCGCCTTAAGCGGTTCAAGCAAGTCTCGCACGGACTCCTGGCCCGTGCAGAGTACGATATTGTCCACATTAAACCAGGTTGGTTCCTGCCGCTCGGGCCCGAATGACACCAGAAGGCCCCGGTCGTCAATCTGCTCATAGTTTGCGCCCTCAATGGACCTCACGTCCTTCATCTTGAGCGCGGCGCGATGTATCCATCCCGTGCTTTTGCCCAGTCGGGATCCAGCTTTGTCGGTACTACGCTGAAATAGCCATACCTTCCTGAAGGGGGCATCGGGAGCCGGCCGTACCCCTTCGATGCCGCCCCTTGCAAGCTCGGGATCGCCGACGCCCCAGGCTGAGCGCCACTGCGCCACGTTAGGCGCCTCACGCTGCGGAGGCTCGACGAGATATTCAGCGACATCAAAGCCAATGCCGCCCGCACCGATGACTGCAACGCGCTTGCCAACGGGCCTGCGACCGTGGAGAACATCGACGTAGCTCAAAACCTTGGGGTGGTTTTGACCCGGTATGCTGGGCTGGCGCGGCTTTACGCCAGTTGCAATAACGACTTCGTCAAAACTCTGCTCAACGAGTTGCTCGGCGGTCACCTCTTCACCCAGATGAAGTCTGACGCCCGTTTGCTGGATGCGTCGCTCGAAATAACCTAGCATTTCGAAGAATTCTTCCTTGCCTGGTATGACTTTGGCCATGTTCAACTGCCCGCCGATCTGGTCCGCTGCATCGAACAGATGCACCTGATGACCACGCTCTGCCAGTGTGACGGCTGCGGATACGCCTGCTGGCCCGGCACCAACAACTGCAATACGGCGGGTCTCGACAGCTGGTTTCAGCACGATATCGGTTTCGTGACAGGCACGCGGGTTCACCAGGCAACTCGCCACCCGATTCGAAAAAATGTGGTCGAGACAGGCCTGGTTGCATCCGATACAGACGTTGATATCTTTTGACCGACCTGTTGCAGCCTTCCTAACGAATTCGGGGTCGGCGAGCATCGGACGCGCCATGGAGACGAGGTCGGCGCAACCTTCGGCCAGGACGTCCTCCGCAACGGCTGGTGTATTGATCCGGTTCGAAGCGACCAGAGGAATGCCGACTTCCCCCTTCATTTTTTTCGTCAGCCACGCAAATGCTGCTCGCGGTACCGATGTCGCAATCGTCGGAATGCGCGCCTCATGCCAGCCAATCCCGGTGTTTATGATAGTGGCACCCGCAGCTTCGACTGCACGAGCAAGCATGACCACCTCTTGCCAGTCGCTTCCGCCCGGAACCAGGTCAATCATCGACAGGCGGTAGATGATGATGAAATCCGGGCCCACCGCTTGTCGGGTACGCGAGACTATTTCGACCGGCAGCCGCATACGTGCGGAGTAGTCGCCGCCCCATTTGTCGGTGCGCTGGTTTGTATTCGCGGTCAGGAACTGATTGATAAAGTAGCCTTCGGATCCCATGATTTCAACGCCGTCATAGCCGGCCTCACGGGCAAGAGCGGCACTGTTGACGAAATCGGCAATGTGACGGTCAACCTCGTCGCTGCCGAGTTCGCGAGGCGTAATCGGCGATATTGGTGCGCGCAGTGGCGATGGCGCAACTGCTCTTGGACGCCTAGGAAGAGCGCCACTTGCCGGCGCGAAGCAACCTTAGGTTGCTTCAGTCTGAATTTTACATAACAGCTCAGTTTTATATAGGAATGCTATCTATCAGCATCAAGGAAGTCGTAATCCGATGTCGGTTCGGCGGTTACGGCGCGAAGGCAGCCGGGCGGGGCGAGATTAAACCGAAGCGCAATCCTCAGCTAAGGGCAAAGGCAAATTGATTCGAAGGCATCAGCAATCACTCACCGGCCAACGGGGATCAGTAAGCGCCGAATAGACGGTCGAGCGCGGCACCGATCCGGTCCCGTTCATCTCTGAGCGTACCGATCGCAGGGCCTAGTTCGATTGTCCTGAACGCACCGAGCAACGGTGTTTCCAGCACAAACTGTTCTCCCTCGATATCAATGATGGGCGACAGATCCTGCGCAACCTTGCTGCCTGTGTAGTTGCCGGCGACGCGCGTCAAAGGAATGACGACGCGCGATATGAGATTGCCGAGATGATCGCTTTGCACGTCGAGTAGAAACGGCGACGCGGCCTTGGATCTTGCCGAAGGGTTGTTGTAAAGATCAAACCGAGCCATCAAAACATCCGATGTTCTGCCAAGGGCAAGCCGTCACGCTCAATTCGCGCATTCATTTCCGCGATGAAGTCTGCATTCTTTTCCGCCCAGACGCGAGCTTCGGCGGCCTGAACCTCTTCGCGCAAGCCGCGTTCGCTTGCCCTCGACACGTTAACGTTCAGTTCCTTGGCGCGCTCGAGCAAATCGGTCGGAAGTGAAACGTTGGTGGCTTTGCGCGCGACCTTTGACTGGGAATGTGCCTTGGCAACACGCTTGACGACATTCGGTTGCGCCGCCGGTGCGTTAATCATGGGCATCTCCTATGTGCATGAGACATGCGCATAGTTTGCCATACTTCCCGGCTCTTCCGACCTTGACGTCCCTCACCCGCTTCTGTCCCTAGAAAGTTAGGTACCCGGTTCGGCCGCATAGTCCTGGTCCGCTTTTTAGCCAGGTTCAAATGTCCGCTTTTTCGCAGCGTAAGCTGACCGGCCGCCGGCGTTCCGGCGCGGGAGGCTTTAATGGCTGCGACCGAACGGATAACCATGACGATGCGCGAACTGGACAGGTTCAAGGTCATTCAGGATGTTGCCGACGGCAAGCTCAAGCCGTGGCGCGCGGCAGAACGGCTCGGGCTGACGACGCGGCAGATCCGGCGCCTGGTGGCGCGACTGCGCCTACATGGACCGGAAGGCCTCGTGTCGCGTCGGCGCTCGAGGCCCAGCAACAACCAGCTGGACGCGGTGACGGCCGATCGGGCACTCTCGATCATTCGTGATCGCTATGTTGATTTCGGGCCGACGCTGGCTTGCGAGAAGCTGTACGAATGTCACGGCATCCGGCTCGCCAAGGAGACGGTCAGGCGTCTGATGACGGATGCAGGTCTCTGGGTGCCGCGCCGGCAGCGGCCACCAAAGATTTACCAGCCGCGTGCGCGGCGCGCGTGTCTGGGCGAGCTGATCCAGATCGATGGCAGCGATCACCGGTGGTTCGAGGAACTGGCGCCGGCCTGCTCGCTGCTGGTGTACGTCGACGATGCGACGAGCCAGCTGATGACGCTGCATTTCACAGCGACGGAATCGACGTTCAGCTACTTCGAAGCGACGCGCGCGTATATTGAACGCCACGGCAAGCCTGTCGCGTTCTACAGCGACAAGTACAGCGTGTTTCGCAAGACGGGTGCAAACAGGGATGGCAACAGCGCGACCCATTTCGGCCGTGCAATGTACGAGCTGAACATCGACACGTTCTGGGCGAACAGTAGCCCCGCCAAGGGGCGCGTCGAACGGGCCCACCTGACGTTGCAGGACCGCCTCGTAAAAGAATTGCGGTTGCGTGGCATCAGCACGGCTGCCGAAGCCAATGCGTATGCGCCGGCCTTCATGGCAAATTACAACGCGCGCTTCGCAAAGCTACCAAAGAGCAGATTCGATGCTCACCGCCCACTCAGGGCTGACGAGAATCTTGATCTGGTGTTCACGTGGCGCGAGCCGCGCAAGGTGAGCAAGTCGTTGACTGTGCGGTATGACCGCGTCACGTACCTGCTGAACGACACGCCCGAGCACCGCAAACTGATCGGACGGTATATCGAGGTCTGGGAGTATCCGGATGGTCTTTGTGGAGAATGGGCTGTTTGGAGCCGGGCGGCAAACCACCATTTGGATTTGGCTCCTGTGGCGCGGCGGCTACGCACTGTCCGTCATCATCGCTATCACGGTGGCGAGAGCATACGGCCCTCATGTCATAGCTGCCGCGACACGCTTGCGTCTAGGGATAGCTGCGATCGTCGGTCCAGTTCTGCTCTCGGTTGCACTCACTTCAGCAGCGATCACGTTGCACGCAGGGCTCCCTGACCTCGTCTCAGGCGTTCTGCCTAGCAGGCATCTGTCCGCGAGCCCGATCGCAATTGCGATTGCTGTACTGTGCAGCGGGGCGCTTGTCTTTCATATCGTTATGAGGCGGTTGCGCACGGCGGTCGATCTGTTCATCGCGGTAGCACTCCTAGCCGGACTAATGGATGTAGCGCTGACACTCGCCGCCGGCCCTCGATACAGCGTTGGCTGGTACGCTGCGCGCCTTGCTTCGATGTGCTCTGCCGGAGCGCTGCTTGGCGCGCTGTTGAATGAGACGGGCCGCGCCTACCAGGCGCTCGCAGACGCGCATTGCGCGCTGAGGGAATTTTCCGTGCGGGATGCGCTGACTGGAGTCTTCAACCGCGCCTACTTTGATGAGCAGTTCCGACGAGAACTTTCTGTGACGAGCAAGACCGGCTCTGCGCTATCGCTTCTGCTCATCGACGTCGACCATTTCAAGGCCTACAACGACAAACACGGTCATCTCGCCGGCGATGCATGTCTGCAGACGGTCGCCAGTACGTTACGGACGACACTTGGCAGCCATCCCGGTTTTGTGGCGAGATATGGCGGTGAGGAGTTCGCCGCAGTGCTCCCTGACTGCGAGTCTGGCCGTGCACTACATATTGCGGAGCTCCTGCGCAAATCGGTGGCAGAATCAACTGCGGGCTTGTACGAGGACGACCTAGGACGAGGTCATGTGACAGTATCGATCGGCCACGCATCAAGCAGCTGTTGCCGGCGTCTCGATGCATCTGCCGTGCTCGCTAAGGCTGACCGGGCGTTGTACCGGGCGAAGAAGTTGGGCAGGAATCGGGTGGAAGATGTGTTGCCAGAAGAGCATTTCGATTCCGTCGGGCCCTAGCGGCGCGGTAGTCTCCATCGAAGTGTCTGCACTCCATTGCAATTGGGCGGCAGGGCGGGAAATAGGCCGGTCCGTGACGATCCGCCACCGTCGCCTCCTACTGAGACACAACTGGAGGAGACTGTTGAATTGGGTTTCAACGGGAGCAGCAACTTCCTGTTGACCCGTTTGCGGATTAATGGCGCATCCGAAAACACAAAGGGCCACGCCCAGCAACCTGGGGCTGCGAATCGTCATTCAAATCCGTGTAACGATCCGTAGGCCAGGCCTCTCTTCTTGGCCGATCTGCAGTTGCCGGACCAAGACACCGCCCGTCTCAGCACACATCTCATGATTAATGGCATGTAACGACGCTTCCTTAGTAAAGGTTTGCCGTAGCGGACTGTCTTGTAGTGCTGCAGCTTTACAAGTTGCCTTAAATAAAAATTACAACTTTGGATATGTACTACTTGACATTGCGGATGTAAGGCTTGAATACGTTGGAGCTGGCCCAGACCCCTACATCAGGCGAAGCACGATTCTCTGAAGGAGGGAGGGCAGGTCACGTCGCACGTCAGCCACGAGATGAACAAAAACGGTGTCGTCGCGGACCTGATAGATAACCCGATTCTTGCCGGAAAGGGCCTGCCGGAAACCGTCCTCGAAGAAGCCCTCAAGCTCGGGAGGCGCGTGACCGCTAGCGGGAAACTGGCGAATGTGACTGATCGTTTCCTGAAGTTGCGCGGATGTCTGACGCCATGTTTCCCAACCGAATGTGCGGACGACGTAGCTTCTCAGTTCGTCGATGCCGATCCGCGCGGTAGGGAGGATGCGGTACTTCAGCAAGGGCGCCGCCATCAGCGGAGCTTTTCCTGTTGGTCTAGCTCATTAAGCTCTGCAAAAAACTCGTCGCCATCAGCGTGATCCGCGCGCTCGATATGCTTCTGTCCGATCGCCAGGATTTTCAGTAGGGCGATCGTCTGCTGTGTCGATTCGTAGGTTCGCACGTCCTGGACGACGAGCTTCGCTTCGCCGTTCTGCGTGATGATGAGCGGCTCTCCCGACTCCGTCAGATCCTTGACGATTTGCGCCGCTTCGCTTTTGAGGTAGCTGATTGGCTTTACATGATCCGCGATATGCATCTAGCGCTCCGGGGGCAAGTGGATCGGACCGAATTTAAACCATTAACGGTCTGATAACAACCCCGTGCTGCGTTCGACATGACGTAAAGTTGACATAACATAATTTATCAACATTTATGTTGTACGGGCTATATCCTAATGTCGGGTTCTGGCTATTTACAGATGTCGTGTTTCTGAACGCTGGCAAGCTGGCAGGCTGCTGCCACGTTGCGGGAGCCCGCCATGAAGCCGCACAGGACACTGGTGAGTCTGAGCATGCGCGAACTGGACAGGCTGAAGGTCATTCAGGCGATCGTTGAGACGGGCCTCAAGCCTGGTCGTGCCGCCGAACGACTGGGATTGACGGTACGTCAGGTCGAGCGGCTGGTGAACCGTTACCGGGAGCACGGCGCGTCGGGCGTGGCATCCGGGCGGCGTGGCCGCCCGGGCAACCGGAAGCTCGACGACGGGCTGGCCTTGCGCGCCCTGACGCTGATCCGCGAGCGCTATGCGGATTTTGGCCCGACGCTGGCGCGCGAGAAGCTCGATGAATGTCACGGTATCCGGCTGGCCAAGGAGACCGTCAGGCGGCTGATGACCGATGCCGGATTGTGGACGCCGCGTGCGCAGCGCCCGCCGAAGGTGTACCAGCCACGTGCACGCCGGGCCTGCCTGGGCGAACTGGTGCAGATCGATGGCAGCGATCACCGGTGGTTCGAGGACCGGGCGCCGGCCTGCACGCTGCTGGTGTATGTCGACGATGCGACCAGCCGGCTGATGACGCTGCACTTCACGGCGAGCGAATCGACCTTCAGCTACTTTGAAGCGACGCGTGCCTACCTCGAACGTTACGGCAAGCCGGTGGCGTTCTACAGCGACCGCGCAAGCGTGTTCCGCAGCACGTGCGCCGGCAAGACCGGGCACAGTGTGACGCACTTTGGCCGCGCGATGTACGAACTGAACATCGACACGTTCTGCGCGAACAGCAGCCCGGCCAAGGGCCGCGTCGAACGGGCGCACCTGACGCTGCAGGACCGTCTGGTGAAGGAGCTGCGGCTGCGTGACATCAGTACCATTGACGCCGCGAACGCCTATGCGCCCGCCTTCATCGCCTCGTATAACGCGCGCTTTGCGAAGCCGCCCCGGAGCGCGTTCGACGCGCACCGGCCATTGCGGGACGATGAGGACCTGGACGCCCTGCTGACCTGGCGCGAACTGCGCCGCGTGACGAAGGCGCTGACGGTGCAGTACGACCGCGTGCTGTACCTGCTCGAGGATACGGTGGCGAACCGGCGGCTCATCCACCGGTATATCGAGGTGTGGGAGTATCCGGACGGGCGCATCGAGGTCCGGGCGGACGGCGCGGCCCTTCCCTGTGTCCCCTATGACCGGCTCGCCGAGGTCGACCAGGGTGCAGTGATCGGGCACAAGCGGCTCGGACATGCGCTGCAGGTGGCGCAGGCACTACAGGCGCAGCGCGATGACCGGCGGGCGTCGGGCTCGCCGTCGCGCACGAACCGGGGGGTGCCGGTCGAACGCGATCAGCCCCGGCCTGGCACGAAGAAGCAGCGCGAGTTCACGCGGGCCGACATCAACGAGGTGATCGTGCAGATTGCACAACAGCCGAACACGTCTTCAAAACCTGGCTGCCGGTCTGCAAAGTTCCGCTGAACGGACTGACACGCCCTGCCCGTTCACACATGTTGCTTCAACGCTGCGTGAGAGTTAAACCCTCAAATACAAATTCAAATCCAACCTCAAAACCCGACATCTGTATTTAGCCAGCACCCCGACATTTCAAACTGGCCTCGACATATGTAGCTGCTAAAAACATCGGCGGCCGTTCATGCGTCCTTTCCCGTCAGCCCTAACACCGAAAACCTGCTCGCCGTTGGTGATTTATCGCGTGCATTCTTAAAATAAATTTGCACCGTATGACCAAGGGCGACTTAATCGATGCATAAAGTCCGGCAAGCGATATTGGAATTCGCCAATTGCCTCGGTTTTGGCTGAAACGTTTTCGCAGATGTTCTGTTTCCTGGCCAGTCGCATAATCGCATCTTCTATGCGCAGGTACGCCCTGATGTGTCGTCGGCGGGCTTACTGCGCCGCTCTGCATGGGCGCACGACGGCCTTGCCCCTATCTACTGCAAGGGGCAGATTCGAGCAAAATTCGAATTCATTCTTATCATCTAATCACTTTCTATGAAATGTGAAACCGCTATTTTTCTATTTAATTTAGCCCTGATAATACGACTTATCGGGATTGAGGGCGTGCGCTAGAATGGGGGAATATCAACCAATGCCCCGCCCATGACTGTACGCGCCAGCCTTGCGAATCCGATACGCCGCCTCAAGTACGACGGCGCGGAGCCCGACGTTTTCTGCCCCGTCAAAGCCGTACCGATGACGCTCGGGCACGCGTGGTATTGGCACCGACATGTCCAGCCGCTCGTGAACGACCAGTATGTGAGTGCGACAGCCGGTAATGTTCGGCTGGACCCGCATGCCGGCGTGAGGGCTGACGTAGGTTGGAACTGGCCGTTGTACTATGCGATGGCGGGAACGACGAACCGCCTTAAGCAGGGCGCTGAGCGAGCCGTTGCGTGGACCATTGTGGCTGAGGTTTCGGAGGGATGGGTCCCTGTCGGGATGCTGACTTCGGTACCCGCTTACGCGTCCCCCTATCCGGGAGATCACTCAAAGCTGGCTTTCGTCTGGTATCTGTCGAATGCCCCGCGCGAGCATCTAGATCGTGTCGGTCTGCCGCCTTTGCTGGGAGTAGCATATATGCTCGTAGACGTCGCGATCCAGACACGGCTTGACCTCGGCGGGGACGCCTCCATCTTCTTGCATGCAGACCCCGCTGGCGGCGAAAAGCTAGTCGAGTTCTACGAGCGGAAGTGCAGGATGGCCCGGCTTTGGAACGAGAAACGCATATCGCTGGTCAGAAAAGTGGAGCCGGGGCAGTATTTCGCTATGGCCAACGAGCAGGCACGTGACTTTTGTGCGCGCTTTGACAAATATCGTGGCGATCAAACGTCGCAGGAAGGCTGAAAGATCATGTCAAATGTCAGTGTTACGGATGCGCAGCCGATGTTTTCGGATGCCGAGATGGCAGCCCTCTTTAATGTCCTTGGCATCGTCGGTGATGTGCACAGTGAGGCCGACTGCCAGACGGCTTTGACTGCGCTTAATGCTGCTCTGACGGACCCTGAGCGCGAAAAGGCTGTGACCGATCTACTCGAGCGAGTTAATTCGGAAGTCGCTCAGGAGACCGGTCGCCTGCCTGAGGGCAAGGTTACTCCTATCCGGATGACGTCTCTGGAGGATGATGGCGAACTGGATGACGATCAGCTGTCCACCGGCCGCGTGTTGAACTGGCGGGCCGATACACAAGGCAGCTTGGCTCATGCCAAGCATGTGGATCACTTCCTCCCGTCAGGTGGGACGAAGTCGACAACCTGGTTAAGTGCGAGGTGGGTGCGTCCGCGATGGAAAGAGCGAAATGCAACTTCTGCTTCGCTCGACAGTTTTATTGCCCGAGCCTACGAGTCACTCGAACACCAAAGACTGCCGATTTCCAAGCTCTGGTCGCTGCTCAGAGTCGACGAGTGGTTCAAGCGCAATGAAGTGAAATGGCGCACCGCCGAAGACGGTGTCAATGTGGCCGTGCGCCACGGCGAAAGTACCTGGGATGTCAAAGTCATGCTTATGCAGGAGACAGTATTTCTCCTAGTCATGAAGGATCACAAGACTGTCGTCAAGCGAGAAGTTGAGCGCTCCAGGCCGGAAGACTTTTCTAAGACTCTGCTTTCCGCGCTGGAGGGAGACGTGGACTCAGCTTATTTGACGCTAGATGCCGTTCACGAAGCGGCAGCCACACACCCGCTCGCCTTGCAATAGGGCCTCGGTGGAATGAGTGCAGTTCCCCGCTCCACCGACGCGCGCCAATGCCGACTAGCCGTCACCGGTTTAGCCCGCGGCGCGGGGTGAGCGCTAAGCGCGGGTTCGCAGTATCTTTGGCCCGACCAATGTACGACATAAGAGATAGCAGAGATTGCGTCGGCCTCCGCTATCAGCACCGCTGGCGAGACTAATCGTTCTCAACGACCGTATGGGTGCCACGGGCGCAGCGGCCGCCGAAGGTCTTCCAGCCGCGCAACCATCGGGCGTGTTATGGCGAACTGATCCAGATTGACGGCAGCGATCATCGCTGGTTCGAGCAGCGGGCGCCGGCGTGCACGCTGCTGGGATGAGGGCTGGCCGGTAAAAGCAAAAAATCCGCCGCATCTCAACGTAATGCACTGATTCGAAATGAAAAAAACCGTTGCAACTTGTCGGAAAAGGGCAAGCATAAGCTCGCCGAGGACGTTTGTGCCTTCGCCAATACGGTTGGGGGGATCTTGTCATCGGCCTGGTGCCGTTCGAGAAGACTGACAGCGATTCGGTCGCCGCCAAGGCGATTGAACCCATGCGCGTCGACAAGCTCGACGCAACGTTGCTTGAGCTCGTGAGCAGCCTGCGCGGCTCATTCAGTGCCGCTAGCTGCCGGCGGCCACGTCATCGTGATGCGTGTGGGTGCGAGTCCCCTTGCCCCGCACCGGGTCGTCCGCATGAAGATCTCATCAATCGGGCGAAATGTCCCACATCCTCTTCGCTTGAACGAAGGCGTCGAGCTTTTTTAGATAGTTGTTCTCCATGCGCAACTGCTCCACTTCCGCAACAGATCCTCGCGGCTGCAGTCTTCATCCGCAGCCGATTGCTTTTTTGGTGTCGACGGTTTCGGCATTCTGAGGGTAGAAGTTGCAGGCCGTGAACGTCCCGCGGCCAAACTGCCGTCATCATACTGCCGCTCCCACACTGCGATGATATTGAAATTGCGAACGTTCGCGAGCGCCGCAACCTGACGGAATGAAAGGCCTTCCCTCCGCATCCGCTCCACAACTCCACCCTTAAATTCAGCGCTATATTGCTTGTGCCAGAAAAGCCGCGAAAGAATGCAACTCGCACGCGGCTGGTTCTTGTGCACAAACCTTC
This sequence comes from Burkholderia sp. M6-3, assembly GCF_050858985.1. Taxonomy (NCBI): domain Bacteria; kingdom Pseudomonadati; phylum Pseudomonadota; class Betaproteobacteria; order Burkholderiales; family Burkholderiaceae; genus Burkholderia; species Burkholderia sp. M6-3. Next base: position 273,687 of record NZ_CP110092.1, read on the forward strand.
CTCGCCGTGCGCTTGATATGCCGCTATCCATTTCCGAAGTGACGAAACGTCCACGTAGTGGCGGGCCGCAACTCTCTTTAGCCCGGCATGGCCGGCGCAGTAATCCTGCGTTGCCGACAGTTTCTTCTTCTCGCTGTATTTCACCAAAAACCCTAAAAAGGGTGTCCAACTTCGTGGGGTCAGTTCATTCCCAGAGGATTGAGCAGTGCACCGTTATCCGGCTCCATATGACCCACACATTCGTGGTGAATTCATCATTCATGCGAGCCGAGAAATCCGAGTCGGAACGAAGCTGCTTGGCAAAACCGTTGTTCGCCGCAGCACGATGAGCCGACCGTGTTTTTAGACCGGCCGACCATCGGTCTGCTGCTGTGAAAGGAGAAGAACCGGCTCGTTGCGGAACATGCGTAGCGCTGCGTAGCCAAGCCGATGGGTGGCGCCGAATACCAGTTCATGCGCGAAGTACCGGAATCACTGGAGACGGGCTTACTCACCATTGGCCACACTGAGGCGGAGTTACGGCCCGATCTTCCTGACGCAGGCACATCGGAATTGTCAGCACCCCACTCTGCTCTCAACCAGCCGTCGGGCAGCTGTCGGTTACCTAGCAACAAAGTCGTTCGCAGTCAGCCACAGCGGTTCGTCAGGTCGCGCTAGCAATTTTCTCTGTGCGACTGCGACGATGCGGTTGCGACCGTTTTGAAATGCCTTGAGCGTACGCGCTGGGTCGGCGCTACGCGGTAACCAGAAATGCTGCACGAGCGCGTCACGCGCAATTGCGCCTTCAACCTCGCGGCCGCAAATCGACAGCATGAAAACCACGGCGCGTCCGTCTGGCGAGACGACGGGCGCGAGATCAAGAACTTCCATGACATACCTCGACGATAAAGTCTGCGGTCTATGTATTTGTACTGCGCCGCTCGGCAATAAATCTACCAGAAGATACAAGCAGCGCAAACGTCTATGACGCAACAGCCAGTTTCACCGTTACCCCCGATTGCTAACCGGAGTAGCAACGTTCGTTTGGCTATCTTTTGAGGCGCCTGCTCGTTAGTCGGCCCTGAACAATTCGTTTCTCATGTCGCTGGCGTCACGCGATCACGACGGCAGCACCGTTGTAGTTGAACAAGGCAGCGAGAATGAAGACAAAAAGAAGCCGCAGCTTCCGGAGGATCATCCGAAGGTTGCGGCCGCCGCCGCGCAGCACAGCGTGCATCGCGTCGCCCAGCGCTCCTTTTAGCCAGTTCCTGTCGAGTTTCCGTCCGCCTTCATGTGGCCGATGGCGGGCTCGATTGCGCTGCGTCGCCTGATCATCGCCCTCAGTGCGCGCGTGATGCCGCGCCGCAGGCCGGGGTGATAGACCTTCACGCCATCAATCGCGACGCCCTTGTAGCCACGGTCCACGACGGCGACCTCTGGCGTGACATCGCTGAGGATCGCCGCCTGCTCCAGCGCCTCAGCCAGCGTGTGGCCGTCGTATGGGTTGCCCGGCATCGAGCGCCTCCCCACCACGACCCCTTGCTTGTGAGTCATCGTGATCGACACCTTCGCGCCAAATTCGTATGGCGTGCGGGCCTTGCCCTTGGCCAGACACTCGACTTCCGGTGCGTGCAGGGCATACAGCTTGTTCTTGTCCTTGGGCTTCTGCGACAGAATCCGCTTCGTGCGGCCAATCAGCTCCTGTAATGCCGCGCGGCTGCAATCGGCCACCGCGTCGAGTTGCCGCTCGACATCGCGCACCACCCGACCCACAAGCGAGCGCAACGTGCGCAGGGTCTTTCTCATCCGTTTGTATCGCTTTGCATGCGCGTAACGACTGATCTGCCTGGCCAGCCATGGCGCCTCGCGGTTGTAGTTCTGGCGCAGCTTCAGGCCGTGCCTCGCAGCAGCCTTCACCAGATGTCCGCGACACCGCTCGAGCAGGAGTGAATCGGTAGGATGCGCGATCGCCTTCTCCATGACGGTCGTGTCGACGATTACGCGTTTCACGCTTGAAGCCTTGATTACGCCGGCGCGCTTGGCTGCTTCAATCGTCTCTGCCAGCAGCTCCTCAACTCCAGCTTCACCCAGCCGCTTGCGCCAGTGTGTCGCGCTCGAAGGGTCGATTGGCGGTTCCGTCCGCAAGTAAGTCTCGCCAGTGAACAACTGCCAATACAGGTTCTCGCCCCATTGCCAGACGACCTCTTCGTCGGACCGGTCGAAGGCGTGTTGCAGGTATAGCAGGGCCGCAATCAGGCGCGGTGATGTAGCCGGGCGCCCCTTGCCGGGAACGAAGCGCTCACTCATTGACGCGCCCAGCCGTTCCCAGTTGATCAGGTCAGCCAGACGCACGAACGGATGCTCTAGGTTGATCTGTTCACGCAGCGGTTGCCGGAAGAAAATCTCCCTCCGTCCAGGTGTCTTGAGACCCATCCGCACCCCGTCAGAAATTGCAGGATTCACGCATCAATATGCCAGGTCCCTGCAATTCCCACCACACCATTTGGCCCGTAAAGCCTCACCACACAAGGACTTCCGAATTGTTCAGGTTCGACTCGTTAGAGACGGGGTTAGTAAGGAACATAGACGGTTAGTTACGTCTTGGAAGCCAACACATATATTCCCCAAAGCCTTGACTTTAACCGCTCCGTTCGCGCCAACCCCGAAAGCTAGTCTCGATGAGGCTCGCAGACGAATTCGCCCCCTTCTGAAAACCCGCAATCAGTTGTCCTTCTTTTCTAACGAAGGCCATCCGCATTGCGCACTGAAATATCGCTCGTCCCACGCGTTCAAGCGTGTGGCTGCGTCAACAACATAACGGTGTCCGCGTAATCGAGGTCACGGGGTCAAATCACCTCCAGCTGCCCACTGAGTTCGGACGCGGTGTCTTCAAATTCACGTCGGAAGCTGCGCGAGAGGTGATCGATGCCTGCCAGACGTTGTCGGACAACGATTCAATGGGTTGCGCAGTCTGCTTGGTGGCGAAGCGCTTGTTCTACGGCGGCCACCATCACGTCGCTCACCACATAGCCCTATGTCCGCCAGTTGTCGCCGCCGAGCTAATCGCTTCTCAGTCGCAGCAGTCCAGTGCGACTGTTATCCGCAGTGGCGTTCAATGGTTGCACCGGAACTCAAAACCGTCGGATAAAGCCGACTTGCCAATAAGAGGGGGATTATGACGGGTCGAGCAGCAACTTGAGTTGTGCGAGGCCGCGCCTGATCCAGCTCTTAGCCGTCCCTTCTGGAACGCCAAACGATCGCGCAAGTTCACGATAGGCGAGACCGCCAAAAAACGCCGCTTTCAATGCGTATCGATGATTCGCTTGAAGCTGACGCAAGCCGTTCTCGATCTGCGCGCGCGCTTCGCTCATCTCCGCAAGCGCGAGAGGTGAAGGGCCGTTATACGGTATGGCTTCGGCCACATTGTCATCGAGCGGGCAATATCTGAATCGACGGACGTGGTCGATGGCCTTATTGCGAGCGAGCGAGACGAGCCAGCTCATTCCGTTGCCCCGCGCAGGGTCGAACGACGACGCCAGATGCCATGTCGTCGCGAAGGCCTCCTGCAATACATCTTCCGCGTCAGCTTCGTTCCGTATGATGCGCACGATCACCGAATGTAGACGTCGAGCCGTGACCCGATACAGCTGCGCAAAGTGCGACTCGCTGCCCTGTGCCGTATGGAGGAGAAGTTGGCCAACGTAGTCGAGGTCTACTCGCGAGTCCGCACGATGCAGGCGTTGCATTGTCGTGTGATGGGCGCGCGCACACGCATCTCGACCCGCAGCATCGCTGCACGATGGCGTTGCCTTGGGTGATTCGCGTGAGAGCGATGCTTGTTCTAATACGGCAGCGTCTTGCATCTTAGCTTCCATGGTGCATGGGTGGCATGAGGTAAAACGCGACCGTAGCGCGCTCTGCTTGATCTCAGCTGTTCTTTCGTTTGATCAGCGAAAAAAACTCTTTCCGCAGAGCGGAATCTTCGAGAAAGCGGCCTCTCATCACACTGGTTGTCATCTGCGCGCCGTCGTCCTTGGTGCCCCGCCAGTGCATGCAAAAGTGGTCTGCCGCGATGACTATGGCGAGCCCGTCGGGAGCAATGCGCTGCTCTAGGAGGTCCGCCATCTGTTTCACGGCCTCTTCCTGAATCTGAGGCCTCGACATGATCCAGTTCAACAGGCGCGAGTACTTTGAAAGCCCCGGCAAATTTGAGCGCGCATTCGGCAGCACACCAATCCAAGCATGACCCATGATGGGACAAAGATGATGCGAGCATGTGCTACGCAGGCGTAGCGGACCCACCACCATCAATTCGTCTAGCTGGCCGACATTGGGAAATTCAGTCACCCGTGGCGCCGATCCGTAGCGGCCAGCGAACACCTCCCGCAGATACATCTTTGCTACGCGTTTTGCTGTGTCGCGCGTGTTGTGATCGTTGTCTACGTCGATCACCATAGCGCGAAGCGCGTTGGCGATATGTACGGCAACCTCTTCCTCCAACGCGCTCAGTTCGCCGTCGTTGATGAATACGGAAATATTGTCGTTGGCGTGGAAACGCTCACCTGCCCGCTTCAGCCTCTCGCGTATGACGCTTGATGCAGAAATGTAGGGCGGTGTGGCGTTATCCACGGAAGCTCTGCAGTCGATCACGGATCCCATCTACTTCTCCTTAGATTGGCATACAGCAGCTAGCTACTAACGCGTTGTCAAGTGGACCGGTGCGGTGCGCGCACGCGTCATCTGATCCTCGTGAGCCAGAGGCGCACTCCGGCGAATACCACTGGCATTAGGTATCGCAAGCGGATTTACTTGCCAAAAGTGGCAGCGATAGCGCTCCCGACCAAGTCTTTCAACGGGAAAGCTACACGTCATGCGTCGATATAATAGTTCATGGAGAGTTAGGATGCAATAATGTCAACTCATAGAAATCATTCTCACGCTGCCGGGCGTCAGGTTGCCATGCAACCCGTGCACGTCATCACAGCGCAGAGAGAGTTGGCTCTTACCGTCGCGACCGGCCCCGTTCGCTTCATGGGGCACGGATACGCTTTCGTTGAGCATGACCGCAAGCGGTTCAAGGACATCCGGGGTGTTGGTCGCCCCTTCCGATCGTACGAAAGAGTTGAAAAGGAACCGGCAAGCCACGCATTCCCATCGGCATTGGATCGGGCCTCCAACCACTTATGAAACGAAAATACGTGGGTGGGAGCGTGTTTTGAACGAGCGTGTCGCGGCGGCCCCCTCGGGCTTGCGGATCTGCATCCGCCGGAGTTAAGCCAGAAGCGAAAAGGGTCGCCAGCCTGTCCGAGCCATTCGGCCAGCCGCGACTCAATCTGTCGGCTCGCCGAATGGCTGGGACACCGATCATGCCGGTGACGCGTGCGTCTCTCGTATTCGCCCGTTGCCCGCGTGCCGTCCTGAAAAGGTGTGCGAACTCCCCGGCATGTCGAAGAACTCGCTCTATCGCGGAGACCATGCGCAGCTCTACAGCATCAGCATCGCGTTTCGGCAGGCACATAGGTTCTTTCGCTGCGGGATTCGCCTCGTAGGCGCGCCGAGCCTCATCGTGGTTAGTGTACTGACGCTGCTATGTGCGCTCCGCTTGAGGTTCAGAAAGAATCTCTCCAATCAGCGAAACCGACGCTCCCATGTTGCGAATCACGCGTCGACTCGCCCGGATCGGCTCAAGATGAGCGGATACGGAGCTGTCAGAAATCTTGTGTGCTGAGGTCGGTTTAAAAAAGCTCAGCTGATGGCAACGGTAAAGCACTCGCCGAACAGAATGGCGAATTGATTGACTGCTTGTCCCCATGATAGGTGGCATCTTCCAGTCCCTTTCGATGCTGCGCGAGACCAGGTACAGCAGTTTGCTGGCCGCGTTGGAGCGCGACAATTAAGTTGGCCGGCACATTGACTCAAGTCGTTTGTTACGAGGCTCGGGTTGTTTCCTCGTGTAACTTGCTATATTCCAGACGGCTGGCAGGAGCGACTCATGACGAGGCGACTCAGCATGGCGACAAGACGGGACTTGGTTAAGGCGGTCGGCGAGGGTGACCGACGTTCGGACCGGAGCGGCAAACGCCAGATGCTGGACGGGTCCCTCAAATTGACGGGCTATCATCGCAAGCACGCGATCGGCCTGCTATGCAATCAAGCGCGGGCGTCGAAAGCGGTGCCTGGTCTCGCTCACCGCTACACCGACGAAGTACCTGCAGCCACTATCGAGTTTTCGGGAAGAGCGGAATAGGAGTTGCGCCCTGGAAGCGTTCAGCCGTCTGCACGTTGCACAACCGAGCACGCGTCGACACGGCAGCCGGCCTCCGTACCGAGCTGGCAACCAAAGCGTCATGGACTGAAACAATATTGCGGATCGGCACTTTGGCGTGTTGCGCGCCCGACGCCATTGCGCTGGACGATGCGATCAAGCATGCAGACACGGAAGACCGTTGCGGCTAATGGCCAGACCCCCATGGCAAAACTCAGGGTTGATAACGGTCAGATAAGTAGTAGGGACCCTGCGCGTGACTGCGCGGCGCACAGAATCCACCTTGGACCATTTAGCTACCGGCGTAGATATTGCAGAAGCTGACTGGGCCGACGCAAGCAGGTTGTATAGCCGTATGCGACCCAGCACCCGACGCTGAACTGCCGCTTTGCGCGATGCCGCCGACGGCTTGCATAGTCAGTTGCTGATCGCTTTGCGCTGCGACTTTCGCTTCCGCTGCTTGAATATCTGCCGGATAGTTCACATCGTCACCGCTGGTAGGCCGATATCCAGCGCGCTCGACGCGGACCAGATCAGCACGAACTTCCGCGCGTGTGAGCGGAGCGCTGCTTTGAGCGAAGCTGAGTACCGGAGCGCCAAGAGCGGCAGCGGCGAGAGCGAGGCTTACGAACAATTTGGACATGATCAATACTCCTTAAGCAAGTTAATGATTCGCGGCGCGAAGCCGCCGATAAAATCGCTTTGCACACATCGACGGCATCATTTAGACAATCGCTAATTACCATCGGACTCCTCACCAACAAAATTTTCGGTGTCGCGGGTCGGCATTCGTTTCTTCCAACGTTGTTCTCCTGAGATTACGGATTAATCGGTTTGCAGCTGGCTACATGAGGGCAAACACAAAGCCTCGAGGTTTATTCCAAAGCCTTTCGAAATTTATGGACCGCAGCGCGGTTCCCTGAGCAGCAAATCTTGAGGGGCGAACGAATTATCGGCAAGGAGCACCGACCCAATGCTGACCAGCGCATTACAAGCTTGTCATCTTCGAACGTCCCCGGCGCCACTGGTCGCTGCCGTTTGCCGTGTACTTCTGCGATCGGAAACACCCCTTGCAACGCGGCTCGAATGAAAACACCAACGGCCCTGTTGAGACACTCAGTCTAAGATCGCTTCTGAACGTCGGACCGATCTGGCCCATGTTGAGATTGGTCGAGCTGCCTTGGTACTGACCTGTCGATGGGGTTCCGGCGTTCCCCCAGCGTTGCCGGGCTCACCGCCTGTGACCTGATAGGAGCTATGTACTGCACCATGAGTGTCCTGTCCTGCGAGCGGGGTTGGCGATGCGCCCACTACAATGGATAACGCATGGAACAAAACGAAGTGATTCTGGGTGTCGACACGCACCTGGATGCGCATGTCGGGGCTGTGATCAGCGACACAGGCAGGCTTCTCGGAATGCTATCGGTATCGACCGACACGACAGGATATCTCGACCTGCTGACATGGGCGCATTCGTTCGGCCAGCTACGCCGCCCCCGGGTTGAAGGGACCGGCACCTACGGAGCAGATCGGCCCGCGTGTTGCGCGACCATGAAATCGAGGTGCTTGAAGTCAATCGTCCCGATCGCGCAATGCGCCGATCCAAAGGGAAGTAAGATCCCACGGATGCCGAAAACGCCGCGCGTGCGGTCCTCTCCGGAAAGGCTACTGCTATTCCAAGGGCACAGTCCGGCGCCGCCGAAGCGATGCGCGCCGTCTCCGTTGCCAGACGCAGTGCAGTCAAGGCCAGGACGAAGGCTATCAATCAGTTACATTGCTACCAGAGCCGCATTGAGTGGGGACGGACCGCCACTCAACGGTCTGTTTCCGGCACGGAGGCTAGTATGCAAGACGATAGCACGTTGTACGTAGGGCTCGACGTTCACAAGGATTCGATCATGGTTGCCTATGCGGTCGGTATGAGTGACGTGGAGCTGCTCGGCAAGATCGGCACGACACAGATCGAAGTTGATCGCCTATGCAAGCGACTGCAGTCCAAAGCTCGACACATCTACGTGGTGTACGAAGCAGGTCCCTGCGGTTACGGCCTGTACAGACGGCTGATCGACAGGGCTTCGACTGTATGGTGTGCGCGCCATCCCTCATCCTACGCAAGCCCGGCGAGCGGGTTAAGACAGACCTGCGCGACGCCATCAAGCTGGTCCGCTCGCTGCAGCCGGTGATCTGTCCGCCGTGCACGTCCCCACGGTGGAAGATGAAGCATTTCGCGATCTGGCCCGTGCCTGGTCATCCGCGAGAGAAGACCTCAAGCAGGCGCGATGCCGGCTGAAATCGTTTCTGCTCCAGCATGGTGTGAATCACCTTGGCCGCGCGGACTGGGGACCAACCCATCGACGCTGGTTGAGCACATTCGCCTTCGACAGCGGCTGGCAACAACTGGCATTCAACGAACACCGCCGTACGATCGAGGATCGCCTGGCGCCATGCGAACGACTGGAAACCGCGCTGCGTGAAGCGGTTGCAGGCTGGCGTTTTTATCCTGCCGTACTCGCTCTGCAAGCAATGCGGGGCATGAACTTCACGTCGGCTGTGGGCCTCGTGTCTGAGCTGGGCGATCTGTTGCGCTTCGAACACCCGCGGCAATCGATGGCGTGGCTTGGTGTAACGCCGTCAGAACATTCGTCAGGAGGCAAACGGCGACAAGGAAGCATCACAAAGACAGGAAACAGTGACGCGAGAAAGCTGCTGGTCGAGTCCGCGTGGAGCTACCGGCATCCGGCGCGTGCGAGCATCGATATTCAACGCCGGCATGAAGGTATTCCAAAAGCGATCATCGATCGGGCGTGGGACGCGCGATTGCGCCTGTGCCGGCGATACCGGCAGCTGCCAGGCTAGGGGAAGGATTGCCCACGTTGCCATCGTTGCTGTCGCACGGGAACTGGCCGCTTTTATCTGGGACATTGGGCGGCTGGGCATGGCCTTGGCAATACCTCACTATGGTCAGCTAGCCTAACTTTCTGCGAAGCATGTACCCGGTTCAACGAAAGGAGAGTTTCCTGAGGGCGGCGCAGCCCGGTATTCGAGCAACCCGCGTCCTCTTTTAGCAACGGCATCAGGTCGATTTGCGAGGCAAGTCAGCGGCAGGCTCATGAGACGGACCACAGTGATGCGGTATCCAACCCGCGAATATCAGCGTGATCCACCGTCGAGAGTTACTGCTGCGCCGCCCTCAGGAAATTCGGAAACGAACGTGAACACCAAGTTCAAAACCAATCCCGATTGACACCGAGAGCCATATCAGAGAGGCGACCGATACCTGCGTACCCTCATGATTCATGGTGCGCGCTCCGTCATGAAGCATGCAAAAGACCCGGGGTCGTGGGCTATGCAGTTAAGCATGCGGCGTCCGCTCAATGTCGTATTCGTCGCTATGGCGAACAAGATAGCCCGAACCATATGGGCTCTACTGGCTCATGGCCGTGCTTACAGCGCAAGCTACCCGCCGCAGGCCGAGGCGGCCTAACTAGCACCCTGGCTCGTGAGGTCATGATTTTCAACTCAATAGTTCAAGGTTGCGCAAGGTAACGTTGCAATGGCAAACAGGTAAGACCGGGACTCATCAAACCTGCATCGTCTTCCGGACGTCATGGTCCGTGGCAAAAATGAGGATTGAGTCGGCGGATCCCATTGCGGCCAGCGGGTTTCGACCTGCATGGGCCGGATATAGTGGAATGGCCTCGTCCCACCTTCGGGACAGTAATGCAAATGATCGTCGCGGGGAGACATGACAGTATGGGCAATCCCTGGTCCACGACTGATCGGAGGTCGTCATGAAAGTCGCGTTGCTGAGCATTGATCTTGCCAAGAATATCTTCCAACTGAACGGCGTAGACGAACGCGGTCACCCGGTGTTGAGCCGGCGAGTCAGCCGCAACAAGCTCCTGGAATCCGTGGTTAGTCTGCCCTGTTGCCGTATCGTCATGAGGCGTGCGGTGGAGCGCATTACTGGGCGCGGCGGTTCTCTGCGATGGGGCACCACGTGCAGATAATTGCTCCCCGGTTCGTCAAACCGTTCGTCAAATCCCAGAAGAACGATCACAACGATGCAAAAGCAATCGTTGAAGCTGCATCCCGCCCGACCATGCGCTACGTTGCGGTCAATCGCGTTCAGCAGCAGGACATCCAGTCCATGCACCGAATCCGCAGCCTGCTCATGCGTGACCGTATCGCGCAAATCAACCAGATACGTGGTCTGCTGGCCGAATACGGTGTGGTCATTGCACAAACAGCGTTGAAGGTTCGGCAGCAGCTTCCAGCAATTATTCACGACGAACGCAACGAGCTGACAGTGTTGAGTCGGTCAATGATGCGTAATATGTACGAGCGACTCGTACTGCTGGACAAGCAGATCTCGCGGTACGATGAGTTGATCCATCAAGTACACAAGACATCCCCCGCAAGTCAGCGACTGGAGAAAATTCGCGGCGTCGGACCGCTGATCGCAACCGCTGTCATCGCCGCGGCGGGAAGTGCCACAGAATTCTCTAATGGCAGACAGTTTGCGGCGTGGCTGGGTTTGACGCCACGCCAACATTCCTTAGGCGGCAAGGATCGCCTGTTTGGTATCGCGAAGCGCGGTAACGGTTATCTGAGAATGCTTCTGGTGCACGGCGCGAGATCTGTCGTCCAGCAAGCCATAAAACACACGGATACGCTATCACGGTGGATACTTGATGTTCAGGCGAGACGCGGAACAAACATCGCCGTGGTGGCCCTTGCCAACAAGACTGCCAAGACGATCTGGGCATTGCTCGCACGCAATCTGGCGTACGCCCCACCGGTATGAACAGAGCATCGATCGGATAACGCAGTAGATTCATCTTCATCGGTTGCACAAGTGATCTGATTCAATGGCAAACAGGTCGGACCGTCGGTGACAAAACCTGCGCAGTCTTAGGGCTCGCGAAGCCGTGGATATATGTAGGAGTCGCCGGGCGAAATCCATTGGGGCCACGCACAACCGTGCCATCAGTAGGCCGAATGTATATATGCAATCCTTTACCTGCTTGCTGTAGAACAACAGATTGTTTGGCAAACGGGACGAGGCCATGTACGAAACCGCAGCCCATATCTGTTCAACAACGCAACACATCCATGGCAAGCCGGAAGCGTCCATATAGAAGACGACGGAGGTCGAAATCCTGAAGGAAGCCGTGGAATGGGGCCGCTCAAGAAAACCTGCTTGCGCGCTCGCCCTTGTTGCCGGGGGAAGACCATTGAAAACGGTCTGTGAAGTCTTCGGCGTGGCGCGTTCTGGTGTAGCAGCAAAATGGGCTCGCTCGTCGGCTTGGCAATATCGTCGTAGCGCCAGACCGACCGACGACGCGGAACTGGTCGAGGAAATCCAGGCCCACGTCGCGCACCTACCGACCTACGGCTACCGACGCATCTGGGCACTGCTGCGCCGTAGTCGAGGACAGACCAGCGCGCCGTGCATCAACCCCACGCGGGTGCATCGGGTTATGCGTGGAGCACCAGTTGTTGCTGCGTCGTCCCGGCGTGCGGCGAGACACGCGGCGGCATGACGGTCGAGTTGCCGTGGACCGCAGCGATACACGCTGGTGCCCCGATGGTTTTGAGTTCCGGTGCGACGATGGCACGCCGCGGCGCGTAACGTTCGCGCTGGACTGCTGCGACCGGGAGGCGATTAGCCGGGCTGCGACAACGGGAGGCCATAGCGGCGACGTGGTGCGCGACGTGATGCTGGCTGCCGTCGAACAGCGCTTCGGCACTACGCAGGCCGCGCAGACCATCGAATGGCTGACGGACAACGGCTCGGCCTACATCGACCATCACACGCGCGGCTTTGCGCGCGAACTGCGCCTGCAGCCGTTGACCTCGCCCGTGCGCTCGCCGCAGAGCAACGGGATGGCCGAGTCGTTCGTGAAGACCATGAAGCAAAATTACGTAGACTATATGGATAAGCCTGACGCGCCAACAGCCCTCTCACGTCTGGCCGTTATTTTTAAACATTACAATGAGCGCCTCCCGCACAAAGCACTGAAATATCGCTTGCCTCGCGGGTTCAGGCGTGCAGCGCAGTCATCAATCTAACGGTGTCCGCGTGTCCTCACGAGCAGGGGAAACTCCAGGCTGTTCCACTTCATTTTCCCCTGTTTCGCACATATCGGGTGAATGGAACACGAGTGAGTCCACTCGTCGGTGCCAGAGCCATTCGAGGCTCTCAGGTGTCTTTCACCTTCCGCAGGCAGTTATCAGATCAACTGGACCGGATCATTCACTCGCACCGTTCCGATCTGTACCGGTTCCGCGTAAACGCCGATGTTGCCACCGTTATTTTGGTAAATTGCCTTGAGGACAGCCATGTCCTTTGGCAAATCTCCTTGGGCCAAAGTGGTCATCACACATCGTTGAGTCGGCTGCTTGATCTTTAGCATGACCTCCCCTATGCGCAGGGAGCGCCCCACCCATCCGTTTTCGACAAAGCCTTCCTCGCCATCGGTTCGGATAACAAGATTAGGCCGAAAGCGGCGGCTTTCGATGCGACTGGCAGGCACCGTTTTCCGAAGCGCGTCGATGGTCGACGTCGTCAGGATATGGATCAAACCGATGTCGAAAAACGTTCCCGCCGGGGATATCTTGTCGAAAACGAAGTCGTGGTCGGACACGCCTTCGACCGTAGGCACTAGACCCTCGAACCCCTTGTCCGATTCATCGGGCCGCACAAGACGTACCGCCTTGCGCAACGCCGCGGATAGCGTCTGCTCAGCGTCGCCGGATGTTGAGTCAACCACGTCGCCGTTGGGCAACGTGATCTGCACCGGTGGCACGTCCTCGGGCGAAGTTAGAGGCGTGGTGTAACGGGCACGATACGCGAACATCTCCGGCCACTTTTGTGGGTGCTTCGCATTGACTAGCTTGTTAGTCTCAACATCGATCAGCGAGTAAGCGCGATCGCCCGCTAATCCGCGTCTTATAATCGCGACCGAGTTAAGTTCCTCCCCCATCATTGACTTGACAGGATATCGGCAAATTGATGCAACAACAGATTGTAAGGAGGACATCGCGCAGGCATCCTATTCTTGCGAGGCGGGGTGCCACGCTCACACGGATGGTACTAGCCCGCACCTTCGATGCGTGGAAATTCATACACCGATTTCTGCCAAGGCGGCGTTGGATCCTGCCATGTTTGGAAGGCTGGACGTTTGCCGCCGAGGAGGCCGAACAACCGACTCGTCCGTCGAGGCAAATTTCGACGGAGAAAAGATAGCGTCTGAATAGAGGTTTGGAGGAATACGAATAGTCCAACGATTTCAACAATATCTCGCTAAATCCGGCGTTTAAGCCGAAGCGCGCAGGCGAACCGAGCTCGGTGCCCGCCCGCTCCAATGTCAAGCGCCTAACAAGTCTCGACGGACGTTCGCAGCTTTCCATAACCGATGTTCATTCGCTTGGATACCAACTAACCGGGCGTTCCGCTCGCCAACGAGTTGCAATTATTATGAACGCGCATCCTGGGCTCAAAGCCAACGACCTTCGGCTCCTTTAGCAATTTCAGGAGGAAGCGCCCTAGCATCAGCAGCTTGATGAAACACATGGGCGTCGAGGCGTTGTATCGCAAGCCGAACACGAGCCGCAAGCATGATGCAGCCCACAAGATCTGGCCGTGCCTGCTGCGCAACCGGAAGATCGACCGGGCCAATCAAGTCTGGGCGCTCGATACGAGCTATATCCCGATGGCGCGTGGCTTAGAGACTGTTCCAAGTGCGACACGCGTCGCACTTGAAATGGTCTATTAGTCTATCTGACGGCCGTCGTGGACTGGGCGAGCCGACCGGTGCTGGCACATCGGGTGGCGATCACGCTGGAGAGCTACCACGCCGTCGAGGCGCTCGAGGAAGCGTTTGCGAAGTACGGTCTGCCTGAGATCGGCAACACGGATCAGGGCAGCCAGTTCACCGCAACCGAATTCACCGACGCGGTGCTCAGTCGGAACGTTCTTCTGTCCATGGATGGAAACGGCGCCAAGCGTGACAACGTGTTCTTCGAACGGGTGCGGCGCAGCGTCAAGGATGAAGAGGTCTATCTGAAAGCCTACGACTCGGTCAGCCACGCCCGCCGCTCAATCGCCAATTACCTGATCTGGTATGAACAGAACCGGCCTCATTCGAGGCTGGCCGATCAGACACCGGATGAAGCATACTTTGCCACGCTGCCAGCGCTAAAACTGGTAGTTCGATTGCTCAGCAACTCCACTTAAAAACTTGCTGATCCTGTCCGAACGAACGAGGCGACTTCTTCCGGCTTGCTTGTTGGCTTGCCTGCATGCCCCCCAGCCTTGATGAGATCCGCGCGCGCCGTCGTTGGCAGCAGTTCGGCCCTTTTTTATCGGCCGGCAGAAAGTACAGGATCTTGGGACGCTGGTCTGACCGGTTTTGTCATCACAATGGGGAGGATTCGCAAACCAGTGATGGTTATGGGTTATGACTAAGATGAGCCCTTCATAGCCTCAGTGCCTTCATGAATCGGCCAGTGCAAAAGGTTTGTATGTCGCTTCGGTGCCCAAAAGTACCTGAATGATGCGCGCGTTCTTGTCGGCGAGCGCAACGCATGCTCTGATATAAGCCTCGAAGTGCAATCGGCTCCTGCAGCCAGCGGCTTCGAGCATCGAGCTTGCCGGATACGCGGATCAGGACAAATCTCGCTCCGCGAATTAACAGCGTCCGTGGGTACTTGTCTCCTCTTTCACTGATGCCATAGAGTTGCGACCCGGCGATGGAAGAGGCGCTTGACGGAACGCCGCGGATCACGACGCTTCTCGCACTGGGCAACCTCTGGATGGCACGCAAGGCTTTACGCAATGCCCGAAACTGGGATCCAGGCCGCGAGCCCCGGCACACGGAGGTCCTTACGCTTCAAAAGCCGGACCACTAATCTCCCAGCAGGCTCTTACGGCTAATACGATTCACTGGCAAAACAAATCCGTGATCTGAAAGCGAGTTGTGCAGACCTTCACTAGTACTGCAGCGGCCACTGGGAACTCGCGCCTCGCAGCCGCCGCATTGCAGTGTGGCTTTTGCTCGCAGTGGGCTTTGTGTTTTTCGCGCTGAGCGGCTGGCCGCGTCGCTTCTGCTCAGCAAATCGCTGAGCGAGCCTATGTCGAGTAAGTGCCCAAATAACCAAAAAACAGAGGTGATGGATCTAGTTCGCGCGTCGGTATTCAACAGCCGATTGCACAACAGTTTTTGCCAAAACACATGGAAACAATGATTTCTTTCCGGCCCTACGCAGGAAACCGGCACCGATTCCGGCTTCTGAAAAGGAGCAAGTCCGGCCAGAGCCAAGATGGGACCGTACCCGTACGCCCGTGGGTATGGGTCGGCCGTCATTGTGAAGCTTGGGCTTCACCGTCTTTTTAACCCAAGGTTTATTCAACGTATGGAATAAGCGCGCACCGCTGGGTATACTCCAGCGAGTGTTGTCGCCTCAAAAATTAGGAGGGCCGTTATGCGCTTCCCCATTCGTCTTTACATGCCGCTCAATTTGAGTGCCGCAATCGTATTCGCGATGTCGGGCTCCAGTTTGTTGCCAGCGTTTGCAGCTTCACAGCAGAACGCGGGCACTGACGAGGCACCCTTTCTGCAGGAGAACGACGCCGCAATGTCGAAGATGATAGACAACATGTCCGTCAAGCCGAGCGGCGATGTTGATCGCGACTTCGTCGCGATGATGGAACCTCACCACCAAGGCGCGATCGACATGGCGCAGGCCGAGTTGCGGTACGGGCGCAACGAGCAACTGCGCCGCTTAGCGCAGGAGATAGTGGTCGAACAGCAGCAGGAGATCGCCGCCATGCGCTTGGCGCTCGGTCAGACCTTGCCGCCGTCAGCACCGGCGCCCGACCAGCCAATACCCACCTCCGCGCCCACAACCAAGGCATACCCCATGTTCCACCAAAGCATGCGGTCAAGCATGCCGGTCCATACGCCGCTGGAGCCATGATGAAACGCACGTCTGTACTTTCTACCGCGCTGACAACAGCCGCCCTGATCTGTGCGCAACCCGGATGGGCCGGGCAAGCTCCGGGCTCGGTGTCCGATCCGGATATTCCTGTGAGCCATCACGACCGCGTCTATGCGGCAGAGCAATTCTCGAACACCGTCTCCGTGATCGATCCGGCCGACAACAAGCTAGTTGGCCTGATTCGCCTTGGCGACACATCACCGGCGAATTTTAGCCCCCTGTACAAAGGTCAGCTGCTCGTGCACGGCATGGGCTTTTCGCCGGACCATCGCACGATCGCCGTTGTGTCGATCGGCTCTAATTCGGTCTCCTTTATCGATACGCAGACGAATGCCCTCAACCATGTAACGTATGTCGGTCGCTCGCCTCACGAGGCGTTTTTTACCCCCGACGGCAAAGAAGTTTGGGTAACGGTGCGTGGGGAAAACTACGTCGCAGTGCTCGACGGCGTAACGTATGACGAGAAAACGCGCATAACCGTCCCCGCTGGCCCCGGCATGACGATCTTCTCGCCGGACGGCAAGTACGGCTACGTATGCTCGTCGTTCAACCCTGAGACCGAGGTGATATCGGTGGCCGATCACAAGATCGTTGGCACGGTCCCGCAGGCGAGCCCGTTCTGCCCCGACCTTGCCGCCACGCCGGACGGCAAGCAGGTCTGGTTCACGCTGAAGGACGTGGGGAAGACGCAAGTGTTTAACGCATACCCGCCTTTTGCACTGCTCAAGACACTCGATACCGGCCCGATCACGAACCACGTGAACATCGTGAAGAACGCCAAGGGCATGTTTGCCTACGTGACGGTCGGCGGCCTAAACCAGGTCAAAGTGTTTCGCACTGACGACTTCTCGCAGGTCGCCACCATTCCTGTCGGCAATCTGCCACACGGAATCTGGCCTTCGGGTGACGGCAGCCGAATCTACGTGGGCCTTGAGAACGCTGACGCGATGGCTGCGATCGATACGCTAGCCAACAAGGTGATTGCGACCGTGCCGATTGGCCAAGCCCCTCAGGCCGTCACATATGTGCCTAATGCAGTGCCGGAAGCTGATGGCATTCAAAATACGCAGCCGCTCGGGCTGGCAGGCCAGAGCGTTCACCTGACACTGGTGCCCGTGGGACCGGGCAAGCCCGTCGGCGCCGCAAATGCGCCCACCACAGTGACATTGTTCGACCAAGGGCTCGTGCAGGTCCTCCAAGCCGCCGTCACCGGCCTGCAACCGAATCAGGCTTATTCGTTGGCCTTCGCCGACCATCCCGATGGCAGCGGCAATTTGGAGGCGCTCGCGAACTTCATGACCAACCCAGTCGGCGCCGCAATCGTGAACGCGCTCGGCCAGATTCGTCAACTCGTCACACCCGGCACAAACACGGCCGCCGACAAGCGCCGTTATCTCGTGATTGCACCGCAAGTATCTGGTAAGGCGGGGACGCCGGTGCAAGTGCAATCGCTTTAGACAAAACGGCCGCCGCCGAGGCGTTTCGCTGTCGGTCGACCGTTGCTTTTAGCGTCTTTGCGCTCAATTTCCGCGGCGCTGTGACAAGTGCTTGCGAATCGCTCTGAAGCTCGACCCTTTGTATTAAGCATTTCATATTTGGTCTGGAGCGTCTGTCCCGCAGAGCGTGGTGATCCGATAACGGGGACGCACAATCGATGGCGAAGGTCAAGCAACGCCGCCTGTGCCGTTCGCTGAATGCGTCGATCCAATCGGGAGTCTGGAAGGAAGTCGAATCGATCGACTGGCGTCGGGCGATCCCGAACTTTTTGCCAAAGTGGCTGCCCGGTCAAACATTTAGCCTTTCGCCCGGTCCCGCACGATCAGCTGTCTTGATACCGCAACCAGAGGCGCCCCGTGCATCGATTGACGAGGCACGTTTCCATGTTTCATCAGTTGAAGAACTCCGCTAATACTTTGCACTCTGCGGTCACGGTAGTCTGAACAGGCGAAAACTGTTTGATTTTAGTCTTCCGGGTTTCGAGGGCAGTCATTTCACAGGATTTGCTCGGATGGGGCACCGGCGGCAGCAAAGAACGCCGTGGATGACCGTACCACTGTCTTAGCTAGACTCCGCAAGACTTCCGCCGTGGCAAGTCCTTCCGCCCGGTCGTTGAAGTCACGCAGCAGGGAGTTAAAGCCCAAGTCGAGTGTTAGGGTTTGAATATGAACGTGGTTGACCTGACGCCCGATGTGGCGGATGCCCGGTAACTGATTGCGGGTTTTCAGAAGGGGGCGAATTTGTCTGCGAGCCTCATCGGGACTGGCTTTCGGGTTGGCGCGAACGGAGCAGTTAAAGTCAAGGCTTTGCGGATGCGAGAATGGCTGCAAATCATGGCCGGCAGGATCTTGCCGCATCTGGGCCGGGGCCGGCGCGGGCCGCCGCCGACGTTGCCGTTACAGAAGATGTTCAATTACGTCCTGAAGGCGCTGTACATGGGCTGCCGATGGAAGATGCTGCCGCTCGAAACGGATGCGCAGGGCCTGCCAAAGATCTACCACACCCTTTTCTACCGGATCATATGGCGCTGGCAGGCCGATGGCAGCATCGAGCGGGTCTTCGCGGGCTCGGTCGATCAGCTGCATCAGGACCAGCGCCTCGACCTCTCGACCATCCACGGTGACGGCACGACAATGGCGACCAAGAAATGAGGCGACAACCTGGGTTACAGCGGGCACAAGCAACTGAAGGGCGACAAGGTGGTGACCTTCTGCGATCGCAACTGCAACATCATCCTCGCCTGCCCACATCAGACCCAATCACTTCGCCCGCCAGGTCACGACCTCGCAGTGCGCTTCTTGCATGTCGGGCACTTCATGAATCAACGGATCGTTGCGCAAACAACCGCTGAATCCCCTTCGAAACCCGCAACCGTGTGGAAGAGAAACCTGTCCCTCTACTGTGCCGCTGCCTCAATTATCTCGATCGGGATTGAACGTCCTGCCGGTAACGTAACGATCAATGCTCCCTGCATTGCACTTGTACGGTCATAAAATACAGATCCTCCACCAGCCCTGCGGAGATCACCCAAGCGTATTTTAACGAGCGCCATGTCGTTCGTTGCGTAGCGAAGCGCGCAGGATGCTGCCGTCTCGCCATACATGACATTCAGCGAGGGATGAGGAAGCTCATCGGCGTCCATTGTTGCGATAGTGTGGCGCGGCATCCGGTCTAGCTGTTTACGAAGGCCTTCACGGTCTTCCTCCCCTAAGTCAGGCGATTCAAGCCATTTTTCGAACTGAGCACGTTGCGGATTATCTTGGAGCGCCAGATGATTGGAAATCCGGGCTATTGATTCAGGATTTCCCGAGATCCTCCAATTCGCGACCCACTTTCTCTCCGTGACTCGGTAAAACACCGACTCATCCGTCAACCCGAGCTTCTGCACTGGGTCGTTGTTTTTCAAAAGATTGCTTCGTCGTGACTCTGGCAATGAATCGATTGAAAGAAGACGCTTACCGGAGCGGGTCACGTACGTCGCTTCGGTGCTGTTTCCGGAGTTCATTGCCGCTAGACTGCTGGCGGCAAACGTGCTGCTGTCAGGTGCTGATGTCCGCAAGGACGAGCGTGGTCGCTGGGAGGGCACAGAAGAAGACGCGGCAGCAGCTGTCGGCCCGTTATTCACACGCGGAGCTAGTCCCTTGAACTGAGCGTTCGCCTGCTGCGTGACACTGAAGGACTGATTGGTCCGCGCTGAAGGCACAACTTCATTGGATGCATCTGCATCCAATGAACGCAGTGCATAACCACCGCTTTTAGAAATTTGTGTCGACTGGAAGCAGCTCATGATGTTTTATAATTTTCATTAAGAAACAACCGATTTAACACGAATGCGCCAGCGCCCCCCGCCACCTCCGATGTAACAACCCGAATTGCGAAGCGGTCTCCCCGGCAAAAAGCTTCGTGTGGGGCGCAGATGAACGGCTCGGGGCCGCCGGTGCGGCTATTCAGACAGCCCGACGCGCAGCACCGCGCAGGCGGCGGACTTCTATGCTCGCGTTCACAAAGGAGCCGCGTTGACGACGGCGGTGGCGCGCCGTACGATGAAGTGGCGCGTATCAATGGACTCTTGCACCTTGCATGCTTGGCTCACGCGAGGCGGAACTTTGTTGAGGCCGAGGCGGTGCTGCCCGAAGGCAAGCGCTACGCCACACAGCCTTCCGCGCGCTTTATCATACTGATCGGCGAGCTATTTGCCATCGAGGCGCGAGCAAAGGACATTAACGAAGTCGAACGGCACGATATGCGCCAACAGCAAAGTCAGCCAGTGATGGCGCGTATCGAGGCGTTGCTGATTGAGAATCTGCACGCGGTGCTGCCGCAGTCTCGCCCAAGAGCTTTCATTTGCGACTGTGCCAAACGCTATTATCTGCGTCGATGACGTGGAGTGCGCCCGTGCTACCTTGCGCTTAGCTGACGTGTTTGGACTTGCCGCGTTCCTCAACGAGGAAAGGCATTGCCGCGTTCTCCTAATCTCCAACCAAAAAAGTTAGGCGACGACGCTAAGGACGAGTTTTCCACGTGACTTGAGAAGGTCGTTGAAGAGAGGGTAGATTTCGCACCGACTCCCGAGGAGGCGTGTGTCGTTGCGCTAAAGGCGGAACCTAGTCCGGCCGGCAAGATGCTGGCACAGAGGCTCATTCGTCTAGGCGTTTCGAACATTCGCGTGATCAACCGACTTGGCGCGCTTGACGACGAATTGGCGACGATCGTGAGCGAACTTCACCCCAACGTGCTTGCTGATATGGTCAACACTTTGGCGCTTTTTTTGAAGTTGCGCACTTCATTCCTCGGTAAGGCTTTCCCACGGTTGACTATCTGCTCGGATACAGCAGTGATGAGTGGGCCAAGTATTTCCACAACGAAAAAAAGACCAATTTGGAGGGCGTCAATCATTTTGGCCGGCGCATTGACTCAAGATTTTTGCTACCGAGCGGCGGCTGTTGCCTCATGTAGTTTGTTACCCGTCAGAATGCTGGCGGGGACGACTTATGACGAGGCGGCTAAGCATGACAACACGACGGGAATTGACCGAGGCAGTCGGTGAGCGGTACCGCCGTTCGGACCGGAATGAGAACCGCGAGATACTTGACGAGTTTGTTCAAGTAACCGGCTATCACCGCAAGCACGCCATCCGCGTTCTGTGCCGGCAGCCTCAACCTCCGAGGGCGAGGCCCGCCCCGCAACGGCGTTATGACGATGGGGTGCGGGATGCCCTGATCACGCTATGGGAAACCGCCGACCGAGTCTGCGGCAAGCGCCTGAAGGCGCTCATCCCTACGCTGATCGACTCGATGACCCGGCATAGTTACCTGACCCTATCGAAGCAACTGCGCCAACGCATCAACCAGATCAGCGCCGCGACCATTGACCGGCTGCTGCGTGACGTCCGCGAACAGGCATTCGCCGGTCAGCGTCGGCGCGCTGGTGGAGTCGGCAACGCAATTCGCCGCGCGGTGCTTCCCTCTAAGAGGTGTCGCGGCTGCACATCAACTTCTTCCAGCCGTCATTCAAGCTGAAATCGAAAACACCCACGGTGCACGGGTGACCAAGCGCTACGAAGCGCCTCTGACTCCCCTTGAGCGCGTCTTGCGATCGGCGTCGATACCTGAGTCAACCAGGCGCAGGTTGCGTACGCGGTTTAGGGCGCTAGATCCATTGGACTTATTGCGCCGCATGCGCGAAGCACAGCAGCACGTCGCACGATGCAACGCATCGGGTACGGCGCCGATGGAAACACAAACGGCCGATCAAATCCCCCTCGCTAACTTCCTGGTGTTGACGGCGGCGTAAATCCGCACATAAATGGCGGCGCAAGGTTGACCAGGACCGTCAACAATGAAGGGCCGTCGACGGCCTCGGTCGGGGTGGCCGGTCCCAATCAGAATGGATCGTCGATGTCGTTGAGATTAGGATCCTTGGGAGGGGAATGCTGTTCGCGCAGCAGGTCATGCAGGGCGAGGTCATAGTGCACGCAGATCCGCGCACGCAGATCCTCGATGAGTTCGACGACGGCGAGCGCCTGTTCCGGCGACCAGTCGTCCGGTATCAGGAAGTCGAGCCCACGGGTAATGCCCGAAGGCAGGTGTGCCAGGCGCTTCATGATTTCTTCTCCGCACGCGCGCTACTGCGTCTGCTGGCGCGTTGCTCGGCCCTCTCGCGCGCTTCCTTGACCCGGTAGGACTCGCCCTCGATGGCAATGACTTCGGCGCGATGGACCAGCCGGTCAACGAGCGAGACGACACAGGCGGCGTTCGGGAACACCTCGTGCCATTCGGAGAACGGTCTGTTGGTTGTGACCACGGTACTTGCCGAGCCGTACCTGCGGCTGACCAGTTCGAACAGCAGATCGGCGTGGCGGTTTGAGTACGAGAGGTAACCTACCTCATCAATCACCAGGACGTCAGGGGATGCATAGCGGCGCAGGCGTCGACGCAGCGCCGAATCGCTGTCCAGTGCGGCCAGTTCGCCGAGCATCTGACCGGCGGTAGTAAACAGCGCGGTGTGACCGTGCACGAGCGCCTGATAGGCGAGATTGAGCGCGAGGGTTGACTTGCCGACACCATTCGGGCCGATCAACACGACGTTGGCGGTATCCCTGACGAACCCGAGCGACATCAGCTCTTCAACGGCAAGCCGGTCGCAGCGCGTGGGCCAGCTCCAGTCGAAGTCGCACAGCGGCTTGAAGTTGCCCAGGCGTGCATCGCGGATACGTCGCTCCAGTGATCGGCGGGCGCGCTCATCCTCTTCCCACTGCAACAGCGGCGCGACCCACTGTTCGGCGGCCACATCGGACCAATGCGCGAGCAGTCCGTACAGACGCAGGGCGTTCGCGCGCCCCTGAAGGTTCT
The DNA here is from genome assembly GCF_050858985.1 of Burkholderia sp. M6-3. Classification (NCBI taxonomy): domain Bacteria; kingdom Pseudomonadati; phylum Pseudomonadota; class Betaproteobacteria; order Burkholderiales; family Burkholderiaceae; genus Burkholderia; species Burkholderia sp. M6-3. Next base: position 296,784 of record NZ_CP110092.1, read on the forward strand.
CAGGCGTGTTCATCGGCGCCTCCCGCAAGCTGGTCGTAGATGTCGAGCCGGTGTGGTGTCACCAGCGTGTCCTTGTTGCGCACGTGTTCGGGCAGGATGAGGGTGACTGGCGGTGAGGCCTGCCGTGCCTCGCGCCGGCGCTCAAGCGCCAGACGTACCGGATTGGGATGAGGCGCCGCGTCGCTGGCAAGGGTTTCCTCGATCGCGGCCTGCAGTTCGGCGGGGCCATAGCGGTCGAGCAGTCGCAGCAGGTGCGTGGTGATATTGCCCAGATTGCCGCCACGCTCAGCGGCGTGCAACATCAGGGTCCGGCTGGCCGGCGCAGCCCGGGCCAGATGATCAAGACCGCGATGGTGACGGGCCTCGCGCTTCCTTGCGACGAGCGCATCGATGTGTGCGGCAATCTCGTTCTGCGCGCCGCGATCGTAACTACGTTCATGGGTGGCGAGCAGATCGGCGCCGTCGAGAATGCGTACGCGCCGGGGATCAGCGCGTACCGTGAGCGCGCGTCGCACGTGGGTATACGGGATCGTATAGTCGTTCAGGTCGAAGCGCACGTAGGGCGTCTTGCCGAGCTTCACGGCGAGAAGCAGCTCACACGGGTACGGATTCTCCGGCAACGTGAGCAGGCTGGGCTGTTCGCGCCCGAAGGCCTCGCGCACGGTGATCATGGGTTCTTCGCGGCAAGGCCGCTCAGCAGCGGGTCCCGCGCACCAGATTGCCGCCTGGGCATTGAGATCGTCGAGGTCCATGAATCTGCGAGCGGCAAAGAAGCTCTCGCGTACAAAGCGGATTGCCCGTTCAACGCGCCCCTTCTCGTTGCCCGGTGCGACAGCCACCGGACGAGGCTCATAACGATGATGCGCGGCGAACGCGAGCAATGTCGGGTGGAAGCGGATCGCATCGCCCTGACGCTCAAGCACGGCGCTACGCAGGTTATCGTAAAGCAGAACCCTGGGGATCCCGGACTATGCTTCGAAGGCGCCGGCATGTCCTGCCAGGAAACTGTCCATACGTGCATCGAGGAAGAAGCGCAGATAGATCTGCCGTGACCACGACAGCACCATCACGAAGGCCATCAGCGGTCGTCGTGCCCGACCGATCTGCAGGTGACCGAAGCTGGCCCAATCGACCTGCGCCTGTTCCCCAGGCAGCGTGCGCAGGCGCAGGTAAGCCTCAGGTGTGAACTTTCGCCGTTAAGGAGCCAAACCGTTTTCGGCATAAAGGCGCCGGGGACTTTTCGGCGTTTAGGCGCCACAAGTCTTTCGGCGTATAGGCGCCAGTAGATTTTCGCCATAAAGGCGCCACTGGCGTCTGAGTCGGGCGCTCGAACTTCGCCAACCGCTACCCTCGTGGCACGCATTTGCTCCGGAGGGTGGCTTGAAGAGGAAGTTCGAGATGTACCAATATCGACAGGTTCTGGTGCGAATGCGCCAGGGTGACTCCGACCGGGATATCGACCGCTCGAAGATCATGGGCCGTAAGAAGCTGGCAGCCGTACGGGAGATCGCAACCGAGCGGGGGTGGCTTTCTCCGGACAACGCTCTGCCGGATGACGCGCAGCTTGCTTCAGCGTTCAGCCGAAGGGAGTTCCTGCCTGCGAGCTGTATCTCGTCGGCCGAGCCGTGGCGCGAGCAGATTGCGCAGTGGCACGACGCGGGCGTGCCCGGCACGACGATTCACAGCGCGCTGGTGCGCAACCACGGCTACGAGGGAAGCTACTCATCCGTCTACAGGCTACTTCAGCAATTGAAGGCGGAGCTCACGCCGGATGTACCGATGCGGCTGGAGTTCAAACCTGCAGAAGCCGCGCAGGTTGATTTCGGCGCAGGTCCGACCATCACGGACGCGCACACGGGCGAGGTCCACAAGACGTGGTTCTTCGTGATGACCTTGTGCTGGTCGCGGCATCAATACGTCGAGTTTGTCCGCGACCAGAGTGTCGACACGTGGTTACTGTGTCATCGCCATGCCTTCGAGTGGTTCAACGGCGTGGTCGCGCGCGTCATCATCGATAACCCCAAGTGTGCCATCGTCAAGGCCTGTATCTACGAACCCGAAGTCCAGCGGGCCTATGCGCAATGCGCCGAAGGGTATTCGTTCAAGATCGATCCGTGTCCGCCGAGGGACCCGGCTAAAAAAGGAATCGTCGAATCGGGCGTCAAATACGTGAAGTCGAGCTTCCTTCCTCTTCGCGAATTTCGTGATCTTGACGACGCCAACCGGCAAGCGCAAGCCTGGGTGATGCAAGAGGCCAGCACCCGGACGCATGGCACGACGCGCGAGGTGCCGCTCAAGCGTTTCGAAGACGTTGAACAGGCGCTGTTGCAGCCGCTTCCCGATGTGCCGCCCGAGCTGGCAACCTGGGCGCGCGTGAAGGTCCATCGCGACGCCCATGTGCAATTTGAGCGTGCCTACTATTCCGTGCCGTTCCGGCTTGCCGGTAAAGATTTGCGGCTCAAGGCAACCGCCAACATGGTCCAGCTCTACTACGAGCACGAACTGTCGGCATCGCATGTCCGCCAGACTGCGCCAGGAACGCGTAGCACGGTGGCCGATCACATGCCGCCAGCAGCACAGGCCTGGCAACTGCACGACACCCAATGGTGCCTGAGAGAAGCGCAGCGTATCGGGCCGTCATGCTACGCGCTTGTTCACGCGCTCTTCCGCGATGAGGTTCTCATCAAGCTGCGCGCCGTCCAGGGCGTGCTGCGCTTCGCCCAGCAGTTCGGCGCATCTCGCCTGGAGGCCGCCTGCCGTCGCGCGAATCACTTCGGCACGCCAAGCTACAAAGCCGTCAAGCTGATCCTGCAGAAAGGCCTCGACCAGACCTGGCCGTCGACCGAACCTGTTGAATCGGGCGCGACCACCTACACCCACGGCGGCCGCTTCTGCCGCGATACCCAGACTCTGCTTATCCATTGAACATGAATCCAATTCCCGAACTCACGTCTTCCCTTAAGCAATTGCGACTGTCCGGCATCCTCGACACGCTCGAAGCGCGCAACCGTGAAGCCATCGACCGTAAGCTCGCCTATACCGATTTCCTGACGTTGCTCATCCAGGACGAGATCGCACGGCGCGATCATCGAAAGCTCGACGCCCGCATGCGCCGCGCGAACTTCCGCGGCCAGAAGACACTGGAAGGTTTCGACTTCGACCGGCTGCCCAACCTTAATCGCGCCGTCGTCCATGATCTGGCGACCTGCCGCTTCATCGATGAGAAGGTCAGCGTGCTGATCGCCGGTCCGTGTGGAACGGGCAAAAGCCATCTGGCGCAGGCACTGGGCCACTCCGCCGCCCGGCAAGGTCACGATGTCCTGTTCATGACCCAGACCCGGCTTCTCGGCGCGCTACGCAACGCGCAAGCCGTCGGCTCCTACGAACGGCGCTTCCAGGCGCTTGCCAAGGTGCCGCTGCTCATCATTGACGACTTTGGACTGAAGCCCATGCGCACGCCCGAAGACGAAGACTTCCACGATCTGATCGCCGAACGGTACGAACGTACATCGACCGTCCTGACCAGCAATCTTGATTTTACGGAATGGGGCGACGCGTTCGCGACCAACAAAATGCTCGGCGCCGCAACGCTTGATCGCCTGCGACATGCGGCATACCGCGTCGTGCTCGACGGTGAAAGCTATCGCGTCCCTCGTCCGATGCCCGAGAGCAACAAATCAGCACTTGCGAAAGGAGGTAAAAACAAGGATTCTTGATCCCCGTTCGAGCCCCGAATCAGGCGCCTTTCTCTGGCGCCATTACGCCGAAAACACCCGGCTCCTTTACGGCGAAAGGCAACAGCAGGTACCGGGCGTGGCCGGTGCAGCGAGATCAGGTGCCGGAAGTGGTGGTGACTGCCCCTGTAGCCGCGCTCATACACCATCGCATACCGGCGACGGGCCGTGAGCGAGGGAAACTTCTTTAGCGTCTCGTGGATGAACGGCAGGTAAGCATCGATCTGTGAGGCTCGCTGCACGGCGCCAATCCTGGGCAGGCCGGCCTGGGCCAGCACGCGCTGGACGGTGCCGCGGTGCACGCGCAACTGGCGCGCGATGGTGCCGCAACGCCACTTCTCCACGTGGTAATAGCGCAGGATCTGCGCCTTGAGTTCAGCTCCAATGGTCATGGGTCGTTTCCTGTTCTGTCAGTAGTAGTACGAACATCACGGAAGACCCGACGGCGCAGTGGCCCGATGCGTAAAAGGCCGGGCGCGGCGACAGTGGATGTCGATGCGGTGGCCGTCGTCGTCGAAGTCAGTGGCAGTAGAGCATTGACGACGGGTGTCGGGGAACGCTGATGCGTCACTTTATTGAGGCGCTGACGATAGCGGCGCATCCGTTCGGCATGTGCAAAGCGGCCACGACGACTGAGTTGATAGCGTTGGCCAGCCTCGCGCAGGCGGGCGCGGCGCGAGGCCTGTGAGCAGTCGCCACCGCAGTAGATCTGGCCGCGATCGCAACGGCGGCACACGACGACCTGCGCCCGGCAGCGGGCGCACAGAAAGAGGCGGCCAGTGGCCGGCATCGGCAGTCCCCGTCAATGCCGAAGCGGTATCGACGAGGCGGATCAGCCGTGCCATACTGGCCCGGCACCGGTACCCCGTTTTGCGCGTGTGGGGCTCGACACTGGAATGAACTTGGCGGTTAGGACCGGTGTCGGGCCTGTTTGTTCGGCGGTCAGTTGTAGCCGTTCTTCTACCGCATCCCGATTCCCGCGTCATCCCCCTGCCGAACCGCACATCCCCGGTGCGTCTGCGCTCGCCCTACGGGCGCCCTCCGACGCACCCGAATCTGAGCCTCATGAAACGTCCCAGAGTCGCCGGGCTGAACAGCAATCGCGTCGCACGGCTGTCCGACGCCGCCATCCAATGTCGGATTCCGACCGCCATTCACACCTGGCGAGTCTTGGAACAGCATGGTACGAAGGAGAGGTTCGAGCGACGCATCGCCGAAAGGCGCGCATCGCACACACCTGGCGCAGCCGTGAAGATCCGTTCGATCATACGTGGCCGACCATACAGCAATGGCTTGAGCGCGAGCCAGGGATAACAGCGAAGAAGCTGCATGAACGCCTCGTCGCGATGGCTCCGGCGATCTATTCCAGTGCCCAGCTGCGCAGCCTGCAGCGCCGTGTGAAGGCATGGCGCTGAAACCGTGCGAGAGGACTGGTCACGAGGATGCTTGGTCATGCGGATGCGGTGAAGGCTGGCTCCGCTAGGCAGCGCCAGCCTTCAGCGCGAAACAATCACGCAGCGACAATTACCCGGGAGTAACATCATTCCGTGAGGCAACACGACCGGCCGAGCTGCTTGACGCTATCCATCAATTGCCGAGAAGACCCTAGGGCCGTCCTCTGTGGATGTTCTGAACATGGCCAGCCTCGACATCCGCGACGTGCGTCGCGTAGCGAACGCAATCAGCGACTCCCAACTTACTGTCGAGGAGTCGCCATGTTGTCGCAGCAGGCTGCACGACTGGAATAGCCGGGTCGTCTTGCTTGCAGCAGTTGCAAGATCCAATGACGCAATCGCAGTCCGCTTGGGATCGGCATTGGCCCAACAGTTCGCAGGTCGCATCAGTTGTGCGACAAAGACAGGCATACCCCGGAGAGCTTGGAGGATGCGATGATCGCAGGTATCGTCTGTACGCAAATCCACCAAATCCATCAACTGCCGAAGTCTTACACCAAGCGAAGCGCTTTCATATCTAGGGCCGGCCAAAGTAAAGGCTCTGCACTACGTCACAGTCCCACTTGATTGCGCTCTGCCACTGCTCGCAGTTGTCCACCTCCTCCGCGGCCACCAGCTTGCCAGTTCGCATCGTTGGAAGTGATCGCCCGCCGCATTTTCGCTTCGATAAGGTTACGGACCGAAAGCTGATACGCTATATCGGCGAGCACAATGAAAGCCCGAAGCCGATCAAGCGTACCCAAAGTAAGTGGTCAAGCGGTGCAAGCTGACCGATTGAATGTTGCGTTTCCATAACTTCCAGTGCATCAAGAGCTCGCGCACTTCGAACATTGTTCGAAACGCCTCTACCTCCTAGTCCATTGCGTCATTGAATTGGCACTGGTCGAATCATGCGTGAGAGTTGGTTGCTTCCGCCTGATCGCTTGATCCACTGATACGCCCACCGCGACACCCGGACGAAACCGGTCACGATAGTCAGCCGGATTGATGTTGCGACGCCGCTGAAAGGCACGCCGAAATCCGTCCACCGTGTCGTAGCCGTATCCGGCTCGATCTTCGCACGCGGAAAACTCGCGGCGAGGCGCGGCACGTCCATCCAATGGGTCGTGACGACCTTGTTGTCCAGCAGGCCCGCCGAGCCGAGCGCGAAGAGCCCATTACAAATAGCCGGCCCTCGCCGGCACTGTTTGTATTGGTCCTTCAGCCATCCGCTGAGCGCAGGGTCGTCGAACGCATCGAAAATGCGGAGACCGCCCGGCACGATTACGGTGTCGAACTCAGGGCACTGGTCAAAAATCGTCCGGTCCGGCACCGTCGTCAACCCGCTCGACGACTGGACCGTGCCACGGGTCGTGCCTACCGTCAGCATCTCGTACTCGCATTCGCCGAGGCTCAGCACCTTCACCTCGGCGAATGCGTCTTTCGGCCCCGCGATATCCAGCAACCGGAAGCCCGGAAACACAACCAAGCCGACCTTGACCTTCTTCATCGCGTCACCTCTCTCCCATGGCGTCCGCTAAGCTCAGATCGGCTCGCGGTCGTAGCCTTTGAGTCTATAGACCAGCGCAGAGACGATCCATCCGCCAATAAACAGCGCGACGATCGCATAGTCGAGCATGCAGAAATTATCGTTGGGCATGCCGACCAATTGCCAGACGCTCCCTGTCAGGCCGAACTGCTCGCCGATCAGCCCTAACGCCTCGATTGCGCCGACGAGCAACGCCACCGCCGTGGACAGCAGCGTGATTGTCAGGTTGTAATGCAGCTTGCGCCAGCAGCGCCTTATGATGCGCTTCGTTGCACAGTAAGTCGCGTTTGCGAACGCCGAAAGATACTCACGTGGGATACTGTTTAGTCGGTCGTTCTTACGTATGCGGAGTTGAAGTAAATCGCGCGCAATGAATAAAGGACATCGAACAGATCTGTAACGGCGTGATACTTCGATGATCGGCGTCTGACGAAGCGACAAGCTGGAGCAGATCAATTTGGAGGTGCTGCGAACTTACGGAGCCATCGATTGCACGATGTTTTAAGTCCTCTGCTAAAAATGCTGCCGACATCAGTGTAGGCTACTATGGTTTTGCAGTTGCGGGTAGCTACGATCACGCGTTACGGCACCTTGAACTACACCTGCAGCGTAGTGTTTTCCACGACGATTAATGCAAAGGCGGGAAATGGGTAAGACCTTAGAGAGAATACCTCGCGCTACCGGATCGGATATCTCTCAGCCAGAAGCACTGGCTGCGCTGCCTCCGAACCGAGAAGTCGATTTATCGTTTAACGAGGGGCCCCTTTCCAAACTGCAAAGACGACAAAAAAATGGCTCGGATCTGACAGCTGTATCCGATTCTACAGCAAGAGGCACGCCCGCTGGAGCGCGTCCAGCTCGCATGCAAACGCTGCCAAATCCGACCGAAAATCCAGCAATCGACGGACCGGCAGATATCCACGAATATCTGAACGCGCGATGGCGACACGATCGCTCAGTGGCAAATAGCACTATCCTCGGACAATCCCATGCAGAAAAGCGGCGCACAGAGTTGTCGACAGTCCAAGGCGCTAGTTATACCGTAAACCAGTACGGTTTCCGGGTGTCGAGTCCAGCTGGATACGAGCCCGGCCTTGCAATGCAGCATCCGGAGAGCGCGGAATATCACCGAATGTGTCCGAACAAGACCTTTCAGCAGCAATGCATGCAGCTCTACAAGAATGCGGGGTACATCGGACCAGAAGACTCGGTTGTTTTTGCTAACTCGTTCGTTGCTGTAAGTCGCCTGATAGACCTGTTCAAGCAGAGCAAGCCTGCTGCGATGGGGGCGATCCGAGCTGCGAAAGAAGTCGGTAGCGGATTGATCGCCGTGGAGCTATCCGACAATAGCCAGACGGAGATCGTTCAATGGGCGATGGATACTATAGGGGGTACACCGTCGGCATATGCCGTAATGCGCCTCCGGCATGCCACCACGGGGCAGGATACAACGTTGGACGAAACGCTCGATAACGAGCAAGTTTTCGCCAGAGAGTTCTTAAATAATACTCTCCTAGATCTACTTGGTGCCGTTCCCCCGAATCATCCTCTATCTGCAATAGCAAAATGTACAGCTTCGTTACTCGGCGGATTACAGGAGTCGTTACGACCACAGCTCGACACCCCTCAGTTCAGACACAATCCGGTCGTGGCTAACGTGTTGCATGCATTGACGAAGACAGTCTCGGCTATGCCCACCTTGATCGACGATTCGGGGCTGCTTACGTCAGCTTATCAAGCTTTCTTGAGCGAGATCCAGATTGTTTTGACTGAATGTAAACCTTACAACGATCGCGATTTCAAAAGCGCGGCACGGAGCAAGCTGGAACTTCATGCAGGTGCTGTGCTCAGCCGCTTGAGGATCCAACCGCCTGTAACGCACCTCGTTAGTTCGGGTATGGATGCCATATCTACCGCCATGTACGCAGCTCGAAAGGCTAGAGGCGTAGGGAATATATCCAGTACTGCAGAGCAGAGACCCGACTATTTTGAGGTCGGATATCTCACGGCTCCGACGATTAGTAGCGACCGCGGACATGTCTTTACAGCCCCCCTTAACGTAAGCCTAACTTACAAGCAAGGTCCCGATGACAAAGTCTACAATTGGGATGCTGGCAAACTGGTCGACCACCTAAAAGTTCGTCTCAATTCGAAAAACATCCGCAAACTCACCTTGCCGGAATTGCTTGACAAGATCAAGCGCTGGAAAAGCAATACTCCGGGGCTGGAAGACTTTCCAACAGTCTTGGTGTTGGATGCCACGCTCAATGCGCGTGATGCGGCGGGTGTGACTGATCTCGCCAAAGTGCTGAACGCACTGGAGGACCATATAAGCGATGGTTCTCTCAAAGTCATTCTTTGCGAGAGCTATCAGAAGTATCAAAGCCTTGGCAGCGGTAAGGTTATGGCTGGCGCAGTCACCTTGTTAGGTGCTGCGGATGCGGATACCCGCTCTATTGAAGCGCTCTTATCTGAGGCAGAGCGGGAGACCGCTTGGATGCAAAACGAGGATGGTCAACTATTGGTTCATTTTTTGACCCACGGCGCTGAGCACGCTTTAAACCTAAGCGATCGCGCCGCAATCAACGCGGCGTTCGTGCAGACGGTCTGCTTTCCTGAGGTGGAGGGTCATGAGGCCGGCTTCGACGGCTATGAGGACAATCTTCCCTTTGGAGTGATTTTGGGCGCCGATGCGAAAGTGGCGTTTCCTGGCGCTGGCGACGCTGCGCGGGAGCTAGATCTCCTGGATATCGCTGCAAATACGCTGACCACGCTTAATGGTTTTTCATTCCCCCAAACAACCTATCTCGCCGTTATGGCGGACACGCTTCGAGTTACGTTCGGTCAAGAAGCGCCACATGAGCTCGTGGAAAAAATGTATGCCTTAGGTTGGGTGACGAAGAACCGTCTCAGCAAAGTCACGGTTGGTCAAATTGTCGATCACATTGATAACATTGCCAATGAGATAGTGGAGGCAACTTGCAAGAACGGGTCCAACCCAAAATATGCGTATGCTGCCCTAGCTCTATTGATGCAGCGGGCGCGACCAAATCATCCTGAAGACTCGGCGGCGATTCTGGAAGTTAAAGCTCAGTTGAACCTGCTGCGCCGATCCAGCTCGGCGGAAAGCCCCATTGCAAGACCCTCAACCTCGCTTAAGGCGCAACTTGATCTGTCTGCCTCTCACGCGACTGATCCGCTAATCGAGGCGCTTGCGATCATGCGCGCGGTGTCAAGCGAAGTACGCACTGATCCAAATGATCGCAACGACATCGTGAAGTTGCGAGCCCGGCTCACCCAAGGATCTAAACCTATTGCGTCAGTCGAGGCGGCAAGCAAGATAGATAGCGTTGCATCCGCCGATTTCTTCGCAAATAAAGTAGCGTCAATGCTAAGGTTATACGCGTTAGGTTACGGCGATGGAAACAGAGCGGACGACAATGAAGTCAAGAGAATCAGTGTAATTTTCGACAAAATGCTGAATGCAGGCTTGCCCGGCATCGCCCCGGGCACGCGTAGTGCGATCGTTCGCGACTGGTTGCAGTTGAACAAATCCGTGCTAGAAAATGGCACGCCGGCCGAACGCCAGAGAATAATCCGGCGCATCACGGGGCATGCGGAACGGCTGGTTCCCTACCGCGACCAAAAAGCGATGTATTTTCGCAGCATTCCCGACACTGCCCTTTCTGCGTGTCACTCCCAATTGCAGAAGCGGTTAGTCGATACGCTGTTCAGACCGCTCGACATCGAATCTCGCGTTCTGTTCGCACGACAATTGGTGGTCGACAAGGAGACAACCAAAGCGATTCTATGCATAAATGCGCTTGAACACGATGTGACGCAGGCAAAAAACGGTCGACGTCCCCTCCTCCATCCAGAAAGAATCAGTGGACAAGCGCCGGTTGGTCAGCACGCGCTCCCGCAATTAACCGAGGCAGAATTGGATAGTCTGGAAGATCAGATCGCGCAGATGTCTACGAAGCTCAAGTCCGCCATGACACAGTTTGGTTAAGTAGTTGAAGGCTCAACGTACGGGAAGATTGCTTTCTTGAGTGGAACCTCGTATCGGATGATCCACCCGAATCGCGCGCCACGGAACTGTCGATGGTATCCAGGCCGGTGATGCCGCTGCGATCCTCGCGCGTACATAGCCGTCGAACGATTTCAGTATCGACTTGCGCGGAGTCGCTGCGGGCGGAAACGTCGGCGCATCCTACGACGACAGATGCTTCCGTCCCGTGCCGACTGAGCGGCCAACCTCACAAGCAATGGCTCGCAGGCTCTTACTCTGCTTGTGCAATATTCTAATTTGCATGTATCTCTCGTACGAGATCATTGCCGTTCAAAGCGGCCATTATCTCTTCGTCCAGGCGTATCAATTCTTCAGTGCCGACTGTGTATCAATTTACAGGTACCCATGACAACCTCGCCACCGGAAGCAATGCCGCATTAGCTAAAGGAATCCGAATATGAGCACAGTTTTTGGAATAATTTTGTCAAGAAAAAGTTGCGACCTGCGCAAGCGCACAGTATTGAATAGCCGAGCAGATCAACGACTTTGGAGCCACCCCGGCAAGAGCGATGACGAACCGCGGGGGGACCAACCGCATCAATGCGCTAACGCTTCGGTCGCGATAGTCAATCGAATAATTTAAAAATAATTAGGTGGTACATTAAAGTACTTCAGAGTTCATGGTGCCAGACGGATCAACAAAGCAGCCGACGTAATCAAGGCGAACATAGTCTACACTCGCAGCAAAACTTCGACGGGCAAGTCCGACCAATGCCCCATTTGAAGTGACCTACTTTCTCGTCCGCAGCGCGGAACTGACCACGATGCATAATAAGCCGAAGCGCGCCTAAATTTCAGCGACATTCCATGGGGCGAGATTTTATTGGAACTCGCCAGCGCCGCCATCCGCGTCCGGTGAATCGCTCCGCTGAGAATGTGCGTCACGGAAATTCGTGGCGACGTCTTTTTCTTCGCAACAAGTAACGCGCGCAAGCGCCCAGTACGGTAGCTTTGCAAATCAACTTAGGGAAGCTCAGTTATGGTTCGCTTTTCGTCCAAAGTCGATTCGACAACGCCACACTACGCGCACGACGCCGTCGAGCCGTCGCCGAGCAACGTCAGTCAGGCGCTTTCGTTCCGACAAGAGCAGCGGAGTAGCGCGATCAGCTCTGAGCTCGCCAATTTGCCGCCGCGATCAAGAGGGCCTTCGCAAATCCACCCTGTTCTGCCACAAAGGAAAGAGCTATACATAGGCGAGACTGTCAAAAAGGGTCCCTTGGCAGGCAAGCCACGCACACACGATAATTTGAATGGAGAAGTTCCGCTATCGACGGGCCAAACGGTGGTTTGCCGCCACTTGGCGTACGCGTACCTCACCGAACGAAACGGTTTCCTCGACACCCACTTGCAGACTCGCGAAGGTATCCAGACGTTCTTCGAAGGTAAACTAGATAAGTTAGATAACCTGATTGATAAAATTACTGTAGACGAGAGCAGGCGGCAAATCGTTGATAACATGGGATTTGGTCCATGGCTTGCGGATACTGCCCAAGCCATGCTACATAGCGGTACGGGCGAGGCACGGGGACTCATTATGACCCCCTTTCATGCATTGGCAGTGAAAATTGTGCACAAGCCAGCAGACGATAAAGAGGCCCGGCTTGCTATCAGTTTTTACGACCCCATGAATACAGGACAGCATACGAAAATCGTTCTGTCTGCAACCGAGGATACCAAATCACTGAAAACCCTTTCGTTGCAGAATTGCTTTGATCAATGGCAAAGATACTTCGATCCACGTCAGAATATCGATACTACGACTGCATCGATTTCTCTGCTGGACGACATCCCCCTAGCAGTCCCAAGCAAATTGAAATACTGGTCCACTGGCGCGGATAGCCTTCCGGGTGCAATGTACCTCGCCATGCGGCATGTCTTACCGTCAGTGCTTGTCGCCTTGGGTGAGGAGATTAGCGGTTATCGATTCGACGAACAGCAGATCATGCTCGTGCTCGACGGGCGCGGACCGGGTGGTAGTCCGGCCATTTTTCCCACAATGAAAACCGCGCATGTTGATTTGCTTAAGGCTATGGGAGTCGTGCTAGAAAGGCTTGGGCTGAAAGGTGATCGGGTAGCGTGGCTGATCGAGGCAAAAAGGGCCGACGGCTGTCCGGCACTATATCTCGCGAATCAAGAGGGACGCGAAGCGCATGCTAGATTCGCGATCGCTGTTGGTGAAGTGGCCCGTCAGCTGCAGTTTTCACCCGCCACAACGATACGGTTGTTCGCGGCCAAACGCCCCAACGGTGTTCCCGGGCTGTTTTCGGCCGCGCTAAATGGAAATGACAATATGATCATGGCGTATGCCAAGGCATTGAAACCCCTAGGCATTTGCCCAACGCAAGCCATTGAGTTGTTCGCAGGTAAAGATGCAGATGGCGTAACAGCGCCATACGTGGCAGCGTTCAAGGGACACGCGGGCGTTTTCGAAGCCTACGGTGAGGCGATGACAACTTTGGGGATTCCACGCGATCAGGCGGTGCAACTCCTCGAGGAAAAAGTACAGGGCATGTCACCGGTGTACGTAGCCGCAGTAAATGGCCATGAGTCGGTTATCAACGCCATCAATAAAGTGCTGTCCCGACTGGGGATTCAGGGTCAACAAGCGGTACGAATACTCACAGAAAGTGGTCCGAATGGCGAGTCACCGAGGGCTGCAGCAGGCAGAGAAGGACATGACAGGTTCGTGAAGGCATTCGATGCAGTCCTGAAAAACTATGTCGCCTAAGACCGGTGGTATCGTAGCGCACGGATAGGTCGATGAAGGATTTGGGTAATGGATTCCAAACCTAAAACTCAATATCTCGGCAAAGCTGTCGAAATGATTGTCTACGGCTATAGAGGATGAATCCGCAACGAAAGTTTGCTCCTGAAAGTCGTGCGGCATCTGACGATGCGTCGAGGATAAAGCTGTTCAGTGCGAGCATCCAAGCCATGAGATTCTCAGCCAGTCGACTCCGCAGTGACCGCCGCGGGTTCATTGCGCCGATTTTGAGTGCGTGATGATCGAGCGGGTCTCGGCGGAGTCGGTTTTCGCGCTGGGCCTGAAGTGTTTAACCCGCTCACGACCCTACAGGAAGAACGATCAGACTTGGGTTGAGCAGAGGAATGGCTCAGTCGTGCGCCGCCTCGTGCGGTATGGCCAGTTGCATGCACTTGATGCTTCGGGAACCCTCGCTTTCCTCTACGAGGTTTCTCGGCTGCAGATCAACTTCTTCCAGCCGTCATTCAAGCTCAAATCGAAAACACGACAAGTTGCACGCGTGACTAAACGCCAAGAAGCGCCTCTGACTTCCTTTGAGCGGGGCTTGCCATTTCGCTTGTATCAGGCACCCATCACGACGAGCTTGAACTGTTCAACCCGAAGTCGTTTGACGATCTCGTAACTTCGGGCGTCAGCGAGGACGAAGACCTGCAAGTCTTTGAAACACTATGGAACGGCGCGCATGTCGTTGGATGGACGAACCGCCCGCTGTTTCTCTCGCGCGTGGCACACAGCGCAAACGCAATCGACGGTCCCGTCAGGCGTCTGCCACATCATGCGGCAAAGCAGCTTCCTGCATTGTTGCGATAGCTGGATCATCAAGGACCCCTCGCGCGCTCGTCGCGCCTTGACATTGGATGGCGAACTGTCCGATAGGCCACAGATCGATTCTTGCCGTGCCGCCAATTATTTGCCTCGCCCTTCCCTGCACCTGTCGCCGATGCAACCCCTTTTCCCTGGGAGCCGGGTTTTGGCGAAGCGTCAGCTTCGAGTATGTTTGGGGTGTCACACTTTCAGTATATACATTTAGGTGCGTATTTCGGCGAACGTGACCGCCGATTTCGGGAACGTGACCGGATCGGCGGGGTTTGGGATTGCGCGGTGTTGATTGTAGATTTCCTTGTCAGTTCTGGTCGAGTTCGGACTCCCTGACGTTGGGTTTTGAGGGATGCCTTTCTGAGGAATTCACTGGTAAGCGTGATCGGATGATGACGCTGCATGAGGCGGTCGAGCATTGCGTCGGCGATAGAGATCTAGGATAACGGCGCATCTATGCGCAGCGCGTCATGAAGAAAAGTCGATACAGCGATGAGCAGATTGTTCGGATCTTGCGGGAAACGGACAGTGCGCCGATTGCCGAGGTGGCAAAGCGACACGGTGTCAGCGACGCGTCGATTTACGCGTGGCGCAAGCGATTTGGCGAAATGGTCAGTGACGACGTCAAGATTTGAAGGCGTTAGAGCTCGAGAACAACCGACTGAAGAAGCTGGTGGCGGAGCGCGACCTGGAAATCGAGGTCATGAAGGAGATTTCCGCAAAAAAATGGTAAGCGCACAGGCACGTCGCGAGCAAGCCCGCTATGCCATTTCGCGCGGGCTGAGCCAACGACGCGCGTGTGCGCTGATTCACGTCAGTCGCGCCAATCTCGGTTACGTCAGCATCATGCCGAGCAAGAACGGCCCGATCGTGGAGATGATGCGACGCCTCTCGGGTGACTATCCCCGCTTCGGCTCGCGGCGCATCCGCATCATGTTGGGTCGCGAAGGGATCGTCATCGGCAAGGAGCGGTGCAGTCGATTGTGGGCGCAAGCCGGTCTTCAAGTGCCTCGCAAATGACGCAGACGCCGCCTTGCCGGTTCGCGTCCTCGGCCGCTTGCTCCGAGCGCTCGCAACGCCGTATGGAGTTACGATTTCGTCTTTGACGCGTGTGCCAACGGCCAGCAACTGAAGTGTCTGACGGTCGTCGACGAGTACACGCGTGAATGTTTGGCCATAGATGTGTCTGGCTCGATCCGATCGGCCAGAGTCATTGAGGGTGTTGAGCAAGCTGATCAGCGTTGACGGCGCGCCACGCTATATGCGAAGCGACAATGGACCCGAGTTTGTCAGCGCAGCGTTGCTCAAGTGGGTGGTATCGGGGAAGATCGAATCGGCGTTGATCGATCCCGGCAAGCCCTGGCAGAACGGCACGAACGAAAGCTTCAACGGTAAATTCCGTGACGAATGTCTTGCCATGGAATGGTTCCGCAATCGGACTGAAGCCAAGATCGTGATTGACGACTGGCGACGGCATTACGACGAGGGTTCGACCGCATTCGAGCCTGAACTACGACACGCCGATGGCGTACCGCCAGCGCTTAGAAAGCAATTCAACCCAAGCCGTTATTGCTAAAACGCAGTGGTCTTAGAAAAACGGGCAGGTCACAGCAGCCATTTTTTGAAGCCGCCGTTGCCGTGCAGAACGCGAAACTCCTCGCCAAGTCGCGGCACGCGCAGATACAGGGCTGAATGCCCGCGCCGCCAAGCATATTGGGCCAGGGCGCAAGTGAGCCACGATTTCCCGCCCCGGTTGCGCTTATGAGCAGGCTGTAGCCCCGCTTGCACTCAGTCACCGAGTGCGAGGCTCGTGAGCGAGGGCGGATCGACGCCACGGCCAGCGCGCGTGTCGAGATCTTCAATGGCGGCCTGCGGATATTTGAGGCGCGCCTGCTTGAGCAATCGGGTACGACAGCGATCATCACGCCAGCTGGCTTCCCGGTCGACGTAAGTCAGTATGACTTTCCGTGGGTAGAGGGGCTGGCCTGGCGTGGGGCATCAACGCGGGTTAGCATCGCTGCCAGAGCCGCATGGGTGGGCAAAGGCCGCACCCCGGCAACTTCCCCACGGAGGCCAGCATGGACAACGATAGCACGGTGTACGTCGGGCTTGATGTGCATAAGGAATCGATCACAGTTGCCTATGCGATTGATTCGGGTGAAGTTGAGCTAATGGGTAAGATCGGGACGACGCCGACGGAAATTGATCGCCTGTGCAAGCGACTGCGATCCAAAGGGCGGCATATCCGAGTCGTCTACGAGGCTGGGCCCTGCGGTTACGGGCTGTACCGGCGTCTGGTCAAGCAAGGCTTCGACTGCATGGTATGTGCGCCATCATTGATTCCACGGAAGCCTGGAGAACGGGTCAAGACTGACCGACGCGACGCGATAAAGCTGGCGCGTTCGCTGCGTGCCGGCGACCTCTCAGCGGTATATGTACCAAGCGTCGAGGACGAGGCGTTCAGGGATTTGGCGCGAGCCTGGGCATCGGCGAGGGACGATTTACGGCACGCGCGACAACGACTGAAGTCCTTCCTGCTAAGCCACGGTTGTGCACTATGTCGGACGCGCGGACTGGGGCGCCGCACATCGACGCTGGCTAAGCAAATATTCCTTCGAGACAGCATGGAGGCAACTTGCGTTTGAAGAACATCGACGCACAATCGAGGATCGGCTAGCACAGTGTGAGCGACTGGAAGTGGCGCTGCGCGAAGCCGTCGTCGAGTGGGGTTTCTATCCGGCAGTGCTGGCGTTACAGGCGATGCGCGGCATCCAGTTCATTACGGCAGTCGGCATGATCTCCGAGCTCGGCGATCTCTCACGCTTCGAGCATCCACGCCAGTTGATGGCGTGGCTGGGCATCACACCTTCAGAACATTCGTCCGGAGGAACGCGACGCCAAGGGGGCGTCACCAAGGCGGGCAACAGCTATGCAAGAAAGCTGCTGGTCGAAGCAGCGTGGAGCTACCGACATCCGGCCCGCGTAGGTAAAACACTGCAGCCTCGACACGAAGGCATTCCAAAGGCGATCGTCGATCGTGCGTGGGACGCACAGCTACGGCTATGCAAGAAGTATCGCAAACTTGCGACGCGAGGCAAGAACGTCAATGTTGCGGTGGTAGCTGTTGCCCGGGAACTCGCGGGCTTATCTGGGATATCGGCCGGATGGCGATGTCACTGGCATTGCCGCGGCGCGCTGCACAGCAGGCATAACACTCACGAGGCAAAACACCGTCACAACATTCTTGAGAGTTTCCTGAAGGCGGCGTAGCCCGGTACAAGAGCAACCCACGGCGCCGCTTCGCGACGGCAGACAGCAGGCCGACTGGCGGCGTAAGAAAGTGGCAGGCTCATATGACGGACCTCCGTAATGCGGTACCCAACCCGCGGATATCAGCGTGATTCACCGTCGGCCTTACTGCTACGTCGCCCTCAGGAAATTCCTTTGCCTATGGAAAAGCCAAAAACGCAGGTATCGCCATTGACATGGAAAGTCATATCAGCGGCTCGCGAGGGCCGTTCGATGGAACTCGCGCGCGCGAGGGATGATAGTGATACTGGACCGAAGGGTAATGATCAGAGGGAGGTCGGTGGAGGTGACATGACGGGCAGTCTGTCTGCCACATTCCATGGCAGCAGTTCACGGATGCGATTGATCTTGTGATCAGCGATGTGGGTCAGGAGATATTCAAGGTAGCTGAGGGGGTTGATCCCATTGAGCTTGCATGACCCGAGCCTGTCAGATTTTTAGTGTGCCGAGGTCATGAGACGATAACGGAAATTATGTCCTATCACCGAAGCAACTGTGACCAAGAAGAGCAAGAACCCGAAGGCGCCGAAGCTGTTCCCCGACGAGCTGATCGATCAACTGCTGGCGCAGATTCAGAACAAGGATGCCGAGTCGGTTCTCGGCGAATCGGGCCTGGCCGGGCAACTGAAGAAGCAACTGGCTGAGCGCATGCTGTCAGCCGAGCTCACGCATCACCTGGAGAACGAGGCTGAGCAAGGCAAGGCCGGCAACCACCGCAACGGCACGAGCCGCAAGACGGTCATCACGCCCAGCGGCGAACTGAATCTGGATATCTCACGTGACCGGCAGGCGACGTTCGAGCCGCAGTTGGTGGGCAAATACCAGCGCCGGCTGCCCGGTTTCGACGACCACGTCATCAGCATGTACGCGCGCGGCATGAGCGTGCGTGAGATCCAGGGCCACTTGCTGGAGCTATATGGTCGACAGGTGTCGCCCGATCTGATTTCGACCGTCACCGACGAGGTGCTGGCCGAAGTCGAACAGTGGCAACAGCGTCCGCTCGAGGCGATGTACCCGATCGTGTATTTCGACGCACTTCGGCTGAAGATCCGCGACGAGGGGACGGTCAGGAACAAGGCGGTGTACCTCGCGCTGGGCATTCGGGCCGATGGCCGCAAGGAAGTGCTCGGTTTGTGGATCGAGCAAACCGAAGGCGCCAAGTTCTGGCTGAAGGTCTTCAACGAACTGAAGAACCGCGGCTTGCACGACATCCTGGTTGCGGTGGTCGACGGTTTGCGCGGGTTTCCCGAAGCGATCGAGGCGGTCTATCCGGCCGCGCAGATCCAGACGTGCATCGTGCACCTGATCCGCAATTCGCTGAATCTGGCTAGCTGGAAGGACCGTAAGCCACTGGCAACCGCGCTCAAGCCGATCTATCAGGCCGCTACCGCCGAAGCGGCTGAGGCGGCGCTGCAAGCCTTCTCGCAAAACGAATGGGGCAGGAAATTCCCAACGGTCGCCGCGATGTGGCAGCGCCAATGGGAACAAGTCATCCCGTTCTTCGCCTATCCACCGGAAGTACGCAAAATCATTTATACGACGGATGAAATCGACAAGCCCCTGGGCGATATTTTTATGAGTTCCGTGTGCTCGGCCATAGCAGAGGTGCCTCGGGTCCTTTGGGTCGCGCCTGTTTCCATCTTGAGAACAGCCGTTGATAGGTGCGCTCGGCCTGCTCGGCGACAGCCCGTTCCTGGTCGCGTACGCTCTTCAGGCTGTAAGCTGCAGCCAATCCTTTGCGCGAGCCGTGTTGTGCAGGCATGCCGGATTGCAGCTCCAGGGCGCGCAGCTTGTGTGCGGTCAGGGCTGGACGATCCCAGGCGAACGGCTCATTGCGCGTGAGCACGTACCACACGATGACCGCCAGTTTGCGTGCCGTCGCGACAATGGCGATCTGCTGGCCGCGACGGTCGCGTACGCGCAGGAAGAAAGCGCGCAGAGGGCCGGGCGCCTGTGCTGCGCCACAGGCTGCCTCGACGAGCAATGCCCGTGCATAAGAACGTCCGCGCTTGGTGATGTGACCGTGCCTGGCGGGCGTTGGGCCCGACTGATAGACCGACGGGTTCAGCCCGAAGTAGCTCACCAGCTTCTCCGGATTGGGAAACCGTTCAACGGCGCCGATTGCCGACAGCGGGCCGATTGCCACAGTGGTATTGACGCCTGTGATGGTCAGCAGCCTGTGCAGCCGCTCGTCGCCGATACTGGCTTGCGCCAAGGCCTGGTCCACCTCGTGCAGATCCTGACCAAGACGGTCCAGTTCCCGCAGGCGTTGCTCGACGCCCAGACGCTCGTCCATCGGCAGCGGTTGGGCATTGAGCCACACGCGTCCCTTTCTTCCGAACAGATCAGTAGCGGGGCACCGCTCAATCAGATGCGCAGCCAGCACTGCATGCACTTCGTTCTTCAGCCTCGTGCGTTGCCGCACGAGTTGTGATCGGCGCGAGACCTGTCGGCGTAGCGCCAGGGTGCTCTCGTCGGGCATCCAGACTTCCGGCAGAAAATGGCTCGCGTACAGCTGTGCCAGCACCGCCGCATCAATCTTGTCTGTCTTGACGCGTGCCTCGCCGATGAGCCGGACCAGCAGTGGATTCGCAATCGCGACGCGCGCGACTTGGGGGCGCAGCACGTTGACGATGGCAGCGGTATTGCCCGTCGCTTCGAGTACCACATGATCGGTACTGCGCAACCTTGCGGCAAAGCGCTCCAGTTCGTCGCGTCTGAGCCCGGCACGACCGCCGGCCTGCAGCACACCGTCCTCGAGATACGCGATCTCGGCCACGGAGCGCGAAACATCCAGCCCTACGATTCGCATGATCGTCTCCCATTCAGATGACTGTTGGGAGCCGGTGGGACAGCACGACAACTACGGATTCGCGCTCGCAGCGCAACCGGGCGGGTCGCAGGGGCGGCCAACTACTAACACGAGCTCGCGGCTCATCGTATAAGAACGGCCTGCCCACCCGAAGTGCTCCCCGGTGCCCCTTGTCCCGGATGGTCACACCATACGCCAGAACTGCACGGCGCGGGACCGTGAGGCACCGGCTATATCATGCCGGTTACCAACGCGATCGAGAGCATGCACATGCAGTTGCGTAAGATCGTCAAGAACCGCGGTCACTTCCCGAGCGACGAAGCCGCCAGCAAGTTGCTGTACCCGGCCTTGCGCAACATCGAAAAGGATTGGAAGATGCCGCCTATCACCTGGCGGCAAGCAGTCAATCAGTTCGCCATTCTGTTCGGTGAGCGATTCACCGCCGCCATCAGCTGAGATCTTTTAACCCGACCTCAGCACACGAAATTCCTGACACCTCCCTAGCAGAATAATCCGTTCGCCCAGTTGCTGGTTGCGTGCCTCGAGTTCACGGATATAGGCCTAGGCGGCCGGCGGCAATCGGGCGAAGTCGTCCTCGTTCATGCTCCCAGGAAAGAGCAACGCGACGCCCAGTGGGTTTACGTGAATTTGTAACGGTGCGGCCAGCCGTCATGACGGGTCACGCCTGGCGTTCAGCTCGCGTAACGGTATCGCCGGGCCGGATGGCGACGGACTGCGTCGGCGTCGATGCCTTCCAGCAGCCATTGCAACTGCTCGATCGTCGATTCAATCACGGCCTGCTGTCGGCGTGGCCACACGAAGTGGTCCTGCTCAAGACGTCGCAACATTAACCAGAATCCGGCCCGCTCGTAGAACAGCTGCTTGATCCGGTTGCGTCTGCGGTTGTGGAACACAAACACTGCGCGCTCAAACGGATCCAGCAGCATCGACTGCTCGACCAGCGTCACGAGGCTGTTAATACCTGCGCGGAAATCGATCGGTTCGCGATGCAGGAAGACCCTAAGGTCAGCCTCGAAGCGGAACATCAGCTCGCTTCCAACGCGACGACCATCGCATTTACGATTGCCACGTGGTCTGTTGAACATTCGAGTTCAAGCTTAACGCCGTCGGGCAGGTGGGCCGACAACCGTGCCAGTCGTGTCGAGCGCGGCGAAACGCAGGATGGCTCTGCGCTGGTACTGTGGTGCGACGCGGGGATAGATGCCATGACCGTTGCAGGTTCGTCGATCGCGACCACTGGAACAAACGCTGACGATGCGACAGGCATGTCACGCACGATTGAGGGCCGACCCTGTTCATCCGCCCGAACCCACTTATGCAACTGGTTGGCGTTCACGCCAGCCTTAAGGGCGATGTCCGATAGCAAGGTGCCTGGCCGCAGACAGGCTTCGACCAGTCGCCGCTTGTCCGCTGGGTCGAAGCTTCGCTTGCCGCCGGCACCAACACGAGTCACGCGCAGGGGTAAAATGCTCAGGTCATCGTCTGTCATGGATTGCGTCCGCAAAATTGGGGTGCGGACGCAATCGTGTGCCTTCTCTGCATCGGAAGCTAGGTGTGGGAAATCGCGCGCTTACGAAATTAAGTCGTAAAACGTCCTTGATCATGCGCATGTTCATCCGGTGCGCGGCATCGTCTTTCCGGCCAAAGCCCGGGAGGATAGCCCGCGTGGTTGATGTCATGCACAACGCCAATCCTGCCTTCCGGTCCGCCCGGTCACGTTTCCGAATCGACCGGTCACGTTGCCGAAATCGCCGGTCACCATCCCGAAACGGCCAGTCGCGTTCGTCCGAAATACGCATTTACGGATGCAGAACTCTGGCGGACTGACCCGGAGGGCTTATGGCGAATGGCAACGCGCCGAACCAACTGGCGCGGACAGACGTGCGGTCGCGGAGCGCTCCATCGTCCAGCACCGCTCGATGTTCCCCCGATTCCACCTCTACCTAACAGGTCGCGGCGTCACGGTGACGGAGTCCGGCACCGACCACATCGACGGCTTCTTTCCCGACCTGGATCGTGACTGCGCGCCCGGCACATCGACCCGTCTGCGCTATCTGAAGCTGCTGGACCGGCTCTCGCGCCATCTTTGCCTGCTCGGCCTGCGCCCCCCCTTGGCGCATTCGCACCAGAACCTGTCGATATTGGTACATCTCGAACTTCCTCCTCAAGCCACCCTCCGGAGCAAATGTGCGCCGGGAGGGTAGCGGTTGGCGAAGTTCGAGCGCCCGACTCACACGCCAGTGGCGCCTTTACGGCGAAAATCTACTGGCGCCTAAACGCCGAAATGTCCCTGGCGCTTTTATGCCGAAAACGGCTTGCCTCCTTAACGGCGAAAGTTCACATCTGTCATGGATTGCGTCCGCAAAGTTGGGTTGCGGACGCGATCCTGAGCCGTATCAATAACGGAAGCTAGGTGTGCGAAATCGCGCGCTTACGATGAACTAGCTGCGCTACCGGACTGCATACGGGGACCGGGCGCTCCAGATGCCCAGATGAGCCAATAGTCGGCGCCGTAGCCGCTCAAGTTCATTCATGTCGGCGGTCAAAGACCTGCACGCCGGATGCGACGAAACACGCACGCGAGGATCGGCCTTGCGCAATTCATCGGCGGCACGATCGTCGTCCGGTCGAACTGTTGCTACCGGTGGCGATGCAGACCGCACAGAGCGTCATTCTCGCTCAGGCTGCTATCGACAAATTCCGACGTCAGCATGACCTGATACCGCCCGTTGCCGCCCTTGGAAGGCTTTGTGCCTCGTCGCCACACCCGAGTAGCGGGCCGCACACCGGCTGGTCACCGCCTCGCTGACAACTAGGCAGCAGGCGACGCACGATCAGCGTTTGCTGGCGCTGACCGGTACGCCTTGTGGGAGCGTTTCGACGACTCGCGACAGAAGGTGAACGTAGCGCCCGCATCTGGAGCGCCGGGTCCTGGCTCACCCGCTGCATTGTCGCTTTGCAATTAGTGAACGGCGACACCCGTGGTGCTCTTTCAATTCTTATCACTCGTGGCCGCGGTTGCCCAGAGAAGCTCGATGAATTCTGATCTCTTCCTGCATGATTCGACCTTTTAGTAGTATTCGCTCAGTGGGAGCAATGGTAGAGATTCCCACGCGGATCGTTCCCATCATGTCTGCTTGTTGATCGAGGGGCAATTGCCTAACCTGCTCGATTAATTGGTCTAAAGCCTGCGACCGTTCAGCAGGAGTGTTAAGTTCCGCGAAGCTAAGGGCAAGTGGGGTCATCAGCTGTTTTCGGGAAGAGTCGCAACTGGCGGCGACTTTCATCACGCTGTTAAATGCGGCATTCCTAGCTGCGGGGTGAAGATCCCACAAGCCGCCCAGATTGCTCAGCGGCTCAATTCGCAGCACCGGTCTTTCCAACTTACTGATATTTGACATTACATTCGACACATCTTGCGAGCTGGCGACTCGCCGAGCACTGGTGCTGAGGTTGAGACTCCACACCTCATCCGACAATGCGTGCCGCGTATTCGAATTTACCTGAGAGAAATTTCGCAAATCAGCTCCCTGCAGGCGACCGCCGATGTCTTGGACGAGTTCATTGGGTAATTTCTCAAACGCATGGTGCGCTGCCGGGTTCTGCATCCGCTGCCATGATGCTAGCGTTTCGGCGCTCTGCGACGAAGTGGTGGGTAAGCTGCGTTTTGGGAGGTTTGCCAATAATGCCGGCACAGGGGAACCCGCGGGAGAGGTGCCCGGCGCGGCTCTGCGAATTGGAGCCTCCTGATCGCTGACACTCGCCGACGACGCATCGGCGACGCTCGCAATAACGGGAAGATTGACTGATTCCAAGTTGGGTCTCCTGATTTCACCCGTAATCATAGTGTTCTATCCGTTGATTGCGGTTGGATCGATCCGAAATCGCGTGGCACTTTGCGCACACGAGACGCTTCTCGTTCGGCGCGGCAGTCAAATCGCTTACGCGATGGCGGAGCCCGGATGCAGTTGCTCTCGACCGGCTGGCTCACTTCAGGATGCACGCGATGCTAGTCACTTTGCCGGCGTACCACCTTTGACTGCGCTGGGGAATCACGGCCACGTCCGGCACGGCAGTTCCTCGACATCGAAGGCCGTATCTATTTGAGTCGGGTGCAGCTGCAGTAGGGCATCGGTAACACACCTCAGGATCTGCTGACTTGCGAGGCGGCGTCCAATCAGGATAAACCAAGTTACCGCTTTGCCGCTGGTGCGCGAAGTCGGCACGGCGTCGTACTTGGCACTGATCATCGACGAACGTTCGGCACCTGCGGATACAAAGGGCCGCCGGTACGTTATTTGCCGCTCGCACGCAGCGCGCGAAGAATCGAATGCTATTCATCCGCGCCACGGCTCACGCAGAAGCCGACTGCCTGGCAGGCTGTTGAATTTGGGTCCCGTGTGCACGGGGTTTGAGGGACGGGCGTTATGGATATCGTGTTCATGATCTTTGGCAGCGGATGCGATGCGCGGAATGGATGAGATGCAGGAGCCCCTGTTCACGACGGTCAAGCTCTAGGACTTCGTCCCGGCAGATCACCCTGCGACCGATCCGGTTGCTGGTGAATGACGCGTTGAAACGGCTCAACGGGCTGTTCAGCGTCATCTACGCGGACACGGTCCGTGCCGTGATTGCGTCTGAGAAGCTGATGCGGGCGCTGCTGTTGCAGGTGTCTACTCGGTGCGCAGCGAGCGCATGCTGATGGAGCAGTTGCGCTAAAACCTGCTGTTCCGCTGGTTTGTCGGGCTGGCGATTGAGGACGCGGTGTGGGACCACTCGGTGTTCTCGATGAACCGCGACCGGCTTCTGGAGCATGCAGTCGTGGAAGCGTTCTTCACCGAAGTCATGGGTCTGGCAGACAAGCGGGGCTTGTTGTCGAGAGAGCATTTCTCGGTGGACTGCACGCTAATTCATGCGTGGGCCAGTCACAAGAGCTTCCGCCGCAAGGACGGCCCGGACGATGGTCCGCCAGCCGGCGGTGGCCGCAACGCCGACACTGACCGGAAAGGCGAGCGACGTAGCAATGCCACGCACGAGTCGACTACTGATCCGGAGGCGCGATTGTTCAAGAAGAGCCACAGGAGCCCGGCCATCCTGTGCTACCACGGTCACATCCTGATGGAGAATCGCTCGGGGCTGGTGGTCGGCGCCGTGGTCAGTCACGCAGATGGTTTCGCCGAGCAGGCCAGCGCATTGCAATTGCTCGATTGCATGCCAGGCGCTCATGCGAAGACAGTTGGTGCCGACAAGGCGTATGACACCCGCGACTGCGTGAACGATTGCCGCGCTCGCAACGTGACACCGCATGTCGCGCGCAAAGATGAGCGTTGGGGCGGCAGCGCAATCGACGGTCGCACTTCGCGGCATACGGGGCTACCGGATTAGCCAGATCGTCCGCAAACGAATCGAAGAGCATTTCGGCTGGGGTAAAACGGTCGGTCGGATCTGGCAGATGGTCTATCGCGGTATCAAGCGCGTCGACCAGCGCTTCAAGCTGACGATGGTTGCGAGCAATCTGACCCGCATGGCCCGAATGCCAGGGGTGGTGCCGCAAGCAGCGGCGCGATGAGCCGTCACGGCGTGAAGACTGCGCGCCAGCAGGGCTGCATGCGTGCCCATGCCCCGCGCGCATCGCGCGGCAAACCGGTAGTTCAGCGGGAAATTGCACGCGCAAGTCTCCTGAACGTAGCTTCGGTCGTCATGACGGGGCGCGTTTCAACAGCCTGCTAGAGAACACCCGATGAACACCCGATCGATATGCTCTGCCGCGAGCGGTGAGCGGTGAGCGGTGAGCGGTGAGCGGTGAGCGGTGAGCGGTGAGCGGTGAGCGGTGAGCGGTGAGCGGTGAGCGGCGATTGTCGATGTTTAATGCGTCGGCTTATCTGCCATGTCGCGGAGATATTCAATTAACGCTTGCGGATCGACTGGCTTGACGAAGTGCTGATCACATCCGGCTTGCCGTGAACGCGCAATGTCTTCCGGCCCACCGAATCCGCTGAGCGCAACAAGTACGGCGCATGCGGTTTGCGGAAGCGCCCTTAGCCGCTGCGCCAGTACATGCCCGCTGATCCCAGGTAAGCCGATGTCGAGCACCACGGCGTCGGGACGAAACGCTTCCGCGACGACAATCGCCGTTTCCCCATCAAAGGCGCATCTAGCTTCATGCCCGTGGAGGATGAGCGCCAGTGATTCAGCGGCATCACGGTTATCATCGACAATGAGTACGCGTAGCTGTCTCATCGGTTTTCTACGCGAATGCTTCGAGTCTGTAATTACGGTGGCTAATGTTGTCGTTGGCAGCGTTACAGTGAATTGCGATCCCTTTCCTAACCCGTCGCTGGCTGCAGTCACGCGGCCACCGTGCATAGCTACGAGGTTTTGGACCACAGAAAGCCCGATACCCAGTCCGGGACGCCACCGACCATCTGGCGCGGCAAGCTGAACATACGCCTCGAACATGTGGACGAGCTGCGACGCGGGGATGCCCATGCCCATGTCGCTCACAACAAGCTCAACCCGATCGCCACGAACTGCCGAGCGTACGGTGATTTCAGTTCCATCGCCCGAGAATTTGATTGCGTTGTCAAGCAGATTTGAAAACACTTGGGTCAATCTTGTCCGGTCACCGTCTACAAAGACAGGCCGCGCGGGCATCGTGACGTTGATAGGACTGTGGTGCTCATCCGCGATGGGCTGATTAATTTCCACAGCGCTCCGGATCGCCTCCCGAATATCAAACACTTCACGTTGCAATCGGATTTTTCCGCTGCTGATACGTGAAACATCCATTAGATCGTCAATCAGACGAGTCAAATGTGAGCACTGCCGCTCAACAGTCATACATGCCCACTCGGCCTTAGGCGGCATGTCTGCGCTAACCTGCCTTAGAATTTGCGCCGCATTGCGGATCGGCGCAAGCGGGTTTCTCAATTCGTGAGCTAGTGTTGCCAAAAATGCGTCTTTGCGGCGATCCGTCTCCCGAAGCGCTTCCTCTGCGAGCGTGCGTTGCGTAATGTCACCTAAGGTCCCAATGAAAGACTGGACCAGACCGTCCGCAGTCGTTTCGAAGCGGCCGTGCATCTCCACCACGCGCGCCGCTCGGTCGTCGACACGCAGGATTCGGAAGATGGAGTGGAAGTCGTCACCATTTTGCATGCTCGCCATGTAATGCGAAATTACCGCTTCGGCATCATCCGAATGGACAAGCTCGCGCACAAACGCCCTGCATGAAAGAGGTCCCAATGACTCGGGTTGACCTGTGATTTGATACATGCGCGTATTTTCCCAGACCCCAGATCGCGTCGGAACATCCCACTCGAAAATACCTAGTCCAGCTGCCGATGCGGCAATTCTGAGCCGTACCTCGCTCTTTCGCTGGGCGTCGAGAGCCTCGTCGCGCTGGGCAATCGTCGCGGCGATGCGGTCATCCTGTTCGGCAACGAGCTGCCTAATAGCGGTGTGTATGGTGGCGCTGAATAAGTCCTCAAGAACCTGATGAGCCGCAGCTTGCGCAGCACGAGCTATTGACGTTGCAGCGAAGAACTCGCGTGCGGCCCGGTGCATAACGCGCTCCAGCTGGTTGAGCTCTCGGTATAGCTCGTCAAGCTGATAGCCACGCGTCCATCGATCACGACCATGTGCTCTAGCATTGCTTTGCAAGCGGGCGAGCGTAATGTTTTCCATCCGTAACGCCGAACAGATCTCCTCGTAAAGGGAGGGAAGGTGATCGACCAGTTGTCCAGTGGGCAACATACCGGCCTGCACTAACTCCGGGTCTGACCGAACAGCGCGAAGCCAGCGGCGGGTCACTAGCCCCCTTCTCCGCTCCAGATATACGGCAAGCTCAGGGAAAGGTCCAAACTGCGGTAGCGTCTTAATCATCTGGTCAATGTGAGTAACAGGAGCCGTTTTGCCGCGTGGCTACGAAGATTCTCAAAGCTTCGCCAGCGCAAAGTGTAGGCTGCTTCCGCAGTTGCGACTGTCATACATCCCGACCGCTGACAGTGGCGCAGGGGTAGAGGCACGTGTGGCGGCCAGAAGCTTGCAAACTGTCCTCCGAAGTGATGCGCATTGGCGCATGTTTTAACCGCGAAGATTGCCGCAAGTCAACCTACGATTTGGAAGCAAGCCGCTTCGTCCCCGGCACGCCGTCTACGTCCCACCCTTCATGATCGATTACCTCAGCTAGAGCCGCTTCGAACATCTGGACCGCCCGGTTCGCTGCATCGCCTAGATGGCGATGCAGAAGCGCGTCGGCGGGGGAGTGCGACTGACAGGCATCGCTGTATCGTTCAAATGCCGACAGCTGCAGCACCAGTTCGGAAAGGTGCCGGGAACACTCGCAGGCTATTGTGGACGACAATGCCCCGAATCGCGCCAGCGCCGCGTCGTCAAAGCGACGTTGCGACCGCAGCCATAGGCCGCGCTGGCCGGCGTCGCGCCTGTTTCGGTCGTTTAGGATCAAAACGAGTTCGGCCACAATTTCATCCGCACGCATAGCCCCATCCGAAGCTTTTTTAAGTGTCAAACCTTCGAGAGCTGCCAGCTCGATTGCGCGCTTCGTCCCAAACGGAAACACCACTGCTGTCTCGGCTGCACCGAGACGCTCCGCTGCTGCCACGATCCTCTTCACAGTCTCGTCGTAAAGCGCCGCTACTTGAACAATCAAGCCGGTCGCGCGGCCGTCAATACTGTCGCTCAGCAGGGCATCGAGGCTGTCAAACTGCGCAACGACCGATCGACTCGACACCTGCAGCGGAAATCCGGCCATTACGATTGCGACTTGGCCAGCCTGAGCTTCGTCAACTTGGGGCGTTTCGCGTCTGGGGACGCTCATAAGGAGCGCTTCAAGCGTTGATGTGCTCATCTTCGCTATTGATCCGATGGCATGTCCTTTGTCGACCAGCGACTTGAGAAGCCGCAGCCGATGCAGATCTTCCTCGGAGTAAAGCCGCTGGCCGGAATCGCTCGTGGGAGGCGATATAGCTCCATATCTTTGCTCCCAGATACGCAGGGTTGCGGCCGGCATACGCGCAGCCTTCGCAGCTTCTCCGCTTCTATACTGCCGAATCCTCAAATCGCGCTTCGACACGAGGCAATCTCACTTTTGCAGGTTAATGTCAAACTCATCGCGAGTTCAAATTTTAACTCGCGCCGACTACATGCACAAGTGCTTTTTGGCGGCTATGTCGAGCACTGGTTCTTATGGCACGGGTAGCCTTGCAGTACATCGCGGCCTTTATTGGCAGGGTCCGGCGATCGAGGCGCTGCGACTGCGGGTACGCGAGAGCCCCCAGTGGAGTTGACGATAAGCCCGACATTCATGCTCCGTCTCAACTTCTCATGGCTCGTTGTTCGTCGCGCTCGTAAGCCACTTTCCTTGCCATCACTTTTTTGACCGTAGCGGAGTCCGCCACCACGTCGATTTCTATGACCGTTGCGGCGCCTATGATGAACTGATCGGAATACTCACCGCAAGGACGTCGACGTCTGAATGAGCCGAGGCCATCTCTTGGCACTTTGCTTGGCGACGTCTGCCGAAACCGGTCTATTGTAAAAAAAATACATTCCTCCAGAGGGTGGCTCGGAATGCAGGTTGAGGCAGGCTTTGAGGTGGCTAGCGGGATCATGCCTTCGCTACCATGATAGGAGAAAAAAGGACGCTTTCCATTGATCAGCCAACAAGCCCGTTACCGCGTCTTTGAGCACCTCTTCATCGCCACCGGTGTCTTCCTGTCCGCGCCCAGTTCCGCGCACATGTTCGCGCCCCGAGGGTCTTTGCGGTCTCTGTCGACCGGTCCCATCATTACCGCCATCGCGAGTGGCGAGTGTCAAGAAGCACAGCGGTAGAACGCAAGTCCACAGGATTTGAGCTTTATGCTCTTGCAGAAATGGTACGCTGCGTACGTCGATCGAAAAGCGGCACTGCCGCAATCATGCGAATGAACTGGTGTTGGCGACGCGGCAGCAGCCGTTTATCCGTGTGCAGCATGGCGATGTTACTTCGCAGCGAACGGCGCCAAGCCCGCGGCGTTCAGCGTGGCCGGCGTCCGCGAGCAATCGCAGGCTGGTGGGGGCGTGGCTCGCTAGCACGGTGGCGTCCAAGCGCTCGGGGCCGGCCTAGTCCGTGACCACTGTGACGCAGTTCGCATCTTTGAGTATCTCATGAACTATCAGCGCTGCCCTCCCGAAAATGCCGGTGCCCACCGCAGCAATGCGCGGGCCGGGCTGCGTCCTGACGGGTGCACAATGCATCGAAAGACGTCTGCTCTTCGCCGGTATCGGGTTGCGTTCTCACAGATGCAAAGAACCCGGTGAACAGATGCATGCGTCCAGCTCAATCGTCGTTATCCGGTCGCTCAAAGCCGGGCTGCCCGAGTTGCGAGGGCACCTGCGGCACGCGCATGAACCGCCACGTGTCGTAGCCCATTGCATCGAGCCGGGCGAGCAGCGCGCGGTAGTCGTCGTCGCTGATCTGCGGTTCACGCGCAAAGATCCATCCGAGCGTCTTATCTGGGTAGCCGAGAATTGTGTAGCGATAGTCGGGATCAACATAAAGCGTAAGCTGGGTGACATACACGGGCCAGAATAGCCGGACGTGCCACTCGCCGCCGCCGCTGCCGGGCTTCACGGTATCAAGAAACTGGTACCGCCGCTCGGGCTGGTCAAAACCGCCCTTGCGGCCGATGAACGTGTCGTCGATGCGGCCGTCCGGGCGCAGCGTCCACTCGGCGCGGCTTGCGACGAAGTGCCGTTCAGCGAAGTACGGCATATGGGCAATTACGTACCAGCGGCCCATGTAGCGCGGCAGGTCCACGGGTACCGTCTTGAGCGGTAGCGTGGCGCGGAGATTTTGATTGGGTGGTCTGCTCATACAACCCGTCAGGGCCCCGAGCGCGACGGCGAAGGCGAGCGTTGCGGCGAGAAGTTTGAAGCGGGAAGTCAATCCCCAGCCGCAACCCAAGTCGACAATGCGCTGCGCGTCGGGGGGCACCGCGCGCATCGCGTAGCAATCGGGCATGGCTGCCCCGGCCAAGGCCAGCGTTTCGTCGCCGCGCTTGTAGTAAGCACACGAGTACTTTTTGTGCTGTCCGAGATGGGCCTCGAGAAGCGCGGCCGACACTTCGTATTGCCGGGGATTGGCGAATGGCGTTTCAATCGCGATAAGGCCTGCACGCAATTCGGCGACCAACCGCTGCAACGCTCCAGCGCTGCGCTCGCTGTTTACTCTGCCATCGTCACGCAGGCGTGCTCGGAGTAGCCGACGAATGCCAAACCGTAACAGCGCTGCGGACAGCAATCGGCGCTCGCGGCAGGAGATGATCCAATGATTGTCGATGGTCTCGGCGTTGCGCGAATTGGTGAGGGTCGTACTCATCTTACGGGTCGTTGTGTGGAGTGGGCTTGTGGTGGGGCAAGGCGATCGCGCTGGTCGTGCGATGGCGACCACGGAGTCAGTGCACTGCCGTGCGCAGTCCACGCCGTAGCCGGCACGCATTCTGACGAGAAGTGCTTCAGGAAGCGGAATTCCGGAGATCTTTATCGAGAGCTAGGCCATCATCAGGAGTGAATCAAAGGTAATTCGGCGCACGGCAGTGGAAGTGCGAGCACGGTTGAAGCGAGCCAATGCGTGAGCTCGGAAAAAGTAGGTGGGCCTGCGAGCACCGCGACAGGCACGCGCGGCAAAGGTCGTTCCGGCGTCGGTCGTCGGCGGTCGAGTCGGTAATCGGCTAGAGCTTTGCCAGCCATGGCCCCAACCAGACCGCGATGGCGCATGTTGTGTCGATGGGCGAGGTCGACGCGGTTGAGAACGCAAGCACTGTGAAGATCGTAAGCGTGCGGCGCGTCGCTCGCGACGGTGAGCGGCAGCGCAATCGGATCGGAATAAATTGCGCGGCGGTGGCCCCGCCCCCCCACTAATCGCGAAACTGCCGGTTGCGTGCGGCCTCGGGCTTGACGGAAATGCGGCGCCACAGATGCGTGACAGGCGGCATGCCCCCATACGACGCCACCTCGCACGGCGAGCAGCCGCTTCAATCGCACGCCCGGTCCGTCGAGCGCCGAATATACCGCCGCGCAGACTGGGGCGGCGTCCCATACGGAGTCCATCATGCCAGCGTCGTCAGTGCGTAGTCGCCACAGCCAGACGACGGCATAATTTAAGGCCAGCTCGGCTACAGACACTGCAACGACGGCGTTTGGGCACATCACGGCATGCTCCATATGCGATTTATCTCTTTTTACGGACGACTCGTTGGTTTGGATGCAT
Source organism: Burkholderia sp. M6-3 (assembly GCF_050858985.1). Lineage (NCBI taxonomy): Bacteria > Pseudomonadati > Pseudomonadota > Betaproteobacteria > Burkholderiales > Burkholderiaceae > Burkholderia > Burkholderia sp. M6-3. The sequence continues at coordinate 329,562 of NZ_CP110092.1, forward strand.
CAGATACAGAGAGGTCTTGATGCCAGAACAGAAAGGCCCCCAATCGGCGGCCTATGTGCCTCGGTTTGCGGCTACCGCAGCTCGGATCGTCAGGCGAATTTCATCCCGCCCGCCACGATGACTATTACGGTGGGATGACCGCTGGGCGACGCACCTAGAGAGAATGAAAGGGACTTCCCCGTCCCGAGGCTGCGGCGGAAGCCGCGAGTCGGCATCAATGTGCCAGGATGAAGTTGCGAACGTTCATCGACACCAACGAAAGGGGAAGTCCATGCCTATTGTCACTATCGGAATCGATCTTGCCAAGAATGTATTTGCCGTTCACGGTGTGGACGAGAGCGGTAAAGCGACGCTGATCAAGCCGCGTGTTCTGCGCGATGAACTGGCGGATTGATCGCACAGTTGCCTGCGTGCCTCATTGGCATGGAAGCGTGCTGCGGCGCGCATCATTGGGCCCGCCATGTTCCAGCAGCGCGGCCATAACGTCAAGCTTATGGCGCCCAATCTTGTCGCGCCTTATCGCATGGCGGGCAAGCGCGGCAAGAACGACGCGGCAGATGCTGCTGCAATCTGCGAAGCGGTGACGCACCCGAGCCTGCGGTTTGTGCCGCTTAAAGACGAACATCAGCAGGCGACGCTTTGCCTACATCGGACACGACAAGGCTTCGTCGAAGAGCGGACTGCAACCTACAACCGGTTACGAGGCCTGCTTTCGGAATTCGGCGTGGTGCTGCCACAGAGCCCGGAGAAGTTGCGCAGGTACATTACGGACTATCTGGACACATTGCCTGGCTGAGCGAAGCGCAGTATCGGCGATCTGCTTGAGCACGCCAGCCATATCGAGTTTCGCCCGCTCGAATACGACCGTGCGATCGCCGAGAACGCGCGTGAGGATGCGCGTGGCAAGAGGCTGATGCAGTTGCGCGGCATCGGCCCAACCACCGCCAGTGCGCTGCTCGCCAGCATCGGTGCCGGGCACGACTTCAGAAACGGCCGACAGGTGGCGGCCTGGATCGGACTCACGCCCGGTCAATACTGCAGTGGCGGCAAGGCGAGGCTGGGCAGCATCACGAAGGCTGGCGACGCTTACCTGCGCGGCCTGCTGGTCAACGGCGCCCGAGCCGTTATTGCCAGTCTCGGCGAGAAACAGGATCGCCTCAGCCGATGGGTTCGAACTTTGATCGAGCGCCGGGGCTCCTGGTCGGCCGCCATCGCGATTGCCGCAAAGAACGCGAGACTGGCGTGGGCAGTGCTGAAATATGGCGATGACTTCAAGCTCGAACCAGTGGCAGACTGACTACGATTCGAGGCTGTCGGCAAACCTTCGACGCGAAACGGGGGCAGACATTATGTGCACATAGAACGATCACTTTGCACTGCCAGCGGTGAGGTGAAGCGGGTTGGACCCGCGCGGAGCGTACCTTGGATAACACAGCGGGGATATCCATTCCCGGCTAGAGAATGAGGCCTCCTCGCGCGTCTTTCCTCAGGGTCCGGACCATTGGTCCAACACGACCGGTTGTAGAACCGCAGTCCTTCGCCTTCTCACCCGCACCAGCGCGGCATTGCAGTATGTATCAACAGCGAACCTCGATTGAGCTTCTGCTCAAACGGGGAGCCCTTGTAGCGTGTTAGATCCTGTGAGCAGGAGGCTCGACTCGCTGACGCCTAAAATCAGCTTGTCAACGCTTGTTCAAAGGGAAACCATCATGCACATACAACAGGTGTCCAGGCCATGTGCCGAGGAAGTTGTACTTGCGGTGTCGCTCGAGCTGGCAATGGCCAAGTAGAAAGTTGCGCTACATGATGGCCACCGCGATCAGCCAGCCGTGCAGGCGGTGACGCAGCCAGAGGCCGCATCCCGCCTGCAGGCGGTGCTTTCCTTGATTAAACTGCACCGGCAGAGATGAGCGTTGCCACCCGAGCTACGGATCGTCGTGAGCTACGAGGCAGGCCGGGACGGGTTCTGGTTCTATCGTGCCTTGCAGGCCCGCGGGACCCCATGTTATGTGGTCAATCCCGCTAGCATCCCGGCTGAACGCCAGAAAAGGCGCGCCAAGACGGAATACAGCCTGAAGTGAACATGCACGTCGAAGTTCCGGCTTTGCAACACGCGTGGTATGCGCATCTGGCGGTACTGCTTGACTGCTTATGGCGAAACCGCCAGCATAGCCGAAGCGCCTCCGACCCGTCCGTGCAACGAACGCGATGGTCATGCAAGGCATTCTGATTTGCGGGCGTAACGTCCCACTCGCCGAACGTAGACGAACTGCAAGTCACTGACCCGCCAACCCGCCAACCCAATCGTAACGCTTCGCGTCGTGCGAGCCTACTTCGCATCCCACGCATCCTCTTCGCCACGACGGTCGTACGATCAAGAGCATCTTATCGATGGTCGACGCAGGGTCTGGAGATACGCCTTGAAAATCCCTTCCGATACCAACACATCCGCTCCTACGGAAGGTACGGCGGCCGGGCATCGAAGCCCAGCCGAACTGCGCAGCCAGTACGGCGTTGAACGCGACACATTCCAGAACAAATCCGGTTACGCGGACGGACAACTGTCCGGCCTACTCGATCTACGGCACCAACGCCAGCAACCCGGCGTGCCGATGGTGGCATCGAAACCAAGGATTGCTACCGTCACCGTAGGGGGACAAACAAAGTCCAAGGCAAAGGAAGCGGAAGACTTGTATCCTGGCCTCGCCCCCACCACGCCCAGCGCGACTGCCCGCATGAAGGCGAACTTGAAGGCAGGCGCGACACCCGAAAACGTCGCGAACGCACATGCCGCGCTCGTCCAGGATGGCTATAAGTTCATTGGCTATCACGGCACGAACAAAGTCGGTAGCGACGCAATGCTCGACGGCATGGACCCCGCCAAAATCGGCTCGGGCGGCGGGACGGACAAAGGTCACGGCTTCTATGTCGCGAAGCATCCGAACTATGCGCAGGACTATGCCGATTCAGCCGCGCACGACCCCGATCAAGTCGACATGCGATCGAACAAAGCCAAGCCCTACGAAGGCGACCGGGGTGTCGAGCAGGTGGTCCGCGTCTATGCGAAAAACACCGAGGGCATGCGGCATCAGAAAGACCTTGCGTGGGGCGTCGAATCGTCCAGCGGCGATCCGAATCACGACAAACGCGTGACGGCCGACCACACTAGTGCCGATGGACTCGATTCGAACGGGAAACTGTTGGAGACAGTCGTCGTCCCGCATCATTTCGGCAACCTCGCGACCATTCCATCGGCCGATCCGCAAGCGGAGAAAACGACACTGGATTCGCATGGAAAGGCGAAGTGGCCGTCGCACGAAATCTAGAACAGCAATCCAGTTTCGTGCGAAATCACGAATGGCTATGCCTTTTACTGGATCAAGTCGTTCGAACACAAGACCAAGGAAGGTGTCTTCGAATTTCTGACTCCATGCTTGGGCCACGATATTCTGCGCGTTCTCGAACGCTGGTCCGCACCGTATCGGATGAGGCTGGCCGAACGGTTTCAGGAATGGGAAGCGAATCAAGGGCAAAGGACGCGCCGGCGCCTGCAACAGATCACTGCCGCCCGCGCCAATCTCGGCAAGCTGTTTCTTGGAAACCGCCTTCGGGGCATCGCCGATGTCCGGCACTGGGTGGGCAATGCGCATCGGAAGTTTGCTGAGGAGACCGGAGTGGAGAGGGCTCTACCGCGGCACCAGATGCGGCGGCTATATGCCTATTCCTTCGAGCGGCATCGGCTGGATGGCCTATTGTTCCGCAAGGAGCGGTTCAAGTACTCATCGATCAACATGACCAGCTATACGCCGCCAGCCCGCACTAGGACGCCGCCCTCCACGACGAAATTCTGGAGGGAATCCGGGTACGACCGTCTAGGGCAAGGTGCTGACTGCTCCGTTCGGGCGGAACTTTAATGACGAACCGATAACGAACACTCATCCGGCCGTCATGAAAATTTCTCTAAACTGGCGACATCAAAACGCGCGGGACCAAACCTGTCACCTTCCGACAACGCCGCACGGCCCGGATGGTCACTTCAAACTCCCCCACTTGTGGTCGCGCAAACTCCTCCACCCGACAGCAGGACAAGGTTGTTTTTTTAGCTCGCTTTAGTTTTGCGCGCAAGGGTTTCAGCAGCCTCCTTCAGGCGGTAACTTCGGCCGTCGAATTCAAGCGAGTGGCAATGGTGCATGAGTCGGTCGAGAATGGTGCTGCTCATGGTGTTATCACCGAGGTAGGCACCCCAGTTTTGGACAACGCGGTTGGACGTGACCATGGTGCTGCGGCGTAGTTTGTATCGTTGATGAACGAGGGTTTGCAGTAGAGCACCAGCGGCATCCGGAATCGATCGTGACACAAACAGGTCGTCCAGAATCAGCAGATCGCAGTCGAGAATGTTGCGCAGACGTTTCTCCTGCTGGTCGGATTCGCTCAGGCTGAAACGCGCAAAGAAGTCGTCGGTCTCGAGATACTGGACCTTATAGCCCTGCATCACGGCCTGGTTGGCGACGGCCTTCGCGATGTGCGATTTGCCTGTGCCAGGTTTGCCGATGAGAAGTGCATTCTCGCCAGCAGAAACGAACTTCAGCGTTCGCAACTCCAGACACGCCTGACGCGGGAGTTTCGGATTGAATGGCCAGTCAAATTCGGCGAACGTGAGCTTCTCGCCAAGGCCGGACTGCTTATGCCGACGTTCGATCAGCCGGGACTGGCGACGGTCCAGCTCGTCCTGCAGAATGATCGGGAAGGTTTCGAGGAACGGTTGATTTGCCGCCTGCGCCTGCAATACGCGGGTCTCCAGCGTGTCGCGCACGCCAGACAGGTGGAGCTGTTTGAGCGAACGCTCGATTTCGGGCATCGACATGGTCATTCGTCGGTCTTTCCGTTGTTCACCGACAATGGGTTGAGTTGCTGTCGCGCGCCGAGACTGAACAGTTCGCCGTATTCGGCCGCTGGACGGATTAGCGCGTGATCCTGGGTAAGAGGCAAAGCGAACTGGGGCGCCTGATCAAGCTGTTCCAGCGCATGCTCGAACAGTCGCTCGACCAGCTTGCGAACCTGTTTGTAGGATTGAAGGTGATACTGCAGTGCCTGGCCGCAGGCTTGTTCAACGATGCGGGTGGGGTATCTCTTCGCGAGACCGACGATGCCCCACATACCCCGCTGGCCAACGCGTCCCTGGGCGTCAAACATCCTCTGGCAGAGTGCCTTCGTTTGCGGCCCGATGTCCCCTGCGGCTGAGAGCAGGAAGGCCGTTTGCCGGGACGGGTTGAACGGGCGCTCGTCCTCGGGTAGCAGCAATTGACCGGGCTCGGTGAAGCGCGGGTGAATGCGTAGCAGCGCTTGTGTCTGCCGATCGCGAACTTCAATGGTTGAATCGAAGATGCGCACCAGCACCGTGCTGCCAATCGCGGCAGGACGGGCCGCGTACCAGCTGTGGTCGATGCGAACGGTAGTGTCGTCGGAGACAGTGCGGACCACCTGTTTGAAGTAGCGCAATCCAGTCGGGGGCAATGCCCGCAAGTGCGGCTTCTTCTCCTCGAACATCGACTCGACCTGACGGCGGGCGCGCCCATGCAGGCGCTTCGATGCCCAGTTCGCCTCCCAGCGCACGAGCAACGCGTTCTGCTCTTCGATTGAGTCGAAACTCCTGCCACGCAGTGCGGTGCCCTGCGTATGCTGGATCGCGTTCTCGACCGTACCCTTGCGGTTCGGATCCCGAATGCGTGCAGGGTCAGCGACGACACCATAGTGCTCGAGCATCGCGGCGTAAAGATGATTGATCTCCGGCTCGTACAGGTCCGGCGTAATAACCCCTTCCTTGAGGTTATCGAGGACAACGTACTGAACACAGCCACCGAAATAGCGGAACGCTTCTTCGTGCAGTCGCGCCCATACCTCCTGTCCGGATTTGCAGACAACCCGCCGGAAACTGTGGCGCGAATAGCGCAACGTCATCACGAATAGCCGTGGTCGCCGATAGCGTCCAGTCTTCGGATCGCGGGTCGGAGCGCCCTCGCCATAGTCAACCTGGGCCTCCTCGCCGGGCAGGAAATCGAGCCGGTCAAATTGCGCGGGATCGATGTGTCGCAGCGCGCGCACGAACCGTTTGACGCTCTCATAGCTCGCACCAAACGAGAACTCGTCGACAAGATCCTGATAGATAGCCTGGGCGTTTCGCTGCAGACGAACCTGTTCTTCGATCCATTTCCGATCCGGCTCGCACAACGTGTCGGCAGGCGCGGCCTGAAAAGCCGGTGGTCGCGGGAGTGGAGGAGTTTGATCTGAGGGGCCCAAGCCGATGGTCGCGGGGATGGGGGAATTCGCGGACGCGGTTGCGCGTGCAGCGAAGATCGCCGTGTAGCGGCGGATCGTCTTGCGGTCGATTCCAGTGATCCGATGAATCTCGCGCTGGCTCTTGTTGAGTTCCAGCAACGTGAACACCGTACTTTGCTGATGCGGCTTCAAGACGTTCAACTCCCACCTCCCGGGCTGGCCAAGGAGGTAAATAACGTCCTGCTACATGGCGCGACCGGCGACAAACGTCACTTCAGATCGGACCGCAAGGTGGGGGAGTTTGAAGTGACCACACCCTGAGGAATTTGGGTAACCACCCGGGGCACGGGTCGCGTTGCGTGCTTGGTATGCGGGCTCGATACCCGCGCAGCGTTCTCAGCCACATCCAGCGCAGCTTGGTCGCATTTGGAGCAACCCGCCACCGAGCCGACTCGCACCGGCGCATTCGGCAAGCGTTCCGCCACGTCGACCGACATCGTCGCGTGCACGATCGAGACACTACGCGGCCTGCCGGCCCCGATGCCGCGCATCGCTGATACCGTCGACGGGTGATTGCCCCAGCGGACTGTCGAGACGCTGCACGCGCACGACATCCGGACGCTGACCGACCAAGTCGGTGATTTCTTTGCCGCCTACGCACAGTTGACCGAACGGGCACGAGCCTTTATCACCACCAGCCCTCGCCGGGGCATCGTGCCGGTCTGCTCGGTGACGAAGTGAAAGGGGCACGACAGTTGGATCAGGTCTTTGCTGAGCATGGACACTCATGGCGATCACGCCCGGAAAAGATCCAACTTCAGTTCCGAATCCGACTTAGATCATCGATTTTCAAAGAGAACGTTTCGTCGGTGCTGGTCAAATTCGCGAGAAATTGCCCACGTCCCGACTAATGAAATGGTCCGCCCCACCTCTCCAGACGCGCTAAGCTGGGAAGGCGACTGTAACGGGAGATGATCATGGACTACGCGACGCTCGTTGGGATCGACCTTGGCAAGCAAACCTTCCATGTGCACGGACAGGACAGCGGGGGCAAGGCGGTGTTCAGAAAGAAGTTTGGGCGCAAACAACTCATCGAATTTCTCGCGACCTGCCATTCCTGTACTGTCGTCATGGAAGCGTGCGCCGGCTCTCACTTCATGGCGCGCAAGCTGTCCTCGTTTGGTCACGAGGTCAAGCTGATTTCGCCGCAATTCGTGCGGCCATTCGTGAAATCAAACAAGAATGACTTCATCGATGCCGAAGCGATTTGCGAAGCGGCATCGCGTCCGGCAATGCGATTTGTGACGCCGAAGACCGAGTCGCAGCAAACGCTGTCGATACTTCACCGCGTGCGTGAATCGATGGTGCAGGACCGCACGAGGACGATCAACCAGATGCACGGCTTCCTGCTTGAGTTCGGCGTCAGCCTGCCAGCCGGCAAGACCGGTGTTCCGCGACTGCCGGAGATTCTTGATTTCCATCCTTTGCCGCCCCGTCTTGTTGCCATCCTCAAGCGGCTACATGAGCACTTCAAGTATCTCCAGCAACAGATCGGTGAGATCGATCGCGAACTAGCACTGCAGCTTGCTGATGACGACGCGGGGCAGAGACTGATGGGCATTCCGGGGATTGGACCAATCACTGCGAGTGTGCTGGCCTCTGAGATTGGCGACGGCACACAGTTCAGATGCGGTCGAGACTTTGCAGCTTCGCTTGGTCTTGTGCCCCGTCAGTACAGTACCGGCGGAAAATCCAACCTTCTCGGGATCAGTCGACGGGGCGATAGCCATATCCGAAGTCTTCTTGTGCAGTGCGCCCGGGCATACATGCGCTTTCTGGACAGGCGAACCGGACCCCTCGCGGAATGGGCCCGCGTGCTGGCCAGCCGGCGTCATTCGAACGTCGTGGCGTGCGCGGTGGCCAACAAGCTGGCCCGAATCGCATGGGCGATAGTCGCCCGACACACGAGCTTTAACGCAGGACTTGTGGCCTTGCCGGCCTGAACCTTTCCAGGAGACCCATCAACACCTCGGCTTTTGCGACGCCTGACACTGATGACCGGAACGGCACACCGGCCTGCGGAAAAACCCGGGAAGTAATGAGGCTTAGAAAGCCGCACGACTTTATGGGAGCTGCAGGCGCGAACTTCATCATGGCGCGGGGCTCAGCCCTAACCAACGACGCCGGATAGATTTGAGCAAGCCAACCTGTCCTCACGCACAAGGGGTTGCAAATCTGGGGCGGACCATAGATTTACTTCGCAAAGCGGAACAATACTTCGGCCGACGTCATCCGTTATCACCTTTCAGTAGTCGAAATCCGAACATTGTCACTCGGGACCCTGCGGAAAACGATCGACAACTGTTCTGCAATGGAATTGTAGTCAGCCCCAATAATTCGGTCGGCTTCGTAATCGGCGAAGGCACTGTCATAAAGGGAGTAGGCCCCGCCGCGAACAGCGTTCCAGTCCCCTTGGCGGAGGGCTCTCTCAACTTCCGCCAAGCGGGGCGCGAATGCTCTTGCCTGTCGCCGTTGCTCTTCGGTACCCGCGGTCTCGCCGAGGCTTAACCGCATGGTAGGCAATTCGTCAAGTCCCCGCTGTTGCCCTCGGCGATGCAGGTGTGCGGTGCGTGCAATTTCTTCCTGCGTCCGCATATCTGTCGGAGCTATCTGGATTGCGGAGGCTGGCGCGCGCGGACCGCCGCTTGCGGCGACAAACGCCTGTTCCATGCGTGAAATTATCCGTCGCCTCCCAAGGGCTGGCGCGAGCGGACCGCCGCCTGCGGCGACGCGGGTCGCCGCGTCCCGCGCGTCAGCGATGTCCTGCGGATGCATCAGGTTGTTCGCGGCAATTGCCTCATCGGCCGTCGCTCCGCGTAAGATAGCCTCATATGCGGCCAGCCGTGCAACATCCCGCGCACGGGGACCGCCGCTCGCGTCGACACGGACTGCCTGTGCCCGCGTGCTAGCCATATCCTGACGATGCGTCAGGCTGTTCGCGGCGACCGCCTGATCGGCCGTCGCACCACGTTCCATCGCTTCGGATCCAGCCCCGAGTGCATTGGCCGGCGCGGGCGGGCTGCCGCTCATATTCCTTGTCCGTCCACCTAGGCCCTGCAAGGAGCCGGGCAGAGGAGCGCCAAAGGGCCTCTCAGAGGTTTCCTGTCGTTGCGATTGGCCATTTGTAGAATTTTCAGTGCTTGAGCCGTCGATAGAAAACGACCGGCCGCCTCGAATGGGGGACGTCGACATGTGCTTGTTCGGAAGATGGGACTTCCTTGACTTTATATTCATGTTCTCCCCTCCTTAAACCGGCACCGCAAATTTGAAGCGGAAGGCGAAAAAAGCATCGCGTCTCTCGCCATGCTGCGCAGTGGAGGAAGATACCGCCATGCATCGCTGAAAGTCACTGTTCACCCGTTCGGAAGCTTACGTAGCCCCCAGTTCCATCTCTCGCAGGAGCCTAATCCTAGAGCTAGAGCTAATAGAACCATTCGATAGACGGTACGGCAATCGGGTAGCTCGATATGACGAGCGGGTGCAACAACGGACCGATTGCGCAGGTGATGTGATGCGACACGCCTCCCTCCTCTAGCAATACCGATGCGTACCGATCAGAGACTACGCGCAAGTCCAGCACGAACTCGCCTCGCCCGGACACGTCCTCGGGCCGATGCACTTGAGTTCGCCCGCATCGCTCAGGGCCGCTATTCCGCATTTTCGAGACGGCCGCTCATCTATCTTCGCTAGACGACAACCGCAAGTTGACCGCTGTCGAAGATTACGCCGGCATAGGTATCTATCCAACGCAGCCGGAAAAACGCCCGCGGCAACGCCATGCGGGGTTGGACTGCCGCGGGGGCCAGCTTCCTGATATTGCTTCCGCCAGCCCAATACCTAGTCGGCCCTGAACAATTCGTTTCTCATGTCGCTGGCGTCACGCGATCACGACGGCAGCACCGTTGTAGTTGAACAAGGCAGCGAGAATGAAGACAAAAAGAAGCCGCAGCTTCCGGAGGATCATCCGAAGGTTGCGGCCGCCGCCGCGCAGCACAGCGTGCATCGCGTCGCCCAGCGCTCCTTTTAGCCAGTTCCTGTCGAGTTTCCGTCCGCCTTCATGTGGCCGATGGCGGGCTCGATTGCGCTGCGTCGCCTGATCATCGCCCTCAGTGCGCGCGTGATGCCGCGCCGCAGGCCGGGGTGATAGACCTTCACGCCATCAATCGCGACGCCCTTGTAGCCACGGTCCACGACGGCGACCTCTGGCGTGACATCGCTGAGGATCGCCGCCTGCTCCAGCGCCTCAGCCAGCGTGTGGCCGTCGTATGGGTTGCCCGGCATCGAGCGCCTCCCCACCACGACCCCTTGCTTGTGAGTCATCGTGATCGACACCTTCGCGCCAAATTCGTATGGCGTGCGGGCCTTGCCCTTGGCCAGACACTCGACTTCCGGTGCGTGCAGGGCATACAGCTTGTTCTTGTCCTTGGGCTTCTGCGACAGAATCCGCTTCGTGCGGCCAATCAGCTCCTGTAATGCCGCGCGGCTGCAATCGGCCACCGCGTCGAGTTGCCGCTCGACATCGCGCACCACCCGACCCACAAGCGAGCGCAACGTGCGCAGGGTCTTTCTCATCCGTTTGTATCGCTTTGCATGCGCGTAACGACTGATCTGCCTGGCCAGCCATGGCGCCTCGCGGTTGTAGTTCTGGCGCAGCTTCAGGCCGTGCCTCGCAGCAGCCTTCACCAGATGTCCGCGACACCGCTCGAGCAGGAGTGAATCGGTAGGATGCGCGATCGCCTTCTCCATGACGGTCGTGTCGACGATTACGCGTTTCACGCTTGAAGCCTTGATTACGCCGGCGCGCTTGGCTGCTTCAATCGTCTCTGCCAGCAGCTCCTCAACTCCAGCTTCACCCAGCCGCTTGCGCCAGTGTGTCGCGCTCGAAGGGTCGATTGGCGGTTCCGTCCGCAAGTAAGTCTCGCCAGTGAACAACTGCCAATACAGGTTCTCGCCCCATTGCCAGACGACCTCTTCGTCGGACCGGTCGAAGGCGTGTTGCAGGTATAGCAGGGCCGCAATCAGGCGCGGTGATGTAGCCGGGCGCCCCTTGCCGGGAACGAAGCGCTCACTCATTGACGCGCCCAGCCGTTCCCAGTTGATCAGGTCAGCCAGACGCACGAACGGATGCTCTAGGTTGATCTGTTCACGCAGCGGTTGCCGGAAGAAAATCTCCCTCCGTCCAGGTGTCTTGAGACCCATCCGCACCCCGTCAGAAATTGCAGGATTCACGCATCAATATGCCAGGTCCCTGCAATTCCCACCACACCATTTGGCCCGTAAAGCCTCACCACACAAAGACTTCCGAATTGTTGAGGGCCGACTACCTAGTTCGGACTGACGCCGTGCCGACGGGCCGCTGTGGACCCGCTGCGACTGGCGCTCACGTTTCTCGCACGGTGCCGATTTTTCTCCGTGCGCCGACGACAATTGAGGTCTTCGATGCGAGGGCTATTCCACTGCTGTTCTTCCATACAAGACATGATGGCCTTCAGGGAAACGCGACATAGGCGTTCGTCCGATAATCGGACGACCTTCACGGAACGGCGGAGAAAGTCATGGACAAGGTCAAGCTTTACTTCGGTCTCGACGTACACAAGGACTCGATTGCAATCGCGTTCGCCACGGCGCGTTCACGGAGCGATCCTCAGTTCGTCGGGACGACCCGCTACAGCGTCATTTCGCTAGCCAAAGCACTTTCGAAGCTTGGCACACCATCGGACATCAGCATTTGTCATGAGGCAGGTCCCTGCGGATATGGGCTCGTCCGGGCGCTGCGCGAGCAGGGCTATCAATGTGAAGTGGTTGCTCCATCGAGGGTCGCCCGCCGACCGGCTGACAGGATCAAGACAGATCGTCGCGACGCACTACTGCTAGCGAGACTGCATCGGGCCGGAGAACTTGTTCCAGTTACCGTTCCCGAGCCACAGGATGAAGCCATTCGCGACCTCGTTCGTGCCCGTGAGGATGCCGTAAGCGATTTGCGCAGGGTGCGACAGCGGCTGAAGTCCTTTCTGCTTCGCCACGGTCACGCATATACGGGTAGTCGCTGGGGGCCGAAACACGAACTCTTTCTTTCAAAGATCACATTCGAGGATTCCGCCCAGCATATCGTCTTCACCGAATTTCGGATGGCGGTGCGGTTCGCCTCCGAACTCGTCGAACGCCTCACGCAGTCGCTGCGTGCCCACGCCGAGACCTGGCGTTGGCTGCCGATCGTCAAAGGCTTGATGACCCTCCGCAGCATTGATTTAATCTCCGCACTGACCATTGTCGCTAAACTTGGCGATTTGCGACGCTTCCCGCATCCACGCGAATTCATGAGTTACCTGGGCCTTGTACCGTCGGAACACTCCAGCGGGAACACAAAGCAACGCGGCGGTCTGACGAAGACAGGCAACACGCATGTGCGCAGGATACTTGTCGAGGCAGCGTGGAATTATCGGTTGCCCGCGAGAATCGGCGAATCGCTATAGCCTCGGCTCGAAGGACAACCTCGATGTATCACCGACATTGCCTGGAAAGCGCAGCTTCGGCTCTGTCACAGATTTCGTCGGCTTCGCGCACGAGGTCTCCATCAGAACAAGACGTGTGCGGCAATCGCGCGTGAACTATGCGGATTCATCTGGGACATCGGAACGCGACTGCAGCCAGCCTGAACATCCCAGTACATTTTCCTCGACTTATTCAGTACGGAGCTGCTATCGAAAAACCTCTATCTTCCACCTGATCGGTAACGCGGCACCGGGCGCGATGTGGGGAATCCTCGAGATTTTTTTGTGAGCACGCGACTGCGTGATCTCCGTGGTCAAGAGCGAGGCAGCCCCGTGACGGAAAGATGAAATGCGGTAACCAGCCCGCGGATATGAGCTTGATCCATCGTCGATAAACAGCCCCTATGCCGCGTTACCAATCAGGTCGGATACGTTGACGTTCGAGATCGCGGCAGCGAGAGCTACGCTCGTCCTGCTTGCAAAAACAGGCCATATGAAAAATGTATATCCAGCATCGCTCATTTATATTGTACTCATGAAAGCAGTTCGAGCATTCTGTATCGAAATGGTGATGTTGCGCCACCCATTAACCGCCTGCTTTGGCAAATGCATATCATTGCGTGGTTACTCGCGTTTAGACGGCGGAAAGCCCCAAGTACAACGCTGGCCAAAATAATGGAGGTCCGACCGTGGCAACAAGGTCGCCGCAGGGCGTCAATGTCGCGACCTATGTCACGGCTGCCGCGATGCTAGCTTCAGGGGTGATCTTACCAATGTAAGGCGTCGCCTATGCGGTCGAATTTTTTACTCGCGGCGCTCATGAGGCGTCAGTTGCACGCAGTCATTGCGGTCCGCTCGGCCGGCAACTTACGGTTGTTTATCGACGAAGATAGCCCATTTGCCCATTTCCATCAGAACAGTGTACTGCAGACACAAGCTCGGTGCCTGACTGCTAAGAAATAGAACCGAGCGAGCTGGAATAAACGCCATGTGGATGTGTTCACCGGCCTATAAGCCATCAATCGTCTAGTTTCACAGGGAACCCAATTATGAAGAATGCGATGCGTGCAGCCGCCGCGCTTTGTCTGTCATTCGCTTGCAGTTATGCCGCCGCCCATTCCACCTTGCACGTGTATGGGCCTGGCGGCCCCGCTCCCGCGATGAAGGAAGCAGCCGCAGCGTTTGAAGAGAGAACCGGCATACAAGTTAATGTCACGGCCGGTCCGACGCCCGCCTGGATCGATCACGCTCGCGCAGACGCCGACCTGATCTACAGCGGTTCGGAAACGATGATGTCCGACTTCGTGGTTGCCATGGGTGACGAACTGGCGGCCGACGCACCAATGCCGCTCTACCTCCGTCCGATGGCAATTCTCGTGCGCCCTGGCAACCCCCGCCATATCCACGGCCTTGCAGACTTGCTCAAACCCGGCGTGAAGGTTCTCGTCGTCAACGGTGCAGGACAGAACGGAGTATGGGAGGACGTAGCGGGCCGCCTCGGCGACACTAACACGGTGGCCAGTTTGCGCCGCAACATTGTCAGCTACGCAGGCAACAGTTCCATCGCGCGTCAGACGTGGATTCAGCAGCCGAACATCGACGTGTGGCTGACCTGGAACATCTGGCAGGTTGCAAACCCATCGTTGGCCGAAACCGTGCAAATTGAGCCACAGTACGCCGTCTATCGTGACTCAGGTATCGCTGTAACCAAGCGCGGAGCTGATAACCCGGCAGCGCAGCAATTCGCGAAGTTTCTGAAGTCACCCGCTAGCGCAAAGATCTTCGCACACTGGGGGTGGATAACAGGGCTCCCTCAGCACGGCGTCCAATCATCGAGTTAAGCGTTACTTTTTGTTAATGCACTGACCGCGATTAACTACGCTTCTCCTTGCCCTCATGAAGTCGCGCGAGCAGGCAGTGTCAGCGCCGGGCCGAATGGCTTCATGTAAGCCAGCCTGTTGTTACTAGGGAAGTTTGTGAGTCGTAGGATTGGGGTGGCGTGATTCTGTTCGATCGCCTCTCGCGCGGCGTCGCATTTGCTCAAGCCGTCAAGATGCACTCCGCGTACGCGGTCGGGGTTTTTCGCTATCAGATGGCGCGGAGAATCCGCCGGTGAGTTTCATACGCCAGCTGTTATGAAATCGGCGCCAGTGGGACTCTTGATGGAGTCTCCAACGACCTCGTCGTCATCAAGACGGAGCGTGTGGAAGCAGCCCTGCGAGACCTCGCATCCAAGCTCGAATTGGTCGAGGGCCTCCTGACGATGCGGTTTTGCACGCGCGTCTATGGGGTCCAATGGAATTGCCGGTGTCGCCGCAGCGAGGCATCCGAGTGCTGCGGCCACACCGTGAGCACTCGAAGAAGCGTATTCACGGTGTGGCTTGCAAATCGACACTCTCATGTCGATCGGCGGCACCGAGGCGGTTAACCGGATGCTGCTTTCACAGCATGCGATAGCGTATGGGTCGCTGCTTAGCATGGCCGACGAACTACAACGCCAGCGCTGACGATTGTCGACGTCGAGGACCTGCGCATCGAATCGCCGCTGTACATGGTCGAATCAACGTGAATCGCTGCCGCGAAGTGTCCAAGCCCTGGGCAGCCTCGTCGTCGCGCCAACGGCGGCGGAACATAAGAGGCCGACGAAATAACGCAATGCCGGCCTGATTGAAACCGAGATGACCCGGTGTAGTGCTGTCCGCTGGTTCGCTCCTCTTCTCCCGTCCCCCAGTCACGCAGCTTGCTTCGCACGGCGGCCTGCCAGCCTGCTCCCCTCCGCCTCCGGGAAGGCCCCTTTAGCCTCACTCCGGACTGATTTAAGCCGCAATTCCAAGACTCTGCCGGTATTCAACCGGGCTGAGGGAGCCGAGCGAGACCTTGATACGCTTTGCGTTGTACCAGCGGATGTACGAGTCAACGACTTCGATGAATTGATCAACGGTCGTGGCGCGCCAGTCACGAGGATAGACTAAATCCGTCTTGAGGCGCCCGAAGAAAACTTCGCAGGCTGCGTTATCCGGCGAACATCCTCTGCGCGACATCGAGCGAATCAGTCTGGCGTTCCGCATCCGTGAGAGCCATCCCGGCCAGCGATAGTGCGCACCACGATCCGAGTGAACGACCGGCCGCTCCTTGCAGCCAGCCACTGACTCAATCGCGGAATCCAGCATGGTATTGAATAGTTCGGCATCCGGCCGCGTGCCGATCGACCAGCTCACAACGAGACCGTCGAAGCAGTCGATCACCGGCGACAGATATACCTTGCCGGCCGGGATCTGGAATTCAGATGGAATGGTCGCCTCCCGCCTTAACGGGCCGCTCAACGCCAAGGACGTGTGTTCCGGAACCTGCCACATTGGTGCTTCGGCAGTCCCGCCGTCAAGGAGAACCAGATGGAACCCACGACCATTGCCATCGACCTGGCCAAGCGCGTTTTCCAGATTCACTTCGTTGATCTTGCGACTGGCGCGATTCATAGCAAGGTGCTCAAGCGGGCACAACTCGTACCATTCTTCGCTAACCGGCCAGCGAGCCACGTCGTCATGGAGGCCTTCTATGAGAAGTAAATTGTCAAGGCCGTCCCTGACTTGCGGTCGTGTCGTAAATCAGTTGTCCACTGCCTGTGACGCGTGAGTATTGTCGGCATGGCCGATCTGCATCGCCGGGGCTGAAGCCGTGTGTCGCGCTCGTAAGACCTTAGCGTCTTACCACCTTCTATCCGCCGGCGGGGAAGCGCCAGCCTCATCCTGTATGCGCGTTACGCTGGAACTTTTCCAGGAGCATGCCCCATCTGTGGATCAGTTGCGTTAGCAACTCGGCTTCCATACGGGCATGTTTCTCTTCAGCTGGCTGGCGCAGAACGTCAACGCCAACGACGTATTGCGGTCAGTGTCAGGCGTTGCTCGCTCTAGCTGCTTTCAGTTGTGCACCATCGGGTAGAACACCGTCCTTGAGATACCGCCAGAGCGCGATCGCAAGACGCCGCGCTACCGCGACGATAGCAATCCGTCGATGCCGGCGGTTTGGACCCGTACCCTGTGTACGCTGGTTGAACCATTGTGTCAGCGCGCTTGCCGGCTGGTGGCGGATCCATGACCACGCCATTTCGACCAGCAGGGCTCGCACGCACGCGTTGCCCTGTTTACTGATGCCCTGATCCGTCTGGATCTCGCCACTGTCGTAGGGCTGCGGCACGAGGCCGACGCACGCACCGACCTGTCGGCGATTCGTGAACTGTCGCCAGAACAATTCCAGCACCAGTCTGGAGCCGCCGAGCCGCCCGACTCCCTGTAGGCGTGTGAGGTGGTGAATGCGCTGGCGTACGGGTTCTGGCAGACGGGATTGTCATGCCTTATCAAGAGCGGCGAGTTGCTCTTGCGCCAGTGCCAGCCGCTCGCATTCACGCAAGAGCCGCTCCCGAAGCTCGGGGGGCAAGGGGGAGCCGTCGTAGCACCTCACGTCGTCGCGTGATAGCCGCCCTGCAAATTGCCGGATGTCGGGTTGATCCCGACATCCGAAGGTGATGAGAAGCTTGCGCATGCGGTCGCAATGCTGCAGTACTTCCTTGTGTAGCTGGGCCCGATCACGCATAAGGTGGCGGCATGCTTCGTCCTGCAGCGACGGAACTTGGATGACGTGCATGCGTTCGCGTTCGCCACGAAGCCAGGCGCGCAAGTTCACGACCAGCTTGATCACATCAAGCCGGTCGGTTTTTGCGCGACGCTTGTGCCGCCCAACGGGAATGCTCGCGGGATCGACGATTAGACATTCGATCCCGCGAGCCCGCAATGCGCGACATATCCAGAATCCGTCCTGCCCGGCCTTGTAGCTCACCACGATTCTCGTATCTGAAGGGAGTGACCACTTATCCCTGTAGGCCGCCAGCAGGTCCAGAACAGCCTGCAAACGCGCTGCCGAGTGCGGCTCAGTGATTGTGTGTATCGCGGGTCGGTCACGTCGACCATCATGCAGCGCAATTTTCCATTTCGCGCCAGCCAACTCCAGTGAGGCGGCCAGAATGATCTCAAGCTGGATGTTTTCCACTCGATTTGCGCGCATGATCTCCTCCTTGGGCTGGTAACGACAAGTCGATAGTATCGATCGGTTCGTAGGACCCTTCGTCATAGGATCTGTGGCAGCGCCCATCACTGGGCAAGCGTGCTGGCGCGGCTTGGCCACGACGTACGGCTCATCGCGGCCCAGTTCGTGCGGCCGTTCGTGAAATTCAACAAGAATGATGCAGCCGATGCCGCAGCGATCTGGGAAGCCGCCCAGCGTCCCGGCATGCGCTTCGTGGCGGTCAAGACAGAGGATCAACAGGCAATGCTGGCGTTGCACCGCATACGTCAGCAACTGGTCCGGATCCGCGTCATGTAGACTAATCAGCTCCGTGGACTGCTCTACAAATTTGGCGTTGTCCTGCCGCAAGGTCGACGGCCTTCTATCGAAGCAGCCAAAGGCGCACTGGCGTCGCTGGCCGACCAGTTGCCCGCCATGCTGACAGACAGCATGCAAGACCAACTCTCACGACTTCGGACACTCGACGAGCAGATCGCACGGATCGAACAGCGCATTCTCGAGTGGCGCCGCAACGATGACGCATGCAGACGGATCTCGGAAATTCCCGGTGTCGGCGTACTCACGGCGACCGCGGCTGTGTCCGTGATCGGAGAGGCAAACATGTTCCGCTCCGGGCGGGAGTTTGCCGCCTATCTGGGCCTGGTGCCACGACAGAATGGTTCTGGCGGCAAGGTCAAGCTTGGCGGCATCAGCAAACGCGGCGATGTGTATTTACGCACGCTGCTAATCCACGGCGCGCGATCCGTCATCTCGGCGCCCAGGCATCTGCCGGAACGAATGCGTGCCATGCTCACGCGACGTCCCACGAACGTGGTCGCGGTAGCGCTGGCCAACAAGATGGCGCGAACGATCTGGGCGCTGCTGGCGCATGGCCGAACGTATCAGCCGGCGCCGGCACAGTGACCACGTGTTGAAGTCTTTTAATCCATCCACGGTTGCACAGGTGTATTGAACGATGGCAAGACAGGTTGAACCGCGCGAAGGCAAGCCTGACACATTACTCGGACTTCGAGTCCGTTATTAGATTAGGACCTTTGCGACGAAATCCATCGGGGCCGGCGGGCATGCCCGCGATCGAGTCTGATGGTATGGACTCCCGCCTCCTCCGGGGCGCACACTGCCGGAGCCACTTTCGGGAGATTCGACATGCCTACGCTAACCATTGGTCTTGATATTGGTCCGGGCATGCAGGCAAGCCCAACATGCAAGCAGGATACATGTTTGCAGACTGTTTTACATTACGAAAGAAGCTTGCAACCGCGTCTGGGCCATACATGCATGAAGTGGATCTGCTGCATCGTCGCAATAGGAAGCGGCGACCTTCCGGTCTTCCCCCGTGGATAGTCGGTCGATCAGCGCAATTAACCTTGAGCACACCCCCTTCATCTCATCGAGAAATCCTCGCTTGCGCGTCGGTTTCGTTGAAAATCCAGACCAAGACCGAGTAGTGTCATGGGCCCCCCCCTTAAACTCGCTTTTCCCAGGATAGTCACCCCGGCCGTCAACGCCAGGACTTTTGCAGACCTTCCCCGACCAAAAGGCGGCGAGTACGCGGCGTCAGCCGGATTGCAAATCGGGTCGCCGACGCCGCGCTCTTCGCGGCCCTATAACCCGACGACATGGGACACATCACAAGTTCGTATTTTCCGTTCTCGATCGGCTCCGCTAAGCTAAGTACATCGCCTCGCAACTGATAGCTTAAACGGTCGAACAAGAAAGCCGATTCAGCTTTCCAAGAAATAATGCGTTGTCGAGAGAACTGCTGAATATCCGTATAGATTCCCTGTTTGCCGGTATGAGACTACAGAAAGAGCAACATCTTTCATGTTCTTATCAAATTCATATTCTTACTAAGGAGTACAAAATGGGAGCAAGCCGCGTCATCGCCCTTTCCTTTTTTTCCATCGCTTGCGCAGGCTTCGCCTGCGTAGCGTCTGCAGAAGGCATCAGCCGTGCAGAAGTAAGTCAGCAATTGATTCAAGTCGGCAACGACAGTTCACAGTTGATCACCGACACGACTTTTCCAGATGTGAGGCAGGTTTTCGCACAAAAGGTCGCTCACCAGAAGCAGCGCGAAGCAAGCATTGGTGGTGTGACAAGCTCAAGCTCTGCAGCCGGTGTTGCTTACCACGACGCGCCGTCGGCATGCGTCGGCCCGGCAAGCTTCTGCTCCTTGTATTTCGGAAGTTGACCCAAAACGCGCGTCACAACGTATTCCATCACCATCCAAACGGAGAGACATCATGAAGATTATCGCAGGTCTCATCATCGCATCCAGTGTACTGTCGACCCCGCTCGTCAGCTTCGCGCAAACCACTGCGCCCATTACGCGAGCCGAAGTCCGCGCACAACTGATACGCCTCGAACAAGCCGGCTACAGCCCGTCGTCCGGCGATGAAGCTAACTACCCTGCAGACATCCAAGTCGCTGAAGCAAAGATCGACTGGCAAGGCAATCAGCAGATGGTCAATAGCGGCGCGGGTGGCACGACCATGAAGGGTGCCTCCGCCGCAGGTAGCCGTAATCGCCTGCCCAAACCGGCGCCCTCGGCGTGCGTCGGCCCGGCTAGCTTCTGCACCCCCTACTTTGGTAGTTAAGTCGTCAACACGATGCAGCACCGATTCGCCATGCGTCTATCGGAACGAGCGCTTCCATGAAGACCATGCTGACGGTCCGCGCAAAACGATTTTGTCGGCGGCTTCGCGCCGCGAATCATTAACTTGCTTAAGGAGTATTAACCATGTCCAGATTGTTCGTAAGCCTCGCTCTCGCCGTGTCCGCTCTTGGCGCTCCAATACTCAGCCTCGCTCAAAGCAGCGCTCCGCTCACACGTGCAGAAGTTCGTGCTGATCTGGTCCGCGTTGAGCGCGCTGGATACCGACCTACCAGCGGTGACGATGTGAACTACCCGGCAGATGTCCAGGCAGCGGAAGCAAAAGTCGCAGCACAATTCGATCAGCAACTGACGGTGCAAGCCGTCGGCGGCATCGCGAAAGGCGGCAGTTCAGCGTCGGGTGATGGGTCGCATGCGGCGATGCAATCTGCTTGCGTCGGCCCGGTCAGCTTCTGCAATATCTACGCTGGTAGTTAAATGGTCCAAGCTGGGTCTTGTGCACCGCGCAGTCATGCACAGGACCTAGCTAATCGCTTGACCGTATCAACGGAGTTTCGCCGTCAACGTCTAGCCGCCTTTCAGTCCCGCTTTCCACCTGCTCCCTTGCCCAAAGTCTGGCTCCGCGACAGCCACACCCCGCCAACAAGCGCAAGCAGCGCAGCGAAGTGATATTGATAAGCTTCTCGCAATGCATCGGCACGTTCAAGCGCGTGCACAGTGCGGAATCCCATCTCGCCCAACCGCTGACGCATTGCATTCGGCGCCTGCGGCGGAGGCTGCCAGCCTGTGATCGCGAACAACGCGGTCAGGCGCGCCTTGTCGATGTTTCGGTCGAACAGTTCATCGAGCATGCCGCGAAAGGTCGCCGTGTCGGCAAGAAAGCGGTCCCAGTCCTTCGGCGATACGTCACCGGAAGCTTTGTAGTGGGTTCCCAGAGGCTCGCGCGCCGCAGGCTTAAGTGTCGTTTTGCCCTGCGCCGCCTGCAAGGCCTTATCGACGAGATGAATATAGGTCGTAATGTGAGCCTGCAGAATCTCCGGGTTTAACGTCGCGTCCGGAATGCGCACTTCCACTCGGTCGCTCGCCCGGTTTCGGCTCGCGCCGCGCCCGACAGGCTGAAAGTTCAGCGCAACGCGTCTGTTCCCGGCTTGGTCATTTAGGAACGCTTCGACGTCGTTAAAGCGATCGCGCGGTGTGCGGTTCGGCCGGCGATAAGCGATGCCGCGCAACTGGGGTCCGCGGTCGACGGCCGACATCAATTCCTGCATGTAGGCGCTCGTCAGCAGCGCCCGCTGCGTGGGAACGACTGACGGCTTCAGCTGAGCGCGGCCGCCGAGCCGATAGAGAACGTCCTCGTACTTCTGCGCCAGAGCGAGCAGGTTCGTGAAGGCCTCGACGTTGTCGCCATAGTCCGGAAGGCCGACGTGAATGTGCGTCCCGGTCCGCTCGTTGATCTCGACAGGCTGGCGTTTGACGATGTCGAGCACCGCTTTGGTGCGGTTCCATTGCGCGGGCTCGTCGGACGAGATCGGGCTGACCCATTCGCCCATTATCGCGCGCCGAGGAGGCGGATCTACCTCCTGCTCTAACGCCCCTGAATCGGGATCCGACGAATAACCAGTCTTCCTTAGAGCGTGGTGCTCGGAAATCGACCGGGCTTTCGTGAGGTTGGCGTCGTAGAGATCCTGCGCGATTCTGGCGAGCATCTGCAATCCCTGCTTCCGATCCACGCTGCTGTCGAAATCGAACTCGACTTCGAAGCCGAAACGCCGGCCGCCGTCGGGACGCGCGAGCCCATTGGTCGCGTCATCGAGAAGATATGGCAGGGCGGGCATTCCTTCGTCAAATAGGCGCTGCGCAGCCTCATAGACGCCGACAAAGGTCGATTCGCAAAACGGAAGCTCGTCATTGGTCACGTGGCTAGCGGCAGACTCGCTTTTGACGCCGCCCGCCCAGAACGCGGGCACCTCAGCGCATGACGACACGGGACACTGCGGCAATCCCGTATGGCGGTTCGCGCTCAAGCCGATGAGGCCGCCATTCGTTGCGGCCCGCGCGCCGAGTCCGCCTGCAGCCAATGCCACCATTCCCAGCGTCCTGATGCCAATCGGTTTCGTGCGCGCGCGAAATCGGGGCGCAACGTCGGACGACTCTCTGTCCGCCTGCGGCTTGGCCAACGAGCGCAGAACAGCAAGCTCAGCGCTCGCGGCTGGAGCGGGCGCAGGCGGAATTGCGGATTCCGACTTTGCGTTGGTGCCATCGCCGCTCTCGCCGTAATGCTCGCTCGGCGCTGCGATAGGCCTGGTTGTGTCCGGCGGCACATTAACCATGGCTTGACTGATTCTCCGTATCGGCACGTGATGCGGACATTTCCTGATTGGAGATCTGAGCATTCGAGGCTTCCTTCCCTTGCTCCGTGACCTCCGTAATTTGGGCGTCTTGGCGATTCGCATCGCCGCGTTTCAACAAATAGGCCGCAGCGACCAACACGGCGGCAAGGTGGTATTTGCCAACGTTGTCCTGCACAGCGGATACGGCCCGCATCGCAGTGGCCCTCGTTTCGAGGTAACGCTGCCTGTAAGCGCTCACCACCTCGGACGGCGGCTGCCATCCAGTGATCGCGAATAGCGCGGTCATTCGCGCCTTGTCAATATTGCGGTCGAACAGTTCGTCGAGCATGTCCCTGAACGATTGCGTATCGGTCAAAAAGCGAGCCCGGTCGGTATGCGTCTCTCTTGCGGCGGCATCGAAATGACTGCCGACGGGCTCCGCGCCGGACGACGTCAACGACGTGCCGCTCTGCGAAGCCTTAATCGCTTTGTCGACCATATGCAGGTAAAGCGTGATGTGCGCTTGTAGGATCTCCGGCTTCAACGTTGCGTCGGGAATCCGGAACTCGACATGATCGTTCTCAGGCTTGCTGCCCGGCTTTCTTCGAACCCCTTGGAAGTTGAGCGCGACGCGCCGGTTCTTTGTCTGATCGCGGAGAAACTCGACGACATCATGGTAAGGCGCGTCGGGAATGCGATTCGGCTTGCGATAGCTGAGCGGGCGCAAGCGGCTTTCACGGTTCTCAGCCGCCTGCATATCTTGGCTTTCCGCGCTTCGCACGAGCGTGATTTGCGAAGGAACCATGGAAGGTTTGAGCTCGGGGCGGCCACCCAGCCGGTACAGGACGTCCTCGTATTTGCGACTCAGGTGAAGCAGGTTCATGAACGCCGTCAGATCGTTGCGGTAATCGGGCGTGCCGATGTGAACGTGCACAGCTGTCCGTTCGTTGGTCTCGGTCGGCGCTCGCTTGACGATGTCGAGCACCGCTCTGGTGCGGTTCCATTGCGCGGGCTCGTCGGACGAGATCGGGCTGACCCATTCCCCAAGGGACGCGCGTCCAATCGGAGGATCTGGCTCCCGTTCAAGCAAGCCGGCGTTCGGCGCATCCGAATAGCCATTGGCCTTCGCTTGGGCGTGTTCGGAGACAGTGGGTCGTGCGGTCAGGTTAGCTTCGTGGAGTAGTCGGGCAATCTGGTCCAGCATCTGCAATCCCTGCTTCCGATCCACGCTGCTGTCGAAATCGAACTCGACTTCGAAGCCGAAACGCCGGCCGCCGTCGGGACGCGCGAGCCCATTGGTCGCGTCATCGAGAAGATATGGCAGGGCGGGCATTCCTTCGTCAAATAGGCGCTGCGCAGCCTCATAGACGCCGACAAAGGTCGATTCGCAAAACGGAAGCTCGTCATTGGTCACGTGGCTAGCGGCAGACTCGCTTTTGACGCCGCCCGCCCAGAACGCGGGCACCTCAGCGCATGACGACACGGGACACTGCGGCAATCCCGTATGGCGGTTCGCGCTCAAGCCGATGAGGCCGCCATTCGTTGCGGCCCGCGCGCCGAGTCCGCCTGCAGCCAATGCCACCATTCCCAGCGTCCTGATGCCAATCGGTTTCGTGCGCGCGCGAAATCGGGGCGCAACGTCGGACGACTCTCTGTCCGCCTGCGGCTTGGCCAACGAGCGCAGAACAGCAAGCTCAGCGCTCGCGGCTGGAGCGGGCGCAGGCGGAATTGCGGATTCCGACTTTGCGTTGGTGCCATCGCCGCTCTCGCCGTAATGCTCGCTCGGCGCTGCGATAGGCCTGGTTGTGTCCGGCGGCACATTAACCATGGCTTGACCTGATTCCACAGCGCACGCGACGCGGCAGTACCACCGACAGGACGCCGGCCTCACGATCTTCGAGAATTTGGGCGAGCATGATCAAACCTCGTTTTCGACTGTCAATAGACAGCATTTAACAGCGAGCACACGGGTTCTCACCAAGCGGTGACGAACTTTGGTTCGTTGACGCGAAGAGAGGTCGGGTATCGATCCGAGTTACTTCTGGCCTAGATACGGGCAAAATGCAGCCTCAGCCTCGAAGTGATGAAGAATGCACGCTTTATTCAAATGCAGCATGGATACTGGGACGGACTGGACACGTCATGGAGAGTTGACGGCTGGCTGGCATCATGTGTTGTACCGGCAAGAGGTGGCCGTAACGCATGGCGTAGACGTGTCTTCGCTACGCGGATGGGCGGCGATCTATCGATCACTTGACGCATCGGGGCTCGCCCTGAAAAAGTCCGGTACGCGCTATAGCTCGGCGGTTTCAAGGGTGAAGCGCAACAGCGGGATTAATGTTTAGAGCCTTGAGGTTGACTTGCTGAAGCAAGGGTCGCGGCGAAGACCTCGAATGGCGAATGGAAGGCGTAAGTGGCGCGAGGCCGGCTGTTCAGACTGTCGGCAATGGCATCGAGTTCATCCTGACTGTAGACCGAAAGGTCCGTGCCTTTGGGCAGATACTGTCGCAGCAGCCCGTTGGTGTTTTCGCAGGTGCCCCTTTGCCATGGACTGTGCGGGTCGCAGAAGTACACTTTCACGCCGGTCGAGGTGGTGAGCTCTTTATGTCGCGACATTTCTTTGCCCTGGTCGTAGGTGAAGCTCTGCCGCAATGGCCCGGCAATCGAATTGAGTTTGGCGGAGAAGCCCGCCAGCGCCGAAGCGGCGGTGGCATCTTCCATCTTCGCAAGCAGCACCAGGCGGCTGGTCCGTTCGACCAGAACGCCTACCGCGGACTGGTTGCCTGCGCCCTTGATGAAGTCGCCTTCCCAGTGCCCAGGCAGCATCCGGTCCTCGATTTCAGGCGGCCGCATATGAATACTGACCATGCCCGGAATCTGTCCGCGCCGGTCTGTGCCTCGTGTACGCGGCATGCGCGTGCTGTGACCATGGCGCAGGCAGGCAATGAGCTGTCGGCGCAGTTCGCCGCGCGGCTGGGCGTAGATGGCCGTGTAGATGGTTTCGTGCGAAACCTGCTGGGTCGGGTCAGTCGGATACATACGCTTGAGTGTGCCCGATATCTGCTGGGGTGACCATTTCCACTCGAGCAGGGTGAGAACGACACGCCAGCAGACGCGTTGCAGGCAAAGCTTTGTGGGGCGGCGGCGCGCACTGCGGCGTGCGAGGCTGAGCGCTTCAGCTGGCACCGATGCGTAACCTGCAGGGGAGCTGTTTCGCGTCAGTTCACGGCTAACGGTGGCCGGCGAGCGCCCGAGTATCCGGGCCATGGCCCGGATACTCGACCCCTGTAGATGCAGGCTTGCAATGATGAGGCGCTCTTCAGGTTGAAGTTGCTGGTACCGAGTTCTTTCGTGCATCGCAACACCTTATACGAAACGGTGTTGCACTTCAGATTTGAGGCCGCCCTCTAAATTAAAGCTCAAAGAGGTGCGAGGAGAGCAACAAGAAGGCTTGTCAGGCCGTTAGATTCAGGGCAGCGCTGTTTAACGTTCGCCACTTGAACGCCGTTAGGGACTGGATGCTCCAGAATGATGGCGTCAGTGCGAACTCGTTGTCCCCTAGAACAGTGCAAGAGAAATCCCCAAGGTCCTCACGGAAGCAAAATTATCTTGCCCGGTCGCTGGCGCCCTTCCTCCATCATCTGGTGAGCCTCTCTTGCCTTCCAGAGCGGCAGAACCTCTCCGACTCGCGTGCGAAGTTTTCCTAACGCAAAGAGGTCCGCGATCCTCGACAGGCGCTCTGTCGTTACAGACACTAACACGCAGCCTGCGGTAAGTTGCTCGTTACGGGCCCGCTGCTTGTCAGGTTCTGCAACCGCCGACACGAGCACGCCGCCGGTTTTAACGAGATCAAACGACCGCGCAATGGCTTCCGGGCCGACTAAATCGACTACTACATCTACTCTCTTGTGGAGATGGTGCAGCGGGGACGTTCGAGGGTCTACCACTTCCTCTGCGCCGAGCGACCGGACATATTGCGCTTGCGTCTGTGAAGCAGTCGCTATAACACGAGCTCCCGCCTGTGCCGCAAGCATGACAGCGTAGCTGCCGACGTTACCAGCAGCTCCATAAACCAGCACGCGCTGTCCCGGCTGAAGCTTCGCAAATTCGAACAACATCTGCCACGCCGTAACGGCAATGACAGGAACCGATGCTGCCTCGGGGGCGTTCATCTCTGGAGGCTTTATGGCCAGCATTGCCGCGTCAGCGACAGCATACTCGGCGTAGCCGTTAGTGAAGCGAGGGTTGGTCCCACCGAAAACCTCATCGCCCACGCTCCAACCGGTCAAGTCAGGACCGGTTGATACAACGGTTCCAGAAATGTCGGAACCCGGCGTCAACGGAAGCCGTTGCGCAAGGGCGCTTTTTCCGGATCGTATGCATGCGTCCCATGGACCGACGCCAGCAGCAGAGATTTTAATTAATAGTTGGCCCGACGTCGGACGCGGAACAGGTAACTCGACATACTGCATGGCATCGGCCCCACCGAATGCGTCGATCTGGACCGCGCGCATCGTTGCTGGCAATTGCCTAACCGGGCCCAATCCGTCGTTCATACTTGCCTCTATTAAAGTTGCTGCGTTAAGCAATCGGTACATTCGTTGGAGCGGTGCAGCCGCGGCAACGCCGTAACAGTAGGACAGTCAGTAATAAGGTCCCGCGCATCTCGATTAGCTTGCTCCATGTGCGAACGCACACGCCAGCATGCACC
The DNA here is from genome assembly GCF_050858985.1 of Burkholderia sp. M6-3. Lineage (NCBI taxonomy): Bacteria > Pseudomonadati > Pseudomonadota > Betaproteobacteria > Burkholderiales > Burkholderiaceae > Burkholderia > Burkholderia sp. M6-3. The sequence continues at coordinate 357,123 of NZ_CP110092.1, forward strand.
CCGTTGCATTTGCAATGCTCGCCTGCGGAAGCCGCTCTACCTCATTAGCAGAAGAGCACCGCTGTATGGCATTGTAAGGAATTAACTGACGGCGAGGATGGGAAACTTTCGCAGGCGCGACGTAGCCGCCTCACCAGGTCGAGGTCCGACCTGCCCGGTCCCGTCGTCTGCCATGATTAACCGAAGGAACCTGCCCGCGCGTTCTCCCACGTTTCTGGGCCGCATCCGCTGCTTTAAGGTCAATCGGCAGACCACCCCGTCTAATCGCTTCTCGGGGCCTACAACTATCCCGGGCCCGTCCAGATTGCTGGTGATGTCGACGCCCAACCAGAGTGCCAAGACATGACGACCGGCCATACCGACGTCGGCGCGCCTAGCTGCGTGTTCGATCAGTTCATGGTGGACCGGGTCGCCACGTTGCCAGGCAAGCTACCTGCCGCAGACTTCGACGCCTCTCACCACGCTCGCACGCTTGAGGGAGACCCGACGGATGTCAGGCGCTCCCTTCAAGCATCCGTCATTAGCGCACCGCGATTGCCGACATATACTGTTCTCGCACTGCCAAGCCTCCATAAGGCAAGTGAGATGCGTTGACCGTCGCAACATAATCTGAATACGCATATTCCACCCTTGCCACCGCCACGGGTTTTTCCATTAGGGAGGTCAAGGTGGTATCCCCTTTCATCGCTGTCGGAACTACAAGGGCTTCGCGCAGATTTTGCAATGCAAACCGCCAGCTCTGCCTAATCTCGGATTCACTCATGTCCCGGCGGTAAAGATTGATCGCCATGAGTGTGCGGTCCGGTTTAAAGCTGAACCATATTTCGCTTACCGGCGGGCCGTTTGTGCGAAGCAGTTGCGCCGGTACGCCGCGACAGGGCAGATAGCGAAGACCACGTGAAATCGTAAGCGCGTCTTCATTACCGTCTAGATATCCTCGTTGAGTTTGGCTACTTTGGTGTCCACCAAATGAATGGTGGACGCTATAGTGGACAACGCTGCGCAATCCAAACGATCCAAACGCCCCAATTTTTCGGTCGAGTTCAAACGGCAGATCGTTGAAGCGACACTCAAGCCGGGCGCATCGGCCGCACTCATCGCTCGCGAGCACGACGTCAACGCCAATCTGCTGTTCAAATGGCGTCGTCATTATCTTGCAGGTGATTTCGGCATGCCCGACGTTTCGTTGCCAGAGGCACCTGCGCTCGGCTGGCTACCCGTGGCGGTGGCTGAGCCTTTGCCGGAAGCAGCGGCCAGCCAATCGTCGGACGGTGTCAGCACCTACGAGGTCGAATGCGGTGACGTCCGGCTACGATTAAGCGCTGACACACCCATCGCAACCTTGATCAAGATTGTGCGGGGCCTTGCTCGATGAGCCTGCTGATGCTGCCGTCTGCTGTTGGCCTGCCTTCCGGCTCCCGAGTGTGGCTTGCCGCAGGAGTCACTGACATGCGCGCCGGCTTCAACAGTCTCGCCGCCAAGGTGCAGACCGTGCTGGAACGTGATCCCTTCTGCGGGCACGTCTTCGTGTTTCGCGGCAAACGCGGGAGTCTCGTGACATAGTGCATCCTTTGGTTAGAAGCCCGGCAGCTTGAGGGACTTATCTGCTTCCTGTCGGGCTTTGAAGTGAGGCGGTCGCCTGTCCTTGATAGCCTGTACACCTGCCCTGACGGCGTCGGAATCGAGCGCAGCAAGAGGGACCTGCCAGGGCGCGGAGGGCATGAGTTGCGTCGCAGGCAATATTCCCTCCCGTATCAGGCGGTGAATCGAGCTCCCGTAGATTCCCAGTCGTCGTGAGGCCTCTTCCACGCTGATCGTCTCCGCGTGCGACGCGGTGGGATCGAATGCCGCAATGCTCAGTCGTTCACGCATTTCGGTAACACGAACTGTGGTCCAGGTCTTGCCGTCTGGCGATTTGCATCGCATGCGGTTCATGGTCACCGCAAGCTCCCTGTCCGGCCACTGCCCGCCAAGCTTGCGCATAACCTCAACAGCGCTGAAGTGTTGGCCAGATGGATATCGACCAACATTCACGCGTGCGACGCGCAGCTCCGTGTGCCGACCACCGGTCCAGTGAACCGTTGCGACTGCTTCGTTCGTATTGTCGTCCAGATCAATCACGACTTCCTGAATGAGAATACGGGTCAGCCGCTGCTTTGTTCGCATATCGGTGCCCGGCGCATTCCACGCCGCCGGGAGATCGCGCGCGAGCGTCATCAACTGCGTCTGGTCGATCGCGGGCCGGCTTGCAACCTCGCGGTCCAGAAGCGCAGCGCGCTCTTCAAGGTGAGCGACACGTTCGAGGGCTGCATTCCAACGCGCTTCAAGCTCGCGTGCAACCAATCGTTTCGTCGGATCGACAACCTCATACCGGCGTGCGGCAAGAGAGGCATCGTAGCGCGCTTCCTCGAGCTCGCAGGCTAACGCGCGACGCGCATCATCGCCTGCGCGCGATGTTTGCTGTGCAGCGCGAACGGCCGCTTCGACCGCATGCTCCGAAACCGCTTCGAGAATTGCGGCCGCCACTGCTTTGTCGATACGTATTCCGCCGATTCCGATACAGCGGAATGCTCCGACGTGTGCTTCATCTCCACGGCAGTAATAGCGATGCGCGTGGCCAGCTCTCATGCCGTAGTTGACGCGCATCATTCGACCGCACCGGCCACATCGCGCCAGGCCAGCCAGCAATGCCCGCCCACCACGAGCAGATCGACGGGAAGCCCGCTTCTTCATGTGCGTGTTCTCGGCAATCATCCTTTGATGCTCCTCGAACTGATCCCACGTGATGTACCCTGGGTGATGGTCGCGCAACAGGACGCTCCAGTCCTTCATTGGCTTGGAGTGGCCTTCAGTCTTACGAGCCCGTCCATCGACGACCGCAGTGCGTTGGGTTGTTCTTCCAAACACATACGCCCCAGCATAAACCGGATGCGCCAGGATCTGGACGACCGTGTGATATGCAGGCCGACTCCATTCGATCCGGATGCCCGCAGGACCGTGCCGCGTTACGGGCAGCTTGAGGTCCGATTGTATGGCCCATAGCAGCACCTGACGAGCACTGCCGAGTTCGCGAAACTTGCGGAAGAGCACCCGGATGGCCTCGGCAACCCGCTCGTCTGGATCTATCTCAATCTGCCCCAGCTCGTTCCAGCAGTAGCCGGGCGGTAGCGCGAAGCGCAATTCCCCGCGCCGGGCCTTCGAATCGCGGGCGGCGATACCGCGCTGCCTGAGTAGGCTGAGTTCGTACTCCGACATCGTGCCTTTGAGTCCAAGCAGGAGACGATCGTTGACCAGCCTGGGGTCATAGATGCCATCGTGATCAACCACGACCGTGCTAACCAGTGCGCAAAGATCAATGAGATGGTGCCAATCGCGACCGTTACGCGCAAGTCGCGAAGCCTCGAGGCAGAACACGGCGCCGATGGATCCTGCACACACTGACGCGACCAGCTTCTGGAACCCAGGCCGCTCGATACTGCCGGAACCCGAACGTCCAAGGTCATCATCGATCGTTGTTACTGAAGTAAAGCCCATGGCCCGTGCAGATTCAGCGAGCGCGTACTGCCGATTCTGGCTCTCCGTGTGCTCCACTACCTGGCTCATGGTTGACTGCCGGACATAGACGACTGCACCGCGGCTGAGATGTTCAGCGGTGATCTTCTGGCTCATCGCTATCTCCTGGGTCGTTTGTGTTTGCCGGATTGCCCAGCGCTTCCAGCAGAAGTGCCGCGAGCGCTTCGATCACTTCCTCCCGTCGATTCCCCACGATGCCTGTGCTGAACGTTGGGTCCCGGTCCAACTCCAGTGGAAGTTGTACGCCGGGTTCTCTTTGCAGTGGTCTCATCGGAATAGCCCTCCGTTGACAGAGGTTTCGATAATCCTCCTGTCACGGAGTAGCGCTTTCGATCATCCAGGATGCGGCACAGCAAGGCCAGCGCTTCTGCGCTCACTTGCGGCTCGCCGAGCGACATTGCCGCACATATGGACGCATCCAGCATCCAGGCTGGCAATCCCCGGGAGATGTGTTGCGGAACGTCGAGGTGAACCATCTGATTCCCCCGGCGCCCTGTACGGCGGACCAGTCTGTATTCCTGGCCACAGGCGGGGTGCCAGCGGTAAGCGATCGCAACGATTTGCGATCGGTATGTTGAATGTCGTGCGGCTTGGCGACCTGCTCAAGGTGCTGTGGTGGAGCGGCGATGGCATGTGCCTGCTGATGAAGCGACTCGAGAAGGGTCGCTTTGTATGGCCTCAGGCCGACAGCGGCGTTATTTGCCTGAGCCCGGCGCAACTGTCGATGCTGCTGGAAGGTATCGACTGGCGGCAACCGACGAGAACGGCACGTCCGACTTCAGCGTTGTAAACGTCGTTGCTGGCGCGTAAACTGCTCGCATGACGCGCGCGAACCCACTTCCCGACGATGTCGAAACGCTGAAGGCCATGCTGCTCAGCCAGGAGGCGGCACTTCGCGCGCGTGACGCTCAGGTGCTCGCACTGCAAGAAACAGTCGACTCGCAACAAGCCGCGTTGGCTTCGCGCGCAGCCGACGTCGAACACCTGAAGCTGCTTATTGCCAAGCTGCGCCGTATGCAGTTCGGTCGCAAGTCGGAGAAGCTGGATCGTCAGATCGAGCAGCTGGAACTGCGTCTCGAAGAGCTTGAGACTGATGAAGGCGCGGCACCGGTCGAAATCCCGAAGACACCGCGCAAGCCACTGCCCGAGCATCTGCCGCGCGAGATCCAGACGCACTTGCCCGAATCCGCCGGGAAGTGCGCGCAGTGTGGTGGCCTGATGAAGTCGCTGGGCGAAGACGTCGCCGAACAACTTGAGTACGTACCGGCAAGCTTCCGGGTCGTCCGTCATGTGCGTCCGAAGCTTGCCTGCGTGTGTTGCGACCACATCTCTCAGGCACCTGCACCGAGCCGTCCCATCGAGCGTGGTCTCGCCGGCCCAGGGCTGCTGGCGCACGTGCTGGTCTCGAAGTTCGCCGACCACATACCGCTTTACCGGCAGTCAGTCATGTACGCGCGAGAAGGCGTCGAGCTTGATCGCTCGCTGCTTGCGAAATGGGTCGGTCACGCGGCGACGCTGCTGCAGCCACTCGTTGAAACACTGCGTGCTCACGTGATGTCGGCGACGAAACTGCATGCCGACGACACGCCGGTTCCCGTGCTTGCTCCGGGCAACGGCAAGACGAAGACCGGCCGCTTGTGGGTGTACGTGCGCGATGATCGTGCATCGGCCGACATCACGCCGCCGGCGGTCTGGTTTGCCTACACGCCGGATCGCAAGGGTATCCATCCGCAGCAGCACCTCAGATCGTTCAACGGCACACTGCAAGCCGATGCATACGGTGGCTACCAGGCCATCTACGAAACCGGGTGTGTCACGGAGGCAGCTTGCTGGGCGCACGCCCGACGACAGTTCTATGAACTACACGCAGCGCGCCCCAATGCGTTGAACACCGAAGCGCTCGAGCGTATCGGCGCGCTATACCGGATTGAGGAAACGATCAGAGGCAAACCGCCCGACGAGCGCCGCGCTTATCGCCACGAGCACGCACGGCCGTTACTTGACCAGTTCCATGCGTGGCTCACGACGACTCTCGAAACGCTCTCGCGCAAATCTGACACGAGTCGGGCGATCCTCTATGCGTTGAACCGATGGGAAGCGTTCACACGCTACTGCGATGATGGCCAGCTCGAAATTGATAACCTGCCAGTCGAGCGCGCGCTACGCGGAGTGGCCATCGGGCGCCGCAACTATCTGTTCGCTGGAGCAGACTCTGGCGGCGAACGTGCCGCCGCCATCTACAGCCTGGTTGGCACCGCAAAACTCACTGGCATCGATCCTGAGGCGTATCTGCGCTACGTGCTCGCACGCATCGCTGACCATGCGATCAATCGCGTTCACGAACTCACACCGTGGGTCGTCGCCGATCAGCTCCGCAGTCTAGCCTGACAATCACGATCCCGGTCAAGACGTCACTGCTGCCGCGCTTACGTGAAATCTCGTGGCAATGCAGGTTGTCGCGAGCCATCTCTTCGGCCACTTCCGGCTCCGTACTGCGATCGAGCTGCGGTCCGAGGGCCGGACGGTCCGGTGCCGCAATCGACCCTCTTTGCCTGGAAATAGCGTCGTTCCACATGGATAGGACGACTTTTTAATCGACCGTATCAACCGGGAACGGGACGCCGAGTTTAGCCAGAAGCTGCCGCGCCTGCGATGTATGCATCTAGCCAATCGCAGCGACGCTCACGCACGTCGCTGCAATGAGGACAGCCATAATGCGCGTGCTTCGCGCCGCCGCTAGCCGGAGCATGTTGCTACCGTAGGAGGCAGATAAAGCGGGCCGCCGGACGTAGCGTTCGTGATAGTGCTGCGCAGGTTGAACAGCGTCGGCACTGTCGAACCCGCAGCCAAGCACACCGACGTCGTTATGGGCGGCCGTCATGTCCTAACACATCTCCCGTCGGGCGTCGACATCACCGGGCAACCTTGACCGACCCAGGATAAGTGTCCGCCCCCCCGAGGAGCGATTCAAACTGCAAAGTAAGACATGCTTCCAACCGCGCGGGAGTGTCATGGGCCGCACTGCTTTTGCTGGTGTTGCCTGTTACCGCTGCAAAATACGGTGCCTCGACCGAATCTGCCAATAGACCGGTGACAGCCGCGTTTACGACGCCAGCCACGGCTGCCGGGGCGGCCGAGTCGCCGCCGAGTGCCGACCAGATCGCCTGATTCTCGGGGTGCTGAACCACCGGTGGACTCAGATCATTGCCGCCGCCACAAGCAGTGAGCGCCACCAACGCTACCGCGGCCAACAGGATGCCAACGAACCGTTTCATAAAAATGTCTTCTCAGGAAGCCATCGCGACGCCATTTTCTCAATTGCGACCATAAGCACGTTGGCGGGCCGGTACGTTTTGTATGTGGGCCAAAGGAGAACGGATGCAGCGTGCGCATTTTTCCTCCTTTCCGCGCGCGGCATGGCTTTGGTTAAGGCGTTAAGCAGGCAATCGCTATTGCGCGATCTCGCGGTTTACAACCAACGCTTTGAAAAAAACATTCCATCGTTTTGGATATTTGGACATTCCCATTGCCTCGATTTCACTTAGAGCACCAATTCGTTAATTTCCTGACGTCGCGCACCACGTTGCTGCTTTGGCCTCGAGTTGCCGCAGCCAAGCTAATTGCCTCAAGGTCGCAGCGATCAAGGGCGAACGTTTCGCGCAGCGGCGTGCCATCGCCGCACCGAAACTCAACGCCATCGGAGCATCAGCGGGTATCGCTGCGGTCCGCGGCAACGCGACCTTCATGCCGCCGCTTATCTCGCTGCGCGCCGGGACGGCGCCAAAACAACAAAATTAACTGATGCTCGCGCATAACGCGATACGCGCGCTTGAGGTTCTGTTCTCGATTGCGGCGCAGCAGTGCCTAGATGCGTCGGTAGGCTTAGGTCGGTAGGGTCGCGACGTAGGCCTGCATTTCCTCAACCAATTCCGCGTCGTTGGTGGGTCCGGCCCTACGACTATGTGGGAATCAGATGTGCGAGCCCGTTTCGCGGCTACGCCGCTACGCCGGAGCGCGTCACGCCGAGAACTTCGCAGACCGTTTTCAGTGGTCGCTCCCCGGCAGCAAGGGCGAGGGGTGCGCCCGTACGGTTGCCCAGAGGCAAACAAAGCCGTAAGGCAAGTTGACCGTGCGGCGATGAGAAGGCAAACAAAGCAACTGGTGGGCTGTAACCGGCCAGACAGGGGTTTCAATACCATCCTGCGCGAAAGCGAGCAGACCTTCGCCCGGTGTCCCAGCACAGAGTGGTCGAAAGACTTCATAAAGGGAGCATGAGAGAGCACCGCACGCGGTGTCTGCACCCTCCGCCTCGGCGGGAAAACCTCGACATTGCGATGTGCAGGCGCTGGTACCGTGGCGCCGGTCACTCGCAAAATGACTTAAGGATCCTTGAGCCGTATGTAGAAAAACATGAACGTACCGATCTTAGGGGAAGCTGCGGCGGCGACGCCGCGGCCTTACCCGCACTCAAGACTAACCCTTATTTCGAGGGAGTCCTTGTGCCTTCAGATACGTGGAGCTGTTCCAAGTGATGAACTCCCCTAAGAATCAAGGGACTACTCCATGGCGGGCGTTTCTGGTAGTCTGCTAGCGGGTGGTGCTAACCGTGAACGGGAGCGCATACGGCGAAAACCTCCTGCGCCAAGTCCAACAGACCGAATGAAAAGAAGTATGTAGTCTTTACGACCTAAGACCATCACGGTAATTCGAGCAGTCTGGCATTCTAGCTCGCTCTTGCGGGTGAGATTCCTTTGGCTCTCGCGGCAGCGCAGACATGGAAGCCAATGGCTTGTCGTGCGGATGCAAGCTCTCTCAGTATTTTATCTACCGAAACGCCGAGGACTTCGGCCGACTCGGAATGCGTGAGGCCATGCAATTCGACGCAGACAACTAGTATTCGCTGAAACTCCGATAACGTACAGACAGCTGTGACCACGTCGTCGAGCGTCGCACCCACAGGGTCCAAGGGTGTTTGACCAACCGGCTGTGGCGAAACGTTCTTTGTCTCCGCAAGCGGGATTTCAAGTTCGTTGGGGCGCTTGTGCGCGCCGGTCCAGTCCAAATATACACTGTTGAAGATTGCGGTTAGTGGCGATGTGAAGAGCTTCGAAGCGCAAGCGCCATCGAGGACGCGGCTCCACGCGGATTCGATAAGTCTCGTGGCAGCGGAGGGGTCACCACTCAATCGCAGTGCAAATGCCCACACTTCAGGCAATATATCCGCGAACACTTCAACCAAAGTTAGTGAAAGTTGCGCGATCATAATTTACCCAAACTCAACGATGACTGTGCGTGCGATAGACGAGAGCGCAAAAGGCGCAAGTGCCCTCGAACGGCGTCTCACGTGGTTCACTGACAAACCCATCCCGCACTGTAACTTTGCCCGGTCGCATTCTCGGTCGATGATCAAGACGTCGTGCAAAGGCCCGCGGAAGATGAGTCGTGATCTCGCCACATCGATTTTGGACATTCGCCACTTCATGATCAACATAGCGCGCAGTTTCCGCAGCTCTCGCTACCAAGGCAAAACTTGGTTACGGTAGTTGACGAAGATCAGCCCTCGCATTCCTTTCCGCGCCTCTAGAGCATCAACGACGCCCGGAATACTGGTGTCGATATCGAGCGGAGCCTCCTGGCCGCCCATTTCGGTGCGTACCCATCCCGGCGCAACCACATAATACGTTCGAAGGTCTTCTTGTCGGCGCGCCACTAAGCTACGCAACAAGGTGTTTAATGCGGCTTTACTGCTCCGATAGATTTCCCAGCCACCGGTCGCGTTGTCCGCAATACTACCTAGCTCAGACGACATTGCGGCCACCATGCCCTGAGGCGCCACTCTATCGACAAACCGTTCTATGAACCGCGTCGGACTTAGTGCATTTGTTTTTAACACACGGAAGAATTCTTGGTCACTAGTTTGCGCAGCGATTTCTTGAGGGTCATTCGTAACGCCCGCGTTAACAAACAGCAGGTCGAACGTGGACAGTGCGAGCCGCTTATAGAGCGCCTCTACTTGCTCAGGGAAGTCAATGTCTACCTGCTCGATACATAGTGCGCTCCCAAACGAATTTTGCAGGTCGTGCAATGGCGTCCGCTTTTCAAGGTCACGCACAGTAGCTACAACTTCCCAACCACGTCGCAAATATTCGCGTGCAAGACCCCATCCAAGTCCGCGCGACGCACCCACGATCAACGCGAGGGGCTTGCCTGCCGTGCTTGTCATGTCTGCTTCTCCTTGTTGCTGAACTATTAGAAGGTCTACAGCTTCTGATTACCGCCACGCGCATGCCGCCGCCGGGTGTCAAGGCTCTCGCGTTACTAACATTCGTCCAACCTTCGCTCGGTGGAGCGAAGACTTGAGCCAATGCTTCGCCGGAGAGACGCACCGCCCTCACTTTGGCGGCGCGTCAAAGATTTTGGCACTGCGCGGAACATCTTCGGCTCCCTTCATTGCGTATAGCGGGACGCGCGCTCTTTCCACTCCGATGCAGCTAGGCAGAATTGAACCGAGGCCATTTTCACAGTAATGCAGGAGCCCGAACATGACACCAGTGTCATTTCATATATGACGTGTTGTCCCGCAACAATACGTTGACTCTGGGGGTAAACAACTGTGCGTTGCAGCGCTTTCGTCAGGTCGCTTATTCAATGACGGGCTCGGGAGCACGATGAATCGTGGACTCGTGGGCACGTATTTCCCGCCGGCTTTCGTCAGAAGCCGGCGACAGTCACACGCTTACTACGTCTTTTCCGGGATGAACGGCAGCAAGACATAGTTTTCTCTGCCTTCACCAAAGTGCAAAGTGGTCTTGCCACCAAAGGTCTCCACAGGTCGGTCGCGCGGATCATCGTGCAGGAACGGGCCACATCCTGTGAATTCGTTTTTCATATTGGAGAGCCTGCCACCTGTACCGCCCGGGTATACATAATCTTTCCCGCGTACGCTCAGCGCGATCCGAGCGCCTGGCGGAACTACGATAGAACTCGGCCACAGTTCGATGTCAAGCTCATAGATCTGACCCGGAACGAGCGGCTGAATCTCGTCGTGAGTGTGATACGGGCGGAACGGCAACGACTTCGCGACGTCCAACTTCCGATGCGATGCACGCAACCAACCCTGCGCAATCGGCGTATGCGGGTCGAGCGCGCCCACAAAAACGACTTCGTTCAAATCGGCTGAAAATACTCGCAAAACGAGGAAAAGATCGGCGTCGGTCGTCGTCGAGGACACATGTAGTTTGGCGGCAATCGGTCCTGTAAACTCCATGGCTTCCTCCAAAGGAGGCGTGAGAAACGTCAGTCCATCGCCGAGAGCATCGAACTCTAAGGCCGTTATTTCGGACTGCCCGTGGAGGGACAACGCATTTCCAGCTGCTAAAAGGTGATATCGCGTCCATTGCGTTCGCGGAATCGGCCAGCCGTCTTCGTAGCGTTCCACGAAGCGCTCTCCAGGATGCCTCACCTGCAGTCGAACCGGGGGTTCGTCCAGCCACCCGTTGGCCTCCTCTTTTAAGAAATAGTCAAAGAAGCGCTTCTGGATTGCGATACCGTAATCGGTGTAGTAGTGCGTCCAGTGCTCGATACCATGGACTTCTAGCCACTTGTGCTTTGACGCCGCCAGCATATACCCTTCAAAATTGCCTCGTGGATGGAGCCCTTGCCCGCCCCAGTTCGCCGCCGAAAGCACGGGCACGTCAATATCACTCCAGTCAGGAGTTCGACAGGTATGGAACTCATCGATTAGTGGATGCTTGATGATTTCATCCCACATGTCGATACGGTTGCTGCCCAATTGTTCTTCGGTCAATGTATCCGGACCTGAAACCCATTCGCCATTGAGCCGGCTACGATAGCCTCGCTTGCCAAGCCCGTGCTGAACAGTCCTCACCTGCATGTCGTACCAATTCTGCGCAAATGTGCAATAAATGCCACCGTGGAAGAACATCTCGCGATAGTAGTCTTGGAACCCCTCCCACACGCAGATGGCCGCAAGATGCTTGGGCTTTTCCGCAGCAACCTGCCATTGGTTGTTTGCGTAGTAGGAGATACCGCTCAAGCCCACTTTGCCATTGCACCACGGCTGTGTGCCGGCCCAGTCAATGCAGCGCGCAAAGTCTTTAATTTCTTGCGCCGACCACGTCTCGAGATAGCCAGGGGAGCGCCCGGCGCCGCGGCTATCTACACGAATACAAATATAGTCGTGCGGCACCCATTTCTCTGGGTCCGCAACCTCCCAACTTTGGTAAGCGTTAGTTGAGCCCGCGGCAACGTCGGGATGCTCGTTGACCATGCGGTCCCACGCAGTTTTATAGCCGTCCTCGAAATGCAGGAGCTTTCCGTATGGCCCGTGCGACATCAGAACAGGGAACCTCCCTTCTTTTGCCGGCCGAAAAACGTCTGCCCTGAGCACAATGCCATCGGCCATTACTATTGGCACATCCCATTCAATGATCATGCCAAGCCGGGTTTCAATCCTCCGGGCAGCAGAGTCAACCGGTGCCAGCTTGCTGGTCTCTTGTGAAGCATTCATTCATCTTCTCCTGGAAAAGGAACTTGCGGACAGATGCATAGTTTACGAACGGCCAGAAAGAGACCGCTCAGTGAGCTACGACTCTTTTGGCGCGGCTACCACTATCGATAGGTAGGTCAATACCGATCTCACCGCGTTCGGAGGCATCGGCGGGTGCAAAAAAGAAAAAAAGTAGGCAAATTAGCAAGCCACAACAACCTAGAAAAACAAAAGCGGGCAACACGGCGTCCGCCGTTGCGCGGGGCGTTACCATATTTCCCGTTCCGGCGATCAACGCGAGGCATAATGGCCCAAGAATCTTTCCAACTCCGTTTGCAGCTTGGCCTACGCCAATCGCACGAGCGGCGAGCCTAGTTGGGAAAATTTCAGCAGAATAAGGGCCTATTACACACCAGCCCCCGTCAAAGAAAAGTGCGCCGACAGCGACAAGCGCCACGAAGACGGGAAAGCCGAGAACGATGGTTTGCGAGTACATCCCGGCAAGAATCAGCGCGGCGGCTAATCCCAACCCCATAGCTCCGCAGACCCTTCTCCGCGCGAGCCACCGAGGAAAGATTGACAATAATAAGCGGCCCGCAATACCCGCTAGCGCCACAATAACGAAATACCCTGCGGCTTGTGCAGGAGCGATCTTCAGCAGCAGAGCCACGATCGTCGGCCCCCACAGATAAACACCGTACCCAGCTGTGCTGAGCGCGGCCCAGCTCAGGACCACCAGCACCGTCCTACCTGTGTAGGCCTTCAACTCACTGATTCGCCCGCTTGGCGCAGCCTCCTCCCGACTGCCGCTTTCCGTCGAAATGGTTGGCAGCCCGTTCGGGTCCACGTCCAGGAGCCCGCCGATTACGGCGCGCGCACGAGCGTATCTCCCTTTACTGATCAGCCATTGAGCTGACTCGGGAACGAGAAAGATAGCCGAGAGAGTGACCAGCAACGGCGAAAAGCCGAGCGCCGCAACCCCTCTCCAGCCAAATGCATGAAGTAATGTGGCAGCGGAAATCGATGCAATAAGAGAACCAACCGACGCAGCCACGAACGGAAATCCGGTTAATCGCGTGCGGAAGCTCGCAGGCGTATGTTCGACCAGAAGGACGGTCTGTGTAGTCGCGGCGCCAGCGAGTCCAAAGCCTACAAGAAAGCGAAGTATCGCGAACCATTGCCAAGCCCCCTCTGGCAGGAAAGCGACTGCGCCGGCGGCGCAACCACAGAGACTCGTACTTGCCAAAAGAACTCGTTTCCGGCCGTAGGCGTCGGCCAGTGCTCCCGTGAACAGAGAGCCAAGGATCGCGCCGGCGCCAGCGCTGAGTAGAATTATCGATGACTGGCCATAGGTAAGATGCCATCCGGGCCCGAGGACCGCGAGCAGGAAACCTACGAGGTAGAAATCGAAGAAGTCGAGGGTGAACCCAAGGCAAAATACCGAAAATGCACAATAGTATCGTTTCGTTGGCTTAGTCGACGCATATATCGATAGCAAGTCACTTTGATGAAACTCTCCAGACATGGTTGTCTCCTTTAGTTTGTAGCTAGCCTGACGGTTATGGCGCAACAGTTTTTTTAGTTTGTCAGCGGTGGCTCCTCTATATCAAGTCCACGCACTAACATTCATGTGCAGTCCACGGGCGAATCGGTGCGGCTGCGGTTCGCCTGCTCTATGCCTGCTCTTTCACTGTGCTGTCCAACCTCCATCAATCCTAAGGCTGGTACCAGTCACCATTGAGGCTTCGCGTGATGCCAGATAACAGACTGCCGCAGCCACGTCGGAAGCGGGCAATAGACGGCCAGCTGGCAACCTTTCCATTACCCAGTCGCGGAAGTCATCCTGTTCAAAAAAAGACTTTGTCATTGGCGTCTCAACGAAAGTCGGAGCAATCGTGTTGACTCGGATACCATGAGCCGCCAGCTCAAGAGCCATAGCTTTCGTTAGGCCTTCTACCGCGTGTTTGGTCATGCAGTAGACCGAGCGTCGGATCGCTCCAACGTGCCCCATCTGGGAGGACATATTGATGATCGCACCTCCCTCCTTACCGCTACCGATCATCTTCCGCGCGCAGGCCTGTGCCACAGTGAAGATGGACCGAACATTGAGCGAAAGCATCGCGTCAAGCTGCTCTAGTGTCACATCAACAAAGGCCTCGGGGAAATTTGTTCCGGCGTTATTTACAAGCACATCCAGTCGTTCAATTCTCTTGAGCGCAGTTGAGAACGCGACCGGATCGGTAACGTCGCAAACGATGTGCGACGCGAGGTTTCCTTCCTGCTGTATCTGCTCGACAACGTTTCGCAGTTCGGTACCACTGCGGCTCAGCACAATTACATTTGCTCCGTTGCGCGAAAGGGCCATGGCTATCTCCGCCCCGATTCCGCGACCGGCGCCCGTGACAAGCGCAGTTAGTCCCACAAGGCTGAAAGCACCAACCATTTTGTCCATCTCATTCTCCATCGATCTGCGACGTTCGGCCCGACCACCGTTTTACTTGATTGCGAGTGGATTCAGTGGGGAGCCGACAGCTTTGGTTATCGGGAGCGGCGGCGCTGTGAACATGAATTCATAAATCCCGTCATTCGCGCAGTCTTCCGCAAGCTCTTTGACGAAGAAGATTTCACCCATACTGATGCCAATCATGGGTATAACCACCCAGTGCCAAGGTTGAGTGCAATCATCGGTCTCATTGGGGCGAACTTCACAACCCCATGTATCTGTACAGATGGCGGCAATCTGTTTCTCATAGATCCAGTTAGCGGTCTCAAATGCTAGACCTGGAGCAGCGCCACCCGCATAATCACCCCAGTCACCGTTCGCAAGGCAGCGCTCCATGTGACCCGTGCGAACGATCACGAAGTCGCCGCGTCGCACTGTCACCCCTTGCGCTTTCTGGGTAGCCTCAAGATCTTGGATCGAGATTGCTTCACCGTCGGCCAGAGAATCTACCTTCAAGTAACGTGCGACATCGAGCAAGACGCCGCGCCCGACCATTCTCGCTTTCGTCTTCTCAATGCCGTTCTTTTGTGCGCCGTCACTGTCTACGAGTCTAGCGTCGTAGCCATTCCACATCTTGTCGTCAAAGAAAATATGGCTGAGAGCGTCCCATTGCGTACCGCATTGCAACGGCAGTGAAACTGCGTCGTCGGCATAGCGCAGTCCACCGGCATCTTGGTTGCCCGCGACGGCATCCGTCCCCGTTGCGAGCATGGTGTGGATTGGATTGAAGCGATTTCCCCAAAGCCCTTTCTGGGGGCCTTCACGGTCAAAGTTCAAGCCCAGCGAAAAAACCCGTCCTTTACGGACAAGCTTCGCGGCCTCGCGAATGTCGTGCTCAGTGACGTAGTTCAACGTACCGATTTCATCGTCCGGGCCCCATTTGCCCCAGTTTTTACAGCGTTCTGCCGTCGACCGGACGTGATCTAGACCGAACTTTCTTTCGTCATAACGATGCGTCATCTCACTTCTCCTTTATTGAGTTCCTCGTAATCGGCACGTTTGCCTGCGATATCAATCGCGGTCCAGCTTGTCGTACACAGCCAGACCGCCTCTATCCGTCGCACCGCGGCGTGTTTGGACGCCACCGGTCCATGTGGCTCGTACTGACCGTTTCTTCCGCCAGTTAAGGTAACCAGAGTCCCACCGGCTGAAGGCAATGTTCCGTAGAAAAAATCAGGGGTTTATCAGACAAAACCTCATTGGTCGTATATTCGGCAATAGAACGGACGTTACTCAGCACAACGAACTATATAGTCACCCGCAACACATGTTGGTTTTCTTTGCTGCCTGTCGCCGAGTTTAGGAGAGACCGCCCAACTCTCTATGCACCTCGCTGTTGGCTTGGCTACCCTAAAAGCCACGTTCGACCCGCGCGAAATTGCTGTGGTTTATCATGCAGCATTTCGCGCCTCGACTAACACTTATCCCTTCGCGTGAAATGACATGTCCCGATGGCGGCGAGAGTGCCTACATGCACTTATGAAGCGTTGCGCACGTTACATCGATTATCCGCCGCCGGTCGCGTCAGAACCAATTGCGCGCTAAGCGGGTACTGCTGAACCGTAAGGCACGTCCTGTCCACCGAAGCGACGCACGCGAATGTTGGCCTGCTCACCGTGTGCGATCATTCCTTCGATGGCGCACAGCCGCGAGCAGTACGAGCCGACCAAGGTACTTGCTTCGTCCGTCAACACTTTCTGATAAGTGCACGTCTTGATAAACTTGCCAACCCAGAGACCGCCTGTGTAACGTGCTGCTTTGCCAGTAGGTAATGTGTGGTTAGTGCCGATGACCTTGTCACCGTAGGCGACATTGGTGCGGGCACCAAGGAACAGCGCACCATAGTTCCTCATGTGCTTGAGGAAGTAATCCGGATCTAGCGTCATTACCTGTACGTGCTCTGAGGCAATACGGTCCGCTTCCGAAACCATCTCATCAAGCGTATCAACTACGATTACTTCACCGAAGTCTCTCCATGACACACCTGCTGTATTTGCCGTTGGCAGGATCTTGAGCAGACGCTCGATTTCGGACATCGTGTCCCTCGCCAATTGCAACGAGTTGGTCAGCAAAATCGCCGGCGTATTAAAACCATGCTCGGCTTGACCCAACAAGTCGGTAGCGCAAAGCTCAGCATCGACACTATCGTCAGCGATCACCAGCGTTTCGGATGGTCCCGCAATAAGGTCAATGCCGATTCGCCCGAAGAGTTGACGTTTGGCTTCCGCGACAAATGCGTTTCCCGGCCCGACGACCATCGACACCGGCTTGATTGTCTGTGTGCCAAGCGCCATTGCGGCGATCGCCTGGACCCCGCCGAAGGTGTAAATCTCGTCCGCACCGCCAAGGTGCATCGCAGCCACTACTGCGGGGTTAGGCTTGCCGCCCACAGGCGGCGATGCAGTAATAATTCGAGGAACACCCGCGACTTTAGCAGTCACCACACCCATATGCGCTGAAGCCACGAGCGGAAATTTTCCACCCGGAACGTAGCAGGCGACGCTGTCTACCGGCATGTTCTTATGTCCGAGGACGACGCCTGGCATGGTCTCGACTTCGACGTCAAGTAGCGACTCGCGCTGAGCTTGTGCAAATCTGCGCACTTGTGCCTGTGCAAACTTTATGTCATCGATTTGGCCTGTAGAAAGCGAGCGTACGCAGCTTACGATCTCGTCATCAGAAAGACGAAAGCTGTCAGGAGACCAGTTATCAAACCGGGCTGAATATTCCGCGACGGCTTCATCACCTCGCGCGGCCACGTCCGCGAGAATACCGGCGACCACGTCTCTAACTTTGAGTGCATCTTCGGAAGAGTCTTCTGCACTTCGACCGCGCTTCAAATATTGGATGGACATTTGCATCTCCTATTTATGGGTGGCGGCAACGTTCCGAAATTTGGCTCGCTGCGTACATGCAAATCTATCGCAAATTTTAGTGCAAAACTTGCGCAAACAGTCCATAGTTACCCTAGTGCGTTGAGCGACCCGCGCTCACAAGTCACAACCTCAAGCTTACAGATCGGTAAAAGTATGGAAAATACCTGGCAAGATGCCGCAAGCACAACTCGGCAGTCGAAAGTACGGCTGGCAGACGTCGCTGCCAGACTGGGCATATCAGTCTCGACCGTATCGCGCGCACTGGCGGGCCATCCTGCAATAAGCAGCAGGACCCGAGGTAACGTACAGGCTGTCGCCGCAGAAATGGGCTACAGACTGCCAGCGCAGGGGCGACCCGTGCGCAAATCCGCCACGAAGCTGATCGGAGTAGTCGTTGGGGCGCTGCACAACAGATTTATGACGCAATTGTTAACGCATATCCATGACTCGCTGCACGAGTTTGACTATCAAATTACCTTGATGATCGACTCGATGAACGATTCGGAAAACTTACTCGCTTTCCGCCCCCTCATCGACGGCTATCTCGATGGAATGATCTTTGCGACGGCGACACTTGACTCGCCAGTTGTAGCAGAAATGCAAAGGAGAGGAATACCCCTTGTGCTTGTTGTTCGGTCCGCAGGGGAAGTAACGGTGGATACGGTAGAAATCGATAATGTCCACGCCGGGGCGCTCGCTGCCCAACACTTGTATGACCTTGGTCACCGCAAGATTGGACTTATTATGGGCCCTCAAAATACTTCCACAAGCCGAGATCGCGTCAAAGGGGCGTTGCAGTGGTTAGAGCACACGGGGCGACTCGTCGAATCGGTGCCCCTCGTCTTCTGTGAGTACACCAGTGAAGCGGGATATTCAAGCGCGATTGCTATGTTAGGCAATGACGACCGTGTAACTGGCATCATCGCCGGAAATGACACTATCGCGCTGGGCATCCTTGAAGCAGCGAAAAGACAGGGCATCGCGGTGCCGCAACAGTTATCGATAATCGGTTTTGACGATATGCCGCTGGCCGGCTCGCCGCTCGTCGGACTTACTTCAATCCGACAGCCAGTCGAAGCAATGGCCAGAACGGCTGCTCGGCGATTGGTGGAGCGCATCCGCGCCGGCGGTATGGGCGCGCCTATCCACGACATCTTGCCCATCCAGCTGGTGCGCCGCGAGACGACCGCCCGGCTTGCGCGATATGGATGAGTAACGCATCGCGCCCCAATGCGTTGCACATCAAAGCGCTCGAGCGTTACCGTGCGCTATGCAGGATTGACGAAACATTCGGGGCAAGATGCCCGACGAGCGCCGCCAGCTTCGTCAGGCTCTTGCACGGCCAATACTCAATTATCCCTATGGCTCACAACGACGTTAGAATCGCTCCCGCGCAAAGCGGCCACGAGGCGAGCGATTCTCTGTGCGTTGAACCGTTAGGCAGCACTCGACGGTCTTGCGACGAAGGCCAGTTCGAAATAGACGATCTACCGGTTGAGCGCGCTCTATGCCGGTGCGTTCGCGACCTCCAACATTGTCACCAGGCAACGCCCTTCTCTGCTTCTCTGCGATCTATAAACGTAGATATAGCATGCGCGCCGTAAGAGCTCACACAATGCGCAATCCAAGTCTTGCTTTGATCCGTTCGGACGCCTGCGTATTTCGGCGAACGTGACTGCCGATTTCGCGAACGTGACCGGTTCGGCAAGGTCGGGCGTTGCGCGGTATTCGTCAGCGCAACCCGTCTTGAGGGTCCGCGTGCATGATGCGAAGGTTTGGCCATCGTAGTGGAGGGAGTGATGCGATGGACGACGACGCGGTGGCCCGAGCTGCGGTGCGGACGCGCACACGACGCCCTCGCCAGGGCGAAGCGTTCTGGCAAGAGATGGGAGCGGCATGGAGGATGAGCGGCGTTGGCACTCGACGTTTCTGTCGCGACCAAGGCCTGGCCGTCAGCCCTTTGGGATTGGGGTGCAAGAAGTTTACGGGTGAAACGCCTGCAACGAGTCCGCTGGCCGTGACGGCCGACGCCGCGTTTGTCATTGCGCGCCTCGAAGGTGAGCCTGCGGCGATACCATCATCTGCGTCAGCCGATACGCCATCATCGTCGACGCGTGATCGCGTTACGTTATCGATCGCCGGCGTTCGCATCGAAATGAGTGGCGTGCATGCGGAGCGCATTGTGCGCTTTGTGCTTGGCCAGCTTCGCGGTGCACGGTGCTGCTCGCCGCTGACGTTCGAGCCTACATGTGCCGCGAGCCGGTCGACACGCGCAAGTCGACCGACACACTGTCGTATCTGTTGAACCGCTGCTTGCGCAGAAACCGGCTTCGGGCAACTTGTTCGTGTTCGTCGGCCGTGACCTCACGAAGGTGCAGTGCCTCTATTGGGACCGTACCGGCTTCGCGCTCTGGTACAACTAGCTGGAATCATACTGCAACTCCTTTTCTTGAATCAGAGGGTGTTGGATGCTGCGCTCGCTGGCGCCGCTGTCGCGCGATCAGTGAGTCGATCCCATCTGCTGCTGTGCTTCACAGGCGGGTGGGAATCCGGGACTTCATAGAGGAACGCATAATCGTTATAGGCGTGTCGTTTGACAAGGCCGTATTCGACCCATCTGGTGAGTGTTGCTTCGTGGATGCCGAGTCGAGCTGCAGCCTCGAGTTTTGTGAGCATGCCGCGGTCGCGCAGTCTGTCGCGGCGGGATGGAAGCCCGTATCGCTGTGCGATGTATGAGACGCGCAGCGCGTCGAACCGAATGTTCGCCTTACCTGGACGGACAAAACCGCCGGGACGGATGCCCCGATCATTAAGGAGCTGCGCAATCTAAGAGCATGTATGGTCATCGAGAAGCTTGTCGATAAGCTCGAGGACCGCTGGCTGGGTTTTGACCTGTTGTGCAGATGTTTTGGGATTCTGCGCCGTGAGCGTTTCAGTCTTGCCGGCCTTGAAGCGAACGTGAATCTTCGTTGTCCATTCGCCAGGAAGTTTGAGCAGTGTGACGTCCTCGACAATGTACGCTAGCAGCCGCTTTCGCTCTAGATTCGCCAGCGATGGATCACGCAAAGAGTTTTGAAGCCCGCTGTCATTGCGATGAGCCGGTCGCGGATCGCGTCGTCGAGTACGAGACGCTCCTGCTGCTGGCTACGCTCCCTTTGTTCTCTCGCGTCGGCTAATATGCGCAGCTTGTCGTTCCATTCGTGCTCGAGGGTGTCGGCGACCAGTCGGTTACCTGGGTCGACCAGCATGAATCGCCGTTGCGCAAGATCTGCATCGAACTACGCGCGTTCGATAGCGCGCAAGCGTAATCGGTCGGCTTCATCGTGACGCGCTTCGATTTCCCTGCGTATCTCCCATGCGAAGTCAACGGCAGCCGGAGTCATCGACGCGACGACCAGTGCACCAACGGCTTCATCGATCGGGCTCATTGAGCCGCCTTGCCACTGCATCAAGCCTGGCCTGGGAGTGGACGGAGAGATCGGTACCTTTCGGGAAGTACTGCCTCGGCAATCCATTCGTGTTTTCGTTCGAGCCGCGTTGCCAGGGATGCTGCGGATCGCAGAAGTAGACAGCGATCTCGGTAGCCACCGTGAAGCGCTTGTGCCCAGCCATCTCTTTGCCCCGATCCCAGGTCAGTGATCTGTACAGCTCGTGAGGCAGTTTGCCACCATGTTTTATGAGGGCGTTGACGACGGTCTTTGTATCCTTGCTCGCAATCTTCTCCAGCATGACGTAGCGGGTTTGACGTTCGACGAGAGTTGCAATCTGGCTGTTCGCGTTACCAAACAGCAGATCACCTTCCCAATTCCCCAGTAGCGCACAGTCTTCCGCTGTCGCGGGGCGTGCACTGATCGATACAGCGTCGCAAATTCAGCCGTGATCGTCCGTCGTCATGGTGTGATGACGTGAACGACCCATCGCTCGCGTTCGGCGCAAATGCTCCAGCAATTCCCTCTTTAGCGCTCCGCGGGCCTGTGCTGGCCACCGAACGGATCGAGTCCCCGGCTACCAGTGAGCGCGATATCTCCTCGCGCTCGGCTAGCGTCAATGCCAGTCTGGAACGATGTCGCGGTGCCGGTTGTGTTCCGCCGATCTGCGCCAGAATTCCCTCAATCGATGAGTCGCTCCGATCGAGCAGTTGCGCAATATGCTGAAGCGATTCGCCTTTCCGCCAGAGTTCCCACATTAACGCCTTGTGGCTCTCGCTGTAATAGATCCGGGTTCGGTACTTCATCTGCAACACTCCCGCTGCTCACGCAGCTTCTATTGTGTTGCATCGACGGTTGAATTCGCAGGCCAATGCTGTCGTTGCTCCGTGAACGCGCGCACGATCGGGAAAGCATTCCTAACCCGACGGCAGAAAATAATGTCCGTGAGCGGGCTTGACCGTCGTCGAACGGCAGTGAGCCCCCTTCCGGCCGTTGGATGTCTCGGCCGCTGAGCGGCAACTCGACGACTGGTGGCGATTGATCGGCTCTATCAATGCAGGCGCCCTGAAGCGTCTTCCAGAGCCGTCGAAAAGGCTCTTCCATCGACATCCGTCAGTTGCAGTTTCCGCGCACAGGCGATAGCCTGCGTATGAACTGCGACCGGTGGTAGTGTAATGATCGAAGCGGCGCCCATCGCCGCGCGCAGACCGAATGGGCCTGGGCCGAATTTGTTATAGGCGTAGTCGTTGTTGAACGCGGACTTTGACATCTTTGAAAGTGCCTCGGCGTCCCATTGCGCGACGGGCTTCCCGTTCGCATCGAGCAGCGCAGCCGCGACGACATGCACCGGCGCCTCGGGGGTCCCGGCATCGAGCGCGACGTGAAAGCGCACGCTACCATCAGCGAGGATGGCCGCGCGAGTCAACGTTAGGTGATGGACGGTCGGACTGATAGGACCACTATGAAATGGCGTTACGACGGAGCCGCGGTAGTAGCTATATGTGCCAACGTTGAACACGAGAACAAAAGTCAATACCGTGAGGGCGAGGTTACGAAAATCAGTATCCGAAAGCGGCAGTGCCTTGCATCCTGATGCCCACTGGAACCAGCCACTACTTTTCCATCGCGGCTGGCTGCGCAGCAGGACATTGTCCACCGACCAGGCCCCGCTGCCGCCCAACAGCAACGTCGCACCCATCGCCAAATTACAGGCCGCCATGGTCCATTCGTCGATGCATGTCGCCCCTTGCCAGCCGAACATAAGCATCAGCACCACGGAAAACCCCATAGAAGCGAGCGCAGCAGCACGCGTGAAGAGGCCCGCCATCAGCATAAGTCCAACGACAAGTTCGGCGGCGCTAAAAAGAATGACGCCGCCGTACAGCAGATAGAAATGATGCAGCATGAAGCTGATTACATGGTCCAACCCTAGCAGCGCGCCTGGCATCGCCGTCTGCAACTTGTTGGCCATCCAGTGTGCGGCATGCGGATTGAGCTTGCTAGGCCCATAAATGAATCGCCGCGAACCCCCTCCCCAATAGATGAAGCCCTGAATGGCACGGACCGACACTAGGGATATCGCCGAAATACGCCATATGCGCTGGTCTGGCTGGCCCGCAGAACGCTCATGAATGACCGCAGGCAATACATTTGAACTCATGGAGGAACCTCTGAAGTCAGTGTGTGTCGTGGGACGGGAAGTCTGCTACCCGCTCTTGCAGCCTCACCGATTCATCAATCATCGCTTTACATCGTATCGAAAGGAACGCGGCCGTAAAAATACCTTAATTGCATCGGCGCCATAAGCCTCTGCTATTCAAATATATTAAACGTGATGAAATGGCGCCTTCGTATGCTTATTGATGAGCACCCTGTAGTGGTCTAATTTCCTCGGACAGGTCGATAGGAGAACACTCAGTCCATATACGCCTCGAACGC
This sequence comes from Burkholderia sp. M6-3, assembly GCF_050858985.1. Taxonomy (NCBI): domain Bacteria; kingdom Pseudomonadati; phylum Pseudomonadota; class Betaproteobacteria; order Burkholderiales; family Burkholderiaceae; genus Burkholderia; species Burkholderia sp. M6-3. The sequence continues at coordinate 380,451 of NZ_CP110092.1, forward strand.
CGGACCGATTGACCCGGGTTGGGATTAGCCGAGTTGCCCTGGCATTGACCTGTCGGTCGGGCTCCGGCGTTCCCCGAGTGTTGCCGGGCCCAGCGTTTGTGACCTGATAGGAGCTTTGTTCTGCACCGTGAGTGTCCTGTCCAGCGAGTGGGATTGGCGATGCGCCCACTACGACGAAAACACACATGGAACAAAACGAAGTAATTCTGGGCGTCGACACGCATCTGGATACGCATGTCGGTGCAGTAATTAGCGAAACGGGAAGGCTCCTAGGAACGCTGTCGGTTTCTGCCGACACGGCAGGATATCTCAAACTGCTGACCTGGGCGAATTCTCACGGTCACCTGTGCCGCGCTGGCGTTGAAGGGACCGGCACCTATGGCGCGGGCTTGGCCCGCGTGCTGCGAGATCATGACGTTGAGGTGCTGGAGGTCAATCGCCCTGATCGAGCCGCGCGTCGATCGCGAGGAAAGTCCGATCCCACCGATGCGGAAAACGCCGCGCGGGCAGTGCTCGCAGGAAGAGCGACGGCGATTCCTAAAGAGCAGTCCGGAGTGGCCGAAGCGATGCGAGCAGTCTCCGTCGCTCGTCGCAGCGCCGTCAAGGCCAAGACACAAGCGATCAATCAATTGCGGGCGCTGCTGGTGAGCGCGCCACAGGATATTCGCGAGCGTCTTCTCAAGACGAAGACCGCACAATGCATTGTAAGTTGCGCACGTCTGCGCTCGTTGGGGACTACCCCCGTCTTGCAGGCGCTGACGACAACGCTGCGATTACTGGCCAAGCGCTGGATTGCGTTGGACGAAGAGCTCAAGGCGCCCGATGCCATGCTTGAGAGTCTGACGACTCAGCATGCTCGACGCCTTCGAGAAAGATTCGGCGTGGGACCGCAGACGGCCGCCGTCTTGATCGCTGTCGCCGGCAACAACCCCGAGCGCTTGAAAAGTGAGGCGGCACTGGCAGCGCTTTGTGGCACGAGTCCCTTGCAAGCGTTATCTGGCAAGACGGTCCGACACCGCCTGAACAGGGGCGGTGACCGATCCGCCAATAATGTCTTGTGGACCATTGCCATGGTGCGTATGCGCAGCGATCCCAGGACACGGGCTTACGTCGAGCGCCGGACAAAGGAAGGGATGTCGAACAAGGAAATTCGTCTTTGCCTGAAGCGCTATACCGTCCGGGAACTGTACCCGCTCATCCTGGCTGATCTGACCGGGTCGACGCGTGCTTCTTGACATAGGAGCATCAATTCGGTGATGGAGAGATTCTTCCTGAACCTCAAAATGAAGCGCGTTTGGCAGCGTCAGTACGCCAACCACGATGAGGCTCGGCGCGATATCAACCAGTACATCGTTGCTTTCTACAATCCGGTGCGCCTGCACTCCGCGCTGGGCTATCTGTCGCCCGCCGCCTACGAGGCGAATCCGAGCGAAAGAACTTATCTGCCTGTCCGAAACTAGTTGACCACGACACCCATATACACACAACGCATGGCAGGGATATAACCATTGTATTTTTCCTTACTGACCGGTACCCCTACACTGAGCCATGCACTTCCGCCGATTACATCGATCGCAACGGGCTAAATACTCAACCCAAATGTAAGGACCGACAATGAATAAGCTTTTCTGTTCTACCGGCTTTGTCGCATTGATAATCACGGCATCGCTTTTCTGTTCGGCAACCAATGCTGCTCAGCCAAACGCCGGCGCGTCCCAATTGGAAGTTTCACAACCTCGACAGGGGACCTCCGACGCCGCTGTCCAGCAGACGCATGGGAAAACCCGCAAGGAGGTCTATGAGCAGCTTATTGAGGCGGAGGAGGATGGCTCTCTAGCACGCCTCAATTCAACGCTGTATGGACCCTGAGCGTAGTAAAAATCGGGCACGCATTGATGCCCACCCGTCCTGATGTCCAGCGGTGCATCGTCTTCATCAACCTCGCAGGGCTGAAACCGGGCGCGTCGAGGCGGCGGGCTGCGTCCGCCCGCCTCGCGTTTAGCCTACGGCTTGCCCTACTTCGTCATCCTGTGCGAACAGCTCTGCGACGATGCGCGACATGTACGGCTTGCATCAGGATTGTGGCTGAGATGGAACGCAGTCGGGACCCAGACGTTCTGTGGCCAAGCGGGCCTTCATTTTATGACCCGCGCGGCAATTTAGCTCCAGTTATTTTTATACATCGCCATTGAGAGAATTCGTCATGAACGCAATCAGATCTCTTTTCGTTACAGCGCTCGTTGCGGTTGCATCGACGTCAGCGCTCGCCGCGCCTACCGATTCGGCTGCCTTCTGGACGACGCCCGCGATTCAGGGCTACGGCAACATGCACTACCTGCCGGACAGCGCGTTCAAACCACAGCCTGGCCATACCTACAAGGTGGTCTTTGCGCTGACCGAGGCCGCTGCACAGCCTGATAAGGTCAACCCAGCGCTGGATCGCGTGGCGCGCACGGTCAATCTCTATGTCGCTTCAGGGGTACCATTGGCGAAACTGAAATTTATAGCGGTTGCGTATGGCGCGGCGACACCGATCGCACTCGACAATGCGCACTACCAGGCAGCGTTTGGCGTGGCCAACCCCAATCTTCCGCTGATTGCCGAGCTCAAGAAGGCCGGCGTGACAATCGCGGTGTGCGGGCAGGCAGTGGCCGAGCATCATTTCCTGTACAACTGGATTGACCGGGATATCAAGGTTGCGCTTTCCGGCCTGACCACTGTCACCACGCTCCAGCAGCAGGGTTACGCGCTCATGCAACTCTAACTGCACGTTCGTCGCGGGTACTGGTAGTGCGGACTGCCGGGCAAAGCGTACCTGCATTAATTGTTTGGAGTCCACTGAATGTCAACCATCAAACGAAACAATCTCGCCTTATTCATGATGAGCGCCATCGGCGCCCTTGTTATAGGATCTGCCCACGCAGAGGGCGAGCCGGCCCCGGGCACCGTCGGCATCTCGCATAGCCAAAGCGCTTATCCACCCTGGCAACGCGGTGCGAACAATGACAGTCCGGTACGCGGCCTTATGTTCACCGAGCCCGATGCGGACAACCTTGCTGACTTCCATGGCGACCCGCTTCATCCGTCTCTAGTGCTCTATGTAGGCGGCAACTACTTCTTTGCGATGGCGCCGCTCGTGCAAGCGTTCGAAGCGCGTTATCCACAATACAAAGGCCACATCTACTGGGAGACGATTCCCCCCGGCCTGCTGGTCAAGCAGATGGCAGACGGCGGCACGATTACGGTCGGCAACATGACCTGGACCGTTCCGGCTGATGTGTATCTCGCCGGGCTGAAGGCGGTTCAGAAGCAGATTGACCTGGGACGCCTGCAGCGGCCGGTTGTGCCGTATGTGATGAACACACTAACCATCATGGTGTCGCGCGGCAACCCCGCCCATATCTCAGGACTCGCCGACCTCGGCCGGCCCGAGGTCCGCCTAGCGATGCCGAATCCCAAATTCGAGGGGATCGCACGGCAGATCAAAACCTCGCTCGAACATGCTGGGGGCCACACTCTGCTCAACGAGGTGTACAGTACCAAAGTCGCCGACGGGTCGACCGTGCTGACGCACATCCATCACCGGCAGACACCGCTGTGGATCATGCAGGGCAAGGCGCAGGCAGGTGTCACATGGCAATCGGAGGCGGTGTTCCAGGAACAGGCCGGCCATGACATCAGCCATGTGGACATTCCTACGGCAGACAACACGACGGCAATCTATGCCGGGGCCATAACAAAGCATGCGCCCCACGCGGAGGCGGCTCAACGTTGGCTGGACTTCATCCGCTCGCCCGAGGGGCTCGCCATCTTCGAGCGGTACGGGTTCAAGCCGTACCAGGCTAACGCCGGGTGAACGCGCCTGCCACCTGCTTGGACCACATGCCGGGGTGCCCTCGGTACCACGCATCCCGGTCATTTTCCAGTCGGGATCGCTCCCTTAGCCTCAGGCAATCGGATTCGCACGTGGCGGTTCATAAAAAGCGAAATCGGGCTGCTGTCGCCGAAGCCCTCTATACGTCACTGCCTAGCATTACAGGGGCGATCATCGGACTCAAAGATGATTTGTGCATCGAGGATATTCTCGCGCCATGGCACGCGGCTGAGCCACTCACTGACAGGGAAATAAACGTCGCTGCAGCAGCACATAGATTTTTTTCGACGTCAGAGCCCTCAACCTCCTCGGCGTGCACCGCATGACCGACGGTCAGGAGGAAGTTATTATCGCCGCCGCGCAGATGTACGCTCGCTTTCTACTGCGCAACGCGATCGCACTAAGCATTTAGGGCAGGATGACGGTGCGCCCAAGGTTGGGCTGCGCGCTGCCGGCGCGGAGATGGTAAAGACCTCGACGACGAGGACCGCGGCGACTCGGTCGGCGCCGCTCAGCCGGGATTGCCGAATCGTGCTATCGAACGGCCTCTTGCTTGAAGTAGATTGCAAAGGGCATGGTTGCACGTACCGGCTTTCACTTGCGTGGAGTCGGTGACAGTCAGAACGTTCGGAAAGCCGAGGGCGACTGGCGTTGCATCCGCAATCGTTGTCGACGTCCGTCGCACGTAACCCCAAAGGAAATCTACCGACAACTAAACTAGGCGCGACGTCCGCGCCTACCGTCGCGCCGGCGCTTATCTTCATATGCCCGGCGCCGGACCGGCGAGTTTCCCGCAGTTCCATGCCACCGCGCGGCACGAAATCCGCTCAGCATAGCGGAACTAGATAGACCGCGCATCGGTCAGCAGCGCCTGCTTTCTCGGCCGGCACTCGAACAGCACTAGTCTAAGCCGTTATCACATCAGCTCGCCGACTCCCCGCCTGACCAAAGGCTGGCCGACGCGCAGGCGCTCAGTCTCGCACTAACGCCGCCTGCGCGCCATCGAAAAACGCTAAAAAATTGGGGTACAGCTCACCATGACTGCAATTCCCGGAAACTACGCTAGCCGGACTACACCGCGCATGCGCGCCGCGCTACTCGCACTACGTTTGCAGGCACAGCCCCACATGCACGTTTGTGCGAGATGCGTCACAGATATAGGTTGTATGCGAACGATATATTTTATTTCCGTCTTCTTGTTGCATACGCTGTGTACGTGGAGCGCTGAACAGGATCTCATTTGCCCTCGCGGCTCACGCAGGTTTGCGCGATGGATGCTGCAGCCCAGCAGCGGCCCGAGGAGTTCCGGCTGGGTAGAGCCAGACTTTCTGAGTCCCAGGAAGTATCCAGTTTGCATTCCGCTGTAATCAATTTAGGAGCCCAAAATGGACAGGCTTTATATGCCGTGCTTTTCCTTAATCGTGCTTTGCGTCAGCAGGCATCGATTCCAACGGATCCCCCCAACAGAGGACCTGCTCGGAAATCTGTCAGAAACTGATCCATGAAGAAGACAACGGACTGCACTTCGTGACCGACACGTCGTAGCCGGACGTCAAAGCCCCGTTTCTACGCAACATGCGGCTCAGCTTAAGGAACAACCTGAAAGTGGCACTGGAACCGGCATGTTTGGTTCGAGCGCCGTGGGACCGCGAGAAGCGGCAGGCACTGCCGGCATGGGTCAAAGTCATGTTTCTATTCCTTTCTGCGTCGGACCGGTCAGCTTTCGTACATCCTATTTCGGCAGCTTAGGCAGCGACATGTCGTGCAAGCCAACCGATTGCCCAGTACCAGACCTAATTCATTGAAGGAGATCAATCAGCAGCGCGTGTCCCCCGCCGTCTACCGTGATGGCCAGCGATCAACCGACGCGGCGATACTGCTCTTGCGATCCGCTTTTGCTGGATGAAGCGTGAAAAACGACTTGCCCGCTTTTGTAGACAAGCAACTGCGAGAAACCAATGGAAAACCTGATTAGTCGCGCGATTTATCACCCGCTCGTCGCGCTCCCCACGTTGTATCTGACCGATCTGCTGTGTAAGGTCGACTACAGCCCGGGCGGTGCCTTTGTGGTGTTAGCATTCGCATCAACGTTACGGCTGGCGCGGCTTACGCACCGATGGTATCGGCGCAACAGAACAGAGCCCGGAAACTGTCACGAACACTGTCCGCAACGGACAGATGCGGACATGAAGGGTTACTGGTCCGCATCGTCAACCGGACGTCAACGCGTCGGCTCTGCCCCTGCAAACGGCCATTCGATTCGCGAAGTTGACCGTTGCTTTGCCGGCCATCGCGGTCGTTGGTCCAGCAACGCGTCAATGACTGGTACAAGTTGCAAACCCGACAACGTTCCGCAACCTTGTCGGGCTACTGCTCTAATGGTCTCAGACCGGGGGTACGCGGCCCGTTCTGGCCATTTGATCTCGTTTCAGAACGCCGGTAACTTTTTTATCGCCAGCGTACATAAAGCGCGAGTTCCGACGAACGTAGCTTCCCGCCGCACCTGACGCAACGCCAGGGCGAGCGAACCTCGTCTAAGTTATACCTTACATGGAATGTTAACGAACTCCCAAGTGACTCCATGGACGTCCTGAGAGAGCATCGTTCGCGATGTCTGCGCCCTCCGCTGCAGCGGGAGGACCTTGGCATGGCAATGCGCAGGCGCCAGTTAAGTGCCGCTGGTTGCACAAACGTGTGCGGCTTTGGAACGCTTGAGCCGTATGCAGGGAAACTTGCACGTACGGCTCTTAGGGGAGGCTGGAGCGGCGACCCTGCGGCCTTACCCCCTCATACGATTGCGGTGCGACACGAAGCATGACGCCTCCAGTTGTGAACTTTCGCCGTTAAGGAGCCCAATCCGGTCTTCCGCATAAAGGCGCCAGGGACGGTTCGGCTTTTAGGCGCCACTGCCGTCTGAGTCGGGCGCTCGAACTTCGTAGACTGCTACGCGCTTGTTCACGCGCTGTTCGGCGATTTGGTTCTCATCAAGCAACTGCCAGGACGATCTGGGCATTGCTCGCACGCAATCTGGCGTATGCCCCGCCGGTATGAACAGAGCATCGATCGGATAACGCAGTAGATTCATCTTCATCGGTTGCACAAGTGATCTGATTCAATGGCAAACAGGTCGGACCGTCGGTGACAAAACCTGCGCAGTCTTAGGGATCGCGAAGCCGTGGATATATGTAGGAGTCGCCGGGCGAAATCCATTGGGGCCACGCACAACCGTGCCATCAGTAGGCCGAATGTATATATGCAATCCTTTACCTGCTTGCTGTAGAACAGATTGTTTGGCAAACGGGACGAGGCCATGTACGAAACCGCAGCCCATATCTGTTCAACAACGCAACACATCCTTGGCAAGCCGGAGGCGTCCATATAGAAGACGACGGAGGTCGAAATCCTGAAGGATGAGCTTCCCCTGAAATTTCGCCTTCCAGCAGGTCGCGTATAAACTCGACCGAAAGGAAGGAAAGAAGAAATGTTCAAGGTACCGCACCAGGTGTACACGGCGGAATTCATGGAAGCTGCCGTGCAACGAGTCAAGGACGGGCAAGGCGTGAGCGCCGTGGCCCGCGAATTGGGTATGTCGATACAGACGCTGCGCAACTGGCTTAAAGCTTCGGAAGCCGGCAAGTTGAACGGCCCACGCGCGAAGGTCGTCACGGCGGAACAGATGGAACTCTCGCGTCTGCGGGCGGAGAACAAGCGCTTGCAAATGGAGCTGGAAATCGCAAAAAAAGCGGCGGCGTTCTTCGCGAAGGACCTCCTGTGAAGTTCGCCTGGATTGACACGCAATGCCGGCACTATCCGCTGTCGGCGCTGTGCGAGGTCCTTGGAGTAAGCGTCAATGGTTATCGCGCGTGGAAGCGCGGCGGCACGCCTGAGCGACAACGGCTCACCGATGCCCAATTGCTCACGTTGATTCGAACGATTCATGCCAAAGTCAAAGGCGCCTACGGTTCGCCGCGCATGACCGACGAGGTGCGCTCTCGCGGCTTTCCGGCCAGCAAAGCACGTGTGGAGCGGCTGATGAGCGCCAACGGAATCCGAGCCCGCCACAAGCGCCGTTATCGCGTGACAACCGATTCTCGGCACAAGCTGCCGGTCGCACCGAACGTATTGAACCGACAGTTCACGCCGGCCGAGCCCAACCAGGTGTTTACCTCGGACATCACGTACATCTGGACGGATGAAGGCTGGCTGTATCTGGCGGTCACGCTGGACCTGTTCAATCGGGAGATTGTGGGCTGGTCGGTCAAGCCACGTATGACGGCGGAGCTCGTAACCGATGCGTTGACGATGGCATGGTTCCGGCACCGGCCTGCGCCCGGCGCGCTGCACCACTCGGATAGAGGCAGTCAACCGCAGTCGTCGTCATTCATCGCTCGGCTTCACGTCGCCAACTCAGTTCATGCAAGACTGGCTTGCGGCTCAGCGGACAACGGATACGGCTGCATAACCCCGGTCCTCTGGAAGGCGAAAAACCGAGGGAAGCTCAGGAAGCCGTGGAATGGGGCCGCTCAAGAAAACCTGCTTGCGCGCTCGCCCTTGCTGCCGGGGGACGACCATTGAAAACGGTCTGTGAAGTCTTCGGCGTGGCGCGCTCTGGTGTAGCAGCAAAATGGGCTCGCTCGTCGGCTTGGCAATATCGTCGTAGCGCCAGACCGACCGACGACGCGGAACTGGTCGAGGAAATCCAGGCCCACGTCGCGCACCTACCGACCTACGGCTACCGACGCATCTGGGCACTGCTGCGCCGTAGTCGAGAACAGACCAGCGCGCCGTGCATCAACCCCACGCGGGTGCATCGGGTTATGCGTGGAGCACCAGTTGTTGCTGCGTCGTCCCGGCGTGCGGCGAGACACGCGGCGGCATGACGGTCGAGTTGCCGTGGACCGCAGCGATACACGCTGGTGCTCCGATGGTTTTGAGTTCCGGTGCGACGATGGCACGCCGCGGCGCGTAGCGTTCGCGCTGGACTGCTGCGACCGGGAGGCGATTAGCCGGGCTGCGACAACGGGAGGCCATAGCGGCGACGTGGTGCGCGACGTGATGCTGGCTGCCGTCGAACAGCGCTTCGGCACTACGCAGGCCGCGCAGACCATCGAATGGCTGACGGACAACGGCTCGGCCTACATCGACCATCACACGCGCGGCTTTGCGCGCGAACTGCGCCTGCAGCCGTTGACCTCGCCCGTGCGCTCGCCGCAGAGCAACGGGATGGCCGAGTCGTTCGTGAAGACCATGAAGCAAAATTACGTAGCCTATATGGATAAGCCTGCCGCGCCAACAGCCCTCTCACGTCTGGCCGTTATTTTTAAACATTACAATGAGCGCCTCCCGCACAAAGCACTGAAATATCGCTTGCCTCGCGGGTTCAGGCGCGCAGCGCAGTCATCAATCTAACGGTGTCCGCGTGTCCTCAGGAGATATGCTCGGATCTGGTCTGGTGTACGGGGGAGTTGAGGCGGGCGATTGAAGGCGGTGGAGGTTTTAGCTGAGAATCTGATTGTCGAAGTCGGAAACCAGCAAACAACAAACCATCCACCATGAGCAAGTTTACGGAAAAAGCGGTTATCGGTCTATCAGGAAGCGGTCTGGGCCTGGACGAATTAGTCCGTCACGGAGCCCGTCAGGTGATTCAACAGGCGATCGAAGCAGAGCTGCAGGCGCTGCTGGAGCGGTTCGAAAACGTCAAGACGTTGCACGGGCAACGCGCGGTGGTGCGCAATGGCTATTTGCCGGAGCGCGAGGTATTGACGGCGGCCGGCCCGATTGCGGTGCAGGTCCCCAAGGTTCGCGATCGTTCAGGATCAGGCGTGAAATTCAATTCATCGATCGTGCCACCGTATGTGCGCAAGTCGCCGCGTGTGAGTGCCGCGTTGCCGTGGCTCTATCTGAAAGGAATCTCAACGGGCGACATGAGCGAGGCGTTGAGCGTGCTGCTGGGCGAGGATGCGAAGGGTTTGTCGGCGAATGTGGTGAGTCGCCTGAAGACCCAATGGGCCGACGAGCATGCGAACTGGAGCCGGCGTGAGCTGTCGAAGTCGCGCTATGTGTACTGGTGGGTCGACGGTATTCACACCGGGCTGCGAAGCGAAAATTCAGACGGGCAATGCCTGCTGGTGATCATCGGCGTGAAGCCGGACGGGCGCAAGGAGCGTGTGGCGATCGGCGATGGGTATCGCGAGTCGAAGGCGTCGTGGCAGGAGTTGCTGCTCGATCTGGAATCGCGTGGCCTGCAGGCCGGTCCGTTGCTCGCAGTCGGCGACGGAGCAATGGGTTTGTGGGCCGCACTGGAGGAAGTGTTTCCCGCGACGCGAGGCCAGCGCTGTTGGTTTCACAAGGTGGGCAACGTCCTGAACGCGCTGCCGAAGTCACAGCAAGGCAAAGCTAAAGCAGATCTGCAAGCGATATGGATGGCCGCGACGCGCGCCGACGCGCATGCCGCCTTCGATCGGTTCGTGACGATCTATGCGGCAAAGTATCCGAAGGCTACTGAGACGTTGAAGAAGGATCGCGAAAGCCTGCTTGCTTTCTATGACTTCCCGGCCGACCACTGGCAGCATTTGCGAACGACAAACGCGATCGAGTCGACGTTCGCGACCGTGCGCCACCGTACTACGCGCACACGCAAGTGCGTATCGCGACCAACCTTCCTGGGTCTGGCATTTAAGCTGATCGAGGAAGCCGAGAAAACATGGCGGCGCATCAACGGCCCCGAACAGATCACGCTATTGCTGGAAGGCATTGCCTTCAAGGACGGCGAACCGGTGCAAGACGATCAGCCCGGTCAGCAGAAACTCGCCGCCTGACGTCGCTGTTCATCAACCGCTCATACACCAGACTTGACCGTATCTCTGTCCTCAGTTGCAGGAGCAACTCCAAGAATAGGGTGAGGCTGATATGAAGCAGGATGGTACGTCCCCCAAACGACCATCCCGCGAAGATACGTTTCGCATAGCGAAGCTCTCAAAATCTCATCGCCTACGAAGCTTGTTTTGTTCACGGTGTTTTACTAGCATTGGTCTCGTCGCGGGCAAATAAACAGTGTGTGCGACTTCTGATTCTCATTCCTTGTTCAAACTTTTTTGGGAACAAAAATGGATAATGCAAGCCAGTCTTTGATTATGCAATCTTTCGACGATCTAATGGACGAAGCAGAGGCTCAGGCTGTCGTCGACGGCATTGGATCTGATCAGCAACTCGAAGCGCGCATTTCACGCGAAGGCAGTGGCGGGGGGTCCAATTCCTACTGCTGACCGTTGAGTATCCGGTGCGGCTGGAGTGCCCCGTATCTTCAGTCGCATCAATTGTAGTTGCTAGTGCAACCGCTCAAGGGAACTTGGTGTGATGTCTTCTCCAACGGTCTTCAACAGTGTGTTTTTCAATAGCGCAGAGGCAGTCTCAAGGCGCATCCTAGACTTGATCTATCGGCACAGTCTCGACGATATGCAGCGGGATGTACTTATGACGAGTCTCGGTGAGGCACCACTATTTTCACGCGATCGACCGGATTCTATGCCTGTGTCGGTGCACCTCCCTTTGCTGATTATGCGCGCTGTGAGCGCCACCGCCAAGGACGAGATAGGACTTGCCGTGGTGCTGACGTTATTGGAGACAGGTATCTACGTTCTTGACCACTTGATGGACGATGAACTTAGTTCGTCGCTTGCGATTTATTCTAAACCAGTAGTAATGACCGCTGCGGCTAGTCTTATAAGCTATTTGCCGCGCATTGCGCTAGACGAGCTGGATTGTTCTTTACAGCAGCGTGCCGCGTTATCTCATCTCCTCAGCTCGGGAATGGCGCGGATCGCGCACGGTCAACTTCTAGATGTGGCAGGCACGACGCGTATGTGCCCGACGCCTGCCCAAGTCGAAAGGGGGATCATCGGGAAAAGTGGCGCACGCCGGGCTCTGTACGCGAAGATGGCTGCGTCGTTGGCTGGAGCAACCTCCTCTCAAGCGGTGCACTTTGAGGCCTTCGGCGAGGCACTAGGGGTTGCGCGCCAAATTCGTTCGGACCTCGTCGATCTCTTCGTATCGGCTAAAAGTCGCGACCTTGCGGCGGAGATATTCACTCTCCCGCTCGCCATCTACTTTCAAGATGAGGACGTCGACGAAGTCGAGGTGATGGTTGGCTTGTTAAAAAGCTATCCGAAAGATCCTTCCTCCCAATTTCTCATAAGGGAGCGCTTAAGAGACTCCGGTGCACTTCGCAAGACTCTTGTTCGCAAAGAGATGTACTGTATTCGGGCTCGGAAGCATTTGCAGAAATTGTTGCCCGAGGTTTTGGGTGCTCGCGCTCTTTCGAATTTGCTATCGGACATTTCTCTGCATGACGTCGATCAATAACCGTTCCGACGAACAAGGGTGGAGAGCCACGCTTTTACAAGCTCCCGGAGTCGAATTGCATTTGGATGTCGATGCACAGGGCGCAGCCGCCATCTTAAAAGATGCGACACATTGGCGTTATTTTTTGCTTACTGAACTTGGGCTAACCGTTTGGCGGGCGATTGACGGCGAGCGCATTTTGAAAGACGTGGTCGAGCGCGTAATTTGCGCTCATCCGGAGGCCACAACTCCCGAGGTTCTGCAAGTGGTTGCGCGTTTGCATCGATCGAACTTTACGGTTCTAAGCAATGCGCCAACTTGCGAGGTGCGCCTGCGCATGTTTCGTCTTCGCTGGTCCCATCCACTGTCATGGGACGTTCACTTCATGCGCGGAAACTGGCTGTTCGACAGGCTGTACCGCTTTGGGGGGCATCTGCTCTTTACAAAAATATTTGCATTCATCGCACTAACAGTCGGCATTGTAGGCCTAATTCTCTTCGCATCGATTGAAAGCGAATTTGCAATACATCCGTCGTTTCTGCCTGCTCTTGGACTCGTAGATTTTGGAGTTATCTGTGTTCATGAATGCATGCACGGGTTGGCAGTGAAGCACTTCCGACGTAGGCTTGGCGGGGTCGGTTTTGGTCTGTTCTGGTCTGGGCCGGTTCTCTTTGTCGATACGTCCGACATGTGGCTAGGAAAACGTGCGGAGCGCATGCTCGTCACCGGAGCGGGGCCAGCCGTGGAATTTGTAGTTGCGGGAGCCGCAACGATCGTCGCCACATTTGTGTGGAAAGGCGAAGGATTAGGCAGCACGGTCATGCTCTATAGTGCTATTTGCTATGCACGTTTGCTGTTCAACTTGTGCCCCTTGCTGGAGTACGACGGCTACTTCATCCTTGTGGATATTGTCAAGTGTCCGAATCTACGAAGGAGGTCGATTCAATGGCTTCTTAGGTGGATAGCGGGACCAGAGCGGTGGCGCATCCTGATCTTGGAACAGAATCGAATATTCGCGGGCTATTGTTTTATTTCGTTCGCTTATATCGGCGGACTGGCTTTGTATATGTCACGCGTCGTCTACTCAAATTTAAACATTGTGTTGCATCTTATCGCCGGCGAAAGATTTAGTCGCATAGCCGCGACAAGTTTAGCTAGCGTATTTATACTGGTTTTCTTATACGGAGTTTTTCGCGACGTATGGCAACAACGACTGGCTAGAAATTTCAGCGTTGACTTGTAGAAACATCGATTACTGTTAATGAAGGTGATACATGCGCTATCCGCGGTTTGATGCAGTCGACGCTTACGGCGGTCGATCTTGTGTCGAGTTTCTGGAAAAAGCCTACAGTCTTGCTGATGTTAGAGCGATTAAAAAGAGGAGTTGTGACCTTCTGCGCTTGAAGCACGGACAATATGCCCTCGATCTAGGCTGTGGTATTGGGTTCGACGCACAATACTTGGCTGAGCAGGTTGGGAAGAACGGAAAAGTTGTTGGTGTTGATTCCAGCCAAACCATGATTCAGCATGCGAAGCGCTACGCAGCAGAGTGTTATCCACACCTAATGTTTATACAAGGCGATGCGTATAAGCTGAATTTCCCGGATAAGCACTTTGATTGTTGCCGAGTCGATCGATTACTGCATATACTGGATAAACCGGTTCGTGTTATGCAGGAGGTTTCTCGCGTCACTCGCCCCGACGGACGTGTTGTTGTTGGCGAACCGGATTGGCAGTCGCTCCACGTTTCTGGCGGCGATGAAGAAACCACCATGATCTTGCTGGAACATGCTCAAGACTCTTCTGCCTCAAGTCAACGGATCGATCTCCGGCTTGAAATCATGTTCGAGGAGAATGGGTTGCAAGTGGAGACTATCTTGGCGGAACCACTAGAAATAGCCGACGTTGATATGGCTGTTCACCTCTTCCATTTTGGCGAACTTGCGTCTGCGGCGGTGCGCGCAGGACTTTTGAGTCGTTCGAACGCGCGAGCTTGGCTACAGTCTTTATTGGATGCTGAGCAGCAGAAACAATTCGCATGCTGCCTGACGGGTTACACGGTCGTTGGATTGAAGCAGCGCGGTTGACGCGACTGTCTCATTCGGATCGGGAGCACATATTTGCGCGCTTGCTAGAAGCTGCGGATCAGAGCCTGCTACTCGGCTCAGTCCTCTCCCGCTCAACTAACGGCTGGACTGTAACCGTCGCAGCGGCGACGTCTTGACCGGAGATCGTTTCGCCCCGGCCGTCTAGGAGACCTGCGGCTGCCAATCGGTTGAGACTTATCCCCCGGACGCGATGCAGCGCATTGCAGGCGGCGTCTAAAAGACTGGCGAGCTGCCCACGTCCGGGACTGGCTGCACGAGGCACTGATCCCGTTGGTAGTCGACTCTTGGCCCATGCCCGCAGTGGGCGGACGTCAAAAACCACCCTAATCCCAGAGAACTGCGTAACTCTTTTCCTAGTGCTTTTTTTAGCAGTAGCCGTATCCTCCGGCCGCCTGATGTGGCCACGCGCTTCTCGGCCACCGTCTGGCCACGCCATTCACAGTTACTTCGCATAATATGTCGAAAGTTCATTAGTGGGCGGTTGGCTTGTCGACCGCAGGAGTACGGTTTTATAGCTTCGAGCGGGGCGTTTGATCCGCTAACAGCAGCTGCTGTGTTGCCCCTTCAGTTTCGATCGCAAGCACCGCGATGATGCAGAGGTGTTTTGTGAGGGATGTTGCGCAGCATAGCCGATTAATCGTTCCGTGGGAACCAAGATGTCCAGCAACTTTACGCGGTCTATTTCATCGCTTAGCCGGTCGGGTTTAGTCGATGCTCCCTCCGATGGGCAACCGGAGAAAACCGAACAGCGGTGCTCTAACCACACCACGACAGGTGTTCTTTCCAGTCTTTCCCAAAGGTCTGTTGAGACTCGCATGGCATCCAGTTCTTCAAGCTCTGACTCCAGTTTGTGGGCCCGCCCACCCCAGCGGCTCCATGCCGGTTCGCAAAAGCCAACCACGATTCTTGATCTCGACGGGGCTGACAAGGGTCGCTTTTCAACCGAACCCTTGAGCATGACACCCGAAGAGCAAGCAAATTCGCCGAAAGCAGTTCCAAAATTAAGTCGATCAAATCTCCGACCCAACCCATTTCGGTCACCAGACGCAGAGCCCAGAACTAAAGAAGCATTTGTCGCCGCGCTCGTTCGGCTGCAACTCAAGAAAAAAGTTTGATGCACCGGACAAAGAAAAGTGTTCGGGCGTCAGGGAAACTTACCGCAACCCGTACGTCCTCAACCACTGCACTGAGTTTCGCAATTCTGGACAGCGTCAAGCAGCACGGCCGGTTTACCGACAACCATCTTGGCCGGTCGACCGGGATGATTGTCGGTCGTTATCCGGTCATGGTTGTCGCTCCTTGTTGTTGATTGTCGCCGGATGATTGTCGGCGCCTGCTGTTCTGTTTGTCGCTGGCGGTGCGACGACGGTAGCTTTCGACATTCATCTCGAAGATCGTCGAATGATGGACGAGCCGGTCGATTGCAGCGACGGTCATGCCGGGATCAGGAAACACGTCATTCCAGCCCGAGAACGGCTGGTTGGCGGTGATCAGAAGGCTACGGCGCTCATACCTTTCGGCAATCAGCTCGAACAGCACGCTGGTTTCGGCCTGATCCTTCCGGGCATATGACAGATCGTCCAGGATGATCAGGTCGAAGCGGTCGAGCTTGGCAAGTGCGGAAGGCAACTGCAGGCTCTGACGCGCAGCCTGCAGCTTCTGCACGAGCTCGCTGGTACGCGTGAACAGCACCCGGTAGCCGGCGTCGATCAACGCGTGTCCGATGGCCGAACCTAGATGACTTTTGCCGGCTCCGGGCGGGCCGAACAGGAGCGCCGTGGCGCCTTTCTCAAGCCACGAATCGCCGGTCGCGAGCGCCATGACGTGGGCCTTCGAAACCATCGGCACCATGCTGAAGTCGAAGGTCGCAAGCGTCTTGGTCGGGTCCAGATGCGACTCAGCACGATGACGTTCGATGCGCCGCTTGGCCCGCTCGGCCAGTTCGTGTTCGAGCAATGCGCCGATCAGCCGCGTGGCCTCCCAGCCTTCCTTGTCGGAGCGCTCCGCAAACTCGGGCCACAGGCGGGCGATGGTCGGCAGGCGCAGTTCATTGAGCATCAAGGCAAGACGGCCGGCATCGTAAGCGGGCGCGCTCATGCGACCTCCTTGCCGAGCAGGTCGTCATAGCTGCTTGCGGGTGGCATCTCAACATTGACGACTGGGCAATCGGCGTGACGCGGCGCGAACTCCTCGCGTAAAGCCTTCAGATCAGGCAGCTTGCCGTCAACCAGCAGCGCGTTGAGGCGCGCGGCCAGCACGGCCTCGACGCCATCGAGCGCGGCGAGCTCGAGCAATCCAACGATGACTTTGCATGCCTCGCGCTGCGTCAGCCTCGCCTCCAGCTGTTCCCACGTCCGGCGATACGCCTCACGCGGAAACAGCTGATCGCGAAACGCAAGTCCCTTGAAGGCCTGTGGCTTGCGTTTGAGACTCTCAATGAAGTGTCGGTAATTCAGTGCGTGGCGGTTGTCGCCGCCACGCGAGCCTCGCGAGGTGGTATGCACCAGCGCACCCGACAGATAGCAGTCGAGCCGGTCACCGTACACGCGCACTTTCAGGCGATGACCGATGAGGCGCGATGGCGCGCTGTACAGAATGCCGCGTACCGTGAAGGTGCCGCAGCGCGTGACGCGTGCTTCTTCCTCGACGAAGTCTGTGGTACGCCTTAACGGCAGATCCATGAGCCGTTCGCGCTCAAGGCGGAACGCCGCTGCGTTACGCCGGTTGCGACGCATGACGACCTCGCGCAGAAACTCATCATAGGCCGCACGATCAACGAAGTCCCGGTGACCGCGCAACATCAACGCCTGGTCGACGGCTTCCTTCAGATAGCGATGCGATGACTCAACGCTACCGTTCTCGTGACCCAGGCCGCGATTGTTGCGGGTCCCGGTCATGCCATAGTGCTCGAGCAGCGCCGCATAGCGCATCGTGAAGTCGTCTTCGTCCGCGAGGTTTCTGAACGCCGCCGACAGACTGTCGGTGCGATGCTCGCGCGGACATCCCCCGGCCTGCCATAGTGCATTTTGCAATCCCACGGACAGTGCTTCGAAGCTCTCGCCACCTTCAACAATATTGGCGTATTCCCAGCGCGAGAACGCGAGCACGAAGTGGTACAGCCGGTGTTCGAATGGCACGCCAGCGATCGTCACTCGCAGTTCGGCCATGTCAGTAAAGTCGGACAGGCCGCGTGCGCCGGGCTCATGCAACTGCGGGAAGAAGACTTCCTTCGGTGGGCCGGACGTCGCCCGCCAGTGCCGCACGCGTCGCTCGAGTGTGCGGCGTGTGCTGTCGGGATACTCCCCGGGATGATCGTCCTGCAGCTTGCGCAGGATCGTGACCGCCTGAAGTTGCGGCGCGTTCGCGAGCATCGGAACGACTTCAGTATCCCAGACGTCGGCGAAGGGATCGGGACGGGAACGCCAGTAACGACGCGGTTTCTGTGATGGCAGTACGGTGTCCCGTTCTATGCGCCGGGCGCTGCGGACACTGATGCCGGCCTTGGCGGCGGCAATCTCCTGCGAGTGATGTTTGCGTTTGGACATGTAGAGGCGAACCTGTTGGTCGGTAATGCGGGTTCCAGACATGTAGCTGATCGCTTTCTTATTCGATCAGCCATCGTAGAGCCCAGCCGACTCGGCGCCGCCGGTGGGGAGAAGTCTCCGGCGGCTACGCCGCCTCCGACTCCTTCCCACCGGCCAAGACCTTTGCCGCTACACCGGCCAACATGATTGTCGCGGTCCACAATTCGATTCGATTTTCAATTTTGACCCTCGGTAAAGGCGCAAAAGCGAATCTCGCGGACGACACCTTGACTGCTTTATGTGAATTCGTCGGTTGTCTCATCGACGCGGGACCGATGTATAGCCCGGATGAGCGGCCGTACATCGAGCGCTTCTTCGGTACTATCGCCAGCCGGTTGTCTTCGCGCCTGCCGGGCTATACGGGTTCTTATCCGCGCGATCTGCGCCGTGCTCTCGCTGGTCGGAAAGGCAACCTGCGTCTGTATGTGTCGCTTGATGCACTGGAAGAGCTTGTTGAACATGCGATCGCTAGCTACAACGGCACGCCCCACGGCGGCTTGAATAACGCCACCCCACTCGAGGCGATGGAGTATTTTATCCGCGGCAAGCAGATGATGATCACATGGCTCGCAGAACATCATCGACGCACTCTCTGCCTGATGCAGTCGGCACGCTGCTGTCCCGTGCGAGCGCACCTTGACCAAGGGGTGCGTCCGCACATCAATCTGCATGGTTTGCGCTATACGAGCGACGTGCTGGCCGCCAGCACGCGTCTAATCGGCACACATCTGTTGATCTACATCAACGCCGACGACCTGCGTTGTGTGCGGGCGATCCTTCCCGACGGAACCGAACTGGGCGTGCTCGATGCACAAGGGGCATGGCGTGTCGTGCCGCACAACCTCAAACTGGGTGAGGAGCTCCGCAAGCTCAAGGGTCAGCGCCATCGAAGCGCGATGGTCGGCGCCAATCCAATTGAGGCTTACGTTCAAACGAAGCTAGTGTTCTGTCCCAGAAATAACTTTACGTGAATTCAGATTGGTCTATGATCGAATCACGGTGAGTTGGAGGCGATCATGGGACGCAAAGGAATCGAGGTTGTCGTGTCGGAACTGGAGCGAGAACAATTGCTGTCAATGAGCCGCTCGCGTTCGCTGCCTCACTCTCTGGTGCGCCGGGCAAAGATTGTCTTGATGGCCGCTGACGGTTATACGAGTCAAGAAATTGCGACGCAGTGCGAAGTAACACCGCCCGCAATTACGCACTGGAAGAAGCGCGTTGTTGCCCATGGACTTGCCGGCCTGCATGATGAAGGCCGTCCAGGCCGACCTCGCACGCATGATGATGAAGCAGTAGCGGAATTGCTTGCGAGGATACTGCATAAAAAGCCGGACTGGGCAACGCACTGGAGCGTGCGCTCCGCTGCTGCGCAGACAGGGATTTCAAAGAGTTCGGTGGCCCGATATCTGTCGTTGTTCGGCGTACAGCCTCATCGGTCAAAAGCTTCAAGCTATCTAATGATCCCTACTTCGTGGAGAAGGTGCGCAATATCGTCGGGCTGTACCTGAGTCCGCCGACCAATGCCCTGGTGCTGTGCGTCGACGAGAAGAGCCGGTGCCAGGCGCTGGAGCGTACCCAGCCGATGTTGCCGATGGGGTTGGGCTATCTCGAGGGAGTGACGCATGATTACGTCCGGCACGGCACTACCACTCTGTTCGCCGCGCTCAATACGGCAACGGGGGAAGTTATTGCGCAATGTAAGCCGCACCACCGACATCAGGAATTCCTGGCGTTTCTCAGGCATGTGGATCAGGCGGTGCCTGCCGGTCTCGATGTGCATCTGATGGCCGACAACTATGCGACACACAAGCATCCCAAGGTCAGGGCGTGGCTGGCCAGGCATACGCGCTACCACATGCACTTCACGCCGACTTACTCAAGCTGGCTGAATCAGGTTGAACGCTGGTTTGGCCTGATTACACAGCAGGCGATCCGTCGAGGATCGTTCAAGAACGTGCGCCAACTCATTGCCAGCATCGAACGATATATCGAGCATTACAACCAGCACGGCCGGCCGTTCGTAGGGGCCGCGACCGCCGATTCAATCCTCCAGAAAGTGGCTCGGCTGTGCAAAGTTACTTCTGGGACAGAACACTAGAGCAGCCCAGAAATACGCGCAAGGCAGCCACGGAAATCGCGCAGGCAGTCAGGTTGCTGGCGTTAGCGCCGACGATGCGCACGCCCGTGGGTCCGGCACGGCCGGTGGAAACCGGGATGGCGGCATCGACAGGGACCCACACAGCGCCTGCACCAACAATGGTGACCGCCGTCGAACTTGCGGCGCGCGCGCCAGTGCGGCCGAGGGAACTTTCCATCGGTACCGGCAAGTCTTTTAACCCCGTCGTTTGCATGGGAGGCACCATGTCGCTTCAGATACCGCGTCCTGTCGATCCGTTGCTGCATCCCCTTGCCACCGGAAATTATCGGATTGCCACCCCAGCAATCGAGGCGTTCTATGAACTCGTGGCCCGATGTCTGCACTACCGGATCATCGGTGCGCTGATCTACGGCCCATCGCGAATTGGCAAGACCCGCGCGATCGAATACGTGCGACTGCTGCTCGCCCACAACTATTCCCGGATAACCAGCTATCACACTCAGTGCGAACAAAAACCACGCCACGCCGAAGTGTCGTGGTCAACTAGTTTCGGACAGGCAGATAAGTTCTTTCGCTGTCGGATTCGCCTCGTAGGCGGCGGGCGACAGATAGCCCAGCGTGGAGTGCAGGCGCACCGGATTGTAGAAAGCAACGATGTACTGGTTGATATCGCGCCGAGCCTCATCGTGGTTGGCGTACTGACGCTGCCAAACGCGCTTCATTTTGAGGTTCAGGAAGAATCTCTCCATCACCGAATTGATGCTCCTATGTCAAGAAGCACGCGTCGACCCGGTCAGATCAGCCAGGATGAGCGGGTACAGTTCCCGGACGGTATAGCGCTTCAGGCAAAGACGAATTTCCTTGTTCGACATCCCTTCCTTTGTCCGGCGCTCGACGTAAGCCCGTGTCCTGGGATCGCTGCGCATACGCACCATGGCAATGGTCCACAAGACATTATTGGCGGATCGGTCACCGCCCCTGTTCAGGCGGTGTCGGACCGTCTTGCCAGATAACGCTTGCAAGGGACTCGTGCCACAAAGCGCTGCCAGTGCCGCCTCACTTTTCAAGCGCTCGGGGTTGTTGCCGGCGACAGCGATCAAGACGGCGGCCGTCTGCGGTCCCACGCCGAATCTTTCTCGAAGGCGTCGAGCATGCTGAGTCGTCAGACTCTCAAGCATGGCATCGGGCGCCTTGAGCTCTTCGTCCAACGCAATCCAGCGCTTGGCCAGTAATCGCAGCGTTGTCGTCAGCGCCTGCAAGACGGGGGTAGTCCCCAACGAGCGCAGACGTGCGCAACTTACAATGCATTGTGCGGTCTTCGTCTTGAGAAGACGCTCGCGAATATCCTGTGGCGCGCTCACCAGCAGCGCCCGCAATTGATTGATCGCTTGTGTCTTGGCCTTGACGGCGCTGCGACGAGCGACGGAGACTGCTCGCATCGCTTCGGCCACTCCGGACTGCTCTTTAGGAATCGCCGTCGCTCTTCCTGCGAGCACTGCCCGCGCGGCGTTTTCCGCATCGGTGGGATCGGACTTTCCTCGCGATCGACGCGCGGCTCGATCAGGGCGATTGACCTCCAGCACCTCAACGTCATGATCTCGCAGCACGCGGGCCAAGCCCGCGCCATAGGTGCCGGTCCCTTCAACGCCAGCGCGGCACAGGTGACCGTGAGAATTCGCCCAGGTCAGCAGTTTGAGATATCCTGCCGTGTCGGCAGAAACCGACAGCGTTCCTAGGAGCCTTCCCGTTTCGCTAATTACTGCACCGACATGCGTATCCAGATGCGTGTCGACGCCCAGAATTACTTCGTTTTGTTCCATGTGTGTTTTCGTCGTAGTGGGCGCATCGCCAATCCCACTCGCTGGACAGGACACTCACGGTGCAGAACAAAGCTCCTATCAGGTCACAAACGCTGGGCCCGGCAACACTCGGGGAACGCCGGAGCCCGACCGACAGGTCAATGCCAGGGCAACTCGGCTAATCCCAACCCGGGTCAATCGGTCCGGCGTTCGAGGCGTATATTGGACTGAGTGTCCCAACAATTTCCCTTGCGGATCATGCTGCAAACCACGTGATGCTGCTTTAGCAACGCCTGGTAGTCCTACCTTGCATACTGACTGCTCCTGTCCGAATGCAAAATCGGTCCCGACGCTGCTGCAGCGCCATCGTCAATGCCGACATGACCAGTCCAGTCGGCATGGTCGGGGCCATTGACCAGCCGACGACCCTGCGCGACTATAGGTCCAGCACGACAGCCAGATAGAGCCAGCCCTGTGCGGAGTGGAGTAAGAGACCGGGCGTAGTCGAGCCATTTCCCAGCCTCTCCTCCCCGGTAGGGTCGAGAACTGGCGCGCGCACCGGTAGGCGCCGGTGGCGATTCCACCGCTTTCGCGATGGCCCGCAATCCGGCAACCATGGTCACGTTTCCAGTTCCCGCCACGTCGAACGCAGCGGGCCGGTTTCCGGCACTACGCTCTCCTCTCTGCTTCATGTCAAGATTTATGGGACCTATCATGCTGGGCGCGCTTTCGGTGCGGCTGCACGACGAACACGATAGCCGTTGAACAGCTTCAGTTCCTCATACAGCCAACGCCTACTCCACCGCTTCCAGCCGAAGCCGCGTCGATTCCGGGAGCGCCCCATGTGGCACCTGACCTTCTTTTTCTACCCAGTCTTTGATGAAACTGAAGCACTCGCTGGAATGTCCAACAGCGAAGTAATTCACCCAGCCGCGTAACACCGGATTGATCAGTTCTACCACCCGATCTACCGGCTGCGACTGCTATCGCCGAAACACCTCTTTGAGCTTGCACAATATCGCCGTGCGCTTCTTCAGCTTTGGCGTATAGTGCGCCCGCCACACCTGCCTCTGTACGCTGCGGAGTCGACGGAAGTCGAATCCCAGAAAGCCGAAGCTCTCTGAGCGGTCCAGATTAACGGTACGGCTCTTCTCTTCATTGACCTCAACCTGCAGTTTGGCAAACTCTTCCCGAAGTCGCGTGGTCACCGCCCTCAGCAGCCACGCATGGCGCGGATGGGCATCGATCAGCACCACCAGATCGTCAGCGAATCGGGCATACTCGACGTAGATGTACTTCCCGTTGCGCGTGGCTTCTTTCGCCCGCTCCAGCATACGGTCTACCTCAGTGAGATAGATGTTACTGAGCAACGGTGAAATCACCCCGCCTTGCGAAACGCCTTGTTTGCCCGACGCCGTCAGCATCAGCTTCAGCAGATGCATTACGTCGTCGTCCTTGATCCGACGCGCCACTTTTCTAAGCAGTAGATGATGCCGAACTGTGTCAAAGTAGGCGCGCAAATCAAGGTCTATGACGCGGGTCTTGCACTGAACAATCGCCGTCGCCACCCGATGCACCGCTTCATGCGCGGTACGCTTGGGACGATACCCGTACGACCCCGGTTGGAAGTCTGCCTCGAACATCGGCTCCAAATTGAGCTTGAGCGCGCCTTGAACCACCCGGTCACGGATAGCTGGAATCGAAAGAACACGGACCTTGCCCCCGTCCTTCGGTATCTCCTGCCGCCGCGCCCGTAACGGCACGTAGGTCCGCCCGATCAGTTCGCGCTGTATCTGCTCAAGAAACGCCTCCACGCCCTGCGCCTCGATGGCCTCGAACGTCACCCCGTCGATACCGGAGCGCCGTTGTTCTTTCTGGCCAGCGCATACGCCTCGCGCAGTGCGTCCATTTGCAGACATGGACGTACAACCCCCAGAAACGCCAGGACGGTTCAGCCTTCGCCTTGACGTATATTCCCCGCCTCAGGTCCTGCAAACTGCTGGACGCCTTTGTCATCTCGTCCTTGCCTCCCGTGTTGTCGAGGAAACTACAAACAGCAGGGTCCCTTCGCTCCACCGGCGTTACCCGGCTTCACCCCTACTACGGACCCATCCGCCACCCTCTCGCCTTCGGTCCACTGTCAGCGCCGGATCGATACTCCCCACTTGGGGGTGCGGAAAAATTCTTGGACTACTTGGAGGTAGTTCATGTTCTCATACGAAGATCGCATTCGAGCGGTTCGACTTTACTCGAAGCTGGGCAAGCGCATCATACATGTCCAGTCAGCGCTCGTGCCGCCGGGCCATACGTGTGACCGGCGACGGTTCGCGTCCTGCCCGTAAAGCGGTGTGGGCAGGGGTGACATTTCAACCCTCAGATGCGGTTTAACAGGTTCGTGTTCCTCAACCGTCCCATACTCAGCCTGGAGGCTCATCTTGGCGTAACCGCTTCGCCACAAGCGCCGTTTCCCACGGACTACGTCACCTTGCCAGTGTCGGCAAGTGACCGCCGCTTCGGCTCACTTCCTCTCGCAGCAGAGGAAGGGCATGCCCCGGTACTGCAACGTCAACTCCTCCGGAGTCCTGCATTCCAAACATGCTCAAGCAACTTCACCCCCGAACGGGCGGGCTACGCTGGCTGGGCGTACTATAAGTGATGTCCGAAACCCATGCGCGATTGGGCTCGGCCACGTCAAACTGCGTGTCGAGCACGTTCGCTGCCACAGGTAGCGTATGACTGCTGTCGGTCGTCGAGATGAACTTGCGCCTCCAGCTGGTGCGAAGGCCCGCTTCGCGCATCACCACACGCACCCGGTAACGGCCTATTCGTAGGCCTTGCGCCCGCAGTGCATGCATCACCCGGCGACTACCATAGCTCGCGCCGCTCGCGGCGAATGCTGCTTTGACGTGCGCCTGTTCCTGCAGCCTTTTAGCGCTCGGCCCGGTGCTCCGGCGCGCATAGTAGCCAGAGCGGCTCACATGCAAAACCCCGCAAGCGTGACTGACTGGTACGGCCTCCTGTTACAAATGAGTTACCACGCGGTAAATCACTTCAGTTCCCGTAGACTGCAGGAAATGTGTCTCGATTTCGCTAGGAAATGTGTCACTCGCGACGCGCGAACCGTCAAACGAAAAAAATCACCGAGCTTTCAAAGAGTTGGCGGATGCGCAGGAAATGTGTCACCGCCCCCGCCGGCAAAAGCGTCGCTATAGAGCCGCGGTAGGTCTGTCGGCCCATTCGCGTCGAAGCCGATCAGGAAGCGTCTGTTCGCTCCTGCGCTCCCATCATCCCGAGCAACGCTCAAGGTGTAGCCGGGTGAAGGCTCTGCGTTGCTCCAGTTGCATCCGCCAAGCCTTGCTGGGCCGCCACCCTTAACCACCGAAGCGCTCTCGGCAATACGAGCAACGGTAGGGCGCCTCGAGAAGCTGTAGGCAAACGTGATGAGGTGCTTGACGGCCGCAGCGTCGACATATCGCCTCCAGCGCACAACGATGCGCGGGACATCGCGTCACGCTCTCGATCTGATGCAAGACGCTATGGTAGCCGCGCGCCATGCAAAGCCGACAGTGGCGGAACACCTCGCTGTGGCGTCGCCGCTCAGTTCGCTCGAGCAGTGCCGCTCGCAGCGCTTTTGTCGGCAGGCCCAGAACGTCGTGCAATTGAACAACGTCGACTTCGCCTGGTTGCGGCGCGAAGCCGTCGTAGGGATCGATGTCCGGCCTTATTAGTCGCGCCCCAACGATGCCAGGCAGCGCATTGGCCTTCTCGAATTTCCATAGGATCGAGATAAGCGACTCGTACGGATCGAGCCACTTGCTGTAGAAGAGGTAGCCGAGCGCCGGTGCGAGCTTACTCTCGTCGAGCGTGAGAATCGGAAAGCTCAGCGGCCGCGGCATCGCCGCGCTATGGAGCGGCAACGAGCACGCGTCCAGTTGCTTGGCGCGATTGGACATAGCCGCTATGCCGTACTGCATGTTCCCACAAGACGGGCTCCGGACAGTAGCCCGGCTGGTCCCTGAGCTCGCTGTCCTTGAGCACGATTTCGACCGCCCGTACAAACGATTCCATTGGAATTTCGAGCTTTCCCGCCGAATTGGCCTTATGATGCGCCGCCTCGAATGCCTGCCACAGCACGTCGGCGTCCGTGGCCAGGCGATAGCCGGCATCAAAGGCCTGCGGAACATAGAAGCGCGTAAAACTCCAGTGGCTGCCCTCCGGATAGGCCGTGTGATCGTATCCGTTCAGGCAGGTTGCCACATCGTCGGCGTTGCGGATGCCGTAAAACGCCAGTTCTTCCACCATCAGGCGCGCGACGATCTGCGTCTTCCCTGCCACCTCCATGGCGGTCTTCTGCGCGAGCAGTTCCTGCTGACCGACGAGAAAGGTGAACAGCTTGATCTGCTGCCGATCCAACGCGTCGTGGACATCACGGAGCCACTCGTATTCGTTCTCGTTGTACCGCTGCGCCTCATCGCAGAAAAGCAACACCGTACTGCTGCCCGCTCGAGCCGCGGCCTCGCGGATCCTCAGGGCGAGGCGCATCCGCTTGGCCGGATTGGATCCGCCATTGGGATCGGGGTCTCCCACAGCTTCAAGGAGGTTCGCAAAGAACGGCCCTTCGGCATGCCGAGGCTTGTGCTCACACTGCGCATGGTAGCTCGTCGTCCGCGGATGGTTGCGGGCCAGCAGTAACCGCACATACTCTATTGCTCGGGTCTTGCCGATGCGAGACGAACCGTAAATCAAGGCGCCCATGATCCGGTAGCGCAGGCAGCGAACGACCAGTTCATAGAAGGCCTCGATCGCCGGCGTGGCAATCCGGTAGTTGCCGGTCGCCAAGGGGTGCAGCGACGGATCGATCGGACGCGGTATCTGAAGCGACATGGCGCACCTCCCCAACGTGAACGACTGGATTAAAAGACCTGGCCGGTACCGATCGATAGTTTTCGCGGTCGCGCACGCGGACGAGGTGCCGGAGCATCAAGGGCATCCGTCGGTGCGACGACAGGCTCCTGAGCTTCTGACACAACCGGATTCAGTGGTTGAGGGCAGATGGTCGGACCAGCGGGCGGTCGCTCCGTCTCGGTTGACGCCAGTAATCGCTTTGCATGAGCCAACTGCGAAGCTGACTTGCGGTTCTTCTTCGCCTCCGCGAGCTTCCGTTTGACGTACGCCTCGATGGGATTGTCCTCGGGCACGCCGCGACGACCACGTCGCTGGCCGGCATCGTTGAGTATTTGCTGGCGGAGCTTGAGGTTATGCGGAATCATC
The DNA here is from genome assembly GCF_050858985.1 of Burkholderia sp. M6-3. NCBI lineage: Bacteria > Pseudomonadati > Pseudomonadota > Betaproteobacteria > Burkholderiales > Burkholderiaceae > Burkholderia > Burkholderia sp. M6-3. The sequence continues at coordinate 407,525 of NZ_CP110092.1, forward strand.
CGCCACACGCCCTGCACATGCAGCTCGCCCAGTTACGAGCCGTCCGACAGGAAGGCGCGCACACCGCGCAGATCGGTTGCGTTCATGTAGATCAGGAGGTCCTGACCAATGAGATGCGTGCTCATTGCCAGCACCCTGCTGGTGTACCGGGCCTTGTAGAGATTGATGTGGGGACGCACGCCCTGCCCCAGATAGGCGCGGACCCTGCACCGTCGCGCCGACTGCAGCAGGCACAGGGTGCGCCGATGGTATTCCGCCAACCAGGTCACCATCGTCTGCTTGCCACGCACAAAGTACTCCATGGCTTCGAGCGGGGTCACGTTATTCAGACCGCTGTGCGGTGTGCCGTTGTAGTTCGCGATGGTGTACTCGACCAATTCCTCGAGTTCGTCGAGCGAGACGTAAAGGCGCAGGTTACCCTTGGGGTCAGCGAGTGCCCGGCGCAAATCCCGAGGACACGAACCCGTGTAACCAGGCAGACGTGAGGAGAGCCGGGTCGCGATCGTGCCGAAGAAGCGCTCAATGTACGGCCGATCGTCGGGACTATATTTCGGTCCGGCGTCGGCAAGGCAGCCAACGAATTCACACAGTGCGGTCAACGTCGCGCTGGCCAGGTGGGCCCTGGCATTATCGAGCCGCATCCATTCCCAGGTCACATACGCCAACTCCGGCAGCCGTTGTGAAGGAAAGCCGTCCTCGGGTCCGAGGTCTAGCCCGGCGACGGTAAAGCTGCGAGGTCGATGAGGTTCGAGCGCGTTCTCGATCGTTTTGATCACGTCATAGCGGCTGTATTTTCTCGCAATCACGATCTGATAGCCCAGGACGGCGCGCGTGCAGACGTCGATGATGACAAGCAGCCAGACTCGCTCCATCTCGAACTCGTGCTCAATACCAGGCGGATCATGGACCACTACCTTGAGCCGGACATCGAGGCGGTGTCCGTCAAATTCGACGACCTGATATGGGCGGGTCGCCGCAGGCGTGGGGGCATCGTCGCTCCGACGTGGCAAGCCCTTGAGATGCGAAGCGCCTGCTGAACGGGCTGCGGTGCCAAGCTGCGCAAGAGCTCCGCCTTTAATCGTTCCCCGAGCGATCGAATCGCATGTCCCGAGGTGTTAAACGGATAGTCTGCCGCGCTCAGGCCAACCGCTCGGCATTGGCGCAGAAAATCCTGGTGTACCGCCTGCAGACCATGCAGCCGAGTGCGCAACTCTCCGTCCGTGTGCAACTGATGAAGCCGCACTTTGCGTTGCTTGATTTGTAGCAGCAGCCAGCCCGCCAATGCCGGGTAGCGTTCCAGCAACTGTGATAATGCGCCCGCCGCCCCTACCCGCTCGACGCGCTCCTTCACGTCACGCACGCGAATGTAATCGGCGGTGCGCGCATAGCGAACCAGCGCGCGAAAGCCGAAGGGTCGCCCGTCCGGATGCGTCAACATAGCGCGCCCGAGCCAGCGATACAATTGACGCCGATTGATGCCCGCCGCGTCCTTAATCTGTTTGATCGAGTCGCCACGCACATACGCCATCACCGCTTGCACGCGTCTCTCGAACATGAGCCGCGTCGCGTCGTCGAGTTCCGTATGGGCAACGGTAGGCCAGGCGCTCACGTCAACCGCCTCGAACTGTGCGTTGAGGCGGCTCATCAGATCGCCCCCGCGGCCACAAATGAGGTCAGCAGCGACAGGGGCTGCGTGTGAAGCTCCGGCGCGCTAACCTTGCCCTGGTGCAGCAGGCTGAATGGGGCTGCCCGAACCAAGACCGATCGCCCGCGGAGAACTCCCGCTCAACGCGTCGGCCAACCGTTTGGGCCTAGCGAGAAATCGCTCAATCGGTCTCGATAAGGACGGCAACACGAGCTTCCGGTTCGCAATGAGGCACGGCAGCATGCCCTGCCAGTTGCCGATCCCACACCCGTGCGGCAATTAGCTCGCCCGCAGCGACGCGCCGGATAGTCAACGCTTTGCCGTCAAGCGCACGTGATGCATCCGATATCTCATCGTCGACTCGCGAATCGTAAAGGACTACTACGTCCTGCCGGTCGACATACCGAACCCAAAAGTCGGCAAGAAGCTGGTGGCCATCGAATTGCACATACCTTGGTCTCTCGCAAAACGTCACGACCGCCGGGTTCGCCTCGAGCACTATCCATGGCTCGAGCGAGGGGCGCGTGTAGAGCGTGAGACGTCGCGAGAGCTTCAGACTGAAGGCTTCATAGCGATGCGCGCCGCGAGGACGTGCGTTGTTAAATCCCCGCAAGAAACGTAATTTTATCATCGGCAACGTACCGGTTTGCCCGATTATGTTTAGATCTGGTACAAAACGACCCGGGCATCCGCGCATCTGACAGTGGCGTGATAGCGGTTTCCCACGTCAGCTTGCTCACTACAAAATACGTATCGTCCGCTACGTTTTTTTGCGTCATTACGTGTGCATATACACGTAGACAGCACTAGGCGGGCTAGCTGCTCGCCGACCGCGCCGAGTCGTGAAACAATCCCAAGAAAAGCTGGCAAAATTGGCCGCAAAGCCTTGCCGCCAGTGATTCTTCGGACGTTGAAGTTGATCGTCGCGCTGTTTCACGGACATGTTGGGTGGGCAGTACCGAGGCATGTGGCCTTTCAGACAGTCTCTTCTTTCGCGTAGCATTTCCGACTTTCACTTCTTCGCGCGCAGAAGCAAAAGTGATTACGGCACAGACGACAACCCATCCATCCTCCACTGCTCGCTGACGAGAGGTGCTGCAACTTTCCCTTCAACCGACGCCGCACCCACTCACCGCGCTGCGTGCGTTCGTGCAGCGCGTGCCGCCGGTGGCTATCGCGCGCCTGTATTTCAGCGAGGACAGCGATGGCAATGCCCCCACCGCCGGATGGCTCAACACGTATCTGCGACAGATGCAGATCGGTGAACCTCGTGATTGACCATGGATCCCCGGTGCTCGCCGATCACCTCGAAGCGTCAGCACGGCAGCGCACGGCTTAGCTCGGTTACGCTGAAAATGGTCGAGCAGGCGGCAGCGCTTGCAGTAGCGCGACCCGATGCCCGGGTCGGCGTGTGGGTTCCGTCCGCTCGTGTGACTCCGGCTGAAGGGCGAAGGGATCAGGACGCTGGGCGATCTGGTGGCGTTCTGTAACCGGCGCGGAGGCAGCTGGTGGCGACCGGTGCCGCGGATCGGTGCGGGCCGGGCCCGGCATATCGTCGCGTGGCTACGGCAGCACGAGGCGTCGAACGGTGAGGGGGTCTTCGATGATGTGGAACTCGAGGACGCCCTCGTCTCGGCTGACTTGGCGGTCGTTGATGGGCCGCGCAGCGCACTTGTGCCGCTCGAATGGATGACCGTCAGCGCCGCTCTTTCCGGCACAACGGGCGCCAACCGGTCTAACGCTTTCTCGTTCATCCAGGCGCGCAACGGTCTGGACGCGGCGCGCGCCTACCTCAACCGCTATCGGGATCAGGCAAAAACGTTGCGGGTTTACACGGAGCTGAAACGCTTTCTCTTATGGGCAGTCGCCCTAAGAGGCAAGCCAATGAGCGCGCTGATGGTCGAGGATCGCGAAGCGTACAAGGACTTCCTCGCTCCCCCTCCTCTTCCTTTGTCGGGCCTCGGGCGCCGCGCGCCTCGCCGCGCTGGCGCCCTTTCGCGACCGACGCACTCACACCAGAGTCGCAGCGTTATGCGACACGGGTGCTACGTGCGCGTTCGCGTGGCTGGTCGATGTCCTATATCTGACAGGCAGCCCGTGGACGGCCTTGAACGATCCGCGGGTGGTAAAACGGGAGGCCAGCATCCGCATCGACCGGGCACTTCCCGGAGATCTAAGGGAGCGCGCTCGGGCGTTCGTGGACCGGGCATGCAAACCCGTCGGCGCGAAGCAGTGGCGCATCGCTCGCGCCCTGCTACTGCTCATGGGGGACTCTGGGCTAAGACGGGAAGAGACGGCCGGCGCGATGCGTGCCCGGCTGGCGGTTTCACCTCACAGCACACGTGTGCATCCGGTCTGGCAACTGACCGTGGTCGGCAAGTGAAACCGGGAGCCCACGGTCCCGGTCAGCCCCGCTACGGTGTCCGCGTTGCGCGCCCGCTGGCGCGACAGAGGCGAACCTTTTGACGGCCCGCACCCGGCTGCCTCGCTGTCCCTTCCGCTGCTCGCGCCACTCGTGGTGCCAAGTTTCAGGGCAGCTGAGGCCAAGCTTGCTAATACTGACGCCCCCTTGGGTTACTCGACACAGTGCGTCTGGAAACCGGTCCGGTGGGCGATGAAAGGTTTGCTAGAAGGCATGGTCGGACTGTCCGAAGCAGAGCGGATGGTGCTTCATGAGGCGTCGCCGCCCGCGTTTTGGCACACGTTCGGAACACATGCTGCGGCCGAGGAGGTGCCGATCGACGTAATCCAGCGCGCGATCGGGCACAATAGCATGCAGACAACTTTGATTTACGTTCAAGCGGAGCAGCGTCGAATGGCGCACGAATTCGAGCGCTTCTACGCCAGCGACCCACAAGTGAATGAATGACAAACGGCGCTCGCGATTTTCGGGTAGTCGCCTGTCGCTCCCCCGCCCCTACCTCGACCGCTCGATTGAGAGCGAGCATCGTCACTGCGCTTGGCGCTTAACCCGAAGGCAGCGTCAACTGAGAGTTTCTAGGAGTTCTGCTATGGCGTCACGGCCAGTAGCACCCTTCTGACATCCTTCTATCAGAATGTGATGGGAGCTCGCGCTAATCGCGCAGTTTAGCGCGAAGCGCCACCATGGCGCCGTTAGCGCAAATTCAGTATATAAGGCAGCTGCGCTGGTTCGATTGCAACGGTTACTAAGCGCTAGGGACAAGCAGCGCGGGAACGCCTCACCCGTCGTTCCATTGGCGATTAAACCTCGGTGAAGTTTCAGAGAGAGCGTCCCCGCCGCTTTGCCAATTTAAATGGCGGAAGCGGGCGCACCGGTGATTCGCGCCGGTGCCGAAAATACTCCAAGCCCTTGATTCTATTGGATATCCAAATTGGATTGACCGCCGCCACAGATAGACACGACGACTAAGTTATTGATTCTAATGAATTTCCAATTTGGATGCTCAGTGCCATTACGTGTTTTCAATTTCAGACTGGATGAACTTCGCGATCCGGCGCGCCCATTCTTCTGCCATCGCCTCTCCATCTTTTCCAGAGAAGCGCAGCCCCACGACCCCGCTCCTCACCGACACGTCACAAAACTTCCGCTTGCCAGTATTAATTGTCATCACCGACGGCTGTGCCGCCTTCGGACGAGCTGGGGAGGCTAAGGCCAGAGCTTTCTCCTGCGTCATGTCGACTGAATTAACCAAAGCATTGATTGCCTTCGTCACCTCTTCCACTCGCCCTTGCTGTGCCAACGAGGCGAACTTCGCGGCAGCGGTGCCACCGAGTTTGTGAGGTCTGGTCGCCACGACTTGTTTCGCAGCGTCCGGTAAGTTTTCAAACGACAAAATTCGAGCCACGTGGCTTTGCGCCAGCCCTGACATACGGGTGATATCCGCCTGAGACAGGCCAAGGTTCCGCTGAATTCTCTTAAACTGCCGGTATTTTTCGAAATCTGGAAGTGCCGGTGCGAGCAAATTCGAGAACGCCGCACCTAACTCCACCTCAGCATCCGTTCCGTTGAACGGTACACCACGAATGGTCGTGCGATTCAAATCATCGCGGTAAATCGCTACTCGGTTATTTCCAGAAATGATCTCGTTCCGACCGTCGCCCAGCGGTCGATAAACAATAGGATGCACGAGCGGATTGCGCTCGAGATTTGCACGAAGCTCCTTGTACTCTTCCTCAGAGAGAACTCGACGTCGGCCAGGCACCTCGACGAGAGTCTCGATCGCGATTTCTTGAGAGGACCCGACTCCGGCGGTCTCAAGCTCCTCAATTCGCTTCATCGCTGACTGGAGTTCTCGCTCCTTCTCTGCAAGGAGGGGAAAGGAAGCCATCAATTGCCCAGGCGCCGTTTTCGGTCGTCCGGAGGGATCGTCACCGGTCTTCTGAATGCGTGGAGACGTTCCTATGGAAGCGGCCTTGGCCGCTAGTCGGTCTTTAATGCTCATTCGGCCTCCTGGCCCGCGTGCCACAACGCAACAAGTTGCTGATCGATAATCTCGGCAAACCGATCGTAGGCCTCGCGCGCCCGCTGATAGGTTTTCAGACTGCCTTGGTACCTCGAAATGTCGTAGACCGTCCCGAACTCCGCCGCGGCGGTTTGCGTAACCGCAGTCGTCGGAATCTCAACCGGGAGCACCAAGCCTTCATAAGTTTTGTTAATCCAATCCCGTACGATAGGCGTCGCCGCTTGACTCTGATCGACCTTTGCAAGAAGAACGTGAATAAAGTCGAAGCTTTTGACCAGTTCAGGCGCCACCTGTGTCATGCTTTCCGAAAGATCCGAAAAGAGGCTCCAGAACTGAGTAGACGATGCGTAGTCGAGTGCGCTCGGCGGCGTCGGTACAATGAGCCCGTCTGCAGCCATGAACGCGTTGATTGTCAGATATGAGAGTGCAGGGGGAGTGTCAATAATTACGACGTCGTACTCGTCTAAGAGCGGTCCAAGCCCCCGATTCAACACGTTCCAAAATTGGAAGGATTGGTCCTTCGATTGCTTGAACGGAAGAAAAAATTCAGCCCCAAACAATGCGGCGCTTGCGGGAATGAGGTCGACGCCGTCCCAGTAAGTCGACTGGACCGCATACTGCAGGTCGTCCACGTCTCCATAAATCAATGGAAGAACAGTCTGCTCGTCAGAAACTTCGCTATCCGCGAGTATTCCATTGAGCGCGGACAAGGACGCTTGCGGATCAAGGTCAACGAGTAAAACCCGACGGCCGAACAGCGACAAGCCCTGCGCAAGCGTCATGGCTGTAGTCGTTTTGCTAACGCCGCCCTTGAAGTTTCCAATCGCAATTTTCTTTCCCTTCACCCCTGCAGGACGTTTCGCGAACGGCGCGATCTGGTCGATCCATACCCGTGCCTCCTCGAGAGTAAACTCCCGGCTTCGGCTGTGCCGCAACGTCCCTTGCGGCAATTCCGAGTCCGACCGCGTTAGATAATTCATTCGCTGCCTATCGATTCGACAAAGGTCCCCGACCTGTGCAGTAGTGAAAACAGGGGGATTTTTACGCGGGTGAGGAGCAAGCATGCTCTCGCGAACATCCACGAGCATGCCGCTTGCGTTGTCTGCGATAGCTTTTATCGCCGACAGTGGCATCGGCTTCGGAGCATGCTTTAGCTGGATTGACATCTTTGGTTTTTCAGAGCGCGCACGCACTGCTGTGTTCATCAAGGGCTCCCGGTTTTAATAACGCCCAACGTTATGAGCGCCGTATGGTGGTTTCAACACGTAAAGCGTAAATCAGCAAGTCATGTTGAATCTTGCCGGAGCTTAGTGAGGAAAACTAGGGCTTGCAACAAGTTTCCGCGCAGATTCCGGCGCATGAATAGCGTTCGACGCTGGCTGACACACAACGCCCGTGTGTCAGCCAACAAAAACAGCCGACAGGGGACACTCCCCGTACATAGCACAATCGCGGCTAGCCTGAGCCGCGGAAAGGTCATGGTTTGTGGGGAGCTTTCAGATTGACGGTCGAGCGAAAGGTCATCCTTTGTGGGGAGCTTTTCGGACTGGCTCCTGCTAGAAGTCATCCTTTATGGGCAAGCCGGACGGGTACATAGCGTTGACCGACGTCCTTTTATGCGACACCAAAGCCAAGGTCAGCCCATACCGGCCTCCGAACCCGCGCTGACCTGCTGACCTCGACATCCAGCCGCTCGAGTCGACGGGGCTCGGCTGAGACCCCACGCCAAACCGACGCGCTAAAGGTCAGGGTCTATGGGGGGATATGGGGGGAATCGGCCGCGTTACCGTGCAGCGCAGAATTCCGCCCCATAAACCCTGACCCTTGGAAGCCGAACGTCCGCAGAACCCCTTTTAGAATCAATCACTTGCAGTGTCTTTGGCGGGGCGCCCCATGGAACCTGACTTTCCCCACAAACCCTGACCCAATGACCCATAAACCATGACCGCAAAGCCCTGCTTATACCCTCAAACCCTGACCTTTCGCCCCATAGAACCTGACCGAACCGGGCTGAAAGCCCCAGCCACTAAGGCTTCGCCCGCTGTAAACGTTGTTAAAGGTGTTTGTTTTTCAAACGAAACAACAAACAGGCGTTGTTCTTCGCCATATTCCTCTCCAAAACCGTTCATTCGCACGCGGCGCGATGGGAGTGGCCAGCATGAAAAGTCATGGTTTATGGGGCGGAGGGGCAGCGCGTAATTTGTGGCACTTAAAAAGTCAGAGTCAAACGAGTTGCTGACATGACCTTTTCCACCTAAAATCGCCGCAGCAACGGAGAACACATGGCAAACCTGAAGCCGCTTAACCTTCCACCCAGCGAACTAAAGAAGCATGTCGCTACGGTTCACGTGAGCGGTGAACTCTCATTGCTCGAGCGCAAGATTGTGAATGTGCTCCTGCTGAACGCATACGACGAGCTTCTCACAAAGAAACGTCATACCTTGCCCGTCGGAATTCTATGTACGATGCTGGGCTTCGATAGCAAAAATCACGACGCATTGAAGCGCGCCTTGCTAAAAGTCATGTCGACGCCAATCTCGTTCGACCTTCTTCACGACGGCGGTAAAACAGACTGGGAGGCCTCTCCGCTTATCGCCTACGCGAGCATCAAGAGCGGCACTTGTGCTTACGAATACAGCGACTGGCTCGCCGAGAAGCTGGCAAATCCTGACATCTATACGCTGATTAACATCAATGTTCAGCGACAGTTTAGCGGCGGCTACGCGCTCGCGTTGTATGAAAATTGCCTTCGCTTCAAACGAACGGGATCAACCGGCTGGATCCCAGTAGAAACTTGGCGACGACTTCTTGGTGCAGACGCGAGCATGTACGATGAGTTCAAGCATTTTTCAAGTGAGGTCATCAAGAAGGCAGTGAAAGAGATAAACCAAGTCTCCAATATCATCGTCACCCCAGAGTACAAGAGAGAGGCGAGGAGGGTGGTTCAAATCCGGTTTCTTGTTGACGATAATCCGCAACGGTCAATGCTAGACAATGACGAAGATGAAGACCAGAAAACAGTCCGGGGTTCTGAGGCGTTCAAACGCCTCACAAAGCTGGGCGTTGGAGATCGACTTGCAATAAGTTGGATTCAACAAGAGCCCGAAAGGGCGCTTCAGACGGCGCTCTACGTCGAGGAGCGTGCCAAGCGAAAACAGATTCGAGGTAACGCCGGCGGCTACGCAAGGACAGTCTTCGAAAAGGGCTCGAATATTGAGCCTCCGCGAAACCATCTGAAAGAGGTTCCCGCACCGCCACCTCGCACTGACGACCCGACATCGGCAGACGAAAGAGCACGACGCACGTCGGAAAAGATCAAAGCTCTGTCTCTCGCTGAAAAGCAGCAGTTCGCTGCCGAATACATGGCCCAAGGAGGAAAGGGCAACACGTATCAACACGACATCGGCACCTTCAAAAATGCATTGGAGCGAACCGCTTACACTGCGTGGCTTCGGGCCAAGATGGCGGCCGACTAGCGCCTGCGGCACCCGCGTCACTCCCATGCCAAACCTTGCCTTCAGCATTTCAATCATGAACGCGAGCGCCGCTTTGCGTTCTCTCTAGCGCTTTCCTCGCCCTCACGTTGAGGCCGGCGATGTCGATACCCGCAAGGCGGTTCAGTATCAGCTGGGGTGATGACCTACGCGGCGAGCGAGCCGCCTCGACTGCGAGCGCGCGAACGTTCTTCGCCCCAGCAGCGCGATCAGCCTCACTGTTTGCCTGGCGGCCCCGAAAGTAAGACCGTCACCCGCGTAAAGGATTTTTACCTCAGAGGGCAACACCTTTTCATTGGTAAGAGCCTCGCTAAGCCGGGATTGAGGGATGCCCATGTGTTCCGCGCGATTCGTTGAATGTAATACGCCGCAATGGCGAGTGGCCCCTTCAGGCTAACGAGCGAAATGCGCCCTGAGCATTTCGACCATCAAGTCGAGCGCCGATGCGCTGACAGGCCCTGACTCGCTAAAGTGCAACTCAACTATTACGCCGGCCGTCTCCCTACGAGGTTTGCGTTTGACCTTTACGTCGACGCCCTGGAAATCTACCCCCGCGAGTCGATTTAACAACTGCCGATTGCTTTGACGTTGGGATGACTGCAGAGCGGTTTGCGCTGCGAGTTGAACACTTCGTAGTCCGCGCACCTCTATCAACTTTAGAATCTGCTCGGCCTCCGTGAAGCTCAGATTTCCTTCGGGGAAAAGAGCTACAACGTCGTCCGGAAGCGACGAGGCTATGCGAATTGCCTGTGCGAGTCGCGATCGACTGATTCCAATGCGCGCAGCCGCTGCCTCTTGCGTCGGAAACGCCCCTGCGAAATATTTGGCTGCAATCGCAAGCGGCCTTTGGCCTCCCGATGCATAGTCTCGCCGGCCCAGCAGGGTCAAGATTTGGTCCGAAGTTTTACCGAACGGCTTGATGCTCCTTGCTTTCTCGATAAGCGTCTCCTCCCCATGCGTGACGACGAGTTTCAGCAAGGCGCGCGCGTTCCCATTGGTTAGTCCGGCCCCATCAAAAAGGCCAAGGATTTCGCGAGGGAGCCTTGACACCGCGAGAGCCCTTGAAATTAGTGAGGGCGTTATATCGGTCTGGAAGAGTTTTGACAGTTTGGCGGACGCTACTCGATAAGTTCTCCACTGCTGGCCCTGGCCAGCCTCGTAGACAGCCGCCAGTTTCAGGGAATCGTCTTTAAGTGTGCCCGTCATTCGCATTGCCTTCTCGGGGATTTCAAATAAACGCCTAGGCTACGAAGCAACCGTCCCTTCGGCGCTTTCCAGTGGAAACGTCCGCGACAGAAAATTGAGGGGCGTCGGGGACACCGCGCTTGGCGGAACTCGAAGGATGCCCGAAAAGATGGTTAGGTCAAGAAACCGACGGTGGAGTCGGCTTTAGCGCAGAGACGATGGTCTACGTAGAAAAGTCGGTATATGTGGGGGCTTTCTAAGCCCGCTCAGCGGGGCCGACTGATGGTAGGGCGCGGGAAGCCGCTCGCATCTCCGGCCTACCTTGGCTCCAAAACTTTTCCCATGGGAAATGTTTTTCGGCAATCCAACCATTTAAGTGCTTGTTTTCGTTACAGATTTTTTCGGCGGATTTTGTTGCAAGATTAGACATTCAGGACAAATTTTTGACGGCGGAACCACTCAAGCACAACCAGCAGCCGTCGGAGACCCGAAAGGCATACGAAAACGCCACTCTTTCTGGGGGAGCTGTCTGCCCATGGGAAAAAAACGTGTACCGCGACAACGACTGCGTTCGCGGCTCTACCGATAAGGCGCGCAAAACTCTGTGCCTTTTGCCTCTAAGCGCTTGTTAGAAATTGTTTCAATGGTAGCCATTCAACAAGGGTTGCCATGCGCATTTTCAGGAACAAGCGGCAGGCCGCGCTATCCACGGCCCCCGGCATGTATGCCGAGGAAGATCCATCGAAAGTCATCTTCGAAACGAGCACTCGGCTCAAGGTCGAGAGCAACCGCTGGATGCTCATCGCGTTCGCGTGCGCTGCCGTCGCGGCAGGCGCGGTCTGGACGCGTCAGCCGCCGCCATCCGTCACTCGTGTGGTCGGAGTGTCGGCCGACGTAAGCGGTCATCCGGTGGTGACAGAACTCGTCGCTTATAAGCCGGACTCCCAGGCGCTGCGCACAAGCATGCGCGACATGGCGGTGCGCTGGTTCACGATCGAGCCGGTTCTGACTGACAGCCTGACAACATCGCGCATGTCGCTGAACATCAATTCGGTCAAGGCCCAGATGATCGGCGCGGCTACTGATCAGTTCAAAGCGTGGCTGCGCGACGATGCGCCGTTCCAGCAGATATCGGCGAATCCGAAACTGATTCGCGAGGTGAACGTGCGCAATATCGCGTTGCTGGAAGACCAGACCGTTCTCGTTGAATTCACCACGACAACCTCCCAGGCGGGCTCGACAGGCAAACCGGACGTCAAGTCGTATGCGCTGACCCTGCGCTACCAGATCGTCGCGCCGACCGCCGATGCGGCCCTGACGGCGAATCCCTTCGGCATCTACATCCCGTTCTTCCGCCTTGAGCGGACCGGTGGAGCTTCACCAGCATGATCTCCCGATACCAGCGGCCCACGTTCGGCCTTCTTGTCCTGCTCGCGGCGGCGGCTTTGCCGATGACTGCGGCGAACGCAAAAAAGCCGACAGACACCGGCGGGTTTAATGCCGCCATGATTGCCGGCGACCCGATGAGCCCGGTCAACCCGTTCAACAGCGGTTCGGACCCGCTGACGATGCCAGGCGACGCCCGCATCGGCGTCTTTCCGTATAGCCGAGACCAGATCTTCCGCGTGCTGACTGCGCCCCTGAAGCTGACCACCATCGAACTGGAGCCGGGTGAGAAGCTGATCGCCGATCCGGCGATGGGCGACAGCATCCAGTGGGAAGTGGACGACGACAAGATGAATCACGTGTTCATCAAGCCGCACAAGGCGGACATCGTCAATACGCTGCACCTGACAACGAACCGGCGGGAGTATGACTTCACGCTGATCGCGTCGCCGGCCGGGGGCTTCTTCTACCAGACCGTCCGTTTCCAGTACCCACGCGCACCGATGGCCCGAGCAAACGTCCGGGCCGAAGCCGGTAGTGCTGGCCCGGGTGTGGAGGCAGGGGAGCGGGGCGGCGACTCAGGGGCCATCAGCGTTGCGCCCGATAAGCTCAACTGGGATTACTCGGTCGACGGTAATGCCGAATTCAAGCCCGAGGTCGTGTTTGATGACGGTCACTCGATCTGGATGCGCATGCCCGCCAAAGCGCAAACGTGGCCGGTGCCGATGTACAAGGATCACGGCGATCGCGTTGTCGGCAATTTCATCCGTCGTGGCGACTTCCTTGTATTCCAGCGCCTCGCCGACGAGATCGTCCTCGTTTCCGGCAAGGATGAGGTGACGGTGCAACGTGGACGCCGGCGCGTGTTCGGAGTGTTCTGATCGTGGCTAAAAAGACCGAACAGGCGACGCCCAATGCCGAGCAGGCTGCCATCGTCAAAGGCAAGACGCCCCGCAACGCGATCATGAGCATTGGCCTGCTCGCCGCTGTGGTGATAGGCACGCTCGGTTTCTACTATGAGCTCAAAGCGAGCGACCAGGCGGCGGAAGACGCGCGTCTCAAAAAAGCTTCAGCGCTGAAGAGCAGCACGGAGCCGGCTGCTGGCAGTAACACCGACATCGACAAGATGATCAAACAGCAGCAGGAAGCGGCTGCGGCAGAAGCAGCTGCTCGAGCCGCTTCTGACGCCGCGGCTGCGCAGCGGCCAAGCGTGAAGCCAATGCTGACGGGCAACGACTTCCAGCGCGAGGTGGGAGCGGACGGTGCCGACACTGGTGCGCTTGCTGCAAGCAACAAGCTCGATGCGATCTATACGTCGTCGGTATTCAAGCAGTCTGGCGCCTCCCGAAATGCCACCCAGCAGGCGTCGGCCGCGCCGGCAGGCGTACCGTCGCCGGACGATTTCCGCGCCGCTCGCGCTGCGGCGACGTCGGGCATGCAGAACCCGGCCGACGCGATGGCGCTCGCGCTGGGCAAACAGGGACAGGCGCCCGAAGACCGCGATCGCGCTTTCCTCAAGGATGCAGCGGGGCAAGGCGGCATCGAGCGGACCACCTTCAACGGACAGGCCCGCGGCTGCACGCTCACACCTCCCCACAATATCCACGTGAAGACTGTTGAAGGCCTGAACTCGGACAAACCCGGCCGCGTTGCGCTGATGGTCGATCAGGACATCTATGACAGCCTGCGTGGCGACTGCCTGATGATCCCGAAGGGTTCGTTCATCAACGGCGCGTATAGCGCGGACGTCAAGGTCGGACAGGAGCGCCTGCTTGTCGCGTCGACCAGTCTGCGGCTGCCCAACGGCAAGAGCGTGCCGATGAACGGCATGCAGGGTGCGGACCAGAATGGCGCCGCGGGATTTTCGGGTGATGTCAACAACCACTTCCTGGCGATCTTTGGCGCTGGCTTCATTACCGCAGTCCTGCTGAAGAGCTTTGACAATGGCTCAACTACCTCGACGACGGCAAGCCCGATCGGGATAACGACCACCGGGAGCACAGCAGGGCAGGTTGCCGCGACGACTGCGCAGGCCGTGCTTCAACGTAACCAGAACATTCCGCCGACGATCACAGTGCCGGCTGGGCAGCAGTTCCTCGTCCAGGTGACGCAAGACATCGTCATGGAGCCGTACCATGACTAGGCGCGTCGTTGCAGCGCTGCTGCTAACGGTCGCGTACTCGTCGGCGAGCGCCGCAGTGATCGAAACGGTGATCAGTCCGACCCGTTTCGTCGTTAAGGAAAGCGGCGAGCGCACCGTCCTGGAGCTCCCCGGCACGCCCGTGTATGCCTGCGGCCTGCAGCGCTTTCTTACGTGGGCGCAACCCCTGAAAGGACAGAGCATCAACCCGGGCTCGCGCGGCTTCGCGTCGGTGCTGGTTGATGGCGCGCCTGAAAGCCTTCAAACGATGCTCGTGAAGAATGGCTGGCTGCGACCGGCAGTGCTGGACGACGACGCGCAGGCCGCATTAACCGAGCGCCGGGGTGGCTGGGCTTGTGCCTCCGCGCAGGCGCCATTCGAAGTCATGCATACGAGCGTCGACGCCAGGATCCTCGCTGGCGTCGCGCTGAATGAGTCGGCTTATAAGGGTCGTGCATGGCCGTGGACGCTCAACGTGGCCGGCCGCGGCTTCTTCTTTCGCACGCGCGATGACGCCTACAAGGCGATCCGCTTTCTTATCTCCGAGGGTCGTTGTGATTTCGATGTTGGCCTGATGCAGGTGAACTGGTGCTATCACCGCCAGCGCTTTGCGTCGCCGTGGGATGCACTTGCTCCGGCAACGAACATCCACGCGGCCGAAGACATCCTCAACGAAAACTATCGCAAGACGCATTCGGCGGTGAAAGCCGTGGCTTACTACCACAGCGCGAACCCACAGCCCGGCCGCGAGTACCTCGCGCGCTTCATCCAGCATCTCTCCCAAATCGACCGCGGTCTATGAAGCAAACGCTAACCCTTATCGCGCTGGCTGTCTTCTCGTTGTCAGCGTCGGCTGCGAGCACCGATCCGCTCGACTTCGATTACCAGGTCAACGGCAACATGAGCGAGCGGCCTGCACTCATCTTCAATGACGGATCGGACACATACCTCCAGCCACGAGCCGGACAGAACCTCAAGGTCGAGGGCGGACACGCCGAGGGTCCGTACATCGTTGTCTCGGGCACGCCGGAAGTGATTTCATTCTCAGTGGGTGGATCGAGTGCAACGGCGCGGTGGAAAAAGGCGAACACGTTCACAACCGAAGCGACCAGCCGTAACGGCGACATGCCCGTTGGCTTTGCAGGCTTCTCCAACCGTCTTGCCCTTATCGGTGCGCGCCCCCGACTCGAGACGACGCGTGCGATGAGCGCAACGCTGCCACTCGCACAGATGGTCAAGTCTCTGGTGCCGCAAGGATGGACAGGCTCGGCACAGAAAGATGTTGACCTGACCGGTTCCCAGAGCTTCGCTACACGTGACGGCGAGAACTGGATGCAGTCGCTTGACCGCCTCCTCGGCGCTGTAGATCTGTACGCGGACGTCGACTTCAATGCGCATCACGTGACGCTTCGTCGTGCGGCCGTTAAATCGACCGGCGTGAACTACGTCGCGAGCGCAGCGCCTGCTGGAACGACTTCGCAGACAGCTGCCGCTAGCCCGTCGACTGAACCGTCAAAGCCGGGTGACAGTGACAAGCTGCAAGCGCAGGACGGTGGCCTTGCGTCGAAGTTCGGGGCACTCGCCATCCGCGATGGCGACGACACGCACATTCAGATCCGCTTTTCACAAAGGCCTGCAAAAGAGCTCGTCTTTCGGGACATGGAGGGGCACTCGCTCAAGCCAAAATGGGACGACTCAAACAATGTCGTGACGTTCAACCGCGCAGAACGCTTTGTGGTGTCCAACGGCGTGGACAGCGTCGAAGTAGCCCGCGTTGCTGGTCTCGTGTACACGTTTGAGCCGAAGAACAGTGCCGGCCTTGAAAGCGTATTCGACAAGGAAGGATCGACCTACTTCAAGTTCGCGGACACGGTTGGGAATGTGAAGGTCTCGGACGTCGCCCACATGGGATCGGGTGAGCAGAAGGGTCGCTTCTTCAAGTTCAACGGTACGGCAGACCAGTTCATCGTGAATGCTGACGGCAACGTGGTGAACGTGACGCGCAAGCACGATGTTCGCTTCTTTGACCGGCCCAAAACATGACTGTTCGGATCTTCACCGCAATGGCCGGAGCGCTCCTTTGCGCCCAGCCAGCCTTTGCAGACTGTCTCGACGACGCCGCACGATTCCATCACGTGAACGTGGTGCTGGTTCGCGCGATCGCGCAGCAGGAGTCAGGGATGCGCGCCAACGCAGTGAACCGCAACACCGATGGCAGTGAAGACATCGGCCTGATGCAGATCAACTCGTCATGGCTGCCAAAGCTCAGGCGCTACGGCGTGACTCGGGACTCGCTGTTCAACCCATGCGTCAACGGATATGTGGGCACCTGGATTCTTGCGTCGAACATCAGGCAGTTCGGCCCGACGTGGAAGGCGGTTGGTGCGTACAACGCCGTCTCCAGCAATAAACAACTGGTGTACGCGAATCAAATCTATCGGCGCGTCGTGCGCGCGGCCCACTGACACTCATGAAGCCAATGATCATCATGCCCACCCGTCGCCGCGCGCCCCTCATCGCGCAGGTCTTCGCTCTTATCACGCTGACGGGTATTGCGACCGCTTCGTTCTCTCAATCGCAACTGTCGCCGCCCAACGGGAGCGGCTGGCAGATGCTTAGTGGCCCAGCACCGGAGCTGACCGGTTCGCTCGCAATGGTCAGCCCCGCGCCTGGTGTCGCGAAAAACACTGGGTCGGTTGCGGAGCCAGCCGCAGCCCGCCCGACGCCGACCGTACCAGCTAGCGCGTTGGCTGCTGTAACGCCAGTGGTTCTTCCTGCTGCGGTACCGGCTATGCCGGCCTCTCTGACACTCGCTATCACGCCCCAAGACATCAATCTGCGCAATGCGCTTGATCGCTGGTTGCAGCAACAGGGCTGGCAACTGGCGTGGAAGATCGACGATGACCTTCCCCTGGAATTCAACGCTACGTTCAGCGGCGACTTCGACTCGGTGCTGACGCAGGTCATGCGTGCAACCAATCACATGCGCACACCGACCCGGATCTGTGAGCACTCCAACAACGTGATTCGCGTGGTAGCCCGCGCGGCCAACTGCCAGGACTAAGCCATGCGCGCTAACCGATTCCAGATTGCTGTTTCTATTCTCGTTGCCACGATGCTGGCGGGATGCGTCGTCTCGCAGTCGGACGTGGATCACGCTTACGATGCCGCGAAGCGGGATGCTACGCACGCCATGTCGGGCATTGGCGACTCAATGCCTCTCGTCGAGCATGTGCCAACCGCGTTCCTTGGCGATCGGCTGGTTCCGGTGGCTTATGAGGCAACGCTGCCTGCAGTCTTCCGCGACAAGACAGTGACCCTTCCCGCGAACCTTCCGATTACAAAAATCGCCACGTTGCTATCCGACGCGTCCGGTTATCCGGTCCACTTGAGCCCCGATGTGTTCGTCCCCCGCGAGGCACTGGTCGATCCGGTCACGGGCGGGAAAGGAGGAATGGCCGGAATGCAGGCTCAGAATGCGTCGGGAAATATTGAACCGATCTACCGCCAACCGGGCAACGCCCGGATCGGACAGTATCTGCATAACGTGACGGAAGACCTCGGGCTCGCGTGGAACTTTGACGGCGCGACGATCAACATCTCGCGCTTTGTAACGCGCACTTTCCAGATTGCCGCGATCCCGGGCGCCGTGAACGTCAAGTCATCGATGACGAAGGGTACGGACACGTCGACGGGCAACCAGTCCACCGGGACCGGCTCGACGAGCGCGAACACCGGATCGTTTGCGGCCGTCACGTCGACGGGTCGCGACGGCACCTTCGACCAGATCGCGCTGATCACCAAAGAACTCGAAAGTCTCAAGACGCCGATGGGCAAGGTCACGGTCAACCCGCATAGCCGTCTGGTCATGGTGCGTGACACGAAGGAAGCGGTTGATCGCATGAACGAGGTCCTGACGCGCGAGAACGCCATCTCTACCCGTCAGGTGTCGGTCCGCGTCCGCACATTGCAGATCGCGCTTAACGATGGGTCTCAAGCGGCCGCTAGCGCGGACATCATCTTCAACCGGATCCAGGACGGCCTGCTGAAGTATACGGTCAGCGTCGTCTCGCCGACGTCGCTTGCTACCGCAGCGGGCTCCGTTGGTCTTTCCATCCTGAAGCCGAATGCGCCGCTGACCGGCACGAACGCGGTCATCAACGCGCTCAACACCTACGGCAAGACGGTGTCGGATAACACGCAGACCAAGATGACGCTGAACGGTCTGCCGATGTCGATCGGATCGTTCGAAACCAAGGGGTATCTGGCTGCGACGACGCCAGGGACTGGATCGGTCAGCGGTACGGCAGGTGCGCCGGGGCTGACCCCAGGCTCCGTCACGGTGGGCGATTTCGTCAACATCCTGCCGTCGGTGAACGATCACAACCAGATCATCCTGTCCTACTGGAGCGACAACTCCAAGCTCAATGGTCCATTCACCACGATTGGTACAGGCTCAGGCTCCTCAGCACAGCAGATCCAGTTGCCCGACATCGTTGGCAGCAAGGATGACCAGACTATCGCGCTTTCGGACGGTCAGACCGTCGTCATGTACGGAGCCGTAACCAACAATTACGATGGGGCGCGCAACGCGGGCATTCTCGGTATGAGCGGCGCGTGGAACAAGGCGAAGACCTTCCAGGTGATCATGTTGACGGCTTCCGTCGTTCCGTCGATGTAAGGGGACGCATGCACTTCGAAACGATCCCCAACGAAAAGAAGGCGCGCCTCGTCTTCGGGCTTGACTGGCGCGCTTATGCGACCAAGGGTGCGGCGGGCGAGCGCCGCCGCTACGCCGACGAACTTGACGCGACGCATTACGTTGAGATCAAGGGCAAGGAAGAGACGGTCGCGGGATTCTGCGCGCCCGAACCCGTTGAACGGAAGGGGCTAAAACTATATTCCGCGGCAGCGCGGGTCGCCGGTCTGGATCGAGTACGCGCAAAGCCTGCGGTGCTAGTTCTGGTACAGGACGGCCAGCGCGTGCACGTCATTCTTGTCGTTCGCGGCGCCGTGCGCATCGATCAGACCGTATCGCTGAACGCCCTCGAGGCCTGCCGCGACACGCTGGAGGACGAGTGCGCGAAGGACAGGGTCGGCCTGGTTACGATGGGCTATGGCGCGGATCTGCCTGGCCTCGACGAGCCATTCACGCCCGCTGAGCTGCTGCGAGGCAAAAGCGTTGGACTCGTCAGGAAGGTGCCCGTCAAGGTACCCAAGGTCATCCCACTGACCGTTATTGCCGGCACAGTGATCTATCTGGGCATCGAAGCGCTCGCCTACTTCAATCCTCCGCCGCCACCGCCGGCACCGCCGCCTACCTACATGCAGGACTACCAGGCGGCGATCGCGCGCACTTTCAATGGCACGGTGCCGCTCGCATCAGCACTTGCGCCGGCACTGATCGACGCGTTTGGCAAGCAGGAAACCAACGTCGCTGGGTGGCAGTTCCAGAAGGCGTCGTGCGGGGCTACCGGCTTCTGCTCGATCACGTTCAAGCGTGAGGGCGGCACTTACAAGGAATTCGACGCGCGCGCTCCGGCTGAAATGCGCCCGGTCGTGTTCGATCCAAACGGCTTGCAGCTGCAGGTTAAAGGTCCCGCGGTGCCCAAGGTGCAAAAGCTCTCGCTCGCCGGGGAGAAGCAGTGGCCGAGTGCCCAGTCGCTGATCAAACAGCTTCAGACCGATCCTCAACGGCTGTCGACCAAGCCCGACCAGCTGATGAGTCACGGCTATGTCGTCACGTTGCGGCCGCCGCAGCGTCTGCTTGCCCGCCAGCCGAATCCAGGTGAAATCAGCGGCCCGCTTCTGCAGGCGGGAGACTGGACCATCGAAGGCTATATGTGGCAGAGCCGCCTGCTGGAAAAGCTCCCGGACAACATGGCGCTTGACTCACTGGAGCTTGAGCTCAAGGCCGATGGCAGTGGCGTTCATTTCACCGCGAAGGGTAAATACTATGTTCTCCAATAAGTCTGGCCGCTTCGCGGCGGCGTCGCTGTTCCTACTGTGTGCCGCGGGCCTTGCACACGCCGATGAAAAGCACCTGACGCTCGATGATATCGACGGTCTGGCGCGACAGAACCTCGTCAATTCGATGCGCAAGACAGATGGCGCGCAGCCGCCTTCGGGCGGCGTCGCACTGTCCGCGCCAATCGTGGCGCCGCCAGTGGCCGCAGCGGCGACGGCTACCGTCGTGGTGAAGCCAAAGCGCGCGGAAGCGCCAGTGAGAAGGGCGGTACCCGTGTCGTTCGTTGGTGCGTACAGCGATGCGTCAGGCGCGCATGTGCTCTATGAATATCAGGGCGGTGTCTACACGGCCGGTCGCGGCGAGAAGCTGCTGAACGGGTGGATCGTGACGCACATCGACGGGTATCGCGTCACCGTGGCCGAAGGCAAACGCACCTGGTCGGACGTGATCTCGGTGCCAGTGGGAGGCGCGCCGATGGGCGACAGTCCCGCTGTTCAGGCCATCAACGATCTAGGCGGTCCGCTGCCGGTCGCCAACAACGGCGTCGTATTCCCCGGAGCACATTAAGCATGAGTCTCTTTTCAGGCGTTGAGACGGACGAGGCCCAGTCAAGCGGTGGCTTTCTGAAACGGTTGCGTGGCGTTCGGCCATCTGCCTTTGTGGAGTCGGGGCAGGGTACTGCTCACCACACGGGTCAGTCCGGTCTGGAGCCCGCGTTCAGAGAGCCCACGCGCGCGATCAATCCCACCGTGTCGTTCCTCGGACGCAAGCTCGCAGGCGACGAGGTTGAGGACGTTGAGTCATTCAATGAGATCCGCGGGGGGCGAGTTGCCCCGGTTAGCCATGAGGCAGTCGTAGACGCGCCGGCAACCACAGCACCGACAGGCTCCACAGCGACCGCGAGCCTGGGGCAGACGAGCGCTGATAGCACTTTCTCCGTATTCACTGAGCACCAGCCGGCTCCAGCTCCCAGCGACGCTGACATCGCGCGTACGCTTGGCGACGCCTACTCGGAGGGCGAAAAGGCGCTGCGCGAACTCGATGCGCTGATAGCTTCTCAACGTGGGACCGCCGAAGACGGTCTGCCGCCCGCCGTAGGGGCTTCTGCCTTCCAACCGCAGACTGCTTCGCAACCGCAACCTGAACATAAAACGGACCCGGACCTCACGACGGGGCAGCAACCTGTCCGCTCGCCCGAAGTACCGGTTGCCGTGCCGGTGCAAGCCGTTCAGGGCGCGACGCTGCAGGCTGAGCCGGCCGCAGAGATCGACGAAGATGTCAGCGACGAGCCCACCGGTGAACAGAACGGTAGACCAGTGCTGGTATCCGCCGATGCGCTGCCTGACTTCAAGCGGATCGTCACGGGCACAGACAGTGATGCAACGCTGAGGCTATCGGCTGCGGCCCGCAAGGAGTTTGTCGCCGTGGAGATTCAGCCCGGTATAGCGATCGTTGCAGCGACCGCACGATTCAGTGAGCGTGCGCAATTTACGACTTTCGTAAAGGATCTCGCCGCACGGGATTTACTCGTGCAGGAAGAGATGATCGCGACCGAGGAAGTCATCGCGGCGATCTATGAAGGAAAGAAGCGGGAGGTGTCAGGCAACACAGAGCGCGAATCGTCGCGCGCTATCGGCAACTTTCGCGACGTCATCGAAGCCGCCCACTCGTACGGTGCGAGCGACATCGCTATTGAGCCGCGAGATTTCCGCGGGGAGGTCGAAGTTCGATTCCGGGTCAACGGCGACGTGTATACCTATCGCCGTCTTCCAAAAAGCATCGTTCGACGGGCGCTGTCTGCCGCGTATTCGGACCTTGTGCAGAAGAACACAAACTCCGGCAACTCGTTCCAGCCCAGCGCGCCGCAGTCCGCGATGATTCCACTCGTGGTCGGTCGCGACACAATTAATCTGCGCTGGCAGTCTGCGCCGACGGTCGGTGGCTACGACGTCGCCCTTCGTCTGCTCGACGGCAACTTCAAGAATTATTCAGTGCTGATGCCTGCGCAGATGGGCCTTGCCCCTAGCCAGCTGGCCTTGATCGACACGCTCAACTATGTGAGCGGGGGCATCACTGTTCTGACCGGCGAGACGGGATCGGGCAAGACGACACTGCTTCGCGCACTGTCCTACATGCTGCCCGACCGCGAACTGAAGAAACAGTTCGCCGTCAGCGAGCCGTCCGAATACCCATTGCCGTGGTTGTCTGAAATTTCGATCATTTGCCGGCCCGACGAATCCGACGACGAGGCCAATCGCAAATACGCGGAAGTCATCCGGACGCTGATGCGGATGGACCCGGACGATGTGACGATCTCGGAAGTGCGCGATCGCGTCGTGATGGGGCTCGTGTCGGAACTCGCGTTGACCGGACACCCAGTGCGCTTCTCGCTTCACGCGGGAGACATCATCTCCGCATTCATGCGCATGGCGGGCGGGCGTCTGCTGCTCCCCATCGATGAACTGGCGGCGGAAGGGTTTGTGAACGCCGTCGGTAACCAGAAGCTGATTCCGACGCTATGTCCGCACTGCAAGTTGCCCGCCGAAGACGTGATGCCGCAATCGGATCTTGAACTGCTGCGCTCGAAGTTCGGCCTCGACACCTCGCGCATGGCTTGCCGCGATCATGCCGGTTGCCAGCACTGTCGCCTCGATGGTCTCTTCTCGCGCGATGGCAAGGTCGCCGGCGGCACAAAGCGGCCTACGCTTGTTGCCGAGTTGTATCGCCCAACCGAGGAGTTTCGCGAGCGGATTGCGGCTCGCGATTGGGCGGGCGCCCGCAAGGTGTGGCGCGGCGAAAGGCTAACTGGGTTCGACAGCGAGGACATGACTGGAAAGACGGTATATGAACACGCTCTTTTCAAGGCTTCGCGAGGGGAAATAGACCCACAATTCATCAACCGTTCCATGCAGTCGTTCGCGCAGTACCGGGTCTTCCCGGGCGCGGACAGAAAAATCTAAGAGGTTGGTGAGTCATGTTCAGTTCGTTGGTTGCTCTGCTTCCAGAGGCGACGCAGATGCGAGTCGCACGCTGGCGCTTCCAGGGCGTGCGCGAGACGTTCTACAAGGAAACGCGCCTCGACATCGAGAAGAAGGGCCTGCGTGACGTCGAAACGCTGCGGGAGCGGCTCGAAACATATGAGAACCGGAACCGCAAACGAGGCCGCATTGAATGGAAAGTATTCGCAAAGGTTCGCGAGCGCCTCGTCAAGGGCGATTCGTTTTCGGCTGCAATAAAGCCGTTCATTCCGGGCGACGAATACACGCTCTTTGATATTGCTGACGAGTCGACGCAGAAAGATGCGGTCGTGCGCGGTTTCGAGCTTGCCGAGATGGCGGCTTTTGCCAAGCGCACGCTCTCGTCACAGACGGCGATGCAGGTGGCGTATCCGACTTTCCTGCTCATCTATCTGTACGGCTTCTGCATGATGTTCGGCGGGATGATCTATCCGCAGGTCGTTGAGATCCGGCCGCTCGAACAGTGGCCAGATGCGGGGCGGCTGTTGTATCACATCGACACCTTCGCATACGAATACTGGTGGGTTTCGACGTCGCTGGTCCTCGCGGCAATCGTCGCGTACTTCTACAGCCTCAAGCGCTGGGTGGGGCGTGTGCGAGCGAGGTTCGATAACTTCCCACTGATGTGGCGCAACCGGCGCGATATGCGCGCTGCTTTGCTGATCGTTTCGCTCGCAGGCCTGTTCGACTCCAACCTCACGCTGCGGGCGGCGATCAACCGGGTCGCGCATACCGCTGATCCGTGGCTGCGCTGGCATCTGATGACGATGAGCAAGCGCCTGACCCAGCGCCCCGACCAGCCGATGCGTGCCCTTGACACGGGGATCTTCTCGGAAATGATCGTCGACACGATCACCGATGCCGCGGGCCGCGACCAGTTCGAGGCGGCGATCAAGTCGCTCGGTCGCGAATCGCTGGCGCGTGTCGTGGAAGCCGTCAAACGCAACGCAAGACTCACCCATTACGTCCTGCTCGTCTTCGCGGTCGCGCTGTTTCTGACGATCGGCGTCGGCTCATACGTCGTCACAGGTGCCGTGAACATGACGGGTGGAATCCCGGCCGCAGGCACTCCCTAACCGCTATTGCAGTTTCATCTAGCCGCGCTCACGACGCGTGAGCTCATGGAGAACCATCATGCAACACAAAATGCCGTCCGACCGTCGTCTCAATCTTCTGCGCATGGGGCGCCGCCGCAAGCAGTCCGGTGAGTTGTCGTTGATCGAAGCGGGCGCCTATATGGCGGGCGCAGCGCTGCTCGCGATCGCGGTCATCAAGGGAAGCACATACGTTTACACGCTGATCAAATCGCAGGAATTTACGAGCGAAGCGCAGATGTTCCATACGGGCATCCTGAACGCGACGCAGAACGACTCGGACTTCTCAGCCGAAACGCTCACGACTCTGGCGACGAATCGTGCTTTCGATGCAGCGGGTACGCGGCTCGCGAGCGACAAGTCATCGTTGAAGGGCATTTTCAACCAGCCGGTGACGGTCAGCGTTGGCACGCTGAGCACCGCCAGCGACTCGTTGATCCTGAGTTACCAGGTGCCTGCTGCAGTGTGCTCGATGAGCATCGCTGCATTGAGCAACACGTTCTCCCAGGTCGGTGCAAACAATACGACCCTTGCCGGGCCGACCACGACCTTCAATAGCGCGAGCGCGGGTACGGCTTGCTCGTCGGCTGGCGCGTACGCGACTCTCCAGTTGTACACGTCGCGTACGTAACGGGGCGGCCGGACCATGGGCAGCTTGCTTGAAATGATGTTCGTATTGTTGGGATCGGCGATCCTGACGGTGCAGGGCATCAAGCTCGACATTGAGCAAAAGCGCGCGACGATGCTGGCGCTGGAAGGGCAGAACGAGGCGACGCTCGTCACTGCCTTTCAGGGCTGGATCACGGACAACTTTGGCACGATCCTGACGCAGTACGCCGCGTCGGGGAACAACCCGTCGATCACGCCTCCGACAATCCCGCAACTGGTGACGGCGGGCAACCTCAAACAGGCGCATAAAAACGGTCCCTACTGGGGCGGATCTTATGTGACCGCGATGACGATGGTGCCGTCTGGCTGCACGCAGAGCGCAGGGAACTGCCGCGTCGCCTTCACG
The DNA here is from genome assembly GCF_050858985.1 of Burkholderia sp. M6-3. NCBI lineage: Bacteria > Pseudomonadati > Pseudomonadota > Betaproteobacteria > Burkholderiales > Burkholderiaceae > Burkholderia > Burkholderia sp. M6-3. The sequence continues at coordinate 432,914 of NZ_CP110092.1, forward strand.
ATGTACCCAACGGCGCAACTACTCAAGGGCGGCAAGGCAGACGTTGCAGGCGCTGCCCAGATAGCGCAGGCTGGTTCCAAGCTCGCGGGCACAAGCCAGTTCGGCTACTCCAACGCGCAGAACCCGGCTCAGATTGTCGGCATCAACGGCTCATTCACCGCAGTTAATCCACTTGGATCGAAAGCGGCGTCGATCATGGCGACCAACGGCCCGAACACGGACGGCAGCTCCGTGTACATCCGGCGCGATGGTAGCCTGACCTGGACCGGCGATCAGGATGTCAACAACGTCAGCCTGAAGAACGTCAACGATATCAAGACGCAGACGCTCGAAGCGAGCGGGGCGGTAGCAGCGGCCAGCGTATCTGCGACGGGTGCGGTGACGGCCGCGACGATGACCGCAACTGGCGCCATAAAGGGCAATTCTGTCACGTCAGCCACGACCCTCCAGGCAGGGAACGTCGCGTATCCGCGCAACCCTTGCTCGCCAAACGGCGCGACTGCAAACAACATCGACGGCTCCGGACAACAATTGACGTGTCAGTCAGGAATCTGGCTCCCGAATGGGGGGCGACTTCTGCGAATGGCATACAACCCTGTCTACGACAACAACGGCGTCGCCAAACCATCGTGCTCCGCGGGCGGAACCCCCATAGTCGAACTAACTCCCCAAAACTGGTATGTGAACACGTCTGCAACGGTGAACTACAACGCATATGACCAAGGCACATGGTGGCTTGTCCGCATTACGGATGGGGGCGGTGCGGGGGTCCAAGGGATGGCGTATGCCGGAACCTATTGCTCGTATTAGGAAAGGAAGTGGGAACATGGTGAAAAGAAACGCCCTGCCGTCTATGCGGACAACGGTTGTTTGCGCGCTACTCTCCGCGAACATCGCAATAGCTGGTAACCCGGTCGTGTGCACGCCGGGATACTACGACGCGACGTGTAACGGGAAGATCGGTGCCGGTTATCAGGCCGCGCCGACTTGCCCCACTGATCCTGGGTGGATAACCGTGTCACCCGCCCAATGGCAAGGATCTAAATTTTCGTCGCCCCAGTGTTCATACCAAGCTCGACCGGCCTGTCCCGCCGGTATGACACAAACTGCCGCCCCAGTGTGGAACGGGGCCGCCTGGGTAGGCATGACCTGCCAACCGAGCGCCCCGACGATAACTCTGCCGCAGCTTGCAGCAGCATGCGAGTCTGCGATCGGGGCGAACATGGCGAGGGCGGGATACAACGGAACGAATGGTACTTATCGCGGCGTCTGGGGAAGTCTGCAAGGTCCTTATGCAGTTGGCCCTGGTCAGGACTATCCGGCGCAGGTGTCGTTCGCTGGCATGGGGGGGAGCGGACCGGGCGGAACTGGTCCGGGAGACTTCTACTATGTGCGTGACATAGGAAACCCGGGTGGCGGAGGCACCGGAGGCAACGGTATCGGTGTGTGCTGGTTTCAAAGTGGCACTGCTAACCTTACCGGTTTCGATTACTTAGAGGACCTAGGCAATCTCGGTGGTTGACCTGCGGAGGCCACTGCAATGAAAAAGCGCCCTCGGGCGCTTTTTTATTGCGGCTTAGGAAACTGCCGCTCCAAGCGCGGCGCACAGCCTCTCCTTACCGTGCTATGCCCCTCCACGACTAGCCGTGGCACTGCGCCGGGTGTTGGTGGGTTGCCCGTGATGTTAAACAAACGCCGGCTTGCGAAAGCGAAGCCGCAGCGATGGAGAGACCAAAAAAAGCCCCGCTTAGCGGGGCTTTATTCGGCGGCCGCAAGAGACATTGCGCCGCCGAGCTCAAAGCGCAGGCCCTTATCCAACTACGTTGCCGGTCGTGAAGGTGAAGGAGCGAGAAAACGCCTTGCCGTTGACAGTACCGGTAAGAGAAACCGAATATTGCGCATTCGGTGTCAACGCTGTAGCCGGGTACGCGACCGATTCGTAAGCCGGTGTATCTTTGTTCGGGTCCGTTGAGCTATTAAGCAATTGAAGCGCGACAACGTTTCCCGACGTGTCTGTGATCGTACCGGTCTGCAGGACGATTGAATCAGTCGGATCCCCCACTACAACGATGGGAGTACCCCACGAGCCTGAGGTGTTAGGAGGCGTCGGCGTTTCAGCGGTGCCCTTGTACGCTACGCCGCTCGTCCCTTGGCAGGGGAACGTCAGCGGTGAGTTCCCCGGCATCGGTTGAAGGTTTGCCAAGCTCAGTGCGGCGAAGATCTCCGGAAAACCGTTGAAGGTGGTTTGGCTAATACCCACGCCGATCGTAGTCAATGGGGCAAATGCAACGCCGACGTGATAGACACCGGACAGCCAGCCGTATACCAGTTGCTGACCATACTGCGTGTTGGACCAGTTGGCGTTCGTGTAAAAGGCGCCGCTAACGCCACCATTCGGAACGCCTTGGGGATAGCCGAAGTGAACAGCGCGGTCGCTGTAGCTGACGCCCGTGAAACCGGCATTTCCAGAAGCCTCGGTGTCCGTCACTGTGCCGCCGTTTTGGCGCATGTAATCCGCATGGGCCTGAGCAGCTTGATCGTGTATCGTGTTTTCAACGAGCGACGGAAAACCGCATTGCTGGCGTTGTTGATTCAAAACATTGAACGCGGCCAGTTGAATACTGTCGGCCGCATACTGCGGCGTTGACACGTTGCCGGTGCTAGGACTTGCCGGCGCGGTCGTGGCGCCAGAGGAATTGCTACCGCTGTTACCGCCGCCGCCACCACCACCGCATGCAGCAACGAGGATTGCAGCCGCAACGGCGGTAGAAGTCAGTGTGAAAGTGCTTTTGATCGTCATGTTGTGTGGCCCTAGTCGTTAGTGCAGTCGCCCCCGCGATCTGCTTACTTTCATCTTATCGAGCGCAATCCAAAGTCAAGGCAGCGTCGGCCGCAACGTTCGGAAAGCTGGAATGCTTACCGCAATTTTCGCGTGCGCTGGCATTGTAAAGAGCGGTAAGCGGTGGCGGCGAGAGGTCGTTGCGTAGGCGCAACCGTTTGCTACCGTCGTCCCGAGCGGCTCTTTCGACGGTTTATGCGGATCGCAATAAAAAGCGCGGCGAGCAGAGTGCCGGCGACCGCTGGCTGCTGTTTTCCAACCGTCGAGAGCATCAATGAGCCTCCCCAGGCCAGCGCGAGAAAGAACACAAGTTGCTTGAATGCCTTGCTGTCCAGCACGCGCAGAATCCGACCGCCCGATTGCGCGCACTGCTTCGCGTACCGCTCGTTGGATTTTTCGAGGTCGAACGTCTCAGGCGTCGCCTGCCGGTCCGCTCTGTAATGCCGCTCGTACCGATTGAAACGAGCGTCGCCTCGGCCTCTGAGCCAAGCCGCGGCGCTGTCGCCAAAGAGATAAGCGAAGTCCTGCATATCAGTGCATCACGTCGGAGCAGAACTCCACCGCGCCAATCACACCCGAGATGCATTGGCCGTCGGCTTCGGCGTGAAACTCGCCAGTCTCTATGTCGCGCCAGCCGAACTGGACCCGGCCATCGTGAGAAAAGACCACCAATCCGATCTGAACCGCGAAATCCTGATGCATGGCCATGCCTCCCTTATTGTGATTGCTTGCGCTTGCCCACCTGACTCTTTGGCGCGAGAAGGTAATTGCAACCGGGGCAGCTAAAGTCCTTCGCGAGCTCGATCTTGCCTTCGCCGTTGGACAGGACGTAGTCGGTGCCACAGGCCCTGCACGGTGCCATCGTGAGACGGGAGTCCATGGCCATCGAACGCGTCAGGTAGTTGGCCCTGTCTGCGGTAATCACAAGGTTCCTGCCGAACATCTTCGCCATGACGTCATTCGCAGCTATCAGCGCCTGCGGGATGTTCGCCTTGTTTTCGAGGCCGTTGCGGTAGAGCCAGACATAGACCGAAGCTTGGAGTCGATGAACGGCTGTCTCGATGAACCAGGTCAGGGAACTCGCCCGACACCCGCAAGGTGAACTAACGCCGTGGATCTCGCGGTACAAAGCGCGCGCCTTGTTCTGGTTAAGGCCAAAGAGGTCGATCGCCGTCGCTGAGCGGCAACCTTGAGCCATCATCAGCCGGGCGAAATCTTCACGCTGGCTTCGCTCAAGTCGAAGGTCGGTCCACAAATGCTTGTAGGGCAGCGACCCTGCCCTTACTGGCGAGGTGGCCATGATGTAATGAGCAACGGTTTCCTCGGTCAGCCAACCCGCGCTGTATTCGAGCCAGAAGTTCTGATCGTGGAATCGCCACTGGAAAAGCGGAAAGCTGATGGAGCCGACCGCTTTTTCGAGCCGTGCCATTGGCACCTGCTTCAGGTAGGCAGCCATTTCGGTCGAGATGCCTAGCAGCGGTACGGCGACGATGCTCATGTGCAGCACGTCTTTCAGCAGTTGCACGTACGACAGGTTGTAGTGGTAGACGTCACGACTGGTGACCTGGTCTAGCTTGGGCATCGCCGCGATAAGGCTTTCTACTTTGGGCGAGTACATTACTCCGTCGACAAAGCTTTGCCAGTCTCGCGGATCATCGAGGACCGGTGAGAGCGCAAGGAACGGCATGTTCATCAGGGTGGCCTTTGCCCCGATGTGTTCATCGAATGTCGCGACGTTGTCGAGCGAAAGCGAAAACACGGATTGCATGCGGCCGTTCGCGCCGATCGAGCGGCGCATGAAGTCGGTCAGAGCGAAATTGCCGCGCTGCACTTTCTCCGTCAACCAATCGGAGAGAAGAAGGTTTTGCGGCTCACTATGGCCGTAGAGATTAACTTTATGCATTTTTTCTTTTCGTACTCTATGTGAGCGGCGTGAGCCGCTCATCCCCGGTAACAACGTCTTAGCCTTGCGTGCGCTGCAGAGCTGCCTCAATTTCCGACACGTACTTGCGCATCGTCGCGGCGATCGCTTCAAGGGTCGAATTGAATTCGGTTGGGTCTGCCGACGCCTGAACCGCCAGTTGCACGGTTGCCATCTTTGCAGCGATCGATGCCCACGACGTGGTGAGCTCGGCTACAGCGTTTTTGACCGCAATACGAGCATCGAGCGCGGCTTGGCTTTCACGCAGGCTAGCCTCGAGTTCCGCCTTCCGCGCGTCCAGCAACTGCTTTTCCCTCACCTTCTCGTCTAACTGGCTCGAGAGACTGTCCAGCGCTTCTTTGAGCGACGTGTACGATGGCGGCAGCGTTTCAATCGGAACTTCGACTCGCTCTACCTTTGGCGGAGCGCTTTCCAACGCCATAAACTTGTCAGCCAGCTCTTTATACTCTTTGTTCTTGTCGGCCAACGCCTTCTCAAGGGCCGGATATCCCGCCGAATTCTTAGCAAGCATCTCGGAGAGAGTGGCTATGCTCTTCTCCTGTTCGAGGATTGCCCGTTCGTGATCGGCAATCGTGTGCTTCAAATGGCCGTTTTCCCGCGCGCTCTGATCGAGTGCTAGCTTGCTGTCAGCGAGCAAACCTTCGATGTTAGCCACGTGTGTTTCTTTATCCGCGATCTCTTCTTCTTTCAGCCGGAGCGCTTTTACGAGCTTCGCCACGTCCTCGCGGGACATATCTGGCGTCGCCTGTTTCTGCTTGACGACAGCTTCGATCTGCTCATCCGTTACGTCATCCGCGGCCAGTATCCTTAGCTCACCAAAGCTGAACATCTGCACAGCTTCGGCTTTGTCCGCAAACTTCATGTGACAGCGCATGTAATTGTATGCAGAAGCCCGCGTCAGCTTCATGGCCCGTTCGAAGAAATCAAAGCACAGTTGAGCGCCTCGTCTCTGACTCTTTGGGGTGTTACCTACCCGGCCGGTGTGATGGTTGATCGCCTCCGTCATCATTTGCTGGAGGTGTCCTCCCAGAATGATCAGTTCTGAGACGACCTTCTCCCGGGACTCGGAGACGGCCATCATGTGTTCGACGAGCTTGGCCACCAGTTCAGTGGCCTCTGGGCCGCCGCCGAATACGTCGCGTGCCGCAGCCGCGATCTTGTCGCGGGTAGCAGCTTTCGGGTCCTGCATGCTGAAAACTAGTTCGTCCAGCGGGTCGAAGGGCACCATTTGCCCAGCGTTAGCGTCGGTCGGAGGCAGTGAGCCCTTGGTTGCGAATCCCGGCACCAGCCCGCGCCCATTGGGCCGGCGATCGGGGCTGGACGTCTTGCCATTTTGCATTCTTCTCTCCAGAAGTTGATAGGAACGACACACCCTGGTTGTCGTCGTCAGATTGAGCCGATTGTTCGTGAGACTGGACGGCGCGATGCGGCGCTGTCACTGCATGGTTTGCGTTTGGACGGTTGTCGCTGCTGCCACTTCGTGGCAATTGCCGACGTAAGAAGGGCGGGGGACTTGTCTTCAGAGTAACGGCTGCGCAAGTCGGCAATTGTGCAAAAGGGGCACTTTTTATGCGGCCTCTCGGCAATCGAGCGCGCAGTTGGCGCTCTTAAGGACTGGGAAGCAATTGCTAACCGCGGGATTCCAGCTCGGACCCGCGGAGCAGCGTTAGGGTCGCGCGGACACGGAGCAGTCTCGCAACGATGTCCGCAAACGTGCGCTCCGGATGCTGTGTCGCCGAAGAGTGATCTGGTTGCTGACGTCGACGTCAAGGATGACATCGCACTTCCCCGTGTTGATGTCGCGCAGCTTGGTCGCGCTACGCAGAGTTGGTTTTTCCGTCGGCCCTTGGTCCGCGCCGAGCGTTCTATAAAGACGGTAAAGCGGTATCGCTTGGAAGGCGATTCTAGCGATGTTGGCGGTAATAGACTAGCGAAAAAACGCCTCTTCAGCGAAAAAACAGGTAGAAGATTCCCTCATTCTTTCGCCGTGAGGGCGACTGAGGTAAAATGGTGCTCCGAAAAGGTGTTACGAAAACACAACAAAGAGGAGAGATTGGATGAAGCCGGAAGAGTCGCTTGCCATCACCGAGCGAGTAAAAAGCATGCTCCGGCGGCACGGCGTAGCCGATCGCAAGCACGCAGCGCAGCTGTCAATGCTCCTCCAGATCAGTCCGCAGTCCACCTACAAAAAGCTTGATGGGCAATTGCAGTGGACGTTGGATGACATACTTGCGATCGCCTCCGCAATGAAGGAAAGCGCGTCGTCGCTGCTCGACGATCCGGGCGAAACGCAACTCGAACGCGCAGTGCTGCGTTTCAACGATGGTGAAATCGATTGCATGGTGAAGGTCGGAGCGCCGCCGGGCCCGCTCAGCCGGCCGGATTATCTTGCGCTTAGAGAGCACGACCGCTGGAGCGTTTATCCGGCGTCCCGGGCGCCTGACGCAGCGGTGATCGCCATCCAGGAAATCGTAATCCGGCCAGTACAGGCTGCGAATGCGCCGCGTATCGCCATCATCGATGACGACAATGACACTGCGGAACTCATCGCGATGGTCCTCGACAGCAAGGGGTTTCAGACCATTACGCTGGCGGGCGTTGAAAAGCTACAGTCACAGCTACGAGAGAGAACCTTCGACGGGTACATAATCGATTGGTATCTGGGCGGGGCGACCGCAGAAGACTGCGTGAAGGTTATACGTCGGACCGCCGGGGAGGTCCCGCCAATATTGCTGCTCACCGGAAACATAGACAGCGGGCTCGCGAACGAGTCCGACATCACACGCTTGATGGTTGAATATGGCCTCAAGCCCCCGTTCGAAAAGCCGTACAGGGTGGAAATCATTGCGGCCGAGCTCGTCAGGTCTCTCAAAGAGGTCGCGAAAGCCAAGGCTCAGGTTGCTAGCGCCCCAGTGTAGCCATTAACGCTTCCTCAAGCTCGTCGACTCTTACGGGCTTGATCAAGTAATGCACGAAGGGCGCGCCGTCGGGCTCCGCATGGGATTCTGGCGGCGTCGCGCTCACCCAGATTATCGGTGTTTGTTGGTTCAACCCTGTATGTGAACGCAGGTGTTTTGCCAATTCTAGCCCGGTTGTCTCGGCGAGCTCGATATCAAACACCAGAGCGTCGTATGGGGTTGCGGCGAGCTTTTCCAGCGCGCCCGCCGCGCTGGCGACGGCATCGCACTGCAGGCCGAGCGCTGCCAGGATGTCCTGGAACGCTTCACGCGAAAACTCCTGATCGTCGACGACGAGCACACGCGGATCTGGGCCGTCAGTCACAGCCGGGGCTTTCGCCGGCTGCCGTCTATGCAGCACCGCTCCCAGAGGGAGGCGGACAGTAAATGTCGACCCCTCGCCGGGACGGCTGCGGAGTTCAATTTGCCCTCCCATCACCTCGACCAGCCCCTTCACGATTGCGAGCCCCATTCCAACGCCTTCGCGGCGCCCTCCCGGCGACAACGGCAATTGCGTAAAGGGTTTGAATATCTCTTCGACCAAGTGGGAAGGAATCCCAAGACCCGTATCAACGACTTCGACAAGCAAGCAGGCGGTTGCCTCTCTTGGTTGCAAAGATGCGCTTACTCGAACCATGCCTCCGCCGCCCGTGTACTTGATGGCGTTCGAGACGAGGTTGGTCACGATTTGACGCAACCGCGTCGCATCTGCCAGAAAGACGTCCCAGACGGGCTCAATCTCAGTCTCCAGATGGACACCCTTGCGCAGCGCGGTACCCCTAAGATCCTCAACGGCCGCTTCAACCTCTTCAAGGGGGGCGATCTCGGCTGGTTTCAGCGAGAGCTTGCCGGAGTCAAGTCTTGCAAAGTCGGTTAGATCGCTCATCTGCGTCTCCAACTGTCGAGCTGCCCGGTCAAGTTGGCCCATTACCTTCGCGTTCGCCGGCTGACCGGCCGAATTTGTCAGTACCTCGATGGCAGTGGTAATCCGCTGAAGCGGAGTGCGTAGCTCGTGACCGACAGCGCCAAGGAACGCGTTCTTAGCAAGGATCGCCTCAGCAGCGGCACGATTAGCTCGTTGCTCGGCCTCGATTGTGGCTGCTTGTTGTGCTGCAAACGCTCTGCGGCGTCGTTCATAAATGATGCCGAGTACGAGCAGAACGGTTCCGGCAACACCCACAGCAACACTTGCTATGAAAAGCTTTTGGCGCTTGATGACGAAATCTCGGTAGACACGGTCTCGGTGTGCGACCTCAGCTTCGCCTATTTGACGAGCTAACTGGTCGCCTACCGAACGAATGTCTTCAAAGATGGGGTGCAGCTGATCGGCAGACTGAGGATCCCGCACCAGCGATGGTACGAGCGCAGATATGCGGCGGATGTCTTCACCTAGCGCGGCCATTGTCGGTTTGAATGCTGGCAGAGCCGCAAGCATATCCGCCGCGTCCGAGCGATCTGCCATCACCGCGTAGCGAGACTTCAGCACGTCGATCCGTCTTGATAATTCGTCGACGTCCGGTGCGACGCCGCGCTCAAACAGGAGTAGCTGGCGCTCTGCGAGCAGTGCAGTTATCTGAAACCGTGCCACTGTCCAATAGTGATTTTCCTGCGGCCCGACTGTCCGGCTAATGCTGGAAGGCGCGAGCAAGAGGTCATACAGCGCATAGCTCCAGCCCGCAATGGCGACCAAGAGCGCCGTCAGGAGCAGTACCAGCAAGCGCCTTGTTGTTGTCTGTCTCTGTCCAGAAGCGCCTACTTCACGGTTATCCGAGTTACTTGCCATATGAACCGCGCGTCGTATGTCGCGCTATTAAGCACTGCAGGATATGAATCACGGGGGTATATGACCCAAATAGGTCCGAACCTATCGCGGGGCAAGTCTTGGCCGTCGGCTGAGAGGGCAAGGATTACCCCGAACTTGGCGGCATCGGAAACCGGCACGGTATAACAGTATTCGTCAACCGCACAGACATCTAATGTCGTGCCTTTCGCGCCCACCTTACTGAGGATCTCGCTCAGAAGCGGCCCGCGGAAGGTCTTTTTCGTTGTCCAGTTTGTCGAAGTAACGATCGCCGTCTGCTTCAGCGCCCTGAGGTCGGCGTCCCGAAACTCGAATTGTCGCTTGCCTGCGACGTTTGCCAGGGTGATGTTGCCGTCAATTGTCAACGTCGCTGCGGGCGAGGCGGTCGCCAACGAGGAGCAGAGCGAAAGAACGAGAGTGATGATAGCAGGGAGTCGTTTCATATCAGGGCATCTTGCCAATTACCAAGGACTGCGGCGACCGACAGTGGCCGCGTGCTTTATAACGGCAAATATGCGCGGCGCTTGAGGACCGGCCAAAGCGGTTCCGCCCAAGGGACGCCAAGGGCTGGCCCAGTCAGCTTCCCGAGTAGCCTACCTGCGATAAAATGTCGACTTGCCAACAGCTTCCGCTAGGTCCGAACAATGTCTGCGCCATCGCCAGCTGCTTCAACGCTCGAATTGCTCACTTACATCCAGTCGAAACTGGAGGCCCTACAGCGGGAGTTCGAGCTCGAGGAGTCGAGTGGCGTAGCAGCGGATGATTCCCGTCATGCGGAGTTTCGGCTGCTGGGCGAGCTGGCACGGCGGTTATGGCCCCGCGATAGTGAAGAGGGGGATCACGACTTCATGCTCATCATGCGAAAGAGGGAGGCGATCGCGAACTTGCTTGTGGAGCAAGCTCGACGCTAGTTATTGGCTGATTGCGGGCAGTTCCAAGCCTTGATCGACAATCACCCTGAAACGCCCCTCCAACAGCTGCAGGTCCGAGTCCCGACCGCTTGCCTGAAGCGATCGCAGCGACGGCACTTCAATTTTGATGGCCGTGCAATTCTTATAGTCGCGCACTCTTAACTCGGGCTCGATACTCGAGAAGAACGCTGTTGTAGGGACGTCAAATCCTGCCGCGATATGAACTGCCGCGGTGTCAGAGGTCATGACGAACGAAGCACCGCGAATAAATTCGAGGAATGTGTCCGTTGCGACGCTGTCTTTCGTAACGTCGACGTATGAAGGATGCTGTACAGGCGCAAAACCGAGGACTGGCATTCCGTATCTGCTGGCGATCGCGTCGACCAAATCATAATGGACGCTTGTCGGGATACTGCGCAACGGGGTGCTGGCATTGGGTGCAAAGATGGCGTACGGCCGGTCGGTTGGCCTTGCCTTTAAACCTTGCCGCGGGAGCGCGCTTAGCCACCTATTCTGTTTGTCCGACGGCGCAATCGTTGCGGGGTCGGTGCCTAGGGCATCTATGAAGAAATCGATCATTGGTGTATCGGCAAACCTGGGCCAAAAAAGGTGGTTGCCGACGTCAATGACCGTTTCTCCGCTCGGCAGCCGCGAAGCTGGGAGCGGCAAGTCCTCGCACTGGTCTACTACTATCCCTGTCGCCAAGGTGTAGATTCGATTGACATACTCGGGGGCTCGTGACGGTCGGTAGATGTGGAAGCGAAGGTGAGGAAACCGCGTTTTTATCGCATGTATGGCGGTTAGGCCAATAATGGAATCTCCCAGCGTCACTCCCATACCATTTATTACGTGGACGGTTGATACATCCCGCCAGTCAAGCCGGAAAGCCGCGGTGTTCGCGTTCACGACGCCGGGAAGCTCCGTCGACGGGTAGTGAGCCGTGAGCGGAGCCTCACCGTATTCCAGGTCATATGGAGCGACGAGATCTCCGTCCGTCGAGAGGAGGGAGCCTGCATGGAAAAGTACTTCGTCGGGCGAAAGAAAAGTCATGGCACTCTTTTAGCTTGCTTTGCGCGCGCCCCTACTTGGAAGCCGCCGGTCGTCCGGGTTGCATAGCCCCGGAGCGCGGGGCCTTGTCGGGCGACGGCTTCGATCCGCGCGTTGTTAATGGCTGTCACGCCTGCGACGTCTTTCGCGTAGCTGTAATGCAACCAGCGCGGCGGTTTCAGTGTGACGCGATCAGACCAATGAATGTAGCTGGCGGCCGAAATTGTATAGGGCATTTCTTGCGCGTGCCGATCAGCTAAGTCGTTAGCCTGCGACGACCGTTTCAAGAACTCCGGGCAACAAACATAGCCGGTTGCTTTCGTTGGTAACAATTACCTCGCTACGCGGGTCAAATGCGTGGCGACTGCGGCATGTGAAGTGTCAATCAGGAGCTCGATCCCGGCAGCCGCCTTGTGCACGTCAACGAGTGGCATGCCGCTGTAGTTGTCGCGACGTGCGCGAAGCCAGTGGGGCAGGTCGTCAAGAGAAAGCAGGTCAGAATGCAGCGCTGGACTGAGGTGCGCATCATCCGAAACAAGGAGTCCGGCGCCGGCCACCGGCCACAATGCGGGCAACCGCCTGCGGAAGAACGCGACCTTGGTCCTGTTTTGTTCAAGCGGTGAGCGGCGTTGCTGTGCCTTACCGTCGCGATCTGTCCGCGTCAGGAAACCGGGGACGTCCGCTGGACTTATGTGACCCGACCAGTTCTTCGTCTCGAACACGAAGATCCCGAACGGGGTCACCGCGAGGTGATCAATCTCAGCGGTGGGGAAGTCGGTACCAGGCGCGTGCTCGATGATGATCGGCCCGTTGAAGAGATGGTAGTCAGCGCCGCAGAGCGCTATCAGGTTCTCACGCAGCGCAGCCTGCGCTTTGGCTTCGCCTGCCTCGCCGCGCGCAGCGCTGTGGTCCTTGAGCTTGTGCCGGAACAGACCGCCAAACGATGGACGCTTTTTGCGGATCAGAAATTGCCATACGGCTACGCCCAGAAGAATTTTGAAAAGCATTGCTGCCCCAAAGCGTTGATGACGAGACCAGCTTGACAGGCTCTGATTGAAGTCAAGGCCGCGGAAGACGCCGAGTTCGCAGTGGCAACGCGAAAGCGCACATGTTTTTTGGAGCTTTACCCCCGCTGAATCGCGAGGCGATGCGTAAAGTAATTCCTATCCCCGCGTCTTCGACGCATCGACCTGAGTGTTTGGCCTTTTCTGTACCAGCGGCCGGCCCCTATCCATCTGCTCACTTCCGCCGATAGCTGCTTTTGTCACGACTCAACTGAGCCGTGAGGAAAGCGTCTCTCCGCGCGCCCGATTTCCCTGCTCGAACGAGCATCGAAACGGTCCAGTGCCTCAGCCCTGGACATCCCCTAGTGCGTTGATTTTTCTGGAGAGAAAAATGCCGAAGCTGTTCTTGATGAAGGCGACGCGTTCGCCAATGTTGTTCTTTGCTACGTGCTTCAGCCTTTGGTTCGCGATGCACTCGTTTTTCGCCGCTCTTTTCGTCGGTTTCGTTGCTTACCAGTGGGTCAAAACATCCATTCGCAAGACGATGAAAGACGACAAAGAATCGAGCGACAAAGGTTCAGCAACGTCGGCGACTCCCCAGCCTCAGGCTGAAGCAGTCCCGACGGCGTCTGTAACCCCTATCAAACGACAGTACGCGAAGTCGCCTGTCGTTGTTCCGCTTAAAACCGGCACCGCCGAATAGTCGGCCCGCCACTGACGCAAAGATGCCCTCTGGGGCGTCTTTGCTACTTCACCCCAACGGGAACCGACCCGTTGCGGGCATGGGTTCCCGTTCACCGGAGATAACCCATGGAAACCGAAATCACGGCGTGGCAACTCGATATGTTTGGCGGTGAATTGCCAATCATTGCCAGTCCAACTGTCAAGCCTGAGCCGCTTCCCGATCCGAAGTTCTGGAGCGTAGCGGTGCGAGAGAAGATGGTCGACGCACTTGTCGGCCTCGCTACTGACAGTCGTCGCGGCGACAACATGCCCGAGTCGCTGATGGACTGCTGCACGCTCCTGAGCGACAGGCTTCGCAACCGCAAAAAGCTTGAACTCGACGACTACCGGGCAACGCTCGGCTGGGTGATGGAGTTCTGGGACGGCGCTCTGCCGTATCGGTACGTTTGCCTCATCAACGGGGTCGACCCCGAGATCCTGCAGGACGTCATTGTCAGTAATCCACTGCTGAAGCGCGACATGGAAGACGTTCGTCGCAGCTGCTTCGGCTCCCTGCTGTAGGAGAGCCGAGAATGACAGCGACAACATTGAGCAAAGTCCTGAACGGACTCTTCGGCGTAACCGAGCCTGTATCAGCGCCGGCAGCACCCGCGCCGATAGTGGTAGGCCAGGGAGACAGCAACGAGCGTCAGATCATGATCGCTGGCGAGGCGCGGCTCTTTCGCGACGAAGGTGACGTAGTCGTCCAGTTTCGTCCGGCCTTCGATTACCAATTGCGCGATACGCCGGTCGGTATGAAGCTCGTACCGTCGCTCGAACCTCACTGGGCGGTCGTTGAGGAACATCCGGGTCCGCTGAGGGACGCGATCGCTGCGGCGATCGTGGCAGCCGCTCCGCACGTTACCCGCGAGCGTGAAGCTGCGGAGGCAGAGCGTCCCCGTGCACGCGAGCAGGTCAAGCCAGCTGCCGCACCAGTCGTGATCGAGAATGCGGCACCGGCTTTGGCAACGCCCACAAAAGCGCCGGGCGCACCTCGCACGGAACGTTCGCACTACGGCGTCGTAACGGAGTGGGGTGAGCGCGAGTTCCCTGACGGCAAGCGTCCCGGCAAGACCTACGAGTCGTTCTGCCTGACGCTGGAGCAACGTGGGCAGACCCGTCTGTTACAGGGCGAAGGCCTGCGCGACGCAATCGCGGAGACGCAATGTCGGCCTGGCGATCGCGTCGAAGTCCGGCGACTCGGCAAGACGAAGGTGCCCGCCGTCAACGCACGCGGGGAGCGCATTCGTGACGGGACGGGCGCTCAGGTCCTGTGGGACAAGTGGCTGTGGTCTATCAAAAAGAAGTCGTGATGGACGATCAGCGCATCTGATCCCGAACTTCCTCACCTGTGTTCCCGTATTTGCTCACCTTTTCGCTGCTGTGGCCATCCCTTGCGGGGTGGCCAGGCGCGAAAGGTGAGTTCTTCTCCCTCGAATCTTTCCCATTATTCCCAACCGGCAGCGCCCCCTTGCTGAGAAAAGCCGTTCCGCGTGAGTTGCGCGTAACGGACGGCTTTTCTGAGCAACGGTTTCACCGCCTGTAAAGGCATCGACCTCAACCACACCACCACTGGAGTGACATATGAATGTTAAGGACCTGAAGCTGTCCCCGGAACAGTGGGTAGCGTTGCTCCAGAAGTATGGAGTCCCCGCAACCTCATTGACGGGGAAAGGCTCGCCTTGTCCCATCTGCGGCGGCAACGACCGCTTCACTTATGACAACAAGCGCGGCCGCGGCAACTGGGTGTGCCGTAAATGCAACGAAGGAAACATGCGAGCCGGAGACGGCTTCGAGCTTATCTGCAAGACAGCGGGGATAACCTTCCGGGAGCTGATGATCGAACTCGACGGCGGCATTCCGGCGCCGGCGCGTAATTCACCGGGGTTCTCTGGCGCTGCGCCTTCGCCCGGTCGCAAGGCCGATCCGGCATGGGCGCGAAAGCGGCTCGAATCGATGTGGGAAAGCGCAGTGGCTCACGGCCGCGACGATCTCATAACAAGGTATCTGCGTGCGCGTGTGCCCGGCCTCGACCTTCCTTCGTCGCCGGCACTCCGTCTGGCAATGCTCGAATGTCGGCACGAAAAGAAATTGATCGGGAAGTGGCCCGGCATCCTTGCCAGATTCACGCTGCCCGACGGACGTCTCGGCACACTTCACCGAACGTTCCTCGACCGGTCGCAGCCTGCAAAGGCGACGATCGTTACTAGCGATGGCGAGGTCCTGCCTTCAAAGATGAACGACGTGACGTTGCACAGATTAAACGGCGGCGCAGTCCGGCTGATGGAGCCGGCTAACGGCGAGATCGGTGTGGGCGAAGGGCTGGAATCGGTGCTCGGCGCGCACATGCTTTCTGGCGTGCCGGTTTGGTACTGCCTTAACCGCGTGCTGCTTTCGGACTTCGTTGTTCCAGAAGGCCTTGGAATCCGCGCAGTCCACATCTTCGCGGATTTTGATGCGGTCGATCCGAAGACGAGGAAGTCGCCTGGGATGGCTGATGCGTTGGCGCTTGCCAAGCGTCTTCGCGCCGACGGCTACATCGCGATCGTTCATCGGCCAAAGCTCCGTGGAACCGACTTCGCGGATGAATGGCTGGCGTCATCCGCCAAGTCTCGCGACCCTGCTGTTCCTGCACGGTTTGGCAGGACGTGCGAGGCATTGCATGTCTGATTAACGGCGGGTTTTCCCGCCTAGTAGTTTTTCTTAACCGCCCGGTGGGGATTCGTCCCCGCCGGGGCCGCGCTCCGTCTGGGCTTTCCTCATGGAGAGAAGCATGTTCAAGATGATTGTTGGCCGGTTTGAGATTGTTGCGACGTCGGGCATCAAGAATGGTTCAGTACGAGTCGGCAAGTCAGAAGCGCAGGCTTACGATGTGATCGACCGGCGTCAGGCAGTGAATGCGAAGCCCGAGCAGACAGGCATGGAACTGGACGACGCGTGGACTTATTGCGTTCGCTATCAGGGTCGAGCTCGCGGTATCGCCTTATTGCATTGACTCAACCCCATAGCGACAAACCCGGCCATTGGCCGGGTTTTTTTTCGCCCTGAGTCGATGAATTGGTTCACCACGGAGAGGTCTTGATTCGGAAGACGATCTTCAACAGTAGAAACATCATGAACAGAAAAGGGCGCAGTATGCCAATCGCCCAAAGAAATGCGATGCCGCAAATCATAAAGACCGAAACGGTGAGATCGCATTTGGGCAATAAAACGTCGATGGCAATGAAGCCAAAAAGCGCGGCGGCAACGATCGCGCGGCGCGCGAGGGGATCCAAACTCCAAAATTTGTTAAGCATGATCGCTGTCCTTGCGAAGCCACGACAGCACCGCACCGCGCAGATGATAGGAAGACTCTAAGGCAGCAACGCCCACAGCCACCAGGAGCCAGAAGCGCGCGGCCCGAGTCCAGTCCGCGTTAGTTAGTACGTGCAAGAGGTCCACTGTTCCTACTCCATTGGTAAGGCCCGTCATGCAGGCCGATGACCTATCTTCGCAAATGCGGCGCGAAGTCAAGGCCATCGGCCGCCACTAGAACCCGGCGAACTGGTCGGCGATAGCCTCCGTGTCGAATCGCTGGGCGCCGGCGACCGACGGATCGGCAGCGGGCCGCTGTGTTGGTTGCACGGCTGCCAACGGCGCGGCTCCAGTAGAGAGTGTAGGTACGGGACGGCTTTCTACCATATCTGTTGCGTCTAAGGAGCGCCGGGCCGTCGGCGCGCCGGTCACGGACGGCGCGTCAAGCAGGGCGGGTTCGACGCATCTCGGTCCTCCGCCGTTGAGCGCCGCTCGTGCCAACGCCCTAAGTGCGCCGGCGCGCAGGCGCTCGTTATCAAATTGTTTGATGTAGGCGAAGAGATCTGGGTCTGTCGCTTCGTTGAGCGTGACTTTGACCAGTGCCTTGCCAGTCATGCAGCGGCTCCGAGCGCCTTGCGTTCGCGGGCAAGCGTTGCCTCGCCGACAATCAGGAACCCCTTGGCGTTGGCGTAGCACGGGGCCTCCAGCACGTCGAGCTGTACCCGCGGGAACGCGGCTCGTATTGCCGGTTCGTACAGGGCCGCTCCGCCTCCCGTCAGTACGATTGAGCGCAGATCAGCGGTCCGACCAACGCGGTTCTGCATGTCCTTGACCGTTGAATTAATGACAGCCTGCGACTGTTCAAGATATGGGGCGAGGTCGATGTCTTTGCCGTAGAACAACAGCGGTTTCCTTTCGCGCAGACACTTGTCGATGCGCTCAATGTCGTCGACCGGTTCGCTTTCCTTTTTCGCAATCAGAGACGCAATGCTTTTATAGACATGTGACGCCCCGCCCGGAGCACCACCGCTGCGACGGTCATTCATCGTAAAGCCGTGAGCGACCACCCAGTCCGTCGTGAAGTAACCGACATCAATGACGAGGTGGGCGTTCTCACGATCAAAGCGGCTTCCCCCATATTCGGAGAAGGAGACAAGCGATCCAAGGGGTTGCGGGACGACCTTGACCGAACCGACCTTGATCTCGCCATGACCGAAGTTCAGGGTTCCTGTGAACGCGTCGCGAAGATGCGCGGAGTACTTGGTGATGCTGTGAACAGGCAGCCCAAGCACCATGCGTTCGACCTCGGTCACGCCGGCAAAATGGAGGGATCCACCAAGCAGCGCTGCATAGTTGGCGGTGAGACAAAAATCTTCCGACAACGTCCGGCCCGCGTTGCCGTAAGCCGACGACAGTTCTACGCCGGGACCGATCTCATAGGTTGCGCCGTCTACCTCGATTGGCGCAACCTTGCGCGCGTGCAGTACGCCCTGTCCGAAGCCCGACACTGCGTCGCTGACCGCGATGGGCGCCAGCGACGGGAACATTTGCGTGGCGATGTCTGAACCCATACGGAACGCGCTTTTCGTGTTGCCGTAGCCGACGTCCACTGCGAATACTGATACTTTCATTGACTCTCTCCAGAGTTGTTGAACATTGATTGCCTGCGCTTGGGCCAAGCAGGGGCCGAGTTCGGGCCAAATATCGTTGCCGCGAAGACTTCGTTTTTTTCTTGGCCCAAGCTTGGGCCAACGTTGGCCCCAAGACCGCGTGTGACGTTCCAACTCTATCGGCTGTGGAGCAAAGTCAAGAAAGCTAAAGCTCACAACATTTAGGGAGCTTTAGAAATTCAGAGAGCGGCGGGCGCGGCTATTATTTACGTTACCCACCGCGCGATCAGCGCATCGACCTCCAAGCTTCACCATTGAAGGGATCGCTTTGCCTGGCGAAAGCCCTTCCTGTCCACGGCCGCAATCTGATGCGGCCTTTTTCTGAAGTAAATCAAAAGCAATCCGGGGCGATTTGAGGCAACCGGACGAGCGATATCCATTGGGTTTGCGGGCGGTTTTGCCCGATTTTGCGATTTGAGCTGAGTTGCCGGACACCGGACACGTCCGAAACCGGACATACCTCACGCTTGAGTCAGCATTGGACGCACCCTTTCAGCACACGAAGCTGGGACCGTTGCATGAAGCCCGACACACCGCGGCGGATTGAACGGACTTTGGGGTGGGGGAAGTGATCGCTATTACAGCGAACACTTCCCTGTACGGAAGACGAACGGCGGGCGCGGCCGGAGAAAAAACAGCGCAAACGGTTTGCCGGACGGTTGGCCACAGTCGTGCGAGTCGAGAGACGGCGCACGCGGGCGCGTGAAAACGTGTCACAGGCCGGTCCGGCAGCTAGAGCAGTCGGCGGAGTCGGGATCGCGGAGCGAAAAGCGCTGTGGCCCGACCTGCGAGACAGCGGACCCGATCAACGACGATGGACCCTGCAAAGGCAGGTCCGGTTCGGTGATGGAGGGAAAGCAGATATCGCAGGCAGGCATTGCGCGCGAGCGTGGTGCCTCGCAGCAGGCAGCAGATGGACAGTCGATGCACGTCTCTTCCACGTGCGGGGCTGAACCGATGGAATCGCTAAAGGACAGGAAGGTTGTACCCGGCGGGGAACGCGACGCGCAGCGCGACAGGTTGATGCGGGGATAGGCTC
Organism: Burkholderia sp. M6-3; assembly: GCF_050858985.1. NCBI lineage: Bacteria > Pseudomonadati > Pseudomonadota > Betaproteobacteria > Burkholderiales > Burkholderiaceae > Burkholderia > Burkholderia sp. M6-3. The sequence goes on from NZ_CP110092.1 coordinate 452,141, forward strand.
CCAGCGTCTCGCGCGCAGCGCACCGGGAGCAAGCCGTAAAAGATCAGGAAAATGTTCGAACGCTGCGTTGAGGCAAGGCGCTGTACAACGCTTTGACCGGTGCTACTCATGGGGTTGTAAGGATGTCAGCTATTCTGAATGTGCGCGCAGTGCTGCGCGATTATCGGTTGCCGCCCGACTTTAAAGGGGTACTTGAAAACCTCTTTCTGGAGAATGTCGAGAAGGTGCACAGTCGCACGCGAATTAGCGCCAAGCCTCTCTCCATCAAAACCCAGATGTATCGGACGCAGCAGATCTGCCGATCTTTTGAAGAGCTTCGGAAAAACGGCTATGCGCTCCAATCGCCGTATGCGCTGAAGCAGAAGCACGTGAAGTTCCTTGTAGACCTGTGGATCAAGTCCGGCCTCAGCGGTGGCACCATTGAGAACAAGTTGACTTATTTACGAGCGCTCGCTGACTGGATGGGAAAGACGAACCTTATCGGAACCCTGTCTGAATATGCCGACAGAGAAGCGAATAGTCTCGTGCGCTCTTATGTGGCGCTCGAAGATAAGTCCTGGGTAGGAAACGGCGTCGACGCCTCAGCGAAGATCGAGGAGATTGCAGAAACAGATCCGCGCGTCGCAGTTCAGCTTAAGCTTCAGGCGGCGTTTGGGCTGCGCGTGGAAGAGAGCTTTCTTCTGCGCCCCGCCGAGGCCGTGCGCAACGATGGCCTTTTGAGCGTAACCCGCGGGACAAAAGGCGGCCGTGACCGGGCGGTGCCGATCGACTTCAAATTTTCGGTACTGGAAGAAGCTGCCGCGTTGGCCAATCCTTTTACCGGCTCGACCATCCCGCATGGCATGACCAAACAGCAGTGGAAGTGGCGCTATTACAAGGTGCTGGCCAAACACGGCGTCACCGAATCGGGAATTGGAGTTACCAGCCACGGTCTGCGTCACCAGTACCTGCAGGAAATGTACGAGCGGATTACTGGCGTTGCAGCGCCGATCAAGATGCCATCAGAGCGCGTGGATCGTGAGGCACACAAGGCGGCGATGCAGCGCGTTGTTGAGGCGGCAGGTCACAGTCGCGCGACTAAAGCAAACGCCTATCTCTCAACGCACGCTGCGTTGGCTGCGAAGAAGACGAGCTCGCTTACCAAAGAGATGGCACTCGAGGCCGTCGCAACGGCAGGCGGGGTGAAGTCGCGCGCCGCAGCCGCGATGGGAATCTCGCGTCAAGCGCTTTACAGGCTGTTAGAGAAGTGAATGGCGGGGCGGTTGGTCCGGTTGTTTTCCTGACGCCGTCCTACCCCGGGGCGGGTATCGGCGCGGCGAGCCACGGTGTTCGCCACCAGTGCATACAGCAAAGGGATAGCGGATCGCCGGCGTTCACGCGCCGATCAAGCAACCACGGAGCCGGTAGATCGCGAGGTGCGGAAGGCGGCTATGGAGCGCATTGTCCTAATAGCCCGATACCGCAGTGCGACGAAGAGGAACCGCCTACTCCTCCTGCGGATGACCCGACAAAGCAGGGAATCCTCAGCTGCTGTGGGAAAAGCAGCCGGTCGCTGTTCCAAAAAAAATTACAAAATTACATTTTTGGAACGAAGGTTGGCGGAAAAAAAGGTCGGCTAATCAGGCACTTGGTGACGTCCGTTTTTGAAAAAAAATAACCATGGTTAATTATTTGGACTGGTTTTGCCTAACGCAGCCATTCAAGGACCGGACTGGTCAGCGCGTGATACGTGAAAATCACTGCGAGGGCCAGCACGGTCAGTAGCTGCGGAACGAGCTTTTCGCGATGGCGGTACGCGGCGCGAATGTATTCGACTGGGGACATGTTTTTCTCCGACAGGCGGTTGTTCGCTCACCGATGTGGCGAGAGTTGAGTCCAGTATGGCGCCGCTCCCGCGAAGTCAAGTCACCAGCGGTTGCGATCCGGGAGATCATCAACGGCGGCTGAGACCCGGGTCTCAAAAGAGCAATCCTCGTCACCACTGGTCGCCGGAATGCGTGGGAACTGAACGGACGCCACACCGTCGATGTAGACGAAGCGCGCCATCTGCTGCAGCGTGCGATAACGGGCGGCATCCTCGAGCACCGGTTCGATCGGCCAGAAATCGCGCGTGGTGATTTTCCCGTCGACAATCTTCTGCGCGAGCATTGAGAAAATCGGGCCGCGCTTCTCCCAGTCCTCCGTTGTGCGACTAAGTAAATCGAGGATGTACGGCGCGTCGATCGGCGAGATTTCTTTGCGTACGAGATCGAGCAATTCGCCCTCGGTCGCAGCCGGGCGGTTCAATCGCTGATTCCATATCTTTCCGGCCTCATCGAGTGCGGCGTGTCTGTCGTCGCCGACAGGTATCCACGGCGTCTGCATCCCGCAGTCGTCGCACAGGATGCAGCAAAGCTTCTCGGTCGGCGGCTCCGACAGCGACCGCGCCTCCATATCGTTCATCACGGGGGCGGTGCTGGAATTGATCTGCAGGAAATCCGTTGAAGGCCTGATTCGGCCCCCGATGACTCGTTGGGACCAGCCGAACGCCCAGTTGCCTCCACAGTGTGCGCAGGGGAAAAGTTCATCAGTCATGGCGCTTCCTGGGGACAGTGTATTTATAGTCGAATTGTAATGTCTGCCGACCAGTGCTTCTGGGCAAAACGACAGCAATAAACACAAATTGCGGCAAGTCAGCCGCTCAGGGCGTCAGCTGCGTGGTTGTACGCTTCGTGCGAGAGGAGGCGTAGAGGACGCAATGACTCACAGTCGAACACCAGGCGGTAGGCGTATCCGACGGGCACCGAGAGAAGCTGCCGGTTCGACGAGCGGATCGGTTTTCCCTTGAGGGCGCAAGGGTGAGTGCCGTCCCGCACTTTCGTGAGGATCGATCGAGCCTCTTTCTGAAGGGATGGCAGGTGAGCCACGCAGGACAGGTCGATCGGGTCGGCTGCGGCCAGTTCTTGTCTGGCGAGGCGCTTATGCCGTCGCGCGAGCGCCTCGGCTTCCCTGGCTTTGGTGATGGCGACGCAGGTATGGCAGTACTTGCCTTTGCCCGAGTGCCCGCAAGGGAAGTGTCGCTTCATGGTGATGCCCTTCAGTTGATGGTTCACCATTCGACCATGAAGCAGCGCTCAGTCAAGGTCAGGTTGAGGAAGGATCGGACGGTCTTTCGTGCGCCGCCGGGAAATCCAGTTCGGCCGACAGTTCGAGGATGCGTGAGTCCGCTCGCGCGAGCCTCGTTTCCAGGCGCTCTATGTGAGCGAGTGCAACGGCGTACTGGTCAGCGAGCATCGTGAGGGCCCAGAAGGGCGTGAGCGTGGCAGAGCAATCCCGGCAGGTGACGATTCCGCCGCGCGGGTCGAGGCGGATATTGCGATGGGCGCACTCGCCGGGGCGGTGCGTGCGATCGTCTGTGGTGACGCGCATGCGCGCGAACGGGAGGACACTGCTCATGCGCTTCTGGGCGGTAAAGTACGGGTTTATGGGGCGAGGGCGCGGGACTGTATGTCAAAAGCGACGTCGGGCGCAAACAGGTTGCGCGATATCGCTTCGTCGCGCCTGTAGTGCTGCTCGATCGTGTCAAGATAACGACGGAACGCGTCCGTGTCAGAAGGCGCGACGCGGCCGCTGCCGACGGCAAGGCGCACATCGGTTGGCGTGTTGGCGTGCCGCTCCATGCTTGCGAGCGCGGCCACCTCCGGAAGCCACCACCGATTCCAGCGCGTGGTGAACTTCAGCCAGCCGCGCGTGGCGCCGTCCATTTCGTCCCACGATGCCTGAAAGTCGAGAATCGCGCCGAGAGAGCTGAAGAAGGCCATCCGCACGGTTGTGTCGTCCGCAGCGGCGACGACGATCTGCTTGCGCCGTTCGTCGACCGGATCGGTCGAGCTTGCCATGCAGAGTGCCGGATAGCTGACGTGCCAGTCAGTACCGCGGGCCAGAGCGCGCTGGAGAAAGAAAGAGTTGGATTCCATTTTGTCGATCCTGTTCGGGCTATATCTGCCTCACCCTATATGCATCGGCAGTAAGTCAAGCCGGCGACGGTAGCACGACCGAGGCGAGCGGCGACGGTGGAACCCATTCGACGCATGGCTCACGGTGCGAAGCGTACATGGCCTGCTTCTGCAACTTGCGGGCGCGGTATGCGTCGTTAGCTTCCATGCCATAGATCTCGATTGCGATTGGCCGCGCTGTGTCTGTGAGACGGAAGTCGGGCAGCATGTCGTCGCCCTCGTCCCGCCGTAGCGGCTTTTCGAACCGCCGCCGCTCGTCCACAAGACGGTTCGCCATATTAACTTCGTAGCTCGAGTCGCACGCTATGAACGCGCGGCTGCAAAGCTGCAGGGCGAGATCGACCGCGCGCAGATTGCCATCCTTCGTGCGTTCAACTACGAGCACGGCGACGACTCGGGCTTCCGGCTGGCCGATCATCGGCCACGCGTGCCGGTAAGAACGGGCAGCGCTTTCAACAAGCGCTTTCGATGCATAGAACGTCTCGAACGTCTGACGCAGGCGAACGATGAAGCCGTACTTTGAAGGATCGATGGCCTTGATTTCCGCGATCACGACGCCGCGGCGCGACTCTGTCGGCGTGGTCCTGATCCGGCTCAGGAAGGCGTCGAACTCAGCCTTGATGGTCGGCAGTTCAGCTTCTTCATAGCGCCGCATGACGTGAACGACGTCCTGCACCGGCTTGCCGTTCATCTTCCCTTCGCCGAGCACGGCGAGAATCTGTGCACTGCAGGTGCCCCAGTTGCGCTGCGCTCCGCCTGACCAATGGTTCAGGCCAGCGTCTTGCCACACGCGCTGCAGAAAACCGAGTAGCGGTGCGGATCGACGCGACGCAGCGCGCGAATTATCGCCGGGTGAGCTTTCGCTTCTAACGGTGCCGACCGTGCGCACCGTCAGGGACACCTCTAGTCTTGCATCAAGTCCCGAATGCGTCGTGCGGATAGCTTCCTGTTCGGTGCCAGAAGCGCCACTCAATGCGGTGGGTTCGGCGAAGAACGAGCAAATGTCCCGCTTGTGATAGACACCTTCGTCTGGCCATCGCGCGAGATGGAAGAGCGCGCCGTAGCGGCGAACGACCAGTCGAAGCGGCTTGCCCCCGCCCGCGCTCTGGCAAAGGCACTCGGCGTAGCCAGACGTCCGCTTCGCGCGTTCGAGTCGTGTCGCGAAGCGTGCGGGATTGTCCTGCACCTCTTCGAGGGATGTCACCAGGCCATCGAATCGGACGTTTGTCATCTGTCAGTTCTGTAGAAAACCCGGCCACGTGTTGCCTACGTTGCCGCGAAAGGCGTGTGTCCCGAGCAGCTTGCTCACCTGACGAACGCTGCTGGCGAACTGGTCCAGGTGGTGCTGGGTCGGGAAGCGCGCAACGATGCGTCGCAGTATGCCGGGTGCAATGTAGTCGCGCTGCTCGACATACCCATCGCCGATGAGTGCGTCCATCCAGCAGTCCGGGAGTCCTAGCGCCGTGGCGCCGCCGACCGCTTGTCCACGCGTCGTATCGACAAATTCAAAGACGATCGTGATCATGGTTGGACATCCGCGGTACGGAGAGCGTCACCGTGTCTGGCCATCCGCCCCAGCGGGATGATGCGCTCGATGGTTGAGACGTCGATGACGTGGCGGACGCCTGTCGCGTTCTGAAATTCGAGGAAAGTCACGCCATCAACGATGTGCTTCTGGATGAAGGTGCGCTCGAGCACGAGGCCGGGGAAATAGCCGTTGGACAGCGCCAACGCGCGGGTCTCGATGCAATAGCCCGTGGCAGGGCGTAGCTGGTCTGTCGCGTGTGGCATGCGGGTCACGGTCGCGCGTGCCGGCGCTTTGTTCCGTACGCGTCGAAGAGCGAGATCGCGCCGAATGCCATGACGAATGTGTTGAACACGGCCAGGCCAATGAGCCAGATTGCACGCTTGTCGCGCGCGGCAATCTCTTCGGCGCGTTCTCTTTCCGCCACAACAAGGTTCGCACGCTGTGCGGCAAGTGACTGGGCTAGTGCCTGTTCGGAGCCCACATCGTGACGGGCGAGGACACCGGACCGAAGTTCGGGCGGCATATCGCGGATCGCATCCGACACGCCTGTGAGTTCAGAGACGATTGCCGTATCAATCACGACGCCCACCGCTGCGCGCTGGGGTTGCAACTGAATTCCAGCGAGGCCGATCGTCGCCGTCGACGTGAGTACGGCGATGGTGAGGATGGACAGCGTGGCGCGTTGACTAAATTTCATGCGAGTCGACAGAAGGTTCACCCATCAAGGGCGGGCACGGTCTAAATTTTCCGACTACTGCGTCGTCGCGCGGCTTGCAAAGAGACCGTAAATCGCCGCCCTTTCTGCACCGGACTGCTGAAACGACTGGCATTTCGAAAGTGCAATGTAATGCGACCCGTGAAAAGAAGCGGGAAAACAGCGTCATTCTTCGTTAGTAGTCTGCCCATGGGTAAAGATCTGGCGGAGGTTCGATACAGCATCAGCCTGGCGGAGCCGCGTCGCGCAGACGTGAAGCACACGAGCCCGCAGTTTTTCGAGAGGCACGTTATCCACATGCTTGTCCCCAGAATATGTTGATAACCCGAGGGGCAGGCACGCAAGAGACGATGTGAAAACGCCGTCATTCGGCCCTGACGACGGCGTCGCACGCCGTATTGTTTACCCATCACCCGCGCGTACGCGCATCGACTGACCGCGCGTTCTGCGCATTTCATCTGACGTCCGCTCCTTGCGGCCGCTCATTCAACCCAGACGGGAATCATCCCGCTCTGGCGTGGTGTCCCGTCAATTCCATTGAGGGAAACACCATGTACACGGCACTTGTCCAGCAGTTCAAGGATGCACAGACGAAGGCCGCAGCTGCCTATCTTCAAGTTCGTGCGGCCGAAACTGCGCTTTTTCCTCGTGACGGCCAGTACTCGTACTGTGCTGCTGAGACGCGATCCGAATACAAGACGGAGCGTGAACTGAGTGACTTCTGCAATCGACTTTCTCACGTGCTTGTCCGCGAGGCGGTGCGACGGTTTTCGCCGCCCGGTGGACGCCTTGAGATAGAAGACAGCAAGGAACTCGCTAACGCATCGATCGATATTCACGAAGCGCTCAGGTCCGGGAAGTGTCCGGACTTCGACGCGTTCTGGGCTCACCTGGAGCGCACCTATAGCGGCGACGCCGGCAAGCGCATTGGCCTGATGCAGGCGGCGAAGTCGATCATCGACGGCTTCAACATCCGGCCGAATTCAGAGATCAAGCGGACGTCGAGCTCGATCGTGTGCGAAGGCCGGATCTGGAGTGAGCCGTGTTACCGCTCCAGCGCACGCAAGGCGACCTACCACTCACAGCAGACTGTCGTGAACATCACGCGCGGTCTCGCTGCTTTCGCGGGGCATTCCGGCTTCGACGTACTTGCATCGGAGCTGGCGCACGGGCGACTGCTGGACTATGAGTTCGAGACTCGCGAGAAGGTCTGCTTCAACGGCCTTGACATCGTGATGTACAACGAGAAATGGCAGTTCAAGTTCTCGCATCAGGTGGGCGATGCCCTTTCGCTATTTATCAGCGAATTCGGTGCCGACTACCTGGCGTCGCGTGACCGCTACTGATCGGGGGCTCATCATGGTCCGTCACCGCGTTTATCTCTTTACGCGCTACGTCGCCAGGACGTACGCGTTGTCAACCAACGATCTGCTCAGGATCGTGCGCGCAGGCGAGTGCTATTCACCGATGTTCTGCGCTGCGGCGTTGCGACACGTCGTGCAGCGCGCGCCGCTGGATGTGACAGGCGGCCAGCCGTTTGCCGCCCGTCGGCGTGCAGTTCGCAAGTTCTATCACCTGTAGTTCCCAACCCGCCGGATACGTCCGGCGTTCCTTCTTCGGCCCGCTTCCACGCGGGCCTTTTCTTGTGTGCCGAGCATGCGCAACAGCTTGGGGGTGCGAGTCCCCTGTCCAACCTGATGGTGGTGAAGGACTAGCGAAACGCAAGGGCGTCGCCGCGAGGCGGGGTCTGAAAGAAGCGTGTAGCAAAGCCACGACCTGACGAACAGAAACCAGATATGAGGCCTACCCGGCCGGACGAGCAAGCAAGTGATTGCGAAGTCCATAGCCATCAAGGGCCGGGGTGGTAAATCTGGCAGGTGTGTGGTGAAGGCGGTTGAGCTTACCTCGGGAGACCTGCCCGGTGTCCTGGAATCAGGACTGAACGGACCGCGAGGGACGTTGACCACTGTGCAGGAGTCAGCAGCGGGCATAGTAGGGCGGAGACGCCTGAAGGCCCAAACGGAGAGGAGCGGCAAGTAAGCCGGAGAACTCGACATGGGAGCGCAGCAGAAAACGCATCGCGTCCTTGACCGCGGAGGCAGGGGTGAAGCCCTGAGCGCTGCTGATCGAGGGGCTGAACCTATGGCGGCGAACCCCGAGTCTGAAAGCCCGTCGGCTTGTGACCGACTGATGGAAGAAGTCTGTGAACGGGAGAACCTGAAGCAGGCGTTGAAGCGTGTGAAAGCGAACAAGGGTGCACCGGGCGTGGACGGTATGACGGTTCATGCACTGCCGGCGTACCTGCGGGAGCACTGGCCGTCGATACGGGCCACGCTGCTGAACGGCACGTACAGGCCGCAACCTGTGAGACGGGTCGAGATACCCAAGCCGGATGGAGGTGGCGTGCGCAAGCTCGGCATTCCCTCTGCGCTTGACCGATTTGTTCAGCAGGCGGTGTTGCAGGTACTGCAAAGGCAGTGGGACCCGACGTTCTCGGATTCCAGTTACGGCTTCCGTCCGGGACGCTCGGCACATCAGGCGGTAGGGCGCGCACAGGGTTACATTCAGGCGGGGTATCGCTGGGTTGTAGACCTGGATCTGGAGAAATTCTTCGATCGCGTGAGCCACGACATTCTGATGAGTCGAGTCGCAAAGCGGGTTGGCGACAGGCGTGTACTGAAACTGATCCGCTGCTTCCTGACGGCGGGTGTGCTGGAAAACGGGCTGGTTGGCGCAACGGACGAAGGGACGCCGCAGGGTGGTCCGCTGTCACCGTTGTTATCCAACCTGATGCTCGACGACCTCGACCGCGAGCTCGAGCGGCGCGGCTTGCACTTCGTGAGGTACGCCGACGACAGTAACGTCTACGTACGCAGCGAACGCGCAGGCCAGCGGGTGATGGCGGGGCTGAAGGCCTTCCTCACCGGCAAGCTAAAGCTGAAGGTCAATGAGGCGAAGAGCGCGGTCGCGCGTCCACACACGCGTAAATTCCTCGGATTCACCTTCTCGAACCGGGAACAGGTCACACGGCGCATTGCACCCAAGGCGCTGGCCCGCTTCAAGGATCGAATCCGGGAGCTGACTCAACGCACGCGCGGAATCAGCGTCGACCAGATGATCGGCACGCTGAAGCGATATCTGACGGGCTGGCGTGGTTACTTTGGATACTGCGAGACACCTGGCGTGCTTCGGAAACTGGATGAGTGGATCAGACGGCGCATGCGCTGCTTCTTCTGGAAGCAGTGGAAGCACAGTCCTGCCCGATTCCAGGAACTGACGGCGCGCGGGGTTAGCCGTCATCTTGCTGCCCAGACGGTGGGTTCACCTCACGGGGTATGGCGGCTCAGTTGCAGCCCTGCGCTGAACATCGCCCTGTCCAATCGCTACTTCCGCTCGCTTGGGCTTCCATCGGTCGGTTCATAGTCGATCAACTGATCCGAACCGCCGTGTACGGACCCGTATGCACGGTGGTGTGGGAGGGGTCGGGCCGTGAGGCTCGCCCCTATCCCGATTTATGGATGCAATCATGCAGAGAGATCTGTTTTCTTTGGCGCCGGACTGGTACGAGCCTTTGCGCTCGGTCATCAGCCTCGGCTCCCAGGCTGCGCCGGTCGCCCATCAGGGCGAACTGGCCGCGGCGCGTCGTCAGCATCTCGGACAGTTCTTCACACCGGATGCAATCGCCGCCTTCATGTGGAGTGTAATCAGTGGCTGGAAGATCAACCGCTGCATCCGGCTACTGGATAACTCCGTTGGATCCGGGCGGCTGTTCCAGTATGCCGATCCTGAGCGCTACGCGGTGTATGGCGTCGACGTTCACGCGGATGTGATCACCCAATGCCAGAAGGTATTCGAGGAAGCGGGGTTCGACTGCGAGTTCAGGCACGCCGGCATGGAGGACATCCAGCCGGCGAACTTCGATATCGCGATCATCAATCCGCCGTTTTCGGTTCATCTCGAGTCTCCACACCTGAAGCCGTTCTCCTGCACCACGTGGGGCAGATACGGCGCAAACACCAGTGCGCTCAGTCATGAGTATGCGGTGCATCAGGCGCTGGACGCGGCGAACATCGTCGTTGCGTTGCTCCCGGTCACGACGGCGGAAGCTTTTGTGGCGGGTGAACTGGGTGATTCGGCCCGACGCCGCGTTGCTGGTCTGTTCGAGCTGGCTCCCGATGCATTCAAATCGGAAGGCGCGAACGTGCGGACCGCTGTTGTGGTGTTCGACCGGTACCGCTCGCGTCCTTCGGACTTCGTGAGAACGAAAGTCGAAGACCTCGCGCTGCCCGCGCCGGACCTCGGGTTGCATTACGAGGACCGGAGTTTTGGCGAGGCGCGGCTGCGCTACCAGAAGCTCGATGACAGCGTGCCTGCCATCACGCGACCAGTGACGGGAGATAGGTCGGTCGTCATTGCGCATGACGGCCGGCGCATCCGTCTCGGCTTCGCCTGTGGGTTCAACGAGGCGATGGTGCTCAACAATGTTTTCGTTGAACGCATCTATTCGCGTGACGGCCACCGGCTGCCGCGCGGATTCCGCTACGCCGGTCAGGGTCTGCTCGATCTGGAGACATACCTGATGCAGGATGATCCGCGCGCCGCGATGGACAGGCTGCTCGATCGAATCCGAAGCGTTGGGGGCGAGCCGCAGTTTGCGCCGGGTTTCCTCGAGCACCTTGAACGACGTGCGAGAAGGAGCCTCCGTCAGGCGACGCCGCTCAGACATGTGGCGTGGACAACGGGTGCCGGTTCGACGGACGTCGTGACTGGCAACGCGCGCGAGACCCACAAGGTCGATGCGACGCGGTGGGCCAGCCCGCTGGTGATGGCGGGTGATGCGGTGACTTTCATGCGTGAGGATGACGGCCGTTACCGCTATGTCGTCAAGGGCGCTACCTACCATCTGTCGGTGGACGAGTTGAACGCGCGGTTTGCGGTCGATAACGTGGCTGAAGGCTGGGAGGTGGTTCACGAAGGTCTTGCCGTGAAGTTTCCGCAGCAGGCAGCCGCGCTCCGGGCCAGAGTCAACTCTCTGGGCATCGACCGCTGGCTCACCTGGGAATTCCAGACGGAAGACCTCGTCGAGACGCTGATGAAACCCTCGGGATGCGTGATCGCGTGGGAGCAGGGCTGTGGCAAGTCGCGGCTCGCCATCGCGCTGATCGTCGCCTCCCAGGTCACGCACGGTCTCATCGTTGTTGAGTCACGGCTGATCGACGAAATGATGAAGGAGATCGCGCTGCTGCCGATCGACGCCAGTGACGTGAAAGTCATCGGCTGCGCGGCGGACCTGAAGGATCTGCGGCGGGTCAACCTCATCTCGTACGAGCGTCTGCGTATGCCGGTCGACAAGGCAGTGTCGAAGCGTGTGACGTATGCGCATCGACTGCGGCGGCGCATCGGCCTGCTGGTGGCCGATGAAGGCGAGCGGCTGGCCAATCCGACGAGCGATCAGAGCCGCGCGCTCTGGCAGCTTTCGGCGCGACGTCGATACGTGTTGACGGGTTCTCCCATTCCGAACTATCCGCGTGACGCCTTCGGGCTGATCGCGTTCTCGGGCGGTGACGGCACGGCGGCCCAGCCGTATGGCTACCGGCTGGGCTATCTGGAGGAAAACTGGATCAACACCGTCGAGTATGCAATGCGGGGCGTTGACCGGTTCCGCGATGACTTCGTGGTGCTGGAATGGGTGACGTGGCAGTTCGCGGAAAGCCTGCAGGAAGGGGCGAAGCGTGAGGTGCCAAAGATCGGGAACCTGCACGGCTACCGCGCAATGCTTGCGCCGCATATCAAGCGGCGGCTGGTGGCAGAGCCGGAGGTCGCTAAGTACATCCAGATCGAACCGCCTGAGTTTGACGTCGAGACGGTGGACTGGGACCGAGGGCATCTCGCCGCGTACCTGCGAGCCGCAGATGAGTTTGCCGACTGGTATCGCTCATCCCGCGACGACCGCAAGGCCTGCAACCTCATCACGATCCTCGCGCGCATACGTGCCGTGCATTTTGCCGCCAACTATCCGCAATACGGGATGGAAGGCGTCGAACGCATCGGCGGTCTGACGAGCAAACAGCGGGCGGTTATCTCGCGCATGCGGGAGATTGCCGCTGAAGGCAAGCAGGCGATTGTGTTTGCGGAAAACCCGGGCGTGCTTGACCTGCTGGCGCGTGAGCTTGAATCGCATGGTGTGCAGTCGGTGCCGTTCCACGGCGAGATCCCGATCAAGCGCCGCGTGTCGGACAAGGACAAGCGGTTTCTGACCGGGCTGGCCACAGGGCTGCTCGCTACGAAAGCATCGGGCCGTGCGGGCTACAACCTGCCGAACGCCGACTACATCCTCTTCTATGACCGGTCGTGGACGTGGCGCATCGAGTATCAGGCGATGCGGCGCGCGCTGCGCTGGAACCGTAAGGGGACGTTGAAGGTGCTGTATTTCCATCTGCCGGGCAGCATCGACGAATATCAGGATCAGATGGTCGCGCACAAGCGTGATGCGACGCAGGCGGGACTGGACTGGGCGACGCCCGAGCTTGAAGACGAGACGTTCCTGCACATGGATTCGTTGCTGGATCGCTTTGTTCATGACCTTGCATTGGTCGCAGACCGTGAGACCTGTGACATGCGCAAACTGTTGAAGGAGGCCGCATGAAGGAATCGAAAGTGACAGTACTGGTGGGCGATGGCGTCGTGACGGTCAAGCGTGAAGGCTCGAACCGCGCATTGCTCGCGAACATTCTCGGTACCGTCGAAGCGGACGGCGTTGAGGTGCTGTGTCTCGACCGGCTTGTACACGCCAGTCATGAGCAGCAGTTCGGCGAGTGGTCGCTCTCCGGCGCGGTAACGACGCTCCTGTCGCGCCCGTTGCCGGCGCCAGCATCCGTCGGTTCGCCAGCATCCGTTGTGTTGCAGTAATGGGATGGGCAGCGTCTGCAAGGGCGTTGCCGATCCATTTGTTCCCAACCCGGCTTCGTGCCGGGTTTTTCGCTGATAGCGCTTCGAAGTGATAGGCGAGGCGTTTTGGCAAGCATTTGATGCTGGGCTCCCGCCGCTCGCAGTTATCGTTGATGTATTACCCGCGTCCCTGACGCATCGACTCGCCGGCTTGCCCGGCCCATCTGCTTTGTAACCCCTCGGGAACCAGTCCCGCGGGGGAAGGGTTCCCTACACAGGAGACCTCCATGGAATGCACTTACCTTAATGTCCGCGTAGATTTCGCACGCGCGAAAGTTGCAAGTATCACGAACCCCGCCACCCATCTTTTCGGGCTCGCAATGGCCGACGCCCAGGCGTTGGGCTATCGCGACGCAGAATCCTCCGGACTGAGTGAGCCACCGGTTCCCAAGCTGTTCGCCGATGAGCCGAAGCTGGTCCATGCATGGCAGGACGGCGTCATCGAATGGGAATCTGAGGGCGAGTACATGGACATGTGCTCGTTCTGTTTTGGTGATCACCTTCTCTCTGCATGCCCGCGCATCTGATGCGGTCGTACTTTTATTCTTCCCAACCCGGCTTCGCGCCGGGTTTTTTCGTTTACGCGAGAGACACGGCGTTTACGTGAGCTTTGCGGGGTGCGCGGGGCGCGTGCGGCGGTATCTTTGAGAAATCACCCGCGTCCCTGACGCATCGACTCGCCGGTTCAACCGGCCCATTGTTGTTCAACCCTTCGGGAACTCACTCCCGACAGGGCTGGGTTCCCTCTCCGGAGACCCACGATGCAACAACAACCTACTCTTGCCCTCAAACACATCACCATCGCTGCCAATCCTCGCACGTATTTCGATGCGGCGGAAATGGAAGAGCTGACCGCTTCCGTGCGCGAAAAAGGTGTCATCCAGCCGGTGATCGTCAGAACTCTCGACGATGGCGGTTTCGCCCTCGTTGCTGGCGGCCGCAGATACAGAGCGGCCATGACGGCGCACGGCGAGGATTACGAGATACCCGTCGTTGTGAAGGAAATCGATGAGGTCGAGGCCAAGCAACTCGCCATTATCGAAAACATCCAGCGCGCCGACATGTCGCCTGCCGAGGAAGCCATTGCGGCAGCCGAGCAGGTCGGCCTCTGCAAGGGCGATCGTGACGAGGTCGCGCGCATCTTCGGATGGTCGCGTGCCACGCTCGACAAGCGGCTTGCGCTGATGAACTGCAGCGCATCCGTTCTGGAGGCGCTCAACACCCGGCAGATTCTGCTAGGTCACGCCGAACTGCTTGCCGCACTCCCGAAGGAAACGCAGGACAAGCTGCTTCCGGTGATCGTTCAGGAAGGCAAGCCGGTCGCCGAACTGAAGAAAAAGATCGAGCAGGTCGCTTGTGCGCTGTCTGCCGCAATCTTCGACAAAACCGATTGTGCAAATTGCCCCCACAACTCGTCCACCCAGGGCGAAATGTTCGGCGAGTCCATTGCTACAGGCAACTGTACGAACCGAACCTGTTTCAACGAAAAGACGGAGAAACAGCTTGAGTCGGTCGCGGCCACGCTTCGCGATGATTTCCCCGTCGTGCGCATCGTGCGAGCGGGCGACAACCACACCCGGATACAGCTTGCTGTGGAAGGGTCGAAGGGCGTCGGCGAAGAACAGGCGAAAGCCTGCCACGCGTGCCAGAACTACGGCGCCGCGGTGAGCGGTCTGCCTGATTCTGTCGGCAAGGTCTACAAGGGCCAGTGCTTCGATACTGTCTGCAACATGAAGATGGTTGCGAAACGCCTGCAGGCTGAAAAGGCTGCGGCCGAGCCGAAGTCCGAAGCGAAACCGGGCGGTACCGGCGCCAAGGCTGCGACCAAAGCGTCCGGTGCAGCGCCGTCGACGACGAGCAACCCACCGGCGACGGTGGTAGCTGAGTCTGACCGCATCAAGACCTATCGCGTGGCGCTGTGGCGCAAGGCCCTCCGCAAGGAAGTCGGCCAGCAGCCTCTGTTGGCCCAGCGATACCTTGTCTCGATCGCGCTCGCCGGACAGGCCCGCTGCGTCGATGATTCGACGATGAAGGGCATCTGGGAGAAGCTGACCGACGAGAAGATCGCCATGTCGGACGTGGCGAAGGCTGCGACGTCCGTGGCTGCCGCTGATGAGGCCAAGCTCGCGCTGGCTGTCACCGGCGTCACGGTCGCGGCAATCCAGGGTTTGGACGTTCACCATCTGACGAGTCTCTGCCGTCACCATCGACTCGACCTCAACCAGCACTGGAAGCTCTGCAAGGACTTTCTGGAACTGATCACGAAGTCGGAAATGATGGTGGTGGCCGATGAGCTTGGCATTCGTGCCGCGCTCGGCGACGAGTTCAAGAAGGTGTTCAGCAAATCGAAGGCGGAAGTCATCGACGCGCTGCTCAACGTCAAGGGCTTCGACTACACCGGCAAGGTTCCGAAGGTTCTGAAGTATTAACACGCGCTCTCGCGCATCGATCGAAGCGGGCTTTCCTGGTCCGCTTCATTCCATCTCATGGACTGCCCTCGGGCGGTCCTTTTTTATTTGTGGAGTTTTTATGTTCGTTGAACTTGAACCGCTGTTGAAATCGTGCGGAACGCTGAAGCTGTCGATCAAGGCTAAGGGCGATGCAATGGTCGTTTTCGTCATGCCGGAAGGCGAGGCGAAAGACGCGGCCCTGCGTCAGCCACTCGTCATGACGGCGAGCGCGGCGGATCTGGATGCGGGTTTTGCCGAGCATCTTGCGACGTACACCGGCGCACACGCGTCGCTGTCTGAGCAGGTCGCGGCGACAACGGCGATCCTCGGTGAAGCGCAAAAGGCCCAGGTCACGAAAGCGACCAAAGCTCTCTCGACAAAGGGTGGCAGAAGTGTGCCGCCTGCGGCGAAGCCTTCACCAGACGCCGATGACGCCGACGAGGAAGACGACAGCGCGGAAGCGGAAAGCGCTCCGGAGACTGCAGCGGCTCCGGCCCCTGCGGCTTCGGAGTCGAGCGGTACCGATCTGGCTTCGCTTTTTTAAAGGGGCGTCGCCATGTCGATTTCCATTGCCGCTCTCGTTCGCCAGTTTTCTTACAACGGCGTTGCCTTGCTCGATCCCGGTCCGGCGTTCTCGCCGGAGGACGTTCGCGATCTTTACTCGGCGCAGTACCCCGAGTTGACGACCGCGGCCGTCGATGGGCCCGACCTCTCGGGCGATGTTGCCATTTACAAGTTTGTCCGTGCCGCCGGCGCCAAGGGCTCGTATGCGTAAGCAGACGTTGCTCAAGGCTCTTGCGGACCCGGCAAACGGGTTCAAAGAGGAACCGCCCGACAGGGCGGTTTTTTTATATGACGACGAGGTTCGCAAATGCTGTTCGATCCTTCATTCATTGATAGACCGGTCGATGCGGGCGTCGGTACGTCCTGGCAACCGCCAGTCGCTGCCGTTGCCAGACATCGATCTGCCAATTGTGTTCTGACTCTGCCGGACTTCTCCGAGGACGTGCCTGCACGAGCTTCGGTGACATGGCGCAACGACGCGTCGCTTGCTGCGATCGTGCTTGAGCAGTTCCGCCACGGCCCGCTTCGTGCCGAGGACGTCGAAGCGCCGGTGAGTCCGGTCGACGCGTTCCGGCAGGCTTTCTTCGCCTGGGTGCGGCGGCAGTTGCCCACGCCGCTCCGTTTCCTGTCGTTCGGACTCGAGTTGTGTGACACGAACGCGGTCATGGACGCCATCCAGCATCAGTATGAGCACCACGACTTCAAGCCCCGCACGTCGTTGCATCTCGGCGTGAAGTGCATGGATGAGTGGGTGCACGAGGTGGGAGCTTTCGCAGACCCGCTTCGACGTGCCCATCCGCTCCTGCTGCACACGATCTTCAATACCGTTGATCGCGTTTCCGGCAAGACGGTTCTCATCCGGACGCCCGGCTGGTTCCTCTGTGAGGCTTCCTGCATGCACTGGGAGGGTGAAGAGAGTGCGACAGACGAAGATGTGGGCGAGTTGCTGAAAGACTACTACGGGGAAGATGACGTCGTCATCGCGCGGTATCTCCCGTCGGTACTGAGGCCGCTGCTTTGCCCTGACGAAATTCGCGATCCCGCGAAAATCAAAGGGCGGCGATCGCGGTCTTCGACGCTTTCGGTTAGCGAGCTGCGGCGGTTGCGCGTGGCTTCGCCGGGCATAGTCGCAAGAGTCTGCGATGAGCTGCTCCTGCTGAAACAGTTGCTCGCTAAAGCAGGGAATTCAGACTGCCTGGCGAGTGGCTACGACGCACATCCCATCTACTCGGGAAGCACGTTCGTCCTCTCGCACAACGAGCGGACCAGCGAACTGCTCGACGACCACATGAACAACGCTTATTCGGCAGGCGAAGCGTCCGAATACAGCCGTTTCATTTCCTTTTCTGACACACGACGGGGCATCCGCGCGCAGTACGCGCAATGGAGCCTCGGCTTACGCATGCTCCATCACCTCGATCGTCTCATGGCGCTGGTGGTGGACCCTGACTAGGAGTTTTCCAATGAATGAGGTTTCGATTGGCCAGACGGGTCACGATGTGACGCTGTCGTCGGCTTTATTGCTCTATACCGGTCCGAACGGGGCGCACTACGCAACGGCGCATCCTGTCGCTGCGGAAGGCAAAACCGGACGTCCGATTATCGGCGCTGGCCGACCGCTGGATCGCAGAGCCCTGATTGACACGCTGGTGGAGCTGGACCGCAATGCCGCGCCAAAGGCCGATTTCCTCCCGGCCACCGTGCTTGGTGTGACGTCGGCCGCAGTGACGTGGTGGTGCCCTCCAGCGCTGCGACGTGTTTTCTTCAAATGCGAGGAGCTTGGCGAGCGCAGCGCGGTCGTGCCTCATCCTGGTCTGGTGTTTCAGGCCAGCACGACCGGCTTTCGTGTCTTCTCGCTGAAAGGCGGCAGCAGACCGGAGCCATCGACAGCGCTTTTTGAGCCTCCGTACTTCAACACGTGGGACCGGGGCGCGATCTGTATTGGGACGGCCAACGTTCCGCGGCGGATCGAAGTGTCGGCGATCGCTGGATGGGAAGAAGCGTTCTTCGCCTCCGCGTTCACGCATCCGAATCACGGCGGCAAGCGGGTCGAGTACGAGAACGGCTTCTTCGCGTTCTGGAAGGACATGCTTGACGGCAGGTTCGAGACATTTCCGCTCGATGTGCTGGTGCCGGTGAAAGACGCAACGGCGGGCAAGCTGGTGGCCGGAGAGATTGGAGGCACGGAATGAATCCAGTCGATCAGGTCTTGCAGGGCTCGTTCCCGTCCGTGATGGTGCCAACGCGTGAGCCGGTCGTCCCGATGTCCGCACCGGGCGAACGGCTGCTGATCGCGGCCAACGGCGTGTTCCTCGAAATCAACCGTCCCTGGATAAGGCTGGTGCGTCGTCTGGGCTCGTTCAGCTGGCGCACACCCGTACCGTATGGCGAGGCGGCCGACGAGACGGAAGTGCGTTGCGGCGCGGTGCCGGCGGATCTCGTCGCTGACTTCGCGCGCATGGCGCGTGCGGGGTTGCCCAACGAGGTCGGCGCGTGGATCACGTGGAATGCGTCAACCGGCGCATTCCGGCTGGTGCCGCTGCCTTCGTTGTCGCACAGCCCGGCGCACCTGCAGTACAAGCGCCCGGACCTGGATGCGGGTGAATGGCTGGTCGTTGACTGCCATTCGCACGGTCGTGGCAAGGCATTCTTTTCATCGACCGATGATCGCGACGATCAGCACGATGTAAAGCTGTCGCTGGTGCTCGGTCACTGTCATCAGGTGCCGTCCGTTGCGCTGCGGTTGTGCGCGAAGGGCAGGTTCGAGGTGCAAGCCGCGATACCTGAGCGTTGGCAAGTTGCATTGGCGCGGGAGGTCGTATGACGCTTTTACATACGACACCGGCACACATGCTGAGCGGCCCGTGGAAGGTGGTGGTCGTCGGCGCTGGCGGTACCGGCAGCGCGTTGCTGCCGTCACTCGCACGGCTGCACCACGCAATGATCGAGCTCGGCCATCCGGGCGGAATCGAGTGCGTGGTGTACGACGACGACACGGTCAGTGAGTTCAACGTCGGCAGGCAGGGCTTCTATCCCAACGACGTCGGCCAGTACAAGGCGACGTTGCTGGTGAATCGCCTGAACCTGCTGATGGGGACGAACTGGAAGGCCGAGCCGCGCCGCGTTGATTCGACTCTGAATCTGTATGCGGACATGGTCATTGGCTGCGTCGATTCGCGACGCGCGCGTCATGCGATCGCGCAGGCGGCAAAGCGCGGGAAGGTTCATTACTACCTCGACTGCGGCAACGAGACGGATCGTGGCCAGGTGATTCTTGGCGAGTTCGGCAAGGAGCGGCATGACCGGTTGCCCCACGTAGGCGATCTGTTTCCCGACCTGCTGAATCCGAAGAATGACAAGGGCGACGATACGCCGTCCTGTTCGATGGCTGACGCACTGCGCAAGCAGTCGCTGGTCATCAATCAGGCGATTTCAGTGCAGGCCTTCAACATGTTGTGGTCGCTGTTTCGCAACGGTGGTCTCAACTTCTCGGGCGTGTTCGTGAACCTCGCAACGGGGCGTACGAATCCGATTCCCATCGATCCGGCGGCATGGGCGCGCTTCGGCTATGACGCGCCAAAGCCTCCTGTGAAAAAGACCAGAAAGCCGAAGAAGGCGAAGGTCTCCGTCTGAGCCCGCCCGTTCAGGGTGCGGCGCTATACCACCCTGATGTCCCCACCACCTGGCGGGGCATCGAATTCCCTATCTCAAACTGAAGGAGTCTCAATGACCCAACAAAAACCGTCGACCCCGGTCGGCAAGCTGGTTCTACGCGGTGTCCGGTCCGCAATCGCCGGGGCCGCTGTGTCTTACGCGGCTAATCACTACGCGGTGGTGCCGATGCTGCATTCGCTCGCGGAGGTGGCCCTGCATCACGAGGAGCTCGCCAGCTCGGGAGTCGGAAAGCGGCTGCTCGCGGTCCTTGTCGTCGCTGCGTTGCTGTTTGCAGCGTCGGTTGCGACCGGCCGACGTCGAAACGTGTTTCTCGATGCCGTTGTTTCTCGCGGCCGGCGTCTCGCGGGCTGGCTGATGACTGGCGCCGCCGTGAAGGTCTGTTTCCTTTGCGGGGCGCTTGCCGGATTCGGCGGTCGGGGCTGGCTTGCCGGCATGTTGACGCTCGCGATGTACGCGGGCGTCTTCGTGTGCGTAAGAGTTCTGGTCGTGTACGCCCAGATGCCTTCGCGCAGCCCGTCGCATTAATCACCTGATGGCCGCCCTTGGTGGCGGCTGGTTTTTCTTTCCCTCAGCGGGTTCGCAGCCCGTTGGGGGCTGCTCCGCATCTACATATTGGAGCTTCAAATGGGTGCAACTGTACTGACTGGCAAGAAGGCCGCGGCTTTCCAGACGGCAGATGGTGACTGGATGTTCGCGCTGTTCGAGCGGACGTACGAGAAGAACTGCTATCCGCACATCGACCAGTGGTCTGCCATTGCGTTCGGGCGATATGCCGACGTCATGCGAAGGGTGTTTCGGCACGCTTCGTCGTGTGAAGGCGGCATGCTGCAAAGTCGCGCCGGATACATCCGGCCGGAAAATTACATAGGTACCTGGAGGTCTCTGCTGGCGAAGCCGTTCCGGCTGCCTGACCGCAGAATTCGGCTGGACGTTGCGGAGTCGTTCCGGGCGGCAATTCCCGAAGCGTCGCGAGATGACGTTCGATCCTCGCTCTGCGCAGCGGGTTTCGCTGCGCGCGCAGATGAGGTTTTGGGCGGGGAGGCGGAGGTGTCTCTGCATGCCGACGCTGCACTTCTCGAAGCTATCTACGGCGAGACCGGCGCGCTGAGCGTCTGGCGCGTCCTTTCGGAGCACGCCTGCTCAAATCGGCCGGTCGATGCCGAACTGAAACTGCCGTCCCGCTGTCCGACGGCGCTGGAGCGCATGCCGGCGGTGCGATGCTACAAGATCGATGATGAAAACCGGCTGGTGTCGTTCGACGGGAAACCGTGGGAGAACGCTGGCTGGCAGTATTCCGCGATCGGTAGCTTTATCACTGAGGTGGCGTACCCGCTCGAGATGGAAGCGCCGGGGTTTGCAAAGCTGGCGGTCCCGGCATATCGGGATCTGTTGACGAAGGCAGAGCCATTGCCGGCCGAAACGGTCGTCAACGTCACCCGTATGCCAGAGGGAGTCGAAGAGTATTGCGGGCGAGTTGCTGATGAACTCGCTGCCTATCTCGGCCTGGCAGACGACGACGGACGCGCGCCTGCGCAGTTCAGTTTCCGGTTTGTCGATGTGCCAGCCGAGCCGCGCGGTTCCGCGATGTACAAGCTGTGCGGACTGCGCAGCCAGCAGGTGACGTGGACGGTTCCCAGAGCCGCACCGGCGACGGCGGCGGTCCCTGAAACGTTCTGTACCGACTTGGCACAGCTGATTCTTGAACTGGGCTAATTCCTGACGACAAGCGCCGCTCCCTGGAAAAGGGCGCGGCGCTTTTTTTATCGCTTCACCATGACCGCCGCTTCCTGTTCGATCTAGTAGACGTACTTGTAGAGGTCGATGTCGTAGCCGCCCGAATCCGCATCTCGCGTGACGACAAGATCAGCAACAGGCAATTCCACGCTTGCTGCGCTGGATGTGAATTGGTTAATCAAACTAAACGGCCCCATTCCAGTCTGTATGCCGAACTGACCAAGATACAGTTGGAAATTCACAATGTATGGCGCCGTCGGGCTTCCAATTAGTTTCGGAGACGTTTTTGCGACGATCCCGTAGGTGCCTGGCTCGATGTTGCCGCATCCCAATTGGAGAACGGACTCAGTTCCCCCAGTTGGCGGTATCGAGACAGAGTTGGCACCTCCGTTCGCGGTCACTGTGTATGTCACGTCGTTGTTGTACGACGACGCAGAGATGTCGATTGGATACGGCGCCTCGGCGGCAGCCGTGTTCGTAGCGATCGCATCGCTCGCCGCGTTGCCGATGAGCGCGATGACTCTTTCCCCCATCTTCTGCGAGCCTGATCCAGCAGCGACGCCCAGCGTCTGGCTCATGTACGTCTCAATAAACTTGTGCCCGGTCGGATCGATGCTTGAGTACCCGGGCGCTACATTGGCAGGGGCCGGTGCATGCTGGAACGTTGCCCATGCCAGGAGCGAAGCCAGTTTGGCGATGACGATATCGCTACTGCTCGTAACGTACTTCCCGGTATCCGGTGCTGCGGCGGGCGTTGCCACGTTCACAACTTGGAGAGCCCGTGCAACGTTAATGCCCAGAGGATTGAAAGTCGTCGGCGATGCGATCGAAACGGCCTTGTATATCTGCTGGGCTAACATGTTGCCCTCAGAGTGCGCAACCAAAACTGCCTTGTTACCGGTGAGCAGACTCCCGGAGACGGCATCTATGTCTACCTTCAATGTCGCCGAAGTCACAGGGTCTGTCACGAGGCTTTGCATGGCAGAAGCGACGCCAGTGGACAGGGCGTCGAACAGGCTGGATTGGTCGCTTGCGCTTAAGGAGTTCGGTTGCCCTTGGGCAGCCAGTATCAGCCCCTCGCCATAGCTGACGCGGTCGGCGATCGAGGTTGTCTCTTGCGCCTTCTGCAGGAGAAGCTTCCGGAAGATGTCCAGCAGCTTGCCTTCGCTCTGATTGAACAGAGGTTGCACTTTGCCGTGCGGTATCTTGGCGTTGTCCATCCGCCGCGATATCGTCGAGGCGCTGACATTGACTCCGCCATCCTGGTCCGGGTCGTCGTTCCATATGCCGTTGATATAGAACACATCGGGGCTCTGCGCGCAGACCATCCCGGACTTGTACAGCGTCCGGACGGCCGACTGGCCAGCCACCGGAAGGATCAAAGTGCCGATAGCAAAGAGCGTCGCCGTTAGCCTTGTGGCTCTATTGGCTCGTTTATTAACAGGATTCATTTGACACACTTGGTGGGATCGAACGGAATCGCGCCAACTGACAGAACTTTGGCGTTGTACGATTGACGGGCCGCCATGCGAGCATCAGTGTTGAACGTCCGCGCGTAGACCACGTGTAAAGCGTCCTGCAACGCCGGAAGGTCGTCGAGAGGAGTCGCTTCTGCGGCACACCGTACCTCCTGGGCACCCTGAAGAAGTACAGGGCTGGTGTCTGACAGGGCCAGGGTCGAGGCTGTGATGCTCCGCTGATACACCCGAGCGGCGACCTCTGCTCCTGCCCGGATAGCCGGCAAGGCGGCTGAATATTTGTCCGCAATAAGTTGCGCGACGTCATCACGGTAGCCACGCCCCGCAGAATCAATGCCCTCGACGCTCGCTGCATTGTTTTGGGGTGCAGCAGTGCCTGAGGCTGAGGAAGGCGCGCCGTTGCCATTTGATGGCAGTGAAGCGCCGCTTGAACCGCCACCGCACGCTGTAAGAAAGAGAGGCAACGCAAACGCAGCCGCCTTAAGAGCCAAATTTCTGGTCAAGAACGTTTCTCCAAGTTCTACGGGGACGCGCCGGTTTGTCTCCGGTGCGCATGAGGCTAAAGCCTAGAAAAGTTTGCTACCTGGAGAAGCTGCAATGCGCACCTCTTTCGACGGCCTTTTCTGAGAGACGCTGTTGGGCTACCAGCTACGACGGCGACGGCGAACGTAGATAGCGAGCGCAAGCAGGCCCACAAAAAGTAATTCGACGCCCCATTCCACCCAGGCGCTATTCATTAGGCCGGCGTTTGGTCGGAAAAAGGAGTCCGTATCTCGACCGCCATTGGCGATGCTATCGAGGACTGGCCAGACGGAAGGCCAGCCCAGCACGAGAAATCCTGCAAAAAGCGGTAGGGCGAAGTCATCCAGAAACCGCCACGCTGCAAAGAGGATGACGGCAGAAAAAATCAGAGGTACGGCCGCGGTGCAGACCGAGGAAAAGCTCGCGCCGAGCGCACGTGATATCCAGAGCAGCGCGGCAAGGCTGGCGAGAACGAGGAGGGCAATGATTGACGCGGCAGAGTCGTTGCGCATGAGACGCTTCCTGTAGATGTGATTGAAGAATCCGGGTGCGGATATAACACGCCGGGTGCATTCATCTTTGCAGCTACAGCGCAAAGTCAAGGCGTCGCGTTGGCAGTGATGGTCGCGACGACGGGAATCGGGCCCCAATGAGGCGTCTTTTCGCGAAATTGATTCTGCGGCGCGCCGATACAATGAAACCTCTCTCAAGTTCGTAGTGACCACCCTCGGAAAAACGAACTCTCTTGGCCAGCCTTCGAGCTGGCCTTTTTTTCGTCCGTTGCACAGCGTCGCCGGCGAGAGACGGGCGGAAAACCGGAGCATTACGGGCGAGACACCGGAGCGCTGCCGATAAACTGGATTCATTCCCTGCGCTACTGCGCATCGACCTCCAGACGATCCTCCAAAGGACCGTCCATTTTTTCTCTCCAGCCATTCACTCGTTGAATGGATTATCGAAGGGCTGACGTTCGCGTCAGCCTTTTCCTTTTTTCCACGATGGGCTGTCCCATCGTTTGTTGCACGCTGTAGCTACAAGGCGGACCTTCTGGTCCGTCCCATTCCATGTACCCATCTGGGAGCCTCCTCCCAATGGGACTGGCTCCCTTTCGAAGGAGCCATACCATGTCGCAGCAAATTATGGTTTCCAAAGAGCTTGCACGTGTTCGGGCAGTGTCCGCCGATCCGCATAGAGTTCCGGAAAAGTGGGGCTTTCGCGAAAAACAACGTGTCTTCGCGCAAGCCGTTGCAACACTGCCCATCAGGCAGTTCACCGGCTCCATCCTGTATCTCTGGAATGACGGGACTGCCACTGTGAAGTTCGACTATGACATCGCATTCGACGCCGAACGCGAGCTTGTCAAATGCGGGCGGATTGATCTGCACTACCTTACGCGCCTTGCTTCGTAGCGCGTAACGCAACTATTTTTTTAACCCTGTGGGGAACGTCCCCACAGGGCGTTTCTCGTCATTTTTTTCAACGAGGAACGTCATGTCCGCTGTTCGAAATCTTCATGTCCGCACCGAAGCGGTAACCCTGTCGGTTCGACCCTGTTCCCCACGAGTGGGCAGCACCCATACCTACGTTTTGAACGGCACGCTCATGCGCGACGTTCTTGTGAACGGAAAGTGGGTAACCGTCCACACGAGCGAGCCGCGCGTTCGTCTCGCACACTAAATTCCTTCCCCGTCAGGGCAACCTCCCTGGCGGGTGGTTGCCCCTTTTTTTGTTGAGGCAACCATGTTCAAACTTGTGATCAGCACCGTCCTGTTTTCGCTTCTCACCGCCTGCGCCAGCGCGGATTTCGGCTCGCCGAACACGTATCAGCGTTACGACGTCCAGCGCATCGGACAGATGGAGCAGGCAACGATCATTCGCGTTCGCCAGATCACGATCGAGTCCAGTTCCGATTCGTCGGGGCTGACTTCGATTGTGAGTTCCGCGGCCAGCGCTTTCCTCGGCTCCCAGATCATCGGGAACGGCCGAGGCCGCTATATCTCCGGTGCTCTGTCGGGCGCTGCTGCGGGGTTCATTTCCCAACACGTCAGCGCTGCGATGTCGCGTCACAGCGGCGTCGAAGTCTTCCTTCGACGAGCCAACGGCCAGACCGTTGTTGTGTCTCAGGTTGATGACCAGCAATTCGCGCCTGGGGAACACGTTTATCTGATTTCCAGCGGGTCCGGCTACCGGATTACTCACTGACCGTCGCTGTGGCGGGCTCAATCTTTCTCGACAACTTCCCAGAGGCCTTTATGAACACCTATGAACTGATCGCGCGTGGCCAGACTTCGGGCTGGAATCCGGCAACCAACTCTATCAATGCGGAGAACGTCTATGGGATGCGTCCCGTGGAAGTTGCTGCGCAGGCTGGGAACATCGAGGAGTTTGTTGAAATCGTCGAGCACCCGGAATTCGATCCGACTGGCACACGCCCGCTTTTCTTCGCAGAAGTAGGACGTGTGAGTGAGGGTGACAACGCTGGCGACGCGAGATTCGCTCGCTTCAAGGCGGCGATCTCCGGCTACACCGAGCGCTTAACCAGCACGTTGAGTTAGCGGAACGACGGAACAGTCGGACCCATCTGTATCGCGCCGGGACCCGGCGCGTTTTCCCTTGCGGGGCAGCCCCCGCAAGGGAGCTGCCTCGTCTTCTCGAGGTACAACATGAAATTCCCGAAAGTGTTCTACGCGGATCGTCGATCCGCTGGCGCCGGGGCTGCCGCTGCTCTCCAGCAGCAGGCCACGCGCGTTCTTCGCCGTGTAGCGCAGGACCTGCGTCTTCGTTCCCATGAAATTGTCGTTGAGCCGTCGCGCCGGAATCTTCCGGGGCGTGTTTCGCTTCGCACTGAGACGCTGTTTGTCGACGTGCTGGACCGGCGCTGTCACAAGCCGGTGGCTCTCAGTTTCCGCACGCGCCGCGGCCGCTCGGACCTCTCGGGCGGCGGTGAAAATTATGTGCCGCTCGAGCAGATCGAGACGACACGTGGTTATCAGTCGTTTCTCGATGGACTCCGTCTGGCTGGAGGTATTGACACTTCCTCAGGAGGTCGTCGATGAAACTGGCAAACGTCAAAGTCGAATATTCGTGCGGCACGACGATTACAGACAGGGTAACGCTTGATCCGGCAACGGGAGAGGTGCATCTGCCTCCGCGTCTTCAAACGCTGCTGCGCGCGATGGACGAAACGGAATGTTCGCCGTCGTTTGTTCTGGAGTACAACGGCGCTACGTTGCCCGTCTCGGTGGATTCGAGCGGGCTTCGGAGAATTGGAGAGCCCGATGAACCAAAGTCAGCCTTCGAGCAGTTGTTGAATCCGACGAAGGATCAGCGGCAGCAGAACGCACGGTTCCTTCATACGCTGTCGGCTGCGTCCGTCGGCGGCCTTGTCGGCTACGTCCATGCTGCATCCAGGCTGGACGCCACGACAATCGCTGGCACCGCGATTCTCGCAGTAGTTGCGATACTATTGTGGTACGTCGGGTTTGTTGAAATGAAAGGAGATTGAAATGGTTGCAAACCTCATCACTCTCGTTGTGGGCGTGTCCATTGCAGCGTTCTTTCTCTGGACAAATAGCAACGGCCGTAAGCGCGATCATGAGCGCGCTTGGGGCAAACGTGATTGAAGATGCGGCCTGACGCCGCTTCGAACAGATAGAGCCGCTCTTTCCGTGAGCGGCTTTTTTTTTGTCTTTTTCGACCATTGAGCGCGCCCCCGGGCGCGCTTTCTTTTTTTGCGAGACAGAAATGACCCATGCATTTGTGAAGCCAGTTGGCTATCAGCAGCCAGGCGCCGTGGCTTTGGCGGGCGAAAACGGAAGCGTCGCGGCAGTCATTGCCAGTGGACGCCCTAATTCATCACCGTGGGGCAACCGGCTGGACGTCGACGGCAAGACCGTCGGCGAGGTCTGTTCAATGCTTTGCAAGGTGTTGCGCAATACGGAGCTTGAGCCGGAGTGGCTCGTGACCGCCAACATGCTTGATGACCCCAACGAAGCAACCAACGGTGCGCGGATGGACCGGGTCTGGCCCGCGGATAGCGTCTGGAACCGCGTGGCCGTCTCCGTTGACATCGGCAGATCCGAGGGCTGGATCGTCCACGTTGACTGGATCACACGTACCGAAATACCGGATGTGGCCGGTCGCGGTTATGCCGTGATGCCGCTGCTACGCGCCAAGGTGTTCGTCGCCGATCAGGCCTGGCGACTGGCTCGCTTCATTGCCCGTGCGATCGAAGTCGCGTAACCCGTTTTTTTCAGCGTCGTAAGACGCATTCGTCAATTCATCCCTCTGCGGGCACTCGGCCCCGACAGGGAACGATTGCCCGCTTCGTTTTTTCCGGAGCAATCGTGTATCAACTCTCCTTCGCTGGTCTTACTCTTCCGTTCGCCACACTGCTCGAAGTATTGGCAGTCTTGCGGACCGACCCTCGCTTCCTTGCCCTCGAATCTTCGGACATCGTTCTGAAGCACAGCGGCCAGGTGGTCCAGGTGATCCGTCACAACGGCACGCTCACAGTGCGCCGCCCGGGCACCGCCCGAGACGTTTTTCTCTCGTTG
The DNA here is from genome assembly GCF_050858985.1 of Burkholderia sp. M6-3. Lineage (NCBI taxonomy): Bacteria > Pseudomonadati > Pseudomonadota > Betaproteobacteria > Burkholderiales > Burkholderiaceae > Burkholderia > Burkholderia sp. M6-3. The sequence goes on from NZ_CP110092.1 coordinate 480,306, forward strand.
GTCGACGAAATCGACGGCGCGTACTTCCGACCGAACGGCGTTTTGCAGGCTGCATGGCAAATCCGGCGTTCCCACTGGAAGCTGCTTTACGACGCGTTCGACCTCACGTCTACGCCCCGACTGATCTTCTCGTCCGAGCAGATCGAGGCCGCGGCCGATAGCCGAGGTCGCCTCGACCTCCATGAACTTTTGCAACAGGAATGCGAGCGACGATTCGGTTTTCGCTATGCGGGGCCCGAGTACGGGCGCACGCGGGATCGAAACGGGCGACACGAAGTCCACGTCGCTTATGCGCTCGCGGAAGGCTGGGCTGTGCCCGAGGCGGTGCTGGAGGAGTATCGCCAGTTGCCGGACCGGTTCACGACTGACATGAGCTGGGGCAGGGTGCTGGTCGACGTGCCGGAATTGCGTGGGGCGATGTCGTCTCACAAGGTTCGTGTGCTCACGAGTGTAATGCGTTATGAGAAGGTCGGAATCAGTTCGGCGAACGCCGCGCTGCTCGCGATGGTAATGCGGTTGGCGCCGAACTCTCCGACGTTTGAAGAGGTCGACGATCTCCTGTTCCATCATGGTCTCGTTCAGCCGTACAACCTGCCCGACCGGTATGCGACGCCCCAGCCGGTCGGAACGCCTGTCTCGAAGTTCGCTGAGGTGTACCGGAAGAACATGGCGGACAAGCGGCGCGACACATCAACCGCCCGCCTGAAAAAGGAGCGTGCGGCCGGGCAGATGTCTCAACGAACGTTCGACCTGCAGATGCAGATCGCGCTGCTCGAGCATGGGCGGGAAACCTTCATGCTGGGCAATGAGATGTCGAACGCGATCGACAGCGGCGATGTGCATTACCTGCTGCAGATCATGGACTGCCCTGACGAACGCAATCGCGTCGCCAAGCAGACGGTGCGCGAGGTGTTCGGCATCAAGCTGCTCGGTGTGCGGGCTGCTGCGCGTCGTCGCGGCATCTTTGCGCTGGCGGGCTATGACGAAGCCTGTCAGGCCGAGTGGGAATCGGCTGGCTCGCCGCAGGCGCGCCAGCGCGTGATTGAGCTGTATCAAGCGACGCGTGAGGCCGCGAGCGTTCATCCGGCGATTTTTGCCAGTACGCAGACGGCTCATCACGCCTGACTAGTTTCACGCAGACCTTTTCGACAAACCCGGCCTCGTGCCGGGTTTTTTTTGGCCTGCCCTTGGCGCTGCAGGCGTAAGACCATGTGAAAACGCGACCATTCGGGCATTGCGTACGGGCGGCGCTCCCTACACTGGGTGTCATCTACCGCGTCATTGACGCATCGACCTCGCCGACTCGTCGGCATTTTCTTATCGCCCCTGAGGGACCTCACGTCCCCTCGGGCGTAGTCCTTTCGGGGCTTTTCTCTTTTCAGGAAAGCCATCATGAAAGTTACGCCCGCACAACTGACCGAACTGCTCTCACTGTACGTCCCGAAGCGTCTGCCGGTGCTCATCACCGGTCGCCCAGGCATCGGCAAGAGCGACATCGTCGAGCAGACGGCTCGCGACACCGATCACGATCTGCTCATCAGCCATCCCGTCGTTGAAGATCCGACCGACTCGAAAGGGTTGCCGTTTCCGGCGCCCGACGGCTTGAACGCGAAGTTCCTGCCGTTCGGGGATCTCGAACGCGCGATGAAGGCCAGACGCCCGCTCATCTGGTTTCTGGATGATCTGGGACAGGCTTCGCCCGCCGTTCAGGCCGCCAAGATGCAACTGCTGCTTGCCCGCCGTATCGGCGAACACGTCTTGCCGCCGCACGTGACGTTTCTTGCGGCGACAAACCGCCGGACCGATAACGCGGGCGTGACGGGGATTCTTGATCCCGTCATTTCGCGCTTCGCAACGGTGGTCGAGCTTGAAGCGACGATCGACGGCTGGACGAAGTGGGCTGTGCGAAACAATGTGCCGCCTGAACTGATCGCGTTTCTGCGATTCCGTCCTGACCTGCTCTCGGTTCAGAAGACGTCACGCGATATCGAAAACACGCCGAGTCCCCGCAGCTGGGGGTTCGTCGCGAAGACGATGGGCATGGTGCCGAAACACCTGGAGCACATCTCGCATGCTGGATCGGTGGGCGAGGGCGCTGCAACGGAGCTTGTCAGCTTCCTGCAGATCTACCGCGAACTACCGAACCCCGATGCGCTTCTGGCCACTCCCGACAAGGCGATGATCCCCCAGACGCCGTCGACGCTTTACGCCATCGCAACTGCTCTGGCTGCTCGCGCGACGGAAGCCAACTTCGATCGAGTCGTGACCTATACGGAACGCATGATCGAAGCGGGACACCGCGAGTTCGCGGCGCTACTCGTGCGTGACGCATTGGAGCGCACGCCGGAAATCGCCAACTCCTACGCCTTTATCAGGGCGCAGGGCGGCGAGATCGGCGCAATCATCAAGGGCAGCTGATCAGCCTTTCCATTCCACTTCTTTCCAGCTTCATCACTCATGGCTCTGCCGCGTCCGCGAGGACGCGCAGGGCCATTTTTTTCGCCTCATCCATTCATTTTCTTTACGGAGTTTTCTCATGAACACCAACATCCAGTCGAAAGTCATGCTGTGCTCGGTCACGATCTCCACGTGGGTTGCCCGGCGATTCGACGGCAAGGCCACCGAAGAAGTCGAGAACAAGCATCATGCTAAGGGCATCGGCAGATTCAACAAACGCCTGCTGCCCGAAAACTCTCCGAGCTTCCAGGAGGTGGTAACGATTGCCGGCCGCATCCGAAAATACTTCTACGATCACTCGTTGAAGTACGACCAACTCGGGGTGCGCCTGCTGCCGACGATGATTTACATGGAATTCGCCGACAAGATGCGCTCGTTGAAAGACGAGTTCGATCTGGCGGTATCGGTATTCCTCACCGACTACCTGGATCTGAAGGAGCGCGCTCGCGCAGAACTGAACGGCCTGTTCAACGAGGCTGACTATCCGACCCTTGCGGAACTGTCGACCAAGTTCGGCGTGAAGATGGCTGTGTTGCCCTTTCCGGATGCCAGCCAGTTCGGCGTGGACCTGCCCGCGGACGTGCTGACGACGCTGAAAAGCGAACTCGACGAGCATGTGCTGGCGTCGATCGCGACCGCGAACGAGGATCTCGTCGAACGGATGTACACGGCCGTTTCGCAGATGGCGTCGCGGCTGTATGCGACGGGCAACGTGCGTCTGGACGTGGCCAACAACGTGCGCGATCTGTGCGCGTTGCTGCCGAAGCTCAACTTCTCTAACGATCCAAAGCTCACGCACATCCTCGATCAGGCAAAGACGCATCTCGCCGTACACACCGGTGCGGATCTGAAGGAGTCGAATGTCCTGCGTTCCCAGGTGGCCAGCAAGGCACAGGAGATTGAGGGGCTGATGGCCGCGTTCATGGGCATGACGCCGGCAACGGAGATCGAGCCCGCGGACCAGAGCGCGCAATTGCGCCTCGTTGCTTAAGGGGGCGCTCATGGATCGCACCGTGACGGTAGCTGGCAATGGCGCGGTCCATCCGCGCATTGCGAGACAGCGTACTGAGCTTGTACTGTCCCAACCGTTTTTCGGGTCGCTCGCACTGCGCCTGAAGATGGTTGAGGACCGGTCAACGAAGGAATGCTGGGTAGACGGGGAATCGTTGGGCTACAACCCCGAATATGTCGACAAGCTGAGCGACCTGGAACTGCGGGGCGTGCTGGCGCTGAAAGTCATGCAGGTGGCCAACGGTCATTGCTGGCGTCAGGGCGCGCGAGAAGCCGGTCGGTGGAGCGACTCGAGCCAATACGCCATCACTCCGATTCTCACTTCGTCGGATTTTGTGTTGCCAAGGGGCGCGCTGCATGACGCACGCTTCGCTGGAAAGTCGGTCGAGGAGATTTATGGCGCACTGACTCAGGAGGCAAAGCAGAAACAGCCCAAACCTGAGCAGCAGCCTGAACCTAAGTCCGATCCGCAGTCGCAACAGCAGCAGCCCACGCAGGATGGCCATTCGTCAGCTCCGGATGCAAAGGGCGGCAGCAAGGCTGATGACAAGCCCAATGGCAAGGGCGATCCGAACCCGCAGTCGCAGGCAGGTGGTGGGCAGGGTGATCCAGAGCCGTCTTCTGGCTCATCGGGCGGTGAGGTCCGCCAGTACTCGGGGACTGACAAACCTGTGAAGGAGGCCGAGTGGAAAGTCGCCGTCGTGCAGGCCGCCAAGGCTGCGCAGATGCGCGGCAAGCTGCCCGGTGATCTCCAGGCAATGGCAGGCGAAGCGGTACGGCCGGTCGTTGACTGGCGCGCCGTGCTTCACCGCTTCGCGCAGCAGTCATCGCCAACCGACTACAGCTTTGCCACGCCGAACCGCCGGTATCTGCACCTTGGGTTCTATCTGCCCTCGCTGCATACGCCGGCAGTTGGCGACGCGGTTTTCGTGCGGGACTCCAGCGGCTCGGTGTTTGACGAGACGCAGGCACAGTTCGATGCGGAAATCCTGTCGGTGTTTCACACGCTCAAGCCCGCCCGGTTGATCGTGATGGACTGCGATACGCGGGTCACTCAAGTGCAGGTGTTCGAGCGGGGCGACTCGCCGGAGATCAAACCTGTGCGCGGTGGAGGCGGAACGGCATTCACCGATCCGTTTAACCGCGTGGCGGCCGATGGTCTGAATCCGGCGTTTCTCGTCTACCTGACGGATATGGATGGTTCGTTTCCGGCGAGCTCGCCGCACTATCCGGTTCTGTGGGCGTCGACCACGCCGCTCACGCGAGCACGGCGGGCGCCATTCGGCGAAAGCGTCGAGGTCATCTGCTGATTGCATCGAAAATCTTCTTAAACCCAACCCGGCCATGCGCCGGGTTTTTTTTCGTCCAAGGTGCTCCCCAAATCACCAGATAAGCCGAAGGTGCGGCGGAAAGCTATACGTTTTTGGGGGTCTTTCCTCGGGAGCAGCGTGCCCATGGGCATAAAAGTGCGACCAACGTTCGATCTTCGTTTCGCCGCTTGTCTCGGCGCATTCCCTGGTGAAGCGAAAGCCGCGCAAAATGGCCCCGCTTTTGCATCCCGGCCGCGAGGTCCGCGACGAACAATAGTCGCATGTTAGACCGCCCACAAAGCCGCGCATGCAAGACCTTGATGACAACCCGTTACTGAAGCTTCAGCCGCTAAAGGCGGAGGCTGTCGCGATGTTTTTCGAGGCGTTGAACCCTCTGAAGGAACTGCTCGAAGCGCCAGACCTTGCGGAAATCATGGTCAATGACCATCGCAACGTGTGGATCGAGCATCGCGGCGTGATGTCTCGCGTGGATGTGGATTTGCGCCCGGAGCATCTTGAAGGCGCGATTCATTCTCTTGCGTCATCGGTGGACAAGTCCGCACACGCGGGCAGTGACAGGGGAATTATCAACGCCGGTCACAAGAACCTGCGTATTGCCGCAGTCATGAATCCGACCGCCATCGACGGGCACGCGCTTAGCATCCGGAAGCACCGCGAGTCGAAGATGACGCTCGACGACTACGTCAGCATGGGCGCTTTCTCGGCAGCGAATGCGCGTCCTGTGGAAGCGGAGGCCATCCATTTCGAGGAAGGCATTGAGAACGAAGCGCTCATGCGGGCGCTCAAGGCGCTAATTGCGTCGCGCAAGAACATTCTGGTCGCCGGCGGCACATCGGCGGGCAAGACGACATTCCTCAATGCACTGGTTGGCGTCATTCCAGAAGACCAGCGGGTGATCACTATCGAGGACACGATGGAACTGAAGGTTCAGGTTCCGAACCGTGTGCGCCTTCTGTCCAACGCCGATACCAACGTCACGACGCAACTGCTTGTCGCGCTATGTCTGCGATTTCGCCCGGACCGGATCATCGTTGGTGAAGTCCGCGGTGGTGAGGGGTACGACCTGCTCCAGGCACTCAACACGGGCCACGACGGCGGCCTCGCCTCGCTTCACGCCAATAACGGGCGCACCGCACTGAGCCGACTGGAAAGTCTCGCGATGCTCGGCATCCCGCCGGGTTCCCGGTGGGAACTCGACGACATGCGAAAGAACATCGCCGACTGTTTCAACTACGTGGTGCATTTCAAACGCACGGGTGAAATGCGCCACGTCTCCGAAATCCTCGAAATCCGGGGCTTTCGCAACAACGACTACGACCTAAGACGGGTTTTTTAACGGGAGCACCAAATGAAGCAAGGAAAGTTTTTTTCCACGGCCGCAGCAGTCGCGAAGAAGCTGCGACCAGGCAAGCCACTCATCGTCGGCGCGCTGCTGAGTGTCGCGTCCGCCGCAGCAATGGCTGCTGGGGACTATTCGTCGCTGACCGGCCTGACGGACATCATCTGTACGATCAGCAACCTCATTAGCGGCCCGTACCTCTATGGTATCGGCATTGTGCTGATTACGCTCGGTGGCGTCGCCGTCGCAAATTCGGAAAGCAATATCGCCAAGACGTTCTCGGTCGTGCTGATCGGCCTGGGGATCGCATCGGTCGCCGTGCCGATCATGCGCGATCACTTCCACATGAGCGTCGCCTGCTGATATGCGCCAGCACAAGGTCAGCCGCGGGCTCTCGTTGCCCCGCCAGATGGGCGGGGCAGACCGGATGCTGGCGATTCTCAACGGCACCCTGACGGCACTGCTCACCTATACGAGCTGGACACCGTCGTTCCTTGCACTGGGTGTGATTGCACACTTTTACCTTCGGTGGCGTAGCTCGAAAGATCCGTGGTGGCGGATGGTGATGCTCATCTATAACCGCTACCCCGATGTGTATGCGCCTGAGCCACACGGCAGGTTCAGTGCGCGCTTCAAGCGCCCCTACGGCTTCGATCAGGACCTCCCATGCTGAAAATGCCGTTCACCAAGCGCGCGGTGCAGGAAATTGCGCCGTGGATGACGCTCGTCACGCCCGAGCTAGTGCTCGACAAAGATGGCTCGCTCGTCACCGTGTTTGAGTTCGATGGCATCGACGCAGACACACCGAACCCGGGCGACATCACCGCGGCGCGCGACAACCTCGATCACGCGTGCCGCAATTTCGACCACCGTGTCACCGCGTGGTGGCGGGTTTCCCACCGTCGTATCCGGGGCGGCATTGACGGCGAGTTCGGCAACGAGGCGGATGCGCGAGTCGATGCGGTCAATCGGGCGAACATCGGTAGCGGGAAGTACTTCCGCAACTCGCATTCGCTCGCACTTGCGTTCACGCCAGAGACAGGCCTCTCTCGGGTCTTCGACAAAATCGGCTATCACATGACCGTTGGCGGCAAGAACGTAGCCGTCGCGATGTTTGAGGCCGCCAAGGACATGCTGCTCGCCAGGAGCGCCTTCGTATTTGACCTCACCAAGCTGCAAAACGAGATCAAGCGCTTCGAAGCGGTCATCGACGGTTTTACGGGCGGTGTCACTCGCCTGAAAATGAAACGGCTACAACTGCAGAACGCCCTTTCGTTCTTGCATCAGCGTGCAAATCCGAGTACGCCGAAGCGTCGCATGCGCTATCCGGTCACGATGCTGGACACACACCTGACGGAAACGCAGGTCACCATCGGCGCCGAGCAACTGATGTTCGAGTCGGCTCACGGCAAGGTGTATGCGCGAATCATCGGTGTGAAGGAATGGATGGGCTTTCAGGAGGCGGCGCTCGATGTGCTGTCGCAGGTCGATGCGGAACTCGACGTTTGTGTGATGTTCCGCTTCCTCGACACCTCGCGCGCGAGCGCGTACATCCGCAAGATCCGAGGCTTCTACAAGGCCGCAGCTTTCAACCCGGTCGCGATCATCAAGCAGTGGGCCACGAAGGAAGAGCAGAAAAACGACGAAGGCCGTGAGCAACTGGCGAAGGAGGCGAGCGAGGCACTCGCAAAGCTAGAGGCAGAAGGCCAGCAGTACGGCTTCGCAAATATCTCGATCATCGTCTACGGCAGCACCCCCGAAGAATGTGAAGACTCGACCCGCCAGGTCGTCGGTGTCATCGGCAATGCGGGATTCGGCGTCATTGCCGAGAAAGACAACCTTTTCGCGGCCTGGAGTTCGACGTTGCCAGGGCGCTGGGACCAGCAAAAGCGCCTGCAGTTCGTTGAAACGCCGGCAGTCTCGGACATTGCGCCGCTGTGCAGTGTCGGCGAAGGATCCACCGTCAACGAATGGCTGACACAGCAGTCCGGGAAGAAGACGGGACCGCTCACGTGTCTGCCCACGCGTCATCGCACGTTGCAGAACGTTGACCTCCATCACCCGGGCGGCAAAGCTCACTTGCTAGTGGTTGGCCCAATTGGCGCGGGTAAATCCGTGCTGCTGAACTACCTGATGTCGCAAACCGGCCGACATGGCGCGCGCCGCATCCGGTTCGACAAGGACCGCTCAACCCGCATCCCGACGTTGCTTGGCGGCGGACGGTTCATCGACGCGACGGGCCGCTTCGAGGCGGCAACGTCCGTCAATCCGCTGTCCCTTATCGGCGAAGAGAAGCACTGGCCGTACGTGGCTGAGTGGGTCAAGCTCGTTATCGAGGGCGAGGATTACACGTGCACACCTCAACAGGAAACCGATATCTACGCTCGTATCCGAACGCTTGCGACCGCATTTCCGCGCGAGAAGTGGCGTCTATCTGGGCTCATCACCCTGCTGCCTTCTGAGTTGCGCGAGCGGCTGGCCGTCTGGACGGAAGGGCAGAAAAACGGCAGGTTCTTCGACCATGTCGACGACGGGTTCGCACTTTCCGACGACCTTTCGATCGAGATGGGCGACCTTTTCCAGAACTTCCCGGTGGCCGCTGCTCTGTTCATGGATTACGCGTTCTATCGGATCGCGCAGATTCTCGACGGCAAACGCTACACCGTGATCGAGATTGAAGAGGCCGGGTTTTTCTTCACCTATCCGAAGTTCTACGCGCGGCTCGAGATCTGGGCAGTGACCATCCGGAAGCTGAATGCAGCGCTGCTGATGGCTACGCAATCGCTTGGTCAGCTGGCACGCGTCGCGAACTTCGAGATCATGAAGGAAAACATTCCGAACATTATCTATCTGCCCAACAGCGACGCGATCAACAACCAGACGCTGTACCGGGACATCTTCGGCCTGACCGAGCACCAGATCAGGATGATTTCGAACGCGGTGCCCAACCGCGATTACCTGTGGGTGACGTCGACACAATCGCGCATGCTGCAGGCGAGCTTTCCGAAGGAATCGCTTGCCTACCTCCGATCCGACGGTCGCGCACAGGCGATTCTCGACAAGCACGTAAAGTCGGGCGTCGACAACTGGCAGGACGCGTACGTGCGCGACGTCCTCGCGAATGCATAACGTCAGTCTTCCTCCTGGAAACCCTCACCATGAAAACACTGCTCCGTACTGTCGCGGCGACGGCCGCGCTGACCTTCGGCCTGATTCAACAGGGCCACGCGCAGCTTGCGGTCATTGATCCGACGAACCTGATCCAGAACACGATGACCGCGATTGGCGCGGTCAAGGGCGAGGTGTATCAGGACACCAACATCATGTATCAGTATCAGATGATGCTGAACCAGCTGAAGCAGGCTACGAACCTCAATCCGTCGGCGATGCTCGCACAGGCGACCTCGATCACGAACGACATCAGCAGTCTGTCGAAGTACACCGACACGCTGAAGTCGCTGTACGGTGGTCTGCAGTCAAACGCGGAATACGCGACGAAGGTTCAGTCGCTCATTACGCAATCGGGCAAGACGCCGGCGCAGTGGTTCTCTGACCAGAGCACGCTCATCGCCAACAACGACAAGACAGCCAAGCAGTTGTTCCAGATGGGCAACGACGTCATCTCGCACGTGAGCACGCTTGCCAAGCGCCGCCAGGAAATTCAGGACCAGCTGAACATGTCGCCGACTGCGGAAGCGACCGCGCAACTCACGACGCACCTGCTGGACATTGTCGCGAGCCAGAACAGCGACATGTTGCAGATGATGGCGTCAAAGCAGCAGGCGGATAGCGTCGTTCAGGCGCAAAAGACGTCGAGCGACCAGGCGAGCAACACGGCCAAAGCGGCCCTGCAGGCAAAGCTCGATCAACAGCGCGCGGCCTACGATGCGACGATCGGCTCTTCGAAAGTGCTGGGGCAGTGAACCGTGGCCAAACTTTTTCCTGAGCGTCTGCGCGGTCTGATGCTGGGTGTCTGCCTGCTGATCCTGGCACTCGCCGCGCCCCCTGCCTTTGCAGACGACAACATGACTCTTCCGGACGGATCGACGATGTCGACCGGTTCCCCAGATACGGGATCGTCGACGAGCGCGAAGCCCCTGACAAGCGCCGACGGCGATTTTGGCAAGGGATCGACCGACGCTGTCAGCCAGATTCAGGGCCTGCTTGGAGGCATCATTCCCGCTGCTGTGGCGGCGAGCGCAAGCGTGATGGACGAAGCGAACAAGTTTGCGTGGGGGCTGGGCGTCATCTCGCTTGTCCTCGTGGGCGTCCGTTTTTCTGGAACGCATCATCCGATTTCGGCATGGGTCAACCTGTTCGAAGAGGTGGCGGTGCTGGGCATCTTCGTCGCGCTGTACCTGGGCTATTCCACGTCAGCAGCCGGGTTCTGGACGTGGTTCGAGCAGCTCGCGACGCACATATCGGGCGGGTCCAGTAACAGCATTCCGACGCAGATGGCGACCCTGGCTGGCACGATGTTCGATACCGTGAAAACCCGCTTCATCAGCATCAAGCTCCTTACGGATCTGACCGGGACCGTGGTCGATGCTATCGGACTCTTCCTGGCTTTCGTCGTCATACTGATCGCCTCGATCGTCTTTGCCTATTTCAGCGCAGTCGGCCAGATTCAGGCGGCAGTGGGGATCGTTCTCGGGCCGATCGCGATTGCGCTTGGATTTTCGAGCTACACACGAAACTACTTCATGAAATGGCTCGACTGGATGATCCATTCTGGCATGTACATTGTCATGGTCGCGGTTTTGATCAAGCTGCTCGGTTCCAATATCTCGACCGCGGTCCAAAGGGCGACGAATGCCAGCGGCGCAACGGCGACCGGCGCGTACGCATTCGATCTTGCCGTTTTCATTCTGCTGCTGTCGTTTGAAATTCCGAAGCTCGCTGGTATGTTTGGCAGTGGCGCTGGCGCGACCGGTACCGGTGCGCTCAAGCTCGCCCGGAGCTTCATTCCATGACCACCTCCCATCGCCCGGCTGTCGTGAACGACTTGCTGAATACCCACGCGAAGCGGATCGAGCTCGTACGGCAGTGCGCCAACGAGAGCACGGAAGCCGAGTTCGAGCGGAAATGGCTTTCGGTCCTGCGCCGGTGCGCCGCGTGGTTTTCGTCCATGCCGCTTACGCCGGAGCTGCACGCGGAGCCGGGTGGCGCTTTCCGCGCGACCATCGAATCGACCTTCTACGCGATGCGCCTCGCGGGCGGGCAAAAGTTCGCAGCCGACATGACGTCGGACAAACGCCGCAAGCTGGAGCCGCAATACATCTATGCGGTTTTCCTTGCTGCAGCCTGTTCGTCGCTCGACGAGCCATGCAGGCACTTCGAGTTTGTGCGGGTTGCCGACCGCACGCCATGGAGCCCGGCGGCACATGGCGCTTTCGGCAACTGGATCGGCGAGGGCGACTACCTCGTGCAGCGCCGCGCTGCGCCGCTCAAGGGCGAGCGCATGCGTACGGCAATGTTCGCGCAGACCGTTATCACGCCCGAACTGCTGTCGGGGCTTGATAACGCCGTGCTGGCCGATCTCTTCGGCGCCATCAATCCGGAAAAGAGTCCGCAGGGCTTCGAAGCATTGGTGCACAAGGTGGTGCGCCAGGCGATGGATGTCTCGGTCGAGTTTGAGCGAAAAGCGCAGCGCGGGGTCTTCGCCCCTGTGAAGTTTGATGTGCCGTCAGCAGTGCACGTAGCGCTGGAGCTTCAGCCGCAGGTCGCGCCTGTTGCGGCGCCACTCGAACAGGCAGGCACAGCGGTCGCGACTTCCGCGGCGGCGACGACGTTAGCCAGTTTGACCGACGCTCCGCCGACAGCACTACCGCCAGCACCCGCCGCTACGGCTCCTGGCGCGGTAGCGGACGGTCCGCAGTTTTCCCAGTCGTTGCTCGATGCATTGGAGCGCAGTGAAGCCCAGACCGCCAGCGCGGCCGCCACTGGGCCCGTTGAACAGGTGGTCACCCCCACAGCTGCGGTTGACCCCTCGCAGATCTCCGGGGGGATTCCCTCAGCTTCGCGTCAAACGCGCGCGGGACCCACGGAGGAGGAGCTAACGGAAATTCTGGGTCCGGGGTCCGCGATGCTGCGGGAGTTCTTCCGCGCGCTCGCGGGCGACGTTGCAACAGGGAGAGCCAAGGTGACGTGGGAAGAAAAGGGACTGGCCGTGCAGAAGCGTCTGATCGGAGGCTACGGAATAACGAGTGACACCCTTGTTGAGCAGCTAAGGAAGCGCACGCTTCTTTTGCGCGCGGCCGGCAACGACATATGCATCGTCGAACGTGCTGGCCGCCTGATTATGGAGCGGCCCGCATGAACTACATAAACCATTTCCGGCCAATCTACGAATTTCGGCCGCTGATCGTCTGGCCGGTCGCAATCGCGGGCATCTTCGCATCGGGCATGCCCTATGGATGGGCGTTCGCGCTCGCATGTTTCGCGATGCTCGCGGTTCGTGCGGTTCAGGTGTGGCGGGCGCTCAGTTTTCGGATGGCGATCTCAACGAAGTGGCTTAGCAAGATTCACATTGGCAAGCTGCTGGAGTTGCAGCGCAAGATGCGCGAGCGTGAGGACTCGATGTATCTGGGGACGGGCTTCGAATGGACCCAGAAGCACACACAGATCGCGCATGACATCCTTCGCATGCCCGTGACGGACATCCCGTCGTTGCCGAAGTGGCTGAACAAGACGGAACTCGGAAGGAAGACCGAAGCGCGCATTGAGCGGCTTTTCGCGCCGCGCGACAGCATCCGTGATCGCATGCCGCAGGGCTCGTCGTGGATTCATGGCATGGAGCCGAAAAAGGTCCGCGTGCCGTTCCACTACAAGGCGATGGGCGGACACACGCTCGTTGGCGGCACGACCGGCGCGGGCAAGACCCGCACGTATGAGGTGATTTCGACGCAGGTCATCCACAACCCGAAAGACGTTCTGATCATCGTCGACCCTAAAAACGACGACGACTGGAAGAAACGCGTTGAGAAAGAGTGCGCACGCGCTGGTCGCAAGTTCCTGTACTTCAATCAGGCCAAGCCGCACGAGTCTATCCGTCTCAATCCGCTTGAGAACTGGTCCCAGCCGTCAGAAATCCCGTCGCGCATCGCGCAGTTGATGGAAGAGGGGCCGTTCCGCGACTTCGCGTTCCTTTTCATTGACCGTGCGGTGAAGGGGGAGCTGTACGTGGGTGACAAGCCTAATCTGCGCTCGATCCTGAAATACGCGCAGTCTGGCATCGGTACTCTGCTGGATCGCTCGCTGCGCCGCTTCTTCCTCGAAAACGGACTGGCGAACTGGGAGGAGTTGACGGTCGCGCAGACGGTCAAGGACTCGGTTCGAAAGAACGACGTTTCGCTCGTCGACGGAATGGCCAAGCTCTACATGGACCGGTTCGCTTCGCACGACCGCGGGCACGAAACCATCGACGGGCTGATCGCGACGCACACCCACGACCGCGAGCACTACATGCGGATCATCGCGTCGGCGCTCCCGCTGCTACAGATGCTTGCCACCGGTGAGACGGGGCTGATGCTGGCGCCGAAGGCCGACGACTTCGACGACGAGCGCGAGATCTGGGACATCGACAAGATCATCAAACAAAAGGCCGTGCTGTACATGGGCCTCGACTCGCTATCGAACAACATTGTCCAGAAAGCGATTGCCTCAATGGCTCTCTCCGACGTCGCGGCGGTCTGCGGCTCAATCTACAACTTCTACGCAGAAAAGCCTGATGTCGTTCTGATCATTGACGAGATTGCGGAAGCGATCAACGAACAGGTGATCCAGATCCTGAACAAGGGGCGGGGCGCCGGGTTCAAGGCGTTTGTCGCGTTCCAGGCGCGTGCCGACCTTGAAGCCAAACTCGGAAACGCTGCCAAAATGCTGCAGGTTTTGGGCAACCTGAACAACCAGGTCATCCTTAGACTCGAAGATAGCGATACCGCCAAGTGGTTCTCGGACAAGGTGGGGGAGACAGCGATTCGGGTGGTGAACATTTCGAACAGCACGAACACCACGACCGAGTCTCATGCGATGGAATTCAGTGGATCGCAGTCACGCACGCTTCAGCTTGAGAAGGTGCCACTGATTCCGATGCCGCTCATTCATCGTTTGCCGAACCTGCAGTATTTCATGCGCATCTCGGGCGGTGCCGTCTACCAGGGCCGAATTCCTATTATTGAAGGCTGAACTACACAATATGTCCGCTGTTTTCAAAAACATCATTCGCGATCACAAGCTCTCGCACAAGCTTATCCCCATTTTCAACGTCGCGCCGGATCTGGAGCTTGCATGCTCGCGGGTTGCCGATTTCGTGGGGGAGCGCTTCGTTGGAGACAAAGGGCCGCTCGCGGCAGAAATGATCGAGTCTGCACTCGCCTCATTCAAGCGGGCAAAGCGTACAGGCGATCAGCATGTGGCTTTCATACAGGGGCTGTTTGAGCCGGCCAAATCGCTCTATGCGCGCCGCTACGTGGCTCGCCGGGGCGACAAGGTCAGCGTCTGGTCGCCGATGCTGGAGCCGATTCCCGCGTTCGAGGAACGCCATCACAACAGCGAGCTGGAGGTAGTGGATGAGCGGTGCCCGGAGCACATCACCGAACGCACCGCAGCTTTCCAACTGGCGTCGCGCGTGCTGCAAGGCGAGGCGTTCCGCCGTTACTTCGAGGAATACGATGTCGCTCACCGCTACGATAATAGCGAAGTTGTGCCGGGTTGATTACGACGTGGCGCGACGCGCGCTCGACACGGCGGACGCGTTCGACGAGCCCGATGCGACGCCGCCGGAAGAGTTCACATGGGGCGCGGGCGCACGGTGTTACGCCTTGGCGTCCATTGCAGTGAATCGCCCGCAGCTTTTCTGGGGTGGGTTGCTGGCGATCGCTGCTATTCCGCTTCTCGCCATCGTGAGGCTCGTTCATGGCTAGCCGTTTTGGATCGCACCTGAAAGTCTGGTTTGTTCTCGTGCCCATCCTGTCGATCGCCGTGATGCCCGCGATCCCGGACCGCAAGCTGTTTGAAGTGCCGGACGTTGAGACCGAGTCGCTTGTCGCGTCGGTCGGGCAGGAAAGGGCAGATGCAGCGGTGCGCTCGGCGAACGAGCTGTTCAAGCGTTCGTTCGTCGACAACGGTCTGCTGCATCGAACGCTGGCCGCGTCGGGCAACGTCGGCGGACTGAACGACGGCGGGATGTCAACTTTCGCGCACACGTGGACAGAAAACTTCTGGCTACTCGCGTACCGTGCGATGTTCCGTGCGATGGTGATGAAGATGTGGATCGTGGGCACGCTGTGTTTCGCGCTCGGCATGTTTATCGACGGCACGGCACGTAGAAAAATCAAGGCGGCCGCTGCCGGCTTTGTCAGCCCGCTTTCTTTCCATCTCGCAGGTCATGGCCTGCTGATTGTGACCGGCACGCTGTTTGGCGTGCTGCTCGCGCCAGTTCCGGTGCTTGCAGGATACTGGCTTGCCGTTGCCGCCCTGCTCGGCGCACTGCTCTGGAAAGCGGCTGAGTCGTTCCAGTCGGCCCGATAGTTCACCCCAAAGCAGGTGGGAACTCCCGCCTGCCTTCCCTTCCGCTCGGTCCGTCTTCTTCGTTCCTCGTGTGTTCCCGGCTCGCGCTCGCAAGCCGTAGCCCTTGTTTGCCCGTCGATCGCGGGCGGAAGCGCGAGCTCACCCATAAAGGCATCCGAAATAGCGCGTGTTTCTGGCGCTCCGGGTCCGGTGACGCCGCAACAATTGCGTTGTGGGGACGCGATGCGCGCGCCCGATTACCAACGATGAAATGACACAGGTCCACCAAGGAGAAACGGGCATGAGCACCACTGTGGTAGATACCGAACTGGAAAACACGCTTGCCGCAGATGCGCAGGCGGCAACTGCGACCGCCCACGCTGAAGCATTGCAGGCTGGCGGTGAGGGCGGCCCTGACGTCGCCGCCGAGGGCGAGCGCGAAATTGAGAGCGAGTTGACGCAGATGGCGGCGGACGCGGACCGCCTGCAGAAGGAAGGTGTCATTTCGCCCGACGACGCGAACATGAAGCGAGCCGAGGTCGAGAAGACCCGCAAGCTGTTCCGCGACCTCCCGGCCAGCGAGCGTATCGCCATCATCAGGCGCCGCCGTGAACTCGGCCGACAGCTGATGGAGCGTCAGCTTTCCGGTGCCGCAGTCGTGCCGGCGCAGGTCCGCCTGAACCACACACGCCTGAAGCCGCTGTTCGAGCAATGGTGGCCGTACCTTAACCGCATGAGCGTGAACATGCAGCGTTTCGGCGACTCGACATTCGGTGAGGGTGACAAGAACGCGGTCAACAACTTCTTTGAAAAGCAGATCAAGTCGATCGAAGAATACGTGGAAGAGTCGTTGCGCGTGGCCGTGGGCTTTCGCGAGAAGAAGGAGGCCGAGCTTCGCGAGGGCGGCGAGTTTGTGTTTGAGCCGTCGATCCCGATGCCGGCGTTGGACATGACCGTCGAGGTGTATTCGCGGTTCTCGATGCGCGTTCTGTCGGCGATCATGAAGTTCGACAAGGTGATGGATCAGTTCGATTTCATGGTCTGGAACGGCATTCGTGACCAGTCTGACGTCGATGACGAAACGGTGCACTTTCTGAAGAAGGTGAACCCGCTGGGCGTTCGCGGTTACATGACGCACCTGCGCCTGATGACCACGGTCCGCGGCCTGTAAGGGGGTGTCATGCTGGACGAACTCAATCCGCAGCAGCGGGAAGTCGCCCAGTTGCGCCAGAACTGCGTGGCGATTGCATGCCCCGGCGCGGGCAAGACGAAGACAATCGCCACCAAGGCCGCGCTACTCCTGCAGGAAGGGGCGGCGGTCGTTGGCGCGGTGACATTCTCGAAAGATGCAGCGCTCGAGCTGCGTGAACGGATACTGACGGTGGCAGGCAAGGCGGTGAAAAAGCGCCTGATTGCAGGCACTTTCCATTCACTCGCGTACAAGCAGCTTCAGCGTCCGGGCGGCCGCTCGCCCGACATTGCAAGCGATGGCGACAGACTGGGACTGCTGATCCGCGTCATGCAGGACCTTGGGCTTGAAGGAAAGGCCGAGGACGTCATCCCGACGATCGAGAAGATCAAGACGAATTTCGGCCGGTGCGACGTCAACAGCGCCGACGGCCAGTTGTATAGCGCCTATCAGGAAGCGCTGGCGCGCAACGGCAAGATCGATTTCCAGGACATGCTGCGGCTTGCGGTTGAGGGCATGCAGAACGGCACCATCCTGCCGTACCCCTTCACCTACTTGCTTGTCGACGAGTTTCAGGACACGGACCCGCTGCAATACCGCTGGATCGAGCTTCACGCGAAGGCAGGCTCGGTCGTGACAGTCGTGGGTGACGACGATCAGAGCATCTACGCTTTCCGCGAGGCGCTCGGCTACCGCGGTATGGAAGCCTTCATCAAGGAATTCGAGGCAAAGCCGGTCGTGCTCGGCAGCAACTATCGATGCCGCGCTGAGATCCTCGCGGCGGCCGACCGGGTAATCCGCAACAATCCGGATCGCATCCCGAAAGTGCTCCGGGCGGAGAAGGGCGCGGGCGGCCGCGTTGAAGCGTCCCGCCACGCCGACGAGTATCTCGAAGCGGAAGCTGCCATCGAGGCGCTGGCGCCACTGCTACGAACTGGGAAGACCTGCGCGGTCCTCGCTCGCACCAACCGCATCCTCGATCCGCTGGAGGCAGTCTGTCGCTCCTACGGCGTCAAGTATCACCGCGCGTCGGGCGCATCGGTCCTCAATCGCCCCGAGGGCGCTTTGCTGTGCAATCTTCTGGAGATCATTGAAGGCGTGAAGGCGACGGGGCTTGATTCCGTGCTGGCGCATTCGGGCCTGCATGCGGACCATCTCCGAGCGCTGCACGCGAGCATGGGCGCGGAACTCGTTCAGAAGCCGCGGGCGGAGCTCGTTGAACTCGGCATGCTGGAAGACGTAGCGACGAACTACCGCGAATTCATGAAGCGGCTCGCCGAGTGGCGCGGGCTGTGCGACCGGAAGTTCTATTCGCTGGTGCTTTCAGGTGTGAACGAGTGGATGCTCAAGTACACGAAAAAGGAAAACGGCGTCCGCACCATTCAGGCGACCTATGACGTGCTCTCGCGTCTGAGCGGCACCTTCGCCGAGCGGCTGCTGTTCTTGCGGCAGGACAACAACGAGCCCGCACCTGACGCTCTTGTGCTCACGACAATGCACAGTTCCAAGGGACTTGAGTGGGACCACGTCTGGATCGCGCGATCCGAGGACACCATCGTCCCCGACCCGAAATCAACGGAGCCCGAAGAGCGGCGACTGTTCTACGTCGCGATGACCCGCGCTCGAGAGACGCTCATGGTTTCCGGTACCTCAAAAAACTTTGCCTCGCGATTCGTCGCTGAGGCCCAAATCGAGCGGCCCGCGCAAGCTGCCTGAACGCGGACAAGCGTTCCGCGCGCTAGCAGGCCGTAATTCCACCGTGGCCACGCCACCGTTTTCCGAAGAAAGAGAAACAGCACAATGATCAAAAAGCTCGCTACTCCCGCTGCCCTGTCAGTCGCCGTTCTGCTCGCAGCGTGCGGCTCCCCGAAAGACGCCAACAACGGCAATTTCGAAAAGGCAGTTAATGCTCATTTCGCGAGGGAGTGCATCCCGGTTCAGCCGTTCGTGATGGGGGCCGAGAACCGGCAGTATCCGCTCGTGGTGGCGCTGCAGCCGAAGTCCACGATCGCGGGCCTTCAGGCAGGCGTGGATCAGGCCAACGCGAATGCTACAAGTCAGCTGGACGTGCTGGCACACGCGGGGTTGCTGACCGTCGCCGATGGAACCATGGAGAAGCAGGGCTGGCTAGGCGGCAAGTTCACAGCACCAACGAAAACGTACTCGCTGACTGACGCCGGGAAAAAAGCGCTGGTTAGCGCGGACGAACTGACGATGTGCGCTGGTCACTACAAGGTCGACGAGGTGGCGCGCTTCTCCGAACCCAGTAGTGCGCTTGGGCACACCATTTCCGAGGTGTCGTTCACGTTCAGTCCGGTCGACGTGCCGGCATGGGCGAAAGACGACGCCGTCCAGAAAGCTTATCGGCTCAACTCGCGACTGGCGGAGCATGCCAAAGGAACGCGGACCCTCGTTCTGGCAAGTGACGGCTGGATTGACTCGGCTGACTTCAGCAAGTAGGTCCGCAGCGGCCGCCGTGCGGCGCGCCGAGTTCAAAAGAAAAAGGTCCGCGCGAGGCGGGTCGAATCCATGATGGAAGACAGCCGAAAAAAAGGGAGCCGCTCGGGCTCCCTTTTTACGTCCTGGCGAGGCTGATTACATCGTCTCGGGATGCAGGCTGAGCACGAGGCGGTAGTGTGGATCGTTCATCGGCACTTCGACGGTCTGGGCGCCGGTGAACTGTACCGCAAGGTCATTGGCACTGTAGCCATGAACATCGACAACTTCGGAAGTACACGAGGCGGTGCCGGCCTTGTGCTTTCCGTCGAGCACTGTGTCGATCGCCGAAACAGAAAGCCTCACGTTGTCGAGGTCAATCGCCACCGGCTTGATAAGCAGGGAACGGCCGACAAAAACGCTCGATGCAGTCAGCTTCGTCTGCTGCGGCGTCACCGTGCACGTCGCATAGCCTACCTCCTGTCCGCTGCGGTGAAGGTAGGTAGAGACCCCGCTCGCGTCGGCGATAACGTGTCGGCCGCTATCGATCACCTTCCCATCCTTGTACCAGGTGACCTCCAGCGTCTGCGCCCACGGTGCGGCGTGGGCACCGGCGATAAGGCTTGTAGCCAATGCGCTCGCGAAAAGCGTCTTGATCGCGAATTTCATGCTGTCCTCCGTTGTTCGTTTCAGTTGTTGCCCGTCAGGCCGGTGAGGCATGCGAAGCAGGAATCAGTGCAGCGATGTGTTGCTCAAAAAAATCGGCGGAGAGCGCAAATCGGCTCAGGTGCGGCGTGCCGTCTGGCATTGCCTGCCGGTTGATAAAGCGGCCGTCATCTAGCATGCAAAAGCAGACGCCATCGAAGGCCGCTTCCTGGGCTGCCGATGCCCAGTCACAGGTGCTGTAGATCACCTCCAGTTCTAAAGGAATCGTCACAACGGAGCGCTTGTTCCGGCCGCGCGTCTGCGAGGCAGAACGTTGGCGAGCGTTATCGCGAACCAGCTGCTGATCGCAACACAGAACATACTGATGGTCGTATTGCGCACGACACGACGCTCGGAGCTTTCAACTTCTGATCGAATCTGAGCAAAGGTGGCACGCGCGCGGTCAATCTCCTCCTGGAGCGCTTCGGCCGAAGTCAGGCCGTGTCTTGTCAACAGCAGAGAGCCCTCCGCGGCGGGAAGGCTCCGGACGTCACCGCTAAGCTGTGACAGTCTCACCATCTCTACTTCAATCATGGACACTCGTGCCAGAGCGGAGCCGTTTTGCAGATAGGCTTCGACCATGTTAATCACCGTGAAGGGCATGGCGATCGAAACGGCTATAGCGGTCCACCTGATTGCATCGTTTAGTTTCATTTAGTCACCTCTCTAGCGAGCGTTTGGACCTTGCGGCGATGTCCTGGCGGCAGAACAAAAAAATGTTCAGACGACGCGAGCCTTGATTGTCAGCAACAGCCCATTGAGCGGGATGGTCAAGGCCTGACCCTGCGACAGGGAGAAGGCGCCGCTGGAGGTGTCGATGGTCCCGGCGGGGCGCGCTTCCGAAATGACCGTTTTGTAGGTCGTGAAAATAGACCCGTCAGCTGCAACGGCCGGTGTAACAGACAACATGAAGCCGGAATGCAACTCGCCGACTGAGCAGCTAGCAGCGTCGCAGGCGCTGAGGTAGGGAAGCTCTTCCTCAGTTACCGTCGTGCCCTGTTGCCGGTCGTCAGTCAGGATCACGAGCGACTTCAGGATGTGGCCGTCCCTGGAGAGGGTCACCTGATAAAAGACCTGCACTGGGACATAGTGCCCGCCATCTTTCAGGGTGAGAGATTGCGTGCCTTGACCAGTTGCTGGGGCGTTCTTCGGGATCGATTCGGATATTCCTTGAGCAAAAGCACTGGTCGCAAAAGCGGTTAGCAGTAAGGCGATGGTCTTTTTCATTCTGTTTAAGTTGCGCGTGGAGGTGGATGACTTCCGGACGGTCAATGATCGCCGCCTGCGGGCCGACCCCAAACCCGCGAGCTATGCCTTTGCTCGCGATAGCTCAGTGACGTTCGAATCCGCCCGCTCGTAGGCGGCCTGCGCGGGCGTAGGCTCAACCGAGCGATCGTCGGGTTGGGAATTCTCGGGCTCGACTGTCAGCATGCGCGCAACGCGCTTGAGTGTGCCGTTGAGCGCCGCGCGCGGTCCGAGACGGATCGTGCCGCAGTACATGATGTCGCCGGAAACGTGGCCATTGATCTCAAGTGTGCCCCGCGCGTGGACGTTACCGTCGACGCGACCGTCGATGCGCACGTGGTCGCCCTGAACGTTGCCCTTGACGAGACCGCCGTCGCCAACGTGCAGCAGGCCTTGCGTTGAAATAATGCTACCGTCGAGCAGGCCGAAATAGCTGACGCCGTGATCGATGATCATGTCGCCGCTGATCGTGCAGCCGGCGGAAACCAGGGTGATCGAAAGTTCGTTTTTCATGTCGTGACCCTCCTAGAACATCTTCACTTCGGCAGACCCTGTGCGGCTGTCGGCCGGCGGTCTGACGTCTGGATTGGATTCCGCGCTCTCAGTGCCTGGACGCGAATTATGGTGGTGCGTGGCGTGCGCCGGTCTGACGGCTTTGGCAGGTTGCTGCGTAGCGGCGGCTGCGGTCGGCGCCTGCTGTGCAGGCTGAGTCGCCGTTGCCGTCTGATCTGCCGGAGCGGACGCCCGTGTCGTTGTCGCCGATGCCTGCGCAGGCTGCGCCATCGCGGCGGGCTTCGAAGCGACAGGAGGCTGGGCTGGCGCAACCTGCACCGGCAGCGCAGATTGTGGAGTCGAAGCCACCGCTTCGCGGCTCGGTCCAGCGCGATGGATCGGCGAAGCGGCTGCGCGCTGGACCTCGCTCGTCAGTGCGGGGGCAGTGGCGGGCGCCGCGGCTTGTGCGGCACGCGCTGGTGCCTTCAGGGAGTCGCGGAACTGGTCGGCGGTGAGACCAAGCGACCTCGCAGAGGCGAAGTCGCTTGCGCTGAGTGTGGGTGCAGCATTCACCGGACGAGCCGGCGTCGCGTCAACCTCCCTGTAGGCTGGGACTTCCGGGTTTCCTGCCCCTGGTATGACTGCGTCGCCCCTTGTGCTGGCTACGGCCGGGGTCGCCGCGGCAGCGGGGCGGTGCGCGCTCATGTTGGTGTAAAGCGATGCTGCGCCGATGCCAGCCATGGCGACCATCGCCGCAACGGCGAGCGCGATCGCGGCTTGCCGCGCGCGTGGCCCAACGCCTGCAAGGCGTGCATGCATAGCTCGCGACGGGTCGGCTTCGGAAACGTCGCCGGGTCCCGGTAATGCAGCGATCTGGCGGGGAAGGTCGATGACCATCGAATCCGGGGCGAACTGCGCGTGCAGTCGCTGGATCTCGCGAATGTCCATGAAGATGCCTTTTGTCGTTTGTCTGGAATCCAGCCTGCCCGAGGTCGCGCAATGTCAAGGGCAACGCTGATCTGGGGGCTCAAAGCCAGCGCGGTTCAGTGGGTGTCGTTGGAGTCGGGAAGCAGGACGCCTTCGGGGGCGTACCGGTCGTTGTCGGGCATGCACACTTGAGGAATCTGCTTGATGCGCGCCGCAGCAGCATCCAGCGCCGCCTGCCGGTCGTGAGCCATGACCGAGCGGGCAACGAGAGCTTCCATGGTCTTACGGAAAAGCTGGTCGTAGATCGTGAGCAGACGCACAAGGCGTCCCGACATCGGGTGCTTGATTTCCAGCGTCACACGCTCCGGCGAGAAAGGAGCGCTGCGACCGTGCAGGCGGTTCGCCCAGGTGAGCGCCTTGCGCAGAAACGCTTCTGCCGTATGGAATTCCGCTTCCAACGCGAGGAGCTTGCCGCCCCGCGCAACCGTCATTTTCGCCGCGCAGAAGTTGTAGTCTGAGCGGACGAAAGTGCGGGCAAAATCCGAATAATAGAACAACTCGGTTTTCGCCAGCGTCTCGGGATGGATGCGCGCAAGGCGGTCATCGCTGGTAAGGCGCTTGATCGGACGCAGTCCGCCCTGAACCGGTTCGGTCGCGGTGGAAGGGGAAATCAGCCGTTGTGGGTCAGCCGCCTCGGGCTGTTCCGTATCGAAGCCAGACATAACGTGTTCTCGGTGTATGTGTTCTCTCTCACATAAATTCTCACTGAACACCGCTCAGTCAAGCGGGCGAAAGCTATATCAATTTCGCGAGCTTTCAGATGCCCACACATACCATTTGCCCGGATACTTCAATCCATTCCCCGCGTCTCTGACGCATCGATCTCGACTCCAAGCCCGGAGTCCATCTTCTTTCTCCAAGTCGTGCCCTTTGAGCATGCTCCGACCGGATAGCTACCGGTGTGGAAATTCTTCTTGTGCTGAATCTGCCCGCTACAGATTCCCCTATTTCAGCTGTGATACTCGTACCTGGCCTGCATTCATTTGCGCCGGTACATCGTTCGAGCCCAGGTTTTCGGGTGTTCTCTCTCCAGAGCCTGATCTGGGTAGAACGATCGAAGTTGGCTGATCCGTGACTCCTGCGGCGGAATGTATTTTCCGAAAAGGGCTGTTGCGCAGCGTGACCATGCTGCGCGAGGACGACTTTACGTCCTCTGACCGAGCGCTCCGGTTTGCCGGAGCCGCTCCCTGCACGCCACGTCCCCAGAAGGGACGTGGCGCGTAGGTCACCTCTATCCCCGATTTCACCAAGCTCGCTCCCTGACCGGAGCGGGCTTTTTTTTCGTCTATCCGTACCGGATGGGCCTTTCTCTACTGGAGGTGTTTATGTTGTTGCCCGACCGCCTCGACCAGCGCATTGCCGAGGCTATCAAGCACCAGATCGAAAACGAGCGTGCCGTATCAGACACGTCGTCCGACGCCTGGCGCAGCCGCTGCGAGATCGCACAGGTCGCGATGTACAGCGACGCCCAGCGCTCCGTCTTTATTCACCATGTCAGCGAACGCCGCGGTAGCGCAGCAGCCCGGGAGATTGACTCTCAGGCGAGCACGCTACGCACAAACGCCATCTTTTTTCTCGCAAGGAAACCCTCATGAATGCAGTCGTCCAGATGTTCGACAACGCGCCTCGCAGTCTGGTCGAAGAGCGCGCAATCCGCCCGCCGATCATTGGCAAGATTCGGCCCGGTATCAAGGTGCTCACGCGCAACGCCCAAGGCAATCCTGCTGCGCTCAGGATGTACAACGAGATGGTGGCCGCCGGCGACTCGTATGAGACGATCGGAAAGGTGATCGAGACGAAACTGAATCTGCGCAATGCACTGATTCCCAGAAACGTCGCGCATTTCACCTGCAGACGGTCGGACTTCTCTAACCCCGACACGGCCGACGAGATCCTCAAGCTCTACGGTGAGGATCGCGGTGATGGCCTGAAGCTGCATCGCTTCCCGGTGATGTTTGCCTTCGACGACTGGCTACGCAATGTGCCAAACCAGATGGCCGCTTACACGACCACGGGCCGCCAGTACTTTTCGGAGTACGGGCGCGACGGCAAGCGCTATTGCAAGACGTATGCGCCGGTCGAACGCGATGAGCGTGCGAAACGCGTGCGACGCTCGTTTGGCGGCCGCCTCGTCATCCAGCGGCAGGATGACGACATTCCCGATGGTATCTGCGATCCGCACGTGTGCCCGCAGTATCAGGACCGCAAATGCAATCTCACGGCGAACTTCGTGTTCGCGATTCCCGACGTGAAGGGTCTGGGGCTGATCGAACTTCCAACGAATTCGATTTACGTCCTGCAGAAAGCGTATTCCGCCATGCAGACGGTTTCGCTCGCGCGAGGCAGACTGACCGGTACGCGATTCTGGCTGTCGAAGAAGGAGTTCGACATCACGCGGATCGACGACAACGGGCAGCCGGTGCGTCAGAAGCAGATGCTGACCGTGCTGGATGCCGACATCGATCTTGGAGCGTTGCTTGATGCGGGCGACGAACAGCAACCGGCGCTTGATGCTGCGAATCGTGCGGTCGCCATGATCGAAGCGGGCGGCAACGTCGAGTTGCTGTCGCAGTCGGTTGTGCAGATGCATGGGGAGCCTGTCGATGATGGCGAACCGGACCCGTCCGGCAATGGCCAGCCGGAGCCGACGGAAACCCTCGAGGACAAGCGTAACCGCATGTCTGATCTGCTTAACCGGTTGGGTCTAAGCCACCCGGATCGTCAGCCGGATTTCCGCCGATTCGCGCACGTCCGGTATGGGCGTGGGTGGGCGGAACGCCCTGCAGACGTCGATCAGATGAACGCCCGCCTCGCGGCGGCGCTCGATGATCGCGCTGCGCTCGATGATGAG
Organism: Burkholderia sp. M6-3; assembly: GCF_050858985.1. Classification (NCBI taxonomy): domain Bacteria; kingdom Pseudomonadati; phylum Pseudomonadota; class Betaproteobacteria; order Burkholderiales; family Burkholderiaceae; genus Burkholderia; species Burkholderia sp. M6-3. The sequence continues at coordinate 505,859 of NZ_CP110092.1, forward strand.
ATCAGGCAGGCAGTCACTTACGTCTAACCCTTGACCGGCCCCGATGGGGCTGGTCGCTCCTTTCTTTCCTCCTCGCGCAGACGAGAGCCCTTCAGCAAGCCGACTTGCTAAAGCGTTTTCGACCGCGCATTCCAGCGCATCGAATTCTTCCGCCGCAAGTCACGCGCTATAAGCGGCGGATCATTTCCCTTGTCCTGATGGAGTATCAATCCTATGTCGAACGATCTGAGCGCCCTGACGGGTCTCCAGCAGATGCGTTGCGGTGGTTGTGGTGGCGAGCTTTTCAAGGTCTTCACTGCGGATCGTACGCAGCGGATCGTTGTCCAATGTCAGCAGTGTATGAGCACGTCGTTTATCGAACCGCAACCTGCGAAGCTGCAGATCAGCTGGGGCGAGGGCGACGGCTGTATCACCGTTTTCTAGGGAGAATCGATGATGCGCAAGGTCGCAAACTTCACCCTGTTTTTCGGCGCTGACGACGCGCTGAGCAACTGGCATGCGTGCCGGTTCAGCTATCACGGCGTGGACTTCACCTCGGTAGAGCAGTTCATGATGTTTTCGAAGGCCAAGCTGTTCGGCGACGAGCAGTCGGCTGCTGCGATTCTCGACGCGCGCCATCCGAAAGATCAGAAGGCGATCGGGCGAGGCGTGAAAGGCTTTGATCTCGCCACCTGGGAGACAAAGCGCGAGGCGATCGTCTACGTCGGATGCCGGGAGAAGTTTGCCCAGAATCCGGGGTTGCGGTCGTTGCTTCTCGCCACCGCGCCGACCGAACTTGTCGAAGCCAGTCCTTACGACCGCATCTGGGGCGTCGGCCTTGGCGAGCGTGATCCGCTCATTCTCGATAAGGCGAACTGGCGTGGCGCGAACCTGCTCGGCGTCACGCTGATGAAGGTGCGAGACACACTGTCCCGCTGATTATTTTTTTACCGCGCCGCGTGGCGCGCTATCCATTGAGGCTGCCTGCGGGCGGCCTTTTTCTTGTTCAGGAGGCGACGTGAAAATCGCACACATATCTGACCTGCATTACTCGCCGGAAAACCTCGATGAGGCGGACCGGTGCTTTTCCTTCGCGGTGCAGGACGCAATGAACCGGTGCATGGATGTCGCTGTCATTTCGGGCGACTCGACTGATCATCGACTCGATGCGCATGCGCCCGCCCTGAACCGGCTGGCGTGGAACATCAACCATTTGAGCCTGTCGATGCCGGTCCTGATGCTGCAAGGCACGTTCTCGCACGAGCCACCGGGAACGCTTCGCAACTTTGCATTGATGGGCACGAACCATCCGGTATTCATCGCCGAGCGCGTGCAGCAGGTCAGCCTTCTCGAAGGGAAGTTCTTCGGTTCGGCCGGGCCCGTGTTCAACGAAGAAGAGCTACGCAGCGTCCTGACTCTTGGCGCCGACGTGGTTTTCACCTGTCTGCCCTCGATCAACAAGGGGCAACTGGCGGCCGCGGTCGGTGCGAAGCATGCAGCGACCGGGCTCGAAGCAGTGCTGGGTGACTATCTCGCAGCCGCTGGGCGGATCAACGCGCAGCTTCGCGCGGCGGGCATCCGTACGGTTGGCGTGTCGCACGGCACGGTCAACGGTTGCACGACCGAGCATGGCGTCACGATGGCGGGCTTTGATCACGAGTTCTCCCTTGGTGCGTTGTTCGAGGCCGAATGCGATGCGTTTATGCTCGGCCATATCCACAAGTCGCAGCAGTGGGAGCGGGGCGGCCGGGTGGTGGCTTACGCGGGGTCGCCTGGACGTTTCCACTACGGCGAGGAAGGCGACAAGGGCTATCTGGCGTGGGACGTCGAGGCGGGCAGCGCGAGAGCGTTGCTTGTTCCGACGCCGGCGCGCCAGACGGTCTGTGTTGACTTCGACGGCCCTCCAGACATGGAGCGACTCGCGGCCATTGCCTCCGACGCGGGCGACAAGTTCGTCCGTGTTCGTTGGCAGATAGACGAAGAGCATCGGCAATCGGTCGATCGGGAAGCTATCGAAGCTCTCTTCGCGGGCGCTGCCGGACTGAAGCTCGAGGCTCGCATCCTGCCTGTGACGCGCTCGCGTTCGCAGGGGATCAGTGTCGAACCAACGGTTGATCGGAAGATCGAGCGGTGGGCCGAACATGCGAACGTGGACGCGGCGCCAGTCGTCGAGCGTTTCCGGTTGCTGGAGTCGGGCTATCCGGAGGCGATCGCTGCCGCGGTGCTTGCGAGCCTGACAGCAGACGAGTCCGATAACGTAGCAGCGGAGGTGTCGCCGGCTTCGGTCGCGACATCGGATGCAGACGGGGGCGACGAACCCTCGCCGGTGCATGAAGCTGATGGTGTGCGCCTGCCTGACACGACGGTCGAGGTTGTGGCTACCGTACAGGCGTCGTGGCTAGACGATGACCTGTTTGCAGCAGCGTAGTTTGCTGCCCGAACGCGGGAGAGGCCGGTACGGCTCTCCCGCCAGTGGAACAGTAGCCCTGTTCCGATAGCTCCGACCGGGCTATCGAAACGAGGTTTCACCGCGTCTTGCGACGCATCGATGTCGTTGTTGCTTCACCTTTCTTACGCAGTTCATTTCTTTCACCCTGGCGGGGAGCGATCCCTACCGGGCGCACTCCGTCCATTCATTTGCGGAGTGCAATCATGTTTGGTCTTTATCCTGCTGGTTCGGAGTGGGTTCGCGTGTTCGCCATGGACGATCAGGACGTGCGCGACATACAGAAGTCACTCGTTGACCACGCCGGTTTTACGGCGGCAATTCTTCATCAGCCGTTTGGCAAGGATCGCGGCGCTGTTCTGGCCCAGTCCGGTCCGATGCTCGTTCTTCGCGCGACTACGCCCGGCGCAAGTCAGGTCGTCGTTACCCCTGCCGTTGAAATGCAGCATCTTTTGTGGGCGTATCACACGGGCAAGGCGGCGCAGTGGTCGTCGATGGAAATTCGCACCCTGACCGGCTATGCCGGATGGGACGAGCTTCTGACGTCGGCCCGCCGCGAGTTCAGCCGTGCATGCGAGAAGGTTGAGGCCGCGATCGCCGGCACGCTTCACGCGCCTGTCGTTGCAGTGGAGAGAGCCGATCCGATGAAGGAGCCGTTCCCCGACGATGCCGACGTCGCGTTCTATTCCCAGATGGTTGCAATGTCGGAAGGGATGGGGGAGGCGTCATGCGTCCTCTGAAACTGACCCTCGAAGGCTTCTACGGCGTTCGGGACGGCATGAAACGGGAGAGCATCGCGCTCGATCTGGAGTCGTTGCCGGAAGGTCTGATTGCGCTTGTCGGCCCCAACGGGGCGGGCAAAACGACGATCATGGACAATCTGCATCCATACCCGATCATGCCGTCGCACGCGTCGTCGCTGTCGGTTGACGCCTTTTCGTACTGGGATCACATCTGTGGGACCAGCGCGCTGAAGGAGCTTGAATGGGAGCACGACGGTATCCGTTACCGCTCGACGTTTTCTTTCAGGAAGCCCGGCAAGACAGGCAAGGCGGAGTACTACCTTGCGTGGCACGGCTCGGATGGCGCGTGGCATCCCGTCACGTTGCCCGATGGAACCGTGTCGGACGGCAAGGCGGCGACGTATAACCGCTGTGTCGAAGCTATCAATGGCTCCCTTCAGACCTTTTTCACCAGTGTCTTTTCCGCGCAGAACCGGCGGCCGCTCGCATCGTATGGCGCGGGTGAAATCAAGACGCTGCTCGCAGAGATGCTCGGCATCGAGCACCTCAAGGCGCTGTCGGCGAAAGCCGGTGATGTGGCCAAGCTGCTTGGCCGGGCACTCGACGAAATCCAGTCTGACCTGTCCGCGTTCTCCGGAAAGCGGCAGCGCAAGGCGGACGTTGAGCGTTCAGTGCAGGCACAGGGCGAACTGCTGCGCAACACGCGTGCAGAGCGCGATCTGAAGCTTGAGGAGGTCGCAAAGCTGACTCAGGAGCGGGCGACGCTGGCGGCGAAAGCAGGCGAGTCGGCCACTGCCGAAGCGAGACTGCGCGAACTGTCGGTGCGCGCGCACGAGCTTGTCAAAGCCGTGCAGGCGCTCGATGGTGATGAGCGGGCAGCAGTCGCCCGGACGCAGCAGCGCATCAATGCCCTGAAGCAGGCGGTGACGACGCATCAGGCGACGCTTGCCCGCAAGGAAGCAATTGTTGGCGCGGCAGCGAAGCGTGATGACGCCCAGCTGCTCATCGGTCGTGAAGAGGCGAAGCTTGAGCCTCTGCAGCGTTTGATCGCGGACCTTGAGGCGAAGCAGGTCAGTCATGCGACGCTTGAGACAGCGATTTCCGGTCTCATGACCGAGGGTCAGACAAAAGCCGCCCACTTCGAGACGTTGACGAAGCAGGCTGCGGTTGTCGATCAGGTGCCATGTGTGGGGCATGCAATGCATGCCACGTGTCCGTTGTTGAGCCAGGCGTTGCAGGCAAAGTCGCAGGCGGAAGAGCAGCGCGTGTCGGTGGCCCAGCTTCGCGCGCAGTATCGCGAGAAGAAGGCACAGGCTGATACGCTCGCTCCGGTTGTTGCGGAGCTTGCGGCGAAGCGCGGTGAGCTGAAGACGCTCAGTCAAACCCTGGCTAACGTCCGGCGAGACCTGCAGGCGGCGACTGAACTTGCCGCCTGCAAGCCACTTCTGGATGCGGCTGTGACCGGCCTGGAGACCGCTAACGCGGAACTGGGGCAGGTTGCAGACGAAGCGTCGGCGCGCTCTGCACGGTACGAGTCCGAAAAGGCCCGTATGACGGCAGAGATGACACGAATCCAGCAGGAGTCGAAGCAGCTTGCAGCCGTCGATGTGACGGCCGCAATTGCGGAGACCAACCAGAAGCTGGCGTCAACGCGAGAAGCCATCGCGGCGCTCGAAGGCAGGATCGAAGGTGCGATCCGCGCTCAGACGGTGCTGCAGGCGGAAGCAGGCGCGCTCGCGAATGAACTGGAAGGCTTCTCTGCTACTCAACGGCGCGCCGACCGGCTCTCCGATGAGATTGCGCAGTGGAAGCTGCTGGCAAAAGGGCTCGGCAACGACGGCGTCATTGCGTTGACGATCGACGATGCGGGGCCCGCGCTGACCGATACCGTCAACAGGCTGCTGCTCGCCTGTTACGGCATGCGCTTCACGGTTGAGATCCGCACCCAGCGCGCGCTTGCAAGTGGCGAACTGCGTGAGGGCTTCGAAATCCTCGTGCATGACGCTGAAGTTGATAGCACGAAGTCGGTGTCGGTCATGTCCGGTGGTCAGAAGGTCTGGATCAACGAATGTCTCACGCGAGGCATTGCGCTGTATCAGGCCCAGAACACCGGTCAGCCTTATCAGACGCTGTTCAGTGACGAGTCCGATGGTCCGCTCGATCCGCAGCGCAAGCTGCAGTTCATGCGGATGAAGCGGGAAGTGCTGAAACAGGGCGGGTATGAGCGGGAGTTTTTCATCTCGCAAACGCCTGACCTCGTGGCGGAAGCCGATGCTGTCATCGATGTTCAGGCGCTCGCCGCCTGAGCGTTTTTTCTTTTTAACCCTGTGGGAACCATCCCCATAGGGGCGTTCCCTCGTCTTTTTTATCGAGGAACGCAATGTCCACTGCTCGAAACCTTTATGCCCGTACCGAAGCGGTAACGCTGTCGGTTCGTCGCTGCTCGCCCAGATCGGGCAATACCCATACCTACCTCCTGAACGGCACGCTCATGCGCGACGTTCTGGTGGACGAAAAGTGGGTAACGGTCCACACGAGCGAGCCTGCTGATCGCCGCGCCGCGTAAGCGGTGCGCACAACTTTTGGGAAAACAGATGGAAACTTTTTTGATGGTGCTACTTGCGGCCGGCGCTTCGTCGTTGTGTGCCTGTACGGCGCAACCTCAGGCGTCCACCACAACTGCACGCCCGGTGATTGTCGTTCACGCGCCGCGAGGCGAACCGGGCGACTTTCGGATATGTCCGGATGGTCGGGTTATCACATACCCGGTCAGTCATCCCAAGACCTGCTCCTGAGCAGACCTTGTGCAGCCCCGGCTTCCCTTTGTGGGACCGGGGCTTTTTCCAGTAAACGAAGGAGATTTCATGATGAAACAGATTGTCATTGCGACGGTGGCGGGCGCCCTCATTACAGGGGCTTCGTTGCTCTGGGCGGACCCTACGCATGGGGCGACCAACGATGTGCAGGTCGCGTTTTCGCCGGACGGTGGCGCCGAGCAGCTTGTGCTGCAAACCATCCGCAGCGCGCGGCAGTCGATCCGGGTGATGGCCTACTCATTCACTGCGCCGGCGGTCGTGAGAGGCCTGCTGGATGCAAAGCGGCGCGGTGTTGATGTCGCTGTCACTGTCGATTACCACAGCAATGTGGATGAAGATCGCAGTGGAAAAGCTGCGGCCGCGATGGGAGCGCTTGCGTATGCCGGCGTGCCTGTCGTGGTTGTACGTGCCTACGCCATCCAGCACTCAAAATTTGTAGTGGTTGACAACGCAACGGTCGAGACTGGTTCGTACAACTACAGCCAGGCGGCCGCACGCGTAAATTCTGAAAACGTGCTGGTGCTTTCTAACCATCCTGAGATTGCGAAAGCGTATCTCGATGACTGGAAGGCCGTGACGTCGCAGGGGGAGCCTTACCGCGCCCGCTAACGGCTACACCGCTTCGACCTCTCTTTATGACCTCGCGGGAAGCGATCCCGCCGGGGTCGCTCCGCATTCAATTGTGGAGTTTTCATGGTTCATGCCGAAACACCGTCCGCGGCGGCAGGGTTGCCTCGCTGGCTTGCGCCGTACGCGAGTGGCGAGAAGCAGGGTTGGGCGCAAGCTGTAATCGCGTACGCCGACTATTACTGCGTTGATGGCAGCGCCGACGACGATCGCGAAATTGAAGAGCGTCTGATTATGCACCGCCCGCCGATGGTGGGCTATGCGAGCCGGACTGGCACGCGGCGCAACCTCGATGCGCTTGCGCGTGCGGACTGGCGTCTTCTCGTCTCGGCGAAAGGCGAGCACCGTGCCGAAGGCATGCGCTACGCAATCGACAACGGCGCGTGGACCGCTTACCAGCGCGGTGAGCCGTTTGACGAGTCTGCCTTTCTGGCAGTCGTCGACAAGCTCGGTGAGCGCGCTGACTGGATCGTCCTTCCGGACATCGTCCAGGGCGGTCTCGCGTCGCTCGACTTTTCGCTGCACTGGATGGAGCGTCTGCGAGGCATGCCATCGCAACTGCTCATTGCCGTGCAGAACGGGATGCAACTGGAAGACGTCGCGCCCTACCTTTCTCCCGTCGTTGGGATTTTTATCGGTGGATCAACGGAGTGGAAGGAATCGACTGCCGAAGCGTGGGGCCTCCTTGCGCGTCGACGGAATTGCCATCTGCATGTCGGTCGCGTCAACTCGGCTCGCCGCATTCACATCTGTGCGGCCGCCGGCGCAGATAGTTTCGACGGCAGCGGGCCGAGCCGTTTCTCCAACGCCTTGCCTCGCCTCGATCGGGCGACTCGACAGCCGGATCTTTTTGCTGCGTCCGACCAGTCGCTGGAAGACGCTCAGGCGGCAAGTCGCTGCCTGACCTTGTAGTGAACTCATGACATTTTAACCCTTTCGGGAGCCATCCCGAAAGGGGCGCTCCCATTCATATTCGGAGCGAACAGATGAACCGTGATATTCATGCCCTGATGGAGACTGCCATCGCAACGATGCAGTCGTACATCGAGCAGGGCTATGTGCTGGCCGCGGGAGTAAGCGGCGGCAAGGACAGTACGTGTGCAATGGTACTTATGCTTGAGGCAGTCAGGCGCGCGAAGCAGGCAGCGCCCGGCGCGAGGCATTACATAACCTCCTCGGATACGACGATTGAAAACCCAAGTACAGTGAATTTTTTGCATGCGATGCTCGACGAGGTCGCGCTGTTCGTGGAGGACAGTGATCTGCCGGTCGGGATACACGTGACGCAGCCGTCGCTGGCCTCGCAGTTCGTTGTTTCAACGATCGGCCGGGGCACGCTGGTCCGAACGCCTGAGAACGGCGTGCGTGACGGCAAGCGCATGCGGGCTTGCGCGGATAGCTGGAAGTTGCAGCCACAGGGCAGGCTTCGCGCTCGCCTTGAAAAGGAGGCGTCATCGTCGCGCGTGAAGGAAGTCATCAGCGTTGTCGGCACGAGACTCGATGAGTCGGCAGTGCGCCGGATCGCCATGACTGAACGGAACGAACAGGCGGACGTGGCAACACGGCAGGCCTCCGGATCGTTGTCGCTCTCTCCGCTGCGTGACTGGAGTTCGGACGATGTATGGACGATGCTCGGCTGTATGGCGGATCGTTCGCTCGCGTTTCAGAGCCCGCTTTTGCCGGCGACGATCACCAGGCTTTCGGATATCTATCGCGCTGGCAATGGCGGTGTCTGCGGTGTGATAGCAGGCGAGAGCGGTGCGCGTGCTGCGTGCGGTTCCAGGTTCGGATGCGCTTTCTGCGGCGTTACAGGCGCTCGTGACAAGTCTATGGAGTTCATGGTTCAGGAGCCGGAGCATGCGCACCTGAAGGCGCTGAATGAATTCCGTAACTACCTGCTTGCGATCCAGTGGGACCTGTCCCGTCGTGAACTTGTGGGCAGGACGCTAAGTGATGTGGGGTACACGCGGATTCAGGCGGATACCTATGGGTACTGGGAGCGCATCCGCATGCTGCGTATGCTCCTGTCGATCGACGCTGACGAGCGGGACCGCGCAGAGCGACATTCGGGCGAGTTGGCGTCGGGGCTCATTGCCGACACCGAACACAACCGGACGCTGTGCGATCCGCAGTTTGAATTCGTCACGCCGCAGCAGCTTGTGGCGATCGATTTCTTCCTGTCGATGCACCACTACGCGCCCCATGCGTTTCCCGCGCTTGCTGTGTGGCATGACGTGAACCTGCTCGGCCGCAGATATGCGGTTCCTGACGTTGAGCCCAGGCCCAAGGCGGACATCGTGCTACATGGCTGGTATCCGGTGGATCAGTATGACCGCGAGGCGCCAACTGTGGGCCTCCGTGATTTCAACGCGGAGCAGTGGAATCGCTACCGGCATCCCGAGCGTGCAGGGTGGTACGCGCGTACGTCAGCAGGCGAGCAGACGGTGTACTTCCGGGAAGCCTCGCAGTTCGAGGTGGATGCGGAAGCCGCTTGTGAGTTTGTGACCTGCACGTACGACACTGCGTTCATGCTGAGAACGCAGCATCACGATGCAATGGAATCAGCGCGTTTCTGGCTGAACGAGGGGATTGTGAGACTGCCTGTCGGCATGGCCCAGCGATATCAGGAGATGGCAAAGCGCGGGCAGTACTTCAGCAGGCTCGCGCAACGTCTAAATCTGGCACCTGAGGAGTTGGATCTTCACCTGATCGCTGACAGCATCAGTGACGCCGAGCACGCCGCGATGTTAAAGCCGGTCTCGTCGCAGTTTGACCTTTTCGCCCCAGCAGCCTGATTGGCTGCGGCACTTTTTTCAACATCCCCGGGGCCAAAAACCCGGGGATTTTTTTATTTCAGCTAACCCCGGTCTCCGCTCGACCCTCTACGGTCGTTCGAGGGCGTACTCCGTGAACGACAGCTGTGCGGGCCGCAGCCGACATTCCGGCGGGCAGGGACTAAACGACCGGTACTTGCTGCTGAGACTGCCATCGGTCCTGCCAGTCAAACGAACGAATGTCGGCCACTCAAATTTCAGATCCGTGGACCGTCCGGCCGCAAGTCGATGAAGCGGTTAAGCTCCAGAGGTTGGTCGTTTCCTCGGAAGTAAACATCGGCCACGACGATGGAGGTCCCATTAGCCAAGTCCTTCATCTTGAACCTAGACGCGCGGTCGCGAGTTTCTCGCTTCCTGAGAGCTTCCGGCCACGCATCTGCAAGGTGGTAGATGACCCGGTCCACCCGCTCCATGACGGCGTCTGGCGCCATTACAACAACTTCGAACTGGTAATACGTTGTCCCGTCGCCGCCGTACTGCAGTGTTCCCTTCTCTGAAATAAAGCTCGTGTGCAGTAAGGCGATATTTGCTACCGTTACATTTTCTTCCTTTTGCGGAGCGGGGATTCTCTGCGCTTGCTCCGGAAGGCTTTCTATCTCCATAAACCTCCCAAACTTCACGCCCGAACCTCCCTTGATTCGCTCGGCTATCTCTAACAAAATTTTTTCGACGTGCGGCTGGTAAAGAACGATCACCACTAGGACGATAACTGGCCATACAAGGCTTGTAATGACCTGGACGACCGGGCCGGTCATTCGATCAGGAGGAACGATGAAAAGCGCGCACGCAAGCGCAATTCCGCAGAACACAACGATCGCAGCTTTGCGCTGCCGATCGGTACCTTGAGGCCTGTCATCAGATTCCGGCGGTTGCGCGCTATGCATGCTTTGGCCCTCCTTATCGCCGACCGACGAGCGTGCTCCTGCCGCGCATCTTGAATTTACTGTGAGCCATCGACGATTGGAAAACCGTCTGTCGCCTGAATCAGCGTAGACCAGAAGTCGTATGCTTGCCCAGATTGATTCGCGGAATGTGCGCTCGACCACGTCTACGATTATATTTAGAGGCCCGCCGGAACCACCTCATTCTCGAACGCACCCGGATACGCAAATACGTAAACACATGCCGCAAGTGGTCGTCCGACACGTTCCCAGTCAGTTTTCGGCATCGCTCCAGCCGAAAAGAAAGGGATGGCGGACACATCCGACTCCATCTATAAAGGATTCGTGACGAAGACGAAGCACTGCTTCCAGTGCGGACTCGCTGGGAGAGATTGCCATGCCTATGCTTATGCGGTTGATGCTTGCGGTTTATGCTATCGGCGCTACAACTCCCGTCTGTGCCGTCGATTGCCTCGGAAGGCTAAAGGAAAGACTTGGGGGCGCCAACCTATCGATGGCACTGGACGACGGGGGCCTGATGGCGTTCGCGAAGATGAACATCAATATTGACGGGTCAGGAAAAGCCTATCACCGCCAAAACCGGAGCGCCGGGGCTTTGATCCATTTGTGCAATGCCGGCGACGTATACCTTCCGACTGGCCGATACACGCCTTCAAAAAACAGCCAAGTGTGCACCGGTCGATTTATGGCCGATCTCGCGAGGATCGAAGCTGCCGGTTGGGCAGATCCAAAGGTCGGCGCAATTCACTGGTACGGTATTCTCGGAGAGGGACGGGCTGTTATAGGCGGTGTCCAGGTCGATAGTGTCCGGCCTGTCATCAACGCCAGGACCGGCTTCTACGTCTCGCCGGCAACGCTGTTCGACGCAACGATCGCGGATACTCACGATCAGAAGCGGTATGCCGATCCACTTATCGTCAATGCTGCTGTTGTCCCGCCCTCCGTTCGCTCTTATGCACCGATAGGCTCCTACGGCGTAGCAATAAACCGATCTACGAAAGTTGCCGCTCCGTTCGTCGTAGGTGATTTTGGACCGCGGATCGGAGAGGGAACCGTTGCGTTAGCGCGGAAAGCTGCTGGTCTTCCTGAGAAGGTGGACATTACGTACGCCGAACGAGACGCAGGACAGGTCAGCGATAATACAGTGCTGTGGGTGTTCTTTGGTCCCAGATACGGTACAGGAAGATACGACAGCGATAATCCGCGTGGACTAAACGGTAGCGCCGAACAGGTCTACCATAGTTGGGGCGGTGCCGCTCGACTGCAGGCTTGTCTCGTCCGTGCGCCTAGAAACTAATTTTTGAGATGGCGCGGGACAATCGACATATCGGCTGGCGTGCAGATTCCCATCGAGAAGATAGGTGCACCACAAAATGCAACGGGTTCCATTTGACGTCGAAAAAATGTCCAAGCGCTACGACAATCGGAGGGGCCATCGAGGGCACCTGTGGCGGAAAGGTAACAGTCCCTACTCCATCGCCTTGACTGCGCAGGAATGAACATCTGTTTTCGACGCACTTATAAGGGGTGTCGGTTCCTTATCGCTATAGACTCTTTCTATCTCCGACACTCTCCTGCGTTCGGCGGCCCCGTCCTGGGAACCTCGGCAGCGGTGGATGACATACTGATCGAGCATGCACTTGAGAAGCTCCGTTTCATTCGCTTTACCGGCGCAGGCGGCTTTCCATGCAGCGGGTTTGCACTGGGAGCGGGATGCCAGATTGTTGCCTACCACCGCCATTGCCACGTTTCCATAATCGGTCTTAAGCGCTAATGACGAATAGCGTGCAATCCGTTTGCTGTAAGTGTCAAAGGCAACGTCGACCTGAGCCATCTTAAAGTCGGAATCCTGCAAACCCTTTGTCAAGGCCGCGCGAAACGTCGGATCGCAATTTAGGTAACCCTGTTTGTTCGATTCGCATATCCAGTTCGCATCGATACAACCATTATTCATTGGCATGCGGACAGTCCCGAAGATCTGCTCGAATCGGTCCTTATTCCGCCGCTGATATGCCCGAAGCACTGTGGCTAGGTTGTCCTGTGTCCAGTCTAGGATTCCAAAGGTTAATCCGTCTAGACCAAAGTACCCGTCAAAATGCTTTTCAGTGCAGTTCGAAGTGACTGCCTGCAGGAAGTGGCCAAAACCACCTGCTGCGGGACACTTAGCCAATTCGCGACAAAATTTGTCTGGAGTCAATTTCATCGTGACAGGGCCGCATGGGGTCGTCCATACACGACCGTGCTTGAGTTTGCCTTCAGGCGGAGTTGCTCGGCACGAGGAATTTGGTAATGCCGGGCAGTCCGCAGGGCGCATTGCGTCTTGCGCAAGCGCGTTTTGGAGGGATACGGACAGCAGGACCGCGAGAAAGCTTCTCATTGTTTGTCTCCCGACTGTGGGGAAACCGTTGCAGAGACGACGCAAAACCGCGAATGAGAAGTCAGTGCCCGGATTTTCCTTCGAACCCTTCCGGTATAGGCCATTTTTCCAAACGATGCGTCTTAGAAACCAACGTACTTACGTGCGGTTTCGAGCAGACGCGGGTGGGTGGATTCGCTTCGGGTCAACTCACGTTGAGCGTCGGGCGGATTTTCGAGTGGACCAGCCGTTCGAGTGCCAGTTCCATGGCTCAGCCAAACGGCAGAAAGTGGCCGGCTACTGCCTGTCTGCAAGCAGACTTTCTGTGTGTATCAAGAACCCGTCCTGCGGGCAGACGGTGCGATTAGACGGAGTGATCGCATTGCGCATGCGCGCTTAGATAAGGGATGGTTGCTCGCCATCGTCGGATATCTCCGCCGCCCGTTTCCGCGGCGGAAGCGGGTAAGGCTCTGCCTGCAATGCGTCGGCAGGCAGCAGTCGCAGGAACGATCTGGCTTCGTCGGTGCTCCTGCAAGAAAGCCAGTCGAGGTGTTCGGATTGGGGAAGCACGACAACGCCGCGCTTCTCCGCGCCAGGCTTGTGGAACCGCTTCATCAACGGATGCTCGTCGGCATTCAAGGTAAGCATCGTCATCGAGAGCGTCTGTGAGCCGTCAGCGTTATCCCATGCCCGCCACAGGCCCGCGATAGCGCAGGCGCCTTCGTCGGCCAGACCGATGCGCCAGCGCATTGGCTTGCCGGTTTCATACGACGGCTCGTAGAACCGGCGACAAGGTATCAGTGCGAGTTGAAGCCGGTTCCAGGCGCCACTAAAGCTCCGCTTCTGACCCACTGTTTCGCTGCGCGCGTTCATCGTGTCGAAGACCTTCACGCCAGGCGGAATCCGCTTGCGGGGAACCATGCCAAAAGTCGCAGCGTCGATCGATAGCTGACCGTCGACGCGGCGGAAAATCGGAGCAGCGTAATCCTGCGCTGCTATAGTCGAACGACGGTTCAGGAAACAGGCTGAACGTTTCGAATTCGGTCTTGCCAGGCGCTTCGTAACTGGTACACATGGCCGTTTCCTCCGTCAATCGAGGGGTTCAGGGATAGGAGAGCGCTCCGATCCTTTCAGGAAAGCGAGAAGGCGCCGCTCGGCGCTTTCGTACTGATGCAGCGGGGCGGTCCGCAGCTGGGCGTCGTGGAGGGCGAGAATCTCGGTAAAAGTGGAAACCCACTCGTCGTCCAGAGACCAGCCTTCCTGTTCGCCGCTCTCATGCGCCTTCATCAGCGAGATTTCTCCAACGCACTCGGCGGACTTGAAGATTTCGACGGGCGCGTCGCCGTAACCGGCGCACTGAAGGAACCACGTCATAAAGGTCGCTCGCATGAGTTCGTTGACGATGCGACGGTTCCCATGGCCCCGACGCCAGCCGTCCAGCGCCACGTGACAGGAGAGTGACCGGTCGCGCGCCAGTGCGGCGTTCATCGGCAAAAGTTTCGTTTTGGTAAGTGGCCTGCGCGCTATCTTTTTGTCGCCCGCGCGCTTTCGGCTTGACGCCATTCTGTTCATCGCTCCGTTGGATCGCCCGCCACAAGTCAGCGGGTTTCACGCAATGGTAGCAGCATGGAAACGGGTGCCTCGGCGGCCAACCGGCTATGCGCTGCTGGACTTGTGGGTCAAGACGCGGGTTACGCAATCTCAAATGCGGTACGGTCTTTTCCAGCTAGCCAGCTGGGCGCGCGTCCGCGGCCACTCCAGGTCGCCCCGCTCGACGGGTCTCTGTACTTCGGCTCCTGCGTGCCGGCCGTCCTCGAGCGGGATTGACGACCGCCCGGCGCCTGCTGAAGGTCGCGCAGTGGGATGCACCACTCCTCGATTTTTGCCTGGATCTCGCGAATCGCTTCGACCTTTTCCCGAGCAAGCGCGAGGTCGATCTTCAGATCAAGCGTCGCAAGTTCCGCTTTAAGTGTCAGGTAATCCGACATCTACTTCTCCTATGCTTTCGTCAGCAGGCGGTGCTCTGCCTGAGCCGCTTCGAGACTTGCGAACTTGCCCCGGTGGTCGCGACCCTGCCACAGCATGAAATGCGATACGCCTGCGACGACGTATCGCCCAATGGACCAGCCGCTTGCGTGCGACCAGCCATAGGGCGAATCCTGCTTCCATTCCGTCTGTGTATCTACATCAGACATGCTGTGTCTCGTGCGCTGAGCGCGTTGAGTGGCAGATTTACCCGCGAGACCCGAGCGCGCGCTCGATCTTCTGATCGGTCTTGTACTGGCTCAGCGCATAGACCGACCAGATTGCAGCCGGAATCCAGCCAATCAGGGTGATCTGCAGCAGCAGGCAGATGATTCCCGCAAAGGGGCGGCCGATGGTAAAGAACTGCAGCCACGGGAAAACGAGAGCGAGCAACAAACGCATTTTGATCCTTCTGTGGTTAAGGTAAAAAAACTTGCCAGCATACTCGCTGGCCATTAGGCGAACGCTCGCCATAAAGCGGTCGTGAAACGCACGTCAGTCAGCTGAGTGGGCATCGTTGTCGCGCATGCAACGGAAATACTGCGGGTCTTGTTCCTCAAGACGCTCCAGTTTTCCGGTGGCGGCAAGCACGGCCTGCAACGGCACCTGATGCATTATCCGGTCGTACTCATTGACGATCGCCGTCAGGGCGTCGCTAAGCGCGGCAGGCACTGACCAGGGCTCCGTATCCTTGCCTTCTTCCAGTAAATGAACAATGCGCCGGCCAGTGTCGCGAATCATGTCCAGCGATAAGGCGCCTCGCCCTTCGGCCGTCAGCATCTCAGTGAGCAGGATCACCGACTGCAGGTTGAGCAGTGCTGTTTCATCGCGGTGGCCTGAGCGGATCGCTTCAAGGCCAACGCGGATAGGCAGGACTATGCGGTCTGCCTCGGTGCGTGCAAGCGGTGACGTCAGCAGTCGCTTCTTTGTGGCCTGCTCGGCGCTCGCGTTGGCCAGCTTCCTGCGCTTTTTCGATACGGGCATTGATGTGTTGCGTCGAAGACTTAAATGCTGTTTTCGCACGTGCCTGCGGTGGGCACCGGCGAAGCAAGCGTTGCGATCAGCGTGTAGCCCGGATATTGTTTCCGCGCAGTCCCCGAGAACATCGCAACAGCAGCGTCTCCGTCGTCGGCGGCAACGATGGCGTGTATCGGCTTGATGACGTCCGTCGTTCCGTCCTGTCGCAATACGCCTGAGACTATGAACCTTGCTGGCTGCCGGACTTGCCATCCGATGTGCGCGCCGCGCTCTCCAGCAGAGGCGGGCGCTGCTCCTTGCAGACTGACGAGAGACACGAAAGACGCAACGATCAGGGCTTTTACTGCTGCGATTTTCAGATGCGTGCTCATGCTTCGAGATTGATTGCGGTCGTGGCGCGGCATAAATTCCTCGATGGGTGTCATTCCATCGTACTGGCGCGAACGGGTTGTCAAGTTCGCCCCTTCGATCACACCTGGGCTCGTTATGCGGTGTCAGGGGGCGGATGCGGCTCACTGGTTATCGGCCGAACATCAGAAAACTGAATCCCGTCGAGCGCATGCGTGCCGGTATGGAAACTGCTGTGGCCACGATGGTCGCACCGCAACGCGTGCGTTTCTGCCCACGAACGGGCGAAGGGGAGGAGCCTTATGACTCGTCACGATTTCGTACGCCAGCTTGCGATGATGCTCCGCGATCTGCCACAGGGCGCGACAGCGGATCTGAGCGACTGCATGGTCGCGTACTGGAACGGCTATTCCGTGGTCTTCGCCTTCCTGTGTGAGCGGGGGACAGGCGCCGTCGACGAGGAGTTCGACATGGACGATTACGTCTGGGAGGACTGGCAACCGGCCTTTGAAAGCTGGGTGGCGAACCCGGTATTCGGCAGCCGTCCGGAAGTGAAGCGGTGGCTGATGGATGCGCCGCCGCACGAGGCCGGTGTGTGAGATGGGACGCTGGAGCCGGGGGCGGCCGAAAACCGCCCTCGTTCCGCGAGGAGCGGGGGGCGGGACGGGCTTGCCGGCGTTGATACAGCCGCAACTGGCGACACTGGTGGACCGGCCGCCGAAGGGCGGCGACTGGTCCTACGAAATCAAGTTCGACGGTTATCGCGTGATGACCCGTATCGACGGGGGCGTTGCGACGATCTTTACCCGCAATGGTCATGACTGGACCGAGCGGATGCCGCGTCTCGCCGATGCCTGCAATGGGCTGCAGGTCGATGACGCGTGGCTCGACGGAGAGGCCGTCGTGCTCGATTCAAGCGGTCAGCCCGACTTTAACGCGTTGCAGAACGCCTTCGACCGGCGAAGCACGGCGGAGATCGTCATGTTCGTGTTCGACCTGCTTTGGCTCAACGGAACCGACCTTCGCGAGCAGCCGCTGCGAGCGCGCAGAGCGCTGTTGAGGGATCTGATGGCGGAACACACGTCCGACGCAATCCGGTTCTCCGAGGATTTTCCGCAGGACCCCGTGTCGCTCGTCGCGTCCGCGTGCAAGATGAAACTTGAAGGCATCATTGGCAAGCGCGGAGACGCGCCGTACCGTTCCGGGCGGTCAGCAGCCTGGGTGAAAATCAAGTGCTACCGCCGCCAGGAATTTGTCGTCGGCGGCTTCGCGCGCGCGAAGGGCGCGCGCTCGGGCGTACATTCGCTGCTGCTCGGCGTGTACGAGAAGGACGGCTCGTTACGCTATGCAGGCAGCGTCAGGCCATATTTTTCATCTCGTGCTGCGTCCGCCTTTCTGAGCGGAGCAGAGTCGGTGCGCCGCAAGACCGCCGCTTTCTACAACCCGCCGAAGCCGGACAAGGAGCGCGACTCCGTCTGGCTCGACCCGTCGATCGTCGTTGAATGCTCGTTTCTTGAGTGGACGCCGGGCGGCGAGGTGCGCCATCCGATCTTCCATGCCGTGCGCGACGACAAGCCGGCGTCCGAGGTCAGCGAAGAGCCGATGGTAGCCGTGGAGTACGGTGAACCCATAGAAGCGGACACAGGGTCGACGCGCGACGTGCCGGGGGCGAAGGGCGGCCTCAAAATCGGCAATGTCCGCATAACAAACCCGCAACGTGTACTGGACGAGGTGACAGGGCACACCAAGCGGGAGCTGGTCGAGTACTACGCGGCGATTGCGGAGTGGGCGCTGCCGCATCTACACAACCGCCCCCTTGCCCTGGTGCGGGCGCCAGACGGAATACAGAGCGAACTGTTCTTCCAGAAGCACAGCGAGCGCGCGAGCATTCCCGGCATCGAAGAGCTGCCGACCGTACTGCATCCGCGTCATCCGCCGCTGCTCGTTGCTAACACGCCCGAAGCGCGGGTGGGCCTCGCGCAGATGTCGGTCGTTGAGCTCCACACATGGAACGCCGTGGCGCCGGACCTCGAGCACCCCGATCGCATCATCTTCGATCTTGATCCGGACCCGACGCTGCCTTGGACCACGATGCTGGAAGCCGCCAGTCCGATGATGGTCGTGCTCGAAGAGATCGGCCCGCGCTCCTTTCCGAAGACGGGCGGCGGCAAAGGCTTTCACATCGTTGTGCCTCTCACGCGCCGACAGGGATAGACCGAAACCAAGGCGTTCGCCCATGCGGTTGCGAAGCATATGGAGCACGTCGTGCCGCAGCGATTTTCGGCAGTGCTTGGCCCTATGAATCGCGTCGGAAAAATTTTTATCAACTATCTGCGCAACAGCCGTGGGGCGAGCACAGTTGCCGCCTTGTTCGTGCGAGCCCGCCCCGGCACGGGCGTCTCATTGCCTGTCTCCTGGGACGAACTGAAGCAGGTGACGCGCGGCGATGAATGGACGATGCGCAAGGCCGTTGGGCGTCAGCGGTCGCTGAGAGCTGACCCGTGGCACGGGTACTGGCAGACCCGGCAGGGCGTCACCGCGTCAATGCGTCGGGCGGGGGTTATGGATTAACTGCGCCGGTCCGCGACAGCCCTGGCGAGGTGCGAGCATGGGGCAACACTGGCCAGTAGCTAGAATCCTTTTCGGCCAGTCATTTCCTTCCAGCGGCGAATGTCGACGAGTTGCGAACGCGGCTCGGGCACCGCCCGCTCCTGCTGTTAAACGCACATAAATCGATACTCGTCGGTTTTCACTGCTATCGGCCAAGCGCCGCTCGAGGTCGCCTGTCAAGCGTCATCTCATTGCGCTCTCGGCACAACTTCTGGGAAACGTGCACCGATACAGGGTCCATTAGCGGAGGGCATTGCAGGGTCGTCAAAGTGGGCACAGCACGCTGTCTGTCCGGCATTCACGGTTTCGACAAATCGGGCCACGTTGTCCGGCGAATCGCGCCAAATGAATCGAGCGTCGAGACACGTGGGTTTTCTCGGCCCGGAAGTCGCTCTACCCGTCTCATCTTCCGGCATTTCTGCCGACACATGAGGAAAATGAAGATGCGACTTAACAAAATTCCGACCACAGTCGTCACCGGTTTTTTGGGCGCCGGCAAGACGACACTGGTCAATCATCTTCTCGAGCATGCGCGACCGGCGCGCGTCGGCATAGTCGTCAATGAATTTGGTGAAGTCGGCATTGACGGCAACCTGATCGTCGCCGATGAAGACGCGCTGGTGGAGATCAATAACGGCTGTGTATGCTGCACCGTCCGCAAAGACCTCGTCAAGAGCGTGTCCGAACTGCTGGCGCGCGCCGGCGAGCCTCTAGCGCGGCTGGTCGTCGAGACGTCGGGGCTTGCCGACCCGGCTCCCGTACTGCAAACATTTCTTGCAGACCCGGATGTGCGGGAACGCGTCGAACTCGAGTCGGTGGTCGCTGTCGTGGACGCGCATCATTTCCATGAGCAGCTCCACGATGAGATCGCCCGTGAGCAGGTCGTGTTCGCGGATCACATCATTGTCAACAAGACAGATCTCGTCAGTGCTGAAGACGTGACGAGCCTCATTGCACTTATTCGCACACTCAATCCCAGCGCGGCGATTGACATCGCGCGTCATGGCGCGGTCGACGTCGAAGCAGTCTTTGGTATCAAGCACTTCTCGCTGGATACACTGCTTCGTGTCGAGCCCGATCTGCTCGACGAAGGCGCGCATGACCATGAGCACGACAACTCCATTGCGTCGTGTTCGTTCGTCATTTCCAGACCATTGGACGCTACGCGCTTTAATCGCTGGGCCCATCAGCTCGTGCAAACCCACGGGCAACAACTCCTGCGCACGAAGGGCGTACTGAATCTGCACGAAGAGCGCCGCCGCCTGCATTTCCACAGTGTTCACATGCTGCTCGACTCGAGCTTCGGAAAAGCGTGGGGACAGGACGAAGCGCGCGACAGTAAGTTCGTGATGATCGGGCGCGGCCTGGACATGTCAGCCCTGCGCGAGGGCTTGCTCGATTGCGTGGCTTGAACGACACGTTTTCTCTATCGCTGTTACACACATCAGGAGTACGAAGATGAAAAAGTCCGAAGCCTACACCGTCAGCATCGGTGTCCTCGCGGTGGTCGATACATGGCTCACCGCCACCGTCTTTCCCGTGCCCGTATGGGTCACGTTCATCGCCTGGGCATCGTTCTTCGTATTAGGCGCGGGGCGCGCGGGTTGCGTCAAAAGCGTGGCCTCGAATCTGGTCGGCGCCCTGATCAGCTCGCTTACCCTGCTCGCCATCGCAACAACGAACGGTAGCGCACTGGCGGTTGCGGTGCTGGTCGGCATCGGCAGCGCTGCGATGGTACAGGCGTCGAAGATCAAGTTGCTGGATGTGCTGCCCGCCATCGTCTGGGGGTTTGCATCGACGGTCGGAACGACGGTGGCCACAGGCAAGCCCATCACCACCTTGGGACTCGGCAACCCAGGTCTCGTCGCCGCCGCCGCGCTCATAACGGGTGCCGCATTCGGGTTCGTGTCAGAAGTGCTGGGCGATGCACTTGCATTCAAGCGCGAGCACAAGCTGGGATAAGGCGTAGGACGACTGGCTGCCAGTCGCTAACTTTCTGGAGTGAACCGTGAAACTACAGCACCACCTCGGGGGCGTCGAGAATCTGGGCCCCGTCAATGTCGAAACGCGGGTCTTCGTGGAACCTTGGGAGCGTCGCATCTTTGGCATTCACACGGCGATGATGGCCGAGAGCAGCCACCTCGCCGATGCGTTACCGGCCTATCCCATCAAGGGACTGCCGACTGCGTTCAAAAGCACTTGGACGTGGGCGTCCTTGCGCACCGGCGCTGAAGACATGCAGCCCTTCGAGTACTTCAAGTATCGCTACTACGAGAAATGGCTGATGGGCATCTCGCAGTACTTCGTGGATCAGGGGTACATCACAGCGGAGGAATTGGCCCAACGCACATCGCTGTATCGGGCGAATCCCCAGGCGCCGATGCCCAACAAATCCAGCGTTCCGATCAGGAAGCAGATCGACGCGTATCTCGAGAAAGGAGATTCCGGTTATCACGAACGGCTTGGTCAGGCGCGCTTCTCAAGTGGAGAAACAATTCGGGTTGCCGATCCTAAAGCGGTCGATCACACCCGTTTGCCCGGATATCTGCGCGCCAAGACCGGCAAGATCGTGGAGGTCTATCCCGGTGCTTTCTCGTACTTCGTTTCAACCGGCGTAGATGGAATCGGTGACCCGATGGTGGTCTACCGGGTCGCATTTGACGCCGCCGACATTTGGGGCAAAGGCAAAAGCGAGCCGAACACCACGATCTACGCTGACCTTTACGAAGCCTACCTTCAGGCCCACCCTAGTCAAAGCAAAAAGGAATCGTCATGACTCCACTGTTTCAGTATGAAGACGACCGCGAGGCATCGAGCGCAGCCAAAGTACGCGCACTCGAAGCATTGCTGATCGAAAAAGGTGTAATCGGCAGCGACTCGGTCGATGCAGTGCTGCAGCATTTCGAAACCGTCGCCGGTCCGTTCAACGGGGCAAAGATTGTCGCCCGTGCGTGGATCGACCCTGCGTTCAAGCAGCGCCTCGTCGAGGATACGCCGAAGGCAATCGCCGAACTGGACCTGCCAGCCGGCATGGCGGGTGCGGAAGGTGAACATATGGCGGCCGTTGCAAACGGTGACGGCGTACACAACCTGATCATCTGCACGCTGTGCTCGTGTTATCCGTGGCCCGTGCTTGGCCTGCCGCCCTACTGGTACAAGGACCCGGTATTTCGCGCGCGCGGCGTGCGCGAACCGCGAGCGGTGCTACGTGAATTTGGTGTGGACGTACCAACGGAAACCGAAGTCAAGGTATGGGATAGCAGTGCGCAGATCCGCTGGTTCGTTGTGCCCGAGCGTCCCGCGAACACCGAGCACCTGACCGAGCAGGAACTGGCTGCGCTCGTGACCCCTGAATCGATGATGGGTGTCGCGCTGGTCGCGTCTCCCGCTGCCACGTAAGGTAAATCATGTTTACGCGCTTCGAAGAATATGCGGCAGCGTCGATGCTCGGTGCCGATGATTCTCCCCCTCGGCTGGACGGCAAGCTGTTTTTTTCCAATCGTTGGGAAAGAGATGTGTTCGGCCTCGCGTTGTCGCTCTCAAAAGCAGGTTACTTCGAGTGGGAAGACTTTCGCCAAAGCCTGATTAAGGCAATTGCGCACTGGGAATCCGGTCCGTGCGAAGGTCAGCCTCGCTGGGACTATTACGAGCGCTTCCTCGAAGCGCTACTGGATGTGGTCGGCTCAAGCGGCGTCCTGTCGCGTGACGAACTCGCACAGGTCGTGGTCGCCAGACGCCGGGCGACCACGACGCGCACAGCCGCTGGATCTCCGCACCCGAACAGCCATTGAACTTGAGTCCGTCCCAACCAAGGAGAAACACATGGAAACGCTTAACGCCGTGATGACGCGCTTCAGCTTACCTGCACGTCAGAAGGTGGGCGCAATGTATGTCGCGCTTGCGCTCATCAACACCCTTGCATGGACATGGGCATGGATCGTACTGCGCGCTTCACCCGCGCTGATCGGTACCGCCTTCATCGCCTACAGTTTCGGCTTGCGCCATGCCATGGACGCGGACCATATCGCCGCGATCGACAACGTGACACGCAAACTGATGAACGACGGGAAACGTCCCGTGGCGGTTGGTTTTTTCTTCGCGTTTGGCCATTCGTTGACTGTGGTATTCGGCGCGGTGGCGGTCGCGTTCACAACCAAAGCTCTGGCACATCACTTTGATGCGTTCAAACAGACCGGCGAAGCAATTGGCACCATCGTATCAGCGACCTTCCTGATCATGATCGGCGCCATGAATATCGTGCTGCTGCCTGGTCTGTTCCGCGCGTTCGGACGCATGCGTCGCGGCCAGCGCCGTGACGGCGACCTTCGCCTGACGCGATTCGAAGGCAATTTGCTGGCGCGTCTGTTCAGGCCGCTCTTTCGTCTGGTCCGCTCGAGCTGGCTCATGCTGCCGCTGGGTATCCTGTTTGGGCTCGGCTTCGAAACCGCCACCGAAATAACAGTGTTCGGCACGTCGGCCGCACAGGCCTCGGCCGGCTTTTCGATCTGGACCATCCTGGTGTTTCCATGCCTGTTCGCGGCAGGCATGGTAACCATCGATACGACCGACGGCATCCTGATGCTGGGCGCCTATGGCTGGGCCTTTGTCAAGCCCCTGCGCAAGCTTTACTACAATCTGACGATCACGCTGATTTCCACGGTCGTTGCGTTGATGATCGGCGGCATCGAGATGCTCGGACTGCTCGGTGACCAGTTGAGCCTGACCGGGCCGTTCTGGCAGGCCATAGGTTGTCTCAACGACAATTTCGGCTTGCTAGGATATGGCATTGTCGCTGTGTTCGTGATCGGCTGGCTGGCGTCTGCGTTGCTCTATAAAATGAAGGGCTACGATCGCGAAACCGCCTCGGTGTGACCCGGGCGCAAACCAGCTCTGACACTGCCCCCGACTCTCCATGACCATGACGACTAGAGCGTGTGAACGGGATGAAACAGATCAAAATCGGCATGATTGTCTTCCCAGGCTTCCAGCTGCTGGATGTTGCTGGACCCAAAGATGCGTTCGCGGAAGTCAAGGTATTGAGTCGCGGCGAGTGCCAATATGAAATGCTCACTGTGGGGACTACGCGCGGCAGTGTGCAGTCGTCGAGCGGGCTGACGGTCGTACCGGATCGCACGATCTTCGACCTATGCCCGCACTTCGATACAGTGCTGGTCCCGGGGGGCCTCGGAATTTTCGAAACCTTTGACGACCCGGCGCTGAGTGACTGGCTCAAGGAACAATATAAACATGCCCGGCGCGTGTCCGCCATTTGCAATGGCTTGTTCGCGCTTGGATCTGCGGGGTTGCTCAACGACCGCGTGGTGACCACGCACTGGATGGATGTGCCACGCTTGGCCATCACGTTTCCGCGGGCCCGGATCGAGCCGGATCACATCTACGTGAAGGACGGCAGCATTTACACGACGGCAGGCGTGACGGCAGGAATCGATCTTTCCCTGGTGATGATCGAGGAAGATTTTGGCCGAAAAATGGCGCTGGATGTCGCCAAATATCTGATCGTGTATCTGCGACGAGCAGGCGGTCAATCGCAGTTCAGCCCGCTACTCGAATCTCAGGCAGCGCCTGATTCTCAGATGGTGGAGATCCAGCAGTACATGCTCGACAATCTTGCCGCGGAGCATACGCTTGCATCGCTCGCCGAGCGCGCTCATATGAGTGCACGCAACATGACCCGCCTGTTCAAGAAGGAATGTGGCCTCAGTCCGGCACTGTTCCTGAACAACGCGCGTATCGACGCCGCGAGGCGCTATCTCGAGAGCACCGATCTTCCTCTACGCGAGGTCGCCCGACGCTGCGGATTCGATGGTACGGATGGGCTGCGCCGCACCTTCCAGCGGCGACTGCAAATCAACCCGGCTGACTATCGAAGCCGCTTCCGTTCCGCCGATTCGCCCGATCGCACGCGGGGTGCTGTCGCAGAGGCACGTTAGAGGCTAGCAAGGCACTCGACTTCCGGTTCATTGCCGTAATGCTGCGGATCGTTGCGTAAGTGCTATAGACAGCACTCGAATCTCAGCAGCCGTGGAAGCGGCGGCCATGTCAATGGCGGCTTCCGGAGTTGAAGAGACTCTTGAATGTCCACATCGAAGCGTCGGCGAACGGCGACTTCTGGCCGGTTGGGTGAGGTCGCCAACGTCCGCTTCATGGCGCTCCGTCCGCAACACGCTCATTCGGCGGACTGACCGCTTTGGAGAGGGTCGTCGGAGCGGACTGGGTCGCACTGAGACGGCAAAGTAGCTTTGCCTCGTTGTCTCAAGGTGGCGATAGTTCAGGGGATAGAATGACAGGCCAACAGGCTGTGAAATAAAGCTTGCTACGATTGCTGTAGCAATCCTGTAGCACACAAATCTCCCCTCCTGACCTCTCAGCCCTGTTCGCAGTCCTCGGCCCTCCAGAGCCGCCGAGGACGACCGGCCATCAGCCCCTGTTCACATTCGTCGTCGGACGGACATTCAGACGTCGACTCCGCCCCTTAGTCGGTCATCCGACTGTAAAAAGACGAACGCTCTCTCTCAGCTTCGATCAGACTTGACCTATTCTGAATGCAGATGATACGGCGGCGGCATTCTTCATATTCTGCGTTGGGAGGAGACGATGGCCCAAGATTCAGAAACGCCCGCCCGCGGCAACTCATCAAACGGTGCAAGCGACCACTGGATTATTGCCCTTGCAAAGCTGCTGCTCGCCAGCCTGTTTGGCCGGCTGCTGATAGCGGCGGTTATCGGATATTACATTTACGCTACATTGGCACCGGCGTTCTTGCCGGTTAAGGTTTCATGGTATGGCGGGTGGTTCCCCACAGTGACGTACTCATCTGCTAGCAGCGCACCGAACCCCGCTTCAGCTGTCGCGCCCGCTACGCCAACTGCGCCCAA
>NZ_CP110093.1:0-361596 GCF_050858985.1 Burkholderia sp. M6-3
GACGCGCACGCCGCGTGTCAACACATCCGATCACGAGATCCGCGTTAAGCCGGACACTCGAATCGACACGGCGCGCTTCTGCAACCCACCGTGTACCCATGAGGTTGTTCAGGCGGTTCACCAGCAGCAACGCCTTGTACTGACCCACGTCGTTCGGGTAGAAACCCTGCCGCCCGACATTCGTCTCGCTGACCGTGTCGTCGTCGTACACCGTGCATTCGATTCCACCCGGATGTCCGAGCTCGATCATTGCGTGGTGCAGCCGCGCGAGGCTGGGCAGCAATGCACTGCCTGTGCCGCCGGCGCCAACCACAACCACCCGCCAGGGCTGCGTGAGCATGTGCTGCGGAATGCGGTGCTTGATGGCAGTACTCATGCCGTCACCTCCGCATCCAGCGCTGCCTGCCACGTGCCGGGGATACCGTCGTGCTTCTCGAATATCCCCTTGGCGCACAGTCGAAGCGCGACCGATGGTGCGCGGTCGCAATGTCCGAGCACCAATGCCAGTTTCACATCGTGCCGGTCGTCGTCGTTGTCGGTACGCGAGAAAAATGCGGCGCCCGACCCATGCGAATGACAGTCCAGCACGACGCTTTCGCCGTCACCCAGAACCGGCCGCTCATACACGAGATGGCCAGGACCATGTGACAACGAAGGCAACGCCACGATCCGGAATTCACGCGTGTGGTTGTTCCAGACGATCCAGGCCCCCGCCTCGTTCGGCAGAGCAGCACGGGCCATCTGGTAGAACGCAGCCACGTGCTCTCCCGGTACAGCGCCGCACAGCAGTTCCGTTGATTCGGCTACCTCGCCGTACGGAATCGCCGTGTGCACGTCGTAACGGGCTATGCAACGGACCACCCGGATCCATGGACGGAACACTTCCAGCCAGATGCCGTTAGCGGCGATCAGCAACCGCTCGCCCGCGGCCGTCAGCGGCGGCACCGCCTCATTGCGCGGGACCATCACGGATGGAAACGACTTCTGCAGTACCGCGTCCAGTGGGTTCATGCTGCACCTCCGACGCGGCCGCTCACCAGCGCCTGCACCGTGAATTTCGTCGGCACGAGGCACTCGAGCGGAAACGACTCGCCGAACTTGCCGTCGAGCATGTCGCGCCAGAAGGCGTATTCACCATCCGTATAGCTCACGCGCTTGCCGCCTGCGTTTGGATGAGTGAATGCCGACTCGAAAAACCCTGCTTCCCAGCGGGGGATCGATGCGACATCGACACGTTTGGGCACCCGCGCCGTTCCGATGCAGATGCCGCCCTGATCCCACGTGTTGAAGTACGGCGGCTCAAACAGCTTCGTTCCCGCCGTGGGTCGATCTCCATCGGCAAGCGCAAAGACACGAAATCCCAGATTGGACGCCTGGAATACGAGTCCCGGATGCGGCACGACGGCGGAGCGCTCACCAAGGTTGGAGCACTTGAAGAACACCCGGCGCATACCGCCCGGGCACCACCACGTCACGGCCGCCGACGAGACACCTAACACTGTCGCCGGCAGGAACTCCGCCTTCGGTGCAGCGTGCTCCGCCAGTTTCGTGAGCGCAGAAATCAGCGCATCGCGTTGCAGCGGCCGACCAGCGCCGACCGTGGGGCGCCCGTTCACCAGTGCGATTGGGTGCGCCGTTGCGAACACCGTGCTGTCATCCTTCGCGCCATACAGCAGCAGCGCGGACTGCAGTGCCACGTCTGCACCGGCCCGGCCAGTTGAGATACCAGACATAAGAAAACTCCTAGATGATGTGCGTCACCAACGCCAGCAGGCGGTCGAGACGCTTCAGAATGGAAAATGCGAGCTCCCAGTCGGCGTACTGCCGACGGATCGCGCGCGCGTTGTCGCCCAATGCGATAAAGCCGTGGTAGGTCGTGGCCTCACCGCTCTGGGACTCGCTGTCAAAATGGGCGTCGAGAAGGTCGCCGATGATTTCGCTGCCGTCGTAGACGATTCCGCATCCTGCGTACACAGGGTTGGTCTCGTAGGCCGCATTGAATAGCCGCCGATGCCGTGTGCCATGCATCAGGCGGTTCAACCGCAGAAGCTCGGTACATACGCGACGAACCGTCCCCCTGCTTCTGGAACGCAGCGCTAGCAGTTCTTCTTCCGTCAGTGCCGGACGAAGCCGCCAGCGGCCGCCGGAGAAAACCGAAGCTTCGGCGTCCTGCGGCGCCAGCGTGGGTTTGACGACCGACGGGAGGTAAGCCTTGCGCGCCTCCTCGTCCTCGCCGAACCGTTCCTTGAGCATCTCCTCGGCTTCCGCGTCGGTGATGCTTTCGTCGCCGTCCCAGTACCAGCATGAGAACTCGTACATGAACCAGTCCGGCGTTCGCAGCCAGACCGTGCGCAGGGACGCGCGATGGATAGTCGACATGAGGGTTCGCAGCAGCAGCGGATGCGCGGCGCGCAACTTTGCCGTGGTCGCCCCGAACGAACAGATCCATTCCTCTGGCGACTCCAGCGCGAAAAACAGTGGCGAAGGATCTTCGTCATTGCTTCCCGTGCCGGTGTACCGAAGGATGTCGCTGACCGCGTGGCTGTCGAACAGGCACGGCCGGACCGTAATGCGCTCCAGCCGGCCAGTGTGACGCCTTGCCCAGGCAAAGAACGCCTGCTGGAAGGCATCGCCAGCGTCAACCGGCTCGTTCACGTCTGCCGCGCGTAGCGGTCCGTACAGGAAGTGCTTCGTGACAAGAGAGGCGAGTGATACGTCCTCGCGCCACTTCACGCGTGCAGCGACGGGGACGTCGTCCGCGACGCTGGGCAGCGTCAGAAAATCAGCGGCAGATCCACGTCGGGCAACGGCAGCGCGTGGCGGTTGCCACGACCCACCGGCGCCGAGAGCGACGTGTGAATCAGATGTTGAAGGATCGAAGAGCATGAGCGGGCTTCCTCGTCATAAAGAAAAACCGCCCTTTCGGGCGGTTCCTGGTTGAATGCCGCATCCGGACCGGACAGGGCTTTGAGCAAAGCGTCCTTACGCATGGGAGCCCTTGGCACCCGCCGCGCGGACGAACGTGTAGCGCATCACCGTGTCCTTGATCTCAGGCCCGTCTACCGCGGCCGTCGTCAGTTCCGGATACTGTGCGCTGTAAAGATCGCGAACCTGATCCGGCGTGAACGCCGGTCCGGGATCGGGAAGGTTCATGCCGTTGTAGGCGAACTCGCGAATCACTGCGGCTATGGAGATCGACATGTCGGGCCCCCTTAACCGAGAAGCGACAGCAGGTCCGTGCCTTTCGGCTCGGCAGATGCGGGTTCGGGCGACGCGACAGCGGGTGTGGTCTCCGACGCTTGCGCATCGTCGTCCTCATCGCTCTCATCGTTGTCTGCAGTGCTGCTCGAAGCCGGCGCGGGAAGCGCCTTCTTCGAACCGCCCTGCAACGCCTTCTGCGCCTTTCCGGCCTGCGACTTCTTCGCCTCGTCGAGGATCGCCGTGGTTGCAGCGACCTGCTCCTCGAGCGACTTGTGCGAACCGGTGTAGGTCAATAGCGCGGCCGCGAAACCCTCGTCGAGCTCCACCGCGGTGGCCGTGAGCACGAGAGGCTGACGCAGCGCCGGGTCCGGTGCACCTTGCGGCACGACAAACACCGCCAGTTGATCACCGGCTGCCTGCAACGTCATGACGACCTTGCCAGCGGAGCGCACCAGCGCTTCCAGTTGCTGAAACATGATTGACTCCAGAAAAGAGAAACGCCGCGCGACGGCGGCGTATACAGATAGAGGGGGAGCGGGACGCAGAACGCGCCCCGCCATATCAGAACTTCAGGACCTTCGGCAGCTTGCCCGTGTAGTCGAACCCTTCGACCTTGAGCAGTGCCTCGATGACTTCCGGCTTGGATTTCGCGAAGACCTTCTTGAAGCTCTCGCCAAGCGCGGCACGAATGCCAAGCTCGTCGGCGAGAACGGTCATTTCGGACTTCGTGATCAGCTCCAGAAACTCCTTGTCGAGTTTCCAGTGCTTTTTCAGGTCCAGCTTGTGCGACTTGCAAAGCTGAGTCAGGTTGGTTACGTCGAGCCCTTCGATCGCTGCAAACAGCATGGCGATCATCAGGTCGGCCTGTTTGCCTTCGTTCGTCGCCTGCACGGCGTCGATCGCTTTAGGCAGATTGGCGAGCGGCGCTTCACCCTCCGCGATCCGCTCGAAAAACTTGCGGAACGACGCGTCATCGATCTGACGGGCATGGCCACTGAGCACGATAGCAATCAGATACTGGCGAGCCAGTTCGTGATTCATGCCGATGTCCACGCGCAGTGCCTTGCGCCAGAGCTTTACGCGATACGCCTTCACCTTCTCCGACTCGGCAATGACTGTGACCGAGGGGTTAGTGGAGGACGGTGCACTGGCTGACTTGCTGCCCGTGCCATTCGCGCCCTTCGCCGCCGGCGCCGACTTCGCGCCTTCGGCTTTCTCCGGCTGCTTTGCAGCCTTTTCAGCCTGGATGCGAGCCGCCACCTTCTTCATGTTGCAGACGGTGTCGAAGCATTGCCCGCGATAGGCCTTGCCAAGGGATTCTGGCAAGCCGCTGACAGCCGCGCCGTAGTTCGCGCAGGCATGACAGGCTTTCGCCTGCTCAAGCCCGACGCCTTTCGGACCGTCCACCGCGAGTTGCACGCGCGTGTGGTTGTCGCCAACCCGCACGATGCGCACGGTCTGGAACTCATCGCGCAGCCCTGCGGCCGTGGCCTCAAGCTGTTTCTCCGTTTTATCGTTGAAACAGGCTTTATTCGTACAGTTGCCTGTACCGATCGCTTCGCCAAACATCTGCGCCTGCGTCGACGAGTTGTGCGGGCACCCCGCGCAATCCGCCTTGTCGAAGATCGCCGAGGCTAACGCGCAGGACGCCGATTCGACCAGCTTGCGCACGTCCGCAACCGAACGCTTCTCCGCGACAACGACGGGCAGGACCCTGTCCTGATTCTCTTTCGAGAGCGCCGCCAGCAGCTCTGCGTGAGCGATGTTGATCTTCCGCTCGCTCAGTGCATCGAGCACAGCCGTCGAACAGTTCAGCAGCGCAAGGCGGCTATCGAGGGTCGAGCGTGACCAGCCAAGGATCTTGGCCGTCACGTCGCGATCGCCGCCCTGCATCCCGAGCAGTTCAGCCGCGTCGCGAGCTTCTTCGGCGGGCGAAAGGTCCTCGCGCTGGATGTTTTCCATGAGCGCAATACGTCGCGCTTCGACTTCGTCGACGTCCTTTACAACGATGGGCATCGCAAAGTCTTCCCCGTGGGCTTCCATGGCGCCGCGGTAACGGCGGCCGCCCGCGATCACCTCATAGTCGAAATCGTCGTCAACGACCGGACGCACAATGATCGGTGTGTCCACGCCGTGCTGACGGATCGACTCGGTCAGTTCCGCAAGCGCCTTCGGATCGAAGTACGTGCGAGGGTTCCGACCAATTCTGATGCGCTTGAGGGGAGCAGTAAGTTGTTGTTGCATTGCAGGTTCTCCAGAGAGGGAACCTGCCCCCTGTCAGGAGTGGTTCCCGATGGGGTCAAAGATGAAAGGCCGGATAGAGCCGGCAAGGTCGATGCGTCAGAGACGCGGTAAGTATTTGAACGATACCGCCAGTGACGCGCGTCGCCGCAGTGAAAAGGTGCAGAAATCGTATCGCCTTTTGCCTTCAACGGACAAAAAAAAGCCCGGTCACAAGACCGGGCTTTCCACATACATCGCTTTCACCGGGTGCTGCCACCCCGGATCGGCGTGAAAGAAGAGTGATCAATCAAAACAACGTCATCTGGCCGATACGATCGAAGATCGTTACCTCAGTGCGCTTTGCCCCGGGCTCATGTGCCACCTGCTCAAAGAGGTCCGCCAGGGACGACGCCACGGTCAGCGGCGCGCAACCGTCGCTTCCATCCTCTACCGCGACTGCGATATCAGTGTCTTCACAAACAGTGGTATCGCCGGAGTGCTGCCGACACGTGCCTGAGTCTGTTTCGACGTCATTTGTCTCCGCGGCCTCAGGAAACTTAGGGCTGGATTGCGGCATCGCCGCCTCATCTGCGAGGGACACCTCAGGCTCAACAGGCAACTGCTGCCTGCTACGCCTGAGCTTCCTGTTCCAGCCAACGAGCACGTGGGCAGGCGTGTACCACACTGACCAGACCTCAAGCGACAGCGCGTTACCGTGCACGACGACCGCTGGGATGCCCATCAACGATAGCTGCACGTACGCCATATTCACGCACCGCGGGTCAATGTCGACACAGGTCGCATGGAGGGTTTCAGGATAGTTCAGGCCCACTTGATGCATGGCCTGTGCCGTTGCCACGACCATGCCAGCCGAACCGCAGGCTGGCTCCTGCAAGGTCACGAAGCCCTGCTCGCGGATGGACGCGCCATCGCCCACGGTCATCATGGCCATCAGCAGCGACACGCTATAGGGCGTGAAAAACTGCCCTGCGCGAGCGTTCCCGAGTTCCAGCGCCATGAAAATCTCGCCGAGAACGTCTCCAAGTCCGCTGGCCGGCTCATGACCGGAGCCCGGATCCCCGATCGCATCGATGCGCGTGCTGTAGCACATCTGCAGTTCCGCAAACATCGCGGCAAACCGGTTAACTTCCTCCCGTTTGTATTTGCCTACGATTTCGAGGTAACGCTTCTCGCGTGCTTCGAACTGCGACTGGTCGACCTTGCTGCTGATGGCGATCGCGCTTACTTCAACGAAATCCGCGAACACCGTGTACGGGTCGTGCGAATGCGTGAACTCGCGCATCAGCTTGATAATCGCAGCCTTGTGCGGATCGCCACTGCTAGCGGCACGCTCCTTCCTCTGCTGGCGTCCCATTATCGTTCCCCTGCCGGGGCACCGATATTGCACAACTGCGATTCGAGCACCGTCCACAAGAGGTCGAAGTCAGGCACTTCGCCCAGCGTGAGGGAACGCTCCACATCGAAACCGGCCGCCTTGAATATCGCGGCGCGATGGACTAGTGGTCGCTTCCCGTCGCAGGCAAACTGCTCGCGCGCTTTCCAGATAATGCGCGTGGCCAGCGTCTCGTACGTACGCCGTAGCTCGTCGACGACCTGTGCGGTAGTCGGCACGCGCACGGCGGGGTCGTGGCTTTCGCCAAACAGGCGCTTTTCTGTCGTGGCAATCGCAGTGTAATGACGCCACGCCGCGGTTTGGGCATCAATGAAGGTTTGAATAAAGTGATTGAACATACCGGACTCCAATGGGGATCCGGGGCGCATCCCCAACGGGGGCGGCCCCGTTGGGTGAGTAAATACTGCTGGCTAGACGCGGTAGTGAGCGCGCACGCGACGGCGCCGCTCCGCGAAAGGACGCCCGCCAGTTATCGACACCGGAGCCGCAGCCACCAGATGGCGTAACGCTGCCGCGCGGAACTGTGGCGAGTAGCGCTTTTTCGCGCTAACGATCCGCAGCAGTTGGTCATGAGAAAGACCATGCGTCTGCCAGACCATCAGTCCGAAAGAGAAGAGACGTTGACGATTCATGCGAGCTCCAACGATTAGACGGGAGCACGCCCGCAACGGGTGTGGAGCCCGTCGGGGTAAATGAAGACCGCCGGCTTGTCGCAGGCGGGTGGTCGATGCGTCAGGGACGCGAGAGATTCAACGATGGTATCGGGGCGAGCCTGCCATGCACGCTCGAATGAACACGACTTTGGGGTGGCTTTCGCCCGCACTTGCGCACGGATCAGAGAGAAGATATCCACAGATTCGTTTGATAACCCTGTGGATTACATGGCCCTGCGACCCCTCCTCGTCCCGCCCATAGGGCGATGCGAACAGACCACGTCTAACGCGGGCAGGAGCGACGCCCCCGTGAGCCGGCTCACGGTCTTAACTGCAAAAGCTCCAGAAAACCATATAGCTTTCAGCCGGAGACGGAAACCGGCAAGCGATGGCCATGCGCCGCAAAGACGCGTGAATTCCTATCCCTTTCCGGCGCTTGACTTCCCTGACACCGCCACAGAATCGGTATGGGCGCGATTGCCCCGACGCTTACTTATTGGAGAACCCCAGATGCTCAAGACATTCCTCGCCTGTTCGATGACCGCGGCCCTCTTTTCTGGCGCAAGCGCCGCCGTCGCCGCCGACGCAGCGCCGAGCTCCTACACGCTCGAGTACCGGCTGGCTGACCCGACCGGCCAGGTAGTAGAAACGGGACGTACAACGCTGTCACGACACAATCCCGTCCAGATGATGACCAGCTATGTGCGCGTGAGCTACGTCGCGTCCTGCCGCCCGGACTCGGCTCTCGTCACTAACGAGCCAAAGTGCGACCTCGACACGGTCGATATCGGAAACACCCTTCAGCTTGCTCTGGACGATGCAACGCCCGAGACAGTCTCGCTGACCGCATGGGTCAACCGCGAGACGCTGGACGGCATGCAGACGATCCAGCACGTCGGCTTCGCTACACAGCGTCCGCTTTGGCACGGCTGGAGCGACAGTAAAACGGTAAAGGTCACGACCGGAGACTCCATCACCATCGCTCTGCGGGACCAGTACAAGCTGACGCTGCATCCGCTGCGCACGACTCAATGAGAACCGGCGTATGCGGCGGGAGAATGACCTGCACCCTCGCACGCCGAAGTGATTGCGAAGCCCCGACCTGATGCAGCAGGCCTTATTCAAGTCGAAGGTGATCACGTGGCTCTCGAAGCGACGCGTGCGTTACCCGGCTGGGAACGCGCGGCTCCGGGAAGGATTTGTCACCGGACATGACCCGATCACCCGGATTGTGGTCGTGCTGGACGATCTCAACGGCACGTTCTGGTGCGGGCCGGACGCTGACGTTGAAGTCATCGTGTGAGCGTGCGGTTCCTTACTGAAGCCCAATCAGATACAGACCACTGGATACCCTATGTCAAACGCTAACTACCCTGTGAACCCAGTCGGCAGCGCTGCATTCGCCGCGACCGTTTCGGCATTTGTTTTTGCATTTCTTGTGCCGATCTGCAGCGCAGATGGGGTCATTGAACCGGCTGTTGTTGCCGTCCTCGCCGGCATCTTCGCTGAGATGTCGCGGCGCCACGCGGTCCGTAAGCTCGTCGCGAGCCTTAACGCGACAGACGCCGATGCAACTCTTGATGTTTATATCAACGGCGCGCAGGTCGGCACGATCGCATCGCTCGACGTGATTTCGCTGAAGCTCGACGCACTCCGTGATCCGCGAAACTACGCGGCCCAGTTCGTGAACATCGTCGGGGTCGCAGGTCGCGGCACGCTTGCCGCACTCATATTGGTGCCGCTGATGCTTTTCTGGGCGTACGTGGTCTCGGCCTGGGTTTCCCCCGCAAGCCTGCAGGCGGCGACATCGATGATCGCCCGTCTACAACCGGCAGACCTCGCGCGGGTGGCCATCCAGATTCTTTATATCGCGCAGATTGTGTTCATGCTCGTGATCGCAAGCAGCCTCACCTTCGGCGTCGATCTCGGGCTCGTCAACGTCTTTCGCAACGCCGTTCACCGCCGCATCCGACTCAAGATCAATTGCGCCAGCGACGGCACGCTGCATTTCGTTCCCGCGACCCGCACTGTCGGTCGCATCCAGCCGGCGTGAGGCGTCGATGTTCGTTGAATTCGTCATCGTGCCAATCGCCGGTTGCCTCCTGTTCCTGACCGCCGCGTGGCGCGCGTTGAGCGCTCTGGGGGCTGCGCTGCACTGGTCATCGTGGATGCCGGCGGCTGTTACAGCGGCTGCGATAGCGCTTGTCGCAGCAACCCTGCTGGGTCTCTGGCTGCTGCGCTCGCCTCGGGAAGAACTTCGCATGCGGCGCGAACGCAGGGAGCAGTTCGCAATGGAGCAGCGCTACCCCGGCTGCCACGTGATCCGACTGTCGAGCGGCAAGTGGTTTCTGACGGACAGATCTACGGTCCGCGAATACCAGCCGCCCGAAGCAGCCCACCACTCGCTCACATTGGGCAGCACGCGCGACGGCTCGAGCAGATGGCTGGAGCTTGTCTCCGAAGACCTGCGCGCCTCCGATGAGAGCCGCTCCAACCGGTGACGTAGACCGGTCACATATTCCTTCAAAGCCATGGCCGCCGTTGCGGCCATTTTCTATGGTGGTCCATTATGTTCAACGTGAGTTTCGACGGCGGCACATTCCCGCTGACCGACGTCCAGGAAAACCCGGCACGCTACGTGAGGCGTCTTGAACGCGCCAAGGTCACACCCGGCTACGCTACCTGTGAATGCGTGACCTGTTCCCCGCCGCTTCAGCTCGTGATCCGACGCTATGGCTCTCTGCTGCATCTGGCCGGGTGGCCGGACGACGGCCACCGTCATCAGCGGGACTGCTCGTTTTTCAAGGATCCCGACGTCCCCAGGCCGGTAAGTGGCTCGGACGCGAAGGCAGCAATACTCACGACGCCCACCGGCCTGAATGTCAAACTCGACGCCTCGCTTACCCTGCGTGAATCGACGACCGGGTCACGCGGCTCGCCGGCGACGCCGTCCAACCGCACGAACCGCCGCTCGGCCAGCCTGCTCGCATTCCTGCAGACGCTATGGGCTGAAGCTGCCCTCAACCAGTGGTCAGGGACCGCGACGTCCCGCCATTGGGGGCAATGCAATGCTCAGCTCCTCGCCGAGGTTGGCACCGCGCTCATCAACGGCAGCAACGCACAGGATGTTCTGCACATCATGCGCCGGTATGACGAAGCCGATCGGGCGGCGATCAACGCTGAATTCGACGCCTTTATCGGCCGACTTGGCGGGAACAACGGAAGAACCAGGCGAGGACTAGTGATCGGCGAGATTAACGAAATTTCGCCCTCTCAGTATGGGCAGGCTTTGAGCCTCAGACACAGCGCACGTAAGTACTACGCCAGCACAACCCTGATCGATCACGCGGCGCGGACGTATCCGCACGCATGGCGTGCGCTCGGCGATCGCGCTGCGCGGGTCATTGCCCTCCTTCTCGTTGAGCGCACACCAAAGGGCCACCTGAAGCTCGTCGATCTGGCGGTCATGCTGTGCTCCCGTGCTTTCCTGCCATGCGACTCCATGCCTGAAGTTGCCATGGCCAACCGGCTGGTCGCGGAGGGTCGGGATTTTCAGAAACCGGTCCGTCTGAACGACGGCGACGACATGCTGCCCGACTTCGTGTTGCGTGACACGCCCATCGACACTCACGTCGAGGTCTACGGGATGAACGGTGTCGAGCATTACGAAGCTCGCAAGGAACAGAAGCGAGCTCTGCGATCGGCACGACAGATCCCGGTCGTCGAATGGAATGTTGATCGCGAGGTGCTCGAAGCCGTCCGGCTCCCGCCCGCAAGCAAACACCGGTAGCGACAACAGCGTGCCCCGCTCACTTGACTTCCCGGTGAGGCGCGCACACTCACTTCAATCCCGTCCCTGAGCGGGCGACATAACATCGGAGTTCGTATGCAAGGCAAGTCGTTCTTTCTGGACCGCGCAACCTCGCGCTCCCTGGACTGGGTCGCGCGATTTCCGGCGCTCGGCTGCGCATCGCATGATCCGCAATCCATTTCCAGCGGTCGACAGGTGGTCGCGGCCTCCCTTCACGGAGAAGGCGTACGCTGCGTCTTCTTCAGCGCCGTCGGATCGGTGCTCGATTTCTCAGCCACATGGGCCGAACTTGAACGGGCAAAGACGTGGTGGTATTTCGTCCAGCGCTGGTATTTCTGGATTGTTCCTGACGAACGGACGCTTGCCAGAATCAACGTCACCGCGGGCGCACTGGACCATATGATCGCTCCCTCCCTTCACGACGCTGCGAACGACGAGGCGCATCTGAGATGGCTTGATGGTCTCGAGGCACGCGCCCGGCGCTGCGGCACGCTAGCAGCTTCGCGTCTGGAATTCGAAACGGCCTGAGGATAACCGGATATGGGCACAAGCACCGCGATTGAATGGACCGACAGCACGTGGAGTCCGTGGGAGGGTTGCCAGAAGGTAGGCCCTGGCTGCGATCACTGCTACGCCGAGTCGATGAACCGATGGCTGCGTAGCGGAAGCAACTGGGGCCCCGGCGCACCGCGACGGACTTACAGCGAGACCCACTGGAAAAAGCCGCTGCGATGGAACGCCGACGCCGCCAGAACCGGCCATCACAGGAAGGTTTTCCCGAGCGTCTGCGACCCGTTTGACAATGCCGCACCGGAAGGCGAACGTGAACGTTTCGCCGAACTCATCCGGAGTACTCCCCATCTCATATGGCTACTGCTGACCAAACGTATCGGCAACGCAGGGCCTATGCTGAAAGCGATGTTTCCCGATGGGACGCCTCAGAACGTGTGGCTCGGCGCGACGATTGTCAACCAGGACGAAGCAGATCGCGACATCCCCAAACTCATAGACGCCCCTGCCAACATCCGGTTTCTATCGATGGAGCCGCTGCTCGGCGAAGTAAGCCTCTACGACTGGATCGGTCCGTGGGGTAAGCCGGGGCAGTTGCAGGCGCCACCGATGATCGACGGCGTTTTCGTTGGCGGAGAGAGCGGCCGCGGAGCGCGCCCGATGCATCCGTCCTGGGCCCGCTCCCTGCGTGATCAGTGTGACAACGCCGGCGTCGCCTTTCACTTTAAACAATGGGGCGAGTGGGCACCGGGAAATAGTTGCGCGGGCAACGATCTGATCGATCGAGACCGGCGCAATATTGCCAGCGGATTCTTCGATTACAACGGCGGCTGGAATTTATTGGGGCCGAACGCATTTCGTCAGACGATGGACAGGGTCGGCAAAAAGGCCGCCGGTCGTCATCTCGACGGCCGCCTGCACGACGACTTCCCGGATATCAGCGCCGCCGCCGTGAAAGGTCCTTTCTAAATGTAAATCCGGCTTCTCTCGCGCGCGGTGTACAACGATAATTCAAGCCAAACACCGACGCGCCCTCAAAATGTACGAACAGCTCTACCCCTGCGACCACTGCGGTGGCCGCGGCACGATTGGATTCTCCCAACGTGTCGTCGCCGAGATCGGCCAGCCCGGCTTCGACTATGGACAGTTTGGCCGCGAGGCCGGACCGCCCAAAATCGGAGACGTCACACCGCGGCCCCCATTCGCCCCCCAAACCGAGAAGCTGGCGTGCATTCACTGCGCCGATTGCGGAATGTCGACGCCCTGGGTACCAATAGGCTCGGACGAATCCGCTGCCATGGACGAGGCAGCGCGGATATGGAACAGGCGCCTCGCGCGACCGAAAGTCACGGAAGGCGACCTGCGCGATCTGATTGAGAAGGAACTGGGTGCGTGCGACATGCAGATGGTCATCGACATGCTTGCCCGCAATACTGAAGACTGGGAGACACGCGGCCCCATCTTCGCGATGCTCGCGCAACGGCTGGTCGACGCCAGCGTTTCAACGATCGAGAGCTGGCCCATAGACCCGGTCTTGCAGGACGCCGCCCGATACCGCAAGCTCGTCCAGCTTGCGAAATGGGTTGATATCGACGGCGAGCGCTACGTCCAGTTCCCGAAGATCCCAACGCCACCGGAACACGACGATTGCCTGTTTGAAGAGCGGATCGCACTTGCGGTTGACGGAATGCCGGACCGCGACCGCTGGTAGCGCATATGGCCGGATGCCGCGGCTCTGGTCAAGGGCGATTATTTCAAGGCGACCCAAAAAAAAGCCAACGCCCCGTAACAGGCGTTGGCCCAAGACCATTAAACACACACCGGGTAGGGATCAGCTACCTGGTGCCCCGGATTACGGCAACTCGGCGCCGATTCTTTAGCATCAAGCGACACCGGTGTCGGGCCCGCGCAATCTCTCCCGTTACTGATCGCTTGATAGCACGCGAACTCCGTGGACGGCAAAAAAAGAGCCGGCTGCAAGAGCCGGCTTTGAAAATGGTTCTGGCGTTCCCGGGGGGGCCCGCTACCAGAACCAGAGAGATGATTTATTGTGCCTGTTCCACCGCCGCGCCCGGAGGGCGTATGAAGCCCTCTTTGGGGTGTCATTCGTGGCGTTGCGAATCGGCCACCGCGAGAGCAGCATGCGCCCCCAGAATGCGATACAGCGCTTGCCTGGAGATGCCCAAAGCGGCCGCCGCATGACTCTTGTTTCCGTCGGTATTTACCAGCGCCGAGCGCACCTCGTCCACTGATGGCAGCTTCTTCTGCAGCCGGTCCTGCTTCGCGAAAGTGGACAGGTATGCGTTCGCTTTTGTTACCCGGCTATGCCCCGCCGCTTCGACGACGCGCCGCATCGCTTCGCGGTGATCATTCGGATCCGGCCGATCGCCCGCACGCTTCACAGGTGATGGTACGCCAGCCACCCGCGCGTAGAGCGACTGAAGAAAGCCATGCCGCAAACCGTGACTGGTGATTCCTAGCCCCTTCTTTGTTACGCCGTGCTTATCCAGAACGTAGTAGTACCAGTCCCGCCACTGCTTTAGCGACCGGTCGGCGGGGACCGTCGAGCCGGTAAAGCCATTGCTCAGGCGCGCTGCTTCTTCAAGTATGTCCAGCCGCGCCTCGATAGGCACTTCCCGTGGTCGCCCGCCCTTCGTCCCGCGTGTGACAGCGAGCGTCTGCGGGTTCCGCGCCGCTTCCGCGGGCCGCAGCATGAAGCTCTCCTCAACGCGAAGGCCAAATGCCGCCTGTAGTTTCAGTTGTACCGCCGTGTACGGACACGTCTTTGCGATCTCTTCGATCTTCGCCGCGGCATCAATACCATGCGCTTCCCACGATTTGTCCTCGGTCGCGACATAGCTGCGCACCAGGCCATGCTCGCGCCGGTCTACGTAGTCGGCCAGCGTGCCCACGAGGTTCGGCTTGGACATCCAGTTCGCGAGCGCGCGTAGATACGTAAGCTTGTTTTCGACAGTGCCTCCACTCTGTTTGCACGCCACCCAATGCTTGACCAGAAATCTGACGTGCTTGTCTTTCAGGGACCACGGCGTCTGCAACGCATACCCGTGCTCCCTGAGTTCCATGAAGGCCTTGCATAACGCCGTCGCTCTTCTCTCCTGCGTCTTGATTGACAAGGCCTTGTTGCTGATGCGACTCGTGCTGTGAATCTCCGCGACATGGCTGTCAAAAAGTTGCAGCAAGGCGTCGCGGAACTCGGGAGTGAACCGGTACCCATTGACCACTGCACGTATATTAAGGATCGCTGCCATCGTTGACGCTCCGCGCGACAAACCCGCCGCTGTGTTGTTCGTCGCCGCCGCGGCACGGCATCCCTACCTGATGCCATCTCGACACAGCGGCTATCCGCTTTTTGCCGCTTGCGCGGCTTCGCCTGCTCCCCCGACGTGGGGTAACTGCCTTTGCTGCCTTCCTGACCTTTAGCGATTTCCACCGATCGACCAGATGCATGGGAAGAACATGCGGTCCGACTGTCCAACCTGCTGCGTGCCGGCGTGAAGTGCGCTTCGCGCAATCCACCTCCGAGCTATTGCGCTCGACCTCCCGGTCGTAACGCTGCGAATCGCTTCGCGTAATGCAGCTTCGTGGCTACCCCGCCGGCGTGACGCGTTGCGCGTCCGGGGCGCTCTCCGCTTCGCGGTGACGCACCCCCGCCATATGCCGGGCAATACCTGATACGCGTTGTTTTACGGCCGCGCGCGCCGTGTCCTCTTCCGTCAGGGAATCGCGGTTATCCGGTGTTTTCCGGACCGCATGAGTTCCCCCGCCCCCAAGCACGTTCATCTCAGCCGCGGTGTATCGGGCTTCCTGAACGCACCCAGCATTCGCTGAAAGGGCGTGTGCAGACGCGATGGCATGCGGAAGTGTCCGGTGTCCGGTCTCTCCACATGTCCTCATTGCGTCACATCGCGGCCAACCGCCGCTGATCGTATGGATATCGCACTGTCCAGTGGTCCTCATGGTGGACCATCATGAACTTGATCTGATTCAGAAAAAGGCCGCATCAGTGTGCGACCCGGTCAACTTGGTGTTTCTGGCCCGTTGCGGGCCTGGAGTATGGACGAGCGAGTGCCTCGCACTCGGCTTCGATGCGTCAGGGACGCGGTAGGTGTGCCTAGCATAGACCCGGAACGTCGCAACTTTTCCGTCAAAAGCTGGGCGGAACCAGTCGTCTTTCGTCGAC
Organism: Burkholderia sp. M6-3; assembly: GCF_050858985.1. Taxonomy (NCBI): domain Bacteria; kingdom Pseudomonadati; phylum Pseudomonadota; class Betaproteobacteria; order Burkholderiales; family Burkholderiaceae; genus Burkholderia; species Burkholderia sp. M6-3. Next base: position 16,014 of record NZ_CP110093.1, read on the forward strand.
TTGACTTCGCCGGCCTCTCGATAGACTGGAAACCAGGCAGAACTGATAGAAAAGTGTCAGTTCTATCGATAGTCCCGGCGCATCGCTACGATCTGACACTTAAGTGTCAGTTATCTGATAGATCGCCGGCCCTTTGCGCCGAAGGCGAACCCACTGGCACTGACCTGTCAGTTTTCTATCACTTCGACGCTTGGACCACCTCAGTGAATGGAGTCATCTTGAAAACTTCCGTCTTCGCAATCGACGTCGGCTACGGCAACACCAAATACGCTTACCGCGCTGCAAGCGGCACCATCGCTACCGGTATGTTTCCCTCACTCGCACCGCTCGCCGCCAGCCTCGTGCTTTCGCGACATGACGATCGCATGCTCACCGCGCGCAACGTTGCTACGATCGTGATCGATGAGATCGAATACGAGGTCGGCCCCGACGTATCTCTCTCAGCCGCCTATGGCAACACCGGCCGCACGCTTTCGAACGATTTCGTCGCTTCGAATAACTATGAGGCCCTGCTCTTTGGCGCAATCAAGTTCGCGGGCGTAACTCATGTCGAACGGCTGCTGCTGGGGTTGCCTGTCCACACTATGAGTAAATATTCTGGCGCGTTGCGCGACCAGTTCACCGGGACCTTCGATTACGGCCCCGGTCAGGTGACGATCGACAAGGTCGTGGTAATCCCGCAGCCGCTCGGCTCTCTCGTAGCGGCATCAGCGAACCGTCAAAGCGAGTTCGGCCGCGACCATGCGCACCTGGTCATCGACGTTGGCTATTTCACGACGGACTGGGTCTACGCCACCGGCTTCACTATGGACGATAAGCGCAGCAACGGTATGCCAGGCGGCGCTTCGCAGGTCTACCAGCGCATCGCGGATCTCATTGGCAAGGACCAGGACGACAAGGTGGAGGAGATCGAGCTTATCGACAAGGCACTGCGCGAGAAAACGCCGTATTACCTGTTCGGCCAGCCCATTGATCTCGACCCGTATCTTCAAAAGTCGCAGCCCCTCATCAACGGTGTGGTCGAAGAAATCAAGAGCAAGGTTGGCTCGTTGTCCAGTGCGCGTTCGATCGTGCTGTCAGGCGGGGGCGCTTCGCTGTACGCGCCCGCAATACGAAAAGGCTTCCCGCGCGTGCCAATTGAGGTGGTCGAGGGGCCCTGCACCGCCAACGCGAAGGGCTTCCTCATTGTTGGCGAAGCAGGCCTCGCTCGCGAGCGCGCAGCCGCGAAAGCATGAACGGCAAGTTCGACATGAAGCTGGTCATCGACGCCGTGACTACGCCTCTCCTGCACGCCCGGTTGAGTCAGGCCAGCTCATACCGGGAGCGCGCGGCGCTTCTTCGGTCTCTCGCGGAAGCCGCCTTGCGGGAAAGCGTCGCTTCGATGGGCAAGTCGACCTTTCCGGTGGCGACGTCAGCGGCCATTTCGTCCCGCGACGGAATTCCAGCGGAGCCGCAACGTCAACGGGACACGCGGCCCAGCGTTGAGACAGGCATAGCTTTGAGCTCAGAGTCCACGCCTCCGTCGGCGCCCGACGAAAGTAGCGAAGCTCATGCTTACGACGTCCAGGGAATCGGCGAAGCGTTCGGTGCATTCGGCTGAGCGCCTTGACTTCTCTGCCGGAATGCGAAGATAGGTCATGACATCGGGACACGCGGCGCGCCGCGCCGCGCACCGGTGCAACACAGCGATAAGGAGGAGTTATGCTTGAACTGATGGAAATTCTGCACAACGGTCTGCCACTGAGTGAGCCGCGCTCATGGCTGCTGATCGCCACGGTCGCTGCAGCGTGTGTCGCAGGCTGGTACAGCGGCGACGTCGCTGCGTGGTATGCAAGCCGGAACAAGGACGGTAAATGATGGATGCTATCGACCTGCTGGTACCGTACTACAGGAAGTTCACCGCTCTGCCCTTTCTGGCGCGACGCGCGATGATCTTCGCACTCTCGATCTTCGTCTGGATCGTTGGCGCGGGGCTGGTGAACCTGCATGTCAATACCCACTTTTGCGCGCTGATTCTTATCGCGGGCGGTGTGGGCGCCTTGTGGTCAACTGAACTCTGGCGGCTCTGGAAACCCCTTTTCTATCTCGTAGTCGTGTGCATCGCGATCATGAAATGAATGCTTGCGATAAACAAAAAAAGCGGCTCCACCATACCTGGTGGAGCCGCTTTGCTTACAAGATCAGTGCGACCGGGGAGCCGCAGTAACAAGAAGACGGCGTGCGCAAAAATCCCACGCGTCAACAAAAGACTGATCACGACATGCGTATTGCATGTTGCCGCGATCCTTGCGGTCGATCACATCAAACGCGACCGCCTCCGACTTGCCCACGCGCTGACGGCCACCTTCTGCGCCGTTCGTTGCGACGATTGCAAAGCCACCCACGAGAACCTGGAACGAAGCCATTTTCCACTCCAAAGAAATTGGCCCGACGAGACATTCCCCGATGGGGAAAATATCCCCACCGGGCGAACTGAAGAAATACGGCCGAAGCCGCGATTGAAGATCGATGCTCGTTAGACGGCAACGAGGTGTTGCGTGTCGGATCTCGACGTGCAAGTTATGTCCGCTAGAACAACATTGGCGAGACGCGCACACCACTGGTCGGTGAAATCGGTTCCCCGCACGCGGGGACGATGCACAAGGACAGTAAAACCCTCTGCCTTGAGGCGCTTCGCGAGTTCGAGCCCACCTGCAACGCCCGTCGACTTTCCCGTCTTCGGGTCGATGTCGTCAAAGTCGACGAAAATATGGACAACGCGGATACCCAATCCGTCCGGCACCACAAACTGGCGTAGCAGTCCGATATTCAGGCAGTACCACATTGGGACACCGGACTCCATATATGCAGCACAGGCCGTTTCCAGACCTTCAGCCACCCCGATTTCGCCGTCCACAGGCTCCATCAATCGCACGGCGCCACCCCGGAGGGGATTGAGCGTCATGTCGTTCAGCTTGTTGTCGAGAATCTCGCCATCGGCCGACACGATCCGCGCTTTAGCCGGCGTAGATCGCTCCAGAAAGGTTCGGTGCAACGTACCAAGCCGGCCATCGGGCAATTCGAACCGGGCGAGGATGCCCGGCCAGCTGCCGATAGGCTTCTTCTCATGCCGGTACTCGAGCATGCCAAGCCGCAATGCGGGCGATGATGCCATCCGCAATCCAGGTACACGTGCGCCGAGGTAACGCATTGCGAGATCGCCACTCGACACGGGCTTTGCTGAATCCCACATCGAGTTGAGGCGGTTTGCGATAAAGGCCGCGTCCGGCTTGCGTTTCGGCCCGGGTGCCTTGGCCACTGGAGCGCCGGTGAGCGCACGCGGTGCAGGTCCCCCGTCCAGTTGACGCATCAGACGGTACAGCCCGATGCTGTTCAGGCGGGTGATCAACTGTAGGCCATCACCTGCCATGGCCCTTCCGTTATCGCATTTACGGCATACCCAATCGCCACGCCCACGCTTGTTGTCGTAGGTGAAGCGATCGTCTCCGCCACATACAGGGCAAGCACATGCGTCGCCGGTGAGACGGTCTGCAGGCACGCCATAGCTCACAAGGAGCGAAATCCATTGGTCCGGGGAACGCTCGAAGCCAGCGAGCTTCTGCTGAAGCCACGCGTACTGCTCGGGCGACAGCTCTTTGCCTCTTACAGTCATGAGTCACTCTCCTTGAAGTGAGTGGGTTGGGTCGGTGCCTGAGACAGGCGTAAAAACGCATGCTCAAAAAAGCGGTCCGCGCGGGAGCGGGCGGCTTTTTTCAGCAGACGTGCTATCTGACAAAGGGGGTTGGCGGAAACAGCCAGGCGGAAGATCCGTCGCACGACACACCCGAGGGTGTGCCGTTGCGATGGTGAGGAGATACGGGAGCTAGGTGAAAGACTGGTGAGCCTTTACGGGATCACACGACAGACCACGCCGCACGTGCGTAGGCTGGCCCGCAGGGGATGTCGTCGTCCATCTCGTCGAATCCACCGCCCGCCGGTGCCCGCATACCGCCTCCGCCACCATGAGAAGGCTGGGGCGGATGAGCACGGGAGCCGACGTTGTCAGTCCAAAAAAGGAAACACGATGCCACTCCGTTGCTTCCTTCATTTCGCCCGACGCCTTGTCCTTGTAGCGGTCAGTTGTCGCGGGCCGGATATTCGCCACAGCGTCTCCGCTGGGCAGATAGCGCACTTCAGGATCCGCGCCGAGGTTGCCGACGAGAATCACCTTGTTTACAGATGCCATTTGCGTACCTCTATTTAGTAATTGACCAAAGCCATTTGTCCCACATGACCGGCTTGCCATCCTTGACCAGTGCGGAGCCATCAGCCCTGATTGCCGGAACCTTGATCTTGCGCAGGCGCCTGACAGATACAACGTCACCGACGACACACCTGCATTCAGCTATGGCCTCCTTCAGGCCCTCGCCCCGCAGTGTCCGCTCGCCGGACGTGGTATCGATATGAATGGCAAACGACTTGTAGAACCGCCCGGGCTTTTTCCGGTCTGGAAACTTCTCTTCGCCCCAGGACGCAATCCGGCCAATCACCGTAGAGGCGTCAACCGGCTGATCGCGACGCTGGCGAACCGCACCAACATCGTCGGCATCGAAACGTTCTGCTTCTTCCTCCCGCGGCGATTGCGCTTCCTTGCGCGACGCATCAGGCGCTGCATTCGAAGAGGCGGCCATGACAGCGTTGTTTCCTTCGCGTATGGCGGAAGCGATCGCAGCCTTGAGCGGGCAGCGATGGACGGTCAACTTCGACCAGTGAGGCTCGAGGTCAGGCACGATCTTCAGGCCAAACTCGGTCTCTTCCGTGTGATCGTCGAAGGCCGGCACGAACTGGACGATGTGATCTCCTTCGTCGACGAACAGATGCGGCGTGTCACCGATGGTGACTACCGTTTCGTTCTCGGCGCCCTGCCCCACGACGTTTGCGGCTGAACTGTGGTCGGGAGCGGGAGCAACGGCGGCCGTCGAAGTCATTGGCGCCGTGGATGAGTCTGCTGATGACGGCTGCTGCGGAGGTTGAGTGGCAGACTTACCGGGGAAGAGGTCCGCGAGGACGCGGGTGAAAAGTGTCGCAGCGTTTCGCACGATGCCTCCTATAGCAGGGTGCCGAAGCACATGCGGCGCAGTTCGCGAAGATCACGCTCGAGCAGCGGCGTGGTCAGGATCACGTCCTGCATTGTCTCGGGGTCAACGCCGTTGACCTTGCACACATAGACATAGGGCAAGGCGCCCTGCCAGTAACCCATGATCCATCCGAGGGTTGCGTGATAATCGTCGATGTCGATCTTGCGATTGCGAAGCCGCTCGGAAAGCAGCGCCGCACAATCCATCAGCGACTCCGGCATGCTGTCGCCGCGGCGGCTGTCGCTCGCGAGAGAGATCAACGCATCGATCATCTTTTCGCGAACCGCGTCGGCCCACAGATGGGGGTCAGGCAAAGGCTCAGGCTTGGGAGGGGTAACGACAACCGGCGATGACTCGCCGAACATGTCCAGCTGCCAGGCAGCCACATGCATTTCCATGAGATTGCTCCGGTGGTGCCGGCAATCTCATGTCCCATGACCGGGAATGGGATTCCCGGCGGGATAATGGTGCCGTCACCAAGGCGGAAGCCCAAGGTGACGGTAGGTTCTTGCGGTGACCCGACTTACTGGGTACCGGTCTTGAAAGGAATGACGACGGCCGACTTGGCGTATTGCTTTGCCGGCGCAGGCGCTGCAACGCTGTCATTCGCTGCGGCCGAAGCGGTTACGTTTTCGACGCTTCCACTCGCGGCCATCTGACGCGATGCAAGCTTTTGCGCTTCTGCGCGTGCAGCCTCAGCTTCGGCTTCCGCTGCTTCGATTGCCTTCGCCTTTTTCTTCATCTCCACCATCACCCAGCATGCGCTGAGCAGAAGAAGGAATGCTGCGACGACAAAAGAGATCGTCGCGAAATACACGACGAAGCAAAGGGCGACCAGCTTACCGGGCGAGGTGATAGCGTTTTTGAACAGAACTTTCAGCATTTTTCTCTCCAGAAAAATTCACAAAGGAATGTCCGGACAACGTCCGGGGGTTTCGATGCTCAACGAGCAAGGAAACTCGGCGCCATGCGCTTTCGTCCGCGCCCGGTGTTTTTGGGGGGCGCGCACGGAAGTGCTGGCGTGTCGTGACGTCAGGCGGGGAAGGTAATGGATAGGCGCGCGAGGACCTGCACGCTACTTTCGATGCGTCGAGCCGACGCGGGAGATAGAACGAGGTTACCGGGCCCGGCGTTACTGAGAGCCCGGAATGCTCGCGAACTTCATGCGGCTTACGCTTTTTCGCCGCCCGGCATCTTCGGACCTCAGGAACGAGCCGGCTCACGGTCTTAGTCCGGAAAGCTTCAGAAAAACGGGAGCTTTCCGGGATGCAATGTGAAACATTAGGAAGCTCTGCCCCTTGGAAGCGGTCGCTTGACTTTGTCATTCTCCTGGCAAGCTTGACTCACCGTCTGACATTTGGAGTGAGTCATGAGTACAAGCCTGTGGATTCCGGCCGCGGTTGCCTTCGTTGCATGGCGGACACTACGTGCACGCAGTCTCAACCAACGCGCCGGGAAGGAGTCGCCGCCCCCAGAGATGCGCAACGACCGCAGTGGAGACGAAGGCGAGGCGCGCGTTCAGGCCGAGTTGTTGGAGACCCTCACCTGGCTTTGCGGCCGGAATTTCTACCTGCACTGCGGCCCTCTCCTGCTCAACCATGCGCCCGGCACAGAATTTCCCACCGCCGAGGTCGATCATCTTGCAATCACGCCCTTCGGGATTTTCGTCTTCGAGACTAAAAACTGGACGGGTCTGATAAAGCCAGGGCCGAGTGCGGAGGTGTTGATACGTATCGGCGCCGACGGTGAACCGCAGGCGCGCAAGTCCCCGCTCAGCCAGAACCGCTCGAAACTTGCGTTCCTGCGCGGGATGTTGCCGCCAGTGTGGTCCGTAGAAGGCGCGGGCGTATTCGCTAGCGACAGTTGTGTCCTATCGCCGGAACTGCCCGTCAACATCGTCCGCCGCGCCGACTTGCGCCAGTGGCTAAGGGACAGGCGCGCTCAGCACGCAGCGAGCAAAGCGATTCCGATAAACGTAGCGGCCGCATCGCGTGCCATCGAGCGAATTGCCACCGCAGACGATGCGGCCATTGGAAAGCATCGCGAAAGGCTGAGGGTTAACCCTAAAAAATGTTAGGTTTTTTCCTAAAGTTTCAGTCGGTTTTGCCGAATCTAAACGTTTGCTTCGGCATATTTGTCTGATGTATCGGCCAAAAGACGGCTGTTTTTCTGCCGCTTTCCCGGAATGGTAGGCGGCAAACGAAGCGTAATCTGGGCTGGAGTTCCGGGGAACTCCAAAAGACCGGCACGTTAAGAGTCGACCGCCCGTTCGGATGTGTGCCCAAAGAACGATCAACTAGAGGCTTCCGCAATGAAAAATGAGAAATACCTTCGCCCTTCCCAGACTGAACGATTTCTGGCCCAAAGGGCATCTTCTCCGGTCATGGCGTCCAATTGCGTTCGCCGCGCAAGGCGTCATGCAGCATCGAAAACAAATTGCGGGAAATGAACATGAGCCATCCCCAAGCACTGCGAAACACCGACGAGCCAGAGTTCGACCCTACCGTGCCCGAGGGGGACAACAACGGCACCGATCTGTCGGCCGATGAGTCCACAACGCTGGCGTTCGCTCACGTACCGAACGAGTCCGAGATTTCCGATACCGTACGCCAGTTTTTCGGCAACGAGATCCCGGAGTCGCTGCGGGCGATCATCGCGTCCGAAAGCAATGAAATTGCGCACTCAACTAGGAAGATTCTCGAAGAACATATGCGCATCGGGGGCATCCTCTTCAATCTTCGCAGCCGGATCGAGAGCCACTTCGTTGCATCGCAGGGCGACACGCGGCACGTACGCAACAAGGCAGCACAACTGTTCTACCGCTACGTAGAGAAGGCATTCCGGAAAAAACAAGACACCGTCAAGGTCTACATCCGTTCCTACCTACGCTTCAGCACTAACGCCGGCGCCGTCGAACTGCTGACGATCACTGACATGCAGATGCTTGTAAGCCAAGATGATGAAGTAGTCGACGCGGTGCTGGCGGCAAAGAAAGAGAACCCTGACCTGTCTAAGCGCGAAGTCAGGAAAATCATCGAGAGCTACAAGGCAAAACTCGCCGAAAAAGACGCGAGCCTTGATGTGGTGAAAAGCCAATTGTCCGAGATTGTCGGCCAACTCGACGATGCTCGCAATGAAAACCAGTACCTCACCGAAGAAACAAAGCACCTGCGTCTGCAGATCGAGCAGGACAAGGAAAAGAACAAAAAAACGATGGTCGATCTCGACGGCGCGAATCGTTCGGTCAGCACGATGCACACCGAGATATCCAGGCTTGAACGAGAGCGCGACGCCTTGCTCCGCCAACTTTCCGAAGCGGCCAACCGAGTTCAGACGAAGGAAGTCATCGTCAGCGGACCGCCCGCGGACATCAAGCACCTGCAGGAAACCGCCGACAGCCTCATGACACGTGTGAAGGAAGCAACTTCGCACATGGAAAGCCTTCAGGCCGAGGTCGCATCGCTGGAAGAGCGGCGCAAGCAGCAACTGGCCGAGATCGAATCCAAAGAGGCTATCGAGCGACACATCCGGGAACTGATGATCGACTTTGGTTCGTTCATGCAGAAATACAAGACGACCCAGTTGCTCGTCACGGCCGGGGGATCGGTCGCACCCTTCGCGAATCTCTTCGCAGCCTTTGCAGATCACGTCGGCAGCTTCCATCAGGAGTTGCTTGCGGCCGCCAACGCCGCGTAACACCCAGCCCGTCCCGCAATGAGAGATACAGGTTGTAGAAATGGAAAATAAAGAAAACTATCGGGCCGTCGACCGCCTTTACGTCCCGGATTGGCTCACCGAACAAATCCAGGTAGCAAACTTCAACATGGTTGATCACATGAAGTGGCTGCTGCAACAGGACAGTCGCTTCAACGATGTGTTTAACGTCGAGTTGAAGGATCTTGACCGGCTTCAGTTGAATCAATCGTCCCTTCGCAACCTGTTGCGCGCGCCGTTCCTGATGGTCGAGCCGACTCTTCAGACTATCGAGGACTGGCGCTGTTTTGTCGACGACACGGCGACCACGGTGGCGGTGGATATCCTGCGGCGTGCTGCGCATTTCGGATTTCCGACGGCCAACGCAATCGGCGGCGGCGTGAGCGCCGCCCACTGGACCGCCGCGGCACTCACGGAAACGCAATACGGCCAACTGCTGGTGAACCAATGGTTTACCGGCGTGTACCACGCTCCGGTTGTGCTGACGCCGGTTACGAAAATCGGTATTGGCGAATATGAAACGTCGCTGTCCGGTTTCCCGGCTGCGTGGGGCTCGGCGACCCTTGAAGATACGTCGATTCAGCAAATCACCACGGGCGCGCCGTTGACCTTCCCGTGCCAAGGCGTTACAGGTCTTCCGCCCAAGGCTCATACGGAAACCCCGACGCCGCCGAACACTTCGGGTCCGTGGGGCACGCCTGTGATCGTTATGGGCAACGCGACCGATACGATTGTGCTGACCTCGGGCACGATGACCGATCCGTCCGGCAACGTCACCAACCTGCAACTGCTTTATTCTGCCAACGATCCGAACAAGAAGCTTCAACCGTATGAAGCTGTTGCCTACCCGACGACGCCGTTGGCTGAGAACACCACGTACACGGTCAACGTGTCGGGCACGCAGAACGGCAAGCCTTTCACGAAGCCGCCGTTTCCGTTCACGACCGGGACTATCAACTGGTAATCGTCACTAAAGCCCGCACCATAAAAAAGCGCCCGAATGGGCGCTTTTCTCATTCAGGTCACAGTTGGCTCAACCACCGTCATAGCCTTGATCCATCAGATAGTCGTAACCCGTCAGGTTTGACGTACCACTCTGAAACCAGCACACTCCGATGCCGTTACCTGCGGTCGCACCGCCTGCGGACGGATTACCGAGGTCAGGAGCATAGTAAAAATCCCCCGGACCCTGGCCGCCTGGACCGCCACCAGCCATGCCAGCGAACATTCCAGACGGATATACCTGGCCGCCCCCAAGCGCATACGGTCCTTGCAAAGCGCCCCAGACGCCGCGATACGTGCCGTTTGTTCCGTTGAATCCCGCTCTTGCCATCTGCGCTGCTATCGCGGACTCACAGGCCGCTGCGAGCGTCGGCAAACTCGGCCTTGAGGGTTGGGCGGCGCACGTGTACGACCACGCACTACCGGTCCACGTGGGGCCACTAGCAAAGCCGTATTGGCAAGTATTCGGTCCCGGTGGTTGCGGTATCTGACAAAACGGACCTGTCCACGAGCTACCAGTCCACCCTGACGACGCCGTTTGAATCCAGCCGGTCGGGCACTGCGGCGGCGCTTGGTAATTGCATTGCGGCGACGAGAAATGCGAGCCCTGCCAGCGTGCACCTGAAATCGTCGTCCAACCAGGCGCAGTAGAACACGCGGGTGGCGTTTGCGCCGCAGTCGCGATTCTGGTTCCGCAAGATGAGTCCTGAAACCCGTATGCGCAGTGCGAACGCTGCGCCCATACTTGGTTACCGATGCAGAGCCCCATACACAGGATAAAAAAGTTCAATATCCTTCTCATCGCCAAACCTCCTCTCCAACCTTTGTTATTGAAATAGTCAGCCCCGCAACACCCGGCCGCGAAACAACCACTACCGCTAGCACTAGTAATGTTTTTCGGAATCACATCGGAAAAAAGCGCCTCGCTGGGCGCTTTTTTATTGCCGTCGCAGCAACCTCAGTTACCGGAATACCCTTGGCAGTACGACCACACCATCGTGCGGTCGGGCATGTACTGCGAGCCATCTGAATTGTTGAAGAAGCACGCGTACTCGTAGTCAGTGCCCCCGTTTGGTCCGCCGCCGGCGTAGTACGGGCCAGTCACGTAGCACATCGCTACCTGTGTGTAGCTGCCAATCTTCTGTGTTGTCGCCGCCAGACCTGGAGGCACGCTATATCCAGCAGCGGCAGCATTAGCTTTGCAGTGGGCAATGGGATCCGAAGAAACCGGCGGTGGAGGCGGTGGCGGTGCGTTACAGGTGTATGTCCACGAACTGCCGGTCCACGTGGGACCACTAGCAAAACCATATTGGCAGGTAGTTGGCCCCGGCTGCTGCGGTATCTGGCAAAACGGGCCTGTCCACGAGCTACCTGTCCATCCTGGAGACGCCGTTTGAATCCATCCGGTCGGGCACTGCGGCGGCGCTTGGTAATTGCATTGCGGCGACAAGAAATACGAGCCCTCCCAGCGTGCTCCTGAAATCGTCGTCCAGCCTGGCGCAGTCGAACATGCGGGCGGCGTTTGCGCCGCAGTCGCGATCCGTGGCCCACAGGACGAGTCCTCAAAGCCGTACGCGCAGTGTGCGCGTTGTGCCCATGCGTCAGTTCCAGCAAGAAGCCCCACGCAGAGGATCAGAAAAGTAAATAGTTTCCTCATCATTCAACTCGTTAGTAGGAGCAGTAAGTCTCAACTTCACCTGTACCGATTGGGCCTCCGTCAACGTTCGAAGTACCTGAGCCCGAACCATTTGTAATTGAGATCGTCCACGGTCCCGAACCCGGCCCAACGAAACTGACCGCAGCAGTCGTATCTACCCGGAAGGTCTGCGGCACCAACCTCATTTGCGGCGATCCACCGGCAAAGCATGACGGCGGCGGCACTACCGAGCCGTTCGAGACCTGATAGAAGTTGTACGCTTGCGTAGGACCGCCAACCGGCATCCACACTGGATTGGACCCGCTAAAGCTATCATTCATGATTTGGCACGATAGCAACTGACCCCGCCCGTCGCTATTCGATGACATCGCGCCCAACGGGCTACAGGACGCACGCGGAAAACCTATCGCCCCGGCCTGGATCGTGCGCGCAACTGTGAGCGTTCCGCCGACTGTGGTATTGCCCGTAGTGTTAAGCGTGGTGGCCGTCGCCGTGCCGAGACTCGACGTGCTGGAAACAGTTAGCGCCCCTGTGCTGATCGTGCCCGTCGCGTCCAAATTCTTGACGTTGTGCAATGACACACCATTCACGTTCTGGTCGCCAGTCCATGTTAGTGCGCCATCGCGTCGGATGTATACCGAGTTGCCATCCGACGACGGGCCATTCGTAGCGAGGACGGCGCCTGCCGGACTACCCGGTAGCGGATTCGTCGCGTTCCATGAACCGTTGAGCCCCGTTACGGTCCCGGGATTCGGTAGCTTCGAAAAGCCGAACGCGTTGCCTCCCGCCTGCGCAATGATTGAAGCCCCGATGATGTCCGGGTTACCACCGCGGGTTACGGGCTTTGACGGATACAGGACATAGCTGACGTGGCAGTCCCCTGTACCGACGGAACACGTCGATGGGCCCACACTCATACTGATGACATACGTGCCGCCCCAGAATGGACCGTTCGCATGCGGCTGCTTTACGTTGCTTTGGGTGAACAGCTGGTCGAGCGTGGGCAGATCTGTCGGGGGCACCACATCAACAGGACCGTTCTGCGTGAGCGTCGCATAGTTCTTAGTCACCCAGCTACCGAGCGCGGCATTGATGACCGCCTCATTCTGCCCTTCGGCCGTCAGCACCTGTAACCTGCGCTTCGCGGCATCTTCCTTGATGCCGACGACCGTCATCAGCGCGGCGGCCACCAGCACAACGACCATTTCAACGATGCTGAACATGCCGGAGCGCCCTTAGTTGTTATGCGTGGCGTACATGCCGATGCTCGCCGTAGCACCCGCCGAGCTGCATGCCGTACCCGCAGTCGCGCCGTTGAACGCCGTGTTCGGATCGTAGACAGTCGCTCCGTTGACGGTCACCTTTGCGTACGCACCAACAACCGCGCCGATGGACAGCGAACACACGGTGCTTGGCACCGGGTAAGTGACAATCATGGCGTCGTCAGTCGAAGCAATCGTTCCAGGAACAGCAGTCACCGCACCACCAAAGATGCCTGTGAGTGCGCCGGTCGACGTATTGACGCGCGAATTTGCCGAGTCGAACGCATGGTTCTTTGCTAGCGACTGCTGCGTTTCGCCCGAGAAGTCCACATCGCTCGAGGTAGCGTCCTGGATGCCGCTACGGAACAGTTGCGCCTCGCTCTTGAACTGGTGCGCGTGAATGCGATCCATGACGAAGCTGCGGCCCTGGTACACGACGAGTGCGAGCAGCGCTGCACCCGCCATGACCGCCGCTCCTTCGATAAGTGAGAGTTCGCCCGACTGCCTGCGCCGCCGTGCCATCCTCAGAATCGACGATTTCCGGTCTGCTGGTATGGGCACGGCTACAGGCGTCGGCGAATTGGTCTTCAGGTTCGCGGTGTTGTTGGTCATTTCTGGTCCTCAGTAATTGGCGCCAGCCGTCGATGACGAGTCGAAGCTGACAGCACCGGTCGCGACGTACGAACCGATGCCGAAAACGAAAAATAGGGCGACGGCGAATCCGAGCAGCACGTAGTGCGTGATTCGCGCATTTCGACGGACGGTCGCGACGACGCGATCCAGCGAATCGCGCCCGAGCGACTTGATGGCCTCTACGAACTGGTCACGACCAGCCGCATCCGCAATCGTGTCCATCACCGTTTCAGAAAAGATGCCCGTGTCCAGCGCGCGCATTGTCTGGTCCGGGTGCTGGGTGAGCCTGCGGCCCATCCGGTTCAGGTGCCATTTGAGCCATGGGTCAGCCGTTTTCGTCAGCCGGTCCAGCGACGCGCGCAGGGTCAGATTCGAGTCGAACAGACCGGCGAGAGAGACGATCAACAGAGCGGCGCGCAGGTCACGACGGTTTCGCCACATCAGTGGCATTGCGTCGACCTGATTACGAAAACGGCCGGTCCAGCGCTTCAGACTGTGGAAATATCCGAAGACGAGACCAGCGACGACGGACCCGCTCAGCCACCAGTAGTGGTACGCGAAGCTGTCGAACGCATACAGCGCCTGAGCAAATGACGACCATTCCGAGACCGGCTTGGTATCAGCGACAGCCGGAAAGATCGTGCCGCCGAACAGCATCGCATACAGGTACATGTAGACAATGAGTAGAGCCGGATAGGCCATCTGCAAAGATGTTGTCGTCGCGAGGATCCCTTTTGCGTTCGCTGCCATTTCCGCGAGCTCGAGGCCGCGCACCGCCGCGTCCTGTTGCGTCGATGCGCCGGCGATCTCAAGTAGCGCGTATTCGTCGTTCGGGATGTACGACCGGATCGCATTGGCAAAGTTATCGCCCGCCACCATCCGTTTGGCGATAGCCTGGAATACGGGCCATGCCAGTCCCTTCCGGTTGCGGTGGCGCTTCTCGAGCGTGGTCAGCCGTTCGAGAAGCGTCTCGCGGTTGCGCAGGCCCTTCGCGGTGACATCGAGCCGCGTTTCGCGGTAGAAGTTCTCGCGCAGCTTGCTGAAGCGCCACGTCGCCACGCGCATCCGTTCTTTCTGCGGCAGCATCATGAAGACCGCATAGACGAGTCCCCTGATCACGACGGCATCCTCCCGTCACGGTCCGCAAAAATCCGGTACTCGTCGAAGGAGCGCATCGCCGTGTCGATGAAGCGCGGGTCGATGATTCCCTGCGACGCCTTGTAAAGGGCATGCTCGTAGATCGTTTTGCCCGTCATGTCGTCATCGTCGAAACCGGACACGCGCGTCGAGCGCCAGACCTTGTCCGCGTTGCGCCAGTCGCGTACCGCCACGAAGTCCAGAAATTCCAGCGTCGGCCGGAAAATCTCCATCGCTAGCGTCTGCCCCCTGGTGCCGGCAGCTACTTTGCCTGCGCGGGTGAAGAGGCCCTTCAAACGGCAGTGCTCGCAACCGGCTTCGTCACGGCATGCCATCGTCGATGTATCGAGCCCGAACTTCTTTTCCAGCGTGTGGACCTGTGCCGCACTCAGAACGTCGCGCGCCGGCACCTTGCAATGCGGGCACAGCAGCGGGATCAGCTTCTGGTTGGCGACAGCGTTGACAAACTTCTCCGACGAGACTTCATCCATCGGCAACTGCAGACGGCCACCTGCGAGCCGCATGAAAGCGCCAATCGCGCTGTCCGCGTGCAGGGTTGTTCTGACCGGGTGACCGGTCAGCGCCAGTTCCGCAACGAGGGCTGCCATCACGCGGTCGCGGATCTCGTTGACCGTCAGATCATCCGGGTCCATCCGCATCAGTGTGCGAATCACCTCAGCGCCTTTGCGGCTCGCATCGTCGTCGGACTCATCCGTCCGGCGAGGAATCGAGATCTCCGACAACCAGGGATGCGGAAACTCCGACGGCTCGCTGACCACATACTGTTTGCGCAGATCGCGAGACGAGAGCATGTAGGAGAGCGCCCGCAGCAATGTCGACTTGGCAGACCCGGTCTCCCCCGTGAAGATCGAAACGCCTCCACTGACGTTGCACAGCGAACCCAGTATCTTCAGTTGGCTGCGTGTGAGACCCATCTGGTCCGGCATCAGCAACTTCAGATTCCTGAAGTTGCCGTCGAGCAGACGCAGCGCGACATCGAAGCCGCCGACGAGCGGCGAACTCTGCCAGCGGATGTTCAGAATGTCCGTGTTCACAACGAGCGGGATCATGGCCGACTGCGGCGCGCTCGGCTGGAATGTCTCGCCCGAATTTGTGTTTCGTGCAACGAGATCCTGATAGGACGCAGAAAGGGCTCGGCGCACCAGTGACTTGGACAGCTTGCGATAGGTGTAAAGGTCGCCGTTTACCCGGAAACGCACTTCGACATCGTCGTTGAAGTCGCGATACTCGTAATGGACGTCGCCGGCGCCGTATTCGTGGGCGGCTTCTGCCACGTCGCGAAACGTACCAATCGCACGCGAGGTTTCCGGGACGATCGCCGCGGACCGGTTACGCTCGCGAGCGTAGAGCGCCGCGATGACCGGCTCGCCTGCGATCATCTCTTCATGTACCTTGATGTCGGCGCGTTCGAGATCCTTCAGGTAGGTGGGATAGAGTGCAGATTCATGAAACGATTGCGTCGTGACGACAATCGCCATGCCCGCCTGCACTTCCACCGCCACGAACTCGCGCCGCGCCGCATCAGTGATCCGCAACGTCGCATCGGCACCGCGCTCGCTCAGTATGCGTTTGAATGAAAGCGCGTCAGCCGACGGAAGTTGCGGCAGTCCCACCGGGATCAGTTCCGGCTCCGGCTGCACAACGGGCTCAGCATGCGCATGAACTTCATGTAAGTTGTCCGCCACGGGTGCCGACGTATCGTGCCCGTTTACAGTCGACAGACCCCTCTTCGCATTCCCGTCGGCCTCCGGATACCCCGGACCCCGTGTCTGCCCATCCACGACTTCGGCCGCGGCATTGCTGCCGTCTGTGGACCTTGCGGTCGCCGGTTCAGCCGCAGTCGGCTGGAACGTCGCGCTGCCGTCATATGCTGCTGGCTCGCCTCGTGCCTCCGGCGCCACATCGACGTGCGGCACGAACGGCTGTGCATCCGCGGTGCGCAGAAAATCCGGACCACTCTCGTCGTGCACGTCTGCGTCACTGATGTCGGCCATCCGCAGTCGCATACCCAACGTCATGGGCTGACCGGGCTTCGCCTCAACCGGCTCGGCTTTGACCTTGATACTTTTCTTCCTGAAGCGTGGTTCGCGGTCTTCGGTATTGCTTGTGTCCGTCCCGGCGATGGGCATCGACGCAGGTGAGTCTTCCGAGAAGCCAGCGCGCAACGCGCGCAGGCGCCCAAAGATGCCGCCAGTGGACGGTTCATTCTTCTCAATGCCAGAAAACATGCTCATGGTTAGCGTCCCTTCTATTACTGACCGACAGCGGAAAGAGGCAAGTTAGGGGGCAGCGGCCCCGAAAGATCGGGCACACCACGAGCCGCCAGGCCCGTTGCTGCCGCTTGCTGGTTATCCTGCGCAGGCGTGCCGCCGCTGATCGTCTCTGTCCAGGTCCGCGCGCCCTTGCCCGTCCCTTCTCCAACGGTGACAACGAAACCGTCGACACGCTTCACGGTCCATCCGTTGAGCAGTTTTGCGCCCACATGTGCCGGGTACGAAGCATTGCGGTATTCGTAGAGGACCGACTGTCCGCTCACGTCACTGAAGGCACCGACGAAGCGCACAGGCTCCGCGCGATAACGGACTGGCGCCGGTTTGATGCTGGCCGGAGGTGCAGGCGCGTTGGTAGGCGCCGCAGGGGCCACTCCATTGAGAGCCACACCGGTAGGCTGTGCACTTCCGTTGCCCGCCAGTTGCCGCGCGATAGACGATCGCGCGATCCGGTCCACGTCCTCGATGGATAGGCGCGGCTCCGACGGCACGACTGCAGACGCGGGCGCAATGGCTGCTGGCGTTGCGGCTGCGGACTGGGAAGCTGCAGGCTGAGAGGCCGCGCTTGTCCGGGCGGCCGCATTGCCCGCCGTCGGTCCTGTGGTGAGGTCGAGGTCTGCTGACGGCACCTGTGAACCGACTGCCTGCGGATGCGACGGTCGCGGCTTTGGCTGGGCGTGGACGGCGACCGAGGCGATCATCAACGCGCACGCGAGCGCGGGCAGGACTTTAGTTGAGCACATAATATTTGCCCCTGGCTGTGAAATGGATACCGTTCTGGATCTGCGCGCCACCGTCCTGCGCCCTCCTGGCGCCGGGCTCTCCCAGCTTCAGCTCGACGGTCATCGTGTCCAGCGTCATGTTCGACGGCAGCCGTGCCAGTAATGGCGACTGCCACCGATAGCCGTTTATCGTCCAGTCGCCGACTCTGATCATCTGCGCTGGGCGTGAATCGCCGGTGCCCATCGGAACCGCGAGAAGTGGCTTCGGAGGATCGAGATGGACTGTGTAGCCGTAGCTATCGAGTTCAAATGGTTTTGATGAAAGCTTCTGTGGCGGCGTCTGCAAGGCGTCGATCAGTCCCTGCTCCGTGGGCCAGGCTTTCTGGTCCCGCGCTGCCACGAACGCGACAGTGGGTACCTGTGGTCCGCGCGCACCCGCATGCAAGCCGTCTGCATCGAAATGCAGCGGTCGCATCGACTCGGGGGCCATCTGGCGAAGGTCATCGAAACTGCCGCCGTAGCGGCGCATCGTCTCCGCGCAATAGCCCTGTACTCCGCACACTGCCTTTTCGAAGACAAAACCTGCCACTACGGTTTCACTGTCGCCAAGCTTCTCGAGGAGTGCCGGCGCGAGCAGATTGGCACGCGGCATCTTTGCATCGAAGGTCTTCTGCACAAGGGCGGCGTACTTCTCCTCAAACGACGGTTCGCTCGGTGCAGGCGGCGGCGGAGGACTGAGGACATCGGACAGTTGCATGCCACCGAAAACGAGCGCCGCACCGATGACGAAAACCGGCACGATTGTAGGAATTGCAGCCGGTACCTTGCCGATACGGGCGCTTCTGCGCGCATCGAGGAGCGCAGAAGCGCCAAAATTCTCGTCGACCTCCCCTACTGCGACACCGGAGCCGAGCGTCGTGAGCGCCAGGTTCAGCTTGAGGCATTCCTGCTCGATGACGAGCTTTCTGTCGCGTGCCTGCGGGACCGTGAGCACCTCATCGCTGCGCACCACACCGCGCACAACAAAGACCATGTGCACACGCTGATCGTCCTGCAGCAGTACGAGAACGGCGGCTTTACCTTTCACGCGATCGTGCTGGGCGATGCGCGCCGCTCCTGAGTAGAGTTTCGCGCCCTTGAGTTCGGCCATCTCGGGTGCGCAAAAACCACCGATGACGTCCTTACCGACCCTGTATTCGACATAATGGGATGCGTCAAAATCGTCGGCATAGCGACGGCGCTCTGCCCGCATCTGCTTTGACGGATAGGCGCGCCACTCGAGTCCGAAAACAAGGCGCGCGTTTTTCTCGCGCGGCAGCGGATCGGTAATGTGCATAGCCGTGCTCACATCGACGGGACGACAGAAGCCGTCAGCATGATGACCTGGAAGGTTCTCGCCTTGTTCCACAGGCCCGTGATACCGGCGATGCCGCCGTTGGTCGTGCTGTCAGCGTGATCGGTCATCTCGCCATAGAGCACTACCGTCTGTCCGTCGGACAACGCGACGATCTGGTCGTCCTTGCTGCCGACCGTGTGCGCCAGCTGGATTGTCTGCTGCGTCTGTCCTGAGCCGACCGACTTTTCTGTGAAGGGGCCGTTCAGCTTCGAACTGTCGCTCCAGTAAGCGAGCACGATCTGGTTGTGATCGTTCACCGACGGCAGGATGTTGACGAAGTCGCCGGTCGTCACGGTGCCCGGATTCAGCCCGGGTACACCGCCTGACGTTGCCGTGAGGCTGCCGGCCGAGGAGGTTGTCGATCTCAGGTAATCGTCGCTCTGGAACGAAGCGATCGACACCGGCAAACCATTGAGCGTGAGTTTGGTCTGCGTGTTGTCCTGCACCGTGCGGCCGTACTGGTTCAGCGCATTGATGACCGCGTTCGTGCCGGAGAAAGGCGCGTTCGGGCGCAAGACGGACATGCCAAGCGTACCGCCTCCGGACGACAGCGATGTGGGCGAGACGAAGCTGATTGCGTACTTTGCGAGACCGCCCTGGATCGCGTTGAACACGATATCCCCGTTCACGCCGGCCTGGCTGCCGCGGTTCAACGCAATCTGCAGCGTGCGCACGCGGATTGCCACCTGACGCGTCGATACCGCGTTTTCCTGGGCGAGCAGCTTGCCCATCGCATCTGCGGCCTCGCGTGTGTCGTGCACCATCACCAGACGGCTCTGGGGATTGACGTTGACCCGGCCCATCGGCGAGCGCAGCTTGTTCAGTGCATCCGTAATCGACTGGATCTGGTCAAACTCACCCTGGCGGCCAGTCGAAGTCAGAGCGGAAAAAGACCCCGTGTCACCGCTTCCGCCACCACTGCTGCCGTTCGCCTGATTGCCCGTGGACGTTTCCATGCCCTTGGACATCGTAGACTTGATGGAGACCTTGCCCGGGATGGCTGCGATCTGATACATGCGGGTCACAAAGCGCGTGATGTTGATCGTCGAACCATCGAAAGACCAGTCGAGCCCGAGATCCTCCGTCATACGCGTCAGGTACTCGCCCGCAAACCCGTCGAAGACCTGCGCATAGATCGGCTTTTCATAATTGCTGCCGCCGGCGCCGCCCATCGTCGATGATGCGCCCTCACGGGGTACCAGCGAACTACGCGGCACGAAGACGTCGGGGCTCAGGTGAACGGCATAGCCAGTCGCGCCGGACACCAGTTTCGCGATCTGGTTGATATCGAGATTCGCTGGCATCGTGATGCGTTTTTCGCGAAACGTCGCAGGCAGCGTTGCCTCATAGGCGACCGGTACGAGGCGGTCGCCGAGGAACGCTGTCGGTACATCTTCAACGAGCGCCATTGAGCCCGGCAGATTGTTCATTGCGGCACTCGCACTGCTATTCGCCGAGTCGTAGGCCGAATTTACATCGCCTTGCGTGACGGCGCAGCCTGCGATAACGAGCAAACACGCAGCCGCAATTGAAGTCCTGAGAATCTGGGCGTGACGCATCGTTACTCCTGGCAGTTGGCCGCGCGTGCCACGACGCGGATGACGTTATTCGAATGGCGGCAGACGCGGGTTGGCACGCGCATGTGGTTGGTCGCTTTCATGACCTGAACGAGAACGGACGTGAAGTCGCCGGTGAAGGTCGCGTTGAATTCGAGTGGAAGGTCATCGTCGACCTTCCACGCGAGTTGCCAGCCCTGGGTCTGCAACCAGCGGTCGAGCGCGTTGCGCAGATTGCGGTCCGATGGCGATACCGAGAACGTGAGTACACCGCCAGGCGCCGCGGCCGCTACCGTTGTCGTTGTCGCAGTCGTTGTCGCTGGCAGGACAACTGGGGCCACGGTCATCGAAACGGGTGCGGTGGACAGGGGCAACGCCGGACCACTCACAGGCGCTGAGGGAGCGTCACCGGGCACGTTACCGGCCGGCGCACCTGAAAGGACCTGCCAGCCGTCGCCTGCCGGCACGGCGATGCGCGACGGGCCCGGATCGGTCGCTGCGCGCGTCCATGCGGGGCCGGCAATGAGCAGGAATACGGCGAGAACACGCGCCACCACGCGCGCCCGGTCGTTACGTTCGATGGTCACATTCATTGTTGTTGCCCCAGCCGCTGCAGGCGGCGATAAATGGCGTTTGCATAAATCAGCTGCTTTTGCGTCGAGACCGCGTTATAGGCGCCGACCGCCTTCCACGTCGGGCCAAACTGCCGGATGTTCGACGCAAGGATCCATGTGCCGACGTAGCCGTTCACACATGGGTTGAAAAGATCCTGACGCCGGATGCCGTAGCGCGCGAGCTTTGGCAGCCACGACGAATTGATCTGCATCAGACCGATGTCTTCAGTACCGTTGCTGTTCACGTTCACAGCGTTCGCACGCATCCCGGATTCGTGTTGCGCAATCGCATGGACAAGCTGCGTACTCACGTGCTGGAACGCGGCAGCGTCATCAAGGCAGTCGGCGTGCGCGAGCGGCCCGCAAAGTGCAGGTACCGTAGCGATGAGAACTGGAATCACGCGCCTCATGATTTCGCGGCTCCAGATGCTGCCGACGCCGTCGTCGGTGCGCCCGTTGCAGGACGCTCGAAATACTTCACGTCGTGACGCCGCGTGACATTCACAGTTGCGCCATCGGCTGTCACGATGAACTGGTCCGCCGTGCCGTTGAACATGTAGTAGCGGCCCTTCTGCTCGCCGAAGCCCAGGTGTTTCACGTCGCTCACATGGACCTGCACGACAGAGTCTGCGAACTTGAAGAACGTCTGGCCGTCGCGGTCGAACACCGCCTCCAGATGCGCGGCGCTGCCCGCGTCGAAGTCGTATACCGTGCCTGCCGAGCGGCCCACCTCAACCGTGCGCGTTCCGTCCGAAACCAGCATGCGTTCGGCACGCTCAACCGTCATGACAGCGGTTTCGCTATCCCACATCGGGTGCAGCGATCGACCGTCCGGCGTCCTGAACGTCAGCTCGGTTGCGGGCTTTGCCGCGAAACGGATCTGCGTATGTGTGTCGTCGCCATCGCGGATCGCCTGAGCGCCGAAGTACTGCGCGAGTAGGGACGCCTGCGGAGTGCCAGCGGCGGAGCCGCCTGCTGCGCCCTCTTTCATTGCGACCGTCTGCGCGATCGCATCGGCCGGTGACTTCTGGCCAGCAGCGTAGTTCAGCGCGCCAGACTTGGGCGCGTCGCGATGCACCCTGATATGACGTGACGTGAAATCCACATCAGCGTATAGACCGCTTTGCGTCATCAGGCGATCAAGCGCCTGCATCCAGTTCTCGCCCGCACGGGTGGCGAAGCCGGTGTTTTCAGTCAGGTCCACATCCTTCTGGGCGGACCCCGTCCAGCCTTGGGGGACGAGCGCCTTCACGACGGCGGCCACCGGCATTGAACCGCTCATTACACGAACGGGCTCGAGCGACCCGTGGGCGCCGATCAGCACCAGTCGATTCGTGAAGCCGTCGAACGCGGCCGGCTGGTCGTCGCGCAACGACGCGAGCGGACCGCGCGCGCCGGCTCCGATGAAGGCATTGGCCCTCGTCCAGCGCGCACTGGCCGAGCGACCGGCCACCGTGTAGGTGATCGTCTCGGGCGTACCGTCGACAACAACGTAAGGCCCTTCCTGATGACCGCCAGCGGCTGTGATGACCTGACCCGCGCGCGGCTGGATGTATGTTTTGGAGCCGTCATTGAAAATGAGCGCCGGGCGCTCGGCGATCCCACCCGCGATCTCATAATCGAAGTCGAACGGGTCGGTGTTCGCAGCATGCGACGCCATCGCCACGAAGAGCATGGCGCACGCGACGGCGATGCGGGAAACGGTGTGCTTCATAGTCCGGCCTGGATCTGGTTGAGGTGTCGAGCAAAGCGCGCGAGATACGCCTGGCCCGGGACCGGATTGGCGCTGTGGTAATAGGCGATCGCCTTTGCAACCGAATGGGTCTTGCTGTAGTTCTCGTTGAGAATGTCTTCAGCGACGCGGATGCTTGTGGCCGGTGCAAGAGCATCCCAGGGCGACGCAAACCGGCGGGCGTGGTACGCCCAATTGATCTGCATGATGCCGACATCGAAGTCGCTGCGACCACGCGCGATCAGTGACTGCACAACGCGATAGGCGTCCTCGCGCGACCTGAAGAAGTAGCCCTGTCCTGCGATATTCAGCGTCCAGGGCCACGCGTGGCCATTGAGCCCTGACTCGTTCAGCGCAATGCCCGCCAGTACCTTCGGATCGACGCTGCTATGCATGAGCTCGAACGGCGTGACCGCGCTCGCGCACGCCCAGCCTCCGCGTCTCTCCGTGATAGCGGCCTGTGCTTCGCCGTCAAGCATCGGAGGCTGCAGCCATCCCTTACTGACGAGCAGCCCGGCCAGCGCTACGTCGCGCTCATCCACTGCAACGGTGATTCCGCTCTCGGGGTTGCTGCCTACCGGCTGCCCAACCAGATGCGCGGCCCACGATCCAAAGGCGGAAAGCCCGCAATAGAACACCGGTTTTCCATTGATCTTTGCGATCGTCCGCGCGGTGCCTTGCGCGAGCACGACGCTTGTCGGACTGATGACCTCTTCAATCGTTGCCGCGTGTGCCACTGGCACAAACACAGCGATCAGCAAGGCGGGAAGAAATCGCTTACTGATCACGGTACGGCTCCATGTAAATGTCGCGATTCACTTTCAGCATGAAGCGACGCTCGCCTGGGCCGTCCGTAATGGTCGGCGGGATGTTCTTGTACCGGTCGAGCACGGACTGGGCGGTAGTCGCCGCGACCTGTCCGCCTGTACTCCCGACCTGCGTGACGCCAAGCGGTCCAGTCGTTGTCGAGGTGTCGCCACCATCGAACTTTCGAAGCAGAATGGCAACGAGAAACGATGTGCCGAAGATCTTCAGGAAGTGGTTGTTGACGTCACCCGAGAACCCGGCCGTCCCATCGGCATCAGCGCCCTGCGCACCGAATAGCGGTACGTGTTTGCCGTTCGGCAGGCGCATCTCGGTAGCTGCAACGAGGATGCTTTCCTGGCCGGGCTGAATGTCGGAACTGTAGGGCGCGGTGATCATGCTGCCCTTCGGGATCATCAGACAGTCGCCGCGGATGCTGTCGTAGACGTCCTTTTCGACAACCAGCGCAGCAGTGCCCGGCCTGTCTGAATTCAGGCCTTCGATCGACAACACCGGAATGTGATGCGGGGGCGACAGGACGCAGCCGCGCGCCTGCCCGACAAAACCCGTACGAGCGAAGTCCTGGCCATTGCCGGACTGATTCGCGACGTTCCTGATGAAGGCGCCATCGTGATCCTGGCTCGAATAGGCGCGCGGCCCCTGCTGTCCGCCGACGCCGGCAGCCGACAAGGCGGCGGCCACGCGGTCACCCACCGACGCGCCTGCTGCCTGCTGTGCGGCGGCCTGTTGCGCGGCAACCTGCGCGGGCGTGAGAATGCCCGGGATTTGCCCTGCCTGCTGCGGGGCGGTGTCCTTCACCTTCAGGCCAGCGCGAAAGATCGGCGAAGCGAAAACTGCGTCCGAATCTGCCTGTGACTTGATCTGCTGCGTGTGCTGGTCCCCGAGAAAATTATCGGCGTTCAACGCAGGCGTCGAGCTAGCCCCCGCTGCCGGCTGCGCGCCCGGCGCGGCCGCCGCACGCGCTTCTGAAGCTGCCTGACGCCGCGCCGCTGCCATCTGGTCGTCGATGGTCTTGTTAAGGTCCTGGGTATTGTTCGACTTGTCGACAACCTCCGCCTGCTTCGCCTTCTTCTGGAGCTTCGCTTCTTCTTCAGCCTTGTTGCCTTCCTTCACCTGATAGTAAAAGCCCAGCGCGCCAATAATGACGGCAACCACCACGCCTGCGCTGATCAGCACATTGCGGGGCGACTTGCCTTTGACGATCGTCGCGCGGTCGCTGTCGGGTTGTCCGTTCTGGTTAGCCATGATTCAGCTCAGAATCCGAACAGGCCCGGACGCCGGCGCCTGATGGTTACTTCCTCATTCGGCGCGCGCAGCACGATTTCCTTTGCCATTTCCTGAATGACGATGTACTGCCCGCGGCGGATGAAGTTTGGACTGACGACGTCGCCATGATCCTTCACAACTGGAACGGCGAACGGAGCGTCGGGCGGCAGCCGCAGCCAGACGGACTTGCCATCGTCGAACACGGTTTCAGGCTTGAACGACGCCGACCCGGAAACTGTGTAGTCGAAGTTCAGCTTGTCCGGTGACACGCCAATGGGACCCGAGTCATTCGCTGAACTCTGGCCGTCGCGTGAATCGTAGCCAGCCTCTTCCCGCGCACGCACCTTTGCCATCAACGAGCCGGGATAGTTGAAGCGCACGGTCTGATAGAACAGCCCACCCATCGGAGAAGAGACGAGTGTCATGTCGTATTCGCGCAGGTTCGTCGTCAGATGCAACGTGTTGACGAGACCGGGCTTGATCGGTTTTACGAACACATGGTTGGCTCCGTCGGTGTCCACGATCCATTGCACCGAGTCGCCCATCGCTGGATCCGTCGTTAGTCGCTCGCCGGGCGCGAGCTCGATCGTCGTGTTCTTCAACGGTGCGGTCATGATCCGGTAGATCTGGTCGCGGCTGTATGGAAACACCGCCATGCGCGCGTCGCCAGGCATCGTGACGGGATCGGTGCCGGCGTTGTAGGGATTAACCGGGCTCATAGGGTCGCTCATGGCGTTCGCGATATCGAACGACGCGCCCGACGGCGTCTCGCCCTTTCTCGCGGCACTGGCCGGCTGGCACATCGCGCCAACGCACAGCGCGGCGGCCATCAACGAGGCAAACGTTCGGTTCGCATTCATCATTGGGTCTTCTGCATGGAGAACAACGGATAGAAGAGCCCGAACGGATTGCGGCCGAGCGCGTCTTCGGCTGTGGGAGGGACGATCTGATAGCGGAAAGTCAGGGCGTATTTCTGAACGACCGGCTTGTCGGTCGGTGACTGGGTGGTGCTGGTTGTGAACTCAACGACAGCCGTGGAGTCCTCGAGCAACGCAACGTTGAAGACGCGCGGCTCGCGCACGAGCTTCGGATTGAGCGTAATGGCCTGGAATGGCGCGTCAGCCTTGATCCAGTCAGCAAACTGGTTGCGTGCGTTGCCGACCATCATCGCCTTGACGGCGTTGATGTTTCGCGCCATACGCGAAGTCTGGATGTCGTCCGTGAGCACCGGCTCGATCGTGAACCAGCTCTCTACAGTTTCTTTCAGCGCGGTACGGATCGCCTGGTCATCCGGCTTATAGGCGGTCAACTGCCTGACAACCGCATGGCCGTTAGCATCGGACGAGACGCCGTAAGCCTTGACTACCGGCGGCGGCGGATTTCGCGTGTACACCGCCCCGCCGGCAACGAACGCCAGAAAGAAGGCGAAAAGCTTCCAGTGATTCGCTTCCGTGCGCAGGCGCGCGCCCATATCGAAGATGATCCCTTCGGGGTCCTCTTCCGAATAACCACCTGGCGCTGTAGAGAGCGCTACCTGTTTTTTACTGCGGAATAAACGCATGACGATCGGTCCCTTTGTGCCGACTCAATTGAATCAGCGCCAGCAGGAAGCTAGTCATGCAAAAGAGGTGTGATTTGCAGCCGCATTAGCGACACGGGATTCGTGCCGCGATTGGGACGAGCCGGCTCACGGTCTTAACCCGGAATGATGGCAAATAATTGAAGCTTTCACGGTCGGGCACCCTGTCCGACCCCGTACAGTGGAGCAGTTTCCGTCGCCAAGCCAGTTCCATAAATTACAAGGTCAGTCACGCTGGGTGCCCCGCTAGGCATTGCCCCTAAGTGACTGATTTTTATGCGTTCTTCGAAGAAATAAGCGCTGGATTGGTCCCAGTGAGACCGTGAGCCGGCTCACGGTCCTATTTCATATCCGGCAACTGTGAGGCGATACGTGAGGCGTATAACGCCATATAGTTACGCGATTTGGAATTAGTTCGCCAGTCTGGCGTGCGGTCGTCAGGCCAACGGCCGCTATAAGCGTCCATTGACGCTAGGAATTTTCCCTCGGAGTAAGGACGCCGACTCGCCGGTTGACGACGCAGCCGCTCAGCGCTTTACGTAACGAGCTACGCAAGCGATTGCGTCCTTGACAGAACTATCGGCACGATAAGATCTGGACGTAAAGAACGGATACATGAGGCCTCGAACATGCAGTACAACTTTAGTGTGCGTCTGATTCCCAACCGGCTGACCGCAGTCTCAATGCACAATCGGCTCCGTGCCGCGAAGGCGCCCGTGGTGGTTATGGGTCGGTTCTATTCGGCAATGATTGAGCGCGGTCTTTGGGTAACGCAAAAGGAGTTGGCCGCTGGACTCGGCGTTTCGACGGCTCACACATCACGGATGTTGGCCGTCGCGCGACTGCCGAAGTCCTGTTGGAGGCAATCGCCGACAAGCGGTTGTCTGCCGCACAAGTGGCCACACTCCACACGCTCATGCGGCAGGTCGGAGAGAAGCTGATCTCGGAGCGCGCCGCAAGTCTTCCGCCTAGAAGCACGACGGCGGACATCTTCGCCTTTCTGACCACGGACAATGTCCTCCGCGTAAGGCCGTGAGCATCAGCGTTGCAAGAGGCAAGAAAGGAGGCAAAAACTACCTCCGCATTGACACGCCAGACTTCGCGAGCGTTGCCTCGCGCGTTAGCGAGATCGAATTGCTCGTGAATGCGCTGTTGGGGATCCGATGACCCGCCCGGCGGTGACGCTGGGATACCTCCGGCCAAGCTCAAAGGATGAGCTGGGTAATCGTCGAGGCGGGCGCGATCCGCGCGACCAATACGGGGGGGCAGGCCGAGAGGTTCGTGGCGAGTCCCTTAGCGGCCGTGAACGCGGGGCTGCTATGTACACTCCGGTTAGTAAAGCGAAGCTGAATGCCCTCGATCCCGGGACCTACCTGCGCCACGTCATCGCTCGCATCGCCGATGCATCCCGTCAATCGCGTCGACGAGCTGTGCCAGGAGTCGGTCGCGTCGCGGTCAAGCTGATCGGCGACGTGCCGGCGCCGTATCACGATGAGTGACGGAACCGAAGTGCAGGAACTTTTTCGGCCGAGAGCGACGGCACGTAAAGCGCGTTCGGCTGCGTTGTTGTCGATTTCCACCGCGCCGTCATCGACGTACAGCGTGAGCGCCACCCACTGACTCAGCGCGTAGTTGATAGCTTTGGCGATATCGCCTTTCTGCGACACCGTACCCAATGTCGAACGCAGCCAGATCTCGAAGGCATCGAGTAGCGGACGAGCCAGCTCCTGCCTGACACGTCTTGTTTGTCCGGCGGCTTGCCGCGACTCGCGGCCTCAAGTGCGTCCAGTTCGCCGATCCGGGGCGCAACTCTTCAGTGTTGACCTCGTTTCTGCGCGCGACGAACAAATCGTGCAACTTGCGGCGCGCGTGTGCGATGCATGCCGCCTCACGCACATCACCACCGTCGTAGACCGCGTCGTACTCCGCGAACGCATTGGCCTGCAAAGTTCCCCCGAAAGCCTTTAGATGGGCTCGTGATAGGCCCGTGCTTGACGTGCCGAACTTCCGCAAGTGACACTTCGCATAGGTCAACTGGAGCAGATCCTCAACCTTTTGCTTGCGACGCGTAACGGCAAGGACTGGATGGGAGGCTTGGTAGCCACCGGGAAAGGACGCACCTGACGCGCACTTATTCGAAAAGCGACACTGCCGAATCAGCGCATCGTCTCGGAAGCAGTCTCTACTTCGGTTTGACAGGAGACCGAAGCATTGCGCTATGTACCCTTGACGTTCTTTGACCTATTGAAAACGTAGCCAGCGAAGCCATCTTTCAAGTCCGGAAACCTCTGGATAATGGGTTCGGACAGATCTGTTACTGGATCAATGCCCAATCGACGCAATGTCAGCTTGCCGGCCGGCGTGCCCTTGTAGTTCCGTCGCCACTCCTCCCGCTGTTTGGGGGTCGCCGCTTCATATGCTTCCCAGCCTCGTCGAATTTCTTCGACCATTCTGTCTTGTGCGTGGACGTCCTGCGCAGCGATTCGCAAAGCCGCGCGGTTTTGGACTTGCTCTTTCAGTTCGAGCTCACGCTTGCCAGTGAGAGCAAGGCTCTCTTGAATCTGAACCATCTGGCGCTCAGCGTCGGAAACGATCCACTGCTCCTTCAACGCCTTCATAAAGAACCCAGCTGGGCTCTTGGATATGTTCCCCAGCTTCAGGCTGAAGCGAGTGCGCTCGATAGCTTGCTCAAGGCGTTCGTCGGTATATTTGTCGCGATCAGCCGCGATCTGATTTAGCTGTGCGCTTGACAGGCCGAACTCCTGCTTAAGCGTTTTGTACAGTGCTTGCGCCTGTTCGTGGGTCTGCAGAACACGTTCTGCCGCCTGTTTCCTTTCAATGCGGAACCTAAGCCGGCCGATCTTCCTGGAGCCCGGTTCATTGCGGGTCTCGTAGGATATTGTCAAATCAGAAACTTCGTTGATCTGCTCCACGGCCGGAGAGAGCCAGTCCCGCTTGAAATACTTGAACTCTTGGGCCTTCGCTCCGATCGCCCCCTGCCATGAGCGCAACTCCTCGAGTTCGAACCAATCCGTGATCGTGTCGTCGGCGTAAGGCAGCAGGCGGTCGTACATAACTCGCGCGTAGCTAAGCGTGAATAGTGACGTTATGCGCAGACTTAGCCAATGAGACTTGCCTGGGCCACGTATTATGCCAATCAGATCCGGAGGGACTCGAAATTGAAAACGCCCGCCTGAGTAGGAGATGCGCCCGATCAACTGCACGGAACCGAAAGGTTTGTCTCCGTCGGCATCTGGCGCGGCGGTCGCTTGGATCAAGGCTCTCTGCGCCTCTGTGATTACCTGCTCGAGGTGAGTATTGTTGCGGCTGGAGTAGCGCATGAGCCATTTAAAATAGTCCAGCTCGACGTCATACAGGTCACGGACCTGATCGTCTTGCGCCACGATAAAGTACGCTGCGTCAATCAGGCGTCGTGCCGCTACACCCAAATCGACGATGCGTATGAGGACGTTCTTTCGCGCGAAACCGACATCCGATCGCGCGGCGTCGACCGGCAGATCCTGCGCATTGGCATCCTCGAACAAGGCTAGGGCCAGTTGCCGGGATGTGGCCACCTGCCCCGCTTTCACCATTCCGCCTCCAGGCCCGTTGTTAAACGATGATTTGGAGCGGTAAGTTACCGACGCCAAGGTGACATGTCAACACAGACTACCTCACCTTAATCTCTCGGCCGGCACAAAACACCTCACCTCATAGGTCGCGTTCACATTTCACTTCACCATTAGAATCCAGAACACCTCACCGAAAGCGCTAATTGTCCTCACCTTCCCGTGGTAAACACGTCACTTTGGCGCTCAATTAACAGCACCTTCGACACAGAATGTCTCACCTCTCGGCCATAAGTCTTTGATTTGCCTAGGGATTCGATCTTCGGTTGTGGTGTGTAGGTCTTGTTTTTAAATAAAAACCTACCACCGGTGCCATTGAGGAACACTGTTGACGAACGGGCGTAACATAAATCGCATTGTTCCCAATTCATTCCACCTACGATGAAATAGGGAGAATTGGTCGCTGGCTTGACTACTGTATGGTTCTTGATAGGTGAGGTGATCTGTGTCGCAGCTTAAATGGCAGTCGAAAACAGCTGTCTTTAGGAAACGCAAGGTGAGGTTTTTTGTGCTTCACTGACGGCATGATCCGATTGTCCAACGCGCAAGTGCGCACCGAGCTGGCCGATCATTGGTCTCCTCCGCCCCGACCTAGGCACGTAACTTACTGAAACAAAAGCGTTGTTTTGTGGCCTTGCAGCTGACCACTTGCGAATTCTGCTGGCTTTTAGATGCGGGAATCAGTATTCTACGGTTCGCGTTGTAATTCTTTAAAACCGTAGAAACGTGCGGCGAGCGTCGGGAAAATCGCTCACCGTCAAATCCATAGGATCGCCGAATGAATCTGAGCGAACTGCCAGGCATTGACCGACGAGTCAAACTCTCCAACCTGGGAGAGTTTGCCGAGCGCTTGTCGGTCATGGCAAACGAACTGCGTGACCAAATTCTGGCGCCGCGACCGCGCAAAACCCCGCCGGTCTTTACAATCGGGGAATTGTCCGAGTTGTGCGGCTTAGACCGCCAGAAAATCAACTACCTAGCAACTAAAGAAGGCGGGGAGTTGCCACCAGGGACGACACTGGGCACCGGTAGAGCGCGTATTTTCTCATTGAAAGATGTGCGAACGTGGGTTCAGCAGGTGTCGGACATCTACCAGACCCCCCTCGTCAGCGGTACCCGAGAACATCGTGGACGGGTCCTTATAACTGCCAATTTCAAGGGCGGCTCATGTAAGACCACGACGACGATGTGTGTCGCTCAGGGCCTGAGCTTACGGGGGCGGAAAATCCTAGTAATCGACTTGGACCCTCAGGCTTCGCTGTCTGAGCTGTGCGGTTTGTACGCGGAGAAAGACGTGACCTGGGAAGATACCGTGCTTCCGTTTATCTACGAGCCGGAAATGGAAGGTGGCCTCGCTTCGAAGGTACAGAGTACGTATTGGGACGGCATAGATGTAATCCCTGCGCACAACTATCTGCACGATGCGGAGTTTCATCTCCCGACTGCCCAGCAAACGAGCCCGGGGTTCGAGTTCTGGTCTGTGTTGCGAAAAGGGATAGAACCACTTCGCGCACAATATGACTACATCATTCTGGACACAGCGCCTTCCCTTTCTTACATGACTCTAAATGGATTGATGGCGGCCGACTCGATGGTGATGCCGCTGGTTCCCGAGAGTCTGGACTTCATATCGTCCGTGTCTTTCTGGTCTCTTTTTGCGGAAGTCGCGCATGGGTTCGTTGAACACGAAGTTGACAAGACCTACGACTTTATATCCGTGCTTCTTTCCCGTGTGGACTACGGAACTACCTCTTCGGCGCCAGTCGTCCGATCTTGGTCCCAGCGGGCGTATGGTGATTGGCTCCATACGATTGAGGTGCCCGCAAGTTCGGTAATGAGCAATGGCGCGCTCGCATTTTCGACGGTATTTGACCTGTCACGGTCTGATGCGGTGGCTAAGACGCTTGCTCGAGTTAAACAGCCATTGTTGGACTATTGCAAGTGGATCGACGACCAGTACGTGACCCAATGGAGGGGCGGGCAATGAGCAACCTTCGCGATCGCATGATGAACAAGACTGCGGAGGTGCGAGCAGCCAAAGATATTCGGCTCGATCCGCAACAGGAAAAGCCGGTGAGTCCGCGGACGGCACCAGGCATGGCTGGTGCGCTAGCGCAGGCACAGCAACGCATCGTCGAACTGGAAAAGACAGGCGCTGCGTCGGAATTGTCGGTCGGCGATATTGTTCCTAACCCGTGGCAACCGCGGCAGTCGTTCAACGACGGGAAACTCCAACAACTCGCGGAATCGATCCGGGAAGCCGGGTTGGTTCAACCGATCGTAGTGCGTCGGGCGGCGCATGGATATCAGATAGTCGCCGGGGAGCGTCGCTGGCGTGCCCACAAGATGATTGGGAGGGAGACGATAAAGGTAGTCATCATCGACATTTCCGATGAAGAGATGGCGACACTGGCTCTCGTTGAAAACGTCGCGCGGGAGGATCTATCCGACTATGAAGTCGCTCGCTCCGTTCGGAGAACAGAAAGCGAGTTTCCGAGCCGCAAGCGAATGGCGGAAGCGTTGGGGCTCTCGCGTTCGGAGCTTTATCGCTACCTGGCGTTTGGCGATCTTCCAGACTTCATCACGAAAGACCTAGATGTCCAACCGCGGCTTATTGGCGCCCACACGGCCGAGGCGATTGTCTCTGCCCTTCGCGGGAAAGACGAACGAGCGCTGGAGATTGCGCGCAGCGCCTGGACGAGGGTCGTAAGCGGAGACCTAGATCAGACAAAGTTGGCCGCTGTTATTCGACAATCCATCGAGCAGGGCAAACACACAGACAAAGGCGTTAGCGACCGGAGCATCGAAAAAATATTCTCTGGCAAGAGTCAGGCGGGGTCTATTACCAAGGATGCAGCCGGTTTCACGGTGAAGATAAAGGCAGGGATGCTCACGGTCGACAAGGAACAGCAAATTCGCGCGCTCATCGCTGATCTGTTCTCAGCGGGAGGTACGGCGCCTGATTGAAGAGACCCTACGGGTGTCCCCATTGGGGACACCCGTAGGGTCCACAGAGGTGTCCCCAATGGGGACACTTTGCCTGCGTTTGGCAGCTTCGCTCGCAGGGGGGCCGTCATCTCGGATACATCGGGCAACGCCCACCACCAGAGCATTCGAACGTCGGCGGACGCGAGCCATCCCCTCTCTTTCCGCCAAGCACGCTACTCCCCTCTGCAACCGTTGTAACGTCACGCGTGTGGGTGGGCCATGTCATTCGCGACTGGATCGCAGTCAGGAGCCATGCTCAGCTCGCAAGAGACGCACGCACGCACGCACGCATAAGCATGGTTGTCTCTGCAGCCCCACCACCTAGCCACACTGCGTGCGGGATGTGCCGATCTCAGGGTCCGTCGCACTTCTCGGCATGGCCGTTAGCTATTCTTTCGCCAAGCTGCCGGCGGAGGGGCGCTTTGAGGCGCATTCACGACAGATCGTTTCCCCCGAACCCTCGCCGCGGTCTTGGGACAGAGCCGGCGCAAAACGCAGATCCAAGAAGAATCGATAGTTTGAGTCTTTGCTATCGATGGTTCACGTTATGCCAAGGATGCCGAACGACGCCTGAAGGCAGTTCGAGCGCCGCCCTCGCCGACTATTGATGCTGGGATAAACATTTCTTTGTCGTGGACACCGCGTGCACGTCTTTCGCGCGCCGTGTGACTTATGTCACGCATCCGACAGGTGAGCCAAGGCACAACCACCGCGCAGGGCGGTTTCAGAAGACGGCGCTTTCAGGGGCCGGTCGCACCCAGACTCAGCGACCGCGGCTTCCGCCCTGAGAGAGCATCGCTGTTGCTAGTATGAGGAGCCGTCGCTCGCTCGTTGGCGTCGATGATTTGGCTGCGGACCCGTTGCGGTTCACATACTTGCAAAGCTGTTTATGTAATCGCATAGTCAGGGACGCAAGTGGCCAACCCATTCCGAGATTCCCGCCGGTCGTGCGACGATGAGACCGGGCAGCGTCTGCATACCTGCTTGTAATCGTCAGCAGCAGTCACTAGACCCCTACCTAAGACTAAACCGCGACCATCGTCTTGCACTCACTCGACGGCTTAATCAAGCCGACGGTCGCGACGCGAAAGGCCTGGTGCGTTTGTGTTCCCGGCCTGCGGTTTATCGCCGCGGCTCTTTCCAATGTCATCGGCGAGCCACCCCGACCTTCCATTGCCATGCGCGCGCGACGACTCGCAGCGAAAAGAGCGATCATTGGGCTTTCGATCAGAACGTGCTCTCGATTCCCACGCGTACGTTGTCGGCGTGACTGCCCACTCGAGCTGTAGTCGGCGCGCTGTCGCCTGCCATAGTGAAGTTACTGCTGCCAGTTCGCCTTCGTTGGCACGGTAGCCAGACGGCACCTCGCGTCGTGGAGTCGCTAGCGTTAGAACGAAGTAATCGGATCGCGAGAAAGCTATCTGGCTCGACGAGGCTTTTGCCACATGCAATCCGGGCGAATCGAAGCAAAAGCCGGGAAGGGCGCGGGACTGGCAATGTTGCGACCTCGGGTCATTTAGTATACCTAATTAAACTTAGTCCGGGGAACTGCCGCGGACTTGTCCCGTGAAACAACCACATTGGTTTAGGTTTTCAATGCAAGTCACTGTTTTTCAAGGGTGTTGCGCGCCGTATGAAAGAGTGTTTCACACAAATTCACCACGCGTGGGGCCGAGGACGCGATCCACGAGAAAAAATTCGGCGGAGGAGTATTAATGACGGTGTGAATCCCCAAATTGTAGCGTCCATTACGTTTTTTGTCGTTTTATTAACAATGGGGCGCATTGGCAGCAATATCAATGACGACCCGGAGTCGTTAGAAGGCCGTTGTTACTGCGCTCGAGAATCCCCGTTAAAACCGCAATCAGCGCGTGCATTCTGCGCTCTGCGGGAGTAACACTCCCTTTGAAGTACGGGGGCTGCGCCCGGAATCGGTTCAGCACCTCGGGCTTGCAAAGCCAGCTCGTGCATTCCGCGCAGCTCTGTCCAATACGTTCCCGTAGGACTCACTTTGTGTACGCACGTCGACCGCTCTGACGCAACTAACGGTCTGGCGACTATGCCTCTCCCTCGACGGCAAGCATCCGTCTGCAAGGATGTGGGCAGAGGCTATACGGACGGTCAACATATGTGGGCAACATTTTGGCCGCGGACACCGCCTTATATCTGTTCTGTCCTACGCGTTACCTCGATCACCGAAAGAGGCCCGCCGTCCAGTCCGACCTGCCGGGGCTGACCGCTGAAGGTTTATGGAGCAGGCGTCAGCTTCCGGGTTCGACGACCGTCACCAGTCCATGCGGTATTTGTCGTCGTTTCCGGGTGCGGGCGCTCTGGCCGATGCGGATGCTGCGCGCGCGGCAGCGATAGGTGGGGAAGGCACCGGTCACCATCACGTCTAACCGCGCAGATGAACCGCTGGGCGGAAGGGCCGTCGGCGCCCGGGTTGAGCGCGGCGACCCCAGATCTAGAGCATTAAATACAGTATTGGTAATAGCAGTTATCAATACTGACTAGCGGCACGCTCGCGCGTTCGTTTCTGGCCGCAGCCGCGATCAGCACGTGCCGGTACATCTTTGCCTTTCGCATCCGGTGGAAACCTGATGCCAGCTGCGGTTGCATGGCGGCGGACCAATGGGGTAGGGTGGCGGCACCGCAAACCTTGAAAAGGAAAGAAACATGAACAAGCAGGAACTGGTGGACGCCGTCGCCGCCGCAACGGGGCAGACCAAGGCGGCCGCCGCGGACGCAATCGACGCCTTCATCGGGACCGTGACGAAGGCGGTCACGAAAGGGGACGCCGTTCAGCTCGTCGGCTTCGGCTCGTTTTCGACCGGGGCACGCGCTGCGCGCGTAGGACCTAATCCTTCTACCGGCGCCGAGATCCAGATCCCTGCGGCGGAGACCGTCAAGTTCACCGCGGGCAAGGCCTTCAAGGATGCGGTCAACGCGAGGTGACAAGTTCGAGATCACGCTGGACCTTGATGCGGGTCCACTGCGCAACATGAGGCGCGAGAACGAGTCAACCCGGGACGGCCGCTGGCACCTGGACGAAAATGGAGGGAATGAAAGTTGTGGCTTTCATACCCTTCGTTTCCGGACATTCATTGACGCCTCAATCGATTTGACGCACACCAGAGTCAGATGCGCCGCCGCGATTGCTCGCCAGCGTGGCCGCTTTTGGCGGTCGCTCTGCTTCCGCGGGGCCAGAGACCCTTTCGCAGGCGCCATGGCACCTGCGACGCAGCTTGGTGCGCTTCGGCCAATCCTGCTAATACGACTTATCAGGATTGAAGCTAATCCGCGTATCCAAAATGTCGCGGTTGATCCGCGCTTGGAACGGCGGAGGCAGGAGCAGTGGCACGGCCTTATGTCCTGTCTAGCTGCACCGATTGCGCGGACGCACGCGGATCGGGTAGGGTGGCGGCATCCATCTCACCCCCAAGGAGCCTCCATGAACAAACAGGAACTCGTTGATGCCGTCGCCCCGAAGACGGGCGCGAGCAAGGCGGCGGCCGCCGAAACGCTCGACGCGCTAATCGGCGCCATCACCACCGCGGTCACGCAGGGCGATACGGTGCAGCTGATCGGCTTCGGCTCGTTTTCGACGGGTCAGCGCGCAGCGCGGACCGGCCGAAATCCCGCCACCGGTGCGGAGATTCAGATTGCTGCCGCAAAGACGGTCAAGTGCACGGCCGGCAAAGCGTTCAAGGATGTCGTCAAAGTGTCATGACGAAGGTGGCGATCGGGCCCGGCGGCTACGCGGGATTGCATAAGGAAGTGGTGAGTGTCGTCGAGTCGGCGCGAAGTGCGGCGGCTCGCAACGTCAACGCGGTGATGACGGCCGCCTACTGGGAGATCGGGCGGCGAATCGTAGCCAGCGAGCAGGGCGGGCAGGCGCGCGCGGGCTATGGACAGGCGCTGATCGCCCGGCTCGCGGATGACCTGACGCGCCGTTTCGGACGCGGATTCGGCAAAGCCAATCTGGCGAGCATGCGGGCTTTCTACCTTGCGTGGCCCGAGGAGCAGATTTTCCAGACGGTGTCTGGAAAATCGGCCACGGCGGGAACTGTCCAGACACTGTCTGGAAAATCTCGGCCGGCGAAAGACGCAGTAGACGCCACGGCAAGGGCGCCCGAATACATGGCGCTCGCCACCCGTTTCACCCTGCCGTGGTCTGCCTATGTGCGACTGCTATCAGTAAAGACGGCGGCCGCGCGCACTTTCTATGAAACGGAGGCGTTGCGCGAAGGCTGGTCGGTGCGCCAGCTCGACCGCCAAGTCAGCAGCCAGCTTTACGAGCGGCTGGCGCTATCGCGCAACAAGGCGGCGCTGCTCAGAAAAGCCGCTGCTGTCCATCCGGGTGAGCTTCTCACGCCTGAGGAGGCGATCCGCGACCCGTTCGTGCTCGAGTTTCTTGATCTGAAAGACGAGTATTCGGAGTCGGACCTCGAGGCGGCGCTGATCCAGCGTCTCACGGACTTCCTGCTCGAGCTTGGCGACGACTTCGCATTTGTCGGCCGGCAGCGACGTCTGCGGATCGACGACACGTGGTTTCGCGTCGATCTGGTGTTCTTCCACCGCCGCCTGCGATGTCTGGTAATCATCGACCTGAAGGTGGGTAAATTCAGCTATGCCGATGCGGGCCAGATGCATCTCTATCTGAATTACGCGCGCGAGCACTGGGTCAAGCCAGGCGAAAATCCGCCGGTCGGGCTGATTCTGTGTGCACACAAAGGCGCGGCAGAGGCGCGGTATGCACTCGAAAACCTGCCGAACAAGATTGTTGCGGCCGAGTACCAGACGGTGCTCCCCGATGAAGCTCTGATCGCCGCCGAGATCGAACGAACCCGTATCGAACTCGAACAGCGTCGGTCGTCGGCCGGTTCCGGGACGGCATCAACGGCAGATTGACGAGAGGTCACCGGCGGCACGTTTTGGCGCCGGCTCGATGCTCTATCGGGATCGGCCTCCATCCGGACATGAATTCCACAGTGCGTCCTTATGACCGCAATCCTGCTAATAACGATTATCAGGATTGAACTAGCTTTCGGACCAACCGCGCGGGGGTGCACGCTCGCGCCGCGTTGCAATCCATCTACCAGCTTCAACGACCGCCGATAAGAACACAGCAAGCAACATCTGCGGCGCATCTCAAACGGCCGGTCTTCGAGCGGCCGCGCGGTACCCCTGCACGAAACCTTCATTTTTGAAGACACTCTTCAGGCTAGTTTCGTCGGGCACGCCGGCCTGGCGCTGCCACGTCTCGAAGCACAAACTCCCGCTTTCCGGTTATACGTACGGTTCGTTCCGTCCACTGTCGCAGACCGCCTGTAGAATGTTGCGAGAACGGAAAAAGCGATGGTCGACACCGACCACAAAACGGGAGAGCAGGGCGATGGTGGCGAAGAAATATGCGGTTAAGGTCGAGCCAGATTTCTTGCAACGGGTCACGCATGCGAAGCCCGTCCCCGCGCTCGCCGAACTCATTTGGAACGCGTTCGACGCCGACGCGACCTCAGTTGAGGTTTCGTTCCAGTACAATGAACTCGGGTCGCTTGACACCATCCTCGTCCGCGACAACGGCGAAGGCCTGCCGCGAGATGTTGCAGAAGCCCGCTTCACCTCGCTCGGCGGATCCTGGAAAAAGTTCAAAACGCACACCGCCAGCGGCAGGCTCCTGCATGGGCAGGAAGGTCGCGGGCGGTTCAAGGCGTTCGCGCTGGGCAACATTGCGGAATGGCTGGTCTGCTATGAGCGTGACGGAAAGCGCTGGTCGTACACAATTCGCATGACGGCGCTCGACATTGGGCATGTGTCCATCGGCGAGGAGGCAGAGGTGGACATCGATTCACCGACCGGCGTGGACCTGACCATCAGCGATCCGGTCAGGGATTTCCGGACTTTCAGCACGGAGGACGGACGTCAGGAGTTGACCGAAATCTTCGCGCTGTACCTGTCCGATTATGAAGCGGCGAAGATCGTCCTTGATGGCACAGCCATCAATCCGGCCACGGCCATCGAAGGACGCAAATCGGTAAACCTGGCCGACATCGAGATCGATGGCAAAGAATACGCGGCGCGCTTGCACATCATTGAGTGGAAGACAGCGGGTGAGCGGGCGCTATACCTATGCAACGAGAAGCGATTCCCGCTCGTTCAAGTCGAGAAGCGCTTCCATATCCTAGGTCGGTTCAAGTTCACCGGCTATGTTTATTCGCCGTACTTTGACCAGGCGCAGAAGGAGGGGAACGTCGATCTCGCAGAGATGCAGCCTGCGATCGTTGCGGCGATCACCGAAGCTCAGCAAGCGATCAAGGATTACTTTCGCACCCGCGCGGCCGAGGAAGCCCGTTCGGTTGTCGAGGAATGGAAGGAGCAGGACGTCTATCCGTTCCCGGGAGAACCGGAGACGCCAGTCGAGAAGGTCGAGCGCCAGGTGTTCGACATTGTGGCGACCAACGTCGCGCGACACTTGCCGGACTTCAAGACCACGCAACCAAAAAACCGGAAGTTCCAACTGCGGATGCTTCGACAGGCGATCGAACGCAGCCCGGAGGACTTGCAGGTCATCATGGAAGAGGTGCTGCTCCTCCCGAAGCGGAAGCGGGAAGAACTGGCGCAACTGCTGCGCGAAACCTCGTTGTCGTCGATCATCAGCGCTGCCAAGGTCGTGGCCGACCGCATCAAGTTTCTCAACGGGCTCGAGGCTGTGCTCTTCGACGCCGAGCCCAAGAAGCGTTTGAAAGAACGCACGCAGTTGCACAAGATCATCGCGCAGAACACATGGTTGTTTGGCGAGGAGTTCAGCCTGTCGGTCAACGATCAGTCGCTGACCGCAGCGCTGATCGAGCACAAGAAGGAACTGAAGACAGAGGTTGTGATCGACGAACCGGTAAAGCACGTCTATCAGAAGCAGGGCATTCTGGACCTGATGCTCTCAAAGGCGACGAAGCGACACCGCGCCAACCAGTTGACGCATCTGGTCGTCGAACTGAAAGCGCCCAAGGTCAAGATCGGTCACGAGGAGGTGACGCAGATCCAAGGCTACGCGTTCTCGGTCATGGACGACCCGCGCTTTTCGAAGGTTGGCGTCACATGGAACTTCTGGGTGATCAGCGACGAACTGACCCCCTACGTCGAGAAGTTAGTGGGCGAATCGGGCATCCTCCACAAGAATCCGGACACAGACCTGACCATCTATGCGAAGACGTGGGCGCAGATCCTCGACGAGAATCGTGCGCGCATGAAGTTTTTCCAGGACAGCCTGCAAATCGAGGTGGACAAGCCAGCGGCGCTCAAATATTTGCAGGAGCAGTACGCAGCTTACCTCGAAGGGGTGTTCGAGGTGGACGATTCAGAGGATGTGGAAGACGGAACGGATCCAGAAGCGGACGCGGAAGACGCCGCCGCTTGATCACTCTGAGCGCGAGCGGCTTCGATTTCGGCACGGCGGCGCTCTTCCAGAGCTGTTCTGGTTAGTGACTACGATCGAAAGGTGGTCAGCGCCCGTGGATATCCGTCGCGCTGTACCGCCTCGCGGAGGTCGACGGCGCGTCCGATTCCCTTTTTCTGCGGTGCCCCGATGTCTCACTCGACGCTGACGATTCGCTGTCGCTACACCAGGCTGACGCGAGCAGCGCAAGGGTCGCGACGAGGCCAAGCACGCAAGCGAGCGCAACTCCGCCGGAAAGCACACTAGACATCCCGCGCCAGTCTTTTCTTCCGACCCGATAAGCGGCTTCATGCCCTACCGAAGAAATGATGCTAACGCCAACCGACGCCACGAATACAAATACCGCGGAGCCGATTCCGCCGGCTGCGATGGCGCGCACCGATCCGGCCGAGCACGATGGTATCGATCGCGACGCTCGCGGCGACGGGAACCTCCATCGCCGCGAGAGGAACAGACAAGCGTAATAGTTGCGCTGCGCGTTTCGGGAGGAAGGTCACTTGCGATGGACTGTTCGATGGAATGATTCCGCTGCGCAGGAAATGTGCCCTATCGTCGCCCCCGTTGCGCCATTGGCAGTCTGCTCGCCCCAAAAGTATAGTATGGCCTGCTCGTACGGTGAGGATTTGGCTCGTTCGGACGACACCTCGACTAGCTGAAAAGTGATGCCTTTGCGCGAAAAGCCTCAGGTACCCGACGCTTCCACCAGCCGGGGGCAGCCTGTCCCTACGGCATGCACCGTGCGACGTGTGGTGCGAGTGAACTGGCAGTTACTGGCTGATCCAGAGGCGGACGCCGTTGGAACCATCATAGGCCCGATTCTGGCCCCTTCGGAATTGACAGTCGGTGTTGAAGGCTCGGTCGTTGTCTAGTCGTTGCATCGCATTCACGTCTCAGCGCTAGATGCTGCGAACGCCCGCATCAACAAGCTTTTTTTGGCAAACCTTGAAAACTAGATAAAGCGGTAGCCAGGCACAGCCAACCATAACTACCAAACCATAAAATCCCGCCCACTCACGCATACTATGGCGGTGGCCCGGATCATTAAAGTACACGATAGCTTCCTTGAAGACGTCGCTCAACTCGGCCGATAGAAAGAACAGTGTTGCTGCCACAAAGAGGAGCAGCGCACTTGAGACGAAGATCGAAAGCCCTGACGACTGCTTCTGTTTGCCGGCGCTCGGTGACGACGTCTTTGATGGAGGGTGCGAAACAGATCCGCTTGGGTGCGCCCCGTCGTGGCGTCCATAGTTGTGTCTCATACTTGCACTGCTCCCAGTCATGCTGCAAGAGAAGCGCAAGCCGCGTTGTTACCTCACTGAGAACCTCGTGCCTTTTGTCGAGAGAGCAATCAGCTAGTCGCATCACCGTAGATACAATCTGTTCGTCCTCAACCTCGAACGGGTTGAGCAGAAGCTTTAGCGTGTGCGCGCTCCGGCGGATGCGGAAGCGGTCAACGGTTTCAACCGCGTGCGCTAGCTCATCTGCAACCTCGCGAACGTGTGCTCGCGGTTTCGTTCGTTCTTTGGTGATGTTATCTGCGCGCGCGCGGCGAACAACAAGTGTGAACGCAACGAGTGCGGTCACGCACGCGGCGGACAGCCCGGTTGCAAGACATTCAAGTAGGGAGAGGCTCATGATTGTTTGAGTTAGATCGTCATCGACCGAAATGGCACAAAAGAAAGGCTATCCGCCGCTGGCTGTCTCGTTGTGTTTTTCCGCCGGCGGCTGAACCTTTCCCGACGCGGTTTACGAACTGCGAACTCGAATTTCCTGCGAGGGCGTCTATGGTTCATTGCCATGCCCCGCAGGTGCGGAGACCACATCAATCACTGCACGAACCTGTTCTGACTTGAGGAGTTTGCCAATTTCCGAGAGCTGGGTTCCATCA
This sequence comes from Burkholderia sp. M6-3, assembly GCF_050858985.1. Taxonomy (NCBI): domain Bacteria; kingdom Pseudomonadati; phylum Pseudomonadota; class Betaproteobacteria; order Burkholderiales; family Burkholderiaceae; genus Burkholderia; species Burkholderia sp. M6-3. The sequence continues at coordinate 58,475 of NZ_CP110093.1, forward strand.
GGGCGTACGAAGAGAAATGGACACGTCACAACCCGCGTGTTGGCAAGCCGCATGATCTTGCGGCTCATTAGCCCGAACACCGCGAGACTGAAGGTCAGCCCGCGAGCACGGCGAATGCTGCGTCCGGCGCCCCGATGAGAGACACAACCTTGCTCCCCGGTTTAAGGACGCCTATGGATTTTTCAATCGCATCACGATCTGTTTTCATGATCGCCCTCAAAAATGCGTTTATTTGATTGTGCATGAAACAGCTGCAATATTAACTTGAATCAGCTTTGTGTTCTGAAATAGCGAGTCTGGTCTCAACCATACGTAAGCGCCGCCGTGCGAGGCAAAAGGCCCAGAAACCATCGGCCCAGTGTGCTCAAGGCGACAATTCTTCAAGTGATCTGTTGGCCGTTTCGGTGATCGCGAAGGAAGCGGCGAGGCCAAGCAAGCTTATGAAACAATAAAGGCCAAACACGTGGGTGACCTGCTGGCCGCCCATGAGCTTTCCAACAAAAAGAGGACCGATCACGGCCGCCACGCGCTGCCAGGCGGTCGCCACGCTCGTACCAAATGCGCGGAACCGCGTGGGATAGCACTCCGGGGTGTAGACATAAAGTGCGAGTGCGGTGGTGTTGATGAAGAAGTAACTCGCCGATGCGAGGATTACAACGAGCCAGAGGCTTGTGGCCTTGGCGGTGAGCAGCAGCGTCAAGGCACCGAAAGCAAAAGCGCCCTTGAACCACATACGTCGGCCGGACCAGTCGATAAGCAACGCGCAGCACACTGTTCCGAGAAGGCCTGCAACGTTGGTCACCAATCCGAAGAGCAACGCTTCGTTGACTGGCACCGAGTACACGGTCGTGTAGATGGTGGGAAGCCAGCTGACAAGCCCGTACACTACGAAAGCCGAAGAGAACCAGAGCGACCAGATCACGAGCGTCCTTCTTCGATAGAATCGGGACAGAATCTCAAGCTTTACAGGTTTCGGCGCGCCAGCCGGGGCATTCCCGGCAGATGGCGTGGATGGGCGAGAGGTGGGGCTGGTGCCCGCTACGCTCACTACATCCGCGCTCGAAGACAAGGATGCAGCCTCGATAGTCACAATGACGGCTTCCGCCTCAGCTAGTTTCCCCTTATTAATCATCCAACGCGGTGATTCGGGCAGCAGACGGGTCATGAAGAGCGTAAGGATAGCGGGCAGACCGCCCACGAGGAACATATAGCGCCAGCCGTATGTAGGCACCAACCAAGTGCCGAGCAAGCCGGCAAACACGATTCCGACGGGAAATATAATCTCGTACAGCAGAATGAAACGGCCGCGCTTATGTGACTTCGTCAGTTCGTTGACGTACGTCGCAGCCACGGGCACTTCCCCGCCGAGCCCGATTCCCTGGACGGCGCGTAGCATCATGAGCACGGCAGCGCTATTTGTAAATGCGCAAAGAACGCTTGCAATGGAAAACAACGCCACGCTTATAGTGATGGTCGGAATTCGGCCAATTCTCTCAGCGAGCGCACCAAACACGAAAGCGCCGACGAACTGTCCTGCAAATCCTGCTGAAATCAACAGGCCTGCCTGTGCAGTGGTCAAATGCCAGTCACGCATCAACGCGGGCAACACAAATGCCAGAGCAAGAATGTCGAACGCATCAAAGAACGTCGCGACACCAACAATCATACGGGTGCGAACGTGCCACATAGACGTCGGAATACGTTCAAGCCGTGCCAGCAAGCCGTCTGCGGTAGCAGGGATACTGCTGCCCGGGATTTCGTCAATAGAGAAGCGCATGGTGTTCCAAATGAGCAAAACGGTCGGCTGTGACCGACCGTTGGTTGGAGGCTGCCTTAAGCTGCTACTGCTTGCTTCTCTGCTTCGATGACCGACAAACCGAGCGCGAGCAACAAGGAGCGAATGGTTAATACCTCTTCCTCGCGCGGCTCTGGCATCGGAGGGCGCATGCGAGGATGCGAAGTCAGGCCGCGCAGCCAGCTAGCGACCTTGTAACGCACGTGGACACGGCCCCATTCTGCGAAGATGTATTCATGCAAAGCGGCGAGGCCACTGTCCCAAATCTCCCTGGCGCGCTTCAAGTCGCCGCGCTGCCACGCCTGCAAGTGCTCAAGCATGGGCTCCATTGCATAGCACCAGCAGCCGGAGACAGTTCCGTCCATTTGCCCTGTGGCTTGTGCTTCGTGGAAGAAATGCGCCGGCGCTCCCATGATTCCGACATCGGTCTGTTCGCGAAGCGCACGGGCGATCACGCGATAACCGTCGTAGCTGTACGTCATTTTCCAGCCGATGATATTTGGAACCTCTTTACAAATCTTGAGGGTCGGTTCCAGCGGAAGACCGATTCCGAACTTCGGCGAAGGGGGCGCGATGGGATGCGTCATGATCGGCAAGTCGACGGCACGGTCTTGCTCTTTGATTTGGTCGAGCCAGACCTCGGGATACTTGCTCGCGTCCCAGCTATACGTGATGTCCATCGCGCCACCGGGCGGAATGACGAAGATCCCGTCCACGCCCATCGCTTTCGCGTCGCGGGTCACGTCGAGCAAATCGGCGGTCGATGACCCATACAGCCCGGCAAACACCGGCATCGCGCCGTTGCTTTCTTCCAGAACGATTTCGATGGCTCTCTGTTTCTCCTTGCGATCAAGGTAGAACACTTCTCCTGCTTCGGGGTTGACGATCAGCCCACCGACTTTCGCGAAATCATGGTCGACGAAGTATCGCGTCAATTTCCTCAAACCGTTCTCATCGATTGTGTAGTCGGGATTGGTCGGTAGAACCATCGCGGTGTAGTAACGCTTCGCAAGATCGTGCATCTATTGCCTCCGTTGTTTTGGTCGAGATACCGGTCCCGCTGTACGGGGAAACCAGCTGCGACTGAGCATTTACGATAGTTGCGTTTGCAAATGAGTAAAAGTGGCGTTTACCCTTTTTGAGCGCTGCAAAGGCCACCACGCCACTTATCAGTACAACGAAACGGCTGGCAGAAGGCAACCGCGCCATTTCGGTACGTTTAGCTTTCGTGCTGACGATTCGATTTACTAACTGAGGTTGCGAAAGATAGATGGACTATGTGCAGTGGCGCCTTGCGGACCGAACCGGTGAATACGTCCGCGGGCTCGATGTATTCGAACTGAGCAACGGAAGGTGGATGTAAAAAGCGACGGTCTCCCAACACGGCCCAGAAGGCAAGAGACCGCCGCAAACGGGGACTTAACTAATGCAATTTCTATGCTGAACGCTTAAGGACGAAGTCCTGTTCGACCGACCAGAACGGAGCAGTAAAGCCAAGCGACTGAGCCTCTGTTGCGTCTGAGTTGCTCTTGAAGTCGCCAATCAGGCTGTCTTTGACACCGAACACCGTGTCTTCGGCCAAGTAGGGGCAGTCTGGCGAGAAGATATGCGTGATGACCGTATCGAAACCATCCGCTGTCACGATAAAGTGAATATGAGCGGCCCGGTTTGGGTGGCGTCCGAGTTGGCTCAAAAGCTTTCCCACCGGCCCGTCGGACGGAATAGGGTAGTCGCGCGGCTTGACAGACCGGAACCAGAAGCACCCGTTGGCATCGGTCGCAAATTTTCCGCGCAGATTTCCCTCAGGTTGGATTCCTTGCTGCTGCACGTCGTAAAAACCGTCATCGTTGGTCTGCCAAACGTCGATGATTGCTCCGGCAACGGGAGTTCCGTCCGTATCTTTTACGGACGCGCGGACGACCAGTGGTTCACCCTTTCCATCCTTGCAGATATTTGTGCCGTTCTCGGAAAAGCCAATGCCTTCTACAAAGAATGGTCCCAGAATAGTGTTCTCCGTGGCTTTCCCGGGACGCCGGTGGTTGATTGCGTCGACCAGCATTGAAACGCCGAGCACGTCGGACAGCAGGATGAATTCCTGTCGCCAGTCGGTGCACCTATGGCCGGTATCGGTCAAGAATTTGATAGCGGCCAGCCACTCTTCATGGCTGGGTTCGATTTCCTTGACGGCGGCGTGGAGGTGCCGAACGACTGTCTCCGCAATCTGGCGAGTACGCGCGTCGACATTCGGGCCGATGCGCGCGTTGACAATCTCGGCGGAGTCCTCCTCGCGAAAAAGGGGAAACTTGCGTTGCACTTTAGTGGTCATGATTTGGTTCCTAAATCACGCGTCAGTGGCGTCTGAGGCGCTTTGCGGAGGCAGTCCTAGATGAGCGCGATTGAGCAGTTCGCGCAGAGCCTGACGCTCAAGGGGGCGAGGATTCCAATAAGCATTCGAAAGCGTCAACTCGACCGCCTTCTCGACACCTTCTTCGGGCATCCCGATAACCGCGAGTGATGTCGGCGCACCCACCGCGATGTTGACTTCGTACAGGGCGCGAGCGGCATCTGGGACCTGCAATGCCCGAGACAACCGCTCCATTACCTCAGGAATTGACGGAGCGTTGTAGGCGAGGGCGTGGGGCAATATCACCGCATGAGTCTCCGCGTGTGGCAAATTGAAACTGCCGCCCAGTGTGTGACAAAGCTTGTGATGCAAGGCCATGCCGACCGAGCCCAGGCACATTCCGGCGAGCCAAGCGCCGTACAACGCCTGGCTGCGTGCGGCGACGTTCTTCGGCTCCGACCGGATGACAGGCAGAGCGCGCACCAATGCGCGGATGCTCTCGATCGCGAGAGCACTGATGACGGGGTTCGCATCTTTTGCGTATAGCGCTTCGACTGAGTGCGCAATCGCGTTCATTCCACTCACGCCTGAAATGCCGACTGGAAGATCCAGAGTGAGGTCAACGTCGTAAATCACGCTCTCGGGAAGAACCTTGTGGGACCGTTGCGTGACCTTGATACCGTCCTGCGTTTCGCCGAGAATCGGTGTCATTTCCGACCCAGCGTAAGTCGTGGGCAACACGACCTGCGGCAAGTCGGTACGCAAGGCAATAGCTTTTGACAGACCGGTTGTGGAACCGCCCCCGATAGCAATAATGCCATCAACCTTCAGCGCGTGGACCAATTCGAGTGCTTCCTCGGTCACGGCTACCGGGGTATGCATTTGCGCTCCGCCATACGTACAGACGTGGCGGTCTTCAAGTTTCTCGGCAATGTCCTCAGCAATTTTGTTATGCGGAGAACCGTGTAGGATGAGAGCACGTGAGATACCGAGCCGATGAACCTCGGCGCTCACATGCTCAATTGCACCACTGCCGAATGTCACGCGACTCGGCAAGCTGTCGTAGACGAACGGTGCCAAAGTGTCGAGAGAAACGTCTGTCATCATAGTTCCGGAAGAGTGCGGTCTAAACTGTGCGCGCGGATGCGTCGGCGCTTGCGACGTCGGATGCCGTAGACCGGTCCTTCGCGCGGCTCACAGCGAACAGGATGCTGATCGCAGCTGCCGCCGCTGCGATGCACATCGCAACGAGCATTGCATTTTGACCACCGAAGTGCTGCTGCAAGGCGCCACCAATAAACGGCCCCAAGATCGCGCCGAGGCGGCCCACTCCAAGCTCCATGCCGACTGCGGTCGCTCGCAAGCTAGTGTCGTAAGAAGCAGCCGTAAAGTTGTTGAGAACGAACTGCGCACCGATGATGCAAAAGCCAGCCATCGCGGTGCAGACAACGTTCGTCAGGTGATCGTGGAAGAAGACGAGACTCAGAATCGCCGCCGCTCCAGCAAGCCACCACAAACACAGCCAAGTCCGAGATGCGCCACGCTTGTCGACAATATGGCCACAGACCAGACCACCGACGAAGGACATGATCTGCATCAAAGCGCCAAATCCAAAACTGCTCGCGAAGCTCTCTCCTCGGTTGAGCATCAGCGTTGGGATCCACGCCGACAGACCGAAGATGCAGAACAGGCTTAAGAAGCTCGTCACCCAGATGGAAAAAGACAGTCTGCGATATTGGTCATTCAGTAGCGCGGAAAGTGGGGCGCGTGTAGGAGTTCGTGGAACCGAGATTTCGGCATCGCGGTAAAGCCCCACTCTTTCCGGACGAAGCTCCGACAGAAAATTGCGAAGCGCGTCGGTTTTGCCGCGCAACAACGAGAACTTTGGCGATTCGGGCAGGTACAAATGGACAAACGGAATCAGTAACACCGAGAGCGAGCCGATGAAGTACAGTCCGCGCCAGCCCGTACGGGGTGTGATAAAAACGCCCACGAGTCCTGCGGCAGCGCCGCCCAGCGCCCAGCCCAATGCGACTCCCCACAATGCAAACCGATTCGCCGCTCGGCGTGGTGCCAATTCGTTGATATAGGTGGTCGAAAGGGGCAGCAAGACGCCAAGACCTAATCCAGTCAACACCCGAAGCACACAGAAGCTCTGGAAAGAGTTCGCTGTCAATGCCGTTGACAACGAAAAAACCGTGGTAATCCATAAACCAGCGATCAGGGTGCTTCTTCGCCCGATACGGTCAGCGAGCATTCCGTGCGAGGCCGCGCCACAGAGGAAGCCGATCAAACCGCTCGAGACCAGCATTCCAGCCTGTTGCAGCGTCAAGCCCCAAGGACCGCGCACGTAGTGGATGACGTACGCCGGATTGAAGGTGTCGTATCCGTCAAATAGCGTGAGAAGGGCGAGAATGGTACCCAGCCGAATGTGTAGCTTACCTATACTCGCTTCTGCCAACTCTTCCTGTACGTCAATGACTGTCGATTGCATGGTGTCTCGCTCCGTATCTAAGCCGGGCACCGGTCGATCTCGTACGTCGACCGTGCGCACCGGAACATTCGGTCAGATTGGTAGGGTCAGCTTTCGAACTTGAACAGTCGCTCGGCGTTGGTGCGACCAATCTTCACTCGATCGTTGTCGCTGATAGACGCGGAATCGAACCAGTGAGCGGCATGGTCGACGTTTTCGAACGGCCAGTCAGCGGAGAAGAGGATGCGATCAGAGCCAATCTCGAGCATGGCGTCGACGAGCGTCTGCGTGCGGAAGTTGCCCGACGTCGTGAGCCAGAAATTTGCATGGAAATATTCAGCGATTGGTTTCTTCGCCGGATAATTCGGAGCAGTCTTGACCCACGCGTTCCGGTTGTCGACGCGCCACATGCTGTAGGGCAGACCCTCGCCCATATGTCCGAGAATGATCTTCAGGTCCGGATATTCATCGAACAGACCGGATCCCATCAGACGCAGCGCGTGAACGGCCGTCTCTTGACCGAAGGCCCACGTGGGTCCGAGCAGCCAGGGGTGACCATCGTAGATCGGCGCGTGCGCGGGCAGCGGGTTGCGAGGGTGCAGATAGAACGGCACATCGAGACGTTCAACCGTCTCCCAGAAGGGTCGGTACTGCGGCAGGTCGTAGTAGAGGATCTCGTCAGTCTCGCTCTGGGAGAATCCGTTGACCAGCGCGCCGACGAATCCGAGCTCCGCAATACAACGCTCGAGTTCTCTGGTCGCAAGTTCCGGCGACTGCATAGGAAGTGCTGCAAAGCCTTTGAACCGGTCCGGGCGCTTCGCAATCTGTTCCGCAAGATAGTCGTTAGCGCGTTTGGACAGCTCGTAGGCTGCTTTCGAATTCGGAATTGCCTGAACCGTCGGAGCGTTCAGAGAAAGAATCATCAACTCGATTCCGTTTTCGTCCATCTCTCGAATGCGTCGGTCGTGCAAATCGAGCAGGCGATGTTCAAGTTCGTCCCAGTACGAACCGGGCACAAAGCCGGCTGAGTCCTGGACCGTTTCCTCAATCGCAAAGTGCTCTTCGAGAGCGATTTTCCGTTCTGCCTTGAAAGCCATTTCCAACTCCGATACGCTTAATATTGCCCTTTCGGGTCCAGTCCAAGGGCCATCTGGCCGTACATCGTGCCAACGGTGTCCCAGTTCATGCTGATGTGGCGACCCACCGCGTTCGAATCACGCCAGGCACGCTGCACCGGATGGGAAAGGTCCAGGCCCTGGCCTCCAGTCGACGCGTTCAGCGCCTCAGTCGCGCGGATGGCCAGCGATACGGAGAACGCCTGGCCGCGACGGCTCGTGATGCGCTCTTCGACCGTGATATCGCGGCCTTCATTCACGGTCGCCTCCCGCTCGCGCAGGTCGGAAAGAAGGACCTTCTTTGCAGCGTCACAGCTCGCGGCAGCTTCGGCGACGCGCAACTGAATGGTGGGGAACTCGGCCATTTTGTTCGCGGCCCCGGAGACGGCGCCGCGTGTTACGCGGCGGCTGGTACGCTCCAGATAGTCTTCCAAAGCACCGTGAGCGGCACCGACGGCGACCGACGCTAGACACGAGGGAATCGCGCTGAGCATCGGAACGGAAAAACCGGGGTGGTGCGCGTACAGCCGCGCGCCTGGCGTCTTGCCGCTCGTTGTCTCGGAGAACATCAACGCGCGATGTGCCGGAACGAAAACCTTGTCCAGAATCAGCGTCTTGCTACCGGTTCCGGCCAATCCGACGACGTGCCACGTGTCTTCGATCAAGTAGTCCGTCGAAGGAACGAGCAAGAATGCAGGCGCTGGCGCTGCACGGTCGCCGCCTGCAGGTAGCACTGCCGAACACAATGACCATTGGGCACATTCGCATCCGCTTGCGAAGCTCCATCGACCGCTGATGACGTAGCCACCGTCTACCGCCTCAGCCTGGCACGCCGGAGCATATGAACCACACACGAGAGCGTCGGGATTAGGATCCCAAACGTCGTGCTGAGCTTGTTCGGGAAAACCCGCGACGAGCCATTGATGCGCGGCAAGCAGTCCCGCCACCCAGGCTGTAGAGGCACACCACTTGGCCAAGTCGATGTTCAAATCAACGAGGCTAGAGAAATCGTATTCGTAGCCACCGAAAGCACGCGGCTTAACGACGTTGAAGTATCCGGCGGCGCGCAGTTCCTCGATGCTCTCCATCGGGACGCGGCGGTTCGCCTCAACATGCGCGGCACGATTAATCAAGGTGCGGCTCAACGATGTAATACGGCTGCGAAGCTCTTCGACGCTGGGCCGGTCAGCGGCAGGGGCCTGGATAGCTTGAACTTCTCTTTCTTCAACGATCATGGTGTCACCTCCAAGGGGTTGTCAGTAGCCACCTCGCGGCGGCGATCTCGCATCAGCAGTAGGTCGCGTTGCGATAAAGAAGTGGTTTGTCGTCCTCGGTCAACCGCACGTCTGTAACGGTTCCGATGAAAATCGTGTGCGTTCCAAACGGAAGTGCGGCGACTTTCTGACAAAAAACATTGGCTTGTGCGTCGGCCAGGAAATCCACATCATTCGCACGCTGCCAGTTGCCGACTGCGAACCGCTCATCGGGAGACGCCTTGCCGCTAAACATGGTCGAGACCGTTGATTGATCGTGACGAAGTACGTTGATGCAGAAGTCCTTGGCCGTATGAAGGATGTCGTGCAGGAACGTCGCCTGGTTAACGCAGACAATCATTGAGGGCGGGTTCATCGACAGCGAGCTTACGGCTGTCATCGTCATACCGTGCCGGCGGTATCCGTCTGCCGCCGTCACGATGGTCACGGTCGAGGCGATACGGCGCATCGCTGCGCGAAAGGATTCGCCGATTTCCGGTTGGGTGAACGGCAGGGCATTCATGTTGTCTCCTGGTTAAAGTAGGCATTCGCGCCTCTTGGGAATTACTATAGTTGCAGACGCAAATGTTGACAATGAAAATAATCCAGATGGAACAGTTGTTTTGATAGAATTGGTTGATGACTTGTGAGGATGCGAACTGTGTACAAATTGACCGACTCTGTTCCTTACCTGCTCAACCGCGTGGGCGTTCGGATGGGCGACCTGTTTTCACGCCGCATTGCGTCATACGGCGTGACCTTGCCGATGTACCGGGTGATGGCGTCCCTAAGGGAAATCCCTGATCAACGCCTTAACGATCTGGCGTCGATGACGACTATTGAGATTTCGACGCTGTCGCGCCTGATCGGCACCATGATCAAGCTCAACCTGGTTTCACGTAGCCGGCTTGAAAATAACGGTAGGACGGTCGCTATCGCTCTGACGAAACAGGGCGACAAATTGGTTGGCGAGCTCATGCCGATCGCGCAGCACTTCGAAGAGGTCGCCGTGAATCAGCTGCCGCCTGCGACGCTGAAGATGTTCAAGAAGACATTGAACGACGTCTTCGCACGCCTAGACAGCATTGAAGAGGAGATGGATATTACGGAACTGTCGAGCGACAGCTAAGGTGCGCGGACGGTGCCGCGCACCGTGGTGCTTAACGAAACTTGTAGGCCATTTGCAGCCAAAAGCGGTTTCCGCGCGTGCGGTTTTCCACCAGCATTTCGTGCTGCCACTTTAGGACGAACGCGAGCGACTTGGTCGGTTGGTATTTCACAAACGGGCCGAGCGCCAATACCTGGCCTTTGTTTCCATCTCCAGCCGTGAGACCGTTGACCGTGTCGTCGGTGGTCTGCTTGTAAAAGTAGCCGTTCGCGCCAAACTGAATCTTCGGGGTCGCTTGATACCCGAGGTTGTAATCAATGATCAGTTCGTTGCCGGAATGGTAGTTAGTCTCATGGTTCGGCGAATTGATCAGGTACATGACCTTTGCGCTCACCTCCACGCTCGGGAGCGGGATCAACGTAAAGAAGTACTCGGGTGCTACCGTGTAGTAGTGCCTGCCGACGTTAGCAAGCCGATGGACGTCGTAAGATCCTGTAGGAAAGAAGAATTCGAAGCCCACCATTTGATGAAGCCATGAGCTGTGCCATCCCAACGCGAAAGGGATGACGGCAGCGTCCGATAGGCCAGTGTTGTCCCCATTTTGGTGGACGATGCCTTTTGGTGTTCTGACATCAAAGCTCAAGTGCAGATCAACGAACGGCACTCCCACTCGAGTCATAAGATTCGCACCGAGAAACGTCACCCCGTCCCATACATGGTCATAGCGAAACGCTAGCGCGTTAGCGTGGGCGTTGAAGTTTTTGATGTTCGGCTTGTCATTTCCGTTGCTGTCCAGCGTGTGACTTGCATCATATCGCGCGCCGTACGCATAAATATAGTCTCCTGGAGGCGGCATCACGCCAGCCAAGATCGTGTTGACACCCACCGGGTAGATCGAACCTCCGCCTTCGGTTGCGTACGTGTGGGCTGAGGCAAACAGTGCAATCGCACTGGCCATGGCGGCGAGCGCGTCGAGCTTCCCTGTTCTTTTGGCGCGTCGAATAATGGGTTTCAAGTTGCAGATCTCCAGTTGCATGACCGCGTCGCGGACTTATTAGAATTACTAACGGCTTAAGGCGTGCTTCGCCGTTTCGGGCACACGCTGCCGTCGACTCTATTTGTTGCAAATAAAACACTTGCAACCGCAAATGAATTGCAACACATCTGCACTCGCTGCCGCAAGCGCTAAATGAAACCCACTGTCTAAGAAAAACCCTAACGGAGAGATGCAGCCGCCATTTGGGAGGTTTGCCCGCACGAGAGCCGCTGGACAGTATTCAGCACGCGCTTACCTGTCCAGCTTGGCTAGGTGTTTACGCCGAGCAATTTGACAGCGAATTTCGAATACAATAGTTGCAAATGCAATTCACAGACGATCAGTGTCGTTGGTTCTTCGCAAGGGAGCCGCAGGTAACGCTCGTCGTTCTAGATTTTTGGAGCAAACCATGTCGCACCACATAGTGCTCAAGCCAAGCGGCCACTCGTTCGAGGTGCCGGACGGCGCAACGGTCCTTTCAGCAGGACTGTCCGCAGGAAAATTCCTGCCATATAGCTGTCGTACCGGGGTCTGCAACACATGCAAGGCCAAAGTGTTAGAGGGCTCGGTCGATCATGGGATGGTCTTGAAGACATACCTGAATGATGAGGCGAGGGCGCAGGGATATGCGCTACTGTGCTCTGCGAAGCCGCTTTCGGACCTAGTGGTCGAGGTGACCGAGCTCGAGGGCATGGCTGCAATTCAGCCGAAGATCTACCCGTGCCGGGTTACGAAAATGGAGCGCGCCGCGCCTGATGTGATGGTGCTCACGCTTCGCATGCCCATGAACGAGACGATGACATTCATGGCCGGGCAATACATCGAAATGCTTTTGCCGGACGGTTCACGCCGCAACTATTCGATCGCAACGGCGCCGGACGTCGAGGGATTGCCGCACATCGAATTGCACATCCGGCATGTGCCTGGAGGGCAATTCACGGATCGCGTGTTCTCGTCCTTGAAGGAGCGCGAGGTGCTGCGCTTCGAGGGCCCTTTCGGAACGTTCTTCCTTCGCGAAGATTCTCAAAAGCCGATGCTGATGTTAGCGAGCGGCACCGGTTTCGGGCCCATCAAGTCAATCGTTGAGTATGCCATCCGCCGTGGTATTAAGCGCCCGATCGAAATCTATTGGGGCGGCCGACGCAAGCAGGATATTTACATGATGGAACTCGCGAAGTCGTGGGCGGCCAGCCACGAGAACATTACGTTTCATCCAGTCTTGTCTGCCCCGACTCAGGAGTGCGATTGGACAGGCGAGGTGGGATTCGTGCATCACGTGGTGATGGAGCATCGTTCGGACTTGTCCGACTACCAGGTTTATGCGTGCGGCGCGCCAGCGATGGTCGATGCCGCACGAAGAGAATTCGTCCACGAGCGCGGCCTGCCTGCCTCTGAGTTCTTCGCAGATTCGTTCCTGACCGCTGTGGAAAAGGCCGGCGGCGAAAAAGCTGTCTGATTCAAGGAGATAGATAATGATTCCGGAACCCGCTTCGGTAGCACCGAACAATCAGAAGTCGGTAGTTAAGCCCTACGTTTTGTCTCACGGCACGCTTGAGTGTTACGACCTCAAGAAGTCGCGTCGATTCTATGAAGAGTTCCTTGGCCTGGAATGCGTGCGTCACGCTATGCCCGCGCTCGCAATTCGTTGCGGCCTGCGTTTCCATATCGTTGCGGTGGAAACACCGGAAGTGCATCCCACGAATCTGCTGAACCATTGGGGCCTGGATGTCGCCAGCAAGGAGGCAGTGGACGAGGCTCATGCGGCTGCTCTTGAGTTGAAGGATAAATATGGCATCCGACAAGTAATGGATATCGTGAACCAGCATGGCGTTTATTCGTTCTACCTGGAGGACTTGGACCACAACTGGTGGGAAATCCAATTCTATGAAGGTTTCCAGCACGACGACTATTACGATTTCGGCGACCGCTTCTAAAGACACGCGCTTCCGTTACTGCTCTATTGAAGGCAATCACGATGCAAAATTCTTCCGGCAAACCTTATTCTCTGACGACCTATACAGCCCCAGACGGGAAGGCGATTGCCGGCATCGTCGTCGACGGCCGGATCTACCCTGCCGCAGCGACGGTATCTGCCGCAGTCGGCGAGCCTCGGTATGCCTTCGATATGGTTCTCGGAATCCTTGAGCAATGGGATACGGCGCAGCGGGAACTTGCGGTGGCAGTCGACAAAATCGTCAGCGGTCAGGTTACGACCGGGGTGGCAGTTGAACAAGCACAACTGCTCGCTCCGGTTCTATACCCGTCAGCGGTGTACGGGTCTGGCGCCAATTACTCGGACCACATGGAGGAAATGGCATCTGTCCTCAATGTGCCCATTGAAAATCCAAAAGAGCAAGGGCAAATTCCCTGGCACTTCATTAAGACGCCCCGGAACACCGTGGTCGGGCACCGGGCCATTGTGGATATACCTGCGTACTCGTCCATGGTCGACTGGGAGATTGAGCTCGCTGCTGTTGTAGGCAAGACTGCGCATTGTGTGAGCGTCAAGGACGCGCTGACTTACATTGCCGGCTACACCATTGCGAACGACCTTTCAGCACGTGACCACGTGAAGCGTGCTGACGTTAAGATCGGTTCTCCATTCGCGTATGACTGGGTGTCGCAAAAATGTTTCAACGGATCATGTCCGCTTGGTCCAGCATTAGTACCGGCGCAATTTGTGCCGGACCCATTGAATCTTTCGATGAAGCTGTGGGTGAACGGTTCGCTTAAGCAAGATTCCGGGACGCATCGGATGATTTTCAGCATCGCTGAGCAGGTCGCACATCTCAGTTCGCGCACCACCCTTTTCCCGGGCGATGTCATTCTCACAGGTACGCCCGCGGGGGTCGGCATGGCTCGTCGGGAGTTTCTCAAGAAAGGTGATGTGGTCAGGCTCGAGATCGAGGGCCTGGGGGTACTTGAGAATACGATTCGCTAGTCCTGTATGTTAGGTGAGGCGTGCAGGACCTGATCAACGTAGGGATAACACGGAGTCCCCGATGCAACTGCCAGTGCGTGTATCTATCGTCCTTTCGGCAATCGTAGCGCTCGCCAGCGGTGTGCAGGCGGTGTTTCGAGACCCAGCCTTCACAGCGGCAGTTCACGCAGGCGTCGCCGCGGTGGCTCTGGCCAATGCCTGGATATGTCTTCTGATGAGCCGGTTGACGACGGAAACAGCAATTGCCACAGTACACAAAGATGTCGAGCGGCATGTTGAGAACCAACAGGAGTGTAGTCGCCTCGAGCCCTTGTCCCTGCAATCGAGAGTCGAGCAACCACTGTCGGTGCTTGCACCATTGATCAATGAGGTAGACAAATGTGCTCAGGTCTCGGTCCAGGCAATGGAGCATGCTAGCGTGATCGCTCAGGGGGCTGGGGCGCTGATTGAAAATGGCTCGAATAACACGAGGGAGGCTTCGCACGCCATCGAACGCTTGGCAGAGTTCGCCAGGGCGTCAGCAGCAACTTTCAATGACCTCCATGCGTTGTCGGAGTCAATCGGACCTATCGTTGAGACGATGCAGTCTATCGCTCGTCAGACAAGTCTCCTGTCGGTCAATGCAACGATCGAAGCGGCGCATGCCCGCGAAGCTGGAAGAGGGTTTGCCGTCGTGGCCAGCGAGGTCCGCAAGCTCGCCGACCGGTCCGCGGAGGCGAGTCGCGAAATAGGGGGGATCGCGAACGCGCTCAGTGAATCCGCGTCCAGAGCAGTGCAGGGAATTGAGGATGTCATCGAACACGCTGAGGTCGGCAGGGAGCGTGCCGGTGAGGTGATCGCTTCAATGGGGGAAATTTCCGAGATGGCCAAAGTTCGCGCGGAAGCGATGTCGGCAGTGCGCGAGCGGATCGCCAATCTTTGCCTGCTGACCAGGAGGCTGGCCGAGTACGCTGGCAGTTTGGCGTGATCGCGTCACCTTTGAGCGAAACCACTGGACGTCTGCAACAGAATCAACTCCATGGACATGATGTCTGCCAGGCAAGATGACTGTTGATATTTTCGTGATTCGTATGCGGCATCATTGTTCGTTTGCACAGAGCGCATGACTCGACAAGGGGAGGGTACAAATGAAGAAAATGACCGATAGTTTGGCAATGGTGGCGGCAACTTGCATCACGATCGTAGTATGCGCCGCGTCGCACGCACAACAGCCGACGTCCGCATCCGCTGCTGATGCACCATCCGCAAGTGTCAAGGCCGATCGGAAAGCTGACCGCGCCTTGGCATCATTTGTGAGAACGCAGCTTGGAAGATCCTTGGGCTTGGATGTTTCCGCAATAGCTGTGCGTGCGAAGAGCGGGGTTGTGACACTCAGTGGATCGGTGCTGACCGAAGACGAGAAAAACGAGGCGGAGACGGTCGCCCGAGGCGTACAGGGCGTCTCGTCAGTAAAAAACTATTTGCGGGTGTTGCATCGGAAGGGTGGCTGATGGCGGTATCGACCTGTGTACAAATACTTTCACGTCTATGCACAGGTCGTCCATAGCCTTTTTAGGCATAGTTCACGGGAAGATTATTGATTGTAGCGTGTTCAGTAACGTTGCTAGCAGAAATCGTCAAAGAAGCCTCTGCAAACAAGGCCTTTTGTAATCTTTTTCTCAATTCGATGATCTAGCCGCAGTTGCCATGGAAAGCGCACCAGCCATGAATATCATGTTCAGGTTCGACCAGAAGTGATCTTGTGCAAAGTACGCATTCCAAACCAGCGCTCCCGACAAGATGAGGCTCAAAGCGTTTGTCAAGTAGTACGCCGCCGGGTGATCAACGTGGCGCGCAGCATCCGATTCGCGTGATTGCCACCACGGTTTCGAGGGGGCGTTCTGTATGGTTTTCACTAGGTCTCCCTGGCTTACAGAACGGACCCGGCACGGTTGCCAAAGCGTTGCATATAAGCCGATGGACCGTAGTTATAGACCGCCTCGCTCGCAAGGCGAGCTTGACCGATGGCTGATACGAAAGTCGGATCTTTGTCATCGATGACAATGTACTGCGACCCGTCGACGAGAAGTAGGGGAACGCCAGCTAGCGCGTCGGACTTGTTGTCGTTGGTGCCGGGGCGGCCATTTGTCCAAACTCGAATCGTCTCAAAAGACAAAATACCGCCCAGGTTGATCGGTCGATGGCGCACTTTGAGTCGACGCATATCCAGATGAGCGTCCAGCGACGATCCGAATGCTACCGGCTGACCGTTGTCATGCCGCGGTTTCTCATCCCAGATTTCAAGGTTGATAAACATGTCGGTGTTCTCTGACAAATTGTGAAGAAAGGGTGGCAACGCCCGCTAGCCCCCTACTATTAGCGACGTCGAGCGAGCACACTACTCGGAGTTCGCACACCTCTGAAGGTGACTGGCAGTATGAAGGTGCGTGCTTGACGGGTATAGCGGCCAATCGAACGTAACCTTTAGAGCCGCGGCATCAACTACGAGCGTTATCCGGCGCGCTAGCATTCAGCTCAAGATTTCGTGCATCAGACAGCCGTCGGTTTAAGTAAATTTGTTCCTTCCCTGCCTCTGGCCCGAAGCGGCGAATCGGACGGTCATGAACAATATTCCTTTAAGGTTATTTAAGTAAAAGTGTTCCTCCGGCCGACGGGCTAAGCAATTTTGTAGCTTTACCGACGTCATTGACAAATCGCGAACTTGTATTCTTCGCAAAGGCGTCTATGGTTCATTGCCATGCCCCACACCGCCGGGCGACCGCTTTTTGGGGATGCGCATGGAGTCAGACGGCGTTGACAACAATATGCAGTGTTCCGTCCGGACGATCGGTGGACGCGGTATCGACTCGTCGCAATGGGCTACGCCCGACGAAGGAGCGCTGCAAGGCGACAGGCGTGCTCTATATCTTGCGCGAAAGAATGCCGTGTCGCTTTACCTTGCCGGCGCGTCGCCCGATGACATTCGGCACTCCACATCCCTCTGTGTAAAGCAGGTCTATCGACTGATCCGGGAGCGCTGCCTTGAAACTCATCCTGACGGGCAGCCGTTCGGTTGGCGCGGACTCGTTCCGTGGTTCAGGGTGCGGCCGTATCAAAGACGCAAGAAAGTCAATATTGACCAGTTCGGTGGCGGTGCGGCGGGAGCCATGCAAGCTCTGCTGCTGTCGCTTCCGGACCTGAGAGAAGCGTTCGATCGCCGCATCTGCGCGGGAGGATCCGCGAAACGACTGGTCGAGGTCAGACGCTCGAAAAGGCGACATTGCGCCTGGTTTCTCGATCAATTGCGCTCCCTGGGGTACGAGGCGCGGGGAGAGTGGCCGTTCAACACGTCAAGCCGTGGCTACGTTTCCATCTGCCGCTATATAGACATTGTGTTGGCGACTGATCCGAGAGCGCTCGCAGAGATAGCGGGCGGACCAGAGGCCGCCAAAAAGCTTAAAACTGGAGATGGTAGCCGGCCCCGTCCTGAAATTCATGCAGCGCGTCGAGATGGATGCGCACAAGCTCGACGGCCGCTTCTGCGTATCCCTTCCGCTCCTGGATGGCGGCTTCCAGGAGAAGATCGTTCATCGGCTGTGGGTCATCGTCATCATCGAGGTCGTCTCACGTGCTGTCCTCGGCTACTACTTCAGCGTGAGGCGGGAAGTTTCAAAGGACGACGTACTACGCGCGGTCAAGCGCGCATTAAACGTATGGTGCCTGCGGCCAGTCACCTTCTGTGACGCGCCGTACCTGCCTGGAGCAGGTCTGCTTTCCGTGCTTGGCGACGAGTTCGTGGGATTGTGCTGGGACGAGACAAGCGTGGATGGTGCTCTTGCCGAGACCTGCACCCATGTTCGGGACGCGCTCCGGGATGCAGTGGGGGCCGCGCTGCTTGAACCTGCCACGTCGTTCTCCAGGCGCAGAAGCAAGGACGATCGCCCCTTCATTGAGACTTTCTTCCGCAACATCGCGGGGCGGGGATTCCAGAGAATGTCCAACACAACCGGTTCAAAGCCCCAGGACAGAAAAGGTCGCGAACCAGAAGCGGTCGCACTGGCAAGCTGGTTCCAGTATGAATACGCCGAAGAGTTGCTCGATGTCCTCATCGCAAACTACAACGCCTCTCCACACAAGGGCATCGGCGGAAGGACACCCCTTGCATATGCGCGATTCCTGCATCGGAACTCCAACCAGGAATTTCGCCGGGCTGACCCGACGATAATCGAAGCACTGTTCAGCGTCCGCAAACGCTGCCTGGTAAGGGGTGGAGCAGAAAAGGGGCGCGCGCCGTTCGTTGAGTTCTACTACGGCCGCTATTCGAACGAGGTGCTTCACAGCCGCCAGGATCTTGTTGGGTCACATATCTGGGTTGTCTGCAACAAGGAGGATGACTGCCGCGTTGCACTCGGTTCGACGCTCGATGGCATGTCGCTCGGCGTGCTGAGAGCGGCGCCGCCGTGGAATGTCTCTCCTCACAGTCTGTCTGTTCGCACTGCTATCTGTCAGGCTACCTCTCACGGGCAGTTTTCGATTCCCAGTGGAGGCGACGCAGTCGAGGTATTTCTGCAATATGTAGAAAGTCAGCCGCACAGGAGGTTACCTGTACATCCGGCGTACATTGAGGCGCGCCGGATACTTGCGGTGGCGGCTACGCAGAGAATTGGCCCTTCGTTGCTCAAATCCGCATTGGCGCGGGCGACCGATCCGGACGTCTCGACGACTGAATCCGCCACCCGGAAGCCGGTTGTGGTGAAGGGCAGTTACCAGCGGCCTGGTCCGGGGGTGAAAAGCCCGGCCGCTAAAGCGCTGCCACCGCGCCGGATGGCGCAGTCTGGGTAAGCGATGACATTTTCACTACCGGAGCGTATCGATCCACGGCACTGCGTGGTCACGAAGCAATATGCCGTGTATACCCCGCCCATGCAGGAGATGATCGAGCAGATCGGCGAATGGATCGACCAGCAGCGTCCCGGGGGCTATATCTACGGCGCTTCCCGGTTGGGAAAATCCCGGTGCGTCCAGTGGTACCTCGCGAACGTGCTCGAGGAACGCTTTGAGGCAATCGTCCCTCTCGTTGTCTGGAACCGCCGTCCTGACAGCCAGACGAGCGAAGCTGGCTTCTGGCATCAGTTGCTACTTGCCTCCCGGTTTGAATTTGCGAACCCGCTCAAACCCCCGCGCAAAGCAGAGGCGTTGCACATATGCAAACAGCGGTTTATCGCCATCGCCAACAATGCCCGCCGCAACTACATTGTGCTGCTCATCGATGAGGCGCAGGACCTGACGTTCCGAGAGTGGAAGTGGCTCGTCGGTCTGCAAAACGAACTCGATTACGAGGGCTACCTGCTCAGCGTGTTCTCTGTTGGCTCCCATCAACTGAGCTACCGTCACGAGTATATGGCCGTCACTGGCAACGCCCATGTTGCGGCCCGTTTCATGGCGGCGCACGCGCGTTTCCACGGCCTGTGTTCGTCAGACGAACTTGCCTACGTTCTGAATGGCTACGATGTCGACTCGGAGTGGCCCGGAGGCAGCGGCGTTTCCTATCTTGAGTACTTCGCGCCAGCCGACTTCGCGGCTCGTCGAAGATTGACCGACTGCGTAGAAGATGTGTGGAAGGCACTTGTGGAGCTCACGCCCGACGCCGCCAGGCGACATCTGGAGTTTCCGATGCAGCACATCGCGACGGCCACGGAGTCGGTACTCTTCCAGCTGGCAAGAGGTGAGGACTGGGAGCGCGCGACGGCATACGAGACCTGGTTGCGCGAATTCACGAGAGCAAACTTTTCCGACCACATGCGAATCATCTCGACCGGTCTCTGAGATGCAAGCTTATCCGTCCGTCAACTGGTGGCCCGGCAATATCTTTCCCCATGAGTCCAGGGTTTCTTTTGCCACAAGGTTTCGCGATCTGAACGGTATCAGCGCCCGCAAATGTCTTGAGTTTCTGGGCATGAGTCCGCACGCGGATCTGGCCATGGGCGCCGATGCCATCGAGAGGCTTTCATCGATCTTGCGCGAGTCCGTTCACGAGATCGAATCGCTTTTCCAGCCTTCTATCCGCTTTGTCGGCTGTGACCGGTATGCCCCCCCGCCCAATACCCGCGACCGGCAATTCATCCGTTATTGCGAGGAATGCGCCAGCCGGGGCTACCACAGTCACCTGCATGAACGCGAGTGGCTTTTCAGGTGTCCATTTCATCGATGCGATCTGAAAGACGCTTACATCGCGGCGCACACCGGAAGCATCGCCGCGCGACAGATGGAAGCGCTTGGGCTTGTCATGCGCAAGCACTGCCCGTCGTGGCCTCGCTGCGACGATGCCTCTGGAACCGCCAGCGACGAAGTAGTGGCAGCGCTAAGGGATTGGGTGCTTCGCGCGAGTCAGTCCGCTGCGTGCCTTTCAAACGCAGAGATCTGGCGCACGGCACGACACGGGGAGGCCTTCTGGCTATCGCGCGCTCAGGCATTCGGGCAGTTGCGTGCCCTTGCGCCGATGCCGGAGGCGCTCGAGGCGCTCTTGGCGGACACCGGAGGAACGTGGCGCATGGAAAGCCAACTGTTCCCGGCAGGTGCAAAGACCGAACTCGAACGCCTCGATTCGCTCGGCCTGGGTTTTGCGCGTGTCCTCGAGGTATTCCAGTGCATCGGCCCGTCCGCCCCACATCCGCCGTCGTTTGTTGCGAATCTTCGGGTGGTCAGGGGTTTGCTCAGTGCCCGGCATGGTAGCTGTCACTGTAAATGGGCACTCTTTCGTGGAGGATGGGAGTCACACTGGATCAGGGTGCATGCGGACGAACAGCCGTACTGGTCTACTCCCTGTCCATTTGAAGTTGCGCTCGCGGAACTTGACCGCGGGTGGGGAGGATTTGATCAGGCGGTGAGTAACCGCAGACTAGTGCAGGAGCAGGTGAGGTTCCTCGATCTGGTGCACGAAATGCACGCTGCGGGTCTCGTTCATTACACGGAGGAGGCGCAAGTATCGGACAACGGCTATCTCTACATCGGACAGGACCTCCCGTCCTCCTGCCGGTGGGCTGACGATTCGCCGTTGACCGAGTTGCTCAATACCGCTTCTATCTGGGAGATCGAGGCTGCTTACGGCGCCATTTCAACGTGGCTGGACAATATCGAGGAAGGCACCCCACCGGGGCATCGCGAAGATCCGAGATACTGCGTTCGCGTGGTGCATGCCGATGCGGGTTTGCGTCTCATCCGCTGGGTTGCGGCTCCCTCTGACTGATCACAACTTCGGGCGCGACTGGTGTCAGGAGGGTAGGGAAGGGCGCTGCGCGTTTCCAATGGAATTGAGCCGGCCGCCGCAGACATTGGAGACGCCGCCTGCCTTCGCGGTGGGGTCAGATAAAGGCATGCGCATTCGCCCTCGCATCAACCAGCGCATGGTGCTCACCGTGCTCGGCAAAATACTCAGCAAGGCGCCGCGCATCCAGGCGCATAAAAATGTTTTCAGCCTTCCATCCACGGGGGAGTGGACCGTCGAGCAGATCGCCGAGTAGTGTTAAATCGCCCTCGTAGTCATAGCACAATACGGGCTTCGGCCTGAGAGGTATCCCATGCAGCCAGGTCACCAGTTCCTGCCTGAGAGCACCCAGTGGCATTGAACGCTGTGGGAACTGGCCCAACTTCGGCAGCACAATTTGGCGCACAAAATCACTGCAAAGCGACGTATCAAAGTCGGAGCGCTCGGCGTAGAACTCTCGGCCGTCTTCTCCGACGATCGCGATGCTGATGAGCTGGCAGGCGTCGAATGACGTAAATTCGGTATCGAGGAAGTAGCGCGTCTTCCATGGGCTGCGAGGGACATTCATTGCGGGCATTTCTATTCGTTCTTCCCTGAAGGACAGGTGCGTTCTGCGGCGCCTGTCCGAGCTTCGATCTGACGGGGCCTAGGTTACCACTGGGCCGACAGCAAAAACGTGACGCGGAACGGCGACCGGCAGCATGTTTCGCATGCTGGGCCGGGAAAGAATTCACTTTTGATCCGCCTGGCGCCGTCCTGCGCATACGACGACGGCGGGTAGCGCTGGCATCATAGGCGATTAACGCGCCAATGGGTCCATATTGTCCTCCCACGCGCGATAGCGCGATGGTCATGGGTCTTCGCTGGCGTGCGAGGGCAAAAGATCACCGAGGAGCCATTACACGCAGCACCGGACGTCCGTCGACGTTCTTCAGCGGAAAATACGAATGGTGGGTGGTGGGGGCGATCGCGACCACGTGCGCGTTGGGCCCAAGCCGGCCTTCGCCAATCTTGGTGACGTTCCTGCCTTTCACGCTAAAGATTGAAACAATGCCGGCTTCGCCGGCCACGTAAAGTCGGCCAGGCGCCGGATCGAAGGCCAGCACGTCGGGGTCCTTCCCAATATCGAACGACTGGACAACGCGCTTCTCTTCCAGGTCGAACACAATGAGCTTGTCGTTGCCCTGACAGGCGATGAAGGCAAGCCGGTCCGGCGAATCAATCAACAATCCATGGTTGTGCTCGGCTCCGGGGAGCGCAAAACGGGCCGCGATCCTGTCGCCGGTCGGGTCGATTTCCACGAGTTCGTTGCGCGTCTGGACGTTGACGAAGATGTGATGTGACTGCGCATCGTATTGCGTATTGCCGACCTCGCCCCCACGAGGAACGGTCGTGACACGCTGGTTACTCCGGACATCAACGACGGTCTCGGTGTTGCCGTTCTCGTCTGATGCGTAGAGCTTGTGTACGTCGGGCGCGTAAGCCGTTAACTGGAAACGTGTAAGTATCTAGGCGCGAGCGTGTACAGCCGGTGAGGGAAGCAGGCCGGGCCTAGCCATACAGCTCGGGGCAAGCGTGAGTGATACAAGCGTCATAACGCGGTGGACCGCCCGGGCATTCCGCTGGCTATCACGCTCAACGCGTATTCCTCGTCTGACGCGATATATCGCTGGCGTTACCGTTCGTCCGGGAACGTGTTGCCAAACATCGGATAGCCGCCGGCGGAATCGCCGCGTGTCGCTTCATCCTGCAAAACGTCCCAATGCTCGACGAACCTTCCATCCTCGATTCGCACGATATCCACGCCAATCAGGGCGGTCGAACGTGCCGAATTGGTGTATCGACTGTGCACCCAGACAAAATCGCCTTTGGCGGCAACCATATCGTACTCAAAACGCACATCGGGAAGCGCCCGGACCAAGCCGAAAAGCCCCTCGCGCCCGGCCGGCACAAGCTGGCTGTGCTGGACGTAGGAATCCGCCCAGAACTGCTCCGCCTTCGCATAATCTTTCTTGTTGAACAGTGTGTCCAACGCATCGAGAACCAGTGCTGTGTTCTTCTCTTCAAGTGTTGCAGTCATGATAGACCTCCGGTGATTTCTAACAAGGTGTAGCCTGATACTCGCAGTCTATCGGGCTGTCTTGTATCGCGGTGCAGGGGTATCGGTCGACAGATGCGGGGACATCGTCTGTCGGGCGAATTCATAGGCTTCCCACTCTTCAGTTGCATGCAATGACGGGATGGTCACGAGTTCGCGACGATCAAAGCCCGTCAAGGCTGCGTCGACCATGTCGGAGGCCGACATGACGATACTCTCGGGCAATTGCTCAATCGGGAGGCCGGCGGTCTGCCAGAAGTCAGTGGCAGTTGCACCCGGTAGTACCGCTTGCACCTGTACGCCCTTGTCAGCAAGTTCATGGTGCAGCGACTGGCTGAAGGCAAGGACAAAAGCCTTGCTACCCCCATAGACACCGTTGAGCGTCTCCGGCGAGATCGCGACGATGGATGAGATATTGATGACAGCGCCCCTGCCTCGCGCGACGAAGCCCGGGATGGCGGCATATGTAAGCCGGGTGAGCGCGGTGACGTTAAGTTCGATCATCCGCGTCATCGCATCGACATCGCTGTCGAGCAGCGGCTTATGCGTGCCCACGCCCGCGTTGTTGACCAGCAGCGTGATGCTTGCATCCGTTTTCATCTTTGCTTCTACGCCGGCGCGGGCCCCGCGGTCGTTGAGGTCCGCGTCGACGATTTCGACGCTCCGATGTGTCTCATTCGTGATGCGGTCGGCGAGGCTGATCAACCGCTCGCGGCTCCGAGCAACCAGAATCAGGTCGTAGCCCCGGCGTGCCAGCCGGTCTGCGTAGATTGCGCCGATACCCGACGACGCGCCGGTGATCAAGGCTGCACCTTATGCGTGGGCGCATGATGTCACTCCTTTACGAAGTGGTTAATGAATGTGTGAGTGCATTCTGGGTTCGTTTCTGTGTGGCGTAAATGACGTAAATAGGCATTATTTAGGACATTGATTGGTGGAAAGGGGCACCCACCGGATCGGTTTTCTGCTCAGCGATGGTTTTAGACCATGGCGCTCGCGCCGCAGTTACTGTTCGAGTTCGCGGATATCGTGGCAGGCGAGGCGTTCTACGCGCTAGACAACTTCTCGGTGGCCAACTGCGAGCTGCGCTCGTCACGGGGCTTCCCAGTGGGCACACGGTCGTCACGCGGGCAAGCCGACGTGGGCACATGGATCGTCGCTCGCGTGAACGATCTGCTCAAACCTCCTGTTCCTGAGAACGTTTTTGCATTCCGCGTGAAGTGGGTACTCGCCTCCGGGCTTTGAACGGGACATTCAGATGCAGCCTCAACTCGCCAGCCGCCGGCTCGGATGGCTCTTCACAACCCAACGAGTCCCGCCAGGTGAACGGCCGCTTGAAGAATCAGCGTTTCTGCCGTTTGCGACAACACGTCGAATGCGACTTGTGAATATGGCGCCTCAGCGTATCAACATGACGCGAAAAGAGGGATTTGCGACCGATGACGAAAGCTGGATCTATATAGGATTCTCGGAAATGCTGGCAGGTGGTTATCGGCGGCCCACTGGTACGCGCCGACTTTTCGCTTGCAGCCTTTCTCCGCGCTCAAAACGATCGGGCTTCATGGTTCCCGACGGCCTCCCCAGTGCTTTTGACTCCACCAACACAAAGAAGGAATGGTGTTATGCCTACGCGTCTTTCCCTGATAGCAACTTTATTGATGACCATGCTTGTGGGCGCCACGCACGTCCACGCTGCGCCCGCTGGGGCGATTAAGAATATCGTGCTGGTACATGGCGCTTTCGTTGATGGGTCTGGCTGGAAGCCGGTCACCGACATCCTCCGCAAGGACGGTTATATGGTCAGCATCGTGCAGCCGCCTGAAACCTCTCTCGAAGACGACGTCGCGGCAACCAATCGGATTCTTGATCAACAAGACGGTCCGACCGTACTGGTTGGTCACAGTTACGGTGGAGCGATCATCACCGAGGCTGGCAATCATCCGCGCGTGGAGCGTCTCGTCTATGTTGCCGCGTTACAACCGGACACCGGAGAAAGCGCTGGGGAGTTACTCGCAAGCAAACCGGCCGCCTCGAACGACATCGCGCCGACGAAGGACGGATTCCTGTTCCTCCTGCCGGCCAAGTTCCATGATGACTTCGCAGCGGACTTGCCGCGGACCGAAACCGACATCATGGCAGTCTCGCAGGTACCACCTTCTGTAAATGCCATTTCTGCAACAATCAAATCTCCCGCATGGAAGAACAAACCGAGCTTTGCCATTGTCGCAACCGAAGATCACGCGATCAATCCCGATCTGGAACGATCGATGTACAGCCGCTCGCATTCCACGACAACCGAGATCAACGCGAGTCATGCCGTCTACATATCTCAGCCACGCGCTGTAGCGAAGGTGATTGAAGAGGCTGCTAAGTCTCAATGAGCGAGTGACGGCCGCGGTAGCCAGTTTGCAGGGCTGCCGCAGTGTCAGCCATCGGGACGTTACAGAGATCTCTTCGCGGCGCCGACCGCAAAGTTTTGAACCGCCTCACTCGCTATTATCCCCACGGAGTACATCCGATAAGCACGATCACGACTAAAGACGGTACGCAAATCTATTACAAAGAATGCGGGGAAGGCCGTCGAGGTGTCTACTCCCACGGCTGGCAACTCAACCGAGACGCTCGGCATGCGCAGATGCTGTTTCTGCAGCAGCTCGGCTGCCGGGTGATTTTGCATGACCGCCGGGGTCATGGTCCTCGGGGCAGCCATGGAAAGGCAATGACATGAATATGTATGTCGACGATCTGGCTGCGCTCCTCGATATCTGTGATCTGCGCGAGGCCGCGCGCTAGTCGATCACTCAACTGGCAGGGCGAGGTTACATACTATTTTGGCCGCCATGAAACGAAGCGCGTGGCAAGAACCGTTCTGATCGGTGCAGTGTCCCCGATCATGCTGAAAACCGTTGAAATGCAGACATCTAGCCGAAAATCGCTCACAATTCTACAACGACCTTGCAATTCCGTTTTATGGCTTCAATCGGCTAGATGCCAAATTGTGCGCAAGGCACGATTGATACGTTCTGGGCGCAAGCAATGACAGTCTGAGGTTGACGGACAGTATTCTTGCATCCGTGAGCTCCCGGAAGTTGAGTACACGGAAGACTTGACGAAGATCGATGTTCCAACGCTGATCCTGCAAGGCGACGATGGCCGGATCGTGCCAATCGACGATACCGGGCGCTTGTCCGAGAAGATCGTGAGGAATGCAACACTAAAAGCTTATCGTGACGCCTCGCACTGCATGTGTTTGGTAAAGCAAACCAGGTCAACGCGGATCTACTCTCGTTCCTTCGGTCATAATTAGCCGACCGCCTGACCGGAAAGCATAGTCCTTCATGCCGGGTACGAATCGGAAAGAAGGACTGGGCAATATGCTGAAGCGCGCTTACTCAATGACGCTCGTCAACGACCGCTCACTCTCACACTCATCCATGTCGACACGCGCATCGCGTCGGATCGCTTGTGGCGGCGTACCAAACACGCGCATGAAAGCGCGCCGCATGCGTTCAGCCTTTCCGAAGCCAGTTTGCCTTGCGATCAGCTCGATTGAGTGACGTCCGTCACTCACGAGCAATCGGGCAGCCTCTATACGCATCTTTTCGATCGCTTTTGCCGGGGACATGCCCGTGTCGGACCGGAAAACGCGGGTGAACTGACGCGGGCTCAGATGCGCAGCGCGCGCAAGTTCTTCGACTGACAGATTCTTGTGAAGATTCGATTGCGCATAGGTAATCGCACTTTGAATCCGGTCGGCCTTCGGTCCGATATCAAGCAAAACGGAGGCTTGCGGCTGACCACCGGATCGACGGTAGGGCAGGTTGAGATTCTTCGCGACGGCTTTTGCGATATTGAAGCCGAGGTCTTTCTCGATCATCGCGAGGGACTGGTCGATACTTGCGGTCATGCCGGCCGACGTCCATATAGGGCCGTCTGCAATGAAGAGCCGATTCTCGTCCAGTTTGACACCTGGAAACCGGCGTCGGAAATCAGCGGCAAAGGACCAGTGCGTTGTGACCCGAACACCATCGAGAACGCCCGCTTCTGCTAAAGCAAACGCCCCTCTGCAAGTCGCTCCGACGCGCCTTGCGCTACCAACCGCCCTACGCAGATAAGCCTGGAACGCCGCGCCGGCCGGCACGCTCCCGGTACCGCAGATAATCAGCGTATCGAACGACGAATCGTCGAGCGCTTCAGTTTCGACGATAGCACCCATTGAACTGCGTATTGGGCCGCCAGCCTCGGAGATCAGGTGAACGTCATAAAATTTCTCACCCAGTTCAATATTTGTGATGTCGAAGACCGACATCGTGCAGAGACTCATGACACCAAAACCTGGGAATAGAACGAGGCCGATACGCAGCATGTCTTGTTGATAGCCTGAGGTGACCCGCATGGCGCGTCGGCAAAAAAGTCGTGCGTCGCAGAGACGTACTCCTATTTAAACGCCCCTGCGTTCGAGGGTTGTAGGTGTGTGTTTAACTGACACGAGCGTGCGAACTTTATCACGGGCCAGTTTCTGTTCAAAGCGTCTTCGTATGGGCCGATCCCTTTGTTCCGCTGGCCGAAACAAATGCGCCTGCGACCGTTTGATTGACCGGAAACGGGGGCTTTTTGACGTGTGAAGAATCCAGTATTCCTATACGATATTTTGGCTTTCGAAACGTCCGCCCTAGACGCCAACTTTAGAAGCGGAAAACGCCAAAAAGAGCTGCTTACGACGGAGCGAACGGAAATGGGCAAGATGTTCGCGTTGTCTGCTCGCAAATGGATCGAACTGATCAACGAGCCCTCCCCGGAAACATTTGCAACGGCCTTCGCAGAAGACGCGACGCTTGAAACATCTGTACTTAACGAGCCAGTGGTCGGCGGTGCCGAAATCCGATGTTTCTTCGATGCGACGCGGAAAATGTACGAGTCGATTGCGTTCGTGCACGAAGCGAGCAGTAACTCGCACATGTATCTGGCGAGGGAAGGCATCTTCGCCGGCAACGCGGTCGCAGGGGTCACGGTTCTGTGTCGTAATGCGAGCGGCGCCTTAAGCCGTATCTGGCTTCATCATCGTCCCTTCGAGCAGGTACTCGCCCTTTCTGCCTAAGAAGCTGTTGCGAAATTAGTTAAACATTGGCCTGAGTCGCGTCCAGCAAATCAAGGCGCAAGCCAGGGACAGAAAGGCTTCATGGACATGGGCATAACGTTCGTAGCGAATCTTCAGGCGTCGAAACGAGTGAAGCCATGCAATCGAGCGCTCGACTGGCCAACGCGTTTTGCCCAGACCACTGCCATGGGGCGAGCCAATCTTTGCGAGCACCGGCGTGATGCCGCGCTCTCTCAAACGCTGTCGATGTGGTTCCGAGCTGTAGCCCCGGTCGCCCTGAACGATTTGCGGTTTATGCAACGGGCGTCCCCGCTTGCCTCTAATGTGTGGAATGGCATCGACGAGTGCATCAAGCTGGGTGACGTCGTGGCGGTTCGCCCCGCTCAGAATGACCGCGAGCGGGATGCCTTTCGCGTCGACGATGAGGTGGTGTTTGCTGCCGAGCTTGCGCCGGTCCGTGGGATTCGGGCCGGTTTTTTTCCCGCCAGCATCGCGCGAATCGACGAGCTGTCTACAAGCGCTCGTGACAAGTCGATTTCGCCACGGCGACGCAGTTCGGCCAGCAGCGTTTCGTGGATGCGTTGCCAGACTCCTGCTTCTTGCCATGCCACGAGCCGCCGCCAGCAGGCGGTGCCCGAACCGCATCCCATCTCCTGCGGTAGCAGATTCCACGCAATGCCGGAGCGCAGTACGAACACAATGCCCGTCAGCGCGGCACGGTCGGGAGTCGGCTTGCGGCCCGCATACTGGCGATTGCGCGGTGCCCGAGCAGGTAAAAGCGGTTCGATGAGCAACCACAATTCGTCGTCGATGAGTTCTTTAGGCATCGCTTCCTGTTGGACAAAACAAGACAGGAAGTTAACACCAAGTCAGAAAAGTTAACAGGCCCAGAACTTAATTTCGCAACAGCTTCTAACTGGCCGCCATCCGATCACGGGCCCTTGGCGGGCACTGAGCATCGCCGTGCCAAACATCCGAGAAGGTCTCGATTATTTCACCGGTGAAATGACGGGTTGCCGTGGACGCTATTTATTGTTCATTCGATGGCAAGTATCGTTGTCTCACTGCCGCTGAAGCAGTTCATTCAACCAAGGAACTCGAAATGTCAAAAGTAGCGAACGTTCTGTTTGTGCATGGTGCATGGGCCAATTCATCCGCGTGGGCAAAAGTGCTGCCGATCGTCGAGCGTGCAGGGGTAAACGCGACGGCGGTCCAGTTACCGCTCACGTCGTTAGCTGACGACGCAGCGGCAGTCAAAAGGGCGGTTGAACTCGTGGATGGTAAGGTGATTCTAGTGGGGCATTCGTATGGAGGCGTAGTTATTAGTGAAGCCGGCAATGAACCACAAGTAAGCGGCTTGGTGTACGTAGCGGGCTTCGCGCCCGCAGCGGGAGAATCGGCGGGCTCACTCGGCGCGGGTGGCCCGGCTACGCGATTGCCGGAAGCGCTCAGACCCGACTCGCATGGCTTTTTGAAGTTGTCCCGGGAGGGCGTAGACGAAGCATTTGCGCAGGATCTGTCTGACGACGAAAGGGCGATCGTGTTTGCGACACAAGGCCCTGTGTCGGGCAACGCGCTTGGTGACACTGTGACCTCTCCCGCCTGGGAGCACAAGCCGGCCTGGTACCTGATTGCGAATCAGGATCGGGCAATTCATCCAGAACTGCAACAAACGATGGCCAAGCGGATCAACGCAACCACCGTCAGCATTGCGGCCAGCCATGTGGCAATGCTTTCCCAACCGGAAGCGGTCGCAGAGTTCGTCTTGCGCGCGGTTGGCTGAGAGGGAGCCTCTGCGATCCGGGGGGCGTTTTCACCCATGCCATTGTTTGGCACCGTGAAACTGTGCGTTCGGTTCCAGCCGCTTGATCCAGACAATACGGTCGGACATATTTCGGTATCCCATCGATGCCTGACTTGACACATCGATACCCATCTAATTTGAGAGAAATTCCATGAAAACGACTGGCAACACCATTCTTATCACCGGCGGTGGTTCCGGCATCGGCCGCGGCCTCGCTGAAGCATTTCACCGACTCGGCAATCAGGTCATCATTGCGGGACGGCGTCGTGCGAATCTGGACGAAACGATCGCAGCCAACCCGGGAATGCAGGCGATCGAACTCGACATCGCCGATCCGCAGAGCATAGCTTCGGGCGCGCAGGAACTTCTCGCTAAATGGCCGTCGCTGAACGTGCTAATCAACAATGCGGGCGTGATGCACATCGATGATCTCAGCCGGCCTGTTGATGACGCGATGCTGGTGTCGACGCTGACCACCAATCTGATGGGGCCGATCCGTTTGACGGGCGCGCTCGTCGAGCATCTGAAGCAGCAGGGCGACGCGACGATCATCAATGTGTCGTCGGTGCTTGGTTTCGTGCCGATGGCGATTTCCGGCGTCTACTCGTCGACCAAAGCCGCTATTCATTCGTACACGCAATCGCTGCGTTACAAGCTTAAAGACACATCCGTACATGTAGTCGAAATCGCCCCACCGTGGGTTCAAACCGACTTGTTGGACAGCAAAGACGAACCACGAGCGATGCCGCTAGCGCCGTTCATCGAGCAAACAATGCATGAACTCGGCACAGATGTACACGAAGCCATCGTCGAAATCGCCCGACCCATGCGCAACAACGCAGGACCGAACGAAGCGGCATTCGTCACGCAGTTCAACGACATGTTCACTGGAGCCTGATGCTCCTTCGGCATATTGAATGACCCGCTCGAATGCGATAGCAATGTCGTTCTGTCGCTACCCCATTCGCGCTTCACGCAGGTGATGTAATGACTACTTCTGCAGTATCCGCACCCGCCCCGATCCGCGTTGGTATCGTCGGCGTAGGCAACTGGGCCCAACACGGTCATGTTCGCGTGTTGAGCCTTCTGCCACAATACGAACTCACCGCCGTGTACAGCCAACGACGTGACGCCGCGCTTTCTGTGGCCGAACGTTACGGCTTCAAATATGTCGCCGACTCGTTGACCGAACTGGTCGAGCATCCCGAAGTCGACCTTGTCATCATCCTGACGACCGCGCCGCAGCACGAGCAAGGCGTGCGGGCGGCGATCGCGGCGGGCAAGAATGTCTACTGCGAATGGCCGCTCACACCCAATGTCGACACATCGCGCGAACTGACCGCACTCGCCAACAAGGCGGGCGTGCGTCATATAGTCGGTCTGCAGCGCCGGCTTGCTCCGCATAACCGTTACGTTCGGGACTTGATCGCCGAGGGTTATGTCGGCAAGCTCCGCTCGGTCCGCATGCATGTGAGCATGAACTACTTCCAGGCGCTGCGTTCAAATGCACTCCGCTGGACCGTCCCGCCGGAAAACTTCTCGAGCGTCATCGCCATCTACGCAGGGCACTTCCTCGACATGCTGTTCGAGGCGACGGGCTGGCCCCTCAGCATTGCAGCACTGAGTGTCAATCAGTTTGAGCAAGTGACGATCGAGCAGACCGGCGAAGTGTTGCCGACATCGACGCCCGATCAGCTCGTGCTGGCCGGGCGGTTACCGCAGGGCGCGGTTGTCTCGGTACATATCGAGGGCGGTAAACGCAATGGTTCGGGGGTTCAGATCGACATCACGGGTGCGGAAGGCGATCTTCGAATCACCAACCGCTCGGCGTTCGGCAATGTCGGCGACGACTATGTGGTCGAGGGTGCGCATGGCAACAATCTGCCTGTTGGGCCATTGCCTGTGCCCGCGTGGTACGACCGGCTCCCGGCGTCCGATTTACCGTCGGCCGTGCTCGAACTCGCGCAGTTGTACGCCGCCTACGCGGATGATCTGCGCACCGGTAGCCATATCGCCCCGACGTTCGACGACGCGATCCGGATGCACAAGTTGATCAATGCCGCGGCCAAGTCGTCGGATGCCGGCCGGCATATCGAATTCGATTGAGACCGACGCGTCGCGAAGCCAATGCCGTCGTCCAAACCTCCCGATCAGCCTGCCCAGAAAAAGACGCCGCGCCCTCCGACATCGAGCGCAGGCAAGTCCGGTGCGACTGCTCGTGCGATTGACCGGTTCGGCTCACTCAATGTCTTCGTGCGCGCAGCGGAAACACGGAGCTTCACCGAGGCGGGACGCCAGATCGGCATCTCGTCGTCCGCTGTCGGCAAGGCGATTTCGCGGCTCGAAGCACGGCTTGGCGTACGCCTTTTTCATCGAAGCACACGCAGCATCTCGCTCACGCCCGAGGGCGAAGTTTTTCTAAGGCGATGCCAACGCATAGCCGAGGAAATCGAAGCCGCCGAAACGGAACTGGCACTGACAACGTCGGCGCCGCGGGGACGGCTACGCGTCAGCATGCCGATGGTGAGCATGTTGATGATGCCCGTGATCGGTGCGTTCATGAAGGCCTTTCCTGAGATCGTGCTCGACATCGATTTCTCGGACCACCTGGTCGACGTCATCGAGGAGGGATTCGATATCGTCATGCGCACGGGAGAAGTCAGCGACTCCCAGCTCGTTACCCGTGCGATGGGCACTTATCGGCACGTGATCGTCGGCTCGCCAAGCTACTTCGCGCGGCACGGCGCACCGACCAAACCGGAACACCTGTTCGATCATTTCTGTCTGCAACATCGCTTTCCCTCCACCGGCAAGCTGCGTCGCTGGCCATTGACGCGCGATGGCGAAACGCTCGACATCGAGCTGCCCACCAGTGCCATCGCGACAGCCGTCGAACCATTGATATCTCTCGCCAAACAGGGGCTCGGCCTTGCCTGCGTTCCCGACTTCACCGTGCGCGCGCAGCTTGCGCAAGGCTCGCTGGTCGCTGTGTTGAAGCCGTATCTCGGCAGTCCCAGCATGTTTCGGGCGCTATGGCCGTCGGGCCGGCAGATCGCGCCCAAGGCACGCGTCTTCGTCGATTTCATGAGTCAATATCTCTTCCCTGTCCCTGACGCGTCCTCGCAGGACACGTCGGATCGACGCGCATAGCGAAGTTCCGATTGTTGGTCGTCACCAACAAGTGTTGGCGATGGTATCGATTTATCTGCATACCGAACTACGTCACTATTGAATAGCAGGCCGGCGAGCTACGCGACCAGGGTGTCGCTGAGGTCCGCATGGCGTTTGCCAAATTCATTAATCTGTCGAGGTAGTTATGTCACGCGTAGTCAGTTTTTCCCGCTTTGGGGGACCTGAGGTTCTCGAGATTCACGATATCCAGGTCGCGGCGCCCGCCGCCGACGAAGTCCGCATCAAGGTTAAAGCAATCGGCCTCAATCGGGCCGAAGCGATGTGGCGCACCGGCGTCTACGTCGAACCCGCGCAACTGCCCGCGCGGTTGGGCTACGAAATATCCGGGGTAGTCGACGCAGTCGGCGCGAACATCACGCATGTTGCGCCGGGCGACGTTGTCAGCACGGTACCGTCATTCTCGATGAACGATTACGGCATGTATGGTGAAGTGGTCCTCGCCCCAGCGCATGCGGTCGTCAAGCATACGGCGCCGATTGCCTTCGAAGATGCGGTAGCTCTCTGGAATGTGTTCATCACGCCTTATGCGGCGTTCACCGAAAATAATCGCCTGTCCGCCGGACAAACGGTGTTGATTCCCGCGGCGTCCAGCGGTGTCGGGATCGGTGCGATTCAGGTCGCGAATGCGCTCGGCGCCATTCCGGTTGCGCTCACGCGCACTCGCGAAAAGCGAGACGCATTACTGGAGGCCGGCGCGGCGCATGTGATCGTGACGGGTGAGCAGAATCTGGTTGAGGAGGTCGCTCGAATCACAGAAGGGAGGGGTGCCGATCTGGTATTCGATCCGGTAGGCGGCGCCAGCTTCGCAAAGCTGGTCGATGCAACCGCACCTGGAGGGACGATACTGGTATACGGCGCCCTCAGCGAGGAAGTTACGCCGCTCCCCATGTTGGCGGTGCTTGCGAAGCGCATCACGATTCACGGCTACAACCTCTTTGACACCACCACCACGCCTGCGCTGCAAAAGGACGCGGTCGCGTTTATCGTCGATGGCCTCGCGTCCGGCAGGCTGAAGACAGTCATCGCGCAACGTTTCGCGTTCGATGACATCGTTGAAGCTCATCGCACACTCGAGCGAAATCAGCATTTCGGCCGTCTCGTCGTCATGGTCTGATCGCTTCTCTCGCAGACCGGTCTTGCGCTCCACGGCCGGTCTGCTCTCTCTGTCACCTAGTGGAAAACGAAACGGCGCATCCAGCATATTGCTGAACGCGCCTGCCTTTGCTGGACCGACGGACCCTTCCCAGACGCTTACGCGGTCTCTGCTTCTTCCGCATAGAACGGATAGTCGGTATAGCCGATTTCCGTGCCGCCGAAGAATGTCGGGCGATCGTACGGGTTAAGCGGCAACTTGCGGCGCAGCCGTTCGGGCAGATCCGGGTTCGCGATGAAGTCGCGGCCGAAGGCGACCAGGTCAGCGTCGCCATCCACCAGGATCGCTTCTGCCGTATTGCCCTTGAAACCACCGGCCGCGATGATGGTGCCCGGGTAGTGTTTGCGGATCAACTGCGCGGCAACCGGGTTCGGATCGCGGCTTTCGTCTTCCACATTGCCGGCGATACGCGGTTCGATCAGATGCAGATACGCGAGATCGAATTTAGCGAGTTCAGATGCGATGTACGAGAAGAGGCCGGCCGGATCGCTATCCGACATGTCGCCCCACGAACCACTCGGTCCAATGCGCACTGCGACCTTGTCGCTACCCCACACACTGATCACGGCACGCATGGCTTCCATCAGAAAGCGTGCGCGATTTTCGAACGAGCCGCCGTATGAGTCGGTTCGCCTGTTGCTGCCATCCTGCAGAAACTGGTCGAACAGATAGCCGTTCGCCGCGTGCAACTCTACGCCGTCGAAACCCGCCTCGACGCCACGCATAGCCGCGCTGCGGAAGCTCTCGACAATAGCAGCGATTTCGGCTGCGTCGAGCGCGCGGTTCGGCGTGTTTGGAATCCAGCCGGCCTTCGTATAGGCGACACCACCATGCGGAACCTCTGACGGTCCGACAGGGCGAAGTCCGCCCGGCTGCAACTCGGCGTTGGACTGACGTCCCGCGTGGTACAGCTGCAGGAATATCTTGCCGCCCTTCGCATGCACCGCGTCGGTCACCTGGCGCCATCCTTCAATCTGGCTTTCCTCGTACAGCCCCGGTGCACCGAGATAGCCGTTGCCGTTGGCAGCTGCAATCGTCGCTTCGCCGATCAGCAATCCGCCAGCCGACGTACGTTGTGCATAGTACTCGGCCATCAGAGGACCGGGCCGCGCGCCATCATCCGCACGCATGCGGGTCAGGGGCGCAAGCACGACTCGATGCGAGAATTCGTAGGGTCCAACTTTGACAGGGGTAAAAAGCTTGCTCATGGTGTTCTCCAAAATTAGCCGTAAATGCTCTCGCCATCCACGCGATAGTTGGAATGGCGTGGGGCTCAAATTTATAGGCACGGACCGCACAGAAAAACCACCTGACGCTCCGCAGACTTCGGACCGTGCAATCCGCAATGCGCCGAAAGCCGCATGGTTGCGAGGATGCACGGTTGGGAGCCGATTGTTGGGGCCTGCCGATTACTGTGTTTTGTTACCGTACCGGTTACTTTTCGAGCACTTCTTTGAGCGTCGTCTGGCGTGTGCTGAATGTCATGATCACGAGCAAGCTGAGCGCGGCGAGCACGCCGCCGAAGCGCATCGTCGACGCAATGCCGAGGTGGTCGACCACTGCGCCGCCGCCGAGCGAGCCAAGCGCGATTGCGATCTGCACTGTACTGACAAACATGGAGGAGCCTGCTTCTGGGCGATCTGGCGACGTCAATTGCATCCACACGCTCAGACAGAGCGGGATCGCGCCATACACGATGCCCCACACCATGACTGTCGCGATCACGCCGACGTGCGATGTCTGCAACATCGGCAACGCGAACAGCGCAACCATGACGAGTGTCCCCAGCGCGAGCAGGGACACCTTCAGATGCCGCGTGACAAATGCCGAGACCGCAAAGTTCGAGACGAAGCCGACGATGCCAAAGCCAAGCAGCACGGCGGTAATCCAGTGTCCGCCGAGCGAAGCATTACGCTCAAGAAACGGCGCGATATACGTGTACGCCGCGAAGTGCGCGCCGAACAGCAACCCCACCATCAACAGGCTACGTCTGACGTTTGAACGTGACAGCATCGCGCCGAAGTCGCTGGTTCGCATCGCGGCCTTTGGCGGAATCGACGGCAACAGCACGGCCTGCGCCGCCAGCGCCAACGCCGCAAGAAGCGCGGTAGCGAAGAACGACATGCGCCACGAAGTCAGATCGGCGATCAATGTGCCAAGCGGCACGCCGATCACGGTGGCCAGTGTGATGCCCATGAAAATCGTCGCGCTTGCCCGGGCAGCCTGATCCTCCCGGACCAATTGTCCCGATGCTCCTAGCGCCACGGTCCAGAAGCCACCGAGACTCGCGCCAAGCAGGGCGCGGCCGATTAGCATCACTGCGAAACTCGGCGCGATAGCCGAGATCAGATTGGATGCCAGCAGGAGTACGGCCAGCATCAGCAGAATCAGCCGGCGGTTGATGCGCCCGGCAGCGAGCAGCAGGGCCGGGGCGGAAATCGCGGCGATGATGCCCGGCGTCGTCGTCATGAGTCCAGCCGTGCCGGGTGTGACGCCGAGCTCTCGCGCGATCTGCGGCAACACGCCCACGGGCATGTATTCGGTTGCGACGAAGGCAAACGAACCGACCGCGACGGATAAAACGGCGAGCCACGATTGCCGGTCCGAGGCGGTCTTGATAGGCGTGTGTAGCGCGCTGCTCCCCACGAGGGGCGGACTGGTGGACGAGCCGGCTAGTTGATTGGTATCCATGGATGTTCTCCGATTCAGGTAAATAGGGTGTCGACGGCGCGGGGGGCCCTGAGCTGACCGTCGATCAGAACTGCTTCCTTAAGCAGAGAGTAGGAGTATCAATGGGGAACGTGGGTCCCCTTAAAGACGACAAGCGATTGCAATGCCGTCAGAAGCGGCGCCTGGCGACGACAAAAAATGGCCCTGACTCGATGTATCATCGAGTCGCACCACTTGCCGGTGTGACTCGACAAAGCAAATTCAAACAGGGGTTGCCCATGGACAAGTTTCAGGCGATGCAGGCTTTTGTGCGCGTGGTGGAAACAGGAACGTTCACAAGGGCCTCGGAGACCTTGGACATTCCCAAGCCAACCGTCACGCGGCTGATCCAGACGCTGGAAGCGCAGCTGGATACCAAGCTGCTAAACCGCACCACCCGCAAGGTCAGCCCGACCACCGACGGCACTGCTTACTATGAACGCGCCGTACGGCTACTTAACGAGCTTCAGGAGCTCGAAGGCGTCATGTCGCGGGCGAAGAGTAATCCTCGCGGCCGGCTACGCGTGGATTTTCCGGTTCCGATTGGCCTCGGCCTCATTATTCCGGCGCTGCCTGATTTTGTCGCACGCTACCCTGATATCAAGCTGGACTTCGGCGTGAGCGATCGGCCGCTTGACCTGGTGGCTGAGAATATCGACTGCGTTGTCCGCACGGGGAAGGTCGCCGACCAGTCGTTGGTCGCAAGACGGCTCGGCGAAGTCCGTCAGGTACTTTGCGCGACCCCGGGTTACTGGATGAGACACGGTCGCCCCAAGCATCCGTCCGAACTCGAACACGGACACGATGTGATCCAGATGGTCGCGGCGCGAACTGGACGGGTTTTCCCTATCGTGGTTAGCAGGAGCGGCGAGAAAGTCGAGGTGACGCCCGATCGCACGCTGACCGCGAACGATTCGACTGCATGCCTCTCCATGGGCCTGGCGGGTTTGGGCGTCGTGCATGCACTGACGTTTCTAAGCCGTACGCACTTTGATGAGGGCACCCTGGAGCCTGCATTCGGCGATTGGTGGGCCGATCCGATTCCCGTCTATGTTGTCTATCCGCCGAACCGGCACCTGAGCGCGAAGGTCCGGGTATTCGTCGACTGGTTGGTCGAGCTGTTTTCTACTAGCGACACGGCGAACAAGCCGGTGCTGCGCAGGTAATTCAGCCATCCGCATTGTTCCAACCATGAAATAAAGTGGGATCAAAATGGGTATTTATTGCCGACGGACGATCGCCTAATCTCTGTCCATCTGCTCACCCGAGCAGTTGCCACATGCAGAAATGCAGCGCCAGCCTGGTCTCCGCCTTTCTCTGCGACGGGGCCTGCGGCGCACCATTCACGGAACAGGTGATCGACATGTCTGAACTCTTCAAGCCCATCAAACTGGGACGTTATCAATTGCAACACCGCGTCGTGATGGCGCCGCTGACTCGCATGCGCTCCGAGAAGGGCGACGTGCCGAATCAGTTGATGCGCGAATACTATTCACAGCGCGCCTCAAACGGCGGCTTTATTGTGTCCGAGGCAACCGTGGTATCGGCAAATGGCAACGGCTATCTGGGCGCGCCGGGGATCTATTCGGACACACAGATTCCGGGCTGGAAAAAGATCACCGACGCCGTTCACGAAAAGGGCGGCCGCATTTTCCTCCAGTTGTTCCATGCAGGCCGCCAATCGCACCGTGATATGCAGCCGAATCGCGCGTTGCCTGTCGGGCCCTCCGAAGTAGAATCGGAAGGTCTGGCCTATACCGCCAGCGGATGGGTGCCGAGTACGCCGAACCGCGCGTTGACCGAGGCCGAAGTTGTGGCGCTGGTCGAAGGCTTCCGCTCCGCGGCAGAGCGCGGTCTCCAGGCGGGCTTCGACGGCGTGGAAATTCACGGTGCGAACGGCTATATCATCGACCAGTTCCTGCACGACGGTAGCAATCAGCGCAATGACGCTTATGGCGGGTCGATCGAGAACCGCACCCGCTTCCTGCTCGAGATCACTCAGGCAGCGATCTCCGTGTGGGGCAGTGCTCGCGTGAGCGTCCGCCTTGGACCCAGCGGCTCGTTTGGAGACATGTCGGATAGCGACCCCGTGGCACTCTTCACGCATGTCGTGAAGGAACTCGATCGACTGGATCTGGCCTATCTCCATCTGATCGAACCGCGTGTAGCGGGCAATGCTGCGGACGAAAGCCGGGACCAGAATCCTATCGCCGCGCGTCTGTTCCGCCAGTCTTATCGCGGCGTGATCATCGCTGCGGGTGGATTTGACGCGGATTCAGCAGAAGCGATCCTTGCCGAAGGCAGCGCTGACCTGGTGGCGTTCGGTCGTTCCTTCATCTCCAATCCCGACCTGCCGGAGCGTTTCCGTCACAAACTGCCGTTGAATGACTACGACCGCGATACGTTCTATGGTGGCACGGCTGCCGGCTACACCGACTACCCGTTCTATCAGGCGCCCGTTGCGAGTCGGGAGCCGGCAGCGAAGTCAGTCGCCTGAGTCCAGGCGTGAGTACACGTCCCGTGCGGCATCCCGTTCGCGGCGCGGGACGTTTCAACTTGCGAGGAAATCGACGTGGCACTTGGCAACGTGAACGACATCGCGACTTTCGTCGCCGTGGTGAAAGCGGGAAGTTTCACCTCGGCGGCACAGCAACTCGGCATTACGCGCTCGGCGGTGGGCAAGATCGTTGCCCGCCTCGAGACGCGTCTGCAGGTGCGCCTGCTTCATCGCACGCCGCGAAGCCTGGGGCTCACGGACGACGGCTCGGTCTTCTTCGCCCGGTGCACGCAGATTCTCGACGATCTCGAAGAGACCGAAATAGCAATGGCCGCGCGAAGCGCGACGCCAACCGGGGCATTGCGAATCAGTGTTCCCATTGCGCTTGGCCATCGGCAGGTGCGGCCGGTTATCGAATCCTTCCTGGCGAGCTGGCCCGCGGTCACGGCCGACGTCAGCTTCACGGACCGGTTCGTAGACCTGGTGGATGAGGGTATCGACATTGCCATCAGGATCGGCGAACCCAAGCCGGACTCGCGTCTCATCGCACGTTCGGTAGCAACGCAAAATCTGGCAGTCTGCGCCTCTCCTGCCTATCTGGAAGAAAGAGGCGTGCCGGCCACGCCGTCCGACCTCGTCGATCACGAGTGTCTTCAATTCATGAGCGCCGGGCGTCCACAGCCGTGGAGCTTCTCCGGCAACGGCCAACCGGCGCTGGAGACGAGTGGCCGCTTGCGCATGGATAGCGCCGAAGCACTTGTCGCGGCGGCGGTCAGCGGCGTGGGGATCGTGAACCTGCCCACCTATCTGCTAGCGACGGACATTCGCAAGGGCAGGCTGCGGCCGTTACTGCAGAACTTTGCTGTCGAGGGAGCGCCGATCCGCGCAATCTATCCGACGCGGCGGCATTTGACACCGAAGGTTCGGCTCTTTATCGATCGACTGGTCGAAGCATGGCAACCGGTGCCGCCGTGGGAGCGAGAAATTTCCTGATACGGCCCCGGCATCACAGACGTCTCCCGACTCACCTCGCGATGTCGCAAAAGGGGGGATTTGTGGCGCTCGAAAATTTGGGCGTCCGGTTAGATTAATGCCTGTCAGCAAAGCCATTTCAGCCGCGAATTTGTGCACTGAATCGCGGTCCGCTGCCGGGTCGCTGCGGGATTCTGCGCTTGAAATCGCAACAGTCGTTGCTGCAAATCGCGGTGGTTTCAGGGAATACCGCCTGGATTATCTAAAGGAGCACGCTATGAACGACTTGCTGGATTTTGCGGTTACCGCGCACGGTGGACTCGAACGCTGGAACGAATTCACGGAACTGCAGGCGCCCGTGTCGATCGACGGGGCTATCTGGCATCTCAAGCAGCAACCCGGTCTTCTCAACGACAAGGTGTTCTCGATCAAGACGCACGCAGAGCAACTCACCATCACGCCGTTTAGCGCCCCCGACCGGAAGAGCGTCTTTGTTCCTGGGAAGCTGACATTGGAGACGCTCAATGGCGATGTTGTCGAGACGCGCGATCATCCGGAGGCAGCCTATGCAGGCCAGACGCTCGAGACGCCTTGGGACAAATTCCACGTTGCGTATTTTGCCAGCGAGGCGTTGTGGACCTATCTGACCTCGCCATTCCTGTACACCTATCCCGGGTTCGAAACGAAAGAAATCGAACCGTGGTACGAAAATGGCGAGAAGTGGCGCCGCCTGAAGGTCACCTTTCCCGACTACATTGCCAGCCACACCAAAACGCAGATCACGCATTTCGGCCCAGACGGTTTGATGCGCCGTCACGACTACACAGTCGACATTCTCGGTGGCGCGAGCGGCGCGAACTACACGACGAATTATCGGGAATTTCAAGGCATCAAGATGCCGACAACGCGGCGGATCTACGCCTATGACGAGCAGTTGCAGAAGGTCCCGGAACCTTTGCTCGTGTCGCTAGACTTCGGCGAACTGAAGTTCAGCTAACGCCGCTACCTGAAACTCGACTATCACGAGGCCGTGCCTTGACCCAAGACGTCTTCTTCACCCCGCTGCGGTTAGGAGCGCTCCAGCTTCCGAATCGAATCATCATGCCGCCTTTGACGCGCATGAGGGCCGATGCTTACGGCACACCTCAGGCAATCACCGCCGAGTATTATGCGCAACGCGCGACAGCCGGCTTGATCATCACTGAAGCGACTGCGATCATCGGCCAGGGTCACGGCTATCCGCAGATGCCGGGCATCTACAGTCCGGCGCAAATCGCTGGCTGGCGAGCCGTGACCGATGCCGTGCATGCAAAGCGTGGACGCATTGCACTTCAAATTGTCCATCACGGACGTTGGTCGCATTCGTCCTATAACGCCGACGGCAGCCTACCCGTGGCGCCGTCGGCCATTGCAGCGCCAGGCATGGCCTACACACCCACGTTTCAGAAGTTGCCGTATGAAACGCCTCGCGCCCTCGAAACCGCTGACCTGCCGGCCATCACGGCAACATTCAGGCAAGCCGCGCTGAATGCACTGGAGGCGGGATTCGATGCCGTTGAGGTACACGGTGCCAATGGTTTTTTGCTCGACCAGTTTTTGCAAGACGGCAGTAATCATCGCACGGACGACTATGGCGGCTCGATCGAAAATCGCGCTCGCTTGCTGCTGGAGGTGGTCGACAGCATTTCAGCTGAGATTGGCGCGGAGCGTCTTGGCGTAAGGCTGTCTCCCCACGGCAATCTTGGCGGCCTAAACGACAGCGCCACGGTACCGCACTTCAGTTATGTCGTCAGCGAGCTCAGCAGACGGGCTATTGCCTATCTTCATCTGATCGAACCACGTGCGTCGTCGGCTGGACTCGGAGACGACGCAAGCATCGATAGCGCGAACAACGCGGCCTTGTTCCGTCATCTTTTCGCCGGATCGGTCATCACCGCAGGTGGATATAACGCTGAGACCGGGGCGAAGGCGATGCGCGACGGACTCGCCGACGCAGTCGCATTTGGCCGGATGTTTGTCGCCAATCCCGATCTTCCTCTGCGCATCCTGCGTTGCGCACCGTTAAATGCCTTCAATCGCGCGACGGCATATGGCGGAGGCGCCGAGGGCTACACGGACTACCCGACGCTGAGCGAGTCGGTTTGACCGAATCGGGTGGACCAGATCGCGACCCGGAGGGTTGCGACTTCGCGCACGGCATGGAATGCGTCCCAATCTCGTTTCGCGCGCCAACTGCCCCGGGTTAAGGGCAGTCTCGTCCGCAGGCTATTGCGCAGTTCCACAATAAAACTTTAGGCGAGTCTGGGCCTTGGAACGTAGACGAAGCAAGCAGGGCGGCGACAACACTACTGAAGCCACAAGAACACATCGATCATGGAAATCAGCCGTATGGATGAATGCAGTTCATGGGACCGAATCCTGATATCGCTCGCCGTCGCTTCAGGGCAGTCCTCCGCAATACTTGAGATATCCGCACTAGCGCCTGCGCATCGCGCTCAACCTTCGACTCGCCGCTTGCCTGCCGCGACGAGCTGGACCAGGCATCGTACCTCGGTAAGAGCTATCGAGCCGCATGGCAAAAGCTCGCTGCTAGTTTTCTGGTGCGACCCGACATGCTGTCACTATGTCGACCAACTCTGGATCAACGTGATGGCGCGTAAGAGCGGGCGCTGTGCGCTGACGGGCTTGCCGATCCGGCGTGGCGACCTGATTTATAAACCGCAGTGTCGCGGTTTGCGAGTGCCGGCCAATTGGCATGAAATGATCCTCTTCTCGGCGCTATGGGCTCGTTCGCGTCAAAGCGGGTTGGGGGATGCCGATCGTGCCATCCGCCACCCCTCGATACATCGCTAATGCTTATCGCATTTGACATATCGAGAGCATATACGCTCACGAATGCCCTTTCACCCTTGAGTCGCTTCGCGACGGAAATTTTTGACTCGACTAACTCGCCTGCAAGTGGGCTTGCTAGTCCGGATTCGCAAAGGTCTTTAGGCGTCTAAAGACGCACTGTCGTTTCATTCCCTGCCTGCCCGATTGAATGGTTTGGCCAAGCGAACGCTATTGCAGCGTCTCTGGGCAACGATTTTGGCGCAACTTGGCATTCCCCCGAACAATTTCAAACGATGACGCCGAAGGAGCGCACGACAGTTGAAGATGAAGTCAAAGAGATTTTGAAGAAGGACATGCAAGCACAGCAACAGCAACTGGCTCGGCAGCAAGCGGCACAGACTCAGCAGCTTGGATTGGTTGCTGCACTTTAGCGAAGAAACATGTTTCGATCGACCTTGCGATATAGACGCTCGTTTATCGCCGAAGCAGTCGACTAGCCATGCATTAACC
This sequence comes from Burkholderia sp. M6-3, assembly GCF_050858985.1. NCBI lineage: Bacteria > Pseudomonadati > Pseudomonadota > Betaproteobacteria > Burkholderiales > Burkholderiaceae > Burkholderia > Burkholderia sp. M6-3. The sequence goes on from NZ_CP110093.1 coordinate 102,648, forward strand.
CTGACGTGCCGGGCACGCGTTTGGTTAGATTATTCCATCATAGAAATAATAAGTTATATAAATACGGATTTATTTCAAATCTGCGTTCTTGTATCTTCACCTGCATGACGCATGCTGACTTAAACGAGGTGCCCAAATGACGAATGTTCCCGCTGGCCGTGTTTCGCTTGCCCCACTCTACTGGATGGCCCTTGGGGCCTTCGCCATCGGCACGGAGGGCTTCATGATCGCGGGCATCCTGCCGTCTGTGGCAAAGGAACTCTCTGTTTCTGCCGCCACCGCCGGCACACTGGTGACGATCTTCGCGTTGGCCTACGCCATCAGCTCTCCGGTGATTACTGCGTTAACCAGCCAACACAACCGTCGAAAGCTGCTGCTCGTGTCCATGAGCGCGTTCGCACTCAGCAATGTGATTGCCGCGCTTTCGCACAGCTACTGGATGCTGGTCGTTGCACGGATCATGCTGGCGCTGACTGCAGGTGTGTACATGCCCGCTGCTATCGCTCTCGCCAGCGCGTTGATCGAACCGGCCCGCCGCGGCCAAGCGCTGGCGATTGTCAGCGCAGGGACGACGGTCGCGATTGCGCTCGGGGTGCCGCTGGGTGCGCTAATGGGCAATGCATATGGCTGGCATGCGACATTTGTGTCGGTGGCAGTCCTTGCCACGCTTGCGACCCTGGGGCTGATGGTAGGTCTCAAGACGCATACCGATTCGACAGCTCAGGTGGCAGGGCTTCGGGAACGCTTCGCGATCGTTCGACGCCCGGCAGTCCTGAAGGCGTTGTCGATGACGACACTCTGGTCATCTGGAACCTATGCCGTGTACACGTATCTGGCGTCCTTGCTCTCGTCAACCACGACGCTGCAACCTATTCACTTCGGTATTGCTTTCTTTCTCTGGGGAACGGCGGCGGCGGTGGGAGTATTCGCTGGCGGTATCGGCACAGACCGTCTCGGCGCAAGAAAGGTCATCGCGATTGGACTGCCTGTACTCGCCGTCGCACTGATTTCGCTGTCGTTGTTGGGTCACTTCGTCTCTCCCCATGTTGCATTGATTCCGGTACTCGTAATCGTTGTCGTATGGGGTATTGCCGCATGGGCGATTCATCCGGCACAACAGGCTCGTCTGATTCAGGTCGCGGGAAGTCAAGTGGCGCCGGTGGCACTGTCGCTTAACGCATCCTTTCTCTACCTCGGCTTTGCGCTAGGTGCATCGATCGGGGCATACACGCTGAACCGGGGTGGAGTGGAGGACCTCGGATGGGTCGGTGCACTGTGCGAGATCGCAGCCCTTCTGCTGCTGGTGAGCAGCAGAGGCGAAACGAAGCCAGCAATCTCCGTTGTACAGAACGATCCCAGGCTGGTTGCTAAAGGCATAAGAAACTGAGTTTTCCTACGTTTAAAGCGATGATTTTTGCCATCGCCAATCACGCAATCTACTGTCTGACTTTGATTACCTTATCTGTAACAGGAAGACCATCATGTCCATCGATAACCTTTTCGCTCCCTTGTCCCTCGGCGCGCTGAAGTTGCCCAACCGGATCGTGATGCCGCCGTTGACTCGCATGCGGGCAGCCGCAGGCGGTGTGCCGACCCTGCTCAGTGCAACCTACTATGCACAACGGGCTACCGCCGGCCTGATCATTACAGAGGCAACCGCAATCACGCCGCAGGCGCATGGCTATCCGAACATGCCGGGCGTTTATAGCCGCGAGCAAATCGCCGGCTGGAGCGAGGTCACGAGGGCGGTTCACGAACAGGGCGGCCGCATTGCGTTGCAAATTGTCCATAGCGGACGCGCGTCCCACTCTTCATACAACGCCGACGGATCATTGCCTGTCGGCCCATCCGCAATCGCTCCCGCGACTGGCCAAGCTTTTACGCCGACGTTCTCCCTGATTGATTTCGAAACGCCGCGAGCGCTCGCGACTGCGGAAGTGGCCGCGATCGTCGAAGATTTCCGCCAGGCTGCGCAACGCGATCGAGGCCGGCTTCGACGCCGTCGAACTGCATGCTGCCAACGGCTATCTCCTCGACGAATTCTTGCAGGACGGTAGCAATCGCCGCACGGATCGTTACGGCGGCTCGATCGCCGGACGTTCGCGACTTCTGTTTGAGACTGTAGCCGCAGTATCGGAGGCGATAGGTGGGGACCGGGTCGGTGTGCGCCTGTCACCGCATGGCAACTTCAACGACATGTACGACAGCGATCCGCAAGCACTGTTCGGTTACCTGGTCAGCGAACTCAACGGCTTTCACCTCGCGTACCTGCATCTGATTGAGCCGCGTTCGTCGTCGATCGGTGCCGGGGAAGACCTGAGCGTCGATAGCGCGAACAATGCCGCACTGTTTAGCCGGGTTTTCAAGGGGCCTGTGATTTCAGCAGGAGGCTACAACGCCGAGAGCGGCAGCGCTGCTATCGCCGAAGGGCACGCCGATGCGATAGGCTTCGGCCGGATGTTCATTTCGAATCCTGACCTGGTTCAAAGACTGGAAATGCAGGTGCCGTTGAGCGGCTATGACCGCAGTACGTTTTACGGGGGAGCGGAGCACGGTTATACCGACTATCCCCGCATTGAGGTCATGGCGTGAGACTGCATGGGGCCGCTTAGAGAAGGGTAGATGGACCACACGGAGGTCATTCAATCGGTGGACGCCTCGCGAAGCCGGCGTCCATCATCCGGGGCAGCGCGAGAGTTCGGAGGCCGGCCAGTAAAGCGTTGCGAGGGACGTGGGCTGGGTCGCAGAGTTCATCGTGTGCTCCGCTTACGCTGCCACCGTTTCGTTGCTACAGACCAGCGTACCATGCGATGGGCGAATCTATAAGGACTGACTTTGACGGCGTAATGAAATTTGAACATAAATTCCTCGGGACTGAGTCGCTGGCGATGTGCGATCAACCGCCGGCATTTGACTTTGAGGGAAAGTGTATGGACGGACCGTCATAAGAAAAATAGATTAAGGTTCCGAATATCCAGGACAAGGCAGTCCGCAATCGAGCCATTCGCTGCCGGGCGAGTCGCAGCAGCAGATACCGAGCTTTCAGATGCAGTACGAAAACTGCGCGGCAGACCGCGGATCAGCACGCCGCAACGGACTCGCGTGTCCGAAATGATCGGAATCCCAGCCTGTTTATCTTCCGTCTCCCGACCGCTACGATATTCATGACGACGCGCAGAGGGTCTGCACAGCCGCAGATCAGGAAAAGCTTTACCAGCGCACTGCCTGGATTGGCCGACAAGAAGGGCGCATCATCGTCAGTCCCCACGGGCGCCGATCTTTGAGCGGCTCTTTCAGGCGCTATCGCAATCTTCACCAAGGAAACGCAATGTCTACCAATCCCGTCGTTCTGATCACTGGCGCGCTGACCGGCATCGGCCGCGCCACCGCGCTGGCCTTCGCGCGAGAAGGCGCACATGTAATCGTCTCCGGGCGGCGCGTGGACGAAGGCTGGAAGCTGGCAGAGGAGCTTCGCACGCTCGGTGTGGAAGCCGAGTTCATACAGTCCGACGTCCGCTTCGAAGACGAGGTACGCAACCTCGTCGATAAGACGGTGGCGCGCTTTGGCCGGCTCGACGTGGCGGTCAACTCTGCTGGCACAGAAGGCAAGTCCGGACCGGTAACGGACATGACCCCCGAGGGCTATGCCGCAGTCTTCGACACCAATGTACTCGGCACCTTGCTTAGCATGAAGCACGAGATGCGCGTGATGCTGGCGCAGCGCAGCGGTAGCATCGTCAATATCTCATCAACGATGGGCACGCGCGGCGCGGCGAACGCCTCTCTCTACGTTGCAAGCAAACACGCGGTGGAAGGCCTGACCAAATCGGCAGCGATTGAGGCCGCTGCTTCACGTGTGCGCGTCAATGCTATCGCTCCGGGTCCGGTCGAGACCGCAATGCTCGACCGGCTGACCGCCACCGCTGAGAGGAAGACCGCTTTTCTCATGAACGTTCCACTTAAGCGCGCTGGAACCCCTGAGGAGATAGCCGACGCCATCGTGTTCATCGCATCTGACAAGGCAAGCTTCATCACCGGCGAGATCATAAGAGTCAATGGTGGGAAAACAGCATCCTGAGGTTGGCTAGCCATCACTGAAGTGTTCCAGCCAAGGACGAGGCGCTAGTTTCTGAAGTGTACGCAATCCGCTTCAATGAACGATCCATCGATCTCAACGGCGTGGGGAGGCCCGCGTCGTCATTCTCGAGGTAAGACATCATGACCACGACACTGTTCGCGAGCCTTCCGGCACCCCTTCAGCGCGTGCAGATGCGCCCATTGTTTGTCATGCGACTCGACGTCAGGCCGATTGTCGTCGTCGGCGCCACGCCAGGACTCTTTCGCCGTGTGGGTATCGTCCCATCAGGATCTTTCGAAGGCGACAGACTGTCCGGAAAAGTGCTCGACGGAGGCAGCGATTGGCAGGCTGTGCGCAGCGATGGCAGCACCACGCTCGACGTCCGCCTTATTCTGAAAACCGAGGACGACTCAACGATCGCCATGTCGTACCGCGGCGTTCGCCATGGGCCGGTGGAAGTGATACAGCGACTCGAAAGAGGCGAGGTCGTCGATCCATCAAGCTACTACTTCCGGATCAACCCCATCTTCGAAGCACCGTCCGGTCGATACGAGTGGCTGAATCGTATCATTGCTATCGGCACCGGCCATCGTTTCGCGAATGGACCTACCTATAGCGTGTTTGAAGTTCTGTGAACGCGAGAATAGGACATTGCAGCATCGAGCGTCAGGTCGAATAGACGTGCCTGGCCTGCGCTTCCATGAGCGGCCGGCGCTGCTCAAGCAAGTCAGTGCGGTGGTATGCGGCTTCGACTTTGTTCGCAACGATATGCGCGAGGGCTCGCTCTGCAAGGTCGCGCGCGTAGCCATGTTCGCTCGCCCAATCCCGAAAGCTCGACCGAAAACCATGTGCGGTTGCGACGCGTCCAGCCGTGTCGCTCTAAGCCTTGACACGACGAAGCAACGCGGTCAACAGTGAAACTGCCGCTAGCGTGATAAATAACCTTATCGGTGCAGCATCGTTTGTGGTCTAAACTGGCGATCATGAAAACGCGTGACACCTTGCCCGTCAACGAGACCGACTCCGGCTTCCCCAACAAAGCAGAGCTGGCCGCATTGCGCAGTTGGTACGCAGACCTTGACGCACGGCGACGCCGCTCGTCGCGAGTCTCGATGAGGATGGCGCGGGCATCGAAAGCACGCGGCTGTGGCGCGTGCTGAGGCGATTCTTCGTGCTGGTGGCCGACGCGATCCGGGACGAGCGGCCCGCGACTGCTGAAAAGCTGCGTCGCGCGAGCCCACACTGGATGCGGCACACCCATGCGTCACACGCACTGGCGCGCGGCGCCGAACTGATCATGGTGCGCGACAACCTGCGGCACTCATCGATCTCGACGACGTCGACCTATCTGCATAGCGACGAGGTACAGCGAGATCGGCAGTTCGATCAGGCGTTTAGCTCACGGGAGTTCAAGCGGTAGGCCGCCGGAAAATGGCATTTGGAGCATAAGCGCAAGGGATTTCATCACTTCAAGACTTATGATAGCAAATTGCGCTTACCTTGCTCATACCCCAACTATGGCCGTTCGTGCAAGTCGATGGCAGACGTATAGACGTCGCTTGACCGTTGATAGCGGCTCTTCGTTCAAATATGCATAGGCGATATGGCGCCATCCGAAGGGTTGATTTCTTCCCACCCTACCGCTCGGCATGCATCTGTACACGGCGTCCGGCCATTGCGCTCGTTCGTGGGTACAAGACGATGGCGAAGAATCCCCTGTCGCGCAAAGGCGCGCATGCGCAGACGTGACATACCGGTCATTGGTTCCTCTACGGAACCTCCTGCCGTTATGACGTCAGCGCGAACGGGATTCTACTTCGCCCGATACGGCGTGGACGATGTCACGACACGCTCTGCAAGTAACGGCTTGCCAAGGGTTTCCAGCATTCGCCGGACTGCCATGGTTGAGCGGACCGACGCACCGTTCGGGCCAAGGATAATTTTGCTGACAAGCGCCTCCAGCGTGACGCCGCCGGCAGCTGCACCGTCCAGTGGTGCGATCTTAAACTTTAGCTTCGGCTCAACCGTCCCACCGTTGATAAAGTAGCCCAGCATGCCCGTCAGAATCTGGTTGGGATCGTAGTGCCGTGAGTACACCACCCGCCATTCGCTTTCCTCCCGAAAACCGCGATGCTTTGTGAAGACGGAAAACGTAAGAAGTCGCTCAAAAAGCTCGGACGCGCAGGTGAATACTGCGTCTTCTGGGATATCGCGAGCGCTCACCAGTTCGGCAAACTTCTCAAGAATCTGGTCTATCCACGCGAGCCGTTCGTCGCTGGTCCCATAGGTGACGGGATCGACACGTAGCGGGGAGTGGGGGATTTCGGTTAGCGCTGCCGTGTTAAACACGATCGCAGCGCCGCTACCATTGGCCCCGTAGCCCCGCCACATTGACAGCAGACCGTCATTGTCGGCTGCGTCATGCGCTGAGAAACAGGCAATGTAGATGTCGAACATCAGGCCTTTGTCGAACTGATCGAATATCCATAAAACCTGCTCTCGGAACCTGTCGTATTGGTCGGACGTCTTGAAGGCATTTCTGATTGCGGTGTTATCCCGGAACCTGTTCCGGCTATTCACCAGCCCAAACACCAGCTCTTCAAAATCGTTCATGTAGAGTGGATTCGAGAACCAGAACTGCTCATTTTTGACCACGGCTTCCAGCGTGGTTATGGAGCAATAGTGAGCTATCAAAGGCCTGAACGCCGGGAAGCGCTCGTTGGCGGGCCGCAAGTCTGTCCAGATAGGCTGCAAGTACGCCTTGTAATCGAAATCGTCGCTCATCGCCATAAGGGGTCCAGTTATATTGAGGATGCGCTGGGTCAGCGGAGTCGAAGTGTCATGCTTAAAGATGCTACCGGAGCTGCCATGAACTTCGATCTGCGCCAGGCATGTCGTCATTCGTCACTTGTCGATGAATTTTTTCCGTCCCTTGCTCACTGCCCGGGTGGATGGCACAGGCACCTGCTGACTACCGCGCTTGATGATGTCCTCGACTGGCATCGCGCGCGCTGCCGCCAGCACCTGCGCTGCCTCGATCTCAATTTCTGATTCAACCTTTGCGCGTAGAACCTTCGCCAGTTGCATGAGGGCAAACGCATCAAGCCCGCCGCCGCTCATCAAGCGACCGTGATCAACATTAACTTCGGTGACAGTTCCCGGTGTCTCACCGTCGACTTGCACGCAGACAAAGACCTGATTGTCTTCAAGTGGTGCGACCGCGTGAGCGATGAACTTGTCGCGATAGGCCTTGATGTGCTCATGGACGGCCCTGAGCGCGGGAGGGAGATCACGCACCCATGCCGCAGGGATCCCGCAGCGTGCGCCTGACTGATGGGTGCGCAGGAAGCGCACAACGGCTGCCGCGAACAGCGCATCTGAGAAAAAAATCGCGTCCATCGATATCCCGAGGTCAGCCTCGGGGCGAAACACGCGCTGGTCTTTTTCTGCGATCAGGCGGCCGCAGATTTTCTCGACGGCCTCAAGATCGGTTTTGATACCCGTCAGGTCCGAAAATCTCTGCGCGACTGGCAGCGAAAAGTGGAAGCGCACGAATAGTGGCTTTGGGCCGACCTGAAGCTCGCGAAGCATGTCCCCATCAATGCCGGCTGCTCTCAGGATTGCATCCTTGTCCATAGTGCTTCTCGTTTGGCGCATATTGCGGCAGCGCGTGCTATTAAACCATTGTGTCTGGCTCGTGATCACCCGTTACAGGGTCACACGTGAGATTCGGCGACGAACGTGGCACTGCCGGTCCTCTTTAAGCGGTTGAAAAGGGGCAACTGTCGTGCCGCCGAGTGCTTATTGCGCCTGTGCGTCGGCCTGCGATCGCCAACCCTTTAGCAAGTCGTTTAATTCTTGCTTCGTGGTCGCGCGCACGAGTTCCATCGGCATGGTCCGATTCATGTTGATACCGACAAGCCCGACCGAATGTGCCCAAGGAGCAGCGAACTGCTCTTCGGTGGGAAAGCAGTACCTGACGGCATCGCTCGGCACGTCGTTGATCTGCTGCAGCCTTGAAATTACATTTCTTAACGAGTAACTGACGAGTTCCAGCAGGAGGATAGTCTGCGGAGCGCTCCAATTCCTGCGGTATAGACGTCCGGCGATGCTGCGGTTAGTGCGGTTTTCCCCGCCAATCTTCTCAAGATGGAAGTAGCTAACCCCATGGGCGCTGCCGCCGAGAGCGATCTTCTGCAGTGCACCCGCGTCGGGTGTAGTGGACGGCCCTGAAATCTCCATCGTAAAACCGCCCGGCGCGACTCTAAAGCCATGCTTCAGGCTGTTGTATTCTTGCGCCGTGTTTGGGTCGACAAAATCATGCGCGAGCCGTGTCCATAGATCCCCGAAGCTCCTGGCTGTAGTCGCCCGTAGCTCCGGGTCGCCTCCCGCGTCTTCAAAGATATAGACCGCGAGCAGTTCCCAGGTGGGGGTCGGCCCTCGAAGCTGCATTGGTTCCGAAAAAGATCCTTTGGATATCGAGGCAACGATATCTCGGAGAGTCTGATTGCTGCATTTTGCAAGCCAGGCATAGACGCTTTTCGGGGCCTGCAGCATCGCTGCCAACAGCGAATAGAGCGTCTCAACTCCTTGATGAAGTGCTAACCGCGCGACGGTGGCGCCGCGATGCTCATCCTCTTTGGTCTTTTGGAACTCCGTACCAGCCATGCGGCCGACGGCGTCGAAGTATTCCGCGTCGACTCCCCTAAGAAAATCCAAATTATGTGTGTCAAACGGGTGTTCCCAAACACAATATGGCTCGTCGGCAACTGCGAATACTGTTGCTTTCACTGCGGGTGTAGTCATTTTATTCGCTCCCTTTCAGCATAGGTAACCGGCGTGCACCGCCCGCGACCGGATCGATCGGTGGGCCACTGGTTCAAACAGCGGTGGCACGTCGGAACCCTTTGCGGTGATCGCGTGCTACGCAATCAGTCCTTGGAGGATCGCGGCTTCGCAACGCAATATCCGATTTGCCAGCTTGGCAGTATTGTGCAACACCACGTTCAGTTTTCGCGTCAAACATGCCGCAGAACACACACTTCCGGCAACTCTAAGCGAGTGGCCAACCGAACGCCTGCTGCGGCCGCCCGACCAACGCTAATGGGCAAACGGTCGCTGTGTCTTCAGAGCCCACCAGCAGTCCAGCCGGACGCCCATTAGTGGATTTTAAGAGGTGAGTTTAGACCCAAGGAGCGGCGTTTTTGACGGCTATTAAGATAAGCCTTCTTATCCTGGTAGCCGCATTTCTGTGAGCTTGCCCCCGAAAAACGAATCCCTTGCTGAACAGGTAAACTCAAGCAAGGAGAAGAACGATGACAAGCAAGGCAAAGCGAGCACAGTACACGCTCGAGTTCAAGCTGGAAGCGGTACGGTTGGTGAAAGCCGGGCAAAGCATGGCAGCAGTGGCGGCGACACTGGGTGTGGTTGAACAGACACTGTACAACTGGGTGAAGGCTGACCGGGAAGGCAAGCTCGCGGGAGCAGGCACGAAGCCCGTGAGCCCGGAACAGATGGAGCTGGCGCGGCTGCGTGCGGAGGTAGCGCGCCTGAAGATGGAGCGAGATATATTAAAAAAGTGCGCAGCGTACTTCGCGAAGGAATCGATGTGAAGTACGCCTTCATCGAGCACAATCGACGCTACTGGCCAGTCTCGGTGCTATGCGAAGTGCTGGAAGTCAGTCCCAGCGGATATCATCAGCGCCGGCAACGCACCGCGCAGGACAAGCCGCACCGAAGCCGCGTAAGCAACGATGCACTGCTCGCGCAAGTCAAGGCAATTCACACGCAGGTTAAAGGCGAATACGGCTGGCCCCGCATGTGGAGGGAGTTGCTCACACAAGGCGTGCGCGTGGGTAAAGAACGGGTTCGCAAACTGATGGCGCAGCATGGCATTCGAGCTCGCCACAAGCGCAAGTACATCGCGACGACAAACTCTAACCACGATTTGCCGGTGGCGCCGAATCTGTTGGAGCGCAACTTCACCGCTAACGCACCGAACCAGGTCTGGACGACCGACATCACGTACCTGGCGACAGCCGAAGGCTGGGTCTACCTCGCGGTTATCATCGACCTGTTCAGCAGGCAGGTGGTGGGCTGGTCGATGCAGCCACACATGAAAGCTGAACTAGTCACGGACGCATTGCGAATGGCGTGGTTCCGGCGTCGCCCTGACGCCGGCGTAATCGTGCATAGCGACAGGGGCAGCCAATATTGCAGCGGCCTGTTTCAGGACACATTGAAGGCCTACGGCATGCGTTCGTCGATGAGCCGACGTGGAAATTGTTGGGATAATTCGCCGACGGAAAGTCTATGGGGTTCGCTGAAGGTAGCACGCATGCACGGACGACACTTCGCCACTCGGCGAGCAGTAATGGATGAGGTGATTGACTGGCTGGGCTTTTACAATGCGCGTCGGTTACATTCAACGCTCGATTACGTCAGCCCCATGACGTTCGAAAAGAACTGGTTCGCAGCTCAGCGAGGCGAAGCCGCATAATTCCCCCCAGCTATGGGATTCGTCAAACGAGGGCAAGGTCACTGTGCCAAACTGGCGCTTATGAAAACGCGCCTCGCTTCTTCGCAATTGCCCGTCGGAAACGGGGATTTTCCTGATGCAGACGAGCTTGCCGCGCTGCGCGCCTGGTACGCCGGTCTTTCGTCGCGAGAAGCAGTCGGACGCTATCTGCCGAGGAAGGCCGGGCAGAGGCGTTCGGCGCGCGGTGTGCTAAGCCAGATCCGGCGCGCGCTCATCGCGGCCGCGCGTCTAGCGCATCGCGACGATCTGGCGACGCTGCTCGGCCATCCAGCCGGCGAACGCGTGGGCCACGCGAAAGCGGTCGCGCAGGTGATCGAGGTGCTGCGGCACGCGCAACCACCTGAACCGCGGATCGCCGACCCCGTTGAACAGTGGTTTCCGGCGAGAGCAGTGCGCGCGTTGCACGCGAAGGGGATCGTCACGCTGGCCGACCTTACCGTGCGTATTCCGCGCCGGCGACAATGGTGGAAGAGCATTCCTGATCTTGGCGCAACCAGCGCAAAGCAGATCGAGGCGTTCTTCACCGCTCATCCAGCGCTAACGGAGCGGGCGAGGGCGCTCATCGCAACCAACAACCCGGACAGCATCGTGCCGTGGGAGAGTCTGCGTCTGCCGCACGAAGTGGACGGTTCGGCGGGAACGTTCCGGGCGCCGCCCGCGACCTGCACGCTCGACGCCAGCAACGATTACGAAGCGGTGCAGGCATGGCTTTCGCTGCACGAAGCCGCGGCGACGCAGCGCACGTACCGAAAGGAAGCTGAGCGGCTGATCCTCTGGGCGATTGTCGAACGGGGAAGGGCGCTGTCGTTGCTAACGACGGAAGATGCCGTCGTCTACAGGACATTCCTGCGCCGCCCTACGCCGCGCGAGCGCTGGGTAGGGCCGTTGCGGCCGCGCAGTGCGCCGGACTGGCGCCCGTTTGCCGGCGGCCTGTCGCCACGTTCCGCCGCGCATGCACTGTCGATTCTCGGCGCGCTGTTCCGGTGGCTGATGGAACAGCGCTACCTGCTCTCCAACCCGTTCGCAGGCGTGAAGGTCAGCGGGGGCACAAAATCTGCCGATCTGGACGCGTCCCGGGCCTTCACGGAAGGCGAGTGGCTGCTGGTTCGGGCGATCGCCGACGGACTCGAATGGTCATATGGCTGGTCCGCGCCTGCCGCGCAGCGGCTGCGCTGCCTGCTCGACGTCGGCTTCGCGACAGGCCTGCGGGCCAGCGAACTGGTCGGCGCACGGCTAGGTCACATTGAGACGGATGCGCGCGGCGAGCACTGGCTGCGGGTGACCGGCAAAGGTCGGAAGGCGGGGAAGGTCGCACTCCCGCCGCTGGCATGGGATGCACTCACGCGGTATCTGCTGGCAAGGCGACTCCCCGTTTCACCGGCGCGGTGGAAGTCCGACACACCGCTCATCGGAAGCCTTGATGGCGATGACGCAGGTGCAATCAGTGGCATGCGCCTATGGGCAGTGCTGAGGCGGTTTTTCGGTCAAGTGGCGGGACTGGTCGCCGCCGATCATCTACCGCTTGCCGGGAAGCTGCGCCGGGCGAGTCCGCACTGGATGCGGCACACGCATGCGACCCATGCGCTTGCCTACGGCGCCGAACTCACGACCGTGCGCGACAATCTTCGGCACGCTTCGGTCTCAACTACATCCATCTATCTGCACGGCGACGACGACAAGCGGGCGCAGCAGATGAGGAAGGCATTTGAAGGGAAATGAGCCCTTCCCGGTTGTCGAGCCGCCGCGACGCAGCCGGCCACTACAGTCAGATCGAAGTCGCCGACGATAGCTGCCTGAGTGAGTAACGCCGCATGATGAACTCGTCGAATCAAGACCCGCTCATCCGAAGCGAGACCACAGGATAGCCATAGCGATGAGCGCTACCACTTGTATGGCAACGATCGTGCGCAGCTGACACAACGCCTTCTGCGTTCGCTTTAATGCCCCGGCAGGACTAGTATCCAGTTGCGAAGTCCGCTCGCACACATCGCCTCGGGGGCTGACGAGCAGTCTCGCAATGTCGTATCGCGCTGCAGCCACGCCTGATCTTGGTACGTCCATTACACTACCGTTTGGAACAGGATATAACTAGCATATCGTGCAGGCGAACGTGTGTCCCGTCCGTCGCCGTTTCGTCGCAGCGAAAACCGCGATGAAGATGAAGCGTAGGCTGATTTCCGTCCAGGGAGGCAGGAACAAAATTACTTTAAAAACGGGAACAAATTTACTTAAACCAACGCAGCTGGACTGCATTTCTGTAGTAATCCTACGTATTTGACATAAACTAAATTAACCACTTTTCGACCGTGCGCGCTAACGGGTGAGGTGGTGGACCGCTCCGATCGCATCGTCCGTGATGGCGTTCGGTTTCTGGAAGCTAAGTGCCGACCTGACGATTACTAAAGCGACCGTTCGATGCTCGACTTCTCCAACAAGCTTCAAGACATCGCCGGTGACGCCGTGTTTTTCAGCGAGTGCCTTTATTTCGGACGCGTCTAGCATAAACCACCTCCGTTTCACGTAAAGACCCGTTTAGGTTTCCGCAGCAACGGCGCATGTTAGGCTGTAATGCGCGTCGGTCGCGAGCGCACCCGTTTGTAATATAGGCGCTATTGAACGGTGCGACGATAGGATTGCTTTCGGCATCGAACGGCGCGTTTGCTATGCGCCCGGTCCGACGGCTCGTTGGTGACCGGCGACGCGCTATAACTGGCTGGGCCGCGACTGAAGCTCCCGGCGAATTTCCCCGGGAGCACTTCATCATAGCGCGACGGCCCTCGCTCTCCGCCGGCTAGCCTCAGTTCCGGTTGTACCCATGCTCCCGAGATGCCAGCACTTCTTTCCAGTGGTTCTCCCGGCGCGCGATCTCTTCGCCCGTCGATAGAATATCAGCGATCTCCAGCAAGGAGAAATTGAAGTCATTCCGGCGCTCGGGTCCAGCTATTCCAAGCTCCTTTACCAACAGTTCCTTCTTGATGTTTGGATTGCCCGCGAGCATCCCCGTTTCAATCAGTGCCGGCGCAATCGCATTGACTGTCACCCCCGTTTTGGCGAGCACCGACGCGTAACCGTGAGCGAGGCCAATCAGGCCGGCTTTTGAGGCTGCGTAGTGTGGTCCGACGACGCCGCCCAATTGCGCTGCGACCGAAGACAGGATGATGACTCGGCCCCATCCACGGCTCACCATTTCGGGCACCACTTCCTGTGTCGCAATGAATGCAGATGTCAGGTTGATCGACACGATTGTGTTCCAGTTTTCAATGGTCACTTCCTGCCAAGGTTTAGGCATCGTGACGCCGGCGTTATTGACCAGGATGTCTATTTGCCCGAAGGCATCACGTGCGCTGCCGACCATCGCCTTGACACTTCCTTCATCGCGGACATCCGCGCGGATTGCTAAAGCTTTCCCGCCATCACTTTCAATCTCTTGTACAACATCGTGCGCCGAGTCTTCGTCGGTGACGTAAGTCAACGCGACCGAAATTCCTTCCTTCCCGTACGCGAGAGCGATTGCTCGTCCGATGCCTTTGCTGCCGCCCGTGACGAGGGCGACCTTGTCGGTTAAGTCAGTCATGTGTTTCTCCATCAGTTAGTCGAATACAGCCCTGGTTTCATGAAGGGACAGCGGGATGATTTACGGGCGCCCGAGCAGGTCAACGTCTGCTGGGTCGAGAGTGAACTGACCTGACGCCAGATTCTCTTCAAGGCGCTCTCGCTTACTTGATTTGGGTATCACTGCAACCCCTTGTTGGGTCAGCCAGCGAAGCGCAATCTGTGACGCGGTCTTGCCATATTTCTCTGCCAGTTCGCGGAGGTGGTGCTGCTTTGCGATGGCGCCCTTGGCGAGCGGCGAATACGCTGTTACGACAATGGAGTTTTCAGCCGCATAATGAATGACATCTGTTGGGACCGCGCCGAGATGACATTTGACCTGGTTGCATGAAATTGCCGGACCTGCGATTCGCAGCGAGTTCTTCAACTGACTAACCGAGAAATTGCTGACACCGCCGTTGCGCACCTTCCCATCTGCAATGAGCCTCTCGAGAGCACCTAACGGCTCTTCAAGCGGGACCTCGTCGTTCGGCCAGTGAAGCAACAGCAGGTCCACATAGTCCGTCCTCAGTCTTCCAAGCGATTCCTCGACAGAGGTCAGAAAATCGTTGCGGTGAAAGTTGTGAGGCCAGACCTTGGTTGTCACGAAAACCGACTCTCTGGGAACGCCTGAATTCGCCAGCGCCTGTCCAACCTCGGCCTCGTTGCTATAGGTTTCGGCCGTATCAATATGACGGTAACCCATCGCAAGCGCCGTCTGCACGACCTCGGCACACTCACGACCTCGCAACTGGTAAGTCCCCAAACCAACTATCGGCATACCCAGTTTTTCGGGCGGTGTGCTCATCGCAAAGCTCCTCGATAGAAAGCATCTCCAACAAGCAGAGCCAGATTCGGGCCTGTCCGTCGTGACGCAAAACTTTAAAAATGCATTGCACTGTGCAGTGCAGTGTAGCACCATGCAGACTTGTTCTCAAACGGGAGGTCATATGCAATCCAAGCCAATTGGTACCGATACATCCGCTGATTCCAGCCGACTTCATGCAGGGGCGAAGCGCTTCGAAGATGTCATGGGCGCGTCGGCGTCTGCATTCATCGACCATTTCAAGGGTGTCGCGCCGGATTTCGGCAAATACATTCTTGAATGGGAATTTGGTGACCTGTACGGTCGCCCGAACCTGGACTTGCGAACCCGCGAGCTCGTCATCATCGCGTCGTGCGCGACGTTGGGCTCAGCAGGGTTAGGTGCGGTGAAAATGCACATTGGCGCTGCTTTGCGGGCCGGTGCTTCGCGAGCAGAAATTGCCGAAGTGCTCATGCAACTTGGCTTTTCTGCCGGGCTTCCGACCGCTATCGCCGCGCTTGATGCCGCCCGTGAGGCTTTCGCTGCAATCGACGCGGCCAGCGCGGAACAAGCTTGAGCGTTGCCATGGTCACTGACTTCAAGAAGGCGATTTCACGTGGATAACACTTCGACGGCACCGCACGGTGTACGCGGCGCGATTCCAATGATGGCTGCCGCGTGCGGCGTTACGGTCGCGAACGTCTACCTTTGCCAACCATTGCTATCGGCGGTCGCGACCAGCTTTCACGCGTCAGCATCGACTGCAGGGCTCGTTGCGACCGGGGCTCAGGTTGGCTACGCTACCGGCATTCTGCTGGTCGTGCCCATGGCAGACCGAGCTGACCCACGCCGTTTGATTCGAGTCCTCCTCGCGCTAACCTGCGCCGCGCTGATTTGCGCGGGGTTGAGCCCGTCGGTCCATCTGCTCGCGCTACTCACGCTTCTGGTAACGACCGTTACTGTCGTTCCGCAGGTGCTGATTCCCGTCGCGGTATCGCTCGCGGCACCGGGGAAGTCTGGCCGGGTAGTTGGCACAATGCAGACCGGTCTGATTCTCGGCATCTTGCTGTCGCGAACCGTGTCCGGCGCGGTTGGCCAATTCAGCGGTAGCTGGCGCGCGTCATATTTTCTCGCCGCTGCTCTGACTGGACTTCTTCTAATTGTTCTGCCGCGATACATCCCGGAACGGCAAACTGAGTCAGCAGCAGACAAAAAGTCCTATCTATCGCTTTTAGCTTCGCTACCTCAACTCGTGCTTGAGTGGCGAGACCTGCGGTTTTCTTCGGCGCTTGGCGCTTCGATGTTCGGCGCGTTTTCTGCCTTCTGGGCAACACTGGCATTTCATCTTGCACAACCGCCGTTTGGATTTGGGTCAGCTCAGGCAGGCCTTTTCGGACTATGGGGCGCGACAGGCGCTCTGATTGCACCGCAATGCGGCCGACTTTCAGACCGTTTCGGACCCACCGCTGTGAACATTATTTCCTTATGCTCGGGAGCGTTAGCGTTCGCCGCGTTTGTTGCCGGCGGCGACATCTCCATATTCGCGCTTGTTGTTGGAGTGAACCTCCTCGATTTCGGCAACCAGGCCGGCCAGATTGCGAATCAGGCGCGGATTTTCAAGCTTGACCCGGGTGCACGCGCCCGCCTCAATACCGTCTACATGGTCTTCACCTTCGCTGGCGGCGCACTGGGTTCTGCAATCGGCGCAGGAGCGTGGACTGCGGGAGGCTGGAACGGTGTCTGCGTCACTGGATTCGCACTCGTTGCTCTTGTCGCATGCCTGCTGATTGCTCGAAACCTATTCAAGGGCAAACCGGTTGCGACCACTCGCTAGACTCATCAGCGGCGCGGGTTGACGGCCATGAAACACTCGACCATCCCGCATTGCGTACAATCTGACGTTTATTTCCCGTCAAGCGTCGACCATCCGTGGCAAAGACTGCAAACATCGAGAAGAGCCCGAAACCAGCGCGCAAGGTCGCATCGAGGCCGAAGTCCACGATGCAAGCGCTTCCGTCGGAGGCGGCCGCCACCGCACCGACTAAGCGCGACCAGATACTGGATGCCGCTACCCGCGTGTTCCTGCAGCATGGTTATGAGGGCACCAGTATGGACCGCGTCGCAGCCGAATCCAATGCGGCAAGGCGCACACTCTATAACCAGTTCGATGGCAAGGAAGCGCTGTTCGAGGCGATGACAGCCCGTATCTGGGCGAGCTTTCCTGTGTTCGACATTACGCGCGACGAGGAGTCGCTGCGCGACCCGAAGGTTGGCCTGACCCGGCTTGGTCACGCTGTCTCAAATTTCTGGATTCCTCCAGAGGCCGTGGCGTTTCTGCGAATGGTCATCTCGGAAGGTCCCCGCTTTCCAGCTCTCACCAAAACGTTCTTCGAAAAGGGCAAGGCTCCCGCGATGGACGCAGTCGCGACCTACCTCGAAGCGTTATCAAAACGGAAGCTGGTAAAAATCAAAAACTCGAAGCTCGCCGCGCGGCAGTTCCTCGGACTCATTGACGAGCCTCTTCTCTGGGTACGAGTTGTCGGCATTGATGAAACTTACTCCCAGCAGGAACGCGATGTCATCGTCGAAAATGCGGTCGACATGTTCCTGGGTTTCTATTTGACCCGGCAGTGAAACTACGCGCCTTGCAGCTTACCGCTGACGCTGCTCAGCGTCCCACTGCCGCTCAATCTGATACCGCTACCCGAAGAAAATCGATAAGCCGACGAACCCGCACTGGCATGTGTCGTCCGGCAGGGAAGACCAGATAGAACACACTTTGCTCGACCGACGCCCAGTCTTCGAGTACGCGAACCAGCCGACCGTCAGTCACGACATCGTTAGCGTAGTACGCTGGAACGTTGACGATGCCAAGGCCATCAAGTGACGCTTGAATCATCGCTGCGCCACTATTGCTTGAGAAGCGGCCTAGAGGCTTCACGCCTTCACGGCGTTTCCCTTTAATAAATTCCCATGAGCGGTTCACCAAAGGCAAGCACCACTGCGGCGGCAAATCGTTCGGCGAACGGATAGGCGGAAGCGTCTCCAATAGTTTCGCGCTTGCCAATACATACAGCGGGACCGATAACAGTCGAGTCGCCATTAAGGCGCTGCTCGTCTCAAGCGGCCCCATTCGAACAGCCAGATGGAAACCCTCTGCAATCAAATCGACGTTTCGAGCCGACACATCCAGCTCAAGGGCTATTTCAGGATTTTCCGTGCAAAAGCGACTCAGCAAGGGGACGAGTTGCTCTTCCGCGTATGCACCGGCCAGGCTGACTCGAATACTTCCCTCAATCGCCTCGTGCGTCTCCAGCACCGTCTCCTGAGCACGCAGGAGCTCCTGAAGCAGCGGCTGGCTCGTCTCGAAGAGACGGCGACCAGGCTCAGTCAATTGCATCTGCCGCGTGGTCCGCACGAAGAGCTGCGCGGCAAGCGGCCCCTCCAGGTCAGCGATTTGTCGACTGACATGTGACACGGACACACCGAGTTGTCGCGCCGCGCCCGTGAACGTTCCGCGCTCGACGACCGCAACGAATTCCAGCATTCCCTCAAGGAACTCATATTTGCACGCTAGCAAAAGTATTTAACAGAATAGCCAGATTATCAGCCTTCCAGCAACAAACTAACATCAAGGCTTGAATTAACTGGAGAGCCTTATGTCACTGGCACTACTCGCCTTGAGTGCGTGCACGTTCGCACTTGGTTTCGCGGAGTTTGTCGCCGTTAGTCTGGTCCCGTCGATTGCGGCAGGAACCCATCTGAGCGTCGGCTCGGTCGGAATGATGATTGGCATCTATGCCATCGGCGTGAGCATTGGTGCGCCTACGTTAAGCGCCTTACTTGCCCACGCACCGAGACGCAGAGTTCTGGCGACCAGCATGCTGGTCTTCGCTGCCGGCAACCTCTCGACTGCAACGACCATGTCCTTGCCGATGCTATTGGGCAGCCGCTTTCTGGCGGGTCTGATGCACGGTGTGGTACTCGCACTTGCGTCTTCGACAGCCGCGGCCGCCGTGGGCCCGGAACGCAGTGGCAATGCTATCGCGACTGTTTTCGGAGGTCTGACTGTCGCACTCGTGTTGGGCGTACCGCTCGGCACGTTTGCCGGCGGACACTTTCGGTGGCAAGACGTGTTTGTCGCGATAGCCGTCATTGGCGCAGTCAGTTCGGCGGCGTTGATGTTATTCACGCCTGTCGTCGGGGGTGCGCAGGAGGCCGCTGCTGGTGAAAAGCCTTCGGTCTGGGCGACCGTTTCGGATACCGGCACGCTGCACACGGTGGCGACCACGGCGCTGACATATGCAGGTTCTTTCACCGGTTTCACCTACATTTCCGTCTTGCTGGAGCAGGTAACGCATCTGGCTGCAAGCGGAATAACAGGCATGTTCGCGCTTTACGGCATCAGCGCAGCGTTCGGCAATGCTCTTGGCGGCCGGTTCGTGGATAGCGTCGGAAGCCGTATCGCGTCGTGCACCGTTGTTGCTGGTCTGGTCGTCGCGCTGGGTGGCGCCTATCTGGGTGGCCCATCAACCATTGCCATGGCGGGCGTGATGATTGTTTGGGGCCTCGCTTCGTTCGCCGCTGTACCGATTCTTCAAAAGACCGTCCTGGTCGCGGCGCAAGGGAACAGTTCCGGGAGCCCGGAAGTTGCCTCCGGAATGAACATCGCGGCATTCAACGTTGGAATTGCAGTCGGGTCTCTCTTCGGCGGCTTCGCAAGTAAGCACTCGCCCGAAGCGCCGATGCTTGCTGGGCTGCTCCCACTGATTCTTGCTGGTCTCTTCGCATCGCGTCTCGCCACAAATGCGCAAACGCGCATGCCCGCGGCAGGCAATCTCACTAAACACGGAGTTTGAAAATGGATATCAAGGGTAAGCACCTCGTGGTCGCTGGTGGCAGTTCTGGCATCGGATTCGCAATCGCCCAACTTGCGTTGGAGCATGGCGCGCGGGTGACTATTGCTGGACGTACAGAAGAAAAACTTGCAGACGCAAGTCGTCGGCTCGAAGGAGTCGCGACATTGCAGATGGACCTTGGTGATGCGGCATCGGCGGCCGCGGGCTTCAAGAAACTCGGAAGCTTCGACTATTTTGTGTCGACGGCAGCCGACCTGACATACGCGCCACTCGCGGAGATGAAGCGAGACGCCATCGACCGCATGCTAGCGGGCAAGTTTTGGGGGCCGATTAACCTCGTCCAGTTTGGTCTTCCGAATCTGAGGGTGGGTGGTTCCATCCTGTTGTTCTCCGGGCTCGCAGCGGACCGTCCAGCACCGGGCACTTCGATGGTCTCCGCGCTAAATGCTGGCGTAGAAGGTCTCGTACGTGCACTCTCTGTCGAGCTGGCACCAGTGCGCGTCAATGCCATCTCGCCGGGAGTCGTCGAAACGGAAGGCTGGTCATTTATGGACGCAGAGAGCCGCTCAGGATTTTTTTCCGACCTTGCGACGAAATTGCCAGTTCGCCGTACCGGAACTCCGGCCGACCTCGCCGACGCCGCTTTGTTCGCACTCACCAATCCGTACCTGACCGGTGAGGTGCTGCACGTGAACGGCGGGGGCAGCCTGACCTGACGGCAGGGGCAGCGCGATTAAAGAGGCCGGGCTTTTGCCCGGCTTGTCGTTTCGCTAGAAGTAAGTCCGAATTCCAACGCCGAACGTATTGCCAGAACTCAGGCCGGTGATGCGGTCGTTCAGGTAGGCCGCGTAGACATCGGTACGCTTTGACAAGTTGTAGTCGTAGCCTACCGACCAGGTATTTCGCGTTGTGTTCATGCTCCCAACCATCTTCGTGTAGGCGCAAGACGCAAGCGCGCGGCCCGCTCCGATGGGAACCGACGCGCCGAACTGGCCGCCGTTGCTATGCGCGCCTCCGCCCGAAATCACGTCGTTCATGTATTGGTACTGCCCAGTCAGCTTCAGGAAGCCAAAATCGTAGGACGCACCCGCCTGTGCGGCCTGCTGACTGGAGAAGCCTGGCGCCACGCTGGAAAGGTCATTCGGGACGAAATTGAACTTGACCTGCTGGTAGGCTCCGATAAACGAGAACTGACCGACGTCATAGGAGACCGTGCCTCCCCACTTGTTCTGACCGGTCTGTCCAGCTGCATTTCCAAATGCGTAGATTGCAGTGAAGTGGACGCCGCCAAAATTCGGCGACTGATACTGGATTGAGTTGTTCCAACCGGAATCGCCCACCAGACCTTGACCTTGCAAGCCTAGGAACGTATGCAGCACGACGGGGGAAAAATTGTATGAGTCGACAAACGGGTTGAACAGGACGGCTGATACGAAATAAGGCGTCGTGTGTCTTCCAGCCGTGAGCGTTCCATAATCGCTCAAGACACCGACATACGCGTTTCGCGAAAAGAACGCATCGCCTTTATATGAACCCGCCTGGCCATCGTTGGCGGTGAAGAAGCCTTCGACGGAGAAGATTGCCTTGACGTTGTTTCCCAAGTCCTCCTGGCCTCTGAGTCCCCACCAGGACGTCTGCATCCCGCCGCCTCGGATACCCCACGCCCGGTCTCCGCCAGGTAATTCCTTTGCGCCTATCCATTGGTCAACCTGACCCAAGAGGGTGACGGTCGATTGCGCGTGACTCTGAGGCGATAAGAAAGCAGTCGCAGTCAATGCGACGCAGCATGGTACATATCTCCAAACCGTCATATTAGTAGTCCTATATAGTAATACTATGAAAAATACTCGTCCGTGTGCGAGCTGCCACTGAATGTGGGGATGGACCTTTCTGTTCGGGAGAACGGGTGGGTTAGCCCCGCTTCCGACCTACGCCGATTTGCATCAGGTCTTCGCCGATGATGAGTTGGCCAGAAAAATTACGCTGAGCCCGCATCAGATTTGCACGTGGTGCGTGGCCCGGGGCTATGTGCGACAGCACCAGTGTTTTCGCACTGGCTGCCTCTGCCACCTTGCCTACGTCGTCAATGGAGGTGTGTGAACTCAACAGATGCTGCTTGAATGCGGCTTCCCTCTCGCCGACTGGTGTTGGAAAAAGTGCATCGACCCAGGTCGTGTCGATGACTTCGTGGACGAGGACGTCGGTATTTCGCGCGAGCCTTATCAGGTTGTCGCATGGCGACGTGTCACCGGAAAACACGACGGAGCCGTCGTCCGTGTCGAAGCGAAATGCAAAAGCCGGCCAGATAGGAAAGTGATTCACCAGCGTTGCGGTGACACGAACCCGTTCATCCTCGTGGACAAGAAACGGCTCCATCTTCGGAACGGGCGTCTCGTTCGGGCTCTTGAAGCCGCTCATCGGCGGGATGGCAATGTCGTGAACCTGCATCAAAGTACGCAGGTCCGGACGGTGCGCATCGCGTAGCCGGTCGTTAATATCAAGCGCATATGCCTGATATAGATAGTTGGTCATGTCGACCGTGCCCGGAGTGGGATTGTCGGGATTGACGACGGGCGGAGGTGCGGAGACTTTCTGACCCGGGATATTAAAAATCGGCTCCATCTGTCCGCGCCGGCCTGGGCCGTAAATCTGGACGGGCTGCTTCACCCCTGTCAGACCGTCGTACCAACCGTACAGAAACAGGTTGAAGTAGTCGATGGTGTGGTCCGAGTGGAGGTGCGTCAGGAAAATGCCGCGCAGGTTTTCCATGCCCGTCATACCAGACACGGTATTGATAGGACCCAGTCCGGCCTGCTTGTAGCGCTTGCCGACGCCGTCGCCACAGTCGACTACGTAGACCGCGTCGCCTACTACCAGTGCAGAAGAAATGCCTTCCCGGTCGCAGTTCGGCCACCAGACAGGGCCTCCCGCTGTGCCCAAAAGCACGAGCCGCGTGTCATGACTTTGCGCCTTGCTGCGGGCCTCCGCCATCGACTGATTGCGCTGGTCGACTTCGGCCGCACTGGCCGGCACACCCATGAGAAGCGGCAAACCCGCTCCCGCCAGTTTCCAGCCTGCGCCCAGAAAGCCGCGCCGCGACATACCTAATTCAAGCGCTTTACCAATGCAGTCACACATCTTTGTCTGCCTCAGATGTTTGAACGTGCGCAGTCACACCGCGCAAAGCGCGGAGTGCTGGCCTTACTTTTTGGGAAATCAGCCGGGGGCGTGGTAAATGCCCCGGCGGGGACTTCAGTGAGATTCGGCGTGCATCGCCTTTTTGACACCTTCATCCCTCATGGGCTCGTTGCCTCCGGTGACGTGGATAGCGCCCTCCGGTGCCTTCATGTCGTAGCAGCTCTTGATAAGCTCGCCGTCTTTCATGACAAGGGAAATCTTCGCCGGGTCCTGCAGCACCTTCAGGTCTTCCAGAGGGTTGCCGTCGACCAGCACGATGTCTGCGTAATAACCTTCGGCCAGTTTCCCGATACTCTCGGGTTGCATCATCAGTTCACCGCCGAGTTGTGTCGCGGACAGGAGGGCTTCCTTCGGCGTCATTCCGATGTATTTGACAAAATACTCGAGGTCGCGGGAATTCGTACCATGCGGCATCCAGGCGAAACCGTAGTCGCCGCCCGGCAGAATCTTGATGCCTCGCTTGTGCATCTTGGTCAGTGTTTCGGATGCAACCTCCAGCTCACGCGCATAGCCCATCTTCGTCGCGACTTCCTGAGAGATGCCCCACTTCTCAGCATGGTACAGCGTGCTGACGAGCCAGCCGATACCGGGAGCTACGAAGTGCTTATCCTTGTTCGCTTCCAGCATATCCAACGCTTCTTCGTCCGCGAAGCTCGCATGGAATACCAGTTCAAGACCATGGCGCACGCACTGCTTGACCGACTCGCTCGAGCGGGCGTGCGCTGCCACGCGTTTGCCGGCACGCTTAGCTTCCGCCGCCAGCATCGCAATTTCTTCCTCGGAGAAAGGAGAGGCTTCCGCCGGGATGCCCGCGATGTA
Organism: Burkholderia sp. M6-3; assembly: GCF_050858985.1. Taxonomy (NCBI): domain Bacteria; kingdom Pseudomonadati; phylum Pseudomonadota; class Betaproteobacteria; order Burkholderiales; family Burkholderiaceae; genus Burkholderia; species Burkholderia sp. M6-3. The sequence goes on from NZ_CP110093.1 coordinate 126,536, forward strand.
TTCGCCGGACAGGTTGATTTTCAGATGGTCGACACCGTATTTGATGAACATGCGGGCCGCGCGGCGTACTTCTTCCGGGCCGCTTACCACCTCACCAAAGTTCAACTCGCGGAATGGTAGATGGGGCAACGTGTTGTCGCCAAGGCCACCAAGGGTCGTAATTTCCTGGCTGCCAGCGAGATAACGCGGCCCGGGGAATTCACCCGCATTGATGGCATTGCGCAACACGACATCAAGACGTGCCTTTGCTGCTGCTGCACCGAGCGCAGACGTAAAGCCCATTTCCAGATAGCGCTTGGCTACCCTGACGCACCACAGGATGTGTTCTTCTGGCGGCATGAACTGGATTGCCGACAGCGAAGGCTGGTCATTCCACGAGAAATGCGTGTGCGCTTCGGTCATGCCTGGCATGATGAAACGTCCGCGACCGTCGATAGTGTGCGCACCGCTTGCATTCACGCTGTCGCCCTTCTTCGCTACCTTGGTAATCCGGTTATTTTCGACCAGAATTTCACCGATGTAAGGGTCAGCGCCAGTGCCGTCGAAAATGTTGACGTTGGTAAAAGCGATTTTGTTCATGTCTCCTCCGATGGTGGGGGACTTACAGCATTGACTTGTAAAAGGCCTTGAGCTCGGCGGCACATTCAGCGGGCTTTTCGAAGGTCGTCCAATGGCCACAACCGGAAAGGACTGTGACCTTGCTCCCAGCGATACGCTCGCCGATTGCCTTGACGGCAGCCGGTTGACCGACACCATCTTCGTCGCCAGTGACCAGCAACGTCGGCACTGAAATCTTTTCAACTTCGGCCGCCTGTGCGCCAGCCAAGGCTTCACAGCTTTGCGCATAGCCTTCCGGCGACTGTCGCATCACGCTTTCACGCACGAGAGCGATGGTTACCGGACGTTGTGCCTTCGTTTCAGCGCTCGTTGCGCCCTTGACGATGGCGTCGGCAATTTCCTGCACGCCTGCGATTCCCTTCTCCCGCGATAGCGCTGCTCGTGCCTGAATGCCCGGACGACCTTGGTCCGGGGGAGCAAGCAACGGCCCAAAGAGCGCCAGGCTCTTCACGAGTTCGGGATGCTTGATAGCCAGATGTTGCGCGACGATGGTGCCCATCGAGTGCGCAACGACGTGCGCCTTCGAGACGCCCAGTTCACCCAGCACTCCAGCCAGCGTCTCGACGTAAAGGTCGATCGACAGAGGCTGTGAAGGCAGCGCCGAACGTGCGCTACCAGGCAGCTCGGGACGGACGACTTTGAAACCTTCGAACGCGGAGAGAACCGGCGTCCAGTTGTTCGACGAACCGCCGAGGCCGTGAATACAAACTACTGCCTGTCCATCGCCATCGACTTCGACCGCGATATTCTTGACCAGAGTTGTTGTCATTCGCCCACCTCGTTTTCCAGCACGCCGACGTTCTCGATTTCGATACGAACCACGTCACCCTTTTGCAGGAACTTCGGCGGGCTGAACCCGATACCAACGCCTGCCGGTGTGCCGGTTGCAATGACATCGCCCGGTTGCAGTTCGATGCCTGCGGACAGCGTCTCGATAAGCGTCGGAATGTCAAAAATCAGCTGTTTGGTGTTCGAATTCTGGCGCAGTTCGCCATTCACCCAGCACTTGACGTCGACGCTCTGACCGTCGACCTCGTCAGCGGTAACCAGGTACGGTCCCATCGGACAGAAACCGTCGAGCGACTTGCCGATGAACCATTGGCGGTGGAGCTTTTGCAGGTCACGGGCCGTGAAGTCATTGATTACGGTATAGCCGAAAACGTACTCCATTGCGTCGGCCTTCTTGATTCCACGTCCTGCCTTGCCGATAACGACCCCGAGCTCAGCCTCGTAGTCCAGCTGGCTAGTGACGTCGACGTGGCGAGGAATTTTCACACCAGGGCCAATGACGGTGCTGGCCGGCTTGGTGAAAATGACAGGTGCCTCCGGCGCGTGCTCGCCGTCTTTTGCGCTGCTGTCAAAACCGGACTTCTGGAATTCCGCCGCGTGCTCGTGATAGTTCTTGCCGACACAGAAAATGTTGCGACGCGGCTGGTCGATAGGCGCGAGTACGGTGGCGTCGCTCAGCGGACGACCTTCGCCGCGCGGGCGAAGGTCGCCCTTGAATTGGGGGTACGACTGGACCAATTGGACCATGTCGCCGTTAAAGTCCGGGACCAACGTCGACACGGGCCAGAACACCGATTTGTCGACATCTACGACTGCGACGAGCGCTGCGCCGTCTACAAGGAGGTTTGCGAGTTTCATAAATTGGCTCCTGAGTTAGTCCAATTGGTTTGCGTAGGACGTACTGTAGAACCATATTGGATCTATTGCAAGTAGGGGTTAACCAATAACACTACCAATTGGTACATCTTGTGGTAAGATTTGGTCAATGCAACAGGGGAGCATTGCGATGGGAGAAGTCGAGGCGAAAAGCCCTGTCAGGGCGACCGGTGCGAAAGCACTCGCGGCGTATCTCTATGATGAGATTGCGTCTGGTCGCATGGGCGATGGCGTCAAACTTCCCGCTGAGCGTCAACTAAGCGAGCAGTTCGGTGCGTCGCGCGGCGCGGTCAGGCGAGTGTTGCAGGACCTAAAGGACCGAGGCCTGATAACGCAGACTGTCGGCAGCGGAACCTTTGTGCTTCCCGGTGCTGCGAAGGCATTGCCGCCGCCGGAAATCGTCATTGACGAGATTTCAGAGACTCAGACCAGCCCCGCTGAGCTAATGGAGGCGCGACTTCTCATCGAGCCGCTGATGCCGAAGTTGATAGCGCGTAACGCTACGTCGTCGGACTTCGCGCGGATGACGGAATGCATCGAACGCTCCGAAGCTGCTCAGACGGTGGAAGAGTTCGAGCATTGGGATGGCGAACTGCACCGTACATTCGCGCTGGCAACGCACAACTCCTTCTTCCTCAAGGTGCTTGAACTGACCAACCGCGTTCGCGAGCAGGGCGAATGGGGGCGACTCAAACGCCACTCGCTGACGCCCGAACGCCGAAAAGAATACGAAGCGCAGCACCGGGCAATTGTCGAAGCATTGCGTGACCGCGATGCTGACCAGGCGGGCCAGGTTCTGACGGGGCACCTGCGTCAGATTCAGCACAATCTTTTCGGGCTTTAAGCCTTTAGCTCGCGAGACTTGGCCGTGAGTGACTCGTTAATCGACCGTTCCCAGCCACCGAGGGCCTCACGACTGACACAGTTGATGGACGGGCCGCTTGGTGTGGGAGAGTTACGGTCACGGGACTAAAGGAGCATCTCCTCCGCCCGATGGTGCTGGATGCCCACACCCATCCTGATGGACAACTTGTCTATGCTGCGACCGGCGTCATGGTCGTTGGGAGCGACGTTGGCTATTGGGTCGTGCCGCCAACACGTGCCCTCTGGCTGTCTCCAGGTGTGCGCCATTGGGGGCTTTGTCGCAGTAAGCGCCGGGTATCATGCACTCTGACAATACGAACGATCGGACGCTTGATGACGACTCTCAATCCAGCCTTGGCACGAGTGCTCAAGCGTTTCCACTATCCACTCGACGTGATCCTGACGTGCGTGCGCTGGTATGTGGCGTATCCGCTGAGCCTTCGACACCTGGAAGAGATGATGTCGGAACGCGGAATCTCGGTCGACCATTCAACTGTGCACCGCTGGGCCATCAAGGTGTTGCCGGTCCTGGAGAAGGCCTTCCGCCGCCACAAGAAAGCCGTCGGCCGGAGCTGGCGAATGGATGAAACGTATATCAAGGTCCGAGGCCAGTGGAAGTATCTGTACCGCGCAGTCGACAAAGAGGGTAACACGGTGGATTTTCTGCTGCGTGCCCATCGCGACAAGGCCGCGGCGCGGCGCTACTTCGAAAAGTCAATCGAGCAAAACGGCGAACCCGAGACGGTGACAATCGATAAAAGCGGTGCGAACCTGGCCGCGCTGGATGCTCTCAACGAGGAGCGGCAAGCACCGATCAGGATTCGCCAGAACAAGTATCTGAACAATGTTGTCGAGCAAGATCATCGGGCGATCAAGCGACGCACGCGGCCTATGCTTGGCTTCAAGAATTTTCGTTGCGCCCGGATCCTGTTGAGCGGCATCGAGCTCATGCACATGATCGCCAAGGGCCAAATGCAAGTCCGTGGCCTCGGATACACTCGTGCCGAGCAGTTCTACTCACTGGCGGCATAAGCAGTCCTACTTAAACTGCCGTGTGTTCGCATCGTGCTCTTACCGCGACAAAACCCCCCGCGCGCACTCGATGAACGTTGGGCAGTCGGGCTGCTCAGTGTCTGGACGATCAGTTGCTGGTTCACCACCCTGAGAATGCTGCAGTTCTACCCGGGCGACCTTGGCTGGCGCGAAGTCTACCCGGTGCTGCTGTTTTCCCTTTTCCTGATATTCATGGCCTTTCGGCTTCGGGTCATCACGGCGGCTTGGCTAATCGGGATATGCGTCGTCGGCTATCTGGTCATGCTTTATTTCAAACCCGTCGGCGGGAGTGTCGAACTGCGCATGGAGTCGGTGGCCGCACACGCCACGATGGTGCCGTTGATGGCTGTCGTCGGTGTGCTGCTCAGCGTCCCGCTGGAACGTGCCGCGAGGCGCGAATTCATGTACTGGCGCACATTGCGCGCGGCCAAGGCTCGCGTCGAAGCGGCGTCGCGCGCGGTCAACGGGCAGAACAGACGCATGCAAGAGCTCGTCAGGGAGAAAGAGCGATTCTTTTCGTCGGCGTATCACGACATCCAGCAGCCTCTCGCCGCAATCAACCTTTTTATTCGAAGCGCCCGGACGAGGATCAGGGACGGATACGCCGTGGATCGCGAGCTCAATGTCATCGAGGAGACCGCGTCCGACATCCTCGAAATGTTCAAGGACATTCAGGATTACAGTGAGCTGGGCTCATATGTTCCCCATGTCGTACCGGTCGATACCCACGGCCTATTGACGGAGGTCTTCGAGCAATACCGGGAGACGGCGCGATTGCGCGGCATCGATCTAAGAATCGCGGGGCGGCGAAGGTACCCACCGTCCATCGAAACCGATCGATCGCTCTTCAAGCGGTCCATATCGAATCTCGTATCGAACGCGATCAAGAACACCTCATCGGGTGGCGTTGTGCTTGGCTGGGTGCAACTGAATGAACGGCTGCGCGTTGATGTATGGGATACCGGCATCGGCATTGCGCCCGCCCATCGGGACGCGATCTTCTCCGAGTACTATCAGATCAACAATCCGGGGCGCGACCGTTCGAAAGGGCTGGGACTGGGTCTGTCGATTGTACAGCGTGCGATCCATATCCTGCCGGGACACGGCGTGAGTGTCGCCTCCGTGGAAGGGCGCGGATCGCGCTTTTCCCTTTACGCGACGGTTTCGACATCAACCCCGAGCGTCGGCGCACATGTTCACGGTGGCGACGTCTACATACCCGATCTCACTGGCACGTTCATGCTCCTATGCGACGATGAACCTACTGTCCTCGAAGGCCTGAGGCGTCTTTTCTCAAGCGCGGGCGCGCTCGTGTACGCCGCAGAGTCAATGGCTGGATTCGAAGCCATCCTTGCCGATGACAGCCGCATTCCCGATCTCATCGTCGCCGATATCCGTCTGCGCGACGGAGCCACCGGCAAGGAGGTTGCTAATCGGATCAGGCGTCATTTTGCATGGGCGGGCGTTATCCCCGTCGCATTTATCACCGGTGAGCTGCTGTCCGATCAGGTCCTTCGTGACTTCCCCGAACCGTTCGTGCTATTGCGTAAGTCCTCCGCCCCCAAAGACCTGCTGGCGGACATCAGCCGGTACGTGAGCGCTCAGCGGAAGATGAAACTCGACCTCGCGAAGGTTCAGTGACTGCAACCGTCCCGAGCGCGGTGGTCCTCCTGGTACGCGTGGTACGCTTGATTCGTCTAATGGTGGGCGAAAACCGCCACTTTTCAGGCGACGCCATGTAGGTCCACCGCCACTGTGTACTATCTGATCGGAAGACATCGGACGATCACGACCGGTTTAGCCATCCTCCGATGCGCAATCGCAGCTCGGCTCGAAGACAGTTCCAGGAGACGATGGAATGCGCGTACTGATCGTCGACGACCATGAACTGTTCAGAGCCGGATTGGCGCTTCTGCTCACAGAGCTCTTTCCAAACATCGAGTTGCTGCACGCGAGCACATTGTCCCAGGGGGTGGATCACGCGCTTGGCGAGCTACTGAATATCGTTTTTCTCGATCTCGACCTGCCCGATGGCAACGGTTGCAATGCGCTTGCCGAATTGAAAGAGTCGCGACCGTCGTTACCGGTAATCGTGATATCGGCCGATGAGCGAGTGGAAACGATCAGCCGATGCATCCAACTTCGCGCCATGGGATACGTGCCCAAATCGTCACCGCCTGAAGCACTTCGTGCGGCGATAAGCGCGGTGCTTGCCGGCGGCGTGTTCCTGCCAGCCTCCAGCATTGCCTGCCTCAGTCGTGATATGGACACTGACAAGGCTTCCGAAAATGGACCTGAGGATAGACAGCCGCGCGTTAAATCGGAAACGAACAATGCATCCGAGCTGGGACTCACACCGAGAGAGTTCGAAACCTTGGCGTGGCTGGTGCGCGGACTTCCGTCCAAGGCGATTGCCCTGAGAATGGGGCTCGAGGACATTACGGTACGGAAATACATCAGTCATCTGCTTGCGCATTTCAATCTGCGGCGCCGTACCGAACTCATCGTCATGCTGGCGGATAGAGGGATCAAGCTCGGCGTCCCGCCGGTCACGGATCCGGCGCTTGACCGAAGCTTGCCGGCTGCCGGCGGACAACCAACCGACTGACTTCAGTCAGCGTGCTTTCGATCGATCGCGACCCGGCATGTCACCGGAATCGGGCGATCGTAGCAGCTACATCTCTCGCCGACCTTTGCTGTCCACCGCCTACACATGTGCGTTGCGACGGCCCTTCGCCTGATCAAGAATGAGTATGACAGCAACGTCGAGGGGCATTCGTCGAATGCATCCGGAGCGGTTGCTCGTCGTGATGAGCTAAGCCGGCCCTGGCTCGTGCGAAACGCGAATAACGAATCGCACGAATGGAAGACTCAACTTAGATGAAGAAACCAACATGAAATTTACACTGATAGTCGCATCCGCTGTCGTGCTGTTTGTCATGGCCAGCGTTGCGCATTCGCAAGGCACACCGCAAGCCTCTCAACCTGCTCCGCAAGAAAACGCTGCAACACAAGCATCCGACCCGAGTGCGGGGATGGAAGCATACGGCGGTAAGCCCGACACACGGGTACAAGCCGGTGCAAAACATGCCAGACCGTGCCGGATGGATCCACAATGCAACGTTTTTTTGGAGGGAGCTAACAAAGGTCTGACGGCGCGAGAGCCATGCAACCCGTTGATGACGAAAAGGTGAAGAAATGAAAGTGCAACCCTCGGCTGCAACCGTCGTGCTATTCCTGCTCACCGTGGCCGGCGCTGCCGACGCTCAGGAAATGCAACCGTCAGGCGTCACTGGCCACTCATCCAATCAGCAGCCAATCCATTCATCGCAGCAGGCGATGCCGATGGGCGGTGGCAGTACGTGGGACTATGGAGCCCAACCGGGCGGACGAAATGGTTACGGCAAAACCCGAGACAGTCAACCGTGCGTGGTGGGCCTGTCGTGCGATATTTATCAGGGGAGTTAGCTGGGTGGGGATGCCGCGATAAGCCAGCTCGCTAATTGAAACGACCGATACGATCGATAAAGCAGATGCCGAATGGGGTTGAGAGCGTCAGGGCACTGATCGAGGAAGCAGCCGTCCAACTGCTCGACACCGACGTTGGCAGCAATCCGCCACATAGGTGACGTAGAACCAGGCCTGCTTCAACGTCAGCTATGGCCGAGTTGCTCAGATCGAGCATCCGGCAGGTTCCGAAGTGGACCGGCCGTTGGAATGACGGCTTCGTGTGTTGCGCGAACGGCAACTATTGGCCGGACCCCGTCCGCTGCCCCGTCGATCGCTGATCGCAAGGGTTATGCGAAAGGCATGGATCGACCCACTACGGCCAGACGATTCCGTCCAAAGCGGTCACTCAGCCGAATCATTGATTTGCGCACTGGAGCACCATAAAGCGGACGCTCGCGACCGCATCCAGTCGGCCAACTACCGCCATTCGAGGGCGATTGTTGGCGGACGCTCGAACGTCTCCTCTACCTTCGAATGCTGTCCATTGCCCTGTGACGAGCGAAGAGCGGTGAAGAGTCAAACGCAGTTCATACCAATGCAGTCCCGCGGGCGCCCGATAGTCTTCGCGATCAAGCGCGTTGTTGAAAACCACTTTGTATTTGGAACTTGCCATGGCGTGGCCGGACGGGTGCCCCCACTTAGGTATTAGTCATACCCCGCGGGCGTACGGCTCGACCGCTTACCGCTATACGAGGGTGTCGTGCGACTCACTGCCGCCGACTCGCAGCGCCTGAAGCGTTAGCCGACAATAGGGATAACTCGCCCCATTCCCCGACTGCTAAAAGCGTCTGTTGCCAATCACGTCCAGACCACGCATTTCATGAGATGTCTTGGATATCTTGTTCCAGCTCTCTAGTAGCTCGCCTGATCCGGAAGGAAAACGTCGATCGCACCGTCGCGTCTGACAGCCCTTTCACGCTTTGTCCAAAATAGCTTTCCAAAATGCGTCGCATACTTGCCACAGACGTTGTATCGAAATTCGGTATGTATCCGCGCTCCGTCGGATCACGTCGTCGGCATTCAAAATAGACTCGGACGAAAGGCCGCAGTTTTTTAGTTGTCGAAACGTTAAATCGCGCCATCAGGCTTTCAACTGTCTTGTCTAGTTTGTGAAGCTGCTCGACACTCGAATCATCAATCTGCGAAAAATAAAAGACCCATCCCTTCCTGGTGTTTTCGAAGATGCAACCAGTGATACGGAGATTGACTCGCCATAGCAATACGTTCTTCGCAAAAGTCAAATTTTGCCTCCTTAGTTTTTTGTTTTTTTGCTTTCGCTTTATCTCTTGACATCGGTATTTGTATGTTGTGAATGCGTCAGCCAGCGAACTTTCCAGTCTCTGGATAGACTGTTCTTTGACGCGCGCCTTACCATCTACAAAGAGGTATCCGAGAAATGAAAACTCTTCCTCAATGGGACCGAAAACGGACTTCGAGCCAGGAAGCGAGATATCGTGAACTTTCAGGCTAAAATCGCCTTCCAGTGTGCGGCTCATCTCGGAAAACAAAGGTGCGGGATCAGATGCGCAAAGGGCAAATACGTCATCCACGTACCTGAAATATTTAATCTCTATCTTTTTTTCCATCCAAATATCGAACCGATGGAGAAAAATCTCCGCAAGAATGTTAGATATTGACAACCCTTGCGGCACACCCACTGGTTCGGCTCGTCTGCCTTTATCTGCTACAGCGACGGTAGGCGTCTCCAACGCACTGTCTAGCAGCGATATCACATTCGCACTTTTTATCCGCCTCTTTACAGTCTCCCGAAGAATCGCGTGTGAAATAGAAGGATAGAAATTTTGTACGTCGAGCTTAATGAAATAGTTATACTTTCCGGAAGCAACTTCACGCTTCAGATCATGAATTACAATTTGCGGTATTTTTAGTTCAAGCAGCCCTTCAAATCGAGCTTTCAAGATATCGCAGATAGCGCGAAGTGTAATTCTATCGCGAAACGTCGCAATAGAAATCACGCGGGGAAATCGGTTGGCTCCTTTTGATATTAGTTTTTCCTTGAATTGCGAGAAATGATAAGAACGATTCCCCGCCTTCCTTCTAATGAGAGCAATCTCCGCGTTTAAATTCTTCTCGAATGTGGACCGATTAATTCGGTCAATTCCGATTGCACTGGTCCTCGCTATATGCTCTTCATATATGTTTTTAAGATTCGAGCTTGAGAATATTGCTTTGTACGATTTTTCTGAAGGGCGCATATCACTTGAAAAAGATAGAATACGCGAAAAAGAACACAGGCGGCACAATGTACCCGCCAAGCCAGATAGCCCAACGCCTGGAAAAAAATAGAAACACGCTTGCGCACTCGCGCTTCGACAAAGGGCGACTTATGCCTCTCGCACCATATCGGCTCACTGCGTCATCTATCTCAAGGTGATTTTCGCTGCTTGCCAACGTCCGCGCGTACTCCCTCTCTACCACGACATACGCAGCGTGTGCCTCTTGAACAGACGTCATCCACTCAATTCGATTTAAATCATCCAACAAAGTTTGAAGCTTCACGTAGACTGCCTTAAATTCCTCTGCACGACCCTTAAAATTTCGCGCACTGACGTATGGAGCAATTCCAAATAGCAAAACAGATATGACAATTAATGTCACATTAGCCGCATCGTCTGACAGGCCGGCCGCATGAAATTTCAAGAGGTAAATCGACAGTCCGATGCTATAAGCGGAAAAAAGTTGAAGCATTAGTTGCGCGTGAAGGTCATTCTGCAACAACCGTTTTTCAGATTGAATGCGAGCCTTTCGTGTAAACCAAATCCGGTTGTATAACGCTTCGCGCGCTTTTTGAAACGGGTCGACAGGGGGCGTGGGATTCGTTGTCATAGTTATTAGAGGTGAGGGTATGCGAAGATTTAAGGATAGTTTAACTCCCCCGCAGGGGACTGGCCGAAGCCCGCGACCCGAAGATCGCTCTTTAATAGGGTCACCTCAATGAGGTCCTAGACCGAAGCCTAGCGCATACCCTCGCGGCAAATATAAGGTATCTGAACACGCAAATCAATTTTCTGTCCCAGCGCCTCAAGCCGACTACGGCCTTTCGCGGGTGACCTCGTACACCAGCGAACGGCTATCGAAGCGGCCGGATTCATGCCCCGCGCAATTGATTTCGGTAGTGTGCTACGGGCGATGCCGGATTGCGCGCAGAGATTTAGCTGTTCATCATGTGTGCCTGCTCCTCGTCACCACGGAGATTGCGCGATGCCTTTTGTTCGTGTTCGCAAGCCCGATAACTATGCACGTTGGGCGCAAATCGCCGCTGCTATATCCTCCGGGGGCGGCATACTCATTGCGGGCGTCAGTGTCGGTGTGGGCATCCACCAATTTTCGCAGACGCAACGTGAAGCAGAATTCGCTCGATTCGAGGAAGCGCAGAAGCTGCACGAGACGCAAGCAATCGAAGCACGACGCCCCTATCTCGAGCAAAAGCTCAAATGGTGTACTGAAGCCATTGAGAAAGCTGCTGCGATTGCCGCTGACGCCAACCAAGCTAAACCTGAAACGAAGACGCGTTTCTGGCAACTGTACTACGGCGTTATGGCAATGATCGAAAACAAAGAGCTTGAGAAGGCTATGGTCGCGTTCGGCAACGCGATGGACACAGGTCAAGTAAAGCAACTGCAAAAACTATCACTGCACATTTCCTACGCATGCCGTGATGAAATGGCGAAAGAGTGGTCACCGGCTTGGAGTCGGTAGCGCCTATGTCAGTGGACGGAATGTCAGAGTGGGTCGGTCCGCATTCGATCTTCGCAGAAGCTGGCGTTCCTGCTGCTCGGCCACGCCGAACTGCAAACGGCGGCTTAGGCCGGGATTTGACAATCTACTCGAACAAAGAAATGACCGTTGTACCTCGGAAGCGGCCATTCACGTAGGTCAGTTCCAATGGCGTCTCAGGGTCGGGAAGACGCACTGCCAAGTGTCCGCTTCCGGGCAACTGAATTCCACCGACCGCTTTCCGGCGATGAGTTTGAAGAGCGGACGGACTCAGCGCGACCCACTGCGGCCGCTCCGAACAGCGCCGCCGCTGTGACCGCTTCCAAGTGCACAGCGGCCGTCGACTCTTCGAGTCCGGCGGCGATTAACGGCGTTTTGCGAAGCGCTTTATACGGCCAACGAGAATCGGCATGTCAATTCTTCTTCCGTTTTTCGATTTCTTGTCTCACACGTTCGATTTCAAGCCGTTTGGCTTCCTTTGTTCCCCATGGTGGCGCTCTGTTTTGGGTGCCTTCGGCGGCGGCATGAATACGCGCTTTGGCAGCAAGTGGGTTGGCTCTGCGTTCGTCCAACTCCCTCATCTTGGCCGCTTCCCGCTCGGCGAAGCGTTCAGCGGCGATAGGTGTGGTTCGTTCAGGGAGTCCGGCAAGGATCACAAGCTTGTCAATATTGTCCCAGGTGCTGATCCAGCCGTCGTTGTAGGCAAACTCGCTAATCAACGGGAGATTGAGTGCCGTGTAGATCGGGATCCAGTTTACTTCTTCGCCTTGGCGGCGACGCACAGCGAGTTTGGGATTGAACTGGTACCGTCCGGTGGATACACGCAGAAACAGAGATCTATTGTAGGCATAGTCTCTGTCGATTTCGTTCCTCGCCAGCACGCCAGAAAGATGCTGGCGCTTGTTGCGCTCGGGCCGCACTACGTTAGCGGGTAAGTGTTGCCAGGCATCGAGGATGATTTGGGTTTGGAACGCGCTGTCTGCATTGCGTCGTATCTTGCTGAATTGGGCTTTGAACAATACCCACAGGGTCTGGAACAGAAAGTATTCAGACAGATGCCGGTCGATGCGGACCAGGCGATCACCCGCTCTGACATCAATGCAGGGCGGAGCCAGGCATTCATAGATTGCCGCCAGCGGGCCAGCAGCGAACTTTGCATCGCCAAATGCCTGCCGCAGAGCCCAGTGCAGTGCATTGTGACCATAGTGATCGACGGCATCGCGGTCGGCACCGCGCTCCAGCAGGGCTTCTACCAGCGCCACATTTCCTGCAGCAGCTGCGGCCATCAGTGGCGTCTGGTTCATTGGCAGGCGATGATCGACGCCATGCAGGTCACACTGCCTGAGGATGTCCTTGAAGTGGTTGGCGAAGTAAGGGACGTAGCTCTTGCGGCCGAATACCGCGCGCTGCTGATCAAAGGACCGTGCCTGCTCGAATTTCGCCTCAACTGCCAGCCACTTGGCGAGCTGCGGTTCGTCGAAACAGGTGGCATAGTCAAAGAGTTGCTGCTTGCCCTTGTTGCCCGGAGACTGCTCGCGGAAGACCTTGATCAGCAGGTTCCTGACCTTGGCATCATCGAACACCGGCCAAGGCACCGGAACCTGCTTCAAGATGGTGCGACGGATGTCGTCCGCCTGCTCCTGCTTGCCCTGAAGTTCGAGTTTGCGTGCTTCCTTCTGCCAGTCTTCGAGCGTGGATTGTTTGCCCTCGATCTTGGTCTGGCCGACGACGAGATCCAGCAACCCGAACAACTCATGCCCTGTGTCCGACTCGATCATGTAGATGTTCTTGATGGCGCGCGTCAGCGCTACATACAGGGCATTGACGAAGAACTTGTAGACTTCGAGCGACTTATCACTCTTGTCTTTGGCGCGTTTGTAATCCAGTGTCTCGACCGCCAGATCGGCCTTGGCGACGCCCTCGACGATATCGTTGAACTCGCCGCGGTGATCAGAGATGAAGCGGTAGAGCACGATATTCTCGTATTCGAGACCCTTGGCTTCGTGGATCGAGAACAATAGCGGCGTGGCAAAGTGCTTGCGGGCGTCGGCCTTGTCCTCATCGCGCATTACCAGGACGGCGAACTGTGTGGATTGGCGAATCTTCTGGTCCAGTTCGCGCTTGGTGGCGTCCTTGTCGGGTATCAGCGTAACCTGGCCGGTCTCGCCGCCGACGGCCTGGACCAGGAAGTTGCTCTCGCGGTCGATGGAACCGAAGCGCCGCTGCTTGATCTTGAGCAACTGATTGGCGACGCGAGTGGCCTCCAGGCCGTTGCGAAAGTTGGCCTCTAGCACGCGCAATTCCTGTCGCTCGGCCAGTTTAGGGTCCTTCCAGAACAGGCTCTTGACTTGGCTCCAGGAAAAGAAATTGGGATGGACAATCTGATTGGAATCCCCGCAGAGCATGAAATGGCCAGGCTTCTTCAGGGTTTTGAGCACGAGCGCGAGTTGCACGGTGGTGATGTCCTGCACCTCGTCAATAACCACGAAGTCGTAGCGCGGCGCAGCCAGCGCTTGCCAGTCGTGTGCGACAAGATTCAGGTCGTAGAGCTTTGCCTCGGCCAGCCAGGCGCTATAATTCTCAAACAGATTGTAGAGTTGGTCGCGCCGTTCTACGGGAAAGATCGATTGACGCACCCCCAGTGCTCGATACTCGTCGCGCGACAGGACACCGCCCGACCCGGCAGCAATCACGCCGCGAATCTCCTCGAAAGCCTGGTGGGCTTCGACATCCTTGAAGTTCTGCCGTATACGGGAGTACCAGCCCGCAAAGTCGCGCCAGCTAGCCTCGCGTCCTGCCGGAACGCGGATCGACTCGACAAACTCCCGGTAGGACAGAAATACGGCATCCTGACCGCCATGCTCGAAACCGTTGGAGTAATAAAGGTCGCGTGCGCTCTGCGCCAGGAAGGCGGAGTGAGTGACGTAGAGGACCTCACCTTCGGCATGCTTGAGCTTTTCAAGCGTCAGTGCGGTCTTGCCACTGCCAGCGCTGCCGACGACAACCAACGGAGGTGGCTGTCGGTAAATGGTCTCCTGCGTGTCATCAAACGAGATCGGTTTGTCGAGCAGGTGAATTCCGGTACGTTCGGGATGAAGGTAGCGTAGAGCTTGCGCCTCCCTGATGGCGTCATCAACGCTGATGTCTGGAATTTTGCTCTCGTCAATCGCCGCGCCGCGCAGGAAGCGTGACTTATCGTAGGCGTGATTGGCGATCACTTCCAGCATCAGTGCGCAGACTTCATCCCCGTGGCGCACCAGGGAGAACAACAGCCGGTCGGCGTCATCCAGCTTCGCCCGGTAGAACTTGCCGTGGCTCAGATTGGCGAGCTTCTTGACTTGGGCAGCACGGAAGTCGTGGCGAGCGATGGCCGCGGACACCTTGTCGTAGCTGGCCTTGACGCGTGAGGTGTCGAGCCCGGTGTATTCGAGGATCTTCATGAGGCGACGAGGATGAGAACAAGAGCAAGAGCAAGAGCAAGAGCAAGAGCAAGAGCAAGAGCAAGAGCAAGAGCAAGAGCAAGAGCAAGAGCAAGAGCAAGAATTCTCTCATGGTCGTGTGGGCTGACAACTTCTATAACAAGTTTTCCGGTCGTGAACGGCAGTTATCCGACATGCACCGGACGCCCTATGACTGACGATTTGCTCCTACTGAATGACGGCTCCTGGCCGCCTTGAGGCAATACCGCTGCCAATTTGCTCGCCGGAAACCGGCCATTGCGAAGGGACGGACGAGGCCTCGGGTATGCAAAGTGGATAGACGCCTCGACCGGGGGCTCCTGGGCCGAGCTTGGACGTCCGGCGACCGGGGCGGCGGGGCGTGAGACAAGCCGATTGCCTTCGGTGTGGAGTGGCGCGTACTGGGCAGTCGCTTCATCACATCTGCGCCTGCAGTTGACACTTTTATTTCGCTCCATCGATTTCGTATGCAGCAAGGCTTTTCAGGCGATGACGCGCCGCACGACCGCAGATTGACAAACTTATTGTCTCAACGGTGACGGAATTAATACGGTCTACGGTCATCGCACGACACCTCCTGCAACATAGCGCCACGCAGACCTGATATCGCCACCTCCGATTATCCTAAGTGTCAGATGTTGCGATTTCCGGTACCGTTGGCCGGCGCGGGCTGTCGCGCACACCCGTTCGGGACGGCGCACTGCTAGTCCCCGGAACCACAACGGCACCTGGCAACACCGGATCTCGGTATTCCGGGCCGGTCCCAGGTCGGGGGAGGATCCGACAACCGGCACTGCTAGTCGCGGCCGCCGGTCGGTTATCCTGTCCCAAATATCAACCTGGAAACTGAGGCGATGCGCAGCAGCTCCAATCGTGGGTCAGGATTCCCCGCAAATCAACAGCTGCGACTGCTGGTACGGATTGTGTGCTTCGCGTTGTGCCGGGAAATCACGACAGAGGCCTGTTCGGTAATTTCGCGCTGGGTCCACGCGTGCGGCATTTCGAGGCGTTTTTCGGCGCTCGCCCGATCAGCGTTGACAATGTGCCAACTTATGATGTCCACGCGTCGCGTGGATTTCTGTGGCGCTGGATGTGTCGTGGCTGGACGACGATGCAGCTAGCGGTTCCCCGTCTCTGGTGGGGGTTCACTGCCGGTGATGCCAAGCGGCTGCCGCTGCTTCGAGACGATGACCCAGCGGAAGTATCCCTAATCTACCTTGATAGCAACCACGGCATGCGTCTGGCAACAGGAAGCGTGGATGTGAAGCAGTTGATGCATCTACAGGCCGGGATCCTTAGCCGCAGAGATGAACAGCCGGAAAGGCCAGTTCAAACCCTTCGCTTGACGAAGGCCCTACGGCCATGCATGCAACGGATTTTGCAGGCTTACGGATCGAGGTCCCGTTTGTTGGCGCTATTCAGTGCGATATATCGTTTTCGCGGCTCGCGCCACTCGCAGACGGCAAGTAATCGCGAGATTGCCGGTGCATCACCGTTTGATCCTAAGGTATGCCCGGCTGATTGCGGGCCGGGTGTGAATCCACAGCCGCGAGGCTAACCACGATGCTGGTCGGTCGCGCACCTCTAACCGAGTGATCGAGCGAACGGAGCTACCATTGTGTCCAGGGTAATTGGACCCCGCCTCGCATGTGTAGAAATGCCGGAATCCTGCCTGATAGGCGACACGTCGATAGTCATCGTCGTAATAGCCTTGAGGCCAGCACAAGTGATCGGAAATGGCTCCGAGCCGTGTTTCCAAGGTCGCGCGGGCATCGTGGAGATCGCGCTTAAGTCCGGAGCATTTCTCATCTGCATTGACTGACACTTGATCCCATCTCACATGACTATGGGTATGGCTGTGAAATTCGAAGGTTCCGGCCTCGCGCATCGCATCGATCTCAGACCATCGGAGAATCGCGCGATCAGCTTCACCGTTTTCAATCGCGACTTCACCGGCTCGATGGTTGAGTAGTGGAGGCAACGTGCCGCCAGCGCCCGCATGGGCACGCGCCGGCCCTTCGCCGATCCAGCTCGTCACAAGAAAGCACAAAGCGGTCAAACCGTGTGCCTGAAGCACGGGATACGCATAAACCCAGTTGTCGAGATAGCCGTCGTCGAATGTCAGCATGACCGATTTCTCCGGCAACGCCTCTCCCGCCAGATAGGCGGCTAGTTGCGTGCTGCCGATCGTCCTGTACCCCGCGTCTGCCAGATACGCCATTTGCGCAGCGAAGTTATCGGGCGACACCGTGATCATCCCCGGCGACGTGCTGATATGGTGGTACATCAGCACGGGCACTCCTTTGGCATGCCGGGTCATCCCGATGCTCCTCGCCGGCGGAATACGTGACGCCGGCGATCGATGCCGCGCAGGTATAGATCGATTGTCTCTCTCGCCATACCTTCTACCGTGAAGTTGTTGTCGGTCTTGATACGACCAGACAGTCCAAAGCGCGCGCGCAATGGTGCATCGTCGACCAGACGCGTGAGCGCGGCGCGCAACGCGTCAATGTTGCGCGGGCGCACGAGTAAGCCGTTCACGCCCGAGTCGATCAACTCGGGAACCCCGTCGACGTCGGTGCCAATCACGGGCAGACCCATCGCCATCGCTTCGATAAACGCTTGGCCTAGCGCTTCCTGGTGAGTCGGGAGCACGAACAGATCACAGCCACGCAACACGTTGTTGATGTCCTTGCGAAAGCCCAGCAAATGAATCCGTTCTGACAAACCAAAGCCGTCGATCATCGCCTTCAATTTGGCAAGTTCACCGCCCTCGCCAGCGATTACGACGTGAAAATGCGGTCGATCAATCATCATCGGTCTTACGGCCTCGATCAGGTCCTCGTGACCTTTTTTTTCGCGGAGCATCGCAACCACTCCAGCGATGACTGTGTCTGAATCGAGTCCGAGTTCGTCGCGGAGAGTCGAACGCGTCAGCGGCTCCGGCTTAACAATGCCATCATAAATTGTATCGACGCGACTTTCCTGCACGCCAGCGGAAATCAGATAGTTGCGCACGTAGTGACTCACCGCCACAACGTGATGGGGAATCCAGTTGTACGTAACCAGCGATGTGATGGGCAACGCCAGATGCCGCGTTCGCACGATGAACGGCGTTCCCGCAAGACGTCCGGCCGCGCCTGCGACCAAGGTGTCATGGCCGCTATGCGTATTCAGCACATCGAAGTTATGTTGTTCGAGAAGCGTGCGGATTCTCAGCATGGAACGCACATCGGCGCCCCCGTGTATGGGCGCGGGATGCACCGTAAAGCCTTCCGCTTGAGAACGGATCCCCAGCATTGCATTGTCGGAACATACAAGTTCAACGGTGTGACCAAGCGCACGTAGTGCGATCATTTCCTTGAGTGTACGAACTTCCTGACCCCCCCAACCCCGCGATGACTCGCTATGGAGGACACTTATAGCCTTCATATCCTGACACTCTCCCAACAGCTTGTTATCGCCCGACTGCGTCCGTAACGTTCTGTAATATTACCTCTTGTAATTAACCAGGGACCTCGTAGTTTCCCCGATGGGCAAGCCAGTTTTCAGTACGACGTTCGCCCTGACGCTAGCAGGTTCGCAAGGGCTAGGCCTGATGCTCAGTTGACTCAGATCCTGACCTTCACCGGCTCCAGCCCCCGCGAGTTGGCGTAAAGGTCGGCAATTGCATCGGTCATATGGCCGAGCAAAGCCTTCGCGTCGACGTTGCCCTGTTCCATGTAAAGGCGCTTCGTGAGACTCCGCATTTCGTGGAAGATGGGGGCATCGTCGCCTGTAATTCCAGCCAGATCGCGCGCCTCTTTAAACTTAGAAGCTGTTGCGAAATTAAGTTCTGGGCCTGTTAACTTTTCTGACTTGGTGTTAACTTCCTGTCTTGTTTTGTCCAACAGGAAGCGATGCCTAAAGAACTCATCGACGACGAATTGTGGTTGCTCATCGAACCGCTTTTACCTGCTCGGGCACCGCGCAATCGCCAGTATGCGGGCCGCAAGCCGACTCCCGACCGTGCCGCGCTGACGGGCATTGTGTTCGTACTGCGCTCCGGCATTGCGTGGAATCTGCTACCGCAGGAGATGGGATGCGGTTCGGGCACCGCCTGCTGGCGGCGGCTCGTGGCATGGCAAGAAGCAGGAGTCTGGCAACGCATCCACGAAACGCTGCTGGCCGAACTGCGTCGCCGTGGCGAAATCGACTTGTCACGAGCGCTTGTAGACAGCTCGTCGATTCGCGCGATGCTGGCGGGAAAAAAACCGGCCCGAATCCCACGGACCGGCGCAAGCTCGGCAGCAAACACCACCTCATCGTCGACGCGAAAGGCATCCCGCTCGCGGTCATTCTGAGCGGGGCGAACCGCCACGACGTCACCCAGCTTGATGCACTCGTCGATGCCATTCCACACATTAGAGGCAAGCGGGGACGCCCGTTGCATAAACCGCAAATCGTTCAGGGCGACCGGGGCTACAGCTCGGAACCACATCGACAGCGTTTGAGAGAGCGCGGCATCACGCCGGTGCTCGCAAAGATTGGCTCGCCCCATGGCAGTGGTCTGGGCAAAACGCGTTGGCCAGTCGAGCGCTCGATTGCATGGCTTCACTCGTTTCGACGCCTGAAGATTCGCTACGAACGTTATGCCCATGTCCATGAAGCCTTTCTGTCCCTGGCTTGCGCCTTGATTTGCTGGACGCGACTCAGGCCAATGTTTAACTAATTTCGCAACAGCTTCTAAGACGTGAACGTTTTGATTTTGATGGCCGAGCGCCTTCGGCGCGTTGACGTTCGGGCGAATGTGGTGGACCAGATATTTGCTGACGATTCCCGTTGCGCGGCAGCGCGCGATCACATCGGCCAGCGACATGCCGAGCTTCTCCATACGCAGCTCGAGCGGGATTGCGATTTGGACGCTTGTCTTGCTGCGCGTCAACACTGCATGGCGACCGTCGAGCGGTCCTGCCCGGATATGAGCGCCAACAGCATTGCGTTTTGCAACCAGAGTGCCATTCCGGGTGCCTTCTCATAGATGCGCTGGAATTCCTCGAACGTCAAACGGCCGCCTTGGCGGTCACTGCCGCGCGCTGGGTGTCCGTCGCGGGATTTTCCGTCATCCGGCCGAGGGCTTTGCCGCGCGGGCACAGCACTTTCATGCGGCTGCGGACGTGAACGGCCCATGGCATCTTGCCGCGCGCCTCAATCTCTTCGAGCATCTCGGCGATATGCTTCGTAGGGCTCTGTCAAGTTGGCGGGCGTAGGCTATCTGTGTAGCTTAAAAGTAGTTATCCTTATTAGCTAGCTTTGTCGACAGCACCAGTAACAGTCCAATCATGCCATGTGGCGAAGCGTTCTTTGAGTACGGCACGATGACATGCCGCGTTCATTTGATGTCTGGGCAGCGCGAAGTGCTGCCTGATCGGGCCGAAGCACGAGAGAAACGCCTGCGTGCGACGCGCATCGCGAAAACCGCACATCTGGCGTTCACGTCTGCGGGTCGGCTGGTGGCTGTTCTCGGCGCGGTTGTTCACACGTGCAGCCGCTTTGACAAAAACGTGCTTCACGTGAGCGAGCTCAGGAATGTCAGCCTTCGCCGCCGGATAGCTGCGCAACTGGTCGGTCACAATCTTGTTCGGCACCGGGTTTGAACGCAGCACCCGCTGGAAGAAGCGCTTTGCCGCGGCCTTGTTGCGCCGCTTTTGCACCAGCACATCGAGTTCGGCACCATGCTCGTCGACCGCTCGCCACAACAGATACGGCTCGCCGCGCAGCGTCAGGAACGTTTCGTCCAGATGCCATATGCAGCCCGGTTTGGGCCGCGCCGCTTTGGCGCACCGGGCGAATTCAGCGCCGAATTTGTCGCACCAGCAACGGATCGTTTCGTACGTGACCACCACACCACGCTCGAGCAACAACTCTTCGACGTCGCGCAGGCTCAGGCTAAACCGGAAATACCACCGAACCGCGCAGCTGATGACGACGGCGGGGAAGCGGTGACCATGATAAAGCGATTTCGTTTTCTTCATCGCCTCATTCTATCGCCGCCTCCCCATCAACCTGACAGTGCCGCACGAAGGTGTCGCCGAGCGGCGCGGGGCGGCATCCGGCCAATTTGAGCCGCTCGTGCCGACTGCCTGAATCGGTGACAATTTCCAAATCGCTATTGACAGCTACGCTCCAGAACGGCAACCTCCGGTCATGAACTACGACGCGCTAAATTTCGTGATGTGCACCATGACCGCCACTGGCGAGTCGTGGGAATCGTGACGTTCATACATCGCACATAGATTTCCTCAACGGCCCCGCCAGTCATGACGGGGCCGTGTCGTTTCAATCGCTCCGTTTTGCATTGGCACAAACTGGAGTGATTGCATGCACGACAAAGTATGTGTTTCCGATCTTCGGAGTCTTATCGACGCCTCGACTTGGCAGATCGCGCCGAGGAGCGCGGCATGCTGACGATACGAAAAGCTAGTAGTGGCGATGTGCTCGATGCGTGGGATATCCGCAAAGCTTCGGTCCTTGCTGCGTGCGCTAAATATTATCCAGAAGCTTCCTTGTCAGCATGGGTTGCTGCTCGCCGACCGACAAATGGGCCAGCGTCGTTGAACGCGACTTTTACGTAGCCGTCGATGAAGGGTTGGTCGTTGGCACAGGGATGCTTACCGTCGCAAACGGGCAAGTTGACGCCATCTTTGTCCGGCCGTCTCACATGGGGCGCGGTATTGGACGCAAGATGCTGCAGTCACTCGAAGCGTTGGCTCGCGATCACGGACTTGTCTCGATGCGGCTCGACGCCACGCTGAACGCGGCACCGTTTTATCGTTCTTGTGGTTGGTCGGGGGATTCGATTTCGACATACCGAACGTCGCGCGGACTGGAATTGGCTTGCGTGCCGATGACCAAGTCCGTTGCCCTAGCGTAGCTTGAATCCCGTGCCGACTGCTGCCACCAGCAGTCGGCAAAACCGCTAGGCCGAATGGCGGCAATCGGGAAGGCTATCTGTCCGCCGCGGGTCGAGTGCGGAAGTTCGCCGGTCAAGTCGATCCATTGCGGGTGCGCTTCCGATGGACTTCCGGGTTCGGCCACAACCCGCCGTTCACGTGCGCCGTCGGTCGGATGTTCAGGGGTCGGCTCTGCGGGACACAGCGAACGTTGCCATGATGATGGCTCGACTACTTGCCGGCTGTTCCTCTCTGACCACAGTGAAGTATGAGCGCTGGGTTTACTCGGGCCGCCAGGATCGCGCGAACGATTTTCGTTGCTAGAAGCGGTACAGCACGGACGCCATGCCGTTGAGGTCGAGCCGCCGCTCAGTAATTGGACTGCCTGCGGCGTAATGCTCGAGGCGTCCCACAACGGCCTCGACGCTCGCCGACCAGTGCGGACTGATTTTGTAGGTTGCATTCACGTTGAAGTGAATATCGCGCAGGCCCGAACTGGTATCGTAGTGCGGCAATCCCGATGCTGCGCTTTCCTGCGACGTAATGCCGAATAAAGTCTTCGTATAGGTCGCGTTGGCCCAAGTGAGGCCCGGACCCATCGAAAAGAGCCAGTTACCGCTCGGCGCCGACATGAATATGTCGGCCGTCGCCGTCAGACCTTGTCCCGTTCCCGCGATGTCCTGATAGGCCGCCAGCGCGCCAGTGAACGCCCACACCGTGTAATCGCCGAAGAGCCGCAGCTTCGGTCCATAGTGCACATCGGGCAAACCTTTCAGCCGCGCATCGTCCGATGACGATCGCGACTGGAAGTCGAAGCTGACCGACATACCGACGTGATAGTTCTCTCCATGCAACACGTTGACGCCGAGCACATCTGGACCCTGTGAGAAAACACGGTCCTTCCATGAAATGTCCTGCACGGGGAACGGAAGCACCTGAAGCTGCGAGGAACCAGGGTACTTCGGGAATACATACATGCCCGGCCCGACTGAGATCTTCCAATCGCTGCCGGCCTGCGGTTCATCGGCGTATGCGACGCCCATCGTGCAATAAGCGCTTACCGCTGCGAGCGCCATGCACCGGCGTCCAAAAGAGGTGATGTCGAGCCTCATGCTTTTCTCGCCACGGCGGCCAACTGTCTCAGGCGCCGCGCAAGCGCCCTTGATATGACCGGCGCTGGATTGTTGCAGGACGCCGACGCCGCAGCACTTTCGCGCAGGAAAAGTGCGCATTCCCGCGCGACGACCTCGCGTTCGTTGTCCGATGTGATCATGTGGTACGAGTCGTCGAGCCAGATAGTGCGAAGAAACGACGCCCCGACGTTCGCCACGACGTAGCGCGCGTTATGCGGGCTGGACGTCTCATCGTCAATCGCGTGAATGATGAGGCAGTCGGTGCTTATGCTCTTCAGCTTCTTGCGTACTGAATTTGCAAGCCGGCTTGCTTCGTGAAGCGCTGGCATCGCAATGGACGCGGGCCCCACTTCACTGATTCCGTCCCTCTGCATCACGCGTGCAATCTTCGAGCGCAACGCCTCGTTGCGCAGGCCATAAGGTTCGTGCTCGCGATAACGGTAGCGCGAACGCAATGGTGTGTAATAGGCGTAGTCGAGCAGAAATCGGTACCAGGGGATCGCCCAGCCGTCATAGCTGAGTGTGATCGACAACAGCATCAACGCGCGCGCGCTCGGGCGCTCTTGAGCGACGGCGGCGGCCAGCGTCGCGCCCATGGAGAGGCCGCACACGGAAACATGCCGGTGTCGCGCGGCAAGCGCGTCGAATTCGGCGACGGCTGCGCTGATCCACTGCTCCATCGGTACATGTCCGGTGCCGGCGCTGTAGCCACGAAGTTCTGGCGTGTGAGTCGCGAAGCCTTCCTCGACGAGTGCGCGAGAGAGGAACCGCAATTCCGCTGGAGAACTTGAAAGGCCGTGCAAAATGAGAACAACATGATCGTTGCCCGGAGCAGCCGGAAATTGAGAGGGGTTCATAGTCAGTCTTCCGCCCGAAGGATCAGAAATTCGCCGGACGGGGTAATGAAGCGTTCGCACACACATTCGACTGCGTGCCAACCGTGTCCGCTCGATAGAAAACGCATGCGGTGGTGACCGGGCACCAGGCGGTTGTTCAGACGCGCGAGATCATCCTGATGCACTTGCGAATGCCTGGCGCCGTAAGCGATACCCGTAATAAACGATTCGTCGTCGATGACTCCCGCAGCCGCAGAGGTTCCCTCCGCCGCGACGAAGCTGCCGGGCGGCGCGCTCGTTGCCGGATCTAGCGCCTTGATGAGAATGAGCGATCGGTTGTGCTGCGCGATGTGATGCAGCATGCGATGCATTTCATCCGTGGCGCGACGCGCGAGCAGGCGTTCGTTATCGCCACGCAGCAGCATTTCATAGCGCGAGTGCGCTACCGACGCGAGCAGTTCGGCACGATACTGCGCGCGTCTCAAGCGCTCGACCAGCGTGATGACAACAATCGTAATGATCGTGTACGAGAGCAGCAGGCGGATATCCGACGCATCGATGATGTCGATGCGTCCGTAGGGCGGGACGAACAGGTAGTCCGCGAGACAGAGCCCCGCCAGCATCACGCAGAGTGCGGGCGCGAGGCCGCAGTAATACTCTACGAGCACGGCGGCGATAAGAAAGGCGGTGCCTGGCATGATCGGGCCGAGCAGCGGGTGAAGTATCGATCGGATGGTGGCGGCGGTAAAAAGTGCGGCCGCCGCGATGATCCAGCGTTTGCGGCCTCGCGAAGCCCACCGTCGAGAGTTTTTGACTTTCATTCGTTTTATATGCCGACGTGACGTATTCCTATAAGCCGGTGATTGTGCCAGACACGTCTCTGACGTTACCCGCAATCTCGGGCTAACTTTAGTTAGACGGTAGTGCGCCTAAGCGTGGCGGCAAAGCTGATAAAGCCCCGCGCCCGGCACAGCCTATCTGCGCAGTAACGAGGAGTCGGCGGAGGCCAGGATGCCGCTTGCCCAGGCATTCATGCGCGCCGCGTGTCGCGTCGTCACTGCAAGTATCCGGGGTGCTCGGGAGCGGATTCGCGGGTCAATCTGAGAGGGCAAATTTCAAGCCTGGGGTGCAATCACTGCGCAGCTCGACTTTTACAACAGCATCGGCCGATTACTGCAGATGCTCGCGATACCCCAGCCTCGGGAAGCAGCGCCAATACGCCGCGTCAGCGGCGATGCGAACTGCCGCTGGCCGCAAGTTGCGGACGCACTTGCCCATAATGGTGAGCAATTCACCTCGATCGCCAATCCGCAATACAACCCGCCGCCTCGCCATCACGACGAAAGCCAGCCACGCCCGATAGGCCATGCCAGCAGCTTTCCTTTCTATACACCGTAATGAGACCGCGAGTCAGTGCCGCGCCAGACATTCTCCATAGCGGAGCAACCAACGCACAGGCTACGCACGCGACGGCGACGGCGCCTGCCATGTCCAACGGAAAATGCACCCCGACAAAGACGCGCGCCCATGCCACGGCAAGACCCGCCAGTAACATCGACAGCCCGTAGCGGCGCTCGCGGGCGAGCAGCAAGGTCAAGGCGCCGCTTGCCAACACGGTGACGTGGTCGCTCGGAAACGATGAATCCGGCGCGTGCTCGATAAAGGTATGGCCCAAGCCGATCATGAACGGCCGCGGATGCATCCACCCAAGACCGATCAGCTGATTGATACCGAGCGCCACCAGGACCGCGCAGCACACTCGCACTGCGGCGGCGCGTCGATCCTCGCCGCCTGCGAGCCACAATGCGACGGGTAAGAGCGGCACGAGATAGATCACGTGATCAGCGATAAAGCGGGCTATGTCGATGAGCCAGACGGGCGCCGATGGTGTCGCGTTGATCGACAGAAAGAGCGCGCGGTTCAGCGCTTCGAGTGCATTCATCGGTCTAGATCGCAGTGAAAATTAGCTGATCTTAGCCGCCGAACCTTATGAACAGCTTAGGGCGCCACTGGTACGGTCTCCTGCTCCGATGTCAGGCATCGAGGCCAGGTTGCGCTACTCTTTTCGAGGCGACGACGACAAAGTGAGTTAATGAGCGGTCATCGAGCGCCGTGTTCGGACGCACACTCGTGTGCGCACACACGCGATGCCACGTAAGATCCATCTTCAGTTCACCGCCGCCTCGCCGCAAGATTGACAAGGCCTGCGCACCAGGCGGATCCGACAAAGTCTGCTCGAAGGGCTCGCTTTGATCTGGAGAGCGCGCGCGCCTGGACGTGACGCACGGTTCTTCTAACGCGAATGGAAGGCAAGAGCTCCTTGCCGCGACGCCTATAGCTCTTTCTTGAAGCGCGAACGGAGCCCGCGAATCGCACGAAACCCACCATCTATGTTCGTCCCGTCACACAAGCTTCTCCCGAGTTGCGAGACCACGATCATGGATTTCCCCTAAGAAAATCAATTGCCGTGAAAGCGGGGAGAAGGATTTGTCGTCCCATAATCGCGCCGTTAGTCCAAGCGGACAGTGCAACTGAAGATTGGCAAGCGGCCTTGTTAAAAGAAAAGGTAAAGCTGTCGATTAACCAACGTTTTGCATTCCGTTGTCTTCTCTTTTACTTTCATCTTTATTGTCATGGCAGTGGGACAAAAAATGCCCGGCGGCGTGTGCGCGATGGAGCTAGTAGTCGTGCCTACAGGAATCGTGCTTGCGAAAATGCTCTCGCCGCGCGCGAATGCGTTCTCATCAAAAGAAGCACCGCGCTGTACTGAGGGCGTTTGACGAACTGCATCTGGGAATTAAGAACCTTGATTAAAGTTGTTTCACACGCGGCTTTTGCGGAGGGTAGTCGTCCATGATGCGAAGCCTGCGCGCACGGCTGCTTGCCTGGCTGCTGGTTCCGGTCGCGGCGTTTATGTTAGTGACCGGCATGATGTCGTATGACGCGGCTTGCGAGACCGCCGGACTTCTACAGGACAACGCATTATTTGCGTCCGCGCGGATCATCGGCGAAGACGTCGATTGGGAGGAGGGAGCACTGATCGCGAGGATTCCGCCGGCGGCGCTGGAGATATTCGAGTCGCCCTATCAGGACCAGGTGTTCTACCGGGTCGTGAAGGGACGGGACCGATTGTTGGGCGGTAACCCCGATCTCGCGCTGCCTGCTTCGGGGACGCAGGGGCCCGTGTTCTACGACACCGTGCTGGACGGTAACCGTGTTCGTGCCGTGGCTTATGAACGTGAGCTATACGACTCGGGTGCAATCGAGCCGGTCACGATCGTCGTGGGCAAAACTCAGGCCTCGTACCGGGCGATGCTGGCCAACCTCTGGCGTCCCCAGTTGCTGCGCGAGGGATGCATGCTCGCGCTCGTGATTGCGCTTGTGCTGATCGGGCTGACTTTCGAGTTGCGTCCGCTCGTCAGGCTGAAGGATGACGTCGCTGACCGCGATGCTCTGCAGCTCGAACCTGTGAATATCGAGCGCCTGCCATCGGAGCTCTGCCCGGTCGCCGACGCGATCAATCAATGCATTGCGCGGCTCAAGGTGCACGCTACGACGCAGCGCAAGTTCATCGCCGACGCCGCGCATCAGTTACGCACGCCACTCGCGTTACTCGGGGCGCAGGTTCAATGCGCGCGTCCATGCGAGAACTGCGGACCAATGCTGAGTGATGCTCTCGCGGGCATACGTCGCAGCACGGTGAAGATGACTGAAATGACCAATCAGCTGCTGTTGCTTGCACAGGCCGAGTCTTCGTCGCGCGAGCGCACGCCTGCCAAGGTCGACCTCGCCGCTGTCGTTTCATGCGTGCTGGAGGAGCTCGTGGACGCAGCGCAGCGGCGGGGAATCGATATTGGCGCGGAGTTGAACGGAACAGCGTTCGTTGCCGGCAGCACGATGCTGCTTATCGCTCTAGTTACCAATCTCGTCGATAACGCGATCCGGTATACGCAGCCGGGCGGTCGAGTAACTGCAACCTGCGAGGAACAGGCGAACGACGTCCTGCTGCAGGTCGTCGACAACGGACCTGGCATTGCGCCGGAGTCGCGTGTCCATGTATTCGAGCGCTTCTATCGCGGGACGACTGACGCGGAAGGAACGGGCCTTGGACTGCCGATCGTGCGCGAAGTCGCGCACTCGCATGGTGGCAGTGTCGAATTGAAAGCGGTTGACGGGCACACGGGTCTCAGGGTGATCGTTCGTCTGCCGAAGTGGCGTGATTGAGGGTGGGCCGATGAAGCTTTTACTGGTCGAAGACAACACGGAGCTTGCACATTGGATCGCGCATCTGCTGCGCCTCGAAAACTTCGCGGTGGACAGCGTGCCGGACGGCGAGTGCGCGGACATGGTGCTGGCAGCGCAACGCTACGACGTCGTGGTGCTCGACCTTCGGCTGCCGCGGATGGACGGCAAGGAGGTGCTCGCGCGACTGCGACGCCGCGGCGACAGAGTGCCGGTCATCATGCTGACGGCGCATGGATCCACAGACGACAAGGTGGACTGTTTCAGTACCGGTGCCGACGATTACGTGGTCAAGCCGTTCGATGCGCGCGAACTGGTCGCACGCATAAAGGCGCTCATTCGCCGACAATCGGGCGATATGACGTCATGTCTCGCGTGTGGCGATCTGCGCTACATATGCGACACCCGTGAGTTCTTCCACAACGACGCTCGGCTCGCGCTGCGGCGCCGTGAACATACCGTCCTTGAAACACTGATGTTGCGAAAGGGTAAAACGGTATCCAAATCCGCCCTGATGGAAAGCGTTTTTTGTCTCGATGACGAACCGAGTGCGGACGCGATAGACATCTATATTCACCGCTTGCGCAAGCATCTCGCCAACTGCAGCGCGCAAATCACAACGTTGCGTGGCCTCGGCTACATTCTGCGGCCACAAGCTATCGAGTAACTTCAATCCGAACAGCGTCAACGTGGGGCGAATCGGTAGATCTACTTAGTTGTACAGATGGTACAGGAAAGGTGCGTGAAGGATTCAGGTATCTACGATTCGACGACGCGTGACGAGTGTCTATGCAAGATCAGGCAGGGCAATGCCAAACGCGATAAAGCGCGATCACCAACGCCGCCAATGCAGAAGCAGAACCAGCAGATTTTCAACGCAACAACTCGAGGAGACAAACTTGAAGAAGAGATACCTTACGCTGGCAGTCGCGGCCGGTGTTTGCCAGGCGAGCGGTGCGCACGCACAGTCGAGCGTCCAGCTTTACGGACTGATGGACCTGAGCTTTCCGACGTACCGGACCCACGCGGACGCCAACGGCAACCACGTCATCGGCATGGGTAATGACGGCGAACCGTGGTTTAGCGGCAGTCGCTGGGGTCTGAAAGGCGCCGAGGACATCGGTGGCGGCACGAAAATCATTTTCCGACTGGAGAGCGAATTCGTCGTCGCCAACGGGGAGATGGAAGATCCAGGCCAGATCTTCGACCGTGACGCATGGGTCGGCGTCGAGAACGACACGTTCGGCAAGATCACCGCTGGCTTTCAGAATACTATTGCCCGCGACGCAGCCGCTATCTATGGCGACCCGTATGGCAATGCTCGATTGACGACGGAAGAGGGTGGCTGGACGAACTCGAACAACTTCAAGCAGATGATTTTTTACGCGGCCAGCGCGACCGGCACGCGCTATAACAATGGCGTAGCGTGGAAAAAGCTGTTCAGCAACGGCATCTTCGCCAGCGCGGGCTACGCGTTCGGCAACTCAACGAGTTTCGGCTCCAACGCCAATTACCAGGCAGCACTCGGGTATAACGGTGGCGTCTTCGACGTGTCGGGCTTCTATAGTCACGTAAATCGCGTTGGCTTTACAAACCAGACGTGGTCGGTGGGGGGCAACTATAACTTCGGCATTCTGCGCGCCAATGCGGGCTACTTCCGGTACCTCGGCAATCAGGGTTCGCTCGGTCAGCGTCAGGACAATGCGTGGACCGTGTCGCTCAAGGTGTCGCCGAAGGGTCCGCTCGACTACCAGCTCGGCTATCAGCAGATGCGCGTGAAGAACGCCGCGTACAACGGCGATGGCGATATCCCGAACGCAAACATTGGCGCGTTCGATCCGACCTCGGGCTTGCATAACGGCTTCAAGGAAACGCTGTACGGTTCGGTGTTCTATCACCTGTCCAAACGCACCGAAGTGTATTTGGCCGGCGATTACATGAGGCTGCATGGCGGCTACACCGTGGGCTCGACGTTCGGTGCGACCAACCAGCTCGAACTCACGACGGGCGTGCGCACCCGCTTCTGATCCTTCCGGGCCTCTGTTTCGGGCCGATTCACCGACGAAATGTGCTCCAGCCTGCGGCGACGGTTCAATCCGTTCGCCGCTTTTTTCTTTTCCGCGGGTCGAGGACGACTACCATGTCCAGAAATACTACTGTCCGCTTGGCGCTGACCAACACCATCGCCGTTTACAGCGCAGCGCTGTTGCTCATGATCACCATGCCGATTAGCGCGACTGAAAGCGGCCGGTACGGCGCTCGAAAAAATACTCCGAGGAGATGGTTGTAAGGCCCTGAGGGGCTCTTTGCGCTTGATACGTTGCGCTAGCGTGCGCCGGATATGCCAAGATCGATTGATCGGGCTAGCGGACTGGCTAGCAGCCACACGCCGTCGGCCATTAAGCGACATTCGTGCCTTCTGTCGAGCGAGCGCTCCATTGGCTGCTTCAGACCAGATACTGTTGAAAAAGTCGCTGGTCGTCTATTTCATGAGGTTTCCAGGGGTCCTCTTACCCTTGCCTGACATGTGGCAGCGGTTTGTAGGCCGATCTGAGAGGTCGATTTTCGCGACGGAAGACTGATAAAACGACGCGGCGACTTTTTCAACAGTATCGACCAGACAACGGCCATTAGATTTGCGGCCCTGCCACTCGCTGCGAGAACGTCAAATAGGCGAGATGTGACCACGCGCAATCGGAAGAATTTGAACAACGAGGCCGTTCCGTTTCTCTGAGCCGCTGTTAGATCATATAGCCTGATTCTTCATCAACAACTTCATCAGAGCGGGCAGCAGGAGCAGAACGAGGGGCAACTGGACTATCAGCCCCGAGATGATCGCAATTGCAAGCGGCTGCTGCATGGCCGATCCTTGACCAAGCGCGAAAGCAAGCGGCAGCAGTGCAAGAATCGCCGCGATGGTCGTCATTGCAATGGGCCGCAGGCGATTACGTCCGGCCGCGGTCAACGCGTCGGCGAGCGGCAACTCGTCTTCGCGAGTGAGTCCTTGCAATTCCGACACGTAGAAAATCGCCACCTCGGTCACGATGCCGATAATCATCGTCATTCCCATCATGGCGGAGATATTCAATTCGATGCCGGTGATCCACAGGCCGATGAACACAGCCCCCGCCGCCAGTAAAGGCATGGCCATTACCGCCAGCGCCACGCGGAAGCGCTCATATAGAAACAGCAGCAGCCCGAAGACCAGTGCGATCGCCGCGCCGAACACGGTCAGCATGCCTTTGAACGCAATCTGCTGCTGCTGATACAAGCCGCCCAGTTCGTAATAGACGCCGTCCGGCAACAGGCTTTTATCGCTGAGTGCCTTTTGTACGTCGGCGATGGTGGAACCGAGATCCCGTCCGTCGATGCGCGCCGTTACCGCGACCATGCGCTTGAGATTGTCGCGACTGATTTCCGGCTGCCCCGTCACGGTGATCTGATCCGCCACGCGATTCACCGCGAACAGGGGCTCTGTCAGGTTGATGGGGAGGCGGCGGTAAAATGAAGTGATGAAGAAAACGAAATCGCTTTATCACGGTCACCGCTTCCCTGCAGTCGTCATCAGTTGCGCGGTTCGGTGGTATTTCCGGTTCAACCTGAGCCTTCGCGACATCGAGGAATTGTTGCTCGAGCGTGGTGTCGTGGTCACATACGAAACGGTCCGTTGCTGGTGTGACAAGTTCGGCGCTCGATTCGCCTGTTGTGCCAAAGCGGCGCGGCGCAAGCCGGGCAGTACATGGCATCTGGACGAAATGTTCGTCACACTGCGCGGCGAGCCGTATCTTTTGTGGCGAGCGGTCGACGAGCATGGTGTCGAACTCGACGTGCTGGTGCAAAAGCGGCGCGACAAGGCTGCGGCAAAGCGCTTCTTCCGGCGGGTGCTGCGTTCAAACCCGCTGCCGCGCAAGATCGTTACCGACCAGCTGCGCAGCTATCCCGCAGCAAAGGCCGACATTCCCGAGCTCGCTCATATTAAGCACGTCTTCGTCAAAGCGGCTGCACGCGTAAATAACCGTGCTGAGAACAGCCACCAGCCGACCCGCAGGCGCGAACGACAGATGTGCGGCTTTCGCGATGCGCGTCGCACGCAGGCGTTCCTCTCATGCTTCGGCCCAATCCGGCAGCACTTCGCGTTGCCCAGACATCAGATGAACGCGGCATGTCATCGTGCCGTACTCCAGGAACGCTTCGCCACATGGCATGGATGGACTGTTACTGCCGCAGTCGAGTGCGTTATCTGATAAGGATAACTATGCTTTAGCTACTCAGGTAGTCTACGCCCGACAAGTTGACAGAGCCGGCATCGCGAACTCGATCCTCATCAAGATCAACCAGATCGGCACGCTGACGGAAACCTTCGCCGCGATCGAAATGGCCAAGCGCGCAGGCTACACGGCTGTGATCTCGCACCGCTCGGGCGAAACGGAAGATTCGACGATCGCGGACATCGCGGTCGGCCTGAACGCGGGTCAGATCAAGACGGGTTCGCTGTCGCGTAGCGACCGTATCTCGAAGTGCGTGCTCACATAATTGCGCTAACCTGCCAAGGTACGAATTCGTTTTGTCCGTAACCGTGCCGCTCACTGCGTGAACGGGTCCCCGAGGCGACATCTAGCAGCAATTCGAAAAGAACACGGCCTAGTTGCTCGATCGTCGCTCGTCCTTCCAACACTTCTCCGCAGTTCAGGTCTATGTCATCAGACTGTCGTTGCCATAGTGCTGTGTTCGTCGAAAGTTTGACGGATGGCGCGGGCGCGCAGCCGTAAGCTGAACCACGTCCCGTCGTGAAGCAGATCAGGTTCGCACCGCCGGCCACCTGGCCCGTAGCCGACACCGGGTCGTAGCCGGGCGTGTCCATGAACACCAGACCACGCGCCTTAACGGGCTGAGCGTATTCGTACACCTCGGTGAGGTTTGTCGAGCCTGCCTTAGCGATGCCGCCCAATGATTTCTCGAGGACGGTCGTCAAGCCGCCAGCCTTATTGCCCGCCGACGGATTGTTGTTGATCTGGGCCCCTTGCCGCTGCGCGTACGCTTCCCACCACCTGATGCGATCAATCAGCTTCCGACCCACCGCAGGCGTTTCGGCGCGGCGCGTAAGTAAGTGCTCCGCGCCATAGATTTCGGGCGTCTCCGAGAGAATCGCCGTGCCTCCGTGTCGCACGAGTAGATCAACGGCTGCACCAAGCACGGGATTGGCGGTGATGCCGGAATACCCGTCCGATCCTCCACATTGAAGACCGACCGTGAGATGACTTGCGCTGACCGGCTCCCGCCTCACGTTGTTCGCTTCGGGCAACATGCGCCGAACCAGTTCAATACCCTTCGCGATCGTCAGTGTCGTTCCACCACTATCCTGGATTGTGAACGTTCGCAAGCGGTCGTGTTCCCGGAGTCCCTGTGTCTCAAGAAGTCGCGGGATCTGGTTCGTTTCACACCCGAGACCGATGAGCAGCACGCTTGCGAAGTTCGGATGACATGCATAGCCGCCAATCGTGCGCTGCAAGATCGCCAGACCATCGCCTTCAGAGTCGATAGCGCAACCTGACCCGTGTGTGAGTGCCACGACGCCATCGACATTCGGGAACGCGGCCAGTTCTTCGGGATGGATGTCGCGGCGGAAATGATCAGCAATGGCTCGTGCAACCGTGGCCGAGCAGTTCACCGAGGTGAGGATTCCGATATAGTTCCGTGTGGCGACTTGCCCGTCCGCGCGGACAATGCCCTGGAATGTTGCGGCCTCATCCGACCGTACAGTCGGGCGCGCGGCCTGACCAAATGCGTAGTCCCGCGCAAAGTCACCCATCGCGAGATTGTGGGTGTGTACGTGCTGCCCCGCGCGAATCGGCTTGCTTGCAAAGCCGATTACCTGACCGTAGCGGTGTACCGCTTCGCCCTGAGCGATGTCACGTGTCGCCACTTTGTGCCCCGGCGGAATCAGTCCCGAGACAGTGACCGCCTCTTTGTCAATCACCGTACCGGACACAAGCTGTTCAAGTGCGATAACGACATCGTCAGCGGGATTGAGCCGTATGACACGGGCCGACATCGACGCGGTGGATCGGGCGGACGTGTCGGCAATATTCAACGACATGGCACAACTCCTACGTTTTTCAGGGTAAAGGCGGGTCGCGCCTATCCATGTCGGATTCGCGCGAAGAGCCGTGCAGCGGTGCTCAGACGACCTTTAACCAGCGCTCCAGGGCGTTTTGCAGCGCGTGTACTCAAGTTGATAGAGGGTGGTGTCCGGTGCTGTCGCGCCGGCAAGGCGAAGTGCCGCGAGTCCCGAAACGAAACCGTCCACCGCTGAACGCACATAGTCTGCCCGGCACCCTTCGACTAACACGATCCATGTCGGCACCTGGGTGCCTTCTGAACGCGCCTTCTTCTCCGCCGTTTCCACCTTGCTGATCGCTTCGTCTGCAAGGCACAGGTGCACGCCCGTGATACCGGGTAGGTCTACGAGGGACGGTAGGACGCGCTGACGCAAACCCTTCACGACTTCCGCCCGTGCATCCGAAGGCACGTCGAAGCGCACAGTCATGAGATTGGCACCCTGCCCAACCCCGTCCGAATAGGCCACGTGACAGATTGAGCGTGCGACGCTCCGGAAAGAGGCGACCACCTGCTTTGTCCACGGCGTCGGCGTATTCAGCCGGGAAAGGTAGTCTTGCGCGCCAAGCACCTCGACCGTGTCGGCCTCGTAAAGATTGAAGTACTCCGGACCTGAATCCAGTGCTATAAAGCGCCGACCGCGCCTGAACCCGGGAATCCCGGCGCGTTCGGGCATGTGCTCGCGATTGTGCCACTCGTAAAATTCGTCCTTCGCTTCCGGCAGCAGGTCATGCCAGATTGCGACGACGCCCGTTCCAGCAAGGCTCATATCTCCTCCTTCGTCAAATCGGATCGTCTTACAGTGCCAATGGATACTCGCCGCGGCCCCATGCCGCGCCGAGTGTGTCCGCATACTGCACAACCTTTTGTGTCTGCGCGCCGAGTTCGCTGCCGCCAAGCGTCATCGTGTCACCTGCTTTTAGAAAGACCGGCGGCTTCTGACCGAGGCCCACGCCGGGAGGCGTGCCGGTAATGATGACGTCGCCAGCCATCAACGGCATGAAACGGCTGAGATACGCCACGATGTGTGCGATATTGAAGATCATGGTCCGTGTGTTGCCGGTCTGACGACGCGTACCGTTGACATCGAGCCACAGGTCAAGCACCTGCGGGTCGGGAATTTCATCACGCGTGACAAGCCACGGTCCGAGCGGAGCGAACGAGAATCCGCTTTTACCCTTGGTCCACTGGCCTTCGCGTTCGAGCTGATACGCGCGTTCGGAAACATCGTTCGCAAGGCAGTAGCCCGCCACATGGTCTAGCGCGTCTGCTTCGTCGATCTGCCAGGCCGGTTTGCCGATCACCACGCCGAGTTCGACTTCCCAATCCAGCTTTTGCGCGTCTGCGGGCAAGATGACGGGGTCGTTAGGGCCGCTGATGGAGCCCGTATGCTTGTTGAACACCACGGGCTCGCGTGGGATCGGCGTGTCGGTTTCAGCAGCATGATCGGAGTAGTTCAGACCAATGCACACGAGATTACGGACGTTGCCGACGCAGGCGCCGAGACGCGTGCCTGCTTCAACGACCGGTAGACGATCCAGATCCAGTTCGCTTAGCTTTGCAAGCGCGACTGGCGAGACGGTCGTTCCGTCAATGTCGCTCACGATGCCGCTCAGATCGCGGATCGCGCCGCTCGAATCGATGATACCGGGGTGCTCCTGGCCAGGCTGGCCGAAACGGACGAGACGCATGTAATACTCCTATCAAGACGAAAAAGTGATCGGCAATGTGCCGAGGTTGCCGAAGCCGATACGCAGCTCGCGACCGACTGGCAACTCCAGAACGCCCGCGTAAGACCCGGTGATCACAGCCTGGCCGGCATGCAGTCCCAAGCCGCGGCTGCGAAGGAAATTGGCGAGCCACACAATCGGCGCAAGCACGCCCCGATCAGGGTGGCGTCCCGCGAACGTGACTGCTTCTTCCCCAACGCTGGCCAGACAGACGTCAAATTCGAAGGGGAGATCGGCCGGCGTCGCGCCCTCGAACGGATTAACGCGGGGTCCAATGACGAGTCCGGCATTGAACAGGCCGTCTGCCAGTAGTTCAGGGAACGTCAGCGTTTCGGGATGCGAGTAACGAGTGCCTAGCAATTCGAGCGCGAGGTGCGTGTGCCCGAGAGCGTCGAGCACTTCAGCGTTGCTATATGGTTCGTACCGTGGGGGCAGGTCGCGGTTTAGCAGACAGGCCAGTTCCGGTTCCGCCCTCACAACGGTACGCGGCGACCCACGCATGCGACATACATCGCCTCGATGGATATCAGCGTCATAGATCGGCGCGGCGATGACTTTGCCTTGCTGCGGAAGCGCGCATTTCCATGCGACGATCCGCCCACCTAGCTGATGGCTGACCTCTTGCTGAATTGCAAAACCGTCGTCCAGACTGGCAGGCAGCAGTTCGACAGGCAGCCGCTCGACGAGCTCGCCTTTTCGGCGCGCTGTCACAAGAATGCGTGCTGCCTGTTCTCGCGGACTGGCGATAGCCTCGGCGGCCTGTGTTGCGGCTGGCGCGTTCATGCCGCCTCGCTTACGTTGGCACCAACGCTTTGACGCGGCCATACCGCACCTAGCTTCGAAGCCGCTTCTTTTAACAACGCGTAGAAGGCGTCGTAACGCTCGGGCTGAACTCGCATTACCGGTCCAGCAATGCTCATCGTGCCGACCACCATACCGTCGGTCAGCGACCTCACAGGCACCGCCAGAGCAGCAACGCCCGGTTCGGCTTCTTCTACGACAAGCCCATAGCCTCGCTGCTTGGTCAGTTCCAACTCGGGAATCAACTGCTCGATGCTGGTGATTGCCTTGGGCCCGCATGCGCTGGCGACAGCTTTTCCGAGTCCACCACGCAACGCACATTCGACCGCCTGGTCGTTTGACATCGACGCAAGCCACACCTTCCCGTTCGCCGTTGCATGCAAGGTAATAGGGCTATCCATGGACGGCGAATACATCAGACCCGGTGCCGCGCCTTGGGAGGACGCCAGCCACGCGAGTTTTCCCTCGCTGACGACCGTCAGCCGGACCAATTCGCGGCAGTGAGCCGCGACCTCATCGAGGATCGGCTGCACCAGGCCCGGCAAGCCAAGCCCATGCAGGTACCGCTGGCCAAGCAAGGAAAGCTTCAAAGTCAGACGGTATTGAGAAGTGTGTTCGTCCTGTTCGGCCCAGCCCTGCTCGCACAACTGCGCAAGTACTCGATGGGCGGGTCCTTTTTCAAGCTCGAGTTCAGCGGCGATATCGGACATACGCATCCAGCGCGCCTCACGTGCGAGCAACTCGATCGCCTGAAGCGATCGGTCAACTGCTCCCTTGACAACTCTCATAATCTGAGTAACATCCTTCCTATTGGAACGGTGTTACAACAATAAACCACGAGCACCGGAAAGTCAATTACGATGGAGACAGGCATGAACGCACAAGCACCGGCTACGCCCCACGGCAAGCGCCAGTCAAAGATCGCAGCAGCCAGTGGTTGGATCGGCTCAGCGCTCGAGTACTACGACTTTTTCATCTACGCAACTGCAGCGTCGCTGCTATTCCCGCAACTCTTCTTTCCGTCTCACAATCCAACAGTAGGCATCGTCGCGTCACTGGCGACCTTCGGTGTCGGCTATGTCGCCCGACCGATAGGGGCCATGGTGCTTGGGCACCTCGGCGACCGCCACGGCCGCAAGACGGTGCTGATCTTCTGCATGCTCTTAATGGGCTTCGCAACAATGTGTGTGGGCCTCCTGCCCACCTACCAGCAGATCGGCATCTGGGCGCCAGTGCTGCTCGTCATCCTGCGGCTCATTCAGGGATTCGCGGTCGCGGGAGAGATGTCCGGTGCCAGCTCCATGATTCTTGAACATGCGCCGTTCGGGCGGCGTGGATACTTTGCAAGCTTTACCCTCCAGGGAGTTCAGGCAGGGCAGCTCCTTGCGGCCGGCGTCTTCCTGCCGCTGGCCCACTTCATGCCGAAGGATCAGTTTGCTTCCTGGGGTTGGCGCATTCCGTTCCTGCTGAGCATCGTCGTGATCATCGCGGGTTACATCATTCGCCGCCAGGTCGATGAGACCCCTGCCTTTTCTGAAGAACAGGCGCACGGAGAAGTTCCTTCCTCTCCGGTCATCGAGGTCCTGCGCGACAGTTGGGGCGATGTCTTGCGCGTTGTCGGCATGGCACTTGCCGCGGTCACCGCGCTCCTGGCGAGTGTTTTCGGCGCGACCTATGCAGTCCAGCCGGCGTACGGTATTGGCTTTCCTGCCAGCGTCTTTCTATGGGTGCCGGTCCTCGGCAACCTTTGCTCCGTAATACTGATCCCCCTCGTCGGCAACCTCTCGGACAAGATTGGTCGCAGGCCCCCGGTTCTGGTCGGCGTTGTGAGCTCCGGGATCCTCTCCTTCGGCTACCTGTACGCTATCAGCATCCACAGTATCGGGCTCTCACTGGTCTTTTCGGTGCTCATGTGGGGTGTCGCTTACCAAGGCTTCAACGGCGTGTTCCCGAGTCTCTTCCCCGAACTGTTCCGCACGCGCGTGCGTGTCACCGGCATGGCGATCGGACAAAACGTAGGGACGACTTTGTGTGCCTTGCTGCCGTCGCTTTTCGTCGCAGTCGCGCCTCCGGGGTCCATCAACATCCCGTTGAAGATTGGTTTTCTTACATTCGGCATTTGTCTGGTTGCTGCGTTTGCCGCATTCACCACTCGGGAAACGTACCGTATTCGCCTTGCCGATCTAGGAAACCGCAATGCGATGCCCGTACCGAAGGCCGAATATGAGCGCCTGCGCAGCGAAGCCATAGCCGCGACGAGCAAGGATGCCGGTGAACCGGGGTTTGCCAATAACGTGCGGTCTTAAGCCGCCGTCAGCCGCCCACGCGGCGTAATCACCGCGTGGGCGCAACACAAGCTGGACGTCGCATGCAAACGTGCACTTCGGAGCCGTACGCCGGTTCAAATGTGCACGAATTGACCTTGGTTTTACATTGAACATCAAGCCGCAATGCAACCACATATCTCGGGCACAACGCGACTCTATGGATTGGTAGGCGACCCGCTGAGCGCGGCGAAATCGCCACAACTGTTGAACCGGCTGTTTGTCGAACAGCAAGTCGACGCGGTTTGCGTTCCTTTCTGGGTCAAGGCAGATAACCTGTCGGCCTTCGTCAGCGGTGCACGCGCGATGGGCAATCTGTCCGGCATGCTCGTCACAATGCCTCATAAGCAACGGATGCTCGCATTTGTCGACGAGCTGGATTCGAATGCCCGCCAGGTCGGCGCGCTCAATGTCATTCGCTGCGAAGCGGATGGACGCTGGGTCGGCGCGATATCGGATGGCGTCGGCTGCGTTCTTGGGATGCAGTGGGAAGGCAACCATCCGGCCAATAAGTCGGTGCTTCTCGTAGGCGCAGGAGGCGCAGGTAGAGCGATCGCATTTGCCGTCGCTTCCGCAGGCGCTAGCAAGCTGACCATCTCCGATGTCGACGAGCACCGCGCCAAGGAGCTTGCGACGTCTGTTTCCGCTGAAACGGGTTGTACTGCACGTTCAGGACCATCAGATCCGCAAGGTTTCGAGGTCGTGATTAATGCTACGCCGCTCGGCATGAAAGCGAACGACGCCATGCCAGTTGATCCCGAGCGGCTCGCACCCGGCTCCATCGTCGTAGACATCATTAATTCGGCTGAGCCGACGCCGCTTCTCCAGGCCGCGCTGGCGCGTGGATGTCGTGTTCAGGACGGGGGTCCAATGCATCAGGGACAGGCTTTGTACGCGCTGCGCTTTCTGGGATTCGACTACCGCCCCGATGGCCGCTCAACAAGGGGCGAGATCTGAAATGAGCAGCGAGGCAAAAGCGCACCATCACCATGCCGATTTGCGAGATATGCCCCCAGCCACCAGTTGTTACCGAGCAATCCGGATTGAAAAATTCGTGGGAAATTACGAAGGAGAACATGTATGAAAGTTGCCCTGCTGGAGGCTAGCCATTGGCATGTCCCGCTGTATCTTGATGCGCTCGACGCGCCCGGGATTGAGGTGGTTGCCGTGTCAGACGCGGAGCGAGTGAAGGGCGAGGCGATTGCGGCACGATTCGGAAGCAGGTTGTACTCGTCGGCCCACGAGTTGCTTGAGCGCGAGGAGGTCGATTTCGCGTTTGTGTTCGGGCGGCATTCCGAAATGCCGGCGCTCGCCGAGGCCGTCATCGCGCGCAAGATTCCGTTCGCGCTAGAGAAGCCGTGCGGCGTCAACATGTCCCAGGTCAGCCGGCTTCGCACACTGACCGAGAAAGCGAATCTTTATTGCGCGGTGCCGTTAATCTTCCGGATGAGCGAGTTGCTCGGCACACTTGAAGAAGCGGAGGGGCGCATACCATCGGACTTTAACTACATGTCGTTTCGCTTCGTTGCCGGGCCGCCCAGTCGATACGAAGCTGCCGGCTCCGGTTGGGCAATAGATCCCGTATATTCCGGCGGCGGATCAACAATCAACCTGGCAACACACTTCATCGACCTGTTCAGATTGCTCACAGGCAAGGAGGTGGCCCGTGTCTGCGCCGTCATGAACTCAAGGACGCATCGAGGTGCCATAGAAGACTATTCGCTGGTGACCATGCAAACCAAAGACGGCGTGATCGGCCTGGTGGAGACGGGATACAGCTTTCCCAGTACCGCCGACGAGCAGCGCGAATTTTCTTTCACTCTTGCTTCGGACCGTATGTACGCGAAGTCTGGCCCGGACAGAATCGAGTTCCGCGACAGGAATCATCTTTCGGCAGGCACGCGAAGCCGCCGGCTCCAGCTTGAGACCGACGTCTATTACCCCTTGTTTGTCAAGCGTGTGCTCGCCGAAAGTCAGACTGGCGCAAAGCCGATCGCATCGTTGCGGGATGCAGAGCTGATGATGCAAGTCATGGACGCGGCCTACGCCTCGGCCCAACAGGGCGGAGTGTCTATTGAACTGGATCCCGTTTCCTAGTCAGAAATCTGTAGCGTAGAAAAAATGCGAGACAGTCGACATACATGCGCCGAACGATCGTTGTCGATCGCCGCAGCACGGGCAGCTGCTCGCAACCTAATGATCTATCGCATTAACCAGGAATTTCCGCAAGTCTAGTTGTTCAGTTTCACCTGGAAGTGGCGCGTCGCAGCACTATTAGGTTAGTTATCCTAATTGTATATGAAGCGCGAGCAGTCGAGATGCGCGTACTTGACGCGCTCGTACCGATCCCATGAAGCAAAAGCAATTAACGTCGACATAGAGGAGATTTAATGAAGAGTTTCTACTCGAACAAGACCGCCGTTGCCGCAGCAACGGCACTCGCGGCAGTTGCCCCGGCGTTCGCTCAAAGCAGCGTGACGCTCTACGGTATCGTCGATGATTCGATCGTTTATCAGAGCAGCCAGACGTCGCTCGGTTCGACGAGCGGTGGTCGCTCGAACGTCAAGATGGCATCGGGCATCTGGGCGGGCAGCCGCTTCGGCCTGAAGGGCGCAGAAGATCTGGGCGGCAGCACCAAAGCCATCTTCCAGTTGGAGTCGGGCTTCAACATCAACAACGGTGCGCAGCAGTACGCGAACGCGATGTTCGGCCGTCAAGCCTGGGTTGGTCTGACGAATCAGACGTTCGGTACGCTGACATTGGGTCGCCAGTACACGTCTTACTACACACTGATGGCGCCGTACAGCCCGACGAACTGGCTGACCGGCTACTTCGGCGCGCACCCGGGCGATCTGGACGCATTGGACACAATCTACCGCGCGAACAACTCGATCGTCTATACGTCACCGAAGCTCTACGGCGTGACGGTCAGCGGCTCGTACTCGCTCGCAGGCGTGCCGGACAGCGTGTATCGCGGTTCGACGTGGTCGGCGGCGATACAGTATCAGCAAGGCCCGATCGGCGGTACGGTCGCGTTCTCGCGCATCAACAACTCGACCGTCGGCGGCGGCGTCTACGGGGCGGATTCGACGATG
This sequence comes from Burkholderia sp. M6-3, assembly GCF_050858985.1. Taxonomy (NCBI): domain Bacteria; kingdom Pseudomonadati; phylum Pseudomonadota; class Betaproteobacteria; order Burkholderiales; family Burkholderiaceae; genus Burkholderia; species Burkholderia sp. M6-3. The sequence goes on from NZ_CP110093.1 coordinate 168,652, forward strand.
AATACGGCTGGCCAGTCGGGTGTGTCGGCGGTGACGAACGGCTATCAGGGCGCGCAGGCGCAGAATCGCTTCGCGGTCGGCCTCGGCTACGTGTTCAACAGCGCGTGGGACATCTCGGCCACGTACACGAACGTTCAGTACATCCCGGGCGTGCTGTCGAAGTTTACCGACGAGCAAGTCTTTAATACCGCTGGCACCGTGCTGCACTGGAAGCCCACGACGGCATGGGACTTTGCTGCAGGCTACAGCTACACGTGGGCGAGCAAGGCGAACGGAATCGACGACGCAGCGTCGTACCACCAGTTCAACCTGTCCCAGTACTACGCGTTGTCCAAGCGTACGGGGTTCTACGCACTCGAAGCGTTCCAGCGCGCGAACGGCCGGACGCTTGGTACGCCTACGTTCCCGGGTGGCCCGACCAACCGCTCGATCGCCGCAACGGCGTCGATCGGCGACGGCTTCCAGTCGACTCCGTCGTCCTCGCGCAGCATGTTCGCAGCAGGCGCGGGTATCGTCCACCGCTTCTAGCACCGGGTTTTGACCTTCTGGCGACTACGATTGCCAGCACTTCCATTACACATTGGATCCGTTCATGATCTCATATTCCAGCTATCTGCCTGACGATCTCGACGGTGCCCTGCTCGTTGGCCGCGTGTGGCGTCAAACGAAGAACGGCGCGGGACCGTGCGTCGTTGCGGTTCGCGGCGGGGAAGTATTCGATATCTCCCGCATCGCACCGACAGTGTCCGATCTTTTCGATCGCCAGGATCTGGTCGAACTCGTCCGGCAGGCTTCCGGCGAATCTCTGGGTCATGTCGGCAAGCTGATCGAAGCCACTGTCGCCGCACAACGGAAAGAGGATCAATCCTACCTCCTGGCTCCGTGCGATCTGCAAGCCATCAAAGCCTGTGGCGTCACGTTTGCCGTGAGCCTTCTTGAACGCGTCATTGAAGAGCAGGCGGGCGGCGACCCTGCGAAGGCTGATGAAGTGCGCGCTGCGATCACGCGTCTGATCGGCACCGATCTGTCGAAGATCAAGCCCGGCTCAGAAGCTGCCGCCAGGCTCAAGGAAGAACTGCAGCGACGCGGTGCATGGTCGCAGTACATGGAAGTCGGAATCGGCCCCGATGCAGAAGTATTTTCGAAGTCGCAGCCTATGTCTTCGGTCGGACTCGGTGCCGATATCGGCTTGCTGCCTGCTTCGAAGTGGAACAACCCAGAGCCGGAGATCGTCCTTGCAGTCAACAGCAAAGGCGAGGTGGTGGGCGCCACACTGGGTAACGACGTCAATCTGCGCGACATTGAAGGCCGCTCCGCGCTGCTGCTGGGCAAATGCAAGGACAACAACGGCTCATGCGCGGTCGGTCCGTTTATCCGCCTGTTCGACGAACGGTTCACGCTGGACACGATTCGAGAAACGAGTGTTTCGTTGCGCGTCGAGGGTACCGACGACGGCTTCCTGCTTGAGGGCATCAGCCATATGCGGGAGATCAGCCGTGACCCTCTTGACCTGGTGAATCAGACCTGGGGCAAGCATCATCAGTATCCCGATGGCTTCATGTTGTTCCTCGGCACGATGTTCTCTCCGATCAAGGATCGCGATGCGCCGGGTGGCGGCTTTACGCATCACCTCGGCGACCGCGTGATGATCAGCGCCCCTCCGCTTGGCGCACTCGTCAACACCGTGCGGCTGTCGACCGAAATCGCTCCTTGGACATTCGGCGTGCGTGCGCTGTACGCCAGCCTCGCCGAGCGCTCGCTGCTGAACCGCAGCTGATCAACCGCGTATTTACTCATTGATGGATTTACGATGACGCAATTCAAGAACTTCATTGGCGGCGAATGGGTCGATGGCAACGACTCCGCTCCTAATGTGAACCCTTCGGACACGAGCGACGTGATCGGCCATTTCGCACGGGCCAGCGCGGATCAGACGCAGAAAGCAATCGCGTCTGCACGCTCAGCCTTTCGCACATGGTCGCTCAGCACCCCACAACAGCGCTTTGACCTGCTCGACCAGGTCGGCAGCACCATCCTTGCGCGCAAAAACGAACTCGGTAAGCTCCTGGCACGCGAGGAAGGCAAAACGCTCGCCGAAGCAGTCGGCGAGGTGGGACGCGCCGGACAGATTTTCAAGTTCTTCGCGGGCGAGGCATTGCGGGTCGGCGGCGAGATTGTGCCGTCGGTTCGCCCGGGACTGACGGTCGAAGTCACACGCGAACCGCTGGGCGTCATCGGTCTGATCACGCCGTGGAACTTCCCGATCGCTATTCCCGCCTGGAAGATCGCTCCTGCGCTCGCGTATGGAAACTGCGTGGTCATCAAGCCGGCGGAACTCGTGCCGGGCAGCGTATGGGAACTCGTCAAGATCATCGCCGAAGGCGGTGCACCGGCGGGCGTAATCAATCTCGTCATGGGCACGGGTTCGATCGTCGGGGAAACACTCGTCAAATCAGCTGGCGTGGATGCCATCAGCTTCACGGGCTCGGTTGGGACCGGCCACGCGATCGCCGCGAAATGCGTCGCCACCGGGAAGAAGTTTCAGCTCGAGATGGGTGGCAAGAACCCGATGGTCGTGCTCGACGATGCCGATCTGGACGTCGCGGTCGAGGCGTGCATCAACGGCGCCTTCTACTCCACCGGCCAGCGTTGTACCGCCTCTAGCCGCCTGATCGTGACGAGCGGCATCCACGACCGTTTTGTCGAGGCCATGCAGGCGCGCATGCGCAGTCTCAAGATTGGTAACGCGCTGGATGCGTCGACGCAGATCGGTCCTGTTGTCGATGCCAGACAGCTAGAACAGGACGAGCGTTATATCGAACTCGCACGCACCGAAGGTGGTTCGGTGTTTGGCGGTGGTCGTGTTCCCTCGGCGACTGAAGGATTCTTCCTGGCGCCCGCTCTCGTGACCAACACGACCTCGGCGATGACGATCAACAGGGAGGAAGTGTTCGGCCCTGTCGCTTGCGTCATCAAGGTCGCGGATTACGAAGAAGCGCTTGCCGTTGCCAACGACACGCCATTCGGCCTTTCCGCTGGCATCTGCACCAGGTCGCTGGCTCATGCGAGCCATTTCAAGCGCCACGTACAGGCCGGCATGGTGATGATCAATACGCCGACGGCGGGCGTCGACTACCACGTTCCGTTTGGCGGCCGAAAAGGATCGAGTCTGGGTCCCCGTGAACAAGGGACCTATGCTCGCGAGTTCTATACGACCGTGAAAACCGCTTATATCGCGCCGGGGAACGTTTGAGCAAACGATGAAATAGCGAGCGAGAACCGGCAGCGCGGTATGTGCTGCTCGAGTTCTCGCGTTGAAGGTCCGTCGATCGGTATGGAGCAGCCACTTGAATGACGATCTTTGCGCGACCGCGAAAGGTTGCTTACGACTGGCAAGCGTCCGCTCGCTGATCTCGTTTCGATTGAACTTCGGTTTGCTCGGCCATTTCAAGCGCGTCATCCACCTCGATCCGGAGGTACTGCACGGTACTTTCCAGCCTATTGCCCGCAGGCAATAGGCTGGACTATGTCCCGCGCTGAACTATGTCCCGTGGCGCATGAGACTGACATGACGTCATCAGTTGGCCGCTCGCAGCGCGGGATATAGTCCGGGCCTACAGGCCCTTCAGAAACGCCAGCAATCGGTCATCCGGCCGATACCGTCCCGGCTTGCCGTTGGGGGGCGTCGTCCGGTCCAGGACCTCCTGTTTCAACGTTAGGTTAGCGTCGAGGTAGACTTGTGTTGTTTCCACCGATTCGTGACCGAGCCACAGTGCGATCACCGAGGGTTCGACGCCCTCTTGCAGCAGATTCATCGCCGTCGTGTGTCGCAACACATGCGGGCTGACGCGCTTGTTCTTCAGCGAAGGGCATCTGTCTGCTGCCGCCACGACATATTTGCGAAACAGGTAGTGCATGCCGTGTGCGCTCAGCCGGCCCCCACGTGCATTTGGGAACAGTGGCTGATTCGCGGCCCGCGGCGGCTCCTGAACCCATGCGGCCAAGACGGCACGAGTGTTCTTGCTCAACGGCGTGCAACGCTCCTTGCGTCCCTTACCGAACACGCGGACATGTGCGCCAGCGCCAATGTGGAGGTCCTCGCGCCGAAGGCCGGTCAGCTCAGACAGGCGTAACCCCGTCTGAACCGCCAGCAGCAACAGGGCGTGATCGCGGCGACCTGACCAGGTGTGTTGGTCAGGTGCGGCCAGCAGTGCATCGACCTCCTGCCGGCTCAGGAATGGGACCAATGCGCGGCTAAACCGTTTGGCCGGGATGGCCAGCACTCGCTGGATGTGCGCAGCGTGTGACGGCATCTCGAAGGCCGCATACCGGAAGAACGAATGCACTGCAGTCAGACGCAAGTTTCGCGTTCGAGCTGTGACGCCACGCACCTGTTCCTGTTCATCGAGGAAGTCCATGACCAGCGGCGCGTCAATGTCTTCCAGGGCCAGAGTTGATGGCGCTTTATGCAGGCTTCGCTGTACAAACTCCAGCAGCAACCGGAATGTGTCGCGGTACGAAGCAATTGTGTGAACGCTGGCTTGACGCTGGTGCATCAGGCGCTGGATGAAGAACTTCTCCAGTAAGTTGGCGAAGCTGGGTTCCCTCGTCATGATGACTCTCCCCAACGGCGTTCCAGGCGAGCCATCGCTTGTGCCATCAATTCTGGCGAGCCGCTCAGATACCAGTATGTGCCGGCCACGTAGATGTGCCCAAGATAGGTCGACAGCACCGGCAACAAGCGCCATGCGTCCTGTCCCGACTGATACCAATGTGTCAGCACTTCAACTGCAAAGCGATGCCGGAAGTCATGTAGCCGCGGCCCCTTGCTTGCGCCTTCGGCACGCAGTCCCGTTTGCCGCGACAGCGCGTAGAACGTCCGATGAACGCGACCCACGTCGAGTCTGGTTCCGCGATTCGTGACGAAGACATACGACGAGACCTGGCGACCGAGGAACTGCTGGCGGCGCCTGAGATAGTCAGCCATGACGGTACAGGTGGTCGGATGAATGGGGACCAGGCGCGACCGGCCGAGCTTGGTGCCGCGAATCAGTAGCACAGCCTCTTCAAGGTCCACGTCATCAAGCTCCAGGTTCAGCGCTTCGCTAATACGCAGGCCGGTGACGCTGAGCAAGCCGATGAGGCAATGGAACACCCAGGGCCGCAGCGGCGTCGACGGCCAGGCAACCGGCAGTAGCAATGCCGCTTCCAGCAAGCGCTGTACTTCCGCTTCTGTGTATAAATAAGGTCTGGCTCGAGTAGACCGATGGGGCAAGAGGCCGACCGGCGGAATTTCCGTGCGGCTGTCAGTGGCACTGCGGTGGCGGGCAAAGCCGCGCACGAAACAAAGGCGCCTGGCCCATTCTGCGGGTTGAACCGACGGATGTTGCGCCCACTCGAGAGCGAGGCCGGTGCTGATATGCCCGGCTTGCCGCGTCTCCATGAAACTGACGAAGCGGGGCAACAGCAAGCCGGCATCGTGCATCTTGAAGCCCAGGCTGCGGCGCAGTTCGAGGTACTCCTGGAGTGCCTCGCGAAGTGTGTTCATCGCACACCTCCTGGCCAGGCCATGGCTAACGTTCGGAGTTTGCAGAGATCGACCTTCGCATAAAGGCTGGTGGACTGCGGGCTACGATGACGAAGCACCCGTCCGATCTCAGGCAGCGATGCGCCGGCCTGTAACATGCGAACGGCCAGGGCATGCCGGAACTGGTGAGAGCCGTGGTGCGGCGCGTCGACCTGGGCACGATTGAGCGCGTGGCGCACAATCGTGCCGATCCCGTCAGAACCTTCCATCAGCCCGCGTATCGGCGCTACGGATCGAAGGAAGAGATGCCGGTCTGGACTCGTGGGACGCCCATGCCTGAGATAGGCGGCGATCGCGTCGCCTACGTCGGCGGTCAACGGCAGGAAACTCTCCCGTCCGCCCTTGCCGCACACACGCAATTGAGCGCGGTCCCAGTCGACGTCATCCAGCGTCAGCCTGACGATCTCGCAGGCTCGTAGCCCCAGTCGTGCCAGAATCAGCAGCACGGCGCGATCGCGTCGCCCCACCGGAGTCTGACGGTCGCAACTGTCAATGGCGCGCTGCGCGTGTTCGGCCGAGATTGCCCGTGGGATTTGGGGCGTACTCGTCCAGCCTGCCACCGCGGGCACGCTCAAGGCGAGCCCTGCCGTGACTTCTCCACGGAACTGGGCGTAACGAAGGAAAGACCTCAATGCCGTGACAACGGTCTTAAGCGCAGCAGGCCTCATGCGCTTTGCCTCGCTCTGAATGAAGGCGTATGCGTCGACGGCGCGAACGTCTCGCAGACAGACATCTCCGTGACCGAAACGCCACACCAGGAATTTGCGGGCCATCCTCGCGTAGGACTCGATGGTCACAACGGCTAACCCCTGATCGCGCCGTAAGGACTGTACGAACTCCTCGACAACCTCGTCAGCGGCAGTAGCGTGTGCTGGCGCGGCCGGACATACTCCCCGGTCACGCAAGTAGCCTATCAACAGTTCTAACACGTGCAGTTCACGGCGTCGCGTCTCGAAGCATCGCGATCGATGTCGCGAACGAAAGCGCTGATACCGTGCAATGTCGTCGTCCGTCAAGGCGTGGAAGGAAATGCGACGATCCTCGCACCAGCGTTCAAATGCAAGTGCGTGCTGCGCCAGTTGGCATACGTAGCTGAGCGCGTATTGCTGCTTGATCAGCGAGCCAACGAACTCTACAAGGGGTTCCGCAGTTGCGCTTCGGACGGCGCGGACCAGCGCGTCCGCGTTCTCGTAAGAATGTTCCACGAGCTTCTCCTTTCAGGCAAAGTGCCTACAAGGGAGAATGCCAATGTATAGCGACCATGCCGCAAATCCACTATGGGCTGACGCTTCCACCAATCACGGGACATAGTCCAGCGCGGGACATAGTCCATCTTGGTATGGCCTAACAACAATTGGACTGCATGTAAATTTTTGGTGCGTCGATAGATCAGCGAGGCTTGGCCAAGTTGCCAACGTGGTCGCGTAAAATCCGGAGAGGCGCTTGCGCGGATTTCGCGACCCCAAGCGCACCCAGGCGTTTCTCTCGAGCTTCGGACCGATCCGGCAGCACTTCGCGCTCAAGCGACATTTGCTGCGTGCGTGTCTCTACTGCAAACAGCTCGCTCAGCGTTTTGACGCGCAGCATCGTTTCACCGAGCTCGCCCAGAAACCGTTCGCCGTCGGAGCAAACACACGTCCCCGGCAGTCTTGCGTCGTCGGCCCGTCAACGTGACAGCGCTGTGCCGTGTGGGGGGGGGGTCGCGATCGGCGTGGGCAACCCAGCCGTAGATAGTCGGCGTACTCGGGCCGAAGGCTCTGTCAGGTTGATGGGGAGGCGGCGGTAGAATGAAGTGATGAAGAAAACGAAATCGCTTTATCACGGTCACCGCTTCCCTGCAGTCGTCATCAGTTGCGCGGTTCGGTGGTATTTCCGGTTCAACCTGAGCCTTCGCGACATCGAGGAATTGTTGCTCGAGCGTGGTGTCGTGGTCACATACGAAACGGTCCGTTGCTGGTGTGACAAGTTCGGCGCTCGATTCGCCTGTTGTGCCAAAGCGGCGCGGCGCAAGCCGGGCAGTACATGGCATCTGGACGAAATGTTCGTCACACTGCGCGGCGAGCCGTATCTTTTGTGGCGAGCGGTCGACGAGCATGGTGTCGAACTCGACGTGCTGGTGCAAAAGCGGCGCGACAAGGCTGCGGCAAAGCGCTTCTTCCGGCGGGTGCTGCGTTCAAACCCGCTGCCGCGCAAGATCGTTACCGACCAGCTGCGCAGCTATCCCGCAGCAAAGGCCGACATTCCCGAGCTCGCTCATATTAAGCACGTCTTCGTCAAAGCGGCTGCACGCGTAAATAACCGTGCTGAGAACAGCCACCAGCCGACCCGCAGGCGCGAACGACAGATGTGCGGCTTTCGCGATGCGCGTCGCACGCAGGCGTTCCTCTCATGCTTCGGCCCAATCCGGCAGCACTTCGCGTTGCCCAGACATCAGATGAACGCGGCATGTCATCGTGCCGTACTCCAGGAACGCTTCGCCACATGGCATGGATGGACTGTTACTGCCGCAGTCGAGTGCGTTATCTGATAAGGATAACTATGCTTTAGCTACTCAGGTAGTCTACGCCCGACAAGGTGACAGAGCCGGTGGCGATGACAAATTGGCTACGTAACCATCTCGAAATCACACCGCCTTGGGAGACGGAATGTTCACAGGGCTAGCGACAGCAGTCGGTCGCTCAACATCCATGTGAGCGGCAGCCGGAGGCAAGCACGGCTTGCCGTGACCTTTCACTCAATAAGAGTTTGGGTCACCGGTCTCGCGCCATTGAGCGGCCGCACGACACTCGCGCACATACCTTTCGTTTTCGGTGGCCCGAAGCGCTCCGCTAGCTGATGAGGACGGAAATTCAGCGCCAACATCCGAAACTGCACGTTGACTGCTCACGCGCCATGCAGCAAGCCTCGCGGTCAGTTCTCCATGCGGACGACTTGCCCGCCCAACCTTTCGGTCAACTCGCGGGCGACGCCCAGCGCTACATCTCGATGGCGCGCGGCGGCCTTGCCTTCCAGGGATGTCGTGCTCACACAGACCGAAACCGCTGCTACCGCGGCGCCAGTGGCGTCGAACACCGGAGCCCCGAACGCATAGACGCCTTCCCGAATACCTTGATCATCAACGCTGTACCCGCGCTGTCTCGTAAGTTCCAGCTCTTTGAGAAGAATATTCAAGGCCCGAGACCCGCCTGAACTCTTCGAACTCTGCAGCCCCTCGCTTATGATCCGCCTGGCCTCCTCAGCCGGCAAGTACGCAAGCATCGCCTTGCCGCTCGCCGAAACCCACGCAGGGCTCTGTCAGGTTGATGGGGAGGCGGCGGTAGAATGAAGTGATGAAGAAAACGAAATCGCTTTATCACGGTCACCGCTTCCCTGCAGTCGTCATCAGTTGCGCGGTTCGCTGGTATTTCCGGTTCAACCTGAGCCTTCGCGACATCGAGGAATTGTTGCTCGAGCGTGGTGTCGTGGTCACATACGAAACGGTCCGTTGCTGGTGTGACAAGTTCGGCGCTCGATTCGCCTGTTGTGCCAAAGCGGCGCGGCGCAAGCCGGGCAGTACATGGCATCTGGACGAAATGTTCGTCACACTGCGCGGCGAGCCGTATCTTTTGTGGCGAGCGGTCGACGAGCATGGTGTCGAACTCGACGTGCTGGTGCAAAAGCGGCGCGACAAGGCTGCGGCAAAGCGCTTCTTCCGGCGGGTGCTGCGTTCAAACCCGCTGCCGCGCAAGATCGTTACCGACCAGCTGCGCAGCTATCCCGCAGCAAAGGCCGACATTCCCGAGCTCGCTCATATTAAGCACGTCTTCGTCAAAGCGGCTGCACGCGTAAATAACCGTGCTGAGAACAGCCACCAGCCGACCCGCAGGCGCGAACGACAGATGTGCGGCTTTCGCGATGCGCGTCGCACGCAGGCGTTCCTCTCATGCTTCGGCCCAATCCGGCAGCACTTCGCGTTGCCCAGACATCAGATGAACGCGGCATGTCATCGTGCCGTACTCCAGGAACGCTTCGCCACATGGCATGGATGGACTGTTACTGCCGCAGTCGAGTGCGTTATCTGATAAGGATAACTATGCTTTAGCTGCTCAGGTAGTCTACGCCCGACAAGTTGACAGAGCCGCCGGGACCATCCGTGGCGGGCGCCCTGGCCAGCATGAACGATTTGCTCGCACACAAGCTCGTTCCGCATGAACAGCACGACGACCTGGAAGTCTATCCGGGCCTTGCAGCCCTTCTCGGCGGAGAAGACCCGATGGCGGCGATGAGCGCCATGCACCGAGAAATCTTCCGGATCTCCCGTTTACTTCGGCAGATGACGGACACAGTGCCAGCCGCGGGACCCGATCCCGATAGCATCCGCGAAATCCAGCGCCTGCTGTATGGACTCGATGCGATCGTACGCCTGCATTGCGCCCAGGAAGAGGAACTGTTCCATGCGCTCGGGGAAGGAGCGTAAAGACCGATTTCCTGTATGTGTGCGCTGGTATCGTTGTGGGCAGCGAAATACATCAGGGTCGATTACCCGGCATCCTGACCGCGAATATAGGAATTCCGTCTGAGTTCAACGGCACTGGCGCGGCAGTGCCGGTTTGGTCCCACGATAATTGAAATCACAATTGGTTTATGTGCGCTGCGGCTCAGGCGTCCTGTGTGCCGACGAGCAGTAGTGGGGATTGCGCAAGATGCGCGACTCGCCCCGCAACGCTACCAAACAGCCAACGTGATATACCACGCCTGCCATGCGTGCCCATCACAATCAATTGCGCGTGACAGTTGCTGGCTTCGCGAACGATGGTATGGGCCACATCGTCGCTGGTACGACGCGTCTTCACAAGTGCGGTACTCGACCGTATCGACACATGCGAAAGAACCGGCTCCGCAGCCGCAAGTGCATGCTTGCCTTCATCGAAGAAAGCGTCCTCCAGTGCGTCGATGGGAACGAAGTCGCTCAGCCGTACCGCGCGATCGATCACATAGATGGCTCGCAAAGAAGCGTCGGGTGCCGCAAACCGCACACCAAAGCGCAGCGCGGTTGCCGCATGTGGACTTCCGTCGACCGCGAACAGGATGCGCTCCGGCAAGTGTTCGTTCTCGACGTTATAGCCTTCGGGTACTACAAGCAGCGGGCAGTGCAGAAGTTTTGACAACGCCTCGGAGACGGTCCCCTCAACCCAGCGCGTCAGCCCATGGTGGTGGCGCGCGCCTACGACCATCAGTTCGGCTTGCCATGCATTGGCTGCATTCACCAACGCTTGAACAACGACCCCGCCGCGCTTCGAGAGGTCAACCACTTCCGTCTCGATGCGTACGTCACATGACGCCAGTAAAGCTTGGGCCTGTTCGAGCGCCGCGGCCGCATCCTTCAGCAGTTCTTCGCGCACTGAATCCAGGGTGTGGCCGACATGCCGACCGCTCGGAAAGAGTGTATGCGGATTCTCGGCCACGCTCACGAGCCGGACTTCGCCACCGTGCGGGAGGATGTGACTCGCGTAACGGAGCGCATTGCGCGATGCTTTCGATGAATCAACAGCAATGAGTACTCGGCGTGGCAATGCCGGATTGACGTCGTCGGGTCCGATCGAATTCATGGTTTACCCAGTAAGCTTATCGACTGCCATCCGTCAAGCCGGCATAGCGGGGACACATACCAACTTCAGAAGCGATGGTCGTAGTTCAACCGGATCTTCGTCGGCTTCGGCTGATCCTTCTGCGTAACAATCAGATCAACGTGGTAAATGCCACTCCACGGCATCTGGAAGTCGTTGTCATATGTGACGGCGCTGCCCACCTTGACGGCATCCAGGCGCCTCTCGACTGGCTTCGTGTGAAAGTGTGTATCGTGGGCCCGGGGGCCCTTGACGCTGGCAAGTACAGTGGCGTCGCTCACGCGTCTGCCCGTGGCCGCCTCAAAGATTGCAACGGTCAGATGGTACTGGTTGGGACTCGGAGCGGTGATGTTGCTCGCCGCGTTCGATCCGGAATCTCGCAGCTTGCTGGACGGAATCACGCCGTAGTGAACGGTGAGACCGTGTGCAGTGACACTGTGGGAAAGATCGTCTGCGTAAGCAACAGCGCATACGCCAAGAAGAAGCGTCGTAAAGATTGCGTTGATCAGCTGGAGCCGCATGCGCATGTGAACCTCCCACCTGGTTGATTAGGCAGACTGTGGATACCCCTGATTCTGGCCTGCTCATTGATATCGTCGCGCCTTGCGGTTTGGGTGGCTTGATTCAGATCAATCATTGCGGGCATACCAGCTCACCTCGACTTCGAGTCCGCCGAGATGTGAGCGACGCACGTCGACCTTCGCCGCGTGGAGGTCGACGATCCGCTGGACGATCGACCAGCCAAGACCACTACCGCTTTCGCTGGTACCCGGAACCCGGAAGAAGCGCTCACCCAGCCGCGAGCGATCCGCATCGGCGAGTCCTGGACCGCTGTCTCCAACCGACAGGGATGCGTTGGCGCCATCTGTCGTCGTTCTGATCAGCACGGATGCCCCAGGCGGGCTGTAACGGATGGCATTGTCCACGAGATTTCGCACCAAGGCCGCGAGCAGCATGTCGTCGCCTGTGACGTGGCAAGGCCTGTCACCGTCAAATTCCAGCGACTGCCGCTTCGCGATCGCCGTTGGCGCCAGTTCTGCGACGACCCGTTGTGCCAGCGCGCTCAGATCGACCTTCGTGAGTGCGAGGGTCGCCCCGGACTCGAGCCGGGAAAGCACCAGCAGCTGATTCACGAGACGCGTTGCGCGGTCGCAGCCTTCGATAGTGGCGCGCAATGCGCGCTGACGGAGGACATCGTCGGTTTCTGCCAACGCAACCTGAGCCTGCGTCCGGATCGCTGCGATTGGCGTGCGCAACTCGTGTGCAGCGTCAGCAGTGAACTGGCGCTCCGCGTCCCATACCGTCTGGATACGCGCGAAGAGCTGATTGAGCGCGTCGAGTACCGGGGACATTTCGGCGGGCGTTTGTGTCATCACGACTGGCGCGAGATCATCCGGGCCACGCCTGGCAATGCTCCGGCCCAGTTTCTTTAGCGGTGTCACCCCTTGCCTCACCGCCCACCAGGTGGCAAGTCCGAGAAGGGGCAGGGCTGCGGCCATAGGCCACAACGTACCACGCAATACCGCTACCAGTATTGCGGTGCGAGAATCGATACGCTCACCGACGTAGACGTGTGTGTCCTCGCCTGTACCTCGCACGGAAAACACGCGCCACGCGTTCCCGTCTATCTGCACGGTTGCGAAACCCTGTCCAAACTCGCCATCGGCGGGAATCATGGGCTCAGTCGGTGCATTGGCCGAGCGCACGACCGCCTCCCCTTCGTGAAAGATCTGGAAGGCAACCTTGGGTGCATACGGATGAGGTACCCGTGTATCGATCTCGTCATCGTCGTCAATCGATTGCGTCTGCTGCACGATCAGCAGAGCTGCTGCCTGCCCGAGGTGACTGTCGAGCAGTTCGTCGAGCTCGCTGCGGGCGTCACGCCAGATAAAAAGCGCGGTAATCAGCCATACGCCTATCACGCCGCCGATGACCAGCACCAGCAGACGTCCCTGCAATGAGCGAGGCAGAATCATCACGTAGCGCAACCCTCTCGCATCAGTACGTACCCGACGCCGCGAACTGTTCTGATCAGATCGCTGCCGAGCTTGGCGCGCAGGCGATGGACGTGCACTTCAACTGCGTTGCTCTCCACTTCCTGCCCCCAGCCGTACATGGCCTGTTCCAGCTGTTCGCGCGACATCACGCGGCCCGCATTCAGCATGAGCACGTACAGGAGGTCAAACTCGCGCGTGGAGACAGTGACGGACTCTCCATTCCTGTAGACAAGCCGTGCCGCCGGTTCAAGTGTGATGTTCTGAACTTCCAGTTTTTCCTGCGGCTGACCGTGTGCGCGGCGCACGAGCGCCCGCAGGCGAGCGGCAAGCTCCAGAAGGTCAATGGGCTTGACGACGTAGTCGTCGGCACCGATGTCGAGTCCACGGACGCGATCGGGAACCGTGTCGCGAGCAGTCAGCACCAGTACGGGTATGGTTACGCCCGCGCGCCGCGCCGAGCACAGCACGTCGATGCCATCCTTGAGCGGCAGTCCGAGATCGAGCACTGCCGCAGCGTAGGACCGGGTACGCAGTTCCACTTCGGCAGCCTGGCCGTCGCGAACCCAGTCGACCTGAAAGCCCGCCTGCCGAAGGCCCGCGCGAATGCCATCGCCAAGCAACGGATCGTCTTCGACGAGCAGGATACGCATTATGTCGCTAACCGTTGAGCGCTTCAGTCGGCGTCTTCGCGGGAGGTCTGGTGCGAAGTTGCCGCGTCGCTACCCGGCGTTACCGGCGCAGGTGCGACTTGCCACTGCCACCACCAGAACGCAAGCACACCCGCTAACATGATCGCCGCGACGCTTTGCCATGCGCGCCTGATGCCTTCGTCGGGGTGCCCTGTCTTGTATCCGCTCAGCATCGCGCCGACCAGGTTTTCCCGATGAAGCCAGCTGCTCACGACGACGCCGGCCACATGTACGCCGACCAGCGCAAGCATGATGCTGGCCAAAGCCTCGTGCACTTCACCTGGCCAGTTTCCTCCGACATCGTTATAGGTCGCCCAGCCCGTCATGGTCAATGCGCATGCCAAAGCTAGCATGGCGACGATGACGACGGCGCCGGCCGGGTTGTGCCCGACATGGCGTTGTGGATGGCCACGCAATATCCCAAGAAGATAGCGCCACACGGAGGCGGGGCCGCGAACGAAGCTCGAAAAACGGGCGTATTTCGTTCCGACAAGCCCCCATGCCAGTCGAAAGATCACGAGACCTCCTGCCGTGTAGCCTAGCGCGACATGGACGAGCCGCCAATGCTCGCTTTCCGCGGTCAGCCATGCACCGGCAAAGCAGGCCGCGAACAGCCAGTGGAAAAGCCGTACGGGCGCATCCCAGACCAAAATGCGACGTTGCGTCGTATCGCCTGCGCTGCTGCTATTGCGGTATGCGGATGAAGTGTTCATTGAAGTTCCCTTGTTCGGCGCGGGTATGGCAGGCCGCGCAATTTGACGCGCTCTTGATCATGGGCCGCTTCCATACCGCGGCAGGCACTTCTGCATGCTCTTGCCGGAACCAGTGAGAGCGGGTAATGCGATCTTCGGGCGGAGCGGCGTGCGCGGCCGCGTCTGCTGCCGAATTTGCGGCGAGCCACGTCGAAATCTGCCTGACGGAGTCTGTGTCGAGTGACGCATCAGTGCCGAAATGGTGCTGCAGGTTGTCCAGAATGCGCTGCCATGACGCGGCAGGCAGCATGCCCGGCGGATAGGCAAGATGGCAGGTTCCGCACTCCTGCCGATACCTGGGCAGCACATTGACCTGACTAAACGTCCCTTCAGATTCGGCGGCAGCGATCGGGGCCGTCAGGGCAGCCACTAGCGCGACGACACAAACCTCGACAGAACGGGGCACAAGGTGAAAAAGCATAGGAAGCGCTCCGGCGGAGAGAACCTTCGATAGTGGGGAAAGGCGCCTACGGCTTCAGCGTCAAAAGCCACGCAAGCAGATCCGCCTTCTCGGCTGCGCTGCACTCACGTCCCACGACGTCGTTGCAATTGCGACGGAACCATTTCTCGGTCTTGGAGGCGTCCGTAAAGCGCTCCGGGTTGAACGCAGGGGCTAGAGGTCCAATCGACTTGCCTGTGACAGCATGCCTGCCAGCCTGCGTGGGCACTGCGCCGTGGCACGAAGCGCAACGCCACTCATGGCCATGTGACGCATTGAAGAACTGTTGCCCACGCGACGGGTCCGCTTCCGCATTGCCCGACTGGGTACGGTAAGAGCCGAGAAGATCCGATGGCGTGGCAGCGTTGGCTATCGACATTGAAGTCATGGCAAGGACCAGCAGAAGTGCCCCATACAAACCCGGCAGCGAGAGAGGCGATTTGCTCACGAGAGTCTCCGGTAGATACAGATTATCCTGGGCGAACTTCCTTACCGGAGTCTTAACGCTCAATCTCGCTGTTTGCTCACGATGCGTTTGCTGTAACAGCGCATCGGCTCCGGCTTCAGCTTTCCGAAGTCCGTCAGCGGCACGCGCATAACGGCGGAAATCACGCCTCCTCCCACTTTTTTGCGGGAGTGCAGACCGTGCACGCAGCGCGTCAATCCTTTGATGCGCGTCAAGGGGTGGCGCCGATCGGCGGGTAATGTTGAATAAGGACAGCTTCAACCCCGCTTGCCGCCACCGCGGAGACTTCCATGAAAAAGCTTCTGTTCCCTGTCGCAATCTGCATTGCGTTGAGTTCGCCGATGCTCCATGCGGCGTCAAAGGACGCAACTGCCGCACAAGGCACGTCAAAGACCCAGAGCACGGATACGGCGGCATTCGACAAGAATCTGGCTCAATTCCAGGAGCAGATGAAGACGATGCAGGCGCAGATGAACCAGATCCGACAGACGCAGGATCCGAAGGAACGCCAGAAGCTTCTGCAGCAACACTGGGCGACAATGCAAAGTGCGATGACCACGATGCACGGGATGTGGGGCTCCGGCATGATGGGGCATGGAATGATGGGGCAGGGGATGATGAGCGGCGGCTGGGGCCATATGGGAGGGTACTACTCCAGGCTCAGTCCCGAGCAACTGCGGCAGCGTCAGTATATGACCGACCAATACCTGCAGATGCAACAGGAAATGATGAACAACATGATGTGGCAACAGCAGTATTCAACGCAGCCTCCCGCCTCGCCGCAGTGAAGTGCACGACGGCCGGTGATCGGATTACCTGCAGGACTGGCAACTACCGCCGATAAGCGCGGTTGTTCCCGGACTCCGCAGATCAAGAGGTTTGCTGTTTGAAGAGCGCACCGGGCGTAGTTCGGGTTGTCACACACCCTGTTGTATAGCGGCTCCGTCGACCTCGTTCAACTTGCGCGGATCCACATGGGTCATGACATTCAGCACGCGATGGCGCGCCAGCACGTGCTGGCGCGCAGCGACCGCAATTTCGTGTCCCGCCTCAACGGAGATCGCAGCGTCGACCTCGATGTGCACGTCGACCACAATCATATCGCCCATTTTTCGCGTGCGAAGATCATGCACGCCGATTACGCCGGGCGTGGCGAGCAGCGTCTGGCGGACGGCGATTACCTCATGCTCGTCGGCCGAACGGTCCATCAGATCATGCAGGGCATCCCAGCCGAAGTGCCATCCCATTTTAACGACAAGCAATCCGACGATCAGTGCCGCGATCGGATCCAGTATCGGGTAACCAGCCAGATTTCCGACGATGCCAACTCCCACAACGAGTGACGAGGCAGCGTCCGACCGGGCGTGCCATGCGTTGGCGACGAGCATGCTTGACTTCACACGCGTCGCCGCCGCCAGCATGTAACGGAACAAGAGTTCTTTCGCAATCAATGCGCCAATGGCAACCCAGAGTGCGGCAATGTGAACGCGCTGTACGGTTGCGGGATCTTCGAGCTTGCGAACCGCGGACCAGAGCATGCCGATGCCCACTGCGGAAAGCAGGGCGCCCAGCGCCAACGACGCGCCAGTCTCGAAACGCTGGTGGCCGTATGGGTGCTTTTCGTCAGCGCCCTTCCCGCTATGATGGCTGGCGAAGAGCACCACGAAGTCGGCGACGAGATCGGACAGTGAGTGAACGCCATCGGCGATCAGGCCTTGAGATCCGGAAAAGATGCCGGCGATAACCTGAGCAAGCGTAAGGCACAGGTTGACGCCGACGCTCACCCACGTGCTGCGGGTAGCAACAGCGGATCGCTCGGCGGGGGAGTGTTCCGGATTCTCAGAGTCGTCGAAGAGTGCTTCGGATTTCATAAAGTAGGCCTTCCGGTGCGGTGAATGCTGGCCATCTCTCGCTGGGTGACAGCGGTCAAGGGGCAGCAGTTGTAGCGCCCCCGCTCTGGCACCGGGGAAGAACCGGCAGGACGCCGCTAGCAAGGTTCAAAGGTACAGCCTTCAATTTTGCTCGACGCTTCAGTTGCGTCAATGGCGAAACCCCGTTCCAAGGCAACGGCGCCGGCGACAGGGCAACAGCGCTGGCAGTCGACGACGTTCTGCTCTAAGGGCTGCGTGCGAACGCGAGCGATCCGCATACGTGGTAGGTCGTCGGTAAGACGGCGCAGATTGAACCGTATGCGTGCATGGTCCGAAAAGATGATCCGACGTTCAAGCAGCTCGTCGATGGTACGCTCGCAAGGCTGATGAAGAGCGGCGAATTCGCGCGTCTCTACGCAAAGTGGTTCGAATCGCCGATCCCACCGCGCGGCGTGAATCCCAAGATGCCGATGAGCGTCGAGTTGAAGGAGAACCTGACTGAACGCAGCGACCGCCCCACACAATGAGTAGAGGCGATCACCCGGACATGAGCGTGTCGTCGATCACTCGTTGCCCCGCGCTAAACCCTGCCATGAGTGCTGCCGCTTCTGTTCCAAACGGTTTCTAATTGTCATTCATCAGGCGAATAGGAGACAACAGCGCAGCAGGCAAGCCCTTTACTCCGATCGATACGATCGCGACATAGCCATCCAGTGGCGATGGAACGGCGCGGCGGGAGGATAACCATACGGGTTCGAGGGATACAGTTACTTCGAAGCAATTGTAGGGGTAAGTCCTTTGTATAGGGGGCGTGGATAGTCCTTCAACAGGGCCGAAGTGTACGCGTTATGCGTCATTTAAACCTGAAGGCGACATTAAGATACGCAGAATGCGTTTGCCGAAACGTCACCCGGACTACGCGCCGCGTTGCGAACTGATTTCAGAAATGCCGAATCAAAGAGTTGCTTTTCAAGCACAGATCTAGGTGGGCAGATTTAGTCCCATAATGTCACTCAGCTTTCATCATTGAGCGCCTCATAGGCTCCAAATGGCGTTCGCGAAGAGGAAGAACCTAAACGTGTCTTCCGACTTTCGCCTGAGCGCGACTTCTTGGCGCTTATATGAACGCCGCCCGGCTTGCAAGGTAATAACGCTGCGACGTTCGACAGGGATTTGGTTGCAGGCTTATATCCGGCATCTGCAGGCCGAGCCTGCGTGCCCTGATGGAATTCGCCAAGAACGACCTCTGCTATCTAGCGCGCTCGAAGCGCTCAGCGTCAATCAGGTTTGCGTTCTTGCGGACCAACCTGTCTCGCCATCACATCATTACCAACCTTCGCAACCTTTCTGCATGGCTCGCGCGATGCGGAAATTTTTCAGGCTGTCTTTTGTAGTGCGTAGTCTTTTTGATACGTGCGGTTGTTCGCCAGCAGCGACCACGCTGTCCGCGCCATCTTGCTTGCCAGTGCGACTGCAACCACGTTCGCAGGTCGACGTCGCGACAGTTGCTCGCACCAGGCCTCCTTGCTCCTGCTTTTGAAGAGGACCGCACGTGCACCGTGGATCAGCAGCATCCGAATATAGCTGTCGCCGCGCTTGCTTATGCCGCCCAATCGCACCTTTCCGCCGGTACCGCTTTGCCTGGGCACCAGGCCGAGGTATGCGGCAAGTTCTCGTCCCGATTTGAACGCGGCGGGATCGCCGATCGTCGCGACCAGGGCTGTCGCCGTCAATGGCCCAATACCCGGGATCGTCGAAAGCCGTCGACATGCTGCCTCTTGCCGCTGCCAGACAACGATCTGCCGCTCGAGCTTGCGGATCTCGGCTTCGATGCGTTCAATGAACTGAAGCTGGTCGCGCAGCGCACAGAACAATGTGCCCGGAACGATCTGCTCAATTTCACCCAGTCGCTCGCGGACCTCGGCCAAGCCCGCGAGACGTCCCGCTCTCAGCGTTACGCCAAATTCATACAGCAGGCCGCGCAACTGGTTGACCTGCATGGTACGTGACTTGACCAGCAGTGAACGGATGCGATGCAATCCGAGCATGGCCTGCTGATCTGCGGTCTTCGGTGCTACGGACCGCATGCCGGGTTGCTGCGCTGCCGTCCAGATTGCACGAGCATCTGTTGCGTCGGTCTTGTTATTCTGGACGAACGGGCGAATGAACCGTGCATGCAGCAATACGACTTGATGACCTAGCGCCGCAATCTTGCGCGCCCACCAGTGCGCACTCCCGCAGGCTTCCAAGGCCACCCGACTGGCCGCTCGCTGGCCAAGGAATTCTATAAGCTGTTGCTTCGTGAATCGCCGGTTCACAACCTCTCCGGTTTCCGCTTCGATCCAATACATCTGGAACGTGCGCTTTGCAATATCGAGCCCGAACGTCGTAGCATTCATGATGGTCCCTCCGTTCCCTCAAGTGGTCGCGACAACTTCCACTAATGGGATGGTCCACCCCACCTCGCTGGACAGGTTAGGCTGGCAGTGTTCATACCGAACTGGAGGCCACCATGGACGACGTTACGCTCGTTGGTATCGATCTTGGCAAACACAGCTTTCACCTGCATGGGCAAGATGCGAAAGGCAAGGCTTTGTTTCGTAAAAAGATGAGCCGCAAACAACTGATCGAATTCTTCGCGACTTTCCATGCCTGTACCGTCGTCATGGAGGCCTGCGCCGGTTCGCATCATATGGCGCGGAAGCTGGCCGAGTTCGGGCACACGGTGCGCCTGATCTCGCCGCAGTTCGTCAGGCCATTCGTCAAATCGAACAAGAATGATTTCGTCGATGCAGAGGCGATCTGCGAAGCTGCGTCGCGCCCGGCGATGAGATTCGTAATTCCGAAGACTGAGTCGCAACAGACGCTTTCGGTGCTGCACCGTGTACGTGAATCGATGGTGCGCGAGCGGACCAGAACCGTCAACCAGATGCATGGCTTTCTTCTCGAGTTCGGCATCAGTCTGCCGGTAGGCAACACTGCCGTCACACGTCTGCCGTCTGTGCTCGCTATGCATGAACTGCCGCCAAGACTGGTTGCGATCCTCGAACGCCTCCATCAGCACTTCAAGTACCTTGAAGAACAGATCGGTGAGATTGACCAGGAGCTTGCACGTCAGCTCGCCGACGACGAGGTCGGACAGCGCCTGATGAGCATCCCGGGAGTCGGCCCGGTCACCGCAAGCGCGTTGGCCGCAAAGATGGGCGACGCAAGGCAGTACCGATGCAGTCGCGATTTTGCGGCATCGGTTGGGCTCGTGCCCCGGCAATTCAGTACGGGCGGCAAGACCAATCTTCTTGGGATCAGCCGGCGCGGCGACAAAAATGTCAGGCGTCTGCTCGTCCTGTGCGCCCGAGCCTACATGCGAGGGTTGGAGAAACGAACCGGTCGCCTGGCAGACTGGGTCCGCGCAATGCTCGCTCAACGACATTCAAACGTGGTGGCGTGTGCGCTCGCCAACAAGCTGGCCCGAACGGCCTGGGCGATTGTTGCGCGCCGAACCACATTCGACGCCAGCTACGCAACTCACCCGATCTGAACGAACACAGCTTCATCTTTACTTAACACAATCACCCAACTGGTTTTGCGACGACTGAAAATTGATGACGTGAACGGCGCAGCGGCCTGCCGAAGAACCTGAGTGCCAAAGAGGCTTTTCGAAGCCGATCCACTGTTAAGGATCGTCAGGCGCGAATCTCATCGTGGCGCGGGGAGCGATCCCCACAATGACGCCGAATAGATTTAAGCAAGCCAACTCGCCATCGAAGATCATAGTTGCAAAAACGGGGTGGACCATAGATTTGGCACATTGATGCCGTTGCGTTCTGGAGGGACCCAGTACCTCCAAAGGCACTTCAGTGTTCAGAGCCGAAACGACCGCGACGGGAGGGTGGCGTTCATACCATCTGTCTATGACTGCTCCCGGTCGAGCCCCGCACGAATCTGGGCCAATTCATTGCGGCGCTGAGTCGTGGCTTCGGGATACCGAAGATTCAATTTCTCCAGCATGTTGAGAATGATCTGGGAAACTATTAGCCGAGCGTTTTCCTTGTCATCGGCAGGCACGACATACCACGGGGCGTTTTTTGTGCTGGTCGCACTGAGACACTGCTCATAGGCTTTCATATACTCCGACCAGAACTTGCGTTCTTCGACATCGGCGGTACTGAATTTCCAGTTCTTGTCGGGTTCGTCGATACGCGCGAGGAAGCGCTTTCTCTGCTCTTCCCTTGAAAGGTGCAGAAAGAACTTGACGATCCGCGTGTCGTTGCGATGAAGATGACTCTCAAGATCATTGATGGAGCGATAACGGCCCTGCCAGAGGGCCGCCTCCGCGCCTGGAGAGCCAGATAAACCCTCTGCGCGAAGTATCTCCGGATGGACACGCAGGATCAAGACCTCTTCGTAGTATGACCTGTTGAAAATCCCGATTTGTCCACGCTCAGGGAGGTCGCGCGTAGTACGCCAAAGAAAATCATGTTGAAGCTCAGTCGCGCTCGGATGTTTGAAACTGAAAACCTTGCAACCCTGCGGGTTGACGCCCGACATGACGTGCTTGATCACCCCGTCTTTTCCTGCCGCATCCATTGCCTGAAGTATGAACAGTATCGCGTAGCGGTTATCGGCATACTGGACGCTTTGCAATGCGCGCAACTGTTTGATGTGGTCCGCCAGCATGGCGTGATAGTGCTCTTTCGATCCGTATGCGGGTGCCACACGCGATGGCCACTTGCCCAGGTCAACTGCCGCACCTTCGTGGATGCGAAATGCATCTGAGTCGATCTTCATGCCTATCCTCCCGACCGGGACCGATTGAATACTTAAGCAATCCGCGTACCGTCCGGCTCAGACCGCTGGCGGTGAGACGACCGCACCAATCTCTCTTGAGCTTTCTGCATGGTTCCGCAGCGGCACAATGAGCACCGGAATGTCGGCGCTGCGCAAAAACGATTCGGCGGTACTGCCGACCAGGATGCGCTCGACACCACTGCGGCCATGTGTGCCAAGCACCATCAGATCTGCGCCCCATGCTTCGGACTGACGCTGCAACTGGGAAGCAATCCCGGTATCGTCGGCATCCAGCAGTGATGTTTCCCCGGCAAGATTCGTCAGGATGAAAAGATCATGTGCCCTGGCAAGCGCCGCATTCGCGGTTGCTCGCGTCGTTCGGTTGTGCGCTGCAGGGTCATTGAACCCGGGGCCGGGCCAAACGATGTCCGGCGCGCTTTCGACCACGCTGACCGCGTGAATGGCAGCCCCGTCCATCGCAGCAAGACGGATCGCCTCGGCGAGTGCCGAAACAGCGATCTGACTGCCGTCAATTCCAACCATGATGCGTCTGAACATAGGCGTTCAAGGGCGTGTGACCCTTCCTCCGAAGCAAGGCAAGGATGGCGGCTTTGGCCGTCTCCAGCACACCAGCAAAAAAGAGCGTAGCAACAAGCAACGCCGAAATGGCCAACGGCCGCAGCGGCGCCATCATTACACCGCTGGTGGCCAAGCCAATCGTAAGTGCGATGTCGATTAGAGAGGACGCGACGAGCCATGCACCCGGACGTGAATGCAAAACGCCATGCCGCTCGCGCGCCACATAGACGATCGCCTGGCTGCCGAATACCAGTGTGACGAAGGCGAGGGTACGCAGCGAGTCCAAGGTGAAATGGAGACCATAAAACGCTACAGCGATCACACCAGTACCCAACGTCAGCTGGCAGACGTCATATAGCGCTGCGAGCCGTGTCACGTATCGCGTATCCCATGCCGCTGGAGATGAGGAGGGCGTCACTCGGTCGACTGTCAAGGCCATAGTAATGAAGTCCCCCGTCACGAGCAGCAATGCCATGAGCAGTGGCGTCAGGATAGCGTGGCCGGTCATCACAACGCCCGGCGGCGAGGAACAGCACCAGATGGAATTTTTTGGCGAGTGCATTCAGTACATAGGTTGTAAGTCGCTCTAACGCGCATCGCGCTTCGATAATCGTCGTGACGATTCCATTAAAACCAGGCTTCGCCAGGACAACCGCAGCGGCCGCTCTCGCGACATCGGTCGCTGTCGCCACTGCGATTCCTGCCTGCGCCTGACGAAGCGCGGGCGCATCGTTGAGCCCGTCTCCGCACATGGCGACCACGTGCCCGCGATCCTGAAACGTCCTGGACAGCCGGAATTTGTCTTCCGGATAAACCTCAGCATAGACGTCGGCGTCTTGCCACTGGCCGCTGCGATTTCTTGACCGACCGCCGGTGCGCACTCGAGTCCACCGCAGCGAGCATTCCAATGCCCGTCGTTCAGTACGGCCACCTTTTGAACGTGCGCGTAACGGGCACCTCTGAGCCTTGAGCGTCCGCTTCAGGAACTCTCCTCGAATAGACCTTCTCGTGGATTGATCATCGTCAACCGGAAGGCGTTTATCACGAAGACGAGCGGTTCCATGAGAGTTGCACTCTCATACCGGCGGTGAGCCCCTTATCATTAACGGTGGCAGGGACGGGTTCCGTCGCACGCTGCGGGGTGTTGGGCACGTTCTCCGGACTGTTTGTCGACGAAGCCTGCGAGCGGGGCAGGCGGATGGCTCCCGACCGCCTTTGCGTGCGTGTCATCAGGTGGCGCAAGCGGAGTGTTCGGCGGCGTGATAGGACTATAAACCCAGGCGCCCGTGGGCTTGATACGGCGGCGACGGTGTGTGAAGTCAGCTACGGCTTCCCGTTGATCGCTGACAGGTACCGCGCTATCTCCTCGATCTTGTCGGCAGGAAGCGGCGCTGCGTAGACCACCCGCATCTTGTCGACCTCAGCCTTCCACTCTCCGAACGACAAGGGCGGTTGTCGCAATACCATTCCGGGAGAGTGGCAAATTACGCAGTGGGCGTTGGCCAGTTCAGAGCCCGGGGCGGGCGGAAACGTAGTCCGACCGGTAGGCAGCGACACTTCGACCGTTTGCCGATCGGGGGCAGTCGGGGGCGGGGCGGCCCCCGTTGTCTCTGACACGGCGAGGCAAGTGAAAGTCGCCATGGAGAGAACGGCCATCTGAGCCTTCATACCATCTCCTCAAGCAGCAAACACATCAAGCTGTTCGACTGCATTACGCATGTAGCCGCCGGGGTTCCAGTTTGGCGTGTCCGGCTGGGCAATGCCTTCTGTGTTGGTAGCCTTCACCTTCAGTACGTACTGGCCGCCTTGTCGGGGTGAGAACTGCGATTCCCATCGGCGGAAGCTGTACTTGCCGAAGTCACGCCCGAGTCGCGCAGGCGTCCACGTCGTCCCGTTATCGTGCGAAAAAAGAACCTCGCGCACACCGGCATCGCCCCCAAACGCGATCCCGCGCACTATCTGCGTCCGGCTCAGGTCGAGCACGGCGCCATCACCGAGGTTCGTGAAGAATGACCTCGGTACCATCGCGCCGATCGGAATCGTCTTTACGTTCGCCTGTCCTGGCGATACGTCTGCGTGAGGTGTATCCGGTATCTGGTAGGCCTTGGCCATCCAGAAGTTGGTATCCGGGGTGTCAATGACCTCGATATCCGCGAGCATCTTCATCCAGTACGTGGAGTACCATCCGGGTACGACGAGGCGAAGCGGGTAGCCATTCAAAAGCGGAAGGGGCTTGCCGTTCATGGCAAAGGCGACCATGACTTCGCCATCACGCGCGTGATCCACGCTGAGCGTCTTGACAAAATCGGGCGTGTCGGCAATGACGCCCGTGTCAAGGCCGTTGAAGCGTACCTGCACGGCGCCTGGCTTTACGCCGGCGCGGTCGAGAATGTCCCTGAGACGCACCCCTGTCCATATCGCGTTGCCCATTGCGCCGTTGGCCCATTCACCTCCCGCGACACGGGGCCTGAAAAACCCACGCGAGTTCCCAGCGCACTGGTTCACGGCAGCGATCTCGACGCGCTCGAATTTTCTCGACAGGTCGTCAAGACGGTTGTGTCGCGTTAAGGAGAATAGGGTGAGCAAGTACCGATGTTGAATAGGACTGCCTACATTGCGAGAGAATAGAATTGCTCGGCAACAGTCGATGCAACGCCATCGTCACACATCTGTCCCTTGCGGATCATGTGCGCGATCTCGATGCCGGACAGGATGATGCGCGCACACCGGAAATCCTTGAACCCCATCATCGGTTTGATGATGCGTTTGACGGCGCGGTGGTCCTGCTCGACAACGTTGTTCAGGTATTTGTTTTGCCGGACCTTGATTGGCGCTGAACGCTCGGCATTGAGCGCCTCAAGCGCAGCCAGATTCGCGCCGCTCTTGTCCACCGTAATTGTCTCGGGCTCGCCGTTCTGGTCAATCGCCTTCTCGAAGTATTGGCGAGCAGCGGCCTTGTCACGCCGGGCGCGCAGCAGGAAATCCACCGTGTTGCCCGCCTTGTCGACGGCACGGTACAAGTATTTCCACTGGCCTTTGACCTTGACGTAGGTTTCATCGACGCGCCAGCTCTTGCCGACAGGCCGTTTGCGATTGCGGAATGCCTTTTCAAACACCGGCAGCAGCTTGATGACCCAGCGGTGCACGCTCGAATGATCCACTTCGATTCCCCGTTCGGCCATCATTTCCTCGAGGTTGCGCAGGCTCAGCGAGTACGCCACATACCAGCGCACGCACAGCAGAATTACATCCAGCGGATAGTGCATTCGCTTCAGTACCTTGCCAATGCCGGCTGGTAGCGTCTTGCGTGGCGTCTTCGTCTTTGACATCGTGCTCACCATGCTTTGTGGTTCGGCCAATTCTACTTCACCGCGTTAGCGCGACAGAACCCCGGGGAATGCCATTCCAACCGGCGCTGTCACCGACGACTACAGCGGCGCGCCGTTCATCCTGTTTCACAACAGTCCGTTGAGCACAAGCGTCGGCGTGGACCGTCAGCGCGCATTTGGCGCGGGTGGGGCCGTGCCATTCGGCCCGTTGACATGGAATGTTGTGTTCAGCGATGTCCGCTATCGCTATCTGGACCAGACCTCCCTGCATCTCGACAATTACGACACGTCGTTCACCTATCAGCTTACCCCGAGCATCCTGCTCGGAGCCGGCTACATCTTCACCAGTGGCAACTACGGCAATGTGCCGTCCAATGGCTCAATGCATTGGCACACGGGCGGCGTTAGCGCGGTTTACTCACTATCCAAACGAACCGACGTCTATATGTTCAGCGATGCAGTCTGGGCATCTGGTGCGCGGGCGGTGGCGGTCACCTGGCTTAATGCACCGTCCACGACCAAGGAGCAGGTGAATGTCATGGCGGGTATCCGTCATCGCTTCTAACAGCACAGCCGGCATCGGGTGAGCCACGGCAGTTATATTGATTTGAAATATCAATCTTGATCAAGTGGTTGCATGCTCGTATTTTCGAGCTGAGGCCGCACCGAGTCGGCGCTTGCCGGAAAGGGAAAGACGTGGAGACAAGGGAGGGGGTTGTCAACGTATCTCGGCTCATCGATGACACGCCGCTAACGCGGCTGCAGATCACGGTTGTGGCGTTATGCGCGCTGGTGAATCTGCTCGATGGCGCGGATACACAATCGATCGGCGTAGCCGCGCCATTCATTGCCAACGCACTGGCGTTCAAGGTGGGCAGCTTTGGGGCCGTGTTCGCGGCATCGCAGCTGGGTGCAGCGCTTGGCGCGCTGGCCTTCGGCCCTCTGGCGGACCGCTTCGGGCGCAAGACGATGCTGGTAGTCGCCGTGCTCACCTTCGCAGTCTTTACGCTTGCCACGCTGGCCGCGCCCACGTTGTCTGCGCTGATCGCGATCCGGTTCTTCGCGGGTGTCGGACTGGGCGGCGCCACGCCGTGCTTTCTGACGATGACATCCGACTACTCGCCGCGCAAACAGCGCGGCACAATCGCGACGATTATCTGGTCGGCTTATCCACTCGGCGCGGCGTTTGGCAGCTTTTCGAACGCCTATGTGCTCACGCATCTCGGATGGCGAGCGATCTTTATGATCGGTGGCGTACTGCCGCTGGCGGTTGCGTTGTTGCTGATCGTGCTGCTGCCGGAATCCGTGCAATACCTCGCAGCCCGGTCCAATGATCCCGCACGCATCGCCAGCATTCTGGCGCGCATGGGGCAACGCATAGATACAGGTGTCCGGTTCACCGTCGAGGGGAAAGCCTCGGATGGCGTGCCGATCCGTTCGCTCGTTGAAGGCAGGCTGCGAAACGCGACGATACTGTTGTGGGTCATGTTTTTCTTTGCGTTTGCCACCACCAACGTGATGGTGATGTGGACACCCACGCTTCTGCACAAGAACGGCATCAGTCATGCGAATACGGCGATCGTGCTTGCCTTCTTCAATATTGGGGCATTTATTGGTATGGCTGCGGTGGGACGGTTGATTGACCGCTTTGGTGCGACCCGTGTGCTGTTGCCCGCGTTCATTGCTGCGGCGGCTTCCATTGCAGCGCTCGGCAGCGCCAACACGGTGTCGACGGGCAGCATGTTCGGCGCCTGCCTCGGCCTGTCGATCGGGCTCGGCGGCGCGGGCGCCATCGCGATCGCCTCGTTGCTCTACGCGCCTGCTATCAGGTCCACCGGTATCGGTTGGGGCATGGGCAGCGCGCGTCTGGGTCAGTTCGTGTCACCGCTGGTGATTGGCAGCCTGCTCACGGCCGGGTTGGCGACGGACCGAATCCTGATCGTCGCGGCGATGTCTCCCGTTATTGCCGCGCTGATGGTCATGTTCCTATGGTTCGACGGCAAGCGACATTCACGCGAGGGCGAGACATCGCCCGACCGGCCGCTGCGAGCGGAAATGGGCAAAAGATGATCGACTTCAACCTCCGGCTCGCAGGCATCTTTCATCTGCTGTTCGAGACGAAAAGCGTGTCCGCGACGGCGGAACGGCTCGGCATGACTCCGTCATCCGTGAGCATGAGTCTTGCGCGGCTTCGCGAGCAGTTTCGCGATCCACTGTTTGTGCGCACCAGCCATGGCATGGAAGCGACGCCTCGCGCCGCGTTACTGGTGGAGCGGCTGCGTGAAGCGGAGCGACTCGTCGAGCACGCGTTGAACGACGACGAAGTATTCGATCCCATTGGTTCGACGCGTGAATTCCGTATCGCGACGACCGATTTGGGCGAAATGATCCTGCTGCCGGCGCTTTACGAAGCACTGGCTTGCGTCGCACCTGGCGTCAAATTGACCGTTACGCATGTTACGCAGAACACGCCACGCCAGATCCAGAACGGCGACGTCGACCTAGCGCTCGGATGCATCAGTCATCTGGAGAACGGCTTCTATCAGCAGCGTCTGTTCAGGGAGACCTTCGTCTGCACCTATCGCAACGGGCATCCGCATCTGACGGGTGCTCCGACGCGCGCAGACTTTCTCGCCGCGCGACATCTGGTTGTGTCCGTGGCGGGTAGCGGCTATGCACTTATTGACAAGGCTCTCGAACGCCACGGAATTCAACGCGAAGTGGCAATTCGTCTGCCCGGGTTGCTCGCGCTGCCGGCCGTGCTGGGGACCAGTGATCTGATCGCCACTGTCCCGCAACGGCTTGGCCGTTTGCTGGAAACCGTTCACGGACTGAAGTGTACGCCGCTCCCATTTGAACTCGACCCGGTCGAGGTCAAGCAGTATTGGCACGAGCGCTATCAATACGACGCCGGGCCCGCGTGGCTTCGACGATTGAATCGCACGGTCGTCGGTGAAGAATGCGACGTTGAGGAGTCGCATGGCGACGACGTGGCGGGTACGGCCTCTGGATATGCAGATAGCGCGTCCGATCTGTCAACCAGCGCTGTGGCATCACTTCACAGCGGGACCCTTCACTGTCGGTGACCGCCAACCTTGACGAAGCAGTCCGATTAGACCACTCGGCAACCACTGATGTTGCCATTCGTCCCACAAACGGAAAATTTTCAAACAGGACAAAGGAATGACAGGTCGCCGAACTTTTCTAAAAGATGCCGTAACAGCCGGGGCTGCCGCAGCCTTTGTCAGACCGTCTTCAGCCGCCGCGCAGACACAAAGCCCACCTGCAGTAGACAAACCCTCGTCGCGTCTGGCCGCCGCCGAGACAGTCGCGCCATCATTGACCGAGCAACCAGCAGCTGATGTGGCTCACGTGGGCAACCCCGGTTCAGATTTCATGGTGGATATGCTGAGGGTTGCCGGTATTGAATACGTGGCCGCGATGCCTGGTTCGACGTTCAGGGGTATTCACGAGTCGATCGTCAACTACGGTGGCAACAGAAATCCGGGCCTTATCGTGTGCACGCATGAAGAAGCTTCGGCGGCGATAGCGCACGGCTACGCAAAGGTTGCGGGCAAACCCATGGCATGCCTTGTTCACAGTACCGTGGGGCTTCAGCACGCATCAATGGCGATCTATAACGCGTGGTGTGACAGAGTGCCCATG
The DNA here is from genome assembly GCF_050858985.1 of Burkholderia sp. M6-3. Lineage (NCBI taxonomy): Bacteria > Pseudomonadati > Pseudomonadota > Betaproteobacteria > Burkholderiales > Burkholderiaceae > Burkholderia > Burkholderia sp. M6-3. Next base: position 198,421 of record NZ_CP110093.1, read on the forward strand.
ATCGTGATTGCGGGCAATATCGCCGATGCCACCAAGCGCCGCCCCGGCGTGGAGTGGTATCACACGGCGCTGGACCTCGGCGCACTCGTGCGGGACTACACGAAATACGACGACTCGCCGGTGTCGCTGCAGCACTATGCGGAGTCGTTTGCCCGCGCCTATACGCTATCAGTCACACCCCCGATGGAACCTGTGCTAATTGTCGCAGACGCTGAACTTCAGGAACGTCCGATCGAGAATCGCGAAAAAATCGTTGTACCTTGCATCCGACCGGTTGCCTATCCGGTCGGTGGCCAGGACACCCTGGACGCGGCTGCCCGCGTGCTGTGTGCTGCAAAAAATCCGTTGATCGTCGCGGACCGGGCAATTAGGTCCCAGGCGGGCATGGAGGCGCTCGTAAAGCTTGCGGAGTCTCTCAATGCCCCGGTCATCGATCTCCTTGGTCGCATGAATTTCCCCACGAACCATTACCTCAACCAGACGTGGCTCAAAAGTGAGCTCGTTGCGCAGGCGGATGTGATTCTCGCGCTCGAAGTCGGCGATGTCTGGGGGCTGACGGGAACCGTACCGGACATCATTGGCCGTCCATCGAAAAAGTTCACGAAACCGGACGTCAAGGTTATCAGCATCTCGACTTCGTACCTTTACAGTAAATCGAACACGCAGGATGCGGAGCGCTACTTCGCTCCGACACTTGCGATCGGTGGAGACGGTGAAGCATCCCTGAGCCCGCTAATCCGGTCGATTGGCATTACGCTCACCTCCGCTCAACGCAGTGCTATCGAAGAACGAGGCCCCATGCTTCGTCAGTCTTTCGCGGCAATGCGAGAGGCTGCGCGAAACGACGCAATGCGGGCGTGGGACGCGAGTCCGGTGAGTACGGCGCGTCTTTCACAGGAAGTCTGGCAGGTAATCAAAAACGAGGATTGGGCGCTGGTCTCGTCTTCTCTGTTTATCAGCAATTGGCCGCAGCGGCTCTGGGACTTTACGAAGTCGTATCAGTACAACGGTGCCGAAGGCGCGTACGGCGAGGCTATGGCGCGCCTGCGGCTGTCGGAGCGGCCATCGCGCACCGGGATGCGGGACGCCTGCCCGTCAACATCCAGACTGATGGTGACCTCTTGGTATTGCCCGGGGTGCTCTGGACGGCGGCACACCACAAGCTGCCGTTGCTGACGGTCATGCACAACAACCGGGCCTATCATCAGGAGTCGATGCACGTCCAGCGCATGGCGAACTGGCGTGGGCTCTGTCAGGTTGATGGGGAGGCGGCGGTAGAATGAAGTGATGAAGAAAACGAAATCGCTTTATCACGGTCACCGCTTCCCTGCAGTCGTCATCAGTTGCGCGGTTCGGTGGTATTTCCGGTTCAACCTGAGCCTTCGCGACATCGAGGAATTGTTGCTCGAGCGTGGTGTCGTGGTCACATACGAAACGGTCCGTTGCTGGTGTGACAAGTTCGGCGCTCGATTCGCCTGTTGTGCCAAAGCGGCGCGGCGCAAGCCGGGCAGTACATGGCATCTGGACGAAATGTTCGTCACACTGCGCGGCGAGCCGTATCTTTTGTGGCGAGCGGTCGACGAGCATGGTGTCGAACTCGACGTGCTGGTGCAAAAGCGGCGCGACAAGGCTGCGGCAAAGCGCTTCTTCCGGCGGGTGCTGCGTTCAAACCCGCTGCCGCGCAAGATCGTTACCGACCAGCTGCGCAGCTATCCCGCAGCAAAGGCCGACATTCCCGAGCTCGCTCATATTAAGCACGTCTTCGTCAAAGCGGCTGCACGCGTAAATAACCGTGCTGAGAACAGCCACCAGCCGACCCGCAGGCGCGAACGACAGATGTGCGGCTTTCGCGATGCGCGTCGCACGCAGGCGTTCCTCTCATGCTTCGGCCCAATCCGGCAGCACTTCGCGTTGCCCAGACATCAGATGAACGCGGCATGTCATCGTGCCGTACTCCAGGAACGCTTCGCCACATGGCATGGATGGACTGTTACTGCCGCAGTCGAGTGCGTTATCTGATAAGGATAACTATGCTTTAGCTGCTCAGGTAGTCTACGCCCGACAAGTTGACAGAGCCAGGCGATGTGCTCGCTACTGCACGCGATCCGGCTCTCGCGGGCGGCGGCATGGACCTGCTGCCAGGATGATTTCTCCATGTGCTCCCCCCGTTGTCGAAGCAGCTTAGTAAGCTGGCGGCGATAGATCAAGCAGGTCATCGGCCCAAGCAGTCGCTTCAAGGACCACGAGTCTGGGACCTGGAGTACGTCCGCTTCCAAGGAAGTCGAATGCTCCGTCTCGCCCCTCGGTCATTAGTCCGGAGCTAGTGGCCGTCCGTGTTCAACTCGATCTGTAAATACTACAGGTTGCCTGCTGCCGGTGCGCCAAGGGCGGAGTGTTACTGTCCCACTTCTTTAAATGTCAGCGCATTTTTCACGGATGTCACGCCGGGCACAGTCTTTGCAATTTCGGCCGCCTTGTCGATATGACTGGCGTCAGTAACGGATCCCGCAAGGGTCACCGCGCCGCCTTTTGCAATGACGTTGATTCTGGAAGTGGCGACACCGCCCTTCGAGAGGGCGCGAAGCACTTTTTTGCTTAGTGCGCGATTCGCCTGTCTGGTGGCTTTAGCACTTCCCTCGGCTGCCGGGGCTGTCGATGTAGCGGCTGATTCGCTGGTCTGGGGCCACGCATTGATCGATGCGAACGCGATTAGTGCGCCGCTAGCAAACCTTGAGTGTGTTGATGACCTTCATTTCTCGCTCCAGTTGTCAAAAGCCACGATAAATCGGGCAGGGATCGCGGGTCTGGCACGACACGGCCGTAAGGCACGGTGGGCGGGGGGCTTGCTATCGCTTCTCGCCGGTATGAACGGACCTCGACAGCGGTCCAGGTTGCATCAGGGCGGGGCGCAGGCAGGCTACGGCTGTAGTAGCAGTCTGTTCCCATTTTTCTCGCGAAGCTATGCGACCTTGGTCCCATAGAAATGATAAGACGCAGGCATGGGTCTACCATCAGGCAGCCAGGAATTCCGGGAGGATCGGGGTTAGCGCGCAAAGGTGCCAATTCCTGTATTCGCCAAGCCCAATGGACAGTTTTTTGAAGGCGAGCCGCGCGAGCGGATTACCTCCTCGGTATCAACCGTGTCGTCCTGGCTAACGTCGCCTGTCCGGCGGGCACCTCACGGCCTGAGTCGCCAGGCGTCGTTCCGCGTGAAGCGAATGGCCGCTTTCTGGGTGGAAACGACGTATGAATGTCCGATCGACGGTGCGGGCGAATGACGGCTTGTGGCCGAACCCGGTCCCCCGGCCAGCTTTCATGACGGAGCCGAACACCACCTGTTGGACGGACCGTCCTCGGACCCAGAACGGCCGCTCGAACTCGAGGCATCGAAATGACGGCTTTCAGCGTGCTAGGCGCCCGATCGATAGGGCTCATGGCTGGTCAGTCGTCGACCCGGCACGGCAACTTGGCCAATGACAAAAAGACGGTTGCCGAGGACAGGTGATAGACCTCATGGCGAAGAACCCATAAGCTATATTTATCCCCAACCTGATTCGGGTTTTTCCGCGACCCAAGTCGAGCGACCGTACGTGCTCAGGTAAAGCCGCTTACCGGCGCCGTCGTCTACCCAGCGCAAATCAGAGACCTGAAAGGTTTTTGGCAGGCCTAGACGTGTCGGCTGCCACGTCTTCCCGTGATCCACGCTGACATGCACGTCACCCGTTGCCCCGACAAATAAAGTGGGCGACGTTGTAGTCGGGTCGGCGGTGATCGTCGTGAGCGGAGCCGTCCAGGAACCGCCAGGCAGTAGTTCCCAGGTATCAGCACTGGTGATTGAACGGACAGGCCAGTGGATCACGCTTCCTCCGGCCGTGACGCCGAAAACCTCTCGATCGCCAAGGGCTACCATGGCGTTCACGGTGATGTTGAAGATCTTCTTGGAAAGCGGTAGGTCCGTGAAAATCCCAGACGGGTTGTCCAGGCTGAAGATACGAGTCTCGACATGATCTGGAAAAGTCGCGTCGGCGGCGACAAAGACCCGGGAGCCACTAGCGGAGCTCAGAGCGGTAACCGTGATTGAAGTGATCGCGCTATCCCAAGCTGGGATGCGGCCCAGAAAGTCCCAACGCATAGGCAGCCTTGGCTCTTCGTCTTGTGGAAACCGAGCTTCCACGCCCTGGACGAATAACCCGTAGACGTCGGCACCGCTGGCTCCGACCACGCACAGCAACCCGTTCTGATCGAAGCGCGGCGCAAGTACCGGCTCCATACGGGGCGAGACCAAGCCGCCCTCCCGCGGCGGCGGTGGAGCCAGATTAGGGTTCAGAGTGCCAAGCGGTATGACGTTCTCATTGCCTTTAACGGATTGGAGCTTATGGGGGTTCATCTTGCCCACGCGCCAGAAAAAGGCGCGGACACCAACCGAGCCATCGTTGTTAAAACAAATGAACGAGGTGCCGGTTGAAAGCGTCCGGCCGTCCGGCGTGCGCCCGGGCAGGAAAGCGGAGCCGAACCCGTCGCCGCCCTCTGAGTTGTTCCACGGAGTTCCGGAAAAACTGCCTACCGCGTCTGCATGGCCATAGACCACGCCGTTGTCCTGCAGTCCGCCCGCGACCAAGCCAGAGACCGCCGAGCATACGCCCATTGTCCCGTATCCTTCCGAGTTTGGGACAACGGCCGCCTGTTTCTCATTCTCCAAGGTGGCCAGGAAGCGGTTGAACTCCGAACGGAAGGTATAGGCCTTGCGCGTGACCGTCTGACCGCGCAGCCATGGTTTATCGTCGCGGGCGTTGTTCCGCCAGGCATGGACGATCTCGCCGTCCTCGCATGCAAGCAGTTCGAAATTGCCTGACGAACCGCCGCCGTAGTTGGATTGAAAAAAGCATCCGGGGCCAGTCGCTGTATGGCCGGCATGGGTGACCGGACCGATGCGCACCCAGCCCAGGCCCCCCGAATTGTCCTTGTACCAGGCCACCAGTTCGTGCCCTTCGGGGACGATCAGCTCAAAATTACCGTGATCGTCGTCGCTTGCCCGGTAATCGCTCTGGAAGAAGCTTGCAGGCCCGGTAGCATCCGCATCAATCACCCAGCCTCCTTTCCACGGCCACGGAGAGCCTGAGTTGTCGCGGTAATAGTGGACCAGACCCCGGTCCTCCAGCACCACGACCTCAAAGTTGGGCTCGTCCTGGTCGAACGGGAAATCGGCCTGGATGATGCAGCCCGGCGCAACCGCGCGGGTCGTAATGACTCCAGCCTTGCCCCATGCATTGTTCACATCCGAGTTGTCCTTTGAGTAATGCGCCAGCTCGGTGCCCTCAAGCACCACTACCTCAAAGTTTCCGTGATCGTCGTCGTCACCGTCTCCTGCGCCGAAGCTGCTCTGAATGATGCATCCAGGTCCGGTGGCGCTGCTAGTGATCACTCCTGCCCGGTTCCAAACCAGCTTCCCGTCTTGCAGGTACCCCCAGTAATGCACGAGGTCGCTGCCCTCTAGGACGACCACCTCATAATTGTTGGTATCATCAACTGACTGGAAATTACTTTGAATAATGCAGCCGGGACCTGTGGCCCGCGTTGTAATGGCGCCAAAATCGAGCCAGCCTTTGGCCATATCAGCGCTCTTGCGTACATAGACTTCCAGGTTGTTGCCTTCCAGAACGACAGCGAGCAGGTCCGGGTTGTTGCCGTTGCTGCGGATATCGGTTGCAATCACCCAAGCCCCATAGCCCCACTCGATTTCGATCAAGCCGCCATCGCTGGCCGCGTGCGCCAGCCGGGCGTCTCGGGCAAAGTGCCCGTTCAGCACCTGCGGGCCGTTGAAAAAGCGCATTCCGTGTTGGTCTTCGTGCACATGCAAGTTGTAGGGCAACACCTCGAATGTGCCGTCATCCTTCTTGTTTCGGGAAAAGCCGGGCAGCCACCAGGTTAGTCCGGCATTGAATGAGATCAGCGGGCTGTTGTAGCCGATCATGACAAGGTCCGGATCCCGAGGCGAGACAGCCAAGCAGGTGTTGTAATTAGTCTGCTTCTGCCCGGAATCTTGCAACGAGTAATGAGAGGATAGATCCTCGACACGGCTATCGAGGACATTCCAGCTGCGCCCGCCGTCGTCGGTGCGCAGCACCCCCAATACACGATCGCCGGCGGAGGGGTCAAAGGCCGCCACGGCATAGGCGCGGGGGAGGTCTGCGTCACAGGAAGCAACGGGAACCAGTCCAAAGACCGCCTGGATCAGTCTAGCATCGGCTCCCTGGTTGATAACAGCCGCGGGGCGCAGCACAAGAGTCAGCGGATCTTCCCACTCGCCGAAAAACAAGCCATGCGGGCCGGTGAATCGATCAAAGTCGGCGACGCCCCCAGCCAGACCGCTGACAATGACACTCTGCAGCGGGCGGTCCCTGTTCGCTTGCCCGCGTTGCACCGGTCCAGGCGCGATACTGTAATACCCGCCGTCCGGGATGCCCGGCGTCTTTGCTTTGCGCCAAACGTAGCCGTCTCCGGGCCCCGATAGCAGTGCTGGAATTCTCGCCCAGAGAACGCCCTGGTCTGTGGCCAGTGCAATAATCCGTGAAGCTTTCAGTACGGCGATGCGGTAGATCATGCCGATCGTTGGGAATTGGTTAGAAAGCGACACGATCTCGCGCCAGGTGATCAGCGGCAGTGGGGATGCCAGGTCGGTCTCGAACAGAGCTGTCCCGCCGGCATAGATATGGGTTCCATCCGCGGCGTTGGGGCCAGCGGCCAGGCAGCGGAAGCGCGAAAACCCCCACTGATTCCCAACGGGGATGGCCATGACCCCGGTTGAGGCGATGCGCCATACGCCGCCCGCATCGGCCGCGCCGGTCAGGCTGCCATCGTCCAAGGCCAGAACATCATTCATGCGTCCCGCATGCCACGGCTCGGAGGGGTGGTCGTCGTGTCCCGGCGCCCATTTGTCCGGCCCATAGATCCAAATACCGCGCTGGTTGGCAAGCTTCCACTGGATGTGAGTGTTGTCAGCCATGAGTGCCTCCAATTTCCCGATTTTGGATTTCTCGAAGAGGCCGCCCTAAAAGACTGCACAGGGGGATACGCTTGTTGCCGACGCGTACGACGGCCTCGTCCAGGAGGGCTGCCATCGAGGAGTAATCCTCGAGGTCGACGTTCGCCGCAACGATGGCGGGGTATTGCGAAAGACAGGGCAAGGTGCCATTTCGCCCCCGCTGTGGACTACTGCGAAGTTGCTGCTTCCACCTCGAAATCGCATCGAATTCAAGAACGATGATTCTGTGTAGACTGCGAATCGTGGCCAATTGCCGACAGGGACAATCGCATCGCGCTCCGATTTGCGTCGGAAACCGGACGATGTCCAGTTCCGAACTCTCAGCGTATTCCCGCTACGACTCGCCCCAATGTGCTGTAGCGCACATAAGCATAAGATCGGATGTGTAGTCCTGCAGGCAGGTCCATTGGCCGACAGCGGCGACCGCTTGAATGTCCGTCTATCGTTGCATCGACGGGTTGAATCCGCCACATTTGAGAGCCGTTCGGGCGGTCAAGACGTTGAACCGGCAATTGACTGCTCCTAGCCGACTACAGCCTGTGGCACGGGGAGGCTCGGTCATTGCCTTGCCGAGCCGCTCCCAACCAAGGGCACAGTTACACTTGAGAGTAGAACTCTGCACCCCATTTACCTCTCGTGAACAAACGTATCCGCCGCCCTTTGCCTCAATGGCCCTTTCCGCCAAGTCGCGATGTCGCTGGTCGCTCCTTCGGAGATCTCGTCGCGCTTCAATATTGCGGCGCGGAGGCGTGGCTCTGGCGATGCCGGTGCGGCCGCCATGTGACTGCCGCGCTGATGAACGTGGAGGGCGGTGAAGTGCATGATTGCGGCTGCCGTGAGCAGCGTCGTGTGTGGCGGTCGCGGCCGGGCTCACCTGCGCTGAAGAGCGGCGAGGTTTTCGGCCAATTGACAACGAAGCGGTACGAGGGCGATGGATTGTGGGCTTGCCGGTGCAACTGCGGTGCTGAGGTGACAGTGAGCGCCGGGCGTCTGCGAACGGGCAAGGCGCACTCGTGCGGCGGTTGCCTCGTCGCTCCGGCCGACCGAGCGGCGTAGCCCGCTTGGCTTGATTGTGCGATTGCCAATGAATAACCCGACGTTGCCGAATGACCGAAACTGGCCCGGTCCCGGCCCCATGGATCGCTTCGAACATGCAGTTGAGCGTCGCTTGTTTCGACGGACCGCCCTCGACCCGCAAGAGACGTTTGAACCTCTCAAAAGCGGTCGTTGAGATACATCACCTCGTTCTTTGGGTTGCAGCGGTTGCTGTTCGGGCGGCAGGAAACGCCCGTCTCCGCACCCCTCTTACGCGTTCCACAGAGAATGAAGTCGGGCCTCATTTCTTCTTCGCCTTGCGGGAAGTTGGATCATGACTGACTGCGTCCCTGACTGTCAGGACTATATTGTCTAGCGCCGCGAACATGGGCTCCACTGCATAGCCCGCAAGAAAGGGCACCGCATTCACGCTGAAAAAACCGAGAACCTTGCCGCTAGCGTCTTCGGACAAGAGGCCCAGGCTTGGGATCATGAATCCCAAAACGGCTCCTAGGATTGCTCGTAGGGTGTAGGTTGTGCCCTCACGAAGGACGAACGTTTGATTCGCGAGCCCACGGAAGATCGTTCTGAGAATGAAGACACAAGCCCCGAGAAACCCCAACGCGATTGGATTGACGAACGTTAAAAGCGGAATGAGATAACCAAGGTTGTTCCCAAGGAATCCCGGCTTGACCACCTTAAAGGCAGTTATTGTCAACACCAACAATAGCGCGATTACGGCTGCCCAAATCCATCGATCAATCAGGCTTTTTACACGATCTCGAGTGTCCCTTAGTATTTGGGACCTTGCCGGCGCACCAAATTCCATGACCTGCGAAATTAGCAACGAGGCGGTTGTGACGGGAAAGATTCTGGGACTTAACGCATCGATCGATTTTAGAAGAACCGCATCGGTCTCCGGAGGAATCGGCTGATCATTGCGGATTGCATATCTAAAATCTCGTAACGCGTTTGTTGCGGCTTCGAGGATGTCCTTTGGTATGTCGACGTCTTCCGCCGTGGAGGCGTAGCGTAAGATTCTCTCGAGGTCATACGCGCAACGTTCCTCGAAGCTTGGAAGGTAGTCAGCAGTGGTCACATCGTTCTTCATTTGCCTCTCCCGTTACCGAGCAACGTTTTGGACGGCGGCTTTGGCGGGCAACACAACGGACTGGCCTTCCGCGGCAACGCCCGTTGTCAAGACGAAGTTCGCAGGAACCTCTCCGTCCCGACTGTCGACGATGTATGCACCAAGGTCGAGTGTCCGAACTTGGCCCGCGTGCTGCCGGACGCGGTTTGCAAACGAGGCCGAACAGCAGAGCTCGCGCGGTGGGCTGGACTCGCCCCTGACCGGCCTTTCGACGCAACGCGACATCAACGGCGGTTCCCAGGATACAACGGCCCATCGCCGCACTGCGTAAGGACAAGAAGTCGGCCTCTCCTACCCCTTACTGATCTTTCTGGCGCGACGTTCTATTTCCTCGGCGCCGGTCGTCCCGGTGCAATGGTGCTGGCTAAAATTTCTATTTCGGTGGTCAGGGTCGGGGAAGATTCGCCGCCACCTCGATGGCCAGTTCCGGCAGTGTTTCGAGCGTCTGCACAATCTCTCGTGCTTGCTCAACCGTGTATTTACGCAGGAACCTCTGTGTCCTGCTTTGTGTATGGAGCGTAATCCAAACGGCCGAGCCTTTTGTAGTCAAACCTACCGTTTTGTCGACGCTAGTGTGAAATGAAATAGTCGTGGGCTCTTGAGTGAAGTGCTCGGCGCGGACGATTGCTGCTGACAACGACGTGATGAGTCGTGCAATGTCTCGCTCCTTGCACTCCAACACCCCGGGGTTGTATCGAAGATCGTGGCCACGCATCACAATCCGCAATTTATGAGCAGCGCTCCTTGCCACATACAAAGTTGCGCTTACTCCGAGAAGCCGAAGTTCCTTGCTAGCCTCGTATTGGTTGTTCGTTGAGAGAGGGCCTGCGAAGAGCGCGCAAGGCACAGCAACAATCAAAACTAACACGACGACGATGAGCGCCATGAGCCAAAGCCTGAGGAGGTTTGTAGGATCCAGCCAAGGGCTTGGAAGCGAGAATGCCGATTCTAACAAAACGGTCCTGCGAGATTCTAAAGGTCTGCTCTTTGTTCATGATCACGCGGTTCCAGTATCTACTCTCGTGATGGAAGCGAGCGGCAGAAACTGCCGAACCCGGGCGGATGCCAGTTTGGCGGGGCGGCACGGCGCCGTACTCCGACGGTGTCCGAGCATAAGCGGGAATCCACGAGCGCAGGAGGCGTACGGCGGCTGAAGAGGTCTCGCGGTCGGTGGTTTCATACCCCGTTCGAGTTGACTATGATCCAACTTAACCGGCGCGCCCGTCCGAATGTTGCGTCCGGGAGCGAGATCGACCGTTGCGCGCAACGGTGAGTTGATCAGCGTTAGGGCAATGTTGCCTACGGCGCTCGCCCACGACGAATCCGACGTTGGCACGTGCCATAACAACTGGTGCGAGTGGACAGCGACCATGAGGAAACTGACAGGAAAGCTACGGCATGAAGCTTCCCGCACTAGAAACCGGGACACAAGGCCATTGCTCTCGACCGAACTTACCGCCGTTGTGGCAGCAGTTATAGCAGCGACAGCAAGCGTCTCCGCTGTCTTTCTAAATCTGCATGGAACGATTGGGCTGGAGAACAGGAAATTCGAGCAGTTGCAACGCGACGATGCTCAAAAGAACCGGCGTCTCGCTTTGGCGGAACTGGCAAAGGAGTTGGCGGAGAACGTCCAACGGGCGACTCTGTTTGCGTGGGAAGCGGTAAATGATCCTGATGGAATGACACCTTCCACGATCGCAGCGTACGAGCAAGGATCCAAAGCAGCACTGCCAAAGGCTCTGTCAACTTGTCGGGCGTAGACTACCTGAGCAGCTAAAGCATAGTTATCCTTATCAGATAACGCACTCGACTGCGGCAGTAACAGTCCATCCATGCCATGTGGCGAAGCGTTCCTGGAGTACGGCACGATGACATGCCGCGTTCATCTGATGTCTGGGCAACGCGAAGTGCTGCCGGATTGGGCCGAAGCATGAGAGGAACGCCTGCGTGCGACGCGCATCGCGAAAGCCGCACATCTGTCGTTCGCGCCTGCGGGTCGGCTGGTGGCTGTTCTCAGCACGGTTATTTACGCGTGCAGCCGCTTTGACGAAGACGTGCTTAATATGAGCGAGCTCGGGAATGTCGGCCTTTGCTGCGGGATAGCTGCGCAGCTGGTCGGTAACGATCTTGCGCGGCAGCGGGTTTGAACGCAGCACCCGCCGGAAGAAGCGCTTTGCCGCAGCCTTGTCGCGCCGCTTTTGCACCAGCACGTCGAGTTCGACACCATGCTCGTCGACCGCTCGCCACAAAAGATACGGCTCGCCGCGCAGTGTGACGAACATTTCGTCCAGATGCCATGTACTGCCCGGCTTGCGCCGCGCCGCTTTGGCACAACAGGCGAATCGAGCGCCGAACTTGTCACACCAGCAACGGACCGTTTCGTATGTGACCACGACACCACGCTCGAGCAACAATTCCTCGATGTCGCGAAGGCTCAGGTTGAACCGGAAATACCAGCGAACCGCGCAACTGATGACGACTGCAGGGAAGCGGTGACCGTGATAAAGCGATTTCGTTTTCTTCATCACTTCATTCTACCGCCGCCTCCCCATCAACCTGACAGAGCCCCTTGAAGTGCTTGCCCTTGTAGTTGAGCACGTGCAGCTTGTCGGCGTCGAAGTAGACGCCGCTCGCCTTGTCGCGAACGAAAGCGTCGTCCTCCCAGCTGTCCCACAGGCCCGCCACCACGTCGTAGAACTCTTTCGCGCGCTCGTAGCGCACGGCATGATCGAGATGCTGGTCGAAGCTGAAGTTGTGCGCTTCCGTCTCCGTGCTCGACGTCACCAGGTTCCAGCCCGAGCGTCCGCCGCTCAGGTGGTCTAGCGACGCGAATTTGCGCGCGACGTTGTACGGCTCGTTGAAGGTCGTGGAGACGGTTGCGATCAGGCCGATGTGACGCGTCACGACGGAAAGCGCCGAGAGCAGCGTCAACGGCTCGAAGTGATCGGCGCGTGCCGTTCTCGATAGCGAGGGCAGGTGCGTGTCTCGCACGCTGACGCTGTCCGCAAAGAAGATCGCGTCGAACTTCGCGCGCTCGGCGATCTGCGCGAGTTCCGCATAGTGCGCGAAATCGAGGCCGCCCGCCGCGTGTGCATCGGGATGCCGCCATGCGGCGATGTGATGCCCCGTTTCCATCAGGAACGCGCCGAGACTGATCTGCCGTCTGTTCTGCCGTGCTTCGCTCACTGCCGACTCCTTCGATGAGGGTTTGAGATTGGCCTGCGTCACCACGCGAGCCGCCATTCGGTGACGCGTGTGTCGCGCGTGCCGCGACGCTGGCCGCCTTCGATGTTGTCGTCGCCGCCGGTCTCGGGCCGTCCCGTGAAGTCGGCGAGAATCTGCTCGCGCAGCCGCACGAATCGCGGATCGCCGTGCTCGCGCGGCCTCGGTAGATCGACGCGCGCGATGCGCTTCACGCGGCCCGGTCGTGGCGCCATCGTGACGACGCGGTCGCCGAGCCAGATCGCTTCATCGACGTCGTGCGTGACGAGAATCATCGTGATCTTTTCATGCTGCCAGATGCGCTGGAGTTCGTTCTGCAGGCGGCTGCGCGTGAGCGCGTCGAGTGCGCCGAACGGTTCGTCGAGCAACAGCACGCGCGGCCGGTTCACGAGGCCGCGCGCAATCGCGACGCGCTGCGCCATGCCGCCGGACAGTTGATGCGGATAGGCATGCTCGAAACCTTCGAGGCCGACCAGCGCGACATGTTCGGCAACGGCATCGCGCTTTTGCTGCTGCGACAGCGGTGTGTTCCGCAAAGCGGCCATGATGTTCTGCGACGCGGTAAGCCAGGGAAACAACCGGTGATCCTGAAACACGATGCCGCGCTCGAGCGACGTATCGCGCACGCGTTGCCCATCCATGCTGATTTCGCCGCGATAGTCGCTGTCGAGCCCAGCGATCAGGCGCAGCAAGGTCGATTTGCCGCAGCCGCTTGCGCCGAGCACGCTGACGAATTCACCGGAGGCGATATCGAGCGAAATCTCATCGAGCACGAGCAGCGCGCCGTCTTGCGCACCGCGCGTGTCTTTCTGCTGCGCATAGCGTTTGCTGACGCCGCGAATGCGGATGCCTTCGGAAACCGTGGTCGACATGACAATGATCCGTTCGATGAAGCCGCGCGCGTTAGTGAAGAGCATCCGGGCGCCGCGCAAAGACGCGGTGCTCGATGCCTCGCGCAAGCGAATTGAGCGCCCAGCCCGTCAGGCCGACGACGATGATCCCGAACAGCACGAGGTCCATCCTGAACTGTTCGCTGCCGTCGATCAGCGTATTGCCGATGCCGCTGCCCGCCACCAGCAGATATTCGGCCCCGAGCGTCGCGAGCCACGAATAGATCAATGCGAGGTAGAAGCCTGTAAAAATCGATGGCAACGCGGCGGGCAGAATGACGAAGCGGACAAGCTGGAGCCGCGAGTAACGGAAAGCGCGTGCGACTTCGACATAGCGGCGCGGCACGGCGTGAATGCCATCACAGGTGTGCGCGGCAACGGGCAGCAGCGCGGCCAGGGACAGAAACACGACTTTGGCCATGTCGCCGAGCCCGAACCAGACAGAGATCAGCGGTATCCACGCGAACAGGGAGATCTGCTTGAAGGTGTCGAACGTCGGCCCGATGATGCGTGTCGCGATGCGTGACAGGCCGAGCGCCGTGCCGAGCAGCAGTCCGCCTGCCGTGCCGATCACGAACCCGCTCGCTTCGCGTGCCAGCGAGGCCGACAGCGCGCGCAGAAGGGCGCCGCTTTCGACCTGCTGCCATGCGACGCGGGCGACATCGACGGGACTGACCAGCAGGCCGTTCTGGACCAGATGCAGCGCCGATGCGACCCACCATATCGCGAAGGCGGCAAGCGGCAAAACCAGTCCGCGCCAGTTGAAACGCGCCAGCCGCTTTTTTAGCGCCGAAGGCCGTGCCGGTTTCACCGGCGCGTCACAACTGCACGGCGGCGGCTCGCCGCGCTTCGGCTCGAACAGAGACTGCAGGGCGTTGGCAATGAAGTTCTGCGGCATGGGCGTTCCTTGCACAGTGGGTTCATTCGCGGAAAGCGGACGGCTGGCCGCGCCGCAAGCGCGCTTCGAGCGCATCGAGCAGCCGGTTGATCGCAAAGCCGATCGTGCCGACGATCACGACGGAGGCCATCACCAGATCGAGCTGAAACAGTTGCCGGCCATAGACGATCAGATAGCCGAGGCCCTCGGATGAGGCCACGAGTTCGACGACGACGAGCGCAAGCCACGCCTTCGTGAACGCGAGCCGGACGCCGGTAGCGAGCGTGGGCACGGCGGCAGGCAGAACGACGTAACGCACGCGTTGCCAGCGGCTGTAGCCGAACACGCGCGCGACTTCATCCAGTGAGGCTGGCGCCTGCCGGAAACCTTGCATCGTGCTCAGCGTGACGGGCACGAGCGCGGCGTGCGCGATCAGAATGTATTTGAGCGGCTCGCCGACGCCGACCAGCAGCAATAGAAACGGCAGCCAGCCGAGCACGGGAATCTGCACGATGGCATTGAAGCCGGGCAACACGTATGCCTCGACCGTGCGCGACAGGCCGAGTGCCGCACCGATCACGAAGCCGGCCAGCGTGCCCGCCGCGAAGCCGCACAGCACCCGTTGCAGACTGATCAGCGTGTAGTGAGCCAGATCGCCGCTGACGGCAAGATCGCGCAGCGTGTCGAACACGAGTTGCGGAGGCGGCAGAATCTGCTGCGCGATCCAGCCCCGCTCGCAGCCGATCGTCCACAGCGCGAAGAGGGCTGCCGGTAACAGCCACGGCGCGAGTTGCCAGCCGGCCGCCCTGACGCGCCGCCATGCGTTGTTCGGCGCGCCGGCATCCCCTTTAAAGTGCCGCGCTGCCGATGGCCATTCGCCTATCACCTTGTTCATCGTCGCGCTCCTCAGCCAAGCGGCTTGCCTTGCGCGTCGTAACGCGTCCAGTAGTGATCCAGCGTTTGCGCATGCAGCGCGTTATCGAGGTAATGCGGTTCGAACCAGCCGTCGACTTCGACGGGCTGGCGAATCAGTTTCAGCTTGAGCGCGGAGTCGGCAACGGCCTTGTAGCGCGCGACGATGAACGGATCGATCAGCGGCGAATTGCGCGACTTCAGCGGCTGGTTCGCGAACTCGGCCTGCCACGATGCATAGCTCACGCCGCTTTTGGCCCACTGTTTGAAGAGCGCATCGCGATTCGCTTCGTCCGACGACCATTGCGCGCCCTTGACGAATACATTTACTACGCGCTGCACGATGTCGGGGTGCGCGTGGTCGAAATCGTCGAGCACGAGCAGATGCGATTGCCGCGTGAATTGCGGGCCATCTGTCTGCGATTCGTAGATGATTTTCGCAAGTCCCTGATCGCGCAGCTTGTACAGGTGGTAATCGTTGACGGACGCGTCGATGCCCTTCGACGACAGCGCGGCGAGCGAGCTCGCGGAATCCAGGTTGATCACACGCAAATCGCGCTCGCTCAGCTGGTTCGCGGCGAGGACGTTGTCCGCGACGAGCTGGAGATTGGTGCCGCGAAAGATCGACACGCGCTGACCTTTGAGGTCCTTCACGCTTTTGATCTGAGAGTCGGGCGGCACGGCGATTTTTACGCCGACGCGTACGCCCGATTCGAGCAGGATCCGCGTCTTCAGTCCGTTGGCGCGTCCGAGCACGGCGGGCAGATCGCCCTGAAAGGCGAAGTCCAGTGATTTGTCGGCAATCGCCTCGTTGACGGCGGGGCCGGCGCCTTTGAAGAACAGCCACTCGACCTTGATGCCGTCGGCGGCGAATTCCTTTTCCAACAATTGCTGCTGCTGGACGGTGGCAGCAGGCGAGCCGCCGAAAGTTGGCGGATCACCTGCGCCTTGTTGCGCGACGCCGATACGGATGACGGCGGGTTTATCGGCATGCGCCTGAGTGGCCGTCAACGCAATTGCAACTGTAAGCAAGACAGACTTCAGAAGAGCGAAAGTTCGTGAGGTTCGTGGAGTCATCGTCTGAGTTGAGTGCGTACGCCAGTCATGATCGGAGAGAATCATTCTTGACGACGTCACTCATCAGGACAAGAAAGCATTCGAGCTATGGATATGTGCGCCGATGCTTTTGCAGAACGCCAGACGGTCTCTGACGAATTGCCGCTTGCTACCGGATATCGACGATTGCCTCACGCACATCGATCTTGCGCGGAATGACATGCTCGCGGTAAGCCAGATCGGCTGAGTCCTGCTGGGCATCGATGACTTCGTCCGTGAGCGGATAGTGCACGCCCCATTCCAGCCGTGGCAGCGCACGTGACCAGATGTCTAGGCGCACGCCCGTGTTTTGCGACAGGAACTGCGCCGTCTGCGCGGGATGCGCGAGTTCTAGTGCCGTCTGCCGGTCGAGCACATCGAACAGCAGCCGCAACGCCGCGGGGTAACGCTGCGCAAACTCACGCGTGCCGATGTAGAAACCGTATTGCGGCGACGACAGCTGACCGATAGAGAGAATCGTGCGCGCGCCCGTCGTCAGTTCGGTGTCGGCGTAGCGCGGATCGGGCACGGCCCACGCGTCGATGAAGCCGCGTTCGAACGCGGCGCGCGCGTCGCTGTAGTTCAGATAGACGAACTGGACCGCTGACGCTGGTATTGCTGCATCGGCGAGCGCTTTCAGCACGAACAGATGGCCTTGCGAGCCTTTCGCGAAAGCGATCTTCTTGCCCTCCAGATCTGCGATGCGCTGGATCGGTGAACCGGGGGGCACGATCAGGCCATAGCTCTTTTGCAGACGCGGCGCAAACGCCACGTACACAACGCCGGGCGCAGCGCCGGCCTGCGCGAGAATCGGCGGCGTCGATCCCACTGTGCCAACATCGACATCGCCCGTGTTGATGGCTTCCACAAGCGGCGCGCCGTACACGAACTCTTTCCACTTGACAGTGACGCCGTGCGGCGCAAAGGCTTTTTCCAGTTCGCCAGATGCACGCAGCGCGACGAGTGGATCGCCCTTCTGGATGCCGATGTTGATCGTTGCGGGCCACGTGCCGTCGGCATGAGCCCATGTCTGAAAACCAAAGCAGAGGACGAGCGCGACGAGCGCTCGCCCCAGGCGGCAGAGTGATTGCATGATGGCGGAATCAGGTTGGGAAGTACGGATTGGCGGGACGGGCCAGTCCGTAGTGGCCGCGCAGCGTGTCGGCTTCGTATTCACGCCGGAACAGTCCGCGCCTTTGCAGGATTGGCACGACGTGATCGACGAACACATCGAGTTGTGCCGGCAGGATAGGCGGCATCACATTGAAGCCGTCCGCCGCTCGGCTTTCAATCCAGTCTTCGATCACATCGGCGACCCGCTCGGGCGAGCCGGCCAGCGTGAAATGACCGCGCGCGCCAGCAAGCTGTCGCAGCAGTCCACGCAGCGTCGGCCGTTCGCGCGCGACGAGATCGGTAATCACCACGGCGCGGCTTTGCGCGGCCTGCACCGTCGACGGGTCGGGAAAGTCGTCTCGGGAAAGCGGCTGATCGAGCGGCAGCGCGGAGAAGTCGTGTCCGCCGAAGCGGTTCGACAAGCGGCTCAGGCCGACTTCGATATCGGTCAGCGCGTTCAGTTCTTCAAGCAATGCATGGCCTTCCGCATCGGTCGAACCGATCGCGGCGCTCAGGCCCGGAAGAATCACGACTTCATCGGCGCCCCGTCCAGCTGCGATTGCCGCCTGCTTGAGTTCGGCATAGAAGTCTGCCGCTGAGGCTTTCGTCAGATGCGCGGTAAAGACCGCTTCGGCATGGCGGGCCGCGAAAGTCTTTCCCGTCGCCGACGATCCTGCCTGCACGAGTACGGGGCGGCCTTGCGGTGTGCGGGGCAGATTCAGCGGCCCGGCGACGCGATAAAAGCTGCCCTTCCAGTCGACGCGCCGCACGCGCTCGCGGTCTAGAAAGCGCCCGGCGTCGACGTCGTCGATGATCGCATCGTCGGCCCAACTGTCCCATAGCGCCTTGACGACACCGACGAAGTCCTCGGCGCGAGCATAACGTTCGGCATGTTCGGGCGCGCGTTCATAGCCGAAGTTCGGACCTGCGCCGCCGACCCACGAAGTCACGATGTTCCAGCCGATGCGTCCGCCCGAGATGTGGTCGAGCGACGCGAACTGGCGCGCCAGATTGAACGGCTCGGTGTACGTTGTCGACGCCGTGGCGATCAGGCCGATTTGCGTCGTTTCGCGCGCAAGCGCGGCCAATGTCGTGAGCGGTTCGAGTGCGCCGCTCGCGACATGGCGAGCACCTTCGCCGAGTTCGAGTGCGTCGGCGAAGAAGATCGAATCGAAGCGGCCTGATTCGGCCCGTTTCGCGAGATCGGCGAAATAGGTGATATCGGTCAGCGCCTTGCGCGTTGCGCCCGGATGACGCCAACCCGCTTCATGATGTCCGCGGCCGTGAATGAACAGATTGAGATGAATCGAGCGAGGCATGGGCGTTTTTGTCGTCGTGACGCGGCGATTGAGGGTCGACTCATTCTATTGACGCAGACAGGCAGCTCAAAGGAAGGAAGTCTGATATCGATATCGCGCGCGGATTTGACTGTCACGACACGCCTGTCGTTGCAGCAGCGACTTTATGACTTCAGCAGATAAGCGTATCGACCTTGATCGTTGCCTCGAGGCGCGCGCGATCATCGCTTTCTTGCTGGACGACGAAACTGTCTCTGTCGTGGGCGTCTTTTATGGCAGTCAGGACTACGAGACTGCGCTTGGATCTGAAGAGGGATGAGTCAAAGCGGAAATCTTGTAGGCGTATACATATTCGCTCGCGGGCGCAGGCTTGCCGGACGCGGAATTTGTGCAACAACCTGCTGCACAATTGCCTTGGGTCTGACATGACTAGCCGGCTTGAAAACAGCGTGAATCAATTACCGCCGAAGGACGGTCCTGACGTTGATTAGTGGCACGGCTTGTCGCTTTGCAGTCCGCGAGAACCGGAGATGCCGCGAGGAGCCCAGCTATAATTCACTGATTCCCGAACCGTATCGTCCAACTCCGAATCCCGACGAACCAAATCTCGCGGCGGCCGAACCCATAAACCGCTGACAAAGGCGCTGCTGTTGCCGATGGATCGAGCGTCTGCGAACGAACAGTCCTTGGCAAATCACCTTGCACTGGTCGCGTGCCGGAGTGGCCACGGAAATGGGCACCTCGTGAACGAGCTCATACGCGCCGTGTATTTGAGTTGGTTTCTGCAGCGTGCCGGATATGGCAATTATCCAGCCGAGCAATTCAAGATTGCCGAGTGCGCCGTTGAAGCGACCCTGGCTCACGCCCACGAGACTGGGGAGTGGCACATCCCGTCCGAAGTGGTCGTCGATTTTGAAGCGCTGCTGGCCCTCCACGACTCACAACTCGCCAGTGCGCCTCTGCACGCTGTACTCGAAGCCGAGCAAAAGCTCAGGACGTTCCTCGGAGGAACATCCGACTCTCCAATTCTGTTGAGTGCCTGACCGCCTCGAGCAGGGCGTTATTCCTCATTCTGTTCTGGCTGCGTCAAGCATCTGCGTCACAAACGGTCGTCAGGTGGCCGGGAGAACCAGGGGCAACCTGGCACCGCATCCACTTCCGCTTGGGGCGGAAGGCGCGCGAGTAGTGAATTCTGATCTGGAAGGGAGTGAATGCAGCCCTGCATGAAGCAAACTAAACGGCACTGCCAACATGCGACCGACGAATATTGCCGAACTGCAGCGTACGTTGTGAATGGGCAAATCGAGCCCCGATCGCAGATCACGATCGGCCGCTGCCTGATCCAGAACTTTCCGGAAAACTGAATTTAGTCTATATTCGGTCTGAATGATGCGACCAACGGAGGATCAGACATGCGCCTGGCAGATCACGTAAAGCCAATCAGCTACCTGAAAAGCGACGCAGCGCAGATCGTCAAGGATTTGACGGCTTCTGGCGAGCCGCTGCTTATCACGCAGAATGGCGAAGCGAAGCTCGTCGTTCAGGATGTGCAAAGCTATGAGGACACCCAGCAAACGCTGGCGTTGCTCAAAATTCTGGCCTTGGGCCAGAAGGACATCGAGCAGGGGAAATTCAAGGATGCCGACGAGTTTCTCGCCGAACTCGACGATCTTGACCGGAAGGAGCAAATCCGCTGATGGGTCAGGCGAAGTTCAGACTCCTGGTTCTCTACGAGGCGCAGGAGGATACGAAGGATTTGCGTCGCTACATTCTCAAAAGCTTCGGTGCTCAGACGTGGAAACAAACGTCTGCGGAATTGGCCGTTACGTTGGGTAATATCAGGCAGTTCCCACACAGCGGTTATGTTCCGGCTGAGCTCGCAGATTTCGGCGGTCTGAATTTCCGGGAAGCCTTGAGCGGCCAGAATCGGATTATCTATGAGCTGCGAGACGACACGATTTACATTCACGTCGTCACTGATGCGCGCCGCGATCTACGAACGCTTCTGCAGAAACGACTATTGCGTTCTCGCTGATAAATTCAGCTTAGAGGTAGATGTCTTCACGCTGTAGTGCCGTATCCCTCGCCGGCTGGTATACACGTGCACTCCCGAAAAAGCTCACTATGGCGGAGATTGTTGATTTCGAATACGCAACTAACCGTCTGTGCCGACTACGTGCTCGTCAAAAGCACAAAACCGCCAGCAACACGACAGCCGTCTAAAAAAACAACAAGCACGTACGTCGCCGGCGGTTATCGATAACGGATACCTAGTGAAGCTGGACCGTTGCGTCATTGACGATTGCGCTGCTTTCGACTTCTGGTAGATTTATCGCTGAGTAGCGCAGTACAAATACAAAGACCGCGAATGATATTGTCGAGGTACTTCATGGAAGTTCTTGATCGCCCGCCCGCCGTCTCGCCAGACGGACGCGCTGTGGTTTTCATGGTGTCGATTCGTGGCCGCGAGGTCGAAGGCGCAATTGCGCGTGACGCACTCGAACAGCATTTCTGGTTACCACGGAGCGCCGACCCGACGCGTACGCTCAAAGCATTTGAAAACGGTCGGAACCGCATCGTCGCGGTTGCTCAAAGAAAATTACTCGCGCGACCAGATGAGCCGCTGTGGCTGACCTTGAACGACTTTCTGGTCAGGTAACCGACGGTTGCCGGACAGTTGGTTGCGAGGAGGGCGGGGCGCTGACAAGTAAGTACTACGCGGTTGTGTCAGGAAAATCGGGACGTAATTCCGCCTCAATCTGGTCCCATGGTGGGCAAATCCGTCTCCAGTGATTCGGGTACCTCGCGCATGAACTGGTAGCGGCCGGTGTGCATCGAACGTGCTCCGCGGCACCTTGCCAAACCGGCCGTTAAAGTCAGCGATGAAGTGGGGCGTGTAAGCATTGCCGGCCTCCTTCGTGCTGATCCCGCGTAGCCGCAATTCCTTGACGAGCCGGTCCTGCAACGTCAGATTGGCGCGCTCGGCACGGCCCTTCGCCTGGCTGCTGTTGGCGCAGAACGTATCTACATTCAGCTCATACAGCGCGCGGCCAAACTGCGTCACTACCTTGCCTGACGTGACCGAATGGCTGTTGCAGTGAAACACGCTGGCCTTGTCGCTGTACAGCGCCACCGGCTTGCCATGCTGTTCGAGGTACGCGCGCATCGCCTCGAAGTAACTGAAGGTCGATTCGGTCGCCGTGAAGTGCAAGGCCATCAGCCGGCCCGTCGCATCGTCGATGAACACCAGCAGCGTGCACGCGGGCGCGCGCTCCTCGAACCACCGGTGATCGCTGCCGTCGATCTGCACCAGTTCGCCCAGACACGCCCGACGGTTCCTCGGCTGATGCAGCTTCGGTGGCCGCTGTTTGCGCGGAATCCACAGCCCGGCCTCACGCATCCAGCGCCGCACGGTTTCCTTCGCTAGTATCACGCCATGAGACTCGGCGAGTTTCTCGCACGCCAGCGTCGGCTCAAAATCGGCGTAGCGTTCGCGCACCAGCGCCATCGCACGCGCACGGACATCCACCGGCAGCTCGCGATTGCTCGGCTGCCCACGCCGTGCCGATACCAGCCCGGCCGGTCCGGCGGCCTCGTAGCGCCGCACCAGCCGGCTGACCTGACGCTCGCACAGCAGCAGACGTTCCGCCGCCAGCACGACCGTCAGGCGATGCTGGACGACCGCCTCAATGATCTTCACGCGCTCAAGCTCGTGCGTGCTGATCGTGATGAATCCACGTCCGTTCATGGTCTGGCTCCGGGCTGGCTATCTCGCCGCAGCATGCGCCACAGTGCGTGAACGTAAGTTTCGAATTTTCAACCTCTGCGAGGAGCAACCGCCGGTGCAGCGTTAGCGCGCGGTTGTGACGTGCCAAAAAGGCTGTACCGCACCACTTCGAACCAAACGCAATTGTTTGACTCCGTTGGCGGCAGCTCATTGTCGACGCAATCTACAAACTCTCTCCGGCGGAAACCGTATGGTCACCGGGCGACAAAGGCTGATGATCATCGCCCAACAGGAACAACGATGACAACTGACGGGAGCACTTCAATAGGTTTAGCGCTCCGAACCTGTCGCACAGCGCGATCTGGGATTACAGCTGTACATGAAAAGGAGCGCACGGGTTGCCCTCATATTGGGGATTTCCCCTGGTCATGCGCGCATTGAGTCTTTATTGGAACTCTCGCATGCGCATCCTACATCTTTGTCGTATTCACCATTCCCTGATGCACTGGGAAATTTTTGGGATAAAAAATGTTGAAAACATGCAATTTAACGCATGGCTTTGGATTTATTTATTAGCCGAATCAAAATAAAATATTTTTTTGCATCCGATCGCGACAATTTTACATTAAATAAACAGATGCTGACGATGACTTGAAGCAAGCACCGAGGTTTTGCGGTGCGATGAGAAAAACCTTTACGAAAAAGAACTCGATATATAAAACTAAAAAATTACGCCGCCTGCACGATATGACGTGGAAGCGGCGTAGTAATTTTGAGACGGAGGCTACTAATGAACTAAGCAATCAATGTAGAAGGCCGGCGCGCCAACGCCGGCACATTTCTCAGGGTTTAGCCAATTTGATTTTGGTTGATGGTCAGGCCGAAGTCAAGGGCTTTTCGCGTCCCCGAATCCCGGCGAAAGTCGGTGTGGGTTCTGGGGAGGAAAGGACTTGTTATGTCACGAAATATGCGTTATGAGGAGCGCTTCGACAGAATACCTGCTTCTGCTGCGATTCGATCCAAGCAGAGAGGGCTGGCGATAGCTTTCGTATTTTATTCACCGAAAAACAAACTGAAGATGACGGTAAATGGTATTCCAGCGTACTGCCATTTGCTTCTCTGTGAGGGGAATCCGTTAATCTCAGCGTTCCGGCCGCTCACCATTAATGAAAGCGGTTCAAATCGGGTTCGACAGGCCGCTGATGTCTTCTACAAGAACGGAGAAACTGAGACATGGGCGTTTTCTTGGGCAGAACCCAAAAGCGGTGCAATCAGATTTTTGGACGGAACCTCAATTGTCCGATGGCGGTGCGCCCAGGAACTTCAAGGCAAGAGTGTCCTGATAAACAACTGGATCCGTCTGACGGCATTTATGAGTGCCGCCCGTGGATTGTGCACAACGCAGGAGCGCGCACTTATTCGATACCACCTAGATAACCACGGGTGCGCGACGATCGGTTCACTCATTGATCTCAGCGGGGTCGACTGCGGCCTGATGCTTTCTGAAGTGGCGGCAGAGTTGGCGTCGGGCGCCATTTCGTGCGATCTCGCAAGCCGCGAGTTGAAAAAGTCAACAATGCTGACGAGGCCATCATGAACTCTCGATACTCGAAACTTTCCGTGCCCGACGAATTGAAGGACACGTCGAAATGGCCGTGCCCGGAGGAAAATTTGGTGGAGTGGCCCGACCGATATTTTCGAACCAAACGGGCGATCCAAATGCGTGTGTCTGGGCATACGTACGGTGAGGTGTTTCAGGAAACGGGCGTCCTGAAATGTGAAGTAATAAGACAAATGCGCCGCTGTCTCACTGAGCAACTACCCGGTCGCATCATGGGCTTTCATGCGCTAGTGCCGTACGCTCGCGTAGGACCATACATCCGGACCAGGTCCGTACGTTGCGATCTCCTTTCAGGGTCTGCCGGCGCGGCGGGGGCACTCGAACAGCTGTTCCGGGACCACCCCGATGCACGCAAGTTTGTTCACCGGAGGTTTTTCCCTGAACTCTACGGCGGGACCGAGGCCGAGCCTTGTATCACGTATGTTGACCTGCATCGTGACTTCATTCGTTTTCTGATTAGCGAAGAGCGTCTGGAATCGACCCAGTGGCCTTTTTCCACGAGAAATAAGGGGTACAAGTCCCTTCGGCGATACTGTGATGCGCTAATCGAAGCGAATCCTGGGCGGTGGTTGCGGCACCGAAAGGGGAAACAGGCAGCGTGGCGAGCGAGAATTGGCCGTGGTATTCCTTCGCTTCTTGATTTTCACGAGCCGTTGGTCGCAGTCCAGATGGACTACCTCATGTGCGACGCTGCGGGCGTCGTTCATTTCAAGGACCCGAAGGGGTGTGACCATGCGATTCCGGTGAAGCGTTGGTATGTCGGTCTGCTTGCCGAAACAACTACCTCCGCCGTTTTCGGTTGCTATTTGTCGTTCGAGACAAATCCAAGCACGGATTGCGCACTAGAGACCGTGAGTAGCGTCTTCGGATATGAATCTGCCGACTCGAGCGAGCAACTGGCGAGATTGATGCCTGACGGCAAGTCGCTCATGGTAAGCCTGCTCCCCGAACTGAGAAATCTCGTTTGGGCAGTTATATCCGTCGACAACGGGTGGTGCAACACTGCCAACGATTTTGTCAACAACGTAATAGACGCGCTTGGCTGCACAGTTATGTTTGGTACCAAGCGGGCGTGGTGGCAGCATGCGGTAGTCGAACGTGTCAATGGCGCGCTCACGGCAATGGGTTGGAAATGTGTGCTGTCTTCTTACGGATCAGGGCCCAAGGATCCAAAACGCGGTAATGCAACGAAAGCCGCTGTAGCGTACGACATCGGCGTTGATTTGCTGCAAGGACTCTTTAAACGTCTTTTTACACGGCCTCGGCCACAACCGGTCATTCGACACAGGCTCCTCGATCGGTGACAATCTCGGCAAGTTGAGCTTATTCCGCACACGAAAATGAATCTACTTGGGCATCGCCGACTGCATCGACCAGCAACCGGGTGGGCCGGCCCCCGCGAAAACCGGACACGAGGTAACGCTTAAACTTTGAGGTAGTCTTACGCCTATGTTTAAGCCCAGCTCTAACGTGGAACCGATTGAAGTTCTGACCCAGCCCGAACAGCGCCGCCGGCGCTCTGTCGATGAGAAGCTCGCGATAGTGCGCGAGACCTTCGAGCCCGGAGCAAGCGTTTCCGGAGTTGCCCGTCGTCATCAGGTGAATGCAAACCAGGTGTTCGCCTGGCGCAAGCTCTATCAGGACGGAAGCCTGTCAGCAGTCAGTGCTGGCGAGCAGGTTGTGCCTGCATCCGACCTGGCCGAAGCGATGAAGCAGATTCGTGAACTCCAGCGACTGCTGGGCAAAAATGGTATGGACGCCTCCTCATCGCATAATTGAGGCCTCGTCCTACCGGAGAGCGCAAATGGAACCGACAGTCGTGGGCGTAGACATCGCCAAGCGGGTTTTCCAGCTGCACTGGATAGTTACAGATACCGGCGAGGTGTTCGACAGACAGCTTCGTCGTACCGAGTTTCTGGAGCACTTTGCTAATCGCGAACGATGCCTTGTTGGGATGGAGGCTTGTGGAGGTTCACAGCACTGGGCACGTCGTCTCATTGAGCTCGGGCACGAGGTCAAGCTGATGCCCGGCAAGCTGGTGAAGGCGTTCGTGACAGGAAACAAGAATGACGTAGCTGATGCGCGTGCCATCTGGGCAGCAGCAAAACACCCGGGTGTGAGGGCCGTGCCGGTTAAGACTGAAGCCCAGCAGGCCGTTCTTGCGTTGCATCGAATGCGGCAGCAGCTCGTTATATTCCGACGCTCCCAGTCCAACTGTCTGAGGGGTTTGCTGGGAGAGTACGGAGAAGTGATGGGCGTTGGGCGTGCGGCAATGAACCGGGCCATGCCAGACGTCCTGCAGCGTCTCGATTCGCGCCTGCCACGGGTATTGATAGATTCTCTTCGAGAGCAATGGCAGCGGCTAGTCGATATCGACAAGCAGATTGCTGTCATTGAGCAGCGACTACGTGCATGGTTACGTGAGAACCCGGCCTGCAGGGCAATCGCAGAAATCCCGGGCGTGGGATTCCTCACTGCTACTGCCGCTGTCGCTTCCATGGGCGACCCGAAAGCCTTCCGGTCCGGGCGGGAATTCGCGGCGTGGCTGGGGCTTGTTCCCGCGCAGTTCGGAACTGGTGGCAAGGTCCGCCTGCTTGGCATCAGTAAGCGAGGAGACCGATATCTGCGGACCCTTATGATTCACGGTGCCCGCTCCGTCATGAAACATGCGAAAGACCCAGGTTCGTGGGCCGTGCAATTAAGCATGCGTCGTCCGCTCAATGTCGTAGTCGTTGCGATGGCAAACAAAATTGCCCGAACTATATGGGCGCTGCTGGCCCACGGTCGTTCATACAGCGCTAGCTACCCACCGCCCGTCGCGGCGACTTGACCCACCACCGTACCACGTCGTTCTGATTCTCAACTCTATCGTTCAAGGTTGCGCAAGGTGACGTTGCAATGGTAAACAGGTAAGACCGAGACTCATCAAACCTGCATCGTCTTCCGGACGTCATGGTCCGTGGCAAAAATGAGGATTGAGTCAGCGGATTCCATTGGGGCCAGCGGGCATCGACCTGCACGGGCCGAATATAAAACCGCAGCCTGCATCTGTTCGACAACGCAACAAGTCCTTGGCAAGCCGGAGGCGTCCATATAAAGACGATGGAAGTGGAAATCCTCCGCGAAGCAGTGGAGTACGGCCGGGCAAAAAAATTGATTGCGCGCTCACCATTGCTGCCGGGGGACGACCGATGAAGACGGTCTGCGAAGTCCTGGGTGTGTCGCGCTCGAATCTCGCGGTGAAATCAAAGCGCGACGCTGAATGGGTCGACAGGCGTAAGACGCCCGCCCGTGACGACATGCCGCTCGTCGCGGAGCTCCAGGAGTTGGTCGCTGATTTGCCAACTTACGGCTACCGGCGCGCCTGGGCCCTGCTACGGCGAAACCGCGACGCACAGGGGCAGCCTCGCGTTAATGCAAAACGGGTTTATCGGGTTATGCATACCTACGGCCTGCTGCTCGAACGCCGCCCGCGCCATGCCCAGTCAACGCGCCGACACGACGGCAGGGTCGCGGTGGACCGGAGCAATGCGCGCTGGTGCTCGGACGGCTTCGAATTCCGTTGTGATGACGGCTCGCCGCTGCGCGTCATCTTTGCACTCGACTGCTGCGACCGGGAGGCCATGAGCTGGGCTGCGACCACTGGAGGCTATACCGGAGACATGGTGCGCGATGTGATGCTTCAGGCTGTAGAAAACCGTTTCGATGGTGCGCTGAAAGCCGACAACGAAATCGAATGGCTCAGCGACAACGGTTCCTGCTACCTGGCCGAGGACACGCTGACGTTCTCGAAAAAAGTGGGCCTGAAACCCATCACGACGCCGGTCAGAAGTCCGCAGAGCAACGGCATGGCCGAGAGCTTCGTCAAAACGATGAAGAGAGACTACGTCTCGTGGATGCCCAAGCCGGACGCGAGAACCGCGTTGCAGAACCTGGCCATCGCGTTTGACCACTACAACGAGTCGCATCCGCACAGCGCCCTGAAATACTGCTCGCCACGCGAGTTTCGCCAGCGAGCAAATTCACCAACCTAAGCGTGACCGCATGTCCGGTCATGCGGGGGCAACTCCAGTCCCGAACCAAGCAGTCGAATGTCATTGGCAAGCTTCAAAAGCGATGTCGCAATCGTATTGAGTACGCCCGAGACATCGACCAACGCATCGTGCGACGCCATGCCCTCCAGCTTGTGTGGATGCGTTCGAAAGGGCAGGCCCGTGCTGGCAGCGAGTTCCGCGCAGAAGCGCTCCGGGAACTGCGCCGGTGCATTCAGTCCTGAGCCTGCGGCCGTGCCGCCCTGGGCAAGCACCATGAGCTGTGGCAGCGCTGCGTCGATGCGCGAGATTGCCGCTGCCATCTGATGAGCGTACGCTGCGAAAGTGCGGCCCATCGTCGTCGGCACGGCATCCATGAGATGGGTGCGCGCGATCTTCACCACAGCGGCGAATGCGCGTGCGCGTTCGTCAAGCGACGCCTGCATCGATACGAGCGCAGGTCGGAGACGCCCGGTCAGTTCGAGCGCGGCGCTCACATGCATGACGGTCGGAAAGCTGTCGTTGGATGACTGTGACGCATTGACGTGATCGTTCGGATGGACCGGCGACTTTGTCCCCAACGGCTGGCCGAGCAGTTCATTGGCGCGGTTGGCGATGACCTCGTTCGCGTTCATGTTGGTTTGTGTCCCTGAGCCGGTCTGCCAGATGCTCAGCGGAAAGTGATCGTCCCATTTCCCGTCACTCAGTTCCGTGGCGGCTGCCTCGATTGCATCGGCGAGATGCGGATCAATGACGCCGCACCCGCGGTTAGCGCGTGCAGCCGCACGTTTCTGCAAACCGAACGAGTGAGTCAGCGCGGCGGGAAGCGCTCTTCTGCCGCGCCGAACACGTCCATCGCACGCTGAGTTTGCGCGCCCCAATAGCGATGCGCGGGAATATCCACGGGTCCGAACGCATCCGATTCAGTGCGCGTATTCATGGTGGGCGTTTCCAGGTCGAATATGAACGGGCGGAGTTCATCACGCGTCAACGAGCGGCTCCGCATTCGAAAGCGGAAAGCGGCTGGATCAAAATGATGCCAGCCGCCTTCGTCATGCGTCGATGCCAGTGTTCGATTAACGCAGGTTATCGAAGCGTGGCCGGACGAGGGTTCACCTGATTGAGGTTTTCGGGCGAAAGTTCGCCGTCGGTCACGCGCTCATCTGCTTCCGCGACTTCAGGAAAAAGCTCGGGATAGAGATGACGCTTCGCGACTTTCGCGTCCAATGTGCCCGACCAGCGCGCGACCACCACGGTAGCAAGGCTGTTGCCGATCGTGTTGCACGTGGCGATTGCCATCGACATGAAGCGGTACACGCCGAAAATGACAGCCAGTCCTTCCACGGGAAGAATGCCCGTGGACGTGACCGTCGCCGCGAACACGACGAACGATCCGCCTGAAACAGTCGCCGCGCCTTTCGACGTCAGCAGCATGAGCAGCAGGATGCCGATCTGATGTTCGATCGTAATGGGTACGTTGTACGCGTGAGCAATGAACATGACGCCCATCGACATGAAGATCGACGTGCCGTCCAGGTTGAATGCATAACCCGTCGGCAGGACGAGGCCCACCGTCTGTTTCGTGCAGCCGAGGCGTTCGAGCTTGATGAGCAGGCGAGGCAACGCGCTTTCCGACGATGCCGTGCCGAGCACGATCAGGATTTCATCCTTGATGTAGCGCATGAAGCGCCACATGCTGAAGCCCGCGAGCTTCGCGATGACGCCCATCACGACGACGATGAACAGAACGATGACCGCATAAAAACTCAGCACGAGTTGCGCGAGCGCGACCAGCACGGCCGTGCCGTTGCTGCCGACCGCGAACGCTACTGCGCCGAAGGTGCCGAGCGGCGCGAGCTTCATCACCAGATTGATGAACGAGAACAGCACCTGCGAAATAAGATCGAGCCCTTCGTTGATGTGCACGCGGCGGCTTTCGGGAATCGCCAGAATACCGATCCCGACCATCACGGCCAGCACCACGACCTGAAGTAATTCACCCTTCGCGAACGCGCCGATGAAGTTGTCGGGCACCAGATGCATCACGAACTCGGTGAAGCCTTGCGGCGCGGCCTTTGCCGCGATGACAGGCGCCGTGCCAGGTGTGACGGCCGTCATGCCTTTGCCTGTCTGCAGCAGGTTGCCCGCCAGCAGTCCGACGGCCAGTGCGATGGTCGACACGACCTCGAAGTAGACAATCGAGCGCCAGCCGACGCGCCCCGCGCTCTTCACGTCGCCCGCCGATGCGATGCCATGCACGATAGTGAGAAACACGAGCGGTGCAACGCCTGCCTTGATCAGCGCGAGAAAAATATCGCCGAGGATCTTCAGCTGCGCGCCGAACTTCGGAAAGATCAGGCCAACAGCAATACCAAGCACGAGTGAGATCAGCACTTGCATCCCAAGCTTGCGATACCACGGCCGCTTTGCCGGTGGCGTGACTGACCCGTTACCTGATGTGTTGTCGTTCGTCATGGTGTAGCTCCTCCGCAGCGTTCGTCAGATCTCGCTCGACAGCGCGATGGCGCGATCGACCATTTGCGGCGCGAGGCCCAGATAGTTGGCGGGATCGGTCATCGCGTTGATCGCGTCGCGATCGAAATGCCGGGTGACCTCTGGCAGTGCCGCCAGCGCTTCGGCGAGTGTGCCGCCGCTTTCGTTCACGGTACGGCACGCATCGTAGACGATGTCGTGCGCCTGCTGGCGGCCGGTGTAGGGTGCCATCTGCATCATCACGGCTTCGGCGACGATCAGCCCCTTGCTGATGCCGAGGTTATGCTTCATGCGATCCGTGTCGACGATGAGGCCGCCCAGCGCGAACTTCGCCTGATGGAGCGCACCCGAAGCGAGGATGAAGCTTTCGGGAATCGCAATCCATTCCGCGTGCCACGGTCCCGTTGCGCGCTCGAAGTCCTGGATCATCGCGTCGACCATCAGGCCGGCCTGCTGTCGCACGGCTTTCGCGGCTGCGAGCATCAGCTCGCTTGAAATGGGGTTGCGCTTTTGCGGCATCGTGCTGCTCGCGCCACGACCCTTGACGAACGGCTCGTACACTTCGCCGAATTCGTTGGACGCCATCTGTAAATAGCCAGAACCCGACATTAGGATATAGCCCGTACACCTCTTGTCGAGGCCAGATTGAAATGTCCGCTTTCCGGCTAGATAGAAATGTCCGGTTTCAGTGTGGTGTTGGTCCTGTTTCCTTTTATGGTTCTGGTTCGGGGCGGCGCAGCCGCCCCCCGTCCCCCGTTTCTTTGGCGCTTATTCCGAGAATGGCCTGGTTCAGGTCAGCAACCTCGATCGCACGCTGTTTCTTCAGCCCGAGCAGTGCTTTCTTCGCCCGGACTGCTTCGCCACAGTGCGTGCGCGACGGTGAGCCCGCCGCGCGTCGATCGTCACGGATCGCCTGTATCGAGCGGGCCACGGCAAGCGCATGCGAGAGGCGCTTGTTGTCGATCTCGGCGCCCTGGTCGATCCTGGCAATGCGGTCGTATTCCGTGTACGGCAACACGTTGCCGTCAGCCTGAATCTCGATCCTTCCGTCGGGATACTCGACGACCTCCACGTACTGGTGGATCAGGCTGCGGTTGGCTACCGTGTCCTGCAGCAGATACATCACCCGGTCATACTGCACCGTCAGCGCATTCGTGACCTTGCGCGGCACGCGATAGGCCAGAATCTGCCGCAGGTCCTCGTCATCGCGGACCGGCCGATGAGCGTTGTGATCGCTCGCGGCCGCCCTGGCAAAACGCCGGTTAAAGTCCGCGACGAAGGAGGGCGCATACGCATTGGCGGCCTCCCATGTGCTGATGCCGCGCAACCGCAGTTCCTTCACCAGCCGGTCCTGCAGCGTCTGGTTCGCGCGCTCCACGCGCCCCTTGGCCTGGCTCGAATTCGCGCAGAACGTCTCGATATTGAGTTCGTGCAGGGCACGCCCGAACTGCGTGACGCCTTTGCCCGCCGTCGCCGAGCGGTCCTTCACGTAGAACACGCTGGCCTTGTCACTGTAGAACGCGACAGGCTTGCCATGCGCCTTCAGATAATTGCCAAGCGCCTCGAAATAGCTGAAGGTCGATTCGGTGGCCGTAAAGTGCAGCGCCATCAGGCGCCCGGTTGCGTCGTCGATGAATACCAGCAGCGTGCACGCCGGCGCCCGCTGCTCGAACCAGCGATGATCGCTGCCGTCAATCTGGATCAGTTCGCCATAACACGCCCGACGGTTGCGCGGCTGGAAGACCTTTGGCGGCCGCTGCGCCCGTGGCACCCATAGTCCGGCGTCGTACATCCATTGCCGCACCGTTTCCTTCGCCAACCGGATGCCGTGACACTCGTCGAGCTTCTCGCGCGCCAGCGTCGGCCCGAAATCGGCATAGCGCTCCCGGACGATGGGGATTACCCGCGCCCGCAGGTTCATCGAAAACTGCCGGTTGCTCGGCTGGCCACGTCTGCCCGAAACCAGACCGGCAGCCCCGGAAGCCTCGAAGCGGCGCTTCAGACGCAACACCTGACGCTGACTCAGTCCCAGCTGGTCAGCTGCGCGCACGCCGCTCAGACGTCCTTCAACGACCGATTCGATAACCTTGATACGTCGTAGCTCGTTCATGCTCATCGTGACCAGTCCGGGTTCGTTCATCACGGGCTCCATCGTGCGCAGACACCCGCAGGATGCGACACGGAAAACCCCAAACCGGACATTTCTTATATGGTCGCCTCCCATTTGCAAGGCAATTGTTCGTGGCGAGGAGGGTGGTTGCGGACTTATATCCGGACTCGATCGCGGGCATGCCCGCCGGCCCCGATGGATTTCGCCGCAAAGGTCCTAATCTAAATGGCGGACTCGAGGTCCGAGAAATGTCTCAGGCTTGCCTTTGCGCGGTCCAACCTGTCTTGCCATCGTTCAATACACCTGTGCAACCGTGAATGGGGTTACTGGCTTTGAAGCGTGGTCACTGCGAGGGGGCTGCCTCATACGTTCGGCCATACGCCAGCAGCGCCCATATTGTTCGCGCCATCTTGTTGGCGAGTGCAACCGCAACGACGTTCGTTGGGCGCCGGGTCAGCATCTGGCGTAAACGCTCCGGCAAATGCCTTGCGCTTGAGATGACCGATCGGGCGCCGTGGATCAGTAGCGTTCGCAAATACACGTCACCGCGTTTGCTGATGCCCCCGAGTTTCACCTTTCCGCCGGAACTGTTCTGCCGTGGCACGAGACCCAGATAGGCGGCAAACTCCCGCCCGGAGCGAAACGTCCTTGCCTGGCCAATAACCGATACCGCAGCGGTCGCCGTGAGCACGCCCACGCCGGGAATCTCGGAGATGCGTCTGCATGCGTCATCGTTGCGGCGCCAGTCGAGAATGCGTCGTTCGATCCGTGCGACCTGCTCGTCGAGCCCGCGAAGTCGCGAGATCTGGTCCTGCAGGCTGTCTGCCAGCATGGCGGGCAACTGGTCGACCAGTGAAGCCAGCGCGCCTTTGGCGGCTTCTATCGATGCCCGGCGGCCCTGCGGCAGTACGACGCCGAATTCGTAGAGCAATCCACGAAGCTGGTTGACCTGCATGACGCGAATCCGGACCAGTTGCTGACGCATGCGGTGCATGGCAAGCATGGCCTGCTGGTCTTCGGTCTTGACGGCCACAAACCGCATGCCGGGACGCTGGGCAGCTTCCCAGATCGCCGCGGCGTCGGCCGCATCATTCTTGTTCGACTTCACGAACGGCCGCACGAACTGGGCTGCGATGAGCCGCACGTCGTGGCCGAGCCGCGCCAGGCCCCGGGCCCAGTGATGGGCGCTGCCGCAGGCCTCCATGACGACACGGCTCGCAGGCCGGTTGGCGAAGAACGGCACGAGCTGGGCGCGTTTGAGAACCTTGCTGTGGATTGCACCGGTCTCAGGATCGACATAATGAATCTGGTCGGGTAGCAGCGGCGCATTACTGCGCCACCGCCCCCTGAGAACCGGACGTGCAGGTCACCCCGCATCCGGCTCAAGCCATTCTTCAGCACCATGGTGTGGCACCGAACAACTTGACGGAACGTTTCGCAGTTCGACGGCGAGCGAAGTACGTGGTCCAAACTTGATCAAATGGATTAGCCAGTCCCCGGACCTTGACGTGTCTCGTAATCGGGATCGTCATTGCGCGGAAGAGCCGAAACCCCCTGGTGCTGCCATCAGCGGGGCCCTCCGTAGCAAAGTCCCAGGACCGGTCTGCATCTGCCCGGAAGTACCGGTTCTTCACCCACCGTGCTCCTTTCATGGGATGTCGGCGCCTTGCCCACTTCCAGAGCAGCTGCCAGATGTGCGAGTCTATCAATGAGAAGCTCGCTTTCGCCACGACGTGACGGTGATACATGGCCCATCCCCGGATAACCGGGTTCAGTTTCTGGATCAACGCCTCCTGCGTAACGCTCGCGTTGCCTTTGATGATTTCCCTGACCTTGTCGAGGAGCGACTTCACGCTCTTCTTTGCCGGCTTGATCAGCAGCTTGCCGTCGTACTTGCGCACGTTCTGGCCAAGGAAATCGAAACCCTCCGCAATGTTCGTGATCCGGGTCTTCTCTTCCGAGAGTTCCAGACCTCGGGCGGCCATAAACTGCCTGATCGCCGGAAGCACTTTGAGTTCGAGCACATCTTTCGATACGCCGGTCACAACAAAGTCATCGGCATAGCGGACGACATTGAGTTGGGCCTTGCTGCGCGCGAGTTTCGATGATCCCACGCTCGCATAAACTGCGGCCTCAAGTCCATCCAACGCCATATTCGCGATCACCGGCGAGATGATTCCCCCTTGCGGGGTACCCGCTAGAGTCGCGAACAGGGTTCCCTCATCGATATATCCGGCCTGAAGCCACCTGCGCAGGACATCCTTAGCCATCGGTATGTGCTTCAGAAACCAGGAGTGACTGAAGTTGTCGAAACAGCCCCGGATGTCACCTTCCAGAATCCACTCTGGCGAAGCGCGCTTCGCCAGAGTGATAAAGCACTGTTCGATGGCGTCGGCCGTCGAGCGTTCGGGCCGGAATCCATAAGAATTCGGGTCCGCCAGAGTCTCTGCCACGGGTTCCAGAGCGAGCTTCCATAACGCCTGCATCGCACGGCACCGCATACAGGGAATTCCCAGCGGACGCTTCTTGCCGTTACTCTTGGGAATGTAAACACGTCTCAGCGGCATCGCGCGATAGCCGCGATGTCGAAGCGACATCATCCCGTTCCATCTGGCCGCCGGGGATGACCATATCTTGCCGTCCACCCCCGGCGTTCTCTTACCTCGATTCTCCGTCACTCGCTTCACGGCCAGCATCTTGCCGCTATGCGAGCGGGTCAGCAGACGTTGCAATGCTTGCACCTTGCCCCATCGGCTTTCCCGGGTTGCCTTGGCGATACGCACCTGAAGTCGTTTCACATCGGCCTCAATGTGCGACCAGTTCGCCTGATCCCACATCTGCGCAGTGCGCGAGGACGCACCAGCCTCGGGCGCTTCCGCGCCGATCGCCGTCATCTGCCTTTCCTCGTATAACGATTGGTCAAAGTTCTCTCGCCATGAATGACCGCACGGAAGTCTGCCCGCTTTCGCGTCGAGCGATGTTTCAGCCCGTATCCCGTCCATTACAGCCGGGCGTTCGCTTCTTCCGCATTCCTTTACCCACAGCGCCGACAGCGTTCCTTGCGGTTCGCTTGCCGTTGCCGGCAGCACTATGGGCTTACCCTGTTCCGCATGAATTTCCGAGCGGGGCGGACCCTTCCTCTTCGCCGGCGGCTTATTGTCCATGGTGGCCCAGTATTCAAAGACCACTCCTCACCGCGTACCGTTTTGGTTCAAGCCTGTCAGCACGTTTGGCTTGTTAAAGCTCACGACGTTTAACGGAAGTTCACATACGTTGGTCGTATCCACTCATCCCTTGCTCCTCTCCGCCTTCGTGCTGGCAGATTCCGCCTTGCCTCGCGGCTTGGCGTACCGGATGTCCGGCGGCTACGTTGTCCCCAGAGCTTCACACCGAGCTGTTACCGGCTCCGCATGTCCGGGTAGGGAACGGCTGATGGAACAGCCGGTTTCATCAGGCCATACCTTCTCCTTTGAAACAGAAACTCAAGCGACTTGCAGGTCGCACGAAAACGCGCTTGGCCAGGTCGATGGCAATGGTCGTGGGTTCCATCTGGTTCTCCTTGACGGCAGGACTGCCGAACCAGCAATGTGACACGCTTGGGCTGCAAGACTGCGACGTCGAGCGGACCGTTAAGGCGGGAGGCGACCATTCCATCTAAATAGCCGTCACACCTCTTGTCAAAGCCAGATTCAAATGTCGGGGTGCTGGCTAAATACAGATGTCGGGTTTCTGACCTTGGTTTGGGTCTGCCTTTCACGGATTGAAGCTCACGCAGTGTCGAAGGAGACAGGTTGAACGGGCAGGGCGTGTCAGACCATTCAGCGCGCTCTGGCAGACCGCTGGCCAGGTGTTGAGGGCGCCTTTGATGGTTGCGCCAGTTGCGCGATGGCCTGATCCAGATCGGCCTGCGTGAACTCGCGCTGTTTCTTCGTGCCGGGCTTACGTTCGGGCTTGCGGACCTCGATGCCGCGGTTGGTGCGTGAGGGCGAGCCCGAGATACGCCGGTTGTCACGCTGCGCCTGCAGTGCCTGCGCGACCTGCAGAGTGTGCGCCAGCCGCTTGTGCTCGATCACCGCGCCCTGATCGACGTCCGCGAGCTTGTCGTAGCGGCGGCAGTCCAGCGCCTTGTCATCGGCCCGGATCTCGATCCGTCCGTCCGGATACTCCCATACGTCAATATAGCGGTGAATGAGCCCGCGGTTGGCCGGCGTGTCCTCCAGCAGGTACAGCACCCGGTCATACAGCACCGTCAGCGCCTTCGACACGCGGCGCGTCTCGCGCCACGTCATCAGCAGATCGAGATCTTCATCGTCACGCAGCGGCCGGTGCGCATCGAACGGGCTCCTGGGCGGCTTCGCGAAGCGCGCGTTGTAGGCCGCCATGAAGGCGGGCGCATACGCGTTGGCGTCGATCACCGTGCTGATGCCGCGCAGGCGCAGCTCCTTGACCAGCCGGTCCTGCAGCGTCAGGTGCGCACGTTCGACGCGGCCCTTGGCCGGGCTGCTGTTCGCGCAGAACGTGTCGATGTTCAGTTCGTACATCGCGCGGCCAAAGTGCGTCACACTGTGCCCGGTCTTGCCGGCGCACGTGCTGCGGAACACGCTTGCGCGGTCGCTGTAGAACGCCACCGGCTTGCCGTAACGTTCGAGGTAGGCACGCGTCGCTTCAAAGTAGCTGAAGGTCGATTCGCTCGCCGTGAAGTGCAGCGTCATCAGCCGGCTGGTCGCATCGTCGACATACACCAGCAGCGTGCAGGCCGGCGCCCGGTCCTCGAACCACCGGTGATCGCTGCCATCGATCTGCACCAGTTCGCCCAGGCAGGCCCGGCGTGCACGTGGCTGGTACACCTTCGGCGGGCGCTGCGCACGCGGCGTCCACAATCCGGCATCGGTCATCAGCCGCCTGACGGTCTCCTTGGCCAGCCGGATACCGTGACATTCATCGAGCTTCTCGCGCGCCAGCGTCGGGCCAAAATCCGCATAGCGCTCGCGGATCAGCGTCAGGGCGCGCAAGGCCAGCCCGTCGTCGAGCTTCCGGTTGCCCGGGCGGCCACGCCGCCCGGATGCCACGCCCGACGCGCCGTGCTCCCGGTAACGGTTCACCAGCCGCTCGACCTGACGTACCGTCAATCCCAGTCGTTCGGCGGCACGACCAGGCTTGAGGCCCGTCTCAACGATCGCCTGAATGACCTTCAGCCTGTCCAGTTCGCGCATGCTCAGACTCACCAGTGTCCTGTCCGGCTTCATGGCGGGCTCCCGCAACGTGGCAGCAGCCTGCCAGCTTGCCAGCGTTCAGAAACACGACATCTGTAAATAGCCAGAACCCGACATTAGGATATAGCCCGTACACCTCTGACGTTGATAAATTATGTTATGTCAAATTCCATGGTGCAATACGCGGCTTTCGACCGCCTCTACTGGGAGCCACGCGCCCCATGGCATACCGATGGCCCCGCAGCCGAAGTCTCGGTAGGGTTAATGGATGAAAAACCGGTCCGAACCGGCCTACTTCGCGTCGAAAGTTGTGGCAGAATATGCGCATGTTTCATGCACATCGGAGTTGCACATGACAAATGCACGTATCGCGCAACCTGACCGGGCGCGAGTCGCAAAAGCGCCGGCGCCATTGAAGGTTACGCGCAAACCCACCAACGTCTCGCTACCCACGGATCTGCTCGAGCGCGCAAAGGCCCTGGATGTCAACGTGTCGCGAGCAAGCGAGCGTGGCTTGCGCGAAGAGGTCCAGGCGGCCGAGGCTCGTACTTGGGCGGAAATGAACGCGGACTTCATCGCCGAAATGAACGCACGTATCGAGCGTGACGGCTTGCCCTTGGAAGAATATCGGACGTTTTGATGGCGCGGTTTGACCTCTACAACAACCCTTCGACAAGATCCAGAATCAAGTCACCCTTCTTGTTGGACGTGCAAAGTGATCATCTCGGCGATCTCATATCACGCGTAGTCGTTCCTTTGACGCGCGTGGCAGGAAATTACACGACGAGCAAGGTTGCCCAGGATATCTCACCCATCATCGAGATCGACGGAGAGCCGTTCTTGCTGGAAACTCCATTGCTCGGCGCGGTCCGGACCAGTGAACTCGGCCCGGCGATCGGTACGCTCAAAGGTGAACAGGACCGAATCAGTGCCGCGCTTGATCGGCTATTCGGCGCTTACTGAACGCGATGCGCATCGAGAAAGTGACGGCTGAGCGACAGGTTTTGTCGCATTAAGGCGGTCAAGTAAAATTCGTCGACCGCAACGCATGACAAGCATGATGGCAAAGACGAAGACGCCGCGCAAGACGCTGCCCGCTGGCATTAGCAAGGTACTGAAGCGGCTGCACTATCCGCTGGACGTGATCGTGCTGTGCGTCCGGTGGTACGTGGCGTACTCACTGAGCCTACGCAACCTTGAGGAAATGATGGCCGAGCGGGGCATCGATGTGGATCATTCCAGCGGGCACCGGTGGGCTATCAAGCTGCTTCCGGTGTTTGAAAAAGCATTCCGCAAACGCAAACGGCCTGTCGGCAAGAGCTGGCGTGTCGATGAGACCTACGTCAAGGTGAAAGGCCAATGGAAATATTTGTACCGTGCCGTAGACAAGGCGGGCAATACGGTGGATTTCCTGCTGCGCGCCCATCGTGATAAGGCCGCCGCTCGCCGCTACTTCGAGAAGGTAATTGAACAGAACGGCGAGCCCGAGACGATTACCGTGGACAAGAGCGGCGCGAATCTGGCTGCGCTTGAAGCGCTCAATGCCGAGCGTTCAACGCCGATCAAGGTTCGGCAAAACAAATACCTGAACAACGTCGTCGAGCAGGATCACCGTGCCATCAAACGCATCATCAAACCGATGATGGGATTCAAGGATTTTCGCTGTGCACGCATCATCCTGTCGGGCATAGAGATCGCGCACATGAGCCGCAAGGGGCAGATGCGTGACGATGGCGCCACATCGACTGCAGCCGAACAATTCTATTCTCTCGTGATGTAAGCAATCCTCTTCATCTCAAGCTCCTAGTCGTCTCATCGCCCTTAACGCGACACAACCGTCTTTCCCGCCTCGATTTTTGCCCAGTAACCTCGTGGCGGTGTCGGGACGCCCAGTTCCTTACAGATCTTCTTCAGCCTGGCGCCGGATATCCCCAACTCTCGCGCGACCGTCTGCGCAGGCCTATCCCATACGCGTTTATAAATGACTCCACGAACGACCTTGATCTTGCCCATGCATTCCTCCCTCAGCAAGGAAGACAAGACAGTCTAGCGCCACATTCATCAACAGGCGCACAGCGCATGTGCGCGCTCAATTCATCGCGCATTAGGTGGAGTATTTTCCTTCGACTCAATTACATTGACCTTTGGGTGGATAGGCTTCAAAGGAAACTCAAACGTGTCAATATCTTCCACCTAAACCTTCTTGGTAAATCGGCCTAGATTGCGGTCGCATGGGGGCATGCGGGCGGACAATTACATGTCAACTTTGCGTTGATCCTCTATTTGAGCTTGACCTTGCCCTCGTTTGACGAATCCCATAGCTGGGGGGAATTATGCGGCTTCGCCTCGCTGAGCTGCGAACCAGTTCTTTTCGAACGTCATGGGGCTGACGTAATCGAGCGTTGAATGTAACCGACGCGCATTGTAAAAGCCCAGCCAGTCAATCACCTCATCCATTACTGCTCGCCGAGTGGCGAAGTGTCGTCCGTGCATGCGTGCTACCTTCAGCGAACCCCATAGACTTTCCGTCGGCGAATTATCCCAACAATTTCCACGTCGGCTCATCGACGAACGCATGCCGTAGGCCTTCAATGTGTCCTGAAACAGGCCGCTGCAATATTGGCTGCCCCTGTCGCTATGCACGATTACGCCGGCGTCAGGGCGACGCCGGAACCACGCCATTCGCAATGCGTCCGTGACTAGTTCAGCTTTCATGTGTGGCTGCATCGACCAGCCCACCACCTGCCTGCTGAACAGGTCGATGATAACCGCGAGGTAGACCCAGCCTTCGGCTGTCGCCAGGTACGTGATGTCGGTCGTCCAGACCTGGTTCGGTGCGTTAGCGGTGAAGTTGCGCTCCAACAGATTCGGCGCCACCGGCAAATCGTGGTTAGAGTTTGTCGTCGCGATGTACTTGCGCTTGTGGCGAGCTCGAATGCCATGCTGCGCCATCAGTTTGCGAACCCGTTCTTTACCCACGCGCACGCCTTGTGTGAGCAACTCCCTCCACATGCGGGGCCAGCCGTATTCGCCTTTAACCTGCGTGTGAATTGCCTTGACTTGCGCGAGCAGTGCATCGTTGCTTACGCGGCTTCGGTGCGGCTTGTCCTGCGCGGTGCGTTGCCGGCGCTGATGATATCCGCTGGGACTGACTTCCAGCACTTCGCATAGCACCGAGACTGGCCAGTAGCGTCGATTGTGCTCGATGAAGGCGTACTTCACATCGATTCCTTCGCGAAGTACGCTGCGCACTTTTTTAATATATCTCGCTCCATCTTCAGGCGCGCTACCTCCGCACGCAGCCGCGCCAGCTCCATCTGTTCCGGGCTCACGGGCTTCGTGCCTGCTCCCGCGAGCTTGCCTTCCCGGTCAGCCTTCACCCAGTTGTACAGTGTCTGTTCAACCACACCCAGTGTCGCCGCCACTGCTGCCATGCTTTGCCCGGCTTTCACCAACCGTACCGCTTCCAGCTTGAACTCGAGCGTGTACTGTGCTCGCTTTGCCTTGCTTGTCATCGTTCTTCTCCTTGCTTGAGTTTACCTGTTCAGCAAGGGATTCGTTTTTCGGGGGCAAGCTCAGCTAGATAGAAATGTCCGGTTTGGGGTTTCCCGTGTCGCATCCTGCGGGTGTCTGCGCACGATGGAGCCCGTGATGAACGAACCCGGACTGGTCACGATGAGCATGAACGAGCTACGACGTATCAAGGTTATCGAATCGGTCGTTGAAGGACGTCTGAGCGGCGTGCGCGCAGCTGACCAGCTGGGACTGAGTCAGCGTCAGGTGTTGCGTCTGAAGCGCCGCTTCGAGGCTTCCGGGGCTGCCGGTCTGGTTTCGGGCAGACGTGGCCAGCCGAGCAACCGGCAGTTTTCGATGAACCTGCGGGCGCGGGTAATCCCCATCGTCCGGGAGCGCTATGCCGATTTCGGGCCGACGCTGGCGCGCGAGAAGCTCGACGAGTGTCACGGCATCCGGTTGGCGAAGGAAACGGTGCGGCAATGGATGTACGACGCCGGACTATGGGTGCCACGGGCGCAGCGGCCGCCAAAGGTCTTCCAGCCGCGCAACCGTCGGGCGTGTTATGGCGAACTGATCCAGATTGACGGCAGCGATCATCGCTGGTTCGAGCAGCGGGCGCCGGCGTGCACGCTGCTGGTATTCATCGACGACGCAACCGGGCGCCTGATGGCGCTGCACTTTACGGCCACCGAATCGACCTTCAGCTATTTCGAGGCGCTTGGCAATTATCTGAAGGCGCATGGCAAGCCTGTCGCGTTCTACAGTGACAAGGCCAGCGTGTTCTACGTGAAGGACCGCTCGGCGACGGCGGGCAAAGGCGTCACGCAGTTCGGGCGTGCCCTGCACGAACTCAATATCGAGACGTTCTGCGCGAATTCGAGCCAGGCCAAGGGGCGCGTGGAGCGCGCGAACCAGACGCTGCAGGACCGGCTGGTGAAGGAACTGCGGTTGCGCGGCATCAGCACATGGGAGGCCGCCAATGCGTATGCGCCCTCCTTCGTCGCGGACTTTAACCGGCGTTTTGCCAGGGCGGCCGCGAGCGATCACAACGCTCATCGGCCGGTCCGCGATGACGAGGACCTGCGGCAGATTCTGGCCTATCGCGTGCCGCGCAAGGTCACGAATGCGCTGACGGTGCAGTATGACCGGGTGATGTATCTGCTGCAGGACACGGTAGCCAACCGCAGCCTGATCCACCAGTACGTGGAGGTCGTCGAGTATCCCGACGGAGGGATCGAGATTCAGGCTGACGGCAACGCGTTGCCGTACACGGAATACGACCGCATTGCCAGGATCGACCAGGGCGCCGAGATCGACAACAAGCGCCTCTCGCATGCGCTTGCCGTGGCCCGCTCGATACAGGCGATACGTGACGATCGACGCGCGGCCGGCTCACCGTCGCGCACGCACTGTGGCGAAGCAGTCCGGGCGAAGAAAGCACTGCTTGGGCTGAAGAAACAGCGTGCGATCGAGGTTGCTGACCTGAACCAGGCCATTCTCGGAATAAGCGCCAAAGAAACGGGGGACGGGGGGCGGCTGCGCCGCCCCAAACCAGAACCATAAAAGGAAACAGGACCAACACCACGCTGAAACCGGACATTTCTATCTAGCCGGAAAGCGGACATTTCAATCTGGCCTCGACATGACAGACAACAACATCGCGAGTTGCTTAAATGCAAACTGGGGCGAAGCGGCGATGCACCTGCGACGCAGCGGTCGGCGCAAAAAGGCGCCATTGTGACTCCGATATGTCTAGTTGCTGCCGCGGCCTTCGTGCATGGAAAATTCGTCAGGATTCGCATCGGCTGACCATCCAGCATGCGGGTCCTCGGACGATGCCGCGGCGAAACTGTGCGGATTGCGCGGA
Source organism: Burkholderia sp. M6-3 (assembly GCF_050858985.1). NCBI lineage: Bacteria > Pseudomonadati > Pseudomonadota > Betaproteobacteria > Burkholderiales > Burkholderiaceae > Burkholderia > Burkholderia sp. M6-3. The sequence continues at coordinate 241,633 of NZ_CP110093.1, forward strand.
GGTCGGTGGATCGGTTACGGTGGGAATCCTCGCCACGTCACAATAGGACATGCTATGAACAAGCAGGAACTCGTCGACGCCGTCGCCGCAAAGGCAGGCACCAGCAGGGCTTCGGCCGCCCGAACCCTCGATACACTGCTCGACATCATCAGGACGACGGTCACCAAAGGCGACTCGGTGGAACTAGTCGGGTTCGGGTCGTTTTCGACGGGCGCACGGGCGGCGCGGGTCGGCCGTAACCCGGCAACCGGTGCGGCTCATCTACAACAGCTCGCAACTCTGCAAAGCAACAAGCTAGGCAACCTCGGTTGCGGCGCAGGCAAGCATCGCTTCGCCAATCTGCCGATTGCCTCGCGCGAGAAGATGAAACGTCCGGGCGTGAAGCGCGGCTTCGAGGCGAAGCTCGACGAGCTTCCCTGAAGCATCGACAAAAGAGACGCGGGCGTCAGTCGTGCGTAACGCGCGCAGCCATAATCGACGAAAGCGCATCATTTGCGCACAGGAGACGACCACCATGACAGCCGGCATGTACGACGATGGCTTTCCCAAGACTGCCGCCAACTTTGCGGCGCTGACGCCGCTCAACTTCATCGAGCGCGCGGCTTCCGTGTATCCGCAGCGTCCCGCCATCGTGCATGGCGACGTCCGGCGCAACTGGGCGCAAACCTACGCGCGCACGCGGCGTCTTGCGTCCGCGCTCGCGGCGCGCGGCATCGGTGCAGGCGACACGGTCGCGGCCATGCTGCCGAACACGCCTGAAATGGTAGAAGCACATTTCGGCGTGCCCATGACAGGCGCGGTGCTCAACACGCTCAACACGCGGCTCGACGCCGCCACGCTCGCCTTCATGCTCACGCATGGCGAAGCGAAAGCGGTGCTCGTCGATCGGGAGTTCGCCGACGTCATGCAAAAGGCGCTCGCGAACGTGCCACAGCAAGTGCTTGTCATCGATATCGACGATCCGCAGTACACCGACGACGGCGAGCGCATCGGCGAGATTGAATACGAGGCGCTGCTCGCGACCGGCGATCCCGGATACGAATGGTCGCCGCCATCGGACGAATGGAACGCGATCTGCCTGAACTACACGTCGGGCACGACGGGCAATCCGAAGGGCGTCGTCTATCACCATCGCGGCGCTTATACGAATGCGGTCAGCAATATCCTGGAATGGGACATGCCGAAGCATGCCGTGTATCTGTGGACATTGCCGATGTTCCACTGCAACGGCTGGTGCTTTCCGTGGACCGTCGCGGCGCGCGCGGGCGTGAACGTGTGCCTGCGCAGGGTTGACGCGAAGGCGATCTTCGATCTGATTCGCAGCGAAGGCGTCACGCATTATTGCGGCGCGCCGATCGTGCAGAACCTGCTCGTCAACGCACCCGACGAGATGAAGACCGGCATCGATCAGAAAGTGCATGTGATGGTCGCGGGCGCGGCGCCCCCTGCCGCGATGATCGAGGGCATGGAGCGGCTCGGCTTCGAACTCACGCATGTGTACGGACTCACCGAAGTCTATGGACCGGCTGCCGTCTGCGCCCAACAGGCGGAATGGAGCGCGCTCGATATCGGCGAGCGGGCGCGGCTCAATGCCCGTCAGGGCGTGCGCTATCACTTGCAGGATGCAGTCAGCGTGCTCGATCCGCTGACCATGCAGCCCGTTCCCCGCGACGGCGAGACGATCGGCGAGATCATGTTTCGCGGCAACATCGCGATGAAGGGGTATCTGAAGAACGCGAAGGCCACCGAAGAGGCGTTTCACGGCGGCTGGTTCCATACGGGCGATCTGGCCGTCGCGTATCCGGATGGTTATGTGCGCATCAAGGATCGCAGCAAGGACATCATCATCTCGGGCGGCGAAAACATTTCGAGCATCGAGGTGGAGGACGTGCTGTATCGGCATCCGGCTGTGATGGCGGTAGCCGTCGTCGCGAAGCCGGATGCGCGCTGGGGCGAGACGCCCTGCGCTTTCGTCGAATTGAAGGCGGGCGCGCAAGTGAGCGCGGAAGAACTGATCGCGCATTGCAAGAAGCATCTCGCGGGCTTTAAAGTGCCGCGCGCGATCGAGTTCTGTGAACTGCCCAAGACATCGACCGGCAAAATACAGAAGTTCGAACTGCGCAAGCGCGCGGGGTCGATCTCAGCAATCGATGTCTGATGGCGAAGCTGTTTATAAGCGAACCGGTGCAAACCGAACACGACGCATACGGCGTAAGAGGCGTCGTGCATTGCCCGAGGCTGGCGCGACGGCAATGACCACGACGACGCTCTATCAACCTGAGACACGCGTTGCAAAAAGAATTTAGATCGTGATTACAAGATCGGAGTACTTCCCCACGGTGTCATCGTCAGTTAGCAGCCGCAATGGCTCAGTCATAGCCTGAGCAACCAGTAACCGGTCAAACGGATCTCGGTGAATATCGGGCAGATCCCGAACTGCCGCAGCGTGCGCCGCTGTCACGGGCAGTTCGCGAAAGCCCGCTTCTTCCATGCGGGCCACTAGCTCGTTCACGTCTGCGTCCAGCTTCCCGATTCCTGACTTGATCGAGATTTCCCAAATGCTCGCGGCGCTGACGAAAACGGTTTCTGCGCTCAACATGATGGCCTCGGCCTTCTTCGTGAGTTGTTTGTCGCCGCTCATGGCCCACAGGAAGATGTGCGTATCGATCAACAGGCGCATTACCGACCCTCAAATGTCGCCAAAATGTCGTCGGGCAAAGGCGCGTTGAAGTCGTCAGCGATCTTGATCTTCCCCTTCATCAGACCGAAGCGAAGTTTGGGCTTCTTCTCGACCGATACGAGGCGCACCAACGGCGTTCCAGCCTTCGCGATAACAACCTCTTCGCCACTGACAACAGCCTCAATGAGGCGCGAAAGCTGGGATTTTGCCTCATGAATATTTACGGTTTGCATGGTACCTCCATCGATATAGACTTAGTTTAGTCTAGCTAATCCGGAAATGCAATCGGCCCGATTGAGGCATCTGCGGGTTGATCTAACACCTGGCAAGTCCAGGAATGAGTGGAGTTCAAAAAATGCTTGGTCAGTCGGAACCGCTACCGCTCGAATGCGCTCGGGAGCTGGAGGCGTGGACGTGTGCCTGGTACGATGCAGCCGTCGCAGCGAATCTTGTGCGGCCGCCGTTTCACCCTGATGCGACGATCATAAAACGTCTCCGAGGCTACTTCCACGGCGGCCTGTCGCCGGCTGAGGTTGCAGATGCGTGCTTCGCAGGGAACCACTGAAATGTCTCCGTTATCGCGTGCTCGTTGGACAAGGACAGTAATGAAACTGCGCGCCGACGAGGATCTCGACGCGATCCTGACCTGGCGGGTCCTGCGCAAGGTCTCGGATTCAGTGACACTGCTGAACGATCGCGTGATCTGGCTGCTTGACGATACGCCGGCCAACCGCGAGCTGATTCACCGCTATATCGACGTATGGGAGTATCCGGACGGACGCCTCGAGATCCGCGCCGACGGGGTCGTGTTGCGCTGTGTCCAGTACGACAAGCTCGCGGAGATCGACCAGGGCGCGGTGGTCGAGCACAAGCGCCTCGGTCATGCGCTGCAGGTCGCCCAGGCGATTTAGGCACAGCGCGATGACCGGCGCAGATCGATGGCAGCGAGCATCCGTGGTGGGAGGACCGGGCGCCGCAATGCACGCCGCTGGTCTACGTCGACGATGCCATCAGCCGGCTCGGCAAACCGGATAGCGACAAGTTCAGCGTTGTTCTACGTCAGGGACCGTGCAAGCACGGTTTCCGCCGATTGATGTTTGCACAAAGGCACCAAATCGCACGCAGGCGATTATCAATAGCCGCGACAGTTGGTCTGCCGTGCGGTTTAGATGCAAAATCGAGACGGACCATCTATGCTTAATAGCGCGTCGCTGACAAGCTTTAACCCGCATCGTTGCTGAGCACACTCTCAACGTAGCCCGCTGGTTCTTCGTTACTCGCATGAACCCCAGTTACGTGAGAGGCTTCGAAGTACGCGAACTGCACCGCCAAGTCGTGGCGCAGTTGCAGTTCGGCATGGCGACGGAAATCTGTCATGCCTTCTCTTTCCTCCTCTGCCATGTGATCGCTGTTCGCTTCGTTCGCTGCCGTGACAGCTTGATACCAGGCGTCGGTGCCTACGAGGTGCTCGGCGACAGCGGCCACGGCGTTTCGAATCTCGTTATGATCTTCGATTGCGTCGACAGTCTCGTCCTCGGGGCTCGATTTCCCGCCCTCGCCTTCACCGATGTGCAGCAATGCAGGATAAAAGACGACTTCCTCGGCTCTTGCGTGGACCTCGAGGAAACTTGCCAATCGAGCCCAAACTGCGGTCAGCGCGGCTGTGTCGGCGCGATCTATCTGTTCGAGGATGCCGAACAACCTTCGTTGTTCCTGGTGATCATCGAGGATCAACTGGGTGATATCCATTACACAAACCTCCTACTGTGAAAGGTTCTGGTGCAAATAGGAAAGCGGGTTGAGACGTTTCCTATCGGAAGGATACCTTATCGAGCGGACAGGACTGCATTCCATACGGCGGGCGCGGTAGCCTTCTTGAGGCCGAGCTCCGTGAGATCGAACTGGCCCTTGCGAATGCGATGCGTCAATTCGATACCCGAAATTGTGGTCGCGGCGCTCCTGAACCGCTTGAATCCAAGCATCACGTTGGTTCTGGATTTGATGCGACGATGGTCCTGTTCGATCACGTTGTTCAGATATTTTGAGGACCGGACCTTCGTGTCTTCGGGCAGCAGACCATCGGCCTTCATCTCGCGCACCGCGCGGTGCGAGGCTGCATAGCCGTCGAGCGTGATGGTCTCCGGCGACCGGCCCTGATGCCTGATAGCCTTGCTGAAAAAGGCTTTGGCCGCGGCCACGTCGCGCCCGGCCCTGAGCATGAAGTCCACCGTCTGGCCAGCCCGATCCACCGCCCGGTACAGGTACACCCATTTGCCGCGAATCTTCAGGTAGGTCTCGTCGACGCGCCACGAGCGACCAGCTGGCGTAGCAAAGCGGTTCCAGCGTTTGACGAACTCGGGCGTATAACGTCTCACCCAGCGCAGGATCGTCGTGTGAGCCAGCGATAATCCCCGTTCGGCCATCATCTCCACCAGACCGCGCAGGCTGAGCTTGTAGCGCAGATACCAACGCACGCACAGGACGATGACTTCGCGGTCGAAATGACGCCCGTTGAACAACCATTCGAGGTCTTTCAGCTTGCTCATTGGCTCGTGGTCGTCAAAAGCTCAAGAGTAACAGGCCGACGCGCCGGAATTGCACCACAACCCGCGTGAGTACCCCGCGAAGGCCGGCATGAAACCCACGTTCCATGCCGGGCCTTTTTTCGTTCGGCGAGGCTGCGCCCGCGCCCGTCCTCAGGAGACGCTTAAGTGATTACCCCAGGATTGACCCCGGTCAATGCCCTGCCGATAATAACCATATCGTGGACTACATATCCATAATATGGACATACAAACAGGAGCCCCCGTGACCGAAGCCACTTTTTCTCCGATGACGCCCTACCAATTGCCCTTCCCGAAAGAAGCGCAAAAGGAAGTCGTCGTGCCGTTCGCGATCCCGGCGGACGAACGCGTCTGGGTGCCGCAAGCCGAAAACGTATCGTTTCGCCCGCTGTGCCTTAACGCATCGCAGGGCTACTGGATGAACCTGTTGCGCGTGCGCAAGTCGGGCGTGCTGAGCCGTCACCGCCATCCGCAGGGTGTGCACGGCATGGTGCTGAAAGGCCGCTGGAAGTACCTCGAGCACGAATGGACCGCTACCGAAGGCAGCTATGTCTACGAACCGCCGGGCGAAACCCACACCCTGTACGTACCGGAAGACGTCGAAGAAATGATCACCTACTTCCAGGTCAACGGCGTGATGTTCTATTGCGATCCGTACGGGAACTACACCGGTTACGAAGACGTGTTCACCAAGATCGACATGTGCCGCAAGCACTATGCGTCAGTCGGCCTCGGCGAAGACTACGTGGACCAGTTCATCCGATGAGCGCGCGTCCCGTTTTCGCCCGTTACGACTTTGCCGGGCGTGTGGTTGTCGTGACGGGTGCGGCGAGCGGCATCGGCCGCGCCGTTTGCGACGCGTTTGCGCAGAACGGCGCCGTCACGGCCAACTGGGATCGGGTCCCGGGTGATGCCGACACGCCCCACGCGCCGCGCCATTTCGGCGTCGACGTCACCCAGCCGGAGTCAATTCAGGCAGCACTCGACGCCACGCTCGCGGAGTTCGGCCGCATCGACTATCTGGTGAACAACGCGGGCTTCGCCGGTTCGACGAAGCCACTCGACGAATACGATCCGCTCGAATGGCAGCGGGTGATCGAAGTCAATCTGCTCGGCACCTATCACGTGAGCCGCATCGTCGTACCGTCGATGCGGCGCGCGAACGCCGGGCGCATCGTCAATATTGCGTCGCTCGCGGGTAAGGAAGGCACGCCGAACGCGTCCGCTTACAGCGCGGCGAAAGCCGGCGTGATCGCGATGACGAAATCGCTCGGCAAGGAACTGGCGCAGACCGGCATTCTCGTCAACGGCATCGCGCCGGCCGCCGTGGAGACGCCGTTGCTCGCGCAGATGTCGGCGGGTCACGTGCAGATCATGCTAGAGAAAAGCCCCATGGCGCGGCTCGGCACGACACGGGAAGTCGCCGAACTCGCCGTGTGGCTCTGCTCGGACTCTTGTTCGTTCAGCACGGGCGCGATCTTCGATCTGTCCGGCGGACGCGCCACCTACTGATTCCCAGAATCAACGACATTCCAGATAGTCCCGACACTACACAGCCGCCGGGTCAGGAGACACACATGCTTGAAAAATCACAACGCCTCAAACGTATACAGATAGTCGCCGTCGTCTTCCTGACGGTGGCGGGCGTCGTCAATTATCTCGACCGCAGCACGCTTTCCATCGCCAATCACCTGGTCAGTGAGGAGCTTCACCTGTCGGCCGCGCAGATGGGACTTCTGCTGTCGGCGTTTTCACTGGCGTATGCGTTCGCGCAGTTGCCCGTGGGCGCGTTGCTCGACCGCTTCGGATCGCGCGTGATGCTGGGGCTCGGCATGCTGGTCTGGTCGCTCGCGCAGGTTGCGGGCGGCTTCATTCAGACGATCAACCATTTCCTCGCTGCGCGGATCGTGCTGGGCGTAGCCGAGGCGCCGCTTTTCCCGGCCGGCGCGAAAGTGGTGAACGAATGGTTTGCCGTACGCGAGCGAGGCGGTCCTACCGGCACGTTCATCTCGTCTTCCACGATTGCGCCGATGCTGGCGCCTCCGCTTCTGACCGTACTGATGCTTTCCTTCGGATGGCGAACGATGTTCGTGATCATGGGCGTGCTAGGTGTACTGGTCTCGCTCGGCTGGTACATGTTCTATCGCAACCGCGACGAAGTGGTCCTCACCGAAGCCGAAACGGCCCACCTGAACGAAGGCTCGCAGCTCGTGGAGCGTCCCAAGGGTTTGAGTTTCGCCGAGTGGGGCGCGCTCTTCAAACTGCGCAATACCTGGGGCATGATTTTCGGCTTCATGGGCGTGATCTATATGGTATGGCTCTATCTCACGTGGCTGCCCGGCTATCTCGAGAAGGAGCGTCATCTGAGCATTGCGCACACCGGCTGGCTCGTTACGATCCCTTATATCTTTGGCACCATCGGCATGGCGGGCAGCGGTTATATCGCAGATTATCTGCTCAAGCGCGGCATGGCACCGATAATAAGCCGCAAATGGCCGGTATGTATCGGCCTGATTGGCGCAGCAGCCTTCACCGTGCCCGCCGCGTACACGCCGAGCACGACGCTCGCAATCGTCTACGTGTCGCTCGCCATGCTCTTCGTCAATCTGGCGAGCGGTAGTGCATGGGCGCTCGTCAGCGTGGCGGCACCGCGCCATCTCGTCGCTTCGCTCGGCAGCCTGCAGAACTTCGGCGGCTATCTGGGCGGCTCGTTCGCGCCGGTGATCACCGGCATCGTGGTCGACCAGACGCACTCGTTCGTGAACGCCCTGCTCATCAGCGCGGGCGTGGCGTTCGCCGCCGCGTTCGTCTACCTGTTCGTGGTCAAGGAAGTGTCGGCCGCACCGCTATCCGACGCGGCCGAATCGATACCCATCTGAGCCAATCTATTCAAGTCAACCTATCTGGGCGCTCGACGCCAACTCACATGACATTCCAGACCAATCTGCTCGAAGGTAAAACCGCGTTCGTGACCGGTGGCCTGTCCGGCATCGGGGCGGCGATCGCAAGCGGGCTCGCGCAACTCGGCGCGAAGACGGTCGCCGCCGGCCTGCCGCTGCCGGAGGGCGCGCCCGATACGCTGCGCGACGACGTTCGGCGCATGACGCTTGACGTACGCTCGACCGACGACATCAACGCGGCAATGAGCGCGTTTTCCCGGCTCGATATCGTGGTCAATTGCGCGGGCGTCATCAGCCGTATCGAGGAACACCGTATCGACGTGTTCGAACGCGTGATGGACATCAACCTGCACGGCACGATGCGAGTGTGCTCGGCTGCGCGCCACTTGCTCAAAGCGTCCTCAGGTTGCATCGTTAATACCGCGTCGATGCTGAGCTTTTTCGGCGGCGGCCTAGTGCCCGCGTACAGCGCGAGCAAAGGCGCCGTGGCCCAACTCACCAAATCGCTTGCGATTGCTTATGCAGCCGACGGCATTCGCGTGAACGCGATTGCGCCCGGCTGGATCGCCACGCCGCTGACACAGGCGCTTCAGGATGACGATAATCGCTCGCAGGCGATTCTGGAGCGCACGCCCATGCGCCGCTGGGGAACACCTGACGAAGTCGCACAAGTCGCGGCGTTTCTGTGCACGCCGGCTGCGTCGTTCATGACCGGTGCGATCGTGCCGGTGGACGGCGGCTATCTGGTGGCGTGACGATTTTTTCGTGAAGCGCGTCTGAGCCGGACGTTTCGAGGCAACGCAGTACCGACCCGGCCCGCAATAAGAGGCATAATTGCTTCATTGTGCCCAATGCCAAACCGATGTCCACATCCGATTCGAAGCTGCCTGCCGACACAAACGCCGCCGACGCGAAAACCGTCACCGGCGCCGCTGCATTCTCCAAATTCATCGCCGTTCTGCAACTGGTGGCCGACGCCGAGACACCGCTCAACGTCGCCAAACTGAGCGCGGCGAGCGGCTATCCGCGTCCTACGGTTCATCGCATCGTGGCGGCGTTGCAGGCGGAAGGGATGATCGTCGCGGCGGGCAACGGCACGGTCTTCAATCTCGGGCCGCGCCTCGTCAATCTCGCGAGCCGCAGTTGGGAGCGCTCGGATTTGCGCCTCGCCGCAGTCGACGCATTGATGGAACTGCGTGACGTGACGTCGGAAACGATCCATCTCGCGGTGCCGAGTCAGGGCGAAATGGTGTACATCGAAAAGCTCGAAAGCCCGCACGCGGTCCGCATGGCATCTCGCATCGGTACGCGTGTCTCGCTCACGTCCAGTTCGGTCGGCAAGGCCTATCTCTCCACGCTCGGGGCGAGCGAACGCGAGGCGCTGCTGAAAGACGCGCCTCTGCGACGCTTCACCGAACACACGCTCACCGATCTGGACGCAGTTCGCGCAGAACTAGCGCTCACCGCTCAACGAGGCTATGCCGAAGATCGCGAAGAGAACGAAATCGCGATCTCCTGCTATGGCGCGGCGATCCGGGGCACCGACGGGCGCACCGTGGGTTGCATCAGCATCAGCATGCCGACCTTTCGGCTGCAGAACGACCCGCAAACCCGTTACATTGAGCCATTGCTGGCCGCGTGCCGCGCCATCGCCGCACGCCTCGGCCCGACGAGCGGCCGCTAAACGGAACCGGCTTTCACACCCGCAACCGGCCAGATCCGTCCCCTGCTCGATATTCTGCAAAAGGTCGAATAACGCGCTCATCGCGGCTTCCGGATAATCGCGCGTCAGCAGCATGAATTTTTCGCGCAAACCCGCGCGATCGAGCGGCCGCTCCGGCGTGCCGGTTAAGGCGGTCACCCGTTCGCTGAATACACGCGTAACGGATGAAGCATGGAACTGTCCGCTACCGTACATCATCGAGGTTGCTCGGTTCGTGGCTGGGCGAATAGTCGACGCATTCCCCGCGGCCATATCGAAGCCGCGGGGCCGCGGGGCCGCGCTCTTCTCCTCGCTACCCCGATCACGCCTGTTGCTTCGTGACGTGTAAAAGAATACGCCTATGCTGAAACCCGCCGTTACACAAACAGACGGGCAAAAGAGCCTCTTTTCGTGAAAGATCGGACGAAGCTTGAACAGCGGTCATCCTCATGGGGAGTGCGGAGCCAAGGCGATCCTCCCGACCAAGGGCGAATTCTGGCAATCAAGTGGCTCTTGATGACTTGCGGACCGCGTCATCAGTCTGGATCGTCGACGTGCCTCGTCGCCAGCGGGCACGCGACCGTGGCGCGGCATCGTGCAGAAGCCCGCCGTAGACTTTTTTGCGTCATTGCCTCGATCGTGCTCGTGAACTCGCGCACCTGCGTGGCACCGAATTCGATGAAGTTCGTCGAGTTCGGGGCCCTTTTAGAACAGCGACGTCTGACGCGGATCGCGCGCGGGGGGTCGCGAGGCTGTGACCGCCTTGCGACTGCGTGCGGATGCGCGCCGCTGTGCGACGCGGCGTAAATGCGCGATCAGGGAGACCGTCTGCGTGCCCGCCATAAGTGTGAGCGCAAAATGTCCGATGTCTCCCGGCACACTCGGGCGACAGGCGCGCAGCGACGGCCGCAACGCAAGGCGCCGGGCGCGGGCGATCAACTGGCTGCGGCTCATACCGGGCCAGCAATCCGCGACGAACTGGCGGACGATGGCGGGTAGTAACTCGGGGGCGAGGTCGCCGGGCAACGCCAGCGCAACGAGTTCAAATGCATCAGCCATCGTAGGACACTCTCTTTCTCCAACGTCGTGCGAAGCAGGCTGGCAAACACACTTGCCTATGGGCTCGCGAACCCGTCTGTGCCATCCGGTTCGGATCTTGCCACAAGTCGCGATATGAATACCGTCGCCATCCATGCCTGATCATCCACTACGGTCTGCGCCCCGCCCTGATGTTGCAGGAGGCGCCAGTGCGTGCCTACGCTTCGTCACTCTGTGCACGACTCACCGCCGCGCTGGATCTCAGCAGAAACATTGAAGCTGCGCTCACAATCGTCATCTGACTGAGACGGGGAAACGGTGGCAACCCTCTATCTGGCGAACGCATGCGAACGGGACGCACAAGTTCCCGAAAGTTGCATTTCACAAAAGGTGAGCTAGAATCAGGTGCATTCCTCACCAACGTGTTGCTCACCATGCAAATGCAAAGCTGGGTAGGAACGATCGAGCGTGAATGGCATCAGTTGCGCCTCGCTGACCCTGCTCTGGATGTCGAGAAGTTTTCCCGTCACGTCATCGCGGCCAACAAGACCGGGTTCCTGTCGCCCGAGTCGCTCGCCGCGATCGCCAATGCTCTTCTCACCAGCACGCTCAATCACGCGCCGCATGTCGGCCGCTGGCTGCTTGAGCGCATTGGTGCTAACCGGCATCCCGCCTGGCGGATGGCAATGGCCATTTCTCTCGTCACACCAACCGGAGGCGAGGCGGACCTTGAGAGAGGTAATGCGATCTTCGAAGACGTGATGAAGGATGAGACCGCGGACGGCCATCTTCGCGGCATGGCCGCTGCAGCGCTGGCCGATAGCGCACGCCTTGGGCGGGGCATGCCGGCCGATACGAGCCGCGCGCTCACGCTCTACGAGCAGGCCATCACACTGGGCCACAAGGCCTCAGCATACAATCTCGGGCTTTTCTGGGAGGGCGCGTGGGGAGCCGAAGAGAAAAGCGTTACCCAGGACCGCACGAAGGCAATACAGAGCTATCGCCGCGGCGGTGGTGACATGCGTTGCCAACGCCGTCTGGCAGCGCTACGGTGAAGGTGCCCTACCGCCCGCCGGACGAGACGGAGGACGAGGTTAAGAGGTGAAGCCGCGTTGAGCTGGCCGCAGATACGCCGGCAGGGCAAAATGGTGCCGCGTGTGTCAGTCCCCCGAATCGAAGCGGTCAGATCCATAGTTAGTCAGCACCTCACGCTCTGTCGGGCGCATTCGTGATGACACAGGCAGTGTCACCAAGTGCCACTATCCGCGACCTCTTCCCTTGGGACTTGCGTCAGGCATCGGCGACATCCACCACTCGATGGACGCTGTCATCAATGGCTAGCGGCGACATTGCAGCACAGAAACCCTCCGTTCTTCGTGATACGAGGACGCGCATTGTCTGAATGCAGGTCCTCGCGAAATGCAAAGTGAGAAAATAACTGCGCCGACCGGCGAGCAGGCTTTCCCGATTGATCAATACCGGCGATGCGAATCGGCAAGGTGGTGTATGCGCTGCCCTGGTGCTTCGGAGATCGGCAGATTTCGTGCATCACTGATGGCACGTTCGCAAGAAATGCCTGGTAGCACGAATCATTGCGGCCTGCAGACGTTCGGCCCGGACTTTCGAGGGGCTGACTGACCAGCCAGCCCCCGTTCGCTAACCACCGACGCATCAACCGCCAGCCGCGCTTTGCGTTGAACATGAGAGAGCCGGCGCATCAATCTTCCATCGCCTGCCTGATATCTGACGATTTCGTGTGACCGGCAAAAGGCTGACTATGCATTGCTTTACAGGCCCGCAACACCAGATCGCGACCGGAGAGCGCGGACGTTAACCAGTACCACACTATGGCCGGATTCCTCCCGTGTGTTTTCGCGCTATCGCGTCGTTCCGCATCCAATGCCAGCATCTCGTCATCTATAATCGCACTCAGCACACCAGTGATCGCATGGAGCCCTACTATATGAGTCAAACCCGCGGACGATATGCGGGATCTCGGGACATCGGCCAGCGCCAACCTCGTCACGTCAAACAGTCCCAGCCGAAGCGGCCGAGACCGCCGTACGTCAATGCACCTGCCCGGGACTCTGCCCAGACTGCCTCCATTTTCAAGACGCGATCGTTCCAGTTTCTGGTGGATACGGTAGGCGCGGAGAATATCGCGCTGGGACTGGGATCGAACATGGCGCGAGTGGCCGAGCTGACGAAGGGTGAAAGGTTCACGCCCGAGACCGCCTTTCACATGGAAACCACGCTTGGTTTGCCTCACGGCTTCTTTGACCAGCCCAATCCTGCGCTTGCGCCCGAAACCATCGCCCGCCTGAAATCACCGCTCGATTTCGTCCTGGCCGACGATGAACCGGAAGCAGTGTCGGAAACACCCATGCCGCCTTCCGCCGTTCACGGCGGCCAGCAACCATATCCTGAAGACAGTTTGTCGGGGGAAGCGCAGATGCCGAAAAAAGCGACGGGCGGCTCGCCCAGGGCCGTCAGAAACAGTCGAAGCCAGATGGCCGCACCGCCTGCCCCACGTGCGCCGCGAAAAGGTTCGCCTTCGAAACCCCAGAAATCTGTCGGGGGAAACCAACAGCGACCACTCGCGTTAGACGACAGCGGTGACGTAGAGAAAATTCGGCGCGCGAACCTCCATGTCTTGACGGCCCGTAATGGATCGAAAGCAAGACTCGGTGTGGTCATGGAAATGAGCGGATCCAACATGGCCCACCGGCTGTACGGTAAAAAACGGCTCGACAGTGTTGAAGCAGACCGTTTCACCGAACGGCTTGGTTTGCCAGCTGGCTGGCTGGACACGCCGCATTCGGAAGCCAACATCCCCGAGTCGGTGTCGCGTTTGCTCGCGCCCGCCGCGCGCGGCCGTGCATCCGTTGAACAGAAGGAGCCACTCGCGGCCGCAACGGAAGACCGCGCATCGACGCAGCCCGCCGATGCGACGGCGAACGCGAGGCGCTCGCGGGCGGACATTCGGACCGGTGCGAAAGACCCCGCGACCGGTTCGGCAGGTGCCTCAGAGAAAGGAACGATCGTCGTCAGGCAGCCGCATCACGCCGCCGATGCTCCCGACGAGCCTGCCGGTCGCAAATCTGACGCAAGTGTTGGTGAACCGGCGGCAGCCACGGCGGCAACCGCTGAGTCGTTCGCGGCCCCCGCAACACCTCCGCAATCGCGCGAGTCGCTATCCCCGTCCGTGACGAGCCTGGACCATCTTCACGGCATTGCGCCGATCGCGGAGGCATTGCTTAAGACGCTGGCAGGCAAGGCACGCACGGGCCGACTGGACGAGCTCAAGGCGCTGGAGCTTTTGCAGCAGGCAGTCCTGTTATGAGGCGGTAGTAGCGTGCCATGAGCTGATCTGCAATGACGCAGGAAGCACATCGGCCTAGCCCGGCAACGGTGCGCGCGACTGATCGCCCTCTTCCTGAGCTACGGTGCACCGTAGCTCAATGGTCGGGAAATTGCCGTAGCTTGTCGACCGGACCCTGTTTTCTATCTGCAGGGTCCGCACGCCAGGTCGGAACTTTGGGCCCTCTCCTCGAACGCACTCCGGGATGAAGATGACCATTAACGATCCGTTATCCTGACTTTATACCTACAATCTCTTGGTGCCGCCGCCAAAGGCTATTATGAGGTTGGATCTACGTCTGGAACAGGCGAACTAGTAGTGCCGGCGAGGAATTGACTGAGGCGGCGCTCTGCGCTGATTATTTTGTGCGGGGAAACGGTGGCGAGCTGCGCATCGTGCAAAGCCAGCAGGCCCTCAAAAACGGGAACAGCATCTTCAGGGAGCACCCACTCGTTTGCCGAATCTGTCACCGGCCCTCGCCAGTAGCCGCGGGCCAGAACGCGCACGAGTTGACACTTTTATGTCCCTTCGAATCGGCATAAATCCTTAGGAGGCTGACCTCAGCACATCGATTTGAAGCCTTCAGCCCCAAACTCGCGCGCCGCGTGATGTTCTACCGTCGTGCGTTGCTTGAACAATGGTTACTACTCGAGGCGAATCCGAAGGTGATCACCTTCTGCGAGCGACCGGGCTATGTGCTGATCAACGAAGACCGTCACCTCGCCGATTTCTGGGTGCGCTACGTTGATCGCGAGGAGTTTGTTGTACTAAGCGAACTGCTTCTTGGATCCAATGCAGACGGGTCATGCGCCGTACTTGACGCTTGCACCGCAGAGGTCCGGCTTGTTGGATCGGCCGATCTCGCCGCGGCGCGTGCATGGACGGACAACTGGCAGCGCATCCTCCCCTACCTTGTTGCGAACCGGTGCCTCGTGCCGGCAACGTTACCGCCAGCCATCATGCAATTCGTGGAGGCGCCACGGCGACTGCTCGATATCGAGCGCGAGTTCCTGCCCAGCGACCCGGTGATTGTTCGCGCTGCGCTGTTCAGCCTGCTCCACACAGGTCGCGTCAGCGCGTCGGCACTTCGGACGCAACCGCTGTCGCTGCTCACCTCCTTCACAGCGTTGGAGGCAACATCATGAGTCGCCGCAAGCCGGAGTTGCAGGCGATCGATGTCAACGCATGGCCTACTGTCGCCCATACCGAACTCGACGAACCAGTCTGCCGCAAATTCGAGGCACGTCGTCAGGCCATATTGCGCTATATCGCTGGCGAACCGATCAGAGCCATCGAAAAGTCGACACACTTCAATCGCCGGCAGTTGTACCGCTGGCTTGACCGCGCGCAGGCCGTTCACCTTGACGGCCGCCCCTTCGGCTTTCGGGCACTCATCCACTACGTGCGCATCGCAGAATATTCGCGAGGGCTCTGTCAACTTGTCGGGCGTAGACTACCTGAGCAGCTAAAGCATAGTTATCCTTATCAGATAACGCACTCGACTGCGGCAGTAACAGTCCATCCATGCCATGTGGCGAAGCGTTCCTGGAGTACGGCACGATGACATGCCGCGTTCATCTGATGTCTGGGCAACGCGAAGTGCTGCCGGATTGGGCCGAAGCATGAGAGGAACGCCTGCGTGCGACGCGCATCGCGAAAGCCGCACATCTGTCGTTCGCGCCTGCGGGTCGGCTGGTGGCTGTTCTCAGCACGGTTATTTACGCGTGCAGCCGCTTTGACGAAGACGTGCTTAATATGAGCGAGCTCGGGAATGTCGGCCTTTGCTGCGGGATAGCTGCGCAGCTGGTCGGTAACGATCTTGCGCGGCAGCGGGTTTGAACGCAGCACCCGCCGGAAGAAGCGCTTTGCCGCAGCCTTGTCGCGCCGCTTTTGCACCAGCACGTCGAGTTCGACACCATGCTCGTCGACCGCTCGCCACAAAAGATACGGCTCGCCGCGCAGTGTGACGAACATTTCGTCCAGATGCCATGTACTGCCCGGCTTGCGCCGCGCCGCTTTGGCACAACAGGCGAATCGAGCGCCGAACTTGTCACACCAGCAACGGACCGTTTCGTATGTGACCACGACACCACGCTCGAGCAACAATTCCTCGATGTCGCGAAGGCTCAGGTTGAACCGGAAATACCAGCGAACCGCGCAACTGATGACGACTGCAGGGAAGCGGTGACCGTGATAAAGCGATTTCGTTTTCTTCATCACTTCATTCTACCGCCGCCTCCCCATCAACCTGACAGAGCCGTCCCGGCAAACCGGGCAGTTTGTCCGCGAGTTCCCTGATCTGCTCGATTACTGGGCCAAGTTCAACATGCTCGGTCTTCAAGCGATCTTCGTCATCACGCGCAAGGCCGCCCACCATTGCCGTCGAACGGATCCGCAACGCGCGTAGCGCGTTCGCGATGACGGCCACGTCAATGATCTCCTGAAGCAACGCGCCCGGCAGGGGCGGCAGAAACCCGAACGCGGCGACGATCATTGCCGCCACCGACAGTGCAATGCCCGCCATCACGCTCTGGACGGCAATTCGCCGCGTGTGTTTCGCCACCCGAAACCCCTCGACAAGCCGGTCCAGCCGGTCGACCAGCAGCACCACGTCCGCCGCCTCGGAGGACGCCGCCGCGCCTCGTGCGCCCATCGCAACGCCGACGTCCGCAGCTGCAAGCGCGGGCGCGTCGTTGATGCCATCGCCAACCATGACGACTGGCCCTTCACGGCGTGCCGTCTGGATCGCTGCAAGCTTGTCCGCCGGAGACAGCTCGGATCGCACCTCCGTGACGCCCAGCATTGCCCCCACCGTTTCGGCCACATCGCGTCTGTCGCCCGTGAGCATGACAAGCCGTTTGATGCCCTCGTGCCTGAGCAGCCGCAGCGCGCGTGGGGTTTCAAGCCGGATCTGATCAGCCATCTGCAGGGCCCCGACCCTGCTGCCGTCCACCCCGACGAATACGGCGGAAGCGCCCTCGTACGTCAGGCGTTGAAGGAAAACTTCGCTCCAGGGTGCTGGCGTCGCGAGCGACGCCACAAAGACATAAGAGCCGATCGCGACGAAATGGCCATCCACTTCGCCCTTTACCCCGGCACCCGGCTGCTCCTCGACCCGGCTGGGTAGTGACAAGACGAGATTGCGCTCGCGTGCAGCCCCAGTCACCGCTTCGGATATGACGTGCGCAGATGCCTGGCCAAGAGATGCAGCAAGGCGCAGGACCGTCTCGGGAGACGTGCCGGTAGCGGCTTCAATTGCGACGAGGCGTGCGTGCCCTCCCGTCAGCGTTCCTGTTTTGTCGAAGAACAGCACGCTCGCTTGCGCGAGCCTTTCCAATGCAGCCCCACCTTTGACGAGCACGCCGCGCTTCGCGCAACGCGACATGCCGGAAACAATGGCCACAGGAACCGCAAGAATCAGCGGGCACGGGGTTGCAACGACAAGCACCGCAAGCGCCCTGGTGATTTCTCCGGAGATCAGCCAGCTACCCGCGGCAAGTGCAAGGGCGGCAAACACGAACCACAGCGCGTAGCGATCGGCAAGACGGCTTGCCGGACTGCGCTCGCGCTGCGCTGACTGCACCATTCGCACGATTCCGGCGAACGTACTGTCTGCCGCGCTCGCGGCAGCGACCATCTCGAACGCCGCGCCGACACTTACGACGCCGCTATTGACCGGTTCGCCGGGTGAGCGTTGCTGGATGAGGGACTCCCCGGTGAGCGTGGACTCATCCAGTTGAGCGTGGCCGATTAGCGAGCCATCGACAGGAACGAGATCACCGCTCCGGACCAGCAGACGATCGCCGGGATGTACCGCATCCAGTTCGACACGGCGCCACTCACCGCCCTCAAAGCGGTTGGCGTGACGCGGAGCGCGACTTAGTAAGGCAGTCATTTCGCGGTGTGCCCGCGCCTGTGCGTACGCTTCGAGCGCCCGTCCGCTCGCCAGCATCAGCGAGATCACGGCGGCGGTGAGAAACTCGCTGAGGCCCAGTGCGAAACCGATGGCAAGAAGTGCGAGCACATCGACGCCCGCTTCATGCCGTCGCAGCGTCTTGACGGTCGACACCAGCAGCGCCAGCAGGACAGGCAAGGTTCCAACGGCCCACAGTACCTGCGCGAGCGCGGCGTGTCCGAGCGCGGCAAGCACGATGCCCGTTACGAGACTTCCGGCCGAGACGGCCAGCAGGACAAGCTCGACTGAGTGAAACGGACGTGGCATGGCGGAAAGATCACAAGGGGTTCGAGTTTCAAACAAAAAAAGCTGGAGCCGATTTGAAATCGCTGCTTTCAGCATAAGGTATGAATGCATCCGTGCGGTACCGGGCCTGCGTCGAATCGATATTTCCGGGAAGATCAGACTGCAGGCTCACCGCGAAACATTGAACGTCGATGTGACGAGCTTGAAACTGATTGCGCGGATAATCGAACCGACCCGCCCACACAACACTCGAGCCGCAGGGGCATGCAGCACGTAAGACTTTTCTAGCGTGGCAGAACTCGGGCATTATTTGTCAGAGTGCCGGGTGGATATACGATCACGATCTGATTGCCGTCAGGACCGTCGAGCATCTCCGCTTCTTCGGAATTGCGCTGTCCGATTTGCACAACATGCTGTATAGCTCGCTTGCGCTCGACGGTGAAAACGCACCATTGCTCCCCACAACGGAATAGCGCGCCGATGGGAAGTTTTATCACGTCAGATCGTTCCCAGATCACAATCCTGCCCTGAACCCGATACCCGTCGTTCAGCCGGCCCGGGGGACCCGACAGGTCCGCGATGACATGCACCCGCTGCTCTTCAACCCCCAGCGCCGAAACCTTGGTAAAAGCGCCCGGCTCGACCACCCGCACTTTTGCATCGATTGGCACAGGTCCGCCCCAGTCCTCGACTGACATGCGCATCCCGGGACTGATCTTGACGGCGTCCGTTGAGAGCACATCAACGACGACTTCATAGCGCGATGGATCAGCGAGCACCATCACGGCAGCGCCGGCCGACACGACCCGTTCGCTCCGTTCGTCAACCCGCAGGAGCACGGCATCGACAGGAGCGCGGACTTCCACGGGCTGTCCGGCTTCCAGTGCTCTCAGATGCGCCTTCGCGGCTCCCACTTCTGCTGCCGCAGATGTCGCACGCGCGCGGGCCGCATCGAGATCGCTCATGCCCGATGCTTCGGCGACGCGGAGTTGTTCCAGCCCCTGCTTCGAGATGCCGCCATATTCGATCAATGCCTTGCCTCTCTGATACTCCCTGTGAGCCTGTTCGAGATCGGCACGAACATGATCGACGTGCGCCTGAGCCTCCCCATAAGCGGCTTCCGCCGACTCCACATGGGCACGCTGCTCCGCACTTTCACCGGGCGTCATAGGGACGGGCACCAGCACCGCGATCACCTGTCCCGCACGCACATGATCGCCTTCGCGCATGATTACGCGCAGCAGGCGGCCGGTAATCGGCGCCGTGACGACATAGCGGTCATGTGCCCGGATTTCCCCGTCCTCGTCGATCGTGACGCGAAGCGCTCCCCGGCTCACCTGTGCCGTATCGACAACGACCGGTTTCGGCCAGAACGCGCCCGCCAAGACCGCGGCAGCTGCAAGCGTCGCGACAGCGATCAGTGACGCCGACCGAATCCGGTTGCGCTTCATGATTCGCGCGCCTTGAGGACCGCGACGATATCGAGGCGCCTGATCTTCCACGCCACGACCAATCCGGAGCAAGCCACCGAGCCGGCGGTGACGAGTAGCGCGTACGCGAACGTCGGAGCTTCGATGACAAGCGGCAGACGGTACAGATCGGTGGCCAGGCCTCGGACCAGCAACGCGCAGATGCCATATCCGAGCAACAGACCGATAGGCGCTGATGCCGTAGCGAGCACGAATTGTTCGCCAAGGAGGATCCGGGCGACTTCTGCGCGAGTGAAGCCAAGTACGCGCAACGATGCCAGTTGCTGTGCGCGTTCCGAATAGGCGATACGCATCCCGTTGAAAGCAACCCCGAAGGCGATGATGCAGGCGAACACAAAATTGATTGTGGTCGAAAGACGCACGCTTTCGTCCATGATCTTGCGGAAACTGTCTATTACCGTTTGCCGGACGGCCACCGTATTGACGGCCGGCATACGCTTGAGCGTGCCGTACAGAGGCTCCAGCGCGCGCGCGTCAGTCTGCAGCCACGCCCCTGACCAGTTGCCGCTCTCGTCAAGCAGCCGCGCAAGGGAATGCTGATCCATGTACGCCCGAATGCCGACCAGCTCTCCGACCTTACCCGTCACCATCACCTGTCGCGTCTGGCGCTTGCCCTCGAGCAACTCCACCGTGATCCTGTCACCTGCGCGCAGTCCCAGCGCGTCCGCGAGTTGTGACGAGATCAGCATCCCGTCCGGGGGCACGCGCAACGGCCGCCCCTGTTCATCGACAAGGCGATGCATAGCTGCCGTCGTCGAGATTCCGCTGAGGTTGATCCGGCGAGAGCGGTATCCATAGGAGAGTCTGACCGGCACATCGCGAAACGGCTCGACCGTCAACACGCCGGGCAAGCTTTCGAGCGCGAACAATGCCCGATGCGACAGTGGCTGTGCAAAAGTGATGGTCACGTCCTGACGTTCAACGCGTTGAAACTGCACATCGAAGAGATAATCGATAGCATCGAAAAAGAATCCCCCTATCACGAGGATCGCGCTCGCACTGGCAATCGCAAGACAGGAAAGCGCAGATTTGACGGGCTGCCGCGCGATATTGCGCACAACCATTCGCCCGGTCACGCTGAGGTGCCGGGACATTCCGGTCCGCTCCGCCCAGCCTGCGGTGAATGCGGGTGGCAATACGGGTCGTAGTGCTTCGACGGGCATCAATCTCCCAGCCTTCGCCACGCTTGCCGCCGTGCCCGCAGCTGCGGTGACGAAACTTACGGCAATGACAGAGATCATGACTGATCCGTCAGCCTGGTACTCGAGACGGGCAAAGCGATAGTATCTCGCGTACATGTCCGTGAGATAGGATCCGAGCCCGAGCCCGGCTGCCACGCCGATCGCGGTTCCCACCGCCGCGATCAGCGAGGCCATATGGAGATAGTGCAGTGCGACCCGCGCGTTTCCGTATCCGAATGCCTTCATCAAACCGATCTGTGTGCGTTGGGTATCGATCAGCCTGCTCAGCAAACTCTGTAACAGAAACATGGCCACGCAGAAAAAGATCGCAGGCACATACGTAGATGTGGTGCGGTTCTGTGCGATTTCGTCCGAGATGAAGCGATGCGATAACTGATCTTCACGCGTGATTGCACCGAGCCCGCCATAGCGTGCCAGTTCGCGGTCGACCCGGGCGATCACGTCCGATACCCGGCTGCTGTTGTCGAGTGCGATTGCCAGGTCGTTGAACGCCCCATCCATGTTGAATGCAGCCGACGCGGCGTCACGCCCCATCCAGATGACACCGTAGTGCCGATTGTCCGGAAAAATGGACCCGGCTCCTGCTTCATAGACATACTCTGGCGAAAGCGCGATACCGACGATCTTGAGCTCTTTCCAGCGACCGTTCAATACAGCCCCGACGTGCTGCCCCACATCAAGATTGTTTGCTTCCGCGAAAGCAGCACTCATCAGCACCTCATCGTCCCGACCCGGCGACACATATCGGCCACTTCGCAGATGCAGCAGGTTGAGCACCGGCCAGGAAAACTCGGGAATCGAGACGAGATGCCCGGTCGCTGGCTCATCGAGACCGGGCACGTCGAGCGTGACATCAGACACGACGCGCGGATCGACGCGAGCGACACCGGGCAGCGACGCGATACGCGATGCGACTGCGACTGGGGCGCGCTTGAGCGTTACGAACAGGTCGGCGAAGCGGTAAGACACGTAATAGTCCTGCTGCGCCGTCAGCAGACTCAAATACGTCGTGCGCATGGCGACGAATGTGGCCACGCCGCAAGCCACGATCAGCACTGCAGCACATGCTTGCGCCCGCATGTGCCAGAGGTCCCGCCATAGAAGACGTGTCAGGGCACTTACCATGACAGATCCCGGGCTCGCGAACGCCTCGCGTTTCGACGATCTTCGACGATTGTGCCGCTGCTCATGCACACGACCCGATTCGCCATGTCAGCGATGACAGCGTTGTGCGTAACGACAATTGTCAAGGTTCCGAACTCACGGTTGACGCGTTCGAGTACTTCGAGCACGACCCGCCCCGTCTGGAAATCCAGCGCGCCCGTTGGCTCGTCGCACAACAGGACATCGGGGCGTTTCGCTATTGCACGGGCGATCGCGACCCGCTGCTGTTCACCGCCCGACATCTGGGAAGGAAAATGATCGGCAAATGTGCCGATGCTGACCATATCCAGGGCGACGTCGGGATCAAGCGGCTGATCTGCAATCTCCGTCACGAGCGCCACGTTTTCACGTGCGGTGAGACCCGGTATGAGGTTATAGAACTGGAACACGAAGCCGACGTGTTCGCGACGGAATCGGGTAAGGTCCCGGTCGGGCACAGAGTCGAGGCGATGGTCGCGGTAATTGATAGTGCCGGCCGTCGGCGTATCGAGTCCGCCCATCAGGTTCAACAACGTGGATTTGCCGCTGCCCGACGCGCCCAGCAGAACCACAAACTCTCCAGCTTCCAGTTCCAGAGTCACGTCGTTGAGCGCGTGCACGCTTACGCTCCCCATCGGGTAGACCTTGCTGACTGCATTGACGGAAAAGACGGTCTCCATTATTCGCTCAACATTAAAGCAGCAAGGTCTGTCCGGGCGGGCAACTGGTCACCACTTCCGTGATCCACTCAAGGTCTAGAATTGCAACCCTGCTCCTCGCGCGTCACCGTTTGATTTGCGTCAGTGCTTCCCCTTGTCAGTGAGCTCAGGCTTGCGGAACCGACGCAGATCCACCGGACACGGAGTTACTGTGTAAATCTGTGCAAAGCTCCGCGAAATGTCTGCGCGGCAACGCCACGCATGATGATCAAGGTGTGCGGCACCCGGTACATAACTGCATGACGTCGTGCCTGTCTGGATCCTCCCAGGAAAAATGAACATCGATGCCGCCTCGCGCAGGAACCACGACCTTCCTTGTTTCTGTTACGTGTCTGTCACGCGCAGAGATCTGGTACTGGCCTGCAGGCAAATGTGCGAAGAGGAATGGGCCTGCCGTCCTTACAACCAGAAGAGATCGGGTTCCAGCGTAGATCCTCACATCGACATCGGAGAGGTAATGACCAGACTTCGCCGACAGCGTGACCCGCAGGTTGTATTTGGGTGCGACTGAATGGAAGGCCTTGACTTCATCTTCTCCGATGCCGCCTGTTACATATCGGATCCCGTTTTGCACTGCTGGCGCCGGCAGCGGCTGCGCCGACACGCTGGCACACAGTATTGCCCCAACGAGAAGTGACGTTGAAAATACTCTCGCACGAAAAATAGACATGGTTACCTCCCGGCCCGGCTTCTCGAGCGTGTGGCACTTGTCACGCATACCCGCACGGCGGCTCCGACCTGGTAAAAAATTGTTCACCACACCAGCATGGCGCCCGGGACGAATCATCGTTTGACGTGCGTCAAGCTCCAATGGATGGCGCGACGTAGTGTCGTTCTAGAGGTCTGTGAAAGAAGTTCGGGTTTGACGTCGGCACCCAACCGTGTTGAGGAGAATGTCATGCAACGATATCTTGTGCTGCAACGCACTCTGCCGATAGCGGTAGCGATATGCGCGAGCCTGGCAGCGCACGGCGAAGAACTTGCCAGAATTTCAACTCATTCGCAACGGTATGGCGGCGAAGTAGAAATATCGGCATATGATGATCCCCTCCTGAAGGGCGTAACCTGCTACCTTTCAAGGACCCACGAAGATAACCAGTTCGGTAATCCCCAAACGGGATCGATATCCCAGGCCGATGCTTCCTGTCATCAGGTTGGGAAAGTGAGCGTAACGAGGCAGGTGCCAAAACAGGCCACAGTGTTTGAAGAGTCGCAAGACCCGATCTTCAAAGCTCTGCACGTGATCCGCGTCCTCGATTCAGAGCGGATGGTAGCGCTTTATTTTATTTACACAGAAAGTGAACTGGCCGGCAATCTTCCCGGCCATATTGATGTCATCCGCCTGCCCGCGCGTGGCAAGCAGACTGGGGAATAGACGCAACATATCTGAAGCCCGCGATTTTTGCCGCAGTGACCGCTAGCGTGTCAATCCGCGTTCTGCCAAATAACGTACTGCAGCACCGCAAACGCCGCGATGGCGATCAATGCAATGAAGGCACATCCGATAAGAAGCCACCTGCCCATGTCGTCACCTTGGAGACGGGCCCCGACTGGATCCGGGGCTATCACCACGCGGATTACATCCGCCGAGTTTAAGCTATCACGCGGGTTACACGAGTTATTGATTCAGATCAAACTGGGAGGAAGATGCCAGCTTGTAACTATGCCTGGTACACGCGCGGTCCGCACGTCGGGCGAGCCTGGTCGATCACCCGATCTGCTACATAGCGCAGACCCGGTACGTTCATGTCCTCCTTGCTGGCGAAGAAGCGTAGAAGGGTAGTCACGGAGCAGCGCCTTGAAAGTCGAAAACAATCGCCGCCGGGGTCGACGAACCAGATGGGCCTTTGCGATTGCTGTAAGCACGTTGTTGGCGATCGCCGCAACCTGGCTGAGTGCGATCGTCGATCATCCAATCAACACCGCAATCGTGACGGGAATGATGTCGCCTGAGTGCCGAAAAGTGGGACGCATAGTGCCGGGCTCCGTGCTTTTCGCGTCCCCACCCGACGACGATATCTGCCGCTCGTACTTTCTATATCGGGCGACAGACCACAACGCCGCCAGTGACGTAACCTCTTACACAAGTTTCGTTCTCCACGAACGCGTCGCCGAGTTTCGCAAGCGAATCGGCTACGTGTTTTTGCTAGGGTTGTTCGCGACCGGTGTCATCGTCGGTGGCGCCGCCCTTCTCCGAAGATTCTTTAGAAAGCTGCCGCGTCGCCAGTAGCCTGATGGTTTGGCGTTGGTAGATCAATCACAATGCTCGGCTGGCACGCCATTTAGACTTCCGACGACCGACTCCGCCAGACGGCGAGAATTGGATGCGAGGAACACTTTGCGTGGGCATAAGCCCGGAGTTTATGAGGGTCTTGACACACGTCAATCCATCCGGACACATGAAACCTATGCTAGGTCCATGGCGACACAAATGCGGTTTCTGGAGGAGTCGTGTTGAAAAGCGCAGCGATCGTTGGCCTTTTGATACTGCCCGGAGCCTTCTTCGTCCTCGGAGTGGCCTGCATTCATCCACGCCTTCGCAGGCAGATCGCCAGCCTCAGCGGTCTATCCGCTCCATTAACACGGGCGCGGGATGCGTATCTTGGAATCTGTACAAGACTCCCGTTGCATCGGGCGCACCGCGCCAGGAAAACCGGAACGTGAAAAGCAAAGGTGGCGCGTCAGTTGCACAGTCGTTGTTACGTCGGCGCCTGCCACATTGAGCACATCCCGCCAACCATGACTCACGCAGACACGATAGACTCTCATGGGGCAGAGCCGCCTGTTGCAGCTATCGATTCCAAAAGCGTTCGAACGCTGCCCGCAATGTTCGATCTGGCCTGCACGCGCTACGCCAGACGCCCGGCGTTCAGTTCATTCAATCATACGATTGAATATCAGGACGTTGCGCAATATGCGCGCCGTTTCTCGGGGTTTCTCATCACCGAATTCAGACTTGAGCCGTCCGAGCGCGTGGCGCTCATCTTGCCGAACGGCTTGCCCTATGTAGTGGCTTTCTTTGGCGTACTCGACGCTGGACTTATCGTCGCAAACGTCAACCCTCTTGCAACACCCCGTGAGATTCAGATCCAGCTATCTACGGCGGCAGTTTCAGCGATCGTGGTACTCGAGAATTTCGCCTGGAAACTCGACGATATTCTTGATGAGAATCAGGCGAAAGCAGTCGTATCCGTCGCGGTCGGCGATCTGCTTCCGCTGCGAAAGCGTGCCGCCATCGACTTTGTGCAGCGCGTTGTTCGAGACTCGATTCGCCCAACAAAGCGTAGGTACTGGACATTCAGTGCCGCCTTGTCGCGCCAGTACCCCAAAGCGCGAAATCAACCCTCTGCCTCCCTCGACGATGTGGCGCTGCTGCAGTTCACTGGAGGCACGACAGGTACCCCAAAGTGTGCAATGCTCACACACCGCAATCTGTGCTCCAACGTTGCTCAGATCCGTGCATGGCTGGGTGAGGCGTTTTGTTCTACGCCTCAGACCGTTCTCACGCCGCTGCCGCTGTTTCATATTTTCGCGCTGACTGCGAGTCTGCTGACGTTCGTCGAGCTCGGCGGCCACAATGTGCTCGTGTCCGATCCCCGCGATATCGCCGGGCTCGTAAGAGCCTTGCGCCGCACCCGGCCCACCGCCCTGTTAGGCGTGAACACGCTGTTCCACGCCCTTCCCGATGCACCACATTTCCGGGCTATCGACTGGTCGCGCCTGCGCCTGGTCATCGGTGGCGGCGCAGCGATTCAGCCATCCGTTGCCGCGCGATGGCAGACAGCAACGGGGGTGCCGATCGTCGAAGGGTACGGGCTGACCGAGGCCTCACCGGTCGTATGTGTGAATCCTGCGAATGCAAAGCAATTTTCCGGATCGGTGGGATATCCATTGCCTTCAACCGAAGTGAGCATTCGCGACGACGACGGCGCCCTGGTCGCCGCAGGAAGCATCGGCGAAGTGTGGGTCCGGGGACCGCAGGTCATGCGCGGTTACTGGATGAACCCTGACGAGACGGCCAAGGTCATCTCGCACGATGGCTGGCTTCGCACAGGGGACGTTGGTTACTTCACTGCTACGCAAATGCTCGTGCTCGTGGATCGCAAGAAAGACGTGATCATCGTGTCGGGTTTCAAGGTGTATCCATCTGAAGTGGAAGACGTGGTGTCCGCGCTCTCCGGCATAACCGCCGCGGCCGCAATCGGTGTGCCGGATGAGCGGACGGGACAGGCCGTGAAACTATTCGTCGTCCCGTCTTCAATAGGCATCACTGTGGCTGAAGTGGGGGCACATTGCCGCGCCAACCTGAGCGCCTACAAGGTTCCCAGCCTGGTTGAAGTCCGCGATACCTTGCCTTTGGACCAACTCGGCAAGGTACTCCGCCGAGCCTTGGTCTGAAGATTACGAAATGCGATTGTATCGACACGCGGCCCAATTGCACCGCCAGGCACAACTGCGTAATTGATAACGATCAAGCGCTGCCTTCTGCATGGCACCTATGCTGTAACTCCGCCCCCCCAACGCGGCCACGTGAAATGAAAGATGGCGCCGCCGGTCGCTCGTCGGCCAACGTCCAGCGCTTGCTGGAGATAGTTGATGCCTTTGCGGCAGAGATGAGTCCCAGAGGGCACAAGCCCCTTGTCGTAGGACTTGAGAGCCACTTCGAACGTGATCTCGGGCTGGACAGTCTCGCTCGCACCGAACTGCTGAGCCGCATCGAGAAAGCGCTCGGCGTGCGCTTTCCACTTGATCTGTTTGGGCAGGCGGTAACGCCACGTGATTTACTGCGCTTCCTCGAGGGGGAAACATCCGGGCGGTCCACATCCCCGATCGGTGCCATCGAGCTTGGCGCGCCGGACGGTGCACTGGACCCGCCCACTGATGCAAGAACGCTGGTCGACGCACTGCAGTGGCATGCATCGCGACGCCCGGAACGCACTCACATCGCATTTCTCGACGATGGCTCCGCGTCACATACGATGACCTATGCAGCGCTGCACGAGGCCGCCCTGCGGGTATCGCGCGGGTTGCGCCAGCTCGGCGTCAATCCTGGAGATACCGTCGCACTAATGCTGCCAACGGGCAGCGACTATTTCGCATGCTTCGCCGGCATACTGCTCATCGGCGCCATCGTCGTGCCCGTCTATCCGCCTGCGCAATCCGCACGGATCGACGATCACCTGGCGCGGCACGCGGCGATTCTTTCTGATGCGCGTGCACGTGTAATGATTGTCTCCTCACACGCGTTTGGAGCCGGCCTTCTGGCCAAGGCCAGGATACCAACGTTACACCAGATCGTTGCGGCGCCTCAACTCATGGGCGAGATGGATACCGAACGGTATGTCCCGCACGCTGACGACGTCGCGCTGCTTCAGTACACGTCCGGCAGCACTGGCACGCCCAAAGGCGTCGTGCTCACGCATGCGAACCTGCTCGCCAATATCCGGGCGATGGGTCAGACTGCCCGGATCGCGGAGCACGACATCTTCGCAAGTTGGCTTCCCCTGTATCACGACATGGGACTGATTGGAGCGTGGTTCGGCCCGCTCTACTTTGGGATCCCACTGGTTCTGATGTCCCCGCTGACGTTTCTTGCGCGTCCGGCGCACTGGCTGCAGACAATCAGTCGCTACCACGCCACCATTACGGCAGCACCCAACTTCGCCTATGAGCGCTGCGCACGCAGGATTGAGGACGCCGATCTCGAAGGCGTCGATTTGTCCTCGTTGCGCCTGGCATTCTGCGGCGCGGAGCCGGTCAGTGCATCCACCATGCGCGCATTCACTGCACGCTTTGCCAGCCATGGGTTCAGGCAGACTGCCCTGACCCCTGTCTACGGCCTCGCAGAAAACACGCTTGGACTCGCGTTTTCGGAACCGGGCCGAGGCGTGCGGACAGACTGTATCAGTCGCGTCCGACTGGCTGACTCGCAGCGTGCAGCACAAGCGGAATTTCCTGATGACGTGCTCGAACTGGTGTCGTGTGGACGCGCGTTACCCGGGAACCAGATTCGTATTGTCGATGCCGACTGCAATGAGGTATCCGAAAGAGCGATCGGCAGAATTGAATTCCGCAGCCCCTCCTCGACCCGTGGGTATTTTCAGAACCCCGCGCTGACTGCACAGCTGATTCACGATGATTGGCTCGATACCGGCGATCTGGGATATCTCGCCGATGAAGAGCTGTTTATCACGGGCCGCGTGAAGGATCTGGTGATTCGGGCCGGGCGTCACTTTTTTCCGTATGAGCTGGAAGCGGCCGTAGGGCGTCTGCCTGGAGTACGAACCGGTTGCGTCGCGGTGTGCGGAACGCCCGACATTGAGACGGGTACTGATCGACTGCTCGTCATCGCAGAGACTCGCGTAACTGCCCCTGCCACGCTCGCGACGATACGTACTGGCATCAACGAAGCCTCTGTGGCCCTGCTGGGCGCTCCGCCAGAAGAAGTTGCTCTGGTTCCACCGCACAGCATTCTAAAGACATCCAGCGGCAAGATTCGTCACGCGGCCACCCTGGATCTGTACCTGCGCAGCGGCAGGAATCTCGTGCCACGCCCGGCGTGGCGCCAGTGGCTCGATATCAGCGCGACCACCATACGGCCAATCGGCAGAAGACTTCGAACTGCCGGCGGGCGCATCGCTTACGGTGCATGGTGCTGGATCAGTATCATCCTTGTAGCGATACCCGCATGGCTGATGACTGTGTGGCACCCGGACGCGAAGCGAAACTGGAGGATTGCATCGCGCGCCGCACGACTAGCCCTGCGGCTGGCAGGAATTCGCGTGACCGTACGCGGCGTCGATCTCATTGACAGCGCACAGCCAGCGATTTTTGTTGCCAATCACGCGAGTTATCTGGACGGGCTGGTGCTACTCGCGGCCCTTCCCATCCCACTCGGTATTGTCGCAAAACGTGAGCTGACCAGCGCACCGCTTCTCGGCCGCTTCCTTCGCGCAATAGGCGTACGTTTCGTCGAACGCGCAGACTATCCGCGCATGGCCGACGACGAGCGCGAACTGGTAAAGCAGGCAATCGCCGGAACCTCGCTGCTCTTCTTTCCCGAAGCAACCTTCGTCAGATCCGCGGGTCTGCGGCAATTTCGGCTCGGCGCTTTTATTACCGCGTGCATTTCGCACCGGCCCATGATTCCTGTCGCAATCGCCGGCACGCGCGTTGTGCTGCCGGATGGACAGTGGTTGCCAATGCGAGCCGGTATCACAGTTACCGTGCTTCCAGCTCTGGCGCCGTCGGGAGAAGACATGAAGGCTGCGGCAGATTTGCGCGACGCCACCCGCGACGCAATCGCCGCTTGTTGTGGAGAAAGAGCGTTGAGCGAAATTTCTCCACTGGAGATACCCACTCACCACGACGCCCCATGACCGACGCGGTACCACGCTTCGCTGCGCGACACACTCCCACTTGATCTGGATCAAGCGAATCATGCGTTGCTACATGGACCATACACCTTGACCCAGCCTGTTTCGGGTGAGGGCGGGTGCCGCGACTGTGCTTCTCCCGAATACAGTCCGCCAGAGGTTAAAGCGTTGAAGGAGAGAATTCATGTGGGCGCGTGACGTGATGACAACGTCGGTCATTTTCGCTACCCCCGAGATGAGCGTACGGGAGGCCGCAAGGCTCCTTGTCGAACACTCGATCAGCGCGGTGCCGGTAAAGACTGCCGACGGTAAGCTCATTGGCATCGTCAGCGAGGGGGATCTGGTGCACCGTGGCGAAATAGGCACGGACGGCCGGCGCCGCTCCTGGTGGTTGGAGTTTCTCGCATCTAGCCGTGAACTGGCTGGCGAGTACGTGAAAGAGCATGCTCAGATAGTGAAAGATCTGATGACTGTCGACGTCATCACCGTAAACGAGGACACGCCTCTCTCAGAAGTTGCATCTCTGCTGGAGCGGCATCGCATCAAGCACGTTCCGGTGTTGAAAGACGGCAAGATGACAGGTCTGGTGAGTCGCGCCGACCTCGTGCGTGCGCTCGCAAGCAGCACGCACGACAACAAACAGACGCCGGTCGTACGAGCCGACGCAGAGATACGCGAGGCCATCTTGAATGCGATGTCTGGCCAACGTTGGGCGCTATCGCGAGGGCAGGTGATCGTCAACGAAGGCGAGGTACACCTCTGGGGTGTGATCCTTAGCGAGGAGGAGCGCAAAGCCGCGTGCATCGCGGCGCAAGGCGTCCCGGGCGTCAAACAGGTCGTCAGCCACCTTGACTATCCGGTGGTGCTCCCGGCGATGTGACCTCGCGAACGACCTGTTGATCTGCCGCCCAACATGCAGCGCGCAGACATGGACTCAACCTCCCGGTCTACGGTGCCCTCTCGTTCCACCGGAGACCGGCTCACCGCTGCGTGTCAATCGAGGGAAATTTTAGACGGCTTCCTGATGGCCGACGGCAAGCGCGAATACCTCCAGACACAGGCAAGCAGTCTGTTGCTCGCAAACGGGCGTTGTCGCGATCAATGGCTTTGTCGCAGTAAGCGCCGGGTATCATGCACTCTGACAATACGAACGATCGGACGCTTGATGACGACTCTCAATCCAGCCTTGGCACGAGTGCTCAAGCGTTTGCACTATCCACTCGACGTGATCCTGACGTGCGTGCGCTGGTATGTGGCGTATCCGCTGAGCCTTCGACACCTGGAAGAGATGATGGCGGAACGCGGAATCTCGGTCGACCATTCAACTGTGCACCGCTGGGCCATCAAGGTGTTGCCGGTCCTGGAGAAGGCCTTCCGCCGCCACAAGAAAGCCGTCGGCCGGAGCTGGCGAATGGATGAAACGTATATCAAGGTCCGAGGCCAGTGGAAGTATCTGTACCGCGCAGTCGACAAAGAGGGTAACACGGTGGATTTTCTGCTGCGTGCCCATCGCGACAAGGCCGCGGCGCGGCGCTACTTCGAAAAGTCAATCGAGCAAAACGGCGAACCCGAGACGGTGACAATCGATAAAAGCGGTGCGAACCTGGCCGCGCTGGATGCTCTCAACGAGGAGCGGCAAGCACCGGTCAGGATTCGCCAGAACAAGTATCTGAACAATGTTGTCGAGCAAGATCATCGGGCGATCAAGCGACGCACGCGGCCTATGCTTGGCTTCAAGAATTTTCGTTGCGCCCGGATCCTGTTGAGCGGCATCGAGCTCATGCATATGATCGCCAAGGGCCAAATGCAAGTCCGTGGCCTCGGATACACTCATGCCGAGCAGTTCTACTCACTGGTGGCATAAGCAGTCCTTCTTAAACTGCCGTTTGTTCGCATCGTGCTCTTACCGCGACAAAACCTCTTCGGCCGTAGTTATGTGGCAGAGCCAGACGCGCTCGTCAGGCAACTCGCAGCCGATGAGGCCATTGCGGAAGCCGACACGCTACTGTTGACCGTGCCGAATCAACTCGGCGTGGAGTACTGCGCACACGTGGTCGAATCGATCCTCACGCACGTCGCTCCTGCGCTTGGCTGGCGTTAGTATAAGATCGCTTTGGCTTCAGCGCAGCGGAAACCAAAGGGGCCCCTCCCACGCTTTCAGCGCATCGAGAAACACCTTCAACTTCGAAGGCATGAAACGCCGCGTCGGATAAACAGCATGCACGAATATCTCCGGTGACGACCACCCGGGCAACACGCGCACCAGTTCTCCGCTCGCAATATGCGGATCGCAATAGCTCGACGGAAGCAGCGCGATGCCGTGCCCGCGAAGCGCGAATGCATTGACGATGTGAAAGTCGCGTGCGGCGACGGGTCCGCTCACGTGTACCCTGGCCGCTTTGCGCCCGCTGACCAAGTGCCATTCCGTCTCGTTGTTGCGGGCGTTGATCAGCACGCAGGGATGCTGGCTCAGCTCGTCGGGCCGCGAAGGAAGGGGATGGTTTCGCGCATAGTCGGCCGAGACGACGAGCTGCCGCATGCTCCTTCCCACCCGCTGCGCGACGAGGCTCGAGTCCTGCAACTCACCAAAACGAATCGCAACGTCGACGTTCTCGGCGATCAGGTCAATGAACGCATTTGTAAAATACAGATCCACCTGGATCTGCGGATATTCCTTCAGAAATGCCGACAGGAAGCCGTAAAACGGCTCCTGTTCGAGCATCACAGGACCGGAGATGCGTAGCACGCCCTCCGGCTTCTTCTGCGTCTGGGTGATGACGCGCTCCGCGTCGTAAAGATGACTCAGCGGCTCGCTGCATTGATCGAAGTAGGCGCGACCCTGCGACGTCAGGCTGAGCTTGCGCGTAGTGCGTTGCAACAGCGTGACGCCGAGCCGTTCTTCGAGCGCGGTCACCTTGCGGCTGACGGTTGAGACAGGCATGCCGAGCGCACGCGCGGCGCGGCTGAAGCTCTCGAATTGCGCTACCCGTACAAAGACGGCGATGTCGTTGAGGTCGGCAAGTTCGGTCATGTCAGTTCAAAGCCATTTTTGCGCAGGTGGAAAAGAGATTGCAGCTATTCCAGTCTAATCAAAAATGCTCGCCGGGACGAGACTTCTCTCCACGCAGTAACTTCCTGGAGAGAAATCATGGCAAACAAAGTCGTCGTCATTACTGGTGCTTCGAGTGGAATTGGTGAAGCCACCGCCAAACTTCTTGCTTCAAAAGGCGCCACTGTGGCTCTGGCCGCTCGCCGCCTGGACAAGCTTCAACGCGTTGCCGCGGAAATCCTCGCGAAAGGCGGGAGGGTATCGGTCCATCAGGTCGATGTGACGGATCAGGAGCAGGTCAACCGCCTGATCAGTGACGTCGTGTCGCAGCATGGCCGCCTCGACGTCATGGTGAACAACGCGGGCCTGATGGCAATCGCGCCGCTGTCGCTGCGCAAGACCGATGAGTGGGACCGGATGATCGACATCAACATCAAAGGGCTCCTGTACGGTGTCGCCGCGGCGCTGCCGGTTTTCGAAAATCAGCAGTCGGGCCACTTCGTCAACATTGCGTCGGTCGTGGGCCTGAAGGTCTTCAGCCCCGGAGGCACGGTCTATTCGGGAACCAAGTTCGCCGTGCGCGCGATTTCTGAAGGTCTGAGGCACGAAGTGGGTGGGAACATTCGCACGACCGTCATTTCGCCGGGCGCGATCGACACGGAACTGAAGTTCGGTTCTGGCCACGACGACAGCCGCAATTTCGTCGTCGACTTCTACAAGATGGCTATTCCCGCCGATGCCATCGCGCAGGCCATTGCTTATGCGATCGAGCAACCCCGTTCGGTCGACGTCAACGAAATCGTGATTCGTCCCACCGTGCAGGATTTCTGAAGCGTGGCACTGCGGTGGCTGAGCGCCGACGGGTCAGAGTTGTTGTGACCCGTCCGCGCGCCAATCACTGCGAAGCCAACCCGAATGACTTCATCGAGGAGTTCATCATGCCCGCAGCAGTGTTTTCTCTCGCGTTCGCCGCGTTCGCAATCGGAACGACGGAATTCGTCATCGTCGGCTTGTTGCCCGACATTGGAAGGGCGTTCGGCATCTCCGTGTCGACGGCCGGTTTGCTGGTGAGTTTTTACGCGCTGGCTATTACGAGCGGCACGCCTGTGGTCTCGGCCTTAACCGCGCGCCTGCCGCGCCGCGCATTGCTCCTCGCGCTGATGACTTTTTTCACGCTGTGCAATCTCGCGGCGGGACTTTCGACAGCCTTCGCGGCGCTGCTCACGATCCGGATCGTCATGGCTGTCGCATACGGCGTGTTCTTCGGCCTTGGGACAACCGTTGCCATGGCGCTCGTGCCGACGCAGAAGTCAGGCAGGGCCGTAGCGATCATGGTAAGCGGCCTGACGGTCGCGATGGTGACTGGCGTCCCCGGCGGTACGTGGCTCGGCGATCTGATGAGCTGGCGGTTGCCGTTCCTGGTAGTGGCTGCCATGGGCGCGCTGGCGACTATCGGCCTCTGGCGGCTCCTGCCCGCGCTTGCCGCTCAGCGCAGTGCCGGCACCATTCTCTCGCAACTCGCCTTGCTGAAAAGTCAGGCGTTGATGCCGCTCTATGCGATCGCCGCGCTGGGCATGGGAGCGACGTTCGCGGTGTTCACTTACCTGTCACCGCTGTTGATTCATACCACGGGGTTCAGAAGCGAAGGCGTAACCCTGGGGCTGATGGTGTTCGGACTCGGCTCCGTGGTGGGGACGATCGGCGGAGGGCGCCTGTCCGACAGATATGGCGCGAAGCTGAGCATGAACATTGCGCTGGCCGGCATCGCCGCGTCGGTCGCCGCGCTCTGGCTCACCGCACAGCATCCCGTGATGGTGATGGTCAACCTGTTTGTCTGGGGCGCGTTCGCCTTCGCCGTTCCTCCGATCATGCAGGCGACTGTCGTGCTGGTGGCTCGACGCGTGGCGCCCGAGGCGGTCGGTACGGCGGCGGGGCTCAACGTCGCTGCGTTTAACCTCGGCATCTCTGGCGGGTCCTTCCTCGGCGGGCTGACGCTGGCAGGCGTCAACGTCCTTACGACGGTCTACGCCGGCGTGGCTCTGGCGGTGGTGGGACTCGTGGTTGTCGCGATATATCGATGGTCGGACCGTCCGACTGCCGCGTCTGCCCGAGACGCGCTGGGACGGTGCTAAACGTCAGCGCCCCACTCGACGTCAACGAATCACGCAACGAGAAACATCATGAACCTATCGAAGTCTCATGTACTGCAACCCGGACGACGGCGTTTCGTGCAGCTTCTCGCATCGCTGCCGTTCGTTTCCGCCGCTGCACCCGCTCACGCGCTGTCACCGTCAGGAGCCGCAATGACAACTGCACACGACACCATTCGACCGAAGGCCCTTGTCTTCGATATGCAAGGCACCGTCTTCAACTTCTATGATCCGATGATGCATGAACTGGCCCGCCTCCCTGCAGTCGCGCCGCGGCTTCAGGACTGGTCGACTTTTGCGGGACGGTGGAGCGCTGCGGCACATGACGCTATCGTCGAGATCGCCGCCGGGCGCAAGCCGTGGCAACCCAACCGCGCTGTTTATGCCGAGGTGTTGCCTTCGTTGCTTACGCGTTACCCAGGCGGCAATACGCTTTCCGACGAGGACAAGACCCGCTTGCTCGACGTCTGGGGAACGATGACACCATGGTCCGATACGCTGGCAGGACTAACATCTCTGCGTAAGGCGTTCGTGGTTGCAACGCTGACTAATGCGTCGATGGCGGGAATGATCGGCCTCGTCAAACGCGAAGGACTGCTCTTTGATGCGATCCTCACCGGCGAACTGGTGCACGCGTTCAAGCCTGATCCGCGTGTCTACCACCTCGCTTCTGAGTATCTCGGCTTTTTACCGGGCGAGATCATGCTGGCGTCTGCTCACAAGTGGGATCTGATGGCGGCCAAGCGCAGCGGCCTGCTCACGGCGTTTGTGCCGCGTGCCTTTGAAAACGGTCCTGCGACCGAGGTCGATACCTTGCCGGAGCCGTACATCGACGTTATCGCCTCCGATTTACCGCAACTCGCGTCGCTCCTCGATCGCGGATGAAACAGATCAGGCCGGTAAAGATCGCGACCTCGATGGGCCGGTCACGCGGCCCGCGGACGTCCGCTGTCGGTCACGTCGCAGACATCGGCCGAGGTTGGGCAGATGACGGGAATGGGTCGGGCCGAGACCATCCGCGCTTCAGGCTCATCGCCGCAAAGCGGTCATTGGTATTTCGCCTCCCGAAAGCAGCCGGTCGTCAACGCGCACTTCCGGGACCCACAAGAGACGTTCGCGTCTTCCAGAAACGGCCATTCATGCAAGCACCGGGCCACTGCGACCGCGGCCTTTCTCAACGCCCGGGCCGACAAAATATATTGACGAGATTTCCATCCGGGTCACGCAGTAGTAGCGAGCGATTGCCCCAAGGCATCAATGTCGTCGGCATCACGGTGGTCGTACCGGACGCTTTCATCCGTTCGAACACCATGTCGACGTCCTCCACTTCGAACTCCAGGATTGCCGATTGATTGGCTGCGGCAGTGGCCGCTCCAACATTGAAGAGCTTGATCAGGTGCTCGGATGAAATCGCGAGGGTCGCGCTCGCGAACCGCAATTCGGCAAACCCATCGGCTAGCCGCACAGCTTCGATTCCGGACAGCCTCTGATAAAAGTCGATCAGCCGTTCAATATCCGCGGTAACCAGTCGAACCGATGCAAACTTCATGTTGAGCTCCTTTAAAAGAGCTTCAGTCTACTGAGCCATGCTGTCAGAATCTGGCAGTATCGTGCGACTAGCGACCTGGTTGAGTTTGCGCCATTCTCGAAGCAGAGTGGAACGCCGCTTTGGGTAGCGCTCCGTCTTTTGCTCGACGCTCAAGATCCGATCCGAACGGAAATTGCGAAAATCGGCTCGAAGCTCGCACCAACACATCAGCACCCGTGCCTGGTCGAAATACACCAAGGCAAAGGGCCAAACGACGCGCCGCGATCGAATGCCGCTGCCGTCCACGTAGGTAATCTCGAGCTTCGACTCTGCACGGACCGCGGCACGCAGCAGGTCCGGCGAGATCGTGTGGGCAGGTCTCTTCAACGGCGCGCCGACCAGCAGCGAAGATTCCTCTAGCTCGCGGCGCAGTTCAGCGGGCAGCACCGCCGCTATCTTTGCAAGCGCGCCGAGCGCGCCTGCCGATAGCGTCTCGTCGCAGCGATCGGCCACCCAGCGCATGCCAAGCACCAAGGCATCGAGTTCCTCCGAGCGGAACATGATGGGTGGAAGCATGAAGCCCGGCTTCATCACATAGCCAATGCCCGGCGCCCCTTCGATCATTGCTCCCTGGGCCTGCAAACTGGCGATGTCTCGGTACAAGGTGCGGGTGCTCACGCCGAGCTCATTAGCGAGGGTTTGGCCGCTCACGGGACGTCGATAACGACGTAACACTTGCAGGAGTTGAAGGAGGCGTTCTGCACGGGACATACGTGAATTCTGATATCGACACGGAGGAGAATCAACAATGTGATCCAATGCTTCGGACCGAATGCAGTTGATTCGTTCCGACGGTCATTGCATTGTCGACGATCTATACGACTGGGCGTCCCTTCCTGGCCGGCCTATGCCCAATGCGGTCGGCTCGGTGGACCCAACGCCGACCGTCGGATCGTCCGTGAGCTGCTGCCAATCTTTGGCATGGACGGCATGCAGATGCGGGCATGGTGCTGGAAGACAACTCCGCTGGATCGAGGGGGCGTTATGGGTCGCGGCGCGCCCATTGCGATCCTTGGCAAGCGCTTCTATCCTTTCCTGGCGATGATACGACGGATCGCCTTACCCGACGAAGGACTCACCACTTGCTCATTCAGAACAACAGCTGCGTTGGATAAGGCCTGAAGCACCAGGGAAGGACTAAAGGTGGCATAGAGCCGTCCATGTTCGTCCCGACGGTCTTTGCCCTCGGTGACTCGCCAGCTCAGATACAGTGTTCCACCGGGCTCCGCGATGTCCAGAAGCTTGCGCACCGAAGGCACAATCAGTTCCGCCTCCAGATGCATGATGACAGTTTCGCACAGCACGTTTTGGAAACTGGCGTCTGCGACGCCCTCGAGCTCCGGTAGCGCGGCGACCTGAAACTGGATGTCAGGATGGCGCCGTCGAGCCTCTTCCAGCAAACCCTTCGAAGGCTCGAAGCCCATGGTCGGGAAACCATTCGAAGCCAGCCACGCGGCATCGCGTCCGCTGCCACAGCCGACGTCCGCCGTGCGTCCGGGACGGAAGTACTTCCGTATGAGCGCGTGCAAGTCTGTCGCTGGCGGCTGCTCATCCCAGTCTTTTGCAAATGAGGCGGAATTCTGGTCGTAGGCGCTAAGAGTTCTGGTGTCCATAGACTGTTTCACATGTTGTGCCTGCTATTTCGTCGACGCGGCAGCAAATCTGCAAAGCCACGGTGCTAGCCAGCCACGTTCGCATCGCCAATGGTGCTCTCGTCGTAACCAAACGATTTTCGTTCTACCGTGCTCACTTGATGGAGGCTTCTCCCGATGGTACTCCGTCACCGGATTGTCGACGATCCAGCCCGCTGAGTCGAATGGCCGGTTGTGGCCGGCCTCAGCCCGAAGGGGGCCTGCTGATGCCGACCTCGCCCGGAACGCCAAAGCGCGTGTGTCAAACTCTATTGTTTCGGGTCGAACTGTATTGTCTTGTGTCGGACTCTATTGTTCGTTCACAGCAGGCAAGCATAGGAGCCGCCCTGCTAAAGTCGGCCTCGCCGCTTTCCGTTTTTCAACGTGCGCAGGAACCCGGTCTCTTACGACTACCGGGGCGAGCCGGCAGCGCGAAGGGCTGAATGCGGCCGGAAGGGTCGCACGACTGCGCCGCAGCCGGGGTGCCTTCCATCATCGACGGCAGCCCGTGGACGCCCTCGTCGATCCCGCGGGCGTTGAGATACCGAAGGATCTTTTCAGCGAAGCCGTCCGGACAGTAGAACGTGCGGCCTCGTGATAGCGCGGCCCTCGTCATCGCGGCCCATCCACCGTCAGGCACGAAACACTGGCGGCCGAAGTAGTAGAAGCGGCCGGCCACGAGCGCATTGACGCCAGCGGTATCGTGGTGCGCCTCGGCGCGCGTGTGGCGCCGGTTCTCGAGCTGCTCGTAGTGGCCGCGGTGGTCGAGGTAGTAGATGTTGTCGCCACACAGGGCGATCGCGTCGTTCGACTCGCGCGGCGGCTGCTTGCGCACGAACCGCTTGTCATCGAAGTAGTCGTGCAGCGGCAGGACTTCGCCAATCTGCATGAGGTACACGAGCCAGTCGCGCGGGATAGTGACGCCGCGGCGCGCGGCGCTATCGACCAGAGACTGCGATACGAAGCCAGCCACCCAGTCACCGGCCTCACGGCATGCACGGATCCTCGGCTTGCACGTGGCAAGCGTGAGCACCCCGTGGAACGGGTTGGGCGCGAAGCCGCTGTCGTGGGTCATCTTGTAGCCCATGGTGACGCTCATACGACGGCTCCTGCCGCGGTAGACCCCGCGATGCTGGCGGCGTGCGCCGTCTCGCGCGTGACGGGCGGCGCGATGCCATGGCGAAGCACGAGGCCCTGCAGCCATTGCGATGCTTCCTTGCAGTCGCCCACGTCGATCACGAACTCCTGACCCTTGCCGACCGTCTGCACGATCGCCCAATCGTCCTCGACCCGCCAGCGCGCGGGATCGCGGTGATAGCTGAGCGCGGGCTCGTCGGGGTTTCTCAGGAGCCAGCGCGGCACACGCCAG
Organism: Burkholderia sp. M6-3; assembly: GCF_050858985.1. Lineage (NCBI taxonomy): Bacteria > Pseudomonadati > Pseudomonadota > Betaproteobacteria > Burkholderiales > Burkholderiaceae > Burkholderia > Burkholderia sp. M6-3. The sequence goes on from NZ_CP110093.1 coordinate 281,796, forward strand.
ATGGATCGCGAGGACCCGGGTGCGGTGAGCTGCAGGCCTGCGCCCCAATTGCGGAATGTGCCAGCCGCAGGCGCGCGTTGGCGCAAGCCCGCCAGCCTGTCGTCGGCGACATAGATCGTGTTATCCACGCCAATGCGATCGGCGTACTGCACGTGCGGATGGTCCGCCAGCCACGGCGGGCATTCGGATGCGCCAACCCGGTGGACCTCGCCGATCTGCAGCCAGCCAAAGAGGGCGTGCACGTTCGGCGCGCCGGGCACGTACCGCCAGCGGCCCGCGACGTTCTCGGTCTTGCGGAACCATCCGAAGAACAGGAAAACGTCCCCGGGGCCGACACCCTGTTTCGCGAGGTGCTTCTGCGCGGAGCCCACCTGTCCGAGTGAGGCGCGCCACCCAGACAGGCGCGCGGCGCTGCCTTCGGTCAGGTCAGGGTCGAGGTGGACGGACGTACGCGCAGTGATCGCGCCGTCCGTGAGGTCGCCGGCGAGGTGGTGTAGCGGACCCAGAGGACACTGGATGTCGCCAAGCGGGCGGCCATAGCGCGACGGGATGGGGAAAGTCTGGAGCGATCCATCCGGAAGGATAGGGCTCGGCACTCGGCCATACTGTGAATCAAACCCTTTGCGGCTGAAAATGATTTTCAAGCGTGGCTCCTGGTAACGCCCTCGCCGCGTGGTCGCACCGCGTTCGCCCGAACACGATTCCCATGGCCGATGCGTGGCGCGCCCGCAACTCTCGGAGATCCGGTGCCTGCTCGGACCAGCGATAGATTCACGGAGATGTCAGCGTTGGCGGTCGAGGTAATGCCACTGCCAGCCGTCCTCGCGGTCCGGCGTGATCGCTCCACGTTACCGTTTCATCGTGGCCACCGCATGCGACGTGAAATGGTGCAGCGGTCTAAGCGTCATATAATAGAAGGTTGCCCCGGCACAATGGCAAGGAGCGTACCGTCACCTAGTGTCAGCGCCGGTCAGAAGTGCCCTGGAACATGTGCTGACTCCCAGCATAGCGCCGCAATGATTCGCTCCCGTCCGAACCCTCATTCGACTTATTCCGCCGCACTGCGGGCAATTTTCGCCAAGCGACAGAGCGACTCTGGTACGTCACTGCAAAAGTGGTACAGGAGAAAAGCGACCAAGGTAGCAAGCGGCCGTGAGCCGCTGGTCGAGGGTGTCGTCCAATGCAAACGGCCAAGGTTTCGCCGAGCGAGGGGAAGATCACGAACGACGGCTTGTGGCAGGCTTGAGGCAGTGCCCGGGCAACTCTCGCGTCATATTTGTACGCGGCTCCGTGGGTATCTCGGACCGACTAGGCGGGAGTCTGATTTGAGCGAGAATGCTGTGCGGATTACCCGCGCATATCTGATCACCGTTGCTGCTGCGGCGATGGTTCTATCGGCCGGAGCACTCGTCTGAATCGTCTTGTTCGGCGTCAACGAGAATATCTTCCGCACGGCGGAGTTCCGGGGCATTGCACCGTAGCGGTTTCAGCGTTCGTTGTATTGGTGCGTGCCCTGTCGGCGCGGCGAACGCACGCTTGGCGGCACTGAGTCGTGACCCCAACGGTGCAATCCGACGATAAGGCGCGATACTAACGCGTGACCGTTGAGTGGAAGTTACTATCGCGCCACTGAAAACAACTATCTACCCACATAATCACCTTCATCCTCCGCCCCTCTGCAGAGTCGGCCCGCTTAAACCCAAGGCCGTGTTAATGATCGCGAGATGACTGAGCGTCTGGGGAAAATTGCCTGCAAGTTCGCGGCGCTGCACGTTGTATTGCTCGGAGAGCAAGCCAACGTCGTTGGCGGCGGCCAGCACACGCTCGAACTGTTGCTGCGCTTCCAGTGTGCGTCCTTGCAGATTCAGGCAATCCGCCATCCAGCAGGAGCAGGCGAGAAACGTCCCTTCGCTCGGGCCGCCCGCATTGCGGTGGTGGCGCCGTATGAGTCCGTCTTCGCTCAGTTCGCGGCGAATGTTTCCGATGGTCGACGCCATGCGCGGGTCGTCGGCGGAAATGAAACCGACTAGCGGCATCAGCAGCAGACTGGCGTCGAGCTCTTCGCCGCCGTAGTACTGCGTGAAGGTGCCGAGCCCTTCGTTCCAGCCTTCCCGGAGCACCTCCTGGCGGATGCGTTCACGCAGCACGGCAAGCCGTTGCACGATCGCAGAGCTCGCGCTGCCGGACTGATGGCGGTTGACGAAACGGTCGAGCGCCACCCAGACCATCACGCGCGAGTACGTGTAATGGCGCGGCGTTGCTCTCGCTTCCCAGATTCCGGCGCCCGGCAGGCGCCAGACTTCCTCCAGGTGTCCGACAATGCGCGTCTCGATCAAGTCCTCATGCGCCGTGGGTTCGAGCCCGCCCCGACGGGCGACGTCGAGGCAGTCGATCACTTCTCCCAGCACGTCGAGTTGATGCTGATGAGCCGCGGCGTTGCCGATTCGAACGGGCTTTGCATAGCGATGACCCGGTAGCCAGTCCACGGTCCACTCGCGGAGATGACGCCCGCCATCCACGCGATACATGATCCTGCTTCGCTCAGGCACAATCGAGACCGTGCGCAACAGCCAGTCGCGCCATGCGCCCGCTTCCTCATGAAACCCCGCATTGAGCAGGGCGACCATGGCAAAGCTCGTGTCGCGTAACCAAGCATAGCGATAGTCCCAGTTCAGTTCGCCGCCGGGCGCTTCGGGCAGCGAGGTCGTGGGCGCAGCGACGATCGCGCCGGTCCGCCGATGGATCAGCGCCTTCAGCGTCAACAGCGAGCGACGAACAGCCTGCGGCCACGCGGTTCGCGTGTCGTCGAACCTGGCGATCCAGTCGCGCCAGAAACGCTGCGTTTCATGAAACGCGTGCTGGACGTCGAGCGGTTGCGGGGGCGCGTCGTGTGTGCGCGTGTAGGTCATGGCGAAGCTCACGCAATCGCCTGCCTTGACTGCGAAGCGCGAACGCAGGGTGCCGTCCGCTAACTCGATGTGAGCGCTTGTCCGAAGCACGACGCGGTCTGGTCCGATGTGCGCCTCGAATGCGTCGTCGCGACGATCTAGCAACGGCGTCAGTTCGCCATAGTTGAAGCGCAGTTGCAATTTGGAGTCCATCTCGACGACGCCGCGCAACCCGGTAACGATACGCACCACCGAACTTGGACCGTCGCCGACTGGCATGAAGTCGGTCACGCGAACGGCGCCGTCCTCGACGTCGAAGTCGGTCTCCATGATCAGCGTGTCGTCCTGATAGCGCCGCGCTCGGCGCTGGACGGCGGCGACCGGCGAGAGCGCCCAGTGGCCGTTATCGGCCGTGCCAAGGAGTGCGGCGAAACACGCATCGTCGTCGAAACGCGGCCAGCACAACCAGTCTATCGAGCCGTCACTGCTGACCAGCGCCGCCGTTTCGCCGTCCCCGAGCAGCGCATAGTCTTCGATCGGGCGGCTCATCGGCTTCAGCTCCGCCGTCTCGCCGCGGCGCGCAGCAGGCTCAGCGCGCCCACGCCAGCGAGTGCCCAGAAGAAGCTCCGATGACGATCGGTGAACATTTCGCACGAGTGCTGGGTCGCTTCGCCGTCGAATCTGCCGTGTGCCGCGTAGTCGCCGCGCACAGGCTCGAACAGATTCCCGGCAGCGCCGTTTTCCAGCGGCTCGTTCGTCAGCTGACCCGTATAGCCCGACTTCGCGAGATAGCGGTCGATGAGCGCGGGCGCAACGCGGTTCGCCAGAATCGCCTTCACAGTCGAGAACCCCACCCACACTTCGCGGCGACGGTGCGTCGCCGCGAAAAAGATGGCCCGCGCGGCGACCTCCGGTTGAAAGACCGGCGCGACGGGCCGGGCGCGCCTGCCCATCTTGTTGCGCGCCCAGTCGAATTGCGGCGTGTTGACGGCGGGCAGGTCGACCATCGTCAGATGGACCTTCAAACCGTCGTGGAGGATCTCTGAGCGCAGGGAATCCGTGAAGCCGCGAATCGCGAATTTGGCGCCGCAGTAGACAGATTGCAGCGGCACCGAGCGGTAGCCAAGCGCGGAGCCGACGTTGACGATCGTGCCCAGGTCGCGCGTGCGCATGCGGGAGAGTGCCGACATCATCCCGTGGACCTGCCCGAGGTAAGTCACCTTCGTGCCGCGTTCGATCTCGGCGGGTTCGAGCGCGGAGACCGGCGCGAACGCGGTCGCCATCGCCACGTTCACCCAGACGTCGATCGGGCCGAGCGTCTCTTCCACGTGCGATGCCGCCGCCTCGACGGCGCTCGCATCGGCGACGTCCGTGGGAAGCGCGAGCGCACGCACGCCGAAGCCCGCTTCGATCTGAGCGGCAGCCCGTGCGAGCCGGTCTTCGTCGCGCGACAGAAGCGAGACGTCATAACCGTGGCGCGCGAATTCATCTGCGGCCGCGCGTCCCACGCCCGCACCGGCGCCGGTGATGACGGCTACCTTGCGTTCCGTACTGGTGCTTCGCATCAGAGGTCTCCTCGCGCCGCAAGCGCTTCGATCCTGTCGGCCGTACGCATGGCGATTGCCTGTATGGTCAGCGACGGATTCACGCCGCCAACGGTCGGAAACACAGAGCCGTCGCAGATCCACAGATTGTCGATGTCCCAGCTCCGGCAGTCGGCATTGACCACGCTGGTCGCTGGATCGTCGCCCATGCGGGCCGTGCCGTTCAGGTGACACGTGTCGTCGGTTTCGCGCCAGACATCGCGCGCGCCGGCCGCTTCGAGCGCGAGGCTCATGAAGTCCAGCGAATGCTTGACGAGTCGCCGGTCGTTATCGCACAGCGAATACGTCACACGCGCAACGGGCAGTCCGTACTGATCCTTCTCGTCGGCGAGCGTCACGCGGTTGCGCTCCTGCGGCATGGCTTCGCCGACGATCTTCAGCCCCGCCTGATGGTTGTACTTGCGCATCTCGTCCTGCAACTGCTGGCCCCACAGACCTCGCCCGTTTTGTGTCGACGCCCACGCGACCGGCAACGGTCCCTGGCTCATATAGCAATAGCCGCCAAAGAAATCCTTGCCCTTGTCCTCGTAATTCCAGTGCTCGGTGAGCGACAGCGAAGGCGGGCCCTTGTACCAGCGGATTTCTTCGTCCATCGTGCCCCAGACCGCCTGATTCATCTGCACCATCAGATTCTTGCCGACGAGGCCGGAACTGTTGGCCAGGCCATCCGGGCAGCGGTCGGTCGCGGACATCAACAACAGGCGCGGCGTTTCGATTGCGTATCCCGCGACCACGACGTTGCGCGCCCGCTGGAATTGCCAGCGGCCTTCGCGCATGTATTCGACGCCGCTCGCGCGTCCGTCGTCGCCCATGACGATGCGGCCGACCATCGCGAGATCGCGAATCTCGGCGCCGGCGCGGACCGCCCGGGGTATCCACGTGACGAGCGCGCTCTGTTTCGCGTTGGTGGCGCAACCCGACACGCAGAAGCCGCGATACACGCACGGGTGCGCGTCGCCGCGCGGCGCCGAGACGGTGGCGAGCGGCGTCGGCGACCAGTCGATGCCGAGCGCCTCGCAGCCGCGCGCCAGCACGAGCGCGGACGCGTTCAGTTCATGCGCGCGATACGGGTAGCGCGGCCGCTTCGGTCCCCACGGATAGTTCACCGGGCCCGCGATCTTGAGCGCCTCTTCGACTTCGCCGTAGTAGCGCCACATTTCGCGCCAGTCGAGCGGCCAGTCCGCGCCGTAGCCGAGCAGCGAACGCGACTTGAACCACTCCGGACGGAAGCGCAACGAGACCATCGCGAAGTGGACGGTGCTGCCGCCCACCGCCTTGCCGCTGTTGTTGTTGCCGAGGTGAAGCGGGTCTTCGCCGTCGCAGATACGCTCGTCGGTCCAGAACAGCTTGCCCTGATGCGTCTCGTCCGAGGCGAATTCTTCGAGAGGACGCCACCATGCGCCCGCGTCGAACGCGACGACCTTGAAGCCTTTTTCGGCGAGACGGCAGGCGAGCGTACCGCCGCCCGCGCCGGTGCCGACGATCGCAAAGTCGACCGCTTCATCCTGCGGATACTCGCGCATCGGAATCCATGCGCCGGGGTGAAAGACGTCGGGCGCGCGTCCGTGCTTGCCGCGCGGGACGTGTTGCGCATCGTGCGGTGTGTCAGCGGACACGGCGATTCTCCTTGTATGCCTCGTCTTCGTGGCCGGGCCTGGCTTCCGCTGCTTCCCACGGATCGCGCCGGTCGGCCACCATGCGGACGTAGCCACGCGGATTGGCGGGTCCGCCGAAACCGATCTCGCTCCACGCATGAGGATGCGCGTAATACATTCCGCAGATGTCGTGCAGCACGCGCTTCGCAAAGAAGACCGCGCTCGGCATGCCGCGCCATTCGGGGCCGTCGAGCTTGCCTTCCTGCATGTCGGTGAGCAGCGCGTGGCGCGCGCCATCGCCGAGGCTGGCGAAGGGCAGTTCGTGACGCGTCCGGCTTGCCGCATCGAGCGCGCGAAGGCCGATGCGCCACGCGTCGCGCATGGGCGGCAGTCGGGCGTCGCGATAACCGTCGCCAACGTTTTTCGCGAGCCGCGCATCGACGAGTGCGGCCACGGGAACTTCCGGGCGCTGCCGGTCTTGCGGCACGATGCACGCGCACAACGCACCAAGCGCTCGCCATTCGACGGCATCGAAAAAACGGGGCTCGTGAGGCGTTGCCAGGCGCTCGTCGATCACGGTGCGCGTCACGTCGTCCCATGAGGGTGTATCGCGTTTCGCCGTCACGTCATAGCCAGGATAGCGGGGCAGTCCGGTCATTTCTTTTCTGTCTCCCGAAGACGGAGCGCGCCTAAAGCCGCGAGTGCGAGCGCCGAAAAGCTCGGCGGCGCTGGCAAGGGCGGGCCGTTGAACAGATTCTGGCTCCAGTTGCGCCAGCCGCCGCGAGCGCGCGCGACGCCGCGTGCATGAAAACCCACGCCGATGAAACCGAGCGTCGTCGTCACACGCAGCCATAGCCGCGTGAACCAGTGTTCGCGCGGCGGTGCGAGCGCTGCGTTGACGAGCAGCGCCGCGGCGACCGGCGGAATCACGATGGGTGCATACATGACCGGGTTCTGGAACGAACCCCTGAAATGCAGCAGCGCGACCTCGCCGAGTGTGCCGACCAGCCCGGCGCTCGTCAGCAGCGCGAGTGCCTGGCCCGCCGGCATGCCGAAGAGACGTGGCTCGTGCGCGGGCTCGTCTCGTAGCCGTTCAGACACCGCGCCCAGCGCGCCCGAGAGCAGCAAGGCCATCGGCGCGCCCATCGGCGCCGCATAGAAGAGGTTGTGCCAGCTCCATCCGCCGGGGCGCTTCGTGATGTTGTACAGATGGAAACCCGTGCCTGCGACCCCCGCGAGCGCCGCGCCCAGATAGATCGAATCGCGCACCGGATGCCGCGCCGGCTCGCGATCCGAGCCGCCATGCAGCCCCGCGAACAGCGACAGCGTGGAGACCACTAGCGGCGTGTACATTGCCGGATTGTCGAACGAGCCGCGATAGTGCTCCATCGCGCTGTCTGTCAGCACGGACAGCGCGAGCAGCGCCGAACTGTGGTTGAAGGTTCGCGCCGTGTCGATGTGCGTCCGTACCGGCGAGGCCGGCGTCTTCTTTCCGCCAAGGCGCACGAGCGCGAAAGTGGCGGCAGCGAGACCGCAACCGATAGCGATGTCGATTGATCTGGTTTGCGTCATTTTTGGCGTCTTGAATCGCGAGTCTCAAACCGCATACCGGTGTGCATCCGCATGTTTGAAGTCGAGCCCGCAGCCGGGCCGCGACCAGTCCGGCGCAATCGCGCCGTCGTGCGCACGCGGTGCGCCTTCGAAGAGCATCGATTCGATGCGTACGTGATCGTGAAACCATTCCTGATGCCGCAAACGCGGTGCCGCGCACGCCACGTGGAGATGCAGCGCGGGCGCGCAATGCGCCGAAAGCGGCACATGAAAGGCATCGCAGAGCGCGGCCACGCGCAGAAAGCCGGTGATGCCGCCGCAGCGAGTGACGTCCGCCTGCAAGACATCAACGGCTTCATTGGCGAGTAGCACGCGAAAATCGTCGAGCGTGTAGCCGTATTCCCCGGCGGCCAGTTCCATACGCGCAGGCAACGCATTGCGCAGCGATGCGAGGCCGGCCACGTCATCGGACGAAACCGGCTCTTCGAACCATTCCACGCCGTGGGCCGCGAATGCTTCGGCGTAGAACAGCGCCTGCTTGCGATCCAGCGCGCCGTTTGCATCGACAAAAAGGCCGGCATGATAGCCAATGGCTTCGCGGGCCACTTCCACGCGATGCGGATCGCGCGACGGCTCGGTGCCGATCTTGATCTTGACCCAGCGGCATCCGTCTTCGTGCACCCAGCGGCCGAGCTGCTCACGCATTTCGTCGTCCGTGTAAGTGGTGAAGCCGCCGCTGCCATAAAGCGGAACGTGGCTGCGGGCCGCGCCGAGAAGCCGCGCGAGCGGCATGTCGAGCAACCTCGCCTTGACGTCCCATAGCGCGCAGTCCAGCGCCGAGATGGCGGTCGCGGTGATTCCCGAACGGCCGATGTTGCGCACGCGCTGCTGCATGCGGAGCCACAGCGCACTGACATTCCACGCGTCCTCGCCGATCAGCGCCGAAGCCAGCGTAGCCTCGATGAACTGCGCGGTGGCCGCGTCGTTGTAGGTGTAGCCGATGCCGGTCTTGCCCGCGGCCGTGACCTCTGCCACGACGAGCGTAGTGGACTGCCACGCGTAGGTGCCGTCCGCTTCCGGGCGATCGGTCGGAATGGTGTAGGCTCGGGTCCGGACGGATTCGACCGGCGCTTCACGATGGGTCAGGTGCATGGCGCGCTCGCCTACTTGTCCTTATGACCCGGCAGCACCGCGCCGAGCACCTGCTTCGCCGTACTGATGATCACGTTGCCCTCGTTGGGATCGCCTTCGAACAGCGTCGTGGCGAATGCTTTGGCCTGTTGCAGCTTGATATGCGGCGGCAGCGGCGGTACGTTGGGATCGGCCTTGACCTCGATGACAACCGGACGATCGGAGGCCAGCGCGTCGTCCCACGCCGCAGCCATGCGCGCCGCGTCGTCGACATAAATGCCGCGCAAGCCAATCAGTTCCGCAAAGCGGTGATACGGCACCGACGGAATGTCTTGCGACGCCTCGAACTTCGGGTCTCCGTTCATGACCCGCTGTTCCCACGTGACCTGGTTCAGGTCCTCGTTATTGAGCACCATGCAGATCCAGCGCGGATCGGCCCATTGTTTCCAGTACTTCGATACGGTGATGAGTTCGGCCATGTTGTTCATCTGCATTGCGCCGTCGCCGACGAGCGCGATGACGGGTCGCTCCGGATGTGCGAACTTCGCGGCAATGGCGTAGGGCACCGCTGCGCCCATCGACGCGAGTCCGCCCGAAAGCGAGCACATCATGCCGCGCTTGATCTTGAGATCGCGTGCGTACCAGTTCGCGCACGATCCCGAATCGCTGGTCACGATCGCATTGGGCGGCACGCGCGGCGACAGGTCCCACACCGTGCGCTGCGGATTCACGCCGCTCGCGCCGGATTCAAGCGCGCGCTTTTCGAGTTTCTTCCACCAGTCTTCCATCCAGCCTTCGATGTCCTTGCGCCATTCGCGCTCCGTCTTCTTCTCCAGCAACGGAAGAAGCGCGCGCAAGGTCTCGGCGCTGTCCCCGACAAGATTGACTTCCATCGGATAACGAATTGAAAGCATGTCGGGCTTGATGTCGATCTGCACGCCGCGTGCCGCGCCTTCTTTCGGCAGGAACTCCGAATAGGGAAAGCCCGAACCGATCATCAGCAAGGTGTCGCAACCGGTCATCAGCGTGTAGCTCGGTTCGGTCCCGAGCAAACCAATCGAGCCGGTGACGAACGGCAGGTCGTCGGGCAAGGCCGCCTTGCCGAGCAGCGCCTTCGCCACACCCGCGCCGAGTTTTTCGGCGACGGCGATGACTTCGTCTGTCGGGTGAAGCGCGCCCGCACCAACAAATATCGCAACCTTCTTGCCGGCGTTGAGGACTTCGGCGGCGCGTTTGAGGTCGTCGGCGTAAGGCACGATCTTCGGCTCGCTGTAACCGACGCCCGAATGCACGGTGCCGTGCTTGCGCGGCGGCGGCTCGTACTTGAGTTCCTGAAGGTCATTCGGCAACACGATTGCCGTGACCGTGCGCTCGCCGAGCGCCGTTCGAATGGCGCGATCGACCAGATGACGAATCTGCGACGGCACGCTCGCCTGCTGCACGAACGCGCCCGCAACGTCCTTGAACATCGCCTCGAGATCGACCTCCTGCTGATAGTGGCCGCCAAGCGACGCGCGGGCCTGCTGGCCGGCAATGGCGAGCACCGGCATGTGGTCGAGGCGCGCGTCGTAAAGACCGGTCAATAGATGCGCGGCGCCGGGGCCCGACGTCGCGAGGCACACACCCAGCTCGCCCGTGAACTTGGCATGCGCGGAAGCCATGAACGCGGCCATCTCTTCGTGCCGCGTCTGGATGAATTCGATCTTGCCGTTGGCGCGATTGAGCGCGCCCAGAATGCCGTTGATGCCATCGCCCGGATAGCCGTAGATGCGGCGCACGCCCCAGGAATGAAGTCGGTCAACGAGAAAATCCGCGACAGTGGTAGTCATGCGGTACTCCTTGGTGGCATGGAAAGCTGAGCCATTACAAGTCATTTATGTCACAACATGACGCAATTACCGTACCGCACCCACCGGCGTCCGCTATGAACGCGCAATCTTCATTTGCCAGACATCCACGGGTTGCCGCTGCAACGCTTAACACCAGCCAATAACGTCGCTAAGACGCTCCAGGAGTTTGTCCTGAAGGGTGGGGAGCGGCGGCTTGCATGACCAGGTCCGGTGAAATCTTTATCGCTTCGATTGCAAATTCCGACGTTGGGCAGGCTTGCAGCACTGCGCAGGCATCTGTCAGAGAGCCGGTAAGCGGCAGGATTGCAGCAAACCCGCCGGGCTGGGCCATTGTGTCTTGCCGACGGGCTCGAAGTCGGTCACGGCGAGCGGTTCGCACGTTGCGCTCATTGCGTCTGTCTCCGAGATAGTCTCGACCTCTGCCGTACGCCCATCATTTCCTCAGCTTCTCGTGCAACACAGCGACGTCGCGCGTGGCGACCGGCATCGCACGATTTCGCATGACCTGCGCACGAAGCTCAGCACGCGCCCAATCTCGGCGTCGGTGAACCGGTTCGCGAACGCCGGCATCTTGCGGCGCTCCGGCCCGTTCAGCGTCTGCGGGCTATTGCCGCCTTCCAGAAGCAGCCGCATCAGCGACGTGTTTTCCGCCGCCACCACGGCAGGATTGCCCGCCAGCACGGGGAACTTGCCAGAATGACGGCAGGCACCTATCGCGCCTTGGCGTTGCTCGACAACGACCTCGGCCCCGACGGGGCAAAAATGGTTGCACGCCTGCTTGTCATGAATCAGCGTCGACTGGGTGGTCAGTTGCAGCATTCCGCACTGCTGGACATGACATCTAAATCCGATCGGATCGAACTGGTTCGCTCGCACGTTCGCCGCAACCTGCGCAATCCCCTCACCATCCAGGAGCTCGCGGAAGTGGCGAACCTCAGCCCTCGACAGTTCCGCCGTGCGTTCGTGGCCGAGACCGGTCAGTCGCCCGCCAAGGCTGTCGAACAGCTTCGTCTGGAAGCAGTCAGATTCATGGTCGAGCAAGGCCGCCATACGATCAGCGTGGTGGCGCAGGAAACGGGTTTCGCAGACCGGGAATGGATGCGCCGCGCATTCGTCCGAACGTATGGCGTACTGGCCGGTGTCCTGCGCAGGAGCGCCCGGGGGAACCCGCCACCCGAAACGGAAGTTGTTGCGGTTCAGCGAGGTCTGTCCACGAGCGGCTCACTCAACGATGGCCAGATGGCCGATGTCCGCGCTAAAGAGACGTTCAGCTGTCGGCGGCGAGGCGATGACGAGCGTCTGAAATTGGCCGATCGGTTCACTTCGCAAGCGGCCGCTTATTGGCGCTCCAGTGGCTCTGTCGCGATAAGAACCGAACGGCGATCGAGATCGATATGCGAAGTACAACTTATATTGCGAGGTCGTAGAACTGATCAGCGGCCGACGGATGGGTTCCGCGAACACACTTCATCCGCCCTTTCGTGATCATGTGCATCAACTCGATTCCGGCCAGAAGGATCCGGGCACAGCGAAAACTCTTGAACCCCAGCATGGGTCGCGTTCGCCGCTTGATCGCCCTATGGTCCTGCTCAACCAGGTTATTAAGATTTTTCGACTGGCGGATCTTGATGGGCGTTTCGCGGTCGGCATTGATCCCATCGAGCGCGGCGAGATTGGCACCGCTTTTGTCGATGTTCACTGTATCGGGCGCGCCATTCCAGACGATCGATTTCTCGAAGTAACGCCGGGCTGCAGTCTTGTCCCGATGGGCACGTAGCAGAAAGTCGATGGTGTTGCCGTCCTTATCGACGGCTCGATAAAGATATCGCCATTCGCCCTTGACGCGAATGTACGTCTCGTCCATGCGCCAGCTCTTGCCAACTGGCCGCTTGCGCAGGCGAAACGCTTTCTCCAGCACCGGCAACAGCTTGACGGCCCAGCGGTGCACAGTCGAATGATCGACCGAAACGCCGCGCTCGGCCATCATGTCTTCGAGGTGCCGCAGGCTCAGAGGATAGGCTACATACCAGCGCACGCAGGTCAGAATCACGTCCAGCGGAAAATGCAGGCGCTTGAGCACTCGGGCCACTACCGGATTCAACGTCTTCATCGGGCTTTCAGTTGTTCGTGTCGTTCAGTACATCATAACGGAGCGTCTTACTGCAACAGATCCTCGTCGAGTTCCCATCCGTCTCGCGCAAGGTTGGCAAGTGCCATGTCGCGCCCCCGTTTTCCAATCTTATCGACCAATTGCGACGAAAACAGGCGTATCGCAAGTCTCACTGGCCGCATCGAAGTCAGCGACTGCGCGATCGTACTCAGCGATTAGCGAATCCATTTGGGCCTTTAGCTCAGGCGTAGGAACGTAGTTCAATTGCTGAATCTGCCGTCCAACGCGCACCTGCTCCTGAGCGAGGAAATGCAGCCTGTTGGCGCACCGCTGCTTACGTTGGAGGTCTGTATTGCTCATGATTTTCCCTATTCCGCAAAGACTTCCTGCAAGGTCCGCAGGGTGTCCAACAACGTCTTATCGGCAACCGCACCCTCTTTCTTAACCAGGCGCACCTTGTCTACTGCGCGAACCTGATCCAGGAGGATCAAACCCTGTTTGCGCTTGAACGTCACGGAAACCCGAAACGGCGCTGGACGGCCCTTGGAAGTCATCGGCGCGACGATGACGGTGCGCAAGTGGTCGTGCATTTCCGGAGGCGAAACGACGACACAGGGGCGCGTCTTCTGAATCTCGCTACCAAGCGTCGGATCAAGTGCGACCAACCAGACTTCCCCCCGCATTACCATGCAAGCTCCGCGTCATCGGCATTCGAAAACTCGCCCATGGCCAGCGCATCGTCGCCGCTCTCGGCCAGAGCCTTGCTTGCTTCCGCCCAACCCTCACGGGCTTTGTGCTTTGGGCGGCGCAGAACAATCGCGTCGTTCTCGACTTCCATCTCCACCTCGCTCTCCAGCCCGAGTTGCGCGAGGACAGGCTTGGGAATCAGCACGCCCTGCGAGTTCCCCATTCTGCGAATCGTCGTCTTCATGAATCCTCCAAGGTAAGAACAATGTTAATCCGTTGCGCCGCGAAAGTAAAGACAATGTTATAACGTTCGACGTTGCTTGTCTGGCCCGCCGAATCGGAGATGACTGTCACAACACGTCGCGAAACATCTGTCGCAGCTTTTTATCGGACACGGCCAGATAGGGCAAAATGTGGTCAAGCTCCGCATGACCTAGAAGCTGTTGCACCGTCTCAATATCGTGCCCTTGCTCGATGAGATTGCTGGCAAACGAGCGTCGACCCGAATGCGACGATCCCCCGCGTATCCCGGCATCTCTGTAGAGTTTTGTGACGTGGGCTTGGAGGCTGTCACACGCAAAGTAATCAACCCGCTGGCCGGCCTCGTTGATGCGCCGCTTAGTGCTCATCGCAAACTTGCGGGCCTTGCCAGCAAGGACTAGACAGGTAGACGGCGCGAGTCCGCGATAGCGGTCGGCGGTTAGTTCGGTTCCGATGCCTCGCGCAATGCGATGGCTCAGATAGCACTCCAGAGCCGAAACCGTTTTTGCATGCGTGAGATAGATACATCGCTGCCGACAACCCTTCGTAATTGCAGCGCGAAGGCTGACCTCTGAACGGATTGCGCCCGAAGGAAACAGCACGTCTTGAACCTCGATTTGAGCTATTTCGCTGACGCGCATTCCGCACGTAATGCCTAGCAGTAGTACGAGACAATCGCGCGCAGGATGGCGCGATGTTGCAGACGTGACGGCGAGTAGATGCCGGATTTGAGCCGGTCGGAGTGTTGCAGCTTGGGTCATGGGCCCTCTGAATAGGATCAGTTAAAGAAATATTCAGAGAGAGATTTGATGAGGCTCTTTTTCAAGCGTATCACGGCTTGTTTGTTCGATACCTCGGAAAAGCGGCCACCGCAGGCGAAAAAAAGCCGACCGCGAAGGGTCGGCTAAATGTTCTGCGCATTCTTAGGGCCGTGGCAGAACCTGAGAGACTTCGTAAAGGATAGCGGCGAGCGTCGGCATCAAACCATCAATAAGAGGCCGAAGGGCCGCTCATTTCGCAGCAACATGAGCCCGGACGGGCTTCAGTGCTTCCTTTGCCAGCCTGCGGAAAGAATGCCGGCGGCCGGCAGCGTCACAAAGATGGCTCCGCTCGCGCCTCAGGAATCCGCCTTGCTCGGTCCGGGAAGGACAGGACGGGAGGACGCCATGTGTTACGGGAAGCCTGATGATTTGCTCCAACTTGTGATCGGGAAGCGCGATCTACCAACAAACGATCTCGGTCATACACCGTTGGACGACTTCGAGCACTTTTGTGCCTATACGGGCTGCGCTGAGCAGGAACTTGGTCCACGGGCCTTTGCGTTCGTCAGACTGGCATACGTGACCGCCGGATTGAGCCGCCGTGAATACAAGCGTGCTCCGCTCGGCGCCGAATTGGAGAGTGCCTGCGCAAACATTTCCATGCTCCTTCGCGACCGACCACCAGGGACCACTGCAGACATTACCGAGAATAGCGTGCTGTACTGGGACGGCGTTAGGTTGACCGGTGCGCACCTCTCTGTGGACGAGCCGGGCGGCGTCCTGGATCCCTTCGAGCCTGAGGACCTTCTGCCGCAAATCAGGGAGAACGTTGCAGCCTGGATAATGCGCCCTGCTTTCACTTTTCGGCCGTCGCTGCTCGAGTGGCTCGACGACACGCGTGCGCAGGAGCCATCGCGGTGATATTCGCTCTGCGGCTGCGGGCCCGAACAACGGGGGGGAGGGAAAGTGGACTGGCTATGGACTTGGGGTGGCAAGAGCTTCGGCTATCGGGACGGGGACGACCTGTGGGCGCGCGACGGCCGTAACGTTGGGCGCTTCGTCGGGGACGAGGTGTTCGCCCCGGACGGCACATACTTGGGCGAGATGATGGGCACTAGCCGATTGATTACTTGCGAAGCGAAAATGGGCAGGAGGACAACCGGCTTTCATCCGCAGGACCGTCGGATAGTCCACACGGTCTATCCTGACTACAGCGCCTACCCAACGGACGCGGGTTACCAGGAATTTCCGGCACCCGACGCGCTTGCATGAACGGCGACGAACTCATTTGCGAACTTCCCGTGTCGACCCTCATGCGACGTTCATGTTATCGCGGCGAGCGGCCGCAGTAGCGGTGATTGTGTTGAAAAAGTCTGCCGACGCGCGGATTGTTCGGTATCCTGGAAGACATCGATCGACGGGAGTGAGTCGTCATGATGGGTCAACTGGGCAGCGGACAGGACAAACTTTTCTACTCGTTCAACCTCGATAATCACGTCCCTCGCGAGCACCTGTTGAGAGGCATTGATCACTTCCTGGATCTGAGTGATCTACGCCGGCATCTCGCGCCGTACTACAGTCCGATGGGACGGCCATCGGTTGATCCGGAGCTCATGATCCGCATGTTGATCGTCGGCTACTGTTTCGGCATCCGGTCAGAGCGCAGGCTATGCGAAGAGGTGCATCTGAATCTGGCGTATCGATTGTTCTGCCGCCTGAGCCTGGAGGACGCCGTACCGGAACACTCGACATTCTCCAAGAACCGCCACGGTCGCTTCCGCGATAGCGATGTGCTACGCCATGTGTTCGAGTCGGTAGTGGGTCGATGCATGTCCGAAGGGCTCGTAAAGGGTGAAGGATTCGCGATTGACGCGAGCATCATCAGAGCCGATGCGAGCTCTGTACGCGGTGTTCCGGGTTCTGAGCCCATCGACTGGGGTTGCGTCAAGGGCCAAAGCCGTGCGGTGCGGGAGTATCTGGAAGCATTGGAAGAAGCGAATCCGGCAAGCACCGAAGTGGCGGAGAAGGCAGAGACATCGAAGCCGCCAAAGAGGGTATCTCTGACGGATCCCGCCGCGAGCTGGACAGCCGCGAAGGGCGGCTTGCCGTTCTTCGCCTACTCGACCAATTATCTGATTGACCTGCAGGCAGGGATCATCGTGGACGTCGAGGCGACGCCCGCGAACCGGTCGCACGAAGTGGAATCAACCAGGACGATGATTGACCGCGTTGAGCGGCGGCATGATCTCAAACCTCGACGTCTTGCAGGCGACACCGCGTATGGCTCAGCGGCGATGCTTGCCTGGATGATCGAAGAGAAAGGAATTGCACCACATGTTCCGGTCTGGGATAAAACCGCACGCAAGGACAATACATTGTCCAGCATCGAGTTCAAATGGGATGAACTGGCCAATGAATATCGCTGCCCCACCGGGCACGCACTACGCAGTGATCGGCGCAAGTTCAGAAATCCGCGCTCGCGAATCACGAAGGCTGACACGATAATCTATCGGGCAAGCCAGTTTGACTGTGAGAACTGTTCGATGAAGGATCGCTGCTGCCCGAATACACCATTCCGCAAGATTGCTCGAAGCATCCATGAAGCTGCGCGTGACAAAACGAGACGTATTGCGAACACGCCTGAATACAATCAATCTTGTCGAGAGCGAAAGAAGGTGGAAATGCTCTTCGCCCATCTCAAACGTATCTTGAAACTGGACCGTCTGCGACTGCGCGGTCCAAGCGGTGCCCATGATGAGTTCCTGATGGCAGCGACTGCGCAAAATCTGCGAAGAATGGCCAAGCGGCTAGTGCCAGGAAGCAAGCAGATGAACCAGGCAGTCGCATGACGGGCAACGGGGATCGTTGCCTCGCTCAAGTTTGCCGCTTCGCCGATCACCACAACTCAAAAACGTGCCGCGGACTCCAGCGCTTCGAGCCAAAACAAGACTTTTTCAACACAATCGGGGTGAGAACGGACGTTCGGATGCCTTGGGGGCTTGGCGAGACCAGTGTGACCGGCACTTCGGCGTCATATTCCGTAAGCTGGCGACGTTATCCTATTGTGCGACTCCCGGCGTCCTGCTCCTGCCTACGAAGCGCTTCGGGTTAGGTCCTCGGACGGTAACATTCAACGACATAGAACTTCCGCTCATGCATAGCCGTCACAACGCCGCTTTCACCGCCCTTCTGGCAGCCGCGCTGTTTGGCGCAACCACACCTCTCGCCAAGACATTGCTCGGCTCTCTCTCGCCCTTCATGGTGGCGGGCCTGTTTTACCTTGGTAGCGGCGTTGGTCTCGCCTTCGGAATTCTCCTTCAGCGGTTCCGTCGCACGGCCGGTGAACGAGAAAACGAAAGCCGGATTCAGCTCGCCGAGGTGCCCTGGCTCCTTGGCGCAATCGCAGCAGGCGGCGTCGCGGGACCTGCGCTGCTGATGCTCGGCCTCAGTACGACGCCAGCCGCAACCAGTTCCCTGCTGCTGAACCTTGAGGGCGTATTCACGGCGGTGATTGCCTGGGTTGTGTTCCGCGAGAATGTCGACGTACAGATATTTCTCGGGATGGTCGCAATAGTGTTAGGTGGCGTCGTGCTGTCGTGGCAGCCGGGTGCCGCTGGCGTCGCGCCAGGTGCCCTGCTCGTCGTTGCAGCCTGCGTTGCGTGGGCAGCCGACAATAATTTGACGCGCAAAGTGTCGGCGAACGACGCGATGGTCATTGCCTGTCTGAAAGGACTGGTCGCCGGCTCAGTCAATCTGTGCATCGCGCTACTGCTGGGTGCACATCTGCCCGGCGTCGGCAAGATTGCAGCAGCCATGCTGACCGGCTTCGCTGGCTACGGCGTCAGCCTGGTTCTTTTTGTCGTCGCCCTGCGAAATCTCGGTACCGCCCGAACCGGCGCGTATTTTTCTGTCGCCCCAATATTCGGCGTCGCGTTATCGCTTTTCCTCTGGCCCGAGGTCCCGTCGCTGTCTTTCTGGATTGCGGCTGCGCTCATGGCTCTTGGAATCTGGCTGCATATCCGTGAGCGTCATGAACATCCGCACACTCACGAGGTCCTGGGCCATAACCATCGGCACCGGCACGACGAGCACCATCAGCACACACACGACTTCGAGTGGGACGGTGAGGAGCCGCACACGCATCCCCACCAGCACACGCCTATTACCCACACACATGCGCATTTTCCCGATATCCATCATCGCCACCCGCATTGATGGCGCCGGCGCGGCGCGCTAATCTGTCGGCAGGCACAGCGTTGTCTGTGCAGGTCTTGCGCCGTGAAAAGGAATCACACCTTCTGGCTCGTCGTCGCCATCGCGATCATTGTTGCTGCCTGTGCTTATGTTCTGTTTTCCGTTTCCTACATAAACGCTGACTGACGGCGCGATCCGCGGTCGATGCCTTGTCTGAACGCACCTCTCCAAGTTTCTGTCGCGTCTACACTAAGGCAACTTTTTGATCTGCAGATTCCTGTACTGCGTACGAGAGAGGTAGTCGTGAGCCTGGAGGGCGATATAGCCCGCCTGCTGACGGGAGCTCTGATAGTCGTTGACGAGCTGACCGTTGAGTGTGACGCGAATTCGCGGCCCGTTTGCCTCGATGAGAAAGTTATTCCAGACGCCGATCGGGACGGTGGTTGACATACTCGGCGCCTGCAGATCATAGATTGCGCCCGTGACCTTCAGCAGATGGCCTTCCGTGTTGGTAGCGGAGTCGTAGCCTCGCTGGTCGATCTGGATTTCGTGACCTATGGCGTCCGCCTGCTGAAGCGCATTCGGGACATTCGCGGCAGGAATGCGGATGTAGATTCCCGAGTTTTCTTCCCGTCGACTGATTCTCCAGTCCACCGAAAGCTCGAAGTTCCCGAACTGTTCCTTGATGTACCAGTACAGTCCGTACCAGCCGACCGTTTCCATCACCGAGCCATAGTGGATCATCGAAGCCGGACTATTGGGCTGTTTGACCATGAGCCAGTCGGCAGGTGCAAGCGACAGGGGCGCGAACCCCGGTGCTGAAGCCGCGCTCCCCGCGTTGGTGATAGCCGTTGCCACGCGCCGTGCAAGCGAAAGGGCCGTCAGCGATGGATTGGCGGACCCAAGCGTCGGAAACGCGGCTGGACCGGCGACATAGGCATTCGAGATGCCCTGGAATCTGCTGTTCACGTCCGTGATCGCAATGCCCGCCGGTCCCATGAAAAGCGGTCCTGCCTCATGGTGTGTGGTTCCGAGGCGGTCCTGCCAGAACCCTTTTCCATTGCTATCGGGCTGTGGCCGTGCAGGTTGCCATTGACTGGCGGGGGCGTTCCAGTACTCGATATTCGCCGCAGACTTTGCAAGTCCCAGCGCCAGATCAAATGCGGCCTTGTCCATCGCGGCCCAGAGTGCCAGGTCATTCTGCGTGGGAATAAGATGTACGCAGGCGCGACGCATGCCCCATTGGTCCGTCTCCGGACTGAGGTCTATCCAGCTGCGCGACGGATCGATGTTATTGATGGAACGTTGATCTTCCATCTCGCCAATACCGCGGAAAGTAATGCTCACCCACGTCTGATCCTGATTCGCAAGAAGGCTGTCGATTACATCAATGTCCGGCACCATGCTCCACATGTTCTTTTCCGGGTTCGGACCGGCGAGGGAGGCGGCTGTGACCTGGAAATGGAACTGTCGCCCGAGCGCGCTTCCCCGCACGATCAATGCAACGGTTTCGAGGTCGCTGGGCGCCTCGTTAAGGCCGAGTGCGCTGCGCCTGATACGAACCGTGATGTTGCTGCGCAGGTGCGCCATCAGATTGCCGAGGCGCGGCGAGCCGAACTGCTGCGAACCGACACCGAGGGACTCGAGTGCCAGACGCGTTGCCTCAATCGTGCCATTGGCGAGAATCACGGCACACCCTGGCGCGACCGGCTGCGTCGTGCGTGTGCCATCAACACTGAGGTCGACAGATGTCACGGTCGATCCCGTAATATTGAGGCGATGCACCTGAACACGGGGCACAACGAAGATGCGGCGGCTTTGATCGCCATATGCGGTATTCGTTGCGACATCACTTCGTAGCGCGTCCATCATGAAGGGCGCGCTACTGAACTTGTCGAAAGCAAACAGTCCTGAGCGAGGCGCCGCCCCTTGCACTGCCAGGGGCGCTTCCTTCACGTCGTTGATTCCGTCGAGCGGAATTGCGCCAGTGATTCCGTTGAACAGCGCGTTATAAAGCGCGGACTGCGTGATGAAGTCGGTTGTCGTCGCAGCCCCGATCTCCTGCGCCGTGTGCGCGTATCCGCCCGGGCTTTTGAGGTACGTGACGATTTCCGCCGGCCAATTGGCCAGGTCAGCGTCGGTGAGTGCGGGCGACCAGCCGCCCCAGAATAACGACCGCCCGCCGAAGCAGTACGCGAGCCCCGGAAATGCCTCATTGCTGATCCACGGCATGCCCCAGATCACGTTCTGCGTACCGCTTGTGTCATCGCGGGTTCGCAGGTAACGGGGGCCGCCAACATTCCCGCCCAACTGCTGCGGCAGGTTCTGGATATGAGAGGGAAACAGGACTCCACCGGCATCCAGCACGAGTATCCGGAGCGCGCTGGTCGCGCCCAGACGGAAAAGCTTTTCCGCACAGTAGCCACCGAACATTCCCGCGCCAATCACGACCGCATCGAACGGATAGCCTCCGGGGCCTTGTGCTGCTGTCACTTCCTGCCAGTTATTGCACAGATATCGCCCCAGCACGTCGTAGCTGAATGCGGTCTGCTGAACGTCATCCCGTGCGGGGTTGGGACCAGCGATGAGTTCGTTGAGTGACATGGCAAGTCCTCCTCCTGTCGCAAGGCGATTCGATTCGGCGCGGGTTGCCGCTGCTAAACCACGGGGGCAAAACCCAAACACGGGAGGCGGCCGCGGACGGCGGGGGAGTCAGGTCTTCGACGAGGGCCCTGACAGACAACGATAGTCGTTGCTCAGACAAAACCCAAATACTTCTTGTAGAGACAGCAACATCGATGTAGTGTGTGTTACATGAGTACATTAACCACCTGGTCCCTGCTGGTCCTCACGCTTCCAACGGAAAACGCCACAGCCCGCATGCGCTTCTGGCGTGCGCTGAAAGCGAAGGGGTGTGCCGTGCTACGTGACGGCATTTATCTGCTGCCTCACACGGAAGAGCGTGAACAGATGCTGCGCGAACTGGCGGGTGCCATCGCAGATAGCGGTGGCACCGCACACCTGCTGCGCGCGCCGAGCCTCGACACCGCACAGGAAACGGAATTCCGGGCTCTTTTCGACCGCAGTGAAGACCACGCAGAGTTCATGCGCTCGCTGAAGGACGCGCGCAAGACGATATCGGGCCAGTCGGCGGCTGATCTGACGCGGTTGCTTCGGCGTTTGCGCAAGGACTACGACACCATTGGCGCGATTGATTATTTCCCGGGCGATGCCGCAACACGTGCAGAGGCTGCGTGGCAGGACTTCATCGGTCTGGTCGACACAGTGCTCTCGCCCGGTGAACCCCATTCCGCCGAACGACCCATCCGGAGCCTGTCAGTTGGCGACTATCAGGGGCGCACCTGGGCCACACGGCAACACCTGTGGGTCGATCGCGTTGCGAGCGCCTGGTTGATCCGGCGCTTCATCGATCGCGATGCGCAGTTCATCTGGCTCACATCGCCCAGCGCTTGTCCCACCGATGCGCTCGGTTTCGATTTCGACGGCGCCGCCTTCACGCATGTCGGCGAACGCGTGACGTTCGAGGTGCTGATTGCGAGCTTCGGTCTCGAGAAGGATGCCGCGCTGCTTCGGCTTGGCGAGTTGGTCCATGCGCTCGACGTCGGCGGCGCCCCCGTTCCCGAGGCCATCGGATTCGAAGCAGTGATGGCAGGGGCGAGGGAACGCGCGGCGGACGACGATCAGCTGCTCGACGAAATGGGTCGCGTGCTTGATTCGATCTACGCGCACTTTGCGACGAGCACAAAAAACAGCAACACAGGGGGCCGCTCATGAGCTCCACCACCGCGACCGCGCCGGGCTATACGCTTGGCCAGTTGATCCTTTACATGCTGCGTCTCGGCACCTTCGGTTTTGGGGGCCCGGTGGCGCTGGTCGGCTACATGCACCGCGACCTCGTCGAGCGCCGGGGCTGGATCACCGAAGCGGACTACAAGGAGGGGCTGGCGCTGGCTCAGATGATGCCAGGGCCTCTCGCCGCGCAACTTGGCATTTACCTCGGCTACGTCCACTACCGCGTCGTCGGTGCAACGGTGGCCGGTATCGCCTTCGTCCTGCCTTCCTTCCTGATGGTCGTCGCACTGGGCTGGGCCTACGCCCAGTTCGGCGGCCTCTCCTGGATGCAGGCGGTCTTCTATGGCGTGGGTGCCGCGGTCGTCGGAATCATCGCGATGAGCGCGTACAAGCTGACCAGGAAGACCGTCGGCAAAGACAGACTGCTGTGGGCGATATTCCTGACGCTCGCGGTCGTGACCGTCGTTAGTGAATCCGAAATCGCGTGGCTGTTTATCGCGGGTGGTCTGCTCACCTGGTTCTGGCGTGCGCCGCCGAAATGGCTACACAAGGGCGGACTGAACGCGCTCGCAGTGACGCAGGCACCGGGTATGAGCGGCGTCCTGAGTGGTCTTGATCTGCCACTGCTCGGCCAGATCGGCCTTTTCTTCGCCAAGGCCGGTGCGTTCGTATTCGGCTCGGGACTCGCGATCGTGCCGTTCCTCTACGGTGGCGTCGTGACCGAACACCACTGGCTCAACGACAAGCAGTTCGTCGACGCAGTCGCCGTCGCGATGATCACGCCGGGGCCGGTCGTCATCACGGTCGGCTTCATCGGCTACCTTGTCGCGGGATTGTCGGGCGCCTGTATCGCCGCACTCGGGACATTCCTGCCGTGCTACCTGTTCACGGTGCTGCCAGCGCCGTACTTCAAGAAATACGGCAAGCTGCCCGCCGTCAAGGCGTTCGTCGACGGCATTACGGCCGCAGCCGTGGGCGCCATCACCGGCTCAGTGATAGTCATCGCGCGGCGCTCCATCGTCGACTGGCCGACCGTTGTGCTCGCCCTTGTGACTGTCGTGCTGCTCTGGCGCTTCAAGAAGCTGCAGGAGCCGGTCATCGTCGTCGCGGCGGCCCTGTTTGGTCTTGCTGTCTATCCGCTCATTCATTCTCACGCCATCTGACGGCACGCGCGTGCGCGCAACCACAAGGAAAGCAATCATGGCAACACGTCGTACCTTCCTGCACAACACCGCTGCTGTTGGCGCGGGAATCATGCTGGCCCAGGCACAAACCGTACGTGCCGCAGAGGAAGCCGGTTACACCGATAAGCTCACAGACGCGGACGGCAAATACGCCGCAGCACCACTGCCATTTGCCTACGACGCGCTTGAACCTGTTATCGGCGCGCGCACTGTCGAACTGCACTACAACTTTCATCACAAGCCCGCTGTGGTTGCCGCAAACAAGGCGGAAGACGGCCTCGCGAAGGCGCGGGACTCAAACGATTTCGCGCTGGTGAAGTACTACGAGAAAGAACTCGCGTTCCAGCTGTCCAGCCACATCCTGCACACGATCTACTGGACCAGCATCTCGGGCAAGGGCGGTGAACCGAAGGGCGAGCT
Source organism: Burkholderia sp. M6-3 (assembly GCF_050858985.1). Lineage (NCBI taxonomy): Bacteria > Pseudomonadati > Pseudomonadota > Betaproteobacteria > Burkholderiales > Burkholderiaceae > Burkholderia > Burkholderia sp. M6-3. The sequence goes on from NZ_CP110093.1 coordinate 305,845, forward strand.
GGCCAAAGCAATCGACAGGAATTTCGGTTCGTATGCGAAGTTCAAGGCACAGCTGGTTGCCTCGACGATTGCGGTAGAAGCATCGGGCTGGGGTGTCGTTGGCTACCATCCTGCGACGGGCAAGCTCATGATCCTCCAGTGCGAGAACCATCAGAAGCTGACAGCCTGGGGCATCCAGCCCATCCTCATCCTCGACGTTTTCGAGCACGCGTATTACCTGAAGTACCAGAACCGGCGTAACGAATACGTCAATCAGCTTTTTAGCCTCATCAACTGGGACAACGCGGCGCTGAGAATGCAGGCAGCGTCGCCGGCGCGGAGGCTGACATGAAACGGGCTGCGCGCGAGCGCCCAGAAGCCGACTGACTAGCTACGGACGACGGACACAATCATGCGCTTTCTGACCCGATCCGGATGGCTCGCCGCGATCAACACCGCAGTCAACACAGAAGGGCAGCAATGGGTTGTGCCAACCCGGCTTGCGGTCGGCGTGCTGCTTCTTTGCCCGATCGATGGAAGCATCCAGCAACTGTTCACGTTCTATCACGTTGACCATTCCGCATTGTCTTCCGGTGCAGTTGCTGCCGGCATGATCCTTCGCGCCGTCGAGATCCTCGCCGGAATAAGTTTCCTTGCCGGACTGGGAACGAGGCTGGCGGGGTATCCGGCGGTGGCCATTTTCGCCATGCGGGCAATGGCCAATTCTGCGAACTCAATCGACTGGCTGCGGGATGTCGTGAACAGCGTAATCGTGCCTCACGGCGACTGGGGCTATGGCGCAATGTATCTCGGCGTCGCGCTGCTCCTTGGCGAGTTGCTGGGTGCCGGCAGCGGCCCGTGGTCGCTTGATCACTGGCTGTCAGGGAAATTCGGGGCAGTCGGGAAGTCCGATTCCAGGCGTTGAGACGGCACAACACGTTTGATGCAACAGGAGACGTCCATGACCTTTCAGATGAAACCCCTGGCCTGCGATCCAGCGAAACTCGCCGGTCTGTCCGAGAAGCTGATCGTCAGTCACTACGAGAACAACTACGGCGGCGCCGTCAAACGCCTGAACGCGATCACCGGGGAGCTGGCCGCGATCGACGTGACCAGCGCGCCCGTGTTCGTGCTTAACGGACTCAAGCGCGAAGAACTGATCGCTGCGAATTCGGTGATCCTGCACGAGACGTACTTCGAGAGTCTTGGCGCTGGCGACGCCGTAACGGGCGGTCTCGGGGCAGCGCTCGTACGGGACTTCGGCAGCATCGAGCGTTGGGAGGCCGAATTCACCGCGATGGGCAAGGCATTGGGCGGAGGCTCCGGCTGGGTGTTGCTGACCTGGTCGCCACGCCTCGGACGCCTCACGAACCAGTGGGCGTCCGACCACGCGCACACCCTTGCGGACGGCACGCCGATTCTCGCGCTGGACATGTACGAGCACTCCTATCACATCGATTTCGGTGCGAAGGCTGCAGCGTATGTGAATGCCTTCGTGCAAAACATCAACTGGACGCAGGTGGCGACGCGGTTCGACGCACTGGGCCTCTGATCAAGGTCGCCAGTGCGTCGCCATACGACAGGGAGCATGTCATGTCGATTTGCATTCATCCGTTGGCTCTAGCCAGCCTCGTTCTGGCCGCAGGCCTCGCGCTAGCCGGGTGCAAGGAAAAGCCGCTCGAAGGGCGTTATCAGGAAGCGGTCGGCCTGTCGCAGCTACCGGCGCCCGTCAAGGCAACGATCGCGCAGCAGGCACAAGGCCGCAGTGTCGGCGAAATCGAAAAGCAGACGGCGAAGGGCACGACCCGCTATGCCGTCGCGCTGGGCGCCGGCAACCAGAAGCAGGAGCTCATCATCGACGAGGGCGGCAAGGTGGTCGCCACCGACGCTGGCGAAGACGACGACGATTGAGCGGGCGCCGCTCGCATATCACTGCTGTATGGAGAAACATCATGAAATGGATCACGCGCGAACGTCCCAAGGTGGACCGGATCGCCTGTCCGTGGCTGATCGTCAGGTTCATCGACAAGGAGGCCGAGTTCCTTTACGTGCCGCGCGATGAGGTGCTGCGGGTCGCGCAGGATACCGGTGCCATTCCCTATGACGTGCCGAACGTCGAACTGGGTCACCACGGCGAGCTGTGCAGTTTCGATGCGTTCCTGCAGAAGTACCAGCTGACCGCACCCGCGCTGCTGAAACTCGCGCAGATCGTGCGTGGGGCGGACACCAGCCGGCTCGACCTCGCGCCCGAAGCGAACGGACTCTATGCGATTTCCGTGGGACTGTCGCGCAATTTTGACGACGATCACGAACAGCTGCGGTACGGCATGGTTGTCTACGACGCGCTCTATGCGTGGTGTCAGGGCGATGCGCGCACCTAGGACAGCGGCCTCGATCGCAGGTCGCGGTGTGGTGTCACGCCTGATTTTGCCCGCCGGTGTGGACGCAAGCGCGCTGCCCCTGCTTATCGGTCGTGGGTTGCGCGGCATGTGCGATGGCTTTGTCGCGGTGCTGCTTCCCGGCTATCTGCTGGCGCTGGGCTTTGGACAACTGGCTGTCGGACTCATCAGCACCACCACGCTGTTCGGCTCGGCTTTAGCGACCGTGCTAGTGGGTCTCGTCGGCAATCGCTTTGCGCCGCGCGGCCTGCTGCGCTTCGCGGCAGCGCTCATGATCGCCACCGGTCTGGCCTTCGCCGGACTGTCATCGCTGTGGCCACTGCTCATCGTTGCGTTCGTCGGCACGCTGAACCCGAGTTCGGGCGATGTCAGCCTGTTTCTTCCGCTTGAACACGCGCGGCTCGCGGAGTCGGCAACAGGCGATGCACGTACCGCATTGTTTGCGCGCTACAGCCTTGTCGGAGCGCTGTCTGCCGCACTCGGAGCCCTCGCGGCAGGACTGCCCGAATGGGTCGCTGCCCATGCCGCGGTCCCACCACTCATGGCGATGCGCGCGATGTTCATCGTCTACTCGACAACAGGATTCATCGTCTGGGTGCTTTACCGGCATCTACCCCCGCCCCATCTGACGGCTGAAAGAACGCACGTACCGCTTGGGCCGTCACGCAGAATCGTCACGCACCTTGCGCTGCTATTTAGCGTCGATGCCTTTGCTGGTGGCCTTCTCGTCAACTCGCTGCTGACCTTGTGGTTGATCCAGCGGTTTGGACTGTCGCTCGGCGCGGCAGGTCAGTTCTTTTTCTGGGCGGGAATACTCAGCGCGGGTTCCCAGCTAGCCGCAGCACCGTTATCGCGCCGGATTGGCTTGCTCAATACGATGGTGTTCACACACATCCCGTCGAGCGTATGCCTCATTGCCGCAGCATTTTCGCCATCGCTCGCGCTGACCCTGGCGCTTCTCCTCCTGCGTAGTGCCCTCTCGCAGATGGATGTACCGACTCGCAGCGCTTACGTCATGTCGATCGTCACGCCGGCTGAACGGCCCGCCGCAGCCAGCTTTACCGCGGTGCCACGAAGCCTCGCGGCAGCGCTCGCACCGGCGCTATCCGGGATGCTTCTCGGTCTGGGATGGCTCGGCGCTCCGCTGATCGCTTGCGGTCTGCTCAAGATTGCCTATGACCTTTCGTTGCTCGTCTCATTCCGCCGCGTTCGGCCAGACGGAGGGTCTTCATGACGCACAAACCGATGTCGCGGCGCAAAGCCGTGCTTTTGTATGTGATTCTCTGCCTGCTGTCCGCAGGCGCGGGCGTTTTCGTGTATCGCGTTCCTCAGGCCGCCAGCCCATCAGTGAGCGCTACCTTACCGCTGACGCATGTCGCTGACGTGCCTTTGCCTGGGCGCGCGACCCGTCTCGACTATGAGAGCTTCGATCCCGTTCGTCATCTGCTGTTCATCGCGCATCTGGGCGACAGCGAAGTCATCGTCGTCGACACAGAAAATTCGCGCGTGGTTGCTCGCATCGGCAACATTGCTGAAGTGCATGGCGTACTCGTTGTGCCTGAGTTGTCGCGTGTCTATGCGTCAGCAACTGGCTCGAATGAAGTCGTTGCCATTGACGAGCGTGCGCTAAAGATCATCGCACGCATGCCGGGTGGCATCTATCCGGACGGGTTGGCCTACGCGCCGGACACTCATAAACTCTACGTGTCGGACGAGACGGGTGGGACCGAAACAGTGATCGACACCCAATCCAATCGTCGCACCAACACGATCCAGCTGGGCGGCACTGTCGGCAACACACACTACGACGCCGCTTCTCGGCACGTCTTCGTGAACGCGCAGTCACAGCGACAACTTGTCGAAATCGATCCCGCGAATGATGCGATCCTTGCGCGGATCGATTTACCGGGCGCTCAGGGCAACCACGGGCTGTACATCGTTCCGCAACTCCACCTCGCGTTTATCGCCTGCGAAGACAACGCCAGGCTACTGGAGTTGGACCTGCTTACGAGAAAGGTCATCCAGTCGTTTGACGTCGGCGAGGACCCTGACGTACTCGCGTTCGATCCCGGCCGGGGCACGCTTTATGTTGCTGGTGAAGCAGGCATCGTGTCGATGTTCGCCGTTGAGTCGTCGACTGTGTCGAAGACTGGCGAGGGGAGCATCGGCTCTAACGCGCACGTGGTTGGCGTCGATCCATCGACACATCACGTCTTTTTCCCGCTGAAGAACGTCGACGGTCGTCCAGTGCTCCGTGTGATGGCACCACGGTGAGTTTTTGTGTCACCGGAAACGATGGCAAAAGGAGGTTAGACATGAAAGCGATCCCCATGCTGGCGGTACTACTCACAGCAACCTCCGCCTTGGCTGCCGCCCCGCACGTGAGCGATGGCAGGCTGGTCGACGAGCACGGGATGACCTTGTACGTGTTCGACGGAAAGGGAGCGCCCGACGCCAGATCGTGCGAAGGCGATTGCGAAAGAAACTTCCCGCCAGCACTCGCTGCGCCTGGCGACAGACCTACTGGTGACCTGACCGTGATGCCAATGCCTAACGGTGGATCGCAGTGGGCCTTCAAGGGAAAGCCTTTACATCGTGGCCTGATGGACAAAAAACCAGGTGATCACGCAGGGGACGGTCTTAACGAGGTCTGGCACAGCGTGCGGATACGATAGCGAGTTGCGAGGCCCCGCGTGGTTATGATTGGCCGAAATCGGCGGCTAAAGCGGTCATGCGCGAATAGTGAGGGAACGGCCGAAATTGGCCGTACTGGGACGGACGGCGACATCGCAGGACACCTGCTCGATGGCTCGATGACAAAATCGCACTTGGACGTTTGCTCAGACGGCTATTAGCGCGACGCGTGCATGGTTGCACGCGCGGAATCTTGCTGTCTCGAGGACGGCCAGCGGGGGACCGGATCTTGCGCGGGATGTACCTGTCCTGCTAATGGAAGGGAGCGCATCATGGTCAAGCTACTTGGCATCCTGGCTTTAGCGCTCAGTATTGCGGGTTGCGTCGCTGCCCAGCCGCCCTACTACGGCTACGGCGACCCGCCCGGCTATTATGCGCCGCCCCCCAATTTCGGCATCGGGATCGGGGCAGGCAGTTTCGGTGGGAGCGGTTTCGGAGGCGTCGGCGTCGGGCTCGGGTTTTAGATGAAGCGATACTGCCGGCAATCGTGCGTCGTCTCCATTCGGCAGTCCGACGTTAAGCAATTCACTGTCCCGTGCAGAGCATCATGCGCGACTCCCAGCCCTTCAAAGGCTAGCCGTTAACTACCGATCCGCTTGCCTAAGGAGCGCCGGATCAGCTTTGAGAGAGCATCGAGCAGGCGAGCAGGTAAGGCGTGAACCATTCGGGCGTCCTGGTGATGCTGACGCTATTTCCACCGCCCTGATCAATATGGTTCCGTCCACTGGTTTTTTCAGGTAGCCTGCGGCACATTGCGCGAGAGCCTTCTCGCGCATGACGGCATTTTCGTTTCCCGGTAACGAAGATTATGGGCTGAGCAGCCGTGTCATCATTCGCGCGTTGCGCTGTGCGACGTCCCTATAGCAGTTGTTGAACAGGACGTGCGTGCGGCCGACGTTCTTCGCAATCGCCTGGATGTCCGGCGCGAGCGAGTGCAATTCGTCCTCCGAGTACTCATAGTTGAAGCGATCGGCGGCCGATTCGGCGCCCGACCACGTGTCTGCATTGCGGCCGTGCAGCCGCACGATCGCGAGTTCCGGCGAGGTCGCCTCCCAAACGGTGTGTGCTCGTTTTGACACTCCCTCCGGCGCATCGACAATGACGTGCACAACCCCGCGTTCCCGCTCCATTGCCAGCGTCGACTCCCGGTGCTTTTCGCCCAACCAGCTCTCATGCCTGAACTCAAATGCGGTGAGGAACGGATGCATGCGCTCCGCACAGTGTTCAACGTGTTCCCTGGCTTTCGGTACCGCGGTGATCCAGTGAGGAAACTGAAAAAGCACTGAGCCGAGCTTCCCGGCCACATGTAACGGCTGCAGCGCCTCAAAAAAGCGGGCCCACAGTTCATCCAGCACCGCTTGCGGGATGTCCTTGTAGTAGAGGTTCTTCTTGCCGGTGCTTGGAAGGTCTGCCTGAAGATCCTTTGGAAAAAATCGCGGCTCGGTCTGGTGGCCGGTGAACAGCCGGAAGGCCTTGACGTCGAAGACGAACCCCGGGGGTGTGCGCTCAACCCATAGGGCACTGTTGGTCGCGCTCGGCATCGCGTAGTACGAGGAATCGACTTCGACCAACGGGAACACGCTTGCGTAATACCGCAGACGAGCTTCTGCGCTATTGCAGCCGGGAGGGTAGAAGGCGCCCGACTCGATTAGCGTTTTATCGGTCCACGAGGCTGTCCCGACCAGAATCGACATGCCAGTCTCCGTTGAGATGCGGGGACGTCCATTCTGCCATGGGGGATGCGCGCATCTCCCGGAAGATATGACGTCGATTACCCCGGCTCGCGGCCGTCCCGGAGACCGATCGATGAAAGCATAGCGCCTGAGATAGCGCCGGGCATGTCGCCGCCCGTAACAGGTACCTCAACCCGCGCCACGACGTGCTCCGGGCCCAGCGACAATCCGCAATCGGGGCAGGCGGGCTTTACATCGGCGAACATCGGGTCGAGACCTTCGTAATCTCCAGCGTGGGAAAGGCTCTTCGCAAAGTTGAAGTGCCAGGCTGGTACCGCGCTGTCGTCTGCGCTTTCAACAATGCAGCCACGGTGCCCACAAGGGCATAGCAGATTGAATATCGTCAGTCTTTTCACGGTGCACTCCGTCGTCTCGCAACTGAACAAGGCCCGAGCATCGGAAGTGCCAGCCTCTCCACGCTTTCACGCTCCCCTTTGCCGCAGGGGGCCATGCGCATGCGTCCTTGAAGACTCTTCGCGCGGCCTCAACGACTCGCAGTGACCATGCCGACTGCACGTCGCATCGCCGCAGTGACGCCTTGCCGGGTGTGCCAGTAGCCCTGCCACGGGTCGGAGGCTAGTGAGCGCTGCCGCTGTACCGCTTTGCGCATGGTCCACTCGTCGCCGCGGCTGACTTCTTTCAGTTCGTCCCACGAGACGGGCATCGATACGCCCATTCCTGACCTTGCACGCACCGAGAACGCGGCTACCGTGCTCGCACCGCGACCGTTGCGCAGGTAGTCGATGAAGATCTTGCCGACGCGGTTTTTAGGGCCAAGCACTGCAGAAAACCGCTGCGGCACGACCCGCGCCATGTGCCGTGCCACCGCGTGAGCGAAAGCCTTTGTTTCGCTCCACCCCTGACGCCGGGTCAACGGCACGACGACGTGAAAGCCTTTGCCGCCGCTCGTCTTTGGGAAAGAGCGCAGGCCAATCTCGTCAAGTACGACCTTCAGGAGCTCTGCGGCTTCGAGCATCGCAGTCCAAGGCAGCGCCGGGTCCGGATCGAGATCGAAGATGATGCGATCAGGATGCTCAAGGTCCGGCGCGACGGCATTCCACGTGTGGATCTCGATGACGCTCATCTGTGCCAAGCCAACGAGCGCCTCTTCGCTGGCCGCTACCAGTAACGGAGGGTGACGTGGATGCAGCGCGGGAGGCAGTTCGACCACACCCGGAATGCGCGCTCTCTCACTGTGCTTCTGGAAAAAAAGTTCGCCCTTGATCCCGTCTGGCGCACGGACGAGTGCGAGCGGCCGGTTCTGCAGATGGGGCAACGCCCACCCGGCGATCGCGGCGTAGTACTCCGCCAGTTCCCTCTTTGTGTAGCCGGTGACTTCGTCCAGAACACGCTGCGCATTGGTGATCCGGATGCCACCGATCTTCACTGCGCCCTTGGCGCCCGCCACTTCCCGTGTAGAGCCGGCGTCGGCTTCCACTGGCTCGGCGGACTCTACGGCCACCATCGGCTCTTCGCTGACTGCGGACGCGGGCTTGTCGTCGCGCACAGCATGGAAGACCGGGTGACGCACTTCGCCGCCCGGCGTCCATTCGAGAAACGAGCATTCAACGACGATCGACGGGGCGAGCCACAGATAATCCCGTTCCTTCTCCGGCTTCGGCGGGTTGTAGAAGGCAGTGGACTCGCGGCGCACGGCGTCTGCTCTCGCCAGGAAGGCGGACGCGGCGCGGGATGAAAAGTACGGTCTCACGCTGCCCGCGTAACGCAGGGAACCGTCCTTTTCATGCACGCCAAGCAGCAGCGATTGCACTCCCGCCCGCGCGCCCTTCGCGCGCGTGAAGCCGCCTACAACGAACTCCTGCCTGGCCTGGCACTTGAGTTTGATCCAATCCGTCGAGCGACCGGAACGGTAAGGCGCGTCCGCCCTCTTGCCGATGATGCCCTCGAGCTTCATCTTGCATGCGGAGGCGACAAGGGACACGGGGTCCTGCGGAAAGTCTTCCGAAAAACGTATCGCGTTGGATGTCGCCTGCTCCATCAGTTCGCGCAAAAGCGCGCGGCGGGAACGCAACGGTTGTTCGCGCAGATCGACCCCATTCAACCAGAGGATGTCAAACACGAACATGACAATGTCGGACGTGCTGCGCCGGTCGAAGGCGTTCTGCAGCGCGTTGAAATCGGGGCGGCCGCCCGAGTCGAGCACGATCGCCTCCCCGTCAAGCCAGGCGTCGTCAACCTGTAGGGCGTTGCAGGCATCGGCTAGCCGAGGCATGCGCGCTGTCCAGTCGTGTCCGTTGCGGGTAAAAATCTGGGTGCTACCGCGTTCAATACGCGTCATCACGCGATAACCGTCGAACTTGATTTCGTAGGACCAGTCGCCGCCCTTCGGCGGACGGCCCACCAGTGTCGCCAGTTGCGGCTGTATCAACGCCGGCGGTCCACCTTCGCTTTGATCCGCTCGCGCGGCGACACGTGCAGGATTGGCCCGGTTCCAGCGCCCCATGTCACTCGCCGGCCTCGTGCGGAGGTGCGTCGCTCAGCCATGCGAGCACCTCCGGGCGATTGCTAAAGGAAGGAGACGATATCCACTTTTCAAACGTCGGCTGCCAGTCTTCCCAGACATAGTCGTCGATGTTGAACTCTTCCTCGATCGCGTCCGTTCCACGCTCACATAGGAACGCAAACACAACCTCGCTTCCGTTCCAGTAAGCAACCATACACTCGTTCAGGTCAGCGGCGGTGCCTTGCGGTAAATCCCGGAGCATCATTGCAAGCTGTTGAACAAACTGATCTCGGGTCATGACAGTCCTCTCGACCCCGCGCGCGGGTAGTCCATAAACGAATGCGTGAATCGGAATGCATACCGGGCCGTGTCGCAGTGGCCTATCCCAGAACAGCAGTTTCTATACCGCACTCGGCTACCTTGCAGCCCGGTTGGACTCCGCAGCCTTTGGGCAGCACGGCGCCAGCCGCTGCCGTTAAGTTTCATTAAAGATCGGGGCGCTCGAGCCGTTAAATACTACGATTATCTCGAGTGGCGCCCGTCGGTCTAAATTCATTAACCAAAGGAATTAAAAATGCGTCTACTGCTCGCCATCATTTTGCCGTGGCTCCAGTTCTTCACCATCGGTCGCCCCTTCGCCGGCATCATCTGCCTGCTGCTTCAGCTGACAATAATCGGCTGGGTTCCCGCGGCGATCTGGTCCGTTTTCGCCTTGAGCCAGTACAAGACGGACCAGAAGATCGAACGTGCGCTGGGAAGTCGCGGCTGATCGATGCCAATCGCGGCTCCACGCTGCCGGGTCGTGAGGTGACTGTCGATGGCCCGGCGTCACTTCTGGTATGCAAACGGAAGCAGGAATGTCTACGGTTTCGGTGTTGGATCAAACCGGCCTGGCTGCGTCGAACTGCTCGCTTGAACGCGCAATGGCTCTACTCGGGAAAGGTGCGGCTGAACTGGTCCACATGACACCGATGACGATCAGGCTCACGCGGCCACTCGGAAACGGAGCGCCATCGTCTTCATGCAGAGCGCGAGACGCCACTAATCCCAGTCAGAAGAAGCGGTCATCGCGTCTGAGAAGCTTACGGGCCCGGGACGGGAGTAACTGCTTTTACTGTGGTGCCGCGCTGGAAAATGAAGACGTCACGCTTGAACACCTGCTATCAGAGAAAGACGGTGGCACGTCGCGGCTCGCCAATCTGGCGCTCGCCCATAAGAAATGCAACGAGCTCGCCGCGGATCTGCCGGTCGTCGAGAAGGTCCTGCTTCGTGAACGTCTGCGTGCTGAACGAACCGCGGCGCCACCAGACCGCGTCGGCTAGCCACGGTAGGTGGTTGCGGCGAGCATCGTCCCGCGACATTGACGGTGACCACATCGGCACTCGTATTGCGCCCGCACGGCTGCCGACAGGCGGCCCTCTACCGACAGGCCATATGAGATGAAAAGCTCCTGGCCCGGCTTGATATCCGAGAGCGCGTGGATGTGCACCCTTCCATTGGATTCGACGGCCTCGCAATTGGCGACGCAGGCGTGGTTGAGCCAGCGCGCGCTGTTGCCGCCAAGCGAGCCGTCGATGACCCGCCCATCGGATAGTCCAAAAAGGTACGTGTGGCCCTCCTTCCCGAAACGGCGATGGCGAGTTATAGCCTGCTTCCAGCTCATGACCGTGCCGGCGTACTCAAGGATGAGTTCGCCCGCGCTGATCGGTCGTAGCGCAAAGACGCCGCGACCGTGAACGCCCGAGCGGCGGACAGCAATTCTTTTCATCAGTACCTGTTGCAGTGAATGTCGAGCGTGCGCTCATTGGTGTGGCCCGGCTGCCGACTTGACAGCAACTCGCGCCTGGTAGAATCGTCCATCATACTCAACGAGAATTCAACCACATGGAACGCTATAAAGATCTGCTTGCGCAGAAGGAGCAACTCGAAAAGCTGATCGCCGAAGCCCGCAAAAAAGAGGCCGCTGCCGAGCTCGAACGGGTGCGCGAAGCCGTCGCGGAATTCGGTTTTTCGCCAGAAGACGTCTTTGGAAAGCGTCGCAGAGATGCGGGCGTGCCCGTGGCGCCGAAGTATCGCAATCCCGAGACGGGAGACACATGGAGCGGGCGCGGCCGCGCACCGCACTGGATCAAGGATCAGGACCTCGAACGCTTTCGCATCAAAGAATGAGTGGCGCGCAGCACGACGTTGTCAAGGCCCGGATCTATCTCGCCAGGTTTGACGTTTTCCGCGTCGATGCACTCGACTACGGTCGCTCGCTCCGGCGGATGTGCGCGGACGCCGGATTCGAGGGCCTCTACCCGCTCGATGCGCTGGTGCCGGCTGACCTGTCGCCGCAGGAAAAAGCTGCGTGGATCTATCGCTCCAATCTGGCAGCGATCCGCCGCGCGGATATTGTCATGGCCAACGTCGCAGATTTTCGCGGCGCGGGCGAGCCGGACAGCGGCACCGCGTTCGAAATCGGGTTTGCGGCTGCGCTTGGGAAGCCCATCTGGGCTTATCGGGAGGATCTCGCCGCGTTGCGCGAGCGCGTGCCACGCAGCGCGACACAGCTCGGCGATGTCTGCGAACGCGGCTATCTGGTTGAGGATTTCGGGCTCCCCCTTAACCTGATGCTCGCGTGCGCCGCAAAGATCGTCCAGGGCGGTCCGCTAGCGTGCCTGCGCGCGATCTCCGAGGCCTATGAGGGCGGCACGACAGCCCCCTCTTCCTGGAGGCGAATTGGCGAATCGAAGATTCGCCAGGTGTAGGGTTGACGCCACTTCAGTATATAAGGTGCTAAATGCCATGAACGAGTCGCATCTGTGGACAGCCGAGCCGCACACCGCTTATCTCCACTGGCAGACGACAGAGGCGGCCGGCGCGGACCGCCGCCGGTTCTCCCAGCGCTCGATCGTGCAGCACAAGGCGATGTTCGACCGGTTCCTGCGCCATCTGCTCACCCGAGGCGTGGCACTCGCGACGTTCGGGCCCGAGCACCTTGATTCTTTCTTTGACGACGTCGAAAACCGCTGTGCGCCAGGGACGACGACGCGCCTGCGTTACGTCAAGCTGATCGACCGGCTGTGCCGGCATCTGGTCGACGTCGGCCTGCGTCACAGCAATCCCGCGGCGACCTTCGCGCTCTCGGCAGCCTGGCCCGAGGACGAGCCCGACCCGCTCTTTCTCGATCCGGCCGCCGACGCGGCGCTGCAGACCTTCGTGCAACCCGACGCCGGCGACGATGCCCGCCTCTGCCGCAACCGCGCTGTCGTAGCGCTGCTGCTGGGGGCGGGCCTCACTGCGGCCGAACTGCGCGGCACACGATGGCGCGACGTCGTCGTCGAAGGGGTACGGCCGCAGGTATCCGTTCCAAAGCGAGGGACACGCCTCGAGAGGACTGTGGCCCTTCCCGCCTTCTCGACGCCTGCGCTTGCGGCATGGCAGCGGCTTCATCCGTCGCCCGACGGCGCGCTTCTTTTCCCCGCGCCGCGCACAGATGACAAGCCCATCAACGATGTGCTCCTCGGTGCAATCGTCCGCGACGCATTGGACGCGATCGGCTTCGCTGCGCCGGACATGAGCCCGCGCGTGTTGCGAAATACCTTCGCGCGTCGTCAGTTGCTGTCTGGCCGCACCAACGAACAGACGAGCGCAATGCTGGGTCTGTCCAGTCATCGCACCGTTATCCGCATCCGCGACACCATTAGCGCCCAGACGACTTGACTTCGCTTCCAACTCCGTAGGCTGGTCTTGCCGGTTCATCTGTGCCGGCACAACCTTTGTCCGGAGTGCTAAATGCCATACAAAACATCATTCATGGACATGGCCTATCCCGATGAAACGGGCAGGCCATGCGCCCTTCAGTTCCGCATTGCGCTTACCGCAACAACTGAGCGTCTGGCGATTGTCCATCTGCTTGAGACGAAGGCCGGGTACCAGGGTCCGATGGAGTCATCCATCGTCCGGGACCAGATCCTGAATCGCATTCTGGATACTCACCTGCGCGGTGTTCCGCTGAACGCCATCCGGCTCGTCGTCGAGAGCGGCGAAGAGTCGTCGCTGTTTCCAATCGATTTCGACGTTGGGGACTACATCAAGCGTGGCAACCCATACGAGGCGACGCATGTCACAACGGGTCGCGGTCTGTTCCGGGAACGTGTCGCGATCCGGTCTGAGTCGGTTGTCGCCGGACGAACCCGCGTACAGACCAGCCACGCCGAGCCCGTTGCCGTGCCGCGCGACATAGCTAACGCGCTGCGCTAGGCGTGTGACGCGGTCGGCCGGTTCACAAGCCCGAAAGGCGGTGCTGTTACGCCGTCTTTCGACGGGGCGTGCACCTGCGCGACCGGTCAGAATGTCCTGCAGTTCGTGTGTCCCGCAACCCGCATCACAGCCCTCCGCTGCCCACATCATTCGAGAGCGCATGAAAACAATCAAGCCGACGAACGAACAGCTCGACACGCTCGAGACGGTCGCCTCCGGCGCTACGGTAAAAGTCAAGGCGTACGCCGGCGCCGGCAAGACCTCGACGCTCGGGATGATCGCCGAACGGTTCAGGACGAAGCGTGGCCAGTACCTCGCCTTCAATAAGGACATTGCGGCGGAAGCCAGGCGGAAGTTTCCGCGCAACGTCATGTGTCAGACGGTCCATTCGGTCGCCTTCCGGGCCACCGACAAGGCGCTGACCGCGCGGCTGAACCTTCCAAAGGAGCCGCCTCACCTTCTCGCTGCCAGGTACGGGCTCGGCCCCGTCCGCGTTCCGACGATTATTGGCAAAAACGTCGAGCTATCCGCCTTTCAGGTCGGCCGCCTCGTTGCAGATGGCGCAGCACGCTTTTGCCGGTCGGCACAGGACGAGCCGCAGGCGTGGCACATTCCGGTCGACGAGATGATCACCGAGCAGTCGGCCGACGAGTTGCGAGCGATGCTGTTGCCTTTCGTGGTGCGGCACTGGAACGAGAGTATCGACCCGCAGGGAAAGACAGCCATCACGCCGGACACGTATCTGAAGACGTGGGAGCGGTCGCGGCCGCAGATCGGCGCCGATTTCATCCTGTTCGATGAGGCGCAGGACAGCGACGGTCTGATGCTGTCGGTCCTGCGTCGCCAGGAGCACGCGCAGGTCATTTATGTGGGCGACCCCTATCAGCAGATCTACGAGTGGCGCGGTGCGGTCAACGCCATGGAATACATCAAGGCACGGGAGTGCGCGCTCACCGAGTCGTTCCGTTTCGGACCGCACTTTGCCGCGCTTGCTTCACGCGTTCTGAACCTCCTGGGCGAGCGCGTACCGGTTCGCGGCCAGGCCAACGTCTCATCGACTTTCTTCGAGGAGCATGACCCTACCCGGCGCTTCGACGCGATCCTGTGCCGCAAGAACGTGACCGTCATCGGGACGCTGGCAAACGGACTGCAAAGTGGACACAAGGTCGCTGTGCGAGCGAACGTGGAGGAGATCCTTGCATTCGCCGACGGCGCAGACCGCCTGATGCGGGGTCAACGCACATTCAGTCCCGCATCGCTCGCACTGTTCGAAACATGGCGTGACGTCCAGCAATACGCGGCGACGCACGCTGGTCGCGATCTGCTTCCGGTCGTCCAGCTTATCGATCGTGAAGGCACTACGTATCTGCGCGACCTCCTGTCCCGCGCCTCGCCGGAAGCGGAGGCGGACTACGTGGTTTCAACGATTCACCGCGCCAAAGGTCTTGAATGGAACCGGGTGAAGGTCTGCGGCGACTTCCGGTTCAAGACGGAAGACGACGGACGCACTACGATGGCCGACGAAGAGAAGCGCTTGCTCTATGTCGGCCTGACACGCGCCCGGAATGAAATGGACGTATCGGAGTTGCGCAACGATCTACTTAAAGTTTTCACGGATGCGGCCGAAAGCTGATAAGACTGTCGTGAAACTGCAAGGCGGAAAGATGAGCGAGCATATGGAACAGCGAGGCGGCAACACGGAGGAATTGGACACTGCGTCGGGCCGGACACCGGATACGATGAACGGTCCATCGACTATCTGAGGCTCGTCTGCGGCGCTTCGCGCAATCACATGGAAGCTGGCAGAGCGATTGCCCTTATCGTGGAGCGTTACGAAGCAGATTCCGTCGCCAAAAAAGGAGACACGCCCGCCATACGGAAACATGCAAGGGCTTCCGTCAATGAGTACGTAGCGAAGGAGACAGGCCTGTCCTGCGCTACTGTTAAACTCTATGCCCGGTGCTACGAGAAATTTGGCGATAGTGGGGACGCCGTCGAATATCTTACGCTGAGCGATATGCAACTGCTGTTGCCGGAAAGCGTGGACGATGACCTCATCGATCAGGAAACCCGATCCCGACCTACGTCGGCAAGAAATCAGGCAAATGATGCGTGAATACCGCGCGGGCCTTGTTTGACCGTGGGAAGGTCTTGACGCTCAAGGTTTCTCACGACGTCGATCCGGACAAACCGCGGCGATAAACGTCCGTTTTTGAAGCTCGCCGCCCCTGGTCAGAGGTGCACCTCAATATCTCCTAGAATTACCGCTTATTGCAGATCGCCGAACGAGATGGCAGGCCTACCGAAAGAACAATCTTCCCGGCGCTTGGGACGCTCCGTTAGCACCCAGGTTGTCTTCGATGCGCACGAGCCAATCACGCACGGCAGAGCGCGGGAGTACGGCGACACAGAAAATCCCGCCCTTACCGCCTTCGTCGGTAGCCTCTGGGCGGAGCTCCATTCGGCTGACGCGACTCCGGTGCCGCGATGCCCGCATTGCGCTGGCGCCCGTGGCCGCCTGCACCAGCGGGCGAATGAGTATCATGCAGTGCCGTATTTTCGGTGCGCCGATTGCCGTCGTTTGTACACACGACTGACGGGCAGCCCCATTGCCCGCCTCCGGTTCGCGAAGAAAATGCCCGAGTTCTTCCGGCTTCTGTCCCAGCCGGTGCCGCTCGAGGAGGTGTCGCGGCGTCTGGGCGTCGATTACGGGGCCGTCTCGAACTGGTTGATGCGCTTCCGGCAACTGATTGCGTTGCACGATCCCGATGGTCAGTGGACGCCGCTTGTCAGGCTCGGCCTGAAGTACCGCCCGCACGGCGAATGTCCGAAATGCGGACATGATGGGCAACTGAACAACGGAGGGTTCACCGCCGACGACCAACGGCGGGCGAAGTGTCCGTCGTGCGCTTACGTGTGGCCGCTCGACGCTGGCACGACCGGCGGGGACGTACCCGTCATTGTGGCCAATGACCTGGCGCTCAACGCGGCCGAGCGCCGTCGACGCGCCGGACTCGAGGCCCCGGATCTGCCGCGTGTCGAATCTGCTTCGGTCAGAACGCAGCCCCGCACGGCGCCGGTGCCGGTGCCAACGCCGCTGCTCTCAGCTCTCGATGCAGACCGGTTTGATTTCGGCAGCCCGCTGCGTCACACCAGTCCTCTTCCGCGACGCCACGTCGAGGACAAGGAACTGACGCGTTTTCTGAAAAGCCACGTCGACCGGACCCTCTCCGACAATGTCGAACCGCCGCCGTGCCCGCATTGCGGCAGCGACAACACTCGACTTGCCTCTATGAAGCGCGCGCGCTCGCCTCTGCCCCAATTCCAGTGCCGTGGGTGCGCAAGGTTGTATTCGCGTGCGACCCGTACGCCGCTGGCCAAGATGCTGCGCAAGGACATCCTGTATGCGTTCCTGCCTCTGCTTTCGCAGCATCGGCCGCTCGCTCATGCCGCAGACGAACTCGGGACGACGCCTGAAATAGTAAAGGCCTGGGTCCGGCGATTCCGCGAGTGGCTGTTGCTCCTGGATCCGACCGGCAACTTTGAGCGGCGCGTGCGGCTTGGACTTAAAGCTCCGCGGCCGCTGATGGACTGCCCGCACTGCTCGAAGCAGGTCGAGGCGCGACCGCACGGTTTCAAACGGACTAGGAAGCGGACGGCGGCCGAACTCAAGCGGCGCCTGTTCCGTTGCACCGGATGCAACGGATTCTTCGACATCAGCATCGACGCCCTTTAAGTCTACGGAGCGCAGGTCCGGCAGGCACAGCCGCCGTCGTCCGTTCAGGAGCAGATGACACGCAACATACTCACCGGAACACGGCGGAGCGCTTACCGCGCTGCCTGGCGCTGTCTTTGCCTCTGGATAAGGACCGATGCAATCCCGACCAGGAGCGCCGCAGTGATGAAGCTGACGGCAAGCAGCACGCAGAGCACTACGCTTTCTTCGCCTTCAGTGCCAACGGCGCCAAACATACGAAATAATGGCGTGAGTACCGTCCATACGGCGTCGCTTCCGACCCAGCGCGCGAGTGGGTCAATACGCGAAAGACCGATGAACACGAGTGGGGTGAGCAGGACCGCAAGGCCCACGCGCAAGAGACCTTTCATCGCACGTCCACCGTTCCGTAGTAGGGGATATCCGTGCCGGGGATCACCGCTGACGGTTGTGACAGGAGGTAGGCGCTCAGACGGTCAAACTGCGCCTGCGATGGGAGCGTTATACAGCCGTCGCTGATACCCCAGCGGCCGTTCGGATGCAACCGGAAATTGCCGCGCTTCACGCCGTTCACGAAAGTCCAATCATCGATCTTGCCGTCGGCACTGTACAGCGCGAACCAACTCGCCCGATTGCTGTTTGACCACATATCCAGGGCGAGGTCGCGCACGCGCCCAAGCCGCCCACCCGTCTCGCGCTTGATGATGTAATAGCGGCCCTTCGGGATCGGACCGGCGCCGACGACAGCAGTGTCTGCAGGGTTATCGACGTGACTCTTGTTGCCGGAGAAAGCGGCTACTCCGCCAAAACCGCTGCATAGGAGCGTCGAGACCTTCAACCCGTTGAGTGCAAATGTGCATTGTGCTGGCATACCAGACCTTTGAATCTGTGATTGCCGTAAGGTATGACAAATCGCCACTGTTGCGCAATTGCCGAGGCGTAGTCGCTTCGAGAATATGCCGCGTGCATTGATAACCCGCTCTCTGCAAACGGGGCTATGGGACGCTGCCCGTCTCAGACGAAAAAAGAGCCCGCGGTTCCAGAGGAACCCGCGGGCTGATCACAGTACTATCGGGGCCTAGCCGTTGAACGAGAGGCGAAACTGATCGCCGCTCCGAGGAGCGACCCGGCGCGACGCACTGCTCATCCAACGATCCATCTCGGCCGCCCGGTGAGCAATTGTATTGGGCGTTCCCGCCTGCCGCGCTTTCACGCGGGCCGCAAAGTCCGGTGCCATGGAATCCACGCTTGCCACCCAGTCATACATCTTGACGCGCTCCAGGGCTTGCCCTTTTACGCCGAACAGGTGAAGTTTGGAACCGGCCGGCAGGTGCGCTTCCAGGCCTTCAAGGATGGCGAACAGCCCGTGCCCGCGATCGGTCAGGTGCCGCCGACAGACCGAACCCAGACCGATAAGAACCGGCGCCGCAATCCACGGCACCCACCGCTCCCACACTTGGAGCAACAGGTCGATGCTTCGTCGGTAATCGTCAACTTTCCAACCCTGTGCAACGGGTACCGGAATCCGGACAGTGTTCTGCACAACTTCGGCGCTACAACTTGCCGCTAGCTGATCTTGCCAGGCATAGACGACCCGCAGCATCGCTTCGAGCAACGTCGCCGTTGCGTTCACCCGATAGTCGACCGCATCCTGGTTCGCTGCGAGCTCAGGTTCACAGCACATGTCCGGCTGGGCGACCCAGGCCGCCCCTGAACAGGATGCCAGTTCGACGAACTGCTCCATAGTCCAGGGATAGACGCCCGCGATTCCGCTTTGCCGACCCTTTGACTGAAAAAGCTTCATCGCCGAAAAACCCGCGCTATCCAGGGCAAAGTCGGTTTCCGTGAGATCGGTCGCTCGCGAGATACGGAATTGGCCGGTCTGCCGGTTCCAGAAGGCGGACGCCGACACCATCGCCGGGTATCCTTCGTTGAAAGCATGAAAGGCGAGCCGACCGCCGCTATGCGGGATGCCCACCCGAACGAGCAGCCCGTCATCTACATGAGCGTTTTTTTGCAGCACCGGCATGCCGGGCACGCGTGTGCCTCGAGTCATTTGCTACTCCAATGGAAAATGCGGAGCAGCCCCTCGCGGGCGTGCCCCGCAAGGGATGGGAAGAAAAGTACAACGGCTGCGCAGCGATCACGCCCCTACGGGAGCGTGATCCCGTAGGGGTATAAATGCGTGCTAGGAAGACTCCACGACCCGGATATGCTTCATCCAGCTGACGCCTGTGGGAAGACGCCTGATGAGCGCAAGCAGACCTGCGTCGTCGGGATTCCGCGCCTCGATAAATGTGTCGTTAAGAATCGCGGCCTGGAGGTAGAACAGAAAAGCGAGCGCTGCGGTGCCATGTTGCTCGGCTACGGTGCCAAGGGTCTTAACTTCATCCAGAAGCTCACGGACGAAATTCGAAGACAGGCTCGCTCGATGCATCGTCACGATTGCCGCCATCGCCAGATCCGCGGCGGCGCCCAGGTTGTTCTCCGGAATGTCGACGGTTGCGATTGCGCCAGAATCGGCGAGACACCGCATCACGTCGTCAAAAAAATCAGTGCAAGAGTAAGTCATTTGGCCTGCTCCATAAGAGGATTGCCGGGGCAGGCTCCCTGTCCGGGGGCTTGCCCCGGCGGGTGAGTAAAAGATGCGTCAGACGTTAGGTCGGCGCACAGTCGCCGTGACGCGAGTGGCGTCGCGTGCCTGTGGACATCGCTACTTTCAGTCGCCGGTCGAACGGCGACGGGCTTGCGCCAGTTGCGCGTGTCGCTTTGCCTGCAGTGGCGGACAAAGCGGCCGCCGACTGCTGCTCCCAGAACAGGCATGCAATGGCAAGCAACGCGCCAATTGCAGCCGCGGTAGTGATCTGTTTCTTCATGAAGGCACTCCATGCGAAAGGCCCCGACACTCTTTCGAGGTCGAGGCCTTGCGGATCAGGAACAGGTTTTCGGATGCGCGACTGGAAAAACCAGCACGCGACCATCGTTGCAAAGAATGAAGTCGCCCGGCTCACCTCGCGGCTGCTGGATGTCA
The DNA here is from genome assembly GCF_050858985.1 of Burkholderia sp. M6-3. Classification (NCBI taxonomy): domain Bacteria; kingdom Pseudomonadati; phylum Pseudomonadota; class Betaproteobacteria; order Burkholderiales; family Burkholderiaceae; genus Burkholderia; species Burkholderia sp. M6-3. The sequence goes on from NZ_CP110093.1 coordinate 326,105, forward strand.
ATCGTCGATACGTGCCTCGACGGCTGAGGCTGGGCCTGCGGTTGAATAGTGCAGGCACACAGCGTCGAACTGCCTGCTGCGAGAAGCAGCATCATCAGGTTGGTCATGGCATGAACTCGGTATGAAAAGGAGAGCCGCTTACGCGGCCCGCGATTCGAGGGGGAGGCTGGCGTGGTGCGTTATCCATTTGCCGCCGACGAGGACGTCACGCAGGAGCGTGCCGTTCAGGACGTAGGTGTGGACAGTGCCCGTGCGCCGCGTGGCAGGACGAACAGAAACGGTGACCGCTCCGGTTCGTGCATACATGTCGTGCTTCAGTTTCATTGCGTTCCTCGTTAAAAAAAGCGAAGGAACGCCCCTGTGGGGAGCGTCCCCACAGGGTTGAAAGAAAAAAGATATTCAGGCGGCAAGCGCCTCCACATCGATAACGGCGTCAGCTTCGGCAACCAGGTCCGGCGTTTGCGAGATGAAAAACTCCCGCTCGTAGCCGCCCTGCCGCAGAACTTCCCGCTTCATGCGCATGAACTGCAGCTTGCGCTGCGGATCAAGCGGACCATCGGACTCGTCGCTGAACAACGTCTGATATGGCTGACCGGCGTTGCTGGCCAGATACAGCGCAATGCCACGGGTCAGACATTCGTTGATCCAGACCTTCTGGCCACCCGACATCACCGTCACTGCCTTGGTGCTGTCGATATCGGCGTCGTGCACGAGGATTTCAAATCCCTCGCGCAGTTCGCCGCTTGCCAGTGCGCGTTGAGTCTGGATCTCGACCGTAAAGCGCATGCCGTAACAGGCAAGCAACAGGTCGTTCACCATCTTCGTCAGCGCCGGCCCCGCATCGTCGATCGTCAGGGCAATCACACCTTCGTTGCCAAGACCCTTCGCAAGCAGCTTCCAGCTGGCGATCTCGTCAGAGATGCGGTTCGCACGCGATTGCGTCGCGTCGAATCCCGCAAGCTCGTTTGCGATCGCCTGCCGCTCGACCTCACGTGTCGCCTGTGAACGGATCAGCGATTCAATCCGCGCATCGGCTGCAGTGATGCCGTCGCGACATTGCGTCAGTTGCCGGTCCAGATCAGCAATGGCAGCGCTCACGTCTTCGGCACCGAGCCGCGCAACTTCTGCGTCGAGCTCGCGCACCTGCAACGACAGGCTGTCCTGCTGGACCTGTCGTCGCTCGCGAACAGCTTTCGCCTCGGCTTCCACGGCGGCCAGTTCTTCACTGGCCTTGCGAACGCCTTCGGTTGCCGCATCGAGTAACGGCTTGCGTGCCGCAAGATCGATAGCCATTTGCAGATCACGCCGCGAAGCGGCAATCTCTGCCGACAGCGTCTTCAGTTCGGCGCGCCGCGTAGCAAGCTGCTGCACTTCGGGCGTCAGACGATCCACTGCTTCGCGGCTCGTGCGAAACGCGACACGAAGGTTGTTGAGCGAAATGCGCTGCTCGGGAACCTTCGCATTGGCTTCACGCGCCTGGGCAAGCAGAGGGCACGTGTCATGCATCGCGTGACCTGCACAGGGAACGGCAGCGATCACGCTAGCCTGCTTTTCCAGAGATTTGAGCAACGACGCCTTCGACTCACCCTCGGACGTGAGCCCGTTGATGCGTGAAGTGGCCGCGGTCAACTCAAGCTGCTTGGCTTCCAGTGCCGCGATGGCCTGCTGCACTGGCTCCACACGCGCCTCAAGGCCCGCCAGACCGGCCTGCGCACTGTCGCGCGCAGCGGCAGCACCCAGGATGGCATCGCGCTGCCCAATCACCGCGTTGTGACCGGCAATCGACTCGCGTAAGGCCGACAGTCGTTGCGTAAAGCGGCGATCGTCAGCCACGCCGTCGTTCACCAGCACCTGCAATGACGAAGCGATCTGACTGCGTCGCCCGGCCAGTTCCCGCAACCGCGCTTGCGCATCCACGTTCGCAGTCTGTTTTGCAACCAGAACTGCGCGCTGATCGCTCAGCGTGACCGACCGCGCGTTGAGTGCCTCCCGGCTCTCCCGAGCCGCGGCGACTGACTGGACATCCGAAGCGATAGCCTGATCAATCTGCACAACACGGTCGCGCTTCGCCCCGAGTGCAACAAGCTGCTGGTGCGTCGCATCGAGCGCACGGCCGAGAACCTTCACGACGTCACCGGCTTTCGCCGCCAGCGTGCGCAGATGGTCGATATGCAGAAGCTCCGCGAGCAGTGCCTTGATTTCGCTCGCACCATAGGACGCGAGTGGTCGGCGGTTCTGCGCGGAGAAGACGCTGGTGAAAAATGACTCCAGCGAGCCGCACACCGATTCGACGCACGCATCGTAGGTGTCGGCTTTTCCGTCTGACACAGTGCCGTTTCCGGTCTGCATCGGTTGCCATGTGCCGCTCGGGTCGCACCATGCAAGGAAATACTCAGCCTTGCCAGTTTTCCCCGGCTTGCGGAACGCAAACGACGAGCGGTAACGGACGCCGCCGTGCTCCCATTCGAACTCCTTGAGCGCGTGCGTCCCGTACAGGTGGTCCCAGTACGAGAATCCGTCGACAGAGAGCTTCGTCGCCCGCGAAGGCATGATCCGGTACGGATGCAGGTTATCCATGATCGTGGATTTCCCCGCACCGTTCGGACCAGTCAACGCGATAAGGCCTGTTGGCAGCGACGCGAGATCCAGTGAGACGCTCTCGCGTTTCATGCCGTCGCGCACACCGATGAAACCCGTCAGGGTCAGCTTTAGTGGGCGCATGAGGCGACCTCCGGATGCGGGGCATCGAAGAGGTAGTCCGACGGCAGCCACGGCACATCGTCGTCATTGGCGTACATGGTGCCGACGACAGGGTCTGACGTGGAGCGCGACGTGGCCGACGCCTGTGCCGCAGCCGCCTTTTCAGCGGCCATCTGCCCGGCGGCAAGCTTCTCTGCCGCCTTTGCTTCAAGCGCGCCTGAGACAGCTTCCTCAACGAGGTCGCAGGCCTGCGCGTAATCGGCGCTTGCCTGCCGCAACAGGGCGTCCCAGTTGTCGCAACCGGTCAGCACACGGAGCTCGCGGGAGCCCCACTGATTTGCATAACCACTCTGGAACGACCAGAGCAGGTTCTGCATCTGCACGTCCGGCACCAGCGCCAGATCAGCGCTCACCGAATCGATGCGTTCTGCGAGTACCAGCCAACGACCTTTCTGGGCGATCACCGCGCCGCGGTTCTCTCCGAAAGGTTGATGGAAAATGCCTGCGCTGAATCCAGCGTGGGCCGTGAGGGCCTTCTGGATCTCGCGAGGCGCACGTGCTGCGGAAAAGTGCCGGACCCATCTGGCGCCGGCGGGATAAAGACCAAACATGAGGACACTCCGGAAAAAACGGCGGAGTGCATCCCCTGGGGGAATGATTCCCCGCCAGGGTTGAAAAGAAAATGGGTGCAGCGAACTGCTATCGATGCGTCAGAGACGCGGGTAAATCCTGTTCCGGTAACACGCGAACGACGTGCTACCGGGACACGACTCGTGTCCCGCGCGGGAGCGCCTTACAGGCCACACCCGCTACGTGGCGGCTATGCCGCAAAAAGATCGTCATTCAGCCAGTCCAGCGTTGAAGGCTCAGTGCCAGCGGGCGCCGACGGCACTGCGGAAGCTGCCGGCGCATCTGCCGCGATGGCACCCACCGCCGGATGCTGCAGCACAGCTGCAAGGGTCTGCGGATCAGACCGCTCATCCGGCTGTGAGTCGATGCGCGCCAGAACATCGGATGCGATCGCCTCCACCTCGGCCGAGACCAGCAGCTGCAAGCGCTCCTGAAGCGGGCCAACATCAACGACAGTCAGTTCGGCCCAGCGCGCGAGTTTTCCCTCAACCGTCGTCTCGAGACTGATGCCCTCGGCACGGCTACGCACGACCGGAAGGACCCGCGATTCGACCTTGAGGCCCGCGGCGCCGGAAAACAGCGCCTTGATGGCTTCGCGATCGACGGCCTGCCGATGCTCCTCGTCGATCTGCCAGCGCACACGCACGAACTTGTCGGCTGCGTCCGCGGCGATTTCAGCAAGGCGCGCCATGTCGGGCGGCCCGTCAAAATCGACACAGACCATCTGACGCGATGGCGTTGCGATGAGCGTTGCGCTCGCTACACCAGGTTGCACGTCCCATGCGAGATAGCCCTTCTCGCCCTCTTCGCCGTAGTGAAACCGGCCGATCGAGCCAGGATACGCGACCAGTCTTCCCTCACGTGCCCACTGCTGCGCCTTGTGGATATGACCGAGCATAAACCCGTCGCATTCGGCCTCGAAGAGCGCCGTGAGCGAGAATTCATGATCGAAGCCCGCCATCACCACGCCATGCTCCGTCGTGCAGCCATTGACGGTGCCGTGCGAGACACCGACCGTAGGGATACCCGCTGCCCGAAGCTGCGTGTTCACGCGGCCTGCCGCCGCCAGATATGCGGCAAGCACATCGCCAAGTTCCGTACCGGCAGCGAGCGCGCCAACACTCGCGGCCAGTTGGCCTTTATTGACCGTCGGAAGACACGTGAACACGATTTCTGGCTTCACGCCGATGAACTGCTTCAACTCGACATCCGAAAAGACCGGACCTGTCGAAGCCCAGAAGCGACCATCGATGAGCGCGACCTGCGAAACGCGGTCGGCAACGTGCACCTGATGAGCACCGCCCATCAACGCAAAGTTGTCGAGCGTGCCCGGAGGTTCGTGAGAGAAGGTGCCTTGCAGCATCAGTACGGGCATCGCGTTAGCAAGCCGGTGCACCTGGGTAGCAAGCGCGTGCAGGGACGGCGCATGAGCGTCCAGCCGATGATCGGTCGAATCGCCGGAAATGAGACCCACCTGTGCGCCACTGGCGATTGCGTCGCCGACAGCAAAACTGAAGCAGCGGTCGGACTCGGCCAGATTGTCCGGCGCGTAATGCAGGTCAGAAAAATGAGCGACTTTCAAATTCGCCTCCGTAAAAAGCACAAAGGCCGCCCGAAGGCAGCCTCATGGATGAACACCCGCGAAGGTGTGAAGAAAGGATGATCAGTTCATGGCGAGCGCATCGCGAACCCGCATCAGCGTGATGCCGAGCAGGTTCTGTCCGCGCCATTGCGACCGGTCAGTCAGTCGCGGGTCGCGCTCGCCCAGGCCAATGCCCCAGATGAGATCGTAGGGGCTGGCTTCGACAAGTTCGGTCGGTGCCGTGGCGAGCAGGATGGACCTGAGCCCCGGGTTCTGCGCGAACTTCTCGCGACATCCCACGAAGACAATCGACTCGCGCTTCGCTTCCCAGATTTGCTGATCAAAGCCGGCCACCTTGCGGCCTATCATTTTCTGGGTCATCGGATCGCGAGTGGCGAGAATCCTTGCAGCCGACTGTTCGTCGCTGAAGAGCTTCGCCTTGGCGAACATCATGAACTGTTCAACGCTCGTGAAAGCAACGTCGTGATAGGTGAAACGGCAGGGATGCCAGTTGCTGAACACATCGTCCGCGCCAAAAAACGCGGTGAAATTGCCGATCTTGCGCACAGGACGACTCCTTGAAAACCAGACAGAAAATGGGCCGCCGGGGCGGGCTCTTTTCGATGCGCAGTTGCGCTGTCGAAAGCATTTGAGCAAACGCGGGCTTGCTGAAATGTTTTCGCAATCGAAACAGGAGAGAAGCAGGAAGGAAACCAGCCCCGAAGGGCTGGCAAGGATTGAAGGTACCTCAGGTCAGTCGAGAAACGTCGGCTGTCTGGCCGCGGCGATCTCGCGATCGAACGCTTCACGGTCAGTCAGGGCCTGCACGAGTCGCTCGTTCATCTGGTCGACGTCCTGCTCGCGCTCGGTCCAGCCGCGCCCGAACCTCGTATGGGCGTAGATGCGGAAGTCCTGTTTGCGATCCTCCGCGCTCAGGCCAAGCCGTTGCAGCAGATCGGACATCCGGTCGCGCTTATCTGCAAGCGTTTCCGTCGGTCCGGCAGTTGCCGGCTGTGCGGCAAGCACGTGTTGCAATAACGGACCGGTGGCCGCCGCATTGCCTGCAGCTGCCGTCGAAGCGGTGGTGACGGTCGCCGCCGCGGCTTCGTTTGCCGTCGCAGCTTCAGTTTCAACAGCTACCGTCGTGCCGACACCTGTGCCGGCCTCCGGGTCGACGGGTGCGTCCATCGCGACACCTTCGGCAACCGCGTTACCGATCGCTGTATCGACGTCGCCGCCGAGCCGCACGACATTGCCGCCCGCTTCGATCAGCGCGACCGCCTGGCTCGCCGCTTCAAGCGCGGAAGGCGCATCGTCCGCAGCGTCGAGCAACGCACCGATATCGATGTCTGCATCGAGTACCGTGAGCATCTGGCTCGCTCTTACTGCCTCGCCGTGCTCGTTGATCCGCGTAATGTCAAACTCACGCTTTGTGATCCAGAATCGCGTGCCTGTGAGTTTGCCCCGAGCAAGCTGCACGGTCTGCATCGCCGAGTAGGCCTTCTGCAGAACGTAGATCGAGTTCGTCGGCAGTTCGATCAGGCCGAGCCCCTTGATGTCCGGCACCGCGAACACGAAGCTCGCAGACAGATTGCAGTGTCGCGCCTGGTACTGCGGGCACTGTTCCGGATCGCAGATGCCGTCCGGAATCGCCTCATCCTGACGACGGATGACGGTGCGTCCGCCGAAGTGCCGGATCACACGTTGCGCACGCGGATCGCGCTCGATCTTTGCATAGGTCATGCAATAGCGGATTCCATCGCGCTCGTACTGGGAGAAGAACTTCCGACCATTCGTGCCGTATACGGTCATCTGGTTCGGCAGGTTCTGCATCCAGTCGTTGAACGCGAACAGCACGGGAAACCGGTAGAGCTTCACGCCGTCGCCGCGGTCTTCACCATAGAGCCGGAGAATTTCGTCGGCCACGTCCGGATTATTGAAGTCCGAGCGTCGGCAGGTGAAATATGCGGTGTTCTTCGGCACGAGCGCGTTTTTCAGATTGCACTTCGACTCGAGCACGGAAGCGATCGTATCGAACGAATCACCTGCTGCGACCATCGTGTTGTACAACTCGACCGCACGCGCGTTGCCACGGGCTTTCGAGGTGAGGACTTTAATGCCCGGACGAATGTGCCCGATGACCGGTGGACGCAACGCGCGCTCTTCAACGACGCTGCGAACAGGGCCATTGACCAGATGGACTACTGCGTTCATGAGGGTTTCCTCGCTAGAAAGAAAATGGCCGTGGTGCGCAACTCGCTGGCTGACTGCTCCAGTTCGTGTGCGGCCGCGTCTCCGCGGCGCTCGGCTATGTGGGAAAGAAAAACGCGTCGATCCGGATCGCTGTACTTCGCAATCTGGGCGACCTCGCAACGCGCCCGCCATGCTGGCGATGCGGTATCTGCAGTGGCGCGCTCCTCGGCAATCGTGTGGTTGATCGCTTCGGCAATGCGCTCATCAAGACGGTCGGGAAGCATTGAAGACCTCCTTCTGGACAGGACAACAGGACGAAAAAAAACGCGTTCCTCGGAATGAGGAACGCGTTTCGGGATTCGATGAAAAATGACCTGAGCGCCACAACCCTTCCGGGGTCGTGGCGCTCAGGGAGCCGAGGGCTCATATACGAGGACGTCAGTCGTCCTCGCGCAGCATGGTCACGCTGCGCAACAGCCCATTTTCGGAAAATGCATTCCGCCGCAGGATCACGGTTCAGTCGACTTCGATCGTTCTACCCAGACGGGCTCTGGAGAGAGAACACCCGATGTCCGGGTCCGAACGATGTCGCGGCGCAAATGAATGCGGCCGGCGACGAGTTTTACGACTGAATGAATGGGGAGCGCGGGCGAGGCGCTCATCAGAAAGAAAATTCCACACCAGTAGCCAACTGGTCGGAGCATGCCTCAGCTGCGGGCACGGCTTGGTACAGAAGATGGACTCCGGGCTGGCCGGGTCATGTCGATGCGTCAGAGACGCGAGAAGTAGAGTCAGTATTGCGCAAAAGTGGGCGCGTATAGCCCCGAAAGGTCGCGAAAACAGCGCAGCTTTTGCCTGGGTCAATGTGTGCTATCGCACGCAGAATTGGAGGTGAGAGAGACCACCCGAAAAATACCATGGCCGCAGTTCCTGATTTCCTCCCGGAGCCAGAGCGCCCGGACAAAGACGTACCCCCAGCCGACAGCCCACCGCTGAGCGGGCTGAAGCCTATTGAGCGCCTGACCAGTGACACGCGTATCGCCCGGATCAATCCGGAATCCGATACAACCACGGTCCTGCGCTATAGCTCGCAGTTTGCCCGCGACTACATCCGCTCCGACTACAACTTCTGCGCGGCAAAGATCGCCGTCGCGCGAGGCGGTAAGGTCCGCGCTCTTGAGAACGCATTGCGGGAAACCGCGGAGTGGCTCCGGAAGACCGATGGCTGGCTCGCGCGTCATGAGCTACGCGCCATTGATATGCCGCACGAAGAGATCGAACTCGTCGTCACGCGCCCGCTCGCCGGGTTGCTGGTTCGCTGCCTCACCCAGTTCGACCGCATCTTCGTCAAATCCCTGGCGGCCGTTGTGATGGGAAAGATCACGCCTGAAGCACGCGCCCGGATGCTTTCGAACGCGGAACGACGGCTGAAGCACATCGTTCAGGTCTGCATGCCTGACAACGACCAGTACGAGTTCGACGGCGAACGCCGGGGCTCCTGAACCGCATCATCCCGTTGTCGACTTCGCCGGCACTTGACCTTGCTGCCGGATGGATACGCTCGCCCCATCACCCTGTTGGAGAGGAAATGGACATCAGAGAAATTCAGGCGCTGCACGCGCAATATACGGCTCAGCCCGTCATCATCGATCTGTCCCGCCATACCGCGGCCATGCCGATGCTGCCCGCACCCGAGCGCTCCTCGAGCCGTTCGCTTTCGGCACAGGCTCTCATGTCGAGAATGCGCAGCGCCGGACGACCCGCATTGCTGGCGCTCGCTATCGCCGCAATCGCCGGTGCAGGCGGCGTAAGCGCCGCCCGGATCTGGCAGGCGATGCACGCGGCGGCTCACGTCCCGCACGACGCGCAGACGCCCGGCCGGCCTGCTCCAGCAGTGGTCCCGCAACCCGCATCCGCTGACATGCCGGTGAACGCCGCGCCACCTCGACCATTGACCTCCGGCGATCTCGACACTGCGATGACGGGCGGACGCACACCGCTTTCTCATGTCGACCCGAAGGCCCTCTCGGCTCCGACGCCAGTCGTGGTTGCGCCAGCGCATGACTCGCAGGCCGCGGTAGTGACGCAGGCGGCCGCTTCGCCTATCAGGGCGACACGTGCAACAGTGCCCGCGGCGCAGACGCCACCGCAAGCGTCAGAACCCGTCGCTACACAGCCCGCCCAGCGCGAGGACCCTGCCGCCGCGCGAGTTGCGGCAAGCACCGCAGCGAGCCCTGCCTCGCAGCCCGAAAGTCCGCAGCCTGCGGCGACGCGTCCCGCGTTGCGTCCCATTCATCACATCAAGCCACATCGTGAAGCTGCTCCTTCAGTGACCCACGACGCTCCCGCAGCGCCACCTGCGCAACCCACCGCACCCGCCACGAAGTCCGGCGATGTTCAATTGTTCTGATGAGGTCCCGGCATGAAATCTCAACCACTTAACGTAACGCTGCTTTCCACGGGACTGTCGATCCACGGAAATGTCATCCTCGACCACGGTCTCAGCAGTTTCGGCATTGTCGATGGCAGTGTCGTCTCGAACTCGGGGCTGCTTCACATCGGCCAGGGCGGAATGGTGAAAGGTCAGGTCGAGGGCGAGCACGTGCGGATTGACGGCACGGTCGAGGGCGACGTACACGCGCGAGGTGTGCTCGAAATCAACGGGCGCGTGAAGGGCAACGTCTACTACTACGGCACGATCCGGCTGGGCCCCCGAGCGTCGCTCGAAGGTCAGATCAAGCGAAAGAGCGATCTGACGATCGAAAACTCGAGCAACGTCCAGCAGCTATCACGTGCGGCCGCCGGCAACGCGTAGCCCCGCCGACGTATTGAAAAGTGGCGCGAACAGCGCCAGACGCGGTAGCGATGCCGCATATTGGAGAGCAGGTAATGAAGGCCAGAACAACGAAAATCGGCGCAGCACTAGTCTTAACGGTTGGCGTAGTTGCTGTAAGTGCATCGACGCTAATCACCTCGCTCAACGAAGGCGCTGCGCTTGCCATCGGAAGCATGGCTACAACTGCCCGCCTTGTTGGCGATACGACGCTGTCAACCGACCTTCAGCGGATGACAGCATCCGATCGCGGGCCCGCACTTTCGCAGCACGGTCTGTCTTCGGAAAGCGCGCTAGCGACGAGGATTGGGAAGACACGCGAAGAAATACACGGCTATCTGGACCGCCAGGAACATATCCGAACTGTGGTGAACTATTCTTACGGATTCGTGTATGCGTCGCTGTTGGTGCTTGCGATTCTGTCCGTTAAAATCGCCATGGTTCCTCGCGACAAAGAGTCCAGCCGTGACGACGCAGCGCATGCGTGACAGTTAGTTCTGGAAGGGGCCAACGATCTCGTCTCCGCGCACAAAGCCTGACAAAACACCGAAGAATGCAACGGGCGCTTCCACAAAAAGCGCCCGTTTTTTTGCTAACCGTCCGATCGAACGCGTCGTCCCTGTTTCCATAGCTACGCCATTCCTAGCGAGCCTCGGATTCGATTACGAATCGTGAGACCGGGCTCTTCCTGATCGTAGCGATGGTGAGTGTGTCCCGGGCCCGCGTCATCGCGACATAGAAAAGCCGGCGCTCTTCCGATTCGGTACTCTTTTCGTCAGGGACGACGCCTTCCTCGGCGCGGGTGATCCACACGTGGTCCCATTCAAGGCCCTTCGAACTGTGCATGGTGGTCAGCACCAGCGCACCCTCCACTGGCTTGTTGTTGTCCCGTTTCAGATACTCGATACGCTCGCCAAACGTCCCCGTCAGGCGCGACAGCACATCGTATGTTGCCTGGATCGCGCGCTTTGCCTGATCGTCCCGGGCGTAAGTCATCATCATTTCAAGTACCCCGTCGAGCGCCAGCGAATAGAACTTGCGTTCCGACATCTGCGTCCACTCCGCGAGCCGTTTCATGAAGGCGCGATACGCGCTCGCCGTGTCCTCCGGCAAGCCGAGGCCGACGAGGTCCTTTTTTGCTCGCTGGACAAGCTCCGCGCCCATGTCCCGGTGCAGTGCACTGAGATGCGTCGAACTCATGCCGGTGTACCCGAGCACCGCGTCCAGCCCATTCTGCTTGCGACCTTCGACGATCAGCAGCAGGTTGCACATCAGCGCGCCCTGAGGCCGGTTGAGCACCGAACTGCCCGAGGCACGGTAGTAAGGCACGTCGTGAGAGCGGCAAACGGCTTCGATCGGGTCGAGAATGCGATTGGTGCGCGCGAGAATCGCGCACGAGTTACCCGCGCCGAGTAGGGGTTGGAGTTGCTCGACTGCGGCCACAGCGTCCGCGTACTCGTCGTCAAAGCGGCGCGTGGCAATAGCGCCCCCGGCGCCGCGTTCGGCCCGTAGCACCTTCGCGACGCGCTCGACGTTGTTCCGGATGACCCGGTCGGCCGCCGACAGGATTTCAGTGCGGCAGCGGTAATTGCTGCCCAGCACGACGCGTTGCGCGCTGAAGGACTCTGCGAAGCTCTCCATGCCGCGGAACCCGAGCGCGGCGCGAAAGCCGTAGATGCTCTGATCATCGTCACCGACGACCGTGACGTTCGCGCCCGCCCTTGCGTGAAGCTCGACCCAACGATATTGCAGCGGGTCCGTATCCTGGAATTCATCAACGAGCAGATCGGTGAACCCGTATGGTTCGATGTCCCCGCTCTCCATACCAGCCACGGACAGTCGCAACATGTCCTGAAAGTCGATCTTGCCGTTGCGCGCGAGTGCTTCCTGGTAGGCGTGGTACAGCTGGGCGTCGGGACTGTGGGCGTCCACTCGTCCAAAGTTGGTCTTGATCCGCTCGATGACCGGAATCACCTCGTCGACCTTCCATTGAAGCCCAAGTTCTGCAAGCACGCGCGCGAGAAGACCTGCGCGGTCCCCATCCGTCGCAATATCGCGTTTGCCCAGCTGCCGGTTAGCGAGCGAATGGAACGTCCCCGCAATCAGACGGCTTCTCGCGCCGGCGCCGGCCAATGCGAGGATCCGGTCGCGCAACTCCACGGCCGCGTCCTTGCTGAACGTCACCGCGCCGACAACTGCGTGCGGATCGGCAAGAAGCAAGGCTGCCTTCGCGGCAATAGTCTTCGTCTTGCCCGCGCCTGGACATGCAATGGCGACACAGTGCCGGCGAAGTTCCGCCACCTCGCGCTGCTGCGGATTGAGCCCATCAAGCATTGAAGGCTCCGGTTAGCGGCCCCGCACCGTCGTCATCAGGCGCAAGTGGGTCATGTAGCCGCGCACACCGACTGGATGGAACTTGCGCAGGAAGCGGGTGGTTTCCTCATCCACGTCAGACTGATCTCGCACGCTGTTCCAGACCAGGAAGTCGAAGTGATCCATCACCTTGTCGAACTTCAGCAGGAGCGAGAGAACGCGCATGGAGAAACGCGAGTAGGCTTCGACCTGGATATCGAGCGAAGGCTTAGTGACCGTCGGCGCGAACACAATGTCGCCCTGCTCCTTCATTCTGGCCTCCGTCTTCTCGCGAAAGCCCGCAGCTACGTTCAGTTGCTCTTCGACGTAGGCTTCAAGCTCGCCGACCTGTTTTTCAAACCAGGCGGTGACGGTACCGAGATCTTCCGTGCCGAAGGTGGATCGCCCGAAGCGCTGCAGGTTGATGCTCATGCGGTTCAGGTACGGCCACCACTGCTCGAACAGCGGTTTGAGACGCGTATGGTTCAGCCGCACGGTGGCCTGCACGACGGCAGCGCCGGACAGTTGCCTGTTCATCAGCTCGCGGCCGATCTCCCGGCGGCGCTGCACGATCGCGACCCGCTCTGCCGGCGAGAGTTCGCGAAACAGCTTTCGCGTACGCGCGACCTGTTCGCGCTTTTCTGCGGCTTCCGACTCGCTGATCATCCCTTCTTTCTGAAGGGTGTTTGCAGCTTCCTCCATCTGCTGGAGTTCGGCCTCGATTTCACCGCCGTCCGCGCCGTCGGTGACCAGGCTCGCCGGTTCGACCGGGGTTGCATCTCCCGCGGCCACGATAACACCCACTGGCCTTTCAACCGGTTCAGTGGCGGCGTCTGGCTTCGATTCTTCGGTGATGGCGCTCATATTTTTGTCCCTTGGTAAGTGCACGCGCCCGCGCGCGGCATGGACTCTATTGTTTGCGCGACAACCGTTGATCACCGGGTAAAACGTGGTCAATTTCTAGCCGCTTTCGCGTCAGCTCATCGTTGGACGGCTTCGTAGAGGCGAACGGGAACGCAGTGTGCACTTTGCATAGCGGCGTTCAAAGGGGGCCCGCGAGATGGGAGGGAATTCGTGGTCGGCGCGTAACCGAATGACGAGTGCGAAAGCGAAGGCGGGTCGAGACAGGAATTGATGGGCGCAAAAAAACGTTTCGGACGAGCCGGCTCACGGTCTTAACTGGGAAAGCTACAGGAAATCGTATAGCTTTCCCCGGTCGTTCTACTGATACGACGAGGCCGCTTTCCACAAAAGCGCGCCCAGGATCGCGGCGACCGCAATCCAGCACTGGGCGTAGATGGGAACGGGCAGGACGAGTACGGCGAACGAAACGCCGAATACGAGCAGGATGCCATGCCCGGCCAGATGGAACGACAGCGGGCTCGCGAAGCCCGCGGCCGATGCCTTGATCTTGCGACGGACCGTACCGTCGACGAAGGCAGCGACGCAAAAGACGAGCGTCCCCAGAATGAACAGCTTCATCACGGTCGCGCGATACACCACGCGGTAGATCTCCAGCCAGAAGTTGTGCACCCAGGCCTGCGCGAGGTCTGACATGCCACCATCGCTGATTTCTCCGCTGCCGGCGGCGTTCATAGTGGATCGCACGAGACCGCTTTGCACAAACCAGAGCCTGAACCGGGCGTTAGTCAGCGCCACAGCCTCGTCAGCCCGGTCGGCTCCTACTATCGCGACGACGGAATTCACCTCTTCGTCCTTGATCGAAAACCATGAACGGTCCGGTATCGCGGGCATGACCAGTACCGCTATGAGCGGCACGAAAAAGAACCACCACTTTATGTGGGATACAAAGCGGCTACTGGCCATAGGTGTGGACACCCCATTCCAGCAGGTTCGTGACGATCCTCGCGAGAATGTAAATCGGAAACGCGACGAGCCCGCTTAGCCCCAGCCAGAAATGCAGGGGCCGGCGCGTGACGAAGAGGGCCAGCGCGTACACCATCGCGCCACTGCCCCTCGAAAATTCAGCGGGCCTCGGCGCGTCGACCTCGTCCTGTGCCCTTGCGGTGGACATGGCGCGCCGCGCGACGTCCGGTTCAACCCGCGACAGCTTCGCTATCAGGAAAAGTGTGGGCGACATCATAGTCCTCGAAATAGAGCCTGAAATGCTCGCCGGTCAGTGCGCGAGCAGCTAGCTGGAAGGCAGCCGAGCGATGCGTGATGGACTCGGGGCATTGCTCGTCGACCATTTCGGTGCCGAGCGCGACATGCCGCGCCTCAAACTCTGTGACCGGCTCAAGCATCGGCGGCCATACGTGATAGCGCTCGCCGTCGCGGGCGACGTACCGGCGTGCGTAAAGCAGATGCGCGCCCGCGAACAGACCCTGCATGAATGCAATATGCGGATTCCCGGTCTTTCGCGTCCGTTTGTACGCCGCGAGGCCACTGTCGAGCATCTCCTTGACGAGCGGCTCTGACTCGCCAATGAACTTCTCCCCGATGAAATCGGCCACACGTGCGCAGGCGAGCTCAAGCTCCGGCGCCACCGTGAATACCGGCACGAGACGGGACGACAGCTTGTAGTCGCGGATGATTTTTTTAAATACGGCAGACATGCGTTTGGTTAGCCTTGAAGGATTGGAATACGTCCCTGATACACAGCTGCGCCCGAGATGCGCATGAAGTACTGCAGGTTCGGAAGTTTATGTATCAGGCCAGTGGGAATCAGAGGAGCCTTCTCCAGTTGTAGCGAACGGGAAACCCCGCCGGTGAATTCACCAATGTGGGCCTCACTGCCGGTGCTCGTGCTGCCAGTGATCGTCATGTTGCGAATAGCGGTTTCACCGACCTTGTCAGAGAACCACTGCGCCGTATCACTGTCCTCCAAGCGTAGAATGATCTGGTTGTTCAGATTGCCCAAAACCTGCAGCATCTTGGCCGCATTTCCAAGGCGAGCCTCCAGGTCCGCGCGTGCCTGAAAGGCGACGAACGCCTTGAAGCCGGCGCCCCGCCCCTTGTTCAATATCTGGATCACCTGTTCGTTGATCGCCTCCGCGATTTCATCGATGATGAGCACCACTTCCGGTGGCGAATCGTAGAAGTTATAGATTGAGCCGCACACTGCCGCCACGTCGGACAGGATCATCGATGCGATTGCCTTCTGCACGATGTTGTTCGACAGCGAATCCAGGCCCATATAGAGGACGGCCTTCTGCTTGATGATCTTGTCGATATCCCAGATCTCGCGCTCGTCGTCGAAGTCGTCGGCCTTCGGCGCGAGCATCAATCCCGTCTCGCCGGTGGCGAGCATCTGCAGCAGAGGAAGGGCCGACGCAATGATGCGCATGTAGTGCTCGCGGTCGTGCACGTGCGTCGCGATCAATCCGTCGATCGCTTCATGACCGCGCTCGTGCGCCGCAAACCGCGCGGTGTACAACGCGATCATCGCGTCGATCGGCCCAGCGCCGTTGTTGCGCGCGCCCTGGCGAGTCGTTTCCGTTGCGACCTGCTCTTCCCAGTCCGATAGCCCCTGCTCCACGAAAAAGCGCCTCAGGCTTTTCTCAAGCAGTGTGGTGATCCCCGACTGCGCATACTTCAGGATGGAGCGCAAAGTCGGCTTGTCGCCGATGTACAGTTCGCCCTTCACGGCCCGGTCGATGAACAGGAACGCAAAATCGCGGAATGGCCCCTCCTCCATCAATTGCGCGATCCGGCTCGGAATTTCCGATGGCTGCGACCAGTTCTCGATCGGATTCAGGCGGATCGACTCGGACGGCTTGGCCTGGTTGAAGTACAGAAACTTACGGCCGGACCGCGCGCACTCCTTCTCGACCCGGCGCTTCCACTCGGCGTCGTTCTTCGGATCTACGATGATCAGCACGTCGCCCAGGTGAATGACCTGCGTGGAGATCACCTCGTATGTGCGCGTCTTGCCGGCACCGGTCGTGCCGCCCACCAGGGTGTGGCCGCCCATCGCCTTGTAGTGGAACGGAACGAGCGCCTTCTTCGGTTCCATGCCGTGTATCCACGAAGAACCCTGAGGCATGACATCGCGAATACTGTCTTTGGGAGCGAAGATGCCCTCGATCGCTTCCTCAATCCTGCGACCCGTCTTCGTCTTGTTCAGCCACTTGGGCAGGCCCGGTATGTCAGTCGTCGGCATGCGCAGGATGTCGTGCGCGATCTGGCAATGCTTCTGGGTCCATTCGTAGCCGATGCCCAGGTACATTGAGTTCGCCTCTTCGCGCATGCGCTTCTGGACCTGCAGCAGCCTGGGCACCTGCAGCGTAGTGAGCCACTTGGTCGAAATCGCCATACGGAACTTGAGCGCGCTCCAGATCTGCAGGGATCGCACCAGCAGGAACGAGAGACCCACGAGCATGAATGCCCACGCGTACGGCATGCCGGAGATCGGCAGTAAAACGCACGCAGCGAGCCAGAAGACAGCCGCGCGGAACTCGTATATCGGCCGGAAATGATTGATGTAACTGGTCACGCCGGTCGCTCCAGAATTAGCTGCCCTGCCCGTGGCGCGAGCGTAATGTCCGTAGAGCCATCCGCAACCATCAGACTTCGTTTGCGCATGTGCTCAACGAGCGTGCTGGACGCCAGCCCGTAACTACCAATAAGGCGCTTGCCAATCACCAGGCCCTTGTCGTTCCACTCGACCTTCGCTGAGCCCGCGATGACGTCCTCCCGCAGTGCGACGAACAGTTCGCGCACGGAGTTGGGCAGGCCCTTGAGCACGTCGTCAAACCCCACTGGCGCTTCAGGCTTTTCGCGCGTGTCCGCTCGAGGAGTCGCGCGCATTCCGGTTGGGTCGACCGGCGTCTGATCCGGTGCGGTGGCCGGGCTCGGCTCTCCCGTGATACCGATGGCTTCATGCAACGACTGCGCCCGCGCCGTGGAAGAAGCGGCCATGCGCTCAGGCGACGTGACTGCCGATCGGGCTGGAGATGCGCCTTCCGCCGCCTGCATCGGAGTTGGCGCGGCGGCCGCCTCGGACGGCGAAGGCGACGCAGACGGCTCCTCGACTGTCGGGGCTACCGCTGCTGGCGTCTCCGGAGCACCTTGCGCTACTGAGGTGGCGACTGACGGCGACGGGGACGGTGAAGCGGGCGTGGGCGCTGGCGCGACAACGGGCTGCAGCTCGGCAGCAACCTGTACGGCCGACGGAACGGTATAGTTCACCGGCGCGAACACGCCGCGCTGCGCCTTCCTGTCCGACTCGTCCGCAACGTTGACGGCCTCACGCACCACCTTGTGCAAAAGCGTCTCGATGCCTTGCGGCTGTGGAACTGGATTGATCGCGCCGAACGTCTCCGCGAGCACTTCGCCATCGAGCCCTGCAAGCAGCTGTGAACCGATCAGCACCTGCGCAAGCATGCCCGTGCGCATCCGCTCGACAGGCAACGGAGCCGGCCGGACCACGACCCGGTAAGGCGAACTTCCAAGCCACGGCTCAAGCGCGCCGTGAACAGACGGATTCCACTCGACCCGGTCAGTGTCGCGCAGGATCTGGAAATACCGGTAAGGCTCATCCAGCCTTGAACACGTTGCGCAGAGGAATACCGCGTAGTTGTACTGCGGCTCGATCCGCCTGCGCTGCTCCGAAGGCAGGTTCGTACCGAATTTCCGCCCGCTGGCAAGCCGCATCGCGAAGAAAGCCGTTTCGATGGTGCAGCGAAACGCCCCGCCGACGTCCTTGTAAAGCTGCGGGCTGAGCGGGAGCGTGGAGAACCACGCCGCACAGCCGCGCAGTACCGAGAGCCATTTGCGGTCGAACTCAGCTCTGTTCGGCTCGTTGGCGCACTGCGTGATCAGGTCAATACGACGCTGGTGCTGTTCCAGCAGTGCTGCCGCGCCGGTTGCCGTGGGCCCGCTCATGGCATCAACCCTCCGGTAAGCGTCCGGCCGACCTTGCCGACCATCGCGCCGCTCGCGTTCGCGCCACCGCCAAACATACCCGCGATCTTTGGAATCTCGAACGACACCAGGAACACGAAGATGGCGAGGTCGAACACGTAGCCACTTGCCCCTGTGGTCGTCAAGCCTTTACCGGCGGCATCCTGAACCGCCTCAATCAGGCTATGGGTCACGAGGCGCATCAGGATCGCGGCAACGACGACGTACATGCCGGCGCTGATCATGAAGTCGAGCCACGTCTTGAAGTAGCCCCGCGTGAAAGACGAGAAGCCCAGGGCGAACGCGATCTGCCCCATGACAACGCCGCACGCGAACTGCAGCTGGCCGAGGTTGATAAAGAAAACGAACACGACGGCGGTAACAGACAGGACAAGCCATGCGAACAGCAGCGGCACCACCGCGATAAGCACCCCGAAAATCGCGGTCCATCCGGCGCCGGAAAACGCCTTCACGACCGCATCGAGAATCTGCCCCGCCGCATTCCCAATGATACTGAGCGAGCTCGACATGTCGGCACCGCTGATGGTGTTCGCCAGCGTGAGGAACCATTTATAGAAGCCCGGTCCGAACTGGGCGAACTCAATATAAAACGAAGCGAAAATCCCGAGAATGCCGACCTCTTCGAAGACTGCCAGCCAGGCCATAACCGGGTCTTTCGTCGCTGCAAAGCGAACCGCGGCCAGCACGAGCGTGATAACGCCGAGTCCACCTGCGAACTTGTCCGCCTCCGGCTTGATCTGCTCGCTGATTGTCACGGCTGTGTTCATCACCGACGAGAACAGCGCTGTGATCCGGTCCATCGCCTGCTTGCTGCCTGCTGCAAACTCCCCGGGCTTGACATACGAACTCGCATTTGTCGTGGCGGTGCTGCCGGATGAATTGCCCGGTACGATCGTGCCGTCGGGCAATACCTGCGGATCATCGGCGAATGCCGCTGCCGGCGCAGCGAGCAAAAGCAGAGGAAGCAGTACGGCGGCCAGAATGCGCCTGAGTCTTATCCACATCGTCGAGCCTCGTCCGGTCCTTAGAATCCGTAAGCCGCACGCTCGGCTTCCTGCTGCTCGAGGAACGCCTTCGCGGATGCCGCCTTGTTCTTGTCATCCGCGTTAGACGCCGATTCCTGCTGTGCCTCCTTCTGCTGTTTGCCCGCTGCGAGTTGGAGCATGTCGCTCATCTGACTCGAGACGATGTCGAGGTAGTGTGTGGTCAGTTCGGCGGTTGCCTGGGCGGTCGGAGTCAGCGCCATCTGGGACTGCAGATCCTGGCGGCGTTTAGCCAGCGTCTGGATATGCGTCATCACGCTGTTGCCAGTCTGCAGAAGCTGGGTCGCCTGTTTGTCGCGCTGGTTATAGAGCGAAGCCATGTCGGCAAACCACTGGGCATTTGACTTGCCCGATCGCGAGATTAGCGACTGGACATGGTTCAGCCATTGACCGCCGTCCTGAAGGTCGCCATAGAGATCCGTTGCGGTGCTCGCAAGCTGTTTGTACTTGTCGATGTCACCCGTGATCTGATCGTAC
Source organism: Burkholderia sp. M6-3 (assembly GCF_050858985.1). Classification (NCBI taxonomy): domain Bacteria; kingdom Pseudomonadati; phylum Pseudomonadota; class Betaproteobacteria; order Burkholderiales; family Burkholderiaceae; genus Burkholderia; species Burkholderia sp. M6-3. Next base: position 345,801 of record NZ_CP110093.1, read on the forward strand.
TGCGCTTTCATCGCGGTGGGATCGAGGTTGGTGGCCTGCAACAGCTGGTTTGCCATCATCTGGTACTGGTAGGCGATGTTGCTGTCCTGGTAGACCTCGGTCTTGATCGCCTTCAAGGCCGTAATCGTGTTCTGGATCAGGTTGGTCGGATCGATGACCGTCAACTGCGCATAAGCGGCCTGCGAAGCGAAAAAAGTCAGGCCGGCGGCCGCGGCCAGGCGTACAAATAGTTTTTTCATGGTTGGTCCCCTTCGGGTCAGTCGAGTGTCATCATTTCTGCGAGGTAATTCTGCTTCCAGTTCTGCGCACCGGACTTGAAGTGCTTGTCCAGCACCGCCTGTGCACGCCCATCGGACCGAAGCACAGCGAGCGTTTCTTTCGGGAAGCTCGCCTGAAGCATTCGCGTCTGGGTCGGCGTCACCCATAGGTAATCGCGGTTTGGAACGGCGGTAGCCACCATGTCTATCTGGCTCATCGTGAGACCGAACTTGTCGCGGTAGAGATGAAGGTTGTTCCGCGCATCCGGGTTCGGCAGATAGAGGATGTTCGGGATGTTTTCCTTCAGCACCTCAAAGTCGGCGATTCGAGCGACCTGGGCGAGCGACTGTGTCGCCATCATCAAGGTAGCGTTCAGCTTCCGGATGGTCACCGCCCACACTTCCAGCCGCTTGTAGAAGCGCTCGTTCTGGAAGAAGAACCCGGCCTCCTCCACCTCGATTACGGTGTATCGCTTGCCATCGAGCCACTGCGCAATGCGGTAGAAGGCGTAGTCCATGAACAGCGCGGCGGCCACCGGGAAGTTATTGAACAGATCGCCCATCTCGATAGAGATGTCATCCGACAGTTCGAATGCGTCTTCGGCGTGATCAAAAAACCGGCCGTTCTTCTCGCCCTGTGTCCACACAGCGAGCCGGTCGCGCAGCTCAAGGGAAAGCAGCGTATTCAGGAATGACAGCGTCCAGAGTTCGGGGCCGTAGCCATCCCCGAGCGTCACCACCGCGTCAAAGATCTCCCGCTCCTGCAGCTTCGTGCAGCGGAACGTGTCGTCCTCGATTGCCATCTGCACCCACTCAGCGACATAGGGATAATGTTTCTTGTCGTGCAGCAGGGACAGTGGATTGACCGACGTGGCCGCCTCAAAACGCCCGGTTGCGTCGATGAACCGTCCGCCGGCGAGCACGGTCGGAATACGCGTGGAGCGGTCCTTGTCGAAGCGAACGCGCCGCGCACCGTGGCGTCCAGTCTGCGACATCAGGAAGTTCAGCATGATCGACTTGCCCATGCCGATCGGGCCCAGCACGAGCAGATGCGATGCGCCCCCCGGTATATGCAGGTTCACGCGCTGCAGCGTCTTGTGACGCGTCGGGAGCATGGTGAGCGGCCCAGTGCGCTTGCCCGACTGTTGAGTCAACCATGCGTTCACGTCGCTGCCTTCGGCAACGCTGCGAACCGGAGCAATGTCCGACACCGTCGCGGTCTCGACAAACTGCAACCGCCGCTGCTGGTCCCATCGGCCGGGCATGGTGGACGCCCATGCCGCAAAGAGGTTATCCCGCTCGATGATGACACCAAAGCCCGCGTTACCGATCCGGCCGACGACGTCGCGGGTCGCGTCCTCGCACTCCTGGACGGTGTTGCCGTAAACGACCACCGACACGTTGGCAAAACCGAATTGCTGGCCTTCGGCCTGTATTTTCGCGAGGGCGTTTTCCGCCTCTTCAGCGAGCGTCTCCCGTCCCTTGTCGTTCTTCTGTTCTTCCTTTGCAAAATACGCTTTGACCATTGCCCACGGGTTGAACGCGGCCATCTTGTAAAACTTGCGGATCGTATCGACGTACCCGCTCGCCTTGCTCGTATCGAGGAAGCGGAACATCACGCACACGTCCAGCTCCGCATCGACCTCGCCGAGCACGTCAAGCGCCGCCTCCTGGAATCCCATCCATTCCTTGACGGCCACAATCTTGGCAAAGCGCTTTCCGTATGCCGATTCGAACATCAGCATTTCGGCGCCGATCGTAATCTCGCTCTCGGTCAGGTGAGAGTCGAGCATCGTCACCGGATATCGAACACGCCGCGGCGGCACGGAGGGATTCGCCGACTGATGCAGGAAGGCCAGTGCCGTCTGGAGCGAGAGCCGCTTCATCCTGAGGCGAGTAACACCGCCCCTGAATGCGTCGAGAACACCTTCAAAGCGCTTGATGTCGGACGTCAACCGTTCGAGATCGAACACGAACGCGCTGCGCGCGAGCAGCGAATCCTTCAAGGCCTCGATCATGGCGATCAGCATCGACTTGCCGCCCACCGTCATGTGATAGGCGATCTTGTCGAACACCCGGTTCACGCCGGTTTCGGGCGTAAAGGCGAGCGCGAGGGAGTGCGTGTTGCGGAAGTACTTGCCGCTGCCCACATGCCTGCGGTTGATTTCATCGATGTGCGCATCGATGTCGGAGTTGAACTCGCCGTCTATCTTTCCCTGAACGCGCCTGTGAGCAAGCCTCCACCACGCCGTAACACGATGGTCGAAGTTCTTGCAGGCGTGGTCGAGGTTGTCGCGCGCGGCCGAGATATCGCCCACATTTGGCGTGTCTGCATCGACGCCTTCGAAGTCAAAGACGGCAAGCAGCGAGCCATCCTTGTCGAGGATAAGCTCGGGCGTCACCATCGTGGCCCAGGGAGCGACCTCCTGGATTGACCGGACAGCGAGTCTCTTCTTCAGCATGGGAGATCCTGATCGAACCCATAGGGGCGTTTGAACCGGGCCGACGACTTCGACGAGGGCCACGGCCGATAGACATCCGCGTAGCGGTTATAGACGAGCATGACCTGCCGCCACCATGGATCGCGCTGACTCTTCCAGCGCAGGAGCCAGTGCACCCCGATACCAACGACAAGAAATGTGGGGGTCATGCTGGCGTAACAGAGCAGCACGGTCATCGTGCCGTTGGCAATCGCGAGTCCGCGGTCGGCGCCGCCCATCTGGCGGGGCAGCGAAAGACCGCGGCTGACCTTTGTCGGCTTACGCACAGGTGTAGCTGATGTGGAAATGGTTTTTCATGATTGGTACCGCGCATGCGGCGATGCCAATGCCGACGAAACATGTAGAAATCACCTTGACGATGGTGCTTTCAGAACTGCCGATAGCGACTGCGGCCAGGATGATCACCACGCAGCCAATGACGAAGAGCCACGGACCGCTGATGTACGCGGAGATCAGGCAGATAGCGTCGGTTGCAGATCCAAGGTCGTCCAGACTCACCGCCGACGCAAACGGCGCAAATCCCGCGAGTACGGCGGCGACCAGCGTGGTGCGCAACTCGCGGCGCGTCAGGAATCTGGTCCAGATGAACTGACGCATCGCGTCCACGCTCGTGCGAGCGGCCGCGAAAAAATGTGAGACGTACTTCTTCATGCAATGACTCCGGTAAGTTAAAAAACGCGATTGAGGATGTAATCCCCGTTCTGGAAGCCCTTGATCTCGACGATCTCGGATACGTGGCGCAACTCGCCTGTGCGGCGAAGATGAATGACGTAATGGAAGCAGTCCGCGATAGCCTTGCGCATGTCGGCGAGCTCCCAGCGACTACCCGTCGGGATGCCCAGCATGGCGAGGCTCTCAAGCCGGCTGAGCCCACCGCGGGCGTCGTTGGAGTGGATGGACCCGAGGCCACCGTCGTGGCCGGTGCTCAGCGCCTGGATGAAGTCGTACGCTTCGCCGCCACGCACCTCACCAACGATGATGCGATCGGGTCTGAACCGCAGGCAAAGTGCGACGAGTGCCTGGGTCGTGACACCTTTGTCCGGATTCGAGAGCAGGCGCACCAGGTTGGGCACGCGCAGCTTCAGTTCCATCGTGTCTTCGATGCTGATGACGCGCTCGTCGGCCGGTATATCCGCACCTAGCGCGTTGAGAAACGTCGTCTTACCTGTCGAGGTGCCGCCCGCGACAAGGATGTTCTTGCGCCGGATGACAAGCTGGCGAACCGCTTCCATGAGCGCTTCGTTTTCGATGCCGGGATGAAAGAGGTCGTCGTCGTTGCGCTGGCTGCGTGCATGAACGCGGGAGAACGCCCCCATCGCGACGTAGTCCTGCAGGGAGAGGTTCGACTCGCGGTGCTTTCGGATCGACAGCGCATGGCCGTCGATCGCGGTCGGCCTCATTACGGCGGCGATACGCAGGCCCTTGTGACCCGCGTTGATGATGCCTTGTGAGGTGCCTGCACGCGCTGACTTCTCGACGGACGCGGCCAATGACAGGATCGCGCCATTGAGCGTCGCCTGGTTAAGAACCAGAGGGAGCCGATGCATGGCCCCGCGCCGCTCGACCCAGATGCTGTCGAAATTGTTAATCATGATTTCGGCAACGTCGGGCGCTTCGAACTGTTCGCGCAACGGAAGAACAGACTCGAAGAACATCCGCACCGCGCTCTCCTCGAGCGGGCGCACCTTGAGCAGGGGATTTTCGGGATCGTAAGACATGCTGCTATTGTTCAGACTGCCTGCTCGCGCGGCGCACGGAAAGAAGCATGAAATGAGACAGCTTTCGCGCGCGGCGAGCTTTCGGCGCTGAACAACCATAGACTTCCACGGGGCGTACGCCCCGGCCCGCGCTCGGACGAGCCGGCTCACGGTCTTAAGTCAGAAAGACCCCCATAATCGTGTAGCTTTTGACTCCCTTGCGAACGGAGTCGTCTGTATGGAATCCGACTTCGCACCGTGTAATGATCCGCTTGATGACCAGAAACATTCACTACTCGCGACGCCCACAGGTGACCAACGCGCGCCGGGGCAAGACGCTGTTACTACCAATGCCTCGCGCGGCGGCGGATGAACTCTCTCTTCAGATCCACCTTGCGCTCGATGCCATGCGGCGTGGAAAAGGGAATGTGAACACCGCCCAGACGCTGTGCCAGGCGATGATTCTCGTTGGTCTGTTATCCGATCTGGGGTACGGCGACGCAACCGTCGAACAGATGCGTAGCGCCGAGACCGTTATCTCCGCAGCGTTCGATCAGGGACGCGACTTGGGCGTCTGGCGGCTCGACGACGAGGGTTTCACGCAGTTCGCCATGATCGCGACCATGTACGACGAGCAGCTCCGGCGCGCACCCATGTCAGCAATGGCCGAGGCGAGCAACCGTCTTGACCGGTTCCGTGCGCGCGAGCCGTTCGAGGCCCTCGCCAGCCCTCAGCGGCAGTAGCCACTGAATCAAGCCGTGGCATAGTCACCGGCATACTCCGGCACCTCTCGCGCCAAAGGAACTGGGCCTGGGACCAAGCGGGTCGTCTTACCCGCTAACATTTGTCGTCTAACCGAACAAAAATCCTCGCAGCATGCCGCTGCCTTCGCTGCAATTCCGAATCCCGGTCAGGCAGGCTGCACTTCGGAGCGCACAAATAACCTCGCTGTCTATTGCTCCGTTCGCAAAGATATGGCACCGCTTCTGGTACCTGAACGCGTCATCGTTACGGAAATTGCAAGAGGACCGTGAGCCGGCTCACGGTCCTCTTGCGACTCTTCACCCCCCATCTCTCGTAAAAGCCTTACCGGGTAAGCATCGGGGCATGAGACGGCCCGAAAGTTACCTTGAAATTTATGGGACAACGTGCAGACAAGGTCGTCCGCTGCCATTGCCCATTGGACGAGGCAAAAAAAACCCGGCTGCAGCAGCCGGGTTTGGGTTCATGAGAATGGGCAAACAAAAAGTCACTAGCAGATAACTTCAACCGTTTCACCGAATGGCGCCTTCTTTGCCTGCTTAAGCGGCGTGGTCGACGCCCATAGAACGGGGTACGACGGCGCTTCATCGGGGAAGCGGCCATCCATATCGGTGAGATACACGAGAAACGCCGGATGAATGCCCTCCGCTGCGAGCCGCCTGAACGGCTCGACAAACGAAGTACCGCCACCGCCGCGAACGGGTTGCAGTTCGAAATCGACTGCGTGACCGCGCTCGAAGATCTGCATCTGTGTCACACGCGTATCGCAATCCATCACGATCAGCCGTCGCGGCCGCACGCCGTCATTCACAGCGACAATTTCGGCCGCGAACTGTGCCTGCGTCTCGTCCCATACTGAGCCGCTTGAATCGCGAACAAACACCGCGTCGCCTACTGCCGGTTCGTGCAGCGAGGGCAGATACAAACCCAGGTGCAGATAACGGCGGTTCGGCATCAGATAGCTGTAGTCCGTCGGTGACGATTCCTGCGCAAAGCGGTGCAGAATGGGCCGCCAGTCGACGGCAGGCTCAACCGCCTGGGCGATCATTCCCTGCAGCGCTCCCGGCATGCCGCCGCGCATCTGGGCCGCCTTCGCGGCCTGATGCACGGCAACCTTCCACTCGGCCTCCTGCCTTGCACGATCGTCGGCGACATACTGACGGACCTCGCCACACGAGAACGCGCTGCCGTGAGAAGGCGGCGAACAATCGGGGTCAGGGTTTGCGGACGGTGTGTTCGCGCCGTTCGCGGATCGCGGCGGGCTGCTGCCCCCGTTCGGGACGCCTGGCTGCGAACCAGACTTCCCTGCTGGATTGCCACTATCCTGCTGCCCCTGACCCTGCTGCTCCTGCCGTTGCTTCTCCCTGCTGCGCTTCTCCTGCGCGAGGATGCCGTAGATCTCCTCGGCCGACTTGCCGGTGAACCGGGCATCAATCAATACACCCTTAGGCAACTGCATGCCCGCATCGATGATGATCGGATTGATCGCGTAGTCACACGCGTCGTTCCAGAGATCCGGGTCGCGATCGCCCTGGCGCCAGCAGTGGCCGCCGGCCACGTGCAGTACTTCATGCGCCAGCACCCCGCGCGTCTGAAGATCGTTCAGTTGCGACAGATACGATGGGTTGTATCCGATCGAAACCGAATCGGTCCAGAACGTCTTGCACGACGGATCTTCGACGACCTTGAGCCGCAGCGCCAGCGCCCCGAAAAACGGCTGGTCCAGCACAAGCGCAGTACGCTGCTTCGAGATACGAGGGTCCATAGCCACCTCACGCGACCAGACGCAGAAGCGGCGTCTGCTCCTGAGTCACCGGCTCCTGATCGATCATCGGCTCCGGCGTGCTGCCCATGAACGCCGCCATCAGGCCTTCGATTTCCTGGGCCTTGGCGGCAACCTGCGAGCGCAGCACACGCGACTCCTTCAGTTCCGCTCCGGTGTGCACGGCAAGGTGCTTCTTCGCCTGCTCGAGGATGTGCGTAAGCTTCGGATCGTTGCTGAAATTCAGCTTCGGCAGGAGCTCACACAGTTCGCGCACCTGATTGGTCACGTCCAGTCGCACATTGCCTTCCGCGTACAGCCGATCGGCAAGCTTCGAAGTGGCTTCGTAAAGGCGGCCGACGAGATCGTTGTTGGCCGTCGAGATACTGGCCAGAACGTGCTGGTCGATATCGGTGCGCAAAGCTGACAGAACGTCGTCGGGCAGATCGATACCAAACTGGGTCGCGTCCGGAAACGGAAGCACGGCCATCTTGATCCCGAACTTACCGGACATCTGCGCGAGGCTCGGGTAATCCGCCTCGTTGAACAGCCCGTTCAGCTCAGCACGTGCCTTTTCCTTCAGGTCCAGATAGTCCGTCAGGAAGACGGACACGGCCAGTTCGAACTCGTCCTTCAGCTTGCGCATCTGATCGGCGAAGTCCATATAGACCATCGTCGGCAGAAGGCGCACGCCCAGCTGATCGTACTTGAGCGAGTGGTCGTAGTAGTACGAGCGGATGCGGTTGCCGATCGACACCACCTCCCTGTAGCTCGGCGCATGTTCAGGCATCAGACGCTTGTTGAAACGGCCGATACCCTTCGTCTCGTGCGACTTTTCAACTTCTTCGGTCGCCTTGACGTCGAAACAGCGTGCCTGCCAGGTCGAGATCGTGACCGACGACAGCATGACTTTAGACTTGATGTTGGTGATGTTCATGGAATGACTCCGACAGATAGATGAATGGATGAGGCAGAAATAAAAAAGCCACGGCGCGCGCGAAGCGGGCCGTGGCAAGGGACAACGGATGAAGCGTGAAAGGTGTCGATCAGCCGCGGATGATCGATCCGAGCGGACCGCTCTGGGCACGAATGAACGCGTGCGTGTTCTGCAACGTCGGCGTGCGCCGGATTGCGTCACGCGCGAGCAGCGCGCCGAACTCGCGATGTCCGGCGTCAATGAGTCGGTCGTTGTAGGTCAGCACACGATCGAAGTTGCCTTCGGTTGCATGCGCCGCCAGCGCGGTTGTCGTTGCGAACAGCGCCGCCGGCGTTTCTGGAATGGGCGCCGTGTCAGGCGACAGGAGGATCGCGTCCGGCGAGGGCAACTCGCGATAGATGCCGAGGAAGGCGAGCAGCTCCGTCGCCGCCCCCTCTCCTACCGTTCCCGCGTAGGAGGTCAACTCGAGCGACTTGGGAACTACGTTCATCGTCTTGCCGACGAATCCCCAGCTGCGCGGGCTCGGCCAATTCTCGATATCCCGTGTCGTTTTGCGCACCGACAGCAGATCCGGCCTGAACCGCAGAAACGCAATCAGCTCGGCGGGTACGTTGTGGCGCACCGCCCAGTCCGACCAGTCCTGGATCGTCGGAATCAGTTGCACGACAGTCGCGAAACGCGAGATGACGGGGTCAAGAATGCCTGTCACGCCTGCGTTGTCATTGCGCCGGTTAGACGCAGCAACGAACGTGACGTGATCCGGCAGGACGTGGGTTCCGATACGCCGCGCCAGCAGCAACTGCATCTTGGCTGCCTGAACCGCGGGCGACGCCTGCCCCAGATCATCAAGAAACCAGATCAGGGGCGTCTTGCTGTTGACGGCTGCCTCGAGATCGCCAAACGGGAGGTGGCGTGCTGTCGCGCCGTCGGCAGACGGAAACGGCAGCCCCTTCGAATCGGTCGGATCCTCGACCACCGGATGGCTGATGAGTAGCGCGTGACCAGTTGCTCGCGCAACCTGTTCGACGATATCGCTCTTGCCGATGCCCGGGCTGCCGGTAATCAGCACCGGCAACCGCGCCGGCACATAGGCCGTGAGAAGTTCGATCAGCTGCCCTGCGGTGACCTGGTTGGCAGGCGCCTGATCGGCGCCAGCAATAGATGCAGCAGCGTTATTACGTGCGTTCATGGGGTTCTCGCAAATAGAAATGCCCCACGAACCAGCGCCCCAGGGGACGTGGTCCCTTTGGGGCGGGTTAGATGTGCCGCTGTCGCGGCAGGTCGATGCGTCGGACGACGCGGGAAAATCAGTGGTGCGTTACGCCCACGCGCCGACCAGTGCGGCCAGTTGCGCCGGCGTCAGCGCACCGCGCGAAACCGACGCGGTGCGCAGGAAGATCATCTCGCCGTAAAGGTTGGCAAGACAGCGTGCTTCGGCACAAAGAACCAGCACGTCCGTCTCAAACATCGACGGATTGCGGTTGCGCCAGACGTTGATAGCGTCTTCGATCTGCGCGATCGAGACCTCTGTTACGTCGGAACTCACAGGGGTGTTCATGGGGATCCTCAATAAGAAGTGCCCCGACGACGCCCGAAAGGGACGAAGTCCCTCGGGGCAGAATTGTTGCCGCGTATCCGGCAGTTCGATGCGTCCAGGACGCGGGTGATAGACACAGTGTAGGCATGCGGTCCTCTCTGTTCGGCTCGTATGCTGCGAAAAAACGCCCCGCTTTAAATGCGCTGCTGCGTGCACTTCGGTTTCCGGCGGACGAAAAAAAAACCGGCGCATAGCGCCGGTTTGATGACAGAGAAATGTGGGATCAGGACAACGACAGCGAGGACTGCGCAGACAGCATTGCATCGATGCGCGCATTCAACGCTCGTTCGCGTTCACGGAAGGCACGCGACTTCTCTTCTCCCACTCCGTTGTGCTTCTCGATGACATAGGAGAACGCACCCGGTTTCGCGGGGCCGGGCCAACGCACCCATTCCTCCATGATTGCCGCGCGCTGCTCGGGTGTGCAGGCGAAGTACTCGGAGCGCGTGCGGCGCCACTGCTGTGCATACAGATCCCGCATACGCTGCTCGGCCTCCATGAACAATGTTTCGCGACGCGCCTGCTCTTCGTCCAGCGTCCTTGCGGGCGGTAGCTCAAGCTGCTCGCTGAACAGCGGATATGCCTGCGCGAGCTTTTCGCGCTGTCGCTGCTCACGGCTGAGGAACAGTGCCTGGCGACGGCTCGTCCAGGAGAAACCTTCCGGCCGGGCCTGACGGTCAAATCGCATATGCCCTCCCCTTACGCAGCACGGCGCTCGAGGACCGCCCGCGCATAGGCGAGCGTGCCATCCTTCGCCTGCAGGCGCCGTCCTTCGTTAAGCGCCGGGTTCACCAGTGCGTACTGAAGAATTGCACCGGCGCGCCAGTTACGGATCTCACTGAAACCAGATGCGATGGCGTCGTCGACGTGCGTGACCCCGTCGATGACCGTGCCGTCAGTACGCTTGTAACGCGCGCTCTGCGCAGCGTCCCTGGCGCGCTGTGCGTCGTCGGCCCTGCGCTTTTCCATCCTGCGCTGTTCATCGGCCTTTTCCCACTCACGCTGAGCGGTTTCGTCGAAGCCAAACAAACTAAACACGGCACGGCGACGGGCTTTCGCCTTCACGCCCCGCAGCCTTACGCCGTAGAACTCCTCGACGGCCTGCTTGCTGCTGCGGTTCCGATCGTCCGGCGTATCCAGCAGACCCAGAAGCATCGAAAGATCGCCCTCCTCGATCGCTGAAGCTACGCGATTGGGCCACTCGAACGACTCGCGCCCATGTGACAGGAGCGCCATCTCGCACTCCAGCTTGTGCCGGCGCGCACTCATCCGACCTTGCGTGCGTTCCATGTCGGCGCGATCCAGCGTCTTATCGCGCCGCCAGTCCGCCAGCAACTGTCGCAGCCGCGCCGCGAAGTCGTTTAGCGGCTCCCCGATCGCGACAGGCGTTCCGAACATTACAGGCAACGCCTCGGCGCTCACGATCTGCGCATCGAAAAGGGCATCATCTACCTCGATGTATCCCGCCGTTTCGGGCAGGTGCGCCGTTGCAGCAACAATGGCGTCGATGTTTTCTGCCGTAATCGACTGCTTCGCGTGACGCATGACCGAGCTTACGCTCTGCCATCTGCTTGCCGAAAACCGGCCGCGAATTTCCGGTACGTTGAACAGTGGCACCGCCCACTCGAGGTCGTACCGGAATGGCTGCTCCATCGCGCGGTAATCATCCATGACCACCGCGGGGACGTCTTCATTGCGAAGCAGGGCGTAGGCGACATGAACCTCGTGACGACCGTTCACCTGGCCTCCGGCCACTGCGGGACCGCCTGAGCCGAAGCCAAAGCGTGCGATCGCCGCGTCATGGAAAAGCGACGACAGATTGAAGAATTGTCGCGCATCTCGCGCGGCCGCCTTTTCCGCATCGATCTGATTGGTCGACAGGAAGCTTTGCGGCGCACGTGCCAGTTCGAAGAGGCCGAACAGCTCCTCCCAGTGCGTCGGGCGGATCTGCCAGGGTCGGGCCTGCTCACCATAGGCGGACAGCCAGAACGCGTGAACCTCGTCGAACAGTCGGGCTACGATCTCGGCAGCCGAACCTGCACATCGAATCGCCAGCGTGCCGTTGTAGCGCGTCACGCTTGCCGGAATGGCGTCGCTCTGTAGCGAGATTAACGACGTGTCTGCCGCCTTTACGTGTTCGTTGGCGAACAGCGCGATGACGCCCGCGAGCGTCGGGACCGTAAATGTCTCGTTGGGAATGGATAGTGTGTACATTGATGTTGGCTCCGCAAAATGAAAAGGGCCAACGTCCCCGATGGGGATGTCGGCCCATCGGGGTTCAGGAAATTAAACGCTCTTCAGTCGATATCCAGCAGGCGCGAGACGACTGCTGCTATAGACCACGCTTGCGAGCGCGAGAGTGATTTGATGCGGATGAGTGGGACGCTCTTCCACAACTGGGACTCACCTTCCGTGACCAGTTCGATCACGTCGACGCGGATGATCCAGCCTTCGGAATTGCCGCGACCGACCGCCAGACTCACGCGGCGGGTAGACTCTTCGACAGGCCACGGGGCCGACGGCCCAAGGCCAAATCTGTCGGGACAATCTACGTCGATGAAGTTAGCGTGGCTCACCCACTCGGGTTCGATTTCGGTACGGCGCAACGCACGGGAAACCTGATCTACGACACTACCAACGGTCATACCGACCGTTTCAAAGGGGGCCGCCGCTAGCGCGACGGGCAAGTCAAGGGTTAATGGCATGGAGGGCCCTGAAATGAAAAAGCCGCACCCGAAGGTGCGGCCAGATTGGTCTTCAGCCTGTCAGACAGGCTCAAATTGTCGATTAACGCGGGATGCGCGAATGCCGACGCTCGGTGTCCTTGCGGCGGTTGTGCTCCGCAAAAATGCCCAAGCCAAGAAACGCCAGCGCTACACCCAGAGCGAAGAAACTGAAACCCATGCTCATGCTCCTTTCATGGAAACCATGCCCTCGTAGTAAGTTATCACAAAGGCGAGGAGCAGATTAACCTCGCTCAGAACGTTGCTGGGCGTCCACGACGACGTGGAGTGCCAGAAGCCAATCGCGCCGATCAACGACGCTGCGGAAAGCGTATGCATGAAACGACCAAACTGTTGCCATTGGTCCTTTGTTTGCGGAATAGAAGCCTGCAGGACCCGCAGCCACCATACCGGAACTGGAGCCGATTCCAGCGCGCCTTCGGGAATGATGAAATTCCCATCGACTCCCTGTTCCAGCATCACCGTACGCCCTCTGATTGTTGCGGAAACCCTGGGCGGAGCCTGCGTCATCGAGAACTCGCGCAAAAGCACCGCGAGCCTTTCCGACAGGCACACCTCACCTAGGTCCGGCAGAAGGGCCGCCCTATCGGCGATTGTCATGCCGGAGGCGTATTCGACACGAATATCGATGATTTCCATTGCGCCTCCTACCGACGCTCAGCATCGAGGCCGCCGGCAAGCCGGAGACCACCGAGCAGCACCTGATAACCATCCGCGGACGAGAGCTGGTCGAGGGATACAGCATTCTCACCACCGCCCGACATGTCCGAACGGCCACGGCGCGTACGGAACGACACGGCAACCATCTGACGTGTCGGCGTGTCCGCTACTTCCAGCATGACCGCCGGCGTACGCAGGGTTACGCGGCAGCCGCGGCCGCGACGCGCCGGTTCGCTGACGATCTCGTGATCCTGTGGACGCAGACGAAGATCTCGCGCCACCCGGCGCAACATCCGCGTCGCGTGGTCAGTTATTGCGGCGTCCGCCGCCGCGCCCGAACTGCGGCGATCGGCATAGAACACCTTGGGAACTCTCAACATACGGAACCTCGAAAAAAAAACGAGGTGCCCTTTCGGGAACACCTCGCGATGAAAAGACAGGCCGACGAAAACCGGCGCGTGCAGGAAAGAAGCCAGGTCAGTGCGTAACGCGCAGACCCGAGTTGGTGGAAATAAGGAGAACGTGATCGCCCGGCGCGAACTGCTGATCGTCGGGTTGCGCGACAACGACGTCCCGCCCTGTGCTCGTGTGCACGATGATTTCGAGGCCGGCGTGATGCGACAGCACCTGCGAAACCTTCTGCGTGATGAAGCCGGATGCAGCTCCTGACAAGGCGCCGGCGATGTAGCGACCGGTGCCGTTGCCAATCGTGCGTGAGCCAAGGAAAGCACCGACACCCGCGCTGATGAGCGACGTCAGTCCGGAGTTATCCTGGCTGGCTTCGATCGTGATGGCGCGAGTGCGGAGAACCGTTCCCTGTTCCAGGGAGCCGGCGTGCTGAACGTCATACCGCTGGTACGTATTCGGCGAACCGAAGTCGATACCGGCGCAAGCCGACAGCATGGAAGCGAGAACGAGACTGAAGATGATCTTGAACATTTGATTGCCTCAACGAGATAGGGGCAACCGTCCCGTCAGGGAGGTCGCCCTGACGGGAAAGAAAAAGGTGTTTGGCTCAATGAGCCATAGCAAGGTGAAGGCTCGTGCGCCGATCCCGAACGGCAAACCAGCGCGCTGCGGTAAGCAGCACGACCGAAAGCGGTGCGAGAACGAAGACGAACCAGAAACCGACGCCTTGTATGAACGCGCCGTACGCGTAGCCGTGTCCCGTAACGGACTCGACCATCAGCGCACCAAACGACAATTGATGCGAACCGACATGCGCCAGATAGGTATCGAGAGCAGCCGGACCGGATGCCCGCAGCAAGTCGAGTTGACTCTGCGCTTCGAACGCACAGCCGAAAATGACTAGTGCGCAGCCCGTGAGAGCGAGAACGGCAGCAACGATAAGAACGAACTGGAACGGAACGGCCGTGGCCGCGTGGTCGCGATTCGACATTGAACAGCTCCGAAAAAAAACGGGAGCCGGTCCCGTTGGGATGGCTCCCAACAGGGTTGACAGACGGGTTTGTCCGTCGTGGACGACCGGTATAAGCCGGTCAAAGATTCGAGCACCCCAGCAAGCTGGAGTGTTCTTTCGATGCGCAGAAGCGCGGGTGATAGGATGAGTCTAGGCCACATCTGAGCCGGCAAAGTGTGGAAACGTCACCAAACGGACCTAGCTTTCATCATTTGGACTCGCTGCCTGAGCCCGACGCAAGCAGCGTCCGCCTTCTGAGGCTACGTCGAAGGGATAGCGTGATTCGGGCGATACACAGACGAAAAAAAGCGCCGTCCCCCGGAGGGAACGGCGCTCGTCGTCATAAGTTAAGCGCAGTCGTCGACGCAACCACAGGCGCTGTCAGATGCACTGCTGCTGCGGCCGCAATAAAGATCTAGCCCCTGTGACCGGGTGTGTTCGGTGATCCCTCCTGCTCCCGTTGGTGAAGCAGCCGGACCGAATATGCCCCTGCTATGCTGCCTTCCATCTCGGCAACGAGGGCCGCGACGGTGACTTGGATCTCGTCATGAGGCATGCCGGTCGGGAATATGGCAAAGCTACCCGCTAATACATTCTCGCCAGCGCTTGTGAACTCGCCGTTCTTTAGCCACCAGCGATCGCACTCGCGATCGAAGCTCAACCAGATGCTGGCCCGCTTCGGCGCGACAACGGTCTCGAACGTCTTGCTGAACGCATCCACGATCCGGTCCTTGGCCCACCCGTGTTGCGCCAGGCAATCAACAATCTTCTGTTTCATGATTCTCCGGTCAAAAAAAGCCGCTTCCCGAAGGAAGCGGCGTTGTGTGGAACGGGGCATCGCGGTCAGACCGTCAGACGACCGTCCGACTTCTCGCCCCACTCGATTTCAAGTTTTGTGGTTGCAGGCTGGATATACGAGACATCCATACATTTCTGGCATTCCGCGGCGATGCGTACCTCGGCATCAGCGGCGTACAGCCTGAAATCAACGCAACCGCAACCACCACATTGCATCTGCTTCGCGTCAGTGATCATGCTGCTTTCTTCCGCGACTTCCGTTGCCTGGGAGCAGGCGCGTCGTATCCAAATCGTGCCCACGCTGCTGGATCGGTCGGGACAGGGTTCGTTCGTCCCGTTGCGAGGTTCACAAACACAGCCGACCAGTCCAGCGACCCGGTGCGAAAAAGCGTCCACAACAGATTGAACGCCTGCACCGAAATCGCCTGGTTGATAACCAGCGACTGCTTGCGCAGTGCGTCGGCCATCGAACAGGACGGCGTGTCGTCGCCCTTGTCATTCTTCGCATTCAGAAGGTCGGGAAACAGATCGCCCACATGGGGCAACCTGTCATGCCGTGCCTTTCCAAACTCGCCGAGAATGACCTGGCCACGATCCGTCTCATTGCCGCAGTCGAGGTAGTAACGGCACGAGCCACGCTTCGCAGACTGCACGATCGCAT